>JADKBV010000014.1 GCA_016714895.1 Saprospiraceae bacterium | reverse complement strand
CAGTTGACCTTGAAACTTCAAAGATTAAATCGAGGGAATTATGCCAGCGAAAGAGCTGCAACTATTTACTCTGTGCAGAAAGTTTTTTTTCGTTTATCACAGAGACACTCTGAGAATCCTTTTGAATCATACAGAAACAAACTTCAAAAAAGAACATACTAAAACAAAGGCGGACAAGGCAAGAAAGAATTTCTTAATCAAATCTCCATCGGTAAGGAGTGAAATGAAAATATTAACACGAGTTTATTGTCATCTGGCGAAATATAATTGCTCATTCAGGTTCACACAAATGCAAAAGTTGATAATGGGAAGATTGGAAGAATTAGAAAATCCTTAAGAGACAACATTTGGTGGAAATTTTATTGGTCATTTTGACATAAACATAGGATTTGAAAAATTATGACAAAAAAGATTATGCCGAAGCGATCTATCTACTCTGGGATTACAATTTAATTAAAGCTGCAAGGAAAATTATTAAACTTTTCTTCAATGAATTTTTTCTTTGAAAAAAGTGTATTGACAATTAAAGAATCAAAACCATGAATAATGAGATTCTTTAAGAATAAATAGCTCCATGAGTCAAAAAAATATAGACAACAAAGACTTTAATTTGAATGTCATATCCATTTTTAAACAAAGATTCAAATTGACAGATCATTAAAACCGAAATATAAAAATCCGGTTAATATAGCACCGGCCCAAAAGTATATGTCTGTTGGTTCAGTCGTTTATGGCTTATAAAAAGTTTGTTCAAGACTGAAAGAGGAGTATTCCGAAATCGTCATAATCTGGCACTTGTACAAAACGTTATTATTTATAAAATACCACAAAAATGCGAATAATCATAAAAGTCAAATTTTCATGAGGTTGTTAAAATTCAAAGTAAGTTTTGGACATGATCAGCAATGGTTGATGCAGTCCAAAACGAGAAGTTTTAATCACAGCTATGAAATGGTAAAAGACGTTGATGAGAAATTATGGGTCTTTTCAAAAGGTATCCAAAAAGATGTTAGGAAAAACGGCAAACGAATTTATAACTTTTGCTATTAATAATAAGACCTTTGAGGAAAATGAAATTCCAGATAAATTTCAGAACCCCATGAAAGATAAAACCAACTGAAAAATATAAAAATGGTTGTCGGTCACCTCTAAGTTACCTGGTGTATTAATCCTAAAGGAAGCATATTTATGATGCATTTGTCGAAAGCGTCATCTTGATTTTGTGGTGTTTGGATGAAGACTTAGCGAAATTTCCTAGAATTAACACTCCACCAAAAAAAATGCTGAACCCTGTGAAACATTAGTGTCTTTTACCGCATATACTAAAAGTATCAGATACTTTGTTGGTTTCAAATTTTTCATTTAATTTATCAATAGATGTCTGACAAAATCCAATAACTGATATGAAAAGAAAAATAAAAGATATTTTACCTTCATTAAAGATTTTAGAAAATGAGTTTTCATTATAAATGGTGTTAAACATGTTAATTTACCCTTAGGTAGTTAATTGAATATGAACCGGTCTTATTAAAAATATTTTTTTTACCAAAATTTGGATACGTAAATATCCACCGTAAACTATTATTCTTTACCGTTTGATTGCAAATGTCTGTAATAATTTTGATATGGACAACTTATTAACATTCTTAATTTTATTTCTATACCCACCTCACAATTTTCCTACCTTTTCTTCCCCAATCCCATTTAATCCATTATATTTGCCATCGAAAGTTTGTTTGGTGTCGAAAATACCTCAACTGTCTTAAATTATTATCAACTCCACATTAACCATTGTCACATGACCTTTAATGAGGATTCAAGAGTAAAATCCCAGCTATTCAACATCTTTGTTGTTTGGGGTGTGAGTATCTGTCACTGTCAAAGATGTCGTGGGATAAGGAGACAAATATATTTCCTTCCTTGTTTGAAAAAGCAATGGAAAAACTGAATCCGGGTATCGAATCTTCCGAAATCAAAGAATTACTTAACAGGCTTACCCTGGCATTGGATAATGAAGATTTGGGTCAAAAGTTTTATGATCTTATCACTTCGGAGACCGACATACAATCATTGATTTTGAAGATTTCGGAAATAATCTGCTCCATGTAGTCACCGAATTACCATTCATCAACGGAGATGAAGAATTCAGACCGGATATCGTACTGCTGATCAACGGACTCCCGTTGGTGTTTGTCGAAGTTAAAAAACCTAACAATCACGATGGCATTCAGGCGGAATACAAACGAATGACAACCCGTTTTGAAAATAAAAAATTCCGGAAGTTTGTCAATATTACGCAGCTGATGGTATTCAGTAATAATATGCCGTATGATGATACGGGCACTCAACCTTTGCAAGGTGCTTTTTATGCAACCATTACGCTTACGGAAAAGTAAAATTTAACTTTTCAGAGAAGAAGATCAATTTGACTTTTCATCTATTTTCAAAAATATATCTGAAGAGGAAGAAAACAGGATATTGCTTGACAATAATCTGATTACCATCAAACATTCATCAGAATACCTTACCAATAAAAACCCCGGTAGTCCGACACATTCGATATTTAATTCACTTTTCAGCATCATCGACTGGCATTCTTACTCAAATATGGGATCGCCTATGTCAAGGGTGAAAATGGTCTGGAAAAACATATCATGCGATATCCGCAATTGTTTGCTACCAAGGCTATAGAAAAAAAGTTGGATGAAGGAGCTAAAAGCGGCATTATCTGGCACACCCAGGGAAGTGGCAAAACTGCTTTGGCATATTACAACGTTAAATATTTGACGCATTACTTTCGCCAAAAAGGTATTGTGCCGAAGTTTTATTTTATCGTAGACAGATTGGACCTCGCCATACAGGCAGGAAAAGAATTCAAAAGCCGTGGATTGATAGTGCACAAAATTCATTCAAGAGAAGATTTTGTCAGGGATCTGCGTACGACCACTGCCTTGCACAACAGCTCGGGAAAACCGGAAATCACTGTCGTCAACATCCATAAGTTTGAAAATGATCCTGATGTCATCAGCAATAAGGATTATAATATTCAGGTACAAAGGGTCTATTTTTTGGATGAAGTACACCGGTCTTACAATCCCAAAGGCAGTTTTTTGGCCAATCTCAAGGAATCAGATGTCAATGCCATTCGTATCGGTCTGACAGGAACCCCTTTATTGGGTGACGAATACAACTCCAGGGCTTTATTCGGCGATTATATCCATAAATATTACTACAATGCTTCGATTGCGGATGGTTATACACTCAGACTCATCAGGGAAGAAATAGAGACAAGTTATCATTTCAAACTGAAACAGGCGCTGGAAGATATCGAAGTTCTCAAAGGCAAATCCAATAAAAAAATGATTTATGCAGATGCCGGTTTTGTCAGACCGATGCTGGAATATATCATTCAGGATTTTGAGAAATTCAGGCTTACGTCCAATGATCCGAATGTAGGAGGCATGGTGATATGTGATTCTTCCGAACAGGCAGAAAAACTTAAAGAAATATTTGATGAGGTTTATGCCACCAGACTGGTAAATGATATCATGCCTTTGGCAGCGGATACATCCGTTTCTTTTGAAAATATAAAAAAATCTGAGTTGCATAAAGTCAAATCTGCAGCACTGATATTGCATGATGCAGGTACCAAAGAGGACAGAGAAGATCTTATTGACGATTACAAAGATGGAAAGATTGATTTTTTGTTTGTCTACAACATGTTGCTTACAGGATTTGATGCTCCCCGATTGAAAAAATTGTACATCACCAGAGTCATAAAAGCGCACAATCTCCTGCAGGCACTGACAAGGGTCAACCGGTCTTACAAAGATTTTAAGTATGGTTATGTGGTCGATTTTGCAGATATACAAAGTGAATTTGACAAAACCAACCGGGACTATTTTGATGAGTTGCAAAGAGAATTGGGTAGTGAGATGGAACATTATTCCAACATCTTCAAAACCAAAGAAGAAATTCATCAGGATATAAGTCAGATCAGCGAAGTCCTGTTTCATTATGATACCAACAATGCTGAAAAGTTTTCACAACAGGTATCACAAATTACCGATAAAAAGACCATCCTACAATTATCCAAAGCGCTTAATACCGCCAAGGAACTATACAATCTGATCCGGTTGAGTGGCCAGTATGAAATGTTGGAAGAACTCGACTTCCGGATGTTGTCTTTATTGGCAAGGATCGCAAATGACCGCCTCGCACTTATCAATGCCAAGGACGCTCTGGAAAATGATACTGATGTGACCAACCTTTTGCGGGTTGCATTGGAAGATGTATTGTTTACATTCCGGAAGGTAGGTCAGGAAGAAATGATCATCGCTGATAAACTTAAAGAAAATTTACGAAAAACCAGAGAAATCCTCGGCAATAATTTTGACCATCATGATCCGGTATTTATCTCATTGAGAGAAGAACTCGAACGTATGTTCAAAAAGAAAAACCTGAGTGAAATCACCGGTGCAGAGATGTTGGAAAATATCAAAGATCTCGAACTGGTCTACGAAAAAGCCAAAGAACTGGAACGTAAAAACCAATTGCTCAAAGCAAAATATGAAAATGATGCCAAATATGCACGTGTACATAAACGGCTGATGGAAAAGATCCTTTGACGGATAAGGAGAGCAAACTTTTGAAGCACTCAACAGTCTGAAAAAGAAATAGATGAACAAATCCGACAAAATGCCCACATACTCGAAAACGAATCTTTGTTGAAAAATGGTTTTGAAATTGGTCATCAAACAGTTAAAAACAAAATATAATTTACCTTTGGATGTTGCCAGATCGCAAGTCATCCAACGAATGATCGTGACAGAATACATGAATGAATTTCATGGCAGAGTAGCATAGAAAAAACAACCCTCACTTAAGATTAAAAAAAAGCGTCTGGGGTGAGTAAAAACATAATAATGAATACAACAATCATATTTGAAAAACAAACAAAAACCCTGATCGATGACCTCAAAAGTGTCTGTGCCAATTATGGTCTGGGCAATGATGGCAATGAATTTAAAATCATCACGCAGGTGTTTTTGTACAAGTTTCTCAATGACAAGTTTGCCTATGAAATCAAACAGATTGATCCGGTCATAGCCAAAGCAGAACATTGGGAAGAGGCTCTTAAATCATACAGTAAAGAAGATTACGAAATGTTACTCATGCAGATGAGCGAAAGTACCGCAAGGCTGCAACCGGAACATTATATATCCTGGTTGTTTGAAAATCAGAATCAACCTAAGTTTGCCGATGTTTTTGACCAAACCTTGCTCGATATTGCACGACTCAATACCGATATTTTTTCTGTCAAGACTGATGGTGGCGAAAAAATCATGTTGTTTGAAAACATCAGCAAATACGTCATTGATAAAAGAGATGATTTTTGCCGGGCCATCGTCAATAAACTGGTGAACTTCAGTTTTGAAGGCATCTTCAGCGAAAAGTTTGATTTTTTTGCTACCATTTTTGAATACCTGATCAAGGACTACAATACCAACAGTGGAGGAAAGTATGCAGAATATTTTACACCGCACGCAGTAGCCAAAATTATGGCCGCATGTCTGGTCACGGAGGAAGTCAAAAATGTCACCTGTTACGATCCGTCTGCCGGGTCAGGAACATTGCTCATGAATCTGGCGCACGCCATCGGAGAAGACAAGTGTACCATCTATAGTCAGGACATATCACAAAAGTCGTCCAACCTGTTGCGGCTCAATCTCATCCTAAACAATCTTGTACACAGCATACCGAATGTTATCAAGGGCAATACCCTGACTGACCCATACCATAGGGACAAAGACGGCAAACTCAAACAATTTGATTTTATCGTGTCCAATCCACCCTTTAAACTCGACTTTAGTGATTACGTCGAAGACCTGAATACCAAAGAAAACAACACCCGGTTTTTTGCAGGTACGCCCAATGTGCCCAAAGCCAAACCCGAAGGAATGGCTATCTATCCGATGTTTATACAGCACATCATGTATTTGTTGTCGGCCAAAGGTCAGGCAGCAGTGGTTGTCCCTACAGGATTTATCACGGCGCAAAGCGGCATAGAGCGGAAGATCAGGGAGCGGATGGTAGAAGACAAGATGTTACGTGGCGTCGTGAGTATGCCGAGCAATATATTTGCGACGACGGGTACCAATGTATCTATTTTGTTTTTGGACAGAGCCAATACCAAAGGCGACATCGTCCTCATGGATGCCTCCAAACTCGGGATTACCGTCAAGGAGGGCAAAAACCAAAAGACCGTACTGCGTCCGGAAGAAGAGGACAAAATCATATCTACGTTTAATGCTCACCAGGCCGTCGAAGATTTTAGCGTGGTGGTTAGTTATGATGATATTCGAGACAAAAACTACAGCTTTAGTGCCGGACAGTATTTTGATGTAAAGATTGAGTACGTAGATATTACGGCCGAAGAGTTTGAGACAAAGATGCGTGGATTTCAGAAAAACTTAGACCGAATGTTTGCCGAATCCAGGGTGTTGGAAACGGAAATTCAGAAACAGTTAAAGGAATTGAGGTATGAGTAAATTATCATTGAAAAATATTACTAAAAAAATTGGGAGTGGTGCAACACCAACTGGTGGACAGAATGCATACCAAAATTCAGGGATTTCATTAATTAGAAGTCAAAACGTTCATGATTTTGCTTTTTTGAAAAATGGTCTAGCTTATATCAATGAAGAACAAGCTAATAATCTTAATAATGTAATTGTTTTAGAGAATGACATACTATTAAATATTACAGGTGATTCAATTGCTCGAGTTTGTAAAGTTCCTAAAGAAATATTACCTGCTAGAGTTAATCAACATGTTATGATTATAAGAGCTAGTTCAGCTGTTGATAGTAATTATTTATTATGTTATTTACAATTTTTAAAACCTTACTTATTAAAAATTTGTGGTGTTGGTGGGACAAGAAATGCATTGACTAAAGATGTAATTGAGAATCTTCTAGTTGAATTGCCTAATTTATCTATTCAAAATAACATTGGACTCTTAATTGATAATATAAACGCCAAAATCGAACTCAACAACCGCATCAATGCCGAATTGGAGCAAATGGCCAAAACTTTGTATGACTATTGGTTTGTACAGTTTGACTTCCCAAACAAAAACGGCAGGCCCTACAAAAGCAGCGGAGGTAAAATGGTTTGGAGTGAGGAGTTGAAAAGAGAGGTTCCGGAAGGGTGGGAGGTGAAGAGTTTATTTAACGTATGCAATGTTCAATATGGGTATCCATTCAGCACAGAATTTTTTAATAGTGAAGGAATAGGTAAGCCTGTGATCAGAATTAGAGATATACTTGAAAATAGCATTTCAAATTACTCTTCACAATTAGAAATCGACACAAAATATGAAATTAAAATTGGTGATTAAATATAATGCCGTAAGGTTCACTTTAATTATTGGTCAAAAGGAATTGTTTTTTGGCCAACGAGTTGAAAGGGTAAAACAAATTTACCATCAATATATTCTTAAGTATCAAGTTTAACTTTTCATACAATTAAGAGAAATGTCGGTTTCAGAACCACTGTTGGTCAACTTTGAGTGACAAAGACCTTAAAGTCAATTAAAATTCTTTTGCATTACCAATATAATTAACAATATAAGGATTCTTTATAAAAATTCCCTTGATCAAATTTTAAAAAATAATAATGAAAACCAAAAACTGACAGAACTTCGGGACTGGTTGCTGCCTATGCTGATGAATGGACAGGTGAAAGTGGGGGATGGGGAAGGTGAGTTTAGGAAGTCTAGAGCCATTAAGGGCATTTAACTAAAGGAGAAAATAAAAAAGAAAGATGCGAACGAATCCTACTTATAAAAGTCTTTTAGACAAATCGATTAACTCTATGTTATCGGCAATAGAAATTTACAATAAACCTAATTTCTCTTATAGAGAAGAAACTTATGCAATTCTTGCTATAAATTCCTTTGAATTATTGCTTAAGGCCCAATTATTAAAAATTAGTGGCTACAAAATGGAGGCCTTATATGTGATGGAACCAGTAATAACAAAAAGTGGATTAGCTCACAGAACAAAAAGAAAACCAAAACTTAATAGGGCGAAAAATCCCCAAACTCTTGGACTAATTGAAACGATAAAACACCTTGAGGCTAGTGGTTATAAACTAACCAGCAATATGTCAATGAACCTTTTGGCTTTGTTGGAGTTGAGGGATAGTGCCATACATTTTCACAACGATAAAGTTTTAACCAAAGAAATTCAAGAATTAGGCTTTGCAAACATAAAAAATTATATAAACATTATAAAAATATGGGATATACCTATTGATTTATCGTTATATAATTTTTACTTAATGCCTTTAGCTTATGTAGATTCAAAGGTGCAAGTTGATGCTCTATTAACAGACGAGATGAGAAATTACTTAAATTATGTAAAAGCAAAACTAGCCCAGAATGATGATACAGATGAAATTTTCGATATTGCTATCTCTATTGATATAAATTTTAAGAAATCAAATTCCTTTGAAAGTATTGGTATGTTTTATGACCCTGACGGACTACCTATCACACTTTCTGAAGAAGATATCAGGTCCAGGTTTTCACTCACTTATTCAGAAGTTTGTGATATAGCAAAGTCCCGATATTCAAATTTCGTTCAAAACATGGAATTTAATACTACAATGCGAGAAATTAAATACAACACTAAATTGTATCATGAAAGAAAATTGGATATTGATAATCCAAAATCATCAAAGAAGCCATATTTTAGTACCAATATATGGCAAGTTCTTGACGCGAAATATAAACAAAAAGAAAAAGTATTTGAAGGCCCTAAAAGGGTTATAATGAAATTTGAATGAGATTTATTTAAATCTCAGATAGCGGAAAGTATATTTTAATTTCATTAAATTATTTTTAATTCTGTAAATATGAAAATTCAATTAGTTGATACGAACGAAATCGCAATAGATGTTCTCAAAAAATATGACGAATTTCTAAATTTAAATTTTGTAAATAATTTGTATTTTGGTGCTGAATTAGACATATTAACTCATGGGAACATTAAACTTGATCAAGAGAATAGAATCATTTTCAATAATTGTAATTTTGTAAAAGGATTTCACTTTCAAATTGATATAAATCATGCTACATTTAATAAAATAAGGATAATTTTTCAAAACTGCATTATTCATAAATGTTTAGATCCAAATAGTGTTAAAAATTTAGTTATCAATCAGGACACAGGATTGGACCTTACAATCGAATTCTTGCGTTGTGTACTTACAGATTTAGAATTTAAACATTCGAAATTTAAATATATATATTTTGGCAATTGTGTTTGTTTGCCTAACCAAGGATCCAGGTTGTTTTTTGAAAATTGTACTATAGATAGCATCCAGCTACAAAATTATATCGGGATGCTTGGCGTGAATGATAATGGTAATTCTAGCATTTACATTAGATACTCTGATGATAACATTTATGTAGAAAAATCTTTGTTTGATGATTTTGTTTCAGAATTAATTAATAATTTAAATTCAACTAAAATTTGGTATCAAAAAACTAGATTTTATCTTAATAATTGTAAAAATATAAATTTTGAAGGAGTAAAATCTGGAAAGGTAATAATGGGAAAAAATTTTGAAGACAGAGTTCAATTGTTTTTAACCAAAGACGATTTAAAGCTATTAGATATTGGCCTTAGTATTAAAGATACACAAATGTTTTTACAAAATATTTTGATTAAAGGAGCTTGGATTAATAGCCTTCTTTTGAAAAATATTTCTAAAGGAGTTTGCAGATTTGAAAAATGTAAAATAAATAAAGTTTTTATTCATGATTATACTAATCCATTTACTACGATTTACGATATAGAATCTTATGGCGATGATTCTTTGTTTGAAATCAGAGATTCAACCTTAGCTGATAGTACCATTGACAAAGTAAAGTTTGGCAGCTTTGATAGAGTAAGTTTTTATCGGACCAGTTTGGAAAAAGCTAAATTCTCTGCTGTTTCATTTCCCAATGAAATAGAAGCGTTAAGTAACATACTCTATCCATTAGAAAAAAGTGATGATTATCATATCGAGCAATATGAAACTTACAGACAACTCAGTAATGCTTTAAGTAGCCAGGGTAATCAAGTTCTGGCTTTAGAGTTGTATAAAAGAATGTATGAATCATTAAGGAAAAGTAAATCTTTGTCAAAGCAAGACAGATTAATATTGTGGTTAAATAATTTCTCTAATTTACATGGAACATCAATTTCCAGAAGTCTATGGCTTTTTTTAGGATTAGGTGCTACATTGCTTTTACTGTTCATTAATTGTACACCTAAACCAATGTATAGTTGGGGTTGGATCGATTTTAGCTCATTTATTGATGCAATAAATATCAAGGTGTTTTTTGTTTTAGCAGATCCAACCCATAAAATAAGTACTTTACAAGAATTAGCTGGAGGTGAACTTTCTACATCAAATTACTTTATTTCCTTTATTTCAAGAGTAGTTATGGCTTGGGTTTATTATCAATTTATTAGTGCCTTTAGAAAATTTGGTAAAAAAACATCATCGTAACAAATAAATGATTAGTATGAAGAAATACAAAGTACTACATGCTTTTCAGCCGTATTATAGTTGTAATAATTTTTATAATTAAATAATCTTATCATTTGCTCTATGCATGACGTCAACAAAAATTTAGTTCATTGCTTATCAAATATAAAAAAATGGACTGTGAAAAGTCACAAGTCCATCGTGCTAATGTTTTATTGTGGAAGGTTAGTTAATAAATGTTTGAAAATAAGTATATAAGCAATGATTAAAACTATTATTTTTAACCAGAAGATTGCCCAAATTGGAAAAGTATAGCCTATTTCATGCTGGTATTCTTTTTCGTAGTCTGAGGCGTTTATTTCCTCTATCTCTCTAAATTTACAATACCAGATTAGTGTTTTAAATACATACTGCATTAAGTCAAAACTGGCAGACAGTAATAGAAAAATTGTTGGCCAAAAATATGTTGATAAAACATGATCTTTTCCACCAAAAAGCCAAATAAGTCCAAAACCTGTGTATATTAAGTTTCTATTGATATCTCCCAGTTTTGCGGAAGCTTCTTCGTATGTTGCTTTGTAATCATTTAATTTCATCTATGATGGTTTTTTTGGCCCGGTTGAATTTGTTGAATTGTCTTTTTTTATTCCTGTAGGCGATGGTGTATTTCTTTCAATAATTCTACCAAACTCAGAATTTTTCGGTTGAGAAGTGGTATTATTAGATTTGCTTTTAGGTTTTGATGTTTCTATTCCTTTTTGTGTTTTGTCGTCGCTCATATTTAAGATAGATAAGTTATTTAGAATTTATTCATTAATTTATTAAAAAAGTGACTGACTGTAGTCAGTCACTATGGGTACTCCTAATTCGGAGTTGAACGTCTGTGTCGTTTTACCCTGGTACCATTATTTTTGGTATAAGGTCTAACGGTGACGATCTTTTTACCCTTCCCTGTTTTAGCCATTTGTAAAATGTTTTATCATAAGCTTCAATTTGAAGTTTAAATTGCGGCCAACATCAAGCCCAGACCGTTTAGGCATTTTGAAAATTTTACTTTTCTTTGCTGACACCTTTAAAGGGTTCACCATCTTTTTTGACATCCATAAACTTACCAGTTTCGGAGTCTCGCTTAACCCATTTGTCATTTTGTGGGTTATATACTTGTGATCTGTCTTTGACGGCTCCGATTCGGTGTCCGTCTCCTTTTGGCGGATTTTTTGCCATGAGTTACAAATTATAAATTAAGAAATAAAAAAAATCAATCAAATATCTTCAAATGGCATGCCATTAGACAAATAATGTACATATTGTCAGGAAATTATGAATTTGATAACTTATTAAGTAAATCTGTCAGTTAGTTTACGTGACAGGTTGACAGAATATCATAATAATGTCATAATGTAACTTATGTTTTCAAGATAATTCATTATCTTTGCGGCCTCAAATCAAAAATGTTCAAATAATCAAGTATGGAATCTATAGTTCATGACAGACTAAAATCAGCTCGTATCCTGAAAGGTATGTCACTACAGGACTTAGCAAATAAACTTGGTAATACGATATCAAGGCAAGGATTACATAAATATGAGACAGGTGTTGTAAGTCCGGATAAATACATGCTGAAAAAGCTTTCTGAAATATTAGAAGTACCTTTGGATTATTTTTATAAGGATGTTTCTTCCCTAAATCTGAGCAAAATTGAGTTTAGAAAACTTCATGTTTTGCCTTCGAAGGAAGAATCGACCATAGTCGAAGTTACAAAGGATATTCTGACACGATATCTTGAAATTGAATCAATCCTTGGAATAACTTCAAAATTTGAAAATCCATTAGAATCAATACCATTGATAAAAAATTATGATGACGTTTCAGCTTCTGCAAAGAAAGTCAGAATATTTTGGAACATGGGAAATGACCCGATTGCTAATGTGATTGACCTGTTGGAGGATAATGGTATAATGGTTATTAAAGTCAAAACTGCAGATTCAATAGATGGATTTCAGACTTGGGTGAATGAAACGATCCCAGTCATTGGATTTAATGAAAATAAACTCCATAAACCTGATAGAATACGTTTTACACTGTTACATGAATTGTGTCATTTATTATTAGGTGATAAATTTGGTGATGCAACGGAAAATCAGATTGAAAAATATTGTAACCACTTTGCCGGAGTAATGTTAATACCCGAAGATGCTTTAAAAAAAGAATTAGGCAATCATCGCAATAATATTATGATGCAGGAACTTGGAGCCATCAAAAAGCAATATGGTATTTCAATGCAAGCTATTTTAATGAGATTAAGTATATGTGGAATTCTGAATCCTAATGCAGTAAAACAAATATTCAATGCATTCAGGCTTATGGGATGGGATAAAAATGAACCATTTGACTTTCATGGCTTTGAGCAATCTGACAGAATGCAACAATTAATATTCAGGGCTATGGCAGAGGGACTTATATCTGAAAATAAAGCCGTTGAGCTTAGTAATACAAAGACTACAAATTTTTCATTCTTACCCTATGGTCGAATTAATTGATAAAGTTGTTGATATTATAGGCGATTATCATCATGATGTTGATTCTGGTTTTGTAATGAATCATGATCACGTTCTGGAGTGGGTAAGCCAATTTGATGAAGCAGATCAGGAATTTATTTTGACTGAATTACTCCATCTCTTAAATCAGGATATCTATGTTTCTAAGGGGAAGGCAAAAGAAATACTATATAATTTTATAATTAAAATTACAACTCATTTTGAGTATTTACATGTTGAATCCTTTTTAAGAGATACAGTGTTTTTGAGACTACAACCTATAGGTAAAAGTCAGGATGTTTTATTAAATCTTCTGGATGAAGTTTTACAGGAAAGATTTGGGACTTCTTTGGACATGTGCGGAACTTTTTATCAAAGAAATTTTATATATTTGGATGATATACTGGCAACAGGAAAAACATTCAGATTGAATATGAAAACCTTTTTTGAACAAAATGACTATCTTCAAAATTTGAAAGAAAAAAAAATAAGACTTTTAGCTTACTTCTTTTGTGTACATTCTTGGGGGTTGAATAATGTCAGATATTCCTTAAATAAAGATTTAAAGGATAATTTTTTTATGGATGAAAAGTTGTTTTTAGTTAAAGGAAAATATATAATCGAAAACAACATCAAAGCAAACAAGCAAAAATTAAATTTGGTTTATCCCCAAATACAAAATGATTTATTTGACGAATACCTTGGGACTTTAAATCTTGACAATACAGACAAAAGTAGAGCATACAGAAATCCGGGCCAACCTGATGAAGAAGTCTTTTTTACTTCTTCTCAAAACAGGAACAGACTTGAAACTATTTTTACCCAAAAGGGTATTGATATCATCAATCAAATTCAGGATGATTCATTGAAGATTAATCACAGACCGCTAGGGAAGACGTATCCACATTATAAAACTTTCGGAACGGGTACGATGTTTTTTACATGGAGAAACATTAGCAACACATGCCCGATTGTGTTTTGGTGGGACAACCCTGCACACAATTGGAAAGGATTATTCCCGTTATTAAACCGTGGTATCAAATAATTATTTACTTTTGTACCAGAGCATCACATTCATGGAATCACGAATCTATAACCTTTCAGAAAGTATCGTCTTTCACAAGACTACGGCGCCATATGGTGGTCTTTCAAATATGGCTTCCGGATATAGTTTGTATGTAAATGAAATTATTATACCTACTTCCGAACATCTTTACCAGGCATTGCGCTATACCGCTTTTCCTGAAATCCAGGCAGAAATTATTGCTCAGGATAATGGTATGAAGGCTAAAATGATCAGCAATAAATACAAAAAAGAATACAGTAGAAGAGATTGGGAGCAGATTCAAATCAAAGTAATGCGTTGGGTTTTGGAAATAAAACTGGCACAAAACAAGGATAAATTCGGTAAGTTGCTGACGTCAACAGGACAAAAACCTATTGTGGAGTACAGCCCTAAAAGCAAATTATGGGGAGCTGTTCAATCTGGTGATCAATTGGTCGGAATCAATGCTTTGGGGAGATTACTGATGGAGCTCAGGCAAAAATATATTCACCAGAAGCAAGACTTGTTTTGTGTTGAACCTCTTAATATAGAACAGTTTTTATTGTATAATCATCCCATATCCACAATTTGTGATGATTTTTACTATGAGCCAATAGGTTCTGCTTATGAAACGTCAGATGAATGTATAGGGTGATTTAAAAGCTTCTTTCCATTTCCCTTAATTAAAGTCTTATTGTTTCCCACTTTTAATCATGAAAAGTAGGATAAATATTGTTGACTTAAAAATATTTGATTTTGCATTTCAAAACTGGCAACATTTTTGTCAATGTTTTTTCGGTGTTATTATATAGGTGTATTTCTAACAAAAAATATTATGCAAAAATATCAAGTAAATCAAACTTTAATAGAAGGACTTCTCGCTTCAGTCAGATCAGGTGAAATAGCTATTCCTGAGATTCAAAGACCCTTCGTATGGGACAGTACCAAAGTCAGAGATCTGATGGACTCTTTGTATCAGGGATTTCCGGTAGGTTATCTCATAACATGGCGCAATCCGGATGTCAGGCTTAAAGACGGCAAGATGAGCGATGGAAAAAAAATCCTGATTGACGGACAACAAAGGGTTACAGCACTGACTGCCGCTATCCTGGGAGAATATGTCATTGATAAAACATACCAAAGAATAAAAATTAAAATAGCTTTTAATCCGGTTTTGGAAAAGTTTGAAGTGCAAAACCCAGCTATCCTCAAAGATAAGGTCTGGCTTCCGGATATATCCTCTACTTTGAGTGGTGACCTTTTTGAAATCGCAGAACAATACTTCGAGTTGAATCCGGAGGTAGATAAAAAAGCAGTTCGGGCTGCGTTGACAAATCTTGTCAATATTCCTAAAAAACAAATCGGACTTATTGATCTGGAACATGATCTCGACATCGAAACCGTCACTGAAATTTTTATCAGGATCAATTCAAAAGGTGTGGTGCTCAGTCAGGCAGATTTTGCGATGAGTAAAATAGCATCAAACGAAAACTATCAAGGGAATGTACTTCGTAAAGCCATCGATTATTTTTGTCATCTGGCTATATCGCCGGAATTTTATAAACATATCGTCGACAATGATCAGGAATTTGCCAAAACAGATTTTTTTCAAAAAATGTCCTGGCTTAAATCCGAAAATGAAGATTTATACGACCCGGATTATACAGATTTGATCAGGGTAGCATTTACTTCTCAATTTAACAGAGGTCGATTATCCGACCTTGTGAGTTTGTTGTCTGGTAGAAACTTCGAATCAAGAACATATGAAGATGATATCGCTGAGCAGTCTTTTGCCTCACTGAAAAATGGTGTACTAAACTTCATAAACGAGACCAATTTTAAGCGGTTTCTGATGATAATTAAGTCTGCCGGCTTTATATCCCCCAAGATGATCAGATCTCAGAATGCACTCAATTTTGCTTATATCTTATACCTGAAGCTTAGGGAAATGAATGTATCCAGTGTTAAGATAGAAAGTCATGTCAGAAAATGGTTTGTGTACTCTATTCTTACCGGAAGATATTCCGGATCACCGGAATCGTTTTTTGATTATGACATCAAACAAATAGCGCATAAATCTTTTGACGATTATATCAAAGAAAAAGAAGATGGAGAACTATCAGATGCATTTTGGACTGCGGCACTACCGCAACAATTGGATACTTCCGTAGCCAGTAGTCCATATTTTCATGTTTTCCTGGCATCACAAGTGAAGGCCAATGATAAAGGCTTTTTGTCCAGAGATGTTCTTGTTGGTGATCTGATTTCGCTTAGGGGAGACATCCATCATTTATTTCCAAAGGATTATCTCAAGAAACACGGACTGGACAGAGGTAAGTATAATCAGATTGCTAATTATGTTTATATGCAATCAGAAATCAATATAAAAGTTGGGAATAAAGCGCCAAAAGACTATTTTAAAATTCTTTTGGAACAAATGGAAACAGGAACACTTTCACTGAGTGGAATCCATCATTTTGATGCGCTTCAGGATAACCTCAAGGCAAATTGTATTCCTTCAGAGATTATTGATATGGATGTTGAGCATTATCAGGATTTTCTTTATAAGAGGAGGTTGCTGATGGCAGAGAAGCTGAAGGAATATTATTTTGGGTTGTAATTTTAAACGGGTCAATTAAAGTTGACCCGTTTAGAATTAAGCTTACTTAATCATCATCCACTTCCTTTGATATAATTTTTTTTTAGCCCCAAAAAAAATGTCAGGTTTCACCTTTTGGCAAAACCTGACAAACAACAAAACTTCAAATTAATTTTTTAATCCGTGATATCTACCAATTCCCAAACTTCCTGAGAAACCACATCTCTCAGTTCATTCAACTTAGTTGAAAAATTGGTTATATCATCCTTAGGATATACTTTTTTGTATTCATCGGCCATTCCCGTTTTTCCACTTGCCCATGACAATGCCTGATCAACGGTAGCAAAGGTAAAACTAACCGTATAGTCACTTTCACTGATGTTGGTCGCATAGGTGCGTTTCCATACATTAAATCCTTTTAGTTCCCCTGCTTTAATACACTCTTCAAGCACCGGCTTTAAAGTTTCCAATAGTTTTTCATAAGCATCATGGCTGCCTTTTTTGACATTCACAAGGTTAAGCTGCACATGTTCACCCGGCAATATCCTGGATCCGACGCCCCACTTATAGGTATAAAGATCAGTGGCTATAGTGGTCCTTACATTGTTTAATGAAGTAAAAAAGTCAGCGATTTCTTTTACGCTCATGGCTTTGAAACCTGTATCCCAGGTGCCTTCTGCTTTCATTTCGATACCGCTGGGAAATACGGAAAGGGTGGCATAATTAAAATCCATACTGCTGCCACGTGGTAATGTTCTGCGGTATAGTTGCCAGGAAGTGATGGTCTTATTGGCCACTCTTGCATCGGCAAGTTTTTTTGATGTTTTCATGTCGATCAGAAAACTTTCATTCATATTTGGCAATGTTTTTATATAATTTACTTCACCAAAAGGGCCTTGTGCCTGACACACATTCAAAGAAAAAAATGTAGTCAAAAAAACTACCATGGATGTTAAAAAAAATGTCTTCATGTTAAAAGATTTTTGTTGGTTAAATATTGATTTTTTTAAATTAATTTTTGAATACCGGATACTTCAAATTTGTTGACAAGATTAGTCTGACTCCAAACAGATAGTACCTGTTGCTATTTTGGTGTTGATTCAGATGGTGTCAACTTAAATCCCAATTGTGTTGCTACATATAAATTGTCAAAGTATATTTGAGAACCCATAATTTTACCATCTGCGACTTTGGCAGTGAGTTGAAATGGAAACGTAATCGTCTTTCCGGCTTGTGTAAAAGTGTAATTGCCCCAAAGAGACACCCATTCACCTTTGAATACCCCTGACAATACCTTGTGTGTCTGAGTTACAAATCTAACCTTACGGTCTGATTGTGTTTTATAGTTCGCCTGCCAGTTTGTTAAAGTTTTTTCTACATTGGCAGAATCTATGCTGCTTGGGCCTCTGCCGATGTAATCAGGGTCCATGAGTGATTTGGCTTTGTCCAGATCTCCGGATACCAGACTTTTTACAAAATCACCGACTATTTTAATATCTGCATCAGCATTTGGGTTTTCAACGATTACTTCCTTGTATGTAGTTTGTGACATACTTATGGTAGAAAAAAATACAGAAAATATCGCTACCATAGATGTTAAAAAAAATGTCTTCATGTTAAAAGATTTTTGTTGGTTAAATGATGATTTTTTTTGTGTTTAATAACACCACAAAGTTAGGAACGTAATCCCTCACAGTGCCGGGACATTTCGTGCAAAAAACCAAACATTTTTATCTTTCGTACCAAAAAATCTGAGCATTTACCGTAAAATCTGAGCATTTTGGATCTTATCAGTCATTTAGTTATGTTTTTTTGCCCATGATTAAGGTCAACTTGATGTATCTTTAGTCCATGATATCTCGCCTCGTTTATATTATATCTATTGCCCGCTGTTTCACCATAATCTGTATGTTGATAAGTAGTTCCGCATTCGGACAGTTCAAATACGAAACCCTCTCCACCGCTCAGGGGCTATCCCAGGGGTATATCTGGGACATCATACAATGCAGGGATGGTTTTCTCTGGATGACGACCAAAGCAGGACTGAATCGTTATGACGGATACTTTTTTAAGGTGTACAGCCACGACGCTTTTGACCCTTATTCTATCTCTGACAATGCTACCTTATATCTTTATGAAGACAAAAAAGGCCGCATTTGGGTCGGGAGCGACCATGGGCTCAATATTTTTGATAAAAAAACAGAAAGATTTTACCGGATTTTTCACGATGCTAAAAATCCAAACAGCCTGAGTGGCAACAAAGTCGAAGAACAGATTACAGAATTGGCCGATGGTCGTTTTTTGGTCAATACGTCTCCTGTTGTTTTTGATATCGTCACCCTTCCGGATGATTTTTTCGAAAATGAAGGCGGAATAAAAATTGAACACATCAACAAACCTAAAAACTCATTCAACCCCGGTAATTACCGCAATGAAATAATATATACGGACGCAAAAAACATTACCTGGTATAAATGTGATGAAAACTTATATCGTTTTAATGAAAAAACGTATCAATTTACATTACAAAAAACACAAAACCTTTCGGGCTATCAGATTATAAAAAATGAAGATGGCAGTGTTTGGTTTGGAAATGAATACGTCAGTCTGTTTGACGGCATCAATGTTTATCCCACGTTTTCCAAACCTGTTTTTAATGGTCACACGGGATATGTTCTGAAAGAAGACAACGGGCGATTGTGGAGGTCCAATAATTCTTTGGGTTTTCTTGATATTTTTGATGTGTCAACATGGCAAAAAGGTCAATCACTCATTCCTGAAAAGGTGATTATTGCCAGTGATAAAAACGGTCCCGCTAATAAAATATTTAAAGACAGAACCGGTTTGGTATGGTTGGGTCTCAATGGCCATGGTTTGCGGAAATATTCTTTTGAATCCGAAAAATTTAATCATCTGGCAAAAGGTAAAAGTCTTAGAAAAATCCAGTCAGATCCTCAAAACAACCTGTACGTACAAATTTGGGGCGGAGATTTTAAAATTGATGCTCAGGGTAATCTGATCAACAATGTCTGGCTTCAGCATAACCCGTTGGTCAAAGACAATTTTATTTCTGAAAAAGGAGATCTTTGGTTGACAAAAAGAATCGACGGAACATCATCTACCATTGTTTTTTTAGAACAAATCAACCTGACTACGAAACAAAATAAAATATATCCGGTAGATTTTAAAGGGACTTACAGCCATGAACAACATATCATTCAGGATCAGAATGGTCGCCTCTGGATCGGGGGATTTAATGGTTTTTTTGCTGTTTTTGATCCGAAAAATGGTCAATTCAAAGAATTTAATATAAACAACCGGGTTGAAAAAAAACTTAGTTTGGATAATTATACGACGGCGCTCTATAATGACAACAGCGGGACGGTTTGGATAGGCACTCAGGAAGGATTTGCAAAAATTGAGAGTAAAAATATTTTAACAACGGCTCCTGAAATCACGTGGTATAGCAATGACCCAAACAATAAAACATCGCTCAATAATAATAACGTAAGTACCTTCCTGGAGGATCCGATAGATCAGAATTTGTTATGGATAGGTACTAAAGGGGGTGGGCTCAATCTGATGGAAAAATCATCAGGTAAGGTCAGACATATCACCGTAAATCAAGGTCTGTGTGACAATACCGTTTATGGCATTCTGGATGATAAAAAAGGAAATATTTGGGGCAGCACCAACAATGGTCTTTTCTGTATTTTGGGCAGTACGGATCGCAAAGGTAATTTTGAAATCCGCCACTTTACCGAAGTAGCAGGACTGCAGGCTGCCGAGTTTAATACAGATGCTTATGCCAAGCTGGCAAATGGTCACCTGGCTTTTGGTGGTATCAACGGACTCAACATTTTTGATCCTGCGGAAATATTGATTGATACGATAGTACCCGATATATTTATCACCAAACTTATAGTCGGTAATCAGGTGGTAAAACCAAATGATGAAAGTAAAATCTTACAACAAGCGATTGAATTTACGCAAGCCATCACTTTACATCACGATCAGGATGTATTTACCCTGGAGTTTTCGTCGTTGGATTTCAGAGCGCCTGAACAGATAAAATACAGGTATCAATTGGTCGGAATTGATGATGATTGGTTGGAAATAGGCAACAGGAGAAGCGTCACGTATTCGCACTTGCCGGCCGGTACGTACACATTCAGGGTACAAGGCAGCAACAGTTTAGGGATTTGGAATGAAAAGGTAAAAGAACTCACCATCCACATCCTGCCGCCGTGGTATGCCTCGTGGTATGCCTATCTGTTGTATGCGGTAATCCTTGTTTTGGGCATCCGTGCTTTTTACAAATACAAACTCGAACAAACCAGGATGGCTTCGCAACTGCAATTTGAGCAAAACGAAACCCTTCGGATCAAAGAACTCGACAAGGTCAAAACGGACCTGTATACCAATATGACCCATGAATTTCGGACACCTCTCACCGTCATCCTGGGAATGGTGCAACATATAAGGCGGTCTGCAGCCGATCACCTCGACAATGGTCTGGATATGATCGAACGCAACGGAAATAACCTGCTGCGTCTGGTCAATGAAATGTTGGATTTGTCAAAACTAGAAGCCGGCAAAATGGAGTTACATCTTGTCCATGGTGACGTTATTAATTTTATTCGTTACATCATAGAATCATTTCACTCGGTAGCAGAAAGTCAGGATAAAAAAATGCATTATCTTTCTTCTATCGATACGATGTATGTAAAATATGATGAAGAAAAAATCCGCCAGATAGTCTCCAATTTATTGTCCAATGCCTTAAAATTTACCTCAAAAAAAGGAGACATTTATCTCTATCTCTCTGGACAATGATCATCATCATCTGTATCAAAGTCAAGGACACAGGCAAAGGTATACCGGAAAGTCAGCAACACCATATCTTTGACAGATTTTACCAGATTGACAGTACGCATACCCGTCATGCTGAAGGTACAGGCATCGGACTGGCACTGACAAAAGAATTGGTTCAACTTATGAACGGCAGGATTTCTGTTAAAAGCCCGCCTACGGGATCCAAAATAGGTACAGAATTTACAGTCACCCTGCCGCTTGAAATGATCACAGATTATGTGGAAGAAACAACAACCCCAAAACCTCCGGTAAACATGATAACGCCGGTAGACGATACATATCAAAAAACAAGTGTTGATTATCAAAACCAAACCAACCCGGACAAAGAGCTGATCCTTCTGGTAGAAGACAATGCTGATGTGGTGGCCTATACGGCAAGTTGTCTCCATGATTACCGTCTGGCTGTCGGCAAAGACGGACAGGAAGGTTTGGATATCGCCAGAGAACTCATTCCTGATCTCATCATCACAGATGTTATGATGCCGTTTATGGACGGTTTTGAAATGACCCGAAATCTGCGTTTGGACGAGCGCACGAGCCATATACCTATCATCATGCTTACTGCCAAAGCAGATATAGACTCTAAGCTCGAAGGGATAGAGTATGGTGCTGAAGTTTACCTCGAAAAACCATTTAATGTGGATGAACTTACGTTGCGTGTACGCAAATTGTTAGACCAAAGAATCATCCTTCAAAAAGCCTACGCCACCAGAATTGGGCTGCCGTCTGTTTCAGAAAAAATGCTTGGTGAAGAACAAGGAACACTTTATCATGATATTGTTATTCCGCAGCTGGAAAATAAATTTGTCAAAAAAGTGGCGTCAGAAATTGAAACGCACCTATCCGATGAAAACTTTGGTGTGGAGCAGCTTGCCAAAAATTTGTTTATGTCGTATTCACAAGTACAACGTAAACTCAATGCGCTCATTGGTTTGTCGCCCAATCTTTTTATACGTCACCTGCGCCTTCAGAAGGCAAAAGAACTGTTGAGCACAACTGACGAAACCATCCAGAATATATCGATGAGCTGCGGGTTTACAGATCCCAGCTACTTTGGCAAGGTCTTCAAACAAGAGTTTGGTGTAACGCCGCATGAATGGAGAAATTCCTTATAGTTTGTTGTATTATCTTCTTCTTAAATTGTCAAAACGAAGAATAAAATACATTTTTTAAACCATAACATGTTGTTTGGCAAGATATAGAGCTTTCGCTAATGAAAACAAGGCGCCAGTTTTTCATCTGTTGGTTACAACAGCGTAACTCCGCCGCCAATACAAAGATGGCAAAAAAGGTAGTGTTTATATTTTTGGTATTGAACCGGAAATGGGATTTGAATACCCAGGGTGCATAAGGAAATGCTTTTACAAATGGGAACCATCTACTCAATCTTTAATTTTTATTTGGGTCAGACATCCCCGGCCCTTGATAGGTTGTTGGGGATTCAGGTGGAAGGCAAAACATTTTTGTTTGTACAGGGTTCTGTATTTACATGTACTTTTCCCATTTTACCCACATTTTTTAATAACAATTTTTACTACCTTTGTCATTCGAAAAATAAATCACCTATGGCTTCCATTATCATCATCGGTTCAGGTCTCTGCGGCACATTAATGGCGCTACGCATGGCTCAGAAAGGATATTTGGTTGATGTCTACGAAAAAAGACCCGATATGCGCAATGCCAAAATCGGAGGCGGAAGATCGATCAATCTCGCCCTTTCGGACAGGGGCCTCAAAGGACTGGAAATGGTAGGTCTGCGGGAAAAAGCATTGGAACTGGTCATCCCGATGCAAGGCCGTATGATTCATGACCTGAAAGGAAACCAACAGTTTTTCCTATAGCGGAAGACAAGGTGAAGTCATCAATTCTATTTCCCGCAAAGGGCTGAATATCCTCCTGATGGATGAAGCACAAAAAACAGGTAAAATCCGTTTTTTTTTCCGCCATGAATGTTCGGATATCGATTTTGACCGGGGTGTCGCTACCGTCAAAAATCTCGAAACCAATGAAGAAACCACCATCACCGGTGAAGTTATCCTCGGAACAGACGGCGCTTTTTCAGCTGTCAGACAAGCGATGATGAGACAAAGTGGCGGCCTTCGTTTTCAGTACAGCCAGAGTTATCTGGATACCGGATATAAAGAACTGACCATTCCGGCAACGGAGTCCGGCGAATTCAGATTGGAAAAAAATGCCCTGCACATATGGCCGAGAGAAGGTTTTATGTTGATAGCGTTGCCAAATCTCGACGGTAGTTTTACGGTGACGTTATTCCTGCCTTTCGAAGGAGAAAAAAGTTTTGCCAACCTGCATAGTCCGACAGAAATAAAACAATTTTTTGATACGTATTTTGCTTCTGCAACCGAACATATGCCAGATCTGATCGAAGATTTTTACGAAAATCCGACCAGTTCGTTGTGTACTATCAAATGTTTTCCGTGGCAGGTAGATGGTAAAGTGGCTCTGATGGGAGACGCTGCCCATGCTGTTGTCCCGTTTTACGGACAAGGGATGAATGCTTCTTTTGAAGATTGTGTCGTCCTCGATGCCTGTATGGACCAATATCCGGGAGACTGGAACCATATTCTGTCAGCTTATGAAACAGCCAGAAAAGTTAATGGTGATGCCATCGGTGACCTGGCTGTCGACAATTTTTACGAAATGAAAGCAGCTACGGCAGACCCGGTTTTTGCCCTGAAAAGGAGGATAGAACTGGACCTCGAACAAAACTTTCCCGACTATTTCAGCAAATACAGCATGGTGACCTTCAGAGAAGACCTGCCTTACAAAACGGCTATGGACAAAGGCAGAGACCAGGACGCACTGCTCATGCAATATGCCCGGAATATCTATCCGGGGCAGGAATGGGACAGAGAGGAAGTCTACAAAATGTTGAAAGCATAAGATATAGTCACGTCTTTGGCTACGGATTATGCATCGGAAATATCAATCCATCACCCAACACAAAAACATGTTCCCCTTTGGAAGGTGTAATGGTTTTTGCTCCGGTAAAATAACCAAAAGCAGGCAACAGAGCAAGTGATTTTCCGAAATAAAAACAGGGCAGCCGCATACTTTGACGACCTTTGCCGGTCACCCTTACAGC
Organism: Saprospiraceae bacterium; assembly: GCA_016714895.1. GTDB lineage: Bacteria > Bacteroidota > Bacteroidia > Chitinophagales > Saprospiraceae > OLB9. The sequence goes on along the minus strand of JADKBV010000014.1, from coordinate 10,480 downwards.
CGGATGAATATGGCCGGCAATATTATATTTTCCTTCTTCGATGGTTTCCATAGGTTCGTGGGTAAACATCAGATTTTTGTAATACCAGGTTTCCGTTATGGTCAGTTTCAGGTTTTGATATACCCTTTCGGGAAAAACATCGTGGTTTCCTTTGACGAGAATGGATTGTATCTCCGGAAAATCAGACAGACAATTCTCTAATTGCGGAATGATACTTTCGTCAAAAGAATGAAACAAATCGCCCAAAAAAATCAGGGTCTCCGGTTTTAGTTTTTCAATCAGCAAGTTCAGATTTTTTATTGTTTTATCCTTTTCGGAAAAGGGTAGGGCTATACCTTTTTTACGGAAGTAAGCTGTTTTCCCGATATGAAGATCAGAAATCACCAGCGTATTGACTTCAGGAATAAACATCGCTTTTTCCTGCAATAAACGGACGGAGACTCCTGAAATATCAAATGTAAAGGATGTATTCAAAAGGAAAAATTATACTTTTATGCTGTTAAAAAGGAAAAAACTGATATGTAGTTCAAATCTCACAGGAATATTTTATTTTATCATTTTATGAAAATATTTGAGTCGCAAAGTTACTTTGGCTACAGCTCTTTTTCAATTTTTTGCCAACATCTTTTGGATTGTATGTTCAGACATGGATGATATTGTCCCTTGAGTATAAAATATGTGTAGCCGGGGATCCTACGTCAATTCGATGGCGCTGTGGCTCCTGAGAAATCTGTTCAGCAGTTTGCAATCACGATCGTCTTACCATCCGGTGTCAATTCGATGGCGCTTTAGCGCCTGAGAAATCCCGATGCTAAGTTTTGTGTTTTAGTGTATTAATATTCTGGTGTCGAATTACAAATTCTTAAAAAATAGGATCGTTGTAACAAACTGTTACCATCGTCTCCGAGTTTGGCGGTGTTAGTGCAGTTTGGGACGGCAGACTTCGGTTTGATAAAAAGTTCCTGTCATAAATTCCTCCAATTATTTAGTCGAATTGTAACTTCAGCATTTGGTAATCCAAGTCTGGGATTTATGTCCATTAATTGATTCAATTTTACAATCGCATCAGTTGGGTCCAAAACTAAATTATTTACCAATTGATCAAAAACCCATAAATGACCATGAACAATAAGGTTTAGATTTGCTGCAAAATTACGTAGGTTATTATCAGAAGTTATCAACTCCCCACTTATGTTTTTTGTACAAACTATAGCAGAACAATCTTGAATCGAAAGTTGTGGTCTTTGCGATTGCAGGTTATTCATTTCCATTAAATCATTTGATGAAAGGCTCAAAATATTAAAAATTCCATTGTCTATTTGGAGCTTTAAGGTTTCTTGTTGTTCATCATGTAATTCGTCAAGGATAATGTCCGTCGTATGAAATTTGAGAGGCAGAGAAAAGAAGTGATCTGTTAAATCCAATTTTATTAAGTCTATAAGTACATTTGCATCATTGACTACTATTATCATATTTCAATATATTCGTCTCTGAATGCTGCCAGTTTTTGGTTGGCAAGATTAGCGGCTTTACTCATAGAAATGGTTTCCATGGAAACAGCACGATATAGCAACTGTTTAAATCTATATGAATTTTCTTTTCCAGGATATTCACCATAACCTTTCTCCATTTTCAAATCGGGATTCTGATTTACTTTTATACAAAAGCTTTTATAGGTAGCTTCATTAATAACACCTAACGCTTTGGCTCTTGCCATAATTGCCTGGATAGAAACACCATATGTTTCTTTTACTGCAATCAATTCATTAATACTTATAATATTACGGTTTTTTCCAAATTCCCGGTAAAAGGTTCGCTCCGGAATCAACATAGCACCTGCAAATCGGTGACAAAATTTCTCGATATCTTTATGTGATAATTTCGGATGGAAATTCAATAATAAATGCCCCAACTCGTGCAAAGAGGTAAATCTTTTACGCTCTACTGAATAATTTTTACTAATTACAATTAACGGAATGTTAGTGTTGGCCCATCCTGAAAATCCATCAAATCCTTCAGGAGCATCTATTTCAACTACTTTGATTTCCTTATCTTCCAAAAGATCTATGACATTTGGCAGGGCATTAATCCCAACTTGCCAATCGGATAACAATTGATTTACAGCTTTTTCTACGTCCTCATCGGTTTGAATATTAATTTCTGCAATCGGATTTTGAAAAGATGAAGAGATATCGAGATAATTTTCTAATTCCAGATACCTTGAAACAGTATCGCGGACTTCTTCTTTTAATGCACCAATATCTTTAATTGATAGTTTGCTGCTTTTCCTGAATTCTATTTTTGATACTTCTACATTGTAGGGCATAAAAAAATAGTCTGCCTTTACTCCAAGAGCATTAGACAATGACAATAATACCTTGCTATCAGGCATCATTTCAGCATTTTCATATTTTTGGATTGCATTATGGCTCACGGCGGTATCTTTCATTGCATCTGATAATTCCCGAAGCGACATTCGTGCCAGCAGACGGGCCGACTTTATTCTTTTGGAGATTAATTCTTTCATGATGATTTTTTTGATTTGGTTTACAAAAGTAAATAATTATAACGTTTTGTAAACCATTTTAGTCTGAATATTTACAGTTTTATACCAATTTTAACTAAATTGGTCTTTATTCTGTCCTGCTATGCTACAGACTGCTCAAAATATCCTTTCGGGTTTTCCCGTACCTGTTGTAGGATGATTTTCAAGTTCTTCTATAATTTTAATAAATTTAGAAATATCAGCCTTATTTCCTGATTTCATAATAATTTTCACATCGATATCTGCTCTCTTAGTGAAGTCGATTCGATACTTCATTTTCCAAAAACTTCTTTTTTGTATTGTTCAGTTAGTTGTACATAATTTCCCTCTTTATATTCCTGCATACTATCAAGTACCTTTTTTACAAACATAGGATCATATGGACGATCTTCCTTTTTGACTTTTGGCTTTTTAACTTCAAAGGTGATATTCATTTCTTCCAAAAATGCCTTAAGAGCGTAAAGTTTTTCTTTTTCTGTGCGGATGATTAATGTCTCCATTATGAAGGATTTTATACAAATGTAATGATATTTTTAATAACAGATGACCGTTTACAAAAGTTCCGCATAATGACAAGCTGCCAGAGCGACTTTACAAAACTGCGATGCGATATTTCAAGCATTTTTAATGCTACTTTGTCATATTTGTATAAAATAAGTTTTCGAACCATTGAGTGGTTCGAAATGACGATTTTTGATATAAAAATGAGGGGAAGGAAGGGAGTTCGGCAAGGCCGAACTCCCTTCCTTCCCCTCATTAAAATTTATTACTACGTCATTTCGATGGCGCTGTGGCGCCTGAGAAATCTGTTCAGCTATTTGCAACCACGATCGTCTTACCGTACGGTGTCATTTCGATGGCGCTTTAGCGCCTGAGAAATCCCGATGCTAAGTTTTGTGTTTTAATGTATTAATATTTGTGGTGTCGAATTACAAATTCTTAAAAAATAGGATCGTTGTTGCAAACTGTTACCATCGGGGGGATCGTTGTAACAGGCTTCGACAATTGAACTTTTATATTACACTTTTTTAATAATGATCTAATGCTGAGACTATAACGACAATGACTTCTTTTTCCAGAATTTGATAAATCAACCGATCTTTTTTATTGAGTCTTCGGCTCCAATAACCGGATAACTCGTGTTTGAGTTGTTCAGGTTTTCCGTACCTGTTGTAGGATGATTTTCAAGTTCGACCAATATTAATTCAAGTTTTTTATGGTAGCTTTGTCCCCGGACTTCTGAATTTGCTTCATCTCTTTTGAGCAGTTTCTTTTATTTCTATAAAATACTTTCCCATATTTTTGCCGGGTTTACTCTAATAGTATTTTCATTTTCGGTATCAAGTATCTTTTTACAAACATAGGATCATATGGACGATCTTCCTTTTTGACTTTTTGGCTTTTAATTTCAAAGGTGATATTCATTTCTTCCAAAAATGCCTTAAGAGCACTAAGTTTTCTTTTTCTGTGCGGATGATTAATGTCTCCATTATGAAGGATTTTATACAAATGTAATTATATTTTTAATAACAGATGACCGTTTACAAAAGTTCCGCGTGATGACAAGCTTCCAGAGCGACTTTGCAAAACTTCGATGCGATATTTCAAGCATTTTTAATGCTACTTTGTCATATTTGATTAAAATAAGTTTTCGAACCACTGAGTGGTTCGAAATGACGATTTTTGATATAAAAATGAGGGAAGGAAGGGAGTTCGGCAAGGCCGAACTCCCTTCCTTCCCCTCATTAAAATTTATTACTACGTCATTTCGATGGCGCTTTAGCGCCTGAGAAATCCCGATGCTAAGTTTTGTGTTTTAATGTATTAATATTTGTGGTGTCGAATTACAAATTCTTAAAAAATAGGATCGTTGTTGCAAACTGTTACCATCGGGGGGATCGTTGTAACAGGCTTCGACAATTGAACTTTTATATTACACTTTTTTAATAATGATCTAAAGCAGAGACTATAACGACAATGACTTCTTTTTCCAGAATTTGATAAATCAACCGATCTTTTTTATTGAGTCTTCGGCTCCAATAACCGGATAACTCGTGTTTGAGTTGTTCAGGTTTTCCCGTACCTGTTGTAGGATGATTTTCAAGTTCGACCAATATTAATTCAAGTTTTTTTATGGTAGCTTTGTCCCCGGACTTCTGAATTTGCTTCATCTCTTTTTGAGCAGTTTCTTTTATTTCTATAAAATACTTTCCCATATTTTTGCCGGGTTTACTCTAATAGTATTTTCATTTTCGGTATCAAGTATCTTTTTTACAAACATAGGATCATATGGACGATCTTCCTTTTTGACTTTTGGCTTTTTAATTTCAAAGGTGATATTCATTTCTTCCAAAAATGCCTTAAGAGCATAAGCTTTTCTTTTTCTGTGCGGATGATTAATGTCTCCATTATGAAGGATTTTATACAAATGTAATGATATTTTAATAACAGATGACCGTTTACAAAAGTTCCGCATAATGACAAGCTTCCCAGGCGACTTTGCAAAACTGCGATGCGATATTTCAAGCATTTTTAATACGTAATCTGCAAAATTCCCTGAACATCTTTGTTTTCAACAAATCATACAAATTTAAGAAATCCGGCAATTAAAACAATTTAAGAAAATTGTGGTTTTACCATTCAAGATGATTAACTTAGCCACATATTTTCAGATACTTTCCCCGGACCTTTTGGTTTGGGTTATTAATACAAACAAAACATGGTCAACCTCGAACAAATTCCTGAATTTAAATCTTCTCCCGGTCTCAGAGAAAAATTATTTGCCTTATCAACTTTAAAAACGCTTAAAAAGGGGGAAGTCCTCATTTCCGAACAATCATACATCCGTTCAGTTCCTATTGTCATCAGCGGAAGCCTGCAGGTCCTTCGTTCTGATGATGAAGGCAGAGAAATCCTTATGTACTACCTCCGTGGTGGCGAAAGTTGTATCATGTCTTTTATGGGCGGACTGCATAATGAAACGAGTAAGGTCAAAGTGATTGCTGAGGAAATCACGGAAATCCTCTTTTTGCCTATCGAAAGAATACGTAACCTCATTCGTGAATATCCGCAATGGCTCGAATACATGTTTAATCTCTACCAAAACGTTTTGACGAACTCCTCGAACTGGTTAATGCCATCGCTTTTAAAAAAGTGGACGAAAGACTTCTCGACCTGTTACACAAAAAACAAAAACTCACCGGAAGTTATATTCTCGAAGTAACGCACGAACAATTGGCCCACGAATTGGCAACTGCCAGAGTGGTCATTTCCCGGCTTTTAAAACAACTCGAAGACAAAGGAATGGTGGAATTGGGAAGAAATAAAATTTTTCTGAAAATGCCTTCGGATAAAAAATAAGTTAAAGGTTTTTCTATCAAAAATTCAGGTTACTTAAGTTTTATCTTACGATAAAAAGAATGGATTTTATTTTCGTTTCTCCTCTGTTTTTATAACATCTCCTTTTCATCAGGCCGACCATTTCGGCAGTTTGGTTCTGAAATAAACAACATCCCCAACAGGAAAAAACACCCAAAACCAGCACGGAATTTCGCATATTGCCCGTCAGATTTTCGGCAAGTCCAACGAAAAGTGCCCGTCACAATGGCCATTTATAGATCACATCCATCGACTGAAATAAGAAGTGGTGTCCTTTTTTCCGGAATTGTGGATGAATAACTCGCCCTCGAGAAAGACTTTGAATTCCCCCCATCACCATACCGACCAAAATCGCCAGAAAGAAAAAAACTTTTGCTGGTCGTCACGATAACCACCAATGCAGATAGCTATCCATATGCCCAACATAATCATAATGAAAGCCTGTTGCCGTACTTACTTCCCAATAGTGAAAACAAATAGGCACCGAGGATTGCAACGAGTTGTATTATCAATACCAACAAATGAGTTCGGTGGATTCAAATTGTAATTCCTGTTTGGCAAAAACCGTAGCCAGATAAATGACCGTTTGTACTCCGGCAGAATAAAAAGAAGGCCGACAAAACATCAGAATGTTGGGATTGGCCCTGACATTGGAATGCTTTTTAATTCAGAAAACCGTTCTTAAATACTTTCTGTAAAGTTGGTTCTTTTGTCTTTGGGTAAATATCGCAAAGTATACTGAGTAAATATGCCCCACCAAAGTCCCACTAAACAAAAATCCCAAACGATAAGCAGCCTGACTGTCCCGCAAACCAACCATTCGGGTTTATTGCCCAAAAACAAAATGGTGATCAGTAAGATGACACTACCAATATATCCCAGGGTATATCCTTTGGCACTGACGGCATTGTATGCGATCTTCGGTCACAATCAAAGGCAGATAGGAGTCGTAAAAACCAGACTACCTGAAAATCCTACCGTCGCCATGATAAATGCGGTGGTTCCCAACCAAGGTTGTGGCTCTCCTCAAAAGATACAATACCATACAAGCCATAGAGCCAACCAACGTAAAGATGCAAAAAAAAACCACGCCTCCCGCTATAATCCGCGATACCCGACAGGACCGGCGACAAAAAGGCGATGATCAATAAGAAAAGTCGTCGCAAAGGAATATAAGGCTGAATTGCTGAAATTCAGGCTTCCCAACTGAATGTTTTCAGGCGTATACGCAATAAAATAAATGGGAAATATCGCTGTGGAAATGACCAGAGAATACGCCGAATTTGCCCAATCAAATATGGCCCAGGCGTTGATCACACGTTTATCATTGATGGCAAATGTACACATTGGTTGGTTATTGAAGAGGCTAAGGTATAAAAAAATCTATTGGTGGTTGAATGTCAATAACCTTTATAGTGTTAATGCAATAATCCGGCTTTGGTTGGGTGTAAAATTGTTTTTATCCCATCATAACAGAACCTGAAACCTATTGAAAACAGACTGTTTTTTTATCACCTCGTTGGGTTATTCCGGACAATTTTGAATACATTTTCTCTGACCGACCAAGGTAGCAAAACCTGTAAATGTTGTTTTTCTGCCATCCATATTTTCAAAAAGGTTTGGTGATGAGGCTACCTTAAAAGAAGTAACATCTTCAGGAGCGATTACGATTTCTTTCCAGAATATCTTTTCCGGATTTCAAATTGTTTATTTCTAAGGGTAAAGATCAAAACGGGTGTCATTAAGTTTGAGATAACAATGTGCTTAGGAAGTAATCCAATCCGTGTTCTGTTAGGTCATTACCGATTTTGGGCGTATTGTGTTGATTCATTTTATACACCTGCTCAAGATGAGATGCACGCGGGAATCTGATTGTTTTCTACTATTTTTTGAGCAATGCATGTTTTGAACTGCAACTGCCTACATTCAGAAATTACCAACGAAAAATCTTCGCGATTTTGATTGCGACCGTATGGCAATTATGCACAAAATCCAGTATTCCGTCCCAGGTGTGTATGTCTTTGACCTGACCAATCAGGTGAGTTCGTCTTCAGAACTCAGCTTTTGTGTTGAACGGAAAAATAATTTTGTGTCCGTCAGGATCCGAATCATCACGCCGTTTTGCGCCAGTACGGATTTTGGGTTGTTCTGTCTCAATACCTAAACGTTTCCAACTTTTTTGAAGGCCACCCATTCTATTTCTGAATAATAAAAAACCAGCGTCATCTTCATCAAATGTGTGATGTGGTTTATTTTCCGATAGGTAAATTCGATGCCAATCCCTTTCCGGAAAACCCGAAAAAAAATACCGTCACAACCATCGTGATTTTCGAAAGAGCCTAATATCGACAGACCAACAACGTCAGTATAAAAATTTGTGATGTTTTGTAAATCTGTGGTATGTCTGGCGTATCGGAAGTTCATGGGTTGGAATATTTAATAAAAACAAAATCAATTGATTTTAAATTTTACCGGTAAGGTGTATTGTACCCTGACCGGCTCACGTTGTGCTTTCCGGAGTAAAATTTCGGAAAGATTTTACCAGCTTCAAGTAGCCCTCATCACAACCTCCACCTATACCCTTGGCGACTTTGCATTCAGTCAGGGTACCGTCTTTCCAACGACGCAAGTTACGATCACTTTGCCTTCAAGACCATTTTCCATGTCTACAACAGGATATTTTAAATTTTTGCCAATATATTCATTCATGGCTTCTAATCCTCCCGGAAATAAAGGCATTTGTTCTGCAAAATTTTGGATTTCCACAGATGAATCTGTTCTTGATTTTTTCCAAAGGTTTTGGCATTTTCCTTCCAAAATTCCCATTTCTTTTGTAACCACAATTTCTTTAAAGGGTTCAGAAAATTTTCTTCAACCTTTTTTTCCGGAGTTTTTAACGGAAGTTTTCGTATTTTCGTATTGTCAATACTTGCCGTGTCTCCGTATTCATTGACGGTCAGAAACCAGGAAATTTTTTTATAATCACTTATCACGTGATCGAATTCCACCTTTCCAAGGCCTTGGCTTTTGAAAGGTAATGCAATGAGTACTTTACCGGTTGTCCGATACTAAGTGTTGAAGCAAAATTTTTCCATTTTCTGATTCACCAGCACATATTCTTTTTCTTTTTGAAGAATGTAGAAATCATTTAACATCCAGATAGCTTGTACGTATTTTTCTGCAGATATTTTTTTATCAGGGAGATTCAGTATTTGCACTTTTGAGTTAATATCATGCTGTACAAAATACATGTTTGGATCATGCGAATATGCGATTGAAAAATACGATGAATCTAATAATTTTTTACCATCAAAATCTAGTAAGTACACGAAATCCATAACCAAGACTATCATTTATTTTGGTGGCACATCAAAGGGTACTTTTCTGGAAATATTCGAATTGTAAAACCGATTTGAGAGGGGAGGATTTTTTCCGTTTTGTTGCAGAAAATATAATTCTCCGGTCGTTTTATTTTTAATTCATAATCATTGTAAATAAGACCAATCCAGAGTCCTTTCGTTTTTTGTCCTTGAATACGCTCGGCTGTATTGATATTTTCCCGGAGAAGTACTTTTTTCCTTTTTTATCATAAAGACTATACGAAGTCATTCGTTTTGTCAAAAGTCATGTAATAATGTTGATTGGTTATGACCTGAATATTGTCTTCAGGGATCAATGACTTTCCTTTATCATCGTAAACAAAGCTATTACTTCCTCTAGGGTTAGTCACTGTTTCTTTTTGCAAATCCAGTGACCATCCAAATCCATGTTTAAAGGATTGATATTCGGGGAATGATGGTTTTCCTTTGATTTACCCTTCCTTCTCAGCATAATTTCCTTGTTGGGATCGGATCTGAGAATGGTTTTCATTTCCATTGGTCCAATATCCGGCCATCGGATCGTTTGGCGTGATCAATTCGAGGTCAGAATTGAAAAATTTGTTTTGTGGTCTAATCCTCAATACCAAACAGGTATTATCACACTGATGGGGATCTACTTTACCTCCCCGGAATTTTTTTGAGGATTTCCCTTTCATTAAAAAATATAACATTTTCTTCGTAGAAACCAGCAACCAACAATTTTTTCATTAATCGCTCTGACATTATTGATATTTTTTCGGGAATGATGATTTTTCCATGCGAATCACAGATTTTGCGAGTTTTTTAGTTTGTCATTTTTGTCACAGCAGCAAATCCATACTGACGGAAAAAATTAAAGAAGTGTGTTTGGATATGCTGATACATCAAAGGTAATAGACTGGAAACCAGTTCTATTAAACAACAACATTTGTCTTTTGCCGCAAACATTTCCAGGGGAGAGGTTCAATATCGTCATAAATAGCAAGGGAACAAATGATGATTTTGTTCCATCTAAGACCCCTTGCGAAGATTCGTCAACGAAAACACTTTTTGGTTTGCGCTGACAAACCAAAGCAAAAACAGAAACTACAACGATTGTTTTATCTCTTCCATCATGAGCCGCCTTAAGGTATTTTTATGGTAAATAAAAGACTAGAAACAGTCCCCAACTTTCATCCTGATCGATGCTGATTCTTTC
>JADKBV010000013.1 GCA_016714895.1 Saprospiraceae bacterium | reverse complement strand
TCTCATAACATGGCGCAACCGGATGTCAGGCTTAAAGACGGCAAGAGGCGATGGAAAAAATCCTGGATGACGGATGTCAACAAAGTTACAGCACTGACCGCTATCCTGGGAGAATAAGTCATTGATAAACATACCAAAGTATCAAAATTAAAATAGCTTTCAATCCGGTTTTGGAAAAGCTAGCGCAAAACCCAGCTATCTCCAAAGATAAGCAGTCTGGCTTCCGGATCTGCCATCCTTCACTTTGAGGAGACCTCAAGACCGCGCAAGAATACTGCTGGGGAGCGAATCTAGAGGCAGATAAAAAAGCAGTTCGGGCCGCGTTGACAAATCTTGTCAATATTCCAAACAAACGATCATATTGATCTGGAACATGATCTCGAGAGCGAAACCGTCAATGAAATTTTTATCAGGATCAATCAAAGGTGTGGTGCTCAGTCAGCGGTGATAAGGGGATGAGTAAAATAGCATCAAACGAAAACTAATAAGGGAATACTCCGTCAGTGATCGATTACTTTTGTCATCTGGCCATATCGCTTGAATTTTTAAACATAACATGTCGAGAATTATCAGGGAACACAAAACAGAGATTTTTTTTTCAAAACCTTACTTAAAACTGAAAAAACAAGATTTGATACGACCGGACACAGATTCGATCAGGGTAGCAGCGCAATTTTTCCTTTTCAATTCTAGCAGAGGCCGATCATCCGACCTGCAGAGTTTGCGTTCTGGCAGAAACCGTAATCAATACAAAGATGATAAAGTTGGGACAGCCTCTTTGCCTCAAATAATTAAAAATGAAAATGCCAAACTTCATAAACGAGACCAATCTTATGAAGCCTTCGATGTTACAATTGTTCGCCGCCGGATCCCTGCTTCAAGATGATCAGATCTCAGAATGCACTCAATTTGCTTACCGTACCTTATAAAAAAAAATTAGGAAATGAATGTATCCAGTGTTACATAGAAAGTCCTGTCAGAAAATGGTTTGTGAAATTTATTCTTACGGAAGATATTCTAGGATTACCGGAATCGTTTTTTTGATTTTACACCAACAAAGAAGCATAAATCTTTGACGATTATATCAAAGAAAAGAAGATGGAGAACTATCAGATGTGCATTTTGGACTGCGGCATACGCAACAATTGGATATTTTCTCTCCATTGTAGTCCATTAAGTTAAGCCTGGCACGCAAGGAAGCCAATGATAAGCGGCTTTTTGTCCGAAAGAGAGATGTTCTTGCTGGGCATCTGATTTCAGTTTTTAGGGAGACATCCATCATTTATTTCATAAAAAAGGATTATCTCAAGAAACACGGACCGGACAGAAGTATAACTGTAGTAGATTGCTAATTGTGTTTATATGCAATCTGAAATCAATATGTAAGTTGGGAATAAAGCGCCAAAAGACTATTTTGAAAAAGTTTTGGAACAACGGAAACAGGAAGACTTTCTCACTGAGTGGAACGCATCATTTTGATGCGCTTCTGTGGATAACCTCAAGGCAACAAAATTGTAGCCTTCCAGAGATTATTGATATGGATGTTGAGCATTATCAGTGGATTTTCTTTATAAGAGAGAGCGTTGAAGCAAGGGGTATAGTTGAAGGTATTATTTAAAAAAGTACCTTAAACGGGTCAATTAAAGTTGACCCGTTTAGAATTAAGCCGACGACCATCATCCACTCCCTTTGATATAATTTTTTTATCTAAAAAATGTCAGGTTTCACTCTTGGCAAAACTCACAAACAAAATCAAATTCACTTTCTAATCCGTGATATCTAACAAATCTCCCAAACCTGAGAACCATGACCTCAGTTCACATTCAACTTATGAAGTTGAAAAATTGCTCATATCATCCTTAGCTTATACTTTTGTATTCAATGGTCATCTTGGCTTTTCCACTTGCCCATGACAATGCCTGATCAACGGTAGCAAAGGTAAAATCAACTGCAGGTCACTTTCATCGATGTTAATCCGATAGGGGCGTTTCCAAGTTGATTAAACTTTTTAGTTCCCTAGTTTAATACACCGCCACCCTTCTTCAGCTTTTGTGTTTCCAACAGTTTTCATATTTATCATGGCTTATTGCCTTCCTGACATTCGCTGGGCATGCGCACATGCTCACCCGGCACAACTTGTTTTGATCCTACGCCCCCACTCATAGGTAGCAAAAGATTGTGCGCTGTGGTCCTTCCGCCATTGTTTAATGAAGTAAAAAAGTTTTGATTCTTTTTACGCCTATCCCTTTGAAACCAACACCCCAGGTACTTCGGCTTTCATTTCGATACCGCTGCGGTAAAACAGGAAGTGCATAATTAAAAACCATACGCGCTAATGCGGTAATGTTCTGCGGTATAATTGCTATGGGCGATGGTCCCATTGGCTACTCTTCCATCGGTAAGTTTTTTTGATGTTTTCGGCAATGATCAGAAACTTTCATTCATAGCTTCGGCAATGTTTTTACACCTTACTTCACCGTGCGGGCCTTGTGCCTGGGATACACATTCAAGGAAGCAGAAAATAAAATAAAAACTACCAAGGTTGATGTTAAAAAATGCTGTCTTTATGTTAAAAGATTTTTGTTGGTTAAATATTGATTTTTTAAATTAATTTTGAATAATGATACACTTCAAATTTCATTGACAAGATTAGTCTGACTCAAAAACAGATAGTAATTGCTGCGATTTTGGTGCCCATCCCGATGGTGTCAACTTCAAAATCCCAATTGTGTTGCTACAAAATTGTCAAAGTAATATTTGAGAACCCATAATTTTACCATCTGCGACTTTGGCAGTGAGCTGAAATGGAAAACGCACTCCCTTCCATTTGTAAAAGTGTAATTGCCCCAAAAGACACCCATTCACCTTTGAATACCCCTGACAATACCTGTGTGTCTGTTAGTTACAAATCTAACCTTATTGCGGTCTGATTGTCCTTTATAGTTCGCCAAAGAAAGCAGTTTTTCTACATTGGCAGAAGGTTGGGCTTCAAGGCCGATGTAATCAGGTCCATGAGTGATTTGGCTTTGTCCAGATCTCCGGATACCAGACTTTTTACAAAATCACCGACTATTTTAATATCTGCATCAGCATTTAGTTTTCGGCAAACGATACTTCAGCGTAGTTTGTGACATACCTATGGTAGAAAAAAAAAATACAGAAAATATCGCTACCAGATGTTAAAAACACCATGTTAAGATTTTAAGCTGGTTAAATGATGATTTTTTGTGTTTAATAACACCACAAAGTTAGGAACGTAATCCCTCACAGTGCCGGGGACATTTCGTGCAAAAGGCAAAAACCAAAACATTTTATCTTTCGTACCAAAAATCTGAGGCATTTACCGTAAAATCTGAGCATTTTGGGATCTTATCAGTCATTTAGTTATGTTTTTTTGCTCATGATTAAGGTCAACTTGATGTATCTTTAGCTCATGATATTTCGCCTCGTTTATATTATATCTATTGCCCGCTGTTTCACCATAATCTGTATGTTGATAAGTAGTTCCGCATTCGGACAGTTCAAATACGAAACCCTCTCCACCGCTCAGGGGCTATCGCAGGGGTATATCTGGGACATCATACAATGCAGGGATGGTTTTCTTTGGATGACGACCAAAGCAGGACTGAATCGTTATGACGGATACTTTTTTAAGGTGTACAGCCACGACGCTTTTTTTTGACCCTTATTCTATCTCTCGACAATGCTACCTTATATCTTTATGAAGACAAAAAGGCCGCATTTGGGTCGGGAGCGACCATGGGCTCAATATTTTGATAAAAAACGAAAGATTTTACCGGATTTTCACGATGCTAAAAATCCAAACAGCCTGAGTGGCAACAAAGTCGAAGAACAGATTACAGAATTGGCCGATGGTCGTTTTTGGTCAATACATCTCATGTTGTTTTGATATCGTCACCCTTCGGATGATTTTTTTCGAAAATGAAGGCGGAATAAAATTGAACACATCAACAAACCTAAAAACTCATTCCAACCCCGGTAATTACCGCAATGAAATAATATATACGGACGCAAAAAGCATTACCTGGTATAAATGTTGATGAAAGCTTATATCGTTTTAACGAAAAACGTATCAATTTACATTACAAAAAACACAAAACCTTTCGGGCTTCAGATTATAAAAAAATGAAGATGGCGGGTGTTTGGTTTGGAAATGAATACGTCCGTCTGTTTGACGGCATCAATGTTTATCCCACGTTTTCCAAACCTGTTTTTAATGGTCACACGGGATATGTTCTGAAAAGACAACGGGCGATTGTGGAGGTCAATAATTCTTTGGGTTTTCTTGATATTTTGATGTTCAACATGGCAAAAAAAGGTCAATCACTCATTCCTGAAAAGGTGATTATCGCCAGTGATAAAAACGGACCCGCTAATAAAATATTTAAAAGACAGAACCGGTTTGGTATGGATTGGGTCTCAATGGCCATGGTTTGCGGAAATATTCTTTTGAATCCGAAAAATTTAATCATCTGGCAAAGGTAAAAGTCTTAGAAAAATCCAGTCAGATCCTCAAAACAACCTGTACGTACAAATTTGGGGCGGAGATTTTAAAATTGATGCTCAGGGTAATCTGATCAACAATGTCTGGCTTCAAGCATAACCCGTTGGTCAAAGACAATTTTATTTCTGAAAAGGTCTTTTGGCTGACAAAAGAATCGACGGAACATCATCTACCATTGTTTTTTAGAACAAATCAACCTGACTACGAAACAAAATAAAATATATCCGGTAGATTTTAAGGGACTTACGCCATGAACAACATATCATTCAGGATGAGAATGGTCGCCTCTGGATCGGGGGATTTAATGGTTTTTTTGCTGTTTTTGATCCGAAAAATGGTCAATTCAAAGAATTTAATATAAACAACCGGGTTGAAAAAAAACTTAGTTTGGATAATTATACGACAGCGCTCTATAATGACAACAGCGGGACGGTTTGGATAGGCACTCAGGAAGGTTTGCAAAAATTGAGAGTAAAAATATTTTAACAACGGCTCGTGAAATCACGTGGTATAGCAATGACCCAAACAATAAAACATCGCTCAATAATAATAACGTAAGTACCTTCCTGGAGGATCCGATAGATCAGAATTTGTTATGGATAGGAGGTACTAAAGGGGGTGGGCTCAATCTGATGGAAAAATCATCAGAAGGTCAGACATATCACCGTAAATCAAGGTCTGTGTGACAATACCGTTTATGGCATTCTGGATGATAAAGGAAATATTTGGGGCAGCACCAACAATGGTCTTTTCTGTATTTTGGGCAGTACGGATCGCAAAGGTAATTTTGAAATCCGCCACTTTACCGAAGTAGCAGGACTGCAGGCTGCCGATTTAATACAGATGCTTATGCCAAGCTGGCAAATGGTCACCTGGCTTTTGGTGGTATCAACGGACTCAACATTTTTTGATCCTGCGGAAATATTGATTGATACGATAGTACCCGATATATTTATCACCAAACTTATAGTCGGTAATCAGGTGGTAAACCAAATGATGAAAGTAAAATCTTACAACAAGCGATTGAATTTACGCAGCCATCACTTTACATCACGATCAGGATGTATTTACCCTGGAGTTTTCGTCGTTGGATTTCAGAGCGCCTGAACAGATAAAATACAGGTATCAATTGGTCGGAATTGATGATGATTGGTTGGAAATAGGCAACAGGAGAAGCGTCACGTATTCCGCACTTGCCGGCCGGTACGTACATTCAGGGTACAAGGCAGCAACAGTTTAGGGATTTGGAATGAAAAGGTAAAAGAACTCACCATCCACATCCTGCCGCCGTGGTATGCCTCGTGTTATGCCTATCTGTTGTATGCAGTAATCCTTGTTTTTACGGCATCCGTGCTTTTACAAATACAAACTCGAACAAACCAGGATGGCTTCGCAACTGCAATTTGAGCAAAACGAAACCCTTCGGATCAAAGAACTCGACAAGGTCAAAACGGACCTGCGTACCAATATGACCCATGAATTTCGGACACTCTCACCGTCATCCTGGGAATGGTGCAACATATAAGGCGGTCTGCAGCCGATCACCTCGACAATGGTCTGGATATGATCGAACGCAACGGAAATAACCTGCTGCGTCTGGTCAATGAAATGTTGGATTGTCAAAACTGGAAGCCGGCAAAATGGAGGTTACATCTTGTCCATGGTGACGTTATTAATTTTATTCGTTACATCATAGAATCATTTCACTCGGTAGCAGAAAGTCAGGATAAAAAATGCATTATCTTTCTTCTATCGATACGATGTATGTAAAATATGATGAAGAAAAAATCCGCCAGATAGTCTCCAATTTATTGTCCAATGCCTTAAAATTTACCTCAAAAAAAGGAGACATTTATCTCTCTATCTCTCTGGACAATGATCATCATCTGTGTATCAAAGTCAAGGACACAGGCAAAGGTATACCGGAAAGTCAGCAACACCATATCTTTGACAGATTTTACCAGATTGACAGTACGCATACCCGTCATGCTGAAGGTACAGGCATCGGACGGGCACTGACAAAAGAATTGGTTCAACTTATGAACGGCAGGATTTCAGTTAAAGCCCCGCCTACGGGATCCAAAATAGGTACAGAATTTACAGTCACCCTGCCGCTTGAAATGATCACAGATTATGTGGAAGAAACAACAACCCCAAAACCTCCGGTAAACATGATAACGCCGGTAGACGATACATATCAAAAAACAAGTGTTGATTATCAAAACCAAACCAACCCGGACAAAGAGCTGATCCTTCTGGTAGAAGACAATGCTGATGTGGTGGCCTATACGGCAAGTTGTCTCCATGATTACCGTCTGGCTGTCGGCAAAGACGGACAGGAAGGTTTGGATATCGCCAGAGAACTCATTCCTGATCTCATCATCACAGATGTTATGATGCCGTTTATGGACGGTTTTGAAATGACCCGAAATCTGCGTTTGGACGAGGCGCACGAGCCATATACCTATCATCATGCTTACTGCCAAAGCAGATATAAGACTCTAAGCTCGAAGGGATAGAGTATGGTGCTGAAGATTACCTCGAAAAACCATTTAATGTGGATGAACTTACTTTGCGTGTACGCAAATTGTTAGACCAAAGAATCATCCTGCAAAAAGCCTACGCCACCAGAATTGGGCTGCCGTCTGTTTCAGAAAAAATGCTTGGTGAAGAACAAGGAACACTTTATCATGATATTGTTATTCCGCAGCTGGAAAATAAATTTGTCAAAAGTGGCGTCAGAAATTGAAACGCACCTATCCGATGAAAACTTTGGTGTGGAGCAGCTTGCCAAAAATTTGTTTATGTCGTATTCACAAGTACAACGTAAACTCAATGCGCTCATTGGTTTGTCGCCCAATCTTTTTATACGTCACCTGCGCCTTCTGAAGGCAAAAGAACATTGAGCACAACTGACGAAACCATCCAGAATATATCGATGAGCTGCGGGTTTACAGATCCCAGCTACTTTGGCAAGGTCTTCAAACAAGAGTTTGGTGTAACGCCGCATGAATGGAGAAATTCCTTATAGTTTGTTGTATTATCTTCTTCTTAAATTGTCAAAACGAAGAATAAATACATTTTTAAATATAACATGTTGTTTGGCAAGATATAGAGCTTTCGCTAATGAAAACAAGGCGCCAGTTTTCATCTGTTGGTTACAACAGCGTAACTCCGCCGCCAATACAAAGATGGCAAAAGGTAGTGTTTATATTTTGGTATTGAACCGGAAATGGGATTTGAATACCCAGGGTGCATAAGGAAATGCTTTTACAAATGGGAACCATCTACTCAATCTTTTAATTTTTATTTGGTCAGACATCCCCAGCCCTTGATAGGTTGTTGGGGATTCAGGTGGAAGGGCAAAACATTTTGTTTGTACAGGGTTCTGTATTTACATGTACTTTTCCCATTTTACCCACATTTTTTAATAACAATTTTTACTACCTTTGTCATTCGAAAAATAAATCACCTATGGCTTCCATTATCATCATCGGTTCAGGTCTCTGCGGCACATTAATGGCGCTACGCATGGCTCAGAAAGGATATTTGGTTGATGTCTACGAAAAAAGACCCGATATGCGCAATGCCAAAATCGGAGAGCGGAAGATCGATCAATCTCGCCCTTTCGGACAGGGGCCTCAAAGGACTGGAAATGGTAGGTCTGCGGGAAAAAGCATTGGAACTGGTCATCCCGATGCAAGGCCGTATGATTCATGACCTGAAAGGAAATCAACAGTTTTTTTCCTATAGCGGAAGACAAGGTGAAGTCATCAATTCTATTTCCCGCAAAGGGCTGAATATCCTCCTGATGGATGAAGCACAAAAACAGGTAAAACCGTTTTTTTCGCCACGAATGTTCGGATATCGATTTTGACCGGGGTGTCGCTACCGTCAAAATCTCGAAACCAATGAAGAAACCACCATCACCGGTGAAGTTATCCCTCGGAACAGACGGCGCTTTCCGCCTGTCGGACAAGCGATGATGAGACAAAGTGGCGGCCTTCGTTTTCAGTACAGCCAGAGTTATCTGGATACCGGATATAAAGAACTGACCATTCCGGCAACGGAGTCCGGCGAATTCAGATTGGAAAAAAATGCCCTGCACATATGGCCGAGAGAAGGTTTTATGTTGATAGCGTTGCCAAATCTCGACGGTAGTTTTACGGTGACGTTATTCCTGCCTTTCGAAGGAGAAAAAAGTTTTGCCAACCTGCATAGTCCGACAGAAATAAAACAATTTTTGATACGTATTTTGCTTCTGCAACCGAACATATGCCTGATCTGATCGAAGATTTTTATGAAAATCCGACCAGTTCGTTGTGTACCATCAAATGTTTTCCATGGCAGGTAGATGGCAAAGTGGCTCTGATGGGAGACGCTGCCCATGCTGTTGTCCCGTTTTACGGACAAGGGATGAATGCTTCATTTGAAGATTGTGTCGTCCTTGATGCCTGTATGGACCAATATCCGGGAGACTGGAACCATATTCTGTCGGCTTATGAAACAGCCAGAAAAGTTAATGGTGATGCCATCGGTGACCTGGCTGTCGACAATTTTTACGAAATGAAAGCAGCTACGGCAGACCCGGTTTTGCCTGAAAAGGAGGATAGAACTGGATCTCGAACAAAACTTTCCCGACTATTTCAGCAAATACAGCATGGTGACCTTCAGAGAAGACCTGCCTTACAAAACGGCTATGGACAAAGCCAGAGACCAGGCACACTGCTCATGCAATATGCCCGGAATATCTATCCGGGGCAGGAATGAGACAAAGAGGAAGTCTACAAAATGTTGAAAGCATAAAGATACAGTCACGTCTTTGGCTACGGATTATGCATCGGAAATATCAATCCATCACCCAACACAAAACATGTTCCCCCTTTGGAAGGTGTAATGGTTTTTGCTCCGGTAAAATAACCAAAAGCAGGCAACAGAGCAAGTGATTTTCCGAAATAAAAACAGGGCAGCCGCATGCTTTGACGACCTTTGCCGGTCACCTTACAGCCGGATGAATATGGCCCGCAATATTATATTTTCCTTCTTCGATGGTTTCCATCGGTTCGTGGGTAAACATCAGATTTTTGTAATACCAGGTTTCCGTTATGGTCAGTTTCAGGTTTTGATATACCCTTTCGGGAAAAACATCGTGGTTTCCTTTGACGAAAATGGATTGTATCTCCGGAAAATCAGACAGACAATTCTCTATTGCGGAATGATACTTTCGTCAAAAGAATGAAACAAATCGCCCAAAAAAATCAGGGTCTCCGGTTTTAGTTTTTCAATCAGCAAGTTCAGATTTTTTATTGTTTTATCCTTTTCGGAAAAGGGTAGGGCTATACCTTTTTTACGGAAGTAAGCTGTTTTCCCGATATGAAGATCAGAAATCACCAGCGTATTGACTTCAGGAATAAACATCGCTTTTCCTGCAATAAACGGACGGGGACCCCTGAAATATCAAATGTAAAGGATGTATTCAAAAGGAAAATTATACTTTTATGCTGTTAAAAGGAAAAAAACTGATATGTAGTTCAAATCTCACAGGAATATTTTATTTTATCATTTTATGAAAATATTTGAGTCGCAAAGTTACTTTTGTTGCAGCTCTTTTTCAATTTTTTGCCAACATCTTTGGATTGTATGTTCAGACATGGATGATATTGTCCCTTAGTATAAAATATGTTTAGCCGGGGATCCTACGTCAATTCGATGGCGCTGTGGCTCTGAGAAATCTGTTCAGCAGTTTGCAATCACGATCGTCTTACCATCCGGTGTCAATTCGATGGCGCTTTAGCGCCTGAGAATCGGATGCAAGTTTTGTGTTTTAGTGTATTAATATTCTGGTGTCGAATTACAAATTCTTAAAAAATAGGATCGTTGTAACAAACTGTTACCATCGTCTCGAGTTTGGCGGTGTTAGTGCAGTTTGGGACGGCAGACTTCGGTTTGATAAAAAGTTCCTGTCATAAATTCCTCCATTATTTAGTCGAATTGTAACTTCCAGCATTTGGTAATCCAAGTCTGGGATTTATGTCCATTAATTGATTCAATTTTACAATCGCATCAGTTGGGTCCAAAACTAAATTATTTACCAATTGATCAAAACCCCATAAATGACCATGAACAATAAGGTTTAGATTTGCTGCAAAATTACGTGAGGTTATTATCAGAAGTTATCAACTCCCACTTATGTTTTTTGTACAAACTATAGCAGAACAATCTTAAATCGAAAGTTGTGGTCTTCTTTGCGATTGCAGGTTATTCATTTCCATTAAATCATTTGATGAAAGGCTCAAAATATTAAAATTCCATTGTCTATTTGGAGCTTTAAGGTTTCTTGTTGTTCATCATGTAATTCGTCAAGGATAATGTCCGTCGTATGAAATTTGAGAGGCAGAGAAAAGAAGTGATCTGTTAAATCCAATTTTATTAAGTCTATAAGTACATTTGCATCATTGACTACTATTATCATATTTCAATATATTCGTCTCTGAATGCTGCCAGTTTTTGGTTTGGCAAGATTAGCGGCTTTACTCATAGAAATGGTTTCATGGAAACAGCACGATATAAGCAACAGCTTTCAATCTATATGAATTTTCTTTCCAGGATATTCACCATAACCTTTCTCCATTTTCAAATCGGGATTCTGATTTACTTTACATACAAAAGCTTTTATAGGTAGCTTCATTAATAACACCCAACGTTTTGGCTCTTGCCATAATTGCCTTGATAGAAACACTATATGTTTCTTTACCGCAATCAATCATTAATACTTATAATATTACGGTTTTTCCAAATTCCCGGTAAAGGTTCGCTCCAATCAACATAGCACCTGCAAAGGTCGACAAAACTTCTGATATCTTTATGTGATAATTTCGGATGGAAATTCAATAATAAATGCCCCAACTCGAACAAAGAGGTAAATCTTTACGCCTACTGAATAATTTTACTAATTACAATTAACGGAATGTTAGTGTTGGCCCATCCTGAAAATCCATCAAATCCTTCAGAGCATCTATTTCAACTACTTTGATTTCCTTATCTTCCAAAAGATCCATGACATTTGGCAGGCATTAATCCCAACTTGCCAATCGGATAACAATTGATTTACAGCGTTTTCTACGTCCTCATCGGTTTGAATATTAATTTCTGCAATCGGATTTTGAAAAGATGAAGAGATATCGAGATAATTTTCTAATTCCAGATACCTTGAAACAGTATCGCGGACTTCTTCTTTTAATGCACCAATATCTTTAATTGATAGTTTGCTGCTTTTCCTGAATTCTATTTTATACTTCTACATTGCTAGGGCATAAAATAGTCTGCCTTTACTCAAGAGCATTAGACAAATGACAATAACTGATATCAGGCATCATTTCAGCATTTTCATATTTTGGATTGCATTGTGGCTCACGGCGGTATCTTTCTTATTGCATCTGATAATTCCGAAGCGACATTCGTGCCAGCAGACGGGCCGACTTATTCTTTTGGAGATTAATTCTTTCATGATGATTTTTTGATTTGGTTTCAAAAGTAAATAATTATAACGTTTTGTAAACCATTTTTATCTGAATATTACAGTTTTATACCAATTTTAACTAAATTGGGTCTTTATTCTGTCCTGCTATGCTGCAGACTGCTCAAAATATCCTTTCGGGTTTCCCTTACCTGTTGTAGGATGATTTTCGAGTTCTTCTATAATTTTAATAAATTTAGAAATATCAGCCTTATTTCCTGATTTCATAATAATTTTCACATCGATATCTGCTCTCTTTAGTGGAGTCGATTCGATACTTCATTTTCAAAACTCTTTTTTGTATTGTTCAGTTAGTTGTACATAATTTCCTCTTATATTCTGCATACTATCAAGTAATTCTTTTTACAAACATAGGATCATATGGACGATCTTCCTTTTTGACTTTTGGCTTTTAACTTCAAAGGTGATATTCATTTCTTCCAAAAATGCCTTAAGAGCGTAAAGTTTTCTTTTTCTGTGCGGATGATTAATGTCTCCATTATGAAGGATTTTATACAAATGTAATGATATTTTTAATAACAGATGACCGTTTACAAAAGTTCCGCATAATGACAAGCTGCCGGAGCGACTTTACAAAATCGTGCGATATTTCAAGCATTTTTAATGCGTAATTTTAAAATTTCTAATAATGCAGCTTTGTGTAAATATTAAGATCATTTTGGTATTGAATTACAAATTCATAAAATACAGGATCGCTGTTGCTGGCTTCGACAATTGGACGTTTTTTTTAAACTTTTTTAATAATGATCTAATGCTGAGACTATAACGACAATGACTTCTTTTTCCAGAATTTGATAAATCAACCGATCTTTTTTATTGAGTCTTCGGCTCCAATAACCGGATAACTCGTGTTTGAGTTGTTCAGGTTTTCCCGTACCTGTTGTAGGATGATTTTCAAGTTCGACCAATATTAATTCAAGTTTTTATGGTAGCTTTGTCCCCGGACTTCAATTTGCTTCATCTCTTTTTGAGCAGTTTCTTTTATTTCTATAAAATACTTTCCCATATTTTTGCCGGGTTTACTCTAATAGTATTTTCATTTTCGGTATCAAGTATCTTTTTTACAAACATAGGATCATATGGACGATCTTCCTTTTTGACTTTTGGCTTTTTAATTTCAAAGGTGATATTCATTTCTTCCAAAAATGCCTTAAGAGCACTAAGCTTTTCTTTTTCTGTGCGGATGATTAATGTCTCCATTATGAAGGATTTTATACAAATGTAATGATATTTTTAATAACAGATGACCGTTTACAAAAGTTCCGCATAATGACAAGCTTCCAGAGCGACTTTGCAAAACTGCGATGCGATATTTCAAGCATTTTTAATACGTAATCTGCAAAATTCCTGAACATCTTTGTTTTCAACAAATCATACAAATTTAAGAAATCCGGCAATTAAAAACAATTTAAGAAAAATTGTGGTTTTACCATTCAAGATGATTAACTTAGCCACATATTTTCAGATACTTTCCCCCGGACCTTTTGGTTTGGGTTATTAATACAAACAAAACATGGTCAACCTCGAACAAATTCCTGAATTTAAATCTTCTCCCGGTCTCAGAGAAAAATTATTTGCCTTATCAACTTTAAAAACGCTTAAAAGGGGAAGTCCTCATTTCCGAACAATCATACATCCGTTCAGTTCCTATTGTCATCAGCGGAAGCCTGCAGGTCCTTCGTTCTGATGATGAAGGCAGAAAATCATATGTACTACCTCCGTGGTGGCGAAAGTTGTATCATGTCTTTTATGGGCGGACTGCATAATGAAACGAGTAAGGTCAAAGTGATTGCTGAAGAAATCACGGAAATCCTCTTTTTGCCTATCGAAAGAATACGCGACCTCATCCGCGAATATCCGCAATGGCTCGAATACATGTTTAATCTCTACCACAAACGTTTTGACGAACTCCTCGAACTGGTCAATGCCATCGCTTTCAAAAAAGTGGACGAAAGACTTCTCGACCTGTTGCACAAAAAACAAAAACTCACCGGAAGTTATATTCTTGAAGTAACGCACGAACAATTGGCCCACGAATTGGCAACTGCCAGAGTGGTCATTCCCGGCTTTTAAAACAACTCGAAGACAAAGGAATGGTGGAATTGGGAAGAAATAAAATTTTTCTGAAAATGCCTTCGGATAAAAAATAAGTCAAAGGTTTTTCTATCAAAAATTCAGTTTATTTAAGGTTTATCTTTCGAAAAAAAAGAATGGATTTTATTTTCGTTTCTCCTCTGTTTTTATAACATCTCCTTTCATCAGGCCGACCATTTCGGCAGTTTGGTTCTTGATATAAACAACATCCCCAACAGGAAAAAAACACCCAAAACCAGCACGGAATTCCGCATATTGCCCGTCAGATTTTCGGCAAGTCCAAACGAAAAAGTGCCCGTCACAATGGCCATTTTATAGATCACGTCCATCAGACTGAAATAAGAAGTGGTGTCCTTTTTTTCCGGAATTATGGATGAATAACTCGCCCTCGAAAGACTTTGAATTCCCCCCATCACCATACCGACCAAAATCGCCAGAAAGTAAAAAAAACTTTTGCTGGTCGTCACATAAGCACCAATACAGATAGCTATCCATATGCCCAACATAATCATAATGGAAAGCCTGTTGCCGTACTTACTTCCCAATAGTGAAAACAAATAGGCACCGAGGATTGCAACGAGTTGTAGTATCAATACCAACAAAATGAGTTCGGTGGATTCAAATTGTAATTCCTGTTTGGCAAAAACCGTAGCCAGATAAATGACCGTTTGTACTCCGGCAGAATAAAAAAAGAAGGCCGACAAAAACATCAGAATGTTGGGATTGGCCCTGACATTACGGAATGCTTTTTTTAATTCCAGAAAACCGTTTTTAAATACTTTTTCTGTAAAGTTGGTTCTTTTGTCTTTGGGTAAATATCGCAAAGTATACTGAGCAAATATGACCCACCAAAGTCCTACCAACAAAAATCCCAACCGATAAGCAGCCTGACTGTCCTGCAAACCAAACCATTCGGGTTTATTGCCCAAAAACAAAATGGTGATCAGTAAGATGACACTACCAATATATCCCAGGGTATATCCTTTGGCACTGACGGCATTGTAGCGATCTTCGGTCACAATCAATGGCAGATAGGAGTCGTAAAAAACCAGACTACCTGAAAATCCTACCGTCGCCATGATAAATGCCGTGGTTCCCAGCCAAAGTTGTGGCTCTCCCTTAAAAAGATACAATACCATACAAGCCATAGAGCCAACCAACGTAAAGATGTGCAGAAAAAACTTGCGCCTCCCGCTGTAATCCGCGATACCCGACAGAACCGGTGACAAAAAGGCGATGATCAAATAAGAAAATGTCACCGCAAAGGAATATAAGGCTGAATTGCTGAAATTCAGGCTTCCCAACTGAATGTTTTCAGGAGTATAAGCTATAAAATAAATGGGAAAAATCGCTGTGGAAATGACCAGAGAATACGCCGAATTTGCCCAGTCAAAAATGGCCCAGGCGTTGATCACACGTTTATCATTGATGGCAAATGTACTCATTGGTTGGTTATTGAAGAGGCTAAGGTATAAAAAAAATCTATTGGTGGTTGAATGTCAATAACCTTTTATAGTGTTAATGCAATAATCCGGCTTTTGTTGGGTGTAAAATTGTTTTCAACCCATCATAACAGAACCTGAAACCTATTGAAAACAGACTGTTTTTTTATCACCTCGTTGGGTTATTCCGACAATTTTTGGATACACATTTCTCTGACCGACCAAAGGGTAGCAAAATCCTGTGAAATGTTGTTTTCCGCCATCCATATTTTCAAAAAGGTTTGGTGATAGGCTACCTTAAAAGAAGTAACATCTTCAGGAGCGATTACGATTTCTTTCAGAATATCTTTTTCCGGGATTTCAAAATGGTTATTTCCAAGGGTAAGATCAAAACGGGTGTCATTAAGTTTGAGATAACAATGTGCTTCGGGAAGGTAATCCAATCCGTGTTCTGTTAGGGTCGTACCGATTTTGGGCGTATTGTGTTGATTCATTTTATACATACCCAGGATGAGATGTACGCCGGGAATCTGATTGTTTTCTGCTATTTTTTTGAGCAATGCATGTTTTGAACTGCAACTGCCTCTACCTTCAGAAATTACCAACGAAAAATCTTCGCGATTTTGATTGCGACCGTATGGCAATTGACGCACAAAATCCAGTATTCCGTCCCAGGTGTGTATGTCTTTTGACCTGACCAATCGGGTGAGTTCGTCTTCAGAACTCAGCTTTTTGGATTGAACGGAAAAAATAATTTTGTGTCCGTCAGGATCTGAAATCATCACGCCGTTTTGTGCCCAATACGGATTTTTGGGTTGTTCTGTCTGAATACCTAAACGTTCCAGCCTTTTTTGAACAGCCGATAATTCCATTTCTGAATACACGTAAAAAACCAGGGCGTCATCTTCATCAAATGTGTGATGTGGTTTATTTTTCGATAGGGTAAATTCCAGATGCCAATCCCTTTCGGGAAAACCCAAAAAAATACCGTCATAACCATCGTGATTTTCAAAAGAGCCTATTATCGACAGACCAACAACGTCAGTATAAAAATTTGTGATGTTTTGTAAATCTGTGGTATGTCTGGCGTATCGGAAGTTCATGATATTTGTGGTGAAATGAATTACCTAATTGAAAAATGATTAATTGAGCTTAAATTTTACCGGTAAGGTGTATTGTACCCTGACCGGCTCACCTTTTTGTTTTCCGGGAGTAAATTTCGGAAAAGATTTTACCAGCTTTAATGCTTCCTCATCACAACCTCCACCTATACCCTTGGCGACTTTACATTCAGTCAGGGTACCGTCTTTTTCAACAACACAAGTTACGATCACTTTGCCTTCAATACCATTTTCCATGGCTACAACGGGATATTTTAAATTTTTGCCAATATATTCATTCATGGCTTCTATTCCTCCCGGAAATAAAGGCATTTGTTCTGCAAAATTTTGGATTTCCACAGATGAATCCTGTTCTTTGATTTTTTCCAAAGGTTTAGGATTTTCTTCCAAAATTCCCATTTCTTTTGTAACCACAATTTCTTTAAAGGGTTCTGAAAATTTTTCTTCAACCTTTTTTTCCGGAGTTCTTACCGGAATATTTTCGTATTTTCGTGGGTCAATACTTGCCGTGTCTCCATATTCATTGATGGCTGTAAAAACAGGAAATTTTTTATAATCACTTACCACGGCGATCAATTTACCTTTCAAGGCCTTGGCTTTTTGAAAGGTAATGTAATGTATATTTACCGGTTGTCCGATACTAAGTGTTGAAGCAAAAATTTTTTCCATTTTCTGATTCACCAGAAAATATTCTTTTTCTTTTTGAAGAATGTAGAAATCATTTAACATCCAGATAGCTTGTAGGTATTTTTCTTCAGATATTTTTTTATCAGGGAGATTCAGTATTTGCACTTTTGAGTTAATATCATGCTGTACAAAATACATGTTTGGATCATGCGAATATGCGATTGAATTATACGTTGTATCCAATAATTTTTTACCATCAAAATCTAGTAAGGTACTACGTCCATAACCAAGACTATCATTTATTTTGGTGGCAATCAAAGGATACTTTTCTGAAAAATATTCAAATTGTGTAAAACCATTCAGAGAGGTGATTTTTCCGTTTTGTTGCAGAAAATATAATTCTCCGGTCGTTTTATTTTTTAATTCATAATCATTGTAAAAATAAGACCAATCCAGAGTCCTTTCGTTTTTTGTCCTTGTATACGCTCGGCTGTATTGATATTTTCCCGGAAGTACTTTTTTTCCTTTTTTATCATAAAGACTAACAAAGTCATTCGTTTTGTCAAAAGTCATGTAATAATGTTGATTGGTTATGACCTGAATATTGTCTTCAGGAATAATGACTTTTCCTTTATCATCGTAAACAACGGCTGTTTCCTGGGTGTAGTCACTGTTGCTTTTTTTGCAAATCCAGTGACCATCCAATCCATGTTTAAAGGACTGATATTCAAAAGGAATGATGGTTTTTCCTTTTTGATTTACCATTCCTAAAGCATAATTTCCTTTGTTGGGATCAGATCTGAGAATGGTTTCATTTCCATTGGTCCAATAACCGGACATCGGATCGTTTGGTGTGATCAATTCGAGGTCTGAATTGTAAATATTCGTTTTGTGGTCCAATCCTTCAATACCAAAACAGGTATTATCTACATCATGAGGTTCGACTATATTACCCGGAATTTTTTTGAGGATTTCACCCTTTTCATTAAAAAAATATAACATTTTTTCTTCGTAAGTTCGGGCAACCAACAATTTTTCATTGATCGCTCTGACATATTGATATTTTTCCGGAATGATGATTTTTCCATCGTCACGGATCATACCCCAGGAGTTTTTTAGTTTGTCATTTTTTGTCACAGCCGCAAATCCATACTGATTGGAAAAATTGTTGAAGTGCGCTTGAATATGTTGATACAGTAAAGGTACACGAATGGAACCGTCTCCATTAAACAACAACATTTTTCCGTCTTTTTTGCCGGCAAATATTTCCCGGGGAGAGGGTTCAATATCGTCATAAATAGCAGGAACAATGATATTTCCTGTTCCATCTATGACCCCTTTTTTTTGCGAAGATTCATCAACAAAAACCCGTTTTTTGGTTTGTGCTGACAAACAAAAAGCAAATACCAGGAAAACCATAATGATTTTCAATCTTATTCTCTTCATCTTGGTTGCCTTAAGGTATTTTTATGATAAATAAAAAACTAAAACAGTCCCCAAACTTTTCCATCCTGATCAATGCTGATTCTTTCTGCACTGGGTTCTGCAGGAAGTCCCGGCATACGCATGACGTCACCTAATAAAGGTACCAAAAATCCTGCTCCGGCAGACATTTCAAACTCTCTGACGGTGACGGTAAATCCTTCCGGTCTGCCGAATTTTTTTTCATCATCTGAAAGACTCATCGGCGTTTTGACCATACACATCGGAAGACCTTCCAATCCGAGACTTTTGATCAGCTTTAGTTGTGATTTTGCTTTGGAAGTATATTCCACACCCACGGCTCCGTAAATTTTGGAAGCAATGGTGTGAATTTTGTTTTCAACAGTATCAGACCAATCGTACAAAAACCGGAAATCTTTGTTTTGTTCCATACTATCGATGACGGCCTGAGCCAAAGCCGCTGCCCCTTTACCTCCGTCGACAAATCCTTTGCACAATACGGCTTTGACACCAAGTTCTGCACACATTTTGATGACGACCTCACATTCTTCATCCGAATCCGAATAAAAATGATTGATGGCAACCACTGGTGTGATTCCGTACAATTGTATGTTTTCGATATGTTTCTGAAGATTGCAGAATCCTTTGGCTACCGCTTCAGCATTGGGTGTTTTTAATTCATCTGCTTTGAGTCCGCCATGATGTTTCAACGCTTTGATCGTCGCTACGATGACGACAGCACTGGGTTGTAATCCTGAAGAAGCACATTTGATATTGATAAATTTTTCAGCCCCAAGGTCAGCGCCAAAACCTGCTTCTGTCACTACGTAATCCGCCAGGGACAATCCCATTTTGGTTGCTATAATAGTATTCGTACCCTGTGCGATACTGGCAAATGGTCCTCCGTGCAAGATAGCCGGATTTCCTTCCAAAGTTTGGACAAGATTGGGTTTGATAGCGTCTTTAAGTAAAACGGCCATAGCACCTACAGCTTTCAGGTCCCTTGCAAAAACGGGTTTTCCGTCAAAGGTTTGGCCTATGTAAATATTGCCTAATCTTTCCTGAAGATCGTCCATATCCTTGCTCATACACAATATTGCCATGATTTCGGAAGCCGGTGTGATATTAAAACCATCTTCTCTCACAACACCGTTGGTTTTGCCGCCCAGCCCGATGACAATATGACGCAAAGCTCTGTCATTCATATCCATCACCCGTTTCCAGCTAATAGTCCTTGGGTCTATGTTGAGGGTGTGTTTTACATTTTGGAGGTTATTGTCGATCAATGCTGACAACAGATTGTTGGCCTTTTCGATCGCTGAAAAATCACCTGTAAAATGAAGGTTGATATCTTCCATCGGAATGACCTGAGCATATCCGCCGCCGGCTGCACCACCTTTGACTCCAAAAACAGGACCTAAAGAAGGTTCGCGAAGGACGGCAATGGTTTTTTTACCGATGTAATTGAGGCCATCGCTCAATCCTATAGAAGTGGTGGTTTTACCTTCACCGTATTTGGTGGGTGATAAAGCGGTTACGAGGATGAGTTTTCCATCCGGTTTTTCTTTTCCCAAAGAAAGCGGGAGTTTAGCCTTGTATTTACCGTAATATTCGAGATCATCTTCGGGAATATTCAGTTTGGCGGCAATGTGTTTGATATGCTGAATCTTAGCATTCTGGGCGATTTCCAGATCTGTGGGAAATGTTGACATGTTTACAATTTTGTACAAAAGTGAGTTATTTTTCCGAAACGAAAAAATTTTGACAGGGAGAATATTTTCAGAATAGAAGGGAAGACAAAAAAAAACGGGTACACTTATTAAGTATACCCGTTTTTATGGTCAAACGTATTAAAAATGTTTATAAAACATCTTCAACCGGTGTATATGGTAGATTAAATGCTTCTGAAACTCCCTGGTAAACAACTTTGCCGTTTACCACATTAAGTCCCATTTTGAGCTCCTGGTTGTCCTGACACGCTTTTTTCCATCCTTTTTCAGCCAGTTGAAGGGCGTAAGGCAGGGTGGCATTGGTCAATGCTACGGTAGAAGTATATGGTACAGCTCCCGGCATATTGGCCACACAATAATGAACTACATCGTCAATGATAAAAACAGGATCGTCGTGAGTGGTTGGTTTGCATGTTTCTATACATCCTCCCTGATCTACTGCTACGTCAACGATGACGGTTCCTGATCTCATTTCTTTCAGCATATCTCTGGTAATCAATGACGGCGCTTTAGCTCCCGGAATCAATACCGCACCCACGATGAGATCGTGATTTTTAATAAGTCTTCTGATGGTAAGTTCGTTTGAGTACATGGTGATTACATTGGCCGGCATGACATCACTCAGATACCGAAGTCTTTTCAGACTCACATCGAGAATAGTCACCATAGCACCAAGACCTGCAGCCATTTTTGCCGCCTGTGTTCCCACGACACCACCACCTAATACCAATACTTTGGCAGGAGGAACACCCGGGACACCGCCTAACAAAACACCTCTTCCTTTTTGTGGTTTTTCAAGGTATTTTGCTCCCTGTTGTATAGCCATTCTTCCGGCAACTTCAGACATAGGTACCAATAATGGCAGAGATCTGTCACTTGCTTCCACCGTTTCATAAGCAAGACACACAGCGTTGCTGTTGATCATCGCTTTGGTAAGGGGTTCATAAGAAGCAAAGTGGAAATAGGTGAACAACAATTGATTTGGTTTGACCAATGAATATTCTTTTTCAATGGGCTCTTTAACTTTGATAATCATCTCAGCGATGCCATACACTTCTTCAATGGTAGGAAGAATTTTGGCTCCGGCTTCTACGTATTCGCTGTCTTCAAAACCTGAACCTACACCGGCAGTCGATTGAACATAAACAGTATGACCTCTTTTTGTAAATTCGAGGGCACCGGCAGGCGTTAATGCAACACGGTTTTCACTTTGTTTGATTTCTTTAGGAACTCCTATTATCATAATATTTTTATTAAAAGGATTAAAATGATTCGTTTTTCAAAAATTTTCACAAAAATAGGAATATTCCCATAATGAAAACAAAATCATCAGGCAAAATATCACTTCCTCTCAATTTATTCGCGTTCATAGTATCTCAGAATCGATAACGCGTCATGTAAACTACCTTTCTGTCCTTAAACTACCTGATGGACTCATTTTTGTAAACACTTCAAAACAAGGATTGTGGAAGTCACAAACCATGTTATGAAAATTTTAACCTTTTATTATGAAAATTATAAGATGTAAAACTGTAATAATGGGGAAACTAATCCTATTTTTGCACCCACAATGCAATTTTTATACCCATACTTCCTTTGGACTTTGGCGGCACTTGCGGTGCCGGTCATCATTCATTTATTTTATTTCAAAAGGTTTAAAAAAGTATATTTTTCAAATGTAAAATATTTGAAAGAAATTAAAGAAGAAACCTCCAACAGAAATAAATTAAAAGAATTGCTCATTCTTTTGAGCAGACTTTTGGCTTTTGCAGCATTGATTTTTGCTTTTGCCCAACCGTTTATTCCGACCGGAAAAACTGTAAAAGAAGGTAATCAACTCATCAGTGTTTTTGTTGACAACTCGTATAGTATGACTTCGGCCAAAGAGGACATACCTTTGGTGGATTACGCCAAAGACAGAGCCCGTCAGATAGTGCTTTCTTATGGCGATGAAACGAAATTTCAGATCATAACGCAGGATTTACTTGGAAAACATCAACGATTTTTATCGAGAGAAGATGCTTTGGCTTATATCGATGAGATTCAGCCGACTTCACTCGTTCAGCCTTTGTCAAAAGTATTGCTCAGACAACATCAATTGATGAAAGATGAAAACGGCAATAAAAGTATCTACCATATTTCGGATTTTCAGGAAAGTATTTTTGATTATCAGAATGTAAAGGATTCATTGGCTGAAGTCAATCTGCTTCCTCTGCAGACCAATCAGGTTCAAAACGTATCGATTGATAGTGTTTGGATGGAAAATCAGGTTGCCATGATGCTGCAACCTAATAAATTGTTGGTAAAACTTACCAATCATGCACCACAATCCGCTGAGGAAGTCCGGCTTTCTGTATTACAGGATGGTCAGGAAAAACCCATTAATATTCGTTCCATACCTCCGGGGAGCAGTACCATTGACACAATACCGGTAGTTTTGAAAGCCAGAGGGGCCCATAAAATTTCAGTTAAAATTTCAGACTATCCTGTACAGTTTGATGATGAATATTTTTTGGTACTCAATGTGCCTGATAGTATCATAGCCCTTAACATTTATGAAGGAGCGCCCAATACATACCTCAATGCGCTGTTTGAAGGTTTGTCGTATTTTGGTATTCAAAATCAACCGGTCAGCCAGATTCAATACCAGTCATTTTCAAAATACAACCTGATTATTCTTCAGGATATTCCATCCATCTCTTCAGGTTTGGCCAGCGAACTGGCAAAATACATACGCGAGGGAGGCAAAGTTGTGTTATTTCCTTCTGCCAAAGCAGGACCCGAAGCATACAATACGTTCCTTCAGTCTGTTCAGGCGGCGACTTACCAGAATAAGGTGACAGTCTCTTCAGAAGTTTCGCGTATCAATACCGATGAGTTTATTTTCAAAGATGTATTTAACCAGATCAAAAGTAATGTCAAACTACCTAAAACCACCGTGTCCTTTTCGATACGTGGCGGTGTTTCGGGAGAAAATATTCTGACCAACAGGGACGGTTCCACGTATATGGGCAAATACAAAACCGGGAATGGTATTTTGTATTTATGTGCTTCCTCGCTTTCAGAAGAAGTCAATGATCTCGTAAAAAATGCGGAGATATTTGTTCCGATGTTATATAAAATGGCGCTTTCCGGAGTTGGAAATAATGTTATTTCTTATACCATTTCCAATAAAACCATTATTGAAACAAAAAGCAGACAACTATCAGGTGATCAGGTATATAAAATGAAGGGTAAAACGGAATTTATACCGGGACAAAAAGTTCTCGGAAACCGTTTGATGCTTGATGTGGGCGACCAGATAAGAGATGCCGGATTTTACGATATTTTATCCGGTGAAGAAGTGATGGAAACAGTAGCTTTTAATTACGACAGACGGGAATCGGACATGAAGACGATCAGTTCGGGTGATATTTTGTCCGCTTTGGCTGAAAATCCATTGGGCATTCGCGTCATGGAAGAAGCAGAACAAGCGGATATGGCAAACAGTATTGCCATAAAAGACAAAGGAATTACCTTATGGAAATATTTTTTATTGGCCGCATTATTCTTTTTATTGGTTGAAACCTTTTTGATCCGACTTTGGCGGAATGTATGACTTAACACCTGATTCTATGGAACTTTTTATCAAACAAGCCACCATCTTAGCTTCAAATTCAGGACACCATCAAAAAAAGATGGATCTCCATATCCAAAACGGAAAAATCGTCAGGATTCACCCTAAACTTTCAGTGCCGAAAAATGCCCGTGTTATCAGCGGCAAACAACTGTACTGCACCCCGGGACTTGCCGATATCGGAACACATACCGGTGAACCCGGAAGAGAAGACAGAGAAACCCTTCTTACTTTGTCTAAAGCAGCTCGTGCAGGAGGTTACACCACCATTTTGCCTTTTCCTAATACATCGCCCTATATCCAGACCAAAGCCGATATCCATTATCTGATAGAAAGAGGAAATGCCCTGGGATTGAAGATTTACCCGGTAGGTGCCCTCAGTAAAGACGGAAAAGGGGAAGATATAGCGGAATATTATGATATGTTTTCAGCCGGAGCGGTTGCCTTTTCAGATGGGCTTAAACCAACACAAAATGCAGGGTTGTTATTGCGTGCTTTACAATATGTGACCGCATTCGATGGAATTATCATCAATCATCCCCATGATAAAAATCTGGCTAACAAGGGGCAAATGCATGAAGGTTTGCTCAGCACCATGTTGGGTATGAAAGGAGTGCCTTCCATTGCCGAGACTGCCATGCTCCAAAGAGATATTTTATTGCACCAGTATGCAGCATCAAAACTTGTTGTACATGCAGTTTCTTCCAAAGATTCTGTTGAACTGTTGACTAAAGAAAAGAAAAACAAAAAAAATATATTTGTTACCGTACCTTATCTGAATCTGTTGTGTGATGAAAAAAGTGTGGATGGTTTTAATGTTTTATTTAAGGTCGAGCCGGTATTGAGGTCTGATAATGACAAAAAAGCATTGATCAAAGGGTTGTCGTCAGGCACGATTGATGCTGTCATTTCCAATCATTTTCCTGTTGAGGAGGATGGCAAAAAAGTGGAGTTTCCTTATGCAGATAGCGGCGCCGGAGGTATCGAAACAGCATTTCGGGCTACGATCGATTCATTGGGCAGTCAAATGGATCTTGCATTATTGGTTTCCAGGTTTAACGAAGCACCGAGAAGTATATTCGGATTGCCTGTACCGGCAATTGAAGAACAATCCTTTGCTGATCTTTGTGTTTTTGATCTGGAAGCACCGTCGGTTTTTGATAAATCATTTTCGGTATCCAATAATAATCCATTTTTGGGAAAAACATTTCAGACAACTGTTGTAGCCAGTATTTTGGGTGAAGACGTATTTTTGACCAAAGAACACTAAGGAACGATCTGCATAGTTTTCGGGACTTAATAATCAGATTTTTTTTCAATATAACCTGCCTTCTTATACAGGTTCAGTGTGGATTACATTTAGTTGGGTTTATATATTATTGGGAATACATCTGTTCAGAACACACTAGTCCAATCCCAGGATATCCTTAAGTTGTTTTTCATTTCTTTTTCCGGAGGCAAAATCATCAAATGTTTTGGTTGTTTTTTCAATCATATGTGCTTCAATAAATGGTGCACCTTCTCTGGCACCTTGTTCCGGAGACTTGATACAACATTCCCACTCGAGAACAGCCCATCCGGTATAATCATATTGTGCCAGTTTACTGAAGATGGTTGTAAAATCGACCTGTCCGTCACCCGGAGACCTGAATCTTCCCGGGCGGTCGATCCAATCCTGGTAGCCGCCATAGACCCCTGATTTTCCATTTGGATTATATTCAGCATCTTTGACATGAAACATTTTAATTCTATCGTGATAGTGGTCTATCATGGCGAGATAATCCATTTGCTGGAGAACAAAATGACTTGGGTCATACAACATATTGGCTCTTGGATGAAAATCTACTTTTTCCAGAAACCTTTCAAAGGTAATACCGTCGTGCAGGTCTTCACCAGCATGGATTTCATAACAAAGATCGACACCATGATCATCAAAGTGGTCGAGAATAGGTTTCCATCGTTTTGCCAGTTCTTCAAATGCCATGTCTATCAATCCGTCAGGACGTTGAGGCCAAGGGTAAACTGTATGCCAGGCCAAAGCTCCTGAAAAAGTGGCATGTGCCTTCAGGCCTAAGTGTTTGCTGGCTTTGCCGGCTTTTTTAACCTGATCTACTGCCCATTTTTGTCTTTCTTTGGGAAGGCCGTGAAGGTGTTCCGGAGCGAATACATTAAACATTGTGTCATAAGCAGGATTTACTGCAACAAGTTGTCCCTGAAGGTGGGTACTGAGCTCGCTGATCTCCAGACCATATGAGTGAATCCTGCCTTTGAGTTCGTCACAATAGGTTGTACTTTCTGCCGCAATGTCAAGGTCTATAACCCTTTTGTCCCACGTAGGTATCTGAATGCCTTTATAACCCAAAGAAGCGGCCCAGGAACAAATATTATCCAGGGTATTAAAAGGTGTTTCATCACCTAAAAACTGTGCAAGAAATATAGCCGGACCTTTCATGATGTTGTTGAGTTGTTATGTTGTTGTGTTGATCAGTTGGTGCCCCGATAGCCATCGGGATGATTTATCGTCAATTTAATAGTTCATCAATTTTTGAAATGAGTCAGACAATCGTTTTTTAGGCATAAAAATATTGTCTTCCAGGGCTTTGGTAAACGGAATCGGCGAATCCAATCCACCCACGCGAACAACCGGTGCATCGAGATACTCAAAACAATGTTCTGAAATATAAGCTGCTATTTCGCCACCCAATCCTCCATAAAGTGTGTCTTCGTGTAATACAAGAACTTTTCCTGTTTTTTGTACCGTTTTTACGACGGCATCATAATCCAGAGGTAATAAAGAGCGCAAATCGAGAATTTCGATGTTATATTCCGATTTTTCTGCCAGTTCCAACGCCCAATGAACGCCGAGACCATACGTAATGATACTGACGTCTTTTCCTTCCCGGGTGATTGCCGCTTTACCAATAGGGACGTTATAGTATCCTTTTGGCACCATAGTGGCATTCTGTCTGTATAATGCCTTATGTTCAAAATACATCACCGGATTGGGATCTTCAAAGGCCGATATCAATAATCCTTTGGCATCATAGGCATTAGATGGATATACTACTTTTAATCCCGGTGTATGGGTAAACCATGCTTCGTTGCTTTGCGAATGAAAAGGACCCGCTGCAACACTTCCACCGGAAGGCATTCTTATGACGACATCTGCTTTTTCTCCCCAACGATAATGCAGTTTTGCCAGATTATTAACGATCTGGTTAAATCCGCATGTCACAAAATCTGCAAATTGCATTTCCACCATGGCTTTATAACCTTCCATACTGAGGCCTAATCCAATGCCGACGATGGCACTTTCGCACAATGGTGTATTGCGTACTCTGTGTTTTCCGAATTTTTCCACAAATCCCTGAGTCACCTTAAAAACGCCTCCGTATTCTGCGATATCCTGACCCATCAGTACCAGATTGTCATGTTTGGTCATAGCCTGGTCCAAACCGTCTGTAATGGCGTCAACAAATCGTTTTTCTTCGGTTTCTGTACCCGCTTGTGAAGGTATAAAATCAAAAGGTGCATAAACATCTGCCAGCTCTTCAGATTCAGAAGACTCAATGGCCGGCTGATTGTCTGCTTCCTGCCAGGCAATATCGATTTCATGTTTGATTTCGCGGATATATTCCTGTTTTTTAGACTCGTCTAAAATATTATTCTCAAATAAATAATTTTCAAAATTCTGAATCGGATCTTTTTGTGCCCATTCATCCATGAGTTCCTGAGGTACATATTTGGTACCGGAAGCTTCTTCGTGACCTCTCATTCTGAATGTGCGGCATTCTACGAGCCAGGGTTCAGGATTTTCACGTATTTCAGAGGCTATTTTTGAAAAAGTCTGATACACTTCAAGGATGTTGTTACCGTCGATGGTGATCGATTTCATGCCGTACCCATTGCCTCTGTCGGCGAGGGTATCACACACATATTGTTCTCTCACCGGCGTCGAAAGCCCGTATCCGTTGTTTTCAATAACAAAAATCACCGGAAGTTTCCATACCGCAGCAGTATTAAGTGCCTCATGAAATTCTCCCTGACTGGTACCCCCTTCCCCGGTAAATGCCAGCGAAATTTTGGGTCGTTGAGCCAGTTTATGACCTAAAGCCACACCTGCTGCCAGAGACAATTGCGGGCCTAAATGGCTGATCATACCAACAATGTGATATTCCGGTGCCCCAAAATGAAAGGAACGGTCTCTGCCCTTGGTAAATCCCAGAGCTTTTCCTTGCCATTGACAAAAAAGCCGGGTGAGAGGCATTTTTCTGGCAGTAAAAACACCCAGATTCCGGTGCATGGTGAAAATTTTTTCATCTTCTTCCATGGCGAGGGTACAGCCTACAGAAATAGCTTCCTGACCAATGCCGGAAAACCACTTACTGACCTTTCCCTGCCTTAGTAATATCAGCATTTTTTCTTCAAT
Organism: Saprospiraceae bacterium; assembly: GCA_016714895.1. Taxonomy (GTDB): domain Bacteria; phylum Bacteroidota; class Bacteroidia; order Chitinophagales; family Saprospiraceae; genus OLB9. The sequence goes on along the minus strand of JADKBV010000013.1, from coordinate 97,989 downwards.
AAGCCTGGGCTCCAGCAATGCTTTATACAGAGACAGAAGCGTTTTGTCTTCGAGGTTTTTGCGCTCAAATACCATATATTTTTACTTTCAATGTTTTATGTTCGGTTACATTCTTTACACACACCTTTCAGAAGCATATCCCGGGTGACAACCGTATATCCTTCGGGAACCTTGACATCGGGTACATTCAATTCGTCGATACAAAATGATTTGTCACATTTTTCGCAATGAAAATGAACATGTTGGTCATGGTGGTGGCCTTCGTCACAATCTCCTTCACACATGGCATATTTGAGATTGCCGTTGTTGTCTGATATTTTGTGAATTAACCCTTTTTCTTCAAAACTTTTGAGGGTTCGGTACAGGGTAATCCGGTCAAAATTTTCCAATTTTGATTCTATATCATTATTAGACAATGCGTATTTGCTTTCGTGAAAAATATCCAGAATCTGCGCACGGAATAAAGTGTGTCTCAGACCGTGTTTTTTGAGGGTTTCTTCAATTTGTACCATCTGCTTCTATTTTACGCCGAAACCATTTGCCCAGGTTGTTTCGGGAGAAACAAAACACAATTTTCCATCTCCGTTTTCAGCCATAAGAATCATACCCTGAGATTCAATACCTTTCATTTTTCTGGGAGCGAGATTAGCTACGATGACGACTTGTTTTCCGGTGATTTCTTCCGGTTTGTAATGTTGTGCTATACCGGAAACTACCGTCCTTTGTTCAAATCCAAGATCAAGACTGAGTTTTAGTAATTTGTCTGCTTTCGGCACAACTTCAGCGGCAATGATGGTGGCTGTTCTCAGGTCAAGTTTTGTAAAATCATCAAATTGAATTTCAGGTTTGACTTCCTGATGTGATTGATTTGTTGAAACAGGCTGAACCAAATCTTTTTCTTTATTTTTTAATTTCTGTACCTGATATTCAATGGTTTCATCATCGATTCGGGTGAATAAATGTATAGGCTCGCCGATGACATGACCTGCTTTGATGACTGGTTTTCCTTCAGCCAGTTGATCGAGCATTTTTACCAGATCACCATTGTTTTTTAATGGAGGTAATTGCAGTAATGCCGTTATTTTTTCGGAAGCAAAAGGCAAAAATGGCTGGCACATGATTCTGATAGCTGCTACATACTGCAACGTCAGGTTCATCACCACCTTGACCCTTTCCGGATTGTCTTTGAAAGCTTTCCAGGGTTCGTTAAATTGTAGGATCTGATTACCTTTGGTGGAAATTTCCATCATGGTCTTCAGGCCGTCTTTAAATCTGAACTCGCGGATATGTTGTGCGTATTCCTGAATATCGTCAAATAAACGAAGGAGTTCACTGTCATGATAGGTTTCTTCGTATTGATCTTCCGGACTGTTGATTTCGACATTTTCGTCAAATTTCGGCACTTTACCGCCGTAATATTTTTGAGTAAGAACAACGACGCGATTGACAAAATTTGCCAGATTATTGACCAACTCATTATTGACACCATCCTGAAATCCTTTCCAGGTGAATTCGCTGTCTTTTTGTTCCGGCATATTTTTTACCATACAATATCTTAATTCGTCTTGTCTGTTTGGAATGTCTTCGAGGTATTCGTGTACCCAAACCGCCCAATTGCGGGAAGTGGATATTTTGTCACCTTCCAGATTCATAAATTGGTTTGCAGGAACATTATAAGGAAGAATATAATCTCCGTGAGCTTTTAGAATGGCAGGAAAAATCAGGCAATGAAATACAATATTATCTTTGCCGATAAAATGAATCAGCGCGGTATCATCAGATTGCCAATATTTTTTCCAGTTCTTTTTGTTGTCTGCTGCCCATTGTTTGGTTGCAGATATATATCCGATGGGAGCATCCATCCAAACGTACAATTTTTTGCCTTCATGACCGGGAATGGATTTCGGAACGTCGACGCCCCAGTCCAGATCTCTTGTCATGGCCCGTGGTTGTAGGCCTGAGTCAAGCCATGATTTACATTGACCTAAAACGTGGTTTTTCCAATCATCAGGATCGTGTGTTTCCATGCCGTCGACCTGACCTGTTTCGATCCAGGGTCTCAACCATGATTCGTATTTGTCCAGAGGAAGGTACCAGTGTTTGGTTTTTTTAAGCACGGGCGTTTCACCGGATAACATCGATTTAGGTTCGATTAAATCTGTGGGATTCAGCGATGTTCCGCAATTTTCACATTGGTCACCATAGGCACTGTCAAAACTGCATTTAGGACAAGTACCTTTGATATAACGGTCAGCCAGAAATTGGTTTGCTTTTTCATCAAAATACTGTTCGGATTCCTGTTCTGAAAATTCTTTCTTTTTGTACAATTTTTCGAAAAAATCCTGTGAAGTCTGATGATGTAATGGCGAGCTTGTACGATGATACATGTCAAAAGAGATACCCATTTTTTGAAAAGTATCAACAAATAATTCGTGATATTTGTCCACAATCTGCTGAGGATGAAGACCTTCTTTCATGGCTTTGATCGTTATGGCTGCGCCGTGTTCGTCTGAACCGCAAATAAAAACGATATCTTTTCCCATCAAACGCTGAAAGCGAACATAAATGTCAGCGGAAAGGTAGGCACCTGCCAAGTGGCCTATATGTAAGGGCCCGTTGGCATAGGGTAGGGCGGAAGTAACCAGATATCTGTTGAAATGTCTCATCTTTTTTCCTGAAATAAAAGTGCAAAGATAGATAAATAGGTTAAACATTTTCTCAGGGGCTGTTATATCTTTTTTATTTTACCTGAAGAAGGGGAAATCCTGATAATCGGAAACTGATTTTTTAATAAGATTACCCATACCTATCAAAACAATTTTATGATAGAAAATGAAATCCGGTTCGGGTTGGTATTTATTCTGACAGACGGAATTTTAAACCGGAAGACAAACCTCAACCGATAGGGATAGAAGCGGACACGACCTGTCCCGTCATCGTAAAATTGACGGGACAGGGAAGTAAAGACCCGATAGGGGGTCGCCCTGATTTTCCCGATTTTTTCTTAGATTCGAATAAATATTATTTATTTATACAATATGTAATTATCGAATTATTATTGAATGTGAGATATATTAGTAAAATAGATTTTTAAAAACAATTATTAATCAATAAGTAAAATGGATAAAAAGTATGTAATATATAATTGTGATTAATTACTAATATTATATAGTTCTTTATTTCAGATATGAATTTCTCAAAAGTAAAATCTCCCTGAACCCAGGGATAAATCCAACTGACTTTTAATAAATGGTTTTGTTGATACCATGCACATTGATTGGTAAAGGAGGATGATCCGGCTTCATATATACAGGGTTAATGAATAGTCCAAAAATTTAGTACAAGCAGATGAGTCGGGAGGAAAAACCAAAAATATATCCCGATTTTCTACCTTAAATAGTACCCGAAAGATGTATTTATGGTATCCGACACGTCATTCAAAAATCATTATTAATTACCGTATTCCTTATATATGGTATCAGACCGGTGAACATTCAAGACAATTTTAATGTTTTCTTTCTTGAATTTTGACATAACAGGCATGATACGTACAAGCGACAATTTCTTTTTTTTCGGTAAGTCATTTTGGGCTTTGTGTATTATATATATAGGAGTGATCTCCTGTACACCCAAAGTGGCTGAAGAACTTCCTAAAAATACGGACAATGCTCCTGTAATCGTTGAAACAACTCCCGAAGATGTATTTAAAAGCCCTTGTGCCACCTTTGATGATCTGAATGGTGCTGACAGAGAAGTGGCCATGACTGCGTATGTATTATACCGGGATAATATGAAGGCAAACAGAATGGATGACGCTCTGGGATTATGGAGACAGGCATATGGTATGGCCCCCGCTTCGAATGGCAAAGTCAAATCTCAATATGATGACGGGGTTAAACTTTACAAATATCTTTTTGAAAAAGAAAAAGATGAAGCACTGAAAAAGCGGTACGTTGATTCTGTTTTTTTACTTTACGACAAAAGGGCTTATTGTTTTGATGAAAAAGATTATGTATCCGGATTGAAGGCATTTGAGGCATTTTATTATTTTCCTACATATATAGATACGTCGGTTATATTTACATGGTTTACAGAACATATTGATGCCAAAGGAATTCAATCAGCATATTTTGTAATCAATCCTTTTTCAAAAATGTTGTACGACAGGGTAGTTGCCGGTAAAATATCCAGAGAAGAGGGTGTTCGGTATGCCACATTGATTACGCAGATCGTGGATAATGGTTTGGCCAATTGTAAAGGTAAAGAATGTGATACCTGGAAAGTCATTGAGGGATATGCTCCGGTTCAGATGGAACTACTGGAAGGAGTGGAAGATTTTTATGACTGTACCTATTATACCCGGAAGTATATGCCTTTGGTCAACAGGTATCCTGATAGTTGTGAATTGGTTAATACGGCATACACCAGACTGTTCAGAGGAGACTGTGATCCAAAGGGTGCTGATCTGGCCCGACTTACAGACATAAAATCCAAACAATGTTATGTGGCACCTGAAACACCGGGGCTTGCCAAACAAGGATATGACGCATATCTTAAAGGGAGATACAAAGAGGCGGTTCAAAAATTTGAACAATTTGCCCAGGAATCTGCAGACAAAGAAATCAAAGCAAAATATTATTTGCTGATCTCAAAGATATATTACGGTGATTTAAAAAACTTCAGTGTATCCAGACAATATGCACGTAAGGCTGCTGATTTAAAACCAAACTGGGGAGAACCCTATATGCTGATCGGTAAATTGTACGCTTCCAGTGGACCTTTATGTGGTCCGGGCACCGGTTGGGACAGCCAGATAGTCACGTGGGTTGCTATTGACCAGTTTCAATTGGCAAAATCCGTGGATCCATCATTTACCGCTGAAGCAAACAAGTGGATATCCCGTTATGCCCAATATATGCCCAAAAAGGAAGATTTATTTTTCAGGGGAATCAAAGAAGGCGCAAAATATTCTGTGCCTTGTTGGATTCAGGAACAGACAACTGCCAGGGCTTCTGATTAAGAAGGAATCAAAAGGAAAAAATATCGGGTTAATGATGGACAGCGGGTCATCAGCATTTATATAGTTACCTCATGTATACTACACTACAAACGATACCTTGTTATAATTTTGGTTGAACCTTATCCTGTTGTTCAATACAGAATGTAAAAACGGTGTAAATAACCTTACTAGGATAAACCTTTACATATATTGAAAAATTATATATTAAAATTAACCATAAAAAAATGACCAAATCCTTCATTTGGAAATCAAAGAGTGGTATATTTGCGTGTCCATTCGACAAAAAGAGTCAAGTATATTACATACGTGTAATAAAATATTTACGTATTTTAATACATCGTATATAATTTATTCATATTTTTGCGCCGAATAAACAATTCTTGTTAAAGAACAGGGATAACAAACATACAGACGAAATAAGAAAGATAGAAAACTACACCGGATTTGATTTGATTTAATGACCATACTGACGAAAATCATTAAAATCTTTTCCGTTTCTATTTCTTAACCCAATAGTTTATGTGCTCTCGTACATAAACATCCTAAGGCTCCTCAATCTGCTTTCGATTCAGATGTACATCCGACACCCTAATGTTTTGGATGTATAAAAGATCGTACACAGCTCTTTCCTCCCGTCGCCGTACAGGTACGACCTGTCCATGTATAGGCTAATTTATTATTTCATAAATTTTAATTTTTTTAACCAAAACTCAATCTCATGAAGAAGTTAACATTTTCTTTCATTTTGGTGATTGGTTTTTGTTTCGGTTTTTCTAGTTTGTCTGCGCAAAGCGACCTAAGTGTTGGTGTTGCAACATTGGCAAAACAAAATGGAATTTCCAAAACTAAAGATCAGATCACTGCAGGTATCCAGCAGAAATTGCCGGTACTTTACCATGAACTGAATCAATCTCCGATTGATCCGGTGACTGAGAAGATGAAAACGGTAGAAGCTCTCCTTTATAAAGGAATGCTTTCTGACCTCCTTTCCGGAAAAGCAGTCAGTGCTGCTTACAACGACAACATTGCTAATTTTTTGATGGACTTTCCTCAAGCGGAAGGTAACATGATCAAGAAAAAAGAAGCAATCGATGCTTTTCACTCAATTGTATTCCTTAACTAAATCTCAATCTCAATGAAAAGATTTTTAAATCAATTATTAACACTGGTTTTCGGTACGGTGTTAGCAGTGAACGTAAATGCACAGTGTGTATACACTTCTGCATTCGGTTCTGCTACATTTGGTACTTGCGGTGGCGCTATTCAGGCCACTACCTGTGCTTACGCCGGTGAATACTCAACCTTCAACGGTTTGACAACAGGTGGCCAATATCAGTTCAACGCAACTGGTGGTTCCGGAAACTTTTTAACCATTACAACCGCAGCCAACGTAGTATTGGCAAGTGGTGCTGCTCCGCTTACCTGGACTTCAACCCTTACAGGTACAGTGAGAGTTCACATCGCTTTGAACCCTGCGTGCGGAACTGAATCTTCATGTAGAACAGTAACAGGTAACTGTCTTTCTTGTTCTCCTCCTGTTCAGGTAGTATGTACTGCAGCGACAGCTATCCCTACTATTCCTATTACAGGAGGTACGGCTACCGTTACAGGTAACACTGCATGTAGTGCACCTGCTCAGGCGGTACCTACTTGTGGTACTACTTTAAACTCTGCAAACGGTATCTGGCATACTTACACCCCTTCTTGTGGTGGTACGTTAGAACTTAATACTTGTACAGGTACTACGTATGACTCTAAAATCGGAGTATTTACAGGAGCTTGTACTGGATTAACCTGCGTTGTTGGTAATGACGATGCTTGTGGTCCTCAGTCAAGAGTAACTTTTGCAGTTACCGGTGGTACAACTTACAGAATTTATGTAACCGGTTTCGGAACAGGAAACGGTGCTTATACATTGACAGCAGTATTTACTCCAGATGTTTGTACTTGTACAAACAATCCATTATCAGCTGAGTTCCAACCTGCTGACATCACAGTTTGTCCTTATGAGCCATTCACAGGTTCATTAGTTATCACTGGTGGTGTACCTGGTCCGGCTAACGGATTGGGTGTTGCTCACTGGTCAACTGCTCCTGCCGGTGCAACTACCGGAACTGTTGGTTTGACCAATGGTAACAACGGTTCACCTGCCGGTACTTTGAGTGGTGTTGTTGGTACAGCTCCTTTCAGAGGGGGTGGTGCTGTTGTAAAAAGTACACCTTCTACAGATCCACCTAACTTAACAGATCCTTTCTATTATGTTAGTACGCCTAACTTCTACAGATTCCAGAATGGTGTTGAAACAATCATCAGTTCTAACTTACCTGCAAACGCAGCTTGTAATGCATGGGACAGAACAACCAATACCATGTACTTCGCAACAGCAGGTACTCCTGGTGCATTATCAACCATCAATATCAATACCGGTGCATTAACTCCGGTTGGTAACTTCAACGGTGGTGGGGTTATTGGTTTTGCTATCTGGTTAGAATTTGATGATGCAGGTAACTTATACATGTTTGATATTGCTAATGACAACGTTTACCGTGTAAACAAAACAAATGCAGCTTGTACCCTTTTAGGACCTGCAGGATTTAACGGTAACTTCGGTCAGGATGCATTTTTCTGGGATGGTGCTATTTATAGCCACGCGTTCAATGCAGGAGCTTTCTCTATGCAGTTCAGAAGATTCAACATTACTACAGGTGCATCTACTTTGATCAATGACTTAGGTTTTGCACAATCAGGTGCTGAAAGCTGGTATGGTCAAACTTTCCCTGGTGGATATGACGTACAGTGGAACTTTACAACAGGTTTGACAGAAACCGGACCTAGTTGGTCAACTTTTGACGGTTTATTAATTAACCCTGGAGTTTACAACTATATTGTAACCGTAACTGATGCTTGCGGTACTACTGCAACTGCACAGTTTAACGTAACAGTGAGAGACATTCCTGAGGCAATGTCTTGTAATGACAATGTTAACATTTCAGTAGAAGAATCTTGTTCTATTGACTTGAGAGCAGATATGTTCCTTGAAGGTCCTTATGACGGATGTTATGACCTTTATGAATTATACATTTGGCCTTACGGTCAGGAAGCAGTTTCTACAGGTAACGTAAACAACCAATTGGTTAATTTCAACGGATTGTTTGGTACTCATACTTTTGTAGTTGTTAATCCTTTCACTGGAAACAGATGTTGGGGAACATTTACAGTAGAAGACAAATATGCTCCTGTTGTTGAGTGTGAAGATTTTGAAATTTCTTGTTTATTTTCTTCATTACTTGATTTACCAATCAATGATCCTAATTTCTTAGGTTTACCTGATGTTATCGACAATTGTGATGACGCAGTTTTAAGCTTCAACGATCTTGAAGTTGGAAGTGACGTTTGTACAAAAGTGATTTTGAGAAGATGGCATGCAGTTGACGGTAGCGGTAACGTTAGTGCTGAGTGTATTCAACAAATCGTAGTTAATCCTATCTCTTTTGCTGATGTTTTCATCCCGAATCCATTAGTAGTAGTAGAGTGTAATACTGACACTGACCCTGCAAGCATCGTAGCTGCTACAGGTGATGTAAGAAACGGATTCCCGTTTGTAGACCTTGGTGCAGCAGGATTTTTACCTGTTGACGGACAACTTTGTAACATCGTATGTACATATACTGACCAAGAAATCAGAGCTTGCGGTCCTCATTGCCACGGTAACAAAAAAGTTATCAGAACATGGCAGTGTATCGACTGGTGTGAAGGTATTGTTTCAACTCCATTCACTCAGTTGATCAAATCTGCAGACCTTGAAGGTCCTACTTTCATTTTGAAAGATACCACAGTGACAACTTCACCTTGGTATTGTGCAGCTGACTTTGACCTTCCAAGACCTTGGGAGTTACATGACAATTGTGATATCAACCCTACATATTATGTAAGCGGTCCTGGCATCGTTCAGATTTCAGGTAACCCTGTAGCTGGTTACAGAGCTAAAGGTGCTCCTAAAGGAGTTCACACTTTCTGTTACACTGCAACTGACTGTTGTGGTAACATCACTACATTGTGTATGAGAGTAACTGTAGTTGACAGAACTCCTCCTGTACCGGTAACTTACCACGATATCGTAGTAGGATTGGTACCTGGCGGACCTGGACAAGATGGCAATGCTAAATTGTTTACAGAGCACATCAACAACAATTCTTATGACAATTGTACTGACGTAAGAGTAGAAATCAGAAGACCTGCGGGATCTCCTAAGTGTAACAACGAAGGAAGAATCATCAATCCGTTGACTGGTGAAACTTACAATAACAACGTTACATTCAACAACAACGTGCCAAGATTACACGCTGATGACAATGCTAACGATACAGACGGAGGTCAATTTGTTAAATTCTGTTGTGAAGACTTAACAACAGGAGTTGACATCGACGGAGACGGAGAAGTTAACATCGGATACCATGAAGTTATCATGAGAGTATGGGATGATGGTGATATGAACGCAGTATGGGGATCAATTGGTGACAACTACAACGAAAGTTGGATCTACGTTAAAGTAGAAGACAAAGCACCACCGACCATTCAGTGTCCACCAAACATGACTATTTTCTGTGACTGGGCAATTACTTACAGTACTGACTTAGGTAGTGGCGCTCAACCAACAGAAGGAGTTGACTTTACTAAAACAGGATTACCTGTTGGATACGGTACTTGCGGTACTTTACCTATCAGATTCAGAGATAACATCGGTCAATTGAACCAATGTAAATTAGGAAACGTAACAAGAGATTTCTTTGTTGGTAGCGCACCTGTTAATCAGGCTCCTTCTTGCAGACAAATCATCACTATCTTACCAAGTACTTCTCAGCAGCCTTGGGTTATCACTCCTCCGACAGCTACGCCTGTTGCGACAACATGTGATGGTCCTACAGATGCTCAGATTGAGGCTAACGGTCCAAGATGGGTAAACGGTCCTTGTGACGTTATCGGTGAAAACATCAAAGTTCACGAATTTTTATTCGAGGATGGTGTTTGTAAAAAATGGAGAGTTGAGTACAACTATATGAACTGGTGTACAAATGAAGCAAGAGGACCATTCTTCAAAGACTTCATGTACTTCGACCAGGTTAAACCTGAACTTGAAAATTGTGATCCTTTGATGTTCGGAGTAGATGCTAACTGTTCACACAGATTGGTATTGACAAATTCTGCAACTGACGAAGGTGGATGTATCGAAGAAGGTTGGTTGAAATGGCAAGTATTCGTTGACCTTTGGGCTGACGGAACAGATGACTGGGAATTTTCAAGCTTCTTACCTGTAAACAATGACGTAGCTAACGCAAACAACGGAAACCTTGCAGCTATCAGAGATGATAACGGAAACGGTATTCCTGATATTTATGTAGCACCTACATTGAATGGTGGTGATATCACTATCACTGTACCTGAGTTGATCGTTGGAAAAATGAGCAACCACAAAGTAAGCTGGAAAGTAACAGACGGATGTCATAACCACACAACTTGTCACCAGGATGTAATGGTAGCTGACAAAAAAGCTCCAACACCTTACTGTATTAACTTAAGTACAGCATTGATGGAAGATCCTGACGGAAGCGGACCATTGAGACCAATGGTAGAATTGTGGGCAATTGATTTCAATATCGGATCATTTGACAACTGTACTCCACAGGAAGACTTATTATTTACATTTGACCAATGGGCACCACAAGTTACTGACACAGTAATTGCAGGTAGATTGATCAATATCGACGTACCTCACTATTTTGATGCTAACGGTGGAGTTATGGGTTACCCAACTACCAATGCACAAGTATTGAGCAGATACAACAATGGTGAATTACAATTGTGGTTACCATCATTGAGAAGTTCAGCTAAAGTATGGACTGATGCGGTATTAACCGGCGGAACAAACAAAGTTGAAGTTGACGTAATGATGAGCGTATGGGATAAGAAATTCAATCAGGATTTCTGCTGGGTTAAATTGGCTATCATTTGTAACACTTGTCCTACAAACGGTGGAGGATCCAGAATTGCTGGTATCACTTCAACTGAATCTGGTCAGGGAGTTAACAATGTAACTGTTTCTCTTGACAGAAATGCACCTGAGTTCCCTGTTGCTGCACAAACTGTAAATGGTATGTTCTCATTCGAAGGAATTGAAAACAGTGCAAACGGTAACGACAAAGTTAGATTATTTGCTAACAAAGGTGGTGATTATGACAATGGTGTTTCAACTCTTGACCTTGTGTTGATTCAAAGACACATATTAGGAACTCAAGAATTTACAAACGCTATCAATGTAATTGCAGCTGACGTAAACAATGACGCAAGAATCAACTCTGTTGACTTGGTTGAATTGAGAAAAGTGATTTTAGGTACAGCTGATGAGTTTACCAACAAATCATGGAGATTCCCTGTAGCTGGTCAAACATTAGATGTAACCAATGTATTCCCATACAATGAGAACATCAGCTTGTTAGTTAGCGGTGATGTTGATAACCAAAACTTTGTTGCGGTTAAAATCGGAGACGTTAACGGTACAGCTACAACAGATGTAATGAATGCAACTGCAGAAAGCAGAAGTGCTTCTACATTGAACCTTACAGCTGAAAACAGAAATGTTGAAGCTGGAGAAACAGTTGAAGTTCCTGTAACTGCATCAAACTTCAGTGATGTATTCGGATTCCAGTACACAATGAATTTAGAAGGCGCAAGCTTTGTAAATGTTATTCCTGGAACTATCGAAATCAATGAAAGTAATGTAGGAGTTATCTCTAACGAGATGATTACTATGAGCTTTGCATCTGCAACTGCAGAAACAAGAAGAGCTGATGATGTATTATTCACAATCGTATTGAAAGCTAACAAAGCTGCTCAATTGAGTGAAATGATGTACATCAACTCTAATGTAACTTCTGCAGAATCTTATGTAGGTTCAAGCATTAAAGTTCAGAATATCGGATTAACAGTAGGTAGCGAAAGCGCTTCAGCTGACATCCAATTGTTCCAAAACGAGCCTAACCCATTCAAAGGTCAGACTAAAGTAAGCTTCTTTATGCCTAAAGCAAACAATGCTACATTGACAGTATATGATGTAACTGGTAGAGTTATCAACATCAGAAACATCGATGCAGTACAAGGTGTAAACACTGAAGTATACAGCAGAGAACAATTAGGTACTTCCGGTATGTTGTACTACAAATTAGAAAGTGGTGACTTCACTGCTACTAAGAAAATGATCATCATCGAGTAATCGTTGAATCATAGTAAAACCAAGTAACGGTTTAAAATAAATCGGTTTTTGGGATGGCCTCTCTCCAAGTAATTGGAGGGGGGCTTTTTTTATTCCATAAATTATATGTCCATTATTTTAATATTATACCGGACCCCTTATTCACAAAGGTTAATTGTCGCCCTATTTGTATTAGGTGTCATAGTATGGCAATATTGCTGAATATTTGAGATCTTTTAAATGGCGGCTCCTTATAAGGGTAAAACAATGCAGCTTATTTTGGCTACTTGTATAATATTCAAATTAAAGTAATTTCAACCTAAGAAAGATAACAAAGGTTTGGCATGAAAAAGTGTTATTAAGTGTCTTTGAACAATGTAGGGACAAAATAAGGCTTATATATAAGTCGATTTACCAGGAAACAATTATAAATATACAGATATCTAAATTGTTTCTTATGACTAAAAGTCTGCATATTGTCATATATTATATAATTAGATAAGATATACGTAAAATAATTGATTTTGAGTAGATTGTATAATACATTAACAATCAAAGGTATATATGTTATGTATAAAAATATATGAAAATAATATGTATAATATTTTTTTATATATATTAGTCATCATATATTTGCACCCGAATAGTGTGAGAAGCTGTTCAGAACCTTAAATCCACCCTGATAGAATATAGTAGTAACCTATGGCATACGTAAGTATGTACATGGGTTTTGGTATTTTATCCAATCCCCTATTTACAACCTGAATATTTTAATAGATCCAAAAGAGTAAGAAGGCTTTGTCTTCTGATGTATTTTTATAACCAAACTGTTTTGGTGTCGGCTCGACATCAGGACAAACAAAATTTTTTAACTCAAAATTTGGATCTCATGATGGAAACAAAATTAACACGTTTCTCGAAAAAATGGATTATGCTTTTCAGTATAATTCTTTTTTCATTTGGCACGACATCCCGGGTGAATGCTCAGGAGTGTGCCTGCAAGGGTCATATTCAGGTTTCTCTGGATAGTGACTGTTTTGCCAATGTTACAGCCGATATGATTTTGGCTAATGGCAATACATGTGGTGGAGCTACCACAACGTTTGTGTCATTAATGACAACACCTACAGGAAATCCGTTCTCAACAGGAATGGGTATGGCCCCTTTAACAGGACCTTCGTGGATAGGTAAAACTATTTATGCTAAGGTAACTTCACTTTCAGGAAATTCTTGTTGGAGTACTATTTTAGTAGAGGACAAATTGCCACCAATTATTGATTGTCCTGGTGACGTGACTGTAACATGTTACGAAATGGCCAATTTTGCTCCTATCGTGGATGAAAATTGTACGCCTTATGTAGTTAACATTACATTCGAAAGTGTAACAACAAATAACTGTAATGGTCTTTTTGCACCGGATGTTTTAAAAGTTGTAGAAAGATGTTACCAAGCGGTTGATGGAAGTGGTAATAAATCTGATGAATGTTGTATGAATATAACAGTCGTAGGTCTTCCTGATTTGATTGACCCGTATGTTACTATGCCCGGCAACAGATGGTTACCTGGTTCTAACGAATTGGCATGTGACGGTGATTGGGCAAAGATCCCGGTTGGTCAGGCTTATGCCGGTAATCCTTCACCGGTTGCAATTGGTAATAAATTCGGAACGGGTGTTCCAAAATTGTTATTGTGGGATTTTTTCAGAAGCGGTGCTGCTACAGTAGAACCAAATACTTTTGTGAATGATGCCATTACATTAACCGGAGGAACAACCGGAGCAGGTGGAGGTAAGACTTTAGGTGCGCAGGTATGTTATACTGCGACACAAACAGGAACTTTGACTTTTAGCTGGAATGCGTCCATGAGACATAATAACAATCCGGCACCGGGTGGAAGTTTTAATAATGACAATCCATCTTACTCAATCAATGGAACAATAACTGATTTAGCAACTTCCGGAAACACCGCCAATGGTACACAAAATGTTAACCTGAATGCTGGTGATGTCTTTTGTTTTGAGGTTTATACCATGAATACAGGATATTACACTGTAATGAATATTGGGAATTTAAGCGGTACAGCGTTAGCTCCTTTATATCAGGATTTATATCCTAACGCTGACTTAAATTGTAATCTTTTGGTATCATTTACGGATGTTAAATTAGCAGAAGTAAAATGTGTCACTAAGATTATGAGAACATGGGAGATTTTTGAATGGTCATGCAGATCAGTACCAAGAGTCCGAAGACATTTACAAATGATTGAAATCGTTGACAACGAAGGACCTGGGTTTACATGTCCGGCTCCTATCAGAGCTTCAACATCACAACATACATGTGAAGCGTTTGTTAACTTACCTGCTTTGGTTTTAACGGACAATTGTAGTAATGAATTACACGTGGATGTAGTATATCCGGGTGGAATTCTTCAGAATTCCAATGGTGGTTTAGTAAGAATCCCGGTAGGATGTCATGAAGTTACTTATATTGCTTATGATAAGTGTCACAATTCATCTTCATGTACGGTTGCTGTAACTGTAGAAGATAATACGCCGCCGGTAGCTATTTGTGATCAAAATACTACTATTGGTTTGACAAGTGACGGTAATGCCTGGGTACCTGCTGATGTTTTTGATGACGGAAGTTATGATGAATGTGAATTTGGTAAGTTGCTGGTAAGAAGAATGGACACACCACAGTCAGGTCATTGTTTACCATGTAAAACGCCTCAGTTTCCTGGTTTTGATTTCTTAGGAGAATATGGAACAGGTAATCAGGTTCATTATTACTATTTGTCAAAACACAAAGCGTTGCCACATGTTGCTTTAAAAACTGCAAAAGCGATGGGAGGTTATGTAGCTTCTATCAACGCAGCAGCTGAAAACGCATGGGTTTTGAATGCAGTTAACAGATATAATTACAATGAGGACTACCTCATCGGATTAAGAGATATTAAACAAAAAAATATCTGGGCATGGGAAAGTAATGAACAATTCCTATACAATAACTGGAGACCGGGAAGTCCAAGTACGGACGAAAAAAATCCAACCGAGTTTACCAATGTTGGTTATACAAATGGTCTTTGGTATGACTACAGTATCGATGAATGTTTTAACAGAGCTGAGTACAGATATGTAGTTGAAGTGACTGATCCTTGCGGATTCAGTGAGTATGTTGGTTTCTGTTGTAAAGATGTGGAAAACACCCACATGGTACAGGTCAGAGTTATTGACAAAGCGGGTAATTATAATGAGTGTATGGTAAATGCCAGAATTCAGGATAAATTACCTCCTCAAATCGTATGTCCTCCTCACGATACAGTTGATTGTATAGACAATTTTGACATTGCACACCTTAGACACTTCTTCGGATGGCCTACAGGAATCGATAATTGCGAAAATCCAAGAATTACAACAGATTCCATCATTGATTTGGATCAGTGCAGAATCGGATTAATTACCAGAAACTTTACAGTAGAAGACAGAGGAGGAAGAAAAGCAACTTGTACACAACATATTCATGTTGAGCCGATTGCTCCTTTTGTTATGACAGCAAACAGATGGCCTGTTGACAGAGAAGTTGAGGGATGTTCTAATCCGAATGATGCGATGTTCCACCCTGATAATATGGGTAAACCAAATCTTTTGGCAGATAATATCTGTAGCCTGGTAGGTTATGAATACGAAGATCAGGTTTTCAGATTCAACAACAGTTTGGGAGAAGCCTGTTTCAAAATTTTGAGACATTGGACTGTTATTGACTGGTGTCAAAGTTATACCAATACTTTTGGTGGTACAGAATATATGACTTGGAAACATACACAAATCATTAAAGTAAGTGACAAAGTGAAGCCTACTATCCTTTCAGGATGTGCAAGAGCGGAAGTTTGTACTTATGATGCAACTTGTACCAACGGAACGATAGAATTGATCGCTACAGCAGAAGATAATTGTACTGACGAATTAAAATGGTATGCTGAAGTGGATATAAATAATGATGGAATTTTTGATAGTGGCTCTTTCGGTGTAGGTCTCAATTACCCAAGGTCAGGAACAGGAAACGTTGCAAATATGACAGGAACCTATCCAATAGGAAGTCATAGAATCAGATGGACATTTGAAGACAAGTGTGGAAATCTTACAAAGTGTGATAAGTTGTTTGACATAGTCAATTGTAAATCACCTACACCATATTGTTTGAACGGCTTAGCTACTGACCTAATGCCTGTTGATACAAACGGAGATGGTCAGATTGACTGGGGTATGGTTGAAATCTGGGCTTCTGACTTTGACAGAGGAAGTTTACACCCTTGTGGTTATGATGTTATCCTTTCATTTGAGCCGGTTACCAGAAATACTGATGGTTCTTTGAGAGTGATTTCAGGAAGAACATTTACTTGTGACCATGTTGGTAATCAAAATGTAAACTTATATGCAGCTATCGTTACTCCAATGGGTAACATCGAGCAAGCTTTCTGTTCTACATTTATCAGCATCCAGGATAATATGAATGCTTGTCCTGACAGTCCTCAGGGTAAAGTTGCTATCAAAGGGGAAGTAACAAACTATCAAAGTGTTGGTATCGAAAATGTCAACATGAAACTTGAAGGTAGTGAGATGAATGCACAGACATTGAATGGTAATTATGCATTTGCAAACTTGTTGGTAGGTTCAAATTACGAAGTAGTTCCAACCAAAAATGATGACATCGTTAATGGAATATCTACACTTGACATTGTGTTTATTCAAAGACACATTCTGGATATTGCAAAACTTGATTCACCGTACAAATTGATTGCAGCAGATGTAAATAAAGACAAAGCGATCAACTCTCTTGACCTTGTTGAGTTAAGAAGAGTTATCCTTGGAACTTCGACTACATTTACAAACAATCAATCATGGAGATTTATCGATAAAAATTATCAGTTTATCAATGCTGCTACAGCACAAACTGAAAATTTTAACGAAAAATATGTAGTCAATAATATTACAGCTGATATGGACATTCACTTCAAAGGTGTTAAAATCGGTGATGTAAATGGTGACGCAAAAGCTAACTTCAACAGTGAGGAGACTGAATCCAGATCGCTTACTGCATTGAAATTGCAAACACCAATGGCTGCTTATAAAGCCGGAAGTATTGTTGAAATCCCTGTTACTGTAGCAGATGCTATCGAGATGGCAGGTATGCAGATGACGATGTTGTTTAATACATCTGAATTGGAATTCCAAAATGTAAAACCAGGTCTGTTGGATGTAAATGAAGGAAACTTTGGTTTCAGTCATCTTGATCAGGGCATGATTTCTACAAGTTGGAATGAATTGAACAGTGTAGCATTCAACAGTGGTGATGTATTGATGACCCTGGTATTTAAGGCAAATCAAAACGGAACAGTTGAAAACAGTCTACGTATAGGATCTGATATTACACAAGCAGAAGTATACTCTGTTGATGGTGTAAAAGGAGGAATCAGCTGGAATGTTGCAGGTAAATCTGTAGATGACGTAGTATTCCAATTGTATCAGAACAATCCTAACCCATTCAAGGAAGAAACTCAAATCAGTTTTGATCTTCCTGCTGATATGGACGCAACCCTGACTGTTCAGGATGTTACAGGAAAAGTGGTAAGAGTAATTACAAGAACCTTTACTAAAGGTAACAATGTGATTACTTTGAACAAGTCAGATTTGATTGTTTCAGGAATGATGTATTACACTCTTGAAGCAGGTGCTGACAAAGCCACCAAAAAAATGATCGTTATAGAATAATTATATAAATTATTCTCAAAAGAGTTTACTGTTTTTGGGATGGGATCCCTCTCCGAAATGTCGGAGAGGGTCCTTTTTTTTTATCAACTATGTAACTATGTTGTAATGGAATCTTATTTTACATTACTTGATTTTTGACCATCAGAAATGCGAAAGGGATAGAAGTTTCTTTAGACTTTACCGGATGTCTATTCCGACCTTGAAAAATCACTCATGTATGATTTTAGATATTGGTAGGTTTCCGGCAAAATAATAACTGAATAATGGTAAAAAACCATTAATTTTACGGTTTAAAATTTTGTCTTATGAAAAGTGTTTTATGGATGTTTTTATTGTGTCTGACTATATCTGTTGGCCGGGCGCAGGAAGAGGTTGAAGTTTATGAAAAACTTGAAAACAACAAAGTATTGATCATGGGCAAAAACAATCTGAATGAAGCAATCGAACTTACCTTGCAGCTTCAATACAAAGGATATCTCACAAGTGATGTTTATCCCAAAAAAATGGTTTTAAACGGAGGGCAGGAACTTGTTTTAACTACACTTACCAATAATCCGAAAGTTCCTTGTGAATATGGCACCTCTGTTTCTTATAAAAAAGTGAATCCGACTCAGAATAAGAGGGTCACAAGAACAACCGGAATTCAAATCAATCCCGTAAAAGTAAATGTATTTACCAAAGATGATTGTCCGAGGTGTGCTTTTGTCATCGAAGAATTGGAAAAAAACGGGGTGGTATTCCTGGAACTAAACACTACTATTGCTCCTTCCAACAATGATTTGATGTTTGAAAAATTGAAAGAAGCCGGATATAAAGAAAATAATATTCAAATGCCGGTTGTCGTCAACAAAGGTGAGGTGTATTACAATATCAAAGACTTAAAAACCTTTGTAAAACAGTTTTCAAACAAATAATTAATTATTTGTTTTTATAATAATCTGAAAATCCCCGCATCCTTAGGGTGAGGACACCTTTTATGGCTTCAAAAATGATTCCTGAGTGCATTTTTGATTTACCTTTTTCTCTGTCGGCAAAAACAATAGGTACTTCGATAATTTTAAATCCGTTTTGAACGGCTGCAAATTTCATCTCAATCTGAAAAGCATACCCAACGAAAGTCACTTTATCCAAAGGAATAGTTTTTAATACTTCGGCATTGTAACAAACAAAACCTGCGGTTGAATCTTTTACGGAGAGCCAGGTTATCAAACGAACATATAATGATGCTCCGTATGACAATATCAACCTGTCCCAAGGCCAGTTTTTGATACCTCCCCCTTTGGTATATCTGCTTCCGACGGACATATGCGCCTTTCCTTCCAATAAAGGTTGAAGCAATCTGTTCAGATCGTCCGGATTGTGGCTGAAGTCAGCATCCATTTCAAAAATATGGGAAGCACCGAGTTCGAGGCATTTTTTAAAACCTGCGATGTAGGCTGTGCCTAAACCCAATTTTCCGCTTCTTTGTAAGAGGTGAACCCTTCCCATGTATTCGTTCATCATTTTTTTAACTTCATCTGCTGTTCCGTCAGGAGAATTATCATCTACGATAAGTACCTGAAATAACGGACCCCTTGACAACGCTGCTTCGATGATTGCCCGAATATTTTCAATTTCATTGTACGTTGGTATAACTACCAGGTATTTTTCCACCAAATAAAGGTTTTACTGAATAAAATGAGACCATAAAGCTAAGTTAATTTTTTTATTTACAGAATAATTTTTTTGTCATGTGTTTTTATGTAACGAAAATCCGTTGGTTTTATTTTTCATTTTGTCAGGCAAGTATAAAAAAGCCAATGTTTTTGTCATCCTATTTTTAAAGGGAAGATGTAGGGAAATATAACAAAACCAGTTCTTTTATCATATAATGAAGATGTTATATCATCCGCTTTTTAATTAGCTGATTAAAGTAGGTTTTTTCTCTTATTTTTGCATCATTTTAAAATAATTTCATTTTGTCAGAGACCACCAAAGCGTATCTTTATATTCATATTGCTGTAATGTTATTTGGCTTTACGGCGATTTTGGGCGATCTGATTACATTAACTGCATTGGTGCTTGTTTGGTGGCGGGTGATGATTACATCCGGAAGTTTGTTGCTGTTTTTTAAGAAATCTTCCCTGACGGAAATGATAAATAAAGGTGTTTTGCTGAAGGTAGCGGGAGTCGGAGTTATCGTTTCCTTACATTGGTTGTGTTTTTATGGAGCGGTTAAGGTTGCTAATGCGACAGTAGCTTTGGTCGCTATGTCAGCGACTTCTGTGTTTACTTCTGTTATGGAGCCTCTTCTCAACAGACAACCCTTCCGAAAAAAAGACATCATTCCTGGACTTTTGATGATTCCCTGTTTTGTACTCATTACACAATACGTACCTGGTGGATTTTACACAGGATTGGGTATTGGTCTTCTGGCTGCGGCGTTGGCAGCACTTTTTTCGATCCTGAATAAAAACCTCAGTAAAGGCATCAATGTATATGCATTCACTTTCGTGGAATTATTTTCAGCATCCATTTTTTTAAGTTTTATAATAATCGGAAATTTTTACTTCTCATTTTTTGAAGTTGATACTTTTTTGCCGAAGGACTTTTTGCAATGGGGTTATATATTGATATTGGCATTATTTTGTACGACTCTGGCTTATATTTTATCCTTAAAAGCTTTACAACACATATCGGCCTTTGCTTCCAATATTGTCATCAATCTGGAGCCGGTTTATGGTATAATGCTTGCTGTGTTACTATTGGGAAAAAAAGAATATATGCATCCCGGATTTTATATTGGTGCTTTTTTTATCGTTTTTATCGTTTTAATGTATCCTTTTCTGACTAAAAGATATCCATAATCATGCAAGACTTACTTTATTCCCTTTACGAATATTGTGAAGACCACTCGAAAGGGTTGGACCCTGTGACTACTCTTTTGGAAAGATCAACACATCTGGAAACCACACAACCGCGTATGTTGTCCGGACCGACTCAGGGTATGTTTTTGCAAATGTTGAGCATGATTAAAAAACCCCGGCGCATCCTCGAAATCGGAACATTCACCGGATATTCAGCTATATGTCTGGCGGAAGGGCTTAGTGACGATGGTATCCTGTACACCATTGATATCAATCCTGAAACGCTCGATATTGCCAAAAGGCATATACAACAAAGCAGATTTAAGGACAGAATTACGATTTTGGAAGGTGATGCCATGGATATAATACCCACCATTTCCGGTAATTTTGACCTCGTGTTTATTGATGCTGACAAAGAAAACTATCCGTCCTATTATGATATGATCAGAAAAAGGGTGGTGTCAGGGAGTATGATTATCCTGGATAATATGTTGTGGTCCGGCAAAGTATTGGAAAAAACAAAAGATAAAAGAACTCAGGTTTTGGATGATCTGAATAAACAAATCAAAGATGACCCCGGAGTATATAATGTTCTTTTGCCTTTGCGTGATGGTATCAACCTGGTTATGGTAAAGTAGATTACCTCGTCAAAGTTATGTCTCCTGTATAAATCAGGTCTTTACCATCTGAAAAACGAATCACCGTTTTGTACACGTAAACACCGGAATCCAGGAGATTGCCGCTGAAAGTTCCATCCCAACCATCTGCAAAAGTATTGTCAGGTAAATAATTCAACTTTTCAAAAAGTTTATTTCCCCAACGGTCGTACACTTCAAGGGACAATACCTGAACGACTCCCGCACCAACACTTACATTAAAGAAATTATTGGATCCTCCACGGTCTCCGGTTTCTTTCGGAGCAAAAATATTTGGGAAAAATACATTTCTGACATCTTTGACCCGAACCAGAATTTCTTCAACGGCAGTACATCCGTCGGCATCGGTCACTATGACCTGATAGGTTGTATTGGATACAGGATTAAAAATAACTTCTGTACAATCGGCATTTTGACATTTTACCGTTGTATCTGCCGGAAACCAGGTAACTGTATTTACTGACACTCCTGCGGGTATGTTGAGTGTTACCAATTCGGAGGTAAGACCTAACTGGATTTCTATTTCATCTATAAGGTCAATGCCTATTTCATCCGGTTGATTGATGGTAATGGTTGTGTCGATAAAACAACCTGCAGAGTCGATCAGATTGATGGTATAGGTTCCTGCAAAGACCAAAATACAGGAATCTGCCGGATACCTTTGTCCCTGATTTACCTGGAAAGTATATTTGTTACCTGTTCCGCCACTTATGGCTTCAATACATAATTCGGTTTTTTCGCCAAAACAATCGGGATCCTGCGGACTGGCCACTCTGCCTATCACAGGAGGAGGAGAAACCAGTTCGTAGCAGTAAGTGGCATTACATCCTTTGTTGTCGGTTGCTGTCACACAGTAATTACCTGCGGAAAGTCCTGAGATTATGGCACCTGTTGCCGGATTGTTATTCCATGAATAATTTATGATGCCCGGATTGCCTCCTGTGGTAAAAACACCTATTTGTCCGTTGTCCAGATTACGGCAGGATAACAATTGTGTCGCCAGTGAATTCAGGGTCACTGCCATAGAGTCCGGCTGTGTCAAAGTAATAGAATCACTGATGGTACATCCGGTAAAGTCATTTAATCTGAAATAATATGTGCCTGCAGCCAGATTGTTTACCGTAGGTGTGTTTGGAGCAGGTGGGGATGTCCAGTTGAATACAAATCCTGAATCAACTCCTCCGGCTGGTATCAGGTTGATATAACCATCTGTTGACCCGAAACACGATGGGTTGTCAAATTCTGATGCTGAGGTAATACTTAGTCTGGGTACAGTAGGTACATCAAAAAAGAAGGTATCTGAAGCACAAAGATTGTCCGCTGCGATCACCCAGTTTCTTCCGGCAGGAAGATTAAAAGCGGAAGATCCAGAATCTATAGGAGATGTGGACCAGAAATAATTAAAAACCGGGTTGACTGATGTTCCACCAGTAGCTAAGACTTCTGCGCGACCGTTGGACAAACCAAAACAATTGACCTGGTTGACTTCAAGTAGTTGAAGATTTATAGAGTCCGGTGCTTCAAGATAAACGGGAAATTCCTGAGTACAGAGTTTGCTGTCTGTAAGGATTAACAGATATTCACCGGAATCTATCGGTGTAAGTACCGTAACATTTAACGCTATAATATTCGGATTGCCGGCCTGAAACCATTGGTAGGTATAATTTGGATTGCCTCCTGTGACAAGGGCACCGATCGATCCGTTCTTGCTATCCGGACAGGTAGGTGACACAAGGTTAAAATTTACATTCATTCCCTGTGGGTCCATTAAATCTATGGTGTCCAAAACACTGCAATTGCCGCTTCTGACTATGACAACATACGTGCCGGCATTCAGATTAACTGCTGAATCAATGTTTGAAAGCACATTGGTTTCATTTAGTCTGAACCATTGATAGGTATACGTTGGTGATGGAGGAACACATGTCACGGTGACACTTCCGTCATTTCCCCCGAAACAGGAAACAGGTTTGGAAACAAACGCATTGATCAAAGGCACTGTTTCATTACCTGACATTTCTGTCAGGTTAAATGTATTTGTCGCTGTACAACCATTCAAATCAGTAACAGTTACCGTGAAGTTTCCGGCAGAAAGTCCTGAAATACTATTGGCGTTTATGGCAGCATTGTGGCTCCATGCATAATTATATGGGGCAGTACCGAAAGCCGGTGATACTGTAATGACACCGTTTTGGGTGCCGCAGGAAGGGTTCAGAATGTTTACATTGGATAAGTCAATCGGGTTTGGTTGACTTATCACAAAAGGAACTACCAGAATACAGCCTGTACCTATAGAAGTGATTGTCAAAGTATAACTTCCTGCTTCCAGAAAATTAAAAGTAAAAGTATTGGGTGAAGACGTACCACCCGGTATGATTTGGTTGGTTCTTCGCAGCACAAAAATAAAATTGCTGTTGCCATCTTCACTGGCCTCAATAGAGATTCTTCCGTCGTCCAGACCAAAACAGGATACATCATCCCTATAGAGGGTATCAATAGTGATACCGTCTTTTTCCGGCATATTAAAAGTAATTCTCATTGAACAATTTAAAGAGTCCACCACATCTATCGTGTTTTCTCCGGGCTCTATTCCACTTAAATTGAGCACTCTGCCACGTGAAAAACCATTCAAACGGATATCATATTGATTGTTTATAAAAGGAAAACCACCTGAAATAACAAGACTGATCTCTCCGTCACTTCCTCCGGGACAGGAAACTTCTTTGGTAATATTCAGGGTAGCAACGATAGGTTCTCTGAATATGGAAGCGGAGTCGTAAACCCTGCAACCTGACGGGTCGATGATGGTCACATAATACGTGCCGCTGGAAAGCTGAGTGTTGTTGTTGGTATTAAATACAAAATTGGACCATTCATAACTAAATCCTGCCGGATTAAACGGACCAGGATTGGTTATGTTGACCTGTACACTTCCGTTTTGAATATCACGGTTGGCACATGTCGGGTCAGTGGCAATCATCTGATACAAATAAGGTAGGTTGTCCGACACCCTGGCATTGATAGATTGGGTAGCACTCAAAGCATCAGTTACCATGATATTATAGAGAGCGGTGTTCATGTTTTCAAGTCTGATTCTCTGGCCCGCTGCAAGGTTGGTTCCCGAAAAACCACCGGGATTGATTGTATACGTATAGGGAGGAGTTCCGCCACCTACCATAAATTCGAGGACGCCGTTATTATTGGTGGGAGCATTGGTTGCATCACAAATAGATGTACTGATGGTGATTTGATTAGCAACTACCGTTATGGACCCTCTTTTGATTTTGAAAGGATTCAAATTAACTCCTCCTGAAACCGACTCTTGTCCAAAACCATGATCAGCATAGGCTTCATTAAGAAATATCGGAGTCATATCACCCGGATTTCCGATAACAACAAAACAAATTTCAAATAATGTAATATCATCTGGTAAAGTCACTGGTTGTAAATCAACGTGGCTGATTTTAATAGAACCTCTGGTGTCTTCAATGAACGGGGTAAGTGTTTTGATCTCATCCGTTATTCTTGGATCAGGGAATCTCAGTGTACTTAATGGTCTGACGATATTAGCATTAAACAAAATCTGCATACCGAAAGATTCCACATCGATATAGTTTTTGACAGTAACAGGGATACAGATGGTATCTCCTTTTTTTGCGGTGACCGTAGGAAAACACAATTCGATTTCAGGATAAGGAGGTTGTGCTTTTACCTCAGGGATAAAAAAACCTAAAAAAATCAATACAAAAAGTACGCAGGTAGATTTTCGTTGTAACATTGTTTTGTAATATTATATGTTCAAGGATAACAGGTTGTGTTGATTGTCGGGGAACACAACCTGCATATATTTATTTAAAAACAGTCATTGGGTCAACACCATGAAAAAGTTGTCATATTTCGCCTCTTTAATAAATGATTCATGGTGAATTATGCCGCAAAGATATTAAAAATATTTCTATCTGAAACTGTTTTGCATTTATTAACGTTTTTAGAAAGCGTTGAAATTTGTTAAGGATAAACACGATAAAACCGTTTTACAGAAACATCAATGTAAAACGACATTTACTCCTGTTCTATTGTCATCATACGACATTTTTAAGGAATAAAAAAAAACCTTTTTCGTTGCAATACAAAAAAGGTTTTCAAGATCTTAGTTTCATTTGTTTTTCTCAAGACAATACCTTTTTTTTGTTCAAAAGGTTTCTGTTTTTAGTTAATACACAAATTCTTGTTTTTTTGAGTGAACCTTGTTCCATAAATTATAGCCGCCATTGAGATTGATGACATCAAAACCAAAGTTTTTCAAAATTCGGTGTGCCAGATAACCTCTCAGACCTACCTGACAATAGATCAGGTATTTGCGGTTTTTATCCAAAGAATTTATGGTGTCTCTGAGGTTATCAACCGGAATATTGACAGCACTTTCGATATGGCCTTCAATAAATTCCAATGGGGTCCTTACGTCCACTAAAATGGCATTGTGTTTTTTTACATAATCTTCCAGTTGGTCGTAATTTAAAGTATGCAGATCCCCTTTCAACATGTTTTCTGCAGCATAACCTACAATATTGACCGGATCTTTGGCCGAATTGAAGGAAGGAGCATACGTGATTTCGATATCCTGAAGATCCTGTATTTTCATATTGGCTTTAATGGCAGTGGCTATGATATCAATTCTTTTGTCAACCCCTTGTTCACCGACCCCTTGTGCTCCCAGAATATTTCCGAAGCCGTCAAACAATACTTTTAACAATAAATCTTTGGCTCCCGGATAATACCCTGCGTGATGTCCTTTGGTCACAATAATAGTATGGTAATCAATGCCGTACTTTTTAAGTATTTTTTCATTCAATCCGGTAGCACCAACAGAAAGTTCAAAAAACTTCAGGATCGAAGAGCCTAAACTTCCGGAATAAGGTGTTATATTACCTTTGACAATGTTGTCAGCCACCTATCTTCCCTGACGATTGCCGGGCCATGCAAGGGGTATATGAACTTTTTTGTGGTGAATGACATGGATGACTTCGATGGCATCACCGACCGCATAGATGTCTTCATCATTGGTCTGTAGGTAGGGGTTAACCAAAATCCCACCAGTTTCACCAATATTGAGACCGGCATTTTTCGCCAGAGAATTTTCCGGTTTAACGCCGATAGACAATATAACCACCTCGGTTTTTAGCACTTTATTATTGGAGAGATGCACTTCCATTCCTTGCTGAGTGTCCACAAATTTTTGAACACTATGATTCAGCAACAAACCCAAACCATGATCTTTTGCTTTGTGATGCATGTAACTTGCCATTTCAAAGTCTACCTGAGCCATGACCTGCTTGTTTAGTTCGACCAGGCGTACCTTTTTACCCAGTTTAATGAGGTTTTCGGCGATTTCGAGGCCAATAAATCCTCCTCCTACGATGACAAAATCATTGTTGGTTTTGGTTTTTTGAATGATTTTGTCCATATCTGCAATATTGCGTAAGGTCAGAACATTCTGAGAATCAATGCCTTCCAAAGGTGGTCGGATTGGTTCTGCGCCAGGCGATAATAAAAGTTTATCGTAAGACTCATCATACACGATTCCGGTTATCCGGTTTTTTGCGGTGACAGTTTTTTGCTCTCTGTTGATTGCCAGAACTTCTGTAAAAATCCGGGTATCCAGATTGTACCTGATTTTCAGACTTTCCGGTGTTTGGAGCAGAAGTTTGTCTCTGTCCGGAATCGTTCCACCGATATGATAAGGGAGGCCACAATTGGCAAAACTCACATGTTCTCCTTTTTCAAAGATAATGATTTCATTTTTTTCACTTAATCTGCGGAGTCTTGTTGCGGCAGTGGCTCCTCCTGCCACACCACCTACTACGATAATCTTCATTTTACAAATATTTTACATTACAAGACGCAAAGGTAGACAGGAATATAGGGCGTGGACGTAACAAGTGTTACAGTAGGCTATGATATCCATCGGTCAAAGGTTGACTTACATCAGTATGATTACACCTTGGTCGAAAAGTCTTCTTTTTTTGATTTGTTTATCAGAGAAGTATTGAGATACAACATTCTGAAGACCAATATGACCAGAATTACCGTACCACCGGCAACTGCAAAAAATCCTGGAATTTCGCCATACCAGATGATAACCCAAATCGGATTGAGTATGGGTTCGAGCATGGATATCAACGAACTTTCAATAGCGGGAAGATGTTTTTGACCATAAACAAAAAGGGCAAATCCAAGTCCCAGTTGGCCGAAACCAAGAATCAGGAGATAGCTGTTTTGGGTGACGTCCGGGAATGGATTGTTGATAAACCAGGGAAGGGTTACGAGACAAACCAGGATATTCCCCCAGAATACGGCACCGGGTTGAAAAACGGGAGCGTTCATTTTTTGAGAGATCAGGAGACCTGTCAACACGATGCCGCTTCCTAAAGCGAGGGTGATACCCCATACATTTTCCGGACTGGAAAAGTCATCAAACAAAAAAAGAATCATACCCAAAAACGTGAGAATTACTGTGATTACATTAATTTTAAGGAGTTTGGTACGAACAAAAAATGGCTCGAGGATAAGGATAAATGCAGGAGCGGTGTATTGTAAAAATATAGCATTGGCAGCGGTAGTGAGTTTGGTGGCGCTCACAAAACAAATCAGCAGGGGCGCATAAAACAAAGCACTGACAAAGGTTAGTTTGTTGACCCGTAATATTTGTTTTCTGAAAATGATGATAAAAAGAATGGCAGCATAAAAACTCCGGTAAAACAAAATCGTAAAAGCATCGAGTGTCAATAGTTTGACAAATAACCCTCCCGTACTCCATAGAATAGCGGCGATAACGGTAGACCAGATGGCCAGGCGATGTTGATTTGAAGACAAAACCGGATATTTAAGAAACAAAGGTAAAAAAACGTACGAATCCTTGCCCGTTCCGGGGATATTACTTTTTAGCCCGGAGGCGGGAACCCTGAGGTGTTAGTGCGGAGATTTAGGGGCGAGTTTTCTTAATGGTTTATTGTTAATCGGTTTACTAAAAAATGAAGGTTGTCGTGCTGATCTTATATGTTGGTTCAATCTCTTTTTATGGTTTGGGTTAAGTTGTGTGTTCATTACAATGGCACGGTCCTGAAATCATAAATCCAGGGCAGTTGGTAGAAAAATAAAAACATTTGGTACATGTGCGGCAACTGTTTTTTTTAAATGATTGTTGAACTTCTTATAATGTTTTTATTATGAAAATTTTGTTGGCATCTATCGGAACACGTGGTGACATGGAACCTTTTTTGGCCATTGGCGAAAAACTGGTAAAACAAGGGCACCAAATTACATATCTATTTGGAACAATCCGATATACCGCAAAAAAAGTGGGGTGACCCTGGCTGATCACATGAAAAATGAAGATTTTGAAACATCATTATTGACATTTATCACGAAATAAAAAGTAGTTCCAAATTAAAACGAGATATTCATGACCAAATGGTTT
This sequence comes from Saprospiraceae bacterium, assembly GCA_016714895.1. Lineage (GTDB taxonomy): Bacteria > Bacteroidota > Bacteroidia > Chitinophagales > Saprospiraceae > OLB9. The sequence continues at coordinate 68,977 of JADKBV010000013.1, read as the reverse complement.
TATTTCATACAACCCAAAAACGTTTTTCTTATTGACGGGGTAGGAGCGTTTTTGTCAGTTTTGATGTTATGGTGCCTGATAGCTCCTTTTGAGTATTTTTTTGGGTTCCCGGGTGATATAGCCAAAAGTTTAGCTGTACTTCCGGTTATTTATGCGGTTTATTCTCTGAGTTGTTCTGTTTTTGTAAAAACAGAACAAACAATCTTTATTAAAATCATCATCGCTGCCAATATTTTGTACTGTGTATTGTCCCTTGTTTTGGTAGTTTTCTATTTTGACCGGATAACGATGTTTGGTTTGTGGTATTTTCTGTCAGAAAAAGTTATTATCCTGGCTTTGGTGATGTGGGAATGGAAAATAGTGCAACAAATCCATAATAAACGAGAATTTTTACGTTAAAAACAACTTGTTTAAAGATATAGATCAGGTCTGATTATTGTTGTTTTTTCAGGGAATAATTCCGGATTTTTGTAATAAACGGACAGAGCGCCTTCCAATTCAGGAGATATTTATACCTGTTTCATTCCTTTGCCTATCTTTGTGTTCTCACAACACTTTAAGATGGCAAATTTTTATCAATGGATCGGCGTTTGTATGTTTTCACTTATGTCTTTTTCCTGTGGTTCTGACCCGAAAGACATGGTTCCTGAAGAAAATGACCTTCCTTATCCTCAATACGGCATACCTTTTGACAAATTGCCGGCTATTGAAGACATGGTCATCTACGAAGTGAATATCCGGGCTTTTCCGGGAGGAAATATCGCCGGGGTCATCAGTCGTCTTGACGAAATCAAAAGTCTGGGCACCAATGTCATCTGGTTGATGCCGATACACCCGATCGGACAGATCAAGTCTGTCAATTCGCCTTACAGTGTGCAGGATTATAAAAAAGTTGGCGCAGAATACGGCACTTTGGAAGATTTGCGCACCCTGACTACCTTAGCACATGAAAAAGGAATGGCCGTCATCATGGACTGGATAGCCAATCATACGGCCTGGGACAATCCGTGGATCGAAAATACTGCCTGGTACACCAAAGACAACAACGGAAATATCATTCATCCTGCCGGTACCAACTGGCTCGATGTGGCTGACCTCAATTTTACCAATCAGGACATGCAAAAAGCCATGATTGATGCCATGATGTATTGGGTTTTGGAAGCCAATATCGACGGTTTCCGCTGTGATCATGTCGATGGAGTACCTTTTGCTTTTTGGAAACAAGCGATACAAAAGCTTCGGGACATACCAAACAGAAAATTGGTTTTGCTTGCCGAAGGAACCCGGGCAGATCATTTTACTGCAGGTTTTGATATTATGTATGGCTGGGATTTTTATTACCGGATGAAAGATGTGTATGCCGGTCAGTCTGCCACCCTTTTGGCAACGGCCAATACCAATGAATATCAGTCTGTACCCAACGGAAAACACCGAATGCGTTACACCACCAACCACGACGAATCTGCCTGGGAAAACACGCCTATGGTGTTTTTTAATGGTAAAAAAGGCGCCCTTGCTGCTTCTGTTCCCACGATCTTTATGAGAGGTGTTCCTTTGTTTTATACCGGCCAGGAAGTGGGCAGACAGAATACGCTTCCATTTTTTTCCAACGTTCCGGTCAATTGGACGACAAATCCCGATATGCTCAAAGCTTATCAGGATATGATGAAAATATATCAACATGAAGATGCGGCCAGAAAAGGCAGTGTCAGTGATTTTTCTACGACGGATGTGGTTTGTTTCAAAAAAACCTATCAAAATCAGGAGATATTGGTAATCACCAATCTGCGCAACAGTGTCAAAACCTTTAATCTCCCTCAGGAATTCAGACAAATCACGATGACAGACCTACAAACTGAAATCGACAGAACCCTTACAGAAACCTTGTCACTACAAGCTTATGAATATTTGATATTGAAGAAGAAGTAGGGCAATCAAACCCTAAAATAACACATACTTCTTACCGGGTAGTGCCCTGACGACTCCTTTAAACTCCAGATTGACCAATAAGCTGGATACTTCTGATGGTTGTTTCAACAAGCGGTAAGTGATTTGGTCGATGGTGAGTTCTTTTTCCTGTCTTAATAAAGAAACGACTTCTTTTTCTGTATCGTCCAGTTCGACAAAAAGGCTGGTCTGAATGATTTTTCGGGCATCCATTTCTTCCCATCGCATGATGTAGCCTATATCGTCGGCGGATTCTATGAGGTGGGCTTTGTTTTGTTTGATGAGGTTGTTACACCCTTCGGAAAACTCGTCATGTAATCTACCGGGAACCGCAAAAACGTCTTTGTTGTAATCATTGGCCATTTCAGCAGTGATGATGGATCCACCTTTTTTTCTCGACTCGACGACGATGACGACATCACTCAGGGCAGCGATGATCCGGTTGCGCATCGGAAAGTTTTCTTTGTCAGGTCGGGTACCGGAAGGAAATTCAGTCAGCAAACCTCCGCCTCCGGCAAGCATTTTTTCAGCCAATGAACGATGCAAGGCAGGATACACAGTGTCCAGTCCGTGACCTAAAATACCTACGGTCGGGATTCCCATTTGCAGCGACTTTTTATGTGCCACGCCGTCGATACCGTAAGCGAGGCCGCTGATGATCAGGGGTTTGTAAATGGCCAGACTTTCCATGATTTTTTCACAGGTGAGCCTTCCGTATTCGGTCGGTGTCCTGGTGCCCACGATGCCGACGGTTCTGGGATAGTCGAGAACATCTTTCCCTTTGTAATACAACAAAAACGGGCTGTCGTCAAAGGGTTTCAACCTATGTGGATAGGATGCATGGTAGTAAGCAGAAACCAAAATATTGTTTTTTTCAATAAATAGTAACTCAGATTCTGCCCACGAAAAATCAGCCTCCCGAATGTTGCGTGCTGCTTGTTCTCCCACTCCGGGTATCTTCATCAGTCCCTTGAGCGTTTCTTTAAACACCGCTTCAGCACTGCCGCAGTAGCTGATGAGGTTTTTGGCCAGGACGTCCCCGATCTTGGGGATTTGTGTCATGGTCAGTAATAGTCGTAATTCTTCCTGAGTTGGTGTCATTGTTCTTTTGCTTTTGCTGCATGCCTGATAGCATTCAACCTATCTCCTTGTTTTTCATAAGCTGCGGCAAGCAGGGCATTGATTTCCGGAGAGGTCGGACTGAGTTTGTAGGCAAAATTAAAGTATTGAATGGACAGTTTTGAATATTTTTTATGGGTCGTCAACGCCTGGCCTACTTCTTTAAATAAGGTATATAATTCTTTTGGGTAATATCCCTGAGTAACGACATAGTCACTGTATTCTTTGAGATAAGGCAAATCCGGTCTGCGCAACATTACAGGTTTGATGTTTTTAATAAACAACGGCATGTCGCCATCCAAACGGAATATTTCACCGACGATGCCGGCTTCCATAATGTTGCCATTGTAATATTCAGGCATGATCTCGCATGCTTTCTGAGCATAAGGCAGGGCCTCTCTGAGTACGGCCAGTTTTTCAGGAATGTTATTGGATTCCATGGCTTTGTATTGATTGTACAAAGCGGTAGCCATAAAAGAATTGGCTCTGGCGCTGTTGGCTGACACCCTGATCGCTGACCTGTTGAGGGTCAGTGCATTTTCCCAATCCGGAATCCTGCTGTAGGTTTTGTAAGCATAAAAAACAGTAAAAACGCCCAATAAAGCCATGCCTACATATTTCCCGTAAGGTAAAAAACGATCTTTAAGCTTTTCCATCAACATATAAACGAGCCAGATACAAAAACCAACTGAAGCCATAAATATAAACCGGTCATTCATGAAGGTTCCGAGATTTATCACAATATTTGACACGATAGACAAGGTCGCGAGATAAAAAAGTATGCTGTACGAACTGACATCTTTTTTCTGATAGTTTTTGTAAGCGTACCACACCATTACACCGTATAAAGCTATAGATGCCAAAGCGTAAGGATCGGTAATGCCTACTTTCGGAATGGCATATGGATAATAGTCATGCGTCAACGGATGTGGAAAAAACAACAATACCACATATTTTCCGAGGGTATAAAATATGGTAGACATTTTTTCGACGAAAGTCATATCCAAAAAAGGATTATTCATCAGGTCTTTGCTCACTTCTGTCAGTTTGGGCACACCGGAATAATTAAACCTGACCATCAGATAGAATACCGTAATGCCGACGAGGGAAGTCACCAACATACCCATTCCGTTTCTGTTGTTTTTGCTAAAAAAATAAATTGTCAGCGGAATGACTGCGAGGAAGGTGATGGCGTTTTCTTTGGACAATAATCCCAAAAACATATACAAAACGGTAAAGATCAACCACTTATTTTCCTGTTTGTCGGTGTACCTGAGGGCCGCGTACAAGGATGCCAGTGAAAACAACAAAGCCATGATTTCGTCTCTGCCTTTGATATTGGCGACAGCCTCTACGTGGATGGGATGGACGATAAATATCAGGCTGGCTAAAAAAGGAAGGCCCAGCCATATGTTTTTTTGACCCGGAAAAAGCAGGTGTAGGACCATAAATAAGAGAATACCGGTCAGTCCATAAAGCAGAATGTTGATAAAATGGCTGGCTTTGGGATATAACTCTTTATAGATTTCGTATTCCATAGCAAAGGTGACCAATGAAAGAGGACGATACCGGTTTCCCTGTACGAGATTTTTTTGTTCTCCGAAGTAACCCGTCATACTTTCTGTGGTCATGATGTCTTTGATCCCGGCGATACCTTGTTTGGTAAATTTATTTTCCTGAATGACGATAAGGTCATCAAGCACATAACCGTATTGGATGCTCTGATAGTACAAGCCAAAGGTGAGGATCAACAAAACAGCAGCTGCGACGCCGTTTTTCCGCCAGAATCCTTCGGTAAAAAAGGGTATTCCCGGTTCGGATTGCACCTTTTCCTGTGTCTTTAAAACGGTAGCGGAAAGGTTTTTTTTATCAGATTTTGATTTTGCCATAAGATTTAAATACCAATTGACTGCAAAGATTTGGAATTTTGCAGTATTTTTGTACTTCTATATGAGTTTTATTGAAAATTTAATGAAATTTATTTCACGCACCACCTTAATTGTTTGGATTTTCTTCATCGGAAATATCCAGATTTTTGCACAATTTAATGTAAAAGTAGGTTACAATGCCGTTTTTCTTGACATTCCGAATGTCAACGGGATGGTCAGGCAATATAATGCCGGTCTGGCAGAACCATTAGATGATCTCGACGAGTTTTCATCGCTTCATGGATTGGAATTGGGGGTAAGATACAAAATCGGAAATACCGGGTTTGAAGCAAGTTGGAATAGTGGTTTGGGTAATAGTGATGTTTTTGCAGTCATCAACGGATCAAATTTTTCTAAAAAATATTTTATGTCGCTTTCTGAATTTGCGCTACATGCCGAAAGTTACTACCGATGGTTTGGTTTTGGTGCCGGCATAGGATACCGGACAGCAAGAATCAGAACGGATATAGCGGGTTCCAGAAGAAAAAGGCAGGAATTGGATTCTTCATCGGGATTTACAGGCAAAATATTCCTGATATTTCAGATTCCGGGAGATAAAGTGGCTTTGGCATTCAAACCGTATTATCAGATTCCATTGTCGGATTTGTCCTTTCCGGGATTTGCCAATCAATTGGGATTGAATCCTTTGCCGGATGTAAATGATCGGTTCAAATCTTTTGGCATATCAATTGTTTTATACAACGGGAAACAATAGACATTCTTATTCGTTCTTATAATATATATACAAAGAGAATTTAAAATATATTTGCATGAGCAGGCAAAAAATAGCAGCAGGAAACTGGAAAATGAATACTACACTCGACGAAGGAGTCGAATTGGTGAGCAAATTGATCGCTGCCGAAAAAGATAAAAGTGTTCTGGCTATATTGGCTGTACCCTTTACCCATTTGCTTACTTTGGATAAAAAAATAAAGTCAAAGGGTAAACTAAAACTGGCTGCCCAAAACTGCCACTATAAAAACTCAGGGGCTTACACCGGTGAAATCTCTCCGGCGATGCTGGCAAATCTTAACATTCCCTATGTCATCCTCGGCCATTCCGAAAGGAGACAATACAATCATGAGGACAATGCCTTGCTCAAACTCAAAGTCAGAGCAGCACTCGATGCAGGACTCAAAGTGATATTCTGTTGTGGAGAGGATCTCGATGTTCGCAAGACCAGCAAACATATTTTACACGTCAAAATTCAGCTGGAAGAGTCTTTGTTTTCCCTTACGGCGAAAGAAATCAAAAATGTTATCATCGCCTACGAACCCATCTGGGCGATCGGAACCGGAGAAACTGCCTCACCGGCACAGGCTCAGGAAATGCATAATTCTATCCGAAGAATGATTTCCCGTCAATACAATAAAAGAGTGGGTGAAGCTATGACCATTCTGTACGGTGGATCTATCAAAGGTTCCAATGCCAAAGATATTTTTGCACAACCGGATGTGGACGGAGGTCTGATCGGGGGCGCATCGCTTGATGCCGATGAATTTGTAAAAATCATCAATTCCTTTCAGGAAGAAGAATAGTTCCTTTCCGATTTTGTAGAAAACGGGCAAAAAAAAAGACACCATCGAGGTGTCTTTTGTGACTCCGTCTGGATTCGAACCAGAGACCTACTGCTTAGAAGGCAGTTGCTCTATCCAGCTGAGCTACGGAGCCATTTTTAATTTCAGGCCGCAAATGTACACAATATTTTCAAAAATAAAATAAATTTTGAAAAACTTTTTATCAAACCTTTTTTGGAGGAAGGTCAAATGCTTTGGTTTCGGCATCAAAATTTTCTCTGTGAGATCCGTCACAGAAAGGTTTGTTTTGAGAAAGACCACATCTGCATAGGCTTACGGTTGTTCTGCCGGCTAAGCCAAACTCCTTTCCTTCGGAATCGACAATAACAAATTCTCCTTCAATTCTTGCGCTGCCGTTTGGCAAAATGGTGATTTTAGTTGACATCTCGTTTCGTTTTTTGAATTGCTGTTAATAATATAATATCTTCTTTTTATCCTTTCTGACTTCCGGCATAAAGATAAATAGGTAATACTTTTTTTGAAAAATTGTTCAGAAACAAAAGATCGTGTAGTATAAACACATCAGAATTTACATTTTAAAAATTAGTTTTTATTTGCAATACCCCTGTATTTTGATGGGGTAAATCTGTAATATTTATATTTTTTATTAATAATTGTTAATTTTTATGGGGGTATCTTAAAATATTTTAACTTTGTGCTACATTAACTCACTTAAAATAATTTATGTCTACCATCCGTTTTTTTGCCCTTCAGGAATCCCAAAACCGAAAACCGGTTGAAGTAAAAGAAATTTCCGGTTCGCGGTCGGACCTTTTCGGCGCCAATGTCTTTAATGACACATCGTGTAAAAAATTTATGACCAAAGAAGCCTATGCGGCCCTCAAAGATGCTGTCAATCACGGTAAAAAAATCGACCGTAAGATTGCCGATCAGGTGGCTTCAGCTATGAAAGCGTGGGCGATGACCAAAGGTGCTACCCATTATACACATTGGTTTCAGCCATTGACAGGTGCTACTGCTGAAAAACACGATGCTTTTTTCGAACCCGTAGGTGACGGTACTGCTATGGACAAATTTGACGGTGGTCAGTTGGTTCAGCAGGAACCTGATGCATCCAGCTTTCCTAACGGAGGTATCCGAAATACATTTGAAGCCAGGGGTTATACCGCATGGGATCCGACATCACCGGCATTTGTCATCGCTACAACGCTTTGTATTCCCACGGTATTTGTTTCTTATACCGGAGAAGCACTGGACAACAAAACTCCTTTATTGAGAGCTTTGCAGGCGATTGACCATGCGGCAACGGATGTGGCTCAATATTTTGACAAAAATGTCAGTAAAGTAATCTCCACCCTTGGATGGGAACAGGAATATTTTCTTATCGACAGTGCGTTGGCTGCATCGAGACCGGACATTCTTTTGACAGGTCGTGTACTCCTTGGGCACCACGCTGCCAAGGGTCAACAATTGGAAGACCATTATTTCGGATCTATTCCGGAGAGGTCGCTGGCATTTATGCGTGAACTCGAGATCGAATCTATCCAATTGGGTATTCCGGTCAAAACACGACACAATGAGGTAGCGCCCAATCAGTTTGAATTGGCTCCCATATATGAAGAAGCCAATCTGGCTGTCGACCATAACTCGCTGATCATGGACCTTATGTCCAAAATTGCATCGCGACATAACCTCAAGTTGTTGCTGCACGAAAAACCATTTGACGGCATCAACGGATCAGGAAAACACAACAACTGGTCACTGGCGACAGATACCGGAGTGAATCTCCTCAGTCCGGGTAAAACGCCAAAGAGCAACCTGATGTTCCTCACGTATTTTATTAATACCATTAAGGCCGTTCACCGATATGATGATCTGTTGAGAGCCTCAATCGCTTCGGCTTCCAATGACTTCAGGCTCGGAGCCAACGAAGCACCACCAGCGATTGTTTCTGTATTTATCGGTCAGCAACTTACGGCTGTTCTCGACGAATTGGAAAGAGTGACGGACGGCAACCTCAGCCCTGAAGAAAAAACCGACCTTAAACTCAATGTTGTCGGTAAAATTCCGGAAATCCTTTTGGATAATACCGACAGAAACCGAACCAGTCCTTTTGCTTTTACAGGAAATAAATTTGAGTTCAGAGCCGTCGGTAGTTCTGCCAATTGTGCCAAAGCCATGACCATTGTCAATACTATCGTGGCCCAGCAGCTGAAAGACTTCAAAAAAGATGTTGACAATTTGATTGAAAATAAAGGTCTTAAAAAAGATGACGCGATTTTTAATGTATTGAGAGAATACATCAAAGAGTCCAAAAGAATTCGTTTTGAAGGCGACGGTTACAGCGAAGACTGGGTCAAAGAAGCCAAAAAAAGAGGTTTGTCCAATCTAAAAAATACCCCTGAAGCTTTGAGAGCTCAGATCACGCCGATTGCAAAAGAAGTCATGATTCAAAATGGTATCATGAACGACACCGAAATCATGGCCAGGTATGAAATCGAAATGGAAGAGTACGTCAAAAAAGTGCAGATTGAAGGAAGGGTTTTGGGTGATATCGTCATGAACCATGTGATCCCAACTGCCATCAACTATCAGAACCGTTTGATACAGAATGTGCAGGGATTGAAGGAGATTTTCGGTAAAGACTTTGAGCAATATGCTTCCGAACAATTGGATATCATCAAGGACATTTCCAAACGAATCCACGAGATCAAATCTAATGTCGACCAAATGATTGATGAAAGGAAAAAAGCCAATAAAATCGATCATGCTGATAAAAGAGCGGATGCTTACTGCAATAAAGTAAAACCGTTTTTTGAAGTTATCCGATACCACTGCGACAAACTCGAACTCACCGTTGATGACGAATTATGGCCATTGACCAAGTACAGAGAGTTGTTATTTACCAGATAAAATGATTTGTTTGTTTACAATGTTTTACCCTGTGAGTGAATAGTCATTCATGGGGTAATTTTTTTTTGTGGGGTTTGTTAAAATAAAAGGCTGATTCGTTTATAATTTAATTGTGCCTTTAAACACAATTTTCTGAATACTTTCAATATTATCTTCATTCGGTTTCCATTTAGCTCTTCTAACTTTAATCAAGAATATAGGTTAATATTATTTTTTATTTTATACCCGATCCCGTACTTTTGTCAAAATATTTGTCATGAAGTTATATGGTAGGTTTTGGTGTTTGATGTTTTTTGTTTTTCCTGTTTTTGATACAGACATTGTTGCACAACAAATATACACCCCTTATGACGAACTGCCTTGTATCCAAAGCAGTCTCAAACCGGCTTATCAGGAGACATTTCCTGAATGGGCAAAAATGTTGTATACCTCACCGATCAATTATTTTGAAATCGAAAAAGTCTATCATCTTTCTGAAGAAAAAAAGAACAATACCAAATCTGCCATCACCCGGTATTACAAAATCTGGCGTCGGTGTATCCAACCTTATGTAACCGAAACAGGTGACATCATTCTTCCTGATATGGAAACTTTTTACGAACTACAGAAACACATGCAGGAAAATACCACAAAAAAGACTGCTGAAAACAGAAACTTAAGCAATGACTCCTGGACTTTTCTGGGACCAAAACAGACGTTTTGGCTCAAAGAGGACAACAATCCCGCAATACCGGCTTCCTGTCCCTGGCAGGTCAACGTGTATTCAATGGATGTGGCCTCTAAAGATGTATTTACCATTTTTGCCGGAACAGAAACCGGATTTTTAAACAAATCTACCGACAAAGGAGAAACATGGACACTATTGGCTCCTGATTACTTTTTTGGGGGAGGCATTACCGCAGTGACTGTTGATCCGCAAAACAATGATGTAATCTATGTTTCTGCGGGAAATCAAATCCATAAATCTACAGATGGCGGAAATACGTGGGCTCCCAAGCTGGGCAATGACCGTTTTGCGGCAGACAGATTGAGAATTGATCCTTCTAATCCAAATGTTTTATACGCTGTATCTTCAAAAGGAATTTATATCAGTAAAGATGGGGGAGAAACCTGGACCAGAAAATGGATCCAGCCAACCTGGGATGTCAGAATCAATCCGACACAATCGAATATTGTTTATGGCATCACAACATCCAACGGGGTTTTCCGATTGGTTGTGTCGACAGACCTGGGAGAAACTTTTGATTTGACGGACGGATTTCCGACAAATATTCAGCAAACGGATGGGGCTATGTTGGCGGTAACTCCGGCAGACCCGAATATATTGATGGCTGTTTTACTTAGTGCAAATGACACGCCATACCTTCTCAAAGGTGTCCTTGAAAACGGAATGTGGAATTGGAATACTATAGCAACCGGAAGAACACCCAATTTGCGAATGGACAATGGTCAGGGATATTTTGATCTTGTGTTGGAAATATCTCCTGTGAATAAAAATATCGTATATGTTGGAACAACCACCTTATACAAATCTCTTAACGGCGGTACTTCCTTTACACCGATCGGAGGTTATGAGGGCAATTTTCCGATCCACCCTGACATCCAGGATATGAAAATTCTTGAAAATGGTGAAACGTGGGTAGCTACGGATGGCGGGATGAACTATTCTTCAGACCATTTTACCAATGTAGCAAATCACAAGGCACGGGTCAATGGCCTCATTGGTTCTGATTTTTGGGGTTTTGATCAGGGATGGAATGAAGATATCGTCGTAGGCGGCAGATATCACAACGGCAACACGAGCATAGCAGAATTTTACGGTGACAAAGCCCTTCGGATGGGCGGCGCAGAATCTCCTACCGGTTGGGTTTTACAAGGGAAACCAAGACACGTGGCCTTCAATGACCTCGGAAACGGATGGATATTACCCAAAACCGCCGAAGGAAGACCCGAAGGCAGATTCATCTTCAGTAAATATCCCAATATGGATGAGTACGGCGGAAGACGGGGAAATCTCGTTCATCATCCTATGTATTCCGGCACATTGTTTTTGGGTGAAGGCAATACACTTTGGAAAAGTGAAGATTCTGGTGTCAACTGGGAGATGTGGTATACTTTCCCGGCAAGGGTCATGTATGTCGTGATCAGTCACAGCCATCCTGATGTCATCTATGCGGATGTTAATGGTCGTGGTATTTTCAAAAGCGAAGACGGAGGAATAACCTTTGTTCAAAAACCGGCATCCATTTCATCCGGTTTCGGAGGCAGCTATTGGGGTGGAAAACTGCATATCGATGTATCGCCCAATGATCCGAATACGGTATATATCTGTCAGCAAAACGGCACCTGGTCGGCTGATATCGGAAGAGTCCTTAAAAGTACCGATGGCGGTGACACCTGGCAAAACATCACGGACAATGTATCCGCGTATCTCAAATCCATTTTGGTTCAACCCGGACAAAACGGTGAAGACCTCATCTATCTGTTTACCAATGCAAGGAATATGCTCGGAAGCAAAGTTTATTTCAGAAAAACAAACGATACTACATGGCAAACAATGGACGTTGATTATCCGGCTGGTATGTACGTCAATATTCCGAAAATATTTTACCGGGATTCAAAAATCAGGGTTTCCGGCAATGCAGGAGTCTGGGAACATCCTTTGGTCGATACTTTATTTGAGCCGGTCATTCAGCCCTGGGTAGAAAAAAAGGTTTATGATTGTGTACGTGATACCGTATACTTTGACGATCATTCTATCCTTGATCACGATGGCGTGAACTGGAAGTGGACGATTACACCGGAACCGGAATATATCAGTGCAACCGACGTCCGCAATCCTAAAGTGGTTTTGGGTAGTACCGGAAGTTATGACGTCACTTTGGAAGTGGTCAAAAACGGAAAAGCGTATTCTGCGTTTTTTCCTCAAATGGTCAATGCCAAATCTTGCCCTTCGGTAGAAGATTGCGACAATCCTGCATTTATATCGAAATCGGAATGGAAACTTAAGTACGCCAACAGCCAGGAAATCAATGATCCCGGACTGGCATCCATGAGTTTTGACGACGATCCGAATACGATTTGGCATACGCGATGGAGTACGGGCAGTGATCCTTATCCTCACGAAATTCAGGTTGACCTGAACGAAGAATATCTTCTTTCAGAATTTGAAGTGCTCAATCGTCAGGAAGGAGAAAACGGAAGGATCAAAGACTATGAGCTGTATTTCAGTTTGGATGGTGAAGAATGGGGTGAACCAACATCTGCCGGCTCTTTTGAAAATACCTCCGCTCCGCAAAAAATCAGATTTGACACACCTGTCAAAACAAAATTTTTTCGCTTGATCGCTTTGTCAGAAGTCAACGGCAATCCATGGGCTTCAGCAGCAGAATTTTCGGTCAAAGGATGTTATGCTTCCTTTTCTGAAACAAAAAATATACCTTCTGCACAAAATGTTAAGGTCTTTCCGGTGCCTTCTTCCGGTATTTTTAATGTACAGATTCCGGATTCTGATATCTTAAAGCTTACCGTCTCTGACCTTAACGGAAAAAAAATATCAGATTCTTTTCAAAATGTAAACGGAACATTATTGGTGGATGCAGGTACTTTTCCTTCGGGAATATATATCATACATGTTACGTCAAAATCAGGTAGCCGATATGTTGTCAGGATTATAAAAAATTAAAAAAAGCTGTTGGTAAACCTTGATCAGAAAATAAGGGGACGTTTTGTACATGTCCTACAAAAATGTATTCAACCTGTAAATGATAATTTTATTATCCGACAGGAAAGTTTTGCTCCAATTGGAACAGTCGGATACAACTGACAAATAAGTAACAATGCAGAAGTTTTTTTTTCAATAAATATGTTTACTACCTGACAAAATGACCTTTTTCGTTTAGATAATATGTGTGGTTACTATGGTAATTCGTCAATTTATGTAACTTTAACCCTGAGATATTTTTTGATGTGAATTGTTTTAGAATTTTAAATATTATCGTTTTCGTGCTGACAGGAAATCTGTTGACGGGTCAATCCTGTGAAACACTTTCTTTGGTCCATTATAATTATAACGATATAAAAATTATTCTTGAAAAAAATGCATGTCAAAATTGCCATTTTAAAGGAAATCCAAACGCTCCGTGGTCTTTTGAAACTTATGAATCCTTGACTTCTAAGGGGAAATGCGGACCTGTCATCGAACACGGTAAACCACAAAAAAGTCTATTGGTCGACAAATTGAATCAAGGTTCCATCAGTTGCGGATTACACATGCCTTTGGGAGGAGAGGGGATTTCTTCAAGGGACTTATTAGCTATTGAAATGTGGATATTGTTAGGAGCGCCTGAATTTTGTATTCCTGAATTTGATGAAGTTAAAACCATCCTCGACCAAAATGATTGTGCTTCGTGTCACCAAGATGCCGGCCAATGGCGTTATGATAGCTATACCCATTTTTTGACCAAACCGGCAAATTCTCTTTGTGATGAAAAAATCGTTGTTCCTTTTGACCAAAATAAAAGTTTATTATACCAAAAAATAACAGGATTTGGTCTGACTTGCGGTGAAAGAATGTTTTCTTCAGGACAACCTGTGCCTTACGTCGACATGGCCCGGATCCGTGATTGGATCAATTCAGGAGCATTTCAATCCTCACCCACATTGCCGGTGGTATTGACCGATTTTTCTGCTGAGCTCAAATCCGACAATTCAGTTTTATTGTACTGGCAGTCAAGCGCTGAGTTTAATACCGCATATTATGCAGTGGAACATAGCGGAGACGGCATTCATTTTGAAGAGTCAGGGGTTAGACAAGCTGTGGCTCAGAATGATCAACTCACCAATTATGAATGGTATGATTATGCACCACTTCCGGGTAATCAATATTACCGACTGAAAATCGTAGATCACGATGGTCAGTTCAGTTATTCTCAAACACGGGCGGTACGTATCAAAAACACTACAGAATCTCTTAAATTGTATCCTTCTTCTCTTACAGCGGGGCAACCTATTTACATTGAGTGGCTTACCACGAAAGAATACGAACTGACCCGGATTTTTATTATGGATATACTGGGAAGAGAAGTTTTTACACAAATTATTTCTCCGGGTATCAATACGACACAGATTCCCCACCTTCATCCGGGGCTGTATTATGTGTCTATTCCTGAGGATTTCGAAAATTATTTTGTTAAAAAGATGTTTGTCATTTATTAGAAGCTTACTTTTGTCGTGAAGTTTTCATTATGATCCTGCATTCTCCGTCGCTGGCCCCTGTCATTCAAAAAATGAATTTATTGGGTGCTCAGCAAAAACCTTTTTTATTTGTTATCGATTTTGAAATGGAAAAACCAATGGTACTGGCTTTGGAAGACATTGACCCGACCAGGATCAGATATAAATTTCAGGATTTAAAAAATTATGACATTTCACCGGTTCATCATGCTGAAGATTTTTTATTTGAAAAATATCCTGTGGGTTACGAAAAATATCAGGATGCTTTTTCAAAAGTCATGTCAGAATTATTGTTTGGAAATACCTTTTTGACCAATCTGACTTTTCCGACAAAAATAAAAAGTAATCTGTCATTGTTGACCTTGTTTAATAAATCGCGGGCCAGGTACAAATTGTATATGGACGGGAAATTTATCGTTTTTTCACCGGAGAGTTTTGTACAGATCAAAGACGGAAAAATATCTTCTTACCCGATGAAAGGAACAATTGATGCTGACCTCCCGGATGCACAAAACCGGCTGATGAGCGATGAAAAAGAAATAGCCGAACATTATACCATTGTCGATCTGATCAGAAATGATCTGAGTATGGTGTCAAATAAAGTGGAAGTGACAAAATTCCGGTATCTCGATCTCATTCAGACCACCCACAAAAGGTTGTTTCAGACAAGTAGTGCGATCGAAGGAATCCTGGCTGCCGATTATCGCGCTTTTTTGGGTGATATAATTTTTACCTTACTTCCGGCAGGGAGCATCAGCGGCGCTCCCAAAAAAAAGACGGTCGAAATCATCAGAAGTGCGGAAGGTCAGAAAAGAGGATATTATACCGGAATTATGGGTTATTTTGATGGAACAAATTTGGATAGTGCGGTGATGATCCGGTATATCGAACAAAAAAACGGAGAGATGTTTTTCAGGAGTGGTTGTGGCATCACGGCCTTGAGTGATTGTATGTCCGAGTATAATGAAATGATAGATAAAGTGTATGTCCCGATTGGTTGAAACCATAAAAATCCTAAACGGCAGGATATTTAACCTTGCTAATCACCAACTTCGTTTTGATAAAACGAGGAAGGACTTATTTGATGATACAACAACCATTTCCTTACGGGAAAAAATCATTCAACAAGGTATACCAGAAAAAGGATTGTATAAGTGCAGGGTAGAATATGGTCCAAACATGCTAAAGACTGAGTTTTTGCCCTATCAGTTTCCTAAGATATCTTCTTTGGTTATGGTACATGATAATGATATTACCTATGAATATAAATGGGTGGACAGACCTGCGCTTGACCGTTTATTTTCCCGAAAGGGTGAAGCTTCAGAAATCATCATCATCAAAGACGGAAAAGTTACGGATGGTTTTTACTACAACCTTGTTTTTGAAAAAGAAGGAAAGTTATTTACTTCAGATACCCCTTTGCTGCAAGGAACGCAGAGAGCATCATTGATACAAAAAGGCAAGATCACAGAATCAATTATAACAGAAGAAGATCTTTTTGATTTTGAAAAAATTCATTTGATCAATGCCATGACCTTGCCGGGAAAATTGGTTATTGATATAAAAAATGGTTTAATTTGAAACGTGGTATAATGTTTCAGAATTTATTTACTTTTGTATAAAATACCTGAGACAGGATGTTGAAAATTGGTATAACAGGTGGAATGGGTTCCGGAAAAACAACAGTTTGCCGGATTTTTGAAAGTCTGGATATTCCGGTGTATTATGCCGATATCCGGGCCAAACTATTAATGGTATCGGACAAAAAAGTAAAATCAGACATTAAGTCATTGCTGACAGATGAATCATATTTCAAAAATGGAAAACCTAACCGACCATTTATTGCAGAGCGGGTTTTTGCAGATGCCGGGTTATTACAAAAACTCAATGGGATTATACATCCAGCTGTTCATCATGACTTCGATCAGTTTTGTATAAAACATCAACACTCATCAGATTATGTTTTGAATGAAGCTGCATTGTTGGTGGAAAACGGCTCATACAAAAGATTTGATAAAATTATTGTGGTGACTTGCCCCGAAGAAATCAGAATACAAAGGGTAATCAAAAGAGATCGTGTTAGCAGAGAACAGGTGGTCAACAGATTAAAAAATCAATTACCGGAAGCTGAAAAAATAAAAGTAGCAGATTTTATTATTGACAATTCCGGTGAAAAAAGTTTAATACCTCAGATAGTAGACATACACAGAGAGCTGACGCAAAGAAAAAAATAAAAGATTTGGTTTTTTGTTTTGAAAAATTCAGACTACCTAAGAGTCGTCACGGATACATTCTGATATTTTTTTGATTACGTTTTGTGTAAATAGTTAACTTTGATATAAGTAATCACAAACAGATGAAAGAGTGGATAATTTGTATGATTTTGGTATTTTTTGTGTTTGACGCCAAAACACAACATCGACATTTTTTTGAGGAAGGTGCCCGTTGGGTGTATTTTACAGAAGAAAATTACGAACCCGGACAATTGAATGTTTACAGCAATTTGGAAGAATACACATTGCGGGGGGATACCGTTTTACAAGGTGTTTTATACAAAAAATTGTATAAAAGAATTGTACATTATTATACCGTAAAACCTCCGTTTCCTCACCCGTCGACTACAACTACAGGATATGGACAGGAAGGTCCTTTTTTTATCAGGGCAGATGAAAATGAACCTTTGGTGTATTACAAAGTTCATGTTGATTCAATAGAAAAAATTCTGTACCGTTTTGACCTTAAGATAGGGGACACGCTTAGTTTATTTCCGGATTATGGAAAGTTTAATGTAGTTCAAAAAAAGGATTCGATCACTTTTTCAGGAGTAACATTATCAATGTTATTAACGGATACCATACAACTTCCTCAAACAAACGGGATCATTGAAGGCATTGGAGGATTAAATGGTTTGCTTGATATTTATCCTTATTTTTTGGCGGTTAGTGGTGGTATTTTGATGAAACAATTGATTTGTTTTCGTTTTCAGGGAGAAACATTCAGAACACCCTTTGCAGAATTTTCGATGAGGGATTGTTATGACGAAAATACTTTTATTGTTTCCGCTGAAGATGTTTTAGCCGGCAGGAATGATGTAACCGTATTTCCAAATCCGGGTCAGGGGCAGGTGACGGTGGTCGTACCCGAACACTGGAAAGGAGGTGAATTGTTGGTTTACAATACAAGGGGTTTATGTGTATTGTCAGAAAAATTGACGTTTGCAGGACATGAGATTTTTATGAAAAAAAATGGGTTGTATTTTTACCATATTCGTCTCGGGGGACAAAATGTATTTTCAGGAAAATTTGTGGTTAGCATACCGTAAAAGGTGCTTTCCACAATTAGGGTAACTAATAATTGAAGCTGTAAATGTTAATTATGTAATTTTTAAGTATACGTTTAATTTTTTATATTTTTGTAAAAAATCTGATTATGCCAAAAATAAAAGAATACGACCAATCTGTAGTCAGGGAAACGGAAGCAAATGAACCGGCATTTGACTATTCTCAAAGTTATACCTACGGTGACTATCTGAAGTTTGACATTGAAGAGATGGTGGAGATCATCCGGGGAAAGATATTCAGGATGAGTCCTGCTCCAAGGATCAAACATCAAGGCATTAGTGGAAACCTTTTTGCAACCATACATTCAATGTTAAAAGGAAAAAGTTGTAAGGTTTTTAATTCACCTGTTGACATTGTACTTCCCATTGAAAACAAAAAAAGAAACAAATCCACGACGGTTGTTCAACCAGATATTTGTGTCATTTGTGATCCAAAAATCATCGAAGATAAAGCCATATTTGGTGTTCCGGATTTTATAATCGAAATTGTTGCCGGTAAAGATGTCAAAAAAGACACCCAAATCAAATTTGACCTTTACCAGGAAGCCGGTGTTGGCGAATATTGGATCGTTTTTGCGGACATAAAACTGGTGGAAGTATTTATCCTTGAAAATAGTAAATACCAAAGGTTGAATGCTTTTTCTGAAGATGACTTTGTACCGGTCAAAACGATTCCGGGTTTGGAAATCAGCATAGATGATATTTTTGAAGGAGTGTGATGTTTACTATCGACACAAAATCTCTGCATATTTTTTTAATTGAAACACATTATATTTGTTGTAAAAATTCTGATGATGGCAAAAACAAAAGAATACGACCAGAATGTAGTCAAAGAAACGGAAGCAAATGAACCGGTATTTGATTATTCTCAAAGTTATACTTACGGAGATTATCTGAAGTTTGACATCGAAGAAATGGTGGAGATCATCCGCGGAAAGATATTCAGGATGAGTCCTGCTCCAAGGGTCAAACATCAAAGAATCAGCAGAAATCTTTTTTTCCTGGTTCATTCAATTCTAAGAGAAAAAAGTTGTGAGGTTTTTTGTGCTCCGACGGATATTGTCCTTCCCATTGAAAACAAAAAAAGAAACAAATCAACGACGGTTGTTCAACCAGATATATGCGTTATTTGTGATCCAAAAATTATTGAAGAAAAAGCCATATTTGGAGTTCCTGATTTTATAATCGAAATTGTTGCCGGTAAAGATGTCAAAAAAGATACCCAAATCAAATTTGACCTGTATCAGGAAGCCGGTGTGGGCGAATATTGGATTGTCCTTGCAGATATAAAACTGGTGGAAGTTTATATCCTTGAAAATGGCAAATACCAAAGGTTGAATGCTTTTTCTGAAGATGACTTTGTACCGGTCAAAACGATTCCGGGATTGGAAATCAGTATAGAAGAAATTTTTGAAGGTGTGTAGTGTTTATTGAAACAAATAGTGCGATAATATTAATTTTCTTCAATTTCCGCAAGCGCATACAATAATCGGTTGTGTGCTCCATCCTGAGAACCGAAAACCGAATGGGTCAACTGTCCTTTTTTATCAAACAATAACCAATGAGGGGTACCTTCAGCCTCAAATGACATAAAATTTTCTGCATTTTTGTCAAAATAGATAGGAAAGGGTGGTTTTTGGTCTGTAAAAATGGCCAATACTTCTTCTTTTGAACATTTCATACTTTTAAATTCAACATGAACGACGACCAATTGAACTTTAGGGTGATTTTTTGAGAGTTCGTAAGCCAAAGGCAAAGCTCTGCCTGTACAACCAAGGCAGGAAGTATGATAAAAAATGATCAAAACAGGTTTTCCTGAATAGGTTTTTAAAGGATCAAAAGGGTTGCCTTCAAATGTTTCTAATGGAAATTTCAAGAGGTTGAATTTTTATGTTTTTTGTTCCAATATAAATACATAGTTTTTTTCTACTCTTCCCTCAACATAAATTTTTGAAGTTCGGGCATTGTTTTTGACATATAGCCGTATAATTCCCGTGCCAAAGGTTTACCTTTATAATAAGGGATCAAAACAGCTTTGACATTATATTGTTGTTCGATAGTTGTTTTTGTATGGAGTGCTTCATCATAGAAGGCAAACTGACCCAGCAGGTAGTGATTGGTAGGTTCGTTTTGCGTTTTTTCAATATATATCTCCTGATAGTGGTTTAACAATTCACTTCTGAACATTTGTTGAGTCTGTGCAATAAGTAATCTGAAAACCAAGGTGTCTTCGGCTTTGCGGAATAGCACATATCTATCATCCAGATACACTCCGGAAAGGTTATTTCTTTCTTCGTTTACTTTTATATCGGCAGCTATGCTGATGAGTGAAAAGTCGATTCGTTTGTTGTTTTTTTCAGCAACATTGGATGAAATACCATTGATAAACGGAGGTGATATCGGAAAAGAAGAACCACACGCTTTAACTACCATTCTGTAAGGATCCACACCTTTTTGAATTAAAAAACTTAATATAGTTTCTGCCCTTTTCAATGAAAGGTATAATTCCATATCCCGATTAGTTTCCGCATTGCTGTGTGCATAAATAGTGAGTCTCGTATCTGGATATATCAACAGATTTTCTGAAAGTTTTGACAACAAGGCAATATTCTGATTTGATAATAAATCATCATTGTTGACATAGTATAAAGAAGGTAATCTGAGCAGTTTTTTTTGTATTTTACTTCCTGATGAATCACCTTCGACAATGGGTTTTACCTGAATGGAATCGAGAAAAGATGGTTGATCAACAAATAATAATTGTTCGATTTTTTGTTCCTTAAAATAAGTTATATATATATCAATGCCTCCATAACCTCCTTCTTTGTTGCTACTGAAAACACCACTCATTCCATCTGCAGCGAGTAGAAAATGGTTCTCATCCCAGGGAGAGTTGACCGGTTTCCCCATGTTTATTGCGTCAGCCCATTTTTTATTGTTATTTTGATATGCTGTCCTAAAAATATCAAAACCACCAAAACCATCAATTCTGTCTGAAGCAAAGTATAAAGTACTTCCACCTTTGGTTATAAAAGGTGAAACCTCATCAAATGATGTATTGACTTCAGGTCCCAGATTGACAGGTGATAACCATTTTCCATCTTTAAACTTACTGTAAAATATATCGTATCCACCATAACCGGGCAGATGACGGGAGGTGAAAAACAAAAGGCTGTCATTAAAAATAAATAAATCTTTGTCGCCGTATTCACCCGTAAGGGGTAAGGCTACTTTTACTGCTGATTTGTCATAATGATATTCAGTTGAAAAAGTATCTGAATAATATTCAAAAAAAACAAAATCCGTGGTCAGTCCATAATACAATATATTTCCTTCACCATTAAAGTCGCCTATCAGATCATGTTTGGGTGTATTTAATAATGGAAGAAATGTAGTAGGTTCAGACCAGTTGCCTTCTTTAAAATCACTGTAGTACATGTCTGCGTAATATTGCCCTTCCTCGTCGTCAACCAAACCTTTTTGATTTCTTTTGCCGCCGGTACTTCCTTTTTTATTGGAGGAATAATACAGTCTGTCCTGAAAATTCGGACTGTAAACAGGTCTCCATTCGTTTTCTGATGAGTTGACGATTGGTCCGGCATTTTCAACAAAAGCATCCTGATTTTTTCTGCTTAATTGTAACGCTTTTCCGCATCTTCTGATTTCAAGAATGATATTCTGATAATCATCCTGACTGCTTTTTGATAAACTCAGGTATTTTTTCAGATTTTTGGAGGCATCTTCATATTTTTCTTTTTTTATAAGACAAAGACCGTTATATTTCCACAATAAGGGATCTCCGGTATAAAAACTCTCCTGTAATCTGAGGTCTGCAAGGCATTTATCAATCTGATTGGTATGATAATAGCAAATAGCCCTGAGCATGATGAGATCAGGGTTTTTTTCTGTTTTTCCATTTTTTGAAAAAACATCCAGGGCTTTATCATAAAAACCCTCTTTCATCCACTTTTTGGCCTGGACTATATTTTGGCCATGAAGTTTCGACAGACTTGACAAACTCATAAAAATCAGCGTCATAGATAAAACAATGCTGATTTTCCGGAGAATTTTGTTCAAGTCAGTTACATTCATGAGGCTAAATGCTTTGGTGCGCATCAAAATTTTCAAGATTGTCTGCTATTCTTCTGAGGAATGATCCACCCAAAGAACCGTCAACAACTCTGTGGTCATAAGACAAGGATAAAAACATCATTTGTCTGATAGCAATCACATCACCGAATTCTGTTTCAATAACGGCTGGTTTTTTCTTTATAGACCCCGTAGCTAAAATGGCCACCTGAGGCTGGTTTATAATCGGAGTTCCCATTACATTGCCAAATGTTCCTACATTGGTTACGGTAAAGGTTCCGTCTTTGATTTCCTCCGGTTTGAGTTTGTTTTGTCTCGCTCTTCCTGCCAGGTCGTTGACCATTTTGGTAAGACCTACGAGATTAAGATGGTCTGCGTTTTTGATCACAGGTACAATCAGATTTCCGCTTGGTAAAGCAGCAGCCATACCAATATTGATATCTTTTTTTCTAATGATTTTGTACCCGTCAAGCGAAATATTGATCATCGGGAAATCTTTGATGGCTTTGACGACAGCTTCGATAAATAAAGGTGTAAAAGTTATGTTTTCGCCATATTTTTCCATAAACTTTTTCTTGTTCCTTTCTCTCCATTGTACCATATTGGTTACATCTGCTTCAACAAATGAGGTGACATGCGGCGAGGTGTGTTTTGACATGACCATGTGGTCGGATATCAGTTTCCGCATTCTGTCCATCTCAATGATTTCGACATTTCCTGAAGTATAGTCTGCTGCAGGAGTTGAAGGTGCGGAGATTTGTTGATTGTTTTGTGTGGGTGCTGCAGGAGCTGAAACCGCTGCTTGCTGCGGCATCGGTGCCACCGGAGCATTTGCTTTAGATTTCAGGTACTCAATCATATCGGTTTTTGTAACCCGGCCTTGAGCACCTGTGCCAACGATTCTGCTTAGTTCTTGAGAAGAAATACCTTCCTGTTTTGCCATACTTTTGACCAGCGGAGAATAAAATCTGTCATCATCCGTTTTGGAAAATTCTGCAACAGGAGTTGTTGTTGCAATCGGAGCAGCTACTTCAGTTTTAACGGCTGGAGCACTTTCGACTACCTGTTTTTCTGCAACAGCAGGTGAAGCAGCTACCTGACCTGATTCTGTTTCAATGATGGCGATTACTTTACCGATTTCTACCACGGCTTCTTCCGGAAATAGTATTTCTACCAATGTTCCCGCGACCGGAGACGGAATCTCTGAATCGACTTTGTCCGTTGCGATTTCCAATACGGTTTCATCCATTGCTATCGAATCACCGGGTTTTTTCGACCACTTGAGGATGGTTGCTTCCATGATACTCTCACCCATTTTGGGCATAATCAGCTCTACTCTCGCCATTTGTTTACAGGTTTTGAAGTGCAAAAGTAAGGAATTTACCTTCACTTTGCCCTATAAAATGTCACGAATTTATTTTCAGGGTTCATAAAAAGAGCGGTTTATGGCAATTTTTCTGTTTTCAGAATAAAATTTTATTTTTTAGTAATATCGGAGAATAAATAGTCTTAACATATTCAGTGCAGCCTGTGCTGACAATAAAATATTTTGTTCCCGCTTTTTTCCCAAGTTCAGTTTTTTGGTTTCTGTGTGGTTTTTATTACCGACAGCAAGCCAGATGGTACCTACCGGTTTTTCTTCACTTCCTCCTGTGGGACCAGCAATACCGCTTATCGATATGACAATATCTGAGCCCAAAATACGGAGTCCGCCGTTGACCATTTCTTTGACGGTTTCTTCGCTGACGGCACCATAAATTTCCAAGGTATGATCTGATACACCGACTATATTTTTTTTGATGTCATTGGTATAAGCCACCAATCCTCCCGTAAAATATTCAGATGCACCGGGGACAGAAGCCAGCCTTGCCGCCACATTTCCTCCGGTACAACTTTCGACTGTGCCGATTTTGAGTTGGTGAGACACACACAATTGCCCGAGTACTTTTTCCAGATTGGTATCTCCGGTACCAAAAATACTGTTTCCCAGAATATTTTCAAAAAGTGAAATATAATGTTCGAATTCGGCACTTAGTTCGCCATTTTTATAATCACTTACAGCAGTCAATCTTACCCTCACCTGACCTAACCCCGGCAGGTAAGCCACGGAATAACCGGATGGTAAAGTGGAAATAACAGGTTCCAGCAAGTCTTCGATTTCTGTTTCCCCTTTTCCGGCAATCAATAATGTTTTTTGGATGATGTTTTTTTGAATCAGCGGCAATATTACTTTTTCCAAAACGGATTCCAGATAGATGGCTTTCATTTCATAAGGAACACCAGGCATAGAAATCAAAGTAAAGCCATCTTTGCGAAACAACATTCCCGGAGCCGTACCCATACTATTGTGCAGGATTTCGACTCCTTCAGGTAGAAAACATTGGGCTTTGGTGGAATCGGAAAGGGGTCTGTTGAGTTTTTGAAATATGTGAACGATTCTTTCGTAAACTTCTTCAAAAAAAACCAATGGTACATCCAGAAATTTGGCAATGGACCTGACCGTAATATCGTCTTTTGTGGGTCCCAATCCTCCGGTCATCAGGACCATATCGTGTGTTTGGGACAAAGATTGAAGGGTTTCAATAATCTGTTGCTCATCATCTGCTATTGAAATGATAGAGTAGGGTGACATACCGGTTTCGGTCAGTTTTTCACCCAACCAAGCCGAATTGGTATCAACAATTTGTCCGATGAGGATTTCATGTCCGATGGTGACAATGGAAATTTTATTGTTATTCATAGGGTATTATTTTATTTTCCGTGGTCATTATTTTCCGAAAATTTAAATAAAAATAAGTTTACAACCGGCAACTAATCTATAACTGTGATAAAGAAATAAGGTTTGAAATCATTTAAATAGATACTTCCACCCGATTATTGTATATTCTGAAATTATGTTAAAAAAGTATATATGTAAAATTATGTATATTAATCAAATATATAAATATTAATATATATATGTCTATTACTTTACAAAAAGTTAATATCCGGAAATTAATAGATTGATACGATACATCTTACCTTTGCTCACAGTTACAGATTTTCAAACCCCGGGATATTTTCTGTAATTTTTGAATTTTTGTAAAATTTGATTATTTCTTTATTTTTTGTTTACCTGATAAATGAAGTATCAAATCCAATTTGACATATAATTTCTTTTAATAATATTAAACGGACATGAAATATTCATTAACATTGGTCTTTTTTTTGCTTTTAGTAAGTCTTTGTTTTTCACAATCTGTTTGGACAAATCCAATTACAGATGCCAATCCAAGTTTGTCCAATCCATTTACTTTGGGGCAAACAGTTGATCCTAATATAACCGTCTCTGGAATAGGAAGAGGCATTGGAATAACTGGAAATGCCGGAAGTAACAGATACAATGCAAACTCATGGAATACTCCTTCATTTGATGCGGATGCCTATTTTTACTTTACACTCACTCCGAATTCAGGTAGCAGTTTAAACCTAATCAGTTTTGTATATACGGGTCAGGCTTCCGGAACAGGTCCAACTTCATTTCAGTTTTCCTCCAGTATTGATGGATTTTCGTCAAGTATCGGCTCACCGAATGGTGCAGGAACAACTATTGATTTATCTGGTACTTCCTTTCAGAATATTACCAGTGAGATTACATTCAGAATTTATGGCTGGGGTGCTTCTTCAGCTGCGGGGACTTTCAGTATAAACGATTTTACCTTTAACGGAACAACCACATCGCTTCCGGTTGAGTTTTCTCATATCAAAGTCACCAAAAAAAACAAATCAAACACAATCTTCTTTTCTACAGCTTCAGAAATCAATAATGACTTTTTTACCATTGAAAGATCATTTAACGGATTTGATTTTGAACCTGTAGGCACTTTAAAAGGTGGAGGAAACACCACTTCAACGCAAAATTATTTTTTTGAAGATCAAAACGTGCCATCCGGGGTTTTGTACTATCGAATCAAACAAACCGATTTTGACGGCCGGTTTGACTACAGTGATGTCGTCAAAGTTAACGGAAATACCAACAAAATTGATGTTTTTTCAGGAAGAACCGGCGGACAAATTGTTGTACGTACAGAAATTGATAATTATGACCTTGAGATTTTCAGTATCAGTGGAATAAGGTTGTTTTATCAGCAAAACCTTTCTCTTGACGCAGAAATATTCTTACAAAATGTACCCTCAGGAATGTGTATCGTCAGGGTGGTAGCACCCGACGGCATCATAAGTAAACAAATCATGTTGTAAAAGGCGCTATCATTTTTTCCGAAAAAAGGTTTTCTGTATGCCGGCAGAAAACCTTTTTTGGTTTTAAACCCATTTTTTTGTTCCAAATGCTTTTTACCATTCTTCTGAACCGGGCAACTTCATAATTTAGGACCATATTTCGTATAATGACGTTAATTTTAGGTAACTTTGCCCTAAATTTTGTCATATCAACATGTTAAAACGCCTTACCTTTTTCATTTTTGTTTTTTCATTTTTGTTTTTATCAGGACTGCCTGTTTCTGTCGCTCAGGGGAAAATCACTCTTCAGGAACCACCTGCAGTCACTAAACTGATGGAAGATTTTGTACAATTCGGAAAAACCAATGAGAATGTCAAAGCATGGAGAATTCAGATTATTACGACAGATGACAGACGTGAAATGGAAGCTGCCAGAAGTCAGTTTATTTCCCTTTATCCATATGTTAATGTTGATTGGAAACATATCGTGCCTTACTATCAGGTGCGTGTCGGCGCTTATGACAATAAAACCAAATTGATGCCTTTTTTACTTGAGTTAAAAAAAATATTTCCTGCAGCTACACCGGTTTACGATCAGATCAGCAAACGAACTCTGGTACTAAAATGATGGTATGTTAGCATCAAGCAAAAAAAGTTCGTTGGATTGGATATTGATTGCATGTTATATCAGTTTAGTATCCATTGGGTGGTTGATGTTGTATTCGACCGTTTACGATCCTGAAAAACCTTTTCAGTTTTTTGATTTAAGTTCTCCGATCGGAGCACAAACCCTTTGGATAGCCATATCTTTATTGATTTTTATTTCAGTACTTACCATTGACTGGAAATTCTGGAATACTTTTGCCATTCCGATTTACGGGATTTCTCTTTTATTATTGATTCTTGTTTTGATATTCGGAAAAGAAATCAATGGAGCCAAAGCATGGTTCAGCTTTGGATTTTTTTCATTCCAACCATCAGAATGGGCAAAATTGGGGACAGCACTTGCACTCTCCGGATATCTGAGTTTTAATAAGATGAACTACCTTCACGGCAATACTTTATATACGGCCATATCCATTTTTTTAATACCGGCTTTGTTGATTTTATTACAGCCTGATGCAGGTTCTTCCCTTGTGTTTTTTTCATTTTTTATCCTGCTTTTTCGCAAAGGTATGTCTTATTGGTTTTTTATTACTGTTTTTTGCCTGATAACCATATTCATTACCTCATTGGTTTTTTCGCCGCTTTTGGTGACTATAGCCATTTTTATGATTGGTTTTTCCGTGTATGCTTATGACCAGATGAAGGTTTCTCAGGCATCGTGGCTCATTCTCGGTCTTTTAGCAGTTTCTGTTTTTCTGTACGTAAACGGCGAAGGATTTTTTGCGCTGATACCCTTTGGTGCCGGACTGGGAATGATGAGTATTTATGTGGTCATGAAAAATAATATCAGAATTCCGGTGATCATCACGCCGATTTTGGTGGTAGCGATCGGATTGGCGTTTTTTTCTGAATTTGTCATAGATCATGTGTTAAAACCACACCAACAAGAAAGGATCAATGTGTGGCTTCGACCTGAAAGATGTGACCCGAGAGGTTCGTTGTACAATATCATACAATCCAAGCTGGCTATAGGCTCAGGCGGATTTGCCGGCAAAGGATATCTCAAAGGAGAAATGACCAAATTGAATTATGTTCCGGAACAAAGCACCGATTTTATATTTACATCCATTGCCGAGGAACAAGGATTCATCGGAAGTCTGGGCATCGTCATTCTTTTTGTGATTCTGATCTTACGGTGTATCAGTATAGCAGAACAAACAAGATTGGAATTTATCAAAGGATTTGCCTATAGTGTGGCAGGAATATTTTTTTTCCATTTTATAATCAATCTGGGTATGACCATGGGACTTTTACCCGTTGTAGGTATACCACTTCCTTTTTTGAGTAAAGGAGGTTCGTCTTTGGTTCTGTTTACGGTAATGATAGGTATCGTGGCTAAAATGAACCAGGTGAAATTGAGATCAAGTTGACATATGACATTTAATATAATAGCTAAAGACCCCGGTAGTAAAGCAAGGGCAGGAATCATCACTACCGACCACGGTAATATCGAAAGCCCGGTTTTTATGCCTGTCGGAACTCAAGGTTCCGTCAAGGCGGTACACCAAGCCGAATTACTAGACCCGATTGAAGCTCAGATCATTTTGGGAAATACTTATCATCTTTACCTGAGACCGGGTACAGACATTCTGAAGAGGGCAGGTGGCTTGCACAAATTTATAGCTTGGGACAGACCAATGCTTACAGATAGCGGGGGTTATCAGGTATATTCTTTGAAGGGAATGCGTAAAATTACGGAGGAAGGTGTTAAATTTCAATCGCACACAGACGGTTCGAGACATTTTTTTTCGCCCGAAAATGTGATGGATATTCAAAGAATCATCGGAGCTGATATCATCATGGCTTTTGACGAATGTACGCCGTATCCCTGTGAATTTAAGTATGCCAGAAACAGTATGCACATGACCCACCGTTGGCTGGACAGGTGTTTTGACAGATTTGAAAAAACAGATCCGGTTTACGGGTACCAGCAGACTTTAGCACCGATTGTGCAGGGTAGTACTTTTCCGGACCTTCGTCTGGCTTCCGCCGAATATATAGCAGGTAAAGGAGCAGCATTAAATGCTATCGGTGGACTTTCTGTCGGCGAACCCCATGAAGACATGTATTCGATGACAGAATTGGTATGTGGTGTTTTACCAGAAAACAAACCCCGGTATCTTATGGGTGTGGGACTTCCCGAAAATATTCTGGAAAGCATATCCCTGGGTATCGACATGTTTGATTGTGTACTTCCTACCAGAAATGCCAGGCATGGTATTTTATATACCAAAAACGGTGTTATGAATATGAAAAATGCAAAATGGCAGGACGATTTCAGTCCGATCGACAATGAAAGTCAGGCACCTACGAGCAGAATCCATACAAAAGCTTACCTTCGACATTTGTTTAAAGTCGAAGAAATTCTTGCAGCACAAATTGCCACTTTGCACAACCTCAGTTTTTTTACCTGGTTGACCAGAGAAGCGAGGAAACAAATCATCAGCGGAACATTTGCCGGATGGAAAACAGAAATGGTTCAAAAAATGACACAACGACTGTAAAATGTTTAAAATTCTGGATATATATATCATCAAAAAATATCTGTCGACCTTTTTTTTTACGATGGTCCTTATCACGATGATTGCTATGAGCATCCACTATTTTGAATTGATTGACAAGTTTATCAATGCCAATCTTACGTGGAAACAAATTTTGTTTGACTACTTCCTGCATTTTATCCCCTGGATTAACGGATTATTATGGCCGTTGTTCAGTTTGTTGTCCGTTATCTTTTTTACCTCCAGGATGGCAAAAAATTCTGAAGTTATCAGTATTTTGAGTTCGAAAATCACCTACAATCGATTTTTGCAACCTTTTCTTATAACGGCTACTTTTCTGGCAACTTTGTTGTGGATCGGCAATAACTATATTATTCCCAAAAGCAATCGCCTGAAAAATGAATTTGAAGCGGAATACATCCGAAAAAGTTCGAAGTCAAGCCTAAATTTTAACATTCATTTTTATTTGAATAAAGACGAAAAAATATATCTGCGCACCTATTCCGTCAATGACAGCAGTGGTAATACTTTCCGTTTGGAGCGGTTTAAAGATGGTAAACTGGTTTATGTACTGAAAGCAAACAGCGTCAGTTACCTTAAAGAATCCGGCAAATGGCGATTGGTCAATTGGGAAAAAAGAGAGATCAACGACCTGAAAGAAAGTTTGGTTCTTGGTACATCCAATCCAATTGATACAATACTCAACCTTGACCCGGGCGATTTTGTCAGATTTAAAAAACAAATGGAAATGATGAATACAACTGACCTGCGCGAATTTTTACGCAATGAGCAGGACAGAGGAATCGATTCCGGAAAAAAATATGAAATTGAGCTGTATCGTCGTACAGCTGATCCGTTTACTATCATCATTCTTACTCTTTTAGGCGTTTCTGTAGCTTCCCGTAAAGTAAGAGGCGGCATGGGGCTACATCTTGCGGTAGGCATTATTTTGGGTGCTGTTTTTGTAATTTTGTCCAAGTTTTCTGCCACTTTTTCTTCCAATCTGTCTCTGCCACCACTCATCGGTGTATGGATACCCAATATGGTGTTTTCAGCGGTTGCTTATTATCTGTACAGAACGGCACAAAAGTAAATGCGGGGAGGACTTTTACCCTTTTAAGGCAGGAAGGTCTCCCAAAATACAAGTATAAATCAAAGAGCTTTATTAATATCGTTGGACTGTTTAAAAATAAATTTTTTATTTATTTTTAAACATCACACAGTCTTACGCTGCTTCTCCAAATCACCCGCTGCCCAGATATACCGGCAGGCTATGGATCGGTAGGGTCGCCAGTTTTCTGCAATACGATGAAGGTTGGATATTTGTATTTTACCTTCACCTTCAGGCTGGTACCAGGATATCATCCGCTGACGTATGGCAAGGTCGTCGATAGGAAAAACATCTTCTCTCAACAAATGAAAAATCAGGACCATTTGAACCGTCCACAACCCGACACCTTTGATAGGAAGCAGGGTTTTTATGACTGATGCATCATCGTGGTGGTCCCAGGGATGATCCACAAGTTTATTTGTTTTGAAATGTTCAGCGATATGATGCAGGTAGGATGCTTTTTGGTATGAAAGTCCGTAACTCCTGAGTGTTTCTGTATCTTTTTGCAATACATCGTCTGGTTGTAACGGAAAACTGTCAAAACCATTTCGGAATCGGCCATAAATGGTAGAAGCAGCTTTGGTTGATAATTGTTGGGAAATAATGGACCGCATTAATTGTTCAAACAACGTTAAATCGGGTTTTTCAATATGCAGGGGTACATCAGAAATCAAACTATGTAACACAGGATCCTTTTGCAGATGTGAGATGATCTCAGGTTTTATCATAAAATGTTTTTTGATTTATCTCAAATTTATTTCTAACTTTGGCTTTTAAAGGTAAGTATTATACAATGTGTCAATCAATGGTCATGCAAAAGTATCATAACATTTTGATTTTCTGTTTTTTCTGCATACAATTTTCTTTTTCTCAGGGATTTAATATGGTCAAAAAAGGGCATATTCTCATTCCCGGACAGGAATACAACGATGTGTGGGGTTATGAAAGAAATAACGGTCAGAAATTTGCGGTGGCAGGAACCAGACAAAAAACACTCATTTACAACGTTACGGATTGCAGCAATCCTTTTTTGGTTTTTGAACATACGGATGGTTTTTCTTCCATTTGGAGGGACTATAAAACATATGGAAATGCCATTTATGCGACTGCGGATCAGTCACCTTACAATCAGGGGCTTCAGGTTATTAATATGGACACATATGCAGTGACCTATTATAATACCCATTTTTTGAGGGCTCATAATATTTACGTCGACACGGCTCATGCCAGACTATATGTGGCTGGCTCCAATTCAGTCAACGCCGGATTAATTGTTTTTGATATCAGCAATCCTTTGGTTCCCGTCCATTTGCAGAATATTTTTATCAATGTGCTTATGGGAGCGCCGTCCCTTAATACCTACGTACATGATGTATATGTCAAAGATAATATTGCGTATACTTCTAACGGGTCTGTCAGCAGAATGATCGAACTCGACGTCAGTGATCTCAATAATGTGCAGATATTGGCCAGTTATGTCGGGCCAAGTGGTTATAACCACAGCAGCTGGAGGTCAGAAGACGGAAATTATGTGTACGAAGCACTCGAAGTTCCCAAAGGTTTGCCAATCAATATTTATCAGAAGGATGAAGAGAATGATAATATTTTTGTCAAAATCGGCGATTTTAAAGACCCATTGGAGTTTCCGGTGTCATCTACCAATCGCCCTCACAACCCATTTGTACACGAAAACAAATTATATATATCTTATTATGAAGATGGGGTACAGGTTTATGATCTTTCCAATCCCGCAGCACCTTCAAGAATCGCATATTACGATACCTACACAGCGAATAACGGGACGGGTTATGGCTCAAGTTCCAGTTTTCACGGATGCTGGGGTGTATACCCGTTTATGAGTACCGGATGTATTCTGGCGACTGATATTGAGACGGGATTTTATACACTGGAGCTTGATTTGCCTCAGGTATCATGGAATGCCAATGTCAAAACGGATCAAAACTTTTACCAATCAGTAGCAAGTAAAGGTGTTGTGCTCCGATCACCTAAAGGGTATTGTTTTCGTCTTGATGTCAACAACAGCGGACAATTTATTTTGACCCGGATCGTTTGTCAGAGCAATACTGTGGATGAAAAATACATTTATCGTGCTGATCTTTCGGTAACCGGACAATCATCATCTTTCATTGCAAAAAGCCAATCCGGAAGTTGTTATAAAATCAGCCTTTCGGCAAATAATCAGATCAGTGGGGTAGGAGTGTCGTGTCCTGCAGTCAATGACGCCGCGCTGCAAATTAATAATTCAAATCTCATTATAGACACACCTACCAAAGGGTTGGTTCTTTATAATAGTTTGAGACAAAAATGTGTACGTTTTACCGTTACGGACGCCGGGACATTTGTTGCAACAGAACTAACTGATTGCCCTTAGTGCAAATACAAAACTTCTGTGTGATAATCCATCACATTTTTTGATTAACTTTAATTCGCACATCTTTTACGCTAATGAAATGTTCAATAAAAGAACATGAAATCTCATCATGAAAAAGGAAAGGAAAGATAATAGTTTTTTAAAACAACCTTATTATGAAGGCGGAGATCAGGCTTTGAAAACGTTTATTACCCAAAACTTGTTATATCCCGAACAAGCACTTTTGCATCAGGTTGAAGGTTCTATTCCTATTACCTATGATATCAATTTTAAAGGTGAAGTTACAGATGTGACCTTATTACACCATCTTGGACACGGTTGTGATGACGAAGCTATCCGATTGGTCAGACTATTGAAATTTAAAGTTCCTAAATTGCCCAGAGGCATGAGGGTTATTTTTCACAAAAAAATTACCATCCATTTCAGGTTGCCAAAACATCAGGAACCTAAGGCTTCAGAAGCACCTTTGTTTTCGTATCAGATTATGTATACGCCTTCAGTTGAAGTTAAGGAAAAAGAACAAAAAAAACAGGAATCTTCGTATACTTATACGGTAAATTTCGGACAATAACCCAATCATAAATATTATAAAATACGGTCTGTCATATTTGCGTGTAGTAAAAATTATGATTGGAGGTCTGTTAACCCTGTATAAAGTGGCGATTTTTATACATCATCATGAATTTCCCAATAGTTTTGATTTTCAATTTCGTCGATAATGGAAAGATAATTCTGGTATCTGAAGGAAGCTATAGTTTCGTTTTCTACGGCATCCTTTACGGCACATTTTGGTTCGTTGATATGTTTACAATTGGCAAATTTACAATCTTTGGAAATCACAAAAAATTCTTTAAAATTGTGTGACACGTCTTTGATTTCCAGATGTGAAAAACCCAAAGTTTTGATACCGGGGCTGTCGATGATGTGACCGCCAAAATCCAGATCAAACATTTCTGCGAAGGTAGTGGTATGTTGTCCTTTACCGGAAAAATCTGAAATTTCTTCTGTTCGTAATACCAGGCCGGGTTGTATGGCATTAATCAAGGTAGATTTTCCGACACCGGATTGTCCGCCGACAAGCGTGGTTTTATCTTTGAGTGCATCCCTAACCTCTGAGATACCGGTTTGATTTTCCGAAGATGCTAATAATACCGTATATCCGATTTTTTCATAAGTATTTTTCAGATAATGAAACAAAACCATATCTTCTTTTCCATAGATATCGGCTTTGTTAAAAACAATAATGACCGGAATATTATAAGGTTCGGTCATTAGCAAAAACCGGTCGATAAATCCAAGTTTAAGGTTCGGATTTTTTAAAGTGACAATCAGTAAAACCTGATCCACATTACTTGCCATAAAGTGCAGCAAATGTTTTTTGCGCGGAGATTGCCGGACGATATAATTTTTGCGTGGTTGGATGGCGACTATATTGCCTACATTTTCGACAGCTTCCATTTCTACTGTCACGACGTCACCTACGGCAATTGGATTGGTTAGTTTAAGGTCGTCAAGTTTAATTTTACCTTTGACTCTACATAAAATGAGTTCATTTTCTATTCTGACAGTATACCAGCTTCCGGTAGATTTGACAACTATGCCTGAGGTTTTTTCGGCCATTACGTCAGACTTTAGGATGGGAAGTGGCTGAATAAGAATGGATGGCCGCCGCCATTTCCGTGATAAGTCCGGGATCTTTTTCTATGGCGTTACCAACAACAATGACATCCGCACCGGCACGTACATTTTCCAATGCTTTTTCGGGTGTTTTTATACCGCCGCCGACAATCAAAGGAATAGAAATACCGCCACTAACTACTTCAATCATTGAAGCAGGGACCGGTATTTTGGCTCCGCTACCGGCATCCATATATATCATTTTGAGTCCCAACATTTCTCCGGCTATGGCCGTACAAAGAGCGATATCGTCTTTTGTGTTGGGAATAGGATTGGTATTGCTCATATACTGCACACTGGTGAGCACCCCCCCGTCAATAAGCATATACCCTGTGGAAATAATCTCCAGAGGACTCACTTTGAGAAAAGGGGCCGTAATAACGTGTTTACCGATAAGGAGATCAGCATTTCTGCCGGAAATCAGGGATAAAAATAAAATAGCATCCGCTTTATAGCTCAATTGGAATGAATTACCGGGAAACAAAATCATCGGTATGTGACATTTTTCTTTGAGGGATTTGAGGACGTAGTCGAGCATATCATTGACCACCAGACTTCCGCCAATAAAAAAATAGTCGACACCGGCTTCGATAGCGTTTTCAAGAACTCCCTGCCATTTTGCGAGGCGAACTTTGTCAGGGTCTATCAATACGGCGAATTTTTTTTGACCGAGTTGTTTTGCTTCTGCTAATTGTGTATAAATTGTTGGCTCCATTCGAAAGAATCAATTGCAAAATTACTACTTTTTTTTGGTTTTTCCGGTATGACATCGTATAGCCAACCATTTCCATCAGAAATTTTTACAGAATCGTAAAAATTTGTACCTTTGTTTGTAAATTTTTACATAAAAATCTGACCCGGTTTAATGGTTATATTTTTATAAAAAATCAAATCTTATTCATAATAATTCATAAACATAACTATATGACGTATAAACAATTAATAAAAATGGAGGACGAAGCCAAAGAGGTTTGGGTCGTCAGTCCTTTTCTTCACTATGACGTGGAAGACAAAACTTTTTCTGAAATAGTAAGTGTCAACCTTGGTCAGAATACCAAATACAAATATATCGTTCCGGCAAATAAAACCGTATTAAAAAATATTGATACGTACAAAAAGAAATATGCTCTAAAAGATGAGGACATCAACCAACGATTTTTGGTTTTACCTGAAAACGATTTTATGCCTTTTGTTTTGGAAATAGCCATTTATGATGCAAATACTCAGTGTATTGCATGTGCAGCTCCTTCTATTGACGGGGCAAATGAAGTCATTCGGTTTACGGATGATGCTGCCAAAAATATGGCTTCAAGCTTCCGGGATATCTGGAAAAAATACAAAAGAGTGAAGTTGTAAACTTCTTATATTATTTAAGTAATAAAGCCGGAATCTATCTTTATGGCTTATTCGAAGGGTTCCTGTGTTTTATAAGTACAGACAAGTACAATGTTCATTTTGAAAATAAAAACAAACCAAAAAATATTCATTTATCCTTTGGTTTGTTTTTATGTATATTAATCCCTGTTGAGTTTTGATAACAATCTCAAAAATTCGATGTACAACCATACCAGAGTGACCATCAATCCCAAGGCACAAAACCATTCCATATATTTAGGTGCTCCATGTTCTTCTGCTTTTTCAAAAGCATCAAAATCCAGCAATAAATTAAAAGCGGCGACCACAATGATGACGACACTGATACCTATTCCTATTGTTCCCCCTTCATGCAGGTAAGGCATCTGAAAGCCCATCAGGCCCCCGACAAAACTGATGAGGTAAACAAAAAAGATGGCTCCTGTAGCCATGACGATGCTGGTTTTAAGTTTTTCGGTAACTTTGATCAGACCGGTTTTGTAGATGATAAGCATCGTCAGTAAAGTGCCGAAAGTAAGAGAAACTGCCTGAAAAATGATGCCATCCATCATTGAAGCAAATACAGCAGATACCGAACCGACAAACAGACCTTCAAAAGCAGCGTATACAGGAGCTGAAACGGCAGAGGTGTGGGGTTTGAAGGTGGCAACCAAAACAGCTATCAAACCTCCGACGGCACCGGCGATCATTAAAAAAGTGGAAGGCATCACATAACTGACCAACGAAGTCACCATCAGGATGGAAAAAAGAATCAGGGTTTTGTTGACAGCCCCGGTGATGGTGGATGTTTCAGTAAGTACGGCACTTCCGGCCTGCGTGGCTTCTGCAGCAGATTGTATAAATTTTTTATTGGTTAAAAGCGGATTTTTTGATTCAAAAAAAGATTTGTTTGACATAGTATATATCTGTTTGGTGTAATAAAACACAAGGATAAAACTTTTTTTACAAAACCATGCTTCAAAGTTGAAAAATATTTAATTCCGCCCCGAATAACAAATTTTTCCGTACTTTAGCGGTTTCAAATCACCGCCAGATAAATTGGTAAGTAACGTTTTATGTCCCACAACCTGGAGAAAATAAAAGCACCGGTCAATCAGGAGCTCATACAGTTTGAAAAACATTTCAAAGAAAGTATGAAGAGTTCCGCGCCCCTTCTCGACAAAATAACCTATTATATCGTTCAGAAGAAGGGGAAACAAATCCGGCCTATCCTCGTTTTTCTCACAGCAAAACTCTGCGGAGAAATCCGTGATTCCACGTATGTAGCGGCTTCATTGATTGAATTATTGCACACTGCGACGCTCGTTCATGATGATGTCGTCGACGATGCTTACGAACGAAGAGGTTTTTTTTCCGTCAATGCGCTGTGGAAAAACAAAATTGCCGTTCTCGTTGGTGATTACCTGCTTTCACAAGGAATGAACATCGCACTTGAGACCCATAATTACACACATTTACATACGGTTTCTAAGGCTATCAAACAAATGGCAGAAGGTGAATTGATTCAGATTGAAAAGGCTCGGAAACTGGATATTAAAGAAGAAGTTTATTACGATATCATCACCAAAAAAACAGCTTCTCTGATAGCAGCAGCGTGTGCAGCAGGAGCTTCATCCACCAATTCTGATCCGGAAATATTGGATAAATTCTGGAAACTGGGAGAAAAAATGGGCATTGCCTTTCAGATCAAAGATGATTTGTTTGATTACGGAGAAGACAATATCGGAAAACCCAGAGGGATTGATATCAAAGAAAAAAAGATGACACTTCCACTGATTTATGCCTTGCAACATGCTGATTATGCTACCAAAAAGAAGGTAATACACACCATCAAAAACGAGTCCCATAACGAAACCAAAGTCAGGGAAATCATCGATTTTGTAAAAAAATCCGGCGGAATGGAATATGCTTCCGATGCGATGGTGTCTTATCAGAATGAAGCCATTCAGATACTCAGAGATTTTGATCCTTCTCCGACGCGGGACGCACTTGAATCTCTGGTTTATTTTGTTACACAAAGAAGTTTATAATATTTCTGTAGTTTAGTTGTACCGAATATTATATATTCTTATGAAGAATATTCATTATAAAATAATTTTCCATGAAGGAAGATAAGAAACAAAAAAAAGAACATCACATCATCCAGAGTGCCATAGCTGTTTTTGAAAAAGTGGGTTTCAAAAATGCAAAAATGGACGATATTGCCGCAGCAGCAGGCATTACCAAAGTGACTTTGTACAGCTATTTTCAATCCAAAGAAAATCTGTATCTCGCCATTACCTATCAGGCCATGTCTGCGCTTAATATAGTGTATAAAGAAGCTTTGGCGGTCAATGCATCAAAAAGCGGACTGGACAGCACCCTTGCCCTGATGGAAACATTTATGGAGTTTTGTGAAAATCATTATTTTTATTCTGAAGTTTTGCTGGACTATTTTTCCATGGTAAGGTCTTCTCCTTCCGGAAAATATGACAATAAACTTACTTCGGCGGTCAAGGACAGTCCTTATTTTGACAAACTGCGTGAATTGCATAACCTGCCGTTCAAATGGACGGTAAAAGAAATTGAGCGGGGGAAAGCAGAAGGAAGTATCAAAACCCAAAAAGATGCTATGTTATGTACCTTACATGGGTGGACTTCAGTCGTCGGCTACGTTAAGGTATTATCAGCTTCCGGAGGAAATGTATCTCCGCTCTTTAAGGTTGATTTAAAGGAATTAAAACAGTTACACCTTGAAGTGGCAAAAGCCATGTTTTCTCAGGGAGTTTCTTAAAGTTTTTTTCAAAAGCGACATAAACCCTTTCAGATGAGAGTATTTTTATTTGGCGTAAAAATCAGGGAAGAAAAAGAGCTGGAATATGTGCGCCAGGTTTTTGATTATATCCTCAAAGAAAAGTGGGAATTGGCCATCTATAAACCATTTGCCAAAGAATTAATTCATGCCGGATTGGATATCGGCAACCTGGAGATCATCACATTGCACAAAGAACTCACTTTGTTTGCACCCGATATAGCCATAACAATGGGCGGGGACGGCACCATACTACAGATTGTCACTTTTTTACATGGATTGGATATCCCGGTTTTGGGTATTAACCTGGGTCGACTGGGTTTTTTGGCAAGTGTAGACAAACAATCTATAGGGAAAGCACTAAAAATGATCAAAGACGGCAAATACAGCATTGAAAAAAGATCCTTACTTGCATTAAGCAGCAATCAAAAATTGTTTTCCGGGTTTCCTTATGCGTTAAATGATTTTACCCTGCACAAAAGAGACAATTCAAGTATGATAACCATATTTGTTTATGTGGACGGACAACCATTAAATGCTTATTGGGCAGATGGTATCATTATTTCGACACCTACCGGATCGACAGGTTATTCTTTAAGTTGCGGCGGGCCTATTGTTTTTCCCAATTCTTCCAATTTTATTATTACACCGGTGGCACCTCACAATCTAAATGTACGGCCGATTGTATTTTCGGATGCACACACCATTACTTTTAGGGTAGAAGGCAGATCTGATAACTTTATGTGTACACTCGACGGAAGATATGAGACAGTGACTGCTGAACATGTGATTGATATCAAAAAGGCAGATATAAGTTTTGGTATGATTCGCCTTAATGGAAATAACTTTATGAAAACCATGAGTGAAAAACTGTGGTGGGGCATGGACAAAAGAAATTAACATGGAAATACAATATTTTTGGAATCAAAAGTGGTGGACTTCAAAACTGGATGAAGCAAAAGACATTTCTATTCCGCTTGTCCCCGGTAAAATGACGCCCAATTGTTTTTATGCCCCGTTTTTTGATGCCAGACCTTTCCGTTCCGGGGATTTTATCGGTTCCATTGAAAAAGGAGCGCCTGTCAATTTTTACAATATCAGTATGAATCCACACGGCAATGGCACCCATACCGAATGTGTCCGCCATATTGCCAATGTGCCGGTGACTATTTTTGAATGTTTAAAAAACTATCATTTTGTCGGAGAATTAATCAGTGTATTTCCTCAGATGTTGCCTAATGGTGACAAAGTCATTACAGCGGAAAGTCTGCAAATTCTTGGAAAAACAGCACCCACTGATGTATTGATATTGCGCACTCTGCCTAATGATGATGGCAAAATGGATAAAAACTATTCCGGAAATAATCCGACTTATGTCGAAAAAGAAGCTGTTGCTCTTATCAATTCCTGGGGCGTAAAACACCTGATGCTGGATCTGCCGAGTGTCGACAGAGAAGAAGATGGTGGAAAACTCGAAGGGCATCATATGTTTTGGAAAAACGGCGATGAATGGTTTACCGAAAAAACGATTACTGAAATGGTGTACATTCCCGATCAAATCAAAGACGGCATATTTTTGGTACTGATTTCTGTCATTTCGCTGCAACTGGATGTCAGTCCAAGTAAAATATTATTGTATGAAATGGAAGAGGTCAGGCATTAAGTACAGCATGAAGTGCGTATTCTGTAAAAAATGTTTCACATTGTGAAACATTTTTAATTTTTTTATGTTATGAAGGTACATATTATTAAAATTAAGACCGTTTACGATTATATGTCCGAACATAAAAATTCTTAAGATTTTTTTGATATTTGGAGGATTTTAATAACAAATGCAGATTGGAATAAACCTCAGGATATTATAAAAACCTTTGGTTCTGCAGATATTTTAGGCAACGGAAGTGACCGTGTGGTTTTTAATATTGGTGGAAACAGGTTTAGAATGATTTGTTCTTATTATTTTGGTCAAAACAAAATACACCTTTTCGTAAACTGGTTGGGGACACATGCCGAGTATGATAAGATTTGTAAATTAAACCTACAATATACGATCAATAAATATTAGAATATCTTATGTTATATACAATTATAAAATCAGAATTGCAGTATGAAGCTTATTGTGACAAGCTTCATGAATTGGTTGAAAATCCTGCAACAAGAGACGGGGATGAAGCCGAGTTATTGACTTTTTTAATTGAGAAATGGGATCATGAAAATCGATCATACACAAACTCAAACCCTGTGGAAATAATTAAATTTTTGATGAAAGACCACAGGTTAAACGCTTCAGACTTAGGTAAAATTTTAAACCTTTCCAAGGGGACAATCTCGAAAATGTTGCATTACAACAAAGGACTTTCAAAACAAACCATCAGAACGTTATCAGAATATTTTAATCTTAGTCAGGAAATTTTTAATAAACCTTACCCGTTGGTTAATAAAACAAATCCTAAATTGAATAATTCAGATTTTAAAAATAAAAAGGTAAAGGGTACTCAAATGGCGAATCATGTGTAAGCCACCAAAATAAACTTTCATCGTCTTAAGTAAGTAAGTTGTGTATTCTGATAAAGAAAGTAAAACCTGCGTCATAGGAGATACAGGGTTAGTATCGGTTTTAAATTATTTATCGATAAAGGGTAATTGATTTGATAAAAAAGTGATTTATACTAAACATATTTTTTATATTTGACTTTTTAAGCCAACATGATATAGTATGACACACGACGAAACACCCTCTGAAGAACTGGAACGCTGGATAGACCGGTTCAAAAGGACATTTTAAAGAAATACTCATCAATACCCTGGGTGCGGGAACAGCCATATTTATCGTCAGTAATGCCATTCTTTTTATCGGTATCGGTTATTTTCCGGAGTTTTTTGTCAACTACCTGAGTCCGGAGTTTAATTCTGAAGGCGACAGAGATTTTTTATTTTATGCCCATCCTTTTGTGTTGGCGCATTCTCTTTCGATTTTGTGGAACAGATTTCAAAAGTATTTTTCCGGCAATATATTTAAGACGGGTTTTGAGTTTGGTGTACTGTATGCCGTTATTGCCCTGGTACCTATACTCTGGATCACCTATGCTGCCATGGAAGTCAGTTTGTCGATGGTATTGTCCTGGTTGGTTTACGGACTCATTCAAAGTGTGGTAGCCGGCGTGGTTCTGTCTTTTTTGAGAAAAAAGATGACAGTTTGAAACCAAAGGTATCTAATACATATATGAAAACCGTTGAGGTTATATGTAATGAACTGTTTATGATGTAAAAATTAATTGATTTTTATATTATGAAGAACTTTTATAAACTTTACCGCCATGTATTTAACTAAGTATAAACCTATCGTATTTTTATTTTTTTTATTTTTTATTTTTTCAGGGTGTGCAAACTATCAATTCAACAGAATGAAAAAATTTACCCAAAAAAAAGAAATCCTGAATATGGTCAGAATAAACGATACATTATATGTTGATAAATCTGAAATGTCCAACATTGGATGGCAGGAATTTATGAGTTGGCATAAAAAAATTGAGGAGGCTTTACCCATGATCCATCCTGACACCAGCTTTTGGTATCGTTTTGATACATGTTTGACTAAACTTTCAATGACTTATCATGTGGATCCGGATTTTTTTTATTATCCGGTCGTCAATATTGATCAGCGCCAGGCGAATTTATATTCCAAATGGCGAACTGAGCGGGTTTTTGAAGGATTTTTGCATCACTTTAAGTTTCGAAAAATTTCTTTTAAAAAAGGTTATGCGTACAACTTCAAATTAGAAGACTTTTATGAAAATGACTTGGTGGCAACCAAATTACCAAAAGATAAATTATTATATCCCCATTTCCGGTTACCTACAGAAGAAGAATGGCTGCTTATCGCTCATTATGCAGATTCGATAGAATCAAAAATATATAAACATTCTTTACACGAAAGTTGTAAAGACTACTATCCGTATATTTGGAGCAACATCATACCGTGTGAAAATGATACGCTAAAATGGAAGCCGACCAGAAACGTTAATGAATGTTGTGGTCCTTACGACAGCAAAATTATCTACAACATTCGGGGTAATGTAAGTGAATGGACAATGGAAACCAATACTGCCATGGGTGGTTCGTGGAAAGACAAAAGGCAGATTATTCTGAAACACCCAAAAAGTATTGAGACTACTGCCAATAGTTGGACCGGATTCAGAAATGTAATGGTCTGGCGAAAATGGACAGGATCGACGAATTGAACTACATTTCTTGAATGATGTGAATTCTGAAACACTGTAATAAATATACATCTTTGATCCAGGTAGTTTTGTTTATTGAATTTTAAAATTCATACCAGGTGCGCTATTGTAAGATATTAAAATTCAATATTTTACGAACCCAAGATTTCAAACAGCTTTTGCAACACATTTAAAAAGGGAAAAGGATACTGATTTTTAATTAAGAGCCAAAAAATATTTGTATATATTTTTATATTATATATATGAAAAGATAAATTATGTAATTTGTATTTTGAATAGTGTAATTATTCAGAATTGAAGGGTTAGTACTGAGTCTATCCGGAATTTTGTGTTTTAAAAAAATCTGACTTCATATTTACTTCGATCTCATTTTTTTTCTCAAAACAACTCAGACTGTCTCATCCTAAAGACGAGAGTGAGCCTGGTAACTATTTTATATTATTTTTTCAGTATCAAATTTTTAATAAAAAGTTTTCTCTTTTCATGATTGAATCCCGGTATTGAGAGGCTGTCGTAACAGCTTTTTCCAATATCTGTTTGAGTTTACTGAAATCATTTGGTTTGGTAATAT
The DNA here is from genome assembly GCA_016714895.1 of Saprospiraceae bacterium. Lineage (GTDB taxonomy): Bacteria > Bacteroidota > Bacteroidia > Chitinophagales > Saprospiraceae > OLB9. The sequence continues at coordinate 25,326 of JADKBV010000013.1, read as the reverse complement.
ATATATTTGCGCCGTTTTTGAAAGTTTCATCTACATCATTTTCATGATCGGAAGTTGAATAAATAGCTACAAAAATGTTTTTTAATTTTTCTTCATTTTTCATTTCCTTCAAACATTCCAATCCGTTTTTGAGTGGCATATTAAGGTCAAGAAAAATCAGATAAGGTATAGAAAGATCTTTATTATGAAGATACTCCATTAATTCCGTTCCATCATTTACAGTGTGAATGACGGTTTTAATTTTTAATTCTGAAAACGCTTCTTTGAGAAGGAATCTGTCGCCTTCGTCATCGTCGGCAAGGACTATTTGAAATGGATCGTTTTTCATTTTACAATAAGGTATTTTGAGTGGTGGGTATATAAATATTAAACGTTGTGCCTGTGTTTACTTCGCTTTCTGCATTAATGACACCATGATGGTTATTAACAATCTTTTTTACAATGGCAAGACCGATGCCGGTTCCGGTATATTCGTCATTATTATGAAGTTTTTGAAATACTTCAAATATTTTGTTGCTGAATTCTTTTTCAAAACCAATACCATTATCAATGATGCTGATGTGACAATATTTTTTTTGAGGAGGAAGTCCGCTGATTTTTATTTTTTTGTATTCTATATTCCTGCTCATTATTTTTATATTAGGCGGTCTTTGAGGATCAGAAAATTTGAGGGCGTTACTGATGAGATTGTACATCATTTGGCGAAACTGAAAAGGAATCATATACAGCTCGCACATTCCCTTAACTTCTATGGTTGCGTGTTTTTCAGAAATGATGTCTTTCAGTTCGTTGATGACATCTTCGACGATAACTTTAAGATTTGTATTTTCAAATTTTCTTTCATTTGCACTGATGCGGGAATAGTCCAATAAATCGTGTATAAGTTGTCTCATTTTTTCCGCGGAATCCTGTATCCGGCTAAAATAATTTTTTCCTTTTTCAGAAATATTTTTATTTTCTTTTTCAATAATCATGCCTGCCAATGTTTGAATTTTTCGCAAAGGTTCCTGCAGGTCGTGACTCGAAACATAATTAAATGCCTCAAGTTCTTTGTTCATATTTACCAGTTCCTTATTTTTTTCCTCAAGGGATTCATTGGCTTCTTTTAATTCTTTGGTTCTTTCGGCAACTGCTTTTTCTAACCTTGTTTTTTCTGTCTGTCGCTCAAGGATTTCTTTCTGTAATAATTCTTTTTCTCTGATTTCTTTTTCAACAATAAGCCTTCTGACCTCGGTAATGTCAGCAATAATCAGCAGGATAAGTTTTTCGCGATGCGTTTTTTGAATGACCTGACTGGCATTGAGTGACATTATTTTTTCCCCTATATTGAGGAATGTATGTTTGACCTCATAATTGGAGAACTGAGATTTTTTTGGAATAATATCTTCGAGTAATTTTCTCAAAGCAGGAATATCCCATTGATTATTGCCTAAATTATACAATAAAACACCTTCAGTTTGGTGTTCTGATACGCCAAATTTTTCATAAAATGCTTTGTTGGCAGACTTTACACGCAGATCTTTGCCAAGGACGAGCATAGGTTCGTGCATGGTGGAAACTATAGCATTGGAATATTCATAAGATTCATTCAACAAATCATTTCGGGTTTGTAATTCCTGATTGGTGGTGGTCAGTTCTTCATTGGCTGATTCTATTTCTTCTTTTGAGGTTTCTAATTCTTCATTTACGGTTTGTAACTCTTCATTGCTGGAGACTACTTCTTCATGAGCGCTTTGCAGCTCCTGTGTATATACCTCCTGTTCCTGTGAAAAAGATATGGCATCAGCATGTGCTGCGGCTAATTCCTGTTCTAGTTTTTTGATTTTTCTGTCTTTGGCAATAGAATTGTTTTTGCTGTTACCTGACGGGTCAATGTATGTTTCAATTTGTTCGTGTTCAGTAAAAATAATGAGGAGGAGGGGTTCCTGCCATTCAACAGAAAGCGGTAATATTTCAATGCTGATATGTTTAACGGACAAATTGATTTTTAACTCAATTCCGGACTTGCGAATGCGTTGATTGGTTTTAATGACTTTTGTAATGGTATTTCGCAATTCAAAAGCTATTTCCGGACGCGCCATTTTCAAAATATTAAAAGTGGCCTTACCTTGCGGATGCGTAAGGAATAAATCAGTTTGTCCTCTGAACTGGATGATTTCCATGTGATGATTGATCACAACACTTGCCGGCATAAATTCCGATACCAGCACAGCATCTATAGCTGTTTCAAGATCTCTTTGGCTGTATGAAGTATGTTGCGGGGCAATATTGCGATGGATGACAGGTATGTTTTTTTGGGAAATACCAGCGGTTGTCAATCGGGGTAACAATTCGGGAGGCCGTTGATAGCCTGAATTTATTTTGCGCTCAAAAATTTTGTACTTTTTGTTGGTCATGATAAAAAGATTATCTGATTGGCTGATATTTTCAGATTTCCCGAGCATGACGTATCCTTCATTATTTAGCGCATAATGAAATGTGTTTATGGCTTTTTTTTGAGCGACAGTATCTAAATAAATAAAGAGATTGCAGCAGCTGATAAAATCAAGACGTGAAAATGGCGGATCACTCAGGATGTTATGAGGCGCAAACACACACATGTCACGGATGACTTTATTTACCCGATAGTTGACATCCGCTTTGACAAAAAATCGCTGGATTCGTTTTGGCGATACAGTTTCTAATTCCTGTTTTGAGTACACACCGATCCTGGCTTTGTTTATTGCCTGTTCGCTGAGGTCAGTAGCAAAAATCTGAACAGGTATTGAAGTTGACAGGTTATCCTGAATTTCTATGAGAATCATAGCAATCGAATAGGCTTCTTCGCCACTTGCGCATGCCGGAACCCATATTCTTATGGTTTCACCTGCTTTTTTTCTTTTGAGCAACTTTGGAAAAAGCGTTTCTTTCAAATATTTGTGGGTGTCCGTATCCCGGAAAAAACTGGTAACATTTATGAGCAAATCCTGATACAAAATGTCAATTTCTTCATTTTTTTGGGAAAGAAGTTTTGCATATGCTTTTAAGGAGCTGATTTTATACAACAACATCCTGCGGATGATCCTTCTCTTAATGGTGTTCATTTTGTACAATCCGAAATCAACCCCCGTATTTTTGTATAATTGGTTGATAATGATCTTTAAATCCGGATTGTCGTTATCTATCAAATCTTCCTGATTGGTTTTTGCCACATCCGATTTAATAAGCGGATGTTTACTTAAGCGGGCCAATTCTAATGCGATTTCTTTTGGAGATAAAATAAAATCAATGTCACCGGAAGAAATCGCCGAGTGCGGCATGCTGGTAAATTTTGCCGAGTCATCCTGGGCAAACGTTAACCCACCTTCGTGTTTGATATCTTTAATGCCCAAGGTTCCGTCACTGGCACTGCCGGAGAGAATAATACCGATAACCCTTTCCTTTTGTGCATAGGCAAGAGATGAAAAAAGGATGTCAATGGTAATAGCTGTACTGCCTTCAGATCGGGGTATCAATTTAATACTTCCGTCTTTGATTTCGATACCTTTATTGGATGGAATGACAAAAACGTTGTTGGGTTTTATTTTGTCCATATCATCAATCTCCTGAACTTTCATTTTTGTTTTCTGAGATAATATTTCAGTCAACATACTTTTATGGTCAGGGCTGAGATGTTGTACGTAAATAAAAGCCATGCCTGTGTTTTGCGGCAGATATTTCAACAATTCCATCATCGCTTCCAATCCACCTGCAGAAGCACCAATCGCTACAACAGGAAATTGGTTTCCGGATACCGAAAGTGATGGCGAAATGGATTTATTTTTTTTTAAGGTCATTTGGGTGTTATAAACTATAATTCGTGTATGCCTTTTACCTTCCGGCATTTCTTCGGGGAAGATATGAGGCTCTTTTTATGTAAAGATACGGAAATTTCAGTAAAAATGTCTGTTTTTGTAAGAGACTATGACTTTTATATCAAAAAAATCGTCAGTATTTTAGATAAACCTTTTTTTGTGCAAACCCGATGACATCAGAGTGTTGAGCTAAAGTCGCAGGGCTGAAACCATGATGACTTTTTTTAAAGTAAAAAATATAAAAACAAAACAACCGGTTGTTTCCGGAGCTTGTCAATTATTTTTATTTTTGTCAACTCCTTAAATATGTAGGTACTATTCAAACCATTGGTTTTGTAATCTTTAAGCGTAAGTATATGATTGTTTTGTGATATCATTTGTCAAAGTTACGCAAAAGGCAAAACTTGGGTAATAAATGAAAGGATGATAATCGTCATAACTATGGGCAGTTGGAAACATAAGATGTTGGCTTAGCTGATATCTTGCGGGTACTGACATTTTTTATTGAAAACATCTTATTTATATATAAATATTGGTTTGGGGATTTATGTTGTTTAGGGTCGAGGTTCCAATATTTTCATAAAAGGACAAACAAAATATACCCTTTTATGAACATGCCCGGGTTGGATGATTGGGCAAAAGTGATGGATGATTTTCCGGTTTTCCGTTAATTATTTCATAAATTATTTTTTATATCAAAAACTATCTTACCTTTGCAGAGTGAATACTCACTCACATATAATTTATCGTATGGATATCACGGAAAGACAGATGGAAATCATTGAAGCAAGCGGAAGGATTCTCGCTTCCCGGGGCATTTCAGCACTGACCATAAAAAATCTGGCAGCCGAAATCGGATTTGTCGAAAGCGCACTCTATCGCCATTTTAAAAGTAAAGAGGATATTATCGTACTCCTGATCAGATATCTGAACCATAACATACAATCCCGATTTGAACCTATATTGGCGCAGGATATTTCCTCAGAGGACAAGCTCAAACAACTATTCAACAGTCAGTTTACTTACCTCTCCCAAAATCCTCATTTTGTAGTAGTCGCATTGTCAGACGGTCTCATCGATGAAAAAGACATTATCAAAAATGAAGTGATAAAAATATTTCTTTATAAAATGGGTATTATCATCAATCTGTTTGAAGAAGGACTCAAAAACGGAGAATGGAATACTCCATTGCCTCCCGAAGATCTGATTCATTTTTTGATGGGAGGATTTCGCCTCATTATGTTTAAATGGAAGTTTTCTGCATTTTCATTCGATCTGCCCAAAGAAGGTAATCATATGATTCAACAATTTTTTACCATGATACAAGTTCAAAAATAATCGTTATGCCGAAAGTATATTTATTTCGTCTTTTAACCCTTCCGCTTATATTCCTGTTGAGCTGCGGTGGTTTTTTGGCTGGCCAGGAAAGCCGACTTTTTGCGTCTTTGGACGAGGTATGGAATGAAGTCAAAAACCGGAATCTTGTTTTCCAAAATGCAAACCTACAGTCGGAAATTGCATCCCTGGCTTACAAAACCTCACTTGGCAACGTGCTCAACCCCAGGATGCCATTGTCTGCAACCATGATCAATAATACAAAGTTACAACAGAATTTTATTCCCGCGGAAGCATTTGGTGGTCCCGCAGGTTCTTTCAGGGAGGTGACTCTGGGGCAACAATACAATACACTGTTGTCTTTTCAACCACAGTTTGACATCATCAATATGGCCAATTTCGCACAGATCAAAGCCGCCCGTATCAATTTAGAACTCACCCGCACACAAAACCAGCTCAATGAGTTTATGTTGCATCAGAATGTCAACGCCACCTACCATAACATTCTGTCTTTTCAAAAACAAAAAGAAATATTACTCGAAAACCTGGCTACAGCCGAAAAAATTAAAAACGTTGTGAATAATCGTTTCGAAGAAGGTATTGCCAGAAAACAGGAACTCAATGAAGCAGAAGTCAATGTTATTTCTCTGAAAGATAAATTGGAACAACTCGACCTGAATCTTGATATTCAAAAACAAATACTTTCTTTATTTTTTGAAAATAACATCATACCTGAAATTTCAGAAAAACTCTCAGGAAATGTTTTTGACGAAAGTCAAACACCGGAAAAAAATACCCTGGCCTACCGCAATGTTGTCCTTCAGTCATCTTTTTTGCGTCAGGACATCCGGTCACTTGAATACCAATATTATCCTACCTTATCCTTTACCTCTTCATTTAATTGGCAAAGTCTGAGCAATGACAACTTTTTTGCGGACAACAGTTCCAATATCCGATACAATTTTGTCGGCCTGAAACTCAGTTGGGACTTTCCGACTGTTCAAAGGCTTTCAACGATAAAAAACAAACAATACCAATTATCTTCTCTGCAGAATCAGGAGACCAAAACAAAAAATGAAGCTGATACACAGTTCCGTCAGTTGGCTCTTGAATATGAAAAAGCGCAAAAACAATGGACCAACTACCAATCCATTACCTTATTGAAAAAAGATTCTTATGAAAAAAATTCGGATCAGTTTCAGGAAAATATTTTGTCCCTGGATCGTTTGCTCATCTCGCTCAATGACTTGCTTCTGGCTCAGATCAACGAAGCAAATGCCCTGACCAATTTGTCTTTTACAAAACACAAAATCCTCATTCACAACGTATATAAATAATCTTTTATGATGATTTCCAATAAATTATATTTTAGTCTTTTTGCCGGAATCACGGCGATCAGTTTTTTATCCTGCAAAAAAGATGGAGCAACAGAAGTTCGTCCGATCCGACAGGACATTCAGGAATGGGTTTTTGCACCCGGACAGATCGAATGGGATGACATGTACAATCTTACAGCACAAACCGATGGTATTTTACTGGATGCGGACTACGAAATCGGTGATGCTGTCAAAAAGGGGGCCGTTCTGGCAACTATAGACAACAGATCTTCAGTCATTAATACAGGTACTTCCAGAGATCAGCTTGTTATTGCCGACGAAAATCTTTCATCATCAGCTCCTGCCTTGCAACAATTAAAAAAGAGCATAGATTTTGCCGAAGCAAAATACCAACAAGACAAAATACTGGCTGAACGTTACGAACGATTGTACCAAAAACAAAGTATTGCCAGATTGGAATACGAAAATTCCGTCCTTGCGGCAAAAAACGCACTTTCCAATCTCGAAGCACTCAAAAAACAATATGATTTGGTACTGCAACAAGCCAGACAACAAAAAATAGTCACCAAGGGCCAGGTTAAAAACAATGAGGTGGTACAAGCTTATAACAAAGTGACGATTATCGGCGATGGCACCATTATCAAAAAAATGAAAAGTACAGGCGATTTTGTCAGAAAAGGGGATGTCATTGCGGTCATTGCACAACCCAAAAAGATTGAAATTGTCCTTACTGTTGATGAAAACAGCATCAGAAAGGTAAAAATCGGTCAAAAAACCATAATTCGCCTGAATACGGATAAAGAAAAGGTGTATAATGGCAAAGTTTCGGAAATTCTTTCTGCTTTTGATGCGGGTTCTCAATCTTTTATTTGTAAAATAATCCTTGATGAAGATTTGCCTCAGGAACGAAATATTTATGGAACTCCATTGGAGGGCAACATCCTTACCGGAGAAAAAAAGAATGCCTTACTTATTCCGAGAGAATATATGGGCTATGGAAACACGGTAATGACAAAAGGGGATAAAGACAAAAAAACCATTCGCACAGGTATTGTTTCGACAGATTATGTAGAAGTGATCGAAGGTCTCACTGAAAACGATATTTTACTTCCTTTGAAACCCTGATGATTCTTTTATGTTGGATCCCTTCAGTTTTAAAAGATCAATGAGCAAATTTTTATCACCACAACTCCATTTTTTATGAATATCAACACAGATATAGCGGTAACCTATCTCTTTACCAACAAAAAAATGACCCTGGTTGCTGTTATGGGTGTATTATTGGGTATGTCGATATACATATTTATGAACAGCATGCTCGTCGGGTTTGACAAAACAAGTAATGAATCCATATTCAAAAATACACCCCATATACGGGTTTATCGCGATGATGTAGTCAGTAAACCACTGATCGGCGATAGCGACAGCAAAAACATCATCGTGAATCCGAAGGTGGTCCCGATGAGTAATACCATCATAAACCCGAACGAAGTGGTCACCCTGATTCAAAAAGATAAAGATGTTACGGTGGTTACTCCCCAGGTTATGGCAACGATATTTTACAATATTGGCAAAACACAGGTTGCCGGTCAGGCAGTTGGGATCAAACCTCAGGAAGCTGATCTGATGTTTAATATCCGTTCTACTGTTGTCGAAGGTGATTTTGAAAAATTACATACCAACTTAAACGGTATAGCCATTGGAAGTGGTGTTGCTGAAAAACTGAGTCTATCCATAAACGACAACATCAATATATCGTCTTCAAGGGGCATCAGCCGCAATCTTAAGGTAGTAGCTATTTTTAAAACCAACAATAGTGTCATTGACAAAACAAAGTCCTATATCAATCTGAGTACAGCACAACAATTATTGCGCGAAAACAACAGTTATGTCACCGATATCAATGTCAACATAACAGATCCTGAAAATGCAGCCACGGTTGCAAAATCTCTTACAACGCTGACAGGATATACTTCTGAAGGATGGAAGGAAGCCAATGAAACCATGATGGCAGCTTTCAGGATGCGTCGTATTGTCATTACTTTTGTTTCCCTGACCATCCTCATCGTCGCAGGTTTTGGTATTTACAATATCCTGAATATGACGGTATCTCAAAAAATCAATGATATTGCCATACTCAAAGCGATGGGGTTTAAAGGCAACGATGTAGTAAGGATATTTCTGACGCAGGCGCTTTCGATTGGTTTGATGGGTGTCGTCGGTGGAATGGTAATGGCGACGGTGCTGATCACGATCCTTAAAAAAGTGTATATAGGTGGCGACATAGGATATTTTCCGATTGATTATGAAGCGACCAAATTTGTTCAGGGCGTGGTCATCGGTATGATCATTACCTTTTTTGCCGGATATCTGCCTGCACGGAAAGCAGCACAGGTTGACCCGGTATCTATTTTTAGGAAATAATACAAAAAGTAACGTAGGCAGGTTATTCAGGTGAGCGTTTTATTATGTTACATATACATCATTTTATTAAGCACTGATAGTTTTGCGGCAGGTTTTGCCATCTTTTTTTACTTTTTGTGATCAAATACATTTTATTATGAATATTTTAGAAACCAAAAACATCAATAAATATTTTCACGATCCTGTCGAATTTCAGGTATTAAAAAACATATCTTTTGGGGTTAAAAAAGGTGAGTTTTTGAGCATGATCGGCAAATCCGGCAGTGGTAAGTCTACCTTACTCTATATTCTGTCTACTATGGATACAGAATACGACGGGTCGCTGATGATTGACGGCGAAAAAGTCACAGGCAAAAGCCTGGATGATCTTGCCGCTCTGCGTAATCACAAAATCGGATTTGTTTTTCAGTTTCACTATCTGCTACCGGAATTTTCATGCCTTAAAAATATTATGATTCCGGCGCTCAGGTTAGGAAAATTTTCGCAACAGGAAATAGAGGCAAAAGCTTATGAAAAACTCGATATGCTCGGACTCAGAGATCAGGCGCTCAAACCTGCCAGTAAATTATCAGGAGGACAACAACAAAGAGTCGCTATAGCCAGGGCTCTGATCAACGATCCTTTGATGATTATGTGTGACGAACCCACCGGCAACCTCGATAGTAAAAATACGGCCATTGTGTTTGATATCTTCAAAGAGCTCACATCCTCTTTTGGTCAGACCATTATCGCTGTTACCCATGATGATGAATTTGCAAGAAACAGTGATCGTGTCATCGAAATGCGGGACGGTGTGATTTTGTAATAGGAATTTATAACCAACATTAGCGTTAAAAAAAATATTCAAGAAGAGGGTAGGTATCATAAAGACAGGTTAAATACAAAATAAGTTAATAAATAATTTTGACCAAAAATATTTATCATTTTGATTTATGGTATTGAGGCAATTTGCAGGATGATTTGTATGAATCAAACGATACCTATTTGATATCAAAAGGGGATGTAAAATGATGATTTGAGTCCTATTGTTAAAAAAAAAACGTATTTTCCATGCTTTACAGGTGTATTTTAAAAATTTCTGATAAAAAATATCAGGAAAACTTTTTTATTGAAAAAATATAATCAATTTTACATTTTTTAATGAAGTTTTTAATGTATTTTGTATTTTATTTCCAAAAGAATCTGATTCAAATATCTAAAAATGAAGTTATACATCAAATATATGGTTTCTCTGAGGTGCAAGATGGCCGTCAAAACGTCATTGGAAGAAATGGGGATAAAATACCGGTCCTTAGAATTGGGAGAAGTAGATGTCATTGAAGACCTTTCCACTGAAGATTTGGCTACTTTGCGAAAAAAGTTGCTTGTTTTTTCTCTTGTCCTGATGGATGATAAAAAATCCATGCTTATAGAAAAGATAAAAAATGTAGTGGTGGAAATGGTTCACTATTCTGATCACCTTCCGGAAATAAATTATTCGGATTTTCTGAGTAAAAAACTTCAACAGGATTATACCTACTTATCCGGATTATTTTCAGAGGTTACGGGTACCACCATAGAACATTTTATCATAGCGCATAAGATTGAAAAAGTCAAGGAATTATTGCTGTACGATGAATTAAATCTAACGGAAATATCGTACAAACTTAACTACAGTAGTGTGGCACACTTATCCAATCAATTTAAAAAAGTGACAGGTCTGACACCAACGTATTTTAAAAAAATGAAACAACATAGATCGAGAATACAACTTGAAGACCTGTGAAAATAAATTCTAAACCATCAAATAGTAACAGAAATTAACCCGAATTAAAATTTTGTAAATATTGGATATAATTTTGTAAAAGTTTTTAGTTGTACTTGCCTTACCTTTGACCTGTCAGGTCCGTGAAAGGACAATAAAGACAACAAATATTTTATAAACGATTAAATATCCAAAAAATGGGAAATCTCCTTTATGTTATCGCAGTCATACTCATTATCGGTTGGCTTGTTGGATTTGTCGGGTATAATTCCGGCGGTATTATACATATACTTTTAGTAATCGCTGTAATTGCCATTCTTTTAAGGTTAATTCAGGGAGGAAAACTGTTTTAAATTTATCATGGTAATGGAATTTGTTGATTGAAGGTTTTGAATGTGTTATAATTTATTCAGCTTCAAGTAACAATCATTATTTTCATAGTTTGGAAATAAAAATACAAAGCAATATCTTTATTTGATATTGACTACAGGATATTATAGTACCTGTACATGATAAATCAGGACAAAATTATTTTCCAGTTTACAGTGAAGTGTATTCAATTTTGTAACAATTCTCTGAAAAGAGATCAAACTCAATAAATATGAACAAAGAAGCAGTAAAAGGTTTGTGGGACAAACAAAAAGGAAAACTTAAACAAGTTTTTGCAAATTTAACAGATGATGATTTGTTATTTGTTGAAGGTAAAAAGGATGAAATGATGGGAAAGCTTGAAATCAAATTGGGTAAGTCCAAAGAAGAGCTTAACAAAATCATGTCCGAAGATTAACGGTAAGTGTGACTATTTTGCTGCATTATAAATATGAATACATTGTAATTATTTTTCTCTTGAGGTGTGGTTATTTTTTATTTTTTTTGATGTATGAAATGCTGTATATTGAGAAATAAATCTTTCAGTTGATCATAAGTAGCAGAGTAGTTACCTTTTGGTAAATCTTAAGTTTGATTTTAGGAAAGTTTAAAAATCTGACTGAATCAAATGTTTGGGTTGTAAATGCAAAATTGTATTTGTTTGATTGCGATTGGTGAATGTAGTTATATTAACTAAACAGATCAAATTAACGGATAGCTTTGGACTGTATTGGTTTTTTTTCATAAAAGTTGGTTTTAGGTAACAAAAAAATCTTCTGTAGCAAACCGATACATTGATTGTTTTAATTGTGAGTGATAATTTAATCAAGATGGATAATGCAGAGTTTGAAAAATCAAAAGCTTTTATTACAGTAGAAATTATTGAATATGTGCCAAATTCTGTTGTCATCAAAACAATAATTAAAAAAATCACAGGAAATATATCTCTTATGGCTGTAGATGCCGGTGAAGGATTGAAAGAAAAAACATCTCCTTTTGATGCTTTTGTCCAGGTTATTGATGGCCAGGCTGAAATAGTGATCAATCATGAATCAAACTACTTGAGGGTCGGACAATCTATCGTTATACCGGCACATGCGCCCAATCTGATAAAGTCTAATGGCCGTTTTAAGATGATCATGACCGTCATTAAAAGTGGTTATGAATAGTTTATAATTTGATGAATCAGGGATTGTATTCAGTTCAGAATTTAATTATTTGCAGTTATTTTATTTTGAAGATACATTGGTTTTTTGTAGAAAAAATGATGATTTTATTTCTTATTATTTATTTAATAATTATGTATTTCAGAAATTAAATATTATAAATTATTCCAATAATTATGTAACAATTTCATCCGCTGCTATTCTTACCTTTGTATTCTAAATTTAATCATCATGACCAATTTTAATTTTTCTTTCAGGTTGCCAAATTTCCATATTGGAAAGATGTTGGCAACAATTTTATTTTTTGGTTTATTTTTTACTTCATGTACCCACAAACAAGCATTTTTGACATCATCAAAAGTACCTGCTGCCAGAGGCAATGTGAAAGTAAAAATAGATAAAAATAAAAACCACACTATTGAGGTTTCACTGATTAATCTTTCCGAACCTTCACGATTGACACCGGCAAAATCCATGTATATTGTATGGATGGAAACGGATCAGAAAGTGATAAAAAATATCGGACAGATTATTACAGACAACGGAACTTTTTCCAAAACACTTAAAGCTGAATTTAAAACAGTGACAAGTTTTACACCGATAAAAATATTTATCACGGCGGAAAATGATGCAAATGTTTTGAATCCTGACTACGACGTTGTGATTACCACAGCAAGATTTTAAAAAATCCGTTATGTAACAGGAATATCTGTTGACAGATAATAAAGATTTATCTGAGTTTTCTCCTGTTTTTATTAATTGTAAAATAAATTAATCTGTGAATATTTTATTTATAGAATTAATTGAGTGAAAATTTATTCACGAATGTACCGCCATTTGCGGAAAAAATAATAAAAATGAAATCATTTAAATTATTAGCACTGATTGTAATATCAGGTTTTATAACAGTAATGTTCAGTTGCGATAGTGCAAAACAAAAGGTAACGAATGCAGAAGAAAATGTAGTTGAAGCCGAACAAGAACTTCAGGAAGCTGAAGATGATTACCTTGCTGATGTCGAGAAACACAGAATGATGTATTCTGAAAGAATTACAGCAAACGAACAGAGTATCGCAGAATTTAATGCGCGTGTCGCAGAAGAAAAAAAGGAAGTAAAAGCTGATTATCAAAATAAAATCAAAGAGCTTGAACTTAAAAACAGCGATATGAAGAAGAAAATGGATGAGTACAAAGCTGACGGCAAAGACGGCTGGGAAAAGTTCAAAACAGAATTTGATAAGGATATGGATAATCTTGGTAATGCCATAACTGAGTTCGGGAACAAAAAATAATATTTTAGCCGAACAATAGATTTTATTTATTATATACAGGCAATTATTTTTAATCATTTATCTTTTCACGGTATACCAAACCAAATGATCATATACTATGTAGAATGAATTTGGTAGTAACCCGGATAAAATGAAGTTATCGATTCGCTGTTGCCTGTAAATCATGCACTTTTAAGTGCCAAACTAAATATAAACACATGAAACAATTTATTTTATTTTTACTTTTTACCATTCTGTTTGTCGGAAATAATTTGGCTCAGGATGTAGGTCGCAATAAATTTCAAATGGGAGTCAAAGCGGGAGCTAATTATGCCAATGTTTATGACGCTCAAGGGGATGATTTCAGAGCAGACGGAAAATTTGGTTTTGCAGGAGGCGTATTTATGGCGATTCCACTTGGTCAATATGCAGGTGTTCAACCTGAAGTTCTTTTTTCTCAGAAGGGATTTAAAGCACAAGGCAATTTGTTGGGAAGTTCTTACAGTCTGACAAGGACCACAAATTTTATTGATATTCCGCTTTATTTTGCCGTGAAGCCAGTAAATGCACTGACAATATTGGCGGGTCCACAGTTTTCATATTTATTAAGACAAAAGGACGAATTCGAAAATTCTGTTTCGAGTTTTGAACAGTCTGAAGTGTTTAAAAATGAAAATTTGCGTAAAAACATATTGAGCGCCTCTGTTGGTGTTAATGTGAATCTGGATAGAACTGTGATAGGTTTGAGAGGTTCATGGGACCTGACGACTAATCATGGTGATGGCACTAACTCCACACCAAGATACAAAAATGCCTGGTTTCAGGCAACTGCCGGGTATAGATTGTTGTAAAATAAATTAATCAGGAAACCAGAATATAAAGATTTACAATTTTATTCCTGTAATTTGACAAGTTTTATTTGTGTAATAACAAATAAGACTTGTTTTTTTTTGCCCTTTTGAGAATGATTCTTAACTAAAGACAAGATAGGTTGCGGTTTAAACAGAGTAGCGATGTATTATAACACTACTGTACATGGTTCCCGGTATTGATACGTTTTATACATATGTTTTTATTGACAATGATAACGGATAATTGCCACATTATATTTTTCTTTTATATTTAGTCCAATCGATACTTTGAATAATCATAAGACGAATAGGGTAGAAGGTAGTATATTATTATAATGATACTGAATTTTTTTTCTGAAATATATATCTTATAATATACTATTGGGGAAAGCAACTTTTAATGTTTTTCAGATCATTTCCTTACTGTAAGCATAATTACACCTTTATGATCTGTTGATTAAGGTATGACATTGCGATGATCAGGAAGGATGTATCGGTCAGGCAGAAATGGTAGCACTTGGGCAATTTTGTAAATCAAACTTATGAACAAACAATTCTTTGATTGGGTAGAACTTAAATTTGTTTGGTATGTGTTTTAGGGATTATAAATACTAATGATCTGGAATCCTTAGAAAGGAATTTATAATTGAATGGTTTGAAGTAGCGTAATTTATAAATCATAATTTTTAAGGAAAAATATTTCCATAAAAAAGCCACCGGAACTATTACCTCCCGGTGGCCTAAAAACGATTAATAACTAATACCTTAATCTTTTGATCAGTTGAGTGATTAACTGTTTTTAATTTAATACAGTTTAATCATTTAGAGGAAAACTAACGCCGGCGCTAATCTGAAATCCGTTATTTCTGTTTTTGGTCCCTTCCACATCTACAATACTGTTGAATCCGGTACTGTAACCGGCATCTATATTCAGCCAGGTACGTGGTCGGATAATAAAGTTGAGTCCTGCGCCAATCTGAGCTCCGAAATCTGGTTTTACATATACATCATTGCCATTTGGAAATACAATGTCATTACCGTTATTATCTCTTGCCTGCAGTAAATAGGAACCGTATAAACCGGCAAATATTTTTGGTCTTATTGTATTGCCGTTATTTCCGAAAAAATATACCATAGATACAGGAAGTTGGATGTAATTTAACCTGACTATATCATCAGAAATATCAGTTCCCGTTCCCATTTGAGAAAACATCAATTTTGCATTTATACCAAAATGTTCGTTGATACTGTAATTTCCAAATATTCCTGCCATCAATCCCGGTAATATTTTTGGTGAGTTGGTATCACTGATGGTCATCAGATTTACACCAGCCAACGGTCCTATAGATAGGGTCTGTGTTTTTGCGGAGATCCCTGTTACCAGCAGGAAAACTGCGGCTAAATAAACTTTTTTTGTCATGATATATACATTTATAATTGTTCGAAAATGAACACACAAAGGTTGAAGTATTTTTTGGAAATATTTTACATAATGTTTTTTAAAAGTTATATAATCCTCTTATTTATAAAATTTTAATCCTTCCTTAAAAGTTGTAATTTTATTCGATAATTATGTAAAATATTGCGGCCTCAAAACTGATACCTTTGTATATTACATAACAATATAAATTTATTCAGATGAATAATAATAAAGTTTTTTTAGGCGTTTTGGCAGGAGCCGCTGCCGGTGCGGTATTAGGTATTTTATTTGCACCACATAAAGGCAAATCCACCAGGAGAAGGATGAGCGAACAAGGAGACAAACTTATGGCTGATCTTGAAACGAAATTAAACGGATTTGTAGAAAAGGCAGAACAATAGCCTGAAAATGAAGAAACTCATTTTCAAATTATTAAAAAATTGATTATCATTACTGAATGATTTCTGCTTTTTGAATTCCCTACCTATTTCCATGTGGTTTAAACTCCATGACTGACCAGATATACGGTTTGAATACCTGTTATACAATTCTGATTTATAGTTTTGTATTCAGGTATTTTTTTTGCTAAAGTGATTAAATTGATTAAGTAAGGTCGCTATATGATAAAAGTTTATTATTTTGATTGCAAAGTGAAGGGTAGAGAACAATTAAATTTTTAAATAAGTCATTTTATCTAAAAAGATATGATTATGTAATGTAATCATTAAATTGTGTAATCTTTTCCATAATATATATCGGACCTTTGTCTTGTGAAAATGTATTCACAATTTAATATTATTATTATGAGCAAGGATAAAGGCCAAAAAAATCATAAAAAGTCCCCGGCAGACAAATCGGCCGGTAAAACCAAAGAAGGATCTTCATATAAAAATGAAGGTAAAATTTCAACTTCCAGCAGTGTTATTGAGGCATTTCACCCAAAACCAACCGGAAAGACAGGAAAAACGACTTGATGTTTGGATATAGCAACAAGTGGGCAGAACGCTTGTTATGACCGCTTGTTGCTTCCTACTTTTGGGACGAAAAAAAATCATTTCATCAATTAAACTAAACATAGGATGCTGGAAGTAAAAAAACATGGTGTAGTATTGGAAAAAACAATGCTGGATTTTGAAAATGAAGGGGTTTTGAATCCCGGAGTAATCTTTTTTGAAAACAAAATTCATATGTTTTACCGGGCGGTTCATACTGGTAATCATTCTACCGTAGGTTATTGTATATTGGATACACCGCTCACCGTATTATACAGAAAACAGACTCCTTTGATGGTTTCGGAATTTGATTATGAATCCCAGGGTATCGAAGACCCCAGAGTGGTTCACATTGACGGAATATTTTACATGAGTTATGCAGCCTACGACGGTACCAATGCCCTCGGAGCAGTGGCTACATCAACGGATCTGAAAACATGGAACAAAAAAGGCGTTATCGTTCCTCAAATCACTTATCAGGAATTTAAAAATCTGACAAATAACTCCGGTCCGCTGAATGATAAATATCTCAGATACAACGAACACCAAAGAAGATACGAATCAACGTCCGACAAAATATTGGTGTGGGACAAAAACGTAATATTTTTTCCCGAAAGGATACATGGAAAGTTATGTTTTTTTCACCGGATCAAACCGGATATTCAGGTGGTTTTATATATTGATACCCTGGCAGATCTGACTCCGGCATTTTGGAATAAATATCTGGATAATTTTTCAGACCAAATAGTGATGGCACCAAAATATACGCACGAAATGAGTTATATCGGTGGTGGTTGCCCTCCTGTCAAAACCAAAGATGGATGGCTCATCATATATCATGGTGTCCATGATTCCGTTGAAGGTTATGTATATTCTGCCTGTGCCGCTCTTCTCGATTTGGAAAACCCGAAAAAGGAAATTGCCCGTTTGCCTTATCCATTGTTTTTTCCGGAGTTTGGCTGGGAACTTACGGGTGAAGTGAATAATGTTTGTTTCCCTACAGGTGCTATTGTCATTGAAGATGAATTGTTTATTTATTACGGGGCAGCAGATGAGCGCATCGCTTGTGCTTCTGTTAACATCAAAGCTTTACTTCAGGAACTCAAATTAAATTCAGTACAACATGTTAGTTAAATCACGTAAACCGGAAATGGGTTCGGTATTGTCTTTGGTAGAACCAAAAGAATCGGTCTCAAAAGTCATTAACCATATTTTGTCGCCCTTACAACAAAAAATAGGAATTCTTTTTATTACAACTTTTCCACCAAGGGAATGTGGTATAGCTACCTATACGCAGGATTTAATCCTTACACTCAATAAATCTTTTGGGGAATCTTTCAACATAAAGATCTGCGCATTGGCATCTGAATCGGAAAATCATACGTATCCCCAAAAAGTAACACACATTCTGCATACCGATCAAAAAACGTCTTATCAAAAGTTGGCCGATGATATCAACAATAATCCACTGATCAATGTGGTAGTTTTACAACATGAATTTGGGTTATATGGTCAGCATGGTCAGGAATTGATCAACATGTTGCATCACATACAAAAACCTGTAGTGATTGTATTTCATACTGTATTGCCCAATCCAAATCTTTTGCACAAAAAAATGGTTCGTGCATTGTCTGTTTCTGCTGACAGACTCATTGTGATGACAAAAAATTCATTGGAGATTCTGAGTCGTGACTATGAAATCTCAAAATCAAAAATTGAAGTTATTCCTCATGGAACCCATCTGGTGGTCCATGAAGACAAAGATACACTCAAAACAAAATATGGTTTGACCGGCAAAAAGGTGTTATCTACCTTTGGTTTTCTCGGCTCCGGCAAAAATATTGAAACGACGCTCGCGGCATTGCCTGAAATTATATCCTTTGAACCGGACACCGTTTTTTTAATCATTGGTAAAACCCATCCATCGACTATTTTGAGAGAGGGAGAGTTTTACAGAGATATGCTTAAAGAACGGATTATTACCCTTGGATTACAGGATCATGTAAGGTTTGTAAATGCCTTTCTGCCTTTGTCAGAATTGTTGGAATACCTGCAACTTACAGATATTTATCTGTTTACTTCCAAAGATCCGAACCAGGCTGTCAGCGGCACATTTGTATATGCTATTAGTTGTGGTTGCCCGATCATTTCCACACCGATTCCCCATGCTACGGAAGTACTTGGAAAAGATGCCGGGGTCATTATTGATTTTTGTGCTCCGGATCAATTGGCTGCAGCGGCCATTCTTTTGCTTGAAAACGAAAATTTCAGGAATACCCTGAGCATGAACGGACTACATCAAATAGCGTCAACCGCCTGGGAAAATTCTGCCATTTCACATGCTGTTTTATTTGGAAATCTGCTGCATGATCGTTTTCATTTGCATTATAATCTGCCTGAAATAAATCTGTCGCATGTCAAAAAAATGACTACGGACATTGGCATCATACAATTTTCTAAAATTAACATTCCTGATTTGGAAACAGGATATACCCTGGATGACAATGCCCGGGCTTTGATAGCCATTTCTCAACATTATAAAATGACTTTGGATCCCGATGATCTGCGGTATATCAAAACGTATTTTTATTTTATTAAAAGATGTTTTCAAAAGGAAGGCGATTTTTTGAACTATGTGGATAAAAATCTGGTGTTTACCACTCAAAATGGTGAAACCAATCTCGAAGATTCCAACGGAAGAGCCATTTGGTCATTGGGCTACCTGTTGTCCATAGGTGATCTGCTGCCCAAAAGTTTATTGACGGACGTACATGATTTATTTGATACATCCATAAAAAGAGCGACAAAAATTCATTCCACACGTTCTATGGCGTTTATTATTAAAGGTCTGTACTTTGCAAATACCTATCTGCCGGATGAAACCTACAAACTATTAATATTTGTGCTGGCCAAAAGATTGCTCAATATGTTCCTTCACGAATCCAATCCTTCCTGGTTGTGGTATGAATCTTATCTGACGTACGGCAACAGTACCATCCCTGAGGCTATGTTGTGCGCTTATCTCGCAACAGGAGAAGAAATTTACAAAGAAACTGCTGAAACATCCTTTGACTTTTTATTGTCAAAAACATTTTACGGTCATCAGATGAAAGTGATTTCTAATCAAACCTGGATGTATAAAGATAAAAAAATGCCAGATTATACTCCCGGCGGTGAGCAACCAATCGATGTGGCATATACCGTTCTTGCCTTAAAACGATTTGCTGAGGTATTTAAAAACAAAGGGTATCAGGAAAAAATGAAACAATCCTTCCAATGGTTTTTAGGCAAAAATCACTTACATCAGATTATGTATAATCCCCGAACCGGTGGCTGTTACGATGGTCTGGAAGAACATAATGTCAATCTCAATCAGGGTGCAGAGTCTACCGTCAGCTATCTGATGGCAAGACTGGCTATTATTGGTTTGTATTAAGAAATCACTACAGACTTTCCTCTCCCGGCTTACATACTCCATTATTTTTTGGTTTGTGTAAACTTTTTTTTTGACTGGTCAGTCAAAATTTTCAATTTTGGTGCTTCACCAAAATAACAATACATAGAGAAATCATATATATAAAAGTTGCTAATATAGCAATTTTTTTGAGGAAAAGTTGCGGATTCCGCAACTTTTTGAAAAAAAGTCTACTAATAAGGAAACAAAGTTGCGGATTCCGCAACTCTTTTTTGAAAAAACTTGAAAATTTCCGAAAAAATCACTATAATTTTGTCCTGTCAATTAATTCTAAATTTTATAACAAAAAATACAATGAAAAATTTCTTTATCTTTTTACTCATCGCTTCTTCTCTTTTTTCATGCGATAAAGGCGAAGGATTTTCTTCACCTGCCGGTTTCGTAGCTTTAACATTTATGTTAATGCCAAGATCAACTAAGGACACTATTAAAATCACCAAACCGATCATTTTCGAAAATGAAGAAATTCATATTTTACAACATGACGGAAAACTGCATGTATCATTCAACGACCCTCAAACTCATGAAACTACCGTAAACATTCACCATGCAAGATTGTCGGTGGACAATCTCAGGTATCTGGCACTTAAAAACGATGAATTGTACTTTCGCTACCCGAACGGGACCGTAAAAATCAACTGTGAAGCGAAAAAAGCAAACTGGGAATTCAGACCTGAATAAAACCACTTTAGACTACTTTCTGACTATGAAAAAAACCATTGAAAATATTTTACAGCGTTTGGCTTTTTGAACAATGCCTCCTTTTTTGGGGGCATTTTTTTTATATTTTGGGCGATGCTTTCAGCCCGTGCTATCCGCTTTACTCCGCTTCGCTGCGTGCCCGCTACTATCACTATCGCAGGGTAGGTCTTACCCAAATATTTTTCCAACCAGTACATTGGGTCTGTTAGCTTTTATATTTTGTTTCAAATCAAAAACATAACAATCCAAGTTATGTTATGACCTTACCACACCTTCGCCCCATCACCCATAACACCTGCCTTCACATGGAACAAAAAAAAATATTGCTCACCGGTGTGACCGGATACATCGGCCAAAGACTGCTTCCCGTATTTCTCGAAAAAGGTCATCACGTGGTCTGTTGCGTCCGGGATGCCAAACGGTTTAATTATCACAATTATAGTAAACAACATATTACAGTTCTGGAAGTGGATTTTCTCAACCCGGATTCAGTAAACATGATTCCTCACGATATTGATATTGCCTACTACCTCATACATTCCATGTCATCTATTGGTGACAACTTTGAAAACCTCGAAGCTTCCTGTGCAGAAAATTTTAAAAACAGAATGAATCAGACGACAGTACAGCAGGTAATTTATCTCAGTGGCATCGTCAATGAAACACAATTGTCCCGTCACCTCACTTCGCGAAAAAAAGTGGAAGATATATTGTCTGATGGCCGGTTTGCGATGACCACTTTGCGTGCAGGAATCATCGTGGGATCAGGAAGTGCTTCTTTTGAAATCATTCGGGATCTGGTAGAAAAACTGCCGGTCATGATCACACCCAAATGGTTGAAAACCAAGTGCCAGCCTATAGCTATACGCAATGTGATTCAGTTTTTAGATGGTGTCAGAGATGTACCTGCCACCTTCGGAAACGTATATGATATCGGAGGACCGGATATTTTGAGTTACAAACAAATGTTACTTTCTTTTGCCAAAATCCGCAAGCTGAAGAGGTATATTTTTGTTGTTCCGGTCATGACACCCAAAATTTCATCTTATTGGTTGTACTTTGTGACCTCTACTTCCTATTCTTTGGCCAAAAATCTGGTCAACAGTATGAAAGTGGAAGTGATTTGCAGGCCAAATAATCTTGCTTCTCTGCTGGGAATTACGCTTTTGGACTATGAAACATCCATACGCCTGGCATTTGACAAAATCGAACAAAATCAGGTAATTTCGAGCTGGAAAGACGCTTTGACCAGTGACATTCTCAAGGATGGCATTTCAAGATATATTGAAGTGCCTGTCAATGGATGTTTTAAAGACATCCGGAACCGAAAGGTTGCTGATAGTAGCCGTTCTCTCGAAAAAATATGGTCCATTGGCGGTCAGAATGGTTGGTACGGAAATGTACTCTGGGAAATCAGAGGTTTTATTGATCAGCTGTTTGGTGGGGTAGGTATGCGAAGGGGAAGAAAAAGTCAAACTGAAATTTTTACGGGTGACGCATTGGATTTCTGGCGGGTTCTCCTTGCAGAAAAATCTGAAAAAAGGTTGTTATTGTATGCGGAAATGAAACTTCCGGGGGAGGCCTGGCTCGAATTCCGTATCGACGAAAACGATATATTACATCAGACGGCTACCTTCAGACCCTTGGGTGTTTTGGGTAGGTTGTACTGGTACGCCGTATTGCCTTTTCACGGTTTGATTTTTCAAGGAATGATTAAAAAATTGAGTAGCTAAATTAGGCGACAGAAATCTTGGTTTTTGGCTTATGAAATCCACGATTTTTTCATCCAAACGCAGAAAAGACATCATTTTACACACATTATCAATTCATTAATAAAACCAAACTATTTTTCCTGTACCTTTGTATGATGAATCCGGTTAAAAAGTCCTTTTATTCTTTATTGTTATTATGTTTCTACCTGTTTCCTTTATTCGGAAATCCGGTAAAACCTGTCTTTTTAACTTCCGGTAACAAAAAACAATTCGAATTTAAAGCTGGATATACATCCTTAACCTTTGCGGCTAAGTTAGAAAAAAACAATCAGCAAACATCTTCTTTTCAGCAAAACGACTACCAATCTTATGGTTTTGGGTACAAAACGTCGGAGGTATTTAATAAAGGCGTTTTGGAACAAAGTTTCCTCGAATACAATCAGGTATTTTCATCTTTTGTCGCTGTTTCCCTTCTTTCAGCGGCGTTATTTCCGTTTCATTTTTTTTGGTAATTTATAAATTTTGGTACCCAAACCTTTATAAGGTTCGGAGAAAGATCATCTGATTGTTTTTGCAATCAGAATGGTAACATTTTAATATTTTTATTTTGTCTTCTTTTTGAGGACAATCAACCATTAATTATCAAAAAATAAACAATCATGGAATCAGGAAATATTTTATTTTCTATCATCATTATGGCATTGATCATCATCCCGTTTGTATGGATGTATCTGGCCGGAAACAATAACAAAAAAAACCTTCAAAAAACTTTTTCAACTTTTGCCGGACCTAAAGGTTTTTCTTCAGGCAAGATAGAATTGTACAACCAAAAAGGACTTGCTATCGATACCAATCAAAAGGTCGTTTGTTTTACACCGGATGTGCAGACGCCGGAAGCATACGACTGTCTTTCTTTTGAGCAAATCAAAGAATGTAAAGTACGCACCCTCAAAAAAAGCGTCACGACGGCATCCGGTAGTTCTGAAATCATCGACAAAATCCAGCTGGTTTTTGTTCTGAGTCAGGGAGGAGAAAAAGTTTTTGATCTTTTTTCATTAGAAAAAGATTTTCAGGTTTCAGACCAACTGTCCAAATCCGAAAAATGGTCTCAACAAATCAACAGCAGCGTCGGATTTTCTGCCTAATCTGTTTCGATATATCCGTAAAAAATGGAGGTTGTTTTGACCTCCTTTTTTTTATCCGTTTGTTTGGATTTTTTAAGATTGTATTTTATTTTCACCTAAATAAAAGAAATAGTACATTTACACAAAATAAATCCATAAACATGCAAAGAAGAAGTTTTCTTCATCAATCAGCGATGGCTGCAGCTGGTTTTGTGATTTTTCCCGGATGTAAAACAAATAAAATGATCCAGATTTCCTCTGTAAATTCCGGAACCTACCGCTTTGAAGAAATTCGAAGAGGTGTTGGTTATTTTGAAGAAAAAGGCGGCACTATCGGCTGGTCCATTCGTAAAAATGCGGTCTCGGTTGTAGACACACAATTTCCTGATCAGGTTAAAAACCTGTTGGCCGAAATATATAAATATCATAAAGGTCAAAAAATTGACCTGCTCATCAATACCCATCATCATGGTGATCACACCTCCGGCAATATCGTCCTCAAGGACAGAATCGGAGTGCACGTTGCCCATGAAAATGCCATAAATCATTATAAAAGGGTCGCCGCAGAACAAAATGCCATGGATAAAGCGGTGTTTCCGACGGTCTCATTTTCGGATACCACCCGGTTTGAGGTCGGTGATGAAGACATCAGATTGTTTTATTTTGGTCCGGCACATACCAACGGCGATGCTGTGGTCCATTATGAAAAAGCCAACCTTGCCCATCTTGCCGACCTGATTTTCAACCGTCGTTTTCCTTACATCGATAAAACGGCCGGTGCTAACATACAGTCTTGGGTTCAGGTACTTGATAAGGTGTTGCATACCTTTTCCAAAGACACGGTTTTTATCTTCGGACACAAAGGCGAAGGATATCAGGTCACCGGCAATGCGGAAGATGTACGTGCATTTCAAAACTATCTTGAAAAACTCCTGGAATTCGGACAATCGTGTATAGTCTCCGGCAGAAGCCTGGCAGAAGTAAAAGCCAGTACCGTGGTGATACCCGGTGCTGAAGAATGGAAAGGAGATGGTATCGGCAGAAGTTTGGATGCGGTATTTGCGGAGTTGGCGATAGAATGAGATTTGTTTTGACTTTCCACGACCCTGATTTTAGCTCTTTTGTGATTATTCTCAGACTTAATTAATCGATTTATCTTTTATTTCACTCCTCAAAATAAAAAATATCACAAATCATGATATGTGATATTTTTTATCAATGAGATAAATCTCAAAAATTAACGTACAAGTCGGAAGCCAAGATTTTTTGCATTTGCCTCGGGTTTGTCATAGATATCAAACCAGACATAGCACGATAAATAAAATTCGTTATAACTGCCGCCTCTAAAAACATAACCACCATCTTTACTACTACTCGTCCATTCCCAAACATTTCCGGTCATATCATGTAATTTAAAGCCATTTGATTTTTTTAAACCTACTTTATTTGTTTTTCCGCCACTATTAGAGTTATACCACGCAACTGAATTGATATCGTTACTCCCTGAATATTGATAATTTTCTCCACCCTTGGCAGCATATTCCCACTCCTCATCGTTAGGTAAACGATAC
>JADKBV010000012.1 GCA_016714895.1 Saprospiraceae bacterium | reverse complement strand
AAAGAAATAGGAACAATAGAACAATCAATGTTACACCTTATTAAGAAGTTTCATTTTATATTAGAAAACTCATTCCTTTTTGGGTGATTGGTATTATTGTTTTATGTTAGGACTTTTTGCGTAGCGAGGCTAGCTTGCTTATTGTACCAGTGGGAATTCTATAATGTTGATGTATGCTTTCTCTTCCGTTTATCTCGTTGTACTGCTAGTGTCGGGTTGATCATTTCGACTTACCTGGAGACACAATACAACAACAAGCGATGTCTTTACATTTTTTGTAATGAGATTTTTATTCTGAGAGGACTTTTACTTATTGGACAGTGTGCCTGACAAAAATGGATTGCACGTTGTAATCCTGCAATCATTTCATTGAAGCCGCAAGTGTGTGGTGGTGTTAAGCAAGTGGATCAAGATAATAAAAACACTTTATCGTTATGTCAGGTATGGCGGTAATTTTCAATGTCTGGGCTTATTCTCAACTATAAGAAGAGTTCATAGATCAGAACAATATGGAATGAAAAAAACTTCTATTTCTTAAAAGTATTATATTTGCTATACAATCACCTTTGTTATTTTCGTTGTGTAATAATTATGAATAAAAAGCAACCATATGAAAAATTTCCTACTAACATTTTTAGCTTCTTTTGTCTTAATCTGATAATCAGTCAACAGATGCCAAACTACCAGATTGAACTACTTGGACTTTTGAGTATATACCTGAAGCAGCGAATCCAGGAGAGCCTTTTATAGAGTTTGTAAATTATCAAATCACGGATACGGTGCACTCAAATGGAAGACTCATCTTTTGCGTTGGTGGTAGAGATTCTTGTATTTTGAAGAATGAAAAAATGTTTTTTTGGGATGATAGATTGAAATCTTATGGAATGCACTAGCAGTTTCGCTTCAGTAGCTGATTATGAAATTAAATACTTTGCTTTTGGGAAAGTCAAATAGCGAAAAGTAAAAGTAGATTCTGTCTATAATACATTGTCAATTCTGATACTGTGCCAACTCAAATTCTGAAGATAGCTAATAATGGATCATACTGATGATATGCCTTTTCTTGTTATAAATATATTGGTGCTTGAGAATCTGAGATTAAACTTCATTTTAGGATATGGGCTAATTGATCCTCGCGCGATAGGTTTCTGATTTAAGATGCTTTTACAACGGAGAATAAAACGATTAATTTTCAGACCTATCCTTGCGATAAGTACTTTGGTATGTGACGAGTATTTCAGAGACTGGAAAAGATAGACTCTATTGTACATCCTAATCCTACATATGATCAAGTTTATATAGATGGATTAGATTATGATATTCTATATGACTTGATAGATTTACAGGGGAATTTATTAGTAAGAGATAGAACAAAATGGGTAAATAAGTCTTGAAAAGCCTGGACTCTTTATATTAAAGTTGTATTTACCTAATCAAATTGTATTAAAAAGAATTGTAAAATTATGATCAAAAAATTTGGTTATTTTTTAGTTTACAGACTAAGTTGTATTAAAGAGGGAAACTCTAATTTTGGTTTTTAGATATTGATAGAAAAATGTAAAATGAAAGTTAGTCACATTAGTAATCGAGAAATTGAGAAGGGAAGCCTTAGCTGCATTCGATATCAGAGAAGGTGTTTTCAGCTAATAAAGTCTGATTTTCCAAATTTTAATCGCGATTGTTTTATAAGTTTAGAAGAGTTAAATCATTATAGACGACTTTACCTCAGCGCATTAATTACACAGGAAAAAGGCGAATTAGCTGTAATTGATACCGACGTGGTGAATGCGATTAAAAATAATTCAATACTCTCAGAGAATATTCAAGATGAAATGGAAACTCAACTTAGTTTTGGACAAAAGGTGGCGGATCTGGTCGCATCATTTGGAGGAAGTTGGACTTTTATAATCACTTTTTTTCTTTTCATTCTTATTTGGATAGTGATTAATATTTGGTTTTTGATGTCGAAACCATTTGATCCATATCCCTTTATTTTACTCAATCTTATACTCTCTTGTCTAGCCGCAATTCAAGCCCCAATAATTATGATGAGCCAGAATAGGCAGGAGCAAAAAGATCGAATTAGGCAGAACATGATTACAAGATCAACTTAAAAGCTGAGTTAGAGATAAAGTTATTGGAGTGAAAAAATGGATCATCTTTTAGTCCACCAGAGTAAAAATTATTGGAAATACAAGAGTTGCAAACTGATTACTTAGAAGACCTGATGAAGCAATTCAAAAAACTTGAGTTACAGAATTCGCGATCTGGAAATGAATAATATTCATCTGTTTTTTAAAAATAGGATTCCAAGAATTTGACAAAATTACATGCCTGTTTTATTTAGCCGACCAATGTGAATGGCTTTATCGAATAATAGAGATGATGTATTTTTTTTGCAATGAGTAAGAATATTTTCTTAAATTTGTATTGATAATTCCTATATATAGATATGAAATCTAGTTTTCTTTTTTTATATTTTTTCATCATTTTTTTTAATGTGAGTTGTCACAATCAAATCAATAAAAATATGCAAGAACAAAAAATGCATTACTCTGTGATCCAGAAATTGGTCTATGTATAAATCCAATGGACACATTGAAAAAATGAGACTTCCACTACTGTCGAATCAATTGCAAAACCGATAAAAATCATTTATTATACTGATCCGATTTGTTCTTCGTGTTGGGGCATCGAAGCTCAGTTGAGAAAGCTAAAACTTGAATATGGGAAGCATTTTGAGATTGAGTATAAGATGGGTGGATTACTTCCCTGATTGAGTTATAACAGTGGTAGTATCAGTAAACCTTCTGATGTGGCTCATCATTGGGATGAAGTAAGTGTTTATTATGACATGCCTATAGATGGAGATATTTGGCTCGAGGATCCTTTGCCTTCATCATATCCTCCTTTCTATTGCCTTTAAAGCTGCACAATTGCAAGATGAAAAGAGTGCAATACTATTTCTTCGCGAAATCAGAGAAATGGTTTTCTTGAAAAGAAAAAATATTTCAAAGTGGGAACATTTAGAAGAAGCTGCTAAATTAGTTGAATTAAATGCAAGTACAGCTGAAAATAGATTATGAGGCCGTGCAAAAGAGATATTCAATGCAGATTTGCAAAGGGAAAAGAATTGGGTGTGAGAGGATTTCCTTGTCTGTTCTTTATAGAATCAAACTGGTGAAAGGGAAATTGTTTGCACACAAACCACATGAGGCTTATGAAAATGCAATTAAAAAACTTCTTCCATCTGTCATAAAAGAGCAATATAGCAAAGATTGGAATGCTGTTTTTTCAACGTACAACAGCTCAACTGCAAAGAATTTTCCGTTTGACAGAGACCAATAGGAATGAAGCAGAGAAAGTATTGAATGAATTGACAAGTCAAAATAAGTTAAACAAATTCAATACAAAAATGGTAAAGGATCTGGACTTTGAGTAAGCAAGAGTTGCTTGCAATTTATGAAAATTACGAAGTTATCATGAGAATGATTTTACTCAATAACGTAAGAATTATTTAATCCCTTAAGTATTCCCTTTCTTTTCCTAGAACCCTGATGAGGAATAATGAAAATCACTCGATATGAGAGAGTTGGCTTAACCTTAACCTAACTTCAAGGATATTGAACGTATGTTACTAACAGAATTTCTTTTGCAAATTTGACCCAAATTTCGAATTAGACTTTATTTGAATAAACAAGTGACAAATAGGGAGTAAGATTTTCATGTAGTATATTTCTACTATGGATTTTGTGTTTATACATTTTATTAAAATATTATTAGAAAATGTGAAAATTGAAAACTTTTTTATATATAGTTCGTTATCCTTACTATATAGATTTATGACAATTTTGTCCTAACCATTAAAATTAATTAAAAATGAGTAAATCAATTTTTTATCACGCTGGTTGTCCTGTATGTGTAAGTGCTGAACAGGATATCGTCAAACTATTGGGACCAGAAAAAGTGGATATCGTGCATATTGGTAGTAATAAAGGTCTAGGATTTCAGAAGCAAGAAAGCGCAGGAGTAAAATCGGTACCTGCACTACTTACGCCTAATGGCAATGTTTTGCATATCAATTTTGGGGCTTCGATGGCGGATGTAAAAGGCTAAATGAGTTTAGTTTCATAAAGTAGAGAGTTTATTCTTTTCCAGATTTTTCAATGAGTAGAGCTTGATTATCTCGTTGAAAAATCTGGCTTTATGATTTTTTGGATTAAATATGTAAGAAAAAATATGAAAGTTGGAGTTTGGGATACTTTTGTTACTAAGAAAGATGGTAGTACAATGCACTTTGATATTATTGTACCAGAAGGTGTGGCTGAGTCAAATTTGATACATCAATATGGGCGATCATATCTCAGGTCAAAAGGTCAAGCGGGCAACCAATTACTTCAAAGGAATGCACGTTTTGTCATTTTCAAAATAGTATAGCTATGTGGGATGATGAAATAGCAAAGCAAGGGTACTATATTTACGAAATGGAAAATTGTACATAGAAATGAATTCAATTTAACTTCTATGTTTAAAAATGTTAACTATTTTTTTGGCCTCTACGATAAAATTCAGCAATTGGCTTTATATTTGATTTTCAATTGGAAGTTGTAATGATTTTTTCCAAAGGAAACAAAAGTATTTCAAAATATAATTCGTAAAGTCACATTACATGAAGAAATCTGTCTTTGATTTGGAGCATCAGAATTCAAATATAGAGAGTAAAATAATAGTATCATTAGAGCGGCTTTCACAAGCTTTTAGAGTGCTTCTATGGAATGAAAGTAAAGCATTTTTCGTTGAGTCCGATTCAGATTCAAATCATGATATTCATATACTTGCATTCTCCTGAAAAGCGAAAAGTTAGTTATTTGGCTGAGGAATTTAATCTGACAAAATCTACAATAAGTGACACTATAAAAACATTAGAACAGAAACTTTTGATTAAGAAGGAGTTTGATCAGGAAGATAGCAGGAGCTATGTCATTCATCTCAGCAAAAAGGGTAAGCAGTTGACTGAAAAAATTTCTTTATTTTCTCAACAGATACAGATTCCTGTTGATCGAATGAATGTTGATGATAAAGAAAGTTTATTATTTAGTTTATTGAATATAATTAAACATCTGAATACTTCTGGTGTAATTTCAGTTCAACGTATGTGTTTTAATTGTAATTTTTATAGTTCGGATCACAGTGGCAAAAAACATTTTTGTAAATTGTTGAAGACAAAACTAGCAGACAAAGAATTGAGAATAGATTGCCCGGAACATCTTGCATCAAAGGCAGTTTAATTCCTAGTTCTAAATTCATCATTTGTTTTAATTGAGAATCTCACGAGATAATTGTATTTCTATAATTTGGAAATTTGTTAAAAAAAAGCCTTTTCAGAGATGAAATTTTATAAAATGGCTTGACAAATAGAGAAAAATAAAAAAAAACATCCCTTTTATTTCTCTTTATATTTTTCAAAGCAAATGATTAATTCACATATTAGGGATTATTATTCAACGTGTTATGCATTTTTAATTTTAATGTAATTCATATTAAATTTATTTATAATGTATTAACAATGTCTTTAGCGATTTAACGATCTGTTTAAAATTATTTGTACTATCTTTTGCGTTCCATTTTCCGCTATTCTGAAATCATGTTTTTAGAATGGTAATATTACTTTGAACCTAAACATCGATATAATTTTAAAACTTTAGTAAAGAAATTTGAAAATAAAAAACATCATATTATTCTTCTTTGCAGTCTTTTTGGCTGGTTAATGCCAATCCAAATCCTATTATAATTGAAGAAAGTGATAGCTATGTAGAAGAGGAGATAAAATTAAGATTGAGTCGATGAGTTGTCTTGTGAGACCTATCATTGATGATGATGTATTAGATCAAGTCAAACGATTTGTTTTTGTAGATAAAGCTTCTTCTAGAAAATTTTGACCCGTAGAGAGCTTTATTTTCCATTAATAGATAAATTACTAATTGAGAATAATCTACCATCGGAGTTAAAATATCTTACTGCAATTGAATCTGCAATTAATCCTGGGATTAAATCTTATGCTGGGCAGCTGGCCTTTGGCAGTTCATGCCTTCCACAGCAAAATTGAGAGGATTGCGTGTAGATGATAAAGTAGACCAACGATTAGATCCTGTCCATTCAACAATTGCAGCCATTGATTATCTAAAAACTCTTTATGGTTTATTTGGTGATTGGGCATTGGTTTTAGCAGCTTATAATTGTGGCGAAAACAAAGTTTTAGACCTTATTGAAAAGACTGGTTCAAAAGATTTTGGACCATCAGAAAAGATCTGCCCCGTCAGACACAATTGTTTGTTCCAGCATTTATTGGTGTTAGTTATTTAATGCATTTTTACGGAGAACATGATCTAATTCCAAGTATGGAAGAGATGAATGTTGAGCCCTTGACTTATGCACGAGTGTTTAAGGAAGTTGATATTAAAAAATGCTCAAAGCGACAGGTATTGAAAAGGATGTCTTTGAACTTTATAATCCAGCATTTAAAAAGCAAACTATTCCATCAAAGGAGAATGGTTTTTATGTTAATTTACCCGATAGCTTAATGGTCTCTTTTGTCGATTATTATCTTAATGAAATGAATGCAAAAGTCATCACCTCAGTGAGTGATTCTACATTCTCAATTGAAGAAGAAAGAATCGATATTATTACGTTTAATAGACCATATCAATTTTACCTGAAGATATTCAAGAAGTGCAAGCACAAGAATTGAATTATACTTTTTTAAAAGATGCGAAATTCACATCTGTACCTAAGACGATTTCAGAAAACATTAAAGATTACGTCTATCATATCGTAAATACAAGAGAGTCATTATCCATGATAGCAGATCAATATGAAGGCTTGAATATCTCTCAATTACAAAAATGGAATAATCTTACAAATGGCACTCATGTCCTTCCAGGGACTGTTTTGATTGTAAGAAAGTAATCGAGGCCCTTACATTCTGTATGTCTTATTGTCTACTTGGCTTCACTTTTCATTAATTTCATAGTAAACCATAATTATGTATTTGCTATGTTTTCCTTACCTTTACATCATGATTTGGAGATTCATAGCTTTTCTTATTATTTGTACTTCCTGTGCAAATATAAAAGGCATAGAAGGAGGGAAAGAGGATAAGACAGCGCCAAAAATAGTACTTTCAAAGTCGAGTCCAAACCAGCAAACAAATTTTCGTCCAAAAGAAATTAAATTGAATTTTAATGAATGGATCGCTTTGCAGAATCCAACACAAAATGTAATCGTGTCACCAAGCGTAAATTACCCCATTAAATTTCGGCTTAAAGGGAAGACGGTTCACTTAGAATTTGACAAAAGAGAAGTACTTAAAGATTCGACGACGTATTCAATTTCATTTGGTAATGCTATTGAAGATATAACTGCAAAGAATAAAGCAAGCAATATTAAATTTGTTTTTTCTACAGGCTCTTATATAGATTCTTTGTCATTACATGGTTTCGTGTTGATGCATTTACTAAAGAACCAGTAGAGAAGGCAGTGGTAGTGCTCTATGAAGAGAATTCAGATACCGCTTTCACTACTAAGAAACCAAACTATATTAGCTTTTGCGATAAGAAAGGCGCGTTTTCATTTTCAAATGTAAAGGCTGCTAATTTTTCTATTTACGCCATTACAGATAATAATCAAAATTATTATTATGATCAAAAGACAGAATCCATAGCTTTTTGGAGCACACAGTCAATCCATTTATGGATACATTAAAATCAATCGTCTTGATGCATTCAAAGGAGCTTTTACCTTTAAAATAATTAGCATCAAAGAAATGGATGGACACACAAGAATTTTATTTAATCAAAAACCTAACAAATTTCAAGTAATTGATCTGGAGAACAATAGTATACCAACCTTGATTTCAAAAGATACTTTATTCGTTTACAATATGACACACGAAAAGCAAACTGCAATAGTGCAATATGAAGAGAAAAATGATACATTACATATCCCTCTACCTAAAATAAATTCAAAACGGAGCAATCGTCTCGTGGCAGAAAACACACTTTTGAAACCATTTCAGAAATTAATGCTCCAAGCCAAAATTCCAATACTTTCATTTGACAGAAATTTGATTCATACAAGTTTTACATCTCAAGAAAACACAATAAAATTAATCCATTGAATCCTCATCAATTGGTAATTGAAGTACCAAAATCTGATCGAAGAGAATATGTTTTACTCGATTCATTGGCCATTCGTTTTCAAGATAGTAGCACACATCGAATGGATACTTTTTTCTATTCTCAGATGCTTGAAGAGAATTTGACCAATGTAGAGCTTACCATAGATTCATTGAAAGATCAAATGCAATATATAGTTCAATTGGTTAAAGAAAATTCTGTAATAGAAGAAAAATCGTACTAGCTGAAAAGAATCAATGTAAAGTAGAATTTATTCACGTGATCCCTGGAAAATATCGAGTGAAATTAATTGAAGATCAGAATAAAAATGGTCGCTGGGATCCAGTACAATGGGATAAAAAAGTATTGCCAGAAAAAGTAATACTTTGGGATATTCAGGAATTAAGAGCAGATTGGAAATTGAAGTTGGAATTAAAACCATAAGTGTTACTATACATTAAATCGGAATATAAATAATGAAATTAAGTACAGATCAACTTTATAAAACCTATGGTGCAAGAACTGTAGTGAATGGAGTCTCAATAGAAGTAAAGCAAGGAGAGATCGTTGGACTACTCGGTCCTAATGGAGCTGGAAAGACGACGACATTTTATATGATTGTAGGATTTATTACACCTGATAAAGGGACAGTTTATTTGAACCAAGATGCAATCACTTCAGATCCAATGTATATTCGAGCGCGGAAAGGAGTAGGATATCTTCCACAAGAACCATCTGTGTTTCGCAAATTATCGGTAGAGGATAATATTAAATCTATCTTGGAGATGACGAAACTGAGCAAACAAGATCAAAAGGAAAAATTGGAATCACTGCTCGATGAGTTTAACCTTGTTAAGATACGAAAGAATATGGGAGATTCTGTATCGGGAGGAGAGCGCCGTAGGACTGAGATCGCAAGAGCATTGGCGAGTTCTCCGAATTTTATTTTATTAGATGAGCCCTTTGCTGGAATCGATCCGATAGCAGTAGAAGACATTCAGAATATCGTCTTGAAGTTAAAGAATAAAAACATTGGTGTCTTGATTACAGATCATAATGTACAGGAGACATTGAGCATTACAGATCGCGCATATTTGATCTTTGAAGGGAGAATATTAAAAGATGGAACAGCAGAAGAATTGGCTGCTGATGAGCAAGTGAGAAGAGTGTATTTAGGACAAAATTTTGAATTGCGAAAACGAAAAATTCACTCATGAAAAATTTATATTGCTTCCTTATACTGTTGACACTTACTTCATGTTTTACGGATGAAAATAAGATTAGGATCAAGACGCAGTTTATCTCTGATAGTCTTTATGTTTCAGCTTTAAAAGGCATGGATCTCTATGCTGACTCAATTTGTATGCAAATGAAAAATGCAAGTTTGACTCCCATGATTGATTCATTAATTCAACTCCGCAAAGAGGAAATTATAAACTTAAGAAAAGGATTATGAAAAAAATTAGTTTATATATTTTCCTAAGCTTTATGGCATGCAATTCTGATGAGAAAATAGTAAAAGATGCGAACGAAATTTTTGAAAGCCGAAAAGAAAAATATATCTCGGATAAGATTGCAGGGTGTAAGAGAGAACTTATGATTCAGGCTGAGCATCTAGCGGATTCAAACCTTATCACACTCATTAATTCGCTTAAGAAGGATAGTATATTCATTCCAACAGATACGATCAAGCCAGTCAAACCTAATGTTAATTTTCCTGACTATAAGAAACCGCATAAACCAGATACGACCAAGTAGGATTCCAAAAATTTCTGACTTCGAAAGATCAAATTCTACTAAAATTAAACTATCCTTGTAAGAATGGAGAGTAAAAAGAAACCAGTATTTGATAAAAGAATATTTTGGGACGTAAGCATAATTTTGGTTGTCCTAGATTTATTTAACACTGAATCGTTAATCAAGAAATAATTTTAAGAGGATTGCAAAATGAAGTTCTTTGGATTACAAAGGGAATTATAAACAATTTGGAATATTTTGTTTTGTGTAAAATGTAAAAGTTGATTTGGTGCCATATAGGCATCCACTCATCAGGTAGGATTAAGTTCATTGTCGTTGGACTAATCAAGGATTGCTTGTCGAAGTTTTTAAACTTCGATACAATACAATATGAATTTAAAATTCATATTGTATTGCAATAAAAAAATTACAATAAAGCACTAAATTTACTATATAAGTCTTTGGTTTGGAAGCAAAATAGTAATCCAGATTCCAGTTATAGATGGGATGGATTACCCTAAATAATGACCAAATAATTTAAACTCAAGCAGCCTTTTCCTTTAAACCAAATTAAACTTCAACTGTATACTAGCTGTGAAATTTGTGACTGTCATTTTGTTTTTGTTTGTTAATTTTAACATTGTTCTATCTCAAGATAAGACAAAAGCTGTCTCATTTAATGCTAGTATTAATGGTGAAAAATTACAGCTTGATTATAATTATGCTTTTGGAGATGATAGTATTTCTTTCTCTAATTTAAAATTTTATATTTCCGATATTAAGTTTTATCGCGATGAGGAATTTATTGGTTCAATTGGAAAAAGAATTTTCTCATTGATTTTTCACAACCAATGACACAGCTTATTTTGCTTGATTCAATTTCAAATGTACATTACAATAGGATTGAATTTAATCTAGGGACTGATAGCCTAGACAATGTATCTGGAGCCATGTCTGGCGATTTGGATCCCATTCATGGTATGTACTGGACTTGGCAAAGCGGTTATATTAATTTTAAGTTGGAAGGTAGCAGCAAAGTTTGTCCTTCTAGGAATCATGAATTTAATTTTCACATTGGAGGCTATCTCTATCCTTTTACATCAATGCAGCGCTTAGTCTTTGAAGTCAATCAATCCAGTGATTTGAGTTTTAATCTTGACTTGTCAAAACTTATTTCAATTCATCATTTACAGAATGAGTTTAACATCATGAGCCCAAGTGAGAAGTCATTATTATTTTTAAAGAGAATTGTGGATTGTATCAATTTATCGAAATGAAAGTGAGCTTAATTTTCGTTTTCGTAACATTGATATTTTTAATGGGCTCCTTCTGTATTTATAAATATCAATTGGATTATCCCAATTATTTTCCGGCAGTAAAATATGATTTTCAAGAAATCCACTGGATGAAAATACAATACAATTGGGCAGAAAATTATTTTACGATCCTATACTTTCAGCTGATCAATCGATTTCATGTGCATCATGTCATTCACCGTTTAATGCATTTGCGCATACTGACCACAGTTTGAGCCATGGGATTCAGGATCAAATTGGTCAGCGAAATGCTCCAGCATTGTTCAATCTTGCTTGGCATGAATCATTCATGTGGGATGGAGCAATAAATCATTTAGATGTTCAAGCTCTGGCTCCAATAAGTCATTCAAAAGAAATGGCTTCATCTATACAAGATGTGATCACAAGACTGAATTCTTCGTCTGAGTATAGAGAATTATTTTTTAAGACCTACCATGATAGCCTCATTTCGAGTGAGCGCATTTTGAAAAGTTTAGCACAGTTTCAATTGACTTTAATTTCAGCAAATTCGCGATATGATTCTGTAAGGCAGGGCAAAGTTGAGTTTAATCTTCAAGAAAGAAATGGTTATCATCTTTTTATAAAACATTGCAATTCATGTCATACTGAACCGCTATTTACCAATCATCAGTTTAAGTCAAATGGTTTGTCAGTAGACACGACATTAAATGATTATGGACGTTGGAATATTACTAAGATGCCATCTGATAGTCTTTTATTTAAAGTGCCCAGCTTGCGCAACCTCAGCTATACCTATCCCTATATGCATGATGGTCGCTTCAATAAAATTTCGCAAGTGATAGATCATTATTCAAATGGAATAGATCGTTCAGTGAATTTGTCCAAAGAATTAAATAACCCTATACTTCTAAGTTCAAATGAAAAGGTAGATTTGATTTCTTTTTTATTGACTTTAAATGATAAAGCATTTGTTTTCAATCCAAAACACCAATTTCCTAAAAAATCAATTAATTTTTCGCAAGTTTTCAAAATAAAAATCATCTAAATTCAAAATAGATCTTTATATGTTCAAACAAATCATTCTTTTAAGTTTGCTATTTATAAGCCATATTGCATTTTCACAATTAAATCCTGCCATTACCAAATGGCTTCAAAATACAACTGTCACAGGCAATTATTATGTCTCTGGAAATTCAACAGCAATATCGAATGGGATATTGGTGAATTGTCAAGAAGTAAGCTATTCTGCAAATTCTGTATATGTTAAAACTAATGGTATACCAGCTTATGCAGTAGGTCCGTATTTGGATGGAAATCCCAACCAAGCTGGAAGTCAAAATGCAATCTTTAAATTTCCTCTGAATCCTAGCAAAAATACTGGCACATTAACCGCCACTAGTGGTGGTAATATTGGTGTTTTCATCAATGGTGTTGCTATGTTTGATTATAGAGATGGTGTAGCGTGGAATACTTCGACCAATTCTCTTTGTGGCGGTCCTGGCCGAACACCTTGTCCGGGTGGAATGGGTGCAACTCAAGCTTGGAATCGAGATGCAGTAATTGCAGAACGTGCAGGTTTTGATTGTGCAAAGGGACACCCAGCGGGAACGAATTATCATCATCATCAGAATCCAAGCGCATTCAAATTGGATCTCAATGTAGTATCCAATATCTGCAATTTATATGATGCTGATGGGCTGTATACTATAAATAGTGCACAACATTCGCCACTAATCGGATTTGCCTATGATGGTTATCCTGTTTATGGAGCTTATGGCTATGCTAATAATGATGGCACAGGTGGCATCACCAGAATTAAATCTGGATATCAACTTCGCAATATTACTGTGCGCACACACCACGCCAATGGCACAGATGTAGGTGATGGACCTGTAGTTAACAATACTTATCCTTTGGGCTATTTCAGAGAAGATTACGAATGGGTTTCTCATCCAAATGATCAGAGTTATCTGGATGTACACAATGGAAGATTTTGTGTTACCCCAGAATATCCAAATGGAATTTATTGTTATTTTGCTACTGTGGATGAAAAGCATAATTCGACTTATCCCTATCTAGTTGGACCGACGTATTATGGCAATGTCATTGCCTCAAAAGTTACTAATATTAATGAATCGGTCACAAAATATACACCGAATACGACATCAATTGGAGAGCAAGGGAACTTTAATAAATCAAATTTTAAAGTCATCGTCAATTCAACAGCAGAGCTTATTGCAATACAAGCAACGCATTTTATCGAGAAAGAAGTAAATCTTGAGTTGATTGACATCCATGGTCATCTTATTAAAACCAATAAAATTCATCAAGGTCAGACGCTTAGTTATTTTCCGACAGAAGATTTATATGCTGGAACATATATTCTAAAAATTTTTAATCGCGAAGTTAATGAAAGCCACAAGTTTATTTTAACAAAGTAAATCCATTTTTCCGCGAAGATTATTTTTGATTGCAGTCTTTGTAAAATATATATATTTACCTTTTAAATAGATATATTACATGCATATTGGTAATAATTATTCGACTAAGGAAGTGCTGTTTTGGACTCGAAAAGATATTTATCTTTTACTTGTTATTTCCTCTATCCCCGTCGTATTATATCAGATTTTTGACTTAAAATGGATTGCAATACCTTGGTTGCCGGTAGCTTTATTGGGTACAGCGGTAGCCTTTATGGTGGGATTTAAAAATAATGCTGCATATGATCGCACCTGGGAAGCAAGAAAAATTTGGGGAGCTATTGTAAATTTCAGTAGGACATGGGGATTGATGGTAAAAGATTATATTAGTAATAAACATGCAGAGCATAAACTTTCTGAAGCAGAACTGCATCAAATCAGACTGGAATTAATGAATAGACATTTTGCTTGGTTGGCAGCATTGCGTTATCAACTTCGTGAAGCAAAACCATGGGAAGGGATTTACAAGGAATATAATGCTGAATTCAAAAGTAAGAGATTTTCTGTTCATGAACAGGAAAGCGAAATGGCGGATACATTGCGCCCCTATTTATCTGCTAGTGAGTTAGAACATATAATGAATAAATCTAACAAAGCTGCACAAATTATTGCCTTGCAATCTTCACATGTGAGGAGATTGTTTGATGATGGTTATATCGAAGATTTTAGACACATGGAGATGGAAAAGATTCTTGCAGAATTATATAACCAGCAAGGTGGCAGTGAGCGGATAAAAATTTTCCATATCCACGGCAGTTTACGACGATAAGTCTATGGTTGATTAAAATTTTTATTTGTTTATTGCCTTTTGGAATGATTCAAGAGTTTGCTGATCTAGGAAGTCAGTTTATCTGGCTGTCTATTCCATTTTCTGCATTATCAGGATGGATTTTCACTAGTATGGAGAAAATTGGTGAAGCTACCGAGAATCCATTTGAAGGCAGTGCAAATGATATTCCGATTACCGCAATGAGTAGAAATATTGAAATTGATTTACTTGAAATTATAAATGAACCACATCAATTGAAACCAATTAAAGCAATAAACAGCATATTAACTTATAAAAGAATTATCCATTTTGCAAAAATATTTAAAAATAATGAAGAATGGATAGCCAGCAAACTCAAATCCAATCCAGATTACTTTAAGGAATTGTCCAAAGGCCAGACTCCGGAAGTTTTGTATATTGGATGTTCAGATAGCCGTGTCACAGCAGAAGATTTAATGGGTGCAATGCCTGGTGAAGTCTTCATTCACCGCAACGTCGCCAATATGGTCATCTCAATTGACCTCAATGCTATGTCAGTGATTAATTATGCTGTGCGACATCTAAAAGTCAAGCACATTATCATCTGTGGGCATTATGAATGTGGCGGTGTAAAAGCATCATTACAGCAATCTGATCTCGGTATTTTAAATCCTTGGTTGAGAAATATTCGAGATGTGTATAGGATTCACAAAGATGAATTAAATGCTATCGCCAATGAGCAGGATCGATTTGATAGATTGGTAGAGCTTAATGTGCAGGAACAGGCAATTAATGTGATTAAGACAGCAGTAGTACAAGAAGCTTATAGAGACAGAGGGATTACTGTTAGTGGTTGGGTATTCAATATCCGAACAGGAAAATTAATAGATCTCAATATAGATTTTCCAAAAGTACTAGAAGATATTATGCAGATTTATAGACTGATCTGATAGAGACTTGTTATACCAAAGTGAATTATATAATATTGAACTAGGGTGTATTTCACTTTGGTATTATTTCTAGTTTTGAATCAAATAATACGGATAATATTTTATTATATTAAAATTGAATAGTACAATAAATGATCTACCTTTCTAGATCGTTCAATTGTATTTTAAACTTTTATGTAAAGTCTAATTCGTAATTTGGTGTGTTGGAATAAGAAGTCTACTTTTTTCTATTAATGAACAAATAAACAGGAATTCCTGCAAGAACAATCATTAACCCTGGCCAAGTAAAACTTGGCTTATAGATTAAAAGTATAATACAAATCAAACCTGCCAAAAGAATATAAATTGCAGGAATGAAAGGATATCCTACAGTGGTATATGGTCTCTCCATCGTAGGTGCTTTAGTTCGTAATATGAAGACTGCCGCAACTGTCAGAATATAGAAGATCAATACTGCAAATACTACATAATCCAATAAGTCCCCATATGTCCCTGAGAGACATAAAAGACAAGTCCATATACATTGCATCCAAAGCGCTTTTCCAGGGACTTGAGAGGAATTAAGATCGGCAGCTTTTTTAAAAAACAATCCATCTTCCGCCATAACTTTATACACTCGTGCACCAGAAAGTATCAAGCCATTGTTGCATCCGAATGTTGAAATCATAATCAATCCTGCCATAAGAAAAACAGCAACAGAACCAAAGATCTGATATGCAGCAGCAGTACCAACGCGATCATTGGTAGCAAACTGCAATCCACGATCGATTACTTCATTGCCATCAGGCGACCCAACTACTGGAAGTAGTCCGAGATAAATAATATTCGCCAACAAATAAATAATCGTCACTACGATCGTCCCAAAGACCATACTTTTGGCGACGTTTTTATGAGGATTTTCCATTTCACCAGATACGAAAGTGACATTATTCCAAGCATCACTTGAGAATAATGTACCAACCATAGAAACTCCAATACCGCTAATAAGTGCAATGCCAGAAAGTGTGACTACTGATAATTGACCATTGTCATTCGTTACTTTTGCTGCGGCAAAAAAACTGTTCCAATTCAATGACCAAATGTTTTTATCAAAATAAAAAAAACCTAGCAATATCAATCCAAATAATGCAGTAAGTTTGGTAAATGTGAATATGCGTTGGAGCATACTTCCCTGTTGGATACCTCGACTATTAAACCATGTCAACAACAATATGCTACCAATGGCGAGAAGTTGCGCACCTGAGAGTTTGAAAAATCCAAGTTGAAGTAGAATATTTTTTTCACTAAAAAATGGAATAAACACTCCGGTGAATTTTGCAAAAGCCACAGCGACTGCTGCAATTGTGCCGGTCTGAATAACTGTAAAAAGCGTCCACCCATAAAGAAAACCCACAAGAGGATTATAAGCTTCTTTGAGATAGACATATTGACCTCCTGCTTTGGGATACATGCTTGCCAATTCTCCATAGCTCAATGCAGCCATGATGGTCATCGCCCCAGCAAGAATCCAACATAGTAAAATATATCCGCCACCTCCTACATTTCTAGCAATATCCGCTGTTACGATAAAGATACCAGAACCAATCATAGATCCAGTTACCAATAATATTCCGTCAACTAAATTCAGTTTTTTTTGCATTTTTCTTATATCTGAGTGGAAAGATAAACAGTTTCTTTAGTTTGATAGGATTTTATTTCATTTCATTTGTAATAAAATCGAAAATAGATTAGGTTTATGTCAGGCTTACTCAAAAAGTATATTTGATCTTTCTAAGCTTCCCTCTTAACTAAAAAAGTATAGCTACATACAACAGTATAAGAATTTACTGCAAAAAATTTCTAATATATGTTCCTTGCTTAATTTCTATAAGCTTATTCTTTAATAGCCTTGTAATCTTTCTTCTCTGCTTCACTTAATCGTCTTTTTAATATCCAGTGTTTAAAATTATCACTACCATCTGTAATAACATAGGCTTGTACAAATTTCCATCCCTTTTCTGTCATAAAATTAAGTGCGTCTATCATTGAATTAAACCTTATTAATTCTCCTGTTTCTTCATTCCGAATCCTATCGTCTTGCATGAAAGTCCTTTTCTGACCAAAGTCAATAGAAACAGAAGTTTGCATACTGAAATCTTTCTTGCGGCCAATGAGTTCACAAAATGCAAAATCGGGCACTATGGCATCTTGAGACATTGATAAGAAACTACAATGGAGTAACAAAACAATAAATAATTGCTTTTTCATTTAAAATAGTTTAAGATTTAATAGAATTTACATTCATTAAAAAATTTAATTAAACTTTCAATTAGAATTTTGGAGCCTAAAATTAGTTAAAAAATATTCTCCCTATATTTTAATTTTTGCTTGCCATTATAATTAAATTCTCCCCTTTTCTAAAAAAAAAAAAAAAAATTTTTTTTTTTTTCCCCCAACTTTTTTTTTTCTAAAAATTTTTTTTT
Source organism: Saprospiraceae bacterium (assembly GCA_016714895.1). Taxonomy (GTDB): domain Bacteria; phylum Bacteroidota; class Bacteroidia; order Chitinophagales; family Saprospiraceae; genus OLB9. The sequence continues at coordinate 386,005 of JADKBV010000012.1, read as the reverse complement.
TTTCACAGAGCATTCTTCATTATTTTCTTTACTATTTATTGACCATTGATCTTGAATTGGATGAATAATTAGCCATTGGATGCGTCGGACAATTCGATTTTTTGATTTTTAATTTAGATTTTTTCATAAAGAATTAGCATAATAAATGAATGCTGCGCAGCATTCAATTGAACATTTCTCTGGATTACAAAAGGAATGTCCAATCCGTTTACAACATATTGTGATTAATTGTGAAATTAATCCTAACGATTTGATAGAGTATCCTGTATAGGGAATAAAGTCGATTGAAATCCTGCTTAAATTTTTTAATATAGTAGAGAAATATATTTGTTATTGTTTGTTTAATAATAAGTTACATATATTGACTAAAACTATGTGTAATTATCTATTTTTTTTATCAACAAGTCATAGATTATTTCTAACTTTAACAAAACTTTTACCTGTTTAATAAATTTAGAATTATGAAGTTAAAATTTACATTGTTAATTATTTTGTTTCAATTGGCTATAGGCTCTATGCTTTTTAGTCAAGCTCCACGAACGGTTCTTATCGAGGACTTTTCGAGTGCTACATGTCCTCCTTGCGCGACGACAAATCCTATTTTCAAAGCCTTTCTTGAGCAGTTTGGCAATTCTGTAATCAATGTCGCATTTCAATGTCATATACCTGTCACTGGTGATCCTATGTATGCTCAAAATGTTCCCGATGTGTCTGCTAGAGTTACCTATTACGGAATCAACTCAGCGCCAAACTGTAGAGTCGATGGTAAGATTGCAGCACCTGGTGCCTCAAGCCCTTCGCATCCATTGAATGTTACCGCAACGTACTTGAATAATAGATTGGCTGTTACTTCACCAATTGAAGTAAATGTTGAACATAATATAATATTTGGAACAAATGGAGCAAAAGATTCTATGGAAATTAATGTTTCTATTAAGAATGTGAGTTCTTCTGATTTTTCGAATGCAAACTATGTATTACAAACTGCAATTATCGAAAAAGAAATTCGATTTGCAAAACAAGCTGCTACAAATGGAGAAGTTGAATTCCATAATGTAATGAGAAAAATGATTCCTTCAGCTACAGGAACAAAAATTACAGATGTTATTGCAGCTGGTGCAACAAAAGTAATTTCTTTTAAAGTTCCAGTTCCTACTTATATTTATTCTTATACTGAGCTAGGAGTTGTGGCATATGTACAGAACAACTTGACTTCATCAAAAGAAGTAATTCAAACTGGTGTATCTGAACCTAAAGCTATACAGATCCCGTATGCTGATCTATCGATGGAAAGCATAAAAGTATCTGATAAATCGAATAATTGTGATAACAATTTCAGTTTCGAGTTTTCTGTAAAAAATAATTCAACCATTGGAGATACAATTAAAACAATTGATTTTATACCAACAATTGGTGGTGCAAACAAACCAAAAGTGACATGGACAGGAACATTATTGCCTGGCCAAACAATCACTCATAAAGCTTCTAATCAAATTGCTACTTTAGGGAATGCTTTTGTGAATATCTCTATAGATAAAATCAATGGAGGAGCTCTTAAAGATTTAAATTTAGTGAATAATACATTAACTCAACAAAGTATTGTCACTTTAAATAATACTGTTGCTGGAACGAATATTCGTCAAGGTTTTGAAACTCCAATCGCAACTACAGCACCACCTAATACTTTCTTTTTTAACGAAGGCGTTAGAATATTTAAGCAAGATTCAAGTTTTGCTCGTAATGCTTCAGGACAAGATCCACCTTATGGTATGGGTGGCTATGGCGCTTCAAGATACATGGTGTTTTTTGCATTTTCTGATGGAGGTGTAGCAGGAAATAGTTCTTCAGTTGTATTTGATAAAATCGACTTGACCAATTCTAAATCTACAAAAATGACTTGGAATTATGCATATGCGCCAAAAGATGGAGCGAGCACAGATAAAATGGAGGTTCTAGTAAGTACAAATTGTGGTGATACTTGGACTACAGTTTATAACAAACAAGGTGATGCATTAAAATCTTGCGACCCAGATTTGAATTTATCTTTTATTCCTGGTTTCTTCTTACCAGATCCATCACAGTGGGCTACAACTTCTGTAGACTTAAGTGCTTATGATGGCACACCAGAATTGATGATCAGAATGAAAGGAACTGCTGGTAATGGTTGGGCTTACTTTTTAGATGATGTGAATGTTTCTTCAGTTGTTGCTACTAAAGACGAAAGCAGCATTAAATCTATTTCTGTTTCTCCAAATCCAGCGACTAACTTTATAGATCTAAGCATATCTTCAGAAGAAAATATTACTGCCACAATTAATTTGAATGATTCAAATGGTAAAACAGTTTCTTCAGAGCGCAAATCTCTAAGGACTGGTGTAAATAATTATACAATGTCATTAAATCAAACTCCTGGTTTGTACTTCGTTGAAGTTAAAACAAGCAAGGGTGTTATCACTAAAAAAGTGATTATCATATAATTAATTTATTATTCAATATTTTTAAAAAAAAGCCTGTATCGATTTCGTGCAGGCTTTTTTATTTAGTGTCAACATTAACTTGTATCTTTGTAATCTAAATTTAGAATTATGAAAAATTTGCTATCTTTATTCGTGCTCATTAGTACCTTCTTACATCTAAATTCTCAAACTCAAAAGTTTGGAGCGGAATTAAACCCTTGCAAATTAAAATTTACAACAGATGTCAATACCCCAACAGATTGGGTTTGCCATAATTTTATACGAAATCAAAGCGGTCAAAATTTGGAACTTTTGTGGGAAAGAGAAGATGTCATATTGCCAACTGACTGGGAGTCGTTTGTCTGTGACAATAATCAATGTTATGGTAGCTTCACCGTAAAATGTCCACTCGATAATCCAAATAATTTAATTCCTAGTCAAAACATGGTGGCAGATGTACATGCCTATGATAATGCTAAAGAAGGAAGTGCTTATATCAAACTTCATGTGTTTGAAAAAGCTGATACAAACAGCAGAATTTCTGTAGATTTTCTTTTTAATAAAGAATCAGTTGGAACTAATTCGATTCGGAATATCAAAATGAGTTTTTATCCAAACCCAGTTACTAATTATTTTCAACTCAATTATAATACAGGAGTGAAGAAAATAGAAATCATTGATCCTCTTGGAAAAATTGTAAAATCCTATGAAACTGAATCTTCCAAAACATATGATTTCAGTGCATTAGACAATGGCTACTATTTACTTCGAATCATTAATGATGAAGGCAAAATGATAAGAACCATTCCAATAGTAAAAACAAAGTAGTACAGTATTTTTTGGGAACATAATGTATTGTTGATTTGCAGTAAAATTCGCAAGCAACAATTGAGCAAAATCAAGTAAATAATGTAATTAGTTTGCTACTAGAACTCAATGTCAATTGTTGGCATTGAGAGATTATTTGTTATTATAAATTCCACATAACACGATTTTTTACAAACGACTTATTGCATTTCAGATAAATTCTTATCTTTAGCACTTGTACAAAACGAAATTAACAAATTAAAACGTAGAAAATTTATGGCAAATACTTGGTTTAAGAAACCCATTAGCGATTTAGTAGCTGATGCTCAATTACATGCAGAAAATGGACTAAAGAAAACACTGAATTCTTGGGCTTTAATTTCTTTAGGTATAGGTGGAATCATTGGTGCTGGCTTGTTTGTCCGTACCGCATCTGCAGCAGCTCAAAACGCTGGGCCATCAGTTACCATTGGATTTATTGTGGCTGCGTTAGGCTGTGCTTTAGCTGGACTTTGTTATGCAGAATTATCTTCTTCAATTCCAATTGCAGGTAGCGCATATACATATTCTTATGCCACTATGGGCGAGTTCTTTGCTTGGGTTATTGGTTGGGATCTTATTTTAGAATATGCTGTTGGTGCAGCAACCGTAGGAATAGCTTGGAGTGAATATTTAAATAATCTTTTGACCAATGTGCTTGGACTCCCCGCCATTCCATATCAGTGGTGTCATTCTCCATTGCAAGTGTCAGATCTTGGAGTAAATGGAATTATGAATATTCCTGCATTGTTTATTATTATGCTCCTTAGTTTATTATTGATCAAAGGAACTCATGAATCTGCTTTGGTAAATAATTTAATAGTTGTCACAAAAGTTACTATCGTCATATTAATCATTGTAGTTGGTTGGGGATTTATTAATCCAGTAAATCATGCAGAATATATTCCAGCCGCCACTCAATATATTGACCCACAAGGAATATCACATAATTTTGGAGGAATTATGGGGATTTTAGGAGCCGCAGGAGTTGTATTTTTTGCGTTTATTGGATTTGATGCAGTCAGTACTGCAGCACAAGAAGCGAAGAACCCAAAACGAGATATGCCAATTGGCATATTGGGCTCCTTAGCAATATGTACAGTGCTCTACATATTATTTGCACATGTATTGACAGGAGTTGCTACTACAGAAGATTTTAGAACTACTGGGAAAGAAGCTTCTGTAGCATTTGCTATTAATAAATATATGTTGGGTTATGGTTGGTTAGGTAAATTAGTAACAGTAGCCATATTAGCTGGATTCTCCAGTGTAATTTTAGTAATGTTGTTAGGTCAATCTAGAGTATTTTATTCAATGAGCCGTGATGGATTATTGCCAAAAGTATTTTCAGAATTGCATCCAAACTTCCGCACACCTTATAAAGCAAATATGATCATATTTGTAATTGTAGGAATATTTGCAGCATTTGTGCCGGGTGATATCGTAGGTGATATGACGAGTATCGGGACCTTATTTGCTTTTATATTAGTTTGTATTGCAGTGATTATTTTGCGAAAAACAGATCCAGATATTAAAAGAGAATTTAAAACACCACTCGTGCCATTTATACCGATACTTGGCGTCATCGTTTGTGCGGCTATGATTTTTGGCTTGGGTTGGACGAATTGGTTGAGATTGTTTGTTTGGCTATTTTTAGGTATTATTATTTATTTTGGTTATAGCAAAAAACATAGCGTGTTGCGCAATAAAATTAAATCACAAGGGTAAGAAAGACCCTTACAATTAGATAGTAAATGCACAAATAAGAGATTGTTTGTGCATTTTTTATTAGAAATGTATTAACTATGATTTTCGCAAGTTAAAAATATAGTTCCGATTAACAGACTATCTTTGCAGTCTGATATTGATAGGTATGCTCCAATTAGGTACTACACACAGAATGGAAATCCTTCGCTCCACAAGCGTTGGATTATATCTCGGATTAGGAGATTATGAAGTATTATTGCCAAATAAATATGTTCCAGAAAACTATGAAATTGGTGATGACCTAGAGGTATTTGTATATTTAGACTCCTTGGAAAGAATTGTTGCAACTACGATCGAACCCTTTATAAAAGTTAATGAGTTTGCATTTTTGCGAGTAGCAGCGATTTCTGAAATTGGTGCATTTTTAGATTATGGTTTAGAAAAAGATTTATTTGTTCCAAATAAGGAGCAAGCAATAAAAATGCAAATAGGAGAGTCCTATGTGGTCTATTGTTTTCTGGATGAAAATACCAATCGTTTGATGGGATCAAGTCGGGTAAATAAATATTTATCCAATACGGATTTGACTGTGGAGAGATTCGAAGAGGTTGATTTATTGATTAGCCATTTTTCAGATATTGGGGTCAATGCAATAATAAATAATAAACATCGCGGTGTGTTCTATCACAATGAGATCTACGAACAACTCGAAGTAGGTCAAAGAATAAAAGGAACAATAAAATTAATTCGTGCAGAAAATAAAATCGACCTTTCTCTAATTCCTATTGGTTATAAAAATATTGATCCAAATGCAACTATTATTTTAAATCATTTGAATCAAAATCAAGGCGTATTAATGCTACATGATGGAAGTGATCCAGAACTCATCCATAAGACATTAAAAATGAGTAAAAAGAATTTTAAAAAAGCCCTTGGCTCTTTATACAAACAAAAAAAAGTCGTTTTGAAAGAAGATCGAGTAGAATTGGCTAAATGAGAAGAATACAATGACATTTAAGGAATTAAAAATTAATAAATCATTGCAACAGGCAATTTCTGAGTTGCAATATGATAAACTGACAAGTATTCAAGACAAATCATTCTCAGTAGTGATGTCTGGTGTTGATGTATTGGCAATAGCGCAGACTGGTACAGGAAAAACATTGGCCTATCTTATTCCTTTATTACAGTTACTGCCGTATAGCGAAGAGAAACATCCACGAGTGATAATTCTTGTGCCAACTCGTGAATTGGTTGTGCAAGTTGAAGCAGAGATCAAAAAACTTACAAGCTATATGTCGATCAATTCTTGCGGTGTTTTTGGTGGGACAAATATGAAAACACAGGCTTTGTTTTTTGGTCAAAAACAAGATATAGTCGTCGCTACTCCAGGCAGGTTACTAGACCTTATACTAGGAGGATTTGTATCTATGAAGTCCTTAAAACATGTGGTAATTGATGAGGTAGACGAGATGTTGAACTTAGGATTTCGCACACAGATTGAAAGAGTATTTGATCTATTTCCAAAAAAGAGACAAAACCTTATGTTTAGTGCGACAGTGACCGATGAGATAGAAAGTCTGATAAATACTTTTTTTAATAATGCAAAAAAAATAGAGGCTGCACCATCAGGTACTCCATTGGAGAAAATCACTTTATGCGCATATAAATTTATAAATTTTAACACGAAGATTAATCTACTTCAATATTTTTTAAAGCAAGCACTTTATAAAAAAACATTGATTTTTGTTAAGTCAAAAACAATGGCAGACCGAATCTTTGAAACGCTGCAAACGAAAGTAGAAATTCCAATTGGAGTCATCCATTCCAATAAAGAGCAAAACTATCGCTTTCGATCTGTTGAAGATTTTAAAAGTGGAAAAATTGATATTTTAATTGCTACAGATATAATTTCGAGAGGCATTGATATTGAAGATGTTTCGCATGTGATCAATTTTGATCTACCTGATCTCCCTGAGAAATATATTCATCGAATAGGTCGAACAGGAAGAGCTGATAAAAATGGTATAGCCATCAGTTTTGTATCAGAAGATGAAATGATAATGCATGAGAGTATTGAGACCTTTATTCAGAAAAAAATTGAAGTATTCGATCTTCCAGAAGAAGTAGAAATTTCTACTGTTTTGATACCAGAAGAGATGCCGAATTTCGAAATACCAGAAATTAAATTAAAGCTTCCAAAGATTGATATTACAAATTCGGCTTTTCATGAAAAAAGCAAAAAGAATACCAAAGTAAATCATCGAGTAAGCCGTCGCGAAAAGATGATGGCAAAGTATGGCAAGCCAATAACTAGAGGACAAAAGAAGAAAGGCAAATAAACATTTCAAACATCAACTCACAATCTCTGATAAAATATCATCAAAATCACCAAACTCCAAATAACTCTGTGAAACTCTGAGCCCAAACTCTATGTTAAAAAGAAAACATTCAATGTTCTATGTAAAAACTTTATATAAGACTCAAAAAACTCTGTAACAACAATAACTCTGTAGCAACAATAACTCTCTGTGACCCTCTAAGCCAAACTCAGTGCAACTCTGTGGTAAAAGAAATCATTTAATGTTCCCAGCAAAAACTTATTGCAACTCAATAGTAAAAATTCACTCAATGTTCTTCCAAAACTCTATAGTAAAATTGACCATAACTACTCTTTAATCGAATGATCTCACCGCCTCAATAGCCTTCAGCTGATCAATCGTCTGATATGGGTTCGTAGACTTGAACACTGCATTTCCAGCGACAAGAACATCTGCACCAGCTTGAAGGATCACCTCAGCGTTCTCCAATCCAACACCACCATCTATTTCAATAAGCACATCAAGATTGCGACTGATGATTTCTGCTTTCAGATCTTTAATTTTCTGCAAGGTGCGATAGATAAATTTTTGCCCTCCAAATCCAGGATTCACACTCATCAGACAGACAAGATCTAGATCTTCTAATACATCAAAAATAGATTGCACAGGACTTGAAGGATTCAATGCCACTCCAGCCTTCGCGCCTGTTTCTTTGATTTGATAGATAGCGCGATGAAGATGGTGACTTGCTTCTGCATGAATTGAGATATTATCTGCTCCAGCATCTCGGAATTGAGAAATATATTTCTCAGGTTCAACGATCATGAGATGCACATCCAATGGTTTGGTTGCTAATTTTTTTATACTTGAAATAATGGGGAAACCAAAAGAAATATTTGGTACAAATCTACCATCCATAACATCTAAATGATACCAGTCAGCATTGCTTTGATTGTAATATTTTACTTCTTCATTGGTTCTACCAAAATCACATGACAAAAATGATGGAGCAATTAAATGTTTTGACATAATGCAAAGTAACAAAAAAAGCCACTCTTTTGGAGTAGCTTTTTTATATCGTAAGAAAAATAAATTTTTATTCCTTTACAATTCTCTCTGTTTGATCACCTACTCTGATGATGTAGATTCCACTTTCCAAAGCAGACAAGTCTAATTCTTTTTTACCTATTCTTTGGTATGCTGACATTTTACGTCCGGCGATATCGTAGATTTCTAACTCTGATAATTCGACTTCAGAAACATCTCCAGTGATGGTTACATTCCCTGACGTAGGGGATGGATTGACTCCAACTCTTCCACCACGCTGACCCAAAACGATCACATTGCTATGAGCTAACGATCCATCTTTGTCTGTCATCGCTAATCTGAAATAATTTGCAGAATTTGCAACTAAGCGAACTTCTTGTGCGTAGCTCAATTCTCTTACGCTATTTCCAGCAGCTCTTACTCTTGTTACATCTCTAAAGTTTCTACCATCGACGCTTTGTTGAATTGTGAAATAAGATGAATTCGATTCAGAACCAGTCTTCCAATTCAATTTTGCAGTACCAAGTGTTGTTTTGTTACCTGTGAATTCCATCAAACGTATAGGTAGAATAATAAAGTCAACAACAACTCCACATGGGTCATTAGTTGCATCTAATCCTGTTGCAACAAAACTTGCAGAAGAATTGCAATCTGCAACAAATGTAAAAGTTTCACAAATTATAGAGCCAACGGGTAAAAATCCCACATTAATAGTACGAGTCATTGTACCATAGGTTGCATTCACAGAATAGTCAATTTTATTTGCATCAGCAGATGTTTTTTGAACACAAAATCTTACTGAAAATAAACAATCTGGTCCTCCAAAACTAGATTTACTTAGGATAGTCAAACTGTTTGCAGCAGTATCTATACATGGCTGTGCAGTAAGCACAAACTGGCATGCAAACAAAAAGGTTAATGAATAAAGTATTTTTTTCATCATGTCAAATGATTTAAATCAACATTAAAGGTACGGTATTTTGGACGGCCGTTGTAGCTTGAAGGATACATAATTATATTTAACATTCATAAAGTTTTACTAATCAGAGTATTGGATATTCATATCCCTCCATTCAGTAAGTTGACTTAATTTGCAAAAGACTTTAAAAGTCAAAGCGACATCTTCGAGACAATAGGCTGAAATATCGTCTATTCGATTGCTTTTCCAGTATTCTTCACTTACTTGACTTCCATTCATATTCGTTTTTGAACTCGGTAAATTGAGACATGCAGCTAATAAATCTAATGAAACATAATGTTTAAAATCACCAAATCGCCATAACTCCAAAGTATCTAAAATATATTTTACTTCCCAAGGTTTTCTAGAGCCTAGTTGCAATATTTCAGGTATATTTACTTCATTGATGAGCGCTCGTCTACATATGTATGGAATATCGAATTCCCGAATATTATGACCACAAAATCCTTGTTGATTCGGATTAGAAAAATGCTTTTCAACAATGGCAAAAAAGGTTTTTAGAATTTCTGCTTCGCTTTCAGCTTTTATCGCTTTTAATCTCAACGTATTGCCTTTATAAAATCCTAAACCAATACAAACGATTTTCCCAAATTCGGCAAAAATGCCAGCTTTCTTGGGAAACCAATCCGCCGGACTTTGTGATTCTAGTTCATTTTTGAAATATTTCGATTTGTTCTCCCATAATTTCGCCCATTTTTCATCTAAGGCTTCAAAGCTATCTACATGCGAAACTGTCTCAATATCTAGGAATAATATATTATTTAAATTCATAATATTTAAATTTTGTAAAAGTGGCTTTTAAGTTTTACTAGAAAATGGAGGCTTATATGCAAAATACTACTAATTTTACTGTGCAAAAACAATACCAATGGCATCAAATAATTCCAACCAAAATTTAAAAGCAATTTCAATTGTTGCAATTTTAGCATTATTAGGATTGAATGTGTATCAGTTTGTAACTAATAAAAGTTTACAAAAAGACAATATTCAAAAGGAGACAGAAATCACTCAGCTTGATCAAGCAAAGACTGAACTTGAAAAGCAATATGAAAATTCAATTGCTGAATTGAATGAAATGAAAACAAATAATACAGAGCTCAATACCTTGATCGATTCTCAAAAGGAAGAACTTCGAATCCAAAAAGATAAAATTTCCAATTTATTGAAAGACAGCAAAAATCTTTCCTCTGCAAGAAAAGAGATGACAGAGATGCGATCAAAAGTTGATTCTTATGTCGCAGAAATATCCAAACTCAAGCAAGAAAATGAGCAGCTGTTGTCTTCAAATACATCACTTTCAAAAGACAAAGAAAATTTATCTATGGAAGTGCAAAAAAAATCTGCTGAAAATTCAGCTTTATCTGAAGCAAAATCTACCTTATCAAAAGAGAAAGAAAGTTTGAGTAAGGAAAAATCAGAGTTAAACAAAAGAGTAGTGAGAGCTTCAGTGATTTCAGTAGATAAAATTCAAGCTCAAGCTTATGAAAGTAGGGATGGTAAAAAACCAAACGATGTATCGAAAGCAAAGAACACTGATTTTTTGAAAATCTGCTTCAATACAGCAGCAAATAGTAATGCAGATTCTGGCAATGAGACATTCTATTTACGCGTTATAAATCCTTTGGGAGAGACTCAAGCTATCGAATCACAAGGTTCTGGAATTTTTACAAATGAAACTACTGGTGATGAAGTGAGATATTCTACTGTTGTAAAAACAGATTATTCAAATGCTGTAAAAAATGTATGTGGAGAATGGCATAATGCAGGAGGATTTCAAGCTGGTGTTTATCAAATTGAAGTATACAACAAAGGCTACCTCTCTGGCACAGCTTCAATAAAATTGAAGTAATACCTAATAAAAGGAGATAGTAAAATAAATGGAAAAACGTATTCTCGTTTTAGGAGCAAATGGGCAGATTGGTACTGTCTTATGTAAAGCTCTAGTCAAGCGATATGGAAAACAAAATGTTATCCTTTCAGATATTCGTGAGCCTAAAGAGCAAATCTCACAGTTTGAAATTATAGATGTATGTGATAAAGCACATATTGCTAAGGTAATTGACCAATTTCAAATTAATACAATATACCATCTCGCTGCCATTCTTTCAGGTAATGGTGAGAAGAATCCAGCCTTGACATGGAAGATAAATCATGATGCCACCGTTCAACTGTTTGATCTTTGTGTGGAAAAGAAAATCCAAACGATTTTTTATCCGAGTTCAATTGCAATTTATGGATCAAAGACGCCAAAAATTAATACCCCACAATACACCAGTTTTAATCCTTCCACAGTATATGGAATAAGCAAGTTAACTGGAGAAATGTGGTCAGCATATTATCATAGTAGATATGGATTGGATGTTAGATCAATTCGATACCCAGGTGTTATCGGTTGGCAATCGATCCCTGAAGGTGGGACTACAGATTATGCTGTTGAGATCTATCATGGAGCAATAAAGGAAAAGTATTACAACTGTTTCCTTCGAGCAAATACACGGCTTCCGATGATCTACATGGATGATGTCATTCGTGCTACAATTCAACTTATGGAGGCTCCTTCTGAAAATCTTACTGTACGAACAAGTTACAATCTTGCAAGTATGAGTTTTACTCCTGAAGAATTATATGAATCGATCAAGCAATTTATTCCTGAATTTAAAATAGAATATAAGCCAGATTTTCGACAGCAAATTGCGGACTCATGGAATGAATCAATAGATGATTCTAATGCACAGAGAGATTGGGGCTGGAAGCCAGAGTTTGATCTGCAATCAATGACTGCAGATATGATTAAACATTTGTCATAGATGAGAAATAATGAAATGAAAAGAGGAAGCAATTATGTCTTCCTCTTTTGTTTAACTACTACGAAATTTAGATTTTTATAAGCAAACAAATTACTTTATTAATACTAATTTGCCTTCTATGACTTGGGACTTCATTCTTACCTTGTAGACATATGTTCCTACATTCGGTAATTGATGAGATTCGATCCACCAAATGTTTTCTCCTTTTTCTACCACTTTAGATACGCTATATACTATTCTTCCTTGCATGTCGATAATATCTATCGTAGCTATTCCAGATTCAACAGCATTACATTGTAGATAACATTTGTATTTGAACGGAATAGGCATCACTTTCCAGTTTGTTAAGATATCTGTATTCTGTGTTGTTGAATTTTTGAATCCCAGTTTTAATTGGTCAGCTTGGCCACTACCTGAGTATAATTCAAATCGTTGAAGACCTTCCTTAAAATTCATCATCTGATCTAAGGTTTTTGATGATTTTGATTTCCATTTAAGCCTTAGGATCTTTTGATTTTGTGATAGTCTAGCTAATTGTGAAATTGAATAAGAGATAAAAAAGTAACCATCGCGATTGGAGTAATAATCTGATTTTATTTCTTCACCAAGATCATTTGTGATATACTCGGTAATAGATTCTAGTTCAAGTTCATCTTGAGTATAATTTATACCAAATTGAAATCCTTCGAAGTCAGTATTTTTTCCAATAAAAACATCTTGTATTATTTTTTCTCCTTTAGATGTCGATTTGTTTTCTAGAATAAAATCATGAGTTCGAATTCTTGATTCTGCATTTTCACTAACGATCTTAGGTTTTTGTTCACTGAGATCACCGATCTTAATTCCAGTGAAATCAAGTCGCAAATCATGATTCAGTTGATCATTTTCATAAGATTCTAAGAGCTCAGATTCAAGTGGATTCTCTAGATCTTTAAAGGTTTGGAACTGTGATATAAATCGCCAAGAAGTGTTTTCATTTACTTTGGAAATTTTTCCAAGAATTAATTTTCTGAGTAACACAATATCTGATGTCGTAACTCGTCCATTATTGTCTATATCTGCAGCGATCCATTCAGCAGGATTCGCGAAATTCTGAATACCTAGGATATGTTTTTGAATTTGTATAATATCCTGAGTGGAGATACCCTCTAACCAAGCAGTATTCTTCTCTGGTCTTACTGAGACATAATCTTTATAATTGAGTTGTGCAAATACATATTGTCCTGTTAGATCATCTGTTTTCGTAATTCGTTGATGCGATTCTAATGCAACATTTACATTAGGAATAATACCACCTTTTGTGTTTTTTATAAAGCCATAAATGCCAACACCTTGAAATGTAGTAGTGCAATGATTCAGTGGGTCACTAACATAAATTGTTGCAGGGCATATTCCAATATTTCCAGCAGAATCTTGTACAAATATTTGGAAAATAAATGTATCTGGAGGTGACGTTAGATCGCTGCATTTTATAACCCTACAAGTATCATTAAAATTTCCTAATGTAAATGATATCTTCAATCGATTCGACGGGGTGCAATTATCCCTATAAAAAACCAATAAATTTCTTGCAGTCAATTTTATACTATCTACACTTGGCATGATCGTATCAAGGAGCCTACATTGTATAAGAGGATTAATTTGATCCAATACAAGGACATTGGTTGTATCTCTTCGAATATTGTTGCAACCATCCCGTGCAGTAAAAATCACACGCGTTAATCCTGGTGGATAAATACCTGAAGCATTTGCTCCACCTGGAGTATAATTGTTTGTAATAACTACTTCTGAGTTGCAACCACTAACTGTCGCAGATTGTAAAATAACAAATCTTGCACATGAATCAATGATTGAAGCTATTGTTGTATCATTTGGCGCTCTTAATAGTGGTGCCATGAAATTGTTCAGAACAATAATTTGAGTATCTCTTGCTGTTCTTCTTGGTGTACAAGTTGTATAAGCTGTCCAAAATCGTCGGATAAATCTACAACTATCAGATCTCACCATAATTGGTGAATTTGTAAATGTAAAATAAACACTTCCACAACTATCTGTAGGTACTATCGGTCTGCTACGAATACTATCTGGATGATTGCTTCTACAGTTGTTTACCATAGTATCATTCGGCCAAATTATAGATGTAGTACTAAAAACATAATTATTGACTATTGTAATCGTTTGACGACAACTTGAATCTATCCTTCCATCAAAATAGTATACAAAGAATTTACGTGTGACGGTGCCTTGTCTACAACTATCGATGACAATACTATCTCGGAAAGCAGTACGAATGGTATCATTACATCCTGTTCCTCCGGGAACGATTCTGCCAGTGAGATTTAAATTTCTGAAATTTGCTGTGCAGCTTAGAGTAATAGGCTCTGGACATTGAGAAGGAATTGTATTTTTATTTTGTAAGACAATTTCCATCATGCAGAAATTCATATTTCCCGATTCATCCTGTCCTTTCACAACCACCATTTGAGTCGTCAATAAATCTGTACAACAAAAACAGATTGTATCTCGGAATAATGTGTCTTGTGGACGCATACATCCCGGTGTCATTCGTCGAATTAAAATAGTATCAATGCCACAATTATCTGTTATGCTTCCTAGCTTTAAAATTTGTTCAGCAGTTACACAAGCAAAACCATTTTGATCGAGCGATAGGATTAATCTTGGTAAGCACAACATTGTTGGTGCAATGCGATCCACTACTGTAATTGTAGAAAGGCAAGTATCAGAATTACCACATGGATCCATAGCGATATAATTCATCGTGTGTATTCCTACACTTAATGAAATAGTATTACCAGGACGAGCTAAAAAGAAACTGTCCACTCTAACAAAATATTGAATTGTACCACTAGGACTACATGCATCTGTAGCTGTTGGTGTTGGAATAATATAACTTACATTACAGCTACTTGATGATGTGCTCAATGTTATATTGGCAGGACAAGTAATGTCTGGTCTCGTGGTATCTGCGACAGTAATTTGTTGTGTCGCCATTACATTGGTACGTGTGCACCAGTCCATTACGATCCACAATCGATTGATCTTATACATACCACCACAGATGAATATACTGTCATCAGAATGTGTAGCAAGCAATTCGCAAAATGGATCAATTGGCAATCCAAAAAGAGTAGGCGCATTTAATGCACTTAGATCGGGGTTTGGACAATAGACGATCGTATCATTTGGAAAAACGACGCTATCTAAACTTGCCTTTTTGAAATAGATTTCACTAGAGCAAGTTGACTTGTTTCCAAAATTATCAGTTGCACTCCATGTTAAATGAACGATACCTGTATATCTTGGTTGGCAAGTCAATTTTTCAAAACGTAGATCATAAACAACAGTTGGAGTTTCATCACAATTATCTGAAACCAATGCATAACCTGAATAATCATACGTAAATGGATCTTCGGTGCATGGTAAGGTATCACTTTCACAAGTGATTATAGGCTTCAGTTTATCTTCAACTAGAATGGATGACCAACAACTTTGGCCAGTGATCGTATCCAGAACAGTTGCCATAATGGTCTTACCTGCATCAGCACAAGTAATTATTCTTGATCCAGTATGATTTGCATATACTTTGAATTGTGAATAACTAGGCATAATTTCTGCTAATAACATACTTGGAGTAAGAATTCCTGTTCCATCTGCACCTAGAGATAGTTGCACTAATCCTTTGCAAGATAAAGGCATGTTTAAAGTATAAGGACAAATAGAATTCTGTGCCCTGTCTTGTAAAGGCTCACACGTGGTATAAGCCTTTACTTGAACAGTACATATCAATAAATAAATCCATGTCAACAATTTTTTTGAAAAATTGAAAACACTTTGTTTTGGGATGGGATTTACTTGAATTAATCGTTTCATGATAATGAGTTTTATAGTATGAGCTACTAAATTCGTTGGTTGTGATTTAGAATGTATTTAGCTTAATAATATCGTTGTTGAATTTTGATTCAATGTGAATAAAATAGACTCCTGCAATTGGTAATTCTTCCCTTTGCAAATGAATATCATAGATACCTTTTTTCCCTTCTTTAGTCTTTCGAAATACTATTTTTCCACTATTCGAAATAGCCGAATAAGATATTTGTTGATCATTGAATAATTGGAGTCGAATATTCATATTTCCATGAAATGGATCTGATTGAATACCTAATACTGTAAAGCCTTTATCAACTTTTGTATTCTCTTCTTCCAATTGGATTTCAAATTCTTGACTATTTAATTTGTTAATTAAAATATTAGAAAAAGTAGAGCTCAATCTGAAAATAGCGCACTGTGGATCATTGTACTGAAATGGAATAAATAAAAGGGTTTTATTCTTTTCAATACGCAACCCTTTCGCATTGACAAAGCAGATTTTTAATGAATTGTGTTGGAGGAAAATACTTTCTTGAAGGTTTGATTCATTGATGAGTTCACTTTGAATTCCTTCTTTAATGAAGCATAATCCATCAAATAGAAACTCCATTTGAAATCCTTCAATATTCATTTCTTCACTTGAGTAAATTTCAATACCATTGTTGGTTTTTCGATATTGTAAAGTAATTTTATCTATTGAATTTCTGATTCCCAGTTTTGTTGAGCGTTGGACATCTCCCAATTTTATTCCAACAAAATTCACCTGCTGATCAGTCGTTCCTGATTGCATTGTACAAGTACTGTTTTTTGCAAATTCAGAAAACGGTTGACTTGGATTAATGAACTTGTATTTTTCATCTATAAAAACAAATGATTTTTTATGAGAAAATTCTGAAATTGAACCTAAGATTAATTTTCTTAAATCAGAAATATCCCTTGAACTTATTGAACCATTGAGATCGACATCTGCTGCTATGAGTTCATAGGGATTTGTGATATCTTGTATACCTAATATATATTTTTGAATTTTTACAATATCGGAAGTAGTTACTTGGTGTAAATAATCTTCGCTAGATTTTGCATTTAGACTGTAGACATTATTTTTTGGAATACGATTGAAAGCAAAAGAACCAAATTGACTTGTGTTTGCTTCAATTTTTTTACCATTACAATCGATAGCAACTGTTACATCAGAAAGTAAATTATTGTTTTGATCTCTAATGATTCCTGATAAATTAATAGTTCCAGTGAGGGTATTTGGACACAGATTTGATTCATCTCCTATGACGATATAGGTTTGCACTGCAGTTGAATTTCCGGCTTCATCCCAAACATAAATTGTTACATTTCTTCTACCTACCGAATCGCAAGTATAAGTGCGAATGGTGTCATTTGGATTTGATGAAAAGGAATATCTCAGTTGACTTGCAGCACTGCAATTGTCTGAACTGCTTATATTAAAAATAGAAGCATTTACCATCACCATAATTCCATTAGACATTTGAGTAAGACTTGTACTTATACCTGCCATCAAAGCAGCGCTTGGTGACTTGGCGTCACGAATTGTAAGTGCCACGCATTTGTTGGATTGATTACCACATGAATCTTCTACAATATAACAGAGCTGATGAATACCAATAGGATATACGCCACTTGGATCTTTACCATTCCCACGCACATCTATACTTCCATTTGAATTAAAGTCAATAGTAAAGGAATAAATTAATGCTGTCGAAGAACTACAATCGGTAGCAGAAGCAGAAATTAAATTCACAAAAGCAGGTACGCAATTCGAAGTTTGTATTCCTACCGTTTGAGGTTTTATATCAGCCAGTATTGGAGGAATTGTATCCATGATTTTTAACTCTTGGATAAATGAGTAATAGCCATTCGAAGCAATATTTGGATTTGGACTTAGGTTGCGATTGTACACACACCAATTGATTGCCTCCCATTTTCGCAATATCTTCGCACAAACACCTGATAGAGCAAATGAATAAACTTCATCTTTATAGCTAACAGCAACGAGATCACACTCTGCATCTTTTACTCTTGGTACACCTGTAATACTTGGATCGGCATTGACTCGACAAGCAAAAACAGTTCTTGAGGCTGGCCATAATAATTGGTTGGTATCAAGTCCATTGAATGTTGTATTTTTTAGGACAGTTATAATTTGAGTGCAAGAAGTGGATTGACCTCTAGAGTCTGTTCCAGTATATCTTCTCTCTACAGTTCCTGCACCACAAGAGTTTAATTTATATGTGATCAATGAGTCAACTCTTGACATTGTACAATTGTCAAATATAGTGGGTCTTGCAGAATGCAAAACACTATCCAAATCAGCGCCACAGGATACAGTCACATTTGAAGGGCAATAAACATTTGGTGCGAGTTTGTCCACAACAGAAACCATTACCATGCATTCTCCATAATGTCCTCGATACAATGAATCGACGACTGGTCCGCTGCCTGGATATACATCATACACTCTTAGAATAATAGGAATCGCCACACTATCTACATCATTACAACATAATCTTACTACATCATCAAATCGATAGAGTGGATTGCTTGATGTAGTACATGTATATTGCGGTGGAATATTCATCCGTTTTGCCTTAAAATAAACATGACCGCAGTCATCTGTCGATCCTCCATCAAAAGAACTCGCATTGATAATTGCTTCACCTAAATTATTTAAACTAACCACATGATCTGGTAAGCAAATTACTTTTGGAGGTGTGGCATCAAATACTGTAACTTTTGTAGTGTCTCGAAAGGTTCCACACGCATCTGTAAATGTATATATTACTTGAAATACTCCTGTGGGAAAAAATAAGTTTCCACCGTTAGTATTCAAACTTGTAAATGTATTTTTCGTTTCCATAAAACTAATCGGTGCACAAATAGCACCCAATGTCGCTGGAGGCATTGGAAATAGAGTATCACAACGACCAATACCACGCAAAGTAATCGTCAAATCAGGAGGCGCAGAAACTGTAAGTAAATGAAATGAATTTAATTCCGATTTAGGCTTATTTACTGTACAATGATTTGCTTCATTGCAAGATAGATTTTTGCCATACATTGCATTGCATTGGCATATCGCAGCGATAAAAATAAATGAAAGAATAGATCTTTCTAAAGAGTATAAAATACGCATAGACCTGTGTATTGCTAAATCGTTAAAAAAATAAAGTAGCCAAGAAAATTTTGATCTTTGGGAAAATCAAAAGTTTACTGATTACTCTTGCGTCAATGCTGTATTTGGGATAGGACGGATCTAATTTCTACTGCTGCCTGGGATGGCGTTTTTTTCTCATTCACATTACAAAAATATGTAATATGTACGAGATTGTATAAAAAAATAATATAATTTTTTTATTTAATGTGTAATTGTTTGATTAATAATACTTAATGTGTGATATTTTTCTAAATTAAAAAAATGCAATCGATGTTTTTTAGTGAGATTTTACGTTTTTTAAAAAACTTTTTATGGCAAAAGTGTAAAATAGGCAATACAAGGTAAATAATGCTTAGATTTGTTTTGTCAATAAGACAAAAAACATTCGCCTAAACGGAGAGATATTGAATATACTTATTGTAAATAATAGCAAGATTCCTGTACATCTTTACGGAGGTACTGAAAGAGTTATTTGGGATTTGGGTAAAGAATTGGTCAAATTGAATTGCAAGGTCAGTTATTTAGTCAAACGTGGATCCTCATGTGAATTTGCCGATGTCATAGCCATTGATGATTCGAAAGAGATCATAGATCAAATTCCAGATGAGGTTGATTTAGTTCATTTTCATTTTACGCCTAAGCATTTAGATAGAGTTAGAAAGCCGTATATAATTACGATACACGGCAATAGCAATGAAGAAGCTTTTTTATACGATCAGAATACTGTGTTTGTTTCTAAAAATCATGCTTGGAGATATCAATCAGATTCGTTTGTTTACAATGGCTTGGATTGGAACGAATACAGTAAGCCGAATTTTAATCTGGAGAGAAAGTATTTTCATTTTTTAGCAAAAGCGGCTTGGCGAGTAAAGAATGTTCAAGGTGCTATTGATACAATATTGCGAGTCAAAGGAGCATCGCTTCATGTATTAGGAGGCACAAGACTCAATTTTAGTATGGGATTCCGTTTTACGTTGAATCCTCGTATCCATTTTCATGGAATGGTGGGTGGGAAACAAAAGTGGGATTTACTCTCCGCTTCAAAGGGATTGATTTTTCCAGTCATTATGTATGAACCATTTGGATTAGCTTTAATAGAGAGTTTATATTATGGATGTCCGGTATTTGGAACAACTCATGGCTCACTGCCTGAATTAATCACTAGTGAATTTGGTTATTTGAGTAATGACTCCAAAGAATTGTCAAAAGCAATTCAAGAGACAAGCCAGTTTGATAAGAGAAGATGTCATGATTATGCTTTAACTTGCTTTAATTCAGAGATTATGGCAAAATCCTATTTGGAGAAGTATCAACAAGTAGTCAATGGTAATAAATTAAATGCCAATCCGCCAAAACTGAGACAAAAACAAACCACAAATTTTTTGGAATGGACCAAGTAATGAAAAAAAGTCATTTTCCCAAGCAACAAGAATTACTGCAAAACTGTCATAATTAAGATGGAAGATCATCTATTGGTGAAAAATAGTCTTCAAGGGGATCAAAAAGCGTGTAAAGCTTTATTTGATAGGTATGCACCTACTATGATGGCATTGTGTAATCGTTATATGATACATTCCGCTGAGGCTGAAGATGCTCTTCAAGAAGGATTTATTAAAGTATTCCAATATTTGGGTACTTGGAAAAAAGATGGAAATCTTGGGGCTTGGATTCGAAGAATCATGGTAAATACCTGTCTCACAAAATTAAAAGCAAATGAATTAAAAAATTTGCCTTTTGAGTCTACTATGGATTCTAATTACAAAGAAGAAGCAATTGGAATAAGTGAACTTTCTTATCATGAAATTGAACTTTTGATTGAGTCACTTCCTACGGGTTATCGCACAGTCTTCAATTTGGTCGTAATTGAAGGGTATTCATATCCAGAGATTGCCCAATTATTACAAATTACAGAATCAACTTGTCGTTCTCAGTTTTTTAAAGCAAAAAAACAGTTAGCAAATCAAATTATAAAATTGAATTCAACCATAAATATATCTGCATATGAACCATTGGCTTGATGAAATAAGAGATAAAGAGTATAATAAAACAGCTAAAGTTCCTCAACAAGTTTGGGAAAACGTCGCATTGCACTTGCCAAAAGCAAAAAATAAGAATCGCTTGTGGTTGATTTATTTATTCAGTGGAATATTTATCACATCCATTGGAGCTGCTTTATTGGTAGAAAATAATCATAAATCAGAAGCAAATTCGAATGACGATAATGTAAAAAGCATTGTAATGCAAAACACAATACAGAATTCAAATGATGAATCAAATTCTACTAGTAAAAACAATGAAAGTATAAATGAAAACATTGAGCAAAAAAACAATACTATAAGTAGCAAAAGATCAATAAGTAAAAATCCAAACAAAACGATAGCTTCGATAAATATTTCAAATAGTAGTTCCTCATTGGCATTTCCAATTCAAACTGTTTCAAATGATAATGTTATCAGTTTGGATAAAAATCAATCAAGAGAAATTTATAATATTTCTCGTTTGGAAAGCATGAATTCAAAATTGGTATGGGAAAAGCAACTCCCAAAATTTCCAAGGGGAGGAACCAAAGATTGTTATGATTTTGGACCTAAGAAAAAAGCCAAATTCTTTTTTGAAATTTATGCTGGTCCTTTATATGGCATCCAATCACTAAAAGCAAAAAGTGCTGAATATGTAGATTGGGAAAAGCGAAGAGAAGATACAGAGACAAATCGATTTTCATATTTGGCGGGTGTACGAGCAGGAGTGATTTATCGCAATTTTATTTTTAAAGCAGGATTTGAATATCAACAATTATACGATCAATTAAACTATGAAAAAAGTAGAGATACTCAGATCGTCAATGTAATCCAAAATAATCAATTGATTCGAACAGACACAATTACTGGAAGAACTATCGCTAAGATTCACAACTATCATCGAGTATATCAAATCCCGCTCTCTCTTGGTTATCAAATGAATTTACATCGAAATGCACTTTCATTTCATTTAGGTGCAGCAATCAATATTACTACTTCACATAAAGGAGCTATGTTGAATTCTTTAAATCAAGACCAACGATTCAATAATCCGCTACAAGCATACAAAAGTCGCATCGGAGTTTCACCATTTGTTAGTGTACAATGGATTGGTAATCTAAAAGGAAAGATAAATTATTTTATCGAGCCTTCAGTCCAATTTTATCCTAAAATAAGTGAAAGCAGTTTTCCTATTCAAGAGAAATATATTGCACCAAATGTAAAAATAGGTTTGCAAATTCCGATTCGTATAGGCAACAAATATCATAAACATCAAGTCAGATAAGTATAAAATTTAGTTACGATGTCTACAGCAATTAAAAGGTATTTATTTATTTTAATTTCTATTATTAGTTTGAATTCTTGTGAAGATCAAATTACATTTATTCCAGATACTAAAAGTTCTTTACAGTATTTTGGAGCAGATTATAGATCTACATTCAAAGATTTAAATAATTCAATTTATGAATTTGAATTTGATCCTATCAAAGATGCAGGATTGACGTTTCCTGATGAAAGTAATATTATGTTTCAAGCAAATTCATTTCAATATGAAGATGGAAATAAAAATTTGACTTGCCAAAAAGTGAAGGCAAGAATTACGTTCATACGAACCCAAAAAGAAATGGTGGCAAATCAAATTGGAACCAATGCAACAGAAAATAGGAGTCTGGTCTCAGGAGGAATGGTAGATGTGCACATTTATTGTGGTGATAAAGAATTAATGCTGATTCCAGGTAAAAATTATACTTTGCGTTTGACATTAGATCAAGCTAATTTCAAGGATGAATTTGAAATGTTCTATGGAGTTGAAAAGGAATTTGGAACTGTTTGGGAAGAAGCTGATAACGACCCAAATGTTCAAAATAATATTCAAAGAAGCGAATGGAGGAGTCCAAATACAGGAGGAGTATTTGAAGGAATAATTTGCTTTCCAGAAAAATTGAAATGGGTGAATTGCGATTATTTTACTAAGTTTAAAGATTTGGATAAAACAGAACCTTGTATTAAAGCAACTATAGCCAATGTTGGAGACACAATCAAATTAATTTCTTATTGTGTATTTAAAAATTTAAACATAGTCATTGCACCTTGTTGCAATCCTGCCGGTACAGAAGAAGTTTGTTTTGGACCTATACCTATAGGTGAAGATGTAGAATATATCATTGTAGGTAAGGGGAAGGTCGATTATTATTTGGGACATGTAAGAAAACTAGTTGAGAAAAATGAACATACTTCAATACAAGTGAATAAATCAACACTTGACGAAATCAAAATGTATATTTCAACTTTGTAATATAATCAGAATAAAATTTTAAAAGCAGCAGACAGGTATATACTTGTTTGCTGTTTTTATTTTAGCCAATCAAATTCATACTTTACCCAATGCGAATACACTTCATTCTTTCGGAGAATTGTATTTGGAAAATGTTTTTGATTCGGCGAGTCAGGATAATGCTGTGGTTCAAGACAAACAAAACTATGGCGTTTATACTCTTGATTGTTTTTTCCAATTTCGATCTCACTTCCAGGCCAATTGCAAGTATAAAATTGTAGACCTGGTTGAGAGCAATAAAGCCTCATTCTTAGATTTGAAATATCACCAATGAGCTCAGCAGCTAATTCAGATGAATGTCTTTTATCGAGTACAAAATTATGATCGTAACCGTTACCAAAAATGAGCTGTTCATCTTTTACGTTTATTTCTTTTCCAATATGTTTACTTTCTCTAAAGTCGAATGGAGTGGAATCTACTAAGTAGTATTCGCCTGTAGGTATACATGTATTATCTATGGGTGTTATACAATCTGAATTCAGCTGTAACTTGTGATTGAGAATATCTCCAAAGCCATTTAAATTAAAATAGGAATGTGTGGCAATATTTATGATTGTATCAGCATCAGTTGTTGCTGTATAGTTTAATTGAATGGTATGATCTTCGAGTTTAATATAGAAGTCAATAGCTACATTTCCAGGAAAGCCCATATGACCATCCTTCAAGAGTATTCTAAAATGAATATTTTGGTCATCGGAGTCAATGACATCCCACATCAAACGATATAAACCCTCTTTACCACCATGCAAACAGTGTTCGTTATTGTTTTGATCGCATTGAAACGATTTTCCACCTAATGAAAATTTACCTTTTGCGATTCGATTGGCATATTGGCCACAGATTGCACCAAAACTCTGTTTACCTCCAAGATATTGACTCATTTGGTCATAGCCACCAACGATTTCGAGATAGGAATCTTTATTTTTTTGAAGCTTAATTGAAATTATTTTTGCACCATAATTTGAACAAATTAACGCGATGTGCTCATTTTTTAAGGTAAATGTCTTGACCTCTTGACCATTAAATAGTATTTTATCCATAAAGAATGCAATTTTGGGAATATTGGATACAAATTTTATAAGAAAAAAGACACATTAGATTGTATGTTATTTATATATAATTAATAAATTTAATATGAAGTTTATATTTTTGTTTATTAAGTAATTAAATATTTATATTTAATTCTATATGTTTTTTATTTAAAATGTCACTTAGTTTTATTTATCAAATTTTTCAGCCACAAGATATTTAGAATAAAATAAATCCCTACCTTTGGTTACTATTAAACAAAATTACGTCAGTATTTAAACGAAAACAAATTTTAAAAAATTTAAGCCCCTTGCACATGAAAAAATTTATTTTAGGTTGCATTCTTGGTTTTACACTATTTATGAGCACAGTTTCTCAAGCACAAGATTTACCTGTTAACACATTAACGGTAAAGCCTGTTTGGATTAATTATCACGCTCCAAATAATGACAACAAAGGTCTATTTGAAGATTTGAACAATGCTTTTGAAGTGGGGTACAATCGCCATTTTGGAAAGTATTTTTCATTAGGTCTTCCATTGAGAATTGGTGCTGCTAATTTCCCTATTGTAAATGCGAATGACAGCGTTACAGGTTATGGAAAAAGTCAGTATTATACTGGATTAGATGCCTTATTGAATTTGCATTTATTTAGAGGAAGAATGATTTCTCCATTTGTTTATGCAGGTGTTGGAGGAGCAATGAGAGATTTTGACAATTTCTATGCTCAAGCGCCTCTTGGTTTAGGCGTTGACTTCAAAGTAAACGACTATTTAACAATTGTTGGGCAAACTGATTACAGAATTGCTTTTGAAAAAGGATTAGACAATTGGCAACATGCTATAGGTATTAGAGCTTGTCTTTGTGGCGAACCTAAAGATGCAGATAAAGATGGTGTTGCAGATAAAGATGATCTTTGTCCAAATGATCCAGGTACAATCATGGGATGTCCAGATACTGATGCTGATGGTATCGCAGATAAGGATGACAAATGCCCTACAGTAGCAGGAGTTATGGAAAATATGGGTTGTCCAGCAGATGGAGATAAAGATGGTGTTTATGATAGAGATGATGCTTGTCCTACAGTTTATGGTACAATCAAAGGTTGTCCAGACGGAGACAAAGACGGTGTTGCAGATAAAGATGATAAATGTCCGACTGTAGCTGGTACTCTAATGGGATGTCCAGATTCAGATAGAGATGGAATCGCTGATATGGAGGATAAATGTCCAAAAGAAGCTGGACCTGCTTCAAATGGCGGTTGCCCAATTAAAGTAGAAATAGCTGATAGAGATAAAGATGGTGTAGAAGATTCAAAAGACCCATGTCCAGATGTTTATGGTAAAATGAATGGTTGCCCTGATACAGATGGAGATGGAATTGCTGACAATCTTGACAGATGTCCAAATACATTTGGAGTTGCATCAAATGGCGGATGTCCAGAAATCAAAGTTGAAGATAAAAAAGTATTAGATGTAGCAATGAGAGCTGTTCAGTTTGAATCAGGTACAGCAGTAATTACAAAGGCATCATACAAGAATTTAAATGATATCGTTACAGTTTTAGGAAAATATCCTGAAATGAACCTTAGTATTGAAGGAAATACGGATAACGTAGGAGATGACAATATGAATCAAAGATTATCTGAGAAAAGAGCAAAAGCTTGCGCAGATTATTTGATTTCAAAAGGTATTTCAAGTTCAAGAATGGTTACTGTAGGATATGGAGAGACAAGACCTATTGGAGATAATGCAACTCCAGCTGGTCGCCAAGAAAATAGAAGAACAGAATTTGTGCCAATCTGGCGTTAAGAATAAGTGATTATCAGTAGGTGAAGCTGTCTAGCTAATATTCTCTTTGGATATTAACTAAGACAGCTTCTTTTTTTTTATGCCTATATTGTCCTATATTTACGTTATAAAATCAAATCTTATGCTTGTTGTAAATGATCTTTCCCTATCCAATTCGCTTATTCATCAGATTTTATATGAATTGAGAAACACGGATATTCAATCAAATCGGCAAGGGTTTAGGCATAATATGAAGAAATTTGGGCAGATCTGTGCCTATGAAATATCCAAGCATCTTGAGTATGAACAATTGAATACAGAAACTAGCTTAGGTGAGGCTACTGTAAAAAGAATATCATCAGATGTCGTGATTTGCCCTATTTTAAGAGCAGGACTTACAATACATGAAGGAATGTTGGATTTTCTGCCTATGGCCGAAAGTGGGTTCATTTCAGCATATAGAAAGCATGATCGGGGAGGCAATTTTGAGATCAATCTGTCCTATCTTACTTGTCCTAATATTGATGGAAAAGTGCTAATCATAGCAGACCCAATGTTAGCAACAGGTTCCTCCATCGAACAATCATTAAAAGAATTGGTAGTTTATGGCACTCCTTTGCGTACAATTGTGGTGACAGCAATAGCCAGTAAAGAAGGAATAGAATACATTCATCGCAAGTTTCCAAAAATAACTATTTTTGTCGGGGCAATAGATGAAGAACTGACTGCAAAATCCTATATCGTACCAGGATTAGGAGATGCAGGAGATCTTTCCTATGGACCCAAATTGCAAGAATAATCAGTAAATATATGTTGGCTTCATTGAATTGGATAGCGCTTTTAGTTTCAACAATCGTAGGATTGGGATCTTATTTATTTTTCGTAAATTATATAAAGTTTTTACCACAAAACGGTGGCGGGGAAAATTCTAGAAATATTTTGCCCCAATTTATAGCGTTCATAATCCTCGCATTTGTTTTATATCTTTTGATGATTAAGTCTGACAATCATAGCTGTATGGCTGATGGTTTGAAGTTTGGATTTTTACTTGGCATCGGCATTATTTTTCCAGTGTTTTATCTTTCAGGTTCAAAACGAAACATGGATTTCAATACTATAGCTAAAGAAGCAGGATTGTATATATTGATCATAACAATCATGGGAGCTGTTTCAGGTGCTTTAAATTAAATTAGAGATAAAATAAATACATTGCGCAAATAAAAAAATAAATTGTCTTCACTTCAGATAAGGATTTTAGTTTTTTTAGGAACTGCTTCCATAATTGGAATCATACTGATGCAATATTTTTATTTGCAAGCTAATTATAATAAGGAAGAAGTAGAGTTCAATCGATCTGTAAATATTGCATTGAAATCAACGGCGGAATATTTAGCAAAAAAGCAAAATAGTGAAAAAAGTGTAAGGGATAAAAAAGGCTTGATCAAAAGGGAAGCTTCCAATCTTTATCAAGTCAATATGGAACTTCCTATCGTAACAGAATATTTAAAATATTCACTTGAGACAGAATTTGATAAGCAAAATATACATACGCCTTTCGAAGTTGGGATATACAATTGTGGTACCAATGATCTAATCTATTATGAATTCAATTCATTGGCTCTAGACACAGCTACAAAGAAGCCAGAACCCAAAAAGGTACGAAATCAAAAGAAAGATTTGAATCACTATTTTACTGTTAAGTTTCCCGATAAAGAATCCTTTATCTATCAGGAAATGAGTTCTGTAATAGTTTTTTCAATTTTATTAATCATAGCCTGTTTAATTTTTGCAGGTGCGATTTTTTTAGCCTTGAGACAAAAGCGATATTCAGAAATGATGAGAGATTTTGTCAATAATATGACGCATGAATTTAAGACTCCGATTTCCTCTATAAAAATTTCTTCAGAAGTGCTACTACATCACCCTTTAGTAGAAGACGATGCTCGATTATTTCAATATGCCAAAATTATTAAAGATCAAAACCAAAGGCTAAACGATCAAGTAGAAAAAGTACTTCAAATAGCCAAAATGGAATCGTCGACTTTTACCTTACGGAAAGAAGAACTTTCGCTTCATAGCATCATTCAAGAGCTACTACCTTCCTATGAGATGAGAGCGCATCAGTTGAATGGTCAAATTCATAAGAATTTAAAAGCAAGTAAAGATACTTTTAAGGGGGACAAATTTCATTTTACGAATGTTGTCTCGAATTTATTGGACAACGCAATCAAATATTCTAAACTAATTCCTACAATAGAAATTGATACATTCAATCAAGGCAAAACATTAGTCCTTGAAATCAAAGATCAAGGGATTGGGATCAAAGGCGAGGAATTGGCAAAACTTTTTGAAAAGTTTTATAGAGTGTCTACAGGAGATGTTCATAATGTAAAAGGCTTTGGTATAGGTCTTTATTATGTGAAAAGAATCTGTGATGCACATGGATTTGAAGTAATTATCGAAAGTGAGTATACGAAAGGTACAAAAGTTCGTATCTTGCTTAAAAATTAGTCGGATGAAACGCGCAAGATTATTATACGCAGAAGATGATGAAACTTTGAGCTTCATCACAAAGGATCATTTGGAATTGCAAGGATACGAAATCGTACATTGCATTGATGGTGCAAAGACCATTGAAGCCTATCGAGGGTCAAAATTCGATCTTTGTATACTAGATGTAATGTTGCCAGAAGTAGATGGATTTGGTGTGGCAGAGGCGATACGCAAGGTAGACCAACAGATTCCAATCTTGTTTTTGACAGCAAAATCTCTTAAGGAGGATCGAATCCACGGTTTGAAAATCGGAGGTGATGATTATCTCACCAAGCCATTCAGCATTGAAGAGCTAATTTTAAAAATCGAAATCTTCTTACGAAGAAGTAAAGTATTCGAAGCTCCAAGCCAAGAAGCAGAGTTGTCAATAGGTAGATACCAATATATGCCTATGGAATATCAGTTGGTTCTTGATGGAGATGCAAGGATCTTAACTCAAAGAGAAAGCGAACTTTTAGGCTTTTTGTTAAAAAATAAAAACAGAGTAATTAAACGCTCCATGATTCTGGAGACTCTTTGGGGAGAAGATGATTATTTTATGGGCAGAAGTTTGGATGTCTTTATATCGAGATTGAGAAAGTATCTCAGCGAAGATCCAGCGATTAAAATCGACAATATTCATGGCATTGGATTTAAGTTTATTTGTCCATAAATGAATCGTCACTATTATTTAATCTTTATTTTTACATTAATTTCTTGGGTATTGAATGCACAATTACCTAAAAATCCTTTTGAAATTAGAGAAATTAGCCCCACAGAACAGGTTCAGAAGGATAGTACAGGAAGTATTTTTCAAGCATTTAACCCATTCGAATTGGTTCAACCAACCTATCCGATTGTCCAAAATAAGGAGGGAAATATAAAAATTTCAAAGCCATTATTTCCTGTTATTTCACTTGGCAAAACAAGTTATCAACAAATTAAAAATATCCTTTTTTGGATGCTTTTATTCTTGAGTTTCTTGTTGGCACTTGCACTAAATTTGAATCGGAATGTCGCATTAAATATTTATAGAAGTTTTACGAATATTAATTTTTTTAGTCTCCAATTGAGAGATTCTAACGAACAGCAACGATTCATTTATTTTATCTTATATGGATTATATTTCATTGGTTTATCAATATTTATATATTTAGGATATACATACTATATAGGAATTCGACATCCTTATTATCTTTTATATATCGCAGGGATCGTGTGTTTGATTTATGTAATTCGACATATTTCTTTGTTTTTATTTGGAAGGATTTTTGGAGTAGAAAAAGAGATGTATGCCTTATCCTATAGTGTCACCACCTTTGGTTGTTTTTTAGGCATTCTGTTGATCCCGTCAGATTTTTTAATTGCATTTATTAACCCAGAATTAGCCAAGAAAATAATTCTAATCATTGGTGCTTTAATAGCAGTTTTATATTTTGTGAGACATGGTCGGGATATACTAATTAGTTCAAATTTGTGGAGAAATTCTATTTTTCACTTTTTATTGTATCTTTGCGCTTTCGAAATAGCGCCTCTCTTGTTAATCTATAAAATTTTAAGAATAGAGGGTGTTTTAAGTTAATTCCTTTTAGATGCCAATAAAAACGAAGAAAAAAGGACCAGAACCTGATTTGCGACTTAAAAAAGTATCTTCTATTTTGGTTTCTCAACCGAAACCAGAAAGGTCTCCATACTATGAGATTGAGACTAAATATGGTACCCAGATAGATTGGCGACCTTTTATTCAAGTCGATGGATTAAGTGAGAAGGAATTTAGGAAGCAAAAAATTCGTCCAAATGCCTTCCCATGTGTAGTTTTTACAAGTCGCACTTCAATTGAGCACTATTTTAGGCTTTGTGAAGAGATGAGACTAAAAGTCTCTGAAATGACAAAATACTTCTGCACTACTGAAACTGTGGCAAATTATCTTCAGAAGTTTATTTTATTCAGGAAGAGAAAAGTATTCTCCGGCACAAAAAATCTAGTAGACATAGCTAACTATTTTCAGAAGCATAAGGAATCGGGTGTTTTTTTAATTCCTTGCTCTGACGTAAGTAACGTAGAAGTGATACAGTTTTTAAAGTCCTCAAAAGTAAAATTTCAGGAAGCGATCATGCATCGCACTGTGAATGCAGATCTTTCAGATCTAAAAGATATAAAATATGATGTTTTAGTATTTTTTAGTCCAATGGAGATAAAGTCACTTTTCGATAATTTTCCAGATTTTGTTCAAGGTGATACACGAATTGCTGTATTTGGTCCAACCGCTGCAAAAGCAGCAAAAGAAGCGGGTTTAATCATTGATATACAAGCCCCAACTCCTGCCACACCATCTATGGCAATGGCATTAGAAGAGTATATTAAGAAGACCTTGGGATAAGGTGAAGAGCAAAATCGATTTTACATTGCAATTTCAAAGATTCATTGAAAACTTTGAATTTAATAAATTTGAGTCCCATAGAAAGATGGCTCCATTGCCTAATCGATTGCTTGAATTAGCACCAAAAAATGTAAAAAAAGCTGGAGTTGTGATTTTATTGTATGAGTGCAGTGGCGAACTTGTCTTTCCCCTAATCAAGCGGACATCAACCAACAAAAATGATCCTCACGCAGGTCAGATATCTCTTCCTGGCGGCAGATATGATATTGCGGATGGCAGTTTATTAAACACAGCTCTTCGAGAAACAGAAGAGGAAATTGGTATTCGTTTGCTTAAAAAGCATGTGATAGCTAGTCTATCATCATTATATATTCCAGTCAGTCAAAATGAAGTTCATCCTTTCATTGCCTTTATTGATGAGATTCCCCAATTCAAAAATCAACCATCAGAAGTTGAATCTATCATTCAAATTTCTTTGAACAATTTATTAGAACCGCGCCATAGTGTTCGTAAAGTATTGAATACGAGTTATGCTCAAAATATCGAAGTGCCAGGATTTGAAATAGAATCCCATTGGATCTGGGGTGCGACAGCAATGATTTTACAGGAGTTTCTAGATATTTATAAAAAATTTTTAAATTAAGTTTAAAAAAGAGTAACAAAAGATCCTCTTCTAACACTATAGTGTAGAGAAGGGTATTAATACTTTTGATTCAAAAGTGAACCAAAGACATCTACATACCTACTTTTTGTTTAATTGTTTGATTTTAATTTGATTATTTTGGTATAAAGAAATATTTCCTACTGAATTGTTTTATTAACCCCAATATCCAATAATCATCAGATTGCACCCTAAATCCTGTTAGTATTAATATCTTTCTCTTATTTTTACACTATGATAGCGATTGACAATATATTAATAAGTGAAGATATCATCGACAGCTATTTTCGATGCAATCTAGAGTCTTGTCAAGGTGCTTGTTGTTACGAAGGTGACCTCGGTGCTCCAGTAAGCGACGAAGAAGTACCAATTCTAGAGGAAGTGTATCAAAAAATAAAGCATATGTTACCCCGCGAAAATAGAAATGTTATTGAAAAAAATGGGGTTACTAAATATTATAAAGATTTAGAAGGAATGGGAACACAGTTAATCAATGGTGGACCCTGTGTGTTTTTGATTAAAGATGAATTGGGCATCTCAAAGTGTGGAATAGAACAAGCTTATTACCAAGGACTTACAAAATTCAAAAAACCGATTTCTTGCCATTTATATCCTATACGAATTACAGAGAATCCAAAACAAGGCTTTATCGCAGTGAATTATGATCGTTGGGAAATCTGTGATCCTGCTTGTAAAGCTGGTAAAAAAGAAAAAGTTCCACTTTATAAATTTTTGCAAGAATCCATAACTCGGAGGTTTGGTGAGGCATTTTATGAAGAGCTTGCATCAGCTGCAGATCACAAAAAGTCAATTTCTGGCAGCTGAGATACCGATTGGACGACATACTTACGTCGGCGCTATCAAAATTTCTTTTCCATAAATTTAGCTTAGTCCTTGAATTTCGGCTAAGAAGTATTAACTTTGCAAGGTTTTTTCAAAATTACGATTTTGAGGAATTAAATTTTATTTAACGTATTGATTCTTAATAAATTATATTGCTCCCATGGGATTAATTTCAAGTATTCGCAAAAGACTTTGGCTAGTTACACTGTTGATGGCATTAGCACTTTTAGGTTTTATCGTGATGGATATGACCACAGGTCAATCAGGTGCTTTGTTTAATAACTCCAATACGCTTGGTAAAGTAGCTGGAAAAAGTTTAGACTATACAGAGTTTCAACGAAAGGAAGGAATTATGTACCAAAATTCAAATGTTGATTTTTTTGGAAGGAAAGAATATCTTTGGGAACAGTTTGTCGAAGAAGCAATCCTAGAGAAAGAATCAAAGTCAAATGGAATTGGAGTTTCAGAGTCTGAAATGACCGAATTACAAGGAGGAGTTAATCTTTCTCCAGTGTTGGTTAGAAACTTCAGAGATCCAAATACTGGCCAAGTGAATCGAGAGCAATTAGCACAGTTTAAATCAAATATGGAGTCAGGCCAATTGCCACAACAAGCAAAAGACTTTTGGATGATTCAAGAAAAAGAGATAAAGAAAGATAGAATGTATACGAAGTTAAATTCTATTATTACAAAATCTCTTTTTCAACCCAATTTTATGATTGAACGTAATTTAGTTGAAGGTAATTCTAAGATGAAACTTGCGTATTCGATCATTCCATATAAAACGATAGAAGGAGAAGTTGAGATTACAGATCAAGACTTACAGGCATATTTAAAAGCTAATCCAACAAAATTCACAAATCCTGAAGAAAGTAGAGATTTTAGTTATGTAGTCATCAATGTTGACCCAACATCTGAGGATTCTACAAATTTACGAAATATCATGACTGAAAGAAAGAACAATTTTGCTAACGCAAAAAGTGATTCTCTTTTTATAGTCGGTCAATTAGGTAAGTGGGATGAGAAATTGTACAAAAAGACTGACCTATTTCCTGGAAATGCAGAATTATTGTTTAGCACACCAAAAGGTAGTTTAGTTGGACCATATGTTGAAAATGGAGAAATGAGAGTTGCAAAAGTCTTGGATCGTAAGATGATTCCTGATTCTGTTAGATCTAGACATATTTTATATCAAGTGAAGACACAACAAGAGGCTATCGCAGGTAGAAGATTATTGGATAGTTTGAAAAATGTTCTAGAAAAAGGTCAAGCAAATTTTGCTGATTTAGCAAAACAGTTTTCTCAAGACGCTGGATCTGGCAGCATTGGTGGAGATCTAGGATATTCGGCACCAGATCGTATGGTTAAGGAATTCAATGATCTAATTTTTTACAAAGCAGATAAAGGTAAATTTTATATTATAGGTACACAGTTTGGATTTCATTTAGTTGAAGTTACAGACCAAAAATACTTGACAAAATCTGAAGGAATTCAACTTGGAATTATTTCTGAAACTATCCAACCTGGTGATGCCGTATTAGACCAATTGGAAAGCGAAGCATTGGAAATAATCCAGAATAATAGAGATTTCGAATCATTTAAAAAAGCAATTGCTGAGAAAGGAAAATACAAAATAGAAGTCGAGCCTCAGATTGCAAAAAGTACATTTAAAATACCAAGATTTGGTGAAGGGGCATCCAATACAGTACGGAATATCGCAAAATGGCTTTATGATCCAGCTACTGAATTGGGAAGTGTGTGCCCAGATGTTTTTGATCTTCAAGATGATGTAAAAAAATTCACAAATCGATTTGTTGTTGGAGCTTATTCTGCAAAAAATGCTAAGGGCGTACCTTCTTTAGAAAAGGTAAGAAAAGAAGCAAAAGACGAATTGATTGCAAGTTCTAAATTTAATAAAATCAAATTGGGCTTAGGCGCTGGTGTAACTGATTTATCAACTACATACGGATCATATCAAGCTCCAATTGATACTGCAAAAGATGTAAATACTGTTGCGGGATATATTGATTTATATGAAAAAGAGCATAAAGTTGTTGCTGAAATAAGCAAAAAAGAACCAGGAAGTTTTGTAGGACCAGTTCAAGGGACAAATGGTGCTTATTTTATAAAGTTGATCGAAAAAGTGCCTGCTACAAATCAAGATGTTACAAATTTCAAAAGATTCTATG
The DNA here is from genome assembly GCA_016714895.1 of Saprospiraceae bacterium. Taxonomy (GTDB): domain Bacteria; phylum Bacteroidota; class Bacteroidia; order Chitinophagales; family Saprospiraceae; genus OLB9. The sequence goes on along the minus strand of JADKBV010000012.1, from coordinate 350,990 downwards.
CTCATCCTGCAAAAAATACAGCGATGTCATATTTCATGGAGGCATTGAAGAAGAAAGAAGATATCAAAGACAATAGATCAAAGTTCTATTAAGAGATAATTCAATATACTGAAAAGAGACAGATTCCAAAATCAGTAAATGTGAAGGCCGCTCAGACTCATGCTGGGTGGCCTTTGTTTTTGTTTTTAAAATGTAGCGTATTTGATTTTTTATCAAGGAAATAAGATCTTTTTAGGTTCTTGTTAAATACATTGGAATAGATGAAACTTAGACGTTCAACTTAGGGTGTATTTCACTTTGGTATAACACAAGCAATCCAAAGTATTGGGAAATACTTTTGTTATCACATGAGATCAACTTTTAGCTGATTGACATACTTCTCAATATGCGATGGATTTTACCCCACGACCATACGATATTAAACCCACATTGGCTAGAATGAGTCGTCGATACTTTATGAATTTGATTAAAAAAGTTACTTTCTGAAAACCTATTTTAATTGTGATTCATTGATCTCCCAAGAAAAACGAGGGGTACCTGTTTTGTCCATATATTCTATTTTCAATTTACGATCCTTTGTTTTCCCAAGAACAGAAATTCTCGTATAATTTTGTTCTTGATACACGCTCCCATTTACCAATGCAGGATTGGCAAGCTCTTCATTTGGAAGTTTATAAACGCCAGAAGTTAAAGGACTTAAAGTGAGATCATAAAGACTGTATTTATTAACTCTTTTTTCTTCAATGATTTCATTATGATGGCGATCACCTGTTATAAATAAAACTCCTTTAATATTATGTAATTCTAAAAATCGTAATAGTTCTTGATGTTCGATTGGGTAATTCACAAAACAATCATACTTATTCATTCGATTGAGCATTGGCGAACCAGTGGCGATGATTTTAAAAGTAGCATGGCTATTTAATAATGCATTTTTAAGCCAATTCAATTGCTCATTTCCAAACATTTTTTTATCGGGATTTGGTTTTTCATCAATGTAAGAAATCATATCATCAGAAGATCTCCATGTTCGATTATCCATAAGGAAGATATCTACATCATAGTAACTCGCTTTTGAGTAAACACCTTTTTGGTCTAATCCATAAGTAGGATTTGCCCAAAAAGCAGAGAAAACTTCTCTTGTCTCATTTTTAAAGATATAGGAGACACCTTCATTATTTGGGCCATAATCATGGTCATCCCATATTGCCACTTGAGGAATTGAATTGGTGAAATTTTGAATAGATGGCAAACTTCTATCTCTAGATGCGCGATACCAAAGTCCCCACTGACTTCCATAATCAACTTCACGAGTGTACCAATTGTCTCCCAACCAAAGCATAAACTCAGAATTTTCTTTTGCCATCGAATTAAATATACTTGTATCACCTCCATAAGGAGTTGGGCGATCAAATTCTGGTTCGTTTAAATAAGCGCAGCTTCCGGTCAGGAAAGAAAAATCTGGTGCGGCTTTTCTCCATTTCCATAATTCTTGAGTTTTAAATTTTCCTCGGATTCCGGAAGGTTTATTACTGTAGTAAATCTCAAATTCATAAATTGAACCGGGATTCATATTGACACAATCGAAAATTATAGTGTGGAAATTAAATTGTTTGTTATGAGTAGGGAATGCAATTTGAGCTGAGGAATTTAAATTTTGTTGCCAGTATTTCAAGCTGACTTTGCTGTCATACTTCACTTCAACCCAAATTTTGGCAGTGCGATGTTCTACATAACCGACCATTGGACCTGAAATGATTTGCGACTTCAAATTGAAAGAATAAGAGATAAGAAGGAGAATTAATCCGATCCAATGCAACTTTTTATTCATAATTTAATCTTTAGTTGAGAATAAGTTCTTGTAAAGGTAAGTTGAGATACACAATTTTCTATTACCTTCGTTTTAAGTATTGTTAATCCAATCGAAACATTTAATGAAATTAATTAAAATTTCATGTTATATTATTTTATTCAATTTCTTCGGCTATGTTGCACATAGTCAAACTGTTGAAATTGTGCAATTATCAGGATTAGTTGTGACAGAGTCGAATTCTGACCCAGTGCCACTGCCATTTGCAGAAATTAGAATCAAATCGACAAATAGAGGAGTCTTTAGTAATGAAAATGGTTTTTTTTCAATTGCTGTCAAAATAGGGGATACCTTGCAGTTTAGATATATTGGTTACAAAGATGCCATATATATAGTGCCAACTACTCTAAATCAAGATCATTATACGATATTTCAAATTTTAACAAAAGATGAGTTTTTATTGCCAGAGACAGTCGTCTATCCTTGGCCTCGTAAAGAACACTTTAAACAGGAATTTTTAGCATTGAAAGTAGATCAAGGACTTCGAGATATAGCAGAAGAAAATCTAGCGCAGGATCGAATCAGAAAAATGCTCGAGTTTACTCCACATGATGGTCAAAGTAATGCAAGTTATTATTTAAAGACAGAAGCTCAAAAAGCATACTATAATGGTCAATTTAGACCTATGAATATAATGAGTCCAAGTGCTTGGATTGAATTTTTTAAAGCATGGAAAAGAGGTGATTTTAAAATCATGAAGAATAAATATGAGTGATTTTTAAAAAGAATCACTAAATTTTACTTTTTAATTTCCTTTCAATCTTTTCCAAAAGAGTGCAAGATCCCTTCTATCATTTTTTGGTCGTTCTTCAGGTAACAATCGAAGTTCATTATTTTCTTTGACTAGATTAAAATGAAAAATGAAATCTTCAGGTCTGTCGAATTTAAAACTCATTGTACCATATCGCAAATCGTTATATTGGATAGTATCTCCCTGCATTGGAATCGCATTGTAATAGTATTCACTAAACCAGCTGAGTGTTTTGATAAGTTTAGAATCTTTATAAGGAGACAGGAGTTCATTTGATTTTGCTAATGTGATAATCTCCATTTTATCAGAAGAATCAAAAATGGAATAATAACCACAATGATATGCAGAATCAGATTCTGCAATCGCATACCAAAGAATATTGTTTAAAATGGTTGGTGTGGTTAGGGTTCGCGTATAAGGAATCGAAGACGCTTGTAAATTTTTTTCAAATACATGATCTACGTTTGATTTAGTGAATAATGTTGCAATCATGTAAAGAGAACTAACCAAAATTCCAATCCCAATAATCCACGATCTTTTTTTATCTGTTCTTGCATAAAAACCACAAGCAATCACACAGCCAAGAAATGGAAATGTATAGATAGGATCAACAATAGCGATATTTGATATTGCGATTCTTTCATTTGAAAATGGCCAAAATAATTGAGTTCCAAATGTAGTCAATGAATCTAAAAGTGGATGAGTAAGTATAGATAGAAAAAATAATTTTACATAGTCTAGATAAGTAGCAGTCGGAATTTCTTGAGTCTTATTTACATAATTGAAAAAAATATATCTAAAAAATAGAAAACCAAAAATTGCAAGAAGTAAAATAAAAATATAAGCGGTGCTTTGCAATATGAAAACTAAAATAATGGATAAAATACTCCCGATTCCTAAAAAAATCACTAGTCCAAAAATAAATCCAAAGATCCGATATCCTTTTTTATTAAATATGCTGCTATCGTAAAATTTTTTTACAAAAAAGCCAATAATAAATGGAAAAATACAGGCAAATAAAAGCGAATGCATTGGTCCTCTATGAAAAGCTAAGGCATCTAATTGGTTGAGAAAAAAACTTGACAACACATCTAAATCAGGAATTGTACCTCCAATGGCTCCAAGCACAAGTGCTTTATTTCCAATTTTCCGTCCTAGTACAACTTCTCCACAAGCAGCACCCAATACCAGTTGAGTCAATGAATCCATAGCAATAAATAACAGAGAGATAAAATAAAGGTTGATGAATTCAATTCTATTGATTTATAGATTTCTTATAATTCTCCCATTCTTTTAACGTATCTATATCTTCTAATATGTCTAATTCGCAGTAAGAATAATTGAGTTCGTCCAACTTGGCTTTTGTTTGGGTAAGAAGATGCTGTTGACTCCAAGCCATATCTGTGAATATCTCAAGTATCAACTTATTCATGCCTAGCAAATAGTATCCTCCATCTTTTGCAGGACCAATGACAACATCATTTTGATCTAATGAAGTAAAGGCGGATTCTATAAGTTTTTCACTTATATAGGGGCAATCACTCCCTATTATAATGCATTTTGAATGCCTTTGAAGAATCGATTGAAATGCCACTTTCATCCTCTCTCCTAAATCGTTTCCTGTCTGCAACATTTTATTATAATTGGAATCCCATTCGTCGTCATTTTGTATAAAGTCACTATAGAATAAATATTTTATGGCATGTGATTCTAATGATACGTCACGTGTGATGTTTAAAAGTTGATTGTAGATTTGGAGAGCTTCCAAATCGCCAATTTCTTTGGCTAATCTTGTTTTTACTTTTCCTAGAATAGGATTTCGAATGAAGATTATTATTGCGTTCATTCTAAAAATGTTGTTGTATTAAATGAGATTGACTAGAGAAGGTTTTTCCTATATTTTCTTTTGTAAAAACAACATTGGTATCTCCATAGCCAATTAATCGTTGATTAATTAGGATTACACGATTAAAATAATGCTGCACACTTTCCAAATCATGGTGCACCACTAGAATAGTTTTTCCTTCGTTTGATAATTTTTTCAACAGATCGATTATTATTTTTTCTGTTTTAGCATCAACGCCAACAAAGGGTTCATCCATTAAAAAAATATCTGAATCTTGACATAGTGCACGAGCAATAAAAACTCGTTGCTGTTGACCACCAGACAGCTCACCGATTTGTCTATGAATGAATTCACTCATTCCTATTTGTTCGATAGCATCAAGGGCCATTGTTTTATCTTTTTTATTCATGAATTGATACCATTTTTTATATGGATATCTGCCCATCATTACGACATCTAGAACAGTGGTGGGAAATTGCCAGTCAATGTCATCTTTTTGAGGCACATAAGCAATTTTCTCAAGATTATTTTTTGCAGGTTCTCCAAGGAGAATCACTTCACCTGCGCTTGGTTTTACTTGACCTAAAATGCATTTGAACAAAGTGGATTTTCCAGCGCCATTCGGTCCAATTAAACCATGGATGTAACCTGGTTCTATTTTTAAATAGATATTAGACAATACTCTTTTGTGTCCATAAGCTACAGAGATTCCATTGATTTGTATTGATACTGCCATGTTTATTTTCTATTGATTAAATAGAGCGCAATAAATGCGCATATGTAAAATGAAATCAAGAAAGGAATGATCCAACGCGATTTAGATTGCATGTTATTTCTAGTGTCGTCAGAACTTGAATTGCTAAGCGCATTTGAAATAATGTCTGTATTATATTTCATCATTTTTAAATAAGTAGACGCTTCTGAATTTTCATCTCCAATGGAATCTGCATAGAGTTTTCCACCGATTTTTACATTGTTTTCAGAGCGTATACCTTGCATTATTTTTGGATTAATGGTGCTTTCAATAAAAATCGCTGGAATATTCCTTAACCGTATAATCTCATTTATTTTAATGAGATCATTCGTCTGAACATCTGCATCGGTAGAAACTCCCAAAAGTGAAAATATTTCTAAACCATATTTTCTTCCAAAATATTGAAAAGCATCATGCGATGTAATAAGTACTTTTTTGTTTTTTGGAATAAGATCAAAGCGACTTTTGATATAGATATGGAGTTCTTCTAATTGCTTTTTGTAAATGTCAAAATTAAATTGAAATTCTCTTTCATGAAATGGATCTATTTTTTGTAGCGCTTTGCAAATTTCTAAGGCATAAGAAATCCCATTTTCTACATCCATCCAAGCATGAGGATCTGTCGCACCTTTATGTTCAGTACTTGTGATTGGAGCTATGTTTTTCGTCAATAATACTATTTTTTTTTCTTCACTTATGTTGTTTATTAATTTAGTCAACCAACTTTCAAATGTAAGACCATTGATAAAAATCAAATCTGCGGATTTAATTTTACCAATATCAGATGGAGTAGGTTCATATAAATGAGGATCAGAACCGACCGGCACAATACTACTTACGTCTATCATGTCACCACCAATCACTTTTGCCATATCGGCCCACATAGATGCAGTGGCGATCACATTGATTTTTTGGGAATAACTCAACTGAATGGTTAACGTGCAAAAAAGGAAGAATACAAGTATATATCTCATAAGCCAATTGATCATTGAGGTCTAACTAAAATTGCATCAGCTACTTTGTGCGTGATGACGATTTGATCTCCATTCTTTGTCAATAGCTTCATGGATTTGTCATAATCTGTAAATTGAATTATTTCAAATACTTCTCCTGGTTTTATTTTTAGATCATCTAAATGTTTAAGGAAAGAGCTATCATGTTGCTTTACTGCGAGAACATGAATCCTGATATTTTTTTCGCGAATATTGGATAATGGTATTTGATTTCGAAAAGTAAAACTGCCATTAGAGTTAGGAATGGGATCACCGTGGGGATCGAATTTCGGATGTCCTAGAAATGCATCAAGTTTCTCAATTAACAGATCGGATTTGACATGTTCTAATTGTTCCGCGACTTCATGTACCTCTACCCAAGTAAAATTTAATTTGTCATGTAAAAATACCTCCCATAGTCTATGCTTCCTAAGCAAATGGACGGCTATTTTTTGTCCTTCTTTGGTTAAGCTAACGCCATAATATTTCTCGTACTGTAAAAGCGATTTTTCAGAAAGTCGTTTTATCATATCAGTGACTGAGGCTGCACTTGTCCCCATTTCTTCAGCAATTGACTTGGTATTGATAGAACTTTCACCTTGTTTTTGAGCAATTTTGTATATTGCCTTCAAATAATTTTCTTCAGTTTCAGTATACACAATTATAAATTTTAGACAAATCTAAAATAAATTTTAAGAAATACAAAATTATGAAATCAGATTTTCAAATAATTCTTGATAATATTCAAAAGAGGAGATCAATTTATCCTCATAATTTCAAACAAGGTGCTATAAGTCAGGATATTATAAATGACTTAGTAGAAGCAGCTCGATGGGCGCCAAATCATAAAATGACTGAACCTTGGCGATTTGTTATTTTTACAGAGGATGGGTTAAACAAATTGTCCAAGTTTTTAGGCGAGTATTATAGGAGCAATACATCGCTGGAGGTTTTTTCGCAGGAAAAAATGCAGAAAGCTGCTGAAAAACCATTGCAATCTGGGGCGGTGATTGCTATTTGTATCACCCGAAGCCCTGAAGCAGTAATTCCATCATGGGAAGAAACAGCAGCAGTAGCCTGTGCCGTTCAGAACTTGTGGTTGACGGCTTCAGCACATCAATTGGGTGGATATTGGAGTACACCTGCTGCTATTAGTGAACTAGTTCGATATTTCGAGCTGAAGGACATCACGAATTGCTTAGGTTTGTTTTATCTTGGTTGGCCTACCGAATTACCGAATATAGTCCGCAAAAGGAAAGCAATTGAAGAAATTTCTTTTTATATAAAATAAAACTACGAAACTTTTCGTATTTAATCGGTGTTTAAAAATATTGAATCGCATTAGAAAAAGTAAATATATTTGTATCGAATTTTTCTAATTGTCTCTTTTTTAGCGCTAAGAGTGTTAAAATACTCGTAAAACCTTTAAGGAATAGCATTTAAAATGAAAATTTGTGTTATAATTATTGCATATTAAAAATAAATGGAACAGAAAATGAATAGTAAAAAATCATGGATTTTATTTTTTCCAATATTGATGTTGTTTGCTTGTTTTTCAGCAAATGGAATTAATGGACCAGAGCCAAAGACTAAAGAAGGTTTGATCTTAAAAAGTATCCATGATATTTTATTGTCCTACCATTATTCACCAATGACAATAGATGATAAGTTTTCAGCTACTGCATTCGATGAATACTTTATTAATTTAGATCCTACAAAAAGATTTTTTTCCAATGAAGATATTCAAACATTGGCAAGCTATAAGACGCAGATTGACGATCATTTTAAATCAGGAAACCTAGAGTTTTTTGAGAAAAGCAATGTACTTTTTGAGCAAATTGTAACCCGAGCTGAAGAGAATTATAAGAAGTATATTGATATGCCTTTTGATTTTGAATCAAATGGAACACTTGAAACAGAAGAAGAAAAATTAGCATGGGCTTCAAATAATAAAGAGCTTGAAAGTAGATGGAATAAATCATTGACCTATGAATTTATATCTCGATATTATGATGAGAAGAAGACATTAGAGAAGGAGAAGAAAACAAGACCAGAAGATAGTATAGTACTCGAGATTCGAAATGAAGTGAAAGAAAACATGGATGCATGGTTCAAGAGATTAAAGGAGATTAAACGTTCTGATCGATTTGAAATGTACTTAAACACATTAGCTCATATTTACGATCCGCATACTGATTATTTTTCACCAAAGGATAAAGAAGATTTCAATATCAATATGTCAGGAAAATTGGAGGGAATAGGTGCAAGACTCCAAACGGAAAAAGAATATACTAAAGTTGCTTCGATCGTACCTGGTGGTCCAGCTTGGAAGCAAAAAGAATTGGAAGCAAATGATATTCTTATGTCAGTCACTCAAAAAGGTGGTGAGCCAGTAGACATCAAAGGTATGAAAATAGATGATGTCGTAAAGATCGTCAGAGGCAAGAAAGGCACTGTTGTCATATTAAAAGTAAAAAAGCCCAATGGCACGATCAAAGATATTACGATCATACGTGATGAGGTGATCATGGATGAAGGATTTGCAAGATCTTCGATGCTTACATTGGACAGTGTATCATCAAATGTTGGATATATTAAATTGCCAAAATTCTATGCAGATTTTGATAATCCAGGAGGTCCAAGTGCTGCAAAAGATATTGCAAAGGAAGTAGAAAAATTAAAAAATGAAGGAGCAAAGTCAATTATTTTAGATTTGCGAAATAATGGAGGAGGTTCGCTTCAAGAAGTTGTCGATATGTCCGGATTATTTATTGAGCAAGGTCCGATAGTACAAGTTAAAAATAGATCAAATGTTAGTCCATACAATGATACTGATCATTCTGTATTATTTGATGGGCCTATGGTTGTATTGATAAATAGCAATAGTGCAAGTGCTTCAGAGATTATTGCTGCATGTTTACAGGATTATAAGAGAGCCGTTATTGTAGGTGGATCTCACACATTCGGGAAAGGATCTGTCCAACGTTTTATCAATTTAGATCGTGCAGTGAATACAAACTCTTTAGACATTGCGGATGCAAGTGGAAACAAAATTGAAGTAAGACCTTTAGGGGAATTGAAAATTACAATTCAGAAATATTATCGAGTTAATGGGGGGTCAGTTCAATTAAAAGGAGTGGAACCAGATGTGCTAATACCGGATGTTTATTCTAGTTATGATCTTGGGGAAAAAGAATATGAGCATCCCATGCCATTTGATGAAATCTCAAAACAAAATTATAATCAATCTGCATTCATCATTGCGAATATGGAAGAAATAAAGCAAAAAGCTGCTGCTCGATTGGCAAAAAATCAACGATATGTTACGACAGTTGAAAATGTAAATCGTTTGAGAGAAATAAGAAAACAAACAGAAATTCCTTTGAATTACAACGCTTATAAATCTTTGGTTGAAAAAAGAAATGAAGAAGCAAAGAAATTTGAGAAACTTGGCGCAGATGCAATAGCTGGAATGCAAGCATCGAATCTGAAGGCTGATCAAGATTACATCAATCTTGACTCTTCAAGAGTGGGTCGGAATGAAGATTTTTTAAAGTCAATTTGTAAGGATTTCCAAATCGCTGAATCGATTAAAATATTAAGTGATATAAAGAGATATTGAGCGCAGCATTTTAGAATTCGCATACGCATTCCTACTAGAAAGCAATTCAGTTTTCTTCATTTATATAAAGTCTTTAACGTAAGCTGTATACTTATTTTTCAACTAAATTGAATTTGAATATATGCTTACTTTGGCAATGTACTATTATAGATTGTCAATTTTGGTCGATTGAAAAAAAATAGGCTATATTTGAGACGTTAAGTTCATGTGGACAAAAAGTAGGTTTTTTTTAGGAACTTCAACAGAATATATTTTAACGTCTTTATTATGTTCCGTCATATGAAACCGGAATAGCTTCTGCTGGAGAGCATCTTATAAGGGATAATAATAGCCCTTTTTACAAGATTTTTTTAAATCTTGATGACTCTTAGAAGCACTTCTAAGTCGTTTATGTAAATATCTGTTTTTATTCGAAATTGGGTCGATCACTTGTTCATTTATAAAGGCCCTCCTTTTTTAGCATACGTTTTGTCCACGTTGCCTCAATTTTCTATGATTTTTGTCAACATAGTTAATATTTTTTTAAGATCTATGCTTATATCTATTCTTGCATAAAAGATGGTAATTAAATATTACATAATTCTTTAATATAATGCTTTTATTGGATATAAATTATAAAAGTTAAAATGATGGACTCAGATTGAAGTGAGCTTTCAATAAATTATTAATTTTGTGATTAAATTGAATGGAATTAATGAATTTTTTTTAATGTTTAATCTACTTAAATAAATGATGGACTATAAATTATTTGCAGAGTCATTTCAAAAGATTTTGTTGAGTCGTGTTTTCGATCGAAAACGATGGGTCCAAGAGTTAGCGAATGCACTTAATCTTGGAATAGATGCAGTCTATAAAAAATCTAGATTTGAATCATCATACTCATTGGATGAATTTCTTTTTCTATCGAAAAAATATAAAATCGATTTTGATGAAGTCGTAAATTTAGTTAATAAAAATAATCTAAATGCTTTGATGGATTCGTGTGATTCTATTGAAGTTTTTACAGAATCACTCCAGAAGATATTATCTGAAAGCCTTACTCAAAATATGGAGATCAAGTCCTATTCAAATGAGATTCCTTTTTTTTATTTTTTTAATGATCCTACATTAGCTGCATACAAAATATTTTCTCGTTCATGCTCTTTATTAAATAAAGTAGAAAGGAAAAAAATATCTTTTCATAATGATAATATAGATGATAAAATATATGATGATTGTGTTCGAATTTCAAATATGTATGCATCAGTTAAATATGAAGAAATATGGAATTTGCACGCTATTGAACATGAATTTTTAAGGCTTAACTCATTGTATGAGAATAGCACGTTGAAAAAAAGAGACTATGAATATTTGTACGACCTACATCTAGATATTATTAAAACAAATTTATTGAAGGAGAATTCAATCTTTGTGCTTACAGATTCTAATGGTTCAATTGATTCAGAGGATCACCATGCTATCAATACTTCCTCGTATCTACTACTTCATTCTAATGAAGTGAATGTTGGATTTATGAATTTTAATGAAGCAAATTATTTAGAATTTCAATATCCTCAGTTGACAAGATGGTTATTACATTCTTACAAGCAATGTAAAAAACATAGTAGTTTAAATGAGAAGAAGAAAATTCAAATTTTGAATTTCATAGACGGCATAAAGGAAGCGAAGAAAAAATAATTTTATTTACTTTACGATCATTCCAGAGTTCCACCCAGATTGAGGACTTACGAAAGATAATTTTCCATTAGGATCAGAAGCCATTAAAATCATTCCTCTTGATTCTACACCACGAATTGTGCGGGGAGCAAGATTGGCTAAAATAAGTACCTCTTTTCCAATAATTTCATCAGGAGAAAAATGCTCCGCTATTCCACTTGCTACTGTTCTGATCTCGTATCCTAAATCCAATTTTAGTTTTAATAATTTGTCAGCTTTCGGGATCCGTTCGGCCTCCAAGATTTTGGCAGTTCGAATATCTATTTTTGCAAATTCATCGATACTTATTTCTTCTTTTTGAGCTTCGAATAATATTGCATTTTCCTTTTTTTCTTGATTGCTTTCAGCTAATGAACTGTGCAATTTATCTATTTGTGTTTGGATGATTGGATCTTCGATTCTTGAAAACAAATACTCCGTACCAGATATTTTTTGATCGACTGGCAATAATTCGACTCCCTCTGCCATATCATCAAGTAAAATGAGCAATTCATCTGTTTCTGTAAGAGGCTCCAAGCTCAACAAATTACGTATTTTATCTGAAGTAAAAGGAAGGAAAGGTCTTGAAATTATTCCAAGTATATGCACTATTTGCAATGCAAGATTCAAAACTACAGCTACTTGTTCTGGATTCTTTTTAAATTGTTTCCAAGGTTCATTTTTCTGAAGTAAAAGATTCCCATAAGATGAAATATCCATCATGATTTTTAATGCTCCTCTGAAATCAAATTTGCGGAAGCAATCATTCATTATTTGAATCTTATCAAATAAAAATAAAATTTCACCATCATGGAATCCGCCCATTTCATCATCTCCGATGCCTTCGAAAGATTCATCAGGATCAAAATCTGGTACCTTCCCATCGTAATATTTTTGAGTAAGTACCAAAACACGATTTACAAAATTGGATAAATTATTTACCAATTCTGTATTGTGAGCTTCTTGAAATCCTTTCCATGTGAATTCACTATCTTTCTGTTCTGGCATGGACTTGATCAAATAGTATCGAAGTGAATCCTCCATACCTGGCAATTCTTGAAGATACTCATGTACCCACACTGCCCAATTCCTAGAAGTTGAAATCTTCTGCCCTTCAAGATTCATGAATTGGTTCGCAGGAACATTGACCGGCAAATTATAACCACCATGTGCCTTGAGAATGGATGGAAAAATCAAACAATGAAATACAATATTATCTTTACCAATAAAATGTATAAGTTCACTTTCTGGATCACACCAATAAGATTTCCAATCCTTATCATTTTCCTTGGCCCATTGTTTTGTCGCAGAAATATAACCTATCGGAGCATCGAGCCATACATAGAGTTTTTTACCCTTTGATCCTTCTAATTCTTGGGGAACATCTACTCCCCAATCTAAATCTCTGGTCATAGCTCTTGGCAGAAGTCCATTGTCTATCCATGAATTGCATTGTCCAAGAACATGATTCTTCCAATTCTCACTATCATGATGTTCTTGTCCATCCAATATTCCTTCATTTATCCATTTCTTTAACCATTCGCCATGCTTATCCATTTCAAGAAACCAATGCTTTGTATACTTGAGTACTGGTGCATTTCCACTTAACATTGATTTAGGATTGATGAGTTCTGTTGGACTTAAAGAGCTACCACATTTCTCACATTGATCGCCATACGCCATAGGATTCTGACATTTAGGACAAGTTCCTTGGATATATCGATCTGCTAAAAATTGGTTTTTGCTTTCATCGAAATATTGTTCAGTTTCTTGAATTGTAAATTCTCCATTTTTTAGAAGTGTTCTAAAAAAATCTTGAGAAGTTTCATGATGCAATTCTGAAGAGGTGCGATGATAGTAATCGAATGAGATGCCTATTTTTTTGAAGGTATCAACAAACTGATTATGATAAATGTCAATAATTTCTTGAGGTGATTTGTTTTCTTTCAATGCCCTCATTGTGATTGCTGCACCATGTTCGTCAGAGCCACAGATAAAGAGTACATCTTTATTCATGAGCCTCATGAATCTAGAATAAATATCAGCATTTAAATATGCTCCTGCCAAATGCCCGATATGTAAAGGTCCATTAGCATAAGGCAGAGCAGCTGTGATAATATGTCTTTTGTAATAATTCATTGTACAGCAAAAAGTGTCCAAAGGTACAAGTTTTGTTGTAAATAGTAATATTTTTTATATATAAATTATTTATATGTAAAAAAATAATTTTTTTTTAAAAATTAGGGTAACAAAATTATCATTGATTACACTATAAATAAATCTAATTTATGCCAAACTTGAAAACCTTACTATTATTTGTGGCCATCTTTTCCATTTTCAATTTCTTCATGAGTTGTTCAAATTCAAAAGAAACTAAAACTCAAAGTCTTGTTCCGATGACACAAATGCCAACAATAGTAAGCTTTATAAAAAGCGGACAGCTTGCTTCAGATAATTCTAATTTTTATATAGCCAATTCAGTTGCGGAGTCATATTATACAATGTCTGATACACTGCGATTTTATATTCAAGCGATGGCGGATTCGTTAGACGGAGATTTTACTAAATATGTATACATCTGTCCTTGTGATTCCACATTAATTTTGTTTCGTGACACTACAGCATTCTATGCTAGTTTAATATGGCCTGGAAGACCTAGACCTAGAAGGGTATTTCGAGAAAATATTATCGTTGGAAATGATGGGAATGACTGCACTCCTGATGCAAGTGCTTTAGTAGCTGAATTTCAAACTCTATTAAGTTCTGGAAATTCTAGTAATAATGGAAATTCTTTAATCGTAGGTGTATTAAGTTCTGGGTTTGATCCATCGAATGCTTCTTCTATTTTAATCAACAATACAGAATCAAGTAATTTAAATAACAATGTAGATGATGATGGCAATGGATTAGCAGATGATATTTATGGTTATAATTTTGCAAATAGTATAATGAATGGAAACAATCTTATAAACCAGGATGAAAACAGTTTTGATCTCCAGGGAGAAGGCAGTGGAATAAATCAAATAATATTGAATAACTCTACTAATCTCAAATTATTGCCAATTAAAATTTATGATGAAAACAACTTGAGTTCGCCATTCAGAGTTGCCTGTGGAATACGATATGCTGCATTAAGAGGTGCAAAAATATTATGCATGTCAACAGTTTATTATGATTTTAGTGCAACAGCTTCGTTGCTCAAAGACGTGATGACTGATTATTTAAGTCAAGATTCAAGTCGCAGCATTTTCTGTTCAGGAGGTTCTGATAGCTTAATGATTGATGCAGGGAATCAGGAACCTATTCCATCAAGTTATTCTTACAATGGTTTGCCAAGAATTTTCGAACTCATCGCTGTAGATGCATCAACTGGAATTCCGCTCCCTCGCTCTAACTGTAGATCAAGTTCGACAAATAATAGTATAGCTATAAGTGGCGCTTTCAATAATTTGGAATGTTCGGGAAGCGACTCAGTTGGTCAATTTGGAGGATCAGAATATGCTGCAGCTAAAGCTGTAAATTTTTACATTAACACCTATATTTCTGGAGGACCAAATTACTTCCGTACTAATTATGTATCGAACCTAAGTGTTATTTCATGCCAACAACATGTTAGTCCAATACAAGGTTATTACAAACTTATTCCAACACCGTAACTGATTAGCCTTTCTAAGAGGGTAAATTCTTTTTGCATTAGGGGGTAGTTCAAAAACTACCTCCATTTTTTATAATTCTAATTTCTATTACTTTATTAAATGCATAAAAATAAGTAATTTTATAAATAATTAATTAGCTTTGTCATTAGCAAAAAGAAATACTAAATGTCAAGGCATAATCTTTGTCTAATTCTATTGCTTTTCCCATTGTTTGCATATAATCAATGCAAGGCTATTATTGATGATATAAAGAAAATTGAAGATGAAAGTGTTCGAATTGAGAAATTGACTAGCCACATTCCAATATTTGAGTCAAATTGCGAATTTTCATGTTTAGCTAGAGCCATGCAAATTTTGTCTATCCATTTTCACAAACATTCAAAATTTGATATTGCAACAATTCATGCCAAACAAGCATTTGATGTGAGAAAATTTTTGAATGAGAAAAGTGGAATGATTGCAAGTATTTTAATGTTATATTATAATTACATTGAAGTTGGGAAAATTGATTCAGCATTTTATTACTTAGATCAGATACCTTTAATCGATGATAATGATGAAGGAATGATCAATTATTTTGAAGAGAAGGCATATTTTAGTTTTGTCAATGGGGATTTTTTTGCAAGTAGACAGTTTGATAAGCAAAGTGCAGATTGGGCACGGAGGAGTGGAAAATTCTCTTTGGCATTCTATGCACAAACGAATTACCTTACAAGCAAAGTTGAAAATTTCAAAATGGAGGAGCGAAGTAATTTTGAAACACAAATTGACAGCCTTAATTTTGAATTAGAAAAGTTAAAATCAACACTTAGCCTGTATGAGTATCAATTGAATTTGTTGAATTTATTATACCTTAAATCTATTATGACTATCTATCATCAAGATATTGGTCAATGTAATGATATTGTAAAAAAATTGGAATATGTAAAAGAAGTAGATCCAAATAAATGGGCATATTGTTATTATCATCTTGTGGCTAACTTAGCTCAAAAACACCCAAAAGAAGCTCGATTGTTTTATGCAAAATTGCTTACGTATAGCAGTAGACATTTTGAACTTACTGCGGATTTTTTGATAGAAACTGAGTTGCTTGAGGTGACACTTATGATCAATGAAAATAATACAATAAAAGCAAAGAATAAACTTATTGACATACGCAATAAATTAATGAAGAGGAATGAAATTAATTGTGATGTTTTCTTAGATACAAAAATAAAAATAGCAAACTCAAATCAATTAAATTTATATAAAGGACTTTATAGTTTGGCAGCTCAAATTTTCTATGATGATTATGAATCCAGTCATGATAAAAATATACTAAAAAAATCGATGCACTATTATCACATGGCAATATTACTTTCTAATCAAATTTCGGTTCATTCTCAAAGAGAAAAATCTGCTTTATTGCATCAATTGTCTTCTGAGGGATTAAAAAATGAAGCGTTTAGTAAAGCAGTTAAAAGCCATGAATACGACTACGCATTTAAATTTTCTGAATTATTCCATAGCAATTATTTGGAAAGTATATTAAATTTAAATCATAATTCATCAAAACTCAGTCAATCACAAAAGGCAGAATTTGTGAAAATAAGTTTGAAAATGAACCAACTTAACGTTGATATGGAGTATGAAACTGACCCTAGAAAAGCGGCATTACTTAATATGGAACTTGGACGGTTAAAAAAGAAAAAAGATTCACTTCAGGTTACTAATATTGAAATTAAACTTGATGTAAATAGTTCTAATTATATAAATGATGCCATCCAAAGTTTATCTCGTAATGAAATTTTGTATGAGTTTTTAACACACGATTCTTCTGTTTATTTGTTTAAATTGAGCAAAGGCGAATTTTGCCTAGATATTATTAAGAACGATTTCATATTTAAAGAAAATATAAAGAGATATACTGAAGGAATTAGCAAAGTGAGCACAGTATCGACACAAAGTTTGAAGGAATATTCTAACTATTTTTATAATATTATATTTAAGGATGAAAATCTAAGGGATAAACGATTAATCATAGTTCCGAATGGTGTAATTTGGAAGATTCCTTTTGAGTATTTGCAAAATTCTAATTCGACAAAAGAAGTAAATATACCTTTAGTTAAGTATGCATTCATTAATTATCAATTTTCTTATGAAGCATTCAGTAAGTTGCAAATAAAGGAAAGTAAATTTTCAAAATTTTATTGCTTCGCTCCAGAATTTAGCAATTCGACTTTTGATCAAAATACAAAGATTGAGTATAAAGCCTTAACCTATAATTCACAAGAGAGCAAATCTGTTTCAAAATTAATGAATGGAAGAGAGTATGTTGCTGAGAATGCTACAATAAGTAATTTTATTTCTAGTTCACAAAATGCTGGATTTCTTCATATAGCAAGTCATGCATTAATTGATAATCTCGATTATGAAAATTCTTGTGTCATATTTTCAAAGTCAAATTCAACTTATGATAGAATGAACTTACATCAAATTTCTGCATTAAAATTGGATGCCCAACAAGTAGTTTTAAGTGCATGTGAGTCTTCAGCAGGTTATATGGATAGTAGTGAAGGAATTCTTAGTTTGTCAAGAGGATTTATTTTAGCAGGATCTGGATCTGTGATCTCCAGTCTTTGGTCAGTCAATGATCAAGCTACAGCAATTATAATGCAAAATTATTACCAATTTATAGTTGATGGACATTCAAAAGATGAAGCTCTTGCATATGCAAAACGTAAATTTATTTCGGACTATCCTGAACTTTCACACCCTTATTATTGGGCAGCTTTTACGCTGACTGGAAATATTAAACCAATATATCGTGGCAAAACATTTACCTTCTGGAATAATTAGGAGATTCCTTAGTAATCGTAATATGATGAGGATGACTTTCCGTTATTCCTGAATTGGTAATTCGCACCATTTTAGCTTTTTGTAAATCTGAAATTGTCTTTGCACCGACGTAGCCCATACTTGCTCTGAGACCACCTATATATTGTACCATTACTTCTGATACTTTTCCTTTGAATGGAACACGACCTTCAATACCCTCTGGAACTAATTTCTTGATATCATCTTCTACATCTTGAAAATAGCGATCTTTGGATCCAAGCTGCATAGCTCCAATGGATCCCATCCCTCTGTATACTTTGAATTTTCTGCCATCAAAAATGATGGTCTCACCAGGTGCTTCTTCCGTTCCAGCAAAAAGTGATCCCGCCATTATACTACTTGCTCCAGCTGCAATTGCTTTCGGTATATCTCCTGTATATCGTATTCCTCCATCACCGATGATTGGTATTCCTTTTTTCTTAATACTCTGATATGCCAATGATATTGCGGTAAGTTGTGGTACGCCGACACCTGCGACAACTCGAGTAGTACAAATACTGCCTGGTCCTACACCAACCTTTACTCCATTTACACCAGCACCAACCAAGGCCAACGCAGCTTCACCTGTAGCAACATTACCACCTATGATTTGAAGATGCTTATGTGCTTTTCTTATTTTTTTAATCGTATCTAAAACACCTTTTGAATGACCGTGTGCTGTATCAACACAAATCACATCGACATCTACTGCAACCAGGGCATCAACTCTATCCATAGTATCAGCTGCAACACCAACTGCAGCTCCAACAACTAATCTCCCTAATCTATCTTTGCAAGAAAATGGGAAATTTTCCAATTTCATGATGTCTTTGTATGTAATCAATCCCGCTAAAGTTCCATCTTTTTTTACAACTGGAAGTTTTTCAATTTTATATTTTTGCAATAGATCTTTAGCCTTTTCAAAGTTAGTTCCAACTGGAGCAGTTATCAAATTACTTTTGGTCATGATCTCTGAGATTTTTCTATTGGGATGGGCTTCAAATCTAAGATCGCGGTTGGTCAAAATTCCTACAAGTTTATTGTCAGAATCAACAATTGGAATACCTCCGATGCGATGCGTCTCCATAAGCAGTAATGCATCCTTTACTGTAGCATTTGCCAATAATGTGACCGGATCCAAGATCATCCCACTTTCTGATCTCTTTACACTTCTCACTTGATAGGCTTGGTTTTCTATTGGCATATTTTTATGAATTATCCCAATTCCTCCTACTCTCGCCATTGAAATCGCTAAATCTTTTTCAGTCACTGTATCCATAGCTGCAGAGACTATAGGCACATTTATCCTTATATCTGTAGTGAGTTGTGTACTAATGTCTGTATCACGAGGCAATACATCAGAATATGCTGGTATCAATAAAACATCATCGAAAGTAAGGGCTTCTAAAACTATGTCTGTGTTGCGACCAATTTGCTTTTCCATGTGCAAAGATACGATCTTAAATTATTTTTTTGAAATTCTTATAAAATATTTGTCTTAACAAAAATTAATGGACTAAATGAAAAAATATACCTTTGATCGATAATTGATAAAAAACCAATCATGGCCTTACTTACCGTATATGATGACAATTATTATATGAAACTCGCACTACGAGAGGCAAAAATTGCTTTTGAAGCTGAAGAAGTGCCAATTGGTGCAGTTTTAGTCTATAAAAATCAAATCATTTCAAAATCGCATAACCAAACAGAATTACTTAGTGATGTCACAGCTCACGCTGAAATTTTAGCTATTACATCAGCTTCTTCGCAATTGGACATGAAATATCTAAAAAAATGTACACTATATGTTTCTCTTGAACCATGTATTATGTGTGCTGGTGCATTGAGATGGTCACAGTTGGGAAGACTGGTTTATGCCGCTGAAGATAGAAAGCAGGGATTTATGAGATTTGGCAAAGAATTATTACATCCCAAAACTAAAATCCAATTTGGATTGATGAATGGTGAATCAGAGCAATTACTTCAAAGCTTTTTCCAAAAAAAAAGAAACTAATTTGACCAAATAATAATTTAATTTTAACTCGATCTGTAAGCCTATTCGTTGACTTTTCGAAACCAAGATTTTATAAATCAACCATTAAATTCATTAGCAAGTTTTTTAATTCAGATTCGGCGTGAAAATCTTTAAGTGATTTCGCTATAGTAATGCCTTCCTCAATAATAAATTTTGCTTTAGAAAAATCTTCATTTGCAATATATAATTTTGCTAAATGATAAAATGTCCCAACATAGCTAGGATCATTCTGTCGGATAAATTCATAATGCTCTATTGCCATTGTATAGTTGGACTGAGATTCATACTCTTTGGCTAGAGCAAAATTGAGAAAGCTATTTTTAGCATCTTCGGACAACATTTGCTTGATTTGATCGAGTCTTTCCATTGTATTTTCCTATTAAATGCACATTTAGAAACAGAATAATAATATATTTGCGACGTAAAAATACAAAAGATGAATTTTCTTGTCTGTATAAGTCGCACACCTGATACCACTTCAAAGATAACATTTGAAGCGGACTCTAGAAAATTAAAAGAAGATGGATTGGTATTTATCCTAAATCCATACGATGAATGGTATGCTTTAGTAAAAGCTATAGAGCTCAAAGAGAAATTCGGTGGGCAAGTAGACGTAATCCATGTTGGAAACTCAAATGCTGAGGTAGTTATGCGTAAAGCACTTGCAATAGGTGCAGATGCCGCCTTTCGAATTGACATTGAGCCGGATTCATCATGGGAAGTCGCCAAATACATCTCAGATTTTGCGAAAACAAAGGCCTATGATCTTATTTTATTGGGAAAAGAGACAATAGATCACAATGGATCAGAAACAGGAGCAATGGTTGCCGAATTCATGGATCTTCCTTACATTTCGTATTGTAATAAATTGGATATTGATGGAACAAAAGCAACTATAGCTAGAGAGATCGAAGGAGGCACTGAGACTTCAGAAGTGAATTTGCCATTTGTACTTTCTGCTGCTAAAGGACTAGCGGAGCAGCGAATTCCCAATATGAAGGGCATTATGGATGCAAAGAAAAAACCTTTAGACATTATAGCAGTTGATAAGCTAGGATCAGATCTTGAATTGGTAAGATTCGAATTACCTCCAGTAAAATCTGGTGTCAAAATGCTTGCTGTCGATGATATGGACGCATTGATTAAAATATTACACGAAGAAGCAAAAGTCATCTAAAAAGAATCTTATGGTTTTAGTATATATAGAAATTCACCAAGGAGAAATTAAAAAGTCAGGCCTCGAAGCTATTTGTTTTGCAGCCCAAATTGCAAAATTGAAGTCAAGTCCATTGACTGCTTTAGTGTTAAGCAATAGTGATTCATTAGCAGGGTTAGGAAATTATGGCGTGCAAAACGTGCTTGTGGCTAATCAAAATATTGATGGATCAGACAGTCAAAATTTATGTGCTTTGATCTCTCAAGTGGCAGAAAAAAATCAAGCAAACTATATTGTTTTATCAAATTCAAGTATTGGAAAATCGGTCGCAGGAAGGCTTGCAGTAAGATTGAATAGACCACTTGTTTCTGGTGTAAATACGATTCTAGAAGAAGGGGGAAAATTAATCTTTAGAAAATCAGTATATTCAGGAAAAGCTTCTGCTTACTATACAAGTAAAAATGATAAAGCAATAATTGCCTTGTCTCCGAATAGCATTTCGCCTTCGAAAAGTGGTGATTCAAATGCTACAGTAAGTTCTGTTGAAATTGCAGTGCAACCATCCAAAATAAAGTTGCTGGATAGAAATTTAGTTAAGGGGAAAATTCCATTAGCTGAAGCAGATACAGTGGTTTCTGCAGGTCGCGGCATGAAAGAGCCAGGCAACTGGGGAATGATTGAAGAATTGGCAGATTTAATCGGTGCAAGTACTGCATGCTCAAGACCAGTGGCAGATATCGGATGGAGACCTCATCACGAACATGTAGGTCAAACAGGGATTGCTATCAAACCTAATTTATATATTGCAATAGGTATATCAGGAGCTATTCAACATCTTGCAGGAGTGAATAGTAGTAGGAAAATAATAGTTATAAATAAAGATCCTGAAGCTCCTTTTTTTAAAGCAGCTGATTATGGTATTTGTGGAGACTTATTTGAAGTGGTACCAAAATTAAATGAAGCGATTAGAAAATTCAAATCATCCAATTCCTAAATAAAAAATTTCAGTACATGGGACCAGATGATATGAAGCGCATTGAATTAGAGATCATAGCATTATCTCACAGCGTTAGTCAAACTCAGAACTATGCCATTATTTTAGGAGATGTAGAGGGTTCTAGAAGACTGCCCATCGTCATTGGTGGATTTGAGGCTCAAGCCATAGCTGTCGTATTAGAAAGAATGACTCCAAATAGACCTTTGACTCACGATTTATTCAAAGCTGCATTAACTAATTTTTCAATCGAAATTAGAGAAATTATAATCAATGATTTGATCGATGGAATTTTCTTTTCCAAATTAGTTTGTGAGCGTGAAGGTGAAATCTATGAGATTGATTCAAGAACATCAGATGCCTTAGCTATGGCAGTTCGATTTTCATGCCCAATCTATACTTATCAATTCATTATGAACAATGCAAGTTTGGAAATGGATGAATTGGAAGGCGATGGAAAAAAACCCATGAAATCTAAATTAAAAACACCTGATTCTTTTTCTAAACAAAGTGTAGAAGATTTAGAAAAATTATTAGCGAAAGTATTGGAAGAAGAAGACTATAAAAAAGCCGCAAAGATTCGAGATGAAATTAATAAGCGCAAGAGTGTATAGTAATTAACACTAATGAACAAAGTCAATGGCATTATTTTATCTATTAAAAATCAAACGCTTGCTGCGAGATTATCTGCCATGGGAATCAAACCCGGTCAACAAATAGCTCTGATCCGAAAATTAGGAAATAAGGGTTCGCACCTTGTCGAAATACAAGGCAAATGTTACGCCATGCGTCCAGAGGAATTTAATGAAATCGTGATTTTATGAGCGTTTCAAATTTTCGAGTTGGCCTCATAGGAAATCCAAATAGTGGGAAATCAAGTCTCTTTAATGCGTTGACAGGATTGGATCAACATGTTGGAAATTTTCCCGGAGTGACAGTTGAAAAAGCTGAGGGTAAAATATATTTGGAAAATGAACAAGTCATTACATTAATTGATTTTCCGGGATCCTATAGTTTACATGCTAATACTACTGATGAGTTTATTCTTACAGAACATATTTTGCGCGAAGATCTAGCTCCTCAAGCTATCTTATATGTTTTGGATCTCCGAAATATTGACCAGCAATTATTGTTATTAACCCAAGTTTTGGATTTAAAATTTCCAACATTTGTGGTCCTAACAAATACTGAAAGTTTTTCTACGGATTATATTTCTAAAGTTAAAATAGCATTGCAATCAAAGATGACTATTCCCTTTATTGATGTAAATTATCGGACAAAAAAAGGAATTCCAGAAATCTATTTTCAACTCAATAAATTGATTGAAAATAAAAGTAATTTTATCACAGAATTAAATTTTCAATTGATAGATGATCAAGTTACTAAAGATATCAAAATACTCCAATACAAGCAAGAATATAAGACACTTTATGAAGCCATTTTAAATAAACATTATTATAAAAAAGTAAGTAAAACCTTAGACGATCGATTTCCAAGCTTTAGTTCAGAAGAAAGTATCCGATTTCAGATCCAAGAGACTTTAAATCGATATAAGATCATTGATCAATGGGTAGCTGAACTTGCGAATAAGGAAGGAAATCAATTCGGCCAATCAACTTGGACTAAAAGACTCGATCAATTTGCTACACATCCAATCATTGGATATGGCGTATTTTTTATCATCATGTATTTTGTTTTCCAAGCTATTTTTTCATTGGCTAGTTTTCCAATGGATTGGATAGAGGGAGGATTTTCAAGCATAAATTCCACAATAAAGAATATTCTTCCAGATCATTGGACGACAGATTTAGTAACGGATGGCTTATTGGCAGGTTTGAGTGGTGTATTTGTTTTTATACCACAAATTGCGATTTTATTTTTTTTAATAGGCTTTTTAGAGGAGTGTGGCTATATGGCAAGAGTAGTTTATTTATTTGATTATCTCTTGCGAAAATTTGGACTCAATGGTAGATCATTGGTTGGACTAATATCTAGCGGAGCTTGTGCCGTTCCTGCGATTATGTCCGCGAGAACCATTCCAAGTTACAGCGAACGAATGGCTACAATGTTTATTATTCCATTGATACCATGTTCCGCAAGAATTCCAGTCTATGTAGTGTTGATTGCTTTTTTAGTACCTGCCACTACTATGTTTGGAATTTTTTCAATACAAGTTTTAATATTCTTTGGATTGTATTTAATGGGCATACTAGTTGCACTTTTGGTCGCATTGGTGTTAAAGCAATTTTTACCGCAAACCGAAAAAAGCTATCTTTTAATTCAATTGCCAGAATATCAACTACCTTATTTTAAGAAAGTTTTGATTGGTACTTGGATCAAAGTAAAAAGTTTTATTTTAGAAGCAGGTAAGGTGATTATAATTATAAGCATAGTACTATGGTTTTTATCTAGTTTTTCAATGCCTGGAGTATTTGAAAAACTTGAAAAAGAAACTATGACCAAATGTGAACTGTTGAATAAATCGACTGTGGAATGTGAAAGAGAATTAACATCTTTGAAATTAGAACATTCATTTGCTGGAATGTTTGGAAAACTCATTGAACCCGTTATCAAACCACTTGGTTTTGATTGGAAGATAGGCATCGCTTTAATCACTTCTTTCGCTGCCAGAGAGGTTTTCGTAGGGACAATGTCAACGATATATCAACTCGCAAGTGATTCTGACGAAGAAACACTTCACTCAAGAATGGAAAAAGAAAAGAGGCAAGATGGAAGTCCCTTTTTTGATTTTAAAACTTCTCTTTCGCTTATATTATTTTATGCCTTTGCTCTCCAATGCATGAGCACTATTTCAATCATGAAGCGCGAAACTAATGGATGGAAATGGCCTATTATTCAATTAGTTGTTATGAGTGCGTTAGCCTATTTAAGTAGTTTTATGGTCTATCAATTTATGTAAAAAAAACAAAATTATCTACTCAAAAAATAATTTACTGCGCTACTTGATCGATCTTCTGTACCAAATATTCAGTTTCACCCCAGAAAAATAATTTAGTATATTTTTGTTCATAATGTAGTGTCACTTTTTGTCCTGTTTCGGATGCTTTTTGGATTTGATCAGCAACATTTCCATCAGGGACTGAGAAATACCATACATTATCTGGAGCTTTTCCTGAAAGACCAGGATTGGTGAAAAAACCAGTATTTAACTCACCTTCATAGGTCTTGAAGACATAACCTTTCTTGCTAATTTTTGTGACATATCCTGTTCTAGTTCCTTCACTAAATGTAGCAAAAACCATAAAACAAATATATCCGATAAATATAAGAATCGCTAGAATAAACGTGCGGAATATCCATTTCCAAGTAGTCCTTCCTGCTGATTTTACTTTTTCTTTGATGTCTTCCATTGATTTTGAATTTAAGTGCAAAAATATAAAGAAACTAAACAAAACTGGCATTCTTCAATTGATATCTAACACATAGCGTGTAGATTTGCCAGACTTTTGTTGTCAAACATCGAGAAGTTAAAATAAGTTCCATGAATTCAGATACCATAGTTGCTCTTGCCACAGCGCCTTACACAGCTGCAATAGGCGTGATACGATTGTCAGGGCCAAAGGCATTGGATATCGTAAATAGAATTTATGATGCAAAAGACCTTCATTCCGTTTTATCACACAGTTTGCATTTTGGACGACTAAAACATGATGATCAGATCATTGATGAAGTATTACTCAGTGTCTTTAAAGCACCAAATTCATATACTGGTGAAGATATTGTAGAAATTTCTGCACACGGCTCGCCATATATTTTAAATCAAATTATAGAAATAGTAATCAGTCATGGCGCACGGAATGCAACTGCTGGAGAATTTACTTTGCGCGCTTTTCTGAATAAAAAAATGGATCTCTCCCAAGCAGAAGCAGTGGCAGATTTGATCGCTTCAGAGTCAAAAGCTTCACATGCATTGGCGATGAATCAACTTAAAGGAGGCGTGAAAAATGAGATTCAATCGATGCGAACAGATCTCTTGAATTTTGCAAGTTTGATAGAATTGGAGTTGGATTTTGGAGAAGAAGATGTCGAGTTTGCAGATCGGACGAATCTTTCTTTTTTAGTCAATAAAATTTTAGTTTCGATAAAGAAATTATTGGAAAGTTTTCAATTGGGAAATGCCATCCATGAAGGTGTTTCTACAGTGATTGCAGGACGTCCCAATGCCGGTAAATCAACATTGCTCAATGCATTGCTCAATGATGAAAGAGCGATAGTTTCTGCAATACCGGGCACGACAAGAGATACAATAGAAGAGCGCTTGATCATCGATGGTGTGATATTTAAACTTGTAGACACTGCAGGAATACGAGAAGCTACAGATCAAATCGAAGCGATAGGAATTGAAAGGACAATGAAAAAAATCCAAGATTCTGCAATTCTGATTTATGTCGTCGATGTGAGTACAGCAAGCAAATCTGAAGTAGAAGAAGACCTTGCAAAACTCCATTCGCAAAATATGAATACCATCTTATTGCTGAATAAATGGGATGTCAATACAGCAATCAATCCGCAAGATTTTCAAAATCAATTTGTCTCCTCAGATGATATTATCCCATGCTCTGCAAAAGAAAATATCAACATAGACCTCATTAAAAATAAATTAATCTCTACAGTCACCAAAGATCAAAAACTAACAGATCGCACCATCATCAGCAATGCAAGACATTTTGAAGCACTACACAATGCAGCAGAATCATTAGAATCCGTCATACAAGGCATCGACCAAAATATAGAAGCAGATTTCTTAGCCCAACATATTCGACACGCACTTTTTCATCTTGGTGTCATATCAGGAGAGATTACTAATGACGAGATCTTGGGTAATATTTTTAGTAAGTTTTGTATTGGAAAGTAATCTACTTTCTTTTATTTGTTAAGTGCCTGTTTTTGTTAGCTTTATAGCTAATTATTCTTCTCTTTTTTGTTGCCCAACTACTATTATTTGCTTATCTTTGTTGCCCAGTTGTTGCCCAAATTGCATTTTTGTTGCCCAACATCTATAATGTTGCCCTTTGGCGAAATAATGCACCATACAGCACCACTTGGCTACAAGTAGCACCATAAAGCACTAAATAGTATAATGAGTAGTAATATTAAAATACCTAAATTTTGCACCTTTTGCGGTCAGGCTTTTGTTGCCCAAAAAACCACTACAAGGTTTTGTGGCCATACTTGTGCAAGTAGAGCCCACAAACAAAGAGTAAGAGAAAAGAAAGTTCAAGATACCTTAAATGACCAGATCAAAGATATTACTTCAGAGAATCTAAATGCATTCCGTGCCTTGCCTATGCAAACCACAAACTTTATTAATCTAAGAGATAAAGATTTTCTAAGTATTCAAGAAGCTTCTATTTTGTTAGGTACTAGCCGTTGGACCATTCAAAGAATGATTAAAAGTAATCGTTTGCCTGTGGCAAAGCTGGGTGATAGAACCATTATTAAAAGAGCATCAATCGATAATTTATTTAACCAATAAAAGATAAGAAATGAAAGTAACATTAAGACAACGACTCAAAGGCGATAAGATAAGCCTTTATTTAGAGTACTATGCCGATGGTAAACGCCAGTATGAATATTTGAACTTGTACTTAACACCCGACCCAGAAAAAGGAAAGCTGACCAATGCAGTAAAAGAAGAAAATAAAAAGATGCTGGCATTAGCAGAAACCATTCGCAGTAAAAGACATTTGGAAATTCAAAATAGCACATATGATTTCCACGATAAGGAAAAATTAAAAACATACTTTATTATGTATATGGAATCTTTGGCTGAAAAACGTAAAGACAGCAAAGGGAATTACGGTAATTGGGATAGTACCATTAAGCACTTAAAAAAGTATTGCCCAAGAGATATTCAGTTTAACCAAATCAATAAAGCTTTTGTAGATGGTTTTAGAGAATACTTGCAGAAGGATGCAAAATCAAAAACTAAAAAAGCTATTTCAACCAATACTAAGTATAGCTATTTTAACAAATTTAGAGCAGCATTAAAACAAGCTGTAAGGGATGGAATAATAAAAACCAACCCAGCCGAAATGGTAGAAGGTTTACCACAAGGCGAGCCGGTAAGAGAGTTTTTGACTTTGGAAGAAGTAAAATCATTAGCAAGAACTGAATGTGCAAATGCCCTAATGAAACAAACATTTCTTTTTGCTTGCCTTACAGGCTTACGTTTTAGCGATATTCAAAAATTAAAATGGTCTGAAATGCAGCAGTCCGAAGAACTGGGGCATTATATTCGTTTTACCCAGCAAAAAACTAAAGGCTCTGAAACGTTACCAATATCAGATGAAGCGTTTAGTTTGATTACCACTGAAAAGGGCAAACCCGATGATTTAGTTTTTCCTGATATGCTTTATTCAGATAGTAGAAATGTGGATCTACATAGATGGATGATAAAAGCAGGAATTGAAAAACACATTACATTCCATTGCAGTCGTCATACTTACGCCACTTTGCAATTAACTTTGGGTACTGATATTTTTACAGTTAGCAAATTACTTGGCCATAGGCATTTGAAAACCACTCAGATTTATGCCAATGTAATTGATGAAAAGAAAACGGTAGCAGCTAACAAAATTAAAATAGGACTATGAACTCAAAAATTCTAAATAGTATTTATTATGGTGAACTAAAGCCCTGGTTAATTAATTTTGATGATGAAAGGGAATTGAAGGAAACCATTAGGGCAGTCAGCAAAATGCCTTTTGCTTCCATATCCGATTACGAAAATCGTTTGAAGGTTTTATTGCAACAGTTGCCAAGTTTACAGCAAAGCTTTAGTGCTTTGAAATTGCAAATATTGCAGCCACTCCATTATGCAACTTCGTTGCCAGAGCCTTCATCCCTACCACAGCATTTTTTCAAAGCAATAATTGAAGCAGAGAAAATCAGATATTATAATGAAACCCTTGCCAATCCATTTATAAAAGATAATGCTTTAGATGTTCCTTACCAAATAGGCGAAAAATCTTTAAAAGGCATTGCCATTTTAGCCAATGAGTTGAATAATGAATTGGCACTAAAAGAATTTGAAGCAAACGACCTATCTTATTTCTCACTTTTATATTTGCGTAATTCGTTAATCGAATTATATTTTTCTATTCAAGAGTCGTTTAAAGAGCATCTATCTGATGTTTATGAAAATATAGATGATTTCTATTTATATAAAATGGATGATGATACTGACAAAATAGTTTTAAAGCAACTCTCTATTGGCAGCACTAATTTTCCATCACAAATTAAACATTCAACTGAAAAACAAAAACTTTCCTTTGGTTGGAAACATAATTCTATCAGCAGTCTTGAAGGTTTATTTAATGATCTATGTATCGATTATACATTTTTAATTGAAACAAATACACCTATTGACACTCTGATAATTCTACTTACTTCAAAAGATATTAAACCAGGCGAACATTTAATTTATTTAGGTTGCCCTACAACCCTATTTGTTTTTGTAATGGACAACCTTAGTAAGCATTTTCAAAGACTTACACCTACCAATATTGTTGCATCAAAATCTTTTATAACTAAAACCAATAAAGAACCAATCAAAGCGGACAATTACTATAAAACAAGTAGTAAAAGCAAAATAAAAGAAGAAACTAAAGAAGCAATTTTGGACTTAATTCAAAAATATTTCCCTTAAAAAGGTTCAGGTAAGGTTCAGGTTTATTCCGTTTACTGAACCATCCAGCCAACCTGAACCTTTTACCCCTGCTGCATTTTAGAATTTTGACATCGTAATAAAAAATATTTTACGATGATACAAGAAAATTTAATTCTCGACAAGCTCACAGAAATAGCTTCAAAGCTAGACGAGCAAAACTTACTGCAAAAAACAGTATTGAACTTTAGCGAAACTTGCAAATATTTAGATGTAAGTGAATCGCATTTGTACAAACTTACCAGTACAAAACAAATCCCCCATTTCTGCCCTCAAGGCAAAAAACTCTATTTCAAACGTATCGAGTTAGACGATTGGTTACAACGTAACCGTCAATCATCTACCGATGAAATTGACAAATTGGCTACTGAGTACATTCTCAAAAACAAACGCAAATAGATTTTTTAACCGAAAAGAAAGTAAAGAAATGGCATCAAGTACCATATTTAAAAACTTTACTATCCCAATAGAAAAAAAATCTCTATTGATGATAGGTAAGGATATTATTTCCGATAAATACAAAGCGGAAGTAGAAGAAATCCGCAATCTTATTGCACAAGGCAATAAGGAAGCGGCCAGCGAAAAGAAAAGCAATTACTTGCTTTTACGCCTTCGGCTGTTTTTACCGAAAAAAGGCAAATGCCTTTTCTCGAAATGTACAGTGGCTTTGTGCATCTTGATTTTGACAAGCTCACACCTGAACAGCTACATTCAACTAAACAGAAAATTTCAGAAATACCCTATACGCATCTTTGCTTTATTAGTCCCAGCGGTAATGGATTAAAGGTATTTATAGAAATAGATACAGAAGTAGAGCTTCACGAAACAGCTTATGCACAAGTGATGCAATTTTACGAAGAAGCAACAGGGCTAAAGGCTGATGAAAAATGCAAAGATGTTACAAGGCTTTGCTTTATGAGCTACGACCCCGAAGCCTATCGTACCATTGAAAACAAGAAATTTATAGTAGATGCAGTGGCAAAGCCCATTAAGGAAACTTTTGAACCTGCTAAAGTTTCCAAAGTTCCGCCAAAGGCTGCACCATTAGACTTGTCTATTGACTTTATTTTCAATCAACAAATTCAATTTACCAACAATAAAACCCAATATACAGATGGCAACCGCAACAATTATATTTATCAGCTTGCATCTAATTGCAATAGATCTGGTTTATCGCAATCCGATACTGAAATACTATGTAGTCAGCATTTTGATTTACCTAAAAGAGAAATTCAAGAAACAGTAAAAAGTGCTTACGATAAGCATACACAGGAATTTGCAAAGTTTGCAAAGTCTGCAAAACTGCAAAGTCCAAATATTCCAAATCCTACTATTAATGACGTAGATGACGATTTACAAGACTTTTTAAAAAACACTCCTACTATTCCCGATGAAGTATTTGAGCTTTTGCCTGATATTCTAAAACAAGGTTCATTTGCGTTTGATGACCGAAGAAAACGAGATGTGTTTTTTACTGGGGCTATCGCCATCCTTAGCGGATGCCTGCCCAAAGTTACAGGTATTTACCACCAAGAAAGGGTTTACACCCACCTATACACCTTCATTATTGCACCACCAGCCAGTGGCAAAGGAGTATTAAAAAACGCTAAAAGATTGGCGGATAAACACCACCAAAAGGTATTAGAACAAAGCCGAGCAGAACAAGCAAAGTATGATGCCGAAATGATAGACTTCAAAAATGAAAGTCGCAATAAGAAAAAAGGGGATGCACCACCAGAGCAACCCGAAAAGCCTGCTTTCAAAATTGTTTTCATTCCTGCTGATAGCAGTCATTCAAGAATGATTGAGCACTTACAAATGAACGATGGACAAGGTATTATTTGCGAAACCGAAGCTGATACAATGAGTGGTGCAAAAAAGCAAGATTGGGGCGATTATTCGCCAGCCCTGCGGTCTGCCTTTCATCACGAGAAAATTACGTTTACTCGTAAAACCAATAATGAGTATATCGAAATCAACGAACCACGTTTGGCAGTCGCCCTTTCAGGTACTCCTGCCCAGGCTCCCAAACTAATATCTTCTGCCGAAGATGGTTTGTTTAGTCGCTTTCTTTTTTATGCTTTCAAAAATGATATACTTTGGCAAGACCCTTCACCTATTGGCAAAACCGTTGTATATAATGACCATTTTGAAGCCTTATCCAGCCAAGTTTTAGACTTGATAGGCTTCTTAGACCAGTCACCTACTGAAATTCATTTAACAGCCCATCAATGGCAGATACTCAATGACACATTCTCAAAAATGTTAAGCGATGTTACCACATTCACAAGCGAAGAAGCTTCAGGAATTGTATTTCGTTTGGGTTTAGTGATGTACCGAATCTGTATGATATTTACAGCATTGCGTAAGTTTGAAAATGGTGAGCTTAACAGTAATTACACTTGTACAGATGAAGATTTCAACATTGCTTTGCAAGTAGTTAAAACCTACCTTTCTCATAGCATTTTAATGTTCAATAACTTACCCAAGCAAGGTGATAATATGACCTTTGTGGGTGGCGACCACAAACGTAAATTCTTTGATGCTTTGCCTAAAGAATTTACACGAAAAGAAGCCGTAGCCATTGGCTCTACTTTTAAACTTTCCCCACGAAGTGTGGATGATGTGCTAAAAATGGCACTTGACCATACCCTTAGTAAACCTAAGGCTGGTTTGTATCAAAAAATCTAAAGACTTTTTGCACTTTGCAAACTTTGCAAGTTTTGCACAATTACACATTTAGTTGTTTTTATTTTCTTATATTTGCCAATATTTGACAAGTCAACAATTAAACGATGGAATCTCAGTTTGGTGATAAGATAAGAACACTAAGAGAGTTACAAAATTTGTATCTCCGACAGGTAGCCCCATTGCTCGAAATGGACACAGCTCAACTAAGTAAAATTGAAAAAGGGCTTCGCCAGTTAAAGAAAGAGCAAATCCCATTATTAGCCCAAATACTAAAAGCCGACTTGGAAGAATTGCAAACCCTTTGGCTTGCAGACCAAATATATGCTGTGGTAAAAAATGAAAAATTTGCTAATGAAGCAATGCAAGTAGCAGACAAAAAAATTAATTATAAGAAGAAGAAATAAAGTGAAAATAAACTCAGACATAAATGTTTTAGGAAGTCTTCCTGATTGGAACTTAATTCAAGTTTTCCAATCAGAAGATATGGCTTCTATCAAAGTAAAAGGCGGAATACATACCTACACCGCAATTAAAACGGATAAGTCTGTAATGCGTTTTGAAAAAGCAATTAAAGCTACTTTCTTAAGTTTTAAAAATCCCAATTCAGAATCAATTTTCCAATCGGTAATAAAGGCAAATGCAATTTCAAACGAAGTTCTTTTTCTATTGTTTTGGAATGCCTCAGTAAATAACGAATTATTAAACTACTTAAATTCTAAAGTATATTTCCCAGCATTATACAGTGGCAGGGTTTCAATAAAAAACGATGAAGTAGTTGCTTGCTTAAAAGGTTTGAAAGAAACCGAAGACGATCTAAAGAAGTGGTCTGAAATAACAATAACTACAACAGCTTCGAAATATCTTACATTATTGAAGAAGTTTGGTTTGATGGAAGGCTCAGTCAATAAAAGCATCACACATCCACATTTATCGGATACAATGTTTGTGCTATTCGCTTACTGGTTACCAGCTACCGCAGATAAGCCAAATCTTTTGAATAGCGAATGGTTACAATATAGCTTCAACGAAAAACAGACTTTTATCGACAGGCTATTACAAAAAAAGTTTTCAAAATATTTCAATGTGGTTTATACAGGCGATAAACTAAGTATAGAACCAATAAAAACTTATGAATCAATATATGAGTACAGCAATAAATCCTGAACATACTATTTCGCAAGTAATGCGATTAGTCGAATCAGACAAGCGGTCTGAAATAAGACTTAATGCCAATGGGGGTAACTCTATTTTATTGGTTTGTCTTCCAAGTTTAGAAAACCAATATATCGTAAAAATAAACGAAATGTTGGGTCTAGAATATTCAATCATAGACCTCAATGAATTGCTAATCTCTTTTGTGGATAATAACAAATCTCAATTGGCTGAAATGTTTGATATGTTACGTGGCTCAGTTCATCAAATTTTTAAATCACCCGAAGGCGAAACTGGTCCCGACCTTTTTTCAATGATACTTTCTAAAATAGAAAATGCTTACAATGAAGATAAAATCCCAGTATTGATTCATTCTGGTGCATTGTATGGTAGCGGTATCGACAATATTCACTTAATGGAAAGTGAGTTGGTAATGAAATCTAAAAAACCTTTAATCATTCTGTATCCAGCATCGCAAGATGGTGACCATTTGTTGTTTCTAAATTCTAGACCAGCATCCAAATACAGATGTATGATTGTTAACTAAAGAATTAAATAAAAATGAAAATAAAAGAAATTTTAACCATAGACTTATCCGAAGACATCAAAAATGTCATTGACTTGGAAGATATTTCCGAAAAGGAAATACAAACAGAAATTGAAAGTTATATAGTTACCGATGGTTTAGCTAGAGAATATTCCGATTTTGTTGGCATTTACACTTCTAATATTCTTGAAACTGGTGTTTGGATTTCGGGTTTTTATGGCTCTGGTAAATCATACTTTGGTAAGCTACTTGGCTATATGTTGAGTAATCGTATCATTGCTGGCACACCTGCAAGAGATAGAATAACCCAGCGTTTTATTGGCATTAATGATGAAGCATTAGTTAAAAATGCTTTGTCAAGGTTAGATGCTATTCACTCAAGAGTAGTATTTCTTGATATAGCAAAGCAAGATACTGCTAAGGGCTTATCCTTCACACTATTCAGAAACTTTCTAAGGTCTCTTAGCTTGCCTGAAAATGAGCACGGTATTTTTTTATATCAATTAATGCTAAGTGAAAATAGGACTGCAGTCCAAGACTTCATTTTTGATTCCACAGGCTCAGATTGGACTGAGTTAAAAACCAGCTCTTTCAAGTATGCAAAAGCCATTAAAGAATTATTCATAAAAAAAGGCAACTCTGATGCAGATTATGATAATCTTATCACCACTATTCGTAGAGACATTGACCAGTTTAGTGCTGCTCGATTAAAAGAAGAAATAAGCAACTATTTGAAGGTTGAAAAAAATGAGAAAGTAATCTTTCTATTTGATGAAGCCAGTGAAGCCATAAATCAACAAAAATTCAACCTATTAGACCTGGAAGGAGTAAGCGAATCCCTTTCTTCATTAGGCGGCAAGGTTTGGACAATTGCAATAGCTCAGGAAAAATTGGATGATGTAATTAATAATGCTAATGTAAGTAAAGCACAACTTACAAAAGTTACTGACCGTTTTAAAACAAAAATTCACTTAGAAGCAACCGAAGTTGGTGTAATCATACGCAACAGGCTTTTGAAGAAAACCGAAACAGGTATTCAAAAATTGACTGAACATTACAAAAAAAATTCAGGAAAAATTGCAGACCACGCTTCTATTCACGGAGCAGGTATTAGCAAAACAGATAGTGCAGATAACTACGCCACTTACTATCCATTTTATAAGTATCAGTTCGACTTGCTTCAAAACTTTCTCTTTGGTACAAAGGGTTATGCTTCAACCAAAGTAGCAGCAAGGGGAATGATTATCACGACTTACGATATTTTAAAGCAGGAAGTTCAGCACACCGATTTGTTTCATACAGTTACAGGTTGGCATATTGCCAAAGAAGGGCAACCACAGCCACCTGTTCGTTTGGTAAGCCGTTACGATAACGCAGAACGTATTTTGTCAGAAGCTGGTTCATCAATTTCTGGAAGAAAACTTTTAGAAACCATCAATTTCTTAACAGAAGCAGAAGTTACCCCTTCAACTTTGCCTAACATCGTTAAATCCTTTATAAGCGACCCTGACGAGCAGGTTAAAGTTCAGGATGATATTACAAAGGCACTTGAATTGCTTACAGAAGCAAAAGTATTGTTAGATACTAATAAAACTTACCGCATTACCTCCGATATTGAACAAAGGTTATTGGATGAAATGAACGGCTTCACAGTGCAAGGCTTTGTAAAAAAGAAACAATTAGTAACTGCATACAAAGCAGCCCAGTTTACAAAAACAATAGCCAAAGTAAACGATACTGGCTTACAGTACGATTTCTTTATTACTACAGATAATGATGATGAACTAACGGCACCCAATCTGAAATATTTAAAATTAAAGGTTAAAAGCGTTTACAATATTTCCGACAACAGAACTACAGATATTGATGCATTAAAAGTGCAGCATCAAAACGATAAAGACCTATTGTGGTTAGTGCCTGACAATAGTCATTTTAAAGAATTAGACCGTTTAATAGATGAAGTAGAACGTACTACCTATTTAGAGCAAAAATACAATAACCCCAATTCTGAAGAAGGTAAAATACTGATTAGCTTCTCTACTGCCAAAGGAGAAAAGCAAAATAGGATTAAGGACTTGGTAGATGATTCATTGATAAATGCTTCTGCTATTTATTTGTACAATACACTGCAATTAAATAAAGACAATTGGCAAACAACGCTACAAGCCCAACAAAAACAGATCATTCAGAATGTTTATCATAAACGATTGAGTGCTCAATTAAGTGATAGTGTGGCAGCTTCTGTAATTAAAGAAGCCAATAATGCCCGATTACAACAATACTTTACTACTACCGATTTTGCCTTTTTTGATGCTCAGGGCAATTTTATTGGCGAAAATTTAAAGGTTGCAGAAGAAATTTTATACAAAATAAGAAACACATTTGTTGATGGCACAACACTTGAAAAAGATTTAGAACAACCTCCTGCTGGCTTTACATTTGGTACTGTTATATCTACAGTAGCAGCCTTAATGAGAGCAGGTAAAGTTATTGCCAAATATAATGGTGTAGAAAAATTCTCTTGGCGTGATGATGGCGTTTCTGCCATTTTTAATACGGCAAGAGAGTTCCGCAAAGCCACATTCAAAGCCGTTTCTAAATCGCTTTCAGCGGTTCAAAAACAAGAGTTAGCCCAGTTTTTATTAGACATTGAAGTAGATAAATACATAGGGCATAAAATAAATTACAATACCAATGATTTTGAATTGGTGTCTGCCGTAAGAGATACAGCCAAACACTTTGCCGATAAAGTAACAGCTCTTCGTAACAGTGAAAAAGAATTTGATAAATTATTTCCAAAGGCTGATGAAAACGCCACCTTTATTGGTGGTTTTACCGGTGCGGTAAGCGAAGCCAACTACATTGATAAGGCAGTTGAATTTTTAGCGGCTAAGGATGCATTTCTTGTAGCCTTGCAGGATATTGAAAAAGTAGAGAAGTTCATCAAAAATAACCTTTCAAAAGTAAAAGAGTGGAAGTCATTTATTATTGCGGTGCAAGACGAATTAACAAAAGCTGCAATGAGTAATGAAACAATACAACAACTAAGAACAGATTTCGACAGCCATTTAAATGGTGATGTAATCAAAAACTTTGCATCTCTACAACAATCAGCCCAAAAAACAAAAGATGAATACCATCAATTGTTTAGTACCGCTATGAAAGATTGTACTGCTAAATACACAGAGATTGATGCTTTGGCGTCTGAGCTAATTAAGGAAATCGAAACATTACCTGCTGGCCTTAATAACTTTGCATCATCAAAAGCAAGTGCTCTTAACCAATACGCAAAGCAAAGAACACTTTCTGCTATTGCAATTGATTTTGATGTAAAAGACAAACAAAGTCGATTCAGTTATTCCGAAGTGCTTTCATTCATTGATTTATATCCAACCAAAAAGGCAGAGATTGAAATTGCTAAAGCCAGTTTAATAAGAACTAAGGCACCCGAACTTCCAACAGGTGCTGCACCATTGCCAACAGTAAAAAAATACTCCGTTACATTGCCAGGCTCTAAATTAAAAGTGGCTGCATATAAAAGTTGGCTTCAAAGTGAATTACAAAAATTGGCTTCTGCATCTGATAATGACGAAATAGAAATAAACTAATATGAAATTAACAGACCACACGGAACATATTCGTCAACTAATTGACACCGCTTTTCGTAACCGACTAGGACGAATGGGTATTTCTAATGCATCATTAGCACCTTTTGATACCATCCCTGCGGAATACAAACAGGAACGAAACCGTATAGAAACCATTAGAGAAGTATTCATTGCAGAAACAGGTACTGTGGCAGATGCTTACGAGAAGTTGGTAGAAGAACTTACTTTCACCTTGTTCAATCGTTTGGCGGCTCTCAAAGTAATGGAAGCCCATACTTTGCACCCCGAAATTGTAACCAGAAGAGAAAGCCACGGTGGTCGTTCCTTTGCACATTTGGCTTGGCTAGAGCAAAACCCCAATGCAAGAAACGAAGAAGCCGAAGGCTTACTTCTTTTCTTAGAAGACCAATTGCAAAAATTAGCTTCCGATATTCCTTTATTCAGCCCTCAACATCCTTATCACTTATTGCCAACTGCATTAGAATTGCAAGGCATCATCAATGCATTTAATCAGGTAGAAACCGATACACAAGTAGAAACTGAAATTTGGAAAAGTGATGATGTATTGGGTTGGTTGTACGAAAGCTACAACAACTACAAAAAAGCAGCCCATAAACTAAGTGGCGATAAAACAGAATACAACAAAGTAAGCATTCAAAGTCAAGTTTATACCCCACGTTGGGTAGTGCAGTTTTTGGTCGATAACAGTTTGGGAAAACTCTATTTGGAAATGTATCCCGATAGTGAAATACGCAATAAGTATAAAATTGCCAATGCTCCAAATCAACAAACAAGAGAACGAAAGCCACTGCACGAAATAAGAATGATTGACCCATCCACAGGATCGGGTAATTATCTGTTGTATGGCTTTGATATGTATTACGATTTGTACATAGACCAAATAGAAAACTATGGTGCAGATTACAATGAAGCTGATGTACCCAAACTTATTATTGAACACAACCTACACGGAGTAGATTTAGACGACCGTGCCATACAGTTGGCTCAATTGGGTTTATACATTAAAGCAAAACGAAAAAAACGTACTGCCAAAATAGAGCATTTCAATATCGTTAGTTCTGACTTTTTCTTACCGGCTTACAATGATGTAAAAGATATTTTTGAAGATGGCAACGTAGGCGAAAGAGAAAGAAAGATTATTGAAGACCTTTGGGAAGACCTGCAAAATGCTCACAAATTTGGCTCACTTATTCGCTTAGAAGAAAAACTAAACTTGAAATGGTTTGGCACAAAAGATAAAAACGACCCCAACCAAGTTACCCTTTTTGGGCAACAAGAATTAGAAGGTTTTGAAACTTTCTGCACCAGTTTTTTTACCAACCTTCAAAAGGCAGTAGCCCAAAACACCGCCAAACAAGGGCAAACTTTCTTGAATATAAAAACACAAGATGCTATTACTTTTTTGCAGCTACTTACCCAAAAATACGATGTAGCAGTAGCCAACCCTCCATATACTGATAGTGCAGATTTTGGTCCCGAACTGAAAATATTTATAGAAGCCAATTATAAGAAACCGTTCAATTTTAGCACTAATCTTTATGTAACATTTATTAAACGATGTTTTGAATTGCTAAACGAAAATGGATATTATGCTTCCATACAGCCAATGACATTTATGTATATCAAAACTTTTGAAGATGTACGTAAATTTTTGCTAACAAAATCGAAAGTTGAGATTATCTCAGATTTAGGTCTTGGTGGAGTATTTATGACTAATTATGTTGTTGTATATGCTGCAACATCAATTTATAAAAAAACTGAAAATCCAATAGGCGATTCTTTATTTTTTAATTTTCAAGCGTACCACGGCAAACTTAACAAAGAAGAGCTATTTAAGGATTCCTTCGAAAATCTTTTGAACGGAAACCAAGACAAACATATATACACCCTACCGCAAGAAAAACTTAAAATCATTGAAGGCTGGCCTTTTATCTATTGGATTAGTGATCGGTTTAGGGAGAAGTTTAAGGAAATCATTTTGGATAAAATTATTGCAATTAGAGCAGGAATTCAAACATCTTATAATGAAAGATTTTTACGATTTTGGTGGGAAATCAGCAAGTCAGACATTTCAGAAAATTACAATATTGACAGAAAAAGATATGTGAAATATGCAAAAGGTGGTCCGTATAATAAATGGTATGGTAATTTATGGTTAGTTATTGATTGGGGTGAAGATGGGAACATTATTCAAAAGCATCTGGATACCAAAAAATTAGACTTACACGCTAAACCATATTATTTCCTTGAAGGATTAACCTATTCCGCAAGTGGAAGTAAGGGTATTTCATTTAGACACTTACCACCTAATCATTTATTCGATATTGGTGGTGCAAGTACATTTCCAATATATAATTATAAAAATGTTTATTATCTCGCTGGATTACTAAATTCAATTTTGTCTCTATATATAGTTGACTGCCTAAATCCAACGGTTAATGTGCAGCCAGTTGATTTAAAAAGAATACCTTTCATCTTGCCAGATGAGGAAATTGAAAACAAAATATCTTCATTGGCACTTAACAATATTGATATTAAATCCAATATATGTTTGTACCGAATCACTGAAACAAACTATGTGCAATCACCCCTTTTCTCTTTTCAAGGTGCAAACCTAAAAGACAGAGTCCTGGCATATCTTAATTACGAAAATACTCAACACACACAGGTACTTATCAACGAAGCAATTATCAATGAACTTATTTTTGAGGTGTATGAACTCAGGGATACAGACCGTAAACAGGTAGAAGCTAAAATGGGTGTTTCCATTGGTTCATTAGCTGTGATAAAGGAAGCTAAGGAAGCATTTTTAGCACAATTGCAAAACCCATTAGCAGAAGTTACAGAGCATATCCAAAACTTACCTATCAATACTTTTGATGACCAACAAATATGGGAAATAAAAGAAGGTTTCTCCACTCTATACCAAAGCAACAATGATCTGGAAGATTTTTGTATCCGCCATCAGGTCAATCCCATCAATGTATGGTATTGGTTCAAAGAAGCCAATAGCATACCACAAGCCCGTGCAGCAGAAATTGCCTTAGAGTTTTTGGCAGATGCTATTCGTACCCTTTTACAGCAAGATGATGATGGCATAATTCCATTGGTAGGCTTACCGGGCGAAGAAGCCCTAAGCCAACGCTTAGAGCAGCATTGTTTACAAAATGGCTTC
The DNA here is from genome assembly GCA_016714895.1 of Saprospiraceae bacterium. Lineage (GTDB taxonomy): Bacteria > Bacteroidota > Bacteroidia > Chitinophagales > Saprospiraceae > OLB9. The sequence goes on along the minus strand of JADKBV010000012.1, from coordinate 309,876 downwards.
ACAGCAGCTCAGTATATGCAGTTAGATAGTTTGTTGGGGCGTTCTATAAACGAGTACTTAGAGCATCATTTATTTGACAATATTGGGAACTTAGTTAATTTATTTAGACACTTACCCAAAACGCCATTTATTTGGCATTTAAGCAGTGGGCAGCAACAAGGCTTTGAAGCATACATTCTCATTTATAAATGGAACAGAGATAGCCTCTTTAAGCTCAAATCGCATTACATCAGCCATAGGGTACAAAATTTAGAATACCGCCAAATTACCCTGCAAGATGTAAACACGGCACAAGCACAAACTGAGAAAGAAACCATCCGCTTACAATTGCAAGAAATAAAATTGTTCACTACCAAAATAGACGAACTCATAGCCGAAGGCTACGACCCTAAACTGGATGATGGTGTAGGGAAAAACATAGCCCCATTACAAAAGAAAGATTTGCTGAGAGCAGAAGTGCTAAAAGCAAATCAATTAACAAAATACTTAAATGCAGATTGGTAATGAGAGAATTGAAAATTAGGAATGGGCAATTAGGAATGAGGTTTGGCACTCAAAATCTGTCACAAATTTCGATAAGATTTGTGACGGATGCTTGTCGCAAATCTTTCCCATTTTTGCGACAAAGGTTTGTAATAATTCTTTACTTTTTTTGTTACAAATCGGAAACAAAATTTGTCGCAAAAAATTACTAAATTTGCGACAAAATAAAAATGAATTATTGATGCAAAGCGTTGAAAAACATATAGAAAAGTCAATCAAAAGCAAACCAAGGGGTACTTTGGTTTTGCCGTCAGATTTTTTGCTGTATGGCGAACCAAAGGCGGTTCAAAAATCTTTAGAGCGGTTGGAAGACAAAAAAGTAATTGTAAGGGTGGCACAAGGCATTTATGTGCGACCTAAAATAAGTAAGCTCATTGGGGCTTTAACTCCCACAGCTGAGGAAGTAGCTGAAGCCATAGCCAAAAGAGATAGAATAAGAACTGTACCTACAGGCAGCTATGCTTTAAATGCTTTGGGGTTAAGTACACAAGTGCCAATGAATATTGTTCTGCTAACAGATGGTTCACCAAGAGAAATAAAAGTAGGTAAGCGGAAGATTAAGTTCAAGAAAACTACGCCAAAAAACTTAATGGCAAAAGGTAAAATAAGCCGATTGGTTATACAAGCTTTGAAAGAAATTGGCAATGGCAAAGTAAAAGAAGATGAAGAGAAAAAGATATTGGAATTGCTAAAAAAGGAAGATGTAAAAGACCTGAAGTACGACATAGTATTAGCACCAGTATGGGTACAAAAAATAATGAAAAAAGCATTGCACGATGGCAAAAATTAATTTTTATACAATAGATAAGGCAGAAAAAATAGCCATTTTCAATGCCATTGCAGCTGAAAAGGGAATGACACCGTTTGCCGTAGAGAAAGATTGGTGGGTTAGCCGAACCTTAAACATCATATTCCAAATGGATATTGCCAAACATTTGGTATTTAAAGGTGGCACATCGTTGAGTAAAGCCTGGAAATTAATAAATCGCTTTTCGGAAGATATTGATTTGGCTATTGATAAGGAATTTTTTGAAGGCTACAAAGGCGAAATTTCAAAAACACAAATAGGCAAACTAAGAAAAGTAGCAGGTGTATATACAACAGGTACTTTCTTTGAAGAATTGCAGGCAGTGTTTAGCACAAAAAGCTTTACTGACCTTGAATTTAAAATAATTGATACTGGAGAAAGTGATCAAGACCCAAGAATTATTGAAATATACTACCCAAATGTTGTCACTCAACCTACTGAATATGTCTTACCAAGAGTACAAATAGAAATCAGTTGCAGGTCGCTAAGAGAACCGTTTACTGTTCAAAATTTTGGTTCTTTGGTAGATGAATTTTATGCTGATAGAGACTTTGCTGAACCCTTATTTACCGTGCCTACTGTAAATCCGGAACGCACCTTTTTAGAAAAGCTATTTTTATTGCACGAAGAGTTTCATCGCCCAGCAGACAAAATGAGAGTAGATAGATTAAGTCGCCATCTATACGATATATATCATTTAACTAAAGCAGGCATTGCAGCAAACGCAATAAACGATAAAGAGTTATACGAAACCATTGTTTCACACCGATACAAATTTTCAAGAGTAGGCGAAGTAGATTATAATCTTCATCATCCGAATACGCTTAATCCTATTCCTCCAAAAGAAGTAATAGCCGATTGGGATGCAGATTACGCCAAAATGAAAGAAGATATGATTTACGAAGAAAACAAGCCAAGTTTTGAAGAACTGATAAATAATTTGGATGATTTAAGAACTCAATTGCAAGAAGTGCCTTGGAATTTTGAACTAGAATTTCCCATTCCTAATTGAAAATTCGTAATTGACTATGACAGATAACTGGATAATACAAGATATAGAAAAACACATTGCCCACAGAAACAGGGTAGTAATACTTGACCCTACAGGTCAGTGCAGCTATTTATTGCCAATCATCGAGAAACATTCTTATACCATTTTCAAAACAGACAATACAAAAACTGAAGAATGGCAAACTGTGCAAGAAGAATTAATGTTGCGTTACGAAACGGAAAGTAAATTTAAAAATGAAAAGGTGGTGTTTTATGTAACACGACCTATTTCTAAGTTGAGTTTTTTATTCGATTACTGTTTCACCCACGGTTGTGTTGACCTCAGTAATCCTGTTGAATGGATACGCAAGAAACTTTTTGCAACTACTGGTCATCAAATCACTTTAGACAATCCAATGCTGCTTACAGCAGCTAAATTGGGAATCGGCAAAGACCTTAGTTGGTGGAAGAAAATTTTGCAAAACTTAGAAGAACTTGTTTCTATTGAAGATGAATTGCTACCATTTTTGAGCAACCCTGAAACTTATTTTTCAGATAAAGAACCTGATGTAAAAAGACTTTTTGAAGAAAAACTATTTGAACTCATAGGACAATCGTATAGAAATGTTCCCTCAAAAACATTGGCCACCGAAGTGGTAAATCATTTGTTTGCAGGCTTATTAAATAATGACATCAAACAAGAATTATTAAGTGTTTATCACAAATGGTTAGATAGCAATACCTATTCACAATCACTCAGCCAATACATATCAGGCTTCCAATTATCGCCTCAACAAAATATTTGGAATGTACATCCCGAACATTGCTTTATAGCAATTGATAAGCTCCAATTGGTGCAGATTACAGCCAATTTTAGAGATAAATCATTTGTAAAGGAAAAACTCCAAAAACTACATTCACGTATCAAAAATCGCAAGGAATCGAACTTCGTTCCGCTTTGGTGGGATGATGTTATCAACCTTTTTGAGTTTGATAACAAGGCATTGGCACAGTGTAATTCATTGGTTAAAGTAACTGATTTTTATACCAATTCATTTCATAAGGTAGATAGAGCTATCCGCAATATTTATGCATCTTTTTTGCAGGAAGAATCAATTGTTCGGCCATTACAAGAACATTACGAAAGCCTAAATCAAGAATTACTACAGCACTGGTATGACCATTGCAGCAGCTACAATTCAGACCAACAAGGCTACCTGCCTCATTTAATTGCACAATCAAAACCCGGCACAGCAATTATTGTTGGTGATGGTGTTCGTTTTGAAATAGCAGCCTTTATTGCTTCGCAATTGCAGGGAAAGTGTAAAATAGAAACCAACGTCATGCTTGCCGATATGCCTTCGGAAACCGAACACAATATGAGTGCTTTGTATGTTGGCAATAACGAAGTGCTTAAAGACCATAGCGATAGAGAGAAAAAACTTATTACAGCTACGGGTAAAGAAATTTCTTTTATGTATTTGGCAGCTTTACATTATGGGATAAAAGCAAACTATTTGGTGCTTACTTACAAGGACATAGACAAAACAGGCGAAACACTACAAATGGGTGCTATCAAGTTATTCAGTGAATTTGAAAAAGTATTAACTGAAAAAATACAGTTGTTACTCAATATGGGCTATAATCAAGTCCATTTGATTACAGATCACGGTTTTGTGCTAACAGGTTTATTAGATGAAGCTGATAAAATTGATCCAGATGCAACAGGGAAAAAGGAAGTACACGAAAGATTTATAAGAACAGAAGAAAAACAAAAAGCAAAAGACTGGCTTGCCTTTGATAAACCTTATGGCGATTTCAAGTATGTATATGCTGCTAAAAATCACAGGCCATTTAAGTCAAAAGGAGTTTATGGTTTTTCACACGGTGGCTTTACACCCCAAGAAATTATTATACCCAACTTTGTTTTTAGTAAAGAGAGTGTTGCTGATAAAGGGCTTGAAGTAACCATCGTCAACAAGAAAGAACTAATTGAAGTGACAGGTGAACTTTTTGGTTTAAAGGTGCAGGCAATAGGTAAAGCCGATAACTTGTTTTCATCAAGCAGAAAAATCCAAGTTTTGCTCTATGCCAATAATCTCACGTACAGCAGCAGTAATATTATAACCATTGAGCCAGGTGTATCACAATCATTTGATTTTTCATTTGGAGGCAACAATGAAATTATTGCGGTTATTGTAGATGCAAGCACCCAAGAACAAATAGATTCAGTAAAGATCAAAAAATCAAACGCCAGAGATTTAGGCGGACTTTTATAAAAATTGAAATATGATAATATTAGACGACTTAGATATAAAAGCCTTAGACCACTTCAGGGGATTTGTGGTAAAGAAAGACTTGGTAGGTATCATCAAAGGTGGTGCAAATGTTCCAGCGTTTGTGTTGGAGTATTTATTAGCTAATACTTGCAGTACCGAAGATGAAGAAAAGCTAAAGGAAGGAATGGAAAATGTAAAAACCATTCTAAGAAACCATTACATCAACCCCGAAGAAAGTACACTTATTCAGTCCAAACTTCGTGAAAAGGGTAGGTATAAAATTATCGATAAAATTTCCGTAGAACTCGATGCTCAAAGAGACCGTTATTGGGCAAACATAGCCAATAGTAATATCAGAAAGGCTAACATTAGTGATGAATTGGTAAATGCACACGAAAAGCTTTTGCTTGGTGGTATTTGGGCAATTATTGAAATGGAGTATGATCCAATGATTACCATTGGTTCAACTGTTTTTCCATTTGTTGTAACAGACATTAAACCAATACAGCTTTCCACTTTTGACAATTCTAAAATATCAGAAAAAAGAAAAGAGTTTACCAAAGATGAATGGAAAAAATTGCTGCTAAGAAGTGCAGGTTATGAACCATACAGCGAAGGCTTAGATGACAGAAAACTAAACCTGTTAATGTGCCGCTTAATTCCATTAGTTGAAGCCAATTTCAATATGGTGGAGTTAGGTCCTCGTTCTTCAGGTAAGTCATACATATACAAAGAAATTACGCCTTATGCCATACTCATTTCAGGCGGTCAAGGGTCAGTTGCTCAATTATTTGTAAACAATACCACAGGCAGAGTGGGTGCAGTAGGTTTATGGGATGCTATTTGCTTTGATGAAAGTACCGATAAGCTTTTTAAAGACAGAGATGCTATTCCTTTGATGAAGGACTATATGGAATCAGGTTCATTCTCCAGAGCAAAAGGCGGTGAAATTTCAGGTTCAGCATCTGTAATCTTAAACGGTAATATCAACCAACCAGTAGAGACGGTATTGCAGACTTCACATTTATTCAGTCCGCTATCAGATGAAGTAAACCACGACACCGCATTTTTAGACCGTATCAATTTGTTTTTACCCGGTTGGGAAATAACAAAATTTAGTCCTGCAAACTTTACCAATCACTTTGGGTTCAGTACCGATTTCTTTTCAGAAATCTTAAAGTCACAGAGAAAAACAACTTACTATGATGCCTTAGACAAGTACTTTAATTTGGGTTCGCACCTAAAGCAAAGAGATTCTAAGTCTGTAAGGCGGATTATCTCAGGCTTTATAAAATTGCTGCATCCCGATGGAGAATATACCAAAGAAGACATAAGAGAATATTTGGTAATTGGTATGGAAATGCGAAGAAGAGTAAAAGAGCAGTTAAAACGAATTGGTGGAATGGAATTTTGGGATACCAATTTCTCATACATCGATAAAGAAACACAGGAAGAAATTTTTGTTGGTCTACAAGAAGAAAAAGGTTCTTCATTAATAGAATCTAACCCCTTATCACCTGGTGTTTGCTATACTGCAACAAGTGATGGAGAAAGTAATGCTTTGGTGAAAATTGAAGTAGTTGCTTTAAAAGGTTCAGGAAAAATAAATGTAACAGGCACAAGCTCACAAGATGTAAAAGAAAATATTAAAAACACTTACAACTACCTAAGAGCAAATGAAAAAAGCATATTGAACGAGCAGCACTCATTATCAGGTTACGACATCAACATTCAAATCAGTAATCTAATGGGGGCATATATCAGTGGTGGCATAGGTAGTGCAGTTTACATTGCAATTATATCAGCCATTTATAAAAAGAATTTAAAAGCAGGTTTAGCAGTTCTTGGAAATATATCCATTGGTGGTGCAATCGAAAGATCAATGAATTTTGCCGATAAAGTAACCTTGCTTTCCGAAAACGGTGCTAAAACAGTTTTAGTACCAATGGAAAATATAAATGAAATGCTTACCATTCCCCAAAGCATCTTAGGTAAAACAGATGTGCCATTTTATGGCAATAGTCAGATGTTGTTACAAAAAGCAGTAATGGGTGAATAAAACTAAAATAAAATATAGAGCAAAATAAATAAAACAAAATTTAAAGTACCACAATGCAACAGTCTTTACAGCTAAATATTATCCCATTTATTGCCCCTGTTCAGCAAATCACCCTGCCTTTTTCGATAGGTAAAAAACAAGGTTTTTATGGTTTGTATTTAGATGAAGAAGTTCTTCAATTAGCTGGCGAAAACATTACACCTGCAATCTTAGAAGAAAATAATAGAATCTATACCGACTTTGGTACGCCAAAAGAAGATTCTTTTTTAATCACAGTTGACATTGCCAAAAACCCAAGCATTGCAATACATTATTTCAAGCATCTAATTTACTCATATTTCCGTAATGGTGTAGCCCATATTATGCAACGCAATTTTACAGATGATATAGAAGTTTGGTTTCTAAATACTGAAGAGAAAAGAAATGAATATAATCTTTATAATAAATTTACGCTAAAAGTAAACTATGCTAATGTAACTGATGGCTTTGAATTGGTAGTGTCATATGATGGCACTTCAAGAGTAAGCAAAAAAAGTTTGAAAGAAATGCCAGGCTTTGAAACAACTAAGTTACACTTAGTAAACAGTAATGGTTTGGTTAGAACTTGGGAGTATTTAGACCCTCAAGAAAAATTGCATTTAGATAAAATATTCCCAATTATTGGAAATACTTTATATCAAACCTATAGTATAACCTATGAATTACCCGATAACAAAAATCGTTACCCACGTTACTTTAAACCAATAAATGCATTTTATGAATCCTTTTTAAACAATGATGCATTTAGAGCAATATTACCGATAGATGCCAATGGTTTTATTAAAAACTATACTGCAACAAGTCATAAGCTATCAGAAACATCTAATCTGTTACAATTTGGAAATGCCAAAGGCGTAGAACCCAAAACAGATTTAAAAACATTAGGTCCTTGCGAACCTATACCACCACCCAACAATGTAGTTTTCTTTTTTATATATCAAAAGGATAGTCAGCCAGATTATTTATTGTTAAAAGATTATTTTGAAAAGGGATATAAAACACATCCTAATTTACAAGACTTTATTTATCAGCCTTTCTATATTGATGAATCTTTAAATATTGTATTTGATAAACTTGAAACTGCCATAACAGATATTTACAATATAATTCATAATCGCAAAAAAGACCCAAATGTAAAGTATTGCATTTTGTACATTACTCCAGTGCCAAAATATGATTCAAATCCAGTCAAAAAGGGTTTGTACTTTCGTATGAAAGAAATGTTTTTACACGAAAAATATTACTCACAAGTAATCTATAAAAACAACATTCGTAAATGGGATAAATATAGTAGTAGTTTCAAACAAAATGAATACTTTAATTACTTCTTACCAAATATACAAGCTGCCATTTTAGCAAAATTAGGCGGTGTACCGTGGCGTTTGGATAGGGAAGAAGACAATGAATTAATAATTGGTGTTGGTGCTTTTCGTTGCCATACAAAGAAAACAACTTATTTAGGTTCTGCCTTTTGTTTTGACAATAAAGGTCGTTTCAAAAATTTTACTTGCTTTGGCCAGCAAAACATTGCAGCATTAGTTGGCTCTATTCGTGAAGCTGTGGAAACATTCCATAAAAATAAACCAGAAGCAACAAGAGTAATTATTCACTTCTACAAGGTAATTAGCAACAGAGAGTTAAAACCTATTTTGGATATGCTGTATAATGGGTTAAAGCTACCAGTACCGATTATTGTAGTTTCGATTAATAAAACTGTAAGCAAAGAATTATTAGCATTTGACACTTTAGACAAAGTAAATTTAATGCCATACAGCGGTACATATATTAAAATGGCTGAAAGGCAATATTTACTATTTAATAATACCAGGTATAAGCCTGAAAGTAAGGTTACCGACAAAGAATATCACTTTCCTATAAAAATTAAACTAACCTCCACTCATTTGGATCTTTTGGAAGATGAAGTTTTAATTGAAAAATTAATAGATCAAGTCTATCAATTCAGCCGTATGTATTGGAAGTCTGTAAGCCAGCAAAACATTCCAGTAACTATTGCCTACCCAGAAATGGTAGCCAATATTTTTTCACATTTCAAGCAGGACTATATTCCAGAGTTTGGAAAAGATAATCTTTGGTTTTTGTAAAAAATGCGATTTATATGGTAGACTTAGAAAATAAACTTAACCAATTTGGAATCAAACCTACAGCTATGAGGTTGTTGGTTTTAGAAGTTATTGGTAAACAAAAATGTGCTATTAGCCATAAAGACTTAGTTGATTTATTCGAAAGAGCAGATGCAACTACATTATTTAGGACACTAAAAACCTTCTTAGAACATAAATTGATACATACCATTGACGATGGAACAGGCCAAATCAAATACGCTTTATGTTCAGAAGGCTGTACCTGTAGTCCAGCTGATTTACATAGTCATTTTCATTGCACAATATGTCAAAAAACATTCTGCCTATTAAATGCTAAACCTTCACCCATTAATTTGCCTCAAAACTTCACTTTACAATCTATCAATTTAGTACTTAAAGGAGTTTGTGATGCTTGTTCTTAAACTTTGCAATTGCATTGCATACAATAATCATTACCTTTGCCCCAATGAAAATATTTGCATATTTTATGGCTCTCTACATTTTGGTGCTTTCAGTAGTGCCTTGTAGCGATGTGCATAATAATTGCAATGATAAAGAGGCTACAACGGAGCTTACTCAAAAACACGACCACCAGCAAGATAAAGACGATAATTGCAGTCCTTTCTGTACCTGTTCTTGTTGCAGTGCAAATGTAATAGCCTTAGATTTTAAACCGTTTCAAATCAAAAACCCTACACAGTTTTCTTTTTCTCAAAAAGTTGCTATCCGTAATTTTTCTTTTATTTCCAACTTCTACGGAAACATTTGGCAACCACCAAAAATACATACTACTTGTTAATGATTAACGAATAGTAAGTACACTATTTCCATTCCTTTTTATTGTGGAATTGCTTTATGCAATCTTAATCATTAATGTTTAGTCATTAGTATTTGCCTTACAGCAATTTACTATCATTCATTAATAATTAATCATAAAATATAGTGTTAGATAAAATAATTAAATTCAGTATAAAAAACAAGATAGTCATAGGTATAATGACCTTGTTACTCATTATTTGGGGCGTTTGGAGTGCTACCAAACTGTCAGTAGATGCAGTACCAGATATTACCAATAATCAAGTACAAATATTTACCAGTTGTCCTACTTTGGCAGGGCAAGAAGTAGAACAATTAGTTACATTTCCAATAGAACAAAGCCTTGCTAATATTCCACACATAGAAGAAGTAAGGAGTATTTCAAGGTTCGGCTTATCGGTAATTACCGTTGTTTTTAAAGACGAAGTAGATATATATTTTGCTCGTCAGTTAATAAACGAAAAACTAAAAGAAGCCCAAGAAAAAATACCAAATGGCATAGGTACACCCGAATTAGCACCAGTTAGTACAGGACTTGGCGAAGTCTATCAATATATCATTCACCCTACAAAAGGTAATGAAAGCAAGTACAATGCCAAAGACTTACGTACAATGCAAGATTGGATAGTAGCAAGGCAACTCAATGGCACACCCGGCATTGCAGAAGTAAATAGTTTTGGTGGCGAACTAAAACAATACGAAGTATCAATAAATCCCAATCGCTTAAAAGCAATGGGTGTGAGTATTCCAGAAATTTTTACAGCGTTGGAAAAAAACAATCAAAACACAGGCGGTGCTTATATTGATAAGAAACCCAATGCCTACTTTATTCGTGGCGTGGGCTTGGTTACTTCAATAGAAGATGTGAAAAATATTGCTGTAAAAAGCACAGGCGGTATTCCTATTTTTATAAAAGATGTAGCCGAAGTAAAATTTGGTTTTGCTACTCGTTACGGTGCTATGACTTTCAATGGTGAAGTAGATGCAGTAGGTGGTATAGTTATGATGCTTAAAGGTGAAAATAGTAGCAATGTTGTAAATAGAATAAAAGAAAAACTGCCAACCATTCAAAAATCGTTACCAAATGATATTGTTATAGAGCCTTATTTAGATAGAACTGACTTAGTAAAAAGGGCAATGAGTACAGTAGAAAAAAACCTAATAGAAGGTGCTCTAATTGTAATTTTTGTATTGGTTTTGTTCTTAGGAAACTTCAGAGCAGGGCTTATCGTAGCTTCTGCCATTCCATTATCAATGCTATTTGCATTGGGCTTAATGAATGTATTTGGTGTAAGTGCAAATTTAATGAGTTTAGGTGCTATAGATTTTGGGCTTATTGTAGATGGTGCTGTAATTATAGTAGAAGCCACCTTACACCATTTGGGCTTACGCAAAACGATTGGTAAATTATCTCAAAATGAAATGGATGAAGAAGTTTTTCAATCAGCCTCTAAAATCAGGAGTAGTGCCACTTTTGGCGAAATAATAATCTTAATAGTATATATTCCTATTCTTACTTTAATTGGCATAGAAGGCAAAATGTTTAGCCCAATGGCTATGACAGTTGGCTTTGCCATATTTGGAGCATTAATTTTATCGCTTACTTATATTCCTATGATGTGTGCTTTGTTTTTACCTAAAACTATCAATCACAAAAAAACATTTAGTGATAAAATGATGGATTTTTTACAAAATAGGTATCAACCATTATTACAAAAAGCCATACAACTAAAATATTGGTTGGTGGGTATCACAGTATCAATCTTCGCTATTAGTATTATTGTTTTTAGCCGTATGGGAGGCGAATTTATACCTACACTTGCCGAAGGAGATTTTGCATTTCATTGCATACTACCACAAGGCAGTTCCTTAAATCAAAGTATTGAAACTTCTATGCAAGCCAGCAGAATTATTAAACAATTTGATGAAGTGAAAATGGTAGTAGGCAAAACAGGTAGTGCCGAAGTACCAACAGACCCAATGCCACCAGAAGCTACAGATATGATGATTATTCTAAAGCCACAAAATGAATGGAAATCAAATAAAACATACGATGAATTAGCCGATGAAATTTACGAAAAATTAGAAGCAATACCAGGTATATTTTTTGAAAAAAACCAACCCATACAAATGCGTTTTAATGAATTAATGACAGGCATTAGGCAAGATGTAGCGGTAAAAATATTTGGCGAAAATATGGACACCCTATCAACTTATGCTACTAAAGTAAATCAAGTTATACAATCGGTACAAGGTGCTACAGCCCCACAAATAGAAAGAGTAAACGGACTACCACAAATAAATATTGAATACGACAGATTACGCATTGCCAATTATGGACTAACTATTCAAGATGTAAACGATATAGTTAGCACAGCCTTTGCAGGCAAAAGTACAGGTGTTGTTTTTGAAAACGAAAGAAAGTTTGACTTAGTAGTTCGTTTAGATAGCACCTACCGAAGCAGTATTGAAGATGTAAATAATTTGATGATACCAACCAGTTCAGGCTCTCAAATTCCACTTTCACAAGTAGCCAATATTGCTTACAAATTAGGTCCTGCACAAATAAGTAGAGAGGCAGGAAAACGAAGAATTGTAGTAGGGTTTAATGTAAAAGATAGAGATGTACAAAGTGTAGTGGAGGAAATACAACAAAAACTAAATACACAAATCACTTTGCCTTCGGGTTATTATTTTACCTATGGTGGTACTTTTGAAAATTTACAAAAAGCAAGTAAGCGTTTATTAATAGCAGTGCCTATATCACTACTATTAATTTTTATGTTACTCTATTTTACATTCCGTTCTTTCAAGCAAGCAGGTTTAATATTTACAGCCATACCAATGAGTGCAATAGGTGGTATTTTTGCTTTATTACTTCGTGGTATGCCATTTAGTATAAGTGCAGGTATTGGTTTTATTGCTTTGTTTGGCGTAGCAGTATTAAACGGAATTGTACTCATTGGTACTTTCAATCAATTAGAAAAAGAAGGTTGGACAGATATAATTAAAAGAGTAATAGAAGGCACAAAAATAAGATTAAGACCAGTATTAATGACAGCCACAGTTGCCAGCTTAGGTTTTTTACCAATGGCATTAAGCAGTAGTGCAGGTGCAGAAGTGCAAAAACCATTAGCCACAGTTGTAATTGGCGGTTTACTTACAGCCACTTTCCTTACACTATTTGTACTGCCCCTGCTTTATATAATATTTAATTCAAAAATAAATCTAAAAAGAAAACCAAAAGTGAAACCAGTTATAACAGCCACTATTTTATTGTTTTTATGTTCAACAATAAATGTAAATGCTCAAACTGTAAATATTAGTTCAATAGACCAAGCAATAAATATTGCAATTCAAAACAATCAATCTATTAAGGCAAATGATTTGGAAATAAAAGCAACAGAAAGTCTGAAAAAACTGCCAATGAATTACCCAAAATGGATTTCAATATGCAACTTGGTCAGTACAACAGTATCAAGTTTGACAATGCTTTTCAACTTTCTCAAACCATACCGTTTCCTACATTATTTGGTGCTAAAAAAGAATTGATTAATGCAGAAATTAAAGCAAAACAGCTACAACAGCAATTGAGTATTTATGAAATCAAAAATCAAGTTCGCAGTTTATACTACCAAATAGAATATTTACAATTCAACAAACAAAAACTACAAAGTTTGGATAGTTTGTATATCGAGTTCTTACGAGTAGCCAATTTGAGATATAAAACAGGCGATACCAAAAAAATTGAAATTAATACAGCCCAAACAAAACAAGGCGAAATCAATTTATTGACACAACAAAACCAAGTATATCTAATAAATGCCTATCAAAGTTTAAAAGCATTATTAAATACAAATGATAGTATTGTACTTATTACAAATGCAAACTATGTACCCTTAACTGTTAATAATTTAATTGATACCAATGCAATAGCCAATCACCCAATGTTGCAATCGCTGTATCAAAATATGCTAATTGCCGAGCAAACAAAAAAAGTAGAAAAGGCACAAGGCTTACCCGATTTTAAAATTGGCTATTCCAATCAATCCTTAATTGGTTTTCAAACTATCAATGGTGCAGATAAATATTTTGGTGCAGGCAATAGATTTAGTGTTGTAAATATTGGTATTGCTATTCCTTTAACTTACGGAGCAACAAAAGCAAGAATTAAGAGCTTAGAATATCAAAAGCAAAGTTTAGCACAACAAGCAGAATATGAAAAAAAACAACTGCAATCACAACTGCAAAATACGATGACACAATATGAGCAAGATGTAAAGCAATACAATTACTACAAATCCAATGCCTTACCAAATGCAGAAGAAATTGTAAAATCAGCACAATTAGGCTATCGAACAGGAGATGTAAGTTATGTAGAATATTTGTACGCTTTACAAACAGCTACCGATATACAATTAAATTACTTGCAATCCATTCAGCAAATAAACCAAACAGTAATCAATATAAATTCAATAATCAATAAATAATATTTCAGATGATATTTCAAATAAATAAAATAATTTCTGTAACAATAATTCTTACTTTATTGTTATCTGCCTGTAGCAATCATAAAGAAGGCGATGGTCATAATCACGGCACAGCTGAAACAAAAACAGAAGCCAAAAAAGAAGAACCCCACGAAGAAGCCCCAGCCACTATTGCTTCCCTTACTGCTGAACAAATTAAAACAGTGGGCATTACCTTTGGTAATATTGAAAACAAAGAACTAACGGCAACCATAAAAGCAAATGGCAATCTAAAAGTTCCAAACAACAACAAGGCAAATGCTACTTCTTTATATGGTGGTGTAATTAAAACTTTGAATGTTCAAATAGGTTCTTATGTAAAAAGGGCAAACAATTGCTACTATTGCCAATCCTCAATTTATACAACTACAAGAAGAATATTTAAGTTCAGGCAGTAAAATTACTTTTGCAGAACAAGAAGTTGCAAGGCAAAAAAGAATTGAACGAAGGAAATGCAGGAGCAAAAAAACTTACAAAGTGCCACAGCCGATTTAAATAGTTTGCGAACTCGTAGAGCTTCATTACAGCAACAAATTCAACTAATGGGCATAAACCCTAATAATATAAGCAACGGAAATTTACAATCAATGTTATTCGTTTCAAGTCCTTTAAGTGGCACTGTGAGTAATGTATTTGCTAAAATCGGCTCGTATGTAGATGTATCTTCGCCTGTAGCCGAAATTGTAGATAATGGCTCATTGCATTTAGATCTCAACGTATTTGAAAAAGACCTACCAATGCTTAAAGTTGGACAAACTATTCATTTTACCTTAACTAACAATCCAACTACGGAATACGATGCAGTAGTTTATAGTATTGGTACAGCTTTTGAAAGTGATAGCAAAACCATACCAGTACATTGCAATGTAAAAGGCAATAAAACAGGATTAATTGATGGTATGAATATTACAGCCATAGTTAGTCTAAACAATGTTACTTCACCAGCCGTGCCTACCGAAGCTATTGTAGAAGCTGATGGTAAGTTTTACATTTTTATAAAAACAGATAAAGAACCAGAAGAACACCACGAAGAAGGCGAAGAAGGACACGACCATAAGGAAGCAGAAAAAGGTAAAGAAGCAGAGCCAAAAATCACCACCAATTTTGAAAAAATAGAAATTATTAAAGGTGTTTCTAATATGGGTTATACTGCAATCACATTTGTAAATGATATACCAAAAGATGCAGTAATTGTAACTAAAGGTGCATTTTTTATCAATGCTAAATTATCAAACACAGGCGAACACGAACATTAAAAATAAAACTTATGAATATGCTTAAAATTTATTTACCGATATACTTAGTGGTTTATATATTAATTGTCTTTGTAGTGCCTACATATCGAACTTTCAAAAACAGGAATAAATCCAATAACATTTGGAAAGAATGATAATGCCCACGATTATATTGGATTTGTGATGAAACTACTTATTGCATTTCTATTTGTAGCAGTTTTATGTTTTTCATTTTCTGATAAACTTTATTACTTCACCATTCCTATTTCTTATCTGAGTTTTAGTGCTTTCAAAATAATTGGTTTAGTTTTAATTCATATTTCTTTAATTTGGATAGGTATTGCACAATATCAAATGAGTAATAGTTGGCGTATTGGCATTGATGAAAAAAATAAAACTGAATTAGTAACTAAAGGTGTTTTTTCAATCAGCCGAAATCCTATTTTTTTAGGAATGATTATAAGTATTTTGGGTCTATTTATGATAGTGCCAACAGCATTATCCTTTTGCTTATTGATAACCACTTATTTTATAATTCAAATACAAATTCGCTTAGAAGAAGATTTCTTAGAAAAACAACACAGACAAGAATATATCAATTATAAACTTAAAACAAGAAGACTTATTTAATTATGGAACATAAACATACCTACGATGCAAAAGGCAAACAGCTTTGTTGCACACAGCAAGAAAAAATATATACTAATGCAGGGGCAAGTTCTTTGTTAGAAGATGGGCATAGTAAAAAAGATGGGCACAATCATAGTGAACATTCAGACGAAGATGGACACGACCATTCAAAAGGCAATGATAGTGTTGTAAAAATGTTTTTACCAGCAATGATTTCACTATGTTTATTACTTATTGCTATTGCATTTGATAATTATTTTCCACAATCGTGGTTTACAGGTTGGGTAAGAATTATTTGGTATGTAGTTGCTTACATTCCAGTTGGCTTTCCAGTAATCAAAGAAGCATTTACAAGCATTGGAAAAGGAGAAATATTCTCTGAATTTTTGCTAATGAGTATTGCAACTATCGGAGCATTTGCAATAGGCGAATATCCCGAAGGCGTAGCAGTAATGTTATTTTATGCAGTTGGCGAAGTGTTTCAAACTTTAGCAGTAAAAAAGAGCTAAAGCAAACATAAAAACTTTGCTTGACCAACGACCTGATGAAGTAACCATTTTAGAAAACAATCAAGCGATAACAGTTAGGGCAGAAAATGTACAAATTGGCAATATAATTCAACTTAAACCAGGTGAAAAATTAGGTTTAGATGGAGAATTAATTTCAGAAACGGCTTCATTCAACACAGCAACACTTACAGGCGAAAGCAAACCAGACACTAAAGCAAAGGGCGAAACAGTATTGGCAGGAATGATAAACCTAAACTCAGTAGCACAAATTAAAGTAACAACAGCCTACACCGATAGTAAACTATCAAAAATTTTAGAATTGGTACAAAATGCTACTGCACAAAAAGCACCAACAGAATTATTTATCCGAAAATTTGCAAAAATTTACACCCCAATTGTAGTTGCTTTAGCTATTCTAATAACAGTACTTCCTTACTTTTTTGTAGATAATTATGTTTTTAGTCAATGGTTATACAGAGCTTTGGTTTTCTTGGTTATTTCTTGTCCTTGTGCATTAGTAATTAGTATTCCATTAGGTTATTTTGGCGGTATCGGTTCTGCAAGCAGAAATGGTATTTTATTTAAGGGTAGTAATTTTTTAGATATAATAGCCAATATTCAGAATGTAGTAATGGATAAAACAGGCACTATGACCGAAGGCGTTTTTAAGGTTCAAGAAGTAATATTTAAACCCGAATTTAATAAAGACGAAATACTTGCAAATGGTCAATGCTTTGGAAAGTCAAAGTACACACCCAGTTGCTACAGCCATTCATAATTATGTTGGAAAAATTGATAGCAATATCAAGTTAGAAAATGTAGAAGAAATATCAGGACACGGCTTAAAAGCAATTGTAAACAGAAAGGAATTATTAGTAGGCAATTTTAAATTGATGGACAAATTTAATATTGCTTATGATATTGATCCAGCAAGCATTGTTTACACATTAATTGCTATTGCATACGATAAAATATTTATTGGTTATTTAACCATTGCCGATAGCATTAAAGAAGATGCACAAATTACTATTGACAAATTAAAAGCATTAGGCGTAAAAACTACAATGTTAAGTGGGGATAAAAGTACAGTAGTAAAATTTGTAGCCGATAAATTAGGCATTACAAACGCCTATGGCGATTTATTACCCGAAGACAAAGTAAACATAGTCAAAGAACTCATTGCTAAAAATGAAACTGTTTGTTTTGTAGGAGATGGTGTAAATGATGCACCAGTAGTAGCATTGAGCAATGTAGGTATAGCAATGGGTGGTTTAGGCAGTGATGCTACTATAGAAACAGCAGATGTAGTAATACAAGACGATATGCCAAGTAAAATTCCAATGGCAATAAACATAGGCAAACAAACAAAAAAAATTGTTTGGCAAAATATTACGTTGGCATTTGTGGTTAAAGCAATTGTCCTTATTTTAGGTGCAGGTGGTTTAGCTACGATGTGGGAAGCTGTATTTGCAGATGTTGGAGTAGCATTATTAGCAATTCTAAATGCAGTACGAATACAACGAATGAAGTTTTGATGACAAAGACACCAACGCTTTTGGTAGCACATTTGCATTTTTTGCCAATACTCAAACCAAAGCTAAAAAATGCAAAAGAGCTACCAAGCCTACACACAACGACACGACAAAAAACTAACGAAATGGAAAGACTAGAAAAGGCACTAGGGCATAACAGGGGTTTGAACGCAATGGGGGCAGAAGTGGTAAATTCAACATTTGTACTTCCATTGAGCTCTTGTGGTAAATTGCACATTTGTGCTTCTAATCCCCCACTGCGTCAAGCCCCAAACCGTATAGCCAATGGTAGGACGACCGTTCCAAAGACGATAGACCGACCAAAATTTAAACATTAAAACAAAAACAAACCATTTTGACAGGTGACCAAAAACATACAGACCATATTGAAACGGGACAGCGAGTAATCCGACACTCAAGCCGCCCCAATGTTTTTTTATTTTTTTTCCACCGCACTTTTTTAAAAACAATTTTAGGCAGCCGCACAAGCGGCACATTTGGTTTTGCCCCGACACACAAACCGACCCTTCGCAAAACCAAAAGAGCCACTTTTTTGCCATCGCACGACATAAACATTAGCATATGAAAATTTATATTAAAAATATGGTTTGTAATCGCTGCATAATGGTAGTGAAAAATGAATTAGAGAAACTATGTTTTCAAACTTTGAATATTAGTTTAGGTGAAGTTGAACTCAAAAACGACTTGACTGAAATTGAGAAAACTAACCTTGACGATCATCTAAAAACGTTTGGATTTGAATTGATTGATGACAAAAAAAGTCGCCTAATCGGACAAATTAAGTCTTCCATTATTGAAATTATACACCAAAACAACAGCGAATTAAAATCGAATTTATCTGACTATTTGAGCAGTAAACTTCATCACGACTATACTTACTTATCAAATCTGTTTTCCGAAGTTGAAGGAACGACTATTGAAAAATATTTCATTGCTCAAAAAATTGAGAAGGTGAAAGAACTTTTGGTTTATGACGAATTATCATTAAGCGAAATTGCTTATCAAATGAATTATTCGAGTGTTGGATATTTGAGCAATCAGTTTAAAAAAGTTACAGGACTTACCCCTACTCACTTTAAGAATATCAAGGAAATAAAGCGCAAACCACTAGACGAAGTGTAAATGTTACAAATACAATCCAAAATCAGGTAACGGGTAAGAAATGTAATGTTGCCACCTTTGCCTTGTAATTAAATAAAAACGGTATGGCAACAAATAATAATGAATTTAGGATACCACTTGAAGGCGTTGAAAGTGAACACTGTGCTTTAATTGTGGACAATGGATTGGCAAAACTTAATGGTGTTGAATCACACCGAGTGGAACTCAACAATAAGGAAGCAATCATTGAAACTCAAAATCGGGAAACAGTTTCAGAAGCTGTAAAAACTATTCGAGATTTGGGTTATGGAGTAACTACCGTAAAGAAATCATTCCCTGTATTACAAATGACGTGTGCTTCTTGTGCGATTAGTGTGGAGAGTATGCTTAAATCTCAGGCAGGAGTTGTGAATGCAAGCGTGAATTATGCAAATGCAAAGGTCTCAGTAGAATTTATACCGAGTTTGATACAAGTAGAGCATTTGAGAAAAGTTGTTCAAAGTATTGGTTACGATTTGTTAATTGATGAAAGTCCTTCTGGTGATGAGACCATTGAGCATATTCAGAAAGAAAACTTTAAAACTCTCAAAAAGAAAACCTATTGGGCGTTGATACTATCCATTCCTGTAGTAGTAATCGGAATGTTTTTTATGAATATGCCCTTTGCGAATGAAATAATGTGGTTTTTAAGTACCCCAGTTTTATTTTGGTTAGGGAGAGATTTTTACATCAATGCTTGGAAACAAGCCAAACATCGATCTGCCAATATGGATACTTTGGTGGCATTAAGCACAGGTGTTGCTTACATTTTCAGTGTTTTCAACACACTGTTTCCTGAATTTTGGCACGAAAGGGGATTACACGCTCACGTTTATTTTGAAGCTGCATCTGTTATCATTGGCTTTATATTATTGGGTAAACTATTGGAAGAAAAAGCCAAAGGAAATACTTCATCTGCAATAAAGAAATTGATGGGTTTACAGCCAAAAACAGTAACGATTGTACAGGATGGTGGTTATCAAATGGAAATCCCCATTGAGCAAGTTGAAATAGGTAATACAATTGTGGTAAAACCAGGCGAGCAAATTGCGGTAGATGGAATAGTAATTAACGGAAACTCTTTTGTTGACGAAAGTATGTTGAGCGGTGAGCCTGTTCCTGTGTTGAAAAATGAAAACGACAAAGTATTTGCGGGAACTATTAATCAAAAAGGTAGCTTCCAATTTAAAGCCGATAAAGTAGGCAGTGAAACTATGCTTGCACACATTATCAAAATGGTGCAAGACGCACAAGGCAGTAAAGCTCCTGTCCAAAAATTGGTGGATAAAATTGCAGGAATTTTCGTGCCCATTGTAATTGTAATTGCCGTTGCTTCATTTATAGTATGGAACATCTTTGGCGGAGACAATGGCTTTACTCAGGGATTGTTAGCTCTTATTACCGTATTGGTTATTGCCTGTCCTTGTGCTTTAGGTTTAGCTACTCCGACTGCAATTATGGTTGGTGTGGGCAAAGGAGCTGAAAAAGGAATCTTAATTAAAGATGCAGAAAGTCTTGAGTTAGCAAAAAAGGTAAATGCTGTAATACTCGATAAAACAGGAACCATCACAGAAGGTAAACCTGTTGTAACGAATGATTTTTGGACTGAAGAAACCCCGATATTAAAACAAATACTATTCAGCATTGAAAAACAATCTGAACACCCATTGGCAGATGCGGTTGTTTCTCATTTAAAAAATCAGAATACCGTTTCAATAACTCAATTTGAAAGTATCACAGGAAAAGGAGCAAAAGCTGAGATTGACGGTATAACTTATTTCATTGGAAACAAAAGACTGATACAAGAAAATGAAATTTTGATTGAAAATGCGGTTGCTCAAAAAGCCAATCAATGGGGCAATGAAGCCAAAACAGTAATTTGGTTTGCCAATACGAAAAAAAACAATAGCCATATTAGCAATAGCTGACCAGATTAAAGCAACTTCTAAAAAGGCAATTGAAGAATTACAGCTATCAGGCATTGAAGTTTATATGCTCACAGGCGACAATGAAATGACAGCCAAAGCTGTTTCAGAAAAAGTTGGTATCAAACATTACAAAGCAGAAGTACTGCCTGAACATAAAGCTGCATTCGTTAAACAATTGCAGCAACAAGGAAAGGTTATAGCGATGGTTGGCGATGGTATCAATGACAGCACAGCATTGGCACAAGCAGACGTGAGTATAGCAATGGGCAAAGGAAGCGACATTGCAATGGATGTAGCTAAAATGACTATCATTTCATCAGACCTTACAAAAATTCCCGAAGCAATTCATTTATCAAAATCAACAGTTCGCACCATTAAACAAAACCTGTTTTGGGCATTTATTTACAATTTGATTGGTATTCCAATTGCAGCAGGGATTTTATACCCGTTTAACGGTTTCTTACTCAACCCGATGATTGCAGGTGCGGCAATGGCATTGAGCAGTTTAAGTGTAGTAAGTAATAGTCTGTGGTTGAAGTATAAAAAATAAGCAGACGTAAATGTTACAAATCAATTCAAAAATACAGTAATGTATTTAGTTTGAATGCTATCGAAATTTGCAGTATATAATTTAAACAAACATTAAAATGAAAACGAACGATAAAACATTAAAATTCAAAACCAACATCAACTGTAGTGGATGTGTGGAAAAGGTAACTCCATTTCTAAATGATGCAAACGGAATTTGCCATTGGGATGTGGACACTGCAAACAAAGACAAAATTCTTTCTGTGCATTCCGAAGGAATTACCGAAGAAGAAGTAATCCAAAAGGTGCAAGATGCAGGATTTAAAATTGAATTATTAACCCAATAAAAAAACAGATATGAACATAGTATCAAAAATATCAGCTGCAACTTTATTGCTGTTTTCATCCTCCTCTTGCAACGCTCAAATTAAAAATGCAAAAACCGAGATCGTGAAAATTTATGGCAATTGCGAAATGTGTGAAAAGACGATTGAAACAGCAGGAAATGTAAAGAAAGTTGCTAACGTAGAATGGAACAAAGACAGCAAAATGGCAACAATAACTTACGACAGTATCAAAACAAATCAAGATGAAATCTTGAAACGCATTGCTTTGGCTGGTTATGATAGCGACAAATTCCTCGCTCCAGATGATGTGTATAGTAAACTTGCTGGATGTTGCCAATACGAAAGGGTAAAGAAAACTGCAATTGTTTCAACCGCAGTTATTGAAGACCACTCAATGCACAATCAAGAAAACGTAGTTGAAACGAAGCAAGAAGTAAATCAACTGAAAACGATTTTCGAAAGTTACTTTGCTTTAAAAGATGCTTTGGTAAAATCAGACGGTAAATTAGTTTCAACATTAGCTAAAGACGTACTTGCAAATATCAATTCGGTTAAAATGGAAAAACTCTCATCAGAAGAACACACTGTTTGGATGAAAGTGATGAGTAGTTTAAAATCAAATACCGAAAAAATTGTAGCTACTACAATTATAGAAAAACAGCGTGTCGTTTTTATGGATTTGTCAGCAAACTTTTATGCTTTGCTCAAAGTCAGTAAACAGGATTATTCTATATACTATCAAAATTGCCCAATGTATAACGATGGTAAAGGAGCAAATTGGTTGAGCAAAGAAAACGCAGTAAAAAATCCATACTACGGTTCGCAAATGCTTACTTGTGGCAAAACAGTAGAAACCATTAAATAAACTCCAATTTGGCGTAATCGAAAACGGTTACGCCATTTCTTAAACTCAACAAATGAAAATCTTAAAATGGTTCTACAAAATATTCTTTCAAAAAAATTGCTGCCGATAGTATTTTTACTATTGGTCAGTAATAATATATCCGCTCAAAAAACAGTTCGTTACGACCTTTATGTAAAAGACACTTTGGTAAACTTTACTGGGAAATTCAAAAGAGCCATAGCCGTAAACGGACAAATCCCTATGCCAACGCTCGTCTTTACAGAAGGCGACACAGCAGAAATTTACGTTCATAATTTGCTTAAAGAAGAAACATCTTTGCATTGGCACGGCTTATTTTTACCCAACAAAGAAGATGGCGTTCCTAATTTGACGCAAATGCCAATCAAGCCAAATACTACACACGTTTACCGTTTTCCAATTATTCAAAATGGCACACATTGGTATCACAGTCATTCGGGTTTGCAAGAACAAATAGGAATGTATGGCAATTTTATAATGCTCAAAAAATCTGATGACAAAACATTTCGAAAGGGAATTGATGATTTACCTACCGTTCCCATTGTATTAAGCGAATGGACAGACTTAAAACCTGAAAACATTCACAGAATGTTGCATAATGCCAACGATTACCCAGCATTGAAAAAAAATGCCGTTCAAAGTTATGCAGAAGCCATTAAAGCTGGGCATTTCAAAACCAAACTAAAAAACGAATGGAAACGAATGTTGGCAATGGATGTAAGCGATGTGTATTACGAAAAAATATTGATGAATGGTAAACCGAGTACAGACCTTACAGCCATTGACGGAAAGGAATTAAAGGCAGGTGACAAAGTGCGTTTAAGAATTTCAAACGGTGGAGCATCATCTTACTTTTGGCTCACTTATGCAGGTGGCAAAATTACAGTAGTAGCCAACGATGGCAACGATGTAGAGCCTGTTGAAGTAGATAGATTGATTATTGCTGTTTCTGAAACCTACGATATTATTGTAACTATTCCTGCCGAAAATACGGCTTTTGAATTTTTGGCAACCACCGAAGACAGAACCAATTCTGCATCATTATACATTGGCAACGGCATAAAACAACTGAAATCATCACAACCAAGATTGAAGTATTTTGAAGGAATGAAGATGATGAATGATATGATGAAAATGAATGGCGATTTGGACGATATGGGAATGAATATGAGCCTAAATCAAATGGATATGAATGTGGTAATGTATCCGGAAATTACTGGAGACAGCAAACCAAAACAAAGTGATAACGACCCAAACCGATACAACGCCAATGCTTTGGCAGATATTGTTACGTTAAACTATGCAATGTTGAAATCACCCAACAATACTTCACTTCCAAAAGATGCACCCGTAAAAGAGTTAAAATTTACACTAACAGGAAATATGAACCGCTATGTTTGGAGTTTAGATAATAGAGTAATATCTGAAACTGATAAAATTCTAATCAAAAAAGGTGAAAATGTTCGTATCGTTTTATATAACAACTCTATGATGCGACATCCAATGCACTTGCACGGACACGATTTTCGTTTACTCAATGGTCAAGGCGCCAATGCACCCTTAAAAAATGTTGTGGACATTATGCCAATGGAAACCGATACATTGGAATTTAACGCCAATGTAGAAGGCGATTGGTTTTTTCACTGTCATATTCTCTACCATATGATGAGTGGTATGGGCAGAGTATTTACTTATGAAAATCAAGCTCCAAATCCTTTAATAACAAATCCTAAATTGGCTCAACGTAAACTATTTGCAGACGACCGTAAATTTCATTTTATGGCAGACAACGATTTTGCTACCAACGGAAACGATGGAATGGCAATGTTACAAAACACTCGTTGGAGCATAGGTTCAGAATGGCGTTTAGGCTACAATGATATGCACGGCTATGAAACCGAAACACATATAGGACGATACATTGGAAAAATGCAATGGCTGATGCCGTTTATTGGTTTTGATTGGCGTTACAGAAAAATGGGAATTGATGAACAAGAAGAAAATTTATTCGGACAAGTAAATAAAAAAGACAACAGAACTGCTGTAAGTTTAGGGTTTATGTACACGCTTCCAATGTTGGTGAATTTTCAGGCAGAAGTGTATCACGATGGAATTGTTCGACTTTCTTTAATGCGAGAAGATATACCGATTACGAAAAGAATAAGAGCTGGTTTTATGGTAAATACAGACAAAGAATTTATGGTTGACTTGCGTTATATCATAAATAGAAATATGGGGATTAGAACACACTACGATAGCGATATGGGATTTGGAGTTGGACTGACATTAAATTATTAATTGCTACCCAATTTGCAAGCACATTGCCAAAGCCCCACAAAGCCAACACGCAGACCAAAGCTTTGTCAAAGAGCTTGCAAAGCCAACGCAAGACAAAATTGTTTTAAAAAATTTACCGACCCTTCAAAAAAATAAAAAACGCAACGCACAACCCAACAGACAATGACACTGACACTGAATCTCAACAATCACAATGGTTTACAAGGACAGACGACAAGAACCACTGGCTATAACAGCACCTACAAGCAAGCAGGGGTTTCGTGCTTCGTATGACAGGAAAGTGCTAAATTTAAAGTTCAGTTCTTCGTATGAAGTTTAGTGCTAAAAATCCCTGCCTGCGTGTAGCTGCAAACCGTTAGCGGTCATCCTAAAAAAATAACAATTAATACTTTATATGAAATTCTTAATATCAATTAAACTAATTACTTCTTTTGTTTTAGTCATTAGCACCAATTGTATAGCACAAGTTGACAAGTCATCAATTAAAATGGAAGCCGGAAAAGGGATTCAATTTACATCTGCTGATTCGTCCTTTACAATTGCGATTGGTGGGAGAATTCAAAGTGTATTTGAAGCCAGAAGAGATATTACAAACGAAACTACAGGTGCCGACTTTTTACTTCGAAGGTGTCGTTTAAATATAAAAGGTAACGCATTTAATCCCAAATTTTCATATCGCATTCAATTGGGTTTTGCACACGGGGACATCGCATCTGCAAATAGTTCAGTACAAAATAATTTGATATTGAGGGATGCAATGTTATTTTATGATGCCAGTAAATGGCTTCGAATAGGTTTTGGGCAAACTAAACTACCAGGTAATAGGCAAAGACAAGTTTCTTCGGCAAATCTTCAATTAGTGGAACGTTCAATCTCAAACAATAATTTCACATTGGACAGAGATAAAGGTGTATGGCTATACACCAATTTCAATATTAATAAAACAGTGTTAAAATCAACAATTGCTATATCAAGTGGCGAAGGTCGAATTGTTTCTGACAAAAACGGTAAACTTTGTTATTCTGCTAGAGTTGAATTTCTCCCTTTTGGAGATTTTTCAAAAAAAGGAGATTATACAGAAGCCGATATTGAAAGAGAAATAAAACCTAAGCTTTCTATTGCTGGGGTATATAGCTTTAACGAAGCAGCAACAAGAACAATGGGACAACTAGGCGATTATTTATATAACGCAGAAATAGCGAATATTCAATATTATGGAGTTGATTTGATGTTTAAATACAAAGGGTTTTCTATTGAATCAGAACTTTATAATAGAAATTCTAATGAGGGTATTATTACAAATATCAATAACACAACACAGCAAAATTATATTGTTGCAGGAAATACATTTATGATTCAATCTGGTTATTTTATTACTAGGAAAAATGAAATTGCTGCTAGGTATGCTCAAATTACTCCCGAAAATTCTGTAGCTTCAATTATGAATATGCAAAAAGAGTATGTGCTCGGATTTTCCCATTATTTTAATAAACATAGCTTAAAATTGCAATCTGACTTAACCTATTTAGAAAATGGCACAAATAAAAATTTAATCTACAGACTTTCCTGTGTTGTTACATTCTAGATAAAAAACTATATGGGAAGTGAATAAAGAAAAGACGATAAAAAAAAAAGACGAACCGCTAACAGCTAAGCGTTCGTCGTGTCCAGCTGACATGCGATGAACGTCCTGTTGAACGGAATCTTCGGTAGTGGAGCCAGGCTTGAAAAACGATTTTTATGTATTGTATGGAGATATCGTCCAGATTCTTGACTTGTTTCGTGCCTTTGCATGATAGATACAAAGGCATTTGTAGTACTTTTTTTATAAGTTTAAGCCATAGGATGAGGCCTTTTGTTTATTTTTTTTAATTCGGAGTATAAGAACCCTTACCCAAATTCATATTGATTTTAGGGATGAATACTTTTCATAGGCAGACTTGTAAAACTCACTTGGTGGACCTCGTCTACCAAAGGTGATTAGTGTGATCATTTGACCTGTTTTACAACAAGGACAGGCTTTATGATACGATCCTTTGATCACAAATGATAATGATGTTAAAATTATCCCTTTGAGTTGGGATTGTAATTGCGTTAACTTGGATCGCTTCCAGGTCGAGCTCAGGAAGCCATAGTGCCTGATCCTTACAAATCGTTTAGGCAGGATATGCAATGCAAACCTGCGGACGAACTCTTCATGGCTGAGTGTCATTATTTTCTTTTGACCATCTACCCGATAGTCCTTGTAAGATATTGTCACTGTCTGATCGTCAATAGCCAATATACGATGATTGGAGATAGCTATTTTATGCGTATATCTCCCCAGATATTCTACAACTGACTTGGGAGAACCAAAAGGTCTTTTAGCATACACTACCCATTCTTTTTTGAATAAAGTATCGTAAGTGGATTGCTCCAATTCAATATCAGATGACCGCAAAAATGACACATATTTAGCCCGATAAACTTTGCTCATCGCCTTGACAGGAATAGAAATTTGCCTTCTGCCTTTGACAACTTCCACATACCATTTCTGTCCACAAAACCACCAGGGATGATGCAGTGGATGTGGGGGTGTAGACTCAGATTCTGGCCCCAAGTATGTAAAATAGAGATCATACCAGCCTTGTTATCTTTGCCTGTAAATGCCTCTACCGTCTCCCATGCTGATTTAAATAGAGCATCATAGACAATCTCAGGTTTATGCAATGCTAAAGTATTTAACTCATCCGGTAAGGTAAAAACAACATGAAAATAAGGCACAGGAAGCAACTCTGACTCTCTCGCTTCGATCCATTGTACACGCTTGTGACCTTGACACTTAGGACAATGTCGATTCCTACAACTATTGTAACTGATCTGGACATGGCCACAACTATTACAGCTATCCACATGACCACCCAAGGCAACTGTACGGCAGTCTTTGATCGCCCTCAGTGTACGTACTTGCCAGCTATTTATACCTAATAATGCTACTTTATCCCATGATCGAGCCAGTAGGTGCGCTACTTCGTGCTCGGCGCGCATGTAGAAAACAGGGTATCTAAGGGACTGAAAGGTTTGCGACGTCCACTTTGTGCTATGTGCAAGTAAACTAATGTCGTTTCGATGCGCTCGTGACCAAGCATCTCCTTGAGTGTCATGATGTCCATACCGTCTTCCAGCAAGTGGGTAGCAAAGGTGTGTCTCAGGGTATGCACATTGACATGCTTTATGATGCCAGCTTTCCTGGATGCCGAACTAACAGCCCACTGAACTCCTTTTTGTGAGTATCGACTATCGAAGTCACCACCTTTGCGGTTTTCCATAGGCTGACCATTAAATAACCATTCGTCCGGTCGCTCTGCATCGATGTAAAGCTTTAATCCTCGAATCAAGTGCTCACTCAGTGGTACATATCGATCTTTTTTTCCTTTGCCTTGTACTACATGGAGTACTTTACGATCAAAATCAAGATCTTGCAAACGTACACTTCTTGCTTCCATACATCGCAAACCACAACCATATAGCAAGCCAATCAATATTTTATGTTTCATTAAATCCGGAGATCTGAGCAAGCGCCACATCTCGTCTTTTGATAACACTACCGGAAGTTTATTAGGCCCCTTGATACTTGGGAGTCCAATGTCATGTGGCTTTAATCCTTGCACTTTGCATAACATACGCAGACCATACACCGTATGTTTAAAGTAAGAATCGGATGGTGTGTTATGCTGCTCCTTGAGTAAATGTAGATAATCAGTCACCTGATCTTCTTCGAGTTCAGTAGGCAGGCAATCGAAGTGAAGTGCCATCTGAGCTATGTGGCGGGCGTAATTTTTAAAGGTCGATTGACTTCGACCTAAGACAGAAAGTTTTTTCTCAAATTTGTCGATCAGTTCTGAAAAACCCGTAACTTGTGCTCGCGCTTGAGCAATCAGTGTGTGTTGACCTATATCTTCTGGTCGCTTTTTTTTGTTGCCATTTTTAAATATTTTTGATTGAAATACTAATGCCAATAATTAAGCCAAGAAGCTACCGAAGGTTTAGTTCAACAGGGGTTTGGCAAAATGGGGGCATTAGTGCTAAATTGAGCATTTGTACTTCTATCAACATTAGTGCTAATTTGAACATTTGTACTTCTAATCCCCCACTTCGCCAAGCCCCAAAACGTTCCATGCAATCATAAATAAAAAATGAATACAAACATATTATAACAAATATCAAAAAGAAACAATAAATAAAAATCACAAGAGCAATTGAAAATGAGTTTCACAAAAGATACAAAAAAACTTTGGTTTGATTTTGCAAAGCAGAATAACTTATCCATAGAAAAAGATGGTGCATATCCCATAACTATCCAATTGGCGCAGGGTTCAAAAGCAATTATTTCTTTGGGTTATAATACTCACTATGATGATTTTTATATCACCACTGTTTCAATACAAATTTATCATGATTTTTTAAGCAACTTGAAAAGGTATATTTATAATATTGTGAAATTTCCAGCATGGAATGAAAATCACATTCAAGATACTATTTTTGTCAGTCATTGGTTAAAGGCAAATTATCCAACTACAAATAAATTTATCATTAAAAATAAAGATGAGTTAAATTCTTTTTTCGCAGGCATGGTAAACTACATTAACGAAATTATTCCTGTGGTTTTCAATCAAACAAATTCTTTGGAGAATATTTATAATGAACTTTTTTTAAAAAGAGAAGATGAAATGATTGACAAATGGAATAGTTTTCGAGATCATCTTTTCATCAAACTTGGAATTGTAATTGTACTAAATGATCAAAGTAAATTAGCAGAATTTGAAAAAACAATGGTGCAACAGCATTCAAAATCACCAGATTATTTACACAAAGCAGAAGAAGTCATGGCTTTATTGAAAGATGATAAAATCATTGAACAATTAAGGCAAATTTTAAGTATGCATTTTCAATTTAAAGAATTGAAAATGCAAAAATTAGTATTTCATCCATAGAAATTATCTCGTCTCTCAATTTTTATAAAGCATGGAACAATGGATATGCGCACATGGTGGCGAAAACCCATCCGCAAAAGCTAACGCTCGCCGCCACGTCGCACATCCAACCGTTAGAGGCAACCAATGGGGACAGTGCTAATTTAAAACCAAATCACTTTTAAAAACATTTTAAATTAACCATTGGTCCTATTTTTGTGGAGTGTTACTCACTACAAACCAACAGGTGAAAAGCTAAGTGTACCATATCTTAAATCAAAAACATCCAAATCGAAAAAAGAGTTAAACACAAAACCATAACATGAAACCATTTCCATTTACAGCTTTTTTTTTATTTCTCACGGTTTGCCATTCGTTTGCTCAAACAACAGACTCATTAAAAAAAGAAATCCTAAAAATCATAACAACAAGAGATGCTGTAGTTGGGGTTGCAGTTTTTGGAAATAACGGACAAGATGTATTGTTTATTAATGGGGAAAAACATTTTCCAATGCAAAGTGTGTTCAAATTTCATATTGGACTGGCTATGTTGTCCGAAATAGATAAGGGGAATTTTAATCTAAACCAGAAAATAGACATCCAAAAAAGTGAACTTTTGCCCGGTTTATGGAGTCCGATTCGGGAAAAATACCCTGAAGGAACAATACTCAGTATTGCTGAAATCCTGGAATATACCATATCTCAAAGCGATAATGTGGGTTGCGATATATTGTTAAAAATTCTTGGAGGGCCCGAATTTGTTGAAAACTATATTAAAACAAAAGGGGTTAATGATATTTCAATCAAAATTAATGAGGAAATCATGCAGACGAACTGGGACAGACAATTTGAGAATTGGACCACACCTTTAGCTGCTAACCAAATACTCGAACTCTTTTTTTACAACAAAAATAATTTGTTAAGCCAGGAAAGTTATGATTTTTTATGGAAAATTATGAAAGAGACTTCTACCGGCCAAATGCGGCTAAAAGGGAATTTACCTGTCGGCACGGTAGTAGCTCATAAAACAGGATGGTCAGGTTCAAATAAAGATACCGGAATAACAGCAGCGGTTAATGATATAGGTGTCGTTTTTTTGCCAAACAACAAATCTTTTTTTATTAGTGTTTTTATCACGGATTCTAAAGAGAGTGCAGAAGAGAATGAAAAAATAATCGCAGACATATCAAAAGTTACCTGGGATTATTTTATATCAAAAACAAAATAGAACAGCGATCACCCCGTTCGGCACAAGCTGCAATTACGGCGTGGTGTTGTGATGGATCTTTTATGCTTTTTGATAATCTGTTATTGATTTCATTTCATAACACGATAACATAACCACATCTTTTTTTTACCACCAACCAACAAAATAATTCATGATCATCAATATTTTAATATTTAGTTTTTTATCCGGGTTTTCTGCGTTCGGAAATTCGGTAAACCATAAATCTGTTTATAACATTGTACCGGATACATTAACATTATATGACGGGGAAAGACAACGAAAAATTCCGATAGCCATTTATAAACCAACCAACAAAACTTCAGGAAAACAAAAAGTGGTTATTTTCAGTCATGGCTACGGTCAGAATAAAGGCGGGGATTATATAGCGTATTCTTATTTGACAGAATATGTAGCGTCACAGGGCTTTTTTGTGGTCAGCATCCAGCACGAATTGGCCACGGACAGTTTGTTGCCATTGACCGGTAATCCACAAATTCTCAGACGACCTTTTTGGGACCGTGGCGCCGACAATATTTTATTTGTCATTAACACTTTTAAAAAATCACATCCGGATTTGGATTTCAAACATATAACCCTGATAGGACATTCAAATGGAGGCGATTTGACCGCCCTTTTTCCTCAAAAGTATCCGAACATCGCAGATAAAATCATTACTCTGGATAATAGAAGAATGGTTTTGCCGAAAAAAAAGGGTCTCAAAGTGTATTCATTGCGATCAAGCGACCAGCCTGCAGATGAAGGTGTTTTGCCGACAGAAAGGGAAATCCGAAAGTATAGAATAAAAATCGTAAAACTGGAGAACACCACCCATAATGAAATGGACGATAATGCCAATGACGAACAAAGGAAAGAAATACAAAGCATTGTATTGTCCTTTTTGAATGAATGAAAGCAAAAACTTTTATTTTTTACTAATTACGTTAAAATGTTGGATGGATTGGGGTAAAATATATATTTTTGATTTTTAGGACTAAAATGTATTAAAATTGATACCCTTAATTGATTTTAAAAATATTATCAATCACATGTGTCCAAAATAAAAAAAAATGACATGACAAAAATGTCCCTATCTTTAGGGTGCAACCACTCATGCCATGTCAGACATAAAAGTAAGTATATTTAGTCGATTTTAGGATTATTACACAGGAATCTGTAAAAAAATTATTCTACAGCATAATTCGGATAAGTTTTCCAAGGGAATCAATACTTGGACACATCTTGTTTCGATGGTTTTTATGCAAGTTGCCAATTGTGGATCATTAAGAGACATTGCCTCCGGCTTGTTGAGTGCCACGGGCAATCTGAATCATTTTGGTATTGTTAAACCGCCCTGTAAATCATCTCTGAGTTACATTAACAAGAACCGGGATTACGAGGTATTCAGGGATATCTATTTTACCATGGTAGATAAGCTTGGACCCCACCGTCCGGATTTGAGAGCCTTTGCCCGAAAGATAAAAAAGAAAATATACATTCTGGATTCAACGACTATTACCTTGTGTTTATCCTTGTTTGACTGGGCTCATTACAAGACAAACAAGGGGGCAGTGAAGCTTCACCGTTTTAGATTATGATTCCGGTCTTCCCGTATGCTTACCTGACAGATGGCAAAAAGCTGACGTGAGGGTAGCTAAAACTATGACGTTTGCTAAAAATTCGGTTTTGGTCATGGACAGAGCTTACGTGGATTTTAAATGGTTATTTAATTTGGACAGCAGCGGGGTTACTTTTGTCACCCGCCTCAAATCCAACGCCCATATCGAGGTGGTGGAAACCTTCTTAACCAATGACAAGCACGAACCATATCCTATCAGATGAAGATATCAGGCTGTGCGGGTTTTACAGCTCTGCTGACTATCCTGAAAAACTCCGCTTAGTTACTGTTTACGATGAAAAACAAGCAGAATATCGTTCTTTTAACCAATAATATATCTTGGACAGCAGACCATATTTCCCAGTTGTACAGAGCTCGCTGGGCTATCGAATCATTCTTCAAACAGCTAAAACAGCTGTTCAGCGTGAAAACTTTTGTTGGCCTGTCAGAAAATGCTGTACAAATTCAAATTTGGTGTTCACTTATCGCCATATTACTGCTGATGTATATCAAAAACAAGGCAAAATATCCTGCACATGTCCAAATCTGGTAGCATTTTCTCAGATTAAACCTGTTTGTTAAAATTGACCTGTGGTATTGGGCTGATTATCCGGTCATCAGACCAGGAAAACCGCCGAATAAAAATGGCCAATTGTCGTTTAATTTTTGAACAGTGGGTTATTTTTCAATTTTACCCTTTTTGATTCCTACAATCTAAGCTTTTTGGGCTAGTTTTGTATTGTTTTAATTTATTTTGGACACGTGTGATTATCAATACAAAAAAATAAAATATAAATTGACTTATGGAGTTCGATATTTTAAATAGATCTTTAGAAACCGAACTGACTCATGAAAATAGGTCAAAACCTTTAATATTATTTCTTTTTTTTGGATTAATAGGTGTGTTTTTAATTCCGATTATTGGCAATAGTGATTCTATTCTTGCTTTTGTGCTAATCGTTACGGTAATCGGAATAGTGGTGAAGTTTAGTTCCGCTGGTAAATCTGAATCAGAAATCATCAACAAAAATTTAATTGGCAAATTATACGTAAACATAGACCCCTTTTATCTTAAAGATGATATCGGAAATGTATTGTTGGATAATACCTTTAAGGGCAAAGTAATCTTGAAATATGAAGGATACAATACTGAAATTGAAGGTTGGGGTAGAAATCCGAATATTTATTTTGGGACTAAAAACAGAATATTAATTAAGGGTTCAAATTTTGAAAGAAGTTTTTTCATTTATTTAGAAGGTACTGTTGGTAAAAATAAATTTTTTAAGTTATCTGAAATTTTAATAAATTCGGGAATAAAAGTGGAAGAATATACAAGAGGAGAAAGAACATATCTCAGTAAAAAACTTAATTATACAGAAATTCAGGAATTAAAAAAATAACAAAAACCACATAATTGTCTATATTTGCATTAGTTGTTTAATTTAGATAAAAGGGTATTTTACATCTATAAATTTCGTAACAACCTATGGTCGTAGTCTGCGATTTCGATTATATTTATAAAGAATTTGAAATTCATAACCTCATCGGCCAATTTTACTTTCAGAATTATCCGTTTCGAAGTAACTAAATGCGACCATGTACCTAAGACCTAGTCACTGGTACCTACCTATAAGCTAAAACCTAGAGCTTAAGGCCTGGCACCTAATCCCAATATCTACTTCCTAATCCTTCGTATTAAAGTTCGTAATTCGGTTTTAACAAATGATCCTGTCCTGAAGTATCATAAAATCTGGTGATGATGCTGACCACTTCATTGGGATCATCGGTAATAGGCAGTAAGTCCAAATCTTTTTCGACGATATTACCGGCTTGTTCGAGCATAACATTTTGTATCCAGTCTTTCAGTCCGGTCCAGTATTCTGTTCCTACCAGAATGACAGGAACTTTGTTGATTTTTTTGGTTTGAATCAAAGTTAATACTTCAAAAAGTTCGTCCATCGTGCCGAATCCACCCGGAAGTACGACAAAAGCCTGCGCATATTTGACAAACATGACCTTTCTGACAAAAAAGTACCGGTAATTCAGGTTTTTGGAAGGGTCGATATACGGATTGTTGTTTTGTTCGAAAGGTAAATCAATATTCAAACCAACCGATAAACCACCCTGAATGTATGCACCTTTGTTGCCTGCCTCCATGATGCCGGGGCCACCACCGGTGATGATACCAAACCCTTCGTCCACACAACGTTGGGCAATCTCCGTGGCAAGTTTATAATATTTATGGTCTGGTTTGGTCCGTGCAGAACCAAAGATGGAGATACAGGGAGCCAGACTGTTTAAGGTTTCAAACCCTTCTACCAGTTCCGAGATCACTTTGAACATCGTCCAGCTATTTTCCCCTTTGATTTCGGTCCATTTTTTGGTTTTTCTGACCGAATTTTTACCTACATTTTTATTCTGAAGATCCTCAGACATATATTCTATTTACCTTAATTAAGTTAAACCAAAACACCTTTGTATTTTTCAAATTCCTGCTGCAGATATGATTTCAGTGACTGGAAATCATCAAACTTATCAAACAGGGATTTTAGTTGGTCTGAAGATTGTTTGTTGACAGAAACGTATAAATTGACATCCTTTTCCGTGATCACTTTGTCCGATAGGATGATAAGCCTTTCTATGACATTCCGTAATTCGCGGATGTTTCCGGTCCAATTATAATTTTGTAACGCTGTGATAGCATTTTTGTCAATCTTTTTGTGAGCAGTATTGTATTCGTCACAAATCTGAGCGATAAAATGTTCAGCCAACACCGGAATATCCGCTTTCCTTTCGTTGAGAGAGGGCACTTTGACAATAATGACGGCGAGTCTGTGATACAAGTCCTCCCTGAAATTGCCTTTCTGGATTTCCAAACGAAGATCTTTATTGGTTGCAGCGATGACCCTCACATCCACACTGAGATCTTTTTCACCACCGACCCGGGTAATTTTATTTTCCTGTAAAGCTCTTAATACTTTTGCCTGAGCCGAAAGACTCATGTCGCCTATTTCATCCAAAAACAACGTACCACCGTTGGCCTGCTCAAATTTTCCCAAACGTTGTTTGATGGCAGAAGTAAAAGACCCTTTTTCGTGACCAAATAACTCACTTTCAATCAGTTCGGAAGGGATGGCAGCACAATTGACCTCCACAATCGGATATTCTGATCTCCGACTGGCCTGGTGTATCCATCGGGCAACCAATTCTTTTCCTGTTCCGTTTTCACCATTGATGAGGACACGTGCTTCTGTTGGAGCGACTTTGTCGATCGTATCTTTGATATGACGTATTTCTTCTGATTCTCCGATCATCTCCTGAATTTTGGAGCCGGTCACTCTTCTTTGCAGGACTTTTTTTTCTGTGATCAGAGAAGATTTGTCGATGGCATTCCTTAAAGTAATCAGCAAACGGTTGAGATCAGGTGGTTTTTGAATAAAATCAAAAGCTCCTTTTTTAACGGCTTCTACAGCTGTATCTATATTGCCGTGACCTGAAATCATAATGACGGGAATGTCCGGACAAAAATTCTGAATCTTTTCAATGGCTTCCATGCCATCCATACGGGGCATCTTGACATCCAGAATGATGACGTCAAATTTGTTTTGTTTCAATTTGACCATACAATCGAGTCCGTCTGTTGATTCGTCTACTTCGTACTTTTCAAATTCAAGAATATCACGTAAGGTTTTGCGAATGCTTTTATCGTCGTCTACGATCAAAATTTTAGCCATAATGCTTTTTATTTTAGGAATACTGGTACTAAAAAAAAGAAAAATTCTTTTTGAAGGGGTAAATATAATAGATTTATTTAATATGTAGGTATAAGATTAGTAGTCATTTTTGTATTTTTTATGAAAAAAAATGAGAAAACAGTATCCGGATGTTACTAAGGGTCACACCAACATATTAATATCTGAATAAATTTTAAAAAAAATGGAAATATCGATGCGCGTTAAAACTGACGACAAAAAAAAAGACCGGATTTTTTATTTCCGGTCTTTTTTACAGCTGATATTTTTAAGATTCCATTTTTACAATGCGGGTGGGCTCCATAACTTCATTTCTGACATGGACCTGTCGGATCAGATTTTTGGCGATTTCCTCAAATACTTTTTTAGTCGGAGCATCATCCCTGAGGGATACCGGCAGACCTTCATCTCCGCCTTCGCGCACACCTTGTACAAGCGGGATCTGACCCAATAATACGGCATTGGCAGCAGAGGCAAGTTTTTTACCTCCACCCTGACCAAAAATATAATATTTATTATCCGGCAATTCCGCAGGTGTAAACCAACTCATATTTTCAACCACCCCGACGATAGGTACATTGATATTTGGCAATAAAAACATATTCATCGCTTTTACCGCATCTATTACAGCGACTTCCTGAGGGGTGGTGACCATCACAGCTCCTGTCACCGGTATGGTTTGTACCAGGGTAAGTTGGATGTCACCGGTACCCGGCGGAAGGTCTATCACGAGATAGTCCAGATCGGGCCACAAACAATCGAGAATAAACTGTTTGATGAGTCCTCCTAATCTCGGACCTCGCAATACGACGGCTTGTTCGGGTTCTACGATAAATCCGATAGACATCACATGAATGCCGTGAGCCTCCAACGGAACGATTTTATGTTTTCCGTATAATAATTCAACTTTTGGCCTTTGACCGGTTAGCCCCATCATCGTCGGAATAGACGGACCATAAAGGTCGGCATCGATCAAACCGACCCGCGCTCCCTGATTCCTTAATGAAAGGGCCAGATTGACGGCAACTGTGGATTTGCCGACACCACCTTTTCCGGACGCTACGGCAATGACATTTTTAACCTGAGGCAGGGCACTGTCATTTTCAACTCCGGTTTCAGATTTTATTTTCAAATGAATGTGGACATTGGCTTCCGGATATACCTGCTGAATGGCTTCCATACAAGCAAAATTCAAAGAAGACTTCAACTGGCTGTCATTGGTTTTTAATACAATGGAAAAAACAATGTTGGTACCGTCTACCTGAAAATCTTCTACCATTTTTGCAGAAATAATGTCTCTGCCGCTTTGAGGGTCTTTGATATTTCTGAGAATATCTACTATTTTGTTGTGGTCAATCATGAGTGAAATTATTCAGTCGACAAACATAACATTTTTATCATAATACTTGTTTTGGAAAATATATAAAGTCAACCCGTTTACAGGAAGTTCGTCAGAAATGAACATTTCCTGAAAACTTTTTTGGTTTCAGATTTTTTTTTGTAGTCCCTGAAGCACAAAAGAATGGGTTACTTCGTTACTAATATTAAATAAAATAATCATTAAAAGGCTCACAGGCTGATGATTAAGTTTTATCTTTGCATCGAATTTCAAACATGAACATATACAGGAACATTGAAACCCTGCCGGAATTTCGCAAAACTATTCTTACTATTGGATCTTTTGACGGTGTCCATCTCGGTCATCAGTCAATTTTGAAAAGAATGGTTACCCTGGCGAAAGAAATCGGCGGAGAATCGGTTGTGGTAACCTTTTATCCCCACCCCAGAAATGTCGTTTTTCCAAACGATAAAAAAACTTTTTTACTTAATTCTCCGGAAGAAAAAATTGAAGAAATCCGCAAAACAGGAATTGACCATCTGGTGATCATTCCTTTTTCAGTTGAATTTTCACAGCTTCATGCAAGAGAATATGTTGAAAAGTTTCTGTTAGCAAAATTTCATCCTGAATATATTGTCCTGGGCTACGACCATAAGTTCGGACTGAATCGTTTGGGCGACATTCGTTTACTCAAAGAATACAGTGTCCGGTATGGTTTTAAGGTGATGGAGATTTCCGCTCAGGAATTGGAAAACAATACCATCTCATCCACCAAAATCAGAGAGGCTGTCGAAGAAGGTGATGTACAAAAAGCGTATCAATACCTTGGTTACCCTTACAGACTTTCGGGCAAGGTAGTGTATGGGGATAAACTGGGAACATCTCTGGGATATCCTACGGCAAACCTTCAGCTGCATTTTAAAGATAAACTGTTGCCCAAAGAAGGGGTATACGCGGTCAAGGCGATCTATGATCATCTTACATTTGACGGTATGATGTATATCGGCAAGAGACCTACCATTCTTTCCGAGGGTCTTCAAGCGTTGGAAGTTCACCTGTTTGAATTTTCTGAAAATGCCTACGGACGGGATGTTGTTGTCGAATTTATAGAATTTCTTCGGGACGATATGAAGTTTTCCGGCAAAGAAGCTTTGGTTGAACAGATTTCAAAAGATGAAGCAGCAGCCAGATATATTTTGAAAGAATACAATGCCTTTAAAGGTGTCAAAGCACCCAAGGACCAGTATTGTCATTCTGAACTACAACGGAAAAGATTTTCTGGAATCATTTCTTCCTTCCGTCTCATTCAGCAGTAATAAAGAAGAAGTTGAAGTTGTCGTGATAGACAATCATTCTGAGGATGAATCCATCAATTATGTCAAAGATTGGCATCCGGAGGTTAAAACCATTTCCCTGACCAAAAATTATGGTTTTGCCGGTGGTTACAATAAAGGTCTTTTGAATGTCGAAGCAGAATATTACGTATTGCTCAATTCGGATGTTTTGGTGACAGATGGCTGGTTGGATCCGATACTTCAAATGATGGATCAGGACCAGACGCTTGCAGCCATACAACCTTTGATATTATCTCTCGAAAATAAAAGCCTGTTTGAATATGCAGGTGCTGCCGGCGGATTTATGGATGTTTTGGCCTATCCGTTTTGCAGAGGAAGGTTATTTGATGACGTAGAAGAAAACAAAGGACAATATAATGAAAATGCCGAGATTTTCTGGTGCAGCGGAGCGGCCACGGTGATCCGGGCTGAGGTATTTAAAAATCTGGGAGGATTTGATACTTCTTATTTTGCCCATCATGAAGAAATTACCAGTCACCTTACAAGATGTTTCTGAACTTCAGAAATAACCTGTTTACGATGGTGAAAAATGAATCGATGTTTTTGTTGTTTTACAAACTTCCTTTCAGATTGGTACTGGATGGAATTGCGGCGCTGCTTTTTATTTCCAAAGGTCAGTGGTCCAATGTCTGGTCAGTACTGAAAGCACACGGTCATTTTTATGCCGGGTTCTTTAAAGCTATACGGCACAGACATTTTTTTACCCAAAGGATATACAAACATCGGATCGGACCTTACAATAGCAGAAAGTTATATAAAAAATTGATTATCTGGGATTATTTTATCCGTGGAAAGAAAAAGTTTTCCGACCTGGGTGATAAAAACTTTATCTGATCAACATAACCTTCAAGTCACAGGAAGTCCGGAAATAAAAATGATAAAGTTAAAAGAGATAGAAATTGTCTGGGAAGATGAAGGATTGGTCGCAGTCAACAAACCTGCGGGGCTTCTTACCATACCGGATAGGTTCAATACAGCAGCACCCAGTGTTTTGAGTATTTTACAGAATAAATACGGGGACGTTATACCGGTTCATCGTTTGGACAGATTTACTTCAGGAGTGGTTTTATTTGCAAAAAATCCTGATATGCATCGAAAAATGTCCGAGCTGTTTGAAAACCGGGAGGTAAAAAAATATTATATTGCTATTGTCGAAGGAAGACTTTTTCCGGATAAAGGAATGATTAATGCTCCTTTGGCAGAATCCATGACTACCAGAGGTAAAATGCTGGTCAATAAAAGAGGTAAAGAAAGTATTACTGAATACGAAGTAGAAAAACAATTTAACCGTTTTGCGGTGGTACGGCTCAGGCTGCATACCGGCAGAATGCATCAGATACGCGTTCATATGTTGCATATTGGTCATCCCCTGGCCGTTGACACCTTGTATGGCCAAAGGGATATGTTGTATTTGTCGCAGATTAAACAAAAAAAGTTTAACATCGGAAAATTTGAAGAAGAAAAACCAGTGCTGACCCGACAGCCGCTACATGCATTTCAACTCATGTTTAATCATCCTGACTCAGGAGATCCGATTGAATGTACAGCACCTCTTCCAAAAGACATGGCTGCATTGATTAATCAATTGGAAAAATGGGACAACAAACGATCTGTTATCTAAAAGATTGTTTTTACCTTTTATAGTTCTGTTAGAAATACGGATATTTCGGCTTTTTTGTGAAAATCGGGATATGTTGTTTTGCTATTTTAAAAAATAGGAACATGAGACCAGTGTCTTAAAAATATTGTCAGATTCCTGCCAGTTCATTTACCATAAACATTTAATAATAAGGGCAAAACTACCGGCGAGGGTGGGCTATCCTGTGTTTATCCAATGTTGATATAAGTTTCACATGTTTTAGTATATACATGCTTCAATAACATGTATCACACATTATGAGGAGAGTGTATTCCATGAGATTCAAACAAAAAGGGTAGGGTGAAACCACTAAAAAAACGATTTGAAGGCATGTCCATCGGTGGTAAATTTACAAAGTTTATCTTTTAATGATTTTTTTTATTTTTTTCTTACATTTTTTATTTCAGGTTTTTTAATTGTTATTGAATATGTTAAACATTATGTAAAAGTATAATGTGTTTTCATATTAAAATTAACACTTATGTGATGAAAAAATTGGTCTGAAATTTGGTCTTATGTCGTTGTGGATTTCGGATGAACATTCCAAAAGAACAGATTCCGATGATACACCAGAATTACACGCAACCCATCTGGACGGTCGAAGGACCGTGCAGTCATTTTTAAACATTTTATTAGCAATAACGAATTTTACAAAATCCATCAATCGATGAAGAGACCATTATTTACACGATTATTGAGCCGGGTCAAGGATTCCGGTTCGTATCTATTCCTGATCTTCGGAGTATTTTTATTTCTGGGATTGGGTAACCTTCAGGCCCAGGGTCCGGGCAATCCTTTGGACGCACGATCTAATCTTAGTATCGGCTCTTCAGAGTGTGACTGTCTGGACAATGCATCCACACCTATCAATGGTACTTCCAACGGCCAGTATGCTGAGGAAATTATCATTAACGACAGCCCCGGTGTCGGAGCTGACTGGACGATTATCTCAGCCTCAGGGTTTTACAGCCCAAGCTCACCGGCACCTCCGGCTGCGCCTGTTTCCATTTTATTAGGTACCATTATACCTGAAACCGCACCGGGTTCAGGTGTATACTCATTACAGGGAAGACGTGTCTCAGGACAAGGTTGGACGGTAGTGTTTACTAATGGTGTGACACATTACACGATTAGTAATATCAATTCCTGCGCATATCCGTCGCTGGCATTGGTTGGTATCAATGGTGCGAGAAGCATATGTACCAGTGATGACGCCACTTACTCGATCGGCGCTTCTTTGGCAGTTGCGAGCAACATTACATGGACAGTTGTAGGAGGATCAATCATCAACGGTCAGGGATCACCTGCTATTTCAGTAGAATGGCCTGCTAATCCGGTGAACGGTAGTGTTACGGTTTCAGGTGAACTGGCATCTTATCCTACACAGGACAATCCTTGTACTTTTACGTACACCATACCTGTCTCAGTAGTCAACACGGTTGCTGAAGTTATGGCGTGTAATAATCTGGTTAACATTTCGATGAACCCAAGTTGTGAAATGTTTATCACTCCGGAAATGATTCTTCAGGATATGCAATATA
Organism: Saprospiraceae bacterium; assembly: GCA_016714895.1. Classification (GTDB taxonomy): domain Bacteria; phylum Bacteroidota; class Bacteroidia; order Chitinophagales; family Saprospiraceae; genus OLB9. The sequence goes on along the minus strand of JADKBV010000012.1, from coordinate 267,239 downwards.
CCAATGATGCATATAATGTTGTATTGACCGATTTATCTAACGGAAATAATATTCCTTTAGGTACTTTAGGTTACTCCTTCATTAATAAAATCATTAAGGTTGAAGTATCCAATGCATGCAGCAACAACTCTTGTTGGGGTTATGCAAAAATTGAAGACAAATCAATTCCTGAGCTTATATGTATTGATAGTCTGATCGTCACTTGTGAGGATGACTTATCTCCTGCAACCATCGGATATCCGTTTGGACCGGGATTTAATGTCAATAACATTACACCATTGGGTGGCGGAAGATACAGAGTGATTAATTTTGATCCTTGTAGTGATATCACGGTTCAGTATGTTGATGAAGTTGAATTCAACGACTGTTCCAACGAATTCAGCAGCGAGATCACAAGAACCTGGATAGCAACCGATAATTCAGGAAATACCAGTACTTGTTCTCATGTGATTCAGGTAGAAAGAGCTCTTTTAGCAGATGTTACTTTCCCTGACAACTATGATGATGTATTGGGACCTAATGAAAGTATCGAAGCTTGTTCAGGATATAAAACATTCCCTGTCGGACATGAATATTTCGGACATCCTCACCCTGATACAACAGGTTACCCTGAAGGAGTGGTTTGTTTGAGTGCGACTGTTGATTTTGTGGATACCAAATTGCCTAAATGCGGTGATAAGTCTTTCAAAATCTTAAGAAGATGGAGAGTGATTGATCATTGTACACCTGGAGAAGCCGGTATACGCAGACATACACAAACAATAACAGTACACGATCGTACAGCACCGAATTTGGTAGCACCTAATGAATTTACAGTAGGTAACAGTACCTTTGCATGTGGTGGTACCATTGATGTTCCGCCTCCGATCCTGGTGTCTCCTGAATGTTCAACATGGGATTATACCGTTTCTTATAAAGCTGCAGATCCTGCAGGAAATCCTTTTGAATTTGCCACGACAGCAGGTGTTGTAAGATTGCCGAATGGCAACTACAGAATCAACACTGTAATCACCACCTTCCCGAGAGTGTGGATCATATATACAGCTACAGATGCTTGCGGCAATAGTACAGAAGTATTTACAGAAGTAGATATATTGGATACAGAAAAACCGGTTCCGGTTTGTGATAAAAATTCAGTAGTTGCTCTTGGCAGTGACGGAATGGCTTTTGCAGGTGTTTATACATTTGATGACGGTAGCTGGGACAATTGTGGTATCGATTACATGAAAGTTGCCAGAATGGACGCTTCAACATGTACAGATTTCCTTGTTTTCAGAGATTCTGTCAAGTTCTGTTGTTCAGATATCGGCAGTGTTGTAAGAGTTGTCTTAAAAGTTCGAGACTTGTCCGGCAATGAAAACGAGTGTATGGTGGAAACAGAAGTTCAGGATCACATGGCACCTACCTGGGTAAACTTCCCGAATGATGTGACCATTGACTGTGCGGTACCTGTCACACTGACAAACCTTACAGCTTATGGCACCGCTACAGCAACAGATAATTGTAATGTTACCGTAAGAGATTCAGTTTCTGACCTTAGAAATGAATGTGGTGTCGGAGAGATCAGAAGAATCTGGACGGCTACCGACAACTTTAATAACAGAATAACAAGAACACAAAGAATATTTGTAGTAGACCAGACACCATTTGTAAGAGGAAATATTACATTCCCTACAGGACCGGTGACTATAAACGGTTGTACTTCAAGACCGGTACTTCCTGAAGATTTACCTGCAGGAAGACAAAGACCTACTTGGAACAGTGACAATTGTGCTCAGGTAGCCGCAGATTACGAAGATGTTATTTTCCAATATACCAACGAAGCTTGTGTGAAGATTTTGAGAAAATGGACGGTCATCGATTGGTGCCAAAGAGATCCTTTGAATCCGTTATTACCAAGAAGCTGGTCAGAATTCCAGGTGATCATGGTCAATAACAATTCAGGACCGAACATTACATCAGGTCACAGACCGGAAGATCTGATTATCACACCTGTAGGAACTTGTCTGGCTAATGTACGTGTTACCGCTACAGCAACAGATGATTGTACCGGTCCTGCAGATTTAGTATGGTCATGGGCTCTGGATATTGACAATAATGGTTCAACTGATTTTACAGGAAACGGAAGCACTTTCAACAGAGATATGGCTTACGGATCACATAAACTGACCTGGACCGTTAAAGATGAGTGTGGTAATACAACCACCAGACCTAACAACTTTACGTTGATAGATACTAAAAAACCAACACCGTACTGTTTGTCTGACATTGTCACCGTGATCATGCCTTTGACTCAAAATGTCACGATATGGGCTTCAGACTTTGACCTTGGTTCTACAGACAATTGTACACCGGTGGTTGCGTCATTCAGTCCAACCAACAGAATGTTGATTTCAAGAACATTTACTTGTTCTGATATGACAGAATCAACCACTGTATTCCCTGATATCAAGGTTTATTTTATCGATGCTCAGGGTAATAGTGATTTCTGTACAGTTACCTTAAGAATTCAGGACAATACCAATGCTTGTAATCTGGATGATGTAAACAACGGAGATCCGAATGCAAGAATCAATATTTCCGGAAATATTTACCAGTCCAACATGGCTCCGATTGAAAGTCTTGATGTTCAGTTACAAGCTTCACTTCCTGAGTTTCCTTTGGTTAGAAAAACAGACGCAAATGGTCAGTATTTGTTCTCATCATTGGCAAAAAATCAGGATTATGTAGTCAATCCGATATTGAATAAGGATCACTCAAATGGTGTTTCTACGCTTGACCTGGTATTGATTCAGAGACATATTTTAGGTATGGAGACCTTAAATAGCCCATACAAAATGATTGCCTCAGACATCAACAGCGACTTAAAAATCAATTCACTTGACTTGGTTGAATTAAGAAAACTGATCCTGGGTATTCATGAAACATTCCCGAATAACCAAAGCTGGAGATTTGTGGAAACATCACAAAATATGAATCCGGAACATCCTTTCCCTTTTGTTGACAAAGTTAAATTGTCAGGTTTGGATTTCAGTACAGGAGGAATTGATTTTATCGGTGTCAAAATCGGAGATGTCAACCAGTCCGTTGAAATGAATGCAAAAAATAATAATACAGATTCTAGATCCGCCATTACGCTCACTCAAAACAGAGTGTCAGGTAAAGCAGGCGAAACGGTGACAGTTTCTATCAGCGGTGATGAGGCTTTGAAAGCTTTAGGATTACAAATGTCATTGTTTGTTCCGGCTGAAATCGGAAAAATGACCGACATTGCTTCTCAAACCGTAGCGCTTAAAGACGAACATGTAGCATGGAACCAATCTTCATCAGGTGTGGTCAACGTAAGTTGGAATACACAAGATGAATCAAGTTTGGCAAATGAGTTCATCAACGTATCTGTAAAATTGAATAAAGATGTCGAAAATGTAGAAATCCTCAGCCTTTTTGATGGTGGCCTGAGACCGGAAGTGTATTCGACAGAAGGAAATACCGTTAAAGCTCAGACTTTCAGATTCGCTTCATTACAAATGGAGGATAAGTTTGAACTCTTCCAGAACGTACCAAACCCATTCACTGGTAAAACAACCATCAGTTTCAACTTACCGATTGAAAGTCAGGTTAAAATCACCATCTATGATGTGACGGGAAAGGTCATTTTAAAACACGAAGATTATTATGGCAAAGGCAGACACAATGCCGATATTGATATGCAAAGTATCGATGTTCAGGGACTTCTTTACTACCGGGTTGATACACAATACGATTCGGCTGTAAAACGAATGATTGCCATTAAATAACCATTAATTAAAGTATACCACGGGCTTGTTTCCAATCATTGGACGGCCCTTGGTATGCCCTGAAATAAAGTATAAATCAAGAGTTCATTTTTATATACACACATTTTAATTTACTGAAAATGAGAATTTTAACACTTGCTAAACTTATAAATTTATCCAAAATGATGAATCGAAGTAAGCATTCAATGATAGCATCTTTTATGCTGCTGATGGGAATTTTAATTTCCTATCAAGGTACAGCCCAGGATTGCAATTCCATTATGGTTTGTAATGACGGCGTACAAATTTCTTTAGACAACGATTGTTCTGTTCCCGTTGTAGCCAGTTTGATTCTGGAAGCTCAGGCATACCCTGATGCTATGTACTCGGTTGAAGTGAGAAGACCAAACGGAACAGTGATTCCGGGAGCTGTTGTCACAAGAGACCACATCGGTATGACCCTTCAGGTTAAAGTAACCCTTACCGGATGTCCAAACTCTTGCTGGGGATATGCCACTATCGAGGATAAATTGCCTCCGGTCATTGAAACATGCCCTTGTACAGAAGCTGTTTCTTCTTATTCAGGAAGAGTTTTTCAAACTGACGGAACGTACAACAGACCTCAGAGTAATGTTTGTACAGGTTTTGACAATGGTGTTTATTACACATTAGATACTTTTGCCATCACTCAAAGTGCAACAGTGAATCTGGCTTTGTCCAACAATTTGACAAGAATATCTTTGTATTCAGGTAGTTTTAACCCTGCGTCTCCTTGTACCAATCTGATTGCGACAAATCTTACAGCTATCTCAGCATCTTTGTTTTCAGCGACCAATTATATCATGGTCATCAGTACTCCAAGTAACGCCGCTCCTTTATCAGGAGAACCTTATAGTATTACGATCAGCAGTTCTGTTGGAAGTGTTATTTCTTCCACAGCAACGTCTCTTTGTGTGGTTACTTGTGCCAATGAAGCTTCATTCCTGGCTCAAACAGCGACCAACGCACAAAACAGACCGGTATTCAGAGACAATTGTGATAATACCACATTGACATACGACAAAATAGATAAAGTTGAAAAACTTTCCTGCAGCGCTCCTTTCGGTAAAAAAATCACCAGACAATGGACGGTTAAAGACAGACAAGGAAATACAGTAGTGAAAGAACAAGTGTTTTATATTCAAAAAGGAGATCTTGCATCCGTAGTGCCGCCAAGAAGTTATGACGGATTGGACCTGCCTGCATTTACCTGTTTGAATGCTCCGGCTTTAGATGCAGATGGCTTTCCGCTTGTTTCTGCAACCGGCAGACCTATGGGAATCGAATGTGCAAATTTCCAATATTATTATACAGACATCAGATTTGAAATCTGCGGTGGTTCATACAAAGTGTTGAGACAATGGTTTGTCATCGACTGGTGTACAGGTGGAGAAAGAACTTTTTTACAGATCATCAAAGTTGTTGACGACAGAAGACCATTGGTTACCATCGTTCCAAATCTTCCTGCAGAATTTGTTGGCATCCAAAGTTGTTTAGGCAATGTTTCATCTATAGCTTATACCGATCCTAATCTTTGTACCGGTACATGGAATGTAATGAGACCTGTCGTAGAACTTGAATGTTCAAACTGGACATATACCGTAGCTTACATTGCTAATGACGGTACTGAATTGCCTCCATTAAACGGTGCTTATTCATCAGCAAATGTTACCGGAAACTCAACTACAGGATACAGAATTTCAGGACTTCCTCAGGGATGTAACTGGATCAGATATACAGTAACTGATGCTTGTGGAAACACAACAGAAGCTTTCACTGAAATATTTGTTGTGGACAGACAACCACCAACAGCGATTTGTGAAGGTACTACATCCGTAGCTTTGTCTCACGACGGCTGGGGTAAATTGTATGCAACATCTTTGGATGACAACAGTACAGATAACTGTGCTATTGATTCTTTCCAAATCAGAAGAAAAACAACAACTTGTGCAGGTTATCCTCAGGATCTTCAATGGGGCGAATATGTCAACTTCTGTTGTTCTGATGTAACAACTCCGGTATCTTTTGTAAGAGTACAGTTGAGAGTATGGGACAAATCAGGTAATTTTAACGTTTGTGAAGCGAATGTTGAAGTTCAGGATAAACAACGACCAACATTACAATGTCCTGCGAATGTTACCATCCAGTGTGGTCAGGATCACTTAAATCTTGATCTTACAGGAAGACCTACAATCTTTAATGATAACTGTCAGGTAACCATTACGTCAACACCTCCGGGTGCATTAAATGCCTGCGGAGTGGGTGTGGTAACAAGAACATGGAGAGCACAGGATCCTCAGGGTAATTTTACAACTTGTCCTCAGACCATAACTGTAAGAGATAACAATCCGTTTAACGGAAACATCAACGTAACCTGGCCTGCTGATGTCACCATCGCATCTTGTGACCTGGATGATGCCACACCTGAAGTTTTGAACAGTAAACCTGTTCCTACCAATGTGGATTGTACAAATCTGGCTATGTCACATACAGATCAGGCTTTTTATGAAACTCCTGAGGCTTGTATCAAAATTTTGAGAACATGGAGAATCATCGACTGGTGTAATTATAATCCGGTATCAGGACCTATCTGGGAACGTACACAAACCATCATGCTGACGGGTTCTCAGGCACCAACTTTTACCACACCATGTGCGGATATCACCATAGATGATACAGACAATAATTGCAGCCAGTTGGTTAATTTATCAGCTACAGCGACTGATCCTTGTACAGATCCGAACAATATCAGATACAGATGGTCTATCGACCAGGGTAATAACAATAGTATTGAATTTACCGGTAACGGAAATGTTTTATCACAAAATTTACCTGTCGGAACGCACAGAATCAGATTTTTTGCGATGAACCGATGTAAAGTTGAAAGAGAGTGTACTTACAGAGTTACCATCAGAGACAGAAAAGCACCGACCCCTGTATGTTACAGAGAAATCGTATGGGTCATGGATGATACCGGAAGCACAGCTGTTTGGGCAAGCGACTTCAACGTAAAAAGTGAAGATAACTGTGACCTCATGAGCGAATTGAGATACTCTTTTAACGCTGCAGGCAATCAAACGTCAAGAACGTTCACCTGTGCGGATATTCCAAACGGTCAGGTAAACAGAATTCCTTTACAAATGTATGTTTTGGATAAATCAAACAACAGTGATTTCTGTGATGTAGTACTGATTCTTCAGGATTCACCACTCAGAGATGTTTGTCCTGACGTACCTGGTTTACTTCCTTCAGTTTCAGGAAGAATTGCAACATACATACAAGACGGTCTGGAAGATACAGAAGTTGGTTTGGTAAACATGCTGAATGCCGAAACAAACAAAAGTATGACCAATGTTGAAGGTAAATATACCTTTACCGGTGTGAACTCCTTTAATCCAAAGTCTATTGACGCCTTTAAAAATGACGATGCAACTAATGGCGTATCAACTTTAGACCTTGTACTTATTCAGAGACACATCCTGGGCATTACTCCATTCCAAACTCCATACGAACTTCTTGCAGCTGACATCAATAATTCAAGATCTATCAATTCAAGTGACCTCGTATTACTTAGAAAATTGATCTTAGGTCTTACATCAACCTTTGAAAATAATACGTCATGGAGATTTATCCCGGCTGGTTACCAGTTTATTGACCCGACTTTCCCTTATGATTTTCCAAACAGAGTAAATATTGACTCATTGTTTGAAAACAAATCGGATGTCAACTTTACCGCTGTCAAAGTGGGAGACGTCAATTATTCTGCAGTCGTCAATGCAAGAACCAGAGAACTGGAAAACAGAAATGCAGGTATGTCTCTTCTTATGGAAGAAGCAAACTTCAAAGCAGGAGAGAAAGTTTCCATACCTGTTGCCATCAGCGAACAAGTTTCAACCCTGGGTACACAGTTTACTCTTACGTTTGATGCAACAGCATTCAGATATGAATCAATTCAATCCGGAGTATTCGGTATCAAAAATGATCATATCAATGCTTCTGAAGCATCTGAAGGTTTGATTTACGTAAGCTTCGATGCACCAAACGGTGTACATATGAATGCCAATGATGTTTTGTTTACCCTGAAGTTTACAGCATTAAACAATACAAACAACCACCATGTACAAATCAAATCTGAAAAAGTAAAAGCAGAATGGTATGACATCAGCGGAGAAACCTCCAAACTGCAATTGGTTGTGGCAGGTGGTAACGGACAACAAGCCATCTTTAACGAATTGGCTCAAAACGAACCGAACCCATTCACTGAAAATACAAAAATCACATACAGCCTGGTTGATGCAGCCAACGTATCGATTACTGTATTTGATATGAACGGAAGACAAGTCTACCAATACAAAGAAGACAATGTATCAAAAGGTACACATCAGCACCTGATTCTGTCTTCACATTTGGGTGGCAAAACAGGTGTATACTATTATCAGCTTGAAGCCGGTAATTACAAAGCCACCAAAAAAATGATTTTGATCGAGTAATGTGTTTATAAAATGATTCTGGGTTTTACAAGCCGGGCACAGTGTGTCCGGCTTTTTTTGTTAATGTTGTCTTATTTTTGCAAAAATCCTTAAAAATAATAAAATAAATATTGACAGTATCCATAATATGATTATCTTTGTATCGATATTTTGTAAAACAACCCGAAAGCGGGTTTTATAACATTCTTTTTTTTTTATTTTTTTAATTTTTTATAATGAATATTTTTGTAGCGAAATTAAACTACAGGACTACTTCAGAGTCTTTAGGAGAATTATTTGGAAACTATGGTGAAGTGGTTTCAGCTAAAGTCATCACTGACAAAGAAACAGGAAGGTCTAAAGGTTATGCCTTCGTAGAAATGGCTAGTGCTGATGCAGGACAAGCTGCAATTGCCAACCTTAACGAAACAGATTTCGAAGGTCAGACAATTGTTTGCAAAAAAGCAGAAGACAGACCGCCAAGAAGGGATAACAACAGAAGTTTTAACCCAAGAGGAAGAAGTTATTAAGATTTCTTAAGATCAATTCCGGAAAGGACTTGCCTGAAAAGGTAAGTCCTTTCGTATTTTAAGCCAGTTTATTAAGTATTTTTAACAAATATGTCGCATAAAAAATACACCATTGCCATGGTGAATTATCTGAATGCCAAACCTTTTCTTTATGGATTTAAACAGGTAGAAGGTATATCGGAAATTTTTGATATCTCTCTTTTAAACCCCGCCCAATGTGCCCGTGCTTTTCAATATAATGAGGCAGACATCGCATTGGTACCCGCCGGCTCCCTGTTAACACTACAAAACTATAAAAGAATAACCTCTTATGGCATTGCCGCTGATGACGAAGTAAGAACCGTTTGTTTGTTTTCAAACCAGCCTCCTGAACTGTGGAAGGAAGTGGTACTGGACGACCATTCCATGACATCCGTGATCCTCGCAAAATTAATCATTCGGGATGTTTTACACATCAGACCATCATTCGTAACCAAAAAGATCGAAAATCACGTTCTCGCAGAAGGTCAGGCTACCCTGATGATCGGCGATAAAGTATTTCAATACGAACATTTTTTTAAATATAAGCTGGATCTGGCTACCAGTTGGAAAAAATGGACAGGTTTACCTTTTGTTTTTGCAGTCTGGATTGCTAAAAACGATATTCCTGATGAAATAATCCAAAAATTACATCCGGTTTTTGAATATGGATTGGCACATATTGATGAAGTGATAGCCCAAAGTCCAGAGGATCCCCAACTACTGGCTCTTTATTACAAAAAGTATATCCGTTATTTTCTGGATAAAGATTACGAAAAAGGATTGGATACCTATCTCAACAAAGCCGGGACTCTTTAATACGGTTTGTACTCATTCAATACACCAATTTTTCATGTAAGAAAATATGCTTAATTCTGTTACGGCTTTCTTACATTAATAATAATCTTTATATTTGTGCGTTTTTTTACATTAAAATAAATAGTAATATGAAATTATATCCTTTAATCGTTGTTTTACTGATGGTATTCTCTTTTTCGTCATGTAAAAATGATGCCGCAAAAACGGAATTAACCGCAGAAGGTAAACCAATGCCCGCCAACCCCGCCGGAATCACCGTTCCAAGTGCCTGTACCATTGTTTCTTTAGATTGGATCAAAAGTAATCTGGGTTTAATGGACAAAAATGTTACCATTAAAGATGCTTCAGACCCTACCAAAAAAGATTATACATCGTGTTTTTTTAAGTGGGAAAATTCTGCACAGGAACCTGATGCCGGCATTTTGATCCAGGTGATGATCAATCCTGTTTATGACGAGTTTCCGGAATGGGTGACCAAATTTATCTCTGCAAAAATCACTGACGGTGAAAATGTTATGGGTGGGGAAGCTCCGGTAAAATACAAAAAATTTGATGCCGGTGTAGAAGGTGCCTATTCTTACGAAATGAAACGTTTTTACTGGAGAAATGATGATAAATTTTTATTTATGCTTGCCTTCAATATCATGGACGATGAAAATACTATGGTAAACAAAGCGCAGAAAATTGTAGCAGAAATCAATAAAAATTTTAAAGGATAATCCTTTTTAAACGTATATGTTTTTATATGCCGGAACTTTTTTCCGGCATTTTTTTTTGATTCACCCGAAAACAGATAATGGCTGAAAACTATAAGGTCGGTTTTTCACTTTTTCTGATGACAGAGTGGGAAAGGGTTTTGCCACAGGCTTACATTATTGAATGTAATACGGAAGGTCAGATGTTGTATTACAGGGCTTTGGCAAAGCCGGATTTACTGGAAGGGTACAACATTCGTCAAATATCGCCTGCATTAGAAAAAGCATTGGCTTTAACCGAAGAATTATCTCCAAAAAATATTGAACTCTACTTCAATAAAAACAAATCTAAAAAAGTCGCCGTTAAATCACTTTTTTTGGATAAAGATCAAAAAAAACTTTTCTCCCGGTATATTGATAAACGAATGGATCAGCTTTTACAGATTTGTGAAGAACATCAACTGGACATTTGTTGGAATCTTGAACGAAAAGTCCGGTTTGAAGAGGTACGGCTGGCCTTTCTTCCATTCCGGGCAAAAGCTGTTTTGTATTTTGACAAAACGATGAAAGGGGTCTTATATACCCTCAAACTTTCCGTGGCAGATGAAATGCACAAACCGGTTGACCTTTCAGCTACTTTAATCAATGAAGAACCTGCATGGTTGACAGTCGGTCAAAAACTGATTCGGGTTGAGGATATCAACGGAGTGCGGTTTAAACCGTTTTTGAAAAAAGATTCACTTTTTATTCCGGAGACATTGTCAAAGGACTTTTTTGAAAAGTTTGTTGTCGAAAATCTTCACCTGGCTCAAATTGAAACCACAGGATTTGATTTTACAACAGAAGAAGAAATTACCAAAGTACAACTCAATCTGAAAGAGTCTTTTTTTGACAAAAGATTAGTATTAGATATGGTTTTTTACTATCAGAAACAAAAATTTTCTCACTGGGAAAAAACGCCTTATCGCAATAAGTTGATAATCAATGAACAGGGTGATATTTCTGTTACCCATATTAAAAGAGATTTTGCAAAAGAATCCCGATTCTGCGATATATTACTGCAATGTGGATTTAATATGGATGAAAGCAGACATTTTTACGTGAATGAGGACTTTTTTGGTGTGGTTCATCACCTGGGTAAAAAACAGAAACAACTGAACGGTTTTGATATATCTGACATATCGATTGACAATAAAAAAATTCTGATCTCCGACGTAACATGGAATTTTGGTTCCCGACTTGAAAATGACTGGTTTGACGTCTATGGTACCTGTGTGGTTGGTGATTACGAAATTCCGGTAATTAAATTATTTCCTTTTATTAAAAACAAAAACCCGTATTTTCCTCTGGACAACGGATTGTTTTTTATCATTCCTGAGGAGATGATGGCCAGTCTGGCTGAAATTGTTTTGTTTGGCCAATGGGATGGCCAGCGGTTTTTGTTGCATAAAAGCCACCATACTTTATTGGAAAATGAAAATCCGGACATAAATGATTCCGTAAAAGACACAAAATTGTTGTCTCCTGATGAAGTGGTCTATGAACCCGGTGCCCACCTTAAAGGAACCTTACGACCTTATCAGAAACACGGGGTTAAGTGGATGTTAAGCCACCGAATGAATGGTTTGGGTTGTTTGCTTGCCGATGACATGGGATTGGGTAAAACGCTGCAGGTCATTGCTCTATTGGCTCATGTCAAGGAAAGTTTTAAAAACGAGTCAAAAGAAACGGTGTCAGCAGGACGCCAATTAAATTTGTTTGCCGACGAAAGAATATACCAACCTCTCAAAGCATTGGTGATATTGCCGGCTTCATTGGTATTCAATTGGTATCAGGAATTGACCCGTTTTGCTCCTTTTTTATTTACTTATGTGTACGCCGGAGCTAACCGAAACAAACCGGGTGTCACGCTTTCAGCCTTTGATGTCATCTTGACAACATACAAAACAGCAGTACTTGACATAGAAAAATTGTCGACTTTCAGATTTGAATATATCATTTTGGACGAAAGTCAGACGATCAAAAATAAGGACAGCCAAACATTCAAACACCTCAACAGAATACAAGCGAATCATAAAATCAGTATGAGCGGAACGCCGGTCGAAAACAGTCTCCGCGAATTATGGGCTCAAATGCAGTTTATCAATCCGGATATTTTGGGATCATTTTCTTTTTTTGAAAATAATTTTCTGAAACCTATTCAGCAAAATAATGACGAAGAAAAAAAAGCGAAACTGAAAAATATGATTGCACCTTATTTGTTGCGACGGACAAAATATCAGGTGGCACCCGAATTGCCGCAACTTACCAGGCAAATACACTATGCTGAAATGGATGTGTTGCAACAAAAACTGTTTGAAAAGGAAAAATCCGCTATCCGAAATGCTATCCTTGACGAAAACGGCAAAGTGAAGGTCAATAAGATGATGGTTTTGGTGTCTTTATTGCGGTTGCGGCAAATAGCCAATCATCCCGTTTTGGTCGACAAACATTATAATGGTTCTTCCGGTAAGATGGAAGATGTCAAAAACGAATTAAACATATTATGTGGTGCCGGTCATAAAGTTTTGGTTTTTTCAGCATTTAAGTCTGTATTACATCTGCTCGCATCCTGGAGTGAAGAGGAAAATCTACCTTTTGTTATTCTGACAGGAGACCAATCTTCTGAGGAAAGACAAAAATCAGTACTACAATTTCAGGAAGACCCGAATGTCAAAATCTTTTTTATTTCGCTCAAAGCAGGTGGGGTAGGCCTCAACCTCACTGCAGCCGATTACATTTTTATCCTCGATCCCTGGTGGAATCCCTTCATTGAATATCAGGCTGAAGCCCGGGCACATCGAATCGGTCAAAGTCGCCCGGTTTTTGTCAAAAAATTTATTTCCAAAGGTAGTATTGAAGAAAAAATATTGATTTTGCAGGAAAAGAAAAAAAACCTTGCTGAAGAAATCATCAGTGAAAGTCAGGATTTTGAATTGCCTGAGGAAGATTTGAGGATGTTGTTGGAATAGGTTATTCAATTGATTTTTTTGATTCCTTTTAATGGTCAGCTAAAAAAAAGGACCATTCATGATGAATGATCCTTTTACAAATTTAAGGTTGTCCTTCAGACTGGCTGCAGGTTTTGAATCCCGGCTATACTTCCTGTGATTACTTCCTGAGCCAACTCATGATTGTGCAGTTTTCCTGCAAAATAATCCTGATAAGCAGTCATATCAAAATGTCCGTGACCGCAAAGATTAAACAAGATCGTTTTTGATTCTCCCGATTCTTTGGCTTTATGCGCTTCTTCGATAACCTGAGCAATGGCGTGATTTGCTTCAGGAGCAGGAACGATACCTTCTGTTTTGGCAAATAATACGCCCGCTTCAAAACAAGGAATTTGTTGTTTAGCTTGGGCTTCAATAAGGCCATCTTTCAGTAATTGGCTGCATAAAACACTGGCACCGTGATACCGCAATCCTCCGGCATGGATATCAGGAGGCATAAAGTCATGTCCTAAAGTAAACATCGGCAACAAAGGAGTTAGTCCCATGGTATCTCCAAAATCGTATTTGAACTCACCTCTGGTCAATTTGGGACAAGATGCCGGTTCTACGGCAATACAACGGATATTTTTGCCTTCTGTCAGGTTGTCTTTCAAAAAAGGGAAGGCCAATCCTGCAAAATTTGATCCGCCTCCAAGAGGAGCGATGACAATATCCGGATAATCACCCGCCATTTCAAGTTGTTTTTTTGCCTCCTGGCCTATGATAGTCTGATGTAGCAAAACGTGGTTAAGAACACTACCTAAAGCATATTTTGTTGAAGGATCAGCAGCAGCCATTTCTACAGCTTCAGAGATAGCAATACCCAGACTTCCCTGATTGGACGGATCTCTTTGGAGAATGGTCCTCCCCGCATGGGTTCTGTCTGATGGACTGGCAAAAACCTGACTCCCGAAAAGATTCATGATGTGTCTGCGATATGGTTTTTGGTTATAACTCACTTTGACCATATAGACTTCGCATTCGATTCCAAATAGTTGGCATGCGTAACTCAATGCAGTACCCCATTGTCCGGCACCTGTTTCGGTGGTTATTTTTTTAACACCTTCCAAAGAATTGTAATACGCTTGTGCAATCGCTGTGTTGGGTTTGTGTGAACCACTGGGACTGACACCTTCATATTTGTAATATATCCGGGCGGGCGTATCAAGGGCTTTTTCGAGGCCGTAAGCCCTGACCAGCGGAGTAGGCCTGTATACACGATATGCATCCATTACGGGTTCAGGAATCTGAATGTCCCTTTCCATGCTGACTTCCTGTTGGATAAGGGCCATCGGAAATAGAGGCAACAAATCTTCAGGTCCAACAGGTTGTTTTGTGCCCGGATGTAAGGGAGGCAAAGGTTTATTGGGCATATCAGCCACAATGTTGTACCAGGTTGAGGGCATTTCTCTTTCGTCTAAAAAGATTTTTTTGATTGACATATTGAAAAAATTTAAATGTTACATAGAGATAAAAAAAAAGCGGACTCATCCGTTGTTCGAATGAGTCCGCTTTTTAATGGATACAAATATGTACTATGTCAATAGAGGAAAAGACTCATCCGAAGGAATGAGTGCCACCACCACAATGTTGTATGTATTTGTTTTACCATGGTACAAAGGTATGTGATAAAAACCCGAAGAAACAAATTAGTTTAATCATATTTTATTTCTTAATATGTAAATAACAGATATATAGTTAATTAGAAAAAATAAAATCTTTGATGGGTAAAGAGAGTCATGCTGAAGCAAAATGGCATGATCAGATTTTTATTATTTATATTTTAGTCTGATGAGGCCGGAATAACAAAAATGGCAAAGTCTCAGAGAATATTTCCGGTATTCTGATATGAAATTTTTAAAAAAAAATATAGGTTTGTCCTTTCATTTTTTTAAACTTGACCTATGTTTCAAATAATCTGTAGTCACATTAGCTATTTTTGTAATCGGATTGAATGTAAGATTTATGTAATATTGTTTTGTACCTTAAGTACAAACGGCCTTTTTGGCAATATAAACCTGAACAATTTTTACAAACAACATGAAAAACAAGATACAACAGATCCAAACGCATATCCAATTGTGATGGATTATACAAGCGTCGATCATAAGCCCAGGTTTTTTAACAGTACATGCGAAAGTATGGGAAATGTTACTGAAGGAATCAAAGAAGATTGTGCCCATAGAGCATTAATGGAAAAAATTTACGAACATCTTCATTATCCGGAAGATGTTTATAAAAATCAAATTGAAGGTTTTGTTGAAGTTCAGTTTACCGTTTCAAAAAAAGGTAAGGTTGAAAATATTGAGATCATACAAGATATTGGTTATGGATGTGGCGAAGAGGTTGACCGGGTATTCAGAATGATAAGTGAATCCGGAAAACCATGGATACCGGGGTTGCAAAATGATACACCGGTTTATGTCATATACACACTTCCGGTACCTTTTTTATTACACAAAGTTACCAAAATGTTGCGTTCAAACGAGGATAAAAAAATTTATTCTGCTCAGGAGGTGGATATAAAGCCCAGATTTTATCACCGATATTGTGAAAATATAGATGATCTGAAAGAAAAGGAAATATGTGCTCACAACGAATTTATGAATTTTATAAATCAGAACCTGGAATATCCGGAACAAGCTTTAAAAGATAATATAGAGGGTAGGGTTGACGCCAGATTTGTCGTCGACAAAAACGGAGAAATCGGTGGTATAGGTATTGTAAATGATTTTGGATATGGTTCCAAAGAAGAAACAATCAGATTGATTAACCTGATGAAAGAAGAAAGTTTAATTTGGAAACCAGGGGTTCTTTATGGCAACCTGGTAAATACTGCATACAATGTTACCATCAGGTTTTTAAGATAATGCGGTTAGATGAATTAAAAACCAATGGGTAAACGTCAGATGATTGACTTCCTGTCTCACTGTTGAAAAGAAATTATAGCTTTCTGTCACAAAAAGGGTCAATTAAAATTATATTATCAAAAAGCGTGGATAAGTTTTTTTACCAATTAGAAATAACTAAATCACACTTTATACATTTTTTAGATCCGGCGGACCCTTGGAAAAATCTTAATGTAAAAAATCGGGAAAAAGAAAGGATCACTGTGTTATTCCTTTAGAGAAAAATAAGGATAAAACAGTTTGATTCATACCTTTTTTTAAAAATCAGGTATATATATAATATACATTATACTATACTTTTATCTGTAAATATTATTATTATATATATGTATAGTAAATTTTTTTACAATGATATACAGATAACACTACTTTATATATCATATATATTGTAATTTTGCGTAATATTTAATATCCAACCTGAGTCTGTAATTTTCCTTAGATTTTCTTTAAAATTGCCTGAAATGGACAAAATGTAATCAATTTGTTTACACTTTGTATGTCATTTGCTTACAGGCAAAAACAAATTATAAAAAAATCGTATATATTTTTATAATTTTTGGGAAAAAGTGGGAGGAAGTGGGAAAGTCGTTCTATATTTGCATCAACAACCAACATGAAGTGTGAAACAATACCAGTTCACCGGAGAATATGAGTGTAAACTTGACGCCAAAGGAAGGCTGAAACTTCCAGCTGCCATCATAAAGCAGCTAGGCACCAACGAAAATCACAAGTTTACGATCAACCGGGGTTTTGAAAAACATCTTATGTTGTATCCCAATGAAGTTTGGGAACGAAAATCAAGAGAGATAAACCAGCTCAACATTTACAACACACAACAAAGACAGGCTATCAGGTATTTTTACCGCGGCGCGACGGAGTTGGAAATGGATGCATCAGAGCGCATCAATATTCCGGGCAGTTTGATGGAATATGCAGGTATCGACAAGGATGTCGTATTGTTTGCTTATCAACAACAAATTGAAATCTGGTCTAAAGAAGCGTATGAATCCATGCTGAATCAGGAACCCGATGACTTCGCTTCTATAGCAGAAGGAATATTCGGAAATGGTTTGGGTTTTAATCCGCCACCGTCACCATGACAGAGTATCATGTACCGGTCTTGTTGCAGGAAAGTGTAGAGGCTTTGCAAATCCATCCCGATGGTACGTACCTTGATGTTACGTTCGGAGCGGGTGGTCATTCCAAATCGATTATTAACCATTTAAGTGCCAAAGGGCATTTATACGCAGTGGATCAGGATAAAGATGCCTGGCAGAACATGCTGAAAGATGCAAATTTTACTTTAATCAATGCAAATTTCAGGTATTTCGGTCGCTTTTTAACCTGGTACGATGTGACACATGTCGATGGAATTTTAGCCGATTTAGGTGTTTCTTCCCATCAGTTTGATTTTCCGGAAAGGGGATTTTCCTATCGTTTTGATGCTCCTCTGGATATGCGTATGAACGCTTCCCAGGGACTGACAGCAGCAGACGTTCTGGCACGATATCCTGAGGAAAAACTGGTAAATATCTTCAGTTCATACGGAGAAGTAAGAAATGCAAAACAATTGGCCAAAATGATTTGTAAAACCAGGCATTCAGTTGCCATCAACACGACATTTGCCCTGAATCAACTTTTAACATCCGTATGTATCGGACCACAGCTCAAATATTTTTCACAAGTCTATCAGGCGTTGCGAATGGAAGTCAACGACGAAATAGGAGCCCTGAGGGAAATGTTACAGCAAGGTTTACAATGGTTGAAACAGGGAGGAAGATTTGTTGTCATTACCTACCACAGTATCGAAGACCGGGAAGTTAAAAATTTTTTCAAAACCGGTAATTTCGAAGGTATTGCAGATAAGGATCTGTATGGTAATATTAACAAACCTTTTGAAATGATCGGCAAAAATGTGTTGCTTCCTTCACCGCACGAACAAAAAATCAATCCCAGATCCCGAAGTGCAAAAATGCGAGTAGTTCAAAAGATATCATAAAGTAAAATTTCCGTGTATGGCTAGTTTCCAGGATAAGAAAACTACAATTTTTAGACTGAAATGGGTCGAATGGATTTTTGTCAATTTGCCTTTTGTATGTTACCTGGTTTTGTTGGGCGTCATTTATATTTCCAACGCACATGCCTCCGAAAAGGCCTTGCGCAAGATTGAAACTCTCAAGCAAGATGTAAAGGATACAAAATGGCACTACATGAACCTCCAGCAACAATTGGAGTACGGTAGCATACAATCGCAAATTGAGACAAAGGTCGAACACCTTGGTTTGGTTCCGAATCAGAAACCTCCCCTGGTGATCACCCATAAAGAAAAGTAAATATAAATATTGAATAACAAACCGGAATGGACAAGAAAAAGGAGTTGCTTTGGCGGGCGTATCTGGTGATGCTGTTTTTTGTGATAGCGTCTCTTGTCATCATGTTTAAAATATTTAAAGTATCCGTAATCGAAGGTGATAAATGGAGAGCTAAAGCTTCGGATAATATTAAATGGAAGGTCGTCGATGCGGACAGAGGAAGTATCTATTCCGATGAAATGCACTTATTGTCGACCTCCGTACAGTTCTTTGAAATCAGGATGGATTTAAAAACAATAAAAGACGAAATCTTTTACGAAAACGTGGATTCTCTGGCACTCTTTTTAAGCCGGTTTTCCAAAGAATATGTAAAAGAAAAGTCTGCTTCCCAATGGAAATCTGAATTAATGGCCAATAAAAAGAAGAAAAATGCTTACTTTTTTATTGCCAAAGGATTGGATATTGATGCTTTTAAAAAAATAAAAAAAGCACCCATTCTCAGATACGGAAAGTATAAAGGTGGTTTGATCGCTTTCAGATACGGCAGAAGGGTTAAACCTTTCAGAGACATGGCTAGCAGAACCATTGGAGTTGACCGCGAAAATGCCGACAGAATCGGTTTGGAAGGATATTTTGACAGATTTCTCAAAGGAGACGCAGATCAGCGTCTTATGAAAAAACTTACTTCCAAAGATGGCGAAATCTGGGTTCCGCTATACGATCCTTCAGAAAATGATATTCGAAGAGGTGATGATATCGTTACCACGTTAAATATTGAAATTCAGGATTTTGTACATCATTCTATGATTGATATGCTGACCAGATATCAGGCTGAAGGCGGAACTGCCATCGTCATGGAGACCAAAACGGGAGCTATAAAAGCATTTACCAATCTAAGCCGCAATGTTGATGGAAGTTATATGGAAATGTATAATCACGGTACCGCAAGATTGAGCGAACCGGGTTCTACCATGAAACTCGCCACGGTGCTGGCTTTAATGGAAGATGGTTATGCCACTGCAGAAACAAAGGTAAATCTGAATTATGGTTCCAAAAGATTTTCTGACAGGCTCATGCATGATTCTGAAAAACATAACAGAACCATAGTAACCATGTCAGAAGCTTTCGAACTTTCGTCAAATGTGGGGATTGCATCTCTGGCAAATGATGCTTATAATTCGATAGACGGACGTAAGAAATGGTACCAAAGACTGGCTTCATTCGGATTTACAGAGCCTTGTGGTGTGGATCTCACAGGAGAAGCCATACCGGAACTCAAAAATCCGAAAGACAAAAATACCTGGTATGGTACTACCGTTCCCTGGATGTCTCACGGTTACGAATTACAGAATACACCTCTCCAAATGCTGACATTTTATAATGCTGTCGCGAATGGAGGAAAAATGATGAAACCTTATCTCGTAAAAGAAATCATCAAAGGAGAAAAAAATAAAATATTTGAGCCTGTGGTTCTCAAAGAACAGATTGCCAAACCGGAAAACATTGCCGCAGCAAAAAAAATGATGGAAAATGTGGTTTTAACTGGAACGGCAAAATCAATAAAATCGGATTTTGTAAACCTTGCCGGCAAAACAGGTACTACAAGGGTTAATTATGCCAAAAGTGGAGAATATGCCAAGTACAATGGTAGTTTCTGCGGGTATTTTCCTGCTGAAAATCCGGAATACACGATTATGGTTGTGGTGTACGAACCCAAAGGAGTTTACTACGGAGGTTATGTGGCAGCACCTGTTTTTAAAGAAGTAGCAGAAAAAATATATGGAATGCGCAATAAAACAGCAAGATCCATAAACGATACCGTTTTTGTTAATAATACCTCTTTACCTAATCGGAGTACCGGATTCAGAGAGGACCTGGAACAAATATTTACTTATGTTAACGTGCCCTATCATACCAAAAAGAAAGGTAAATGGGCGGTTGCGGATCCATCCGGAAATACCATGCTTTTCAGCGAAAACAACGTCAGTGAAAAAGTTATTCCCAACGTTTTGGGTATGGGAGCCAGAGATGCTTCTTACCTTCTGGAAAGTGTCGGTTTACAAGTAGAATTTTATGGTGCCGGTAAGGTACTGCGGCAAAGTATTCCCGCAGGTACAAAAGCGGCCCGACAAAAGATAGCACTCTATTTACATTAAAGATGATAGATAGTGGAAAGTAAAAAAAAGTTGTTTGACATATTGCCCCAGGAGGACATTGCGGAAGTCTCGGGAACTTTGGACAGAGAAGTAGATTCATTGACCATTGATTCCAGACAAGTAAGAGAGGATTCTGTATTTTTTGCCTTTCCAGGTACCTTGACCCACGGCCATCAGTTCATTGGCAAAGCGATTGCATCAGGTGCAAAAACCATTATATGCGAGCGTTTTCCGGAAGTTGTAGCAGAAGATGTTACCTATATCAGAACTGAAAATGTCCGCAAAATGGCGGGAAAAATGGCCGATGTTTTTTTTGGTAAGGTGAGTGATCACCTCATCCTGACAGGAGTCACCGGTACAAACGGAAAAACAACCGTCGCTACATTATTGTACGATTTGTTTACGGCTTTGGGTTATACATGCGGACTGATTTCTACGGTTGAAAATAAAATCGGAAATAAAGTTATTCCTTCGACTCATACGACACCGGATGTAATCCAATTACACGGACTACTGGCAGAGATGAAAAACATGGGTTGTTCTCATGTATTTATGGAAGTGAGTTCTCATGCTGTGGTTCAGGAAAGAATCGGTGGTCTGAGGTTTAAAGCAGCTCTTTTTACCAATATCACCCAGGATCACCTGGACTACCATGGAACCATGGAAAATTATATTGACGCTAAAAAAATGTTTTTTGATCATTTGCCGAAAGGAAGTTATGCCTTGGTAAATATAGATGATAAAAGAGGACGGGTGATGGTACAGAATACATTAGCTGACATCAAAACGTATTCTCTCCGTTCCATGGCTGATTTTAAAGGAGCCATCATTGATAACAATATCATGGGTTTATTGATGAAAATCAACGGAACAGAGGCTTTTTTTAAATTGATCGGAGATTTTAATGCATATAATTTACTTTGTGTTTACGGTACTGCAGTCTTGTTGGACGAATCACCGGTATCCGTACTGACCGCTTTATCTTCCTTAAACGGACCGGCCGGTAGATTTGAACAGGTACTTGATCCGACGACAAAAACATGCGGGATAGTCGATTATGCCCATACACCGGATGCTTTGGATAATGTTTTGGATACTATCCACAAAGTAAAAGATAAAAAAGTAAATGTAATCTCTGTTGTAGGTTGCGGCGGTGATCGTGACAAAACCAAAAGACCGCTCATGGCAAGGATTGCAGCTGAAAAATCAGATACACTGATTATTACCAGCGACAATCCCCGGACAGAAGATCCTGAAGCCATCCTCGACGACATGGAAGCGGGAATTACCGGAAATCTGGTATCAAAAGTTCTCAGAATTACCGACAGGAAAACCGCCATCAAAACCGCAGTGAAATTGGCTAAGGCAGGAGACGTCGTTCTTATAGCCGGAAAGGGGCATGAAACATATCAGGAAATAATGGGAGTAAAGACTCCCTTTGACGATAAAAAGTTTTTGACAGAATTTCTGATCAAAAACCGGGAATAGCGAATCGGGTTGGATTCCTTTTTCTGAAAGATTTAGGTTCTATTATCATTCTCAGGTTGGTTTAACAGTTGCAGGAGGAGCTTTTTGGGAAAAGTTCTGAAAAACCTTCTGCGCTGTTAATTTTGAGAAAAAAGAAAAAATGAGTATTTATTATTAATATATTTATACATGTTGCACTATATTTTTGATTTTCTGGACAAAGCATATAATATACCCGGAGCAGGATTGTTCCAGTATATTACGTTCAGAGCAGGTGCAGCGATCATCCTCTCACTGATCATTACGATGATTTTCGGAGGAAGGATCATACGTTCTTTGAAAAACTTGCAGGTAGGAGAAACCGTCCGCGACCTGGGTCTTGAAGGCCAAAAGGTTAAGGAGGGCACACCGACGATGGGTGGGATTATGATTATACTTTCTATTTTAATTCCATGTATTTTGTTTGCCAAACTAAATAACATTTATGTTATTCTGATGATTTTTACCACGGTTTGGATGGGAATTATCGGGTTTGCAGACGACTACATCAAGGTGTTCAAAAAAAATAAAGACGGTCTCAGTGGCAAAATGAAAATATTTGGACAGGTTATCCTTGGATTGGTCGTAGGTATTACCATGATAATTTCCAAAGATATCGTCATCAGAATGCCTTTGGATGCGGCTCAATCCGGCGGATATGAAATTACAAAAACATATTCCACCGTAGTGTCAAAGGTCAATGATGAAGCCAAAATATTACAAATGGCTCATGTTAAGTCGACCCTGACCAATATTCCTTTTTATAAGGGAAACAATTTTGACTATAAATCTCTGATTTGGTTTATACCGGATAATTCCGGATTGATCCTGTCCATTTTGTTTTCAATAATCGTCGTGTTTATTGTGACTGCAGTAAGTAATGCAGCCAACCTGACTGACGGTATTGATGGTCTGGCAGCAGGCACATCTGCCATCATCGGAACGACTTTAGGGATATTTGCTTACGTATCGGGTCACACCATTATAGCGGGATATCTGGATATATTGTTTATCCCTGAATCCGCAGAATTGGTGATATTTTCGGCTTGTTTTATAGGTGCGTGTATCGGATTTTTATGGCATAATTCTTATCCGGCCAAAGTGTTTATGGGAGATACCGGTAGTCTTACGCTGGGAGGAATCATAGCGGTTTTGGCGATTTTATTGAGAAAAGAATTGTTGATACCAATTTTATGCGGAATATTTCTGGTTGAAAATTTATCCGTAGTTCTTCAGGTATCCTATTTCAAATATACAAAGAAAAAATACGGTGAAGGCCGCAGAATTTTCAGAATGTCGCCTTTGCATCACCATTTTCAAAAACTGGGAATGCATGAGTCTAAAATTGTCACCAGATTCTGGATTATTGGAATCATGTTGGCAGTCATCAGTGTCATAACCTTAAAAATACGATAATGAAAAGTGTAGTAATTATCGGAGGAGGAGAAAGCGGTGTCGGAGCAGCCTTATTGGCCCAAAAAATGGGAATGGAGGTTTTTTTAAGTGATCATAGTCTTATTGACGATAAAATAAAGGTTGAGTTAGTTAGCAAATCGATTTCCTTCGAAGAAGGGGGTCACAATTTAGACCGGCTGTTGGTAGCTGAGGTGGTTGTAAAAAGTCCCGGGGTTCCGGATCATGCGCCGGCCCTGCGCATGTTAAAAGAAAAGGGTCGGAAAGTGATTTCCGAGATTGAGTTTGGTTCTATGTTTTATTCGGGCTTTACCATTGCCATAACAGGTTCAAATGGGAAGACTACAACTTCGGGACTTTTTTACCACATTTTAAAAAACGCAGGCTTTGATGTTGAATTAGGAGGCAATTACGGAAAAAGTTTTGCCAGAATTGTAAGCGAAAGACAACCGGAATACATGGTTCTGGAAGTGAGCAGTTTTCAATTGGACAACATTGATACATTCAAACCTGATATCTCCATGTTGCTGAATATCACTCCGGATCATCTGGACAGGTATGACAACAAAATGGATTTGTATGCTGCAGCTAAATTGCGCATCGCAGAAAATCAATCAGACAATCAATATTTTATCTATAATGGTGACGATATTGAAATTGTTTCAAGACTCAAAGAAAACACAACACAGGCTCAAAGGATTCCTGTGTATGCTGAACAGTACAAAAACGGTTTGGTGACCCAAAATGGCAATGGTTATTATGATTATGTTTTATTGGGCCGCCACAATCTTCTCAACGGACAGTGTGTCGTGGAGGCATGTCGTAAGATGGGTCTGACAGAAAATCAGATCAATGAAGGACTGAGCACTTTTGTTAATCTTCCCCACAGGCTTGAAAAAGTAGATGTGATTGACGGTGTTACCTACATCAACGATAGTAAAGCGACCAATGTGGATTCTGTGTTTTATGCATTGGAAGCCATGAATAAACCGGTTATCTGGATCGCAGGAGGTACAGACAAAGGGAATGATTATTCTGCTTTGTTATCCTTTGCCAGTGAAAAAATAAAAGCGCTGATTTGTCTTGGTGTTGATAACCAAAAGTTAAAGGATTCTTTCGGAAGTTTGATTCCTGAGATTTATGAAACCCAATCGGTGAGACAAGCAGTGGTTATGGCACACGATTTCAGTGAACCCGGCGACGTGGTTTTACTTTCTCCGGCATGTGCAAGTTTTGATTTGTTTAAAAATTATATGGACAGAGGTGACCAGTTTAAAGAAGCTGTTTTGTCCTACAAAAATATTTGTGAATTGTAAATCCGAATAGATTGTCAGTAGTTATAAATGCATATTCTCAATTAAAAGGTGACCGGGTAGTCTGGCTTATCGTCGCATTGCTCATCCTTTTTTCACTCCTTGTTGTATACAGTACATCAGGCAGTGTAGTATATAAGATGAATGCAGGAAGCAGCACGGAATACTACCTGGTTCGTCAGCTCGTTTTTATAGCTATGGGAGCCACATTGATGTATCTGGCATACAGACTCCATTATATGTTTTATGCAAAGATCGCGCCAATTTTAATGATTATTGCGGTGCCTCTTTTAGTATATACCTTTTTGTTTGGAGTTGAGATCAATGATGCAGCAAGATGGATTAAAATTCCTATTCTGGATATGTCTTTTCAAACATCGGATTTTGCAAAACTGGCTTTGATTCTGTACGTCGCCAGATCTCTGGCTATGCGACAGGAATATATCAAAGAATTCAGAAATGCTTTTTTGCCGATTATTGTTCCGATTGTGGTTGTTACGGGTCTTATTATTCCGAATGACCTTTCGACCGGAGCGTTGTTGTTTGCAACTTGTTTTTTGATGATGTTTATCGGAAGGATATCATTAAAATATGTTTTTTTACTCATATTGAGCGGAGCGCTTGTTTTTGGTCTGATATACTATATCGGACTCCAGTTTCCGGAACATGTCAGGGTAGAAACCTGGGTTTCGCGGGTGGATGAATTTCTGAACTCTGATGGTGAATATCAGGTTCAGCAGTCAAAAACAGCGATTGCATCAGGTAGTTGGTTTGGTGTCGGTCCGGGTAATAGTATTCAAAGGAATATTTTACCATACGCGTATGCAGACTTTATCTATTCCATTATTTGTGAAGAATACGGCATGTTGGGCGGTTTTGCCATCGTGGGACTCTTTTTGTGGTTGCTGTTCAGAAGTGTCCGGCTCGTTACAAGAAGTCCGAAAACTTTTGGTGCCATCCTTGCGATAGGTTTGACCCTTAATATAGTGGTCCAGGCATTTGCCAATATAGCCGTGTCGGTTCAGTTGGTTCCTGCTACAGGTCTTACATTGCCATTAATCAGTATGGGAGGAACATCATTTTTATTCACGTGTATCTCTCTTGGAATCATATTAAGCGTAAGTCGTTTTGTAGAAAAGTCTTACGAAGAAAATAGAAAAGTTGAAAATCTCAGTGTCGAAGATGAAAGTAATCATTAGTGGCGGAGGAACAGGTGGCCATATATTTCCGGCCATCGCGATAGCGGACGCTTTGAAAGCAAAAGCGCCTGACACTGATATACATTTTGTCGGAGCAACAGGAAAGATGGAAATGGACCTGGTACCCAAAGCGGGGTATCCGATTACCGGCCTTCCGGTTCGTGGTTTTCAAAGGAAAATCACTTTGCAAAACCTGTCATTTCCGTTTAAAGTGATCACCAGTTTGTGGAAAGCATACCGGTTGATGAAAAAGTTTAAACCGGATGTTGCCGTAGGTGTGGGCGGTTATGCCAGCGGGCCTACTTTGCAGGTAGCAAACTGGATGGGAATTCCTTTTGTATTGCAGGAACAAAATTCTTATGCCGGTGCGACCAACAGGATTCTGGGTTTTAAAGCAAACCGGATTTTTGTGGCTTATGAGCATATGGATAAGTTTTTTCCAAAAGATAAAATTCTTTTTACGGGAAATCCGATCCGTGGTAAAATCAAAAGTCAGGAAGCGTTAACCCGTACAGAAGCGCTGCAAAAACTTGGTTTATCAACATCCGCTAAAACGGTTTTTATCTTCGGCGGAAGCCTGGGAGCAAAAACTTTGAATGAAGCCGTAAAAAAAGGATTGTCCGAAGGGATAATCCAGGAAAATATAAATATCATCTGGCAAATAGGCAAAATTTACTGGCCGGAATACAGTCAGCATCAGGTCTTAAAATTGCCAAATGTGAAAGCGTTTGCTTTTATTGACGATATGCCATTGATGTACCAGGCTGCAGACCTTGTGGTATGCAGAGCAGGTGCGTTGACAGTCTCTGAGCTTGCTTTACTTGGTAAACCTGCCATATTGGTCCCTTCACCCATGGTGGCTGAAGATCATCAGACGGCCAATGCTATGGCTCTTGTCGAAAAAAGCGCCGCTGTTTTGGTCAAAGATGTTGATGCAGCGGATATGCTCGTCAAAACCATGGCTCAACTGGTACACGAAGATGTAAAGTTGTCATCATTAGCCACACAAATCGGTTTTTTTGCCAAACCGGACGCCGCAATAAAGATTGCGGAAGAGATTTTGAAAATTGGTTCATCAAAAGTCAAATCTTGATACCATGGATTTGTCGAACTTAAAACATGTATATTTTATCGGCATCGGAGGTATTGGGATGAGTGCCATTGCAAGGTATTTTTTGCGGTTGGGCATTAAAGTGAGTGGTTATGATAAAACCCGAACATTGCTCACCTCAGAACTTGAAGAAGAAGGTATTTTGATTCATTTTGAAGATGAGGTTTCTTTGGTTCCTTCGGAAATAGATCTTGTTGTGTACACTCCGGCAATACCGGCAGACCATCAGGGTTTGGATTTTGTCAGAAAACAAAATCTGCCATTGATGAAACGGTCAGAGGTTTTAGGATTGATCAGCCGCTCAAAAGTAGGAATTGCGATTGCCGGTACCCATGGCAAAACGACGACCAGCACGCTTACCGCCTTTCTTCTGGACAAAAGCGGTTTGAAGCCATCTGCATTTTTGGGAGGAATTGCTACCGACTATCAAAGCAATTTTATTTCCGGTGACAGTGACCTGGTAGTTTTGGAAGCGGATGAATTTGACAGGTCCTTTTTACACCTGACACCGACCATTGCCGTTATTTTGTCTATGGATGCCGACCACCTGGATATTTATGGTCATCATGATAAAATGGTAGAAAGTTTTATTGATTTTGCCAGACAAATCAAACCAAAAGGTCTTCTGCTCATCAAAAAAGGATTGTTGGCTTATTTTAACCAAAAGGACCTGGATTATCTGTCACAAAGAGAGGTAACTATCAGAGAGTTCGGAGGTGAATCTACCGATGTATCTGTACATCATGCGATGGTAAAAAATGGTCAGTTTGTATTCGGTTTAAAAGATGGCAGCCATAACTCAGTAAACTGGGTATGTAATCTGCCGGGTCTTCATAATGTTGAAAATGCTTCCGTTGCAATCAGTATTGGAAAGTATCTTGGAGCATCTGAAAATGATATGAAAGACGCCCTGGCTCATTTTAAAGGTATCAGACGGCGGTTTGAAATCATTCATAAAGGACCAAAAGTGGTTTTTATAGATGACTACGCACATCATCCCACAGAATTAAATGCGGCCATAAACGGAGTAAAGATGTTGTTTCCTGATAAAAAGATAACCGGTATTTTTCAACCGCATCTATTTTCAAGAACAAAAGATTTTTACATCGGATTTGCAGAAGCTCTGGATGTGCTGGATGAAATTATCCTGATGGATATATACCCTGCCAGAGAATTACCGATGGAAGGAGTATCTTCAGAAATGATTTTTCAGGAGATGAAAAACAGTCACAAAGTGTTAGTCTCCAAAACAAATCTTATGGAGACAATACAATGGAAGGATCTCGAAGTGATCATAACGCTCGGAGCAGGTGATATAGATACTTTTGTTCCGGAAATTAAAAAGAAATTGGAATCATTATTTTTATAAAACCAACAGATGTTGAAACGATTAAATAAAAACAAAGTCAGAAATGTCGCGATTTGGATGGGAATCCTTTTCGGGATCGGCGGGCTGTTGTTTCTGTCGGTTCAACGGAAAAAAATGGCAGCTGTTGACACAGTTGTTATTCATATCCAGGCTGCCGAAAGCGGTCGTCTGATACAAGAGAAAGAAGTAAAATCTTTGATGGTAAAATCTTTAGGATTTTCACCGGATCGAAAAAAAATACGTTCTGTCAATAGCCGGAAGTTGGAGAGGGATCTACAGAAAGATGCCAGAATACAACATGTGGATGTTTATTTTGATGCAAAGAACAGACTTCATATAGCTTTGGTTCCTAAAGAAGTTATCGTCAGAATAACGGATCAAAGGGGTTCATCCTATTTTTTGGATGCTAAAGGTAAAAAAGTTCCTGTTGTTCAGGGAAGTGCTGTCCGGGTTCCGTTGGCGAATGGTTTTATAGATGTTTATCAGGAAGGTTTTGATAAAAAAGAAGGTAAATCAGTTCTCAAAGATATTTTTAATATGATTCAATACATTCGGAATGATGAATTTTTACATGCTTTGGTCGAACAGATTTATGTAGATGAAACAGGTGAAATCATTCTCATTCCCAAAGTAGGAAAAGAAAAAATCGTTTTTGGAGGAGCCGATCAAATGGATGAAAAGTTTGATAACCTGAAAATCTTTTACCGGGATGGTATGACAAAATTGGGTTGGAACCGCTATCCTGTATTGAATGTAAAATTTGTGAATCAGGTGGTTTTGGTGGACGGAAAGCCGGAAGCCTCACTGAATTCCAGTGAAACAGCCATGAAAGCACCGTCAGATAGTGGACTGATTTCCACACAAAATACAGATAATTAATAAAGTAACATAAACCGTAATCATTAATAAGCAGTATTCATCTTTAAATATATGTACTATGACAGACCAAACAAAATTTAAAAACATGGCCGTCGCCCTTGACATCGGTACTACCAAGGTATGTGCCATTGCAGGCTATCTCAACGAGTATGGCAAACTCGAAGTGGTCAGCGTCGGAACCGTCAAATCTGAAGGCGTTTCCAGAGGGGTAGTGTCCAATATTGACAAAACCGTAAAAGCCATTCGGGAAGCTGTTGATATCGCTGAAAAGTCTGCCGGCTGTAAGTTTAAACTTATCCATGTAGGCATCGCAGGTCAGCATATCAAAAGTTTGCACCACCACGGTTTGTTGGTCCGTCATGATTCAAATACTGAAATCAATCAAAATGATATTGATAAGCTAATCAAAGACATGTACAAGTTGGTTTTGCCTCCGGGTGATAAAATCCTTCATGTTGTTCCTCAGGAATATACAGTCGACGATGAGCAGGATATTTTTGACCCGATCGGAATGTCAGGTGTCAGGCTTGAAGCAAACTTTCATATCATCACCGGTCAGATAACGGCAAGCAGAAATATCCTCAGATGTGTCGAAAAAGCAGGTCTTGAAGTAGCTGATGTCACCCTGGAGCCTATAGCTTCAGCTGCGTCAATATTGAGTGATGAAGAAAAAGAAGCCGGTGTTGCCTTGATCGATATAGGCGGAGGTACTACCGATATCACTATATTTAAAGATGGTATCATCAGACATACCTGTGTTATTCCTTTTGGCGGAAATGTCATCACAAGGGATATCCGGGAAGGATGTACCGTTATGAATGAACAAGCTGAAAAGCTGAAACAAAAATTCGGATCTGCATTGGCAGATGAAATATACGACAACAGAATTATCACGATCCCCGGATTTAAAGGCAGAGATCATAAAGAAATTTCTGAAAAAAATCTGGCCAGAATTATCCAGGCAAGAGCTGAAGAAATTTTTGATTACGTCTTGTGGGAAATCCGCAGGTCAGGTTACGAAAATAAACTGATCGCAGGTCTTGTGTTAACGGGAGGAGGATCTTTATTGAAAAATATTGATTTATTGGCTGAATATCACACCGGTCTTCCGGCGAGAATAGGTCATCCGGTCGAACATTTGGCTCACGGGTATACCACACAATTGGCCAGTCCGATTTATTCCACGGCGGTCGGTTTGCTGAAATACAGCATTGATAATATTGCCAATGCTAAAAATGCTTATGTCGAAGAGTTTAAACAAATCACTTCAGTCATTCAGGAAGATAAAATTGACAAGGTTCAACCTAAAGATATCTATGACGAACAGGATGATAGTGACGACCTGCCTGATGACACAAAAGAAGGAAAAAAAGGAAAAGGAATCTTTAATAAGTTGTTTACTTTCACAAAAGATTTTTTTGAAACCGTTCCTGATTCTGAGTTTTAATACATTGTTTGACGTTAAAAAATTGACATTATGATATTCGATATACAAAAAAATAACACATCCATTATAAAAGTGATTGGCGTCGGCGGTGGCGGTGGCAATGCAGTCGGGCATATGTTCAGACAAGGGATCAACGGCGTGGATTTTGCCATATGTAATACCGATGCGCAGGCATTGGAAAACAATCCGGTCAATACAAAAATTGCCCTGGGACCTAACCTCACAGAGGGTCGAGGGGCAGGAAGCCTTCCTGAAGTAGGAAAACAATCCTGTATTGAGTCCATTGAAGATATTCGCAAATGGTTGTCTGACGGTACCAAAATGTTGTTTATCACCGCCGGAATGGGCGGTGGGACAGGAACAGGTGCCGCACCGATTATTGCCAAAGTGGCCAAAGAAATGGAAATCCTGACAGTAGCTATTATTACGTTGCCTTTCAAGTTTGAAGGGATGAGGAGACAACGTCAGGCTTTGGAAGGTTTGGATCAACTCAAAAAGAATGTCGATTCGATTCTGGTGATTTCAAATGACAAATTGCGTGAAATGCACGGCAATTTAAGTTTGACAGCCGCATTCGGTCAGGCAGATAATATCCTCACCACAGCTGCAAAAGGTATTGCAGAGATTATTACCGTTCCGGGTTATATAAATGTTGACTTTGAAGATGTTAATACCGTCATGCGCAATAGTGGTGTGGCTATCATGGGTACCGGTGTGGCTGATGGAGAAGACAGAGCGAGAAAGGCCATTCATGAAGCATTAAATTCTCCTTTGTTGGAAGATAATGATATCCGTGGAGCGCAACACATCCTGTTGAATATCACATCCGGAACCATGGAAGTAACCATGGATGAAATTGGTGAAATCACTGATTATGTTCAGGAAGAGGCAGGTTACGGCACTGATCTGATCTGGGGTAATTGTAATGATGAATCTTTGGGTGAAAAACTGATCATTACCCTGATCGCTACCGGATTTGAAGGAGGTAGTTCCAAGAAAAAAGAGTTTTCTTTTCAGAAAACAGATACCACAAAACAGGAGATTAAAAGAGTTCCGCTCGAAAAACCATTTTCTGTAGTAATCGAGGAAGATGAATTCGAAATGGAATTCGACAATGGTAGTGCTGCAACCGTTTTTGAATTTGAAGATGTTCCAACCAATATTTCGCATTCAGGAAACAGACAAAATAGTTTGGATGACAGATCAAAAACAACAAATCAAAACGACAGGGATCAAAAAGGTCAAAGGGTTCTGAGTGAAGAGCTGAAAGCAAAAAGAGAAGCAGATTCCGCCAGAAGAGAGTTTTTGCGCAAAGCCAACAGCAAACCTCTGGACAATCCTAAAATCATTGCCGACCTTGAAAACATACCGGCCTACGCCCGCAGAAATGTCGTTCTTGAAGAGGAAGCTCAACATACAGCCGTTCAAAAGTCTAAGTATTCTGTCAATATGGAAGATGACGGCACCGTATTTATTTCCAACAATAGTTTTTTATATGACAATGTAGACTAACACTCTGCAATGGACACATGCCTGCTTATGCAGTAATGCACACCTCTACAGGTGCAGCAGGTATACAACTTTGGATTTTCGTCTTTTTTATATCATCTCCAGAAGATGAGTTTGGTTTATTCATTACGGGTCAAGGCTCCCCGCCTGGCCCTTTTTTTATTTTTATAAATACAGAATGCCGCTATTTTCCTACCGGTTTACCTTAAACGTTTATACAAATATTTTGATGTTTTCAGATTATTATATAAAATTTTGGTATTTTTAACCCATTAATTAACAAGTTTATATCCTTAGTTATGTGGAAGGTTCTTCAATGTATTCTGACTTTTATAATTTGTTTTGTTAGTTTTACTTTTCAAGCTCAGCCTGCCTTTCCCGGAGCTGAAGGATTTGGTGCTACAGTGTCCGGTGGGAGAGGGGGACAAGTTGTTTATGTAACCAATCTGAACGTTTCCGGACCTGGTTCTTTGACGGAGGCACTACAAACGGAAGGACCCAGATATATTTTATTTAAGGTAAGTGGGGTCATTCCCGGTACCATCTCAGTTCCTGTTGGCAGAGGTGATTTTACCCTGGCAGGACAGACATCACCTTCAGGGATAATTCTTCGGGGGCTTGAGATGTATAATGAGTCACAGCCATCGGTGTCCAATATTATTATACGTCACATTCGTTCCAGAATCGGTGACAGGACAAAATTTCCAACCACAAACTGGGTGGCTGAAGATGGCATTACCCTCGGAGGTGTACATGGAGGGATCATTGATCACTGTTCTTTCGGACATGCCTCAGATGAAGCTGTCGATATCTCAAGATCCAGCCGGTTGACGATCCAGCATTGTATTTTGGGTGAGACGTTGGGAAGTCACGCCAATCTCGGAGGTATGCTAATCAATTATTCTGAAAGTAGTTCAATTCTGGATAGTATTAGTATTCATCACAATGTTTGGAATCGTATAGGAGGCAGAATGCCCGAAATATCCTGCGAAACTCCGTTTTGTAACGGGAAAACCATACATTTTGAGTTGTCTAATAATTTGTTTTGGGATCCTCAGATAGAACAATGGTATGAAGGTAATACCGGATTTAACAGCCAGTTTTATGTAAAAATGAATGCAATAAAAAATCTTTCAATTGCAAGACCAACATACAGTAATGGTATGTTTCATCATGATTTATTGCATTTCAGTCAGAATCAATTGTTTTTTTCGGGAAATAAACTCAATTTGTATCCTCAATATGCAGATTACGATTTGTTTTATTGTTGCAATGATTTTCCTGACGGTCACCCCAATACTGATTTTGGCATAGCTGCCAGAGCCGGTCAAAGGTTTTTGTTTCCTGAGATCGATTATCATACAACCAGTGAACTTCAGGGTTTTATCGGCCGTTTTTCGGGTGCTTTTCCAAGAGACCAAATGGATGAAAGGCTCATGAGAGCGGTCCTTCAAAATCAAATATTGTCTCTTCCTGTCGATCAGGCCGGAGCAGACGATGCTTTTTTGGTGGAAAATAGTGTTTTACCCCCGGCGGATGCAGATAGCGACGGAATGCCGGATTATTGGGAAGAGGTCATGGGTAGTAATCCTTTAGTTCAGGATCATAATTTGACTACATTTTCACAATCAGTAACCGGAACGTCAGGGTATACCAACCTGGAGTGTTACCTGAATTGTCTTTCTGACGCTTTGGTTTCAGGTTATACTACATCAACTTGTAAAATTTTGGGATTTCCTGCTGCTCTTGAAAATAATTTGATGACTTCAAATCTTCTTCGTATAATTCCCAATCCCGGATTTGAGGAGATACATTTGGTTTTTAATGACCAGTTTCAACACAAATCTTTGGATATTGAAATCTTCAATACATATGGTCAGTCTTTACAACATATAAAACTATATGCACAAAATTCGAAAATTGATATCAGCTATCTGATGAACGGTTTGTATTTTGTTTTTGCCAGGGATTCCCAAAGTGGACGTGTATTATCTTTTGAAAAATTGATTGTTTCAAAATAATAAAATAAAAAAAAGCCTTTTCAAATGATTATGAAAAGGCTTTTTAGGAAAAATCCTATCGGATATTACATACAATTCTGGTCGTAAAAATAAACGTGTTGTTCAAAGTTTTTCCAATCTTTTTTGGTACCGACTTCTTTTTCAAGCTCTTTACAGTTACCATAGATATCTTTCCAAATTTTGCGGTATTCCTTACTTAATAGTCTGAATGCTTTGTCATCACCTTTTTTAACGTAGTATGATTTGTCAATTCCTCCTGCAACTGTCATACCACCAACTCCGATAGAGGCAGTTTCAGCGGCATAGGGGTCATAAAAGACTTTGATTTTACTTGCAAAACCCGGATTTACCAATTGCATCAGTAATTTCATCGTTTTCTTTTTGATCTGAACTTCACAATTTTCAAAATAAACGTAACCTTCTTTGACGTAAGACTGATGCAGAGATCTGTCTTTTTCCAATTCGTTAAGGTCTGAAATTTTTTCATTAAACTTGTTAAATTTATCAAATCCGCTTGGTGGTAAAAACATGCTTTTGATGTCATCCGGTTTTAACGTTCTTTTTTGACCATCTGCAAGTTTTACATTAATTTGAAGAATCAAACCTTTTTTTCTTTTGATTTTATCAATGGTGGCAACGAGTTCTTCACCATTGCTCATCGTAAAATAGGATTCTTTATTATTTGAAAATAAGTCGTAGCCCTGAAGGAAACTTTGTCCGAAAGACGTCGTAATAGTAAATAACAGAAAGAATAATAAAATGCTTACATTTTTCATGGAATTTGTTTGTTTTAAGTTAAAAAATAAAAATGATTGATTGGGCAAAAGTACGATTTTCCATTGAAAACTGCTTTTTTTCCGTATTAAATTAATATGATTCCATTCTGCTTTCCCGTTTTGGAAATATGCCGGTTTCAATTATCATTGTTTGTAATCTGTCTGAACTACAGTCACAGTGGCATGGCAATCCTGATTTTATATTTGTACAGTAAGAAGATTTTAAGGGATGTTTTGGCATCCGGCTATCTCTCTTTTGGTACCAGATTGAATTACTATAGCTCAAATGTAAACCAGGTTAGTCATCTGATAATGTGTTATTTTATTAAAATTGTGTTAATTATTTTAAAAAACGGGTATATTCGGAACCAAGATTGTATGTTTATCGTTGTAAATTAGTTTTATCATAATTTTGATAATATGACACACTTAAAGTTTTTTCCTTCGTTCAAAAGATTGGTTCCGGGAGTATTTACCGGTGTTTTAATAGCTTTAAGTATTTTTGCTTTTGCCTATTTGTATATTCAGGATCAAAGTATAGAAGTTGGCCACAAACCATTATTGTCTGTGGTAACCTTTGAAGAGGGGGTGATAGGTACTTTGGCAAAAGCAGTAAAAGTGTTGTTCGGTTTTGATGTTTAAGTTTTCATAAATAGAATTTAATAGGTAGAAAAGGCAGAATATTGAAAATGTTCTGCCTTTTTTATGTGATATATGTCACTTTCTATATCGTGTAAGTTGTTTATTTTTGTCCTGTAATTATAACCAAAAGTGGCAAATAGTATTTGTTTCTTTTTTTAATCTATTCTATGATAAGGTTTTTCGGAGTTCTTATTTTTCTGACCATCGTTTTACAAATATCCTTCAAATCTTCGCCGGTTAAAGATCCGGCAACGGAAAAAGAATTGGGAGAATTACTCTTTTTTGACCCCATTCTGTCTTTGGATAGCACGATGTCTTGTGCAACATGTCATAAACCGGAATTTGCGTTTTCAGATACAGTGGCTATTAGTCCCGGGGTCGGAGGGGTTTTGGGCAGAAGAAATGCACCTTCTGTAATGAATATGGCTTTCCGAAGTATCATGTTTTTTGATGGCCGGGCGCCATCTTTGGTAGATCAGGTTCACTTTCCGATAGAAGATCCAATGGAAATGAATTTGAAAATGAAAGATTTGGTTGTTCGACTTCAGAACCATAAACAATACAATAAATGGTTTTATGATATTTATCAAAAAGCACCCGACGAGTCCAATATTGCCAGGGCAATAGCTGCATTTGAAGAAAGTCTGGAGACCGACGATTCCCCTTTTGACAGATATATAGCCGGAGACAAGCAGGTGTTGTCTGAATCCGCAAAAAGAGGAAGAAAATTGTTTATAAGCGACAGAACCAAATGTTTTGATTGCCATTTCGGGCCTGATTTTACCGGAGATGAATTTAAAAATATAGGTTTGTATGATGAAGTCAGATATAAAGACAAGGGCAGATTTGAAGTAACAGGACTGAAAGAGGATCTCGGAAGATTTAAAGTTCCGGGCTTACGTAATGTTGCTGTCACAGGACCCTACATGCATGACGGAAGTTTCAAAACGTTGAAAGAAGTGATTGATTATTACGACAATCCCAAAACGATGGTACAACATGCTATTAATATGGATACTCTTTTGTTAAAACCTCTTGATTTGACAAAAGAAGAAAAAGAAGACCTGGAAGCTTTTCTGATTTCTCTGACAGATTACCGATTTTTGAAAGCAGTAAAATAATAAAAATTTTTTGCTAATGTAATTGGAAAAGTCGTCATTTTATTTCCTTGTCATTTATTGATTTCATTCGAAATAGACCAATCCAGACGCTGCCTCTTTTTTTTATGTACAGAGCACTATTTTTAGGATATTCCCAAAATAAGGAATCAGGTGCATCGTTGTGAATATTGGATAATAACAAATAGGCTGGTTTTTGAGAGCCATATTGTTGATATGTATCCCCGGATTCATTAAGTTGGATATACTTTTCTTCTGCTAAAAAGGGGAAAAAGGTTGCAATATCCTTTTTTCGAATGTCATTATTCACCAGAAATTTTTCCACATCTCTATATAATGAAAATACCGGTCGGAAAGCCAGACTGGAATCCCATCCTTTTGATACCCCTTCGGGATAGACCCAGAAATGACCGCTGATCAGACATAAGGCCAAACCGACAGATAGAATTTTTTTTGTCAAAGAGGTGAGATCGGATTGGTAGAGCAGATGAAGTGTTGATAATAATAAAATAAGGTATAAAGGCATGTAATATCTGTGCGCTGTAAGACTTTGAAATCCAATAGTTACGCCAGCCAAAACCAATGTTGTTGTGATGCCCAAAATCAACAGGAAGTTTCCTTTGTGACCGGAAATTTTATTTTTTTTCCAAACAAGATAAAATAATAATAAAAAAACACCCACTCTACCGAAATCTACCATTCGCCATACAAAAAGTCCGGTATTATATAAAATCCCTGAAATATTGACTTTGGTGAAACTTGGAGACCAGGGAGAGTCTGCATGAAATCCGATCCAGGCGCTTTTTTGATAATGATACCCCAAAAACAAAAGTACGGCTATAAAACCCGGAAAAAATGCCGTGAGGATTTTAAGATTTCCTCTTTCTTTTTTATCAAACATCCATATTAAACACACTGCAGCAAACAAGGCTCCGGCCACCATAAATCCCCTGAGACTGATTAAACACAGGATCAGAAAAAAAAGGGAAAGTAAAACTATGTTATTTTTTTGATAATAAAACCAACCGGAAAGAAAGGATGCAATCAGGATAACGTCAGGAGAGATTAAGGTGATTTGTGCCAGCAGGGTAGGTTCCAGACACAAGATGAATACCATCAAATATCTGTAGTTTTCGGAGCAATAGATTGTGGTAAGCCTGAAAATTACATATGTAATCCATAATACCCATGGCAACATAGCGAGATGTGATACAAATAATGTTTTTCCAAAAAAATCCCACCAAACAGACAGATACAACCCAAACAGCGGAAAGTGTCCACTATCAATTTCATTGGGAAGAAGAAGCGAAAATTCACTTGCTTCGTAAAAAAAATGTGCCTGTTTGGAACCTAATTGAATGGTATCCCAGAAAAAAAAATCGTTAACACTAGAAGCCCACAAACAAATATAAAGTAATACCAAAAAGGTATAAACGATATTTGTTCGGGAAAACTCCATGTTATAATTTCACAGGGATCACCTTCATTTAACCGTGCAAGAATGGAGCCATGGCAATATATAGTCCGCAACCGGCAATATACCCTATGAAGGCATATAAGGTTATATTTTTTAAATACCAGATAAAGTTAATACGTTCCATACCCATTGCAGCTACTCCGGCAGCAGAACCGATGATTAACATACTTCCTCCTGTACCTGCGGCATAGGCTATAAAATGCCAAACACTGTGGTCAATCGGAAAAGTATACATTCCCATTGAGGCAGCTACCAAAGGAACATTATCTATAATTGCAGACAGAATACCTAAAAATATAACTACAATATTTTGGTCAGGTATGGCTTTTTCCAATCCCTGAGCAAGATATTGTAAAGTGCCAACGCCTCCGACAACCATAGTCTCTAATGCAGCAACAGCCATTAATATACCCAAGAAAAAAAGAATACTTGATAACTCAATTCTGGAAAGTGCCTTATGTGGAGAGTATTTATGTTTGAGTTCTTCAGTGAAATTTTCTTCAGGATGAATATATTCTGAAACCAGCCAGACAACGGCAAGACTCAACATCATTCCAACGTACGGAGGAAGGTGGGTAATCGTTTTAAAAATGGGAACAAAAATAATCATAATAAGACCCAAAATGAGCATCGTTTTACTGCTTAACAATTTACCCTGATGATCCTCATCATTTTTTTCAATTACCAATTCACCATCAAACATTTTTTTGCGAAGTGCAAAAAACAACGGTACAACGGTACAAATAATAGATGGCAAAATGAGATTGACCACAAGGTCACCGGTAGAAACCTTTTTACCTATCCACAACATGGTTGTAGTTACATCTCCAATAGGAGACCATGCCCCACCCGCATTGGCTGCAATAATTACTAAACAAACGTACCATAATCTTTCATCCCGATCTTTGATTAATTTCCTTAAGAGACTAATCATAATAATGGTTGTAGTAAGATTGTCGATTATAGAGGAAAGAAAAAATGTTATTATGGTAATAATACTCATTAATTTTCGCTTATTTTTTGTTTTTATAGATTCCTTTAAGACCTCAAAACCTCTGTGCATATCTATAA
This sequence comes from Saprospiraceae bacterium, assembly GCA_016714895.1. Classification (GTDB taxonomy): domain Bacteria; phylum Bacteroidota; class Bacteroidia; order Chitinophagales; family Saprospiraceae; genus OLB9. The sequence continues at coordinate 227,636 of JADKBV010000012.1, read as the reverse complement.
GTTCCACAATGGTCATTGCACCGATTAAAAAGATGAGTATTTCAGCAATTTTGCCTATGTGGTGGATAAGGGTCGCAGAAAAGAAATCCTGTCCTTCTACAATTTTAACAGGGTCAGACACGCCAAAGAGAGTAGAGGTATGAGCATGACCATCTATGATCCCCAACAAACCATAATTATACCCCAGGGCAACTAAAGCCCACATTACAGCACCCATCAAAAGCGCAGGAACAGTTTTGTCCAACTTCAGCGGATGTTCAAATACAATCGATAAATACCCTATAACAAATACTAAAATTACGGCTGCTATCATATTATGCTGATTAAAAAGCGGCGCAAAGGTACATATTAGTTTATTAATAATATTATTATGATAAATATAAATTTATCAGATTTTGATAGTTTTTACCATAAAATGCTAATCTATTTATACCCTAAGTTTTAAAATTGTGGTTGTTCCGTAACAAAAGCTAATTATGATGTTACAGATAAAAGTATTAAAACTGAAATTTTCGATTTCTACTTTAGTATTTTTGTTTAGTTGGTCATCATTTGAATAAGTTTGACGATAAATCCTCTGTCAGGCGGTAATGTAGAACTGTTTGACCAGAAATATTCGATGGTTCCGATTGGAAATACACCTATAAGGATATTTTCAATTCCGACACCGTACTCAACATAATGTCCGGAAACCGGGTTGTACAGATAATTGGCAGAAACCATAGTTTTTAGGCTGGTCTTTTTTAACAGAGGAATTTTATCCATGATAAAACCATTAAAATGATGTTTCCAGTGTACTCCGGCATAATAATCCGCGGTACTATAGGTATAGAAAGGCAATAAAACGTACATGTTACTTCTGTTTCCGTCAGGTACCACCCATTCATTTCCAAATGGATGTAAATAATCCTGAAAATAAAAGGGTTTGTTGAATACACTTCCCGCCCACTCCGCATGCCACGATGAAAAACCAAACCTTCGCATATTCAGATAACTGTCTTCAACACGAATTCTCATGGTGTAAAAAGGTTTTTTTCCGGATTCCAAAGGTACACCGATATTGTTTTCTATATGAATCTTAGGATATTTTCCTTCTTCGCGAACACGCATATTTGGGTAGGAACTGTAGGTTTGTCCGGGAGTCCACGTAAAATCTGCAGAAAACCGCGCAATCTGATGTCTGGAATAGGTGGAAAAATCAGCGACATTTTTTGGCACATTGGATTCATAAACCCTGTTTGGGAAAAAGAACGAAAAATCAGATTTTTTGTCAACTTTCCATCGTTCAGCCCACTCAAGATAACCCGCAAAGGTTAAACTATTAAACAATTCCCTTTCATATCCGACCCGGACAAAATTTTTGCCATATAGTCTGATATAATTGAGTTTATAAAACAAAGATGACCAGCTGTTTGACCTTAGTGATATCGGGTGCCTTTCATCATATTGTTCATATTTTTTTCCAACATCCAAATAATATCTTCCTAACATTTTTGGATTGTACAACCTCGAAACTGAAAGTGAAGGTTTCCACAACTTGTCGGAAAAACCATACACCACCAAAGGTTTGACAACCCAATTCCGGGTTGTACTGTCATATTTTGTGTAATTTGGATTAAAATAGACATTCCATCCTTCTACGACATTAAATCTGACGATGGATAAGGGGTCAGGATAATTGATTTCAAAATTTTTATACCTGTTTTTGTACGAATATCCCAGTAAAATATTATTAAATTTAAATTTATTGCTTTTTCTATCCATCGAATCAAGATATGATTTGGAATTCCATATGACCTGTAAGGAGTCTTTTTTTCGGTAATCTCTGGTCTCTTCCTCTGTCAGGGGAACCGGTCTGTTTTGCGCCCAATACACAGAATCCTGCTTCAATGCATCTTTATCAACTCTGAAAATCTCTTTTTCTTTGAATATTGGCGTAAGGTCGGTTGTTGTGTTATAGTTTGAAAAAAAATAGGTAAAATTTCCTCCAATCGTAAAACCTAAAAAGCTGCCTTTAAAAAACATAGTCTGGTTAAATAATGGCCATTCACCGGAGGAAAGCGGCAGAAAAACCTGTTTATACCGCATGGTGTCAATTAAAGGAATTTTTAATGTTTTTCCGGAAATGGCTACGTCAGCACTATGAATATTCCAACTGTCTCCAACAATGTAAATCAAACCACTCATCAAAGGGGATACATTGTTTTTTGGGATAATCAGAATTTTATATATGGTTCGTCCTGCTTCGTCAATCGTCATTTGCTGAAGTTTGTAGTCATATTCAGAAAAAGCATTGTCAGCAATAGGTGACATCACTGATCTGCCCATTTCTATAAAATTGTCATACAAATCTATTTGGGCAAACGCATATTTGTTGGCTGTAAAAAGATTGTTGGAACCCGAATTTTTTACCGAAACCATTACTTCTTTGGTTTTGTCGGGATACTGATAATAGAATTTGGTTTGTGATTCACTCAGATAAAAGATACCCTGACGCAGACTGTCCAGGATTCCTCCCATATCGTTGATTTCTGTTCCCATCAAAACTTCAGGTGCTTCCAGGATTTTTACCAAACCTTTGACATAGAGATCCGCTTCAAATTGTTTGATCCAATGTTTGTGAAATTTTCTTTTGGCAATTGCTTGTCTGATAACGGGATATGCAGGGTCTTCCCGATTGGCTGAAATTACCACTTCACCGATTAATGCATCGTCTTCTTCAAGCTGAATATTGAGAAAAATCTTTTTACCTTCGTATAAAACGGTTTTTTTTACCATTTTATAGCCTACATATTGAAACTGAACAGGGATTTGTCCGTTTCCTTCCGGAAAAAATTCGTAAACTCCTGATTCGTTGGAGACAGTTCCTTTGGTCGTATTTTCCTGATATACAGATGCGTAGGGTAGGGGAATCCCTTTTTTATCTGTAATGATACCGGTAATCTGACCTGAAATTTGTCCAACGGGCAAAAAAATACAACCCATAATTAACACAAGTAATAATGTAACGTTCCAAGGACGTTTGAAAAAATTACATGGTGTATTCATTTATTTGGAAATATGAGGGTCAGATTGCTCAAACAAAAAAACCTTTTCAAGGGTTTAAAAATCTACCTTAATCCGAAGATTGATTCGTCGTCCGGTCAGATTATTTGGCAAAGAATATTCTACATTGCTCAAAGTTTTAATCCAATTGACGGAGGCCTGATTTTTGGTGTTTAGTAAATTAAAAGCTTCCAGACTCAACCAGGTATTTCGGGTGAATCTCAACCAGTGATTCGGCTTTCTTCCGATCCATTCCTCTTTCCACAGTTGAAAAGAAAAGCCCAGATCAACCCTTCGGTATGGTTTTAAACGGAATACATTTCTGAATTCCAGATTATTTTCTCTGGGGCCGAATGGTAGTCCTGTGCCAACGGAAAAATTAAGGTTGACTTTAATGTTTTCGTTTTTAGGAAGATAATCCTGAAAAAACATGTTAATAGTAAACAGCTGATCGGTAGGTCTTGGTGCATCTTTGACGACTATAGGAACCCTGATAGAATCGACTATGCCCAATGTTTTATGTTCAATTCCATTGATAGCTTCCCGGGCTCTGAGGAAAGAAAAATTGACCCATGATTCGGCTCCTTTGACAAATTCACCGTTTATTCTGAAATCAAGACCGGTTACGTAACCTGTGGCATTGTTTTCTCCGGCATAACGGATCCGCACGTTGTCAATTTCGTAAGAAACAAGGTCATCCAGTCTTTTGTAATAGATTTCACTGATGATCTTAAAAGGCCGGTTACTTACCGCTTCCCAAATAAAATCATAAGCTACACCGCCGACAATATGCAGGGATTTTTGAGATGCCAGATCTGTATTGACACTGCCGTCTTTTCTTCTCATTTCCCGATAGAAAGGTGGTTGCACGTAATATCCTCCGGAGAGTTTAAAAGCCACATCATTGGACCATTGCACCGGCTTGTACAAAATCTGCATTCTGGGACTTACCAAAAATTCTGTATTCAGATGATGGTAGGAAAACCTGCTGCCCAGGGTAATTTTCCATTCGTGTTTTCGGTTTTCATAACGGTAGGTATTCTGAATATAGGATGTGACCTTGTGGTTTTCGATGATGTTATGTGCGCGAACCACGTTTTGAAGTTCTATTTCATTGCCCAAATAAGGAATATTGTAATCTGCTGAATCGAGCCTTTCCCATTCTTTCAGGAAATCTTCAAAATATTCGTGTTGGTATTTGAGGGACCATTGAATAAAATGGCCTTTGGATACACCTGATATTTTCGGAGCGTTAAACTCGATGCCTCCCTTGTATTCTGCGTTATAAACGGTATTAAACAAAAAATTTCTGGCATTCAGGTGTTGGGTTCCGGAGCCTAATAGTGCCACTTCTTCGCCGGTATTTTCACCCAGACTGGCTTCTTTTTGGGATAGACGATATTGACCGATGATATCAAATTTTTCGTCTTCATTGGCCCGGTATGCAGACACCAACCATTTCATGTAAAGCGGGTTTTTTCGGTTTTCTGGTACCCATGTCAAAGACAAACCACTCATACCGTATGTAAATTCGTCTTGCTCCTGACCTTCAAAATTAGTGTTTAATTCGATTTGAAAGGCAAAATTTCCGCTCGAACTTCTTCCTGACGAAGGTATAAAATTGTAGACACTTTTGTTGAAATTGGCAATCAGTCCCAATTGTAATGCTTTGGTAATATCGTAGCTGAGGTAGGTTTGAATATCACTGAACGAAGGCACATATTCTCCTTTGATATCCTGACTACCCAAAAGATAGGCATTGCTTTTATAACGGGCTCCGATGAGGTATCTGAATTTATTATATGCATTGGCACCTACTCTTTTACTTCCTTCAATGTGAGCAGTACCACCCAGAAAACTGGCTCCTACACTGGCTCTGAATTCTTCAGGTCTTTTGTATCGTATATCCAGAACTGAGGCCATTTTGTCACCGTATTTGGATTCAAAACCTCCTGAAGAAAACTCCAGGTCGCGAATCAGATCTATATTCGGAAAACTCAATCCTTCCTGTTGTCCTCCGCGGATCAATTGGGGTCTGAATATTTCAAAATCGTTGACATACACCAGATTTTCGTCATAGTTACCACCGCGCACGTTGTATTGAGAGCTGAGTTCTCCTCCGGAACCGGCACTGACACCCAGAGCTATACTCGGCAAAACACTTTCAAAATTGCCGGAAGCGTTAGGCAGGAGTTTTAATTCGGTCACTTCTTCGCGGACATTGCCTACATCTTCAATTCTGCCGGCCTTTACGGTAATTTCCAGATCAAGCGCTTTGGGAACCATTTTGATATTTATGTTCCTTTTTATACCGTCATCGAGCGGATTGATGTCGAGGTATACATCTGTATATCCTATCCTTGAAAAAACAATTTTTATTTTTACTCCGGTATTTACTTTAATAGAATACTGTCCTTTTTGATCGGATTCCACCACATTTTGGGTACCTGCCACATTGACCGTAACAAAATCAATACCCTGGTTACTGTCAATATCCCTTATGATACCAAATATGGTAGCCTGTTGGGCATAAATAAAAATGGAAGGCAGAATAAGTAAAAAAAGTAAAAATTTAAATCGCATAAAGATCAGTGTGGATGGATAGTAAACGGTTTTCAGGCGTACAAAGTATGTATACCAAGATTTTTCAGATGATAAACCGTTTGGAGGGGATTTTCAGAGGCGAAAACACTATTTCCTGCTACTAATACCCTTGCTCCCGCTTGCAGCAGGGATTCGGCATTTTGCAGTCCTACACCTCCGTCTACTTCGATGAGTACAGGCAGGTTTTTTATCGTAATCATTTCGCTTAGTGCTTTTACCTTTAATAAGGATTGGTAGATAAATTTCTGTCCGCCAAATCCCGGATTGACACTCATGATGACGACGATATCACACAATTCCAGAACATCTTCCAATAAAGCAACAGGTGTATGCGGATTGAGGGCAACTCCTGCCAAAGCTCCGGATTTTTTGATTTGTTCCAATGTTCTGTGCAGATGGGTGCATGCTTCATAATGGACACTGATATTATCGGCACCGGCATCTCTGAAGGATTCAATGTACCTTTCAGGTTTTTCAATCATGAGATGAACATCGAGGGGCTTTTTAGCGGATTTTTTTATTACTTTGACGATGTCGGCACCAAAAGAAATATTGGGTACAAAGTTGCCATCCATGATATCAACATGAAACCAATCCGCTTCAGTTTCATTAATCATTTCAATATCTCTTTGAAGGTTGCCAAAATCTGCTGCCAAAACCGAGGGAGCGATCAGGTGTTTCATATCAATTATTTTTTGAATGGACAAAGGTATGGATATTTCAAGGTAATAAGGTCGTTTTTTTATAGGAATAACATAGAATGAAGTCTTTTTTAAAAAACATTTATAAAAATGTATAAAAACAAAAAAGGAGAACAATTTGTCCTCCTTTTGCTAAATTCATTTTTCGTTATCACTTACAAAAATTGGTTTTTGGTAAGTACAACCCGAATGACTATTCTTCTTCGTTATCAGCGACTTTGCCGCCATCAAGTGCATCCTGCAATGCTTTCAATTCGTCCCATTTGCCTGCAGCTGCAAGACTTGCCTGCTCAGGCCATGTTGCAGGATCGTGTGTTGCATAGTTTGAACCTGCATCAGAAAGGATGTTTCTCAAATGATCCACATCAGCTGCTGCTAAATCAGCAAACGTAACGATACCTGCATTTACAAACAACTCTGCAATTTTAGGACCGATACCTTCGATTTTTGCAAGGTCATCTGCTTTTACAGCAGGACTTGCTTTTGGAGCCGGTGTTTCTTTTACTGCAGGTTTTGCATTTGCTATTTTAGCAACTGTTTCTTTTACTTCATCCAATCTCGGCAATATACTGACATAGTTTTTGTTGTCTTTTGCTTTTCTGAAAGACACAACACCGTCAATTTTTGCATGTAAGGAAAAATCTTTACCCAGGTAAGTGTTTTCACCAGGGTGGAATTTTGTACCTCTTTGTCTAACGATAATATTTCCGGCAATAGCTTGCTGACCGCCGAATAATTTAACGCCTAATCTTTTACTTTTACTGTCACGTCCGTTATCCGAACTACCGACACCTTTTTTATGAGCCATTATCTTCTTTTTTAAGGTGATGAATAAACCCGCGATCAGGCGGAGATGGAATCAATTTTAATTTTGGAAAAACACTGTCTGTGACCGTTTTTCTTTTCGTACCCTTTTCTTCTCTTTTTCTTAAAGACGATGACCTTGTCACCTTTTACTCTCTCCAGTACCGTTGCTGATACAGAGGCGCCACTTACTACCGGCGTACCTACTCGTACACTCCCGTTGTTTTCAATCAGAAGAACCTGATCAAACTTAACAGATGTGCCGGGCTCGGCTTCTAACTGGTGGACAAAAAGCTCCTGACCTTGTGCCACTTTGAATTGTTGACCAGCTATTGTTACGATTGCGACCATGATGAAAAAATTTTAATTTTGAAAAATGGCTGCAAAGGTAGTATATAGATTTGAACTTACCAAAAGAAAATACCTAAAAATATTAAGATATAGGAATAATTTCCAAAAAATCTTAAATTTTTATGATTTTACTTTCTTTTGTTTACCTTGCATTAATGCCATTCGTTGCTCATTGGTCAAAATTCCCTCAACAAGTGGAGCGTATTCATTGTCAATATCACCCCTTCTTTTTGACACTTCTTCTTTGGTAAGATCCGAATTCCAGGAAGCATGCACTTTGGAAAATTTTTCTTTGAGCAATTTTTGAATTTTAATATTCTGTTCATTACTCAACTCTAAAGCAGGAGTGTTCAGATTTTTTTTGATTTTTGACATTTCTATGCTCAGAAATTGTTTTTCAGTTATTTCCGGATTTTGGGAAAATGATGTAAAACCAATGAATAAAAAGAAACTTAAAAGAAAATATTTCATGTACTTATTTTTTTAATTTAACGAAATTTTAAAAATTTTGTTACTCACTTATTATCAGAAATCTATCATTATAGAGACGCTGTGTTCATTTATTTCTGATGATAAAAAAGCAATGATTGAATTTAAATCATGTAAAACATATATTTCAAAAGACTCCTTCTTGCTCAAAATCGCTGTCCGGACTATCCAATGAAGTTACAAAATTATCGTTTTTTTTTGATTTACAAAAAAAAATATAAACCGATACTTGCGGAATAGGGGTATATTTTACTTTTTTTCCTCTTTAAAAAGATTCCAGTCCAACGGATCAATATACTTTTTATAGGCTGGCCAATCTTTTTCAAAAAACAAACGAATGGCTAGCAGTCCACCTTCTGCAGCATGTTGTGCATGTTTTAACGAAAAGTCGCCATTGTTTCCCGAAGGAAGCAATTTACCTGAGATATAAGGATTTACCTGAAAAATTTTGGATAAAATAATATCGGGATCCCGTTGTATCCCTTTTTGATTGTCCTTGTTGAAAAATAAGTGCTGAATACTGTCAAGAGCTGTGTTCAGGTCTTTATGGAGTCTTTTTATCTCTTTTTTTACTGAATCCGGTTGATTGACTGATAATTTATCCACAAGTTCTATGGTTTGGCGTGCGTCCAGAACTTTGTCATAGGCTATCCGGGCTTTGGTGATCAAACTGTCGATCTCATTTGATTTCGTTTCATCATTTGAGTCTGTCCAGAATTTTCCTTTTCTGGGTTCATCAAATACCCTGACCGTCGAGGAATCTTTTTTGCCTTTATATTGAAATATCAGTTTGTAGGTCCCGGGTAATACGCGTCTTCCTGCCGGAAGGTCCTCTTTTTCTTCCTTGGCTCGTTCTTTTTTTAAACCCATAATGCCATCTTTTCTCATATTCCACACCACGGTGGTTATCCCTTCTTTGTCGTCGGCTTTTTGTGAAAAACTACGTATTTTTGAACCTGTTTCGGCATAAACATCGACATAAATTTTATTTTCATCCTTTTTGACCGGGTCTTTGGTTGATTTTTCAGCTTTTGTGTCTGTGGGGTTATCGTCTTTTTGTTTTGAATCCTTTGGTTTTGTATCCTTTTCTTTTTCGGATTTTGACCCTGAATTGTCCTCTGCTTTCTTTTCCGGTTTTATCCAGACATAGGTTTTACTTTGGCTAACGCTTTTGTTGTCACCGGTAAATTCTCCTTGTCCTGAAAACCGGATACCCTGATAAGATGTATTTGATACCAACCAAACATCGGGTGTTTCAAAGGCAACAAAGGTGGAATCCAGCAAACCAATACCTTTGTTTGCAAGGGCTCTAAGAGGTCTGATATCATCCATAATCCAAAAGGCTCTGCCGAAAGTTCCAATGGCGAGATCACCGAATCTTTTTTGGATTTTCATATCATTCACCTGAACGGAAGGGATGTTTTTATTCCAGTGTGTCCAGGATTTGCCTTTATCCAAAGATATGTACAAACCGTCATCGGCCCCTAAAAACAAAAGTTGCGGATTTACCGGATCCTGTACAATTGACAAAACAAAACTGCCGATTTTACCGGAATCAGCTATTCTTTCCCAGGTTTTACCATAGTCTTTGGTGTAATAAGCATAAGGAACATAGTCGTTTCTTCTGTAATTGTTGATAACCACAAAAGCTTCACCGGGTTGATATACAGATGCTTCTATCTGAGCAATCCATGAAAATTCCGGTACATCTTTCATGTTTTTGGACACATTAATCCAGGTTTTGCCTTTGTCGGTGGTGACATGAAGCTGACCGTCATCACTTCCGGTCCAAATCACGTTTTTATCCAGCGGACTGGGAGCTATTGCTATCAATGTGGTGTGATTTTCGGCATTGGTTGCATCAGGAGTGAGCCCTCCGCTGATATCTGCTTTTTGTTTTTCAGGATTGTTGGTGGTCAGGTCTGAAGATAAAATTTCCCAATTGGCGCCACAGTCCGGCGAATAGTGCAAAAACTGACTTCCGAAATAGATACCACAGCTTTGGAAAGGGTCCTGCGCCAAGGGAGCATTCCAATTATAACGAAGTCTGACTTCAGCATCCGGATGGACGGGTTTGATGAAGGAGTTTTGTCCGGTTAAGCGGTCATAAAAAGCTACATTTCCTCCTTGTGACATGGCATATCCATACCTGCTGTCTTCGGGGTGAGGCAAAACATCAAAACCATCACCGAAGTACAATTCCTGGTAATCAAAATTTCTGATTCCGCCGGGACGCAATACAAATGCCGGACCGACCCACGACCCGTTGTCCTGCATACCGCCGTACACATTGTAAGGGAAATCATCGTCCACATTGATGTGATAAAACTGTCCGACAGGTATATTTCCGGCAAATTGCCAACTTTCTCCTCTGTCTCTGCTGATATTCAGACCGCCGTCATTTCCGTCTATGATAAAGTCGGGATCTTTCGGATGGATCCAAAATGCGTGATGGTCAGGATGGACGGAATTCCCGTAATTGGCGATTTCCCGGAAACTTTTTCCTCCGTCTTCGGATACAGAAAGATAGGTGTAGACATTAAAAATGCGGTTTTCATTTGATGGGTCCACATACAATTCAGAATAATAAAAAGGTCTGTCTCCAATGTTTTTGGAACTGACCAGTTGCCATTTTTTGCCACCGTCTGTGGATTTGTACAAACCATTTTCTTTGGACTCAACCAAAGCATAGATGATGGATGGTTTGGAAGGTGCAAAAGCCAGACCGATTCTGCCGAGTTCTCCGTCAGGAAATCCCTCTTCTTTGGTCATTTTTGTCCAGGTTTCGCCTGCATCATAGGTAATATATAAACCGGAGCCTTTTCCACCCGAATGAAAATACCAGGGTTCGCGTTTGTGTTCCCACATGGCGACCAGTATTTTATTGGGATTGGAAGGATCGACGACCATGTCGGCTGCACCGGTGAGGTCATTGACAAAAAGGATATTTTTCCAGGTTTTGCCGCCATCTGTGGTTTTGAATAGACCTCTTTCTTTGTTGGGGCCCCAGGGAGAACCCGGCGAAGCAACAAAAACGGTATTCGGATCATCTTTGTGAATGACAATACGATGGATGGTTTTGGTTTGTTCGAGTCCCATGTTTTTCCATGTTTTACCACCGTCGATACTTTTGTAGATACCCCGGCCTGTATTCATCGAATTTCGGGGATTGCCTTCCCCGGTACCCACCCAGATTTCTGCAGGATTATGTTGATTGATTTTGATGGAGCCTATGGCGAGGGTTTTTTCTTTGTCGAAAACGGGTTTCCAGGATATACCACCATTTTCTGAAAGCCATACACCTCCGGAAGCAGCTCCGACAAATATTTTTGCCGGATTGGACAGATCCACATCTATGGCTGTAATTCTGCCACTCATACCTGCAGGCCCGATATTGCGGATTTTCATATTTTCAAAATGATCCGGGTTGAGTTGGGCCTGGATAGATATGGCTGTTAACAGCAATAAACCTGCGATAATATATTTGAATGAATGCATATAAAAGTTGTTGTGACAAACATAGCACAAAATCCTGAGTGACAAAATTTGTTTACTATATTTCTTAGTATTTTTGTTTTTTTGGACTTATTGGTCTGTTGCTAAGATGTTGTTTTTGGCAATTTTCTGCGTGAGTGATAGAAGCGGACACGACCGACGCGAAGCAAAGGGAAGTAAAGCGGATAGCACGACCCGAAGGGGCACGCCATGATTAAAAACTCCTGAAAAGGGATTCACTTTTTTATGTTTTGGGAAAAAATCAGCGGAAGAGATGGAATTTGATTTGTCCCAAAGTGTTGATTTCGAGTGCCGGACTTGGCACTTTGAAAACATTAAACATGGTCAGCAATGTGTTTACTGTTTTGTTTTTGGTTCGTATTTTTTGGAAATCAGCATCAAAACCCAGGTAAAACTGGCTGTATCTCGGATATTCGTTTGTATTCAACTGAAAGTCAGACGCACGGCCTACCCATTGGTTTTGATATCCGCCATACATGTTTTCCGCACCGTAACCCAAAGCAATATTCAACCAGGAAGGCCATCGGTTTCCTTCCGGCAAAAAGGAATGGACATTGAAAGAAAGCCAGTATGCCTGCGCGTTATAATCTTTGAGGTAGAGTTCCAAAATATTATTTCCATATAAATCCATGGCTCTTTCTTTCAGGGTTGTGGTCTCTTTACCATTTGAAGAAATGACGGTTGTTTCGCCATATCTGATGGGAATGGAAGATACTTTGATGTAGATTCTTTGTTCGTCCCACCAATGTTGCTGAGCTGCAAAAATGCCAAGGCCCAAAAAATTGGCGCCAATATCGGGCACGGAAAATCCCCATTTGTCTGAAAATCCATCCATTACTTCCAAAGTCGTCTGGAAAAGGCCTCCGCACATCAATCCGGTAATCATGCTTCCTTTTTTATTCAGTCCTGTCCACCGGGCACTTTTATAACAAAGAGCAGCCTGAAAATAAGCGGAATAAACATGCCCGACTTTGTCCATATGCCTCCATTCGCCCCAATCATTAAAAAGCCTGAACTTTCCGGTACTTTGGTCTTTGTACCAGGCATTGTAGAGACCGACCGAAAAAACGGTGTAAGTCGCAGCTGAAATCCCGAGAGAAGTATAAAACCTGGTTTTATGAAAAGTATCTGCAGGGGTGAAAAAGGAAATCTTCTGACCGTGTATCTGTGAAACGATCGCCATCAAAGTGATCATAATAATATATCTGAAATATCCGGCCACGTGTTCAGTTTTTAATAACGGCTTTATGTACTTCAAGCAACGTTTGCTGCATATTGTTTATTTTGTCTTCCAGAAAATAGTTAAAAGATTTTTTTACATCGCTGAAAGAAATATGTGCGTAGTACTGCCAGACTTCATCAATATCGTCAAAAGGGATGTCGTAAGGTATATATTGTTCGTTGTCAGACATGAGCACCAGTCTTTTTTGGTCAAAATCAGGAATGATTCTTTTGTAGACGACACCTTCCGTTTTGGATATGATGACACAGGTTTTATCTTTTTTGATATCTGACAGGTTTTCGATGTAAGAACAGATCACGATACTGCCGGACTCCAGAGGCAACATGGAATCCCCTTTGATTTCAAAAGCGCGGTAGGTTCCATCCGGAATATTGGGAAAATTGAGTTTGGGCAGGTCTCTGATATATTCGGGATTTTCGAAGGATTCGAGGTATCCGGCTGCTGCTTTGGTTTCGACGAGTTCGATATTGTTGCGGTCGTTTTTGTCTACGGAGATAGCCAGGACCCTGAGGTCTTTGTCGCGGGCGATTTCCATATCGAGGTGGGACAGGTTTTTTTTGAGCAGGTCATCGATAGTGATACAAAAGATATCTGAAAGTTTAATGAGTATATCAAGTCCAACCTGTGTGTGACCTCTTTCATAATCGCTCAGGGAAGACCGGGGAATACCGAGGTTTTCTGAAAGTTCCTGCTGCGAAAGTTTGTTTTTTTCGCGAATAAATTTGATGTTTTGCGGAAGTTTCTGGTTATTCATCTGTAGAGAGTTTGAGTTTAAAATCCGTTGTTTTGCCTTCTTTTCCATTGACCACCAAAGAGATTTTATGGATACCCGGAAAATGTTTTCGGGTCGTCAGATCGGCAAAACGATGTTTTTTGACGATGGTTCGGCTTTGTCCGGGAGCGAGTTGGGTATCGCTTATTTTAAATATTTTTTTGGAAAGGGTTCCGTTGCTTTTTACATAATAGATAAAGTATTCCAATCGGAACAACGCGTCTTCGGGGTGGGTGCTTGACAGATTAGCTTCAAAAATCAGATCTTCGCCTATGTGAAGGAAGGAAGGTTGTATGGTGATGTCTGAAGATTCAAAAGTTACGTGATCATGATTGCCAAAGAGAGACAATGCTTGGGTATTGCCTTTTTTTAGCAGGGTTCTGGCAGCCTGACGCAACAGTTTTGTGGTTCTGTCTGAGGCATTTGTCAGCCAGTTTTCGATGAGGGAAAGTACGAGTTGCGGATGGTCTTTGGATATATCGTTTAGGTTGTTGGCTACGCTTTTGCGAACGTATTCTGAAGGGTCGTCTTTGAGAAGTTCGAGCACAGGGATGATGGGAGTCGGGTCGTCGACAAACATTTTGAGTTGTTGGCCCCAGGGCAATCTCGGACGGCAACCTTCGGAGGCGTAACGACGAACATTCGGGTTGGGATGTTGTGCCCAAACCAGCATCTGAGCCATCATTATTTCGGGATGTCTGATAAAAAACGGCCTTCCGGCAAATTCGAAACTTGTAAAAGCCGTCATCATTTCGATAGCCGGAAAGGAAGCTTCGGGATGTTCGAGACCGCGCCGGGTGATGATGTCAGCTAAAAAGATGTAGAGAAAGTTCTGATCTCCGGCACCCTTTTTTCGGGCGATGTCTATGATCTGATTCAGGGCTTTTATTTTCTTTTTAAAATCGGAAGGAAGCACCTGGTCTGTGGCTTCTTCGAGAAACCGAAGTCTTTGTTTGAGTTCGAGAGTATCCCATTCAGGTGTACGAAACAACGCCCTGAAAGATGTGGTTTCCAGATCGGGGAGGACTTGTTTCAGGGTATCTGTGTAAGCATCCAGAAACACGTCGTTGTACATGTATTTTAAAGGCTCTGCCAAAACGATATTTTCGGCAAAGATAAAGAAGTTTTGAAAAGTGTCGGCATTAGCGTCAAAAAATTGTCGCTTTATGGAACATTTTCCTTTGGTTTTTTGGTTTGAAATAAATTATTGCCGATATTTGCGCCAAAAACCTGACGACTTTGAAGGTCTTGTGGTTTTATGGTTTTGTGGGGAGGCAATGAGTAGGGAAAATACAAATCCTTTCATTATTTCAAAACCGTTACATCTCCTTTGGTCACATGATGATTTCCTCTGCTATCCACCCATTCAATGAGATACACATATACCCCCGGAATGACTTCCTTGCCCGCAAAACTGCCGTCCCACAAAATAGGTTCATCACTTTTTGTCTCATACACTTTATTCGCCCAGCGGTCATATATCGCGCACTTTTTGATGACAACGCCCACAGGAGGTGTCACCAACCATCTGTTATTTTCCGTTGATGATGTTGGAGCAAATATATTCGGTATGTTCCACACCGGTAGTTGATCATCCGTTTCTATCCGGAACCGGTGTTCGTACATACAGCCAGAAATGTGCTCAAGACCCAGTATCATTTCAGTACTGTTATCAATGGTCACAGTGACTTCAGCACAAATACTGCAATCAACCGCCGAAGAAGGTGACCAGACGATATTCCATTGTTGCGGATCGAGATTAAGACTCAAACCGGATTGACCGGGTTCCGTCCGTGACAGTATCTTCAGGCAGTTCAATCAGATCGGGATCGGGTATTTCGGGCAATTGTACCGTATATTTACCGCGACAGTCCGGCTCTGCAAAAAAAGATACTTCAGCTTCTTCACCTGATTGATATCTGGTTACAAAAGTGGTATCTCCATTGTCCCATTCCACCAGCCAGTTTTCAGAGGCCAATATACTTACGACAACTTCTCCTGTTTCACAATCTGCTAATATGTCCGGTGCCTGTGGTGGTTGAAGGATATCCACCCGCACCGTATGTAATGTATCACAACCTATTACAGCATTAGTTTTATAGGTGAACACGCCACTACTGTCAAACCAGTCTCCACCGATCAATACAGAGTCTCCCGGACATAGAGTGAGTGATATTTCCTTTTGGTGCAAGGGTAGCATTTCTGCCCGTATGTAAAATATAGAATCACAACCTGTGGAAGACAGCCGGTTAACTGTTACATCAGCGGTAGTGGTGATCAGACTTCCGTCAAACATCAATGTGTCTCCTTCACAAAATGAAAGGGTGTCATAATGTGCTGAACTTTCGATCAGATCAATCGTCACCGTAATCAAAGAATCACAATCAGCTGTATTGGCTATTCTGAAATCATACATCCCCTCATCGGAAAGCCAACTATTATATACCTTTACAGAATCACCTTCACAAAGTGAGATATTCAGGGTTCTTTCAGGCAGTAAAACCACATTTACAACGACTACCGATACTGAATCACATCCTGAAGAAGATACAAAAGTTTCTTCAAGGGTTGTATCATCATATACCCATTGATTGAAAATAAACAAAGAATCTCCGTCACAAAGTGTCCTGATACTTTCATTTCTGATCACACTGCTCAGCGCTACATGAAGATAAAACAAACTGTCACATTGTTCAGGATTGTTTTGGGTGATGATATAATCACCGGGTGAGGTAATCACTTCACCACGATACAAGAGCTGACTGCCGGAACATAAAGCCAGTGTGTCATACTTTTGAGGAAGAGGGTCAAACCTGATGCTGTGTACTCTCAGGGTATCACAACCCGAAGAAGAAGGAAGATGATATTCAATAATGGTGTCTTTATCCACCAACAATCCTTCAATGACGATATCTTGTCCCTGACATAGGACTGTTAAAACACTGTCTGAAGTTTCGGCAATTTTTAAAATTTTAATTTTAAAAATACTGTCACAACCAAACTGATCTGTAAATAGCTGTATCTCTTCATATTCATCGTAATACCAGACACCAAATACCTGCACGGAATCTCCTTCGCATATATTTTTTTGTAGTTCAATTCGTTGGTCAGGTCTGACATCGATCTCGAGACGAACCAAACTGTCACAATCATTTACAGGAAGGGTGTATATTCCACTTTGGGAAAATGAAGCATTTCCAAAAAATAAGGTATCTCCAAAACAAAGTGTGCTATTGATATCAGTGATCACTTCATGTTTGACCTGAAGAAAAATGCTGTCCATAAAAACACAATGGTCTTTTTGTACCGATAGATAAACGGTTGTTGAGTTTTGAGGTACCACCTGCGTGACAGGACAGTCCGCACATAATACCAGATCAGAAGGAGACCATTGGATGGATAAATAATCATCCGTTATCTGTAAAGTCATGGTGTCACCGGGACATACATTGACTACATCGTCAAGGGACTCTTCATACTCAATCTGACTGACGAGCATGGTGTCGCTATACGATCGTCCACATTGATCCGTGGTGGTTATACTATAGATTCCGGCTTCCGATATGCTTATGGAAGGCCCGGCAGACATATCGCTCCAAAGGTAGGAAGTGAATCCGGTTCCGACATCCGGTGACAGGCTTATTTCACCACAAAAGGAAGTGTCTCTGCCGATAGTGGGTTTTCGTATGTTCAGATCAAGATCCAGAGCGATGGAGTTGTTATCGTAATTACATTCTTTGAGCGTTGTGAGACCTTCTAAAGATCCCTGGATACCGGCACTTTGCGGAGCATTGACTCTGATCATCACCCTTGATATCGTGGGATCTGTCAGTGGAAAAACCAATCTCAGGGTATCATTTTTTATATTTCTCAGCCCCGAACTTTCAAAAAATATATTTTTATAAAAAAGAGGAACAGTACCTTGTAGAGGAGCAGCCTGCCAGATGACTACAGATACCGAATCGCCCGGACTTTTACTTTGAGCAGATACGGGCAGGTAGATAATCACGCTGTCGGGATTACATTCGTAATCAGGATGGTGTGCTGCGAAGTCCTTTGCCGGATAGGGTACACATCCGTTTTGAGTACGATAGGTAGCCTGTACATTAAAGGTATTATACACCTGTGGACAGGTCGTCATGATGCAACTGTTTGTATCAAAAAAAGCTGCGGTATTTTGAGGTACCTGTGGTATGGTCATATCATCATTGACATTGGTCACATGATAGCTGCTTTGATTCCAAATCTTGCGGGCCGGCATCCAGGGTTCATTGGCAGATTCAAAACAATAGATACGATTCATGGTATCGCCCGGCATGGTACCATCGATGATGATCTCAGCGTGCCCGTCGTCGTCAACGTCTGTGATGATGGGGATTTCATTTGCTGTTCCATGGATTAATGGTGACTCAAAGAGAGTTTGGCCATTCAAACTATTAAAAATCCTAAATTTGGTTTGATCCTTGTAAATTATCTCAAAAATACCATCTCCATTCAAATCAAAGATTGTCGGGCTATTTACTCCTGAATTATCCGAGGTAGGTATTGAATATAATAAGTTTAAATTTTGGTTTCCATTATATGAATATACCTTTAGTGAATTCTTAAAAGCAACAATAATTTCAGGAAAGCAATCGTTATTCATATCAATAATTGCCGGCATTCCTCCACCTTGACCAATTTCCAAACCATTAGTAATTGAGGCAATTATCGTTGTGTCCCTTGGATTCCATATCCATATTCCTCCATTATTTAAACCATTACTTCTTACAACAACTATATCTAATTTACCATCAGCATCAATGTCAACTAATGATGTAAAACCATCCAAAACAGGCGAAGGAGCTATAATCTCAGAATATGTATTGCCAAAAGAGTCAATAGAGTTATTAAGTGTAGGTTGATACACCTTATTACCACATGCTATTTCTAATCCAATATGGTTAGTCAGTTCTCCGACCATTGATCTTGCTCCACTCGCACATGAACTAAAGTTTGTCCAGGAATTACAACCAGCACTTGTACCCGATAAATGAAGTAAAATTTTGCCGTTTTCAGAATTTATTATATAGTTTCCTGATATTAATTCTATATTCCCGTCATTATTAATGTCAGAAAAAATAGGTAGAGTTGAATAGTCGGAATTATGTATATCATAATTATTCCAAAAAGTATTCTCTTTGTCCCTGCAAAAGAAATTTCCTTCAGAATTTGATATAACGAGTTTATCAGAATTACTCTGGATGGATCTGAAAATACCGAATTTATTTAAAATTCGAATTTTAGTTGTGTCTATTACCCATCTTTCAATTAACTTTCCATTAATTGGATCTGTTAAAATGATATAATTAATAAATGAGTCTTTATAAAAATCATTGCTTGTAGTATAAATAAAACCTTTAGAAACCAATAAATCATTATAGTACAATGGATAAGGATTATTATTAATCCCATGTTCAGACACCCACTTTACCTTTGCCTCTATTTTTGGAAAACTATCGGGCAATACCTCACATTCCGGAATGCATACTGTATTAAACTTTTTATCTTCACAAGGACAATCGGGGTCAAAAACATCGATGAGTCCGTCATTGTCATCATCAGATTGATTGTCGCAGATTTCAGAAAGTGCGTTATTCAAAAAAGGTATGGTATCGTGCCCGGAAGCCGGACACGAGACCATACCATGTACATCTGACAAGATAGTGGATTTTGGTATATCCTGATCAGTGACAGCCAACCAACAAAAGATACAGGAAACCAAAAACGTATAATTCATGTCGTGACAAAAAAGGTGTTATAAAATATTACCTTGCAAATTTAACGTATTATAGAAAACTTTGATGTATAATTTGCCTGATTTCCTTCGATCCGTATAAAATAAAGTCCGGAAGGAAAAAGATTTAGATCCAACGTGTGTAATCCCGTACCCAATTTTCCATTTTTTATGGTTTTGCCCGTAAGGTCGGAAATGCTGTAGAGGTGTTCATCAGATTCAGAACCTCCAATCTTTAATTTGATTTCATCTGAGGCCGGGTTGGGATAAAGATGATACAACATACTACCGGTTGTTTTAATTTGATGGGATCTGAGTTCTGAGCCGGAACCCTGAAGTTTTGTACCACAATAACAATCCGTATCCAATATCAGTTCGAAACAGAAAAACTCTTCCCCGTTACAAAAATTATAGGTGATCGGAATATTATCAAAAGGGCTGATGTCATCACAGTCCACTATGAGATCAAAATCGGTCACCCAACCGCCAATGCCTCTTCGGTATGAATAATTGGTAATGGTGCCTAAAGGGGACTCAACAGCAGGAAGACCCGGTTTGTTACAAGGTTCAAACGGTTTGTCAAAAAGTTCAGGTATATAAAGCGTATGACCAACATGGAATGTTGCATTTCCTAAACCTACGTCAGAACATTTTACATAAAAATTATTTTCGAGAAAACAATCTGTTGGGGAACATGGCTCTGTAACTTGAATAGTAACTTTGTAGCAATGAATTATACCAAATTGATCGACAAAACACAACGTCACATTCCCCTGAAATGTACTTGGGTTATTGGTTTTAACCGAAAAAGGTATGGTAAAGGTACCTGAACTTTGTGTCATGGTGCCGGTTTCAAATCCGGCAACACTTGAAGTACTTCCGCAAGGCACAAAACCCGGACCAACCAATAAATCAAAACTTCCGGAATATTCATATATTCCATCATTTGGATTACTATCATCACAGGTAGCTGTAATCACCAGATTTGTTTCATTGCATGAGGAGCAGGTTTGTGCTTCATCAATGATAAATTCGATACAATGAGTATTACTTCCGTCCGGGCTGCACAACGCGATCAAACCTTTCATGTCGAGATTCGGGTTGTCTGCCAAAAAGGTTAATGAAATAGAAATTTCATCATAAAGTGAATTGCTTCGGTCAAAATAAAAACTATTAGTATTAACAGTCCCGTTATAGCCTTGAATGTATAAGGTATGGTTACAAGGTTTAAATCCTTTAGGTATTTGAACGGTAAAGTTTTCAACTTCAAAAACATTGGATGTCTTATCACATCTCAGCGCTGAAATAGTAGCAACAGTTGGATTTTGGCAATATTCACAAGCAATTGCTTCGTTGGAATTTTCAGGATAATATAATGCATTTGTGGTGATTTGTTTGCATTTTTGACTTGTGATACCATTTTCACAAGTAATATTCAGGCATACAGTATAGGTACCCAAAAATGGAAATGTGTAGGTAAAACTTTCCTGGTTTACAATGTCCGGACCGCCCTGAACAGTCCAGTACATAAAGTCGGGTCCTCCTCCGTTATTTACGCCTGTAAAAGTGTATTTACCACAACCATCTTCCGTGTATGTGAAGTCGGGGTCTGCTTCACAAAAACCACATTCTTTGATGGAGATGTTTTTGATTACTAATTGCCCACAGCCGTCACCTATTTCTTGCCAAAGACATAAATGTTTACCAGTTGATTCAGAAAAGGTAAATGTAAAATTCAACCTTTCAAAATTGTTCTCCCAAATATCAAAGGGAGAAATCATGTCAACAGGATATACTGAATGTATTGCATTTCTTTCGTAATAATCAAATGGGTCATTTGAAAATCCAATAAAAAACTTTATCCAAGTTCCATTGCAAAAACCGCCTCGGAATGCTACATAATCAAGTTGTATTTGATAAGTATTACCTTCAGTTAGTTGAACTGGGGTAACAGTTGATAGAACTGCCGTATGGTATTCATTTGGTACAATAGTATTAGGATTTGAGGAAAGAACACAACCAACTTCTGTCATATAAGGTGGGGAGGTAAGGAAAAATGGTTGACCACCTTTATTTGTCCAATTACAAACCTTTTTGGTATCATTTATAAAAAATGGATTCAACCCTCCAAGCATGTAATACTGACTAAAATCCCCATTCAACAATAATTCACAATTGGGTAACGTCGGGTTATAGCACAAACCCTGATCATAAACTAAAACTTCTTTGCACGTTTCAATGGTACAACCTGCTGAATTGGTTTCTCTTAGACAAACGGTATAGAATCCGGCTTTGGGAAATAAATAAGAAATGGTGCTTTCTGTGCCCACCGACACGCCATCTATATACCATCTGTATATATTGTTTGTATTTTGTGCTGTAAAATGTCCTGGTTGACTATTTTGACCATTTTCATCGGGAGCTACAGGAATGGTGGGCGTGAATGTAAAATCCACAATAAATGGATTGGGACATCCCGGTTCACATCCCATTGCATTTTGTAAACCTGGCCGGAATCCAACGATAGCACAACCCATGGCCTCTGATTGATCTTCAGTAAATTCCATTCTGCAACTTTCTGAAGAATAGTCCATATGGTTATTTGTTATTTCTGACAAATTAAATGGCATA
Organism: Saprospiraceae bacterium; assembly: GCA_016714895.1. GTDB lineage: Bacteria > Bacteroidota > Bacteroidia > Chitinophagales > Saprospiraceae > OLB9. The sequence goes on along the minus strand of JADKBV010000012.1, from coordinate 205,704 downwards.
AAACAGGAATTGGCTCCCTGTAGACAAGAGTTATTTGGAGACCTTTGATGTGGATGGGTGTCCTCTATTCCATCACTGTGAGGAAAACCTAAAGTGGATGATGGGCAGGTTTCCGGGACTCCATCATAATTGAGATCATCACCCTCAAAGGTGTGGTACAGTTTTAAATAATGGCCTATTTCATGTACCAAAACCTTATTACCAGGTACGCCAAAACAAGGATAATCAGGATTATTGCTGTTGATTATAGTAATACCATCCAAAAAAGAAGCAGATGTTTTAGGAAAATATGCAAATCCCAGAACCTGGCCATTTGAATTTTGTGTTGTTATAGTGTTGACCACCCAAATATTCATATAGTTGAAATTTGAAAATTGTGGACCTAACTGCTTCAAACCTGCTTCAGATTCAGTACCCATAACCATTCCATTGGCGTTATAATTGGGAAATTCGCTGGCACTGACAGGTACTCTTACCACTCCTTCTTCTGCCAGAATATTACCTTCCTGATCCCGCTTGGCCGGGCAAAATGAAATGCCCGTGCCATCGAACTCGTCATTTAGATTATCAATGGCGGTTGTTACATCTGAATAAGGAATATTATTACCCGAATTCACAGATTCTCCCGGCAAATGAAGGATGTGAACAATAACAGGGATAGTGACATTAATAGCAGGACTGCCATTTCTTCTGCGTTGGATCACCATTTGCTCATGTTCTTCCTCCAATTGCATCATATAATTCATAAATGATGTATCCTGAAATTGAGGTCCATAAAGATGGTCATGTCCGCATTGATGATACTGTGCCCTCAGATGTTCAGGCTGAATAATAAGAACTAAGAGGAAGACCCAAAGTAAATTTACCCCCCCCAAAGGTTTGCAAAATAAAATTTTGTTTTCATAAAATAAAGTTTTGTATTAAGGAATATAATATATCCAAAGTTATTCACCACATATAAATATATTGCAGTTTTATTAGTATTTCCTTACAAAATTCCTTATACGGCAAAGTTATCAAATTTATTTTTATTTTTTACAACAGTAATGTTGTTTTTTTGTAAAATAATTGTTTAGAACACTTACTTTTATGTAGAAAGTATCTGGCTTAATACGTGTGTCGGTATGTCCGTCAAAAAAATGTCGTTATTAACAACATTTTCCTCTGATTTTTTGGTTTGTAATAAATTATTGCCGATATTTGCGTCAAAAACCTGACGACTTTGAAGGTTTTATGGTTTTATGGTTTTATGGTTTTGTGGGGAGACCAAAACACCAAAACACCAAAACACCAAAACACCAAAACACCATTTATCCATGAACAACCGCTCCATTCTTCACCTCGACCTCGACTCCTTTTTTGTATCGGTCGAATGTCTCAAAAACAGCAGTTTGCTCGGCAAACCCTTGTTGATCGGGGGGACGAGCAACCGCGGCGTTGTGGCTTCCTGCAGTTATGAGGCCCGCCGTTTCGGAGTACACTCTGCCATGCCGATGAAGATGGCCCTGCGTCTTTGTCCCCAGGCTATAATATTGCGGGGTGACATGGACTCTTATTCCAAGTATTCTTCCGTCGTCACGGATATCATTTCTGATAATGCGCCGGCCTATGAAAAAGCTTCTATCGACGAGTTTTACCTCGACCTTACGGGCATGGACAGGCATTTTGGCTGTTTTAAATGGTCGACAGAACTGCGGGATACGATCATCCGGGAGTCAGGATTGCCGATTTCTTTCGGGTTGTCGGTCAATAAAACCGTTTCCAAAGTCGGGACGGGAGAGGCAAAACCCAATGGTACCAGGTACATTCCGGATGGGACAGAAAAGGGGTTTCTGGCGCCGTTGCCGGTCAAAAAAATACCCGGAGTAGGAGATCAGACCCACAAAAAGCTCAATTTTATGGGGGTGCGCACCATCGAAACCCTCAGTCAGATCCCTGTACGATTGTTGGAAAGAGAATTTGGCAAACCCGGACGAACCCTTTGGGAGCGTGCCAATGCCATCGATCCGACGCCGATCGTACCTTATCACGAACAAAAATCTATGTCTAAAGAGCGCACCTTTACGGAAGATACTTTGGATATTACGATGATGAAAAACCTGTTGTTGGATATGTCTGACAAACTTTCTTTTGAGTTGCGGGCGGCCAACAAACTTGCTTCTACCATCACGGTCAAGATACGGTATGCTGACTTCAACACGTTTACCAAACAAAAAAATATCTCTTATACGGCCAATGACCGCATCCTCGGTGAGCACGTGCTCGATCTTTTTGATAAGGTGTACGAGCGCCGCCAGCTCATACGCCTCATCGGTGTAAGGTACAGCGGTCTGGTACAGGGTAGTTATCAGATCAACCTTTTTGATGATACGATCGAGCATATCCACCTCATGCAGCAGATGGACAGAATCCGAAGGCGTTTTGGTGCCGACGCCATCATGCGTGCCAGTGGATTGATGAAGGCCAATACGTTGTATCAGCCGCATTTGCCGCCGGACGGAGGGTGAGGGTGGGTATATGAGCAAAAAACATTGCGGGAACTTTATACCACATGCTATTGTTTTTAAATTAAAAATAGCCCTCATGAAGGTTGTATTACATATCAAGGAAGAAGTCAACGAGACAGAATTTATGGAGATTATTGGAAAACTTAACTATGTGGAGGTGATGATGCAGGTAAAAGATCAAAAAACAAGTCAGTTTATTTCAGATCTTGCCGAGTCATTTTCAAATGTAAAGGAATATGAAAGCGGAAAAAAACAATTAAAATCAGCCAAGGATTTATTGAATGAATTTTGAGGTTATAGTCACAGAACCTTTTGAAAGAAAATTTAGACAATTATCCAAAAGGTATCCTTCATTACCCGGAGATTTGGCGGTTTTGGTTGGAGAACTTACAAAATATCCTCAATCCGGTATTCCGTTAGGTAAAGATTGTTATAAGGTAAGGTTTGCCATTTCTTCAAAGGGTAAAGGTAAAAGTGCAGGGGCCAGATTAATAACTTATGTACTTATGGTGAGGAAAAAAGTGTTTTTACTTGATATGTATGATAAATCAGACAGGATAAATATAACCGACAAAGAGTTAAAACTCCTTATAAGTTTGTTGCAAAATAAATAGTAGAAAAGAATATGAATATGTTTTGGGGCTGATGCCATTATATCGACAAATTAATCAAACCGACAAATTTTAAACACATGAAGTACTTATGTTTACTAAGAGGCATCAATGTCAGTGGTCAGAAACTGATCAAAATGACGGAGCTGCAGGATATGTTTGAAAATATGGGATATACACAGGTCTCTTATTATATCCAAAGCGGAAATATGGTGTTTTCATCCGGAAGTTCTGACTTACAGGAAATGAAGTTGGCCATTCAGCAGCATATTCTCCGACGATTTGGATTTGAGGTTGCGGCTTTTGTGTATGATGAGGCTATGTGGTTACACATGGTGTCGGCCAACCCGTTTGCGGAAGCACCTTACGGAGACCTTTCGTTTATGTATGTAACCCTGGCAGAACATCCTTTGTCCCTTGAAAAACAGGAAACTTTGTTGCAAAAATGTACAGCCGGAGAAAAGTTTATGATCGATGGCACCACACTCTATTTGTATTATCCAAACGGATATGGCAAATCCAAACTGTCCAACAATGTCATCGAGGCGGTTTTCAAAACGACGACCACAACCCGAAACTGGAAGACCTCCCTCGAATTAGCCCAAAGAATACAAACTATCTGATACATACCTTATTCCGGTGATGTATTTTTTCTTTTCTTTGTACCTCATTTAATCTTTATTTATGTTGTCTGCAATTTACCCCAAACTTCCCATGAGGGATCCTTCCGCTACCAAAGCCTGGTATACCGGTCAACTTTCTTTTGAAGTAAGTGCTGACTATGGGGACTACCTCATCATTCGCAAAGACGAGGTCGAGATACATTTTTTTATATTCAGAGACCTCAACCCTTTGGAAAACTACGGACAGGTATATATCCGGGTAAGGGATATCGATACGATGTATCAGGATTTGGTCAGTAATCAGGTAACCATCCACCCGAATGCTCCGTTAGAAGATAAAATGTGGGGTATGCGGGAGTTTGCCCTGCTTGATCCCGACCACAACCTGCTGACATTCGGACAGTCCATCGATTGAAAAAAAACCACTATGTTATACACAGAAGACCAAAGGTATGAAAACCGGAATTTTGTCACCCATCCGATACCCAAGGGCGAATACATAGCCTGTACCTTTATCTCTTGTTTGATGACCAAAGTCAATCTGTCGGGATATGTTTTTGAGGACTGCAGCTTTATCAGTTGCGACCTGAGTATGGTGGTGATGAACGATACGGCATGGCGCAATGTCACCTTTCGGGATACGAAGATGTTGGGTGTGTCTTTTGACGTTTGTAAAAACTTTGGTCTGTCCTTTATGTTTGAAGGCTGTTTGTTGGACCACAGCAGTTTTTGCGGCAAAAAGTTGCGTAATACCCGTTTTGTGAAGTGTCGCCTCCATGAGACCGACTTTAGTGAGTGCGACCTTACGGCATCGGTATTTGATCACTGTGATATGGCGAGGGTGGTTTTTGTGCAGAGCAATCTGGAGTCGTGTGACCTGCGCAGCAGTACGGGATATCGTATAGACCCCGAGGTCAACCGGCTCAGGGGAGCGATGTTTTCTTATCCTGAGGTGCTCACGTTATTACATAAGTATGGAGTGGTCGTAGAGTAGGGGAAGGGTTTCAGTGAGAAAATCCGTGTTATAAAAAAGCCCGGCGATATACCGGGCCCTAACTTAAAAATTATTGTACACCATGATAACCTATCAGAAATCATCACAAAACAGCAGTTTTTTTCATAGGTTACAGTTCATTTTTTGGTATAGGTTACAGGCGTTTTTTGTTGGTTTACAGAATGTTTTTTTATAGTCTACAGCAGTTTTTTTCATAGTTGTACAGAAGGTTTTTATTGGAAAACATTATATTTTTTTGACGGTAAAAGCCCTGAGTTTGTCCTGTGCTGTGACAAAAAAGGTTTTGGTTTCTTCGTCGTACACCACATTGCCACCATTGTAATCAGCGTCGCGGTATCTTTCTAATTGTTGTCCTGAATTAATATCTATCAAAACAAGAGCTTGATCACTCCAAGTGTTGATATATAATATATCATCTACGATGATGGGTCTGTTACATGGACCTCTCGCAGGGCCGTTATTATTAGCCCCCACTTTGACATTTTGCCAAATCAAAATACCTGTTTTGGCATCTACACAGAATATTTTACCATTATTGGATACTGCATAAATCCTGTTATCATGTAAAAATGGACCTGAAAATGAAAAACCTGCCAACTTATTCAGACCTGTCAGTTCTGTTTTCCAAACCAATTCACCTGATGAAGCATTCCAACTATACAATGAATAATCACTTGCGGCAATGATATTATTTTCAAAAATATATGGAGGGGTATTCCAGGCAGCACTTAAGTGGCTGTACATGGTATCGATCCAAACTACTTCTTTAGTCTTGGTGTCAATGGCTATTTTATCAACCGGATGTTCGTCTCCTGAGTCCAAAAAGTTTCTGGTAAAAATTACCAATTCTCTATTGCCGTCCTGAAAAACAACCGGAGGGTAGAACTCAGGATGTTTACCTGAATCTTTGACCATTCTTTCTCCATATAATTTTTCCTGTTGTCCTGTTAGAATGTGGTATCTCATAAGACTGACACTATCGTTAAATGGAAAATCACGTATATCATTATAATAATTTTCTGTATTATAGATATACTCGCCATAAGCCGGAAGTGGGTGATAACTGGTTACGTTAGTATCATAAACTTTTTCCCAAACAACATTTCTTGTTTCAACCTGAAGACATGTCAAACGGTCAATGTATTTAAGAATGATCAAATCATGATATAATATGACATTTCTGAGGCTATCCGCGTTATTGACAGAATGGGTGTATGTCCATATCTGATTACCCGTTTTTTTGTCAAAAGCGATTAATGAAGGTATGTTTCTCTTTTGTACATCGGAAGCAAAGCCAAGGATAACCCAGTCCTTGTAAAGGACCGGGTTAATTTGAAGCTCTTTATCATATTCCTCCAAGGAAGTATTCCATTTCCATTCTACCCTTTTATCAACCGGAGTTGGTGGTTCAGGTTTTGGATCTATATGGTCTTTTTCACAGGAGAAAAAGAATATAATAATAAATAATAAATTCATTTTAATAAAGTTTAATGAATTATTCATATAAATTCCAATATGAACCATAATTATTAAATTTAAACAAATTATTAAATTCCTGTTCCGTATTACTATCATTTCTCATCTGAAAATGTCCGGATCCCTGCATTTTTATAGGTTCTCTGGTCGGATTGGGCATAGCAGCCGCGGACTCTGCCAAAACAAAACCATCTGTTTCATGGCTGCGGGCTTGTAAGTGAATGGATGGGAAAGCATATGTAACATCCTGTCCATAAATCACCTGACCTTCCAGGTCACTACAATTGCCGGGATTTGGGTGAAGAAATTCATAATAAGAGAGCAATTCAGGTTCCCAAACACCACAAACACATTGGTCGGAAGTAATATTCACATTTTGGATTCCTCCAATCAACTCAAGATACTGGAAATTGGCATCTCTCATCCAATTTAAGGATCTGTTAAAGGCATTTCGTGAATCTACAGCGGCAGGAACTTCCAATGGATTAAATACACGCCACCAAAAATTACTGATTTTATCATTTAATTTATCCCTCTCACTGGTATAATTTACAATTGCATCTGTCCAGAAACTAATTCCATAATCATCACTTGCATCACCTTCCCACAAATCATAAGAAGATGGTGGACTTAAATAAGATCCCACGAACTTTTGAAAAATCAGGTCTCTCACTGTAACTGTCACGTTGTCAACAGTCACGTCCATTTCGTCTTCTTCTACTCCGTATAGTGCCAATTTGTGTTTAACATCGAGTTCAGAAGGGTAAGCGTTTTGTCCGCCGGTTAAAGCAGTAACAGTAAGGTTTTTATCAATTTTTTCATCCAATAAGAATTGAGAAGCAACAGCTTCAGCTCCCTGGCACACCGAATTTGATAATTCTTCTAAAGGTAAAATATTAGTAATACTATTTAAAGTGTGGGCAAAATCAGGCAATATGCCATGTATTAATGGTTCGAGGTGTACCTGACAAGCTTCAGTTAAAAAATCCTTATACTTTTTAGTTTGGTATATTTTGGTTTCTGCTGCAAATACGCCCTGATGTCCTGAACCGAAGGTTATAATTCCACCATATGTTTTTTCTACATCGTTATAATTGTTTTGCATAAACCTTAATGCCATCCCTCCCATACTGTGAGCAATGAAAAAATTCTTTTCTTTTTCTTTAGAACTCCAATTATCAAACTGATTCAAATTATTGACAGATTTAATATTATTGCTCATTAAATTAAGATTTTCTACATCTTTAGTCTCGTATCCTAAATTTTGAACATTATATTTTCTGTTTGGTTTTTGATCCAAAAAAGTAGCTGCCTGAAGCCATGAATTATGATTCCCTTGATAACCATGGACAAACATGACGGTTCTTTTGTTTTCAGTTTCTTCTTCAGGATTGTCGTCTTCGTCCTCTTCCTCATCATCAGGATCTCCATCGGGATCAATGAATGGAGGTGCAGGAGCGATATCCACTACGGTGCCTACTTCATCTGTTTTACAATCCGTTCCGTGCGATTGATTAGGTTCTGAAGATTGAACCTGAGCTTCAATATTGTTGACAACAATCATTGACAGAAATAAAATCATGATGTTTAAGATAAATAAATTTTTCATTTTTCTAAGTTTTTAAAGTGAGTAATTAATTATTTAATTTTTGATAAATTTTGTAGAATAAAAATCATTATTAACCTGAATACTAACGTAATAGGCTCCGGATGTCAATAACTGTGTATTTATTCGGGAAGGGATTTGACCATTAGTTTTTTGAGAAAATACCAAACTTCCCAATTGATTGTAAACAGAAATTTCAACGACATCATTTTCTTCTAATGTTTTTTTGAATTGAACATTAATAAAATCAGAGGTTGGATTAGGGAATACATGTAATGTGCTTTCGGATTTTTCGGCAACTGATCTTAGTTCCGAAGAAGATTCTTCATTGTCCAGCTCACCACAATCAAATTGATAATCAGAGTAAACTGTAATTCTTTCTGTTTCAGCACAATCTCCGGTACTTAATATATAAGGAGTTATTTCAACTTCTTTTACAATAACTACATCAGAAACTTCAGTGACCCATTCGAAATATCTGGTAATTTTATAGATTAATTTGTAATCCTCATAAAATTCATATTCAACTTTGTTTTCTACCAAATAGTACGTAATGGTATAATTTCTGTTGAATATTTTAATCCAGGTATCATTTACCATAACAGTATATCCCTGATTTTCAAATTGCATTAATTGATCACTAGTAGGTATCGCAAGTTTAAAAGAGTATAAAATGCCGAATGATTTTACATTTTCTAAAACTTTTGTGTAGTGCTCATAAGCTTCGGAATCATAATCTATATGGTAAATATTTCTTGTTACTCCAAATCGTAAATCTGTCGAAGTATATGATCCGGGGCGCATAGATGTATAATTATGAGCAAACCAGCCTCCTTTATACAAACTGTTTTTTTGTGAATAAATATGTTGGTATCCTTTGTCGTCAGCAACAATTTCATTAGGTGGGAAGTACCAACTTGGATACAAATTGTGGTGATATTCATATCTGTGTTTTTTAATAAAAACATCCTGATCAGTCAATTCCAGGCGAAAAGCCTTTTTGTAGGTAATAATTTTGGACTTCAATAATTCATGTGTCGCCAATTTTTCAAATTCGATTCCGGAGGTAAGTTTTTGCACTTCCTTGGTTGTCGTCTTGTAACACAAAACTTTCTCCGTTTGCGGTAAATTCATTTCAATTTGGGCCAAAGCCTTTCCGGTAGTTCCTGTGATAAAAAACACAGAAAGAATTAAACTAAAAATACAAAATTTTTTCATGTTTTAAAAATTTAAAAAGTTATAAAATAAATAAGTTAAAAATAATTTTCAAGTTCCGGTTGCTGCAGCTGACGTTGTCTTGAATTGTCGATACAAAATTATAGCGTTTTTTTCGAAAAAAAAGAAATATTTTCAAAAAAGAGTTGCGGATTCCGCAACTTTTTGCCAAAAAGTTTCCTCATAAAGAAACCGAGTTGCGGAATCCGCAACTTTTTCGGAAAAAAATTGCTATATTAGCAACTTTTATATATATGATTTCTCTATGTATCGACCTTCGTCGCCTTTTTTGCACCCATTTTAAGATCGATTTTATCCCTCTTTTTTTGGTGCGAAAGAAGGTAAAAAGGTAAAAATGACCAAAAAGATCAAAAAACCTACCTTTTAACCTCCACGTACCCACCGCCTTCGACCCCTTTTTGGGTGGATGGGCCCGACCAAAATCCCGCTGGCCGGTGATCTTACCCTTTTTTTATACCAAAAAACCGAGGGTAGGGCAGTCCATCGGTCAGCCGGCGGCGACAGATACCCCAAAAACAACCATCCAAAACCAGGCGGAGAGACGGCAGTCCGTCGTACATAATCCGGGAGGGTCTAGTCCCGTCTCCATACACCCCGGCTTTTTTGGGGTTGGTATATAATATATATATACATAAAAAACAAAAACCGGCATATCGACCCGCTCTGCTGCGCCAGGTAGGTGTGTCACAAATCCATACATCAAGGTGTTGGCAAACGATACCATTATCAGAGTTACCGGCGGTAAGCTGTGGATCCAAAAATCGGGGGCCGGGTATGGATCGGGTGGCAGCGTATACCTTATATATATACTATATATACGTCGACCCTAACTCCGGACAACGGAAAGAGGCCAAAACAAACCATCAGACCAAAGTACGGGACCCGAAATGGCCGTGGTCAATCATCAAACAATCCTTTTGTGTTTAAAACAGGTCGGCGTCACGGCGGAAACGGGTTTTTTTGTTTTTGAAAATCGCCCCGGCAAAATGGAAACGGGTTCCTACACTTTGATAACAGGCTTCGGCAAAATGGAAATGGGTTTATATACTTTGATAAAGTGTTTCGGCAAAATGGAAATGGCCTTAAAAATTTTGGAAACGGGCTCCGGCGGTTTGGCAATGGCCTAAAAAACTTATTTTTATGGTTTCGGCGTTTTGGAAATGGCCAAAAATAGGTTGTAAAAACCTTTCGGCGGTTTGGAAACGGGTAAATATTTTTTTAAAAGCCCTTCGGCGACCTGGAAATGGTCCATTTTATGTTGTAAAAACCTTTCGGCAAAAAAGAAATGGTCAATTTTATGTTGTAAATGGGTTTCGGCAGTTTGGAAATGGTCAAAAATATGTTGTAAAAACCTTTCGGCAAAATAGAAATGGGAAACTATTTTTTGTAAAAGACCTATGGTTGATGAGAAACGGATAAAAAAAAGTATTAAAGCCCCGGTCGGTTGCAGGAGGTGGTACATTGCGGAGGCCTTTACATCTCCCCCAAAGGTGAGACCAGAGATTTGTTTTCCATGATGATGGGTTGAGATGACACATTTTTGTATAGGGTTAAAAGTTTGGCTGTAAAGGGTGGTGAGTAAAATCCTCCATTTTTCCGATAGTTGCGGCTTGTACTCCGTTGGTTCACTTTGTGTCATGTGGTGTAAATAAAAGGAAAACTTTCACTTGCTAAGTTTTGTACATATATTATAAGGTATTATATTTGTCCCGTTCTTCGTTCACAGACCACTTCCGGCACACACGTCGGTATAGGGGAGTCCTACATTATATACATTTATAAAATTTTTTACAATGCGTTTTATTAACTTTTGTATCATTTTCCTTATTTGCGTTCAGGCTTATGGCCAGGAGTGGCTAGAAAGAGAACCTTTGCCAATTTCTGCCCCTGCGAGAAATCACCCGGTGACATTTGCCATCGGCGAATATGGTTATGTGGTAACGGGACTCACCGACAATGGCCCGGTAAAAGATTTTTACCGATACAATACTTTAACAAATCAATGGGATAAACTTCCCGACTTTCCCGGAACGAGAAGGGGATTTTCTTATGGTATTGCTTACGAAGGCAAAGGATATATCGGTTTTGGTTTCAGCGGCGTTGTTTTGAATGATTTGTGGAGTTACGATCCTGTAAAGGAAGAATGGAAGGAGTTGACCCCTTGTCCGTGCAAAGGCAGGAGGCATCCCGCTTTTGTGGAAACCAACGGTAAAATTTATGTTGGTTTGGGAGATGATTTAACCAGCAACCTGAAGGACTTCTGGGCTTATGACATCGCATCAGATACCTGGGAGCAACTACCGGAATTTCCATCATTAAACAGGCACCATCCTTTTTATTTTTCTATTGGAAAAGATGTATTTGTCGGCATGGGGCACGGCAGTGTTGAGGTTGAAGACTGGGATGTTTACCGGGATTTTTACAAATTTGATACAGAAGACTATACATGGACCCGATTGAATGATTTTCCCGGAGAAGCCAGGGTGGCCGGCACCCAGTTTGACTACAATGGCAAAGGTTATATTTTGCATGGAGAAGGCGAGGATCACCAAATATTGGATGATGGTGAATTTTGGGAGTATGATCCTGCCGACGATAGCTGGAAACAACTCATTTCGGTACCCAACGGCAGCCTGTGGGCACCTGGTTCTTTTGTGGTGGGAAATACAGTATATTCGGTGGCCGGAAGCACCTATACTTATGTGAATATAAAAGATATGTGGGCCTATGAGTTTGCACCGGCTTCTTCCACGACAAATCTAAAGAAAAATTCCGGTTTTACCATCAGCCCCAATCCGGTGAATGATTGTATCACGATCCACCAACCGGTATCAGAACGGGAAACAAACGAGTCTTTTCAGTATGAAATCCGTACGCTTGAAGGAAAACTTGTCTATTCCGGAAAGTCTCAATCGAATATGATTTGTCCGGGCTTTTTACGGGAAGGTGCTTATTTGTTGTTTATGATCAACGATAACGCTCCCCGAACCGTACGTTTTGTGAAAATGTAGGGAGAGTGCCCTGCTGTCAAAACTTTGACAAATTGACAAACACAAAGTCCGTCAAAAAACGTTTTTTTCTGTGTAAGTACCATAAAAAGAAGCAGCCACAAACCCTTTGCCTGACGTACATATACATACAGGTGGAAGGTGGGGAATGGGTAGTAACTTTTTTGGGAGACCTTGCGGACATTAAACAGGCGACATCTGATATCTTAAAAAAACAAAGATACACAACGAGGGTCTCCGAATTTACAAACCATGTTTCAGAAAATGAATAGCAAAAAATATATCATCGCGCTAAAAAATGCGGATTACCTTTTGCATTGAATACATTTTCCCATACCTGCCGGGGAAAATTTTATCCATAAAAAATAACAAAAAATGATTATAGCCTACAAATTTGTATCAGATGGAATCGGGTAAAAAAATACAAGCACAGGAATTTCAGATTAAAAATTTTACTTACGATTTGCCTGAAAACCGAATCGCAAAATATCCAATGCAAGAAAGAGATCAGAGTAAGTTGTTGGTCTGTAAAAACGGGAATATTTCGCAAGATATTTACAGGAACCTCGATAACTACATTTCCGAAAATTCCCTGTTTATTTTCAACAACACCAAGGTCATTCAGGCCCGCCTTTTTTTTAAAAACTCCGCAGGCAGCAGAATTGAAATTTTCTGTCTGGAACCGGGCGAAAAAAATGTCGAACCATCTTCAGCCATGATGAAAAAAACAAAAGTCGAATGGATATGTCTGATCGGTCGGGTTGACAGATGGAAAGAAAAAACCATCAGCATGGAGACAGAAAACTTTTTATTACAAGCTGAAATAGCAGCACGAAACGGAAATGTTTTTTCTATCAGGTTTAGTTGGTTTCCGGAGGATCTTTCATTCGCTGAAATTTTAGAAAAAGTTGGGGAAATGCCCATTCCGCCCTATTTAAAAAGAGAGAGTGAAACCATAGATGTAAACAGATACCAGACAGTTTATTCATCACAACAGGGTTCTGTGGCAGCACCAACAGCAGGACTTCATTTTACACAACAAATATTTGAAAAACTAAAGGCCAAACATGCCATCATGGATTATGTCACGCTACATGTTGGTGCCGGAACATTCAGGCCGGTCAAAAGTGAAACCCTTGAAGGACACGATATGCACGCTGAATGGATAGACGTTACGATGGAATCAATTGAGAGATTATCTGGACAAATTTCTGATACCCAAACCAATAAAAATGTAGTTTCCGTCGGAACCACTTCTTTGAGGACTATTGAGTCGTTATATTGGATGGGAGTCAAAGCAAATCAGAATTTGGATGCAACTATTGAAGAATTGGAAGTCAGACAATGGGATGCCTATGAACTTCCCCAAAGTTTGACAGCAGCGGATTCATTACAATGTTTGCTGGCCTGGTTAAAGAAAAATAATACAGAAAAACTTATTTGCAAAACACAGTTGCTTATTGTGCCATCCTATGAATTAAGAATTGCAAATGCGCTCATTACGAATTTTCATCAGCCGGGGTCTACGCTTCTATTACTTGTTGCGGCAGTGGTAGGTGATGATTGGAAAAAGATTTATCATTATGCCTTAGAAAATGATTTTCGATTTTTGAGTTACGGAGACGGAAGTTTACTGTTTAATCAAAAACGAAAACCGGATTGATTTATGCAGCGGGAGGTGCTTGTTGTTTGGGAGATCCTCCAGCTAAGTCCCCGCAACTAAATGTTTGCAAGAAGATTGATAACGGATCGATGTATGTAGTCCGGCATTACTTGTATAAAAAAGTTTATCAGACACTTTAATCCAGCCTAAGATGAAGTACAGGGATTGCCTATGTGTCCAGGCCAAAATACATCTACCCGGCCAGGGACGGAGACGATGGTTGAAGTTTGTAACTTCGATCCGATACATAACGAATTTGTAATTCGTCATCTTGTAGTTGCCATCAATTACGATCGAGGGTCTTCTGTATGATTTTCCCTGGCGTCGAGCCGGCGGGGCTTTTACTTTTTCTCTCGTCTTATGGGACGAGACCACAAAAGTAAACAAAAGGTCTAGGCTCAAAAAAGGTGATTGCGTACTTTGGAAGAATATGCCTTAAGAAAGAATTATACAAAAGCATTAATCGTAGCCCGCTTCGCGGTTCCCTTGCTTGGAAACCACGTATGGGTTTCCACTTTTTTCAAAAAGATCGCTCGGTCACACTGGTTTTGAGCCGGGATTGTCGTCCGAATAAGAGTTGTCAAAAACCGAAATGTTTTTTTGCATTCCTACGCCTCGAGCCGGAGGGGCTTTTACTTTTTTTCTCGTCTCGTCCCATAAGACGAGACGAGACCGGAAAAGTAAACAAAAGTGCCAGTGCTCTGTCCGGATAACCTTCGGTTGCCTGACATATTTAATTTGTACAACTTTCTGCTGTTGTCGAGAACTCCAAAGTCTCCTCTTCGGGGAGATTTAGAGGGGCCTTAAAATAAAGGCATAAGTTACAAACTTGCGCGAGCATCGGAACCCGGGATAAGATAGCCGGAAAGCCCGACCTTCGTGCGCAGCCTCGATTCAACACCAACATCCCGATAGCTTATCGGGACCAACAATTCCAAAAACAATAGATCCTTAAAGTACAGTCACCAAAAGATTGATATTGATGGTTTGGCCGGTTGATAGGGTGATCGGCAACATTCCGTTGTTATCGCTGTGTAGTCCGATAAAATCACCTGCGGACCAGTCACCGTCGTTGTCATTGTCTTTCCAGAGATCCATATAGTACGTGCCCGGAGCCAGGTCATTGAGGGAATACGTGACCGAACTGCCGCTGCCGGAGACAACGGTAAATTTGACAGGTTTGTTGTCAAACCAATCGTCGATACTTTTGTAGACAGCTACCCGTGCATTGGACAGATCTCCGATCACTCCGGTAGTGAGTTTGGCTGTGCCGGTGATTTTGGTTTGTGGTGACTCTACGGTGACCGTTCTTTGGTCCTGATCTGTTCCGCCTTCACCATCATCTACGGTGACGCTGATCTGATAATCTCCGGGTGTAAGGGGAGCTTCCCATAAAACATTGGTACCGGAACCTATGATGGTGCCGCCATTGGCAAAATACATATAGGTCAGCGGATCATTGTCGGCATCGATCGCTTCCACGCTGACATTGGCTTTTTGGCCGGGTTGTAAGGTCGTAGGATAGACCTGAAAAGATGCGATCACCGGGGCCGTATTAAAATCGAGAATCCACATATCGATTTTGCAGTTGAACGTTTCTCCTTGTCTGACCTGCAATTCTGAAAACTGGTAAGCACCCAGGTTGATGACCCCATAGATGCCGATAAAATCCTTGTTGTCGAGTTCCTGAGAGTTGTTATTGTCTTTCCAGACAGAGAGGTAATAATTTCCCGGAAGGACATCAGGTATGGTAAAGGTCACATTTCCTCCTGAACCCTGAACGGCAACATTTCTCACCGGTTGGTTGAGTTCGAAGTTTTCAAGGGTCGTATACAAACTTACTTTAGCGTTGGAGAGGTCTCCGGAAACCCCGGCAACAAAAGAAGCTGTTCCCGACACCTGCGTTACAGGTTTTAAGACATTGAGGCTGGCATTTTGGGTTATCACACCTCCTTTGCCATCGCTGACGGATACCAATACTGAATGAGCACCTTCGGTGGATGGGGCGGTCCAGGTTACGATGGGTCCGGAGCCTGTGACAGAGCCGCCGGTGACCGTATAAGCATAAGAAAGCCCGTCATTGTCAGGGTCGGTCGCTTTGACATCTATGGAGACCATACCATTGGCATGGATCGTATTGGGAGAGACGGTTACAGATTGAATGGCAGGAATGGAATTGGTTTTTTCATCTTTTTCGCAGGTCATAAACAAAACGGCCAAAAGAGAAAAAAGGACGATAGAAAAGATATATCGCGTTTTCATGTGGTTATTTTTTGTTGATTTGATACAGGGTTTATTTGATGGAAACATATTGATTACAATATATTGCAAGGGTATTGTCCGTTTTTTTAAACCGGTTGGTAATCCGACCGCTTACAAAAACGTAACATGCGACATTCAAAAAGCGTGAAGGTGAAAAAAAAAGGAGAGTAGCCTCTCCTTTTTATGTGTTATGTGTTTTTTTACAGGATGATCATATTTAAAGTCACGTTGACTGTCTGACCCTGACCTACCTGAATTTCTGTCAGACCACCGGCACCGAGATTAAGGTCACCATATATTCCCACAAAGTCGCCTGCTGACCAGAAACCATTATTGTCATTATCTTTCCACACATCCAGATAGTAGTTGCCGGCATTGATACCTGTGATAGCAAAGTTGACGACAGCTCCTGAACCAACGACGGAACCAAATTTGATCGGGTTATTGGTCAACCAATTGTCACGTGTAGTATACAAACTTACTTTGGCATTGGACAAATCCCCTGCGGTACCTGCCAAAAACCGGGCTGTTCCGGTGACCTGAGTGACTGCTTGCTGAACATTCAAAGCACCGTTTGCGGTAGCTGTTCCTCCTTTGCCATCACTTACGGTGACGGTGACGGATTGAGCTCCCGGGGTAGAAGGAGCAGTCCAGCTTACGTTGGGGCCAGTTCCATTGATAGCTCCTCCGGTGACAAAGTAACTATAGGTAAGAAAGTCACCATCGGGATCACCTGCCACGACAGAAACGCTGACGATACCATTGGCTGAAACAGAAGAAGGATTTACCTGAACGGATTGGATAACGGGAATTTTATTATCCGGTTCGTCTTCATTACAAGAGACAAATGACAATGTTATGGTAAACAAAGCCAAAATCGGGATTAAAAAGTTTTTCATGATCTTGTATTTACTTGTAATTAAATATAAATAACTTTCAATACAAAGGTCAGTGTATTTTCAGGAGTTTACTATGATGGCAGGCACTTTTTACCTTGATGGTCGTCATGAATCCGGTAATGTATAAGGTATAACATGCAGATTATCGGATATAAAGGGTATTTATTTAGAAAGAGGGTAGGGGCAAAGTTACTACCTCCTGCTTATAAAAGGAGAATTTTAAAAATTCACATTTCGTTTATGCCAATCTTTTTATTTTCTTTTAAAATTTGTAACACCTCTTCTTCAGTGAGTTTTGTATATCTGGCGATGGATTGCACCGGGATTTTGTCGTCGTACAAAGCAATAATGACTTCTTTTTGATTTTCAAGTTTACCTTCTTGCCTGCCTTCTTGGATACCTTCTTGTCTGCCTTCTTCTTTCATCCAGGTGTATGTTGTCATAAGATTTTCTTTTATATCTGAGGGAATGATGGTCAGGGCCTTTACCCATTCGGTTTTCGGTACTTCTGAAACCTTTAAGAGGTAAAATATCAGTCGTTTATTTTTTGATGTTCTTTGAGAATTTTAATAACTTCTTGTTCAGAAAGTTTAGTGATTTTTCCCAATATATGAATATTCAGACCTTCTTCATAACCTTGAAGTATGACTTCTGTTTCTTTTTCAAGTATTCCTTCTTGCCTGCCTTCTTGCCTACCTTCTTGCCTGCCTTTTTGTAATCCTTCTTGAATACCTTCTTCTTTCATCCAGGTGTATGTTGTCATAAGATTCTCTTTTATGTCTGACGGAATTGTGTTCAGTGCTTTTGCCCATTCGGTTTTGGGTACTTCTGAAACCTTAATGAGGTAAACAAAGATGGTTTTTAAAAAGTTCCCGTCATCGGCTTTTACCGGAAATAATGTAAATATTTTCTCCAGATCTTTGGATAGAACAATAGGATCAAAAACATTTTTCTGAGCCATCACTGCTGTAGCCATCATTTTATTTCTGATAGCAGCAATTTCTTGATCTGAAAGAGCGTGCAGTGCCATAAAAACATGTCGGATTTCAGGTATAAACAACGGAACTTCACCGGATATTTTTGCAAACAATTCCATCATTGTTTTTACCTTCCACTTCTTTTTTCCCTGATAATAGATGATAGGGATGATGGGTTTAAGAGGCTTTTTATCACGGACACATTTCCACCAATGAGAAAACATATACAATCCCACCTGGATCAATACATTTCTGTCCGGAGAGGATTTGTGTTCGAAGAGCAGAACTATATCTGTAGCTTCATCAGGTTTACCTTTTGTTTTTACTTCAAAAACCATATCCGAAATCCGGGCTTTCAGATCATCAGTGAGATAGGACTCCTGAAGGTATATCAAAGTATTCAGTTCTAACGAGGAGGCCAGTTCTTCTGGTAAAAACTTTTCAAAAAAAGAAATCGCTCTTTCAGTATCTGAAAAGGTAGCTTTAACCCAGATTCCGTATTGGACTTTGTCATGAGAGAAAATATGACAAAATAGTTACGAGGCTCGCAATTTTTTACCCGGAGATGCAGCCTGAGCTGCATTGAGGAAGAAAAAATGAGAACCGAAGTAAATATGAAGTCAGATTTTTTCGCAATAAATTTCTAATACGGATTCTGGGTTTAAAAATTTGTCGTGTATGTTTTCCATATCATTAGTAATTTTTTACAAAAGTAACAACCCCTTCTTACACCAAAAACATTGACAAAAACTTTAACTTTTTTATAAGATACTAACCTCAACATCATCCCCACCATGCCAAACGGCAACAGCAACTTTATCGGCAAAGATGCGGCCATTCTAAAATGGAGGTACAATACCAATTTTCCGTCGACACACAAAGGATTTAAAATCATTAATACAATAAAGGTCTATCAAAGAAGATATGAGGATTACTAAGAAATATAAAAATCAAGTCATGAAACGGGTTAACGCTAACCTGTTTCATGACTTGTTTTTAAAGCCAAGCCCGACAAAATAATCATAAAGAACATTGACGCAGACTTAAACCCTAAACTGTTAACCTTAAACCATCCGGAGGTTTACAATTTAATTACTTTTTGTTGTCCTGCCGGATTGCCGTTGGCATCACGCAAAGTGATCATATAAATACCGGGATGAAGTGTTGCAACATTTGTTTTTCCGTCTATGACCGTACTGTGTAATACGGCCTGCCCCGTTGTATTATAGATGGTAATCGTATATTTTTCAGCCCTGAGGTCTTTAAAAGAGATTTCATCTGTCACAGGATTGGGATAGATCAACGTGTTTTCGGATAAAAAGTCATCTGAAGAAGAAGGCAGTTGGACTAAATTATTTTGATACCAAAACAAACTTCCGTTGCTTGTAACCGCATCTTTTGCACCATCGTTATTAAAGTCTACCGCATTAATATCGAATGCAGAATTTACACCATTCATAACTCTTGGTTCGTAGGTATAGTCAGTTAATGACAAGCTTTTATACCACTGCATACCTTTTGAGCTACTAAGAATGATATCCGGCTGTCCTTCTCCAGTCAGATCAACAACTCTTGCTCCTACAAAAACCCTAGCATCTCCGGTGGCCAGTTTTTTTTCTTCAAAGGTTAAAGTTCCTTTATTCTCTAATATTTTGACATCTTCAGACATCAAAACCAAAATATCTGTTTTTCCATCCTTATTGATATCATCGGCATAAATATTAAATAAAGCACCTGACCCTGTCGTAGGGTAATCTTTTACCGTATAATTTCCGTTTCCGTTATTTTGATAGATAAATACCTTTGTATTGAATATATCATTTACTCCAACTAAAATATCCATATCTCCATCATTGTCAAAGTCTGCAATATCAAAAGCTTCCGGCCCTATATTACCACTATAAATATTGGTTGCAGTAAAAGCTAAAGCTCCGTTATTGATGTAAACATTCAACTGTTTAGGGTTGTTTCTGATTCCTACCATATCCAGGTCACCATCTTTATCCAGATCAATAGCTTTATTGTAAATTGATCCCGGAACACCCAAAGGTGTCTGTGTAAAGGTACCTGTACCGTCATTTTTTAATAAAAAAAGTGTATTATCGGTAGAATTGTTATACACAACATCTACATAACCATCGCCATCCATATCGCCTGCTATGGGATCACCTGTAAAAGGTATATTAAAAAATATTGATTTTAATGAAAACCCGATAGTACTTTCTTTTAAATTAGTAAGTAAATATACTGCTGCTACATTATTGGCTTTATGATCAACAGCAATAATATCCGTATAATCATCTCCGTTAAAGTCGCCAAAAGTATAACCACTTACCTCAGGGTCAGGTAATCGAAACACCGAAAAATCCTGTGCAAAACTGTTTACCATCCATAAGCTACAAATCAATGTACATAAAAATTTCATATCAATAATATTTAAAAGTTTAAAGTATAGGACAAAAATAGGGAATTTGGGTGGAGTGGGGAAAAATATTGAGCTCTTTTCTACTACATCTGCGCTGTCGACAAAAGATATAACATCTCTGCCAGAAGTAATATCGCCATCCTCAACAGACCGGACAAAATCGCTCCTGCCAATCCTTTGTTGTCGCATGTACTACCGAGAGAAGAAGGTATGCGTATCGCCTGGAAACTCAGCCATAGTGAGGATATCACCTTTCATTACCTACAGCGAAAACTCAAAAACAGCACTGATTAGTGAGTATGAACCGGAACCTCTTCCGAATCCAAATCAGGAGTAACCTTATTCACAAAATTAATAATACAAATTATAGTTTATTTTAAATGAAAGTTTTCCATAAAAACAAAATATAAAATATTATGATAAAAAAATTCAAATATTTAATTGCACTATGCATGCTGTTTGTTTGGTCTTTTGGTTTATCCCAAAGTCAGGACAAAATTAGAATTCAAAGTATTTCTGTAGGCGATTCTGTAATGCTCAGATGGTCATTTACGGATCCGGAAGCATGGTTATTCACTAAAAACTATGGTCTTAAAATTCGAAGATCTGTTTATGTTGGTGCAGCTGACACCTTTTCCTACCAACAAAGATGGAATAATGCTCTTGTATTGGCAGATTCAATAAAACCATTTACATCCCAACAATGGAGTACTTACAATTTTACCTATCCTGAAAGAGCTTCAGCTGCAGACTCTTTGCTTAATCACAGTGAATTTGTTCCGGTAATGGATGATCCGGCTTTCAAAAACGCTATTCAGTTCGAAAAATCACTTCAAAACAGACATGCTTTTGTCGAACTGATGGCCAATATAGATTTTGAAATAGCTCAGGGAATGGCTTTAGGCTTAATTGATTCTGATTCATTGACCAATAATTATGAATATCAATATGAATTCAGTTTTGAAATGTATGGCAGGACCTATGTTTATACACACAATCATAAACATACTGCCGGAAATTTACTTCCTGTACAGTTCTTAACGGGAGAAGGTGTCAATAAAGGCGCTTTTTTACAATGGAATGAATCTCTTATTAAACATCAGTATATTGGCTATAATGTATATAAAAGTGAAGACCAAAATACATGGACTCAAATCAATGATGCTCCGGTAGTCAAAACTGTTGGTGCTAAAACAAATGAAACCACGTTACCAGACAATGTGATTTATTTTTCTGACTCATTAGCTCAAAATGATACCCCTTATTATTACAGACTAAGAGGTATAACAGCTTTTGGGATTTTAGGTCCATGGTCAGATACGGTAACCGTGACAGGCAAACCATCCAGAATGGATATCCAGATACAATTGCAGGTGGATTCGGAGACGGATTCAAGCGTAAGATTAAATTGGTTTGGAATCACTGAAGAGGATGAAGCGAACGTAGATAAATTTGAAATCTTTATGTCTGCCAATGCAGAGACAGGTTATGAAAAAATCATTCATGACCCTATCGGACCTGCTCTGAGAGAATATACACTTACCAATCTTCCGATCGATGCGTATGTTGTCATCATGATGTTTGATATTCATGGACATTATTATAAAAGTAATTCCGTACTTGTACAGCTCAAAGACAGCATCCCTCCTGCAACTCCGGTTGGCATTTCTGCCATCGCAGATAAAAGCGGAGAAATCAGGATAAACTGGGTTGCCAACACAGAACAGGATTTACTGGGCTACCGTTTGTACAGATCTAATGGCAGAGGTGATTCTTATGTTGATGTCTTGGGTGAAAATATAAATAACAATTATTATACAGATTATCTCAGCAATAAAGAATTGATAGATAGTGTTTTTTATGCTGTTTTAGCCACGGATTACAGAGGTAATTATTCACCACGGTCGACTCCGGTAGGTATTGCCAGACCGGATGCCGTGCCTCCTTCAGATCCTGTGATCGTCGGTGTTTTTCCGGGAAGAGAAGGTGTCTATTTTGATTGGGAGCCAAGTCCTGACAGAGATGTCAACTATCACCAGCTTCAGCGTAGGACAAGGGATGAAGCAAATTGGGTAGATATCGTAACATTTACCCCATCCCAAACAGAATATTATGAAAAAACAGTATTTCCATCAGGAAGTTACAATTACATTGATAATTTTAATCTGACAAGACAGGAATATGAATACAGACTTATCGCCAGAGATTTTTCAGGAAATATTTCAGGTACCACTTCTTTTTTTGTCACTCCGATCATCAATCCGATAGCCGGCAGATTTACAAGAGTGTGGGGCAACAGCAATTGTTATATCGATAGTACCAAGTTTGAAAACCTGATTACTTTATCAGGTGCTATCTCCCAGATTCAACAAAACCCGAACAACAGTGATTCGATCACACAAAGTCTGATGAATCTTTTGCTTAACAATATCATCACCGGACAGCAGTATGGTACCCTGATGACTCAACAAGGTTATCAGATCAATCAATGGCTCAACGATCATATGTCAGGATTGGCGGTACCTGAAGGAGACCTGGAAACCTGTGACAACATCATCAAATGGCACTATGTACCTGAAAGAAGTGAAGCGGCCCGAAATATAGCTTTTGAAGTGTACAGAGCTGTCAATGACTATCAGTTTGAGTTTTATAAAAACCTGCGTTATGAAGATTTTACTTATCTGAGTGACAATCAGTACGAATGGAAAGACGAAGATGTCAAAAAGCTCAAAGTATATTCTTATAAACTCATGGCAGTCCACAAAGATCAGACCCGATCCAAAATGTCTGAAATGATGGAGTTGAAACCTTATTAAAAAAATTTATATTAACACATTTTACGATATTTTGAGTTACAACCATAAAAAATATATCCAATGAAAAATATTAAAATATTAAGTTTAGCAATATGTATTTGGATTTTTGTTTTTAACCTTCAAGGTCAAAATGGAGTTTATATAAAGATACATGATGATGTAAGGTATGAAACACATCCTGATTTAAATGAAAAGGCTCTTGAAATTTCTAATATGATTGATGTCCCTGAAGGAAGTCTATCATTTAAAGTACTTTCTGCAGAAGAATATTTTATTTTGGGACACCAAAATGAATTTGATCAGAACCAATTCAGTAGTACAATCAATAATTTAATTGCAAACGGACCATACCGCTATTTCCTTGTATTGCATAAGTATTTTATCCCAAAAAATAATGATGGATTGGGAAGAGATTATTCTGTTCATTACAATGTCTCATTGACATTGCCATCCGGAACTTTATATCCTCTTTCTAAGGTAAATGGCATAAAAAATGGAATTCAGAATTTATTACGGGAGAAAATGAATTCTGAAAGCGGTTCTCAATATCTTGATGATAAAATAGCTGATGCAGAACTGGCAGCTTTGGAGTACTTAAAAGTACAATTAGAATGCCTTCATGATCCTTCGGCAGATCCTGACTGCAACATTAAAATAGATTTAAATAAATATAAAATTAGAAAGCTGGATGTTCAAATCGCTGGAAATGCAATAAACACCCCTTTCGGCCAAGATAACATTTACGATTATTTTGGAAAAAAAATATTGATTGACGGATTTACAGAATTTGTTGATTTGGCGGACGAAGTCAGGGAAAGTAAAAATCTGATAGATGCCGGAATGACGGTTTCAAATGAGGATACTACCATGACTTCTGGTGCATTATCAGGTAGGGTGTACATCCTGACGAAAAACCAATTTGTAAACAACGGTAATGGATCTGTTTGGGACGAAATAGTAAATTCTTCCAAAGACTTTGACTACACGGAATGCTGGATTTTGCTCGAAAAACCCAATGGTAAAGCTGAATTGTATTCTGTTTTTACGATCGGAGAATTTGTTGCTCCGAGCGGCGCTGTCCTAAAAGGAGATAATCAGGGAGAAAGGTCAGCTTCTGTTTCCCCCTGGGGTTTGGCATTGAAAGCATTGGGTAATGCTGCTGTTTACACTTGCATTGAAGCAGTAACAAACAGGCTTGCAGATGAAAAAATCAATGATTGGACTACAGCCTTCAAATCAGTGAGCGTGGCCGGAGCTGCGTGGGAAGGAGTGACCAGTCTCGTTCCCTGGAAAAAAACCAAGCTCGACAATGTCATGATCGCTATTAGTAACGGATTGGGTGTTGTCATAGAAAAAGCGTCCAAAGGTGGCTCGACTTACACGGTTGATCAGGGACTATCAGATTTTATGTCTGCGGTTGGGTCGAGTATTTTGACTCAATTTTTGGGGCCTAAAATTAATGAAAGAGGTCCAAAAATAATTGCAGGTTTGACTCGTTTGGTCAAAAATTCTTCAAACCATACAGTTAATAAAATAAGTGGAAAATGTTTTTCAACCTTGGTTATGCACTATGGTTGTTTTACAGAAAATACGCCCGTCTATATTGATATATCAAGCCAGAAAAAAATCTCTGATATAAATATAGGAGATTTTGTATTGTCAGCAGATATTGATAATTCTTCAATTACAGCTTCAAATAATTCGTTGCAAAATCCGGATTTTTACCGCTATAAAAAAGGTCACATCGCCGGATTTGTCTCTTTAGATAAAAAACATAGCTGTGAAATATTGCTGAATAGCGAAGAAATGAAGCACTATGGAATTCAAAATACAGGAGATTTGGCTTGGCTAAACATGCCCGAACAAGGCATTTCCGGAGCCTTTGAAGTAACCTCATTAAAACATTATTATCCCACGAAGAAGCCGGAAGAGGAAAATCTGCCTCCGGGTTTTGTCATTTCCCCTGTATCAGCTATCTTTGCCCACGTTTCCGATGACGTTTGGAAACTGACATTTGACAAGGATGAAATCATTGAAGTTACGTCCAGCCACCCTTTTCTGCATGAAGATGGGTATTGGGTAGCTGCCGGAAATCTCAAAGGTGGCGATCAGATTCGTACTAAAGATGGATACCGAACCCTGATTTCCATCCAAAAGTTGGAAGGAAGTCACACGGTGTACAATATCACGGTAGCCGGCACACATACCTATCTTGTGGGCCAGGATGGATTGGTGGTACACAATACGTGTGGGAATCTGAATGGACTGCTTGCGTATAACATGTGTGGGAATCTTAAAAGGCTGGCAGCAGATTTTCATGCTTATTTACCACCTTCCATTAAAAGAAGTGAAATAGCAAATTGGTGGTCAAAAGGTTGGCCTCAAAATGGTGATCTAACTAATTCGATTTTTGGACGAGGGCGTTTTTTTGAAAATCTAATGAGAAATACAAAATTCAAATCATGGAATTGGACATTGGATATAAGTTCGACATTCAAAGCAATTGATTTTTATAAATATGATGCTCAACTCAAAAAACACATAGCAGCCAGTTTAAAAACAACAATTAGCACTCCACAGGGTTGGTTAAGTAATGCAAAAAACAGACAGCATTTAAATGATTTAGTCGATGGGTTAAATAAGAAGAAATTTTCAGGAAATGGAAAAGATATTTTGGTTGATGAAATCCAATTAATTATTGCAGTTCCAAAAAATAATCTTGCCCAATTTGCTAATTTCAAATCCGAATTAGAAAAATTGAAGACTACGATTCCAGGTGTAGACAAAATTACTGTTGAAGTTAAAAGTATCGATCAAATATTAGGAATATGATGAAATTTATTTTAGTAAAAAAGGAAGTATCAAAAAATAATATATTTAATCCTATTTCCAAAGTTAACAAAGTAAAGTTTGTTGAATTGGTTGAAAGGTCTGATTGGTTAACTTGGCACGAATTTACTGAGTGGGGAAAGGAATTATATATAAAGCAACCAAATTACCCTAAAAAAATTCAAGCTGATTATAATCTAGAAAAAGGAATTTGGTTAGATATTTATTATTTTGATGTGGGGTATTGTATGGTTACTTGTGAACAGGACTTTTCATATAAGAGATTTAAATTAATTTGGGATTTTGCTAATGATTTGGAATGTAATGTATGGGAAAGATATAAGTCAATTCTTATAACTGAAAACTATCTCGAAGCCCTACGCATCAAAGAAGAAAACCGAGGCATCAAACTTACCAAGGAGCAGAGCCATGTCCTGAGTTCGGTCGAAGATCAATGCCGCTGGTGGTACCTACCTACGGATGATGTTTTGGCTTGTTTTACCATTTTCGGCATTTTACCTGATTTGAAAGAAGCGGACATCACCGAAATCATAGACGACGTACAGTTTGAAAATAAAATCGTCGTGGCTTCTTTTACCGGACATACGATCCTGTTCGGGTTTAATGCGCCATACATCGCCTATCCGAATCTCAATGCCTACACGGACATCAAAGATCAACACACCCCACACCTTCAAAATACACTCAATAAACTCAGTAAGGCGTTTGGCACCGCAGCCTATTTTGAATACAACAACGACGATGAGATGATAGCTTCTCTCGCCTGGTCAACCAAGGGAAAGTTTGTATATGGCCGCTTCACATCTGAAGGTGAAGGTATGGACGTATTCGGCACGCAAAAAAAAGCCATGGAAGTCAATCAAAAAACCATCCTTAAAACAGCTAAAAAACTGGGTATGACCCCGGAAGACATCCTGACCGGAATGATGAAACAAAAACAAAAAGTCCGGTTCTTTACTCAATATAATTGGTTTATTGAGGAGAAGCTGAAGAGGTAAAAGCCTTTGGGTTGATATAAACATTCCATAAGAAATGTATACAACAGCTCATTAAAACGGACTTGCCGTCATCTTACTTCATCACCATCACCCGATCCCGACCTTTTAGTATTCCGTTATGATATGTCATGATAAAATAAGTACCTGAGCCCAGGTAGTCAAGTGAGATAGATTGTTGTGATGGATGGATATCCATTATTTTTCTTCCAAAAATATCTAATACCACTGAAGTTGTGCCTTCCGGTGCAACAGAAAAAATCGGGCCGTATGTGACGGTAGGGTAAAAATATTTGTTTTCAAGGACGGGGCTTTCATCTGTCGATGTTGTAATGCCGTAATACAGCACGATTTGTTTTTTACTCTCCGAAGATGTAAAGGTAATATCTGTATCTCCGTCTCTGTTTATATCAACAAGATGTAAATTTTCTTTTACTGAAGTACCATCAAAAAAACCTACCTGATTATTATTGGTCAAAGATTGCAGCAAAACCTGTGGAAAATACGTTCCATCTTCTTTACCTTCCAGAAGATAAAGTTGGATGACCTTAGGGGTTTCTTTCTGAATGACATAAACAATGTCCATATGGCCATCTTTGTTAAAATCATGAGCCTTTGCCATGATAACATCTCCTAAATCTTTGATCTGAGGTTGTGATACAAAAAGCGTATTTGAAAAATTGTTTGTATTTTTAATAACGAAAATACCATTATTTTTCCCGGGTAGTAAAAGATCCAGATCGCCGTCATTATCTATATCAACCAATTCAATTCCCAAGGTGTTACAACAAAGTCCTGAAGGTGAAGCGATTTCCTTTTTTGTAAACGTTGAGTCCCCGTTATTAAAAAAGAATTTTATAGGCTTACCGACAGATTGAGTTACTACAAAATCTAAATGGCCGTTATTATCAATGTCACCGGCAGCCATGGTCTCAACATCATTATTACTTTGGTCAATCATTATTGATTCAAAGTTATTGTTCCCTTTATTTAACATTAAATACATTACATCTGCTTCAAAAGGTACGTCATCCTCAGCAATGAAGTCCATCTTCCCATCGTTGTTAAAATCTCCGTACCCTTTTATGACCTTATTCCAAATATTGAAAAAGGAATAAGTCCAATAGTTTCCTGTATTATTGAAATAATAGATTTCGGAATCAGTCAATATTTCATAACCTTCCTTGCCATTATAATCTCTGACATCCAGGACTGTTAAATTTGCAGATATAGGCAAATGAGATACCTTCTGATAGGAACCAGTGATGGAGTCTTTTTTATAAGCTAAACAATTTCCGCTATTAAATCCAAAAAACCAATGATTCGGATCGTCACCAACCAAAATAGGTTTAAATGGATTTCTCAATTGTAAATTTTGACCCGGGAGATCAAACAACTTATTTTCGGGAGAAAACCTGATTGTCTGCGTAAAGCCTAAGGAAGAACAAAATAAAAAAAGGGATGCAACAAGATATTTCATATGTAATGTTTTTTAAGTGATATAAATTTTGTGTAAAAATATAAAATGTTAGGAATTCTGAAAATATTTTGGTGTAAAAATTGAAAAAAGATAAGAAACAGCACTACCTGGCAGACCGTCATCCAGATCAGAGCGGAAAGTCAGTTTCCTCCGATGAATCAAATGGACTTTGAGATGGTGCCATCCAACTATATTGATACGACACAGCTTACGATGACGCAATACCAATACCGGTTGATCGCCGTGGACAGCTCCGGCAATATCGGTGCTTCTGAAGTCATCACCGTCAAGCCTTATGACGACGGTATACGCGGTGAGATCGTATACCTGCAAGGCACCTTTTACGACCTCAGCAGCCCCAATGCGGCCATTTTACATCCTGACCTCAATATTATCCCCACCCTGCCAAACGGCAACAGCAACTTTATCGGCAAAGATGCGGCCATCTTAAAATGGAGGTACAATACCAATTTTCCTTCTACACACCGGGACTTTAAGATCTATTTCAGATATGTTGATCCACAGAATGGTGGCGGCAGCGGTGGTGCCGGTGGCAGCGGCGGTGGTTCAGGCGGAGGCGGCAGCTCAACCCATGATGCGCACGGTGACCTGTCCGGCTTCAAACTCATCAAAACCATCACAGCCTATCAGGCCCACAAGATGGCAGACGCAATCGAATACAACGGATTTGCTTTTGCTCATGAGATTGCGCGCAAGGACAATACCAACCTCAACCTGGAATACAAAATCATCGCAACCCATAGTGACGGAGGATTTTCTATGCCGGAGGTCATCGTGGTGCAGGGCTTTTAATACAAATTAACATATCAACACCTTAACAAATCGTCAACTTAACAAATCGACAATAAAAAATATCTTTTCCAATGAAAAAATTAATCTTTATCACACTTTTAAGTCTCCTGGCAGTGAGCGGATGGGGGCAGAATTATGTAAGACTTGGTGATGCAAGTGGATTCAAGTTAAGCAATATTGATGTAAATAATCTTGAAGCTGCGTCTACAGATTTAATAAATCAATTGCCAGATACATTTAAAACAAGATTCAAAATATATGATTTTGCCTTTTATCCGTTAAATGAATATATGGATCAGAATTTTACCTTTTGGTGGGAAAGTATTAAAAGTAAAGCTCAAGAAGAATCTGAATACTTCTTGCTCATTGGATTAGAGGCCAACAGTAAAGGTGTTTTTGATAAAATTCATATTGAGTTGAATTTCCCAACCGAGATTGATTTTGATTGTGTTACTTCAGAGCAAATTAAATATTTAAAGATAGAACTTTCGCAAGCTACTAATAAATTAAAACAAAAACCAGTAGTAGAAGTAGAAAAAGAAGCTATTCGAATTTTAAAAAATTTTATATTAGATAAAATTGTTTGTTGTGATACTGGAAACAGGAATTATTGTAGTAACTGTTTAGAAGATGATAAATTCATTGACTATATGGAAGAGTTTGAATTTAATATAACAAATGTTACTTCTTTGACCAAAACAACTTATTACAATACCTCTACCAATGTAAAAGAATACGCCAAATTAACTATGAATTTTGATGGAGAAGTAGTAGATGTGAATCAAACTATTGAGGATCTGGTGGAAGATTTAGCTGAATTATCAGATAGTGTATCCGCAGAAATCCGATATTTTGATCTGTTTTCTTGTGATAGTACGTTCAATTTAGTTGATGATAATCCATATTTAAATTCTGATGACACATACTTTTTTATTAAAGTAATAGGCATGAATACACCTTTAGGTGATAAAATCTCAATTAAGGTTGAAACAAATTTATTAAATGGCAAAGGTACTGGTACTCTTTACTTACTAAATGCTACGAATTTAAGTACAGCATCTATAATTTCTAAAACAAAAGAGTTTTTTCAATTGACTGGTTTGAAAATAAAATTAAACACTATTACAAAAAAATCTAAAATAGGCAAGAATGATGGGTTTGTAGTAATCGGCAAAAGTAAAAGTAAAGTTGTTGATTTAATATTTGGGACAGATGCCCTTAGGCTTGATATTAGTTATTATGATGACCCAGAATACACACCTAATCCGGGTTGTCCGGCATGCCGCCCCACAAAACATGAATGTAAGCAACATCAAGACATACGTAATTGGCCACGTATGGAGAACTTGGGGGAATTAAATCCAGAAAGAAGTACATTAAGGTGTATAATGATCGACGTAAGTGAATTAAATGGTGACGACAATAATTCGCTAAACTGGGCTTATTCTAATAATTCTGATGACAATGATTTAAGAAAACCTGGTGGCACATACAGATCAATAGCATACTTAATTTTACACGGCACGGCACATCAGGCAGGTTTTCATCATGACCGAGAACCTGAAGGACAAGCATATTGTATGGATGGTGTAAGAACGGGCCAGTTTTTAAGTTGCGGGGGTGCACAATGTCATTTCAAAACTTATGAGAGTTTAATTGAAGATGCTAAAAAGAGATACAAATACATGATTAAACAAACGAACGAAAGATATGGTTATTAGAGTTTTATTTTATTTTACATTTGTTTTAGGATTTTGTTATTGTAAACAAATTAACCCTGATATAAGAAAATTTACATATTGTACAAATGAACAAGAGTACTGCCTGATCAGTACTTTGGATACGGTAAAACTCAAAGGTCATTTTTTGCAACATTTTAAGGCATATACAGTAATTAGAGAATACGACACCATTTTGCCAATTAGTTATACAATTGCATTTGGTAATTCACAAGTCTACAATGACTATAATCCATTTAATACCTATTCTTATGATACAACTTTTGTCAGAAATAAATTAAGTTTGAAATACAATAAACCACCAGTTTATTTCATCACTTTAGAAAACTACAATAAAAAGGAATATATCACTGTCTGTCGGGAATTACCCGGGATGGGCATTATCGTTGAATCAAATTATTATTCTGACACCTTGAAAATATTATTTGAAACAACTTATTGGAATGAATATAACTTTTCTAAGGTAAATTTAGAAAAGCATTATGAAATTTTGAAAAATTCTGTTGTGGTAAAAAAATAATCCCTTCTTGAAGCAAAGGTAGCGACTCCTATGAAGGATGAAGTCTAGGTATTCCCTTCCATTTTTACCTATTTTCTATTCCAGTTCACCCATGAATAATAAGTGCTGATACATTAAATATAATGTCATTTGAATCAAAATTCAAAAAATGGTCATCATATGTGATCATCTACCACAAAAAACACCCCAACCTACTCCATTACCCGAACTTTTGTTTTATCTTTGGGATAATAAAAGTAAAATGATTCATTTTTATTTTATGGTATGGCAGTTGGAATCCGGAATGGGGTAGATATGTATGACTCACAAGGAATAAACTTGTGGGAGAATAGAAAGGCAGGTATTTACAGAGGTACCAGTTGCAAACTTGCGCGAGCATCGGGGTGATGAAATAACCAAGGCATATGGTAATGGAATACCTAAGGCAACTTCGGGTGGTACGGGTAAAAGTTTGCATGAACATTTTTCTCCCCCATTTCCTGCATATAAATAATTTTATTGATTAATCTTTTTTAATAATACAATAATATGAATTCAAAGTATTATGCATTTCATACAAAGAGCTATTTCGGTGGTCCTGTCGATATTGATATTAATAAATATCAACCTATAAAACAAAAGTTTTTAGATTTTTGGGACAAACAAAGAAGTTGGTCAGATTTAACATTTAAGTATGAGTCTCCGGGGAAAAATCCATTTGCTAATATACTGTTTTCTTCAAAGGGGCAGTATGAGATTGCCAACGATTATAATGGTCTCGGGCCTAATTTTATATTTGTCAGTGATAGAATGCTGGAAATATTCGAAAGTGTAAATGTACCGAAATACGAGTTGTTTCCAATCAATTATAGACAACGAGGTAATATATACAAGGGATATTTTTTGGCATTCCTGGAGGACTATACAAATTATGTAGATTTTTCAAACTCCAAAATCTGCTACAAACCCTTTGGTCATGAATATTATATACCCATGAAATTTCAGTCAGGCGAAGATTTTAGTGCGTTTATTCGAGAGAATGCTTCACTTCTACATGAAGATGGGAATACAAATTTAGGTGACTTCAGATATCCGGAAATCAGATTTTTAGATTTTGTATATGAAATAGATTTATTATGCATTCCTTTTTTGATCACTACTTTTTTAATGTCAGATCGTTTAAAAAGCAGATTGGAAAATGAAAAAATTAAAAATATACAATTTTTTGATGTCATGGGTACACACTATAAATTTAACGATTACACTTTAAATTTAGATGAAGACAAATTTTGCTAGGCCAGAAAGTTAAAATTTGAAAGGATATAAAGTTAGATTACTTTATTCCTCTACTACCTGTTCGGTCATTTCGAGTTTGGAATATCCTCTAATGATCGAATCCTTCATCTTCCCTTCCATTTTTACCTATTTTCTATTCCAGTTCACCCATGAATAATAAGTGCTGATACATTAAATATAATGTCATTTGAATCAAAATTCAAAAAATGGTCATCATATGTGATCATCTACCACAAAAAACACCCCAACCTACTCCATTACCCGTACTTTTGTTTTATCTTTGGTTTAGTGCTCGTGGATTAATACATTTTTATTTTATGGTATGGCAGATGGAATCCGGAATGGGGTATGTATGACACACAAGGAATAAACTTGTGAGAGCATAAAAAGGTAGGTATTTACAGAAGCACAAGTTGCAAACTGGCAGGGACATCGGGGCATAAACTACAGTAACTTTTATATTTCTCCACCCGCGAGCCGCAGTTCGCGGTTCCTTCCCTATTTTGAGCCCTTGTGGGTGGGCTCAAAATTGCTTCGCATCGGTCAGTCACCCCTCCGAAGGAGGGGAACTTCGATGGTCGGCCGATTTCAGATGGTTTTAACTTCGTTTGGTTGTCGTGAACTCCAAAGTCTCCCCTTCGGGGAGATTTAGAGGTGCCTGGAGATAGAGCCACAAGTAACAATCTTGGACGAGTATAGAAAGACAGTTATTTTACAGAGGCACAAGTTGCAAACTTGCGTGAGCATCGGGGCTTAAATTACAGTAACTTTTTTAATTTTCCACCCGCGAGCCGTAGTTCGCGGTTCCTTCCCTATTTTGAGCCCTTGTGGGTGGGTTCAAAATTGCTTCGCATCGGTCAGTCACCCCACCGAAGGAGGGGAATTTCGATTGTCGGACAAAGTGAAATGCGTATAACTTTCTTCATTTGTCGTGCTACCCAAAGTCTCCCCTTCGGTGCAAATCTAAAGGGGCCTTAACATTTTGAAGAGCAGAATCTTCCATAAAAAATTCCTGTCTGTATTTACGATTTTTTTTCATTATTATAAGATCTTAATAATTAAAATACCAGTTCTTCAGGTAAAAACTTTTCAAAAAAAGAAATCGCTCTGTTTGTATCTGAAAAGGTAGCTTTAACCCAGATTCCGTATTGGACTTTGTCATGAGAGAAAATATGGTCTCGTCTCGTCGCAAGTAACGAGACGAGAAGGAAGAAAAAATGAGAACCGAAGTAAATATGAAGTCAGATTTTTTCGCAATAAATTTCTAATAGGGATTCTGGGTTTAAAAACTTGTCGTGTATGTTTTCCATGTTGGTAGTAATTTTATGCAAAAGTAACAACCCCTTCTTGCACCAAAAACATTGACAAAAACTTTAACTTTTTTATAAGATCCGGGGCTCACAATGATTTTTTACGTATGGCTTTATTCCGGCAGTTTACCATATCCGGGAAAACACACTTATACTTAAGAAAATGATTTTCTGAAAAAATAGATTAATTTTGCACCTCTGTTCAATAAAACTTATCCTATTTATGTTATATCATCCTGAAAATATTGAAAATAAATGGAAAAAAATCTGGAGCGATCAAAAGGTGTACGCTGTCACTCCGGACCCTTCCAAACCGAAATATTATGTACTGGACATGTTTCCCTATCCTTCAGGTGCCGGTCTTCATGTCGGCCATCCTCTCGGATATATAGCCTCCGACATTGTCTCCCGCTACAAAAGACTCAAAGGGTTTAATGTATTACACCCGATGGGCTATGATGCTTTTGGTTTGCCTGCCGAACAATATGCTATACAAACAGGTGTCCATCCCGCCGTTTCCACAGCCGAAAATATCGCACGGTACCGATCGCAACTCGACAATATCGGTTTTTCTTACGATTGGTCCAGAGAAGTTAATACGTCAGAACCTTCTTACTACAAATGGACTCAATGGATATTCCTGCGACTCTTTTCTCATTACTACGATCTGACGGAAGACAAAGCAATATCCATAGACCATCTCATCGGAATCTTTGAAACTTCCGGTAGCAAAGGAGTATCAGCGGCACATAGTTATGAAGGCAGTTTTACCGCTGAAGAATGGAAAACCAAATCAAAAGTTGAACAGGACAAAATCCTCATGAACTACCGTCTTGCCTACCGGAAAGTCGGTTATGTCAACTGGTGTGAAGCCCTGGGTACCGTATTGGCAAATGATGAAGTCAAAGACGGACTTTCTGAAAGGGGAGGTTTCCCTGTAGAAAAAAAGGCTATGACCCAATGGTCACTGCGCATCACGGCTTATGCCGAAAGATTACTCGACGAACTCAACGACCTCGAATGGTCTGATGCCTTAAAAACCATGCAGCGCAACTGGATCGGAAGGTCCGAAGGCGCCAGGGTGTTTTTCGGGTTGGAAGGACAGGATGACACTATAGAAATATTCACGACACGACCGGATACTATATTCGGGGCTACTTTTATGGTACTGGCTCCCGAACATGAACTCGTTCAGAAAATCACAACTCCTGATCAAAAATCAGCTGTGGAGGATTATATCGAATATGTCAACAGCCGTTCCGAAAGAGAACGAATGTCTGAAGTCAAAGAAGTTACCGGCGCATTTACCGGTGCTTATGCCATCCACCCGATCACAAAAGATAACATTCCGGTTTGGATCGGAGAATATGTACTCAAAGATTACGGCACCGGCGCCATCATGGCCGTGCCAAGTGATGATGAAAGAGATGATGCTTTCGCCAAAAAGTTTGGCCTGCCGATCATTCCTGTGGTGGACAAAACCGATTATCCCGGTTCAGGAAAACACGATAAAGAAGGCAAAATGATAAACTCCGGATTTTTGAACGGTATGGAAGTCAAAGAGGCCATCAGGAAAATGCTCGAACATATAGAATCTCACAACCTGGGCCAAAAAGAAGTCAATTATAAACTCCGGGATGCCAATTTTTCAAGACAAAGGTATTGGGGCGAACCCTTTCCGATTGTGTATGATGGTGAAGGTGTAGCTCATGCTTTGGAAGACGACCAGTTGCCGTTGACCCTGCCGGATTTGCAAAACTTCCTGCCGGCATCTGACGGCAGATCACCGTTGGCCAGAGCAGAAGATTGGGTGACAGAAA
Source organism: Saprospiraceae bacterium (assembly GCA_016714895.1). GTDB lineage: Bacteria > Bacteroidota > Bacteroidia > Chitinophagales > Saprospiraceae > OLB9. The sequence goes on along the minus strand of JADKBV010000012.1, from coordinate 169,778 downwards.
AAGAAGGATTTGTCAGAGAAACCGACACCATGCCGGGTTTTGCCGGTTCGTCGTGGTACTTCCTGCGGTATATGGATCCGAATAATCCGGATGTTTTTGCTTCCGGGGAGGCGTTGCAGTATTGGAAAGATGTGGATTTATATATCGGTGGCACGGAACATGCGGTAGGTCACCTTATGTATTCGAGATTTTGGCACAAGTTTCTGTACGATCTGGGCAAAGTACCGACCAAAGAGCCGTTTTTGAAGCTCATCAATCAAGGCATGATCCAGGGAGTGATAGAATATATCTATCTGAAAAAAGAAAAAGAAAACGGTTTGTCTCTTTTTGTCAGCAAAGACAGACTGGAAACCTGGGGTGGGGAAGAGGCATTCTCAAAACTACCGGTACATATTGATTTTGTAGAAGGTTATGGCGGTAGCAAACCCCATCTCAATCCCAAGGGAATCAACCATTTTGTGCAATGGAGACCTGAATTTGCCGATGCTGTTTTTGTAGGAAGCACCGGAGATAAAATGTCGGTTAGTGAAATTGAAACCTCTGAAAACTTCATGTTGTACACCGAATCTGAAGTCGGCAAAATGTCGAAAAGGTATTACAATGTCGTCAATCCGGATGACGTGGTGGCCCGATACGGAGCTGATTGTTTCAGGATGTATGAGATGTTTTTGGGGCCTATCGAACAATCCAAACCCTGGGATACCAAGGGGATTGATGGTGTACAGAAGTTTTTGAGAAAATATTGGTCCTTGTTTTACGAAGGCGATCAATGGTTGGTCAACCAAGGCACGCCGACCGCTGAGGAATACAAAATTTTGCATACGACCATCAAAAAAATAGCTGAAGATATCGAACGGTTTTCGCTCAATACCTCAGTCAGTGCTTTTATGGTTTGTGTCAATGAACTCAAAAGACTGGATTGTCATAAGTTTGATATATTAGAACCATTGGTCAGGTTGCTGGCACCTTTTGCACCGTTTATTACCGAAGAGTTGTGGTCTGCATTAGGTCAGCAGGGTTCAGTACATCATGCGACATATCCCGAGCTCAATCCCGATTATCTCGTTTCGGATACCGTCGAATATCCTGTATGTATCAACGGTAAAAAAAGAGATGACCTGGCCGTCTCCAAAGACATCACCCAATCAGACCTTGAGTCACAGGTACTTGCCCTGGAAAGTGTTCAGAAATGGCTGGAAGGAGCGCAACCTAAAAAAATCATCATTGTTCCCAACCGGATGATCAATGTAGTGGTATAAAATATAAAGAGGATGAGAAATTTATAACGTAAATTTCTCATCCTCTTTATTTATATTGGAGGGTAAACTATCATGGAAAGGCAATTCCTAAAGCGATAAGGATAGTAGCGGGCACGCAGCGAAGCGAAGTAAAGCGGATAGCCTGACCGAAGGGATCGCCCAAACAGATCTAATGAAATTTCCTGTATTTATTTTTGAAAAACCCTTTTCAACAGATCGCTGGTCCTTTGATTGACATCGGATCGGATGCCAAGTTCTTTGACGGCGATCAGGCTGAAAAGTCCGTCCAATGCTTTGTCATTAACGTGTTGGTCAAGAGAAGGATTGACTTTTTTGACCAGAGGGATGCTGTTGTACGCTTTGACGACAGAAGCCCAATAAGTGCGGGCGTTGATTTCGTCCAAAGCAGATTGAATGACCGGGAGGAAAGCATTGTACAGGTTTTGTCGGGACGTTTTTTGCAGGTACATCGTCGCGGCGTTGTCACTGCCTTTGACTATCGACACAGCGTCCTGAATGGTCATTTGTTTGATGGCATCCACAAAAATCGGCGTTGCTTTTTTGGCTGCGATTTCTGCGGCTTTGTTCATCTGATCGATGAGTTTGGTCTCGACATCCTGAAATCCCGGCACCATTTTGACTTTGTTGATGATTTGTTGTGCTTCGTTTGGTATCAGGATTTTGTAAGGTGATTGGAGATAACCTTTTTCGGCAGACAGTTTGTCGACGGCTGCACCGACCCCCAGCTCCAAAGCTTCTTTTAATCCGGAGGCATATTCGCCCTGACCTTGATTTTCGATGGTATTTTTGGCTTTATTGAGCATGTCTTTGATTTGAGCCTGAGCTGAAATTGTGAAGAACAAAAAAGAAAGAAGGATTAATGATCGCATATATTTTTCTTTTTATAACGGAAATAAAAAGGATAGGTTGCCAAAGAAAAAGTTAAATTTTTGATTAGGGACATTTATTTACTTTATAAGACAGGATTAAAATGACTTTTTTTGCGGATTAAAATATTGTATTATATTTACCATGTAAAAATGATATGATGCGTATAAGTTGGTTGGTGATAATCGTGTTTTTTTTGGTTTCGGGAAAGGTTTGTAGTCAGAAAATCTCCCTGGATATGGCGGAGAAGGACTTGATGTATATGGATAAATACCTCGAAAAATGGCATCCGTCCTACCATCGGTATTCAACCCGCTCTTATAAAGACAGTCTGATCAAAGATTGGCTGGATCGGCAACAGGATTCAGTAGGACTTTTTTCTCTCAGGTACTTTCTGAATACTTTTGTTCATGAAATGGGTTGCGGACACACCAGCATCGGTTTGCCGGCATCGATTTCAAAAACCAAGGTTAAAGCCATGCCGATATTATTTTTTACGGAAGGTGACCGATTGTTTGTGCGCCGTTGTGATCAGGTGGGTTCGCCATTACAAGCCGGTGATGAAATATTGACATTAAACGGGTATACGGCATTACAATTGCTGGACACTTTCAGGCTGATGATACCGAAAGATGGATACAATACGACCCATGTTGACATGCGGGCAGAAAAGTTTTTCCATTATTTTTTAAATCATGTTTTCGGACCTCAGGATAGTGTATCAATTTTTTTTACCTCTGCTGACGGAAAAATGAATAACACTACATTATATGGCAGTTATGATTTATCCAAAGCCGAAGATTTGGTGCATCAGAAAGCAGATACGACTCTTTGTATTTTTGGTCCTGAAGGTGGCATGTCGCTGCAACCCTTGCCGGGAGTAAACAATGGAGCGGTTTTAAAAATCACTTCATTTTCAGGTGGTGGACAAAAAAAAGTACGTAAAAGGATATTCCGGTATTTACGTGAAAAAAATATCCAACATCTGGTATTGGATTTGCGGGGCAACGGAGGAGGCAACGTATTCAGGGGCAATGCATTGATAGCACAATTTGATCATCGGTTGATAACGGGTATTCATTTTGGTAAAAAAGTACACTCTGCTATTTTTTGCCCGAAGTTTAAAACGGGGTTTGGCAACCGGCTTTCAGGTTTCAGTTTTATGCTCAATCCAATGAGTTATCCTTCACGGAACGGATGGATGCATATTTTTCCTTTTTTTAGAAAATCAAACCGTTATAACGGACCACTTTATATTATGACAGACGGAGCCACTTTTTCGATGGCGAGTAGTGTGGCGTCTAAGCTCAGGTTTAACCGCAAAAACACGTTTATAATCGGTGAAGAATCGGGTGGAGGAGCGGCCGGGAGCGGAGGTATGTTGAGAGGTGGAATAGAATTACCTTCTTCCAAATTACGTGTGGAATTTCATATTTATTGGTATCAGATAGACAAAGATATACAGGATGTTGGCAAAGGAGTTATCCCTGATGTACCGGTGAATTATGATCTTGAAGCAAAACAAAAAGGGGAAGATCCCGGGATACAAAAGGTGGTGGACTGGATTTTATTGAATAAAGAATAACCGGTTTTCGGTAATTGTATTGCCGGGCTTTAAAAATAAAAGGCAGGATGAAAATATTTTGTCAGGTCACAATTTTATAATCTGAAATCAATATGTTGGCAATCTATACATAAAACGTGTTAATAATATGTAAAAATCGTTTTTGATTTTTTATGATTTGTTAAAAGTATGTATACATCATTTTATTTCTTATATGTTTGTTGTTCAGTGTGTTAAGAGAAATGATTTTTGCTCTGACGATGATTTTTTAAGATTTGATTTTCCTGTTTGACGAAAAACACACTTTCAAAATTTTAGTTAATGTTTTTTGTAAAGTGGAATATTAAAATGTAAACCGTAAATTTGCGGTTTATTTAGTTTTTTGTTTAAAAAATCTGTTTTGGTTTTAACAATAAGGCTGGTCATATTAGCATTTATTCTTGAGTTGGGTCTTTGTTACTCATGCAGAGAATTATCAGCAGCCAGAGTTGTCGTAGAATCTGATTTTTCCCAATCCGAATCAACAGGAGGGGATGTTTTAACTTCAGCAGGTTTATTAGGTAAGGGACAACCGTTTGAAATTATACCTGAAGACGAACAAAAAGAAGTTACAGCGGAAGATTCTGAAGATAAAACCGATGATTTTGGTTTTAACGATTATGTAAACTACGTTTTTTCTTACGTTTTAACTAAATCCGAACCATTATTTATCCGAAACAGTGCCAGGTTTTATGCCTTGCCTTTGTTTTTGGTATTTCATAGATGGAAGTTTCATATTTGAAGTAATATACCATTTTAGTGGTGTTATCTGATGTTTCAAAAAACATCAGCCTACTTTTTTTTACATTATTTCAACACAATTTTATGAAATCTTCACAAAAAGAAAATACATTTATATTTGATATATTAGCAGGACTTTCTGTAAGTTTTGCCGCACTTAGTCTGGGAGCTGCTTTTGGAACCATGTCAGGAAGAGGTGCTTTCGCCGGAATGATCGGAGCCGCTATCATTCCTGTAATTACTTCTGCGTTCGGTGGAACTAGATTACAGGCTTCAGGCCCGACCGCACCTATGACGGCTGTATCTGCTTTAGTTGTCGCTTTTGCGTATGAAAATTTTCCGGATAAAGTATTTGTTGAACAGTTTATCACACTGATTTTTATAATGAATGCAGTGATATTGATTTTGTTAGGACTGATGAAAATTGGAAGATATATTCAATATGTTCCGCAAGTAATCATTTTGGGGTTTATGAATGGAATCGGATTGTTGATTTGGTACGATCAGATAAAAAGACTTTTTGGATTAGGCGACAAAACTCAGATTGCCGGGTCACTCAGAACCAATATCTTTATTGCAATCGTTACCTTATTGGCTATTTATTTGATTCCTATCCTGCTTGAAAAAGTCGGAATACCTGAAAAAGTCAGAAAGTTTATTCCATCTATGTTTGTTACTATCATATTGGCAACCATTATTACTACATTGGCGGGCACAGAAGTTGAACATGTCAATCTGGGAAATACAGCAAGTAGTTTGGGAGAATTTTTTCAAACAGTAAGTTTATATTTCCCATCAAATCCGGCACTATTTAATACCGATATCATCCTAATGGCATTACCTTTTGCTCTTCAGCTTACATTGTTGGCTTATCTTGATTCTTTGCTTACGAGCCTTGTAATAGATAATATGACAAAGGAAAAAACAAAACAGGATCAGGAACTGATAGCTCAGGGATTTGCAAATGGGGCATCGGCTGTATTGCAGGGAATTCCCGGAGCACAAGCAACTATAAGAAGTGTTTTATTGCTCAAAGAAGGTGCAAAAACAAGGTTGGCAGGAATTATGGTAGGTGTATTTGCATTACTCGGCTTTGTGGTTTTTAGTAAATATATTGGGATGATTACGTCAGCCGTCTTTGTTGGTGTGTTGTTTAAAGCAGGCCTGGACGTGATTGACAGGGATTTTTTAAATGCTTATTTTAAATTTGGTTGGAAAGCCAATAAGTTAAGAAACATTCAGTTACTATTTATAGTATATTCGACCTTAATAACGGTAATTATTGATCTAAATGTCGCAGTTGTTACCGGAACCATTATGTTTTTTATTGCAAAAAAATATTTTAGAATATCAGATGCTGAAGAAGATTTTGCAAAAGTCGAAAGTGAAGATATTTAAACTAAAATTTAGACAGAATGAAGGATCACCATTATATTTTCAGAGAAGACAACGTTTTACATCATATAAAACATTATTTGCCTGCGCAGGCAGCCCTCAAAGATTTTATCCATCATAATACCCTGCATGCTTTTCAGGACAGGAAGTTTTTTGATGCATTGTCTGAAGCAAGTACTATATTCGGGTACAAAACCAGTCTTTCATTGGAAGAATACCGGAATCTCTACGCAGAAGGTAAAATTGATGTCGGTATGTTGCATCAAACGATAACCGACCATAAAGGAGAGAGTCAGACAGATGTGTGGCTTGAAAAAATGCTCAGACAATCCTTTACCGAAAATTTTGCCGGAAGGATAGGTTTTTTCAGAAGTCATTGGAAGTCTTTGTACTCGATTGATCCTGATCTGGACATTCATCCGTTTTTATTCCGTTTTTTGTGCAGTTATCTGGATCAGGGGATATCCATATGGCGGTTTCCGGTCATAGAAGGAGGATTTCTGACGACCATACGCGAGATGGAAAAAAATATGATGGTTAGTTTTTTTAAAAGCAAAAGGGCTAAAAACCTTTTGTTTGAAAAATCGGTGACCATTGAGGATTTGCTCAAAATTCTGGTTGGTGATGAGACCCTTTATGAACATTATTTATTTGATCAGCAGTTTTCCCATCCGGGCTGGTCGGGCATTGTTTCGGCCGTTGAGGATATGCCCAAAACACTGCTTGATACCCGGAAAATCAGTCTGAAAGATCTTATTTTTTTTTGAATTACTTCTCGAAATAGATCTGATGGATCATAAATTTGGAGAAAACTGGATGCCATTGGGATTAAAGATGGAGAAAAAAGTCCGTCCTTTATTCGGTAATATTCAGAAAAGTGAATATTTTGAGATCCTCCGGCTTTGGCAACTTGCTTTTGAATGGACCTATTATGATCAGGTACTGGGAGGTATCACAGCCAATCAAAAGGAGGAAAAAAAGCCGGAAAATCCAAGATTTCAAGGTTTGTTTTGTATTGATGACCGGGAAGGTTCGTTACGTCGCAACATTGAGGCTTTGGAGCCATCGTCAGAGACATTCGGAACACCCGGATTTTTTGGGGTTGCTTTTCATTACAAACCTATGAATGGTAAATTTACCATGAAGGTCTGTCCTGCTCCGGTCAATCCTCCCTATCTGATTAAAGAGGTGGTAGATGGCAAAAAGAGCGAAAAGGATTTTCACTTTTCAGATTATACACATTCTTTGTTTTTCGGATGGCTGATCACCCATACTATCGGGTTTTGGTCGGCGATACGATTGTTTATCAATATATTTATTCCCAGGCTGAGTCCGGCGACAACCTTGTCCTTCAGGCACATGGACAGATTTTCGAAGCTCAGTATTGAAAGGCAACATGATCACGATACAGAAGATGGTTTGTTGGTAGGATTTACCATTGATGAAATGACAGATAGGGTAGATTCATTACTCAAAAGTATCGGTCTGGTAGACAGATTTGCTCCTTTGGTATATGTCGTAGGACACGGAGCCAGTAGCGTCAATAATACCCATTATGCCGGGTATGATTGCGGAGCCTGCAGCGGAAGGCCGGGTTCGGTCAATGCGAGGGTGATTTCCTATATGACCAATCATCCTTCTGTCAGAGAAAATCTGAAATCCCGGGGTATAAACATTCCGGCTTCGACATTATTTGTCGGTGCCTTACATGATACTACGAGGGATGAAATAGAGTTTTTTGATGATCAGTTTGCTGATACCAACAAAACATCTTATCACGAATATAATAAAAAAATATTTAATGAAGCTTTGACTTTGAATGCCAAAGAAAGAGCCAGAAGGTTTGTTACGATAGATCATAAACAATCTTTGGCAGGATTGCATGCAGATGTCAAACGAAGATCCGTTTCTTTATTCGAACCCAGACCGGAACTCAACCATGCCACCAATACCCTTTGTATTGTAGGGCGCAGATCCCTTACGGAGGACGTTTTTCTGGACAGAAGAGCTTTTATGAATTCGTATGATTACCGGGTAGATCCTGATGGTACATTTTTGTTTACGATATTATCAGCTGCAGCACCGGTATGCGGAGGTATCAATCTCGAATATTACTTTTCGCGGGTGGATAATGACAAACTCGGAGCTGGTACCAAGTTGCCGCACAATGTAATGGGCCTTTTCGGAGTGGCTAATGGTATTGACGGAGATCTGAGGCCGGGATTACCCAACCAAATGGTGGAAGTACACGACCCGTTGCGACTGCTGATGATTGTCGAACATTACGAAGAGGTAATCCACAGGACGATTCAGAAGTCTGAATCTTTATTTGAGTGGTTTCAGAACGAATGGGTTTTATTGGTTGCTGTCCATCCGGAAACTAAACAGATTTCGCGGTTTACAGACGGGACTTTTGTGCCATACCAACCGACGTTTGTTCCAAAACAGGTACATGATACAAAAACCCTTTTTGAAAATGAAAGGGACAATCTGCCCGTATTTCTTATTCAAAAACAAAATGCACATGTACAATAACCATAAAAAAACGTTTATTTTTATATTATTTCAAAAATCAGCATTGATATGAAAGAAATATTGGAAATATTGATTGTCTGGCCTTTTTTTGTATTTTTTATTTCGTTGTTTCTTCCTAAAAATAATGAAAGGCTTATTTCAGGTTTTGTTTTTGTAACGATGGCTATTCATTTATTTTCTTTGATAGCTTTTGTGGTTTATTGGTCGACCAGGGGATTACCTGCCATCAATCTGATGGAATTTTTTGTTTATAAAGGACATAACCTACATTTTTTTATCGATTTTTATTTTGACGGAATTACAGCCGTATATGCAATCACAGGAGCTATGCTCGCTTTTTTGGTGGCGACATACAGCAGAATTTATTTACATAGAGAATCAGGGTATAAAAGATTTTTCAATACGAAAATGTTGTTTTATGCAGGATATACCCTTACTGTTTTTTCTGGAAATCTCGAAACGTTATTTGTAGGTTGGGAAATCTTGGGGCTTACCTCTTTTTTGCTTGTTGCCTTTTACCGGGACAGATATCTGCCGGTGAAAAACGCCTACAAGGTATTTTCCATATACCGGATCGGAGACGTAGGGATTATATTGGCGATGTGGGCGAGCCACCACCTATGGCATGAAAACATTACGTTTGCCAAACTGCTGGATGCCTCATTGGTTCACCATCATTTGGAAGGGAATACCATGTTTGGATTGTTTATTTCCATGATGTTGCTGCTGGCAGCCAGTGCTAAATCGGCACAGTTTCCGTTTTCATCCTGGTTGCCGAGAGCGATGGAAGGTCCGACACCATCGAGTGCTATTTTTTATGGTTCATTATCTGTACATCTGGGTTTGTTTTTATTGATCAGAACGATGCCTTTTTGGGAACATCAGATGGCAGCCAGAATCATGATCGGTGGTGTAGGTGTAATGACAGCTTTCATCGGTGCATCTATCGGCAGGGTCCAATCATCGGTCAAGAGCCAGATCGCTTATGGCTCTGTGGCTCAGATTGGTTTGATGTTTGTCGAGTTGGCTTTGGGATTTCAGACTTTTGCTATGTTTCATTTTGTGGGTAATGCTTTTTTGAGGACGTACCAATTATTGGTTTCTCCGTCCGTGGTGAGTTACATGATCCGGGAGCAGTTTTATCATTTTATCCCTTCACCGGTGTTGAAGCAGTATTCAAAGGTTGATAAGCTTAGAAATACCTACTATATGTTGAGTCTGAGAGAGTTTGATATGGATGTTTTGTTGGACAGGTTTGTCTGGCGACCTTTCAAAAATCTGGGGAACCTCCTTCGTTTTATCAATATCCGCAATGTGTATTTTATCACCATACCGACTTTTGTATTAGCAGTATTTATACAGTTGGTCAGCTACAGAATGCCTGTTTTTGTGAGGGAAATACTTCCTGAAATTTTTGCATTGATCGGTTTATTTTTAGTATTCCGAGCGTATGCAGGAAGGCGAAACGTTTTTGTGGTTTGGACCTTATTAATTATGAATCATTTCTGGATAGTTCTGGCCATATCATTTAATGATGCCCTTACCGTGTATGAAATATTGTTTCATCTTTCAGGAGTCGTTATCGCCGGAACTTTGGGTTATCTGGTATTACATTACGTAACTTCCAGAGAAAAAGGTGTTGATCTCAACGGATTTCAGGGACATGTCTACGAATATCCAAAGGCTGCCTCTTTGTTTTTATTGGCTTGTTTGGGTGTGGCAGGTTTTCCGATTACCACTACTTTTGTGGGAGAGGATATCCTGTTTTCGCATATCGAATACGATGATGTTTTTCTGGCCTTTTTACTTGCTTCGGGTTTTGTCATTTCAGGAATTGCGCTCATCCGAATGTACGCACGGATCTTTTTGGGTCCTCATGTCAAAACGTATCATTCCGTAGCTAAAAAATCTGCCTGATGTAATAGAAAACCTGAACCATCAATTTTCATTGTCAGAAAACAGAAAGTTTACTTTTTCGTAATAAAAATTGTTTTTGTTTTTCATTTAGGATGTATCTTTGTAAGGTACATCCTTTTTTAATAGTTAAAAAATAGTTGAATGAAACACCTTGTCCTTTTTTGTGTAATAGTTGTTTTGTCTACAAATGCCATTCAGGCATGCTCTTGCGGACCTTATGAAGACGACTTTTATAAGGTAGTAAGTAATGATCATAAAATCGTATTCGGCATTGTCGAAAAAGTGGATTTTAGCTACGAATACATGGGACTTCAGGCTTATACCTTGTATCTTACTGTCACTGATACCATGGCAGGAAGCGGAATTTCGCCGGGCAAAACCGCCATCGTTACAGGTCAGGACGGATTAAATTGCGGAGAAACAATGTTTGGGTGGAGTTCAGGTATGAAAATGGTGCTGGCCCTTGGAAAAGGTTTTTATTATGAATACGGTCCGGATACTTTTTATCTTAGTGGTTGTAGCAGACACTATGACTTTTATGGTGATGGTAACAATAATGTTCCGACCATTGATTTTATCAAAAACAAAATCCGGAGTATCATAACCTCATCTCATGAAGACCATAAAATACCTCCGGGACCTTTATATCCCAATCCGGCCTCTTTTAAGGTATACCTGGATGACCCGTTGAAAAAAATTCATTTTTATACGATTACCGGAAATGACGGGAGAATAATACGCAACAAGAAAGTGGAGAATCTTTTGAAACATGAAATTGAAATTGATGATTTAAATCCCGGCTTGTATTGGATTTCATTTTGGGATGGAGGGACATTCCACACTTTTCGTTTCTTCAAACATTGATTTATTACGAGGATTAATCGATCCACTTTTCTCCTGTCCGGAAAACCGTTCCTTTAAAAAGCGCAACCGTTTCCTCCCGTTGATTTTTGACGGTAACTTCGTAAATACCAAATCGGGAGCTTAGATTTTTTTCTTTTATATATGAACTTGATTAATCAAAGTTAAAAGATCAATGATTGGTTAAATATAAATTTTGAATTGAGCATTCTACTATATTTTTTTATAAAAATTAAATTCTTGATTGATCAGCTTGTAATACAATAAAAGTGATAAAAGTAGTGCTTTTTTAGCTTAAGTTAATTATGAAAAATGTTGGACCAATTTTAATATGACAAATCGGTGCGTTTTAGTGTTATTTTGCTTCATTTCCCATAATATTCAATAATTATGGTAATAATATGAAAAATAATTGGTATAAAGTTTTTTTATTTAAAATTTAAACTTATTTTTGTTTTATTAATTATTAAAATTTATAAATATGAGAACACAACACAACACAACACAACACAACACTGTAGAAAAATTATCAAAAGGTTTAGCAATAATATTATTTGTTATCCTGATGTTTAATGTAAAAAGCATTGCTCAAACTGAAATGGTATGTGGCAATGAAGAAATACCTTCAGCATCAGATACCATTTATGCTAACAGAGGATTTTGTTTTGACATTGAAGAAATTTTAGAAGGCTGTGATGAAGGTAAATTTATTTGGATTAAAGTTAATTTACATTTTTTTACCACAACTGATTGTAAAGGTTCAGTACAGGTTTTTCCGGGGGCAACACAAACAAACTTATACCGTTTAGGAGAAGAATATATTGAACTATCCAATGCGTTATTGGCGGGTAATTTTCCTCAATGGGTGACTGAGACAACTGCATCATGCATTCCTTTCAGGTACGTTCTAAAGGGTATTTATGTACATTGTAAGAGTAATGCTGTAGGAAATAATTTTTCAGATATGTCTCAAAATTATGCAGTAAATAAGGACAGTGAATTAAATATTTTTATAGCTAATCTCCCTGCAACTCAATTTTCAAATCCAACGGGGCAGGTTAATGGAATTGGAAATACTTATAGTCTCACAGCTATTGATTGGTGTATTCCGGGAAACCTGAATCACGAAATAGGCCATTTATTAGATCTCAACCATGCTCATGAAATAGATAATATTGCAGACACACCAACTTTGCGTTGGAACTGGGATGGAAATTGTGATGGAAATTATACATCTACTCACCCGGATTTATTTAATAAATTTTGTTGGAGTTACGAAGGTGACAGCCAGGCAGACAGAAATTCAAATATGGTAAATGACTGTGAAGAAGAGGAACCTTGTGAGATATATCCTTGCTGCAGCTGGTCGTGGGTTAATAATAATACTATGGGATATAACGCTTATCAGAATTGTTTTACAGCAGGTCAAATTGAAAGAATGTTACAGAATTTAGATGGTTTTAAGTGTGACTTCATTGAAACCATTTCTGAATGTCCACCACCCAATGCATTTGTATCTCAAACACCTTTCAGTTTAGCTACCAATGATTGTTTTCAATGTTTATATTTGCACGCAAGTGTTAACGAAACAAAATACAGATACATTGTATATAAAAATACCGTGGGGGGACCGATTGAAGTTGAAAATACCGGTTGGGTAAATGGAGAAGCTACTACCTATTGTTATAATGTAATAGCAGGTACTAATAAACTTGATCCAAATACAAGCTATACGATTGTATTAACAGTAGAGAATGAATGTGAAGAACAAGATCAAATATCCTATAATTTCACAACGCCAACTTCCGGATGCGGTAATGAAACGATAAAAACTTTTAATCTAAAATCACCTAACCCTACAGATGGCTCATTAAGAATTAAATTTAATGCAGAAGACAATGAGATATATCAAATAAAGGTATTTGATGCTAATACTTCCGGATCAATAGTAATTACAGAAAATTTTCAAGCCGCAGATGAAGGAGAGAATGAAGTCATTCTGGACCTTTCCGGATTAAGTAATGGCTCTTACTATGTATTAGCTTGGGGACAATTCAATATTTACGGAGGAACAGTTATTAAGATATGAAAACAACAATATTAAGTTTTTTGCTGATCATTTTTCAAGGAGTTTTGGTTAATGCACAAATAGAACCTCAATATAAATCTTATTTTTATTTTGAAGATTCAGCAGGTAATAAAGATACAGTATATATCGGTCATGATGACAATATTCCAAAAGATGAAAATGGTGTCTTAATAGATACAGAATATGGAGAGATTATGGATACCACTCCATTTAATGCAATATTTGAAGTGAGAGCAGGACGCAATGTTGATGGAATTAGACGATTTGGGGATAGAAGGTACAGGCTTTTTAACCCCATGATGGTAAAGGCCAATTATGAAACGTTCGGTTGTCTATGGCCTGAAACCGCCTTTTTTTTTATCCACACAAAAAGTTATCCCATAAAAATTACCTGGGATATTCAGTTTGACTCACCTTGTATGACAGGCAGTTTTTTTACGCCTGATTATTTGTATTCTTTGATTAATCCTATGGACTGGATAACTTTTGACTGGATAAGATTTTGTTGTGTTCCTAAAGCTAAAGAATACATTATTGACTTACCGAATAGCCCCAAAGACAATGGGGTATATAACGAACAGACGTTCTTTGTTCTACGACCAATTGAAGGAAGTACAAACGAAGTCGACACAATCTGGGGTATTCAATTGGTGCATGGTCCTCATGATGGTTACTCTCCCTGTATATTAATCGTATCTTCTGATGATGAGCGCGGGCAAGTTCGGGTTTCACCTTATCCGGTACCTGCCATTGACCGGATTTCATTCAATTTTCTGGATTTAAATGGCACATTCACTATAAAAATTTATGATCCTTCAGGAAAGTTGTATACTTCCTCTATCATTCATGCGCCTGACATACATCATATTGATATCCACACCTACAACCAAGGCATGTATATTTATGAGGTATTGAGGGATAATAAGCGAATCCAAACAGGCAAATTGTTAAAAATTTAAATAATAAATTTTCATTATGGAGTTACAATCTTATAAAAATTAAATCAAGTTTTTTTTAATACTTTATGTATAAATGAAATCACCCTTTGGTTCACTCAACAGGGAGTGATATAGAAAACAGTATTATACGGATTCATCTATCCACTTTTCTCCTGTCCGGAAGACCGTTCCTTTAAAAAGCGCAACCGTCTCCTCCCGTTGATTTTTGACGGTAACTTCGTAGATGCCAAATCGGGAGCTTAGATTTTTTTCTATACAAAGAGCGGTCAAAACATCATGTTCAACAACTTTTTTGGTATGGGATATCGAAGTTTCTACAGAGACCGCTTTAATGTTGTGAGCGTTGGAGGCAAAAGCAAGGGCACTGTCTGCCAATGAATAAGTGATTCCTCCGTGAGCAATCTTAAATCCATTGGTCATTTCACTTCTGACCGGACATGTAATTTTACAATAACCCGGAGCTACCTGGAGAAGTTTTACATCCAACCACAACGAAAAAGCATCGTTTTCCAACATCATTTTTTGTACAATGGTGTGAGCCAATTCATTTTCTTTTGGTGACATGGACTTGTTTTAATGGGATAAAAAATAGGTTTTTAAAAGCAGGGTAAGTTTTTCAGATGAGTGGCGCACGGTTTTAATCACATCCGCAACCGTCGTAGGCGTCAGTTTTTGTTTGGGATAACAAACATTGGAAACTATTGAAAAAGCTGAAACCGTGACACCGGCATGTCTTGCCGCAATCACTTCAGGTACCGTACTCATACCCACCAAATCAGCTCCGAGGCGGTAGGCCATGTTGTATTCCGCGGGTGTTTCAAGGGATGGTCCCTGCATGGCCAGGTACACTCCTTTTTTGAGGTTGATGCCACAGGTTTTAGCTGCCTCTTCAAAATCGGAAATACTTTCGGGACAATAGGCATACATCATATCCGGAAAACGAAGACCGGTTCTGTCATCGTTTTTTCCTCTCAGTGGGTTGTCAGGAAGAAAATTGATATGATCTTCGATCATGATGATGTCGCCTTCAGAAAAATGTGGCGAAACACCACCCGCTGCATTGGTAAAAATAATATGTTTTACATCCAAAGCTGCTAAAACCCAAATCGGGAAAGCAACTTCTTTTGCCGAGAAACCTTCATAATAGTGACTTCTTCCCGCAAGAACCAATAATGGTTTTCCATCCAATGTGCCATAAATCAGTTGTCCTTTGTGTGTTTCAACTTCTCCTTTCGGAAAATGGGGTATGTCTTGGAAAGAGATAACCTTTGTGGGAATAAGTTGATCTGAAAAACCATCAAATCCTGTGCCTGATACGACGGCATAATGGATTTTTTCCGGCACAAACCGGGTTATATATGCCGAAGCTTCCTGAATTTTATCATACAGATTTTCGATCATCCCCATTAATCAACGATCATGGTTGCTTTATCGAGTTCCTGTTGTCTGATATTTTTCGGAAGCTCTCTGAATTCGTATTGTTGATTACGGAGTCTGGGTTCAAATCCTGCTTCCGAAATGGCTTTCTGAATACCATCAGCCGTAAATCGGAAGGCTGCACCTGCTGCTGAAACAACATTTTCTTCGATCATGATACTGCCAAAATCATTGGCTCCTGCATGAAGACATATCTGAGCCACTTTTTTACCCACGGTAAGCCATGAAGCCTGAATGTTGATCACATTTGGCAACATAATCCGGCTCATGGCAATCATTCGGACGTATTCATCACCTGTACATTGATTTCGGGCTCGTTTTATTTTTTTGAGAATGGTATCTTCGTCCATAAACGGCCAGGGGATAAATGCTAAAAAACCTTTGGCATGAGTCGGTTTTTCGCTTTGCACTTGTCGTAAGGCAACAAAATGTTCCATTCTTTCACGATTGGTTTCTATATGTCCAAACATCATCGTGGCAGATGTGGTGATGTTGAGTTGGTGAGCTGCTCTCATGACATCCAACCATTCCTCGCCGGTACATTTTCCTTTTGAAATGAGACGTCTCACCCTGTTGTCCAGTATTTCAGCTCCGGCACCAGGCAAACTATCCAAACCTGCATCTTTAAGAGCCTGAAGAACTTCCGTGTGTGTGGACTGCTCGAGTTTGGTGATGTGCGCGATTTCCGGTGGACCCAGCGCGTGCAATTTTAAGTTTGGATATAAAGACTTTAATTCTTTAAATAATGTAACGTAATAATCCAAACCCAAATCTGGATGGTGTCCCCCTTGCAAAAGTAATTGGTCACCACCAAATGAAAAGGTTTCTTCGATTTTTTGTTTGTATTCCTCAATAGTAGTGATGTAGGCTTCTTCATGTCCGGGTTTGCGGTAAAAATTGCAAAACTTACAATTGGCAATACATACATTGGTCGTATTGGAATTACGGTCGATGATCCATGTTACCGTATTTTCAGGTACATGATGGAATCTCAAAGCATTACCTACGTACATGAGGTCTGCTGTCGGGGCATTTTCAAATAAATATATGCCTTCATCTGCTGTCAGAAACGCTCTTTGTAAGGCTCTGTGCAGTAATTCGTCTGTATGAAAATCCATGGATTTCTTTTCGAAAATAAACAGCTGCTTTGTAGATATGTTTACCGAATAAGGGTGAAAGTATTTTTTAAACCGATTTGGTCACAGGAATATTTCCCATACTCCAACGTGTAGGTACTGTTTTTAAAAATTAATATAGTACATCGGGCTAAAATAGGGTAAGGTTGGTTTGACACCAACAGATTTAAGTGAAGACTATGATGAAAATTAGTGAAAGAAAGAATAAGGGGGATTGCCAATATTATAATTAGAATATTGGTATAATATAAATCTGATTTGGTGTAAATTTATATTTCAACATATTATATGGTATGGTTTGCATTGTTTTTAAAATTTAAGTTAAAAATTAGAAAATTATTAGAATCCTGAAATATGATTTGGGTCAGCTTTTGTGCCATTTTGGTTATCTACTTTTGCCCCTGTTATGAAATATTTTGTTATTCTTTAATTAAATTTTTATGGTTTTTAACAATTTTAAATTCAGCTTTTTGGCCGTAATATTGGTTATGGCAGTTTTTTCCTGTTCGAAAGATACATCGGACAATAATCTGAATTCATCAGCGCAAACAAAAAGTTATTCTGCAGATGTTTCCAACGATTGGTATTCCCTTATTTTGGAAATAGACAGATATTCGCCGGGTTACCGACCGCCAGCTGCATCCCGTGCTTTCGGATATATGGGTTTGGCAGCATATGAAACCGTAGTTGCCGGCATTCCTGAAAAAAAATCTTTGGAAACCAGTTTTCCGGGTTTGGTCCTTCCCGAACTTTCAGATAAAGAACAATATCATTGGGGAATTGCGGTCAATGCATGTTATGCTTCCATGATGAAAAGTTTTTACCCTCATATTCATGCGTCACATAAAGCAAAAATTGATGCCATGGAAGACCGGTATCTTGATAAATATTCCGTAGGTATTGACGAAAAAGTAATCAACAACTCAGTTGCCTATGGACAAGCGGTAGCATTACGGGTATTTAACTACAGTGAAACAGATGTCAATGGCCATGAAGCTTTCAAAAATCCACGACCTTCATCCTATATTCCACCTGCAACCGGTCCGAATGGTGAAAAACTGTGGCAACCTACCTATCCTGACTATACTCCGGCGCTTTTTCCATACTGGGGACAAGTGAGACCTTTTGCCCTGAAACAAGAAGATAAAGTGGCACGACCACCTATTCCATGGAGCGAAGACCCGAATTCTATGTTTTATACACAAGCAAAAGAAATCCAGATATGGGTCAATAATTCAACCGATCAGGACAAATGGATCGCCGAATTTTGGAGTGATGATATTTTCGAATTGACCTTCGAACCGGCAGCAAGAATCATATCTCTTACGTTACAAATGTCTAAAGAACAAGAACTTACTTTGGATCAGGCAGTTGAATTATACGCTAAACTGGGAATGTCTATATGTGATGCGGGTATCGCTGTGTGGCATTCCAAATATCTGTACAACGTTGAGCGACCGGTATCTTATATCAGAAGAAATATGGATCCAAATTGGAAACCGATTTTGAATAATCCACTGGCAGGTGTTTACGGTATGACACCTGAATTTCCTGCTTATCCTTCAGGGCATTCCGGGTTTGCAGGTGCCGGAACCGGTGTTTTAGCTGATTTTTTTGGAAATAATAATACCTTTACGGATGTCAGCCACATGAATCGTGTCGAATTCAGAAGCGAACCAAGAACGTATACCCAAATATTGGATATTGGTATTGAAAATGCTTACAGCAGATTGCCGTTGGGCGTTCATTACAGAATGGATTGCGACGAAGGAATCAGGTTGGGATATCTGGCCGCAAAACGCGTTCTGGATCTTCCTTGGGATAAATAAAAATAAAAAAAAGTCCGGCAAAATCGCCGGACTTTTTTTTTATTTCTTTTTTATTTTGTTGTTTTTATATGAAAATGAAAATTATTTCGGCTCAAACCTAAAGCATCTCAAAAAAGGGTAGGGGTTGATTATACGATTGTCAGGTGTAAAAAAATATTATTGTTTTTTTATGGGCGTTACGATGCTGTCGTGAATTGGTTTGGGCGTACCATCTTTCCATTTTCCTATACTGAAGGATTGGTTGTCATACAATGCCTTGCCTGCAGTGACCAGGCCATTGACATACGCTGCCTGGGTAGATGCTTCGATACATAAATTATTTAATGATAATGCATCACCGGAATGTTTTAGTAAGGAGTCATGGTACGTTTTTAACGCAGCAGTATTTTCTTTCAGCATATACAAACTGTTGTACAATTTGATTGATTCAAATTCATTCAACGGTTTTAGTGAATCAGCTTTTTGTTGCAACAATTTGATGACCCCGGAAGCTTGTATCACACTGGAATCCACCTGAGCTATGATAATGGTTTGTTCCGGAGTAAACTTTTGATTGTCTTTACACGACCATAAAAAAGACAGAAAAAATATCATGGAAAACGCTGCTGATTGTTTCATAAATTAATTTGTGTGTGTGTCTGTATTAAACCAGCACAAACCTTAAAAAGTTGTGGGTAATAAAATGATTGTATGTAATCAGGTACCTGAAAATTCACTCAGCAAAAACAAGTAGTTAAGTCCTTTCCTTTGTTGTAAAAATCGTCTCATACAAAACAAAATGTTGTTTTTCCTGTTTAGATAAGCAAACAAAAAATATAATATTATGGCTTTTACATTACCTGAATTAGGATATAGTTATGATGCGTTGGAACCACATTTTGACGCACGTACCATGGAAATTCATCATTCAAAACATCACGCGGCATACACTACCAACCTGAATAATGCTATAGCAAATACAGCATCAGAAGGACAGAGCATCGAAGATATTCTTAAAAATCTGGATATGTCTAATAATGCGGTAAGAAACAATGGCGGAGGATTTTACAATCACAATTTATTTTGGGAGATTCTGCATCCTGAAAACAAAGGTCGTTTGTCCGGAGCTTTACTCGCAGCAATTGAAGAGGCCTACGGAGATAAAGAAACCTTTATGGAAAAATTTGCCGCAGCAGGAATGACCAGATTCGGTTCAGGCTGGGCATGGTTGTGTGTTCATCCGGGTGGAAAAGTTGAAATTTGCAGCTCTGCCAATCAGGACAACCCGTTGATGCCGGGTATTGGTTGTGGCGGAACACCTATTTTAGGATTAGACGTTTGGGAACATGCTTATTATTTACATTTTCAAAACAGAAGAGCAGACTACATTGCTGCATTTTGGAATGTACTTAACTGGAATGTTGTCGAGAAAAAGTACGAATCTTTAAAATAATATATTGATAATTATTCAGAGCTGTTTGTCAAAAAGAATCTGATCTTTATCTACAGCACACTGTCAAAATACTTAATACAAAAGGCCGGAATTCCGGCCTTTTTTGTTATATTTCGTTGAGACTTCCATCCTGGCACCTGAATATCCGGGCAGGAAATTTTTGAATTAATCGGTAATCGTGTGATGCTATCAATATGGTCGTGCCCTGTTCTCTGCTCAACCTATTCAATAGATATAAAATTTCATCACTGGTTTCGGGATCGAGATTTCCGGTAGGTTCGTCAGCAATAATAATGTCCGGTTGATTTAGCAAAGCTCTGGCAATAGCTACCTGTTGCATCTGCCCACCGGACAAGGTGCGGATTGTTTTTTTTCTGAACCTTGTAGTCCCACCAGGCGGAGTACTTCGTATACTCTTTTGGTCATATCTTCTTTTTTTCGCCAGCCGGTAGCTTCCAGTACATACCACAAGTTGGTTCCGACAGTCCAGTCTTCAAACAAATGAAACTCCTGAAATACCATACCTATTTTTCTTCTCAACTTGTGGAGATCGTTTTCTTTAATGGTGTGCAAATCAAAATCTGCCACCATCGCAGTACCGTTTTGTGGTTTTATCTGCCCGTATAAAGTCTTCAGAAAACTACTTTTGCCACTGCCGGATTTTCCGACAATGTAACAGGTTTCTGCTTTAGCAAGAGAAAAGTCAACATCCTTGAGCACGGTTTCAAAGCCGTGAGAGATATCAACATGTTTTATATCTATAACTAATCCTTCAATCACATCATCTGCTTTTGCGCAAAATTACAAAATATGAATGGGTATCAGGTAAACAAATTAAGAAAGTTTTTAATATATGGCAGTTTGGACGGATTTCTGCAAGTCATGAAACAAAAATCCAATCTTCATTCAGATTATTCGGAGAAAGTCCTATTTTTTCAAACATGTGTAAAATGGTGTTTTTGCCGGTTGTACCCAAATCTTCGGAATAGGCATTTACATACAGATTAATGTGTGCTTTAATAACGTCATCATCCAATTCCTGAGAATAACATTTGACGTAGGATGTGCTGTCTTCCGGGTTTTGAAAAGCAAAACGGATACTTTCCCTGATGTGGTGATTAATGGCCCTTTTTTCTTCAACAGGTAGATTTCTTTTGACGGCAATACATCCCAAAGGTATAGGAAATCCCGTTTTATCTTCCCAGATTTCACCCAGGTCTGCGATTTTTTGTAATCCTTTTTTAAAGTAGGTAAATCGATTTTCATGAATAATCAACCCTGCATCCACTCTTCCGGTGATGACTGCATCTTCAATATCTGAAAACAACATTTCTTCTGTGTGTACTGCTTCGTGAAAGGCATATTGCAATAAAAAGTTTGCAGTAGTATTTTTTCCTGGAATGGCGATTTTTAAATTTTTGAGGTCGTCCGTAGTATAGTTTTTTAATGAAATCAATAGTGGTCCGCAACCAAATCCCAAGGCGCTGCCAGACGTCAGGATCTGGTATTTGTCCAGCAATTGAGACGCTGCAAAATAACTTAATTTGGTTATATCAAACTGATAGTTTTTTGCCGCATTATTCAATTGCTGGACATCCAGATAAGAAACTTCATAACAATAAGGTTCCGTCGGTATTTTGTGATGAACCATTGCATCGAAAATAAAAGTATCATTCGGGCAAGGGCTGAAAGCCAAAGTTTTACACATTTTGAAAAATCTTATTGGTTCCTGTGAAGTTAAACCTGATGACTACATTTTAAAAAGAGGAAACTTCCTCCTCTATTTAAAAAAAGTTCTAGAATTTGATGAATTTTGATCTGGCTCCGCACTGAGCTTTGGCAAAATATCCGATACCCCAGTTGATTTCAAATACAATCCCGGCAAAAGCAGGAGCTGTACTTTTATAACCATCCGTATAAACCGCAGGATTGATTAACGGAGCACCTAATGTCTTGCCGTCTTCGTTTACAAAATCTGTAAAACCATATTCAAAACGAAGCCCGAGAATGCCACTGAAGGCTCCGTCATTTCCTATGATGTTGGCACCAAAACCGATGACACCGGAAAAGAAGTTTTTATTGTACAATGGACTTCTGTCCTGATCGACTCCCCCAAGATTATCAGAAACATTGTCCACAAAAGATATTTTCGGCCCAATTTCAAAATAACCCAGATTTTTTGCATGTCTGAAAAGAGCATACACATCAATCGAATTCCAATCATACTGAAGGTTTGTCTGTTGGTCATTCACGGTGTAATCAAAGGGTTGTGATGCTTTGTTATACATAACATCAATGGCCAATCCATTATACCGAAAATTGATACCGATCTTACCTCCGAATGAATATCCTGTGCCTATTCTGTAATTCAGGTCTGAAAAATTTCCCATAGCACTATTGTAAAACCCTGTTGCTCCATATTGAGCTTTCAGTCCGGCATCAAACCAAACTATTTGTTTTTGACTGTGAACATAATTCAAACCAGCAAAAAGAAAAATAATAAATAAAATGTTTTTCATCCTTGAATCATTAATTGTGATAAAATGTTAATACGAGACAAAGATATTAATGTTTTTATAAATTTATTTCCCATTATGGTTTTTTTCAAATACATTTGTTGCAACAATTAAACATTTTTCAATATATGAGGCCAATTCATTACATTATCGCATTATTTTTAGCCATAGCAATCGGTTTATCATCCAGTGGTTCGCACCCCGTGCAAGGCACCGCCGGATATACCGGAGCTCCGGGCGATGCTTTTTGTTCGACCTGTCATTCTCCCAATGCAAGTATCAATGGGACAGTGCAAATAGGGGGACTTCCTGCTGAAATAGTTCCAGGTCAGACATACAATCTTACAGTTACAATTACAAGAACTGCCGGTAGTCCAACAAGAGGAGGATTTCAATTGTTGGTCCTCAACGGGAGTAACCAGAACTCCGGAAATTTATTTGATGTCGAAACCGATACCAGTGTAAAAACAGTCAGTGGAGGAAAAAAATATTCCGGTCATGAGCCATTCCGTACTTTTCCGGGATCAGGCGTTATTTCATGGCAGGTTGATTGGCAGGCACCGCCAACCAATGCCACCGGTCAGGCAAAATTTTATGTTGCGGGTATGTTTGCCAATGGTAACATGGGTTCCGGCGGAGACAGAGCCATTGCTTTTAGTTCGATTGTGCCTTTCCAAAGTTCAACTCCGGATCCTATCACACTCACGATTACCAATATTGACCCACCGTCTTGTTCTGATACCGAAGACGGATCAGCTACGGTAAATATACTCGGAGGAACACCACCTTACAATATTTTGTGGAACAACGGTGAAACCACAGCCATGGCGATTTCGCTTCCGGGTGGTACAGCATCTGTAACTGTAACGGATTCAGGGAGTGGATCTTCAAGCAGGTCCACAACACTAGTGGCTCCTGCTCCTCTTACACTTACGGTGAATACTACGAACGAATCATGTTTTGGTGAAGCTGACGGTACCGCCAGCGCTACATCAACAGGTGGAACGGGAAATAAAACATATACCTGGTCAAATGGTGGAACAGGAAGTTCACAAAACAATTTTGCTCAGGGATTTCATGGCGTAACTGTAACGGATGCCAATGGTTGCTCTTTAAGTGATGAGTTTTTTATCGATGGTCCCGACGCTATCCTGATCAACGTTATTTCACTCTCAGATCCTTCTTGTTTTGATTCATCGGATGGTTCAGTATCGATAGATGCAGAAGGAGGTAGTGGCAATTTTTCTTATGTTTGGTCCAATGGCGCTACGGGTTCAAATATTTCTAATATCCCAGCGGGGTCATATACTGTTACCGTTACGGATGGTAATGGGTGTCAAAAAACAAGTGGATATACATTACAGGAACCTTTACCTATTAACATCAGTTTTCCATCGGTCAACAATGTTACCTGCAACGGCCTGACAAATGGTTCGGCTACGGCACAAGGTTCCGGAGGAAATGGAAATTATACCTATGATTGGTCAAACGGAGCATCGGGAAGAACGGTGCAGAACCTCGCACCTGGTACCTATCAGGTGACCGTTATAGATCTTCAGGGTTGTTCTGAAGTCAGTGAGGTTGACATTACAGAACCTGAACCAATACAAATAAATGAGGTTGATATTATTCCGGCAAGTTGTTCAGGAGCTAACGACGGAGGCATCATTGTAGAAGCTTTGGGACCGCAAACAAGTTACAACTTTCTTTGGTCTAATGGCATTACTTCTGCTGCAAACCTGAATATTGCAGCGGGAACTTATACAGTGACAGCTACGGATCCTATCGGGTGTACCGCTTCAAAATCTTTTACCGTCGGCACCAATGCACCTTTTTCTGTAGTCTTGTCCCAGGTAAGTCAGGTGACTTGTTTTGGTCTGAACAACGGCTCGGCATCAGTCAATGTCACTCCTTCCGGCAATTATACTTACCTTTGGTCAAATGGCGCCACAACGGCCTCTGTAAATAATGTTCCTGCAGGATCTTATTCTGTTATAGCATCTGATGACGCAGGCTGTGAGAGTTCACCTCTGCTGGTTTTGATCACACAACCTGCTGAGATCCTTCCAAATCTTTCTATCCTTGAAAATATTGATTGTTTTGGGGACCAGAGCGGTTCTGTGGCAGCGGCTCCAGCCGGTGGTGCCGGGTCATTTACATTGACCTGGTCGAATGGTTTGTCTCTGGACACGCTTACAAATCTTTCCGCAGGGACATACAGTGTTACCATTGTCGATGGTGATATGTGTTCTGTGCAGCAATCCCTTGAGTTGACTCAACCTCCGGCGTTGAGTATCTCTGTGATGCAACTGGATACCCTTTTATGTTATGATGATGAAGATGGTATTATAGCACTGGATATAACCGGAGGAACCGGAGATATAGAAATTCTCTGGAGCACGGGAGATACAACCCCGATTATCGGATCCTTGGGAGGAGGTAACTATTCCGTCTCTGTTACCGATGAGAATCTATGTATTCTGACAGATACTTTTGTCATTGTTCAACCGGATGAGATAGCGGTAAATGCTGTCATAACTCCCGTATTGCCAGATTCAGGTGGAGGAGGATCCATCACACTTACAGTTTCAGGCGGTGAACCAGGTTACAGTTATGTATGGAGTAACGGTGAATTGACAAAAGACATTTCCGAATTAAACATCGGAGTATATACGGTTACGGTCACTGATGACAACGGGTGTCAGAAAGTAAATTCTTATCTTGTTTCATTGGTAGATTGTAACCTGGATGTATCATTTACGACCACATCTCTGACTTGTTTTGGCGAAAATACCGGACAAGTTAATGTAGAAGTAAATAATGCCTTGGGTAATTTTACTGCTACTTTACAGATAGATACCACGATTATCAATGAACCTTTTGAAAATCTTGGACCCGGTATGTATACATTACAGGTTGTTGATTCAGCATTTTGTTCGGTTACCTTTGATAGCATCATCATCAGTCAGCCGGATCAGATCCTCGTATCAGGTACTTCAGTCAACCCTACGCCGGGAAATATGAACGGATCCATAGAGGTTGCTGCAAACGGTGGAACCGGAACTTTGACATTTACCTGGTTTTCCCAATTCGGAGCGGTATTAGGTCAGGGAAATCTTTTGAATAATCTGGGACAAGGTTTGTATTTTGTTGAAGTAGTGGATGAAAATGGTTGTAAAGTCATTAAAAATTTCTTATTGCAGGAAATGGTTTCAACTTCAAATCCTGAAAATGTACCGGGTATCATTTTAAAACCAAATCCGGCATCAGAAAATTTTGTCATAGAACTCAGTAAAAGATCTTTTGTTCAACATGTGACGGTGCGCGATATTTTGGGCAAACAAATCATAAAAAAATCCATTGATCAGGTAGTTGAACAGGTTTTAATAGACCAAATTTCGGCTATTTCAGGTTTGTACCTTGTTGAGATTCACCTGGCAGGAGAAACCATATTTAAAAAGATACTGATAAATCACTGATTTGTGCAACCCTGACAAATATATTTTTAATTAATAAAGGTTTGATTTATTAGCAAAATGAGCTGAATTTACACCGATTCCGGTAAAGTTCAGCTCATTTTGTTTTTACAAGATAAAAAAGGGTTTCCATCCATTTTGATTTTTAAAAAGCAAAACTTTTTTTCTGAAATCTGAGTTATAACACTATTATTAAAAATGGTAAGAAATGAAATTAAATCTGGATATTAAAGTTCCTAGTAGTCAGGAATGGATAGATGCTGTCATAGCTGATTTTCCGTCCTTTTTACAGGATCATGCCGATTGCGAAAGAAAAGCTTCTGCCATGGCTATGAGTTTTGTGGCAAAATATCCGGACAGAACAGAGATTTTACCTGAATTGATAGCTACCGGAATCGAAGAATTGGAACATTTTCAACAGGTATATAATCTGATGGTCAGCAGGGGCATCCCTTTGACCCATTCTATCGGCGAAGATCCTTATGTTGTGCAGTTGTTAAAACTATGTCATTCAGGCAGAAACGAACGATTTCTCGACCGGCTTTTGATCGCTTCTGTGGTTGAAACACGTGGAGCGGAACGATTCAGGCTTGTATCGGAAGCACAGGAGGATCCGGAAATGCATAGATTTTATAAAATTTTGTGGGCCAGTGAAGCAAAACACGGACATTTATTTGTAAAAATGGCACTTCATTATTTTGATGAAAAAACAGTATATAACAGGTTGGCATGGTGGATCGACAAAGAAGGGGAAATAATAGCAGCATTGCCGGTAAGGTCAGCATTACACTAAAAGATTTTGCGGTAAATACGAGACGTTGATTCAGACCCGCAAACAACTCACTGACGGATTTTCATTCATATAATCCGTGTAAAGTCTTTTATTTGCCAGAAAAATTATTTTTTTACCCAGACTGCCTTTTCCTTTGAGGTGAATGGTGACAATAATCCATCGCAAAAAAGGTGTTTCTGTTATTTTTTCCACATCATCAAATACATATTTGTACGTATTCAGGTAGTTGCTGACGACATAATAACTATCTGCCATTTCTACACGCTGAAGCTGAAATAAGGTAAAATAAAAGAATAAAAAAAACAGGACATATATACCTAAAACAGTTAATTTTACTGTCCAACTTTGAAAAATGATCAGTTCTGAGTCATTGTAAAATAAAGCAAACAGGGTGAACATGCCAAAAAAGACAGCCCAATAAACAGGGAAAAATAATTTTAGAAATAAGGTGGCATTGGTTGAAACCCTCTGCATAATGTAATGGATTTAGGACTTATTTTTGATGACTCTGTCGGCTATAATGATACTGATTTCATACAAGATATAGACAGGAACTCCTACCAATATTTGTGTCAGAGCATCAGGTGGGGTAATAACAGCTGCCACGATAAAAATGACCAATAAAGCATGTCTACGGTATTTTTTCATGATTTGAGGTCCTACAATGCCTGTTTTAGCGAGAAAATAAACAACAATAGGGAGCTCAAAAGCCAAACCTGTCGGGATCGTAAACATAGTCAGATAATTAACATATGATGCCAGGGTCGGGCTGTTTACAGCTTCAACGCCTACCGTGTAGCTCCCCAGCCAGGTGATGGCAAACGGAGATATAAGATAATACCCGAAAAGTACTCCGGTGGTAAAAAGCAGGGATGTTGCCAAAACCAAACCACCGGCAACTTTTTTTTCATTTTCATGTAATCCGGGTTTAATAAACCTCCAGAATTCAAAAAATACATAAGGAAATGAAATGATAAACCCCAGATATATGGATACCGTAATACCAATAAAAAATTGTTCACCCAACTCCCTGGTGATTAAGGGAAGATCGGGTGGTGAAAAACAGGTTTTTTCAGATAACCAACAAAAAAAGTGGTAAGTGGCAAATTCAGGATTTTTTGGGGCAAAAATGATGTTTTTGAATATCCATTCCTGATAAACCAAAGCAAGGATAGCAAAAAAGACAATTGCAATTGCAGCTCTGATGACATGCCAGCGCAATTCTTCGAGGTGGTCCAGAAAACCCATTTCTGCTTCATCTCCATTGGAAGATTTAGAAGAAACATTTTTTAGAAAATCAAATATCATAATGTATCTAAAGGTCGGCAAAGATAATATATTTTACGGAACCATCCATGTTAGTGGACTAAAATTTGTTGCCCCGTTTATTATTAAATGACTGATCTCGTTGCTTCGTGGTGATCATTGTCATTATACTGTTGAATCCTTTGGCTTCGTATTGCATAGCGCTATATTCAGTAAAATAAATAAATGTCTCTGACTGACAAAACTTGCAGCAAAATGAATACAATAGTGGTTTTTTATGTATTTTTACCCTTTCGTATTTTCATTTGTTTTTTTTGCATGCTGACGATATGAAACAATATATTTTCCCATCATAATGATCGGAAATATAAAGAATTAAATAAACGTAAACAACCTAATATTTTAGCCTGATGGGTATAATTAATAACCTGATATTTTTAAAAATGAATACAAAACTTATTGTTTTGATAGTTTTGTTGCAAACAATAAGCTACAATCCATTATTTTCACAATCTGATTACTGGCAAAAGATCCAACAAAAAAATATGGAAGTCCGTTCCGATTGGACAGGCTCCTTTAAGGATGGGAAAGCACAATTTTATTCACTTGATTTACCTTATTTGTTGGCTGTTTTGGAAAATTCACCCCATGAGTTTGATGGTAAACTATCATTGCGACATGTTGTTGGCAAAGAGCTGCAAATACCCATGCCGGATGGGGAGATAAAAACGTTTACTGTATTTTCCACCTCAAATATGGAAGAGGAGTTATCTCAAAAATTTCCTTCTTTGCGCTCTTTCAAAGGGTACAATAAAAATAATCCGAAAGAGGTGATACGTTTAGATACAGGTCCTTATGGATTTCACGGATTAATCGGAACTGAAAAGGGTATGGTACAGATAGATCCGGTCAACCGAAGCAATACGATGTTTTATGTTTCTTATTTTACAGAAGATTATATTTCCGATACCTACAAGGATACTCCTTTATGTGGATTGGATGACCGTGAGGAGGCTTCAAAACAAAAACATTTCGGAATGCAAAGGTTCAATCACGAACCTATGGAATTAAGACAGTATCGGCTTGCCTTGGCTTGCACTCCTTCGTGGGCTGCTTCCCGGGGTACCGTTGAAAACTGTCTTGCAGATATGAACACAATGGTCAATCGTGCAAATCTTATTTATGAAAAAGAACTTGCCATCAGAATGGTCCTTATTGCCAAAAATGATCAAATCGTTTTTTTGGATGAATTTACCAATCCGTATAACAACACCGAACAAGGAAGACTATTAATCGGACAAAATACACAGGTTGTTAATCAACGTGTAGGAGCCATTGCATACGACATCGGACACGTTCTTTCACGTTGTTTTGATGTCGGAGGTATTGCCTCACTGGGTTCTATTTGTAGCGGAGGAAAAGGTGCAGGGGTTACCTGCCACAACAATAATAATATTGAGTCCATTGTCACCCGGGTATTATCACACGAAATGGGGCATCAGATGTCAGCAAGTCATACATTCAGCAGTTGCGGACAAACAGATCAGCTTTCTCTGGGTACAGCATTTGAACCGGGTAGCGGAACCACCATAATGTCTTATGCCGGAGGTTGCGGAACAGACAATGTTGCCACCAACAATGATGACTATTATCACGTAGGCTCTCTCGATCAGATGTTGAGTTATACAAACTGGACAAATCAGGATGCTTATTTGTGTGCGACCAAAATCGATATTTCTAATACCATCCCCACAGCAAAATTTACCAAAACAGGTGGTTTTACCATTCCGGCTTCAACGCCTTTCGAATTAACAGGTGAAGCCGTTGACCTGGAAGATGATCCAATGACATACGTAATCGAACAATATGATGCCGGCGGACCTAATCCTTATGGTAACCCTATTGGAAATGTTCCCGTTTTCAGGTCTTTGAGACCAAATAATAAGTCTTACAGATTTTTTCCCAACGAAAACAGAATTTTGTCTAACAGATTATTTGAAAGAGATGAAATCATTCCTACATATTCCAGGATTCTGACCTTCAGATATGTTGTAAGGGACAACAATCCTTCAGGAACTGCTGCCAATTGGGATCAAATCAGGTTTAATGTAACGGATCAGGCCGGACCTTTCAGATTAACGTATCCGTTTACAGGTGAAATACTTGAGGTGGGACAAAAAATAACAGTGACATGGGATGTTGCCAATACCAACATACATCCGGTTTCCTGTAAAAGGGTAAATATTTACCTTTCAATTAATGACGAACTCGTAACAGGTAGACCTAATCTGGTGCCACTGGCACTGAATGTTGATAATGACGGAGAAGAGTTTATTGTTATTCCAAACAGGGTAACCAACAAAGCAAGAATTGTCATTAAAGCAGCAGATAATATATTTTTGACAACAGGTTCAATTCCGTCTACCGTCAGAGAAGCAAGTAAACCCTCTTTTTTTATGCAGATCCTGGATAATCAGAGAGAAGCCTGCCTCCCGGCAAATCTGCAATTTGAATTTGAAACCGAAGCATTGGGAGGATTGACAGAACCTGTTCAGTTCGAAATAGCGGGAGGTCTTCCGGACAATGCAATTGCAACTTTTGACAATACTACTGTTGCAGGTGGTGAAAAAGTTTTATTGGATATTAATCTGCAACAAGTTAAAAATACCGGGGTTCATGAAGTTATCGTCAGAAGTTTTGTTCCTGGAGTAGATACCATTGAACGAAAACTTTATTTGTATCTTACGGGAACTGACCTGGATTACGTAACACCCATCAGTCCTGAAAATGGAAAAACGGGAACAGCTCAGGTTCAGAATTACCAGTGGGCACGTAAAATTGATGCTGTAGGATACGAGTTTGAATTGGCAACCAACCCTTCATTTTCCTCTGAAAGTGTTGTTCTGACCACCTCAGCTCAGGATACATTTTTAAAGAGTACATTTATTCTGAATAAATCCACCATTTATTATTGGAGAACAAGAGCACTGAATCCTTGTCGTAAAGGGGAATGGTCAGAAACATTTGCCTTCAGTACAGAAGCATCTTCATGTTTGATTGCTGAATCAGGACCATTATCACTAAATATATCTCCTTCAGGATTACCAAGGGTAGAGGGTTCTTTGTTTATTACACAAGATTATACCATCACGGATATCAATGTTAAAAAAATAAGAGGTGATCACGAAAGAGTAGGTGACTTGGACGTATATCTCATTTCACCACAAAATACAGAATTACAATTGTGGTCAAAAAGATGTGGTACGTCAAAAGGATTTAATATAGGTTTGGATGACCAATCTATTGAATTTTTTAAATGTCCTATCAATACAGGAAAAATTTACAAACCGGATCTGAAACTCAATGTTTTTCACGGCCAATCTTCAAAAGGTGTCTGGAAAGTAAGGGTAGAAGATAATGTTGCCGGTGAAGGGGGTAGATTTCATGAGTTTTCTCTTGAAATTTGTACCAATGTTTCATTGGAATCTCCGGTCTTGGTAAAAAATAATGGTATTACGGTTCCTGTTTTGACAGGAAAATCGATTCAGAATGATGTTTTATTATCAGAAGACGCCAATAATTCGGCAAATCAATTGATTTATACCATGGTGACCAAACCGGTATATGGAGTTATCAGAAGGAATAATGAGGTTTTGGAAATAGGAAGCAGGTTTACACAAAATGAAATCAATAGCGGGCAGATTTTTTATCAACATACCTGGAGTAATGAAACCAAAGATGGCTTTTTGTTTACAGTAATCGATGGTGAAGGTGGATGGATACCTGTCACCCGATTTGATATAACTATAGATCAGAGCACTGCTTCTGATGATGTCACCCAAGGCCCGAATGTCATGTTGATTCCAAATCCTGCCGAAGATAAAGTACAGATTTTTTCTTTAGATCAATATGCAGGACAAAAGTTATTGTCTGTTTTTGACCTGCAGGGAAAATTATTATTTCAACAGGTACTGAATCAAAAAGCGGAACTGGATATTTCATCTTTTCCAAAAGGGATGTACATTGTACAGGTCACTTCTGAAGGAAAATCAACCAATCAAAAATTAATTAAAAAATAAGTTTACCCATGATCTCCCGAATTTTCTCATCAGGAAACAGCATTGAATGTTTTTACCACATTCCTGAACTGTCTCTTTTTTATGAAACTTTGACGAGATGACATTGTTAATCACCCCACCCGAAGTGGACAAACTAAATATAAAACATATGCATTCATTCAAACAATTTTTGTTTTTTACTCTTTTGATTCTTTTTTCAGGATTTGAGGTAAGTGCACAGACGGTTTGGAAAGAGACGAAAATCTCTTCTTTTCAGACACGAAGTGATGCCAGAATGGAAAACCTTCCTGAGTCTTATTCAGCCTATACCCTGAGTACTGAGGTTCTCCGACAACAGTTAAAAAATGCTGAAATGGTCAACCAAAGATCCGTTAATACCAACGGAACTTATGTGGAACTGCCGGTACCCAATGGACAGCCGGCGATGTATCATGTTGTCGAACAACCGGTCATGGAAGAAGGATTGATGGAAAAATTTCCTGAATTAAAGGCCTATAAAGGTTTTTTGGCTAACAGACCGGAGACTCAGATTTGGTTTACTTTTTCACCATATGGATTTTCTGCCGCCATCTCAGATAATGGTTCGGTGCATTACATAGATCAGTTATATCAGAATGACCTGGAGACGTATATTATGTATGACGTCAAAGCAGATAAGAGTAATCCTTACGAAGGAATACCTTTATGTGGCGTAGATATCACCAATCAGGAAAAAATGGTACCTTTTATGCCTTTTAGCAGAAATAATACAGAAGTTGAAACGAGAACGTACAGGTTGGCAATGGCTTGCACCGGTGAGTGGGGCAGGGTAAGGGTTACCGTAGCTAAGTGTCTTTCAGATATGAATATTATGGTGACAAGACTGACTCAGATTTACGAAAGTGAGCTCGCCATACGTTTTGTACTGATCAACGATAATGATAAACTTATATTTTTGGACCCTGATACAGATCCTTACAATGGTTCTGATATGGGAAGGGTAATATTACCTACCAATACAGGAGTACTGAATGACCGGGTTGGTGTCAATAGTTATGATGTGGGACATGTGCTTTCAAGATGTTTTGATGTCGGTGGTGTTGCAGCTCTGGGTTCCGCATGTCAGTCTAATAAAGGAAACGGGGTAACCTGTTTTAATGATATGAATTTTGAATATGCCGTAGCATCCATTATGGCTCATGAAGTTGGCCATCAGTTTGATGCAACCCATACCATGAATAGTTGTGCCGGAAGTCAGGAAAACGTGACGCCTGGTACGGGTTATGAGCCGGGCTCAGGTTCTACTATTATGTCGTACGGAGGCCTTTGCGGAGTTGACAATGTTTTTAGCGGAAGTGACCCATATTTTCATGTTGCTTCTTTAGAACAAATGTTCGGAAAATCTCTTTCCGGGGGAAATGCCTACAATTGTGCGCAGAAAACACCATCAGGCAATAGAAACCCTTCCGTAGCTATGCCTTCAGGCGGATTTACCATTCCGATCAGTACACCTTTTGCATTGACGGCTTCGGGTAGCGATGAGGATGGTGATGCCCTGACGTATCGTTGGGAACAATACAATTTAGGTCCTCAAAGTACCTTAGGCAGTCCAACTGGTAGTGCACCTCTTTTCAGGTCTTTAGCGGGAGTGACTACGCCAACAAGATTTTTTCCGGCTATTTCAAAGATTTTTAAAAATCAGTTGAATTCAAAAGATGAAGTCCTTCCTACAGGTACCCGAAACCTCACGTTCAAGTGTGTGGTAAAGGACAACAAACCGGAAGGTGTAGGCGTAACCTGGGATGATGTGAGTTTTAATGTGACGGCAGATGCAGGTCCTTTTGTGATTACCTTCCCGAGATTGGATGCAAGATTTAATATCGGAGATGAAATAAATGTTACATGGGATGTTGCCAACACAGACGTGGCTCCGGTGAATTGTAAATTGGTTAATATTTACCTTTCTATCAATGAAGCATTACATGATAATGATCCGAATCTGATTCTTCTTGCTTCAAATGTTCCTAATACAGGTTCCAGAAAAGTTGTAATCCCTGCGAATATCACAAACAGAGCCAATTTTGTAATCAAAGCGGCAGATAATATTTTCCTTACAACTTCGGTACTTCCATCAATGATTCAAAATCCGATGGGCCCTGCTCTTTATGTTGGAGTAGATATTGATTATCAGACTTTGTGTCTTCCTGCAACGGCAGATTATGTATTTAATACTTTGGGCATTAACGGATTGACCGGAAATATCCAATTTGAAGTTGTCAGCGGATTACCGGCAGGTGCAGTTGTTTCATTTTCAAACCAAAACGTCACACCCGGAGAAAATACCACGATGACCATCAATTTGGATAATGTTCAAGGCAAAGGCATCGCTGATATCGGTGTTAAAATAGTTGCACCTGGTATTGATTCATTGATAAGGTACGTCAGAGTTAATTATACAGCTACCAATCTGGATAATGTATCGGCTTTATTGCCCGTAAATGGTACAACGGGCAGTACAGTTCTGCCTTCTTTCTCATGGACGCAAAATACGGATGCAGTTACCTACCAGTTGCAATTGGCAACAAGTCCTTCTTTTGAATCGAATACCCTGGTTTTTGACAGAATTCAAACAGGCATCTCCTTTAATTCTTCAGTCATATTGGATAAATCAAGAATATACTATTGGAGAGTTCGGGGAATCAATCAATGCAA
The DNA here is from genome assembly GCA_016714895.1 of Saprospiraceae bacterium. Lineage (GTDB taxonomy): Bacteria > Bacteroidota > Bacteroidia > Chitinophagales > Saprospiraceae > OLB9. The sequence goes on along the minus strand of JADKBV010000012.1, from coordinate 134,876 downwards.
AGATGGTTTATGGTCAGATATCAATGCATTTAGTACAGAAGTATTGAGTTGTAATGTGTACACATCAGGAGATTTGTCCATCAATATTTCTGCTTCCGGCAGACCTACAGTTGAAACATCTTTAAATATTCCTTCAGAAGGTAATGTAAGTGATATCAACATTAAAAAGGTAAAAATTGATCACCAGAGAAATGGTGACCTGATAGCTTCGGTTGTTTCACCTTCTAATAAAGAAATTATTCTCTGGAGTAAAAAATGTGGTACACAAAAAAATATATCCGTTGGACTTGATGATGAGTCTCCGTTATTTTTCGGTTGCCCGTTGAATAATGACAGGATATTAAAACCTGAAAATAAACTTTCAGGTTTTAACGGCGAGTCCACCAAAGGAGCATGGAAATTGATTATTAAAGATGATGAAGCAGGTGAAGGCGGAAGGTTGTTGGGTTTTGATATAGAAATATGTTCTAATGTGGTCCTTTCAGCTCCTTATGTCGTTAACAATATCGTATTGCAGATTCCGCCGGGAGATAAACCAGCTATCAGGTCTCCTTACTTATTGGTTCAGGATGATGATAATACCTCTGACCAATTGGTTTATACCGTGGTAACCCTGCCGGAATTTGGAATACTCAGCCTTAATGGCAACCCACTTTCCGTTGGTGCAACGTTTACACAATCCGACATCAATAATGCTTCTTTGAGATATACACATGACGGTTCGTCAAATCCCGGAGATCGGTTTACCTTTACAGTTTTTGATGGCCAGGGAGGATGGGTTCCCATTACCAGTTTTACCTTTGAAGTAGATGAATCATTTCCATCTGATACAAAAGATGTCAGTAAACTGTATGATGTGTTGATTTATCCGAATCCTGTCACTGATCAGAATGTTCAGGTCTCCGTATTGCACGAAAAGACCCTGTTCAAGTCTTATACAGTTTTTGATGCAAAAGGACAAAAAGTAGCTTCAGGAGCTATGATTTCGAATAATGCATCCATACCGGTAATTGGTTGGAACAGTGGTTTATATTCCATTATTCTTTATAGTAATGAAGGGAGTATTTCAAAAACATTTATAAAGCAATAAATATTTTGTTTTACTAGATATTTAAAAAATAAAAATGGCGGTGGTGACACTGCCATTTTTATTTTACAGCAACCTCAATTTAGTAATATTGGTTGATGTATGCGATAAAGACAAATAAAACTATACTTGGAATTAAATTATTTTTCAGCAGGAGGATATCTTCTTGCTATATATTTATTTTCAAAGGAAACAAGTATTATATTTGTATCAAAATTTTTTACTTTGAAGTTTCAACATGTTTTTACGCCGCTTGATTTGGGTTTTATGACCTTACCCAACAGATTTGTAATGGGTTCAATGCACACCAATCTCGAAGAAATTGAAGGAGGATTTGACCGTGCAGCCGTTTTTTACAAAGAAAGAGCGGAAGGTGGTGTGGGTCTCATCATTACCGGCGGTATATCTCCCAATGAAGAAGGTTGTGTTGCTCCCCATGCAGCCAAACTTACCACTGAAGAGGAGGTGCAAAAACATGGTGTAATTACGCGGGCAGTGCATGATGCCGGCGGAAAAATTTGTATGCAGATTTTACATACAGGAAGATATGGATTTCATAAAAATATTGTTGCTCCTTCACCGATTCAGGCGCCGGTCAATTTTTTTACACCCAAAGAAATGACCCATGAAGACATATTACGAACGATAAATGATTTTGCCCATTGTGCTTTAATGGCCCAAAAAGCAGGATACGATGGTATTGAAATCATGGGTTCAGAAGGGTATCTCATCAATCAGTTTCTTGTCACAAGAACCAATATTAGAAGTGATGAATGGGGCGGAACTTATGAAAAACGAATGGCATTTCCTTTGGCAATCGTCAAAAAAATCAAAGAAAAAGTAGGAGAACAATTTTTGATCATTTTCCGTATTTCGATGCTTGATTTGGTTGAAAACGGATCTTCCTGGTCAGAAATAGTACAACTTGCCAAAACATTGGAAACCAAAGGTGTTCACATCTTAAACACAGGAATAGGTTGGCATGAGGCAAGAATCCCAACCATAGCTTCTTCCGTACCTCGTATGGCATACGCGTGGGTTACGAAAAAAATGAAAGAACATGTTTCTGTTCCGCTGATAGCGGTCAATAGAATCAATATGCCGGATATAGCCGAAAAAATTGTTGCTGAAGGATATGCAGATATGGTTTCAATGGCAAGACCTTTTTTGGCTGATGCTTCTTTGGTCCATAAAGCCATGATAGGGCGAGACGACCTGATAAATACATGTATCGCTTGCAATCAGGCTTGTCTGGATCATACTTTTTCGCTCAAAATTTCATCTTGCCTGGTTAATCCGCGCGCATGTCATGAAACAGAAATAAAAATTATGCCGGTAGATCAACCGAAACGGCTCGCCGTTATTGGAGGAGGACCAGCAGGATTGGCTTTTTCTGCTACTGCCGCCAAAAGGGGGCATTCGGTATATTTATACGAAGCCTCATCCTCTCTGGGTGGCCAGTTTAACCTCGCCAAAGTAGTCCCTGGCAAAGAAGAATATGGTGAAACGATCAGATATTTTACCAACGAACTCAAAGAAGAAAAGGTTACCGTTTATTTAAACCATCCGGTGAATGAGACCAATTTTTCTCCCCTGGATTTTGACGCCGTCATCGTAGCTGCAGGAGTTAAACCCAGAATTCCGGAGATTAAAGGAATCGACCATAACATGGTAATCAGATATGACCAACTATTATCGGGAGAAAAAAAAGCCGGTAAAAAAGTGGTGATTTTGGGTGCAGGGGGAATCGGCTTTGATGTAGCGGAGTATCTTCTTAAAGAAAGCCATGTGGATGATGAAGCTGAAATTTCAAAATTCCTGGACGAATGGGGGATTGATGCTTCCTACAAGGAACGGGGAGGTATGATGTTGCTGCAACCTGTAACCCCTCAAAGGGAAATATATTTACTGAAAAGATCACCGGGAAAACATGGTAATACCCTAGGAAAAACAACCGGGTGGATTAAAAAAATATATTTGAATCAACAAAATGTAAAGATGTTGGGCCATTTGCAATACGAGGAAATAACAGACAAAGGAATCTGGATTTCTCAAGGCGAAATAAAAACATTTATTGAGGCTGATACCATTGTATTATGTACCGGACAAGAGTCTTTTGTCGAAAAATTTGATACTTTACGTCAACAATCGAAGGATTGGTATGTCATCGGCGGTGCGTTTGAAGCTTCAGAACTCGATGCGAAAAAAGCTATTCATCAGGCAGTTACCTTAGCTGCGGAAATATGATATATTTTTTAAACAACAACCATTTTATCCATTTAATCAATAATAATGGTATTAGGATAAAAAAAATATTTTCTATACATAAATCGTTTATCTATCCAAAGATATTGCGATGAGATTTCGGTACTTGTACGTATTATTCACCATATTTTGTTTCATCGGATTCTCTGTATTCCCTGATTTTTTTAGTGAAACTTACCATAATTATTTATTTTTACCATTGAGGGTTGTATATGATGGGACTTTTGGGAATCTCCCGTTTCCCGTGTTATACTTTTTACTATTGGGTGTTTTTGGGTATTTTGTTTTTTTGATGATAAAAAAAGAGACAAAAGACACCAATAAGTTGCTTACGGGGACACAAAAAATGGAAAATTTTATTCTGAAAGTTTTTGTTTTTGTAACTACCTTTTATTGGGTTTGGGGTTTTCATTATTTTCAGCCCAACTTAAAAGAAAGATGGAATCTGGCAAAAACAGACATGGATAGCGTTTACATTCAAAACAGGATAGAAACCCTCATTCCTGATTTGATCCGTTACCGACAAATGATTTCACAAGCTCAGATTGATTCATTAAAGGGTGGGGGTTTTATTGTTATGGAGGACGCGTTGAGGTCACAAATGACCAGATTATTGCCGGAAATGGGGTGGAAAACTGCAGGAAATGTGCGCATCCGAAAACTTCAGCCTGAAGGTGTTCTCCTTCGGTTGTCTACGGCAGGTATTTATATTCCCTATGTTTTTGAAGGTCATGTTGATCAAGGTTTACATTCACTGCAACTGCCTTTTACGGTCGCTCATGAAATGGCTCACGGCTACGGCGTGACGGATGAAGGTGATTGTAATACCATAGCTTTGCTGGTTTGTTTGCAAACAGAACATCCGGTATACATATATGCATCTTTGCTTACGTATTTCAGATATTTGTATTTCGATCCGCGATGGTCCGATCAAAATAAATCAAACATTTTGACTTCATTACCTGATGTGATCAGAACTGATTTGGAAAATATCAAAAAACAATCTTTTCTTTTTCCAGATGTATTTCCTGCCATTAGAGATATTATGTATGAAACCTACCTTCGATTGATGGGTGTGGAAGAAGGTCTTCAAAGTTATCATTCATTTGTGGATAAAATTTATTCCATTCAAAAACAAAAACCTGAGGTTTTACCTGAATGGTTTTTTCAAAAATCTTTATAATATTTATTTTATGATGTAGGAATATTTAATAAAAATACATATTAAGATTAATATAATGTATAATTAAAAGTAAAATAATATTTTATGAAGCCATTAATCACTATTATATTGTTGGTTATTTCCAATATATTTATGTCATTTGCCTGGTATGGGCATCTGAGATTTCAGGAGATAAAATGGTTGAGTAAATTGGGACTGGCCGGCGTCATTCTTGTCAGTTGGGGAATTGCGTTGTTTGAGTATTCATTTATGATACCTGCCAACAGGGTAGGGTATCAGGGCAACGGAGGCCCTTTTTCGTTAATGGAATTAAAAGTTATACAGGAAGTGGTCACCCTTATCGTATTTGTAGTATTTTCACTCGTTATTTTCAAAACAGAAAGTTTCAGGACCAACCACCTTATCGGGTTTGTATTTTTGATATTAGCGGTCTATTTTATATTTAAAAAGTAAACCGCTAATATCAAATAAAAAGGAAAATCAGCAAAAATGTTCGTAAGCCTGGGCAAGATTATTGGCTATCGCTTGGGCGGAATTTCCTTCAATATGCCTTCTTTCCAGCATATGGACCAATTTTCCATCTTTAAATAAAGCAATAGAAGGTGAAGAAGGAGGGTAAGGAAGTAAAAACTCTCTCGCTCTGTCCGTTGCTTCACGGTCTACTCCGGCAAAAACGGTAACCAGTTTTGCTGGTTTTTTATCATGTTGTAATGACATTTTTGCTCCCGGACGTGCATTGGCTGCGGCACAACCACAAACAGAATTGACAACCAATAACGTTGTACCTTCATTTTGTGATAAAACACTTTCAACTGCCTCAGGACTGGAAAGACCTTCGAAGCCAAAATCCGTCAAATCTTTTGATATAGGGGTGGTTAATTCTACTGGATACATATTTATATTAATTTAGACTAATAATAATGATATAAGTACAAAAATCAGCATTATTTGTTTAAGACAATTGCCTTTTCACATAAAAAAACAAAAAATTAATCTTCTTTAGTTGGAATATTAAGTTTTGAGGATATTTTTTTATTAATTTTTTTGATCAGAACGGATATCGAAGTAACCAAAATCTCATAGTCGATTTTTTCCTTGGCTACATATATAATCATACATTTCAGATTTTTATTTTCTATCACTAAAGATTCTTCCAATACAAATTTTTGTTTTCTGAAAGCTTCTCTGAGTCTTCTTTTGATAAGATTACGGTCGACGGCTTTTTTAAAACTTTTTTTGGAGACAGACACACCAAACTGAAGATTTGTTTTCTGTGCGGAAGTTGAACTTTCCTCGAGCTTGAATTGTACTTTGATAGGATAAAAAAACAAGGACTGCCCAACAGCAAAAATATGCTGAATGGCTTTTTCACTTTTCAGCCTTTGGATCTTCGGTATTTTTTCTGAGTTTATCAAATGTGTGTTCTTACAAAATAGAGGTGAAGATAACATTTATCTACCAAAAATTATCAGTACATTTTTGACTTTTGCGGTATTGACAATCTTCTGAATCTTTGTACTGGAAATGTATAATATACTAAAATGATTTGTTTAGGTACAACAAATCACAAAAAGACAATGTTTTCCGACAGTAAATTCTGAAATAGATAAAATAAAAAATCCGGTCAAAAATAAATCTTTAACCGGAAATTTATAGCTTTCGAAATAGGTTATTTAACTCCCTTTTCGTCAGAAACAGTCAATTTGTATCTTCCGCGTGCTCTCCTTTTGGCTAACACTCGTCTACCGTTTTTCGTGGACATTCTGGATCTGAAACCATGTTTGTTCACTCTTTTCTTTTGGAAGGCTGATATGTACGTTTCATGTTTTTATTATTTTATGCTCTTTTTTAAAAGAGGTGCAAAGGTAATATTATTATACGAATTATGAAAATATTTTATAAATTTTTATTGAGAATATTTTATCTGTTCATAGAAGATAAAAATTCATCATTGGATTTTGTGCCATTCATATGTTTTTTAACAAACTCCATAGCTTCGTCCGGTTTCATATCTGCGAGATGATTTCGCAATACAAACAACCTTTGAAGGATACCTTCTCCCAATAATAATTCCTCTCTCCTTGTGCTGGATCGGGTTATATCGATGGCAGGATACATACGTTTGTTTGCCAGAGATCTGTCGAGTTGAAGCTCCATATTACCGGTTCCTTTGAATTCTTCAAAAATGACTTCGTCCATTCTGGAGCCTGTATCAATTAATGCTGTGGCAAGGATGGTCAATGAACCACCGTCTTCAATGTTTCTGGCAGCACCAAAAAACTTTTTAGGTTTGTTTAACGCATTGGCTTCCACACCACCGGTCAATACCCTTCCGCTGGTAGGTGCAACAGTATTATAAGCTCTTGCAAGACGGGTGATACTATCCAGAAGAATGACGACATCATGTCCGCATTCTACCAGTCTTTTGGCTTTTTCCAATACCATACCGGCTACTCTTACATGGTTATCCGCAGGCTCATCAAATGTACTTGCAATAACTTCCGCATTGACACTTCTTTTCATGTCCGTTACTTCTTCCGGTCTTTCATCTATCAAAAGGACGAGAAGGTAACATTCCGGGTGATTGTCCGCTATGGCATTAGCCACGTCTTTCAATAAAAATGTTTTACCTGTTTTAGGTTGTGCCACGATCAAACCTCTTTGTCCTTTTCCGATAGGTGTAAACAAATCGATCATTCTGTTTCCATGGTCTCTTCCTCCCGGATGAGAAGCCAGTTTAAACTTTTCTGTAGGAAACAAAGGAGTAAGATAGTCGAAAGGTACTCTTTCTTTTAATTTCAGAGGATCCAGACCATTGATTCTGGAAACTTTTAATAAAGCAAAATATTTTTCACCTTCTTTAGGAGGTCTGACAGAGCCCAAAACGGTGTCTCCTGTTTTTAATCCGAAAAGTTTGATTTGTGAAGGGGAAACATAAATGTCATCCGGGGAAGTCAGATAATTGTAGTCAGATGACCTCAAAAAACCATATCCTTCAGCTGTCAGCTCCAGGGTTCCTTCTCCTTCTATTACACCATCAATGTCGGGCGTGTATCTTATTTTAGGTTCTTCTTTTGCCAATCTCGCTTCTTCCAGTCTTCGTGCCTGTTCGGGACCGATATAAGGTTTGTGAACGATCTTTTCATATTCTTTTTCAGGTTGTCTTTCAGGTTGTTTTTCAGGTTGTCTTTCCTGAATTTCCGGAGCTTCTGCTTTAACAGAAATTACTTTTTCAGGCCCTGCTTTGATTCTTGCCCGTTCTCTTTTTCTTTCAGCCTGCAGTTCTGCTTCTGAGAGTTTATGTTCTTTGGTTTTTACAGGAGCTTCCTGAATTTCCGGTTTTTCTTCCTTTACTTCATGCTGTGGATTTTCATCGGTAGTTTCAGCTTTTTTACGGCCACGACCCGGTGATTTTTTTTCAGGATTAGGTCCTGCTTCCATAGGCATCGTTTTCGGAAGACTTTTTTGAGATTCCAGATCTTCGTCTTTAACCGTATGTTTGTTTTTAAGAGCCTGTTCGTCCAATATTTTATAAATAAGATCTTGTTTGCTCAGTTTTTTATAATTAGGTAATTTTAACTTAGCTGCTATATCCTTTAATTCAGGAACAAGCATGTCGTTTAACTGCAAAATGTCGTACATCATTTACGAAAGTGAAATTTAATATGAAATAGAAGTTATTTTACTTTCCGCCATAGTAACCAGAATATCCAATAAGTCGGGGAAAGTCAAAAGAAATGGAAAAGATTTCAAATTGTTGCGCAAAAATACATATTTAATTTAAATTACAAAGTATTATCTTTGCAAAAATTTTTAAAATTTATCATATATAAGTAACAGAAAATTCAGACATGCTAGAAATAAGTGTTTTACGAGACGACATAAACAGAGTGAAAGAGGGCCTTTTAAAAAAAAATGTCCGTGAGTCAGAAATAGAAGTGGTTGAGCTTATTATTTCATTGGATGATGAAAGAAAACAAACCCAGACAAGCCTCGATAATATATTGTCGGAATTAAATGGGTTGTCCGCACAGATCGGTGAGTTGTTTAAAACCGGAAAGCAGGAGGAAGCAAATGTTCTTAAATCCCGCGTTAATGAATTGAAAGAGTCTTCCAGAATTCTGGAATCCAGACTTAAAGAGATCAAAGACGAACTGGAAGAAAAGATCATTTCCTTGCCGAATATCCCTCATTCAAGCGTTCCTGTTGGTTTTGGCGCTGAGGACAATGAAGTATTTAAACTGAATGAAACAGATATGCCAAAACTTCCCGAAAATGCTTTGCCACATTGGGAATTGGCTGAAAAATACAATCTGATTAGCTTCAAAGCAGGGGTTACACTCACAGGAGCAGGCTTTCCATTGTACATCCACCATGGTGCACGGTTGCAAAGAGCGCTGATTAACTTTTTTCTGGATGAAGCAGCCAATGCAGGTTATATGGAATACATGCCGCCAATTCTGGTCAACAAAGAAACGGCAAGAGCTACCGGGCAGTTGCCGGACAAAGAAGGACAAATGTACCATTGTGAAAAAGATGATTTATATCTTATTCCTACAGCTGAGGTTCCGCTGACAAATATTTATCGGGATACGATCCTGAATAAAGATGTTTTTCCGATTAAACTCACGGGATATACACCTTGTTTCCGCAGAGAAGCAGGATCTTACGGTTCTGATGTAAAGGGGTTGAACCGTTTGCACCAGTTTGATAAAATTGAAATTGTTCAGATTCAACACCCCGATTTTTCCTATGAAACCCTGATGGATATGGTCGCACATGTTGAAAGTTTATTAAATAAATTGAAACTTCCATACCGTATTTTGCGTTTATGTGGCGGCGATATGAGTTTTGCTTCTGCCCTGACCTTTGATTTTGAGACATTCTCAGCAGCACAGGGCAAATGGCTTGAAGTAAGTTCAGTCTCCAATTTTGAAACTTTTCAGTCAAACCGTATGAAATTGCGATTTAAGGATCAGGATGGTAAAATGAGGTTGGCTCACACATTAAACGGGAGTGCTCTTGCTTTACCGAGAATTGTTGCCACTTTGCTCGAAAATAACCAGACAAATGAAGGTATCGTTATTCCTGAAGTACTTCAAAAATATACAGGTTTTGACATTATTCGTTCATAAGTAAATATTTTAAACAATGATAGGTTACTATGTTATTTTAGGTGTTTTTACATTAATAGGAATGTTGGTAAGCAGCAGGTTAAAAAACAAATTTGCTCATTACAGCCAGGTTCCTGTCAGATCAGGTCTCAGTGGTAGTGAAATGGCAGAAAAAATGCTTGCTCACTACGGAATCAGTGATGTTCAGATCGTTGAAGGTCAGGGTTACCTGACAGATCACTACAATCCTCAGACAAAAACCGTTTCACTTTCTCCGGATGTTTTTCACGGAAGGTCAGTTGCCGCTGCCGCCGTAGCTACGCATGAATGTGGTCACGCTGTCCAACATGCCCAGTCTTACAGTATGTTGCAACTGCGTTCCCGATTGGTTCCGGTGGTTCAGTTTAGTGCCAACATTCAACAATTTTTATTCATGGGTGCCATCCTGGGAATGGGTGCAGGTCTGGGAGGTACTTTCATGATTTTTATGGTTGCAACTTTCGGAATCACCGCACTTTTTAGTCTGGTAACACTGCCGGTTGAATTTGACGCTTCCAACAGAGCCTTAGCCTGGTTGGATAATACCGGAGCATTGCCGCCTCAGGAACATGACGGCGCAAAAGATGCTCTTTGGTGGGCTGCCATGACGTATGTAGCACAGGCTTTGGGAGCATTGGTGATGTTTTTATACTTTTTGTTGTCCTTTTTGGGCAGATCAGAGGATTAAAATAGTTTACAAAAACCAACAATATGATTGAAGAAATTGATTTGCAAATCGCACATCTTGGTGAGGCCGCCGAAAAAGTTATGGATCACCTGGCTTACGAATTGAATAAAATCAGAGCAGGTAAAGCTTCTCCTGCCATGCTTAATGGTATCATGGTAGAATATTACGGGGCTCCAACTCCGCTCAGTCAGGTGGCTAATGTTTCCACACAGGATGCACGTACCATTACCATTCAGCCCTGGGAGAAAAAAATGCTCGCAGCCATCGAAAGAGCCATTTTTGAATCAAACATGGGAATTACCCCTATGAATGACGGTGAAGTGGTTCGTCTGATGATTCCTCCGATGAGCGAGGAACGTCGGGTTTCAATGGTAAAACAAGCTAAAGCCAGTGGCGAGGAAGCCAAAGTCGGTTTGCGCAACCACAGACACAAAGTGCTTGATTTTATAAAAAAACAAGTCAAAAACGGATTTTCTGAAGATATGGGAAAACGTAAAGAAGATGATGTTCAAAAAATCATTGACACGTACGTTCAAAAAATTGATAAAGTCATTGAAATCAAAGAAAAGGATATTCTTACGATTTAACATCCTTTACTTATAGTAAAAAAGGAATTGTACCAACAATTCCTTTTTTTATTTCTGTCTGGTACCTTTGAAATCGCATTTGATGTTAAAAAGTGCCGTTCTTTTTTGATTCACCCTTGTTGGGTAATCTTTTTTTACCTTTGTGTCATAAATTCTGATCTATTCATGATGATCAAAAATATAGTCCAATATGAACGATTTGTCTGGATTGACATCGAAAATCCGACAGAAGAAGAATTATATGCTCTGGACCTTCCTTTTCACATTGACAGAAATCTGCTGGAAGATGCCCTCGAGCCAGGACACTTGCCAAAACTGGAAAGGGAAACCCGATATGACTTTTTGATCTTGCGGGCTTACACAGCTGAAGCTAAACCTAAAGGTATTGAAGTCGGCGAAATAAGCAATAAGATTGCATTTTTTATCCATGAAAAAGGATTGTTGACCATTCACAGAGCAAACTTTGAGTTTTTAAAAAATAAAGAAGCCGAATATGAAGATGTGGATGCATTGATATTGGAAATTGCCAATGATGTGCTGATGACTTTTGAAGTACCCCTTCAGACTCAGGCTGACAAAATGGATGAAATGGAGAGCGAATTGTTCCTTAAAGGAGGCAACCATCTTTCGATAAAATCCCTTTATTTTGAAAAAGCAAAGGTCAGATTGACAAAAAAAATTCTTGTCATTACACAAAATGTGATTCATCAGTTTAAAGTTGATGACAAATTTAAAACGACCCTCCAGGATATAAAAGATACGTTGGTGGATATGTTATTGAGGGCTGATGAAATTATTGATGATTCCAATGCCTTATTTAATGCCTACATGTCTTTTTCAACGCAAAAAAATAATGAAGTTATCAAATTGCTGACCATTTTTTCTGCTTTTTTTCTTCCGTTAACTTTTATAGTCGGAGTTTATGGCATGAACTTCCGGTTTATGCCGGAGCTAAACTGGGAATTTGGGTATTATTTTTCTTGGTTTGTGATGATTTCAGTTTCTGTTGTAATTTACATATGGTTTAAAAGAAAAAAAATTCTGTAAAAGGGCAACTTTTTTTAATCTTACCTTAATTACTGGTTTTTCTGTTTATCAGCCTCCATGGTAAATCTATTTACAATACCAAGATTGATCTTTATATCCAAATGGTAAAAAGTTATACAAGTAAAAATTCAGGTTCTTTTTAATGTATCATGCTAAATTTCAGGAAAACTTATATTTTGATCATCACATTGGTTTCAGATTAGGGTAGCACAGCCTTGTTTTTTCCATTGTTAATCGGACAATTTTTCTTCTGCTATGTTAATATGATTTTTTGTCTGAACATTGGAACCCTCTTCGTGTTATACGCACATACTTTTTTTGCAAATGATCGGATGGAAATTTACCGAAAAAATTGAAAACCCTGAAGAGGATCCTTTCGAAAAATTATTTAAAATTTTTAAGGATCTGGTGGTTCATACGTCAGGAGACATTTCCGAGGCCCTTGCCTGGCTTACCGAACTGGATAAACATTACAAACTTACGGATGACAGATACGGCATAGCAGATTTTATCAATGATTTGTATGAAAAAGGTTATTTGTCCGACAAAAAAAACAAAAATGGTGCGCCCCACTCTGTAGCTACCACCAAACTGGAAATGGCTCTCAGACATCAGGCTCTGGACGATATTTTTGATCAGCTCAGCAAAACAAAGTATGGTCAGCATACGACCAACATATTGGGAAAAGGGGATGAAAGTACTGCGGAACTCAAACCTTTTGAATTTGGCGATAATCCGGATAATATCGCTTTTACCGAAACCATAAAAACGGCGCAAATTAATCATGGTTTACAGGATTTTTACCTGACAGAAGATGATATTCATTTGCATGAAAAGTTTATGCAGGTTCAGACAAGTACGGTGCTGATGATTGACATTTCCCATTCAATGATTTTGTATGGAGAAGACAGAATAACACCTGCAAAAAAAGTGGCCATGGCTCTGGCCGAACTGATCACAAAACGATATCCCAAAGACACCCTGGATATCATTGTTTTTGGTAATGATGCCTGGAAAATCGAAATCAAAGACCTGCCTTACCTTCAGGTAGGGCCTTATCATACCAATACGGTCGCCGGCCTGGAGCTTGCAATGGATATTTTGAGAAGGAGAAAAAATACCAATAAACAAATCATGATGATCACAGACGGTAAACCGACGTGTATCAAAAAAGGCAAAGGGTATTATATGAACAGTTTTGGTCTCGATAGAAAAATTCTGACCAGAACCTTAGCTCTTGCCATGTCGTGTCGCAAGATGAATATTCCTATCACAACTTTTATGATTGCCAGAGACCCGTATCTTGTTCGGTTTGTGGATGAGTTTACCAAAGTTAATAACGGGAAAGCATTTTATTCGTCGTTGGATGGGTTGGGAGAGTTTTTATTCAGAGATTATAAAAACAATAAAAAGACAAAAAATTAATATTATACATAAAATCGATATAAAAATAATCAAAATTTATTTTATACAGACCAAAATGATTGTTTTTTATCATATCTTTTATATGGCTTTAGCATCATAAATAAATTTACACACATGAATTATCAAAAAATAAAGACACTGGGAGATCTGAAAAAAACAGATTATAAAGCGAGATCTGTAAAGCAGGAAATAAGGGAAAATCTCATCAAAAAATGGCAACAGAAAGAAAAAGTTTTTGAAGGAATCATCGGTTTTGACGATACTGTTTTGCCTGATGTAGAAAGAGCTATTCTTTCAGGACACAACATCTTGTTACTTGGTTTGAGAGGTCAGGCCAAAACCCGGATTGCCCGATTGATGACGCAACTACTTGATGAATATGTGCCGGTTATAGAAAGTTCAGAAATCAATGAAGATCCGTATTTGCCGATAACCAATACATCCAAAAAAATATTAGAAGAACAAGGCGACAAAACACCGATCCGATGGATGCACAGATCTGAACGATATGTTGAAAAACTCGCTACCCCTGACGTTACTGTAGCCGACCTGATCGGAGATATAGATCCCATTAAAGCAGCCAATCTTAAGGTTTCTTATGCAGATGATAAAGCCATTCACTACGGTTTGATACCCCGGGCTCACCGTTCCGTATTTGTTATCAACGAATTACCGGATTTACAACCCAGAATACAGGTTGCCTTGCTGAACATCCTGCAGGAAGGGGATATTCAGATCCGTGGATTTAAAATGCGACTACCTTTGGATATCGATTTTATATTTACAGCCAATCCGGAAGATTATACTAATCGTGGTAGCATCATTACTCCTTTAAAAGACAGAATTGAAAGCCAGATTTTGACTCACTACCCAAGAACTCTGGACGAATCTGTTCAGATTACGGAATTGGAAGCCAAAATTCAGGAAAGCCAAAAAGAAAAAATTAAAATGTATCACTGGCAACGGGATATTTTGGAACTGATAAGTTTTGAAGCCCGGGCAAGTGAATATGTAGATGAAAAAAGTGGAGTTTCTGCACGTTTAAGTATCAGTGCATATGAAAATCTGATGAGTACTGCAGAACGAAGGATGCTGATCAATGGAGAAAAAGAAACAACCATCAGGCTGACCGATTTCTGGGGAGTGATACCGGCGATCACAGGAAAAATCGAACTGTTGTACGAAGGCGAACAACAAGGACATTATCAGGTCGCAATGAGTTTTATTTTTTCAGCGCTTTCAAAAGTATTTAAATCTTTATTGCCCCGCACGACCAGAAAATTGGAAAAAGAGGGCAGGGACCCTTACGGCGTGGTTAAAGCATGGTTTGCTGGTAATAATACTGTAAAAATCCTAAACGATGCATCATTTGAGGATTATAAAAAGAATCTGGACAAAATACAAGGTGTCGACATTTTGGTGGAAAAAGTTTCTGCGGATGAACACGAAAGAACAGCTCTTAAAGAACTGATATTATTTGGTCTCGCAGAGGATGAAATCATCAATAAAAGTATATTAAACAAAGAGGTTTATTTTTCTGATACTTTGTCAAGTATGCTTGATGAACTGGATGAAGATTGACATAAAGCCATTTTTTTGGTATCATTTTTTTATATTAACGTAATTTTAACATAACATTTTTTTTATAACAACAACTTTTTGGGAATCCAATCCTTTCAAAATAATATTCTTTCATCAAACAAAATTTTTAAGTAATGAAAAACCTTTTATCGGTCTTATCTTTTTTAATGGTATTTAATTTTGCTTTTTCACAAATTAAAACCCCTGCAGCCAGTCCGTTGGCTAAATCTGAGTATACAGTCGGTCTGACCACTATCAATGTAGAGTATTCAAGACCAAGCAAAAACAATCGTAAAATCTTCGGAGATCTGGTCACTTATAACAATATGTGGAGAACCGGTGCCAATAAAAACTCTATGATTACCTTTAGTGATAATGTAATGATAGGGGGTACTGAGGTAAAAAAAGGTAGTTATGCCATTTTTACAAAACCAACCATAGGAGCATGGGAAGTTTATTTTTACAGCAATACTGAAAACTGGGGCACTCCTGAAAAATGGGATGATGCTTTGGTTGCCGCAAAAGTTATGGCAACACCTGTTATGTTGAATAATACGGTAGAAACGTTTACCATTAATTTGGATAATGTAACCAATACTTCTTGTAATCTTCAGATTTCATGGGACAACCTGACGGTGCCTGTAAAAATTGAAGTGCCTACAGATAAAAAAGTTTCAGATAATATCACGCAAGTGATGGCCGGCCCTAATGCAAATGATTATTATAATGCAGCCAGATACTACAGAGAAGCAAAAAAAGATTTAAAACAAGCTTTGGAATGGATGGACAAATCTGTTGCCATGGGTAACAACAAGTTTTGGCACCTGAGACAAAAATCTTTGATTGAAGCAGACCTGGGAAGTTATAAGGCAGCTATTGCTACAGCACAGGAATCATTAAAACTGGCAACAGAAGCCGGTAATAATGACTATATCAAAATGAACAACGATTCCATCATGGAGTGGACAAAAAAATCCAAATAATATTTTAATATAGTTTTAGGTTATTTATAAGAATGGGGCTGAATTCCGGCCCCATTCTTTTTTGAAACAATCTTATGTCATTGCTGTTGTATAAAAAAATATATAAAATATGAGCTTACAAAAAGGAGATCAGGCACCTGATTTTACATTACCGACTTCTGACAAACAAATGTATACTTTGTCAGAAAACAGAGATAAAAATACCGTAATTCTGTTTTTTCCACTCGCTTTTACAGGTGTGTGCACGACAGAACTTTGTTCTATTCGGGACAATTATCATGTTTATGAAAAACTGGATGCAAATGTTGTAGCTATCTCTGTGGATTCTTTTGCCACTTTGGCCAAGTTTAAAGAAGTTGAAAATTACAACTTTCCCTTGTTGTCGGATTTTAACAAAGAAGCAGGAGAAAAATACGGGGTATTGTATGAAGTATTTGCTATGGGGCATAAAGGAGTGACAAAAAGATCCGCTTTTGTGGTTGATAAAAATGGTGTCATTCAATATGCAGAAGTTTTGGAAAATGCCGGAGAACTTCCTAACTTTGCAGCCATACAAGATACTTTGTCGCAACTTGCGTAATTTCAGATTTTAACAACATGAATACCAGACCATTATTTGATGAACAAGAAGATGTGTTGGTTGAAGATGAAACCACATCAGGATTGGAATCGAAAATAATCGTTTTTAATGATGACCACAATACTTTTGATTGGGTCATCAGGTGTTTTATGGAAGTATGCGGACATACGCACGAACAATCAGAACAGCTTTCCCTCATTGTCCACTTCAAAGGGAAGGCAACCGTTAAAACAGGAGATTTTGATACCCTCAAACCCATGAAGGATGCCTTGGTGGACAGAGGGCTGTCAGCTGTAATTGAAAGTGTATTTGCTGACTGATTCAAACAGAAATTTGTATTCTTACAACACCGATGTTTATGAATTTACCGGAGGGTTTCCACACCCGAATACAGCTGATGTTCACGGGACTCTGGCTTTCGGTGGTGAATTAGATACCTTACGTTTATTTTTAGCCTACAGTTATGGGATTTTTCCGTGGTATAACCACAGGAGCGATCCTGTAATCTGGTGGAGTCCGGCTCCTCGTTTCGTTATTTTTCCCGAAAAGGTGAAAGTTTCAAAAAGTATGCGGTCATACTTCAATCAACAAAAATACAGGGTCACCTACAATCAGTGTTTCAGTGTTGTTATGAGGCATTGTGAAATGATACCCCGATCCGGTCAGGATGGAACCTGGATCAATGAAGACATGATCGTTGCATATACAGAACTTCATCGGTTGGGCTTGGCCATAAGTGCGGAAGTGTGGTTGGGTGATGAACTTGTCGGAGGATTATACGGAGTAAAATTAGGGAAAATATTTTTTGGGGAATCTATGTTTTCGAAAGCCAATAACGCCTCCAAATATGGTTTTATTTCTTTGGCCTCAAAGCTGCAGGAGGAAGGGGTTAGTGTTATAGACTGCCAGCAACCTACAGATCATTTAAAAAGTCTGGGCGGTGAATTTATTCCTAAAAAACAATGGTATGGGCTATTGTTTGAAAATCGCAAATATTTATTGAAGGAAAACATATGGGTTGAATAGTTTTTATGCCAAAATCTTTTAGTGGCTAAACAGAAAAAAAATTACTTCCTGAAATGTAAAGATTAATTGTAATTTTGGTCTTTGATTTATTTTATGACAACAGCAGAAAAGGCAAAACTTTCGATTCAGAAATGGATATTGACCATTGGAATTGTCTTGTTTGTCGCCAAAATGTCGGCTTATTTTATCACCGGTTCTATTGGGATTTTATCAGATGCTTTGGAAAGTACCGTAAATGTTTTTACCGGTATCATGACGTATTTCAGCCTGAAATATTCCCTTAAACCTAAAGATCTTGACCATCCTTATGGTCATGGAAAAATTGAATTGATCACGGCTTCTGTCGAAGGGATATTGATAGCTATAGCCGGATTTTATATCATTTATGAGGCTATGATGCGATTTTTTCAACCGGCGAAAGTGGAACAGGTTGGGTTGGGGATTCTGCTCATAGGGATTTGCGGACTGATCAATTATGTTTTGGCTATTTACAGCATTCGGATTGGTGAAAAACATCATTCGATGGCTTTGATTGCCGGTGGTCAACATTTGAAAACGGACACGTATACTTCGTTAGGGCTGATTGTTGGTTTGGTTTTGGTTATGTGGACCGGATTATTATGGATAGACAGTGTGGTAGCGGTCATCTTTGGTCTCATCATATGGAAAGGCGCTTACGATATCCTGCGTCACACATCCATGGCATTGATGGATAAAACGGATGTTGATGTTTTACACAAACTCTCTCGTCATTTGTCTGCCAATCATAAACCTGAATGGATTTATGCACATAAATTGACGGCATTACATTTTGGTCATGTGATTCATCTGGATATGCACCTGACATTGCCTTATTACTACACCCTCCGACAATCCATTCAGGAAGTTAAAGAGATAAAATCACTCATGGCTCAGGTATTGGAAAAAGAACAAATAGATATCTCTATACAAACAGAACCTTGCCATCCCGGCCTTTGTGGCTTTTGTAATGTGGATTGCCCGTTCAGGTCGTTTGGTTTGGAAAAACCTCTTCAATGGGATACCGAACTGCTTACAGGAGGAAATCAATTTAAAGCAAAATAAATTGTAACAATATGTCTGCTCAGGCGTTATACATTAAAATATGTCGATGAAAGGTATTTTTGTTGTTATAATGATTTTTTTGACCCAGTCCGTATGGAGTCAAAACAATACGTATACCAAAAAAAATGATAGTGATCCCAAAGCTAAGGTATTATTGGATAAATTAAAAAAGACACTTGACAGTTACAGTTCTGTGGAAATGAAATTTACCCTCACCCTGGAATTTCCCAAAAAAACACCCGAAGTTCAAAAAGGCAACCTTATTCAGGCGGGCAAAAAATTTTTCGTAAAAATGGATCAGCAGGACGTTTATTGTGACGGAAAAACAACCTGGGTACACTTTAAAAAAAATAAACAGGTACAGGTAAGTGATTATGATGAGTCGGGAGGAGGTGGATTTTTATCTCCGAAAGAACTCCTCAATATGTACCAAACAGGTAAATTTGTATATTCAATCACGGAACAAAGAACCGAAAAAGGTTCATCCATGGTGGATATTGAGTTCAAACCTCTGGATGCTAAGTCTGAATTTTCAAAAATGAGACTTACCGTTAATAAAACTGCTAACAAAGTTATATCTTTGCGCGTGTTTTCGAAAGATGGCAGCAGATATATTTTGTTTTTGGATTCGATTATACCCAACCAAAAATATGACCCCTCCACATTCGTTTTTAATGCTAAATCGTTTCCGGGAGTGCGTGTCGAAGATCTGAGGATTGATTAATAGAACCAAGACAGTTCTCAGTTACCAACCCAGCGATTCTTAGCTTCAACCACTAGGAATCGCTTTTTTGTATCTGTTTCTTACCCCATTTTTTTATTTTGACCTTAATATTTATACTAAAAATACAAAGTATCTGAATTTTCCGTATCTTTGTGACTTATTATTAACAACCTCCCTTGGGATGACACATGCAAAAGTGTTGTCAGATAGAAATTACTATCCTACGCTTTTATAATTTTAGACCCATAAAATGATTAGCTTATTAATCGGGAGTACATTATTTAAATTTTTTATATACATGACATTTCATTCATTAGGATTGATTGATCCTATTCAAGAGGCACTGGCCAAAGAAGGCTACGTTACGCCTACACCTATACAACAAAAAGCTATTCCTGTAGTATTAAAAGGACGCGACATTCTGGCTTGCGCACAAACAGGAACAGGCAAAACAGCAGCTTTTGTACTACCGATATTACAACACATCACCGAAACACCCGGTCAAAAACAAAAACATATAAAAGCTTTGATTTTGACACCAACCAGAGAACTGGCTATTCAGATTGAAGACAACATTAAAGCTTACAGTCGCTTTTTGAAGGTTTCTTACCTGTCCATTTATGGAGGGGTGAATCAAAGCAAACAAGTACATGCCTTAACTTCCGGTGTGGATATTCTGGTGGCTACACCCGGACGATTGCTTGACCTTGTAGGACAAGGTTTTGTGAGACTGGATAAAATTTCTTTTTTTGTTCTTGACGAAGCAGACCGTATGTTGGACATGGGGTTTGTCAACGACATTAAAAGAGTAATTCGTTTATTGCCGCCGAGAAGGCAGTCTTTGTTTTTTTCTGCAACCATGCCTGATAATATAAAATATCTGGCAGGCGAGATTCTGACCAACCCTGAAAAGGTAGAGGTAACCCCGGTTTCTTCAACAGCAGAAAAAATTGAGCAGGAAGTCTATTTTGTAGACCAGGGCAATAAAAATGATTTATTGGTGCAATTGCTTGAAAAATCTTCTGTAACTGCCGTATTGGTATTTACACGAACAAAACACGGTGCTGATAAAGTAGTTAAGGTTTTAAACAGATCGGGAATCAAAGCCGAAGCCATACATGGCAATAAATCTCAAAATGCAAGGCAAAGTGCATTATCTAACTTTAAATCCGGAAAAACCAGGGTACTGGTGGCAACGGATATTGCAGCAAGAGGGATTGATATTGACGAATTGAGTCTTGTTATCAATTTTGAATTGCCAAACGTTGCTGAAACATACGTTCACCGGATAGGCCGAACGGGTAGGGCAGGACTGTCCGGAAAAGCTATTTCTTTTTGTAATCTGGAAGAAAGAGCTTATCTTAAAGATATTCAAAAATTGATCCGGATGGATATATCTGCTGTTGAAGGACATGATTTTCCTTCAACTGAAGTAATGGTCCAGACATCTGCAAAACCTCAAAATCAACCTTCAGGAAGACCCAGAGGTCATCAGAGTAAAAAAGGCGGACCAAAACCTGAAGCTGAAAGAAAACCATATTTTCAGGGTAATGCGAAATCATCAGGTTTGAAGAAAAAAAAAGTAAGGGTGGTTTCTTAAACCCTGAAATGAAAACCCGGAGTTCGCATTAGAAATTTATTGCGATAAAATCTGACTTTATATTTACTTCGGTTCTCATTTTTTCTTCCTCGATGCAGTTCAAACTGCACCTGTGGTTAATCTCGTCCTTAAGACGAGACCGAGCCTCGTAAATATTTTATCATATTTTCTCTCATGACAATTTCTAATGAGAAATCCAGGTTTAAAGCTTGGCTGATCATGATACAGTACAAAAGTGGATTAAAAATCAAATTTTTAATCCACTTTTTTTTTGTGTAACATTTCATTTTTATGATTTTTCAACATGGATATTTCGGGATGGTTAATAAACCCGCAATTATCAAAAATTATCATAGTAATCCTTTAATTTTATTTTTTTCTTAACTAACTAAAAGTTTCATTTTTACGTTAGAGATGGGTAGTTCTTTTCTTTTACATAAAAAGACACGTTTTTTTGTACCATTTTTTACAAAAAAGTTTTTTGCAAAGTCAAAGAAAAGACAAAATGGATGAATGACCTTATGTTTTTTTATTTTTGGCAATATTTTTGTTGTACAAAATAGTTTAATAACTTAATATAAAGTATAATACAAATTAGTTAAATATATAATATAAAATGAAATTTTCAAAAAATATTTTTTTAACAGCCCTTTTGGGAATCAGTGGAATCGCCTTTGTTCTTGGACAAGGTGGCAATCTTGATGGTGAGATCGGATTTCAGTATGTAAAAGCCGAATACTTGTTTGAAACTTCAAGATATGAAGAATGTATCACGGAGTACAATCAGGTTATTCTTAAAAATCCTGCCTACAAAGATGCTTTGGTCAAAAGAGCTATAGCAAAATATCAGATGGCTGCTTACAAAGGAGCCAAGATGGATGCTTTACAATCGATTGACCTCAAAGGCATCACGGCTTCAGCAGCTTACGTTTTGGCAAGGTCTGAAAATGCTTTGGGCAACGGCGAACAAGCCATCAATTCATTGTCAGCAGCAATTGGCCTCGAACAAAATGTCGAATACCTCGAACTTCGGGCTTCTTTGTATGAAAAAGACCAACTATTGCTCAAGGCATGTCAGGACTATAATGATGCCGCCAAATTGGGTTCGTCAATAGGTGTTCAAAAATCAAACGCCTTGTGCGGAGGTTATAAACAAAAGCCCGGAACGCCCGTGCTTAAACCCAAACCACAAACAGATAATACACCTCCGACCCAAACAGAACCATTACCGGACAGTACGGAAGAATCTGATCCGACTCAAACTGATACCGGAGAAAATGTTGAAGAACCGACAGAAACTCCTGTAGATGATCCGACGATACCGAAGGAGGATGATTTCCGCCAATTGGTAGAAATCGATGAAGAATTGAGTATTGATATATATGGACAAGGGTTGGGTAGAAGAAAAATTACTGTTGTTCCGAGTATTTTGATCATTGCCGATGAAACAGGCACCGTTACCCTGGATATTTGTGTTAATAATCTCGGCGAAGTGACCAAAGCAGAGTTCAACGGAACAATGTCAACCATAGCCAAAAAAAGTATGGTCAATCTGGCTTTAAGAAAGGCAAAAGAGTTTACCTTTGAAAAATCAGTTTATACCAATCAATGTGGTTATATGGTTTTTAAAGTAAAAGCGAATTAGTCGTTGATGTAAAATCATTGATTTGACAAAAATATACAGATGATTACCGGGAGAATTCCGGGTAGTCATCTTTTTTTTTTACACCATAGTTCAATAAATTTGTAAGCAGACAAAACTATAACCGTTTTGGACTGCTTTTTTATTTGGAAAATCCATAACTTTGCATTTTTCCAAAACGATGTCATGTCCTCTATCCTCATTTATTTTATAGCAGGCTTATTTGTAGCCCTTCTTTTTTTAAATTTATTTTTCAGAATCAGGGTTATCAAAGTATACAAAAAGCTCATTCAGAAAAAAGTTGAATTTAATTCCATCGATATTTTCAGGTCGGAAGACAAGATGAAGGAAATATATCAACAATATCCGGACTCTTTTAAGGATATTCAGGCATTTATGTACAATATCAGGCTGTCCGTAGGCATGGCCATTGGTATTGTTCTATTGATAACCTTGTTGGGCGTGGTACTTCACTACCAACAATAATTTCTGACCGAATGTGTATCAAATAATCAGGTAAAACAAAAGTTTACATTGGTTTAAAAAATATTCTCTTTCCGGTTACAGCGTAAACCATAAAATCAAATTTCATGAAAATAGGACTCTTTGGAGCAGGACATCTGGGCAAAATTCATATAAAATGTATTCAACAAACCCCTTTTGAGTTGGTTGGTTTTTATGACCCGGATGACAAAGCTGCCTTATTTGCAGAACAAAATTTCGGATTAAAAAGATACGAAGATGCTGATCAATTATTGGATGAGGTGGATGCAGTGGACATAGTTTGTCCTACGGTGTATCATTATGATATTGCTGTAAAAGCTTGTGAAAAAGGTAAACACGTTTTTTTGGAAAAGCCCGTGACGGAAACCGTCGAGCAGGCACATCATCTGATGGAGCTGGCTAAAAAGCACCAAATCATCATGCAGGTAGGTCATGTCGAGCGATACAATCCTGCGATCATTTCTTTGCAAAATAAAATCATCAATCCCCGTTTTATCGAAGGTCATCGCCTGGCACTTTTTAATCCGCGGGGTACAGATGTTTCGGTCGTCCTCGACTTGATGATCCACGATCTCGACCTTGTATTATCCATTGTAAAAGACAAAGTAAAAGAAGTTTATGCCAATGGAGTAAATATTGTAAGTTCAACACCGGATATTTGTAATGCCCGGATAGAATTTGAAAATGGATGTGTAGCTAATTTGACTGCGAGCAGGATAAGTCTCAAAAATATGCGCAAATTGCGGATTTTTCAGGATGATGCTTACGTCAGTCTGGATTTCCTGAGTAAGGAGTCGCAAATGGTAAAAATAGATGATGTGACAGAAGGCGACGAAATTGAAGGGATGACGATATCGACAAATACCGGTTTAAAACGTATTAATATAGAGCAGATACCCATTGAACCCGTTAATGCCATTGAAGCTGAACTTAGTGATTTTTATTTATCCGTTTCAACAGGCAAAGCACCTTCTGTAAGTATTGAAGACGGGTATAATGCATTACATCTAGCTTATTGGATACACCAAAAAATTGAAAATCAACATGTTATATAGGATTTTTTTTCCTTTTTTATTGTTTTTATTATTTCAGGCATGTGGTCTGGATGACAATGCTTCTCCGGTACCAACCTACCTTATTCTTGAAAATCCATCGGTGGATCCAGGGACCACTCCGGGTGGCAATACCCACAAAATCACGGATGTTTGGGTTTATAGTGACGGACAGTTGCAAGGTATTTTTCCTCTGCCTGCCAAGGTTCCGGTCATTGCTACCAATGCAGAGAGTGAAATTATCATTCTGGCAGGTATCAGAAAAAACGGTATCCTGGACGAACCTGCTTTTTATCCGTTTTATCAATCCATTACCCGAAAGGTAGTGTTGGAAGAACAAAAAGAAATCAATATACCACTCCGTTTTACATATGTTGATGATTGTACTTTTGAACTTATTGCTGATTTTGAATTTGACAATCTCCTGAAATTTAACCTGGATGGTGATACTTCCACCAATCTCCTGATATCAACCGAAGATGCTGCATCCGGCAACAAGTCAGGAAAGGTCGTTTTAACCGGCAGTTCATCAATATTGGAGGTTGCCACGGATGAAACCTTTATTAAGTTGTCCCAGATCAGCGGAAGTGCATATATTGAAATGGATTACAAAGGAACAGCGGATATCGGAATTGGTCTGGTCACCTATGATGAAATTTCGCCTGGCGGCCAATTGCAATACAAAGTAGTGGTTGTACCGCGTAATGATTGGAATAAGGTGTATATCGATATAACTCAGGAAATCTCCTCACCAAGATTGAAGGGTTACAAACTTGCTTTAGCTTTTACCGTTCCTTCAGGGCAACAAAGTGCAGTAGCGTATATTGACAATGTAAAAATGATTCGATATCAATAAGATATGAATAGTTCGCGAAAGACTGAATTAACGGTATATAAATTTGCAGACTATTTGTCAGCCATGTTGGCATGGTATTTATTTTTTATTTACCGCAAAAATCTGGAATCGCCGGATTGGAATTTTCAGGATATTCTGCATGACAGCAGGTTGTGGCAGGGAATCGTTTTGGTACCTGTATTTTGGTTGTTGTTGTATTATATTTTTGATAAATATCGGGACATTTACAGGATTTCGCGGTTGGAGACGATCAAAAATACTTTTTTTATCAGTTTTATGGGAAGTTTGGTGCTTCTTTTTACGGTCATTATAGATGATAAAGCATTAGAACATACCAGTTATGTCACATTATTTCTGAGACTCTTTTTGTTGAATTTTCTCATTACGGCCACAGCCAGGATGGTCATATTAACTTTTGCCAGTAAAAGGCTGAAGTCGGGCAAAGTACAGTATAATACACTGATCATCGGCGGAGATAAAAACGCTGTGGATTTGTATGAAGAAGTGATGTCCAGGCCTTACTCGCTGGGTCATAGATTTGTTGGATATATTGACAGTAACGGGAAGAGTACCAATTATCTGGAAAATAAACTTCAAAAACTCGGTAAACTTTCAGATATCGGAAAAGTGATTGCTGATCATGAAATAGAAGAAGTCATTGTTGCCGTGGAAACTTCCGAACATGGAAAACTAAAACAAATACTGGATGACTTATTTGATTTTTCACAACAGATACTTATCAAAGTCATTCCGGATACTTATGATATCATGTTGGGCTCCGTAAAAATGAATCATATCTATGGTGCCGTTTTGATAGAAATCGAACAGGACCTGATGCCTAACTGGCAGAAAGTGATCAAACGAATGATGGATATAGGTATCAGTCTGATTGCCCTGATTATTTTGCTTCCGGTGATATTGTTTACCATGTTGCGCGTGCGTTTATCATCCAACGGTCCGATATTCTATAAGCAGGAGAGAATCGGATTAAACGGAAAACCCTTTGATATCTACAAATTCCGAAGCATGTTTGTCAATGCTGAATCTACCGGTCCTATGTTGTCACATGATCACGATGACAGGGTCACCCGTTGGGGGAAAGTGATGCGAAAGTGGAGATTGGACGAGATACCTCAGTTTTTTAATGTATTAAAAGGTGACATGGCTATTGTCGGGCCGAGGCCGGAAAGGAGATATTATATTGAACAAATATCAAAAGAGGCACCTCACTATAAACATTTGCTGAAGGTCAGACCAGGGATCACTTCGTGGGGACAGGTCAAATACGGATACGCTTCCAATGTAAAACAAATGATTCAAAGGTTGCAATACGACATATTGTACATCGAAAACATGTCGCTGAGTCTTGATATTAAAATTTTGTTTTATACTATTTTGGTCCTGATACAAGGAAAAGGAAAATGATCAGACACTTTGGCGTCATCGGATATCCTTTGGGACATAGTTTTTCTCCGGATTATTTTGCTAAAAAATTTAAACGTGAAAATCTTACGGAATATACGTACACAGCATTCCCATTGACAGATATTCAGGAATTGTCAGAAGTGATAAAAAAAAAACATTTATCAGGAATCAATGTCACGATTCCTTTTAAAGAAAAAGTAATACCCATATTGTCAGAAATCGATGACTCGGCAAAAAAAGTGGGCGCGGTCAATTGTATCAAAATCACAGGTGACAAATTGATCGGTTATAATACAGATGTCTGGGGATTTACCCAAAGTTTGTTGCCTCTCTTGCCTGAAATAGAAAATGTTCATCCCAAAGCATTGATATTGGGAACAGGAGGAGCCTCAAAAGCGGTGGCGGAATCATTCAGGCTCCTGCAAATCGAATTTGCTACGGTAAGTCGTGGCTCTCAAGGTGACTTTTATTATGCAGATTTGAACAAAAACATAATTCAATCGTATGATATCATAGTGAATACCACACCTTTGGGAATGTCACCGGATATCGGATCCTGTCCGGATATTCCTTATGAATATTTAAAAAAGACACATTTTTTAATAGATTTAATATACAATCCAAAAAAAACTGTATTTTTGACCAAAGGATTACAACATCATTGCACGATAAAAAACGGAAGTGATATGTTGGTCTATCAAGCAGAAAAATCATGGGAAATATGGAACCAGAAATAACATCAGACCGTCCGGAACCCGAACCGGAAAAATCATTTGATTTAAGCAATACCGAGATTGCCTTTAAGGAAAAAACCGATGAAGCTTTATTAAAAACTTATCGTTTGTTTTCGTTAATGAATCAGGCGAGTCTTGTAAAATGGGGATCAAAGTTTGGCTATTATGCTATTCGTTGGAGACTGCCGTTTGCGGATTGGGTGGTGAAAAAAACCATTTTCCCTCAATTTTGTGGTGGTGAAAACCTTCTGGATTGCCAGAATGTAATCGATGAATTGTACGATTATAACGTGCTCACCGTATTGGATTACGGCGCAGAAGGCAAAAGTGGCGAAGAAAATCTCGACGCAACCATGGAAGAGACCCTGAGGGCTGTTGAAATGGCTGCATCAAATGACTCGGTACCTATGATCAGTACCAAAATCACCGGTTTGGTTGACCAAAAAATCCTTCACAAACTGCATGACGGTGAGGTATTGACGGAGGGAGAACAAAGAGGATTTGAACATCTTAGGGAGCGGATTGATGAAATTTGTTCCCGTGCAGCCAGCCACAACGTTGGTATTTTTATTGATGCCGAAGAAAGCTGGATGCAAAAACCCATTGACGATCTTGCCATGGAAATGATGGAAAAATACAATACATCGCAGGCTATTGTTTACAATACTTATCAAATGTATAAAACGGCTTCATTGCCAAATCTTAAAAAGATCATCAAAAAGCCCTTGAAAAAGGCTATATTCTCGGTGCCAAATTAGTACGCGGAGCCTACATGGATAAAGAAAGGGCAAGAGCAGCCGAAATGGGATATCCCAGTCCTATTCATCCTGACAAAGAAGCGACAGACAATGCTTTTAACGAAGGTATATCCTATTGTGTGGAACATTATGAGACCATTGCATCATGTTGTGCATCCCATAATGAGATTAGTAATACCAATCAGGCACTTCTTATGGCAAAATATCAGATTGAAAAAGATCACAAACACCTCAATTTTTGCCAGCTCTTCGGCATGAGTGATAATATTACCTTCAATTTGGCAAATGCGGGCTACAACGTCGCCAAATATGTTGTGTATGGTCCAATAAAAGAAGTGATACCTTATCTTATCCGAAGGACGGAAGAAAATTCTTCGGTTACCGGGGAAATGAGCAGAGAGCTGAAGTATATCAGCAAGGAAATAAAAAGAAGAGGATTGTAAATCTCAACTGTGATGATCAGCAGCCGTATAGATAAGTTGAGCCTTTTTTGCGGCAAACTGAGCGGATATGCCGCTATGTTTCTTTTGGTTTTTATACTTTTGGATGTTGTGCTGAGATTTGTTTTTTCCAAAAGTTTTAATATGCTGACAGAAATGGAATGGCATTTTTTTGGTCTCATTTTTCTGTTAGGTGGGGGATATAATCTTTTGGAAGATAAACATGTAAGGGTTGATTTTTTTTATGTCGCTTTTTCAGAAAAAACAAAAAAGATTTTTTCTGTTATTCTTCATCTGTTATTACTGATTCCCTGGTCGCTTATTTCCATGGTAACGTGTTATCACTACGCAGCCAATTCATATTATATCAGAGAAGCATCTGCCAATCCCGGAGGTTTGCCGGCCATGTATCCTATTAAATATATGGTGGTGTTTTGTTTTTTTATATTGTTCCTGCAAGGAGTTTCTGAGATTATCAAAGATATCTATACAATAAAACGAGGATGGAAACATTAGCTATTTTATTGTTTATCGCCATCCTGGTGTTTATGTTGACAGGTTATCCTGTGGCATTGGTATTGGGAGGAGTTTCTGCCGTGATAGGTTACCTTTTTGTTCCCGACTTTCTGGATTTTTTGCCATTGAGGATCATGGGGATATTACAAAACAATCTGTTGATGGCCGTGCCATTATTTGTGATGATGGGTTTGGTTTTGGAAAAAAGCGGTATTGCAGAAGATTTACTTCGTTCCATGGGTAACCTGCTTAGACGGTTTCCCGGTGGTCTGGCAGTTTCGGTAGTTTTGGTTGGCGGAATATTGGCGGCATCCACAGGTATAGTCGGTGCTACGGTGATTACGATGGGCCTGATCAGTCTGCCGGTGATGTTAAAATCAGGCTATCCCGTTTCTTTGAGTACCGGCATCATTGCTGCTTCGGGCACATTGGGACAGATCATACCGCCGTCGGTGATATTGGTATTATTGGGAAGTGTTTTACAGGTTCCTGTAGGTGATTTATTCAGGGCTGCGGTTATTCCCGGATTGGTGCTGATGTTGTGTTACATAGTATATGTGATGATATTTTCGTTGGTGTTTAAAAATGAAAAGGTCGCACAATCCGTCATTGAAGAAAAAAAGTATCAGGATGAAAACCAAAATGTCAGACAGTTTCTGATGGCATTATTTTTTCCGTTGTTGTTGATTTTTATGGTCTTAGGGTCGATATTTTTTGGCATAGCCTCTCCTACAGAAGCTGCCGGAATCGGGGCGCTTGGTGCTTTTCTGATCACTTTTTTAAAAAAGAAGTTAACCATGGACTTATGTAAACATGTGATGAAAGAAACATCACAGTTGACGACTATGGTATTTTTTATATTATTGGGTGCCACGACTTTTGCCTTGGTATTCCGGGGTTTGGATGGTGATGAATTATTGACTTCATTGGTTAAAGATGCTGATCTGACATCTTTTCAATTTTTGGTCTTGGTAATGGTTGTAGTGTTTATTGCAGGCTTTTTTATAGATTTTATTGAAATCATTTTTATCATTGTACCAGTGGTGGCTCCGATTTTTATAATGTATAAAGTGGACCTGGTATGGATCGGCATTCTTCTGGCTTTAAATCTGCAGACCTCTTTTCTGACACCTCCTTTTGGTTTTGCCTTATTTTATCTCAAAGGGGTGTCACCTCCTGAAGTCAAAACAGTGGATGTGTATAAAGGTGTTTTTCCGTTTATCGTGATTCAGGCTATTGTATTTTCTTTGTATATGTTTTTTCCGGAATGGTTGGTGTATTAGGAGTGGGGTAGAGCTTTTGTGGTTTTTATGAAAATTTATAGTCATATTTGGATTGTGACCTGCCGTATGGCAGGGTCACAATCCAAAGGATGATGATGACAAATATTTGAATTCTCATCATGAAGATTACAATTTAATGAGTTTATTTACCTGGGGATGAAGATAAGCTGTGCCTTCTATCCTCACAAAATAGATACCTGCCGGCAGGGTAGAGATGTCGATGGAGCTTTTGTCGATCACAGAGGTGCGTATTACTGTCTCTCCGGCTATGTTGATCATACTGACTGTGACGTCACCTTCGGCCTCTATGTGTAGTCGGTCGTAAGCAGGGTTGGGGTAGATTTTGACCTTTTTGTATTGATACCACTCCTCCGGAAAGAGGTAAGTAAGACTGCGATCACAAATCTCCTCCTCATCCATACGGTAGTGGGCCATATTTGGAACAAAGCTGTTACTATTGGGCCAGGGAAACTCCAAATCCATTTTTTTAAGTCCGCAGGCAGCCCCTTTTTCATCCGGATGGTGGATAACATGATAAAAAAACCATGTAAAACCAGTACTGATATATATTTTACAATCCGGAGCCAACATACTGTTTGAAAAGTTTAGAGGAATTCCTACATAAGTGACAAAATTGATGGTATCAATCAGGGTAAAAGCCTGGTCAAAGTCCTCCTCCCAAGTGTCCAATTGAAACAACTCTTGTCTTGCAGACAGATATACAAATCTGCCCGAAGGCGAAAAACTTACACCTCCAACTCCATATTCATAATAAGGTAGGATGATTTTGTGTCTGGGTCTTGTGAGTGTTCCTGTCTCCCGGTCAAAATCATAAAGTACCAAACCTTTTGTATGATCAAACCAGATATATTGGCTGCCATTCGGACTGAAACAAGCCTGACCAATAGAATATGGTCCTATTTGGCCGATGGTAGATGTATGACTGAAACGGGGGCCGTTTTCGTCAAGTAACAGGACGTGGTATTCAGGCCGGTGCCGCTCCCAAAACAAAATCCACCAATCCCTGCCGTTTTGATGTTTGCAGGCTTGTAAAGAAATAGAAGCTAAATTTTGACCTTTAAAAACTTCAACATTCTTTTCAGCAACAACACCCAAACTATCCGGTGTTTCCATATCAATGATATGGTATAATATAGATTGCATAAAAGGGTCTGATAAACTTTTAGGTCTTGAAAAAAGAATGTATTTATTCTTGTTTTGAATTCCCGGCCAGGGCAAGGCGAGATTTCCATTAAAATTGCTGTAATAACTTGATGGTCCTTCATTACAAAAATAGGTAAACTGGACTCCGGGATTGATGCTGTCTCCTCCGGTCATGGTCTCATGGTTTTTATTGAAGATCCTGCATCCATTGGTGTAAAACATAAGTTGCCCTGTTTCAGAGTTACTTAAAACAGCTGATGACCATAATCCGTTAGGGATTGGTTTTTTATTTATTAGGGGAGGTGATTGATTAAAATTGAGGATCATACCTTCTGCGGCATCGTCAAAACCTCCTTTATCAAATGTAGTAAATTCATACCCCAATATCCAGGTATAGTCATATTTGGATTGTGCCCTGCCGTATGGCAGGGTCACAATCCAAAGGATGATGATGACAAATATTTGTATTCTCATCATGAAGATTACAATTTAATGAGTTTATTTACCTGCGGATGAAGATAAGCTGGGCCTTCTATCCTCACAAAATAGACACCTGCCGGCAGGGTAGAGATGTCGATGGAGCTTTTGTCGATCACAGAGGTGCGTACTACTGTCTCTCCTGCTATGTTGATCATATTGATTGTGACGTCACCTTCGGCCTCTATGTGTAGTCGGTCGTAAGCAGGGTTGGGGTAGATTTTGACCTTTTTGGATTGATACCACTCCTCCGGAAAGAGGGAAGTAAGGCTGCGGTCACAAATCTCCTCCTCATCCATACGATAGTGTACCATATTGGGTACCGCACTGTTGCTATTGGGCCAGGGAAGCTCCAGATCCATTTTTTTAAGGCCGCAGCCAGCCCCTTTTTCATCCGGATGGTGGATGACATGATAAAAAAACCAGGTAAACGAAGTGCTTATATAAATCTTACAATCCGGAGCCAACATACTGTTTGAAAAGTCCAAAGGTATGCCTACATAAGTGACAAAATGGATGGTATCAATCAGGGTAAATGCCTGCTCAAAGTCCTCCTCCCAGGTATCCAATTGAAAAAGTTCTTGTCTTGCGGAAAGATATACAAATCTGCCTGAGGGAGAAAAACTCACGCCTCCGTCACCATATTGATAATACGGTAAGATGATTTTATGTCGGGGTCTTGATAAAGTCCCTGTCTCCCGGTCAAAATCATAAAGTACCAAACCTTTTGTATGATCAAACCAGATATATTGGCTGCCGTCCGGACTGAAACAAGCCTGTCCTATAGAAGAAGGACCAACGGAACCTATGTTAGCCGAATGGCTGTATCTTGGTCCGTTTTCGTCGAGGAGCAGGACGTGATATTCGGGTCGGTGCCGCTCCCAAAATAAAATCCACCAATCCCTGCCGTTTTGATGTTTGCAAGCCTGAAGAGAAATTAATGCTAATTCATTACTTTTAAAAATTTCTACATTTTTTTGTATGACTCTTCCCAAACTATCTGATGTATCCATGTCTATGATGTGATATAAAATCTTTTCAATAGATGGAGATGACAGATTTTTAGGCCTGGTGAATAAAATATATTTGTTTTTGTTTAAAGTCCCCGGCCAGGGCAAGGCGAGATTTCCATTAAAGTCACTATAATAACTTGATGGTCCTTCATTACAAAAATAGGTAAACTGGACTCCGGGATTGATACTGTCTCCTCCGGTCATGGTCTCATGGTTTTTATTGAAGATCCTGCATCCATTGGTGTAAAACATAAGTTGCCCTGTTTCAGAGTTACTTAAAACAGCTGATGACCATAATCCGTTAGGGATTGGTTTTTTATTTAATAGGGGAGGTGATTGATTAAAATTGAGGATCATACCTTCTGCGGCATCGTCAAAACCTCCTTTATCAAATGTAGTAAATTCATACCCCAATATCCAGGTATAGTCATATTTGGATTGTGCCCTGCCGTATGGCAGGGTCACAATCCAAAGGATGAAAATGACAAATATTTGTATTCTCATCATGAAGATTACAATTTAATGAGTTTATTTACCTGCGGATGAAGATAAGCTGGGCCTTCTATCCTCACAAAATAGACACCTGCCGGCAGGGTAGAGATGTCGATGGAGCTTTTGTCGATCACAGAGGTGCGTATTACTGTCTCTCCTGCTATGTTGATCATATTGATTGTGACGTCACCTTCGGCCTCTATGTACAGCCTGTCATAAGCCGGATTGGGGTAGATTTTGACAGCAGGCTGCCTGGCAGCGGCTACCCTCGGGAGTGGATTTTGATCACAATCCGTGATACCGCTCAAATCTTGCCCGGTCACTGATTCATAGATGCCGCGGGCTATGTAAGATGCCTCTCCGGCGATGCTGTCACATGCCTGTATGATCTCTTCCAGATAGTCCAGTCTCAGCGGTGTAAAAAAGGCCTGATCATCTTCCTTATGAGCTATGAGATAAGGCATTAGTCTGGCAAGATAATGGAACGGCTCTATAGTCGTCTCTGAAGCAATCAACTCTGCTTCGGTCAGGATCTCTTGTTTAAGTGCATTATAGTCGTCGTTATAGTCAGACCATTCTTCTGCTCTGTCCAATTCGAAATCATCGACTACCTGCCATCTGACTTTGATAGAATCTAATGGCGCTTGCTCTTCTATCATATCATCTACTTCATGGATGAGCGCATATATACTGTCCGTAGCTGGCCCGGCTACCCGGATGGTATACAGGGAGTCATATTTTTCGTAAAGGCGGTCGATCTTGCCTACAGTATGTTGACCATACAACAATAAGATACGTTGAGCACAAGGAGATAAGGCAAAAGGAAAGGCCTGATTTCTTTTTTTGTAGATACGGTATAAGGTGAGGAGGATGGACCACTTCTGCTGACTGGAGAATTTGGCATACTTAGTACCCTGAAACAGAGAGTCTACGCATGAAGCAATATTTTCTGATTCCCAGATTTCATCACTGAAGGTTTCATTGATTTCACAAATATTGGGGTCAACATTATTAAATATAAACCATCCTAAAGGTCCATCAATGGTTTGAGGCACATAAGGAGCCTGATTTTTGGTTATAAATAAATTATTTGCTAAATAATCTTCATCAGCCTTGTACCTTGCAGTTACTCCTGCAAAATTATTCCCCTGGTTGATCTGCGGGCTGATCTGAGCTGTTCTGTTGTCCAAAGAAAATAAGTTTGTAAAAAGATTTTGCGTAAATTTAGAACCAAGAGATGTTGATTTTATTTTGAAATCATTGCCAAAATAATTACACAGATAGGTGTTATAAGGTGCAGAAGTAACATCACCCTGACCTAAAAAAGTATTATCGAATAATACATTAAACCGATTGGTTGAAGACTTATAATCCTGAAATAAATTAAGCTCAAAATGAGAATATCGGACAAGATTCAAGTCTAATCGTTCCTGCCCCATGATATTATTTTCCATATTCAGGTATATAGAATTAAAAATTTTGTTGACATAAGAATTTAGGTTGCCATCATCATTATTATGCACAAACATATATCCCAAGGAAGAAAAATCCATTGCCCTGAACTCACATCTTTTAAAAGTATTCTCATAAATATGCCTTTCAGGCCCGGTGTTGGGTTCCGGCCTCACATCAATCAGGTTCATTCCAATGCTCGCAGTGATATCATTAAATATGGCTCCTGCCTCTCCACCTCTGATCCGGATGCCCGGTTTTTTGCAGGTAGATAGTGGT
The DNA here is from genome assembly GCA_016714895.1 of Saprospiraceae bacterium. Lineage (GTDB taxonomy): Bacteria > Bacteroidota > Bacteroidia > Chitinophagales > Saprospiraceae > OLB9. The sequence goes on along the minus strand of JADKBV010000012.1, from coordinate 99,777 downwards.
GCTGCACAATCATTGGTTGAGATTGTATTTTGTACTACCCACGAATAGGTTTGAGAGGCTCTGTTGTCTATATCAATACCAACATCACAAAGACTTACCGTATTAGCACGTATTTGATTCACATTGCCAACAGAATAAATGGCATTGTCACATTCTATAAAATTGTTAAATGGATAGACAAAAAGGCTGTTACAATTGTATGCTGCGATACCGTACTTCATCCTTGGGAAAGAAGTTTTAGGTCCGGAATTGCCAAATATTCCTGATTGAAATGTAGAAGAGGAAATGCTGTTAATAATTGAGCCACTGGTGGTAGGGTCTCCCAATTTGATCCCTATTTCACAATCACTGAAGAATGTATAATCTATATCCAAAACGGTTTTGTTTTCAGCATGAATTCCGATTTTTGCTCCTTCTATTTTTGTTGCGTTATGGGTTTTTATACTTCCTAAAAACTCAACAAATATTCCATTCCAAACCGATTGATCGCAGATAGAAGAAAATTGTGTGTTTTCCAGAATTAATCTTGCTCCGGACTCTACGATTACTTTGGTCATACTACCCATGTCAAAAGTACAGCCTCGTAATGTTACGGTACCTTGGATATATATGGTAGATTGATCCAGGACGTTAAAACTCTCGTTAACTTTTGTTGTATTGTTGAAATAAATATTACCTGTTAATGTAAGTGAATTTAAACCAATGGTTCTTTCAAGGTTTGTTGTTGAAAATAAATGGTCATGGTACGTATTAATACCCTCTGACATTCTGTTCATTTGCCCTTGAGTCACAAAATGATTTGTGCATCCTGAAGAAGGTCTTGTGCCATAGGTCATAAGATTGGATTGATTATATCCACTATTGTTACAATATTGAGGCTTGAAGCCACATCCCGGAGTTAAGTTTTCTACCCATGGACCAATGGGTGTGTCTTCTACCATATCCTGTCCTGTGCATGGATCAGCATTACATCCATCAGATGGTATATCTCCATGAGCATGCAACAAATTGCAAATATGGCCAAACTCATGAGCTAAAACCATACCGAGATCATTAATTGAATAATTGGCAGTTTTAATATGTGAAAAGAAAATATAATCTTTATCTCTGAAAGGTGGTGTCGCCCATGCTATACCGTTATCTGCATTTGTAATATCTTCCATGATGAAAATGTTTATATACCTTGACTGATATTGCTCAAATAAATTATTCGGGAATAAATTATTAATAAAGAAGTCCATCAGACCCAGATCAGAAGTATAAACTCCATCGTGTTCTACAATACCGCCAAAACAATTTCCAAGCACATCTTTTTTTGCCAAGATTGGTATGATTTTTTGAGGAAATCCTTCAAAATAAAATCGCATTTGTTCTACAATGTTTTGCGCATCAAAAGATGAAAACTCCTTTGTGGAAAAGTTGTGAAAGACCACAGGCAAGTAATAAGTCCCATTGTCCGGAGGATATTCACAAGAAGAGGAATTTCTTAATGCATGGTCATCCGGGTTCTGAAATCCGCAGAAGAATTGTGCATTAATAACTTGAGATTGCAACATAAAAAAGAGAAGTAGCCAAATTAAATTTACCCCCCCCCTAATTACACCAAATAAAAAATTGTTTTTCATAAAAATACATTTTTGAATTAGAAATAAATTTTATCCTTGTAAAAATAGGGATAAAAAAAGTTTTAGCCAAATTTATTATTGATATTCTCCAAAAGTTTATATAAAATATGGCATATTTGTCGGTTTGAATACATTTTTTGTGCACCTGAACATGAGATTACAAACCTTTGTCAACAAATATTATATTTTGAATCTTCTCAGGAATGTTGAAAAATGAAGTTAATTGTCATTTACCTTGATTGTTGTTTTGGATAGTTTATTTCAACCTTTTTTACTACTATGTCGCTCAAACCTTTTAATGTGTCTTCTTCCTATAAGGATGTCTTATTTGTTAACTTATAGCTGGAACAGGATATTTTTTAAGATAAAAAAGTTAAAGTTTTTTACCAACAGTTACTCTTTGACCAAGGTGTAATCAATCATATCACAACAAGGGGCTTTCAGGTACATGGTATCGCCGGATTCTGAGCGAATGAAGCTTCCCAATCCATCAACTTCCCAATATCTCACTCCCTGAAAGGTTGTATATCTGTGTTTTGATGTCATCGACTTCATAAAGGGATCTTCTTTTTTCATGTCAATGGAAAGCGTGGAATCGGCAATGGTCCAGACACAAATATCTCTGTCAAAATTTTGGGTAATTCCGGCTATAGTACCGTAATACTGAATTAAATGCCATTTTTCATTGTTTGATTCTGTGGAGCAGCTGAAAAAAAAGGTTAGAGATAAACAAAAAATCACTAATCGGTACGTCATATTATAGTTGTTAAAAGGTGAAATAAAAGGACAACTCAACTTTTGTGTCGGGCTTCTTATTTACAGACGTACATTTTTAACCTTTCGTTTGAAAAACATCGATTTATTTTAGTTTTTGGGTATTATTTATTTGATAAAAAGTTACCTTTTTATCTTAAAAAACCTCCACACATAAAGGATGTGCAGAATGTTATAGTTATTTTAAATTCGTCCGGATGATGGATACCGAAGTGGTTTCCAAGGTCTTCAGGTTTGACAAAAACGATACACTATTGTCACCAACTACAGAGACCATAGCCGTATTCAGCCCATGTTTGCCCTGATTGACGGCTTCGATTTTGAATATATTGTCTTTTTCTTTCAGGGCTACCTTGAATATTTTTTTATCTTTAGATACTTTATATTTTGACAGGATGATTTCATTATTGTGATAGAGATTGATTTCGTCTCCGTCTTCAAGGTTATTATCCCATATTTCAAAAAGTATATTTTTGGTACTGGTAAAAATATTCAGATTTTGGTTGGCTTCGAGCTGATGTGTCTGAAGACTGTCGAATATAGTGACCGGATTATATTTTGTTTTTTCCTGTTCGTCAAACTTTTTTGATTTCTGAACGTGTTTATTGACTTTATTCAATAACTTTTCTACGGTAGCAGTTCCGACCAGTTCGAAAGTACCGTCAATACATTTGGTATTGTTTTTAAACATGCCCTTAAACGAACCTTCCATTTTGTGTTTGTTGGCTGTCAGTTTTATCTGGCTTTGGAGATTGACAAAACAAAAAAGGTCGTCAGAAATTTTTGATTTGGTATATACGATGTCTTTTTCTTTTATGGTCAATGATTTTGACTTTGCATCGTATGTTCCTGAAATGATATTTTTTGTTTCGTGGGATCCGGTAAGGTCTGTGATAGAATAACCGTTTACTTTTCCGTTTTTTTCTGTAAAAACAAGTTTGTAAGAGATGGCGTTTTCTTTTTTACCGTAAAGTTTTATGATACCGTAAAACTCGTAATTTTGTGAGAGACAGTTAGTTGATAAAAATAGTATAAAAAAAAAATAAAAAAAATGCTTTAACATGAACGGATTATTAAACGAATGTATAAATTTGTTGCAAATTTAAACAGTTTATTTATGAAAACAAAATTTTTTTTACTCGTACTCGCAGTTTTATTTGCCACAAACATGGGGATTTCTTCATTCCCGGTTCAAAAGCAAAAACCAGTAGCAACTGAACAAACTTTAAACGCACAGACCAACGCAAACATTCAAGCTGCCTTGAATAGTGTTGATTCTGAAGAAGTTGTAACCAGTGCTGATGACTTAACTTCACCTGCAGGTTCAGGAAAAAGCCAATTGATTGCGCTTATTCTTGTTATTGCTGTTGGAGGTCTTGGTATCCACAGATTTTATCTTGGATATATCTGGCAAGGAGTTGTTCAGTTATTGACAGCTGGTGGTTGTGGTATTTGGTGGATTATTGACTTGATCAGAATCATCACCGGAGATCTTCAGCCTAAAGATGGATCGTACTCACAAACATTATAATAATTTGATGAAGATAAGGAAATATCTTTCCTACATCTTTTATTTTATTATTATGATCGCACCGATTGTTCTGGTTATACTGCCTGTTGATCATTTTGATAAAGGTCAAACGATGTGTTTGTCCGTCTTATTATTAGACATCGAATGTTACGCTTGTGGTATGACCAGAGCAATTATGCATCTCATACATTTTGATATTGCTGGTGCCTGGGGATTCAACAAACTGGCTTTTTTAGTATTACCTTTATTATTTCCTTTTTGGTTAAAGTCAGTTTTTATTGTTTTTAATAAAAAGCTACCTGTTTTGATGGAAAAATATATGTAGCAAATACGAAATTAAATTTTCTATATTGAGACTTACTGTTTAGTTATTTTTTTTCCTTTTGATAATTTCTGTCTTACGAAACATTTCAAAATATCGGGTTGTAAACAGAATATTTTGATATATCCTTTTTGACATTAAGTCTGCCATAAAAATTTACTGTTTACAGCGTATCTTCCTATTATTTTATCAGCAGACCACCTTTGATTTGTGTGAAAAAAACAATTTAACTATCTTTACGCTAAAATCACACCATGACATTTTTTTCTCATTCCCATAAAGGGAATAATGCCTGGCATTTGTACCTTATCGGTGTTTTGTTTGCCTTAGGTGGGTATTTTGTAGGCCAGCTTCCCCTGACTGCGGTATTGGTGTACCAAGTCTCAACCAGGACGGATCTGGGACCTGATGATATCAACGGGTTGCAGGAAAATATGGATTTTACCAAGTTTGGATTGGACACCAATACAGGATTTTTACTTATGATTCTGATGTTTGTTTTTGCCATGTTGGGTTTATATGCAGCGGTAAGGATGCAAAAGAAAAGTTTTATTACGTTGATCACCCCAAAGTCTTCTATAGATTATCAAAAAATTCTGATGGGATTTTTATTATGGACTGTTATGATAATTTTGTCAGAAGCTGTTACATGGTATATGGATCCGGCACAATATACTTTCAGGTTTTCAGCCTCCTCATTTATTCCATTATTGATGATTGCGATCTTTTTGCTACCGATTCAGACCAGTTTTGAAGAGTTGTTTTTCAGAGGATATCTGATGCAGGCTTTCGGATTGGGAACAAAAAATAAACTCCTAGCTCTCGGTATTACGTCCCTCTTGTTTGCTTTGATGCACGGAATGAATCCCGAGATAGAAAAATTCGGATTGGGTACTATGATGTTTTATTATATTTCTGCAGGCGCTTATTTGGGTTTAATTACGTTAATGGACGACAGCCTTGAATTGGCCTTAGGCGTCCATGCGGCGACAAATATCCTTGGAGCTACCCTGATTACTTATGAAGGTAGTGTATTGCAAACGGATACATTGTTTATGGTGTCGGAGATCAAACCATGGATGATGATTGTTGCTTTTTATATATCTGCCATTATTTTTTACGTTATTTGTTCCAAAAAATATCATTGGAAACCACTTACTTATTTACTCGAACCTATTGAAGACGTGGGAATTAAACAGGAAGATCCGGTTGATAATAAACAAAATGACCTGATGCAACCTTAATACATTGGACGGTCAAAAAATCCTTCAATGATCCCGATAAATATTCAAAATAACATCATTTAAAAAATGTAAAATATGTTTTCTTTTTCTTTTCTGCAAAAAATATTTCAAAAGAACATTTTATTAATTCTATTCTTAATGATAATCACTTTTGCTGAAACAAATATTTTGAATGGACAGGATTACAGATTCCAGCAAAAAGTTGATTACAAAATGACTTTTGATTTTGATTGGAAAAATCACCAATATGCCGGAAAACAGGTGTTGAAGTATAAAAACAATTCCAGGGACACCTTGCGCACTTTGTATTATCACTTGTATTTTAACGCTTTCCAACCGGGGAGTGACATGGATGAAGTTTCCAGACATATCAAAGATCCTGACAAACGGGTAGCTGACAGAATTTTCAAACTCAAACGATCAGAATATGGTTTTGTAAAAGTAATGTCTTTGACAAAAGATGGCCAACCAACCAAATTTGAAGTTCAGGGTACCATTTTGCAGGTTATATTAGATTCACCTATTTTACCGGGTCGCTCTGCAAAACTTGAAATGGAGTTTTTATCTCAGATTCCGTTACAAATCCGTAGAACCGGTCGGAATAACAAAGAAGGTATCGAATATTCAGTTTCTCAGGGGTATCCTAAAATATGTGGTTACGACGAACAAGGCTGGCATGCAAATCCTTATATTGCAAGAGAATTTTATGGCCCCTTCGGAAATTTTGATGTTACGATCAACATGCCTTCACAATATATAGTGGCAGCTACAGGTGTATTACAAAATCCTGAAGAAGTCGGGCACGGTTACACACTCTCAACAGTCAGCAAAAAGGAAAAAACATTGTCATGGCGTTTTGTAGCCAAAAATGTACACGATTTTTTGTGGGCTGCAGATCCTGATTACACCCATCTGACGTTTAAAACATATAATGGAAAAACTTTCAGATATTTTTATCAACAAAATGATAAAACCAAAGAAAATTGGGAAAACCTGCCAAAAGTTATGGATGAAGTATTACAATATATGGATAAAAACTACGGAGAGTACCCTTACCCTGAATACAGTTTTATTCAGGGCGGAGATGGTGGCATGGAATATCCGATGGCAACCCTAATCACCGGTGAGCGACCTTTCAACAGTCTTGTGGGAGTATCCGTTCATGAGTTTGTGCATAGCTGGTATCAGGGTGTTATTGCCACTAATGAAGCATTGTACCATTGGATGGATGAGGGATTTACCAATTATGTTTCTGCAGAAGTCATGAATCACCTCATCAAAAAGAAAATGGTACCCGGGACTTATGAATCAAATCCGCAGTTGAGTAGTATCAAAGGCTATATAAACTTTACGACTACAGGACTTGAAGAAGCTATGTCCACCCATGCGGATCATTTTTATACCAATGCTGCGTATGGAAATGCTTCCTATACAAAAGGTCAGGTTTTGTTGGAACAACTCAAATATATAATCGGTGATGTTGCCTTCAGAAAAGGTATGAAAAGATATTTTGAGGAATGGAAATTCAGACATCCGAAACCCAATGATTTTTTCAGGGTGATGGAAAAAGTGTCAGGCATCGAGCTGGATTGGTTTAAAGAATATTTTGTTTTTACCACTTATACGATTGATTACAAAGTTCACCGTGAAGATGTTAACGGAATCGTTTTTCAAAGACGCGGACGTATACCGATGCCTTTGGATGTCACGGTGACCCTGAAAAACGGTGAGATCAAGAAGTTTCACATTCCATTGGATATCATGAGAGGAGCAAAAAAAGAAGATTCCGTTTTTGGTTCTTATACTGTTGCAGAAGCATGGCCATGGGCCCGGCAGTTTTATACTCTCAAAATCGGTGTTCCTGTAAATGAGGTTTTCCATGTAAAAATTGACGAAACAGAAAGGTTGGCTGATGTTGAAAATGGAGATAACCACTTTCCCCGGCAGCAGATAGAAGGGGAGGACTTTACCAAGTAAGTTTCCGCAATGTTATCGATTCTCATACCTATATACAATCAGGATGTCAGGAAGTTGGTGTACACTTTGGCCAATCAATGTACCAAAGCAGGTATACCGTTTCAGATACTTTGTTTTGATGATGGTTCATTAGAAAAGTATAAAGCCAAAAATCAGGAACTGGCTTTCAAAATGAATATCAATTATACCGAATTGCCTGAAAATCTGGGAAGAAGCCGAATCCGGAACTGGTTGGGTAAAGGTGCCTATTTTGAATATCTTTTGTTTCTCGACGGAGATTCAGGAGTGAGGGACAAACATTTTATTAAAAATTATCTGTCCGGAATGCCTTACGATAGCGTAGTATATGGGGGAAGGTCTTATCAGAAAAAAAAACCGGCAAACGCAAAAAAAATATTACATTGGAAATATGGCATGAGAAGAGAATCATTGTCTGCCAAAAACCGGAATAAACATCCTTATCTTAATTTTCAATCAAACAATTTTTTGGTTCCTGCTGCTCTTTTTTCAAAGGTGTATTTTCAGGAGAATGTCGAAGGGTATGGATATGAGGATTTACAATATGCTTTACAATTACAAAAGGTTGGTATATCGATTAAACATATTCAGAATCCGGTTTTTCATGACGGTTTGGAGACCAATGTTCAATTTATGCAAAAAACCAGAAAAGCTATTGACAATCTGATATTTCTGGAAAGTAAAAAACAAATCCCGCGTACAAGATTGCAGGATTTTAACGATAAACTAAAATATTTCGGCATTCAGTCTTTTGTATTTTTTTTACTAAAAAAAGGATTGCCAACGATAGAAAAAAATCTCATGTCACGGTATCCTTCCATCATATTGTTTAATGTGTGGAAACTGTATTTGTACCTTGATAAAACCAAAAAAAAGTAGTCCCGCCAAGAGGACAGGACTACTTCAAACAATCCGTATTTTATTTTAAGGTGCCTGATTTTTTTCGACAGACCTTAATTAAAGTCCCATCTCAATCCAACGGAAAGGTTGTTGTAAGCGATGGACTCTTCACTGAATAAGTCATTGAGATCTAATTTTCCATATAAAGAAACATCTCTGTATCCGATATAAGCGCCCAGGCCGTAGACAAAATTATTGACATTAAAATTGCCTCTTGCTTCTTCTTCGTATTTTATTTTATCGTCTGTATAATGGACCACTTGTTTGGTTCGTGAATTGACGCCGGCATATCCTCCTACACCCAATCTGAATGTTTTTTGGGTGCTGAATTTGATTTCATCATCCTTTTTTACCGGTTTTGTAAAATCAAATTCCAGGTAGAGAGGCACAACCCATTGAGTGGTTCTGAAATAGGCATCTTTTGTGTATTCTCTTGTATCAGTCATCAGGCTGGTCACCTCTCCGTTTTTGACAAAAAACTGGTTTTCATTGGGTCTTACGTTATTTACCCGAAGAGACAATCCGTATTTCAGGTGGAGAAAATTGGTTTTTGAAAAAACTCTGGTTTTATAGGAGAAACCAAATTCGTAAGCGCGTGCATTTGAAAGTTGAAATTTATTATTGTCGATGGTGCTGAAGTCATGATCTTCTATCAAAGTATTGGCACTTATCGCGAAAACAGCCTGGCTTGTTGTTCTGGGTTCACCTTTGTTCTTTTTTTGTTTTTTAGGTTTGATATTGATTTTAAGGTCACCTGTTTCTTCGTCGTATACTTTATTTTCGTCAGAATCTTCGTCAAATGTTTCTTCAACGGCATTTTCAACAAGTGATTCCAATTGTTCTTCCAATACTTCGATACGCTCTTCGATTCTTTCTGCGCTGCGTTCTGCTGCGGCTTCTTTTCTTTTGTCACCTTCTTCTGAGGTGATTTCATTATTTGCCACTTTTTCATTGATGGCATCTACTTCTTCTTTGAGGATTTCTTTTTCCTCTTTTTTAACATTTACAATTTCTTTCGCAATTTCTTTAACTTTTTGCGAAAAATTTTCCTGCGCATTCACGAAAGTTGAGGACATGGCAAGGGCTAAGAAAAGAATAAACTTTTGCATGATTTACGTTTTATTAATGATGAAAAATAAGGGTTAAAATGCGGTATTTCTATTATTTACGGCAGTAACAACTGCATTGGATGTGGCACTCAATGTTTTGACCATTTTATTGAAAAATCGTTCATTGGCTCCTTTTTCTGCTTCTTTCAGCAAAATGTCCGGATCAATGTTGTATTTTTTGACTTGACTGGAGGATTCTTTTTCTACTTCAGCCAATAGTTGGGCCGGATCTATTTTTCCTTTTTTCTGAATTTTGGTTTCTGAAACGGGCAATTCAGGCTTTGTTTCAGGGGCAAAAACGATTACATTTTCAAGGACAGGCTCCGATGTTTGAACAGCGTATAATGCCTGTTCAGGTTGTGATTTTTTGGGTTGTTCCGGAGTGATTTCTTTGGTTTTATTTTGTGACGGAGCAGGTACAAAAGGCATTTTTTTATGTTCCTTCTGCAAATATTTTTGTTCTTGTGATGATGGCGGAACATTTTTTTGAATGGTCTGCACCGGTGGAACGGACATTTGAGCTTTTTGCACCTGCGGGCTTGGTTTTGAAAGGATTTTTTCAGTGGTTGCCTGATTCGCAACTTCCGGTTTTTGATCCAAATAAAACCAGGTACTACCGATGATACAAACCAAAGTAATTCCTACTACCCAAAAAATCCTGTTTTTAGGTGGTTTAGCAGCTGGTTGATCTTGTTTATCAAGTTCAGTTTCTATTTGTTCCCAAACGGAAAGGGAAGGTTTGATTTCTCTTTCTGCCATTTGGTTGTTGGCCCATTGATCGATGATATGTTTATCCATGGATTCCGATTTTTTGTTGTTCGAGGATCATTTCCTGTAATAATTTGCGGGCATAAGCCAATTGTGATTTTGAAGTACCTTCACTTATGGTCAGAAGTTGGGCGATTTCAAGGTGTTTATACCCCTCTATGGCATATAGATTAAAGACGACCTTACAACCTTCAGGCAATTTGTCTATCATAGATTGCAAATCTCTTACGGCCATCTGGCCTTCCATATTATGATCTACATCTGACCATTCATAATCTTCAATACCTTCAATCCGCATATTTTTTTTGGTGCGCAGGTAAGAAATCGATTCATTGACGGTGATTCGTTTCATCCACGCTTCCACATGCTGAAGATTTTCGAGTTTTTCCAGATTTTTGAGGATTTTCATGAAGGCTGTGATCAGAATATCTTCAGCTTCTTCAATACTTGGCACATATTGTCTGGAAATACTCAGAAGTTTTGGCGCAAACTTTTCGTACAACATTTTTTGTGCTGTTCGGTCATTTTTGACGGCTCTTGCGATGACTTCCTGAATATTGATATGTAAGGGTACTACTTTCACGATTATTTTGTTCTTACAAATATAAGACGGACAGAGTAAAAAAAGGGTTGTAAACGGTTAAAAAAAATATTAAAAAATATTTTTGTTTTGTTTTATACCCATATTTTAATCAGGTGTAGCATTATTAATTTCGGAAAAAAAATAAGGTTTGTTTTTAAAATGATCCTGATTTTGGCTGTTTTGTCTTAATGTTTTCGCTTAAAGCTGTACCTTTGCAACATGGAATGTATCAATGAATATATTTATATAAACACCCAAATCAATCCTGACATCCATAAATCGTTTTGTAAAACGACGTTGGATAATGGATACATTTACCTGACTTTCGGACTGATTTCCGAAGACATCCTTTCGGATTTGGATAAAAATTCATTTGTATTACAAATTCGCATAACAAAAAAATATCTGAAAAAATACAATGAATCGTTGGATTTAAGTAGAGGGGACCAACCTGTTTGTTGTAAAATGGAATCCAAACTGTTGGATATTCTGCACTGCAATGCAGCAGGTATATATAGGAAAATATTTTTGGAGAGTGCCGTTTTATTTTTATTATACCAGGCACAGAAAAATAATTTTTTGTTGCAGCAAAGTTGTGAAAGGTGTAATTATGTGAACAAACCCGGGGAGATTGATAAAATTCAAAAGGCCAAAAAATATATTCTTGATAATTTAGCCAATAACCTGACGATTGCCATCATAGCCAATAATGTTGGTACAAATGAATGTTATCTGAAAAGAGGTTTTAAAGAAGTTTTTGGACAGACTATTTTTGAATTTATTCAGGAAAACAGGATGATCAAAGCAAAACATTTGTTGCACGGCAATAACCCGAAGATTACTGACATATCTTACAAGGTAGGATATGCTTCATTGAGTAGTTTCAGTCAATCTTACAAAAACTTTTTTGGCATTACACCAAGCCAACAGATTAAACAAGTTTTTCCCGATAACTAAATATTTTTTCCTCTTTCCTAAAATTCAGACGTTTTCTTCTGATTACTTTTGCCCCATTAATTATAATTAGTCTAAATAAAGATAAATGAGCAGGTTGGTTTTGGTATGGATTTTAGTATTTTCAGGAGTGGAAATATTCGGGCAGGAATATAAGTCGGATTCTTTGACAGTAACCAATATTGAACAAATCACCATCGTAGGAGACAGAACAAACTCCATCCCGGGTGCAGGTCAGTTTCTGAATCACCGGACGCTGGAAAAACTTAACCAACCTAATATTAATCACGTTTTGCGCATCATCCCGGGGGTCAATATAAGGGATGAGGAAGGTTTCGGTCTCAGGCCTAACATCGGATTAAGAGGAACGCCAGTAAATCGAAGTGCCAGGATAACCCTTATGGAAGATGGTATCCTTATAGCTCCGGCACCTTATGCAGATCCTTCTGCTTATTACTTTCCGACTTTTACACGGATGCAAGGTGTCGAAGTGCTCAAAGGTAGCAGTCAGATAGAATATGGTCCTTATACAATAGGAGGAGCGGTAAATCTGCTCTCAACAGCTATTCCAACATCATGTAAAGGGTTTGCTTTACTATCTTACGGGAGTTTCGGCACCAATCAACAAAGGGTTTGGATAGGGGATAGCCATAAAAATTTTGATTACGTTTTTGAAATTAACCGTTTCGCCAGTGATGGGTTTAAAGAATTGGAAAACGAAGGAAAAACGGGATTTGACAGAAGAGATGTCATGGGAAAATTGCGCTGGCACACCGATGAAAATAAAAACATACAGCAATCTGTAACGTTAAAATTTTTAAATACGACCGAAGATGGACAGGAAACGTATTTGGGGCTTACCTACGAGGACTATAAAGTGAATCCACTGAGAAGGTATGCAGGGACACAAAAAGATTTTTTGAATATGAAACATAATCATATTTCTCTTAGTCACACCATTCTTCCCATCAAAGGTTTGACGATTCATACAACTGCTTATTATTCCTTCACATTCAGAAATTGGGACAGGGCCAATTCTTTTGGTGGCAAAAGTATCCAACTTATTTTATCAGACCCGATAACAAATCAAGAGGGTTATCAAATTATGGCGGGACGATCCAACGGGTCTGTTGAGGCACAATCGTCTGACAGAACATACTTTTCAAAAGGATTACAAACCAATGCCCAATATATTTTTACCACCAAAAAATTGAACCATACTTTACAGTTTGGTCTCCGCTATCATCTCGATCAGTCAGACAGATATGCCACAAGTTCGACATATAACATGTCAAACGGAGTGTTGATTCAAACAGGTATCGGCTTCAGAGGCAATAGAGAAAATCAAATCAGGAATGCAAAAAGTTTTGCATCTTTTTTAAGTTATGATGTACGTTTTAAAGGATTAAAACTAAGTCCGGGGCTCCGATTTGAAACAATCAATTTTGATTTCCGAAATTTTGGTACCACAGATAATGCCAGATTGGGTGACGCATTAAGATCTGCAGAAAACAACTTGTATGTTGTATTGCCCGGTTTCGGTGCAAATTATGAATTTAATCAGAATATGAGTGTTTTCGGTGGTGTTCATAAAGGATTTTCGCCTCCCGGAATGCCTTCCGTAAGCAGCACCACGGGACAGGCAAAAGTTGAAACTTCAGTAAACTATGAATTAGGTTGTCGGTATAACAAAGGCGCCATAAATACTCAGTTGGTTGTTTTTTTAAACGACTATAAAAATATATTGGGCTCTGATAATGTTTCGGGTGGTGGTGCTGGTACCGGAGATATGTTTAATGCCGGAAATGCAAACATCCATGGGCTGGAAATGGCTGTCACTTATGATGTGCTTTACCGGAAAGGGGTTGACGCTGCTTTTAAATTACCGGTTAGTATCGCATATACCTATACCTATGCGGTTTTTAAGGAGTCATTTATCAATGGAGGAGGTGATTTGGGTAGTGGACCTATCCAAAAAAATGATGTCATTCCGTTTATTACGCCTCATTTATTAACTGCCAGTATTGCCATCGAGCATAAAAAATTGAATGCCACTTTAACAGGGCGATATACCGGTATCACCAGAGTAAAACCGGGGAGGAATGAGACTGTCTTGCCTTCAGATAATGTATTGTACAATGATGTGAATGCCATAGCAGGATTTTTTATTATGGATGTATCTTTTAACTATTCCATGAGTCGTAACCTTTCGGTTTTTGCTACCTCCAATAATGTGACCAACAATAATTCAATTGTCGCTAACCTTCCGCAAGGTTACAGACCGAATATGCCCTTAAGCTTTAATGTTGGCCTGAAAGCGAACTTTTAACAATCATAAAGTTTGGTCTTACACATAATTAAAAATGTAGAGATGGAAATTCTGTATGGTCTGATGGTGTTGTACATAACAGTTTGCTTACACGGCAGATGTTTTGTCATATTTGTAAAATCAGTTACATGGACAACAAATGGTTAAGTCCGTCAGAAAGTAAACATTCGGGATGAATTGCCGGTAACTACATACATATAGAAGGAGACCATATAAGGATTTGAAACAACAAAGGTTCTGGCTATAACAACATTTCAGCAGCATCTTGTTTGTAAATTCGCTATATTGCATTCAATTTTAACCTGATGAATACGTAACTTTTTTAATGAAAAGGTTACCTTTCCATCAGACGTTTAGTTGCTTTATTCGCATGACCATTTTTGTTGGTATTCGTCGACAGCTTTCAGGAAGTTTTGTTTTTTTTCTTCAGAAGTAAGTTTATTTTGGAATAGTAAATCCATTTGTTGTTTGAGGGAATCAGCGACGATGAGGCTCTCTTTTTTGAGTTCATCTGCCTTGGTTTTTAAGGTTAACAGGGTAGTTTTATGGGTTACCGTATCATTTTCTAAAATTCTGATACTATCGGCTAACGCAAATCTGGCGTTTTTAAGTCGTATGGTTTGACATTGAATTCTGGCAAAATTTGTTATTTCCTTCTCTGTAGTATCTGAACCACAAGAGAGAAGGAAATAACAAATACTCAATACCGTTAATAAGTAAAGCTGATTCTTCAAAACGATCCGGTTTTCAAAGTGATTACCGGACAAATACCGGCCACAATATTCTTTTGTTGACATTGTCGCCGATTGATTTTCCTACCTGAAGGCCTTTGCTATTGTCCATCGGAAAGTGAATTCCTCCATACAAGCGACTGTTGGCACATTCTTCCGCCATATCATTAAAATTGGAAAAACTTCTGGCTTTAAAACCAAACTGTAACTGGCTGTAGTCTGTAAATAAATAGTTGCCGCTTCCGTCGGTGAATAAATCGGTCAGAATCCTGGATCCGGCACCAATTTCACAGGAATGTCCTGAAGTATACGCCGGAAATGGCGGAGTTCCGATGACCGTAGCAAAATTGGGGTCGATATATCTTTTGATGTACGTCACTGGTCGAATGAGGAAGTAGTCGTATTTGCCCTTCCAACAAGCAATAAAGGCATCATTTTCGGCGATACACATTCTGGCGTATGACATGGCAGCTTTGGCAAGAGTTACCCGTTCTTCGCGCATCACTTGAGTAAGGATATTAAAGGTATGTCCTGCCGGAGTACAAGTCATAAAAGGATCGTCAGCCCAATATTTGGCGATTTCAATCTGTTCAGGTGCATTATTGGTTACCGTACCGTACACTGCCATGGCTTCATTATAAAAAGGAGTACCCGGCGTTGCTGAAAAAGGTGTGTGAGGAACCACCTGCGTTTGGGTGACATTGATTGATAAAAAAGGACGGTTTGAACCCCATTTCGGGCTCAGAGGTTGTAGTGCTGCACCTGTCGGAGCCCAACAATAATCATCGTTAGGCACAACAAACGGAAGTTGGAAAGGTGCAAGATAGGATTCATGTCCGCCGTCTGTTTTGGAATATTCAAATACAACATCGGCAATTTTCTGTCCGAAGCTTACTGAACGATCGATGACGTCGGAACGAACACCTTGCATTAAAGAAATTTGAATTTGTGATTCGAGGCTGTCCAATATCCGTGCATTATTTGCCGAAAGGCTCTTTTCAAACATATATTTGAAAATTTTTGCCGTGGCTGCATTGGATGCCAAAGCCCAGTTATATTCTTTACCTTGTTCCGGTAACGGGAGTTTATATTCTGAAAAACCATTTAACTGGTTCTGAAGACTTTGGGCATTTTTGATTCCGTTAACAACGGCTTCGTATTGCGCTATACCAATATAACCATAAGCTCTGGCAGCCTGAGGAGGGAAAAATCCTGGTGTGGTTTTGATGCTCAGGCAAAGGTGGTCATAATATTTGTACAAAAAGTCGGGGTCGTAATCCTGAGTCTCTGAAAGGTCGACAAATTCGTCTTTCTGACAGGAAGGCATCCATAAAAGTAAAAAGCCGGCTAAAAGAAGCAGCGAAAATTTTGAATGATTGGTGCGGGGTTGCGATAACATTTCTGATTTTTAAACATTAAAAAAATACAAATAACCTGACACAAAATATTACCTGAAACGATGCCGGAAAAACATGCCGAAAAACAGTATGTTGACGTTATATTAAAAATTAATACGCCAACAGTAATTGTTTAAGAATCGTAAATACCTGAAATAAAATGTGTAGAATTGATTGTGTAAGTTTCTGAGATTTTTGTAAAATCTGAATATTATCAACAAAGATAATATCATGAAAATGTAAATTCCAAATAATTGGAATATTTTTTTTTAAAATTTCAACAAAAAGAAGACTTTTTTGTATATAACCTTGTTTTTTGATGTGTAATTCCGAATTTTCGGAATTATTATGTGGTTGATTCGCCATAATTTATTCGAAAAAGGTTGGATACCTTCATCAAATGAAAACAGGTTTGAATATTTTTCAATTTTGACTACAAAAGTCAACATGAGCAGAACAAACAATCAAATGGAAAAGGAAAATCAGTTTTTCGGCCACAATGTCAAATTTCTACGGAAAAAGAAAAAACTGACATTGGTGGAAATGAGTAACCTGACCGGCATTAGTAAAAGTGCATTGTCTGATTATGAAAACAATAAATCAACACCGGGTCTGGAGATCCTCAGAATATTCAGTTCATTTTTTTCACTATCTATTGATGAGATATTGAAAGTCGATGTGACCCGTTCCTCAACAAATAGCAGTAGCCAAACTGAAAAAACAATATTGGAAGAAGTAGAAAGTTCTTATGAAAATCTGGACCAGGAAAAATATCAGTTTCATTTAAAATTATTGCATCAACGGTTGGAAAGTGCTACTTTACGGTTTCAGATGTTGCAACAATTATTACAAAGTAAGGAGTCTGAAAATAAAACCTTAAGAATCAATATTAAATTACTTGAAGAAAAAACCAAAGTTTGGTCGTAACGTCCCTTTAAATATTTTGTAAATCAAGCAATCCTTTTTCGAATTCTTCTTTGGATTGGCGAAAAAGATCAGTGACATCTTTTTGTATTTCAACCTCCGATGTAGGATTACCTTTTAATTGTTCAAGGGACGAGAGAACTTTAACCTGAGTTTTAAGGATAACTGCAAGCGTCACCTGATTCTGAACAATCTGTTTTTGGTTATTGATGATGTTCAGTTGATTATTAACAATGATATCCTGATTGCTGATGATGCGGCTTTGATTTTCGACGACAATATCCTGATTGTCGACCTTTGTTTTCAAGCTTTCTAGCAGGACATTAAAATTTTCATATATTTCGTGCTGTATTTTGTTCAGATGTTCCTGTTGTTGCAGCAAGGATTCGAGTAGGGTAGGATCGATGTTTGGCATTTTATTTAGTGTGGAGCTGTTAATTTGTTTAGCTGCTAAGTTGTTTAGGTGTTGAATCGTTTAATTGTTGTCTACCTGAAACGACATTCTGTTTTATTCAGATTTTGATACCTTCGGATGATGCCAATTTCTTAACAAAACAGGCAATAAAAACAAATCACATAATAATGCTGTAAATAACGTCACCGACATCAATACGCCGATGACAAAAGTTGCTTTATTATGCGAAAAAACCATCACCATAAAACCCATAGAAAGCACCAAAGAGGTAAATATTATGGCTTTTCCTGATTCTTTGATTGTTCGTTGGATAGCTGTTTCTTTATCAATACCATCTTTTAATAACAAATTGTATTTTGCCAAAAAGTGGATGGTATCATCTACGGCTATACCAAATATGATAGCAAAAACAATCGAAATACCGGCTTCCAGATCGATGCTGAAAAATCCCAGGATACCCCCAACAGCTAAAAGCGGGAATATGTTTGGAATCAGGGCTATGAACAACATTCTGAAGGATTTGAGCATTAAACCCATGAGCATAGAGATCAGAATCAAGCTGATACCGAGACCCTGAATGATGTTATCTTTGACATAAATGCTGTTTTTGTCCAAAACCAAACCTGTTCCGGTACGACGGATAGAAATCAACGAAGTATCCAGATTCATATTGATCCAATCATCCACTTCCTGACTGAAAATTTTGACATTATCAGCACCAATATCCTGTACCCTTCCGGAAATTCTGGTTTTAGTACCATCCTTACTGACCATGACGGCAGACTCTTTGCCTGCTGCCTGGGCAATCAGGGCTTCATATTGCAAAAAAGTTTCTTTGTCTTTCGGAAATACATAAGCTTCCGCCTGATTGCCTCCAAATGACCGGGATACACTTTTGTAGAGGGTTGCCTGCGACAAAGCTAATTTGACAAAAGGGTAGGATATTAGTTTTTCTTCCAGTTTATTGACTTCGCTGAGGATTTCAAAACTTTCTACGCCGATCGTATCATTTTTGGATGTAATGGCATATTCCAAAGGACGGAAACCACCAAAGTTTTTTTCAAAAAACTCAAAATCGCCACGTACTTTGCTGTATAGCGGCAGATTGTCGATGATGCTGTAATTGGTTTGAATGATAAATATTCCTGCTATAGAAAGGATGGAAAAAAATCCGAAGATATAGAGTATTTGTTTCGATTTGTATTGGGTAATGCTATATATTTTGACCAAAAGTGAATCCCAAAACCCAGCGACTTTTTCGACTTTTTGATTCGGTTTTTCATGTACCAAAAGCAAAAGCGGAACCATAAACAAAATAACGGTGACATAGGCAATGACGACACCTAAAGCACATTGCATGCCGAATTCTCTGATACTTTCGAGCTTTGAGGTCGAAAGAGAAGCAAATCCGAAAGCTGTTGTCAGAGACGTGATCAGGGTGGCCAATCCAATTTGTTTCAGGGTGATCCACATCGCCTGATACCTGTCCGGATTGACTTTTAGTTCATCGGAATATTTGGTGTAGATGTGAATGACGTCCGAACTACCTACAATCAGCATCAACACGGGAAAAAGTGCTGAGAGGGCTGTCAGTTCGTAGCCAAAAAATCCCAATAACCCCATAAAAATGACTAAACCGACTCCGACAGTGGTTAAAGTAATCCCTACGGCAATGGGTCTTCTGTATAAAAAGTATAAAAACAAAGTGATCAGAATCCCTGAAATAATCGTACTTCGTCGGATTTCGTTGGTTTGAAAGTCCACCAGTTCCGTTTGGAAATAGGCTCTTCCGAGATAATGTTTTTCTTCAATATTGGCTATTTTGAAAATAGAATCCAGGCTTTTGACGAGGTTTTTAGAATCATCCAGACTAATATTATCAATGACTTTGAGCGAAATGGTGAGGGCAGTACCCTCTTCATTGATGAGGTTGTTGACCAATCGTTTGTCTGCAAAAATCCCTGCTTTGTCTTCCTCGTAGCGGGAAGGATCGCCGATGTGCAGCGCGGGTACAGTCATAAAACCAAAAGGCGTTTTGACCGGAAAATCCATATTGGTCAGACTGCGCACCTGGGTAACCTGAGCTATCTTCGGGATCGCTTTGGTAGCTTCATCTACTTTTTTGAGAAAGGTGGAATCAAAAACATTCGGTTTATTCGGAATCCCGATGAGGAAAAAATTGTCATCAGGTTCAAAATCTTTGATAAAAGATTTGTAGAACAAATAATCTTGATCATCCTTGGGAAAAAAATGTTCAAAAGAAAATGTAAAGTTCAGTTTTGTCGTGTAATACCCGCAAACAGCGGTAAAAATAAGGAATGATACGAGTATCGCTTTTTTATATCTGAAAAACATAATGTTCATTGGTATGTAAAGAAAATTAAAAAATCGGATTTTTGTTTAAAGAAATAGGGAATTTCTTAAAAATCAGGGTTGTATTAATCCACATCAGGACAATTATTGACGTCACCGGAAAACTGGTGGCAGATTCAAAAAGTATACAGACCGGTATTCTTCAATTTTCAGGAGAGCGAACCTTTCATTTAGAATGTGTTTTATCCGGCAAGTTGAATTCCGGATTGTATCTGATCAGGCTTACTGACGAAGACGGCACCACGTCATTTACGGAGAAGTGGATAGTGTATTGAGGTTTTAACGATGTTTCTTGAATGAACTAATATGAAAAGCCCGGAAGTTTCGAACCAACTTATCAAATAGTCAAATAGTCACATCGTCAAAAAAAATTATTCCTCTTCGTCGTACAAATACACTTCTTTTGTATCAGGGCAGAGATCGTAGATTTCGTCAACAGTGATTTTTTTGACGGGATCAACAAACTCTCCGGCGATTTCGATCAGGGGTAACAATACAAAATTTCTTTCGTAAACTCCGGGATGTGGAATAGTCAGCAACTCATGGTTCATAACAAGATCGTCAACATACAGGATGTCAATATCTATGATTCTGGGACCCCATTTTTCTCCTGTTTCCCTGCCCATGTCTTTTTCTATGGTTTTCAGGAGGGACAATAAATCAAGGGGTTTGATGTCCGTGTTTATATGGCAGGCCTGATTCAAAAAGTGAGGTTGATCTTCCAGTCCCCACGCTTCTGTTTCGTATACCGAAGATATTTCCTGTAACGTTATGGCGTTTCGCGTGATTTTTTCCATTACCGTTTTCAGGTTTTGGATGCGGTCGCCTTGATTGGTTCCCAATAAAAGATAATAAGAAGACATGTGTTGTTGATTTTACAGAAGTAATGACAATCTTTTTTTACAAATTGTTTCGGGAATGGCAATTTATCATCTGAACGTCGGTTATATCCTTCAAAAGTATTTATTTTGCAGCAATAAAAAAATACAGAAAACTTGTACCTTTCAGAATTGTTTATTCCTTTTGATCACAATCCAAAGTTTTAGTGTACGCAACCGTTGTTTTTCCACTGGCATTGAACACGCTGTATACCTACAGTGTGCCTAATGTTATGATTCAGGATGTTTCAGTGGGGACAAGAGTCGAAGTTTCACTGAAAAATAAATTATACGCCGCCGTGATTGTTTCTTTGCAGGAAGAAGCACCGGAACTCTACAAAGCAAAACCGATTCTTTCCGTATTGGATACCAGCCCGAGTGTATCTCTGATCATGCTGGATTTTTGGAAGTGGGTAGCGGATTATTATTGTTGTACCCTGGGAGAAGTGATGACGATAGCTTTGCCGGCCGGCATGAAGCTTTCCAGTGAAACATCGTTTATCCTGAATCCTGAATATGACGGGGATTTTATGGAATTGGGCGATGCTGAATTTCTTGTAGCCGAAGCTATATCCATACGGCATTCGCTGAGTGTTTCGGATGTTCAGGCCATCATTCAGCAAAAGTCCATTTTTCATATTATAAAAAATTTATTACAGGCAGGTGTCATCCATGTCAGGGAAACTTTGATCGAAAAATTTAAGCCGAAAAAAATAACCGTAGCAATACTTTCATCCCACTGGGCAAACCAAATGGATAAAATCGGTGAAGCTTTTTTATTGGTGGAAAAATCTTCCAAACAAACCCAGGCATTACTTTCGTATTTTCAATTGTCCAAAAACAGAAATACCGAAATTCCCCTCACCGATATCTATCACCTTGCCGGAGTAGACAGATCGGTATGTAATGCTCTGGAAAAAAAGGGTATCCTGAATCTTGTTGAAAAAGAAATCTCACGACTCGGAAAACCTGATATCGTTGAGGTCGAAGAGATTCATAAATTATCACCTCTTCAAACCGATGTTTTTCACAAAATCATCGATTATTTTGATAAAAAAATGCCTGTATTGCTGCATGGTATCACCGGCAGCGGCAAAACCCTGGTATATACCCACCTGATCAGCCGGGTAAGACAGGAAGGTAAGCAGATTTTATATCTTGTTCCCGAAATTTCACTCACCACACAAACCGTTCAGAAAGTTCAGAAATATTTTTCAGAAAAAGTTTTGGTGTATCATTCCAGAATGAACAACAACGAACGTGTCGAAATGTGGAATGCTGTCAAAACCGGAACTTCCATCGTTCTGGGTGCGAGATCCAGCCTTTTTCTGCCTTTTGACAACCTGGGACTGATTATAGTTGATGAAGAACACGATCCTTCCTATAAACAGCAAGACCCGAATCCCCGTTATAACGCAAGAGATGCTGCCATTTATCTGGCTAATAAACACAATATTCCCATTATTCTGGGTTCTGCCACACCCAGTCTCGAATCCTACTACAACGCCACAAAGGGGAAATATGGTCTGGTAGAATTATTTGAGCGTTTTGGTGAGGCCAACTTACCTGAAATATCCATTGTCGATCTCAAAAAAGAAAATAAGGACGACCGTTTTGATGGTATCGTCAGTTTTGAGTTGAAACAACATATTGAAGAAGCATTGGCCAATCATGAGCAGGTCATTTTGTTTCAGAACCGACGTGGTTTTGCACCCACACTTTTGTGCAAAACCTGTGGCTGGAAAGCTATGTGTCAAAATTGTGATGTCCACCTGACCCTGCACAAAATCACCCATCGGCTCAGTTGTCACTATTGCGGCTATAAGTTGCCGTTACTGAAATTGTGTCCGGCCTGCGGATCGCAAACACTGGAAGAAATCGGATTCGGAACGGAAAAAATCGAATCTCAGATCAGCGAACTTTTTCCGCAAGCCAGACTGGCAAGGTTAGATATGGACAATGCATCCACCAAAGCAGCTATGGAGTCTATATTGTACGATTTTGAGCACCGTTTGACCGACATTCTGATTGGTACCCAAATGTTGACTAAAGGTTTGGATTTTGCCCATGTTTCTGTCGTAGGGATTTTATTGGCAGATGCGCTGTTGCGTTATCCTGATGTAAGGGCAGGAGAGCGGGCTTATCAGTTGATGACCCAGGTTTCGGGGAGATCCGGACGTCGGGAAAAAACGGGCAAAGTGATCATTCAAACCTATATGCCGGCCCATCCGGTGATCCGGGAGACAGAAAAACACGATTATCTGTCATTTTTTCAAAGAGAGTTGGAGGAAAGGAAAAAGTTTTTGTATCCTCCTTTTTATCGGTTGATTTTTATTGAAATTTCACATAAAAATCCGGCAAAAGCCGATGCCGCAGCCAACCAATTGTCCATTATCCTGAAAGAAAAACTTACCAACAGGGTTTTGGGACCCGCTCCGGGAGCGATACCAAGACTCCGGGGGCAGTATATTTTTCAGATATTGATAAAGATGGAAAACAGACCTCTGATAATACAGGGAATTAAACGGTTTTTACTGGATAGTAAACGTATGTTGTACGATATAAAAACTTACCGGGATGTCAAAATTACGATAGATGTGGATCCTTATTGATCAGACGTGTATTTTTTCTTACTTTTGTCCTTACAAATAAAATATCGTTTTTATGTCCATGATAAAAAAATTAAAATCTTTGTTTATCGAAGAAGATCCGAATGCTGTTCCTACTCCTGAGCAACAGGTCGGAAGTGCCGTAAAAACCGAAAATACAACCCAGGCGGAAACACATTACACCAGCATTCCGGATCCGGTTATTTCGTCTGTGAGTGATGGTAAAACCGGGATTGATCCGAAATTTATTGATATTCTCATGCGGGCTATTGAAGCTACCAATAAAGAAGGTTTTGACTATCTGGAATTTAAAAACTCGCTGCAATCATTGTCAAAACTCGATATGGATGAGGCTACCAGATACAAATCTTCGTTTATCATGGGCAAAACGATGGGCTTGACCAAAGAAAAATTAATAGATAGTGTACAACATTATATTACCACCATCAATCAGGAAGAAGCGAGATTTAAAGAAGCGCTCCAAAAACAAAAAGCACTACAGGTCGGCGGTAAAGAAGAACAATTAAAAGCTTCAGAGGCGGACATAGCCAAAAAGAAACAACAAATAGCCCAAATGCAGGCCGAAATTGAAAAACAAACCTTACAGCTTGAAAAGATCAGGGGAGAAATCAGCGAAGCCATTATTAAAATTGATACTACCAATGCTCAATTTGTTGCTGCGCATAAACTTATCAGCAATCAAATGCTGGAAGATGTTCAGAAAATAAAAACATACGTTGAATCATAACGAATAGTTTGGTATCTAATATTGGTTTATCGATGATATCAAAGTATTTGTAGCCCGGAAGGTGAATAATGTATGTTTTTTTTTGCCTTGACGTTAAAACCTGTTATATTTGACCTTAATTTTTTTTACATGTCAGAGACAAAACCGAAATCATTCTGGAGTAAACCGGAAGGAGTAACCGGAGCCGTTATTTTAATGATGCTTCTTTTTGCGGGGGGATACCTCGCCATAGGTTTTTTGGGTGCCATTTTATCTTTTCTTTCGACAACGATTGGTTTGATTACTGCCTTGCTGACTTTAGGGGTTCTCATATACATGGTTTTGGATCCTTCTACCCGGACATTGGTTTCCTTTATGTACAAAAGTGCGATGCGGTGGATAACCGGCTTATTTGTGGAAATTGATCCGATCGGAATTCTCAAATCCTATGTTCAGGATCTGAAAACAAACCTCACCAAAATGAACCGACAGATTGGGCAACTGAGGGGGCAGATGCACAAACTCAATGAGATGATTATCAATAATAAAAAAGAAATTGATACCAATCTCAATCAGGCGAGTCAGGCTGCTTCAAGTAATCAACAGGCTCAAATGTTGTTGAAAAGCCGCAAAGCAGGCAGATTGCAGGAATCCAATGTTAAACTGGAAGATTTGTACAAAAAAATGGAAATCCTTTATCGGGTATTGGCCAAAATGTACGAAAATTCTGAGATATTAGTAGAAGATATCACCGACCAGGTCATGGTCAAAGAGCAGGAAAGGAAAGCCATTCTTGCTTCCACTTCTGCGATGAGGTCTGCCATGAGCGTGATCAAAGGGGATCCGGACAAAAAAGCGATGTTTGATGCAGCTCTCGAGGCTGTAGCCGATGACGTCAGCAAAAAAGTCGGAGAAATCGAACGGTTTATGGAAGTTTCACAAGGATTTATGCAGTCCATCGATCTTCAAAACGGAGTGTTTGAAGAAGAAGGACTCAAAATGCTCGAAAAATGGGAAGCAGAGTCAACTTCTTTATTGCTTGGCGGTGAAAAAGAAGATATCATCCACAGAGCCAATGATGCAGCGGATGTATTGGATCTTAATGCTCCGATTTCGCATCCGGAAAAAGTGGGACGCACCAATCAGTACGACAATTTATTTGAATAATATTATCTATTAAAAACAAAACAGTTATGGCAGCTAAATTAACCAGATTTTCAAAATTATTAATCACATTGGTGATTTTGGGAGTTATATTTTTTGGTGTAAGATATGTATTAAATAATACCCAATTGGGGAAAGATCTTCAGAATCAGGCCCAAAAATCAGAAACGGAAGCGAAAGACAGCGATGGAAAACCCATATCATCCGCAACAGGTGGTAAAAGGGATCCAAATACCCTCAGGGTTCAGTTGGTCACCTGGGGAGGTTATGCACCGGGTTTGTATTTTAATGAAGGTGCAGCTGCAAATTCAAACAGCCGTTTTTACAAGGAATATGGATTTAATGTCGAATTTATCCTTGAAAATGATCTGATGACTGCATTAAATGCCTGGATGGCAGGAGAATATGATATCATGGTACAGACAGCGGATGCTTTCCCATTGTATACCGGTCCTAAGGATCTCAATGAGTTTGCTCCCAAAGCCATCATGCAGGTAGACTGGTCCAGAGGCGGGGACGCCATCATTGCCAAAAGAGGAATTAATTCAGTCAATGATCTGAAAGGAAAAAGAATTGCGGTAGCCGTTCCTTCACCGGCACAGACATTACTCACATCATCTCTGGAGGCAGCAGGTCTTAAATACAGTGATGTCAATGTGATCAAAACCAGCGATAACCTCAAAGCAGCAGAACTTTTCAGGAGCAATGATGTGGATGCAGCAGTGGTATGGAGTCCGGATGATATCCTGGCTACCAGAGATGTTCCGGGTTCAAAAATTTTATTGACTACCCGCGAACAATCCCATATCATCGCAGACATCATGTTTGCAAGTCAATCGACCATCAACGAAAAAAGAGAGATGATTAATGGTTTTTATGAAGGTTGGATGAAAGGTTTGGCAGAAGTAAAAGCCAATAAATCCAATAGAGAAAAATCAGCTAAATATCTGGCTGAATTGTTTGGTTTGACGAGCGAAGATGCTTTGGGAATGATGGAAAATGTATATTGGACATCACATGGAGATAATCTCAACTTTTTTGGGTTGAATCCGGAATATAAAGGAATGAAAGGCGATGATTTATATTCAAAAATGTCCAAAAAATTTGTTGAAACCGGTGATCTTGAAGGCAGTGCTCCTCCGTTCCGAAGTGTGATTTATACAGGTGCGGTACAGGCTGCCGATGCCAATCTGACAGGACAGGCTTATGCCGCAGAAGGAAGAAAAACGTTTGCTCCTACCACCTCTGCTGAGGTTAAAGCTCCGGCAATTGCTTCCAAACCGATCAGCATCAATTTTGAAACCGGTCAGTTTACCCTGAGTGAAAATGCCAAAACCATCATTGACCTTCAGTTTGCCGACGTAGCAAAAACCTTTGGTAATGTAAAAATCAGGGTTGAAGGGAATACCGATAATGTAGGTTCCCGAAAAAGCAATATGGCCCTCAGTGAAAAAAGAGCCAAAGCAGTAGCTGACTATCTGAAGGCTGAATATGGCCTTGACGGAAATAAATTTGTCATCGTAGGAAATGGTCCTGATAAGCCGGTACAGGGCTGTGAGTCCAATGCATCAGCTGATTGTAAGGCTAAAAACAGAAGAACAGAGTTTGTATTGATAGGTAATTAATTCAGATATTCATGGATTTCAAATGGCTATTTACCCTCAGAGGTACCCTCACTAAAAAACAATCATTCATACTCACCATAGGTGGATTATTGTTTTTTTTAGCCATTTGGGTGATATTGACCAGTGGTACGGAGCCGATAATGAAAAAATCGAGTCTGCCGCATCCTTTGAGGGTGTTAACTGCCTTTGGAGAATTGTATCGTGATAACGAACTGATCATGAACATGATGCGATCGATCGGACTGAATCTCGGAGGTTATATCAAAGCGATCGGTTACGCCCTTCCGGTTGGATTTATCATCGGTTTGGTTCCTTTGTTCCGGGGCGCTTTCCAAAAAGTGGTTGACGCAATCCGTTTTTTGCCTTTGACGGCTCTGACCATATTGTTTATTATCTGGTTTGGGATTTATACAGAGGCTAAAATCAATTTTTTGGCCTTTGGTATATTTATTTACCTTTTGCCGATTGTCATCCAACGCATTGATGAAGTGGATGATGTTTATCTGAAAACGGTTTATACCCTTGGTGCTAATTATTGGCAGACGATCTGGTCCGTATATATCCCGGCGGTGATTTCAAAATTATCGGATGATATCAGAATTCTCACCGCTATTTCGTGGACATACATTATTGTAGCCGAAACGAGTGCCGACCAGGGAGGTTTGGGTTCTTTAATATTTCGGACAGGACAACGGATGGGTAGGGTAGACAAAACATTTGCCTGCCTCATTCTTATTTTGATTATCGGGATTTTTCAGGATAGAATATTTTCATATCTCGACAGGAAGTTTTTCCCGTATAAATATCAGGTAAAAGCCACGTATGAAGGCAAAGACATGAAACATGTTTCAGAGTTTGATGTAGTGATCGATTACGTGATGCTGGTTTTGACCTGGGTATTTATGGTCATATACCTGTTACTCATGATCAATGAATATTTTTCCGTTTTTTCCTCTGTTTTGGGAAATGTAAAACCATTATCCTATTTATTCGGGGAGTCTCAATGGACGATTCATGTTATGTTTTTTCTGATACTGGTTTATCAGGTGTACCATTTTTTTCAAAAAAGAAAGTAAAAAATGTCTGAATTTGTATCAAAAGACAGTGCAGCTTTGCAAAATATCATTGAACTTCGCAATGTAAGTCAAAGCTATGACAATGGTCAGAACTGGATCATCAAAGACTTTAATCTGGTGATCGAAGACAAACCGGGACAAGGACAGTTTGCCATTATCCTGGGGATGTCGGGATGCGGCAAATCCACCATTCTCAGGTATATTGCCGGCCTTCAGAAACCTACAGAAGGTGAAATCCTGATTCATGGTAAACCATTGGATGATAAAAACCGGATCAGTATGGTTTTTCAACAGTATTCTTCTTTGCCCTGGATGACGGTTTTGGAAAATGTAGCCTTGGCTTTGGAATTTAAAGGTATTTCCAAAAAAGAAAGGGAAGAAAAGGCCATGGAAATGATTAAAATCGTAGGTCTGGAAGGTCATGAAAAAAAATACGCCATGTATCCTACCTTGTCCGGTGGTCAGTTGCAAAGGGTAGCCATAGCCAGAAGTGTATTGGCAAACCCGGAAATATTACTGATGGACGAGCCCTTTGGAGCTTTGGATGTAAAAACCAGAATAGCCATGCAGGAGCTTTTGGCTGAATTGTGGAACAGGTTTCATTCCACCATCATTTTTGTGACCCATGATATCTCTGAAGCTGTATATCTTGGTGACGATATTTATATTATGAAATATGCTCCTTCAAGAATTGTATCACACATTCCGGTGCAGCTTCCTTTGCACAGAGACAGATCTATTAAAAGAGATGTGGAGTACACGAAAATTGTTCATCACGTAGAGGACCTGATGATTGAAGTGAGCGGACAAAGATAACGAAGGCTATTTTGCTAATTATTCCGGTAACTTTACCAAACGAAGTTTTAACTTTTTATCGTGTATTTTAATGTCAAATTTGTCGGCAGACATTAATTCTCCGTCAATTTGAAACATCACTTCACTTGTTGGTTTAATTTGGATTTGTTGTACATGTTCATGGTGTACGCTGGAAAGCAACAGGTGATTACCTTTTTCAACTTTAGGCAAAACCCATAATCTTTTCCACCAAGGCAGTGGGTCCGTATACATCAGATCGAGATAACCGTCCATAAGACTTGCCTTTGGTGCGATGATAAATCCACCTCCGGTCAGCCTTGAGTTTGATACAGCGAGAATCACCGGTTGAATCTTCAATTTTTTATCAGAAAAAGATACAACAAAGGTTTTTTCCCGAAAGGTAAAAATGGTTTTTATAACAGCGATCAGATAACCCAGATGACCGCCTATTTTTCGGATGGACATCATATTTTTCAAAACATCACCGTCGAAGCCAATACCCAGGGAGTTGGCATACAAAATACCATTACAATTTCCTAAATCAATATAATCGTCGTTATAATGGTTCAGGAGATTTCGGATGTGGTCTTCAATATTGTTTTTTCCATACAAAAATGTTTTTAAATCGTTGCCGGTTCCTCCGCCGATTAAAGCCACGGGCCATTGTTCCGGATTGTATTTATTGATGTAATGATGAATGGTTCCATCACCTCCGGAAATCCATATTTCTGAAAAAGACAAAAAGTCGTTTGGCCATTGATTGATAAAAAGCGTATGGTTTATGCCGAGATTATCAAGGATTCCTGCTGTTTCCCGGGCTATGGAAAGTCCTTTGCCGTTTCCGGACAGTTTGTGGCATAAGATGGCAATATTTTTTGACGAATCCATTTCGAATTACCTCAAAGGTTTGTTTACAGCCACTATTCTCCTTAACATAACACCTAAATATGCCGCCCATCCCGCAAAAGCTCCGCCTATCAAACCGGAAATCACATATGTCATCACCTTAGGTAATCCTCCTGATAAGGATGCTAAAAAAGCAGAAACAGCACCATCTACCTGACCATCTTTGATATAACTTGTGGCAAACCAAAGAAGAAAGAGAAATAAAAAGTGTAGAAGGAAAGCCTTCCCTGCATGTTGAAAAAATAAATAGCTGATGATAAAAACGACAACAGGCACGACCCACCAGAAGGTAAACCATGAAATGCCTGTCAATATAAAAAAGTAGGATACCAGTTTTAAAATTTGATTATTATCTTTTTTCATATTATGACTTTTTTGTGGTAAAAGATACGGAAGAGATACTTTTGCTGCTGATATTTTTTGGGGAAGGGTCATACGTCAAGATATGATAGCGACCTTCCAGCCAATCCTGAATCATGTTTTTATAATAAGGGCTGAAAGGATTTCCTGATTGACCACCGGGATAAACGCCGTAAGCTTCCAGAGGTTTTGTCTGATGAACAATCATTCGCCAGGAAGGTCCGAAGGCATTTCCTTTTGCATTGATAGCGTCAGGACATCCGTCAGCTTCAAGATTTTGTGTGGACAATGCAGGAACTCTGGTCAGATGGTTGATGTCCAGCGGGCGGAAGGTACCCCAACGGATCTTTGGATCCGCAGTCAGCAGGCTATCCATTTCTTTGGCAGCGAGTATAAAGGACAACATCTGAATATCAGTTGCCGTTTCCACACTTGATGTTTTTTTAATATTAAAAAGAGGATTGTTGGGCTGCTGGGTGATCATTTTGAACAAAACCCAATCTTTTGGTGTCGTAACGGCCATTTTTTCCTGAAGGATTTCAAGTTCGTCGTAGGTGGATTTGCGTAAATGTTTGAGATACAGTTCAAAAAAAACGGGTTCCTGTGCTTGTCTTCGGTATTGAGCATTCCAGGATTTTAATTTAGAATACCAGGCTATGTCAGAGGTTCCTTTTATCTGAGCACAGGATGCCGGCAAAACGGAAATAAATTCCGCAGCTTTGGCAGAATAAGCATCAAACTGCATTTTTTTCATATCATCGACTGTTATTTTTTCTGATGATCTGAGCGTTTGATTAATGGTTTTATTTCTATAATTTTCAAAGTTTCCGGTAAAATAGTAAGGATAATTTTTGGAGGCACTTCTCTGATTGGCGGATGCGACAAAATTTTCTTCAGGATTTAAGACATGGGGATTTTGTTCTTTGGGAATAAAGGCGCTCCATCCGTTTTTACTTTGGTTTCCGTATTCAACAAACCTTCCGTCCTGATTATATTTTGCAGGGAATACGCCATTGACCCTGATCCCGATATCACCGCTGACTGCTGCACAACCAAAATTTTGTGCCGGTGTGGTGAAAGGTTCGGTAGACTTGAGGTATTCCTGGTAAGATTTGCAATTCATCGCATCGATAAAAGTCATGTATTCCTCTGTTTTTGGTGCATCATGAGCCAGCCAACGGATAGCCAGATCGGATTTTGTATCGTTGGATTTTTTATAGATCGGCCCCCAAACCGTATAAGGTATGGTATCTGATAAAGGCTCATTTTTGCCTTTGATGTAAATTTTTTCGATTCTTTGGGTAGCTTTGGTTTGTTTTCCGTCCAAAAGATAAGCTGTTCTGGAAGCGTCCGTCCATTCGATCAGGAAAATATCTTCCACATCTTGTCCTACATTGGTTTCACCCCAGGCAATGTATTCATTAAATCCGATCATGATGCCGGGAAACCCCGGGAAAGAAACCCCGTAAGCATTAAATTCCGGTGTGACAATATGTTGTTCAAACCAAATCGAAGGTAAACCAAGTCCAAGGTGCGGATCATTACAAAAAATATTAGCACCTGAAAGGGTTTTGTTTTTGCCTACAGTCCATTGATTGCTGCCGATTCCCGGATTTCTGGTTTCAAAATTTACCTTTTCAATCGGGGTGGTTACAAAAGCTGCAGGATCTTGTCTGGTGCCAAAAAGCGTATCGAAATCATATGGAATATGGACAGGAACCACCGGGTTTTCAATATCTTCATATTCAGGGTACCATGTGGCAAACAAAGTGGAATCAAGGCTGTTTTTTGTATTCGAAAAGGGAATGTCACTATTTCTACCGCATAAGGTCAGAGACATTTCTTTAAATACAAGGGCACTTTTCAGGGCCGTCCATTTTTCAGGCTTGGTGTGGAGTAATTTGTATTCCAGCGGATAATCTTCGGGTTTCAGGTTTTCAATATACGTGTTGACGCCATCGATATATTTTTGTGCCAGGTGGTATTGAGGCATCTTTTCCCAGGCAGCGACGGCGTTTTCAGCGGCATACTTCATGCCTCTGCGCCTTTTTTCCAAATCGTATTCCAAGGTGGCAGCTCCCATTACTGCTGAAAGTTCTCCGGCAGCAGCACGAGAAATAAAATCCATCTGAAAGAGTCTGTTTTGTGCTTCAGCATACCCTTGCAAAAAAAGTGCATCTTCCAGATTGGAAGCAAAAATATGAGGAATCCATCGGTCATCATAATATATTTTTGCATCGGCAGAGACTCCTGTTGCTGTAATATTTATGTTGTTTTGATGAACATTATGGTTCCAAACACCTTTGAAAGGATCTGAAAATTTTGCAAACGGCGGAACCGGTTTTGAAAAAGGATGGATGTTGCCATTTCCAATTAAAAGCACCAATACAAATAATACACATTGAATAATGAAGGACACTTTTTGCATAAATAATGTTGTTTTATCGGATGGTTAGTAAATTTTTATTTTATGAAAAACTATTTTAATCGGAAAATGCCGGCTAGTGTTTTTCCCAAATCATCCAGTCTTTCCAGAGGTTCCAGAACAGACGGGTTTTTCAAGTCTACATTGGAAGCATCGGAAATTCCGCTTTGTCTCGGGTACAATAAAATGTAACTGTTATTGGCAAAATAATGATTCATATAATACGGAATTTTGCTCATTGTAGCATCGTAAGATGGTCTGTCTTTGCGACTCATAATGACAATCAGATTGTCATCCTGTTTGACATCCCGGGATAGTACAAGAAAGTCATCCCAATCATACAGGTCTTTAAACTCACATTGAATAGGATGTTTGGTTTGCAGGTCTTCAATAATTTGTTTGGTTTGACCATGACAATAAAAAACAATTTTGGAACCGGTATTGCGCGAAATATTCCATATTTTCATGACCCAAAACGGAAAGCCTATTTCTCTTTCAGCTCTGTCTGGAATAACGACCAGGTGTCTTTTGATAGTTGACAGAGGTTGTGATGATTGATAAATCATGGTTGTTGTATCACATCTTGTCAGAATACCTTCTTTGAGACTTCCTAAAAAATTATCTGACATACCTTTGGATTTATGCAAACCCAGGATGATGTCTGTGATTTTATGTTCCAGTACCACACCGGTTATTCCATTTGCAATATTGATATCATGCCTGAGCAGTTCATGTAGTTTTACATCGGCTCCTGAAGCGGCTTTTGATGCTTTTTCCAATATTTTGGTTGCTTTATTTTTATCTGCCTTGACATTAGAGTCATAGCTACTGATGACATGGAGAGCGTACAGACCAGATTTGTTGATTTTTGATTTGACCAATAAAGACAAAAAGACCATTTCTTCTGCCAGGTCCGGATTGTCTATAGGAATCAGGATTTTTTCTCCCAGATCTTCTTCTGTGGCCGTTGACTCTCCGGAAGTTTCAGCCAATGCTATGTTTTGAGCTCCTTTTTGGGCAACAAACGTCGCAATGGTACAAGTAACCAAAATCATCAGAATGGTACCATTTAAAACACTTTCATTGAGCAGACGAATGGGTTCTATCTGCTGTCCGAGAGCCGCTCCGGCAGCTATTTCTGTTTTATTCAGAATGATGTTGTAGCCCACGAGAACGGCAGCCAATGTCGCTGCAGCCTGAGCGTTACTCAAACCAAAAATCAATCTTCTTTCATCAACATTATAGCCAAATGTTTTTTGAGCAAGCCATGCGGCAATAAATTTTGACGCAGTGGCTACAGTAATCATCACAGCTGCTACAAAAATCGTATCCAGATCTTTGATAAATACGCGGTAATCGACCAGCATTCCTACGCCGATCAGAAAAAACGGAATAAAAAGTGCATTGCCTACAAATTCAACCCTGTTCATCAATGGTGATGTGGATGGAATCAGTTTGTTGAGGGCCAAACCAACCAAAAAGGCGCCGATGATGGCTTCAATACCGGCTAATTCTGCGAGGAATGCTCCCATAAACAACATGGCCAATACAAAGATGTACTGAGAAATATTGTCCGCATAATTTTTAAAAAACCATCGGCCTATAATGGGAAATATAAACATGATGACCAGACCTGCGATGATCACAGAAATTCCAAGGCGCCACCAGAAAAAATCATCCGTTACGCCTGTTGATAAACCTGCAATAGCTGCCAGAACCAAAAGTGCTGCCGTATCTGTTATGACCGTTCCACCAATCGTCACATTTACCGCCCGATTTTTGGCAACCCCGAGTTTACTGATAATAGGGTAGGCTATCAAAGTGTGTGATGCATACATACTGGCGAGCAAAACTGAAGATATTAAAGTAAAATCTAATATGTAATAACTTGACAAAACACCTAAAGTCATAGGCGTAAAAAACGTGTACAGGCCAAAAATCAAACTTTTGCTGCTGTTTTTTTTAAATTCTGACATGTCGATTTCGAGACCTGCCAGAAACATGATATATAATAATCCTACCGTTCCGAAGAGTATGATACTACTATCACGCAACATGAGATTAAAACCATTGGGGCCTATGATTGCGCCGGCGATGATCAATCCTATAAGATGTGGAATCTTAAACTTATTGAGGATAAGCGGTGCAAAAAGGATGATAAATAAAATCAGCGAAAATATCAATACCGGACTTTCTAAAGGAAGACTCAGGTTAAATTTTTGGTATAATATCATGGACCAAAAGTACGGGATTATTTTTAAAATCATTTAAAAATAAAAGCATTTGCCCGATATTTATATTTTAAAAAACGGGTATCAGAATTTTATATTGAATTTGTACTGTTTTCGGTATAATTGGGATGTCATATTGGTCTTATTTTATCGCCTTTAGACATGGTTTTTGCCATAATTGAATCCAGCCATAAAGACGGAAGGACCCTGGAAATAAAACGAATGACATTGGGCGATTTATGAACGATATACCCGGTTTTTGGATTGCGGGAAGTAAAAGCTTTCCAAACGGCCTGACAGACACGTTCTGCCGGAAGACCTTGGGCATCTGATTTTTCGATGAGTTTATCGGCATTTTTTAGTAAATGTCCGTATGGAGTATCGAAATAAGGGTTTAGTTTTCCGATATTTTTTTTCCAGATTTCTGTTTTTATCGGCCCGGGTAAAATAGAGACTACTTTGATACCAAACATCCCTAATTCCCGTCTGTAGATTTCAGTCATACTTTCGAGTGCGTGTTTGGATATACAATATGCTCCCATAAACGGAGTATTCAGGATACCTGATACAGAGCTGATATTAATGATTCTCCCCGGGTTATCACCTTTCAGGTATGGAAGCAGCAGATTGGTAATTCTGCGTACCGATTTGAGATTGATGTCCAGTTGTTCTTCAAATTGTTCTTCAGTCAGACATTCCAAAGGACCGGGAACGGCTATTCCGGCGTTGTTAATCAGAAGGTCGAGCTTACCTTGGGAAAGTATATTTTCGATAGATGAAAAAGCTTTTTTAGTTGTTTCCTGATTTCTGACATCAAAACACAAAACCGTCAATTTCTCCGGGTAGGTTGTGGTCAATTCCGTTACAGAATCATTATTTCTCACACTTCCTATAATATGATATCCTCTTTGATGAAAAAAATCAAGTAAAGCTCTTCCGATACCTGTGGATACGCCTGTGATGCATATAAATTTTGTCATATTTTTAAATGGTGTTGGAAATAATGATTAATTTTGTGGTTTACTTTAATAAATATATGTATCAATCTCTGTTTTTTCTGTTTGGAATAACCCTGCTACTTTCCTGCAAAGATAATACAAAAGATGTTTTGGAAAAAGGATTAATAGGGAAATGGTCTGTCGTTCATTCAGAACTGAACAATAAGCCCTCCAAAACCATGGAAAATGCTTTTTTTAGTTTTGACGAAACCAAAAAAGTGGTCTCCAACGTTTTTGAAGAAAAAGATGTCACTTACGTCATAGATGACCGGAAAATTACGATTCAAACGAATACACCGTTGGAGCTGGACATATCCTATTTTGAAAATGACAGCATGATTTTGGAAGGTAACTATTCATTATACTATGTTAAGTTTTTTATGAAAAAGGATACTATTGGGAATAATATAAATGGTGGAATCCTTTCAAATTAAGTATTTTGTTATCTCTTTCTGTAAAAGTTTAATTTTTTAACGGGCATAAATATCAAAAATTCCTTTGGATAATTTAATCCATTTATTTGTAATACTGGGATAAATTTTAATATTCCAAAAATCTCCGTCAATACTGTATATCCTGAGGGTCATCAAATCATTGTTATTTAATTCTTCAAAAGTTTCAGCAGGTATTAATACGATTCTTTCTGACAAAACTTTATCTAAAATCTTTGAATCTACCTTTACATTAGTATTGGTTGTAGTTGTGGTGGTGGTTTTAACATCTTTTTCTTCTGTTAAAGCACGCGGCGTAACTTCTTCACTTATAATTGGTGTGGTTTTTATTGACTCTTCGGTATCAATTTTAGTGTTTATCATATTTCTTGTTGTTACCGTATTTAATTGTTCTTTATATTCAATGTTTTTATCAACCATGGTCATTGGAAAAGATTGAATACTATTCGGCAATATAAAATAAAGCGTATCAACATAACCTTTTTCCAAAACAGTAAACGAGCTTTTTATCGTTAAAGAAAGAATATCTGACTTTTTTGTCTCTTTCAGCAAATAAAGCTCAAAGTGTCTGGAATTTCTGAATTTGGCAGAAGTACTGTAAAAAGTACCTTTCCATGTGTAAATTTTATTGTTTTTAATTTCGTCATGTGTCATTCTGACAGGACTTGAGGTGGTGCATGAGGTGTACAAAACTGCCATGAACAGGAAATAACCTAATGTAACGTATGATGAAATTGAATTTCTGAATATCATAGATTAATTTTTTAAAGTGCTAAAGATATGTAATTGATCGGATATCGGTCGACGTAAATGCTGTTGATTTAAAGGTTCAAATTTTATTTGTCAACTTAGTAATACCTTTTTGAATAAAAAGTGACCTTTATATTTCTTAATCTTTTGTTAAATATTTTTATTTTTAAAAGAATGTGATGTGGCAAAACCTACATTTGTCCCACAAAATGTTCTTTTTTTATTGTCTTATCAAGAAAAGCTGAGGGATTTGGCCCGATGACGCTTTAGCAACCTGCCCACCAGGGCACAGGTGCTACTTCCAACCCATACATGGGATAGATAAGGTAGATCAGCTGCATTATACACAAAATTTTCAGCTCTTCTGACTTATCAGGAGAGCTTTATGAGTTTTTCCTGATGCTGCTCTTGATAATTTTTTTCACGCTTAAAAAATTTTAAATCATGAGCAGAATAACAGAAATTATTCATTCTATTCCTGTCGACGAACTGACGGGTTCCATTTCAGTACCGGTATACCAGACTTCCACTTTTGTGCAGGAATCTCCCGGTGTACATAAAGGATATGATTATGCACGATCCAACAATCCTACCCGCAAAGTTCTGGAAGATGTCATCGCAAAACTTGAAAAAGGTCATGCCGGATTTGCTTTTGCGACAGGACTTGCAGCCATTGATGCCGTCATCAAACTCCTTGAAGCAGGAGATGAGATCATTGCCGTAGACGATATTTACGGAGGCGCATACCGATTGTTTACCCATGTGTATCAAAAGTTTGGCATTAAGGTTCACTATGTGGATACCCGATATCCTGAAAAAATTGAACCCTTATTATCATCAAAAACAAAATTGGTATGGTTGGAGTCACCAACCAATCCGACCCTGAAGGTCAGTGATATTTCTGCCATTTCGACATTGGCCAAAACGGTGGGAGCCTTGGTGGTTGTGGACAATACTTTTGCAAGTCCTGTAGCACAACTGCCCCTTGAGTTGGGAGCAGATATCGTCATTCATAGTGCTACCAAATATATAGGCGGACATTCTGACCTGGTCGCAGGATTGGTGGTCACCAAAACCAAAGAATTATCTGATAAAATCAAATTTATTCAAAACGCTTCCGGAGGGATTTTGGGACCATGGGATTGTTTTCTGGCTATTCGTGGCATAGAAACCCTTGAATTGCGGTTTGAACAACAAAGCAAAAGTGCGCTCGAAATCGCAAATTACCTTCAACATAACCCATTTATTGATAAAATTCACTACCCCGGGTTGAAAAGTCATGTCAATCACGATGTGGCCAAATACCAGCAAAATAATCTTTTTGGCGGTGTGTTATCTTTTTCATTAAAAGAAGACACGATTGAAGCGGCAAAATCTTTTGTATCCTCTACCCGATATTTTAAACTGGCTGAAAGTTTGGGCGGTGTCAAAAGTTTGATTTGTCAGCCGGCATTGATGACCCATGCGTCAATACCCGGAGATATAAGACGGGCAGCCGGAGTTCAGGATTCACTGATACGTCTTTCGGTAGGTGTCGAAAATACGGATGATCTGATCCGTGACCTTGAAGAAACTTTTATTCGTATTTTTGAAATATCAACCATCACCGCTTAAACAAAACGAAAAATGTCAACATTAACCATAGGATTATTTGGATTTGGCGTCGTCGGGGAAGGAATCTATCAGGTTCTCTCGACAAAACCCGGACTGCAGGCAGTGATAAAAAGAGTGGTGATCAAACATCCGGATAAAACCAGAAACGCACCCCAACATTTGTTTTCGACAGATGCAGATGATATTTTGAATGACCCGGAAATCAACCTGGTTATTGAGCTGATAGATGACGCAGAAGCTGCTTACCACATTGTTAAAAAAGCTTTTTCAAAGGGTAAGTCCGTCATATCAGCCAATAAAAAGATGATAGCTGAACATTTGACGGAGCTTATTCAGTTGGCAAGTGAATATAAGGTTTCATTTTTATATGAAGCAGCTGCTTGTGGCAGTATTCCGGTCATCAGAAATCTCGAAGAATATTTTGACAATGACCTGATCAC
Organism: Saprospiraceae bacterium; assembly: GCA_016714895.1. Lineage (GTDB taxonomy): Bacteria > Bacteroidota > Bacteroidia > Chitinophagales > Saprospiraceae > OLB9. The sequence continues at coordinate 60,732 of JADKBV010000012.1, read as the reverse complement.
CGGTGTGACGGGAATCATAAATGGCTCTACAAATTATATTCTGACCAAAATGGCAAAAAAGAACCTTTCTTATCAGGAAGCTTTGAAAGAAGCACAGACGAATGGGTTTGTTGAAAGTGATCCTTCCCTGGATGTTTTTGGTTTGGATGCGAGAAACAAACTTAAAATCCTGACTTTACATGCTTTTGGCATGGTCATTTCCGAAGATAAAATCATAACCAAAGGCATTCAGTCCATAACAGAGGGAGATCTCGTTTTTGCCAAAGAAAAAAATTTAGTTATCAAGTTGATTGCTACGAGCAAAGTTAATGCCTTGGGTGTGTTGGAAGAAGTTTCGGTACTTCCGGCATTTTTGCCCAGGTTTCATCCTCTGCGTTTGACGGATAATGAGTTTAACGGAGTTTTGATCGGGGGACAACTTTCGGACGAACAATTTTTTTACGGGAAAGGTGCCGGAAGATATCCTACCTCCTCAGCAGTGCTCAGTGATATTTCAGCTATTCGTTACGGATATAAATATGAGTACAAAAAAGGTATCAAACAAACCGACAAGGTTCTGCCCTCAAAAACCAGAGTCTTTGTATCTCTGTCACGCGATCTTCCCGAGCTGGATTTGTCTGTATTTGGTGCAGTTGTGGAAACGTACCGGAACAGTCATTATAGTTATACAGTATTAGAAACTACGCTTCAGGAAATCAAACCATTGTTTGACTTACACGGAGTTTCTGTCATCAGATATCTGGAGTGAGGTGTGTGTTATTTTAGAGTTGATTTTATTTTAAGCCCGGGAAACGTAACCTTAAACCACCTCAACTCCTCATAGGATACATCCCCTCCGATGAAATTTTTGATTTCCGTAAGGGAATCTTCGCCGGAATAAACGGATAGTTTTTGTTGGATGAGTTCGATTTTTTCAGGAGATAAGATATCTTGCAACGTCACTTTATCTTCTTTCAATAAGGTGGTAAAATGACTGCAGATGGTCGTAAAAGACAACGTTCGTTCTTTGGCGATTTCTTCCATTGTTTTGTTTTGTTTCCACAATGAAAGGGTAATTTCGTGAGAAGGGATTTTTTCGATGGTAGATTTTTTCTTCTTTTTTGTAGAGATTACCGGCATATATTCATGAGTCGACATCCAATCGGGATTCTTTTACTTTTTGTCTTACCTTTTCCAGCTTTTTACTTCGATACGTCTTGAAAAAATCATCTTCCATCCGGTTTTTATCAGGCTCTGAATCATTGACCCACATGTCTGTGAGGTAGATAGCTTTATGCATTCTGAGGATTTGGGTCAAAACGATATCTTCTATTTCTGCCAATTCGTTGAACAGGGTTTTTGATCTTTTGATAAAAGATATTTCTGTCATCCAGGTCAACAGGTTTTCTTCCATCGGATCCAATAAAGCAAAAAAATGATGAAAAGCGCCATTGATTTTTTCTTTCAGAAGGGTTTTGTCCTGTTCAACAGAAAAATATTGTTTCAGCCAATTTGAAAACTGAACGGCAACCAAAGATGTTTTTTCCCAAACAAGCAGGGCTTCTCTGATTTGGGGTATATATTTTCCTGCAGGACTATTGGCCGGCTCGTGACCGTTTTCAGAAACATATTTTTTCCATATAGCGGTGCCTTCAGAAAAATCAAATGTTTTTAGCAGATAATGTAGCAAATATGTTTTCGAACCCTGACGAATAAACATACCAAGCTGATCTTCCTGAGGTTCTAAGTCAGAAAAAGTTTTAATGTCGGAACTTATGGACAATGGTGGTAATTCGAAGTCAGATTTTAAAACCAACCCTCCGAGACTTCTCAATCTGGAAAGCGCAACATATGCCTGGCCGGGCTGAAAAACATCCGCAACATCTATAACTGCTTTGTCAAAGGTCAAACCCTGACTTTTGTGAACCGTAATCGCCCAGGCAAGTTTCAGTGGATAATGCACAAAACTACCCAAAACTTTTTCTTCCACATCTTTGGTGTTTTCATTAACTTCGTACTTTTTGTGAAACCATTCGTATTTGTCAACGGTGATAGGATGATTATCTCCTTCACAAGTGACAACAATTTCATTTTCACTCAGCGTGGTTATTTTGCCGATTTTGCCGTTAAAATATTTTTTTTCACCAGAAATATCATTTTTAGTAAACATGACTTGCGCGCCTTTCCGCAAGGTGAGCACTTCTTCCATGGGAAATATTTTATCGGGAAATTCACCTTCAATTTCTGCTTTGAAAAAATAATCTTTTCCTTTAATTTGGCTTAAAGCCGTCTGGTTGATGTTGTCTGCTTTATAATTATGGGTCGTCAAAAAGATATAACCGGGATTGTCCAGCAGCTGAAAGTCCGGTTTGATATAACTTTCCAGGATTTTTTTATCATCAGCCACAAAAGTGTTATTTCTCAGATTGTTCAGTATTTTGATAAATAATGCATCGGACTGTCGATAGATGGTTTTTAATTCAATGTATACCGGCATATGGTTGACAAGGCATTTTGCCTGGAAAAAAAACATTCCGGGATAATACCTTTGCAGAATCTCCCATTCTTCATTTTTGACTACGGGAGGAAGTTGAAACAAGTCGCCGATAAACAGAACCTGAACACCTCCAAAGGCCTGTCTGTTTCTGCGTATTTTTTGTAACACAAAATTTATGGCATCCAAAAGATCTGCCCGAAGCATGCTGACCTCATCGATAATGAGCAGTTCCAGATTTCGGATGACATCTTTTTTGGCAGCACTTAATGAAAAAACTTTGTTAAGACTATAAAGAGACTCAATTTTTTGGTAGCTGTTTTGTTGCGGATAAAACTGAGGATCAGGGATATACGTTGCCGGAGCGATTTGAAAAAAAGAATGAATGGTGACACCGCCTGCATTAAGCGCGGCGATTCCCGTTGGGGCGACGACAGCTGTGTTTTTAATGGTGGTATCCATTATTTTTTTAAGCAGCGTGGTTTTACCTGTGCCGGCTTTTCCTGTGACAAAAACCGATTGTCCCGTTTTGTGAACCAGTTGTAATACCTTTTCCTGAAGGTTTGAAGTTTCTAATGACATTTTTTTCAGATTTTAGTTTCTGCAAAAGTAAAATCAAAATCCTGTCCTGAAAAGCCTTTGGAAAGTTTTATCATTTTTTTAACGAATAAGATTGACAGGTCAAAAGTACAAAAATGTGGTCGCTTTTTTTGTTAATCTCTTCAACCAGCATAATTTGATTTAATTTTCAAATAATTGGGTCTCAAAAATTTTGGGGGTTTTGTTTGTATGGAAGATATTATTTAAAGCCTGTTTTCGTAAAAAACCAAATAAAAAATATATTTTTTAAACATGAAGCAACACTTTATGTTACATTGGCACATTAGTTAAAAACAACTCTTATATCAATAGATTAAACGTAATGTAAGATATATTTTTTAACCTTAAAAGATCCTTTCTGTGTTAACTTTCCGGCGAAAAATTTCTGATAAAGCATCAAAATGATAAAATTAAAATAAATCAAAACGAAACAATGCATCTAACAACATGTTTGCCCGACTAACCGTAAAAGATATACAACGTACAAACATAGTACTCTTTTTTGTTTGTATGTTGCTGCTGTTTGTCACACATCAGGCAAAAGCACAGTGTGATGCATTTATTGAAGGACCGACAGTCGTTTGTCCCGGAGCCACAAATACATACGTAATCAGCAATCTGCCTCCCGGAGCTGTGGTAAATAATGTCACAGTAAGTGGAATGGGCTCTTTTGGAACTTTTTTGTTTGACAACATCCAAACCATTACATTACAGATTTTTGAAACGAATCCTTCTATTCAACTTTGTGCAAATTATCAAATAGGAGCTATCAGTTGTACAACTTGTATTACGATCGTATCAGCAGATGAAAACGGGCAGAATTTTACCCTGACAGGTCCGACAGAAGTCTGCGCCGGAACCGAAGTGGTTTATATTATATCTCCTGAACCGGGACAGAATGATGATATTGATTTTACTGTCACAAATGGTACGCTCATCTCTTTCATAGGCAACGAAGTTACGGTATTGTGGGATGGACCGGATGATGAAGGAGAAGTTTGTTTTGAATATGCCAATCCATGTGGTGAAGACCAAAATTTTTGTTTGCAGGTGGATGTCATTCAGCCACCCGGAAATGCTATCTTGTCCGGATTGCCCGACGCTGCTTGTGTGGGCGACAATTTTACTGCCAACGTCGCAGATTACGGAAATGCCACGATTGTATGGACGTCAACCAATACAATCTTTACCTCACCGAACGGTCAGGAATCAATCGAAGGAATTTTTTCAACAACTGGAACTGCTGAAGTATGTGTCCGTTTAAGTGTCGGTTGCAATAATGATATCATTTTGTGCAAATCGATAAATGTACAACCACCACCGAATCCTTCCCTGATATTTACGGAATCTTGTGGATTGGAAGGTTTTCTCACAGCTGTGGATTTGAGAAGTGGCTCGACGTTATTGTGGGAACAAGTCGACGGACCCGGAACATTGTTTTTCGGAGGAACAGATTTTTTTATTACCGGTTTCACGGCAGATGCTCCGGGAATATATCGGGTGAGATTTACGGAAATCCTGGGAAATTGTACTGTTTCCAAAGATTTGGTTTTTGAATTGTTTGACCCGCTCACCGTGGATGATTTTAGGTTTGAATGTACAGGCACCAGCGGTTATAAAGTATTTTTTACCATTACAGGTGGCAAACCACCGGTAAGGGTGAATGGAATAGAATCTCAGACAAATTTTGAATCAGTTATCATTCCGTACGGCACTCCGTATTCTTTCAGAGTGGAAGATTCGGGTTTGTGCCGGGTGGATTTGAATGGTGTGGAAGACTGTCCTTGCAGAAACAGCGCCGGAACAATGGATACTACCTTGATTATGGCTTGTGACAGTGCATTGGTGACGGCCGTTTTTGACAGCAATGCCACTCTATTGTCCACCAATATCAGTCGTTTTGTGCTTCATGATGGCAAAAAAGATTCTTTAGGTCGGGTTTTATCACTTTCCAATCTGCCAGTCTTTCGGATGTTGCCTGTTATGATGTTTGGAAAAATCTATTATATATCGCATATCGTAGCAGATTCTGTCGGAAATTCTATTCGTTTGGATGATCCCTGCCTTCAGTTTTCAAACGGACAACCGGTAGTTTTTAACAGATCACCGGAAATTTCCATTTTTGGTGATTCCCGCGTTTGCGGAAATTTTGCCACACTTGAGGCGGTTTCCGATTCTTTAACTTCAGATTGGTTTTGGGAATATTCAAATGCAGGAAACCAGACCCTTACTTTAACCGGACAGTCTACAAATGAAATTCAGGTAGAAACGAATGCCGCCGGAACATTTACTTTTGTCGCCCAGGCTTTTTTTAAGGCATGTATTGGTCGGGATAGCCTGGAAATTACCTTTAATGAAATTCCTGAACTTTCACTGGTCAGTCATATTTGTAATGACAGCACCGGTTTTTTTGTGGTAGAAATGCAGTTGAATGGAGGAACGTTACCTTATATCATAAATAACGATACCATTTTTTCTAATAATTATATATCCGATAGTTTGTTATCAGGAACTACGTATCAATTTTCGGCTGAAGATCAAAACGGTTGTGTGAGCAATCTGCTGTCCGGAACACACCAATGTAATTGTTTTTCCGACGCAGGACAAATGTCGGCAGATACTTTACGATGGTGTGCATCAGTAAATGAATTTTTTGGTTTTGAAACCACAGTTTCGCAGTTGGACAGTGATGATTTTTTATGGTATGTTTTATATGAAGGAGATGATCCTTTGACCGGAAGTATCCTCGATGTTAACAACACCGGAATATTTCCATTCGAGCCACCCTTGATGACAGGAAAAGTGTATTATATTTCAAAAATTGTTGGTAATCCTTCGGGCAATCTTCCGGATTTTTCAGATCCATGTCTTTCGGTTTCTAATGGTCAGCCAATCATTTTTTATCCTCAATTAACACCTTTAGTTTTAGAAGAAACAGAAATTTGCGGCAATCTTCTGATGACTTCTTTTGTTTCTATTCAAAACGGGGTGTTACAATGGTTTGATGCAGGTTATAATCCTGCTCCTGTTGTAATCTCCCAGGCAGACAGTCTGCGGTTGGTGGTTAGTGCTCCCGGCAATTATGATATTGTCTATATTTTACAAAATGAAGCTTGTGTTTTGGAGGATACGATAACGTTGCGGTTTTTTCCTTTTCCTGAAACAGAAAATATTGGGTATGAATGTAATAATACACAAGACAAGGTAACAGTTACTATAGATTTTCCGGGAAGTCAGAATATTTTGATAGACAATATTCTGTATACATCTCAGTACAATGCAGTGTTTGATACGGCGCAATTACCGTTTGATCTTGTGATGATAAATGAATTCGGATGTGAAAATACGTTGATTTTGAATTATGATTGCAGTTGTATTGCAGAGCCTGGTTCAATGTCTTCCGATACATTGTTTGCTTGCGGATCCGGAGAGGAAGTTCAGGCTACTTATCTTTTTGACGGAGTTTTACAGGGAGATACTTCTTATTATATATTGCATACCCTTTCGGGAAATGTAGTAGGAAATATTCTTTCGGAATCAAAAGACGGAAGATTTACTTTTCCGCAAGGTGGTCAATACGGTGAAATGTATTATATTTCTTTAGTAAATCACCAAAAATCTTTTGGCAATCTGACCGATGATCCATGTTTGGTGGTGACTCCCGGGCAACCGGTTGTTTTTGATTCCATACCTTTGATTTCAGGGCAGGTTTTGGTTGAAAATTGTTTTCCGCAAGCAACGATTGATTTACAGGCCAGCATTGGAAATCTGTTTTGGAATATTTCGGATTCACCGGGTGGATCGGTTTACACATTGATTGATACAGAATTTAGCAGTGATACTAAAGGGTCTTATACGATTGAAATTGTGGCGATTCATAAAAGATGTGAAAGCAGAGAAATTCGAAATGTTGAATTGTTTGACAGTCCGGTTATATCGAAGGATACCATGGTTTGTGTTCAGGATAGTTTTTTGGTAAGTTTTGACATAATAAATGGAAGCAGCCCTTATTTTGTGAATGGTTTGTTATTAAACAATTCCACCTTTTTGTCACAAAATATTGCAGGTGGTGATACATTGGACGTACAGGTGGTCGATTCGAGAGGATGTTTTTCAGATATCAGGTCTTTTACCAAAGAGTGTTTCTGTACAACCATAGCAGGAAATTTTGAATCTGATACGGCTTTTTTATGTCAGGGGTTGGATTTTGAAATGCCGGATCCTGTCGGTGCTTTTTTAACAGCTGGTGAAGGAATCAATTTTAAAATTTTTATTGAAGAAGGTATGATAAGAACTTTGTACCGGAAGACTTCAGAAAAAACGATTCGTTATGATGATGTTTTTTTAAATAAAACGGTGATTGTTTTTCCTGTTTTCGGACTGACTGATGCAAATGGAATGGTTGATGAAACAGATCCTTGTTATACAGAAGGATTACCCTTGTATTTGGTTTGGAAAAATCAACCTTCGTGGACATTACCTGAAAACCTGTTGTTGTGTGAACCAAAGGAAACAGAAATTCCCCTGGAGACGTTTGGCGTTTTTCCTGTTACGGCATTTTTTACATTTGAAGGCAAAAAGGATTCAATAACAATTACTTCTGCATTGGACATTTGGATATTGAATATTACTTCATTACCTGCTGTCTTATCAGTAGAAAAACTGTTTTATGATGGTTGTTTTTCCGGCGAAGAACAAATATTGATCATTGAATCTGCTATAACTGAAAACTTTTTTATTGAAAACCCAATCTTTGTTGCAGATACTTCAGAGATTTATTTAGAGATTGAAACCGATATATCGCCGGATAATATAACAGGAGTAGAATGGATAATCGGGTCTGCCGATAGTACTATATTTACCAAAGAAACTCAATTGTTTTTGCCGGCAGGAATTTCTGGAATCCTAGATATTAACATCACGGATTCCAACGGTTGTTTGTATGTTTTACAGACCGATATCCGTTTGATATCCGACTCCACTGAATTTGTTTTTCCCAATATTATACAACCGGGTTCGGGCATGAACGGAAATTTTATTGTTGAACCGGAAGAAAAAATCAGGTCGGTCAGAGTGTTTTCTTTGTATGACCGTTGGGGCAATCTTCAATACCAAAAGAACAATATCAATCCCGGAGAAAATATCTGGCAGGGCGAATGTATAGGAAATATTTGTGGAGATGGTGTGTACGTTTTTATGATTCAGGTAGCAGACCTTTCAGGAAATGTTTTTACCTATCATGGTGACATTACCATAATCAATGATTAATCAATGCCCGACTTTTTGTTTTGAAGCATAATTTGCGAATTTGGTAAAACTTTTGGGCCGGAATTTATCTTTCTGTTACTTCAACTTTTGCTGAATGATGTAATTTTGTCTGCAAAAAAGAAACGAGCATATCTTTACCTGACAGATACGTTTTATTATTATTGATAATGATATCCACTTTATTGAAAAACGGTTGAATATAACTTTCAAAAGAGGGTAGTACGTGGTGTTCATACCGGTATAGGACATCTTCCAAAGGATAATTTCTTTCTACCCGGTCTCTTTTGATTCGTCGGATGATTTTTTGGGTATCTGAAGCATGAAGCAATACCTTTAAATCGAGTATATCAAATACTTTTGGGTTTTGAAAAACAAAAAGGCCTTCTACAATAATAATAGGAGCCGGTTTAAAAATCAGCACTTCCGGATTTTTGGTGCTGTTGTTAAACGTGTATTCTTGTTTTTCAACAGCCATGCCACTCATGAGTTTTACCAGATCAAAATAAAATTCGTCCTGATCAATGGAATCCGGAAGGTCAAAATTTGAAATCCCGTTTTCGTCAGTCACCTGATATTCGCGGGGTTTGTAATATTCATCCTGTGACAAAAAACATATTTCATCATCAGAAAAGTGACTTTTTAAATCCCGGATAAACGAAGTTTTACCTGATCCGCTACCGCCGGAAATACCTATAATATAAGTGTCTGATTTTTTTATGGACATAAAAACAGTCTTATTTGACGAATTATTCTAATTTTGACCGAAATACGAGTCACAAAAGTAAAACTTTTATCGGTTAATATGGAAACATTTTTGGCAATTGGTCGTGGGATATTGGGTATGGTGGTCTTAATCGGCATCGGATATCTCTTTAGTAGAAACAGAAAGGCTATTCAATGGAAATATGTAGGAATAGGCTTATTTCTCCAATTAATATTGGCATTAAGCGTCCTGAAAGTTAATTTTATAAAGAATATATTTGAATTTGTCGGTAATATATTTGTCAGTATACTGGAATTTACAAAAGCAGGTACTATATTTTTACTGGGTGATAAATTGCTGGACGTCAATAGTTTCGGTTTTATTTTTTTGTTTCAGGTTTTGCCGACGATCGTCTTTTTTTCGGCCCTTACTTCTTTGTTGTTTTACTTGGGTGTCATCCAGTTTATCGTCAAAAGTTTTGCTATCATATTCACCAAATTGCTAAAAATATCCGGTGCTGAATCATTATCTGTAGCCGGAAATATCTTTTTGGGACAAACGGAAGCGCCTCTGATGATCAAAGCTTACCTCGAAAGAATGAATCGTTCAGAAATGTTGCTCGTTATGGTCGGAGGTATGGCCACGGTAGCAGGTGCTGTAATGGCAGCATACATTTCTTTTTTGGGTGGCGATGATCCACTACTCAGACTTGAATTTGCCAAACACTTACTAGCCGCTTCGGTGATGGCAGCTCCGGGAGCCATCGTAATTTCAAAAATATTATATCCTCAGACAGAATCTATTGATACCAATGTAAATGTATCGAGCCAGGTCATTGGTACCAATATTCTCGACGCAATAGCCAACGGTACTACGGAAGGACTAAAACTGGCCGCCAATGTTGCGGCAATGTTGCTGGTGTTTATTGCCTTTATTGCCATGGCCAATTTTTGTTTGACATGGGTGGGTGATTTATCGCTGTCCAGTGTGACCTTTGGTATGTCTGATAATAAAGCGTCCCTGAACGGTGGCATACAGTATTATACCAATTACAACTCACTTTCCATTGAAACCATTTTGGGAATTTTATTTTCTCCCATTATGTGGCTGATCGGTGTTGCCAAAGAAGATATTATGGTCATGGGGCAATTGTTGGGCATCAAACTGGCTGCCAGCGAATTTGTGGCTTACACTCAATTGGCAGCTGTTAAAAATCCCGAAAATGCCATTCATCTTGTCCACCAGAAATCTGTCATTATGGCTACGTATATGTTGTGTGGTTTTGCCAATTTTGCCTCTATAGGCATTCAGATCGGCGGTATAGGTTCATTGGCTCCGGGGCAAAGGAAAACACTGTCAGAGTTCGGAATGCTCGCTTTGATCGGAGGGACCATTGCTTCGTTATTTTCAGCGACATTGATTGGAGCGATTATGGGTATTTGATGGTGTCTTTTATGTTTTAACGTTTAAAAGAGCAGTCAGTCGGTTACCGCAAGGTTTTTATCCGTTTTATAAAATCAGTTCGTTCCGCAAATTTTTGTTCAAGAAAATTCAGTATTCTCTTTTTCATCGGAATCATTTTGACGTTATCAAAATGGCGACATATTTTTTCAAGCATCAGATATGAGCTATCATTTGGCTGTAGGGTATAATGGTTTTGTAATATTTTTTTATACAAAAGTTCTGTTTCGGCTTCGAATGAAGAAGGTAGTTCATGATCATACATCATTAATAATTCTTCGTCTTCATAAAAAAGTATATAATCCCATAATTTTTGCCAACTATTGGTGCTGAAATAAAATCGGGTTATTGTTATTTTGGATAATTCCGGGGTCCCGGCAAACCATTTTTCTGCTTTCCGGACATAAGTCTGGGTCCAGTTTTTGTCTCCGACAAGCAGGATAAAATCTGTAATGTTTTTTAATTCTCCGGATGTGGTATAAACTGACATCGCTACATCGAGGGCTTCGTTCCACTGCTCGCGGGTACAATAAATTTCGAAAAGATAACTATAGAGTTCTTTGTCTTTTTTATTGCCAGAAGACAACAGTTTTTGAATGTTTCCTGCTGCCAGATGCAACACGCCCAACGTTCTCAGATCGTTGAGAAAAGGTATCCACAAAAAACCCTGAGCATTGATTTTTTGGTTGAGGGAATCGGGAATTTTTTCGCACAGAAAACACATCAATGCCAGAACCATGATTTTTTCATCCGGATTTAGGTGGTCAATGTGATCTTCCAGCCTTTTGATAAATTCCGTTTTAGTTTTCCCTTTTAACACTCCGGCAAGAATAAAAACTGTGTTGGATGTAACGTCAGTGAATCGGTAAAAGGAAACAAAAGTCAGCTCTATCAGAAAGGAAATCAATTGGTTTTTCAGCTGAAAAGGCAGGTTTTTTTTAAAAAATGAAAAAGCAGCATCATGCCAGGCTTTGTTCTGCATTGAAAATGCCTGCGAATCCATTCCATAATAGTGGCGTACGTACGTAAATTTGTACATCACCGTTTCCAGTATATGTAAGGATTCCTGATAGGATTGTAAGGCCAGGCAATCCTGAAGCTGACCTAAAAATTCTTCGGATACCGATAAAAAAGCTTTGATAACATGTAACGTAGGTCTGGTTTTTCCGGTATATGGTTTGATGATTGAGTCCAGAATGACTTTATACTTATCTTTGTTATCTGACATATCCACTTTGCGCGCAAAATGGATTTTCAACTGGAGGGCAAAGGCAGCGTTGTCCCTGGCGTATTGTTTTACAAAACGGATGAGTTCTTCTCTTTCAACATGCTGAAGCAAAGAAGGTATATTTAGGGTCTGAACTTTAGTATTTTTGGGTTCAGCCTTAGGTTTGATTTTGGATGAACGGATATTTCTGATATAAAAAAGAGCTGCCAGAATATGTCTGCAAATATTATTTTTTTTATAAAAAAGACACGAGCAGGTTGATTTCTGAATTTTGGTAAATGGTTTCATAATTTCCACTTCCCAATCTTCATTATCGTGGATCACAAATACAAATAAGTGTTTTTCAGGTTGTGAAAAATCAATGACCGCATTTTTTTCAAATAACATTTCACCTTCCGAGACCAAAAGGTCGTCATATTGTCTTTCAATAAGATATTTGTCGTCGGAGGTCAAGGAATTTGTCAGATTTTCTAAAAATATTTAAAATTCTGGTTTGGTTCCAGAGCAAGTACACTTTGGTAAATCAGTTCTATGACGTGTTCAATGTCCTGTTTGTGTGCCATTTCCACTGTTGTATGCATGTATCTCAAAGGTATGGAAATCAATGCTGAGGGAATACCTCCGTTGCTGTAAGCAAAAGCGTCAGTATCAGTTCCTGTTGACCGGCTTGATGCAGCCCGCTGAAAAGGTATCTTATTTTTTTCAGCGGCATCGATGATATGTTGTAATAAAATGTTATGCACTGCAGGCGCATAGGTCAAAGAAGGTCCTTCTCCGCATTTGATGTCTCCTTCAATTTTACTGTTGACCAAAGGAGTGCTTGAGTCATGGGTTACATCGGTGACAATCGCAACATTAGGTTTGATCGTATTGGCTATCATTTCAGCACCTCTCAAACCTATTTCTTCCTGGACTGAGTTGACGATATACAAACCAAAAGGAAGATTAATGTTGTTTTCTTTTATTTTTCTGGCTACCTGTGCGATACAAAAACCACCCAGTCGGTTGTCCAATGCTCTTCCTGTGTAATAAGTATTGTTCAGCAACATCAATTCATCCTGAAAAGTCACCACACAACCTACATGGATGCCCATTTCAAGTACTTCCTGTTTTGATTTGGCTCCGACATCAATAAAAATATTTTCCATGTTTGGGGCCAGGTTTTCGTCTTTGCCTTTTCTGGTGTGGATAGCCGGCCAACCAAAAACTCCTTTGATTTTGCCTTTTGAAGTATGGATGTCAACCCGCATGGAAGGGGCAATGGCATGATCTGAGCCACCGTTTCTGATGACATGAATAAATCCCTGATCGGTAATAAAATTCACAAACCAGGAAATTTCATCGGCATGTGCCTCTATCACTACTTTATAGGCATGTTCCGGATTGATGATTCCGTATACGGTGCCATAATGATCAAGCTGCCATGTATCAACGTATGGTTTGATGTATTCCACCCATATTTTCTGGCCGGGAGCTTCAAAACCTGTTGGAGAATTATTATTCAGATATTCGTATAAAAATTTTTCACTATTTTCGTCAAAAACGTTCATCGGTTGTATTATTTTTGAAGGTTTAGTTGTTCGTACCAATGTTCAGGATCTTTTCTCCAGGTAGCCAGAATGTTTTTTTCATCTTCGGAAATATATTGCATGGATAATGCTTCGGACAACAATACATCGTAATGGCTCAATGTTTTGTATATGCAGTCAGCATGTTGAAAATTGTCTTTTGCTTTTTGAAAACCATAATCAAATATAGCTAGCACGCCAGCAACTTCGATACCGTTTTCTCTGAGGACAGATACCGCTTCAAGAGAAGATCCTCCGGTTGAAATCAAGTCTTCGATGACCAATACTTTTTGTCCGGCTGACAGTTCACCTTCTATCTGATTTTGTCTTCCGTGACTTTTTGCTGAAGACCTTACATATGCAAAAGGTAAGTTGAGCCGGTCAGCTAATAAAGCTCCGTGAGCAATTCCTGCGGTAGCAACACCACACACTGCATCAAAGGGGTCAAAGTCAGAAGAGGTTGAAACTAGCCCTGACACAATTACATTTCTGCTTTGCGGATGGGACAAAGAAACCCTGTTATCACAATAAATCGGAGACCTCATTCCGGAGGCCCACGTAAATGGATTTTGCGGGTTTAATTTTATTGCTTTTATTTGCAACAAATTTCGGGCGATTTCATTTTCTAAAGCCATAATTATATTAGTGACAGAAGCACAAAAATACAAAATCTTTATTAATGAAGTAGAAGTTATACTCAAACCTTCTGCGCATTTATCTATTAGTGATACAGAAACACCTGGTTCTGTGGTAATTAAGTATACGGGTAATAAAAAACATCTTCTTGACTACATCAATATTCTGGAAAAATCCATCAAGTCAGAAAAATTTATTATCCATTCTGATGATTATGAAAAACTGAAAAAAGATTTTAAATCTCATTTTGTGGAGATCGAAGCAGGCGGTGGATTGGTCAAAAATGAAAATAATGAATATTTATTTATTTACAGAAGAGGTTCCTGGGATTTGCCAAAAGGAAAAATTGAACCCAATGAAACCAAAAGACAGGCAACACTGCGGGAAATAGAAGAAGAAACAGGTATTACCAATATGACGATACTTCATAAATTGGGAACAACCCGTCATACCTATCGAAGCAATGTCGGAAAAAGGATTATTAAAAAATCGCATTGGTATCTCATTGAAACGACAAAACAAAAACCCAAACCACAAACGGCAGAGGATATAGAAAAAGCTGTATGGATGAAACTTGAAGATTTTTATGGAAAAAAAAGGACCGTTTATCCTAATATTCTCGAGGTGATTCAAACACAGGCAGAATTTCCGGATCGTGGTCAAACCAAAGTAAAAATTAAATAATCGGATCATGTGGCACAAAATAAGCAGCGCTGTCAAAAGGTATTTTGCTGACGTCTTGGTTTTTTTAATGTGTGTAAGCTTATTTCTGGTGTTGCTCTTTCGATTTGTCCCTGTCCCCGGCACATTGTTGATGGTCAAAAGATTGGTTACCTCCGACTCTGATGATAATCTGAAGTATTTATGGGCTTCATGGCAAGATATAGCCCCTTACCCAAAGGTGTGCGCGATGGCTTCAGAAGATCAGATGCTTCCATTTCATCATGGTTTGGATATTTCTTCTCTTTTGGATGTCCTGGAGAGCAATGGTAAAAAACGTCTGCGTGGTGCCAGTACCATTTCTCAGCAAGTAGCCAAAAATGTGTTTTTGTATCCGACCCGAAGTTTTATCCGCAAAGGTTTTGAATTGTACTTTGCCTTTATGATTGAATCATTGTGGACAAAACAGCGCATTCTTGAGGTTTATCTCAATATCGCTGAAACCGGTGACAAAACTTTTGGGGTGGCAGCTGCAGCAAAAAAATATTTTAAAAAAAGTGCCCAAACCCTTTCCCTTCGGGAATCTTCTTTGATTATCGCTTCATTGCCGAATCCTTTGAAATATAAAGTTTCAGCACCGGGAGGCTATATGAAAAAACGACAAAATCAGATTTCTTCTTTGTATCGTTCTTTGGACGGACAATATTATTTAAGGGAACTTTATGTAAAAACAGAAAGCAGTCTCTATGATTTTTCTGCCTATAAAAATTGATAAGGTTGTTTTTATCTAAAAATCAACTGTTCAGTCTTTTTTGTTTTAGGGCATTTACGTAGAGATAGTCGACAAAAAACAACACTCTGATGGAGAAATTATTGTTCTGAATCTGATCGGTAAGACCCGACAAATTTCTGAAATAATCGATTTCTTCTCTGTTTCCTGATGAAAAAATTTCATTTTTCCAAACAAAAATCATATCACTTCCCGGAAGAAAACGCCAGTTCATCTGCATGTCGATGTTAAAAATATTGACATTACGATCAAAAACATAATCCCCTTTACTGTTTTTACCATCAAAGGCGATGATATTTGGTTCTCCGGAAGCTGTCAACTTACCGAACCGGTCATGTCTTACATTGTCGTAGTAATGCCGTATTCTGGTATTAATACCGATATTATGATTAAATATCCATCGGATCGTAAAGGTGTTTTCAACGATAAACCGATTGCGTATGCCTATCAAAACGTCATTTGATGTTAATTCTAAAGGAATGTCGGATACAAAAGATTTGTTGACATATCCCGGCTGTTCATCATTTTTTGTCAGTTTTATCACAGGGAAAACAGAAAATTTATCATTTATCCTGAATCGCGGAGCAAAAGTAATCTCCCAATCCTGTCTTTTTTGGATGTTGTATTGTACCGTCCGGATATTAATATCAAGTGCCACGGGTTTCCGGTAATCTGATGAAAAAAATCCACCGATTGTTACCGATTCCGGAGCGGCTACAAATCTTTCAAAATCAAAAGTGCGTGGCTCAAAATAATCTCTCGACTCGACAGGGTTTACATAAATATTACCTCCGACGGCGTTTCTGCTTTTCCAAAGGTAAAAGTTTTCAAAACCAAAGGATAAAGAGGTGAAATGTTTAGGTTGGTATAATGTATTATAGCTGCTCCAAAACGTGTAGTTCCACCTTTGCATCTTGTCGTTTTTGGGTGCAAATTCCTGATATTCCAATGTTGTAAAATAATATTGTTCGTTGGCATTAAACAAAAAACCCATGTCATTCGGGTCATAGTAGACCGATTCAGTTCCTGTTCCTGCTTCATACAGCCACTTTCCACTGATTTTTCCACCACTCAGATTATAGGCAAATCCGGCATCGTTTTTATCCGCACTGATCTTTTGCGTGACATTAACATCTCCTGCGACAGAATACATCTGTTTTTTATCCTTCAATTCAAAATACAATCCTGAAGCATTGGCATCATAATCTTTTCCGCTACGCAGGACATTGGTATTCATAAAACTTATGAAGGAGTTGTTTTTCAAATTCTGATCGATGACTACAGCGTTGTAATTGGTCAGGGGATTGGTCTGAACTTCGCGCCGCAAACCACTTTCATTTTCTAATACTGCATTTGTTTCTCCGACGATGGCATTAAAAATACCAAGTCCGGTTCCTTTTTTGGTTCTTCCTGTAATTTTGGTAGCATTATATAATTGTGAAACATCAGGATTGGAAATGATTTTTTCACCCGGAAGTAATGCACTACCGGCTTTATGATAGTTTAAAGGGGTACTTCCTATCCTTCTGGAATAAAACAAATTTCCTTTGTTAAATAATTCTGTACCTTCGGTAAAAAACTGCCGGTTTTCTTCAAAAAAAACTTCAAATGGGGTGAGGTTCAGAACTTGTCTGTCGGAAATCACTTGTCCGAAATCAGGAATCAGCGTCATGTCAAGCGTAAAAGCGTCATTAATACCATATTTTACATCCAAACCTGCATTGTAGGCGGTATTGGTGACAGATGTATTGGATTTCGGGTCATTGGTATGGTCGAGATATCCGGAAACATAAGGAAAAAGTCCGAGTCTCACCGGTGTTTTGATGTTTTCGAGGTGGGTGAGCAATCCACTTTGCTGAACCCAACCCTGAACAGCAGGGTTGACCGGATTCCAGTAGGATTGTTCTCTGAATCTTCGAATTTCCCGATTGAATTGTACACCCCATTGTTGTTGTTCGTTTGAGGTAAAACGCAGCGAAGAAAAAGGAATTTTTAGTTCAACCGTCCAGTTATTTTCGTTTATCGATATTTCACTGCTCCAGACCGCATTCCAGTTGTAGTCTTCTTCATTATTCGAAATGATAGCATCCAGCTGTACACCTGAAGCGGTTATCTGAAACAAAAATCCATTCAGTCCGCTGTTATATGGATCAAAAAATACTGAAAAATTGTCCGCATTTGCCAGATTATCTCTGATGGAAAGTTCTTTTAATATTTTTTTCGGATCTTTATCATACAAAATGGCACCGATGTAAATGGCATGATCATCATAAATAACAGATACCTCTGAACCAAAGGTAGCCGGTTTACCTACGACGGGTTCGACCTGAATAAAATCTCCCTGATGCATCGATTTTTTCCAGCTTTCTTCTGACAAATGGCCGTCGATTTTAATTTGATCCTGATTTCTTTGAGCCTTCAGGGATTTTTTTTGAATATCATTAGCGGAAAGCTGACCAATAACTAAAATACACCATAAAATGGCAACAAATGGCTTCACGTTGATAAAATTGATTTTGTGGCCTAAAAATAAGGATATGTTCGGCTATTGTGCTTATTTTGCATGATATTAAGATAATATTAAATTTTTGTCTGACATGAGTGAACATTGGAAAGTTGGGAAAGAGGAAAAAAAAGGTCTGAAAAGAGAAACAGAGTATTGTGTACTCATTGGTGTTATAGACGAAAAACATACGGAAACACAAGTTTTGGAATATCTTGACGAACTCAGATTTCTGGCTGAAACCGCAGGTGCCCAAACGGAAAAAGTGTTTACCCAAAGAATGCCGCATCCACACGTCAAAAGTTTTGTGGGCTCCGGAAAACTTGAAGAAATCCGTTTATTTATAGAAACCCACGAAAATGTTTCTCTGGCCATTTTTGATGACGACCTTACAGGAAAACAAACCAGTTTTCTTGAAGAATACCTAAAAGTAAAAATCGTCGACAGAAGTTCGCTGATCCTAGATATTTTTGCTGAAAGGGCACAAACTGCTCAGGCCAAAACCCAGGTAGAACTTGCACAAATGCAATATTTATTGCCCCGGTTGAGAGGTCTATGGACCCACCTTGAAAGACAAAGAGGAGGTATCGGAATGAGAGGTCCCGGTGAGCAGGAGATAGAAACCGACAGACGGATTGTTCGCGATAAAATTTCGCAACTTAAAAAGAAGCTTGAAAAAATAGATCAACAGGCTCAGACCCAACGAAAAAACAGAGGTGAACTCATCCGGGTGTCGTTGGTAGGGTATACCAATGTCGGAAAATCCACGCTGATGAATGTGCTGAGCAAGTCAGAGGTATTTGCTGAAGACAAACTATTTGCAACCCTGGACACAACAGTACGAAAGGTTGTTTGGGAAGCCACCCCATTTTTGCTTTCCGATACGGTCGGTTTTATCCGGAAATTGCCTCACCATTTGGTGGAAAGTTTTAAATCCACCCTCGACGAAGTAAGAGAAAGTGATATTCTGGTTCACGTAGTGGATATGTCCCACCCCCAGCACGAAGATCAGATACATACCGTTCAAAATACATTAACGGATCTGAATTCGGGTGACAAAACTACCTTGATGGTACTCAATAAATTAGACAAATACCGGGATATACATTTTGATGATTTTCTGGAGGAAGAAATCCGGCAGGAAATAACGGAAGGATTAAAAGAAAAGTATCAACATCAGTTTAACCATCCGGTGATATTGATTTCAGCGCATACCAAAGAAAACGTGGAACTCCTCAGAGATACTTTGTACAAAATGATTTTGGAAGAGTACGAAAAAAGATATCCTTACCAGACAAAAAGCTGGTAAAAAGATTCATTTTTCTTGTAAAACCTTACGTCAGGAACGGATAATCCGCCTGAGTGTAATTGTCGTCATACAATTCTGAAGGTAATGGATATGGCGAATTTTCAGCAAATTCCAATGCATCTTCAACTTCCTGGTCGATTTTTGCCTTTAATGCGTCAACTTCTTTTTGAGTTGCAATCTTTTGATTGACGATTTTTTCTTCCGTGACGATGACCGGGTCTTTGGTTCTGTAATCTTCCACTTCATCCTTGCTTCTGTATTTGGCAGGGTCGGAAACAGAATGTCCGCGGTATCGATAGGTGTTGATTTCAAGATAGTAAGGGCCTTTTCCGGCACGTATGTGCGCTGCGGCTCTTTCAAAGGCTTCATGAACCGATTCAGGATTCATACCATCTACAGATTCACTTGGCATTTCATAAGAAAGGCCTAATTTATGCATTTCCGTTACGTTACTGGTTCTTTCGACAGATGTACCCATCGCGTATTTGTTGTTTTCGCAGATGTAGAGTACGGGAAGTTTCCAGGTCATGGCCATATTAAAAGCTTCGTGTAAAGCTCCCTGACGGGCGGCTCCATCACCAAACATGGTAACACAAAGATTGTCGCTGCCTCTGTATTTTTCAGCAAAAGCGATACCTGTTCCTATCGGAATCTGAGCCCCAACGATACCATTTCCACCAAAATAGTTGAGTTCAGCTGAAAAGAAGTGCATACTTCCCCCTTTTCCTTTGACACATCCGGTAGATTTTCCGAAAAGTTCTGCCATACAAGAGTTTGATGTCAATCCTCTTGCTAAAGCGACTCCGTGTTGTCTGTAAGCTGTCACCACTTTGTCTTCTTTTCGGATACCTGTCACCAACGCGGCTGCGATGGCTTCCTGTCCGATGTATACGTGACAGAATCCGCGAATTTTTTGTTGAGAATACGCAAATAACGTTCTTTCTTCAAATCTTCTGACCCTGTACATGGTTTCAAACCAGGTGAGATAGGTTTTTTTATCGTAAGCGGCAGCACCGTTTAAAGATGCTTTGGCAGGTGCTGACTTTTTCTTTTTATCTGATACGGCTGACATAACTTTTGTTTTTCTGCAAAAATTGAAACGGCAAAAATACGATATTGTTTTTAAATTGAAAGGACGCTGTACATTTGTTTTAAAAAAAAATGAATCTCGTGGAGAATTAATATATTTGCAACGATAATTTTCCGATTTGTCAAAAGATGGTTTTTATCATCTGAACATCTTAAACCATTATGTAACTTATTTAATTTATATGCTATGATCATTGTAAACAAAAAAAAATATTATTGGCTGAATAAAACATTTTTAGGTCTGGTTTTAATCATGGTTTTGTCGTGTAAGTCCAACGAACAAAAACTCAGGACTTTTATCGATCAGTTCAATCAGGCTTCGCAAATGGATGGCGGTAACCAAAAATTTACCTGTTCCGCTGAGGTAATCTCTCCGGAACTTGCCCGATTTACGTTCAGATCAACATATGATTCGGAGTCGTTGCAGGAAAAAATGTTTCTTCAGACGATGGAGTTTATGGAACAAAACCTGGTTACCACAACCGGATTTATGAAAGAATTGGTAAAAGACGGAGTCAGTATAGATATGGTGTATAAAGGATTTGACGGCAAGGTCTTATTGATAAAAAGAATTGACAAAAATAATATTGATTCGCTCATTGCTGTGACCAAAACCAATCCGATTCCCACCGGCCAGTCACAAATGGACGTTTTAAAAACTATGCTCGATACCTGGAATAAAAATATGCCGATGGAGGACAAAGCTTCCGGATTGCGGATTTTAGGCATTGATGTGGGCGATAATCAATCGATCGTGTACAAAATACAATATATGGATCCTGAAGTGGAAAAACTGATCAATGATGAAACGGTCTCCTTTTTGAAAGATGAGGCACTCAGAAATCCTGCATTACGTGAAATCATCAATTCAGTTACAAGTTTGGGAATTTCAAAACTGGAATACCATATTATGTCGTCAAAAAATGAAAAAATAGCGACATTTACCATCGACCGAAGTGAAATGGTCCAATAAAACATTTCAAAGTGATGGATCAAAACGGTAATCAAACCCCAACGTGGAAAATCATTTTATTGTCACTGCTGGCAATTTTTTCGATAGCCAGGTTGATTCACAGATGTTCTGACTACAATCGAAATGATGAATCGTTATACCGACAAAACATAGGTAATGAGGTCATGGATTACAACCAAATGTACCAAAAACAAGCTGAGGCTCAGAAATTTACTCTGGATTACCCATATTACCACGTTTTTGAAAAAAGGGCAAAGGAATCCCTCCAAACAGAAAAATGGGTTAAGGTGTCTCAGGATAGTTTGATTCGTTTTGACCTGTCTGCCAAACTCAAAATTTCAGAAAACTGGTATTTTCAAAAACCAATAGATGAAAAAGTACGATATGTTTTGCTGACACCCGAAGATATTCAGATCACCGTATATCAGTTTTCTACTAAAAAAAACCTGCTGACCAATTTGTATTACCTCAGACCTGATAATTTCAAACTCAATGGTGAGGCCGATTATAAGAAAGATACAAATGAAGCTGTATATTCTTTTTCATTTCGCGACATTCCCTATAAAGGGGTGAGTATAGGAGTCAAAGAACAAGATATTTTGATAATTTTTGCTTTTGAAAGCAGAGATTACAGTTTTAAAAAATTAGAGAAATTTGCCGGCAGGTTTTTGGTAAACCATTTGGTCATGGATTAATCGTGTCAGAAAACGGTTGGTTCTCAAGTAGGAACATAATTATTTTCGATTATCAACACGCCTTTTGATAAATTAATGGAGATTACATGTCAAAATCATCATTTTTTTATACCTTTGTGTCCCGTATTGAATAAATTGACTTATCATGACCAGATATGTTTTCGTTACGGGCGGAGTGACTTCCTCACTTGGTAAAGGTATCATCGCAGCTTCTCTCGCAAAATTGTTGCAAGCCAGAGGACTTCAGGTGACCATTCAAAAATTCGACCCTTATATTAATGTGGACCCGGGAACCCTTAATCCCTACGAACACGGAGAATGTTATGTCACTGATGACGGTGCTGAAACGGATCTTGACCTTGGTCATTACGAACGATTTTTAAACCGGCCAACCTCTCAGGCAAATAATGTCACCACTGGAAGGATATACCAAACGGTGATAAATAAAGAAAGGGAAGGTGCTTTTTTGGGCAAAACCGTTCAGGTCATCCCACATATCACTGACGAAATCAAAAGGAGGATCACCCTTCTCGAAAAAGAGTCAGCTTACGACATCATCATTACCGAAATTGGTGGTACGGTAGGAGATATCGAGTCTCTTCCTTACCTCGAAGCCATCAGGCAATTCCGCAGGGATGTCGGTAAAGAACGATGCCTTGTCATCCACCTGACGCTGATCCCTTATCTTAAAGCTGCCAAAGAACTCAAAACCAAACCTACCCAACATTCTGTCAAAGAATTGTTGCAGGCAGGTATACAACCTGATATTCTGGTGTGCCGGACAGAACATCCGCTGCCAAATGAAATCCGCGAGAAACTTGCACTTTTTTGTAATGTCGACGAAAGAAGTGTCATTGAAGCCATGGATGCAGATACCATTTATGATGTGCCACTGCTCATGCTCAAAGAAAAACTGGACAAAACCGTATTAAAAAAATTTAACCTCAAAATCACCGGCGAACCCGACCTGGGACAATGGAAAGATTTTTTGGGAAAACTCAAAAATCCGACACACGAAGTCAAAATTTATTTGGTTGGAAAATACCACGAACTCAGAGACGCGTACAAATCCATCTACGAATCTTTTGTCCATGCCGGGGCTGTCAATGAGTGTAATGTTACCGTGATTCCGATTCATTCTGAGACCATCGATGCTGAAAATGTGATGCAGCGACTTAAAGATGCTGACGGTATCCTCGTGGCTCCGGGTTTTGGCGAAAGAGGTATTGAAGGTAAACTGGTAGCCATCCGCCATGCCAGGGAAAATAAAATTCCGTTTTTTGGTATTTGTCTGGGAATGCAGTGCGCCGTCGTTGAATATGCTCAAAATGTTTTGGGTTGGAAAGATGCCGCTTCCACAGAAGTGAATCCATCCTCTCCGCATCCGGTCATCGATTTTATGGAAGACCAAAAAAACCAACATATCAAAGGAGGCACAATGCGCCTGGGGTCTTACAAATGTAAACTTGCCAAAGGAAGCCTGGCTTTTAAGATATACGGAAAAACCGAAATTAACGAAAGACACAGACATAGATACGAATTTAATAATACGTATCTTAAAGATTTTCAGGATAATGGATTGGTAACTTCCGGGATTAATCCTGAAAGCAATCTCGTGGAAATCATCGAAATCAAAGACCATCCGTTTTTTATAGGTGTTCAGTTTCATCCGGAATTAAAAAGTACCGTTGAAAATCCGCAACCTGTGTTCACTCATTTTGTGAAAGCAGCATTGACCTATCATCAAAAATAACCCCGGGAAAGATGAAAAAACTTTCCCTCTTGGAATTGGACAGACCGGATGTGGAACAATTCAAAAAGTCTGACAAAAATCAGATCATTGTCGTCCTCGACAATGTCAGATCGGCATTAAACGTTGGTTCTTTTTTCAGAACCTGTGAT
Source organism: Saprospiraceae bacterium (assembly GCA_016714895.1). Classification (GTDB taxonomy): domain Bacteria; phylum Bacteroidota; class Bacteroidia; order Chitinophagales; family Saprospiraceae; genus OLB9. The sequence goes on along the minus strand of JADKBV010000012.1, from coordinate 36,874 downwards.
GGTTTTGCCGTAGAAACCCTCTTTCTCACCGGAATCACCGCTTGTCCTCCAAATCGCGAAATCCAAAAAACAGCCATCGGTGCTACAGAATCCGTAAGTTGGGAATACAGGGAAAATATTGTCGATGCCGTCACTGAAATCAAAGCAGCAGGCTATAAAGTGTGGGGCGTCGAACAAACCAATCAATCGGTCATGTTGGACAGTATAGAAATGGAAGATCAAAAAATCGCCCTTGTTTTTGGCAATGAAATTGACGGTCTTTCAGAAGAGATTCTCCCGATATTGGATGGGTGTATCGAAATCCCACAGTTTGGAACCAAACACTCACTCAATGTTGCGGTGTGTGGTGGTATTGTCCTTTGGGAAATGATCAGAAAGAGGAAATAATCAGCTCCTATGCTGATTATTAGTTTGTTTTTGTAGTTGCCTCTACGTGTGTTTTTGTCTGGTTGATGATCTCAACGATAATGCGTACGGTTTTTTTACGGATGATTTTTTCAAGTTCCCGGTTGACTTCTTTCAGTTTAAACTGAAATTTGAACAAAAGATAATCTTTGTGGATGTCGACAATCTTCAGACTGATGGTATTGGGTTCGATAAGGTGCGAAAACTCCTTGATATTGTCTTTTAAAGTATGTTCGAGAGATTGAATGGAAGTGAGATATTTCAGGTCCAACTCAAAGTCAATGCTGACTTTTTTGATATCTTTTCGGGTGTAATTGATGATATCGGACATGTAGACTTTGTCATTAGGGATAAAAATGATATCGTCATCTTCGTTGAGCAAAATGATTTTTGTCAGGTTGATATCCAGAATTTTCCCTTTGTTGGTTCCAATTTTGACATAGTCATCAATATTGATTTCATTGGAAAAACTGATGATGATACCACTGATGATCGAAGCCACAAACTCTTTGGATATGATTGCCAATGCTGCCGCCACGATAGAAAGACTCGTCAGCAACCTGCCCATATCAATACCCCAGAATCCAAACAACATAGTAATAACTCCGAAAGTCACAATCAGGTAATAGATGTTGTTGATCCCGATGATCACGTTGTCCGTATATTTATAGGCAAGTTTTTTGCGAAGACGGTAGATCATGATCAGCAGAGCCGTAAAAATATTGATACCTACAAAAAGGATCAAAAAATTGAAAGTACTGCGAATGATGGGAAATGCTTTGCCCAAAAAAGTTTCATAGTCGAGAATAGTCTCCTTAATGTACAGAAGGATAAATAAAAGAACAAATCGGAGTATATATTTTATAATGACTGGTCTCATGTAAAGAAGTAAAAATCCTTTGTTATAATAAACAGGTAAGGGGCGGGAAGTGTTTTGATTTTGAAGGTTGAAACAAGATAAAGTGATGAACCTTAAGTACACATTTTGTAATCTCCAAGACTATCAAATCTTTATTTATTAGAGATAAAATGGTTTTGTAAGTGATTATATATCATATATTTATATAATGTACTTTTTATAATTTTCGATTTTTATAAACAGTTATTTATTACAAATAAAAATATATCAAAAAAGGTAAAAAAAAGCTTTCGCAACCGTAATTTTTTAAAGACCTTTGCACCATTCCCATGATTTGCATCCCGAGATTTTATTTTTGAGGATAAAAATTTTGCCGGTTTACGAGTGTTGTTTTTAATACTCATAAGCAGCCATACATCAATTTGCCAACTAATAAAATAACTCGTATAACATGAACAGTCCGGGACAACATATTGAAATATGGAACCAGTGTTTGGAAATGTTCAAAAAGAACATCGCCCCTCAGGCATACAAAACCTGGTTTCTTCCGATAAAGCCCGTCAAAATCCATAATAATGTACTCACGATACAGGTTCCCAATAAATTCTTTTTTGAATGGTTGGAAGAACATTACGTCGACATACTGAAAGCTGCCATCTCCAAAGAGATCGGACCCACAGCAAGACTTGAATACAATATATTGATAGACCACCAGGGCAACGGTTTTCCCCGAAAGGAAACCGCTGAAACATCAGGAAATAAAAAAGATTCACACGAAATTGTAAATCCTTTTGTCATTCCCGGATTAAAAAGGGTAAAAGTGGATAGTCAGCTTAATCCTGCTTACACTTTTGACAATTTTATCGAAGGTGAATGTAATAAATTTCCGCGGTCAGCAGGTTTGGCCATTGTCAAAAAACCGGGAGGAACGGCATTTAATCCGCTTATTATTTATGGTGACGTAGGATTGGGCAAAACCCATCTGGCGCAGGCAATCGGCAATGCTATCGTAGAACACAATGATCAAAAGCAGGTATTGTACGTTACTACCGAAAAATTTACCAATCAGGTGATTCAGGCCATCAAGTCCAATGCCCTCAACGATTTTATGAATTTTTATCAGATGATCGACACGTTGATCATTGATGACATACATTTTTTGTCCAACAGACCGAAAACACAGGAAATATTTTTTAATATATTTAATCAACTGCATCAGGCAGGTAAACAAATCATCCTGACTTCTGACAGAGCGCCCAAAGACCTGACAGATGTCGACAACCGTCTGATTTCCAGATTTAAATGGGGTTTGATTGCAGATATCAAAACGCCGGACCTTGAAACCCGCAAACAGATTCTTTTACAAAAAGCTAAAAAAGAAGGATTGGATTTGCCTTCCGAAATTGTTGACTATATCTGCCACCATATCAAAAACAATATCCGCGAGCTGGAAGGTGTCGTGATTTCCATCGTGGCGCAATCAACCCTCAACCGCAGGATGGTGGACCTGAAGTTGGTCAAAGATATCATCAAACAATTTATCAGTCAGGTGGACAAGGAGATCTCTGTCGAAAATATCAAACAACTGGTGGCCAAACATTTTGAACTTCCGGTTGATAAAATCCAGGGAAAAACCCGGTTGCGGGAGGTTGTCATCGCAAGACAATTGTCTATGTACCTGGCCAAAACCTATACCAATTCGAGCCTGAAGACCATCGGAGATTCTTTCGGAGGGAGAGACCACAGCACGGTGTTGTATAGCCTCAAGGCCGTTCAGGACATGATGGATACCGATATTGTATTTAAAGATACGGTGACCGCACTCGAGAAAAAACTCGAAATGACCTTACAGGATTCCTGATAAAAAAGATAGGTATAGCCGGATTTTCTGCTTTTCTGATGAAATCCCCGAAGAAAAACAAAGATAATTTTTTTGTAATATTATAAAAGCATGTATCTTTGCACTTCCAAATAAAAAATGAGATATTAGCTCAGTTGGTTTAGAGCACTACCTTGACAGGGTAGGGGTCACTGGTTCGAGTCCAGTATGTCTCACTTCATTTAAATGTTTTGTCGGTTCTTCCGGCAAAACATTTTTTTTTACTGTGACAAACTGATTTATAAACTACTTTTTTGTATAATGAAAGGAATGTTGTTTTTTTATGGAAAACGAAATAATATTTTGCCTCTTTAATTTATTCGATTAAAATATTTATATTAAATTCTGAATTATTTATTTATTTTAATATTAAATACTGATAATGATGATAATTTATTTTTAAGTATTTACATTCGTTTGTTGCTTAAAATAAAAAAAATCTAAAATAAATCTGTAACTACTTGTTTTTATACATTAGGAACATTATATTTGCCCATGTAAAGTGTGTGTGATGAAAAATAATTGTAAATCAATATAAAAATGCGGTCGGTTTTACTATACTATACTATACTATACTATACTATATGGTATATTTTTAAACCTGTCTGTGAAGACGGGCTCATCATATCAAAAGATTTTAAACCTCCTTAGTTTTTAAAACAAAGGCTCTTAAGAAGAAAATGCGGAACTATTTTTTTGAATTTAAAATTTTTTGAAATGAAAAATATATTTTTTTTAGTTGTAGGCTTTATGTTTGTAATTACAAACGGGTGTGTTAAAAATGAGAGTGCAGGTGCAACATCGAAAACACAAAAAGATGATGTTTTTATAAATACACTACAAAAATATCCGAATGTTGTGATTACTCCTTATGTTAATCAAGAAATTGAATTAAGGACAAATGATTGTAGACCTAATTCGGGTGGAGATGATTGTTTCGAATATACGGTTTCCAATTTTCCGGTCGATATGGATGGTTGTGAAGTATTGGTAAGTGTGAATGTAATGGTTTGTAGAGATCCCATAACTGGAGACGTAATTTTTGCAGGATTTTGGGGATTTAATTACACGATGGGTTCAGGGCCGGATTGTATATCATTTGTACAGGAATGGTCTGATTTGTATATGGACCTAAAATATACAGACTTGTACACATCAATGAACACTTTTTACAAACAATTGACCAGAAAGTTTGAACTTGAATTTATTTCAACTTTGAGTGTACAAATATTTAATTGTCCGAGCTATACTAATTTGGGCCAATTTTATGAAGCTGATTGTCAGCAACTTTGTGCAACTTTGGTTAATTCAACCGGTGAACCGTTTTATAATCTTTCCAGAGTAAAATGTGGTAATGGATGTTGCCGAAGAACCACTGCATATTGCCGACGACCAAATGGTACATTAGAACAGATTGTTACAGGTGCAGGTCCCTTGACTAATCCACCATGTGATCCAATCACTGTAATCTGTAACGGAACCATTGTACCTGTTGTAGGATGTCAGGATCCTTGTGAACGAATTTAATCATTAATTAAAGTAACATCTGTCTGAAAATCGTTCAGACAGATGTTTTAAAATTATATTTCATGAAAACATATACCTTCTTTATCATTTTTTATTTAAGCATAGTTCAAATTTTTGCGCAAAACACCAAACCAACCGTACCTTACCAAAAAGTCAGATATTACGGAACAAGCCAACTAGATACTTTCCCTTACCTTTGGTACGTGACCGACTCAGTCCCGGAGTGGGACTCAGAATATTTTAATGCGTACAGTAAAGTTTCCGAACGCCCAACCATAATTGTTCAGGATTCCTTTATTTATCGTATTAATGCTAAATTGGAATATACTGAAGCTGTAAATATTAGCGGTCCGATGCTGAATGGCAATCACATTACAAAACGAAACTTGTATACGGGTCAGTTGATATGGCAGACGCATTACAGTGATGTCGAGGCAGGCAGGCAGGAGACTCAAATAAATGCAAGAATCAATCCTGAAGGGAATCTCGAAGTTATTGGCTATCGTAGGGCCAGAACGACGGAATCAAACAATTTTGTGACAGGTGTTTTCGGGCTGAATGACAAAGATCTTCGGCTTTTCTACAGAGAATATGATGTTGAAACCGGTGCTTTACTTCAACATCGTTTTCCCGATTCCGATGATCCTGAAGCTGGTGTGATCATAGATGGTAGCCCCGGTGCGGGAGGAAAACTATTTTTTACGCCAGGGGATACCACGATTCGGTTTATCGGAATATTTCGACAGGGTCTAACCAATGGATTTATTTCAATTTTGATGGATAAAGGTGGTAAAAAGTTGCAAAAAACTGATACTCTATTTACCAAAGAGCCTCAGACTAATACTATTTTTTTAAATAAAAAAAATGAATATATAATATTGGAAGGCAATATTGCTGAAAATAAATTGACACTACATTTTTTTGATCTCAATATGACTCCACTCAGGAAAATTGAAAGACAGGCTTTTAATGAAATAGGATTTATGAGAGGTTCCATAATATATACTGATTCTGACCTCATCCAATTTTCTGTAGTTAAAGAAAATATACTTCCTGACTTACATACGAGAGTGAGTTATATTTTTATGGATGAACAAGGTGTGGTGGTTGATTCATTTTCCAGAAAACATATAAATTCTAATTATTTCATAAGTGATGACGGCACTATTTTTGGTCAACAAGCAGTTTGGGACGAAGAAAAAGAAAGGATGACCCAAATATTTTTTATGAAGGAGCCGGGACAGAATGTCAGAGAATTAAAGGTCTATACTTCTGAAAACCAATATCAATTATTTTGTAATAATCTGTATTTTTTCGAAAATAAAGTCCTTCTTTCCTGCAATGAAGATTATGATTTTGATACAAAATACAGAGCCTCTTCCACCTTACTTTTTAACATGCAAGATCTGGGTTTTCCGGTTTCAACCTCAGATGTTTCTGTGCAAAATATACCCTGGAATATCTATCCCAATCCTGTTTCGGATGAAGTTGTCCTTCAGTTTGAAGGTCCGACATCCGGACGACTTATGATCTCTGACATCACCGGAAAATTGATGTATCAACAGAATATCATGCAAAAAGAAAAGAAATCGTGCGGATGTTTGATTGGAATTCAGGCATGTATTTCTTTCATTTTGTGTCTGATTCCGGTCATTATGAAACCAAAAAGATTGTAAAAATCTGATATTCAGGATAATTTTTTATAAATAATTTTATCACTTCCTCAATATGTTTTGTCGGTTCTTCCGGCAAAACATTTTTTTTTACACTTTTTCGAGTCAGGACTTATCCAAAGCTTTTTTGTAGGTCTCCAGACATTTTTGTCTGGCTGTCGGGTGATCCACAATAGGTTTTACGTAGTTCGGTGTTCCAAACTCAGGAACCCATTTTTTGATGTACACAAAGATTTTGTCAAATTTTTGTTGTTGCGCTTCCGGGTTAAAAATCCTGAAATAAGGCGCCGCATCGGTACCACAACCTGCCGCCCATTGCCAGCCACCGTTGTTGCTGGCCAGGTCAAAGTCGAGGAGATGTTGTGCAAACCAGCTTTCGCCCCACCGCCAGTCAATCAACAGGTGTTTGGTCAAAAAACTGGCCGTGATCATCCGCACCCTGTTGTGCATGTAGCCGGTGGTTTTGAGTTCCCGCATACCGGCATCAACCATCGGGTAGCCGGTTTTCCCGTCACACCACGCCTTAATTTTTTTTTCATCATTTTCCCATTCAATCTGGTCATACGCTCTTCGGAAAGCTTCTTTTTCGACATGGGGAAAGTGAAACAATATCATGGCATAAAAATCCCGCCAGATGAGTTCGCTGAGATAGGTTTCATTTAATTCAGCTGCTGCTTTGGCTTTTTCACGTATGGATACCGTACCAAAACGGAAATGAATCCCCAATTTGCTCGTTCCCGCCACAGCCGGAAAATTCCTGGTTTCATCATAATGTCTGATGATGCCTCGCGCCACCTCTTTGGGTGGGATATGAATACCCGACCTGATAAATCCCATTTTTTCCAAAGTAATTCCAGGTAAAATACCATCCGTTTTCCAAAAATTCCCGGTCAATGTTTCACTGGCAAAATGTTGCTGGTCAAACGCCAGTTTTTCATAAGCGAGCAACCACTTTTTTTTGTAGGGCGTAAATACCGTATATGGTTTTCCATCGTCTTTGACCACTTCATCCTGATGGAAAATGACGTGATCTTTATGTTCTGAAAACTTGACGGAAAGTTGGTCACATAGATCCTTGATCTTGCGGTCTCGTTGTACGGCATAAGATTCATAATCGGTATTACAAAAAACGGTGGACACGGCATAATCCTTAAACAATCCGCTGAATACATTTTCCGGAGTATCATAAAATACCAGCAAATCACTGCCGTAAGAATGCAACTCTTTTTTCAGCGCCATCACCGTATCATAGATAAAAGTTACCCGGGCGTCGTCTTTACGCTCTACATTGTCCAATATCTTTTTATCAAAAATAAAAACAGGCACAACGGGAAGGCCGGTTTTTAAAGCTTCATACAAACCATGATTATCATGGATTCTGAGATCCCGGCGAAACCAAAATATATTTTTCAAAACAAATTTTTAGAAAGTAAGAGGATATTCTTTTTTGGTCCGTAAAATGAACGGTTTACATAACAGATCAGAAACCACCATTCTTCTTCGGACGCGATATTCCCAAACAAGAAAGTGGTTTCTTTGTTTTTTATCTGCCAAAATCTTGTATTTTTGACGAATAATTTTTGATTTTGAGCATACTCAGAAAATTTTTTAAGGATACCCTCATTTATGGCCTGGCCTCCATCACGCCGCGATTGGTTTCTTTTATTCTGGTGCCCATCCACACTTCTTCGCTGGATACGGCTCTGTATTCCATCAATACAAATTATTACGTCTACGCGGTATTTCTCAATGCTTTGCTGACCATGGGCATGGAAACGGCTTTTTTTCGGTTTTTTTCCGCCGAAACTGATAAGATGAAGGTTGTTTCATCGTCCTTTGTGATGTTGTTGTTGTCAAGTGTTGTTTTTTTGATTACTGCATGGCCGGCAGCAGGTTTTCTGGCGACGTATTTTGGTTTTCCGGATCCTTACTTCATCAAACTGCTCATTCTGACATTGTTTTTTGACACTTTGGTAGTCATACCTTTTGCCTATCTTCGGGCAACAGGAAAATCTTTGATGTTTGCCGGATTCCGTATTCTCAATGTATTGATTCTCTTGATATTAAATGTTTGGCTGCTCCTGATATTACCTTCCCATCCGGGTCAGGAACTATTGTTTTCGGGATTTATAGACCACATGCCCGATGTTTCTGATATTTTTCTGGCCAATGTTGTGGCAAGTATTTTTACCTTTTTATTGTGTTTACCTATTATTTTTAAAGTTAAACTCTCCTGGGACGCTGTTTTGGCCAAAAAAATGTTTTTGTACGGATGGCCTGTGATGGTGGCCGGTTTTGCCTATGCTGTCAACGAAAATCTCGACAAACTTTTTATATCTCAATATCTGGGCGACGATGTTAATGGTATGTATGCCGGTTGTTATAAGCTCGGGGTTTTTATGTCTTTATATGTCATGACTTTCAGGCTGGGCGCCGAACCCTTTTTTTTTAATCAATACGGCAAAGAAGGTGCAGAGTTGTTATACAGTAAAATATTGACATGGTTTGTTATATTTGGTTGTTTGTGTATGCTTTTGGTGACAGGGTTTGTGGATCTGTTCGCCGGATTATTACTCAAACGAGCGTCTTACAAACAAGCTTTGGATATTGTGCCGGTCATTTTATTGGCCAATATGTTTTTGGGTGTGTACAACAACCTCAGCGTTTGGTATAAACTAAAAGACAAAACGAGAATGGGTATGTTGATTTCAGTCTTCGGAGCATTGATTACCATCGTTTTGCTCCCCGTTTTATTGCCGGTTTTGGGTTATATGGGCGCAGCCTATACCACTTTGATTGTGTATTTTTTTATGGCGGCCACTTCGTATATTTTGGGAAGAAAATATTATCCTGTGCCCTATGAAACAACAAAAGTACTGACCTATCTCGGACTTACAGCAGGGATTTCGATGTTGTCCTTTTATTTTTTCAGAGGAAATTCGTTGGTCAATCTTGGTATTTTGATAGTATTTATGATGCTGGTTATGTTTAGGGAAGGGTTGTTTAAAAAGGTGGTAAAAAATAAGGTCTGAAATTTATGATGAGGGCGATCCTTTCAGGCCAGGCTATCCGCTTTACTCCGCTTCGCTGCGTGCCCGCTACTATCCTTATCGCATTTCGTTGGGCAAAAATTACCTAAAGGTTCCTTACCGTTAAAAGTGTCGGGTGTTATCTTTTTTATAAAAAGTCCACATCCGGAGCATGGTTTTCGTGCATCAGAAAGTCTAAGGCTCTGGTTTTATCAAAACCTTCATAAACGACTTTGTGAAGCACCTGAACGATGGGAAGCAACAGTTTTTCGTTTTTGGCCAGTTGGTTGATGATTTTTAAGGTTCTCACACCTTCCACCACTTCGGAAGAAGTTTTCATAATGTATTCAAAATCCTCACCACTTGCCAGTCTTTTTCCAAATATATAGTTGCGGCTGTCTTCACTGGTACAGGTAGCGATCAGGTCGCCGATACCTGCTGTGCCTAAGTATGCATTGGCGCTGGTGCCCATAGCCCTTCCGAAATAAATCATTTCTCTGAGGCCCCGGGTGATGAGCAGGGATTGCATATTTTTGCCCATACCCATCCCGCTGAGTATACCTGAGGCTACGGCGATGATGTTTTTAAAGGCTCCGGCAATTTCTGCAGCTTTGAGGTCATGAGATCCGAAAACAAAAAATTTATTCGAACTAAGGGCTTCTTGTCCCATCGAGATGACTTCATCATAATCTGAAGCGATTACCGTGGCTGCCGGTTGACCTGCCAGAATTTCTGTAGCCAGATTGGGACCTGACATACAACCCACCCGGATGAGATTACTTTCCTGAAGGATTACTTCCGTCATGGTGTGTACTTCTTTTCGGGTGAAATCCCATTGGTAAAATTCTTGATGACTCACATGGCTCACATCCAGCCCTTTGGTGGCATGAATCATGATGTGAAAGGGTTTCAGACAATCTCTGAAAGACCTCATCATTCCCCGGAAGTCAGACGAAGGAATAACGGCAAAAAGTAACTGGCAGGAATTGCAAATATGTGCTATATCAGTCGTTGCTGAGATAGACTCTTTCAGTTTTGTATTTTTAAATTGATGTTCGCTGTTGATTCGGTTTTTCGTTTCTTCACTTCTTGTATAGACCAATACCTTTACGTTGCGGCTCAAAAGTTTGGCCACGGTGATCCCGAATTTTCCTGATCCTATGACTCCGACGGTGGTAAGAGACATTATGAGTTTTTCTTCTTTTTTTGTTCCTGAATGGCTTGTTGCTGTTTCATGGCTTCTTCAAGTCTGGCCTGAAAACCACTTTTTTTCTTTGGTTTTTCTTTTTGTTTGAGCAGCTGTGCCCGGATTTTACTTTCGTCAAACACATATTTTTTGGTCACAATGGTCTGAATAATGTTGATCATGTTACTAAAAAACATATACACGGTAAGTCCTGAAGCGTAGCTGTTGAAAAATCCGAGAAACATCACCGGCATGAGGTATTGAACGTATTTCATGGCCGGATTGGCGGATAAATCCACACTTTGCATATTATAATAAGTGTATAAAATGGTTGATACAGCCCACAATAACGTAAACAAACTGATGTGGGTTCCCATAAAAGGAATATCTACCCCGTGGTCAAAAAAGACATCATAAGTTGATAAGTCCGGCGCCCACAAAAACGGCTCCTGACGGAAGGTGATCGAAGCCGGAAAAAACCGGAACAATGCATACCATATCGGCATTTGCAGTAACATAGGAAGACAACCACCAAAAGGACTTACTCCGTATTCACGGTATATTTTCATGGTCTCCAACTGTTGTTTCTGCATGTCATCTTTGAACTTTTCCTTCAGATGGGTCAGTTCAGGTTTGAGTGCGCCCATTTTGGCCTGAGAATACAACATTTTATACATCAATGGATACAACAACATTTTGATGATAAAAATCAAAACGATGATAACGATACCTTTGCTGCCGATAAACTGAGAGAGAAAATCAAAAAACGGACGGATGACATATCGGTTGATGGTACCAAAAATGCTGGACCCGAATGGAATGATTTCTTCCATTTTGTTGTCAAAAGCGACCAGTCTTTTGTATTCATTAGGACCGATATACAAAGTCATATCATGGCCTCCGTTTTCCAGCGGAACAGAAATATCTGAGGTTATAATTTTGACGTCGTCCGATTTTTTCAGATCGGTCATTTTTGTGGAAAGGGTAGAAGGACCAAATGGTGTTTTATTGCTGATCAATGAGGTGTTAAAAAACTGATTGCTGTGGGATATCCAATCGATTCCTTTGTCTTTAAGTTCTTTGGTGTCATCTGAAACACATTTACAATAGTCGGTACTTTCATCCACTTCGCGGAAATAGGCAGTTGAGTAGTTTTGTTCAAATTGTTCACTTTTTTCGTATTTGCTCAAATGATTTTCCCATTTAAGTCCGATTGATTTGGTCGCAGGTGCTAATATTGCATCCAATCCCCGGGAACTGATCTTATAATCCAGGGTATAATTATCATTGGAAAGGGTATATTTTTGTTCGAAAAATCGGGTTTCATCCACAGGGGCCCGGAAAGTAACAGAATTGCCTTCTTTTGTTACGTTAAAGTACAGCTGTGATGTCGAAATAGTATTATTATTGGAAAGAGGGAGCAAATATTCAAACTTGTTCGCCGGGTTGTTGAGCATCGTGACCAAAGTTTTTCCTTCATTTCCGGCTGAATCTACTACTGTTTTATAGTGTTTTTTTAACGTAGCAGAAATGATTTTTCCACCTTTCGAAGAAAATTGAATTTTGATCAGGTCATTTTCAAGGCTTACTATTTCCTCTTTGCCTGCGCTGACATTGGTAAAAGCACCAAAAATGTTTTCATTCTGAGCTTTGATTATAGAATCAGGCAAATTTTGAGTTTGAGCCGGGGTTGCACTTTTGAGTGTGTCTGCTTTTTTGGGTGCCGGTTGTTCTGCCAATGCTATGGAATCACGTACTTTTTGTCGCTTTTCCAATTCTTCAGAAGAATGTTTATTTAAAAATGTCCAGGCAAGTAACGTGGTGAAAATAAGAATTAAACCAATGATTTGATTTCGCTCCATCGGGTATTTGATTGTAAAATTCGTGCAAAGGTACAATTACAAAGTCAGAACCACATATTTTTTAGACAAATTATGTATTAAGCTTCTATAAAGGAACGGGAATAGCCCGGCAGATCTTCTTATTTTTTTCAAAAAATGAATAACTTTTTTATGCTCACCATGTATTTTTGCTTTTTAAAAATAGTGATTTATATCATATTGCAAAAACAAAATTTTTCTAACAACGCAATAGTTTTTATTTTTTTTTCTGTTAAAGAGATAATTTTAATCATCATATTAGGTTTACATTCGAAAATATACATAACTTAGCTGTATATTTTTATAATAAAGTTTAAAATCAGAAACATATGATGAACGAAAAAGTAGAATCCATTATGATCAAAAAACTGGTCACATTGGAGCCGAAAGACACCTTGTCCAAGGCAAAAGAAATATTTCATGGAAAACGTATCCACCATCTTCCGGTTCAGGAAAATGGTAAACTGGTCGGATTGATCACCACATACGATATTTGGCGTTCTGCTGCAAATCAACAGGTTAATGATGATACTTTTGTAGAGGATGTTATGTCCAGAAAAGTGGTCAAAATTAATCCCGAAGACAAAATCGGTACCGCTGCAGAAATATTTTTGGACAACAGATTTCATGCATTACCTGTAGTAACAGAAGACAATACATTAGTCGGTCTGGTTACCACCTTTGATGTACTTCGATATGAGTTTAAAAGAGAATATCCGGATCCGATTCTGTTTAAAGACGAGTTGGACAATGGAATCGATGTGTAATCATCGTTGAGTTTTTTTTTATTTCATAACCAAAAAAGGTAAAAATATGCAGAAAAATATGGGCAGAACGGATAAATTAATCAGAATGGTTGTTGCTTTGGTCATCGCATCATTATACTATTTTGGCTATATTTCCGGTACTTTAGCCATGGTGTTATTGGTTATAGGTATTATTTTTGCGCTGACCAGCGTTATCCAATTTTGTCCGTTATACCGATTGGTAGGAATCAATACCTGCGGTGTAAAAAGATAATAAGATTCAGGATATTAAAAAAGGGGCATCAGGTTTCTGTTGCCCCTTTTATTTTAGTATTGAAATGACCTTATGAATAAAGGCCTTCTTTTAATGTTTATGAATCAAAAAGAACTTTTTCAAAAGTTTTAAGTGAAAAAAAATTACAATAAAAATCCGATTTTTACAAAGCCCAGGTTTTACCTATGTTGGCGTAATCAATACAACCCTGATAGGGACCGGGAACAGGTCTGAACTCCAGGAGTCCGCCTTTTACACCGACTTCACTGGTACAATATCCGGAGATTGTCAATTCTTTCAACCGACGAAAAATATGTTTTCCTTCTTTTTTAGCTGCTTCAAATTCCTTCATATCCTTGACAACCAGGTCCATGATTTTTTCTTTTTCATTCTGGTTGAGGGCAAGAAAAGCTTTGGTGAATTTTTCTTTTGCTTTTTCGTCAAATATGTGCAGATTGGTCTTAAAATCCTTTTGTTCCTCGGGTTTTGCAAAGACGTGCAAAGCAGCATCAATATACCGTTCGCATTGAGCATCTTTTGCACCTGGCGTTTCTGTTTTTGGTAAGATCATTTCTGCGATTTCTGATACCAGTTGCAATTCATCCTCACTGAGAAAGGATGGTGACCAATCTGTTTTGGGATCAGCTTTACAACCATTCAACAAAATCATTGCTGAAGTTCCTGTAAGTGAATATCCAAGGATGAGGGATGATATTTTAAGGGCTTCTCTTCTGTCCATTGTGATAGGGTTATAAGTTTCCTGCTTTTAATTGTTCGACGGCATGGTTTGCTGCTCTCGCGGTAAAAGCCATATACGTAAGTGAAGGATTTTGGCAACCGGCCGATGTCATAAAAGACCCGTCAGTGACAAAAACATTCTGAACTGCATGGATTTGATTCCATTGGTTGAGAACGGATGTTTTCGGGTCTATGCCCATTCTGGCTGTACCCATTTCATGAATCCCCAAGCCTGGATTACATCCGCTATCGTAGGTGCTGACATTTTTTAATCCTGCGGCCTCCAGCATTTCTGCGGCATCATTCATCATGTCTTTTCGCATATTGTATTCATTGGTTTTCCATTCTGCATCAAGATTCAGGGTAGGCATTCCCAAAATGTCTTTAACTTCCCGATTCAGCGTTACTTTGTTTTCATGATATGGCAGACATTCACCGAATCCCATCAGGCCCATGGTCCATTCTCCGGGATTTGAAATGGCTTCTTTTAATGAGGTGCCATATTCTGCTTCTGCGATATACCTGCCCCAACCTTCTCTGCCACCACCTCCCTGGTATCCGAAACCTCTGATATAATTTTTATTATTACCAAACAGGTTTTGATATCTTGGTATGTAAATGCCATTGGGCCTTCTTCCCAAATCATATTTATCGCTGAATTCTTCTGAAGTTGCGCTTGCGCCCAGACGAAAATGATGGTCCATCAGGTTGTGGCCTAATTCTCCGCTGTCATTACCCATTCCCTGAGGAAAACGATCAGAATCTGATTGTAAAAGTATTTGAGTGGAATGTAAGGTGGATGCACATAAAAAAATTATTTTGGCAAAATATTCTTTTGTTTCTTTGGTTTCTGAATCCAATATTTCCACACCTGTAGCTTTTTGTGTTTTCGGATCAAAAATAATTCTGGTTACGACAGAATAAGGTCGGATAGTAAGATTTCCGGTAGCCTCAGCTGCAGGAAGTGTCGACGAGTTGCTTGAAAAATAAGCTCCAAAAGGACAGCCCCGCATACATCGGTTTCTTGACATACAGGTACCCCTTCCGTTGTGTCCGCCGGGAGTGGTGATATGAGCGGCTCTGCCAATGGTCATTTTTCTACCGGGAAACCTGTTTTCTATTCTGGTTTTAACTTGTTTTTCAATACAATTCATTTCCATGGGTTGTAAAAATTGACCGTCGGGCAGTTGGGCTAATCCTTCAGCCTGTCCGCTTACACCGATATATTTTTCGACATGGTCATACCAGGGAGCAATATCTTTATACCGCACAGGCCAATCTACAGCAATACCGTCTTTAGCATTAGCTTCAAAGTCCATTTGACTGAGTCTGTAAGATTGCCTGCCCCACAAAAGTGATCTTCCGCCTACATGATATGCTCGAATCCAATCAAATGGTTTGGTCTCCGTATAAGGGAATTCAGTATCTTTTGGCCACCATTGTTTCAGAGCCGGCGTCATTGTATAACCTGTCCTTCTTTGAATCGGATAATCTTTCCATTCTTCTTCCGTGAGTCGGTCTCTGTTGGGCAATTCCCAGGATTCGAGGTTGGCAGTAGGGTAGTCCGGATGTTTGACCACCCGTCCTCTTTCCAATACCAAGGTTTTTAAGCCTTTTTCACACAATTCTTTGGCTGCCCATCCGCCGCTGATACCGGATCCTACGACGATTGCATCATAAGTCACTTCTTCTTTTCCCTGATTATTAAAATACATGTATTAATGTTAAGCTTGTTCTACCATTTGAATTGAATCCCATAATGATTCAAGGGGATTTTGTTTTTTGGGAATAAATTCCTGTCCTATAAATCCTGAATAACCGATTTCTTTGATGGCCCGGAATATTGCGGGATAATGTAATTCCTGAAATTGATCCAGATCATTTCTCCCCGGAACACCCGCAGTATGAAGGTGGGCTATGGATGTAATATTTTTTCTGAGAGTTTCGATAATATTTCCTTCCATGATTTGCATGTGGTAGATGTCATAAAGCAATTTAAAATGATCTGAACCCGTTTTTGAACCAGATTGACGCCCCATGAAGTGTGATCACATTGATAATCCGCATGATCTACTTTACTGTTTAGTAATTCCATGATCAGGGTAATTTTGTGTTTTTCTGCCAGTTTGATGACAGGTTCCAAACCTTTGGCGCAATTTTCCAATCCTGTGTTATCATTCAATCCATTCCGGTTTCCTGAAAAACAAATGATATTTGGTATTCCTGCATCGGCAGCCATTGGGATCAGTCTGCGATATTCATTCAACAGGTAAGGGTGAAGAGCGGATTCATTAAATCCTCGGGTGATATGGGTCTCCGGACCATTGGCTACCGCACAGGTCAAACCTTTTTTAGTGACGTATTTATATTCATCCGGTTCTAGCAATTCAATGGAGTGGATGTTCTTTTCTTTGCAAAAATCAACCAGCTTTTCCAATGGGGTAGATGCATAACACCACCTTGAAACGGAATGTCTGATTTTAAATGGTTCAGACCCGGACGTATGATCCAGGGCCATGGCACCAATTCCTGCAGGATTACTGAGTAAGGCGCCCACTCCCAATGACAGGGTTTTGAGATTTTCTCTTCGGTTCATAACGGTTAATAGAATAGAACGCTAAGATATAACTTAAAATAATTTCAGATTGATTCTGGACATAAAAATTAAATTTTCTGTAGAAATATGTCATTTCCGTACAAAAGGACTCTTTACCATGCAGGATACAGTTGATTTTTTTTTGCCCGTTTGGAGACAAATAGTCAAACCTGAATAACTGATTCAAATGACTTTAAAGCTTTCAATCTCACATCCCGGTATAAAAATAATTGAATTTTAATATCAGGAATATCAGGCAAAGGATTTGGATACGGGAAACTCAGGGTATGACCAAAGACTTTTTACATTATGATGACAATCAAATATGACCATGATTTATATCAGTTTTCAAAAATATCTCCTTGCCTACCTTGCACCCGAATTCAGAATATAATGAATTCTTATACCTTATAATACATTTATGAATATCATCATTTTTCTCATCATCATCAGTATTTTAGTAGCAGGAGCCTTTTTGGCAGCTTTTTTCTGGGCCGTCAGGTCTGGTCAGTATGATGATGATTATACGCCTTCTGTCAGGATATTGCTGGATGATGATATGATTAAAAACAAAGACCAAAACAATTCTTAACCTAATACAAAATCCTTTTTTATGGCAAACATGGAGACCTTTTATTACGACAACAAGATTGTGCGCAATTTTGCAATTGCAACAATCGCCTTCGGAGTAATCGGGATGCTGGTCGGGATATTAATCGCATTCCAGCTGGTATTTCCGGTATTAAATTTTGATACCTCATTCCTGACTTACGGACGATTGAGACCATTACACACTAATGCGGTGATTTTTGCATTTGTAGGGAATGGTATTTTTACCGGAGTCTATTATTCACTACAGCGGTTGCTTAAAACCCGGATGTATAGTGATCTTTTGTCAAGCCTTCACTTTTGGGGTTGGCAATTGATTATTTTATCTGCGGCGGTCTCTTTGCCTTTGGGATTGACCAGTAGTAAAGAATATGCAGAGCTCATCTGGCCGATTGACCTTGCCATTGCGGTGGTTTGGATTATTTTTGGTATCAACATGTTCATGACCATTATAAAAAGGAGAGAACAACACCTTTATGTTGCTATATGGTTTTACATTGCCACATGGGTAACGGTGACTGTTCTTCATGTATTCAACAATCTTCAGATTCCGGTCAATTTTTTCCATGCGACCAATGTATTTGCAGGTGTACAGGATGCATTAATTCAATGGTGGTACGGACATAATGCGGTTGCTTTTTTCCTTACCACACCTTATCTCGGTCTGATGTATTATTTTATGCCTAAAGCAGCCAACAGACCGGTATATTCTTACAAATTATCTATCATTCACTTTTGGGCACTCATCTTCATTTATATTTGGGCTGGCCCGCACCACTTATTATACACCTCTCTTCCTGACTGGGCGCAATCTTTGGGAACGGTTTTTTCCATCATGCTCATTGCTCCGTCCTGGGGTGGTATGTTGAATGGTTTTTTGACCTTAAGAGGAGTTTGGGATAAAGTCAGAGTTGACCCTGTTTTAAAGTTTTTTGTCGTGGCTGTTACGGCTTACGGTATGGCGACATTAGAAGGCCCTCTATTATCTGTAAAATCACTTAATGCTATTACGCACTACACGGACTGGACAGTAGGTCACGTTCACGTTGGTGCTTTAGGTTGGAACGGTATGTTGACATTTGGTATGTTATACTGGCTGTTCCCGAGATTATTCAATACACCGCTGCATTCTGTAAAATTGGCCAATTACCATTTTTGGATTGGTACTTTAGGAATTTTATTTTATGCGATTCCATTGTACTGGGCAGGGTGGACACAAAGTTTGATGTGGAAACAATTTTCACCGGACGGATTTTTGGTATACGGTAATTTTCTGGAAACGGTAACCCAGATTTTGCCAATGTATCGTATCAGAGCAATCGGAGGTACTATATATTATGTAGGTTTCCTCATCATGGTGTACAACTTATGGAAAACAGCTGCTGCAGGCAAATTGATCGCCAATCAGGAAGCATCGTCTCCACCAAGAGAAGAACATGCCGTACATACTGGCGAATACTGGCACAAATGGATTGAAAGAAAACCAATTCAAATGTTGGTCGTAAGTGCAGTATTGATCCTTATCGGTGGTATTGTTGAAATCATTCCTATGTTGATGATTGATAATAACATCCCTCGCATAGCTTCCGTAAAACCATACACACCGCTTGAACTGGAAGGACGTGATATCTACATCCGTGAAGGTTGTGTGGGTTGTCACTCTCAGATGGTAAGGCCATTCAGATCCGAAACGGAAAGATATGGGGAATATTCAAAATCAGGAGAATTTATCTATGATCGTCCATTCCTTTGGGGAAGTAAACGAACGGGGCCGGATCTTCACAGAGTCGGTGGAAAATATTCCGATTCATGGCATTACAATCACATGTGGGATCCTGAATCTATGGCAGCAGGTTCTATCATGCCGCGTTACCCCTGGTTGTTTGAAAACGATCTCAGTACCAAATATACGGCAGCCAAAATCAAAAACCTCCAGATGTTAAACACACCATATCCGGATAATTATGCGGATAAAGCTGTGAGTGACCTGGAAGCTCAGGCTAAAAAAGTTGCATCCAATCTTGAAAAGGATAATATCAAAATGGAAGGATTGGAGAAAAAAGAAATCATTGCCCTTATCGCATATTTGCAAAGACTGGGTACGGATGTAAAGGTAGAATCTTCAGAAGTAATTAAAAAATAAAGCACCATGGCAAAGTATATTTTAGAATCAGCAGGCAATATAAACTGGATGGCTTTATTTGCACTTATCACTTTTATGACCGTATTTTTACTTGTTGTTTTTATGGTATTTATGGACAATAAAGCTTTCATCAAAAGGATGGAAAACTTGCCCCTGGATACGGAAGACGATATGCCTACTTCTTTTTCAAAACATTCTTAAAAGTAACATGATGAATCGATTATTTTCTATAATATCAGCATATGCGCTTGTACTTTTCAGCAGCGTAAAACTTATGGCACAGGATGCTGCTGTGCCGGCAACTTCAGACAGATCGGAAGTTTTGGATCTCGCTTACAATAATATTCTGGTGGTCATTGCAGTACTCGTGTTAATCGGGGTTATTCTTGCCGGATTAAATTTGATTTGGGCACTCATCGAAATGCAAAAAATCAAATTGATCGATCAATACGGTCCCGAAGTCATGGAAAAAGCCGGTTGGTCCAATAAAAGTTCTCTTTGGGGAACTATTTACGACAAACTTTCCGGACTTAAACCACTTGACCAGGAAAAAGATGTCGAACTCGATCACGAATACGATGGGATCCGGGAGTTGGACAACTCACTTCCTCCGTGGTGGTTATATCTCTTTTACATCACCATCATTTGGGGTATTGGTTATGTAATCTATTATCACGTAGGTAAATGGGGGCCAAATCAGGAACAGGAATATGTGTCCGCCATGGAAGTAGCTGAAGAACAAAAAGCAGCTTTTCTGGCCACTCAGGCTGACTTAGTAGATGAAAAATCAGTTACCATTCTGACAGATGAAGCATCATTGGCTGAAGGTAAAGAGGTTTACCTGGCCAATTGTGTGGCTTGTCATGGCGCTGCCGGAGAAGGAAATGCCGTTGGTCCGAACCTGACTGATAAATATTGGTTACACGGTGGCAGCGTTCAGAATGTGTTTTCCACTATCAAATACGGAGTTGTTCAAAAAGGTATGCAATCATGGCAGGCTCAGTTGAGACCGCAGGTGATGCAAAAAGTAGCATCATACATTTTATCACTACAAGGCAGCAACCCGGCCAACGCTAAAGATCCTCAGGGGAATTTATATGACGAAACAGCAGCGGCTGTTGCTACAGATACTACAAAAGTAGATACTACAAAGGTAGATACTACCATAGTTAAATAATCAAATTTTTTATCACAATACAAATGGCTGAGTTAGATTTTTATAACGAAGAGTTCAGAGATTCCATCGCAACGGTGGATAGTGAAGGTAAAAGAGTCTGGATTTATCCGAAAAAGCCTAAAGGTAAATTTTATAATTACCGGAACTTGCTTTCTTACTTTTATATTGCCATCTTTTTAGCACTTCCCTTTATAAAATACGAAGGACAGCCATTTGTATTGTTTAATATTCTCGAAAGGAAATTTATTCTTTTTGGAATTTATTTTACACCTCAGGATTTTCATTTGTTTGCTATTGCGATGCTTATCCTTATGGTTTTTATCATCCTGTTTACCGTAGTCTACGGACGACTGTTTTGTGGTTGGATCTGCCCTCAGACTGTGTTTATGGAACTCGTTTTTCGAAAAATTGAATACCTGATTGATGGTGATTACAGAGAACAAAAAAGGCTGGACGCCGCACCCTGGTCTTCTGATAAAATCATCAAAAGAGGCATAAAACATACTGTATTTTTAATTATTGCTGTAGTCATCTCCAATTATTTTTTAGCATATATCATCGGCATGGATGATGTCCTCAAAATTATTTCTGAGCCGGTATCTCAGCATATGCTGGGTTTTATTGCTATGGTTATTTTTTCATTAGTTTTTTATGGTGTTTTTGCCAGATTGAGAGAACAGGTTTGTACGACGATATGTCCTTACGGAAGGCTGCAGGGTGTATTATTGGATAATAAATCTCTGGTGGTAGCTTACGATTATGTGCGTGGCGAACCCAGGGGAAAACTTACCAAAAACAAGGCAGCCGATCCGCTTCCTGAAGTCAATACTTTCCAAAATATTCCATTGGCTACCCCATCTGCATCAGCTGAAAATATCGATCCTTCTGTTGTTTTTCAAAAAAACCTTAAAGGAGATTGTATTGATTGTAAACTTTGTATTCATGTCTGCCCAACAGGTATTGATATCAGAAACGGTACACAGCTTGAATGTGTCAACTGTACCGCATGTATGGATGTTTGTGACGAAGTGATGGAAAAAATCGAAAGACCGAAAGGCCTGATCAGACTTGATAGTGAAGAAGGTATAAAAAGCGGAACTCGTTCTGTATGGAACGGCAGGGTGTTGGCATACACCGTGGTTCTCGCTTTATTGATAGCGGTAGAGATTTTACTGTTTTCACTGAGAGGTTCCATTGAGGTATTGTTGCTTCGAACCCCCGGAATGACCGCTCTTGAGAAAAAAGAAGGCTATATCAGTAATTTATACAATTACACGATGGTCAATAAAACACCGGATACTTTGTATACCCGGTTGGTTCTTCATGAAATGGATGGTGAGATTGAAATGGTAGGACAAAAGGAGATTACGGTTATTCCTAATGTCAAATCTTCAGGTGCTGTATTTATTCATCTGCCTAAAAACAAAGTAAAAGCCGGTAAAAATAAAGTGTTGGTTGACATTTTTGACAAAGATGGAAAATTGTTGGAAACCATAAATACCACATTTTTCGCATCACCTCATTAAACAACTATTTTATTTTTATCATTGTTGTCTATACATAAATCATAACAATATGAAATTTCATTGGGGAACCGGTATTTTTATTTTTTTGGGTTTGTTTATTTTAACCTTAGGATTTGTATTATACAAATCAAGGCAAGTAGACAATACGTTGGTGATGGAAAAATATTACGAAGAGGATCTTGCCTACCAGTCAAAATTTGAAAAAATGGATAATTATATCAAACTATCAAGGAAAATTAATTTTATTCAGGCTTTACAAGAAGGTAAGATAGATTTGGTTTTTCCATACGATGCAGAAAAAAAACACAAAGGGACGGTGACCTTGTACCGCCCCAATGATAAAAATCTGGACAAAGTTATGGAAATCCGGCTTGAAAAAGATTCCATTATGACCGTTCCGACCAAAGACCTTGAAAGTGGTCAATGGCGAATGAAGGTCGATTGGACATGGGGTGGAGTTCCGATGTATACGGAACATAAATTTGTCAATCCTTAATGTATGTACTACATCGCCTTTTCGTTAGGCCTTTTGAGTAGTTTACATTGTGTCGGAATGTGCGGGCCTTTGGCTTTGGCAGCTCAGGGTTTTATTACAAAAGAAAGCAGCAGAGCATGGGTAAATGCCATACTTTATAATTCAGGAAGAATTTTTTCCTATATGTTGCTGGGTATAATATTCGGATTGTTTGGGACCATTCTGGCATTTACAGGCTATCAGAAAGGGATAAGCATTTTTTCAGGAGTCATTTTAATCCTGCTTTTTTTATTCAGCGTCCAACCGGATGCATGGCTTGGGAAAAAGTCATGGGTTCAACATATTTTTGGATTATTCCGTACATATTTTGGGGTCTGGGCATCCAAACATCAGGTGTTTTCAAGACTGATTCTTGGCATGATGAACGGATTTCTTCCCTGTGGAATGGTGTATATCGCCCTGGCCGGGGCCTTAAATATGCAAAATACTTTCGGAGCGATGGGTTTTATGTTGTTTTTCGGGTTGGGACATTTCCGGCTATGGCAGGGGTGATGCTTGCCGGAAAATGGTTTAAAAATACGTGGAGGGGTAATCTTCAGAAAATTTATCCCATTGTTACCTTACTATTAGGTATGTACCTGATTTACAGAGGAATATTTTCTTCCACACCTTTGGAATTAAACTTCATTGAAGCTTTGAAAAATCCTGTGATGTGCCATTAAATTTGTTTGGCATATTTTTAATGAATGGTTTGTCAGTCAAATAAATTAAAACCTAAGATAAGGTTAAAGTTGATTTAAAGAAACTTTAGTTACACTCTTTTTATAAAAATTATTGTAATTTTGTGAGCTTTTACAGGTATAATTATTAATTGATACCTCAATCAGATTTTATTTATTGATTACGAATTTATATGAAGTTTAATATTTCCTTAGTATTCCTGATGTTTTGGATGTTACATGTTGTTGGGCAAAATCCGGTGTCATGGCAATTTTCTTTTGAAGAGAAAGGCGATCAGGTTGTGATCACGGCATTGGCAGATATCCGGTCAGGTTGGGCAATTTACGGTCAGGAAATAGGTGATGACGGGCCTATACCTACCCGATTTTTTATTGAAGGTTTGCCAATTGTTTTTTCAGAAAAGTCCAAAGGAAAAAAAGAATTAGACCCGATATTTGAAATAGAGATTAAAAAATTTAAAAAACAAGCTGTTTTTACACATACAATATCAAAAGGATCAACAAAAAAACTGGAAGGATTTGTTACTTTTATGTCGTGTGATGATGAAAAATGTCTTCCACCCGTTGACGTTCCGTTTAAATATAGTTGGTAGTTAAAATGTTTTTTTACTTTTGCAACACATTAAAAGATAGACCACATGATGCATAGAATTGGGTTGGCTTGTTTGTTGATGATGACATTAGTCACATCGTCTTTTAGCCAGATTTTTAAACCTGTGAAATGGTCATTTTCGCAGGAAAAAATCAATGACAAAGAATATTATCTGGTTTTTACAGCCAAAATTGATAAAGGCTGGACAATATATTCTCAATTTACTGCTGACGACGGACCGATACCTACGGCCATTACTTTTGAAGAGTCCTCAGGAATTGAATTATTAGGTAAAGCCAATGAATCCGGCAAAAAAAAGGAGGGAATGGACGCTTTGTTTGGTGTGAATGTCATCAAATTTCTGGCGGACAAACCTTTTGTCATGAAACAAAAGGTCAGAATAAAAGATGTTTCAAAAAAGGTGTCAGGGTATGTCACGTATATGGCATGTGACGACGAAAAATGTTTGCCACCCACCGATGAAGAGTTTTCGTTTTCTTTTGGAGCTACCCCTTCTTCCGGAGAATTAACCGTTAAAAAAGAAGAAACCACAAATAGTGTTCCAGGGATTGCTGTAGTCACTATGCCTACGGATACAACTAATATGGCCTCAGATGTTACAACAGTTGATACGTTGTCAGGTGGAGCGTTGGCTTTGGGTCCAAGGATTTCCGGAAATACCATTGATCAGAAAATTCCGACACTTTACGAAACGCAAAAAGATCCGCTTTCTGATTGCGGAGGACAAAAGGAAACAAGAGAAGGACTTTTCTGGCTTTTTGTTTTTGGTTTTTTAGGAGGCCTTCTGGCATTACTGACACCTTGTGTGTTTCCGATGCTTCCGTTGACCGTTAGTTTTTTCCTTAAAGATACAAGACGAAAGGGTTGGGTAAATGGTGCCATTTATGGTGCATCGATTATCGTTATTTATGTGCTTATCGGGCTTTTGATTACTATACTTGTTGGTCCGGAAGCGTTAAACAGGTTGTCGACAAACTGGATTGCAAATTCTTTGTTTTTCCTCATTTTTGTTGCCTTCGCTTTTTCGTTTTTCGGATATTACGAGATAACTTTGCCTAGTTCGTGGAGTACAAAAAGTGATCGGATGGCGGATAAAGGAGGTTTGTTAGGTATCTTTTTTATGGCATTTACCCTTGCATTGGTTTCTTTTTCCTGTACAGGTCCGATTATAGGAACAGCTATCGTTCAGGCAAGTACTAAAGGAGAGTTTTTTGGTCCTTTTCTGGTGATGTTGGGATTCAGTACCGCCCTTGCCTTGCCATTCGGTTTGTTTGCTGCATTTCCTGCATGGCTGAATACTTTGCCAAAGTCAGGCAGCTGGATGAATTCCGTAAAGGTGGTTCTCGGATTTTTAGAATTGGCTCTTGCCCTTAAGTTTTTATCAGTGGCAGATATGACCAATCGCTGGGGTTTCCTGAAATATGAGTTGTTTATGGGGTTGTGGGTTATTATATTTATTGGAATGGCATTGTATTTATTCGGACTCATCAAATTTCCGCACGACAGCCCGATTAAAAAATTAGGTACAGTAAGACTTGCTTTTGCAGGACTGGCCACTGCAGGTGTGTTGTATCTTTTATCTGGATTTTTTGTCAATGAAAGTACCGGAAATTATAAAGCTTTATCGTTGATGAGTGGTTTGGCACCACCAGCACATTACAACTTTTTTATTCCACCGCAGCCGTTGGATGTTTCTATAAAGGAAAAATATCCTTCTTATTCAAAATGTGCTAATAATATCAATTGTTTCAAAGATTATTTTGAAGGAATTCAATATGCGAATGAAGTAAAGAAACCCATATTGATCGACTTTACAGGTCACGGTTGTGTTAACTGCCGTAAGACGGAAGAACATATCTGGATTGACGACAGAGTGAGAAATATTCTTATGGATTCTGTAGTGTTGATTTCATTGTACGTTGATGATGATAAAAAAATTGAAGACGTTTTGATTTCTCTTAATACCAATGAGAAGTTGAGGAATATCGGTAAAAAGTGGGCTGATTTTCAAATTGTAAATTTTGAAAAAAATGCTCAACCATTATATGTACTGGCATCTAACAGCCAAAAAGTGGTATCTCAGCCGAGAGCCTACGTACCCGGCGTTGACGGATATCTTGACTATTTAAGGTGCAGTCTGGCACAGTTTAATAACAATCCTGAATTAATACAATAAACATGAATATCAGCAGAAATATATTTTTAGGTTTACTCCTTGTTTTTTCTTTACTTCATTTGACTTCTTGCAGTGAAGGCGATACGTACGATGAACAGGTAGAACAAATTAACGATCTTGTAGCCAAAAATGGCTGGGTGGTGAGTGAAATTATCTCTGAAGGTGTCTGGGTAGTTGTAGATGCGCCCGGTGGTTCAGACAAGCCCACCAATGAATCTACCATAAAGGTAAAATACAAAGGATATTACTACGATGGTACTGTGTTTGACGAAAACGAGTTACTCCCTATCAAACTGGGTAATACCATCAGAGGTTGGCAATTGGGTATTCCTAAATTCGGCAGGGGAGGTAAGGGTAAGTTACTGATTACATCAGATAAAGGATATGGTGAAAGTTCTTCAATCGGGGTAAGACCAAATGCCATGTTGGTTTTTGAAGTTGAATTGCTTGATTTTTGACGTAATTCTGTATAAACCGGGCTACATTTCAAACAATGTAATCCATTTTCATTCATAGAGGAGAAAAACTTTTTTTGAGTGAGATACATTATTTTTTTTGTAATGTAAAAAATATTCGTGGAATGGTGTAATTTTGCTTTCTAACCTGAGTAGATAAAATTGGGCAAAAAAAATATAACTCCCGCCGAAGACGAGGTAGCTAAGCTTACCCCACTGATGGCACAGTATTTTCAACTGAAAGCAAAACATCCGGATGCGATTCTTTTATACAGGGTCGGAGATTTTTATGAAACATTTGCTGAAGATGCTGTAAAAACAGCCGATATTCTTGGAATCGTACTCACCAAAAGAAATAACGGTGGTATTGACATAGAACTGGCAGGTTTTCCTTACCATAGCCTCGATGTGTATCTTCCCAAATTGGTCAGGGCAGGGTACAGGGTTGCGATTTGCGAACAATTAGAAAAACCGAGCAAAGAAAAAAAGATTGTCAAACGTGGCGTCACGGATATGGTTACGCCGGGATTAACTATTGAAGATACCATTCTGGATAGAAAATCCAACAACTATCTGGCGGCCATTCATTTTACACCTAAAAATGAATATGGAGTAGCCTTCCTGGATATTTCCACAGGTGACTTTTTAGTCAGTGAGGGTAGTGCTTCTACCATTGAAAAACTGATAGACAGTTTTCAGCCCGCAGAAGTCATATACTCCAAATTTTACCATAAACAATATCATCAAACCTTTTTTGAAAGGTATTACTCTTATACCCTGGATGAATGGGTATTTACATTTGACTACGGCCGGGAAAAACTTCTTGATAAATTTTCTGTAAGTAATTTAAAAGGATTTGGTATCGAAGACATGCCCTTAGCACAGGTTGCTGCCGGAGCTGCTTTACACTATCTGAATACCACACAAAACGATAAGCTGTCTCACATCAGCAGAATCAACAGAATTCAATCTGATCAATATATTTGGCTGGACCGTTTTACCGTCAATAATCTCGAACTGGTAAGGTCAAACCATGAGAGTGGCACGTCCCTGTTGCAGGTTATGGATAAAACTGTATCTCCTATGGGAGCGCGCCTGTTGCGCAAATGGATATTGCTGCCTCTTTTGTCCATTGAAAAAATTCAGTCCCGCCTTCAAATGGTGGAATATTTTACTGAAAATGGTGATATAGCAGAGAATCTGGAACAATCCATCAAATCCGTAGGTGACCTCGAAAGAATTGCCTCCAAACTTGCTATGGATAAAATAAATCCCCGAGAGTTACTTCAATTAAAACGAGCACTCGAGGTCATTCCATTGGTAATGAATGCTTTAGAACATTCCCGCAACGATGCGCTCAAAATGCTTGGTGAAAAATTGCTCCCTTGCGAAATGCTCAAAACTGAAATCCAAAAAGCTATCTCTGACGACCCGCCGGCCCTGCTGATCAAAGGTAATGTCATCAGAGACGGTTACCATGAAGAATTGGACGAATTGCGCAATGTCATTCGAAACTCTAAAGAATTATTGCTCGATATTCAGAAAACGGAAGCCGAAAGAACCGGAATATCCACCCTGAAAATAGGGTACAACAATGTTTTCGGGTATTTTCTTGAAATTACCAATAAATACAAAGACCATGATAAAATACCGGACACATGGGTCAGAAAACAAACACTTACCAATGCGGAAAGATATGTTTCTGAAGATTTAAAAAAACTCGAAGCCAAAATTCTGACCGCAGAAGAAAAAATCGCCGATTGGGAAGAAAAATTGTATCAGGAAGTGGTGACAAAGGCCAATTCTTATCTCGATGCCATTCAACAAAATGCCCGCAACCTGGGTGTTTTGGATGTTTTGTTATCCTTTGCAAAACTAGCCATAAAAAATCAATATACCAAACCTGTCATCGATGATTCTCTGGTCATAAACATCATTGGAGGACGGCACCCCGTCATTGAAAAACAACTTTCAGTTCAGGACAGTTATGTGCCCAATGATATGAATCTTGACAATCTGGACACCCAGATTATGATGATTACAGGTCCGAATATGTCCGGAAAATCAGCGGTCCTCAGACAAACAGCACTAATCAGCCTGATGGCTCAAATGGGAAGTTTTGTACCTGCCAAAGAAGCCAGAATCGGAATTGTAGATAAAATATTTTCGAGGGTCGGAGCCAGTGATAATATTTCCAGTGGTGAATCAACTTTTATGCTTGAAATGAATGAGACGGCCAGTATCATGAATAATATTTCTGACAGAAGCCTCATCCTGTTGGATGAAATCGGAAGAGGAACTTCTACCTACGATGGTATTTCTATAGCGTGGTCTCTGGCCGAATTTCTGCATAATAATCCCAAAGCCAATCCAAAAACGTTGTTTGCAACCCATTATCACGAACTCAATGAGCTGGCGGAACAATATCCAAGGATAAAAAACTATAATGTGGCAACCCGGGAAGTGGGTAATAAAGTTATCTTTTTACGAAAACTCGTGGAAGGTGGATGTGAGCACAGTTTTGGTATTCACGTAGCAGCAATGGCCGGAATGCCAAAAGAAATCATTCAGAGAGCACAGGAAATTTTGGTCGAACTGGAACAAAAAACCATTAGCGCCCAACAAAATATATCATTGGAAAAACCAACCAAAGCCCCTGTAAAAAATATTCCTCCGTCCTACCAATTGAGCATTTTTGAAACGGTGGATACTACGGCAGGTAAACTGAAATCTGCCATCCAATCTCTTGATATAAATACTTTGTCACCTATAGAATGTATGCTCAAACTGGTAGAGTTAAAAAAATTAATGGAAGAAGAAGACTGAATCTCTTGATATGTGACAAATAGCTGGGTGAGTCAAACCTGGTTCAGGTAATTTGTCAATATGAGGCAATTATTGTAAAAAAGCTCTTAATATGTTTGAATTATAACAAACATGTAAGGAAAATGATATTTTATGACTTTATTTGTGCACTTAAAATGAGTGTTCATGCGAAATTTAATTTTTCTTAGCCTGTTATGGTTACCTTTTGTGGTTTATGCTCAGGTTCAGTTTACCCAGTCCAATCTTCCAATCATTTCGATCAACACGTTTGGTCAGGAAATTTTGGATGAGCCCAAAATTACGGCAGAAATGAAAATTTTTGATAAAGGACAAGGACAAATCAATTTTTTGAGTGACCAACCTTTGGGTTATGATGGTAAGATCGGAATTGAATTGCGCGGATCTTCATCACAGTCTTTTCCAAAAATGCCATATGGATTTGAAACCCGGGATGATGACGGAGAAGACAATGATGTATCATTGATCGGGATGCCGGAAGAAACGGATTGGACACTGAATGCGACATACAACGATAAAACTCTGATGAGGGATGGACTGGCTTATATGCTTGCCGGAGAGATTATGCCATATGCACCCAGAGTTCGTTATGTAGAACTGATGCTGAATAATCAATATCAGGGTGTCTACAAACTGATTGAAAAAATCAAAAGAGATAAAAACAGGGTGGATATTAAAAAGATGGAAGTTTCCGATAATGAAGGAGATAAGCTGACCGGTGGATATATCCTAAAGTGGGACAAAGACACCGGATCAAACAGCGGAGCAGGCTGGATTTCCGCCTATCCTCCTTTTCCCGGTGCCTGGCAATCCACTTTTTTTCAATTTGAATATCCAAAAGCAGAAGATATTACACCTCAGCAAAAAACGTACATCCAAAGTCATCTGCAACAGATTGAAAACACCATGTTTAGTGTAAATTATGCAGATCCCGTCTTTGGTTACAGAAAATTTATTGATATAAATAGTGTCATTGATTTTATTATTATCAATGAATTGACAAAAAACCCGGATGCGTACAGGCTGAGTACCTTTTTTTACAAGAAAAGAGAAAGTGAGGGAGGTAAACTTTTTTTTGGTCCGGTTTGGGATTTTAACCTGGGTTTCGGAAATGTAGATTACTGTACGGATGGTAATCCTGAAGGACTGGTGATTGAAAGATTTAACCAGATTTGTCCTGATGACAATTGGGTAATTCATTTTTGGTGGAAAAAATTTATGAATGATCCTGAATTTGTAAAAAGTCTGAAGGCCCGGTGGAAATCTTTGAGAGAGACAAAACTCTCAAATGTCGCAGTTCATCATAAAATCGATTCCATCAAAACATTATTATTGACCGCTCAAACCCGAAATTTTCAAAAATGGCCTGTTTTGGGTGAATATGTATGGCCAAATTATTTTGTCGGCCAAAGTTATATGGAAGAAGTAAACTACCTAAAAAACTGGATTAATAGTCGATTTGTATTTTTGGACGCCACGTGGGGCAGTCCAACAGCTACAGAAGATAGACCAACAAAAAATTCAGCCGTTTATCCCAATCCGGCAACGAACCAACTTACGTTACGCTCGGAAAATATTGTAACGTCGGTTTTTTTGGTAAACCAGACGGGAAATTCTTTTCCCTGCAACTTTACTGCTGATGGTGACCAATACAACATTTCATTGGAAGGTATCTCTGAAGGATTTTACATGTTACGTGTTTGGGACAGTTCCTCCATACAAACCTTTCCCGTTGTAATACATTGAAGTTTTGGATAAAGTATGAAGAGGGGAAGCAGGTTACAATGTAAAATAAAACCATGTTGTACATCATGAGATCTGTTCTTTAGGTTAAACAAAGGCGATATACCCGGTTAACATCAGCCGTGGGTATACTTTTTTCAAGGATAGACAAAGTATTTTTAAGAAGTTTTTTAACTCAAAAAGAATACAACTTAAGGGCATGTATCCTGTTGATGAACATCTTTGGAAGATTATTTTTGGAAAATACCTTGTCAGGGCAAAAGGAATGCGGGTGACAAAATAGGGGAAAGAAGATAAAATACGGGTAAAAATCAAATAAAGAAAAATTCAAAGCTGACCGTAATCAACTTTGAATTATCTATATTTTGCCTGTTAATTTAAGCGAGATTTTTGTTTTTAAATCTGGTAATCGCTTTTTCGACTTTATTTATTACATCATAATTAATGTAATAAACGTGCCATTTACCAGTGACCTCTACAGATAATACACCTGACATTCTGAGTATTTTCAGATGTTGGGATGTAATACTCTGTTCGATATCCAGATTACTGTAAATTTTGTTAACATTGATGGATTGATTCTCATCAATAAATTCCAAAATTTTTAGCCTCAACGGGTGTGCGAGGGCTCTCATAAGCTCCGACGAATAATGTAACTTATCATTGTCGAAGATGACCTTTGTACCTTTCATGCGTGTTTTCTATTTTGATATTTTAAGACCTTGGGGCAAAGGTGGAAAGTTTTTTTCAACTATCCAAACAAATTACAAAAAAATATATGTATAATCTATATTTTTTTTATTTCTGCCTCTCAGGTGGTCAAAATAGGAAGGGTAAATGTCAATTCAAGGGCTCTGCTTGTTTGTTCCGGTAAGAAAATCAGGTTACTACTAGCTCGTTAAATCTTCGACAAGAGATGATATCTGACTCAGACGCTCTTTGTCCAGGGAATAGTAAATAAACTTTCCTTGTCTGTCTGTTGCCACGACACCTGCTCTTCGAAGGATAGCCAGATGTTGAGAAGCTACTGATTGTTCAAGACGCAACTTGATATAAATATCGGTTACGGTCATTGAGTCACCATCTTCCAAAAGATCAATGATCCTTTGACGAAGTTTGTGGTTTACCGCTCTCAAAACCAACACTGCCTTACGCAAGTCGGCATAATCTAACTGAACTTCCTTACCCCTTTTCAGGTACTGTCTCAGTTCTTTTATTCCTCATACAAAATTATTTGATAGATCACAGAATCGGTATCAATAATTCAAAGACCATACCAAATATGTAACATTACATTAAAATATTAAAAAAAAATTAAGATTCAAAAAATCTATATATGTAACAACCTATATTTTAGCATATAAGTTCCTTCCTACCACATCTTTTTTTTAGACTCAGTAATATTAGGAGGTTTGATATAGATCGGGGTAGTGTAGGCTACATCATCAAAAGAACGGGCTGTAAACCTTTCCTGTGCCAAGACACCCATCCAGCGGGCTGTTGTTTTTTCTTCAAGTAGTACGTACCTGTTTTTCAGACATAGTTCATAATATTTTTTAGCTCCGTTTCCGCATAGGGCGATGTGCGGATGGTTGTTTTCCAGCTCCGTAAATGGATGGTCATCCAATATGGTAGGAATACTTTCAGTGAATATTTGTTGTTTAATATCGAATACAGTGGTGTAAGCTTCCATTCTCCGGGCATCAATCATACCAATGATACATGTACAATTATTTCTTTCAGCTGACGGTATCTGACCTCTTATCAGTATATGGTCCGAGCGCAGACCTATTAATGGAATTTGTGCTGCATAACATATTCCTTTTGCAGTGGATAAACCGACGCGAAGTGAAGTATATGATCCCGGACCTGTACTGACAGCAACAGCCGATAATTCAAAAAAACCGGTTTGGGTTTCTTTAAGGAGCTCATCTATCAGTACTGCGAGAATTTCTGCATGACTGTTGATTTTGTCTGCTTCTTTAATCCCTGTCAACTCACCGTCTGTGAAAAAGAGCTACAGAACAAACATCTGTTGATGATTCAATACAAAGGATCCTGATCGGCAAGTGATTATTTTTTTGTCAGTATTTGTTGGTATCTTTTGGTATCGTGCAATACCTGAATGGCTTCCTTGATTTCAGGGTCAACGTTTAGTGCATACCTCACTTTTCCGGATTGGAGATAATATCGGGAAACGATTTCTTTTTCAATCTCGCGAATGATTTCCTCTTTGTAAGTGGTCCATGCTTTTTCCTTTTCTTTTGAAATTTTCTGCTTCAGACTGGTTATGTCGTTTTGGATAAGCTCTTTTTGGCCCGTTAATCCGGCATTAACCAATACTTCTTCCAGAGATTTTTCAACCTTGGTTTGATAGGTAAATTTTTTATCGCTGCAAAATTTTTCAAAATCGGCAAATTCCGTAAATTCAAAAGTTTCCGGAGACGAAATACTGTCTTTTCCCATAACATATCGGGTGACGTAATGGAATATCACGTTTTTCTCTGTGAGCGCTTTGGTAAGGTCAGAAAGTTCGGGAGCCTGAGACTTAATATCTGGTGTTACACCACCTCCATCCAGCACAATCCTTCCGTTACGGGTTTTAAATTTAGATCTTTGGTCATCAGGAATGTTTTTTGGTTGGCCGTTTTCATATTCCACACCCTGTATACATCTTCCGCTCGGAATATAATATTTGGACGTAGTCAGTTTTAATATGGTATTGGTACCTCTACTTTAGTATTCAACCAAACCTTTTTCCAAAAGAATGCTGTCCTATCAGCACATACCCCGTCAAGATCCTGAATGACTCCGATACAATTTCCGAAGCTGAAGCAGATCTTTTATCTATAAGTATTGCCAATGGAATCTCCAGGTCCACAGGTGGTGCCATGGTTTTGAAGGTTTGATCGTTTTCTTTTACTTTTCCCTTGGTAGTTACCACAACCTCACCCTGAGGAATAAACAGATTACATATGTTGACCGCTTCGTGCAACAAACCTCCACCGTTTTGTCTGAGGTCCAGAATAACACCTTTCAGATTCGGATTTTTATTTTTTAGTTCTTTGTAAGCGTTTTTGATATTGGCAGAGGCATTTGCCGTGAAGGTAGTAAGATTGATATATGCTATGTCATCTCCCACAATACCGGAAAAAGGCACATTCGGTATGTTGACCTCTCCTCTTACCAGAGTGATTACTTCCTCTTTTTTTGCCGGTTTGGCTATGGTAAGATTGAGATTGGTGCCGGGCACACCTCGGATGATAAGATTGATTTCATCCAGTGTTTTTCCTTTTATGTTTATCCCGTCAATAGCCAAGGTGCTTTGTCACCCGCTTTAAGCTTGCCTCCGCCAAGCCGTGGACCGCCTGCATAGGGCTCGAGGATGGTGTATTCTTCATCAACCAAACCAACTCGGGCTCCGATACCCTGATACCGGTCATCCTGAGAAATCCTGTAACTTTCAATTTGTGACTCTGTAACATAGTTTGTGTAAGGATCCAAAGAGTTTACCATAGCATCAATGGCGGTCTTCATCATTATATTTGGATCGAGGTCATCCACAAAGCCTGTATTGAGTTCTTTGTAAACCCGGGTAAAAATTTCGAGGTTTTTGCTGATTTCGAACAATTTATCCTGATAAACGGTGGCAGAAGTAAACAAAATCACCAGGCATGAAATGAAAAGAAACCTGAAATATTTTTTAAACATACAAATTTGAGTTTGGCAATATTAATGTAAACGTGAATAGGGTAGGGTTATGTTTCAAGAAAAGTAATTATTTCATCTAATAATGCAGGTAGATTATCCGCATGAACCCAATGACCGGCATCAGGAATAGTCACAAAAGAAGCATTCGGACATTTTTGTTTTATCAACGGAAGGTCTCCATCCTCAATGTAGTTTGATTTTTCACCGCGAACAAATAAAATATCGGTATCTATTGTTCCGTCAATGTGGATACCTGACAAAATATGATGATAATTTTTTTTGAGCAGAGGAAGGTTCATTTTCCATTCAAATGTCAGGGTATCCTTGTCTCTTGACAAATTTTTCATCAAAAATAATACCGTGCCCAGATCCCGGATTTTATCCATCAGCAAGTTTTGGACCTCCTCACGGGATGTAATTTTATCGAGAGGAATGGATTCGAGCGCGGATATGATGTTTTCATGACCACCTAAATAGGTTTTGATGCCTATATCGATAACGACCGCTTTGGTGACAATGCCGGGGTGATCGACCAAAACCATAAGTTGTTTTCCTCCCATACTAGTCCTATCAGCATAGTTTGGGCAACTATCGTGATTCCGTAAAATGCAACAGGTCGTTGGGCGTAGGCTAAGGTAGTTCGGCGGTATGGGGACCCGCCAGCGGTCACGCTGATCAACGAGAGATATACCTTATATTCTTGCCTTGCCAATCCTTCAAAACAACTGCAGGTTGTCAAGATGCCGAACAGGCCGTGAAAACGACTACAGGCCGACCTTCGCCCAGGAATTCATAATTGAGGGTACAGTATGAGACATGAATCATTTATATGTTATAGAACATGAAGTTTCTGTATTGGTTTATTTTTGCAGCGTACTTAACCGTTCATTTTTAATTAAAAAACATCCAACGGACAGAAAATCGCAAAAGCGGGTCAAAAACAGGATAATCCCTTACATTGAAGTTTTGTTTGGTTTGTAACCATTGACCTGCATTTTCAATCATAACAGATATTCTGAAACTTTTGACCCGGGCATTAAGGACCTACCCGCCCGGGAAAAGAGGCAGATTGACCTGCCTCATCCGAATTTTTGACCGTAAAACACTATATCCCACACCTGTATATTGCGGTATGATCCTTGCATCGACACCGGCACTCAGTAAAAGTGCTTTTTTGAATATTCCGGAAGTCAACGTACAATGATGACTGCCGTACCATGCGGCAGATTGTAGAGATTTTCTGGAAAGACCTTGTAAAATAAATGTTGTTAAAATGTGTATATTTTGATGGAACATTTTGCTTGGATTTGTAAAGAAGTGTAAGAAAGTATGTCTGAAACACTGAAAACTTTCAATATCTGTTTTACCTGTAGGTATATCAACCAGCCGCCAGTATACTCTGATTGGGATATGATTGCACCGCAGTAATACTGGTTTGGGTCAGCGGAATATCCAAGGTTCCGGAAAAGGTGGTACCAAAAGACTTCAACCAGTTTTTTCGGAAAAGTTCCACATTGTTGACTACAAGTACTTGTGACGCATATGATGGTTCTGATAGAAAAAATTCTGCTTCTGCCTTTAGTCTTGCCCATTTTTTTACACTCAGATTCAGCGATCCTGGAAGTTTTAAAGTTTCCGGCATTTTCAGCCAGTCCCAAGGCTCCTTTGTTTGTAATTGTAATACTTTGAAAAAGGGAGGGAACCGGAAAACGGCAGGTGAGGTCCGTCCATGTTTTTGGTCCAAAACTATCATTTTCATCGTAAGTCAGTCAAACCGTAAACCAATTTTCCCATCTAACTTCTGGAAGAATCTTTTTCCACCTCTAATAAAAATATTATCTGCTCTTGAGTACTGTGGTGTCCAAAAATC
>JADKBV010000011.1 GCA_016714895.1 Saprospiraceae bacterium | reverse complement strand
TTATTTTACTAGAATTTTTATTTACTTTTTGTTGCATTCCCACATCAATCCCCTTAAAAAGGGATATTTACGCTCTATTCCTACAAAAAAATATCCTATTTATAAAATTCATGCACCTACATTGAAACTACCATCGAGGCCATTATCACTAATGTTTGTCTTATCTTTGCTACATCCATATGGAAGAATTACAGAAAATTTATGTTCGAGGTATCGTTATTTTGCTCAGTGTAGGGATATTACTACTTAGGGATGACAGCATAAGTCCGAAAAATGATTTACGTTGTCTCTTTACCTTACATTTAAGATAGTTTTGATTTTGTAATGAATTATTTGTAAAATATATGGATTGGTTAACAATTTTCAAATTTTTTTATTATATTTTTCATTTGAGGTATTGTTGTTTTTGATTTGGGTGGTACCTTTAAAGATCAGGCATTTTCAAATGGTTTCTTTTCGCCTCATAGGCCGGCGGGGCTTTTACTGTCTCGTCCCATAAGACGAGACCACAAAGTAAACAAAAGGCAGAGCTCAAAAAGGTGATTGCGCAATTGGGCGTTTGTGCCGCAAAGAAAAAAATTATTCAAGAGCATTTGTCGTAGCCGCTTCGCGGTTCCTCACTTGGAAACCACGTATACAGGTTTCCACTTTTTCAAAAGATCGCTCAGTCACACTGGTTTTTGAGCCGGGATTGTCGTCCAAGGAGGGTTGTCAATAACAGAAGTATTCACGAATTTTCCCACGCCTGGAGCCAGCGGGGCTCTTACTTTCCATTGCCGAAAAGTAAGCAAAAAATCACAGGCTCAAAAAGGTGATTGCGCACATACACATTTAATGCAAGTTCTTAACATGCTGCTTGTGCGCACCATTGTATGATAAATCTGTATCCCACAGTTCAGTCTGGCATTTATAGTTCGTTTGCGGGCAAGCACCCCGGTTTTACATTTCGGGTCGAGTTGGAGACCCCGATTTGTCAACTACTATCACTGGTTTTGAGCCGGAGTTTGTCCGTCAAAAGAGTTCTCAAAAACAGAAATATTTTCGATGGTTATTTTTCGCCTCAAGGCCGGCAGGGCTATTCTTCTAAGATATCAGGGCTACACCCTTGTTAAGATAACCAGATAATCACAAGTATTAAATCACAAAAGTTTTAGACCCTGTGCGAGATACGGTAACTTTTAAAATTCTCACCCGCGAGCCGTGGTTCGCGGTTCCTTTATTTTGAGCCACTTATAGGTGGGCTCAAAATTGCCTACTCAACAGTCGAAGTCACCCTTCCATCTTGAGGGATGACTGAATGGTCCCCGACTGAAAGAAGAGACAGTGAACAATTTCACTCTGTAATGAAGGAACCACAAACAACAACTTGTGGCGTGACAAAATGGGTAAAAACAGACAATTCCAAGCATTAGAAAACCCGTTTTCAACACGATCACTATTTTTGAGCCGGGTTTGTCGTCAGGACATGAGTTATCCAAAACAGAAATATTTAAATGGCATAAAATAAGGATAAATTTAATTTCCAAAGTACTTAGCAATCCACGAAGGATTGAATATAGATAACCCGAATGAAATTCAGGAGGGTTCCAGGCTCGTCCCAACCGCGAAGTGAGTTGAATGTCAGGATGATTTTTTATTTCTACCTAATACATTTCAAAATATGGACAACCCGATTGCCAAATTGTCCTGTCAAAATACATTTCCACCACCTCAGAATGGCGGGCTCTTACTTTTGTCATCACCGGATTTGAAAGCCTAAATATCTACCTCAGTCTTATTTTCATTTCAGTTGAAATTATATTTTTGTATTCGAGGATTAATTTTGTTTCAGTTGGATACAAAAGTATGCTTGCCAAGTAAACTTTCGTTTCAGTTGGACACTAAGGTACGTATCGAAGTTAACTTTTCGTTTCAAGTTGGACGCTTAGGTGCGTCCCAAAGTAAACTTTTCGTTTCAGTTGGACACTTAAGTACGTACCGAAGTTAACTTTTCGTTTCAGTTGGACATTAAGTACATGTTCCATGGTTCATTTCATTTCAGTTGGACACTTAAGTTCGTCTTCAATTGCTTCATTTTATTTCATTGGGAGACTAAGTTCGTCTTCATTGCTTCATTTTATTTCGTTTGGAGACTTAAGTTTCGTCTTCATTGCTTCATTTTGTTTCATTTGGACATAAGTTCGTCTTCATTGGTTCGTTTTATTTCATTTGGAGACTTAAGTTTGTCTTCATTGGTTCATTTCATTTCATTTGGACATTAAGTACGTGCTCTTTTGATTCATTTGATTTCGGTTGAAGACTTAAGTACGTGCTCTTTTGATTCATTTGATTTCAGTTGGACACTAGGTTCGGCTTCATTGGGTTCATTTCATTTCATTTGGACGTTAATACGTCTTCATTGGTTCATTTCATTTCAGTTCGATTGATAAGTACATTTCATTTCAGTTGAAGAGATGAACGTGTGCCTGTATACGATTGTATAATCATGTTGCCGGTTGTCAAAGTCAAAAACATGGGCATTTAATTATACTCAAAGTTAAAATTTTCTTAAAGTCCTGCTTAGCTCTTGAGCGGGTATTAATTTCCAACTTACCTTTGTATCTTAATCATTTTTCAAGATGGTCTACTTTATAAAACAACTATTTTAAATTGATTACAGAAAAAAAATTCAAAGGAATTTTACTGAGATAATAGCTATTCGTTTCTTTATTACAAGTCTGTTTTTGTTGCCGGTCCTGACCGGAATGGTTTTCGGATGATTCATCCAGTAAGCACAACACAAATTCAAAGATGCCGCCTTATCGGATCTGTTTATTGACCAGCCAACATGCTGTATTGCTACTGTTTTTATCTGAACTCCACCACAACAAAATATGGTTATTTTACATACACGGTTTGGGGATAGATTTATCCTCAGCCCTTAGAAACCTGTATCAAACTATCTCAGAAGACTCCATTGGATTTATGTGAAAATTTATATTTTTAACAATTTAAATTATTATTATCATGATTAAGTTATCTATTACAAAACTGAGAGAACTCTCCACCCTGGAATTGGTATCACTTGCCAATGACCTGAACCGAATTTTTAGAACGTTTGGCTCCCTGCCACCTAAGATTGTTGAATGTCTGGAGGCGCTTTTTACCGCAAGTATCGAACTGAGAAGTTTCAGTCAATGGTAAAGGAAAAGCATCGACCGGTAAAGTTCAGTTTCTGGACGCTCAAAGAATCCGGGTATTTCGTTCTATCAAAACCCTGTTTAAGTCTCTAGAAAAAAGTTCGGACACAACTCTTGCAGAACAAGCCACCATGCTTTCATCTCATTTTGGCCAACACAAAAACAAAATGGAAGGGGTTCTTACAAGGACAAAACCACCGCGATTAATAAGGTGTTGGAAGAATGGACTACCGATCCCAAAATGGTCGAAGCCTGCAAATCCGTCTTTTGCGCAACGAATCTGAAGATTTGGCAAAGTGGAACAAAGAGTTTGAGGAGCATTATTTTGAAAATGCGCAAACCAACTCCAGGAAAATGAATGTGTCGGTCAAAAAAGAAAATGTAGTGATGGCTTTCAGCAAACTTCAGAAGATGACGGAATCTTTTTATAATGTTTCTGATGACACGACTATGTATGAACAAATCAATCAAAAATCAGAAAAATTGATAGAAAAGTACTTCGTTCCTGTCGCCATCCGAAAAGCAGCGAGAAAATCCAAACCTGAATTGGTACCTGCTGCTTCAACCAATGCTGAAAACAAAGCCGCTACTACTGCCGTAAAAGACTCGGAAGAATAAGAACATAGTAGTTTAGAAGATCTGCGCAGTTAACGATTGGGCTCCTGATGTAATGTCGGGGGCCTTTTTTTTTGACTATTTGAGTAGTTGATTATTTGATAAGTTGGGTCGATCTCCCTATCCTTACTTACTAAAAATATAAAAAGTATTCCGGAATGGTGGATGGTTTGCGTAAAATTTTTGAAAAATCCGGGGAGGGTGAGTTCGCGGGTACCTGAATGATGGATTTTGAAGGTTATAAGAATTATGATTTATTTCGTCCATAAATCTGTGCCATCCTTTCAATCGTTTCATCCATGATTCTTGACTAGAACACAGATTTTGTATAAGCATCCAGAGATGTAATTCTAAAGAGGTTAAGATAACTACTAACAAACTGGTGAAAACGGATAACATGGATGACAGAAAAGTTTAAACAAATCCTGATATTTTTAACCAAACAATAAATATATATGTATCTGATCTGATTATTTAGTATATTTGTTGGTCAGTATTTTAATAAACCAAAATAAAACCAACACCATGAACAAATATTTTTTATTAGTCTGTTTTTTTTGGGCAGCGTCTTGTACCCAAAAACCGGAATCAACTGAGACACCAAACGCCGGGTCAGCTACTACATTTGATGACAAAACCGAACTGGACGCCATCATGAAGGTGATAGACAATGAAACAAAAATGTTTTTTGACGGAAATGTCGAAGGTTGGCGAGCCTCCTGGAGTCATCAGGATTATGTTTCTCAGGCTTGGAACAATGATGATGGAACAGCAGCTGTCGCTCATGGTTGGAAAGCGATCAACAAACAGGGTTCTGAGTGGATTCAAAAATATTACAAAAACGGCGAAGTCGTCATTCACCCGGATTACAAACGCAGCGAGGTTAATGTTCACTTTTTTTCAGATAAATTAGCTATCCTCCATTGGAAACAATACAACGCAGATAAAGACAAAAAGTATTACCGTGTCAGTGACGAATCTCGCATCATGGAAAAAGAAAACGATGGATGGAAAATTGTCAATGTCACGGCTCTTTGGGATGTTGAAAACAAAATTTCCGCGGATAGTTTGCCGGCACTTTGATAGTCTAATCATGCTAAATTTCTTATTCTAATCCTTAGAATTCCTTGTTTGAATTATTGATTTTAACGAATCCACGGAT
This sequence comes from Saprospiraceae bacterium, assembly GCA_016714895.1. Taxonomy (GTDB): domain Bacteria; phylum Bacteroidota; class Bacteroidia; order Chitinophagales; family Saprospiraceae; genus OLB9. The sequence continues at coordinate 1,487,801 of JADKBV010000011.1, read as the reverse complement.
GTGGATTGGCTCTTTATTTAAATCTGTGCGATCCTTGCATCCGATTCATCCGTGATTCACACTAATATACAGGTTTCAAAGAGGATGACGAACTAATTGTGGGATTCATGTAGGCTTTGTTACAATTTTTGTGGAAGTTGTTCAGAATTACGTAAAGTGTTGGTTACAAACTTACGCCGTGCAGATGTCAGGCTCAATCTGTTTTGATATTCAGTCCCAATGATGTCTTTTTTTTGTTTCAGTGATGTGCCCCAAATGATGTTTACAATGCCAGGCATACAGACCAATATTTTCATTAATTCTGAAAGTTTTTCCGTGTTCAGGGTGAATAAATGTTCTCTCCAATTGACTCTCTGTCAGATGGGTGAGCAATATGGTCCATCTTTCGTGAATACCTTCCAACATGTTTAATGAGGGTTGAATGGGCAGATTTTACTGTCCGGCAACTCAGCCCAAAGATCTTCATGATATGGTTTGATGGTGGGCCTGTCTTCTGTTAATGTAAGTTTTAAACGTATTAAGCTGTTCATATGGCTGTCTGCACAATGATGAATTACTTGTCTTATAGTCCAACCTCCGGGTCTGTATTGAGTGTCAAGTTGTTCATCTGTCAAACCTTTAACTTCCTAAATAAATTTTCAGGAAAGGCAGAGATTTCACTAATCCAATTGTCTATCATGTTTTTAGTGATTGTGGTCGGCCTTTCAAACTTACCAATTGGATATTTTAATTTTTCGATGTCCATTGTTTTTTTAATTATGTGAAGATTGTTTAGATTAACAACCTGTTTTTATATACCGCTATACCTTGTATTATCAAAGACAAATATAATTTATAATCGAATAAGACAATAGTTTTAATCCAAAGATTATAAAAAAATGTTGGGAAAAAGAAGGCATGGGCAGTGCCCTTATCTTCCACAAACACTATTTCCCGGGTTGTAATAAACATTCAAACAAACAGAAAAAAAAACTTTCTGTTTTACCTGATTTTTCTTACATTTGTGTGGTATAATATCAGGTGGTGAAAGCGTACGCTACCTGAATACTATAGGACCGTTTATCAGTCAACCATATGTTTTAAATCTGTAAAATTTACACCCATGAAAATCCTCTATTTCCTGATTGTTTTATTTCACGGACTCATCCATTTACTGGGTTTTGTCAAAGGTTTCGGGCTGAAAGAAGTAAAAGAACTAAGCCTTCCGATTTCAAAACCAATGGGTCTGTTGTGGTTGTTTTCTTTTTTGTTGTTACTACTGTACAGTTTATTACAATTTTCTAATAACAGATATCTTTGGTTATTCGGATGTATTGCAGTGTGATGTCTCAGATATTGATTTTCGTGTATTGGAAAGATGCAAAATTCGGTACGATTCTAATGTTTTGATCTTTTTGGTATCGATGGTCGGTTTGGGTTCGTTTTTATTAAAAAATGAGTTTAGTCATCGGGTAAAAGAAGATTTTTTTCATAATAATCAAAAAGATACAAATACGCTGACACAAAATGATATTAAACATTTGCCTGCGATTGTTCAGAAATATCTCTACTACACAAAATCGGTTGGACAACCTAAAGTCAAAAATTTCCGTGCTGAATTTACCGGTGGCATGCGGGCTAAACCCGAAGATTCTTATATGGAACTGCGTTCTGTGCAATACAATTTTTATCAAAAACCATCGCGTTACTTTTTTATGGAAGCTAAAAAAATGGGGCTTCCTGCCACAGGTCTTCACCTCTATCAAAACGAAAAAGCAACCTTTGAAGTCCGAATGCTGAATTGGTTTAAAGTGGTGAATGCCAAAGGCGACAAAATGAATCAGGCTGAAACGGTCACCTTATTTAACGATATGTGTTTTATTGCCCCGCCAACCCTCATTGATCACAACATCACCTGGGAAACGATAGATGAAACAACGGTCAAAGGTGTTTTTAAAAACGGAAGCCAACAAATCAGCGCTATTTTGTACTTTAAACAAAATGGAGAACTGATCAATTTTATCAGCAATGACCGGTATGATACCGATGGAAAAACCTATCATAATTATCCCTGGGCAACCCCTGTCGAAGATTACAAAATGATCAATGGTTACTTTCTGCCCGGCAAAGCCAAACTGATCTATCAGAAACCTGAAGGAGATTTTACTTACGGCGAACTGGTATACAAAAGTGTGTCCTACAATTTGACAGAACCTAAAGAATGAGAATGGATTGTCAGAATCACTGATTTTGAGGATTACACGGATTACACGGATTTTGATTGCAACTAACCTAAATCGGTGCCATCCTTTCATCCGTTTAATCCGTGATTCAGACTATTTTTTTGTCAGAATCACTGATTTTGAGGATTACACAGATTCCACGGATTTTGATTGACGACTAACCTTAAGCTGTACTATCCTTTTATCCGTGATTCAGCTTATTACTAATTGGCAATATTTTTTAAAGGACCATTCTTTTAAATGTGAGAGACTTACTACCAAAATTGATAAGTAAGCCTACTTCCAATCTGTAGGATTTGAGATAATTTAATATCTGAGCCTTATGAACTTCTTCTATTTGTGATACAGCCTTTAACTCCACCAAAACTTTGTTTTCTATCACAAAATCCGCTCTTCGTGTGCCAATAGGTTCTGGCAAATCTTTATAAAAAATATCCTGTTCAATTTCTCTAGCAAATTCCAATCCAATCTGCGTCATTTCCCAAGCTAATGCTCTTTGGTAAATTACTTCTTGAAAACCATTACCTAAAAATTTATGGACCTCAAATGAAGCCCCTAATATTTTTTCTGTAATATCCATATATTTTAATTCTGTAATCATATTCTTCAAAATATTTTAATCCGTTTTTCAAAATGTCAGGCAAAAATAATTATTCTGTGTATCAAATTACCTATTTGAATGATTTTTATTTTAAGTTAACCCCAGAATTACCTAAAATAAATTCCAAAAAAAGATATAGTATTTCAATAACTTGCCCTAACATTCAAATATAATGTAAATTTTCCACACAGGAAATCCGGTATTATTTGCCTCTTCTTTTTTGGGAGTAGTAGTTCATTCAACTTAATCCGTATCGTTCATTTTCAGAATCACAGATTTTAAAGATTACACAGATTCCACAGATTTTGACTAACTAACCTTAAACTGTGCCATCCTTTCATCCGTTTAAACCGTAATTCTGATTATTTTTGTCAGAATCACTGATTTTGAGGATTACACAGATTTCACGGATTTTGATTGACGACTAACCTTAATCTGTGCCATCCTTTCATCCGTTTAATCCGTGATTCTGATTATTTTTTTGTCAGAATCACTGATTTTGAAGATGACACAGATTCCACGGATTTTGATTGGCGACTAACCTAAATCTGTGCCATCCTTTCATCCGTTTAATCCGTGATTCTGATTATTTTTTGTCAGAATCACTGATTTTGAGGATTACACAGATTTCACGGATTTTGATTGACGACTAACCTTAATCTGTGCCATCCTTTCATCCGTTTAATCCGTGATTCTGATTATTTTTTTGTCAGAATCACTGATTTTGAGGATTACACGGATTCCACGGATTCCACTGATTTTGATTGGCGGTCACAGACTTCCTTAAGTGAATAATGTAAAGTATACGGGAGAACCTTACGTATGGTATTACAGTTCCCTATTTTTCAACAATAAAAAAAAACCATTTTATTTGGTATCCTCCACACAGAAAATTACATTTGTCATTTCATAAGGACTTCAACATGTAGTAAGTAAGTCCGGATTTCAGGTATTTTCCTCAAATTTATACAGACCTAAGATGTTCATACACCACAACGTTTTACACACCACATCCCACCTTTTTTTGCAAAAAACTTTGTTTTTATTGGCTTTTGTTTGGGTCTGTACCTGTCAGACGTGGGCTCAAATCAATCAAACCCAACGATCGGGATTTACCTGGATATCCACTGAAAATGTCACCGACAAATCTTTTGGTTCCGGATATACCATGTACAGCGCTGCTTATCCGGCTTTCAAAAACTATCCCGGTCCGGACGACTTCCAGACAGGATTGAGCAGCAGTTGGCTGACAACACAAAGGACAGGTAATGAACCTTCTCAGTTTTACACCACCATAGAAGGAGGTTTGGGCTGGTGGCACGATACCCGATTCGGAACCAAAGTTCCTAAGTTTATCATGGGAGGTGTCTCTCACAATTTTTACGCGTGGGCTAATGGTCCCGGCGCCGGCAGAAGTAATGTATTGCCAAATGGTCATCGGGACTGGAGCACGCCCGGCGGTAAATACGGGGTAGCCCAATTGTCAAACAGACTTCTTTGGGCGCCCGACGGTCTCAACATGGCGCAAAGTGTCAATGGTGAATTGTTGGGATACGGATATATTCCGCTTCCCCTCACAGAGCCCATCCAAAATACTGCAGGCACCGGAATCGAAACGGGCAATCAATGCTGGACTTTGTTTCTGAATACCACAAACTTCAAGGGCCCTGCCACTTTCTTTTTGCCGACTTTCTGGACAGAACCGGCCTTATCTGACCCTGCCCTGGAAGGATTATTTCTTGATTCAAGACCTTCCGAACCCAATGTGGGATTCGGTATCGAACATGCAGGATCACCGGCCATTATATCAAAAGACGATATGGGGACTTCTTTCGCCAAAGTTGAAAGACTTCAATTTCCTGCCAACAATGAAAACAATTCCATCCTTCTCAATCAAATTTCAGTGTATTCTCAGGATGCTCTGTGGAATGATTTTAAAACATGGTTTAACGGTGGACCGGTTGTTCCTCCCGGCATAAATAAATCCGGTGTCTTTGATGTTTCTTTTGTTAATAACGGCGGTTCTATGGCAGCAGAAATTGACAATAAAAACATACATTTGAATTTTATGAATAATATTCAGCAAAATTCGACCAATATGGGTTTTGAATATAACCTGAATATCGTAGAAAAAAAGGGTAATAACTTCCTGCTTCCTGAATATTTTAAACTCAATGATGAAAACCGGTGGTTGGCAATAACAGCTGATGAGGTACCGCTTTCCACCCAATTACTTCAAACCAATGTACCGGTATCCCCAAGGCCGGAACTCACTTATCTCACGCCCAAAGAAGTTGATTGTCACTGGCAGGATCCCAATGGTCCGTGGAACAATCCCGGACCCGCGGCAGGTCCGTTTACCGCTGACCTCGGCGACGGTACTACGGTGACCTATTATTGGTATCGTTTTGTAGACCAGCCGTCCGTCGTTCATGCCAATCTTCCGGAAGAGATCCGTTCAAAACTTCAGCAGAGGGTTGAACTTATACACGCCAATTGGCATCATACGGACGAATATCTGGCACCTCCTTCAGTAGGCCGGATAGCTACACTCGATCCGGCAGTTATTGTTCAGCCACCTGCCGGTCTGGAAACCGGATATGTTCCCATTGTCACCCGCCAGGAAAAAACATCAAAAAAACTTCGGGTATTTGTGATGGCTGGTCAATCCAACATGGAAGGATACGGCACCATTGAGGATGCCGAAAATGATCCCGGAAGTCTGGCCGACGTCATCCGAAAGGACAGTACAGGAGAATGGTCAACGTTGGGACAACCAGGCAACTGGACGACTCTGGACAATGTTTACCTGCATTTTGCCCGAAATGGCGAGACCATCAAATCCAATGTTACGGTCGGTCAGGGAGCTTTTTCAGATTTGATCGGACCGGAATTGATGTTTGCCCACCAGATGGATGTTTATTATGAAGACCCTGTCCTGATAATAAAAACCGCTTGGGGTGGAAAAAGCCTTGCGGAAGATTTTCGTCCGCCATCGGCCACCGGAAATACAGGAATGTATTACGAAGAGATGATCCGAAGGGTGAGAGATGTGACCGGAAATATAGGAAGTGAATTTCCTGATCTGGCTTCGGCGGAAGTTGAGATTTCAGGTTTTGTATGGTTTCAGGGATGGAATGACGGAGCTTCAGACCAATTTTTGAATGAATATGAATCCAATTTGTACCACCTCGTTTCGGACATCAGACAGGATCTGCAAAAAACGGATTTGCCGGTTGTGGTAGCCAGTTCGGGGCAAGGTGGATTTGAAGTCATCAATGACTCATGGGTTCAGAGTATGCAAAATATCGTATCGGTTGCTCAGCAAAACGTCGGATGTAATGACACTTTATTCGGAGGTAGGGTAGGATTTGTGGATTCCAAACCCTTTTATCGCAATCTGTCAGAATCGCCCGCAGATGCCATTTATCATTTTAATAATAATGCCCTTACTTTTTTATTAATCGGTAAAGCGATGGGGGAGGAAATGATCCGTGCCATCAACGATATGGCCTATTGTTATATCGATTGTACTGATCCGGTATCTCCGGGTATTGTATCTATTGGCAACAGGGTGTGGAATGATCTGGATCGGGACGGTATTAATGATCCCGAGGAACCCGGCATTCCGGGTGTTTCTCTGGTACTTTGGTCAGATCCCGACGGAGATGGTATACCGGATTGGGAGGGTTTCAGTGGCGTGCGGGTGACCGATGAAAACGGATATTATCGTTTTTCGGGACTACAACCCGGCAATTATGTCGTTTTTGTATGGCAGGTTAACAATTGGGGCCCGGGCGAACCTTTAGAAAACTTTGTATCAACCAACGGGGTTCAGACCGATGCCGACAATAATGTGGATAAAGATAACAATGGTTTTGCAATCCTTTTTCAGATATCATGTCAGGTATTGTAACGCTCACCTCAGATGGAGAACCCTTAGATGACGGTGATCCGTTTAATTGTTATTTTGATTACGATGCAAGTGGCAATAATACCGTGGACTTTGGTTTTTATGACCCCAATGTCAATACATCAAATGAAGATCCGGATTTTAGTGACAGCGGCATCCGTATCTATCCGGTACCTGTCGGCGATGAACTGAGGTTGCGGGGCAATCTTGATTTGTTTACGATAACCTTATACGATGCGACCGGCAGGATTTTGTATTCAACCGATGCTGCCAAAAGTGTACTGACGATTGATATGTCGTCTAACGCGGCCGGATTGTATTTGATCAAAGCCACCCGACTGTCCGACCAAAAAGTATATCTTCAAAAAATCGTCAAACCGTAGGAATGGGTTTATTGGATTAATTTGTTTGATTTGTTAAATTTGTAAAAACTGGGTCGATGCAGTGCATGGAGGTCGAACACAAGGTTTTGCAGCGATTTGAGGCTTCAGGGACGATTTGATGAGTTGATAGGCTTAGTCGACGAGGCAAATGGAAGCCATTTTGTTCTCCCTTTAGGCGTTGCCTGGGTAAAGACAAAATGAACCGAAATTAATGTTTAATTACTTTAATTACAAGATTTTTAAAAACAGCAAAGAGCCAGCATCCTCAAGAACTAGAAATCAAAGCATCACGGTAAAACCCCATAAACCCTAAGCTTTTGAACCTTAAACAATTCCCAATACCTAATACCCGGCACCTAATACCTATTATATCATATCATTCCCAGATTTCATTTTTTTCGGTAAGAATGATGGGTTTGTGGTCTGTAACGACAATGGTATGTTCGTGTTGCGCCATATGACCACCTTTATTTCCGGTCATGGTCCATCCGTCACGGGAAGTCACCGCATAAGTGGAGTGTGTAGAGATAAAGGTTTCAATGGCGACCACTGAGTTTTTTTTGAATCGCGTAAATTAAACCTGTCTCTGAAGTTTGCGATTTCTGAGGGTTCTTCATGCAAACTTCTGCCGATTCCGTGTCCGGTCAGGTTTTTGATAACTTTATAGCCACGTTTTTTTGCTTCAGTTTCGATCAGGTGACCAATGTCTGAAATTTTTACCCCCTTTGATATTAAATATTGCTTTTTTAGGATTTCTTTGGAAGCATTAACGAGTTTTTGATGACCGAATTTATCTTCGCCCAGGACAAATGATGCCCCGTTGTCCGACCAAAAGCCATGTAATTCGGCAGAAACATCGATATTGATAAGATCGCCTTCTTTCAATACTTTTTTTGAGGAAGGAATACCGTGACAAAATTCGTTATCCACGCTGATACAAGTCCATCCAGGAAACTTATAGGTTTTAAAAGGTGCGGAATTAGCCCCAAAATCCTGTAATATCTTTGCGCCGTAATCATCCAGTTCTTTCGTAGTTTTACCCGGCTTGGCAAAATTTTGCATTTCCTTTAACGTGTAAGCTACGACGTCACTTACTTTTTTCATGCCGAGGAGTTCTGATTCTTTGTTTATAGACATTAAAATAATATTAAGATAAATGAAGTATAAAACTGACCGATTATGTTTGACGCTGGCCGATATTATGTAATACGATATGCAATCTTTGTATTGCACTATGGATATAACAAGTCAACAATATTTAAATACCGGAAGTTTATTTTGTTTTTGTGGCAAACAGAAGTTTGAAGAATGTTCTGTTACGCTGCTTTGGCAAAGTTCACACTAATCAAATACAATTCCTTTGGGAGCAAATATTTTTCCGTCAAAGGTGGCTTCAAAAACATAACCATTGTAAACCACATCCATGTAGTTTTTTGTGGTTAGGTAATTTTCCAATAGAGGTTCATATCGTATATGTTGAAATACAGGGCGAAAGATCAGTTTACCATCTACATCACAAATACCATATTTTCCATCAGCCATAGTTTTAAATGAGCCTCCGATAACTTCAATTTTGGAATAGACAGGTTCAATGAGGAGTTGACCATTTTCGTTCAGAACCCCCTGAAGACCATTTTTTGTGATAATGTACCTGATGATACCGGAATTATACTTTTTGCCTTCGACCTTTTCATACCCCATCGCATTTATTTTGTCAGGGACAACCATATAGGCAGAAGGCCAATCCTCCTGAAAATCATCTTCTGCCAGCCTCCTTTTCAAAATCTTCTGAAATAAGGGCTTCAGTTTATTCGTTTTATTCCCGCTCAGGATGTTACCTTCTTTGTCAATATACACCACCTGATCTCCCCGATAGTTTGACACCGCAAGGGCGAGAAAGGTATTGTTTTCTTCTATGACATCCAATTCTTTTGATACGGCCAACTCATAAATGATCCGGAACTGACTATTGTAAATTTTCCATTTTCCGTTATGAACAACTGAAAAAAAATATTCTGATCTGCCATGTATTGCGATGTTTACTTTGTCCTTAAAATACATCACTTCTTTTTCTTCCGGAATGGACAATATATGTAAGCCCGTCTTAGCGTCATCATCGTCGTAATAGACCGCAAACCGACCATTATTATCATATCTGATTTTGTCTATGTTTGTAAAGTATTTTTTGCCGGTCACATCAATCAGTTCACTGGTAAATGTTTCATTGTTGTTGATCAACAGATATTTTGAATCAGTATGGTCGAAACCCTTAATGTAATACGTTCTGTTGTCATACGTTGGCTCCAGGCTAATTTCACCCTCACTGCTTACGATACCGACCTTACCCTCAAACTGAAACAAGTGATAGGTTATCTTTTGAGAAAAAATGTTTTCTACGCAAAAGAAAAATAAGGTAATAAAAGGTATAAGGACAAAAAACAATTTTCTGATACTTTCAGTAAAATTCGACATTATTTTATTAATTATCATTGTGTTTACCATACTTTGTTCTTTATTGATTTTATCTTTTTTTGTGTTTCTTATCATAAGGCTTTGTAACGGCTGACATATAGAGAGACTGTACATCATAGCTGTTGTCATAATTTTTGCTTTATATCCAATCCAAATATTTTCAATTACAAGGCAGATAATCAATTTTTTTTGTAATGTTATCAGTTATTGAAAATACGTTATCTTTTTTAATATAATAAATTGTACAATTACACATTGGATAAATTTCTTCAAATGCTGAATTTATAATGCCTTGGTAATCTATATTGTTTGAATATTTACCGATTATAAAACAATCATTTCCTTCAGGCTCCATAATTCGCGGATATGTATTCACTTTTATTTTTTTTGTTTTCAAATCAACTATTTGTGCATTTGAATTATCTATATCGATGTATAAACATACATTGTCCTTGTCGATCCAGGAAATATACCGATATTCAGGTTTGAACAAAATATTGCCATTCCAATCGATTAACCCTTCTAAATCATTTAATTCATCGGGGCGATTCATTATGACTTTTAAATAGTTGTCCATTCCTTTTATATCATCATAAGGAAATGTTTGAAATATTTCACCATTCTTAAACAAAAGTAATACCTGACGTTTTTTGAAATTATATGCCTTGAAAACAATGTTTCTTTTATAATATTCAGTTGTTCTTTCATATAAACCCGCAACTGTTTCTATCTTATTATAATTCTCTTTTTCAGAAACTATTGTCACAAAATTAGTATCAAGGACACTACATAACTTAAACTCATCACTTTTATTATTTTTTGTATAAGTTATAAAGTAGGGATGATAGGAATATAGTTCATTGTATTTAAAATCTACAAGGATCTGATTTTTGCTATTTATTATACCAAATTTGCCATTTTTTTTAGCTATCATTTTTTCTGAAAAGCTGTTTGGTAATAAATCATAAATGAAAGGGACAATCGTGTCACCATTTTTATCAATTATACCATATTTTTTAGTGTCAAAGTCTTTCAGAACGCCTGATGGTCTTAGATATTTAACTTCATTTTGTGAAAAAACATTTTCATTAACAAAAACAATGATACTAATAATTATCAGATATTTATTCTTCATTTTAAAATTTGATTAATAAAAAATAACTTGCTAACATCGGCCATTGAGTTTTAGATAATTATTTTATTATTTTTGATTTACAAATCATATTACATTCTAAAAAAAAAACATGAAAGTTAGTGCATAACATCCATTATAAAACGTGTGTGATAGGTTTGAAAACGGTCATCATACTCTTTACCAAATACAAATATAATAGATAATCTTAACTCATAGTAGCTTCTGTGAATAAAGGGTAAAAATTTGGGGAAGGTAGGAATTTTTTTTGTGGATTTGGATTGACGGGCAGAAATATTGTTACTGGTTTTATTGAAGCACAAGTAACAAACATACGCCGGCATCGGAATTTAGGTTCTTCAAAATCAAAGTATCACGGTAAAACACCATAAACCCTAAACATCTCCTAATTCCAACGATAGTCCACATCCTGACAATCACTATTCCCCGTACTCCACTACATTTTTAATCAGATAAGCTTTGCCCACCGGAATTACGGTAATATCTCTTTTATAATCCATTTTATACGGTATATCTGTCAGGATGACCTCAAAAGTGATTTCTCCCGGGATCTGTTTGGCCTTGGGAACACATCTCGTTACTTCGATTTTGCCCCAATCCTGGGCTGAAATCAAAAATCCGTAAGAGATGCCGGCATAACGTATATCATAGGTGGAAGACCATTTTTCTACAAACTCTTCTTCGGTCAATCCACCTTCGTAACCGACCTGGGTCGCATCGGTTTTGTAGCTGTAATATTCCGGTGTGCAGATATCTTCCATCGGGAAACCACCATCTAAAAAATGACTTTCTATCACTTCCTTCAACCACATAGTGGCATCTTCGACATCAATCTCAACACTATCGACATCGTTTAACTCTCCAACCAATGAGGTAGCCAGGGTATCCGCTACTACCATTTCAGCAGCAACCGGTTCTTTTTTGTTCTGACAGGAAAAAAATATACAAAACATCGCTAAAACAACTAACTTCATTTCTATGGGTTTTGATAGGGTAGGTCGTTTTTGTGTCCACGACTCCGCCCGATAATAAACTGCAAAGATAATGTTTGTCCAAAACTAATTTCTTTTTCAGCCTCTTCCTGGCTGATACCGAAACCTGATACCACCAAAAATCATAAAGTAAAAAACCACAGCAGCATTTTTGGATTTTAAGAAGATATGTAGGTAATTTTGTAAGTACAATAACAACACATCAGCTATTTATTTGTTACACCCAAAAGAAGGCCAACACAACCGGAAAAATCAAACATATATGGTACAAAAATATAAAAACAACCACGTAATATTTTTTTTGATTATAACTACAACTTTGTTGTCATCATGTCAACTGGGACGTTTTGTGATCTACAACTTTGCAGACATCAATGACCATAAAAAATTTCCATCCAGACCACTAACTGCCGAAACGTCTCCATTCCGTTTCCACACGTCAAATGCAGGAAAATTTCCAAAAGAAATAAACGACATTCCTTTTGACAAATATCTTGAAGACACCAAAACAGTGGCTTTTCTGATTATTAAAAATGACACCATCCAATATGAAAAATATTTTAAAGGATATCAAAAAGAAAACATAGTTCCTTCTTTTTCCATGGCAAAATCTGTTACTTCCATATTAATAGGTTGTGCCATAGATGATGGTCACATAAAATCCGTCGACGAACCTGTCACCCATTATATTCCCGAACTCACACAAAATGGTTTTGACAAAGTAACGATAAAACACCTTCTGCAAATGACATCCGGGATTAACTTTAATGAAAGTTACGTAAATCCTTTTGGCGATGCCGCTTCCTTTTATTACGGGACCAATCTCAGAAAAAAAATCAGCAAAATGAAGTTAAAAGCTGAGCCGGGCAAAAAGTTTGAATATGTTAGTGGTAATACACAACTACTGGGTTTGGTTTTGGAACGTGCGTTAAAAAACAAATCTATAACTTTATACCTGCAGGAAAAATTATGGACCCCACTCGGAATGGAATATGATGCCTCCTGGAGTATTGACCGCAATAAACGTGGATTGGAAAAAACATTTTGTTGTCTGAACGCAAGAGCAAGAGACTTTGCCAAAATAGGTCGGCTGTATAAAAACAAAGGCAACTGGAACGGAAAACAAATTGTATCACAAGGATGGGTTGAAGCGTCAACAAAAGCTGATACCTCAGAAGGAAGTGCAAAATATTATCAATATCAATGGTGGTTACCAACTCCCAATGAAGACTTTATGGCGCAAGGCATTTTAGGACAATTTGTCTACGTACATCCGACCAAAGATCTGATCATCGTAAGACTCGGAAAATCAGAAGGCAAAACAGACTGGTGGTCTATATTTACTTCACTTGCCAATGCATATGAATAAGGTCGAAACCAGGCCAACTATATCAGAAAAAATAACATGTATATTTAAACAAAAACGAAAACCGGAACATACGTTTTTTAACAGAACGACACCATAAAAACCTTACCATACAGACTCATAAATACTTTTTAACCATGAATTACCATATCAAAAAATTAAAAAGTTTATCAACCGGTTTGTCAATAATCTTTGGAATGCTGATGTGCGTAAATATTTTGTCCGCCAGTGCTGTTTTTAATAAGTTTATCCCGGAACATTACAACGCCGGTACCCTAATCGGGACAAAAAAAGACACGATACCCTATGCGACTGTTTTCGTCTACAGGCCTGAGAATCAATTGTCCCGCAAATACAGAATAAAAACAAACATCGATGGGGCCTTTGATTTGAAAAAAAATGAGGTAGTCAAAATGAATGCCGGATCAAACACTTTTTTTATCGAGGTGGACGCAACAGGTCATAAAAAACAAGCCTTTACGTTTAATCTTGACCAAAACAAAACTCATTATTTCAGAATTCAGGACCGAAATAACTATGCAGGTTTTTTGGCTTTTTTGGAAGTTATCGAAGTAACAGAAGAAACCTTCAAACGGGAAAAAAGATAAACGGAATAAACAATCATCTAAAACCCGGCGCCCAAAACCAACAAGCGTATGGACAAAAACAAATTACATTATGCGTAGAAAAGTAATTTTATATATCGCCACAAGTTTGGACGGATACATAGCCCAACCAAATGATGATCTCAGTTTTCTTTCCATGGTAGAACAAGAAGGTCAGGACTATGGATATACGGACTTTGTAAAAACAGTTGATGCGGTTATTGTTGGGCGAAAAACCTATGACAAAGTAATTTCTTTAGGTTTTGACTTTCCGCACGCAGACAAAGACACTTACATCATTACAAGAACAGCCAGACCCGCTATAGGTTCCGTAAAGTTTTATACCGGCGCCCTCAAATCACTGGTTAAAAAACTTACTTCAGAGCGTGGTAAAAATATTTATTGTGATGGCGGAGCAGAAATAGTAAATACCCTACTGAAAGACGACCTTATCGATGAGTTTATTATTTCTGTAATCCCGATTTTACTCGGAAACGGTACAAAATTGTTTGAAGACGGCAGACCTGAATTAAAATTAGAACTTGTTTCTGTAAAATCATTTGAAAAGGGACTAACACAACTTCATTACAAACGTATTGACCAATAGTCAAAAAAAGGGTTATGACAATTAATCCCTAAACACTACCCAAACAGATACACGGTAACCACCTTGGCTGAACTGTCGGCTTCTAAGAAATTGTATTTCTGTCTTTTGGAGAATGTCTGGTTTGAAAAATTGTAAACCAATTAAGTCATTTCGTCCAAAAATCAACAAAATCCAGCCTAATTTCTCGCGTCTAATACCTAAAACCTGTAATCATATTACATTTTTTTGTAATTTGTGCCCAAATTCTGTTTATGGTCCAAGATTTTATCCATTCCTTTATAGCTTATCTCCGGGTAGAAAAAAAATATTCACCCAAAACATGTATTTCTTACCAAAATGATTTATCCCAATTTACCCTTTTTGTCAAAAATCAATTTGAAACCGACGATATACTCCATATCAGACATACCGTCGTCAGAGCCTGGATCGTAAATCTCATGTCGTCAAACTTTACAGCTACCACCGTCAACAGAAAAATCTCTGCCTTACGTTCGTTTTTCCATTGGGCAATCAAAAAAAAACATACTTCTATCAACCCGATGCTCAAAATCACCGCACCTAAAAAACCTAAAAGATTGCCGGAAGTTGTCCCGGAAACCAATATAAAAAGGCTTTTTGAAACTTCCCTGGAGGATACCGTTTCAGATGACCCTTTTTCAGTCACCAGAGACCGGTTTATGGTCGAACTCTTGTATGCAACCGGTATGCGTCGGGCAGAATTGGTAAACCTCAACTTTGACGATATCAATCTGTCCCGTATGGAAATCAGAGTCACCGGCAAAGGCAATAAAGTGAGAAGTATTCCTATCACAGACTTTCTGATCAAACATTTTCATGAATATGCCGATATCAGAAAATCCCTGAAATCTATCGAATCTCCCAAACTTTTTCTGACCAACAAAGGAAAAGCCATCTACGAAAGATTGGTTTATTCCATCGTTCACCGCAAACTCAATGAAGTCACTACCCTCAAAAAGAAAAGCCCCCACGTGCTTCGTCATACCTTTGCCACACATCTCCTGGATGAAGGCGCCGACCTCAATGCCATCAAAGAAATGTTGGGCCACGCCAGCCTGGCAGCCACCCAGGTCTATACGCACAACTCTATCTCAAAACTGAAGGAGGTCTATAAAAAATCCCATCCCGAAGGTTGATTCTGACATATCTTTTTCTCCGGTTTCCTGTTTTTTTAAAATTTAACATCACTATACTTTAGCTGGTATTTTTTTAGAAAAAAAATATAAAATTTCCGGACTTTGTTGTGTCGATTAAACAATCGCTAACTGACACATTATAAATTGTTTACACATATCTTCCTCTTTTAAGCTTCATCATGTTACAAAAAATTGCGTTAAAATTTTCCAAAATGTCCGTTTGAAGGACAACTTTCCCTTGTTAATGATTGTTAATAAAAAATATTGTAACACCTACAAAAATAAAAATTATGCTTATAGACATCCAAGCCGTAAAATTTACAGCAGACCAAAAATTGAAGGATTTTATCAATGAAAAAGTAGAAAAACTCAACAAATTTCACCATAAAATCATTAGTGCCGTCGTCTATCTCAAACTCGAAAACTCAGGTCAGGTAAAAGACAAAATCGTGGAGATTAAAATGAGTATTCCCGGAAGTACCCTTCTCGCAACGGCTACCGACAAAACGTTTGAAGCAGCTATAGATGATTCCGTAGAAACCCTCAAAAGACAATTAAAAAAGGAAAACGAAAAAAATCAGGCAGCACGACATTAATCGTTGCGATTTTTTTCCTGCATGTTCTTATTCCTTTAGCAGGTAAGACATGAAATAAAAAAACCGTTTTGTTATACCTGTCAAACTTTGACAACATAACAAAACGGTTTTTTTTTATATAGAAAAGTACGCTTTTACTTTACCGAACTCGCCAAAGTCAACGAAGTTTTCATGGCTTTTTCTTCCCTGTTAAAACCAACTTCGATCTTGTCACCGGGATTATATTTTTCAAGGACTAAAAACAAATCATTGTTGTTTTTGACTTCTTTTCCGTTTATTTTTGTAATGATATCACCGGCTTCAATTTCGCCAAAACGGTTTCTGTTTACACCTTTTAATCCGGCTTTTTCAGCAGGACTATCCGGTTCGACAGCATAGACCATCACACCTTCGACACCCCAGTTTTGCGCATTTTGTTCTGACAGTAACTGAATACCCATGACCGGTCTTTTTAACACACCGTATTTGATCAGATCAGAAACGACCCAATTGACCTCATCTACCGGAATGGAAAAACCAATTCCTGCCGACGCACCAGAAGGGCTGTAGATCATCGTATTGACACCGATCAACCTTCCGGAACTGTCCAGCAATGGTCCGCCGGAATTGCCCGGATTGATGGCCGCATCCGTCTGGATGACATCCCGGATAGGTCTGCCCGTCAAAGAGGTTATTTCTCTGCCCAAAGCGCTGATCACACCGGTCGTCAATGTCTGATCCAAACCAAATGGATTACCGATAGCATACACCGACTGACCCACACGAAGTTGCGAAGATTGTCCCACAGGTATAGGGATCAGTTTATCTCCGGAAGCATCTATCTTTAAAACAGCCAGGTCTTTATTGGCCTCGTGCCCCACAACTTTGGCTTCATAAACCGATCGGTCAGACAGGGTAACCATGATTTTGGAAGCATTCTGAATCACGTGAAAATTGGTGATGATGTGGCCCTCTTTGTCCCATATAAAGCCGGAACCGGTACCGGAAGGTATCTCCATCACATTGCGGCTCCAAAAGTCTTCTCGTACGGTAGATGTGGTGATAAAACAAACCGATGGTGCGGCCACTTCAAACAACCGGATGGTCGCCTCTTCCGAATTGGTGAGAAAAGTGACCGGAGCCGCTTCCCTCCGGTGCCCGGTCGAATCAGTCTTTTGTTCCTGCAATTTTTCGCTACTGCCTTCACCTGACATAAATTGGTTGATCAGCGGAAATTTATTTCCCAAATAAAACCCGCCTCCGATCAGTAATAAAAGTCCTATAATTTTTAATGTTCTCATATTTGTTTTTTTAAACTACTTATTTTTTGTTATATGATGTATAACCCTTTTTTGTTTATAAAAAGTCCATGAAACTGACAATTTTTTGCCGAAAATCGATGAACCATCGGATTTATCAGATGATTGGTCCCCAAGCATAAAAGGTTTTTTTAGGTTTTAGGCATTAGGTTCTGGGAAGTTTTGTCGAATCTTCCGGAGTTGCGGGAAATAAAATAGGTGTCAGGCATTAGGTATTAGGCAGTCATGAACCAGGAGATTTTTGAGGTTATTTTTAATTTTAAATACATCCGGCAGAGGCGAATACTAATGCATTCGTCCTGTGGAAACCACGATTATTAGGAGTGGAATTTGTCGAACCTTGCAGTTATTGCAGGTTCCGATTCCGCTTAAGCGGTATCGGAATGACAAGTCTTTTTATTTTTGGGAAAGGGGGGCGGCGAAGCCGCCCCCCTTTCTATCCCCATTTAATTTTCTGTCATTCCGATCAAGCCTTTGGCTTGTTCGGAATCTCTCTTTTACAATCAGGCATCAACAAACTTTTAACTATTAACAGTTAACCATAAACTCTAAACAACAACCAGCTTTTAATATATATTAATTTGTTTGGCCAGATACGCGGGAATCCCAATATCTTTGTTTTGAACCCTGATGATGACCTGATCTTTCTGAATCTGAACAATAGTAAAAACAGTCTCCGCCATAATACCCAATTCCCACAATTCACCTTCGATGTCGTGGTTGAGCTGTTCTTTGGCAATTTTCCCTTTTTGACGCGGATTAAGAGAAATCAGCGACCTTGCCGGACTTTTTGTTTTAGGAGGTATAGGACTTCCGTGAGGATCGGTCGTCGGAAATCCGAGTTTTTCGTCCACTTCGTCCACCAGATCCCGGGTGAGTTTATGTTCGAGACGGTCAGCTTCAGAATGTATCTGTTCCTGATTCATTCCCATTTTATCGACCTGAAAGGTTTCCCACAATCGGTGCGCCCGTACAATCTCTTGTCCCGCATCATGTCCTTTTAAAGTAAGATGATATTTTCTGCCTTCCGCCTCGACCATGCCGGACCTGACCAATGTATTGAGCTTTTGTTGAACGGCAGCTGCGGATATTCCTAAAACGTTTTTCATTTTTTCCATATCCTCAGCAGATTGAATATCCTGTTTCAACATCCATTTCATGATGTCTTCCCGGATGATTTTGTCGGATTGTTTTTTGCGGTTCCAATACTTGCGCACCAATCCTTTTTCAGGAGCAAAAAACACCGAAATTCCATATAAAACACCAGCCACAATGACCATGACAGGACCGGGATTGCTGTCCAGCCATACGGCGATCACAAACCCGCTGATAGCTGAAAACATACCAAATACAGCAGACAAAAACAGAACTTTCCGCAATTGATGAAAATATAATAATGCCGTCGAAGCCGGCGTAATCAACATAGCAACCACAAGGATCACACCTACCGTCCGCATGGCAGATACCACCGCAAAACTCAGCATAAACATGAGCAGATAATGGGTCGCCTTGACCGAAATGCCCATGACCTGTGCTACGACCGGCTGAAAAGTTGTGGCAAAAAAGTACCGGTAAAACACCACAATCGTCGTTATCGAATACACCGCAACGATCACCGACATCCACAGGTCTGCCGGCGTCACCGCCAGTACATTACCAAATAAAAAGTCCTTGAGGTCGAGGTGCACATTTTCCGTATTGTTGAGCCAGGAAATACCGATAATGCCCAACGAAAACATCACCGTAAATACGATCCCAATGGCAGCATCATTGCGGGTTTTGGCATTTTGTTGTATCCAACTGATCAGGCTCGTACTGATCAATCCTGCGATGATGGCACCCAGAAAAAATCCCAACGGATTGTATCCGAAAAACAGAAAAGCCACCACGATACCCGGCAATACCGAATGCGACAGCGCATCCCCCAACAATGACATGTTGCGCAATACGATAAATACACCCAAAACCCCGCAGGTCAATCCGACCAGGGTCGATGCGATGATGGCCCGAACGGCCCATGGTTGGGTAAATATTTCTAAAAAAGACTCCATAAGGTATTATATAAACCAAATCATTCTTCTAAAAACATTCAAACACCCAAAAAAGATGCAGGACCAAGTATGAAAACGAAGGATTATTTTTGGTTTTTGGGCGATCCCCTTCGGGTCGGGCTATCCATTTTACTCCGTTTCACTTCGTGTCCATTCCTATCCCTATCGCATTTGGGTTTGCCTTCTACAAGTTTATTGTCCAACATTTCGGATACTCATACGCCCGAGGTAATTCAAAATTTTACTTTTCCAAATAAAAAAGAACAAAATCAGATATTGGGTGATCCACAATACGGTGTGGAGCGTATCAGACGTCCTTCCGTAAAAATGATAACTCATCACCACCACAAACGACCAGACCAAAGGATAAACATTTCCGGTCAGCATGCCCAAAAATACCACTGGAATGATGTACCAGGGATGTACTGTCGTCGCCATCAATAAATACACCGTCCAGATCAAAAGCAATGTTGTCAATTGTTTTTGTCTGTTGTTATCCTTCGCAAAAACCACCGATAAACGCAGTATCATACCCAAAATAATCACAGCGAGCAAGGGCCCGACATACAAAATAAGATTGTACCCGGACAACCATAAACCCAGTATTCGCAGGACAGCATAGATACTGCCATTAAATTCAAAACTCCGGAAATACAAATCTACGCTGTGCAAAAAGGTAAAAAATCCTTCCCGAAAAACAAAAGGCAAAACCAGAATCAAACCCGTAATCCCTATGGATATAATAAAGTTTTTTCTTTCTTTTGCCCGGATGGACAAAACCAACAAGGGCAATAAAATCAAAGGCAACAATTTGACATTTACTGCCATGGCAAAAAAGATTCCTGCCGTTTTCATTTTTCCCGTAAGGAAATAATAATAACAAACCGCCAAAAAGGAAACCATCACACCTTCTATGTGCAGGTTGCCAAAACATTCGACCAGCACCAAAGGATTGAGGGCGTACCAAAGGATGGTTGAAGGAGATTTGTCCCAATGTTTCAGTATACGAATTATAAACACCAATCCGACGATCTCAAAAACCAGATAAATGATTTTGGCAAAAAAACTGAACAATATTATATCTTTTGTCCACGCTGCC
Source organism: Saprospiraceae bacterium (assembly GCA_016714895.1). Lineage (GTDB taxonomy): Bacteria > Bacteroidota > Bacteroidia > Chitinophagales > Saprospiraceae > OLB9. The sequence continues at coordinate 1,467,289 of JADKBV010000011.1, read as the reverse complement.
AACGCATAGATATATTGTGCTACCGGCGGATAAACGGTGTAGTACCCCGGCGAATTCATCTTTTCCAACAAAAAAGTGGGAAATCCGTACACATTATCCTTAAAATAATCCACCGGAAGCACCCCGTAAGGATTTTCTCCTGCCCTCGTCAACAAACCGTCAAAATGAAACCGGTAAATATCGTCGGAAAGCATCGGAAACAAAAGTAAAAGGGATATTTTGGCGATCAGTGACCAAACTACCCAGGCTTTCCAATGCTCCTGATGGCGCCGGATGATATAAAAATAGGCGACAAAAGCCAGAGAAAACAACAAAAATATTCGTCCGAAATCGTATTGTGGCACCTTACACAACAAGTACAGGGTCACCATCCAGATGATTCCCGCCAGGATCGTGGTGATACCCGAAAAACTAACGAAACCAGCGGGCTTTGACTGCATACATCATCAGTGACAGATAACCCAAAGCGAGCATCCCGTGTAAAATTAAAAAGTCATAAACACCCTCTTTGATCCCAAAAACCAAAGCCAGCACAAAATAGATGGCCAACATCGTTTCGCCGACGTTGATACCGTTGAATGATTTTTTGAAATAACTCAGAGCATTTGTCTGTATAGATTGCCGGGTGATTCCGTACTTGGGCGTCCGGATGAAAGCGCTTTTTTTGCCGATCCATCCCTGCCATACCGCTACGCTGTTGTGAAAGGCCATCGCCATGGACAAGGACATAAACACCGGAAATATAACGACAAACTTAAATAGCTGCCATATCAGATTTTTTTCCTTCCGGAGAAAGATGACGTTGGCACTAAAGTACAGCACAACAATAGACACAAAAGAAATCAAAAACAAACTCAATACCGAATAAGGCATCTGAAGGTAGGGTTTCAGAAAAATCAAGGGTACACTGGTCAAACCCAAACACAATACTGCGATAAAAACACTGCTGGCCATCAGATGAGACGTAGCATGGATTTTTTTCGGTACCGAAAGTGATGACGCCCAGATGCCGGACAACAATTTTTTTGCATTTTCGGCGCCTCCTTTCATCCAGCGGAATTGTTGGGATTTGAGTCCGTAGATGTCCGGTGGCAATTCTGCCGGAGAGCCTACTTCTTCCAGATATTTTATTTTCCAGCCTTTGAGTTGCGCGCGGTAGCTCAGGTCCAGATCTTCGGTGAGGGTATCTGCTTCCCATCCACCGGCATCTTCTATGGTTTTTACACGCCACACCCCTGCTGTTCCGTTAAACTGCAACAGATAATCTCCCCGGTAACGACCTTTTTGTTCTACGGTAAAGTGTACATTGAGTTGCATCGCCTGCATCTCTGTCAGCAAAGAATGGTTTTGGTTGATATGTTCCCATCGCGTTTGTACCACACCAATCTTTTGGTCGGCAAAATGAGGGATGGTCTTTTTGAGAAAATCTTTTTCCGGCAAAAAATCAGCGTCAAAGATGGCGACAAACTCCGACAATACATAAGGCATAGACTCTTTAAGAGCCCCGGCCTTGTACCCCGAGCGGTCTGTGCGGTGTAATAAAGTAATGTCAAACCCCTTGTTGCGGTATTCCTCCACTTTTTTCCGGGAAATCTCCAGCGTATCATCCGAAGAATCATCGAGAACCAGGATGGTGAGTTTGTTTTTGGGATAGTCCAGAGAGGTGATGTTGTCTATCAGCCGGCTTGCCACGTATTTTTCGTTGAAGATGGGTAATTGTATCGTAACGTGCGGCAGGTCATGGGTCTCCGGTTTTTCCTTTGGGACATTTTTGGTTTCCTTTCGGAAAAGGTAGACAAAAAACAGGTGAAACTGAAAAAGACAGTAGATGCCGATACAGGTGAGCGAGATGATGTACAAAACCAAAAAAAGATAAGCCAGAAATGTCATTTATAAGGATTTGAATATGGTCCACAATATTTTATATCCGGCCAGAATGGTGCCTTTGATGGTGCCGGAAACTTTGGATTCTCCGATTCTTTTTTTATAATGTACGGCCACTTCTTTACAACGAAAGCCTTTTTTGGCGGCTTTAACCTGCATTTCTACTGTCCAACCGTAAGTTTTGTCGGCCATTTGAAGTTCAAGCAATCTATCGTATCGTATGGCCCGGAAAGGTCCCAGATCTGTAAAGGTATACCCAAAAAAGATTTTGATCAGCCGCGTTGCGAGCCAGTTGCCAAAAATCTGTTGCGGCATCATGGCACCTTGTTCCATCTTTCCGAGTGCTCTGGATCCGATGACCATATCAAAGTTTTCGTGGATGATCGGAGCTACCACTTCAGGCAATTGTCCGGGATAATCTGAATAATCACCATCTAAAAAAACAACGATATCCGGTTTGATATTTTGGCCGGCGATATATGCCATGCCTTTGAGACAGGCATTGCCATAACCTCTGGCGGGCGCATCGACCACGACAGCACCGGATCGGCGGGCGATGTCTGGAGTATCATCCGAACTGTTGTTGTTGCACACAATGATATGTCGCACCCGATCTTTTGGTATATCACGGATGACATAAGCGATAGAATCCGCTTCATTGTAGACCGGGATGATGACATCGATGATGGTATTGGAATCCAAAGTTTATGTATTATGGTGCGAAAATACGAATAGTTTTGGTAGTGATTGGGGCAGGTGTTTTTTAATTTGGAAATTGGGTCTGAATATCATTTTTGTGTTAAGGTATACTATTTTTTCAGATTTCCAGCCATTTTAACGAGCCACACAGGGATTCTGTGATACTTTTGTGATGAAGTAATTGTACCTTTGTCATTGGTTATATTTTTTTTATTATGAAGATTGCCATCATCGAAGATGATCCGAATATCAGAAATCTGATCAAAATCATTTTATCTGAACTTCCTCTGCAGATTGAAGAATTTGACAATGGTTGGCAGGGTTTGGATGCTGTTTTGCAAAATCATTTTCACCTCCTGGTTTTGGATGTTATGCTTCCGGGAGTCAACGGGCTGGAAATATGTCGGAAAATCAGGCAAAACAATCATCAAATGCCTATTTTGATGTTGACCTCCAAATCAGAAGATGAAGATAAAATCACCGGCCTGGATCTGGGTGCCGATGACTACCTGACCAAACCCTTCAGTAACGGAGAGTTGCTTGCCCGGATTAAAGCGCTTCTGCGAAGGGCCCAAACCAAATCAGCTATTGATAAAAAAGAAAATCAGATGATCGTTATCGGTGATCTCAAGCTCGACATGGCTAACAGCATGCTTACAAAAAATAATCAGGAAGTCAATCTGACAGCTAAGGAATATGACATGATCAAACTTTTTATGTGCAATCCGGGGCGCAACTTTTCAAGGATGGATGTCCTTGAAAAAGTTTGGGGCGAACAATTTGAGGGATTGGAACACACTGTCAATTCCAATATCAACAGACTCAGAAGCAAAATAGAAGAAGAACCTTCAAATCCAAAGTATCTTGTCACCGTTTGGGGTTTGGGCTATAAATTTAATAAAACCCCCGCAAGCTGATGACAAATAATACCATTTGGAAAAACAGGAGACTGAGACAAATCATTCTTTTGGTCAGCGGCTTCATCGTTTTATTATGGTTGTTGATTGTGGTTTTGTTTTATAACTTCACCGTCTCAAAACACGAACAATACACCCTGATGCGGCTTGCAGGAATAGCCAATTCCCTGGCGCTGCAGATTGATGGAGATATTCATGAAAAAATTTTCCAAACATATACATCCAAAGACGACATAAAACGAAGCGATCAGGATAGTTTGTACCACAGCATCCATAAACTTTTGAGAAAAAACTATATAGCCAATATGCTCAAAAGCCCGATATACACCATCACGACCAATAAAAGTGATATGTTTTACGAATTTGGCATCACATCAGACTCCATACCGTATTACCGACATCCATACAACTCTTATCACCCTACGCTCAACAGGGAGTATAAGACCGGTGGCATGATACCTGAATACACTGATGAGTTTGGTATGTGGTTGTCAGCTTTTGCACCTGTCAAAAACAAAGAAGGTAAAACAGTAGCTGTAGTCATGGTCGATGAAAAACTTGACATCTATTTATCATCCGTAAGAGATGAATTGATAAAAGTATTTTTATTGTCATTGGCTGTTTTTATGTTGATGATGTTTTTGCTTTTGTGGCAATTGAGAAAAATATTAATGCGCGAACAAAAGGATAAAAATATTATCGAAGATGCTAACAATAAAATCAGTCGTATAAATGATGAATTATCCGCCGCCAATCAAAAACTAAACAGCCTGGATATGTTTCGCAAAGAAATGATTTCGAATATTTCTCACGACCTGCGCACACCGTTGGCAACGATTATCGGATTTTTGGACCTGGTTCGAAAAAATAAAGGCGATCTTTCTGAAGAGGACAAAAATAAATATATCGACACCGCTTATGCCGAAGCCCAAAGGCTCAACCGCCTTGTGTCGGACTTATTTGAATTGAGCAAGCTGGAATCCGGACAAATTACCATTCAAAAAGAACCCTTTAATATTTATGAATTAGTGTCTGATATTGTTCAAAAGTACCAACTTAAAATAAAGGCCAAACATGTGGATTTGAATTACGAAATCATTGAAAATCTGGGCATGGCCTATGGTGACATCAAATATATAGACCGGGTGTTTCAAAATCTTTTGGACAATGCAGTCAGATATGTTTATGAAGGTGGTTATATAAAAATTTCAATATTAGATGGTGGCCAATTTTTTAAAATAAAAATATGTAATTCAGGAGACATCATTCCGAAACAAGATCTTGAAGTTGTTTTTGACAGGTACTATACCAAAGAAAAAACAGATAATGCCCGCTCCGGATTAGGTCTGGCCATTGCAAAAAGTATCTGCACATTACATGATTGTACCATCCGGGCAGAATCCGATGACTTTGTCAATTCGTTTTGGTTTACAGTCCCTAAAGAAATAAAAGGCACATAGTTTTAATCAGGTTTTTCACTCCTTTATTCGTTATGTGATACTTCTGTGATATTTTCATACGAACATTGTAACATTATTACATTTTATAATTAATATATGTTGTTATGAGAATCATATTTTTTTTCCTTTTTGCTGTACTTTCATGGTCAAATATTACGGCCCAGGCATGGACCAAAGAAAAAGGTAAAAGTTTCCTGAAGCTGGATTTTACCAGTCTGACCGGAAACCAGATATTTGACGACAAATCAGAGGTTGTCGAATTTCAGGATTATAGTTTTAACACCTTCAGCCTTTATGGTGAATACGGAATCACCGACAGATTTACTGTCGTAAGCTACATCCCGTTTTTACAAACCAATACGTTGAAAGAATCAGCGTCAGGTCCAAAAGCTTCCAATGCAGGTTTTGGTGACGTGGACATTGCCCTAAGGTATGCTCTTGTCAAAAATAAATTCCCATTGACATTGACCCTTTTGTTGGGCATTCCTACCGGTGAGTACGTCGACCCAAATGAATTATTTACCGGAGATGGCGAATTTAATCAAATGCTTAAAATAGCCTCTGGTGCCGGAGCAGATAAGTGGTGGGTACAGGGTGGTATCGGGTATAACAACCGGTCAGAAAATTTTTCTGATGAAATCAGATACGATGCCGAATTTGGCTATAAATTTTTAAATAAAAAGTTGTTGACGATGCTAAAATTGGGAGGTGTAAGCCCTTTGGATAATGGTACGGCAGCCACTACAAAAACCGGGTTGTTTTCAAACAATGTAGCCTATTTTTCACCGGCCATAGAATTAATGTATTTTATCAAACCAAATTTTGGGTTGACCTTGAGAGGTGCAGGAGCCGGTGCAGGCGCCAGAAATGTTCAGGCTACCCCATCACTTTCTTTTGGCGTATTTTTAGAAAATTAAACAAGATAATTCCGGTAATTAAAAAACTTTTTATAGTATGACAAACATTAAACCTGTTTTTTTATGGGAAAGAATATGTAGTATCGCTGCTGCCATTATTCTTTTACAAACCCTGTTTTTTAAATTTACAGCTGCTCCAGTCAGTGTACATATATTTTCAACTTTAGGTGTTGAACCTTGGGGTAGGATCGGCACAGGAATAATGGAGTTGGTCACCGGATTGCTCCTTGTTTGGCACCGAACATCCTATATCGGAGCACTTTTGGCCCTGGGCATCATGGCAGGAGCCATTTTATCCCATATATTTTTTTTAGGAATTGATATACTCGGAGATGGCGGCCAGGTATTCATTTTAGCCATCATGGTTACCTTTTGTAGTTTAAATGTTTTGGTAATCCGAAAAGATGACATCAAATCATTAATCAATAAAATTTTAAAAAATCAATAAAATGAGAATATTTATCTTTGTATTATTGTTGTTGACCGGATTCGGATTAACGGCACAGACAAAAAAAGAATCCAAAATATTTACAACCAAAGAAGGTGCTATTAAAGGGTATGATCCTGTTGCTTATTTTACAGAAAACAAACCCGTCAAAGGAAATAAAACGATTACATATAATTGGCAGGGTTCTGTCTGGTATTTTTCATCAGAAAATAATAAAAATTTATTTATCACTCAACCTGAAAAATATGCTCCTCAATATGGTGGTTATTGTGCTTATGGATGGGCGCAAGGATATGCTGTCAAAATTGAACCCGATGCGTGGGCAATCCATGAAGGTAAATTGTACCTGAATTATGACAAAAAAGTACAAAAAGACTGGGATAAAGACAGAGCAGGATATATTAAAAAAAGCAGATGAAAATTATAATAAATAATGGTATCCTTTTTTATTGTCGGTAATATATAGCTGTCCCCGGTGGTGTTACATTCCAATATTATTTTGCCTCATTTAAAGAAAAAAAATACCACGCCGGTTTGGTTTGGCAAATTAGTTAATTATGAATATTGGCCGATCTGGTTGTTTTATTTTCCCATTAGTTTTTATATCATTTATTTAGCCTGTAAGGCCAAATCAACAACCTATTTCACTAACGTAAACCCAAACATAAAACATAGCGGACTTTTCAGATATAGCAAATTTGGTGTGCTACAACACATTCCGGACGAATACAAACCGAAGGGCATATTGATCAAACAAGGGGAATTTTCAGATTTAAAGATACATGGTTTTACTTTCCCCATCATAACAAAACCGGATATGGGAGAACGCGGCAAAGGTGTTGCTTTGATTCAAGATATTTACGCTTTAAAAAAATATGTTGCTAATAACCCTGGTGATTTTATCATCCAGGAATATTGTGATTTTCAGGAGGAAGCAGCTGTTTTTTACATTAGAAAACCTTCAGAAAAAAAAGGCAGGATTACATCATTTACCACCAAAAAATTTCTTGAGGTCACCGGAGAAGGTAAAAGCACGATTTGCCAATTAATGTCTTCATCCTTCAGGGCAAAATTGCAGATACATAGGCAAAAACCTGAATTTTTAAATACGATTCCGCAAAAGGGTGAAAAAATAAAAATTGAAGCCATCGGAAATCATAACCGCGGAACCAGATTTATTAATGCCAACCATCTGATTACGGATCAACTGACAGATGTTTTTGATCAGATTTCACAATGTATACCGGATTTTTTTTATGGCCGGTACGACCTTAAATATACAAATTTATCAGATCTCGAATCCGGAAAAAACTTCCAAATCGTAGAATTAAATGGTATAAATTCCGAACCGGTACACATTTATGATCAAAGTACAGGTCTAATTCTGGCTTACAAAGATTTTTTCAAACATTATCATGATATGTATGAAATCAGCGTGGAAAATAAAAAGGCTGGCCATAAAAGAATTGAATTTTGGTCTTTTTGGAAATCAATTTTTAATATTTAATTTTTCAGTTATCTGAATGTGATAATTCTGTGATAATTGTAGTATAATTTTGTATTATTCAACAATTATTAAAATTTATAAAATATGCAAAAGATCATTTTTATTTTCCTTATTTTTCTGAGTTTCGGATGTATGAAAAACGAAGTGGAAACGATTAATGAAGAAATAGATACAACCAATATTAAAGTTCTTTATTCCGGGCAATTCGAAAGTGGCTCAAATCCAACAAGTGGTAAAATCAGTGTCGTGGAGGATCAGAACGGCGTCAGAAAATTACAATTAGAAAACTTAAAGTCCGATAGCGGTCCGGATCTTCGTCTGTACCTTTCTGAAAACAGACAGGCATTAAACAGTATTGAAATTATTACAGCACCAAAAAACGGAACATACACCCTGGATCTCCCTGCTAATATAGATTTTGAAAAACATAAATTTGTATTGATTTGGTGCAAAAGATTTTCAAAATTATTTGGCAGTGCAGAATTAAAAAAATAAAAGTAATTATACAGCTATATGCTTTTGAGATGAAAATGGCCATTTTCAGCCAAAATTGATCATAGCTGAATAGTTACAATTAAAAATATTAATTAAATTATTTTTATGCTTACCAGCATTACTTCAGAAACATTTTTACAGCTTCGGTTAATCATTAATCAATTGAGTCAGGAACAATTTTCATCAAAATTAAATGTACTCAATGGCAGCAGTATCGGCCAGCATGTGCGGCATATTTTGGAATTTTATATTTGCCTTTCTCAGGGCATCAGGAGTGGAATTGTAGATTACGACAAAAGGGTAAGAAACCATTCCATTGAGTCTGATCCGGAATATGCTGCCATGATTCTGGAAGAATTATCATCCCTTTTTTGTTGTGGAGAAAGAGAAGATATGGCGTTAATCAATACCATAGAATACAACAGCCATGTGATTTCAACAAACAGTTCCGTGAGCAGAGAATTGATTTACTTGATTGAACATAGTATCCATCATTATGCAATTATTGCCATAGCTTTGAGGAGTCATTTTCAACATATAACGCTTCCTGAAAATTTTGGTGTTGCTTACTCAACAACCAAACACAAACAAAGTACTGAATCTGAATTAGTTCACCATCATTAAGCATTAAAAAATGTGTTGCCTCACCATTGTTAAAACTCCAAACAACAACATTGTGTTTACACACAACAGAGATGAACAATGGTCAAGACAGACCCGCGGAACTTTTGTTCAGGAATATTGGTTTGGAAATAAAAAGATATGGATGCCAAAGGACAGCCTCGTTGACGGAACCTGGATAGGAAGCGATGGAACAAGAGCAGCCGCTATTCTGAACGGATATAAAAAAAATCACTTAAAAAAAGAAAAGTACCGGGCAAGCAGAGGCACGATTATTCCACAATTTTTACAAGAAACCGATGCTCAACAATTTATGGAATCGTTTGATCCTTCCGGCATGGAACCATTTACCCTGATAGTGGCAGATAATAAAAAATATATTACAGAAATCGGTTGGGACGAAAAAGAAATCCACCTTACAAAACATAATGTTGAATCACCATTGATATTTTCGTCCTTTACGCTGTACGATGATGATATTCAGCAAAAAAGGAAAAATCTTTTTTTATCTTTGGTAACAACACTAACCAATCATGATGACTTGTGGCAATTTCACAAAACACAAGGAGAGGATCACGGAAGCTTCATCAATGTAGATTATAATCGTGAAATCAGCACCGTGGCAATCAGTCAGATTGTGTTGGGAAATCACCCGGCATTTTATTATAAGTCCTTGTTGGAAAACCAACAAAAACAAAATCTAATTTTACTTTAAATTAAAAACCATGAATACTTTTAAAAATTTAACAATAATCCTTTTGGGATTTATTTTTATATCAAATATTTCTGCTCAGGATGTTGCTAAAAATATCATTGTAGAACATTTTACCAATACCCGATGTGGTATTTGTGCCAACAGGAATCCGGCTTTTTATAATGCATTACACCAGAATCCGGATGTTATACACATTGCTTACCACCCAAGTGCACCTTACAGTTCGTGTTTGTTTAGTACCCAAAACAAAGCTCAAAATGATGCACGCACCAGATTTTATAATGTTTTTGGATCTACCCCAAGATTTATCATCAATGGCGACGAAAGATCAGGAAATCAGGTGGCCAATACTATGGCGTACAATGATTTTAAAAATCAAACAACACCGGTCGATCTCAGGGTAAACATTGCCAAAGCAGGATCGGAGGATATAGAAATCTCTTTTGGTGTGAATATAAAAAGTGATAATACCATCGGAAATGTCAATTATTTTATCACCTTGGTGGAAGACACCGTTTTATACGATGCACCAAATGGTGAAAAAATACATCACGACGTTTTCAGAAAATCCCTTTCAAACGATGTGCTTCCTACCTTTATGATCCCTCAGAATGTCGGAAATGAGTATAATTTTACAACTAAAATCAAAACGGAATCCTTTTGGGATTTATCCCGAATATATGCTATCGTAATATTGACGGACAACAATAAAAAAGTTGTACAGGCTGCCAGATCACCTTTATACAATCCAAATATCCTTTCGTCAACAAACAATGAAAGCGAATTGGAAAATGATGTCACAATTTACCCGAATCCTGTACAAAATGAACTCTTTTTTTCATCCAAACAACGGGAATCTATTCAAAAAGTAAACATCAAAAATCAAGTCGGTCAGAATATATTTGAATTACATCCGAAAGACAATCAGTCTTCCATCAATACAGATTTTTTAACTCCGGGAACTTACTTTTTGGAAGTAACAATCGAAAATAAAAAATCTGTTCAAAAATTTATTAAAATCTAAAAGATGCGTAACCTGACTTTCCTCTGTATGATTAGTTTTTTACCATGTATCATAACAGCTCAGCCCGATTACAAAAACTGGGATGTATTTCTGAAAAAATATGTTTCCGCAACAGGAGAAGTTGATTATAAAAGTATAAAAGCCAATAAAAAAGAATTGGATGCCCTGACCAAAAGTTTTTCTGAAGTCAAAGTACTTCCTTCATGGAATAAAAATGATCAACTGGCTTTTTGGATCAATGCCTACAATGTATTTACCATAGATTTGATTACAAATCACTATCCGTTAAAAAGTATTCAACAATTGGACGGAGGTAAACCCTGGGATGTCAAAAGAATTCAAATTGGTGGAAAAAAATATTCCCTCAACAATATCGAAAACGACATCATCAGACCTCAGTTTAAAGATGCGAGAATTCATTTTGCCGTTAATTGTGCTGCCAAATCGTGTCCGCCTTTGCTGAATAGTGCTTTTTTGGGTAAAACATTAGATGCTCAATTGGATATGGTGACAAAAAAATTTATCAACAATACCAAATATCAAACCATTACATCATCAAAACTTACTTTGTCGAAAATATTTGAATGGTATGCCACGGACTTTGGAGATATTGTTACCTTTATCAATAAATATAGTAATATCAAAGTAAATAAAACAGCCACCGTAATCTACAAAGATTATGATTGGTCATTAAACGGAAAATAATCATGGTAAAAAAAATCATTTATAACAGTGTTTTGTTCATAACCTCCGCCTTTATATTACTCACATATAACGCTTGTGGACAACAAAATAAAAAATTAAAACCTGTTGATCCAAAGTCAATGGCCAGAATCAACATTCCTGTAGACACTCTTTGGACTGAAAAGGTATTAAAATCAGATGATGAATGGAAAAAAATGTTGACATCAAAACAATATTATATTCTTAGAAAACATGGTACAGAGAGGCCGTTCAGCAGTGAACTTTATGAAGTCAAAGAAGACGGTATTTATGTTTGTGCAGGTTGTAAAAACCCTTTATTTTCATCAGAAAAAAAATTTAATTCAGGTACCGGCTGGCCAAGCTTTTTTAAACCATATTCACAAAAAAGTTTGCATACAGGAACCGATAATAGTCATGGAATGGTCAGAGATGCTTTAAGTTGTCAAAGATGTGACGGCCATCTCGGACATGTGTTTAATGATGGACCTGATCCGACAGGGTTAAGATATTGTATTGATGGCGATGGACTTTTATTTGTACCACGGCAACCAACCATAGCAGTAGCTACTTTTGCGGGCGGTTGTTTTTGGTGCACAGAAACAATTTTTGAAAGTATCAGAGGAGTAAGTGAAGTAATCTCCGGATATTCGGGTGGAAAAGAAACAAATCCTTCGTATAATTCTGTTGGTGGAGGATATACCGGCCATGCCGAAGCTTTCGAAGTTTATTACGACCCAAAAGAAATAACCTACAAAGACCTGGTAAGAGTATTTTTTGCCTCTATTGATCCAACAACAGTAGATGGACAGGCTCCTGACTTTGGCAAACAATATCGCACTATTGCTTTTTACAGAAATGAAACAGAAAAAAAAATCATCGAAGATAGGATTAAGGAGATAGCTCCTGAATACAACAAGCCTATTGTTACTCAGGTTATAAAATTTGAAAAATTTTACGAGGCAGAAGAATATCATCAGGATTTTGTTAAACGAAATCCAAATCAGGGGTATGTAAAGGCAGAGAGCATCCCCAGAAGAGAAAGGACATTGGCGAAAGTAAAAGATTTGGTCAAAAAAAATTCTTCAAATTAAAACGTTATGGCAAAAATCATCATCATAGGCAACGGTATAGCAGGATCCACAGCGGCAAGGTATATCAGAAAAAACAGTGATCACCATATCACGATGATCTCTGCAGAGACCTTGTATCCGTTTTCGCGTACGGCATTGATGTACATTTATATGGGCCATATGAAATTTGATCATACCAAACTCTACGAAGATTGGTTTTGGACAAAAAACAGAATTAACCTTATGAAGGAATGGGTAAAATCCATAAATACCCAACAAAAAACCATAAAATTGGTCAATGGTGATATCATGGAATACGACAAACTCATTATTGCCACCGGCTCCAAACCCAACAAATTTGGTTGGCCTGGGCAGGACTTGTCCGGTGTCCAGGGTTTGTACCACTTTCAGGACCTCGAAAACATGGAAGCGGCTACCCGTCAGGGCATTCACAAAGCGGTTATTGTGGGCGGCGGATTGATCGGTATTGAAATGGCAGAGATGTTTCACAGTAGACACATCCCGGTGACGATGCTGGTGCGTGAAAAAAGTTTTTGGGATGTCGTTTTACCTCCTGAAGAATCGACCATGATCAACCGACATATTTTGGCTCATGGTATCGATCTGAGACTTCAGGAAGAATTATCGGAGATCAAAGGACAAGATGGTAAAGTTTCATCGGTCATCTGCAAAAATTCCGGTGAAGAAATATCCTGCGAATTTGTTGGACTGACGGTTGGCGTGAGCCCGAATGTAGACTTTGTAAAACCTGCCGGTATAAATATCAACAGAGGTCTGGTCGTGGATGAATATTTACAAACTTCTGCAGAAGATGTGTTTGCGATTGGTGATTGTGTCGAATTATCGCGTCCGAATCCCGGAAGAAGACCCATAGAAGCGGTTTGGTACACCGGCAGGATCATGGGCAAAACCGTTGCACAAACCGTTTGCGGTCAACCTACCCAATACGATCCGGGCATTTGGTTCAACTCTGCCAAGTTTTTTGACATTGAGTACCAGGTCTACGGAGATATTCCGGCAAAAACTCCCGATCATATTACTTCACTGTATTGGCAACATCCGACCGAAAATAAAGCCATCAGAATCAATTATGAGACGACATCAGGTATTGTCACGGGGTTTAATCTTATGGGAATCCGGTACCGGTATGCCGTGTGTGAAAAGTGGTTGTCAGATAAAACCAATATTGAAACCGTCCTGAAAAACCTTTCGTTGGCCAATTTTGATCCCGAATTTTTTGATGAGTATGAAAGTTCTTTTGTAGAAATGTACAATCAAAAAAACGGCAAATCTTTAAAACTTTTTTCAAAAAGAAAACTGAGTTTGGTAGAGCAGTTTTTGATTGGAAAATGAGTATTTCTTACACAATGTGGAACTAAGTTATAAAAACAAGTGTTGATTTAGCTAAGTTAGCTAATACAAAATATTTTAAATGGAAATAGTAAACATGCACAATGCCAAAAGCAGATTGTCAGAATTGGTTAAAAAAGTTTTAGCCGGAGAAAAAATCATTATCAGTAAAAATAATGAGCCGGTAGTTGAATTGGTTGCATTTAAAAAAGAAGATATAAAAAGAAAGCCGGGAATTCTGAAAGGTAAAATATGGTCAAGCGAAGATTGTTGGGAAACAGACCAGGAAATCATAAAAGCTGTTGAAGAATCTGAAATTTTTCCTGAATGAAAATTCTTTTAGATACACATATTTTGATATGGTTTTTGGAGGACAATAAAAGGCTGAGTAGTAAACTTTCGGAACTGATTGTAAATCCAATAAATCTAATATATTTTAGTTCAGTTTCCTTGGCTGAAATGGCACTTAAAGCATCAAAAAACAAGTTAATTTATCCGGATGATATACTAAATATTTGTTATGAACAAGGTTTTGAAGAATTGGCCCTTTTGAGTAAACATAGTTTGGTTTTAAGGGATTTACCTTTAATTCACAACGATCCTTTTGACAGACTTTTAGTTGCGCAGGCTTTATCAGAGGATATTTTTTTAATGTCTGCAGATCAAATCTTTATTCAATACAATATTAAACTGATAAAATAATTCATTTCCAACTTTACATAATGTTACCATACAAATCCATCTCCATCACTGCCCATCATCAAACGGACAGTCTGAACAGCACCCAAAAAGTGTCTTTGACCCTGGTAGGTCTTGGCATACTGCTCCAAATGGTATTTTGGCTCAGTTTCCGGTCCGAAGGTGCAGGCCTTTGGCTTTGGTCGTCTATAGGTTTGGTGACATTGGGATCGCTTTGGTATACGTATAATCAATACAATCAAACACTACCAGGCATTAAAAACAACCACAATTGGTTTTCGTCCCTCACATCAGGAGGCACATTTGCATGGATTTTGGCCATATTTCTCACCGGGTTTTATGTGATCTTGTACTGGTTTCCACATTTACTCGGACTGGGAAAAGAGGGTATTTCAAATACGGGATTGGTAGCTCTTTTTGACCCTTTGAGTATGTTGCTGAAAGGCAAACCCGCCAGCCAATGGTTTGTTTATGGTGCCATTTACACGATTACCATTCTGTTGATGGGTATAAAATTTATCTACAAATACCGGCACAACAAGTATCAGGTGTACAGAACTTTTTCTATCATGTTTTTTCAAACTGCCATTGCATTTATTCTTCCTGAGATTATGCAAAGTCTGAATAAACCTTATTACGATTTTAAAAATATCTGGCCACTCAATTACTACTTCTTTTTTGATTGGAATATTGACGCAATGTTGGCAGCCGGCACCTTTGGATATTTTATGTTGTTTTGGGGCATCCTTTCTTTTTTGGTAATCACTCCGGTATTAACCTATTTTTACGGCAAAAGATGGTACTGCTCGTGGGTTTGTGGTTGCGGCGGATTGGCAGAGACGGCAGGCGATCCGTTCCGGCATTTGTCAGACAAATCGCTCAAAGCCTGGAAGATCGAACGTTGGATGATCCACAGTGTTTTGGTTTTTGTGGTATTGATGACGGTTTCTGTACTGGTGACCCGATTTACAGGAATCAGGAATATCTTTTTGATCGACAGCGGTACGTTGAGCCAGGTTTACGGATTTTTGATCGGAGCTGCTTTTTCCGGTGTGATTGGCGTAGGGTTTTATCCTTTGTTAGGAAGCAGAGTCTGGTGCAGGTTTGGCTGTCCGATGGCGGCTTATTTGGGTATTTTGCAACGTTTTACCATCAAACTTCCCTGGAAAAAAGAATCAACCCGGATGTCAAAATTCCGCATCACCACCAACGGAAGTCAATGTATTTCCTGTGGCAATTGTTCGACCTATTGCGAGATGGGTATCGATGTAAAATCTTATGCCCAAAGGCAGGAAGATATCGTTCGTGCTTCCTGTGTTGGTTGTGGTATCTGTAGCGCAGTTTGTCCGAGAGGGGTTTTAAGGTTGGAGAGTATATGATAAACGCAACCAGCGAACCAAAAAAGGAAATTGATAAAGAGGAGCCATACATTTCGAAGCAAATACGCCAACCTATTTTGACAAGCTTTGCAGCAACCTAATGGGGATTAAATAATGACAATTAATTCACAAACTGTTTTTGTCTCTGTGGTTATTTTTTGAATAAAAATAATCATGTTTCTACAGATGTCTACAATATCAAAGAATACTATATTTTGTTAAAAATATAAACTTTGTTAAAATGTACGGTATCAAAATTTTCCTTTGATCTTCCAACCATTGCGGCTACATATTTACCTTTTCCTCACCATTGCCACCGGCATACCGGAATCATACGTTCCGCTTATGGTTGGGTTTTGTGCACCGGCAGTGTATTTGTTCACTTCTGAAGAAACAAAATCATACAACTCTCCTACGGTGACCAAACCATCTTTGTTTTTGTTGGCTTCTCCCTTCAATCCCCTGATGAGGTAATGGGAAAAAATACCTTGTCGCAATCCACCATATTCAAGTGAAACTTCTTCACTTTTGGATGAAGAAATAAAAGCACTTCCTGAGGAAACACGCTGATACCTGTCGTAAAACAACTCCAGATCAGCTTCCCAGGCCGACCTCGCTGATGCGATCATACTGCCGCTGTGACAGGCATCGGCAATAAATAATTTGTGTTTGGTGGCGGCTTTGTCCAGCTTTGTAAACCATTCTTCATAAGAAATCAGGTTTTTGGTCGTTCCGTCAAAATCATAAGGAACAAACGAACCTTTCAGTCCGTGTCCTGACGTATAAATCAAAATGACGTCATCTTCTCCGGCCATAGCGGTCATCCTGTCCATCGCTTTAAGTATATTGGGCCTTGTAGCGGCATCATCAATCAGTACGGTGATTTGTTCGTCAGGAATGGCGCCTCCTTCCGGGCTTTTCAAAAAAGCATACAAACGATAAGCATCGTCATCGGTGTATTTTAAAGAAGTGGTGTGATTATATGTTGCCACACCAACGATAAGTGCAAAAATTTTGGTAGCCACTTTGTCTCCTGTTTGAATTTCTTTTTCCTTGCCTGTGGTCAAAATGTCTGTTTCTTTGGTTTCATTTTCTGTCAATACACCGTTTTCCCAAATACCGGATATTTTTTGTCCGTCAGCAAGCGTCATGGTCCCTGTGCCATGTGGTGCATGGTCTTTCCATTCTCCCCGGTAGGTGTCACCGGAAGCATAACGACAATATCCGTTTCCGATCGCTTTGCCATCAACAAAAAATCCTTCAAACCTGGAACCATCGCCATACAGATAAAATCCCTTTTCCTTGTGGCAAACGGTTTTGTGACATGGTTGTAAGGTCTCGGTCTTTTCAGTTTTTACTTCCTGTCGGACCACTTCCTCACTTAATATTTTTTCAACCAGGAGTTGGTTTTTTTGGTACTTCTGCAACTTTTTTTCTCCGGAAGGAGATACAAAGGTTCCTTCTCCTTCCCGGTAATCTGTTACCCATGTACCTGTAAATACTCCTCCGTTGGGATATCGGTACAGACCTTTACCCTGTTTATTCCCTTTGTAAAATTCTCCTTCGTAAACCTCTCCGTTTTTATACTGATAAGTTCCCTGACCATGCATTTTGTGCTGAAACCAATGGCCCGTATATCGGTCACCATTGGAAAATGTCATGGTTCCCTGACCTGTGATGACATCTTGCAGAAAACTGCCTTTGTACACCGAGCCGTTTTTAAAAGTAAATATTCCTTCACCTTGTTTTTTTCCTCTTTCCCAATTTCCTTCATAGGTATTACCGTTTTTGTACCGGATTTTTCCGTAACCATGGGGAAAATAATTTTTAAATGAACCTCCGTAGGAAGAACCATCTTTAAATAAATACGTACCTTTGCCTCCCGAACAGTTGCCTGCTATACATTGACCGATCATGTCGGTACCTGTCCAAATCAAAAAAACCAAAATGATGATGGTAAGCCTGATTTTGGGATGGTTGTTGATTTTTTGGTCTGCGGGAAACATATCAAATTATTTTATATTTAAAAGTAAACACATTATCTGTATGAAAAAGTATGTCGTTTTTGGATTTATATCATTTTTAACACTTTCATTATTTTCATGTAAGTCAAAAGAAGCAGATACTTCCGCAAGTACCGAAAAATATTTCGGAGAAAAAACGGATGAAACCGGTGCTATTTCCTACGACTCATTATTGGTCGCGATAAAAGGTGCCGATTCCATAGAAACCAAAGTCACAGGTTTGGTATCCTCTGTATGTCAGGCCAAAGGTTGCTGGATGGACATCTCCTCTGAACAAAACAAGGAAGCTGAGACGATGTTTGTCGAATTTAAAGATTACGGATTTTTTATGCCTAAAGACCTTGCCGGAAAAAAAGTGGTTATGACCGGAAAAGCTTTTCGCGAAGTCACCTCCGTCGAGGAACTGAAACATTTTGCCGAAGACGAAGGACTGACCCCGGCAGAAATAGAAAAAATCACCGAACCCAAAGAAGAGTTGAAGTTTCTGGCTTCCGGAGTGATGATCCTCGACTAATTTTTTTTCCGTAAGGAAAAAGATTCAAAACAATCGGTAAACATATTATATTTAATCCTGTTTGAAAGCATAATCAACCAATATACCTATCAATATGACAGATACGACTCAAAACCTCCGCATGATTGAGGAATCAGCAGCATCTTTTGCGCAACAACATATTTTACCTCACGTAATGGAGTGGGATGAAAGCCAGGAATTTCCTGTTCCTGTATTCAGAGCTATGGGAGAACTCGGATTTATGGGTGTTTTGGTTCCCGAAGAATACGGAGGTTCAGGTCTGGGATATCAGGAATACATCTCCGTTATCGTAGAAATTTCAAAAGTTTGCGGTTCCATAGGTTTGAGCGTTGCAGCGCACAATAGTTTGTGTACCAATCATATTCTGACTTTCGGAAACGAGGAACAAAAACAACAATATCTTCCGAAACTGGCGAGCGGGCAGTGGATCGGCGCCTGGGGACTTACCGAAGCAAATACCGGATCTGATGCCATGAGAATGAAGTGTGTCGCTGAAAAAGACGGCGATTATTTTGTCATTAACGGAACCAAAAACTGGATCACCCACGGAAAGTCCGGAGATGTGGCTGTGGTTTTGGTCCGAACGGGAGAGCTTTTGGACAGCAAAGGTATCACCGCTTTTGTCATAGAAAGAGGAACACCGGGTTTTTCGGCAGGTAAAAAAGAAAACAAACTGGGAATGCGTGCTTCAGAGACAGCAGAACTGATCTTCGAAAACTGTCGCGTACACAAATCTCAGATATTGGGTAAAGAAGGAGAAGGATTTATTCAGGCTATGAAAATACTGGATGGAGGAAGAATCAGTATAGCCGCCCTTTCTCTCGGAATTGCCAAAGGTGCTTACGAAGCCAGTGTCAAATACGCCAAAGAAAGAGAACAATTCGGCAAACCCATTGCAGAGTTTCAGGCAATCGGATTTAAACTGGCAGATATGGCCACCAAAATCCAGGCTGCGGAATTGCTGACCCGTAAAGCTGCGGAACTCAAAAACCGCGGAGAAAAAATGACCACCATTGCCGCCATGGCCAAATATTATGCTTCTGAAATATGTGTTCAAATAGCTACCGATGCCATTCAGGTATTCGGAGGTTACGGGTACACCAAAGATTTTCCGGTGGAAAAATATTTCCGTGACTCCAAGTTGTGCACCATTGGTGAAGGAACTTCCGAGATTCAGAAACTGGTCATCAGCAGAAATATCCTTGCGGGAGGCTAGTATTTTTACCATTTTGTTGAAGTTATAGCCAATCAACCATTCTAATACTTAGGTAGTAAATCATGAATTTTGGTTCACGCTGATTTGTGTCATACTCAAGGTAAAAAAATTCTTTTACCTTTGTACCCTGTTTTATACCAACGATAATGAAACCTGATTTATCAATCATAAAAGTCATCGGATTTGATGCGGATGACACCTTGTGGGTCAACGAACCTTTTTTCAGAGATAGCGAAGAAAAATTTTGCGACATGCTCGAACCGTACTGTCCGAGACATGATATCATGAAACACCTGCTCACCGTAGAAATCCGCAACCTGAATCTCTATGGTTATGGTGTCAAAGCTTTTGTATTGTCTATGATCGAAACTGCAATCGACCTATCCGGCGGAACCATTCCCAATAAAATGATCAAACGTATCATGGAAATGGGCAAAGAGCAACTCGAAATGCCTGTAGAACTCCTCGAAGATGTAAAGTTTACCCTTACCGAATTAAAAAATGACTATCGCCTGGTCATGGTCACCAAAGGTGATTTGTTGGATCAGGAGCGGAAACTCAAAAAATCATCCCTGTCATCTTTATTTCACCATATAGAAATTGTTTCCGAAAAAGAGAAGAGGAATATCTGAAAATCATCAACCACCTGGACATATTACCGCATGAATTTATGATGGTGGGCAATTCGCTGAAATCGGATGTGATTCCCGCACTTGAAATCGGAGCTTTTGCCGTACATGTTCCTTTTCATACCACGTGGATCCACGAGCAGGTGGACATCACCCTCACTCACGAAAAGTTTTATGAGATGGACAGGCTATCGGAGCTGTTGAATATCTTACAAAAGGCAGAAAAAGTATAGGCGGACGGTGGGAGCACTAAAAAACCACTATATGTCTTCGTCCTCATCTTCAAGATAAAAGATTTTAAAATCGTCGATTACACGTCGTTCTTTTTTAGTGGGCCTGCCTTCACCTCTTTCACGGAATTCAGGTTGTGCTTTGCCAGTATACCAATCTTTGTATTTGTTGAGTTCTTCAGCCGGAGTCAAATCCGTAATACATTCTGTCGCCAGAGTTGCCGATACTCTTTTGTCGATGAGTTTTTCTACTTTTACAGAAAGATTAAATCCATTTTTTTTGACTTCGATGATATTGCCGGGGATAACCAAATAAGAAGCTTTTAAGGCTTTTCCGTTCATTTTGACTTTACCGCTTTTGACCGTATCAGTAGCCAGAGAGCGCGACTTAAACAAACGTACGGCCCAAAGCCATTTATCGATACGAACCTTTGGAACTTCCTTCATAATATCATACGGGCAAAACCGGATTCATTTCTTTTAAAGTCTTCAAAACGATTTGTGCGATAAGGTAATTCCTATAATAAGACTTATCACAAGGTATAATATTCCAAGGAATGGTGCTGTTGTTGATTGCATAGTCATAACATTCCATGTACTTGTCCCAATGTTTTCTTTCTTCCCAATCGCCTTCGTTGTGTTTCCATCTTTTGGTAGGGTCGTCTATACGTTCCTGAAGTTTTTCCTCCTGCTTTTCTTTTGAAATATGAAGATAAAATTTGAGAACTTTGGTTTTGCTGTCAAATTCGACTAATTCTTCAAAAGCATTGATGGCGGCCATTCTTTTGTGAACATGTTCTTCTGTTATCCATTTATGCACTCTTTGAATGAGGATATCTTCGTATTGAGAACGGTTGAAAACCATTATATTCCCTTTAAGCGGTGCTTTTTTATGCACTCTCCATAAAAAATCGTGCGCAAATTCTTCTTCGGTTGGTTTTTTAAATCCATAAATATCAATACCTGTTGGATTACACGTAGAAAACACCGTTTTTACCGTTCCGTCCTTACCACTGGCATCGACACCCTGCAGGATGACCAAAAGACTTTGTTTTCCTTCTGCATAATTTATGTTGCCAATCACCGATTTCCTGAGCTAAAACAGCTGTTTGTTTGATGATCTTTTTTTTATTCAGATCTTCTACGGGACCCGTCGGAATGGATGCTAAAGAAATCATAAGCTGACGTTTATTTTAATTTATTTCTTTTAATAAGATAGGACTGCAAAATCGGATTAAAACCTTCATTGATATCTGCTTCGATAAAGTCAATTTTGTATTGAAGACATTTCATGCGCAACATATCTTTATAGGTTTTGACCTTTTCCACATAATGTTCTTTGACCATATGAGATTGAAGGCGGATTTCTTCACCGGATTCAAGGTCAATAAAGAGGTAAGGCCTGTTTTCAAAGTCAAAATCTATTTCACTTTTTTATCGACGACATGAAACATCAGGACTTCATGTTTGGCAAATTTTAAGTGTTGTAAGGCTGAAAATAATTCCTCATTGGATTCTTCTGAATCAAACATATCACTGAAAATTACGATCAAGACCTTTGATGAATGGATTCTGCCAATTGGTGCAGGGATTTGGCTGTTGACGTTGTTTTTTTGCCTTCTTTTTCAGAAAGAAGCTGATCGAGGTAGGTCAGCAGAAGGCGATAGTGTAAGGTCGAACTCCTGGCTTTGGTATGGATTTTTACTTCATTGTCAAATATACTCAACCCGAAAGCGTCTCTTTGTTTTTAAAGAGGTTCATAAGTGAAGCAGCGGCCAGGGCAGAAAATTGTAGTTTGCTGATCTGATTTGTGCCAGCCTCCGGATAATACATCGAAGAAGAACCGTCGATGATGATCTGACATCGCAGATTGGTTTCTTCTTCATACTTTTTGGAAAACATTTTTTCTGTTCTGCCAAAAACTTTCCAATCGACATCTTTGGTTGATTCGCCCACATTGTATATACGATGTTCGGCAAATTCCACCGAAAACCCGTGGAAAGGGCTTTTATGCAAACCTATGATAAAACCTTCAACTACCTGTTTGGCGAGGAGTTCGATGTTTTCAATCTGTTTGACATCAAAATGATCAAAAAAGGACATAAAAGCGATTAGTTTAAGGCAAAGATAATAAAAAAACTCCTATCCGGCATGGCCAAACAGGAGTTTTTCGTGATAAGATATATCTGTGATTAAAGGTGCGGCTGAATTTTGCTTCGAGTGCAGCTTTGGTGGTAAGTCCTACTTGTTTGTCAACAACCTCTCCGTCTTTCAGGATGAGAATGGTAGGAATACTTCTTATGGAATATTTCATAGAAATTTCCGGGTTTTCGTCGACATTCACTTTGCCTATGGTTGCTTTCCCGTCGTATTGGGTAGCCAGTTCTTCAATAATCGGACCGATCAGTCGGCAAGGACCACACCATTCTGCCCAAAAGTCTATCACTGAAACACCACCTTTTAAGGCAGTATCCGCAAAGTTGCTATCTGTAAATTGAAATGCCATTATAATTATTTTTTTTAATTGTGAAACTGCTACACTAACAGCATTTATACAGGAATTGTTTCATCAATAAATTAAAATTATCATAATAATTTCTTAAAAGATAGTTAGGGAAACAGTAATGTCAGGAATTTTGTCGACCATTGTGCATTGTATCGATACTGGGTTTTGGGTACTGAACTTGAGGTGCTGTAAAAAGGTTAAAGGTGTTTTAGTTGTAGGTTTCAGATTTACAATTTTTGCCTAAATTTAAGGCAAAACAATAAACATGTAACTAACTTTCAACTTATCATCTCCTGATTCGTCCTCTTTTCAGGATAAACAGATGCCTGATGGACTTAATAAACAAAAAAGCATACCCAGGATAAAATATTGAGTGTGTCAATAGATAAGGCTAGTTTCAAAAAAAGGCGCAAACCAATACACAACCTTAAAACTTATTGGCAATGTCACCCGGAAGGGAGCCGGTTTTATCCGGGAAATAATTTTCCTTCCGCTTTTCCTTCTGCAATTATTTTTTCCGACCAAAAAATCAGGATGAAAATCCCGGGCAATCAACGGATTCAACAGGGCATCGCAGACAAGCGGCACCGGTCACTTATTTGACCAATACGGAAGAGGCGACCATCAGATTGTTTGAAGTGGCTGCTCCTTCGGTTTGTTTTATCACCACATCTACCGTCAGAGAAGACTTTTGGAGCCGCAATGTGATGGAAATCCCTTCCGGTACGGGTTCGGGATTTATATGGGACAAAGACGGACACATCATTACCAATTTTCATGTGATCCAGAATGCATCCAAAATTTTGGTCACCTTGTCTGACCGATCGGTATATGAAGCCAAAGTTGTGGGTCACGAAGCCAATAAAGATCTGGCCGTTTTAAAGATAGATGTTGCAGCTGATAAACTGACACCGATTCCTGTGGGACAATCATCAGCTGAGAGTAGGTCAGTCCGTTTATGCTATCGGGCAATCCGTTTGGTTTGGACCAGACCCTGACGACCGGTGTGATCAGTGCTTTAGGCAGGGAAATTACCTTCTTTGACCGGAAGGCCTATCCGAGATGTCATCCAGACCGATGCGGCCATCAATCCCGGCAATTCCGGGGACCTTTTTGCTGGACAGTTCCGGAAGGTTGATCGGAGTCAATACGATGATCTAAGGCCCTTCGGGTGCGTCTGCGGGAGTTGGGTTTTCCATTCCGGTAGAGATGAGGTCAATTGGTCGTGTCTGACCCGACTTCAATATGGAGTTTAAAAAGACCGGTGATGGGCATTCAGTTGTTGTCAGAACAAAATGCACAAAACTGGGGTGTGGAAGGTGTGATGATCTATGCGGTCGAACCGGACAGTCCTGCCGAAAGAGCCGGATTAAAAGGCGTAAACAGAAACCGTTTTGGCGAAATCGAAGCCGGAGATGTCATCACCAAAATCAATGGCAAGGAAGTAAAAAACAACAATGATTTGTTTTTGGCCCTTGAAAAGTTTAATCCCGGAGATAAGATAGACATCGGATTCAAAAGAGAGGATAAAGCCATGAAAACATCCCTGACGTTGGCGAGTTCAGTAAAGTAGAAGGTAGTTTACACTACAGGAAAACTGTTTGTTAGGTTGTCAAAAGATGACATATATAACAAAACGGTTTTTTTATTTTGGGTCTGCATGGATCATAATCATGCAGAGAAAAAAACGGCAGGGATTAATGTCGTGCTGCCTGATTTTTTTCGTTTTCCTTTTTTAATTGTCTTTTTAGGGTTTCCACGGAATCATCTATGGCTGCTTCAAACGTTTTGTCGGTAGCGGTTGCGAGAAGGGTACTTCCGGGAATACTCATTTTAATCTCCACGATTTTGCTTTTACCTGACCGGAGTTTTCGAGTTTGAGATAGACGACGCACTAATGATTTTATGGTGAAATTTGTTGAGTTTTTCTACTTTTCATTGATAAACTTTTAATTTCTGGTCTGCTGTAAATTTTACGGCTTGGATGTCTAAAAGCATAATTCTTATTTTTCTATGTGTTACAATATTTCTAATTAACAATCATTAACAAAAGAAAGTTGTCCTTCAAACAGACATTTTGGAAAATTTAACCTGATTTTTGTCACATGATGAAGCTTAAAAGAGGAAGATATGTGTAAACAATTTATAATGTGTCAGTTAGCGATTGTTTAATCGGCTCAAAAAATTCTGAAATTTTATATTTTTTCAAAAAGAAACCAACGAACCTATAGGATGGAAATTTTAAAAAAACAGGAAACCGGAAGAAAGGGAGGGTCCGAATCAACCTTCGGGGTGAGATTTTTTATAGACCTCTTGAGTTTTGAGATAGAGTTGTGCGTATACACCTGAGTGGCAGCCAGGCTGGCGTGGCCCAACATTTCTTTGATGGCATTGAGGTCGGCGCCTTCATCCAGGAGGTGTGTGGCAAAGGTATGACGAAGCACGTGGGGGCTTTTTCTTTTTGAGGGTGGTGACTTCATTGAGTTTGCGGTGAACGATGGAATAAACCAATCTTTCGTAGATGGCTTTTCCTTTGTTGGTCAGAAAAGTTTGGGAGATTCGATAGATTTCAGGGATTTTCTGATATCGGCATATTCCATGAAATGTTTGATCAGAAAGTCTGTGATGGGAATACTTCTCACTTTATTGCCTTTGCCGGTGACTCCTGATTTCCGTCGGGACAGATTGATATCGTCAAAGTTGAGGTTTACCAGTTCTGCCGACGCATACCGGTTGCGTACAAGTTCGACCATAAACCGGTCTCTGGTGACTGAAAAGGGTCATCTGAAACCGGTATCCTCCAGGAAGTTTCAAAAGCCTTTTTATATTGGTTTCCGGGACAACTTCCGGCAATCTTTTAGGTTTTTTAGGTGCGGTGATTTTGAGCATCGGGTTGATAGAAGTATGTTTTTTTTTGATTGCCCAATGGAAAAACGAACGTAAGGCAGAGATTTTTCTGTTGACGGTAGTAGCGGTAAAGTTTGACGACATGAGATCTACGATCCAGGCTCTTACGACGGTATGTCTGATATGGAGGATATCGTCGGATTCAAATTGGTTTTTGACAAAAAGGGTAAATTGGGACAAATCATTTTGGTAAGAAATACATGTTTTGGGTGAATATTTTTTTTCTACCCGGAGATAAGCTATAAAGGAATGGATAAAATCTTGGAACTATAAACAGAATTTGGGCACAAATTACAAAAAAATGTAATATGATTACAGGTTTTAGGTATTAGACGCGAGAAATTAGGCTGGATTTTGTTGATTTTTGGACGAAATGACTTAATTGGTTTACAATTTTTCAAACCAGACATTCTCCAAAAGACAGAAATACAATTTCTTAGAAGCCGACAGTTCAGCCAAGGTGGTTACCGTGTATCTGTTTGGGTAGTGTTTAGGGATTAATTGTCATAACCCTTTTTTTGACTATTGGTCAATACGTTTGTAATGGAGTTGCGTTAGTCCTTTTCAAATGATTTTACAGAAACAAGTTTTAATTTTAATTCAGGTCTGCCGTCTTCAAACAGTTTTGTACCGTTTCAGTAAAATCGGGATTACCGAAATAATAAACTCATCGATAAGGTCGTCTTTCAGTAGGGTATTTACTATTTCTGCTCCGCCATCACAATAAATATTTTTACCACTTTCTGATTTAAGCTTTTCAACCAGTGATTTGAGATCGCCTGTATAAAACTTTTACGGAACCTATAGCGGGTCTGGCTGTTCTTGTAATGATGTAAGTGTCTTTGTCTGCGTGGGGAAAGTCAAAACCTAAAGAAATCACTTTGTCATAGGTTTTGCGTCCAACAATAACAGCGTCAACTGTTTTTACAAAGTCCGTATATCCATAGTCCTGACCTTCTTGTTCTACCATGGAAAGAAAACTGAGATCATCATTTGGTTGGGCTATGTATCCGTCCAAACTTGTGGCGATATATAAAATTACTTTTCTACGCATAATGTAATTTGTTTTTGTCCATACGCTTGTTGGTTTTGGGCGCCGGGTTTTGGATGATTGTTTATTCCGTTTATCTTTTTCCCGTTTGAAGGTTTCTTCTGTTACTTCGATAACTTCAAAAAGCCAAAAACCTGCATAGTTATTTCGGTCCTGAATTCTGAAATAATGAGTTTTGTTTTGGTCAAGATTAAACGTAAAAGCTTGTTTTTATGACCTGTTGCGTCCACCTCGATAAAAAAGTGTTTGATCCGGCATTCATTTGACTACCTCATTTTTTTTCAAATCAAAGGCCCCATCGATGTTTGTTTTTATTCTGTATTTGCGGGACAATTGATTCTCAGGCCTGTAGACGAAAAACAGTCGCATAGGGTATCGTGTCATTTTTTGTTACCGATTAGTTACCGGCGTTGTAATGTTCCGGGATAAACTTATTAAAAACAGCACTGGCGGACAAAATATTTACACATCAGCATTCCAAAGATTATTGACAAACCAGTTGAAAAACTTTTTAATTTTGATATTGTGATTCATGGTTAAAAATATTTATGAGTCTGTATGATAAGGTTTTTTGGTGTGGTTCTGTTTAAAAACGTATGTTCCGGTTTACATTTGTGTTTAAATATAGATGTCATTTTTTCTGAAATAGTTGGCCTGGTTTTGACCTTATTCATATGCTTTGGCAAGTGATGTAAATATGGACCACCAGTCTGTTTTGCCTTCTGATTTTCCGAGTCTTACGATGATCAGATCTTTGGTCGGATGTACGTAGACAAATTGTCCTAAAATGCCTTGCGCCATAAAGTCTTCATTGGGAGTTGGTAACCACCATTGATATTGATAATATTTGCACTTCCTTCTGAGGTATCAGCTTTTGTGGACGCTTCAAACCCATTCTTGTGATATGATTTGTTTTCCGTTCCAGTTGCCTTTGTTTTTATACAAACGGCCTATTTTAGCAAAATCTCTTGCTCTGGCGTTCAGACAACAAAACGTTTTTTCTAATCCACGTTTATTCCGGTCAATACTCCAGGAGGCACCATATTCCATTCCGAGTGGGGTCCATAATTTTTCCTGCAGATATGAGGTTATTGACTTGTTTTTTAACGAACGTTCCAGAACCAAACCCAGAAGTTGTGTATTACCACTTACATATTCAAATTTTTTGCCCGGCTCAGCTTTCAACTTCATTTTGCTGATTTTTTTCTGAGATTGGTCCCGTAATAAAAGGAAGCGGCATCGCCAAAAGGATTTACATAACTTTCATTAAAGTTAATCCCGGATGTCATTTGCAGAAGGTGTTTTATCGTTACTTTGTCAAAACCATTTTGTGTGAGTTCGGGAATATAGTGAGTGACAGGTTCGTCGACGGATTTTATGTGACCATCATCTATGGCACAACCTATTAATATGGAAGTAACAGATTTTGCCATGGAAAAAGAAGGAACTATGTTTTCTTTTTGATATCCTTTAAAATATTTTTCATATTGGATGGTGTCATTTTTAATAATCAGAAAAGCCACTGTTTTGGTGTCTTCAAGATATTTGTCAAAAGGAATGTCGTTTATTTCTTTTGGAAATTTTCCTGCATTTGACGTGTGGAAACGGAATGGAGACGTTTCGGCAGTTAGTGGTCTGGATGGAAATTTTTTATGGTCATTGATGTCTGCAAAGTTGTAGATCACAAAACGTCCCAGTTGACATGATGACAACAAAGAATTATCACGTTGTTGTTTTATATTTTTGTACTATATATGTTTGATTTTTCCGGTTGTGTTGGCCTTCTTTTGGGTGTAACAAATAAATAGCTGATGTGTTGTTATTGTACTTACAAAATTACCTACATATCTTCTTAAAATCCAAAAATGCTGCTGTGGTTTTTTACTTTTATGATTTTTGGTGGTATCAGGTTTCGGTATCAGCCAGGAACAGGCTGAAAAAAAGAAATTAGTTTTGGACAAACGTTATCTTTGCGATTTATTATCCGGCGGAGTCGTGGACACAAAAACGACCTACCCTATCAAAACCCATAGAAATGAAGTTAGTTGTTTTAGCGATGTTTTGTATATTTTTTTCCTGTCAGAACAAAAAAGAACCGGTTGCTGCTGAAATGGTAGTAGCGGATACCCTGGCCACTTCATTGGTTGGAGAGATAAACGATGTCGATAGTGTTGAGATTGATGTCGAAGATGCCACTATGTGGTTGAAAGAAGTGGTAGAAAGTCATTTTTTAGATGGTGGCTTTCCGATGGAAGATATCTGCACACCGGAATATTACAGCTACAAAACCGATGCGACCCAGGTAGGTTACGAAGGTGGGTATGACCGAAGAAGAGTTTGTAGAAAAATGGTCTTCTACCTATGATGTACGTTATGCCGGCATCTCTTACGGATTTTTGATTTCCGCCCAGGATTGGGGCAAAATCGAAGTAACGAGATGTGTTCCCAAGGCCAAACAGATCCCGGGAGAAATCACTTTTGAGGTCATCCTGACAGATATACCGTATAAGATGGATTACAAAAGAGATATTACCGTAATTCCGGTGGGCAAAGCTTATCTGATTAAAAATGTAGTGGAGTACGGGGAATAGCGTATATTCGGGAGGTGGAGCTGTTTAGGGTTAAAAGTTTAGGGTTTAAGGGGATTTGCCGTGATACTTTGATTTTGAAGAACCTAAATTCCGATGCCGGCGTATGTTTGTTACTTGTGCCTCAAAAAAACCAGTAACCCTATTGTTGTCCGTCAATCCAAATCGACAAATTCACAAATCCACAAAAAAAATTCCTACCTTCCCCAAATTTTTACCCTTTATTCACAGAAGCTACTATGAGTTAAGATTATCTATTATATTTGTATTTGGTAAAGTATGATGACCGTTTTCAAACCTATCACACACGTTTTAAAATGGATGTTATGCACTAACTTTCATGTTTTTTTTAGAATGTAATATGATTTGTAAATCAAAAATAATAAAATAATTATCTAAAACTCAATGGCGGATGTTAGCAAGTTATTTTGTATTAATCAAATTTTAAAATGAAGAATAAGTATCTGATAATTATTAGTATCATTGTATTTGTTAATGAAAATATTTTTTCACAAAATGAAGTTGAATATGTAAGGCCATCAGGCGTTCTGAAAGACTTTGACACAAAAAAATACGGGATAATTGATAAAAATGGTGACACGATTGTCCTTTCATTTATGATTTATTACCAAACAGCTTTTCAGAAAAATGATAGCTAAAAAAAAATGGTAAATTTGGTATAATAAACAGCAAAATAAGATCCTTGTAGATTTTAAATATAATAAACTATATTCCTTTCATCCCTACTTTGTAACTTATACAAAAATAATAAAAGTGATGAGTTTAAGTTATGTAGTGTCCTTGATACTAATTTTGTGACTATAGTTTCTGAAAAAGAGAATTATAATAAGATTGTAACAGTTGCGGGTTTAAGTGAAAGAACAAATGAATATCATAAAAGAAACATTGTTTTCAAGGCTTATAATTTCAAAAAACGTCAGGTATTACTTTTGCTTAAGAATGGAGAAATATTTCAAACATTTCCTTATGATGATATAAACGGAATGGACAACTATTTAAAAGTCATAATGAATCGCCCTGATGAATTAAATGGATTTAGAAGGGTTAATCGATTGGAATGGCAATATTTTGTTCAAACCTGAATATCGGTATATTTTCCTGGATCGACAAGGACAATGTATATTTATACATCGATATAGATAATTCAAATGCAAATAGTTGATTTGAAAACAAAAAAAACAATAGTGAATAAATATCCGCGAATTATGGAGCCTGAAGGAAATGGCTGTTTCATAATCGGTAAATATTCAAACAATATAGATTACCAAGGTATTATAAATTCAGCATTTGAAGAAATTTCTCCAATGTGTAATTGTACAAATTTGTCTATATTAGAAAAGATAACGTATTTTCAATAACTGATAACGTACAAAAAAATTGATTATCTGCCTTGTAATTGAAAATATTTGGACTGGATATAAGCAAAAATTAATAGACAACAGCTATGATATACCAGTCTCTCTATGTAATAATGTTACATGCCTTAATGATAAGAAACACAAAAAAGATAAAATCAATAAAGAACAAAGTATGGTAAACACAATGATAATTAATAAAATAATGTCGAATTTTACTGAAAGTATCAGAAAATTGTTTTTTGTCCTTATTCCATTTATTACCATATTTTTCTTTTGCGCTGAAAACATTTTTTCTCAAAATATAACCTATCACTTATTTCAGTTTGAGGTAAAGGTCGGTATCGTGAAGCAGTGAGGGTGAAATTAGCTGGAGCCAACGTGTGACAACAGAACGTATTACATTAAGGGTTTCGACCATACTGATTCAAAATATCTGTTGATCAACAACTAATGAGACATTTACCAGTGAACTGATTGATGTGACCGCCAAAAAATATTTTACAAACATAGACAAAATCAGATATAACAATAATGGTCGGTTTCAGGTATATTACGACGATGATGACGCTAAGACGGGCTTGCATATATTGTCCATTCCGGAAGAAAAAGCAGTTTTGATGTATTTTAAGGACAGTAAACATCGCAATACATGGCAGATCGAGAATATTTTTTTTCAGTTGTTCATAACGGAAAATGGAAAATTTACAATAGTCAGTTCCGGATCATTTATGAGTTGGCCGTATCAAAAGAATTGGACGTCATAGAAGAAAAACAATACCTTCCTCGCCCTTGCGGTGTCAAACTATCGGGGAGATCGGTGGTGTATATTGACAAAGAAGGTAACATCCTGAGCGGGAATAAAACGAATCAGCTGAAGCCCTTATTTCAGAAGATTTTGAAAAGGAGGCTGGCAGAAGATGATTTTCAGGAGGATTGGCCTTCTGCCTATATGGTTGTACCTGAAAAAATAAATGCGATGAGTTATGAAAAGGTAGAAGGCAAAAAGTATAATTCCGGTGTCATCAGGTACATTATCACAAAAAATGGTCTTCAGGGGGTTCTGAACGAAAATGGTCAACTCCTCATTGAACCTGCCTATTCCAAAATTGAAGTTATCGGAGGCTCATTTAAAACTATGGCTGATGGAAAATATGGTATTTGTGGATGTAGATGGCAAACTGATCTTTGCCCTGTATTTCAACATATACGATATGAACCTCTATTGGAAAAATTACTTAATCACAAAAACTATATGATGTAGTTTACAATGGTTATCTTTTTTTGAAGCCACCTTTGACGGAAAAATATTTGCTCCCAAAGGAATTGTATTTGAATAGTAAGGGACTTTACCAAAGCAGCGTAACAGAACATGCTTCAAACTTCTGTTTGCCACAAAAACAAAATAAACTTTGGTATTTAAATATTGTTGACTTCTTATATCGATAGCACACAATAGAGAGTGCAACATCATATTCAGTAATATCGGCTGAAGTCGAACATAACCGGTCAGCTTAACACATCATTTATCTTAAAATCATTTTAATGTCTATAAATAAAGAATCAGAACTCCTCGGCATGAAAAAAGTAAGTGACGTCGTAGCTTACACGTTAAGGGAAATGCAAAATTTTGCCAGAAGCCGGGTAAAACTACGAAAGAACTGGATGATTACGGCGCAAAGATATTACAGGATTTTGGGGCTAATTCCGCACCTTTTAAAACCTATAAGTTTCCGGGATGGACATGCATAAGTGTGGATAACGAATTTTGTCACGGTATTCCTTCCTCAAAAAAAGTACTGAAAGAAGGCGATCTTATCAACATCGATGTTTCTGCCGAATTGAATGGCTTTTGGTCGGACAACGGCGCGTCATTTGTCCTTGGCGGAGATAAATTCGGGCATCAAAAACTCGTTAATGCTTCCAAAGAAATCCTGAAAAAAGCAATATTTAATATCAAAGGGGGTGTAAAAATTTCAGACATTGGTCACCTGATCGAAACAGAAGCAAAAAAACGTGGCTATAAAGTTATCAAAAACCTGACCGGACACGGAATCGGCAGAAGTTTGCATGAAGAACCCTCAGAAATCGCAAACTTCAGAGACAGGTTTAATTTTACGCGATTCAAAAAAAACTCAGTGGTCGCCATTGAAACCTTTATCTCTACACACTCCACTTATGCGGTGACTTCCCGTGATGGATGGACCATGACCGGAAATAAAGGTGGTCATATGGCGCAACACGAACATACCATTGTCGTTACAGACCACAAACCCATCATTCTTACCGAAAAAAATAAAATCTGGCAATGATATGATATGATATGATATGATAGGTATTAGGTGCCGGGCATTAGGTATTGGGAATTGTTTAAGGTTCAAAAGTTTAGGGTTTATGGGGTTTTGTATTGATACTTTGATTTTGTAGTACCTAAATTCGTATCTCTGATCCTGCTTATCAAATCGTAAGTTAATAAAAGGAGCGTAGCCCTGACATCTTAATAGAACAATTCAAAAACGTTAATTTGAGGGGCGTTAGCCCTGAAATCTTAAAATTGAGAAGATTAGGTGTTAGGATTGTTGAGGGTTAAAATGTTTAGTGTTTAGTGCTTTTTGTCGGACCTGCCTTGGTTGTGGCAGATAAAAAGGTTTTTTTGAATGCTTCGCATAGTCATTTTTTGGCCTTTCTAAATCTCCCCGGCAGGGGAGACTTTGGAGTTCACGATAACCAAACGAAGTTAAAAACATCTCATATCAGTCGACCAATCGAAATTCCCCTCCTTCGAAGCGGTTATGAAAGACAGAAAAAATATCAGAATCACGGATTAAACAGATGAAAGGATAGGTTTGGCATAAATCAAAATCCGTGTAATCTGTAACCCACAAATTCCGTACTTCAGGCAAAAACGTCCCTACTCTACTCAAATTTTTACCTTTTTTTACCCTTTTTTTACCCAAAATAACACCTTGGGACAAGAGTACCTTTTACATTTGGCTTCGGTAAGAAGAAGGGAAACGTTTATACAGACGTTTTGTTAACCTTTCATCACGAACAGAAAAATTTAAATTTTTAAGTATTGTGCACCCGAATTTTATATAAGTAAAAAAAATAGAGTTGCTTCAATAAGGAAGTTATCAACAACCATAAACGACAACAGAAAAAAACTGTTTTACAATCAAACAAAAATATTCAGATGTATGACAACGTATAAACTCAAAACTCAATCATTTTTTTACTGTTTGTGTCTTTTTTTTACATCTTGTAAGGCACAGACTTCAACAAACCAGTCGATAAACCATACAAATTTTACCACCAAAGCCGAACAACATCCAAAATTGTGAGGACTCAGGGAAAACAGATCGAGAATGTAGGTTGTCAGCTTATTGACAAAAACGGCAACCTATGGTTTAGCATTCGTGGAGAAGGTGCTACCGTTATGATGGAAAATCATTTATCAATTTTACTACCAAAGATGGTTTGTGCAACAACATGTGAAGGTTCAATTATTGAAGATAGAGCAGGGAATATTTTGTTTGGCACCAACAGTGGAATATGCAGGTATGATGGTGATAAATTACAAAATATCCTGTGCCCGACACATTGAACATTACATGTATGTTAGAAGACAAAGATGGAAACTTATGGTTTGGTGCGATGAATAAAGGAATTTATCGGTATGATGGAACGAATCTCACTAATTTTCTTTATAAGTACGAGCACTCATTTTTTGGTGATAAGTACGAAAAATTTATTAGCGATATTATACAAGATAAAAATGGAAACATTTGGTTTAGTTCCTGGAATGGTGGTGGCGTATGGAAATATGATGGAAAAATTTCAAGAACTTTCTTCCATCTTTAGACTATTATAAAACAAATCAAGACAGAAGAAGGGGGGGCAATACTACAAATCCTTTAGATTTCACCCCGAACAACAACTCTTTTGTTCAATCGCAAGATTATATTTCTGATGATATGATTTTTTCAATGACGGAAGATAAAAAAGGAAATATTTGGTTCGCTACAAGAAACCACGGAGCCTGCCGTTATAATGGCAAAGTATTTACAAGCTTTGGAACAAAGGAAGGTTTTTTAAGCAGCAACTCATATGCTATTTTGGAAGATAAAAAAGGTAATCTTTGGTTCACTACCGAGGAGGATGGAGTATGGTGTTTTGATGGCAAGAACATTAAAAACTTTAATGAAAAAGACGGACTAGTTAACAATGCGGTAATGAATGTTTTAGAAGATAAAAAAGGTAACTTATGGTTTGGAACGAAATGGTTTGGTTTAAGCCGTTATGACGGTAAATGTTTTACGACATTTTCTCAATATGAGAATTAAATCCAAAGGCACATACGACCAAACGAAAGATATGGCAGCAGCAAACAGGCGTTTGGCAAAAGGTTATGCCCAATGATATGACGACAAAACAGACAACATATAAACAGTGAGACAATGAAGATAACATTTTTAATTTTAATTATAACGACCTTGACAGTAGCTTTGGGAAGCTTGCAACTTTGTGACTAAAAATCCTCAAGCCCAGGAAACAAATCAATCGACTGACACCGATCAGACCGGACAAGTTCATCCTGTTATTGAAAATATTTTTTACAACCTTCCTCTCGACAAATCCCGTTTAGACCTTCGTGAAATAATTGTAAATGATAAGAGATTTATTTCAACAGACACTACTTTCAATAACTACAAACCCTTGTCTTTTTTCAAAGGCATTACAACAGATTAAGGCCTGATTAAATCTAACCCGACTCAATTCAAGTCATGTTGATTTATGGTAATGCTTCTCTAACAACCGAAAAAGGCGGACAAGAAGACTCTACTAAACATCCTATGATTTTAGAGTGTCAATATTTCTTTTCCAACAAAGAAAGTGCTGAGATGGAATATGGAAGAATACTAAATATGGTTCATCCTGTTTTCACTGACACAAGTTCAATTATGGATGACAAATGGGAGACAGAATACTCAAAGGGTAAACAAAAAGGAACACAAAAGTGCATCGGAAAAATTTTCGACAGCTTTGAACCATACTATAGGGTAGGTATATCAACTATATCTTTTATACCTACAGATGGCTCTAAACCAGTTTTTGTGCTCGACATAGCATTTAGTAAAGAGGATAAATAAGATGGTCACTGTGTGAAACACAGCGGTCTGGACTTCCCTCAATAAAGTGTAGACAAAGGTAAGTTGAAAACAAATTCAACGATGAATAAAACCCGGACGAAGAGGCCGGCGTGATCGACACCCATGCGCTGCATCGACACAGTTTTTACAATTCAAACATATTTCACAAATCAAACAAATAAACCCATTTCTACGGTTTGACGATTTTTTGAAGATATACTTTTTGGTCGGACAGTCGGGTGGCTTTGATCAAATACAATCCGGCCGCGTTAGACGACATATCAATCGTCAGTACACTTTTGGCAGCATCGGTTGAATACAAAATCCTGCCGGTTGCATCGTATAAGGTTATCGTAAACAAATCAAAGATTGCGTTCCCAACCTCAGTTCATCGCCGACAGGTACCGGATAGATGCGGATGCCGCTGTCACTAAAATCCGGATCTTCATTTGATGTATTGATATTGGGGTCATAAAAACCAAAGTCCACGGTATTATTGCCACTTGCATCGTAATCAAAATAACAATTAAACGGATCACCGTCATCTAAGGGTTCTCCATCTGAGGTGAGCGTTACAATACCTGACATGATATCTGAAAAAGGATTGCCAAAACCATTGTTATCTTTATCCACATTATTGTCGGCATCGGTCTGAAATCCGTTGGTTGATACAAAGTTTTCCAAAGGTTCGCCCGGGCCCCAATTGTTAACCTGCCATACAAAAACGACATAATTGCCGGGTTGTAGTCCCGAAAAACGATAATATCCGTTTTCATCGGTCACCCGCACGCCACTGAAACCCTCCCAATCGGTATACCATCTCCGTCGAGATGGACCAAAGTACCAGGGAAACACCCGGAATGCCGGGTTCACTCGGGATCATTAATACCGTCTCGATCAGGTCATTCCACACCCTGTTGCCAATAGATACAATACCCGGAGATACCGGATCGGTGCAGTCGATATAACAATAGGCCATATCGTTGATGGCGCGGATTATTACTCCCCATCGCTTTCCAATTAATAAAAAAGTAAGGGCATTGTTATTAAAATGATAAATGGCATCTCGGGCGATTCTGACAGATTGCGATAAAAGGGTTTGGAATCCACAAATCCTACCTACTCGAATAAAGTGTCATTACATCCGACGTTTTGCTGGGCACCGATACGATATTTGCATACTCTGAACCCAGGAATCATTGATGGCTTCAAAACCACCTTTGCCCCCCGAACTGGCTACCACAACGGCAAATCGGTTTTTCCAGATCCTTCTGATGTCAGACCAGGTGGAAAAGATTGGACTCATATTCATTCAGAAAGTCATCTGTCGCGCCGTCATTCCATCCCTGAAACCATACAAAACCTGGAAATCTCAACTTCCGCTGAAGCCAAATCAGGAAATTCACTTCACAATTTCGGTCATCTCTCACCCTTCGGATCGTCGTCTTCGTGGTACATTCTGTATTTCCGGTGGCCGATGGCGGACGGAAATCTTCCTGCAAGGCTTTTCCACCCCAAGCGGTTTTTATGATCAGGACGGGGTCTTCATAATAAACATCCATCTGGTGGGCAAACATCAGTTCGGGTCCGATCAAATCTGAAAAAGCTCCTGACCGACCGTAACACTGGATTTGATGGTCTCGCCATTTCGGGCAAAATGCAGGTAAACATTGTCCATAACCGTCCAGTTGCCTGGTTGTCCCAACGTTGACCATTCTCCTGTACTGTCCCTTTCCCGGATGACGTCGGCCAGACTTCCGGGATCGTTTTCGGCATCCTCAATGGTACCGTATCCTTCCATGTTGGATTGGCCTGCCATTACAAATACCCGAACTTTGGATTTGGACTTTTCCTGGCGGGTGACAATGGGAACATATCCGATTTCCAGACCGGCAGGTGGCTGAACAATAACTGCCGGATCAAGGGTTGCTATCCTGCCGACGGACGGAGGTGCCAGATATTCGTCCGTATGATGCCAATTGGCGTGTATAAGTTCAACCTTGCTGCAGTTTTGAACGCATATTTCCGGAAGATTGGCATGACGACGGACGGCTGGTCTACAAAAACGATACCAATAATAGGTCACCGTAGTACCGTCGCCGAGGTCAGCGGTAAACGGACCTGCCGCGGGTCCGGGATTGTTCCACGGACCATTGGGATCCTGCCAGTGACAATCAGCTTCTTTGGGCGTGAGATAAGTGAGTTCCGGCCTTGGGGATACCGGTACATTGGTTTGAAGTAATTGGGTGGAAAGCAGTACCTCATCAGCTGTTATTGCCAACCACCGGTT
Organism: Saprospiraceae bacterium; assembly: GCA_016714895.1. Lineage (GTDB taxonomy): Bacteria > Bacteroidota > Bacteroidia > Chitinophagales > Saprospiraceae > OLB9. The sequence continues at coordinate 1,428,876 of JADKBV010000011.1, read as the reverse complement.
TTCATCATTGAGTTTAAAATATTCAGGAAGCAGGAAGTTATTACCTTTTTTCTACGATATTCAGGTTATATTCAAAAACCCATATTGGTCAAATTTTTGCTGGATATTATTCATAAAATTCAAATGTATGTTTTTATTGTCAATTTCTGCTGCCATAGAACCGCCGTTATTAACAAAAGAAACATCAAAGACACCGGATTTATTTATGCCGGGAGAAACAACCGGTCCACCGTTAAACCATGTTTAAATCATTCCACAGAGCATCCTGAGAATACACTGAAATTTGATTGAGAAGGGATGGAATTGTTTCATTGTTGGCAGGAAATTGAAGTCTTTCAACTTTGGCGAAAGAAGTCCCCATATCGTCTTTTGATATAATGGCCGGTGATCCATGTTCGATACCGAATCCCATTGGGTTCGGAAGGTCTTGAATCAAGAAATAAACCTTCAGGGCAGGGTCAGATAAGGCCGGTTCTGTCCAGAAAGTCGGCAAAAAGAAAGTGGCATGGCCATAAAGTTTGTGGTATTCAGAAACAAAGTCAGCATTGATTGCCCGTTTCGATTCCGGTGCCTGCAGTATTTTGGAGGGGCTCTGTGAGGGAAGCGGAATATATCCGTAACCCAACAATTCACCGTTGACGCTTTGCGCCATGTTGAGACCGTCCGGGCCCAAAGAAGTCTGTTTGACAATTGGGCTACCCGTATTTACCGCCGGGCGTGCTCCAGTCCCGATGACCATTTGGCAATACGTTACTTCTGCCTGCGCCGGGACCGTTGGCCCACGCGTAAAATTGTAGGAGACACCTCCCATGATAAACTTAGGAACTTTGGTTCCGAATCGGGTATCGTGCCACCAGCCCAAACCTCCTTCTATGGTGGTGTAAAACTGAGAAGGTTCATTGCCGGTCCTCTGTGTTGACAGCCAACTACTGCTCAATCCTGTCTGGAAGTTGTCCGGGCCGGGATAGTTTTTAAAAGCCGGATAAGCAGCACTGTACATCGTATATCCCGAACCATAAGATTTGTCGGTGACATTTTCAGTGGATATCCAGGTAAATCCCGATCGTTGGGTTTGATTGATTTGAGCCCACGTCTGACAGGTGCTGACCCAAACAAAAGCCAATAAAAACAAAGTTTTTGCAAAAAAGGTGGGATGTGGTGTGTAAAACGTTGTGGTGTATAAACATCTTAGGTCTGTATAAATTTGAGGAAAATACCTGAAATCAGGACTTACTTACTACATGTTGAAGTCCTTATGAAATGACAAATGTAATTTTCTGTGGAGGATACCAAATAAAATGGTTTTTTTTGTTGAAAAATAGGAACTGTAATACCATACGTAAGGTTCTCCCATATACTTTACATTATTCACTTAAGGAAGTCTGTGACCGCCAATCAAAATCAATTGTGGAATCTCAGACGCCTGGAATCCAATCCTCAAAATCAGTGATTCTGACAAAAAATAATCAGAATCACGGATTAAACGGATGAAAGGATGGCACAGATTAAGGTTAGTCGTCAATTCAAATCCGTGAAATCTGTGTAATCTTCAAAATCAGTGATTCTGACAAAAAATAATCAGAATCACGGATTAAACGGATGAAAGGATGGCACAGATTAAGGTTAGTCGCCAATCAAAATCCGTGGAATCTGTGAAATCTTCAAAATCAGTGATTCTGACAAAAAAATAATCAGAATCACGGATTAAACGGATGAAAGGATTGCACAGATTAAGGTTAGTCGTCAATCAAAATCCGTGAAATCTGTGTAATCCTCAAAATCAGTGATTCTGACAAAAAATAATCAGAATTACGGTTTAAACGGATGAAAGGATGGCACAGTTTAAGGTTAGTTAGTCAAAATCTGTGGAATCTGTGTAATCTTTAAAATCTGTGATTCTGAAAATGAACGATACGGATTAAGTTGAATGAACTACTACTCCCAAAAAAGAAGAGGCAAATAATACCGGATTTCCTGTGTGGAAAATTTACATTATATTTGAATGTTAGGGCAAGTTATTGAAATACTATATCTTTTTTTGGAATTTATTTTAGGTAATTCTGGGGTTAACTTTAAAATGAAAAATCATTCAAATAGGTAATTTGATACACAGAATAATTATTTTTGCCTGACATTTTGAAAAACGGATTAAAATATTTTGAAGAATATGATTACAGAATTAAAATATATGGATATTACAGAAAAAATATTAGGGCTTCATTTGAGGTCCATAAATTTTTAGGTAATGGTTTTCAAGAAGTAATTTACCAAAGAGCATTAGCTTGGGAAATGACGCAGATTGGATTGGAATTTGCTAGAGAAATTGAACAGGATATTTTTTTATAAAGATTTGCCAGAACCTATTGGCACACGAAGAGCGGATTTTGTGATAGAAAACAAAGTTTTGGTGGAGTTAAAGGCTGTATCACAAATAGAAGAAGTTCATAAGGCTCAGATATTAAATTATCTCAAATCCTACAGATTGGAAGTAGGCTTACTTATCAATTTTGGTAGTAAGTCTCTCACATTTAAAAGAATGGTCCTTTAAAAAATATTGCCAATTAGTAATAAGCTGAATCACGGATAAAAGGATAGTACAGCTTAAGGTTAGTCGTCAATCAAAATCCGTGGAATCTGTGTAATCCTCAAAATCAGTGATTCTGACAAAAAAATAGTCTGAATCACGGATTAAACGGATGAAAGGATGGCACCGATTTAGGTTAGTTGCAATCAAAATCCGTGTAATCCGTGTAATCCTCAAAATCAGTGATTCTGACAATCCATTCTCATTCTTTAGGTTCTGTCAAATTGTAGGACACACTTTTGTATACCAGTTCGCCGTAAGTAAAATCTCCTTCAGGTTTCTGATAGATCAGTTTGGCTTTGCCGGGCAAATAATATCCGTTGATCATTTTGTAATCTTCGACAGGGGTTGCCCATGGATAATTGCGGTAGGTTTTCCATCGGTATCATACCGGTCATTGCTGATAAAATTGATCAGTTCTCCATTTTGTTTAAAGTACAAAATAGCGCTGATTTGTTGGCTTCCGTTTTTAAAAACACCTTTGACCGTTGTTTCATCTATCGTTTCCCAGGTGATGTTGTGATCAATGAGGGTTGGCGGGGCAATAAAACACATATCGTTAAATAAGGTGACCGTTTCAGCCTGATTCATTTTGTCGCCTTTGGCATTCACCACTTTAAACCAATTCAGCATTCGGACTTCAAAGGTTGCTTTTTCGTTTTGATAGAGGTGAAGACCTGTGGCAGGAAGCCCCATTTTTTTAGCTTCCATAAAAAAGTAACGCGATGGTTTTTGATAAAAATTGTATTGCACAGAACGCAGTTCCATATAAGAATCTTCGGGTTTAGCCGCATGCCACCGGTAAATTCAGCACGGAAATTTTTGACTTTAGGTTGTCCAACCGATTTTGTGTAGTAGAGATATTTCTGAACAATCGCAGGCAAATGTTTAATATCATTTTGTGTCAGCGTATTTGTATCTTTTTGATTATTATGAAAAAAATCTTCTTTTACCCGATGACTAAACTCATTTTTTAATAAAAACGAACCCAAACCGACCATCGATACCAAAAAGATCAAAACATTAGGAATCGTACCGAATTTTGCATCTTTCCAATACACGAAAATCAATATCTGAGACATCACTGCAGCTATACATCCGAATAACCATAGATATCTGTTGTTTGAAAATTGTAATAAACCGTAAAGCAGTAACAACAAAAAAGAAAACAACCACAACAGACCCATTGGTTTTGAAATCGGTTGGGTGAGTTCCTTTATTTCTTTCAGCCCGAAACCTTTGACAAAACCCAGTAAATGGATGAGTCCGTGAAATAAAACAATCAGGAAATAGAGGATTTTCATGGGTGTAAATTTTACAGATTTAAAACATATGGTTGACTGATAAACGGTCCTATAGTATTCAGGTAGCGTACGCTTTCACCACCTGATATTATACCACACAAATGTAAGAAAAATCAGGTAAAACAGAAAGTTTTTTTTCTGTTTGTTTGAATGTTTATTACAACCCGGGAAATAGTGTTTGTGGAAGATAAGGCACTGCCCATGCCTTCTTTTTCCCAACATTTTTTTATAATCTTTGGATTAAAACTATTGTCTTATTCGATTATAAATTATATTTGTCTTTGATAATACAAGGTATAGCGGTATATAAAAACAGGTTGTTAATCTAAACAATCTTCACATAATTAAAAAAACAATGGACATCGAAAAATTAAAATATCCAATTGGTAAGTTTGAAAGGCCGACCACAATCACTAAAAACATGATAGACAATTGGATTAGTGAAATCTCTGCCTTTCCTGAAAATTTATTTAGGGAAGTTAAAGACTTGACTGACGAACAACTTGACACTCAATACAGACCCGGAGGTTGGACTATCAGACAGGTGATACATCATTGTGCCGACAGCCATATGAACAGCTTAATACGTTTAAAACTTACATTAACAGAAGACCGGCCCATTATCAAACCATATCATGAAGATCTTTGGGCTGAGTTGCCGGACAGTAAAAATCTGCCCATTCAACCCTCATTAAACATGTTGGAAGGTATTCACGAAAGATGGACCATATTGCTCACCCATCTGACAGAGAGTCAATTGGAGAGAACATTTATTCACCCTGAACACGGAAAAACTTTCAGAATTAATGAAAATATTGGTCTGTATGCCTGGCATTGTAAACATCATTTGGGGCACATCACTGAAACAAAAAAGACATCATTGGGACTGAATATCAAAACAGATTGAGCCTGACATCTGCACGGCGTAAGTTTGTAACCAACACTTTACGTAATTCTGAACAACTTCCACAAAATTGTAACAAAGCCTACATGAATCCCACAATTAGTTCGTCATCCTCTTTGAAACCTGTATATTAGTGTGAATCACGGATGAATCGGATGCAAGGATCGCACAGATTTAAATAAAGAGCCAATCCACATCCGTGGATTCGTTAACATCAATATTTCAAACAAGGAATTCTAAGGATTAGAATAAGAAATTTAGCATGATTAGACTATCAAAGTGCCGGGCAAACTATCTGCGGAAATTTTGTTTTCAACATCCCAAAGAGCCGTGACATTGACAATTTTCCATCCATCGTTTTCTTTTTCCATGACGCGAGATTCGTCGCTGACACGGTAATACTTTTTGTCTTTATCTGCGTTGTATTGTTTCCAATGGAGAATGGCTACTTTGTCTGAAAAAAAGTGAACATTTACCTCGCTGCGTTTGTAATCAGGATGAATGACGACTTCGCCGTTTTGTAATATTTTTGAATCCACTCAGAACCCTGTTTGTTGATCGCTTTCCAACCATGAGCGACAGCTGCTGTTCCATCATCATTGTTCCAAGCCTGAGAAACATAATCCTGATGACTCCAGGAGGCTCGCCAACCTTCGACATTTCCGTCAAAAAACATTTTTGTTTCATTGTCTATCACCTTCATGATGGCGTCCAGTTCGGTTTTGTCATCAAATGTAGTAGCTGACCCGGCGTTTGGTGTCTCAGTTGATTCCGGTTTTTGGGTACAAGACGCTGCCCAAAAAAAACAGACTAATAAAAAATATTTGTTCATGGTGTTGGTTTTATTTTGGTTTATTAAAATACTGACCAACAAATATACTAAATAATCAGATCAGATACATATATATTTATTGTTTGGTTAAAAATATCAGGATTTGTTTAAACTTTTCTGTCATCCATGTTATCCGTTTTCACCAGTTTGTTAGTAGTTATCTTAACCTCTTTAGAATTACATCTCTGGATGCTTATACAAAATCTGTGTTCTAGTCAGAATCATGGATGAAACGATTGAAAGGATGGCACAGATTTATGGACGAAATAAATCATAATTCTTATAACCTTCAAAATCCATCATTCAGGTACCCGCGAACTCACCCCTCCCCCGGATTTTTCAAAAAATTTTACGCAAACCATCCACCATTCCGGAATACTTTTTATATTTTTAGTAAGTAAGGATAGGGAGATCGACCCAACTTATCAAATAATCAACTACTCAAATAGTCAAAAAAAAAGGCCCCCGACATTACATCAGGAGCCCAATCGTTAACTGCAGATCTTCTAAACTACTATGTTCTTATTCTTCCGAGTCTTTTACGGCAGTAGTAGTAGCGGCTTTGTTTTCAGCATTGGTTGAAGCAGCAGGAACCAATTCAGGTTTGGATTTTCTCGCTGCTTTTCGGATGGCGACAGGAACGAAGTACTTTTCTATCAATTTTTCTGATTTTTGATTGATTTGTTCATACATAGTCGTGTCATCAGAAACATTATAAAAAGATTCCGTCATCTTCTGAAGTTTGCTGAAAGCCATCACTACATTTTCTTTTTTGACCGACACATTCATTTTCCTGGAGTTGGTTTGCGCATTTTCAAAATAATGCTCCTCAAACTCTTTGTTCCACTTTGCCAAATCTTCAGATTCGTTGCGCAAAAAGACGGATTTGCAGGCTTCGACCATTTTGGGATCGGTAGTCCATTCTTCCAACACCTTATTAATCGCGGTGGTTTTGTCCTTGTAAGAACCCCTTCCATTTTGTTTTTGTGTTGGCCAAAATGAGATGAAAGCATGGTGGCTTGTTCTGCAAGAGTTGTGTCCGAACTTTTTCTAGAGACTTAAACAGGGTTTTGATAGAACGAAATACCCGGATTCTTTGAGCGTCCAGAAACTGAACTTTACCGGTCGATGCTTTTCCTTTACCATTGACTGAAACTTCTTTCAGTTCGATACTTGCGGTAAAAAGCGCCTCCAGACATTCAACAATCTTAGGTGGCAGGGAGCCAAACGTTCTAAAAATTCGGTTCAGGTCATTGGCAAGTGATACCAATTCCAGGGTGGAGAGTTCTCTCAGTTTTGTAATAGATAACTTAATCATGATAATAATAATTTAAATTGTTAAAAAATATAAATTTTCACATAAATCCAATGGAGTCTTCTGAGATAGTTTGATACAGGTTTCTAAGGGCTGAGGATAAATCTATCCCCAAAACCGTGTATGTAAATAACCATATTTTGTTGTGGTGGAGTTCAGATAAAAACAGTAGCAATACAGCATGTTGGCTGGTCAATAAACAGATCCGATAAGGCGGCATCTTTTGAATTTGTGTTGTGCTTACTGATGAATCATCCGAAAACCATTCCGGTCAGGACCGGCAACAAAAAAAAACAGACTTGTAATAAAGAAACGAATAGCTATTATCTCAGTAAAATTCCTTTGAATTTTTTTTCTGTAATCAATTTAAAATAGTTGTTTTATAAAGTAGACCATCTTTGAAAATGATTACGATACAAAGGTAAGTTGGAAATTAATACCCGTCAATAGGTAAGCAGGACTTTAAGAAAATTTTAACTTTGAGTATAATTAAATGCCTATGTTTTTGACTTTTTTGATAACCGGCAACATGATTTGAATCTACAGGTACACGTTCATCTCTTCAACTGAAATGAAATGTGTACTTATCAATCGAACTGAAATGAAATGAACCAATGAAGACGTACTTAAGTGTCCAAATGAAATGAAATGAACCAATGAAGTCGAACTTAAGTGTCCAACTGAAATCAAATGAATCAAAGAGCACGTACTTAAGTCTTCAACTGAAATCAAATGAATCAAAGAGCACGTACTTAAGTGTCCAAATGAAATGAAATGAACCAATGAAGACAAACTTAAGTCTCCAAATGAAATAAAATGAACCAATGAAGACGAACTTAAGTGTCCAAATGAAATAAAATGAAGCAATGAAGACGAACTTAAGTCTCCAAATGAAATAAAATGAAGCAATGAAGACGAACTTAAGTCTCCAAATGAAATAAAATGAAGCAATGAAGACGAACTTAAGTGTCCAACTGAAATGAAATGAACCATGGAACATGTACTTAAGTGTCCAACTGAAACGAAAAGTTAACTTCGGTACGTACTTAAGTGTCCAACTGAAACGAAAAGTTTACTTTGGGACGTACTTAAGTGTCCAACTGAAACGAAAAGTTAACTTCGATACGTACTTAAGTGTCCAACTGAAACGAAAAGTTTACTTTGGTACATACTTTTGTATCCAACTGAAACAAAATTAATCCTTGAATACAAAAATATAATTTCAACTGAAATGAAAATAAGACTGAGGTAGATATTTAGGCTTTCAAATCCGGTGATGACAAAAGTAAGAGCCCCGCCGGCCCTGAGGTGGTGGAAATGTATTTTGGACAGGACACTTTGGCAATCGGGTTGTCCATATTTTGAAATGTATTAGGTAGAAATAAAAATCATCCCCGGACATTCAACCACTTCGCGGTTGGGGGGATTTGTCTTTCGGAACCCCGAATTTCATTCGGGGCTATTCATATTCAATCCTTTCAGGATTGTTAAGTACTTGAAATTAATGATCCTTATTTTATGCCATTTAAATATTTCTGTTTTTGACAACTCATGTCCTGACGACAAACCCGGCTCAAAAATAGTGATCGTGTTGAAAAATCGGGTTTTTCAATGCTTCGAATTGTCTGTTTTTACCCATTTTGTCACGCCACAAGCCGTTGTTTGTGGTTCCTTCATTACAGAGTGAAATTGTTCACTCTGTTCCCTTCTTTCAGTCGGGACCATTCAGTCATCCCTCAAGATGGAAGGGTGACTGACTGTTGCGTAGCAATTTTGAGCCCACCTATAAGGGCTCAAAATAGGGAAGGAACCGCGAACCACGGCTCGCGGGTGGAGAATTTTAAAAGTTACTGTAGATCTCGCACAGGGTCTAAACTTTTGTGATTTAATACTTGTGATTATCTGGTTATCTTAACAAGGGTGTAGCCCTGATATCTTAGAAGAATAGCCCCGCCGGCCTTGAGGCGAAAAATAACCATCAAAATATTTCTGTTTTTGAGAACTCTCCTCCGGACGACAAACCCGGCTCAAAAACCAGTGATAGTGTTGACAAATCGGGTCTCCAACTCGACCCGAAATGTAAAACCGGGGTGCTTGCCCGTGTAAACGAAACACAAATGCCAGACCGATCCGTGGGATAGATTTATCATACACGGTGCGCACAAGCAGCATGTTAAGAACTTGCACAAATGTGTATGTGCGCAATCACCTTTTTTGAGCCTAGACTTTTTGCTTACTTTTTCGGCAATGGAAAAAGTAAGAGCCCCGCCGGCTCCAGGCGTGGGAAAATCTGTGAATACTTCTGTTATTGACAACTCTCCTCGGGACGACAATCCCGGCTCAAAAACCAGTGTGACCGAGCGATCTTTTTGAAAAAAAGTGGAAACCCATACGTGGTTTCCAAGTGAGGGAACCGCGAAGCGGGCTACGACAAATGCTCTTGAATAATTTTTTCTTGCGGCACAAACGCCCAATTGCGCAATCACCTTTTTTGAGCCTGGCCTTTTTGTTTACTTTTGTGGTCTCGTCTTATGGGACGAGACAAAAGTAAAAGCCCCGCCGGCCTATGAGGCGAAAGAAAACCATTTGAAAATGCCTGACTTTTAAAGGTACCACCCAAATCAAAAAACAACAATACCCTCAAACGAAAAATAAGATAAAAAAAAGTTGAAAAATTGCAACCAATCCATATATTTGCCTAATAATTCATTACAAAATCAAAACTATCTTAAAAGTAAGGTAAAAAGACAACGATCATCATTTTTCGGACTTATGCTGTCATCCCTGAGTAGTAATATCCCTACACTGAGCAAAATAACGATACCGAACATAAATTTTTCTGTAATTCTTCCATATGGATGTAGCAAGATGCAGACAAACATTAGTGATAATGGCCCGATGGTAGTTTCAATGTAGGGTATGAATTTTATAAAATAGGATATTTTTTTGTAGGAATAGGAGCGTAAATATCTCTTTTTTAAGGGGATTGATGTGGGAATGCAACAAAAAAGTAAATAAAATTTAGTAAAAAATAATAAAAAACGAAAGTTTCAATATTTTTTATGCGTATATAAACAAGTTATGGCTCATGAAAAGAAAAATTAAACCATAAATCCGAAAATAAAACCAAATAAAATAAAGTAACTTTGTGCATAAATATTCAATAATTTAATACATTAAAAAATGAAACAACTTTTTCTTTCCTTTTTCTTTCTTTTGGTTTGTTCACTATTATCGCAAGCACAGGTTGGTATCAACACTACCATGCCTGATGCATCTGCAGCTCTGGATGTAACTTCCACCGACAAAGGTTTACTTATACCAAGAGTAGCTTTGGCATCGGCTATAGGAAGCCCAGCAGAGGGTCTTATGGTGTATCAGACCACAGCACCCAAGGGATTTTACTACTTCAATGGTGCATGGACCTTGATAAGTGGTGACAACCTCGGAAACCATACAGCCACAACAAATCTTAACATGGCAAGCCAAGACATCATCGCAGTTGATAGTATTGGTGCCGCCAAGGCTAAGATCGGGCCAAATACCTACCCAACCACAACTGGCACCAATGGCCAAGTGTTGACAACAAATGGTGCAGGTACACTCAGCTGGGGCTCTGCATCTGGTGGTGGTGGAGCTCAATTATTAGTACGGGTATTTGCCAATTCGGCTCAATCCTTTGTTACAGGATCTAGCTTTGTCTTGCCAGTTATAGCCACTTGCATGGGAGGTATCAACACCAATGTAGGCGGTGCGTGGAATGCGGCCACAGGTATTTTTACTGCCCCTTCAGCTGGACTTTATATGGTCTCTGTTCATTCCATTAATCTAGCAGGTACTTCTACTGTTCCAGTACCTTCTATTGATGTGGACAATAATCAGGCATTACCTGTATCAGATATAACTGGCGGTGAAGGTGATTTTTTTGGTGATGTTACTACGCAACTTACCCAGGTCCATCCTAATCCGTACAAGCACCGTGCAAAAATACAGGCTTTGATCTATCTAAATGCCGGTCAAACATTTTCACTGCGGATGCATAGTCATTTAAGTACCGCTAGTGCAACACCATCACAGGATGGTACTACAAATATGACAATTGTCAAATTGAATTAGCGTTTTTGGATTCAAAGAAAGAATATAATGAAATTTGATAAGACTAGACTTATCAAACTTTAATCATAAGTATGATAAATTTCTTAAAAAAATATCAAAAAGTGCAATGGATGATCTTCTCCATTGCACTTTTAATATATATCAATACCATTCCTAATAAATGGGCCATAGATGATAGCGTCATAATCCATCAAAATAATTTTGTAAAAAAAGGTATCTCTGGCATTCCAGACATCATGACCAAAGATGCTTTTGCCGGACTTTACGGACAAGATGTAAATGCAGTATCAGGTGGAAGGTATAGACCGCTATCGCCTGTGTTTTTTGCGGTACAAGCAGAAATATTTGCTTCGACAAAAAAAGACATCCATCAGGAAATAGAAAAAGACAAGACAGAAAATAAAATTAAGGACCTAAGCGATAAGACCTGGTTCCCAAATATTTTGCATTTTTTTAATGCCTTGTGGTATGCTTTGCTTTGTGTATTCATTTACAGAACTTTGCTTTTATTATTCAATTTTAAGCAAGACGCCAATAATACCAAAGCTGATTTTATAGCATTTGCCGCCACACTTATATTTACAGTCCATCCCTTACATACTGAGGCCGTGGCCAATGTAAAAGGATTGGATGAGATACTGACCATGTTGGGTTCAGTGGCAACGCTGCACTTTGTGTTGCTTCAGTTTTTAAAAGACAAAAGTGAACCTAATTTTAAAAGTCAGAGGTATTTGATTTATGCTGCTGTTTGTTATCTGTTGGCCTTATTTGCCAAAGAGTCTGCTGTCACTTTTATAGCCATCATTCCATTGGCGATGTGGTTTTTTACAGAGGCAAGCACACGGAATATTTTCAGATTGACGATGCCACTATTATTGCCTTTATTTATTTTCCTGGGCATAAGGACAGCCGTTTTACATCAACCCAATAAGCAACCAATCGCTGAAGAATTGATGAATGATCCTTTCTTAGTATTAGATACTAAGGCAGAGTATGCACCCTTGGTACAAGGATCAGATATTAAGACGCTTGTCAATCCGAATGAAAATACGTTTACTAAAATACCATACAACAATCAATTGGCAACTAATTTTTATACATGGGGTAAGTATTTACAATTGCTTGTTCTACCTTATCCACTTACGGTAGATTATTATCCCAGGCATATCAAGGTTAAATCATTTTCGGATATTTCCGTAATTGTTTCCGTAATTATTCATTTGTTCTTATTAGGTTGGTCGATATACTATATTCGAAAAAATAGAATCATTGCCTTTGGTATTTTGTATTACTTCATCACTTTTTCCATTGTATCTAACTTATTCTTTCCTATTGGAACCAATATGGCAGAGCGATTTATGTTTATGCCTTCGCTTGGTTTTAGTTTAATAGTTGCGAGCTTGCTTTATGAACTTGGCAAAAAATGGAGTAGCAGTAGTAATGAAAGTGGATTCAAATTAATAGCCTTTGGTTTAGGAGTTATTGTATTGATATTTTCTGTCATAACGATTAATAGGAATTTTGATTGGAAAGATAATTTTACTTTGTTTTCAAAGGACATAAAAGTTTCAAAGAATAGTGGAAAGATACATGCAGATCTTGCAGGAGAATTGATCAATCAAGCTAACATTATCAAAGAAAAAAAAGAATCAGAGATTGAAGATTTAATTGCAGAGCAAAAAAAAGCTGCTTTGAAAGAAACGGATAATGAAAGAGCTGAATTATTTAATCAGGCCATTCCATTATCAAAAAAAGCACTTGAAATTCATCCAATGAACAATAAAGCATGGATGTTCTTGGCCAATGCACATCACTTTCTTGGCGAAATGGAAAGCAATACCCCTAATGTCAACCTTACCAAGCTGAATACCGCTTTGGCTGCTTATGATCAGGCTGATAAATATAAAAGCATTGGTATGGATACTATTCTTACAGAATTTAAATCTTTGTGCAATATGGATATAGGCAAGGTGATGGGAGAGAAATTTGGTGATATAAATACAGGTATTAAATTTTTAGAAAATGCCGCTACTTTAGACCCTAAGAATGCAGAGGTATTTCTTTTATTGGGAACTGCTTATTCTATGCAAAAAGAATACGCAAAGAGTATAGCCTATACAGAGAAAAGTTTAGCTCTTAGACCAAAGGACAAAGACACCAAAAAAAATCTTGCAACTGCATACCAACAATATGCTTATGCAGACCCTAATCAAAAATCTAAATTATTATTAGCCGAAAAATTATTGCTCGATGTATTGATAGAAGAGAAAAAACTTCCAGATACTTAAGGGGGGGCTTGGGGTTTGATTTATTGATTAGAAATTAACGCTTCGCGGTGGCCCTCAAATTCTTTTCATTAAGGGGGGGCGGGTGATTATTAATCCAAAGGCTGTCTAAAAATATGAAAAGAATGGAAACCATAACAGGTGTTCGACAGTTTTGGCTATCGCCAAAACCACACCAGCAACGACCCGACCCTCGCCAATGGTAGGACGACCGTTCCGAAGACGATAGACCGACCAAAATTTAAACATTAAAACAAAAACAAACCATTTTGACAGGTGACCAAAAACATACAGACCATATTGAAACGGGACAGCGAGTAATCCGACACTCAAGCCGCCCCAATGTTTTTTTATTTTTTTTTGCCGCCCCGCATTTTTTAAAAACAATTTTAGGCAGGCGCACAAACGGCACATTTGGTTTTTGCCCGACACACAAACCGACCTTCGCAAAACCAAAAGAGCCACTTTTTTGCCATCGCACGACATAAACATTAGCATATGAAAATTTATATTAAAAATATGGTTTGTAATCGCTGCATAATGGTAGTGAAAAATGAATTAGAGAAACTATGTTTTCAAACTTTGAATATTAGTTTAGGTGAAGTTGAACTCAAAAACGACTTGACTGAAATTGAGAAAACTAACCTTGACGATCATCTAAAAACGTTTGGATTTGAATTGATTGATGACAAAAAAAGTCGCCTAATCGGACAAATTAAGTCTTCCATTATTGAAATTATACACCAAAACAACAGCGAATTAAAATCGAATTTATCTGACTATTTGAGCAGTAAACTTCATCACGACTATACTTACTTATCAAATCTGTTTTCCGAAGTTGAAGGAACGACTATTGAAAAATATTTCATTGCTCAAAAAATTGAGAAGGTGAAAGAACTTTTGGTTTATGACGAATTATCATTAAGCGAAATTGCTTATCAAATGAATTATTCGAGTGTTGGATATTTGAGCAATCAGTTTAAAAAGTTACAGGACTTACCCCTACTCACTTTAAGAATATCAAGGAAATAAAGCGCAAACCACTAGACGAAGTGTAAATGTTACAAATACAATCCAAAATCAGGTAACGGGTAAGAAATGTAATGTTGCCACCTTTGCCTTGTAATTAAATAAAAAAGGTATGGCAACAAATAATAATGAATTTAGGATACCACTTGAAGGCGTTGAAAGTGAACACTGTGCTTTAATTGTGGACAATGGATTGGCAAAACTTAATGGTGTTGAATCACACCGAGTGGAACTCAACAATAAGGAAGCAATCATTGAAACTCAAAATCGGGAAACAGTTTCAGAAGCTGTAAAAACTATTCGAGATTTGGGTTATGGAGTAACTACCGTAAAGAAATCATTCCCTGTATTACAAATGACGTGTGCTTCTTGTGCGATTAGTGTGGAGAGTATGCTTAAATCTCAGGCAGGAGTTGTGAATGCAAGCGTGAATTATGCAAATGCAAAGGTCTCAGTAGAATTTATACCGAGTTTGATACAAGTAGAGCATTTGAGAAAAGTTGTTCAAAGTATTGGTTACGATTTGTTAATTGATGAAAGTCCTTCTGGTGATGAGACCATTGAGCATATTCAGAAAGAAAACTTTAAAACTCTCAAAAAGAAAACCTATTGGGCGTTGATACTATCCATTCCTGTAGTAGTAATCGGAATGTTCTTTATGAATATGCCCTTTGCGAATGAAATAATGTGGTTTTTAAGTACCCCAGTTTTATTTTGGTTAGGGAGAGATTTTTACATCAATGCTTGGAAACAAGCCAAACATCGATCTGCCAATATGGATACTTTGGTGGCATTAAGCACAGGTGTTGCTTACATTTTCAGTGTTTTCAACACACTGTTTCCTGAATTTTGGCACGAAAGGGGATTACACGCTCACGTTTATTTTGAAGCTGCTTCTGTTATCATTGGCTTTATATTATTGGGTAAACTATTGGAAGAAAAAGCCAAAGGAAATACTTCATCTGCAATAAAGAAATTGATGGGTTTACAGCCAAAAACAGTAACGATTGTACAGGATGGTGGTTATCAAATGGAAATCCCCATTGAGCAAGTTGAAATAGGTAATACAATTGTGGTAAAACCAGGCGAGCAAATTGCGGTAGATGGAATAGTAATTAACGGAAACTCTTTTGTTGACGAAAGTATGTTGAGCGGTGAGCCTGTTCCTGTGTTGAAAAATGAAAACGACAAAGTATTTGCGGGAACTATTAATCAAAAAGGTAGCTTCCAATTTAAAGCCGATAAAGTAGGCAGTGAAACTATGCTTGCACACATTATCAAAATGGTGCAAGACGCACAAGGCAGTAAAGCTCCTGTCCAAAATTGGTGGATAAAATTGCAGGAATTTTCGTGCCCATTGTAATTGTAATTGCCGTTGCTTCATTTATAGTATGGAACATCTTTGGCGGAGACAATGGCTTTACTCAGGGATTGTTAGCTCTTATTACCGTATTGGTTATTGCCTGTCCTTGTGCTTTAGGTTTAGCTACTCCGACTGCAATTATGGTTGGTGTGGGCAAAGGAGCTGAAAAAGGAATCTTAATTAAAGATGCAGAAAGTCTTGAGTTAGCAAAAAGGTAAATGCTGTAATACTCGATAAAACAGGAACCATCACAGAAGGTAAACCTGTTGTAACGAATGATTTTTGGACTGAAGAAACCCCGATATTAAAACAAATACTATTCAGCATTGAAAAACAATCTGAACACCCATTGGCAGATGCGGTTGTTTCTCATTTAAAAAATCAGAATACCGTTTCAATAACTCAATTTGAAAGTATCACAGGAAAAGGAGCAAAAGCTGAGATTGACGGTATAACTTATTTCATTGGAAACAAAAGACTGATACAAGAAAATGAAATTTTGATTGAAAATGCGGTTGCTCAAAAAGCCAATCAATGGGGCAATGAAGCCAAAACAGTAATTTGGTTTGCCAATACGAAAAAAACAATAGCCATATTAGCAATAGCTGACCAGATTAAAGCAACTTCTAAAAAAGGCAATTGAAGAATTACAGCTATCAGGCATTGAAGTTTATATGCTCACAGGCGACAATGAAATGACAGCCAAAGCTGTTTCAGAAAAAGTTGGAATCAAACATTACAAAGCAGAAGTACTGCCTGAACATAAAGCCGCATTCGTTAAACAATTGCAGCAACAAGGAAAGGTTGTAGCGATGGTTGGCGATGGTATCAATGACAGCACAGCATTGGCACAAGCAGACGTGAGTATAGCAATGGGCAAAGGAAGCGACATTGCAATGGATGTAGCTAAAATGACTATCATTTCATCAGACCTTACAAAAAATCCCCGAAGCAATTCATTTATCAAAATCAACAGTTCGCACCATTAAACAAAACCTGTTTTGGGCATTTATTTACAATTTGATTGGTATTCCTATTGCAGCAGGTATTTTATACCCGATTAACGGTTTCTTACTTAACCCGATGATTGCAGGTGCAGCAATGGCATTGAGCAGTGTAAGTGTAGTAAGCAATAGTTTGTGGTTGAAGTATAAAAATAATCAGACGTAAATGTTACAAATCAATTCAAAATACAGCAATGGATTTAGACTGAATGCTTGCGAAATTTGCAGTATATATTTTAAACAAACATTAAAATGAAAACGAACGATAAAACATTAAAATTCAAAACCAACATCAACTGCGGTGGATGTGTGGCTAAAGTTACTCCATTCCTCAATGAAGGTGAAGGCATCTGTCATTGGGATGTGGACACCGCAAGCAAAGACAAAATTCTTTCTGTGCATTCCGAAGGAATTACCGAAGAAGAAGTAATGCAAAAAGTAAAGGAAGCAGGATTCAAAATTGAATTATTAACCCAATAAAAAAACAGATATGAACTTAATTTCAAAAATATCAGCAGCAACTATATTGCTATTTTCATTTTCCTCTTGTAATGCTCAAATTAAAAATACTAAAACTGAGAGTGTAAAAATTTATGGTAACTGTGAAATGTGTGAAAAGACCATTGAAACAGCAGGAAGTGTAAAGAAGATTGCTAATGTGGACTGGAACAAAGACACTAAAATGGCAACAATCACATACGACAGCACCAAAACAAATCAAGATGAAATTTTGAAACGTATTGCATTGGCTGGTTATGATAGCGACAAATTCCTCGCTCCAGATGATGTGTATAGTAAACTTGCTGGATGTTGCCAATACGAAAGGGTAAACAAAACGGCAATTGTTTCAACCGCAGTTATTGAAGACCACTCAATGCACAATCAAGAAAACGTAGTTGAAACGAAGCAAGAAGTAAATCAACTGAAAACGATTTTCGAAAGTTACTTTGCTTTAAAAGATGCTTTGGTAAAATCAGACGGTAAATTAGTTTCAACATTAGCTAAAGACGTACTTGCAAATATCAATTCGGTTAAAATGGAAAAACTCTCATCAGAAGAACACACTGTTTGGATGAAAGTGATGAGTAGTTTAAAATCAAATACCGAAAAAATTGCAGCTACTACAATTATAGAAAAACAGCGTGTCGTTTTTATGGATTTGTCAGCAAACTTTTATGCTTTGCTCAAAGTCAGTAAACAGGATTATTCTATATACTATCAAAATTGCCCAATGTATAACGATGGTAAAGGAGCAAATTGGTTGAGCAAAGAAAACGCAGTAAAAAATCCATACTACGGTTCGCAAATGCTTACTTGTGGCAAAACAGTAGAAACCATTAAATAAACTCCAATTTGGCGTAATCGAAAACGGTTACGCCATTTCTTAAACTCAACAAATGAAAATCTTAAAATGGTTCTACAAAATATTCTTTCAAAAAAATTGCTGCCGATAGTATTTTTACTATTGGTCAGTAATAATATATCCGCTCAAAAAACAGTTCGTTACGACCTTTATGTAAAAGACACTTTGGTAAACTTTACTGGGAAATTCAAAAGAGCCATAGCCGTAAACGGACAAATCCCTATGCCAACGCTCGTCTTTACAGAAGGCGACACAGCAGAAATTTACGTTCATAATTTGCTTAAAGAAGAAACATCTTTGCATTGGCACGGCTTATTTTTACCCAACAAAGAAGATGGCGTTCCTAATTTGACGCAAATGCCAATCAAGCCAAATACTACACACGTTTACCGTTTTCCAATTATTCAAAATGGCACACATTGGTATCACAGTCATTCGGGTTTGCAAGAACAAATAGGAATGTATGGCAATTTTATAATGCTCAAAAAATCTGATGACAAAACATTTCGAAAGGGAATTGATGATTTACCTACCGTTCCCATTGTATTAAGCGAATGGACAGACTTAAAACCTGAAAACATTCACAGAATGTTGCATAATGCCAACGATTACCCAGCATTGAAAAAAAATGCCGTTCAAAGTTATGCAGAAGCCATTAAAGCTGGGCATTTCAAAACTAAACTCAAAAACGAATGGAAACGAATGTTGGCAATGGATGTAAGCGATGTGTATTACGAAAAAATATTGATGAATGGCAAATCCATTACCGACCTTTCAATAATTGACGGAAAGGAATTAAAGGCAGGCGACAAAGTGCGTTTAAGAATTTCAAATGGTGGTGCTTCATCTTACTTTTGGCTTACTTATGCAGGTGGAAAAATTACCGTAGTTGCTAATGATGGCAACGATGTAGAGCCTGTTGAAGTAGATAGATTGATTATTGCTGTTTCTGAAACCTACGATATTATTGTAACTATTCCTGCCGAAAATACGGCTTTTGAATTTTTGGCAACCACCGAAGACAGAACCAATTCTGCATCATTATACATTGGCAACGGCATAAAACAACTGAAATCATCACAACCAAGATTGAAGTATTTTGAAGGAATGAAGATGATGAATGATATGATGAAAATGAATGGCGATTTGGACGATATGGGAATGAATATGAGCCTAAATCAAATGGATATGAATGTGGTAATGTATCCGGAAATTACTGGAGACAGCAAACCAAAACAAAGTGATAACGACCCAAACAGATACAACGCCAATGCTTTGGCAGATATTGTTACGTTAAACTATGCAATGTTGAAATCACCCAACAATACTTCACTTCCAAAAGATGCACCCGTAAAAGAGTTAAAATTTACACTAACAGGAAATATGAACCGCTATGTTTGGAGTTTAGATAATAGAGTAATATCTGAAACTGATAAAATTCTAATCAAAAAAGGTGAAAATGTTCGTATCGTTTTATATAACAACTCTATGATGCGACATCCAATGCACTTGCACGGACACGATTTTCGTTTACTCAATGGTCAAGGCGCCAATGCACCCTTAAAAAATGTTGTGGACATTATGCCAATGGAAACCGATACATTGGAATTTAACGCCAATGTAGAAGGCGATTGGTTTTTTCACTGTCATATTCTCTACCATATGATGAGTGGTATGGGCAGAGTATTTACTTATGAAAATCAAGCTCCAAATCCTTTAATAACAAATCCTAAATTGGCTCAACGTAAACTATTTGCAGACGACCGTAAATTTCATTTTATGGCAGACAACGATTTTGCTACCAACGGAAACGATGGAATGGCAATGTTACAAAACACTCGTTGGAGCATAGGTTCAGAATGGCGTTTAGGCTACAATGATATGCACGGCTATGAAACCGAAACACATATAGGACGATACATTGGAAAAATGCAATGGCTGATGCCGTTTATTGGTTTTGATTGGCGTTACAGAAAAATGGGAATTGATGAACAAGAAGAAAATTTATTCGGACAAGTTAATAAAAAGACAACAGAACTGCTGTAAGTTTAGGGTTTATGTACACGCTTCCAATGTTGGTGAATTTTCAGGCAGAAGTGTATCACGATGGAATTGTTCGACTTTCTTTAATGCGAGAAGATATACCGATTACGAAAAGAATAAGAGCTGGTTTTATGGTAAATACAGACAAAGAATTTATGGTTGACTTGCGTTATATCATAAATAGAAATATGGGGATTAGAACACACTACGATAGCGATATGGGATTTGGAGTTGGACTGACATTAAATTATTAATTGCTACCCAATTTGCAAGCACATTGCCAAAGCCCCACAAAGCCAACACGCAGACCAAAGCTTTGTCAAAGAGCTTGCAAAGCCAACGCAAGACAAAATTGTTTTAAAAAATTTACCGACCCTTCAAAAAAATAAAAAACGCAACGCACAACCCAACAGACAATGACACTGACACTGAATCTCAACAATCACAATGGTTTACAAGGACAGACGACAAGAACCACTGGCTATAACAGCACCTACAAGCAAGCAGGGGTTTCGTGCTTCGTATGACAGGAAAGTGCTAAATTTAAAGTTCAGTTCTTCGTAGGAAGTTTAGTCCAAAAATCCCTGCCTGCGGTAGCTGCAAACCGTTAGCAGAAATTTTACCGAGACACCCCAAAAAAAAACAGACAGAAAAAAAACGGAAAAAGAAAAAAAAATTGGAGCAGGAATTGGTGGATTGACAACTGCCTTGACACTCAAACAGAGAGGACTGAATGTGAACATTTTTGAGAGTTCAATAGAAATAAAGCCTGTTGGAGCAGGAATAATATTGGCAAATAATGCAATGCAAGTATTCCAAAAATTAGGCATTCAAGACAAAATTGAAAACGCAGGGAATAAAATTTCCTTAATGAAAATTACTGACGACCAACTCAAACCGCTTTCAGTTGTCAATCTTTCAGAATACGAACAAAAATATAGCGTTTCAAATATTGCCATTCACAGAGGAGAATTACAAAAAATACTTGCCAATGAAATTGGATTTGAAAACATTAATTTATCAAAACGCCTTTCAAAAATTGAAAAGAATGAACTTTTTAAGCTGACTTTTGAAGACAATTCCACCATTGAAAGCAAAATTGTAATTGGTGCAGACGGTATCAAATCAGTTGTTAGAAATCAACTATTTGAAAAAAGCATATTACGCAACGCAAACCAAATATGTTGGAGAGGAGTTTGCGAAATTGACTTGCCACAAAAATATCATAACGAACTGAACGAAGCTTGGGGAAAGGGTAAACGTTTTGGGTTTGTCAAAATCAGCGATAAAAAAGTATATTGGTATGCTTTGGCAAACTCAAAAAATGTAGAAGTAGATGAAGTAAACTTGACAGAGTTTTTTAGTGAATTTCATATAGATATTTTAAATATTATTTCAGCTACCACAAAAGAACAAATAATTGTAAGTGACATTATTGACCTAAAACCAATTGACAAATGGCAAGACGAAAATGTTTGTTTGATTGGAGATGCAGCTCACGCCACAACGCCAAATTTGGGACAAGGTGCGTGTCAAGCCATTGAAGACGCTTATGTTTTAGGCAAATTGCTTGACAGTGGACTTGAAATACAAAATACTTTTGCAGAATATGAGAATTTAAGACGAAAGAAAGCACATACGATTGTAAATACAAGTTGGAGAGTTGGAAAAATGGCACATTTAGAAAACAGTTTTGGGATTTGGTTGCGTAATTTCATAATGAAAAATATCCCAAAATCAGCCAACAAAAAACAAATGGATACGATTTTTAACTTGAACTAATATGACAATAGCAATTTTATTATTTTTAATTTTCTTGTTTATTTCCTCAATTCACTTCTATTGGGCATTTGGAGGAAAATGGGGAAGTGATGCAGTGTTACCCACAAAGGACGATAACAATACAAAAGTGTTAAATCCTACCATTTTACCAACATTAATTGTTGCGTTTGGCTTATTAGGTTTTGGTCTTTTCATTTTAGTAATGTCAGGACTTATAACTTTTAACAAAACCCATTGGCTTTCAAAATATGGACTTTGGATTATCGCAAGCATTTTCACTTTAAGAGCAATCGGAGATTTTAAATATGTTGGTTTTTTCAAGAAAATAAAACAAACGAAATTTGGGAAAAATGACACAAAATATTTTTCACCTCTATGCTTGACAATTGGAGTATTAACTATAATTTTGGAACTGATAAAATAAAAAACTTCTGCTAATCGAGTAGACGGCCCCACCAGCCAAAACTGATGGGGAGCGCCTCTCACACCACCGTACGTACGGGATTCCCTCACGCATCGGTTCTCTCATTTTTTTTCCCCCCTTCCTTCGCAAACTGGTGGGTTCAGTTTAAAGTACATGTCCAAAAGTGATTGATACCCACGTTTCTTGAGCCGTTGCAGGGTACAGGATCTGAGATAGTGTTGGCATCTCCGGAAGATGTTTCAGACGGTTTGTCCTTTGCTTTTTGTGCTCTACCTAAACCACTTTCTGATTTCACCGGCCAACAATTTCATGTTGACTTTTTCAAGAGGATGGGGCGTATCGGCCAAAAGCGCAAAGTGAGCTCCCGGAATGTGACCGGCGACAAAAACAGATTCTTCCCGGGTTACCATACGGTCTTCGCTGCCCAGACAGATGTGGACCGGCAGATCTAGCTTGTTCAGATCTGCCACCGGAATACCTCCTTCCCGCCCTAAGTCTGTCATCAAAGCTGCCGTACGGGAGAGAACGCTCTTCCATGCGCTGCCGGAATGTCGTTGCTCAAGGGTACGGGCAAAATCGGGAACTTTTTGTAAAATGACCTCAGGGTCGAGCATTTTGGTTTCTTTGAGAGCTGTAACTTCATCCCAGGACCACTTGGTACCAAGCGTCATAATGCTATGGATTTTGTCCGGATATTGTGTTGCTATCGACACAGCCACAAAACCACCCATACTGAATCCGAAAATATCGCACTGTCCCAACTTATTTTGATCCATATATTTTAATACGTCGTCCACAAAGGTGCTCATACTGAAATGACCTGCAAAATCATCGGTCCCGTGTCCGCTAAAATCTAAAGTATGGACATCATAATGCCCGGCCAAATGGTTTTGTAAGGTGTCAAACTGTTCTGCTGCACCTAAAGCACCATGCAACAACAAAAGAGGATACTTTTTCATCTGAATTCATTTTTACAGAAGTACAAATATAGGTTTTTATGGGGATATGGGGTAAACTTTTTTGTTTATTCAAATTGATCCTTTTAATGAATGTTTTACATTATATATATTAAGAAGTTGTAAAAGATTTCTCTTCTGCCTCGAGCCGGCAAGGCTTTTACTTTTTTCTGCAGCAAAAAAAAGTAAACAAAAAATGCCGCCGCTGTTTTGTCTTCTTAACGCTTAAAAGTCATCTTCCCGACGGAAACAAAAAAAACTCGCCTCAGTGCTTTATGCGTTAATTAAACTGATCAATTAATGAAGTTGTAAGCGCTTTCCAATCCGATTTTTGGCTCAAACAGTTTTTTGTTTGTACCGTCTCCTGATATTTTTAAGCTAAAAACAAAAAGGCGGAAAAAACGATTCTACGAAAGAAACAATTTCTCAAAAACCGAGGAATACCTTTTTTCTAATTATATGAACACATTAGATGATCCGCATATATAAATAGAACTCCTTCGTTTTGATATATGGGTGATATTATAGTGAGGGTTAACTTTTTCAACCCTCTAGTGATTTATTAATCCATACCACCTGTTCTGTGTCACAATTCATCCTTTGTATTCCACAATTCACAGGAAAGTGATTGACGGGGCATCCCGAATGGTGTTACTTTGTAAAAAATTTTAAAAATATGACACACCAAAAGATTCTTATCATCAATGGTCATCCTGTCGAAGGCAGTCTCAATCATTCGCTCAGCATAGCATACAAAGAGGGTGCAACCGATAGTGGGGCGGAAGTTAAAATCATTCACCTGGCAGACCTGAAGTTTAATCCCAACCTGGCCGGGGGATACAGCCATCGTACTGAGCTCGAACCCGATCTGCTCCTTGCCTGGCAGGACATCCTTTGGGCAGATCACCTGGTATGGGTACATCCCGTCTGGTGGGGCGGTATGCCGGCCATCATGAAAGGATTTATCGACCGGCTTTTCCTTCCGGGAATGGCATTTCAATACAAACCGGACTCAGTATGGTGGGACAAACTCCTGACAGGAAGGTCTGCACACATCATCACCACCATGGATCAACCGGGATGGTACTACCACCTGATGTACGGAAGGCCATCGATTAATGCATTGCGAAAATCCATCCTGGAGTTTTGTGGTATTCATCCGGTCAGGGTCACCACCATTGGTATCGTCAAAAAAGCAAATGAAAAACAAATCAAATCCTGGATAGACCAAATCTATCAGGCAGGGCTCAAACGCCGGTAACCTACAATTCACCGGTAAAATCCGACAATTCACAGAAAACCATTATTTTTTTTATTACCCAATCCTCTATTTTTGTTCCAAAATCAAAACACCTTATGAAATCGTTTTTAATTTTTTTCAGCATATGGTTCAGCCACCACCTTTTAGCACAAAATTCCGCCATCAAAGGGGTCGTCAAAGACCGGGTGACCGAAGTGACCCTGATCGGTGCCAGCGTCGAAATCCTCGACAATTCCTCTTCCTCCGTCGGTACTGTCACCGATGAAAACGGCAAATTTGTCCTTGAAAATCTGATGCCAGGAAGATACGCCATCAGGGTGTCGTATATCGGCTATGAATCTGTCAGCATTCCCAATATTCTGGTGACTTCAGGAAAAGAGACCATCCTCGATGTCACAATGGAAGAAAGCATCAACAAACTGGATGAAGTGGTTTTTACGGCCAAAGCCGATAAAGACAAAACCCTCAACGAAATGGCCAACGTCAGCGCACGCACCTTTTCTCTGGAAGAAGTCACCCGATACAGCGGTGGCAGAAACGATGCCAGCCGTTTGGTCTCCAATTTTGCCGGTGTAGCCACTGCCAATGATTCGCGCAATGATATCGTCGTCCGTGGCAACAGTCCCGCAGGTATATTGTGGAGACTCGAAGGGGTACCCATTCCGAACCCCAATCACTTTTCTACCCTGGGAACGACGGGTGGACCGGTGAGTGCACTCAATACCAACCTGCTCAAAACCTCCGATTTTCTTACTTCAGCTTTTCCGGCAGAATACGGCAATGCCCTTTCCGGTGTGTTTGATGTGGGATTTCGTTCGGGCAACAAAGACAAAGCGGAATTTACCTTTCAGTTGGCGGCTTTTAGTGGTCTCGAAGCCATGGCCGAAGGTCCGATAGGCAAATCCGGGGACAAATCGTATCTCGTGAGTTACCGGTACAGTTTTGTCCAGTTGGCCGATGTTTTTGGATTAGAATTTGGTACCAATGCGACGCCCAATTATCAGGATCTGACTTTTCATATTGATTTGGGCAATTCGAAACTTGGAAATTTTAAAATCTTCGGCATCGGCGGATTGAGCGATATCAACTTCATCGGTCAGGAACTCGAAGACGGAGACTTTTTTGCAACCAAAGATGCGGACTCCAGGGCGGTTTCTCAATTTGCTGTGGCTGGTGTCAAACACACCCTGATGCTCAACGAAAAACATTACCTCAGGTCTACCCTTTCATTTTCAAAAAATGTCAATAAATTTGATGAAGAAAGATATACCGATGATACCTATACCGAAAAATACAATTATACTGATGTGGATGACGACATAAACCGTATCAACCTGCACACGTTTGTCAACAGCAAGTACACGCCAAGGCTGAGCAGCAGAGCAGGAGTGACCGTAGACAGCAGATCTTTGGTTTCAACGGTCTTCAGCAGAGACAACAATCCGGATCTGGACAATGACGGACTTCCCGACCTTCAACCCGTGAGGGATATCGACGGAAATATCACAACTTTGGAGCCCTACCTTTCCTTCAAATACAAATCTGGGGAAAGGTCTACCTGGATCGGAGGATTGCACGGACAGATTCAGACCTTCAATACCAAGGCAGCTATCGAACCGAGATTGGGTTATAGCTATGCTTTGGGTAAAAAATCATCGGTAAATGTCGGATATGGCCTACATAGTCAGGTACAACCCATGCCGGTATTCTTTTTGCTGACTCCTGATGTCAACGGTAATTTTGTCGCCGGCAATGAAGATTTGGGATTTACGAAAGCCCATCATTTTGTGTTGGGATGGGATTACAAACCCGCCAATAACTGGAGGGTAAAACTGGAAACCTATTACCAGGATTTGTTTGATGTGCCGGTTGAAATGGCACCATCTTCATTTTCTATACTCAATGCCGGAGCAGACTTTGTTTTTCCGTTTGTCGGCAATCTTGTCAATGAAGGAAGCGGACAAAACTATGGATTTGAATGGACCGTTGAAAAGTTTTTCAGTCAGTCTTATTATGGTTTATTTACCGGATCCGTATTCCAAAGCAAGTACAAAGGCAGTGATGGCATTGAACGAAATACTGCTTTTAATAATGAATACGTTTTTAACCTTTTGGGTGGAAAAGAATGGAAAACCGGCAAAAAAATTGTTTTGACCACAGACTTTAAATGTACCTTTGCCGGCGGCAGATATATTACACCGGTGAATCTTGAAGCATCAAAATTGTTGGGATTTGAAATATTGGAAAATCAAAAAGCATTCAGCGAAAAATTGACACCATATTTCAGATTGGATGCCAAAATCGGATTCAGGATGAACGGTAAAAAAATCAGTCAACAGTTTTTTCTCGATTTTCAGAATGTCACCAATCAACAAAACGTTTTTTCAAAAAGATACAATCGGGTGACCAACAGAATCGACACCTTGTATCAGATCGGATTTTTTCCGGATATTTTGTACAGAATTCAGTTTTAAAATAATTTATAATATTCATGTTTGCATCAAGAAAAGAAACCATAGGATTTGACGACAGGTGGATCTTGTTATTAGGGATTCCTGTGGTTTCTTTGCTGATCAACACGTTGTTGTTTGGGCATCTTTTGAAAACAGGAGAATTTGTAGTTTTTTCCCAATGTTTTCCTGTCTCCGTATATTTTACCACCATTTTCTGGTTGATATTCCGCGAAACCTATTATTTTTTGGTAAAAAAATATCCCCGATATGAAGATATCCGAAAAAGGCAGATCATTTCCGTTGTTGTCATTTTTGTCGGATATTACTTTATAGATATATTGGGCATGATGGTTTTGGAATGGGTATTTTCTTACAAATTGGAAGACGCATTAATTCCCAATCCGGCATTAAAAGTAATCACCAGCATTGTATTTACTTTTTTAATATTTGTGTTTTACGAAAGTTTTTTTCTGGCCGGTTTGTTGGGATACAGTCAGGCCGAAAAACAAAAACTTTTGGCTGAAAATATGAAGTCAAAACTATCCGGTTTACAAAGCCAGATCAATCCACATTTTTTATTCAACAGTCTTAATACCTTGTCTTCATTGATTCAGGAAGATCCCGTCAGAGCAGACAATTTTGTCACCAAACTTGCCAAGGTCTACCGTCACATCCTTGAACACAACGAAACCGGTTTGGTGACTCTGGAGAGTGAATTGTTGTACCTGCGGGCATACATACATTTACTGAAGGAAAGATTTGGCGACAATCTCGTATATACAGAAAATATAGATCATTCTTTGCTTCAGCGATATATTTTGCCATTCAGTCTGCAGATTACTTTTGAAAACTGTGTCAAACACAATGTGACGACCAAAGAAAATCCATTGTATGTACATTTGTATTCTGAGGATTCCGGAACCTACCTTTGTATAGAAAATAATATCAGTCCCTTGGCAGAAAAAGACGAGTCCACTTCTGTAGGTTTGGACAATATCCGGAGCAGGTATCATTATTTTACGGAAGAAGAAGTGAAGGTTTATGAGGATGAAAAAATCTTCAGGGTCTGTCTGCCGGTATTATCCTATCAGGAAAAAATGAAAAACACCCGGAAGTTATGAAGCCATTGAAGATAGGTATTGTGGAAGACGAAGCTCCTGCTGCCAGAAGGTTGGAAAGGATATTAAAGGACAGTCCGTTTGAAGTCGACGTAGTGCTGCGTTGCGCCAGTGTGGAAGAAGGAATCCAATTGTTGGGAGGCCATCCGGAGATTGATCTTTTATTGATGGACATCCGCCTGGGTGATGGCACCAGTCTCGAAATCCTCGAAAGAACTTCCCTGGATATTCCGGTGATTTTTACCACTGCATACGATGAGTATACTTTGAAGGCATTCAAACACCAGAGTATTGACTATCTTCTCAAGCCGGTGGATGCTGATGAATTGTATCAGGCTATTGAAAAATATTTTCGTTTATACAGAAATCAGACGGTGGTCGTCCCGGAAGACAAAACCTTTACTTACAAAGAAAGATTTCTGGTCAAATCCGGCAATCATCTTCGGGTCATCCGAAAAAATGAAATTATGTATTTTTATTCAGAAGATGGTTATACCCATCTGGTTTGTGGCAATGGCAAAAAATATCTCATGGATGAAACCCTGGAGAGCATCATTCGGTTGTTGGATCCAAAGGAGTTTTTTCGCATCAACCGTTCGATGATCATCCACCACCAAAGTATAGAAAACATCGAAACCTATTTTAATTCGAGATATACTTTGACGTTGCGACCTGTGTTTGCAGACACCGTCGTTGTTTCCCGGGAAAGAGTCAAAGATTTTAAAGATTGGCTGGAGGGGTGAGCGTCCGGTTCCTTATAATTTCGGACATACTGTTTTGCGCAGGTTTGTTACTTGTGCTATTGAAAATTCATACATGTTATTCGTCAACCTCTGTGGAATCTGTGTAAAAGGTCTGAATCATGGATGAAATTGATTGAAGGATGACACAGTTTATCAACATGATTTTTGTTAAGGTCGACAAAAATTCAAAAGCATAATACCTTAAAATGATTTTTGTTAAGTATCTAACTTTTTTCCCTTCTTGCCTTCGGAAAATGCGGTCATAATGACTTTTCAGCGACCATACCTTCTGGTTCGTGAAAATAACATTTATTCCTACAGATATTGCGAATATTTCTACTTAGCCCTCATTTTATTTCCTCTGGCTTCATGGGTTAGTTCTGCGAGGCCAAGGGCTTCCATCAAGGGTGGAATGTACATGCCCACGCGACCGCGCAATCCTTTTTTCATTCCATACCAGCCACCAACTGGGTTGTTTTCTGCGCGACCCCAGGCTTCAACGGTTCCTTCTTTGGCAGGTTTTTGTTCGTCGGAACTACCGAGTTCCATCCAGTCTCCATGTTCTTTTAACATTTGATGAAGGTCTGAAAGGCATTGTATGTTATAATACAAAACGGTTTTACCTACCGTACAAACCAATACTTCCTGACCATCTTTTTGGTCCACATGCATGGTGTATTCACTGGTGTGTGGTGGTGTTTTTAATACCATCGGATGATCCTTGGTGCCTATATTGTAACTCATGATATGGATGTTGTAAATTATTTTGTGGTTTCTCCGCCCATTTCGGTAAATACTTTATCAACGGGTTCCCACAATTCGATTTTGTTGCCTTCGTCATCCATGATGTGGACAAACTTCCCGTAATCGTAGGTTTCAATCTGATCGAGGATGGTGACCCCGTTGTTTCTAAGGTTTTCCACCAAGGCTTCGATGTGTTGCACGCGGTAATTGATCATAAACTCTTTTTTGGACGGAGCAAAATAATCACTTCCCTGTTTGAACGGGCTCCACTGAAGGTAATTGATCTCTTCGGGTCTATGTGCATTTCTGAATTCAAAACTCGAACCCCATTGATTGACGCTCAAACCAAGGTGCTTGGCGTACCACTCATTGGTTTTTTCAGGATTTTCAGAAAAAAAGAAAATACCGCCGACACCGGTCACTTTGGGAACCATCGTATCATCAATAGTTTCGTTTTCGGGAGCATTGTTTTGGTCTGCCATATATAAGGGTTAAGGAGATTACACAAGATGGTTATCCGTTTTTGTGGGTCCGTTATGATTCCCAACAAAATCTTCAATATTCATACAAATGTATGATATTTTTTCAATTGCAAAATATTAAGTTTTTAATTTCTCTGTTTATTAAAGTGACATTTTTATATTTGTGTAACAAAAGTATTGTTGTATATGTCCCGTAAAATCCGAACTTTGCAGGAATTACTTTTAAATCAAATATATTTACTTTTCAAAATCAAATGTATGTATCAAGTTATTTTGTTGGCCGTTTTATTCGTTGGTGGATTATTTACCTCAACTACTGCACAATCCCGGGCGCCGCTTCCTAAAGTTCAGGAAATGGGTGGTGAAAAAAAAATGTCTGAAGCCTCCAAAAAGGAAGTTGCTCATAAAATCATTTTTCAGCTTGCCAGCGGGGATTCATTGGTTTGGAAGGGTCTGATCAACAATATCAAACATATCAAAGAAGGCTGGGGAGATGATGTTCAGATGGCGGTTGTGGCACACGGTCCGGGCATCGAATTTCTGATGAAAGAAAAAACCACCGAACAAAAAGCCATAACCAAATATACAGCCCTCGGCATTGAGTTTATCGCCTGCGAAAACACCATGAAAAATAAAAAGATAACCAAAGAAGCCATCATTTCAGAAGCTACTTACGTGGTCATGGGTATCGGTGAGGTGGTCATCCGTCAGGAAAAAGGATGGAGCTATATCAAGGCGGGATTTTAAAATTTCAGGAGAGCGAATACCTGTAGGTTGTACCTGTGATTGGTGCAACCTCCCGCAGGTCTCAAAACGAAACCGAGGCAGAACAACCTATACTTACGTTTTGCCCTAAGTTTTGACCTTGTTGGAAAAAAATATCTTTATCAGCTGACAAATAACGGGCTTCCACTCTGCACAGCAGGTTTTTTATGGGGTTGTAGTCGAGATTGACTGAAAAACCGGTGACGTCAAAACCTTTGATGTTTTCACTTACCATAAATATTCCGGAAGGATCCTGGTAATATTCTGCTCTGAAGCCAAGGTTGAGGTTTTTATTGAGTTTTGTTTGCGTGATGACGACCGGACCGAACCAAAGATCATAGGTATCAGCACCCTTAGATTCCTGTTGTATTCCCATGTCAAATCCGCCGATAAAATACCACCTTTCTGATAAAGGAACCGTCGCATAAAAATTATTAAAAAACCGTAGCCTGCTGTCTCCTCCCGGGTCGTCACTTCCCAAAAAACTGCTCCAGTTATACGTTGTATTGTTGTCTGAGGTATATGTTATCTGGGTTCCCCAGGAAGGATTGGCATCAGGATTGGCTTTTTGAATCCTCTGCCAACCGTTCATCACCAAAGCAACAAAGTTCCAGTGTACATCCGGTTTATACGTCAGTTTTGCTCCGGCAATATAATACGGAGAATTTTCAGCGACCAGAGATCGGGTCATCGTTTTATTGTCAAAAGACCGGACACTTTCAAATCCGATGTACGAAGGCATAATACCGGCGTCAATCCAAAGGGTGTTTTTTTTATTCAGTCTCAGTCCGATATTGGCTTCAAAAATATTTTTTAAACCTGAGGGTTCACCAGCATAATTGTCGTTCACATAAGTTCCGGCCTGCAATGCAAAATTTGTTCTGAACCAGGGATTTTCGACCCGGCAACGAATAAATCCGTGATTGAGGTTCATCTCCTGATGTCTGTTGTGGTTGTAAAAAAAATATTGTCGTTGATTGCGGTTTGGCCTTCCAAAATCATATACATAAAACAAGTCGACATATCCGTCAATAAACAATAATGTTTTGGAAGACGCCAAACTATCTTGTTGAGCTTTAAGTGTTAATGCCGGCATCAGTATAAAAAAACAAATACTACATAACCAAATCTGCTTCATCTGTTTTAGATTTTAATTCGTTCCGTCGGGCAAGGATGGCCAACCCGAAGGTCAACAAACCCATCCGACCGACAAACATAACAATAATTAATATAATTTTTCCTGCTGAGGATAAACTTCCTGTGATGCCCATACTCAAACCAACAGTTCCGATGGCGGAAGTGGTTTCAAACAATATTTTATCCAGACTATGATTTTCGGTAAGGGCTAATAAAAAGGTCGATAAAAAAATGACGGAAGCATACAACATAAAAATGGATGTTGCGACATATAGTTTTTCTATCGGGATTACTTTGCCAAAAAAAGTAATTTGTTTATTGTTACGGATTCTGTTCCACATAATGGAAACCAGCGTCGTAAAAGTTGTTGATTTCATGCCACCGCCTGTACCTGACGGAGAAGCGCCGATATACATTAAAAAAATGACCACCAACAAAACCGGTAGTGAAAAATTTGCCAGTGGAATGGTGTTAAAACCCACGGTCGTCATAGCAGACATCGATTGAAAAAAGGATATCATCCACCTGTTTTCCGGAAAAGGATTGAGTGAGGTTTCAAAATTATATATCAGTAAGGTGCCTGCTGAAATGAGAAGAAACATTACCCCGATAATCGTTTTTGTTGTGTACGTGATTTCTTTAGATTTTCCTGAAAAACGGTTCCAGAAATCCGTAATGACAATAAACCCCAAAGCTCCGAAAATTGATAAAACTGAAATGATTGAATTAATAAAAACATCATCTTTGTATTGCTCAAAACTATCGTTGTATAAACCGAATCCTGCTGTACAAAATGATGAAATACTGTGAAAAATACTGCTCCAGATGGCAAAATTATGTTCTACGCCACGTTGCGTAAAAGCAATATACAACAGAAGTGCTCCTAATAATTCAATGACTATTGTAAAAATAATGACGGACTGAATAAAGTCCTTCATGATAAAGTTTTTTGGCATTGAAAACTCTGCATTCAACAACCTTTGGTGCCAATGGGTAAATCCACTTTTATTTGATAACAAAATAAAGGAAGTAAAAGTCATATAGCCGATACCACCAATCTGAATTAATACCATGATGATAAATTGTCCCCAAATATTATAAGAGTCGGCAACACTAACTGTGGCTAAACCCGTTGTTGATATTGCTGAGGTTGCAATAAATAAATGATCCAGAAAAGCAACATCCTGTTTTTGAAATACCGGAAGACAAAGAATGAAACACCCAACCAAAGTGTAAGTCAAAAACCCAAAAAGTATATTTTGTTGTGGGGTCAATGATAGTAAAAATCGATGGTACCTCTTGGTAAATGTATTCATTTTTTAATTTCTTGTTCAATTAATAATATTAATTTTTCCATAGATTGATCTATGCTTTGTAAAGTATGAATCAAATCTTCTTTATTTTCAAAAGTACAGGTGATGGATGAAAGAAGAAATATACATTTTCTTACTAAAGCATTGAATTCAAATAGATTGGAGCGCAATTCATTTTCATTGTCAACAGTAAAAAACTTTTTAATTCCCTGATGAAGGATATCTGTTCCCACCAATATGTTTTTCGCACTATCCGGATTTCCGGTGTCAAAAAGTTTTTTAAAATGTTGCATTTTAACGATAATGTCCACATACACATCAGCAATAGTATGGGTTATTTGTAATTGTTTTTTCATAATTTAGAAAAATATTATGAAATAAAGACCAACCAATACAGCAATGGTCCAAATCAATGTTTTGATTAAATGAAGATGAGATATATACCAATCTTTAAAGGTTGGGATGTTTTATTATCCTCATCATAAAAAAATCCCATATTTAATTTATTTGCCGCAAAGTTCTTGTTTAATGTATAAATAAAACATTAAGAATATCGGCAATACCATAAAATAAATATAAAGAAAATGATAGTCTTCAAAGGGTCAGTACTTAAAAGCAGTGTATAAAATTGAGGTTTAATCCGAATTTTAAATCGTAGTAGTATTTGTTCCTTTAATAAAAAAAAGGAGATGTATGGTGAATTCCGGCCTGTTTTTTTTTTGAACTAATAAAAGACAAATAGAAGTTTAATTTATATTTTTTCTCAATAAAATAAATTTGATTTTTGTTAACTTAAATCTTTGCAGATAAAAACTACGGAACCAGCTTTTTTATTTTGTGACCTATCTTAACTCATTTTTTTTGGACAGGAGCCAAATAAAAGTGTTCATCGTTGTCATTTGAAAAAAAACAACCTGTTGACTATTTTTGGAGAAAAATAATCTTAAAAAAATAAATTATGAGATCGGTTTTATCTCAATTTTTGTTTCAGGAATGTTTGCAGGTCTTTGTTGGCGCCATACAAAACGATGATGTCTCCCTGTTCCAGAATATAGTCTCCCGAAACCACTCCCTGAATCTGATCGGTGATTTTTGTTCTTCCCAAAAGCGATTTTTCTTCTACTTTTTTGATCACGGTGAGGGCAAGGATGTTAAAGTTTTTTCTAAAACCGATATCTCTGACAGTAAGTCCGAAATATTTAGGCGGAACATTGGCTTCGATGATGCTGTAATCTGAATTGAGTTCAAAGGAATCAACCACATGGTTAAGACACAACTTTTTGGCCCACCGTTCTGCCGTTTCTTCCTCAGGGTGAACAATTTCATCCACACCTATGGCTTGCAAAACTTTTTCATGGAGTGGGTTGATGGCACGACTGATAAGTCTTTTGACTCCCATGTTTTTTAACAAAGCCGTGGTCATGACGTTGGCTCCCTGATCTTCCCCGATAGCTACGATGATGATATCTGTCTCTGTAAGGGGCAGTCCTGATACCGTAAATTCATCGGTAGCATCCATACAAATCGTGTGCGAGATCTTTTCTTTGTTTGCTTCCACTTTATTCAGACTGTTATCGATGCCGATGACTTCGTTTCCCTGAGCTGTCAATTTTTGAGCGAGGGAAGCACCAAAACTTCCTAATCCTACGATGATATATTTCATTTGTTTATAATTTAACTTTTAAAGTGATGATTTTTTTAATTAATATTTAGATAAAAAGACTTTTAGTTCATGTTTAACTCTTCCTGCGGATAAGCGTAATTTTTATGTTTAACTTTTTTAAATACGGCGATAACCACAGACAACATACTGACTCTTCCCACAAACATGATAATGATGAGCACCAGTTTGCTGGCGTCTGTGAGTTTGCCGGTGATGCCCAAACTCAGGCCCACCGTACTGTATGCTGAAAAACATTCAAAAGCAATATCCATTACTTCCATGTTGGGATCAAATATGGTAATACATAAGATCCCGGATCCGATTACAATCAAAGAGAGGGAGATAATGGCAAATGCTCTGCGAACAGAGATGTCAGATATTTCTCTTCTGAAAACTTCAATTTTTGACTTTCCTTTGGCAATACTAAGTATGTTTAAGGTAGCAATGGCAAATGTACTGGTTTTGATACCTCCACCTGTAGATTGTGGCGAAGCACCGATCCACATCAGCAACAATACCAATACTAAAGAAGGAAAGGTCATCGCTGCAGAATCAATCGAGTTAAACCCTGCTGTTCTTGGCGTTGTGGCCCCAAACAGGGCGGTAACCAGTTTGCCGAATTCCCCATGTTCCGCAAGGGTATTGTTGTACTCCAGAAAATAAAAAATAATGGTACCTACAACCGTGATGCTGATTGTTGTGATCAGGGTGATTCTGCTGTTCAGATTCAAAACCCAGGGTTTGTGAACATTGGTTGTGTTATTAAATATCTTCAGCGTTGTGATTTTATATCGGATATATGTCAGGAGATTGACTACAATCGGAAAACCCAAACCGCCAAGCACAAAGGTGGCGATGACAACGATATGTAAAAAATAATTAAACTTGAATCCGGGTTCGTACAAAGAGTTGGACAACGTAGAAAATCCCGCATTACAAAATGCCGAAACGGAATGAAAAATGGAAAAAAATACTTTGTCACCAAAACCGCTAAACAATTGTCCCGGCAAACTGAAATATATAAATAAGGCAGCAGTAAGTTCAATACCAAAAGTGATAAAAATAATATATTTTAACGTGGAAAAAACCTCACCCAGTTTTTTGGAGCTGGTCATATCGCTCAGGGCCAATTGATTTTCATAAGAAGTTCCCCCTTTAAAAAAGTAACTAAAATAACTTGCAAAAGTCAGGATTCCCAAACCACCGACCTGAATCAGAATCATAATGATGTTTTGTCCGAAAAACGTAAAGTGTTTGCCGGTATCCACAACAGCCAATCCTGTGACACAGACAGCACTGGTAGAGGTGAACAAGGCATCCATCAAAGAAATCCCGGTATGCGTTGCATTGGGCAACTTTAACAATAAAGCTCCCAAAATAATGATGCCGAAAAAACTGACGATAAACAATTGAGCCGGGTTTAATACAGTTCTTTTGTAATTGAGCCGGACTTCTGAAAATTCTCTGATGAAGGTAAAAAGGATGGCAAATTTTACCCAAAGTTGATTGGCTATATATAGCTGATCCAGCTTAAAAATGGCGATGATGAAGATAAAAAAGGTAAAAAGTACCGTTATCAGGTCAAAAATAAAAGCATTTTTTTTAAACAGTTCTCTGTTTTGGTAGTATCTGAGCCCTGTCGACAGAACACCTGTCAACAATACAAAATAGTAATAATTTACCAATGTATTTTCAAGAGACTTGTCTTTTTGAAAACCGAAGTCAAAGAGGAAAATAAAAATTCCTGATAAACTGATCCAAAACGCAAACCATCCTATTTGAAAATTTTTCATGTATTTGTGATGATATTTTTTATTGAAATCTGTAACCTATACCACTTTCTGTAATAATATGTTTCGGAATATTCGGAGAATCTTCTATTTTTTTTCGTAAAGTTCCTACAAATACCCGTAAATATTGTGTTTCCATCTGATACGAATAGCCCCAGATTTCTTTGAGAATAAATTGATGTGTCAAAACTTTTCCTTCATTTTTAATAAACAAAACCAATAAATTATATTCGGTTTGGGTGAGTTTGATGGTTTCCTGGTTTTTTTTCACCATTCGTGCACCAAAATCAACTTCCAGGTCACCGTATACTTTGATGGTACTTTGGTCGGGATCCAAATTTCTTCTGATAGCGGCTCTGATTCTGGCGAGCAACTCTCCGGTTCGGAAAGGTTTGGTCAGATAATCGGTTGCGCCATTGTCCAAAGCCTGAACAATGTCAGATTCATTGTCCATCACGGACAGAATGATGATGGATTTTTGATACCATTGTCTGAGTTCCTGAAGGATTTTGTGTCCACTGATATCCGGCAATCCCAAATCCAGAAGAATTAAATCCGGCGAATGATTGGCTGCCAAAGACAAACCTTCGTGCCCTGAAGCTGCTGTAATTACTTTGTAATCATTGCTTTCCAAATTGATCTGAAGCAGCTTTCTGATTTGAGCTTCATCATCGATGATCAATATTTCTGCTTTATTCATTGTCCGTTTCCTGATGATATGAAAAAGTACATGGCAGGATTACCGTAAATTTTGAACCTCCTTCGGGTATGTTTTCAAGTTTAACCGTTCCGGACATAGATTCTGTCAGTCCTTTTACAATGGAAAGTCCCAGTCCTGTCCCTCCGGAAGTATTTTGTTTGAGCCGGTAAAATTTATCAAAAACAGCCAAAATTTCTTGTTCCGGAAAACCACTGCCCTGATCAGAAATCATCAGGATAAGGTTTGTTACATCATGTGACACTTCGATCGTGAGCGTGCTTCCAGCCGGAGTGTAAATGATGGCATTGTGAAGGATGTTCTGAATGATTTGTTCTACCAACCCGCCGTCAATTTTGCATAATGGCATTTGATCTGAAGGTTCAAAATGGATGTAAAAAGGTTTGATTTCTTCGCCAAACTGCCTTATAGTCGTAAAAATCAAATCGTTTATGTCGCACCAATCTGTTTTTGGTTGAATAAATCCTGCTTCTATCCGGCTCATATTCAGCAGGTTTTTAACCTGGCGGTTGAGTCTCAGACCGGCAATTTCAATTTCATTATACAGTTCATTTCTGTTTTTATCACTGAGTTTATGCGGGTTTTCTTTGATGGTGTCGATGGATCCCAAAATGGTGGCAATCGGTGTTTTTAGTTCATGTGACAACGAATTGAGCAAGGTATTGTACAATACGATCGTTTTGGATTTTTCTTCTTCGTTGCGTTCATATCTTTCGATTTCTTTGATTTTGTGGGTCAGTATCGCATTGATAGAAACGATCACAAAATACATTAAAAACAACAAAGCGTCTTCAGGTGTACCGATGTGTAAGGTGATCGTGGGAGGGATGAAAAAAAAATTCCAGATGAAAGCACTGAGTATGGCCGACAATAAAACCGGGAAGATATCAAAAAGAATTGCATTGACAGAAACCACCAACAGTAATATGAGAGCTACTGCTCTGTATCCGATAAAATCTACGATAAAATAGCAAAACAATGCAGTCAGAATGACCATTGAGATGCTGATTATGTATTGGTGAGATTTTTGTAAATGACGTGTATTGATTATGATCAATGATTTTGTCGCAAAATTAACATTCGCCTTATAAAGATTTTATAAAGATGTTTGCTATTTATAAAATGATTCATCAAAATACAGCAAGGAAAGTGGTAAAACATTAAGTTTTACAACCCACAATCAAAAAAACTATCCTTGAAGTGACTTTTGGTGGTCTTCCAAAAACTTTTTTAATCCGATATCGGTCAACGGATGGTTGAGAAGACCCATGATGGATGATAACGGACAAGTGACCACATCCGCTCCGGCTTTGGCAGCCTGAACGATATGCAACGGGCTTCTGATTGAGGCCGCGAGGATTTCAGTCATATAACCCTGCATTGAATAGATAGCAGCAATTTCTTCAATCAATTTAATACCATCCCAGGTTATATCATCTACTCTTCCCACAAAAGGAGACAAATAGGTAGCACCTGCTTTGGCAGCTAAAATTGCCTGACCCGCTGAAAAAACCAGGGTGCAGTTGGTACGTATACCTTCGGAATCAAACCATTTGATTGCTTTGATACCATCTTTGATCATAGGCACTTTGACAACGATATTGTCGGCCAGTTTCGCCAGTTCTTTTCCTTCTTTGATAATACCGTCGAAGTCTGTTGATATAACTTCTGCACTTACATCTCCATCTTCCACAATATCACAAATCGCTTTGTAGTGCGCAAAAACATTGGCCTGACCGGTTATTTTTTCTTTCGCCATGAGCGAAGGATTTGTAGTGACGCCGTCCAGAATACCCAGATCCTGAGCTTCTTTGATTTCTGATAAATTTGCGGTATCGATAAAAAACTTCATGGTATACGATGATGGTAAAGTGTGGAGAAAAAGAAATAAAGTTTCAGAATTTCAGTAGGATATCAAACGATAAAATTAAAAAAGAGGAACCACACCGAACCGCTCAACCTCCTACCCTTGCTGTATTTCTACCCTGGGGGAGTTCAGAAGGAGCTGGTCGTATGGCCCTCGGGGGGCAAAAGTACAACATTTTTTGGTATTCAAAACTATTTAGTAAAATGCTTTTACAAAAAAATTAAAAATCTGTTTTTACGGATTCGTAGGAAGAACTGTCAAAAGTATTCCAGGGGAAGGCTCTTGGCGGATCGGCAACTATGCTGATCATTTCTTTTTTGACCGGATGTATAAATTTCATTTCACGGCAATGTAAGGCTATGGATTGGTTGGGTAAGGTATAGGTCGCACCGTATTTGATGTCTCCCAAAATAGGACAACCAATCTTACTTAATTGAGCCCGTATCTGATGGGGTCTTCCTGTAAGGGGGTTGACGGCCAGAAGAACTTTTGCGTCCAGTTCTGCCAGGACTTTATAATGCAACTCCGCTTCTTTAGAATCGCTCCTGGATCTGGTGAGTGCTTTTACTATATTTTTTTCATCAGACTTGATGATGTGATGGATGAGGTGGCCTTCAAACTCTTCAGGCCTTGGAAAAACCATCGCAAGATAAGTTTTGTGAAACTCCCTGTTGCGCATCATTTCGTTAAGACGTACCAAAGCCTTGGTAGTTCTGGCAAAAATAACGACCCCGCTTACGGGCCTGTCCAGCCGGTGGAATACTCCCAAAAATACATCTCCAGGCTTATTGTAGCGCAGTTTGATATATTCCTTTACCATTTCCGGTAATATTTCATCACCGGTTTTATCACTTTGTACCAAAATGCCATTAGGTTTATTAACGGCAATGATGTGATTATCTTCGTATATGACCTGCAGCCCTTTCACCAATCTTGACATGATATTCTATTGTGCCGCAAAGGTATAAAAAAAAAGGTTTTTTACCAAATGGGAAAAGTTATAGGTTTCAGATAATCAACTTTGTAGTATGAACCGTCCTAAAAAATCCAACGACAATATGATCTTTTTACCCTTTTTTGAATCGCGGCAAAAAAACCCTGAAGCTGATCACCAAACTGGCTGCCATCAGCAAACCTCCCATAAAAAAGGCTGCCCCGGGAAAAACAAACGGAGCCTGATCAGTCGTAAAAAAATAAAATATACCCGTCATCATCAATGGTCCAAAAATAGTGGTAAAACTCATAAGGCTCGTCAAGCCGCCCTGCAATTCTCCCTGTTGATTGGGCTCAACATTCGAAACCATATAGGCCTGAAGATTTGGCATGGCAATTCCTCCGAAACTGTAGGGTATCAGAAATACAAACATCATCCATGTCGTTCCCGCAAAAGCAAACAAAAACATACCAACCGTATACAACGCAAATCCGATCACAATACTTTTTTCCAATCCGAAAGTCAATGCGGCTTTCTGGGCCAAACCAGCCTGAACAACAGCTACCAAAACACCTACCATAGCAAGGGAATATCCTACCATAGATTCTGACCACCCGAACCGGTACATGGTAAAATAATTCCATGTACTCTGAACAGCGTGGGAGCCCAAACCCAGACAAATGTAGGCCAGCAGGAGGTATCTCAACTGTTTGTACCTGCCGATTTGGCGAAGCGATCCGATAGGATTGGCTCTTTTCCAATCAAATTTTCTTCGGTTTTCAACCGCCAAAGATTCAGGTAACACAAAATATCCATATAAAAAATTGGCAAAACTTAAACATGCTGCGGCATAAAATGGCAGTTTTACATCATAATCGCCCAACACACCTCCTAAAGCAGGTCCCAAAACAAATCCCATTCCAAAAGCGGCACCGATCATACCAAAGTTTTTTGACCGGTTTTCAGCCGTACTGATATCTGCAATATAGGCGGCCGCCGTCGTAAAGCTGGCTCCTGTAATTCCTGCCAGTATTCTGCCAATCAAAAACCAACTGTAATCCGGCGCAAAAGCAAGGATGAGATAATCAATACCAAACCCAAACAAAGACACCAACAAAACAGGTCTTCTTCCGTACTGGTCACTGAGACTTCCCATCACCGGCGAAAAAATAAATTGTGCCGTGGCAAAGGCAAATAAGAGATATCCTCCGTATTTGCTGGCCTCATTAATACCGATATTTTTCATATCCGCCAGCAACTGAGGCAGGACGGGAATAATGATGCCAAATCCGATAACATCAATGAGCATGGTAATAAAAATAAATCCTATGGCTGCTTGTTTGTTTCGCATGATATCGATTTTATCCGTTCGGAAAATGTTCCCAAAAGTACACTTCCATTTCGTAAATAATATAAAAACGGATGACTTAACAAAAATTTATTTTTACCCTCCGACACTTTTCCTGCGATTTCCTGGGTACTCTTTATAATTATTTTACCAATTTTGCGTAATATTACTTATGTACTTGATTCGTTTCCTGACTGGACTTTTTATCACCTTGCCCTTCCTCCTATATTGCCAGGAAGGCAAAAAACCTGCGTTGTCCTCAAACCTCCGGAAAATCAGTACACAAGTTCAACAAAATTGTATCCTCGTTACAGACTCATTTTCTATACTGCCCTCTTCCGTCGAAGTTTTTTCGGATACCTTACTTTCACCTTCGGCTTACGTCATCCGCAACAACAAAATCTCCCTGTTGCCGTCTTGGTGTTCTGCTCTCCAGAATAAAACAATCAGGATAACCTACCGGGTTTTTCCATTTGACTTTGAAACACCGTACTTCGGTTTGGACACTTCACTGCTGATTCAAAAAGATATTTCCATCAAAGGTGCTTATGGAACTGTATTCACTCCCTCCGCTCAAAACATCATCGATGCAGAAGGTTTGCAATACCGCGGAAGTTTCGGTAGAGGACTAAGTGTAGGCAATAACCAGAGTTTTGTGCTGAATTCAAATTTTGACCTTCAATTACAAGGCGACATTGGCAATGATATCAAAGTAATTGCAGCTATCTCTGACGAAAACCTTCCTATTCAGGCTCAAGGCAATACACAACAACTACAGGAGTTTGACCGGGTTTTTATCCAATTATCCAAAGGAAAATCCAGTCTCATAGCCGGAGACTACGAATTGCGCAACGGAAGCAGCCATTTTATGTCCTATTACAAAAAACTTAAAGGTTTGAGTGCCAATACATTTTATGATATCAATAAAAATATAACCGGAAGAACAAGAGCAGGATTTGCAGTCTCCCGCGGCAAATTTGCGAGACAGATACTGATGAACCAGGAAGGCAATCAGGGTCCTTATAAATTACAGGGAAACAACAATGAAAGGTTTATCATCGTCTTATCCGGAACTGAAAAAGTATATTTTAATGGTATCCTGCTCAAAAGAGGTTTTGACCTGGATTATGTCATCGACTACAACAGGGCGGAAATTACGTTTTCACCGACCCGGGTGGTGGCAAGGGATTCTCGGATCATTATTGAATTTGAATATACAGATGTCAATTATGTACGGACTTTGTATGAAGCCAATCAAACGGTGAAAGGGAAATCCTGGGAATGGAATGTTAATTTTTATTCCGAACAGGACAGTAAAGCCAATACCGGAAATGCTCTACTCGACACATCGGACATCCGCATTCTGGAAGAAAGCGGTGATGACAGAACGAAGATGGTTCGGAGCAGCATCAGATTGCTG
The DNA here is from genome assembly GCA_016714895.1 of Saprospiraceae bacterium. Lineage (GTDB taxonomy): Bacteria > Bacteroidota > Bacteroidia > Chitinophagales > Saprospiraceae > OLB9. Next base: position 1,385,816 of record JADKBV010000011.1, on the reverse strand, counting down.
GACACTACATCAACAGAAGTGGATCTGATCCGATACAAATTTGTCCCAAACCCCTTAATTTCGGGTGAAAACATCCTGATTTTTACGACAAATCTCGATAGTGCAAGGTATACAGCGCTTTTTTCAGAAGTAGGAGCTGGTAAGGGGGATTATGAAATCGATAACAATGCGAATGTTAACGGCAGGGTTTACAGGTATGTGGGCAAAAACTTGGGAAAATATGCGCCCTTGGTTCAGCTTATCCCTCCCGAACAAAAACAATTGATGACTACAGGAGGTTTTTGGCAAATCAATCCAAAATTCAGGGTATTCGGCGAAGCTGCCCTGAGCAACTATGATATCAACACCCGATCTGTCATTGACAATGAAAACAATACCGGTATAGCCTATACCGCCGGCTTGTCTTATCAGACGCGATTGGACAGTGCAGGCCACTGGAATCTCACAACCCGGGGTTCGTATGAAAATGTTCAGGCTGGTTTCCAACCGCTCAACCCGTTCCGGAATGCAGAATTTCAAAGAGACTGGAACATTCCTGTGACACCGGAACAAACACAGGAACATCTTTTGTCCGGTACCTTAACCCTGCAACAAAAAAAAGGATTTTTGCTGGAATACGGTTTTCGTTTTTTTGACAGAGAAGGATTATATCAGGGTTCCAAACATCTGGCTAAAATGGAATGGAGCAGAACATATTTTATGTTTTCCGGAAATATATCTTATCTGACTTCCGACAACCGCGGCAATAATCAGACGACCGATTTTTTGCGTCCTAACCTGAAACTCAACATCCATCTCGACAAAAAAAAGAACTGGTCCCTGATGTCTGAATATGATGCCGAACAAAATATCATCACCAACAAAAACAACGGGAATCTGACCGGCAGCGCTTCTTATCAACATTATAAACTATATTTTGGAAATAACCCGGAAAAAAATATTGTCATACGTGCCGGATTCAACCGCCGCTATGATCAACTACCTAAGATAGATACCATCAGACAGGCTGCCGTCGCTGATGAATGGGAACTGAACGGAAAATGGTCGACAGAAAAAGGAAATCTATTTAGCGTTAACGTAACACACAGGGACCTGTTGGTTTTGGAAAACGAACTCCTTCCTACTGTTAAGTCAACCAAAACCCTGATCGGAAAAGTGGAAAACCAATTGGTTTTTTTTAATAAAGCCCTCAAGACAAACTCGGTTTATGCGGTCACTTCCGGCCAGGAACCAAAAATTGAATATAAATTTGTTAAGCTCGAAACCGGCAGAGGAGAATTTGTATACATCGGCAATGATGAAAATCCAAACCTCAGCCTGGTTCAGGATTTCCGATTTAATCCCTCTGACCCGCTCGCAGATTATATCCGTATCAGCTTATATAATAATGAATTTATCCGGACCAACAATATCGAATTAAACCAAAGTGTCCGACTGGATCTTGACAAAATATTTGTGGTCAAAAAAGAATTCCATAAAAGGAAAAAAAAGATGTATACCTTTTTTTCAAAATTTTCCGCATTGTCAAACAGTCGCATACAAAAAAGAATCAACGAGTCCGGAATTTCAACCGGAGCATCATATATCAATTTCAGCAGACAGGATTCAGGATTGGTAGCTTACACCGGATTGTGGAATCATACCTTGTTTTTCAACCGGGGAGATGTCAGGTTTGACATTCAATTGGGTAACCGTCGCAACGATACAAGGATTGTACAATTAAACGGTTATGAAGATCGGGGTAAAAATGACTATTTTGTCCGCACCAGAATACGGCTGGCAGAAAAAATAGACTTTATATTGAATGCCGAACAGGGAAATTCTGTATATGCCAGCAAAATATTTAACACGAGGGATTATGATATTTTGTTTTACAATATTTTTCCGGAAATCAACTACCGTCCCAACCAAAACAGCCGTTGTATCGCACAATATACGTACACCAACAGAAGGCAAACCATCATGGGCATGGAACAAGCAACCCAAAACAAATTCACCCTCGAATACAACTGGAGAAAAGCGTCTTTATTTAATATTGATGTCCAAATCAATTACATCAACATCCTGTTTACCGGAGAGACTAACTCACCTATAGAGTACGACATGCTCGAAGGACTCAAAAACGGAAATAACTTTGTATGGACCTTGGGATTCACCCGAAGAATGGCTAAAAGTATTGACCTTATCATCACCTATGAAGGGCGAAAACCCGGTATCAATCCCACCATTCATGTAGGACAGGCACAAGTCAAAGCAACGTTTTAACAGAAAATATTCATAAAAGGCAAACAGAAAATCTCAAAATATCAACTCTTCCTGAAACATTTACCCATGGAACAAAGGTGTTGATAAAAAGATGAGAAAAGCCAATATCAATAACACAAAAAAGAAAATGCAGGGTAGTGTTTCGATTTGCCTGGTACAAAGAATGGTCCCCAAAAGTACAACAATAGTGGGTGTATTTCAGGACTTTACATTTATTGCCACGGAGAAGCAAAATATTTGTAGCCACGCACGAAATCCGTGGTTAAGTTGATGCGTTAATTTATTTTGTCATGATTATTACAACTTATGGGAAAAACCACGTCAAAATCAATGGTCTAAATTACGGGAAGTAGTAAAATGGCCCCACAAAGGTCGTTTACGATACACACTTTCATAGATCAAAATTTACAACATTTAGAATCTTACAACTTTGAAATGTGAAAAATTCACGTAACTTTGATTTTCCGTTTCAGGATTTGATGTCGAAGATTCGAATCTGCTAACATTTTTTTTTAAAGATACCCCAAATTAATTATATACCATGTCCGGTCTTTCGAGATACAAATTGATATTTATACTTCTGTTATTATCTACCCATTTTATACGACCGGTTTGTCAGGTATTTGCTATCAAAGAAAACACCAATCTAAAAAATTTTAATTCCGAAAATTCAAGTCCAATATCCTTTATTAATAAAATATTAATGGATAAAAATGATTTTTTATGGATATCAACAACTTCCGGACTAACAGTTTTTGATGGCAAAAAATTCAAAAATATAGAATTAAAAGAACCCAGAATCTTAGATTTTTTTCAGGATAATGAAAAAAATGTTTATGTAATAGACAGCGGTAACAATTTTTATTTCTGCAATGGAAAAACTTTACATGCTGATTTGATAGAAAAAGTAGACGAAAATATCAAAAAAAAATATTTAAGGAATATAAACTTTGATAGTTTTTATAATTTTGAGAATCAAAATTTTCATATTTATTTTTCAAAAAATATAAATGTGCCAAACAACCTGGATTCAATAAAAAATAAACAGGTTTACCTCAAACATACAATCAGTGGCAAGATAAAATCAGATTACACTTATTTTAGTGTAAAAAATAATTTATATTTTATAACTCCGGAAGGTGAGTTGATAGAAGAAAAAAATAATGAAGGGGAAATAATAAATAAAATAATACAACCCAAAAATAATGATAAAAATAAATTAAAAGGTGGTATGTTGTTTGGTTCAGATGATCAAATGTACACTTTTTACGACAACATATTATATAGATTGGAAATAACAAATACAAATTACAGTTTAACTAAAATAATAGACAATATACCTCTTTCAAGAACCGGGGATCAAATAACATGCTGTTATTATGCCGAACATTTAAAACTATTAATTCTGGGTAGTGCGACCAACGGATTACACTTTATATCACAAAATAAAAATGAAGAACATCATTGCGTATGTAAAAGTTGTGATACGTTAAGAAGCCATACAAAAGATGTTTACAATCATGTTTTTACAAAAGAAGGAGACATCATATATGATACCAGAAAAATATTAACTAAGGAGGGTAAATGCAATTATTTTACATCAAATGAAGATTATTTTGGTTTGTATTTTACAGACAAATCCGGACGTCATTGGTATAAAGATAAGCGGTTTCTAATTGCTAAAGGAAAAGACGGAAAGTTGCTTCATAAATTCGAACTGGCCAATAATGGAAATATTGGATTTGCCATGGAACTGGAGAACGGACAAATTCTTTTCAGTTCTTATATTTATCTATATTTATTTGATAAAGATTCTCTTTCTATCGTTTTGTCGCTTCGGGATTATTCTGATAAATATGGTTTTTCACAAATATTTTTTGATGATTCAAAACAACTTTGTGTTATTACGGGTGAAAAATGTTATGAAGTACATGTACAAACTAAAAAGCTTGTAGAAAAAAAATGGCCAAAAATATATACTCGGGGTATCGTCCACTCAAAATACGGATTCATCTGGATGGGGTCCTATGGACAAGGGTATTACATGCTAAAAGACGGTAAATTTATTAAGCTTCCTTTAGACCGAAATGGTGACCTGAAGTATGCCCATACTTTTGTAGAGGATGATTATGGATACGTTTGGATCAGTACCAACAATGGGTTGAAACAAATTTTGGTTGATGATTTACTAAGACATGTTTCCGGCAAACAAGAAGACTTATATATTCATAATTATTCAGTTCTTGACGGTTTGTCTACTAATGAATTTAACGGCGGATGTATGTTTCCATCATCAATTCAAAAAAACGGTGTTATAAGTTTTAGCAGCATGAACGGAATTATATCCATCCAACCTGCTGACTTTAAAGAGAAAGTAAAATTCGCCTCAAAAATTCATTTTACCCGATTGTTGATAGACAGATCTCCGGTTAGTTTGGAAAACCGTCAAATAAAAGAAGGATTTTTTCAATTTAGTCTAAGTGTTGCTTCGCCACATTACAGTAGCAAAAACAATGAATATTTATATTACAAGATTGACGGAATTTTTGACCAGTGGATACCCATAAGATCTGATGAAATCAACTTAAATCAACTTCAGTACGGAGATTATACCATATCTGTCAAAAAACTGACCGGTTTTGGACCTGATGCTTACGAACTTGCTCAATTCAGGTTTACCGTTTTGCCAAAATTTTATAATACAATGACCTTCAGATTGATCATGGTATTTGTATTTATGGGTTTACTTTTACTGGCATTTCAGTTGATCAAATCTTTTTATATAAAAAGAAACAAAGCGTTGCAGGAGCTGATAAAACAAAAAGTTGCCACCATGTCCAAACAGGAGACCGACATGATGAAACTCAAAGAAATCAATTTACAAAAAGATAAAGAATATTATGAAAAAGTGATTCGTGTCAATGAAGTATTGGTTCATGATATTAAATCACCGATCATTGCTCAATTGGAAGCAATCAAACTTCTGGATACATACATTACATCAGGCAATGTCTCAAGTTATACAAAACTAAGCGACATGATGAAAAAAAATATGAACCAGAGTCTTCAAATGATTGAAAATGTAATTAAACATCTGACATCCAATATTCAATTAACAGAAGGCGAGAAAATAAAAATGTCCGACCTGATCGCAGAAATTCATAATACATTTTTATTGTTTCTACAGGAAAGAGGGATACGGTTTATAAGCATCTCAGATCCCGATACCAATAATATCTTATTGCCATACGGAGAAAACTGGAAGATAATACTCAGAAACATCCTCAGTAATATCATCAATCACTCCAAACCGGGTCTTATCACCCTGGAAGTGGTTAAAACACCTGAATTGGTAATCCGGATTACGGATAATGGTATCCCTTTGCCTGAAGAAGTACAGGAACTATATAATTGTGAAGGAGAAGAAGCATTGCTAAAAGATTTTCCACATATAAAAAGTATCGGTATGTCCCTTATCAAAAAAAATCTGGACCTTACCAAAACAAAGCTCCAAGTCAGTGTGGTTGATTGTAAAAACAGGTACGAACTAACCGTACACCTGTAAATGCAAAACATTACATTAAGTTCTCTGAATTTTATACCGGACACTCTGATAAAAAATTTCTTCATTTCAGGATTTTGAAATTTTGAGAATATATCGGGAATGTTCAATCACAGGTTTTGAATAGTAAGGTATTATTCAGTTTTTTTTGTAACGTTTTCAAATGTACTGTTTACCATGTAATCAAATAATGGTGAAGTTAACCTGCCTATCTCTCTTTTGGTTTTATTTTTTACCAAAAAAGTTGTTACTTTGCCCATCGATAAGTAAGCAATACCTTGGAACCCACATCAAAAAAAGTATTAATCATCCGCTATTCATCTATCGGTGATATCGTATTGACCACCCCGGTCATCCGCTGTATCCGCCAACAATGGAACGCTGAAATTCACTTTTTGGTCAAAGAATCTTTTGTACCGGTTCTCCATACAAACCCCTACATAACCCGCATCCACAACAAAGAACAAACTACCTTGGAAGAATTAAAAAACCTGAACTTTGACCATGTATTTGACCTGCAGAAAAACCGTCAGTCTATCCGCCTCGTAAGGCGTTTGGGTCGTCCCCACACTTCATTCGATAAACTGAATGTCAAAAAATGGCTTCTCGTCAATACAAAAATCAATATACTGCCAAAACAACATCTGGTGGATCGGTACTTTGAAGCCCTTTTTCCTTTGGGGATCAACAACGACCACCTTGGATTGGACATCTTTTATGATGAAGATACCATCAGCCCTGAAATCAAAGGATTGGTCGATGCTCATTACGATGTATTGGTATTGGGAGCCGCCCATAATACCAAAAGAATTTCTATGTCAAAAGCCAGAGAAATACTCAGCCTGCAAAGACATACCACCATCCTGATCGGTGGCCATGATGTAGCGGAGATGGGCAGCCTGCTAAAAAAAGAGTTTCCGCACGCCATAAAAATGACCGGAAAAACCTCACTCGCAGAAACTTCTTACCTGATCAAACATGCCGGTTTGGTATTCACAGGTGATACAGGTATGATGCATATCGCGGCTGCCTTTCAGAAAAAAATCGTAGTGCTGTGGGGAAATACGGTGCCTGATTTTGGTATGTATCCGTATTTCGGAATGTCTGATGTTGGCAAATACCTCTCCCTGGAAGTAAACCTGGGTTGCCGTCCCTGTTCGAAACTCGGATTTAATTCATGTCCCTTAGGTCACTTCGATTGTATGGAAAAAATCAACGTCTCCGCTCCGGAAATCAACGCATTCGAACATGAATAATTGTGTGTTGTGTTTTCAACCGCTGCCCGTAGAATCCCTGCGCTTTCCTAACGATCAAAGAACCTATTTACGATGTAAAGTTTGTGCTTTGATGCAGGTTCCCGAGAAGTATTTTCCATCACCGTTAGAAGAAAAAAATCGTTACCTACACCATATATCCGATGCCGGCAGCGATGGTCACATCCGTCATATAAACATAGCACTCTCCCCTGCCCGACCCTTTTTAACACCCGATTCAAAATGTCTGGATTACGGCTGTGGACCAAAACCGGTGCTTAAGGATTTGTTGACTGAGACCGGAATACAATGTGACTCCTACGACCCGTATTTTTTTCCGCAACTCCCGGATACAGGCAGTTATGACCATATTTTCTGCCTCGAAACTGCCGAACATTTTTTTGATCCCCATAAAGAATGTAAACGTTTAAATGCGTTGCTGAAACCCGGCGGTCACATCACTTTTATGACTGAATGGTACAAACGTGCAGAAGATATGAAGGACTGGTATTACAAAAGGGACCAAACCCATGTAATATTTTTTCATCCGTTGACCTGGGACTACATAGGTCAGACCTTTGGGTGGCGTACGGTATACTCTGACCATCAAAGGGTCATTATTTTTGAAAAAATCGACAAACCCTGATTGGTTTAAATTAAACTTGTTATAACCTTAAAAGTCGGATCTTAAAAAGTTGATTTTTTAACGACATAATCCAATCTTTGCATCATATCTCTTTTTTCTTCTCCCGGAGCAAGAATAAACACATCGATAAATACCAATTCATTGGTCGCTTTATTAAGTAAAAGATAGGAAAAAAACGGGCCGCCCATAAAATCGTTGACAGTTTCCCAGATGCCGCGGATTTCTTTGCCGACCATACCGTGATGATTGACTTCATATTCGTAAACAGGCAAATCTATCGGGTTGGTCTGCATATAAGCGTCTTTTGAATTGGTTTTGACATACTTTTTACCGTATTCGTTCCTGAGGTTGATCATGTTATCTTTAGAAAACTGTGACACATCCGTGTAGGCAAATTTTTGAATGACAATATTTTGAATAGATTTTTTATCATCAAAGCGCAACCATAAAAAATTATCTTCTTCCAATGCTTTGACAAATCCGGGAGGAACGTCCATTTTTAAAGCATATTTTTTTTGAACCAATTCCGTCAAAGGACTATCCTTCCCTTTTACGCCATATACAGAAGCGTCCAGAGATGGTTCATCATGTTTGTTGATTCTGACCGCTGCGGTAGGAAAAACGACAGACATGACGTCCGCCAGTTTTTGAGGTCCTTTGGCAAAAATGTAAATAAGCAATTGACCTTTGGCCCACTTATCTTTGGCAAACGTCATAAAATATGTTGAATCCGTCAAAGCTTTATTCCATTTTTCACTTCCAAGGTCTTCCTTTACCATTTTTGTTACCAAACTTGTCGTATCTAACAAATCAGCAACAAAAACCAGGGTCTTAAGCTCCTTTTTGTAGGCATCGTATTCGATATCCGTCATGGTCAGAAAACGAAGATCAAAAAAAGGTTCGGGAGCCGGCATCACCGGAAAGGGTGAAGTAAAATATTCCAAAACGGAATCACCAACCATCCCCGTCGCTAAAACAGAATCCATCACGATGTCCACATGATTGGCATTTCCTATCGCCGGTGGTTTGTACCCGGGAAAAGGGGAAGACTGTTTACATCCATATAAACCCAAAAGGGTAAAAAAAAGAAAAATGTTTGTATATCTGAAGGTTTTCATATCCTGTATGTTTTAGGTCGAAACCGTTGGTTACTTATTTCTGTTTGTAAAAAGATGCAAGTCTTCCTGATTTTGGTGCAATGTTAAAAAAATAAAAACATTTTTTCGTCTTGGACAGTTTTTATAATGCCATAAATCCAAGGTTGGGGCCGGTATAAGAACCTAACAACATTTTTTATGATGATTCCCGTAAAAGGAATGTATTTTTGCAGATTATTTAAAGAAAATAACCCTTATTTTTACAAACAGAACCTATGCGATATTATTTATTTTTATTTTTTATACTTTACCTGACAGCTTGTGGCGAAAAAGAAAACACACCTGATGTTTCGGATATCAATGTTTCTTTTGGAGTTTACCGTACAGAAGAAATATTATTTTCTTCGGACAATAAAGATACATTGATTAACACGCTGGAGACTTTTGAAAAAAATCACACCTCTTTTTACAATGTGTATTTCCGCCATATTTTTCCGGTTGGGCCTGCTGACAATAAAGATAGCCTCGCCGCTGCCATTCTGGATTTTAAAAATCAACCCCTTTCAGATACGATTTTCACCAAAATCAGGAAAAACTATACCGATTTTTCAGGTTTGGAAAAGGATCTTAAAACAGCATTTACCTACGCAAAACATTATTTTCCGGATTTAGCGACGCCGGATATCTATACCCTGACTTCAGAATTCGGTCTGCAGGGATTTATCTTTGAAGGAAGAGAAGGAAAGGATGCAATCGGCGTAGGATTGGACATGTTTTTGGCTGGCGACCAGAATTATCGGAAAATAGATCCTGATAACCCCGGTTTTTCAGATTATGTGACCCGCTCATGGGACAAAAACCATTTGGTGCGCAAAGTCCTGGAAGTTTGGTTGTCAGATTATACCGAACCTACAAACGGCAATACCCTGCTTGATCAAATGATTTACAACGGCAAAAAACTGTATATCCTGGATAAATTTTTGCCCGGAGTACAGGATTCCATCATTTTTGAGTATCCGAAAGTTTCGATGGAATGGTGTGAAGACAATGAAAAACAGATGTGGTCCTTTTTTATAGAAAAAAATCTGCTTCAGGAAAGTAATCCGACACAGATAGGCAAATACGTCAACCCTAGCCCTGATTCACCGGGAATGCCGAGGGAAGCTCCCGGTAAAACCGGCAACTATATCGGATATAAAATTGTAAAGGCTTATATGGACAAAAATCCTGAAATGACCTTGCCGCAACTTGCCGCAGAAAAGGATGCCAAAAAAATATATGAACTTTCCAGGTACAAACCCAAAAGATAAGTCTTATGAAAGAGACGACCTGTTTTTTTTTTAGTCCGGATTGTATTTAGACAGAAAAGTATCAGGTAAGCCATAAATCTTTCAACAGATGTTAAAAATATATCGTAACTTTGCATTTATAATTCAGATAATAAAATTTTAATCCTATGTTTAGTTTAATTTTTGGTTTAGGTCCTCAGGAATTGATTGTTATCGGTATGATCATTCTCGTATTTTTCGGAGGTAAAAAAATTCCTGAACTGATGAGAGGCCTCGGAAGCGGCATCAGAGAGTTTAATAATGCCAAGGCCAACATCGAAACAGAGGTGAAGGAAGGCATGAAAGAATTGGACAAAAAAAATTCCTAGTTCCTGTTGTTACCGGGTAACAAACATCAAAAATGGGTAGCCGTTTTTATCCTGCTATTTCAGGAAGTTTTTATATTCGGTCAGTTTGTTCCGAATGATTTGGTTTTGTATGCCAAAGCCAATGAACTGGCACAAAAATATATCATTGTGGATGGTCATGTCGACCTTCCCTACAGACTCAGGGTGCAAAACTTCAGATTTGTAAAAGAATTTACAGGCATTCCTATAGAAACCCATGAAGGTGACTTTGATTTTAAAAGAGCACGACAAGGTGGACTGGATGCTCCGTTTATGTCTATCTATATTCCGGCTTCCTACCAGACTAATGGTGGAGCAGCGGCATTGGCTGACAGCCTGATAGAAATGGTTGAATACATCACGAACACGCATCCTGACTATTTTACCATTGCTAAAAACCCAAATGACGTTAACCTTGCCAAAAAAGAAGGTAAAATAGCCCTGCCTATGGGAATGGAAAATGGTGCGCCGGTAGAAGACGACCTACGTCTGGTTCGTCATTTTAAAGATAAAGGTATAAGCTACATAACCCTGACACATTCCAAAGACAATAAAATCTGTGACTCGTCATACGATACAACCCAAACCTGGAAAGGTATCAGTCCTTATGGATTTACCTTATTGGACGAAATGGTCAGACAAGGTATTATGGTTGATATATCCCATATCTCTGACAATGCCTGTCATCAGGTTTTTGATTATGTTAAAGTGCCTGTCATTGCTTCACATTCTTCTGTCAGGAAATATACTCCCGGATTTGAACGAAATATAAGCGACACTTTGTTGCTGAGACTCAAAAAAAACGGAGGTGTGGTGATGATCAATTTTGGAACTGATTTTCTGGATGGAGAAATATCAAAATTCAACAATCAGAAAAGAAATGAACTTCATCAATTATTGTTAGAAAAAAAACTAGACAAAAACAGCGATGAAGGTAAAAAAGTGGTTGCCGAATTTACCCAAAAATACCCTACCCTCTTTTCTGATGTGTACATGGTAGCCGATCACATAGATCATGTAGTTCGTTTGATCGGTATCGAACATGTAGGTTTGGGTTCAGACTATGATGGTGTGGGCGATTCGCTTCCTGTAGGTTTAAAAGATGTGGCTGATTACCCAAATTTGTTATATGTTTTATTGGAAAGAGGATATTCAGAAGAAGATATAGAAGCTATCTGTTCCAAAAACCTGTTCAGGGTGTGGGATAAGGTACTTGAAGCAGCTGAATAGAAACTATTTAAGGATTAGTTTTGTTGATAAGGGTATAAATACATAAAATCATGTCAGTAGAAATCATATACGTAGAAAATATAAAGTGCGGAGGTTGTGCCAATTCCATCAAAAAAGGATTGGAAAAAATCAATGAACAAGTCAAAATATCCGTGGACATCGAAGAAGGCAAAGTCAGTCTTGAAAGTGATGGACAAATCCCGGTTGACACATACGTAAAAGCTCTACACAACATGGGATATCCTGTGCCGGGAGAAGGTAATATGTTGAAGACCGCACAGTCTTATGTGAGTTGTATGATCGGCAGAATGACTCCTGAAGCCAATTCATAAACATCCATGACCTATATTGCAGCGATTACCATCGTGGTCAGAGACTACGATGAAGCCATCCGTTTTTATAACGATGTGCTTGGTTTTGAATTGTTGGAAGATACCGAACTCACTCCCGAAAAAAGATGGGTCAGGGTTGCTCCTCCGGGACAGCAACAATTTTCTCTTTTATTGGCTAAGGCCAAAAACGAAGAGGAAACCTCCAGGATCGGCAATCAGACAGGAGGAAGAGTCGGATTTTTCCTGCATACCGATACATTTGATGACATCTATCAAAAACTTTTGGAACACAAAATAACCATCGTAAGACCTCCGGAAATCCAGATTTACGGTAAAGTTTGTGTGTTTAAGGATTTGTATGGCAATCAGTGGGATTTGATTGGGAAAAATGACTTTTGAATTTTTTGTCCTTTGATTTGAAATAAAAGCCAAAGTGAAATCAATTTTATAATCTTTTGGTTTAATCTACTTTTACCAATTTACCCGAACTACTTATTGATCCAACTGCTGTAATATGATAAAAATACAAACCGGCTGACCAGGATTCCGTTGATACTGAAATCACCTCCTGATCATATCCGATACCAAGAGATAATACAGGTTGTCCATTGGCATTATACACCGAAAATGTCCCGTTATTTTTTCGGTTTTTTGGCAGACGCAGGCTAAAAAATTGATCAAAAGGATTGGGATGTATTAAAAAATGATCGTCGGACAAGTCCAAACTACTGACCAAACAGGCAGCTTTGATTTCTTCGATCGTGCGGCACCCCACCCCATTGTATTCTACATATAAAAATCCCTCTCTGTCTATATTTTCACAAATAATGGGGATGGCACAGTTTTTCAAATTGGTTAATAAATATAATCTAATGCGAGATACATCCTTTAGATTATTTAAAGCACTGATGTCCGTTAATGAAACAGAATTACTTATCCAAACCTGCTTAGGACGTAAGGTTTCAATATCCTTTAGGATAATGTAATCTCCTCCCACTTGTAAATATTCAACAGAATCTATGCCCGATTCCGACAAACTGATCATATTGATATTATCAGACACCCCTAAATTTTGTATTTTTTTAGGCTGTAACCCATTCAGATTGATCAGTTTAGTATTTTGATGTATAGAGATCGAATTTACGCTATCCATGTCCAAACCCTGTAAGTTTATAAGATTGACATTATTGGACAAAAGAACTGAACCCACAATTTTCAAATTTTTTATATCCTTTATATCTCCAAGGATATAATTTTTGATAACAGTAATGTGTCCCGCAGAATCAAGTCCTTGCAATCCCCTCACATTTTTAATGTTTGTAAGCCTGATAAACATCGTGCGAACATACTTTAATGGATACAAACTATCCAAAGAAACAATATCGGAACCTACGATATGAATGGTTGTATCTATTTGGTCACAATGGCCGTAAATGATTGGAAAACTGTCAATCTGACTTTGTCTTCTGAACCATATATTGGATACTTCACAAGGGTTTTGGCCAAAAGACTGAAAGGTCAAAAAAATCAAAAAAAAGACAAAACTAAATCGTTTATACATAGCTCATAAATCATTGGCAACCAATACAAAAATACGTCAAACTCCGAAACCTACAAACTTTTACCATTATTATTTCGGAAAACGTGTAAACATGATAAAGATATTTAACATTTCCCTTAGTTTTCAAGAAAATTAGTAAACTAAAAACCAATAGGTTTGTGATACCAAAAAGACTACCCGTTTTAATCTCATGGAAATGGGTTTAATTTTGTTTCCTGACCATTTCCAGTAATGAGTTCATAGCATTCCGGACGGATTTTTGTGTCGACATATGACCATTAATCATAATTGAAAAAACAAACCATTTTCCTGAGGCAGACTTTAGATAGCCGCTTAATGCAAATACATTCCGCATACTGCCGGTTTTTGCCATCAAATCATCACCAAAAATAATAAATTCGTCTGGAAGTTGCCCTTTTTTTCCAACCGGGTAAACGGATTTGATTTTATCATGACCGAACCGCTGCCATTGGGATTCAAGCAGTTTTGCCATCCAGGCAGGCGTCACCTGGTTGTACCGGCTCAGCCCGCTGGCATCAAAAAACCTGTAGGACATCACAGAATCCTGAAATAAAGTATCCAAACTGGAATTGATAAACATGCCGGGATCTCTTGTTCCTCCACTGCTTTTTGCCAATGCATACACCAGTTGCTCACCAATAAAATTATCACTGTTGACCATAAAATACAAAAGGACTGAATCCATAGTTTTGCCTTTTACCACCATATCTGTATCGACAGGACATGTTTTTACAAAATAAATCTGCGGATGATTGGGCAACGTGTCTCTCAGCAAGTCAGAAAGCAGGCTATCCTGTGTCACAAATGGAATGATGGCGGGAAATTTTGAGATTTGTCCAACGTTAAAAACATTCTGTGTGTAGTGCCTTTTGAACGGAAGGTCAATTTCCTGCAGACTGTCCACAAACAGAGGCGGTTCTGTCGTCAAAACAGAATCTGATTTTTGGATCAAAACAGTATTACCATAAACCGGAAAAAAGGACATTTCCGGCATAAAATACCGGTCATAATCATCCCATGCCCATCCTTTGCCATATTTCAAAAAAGTTGAGTCCTTTTTGATAAAAATGGTATCAAACTTTGACAAAAGATCATACATAAAATGGCCGGAAAAATCCCGGTGCAAAAAAGTTGGGTCGCCCATAGGTTCGATACAAATAGCGTTTTTTGATGTCAAACCATATCTTGCGGTTATTGTAGAATCCCAACTTGATTCCAACATCAGATATGTGGTGATAATTTTTGTATTGCTCGCCGGAGTAAAAAAGGTATGCTCCCTTTCTGTTGCCAAAGGGGTGTTGTTTTCAACTTCTTTAAAAATAAAACCACACTGCGCTGACCGGATGGCAGGGTCCTCCAAAAATATTTCAAAAACATTTTTGTTTGGAGCTAACGGAACGGTACGTTTAACACCACAAGAAAAAAGAAAAAAAAGGATAATACAAAAAACAGGTATTTGCCTACCTGGCATGATACAAAGTATTTATTCTTTTTCCGTTTTTATATACCGCTAAAAAAGCATCCTGAAATCCCATGGCACGAACTTTCAACATATCTGAAACGGCTTCATCTTCTGTATCAAAAGGTCCGAGGGTGTAGCGATACATGGATTTTTTTGGGTAAAATTCATGCGTGATATTACCTATTCCTTCCATTTTAGGAAATGTTTTGTTGGATAAACGCAGAGCGACAAACTGTATTTTGTAGGTTTTACCATCCTGAGAAACAAACTTTCCGGTTTTATCGCCCGGGGTTGTTTTGTTGGTATTAACCGATTCACCTTTGATTCCATCATCAACAGGATTTTTTGAAGCCGACGGATTGTAATTATTTGCCAATATCTCATTTTCGCGTCGTAGAGCTTCTTTTTTTTGTTCTTCGAGATCCGACAAACATTTTTTCTGATGGGATTTGTACACGGTATGCAAAACCCCTTTGTCACCATGATTATATAATTCAGAAAAAAGCTGATATTCTTTTTCAGCTTCCTCACAATTTAACATTTCACACATAGACAGTGCAAACATGTATTTTGCCATCAACTGGTTAGGGTCATTTTTGATTTTATTAAAACAAGCCACAGCATTTTCAAAGTCGTTGGTCTGAAAGTACAATTCACCTGCTTTGTATAAAAACCCAGCCTCCGCCTCATCGTATTGAGTTTCGGATTTATCCGTTACATCAATTTCAGTTTTACTTACGGAGGGTAAGGAATCAACGGAAGTAATATCCGTTGTGTCTGTTTTTACAATTTTATTTTCAGCCGGTATTTTACCCGATTCCGAAGCATTTATGGTATCATCCATCTTTTTATCATCGGTAACTACGATAGGTTGTTCAGATGTTTTATCAGAATCCGTCACCGGAACCGTATCATCAACTGAGATCATAGGAACAGGTTTAACTTGTTTGGGTGTACGGCCCAATTGCAGACTTACTCCAAGATTGATGTTGGCGCTTGAAAAAACGATTTCTCTGAAATCACGAACTATAGGGGCTTCTGTAAATTCGACTTCGTCCACCACACCGTTTTGGTTGTTATCAAATGCATCGACGTATCTGAAGGATGTTTTGGTTTTCCGAAGATACATATTTGACAAAAAAGAAGGTTCAAGACAGATACCTAAACTTTTATACACTCTGTAATGGAATGTAAAACCACCTTTCCAGAAAGGAGTTAATTCTGTATTTTCTCCGTTGTATCTGGCGATTTCAACATTTTGCCCAAACAGTCTTTTGGAATATGGGAGTTCAGGAACCGAAAGATTGGCCATGCCGATTTGTGCAAAAAAGTCTATCTCGGCTTTTCCGAAGGTAAGTTTGAATGCCGGACCGAACATACCATAGGCATTGGTCCAATATTGATTATTAACCGAAGGAAATTCTTTGTATTTGTCAACTATGTATCTTTGGAAAGGCGCATATGCATTATTCCGTTGGTAGCCACCACCCGCCATAATACCAAATTTTCCGTAAAACATGGAAAAAGCCAGATTGGCATTCCACCCCGGATCGACAAAATGGGTAGTATTGGAAGCATCCATCAAAGGGATAGAATATCCACCGGAAGTCTGCAACTGGACATAAGGTTTTTGTCCGTAAACATCACAAAATATTGTAATGAAGAAAATTATGTATAAACAAATTTTTTTATCCATCAGGTCGGCTGTTAGCAAAACGCTAAGGTAAATAAAAATTGTAAAATACTTTACATTTTTTCATTCCAAACTTAAAAAAATCTGTGGTTTTAATTCTTCTCAAAAACCAGATCGTCAGTTCCTCCGTTGCCTCCGCTGATGTGTTTGAGTTTGATTTTATTCGCGGATTTTTCAAGGATGTCCCAATCCTCATTCAACTCTTCCCATGGATCAGTTTCAGGAAAAGTTAAAATAAATTTCGATCCTGAACTACTTCCGCTACTACTACTGCTTCCTGAAAGGGAATACACTCCGTTGACCACCGTACTGCCCTTCGTGGCCGCCACCACGTTATTACTAAAGGTAAAAGTATAGCCGGAGAAATAAAAGGTTTCATCTCTTCCGTCTTCCGCAAAATAAGTAATCCTCCAGTTGCCGTTCAGATCCTGTTGCGAAATGTTGGTGTTTCCTGAAGAATTATTCTGACTATTGTCATCCTGTTCGCAGGAAAATAGCATGACAGACATAAAAATAATAAAAAAAAGATTTTTCATGATACTACATTTTAAAAAGTGATTGAATAAATGATATACTAAAGTCATTACAGACAGATGCTGCTGTTGAAAAATTTAAAACTCTAAACTGAAGATTACCTCTTACATCCGGTTTATGTTCCGAAATCCGAAACAGTAAAATGCCCTCGGGAAAAAGATCTGAAAAAACGGTTGATGCTAAATTTAACTACGTCAATTTTCCGGACTTCCTGCGTCAATCCAACTTTTGATTTTGGATATGTTGCAGTCATTCATTTTATTGCCACCGGAAGGCATTCGGGAAAATCCGTTTTGCCAGGATATCGAACCATACAGTTTTCCGTTGGCAGCAACGGCTTTAACTTCGGCATATGTATCCAACCTGACGCCGCCACTTTGATTTGCCGCCTGATGACAGGTAGTACATCCCGACAAAGCCGGTTTGACAAAAGCGTTGTAACTAATGTTGTCCGTATTACAACCACCATTATCACAAAAATTATTTTTAGCCCCCTGTCTGATCCATTTCTCAATCATGCTGATTTGTTCTGTGGTCAGCCTTGATGCCGGAGGCGGAGGCATTACTTTGTCGGGTTTGGTTTCTGTGATGGCTTCAAACAGGTCACTGTCACCGGGATTACCTGGTTTTACACCTCCTGTTTGTAATACTTTAAGATAACTGTCCAATACCACACCTTCACTGGCACTGGCCTGATTATGGCATCCTGAAAAAGAACAGTGTGCCGTAAAAATAGGGAGAATATCCCTTTCAAAATATACGGTATCCGGACTGCAGGGATTGGAAGAACCTCCACCGAAAGGAAAAACAGTAACGTAGGTTGTATCGCATACAGTACCGGTACAAGCGACAATACAGGTTGAAACCACTTCTGAAGCATTGGTCGAAGGCGTCCATATCAAACATTGATTATTGTCCAACACAAAACTGCCTTGTCCGGAAGGTGTTGGAGCACAAACAAAATAATTCGTCAAAGTCGTGATCTGAATATCATCCACAATGGGACATATCGGATTGGTCGGACAACCGCTGCAAGAAATGTCCACCGTAAGTCTGGTCGGAACAGGTATGATTTGTTCCTGAGGCAATTCGTGTTTGCAACCAATAAACAAGCCTGAGACAACCAGAAAAACAATGATAAAACGCATGATTTCATTAATTTAAAACAAATGTACTGCGTGCTTTTTTAATAAACGAAGTTTCCTGTCCGAATCAGACAATTTAAAAACCGGAATGGGACGACAATTGGTTTCAGTAAGGCTTTTTCCCGAATCAGCAGCAAATGAAGCAGATAAACCAAACAATTCAATACTTTTGTATCATGATTCGATTTTATATCATTATAATATGTATCCTGTTCAGTGGAGAATTGTTTTCCCAAAAATGGCAGATAAAAGGTAACGTATCGTTCATTTCTGATGCTCCGTTGGAAATGATTTCGGCAGAAAGTAAAAAACTGAACGGACTCATTGATGTTGAAAAATCAACATTTGCTTTTACGATACCCTTGAAGTCGTTTGAAGGATTTAATTCTGCATTACAAAAAGAACATTTTCATGAAAACTATATGGAATCCGGTACCTTTCCCAATATCACTTATGCAGGAAAATTACTGGATAAATTTCCATCGGGTGTTGACGGGGTTTACGAAGTTCGGAGCAAGGGATTTTTTACCATTCACGGAGTCAAAAAAGAACGTATTCTCAAAAATACCATTCGGGTGAAAGGTAATAAAATATTTTTGGAAAGTCAGTTTACCATTCTTCTTGACGAATATAACATCGTCATTCCCAAGATCGTACACAAAAAAATCGCGGAAGAAATCAAAGTTTTTGTAACGGGAGAAGCTTTAATTCCATGAGGATAGTTCTGAGTTTTCTGTTTATATGTATAATTTTAGTATCCGGTCAGACACAATACCTGACTCCGGTACATCATGATATACAGTTGCAGTTTACCAACCTGGACTATACCGGTCTGTACAGAAGTAATGACCCCTTTTTATACATTTCCACCAAAAAGGGTTTAATCCGTTATGATGGAAAAAAATTTATTCAGAAAAGCAGAAAAAATGATTCTTTTGAAATCAGTTCTTTATTTCATGATGGTAAAAAAATGTGGGTCGGATATGAAGATGGTGCCATCTTTACGTGGCAAAATCAAAGTTTTTTACCCTGGAACATAGAAGAAGGTTGGCCAAAATCCAAAATTTCAGCGACAGGTTATATACAAAAAAACAATACCTTTTGGATGACTACCTATGGTGAAGGTTTTTATTACCACGACGGAAAACATTTGTATAATATCAACGAAGAAGATGGTTTGGGTGGAAATGACATCTACTGTGCAGTCAGCGACCGGAATCAACAGATATATGCCGCTACAGACAAAGGTTTATATGTCCTTAAAACAGAAAACGAAACAAAAGTGGTATTTCCGTTGGTGACAGAGCCGGCCATCTCCGGTCTGATATTCACCAAATTGTTGTACGATATTTCTACCGAAAATATATTAGGCATCACCTACGATGGCGAGGTTTGGTTGGTACACATTCCTGACAAAACTGCAAAAAAACTCGATTTTCCTTTTTCCGTAAGGTCAGGTATCACTATTGGCAAAGGAAAAATATATGTAATTGATGAAAAAGGCGAAAAACCCCTTTGGACCTATGACTTATCGACCCAAAAAACGGAAAAATTCACCCTGAAAGGACTTGAAAATGATGTTTCTATGATAGACCTGATCATAGATCATGATGGAATATTATGGCTTTTGTGCAAAAACAACGGATTACTTTCGGTACAAAGTGACCTGATCATTTATGATGTCGGCCTCAGTAATATTCAGGCTATTACCACCACGGAAGCAGGTATTTATATCGGTGACGAAACCGGTTTGTATTTTTTAAATCATGATGGCAAACAAACTCCACTGTTGAAAAATGAAAATATCATCAGTCTTTGGCTTGACGAAGAAAAAAATATTTTGTGGGCAGGCACTTACGGCAAAGGTTTAATTATTATGGATCTGCTGACACAAAAACAAACCGGAATAAATGAAAAAAAAGGTTTGGTCAATAATAACATTTTTTCGATCACCTCCTATAAAAATGAAGTATGGATAGCGACTCTGGCCGGTATCCAGGTTTTTGACAGAACGGGAAAACCTCAAAAAAAGCTGACCTCAAATGATGGTTTGCCGACAGATTATATCTACACCCTTTATGCCGATAAAAATCAAAACCTCTGGATAGGCACGGAAGGAAAAGGATTGATACTTCTTTCTGACGGGCAGTTAAAAACAATTGTGCCTGACGAATCCATCATTTCTGTGACCGAAGGCAAAGGCAATAAAATTTGGTTTGTGAGTCCTGAAAAAGGACTCGGATACAGAGATGGTAAAACTACATCATGGTATACCAAAAGCCTGGGTCTCACCTCTGATAAAATTTCAGGAATATGTACGGAACCTGACGGGACGCTCCTGGTTTTTCACGAATTCGGTTATGATAAAATTGATCCGGTGACCCTTGAAATTTTGTATTCAGGAAACCCGACCTCTTTCAGTAAATGGAAACAAAATATTAATAGTTTTTCAAAAAACAATAACTCCAATTATTATCTGGGCATTCCGGGCCATGTCGTTCGGTTCAAACGCGGAACAGGCACCAACGTAAAACCAAAACTTATAGCCAACTATGTCCGTTGCGGCAATATTTACCTGAAAAAGGATTCTGTTAATATACTATCGCATGACCACCACAATCTGAATGTTGACTTCAGCGGCATTTATTTTCCGGATCCGACCCACCTGCAATTCCGCTACAAACTTGAACCGGTCGAAAGTGATTGGCGGTATACAAGAGACCCGTCATTATTGTACACAGAACTCCAACCCGGAACGTACACTTTTACGATGGAAATCGGTTTGGCAAATGCATTTTTTCCAAAGGAAGCTTATACTTTTTCCTTTACCATCAATCCTCCGTTTTATAAGACCTGGTGGTTTATCCTGCTGAGTGTCACCTTATTATTGGTGGCCGGGTATGTCATCATAAAATATCGGATACAACAAAAAAAGAGGATATCCGATATTGAAAATGAAAAAGTAAAAATGCAGTTGGATACCTTAAAAAGCCAGATCAACCCCCACTTTTTGTTTAATAGTTTTAATACCCTGATCGGGACAATAGAAGAAAATAAACAGGATGCCATCACTTACGTGGAAAAATTGTCTGATTTTTATCGTAACATGCTGGAATATCGCGATAAAAACCTGATCAGCCTCGCAGAAGAATTAAAAATTCATGATGACTATTTGTTTTTGTTAAAACAAAGATTTGGTAAAAACTTAATCATCCAATTCAAAACCGGAAATAACACCCAAGGCGTTTACGTTATTCCGCTCACTTTACAACTTTTGACAGAAAATGCGGTAAAACACAATGTGATATCGAACGCAAATCCACTGGTGATTTCAATTTCGGTGGAGGGTGAATATCTTGTCGTCAGTAATCCTGTCCGGTCCAAAATTACCAAAGAAAAATCCACACATTTCGGACTTCAAAGTTTATCAAAAAGATATAAAGATCTAACAAATAAAGAAATACAAATTACAGTTAACGATAATATTTTTTCCGTAAGTATACCATTACAAACCTATGATACGCATATTGATCATTGAAGATGAGGCAGTAGCTGTGCGAAGACTTGAAAATTTTTTAAGGGAAAGCGAGCACAATACCAATGTTGTTGAAGTCCTGGACAGCATTCAGGATGCAGTCCGTTTTTTACAGGACCAAAGCGGCATCGATCTGATCTTTTTGGACATCCATCTGGCCGACGGCAGTAGTTTTGAAATATTCAAACAGATAAAAATCACCAAACCCATTATTTTTATCACGGCATATGATGCTTATGCAGTTCAGGCATTTAAACAATTGTCTGTCGACTATCTGCTGAAACCACTGAAAAAAGAAGAATTGGAATTGTCGATCAAAAAATATCTCAGCCACTTCAAAACGGATCCAAAATCATATGAAATCCTGGCTCAAACCGACAAATCCGACTACTACATCATAGAAGTGGGACAACATATCCGGACGGTAGATAAAAAAGAAGTGGCTTATTATTTTTCAGCTTCCAAAATAACTTATTTGGTAACTTTTGACGGGAAAAAATATCCGTTGGATTATAGTCTTGAACAGTTGGAACAACATTTGGGAGAACAATATTTCCGGATCAACAGACAATATATCATTCACCGGGACAGTATCAGTCAAATGCTGAAACATACCAAATCAAGAATCAAGGTAGTGGTGAAAGGTATGACAGAACCTACTGTGATCAGCACTGAAAAAACGCCGGCATTTAAAGAATGGCTGGCCGGCTGAAGCTAAAACATATTTTTAGCCAGGACAATGGCTTTTTCGAGATCTTCAGGTGTGTCCACGCCAATAGATTCATAGGCTGTAGGAAAACAATGGATGGTATGACCATGTTCGAGCCATCGCAATTGTTCGAGGGATTCCATTCTTTCGAGATACCCTTGTTCTAATGCTGAAACCTCAAGAAGGCTTTTTTTGCGAAAAGCATAAATACCGATATGTTTGTAATAAATTGTTTTTTCAGGCCATTCCCGAAAAGGCAGATCCCGGTGGGCAGGAATGGCTTGTCTCGAAAAATAAAGGGCTTTATTGTGAATATCCGTCACCACTTTGACTTTGTTGAAATCAAATATTTCGTCAACATCGGTCATTACAGACATTTGGGTGGCTATTGAAACCTCATGGTTTGAAAAAACACCCAAAAGATCATTAATCTGTCCCGGATGTATAAAAGGTTCGTCACCCTGAACATTGATAAAAATATCACCGTCTGTCTGCTGTGCCACTTCAGCGATTCTGTCCGTCCCCGAAGTATGTTGATCCGAAGTCATAACTGCCTTAAAACCCAAAGAATTAACGTGATCCTTTATTTTGGTGTGGTCTGTGGCAACAATAATCTCATGGATATTGTGACAGGCAGCTGTCTGTTCGCATACCCTCTGAATCAATGATTTCCCTTCAATCATAGCTAATGGTTTTTCAGGTAGTCTCGAAGAAGCCATTCTGGCAGGTATTACGATGATGTTTTTCATAATTTTGGATTAAAATGTTACACTGATTAATAAAAATATATACATATTACAATTATTTGTTATATATTTGCGGTTGTTTTTAAAACATTTGAGATATGAAACAATTTGTTGGCACAATATTAATGATTCTTTTTATTTCCTGCGTTGTGACGGCACAGAAATCGTCGTTAAATTTTGTAAACGAAAAAAACAGAATATATGTCGATTTTAAAAACGGAACAGATATCTTTTATCCTGTAGATTCCGACAAAGAAATATCAGTTTATCAATTAGCCAAAACCTTTCAGATAGAAGAGAAAAAAATCTACGCGTATAACGGATTAAAGGATAAATCGGTCATCAAATCAGGAAGTATCATTCAGGTGCCGGTCATTCGCAAAAAAGTAACCTTTAAACCATTAAAAAACCAAAGATTTGTCGTCCTGGTCTATAAAATTAAAGCAAGAGAAACACTTTTTCACATTGCCAACCGTAAAATGCAAATGGATCTCGAAGTTTTAAAAAAAATTAATGGTCTGACCGATGACCAGGTGCGTGAAGGCGGAGAATTGATCCTGGGATGGTATCCGCTGGAAGATGCTAAAGAAGATAAAAAAACAGGTATCCCGGTAAAATCAATCCCATCACCCTCTGAAAAACCCATCGCTGTCAAAAAACCTGTAGATGAGGTAAAAACAATGGTCAATGGCGATAACAAACCGGAAGTCATCATACGGCAAAAAAGAATGATCGGGTATTGGGACAAAAATGCTCAGGCAAAAAAAGGTTTGTTTGTTTTGTCGAATGTTACTCCGGTTGGCAGCAAGATGGAACTTACTTACCCGATGAACAAAACCAAAATCGTTGCCACTGTCGTCGGAAAAATCCCGGAAGGCACTTATGCCAACGATGTCGAAATCTACCTTAGCCCGGAGGCTGCTGCAAAACTTGGCATTTATGACAGCCGGTTTTCTTTGGATACCCGATTTATAGTTCCGGCTTTATAATCAATAGTTTTATCCGGATCGGATTCAAGGTGACCTAAAAACAACCTTTACCTGGTTTTCAATCGTTACATTTCGGCAATCCGGATAAATAATGTTATTATCAGAACATTTGCCAATAAATTGACTCCGTCATTATTCAGCCAGGAAAATCCTTTGATCAATTTTGTTTGTCCGGTTTTTTCTTCCGTAATATCATTGTTTCTAATATATTTTGCCTGAAACAGACTACCCAGGATACTATCGGCTACCATTCCGGTTATACCGGTAAACCCTATGCAAATCACTTCCTCAATTCCCAATGAAAAAACAAAACCAACAAAGATGGCAAAACCAAAAGACCCAACCGCTCCAGCCAATGACCCTACCAAAGAAACTCCACCAGAAAGCCCGGCTTTGACAGGTCGAAATGTTGTAATATCGTAAGTTTTGTGTTTAAAAAAGATACCTATATCGCTACTCAAAGTATCTGCCAGACTTATAGCAACTGAAGCAAAAGAAGCCAACAGAAAAAGATTTTGGTCAGTCATAAAATACACCAACAGCAATATCACCGCAACCAATCCATTGGCAAAAACCTGAAAAGCATTTCTCCCTGAAGCATCACCCGACTTTGGATGAAGTTTTGAGGTCAGACTTCCGGCTACAAAAAATATGGCTAAAGGTATCAGGTATACAGGCCCAACGGAAAATATTACCATGGTGGCCAATAATCCGGCGGCTGCTATACCTTCCATTGAAAGCCATTTTTTATAAAAAACAAAAGACAACATAATCAGTACGAATATAAATACCAACCAGTTTTCCATCAGCACCGGGACTTGCTGTATAACGGAAATCCAAAAGGCCGCTATCAATGGTACGGTTAGATTATCACTGCCCCGGTAGGAAAACAACTCGCTCAAAGCAGGAACTAAGGCCAATATCAACAAAACCGGTGTCCAACCGATAAAAAAACAACCTATGATGATGGTACTGATATAAAAAACGATAAACCCCAACCATGATTTTTGTTCGTACAAAAAAATATACTTTTTACGGGCAAAATGTTCGCCCGCTACTCCGGCCAAAGCATCACTGACACCAAGTGTAATCATGGCAAAAAGGATGTGAGATAACGGTATCGGTATTAAAAGCAACAAACCAAAAGCAACAGGAAACAAGGCTATTCCATAACTCTTCCGAGGGCTGGGCAGCATCAAATTTTTATGGGCTATGAAAAACAAAACAACAGAAAAACCAAAAAATATATAAGCCAAACCTGTTCTGTCCTGGGTTTGACTCAATACAATAACACAGGTCATGATGGCGACCAAATGCAGGATTTTTCTCCCGGTCTCACTATGGATGATATTTTTCTGTATACCTAGTCTGACAAACAACGTCGTCAAAAAGATGATGCAGACAGCAAAAAAATACAAAAAACAGGTATCCTCCCTTATTATAAACACTTGGTGGTTTTTATTACAAAAGTAAAGATAATACAAATTCACTACTTTTTGTTTTACAACATTGGTAAAAGCATGTATTTTTCCTATTTTTATTAAAAATCAAAGCCCGGAACCTGCCTTGAGGACATAGTAGCTTATTTTTAAATCCCTGGTTTAAAAACTAAGTACTGTTTTATTGGTTACTACCCTCAACGTGCCGGGCTTAATGGCGCAATTGTTTGTGAAATTAAAAGAACTCGAAGATTTTCATTGGTTTCCCGCCATTCTGAGAAAATATCAGATGGAACTGATAGGCATTATGGTTAGTTTTTTCGGGTTTTACCGACATATAGCCCTGACCATCAAAAAGGATATCAGGAGACATGACATCGGGTTTGTGACAGATTTATGTAGTGGGAGCGGATATCCGGCCGTGTATGTATATAATCAGCTCAATATGCCACACATTAAAATGACCCTGACGGATAAATTTCCGCAACAGGTAGCTCTTACGCCGGGAATTGAATATCCCGATAGCCCCCTAGATATCCGCGACGTAGAGCCGGACCAGGGAACGTATTATACACTGTTTAATGCGTTTCATCATTTTGAAAAAAGGGAACAACAACAATTGATACAAAAAATATTGGACCGGAACAGTCATTTGATGATCGTCGAAATCGTTCAGCCTACCCTATTGAATGTAATTTTGGTAACCTTAGCTTCCACTCTGGGTGTTTGGTTGTTGTGCCCTTTTGTGAGGCCTTTTGAATTTAAAAGAATCGTCTTAACTTATCTTTTACCTGTCAACGTATTAACAGTTTTGATAGATGGGTTTATATCCATTTTAAAATCCAGGTCTGTCCATCAGTATAAAAAAGATATGATTGAAATGTTTGGAAATACAGACCGAATCCAGGTTAATTCCCAATGGAGTTTTCCAACCAGACTTGTCACCATTAAAGTATTACCAAATCATGTTTAAATCTGTCCGGACTTTATGGCGTTTCAGCCGACCGCATACGATTATTGGATCTGTCATCAGTATCACGGTTTTGTGGATGATGGCGATAGAAAAAACTGAATATCACCAACAAATTTCTTTATTGTTGTGGACATTAATAGTAGGTATTACGTGCAATATTTTTATTGTGGGACTCAATCAAATCATTGATATAAACCTTGATAAAATCAACAAACCTGAACTGCCGTTGGCAAACGGGTCTCTTACGATAAAGGGTGCTTACAGGATTATCACAATTTGTTTGTTTCTGACCCTATTTTTATCATTTTACACCAGTTTGATTTTAGGTTGGCTTATTGTTTTGATTTTATTGATCGGCATAATGTATTCTGTACCGCCGGTTCAACTCAAAAAACATCATTTACCTGCTGCCGTGGCTATTACCACGGTAAGAGGTCTGTTGGTCAATTTGGGCATGTTTTTACATTTTTCATTTGCTTCCGGAATGGTTTCCGTCGAAAAAATACGCCTAAACCCATTTGACCTGATAACCTACCAAGTCTGGATGCTCACTTGTTTTGTTGTGGCGTTCAGTATTGCCATTGCATGGTTTAAAGATTTACCTGACACTGAAGGTGATAAAAAATTCAGGTTTCAAACCCTGGCTATCGTTTATTCTCCCAAGATGGCTTTGTACGGCGGTGTTGTTTTAGTTGGTCTTGCTTATCTACTGACCATTGCCTGGTCATTTTTTGCCGGAAATATGTTATTATCCATTTTCCACCTTTTTACTTTTGTCGGATTTTTGGCCAATGTAAGGTTTGTCGATTTACAAAAAAGCCAAACCATCACACGGTTTTATATGATATTTTGGTTATTTTTCTTTTTAGAATATATTTATTTTGGAATAGATGCTTTGGTGTAAAAAAAACAATTTCTAAACGAATGAAGATTACGAAGACTTCAACTATTTGTGTAAGCCTTCTTCCTCGATCACCTTTTGGAAATATTGTGTGCCTTTGAAAATATCAGTCCTGAACCGACTTTGGCCGCTACCAACAATTTTTAGGTTGCTTGTGAACGAATTAAAAACACCCCTTTGCCAATGAATTACCAATATTTTACTAAATTATTCTTATATGTTCCTATCTTTGTATTTCCCATAAGTTTGATTAGCGATTTTATAAAAATGAGCATAAACTATGACGTTATTCTTGTGATTTTTATGATCAGTTTTGTATTTGATGGGATGAACAGAGTGGGTGAAATCAATGAAAATCTTTTTGAAAACACAATTTCTGATATGCCCATGACAGCACTTTGTAATATTATTGAACATAATATGTTAGAAATGCCGGAAGCCCGGGAAATGCAGGAAAAATTAAAGTCCGTAGACGGTTACTTATTCTGATGCTGAAATTTATATATACATACCGATATGAATTATTATTATTCTCATTATTGTTGGTAATATTTAATAAAATATTTATTTATTCAGCAACCTTTTATTCTACCTTTGTTTGGCCTTTTAATATGGTGTTATTGGGTTTTGTGTCTATCGGTATTTTTCATGAAAAAAAAGGATATCTCAACTGGTTTAAAAACTTGTTGTTTTTCCTGGTTGTTGCCGTGCCTGTATTTCCTTCATATTTTTTTCAGAATCACTTCATAACAATCCTGGCTTTACTATCTTACATGGGTTTTTATACGATTATTTTTACGGAAGTGATGAGACAAATTATTCAAAAAGATGTCATTTCCACCAGTATTATTATGGCTACCTTGAGTGGCTTTTTGCTCATCCTGATTGTCTCTTCATTCAGCTTCCTGCTTATGAACCAAATAGATGTTCATTCTTTCAACAATATTCAAGGAACCACTATTCCCGAAAAATATCATCAAATTGTCTATTTCAGCAGTATCACCCTGACAACGATAGGATATGGTGATATCACTCCTGCTACTGATAATGCCAGACTATTGGCGGCATTTTGGGGTATTATCGGTCAGTTTTATATGGTAGCAGTTGTAGGTATTATTATTTCAAAATTTACTTCAAAATAATCACTTTTTTTTATTTATCATTTAAAACAAATTAAAATGAATATAGCCATTATTGGAACCGGAAATGTTGGCGGAGCGTTGGCGACACAGTGGGCAAAAAAAGGTCACAACATACATCTCGGTGTTAAAAACAAAGATCAATTCAAAGGTTCCGAACTTTTGAAAAATGCCAACACTTCTGTATTTTCCATAAAAGAAGCGATAGCGTTATCCGATGTCATTCTGATAGCCACACCGCCGACCGCCATCTTTGATATTGTCGAAGAAATGGGAGATGTTAGCGGAAAAGTGATCATAGATTCTACCAACTCTGTAATGAAAAGCCCAGAACCGTACAACACGGTCTTTCACATGCTGGCCGAAAAAACAAATGCCGAAGTGGTCAAATGTTTTAACAGTACCGGTTTTGAAAACATGAAAGACCCGAATTATCACGGCGAAGGTATAGACATGTTTATGGCCGGCGACAGCGAAAAAGCCAAAGAAGTTGCCCGCCAATTAGCTTTGGATTGTGGATTTGGCTCATGTTGGGACTTTGGAAAAGCTGACAAAGTGGAACTGTTGGAAAAATTTGCTTTATCCTGGATCAATTTAGCCATCATGCAGGGTCACGGACGCGGGATAGCGTTTAAAGTGATCAGGAGATAGTCAGGGTTCTGATAAAAATACACATGTATTGAATATTTAATAAATATTTTTTTACTAATTCAGCAATTTTATGTTCATCAAAAAATGTTTATAAACTTATGAATGATAAATTCATATAAAATATAATTAATTAGATAATTGTCCCTAATTATCCACCAAATTCACGTTTTTTAATATTAAAAATTTCAAAAATTTTTGGTAAAATTAATTGTTAAACACCATAAGACATTGTTTTAATAGCAGCTTTTATTATTTAAATAATTTAATTTATAAAGATAACAGGCTTGTATAAAAAAAACCTTTTGTATTAAGAAATCCTTCCCCAGTCTTTATATTTTTTTCGTAAGGTGGCCAAATGGTTTCTGACTGGAAGGTTTTGTGGTTTTTCAAGCTGCAGGTCGTCTTCCAGCAATTGTTGGGCAAAATGTCTGGCTGTCTCGACAATAGCTCTGTCTGTTGATACATTGATGAGTTTAAAATCCAGCAAACCGCTTTGTTGCGTACCCTGAACATCTCCGGGACCTCGCAATCTCAGATCGGCTTCAGCAATGATAAAACCATTGTTGGTATCGACCATGGTTTTGATTCTTTCACGGCCATCCTTGCTCAGTTTATTTCCTGTCATAAGAATACAATAGGATTGTTCGGCGCCACGCCCTACCCTGCCGCGCAACTGATGAAGCTGTGATAATCCGAATCGTTCTGTATTTTCGATGATCATCACGGAAGCATTCGGCACGTTGACACCCACTTCTATAACGGTGGTAGCTACCATAATCTGGGTTATACCTTTGACAAACCTTGCCATCTCAAAGTCTTTGTCTGCGGCTTTCATTCTGCCATGGACCACACTGATCTGAAAATGTGGTTGGGGAAAATATTGCAACAGGTTTTCATAGCCATCCTGAAGATTTTTCAGATCGAGTTTTTCAGACTCCTCAATCAAAGGGTAAACAATGTAAATCTGTCTGCCCAGCGCGATCTCTTTGTGCATAAACTCCAAAACCCTTGGCCTTGCAGATTCATACTGATGCAGGGTTTTTATTTCTTTTCGTCCGGGTGGCAATTCGTCTATGACAGATACATCGAGATCTCCGTACAAGGTCATTGCCAGGGTCCTGGGTATCGGTGTGGCTGTCATGACAAGCACGTGTGGAGCAAATTCTTTGTTTTTTTTCCATAATCCGGCTCTTTGTGCTACGCCGAAACGGTGTTGTTCGTCGATGACCGCCAACCCCAATGTTTTAAACACTACGGTATCTTCTATCAATGCATGAGTACCGATGATGATATGAATCTCTCCGGCTTCAAGAGCAGCAAGTATTTCTGCACGGGCTTTGCCTTTGATACTTCCGGTAAGCAGAGCTACCCGAATCGGGAGATTTTCTGTAAGCTCTGAGATTCCTTTGTAGTGTTGTTGCGCCAGGATTTCTGTCGGTGCCATGAGGCAAGCCTGCAATCCGTTGTCGATGGCAATAGCCATGACGAGCAAGGCTACAACAGTTTTTCCACTGCCGACATCTCCCTGCAAAAGCCTGTTCATTTGTTGTACTTTGGCCAGATCAACCCTGATTTCTTTGATGACTCTTTTTTGTGCGTTGGTGAGTTCATAGGGCAGACTTTTATACAGCTGATGGAAAATATCACCAATTTTTTCAAATCCTATAGCTTTGTATTTTACCTTGCGATACACTTTACTCATCAGCATTCTGAGCTGAAAATAAAAGATCTCTTCAAATTTGATACGCAGGATGGCAAATTCCTTTTCGTTTTCAGAAGTGGGAAAATGAATGGACTGAATGGCCTCAAGTCGTGAAATGAGTTTGAGTTTTGTCCTCATTTCCTCAGGGATATTTTCAGCAATAATCTGTGCATTGAGCCCTGAAATAATGGTTCGGAGTATTTTCCGTCGGGCTTTGTTATCAAAACCCTTGGCATCGAGTTTTTCGGTGGTGCTGTATACCGGTTCGAAAGTTTTGTTCAGTTGCACTTCCGCTTCCGATACCAGTTCCATCTCCGGGTGGGCAATATTTTTTTTACCGCTGAATACGGTAGGTTTTCCAAAAACGATATATTCTTTGCCAACCTCGAGGGCTTTTTCGACCCATTGGACACTTTGAAACCAAACGAGGTCGATAAATCCTGATCCGTCTTTCAGTACGCCATTGAGTCGGGCCCGATTGTTTTTGCCTTTAACCTTTTCGAGCGACAGCAGGGTACCTTTGAGTTGAATCAGATCATTATCGATGGTAATATCTTTGATGAGATGAAACTTTGTTCTGTCCACATACCTGAAGGGAAAGGTAAAAAGCAGGTCACCCAACGTAAAAATCTGCAGATCATTACGAATGGCATCCCCTTTTGCCGGGCCGATTCCCTTGATGTATTCAATAGGGGTATCCAGAATATGGGTTACATTTTGCTGCAATATGTTTCAATTTCAGGACAAAGTTAGGCAAAAAAGACAAATTTTGCTACCTTTGCATCCCTTCAATACTTTTGATATATGGATACCAAACGACAACTTCAGATCGGAGAACTGCTACGCAGACATTTCAGCCCTGTTTTCCAGCAGGAAGGACCTTATATTTACGGTCCGGCTTTTATCTCTGTGACACAGGTCAAAATATCACCGGATATGTCGCTTGCTAAAGTGTATCTGAGTATATTTAATACGGACAACAAAGAAGAAGTATTACAAAAAGTCATCAACCACACCCATGTTTTGAAACAAGGATTGGCCGCAAGAATCAAAAATCATGTGAGGAGAATCCCACAAATCCACTTTTTTTTAGACGACACAACAGATGAAATGTTCCGGGTCGATTCTTTATTTACTAAAATCAAAGACTTGTATCCACCGACCTCTGAGGAGGAATAAAGGTTTATTGGGGTAATTATGGTTTAGGGTTTATAGTTTGTTGATTGTTGATGCATGAATAACGTTGACCGTATGTTTATTTAAACATTTGGCTGCTCAGAAAGTATCTGTGGTAAGTTTTCCTAATTCCGGAAATAAGAAATAACAATAAAAATTGGCTGTTAAGTCCAAATCAAATAAGATTAATCATTCAATTTTTTATATTTTTTAAATTATAAAAAATATAAAATCACTAGAAAACCTAAAAAACCGTACCTTTGCCATTCGTTTAACGACGATTGGGGGTCTGCAACATCCATACTCCATTATGGTAGCGGACTCTCTTTTTTTCTGAAGGATACAAAACTAATATAAACCCGTTTCAGACATCTGAACGGTTGTGTATTTTCTCATCTGTGACCAAAACTGTTTGTTTATAAAGTGTAGTGATTTTTTGCCTCCCCGTACATGTTTCCTTTTTTTCAAAGGCAATCGAATCATTCAACACATTCTTTATATAAATGTAGTTTGGATTTTTAAAAAAATAACGATATTAAGTAAAAAAAATGTCGCCATCTGATATTTTTGATCTTCCTGCATACAGTAAGATTTGTTTTAATATATTTTGTACCTTTGCATCTGATAAAATAAACGTCATTTCCCGTTTATTTTTATTTATCAACTTTTTTGTATGAATTTCAGGTTTTTGTTTTGGGTGTTACTGCCTCTTTTTTTGTTTTTTACTGCCTGCTCGACCAATTCCGGTCAGTTTGATACTTTTGTCTATGGCAAAGTAAAAAAAACCATCTCCGTCGACGGTGAAGTGAGAGAATATTACCTCCACATACCCCGGGGATATCAGGGCAACAATGCACTGCCCGTGGTTTTTGCCCTCCACGACAAAGGTAGTAATGGCAACGATTTTTATAACACTTCAGGTTGGTCAACCATATGCGAATCCAATACAGTTTTGGGCGTTTTCCCTACAGCACTGACGTATTGCCAACAAAATAACGTGACGACTTCTTTGTGGAGTTCCGGAGAGATCAATGAAAACCAACTCTGCAACGGAACCCAACAAAAAGACGATGCCGTTTTTATTATGGCCCTCATCGAACGGCTCAACATAGATTTTAATATCAACAAAAAAAGATTGTACCTGGCAGGATTCGGCAACGGCGGTCAGATGGTTTCGCAACTGGCCCTATCTTCAGGCAATACCTGGGCAGCTGCAGTTAATTACGCAGGCGTCATGGACAAAAACAAAAACTGGCAGGTGCAGCGCAATGTGCCGGTCCTTTTTCAGGTGGGCAATAAAAATCCATTGTTTTTTGGCACCGGTAACGGACTTGCCCTTTCCTCTTTAGAAAATGCTATTCGGGATACCGGCAGTTCATTGTTTGCCATAACAAATGTTTTTTCAAAAGCCTACGGATTGCCCGGCACATTCGCTAATGAAGGCGATATGATTACAGAAAAAAAGGCCGTTTTTAAAAACACTTCCGGTCAAAAGGAATTCGAAATCTCGCTGATTCAGGGTGTCAGCCATTCCTACCCTTCCGGAAATGTAACCTTCAAAGCAGCAACCTATCATTGGGATTGGCTGAAATCGTATACTTTATAGGGTCAGGTACGTTTTTAGTTTTGGGGTATCAACAAATCGACATTTTATCTGTTACAACAAATATCGTCAAAAAACATCCGAAGGGATATCCTTGACTTAAGTATCAGGATATTTTTATCCCGGTACATTGTACAGAGCGTATAGTTATGTTGAAACAAAAACGTATCATTTTATAACCATTTCTAAACCATCAGAAAATGAAGAGCAGACGGGAATTTTTTAAAAAAATGACATTGGGACTGGCAGGAACCATGACATTGTCTTCAGCTGATTCAAAATTAAAAACAACGGATATGCCGGTAATCAAAAAAATAAATCCTATGGGTTTTCAATGGGAAACCATCGATCCCTTTTTGTTTTGTGTTCACCATGAAGATCAGTTCCCGAAAGGAAATCAAAAAATGGGACCTTCAGAAGAATTTATGAAGGGAAGAAGTCTCGGCGATGATTTTATCATCAAAGATGGCTTCAGAATGTATCACGGGACCGAAGTTCCGGGTTTTCCGGGACATCCTCACCGGGGATTTGAGACCATCACGGTGGTGCGCAAAGGTATGGTCGATCATGCGGACTCCCTGGGAGCTGCCGGAAGATATGGCGAAGGTGACACGCAGTGGATGACCGCAGGAAAAGGTGTTCAACACTCTGAAATGTTTCCGCTCCTCAAAGAAAATGAAGACAACCCATTGGAATTGTTTCAGATATGGCTCAACCTTCCGGCCAAAAATAAAATGACGGAACCTCACTTTAAAATGTTGTGGGGAAGTCAGATTCCAAAATACAACATCACCAGTCAGGAAGGTAAAAAAACATTGATTGAAGTTATCGCGGGTCACATCGGCGAACATAAAGCACCGACACCTCCACCGGGTTCGTGGGCTGCTGACCCGTCCAACGAAGTAGCGGTTTTTAATATCCAAATGGAGGAAGGAGCTTCATTTATACTACCGAAAGCTTCAGCCGGTATCAACAGAATGTTGTACTTTTACGAAGGTGACGTGTTGATGGTTGAAGAAACGACGATCAAAAATTATCACTGTGCCGAAGTTCGTCCGGATGTCGACCTCACCATCAAAGCCGGAAATGTGGCTGCAAAAATACTGGTATTACAAGGCAAACCTATCGGAGAACAAGTCATGCAGTACGGACCTTTTGTGATGAATACCAAAGCAGAAATCCAGCAGGCCTTTGATGACTACCACCGCACCCAGTTTGGTGGCTGGCCCTGGGAAAGATATGACAAAGTTCATGACAGAAATCTGAGTCGTTTTGCCCGCCATGCTGACGGTACCTTTGAGGAAGGGGTTTAGTGAAGATCCGCCGGGTTTTTACCAAAAAATGTGGCTCTTTCTATATCAAAAATTATCAGGAAGCCTGACTTTCGCGCATCAAGGTGATGTGCGTTATCTCAGGCCACATGCCTACTCTACCCGGAAATCCTAAAAATCCAAATCCTCGGTTGACGTAGAGTTTTCTGTCATTTTCTTCGTAAAGACCCAACCATTTTTTATAGCGGTATTTGGCCGGTGACCAGGAAAATCCCGGCATCTGAAATCCGAACTGAAATCCATGGGTATGCCCGCTCAACGTAAGATGCATCGGTTTGTCAAAGTTTTTAACTTTTTCATCAAAATGCGTGGGGTCATGGGATAACAAAACATTAAACTCATTCTCTCCGATACCTTGTGTCGCCTTGACCAAATCTCCTTTTTTAGGAAACCATCTTCCCGCTCCCCAGTTTTCGACACCGACGATGTTGATAGATTCGCCGGCTTTTTCAATTTTCCGGTAAACATTATTCAAAAGCGTAAAACCCATTTGGGAAAACTTTTGGTAAAAGTCTTCAAAATAAGATCTTTCTGCCGAAGGGTTGTTGCGGTCGTAACTGCCGTAATAATCGTGATTTCCCAAGGTGGCAAATTTTCCGTGTTTTGCCTTTATCTCTGAAAAAATATCAATGAACGGGTCAATTTCTTCCTTTTCAGCATTGACGAGGTCTCCGGTAAAACAAACGACATCTGCATCGAGCTCATTGATCATATCAATACCTTTTTTGACCTTTTCTTTGTTGTCAAAACTTCCGGCATGAACATCTGAAATCTGCACTATCGTGAAACCTTCAAAAGCTGCCGGCAAATCCCTGAAAGTCAGGACTATTTTTTGGACGGTATATTGATATTTGCCTTTGGTAATACCGTAAAGCATGCTAAAAAAAGGAATTCCTGCGACGAGTGTTCCAAAGCTCGTGAGAAATTGCCTCCTCCCTGGAATAAATCCTTCTTCCGTCCACATCGTATCGTTGATCTTGTAGTTGACGTATTGCACACCACCGAATGTCACCCTCATGATGTCCTGAACCAACAGAATTCCCCCAAAAACCAATTTACTTACAAACATCGTAAATATAAAACCACCCAAAAAGTTGACCCATTCCGTTCTGATAAAGGTCGGAGAAACGTTGTATTGATAGATGAGGTAAAAAATACTTACATAGGTAAAAGCACTCATTACCCAATACAAAATTTTCCAAAATCGTTCCAATCTTGACTGAACAAAAAGGCCGGAAAGACCTGAATATGTGTAAAAATCAAGGAAAAAAAACAGAAAAGCGACAACCAGCAAAAAAAAGGCTCTGCCCATTTGATATTATTTGAAAACGAAATAGATTATCAACCAAAAAGTTGGGTTGAATACGTTAAATTTCTGCAAAGGCCGCAGATTTATAGACAGACGAACCATTTTCAGGATTATTTTTTTAAAAGTGAACGCCGGACATCGATTCTCTAAAAAAATATTGTCAAAAAAATAATACTCAAATAAAACACATTATAATATTTAGCAATATATAATGTAAATTTGGAATGAGTTCATGTTTACGCTCATTCCTATATTTCTGTTCATATTCAGACGTGCCTGGAATATATTAACATAAAAAATTACTGCATTAATTTGTCTAATCATCAACCTTGTACTCATTCTAAATAAAAATGTTCACATAAAAATAATCAGACATCTCATAATACCGTCCAATGAAAATGTCTAACTTTCGGTTTTAAAATCGACTTGGGATGTTTTTAGTAGAAAAAAGTGGTTTTTTTCGTGTTTTGACGATAACAACCATCCTTTTGACAGGTACTTTTTCCACTTTGATGGCACAATGCCCTGAAGTGGAAGCTGTGATGATAGAATCATGTGGAGCAGACAGTGAAAATGAATTTGTCATTATAAATTCAGGTTCATCAGGTTTTAATACAAGTGATATTACTATAGATTTCCCTATAGGTAATAATGCTTTTGACCCAATGAATAACGATGTAAACACAAATGTAGATAATACGCCGCCTGGAACACCGTGTGGATTAAGTCTTGGAAATATAAATTCATATACAGGATGCCCTAACCTTATCGCTATTGGACCTGGCTTTAACGTTCCCCCAAACCAAATTGTAATTTTTCAGACAAGTATTGCAAGTTTTGATTCTCAATATGATTTTTCAAGCTTATGTGGTTCTGGTCAATGTGTTTATGTCATTTCTAATAGTTGTGATAGAGAAAGAGGCGCTTTTACAAATAATACAGGTAGCGGAATAAAAATAACAACATTTGGATTTGGACCAGGATGTACCCAAATAGTAACTTATGATACAGATTTACTCTCCGGAGGAGATGGAGAATATTACCTTCCCCTTTCTAACACATACGGAAACAATGGTTGTGTAGTACCGCCATCCAGTCCCGCACCTGATCCGGAAGAACCCGATTTTACTATCGAAGACGAATATTGTGTCGGCGAAACACCCGACAACCTTCCGACAACCAGTGACAATGGCATCACAGGTGCCTGGGTGTCTACCTCGATTAATACGTCAAGCCAGGGTACCGCAAACTATGTATTTACACCAACTCCCGGTCAATGTGCAGAACCCTTCACGCTAATGGTCACAGTTTCTCCCAATACGACACCTACTTTTTCATTTCAGACAGATTATTGTCAGAATGAATCCCCTGATCTATTGCCCGGAACATCAGACAATGGCGTTACCGGAACATGGAGTCCGCCGGTGATCAATACCGGTATGCCCGGAACCATCAA
Organism: Saprospiraceae bacterium; assembly: GCA_016714895.1. Classification (GTDB taxonomy): domain Bacteria; phylum Bacteroidota; class Bacteroidia; order Chitinophagales; family Saprospiraceae; genus OLB9. The sequence goes on along the minus strand of JADKBV010000011.1, from coordinate 1,347,681 downwards.
CTATACCTTTACGCCGGACGTGGGACAATGTGCTGTCCCGGTTACGATACCTGTTCAAGTAGATCCTTTAATAATCCCGACATTTTCAATCAATGATCAATATTGTCAGGGAGATACGCCTGATATCCTTCCCGGAACTTCCGGCAACGGAATAACCGGAACCTGGAATCCGACAACCATCAATACCTCAAATCCCGGAACCATCAATTATGTATTTACACCAAATCCGGGGCAATGCGCTTCAAACTTTACGCTTTCCGTTGCGGTAGATCCGGAAATCAATCCAACTTTTACCATAGATGTTACCTATTGTGTCGGTGAAACGGCGGATGTATTGCCGACCACTTCAAACAACGGAGTTCAGGGAACATGGTCTCCGACAACCATAAATACATCTTCAGGAGGATCAACCAATTATACCTTTACTCCTTTGCCATCAGAATGTGCTTCAGTTTTTGTTTTGTCTGTCACGGTAACAAATAATGTGACTCCCGTCTTTAATCCAATCGGAGATTTGTGTCAAGGCGCCACCCCACCTGCTCTTCCTAACGTTTCTAACAACGGTATCACCGGGTCCTGGAATCCTGCCACAATCAACACCTCTGCTCCGGGCATGACCACGTACACGTTTACTCCCGGACCCGGACAATGCGCCACACCGCTACCGATCAATGTAACCATTCTCGAAAGACCAACCGGTTCAATACAGGGAAATGTCGATATATGCCCCGGACAATGCGGTGATATCGGATTTAACCTTGACGGAGGATCAGGCACATACAATCTGAATATGCAAATCAGTGTAGGTGCATTTTCATTGCCTTTTACAATTCCGGGAGCTACATTTTCCACCATGTTGGAAATTTGTTATAACGGATCAGGGTTTTTCCCTTCTTTTAACCCTCCTGCCACACTCATCATTCCGGAAAACGCTCCTCCGGGAACATTGACCCTCAATCTGCTTTCCATGACGGATACAGGCGGGGGTCCCTGTGCTCAGGGCATTATCCTTAACAATACGATGAGTATTACGTTACGGGATGATGCAGAATCATTTAATGCAAGTCTTACCGTTTGTGATGAAGATAATGATGGTACCGGTATTTTTGATCTGACCGATGCCGAAGATGTTGTAACCGGAAATGCTCCCGGAGCGACTGTCACCTGGTATGAAAACAGCGGATTGACCATGTTGATTTCCAATCCGATGATGTTTGCCGCAACCAACGGCACCATTGTCTACGCTTTGGTTACGGACGCTTTTGGATGTGAAAGTGATTCAGAAGTCACCCTGAATCTTCAGATTCCTGATGTGCCCGTCCTTCCGGCTTTTACCGTTTGTGTCACGGATCCGCCATTGTTACTACCTGTCAATATCGGAGGTGTCACCGGTGTTTGGTCTGATGGCAATGGTTACGTAACTGCCAATCAATTCGATCCGACCGGTGTTCCGGAAGGTGATTACACAATAACGTTTACACCTGATCCCGGACAATGTTATATAGCAGGCAATGCTACGGTTACTGTTACTTCGGGAGGTCCTGTGCCACTTAACGGAATACCTGCTGTGGTCTGTTTGGGTTCTGCGACCTTGGTTCTGCCGGATATGCCAAACGGTGTGACAGGAATATGGTCATCAGCCAGTCCTCACCTTTCAGGTAATATTTTTAATGTCACGGCTGCAGGTGTGGGAACCTATGAATTTACCTTTACACCCAATGATCCGAATTCGTGTTTCCTGGCCAATAGTGTATTTGTTGATGTAATTGATAACGCTACCCTGACACCACCGGTTTTTCCCGATGTTTGCGAAAATACAGGAATGTTTAATCTGGGCAATACCGTCAATGGGGTAAGTGGCACATGGGGCGGCAGTCCATTTGTAAGCGGTAATATGTTTAATACAAATTCAGGAGACGGAAGTTTTTCTATAACTTTCGAACCCGATGATGATTGTACAGAAGATCTTACGATCCAGTTTGAGGTGGACGCTGCGACCAACCTGACTCCGCTTGTATTTAACAATCTTTGTAACACTTCTCCCATTCTGCCCTTACCGGGAATGGTTAGCGGCATTTCAGGTGTATGGACTTTAAACAGTGTCATTGTAACCAGTTTTAATCCCATGACCTCAGGTAATGGTACTTTTTCGCTTGTGTTTACACCCAATGCGGGTTCATGTGCCAATGGATTTACGTCCAACATAACCGTAGGAAGTGTCAGTGCCGGTGGCGACAATTCGGTGGCCTTATGTATCAATACAGATCCTTTGCTTGACCTGACAGATTATATTTCTCCGGGAGGACAATCCGGAGGCGTCTGGGAATTGTCCGGAAACCCCGTTGCCAATCCGACAGCCTTCGATGTAACGACCTTACAGGACGGACCTTTGGTTTTTAATTATATACTCAACGACCCAACTTGTGGTAATGATACAGCTATGATCACGCTCAATATTCAGAAACAAAAAAATGCCGGTTCAGACAATGTATTGTCCCTTTGTGAGACACAAACAATGAACGTTAATTTTGGGGCTTTATTGGGAACATTTAATACCGGCGGTACCTGGACCAACAGCAGAAATCTACCTGTCAATTATACCAACCTAACAAGCGTAGATGTAAGTTCTTTACCTTTTGGATCCACTATTTTTACCTACCGGTTTGATGCGGGAATATGTCCCGGTGACACAGCAGAACTTACCCTTTTAATTGATGAATTCAGGGAAGCCGGACCAGACAGGACAGGAAATATTTGTATTAATTCAACCATCAATCTGAATACCCTCATCACCTCCGGTTTTTCCGGTGGTACGTTTGACGATGTCAATCTTTACGGCAATCTGAACGGTAGTACCTGGGACGCAAGCGGTCAGGCAGAAGGAATGTATACCTTTTTATATCATTTTCCAACAAATGGTTTATGCCCTGCAGATACAGCCATAATCAATATCATGATTCAGTCCACCATCAGCGCCGGAGACGATGTGTCAGCGACCTATTGTGACGGTGCAGGATTTGTGGCTTCTGATTTTATTCCTGTCAATGGTGCCCCGGGCGGAAAATTATTTAATGGCGCTTTTGAAGTGCCGTTTGGCCAACAAATTCTCGGGAATCTAGCTGTTTATAATATGTTATACATTACCGGTGATGGTGCAACTTGTCCTTTTGATACAGCACGTATCACCATCCAAAGAATAGACAGACCTAACGTGGTATTCATTCTCAATAATGTCCGCATGTGTGAAGATGATTGCGGAGACCTCACTATCAGGCATAATTCGTCTGTTCCCCTGGATATTAACGTAAGATTGACAAACAGTGGAACGTTTACAAACAGCCTGCAACTTCTCCCTTTACAAAACGAAGTTCTCACTTTTTGTAATAATAATGTTTTACCTCTTTCATTTTTTAACCTTCCATCGTCGGGTACCAGTACTTTTGTCATTGAGTCAATCGTAACGGGAGCCTGTACTTTTACATTAACACCTTTTCCGGTAAGTAATATTACAGTAGAACCTATGCCAACTGTCGCGCTTTCCAGGACGTTGTGTCAGGGCAGATCGTTGACTCTTGGCAATACCACTTTTAATGCTGCAAACCCTTCGGGAACGGTCATCGTACCTGGTGTTGGCAATCAGTGCGATACCACCTATAATGTGAACGTCAGCTTTTATCCTGAAGCCAGAGGAAATTTTAATTATACCGGATGCGATCAAAACTTTTCGGTTACCATCGGCAATCAAACCTTCAACAGGAATAATCCGGGCGGGACAGTAACCCTGCCAAATGCCTCCTTCTTTGGTTGTGACAGTATCGTGACGGTATCCATTGTCATCAACCAGGCTGTTCAAAACAGAATCGAAGAGACCACATGCGATCCGGCTTATACCCTGACCATTGGCAATTCTGTATTCAGCAGAACACGACCTTCAGGAATGGTAACGCTGAACGGGCAAGCCGCCAACGGCTGTGACAGTATCATCACCGTGAATCTCACCTTTATCAACCCGGTTACCGTAAATATCGATACCATGGTTTGTAGTGCCGATTTCAGTCTGTCAATCGGGGGGACAACATTTAATGCTTCTAATCCCACCGGAATGGTAACCCTTCAAGGTGGAGCCCAAAACGGTTGTGATTCCATCATCAATGTCAATATTTCTTTCGGAAACTTCCTTGTGGGTGAAAGTATTACGCTCCCTGAATGTGGGGATAGCACCGGGGTTATTTCCTTCCAATCCGCGGACACTGCCGGACCTTATGAATTGATCATAAACGGAATGAATGAAGATGTCATTCCGGCACTTCCTTTTGACAAAGAACTTCCTCCGGGCGAATATTTGGTATCTCTGGTGTCACCGGACGGCTGCCAAAAAGATTATTCTTTTACCATTAATGACAATTCGACACCTTCCATCACCCTGGATTCCACCAATCTTGGCAATGATGTTTACCGTTTGGAACTTACCGGTGAAACAGCCGGGATTTATGATATTTCCTGGTCACCATCATCCATTTTTTCATGTGACGATTGTCTGGTTACGATTGCATCCCCTTTGGAAGGAACGCAGGTGACCCTTGAATATTTGTATGGTGAAGATTGTGTGGAGACCCTGACATTCAGGTTGAATAAAGCCGTCGTCGGTGAATTTGAATTTCCGAATATCATCCGTCCCGAAACAGCCGGAAACGGGATATTTTTTGTAGTATCTCCTGAAAATTTTGTTGGAAGAATACTTCAGATGTCTGTCTATGACCGATGGGGCAATAAAGTTTTTAACGCCGAAAATATTGAGCTCGACGATCCTTCGGCAGGATGGGACGGAAGATTTGACGGAGGAGATGTAATCCCCGGTGTTTATGTCTACGTAGTAGAAATCATAGATTTGGGTTCTACAAAAAGATCAGTTTTCAGCGGAGATCTTACCGTCATCAGGTAAAAAAAATGCAATACAACAAGCGGACTATTCTGTTTTTGAGAAAACCAAGTTGTATTGGCAAATCTGAATGCGATAGGGATAGTAGCGGACACGACCACTATCGTCATCCCAAAATGACGGGAGTGGGAAGTAAAGCGGATAGCCCGGGCTGAAAGCATCGCCCTAAATTTTAAACCCTGAATCCGCATTAGAAATTTATTGCGAAAAAATCTGACTTCATATTTTCTCTCATGACAAAGTCCAATGCTGAATCTGGGTTACATGAATATCCCTTTCAGAAATGAACAACCTAAAAATTTCTTCTTTATTCTAACATGGACTTCGTACCTTTGACCCGTGAATATCATAGAAGAATTAGGTAAAATTTACGCAGAGAGTCCTTTGATCAAATCATGGGACTCCGACAGCGGACAATCTATCGTTTGTGTCGGACTTTCGGGGAGTTCTCCGTGTTTTTATTTATCTGCACTATCACATCATACCCAATCACCAATCCTGTACATTGCTTTTGACAAAGAAGAGGCAGCCTATATGTACAATACGTTTCAGAGTGTTTTTGAGTCTCCTCATGTGTATTTTATGCCGGATTCTTTCAAAAGGCCGATGCTTTTTGAAGAGCTTGACAAAAATAACGTTTTGGAGAGAACGGAAACCATCAATAAGGTGCATACTTTCAGAAACAAACCTTTGATTCTGGTAACTTATCCGGAAGCAGTTTTTGAAAAAGCCGTTGACCCAAGTCTGCTGGACAAAAAAAGGATACAAATCAAAAAAGGTGAAAAACTCGATGTCGACACCGTTATTGAGTTTTTGATAGAATTTGGTTTTGAAAGAGTAGAATTTGTCTACCAACCGGGACAGTTTTCGATCAGAGGAGGTATTATAGATTTGTTTTCTTATGGTAATGAATGGCCGTACAGAATCGAATTATTTGACGATGAAGTGGAAAGCATTCGTACGTTCAATCCGACTACCCAACTTTCTATAGCTACCATCGATTATTTTTCCATTATTCCGAATGTCAACAGCCAGTTTCAGGTGACCCAAAAAGTGAGTTTATTTGATGTGCTGCCTGAAAAATCTATCGTTGTCGTCAAAGATCCGGACACCTTGCTCGACAGAGTCCAAACTGCTTTTGAAAAAGTTGAACATTTTGTTCAAACGAGTTTGTCAAAAACAGACGACGAGCTCAAAGAAATGCTGAAAGAAAGGGCCTTTTTGTATCCCGGTGACATTATCAAACAGATAACATCCTTCAATTCTGTATATTTTATGGAAAATGAGGTTGACCCAAGGAAAAAACAAAAACTAATATTTAACACATCACCCCAGCCTTCATTCAATAAAAATTTTAATCTCCTTATTGATAATCTGAAGGACAACCACCTGAAAGGCTATAAAAACTTTATATTTACAGACAATCCAAAGCAGATTGAACGGTTTTACGCCATATTCGAAGATATGGGAGTCAAAGTTCCGTTTCTTCCGGTTTTAAAATCCATTCATAACGGGTTTGTTGATCATGACCATAAGATTGTGGCTTACACAGATCATGAGATTTTCGAAAGATTTCACAGGTATAAACTCAAACAAGGATTTACACAAGAAATGGCGGTAAGCCTGAAAATGCTTCGGGAACTTCAACCCGGAGATTTTGTCACCCACATCGATCATGGAATCGGTAAGTATTCAGGACTTGAAACCATCGAAATCAACGGTCATAAACAGGAAACCGTCAGACTCATTTATCAGAACAATGATATTTTGTATGTAAGTATCAACTCTCTGCACAAAATATCCAGATATGTCGGCAAAGATGGTACCGAGCCCAAAGTGAGTAAAATCGGCGGTGATGCCTGGAAAAATCTGAAAAGAAAGACCAAGGCAAAAATCAAAGATATTGCCAAAGAGCTGATCAAACTTTATGCAAAAAGAAAAGCATCCAAAGGATTTGCCTTTCCGCAAGACGGATATCTGCAAAACGAACTGGAAGCTTCCTTTATCTATGAAGACACGCCCGACCAGTTGATGTCCACCCAACAGGTCAAAGAAGATATGGAAAAGGAATATCCTATGGATCGTCTCATCTGCGGAGATGTAGGATTCGGCAAAACGGAAGTTGCCATTCGGGCAGCATTTAAAGCGGTCGTTTCGGGAAAACAGGTGGCTATTCTGGTGCCGACGACCATTCTGGCATTACAACATTACAAAACTTTTTCTGAAAGGTTAAAAGAATTCGGAGTTACGGTGGATTACATCAACCGCTTCCGGTCGACCAAAGAAAAAAATGATATTCTGGAAAGGCTGGCAGAGGGCAAAGTCGAAATTCTGATTGGAACCCACGCTATTTTATCTTCCAAAATCAAGTTTAAAGACCTTGGTTTGCTGGTCATTGATGAAGAACAAAAATTTGGTGTAGCCGCCAAAGAAAAACTCAGAGAATTGCAGGTCAATGTTGACACGTTGACGCTTACGGCAACACCGATTCCGAGGACTTTACAGTTTTCATTGATGGCCGCCCGGGATTTATCTGTCATGCGTACGCCGCCACCGAATCGCCAGCCTATCCATACGGAGAGAAGGGTTTTCAGCGAAGAAGTCATTAAGGATGCTATCAATTATGAAGTCGACAGGGGCGGTCAGGTATTTTTTGTTCACAACCGGATCAATGGTCTTGACGAAATAGCCACCATGATCAAAAGTATATGTAAAGGAGTGGATGTAGCCATTGCCCACGGACAGATGGATTCACAAAAACTCGAAGATACCTTGATAGCGTTTATCGACGGAAAACACGATGTTTTGGTATGTACCAACATCATTGAGACCGGACTTGATATCCCGAATGCCAATACCATGATTATCAACAATGCGCACCAGTTTGGCATGAGCGATTTGCATCAATTGCGAGGCCGGGTGGGAAGATCCAACAAAAGAGCCTATTGTTATTTGTTTGCGCCACCATTGTCCGTGATGACTCAGGATGCCAGAAAAAGGATCAAAACATTGGAAGAATTTTCAGATCTCGGTAGTGGATTTCAGATAGCTATGAAGGACATGGACATCCGTGGAGCCGGAAACTTATTGGGAGCGGAACAAAGCGGATTTATAGCCGACATTGGGTATGAAACCTATCAGAAAATATTGGAAGAAGCAATTGGTGAACTCAAAGAAAACGAATACAAAGAGCTATTTGAGGAAGAAAATGCCAAAAAAACCACTTTTGTCAGAGACGTAGATATTGACACAGACATTGAGATGTTGATACCCGATGATTATGTCACCAACATCAACGAAAGGCTGGCATTATATACCCGATTGGACAGTTTGGATAATGAGGAAGCCATTCAGAAATTTGCAATTATGCTGGAGGATCGTTTTGGCAAAATACCGAATCAGGTCAAAGAATTATTTGACGGCCTGAGAATTCGCACCTTATCCAAAAAGTTGGGTTTTGAGAGAGTGGTGTTGAAAAACAAAAAGATGAATTGTTATTTTATCAGCAATCCGCAGTCTTCTTTTTTTGAATCCCCTTTGTTTCAGAAAATAATGGCTTTCGTCTCTACAGCCGGAATAAAACACGGATTCAGCCTGAAACAAACAGCCAGCTATCTCATTATGACCAGAGAGAATGTACGATATCTGGGTGATGCTAAAAAATTATTGGAAGGATTAAAAGAATGGGTGGAGGAAAATTGATCAAAAAACCTTACCGCTCAAAAACACCATTATCCAATTGCAAAGATTTTAATTTGCCTTTTTTAATTGTTATGGTGAAATTTCCGGCGCTGGAAAAATCCTTTCCAACGTGTTTGCCATAAGCAAAATCAGAAACTGATTCCACCAAATCCCTGACGTTAGCGGTAAATCGTTCTGAAAGGAAAGTTGAGGCTTGAATATCTGAAACACAAATCCCCTGATCCAACAAAATCAGATAATTGATGATGATGTTTGTTTCTTTATTATCAAAGTTTTCTTCTTCACAAAACCCTCTTATTTTCTGAAAGAATTCTTCTTGGGAATAGGTTTTGAAGACAGGAGGGATCATCATTATTTTAAAAATTTCCACGGGATTATCGGGATCAATTGACTTAATACAATCATTTTTGTAAATATCATGTAAGGGTTTGGATTGTGCTTTCAGTTCAGAAAAACTGAATATGGTAAGACAGACTATATAAATACATAGCTGAAAAAGTTTACAAAAATGATTGTCTTGTATCTTGAAAGGCATAAAGTTGGTTTAGTTGTGTGATCCTTGAAGTAATGAAGGGTAAAAATAGGTAAAAATGTTCGATTTTTCTCAAAATATGGTTCATGAGGCAAACCATCTTTCTTCGTATTCTACAAAAAATTCTGTTGCCAATGATTCCAATCTTTCCTGAAATAAAGAACGCAACATCTCCAGGCTACACTTTGCAAAATACGTTTTATTTTCCAAATTGTATTTTTCAGTAAGAAACCTGACCATAGCATCGTGTTCCTTTTTGATGGAATAGGAATAGGTGTCCATGTCTTCCCAGCCCGGTTTATAAAATGTAAATTGTAATTCAACCGGATCATTTACGTAAACCTGATATTCTACCAAATTATTTTGTAAGGCTCTGATGTCTTTGAGAAAATCGATCTGATCTATGTCTTTAAAATATCTGAGGTGAAATTGAGCAAGTTCAGGTGGAGATTTTTTTTGTAATTTATATTGTTTTGCATATTCCATAAACTTTTGTTCCTGTTTTTCCAGATTCACCAAATGTTTTAACCTTTGGAACATAATGTTAAATGCATAACAGGATTCACATCCGCAATAATCTTCATGTTCCTCATGCAACATATGGTAAATAGGTTCAGTATCTTCCACCCAGGCGACAATCTCTTCAAATTCCACCATCGTTTCATGAAAAGACAAAAGTTTCAGAAAAGCTGTTCTGGCCATCAGGATTTCATGAACATGGTCTTCTTCCTCTTCCGGTAAAGGGGTAAATTCTCTGCGAAGCCATATTCCTTTGGTATAAGGGTCCTTTGGTTCCTCATACGGACTATCCATACCCAAATGTTGGTAATAATTTTCAAAAACTTCAAAAAGAAAAGAAAAGTCATCCATATGAACATAGAGCAAAACTTCCCTGTAAAAAGGTATAGTCACGGAAAGATGTCTTCTGCCTTCTTCAAAATCAAAATCAGTCAGGTTAAACTCCGAATCATAAGGCACCAAATCCTCATAATAGTATTCAAAGTACCGGTCTACCCAAATCCAGTAAGGCAGATTCATATCATCATCTTCTCCCGGAAAAGAATCCATCATATGTCTGCATGTGGCTTCCTCAGACTTACATTCCATGACCTTTTGTAATGCATGGTAAATATCCATAAAAGCATGTTCTTCAGAACCTTCTTCCAAGTCTGTCAAAGACCAGATCGTAGAACACCATTCATAATAATCTTTATATTTATTAAGCCAAACTTCAATTTGTGAAACCCGGGCAATCCGCTCCGGACATTCATCTAATAACTCTTTAATTTGTGGTGGGTAATACATAGATTGATTCCATTAATAGGTTTTAAAATACAGTGTAAACAATTTAGTAAAACAAAGTTAATGTTCGTCGGGGAGAATAACAACAGGCAAACTAAATTTTTTAATTTTTTTAACACTATCGTTTCGGGGTAATCCGGAATCCAACATTGTGGTTTGGTACAAAATCCATCGTCCGAAAAAAATGAATGTTAGTCTATATTTTTTAAAATAAAATATATTTTTATTGTTTATCAATAAATTTATATTGATATTTGTGCCGTTAATCATCTTTTTTTCAGGGATTTTCAAAAAAATCAGATGAGAATTCATTTTGAACTTATTCATAAACATTTTAAAAACATGAAAACAAAAAATCCATTTATCATAACCTTCATGCATGTTATCTTCATGATAGTTTTTATCGGACTTGCCCTCGCTGCCGGCACTATGCTCACACACTATATTATCAGTCTGTTTATCGGACCGGAGCCTCAGGGACCGGAAGGGCCGTCATTCGGTCTGGGCATTGGGAATGTTTATGAATACAGTATTTGGCATTATCATATGCTTGCTTCCTATATAGTAAGTATCATATTGCTGAAGACTATAATGGCATATCAGGTTGTAGCCATTTTTCAGCATCTTGATCTCAACAAACCATTTCAGTCAAAAGTGGTTTCGAAAATCCGGAATATTGGATATCTGGCAGTTTTGGCGGGTATTTTATCCATTTTTGGAAATGCACATGACAAATGGTTGATGAAAAGAGGTGTGGAGGTCGCATATGACTGGGATGCCAATGAAATTTTGTTTTTTGCAGGCATCATCTTTGTTTTGGGGCTTATTTTCAAAAAAGGAGCAGAGTTTCAGTCTGAAAACGAATTAACCGTCTGATCCATGCCCATTATAGTTAACCTCGATGTAATGATGGCCAAAAGAAAGATGTCGCTCAACGAACTGTCTGAAAAGGTAGATTTGACGCTTTCCAATTTGTCCATACTCAAAACCGGAAAAGCCAAAGCCATCCGGTTTTCTACGCTGGAAGCAGTATGTAAAGCACTTAATTGCCAACCGGGAGATATTCTTGAATTCCAGGAAGAAGAAGAAACGGACTAATAAAACGTTTATTCAGGCAGAATGATCACTTCCGTCCTTCGGTTGTAGCGGTGGTCTTCATCACCACAAGGCACTCCGTTTTTGCAATGATTCCTGAGTCTGCTTTCACCCAAACCTTTGGTCAGTATTTTTTTTGGATTGACACCTTTTGAAACCAGATATTCTTTGGCATTGGTTGCTCTTTTTTTTGATAAAATGACATTGTAAGCATCGCTGCCTCTGCTATCGGTATGTGACTCCAAAAGGATACGCAGATTCGGGTTTTCTTTCATTTTTGTAGCAAGGATGTCCAGGTCATTTTTTTCACTTAAAATAATTTTATCACTGTCATAATCGTAATACAGATTTTCCAATACATACACAGAACCTGCCTGGGTGTCCCCGAGCAATGTTTCAGCTTCGACATCCGTCATTTCAGGGTCATCGGTTTCAACAGTTTCTTCCTCATCAGATGGTTGTAGCGTGATATTGAGGACTTTACCGTGTAAAGAAGGTTTAAAAAAGACTATCTCCGTTTCACATACATCACACAAACTTTCTACCTTGTAGTAAACGTTTTTTTTCAACCTGATATTGGCGTTACCTTTGTCATTCGATTTTAATTCAGTGAAGGAAACGTCTTTCATGATGGTGTTCCATTTGAGGTACATATTTCCGGTATCATCAATATCGACAATATCTAATGTCGGATCGTCGAGATGAACATCCTCCTTAAACATCTCTATTTCTGTAAAACGAACCGTTGCATCGGGAAAAGCCAGTAAAGTAAGTTTTTCAAAAACCCATACTTCAATATCAACTTCTTCATTAAAATCTTTTGAAATAACCGGTTCAGCGGACGGTTCGACCCATACGGATTGTGGTGCCGACCAGCGATAGATGTCATCTTCTCCTTTGCCTCCGGGTCGATTGGAAGCCAGATAACCCTCCTTTCCGTTTCCTGCGATGATAAAATGAATGTCATCATAAGGAGAGTTGATTGGTTTTGGCAACAATTTTGGTTCTGACCAGATTTGATTTTCAACAGTTACATAATACACATCAAAACCACCGTGTCCCCCTTCCCTATCCGAAGCAAAAACTAAAGTTTGTTCATTGGCAAAATTTGCGTAACCTTCATTTTTGGATGAATTGATACCTTTACCCAAGTTGCTGATACCCACCCATTCGTTTTTATCTCTTCGGGCGATATATAAATCTCTGCCGCCGAAACCATCCGGTCTGTCGGAGGTAAAAACCAGATATTCTCCGTCGGGACTGATTGCCGGGTCAGTGACAGAATATTCTTCGCCACGAATATTGATTTTTTCGGCTTTTGATCCTTTTGCCAAAGCTGATTGCCAGATACTCAGGTTAATGATGATACTATCCTGTTTTTTGGCATTGGCCCTTTGTATCCTTTTTTTATCATAATCCACCCTGGTAAAATACAAAATATTGTGAACTGTATCATAGGAAAAAGGCCCTTCAAAATAGTTGGAATTTATGTGTTTTCCCAACTCAGTATATCCTGACCACTTATCATCTTTTTTACCACTAGCTATGACAATCTGATAATCCTTTCCTGCATCGATGCCCGCAACAAAAGCCAATGTATCACCAATCCATTGCGGAAATGTCTCCAAGCCCCTGGTATTGATTTGTGTTTCATTGTTCAGAACTATTTTATCAAAACTTTTGACATCCAATTTTTTTTGTTGTCCGGAAAGTTGCTGAAAATTACTTAAAAATATAAGTATAAACACCAGTATAAATGACCAAATCTGCCTATGCGTCTTTGTTTTGGAAACAAAATCCAGAAATCTGTTTTCTACATTAATCCGTTTTGAAAAACTGAACATAATTTCTGAATATATACATTTTCTATTGTAAAAATAATCCATAACCATCAGAAATATCGGGGGTTTACAATAACCGTTTTAATCTTTTTCGGCAATAAGTTGTAGGTCATACATATCTCCAGACTTCCGTGGTCAATGGTTCTGATATCAGACAAGGTGATATCATAAGCTGCACTGACCATCCATCTGTCTGTAGCCTGAACGGAAAATATAAAGTCCAGTGATTCACCCCAATCTCCCGGACCTCCTCCTGTTCTGTAGGTAAGTCCGGCACTATACCGGTCTTTATATACTGCCATAAAATTGAAGTCTGCTGTAAAAGGGCTGTTTTCAGCCAGTCTGAACATCACCTGAGGCACAAATCTGAAATCCTGTTTGTAGGCTATACTTCCTCCGGTCATCAGATACAGGTGACGTACTTCTGACGTAAAAAACTCATTGGTATCAAAATCAAGATCTGCCCGAATCATTCTGGGTACAGACAATCCTGCAAAAAAAACTTTTGTATTGTAGTAAGCACCAAAACCGGCATTAAACAAATGGTTTGAAAAACGGTCCTGCAGGATGGAAGGGTCATTTTGTATTCCCTGAATGGCGTATAATCTCGGGTCGGTATAATCCTGGACATATGATCTTCCGCTGATATTCATCCCCATACTCAGGGTACCTGCTCCGATTCGGAATTTGTATGCGTACATTCCTTCGTAGGTGATTTTTTCCGTTATGCCTATACTTTGTCTTTCCACATTTAATCCTGCTCCCAGTCTTTTGGCTATCCTGGGAAAGTTGACTGAAAAAACCTGAGCCTGCGGAGCGCCGGGTACACCAATCCATTGGCTGCGATGCAACACCGTAAAACTGGTATAAGTTTCATTGCCGGCAAAACCCGGATTGAGGCTGAGTTTATTGTACATAAACTGGGTGTACATTTGTTGTTGTTGGGCTTTCGCCGAAAACATACTCACCAAAGCAAATAAACAAATTATATAACGGGTCAGATTTTTTCTCATCTTTGTATGATTAAAAATCCGCTCAGTGGCTTATTGCCATTTGCCAGATCAAGGTGATAAAAATAGGTTCCCGCAGGAACCGGATTGCCATTGTACAATCCTTTCCAATCATTTTTGTAGTTGGTTTCTGCAAACACTTCGTTACCCCATTCATTAAAAATAACAATCCGGTGCTCAGGAAACTGATTATTGTACAAACACGGAACGATAAAAGCATCATTGATCCCATCTTCATTGGGCGTAATGATACTCGGAGGTCTGCAGTCTATGTCTGTATCTATAGTCAACGTTACGGTAGCTCTGGAACAAAAATCCGGACACAACACCGAACAAATTTCATACACAAAGGTGAGTTCTCCGGTTGTCGACACCCCCGGCTCAAAAACTACTGATCCGTTTTCGATAGTAACCGTACCGTCAGAAGGAGGTGTAATGATCTTAATATCCACAACTCCGTTTAGGTCGTCATTATCCTTGACATTCAGGGTTTCACTGCTGAAAAAAGGAATGGTGTAAACATCATTTTCGGCTTCGGGACTTCCTTCAACCGAAACTCTGATGGTATCTGATGAATAAGAAACACATCCCCGGTAGCTGTAAAACAAAAAGATAGTATTCACTCCGTTTTTAAGACCACTCAGGGTCGTATTTTGTCCGTTAGGGTTGCTGAAAAAAACAGTAGGGTCAGTCGACAACCATTGTACATCCAAAACAGGTGGACCATGATTTGCCATAAGGTCTACAATCGCTGATTCACAGACATTGATTTCATTACCCTGGGTCGTACCGGCAAAAAACTGAGGTACGTCATCCAATTCTACAATAACAATATTGGAAGGCAAAGAAAAACAATTTCCTTTTTTAGTGACAACGTAGACCAGATTAGTTCCGGTAAATAATCCCGGCATCGAACCGTCAATCTGAATACATGGATTATTAAAACTTGTGATGGTATCCATTGTTTGCGCGTTGATAAGATACAACTGATCGCCTGTAACAAAAGAGTTGGGGTCAATACATATTTCAACAAAAGAAGCAGGTTGATTGCACAAAAAGTATCTTTGACCTTCCACAACGGGAACTTTGATTTCTTCATTTACAGTGACAAATACCGAATCTTTTGGGGAAAAACATCCGTTTTTTTCTAAATATAAAACATACCATCCTTCGTGTCTTTTGTCAACATCTGAAATTTGTGGCATCGACAAATCTGAAACAAAATTATCCGGTCCCGTCCATCGGTACAAGACATCTTCAAAATCGGATTCCAAAAACAGGGTTTCGCCATAACAAACCGGGCTGTTTGCTCTCAGCAAAGGTTTTGCCGGAGTAGGTCTTACCTCAACCTCAAAAGGTGGAGACAGAGCAGAAACACATCCGTTTGCTTCAACAGAAACGGTATAACTACCGTTCAGGGTTGTACTTGCCAAACCAAGAGAGATCGTCGGATCATCTGTCATTACCTGTCCGAGTGAAGGTGTATTCCATATATATTGTATATCAGAACCTGATACAGATACATTGTTTTCAAGGATAATTTCCTGTCCGCTGCAATAAAAATCTTCACCGGAAATTTCGGGCGTAGCGGGAATCATAAAAAACCGAACCGGAATGGTAAATGGAATGGACGGACAGCCATCTTTAAAGACCGTTAGTGTATACAATCCGGTATCCTTTTGTATTGGATTGTTAAGTACAGCATTGGCAATATTGGATGAGAATCCTGAAGTCGAAGTATAAACATATAAATATCCGTTATCCATTGGAAAAACCGAAGGAGAAAACCGGATGGGACGGCTACTGTTCATACATGGCAATACGTCAGAACTCAATGCCGTAATCACCGGTGGCGTAATAACAGAAACAACGGTCCCGGCATTATTTTCACATCCCGTTAGTGTTGTGATGGTTACACTATAAAACCCTGCTCTTGCGGGAACTTTTGGATTGTATATTCCCGGAAGGGTCTGGTTATTGTCCGGACTTTGCCATGTATAGGTAGCATTCGGGACAAAAGTTGCCTGCAATTGTACGGAATCTCCATCACAAACAGGACCCGAGTTGATAACACCGATTTCTAAAAGATTGTCAATAGCTACTGAACGGATATCTGACGGCGGAGAAGTACAATTACCTTTTGTCACGACCACGGTCCAGTTGCCTTCAAAGTTGGTTTGTACATTGGGTATAACCAGACTGTTTTCTGTTGTTGTAAACCGCAGTACTCCGTTTTGAAACCATTCATATTTTTCTCCGGTATTGTTGTTTGATACCAATAATGAAAAAGTGGTTCCTTCACAAAAAACCAAAGCAGACGAAATAACGGGTTTAACCGGACTTTCCAGAATGATTACATTTGCTTTTGCTGTATCGGAGTCACATCCGCTTCTTGAAACCACCAATGTGTAGGTACCCTGATTCTGAATACCGACATTGGTAATCGAAGGCGGATTTTTTAATGTCGAAGAATATCCCGGCCCTGACCATATGTAAGACAGATCATTTCCAATATTGGTACTGTTGAATGTAATGGTTTCACCTTCACATACAGAATAAAAAACCTGTTGTATCATAGCAACCGGTCGATTGATGATGGTAACTTTTAACAGATTGGAAGGACTTGAGGTACAATCATCCCCGGAGGCAATTACATAATAAAAATGAACGCCTCCCAGCGGACTCAATACAAGATTCGGCACGGAAGTACTGGCTATTTTTATTCCTGTAGGCGCTATACCTTCATACCAGTCATAGGTAATATTTCCGGTAAACTGGGTGGTATTCAAAACAACTTCCTCTCCTTCGCACAATGATTCTGAAGATGCCGTAAGAACAGGTTTTGTCAATGGTTGCACATTTACAAACACACTTCCTTCTGTAATACACATATTAAAACCGGTCACCGTCACTGAATATAGCCCACTGTAAGATTCGTTTACGTTCGGGATGGTTGGATTTTCAGTAAAAAATTCAAAATTTCCCGGTCCTTTCCAATGAAAAGTAAACGCACCCGGTGTTGTCGTCGGAGGAAGATTGGCAAATAATTTTAAGGTATCATTTTCACATAAACCAGATGAAAAAGATGGCATCAGTTCAAAGGGTTTGATACGGACCAATGCGGTACATGAATCTCTGTTGCCTTGGGCATCTTCAACTATCAGTAATGTCGCCACGTCAGTATTGACCAAACTGCAATTGACTGTTGTCGGCTCAATAAATAAGTTGAGGTTACTACAGTCATCGCTGCTGTTATTATTTGTCAGATCAGGTGACAGCAAGGTTTGTTCGATGCCAGACGGATGGATACTCACCGCTGCATTTTTGCATAAAGCTTTAGGTGGTGTGGTATCTTTGGCCAAAACGGAAAATGTACAAGTTGATTTATTTCCGTTATTATCCCCGGTAAAAAAAGTTATTTGTGTCGTGCCGTCATTAAGTAGTATGGGTGTTGTAATGGCGTCCTGAGGTACATTGATCAACGTATTTATAGTAGCACCGGATAATTCATAAGCGTAAGCAAAATCATTATACACCATGGTCAAACGCAAAAAACTGATTTCGTCGACCGTTTGATTTGGCATCAGAGGTCGGCAAGGACCAATACCGCCTCCCGCCGCATTAGGCACAGCGGTAAATGTAACCTGTCCGTTAAAAATCCAATCATTAAAACGGGATACATTTACAAAAAAACTTGTTTGCACCAATCCACAACTATCTGGCCCTGTACGCGAATCAGAAGAACCTATATACGTTCCGTCAGGTCCCAACAGATCAAAATATTTGTCAGCAGCATTATTGTTTCCGTTAAATTCCAATGTAAGTTCAATGTCCCGATTGCTTCGTGTAACCGGTATAACATTATTAAAAACAAATGATTTGTTTCTTGCCTGATGTTTGTCGGTGATATCATTATAAACAAACGTAATCAATGATGCTTCCATTGAAGTGGGTACTCTTCTGTTGTACATAAAATTACCTCCGCAGGCGTCCATAGCTTCAAGGGAAGATATCGGAAAAACCAAGGTATCAGAACATACAGCTTCAGAAAGAGATATCGTCATGTTTGGCGGACAAGTAAATGCCGGGGCGGTTTCATCGCGAACTTCTATGGTTGTGGAACAAACATTTTCATTACCTGCACAATCCGTATATCTAAAGGTTACCAAGTGATTACCGGGTTGAAATTGTCCTCTGATGGTATCTCCGGGTCCGGCTGCAAAAGGTACGTCCTGATCCAACTGAACGGTAGTAAACAACACATTGGTCACATCAATATCAAAAGATAAACTGGTCTGAATGCTTCCACCACAAAACGGATTGATTTCTGCTCTCGGAATTCCCGGAACTTCATTGGATTCAAACCGAAGGGTAATAAAACCATCAGACATCCATGTGGTCAATCTGGACTGCGGCAATGTGATCGTCATTTCTATATCTCCACATTCAGCTATGGTATTGGGAGTGCGTCCGAGATTGTTGTTATCTTCATCAAAAATGGTAAAAAACTCGGTAAAGTCATTCATATCGACTCTTCTGTACCTTATCAATACATTTGCATCGGTTAATGGCAATAAACCTGCAGGATTAAAAGGTCCTATATTAAGGGTCACCGGCAATACTCTGGAGTCGGGATTTGTCGGTTCGACACCCAGGATTGGCGCAGATACAACTCTGATGACCGGACTGTTGGATTCTGTACAATCATCAACAGCTCCGGGAACAATAAGACTGTAGTTTGCCGCACATTCATCAGGAGCAACCTCAACGGATAAAGTTGGCATACATCCGGTTATCACGGGAGCCACCGTATCGGCAAGACCAAAGTGAGCTGTCTGCCGGATGATCTGACCGCATGCATCATGGTACACAAAATCCACACTTTCTCCTCTTACAAATCCTGCAACTGGAGAAGGACACACCTGTGTATCAAAACTACCGGGATGAATGCCGGGCCAGGTATCGGGATTGTTGATATCATAACTTCCCGGCACTGCGACGAAAGAAAACAATTCGCCGCATGTTGACCTTGCGCTACTGTTGGCTCTTCTTGTCAGCCAATCGGCAAACAAAAGATCAAAATTCAAAATTGTCTGGCAGGTATATAACTCATCGGATGGTGGAACAATCCATTCAATCGGATCATTTTCGATCTGAATTACCTGAACAAAACTGTCCCTGTTTTCACAAACATCCGAAAATCTGTAGGTGTAAAAAGCCCGGTAATCACATGAGGGTTGTTCTATGTTTTTTTCAATGGTAAAATCCGTGACCGGAGAACAAATATCACTGACATTCGTATAAAAAATACTGTCAGAATGGAATAAACTACAGGTTGTCTGAATGGTATCTTCCGCAGTAAGTGATGGTGCAATGGTATCCGTAACAGTTATTTTTTGTGTATGGGTATATTCATTGCCACAATTATCTCTTGCTCTCCATGCCCGAAAAATATCATACCGGTAAAAGGAACAAAGAGCAGGGTCTGTGCCTTTCAAATTAATTTCCTGAAAATTTACCATAGGTTGTGCGGTACAACCATCGAGAAAAACGACCGGTAACACCGGAGGAACTTTATCACAGGATACCGTTACATCTGAAGGAGGATTGACCGGAACAGGGGCCACATCATCGGTGACCTGAAAAAAAGTAGTTCCGAAAGTGACTGTTTCATTGCCACATTCATCTTCAACCCAAAAATTGATGTTCATCCTCCAGTTACATACTCCGTTGGGGATGGTCGGATATGGTCCGTTATTGATGGTACCGCCGCCGGTTTGTATGATGGTATTGCCCTGAGATATACTGTACTGAAATCGGGTCCATGTTAGTATGTTAGAACAATCATCTGCTGCCTGGTAGCCTCCTTTGTTTCTAATCCATCGGATGAGGGTATCACGGATATCCGGTGTACAGGATATACTGACATTAGGAGGAACAACCAACGAAGGTCTTGTATTGTCAAAGGTAAAAAACCGTGCGGTGACCGGCGTACTTCTGTTGCCTGAAGGGTCGACAGCGGTAAATGTGACCACAACATTTTTGGTATTGCCGCAAAGGGTATCACTTGAGTTGATAAAAACACCGACAGCTTCATTGAGGGTAAGATTTGCTTCCCAGACAAATTGTCCTGAATCATCCTGAGCCATAGCAAAAGCGGCATTGTTGTACCATAAGGTCAATGTCGACAATATATTCGGATTATTACTGCAAGCCAAAGAAGAATCTCTTGCAGGTGCCGTTATTACCGGTGGTGTGGTATCCTGGGAAAACAATAAGACGGGAAAAAAGAAGAGGATAAAACAAAGTTTTTTCATGGAAAAAATCCATAAAGAAGACCTTTTATCCTTTCGGAAAAAAGTCACAGGGGGCAAAAATGTGACATGTTCTGTTTGTGTCATCAATAATTCTCAGGTTTTAGTGATCGCCGCAAACCGGATACAAAAGTACACATTTTTTTTTGACCGTGATAGAAAAAAAGAATATAACGATGTAAATGACAGAATGTGAAGAAAGACAAATCCCTGACCTGAAACCCAAAAAACAAAATATTGTCTTACCTTTGCGGCAAAATCAGAATATTTCATGCTATCAGCCCACAATATTTCCCTTCAGTACGGAAAAAGAATCATTTTTGACGATGTAAATGTCACTTTCAAACCCGGCAATTGTTATGGTATCATCGGTGCTAACGGGGCAGGAAAATCCACCTTTATGAAAATATTGTCCGGTGATCTTGAACCCAATAAAGGTTCGGTGTCTCTCGAGACCGGAAAACGAATGGCTGTCCTGAAACAAAATCATCATGAGTACGATAATGTCACGGTGTTGAACACGGTGCTGATGGGGCACACTACCCTTTGGAAAATCATGTTGGAAAAAGATGCCATCTATATGAAGGAAGATTTTTCTGAAGCCGATGGTTTCCGCGCCTCAGAACTCGAAGAACAGTTTGCTGAGATGGACGGATGGAACGCAGAGTCCTCCGCTGCCAACCTTTTGTCAGGTATTGGCATCAAAGAATCAGAACATTACAAACTGGTATCCGAACTTGACGGTAATCAAAAAGTAAGGGTATTGCTGGCACAGGCACTTTTTGGAGATCCGGATGTGTTGATATTAGATGAGCCTACCAACGACCTTGATTTGCACACCATCCGATGGCTCGAAGATTTTTTGCTCGACTTCAAAAATCTGGTATTGGTGGTATCTCACGACAGACACTTTTTGGACACAGTGAGTACGCACGTGGCAGATATCGATTTTGGAAAAATACAGTTGTATACCGGTAATTATACCTTCTGGTACGAATCCAGTCAGCTGGCACTCAGACAAAAACAATCAGCAAATAAAAAGGCGGAAGAAAAGATCAAAGAAATGCAGACCTTCATTGACCGGTTTTCTGCCAATGCTTCCAAGTCCAGACAGGCAACTTCCAGACGTAAAATGCTTGAAAAAATCAATCTCGAAGACATCAAACCTTCATCGAGAAGATATCCCGGTATCATCTATAAGATGGCCAGAGAAGCCGGAAAAGAAATCCTTACCGTCAGAGGACTCAACTATTCTTTTAATGGCGAAACATTGATCAAGGATCTGTCTTTTACGGTAAATCACAATGATAAAATTACCTTTATTTCCAAAAACAGTCTGGCTACAACGGCAATACATCAAATTTTGTCCGGAGAACTCGCTCCTGACAGCGGCAGTATCGAATGGGGACAAACCATATCCACATCATATCTGCCGAATGAAAACAGCAGGTTTTTTATGAACGAACCGATGAATCTTGTCGATTGGTTGCGCCAGTATTCCGCTGAAAAAGATGAATCCTACATCCGTGGGTTTTTGGGCAAAATGTTGTTTTCCGGTGAAGAAGTGCTCAAAATGTCCAATGTCCTTTCCGGTGGAGAAAAAGTAAGATGTATGATCTCCCGGATGATGCTGACTGAAGCCAATGTATTGATTCTCGACGAACCTACCAACCACCTGGATTTGGAGACCATTACAACGTTGAACAATGCGCTGATCAATTTTCCCGGCAATGTCTTGTTTACTTCGCGTGACCATACCTTTACCCAAACCATTGCCAATCGTGTCATCGAGCTCGGCCCTAAAGGATTTTTGGACAAACTCAAAACCTTTGACGAATATATTGATGACAAAGATGTGGAAGCTCAGGCAAGTGCGATTTATTAAAGAAAAGGGAAAAAAGTAAAATAAATCTTTGAAGCAGTCGACAGCAACGTTTGTCGGGGACAAGGTACAAACTTGTCCGAACATGAAGATTTGAACATCCTTTTTAAACAAATGACTCATTTCTGAATTTAGGGTGTATGCACACCAAAAAACATCCTGCTTTTAAAGAGGTCATACAACATATGATCGACATATCAGAAGATGAATATCAATCCTTTCTGACATTGACCTATACCCAATCATTTAAAAAAAATGAAGTCATCAATCGTCCGGATACGCTACCCAATGAAGTGTATTTTATCCTCAAAGGTATCATCAGGGTATTGATCACAGACCACGAAGGCCAGGAACATACCATTCATTTTGCGCTGCAGAATCAGTTTATCGCCGATTATGCCAATTTTATCCTCCGACAACCCGCTACCTACAGTCTGATGGCTCTCGAAAATACCGAAACCATCGTACTACCCCGCTCCGCCATCGATTGGGGTTACCAACATCTCAAAGAAGGTCAGAAAATGGGCCGTCTCATCGCTGAATATTATTTTATTTATCAGGATGACCGGATAAAAAATATGTATGCACGGACTCCCAAAGAACGGTACGACAACATTTCTGCTGTTTTTCCCAATATTCACAACCGGGTTCCGCAACACATGATTGCCTCTTATCTTGGTATCACCCCGGTCCACCTGAGCAGATTAAAAAAAGAAAGGTAAATATGGAGACAAAAGACGGTATCCAATGTTTTTATGCAGATTCTGAAAAGTCTTGGCGCCAATGGCTGGAAGTTCATCATCAAGCTCAAAAATCGGTGTGGCTGATCATCTACAAAAAAGACTGTGGCGTACCCAGTGTATATTATCCGGAAGCAGTCGACCAGGCCTTGTGTTTCGGATGGATCGACAGCAAAGCCAATAAACGGGATGAAATCAGCTATTATCAGTTTATTTCAAAAAGAAACCCAAAAAGCAATTGGAGTAAGGTCAATAAAAACAAGGTAGAAAAATTGTCGGCTCTGGGTTTGATCGCTCCCGCAGGATGGGAAGCCATAGAACTGGCCAAACAAAACGGAAAGTGGTCGGCTCTGGACGAAGTTGAAAAATTAGTCATTCCGGAAGATTTAAAAATGCTTTTTGATAAAAATAAAACCGCTTTTGATTTTTGGGAAAAATTTCCTCCTTCGGCAAAACGGGGCATTCTCGAATGGATATTAAATGCGAAACAAAAAGAAACAAGAGATAAACGGATACAACAAACCGTTGATTTGGCAGCAAAAAATATACGGGCTAATTTTCCGGGTTCCAAAATCTAAACCCTGATGCTGGCGCAAGTTTGCAACTTGTGCCGTACTTAATTACATTCCCAATGCTGGCGCAAGTTTGCAACTTGTGCCATTCCATTAATAACCAAATACATACTGATGCTGGCGCAAGTTTGCAACTTGTGCCATACTTAATTCCTTTCCATTTAATAACCAAAAATATATCCTTCCAAACTCATAGGTCTTTCTAATACTTCAACATCCAAAACACCCTTTTTACCTGAGTAATTCGTGGCACTACTAAGTATATAGTGTTCAGGTTCATGCACTATACCTGCCACTACCGGATTATTATGGATATAATCTATTTTTTGAAACGTCACTAAAGGACTAAAAAGTTCAATCGGATGATTGTTTTGTTGCCAAAATTGATATTCTTTATTGTTGAAATTATTTTGACCTGCGGTTTTAAAAATGTTCAACATCCATTCTTTTCTGCTTTCTGAAGGATTATTTTCTATCGCTTCCAGGACTTTTTTTGAAGTATATTTTTTAAGATCCCTTAGTATATCGGAATGGCTGATTTGACCTGACCTGGAAAACACCAAATGGGCATGATTACTCATCAGACACCAGGCATGCAGGTTTAGTCCTTTATTTTGCTGACAATATCTCATACTATCGATAAATATATCATTATAAGTTGGCCTGGTAAAAACATCTACCTATAATACTGTCGCAAAACTTACAAAATAGATAGCCTCATGATCTAAAAATTTGTACTTGGTGCTCATGTCCTCTTATAAATGTTGAGTTAATAAGAAAATGCTTACAAAATTCTTACCAAAAAGAAATTATGGTAAAAGTAAAGTTAGCCAGGCACAAGTTGCAAACTTGCGCCAGCAACTTGATAATTCTAACAAAATTCTTACCAAAAAGATACTAAAGTAATAGTAATGTTAGCCAGGCACAAGTTGCAAACTTGCGCCAGCAACGGTATCTGTTGCTGGCAGTATTTACTTTATATCAGGCTTTATCAGGCAAACCCTTGGTCCGGTATTAAAGCCCAATGCTGGCGCCTTTAGCACCGAAAAACTATTGATATTTTGGTAACTTTAAATTATTCAACTATTAATTTATAAGGTAATGTAGCTAAAACTTCACCATCTTTTGTCTCAAAAACCAAAGTTAACTGATACGTTCCGATTGGTACATTTATATTTTTATCAGCTACTCCTAAAAAGGATTGTCTTTTCAAAATGCCATCTGAAATAATTTCAAATTTTGTTGTACTTTCTTCAGGGGTATCCAAACCAAATCCACCTACTGCATTTGTAAAAATATTTATGTTGTCAGGAAGTCCGTCATAAACCACATATATGTCTTCGGGTGTACCTTGTATCCATTCATAAACATATTTTATACTACCTAATCCACTGAAGTCCTGCTTATTTTTTACTATAGCTGTTCCACCAAACGGTGCTGATTTAACATAAATCTTGGGTTTAGTATCTAAAGAGCTACCTGAAACCAATGCATAAGGCACACTTAACAATTGACTCAGACCTACGGCCAGAAAATTGTTGCCCCCATTGGGATCGATAGAAATGGATAAATATTTTTGACTGGTTGACCAATCGATGTTATCAAAAGTACCTGAAGATACTGCACCAAGTCCAATGCTTAATGAATATAATCCATTGGCATTCGTGGTCGTAGAGTGTGTCTCACTAAAATCAACATTTCCTGTGGGCGAACCGTTTAAAATTTCTGCCTTTATAGAAATATCTTTATCTGCTACAGGCTTTCCATTGGCATCAAATGCTACACCTTGAAAACTAAAAGCTTGTGGAACCTGAGCTTGTAATGAAAACCAAATAAGGTAACATGCAATACTTAAAATTAATTTTTTCATAAAGATTATTTTTTAATGATTTTGAAGGTTTTTTTGTGATTTATTTGTAAAAAATATAAACCTGGTGATAAGTCACTGATGTCGCCCTGAACATCATTTGGAAATGACTTAATGATTTTACCTGATGCATCAATTATCTGAATATTATTTATACTACTCCCAGCCGTTTGTATTTGAAATTTTCCATTGGTTGGGTTGGGTACGATCGAAAAATCGTCATCAATATCAATATCCACAGATGATGTCAGCAAATTATTGCCAACTAAAAATGAAAATACACCAAGGTATCCACTTAGGTTTCCTTCTACATAAATCTCTCCGACAGAAAAAGGGGCACGGTTAGAAATTGAAGCACTAGAGATGCTACCGTGTTGTTGCGCACTAAGTAAATTCCCCAGTAGAATTAAATTCAAAATATAAAAATATTTCATTTGTTTATAATTTAATTGGTTAGATTTTCATTTACAATACAAGGAATTTAATTACTATATTTCTTAGCACATGACAAAAAAACAAAAAGCCATGCGTAATTTTTTGATATATAGAACATTAAAATATAATTTACGATTGCTACAGGCAAATATACAAATATTTCCCGGGAATTGTTCAAAAACCTAGCCAAGGCAACGTTTGTCGGGGACAAGGTACAATCTTGCGCAATAACGTAGTATTTTCCTTTTTACTACAGCTTTTTCCCGTTTCACCACATAAGTGTTTTTGACG
Organism: Saprospiraceae bacterium; assembly: GCA_016714895.1. GTDB lineage: Bacteria > Bacteroidota > Bacteroidia > Chitinophagales > Saprospiraceae > OLB9. The sequence goes on along the minus strand of JADKBV010000011.1, from coordinate 1,321,159 downwards.
ACATAATGGCCACATACCTTTGTGCCATTAAAATTTATAAAACACATCTATTATGCGAATCGTTATTTTGTTTTTCTTTGTTACTTTCCATTTTGTTCAGGTCGACGCGCAACTTGATAAACTGAAAAAAAGTATCAACAATACTTCCAAAACCATTTCTCAAACCACAAAGGATGCTAAAGAGATCAAAGAGTCTGTAGCTCCGACACCAAAAACCTCATCTTCTTCTTCCAAATCTTCTGCTTCGGAAAAAAGTACTTCCTCCAATTCTTCTTCAACCAATGTCACTCATTTTTATATCCGACCTGACGGCAAAGGTAAGGATGCCACCAAAGAAGCACCAGCCAAAGATATTGCTGCGATAGCCATGTCCATCAAACCCGGTGATGTAGTCCACATCGCTGCCGGCGTCTACACCAGCAAAGCAGACCAAAGTTCGGATGTATTTTCGGTACCTTTTTCTATTATCGGCGGTTATAGTCCTGACTTTACCAAAAGGGATCCTTGGGGTCAATACAAAACGGTATTTTCAGGAACCAACGATATCTCTAAAGGATTGACTACCGAAAGAATCGGCATCCTCACGGACAAAGGATATAAGGACTGGAAAGGCGAAATCCTCATCGATGGTATCATCGTCGACAATGGCGCCAGAAATTATTATTCCGACGCCAAAGAAGAGTTTATCCGTCGCAAAGCAAGTGCTGAAAAAGGCCTCAACCCTACCCCCAATACGCCGGGCATCAAAATCAGAACGGGCAGCGGAACCAAAGTAATCGTTAAAAACTGTGTCATCACCAATACCGCTCCTACCCAGGGAGCTCTGGATGTTCAGGTGGGTAAAGACGGGTCAGCCATCATCGAAAACAACCTCATCGTCAACAATACCGGTGAAGGTATCATGTGCAAAAGCAATCATCACGGTGCCACCGGTCAACCGTCTTACACAGTGCGCAATAATACCATCCTTTTTTCCTGGAAATATGATGCCATCGGAAGTTTTGGCGGCAACAGCATCATGTTTGACAATGCGCTGACCCTGGTAGCTGAAAATAATGTTTTTGGATTCAGTGATTACGGTGGTGTCAATAATATCAAACAGTGCAAAACCGTAACCCTGAAAAACAATTTGTTTGTAGGACACAAAAAATACGACTATCAGGAATATGCCACCGGCCTCAAACTGGACGAAATGGAAGATTATGCAAATTACGTCACCAGAGAATCCGGTAATAATTATTCTCAGGAAATAAAACTCGATGTCAACAAACCTTGGGCTGAAAAATATTTTGGCCGGGTCGAAATATCCAGAGCAGAAGTTGATGCTGCAGCCAAAGTTTCCAACAGCGGTGCCAACCAACTCCGATCTATGTTCGGTCTACCATTGCAGGCAAGTTCGGTATCTAAAGACGCAGAAATCTGGCTACACCGTATGGCGCTGGAAGATGCCGTCAAACTGGGTCTGTCAACCTACGGCAAAGGATCGGGTTGTAAAAAACCGGTATTGTAAAAAGCAAACACCCAAAATCCCTGAACATATTTTTTCATTTTCGATATATACACCGGGACAGAAAAACTCCGGTGTATTTTTCCCCACATCATCAAAAATATTATTATGAAACATATCCTTTTTATAGTATTGTTATCCCCTGTATTTCTTTTTGCTCAGTCCTTTCCAACGGATGTCAAAGTCCTTCAGGACGTAAAAACCTACCATGGAAAAATCGCCACGGCTTCGGTTCAAAATGACTGGAAGCTCGAAAAAGAACCGGGATATCAGTTTGCCAATATGGCCAAAAGAGTAGTTGCAGCAACAACGGTCAAAGAAAACGGAGTATCCAAAAAAATCATCGGTCTCGCCATCTATGTCAGAGGCAGTGCCGGTGAAGCCTGGAAGTTTTCACGGTATTTTGTCACCGGAAGCGAAGTGGTTGGCGCCAAAACCCTTACCTCAGAGGATTTAAAACAACAGACCCTCGACCTCATCCGTAAAGAACCGATCAAAGTATTTGTGGATTTTAAAAATGTATCCTGGGTCTATGACATTTCTTTTCCGGATGTGTCTCAAAACCGGACAGACAGAACCGGAGATGTCATTTACAACGGTTTTATAGAGTATGATAAAAAATGGAATGACAGCGAGGATATAACCCTTCCGAACTACCCCTTTGAAGCCGGTGTCAGAAAATATAAAGCACCCGTTGAAGCTTATGTAAGACTTGTGGATGGACAAATGAAAGTTGCCGTGGTATCGATCGGATATGACGATAGTCCGGTCAAAAAAATGTTGTCCCGGAAAACGTTTGAAAGTTTGCCATCATTAGCTGAAACATCTATCGACCAACTTTTTGGTCCTGAGTGTCCGTATCTGAATGACGATACCGGAAAGGAGGGTAAATCTTCCGAACCTTCATCATCCTCACCGGAAAAAAAGACCAAAAAAATCGGTTTGCCGAAAATCAAAATCCAATAACATGATGTATGGTTTAATTTTACGTTTAGATTTGCACTTATAATTCTAAAGATACACCTTATGGCAGGAGCAGTCCGTTTGCGAAACATCATTTTTTGTGCGGTTACGATATTTTATGTGATGGCAGCAAACGGACAATCTCCTGACTTTTTACAAAAAAGGGTGGATTGGTACGAACAAAAATTTGGCAAAGGCAATGTTTTTACCCAACAGATTGACATACAGCGTGCCCTCCTTCTCAAAGACACTTTATTAAAGGTGGTTTATATCATCTTGTCGCAGAACAATACAAGACCATAGGCAAAATGTATCAGTACATCGGACATATGGGTAGCGCCGAACGGTCCTTTCTCGAAGCTGTACGATTCGGACAACTTGGAAAGGATAGTGTGTGGGTAGCCAAAACATGTTCCCGTTTGGGAGGTTTTTACACTACTGAAAACAGAAACTTCCTGGCGCTCGAATGGCAACAAAAAGCTTTGTCTTTATTGGAAAAATACGACACAACGCGCAAAGCTATTCCCGAAGTGTACAACGACATCAGCAAAGCGTATATACAACTTGGAGAACTCGAAACCGCAGAACAATACCTCGAAAAATCTCTGTCTCTCAAAAAAGAATTAAAAGATACTTTCAGATTGGGTATCATATCTACACTGTACGCAGATATCTATCGCCTCAAAGGTGATTACGCCAAAGCAGAATCCTTTTACCTCAAAGATATTCCCAAAAGGAAAAAACAAAAAAACTACGAAGGTTTGGTCATTTCCTACCTCGGTCTTGGTGACACGTATATGGAATGGAAAAAGTACGACGAAGCAGAAAAAACGTATCTCCTCGCACTCCAGGCTGCTGACACCATCAAAAGATACCGCACCATCGGATTGTCATTGGTCAAACTCGGCCAATTGTACATGGCGACCGGTCGGGATGAGGATGCTTCAGCGGTATTCAACAGGGCCATCAAAGAATGTACGCGCGTTGACTCTAGAAACTACCAACTCACCGCTTACTTATCTATGTATGAATTGTATAAAAAAAGAAATGATGTTGGCGAGGCTTTAGGTTTTTTGGAAAAGTACACGGAAGTCAATCAGCTTCACACCGCTGAATCAATGACTTTAAAATCGGAAGATCTCACTGCGGCCATCGAACTAAAAGAAAGAGAAAACGAACTGCGCAGGATGGACATTGAAAACCGCAAAAATGCACAAACCCGTCAGGTGCTGACGATGGGAATTGTATTGCTGCTGCTGTTGTCCGGATTTCTGATTTATCTTTTTTTTACCAGAAATAAAATCCTTGCTTCTCTCGAAAAAGAACAGGCACAGACCAAAATGTTACTGGCCGAAAAAGAAGAATTACTCAAAAACCTCGAAGAATCCCACCATCACCTCGTTCATACCGAAAAGATGGCTTCCATCGGTGTGATGACCGCAGGGATTGCCCACGAACTCAACAATCCGGTCAGTTCGATGCATGCCTGCGCCGAAGCACTTACGATGGATTATGAAGAATTACTTCCTTTGTTTACCGCTTTGGTCGGGATGAAAAAAAACGAAACACCGGATTTTATAAAAATCGAAGAAATATTGCAAAAAACGGATCTGGAAAATATCATGCTTGAATGCAAAACCCTGCTGAATACCATGACCAATGGCTCGCAGAGAACTTCTGATATTATTTTGGGACTAAAAACATTTGTCAGAGATGGTGGCGACATCAAACAATCCTATAAACCCGAAGAAGGACTGGATGCAGCCCTGACCCTGTTGCATCACAAGATGAAAGACAAAATTAATGTCGAAAAAAACTATCAGTTTGGCCAACCTATTACGTGTAATGTAAGCAAAATCAATCAGGTTTTTCTCAATATTTTGGACAATGCCGTCCAGGCTATGCCGCAAACAGGGAAAATCAGGATACAAACCTCTTTGGAAGGGAAATATTGTTGCATTAAAATCAGCGACAATGGTCCCGGCATGGACGAAACGACACAAAAAAAGATCTTCGAACCGTTTTTTACCACCAAAGAAGTCGGCAAAGGCACCGGTTTGGGGTTGGCGATCAGTTATGCCATCATTAAAGAACATCAAGGGGACATTTTGGTCGAATCCGCAACCGGCAAAGGCACGACCTTTACCATCTTACTGCCCTTGTAAGTATGAAAAACCCTCTACGTTTGTATGCCGGCCTTAGCTCCGTTGCCGTTTTGATGACTCTGATATGTTTATGGGTTGATATTTTGTGGTGGTATCAACATACCCATAACCAACCCAATACGGCGAGTGAAATCTTAAGATTTGGCAGGACGTCCATCATTTTTTTATTCGTTCTTCTGATGTATAAAAATCAGGTTGCCACAGATTTACAAAGATGGTTGGTCGTTGCATTTGTATTTGTTGTCATCGCCGATTGGTTTATCATCATTGAAGGAAATCTGATTTTCGGCATTTTATTTTTTATGGTAATGCAAATATTGCTGATCATACGACACGCTCCGGCAATATCTTTTTTTATCACACAGGTGAGAGATTACATTTTTCCTTTAGGGATTAGTATTTTATTGTACGGTGGTATTTATTTTTGGTTGCAACCTTTATTAAAAGGCCATCCTTTTAAAGAGGCCATTTACATATATGCCGCCCTGTTGATTTTGTCTTGTTTTATGGCTTATGTGTCACGATACAAAGATGAATGTTCCGGAAATGTTTCTGTTTTTATCTTTTGGGGTATGGTTTTGTTTTTGTTGTGTGATATTACTGTATTGCTTCCACTTATTTTTCCCGAATCTTCCTTAGTTCATTTTATCAGAACCACAACCGGTTTGTTTTACACACCTTCATTGTTGTTGTTGGCATGGTCGGGATATCAAAAACAGGAAGTAACAACATGTTGAGAGGTTACAGAGGATTGGTCTTTAATGTATTACTCCTAGGTGTTGGATATCTTTTTAGTACGTGGCTGGTAAAAATGAATACGGCTGAGGCAGATTTTAAAATGCCCTTGTTTATGACATTGATCTTATGTTTTCTGATACCGATAGAACACAAGGCCAATCTCTATATCCTCCGTTGTGAACTTCAACAGATGGGAGAGGACCAAAAAGAGGTGTGGAAAAAATTTACCAAAACCTGGTTTTTTGGAATATTGTTGCTGATGGTCTTCATCTGGCGGACCTATTTTAAAATGGAATTTTTATTTATGCCGCTTTTTTATGAAATATATGAATGGTTGGGTTTCCCTTATAAAAATCTGGATGGGTATGGTAAAATTCCGGTGTATGTGACCGGCAGTATCATTTTGTATACTGAAGCAAAATTGGTTGGACACACCTTAATCCCGGGAACGACCAAAGTTATTATTCCAAAATTATGGTTTTACCGGTTGATTCTTTTTTTGTCTGTGACATTTTTTACTACGGGATTGATGTGGGTATTCCGAAGGCAATTTATGGGAATGAATGCAGAAAACATCGGGGGACATCTTCCGATGTTGATTATATTTTTTGTCTTTTTTTACATACCCCTCCGTTGGGTCGAAGTGATCGCTGACCTTACAGATTGCCAGAACAGGTGGCAATTATGGTTGTTTTGGATGACGGCATTTGTGGGAATGGTGTTGGTGATAAGGATGATGTAGTGTTCAGTAAAAACACAAATTTTGTTGTAATCCGGTTTGTTGTATTTTTTTTAAAAATATAACAAAAGCCCGTGACTTTTGGTCACAGGCTTCCAATCTTTATTAAATAACATTAAAATTTACCCGTATCTTTATTCTTCAGAATCTTTCGGATTTGAACCGGTATTGTTTTGTTTGGTGTTTAAAACCGTACCTGCTGTTTCTTTCTGATTTGATTTTCTTATTGCTTTACGTTGTTTTACCGGAGCATTATATCGGGTGATGACATTGTTTACCTCCCTGATCAGGTTTTGATAAGGTGTTTTGTCTTCAGCAACAAACGAAAATGCTTCTGTGTCGCGGATCAGCAGGCGGTAAGCGTCCAGGACGGCAGCTCTTTTTTCTAGAATGCCGGAGTTTGGCTTCAACGTTCTGGAGTTGGAAAGAAACAAAGCATCAAACTCGTCGTTCAAATTTTTCAGTTCTTCCAATCTTTCGGTCACTCCCAATAAAATGATCGCTTCCTTCAGATTGGTCTCTGTGGTCCAATCTTTATGCAACGCATTTACCTGCGCTGTTCTGTCCTGGTAACTGATACTGTTGATCTTTTTGCAGTTTGTTTTAATGTTTTTCAAAAGAACATCTGCTGCATTTTTTTTTGCCTCATCTTTTGATTTGGTGAAAGATCTCAAATAGTAATTTAAACCTGTCATCACATCACGTCTGTCAATATTGACCTGTTTTACATCACCGGATTTTTCGGTACCGGCGGGTGTCAAAAACACTTCATCCAGGACCGAAGTAGCCTGAATCAGAGCGTCTACCCGATCTTTGAGTTTTAAAGCCTCGGTGTCTGACTCGTTGTAGACGTAAGAAACATTAGTAGAAAATTGAATGATTTCTCCCGTTGTGTAATTGCCTGTCATGGCATTTTTCAGAACTTTCATAAAAATAAATTTTTTAATAATTAAATAATAAAAATAAGATAATCCTTCGTTAGTTGGGCTGTTAAAAGCCAAAATGCCAGACAGAAAAATAGAGTGAGGAATACAGTGTCCTTTGATCTAATCTCACAAATCCGTTTAACAGTTTCAGATTTGTGAAGGCGGGTAATTTTCCTGATGACAATAATTTTCAGTTTCTTTAAACTTGATGGGACAAATATAATGTCAAAATATTTTATCTGTCAAGAGGGTAATTCAAATCTTAACTCTTTTTAACGTTTTAATTCCTGTTTTAAGGGAATTTTAAGATAATTTGAGGGTAAAACGGGGGAAATAATTGATTTTTGCCCTAATAAAAAGTTCGGTTTGGACTATTACAAAAAGTATCGAATGTATATCATGGTTTGTTTATTATTGAAACATTCAACAACCCAAACCAAACTAAACGGTTTTGGCGATAATCAGAGAAACGACCAGTTTAACATGTATATTTTGACGATAATCAGAAATATGGCCATTTTTACATGCACATTTTGGCGATAATCAGAGAAATGATCATTTTGACATGTATATTTTGACGATAATCAGAAATATGGCCATTTTTACATGCATAAATCAGCGATATTCAGATAAATGATCATTTTTACATGAATATTTTGGCGATAACGAGAAAAATGACCGGATTTACGTGAATATTGTGACAAAAATGAAAATATCGACCGGTTTTACGTGAATATTGTGACGATAATGAAAATATTGGCCAAAATATCATGTATAAATCGCCGATAATTGTATACGACCTTCCATTATTCATGAAAATCTCTTTGTTTTTGTCAAAGAGCGCCCATTATTCACGTAAATCTCTTCGTTTTTGTCAAAAAGTCCCCAACATTCATGTAATTTTGATCAAAACAAAAAAAACCAGCAAACATGCGTGGTTATTTTGGTGATATTAAAAAATATGGGCTAGTATAGAAGTAAGATGAGTGGTTAAAATTTTAAGTGGATAGGTAGGTGAATATATTGGGGATGCAATCATGAATTCTGAAGTTGTGCATAAAAAGACCATTTTGTTACATTTTAAACAATACTTCTTAGCTAACAGCCGCCAGCATACAGGATTGAACTAGGGAAAACTTAATAAATCATGAGACAATTCCAGTAATAGTGTGGGATTGTCTAATCTTACAAATATAACTATTTGGTATTAGAAAGTATAGAGTTAAAGGTATTTTTTGAAGGATGGCTAAGTAAGATATCCCGGATTAGAAATAAATTTGTAAAAACATTTGTTAGTTGTTCCACTATTAGTTAACTTTGCAAAATGGAACAAATCAGAAAATTGATTTTTTTTAAAGCCTACTTCTATGATTTTTTCGATAAACAAGAAGAAAAGGTCAAGGAAAAGATTGATTTTGGTCTGTTTTTATTACAACATATCAGGTCAATTCCAAGTAAACATATTGGATCAACCCAAGAAAAAAATTTGTTTTATTTAAGAATAAAACAAGGTTCAAACATCTTTAGAATCTTTTTTTGTTATGATAATGAAAACATAGTTGTCATCATGAACGGGTTTACAAAGAAATCTCAAAAAATACCTGCCAACGAAATTGAGCAAGCAATAAAAATCAAAAATGAATATTTTAATGAAAAGCAGTAATAAAAACATAACAACATTTGAAGATCATTTGGTCAAACGATATGGTCAGATTGGAACTGAAAAACGAACTGAATTTGAAGCTAAAGCCAAGGCCTATGTTATTGGCGAACTACTCAAAGAAGAAAGATTAGAAGCCAATTTGACACAAGAACAATTAGCAGACAAAATAGGTGCTAAAAAAAGTTACATATCAAGAGTGGAAAACGGTAAAACAGATGTTCAACTTTCAACACTCTACAAACTCTTTGAATTTGGTTTGGGTAAACGAATAAACATTATCATTGAATAAAACTGAGATAATTATGCCATCAAAATATTTGTGTTTATGACCACTCTCCTCCGGACGACAAATCCGGCTCAAAAAGTAGTGTGACAGAGCGATCTTTTTGAAAAAAAGTGGAAACCCATACGTGGTATCCAAGCGAGGGAACCGCGAAGCGGGCTACGACTAATGCTTTTGTTTAATTCTTTCTTGCGGCATATTCTGCCCATGTGCGCAATCACCTTTTTTGAGCTAAGTGCTCTGTCCAGATAAAGAACTTAATGAAATGTTGTTCTTTTTTCGAATCTCTGCGTTAAAAATACTCGCTGTAGCTACGGCTATGCCTGCGTTTTTTGCCTTGATCTTCAAAAAAATAACTGCCATTATCATTTAACTTGTTATCAAGACAGAGCACTGGCCTTTTTGTTTACTTTTGTGGTCTCGTCCCATAAGACGAGAAAAAAAGTGAGAGCTCCGCCGGCTTGAGGCGGAGGAATTCCATCAAAATATTTCGTTTTTGACCACTCTCCTCCGGACGACAAATCCGGCTCAAAAGTAGTGATAGTGTTGACAAATCAGTTTTGCGTCATTACCCATCCGCCTTTCCGGGTTCTACTCCAAACAAAAAGAATGTGATCATTCCTTTAGACAGCTAAAGAGGCAAAAGTACCATAAAAAATATTTTTTAAAAAGTTAGGAAATACCGCAAGTGTATCGTAGGTTTGTAGCACAAAGAAGCATGTTGTGCTTAACACAAAAGACACCTCCGAATTTACAGTTCTTAAATAAGAAATGGATTAAGGCATGAAATTTACAAAAACAGATATCACAGATACAATTAATGGTTTAAGGTCTCAGCTGTATCAAGAATTGACAGCTCCCATTGATGGAATGTGGGAAATACTCTACATTGGCTCGTCTCAACATTATCTTATTGAGGACGACATTAGTACAATAGGATATTGTTGTATAAACGACGAGAAATGCCTGACTCAGATATTTATTATTAAAGACTATCTAGCATTGATGGAAAAGGTAATTAAGGAATTAATATCAAAAGAGATAATTAAATCGGCAAGTTTAAGTTCAAATGAACCAGTTGCATTTAACTCATGTTTGTTTCACTCAAAATCAGTGAAGGCAAATACATTTTGTTTTGAGCATTTGAACCAAAAAATTGATATAGATACCAACATAAATATTGAGTTAGTTACTATAGATGATATACCTTCAGTAAAGAAATTCCTTAAGGAACAGGTTGGTATGGACGACACATTTGGTTATACCGAAAACCTTGTAGAACGAAAAGAAATTTTTATGCATAAAGAATCAAATATTATCATAGCAACAAGTGAGTGTAGGATGAGTGATTCCCAGCCCGAAATTGCAGACTTAGGAATTATTGTAAATCGTGATTTTCAAGGTAAAGGAATTGCAACACAAATCATGAAAATGCAAGTAAACAGAGTGTTAGAAGCTATTAGAAGACCAATTTGTTCAACGACTTTTGATAATATTGCTTCAAGAAAAGCAATTGAAAAATCAGGATTTTATTGTTCTAATATCATTTTTGACATTTCCTTTAAAGACTTGTAATTACGTACTAAGCATAATCGGGTAGACGGCCCCACCAACCTACAATGATAGGTAGCGCCTCTCACACCACCATCCCTACGTAAATATCTCACCTGTCCGCAATGGAAACTGCGGTTCTCTCATTTTGATCAGACATTTGGTCAGATCCATAGTTTTTATTAAAAAACTAGAATAGGGCTCTGGGCTATTACCCATCCACCATTCCTGGTTCGGCTCCATGTTTATGCATATCCTTATATTATGCCTGATTGTATCAGATATTTCCGTTTCCTTTCAGTTTTTTTCCAATCGTGTCATATGTTGTGGCTCACTTTGACCTTACTATGCAGGTATATCCAAAAAGATGAATTATCTTTGTGTGACAGACAATCATAAAGAGTCTTGTGAAGGTAGACTCACACGCATAGTTATGTGAGAACGAGGGGTGAGATTCCCCTGCGTGAATTGATCAGTATATTTATTACAAAAATACTTTAAAAAAATGAATCTAATTGTTTTTGATATTGATGAAACCTTAACCATGAGCGATTATCATCATAAAGTGGCTTATTTAAAAACAATGGAAGAAATTGGCGTAACGGAGATTAACCAGGACTGGAAAAGTTATAAACATCATACTGACAGTTATATTTTAAAAGTAAACTATGAAAACAATCTTCCCAAAAAATTTGACTTTCAAATATTAAGTCACTTTGAACATAGAATGGCTGAAATAATGTTAACTTTAGAACCGGTTAAAGAAATCCGTGGAGCCATAAAATTTGTGGACTATCTGAAAAAAGAAAAAAACTATGCTTTGACATTTGCAACAGGCTCTCTGCTAAAACCTGCGATTTTGAAATTGGAGCAAGCAACAATTTGGCACGACATAAAACTAATTTCTTCATCAAACAACTTTTTCGAAAGGGAAGAGATTGTAAAAGTTGCTATAGAAAGAGCAAAACAATATTATAATGTAGTTGACTTTGAAAATGTTATTTCAATTGGCGACGGAATTTGGGACTTAAAAACAGCACAAAACTTAAATGTTAAGTTCATTGGAGTAGGTAAAAAAAATTACAACGACTTCAAAAAAGAAAATATTAAAATTCATACCGAAGATTGGGACAATTTTGACTTTGAAAATGCAGAAAAAATCCTTTTAAACAATACGTCGACATAACATTAAACAACCCCTATGCTGGCGCAAGTTTGCAACTTGTGCCTATACCTTAATTCATACCATCATCTATAAATTTTGTAATTCCAATCAAAAATATAAAAATACTACCCGTGATCAAATAAAAAAAGTTGTGGTATTTTTTAAACATCCTAAACCCGAATTTCAAATTCGCAAAAACCAGGATCGAAGTCGCAGACTTCGACCATCGCACCCTGAGTTTTGTGGTCCATCAGTGCAGCGCTTCGAAGCAATCCGACGTATCATACAAATTTTACAAATCATACAACTTCTCACATCGTCATTCAAAAAGGGACGTAGCCCTGAGTTCTTAGTATAATGTCCGATAAGCCTGGTAAAACAGACATAACACCATGATTCTCTCAGAATTTACACCAGGATTCCATATCTTTGTGGTCGAAGGCCAAAAATGAAGTGCGTAGGATTTAACGTATATGTGTAAATCGCACAACCTTAAACAGGAATCCAACGAAGTAAAGGTTTTGAAGGAGTAGAATATGAAACTTTTTGAATCCAAATCACGTTCAGATATGTATTAATTTACTTTCATGAGTACAATACAAATAGAAATATTAAACCCCAAAGCAGTAAAGCTTATTCAGGATTTGGCCGACTTAGAACTTATTTCGATATATCAGCCAAAAGAGTCAGGTTTTTCCAGACTTCTCACCAAACTTAGATCTAAAGCTGATTCTGCGCCAAGTTTAGAAGAAATTACCAAAGAAGTAGAGTTAATCAGGGCAGCCAGAAATGAGCAAAAAAAGTAGAGTTATCATTGATACAAATCTATGGATAAGTTTTTTGATACGCAATGACTTTATCAAATTAGATAAAATCATAGCATCAAAACATTTCACTCTCATTTTCAGCCAAGAACTACTGGAAGAATTTATTGAAGTTTCCGGGAGACCAAAATTTATAAAATATTTTGAGCAATCTGATTTGGAAGCTATTATTGAAACAATTACAGGATTTTCAGAATTTGTTGATGTAACTTCTGAGATAAAATTTCTAAATGACAGTAAGGATGATTTTTTGCTCTCCCTGGCAATTGATGGCAAAGCTGATTATTTAATAACAGGCGATAAAGAGTTGCTTGAAGTTAAAAAATATGGAAAAACTAAAATTATAAGTATGACTGAATTTTTATTAAAACATGAGGTGTAATTAGAAAAAATCCCGAAGCCATATCAAGTGCTATAAGGACTCCCCTCTTATCCGCAGGAAGATCGCAAAGCACAAACATCAGAATTATCGAATCTATCCGGAATTTTATGTTTATAAAACCGGATTCCAAAACAAAAAAAAAGGTTTATCACTTATTTTTGATGCGCCTGTAAAGTGTGATTAAATGTAAATGCCCCCGGCACATTGCCTGTAAATTTTTTGAAAGCTCGGTGAAAGGTTGCTTTTGAGTTAAAATGGAGGAATTTCCGTCAGGAATTTTTTTTCACTGGATGGATCAAAAAATTGATTTGGGATGATCATAGCTTGTCGTTTTTCCTTTTTTGATTTTCTCTCAAGGATATTAAAATAATCTCCACTCAATTACATCTGCCATATAAAAAGGCAATTTGGATACAAAGTCATGCTTTTTTTAAGCTAAAAAGCCATACCAAGACTTGTTTTTATAATAATGTTTTGTATTTTTGTAATACTAATATTCCCTGAATGGAAATTATTCAAAATACATCATCGGAACTTCTAAAAGAAATTATGCATGCATTCGTAACAAAAATTTTGATTCTGCTTCTGCTTTTATCTAACAGCCTTTTGAATTCTCAATCATTTTCAGAATCTCAGAAGATAGTTAATGAAGAAAGAAGGTTTGGAAGATTTGGAAATGTTGTGGCTATTGACGGAGAGTATGCTGCCATAAGTGGATGTTACCAAAATCAAATTTATAATTCAGTATCAATCTTTAAAAGGAATAATATTGGCAAGTGGGAAAAAATTCAAGAAATATATTCACCAGATATAAATAATAATATTAATTATTTTAGTTATTCAATAGATATTGAAGATGATAAATTAATTATCAGCAATATTGTCTTTCGTAAAACAAACCCAATCGTAAATTGTGGTGCTGCTTATATATATCAAAGAGACAATAATGATGTATGGCAATTAAAACAAAGACTGATTGCTTCAGATGCTATGCCTAACGACATTTTTGGAATTTCAGTTTCTATATTTGGAAAAACCTGTATCGTAGGACAGACACAGAATTACAACTCCAGAGGTTTTGTTTATTTATTTGAGGAAGATAATTCAGGTATATGGATTGAAAAAGCAAAGATTTTAGCTTCAGATAATGGACCAGCGGCTATCTTTGGTTATAATACTTGTTTATCTGATAGTATTATGATTATTGCTGCGCCAAGTGAAAGGAAAGATGTTGATGGCCAAAATATTATGATTAATGCAGGAGCTATATACGTCTACACAAAGGATGTAAATGGAGTTTGGAATGAAATTCAAAAAATAACGGCACCAGATAGAACAGTAGATGGAGTATTCGGTTCTTCTATTTCACTTGAAGGTTCGAGATTATTGGTTGGTTCAGGAAGTATAAATACAACTCAAGATAGTAGATACTTTCCAGAGTGCGGCGCATACATTTACGAAAAAAATTCTTCAGGTTTATGGGAGTTTGTACAAAAACTTTCACCTCCAGACCCGGCTGATCCTTTAGGATTTGGTAATTCTGTTGGCTTGAGTGGAGATTATGCAGCTGTATCTGCTATAGACGAAAGAGAAGATAATGCCGGAAATGTTTTGGGTGAATTTTCAGGGGCTGTGTATATTTACAAAAGACAAGCTAATGGAACTTGGGACAGTATTCAGAGAATCGTCTCTTCTGATATTGCTGCGGGAGACCATTTTGGAAGATCATTATCGATAGAAGGAAATCAATTAATAGTGGGCGCTTATGAAGAGGACGAAGATGAAAACGGACAAAACACCATAGACAGAGCAGGTTCTGCCTATGTGTTTGAGATTTGTCCACCGGTGAGAGACACCATATCACAAACCATGTGCGATTCATATCAATGGCAAGGAAATACTTATACGCAAAGTGGAATGTATGAATTCACGGCCATTGCATCAACAGGTTGTGACTCTATCGTTACATTAGAACTGACTATTTTGCCACATACTACATCAGAATCATCTGTAACCTCCTGTATCCCCTACATCTGGAACGCCACTACCTACTCCCAATCCGGCACATACACTTACCAAACTACCTCAAGTAATGGATGTGATTCGATAGCAACCCTTCATCTGACGATACATAATGAAAGTGAATCGGAAGAAGACATCAGTGTTTGCAACTTCTACATGTGGAATGGAAACACTTACACGGACAGCGGGACCTACACTTACCAAACATTAAATGCGGTCGGTTGCGACAGTACCGCCACACTCCATCTTACTATCTATCCATCCTATGCCGATACGCTGTTTGTGACCACCTGCGATGACTATACCTGGAATGGAAATACCTATACCAATGATGGCATTTATTCTCTACAAGCACAAAGCGCAAATGGATGTGACAGTATTTCTACCCTGGTGCTCAATATTCAAAACACCATCCAAACACAAATAAACATCACCGCTTGTGACCAATACGATTGGAATGGAAATACCTACACCACAAGCGGCACATATACCTACCAGACTATATCTTCCTTAGGCTGCGACTCGATCACTTCGTTAAATCTGGAAATATTTCCGACAGTAGTAACAGAACAAATGACCACCGCCTGCGACCGGTATGAATGGAATGGCAATACCTATACGCAAAGCGGTATGTATACAGTCATGGATCCTTCATACCAGGGTTGTGACAGCATCACCAGCCTGTCGCTGACCATACTGCCGTCAACTACCTCAGACTTATCAACAGAATCCTGTGAGACGTATACATGGAACGGCCAAACCTATACTTCTTCCGGGATCTACACGTACCTCACAACCAATCATCTGGGTTGTGACAGCACGATAACCCTCAATCTGACCATACATAATGTGACCACCTCAGAAGATGTGGTCAGTGTTTGTGAGTCTTACACCTGGAATGGTAATACTTACACAGACAGCGGGACTTATTCTTATCAAACCGTAAATGCGGCAGGTTGTGACAGTACAGCCATTATCAACCTTACCATACATCCCACCTATCAGACCTCATTGACCTTATCTGAATGTGAACAGGTCAACTATGGTGGCAATGTTTACACTGAATCAGGATTGTATAGCCTTCCTTTACAAAGTCAATTCGGATGTGATTCTGTAATCCATCTCGATGTCAGGATTTTATCCCAACATTCTTCACAGACAGAAACTGCTTGTGATCGTTTTTACTGGCCTGTGAGTGATAGCACTTATACCCAAAGTGGTCAATATGAGGCAGTATACACCAATATTTTTGGATGTGAATCTATATATGTGTTGAATCTTGAGATATTTCCATCTTACAAAGTGGAAGAAGAGATATTTTCCTGTGACACATATTATTGGCCTGCTGATCAAAACACGTATACCGAAACAGGACAGTATGAATACCGAACCCAAAGTCTGATGGGTTGTGATTCTGTATTTGTGCTCCGGCTGAATATCGATACATCGTTCTCCCGAACAGACACCGTGACTACTACGACAGACTATACCTGGCCGGTAACCCAACAAAATTATACCCAAAGTGGAAAATATGACGTTCGTTATACCTCTGTCAACGGATGTGACTCAACCTATTTTCTGATCTTGAGGATAGAAAAAAATGTAGAGGTATTGTTTCCCAACATCATCCTTCCCGGCAGTGACAACGGAAGATTCAAAGCCTACAGCAAAAACGCCGATATCATGATCAGGTATTTGTCGGTTTACGATCGGGTTGCCAGCAGAGTATACCATATCACAAACGTTGCGGTATCAGATGAAAATTACGGATGGGACGGCACCTTCGTTGGCAAAGATGTTTTGCCGGGAGTATACGTGTGGATGGCAGAGATTGTATTGCCGGACGGCACGACAAAACAAATGACCGGAGATCTGACGGTTATCAGGTGATGGTAGGTTTTATGGTATTTTGGTGTTGTTGTATTTTGGTGTTTTGATTTTAAGGTGTTGTGGTAAATGCCCCCGGCACATTGCCCGTAAATTTTTTGAAAGCTCTGTGAAAGGTTGCTTTTGAGTTAAATCCGCAATCATATGCGATGGCCACGAGGGTGAGGTTTTTATTTTTTTCATCTTTGACCGCTTCCTGAAATGATTGTACCCGATACTCATTGATAAAATCATTAAAGTTTTTTCCAAATCCCTGATTGATCACTCCGGAAAGAACAGAAGTATTGCTATGCATCAACACGGCCAGCTGACGCAAAG
Source organism: Saprospiraceae bacterium (assembly GCA_016714895.1). Classification (GTDB taxonomy): domain Bacteria; phylum Bacteroidota; class Bacteroidia; order Chitinophagales; family Saprospiraceae; genus OLB9. The sequence continues at coordinate 1,304,026 of JADKBV010000011.1, read as the reverse complement.
TGAGATCAGGATTGAGAAATGGTTTTTGACTTTCCATAAATGTCAGCAGTTTTTCTTTCAGTTTGTTTTCTTCATCAGCCAATGGTTTTTCTACTTCTTTTACATTTTCTGATGTTTTGTTTTCTTCTTCAAAATGTATGTTTTTATTCTGCTCCTGGGTCAATCCGGAAAAACCTACATACATGATGGTGGCGACAGTAAACAATTGCCAGTAATAATCCTGGTCAAAAGGCAGGTCATACACTCTGTCAATGATGGTATTGATTAAATGAACCACGGCACCAATCATAAAAAACCACAAAAAGTTCCTAAGCCATTTTAACTCTACTTCATACAGGTTTGAATACTGATTTTCAGCCCATAACTTATAGTTTCTGTATATCAACAAGGACTTATAAAAATAAAAAAAGATGCCGCCGTAATTCAATATATAAATACAAATATCCCAAACGGTTCCCAAGGGGGTCTGATACAAACCATTGTTGGGGGTGCGACCGGTAAACAACAAAAAACAGGAAGCTAAAACATAAAAAACATAGGGCATTACATGATAGATATGCCTTTTTTCCAACCTGAAATCTGCATTGGTCTGCGCCAGGAAATAAAAGTAGACAGTTGCCGGAAACAACCATGGAAAATGCCGGGGCCAACCATCCAGTTCCTCCCAAAGAACATTGATACCGGCAAAACCAAAAGTATAATCCTGTATAAGCATGGCCATAAAAAACATCACCCATGCCAACATTTTGTCAGATAGTCTGTCTTCTGTGAATCCCCTGACCATAAAAATGACAAAAAACAGGAGAGCGAGAAAATATCCGAACTGAAGTCCCGTCGTTTTCAGGTCAAAACTCAAGGACATAAATAAAAAAAACATGTTTACAGGATTATTGGATGATTGTCGGGTCAAAAAACAAATGTTATTGCATTTGATATCTGAACGACGAACACATAACTCCTGCCATTTTCAAAATGTTCAGTCGATTAATGTTTTATTTTGTCAAATACCGCTTTGTACACCGTAGTATCTGATGATGTGTCAAACCTAAATCTCCGGTTTTCCTGTCCGGACAATTCAAATTGGCCGTTGACGACAAACTTTACTTCAGCACCTAAATATCCGGTTACAAAAGTAATTTCTGCCACATAGAGGCTGTCTTTCACCAAAGTTTGCATGGGAAAATCGTTTTCCCAGGTTAACGGTCGATTTGATCCGCGAATGGCGACTTCGCTGACATTAGGAATATGGCTTACATCCAATACAAACCTGACCGGATATGAATGGGTTTTTTGTACGCAGGAAAACAATCCAGTCAAACCCAAAAGTATAAAAGCTGTTATTCGTAAGGTATTCATCTTATTTTATTTTTTTTGCAATGATATAATCCAGCCCAAAACGCCCGGAACCTACAATCATATAAACTATAGCAAGCCAAAGGAATCCCATACCCGGCAACATATTCCACATACCATTGTCACCATGTTGCCAAAAAACAGCAACTACCATGGTACACACAATCAGAAAAGAAAATATTCGTGTGTTTAAGCCCAATATCCAGAATATACCACCGACTGCTTCGCTGAAGGCTGCCATCCACGCAAAAAAAGCAGGAAACCAGGAGAAGGGCGCACCAAAATTCGCCACATCATTCGGGAACCAAAAAGCAACCTCAAACAGATTGAGATTTTTTTCTTCCGGAGACCAGGGCATTCCGAATTTTGCTGCACCAAAGTTTGCCGCCAACAAATATCCATACACCACTCTGGGAATGGCCAACAGGAAATCCTGAAATACATAAGGCATTTCGATCGGTTTAATTAATCTTTTTATCATGATTAGGGTCTGTTGAAAAAGTCAGCAATGAATCAGATTCAAGGCGAAGGCAAAGAAGATGTATAATAATACCTTGATTTGACTTGAACGCAGAAGATGATTTATTGCTGGCTAACAAAAAACAAGTTTTGTAAGGGTCTTAGGTGAACGAAATTTAAATATATTGCTCTAAAAACAATGCACTAACATACTTAAAAATTGAACTAAAGATATTGAATATTAATAATTTTTGTGCTTTTCAGCAGACCCTAATTATCCTTTTATTTTGTTATATCCCATAGACAATCCTGTATCACCGGTGACCCTGAGCTTTACGGCAGCTTCCTTATCTTGTTTGTTTTCGATTTTTAAAGCCGTATCTTTATCTACTTTTATCCTTACACTTTGATTCGGTCGGACGATAACCGGAGAATGACGGCCTCCATTAATAGGTGCTTCCCAAATAGAAAGTTCGTGACCGGATATATTTTTCACCCTGACCTTAAACGATCCATGCGGATTGTTGCCCAATTCAAAATGTTCTCCGGGTTTGATAAACGTTGTAGAAGTAAGACTACAGGAAGACAACAAAAAAGTAACTGCCAGACTAAAGATAAATGGTTGCATGATTATTTGTTTTCATCACCACGACATTGTGAATGACAGGGCAAAGATGGGTGCAACCGTCCGTTTAAGCACGACAATATATCATTTGAGACGTCTCAAATCATAGAATGAGACAAATACTTTGAACTTTCAGCCTTATAAATTAAAAATACCGAAGAATTATCAGGGTTTAATGTACCATCAGGATGGAATTGATATTTCCACCTTCGTCTCTTTCCTGAATTTTATTATCAGGGTCGATGATCCATTCACGTCCATCGATAACAAACTTGTAATAATGTTTGCCGGGAGGAATTTTTTGGACCACCCTCCAGCCATCTTTTGATTTGGTAAGCGGCAGCCCTTCTTCATCCCAATTGTTGAAGCTGCCTGAGAGTGCCACATGTTTGGCATTTTGGAATCCTTTAAGGAAAAACAAAACATCTTTGCCGACGACCAGAATGGAATTGTAGGTATAATGCTGATTCTGCACCCTGAATTTATTGGCAGGATCGGTGATCCAGTCACCGTCAACAATAAATTTGTATTCGTATAATCCGGTAGGCATCTTCAATTTTAATTTCCAGACGTCTCCGGTTTTGATCATTTTAAAATCCCGTTCATTCCAATCATTAAATGTGCCGGACAATATCACCTGTTTGGCGTTACCTCTTCCTTTTAAAACAAACTCCACATTACCTTTAAAGTCTACACGAACAGGTTCATTTTCTACCGGTTTATTACCTTGTTTTATCCGTTCTGAAACCGGATAGGACCAATAGGATATATCAATATTAAACTTATCTTCCATCGAAAACAGTTTGTCAAACAAACTCAGTTTTTTGCGCAATTGGTAGGTTAAGGCACCGGTTTTTGCCAGCGTCCATCCATCTTGCGTCCATGTGGTGTATGCACCGGATTTTATTAATCCCGATAAATCATACTTTTTAAAATCTTCCAGCGCAGCACAATCTTCATTGCTTCGAATTGAGACACGATTCATGAAATCTGATAAAAACATCCTCACCCTGTATTTCACATCTTGAGTAAGGACTTTCCTGAGCTGATAATAAAGAACAGGAAAACAAAATAAATAAAAAAAGAGTCCATGTTTTCATTAGGGTACGACAACTTTTAGTGGATGTAAATATAACATTTGTTTTTTATAATTGATGCTAAACAGCCAGGGTGATAAAAATTCAAATCCCAAAATCCCGTCCAGATTGGTGCGGTATATATTGTTGAGATTGTCCATATTCATCAAAACGGTACCCATGGCGCCGCAATTGTATTTGTCAAGAAGTTTAACCCGCTGCAATCTGCCTGCGATGACTTCATTTTCTTCATTATTGGCACCTGCCAGTCGTATGGTCCTCATGGGAAGAAATTCCGACATGATGTTTTTGGATCGTTTTAAGTCGAGCAGGTTGATTTCTGCCCCTGAATCAATGCCAAACTTTTTGGTAAACCCGTTTACTTTGACTTCAATCACCGGAATAAAATTACCCAACACAAATGTCAGGCTGTCGACCTTGTCCAATACAAAAGGCATGGGATCAATGATTCGTCCGGTTTCATCCACTCTCGACAGAGCAAGGAGCCGTTCCCTGTAATGAAACATAACCTCAAAGTCTTTAAGCAAAGAAAAACCAATCAGGCCTGCTATTCTGATGTTTTTATTATTTTCAATAGACGAAAGGTCGACGACATCAGCATCAATATTTGTAAACGAAAGTCCTTCTGCAGAGATATTATTGTTTTTGCTGACGGTAAGTCCTCTGCCGCGACCATTGACGCCGTAATAGGAACGGGATTCATCGGTGACTCCCTGGAAATATTTTTTATTGAGTACCAACCCTTCAGCCCCTGTGTCGACTACAAAACTCCCTAATGAATCATTGATCACCGCCTGGATGATGATGAGACCTCCCTGCAGGGCAAAGGGAACAATATAACCATCTCGTTGTATTGTGACGGGTATGCGGAAGTCTGTGACAGGCACGGCAAAAAGTCCGTGACCCAAAAGGCACAGCAAAAAAGAAAAAACTATATTTCTGACTCCGGTCAAAAGCTGAAGTTTAAGACCCAAAGATAAAAAGAAAAACCAAAGCATATTTTAATTTAACAAATTTCCAAATTATCCCTTTTCCTTTCCAAAAGCGTTCGATTATCCGTTATTGTACGCCTTTTGTCTATAAGATGATGGTGTTTTGACAGGAATTTGTACTTTTGTTTTTCATTTGAAAGTCGGATTGATGTTGTCAGACGTACAAAATACCTTTAAAAAATCCACCAAACGGGATACCCTTTACCATATACTATTATGGGTACTTTTGTATTTGATGCAAACCATCAGCCACAGACATTTCGGATTGACCATGCAGTTGGGACTTCCCCTGGTTAATGTGGTTTTTTATGCCTTTATGGCATATTTTAACATTGGTTTTCTTTTTAAAAGATACGTTGCCAACGGAAGAATATGGGCACATTTCCTCATGTTACTCCTTGCCTCGGCGGTACTGACACCCATTAAGTCGATCATATTGTTTTCGATGTCACAAGCAGACCCGGATTATCAGGCAAGTATCATCGATGGTCAGATTTACAACTTTTTTTCTTTGTTTCTCGTAGGTGCCTCAGCTACCATCTATCAGGTGATGCAGGAATGGCTGATACAAAAAGGAGATAAAAAAGAACTCGAAAGCCAGAATTTGCAAAGCGAACTGAAATTGCTGAAATCACAGATAAATCCGCATTTTTTGTTTAATACACTTAATAGTTTGTACGCACTGACCCTTAAAAAATCCGATCTGGCACCGGAGATAGTCCTGAAACTTTCAGAAATGATGCGTTATATGCTCTACGAATGTAATGAAAAAGAAGTCACCCTGGAAAAAGAAATCAACTACATGAAAAATTATCTCGAACTCGAAAAGTTGCGGCATGGAGCCAAAATGGATATCTCACTGGATATCGAAGGTGAAGCCACAGATCATAAAGTAGCGCCTCTTCTGCTGATGCCTTTTATTGAAAATTCGTTCAAACATGGCATCAACAATCAGTTAAATACAGGATTTGTCAATCTTCATATGAAAATCCTGGACGACAGAGTCATTATGGATTTAAAAAATTCCAAAGCGCCCTCCATGCCAAAAATCCGCGATAAAAAATCCGGAGGTATCGGCCTCAACAATGTCAAAAGACGTTTACAGATATTATATCCCAAACACCACGAACTGAAAATCGAAGAAAGTCCTTTTGATTATAAAGTTCAATTATCCTTACAATTTATTGATTCATTACCTTAACAAAAATAAAATCATCATGATCAAAGCCATCCTTGTCGACGACGAACCTCTGGCACTTGAAGTATTAGAAACGTATATTCAGCAAATACCGAATATCACCCTGGTCGCAAAATGTGAAAATGCATTTCAGGCTAATGAAGCTCTGAAAAACAACAACATAGACCTGATGTTTCTCGATATTCAGATGCCGCAATTATCCGGTATTGACTTTCTCAAAACGTTGGCCAATCCTCCGGCAGTTATCTTCACTACCGCATATCCCGATTATGCTGTCGAAGGGTTTGAGCTCAATGCGGTTGACTATCTGCTGAAACCGATATCCCTCGAAAGATTCCTGAAAGCTGTCAACAAAGTGAGTGAAAAGATTCAGGCCAAAAAGTCGGACCACGAAGATGTCGCTCCCGAAGAACAGGAAGACTATATTTTTGTCAAAGCAGACAAAAAGTTTGTCAAAGTTCATTTTGATGACATCCTTTACATCGAAGGGTTAAAAGATTATGTAATTATTCGGCATGAAACCGGACGTATCATCACCCTTCAGACTATGAAAAGTCTCGAAGAGAGGCTTCCTGAAAACAAGTTCAGAAGAATCCACCGATCTTATATCGTCAATATTCGCAAGATGAGTGCCATTGTAGGGAATATGGTCGAGCTCATGGAAGGTGGCAAATTAAAACAATTGCCGGTAGGTAAAAACTACAAAGACGAATTATTGGATCTGGTAAATGATAATAAACTGTAGAAGTTTGTTAAGTTGTTGGGTTGATGTGCTGACAGATTCCTTTCTTTGATAACCATCTTTGTCAAAGAAAGGAATTAAAAGTTTAATTTGAATTTGATGGCAGATGTTTACCTTTTTTCTTGTCCGGGTGGCAAACCAAAAGTTTGTTTGTAGGCCTTGCTCAGAGAAAATACATCTCCGTATCCGACTTCAAAAGCAACTTGTTCAAGTGATTTGCGGCTATTTTGTAATAAATCCCTGGCCCTTTCCAACCGAATATTTTTTAAATACTGATAAGGACTCTGTCCGTAAATCTGTCTGAAAAGTCGAAAAAAATGGTATTCAGACATACAACATTCCATAGCCACATCAGCTATATTGATATCTTTTACAATGTTTGAATCCAGATATTTTTTGCCAAGCTCTACCTTTTTTAAAATTTCTTTTTTGGTACTGAATTTTTTTGAGTTTATGGATTGTAGTTGTTTTAAAACAGGAACATAATCTTTGATAATATTTTCACACAAGTGATAATAAAATTCATCGGAAAACTGATATTTTTTGTAAGGGTCAGGTTTGATGGTGTTTTCCAGTTGCAACATAAATTTTCCAACATAAGCCTGTCCGGCATCAAATTTTTTTTCCATAAAGTCAGCAGAGGTAAAAAAGGATGTTTCAGCAAAAATATTGTTGACTTCATCCGGAAAAACCTGACCTGAAAGTACTTCGGTCAACACGTCATTCCGAACGTCAATACAAATTCCTTTGACATCACTTTTACTATCGATAAGGACGCCACCCTCACAATAATGGTTGGTGAGGAGATATTCTCCTTTAGCAAGTGTATATTCTTCATCTTTAAGCCGGTATATTTCCTCACCCTCCATTACATATTTTACGCCAAAATTATGAAACGGAAGTTTTGTTTCCAATTTTTTTATGGCTGAATACATGACGAGATTATCGCAGCGTGATGTGGTCGGATTTTCAATACCGGAAGCATCTGACGTAAGGTACATGATATGATTATTTCCGTCAAATGTATACTTTCAAAACATGGAAACAAGAGCAAATCGACCAAACCCCTTCATAAATCGATATAAATAATACGTATTGTATCGGTAGCGACATTTCAATTATTTTTTAAAACCATACAGCCGACTTTTAAACTGGTTATGTTTTTACTCTTTGTTGTTCACTGTCTGACCCGCTGCCTGTTGGTTTTGATTTTTGTGAAACAGCTTTTCCGAATCGGTATGAAAATGCCACCGTCACAGAACGTGTATCCAATCTGCTGTTCCAATCTGCCTGCGTGTTTCTGAGATTGTTGATGATTCCGTCTGCTCTTCGGGTGTAAAACAGATCACTAACCAAAATACGGATATTGCCGGCATCTTTCAGGATTTTTTTATTCAACCCAAAATTGACAATACCAAAACTTTTGATCAGTAACTGACTGTACACCATGTCACTCCTGTATTCGCCACGCAATTCAAATGACCACCCTTTATTAACTGAAAAGGTATTGGTAATATTCATAGCGTAATATAATCCCGCAGTATCCAGGTTTTCTGTGTACAACCGGCTTCTGTAAGACAGGTAACCAACTTCTCCATATGCATTGATCCGGTACCAGGGCGTCAGATTAAAGGCGCCATCCACAGCCAGAGAAAGGGAATGATTGTCAGAAATATTACCAGGACGACTATAATAAATACTGTCAACGATTTCGAGGGTTTCGTTGATGCCGTCACTTACAAATCCATAGGAGATGGTGGTATTGATTTTATTTTTAAATGAATGGGTTAAAGAAAAATTATTTGAATACGTTGGCTTTAGTCCCGGATTTCCTCCATAAAAAGTATATTTATCCAACGGGCTGACAAAGGGATTCAGGTCCTGAAAAAAAGGTCTGTCTATCCTTCTTCCGAAAGAAAATTGCAACATATGAACATTTGCTGTATCCAATGCTCCTGAAATAAATATCGTTGGAAAAAGATTATGATACACCCTTGTAAAGCTGGTATCAGGATTTCTGATATTGCCCGGTTGAAATCCTTCAAAACTTGTTGTTTCTGCCCTGAATCCGATCTGGGCTTCCCATTTACCAATATTTCTGTTGTAATTGACAAAAGCAGCGTGTATCCATTCGTTGTAAACAAACTGATTGCTAAGATCGTAGTCAGGCGTGGTAATATTGCCAATGGTCTTGGTATATGCTGCTGTATTGTCGGTTTGGGTATTTGCTGTTTTTATCCCGATTTCCATTTTTGATTTATCCTTCAAAAATTTTTCATATTGGATTCTTCCGGTTACAATAGTTATATCTGAAGGTAAGTCACCACGTATAATATCACGATACACCGGATTATTGGTATTTGAAAAGATGTCATTATTAAAAATCTGATTGCTCTGCGAACGGTAAAGCACATAATCAACATCTGCCAGGATATGTCCACCTTCATCATCTGTAAGGTATTTTGCGTACAAATTGGAAGCGACATTTCTGAAACTGTTTTGCGTGGTGTTATCTGCAAAAACGCGATTGCGGATTTCATCAGACTGATCTCTGATCAATGCATTATTAACGGTGTGGTTATCATTGGGATTGGTCAGCCCCCTGACAAAAAACCCCAAAGTCATTTTGGTCGACATATAATAATCCAATCCCCATTTAACATTTACAGAATGACCCTTTTTGACGATAAAAGAATTTTGGGAAAAAGAAGACGCATTGGTCGAAAAATTATTTTTGTAATACCTGTTGATATTCAGATCCTGAAAGCTATTGCGCACGCCACCTGAAATATTCAGATAGGTACTCCACTTGTTTTTATTATAAAACAAATTGAGGTTGTTGTTACTTCGGGTATATCTCCCTTGTTGAAGGCTCAGGGACAGATTTCCGAAAAAACCGGCAACAAGATTTCTTTTGGTGACGATATTGATCACACCGGCATTGCCTGCAGCATCGTATTTGGCCGGAGGGTTGGCCATGATTTCAATATGTTTGACAGTGGAAGCCGGAATGGATGACAAATAATTCTGCAAATCTATACCGGAAAGATATAATGGTTTGTCATCGACAAAAACAGCCACGCCACTGCGTCCTTTAAGAGAAATATCTCCTGATGGATCTACCCAAATGCCGGGAGCTTTTTCCAAAGTTTCGAGTATATTACTTCCTGCATTGGATATCAAAACATCGGGATTAACGACAATACGATCCGTTTTGCGTTCGATAAATGAGGTTTTCCCTTTGACGACTACTTCATCCAGGGTTGTGGAAGTACATGTCAAAACAAAATTTCCCTGATCATCAACACCACCATTTTTGGTGATTTCTATTTTTTGCAACAAAACATCACATCCCGGAAAACCAATATTAAGATTGTACAAACCTTCATCTATCCTGTTGACCAAAAAACTGCCATCCTGATCTGAAAACACCGAATACCTGATGGTTGAATCTGAAGTTGATACCAAAGTGACCAATGCCAGATCAACAGCGTTGCCATTTTGATCAAACACTTTTCCCTGAAAATTGAAGGTATTTTGAGAAAACAAACTTGTTCCAAAAAAGAATAAAAATATATGTATAAAAATTGATCGCATGGTGAAGTCTACAATATGATTTCAAAAAACAAATAGATTGCAATAAAAAAAACCCGAACAAATGTCAGGTTTTTTTTGATAGTAAAAGATTGGGTTCTACAATTACAACAAAACAACCTTTATAACGGACACGGAATACCCTTTGATAAATATTTTGAGAAAATAAATTCCAGCCGGCAAAACAAGTTTGTCGTTCAGGGTAAAATGTGTTGTTCCGTTGTTTTCCGAACCCTCCTGTAAAACGTGAATATTATTTCCGGTGATATCTGTAAGAGTCACCCCGGCAATCAAACTTTTCTGAAAAGGAATTAACAGGTTTACGACCCCGTTGGAAGGATTGGGAAAAACTTCAAAAATATCAGGTGAAAGTTCTTTGGTCGCCGTCGAAACTTCATCGGTAATATTGATTTCATCGAGATACATATTATTGGAGCCTGCATTATTGGAATCTGACCCGAAATAAAAGCGGAACCGTACGCTAGGTTTATTTTTGAAAATATTAGCAAAATTTCCCGAAAGGGTAAGTTTCCTCCATTCCTGATCACCAGATGGTTCAAATGCTGTATTTCTGGTTTTACCGGTATTGTTGGCCATGGTATTTGGTGAAGGCAAACCCAAATAATTTTTCCAGGTTTCACCGCAATCGAAGGTATATTCCATTCTGAAAGAATCCGCCTGGTTTTCATATCTTTTTGCATAAGCATAATAAAAAGACATTTCTGGTTTGTCGGACTGACTCAAATCAAAAAATCCGGTTTGAAAAAAATCTCTTTTAGCCCCAAAAGCCGGATTGGAAAAATTATTCAGATACACACAACCTTCCGTTTGATTGGCTCCAACAAAAGGTTGAATCTCCCATTTCGAAACGTCTTCCGGTATATTATAAACCTCAAGATCATCAGGCAGAAACTCACCGGAAAAAGAATATATATGTTCCGGTTTTTTTCCGTTTTCGCCATCAATAACGCTGATGTATCGGAATGTAGTATCTGTACCGTTTGGACTGGTTACGATAAGTGTAATCAAAAAATCACCTGCATCGGAAAAAGTAGTTTCAACCGTGCTGTCTGTGGAAGTTGCCGGCAAACCACCTTCAAAATTCCACAACAAACTACCGGTTGCATCACCTGTTTGACTTCTATTTGTAAAAACAACCGACTGACCTTTACAAATGGTAACGCTGCTTGCTTCAAAATCAGCTTTTACCGCGCAAGGATTATTTCCTGTTACTCCGGTTGCTATCAGGTTTTCATCACTGATTAAGAGATTTCTTTTATTAAGACCAAGGTTAATGGTTTCATGCATGTAATCTGACTGGCCATTGGTAAACATAAGTTTGCAAGGCGCATAATCCATATAATTCTGAACATTTTCTTCGATAAGCGGGTCACAGATTTTTGAATTATTGATCGCACACGTAGTAAACCCTTTAGTTAAAGGTGTATCCTCTACAAAATCATCCCCACATGCGACACCGGGTGCATTCGTCACACCCCATGTATGAGGCAAACCAAACCAATGGCCCACTTCATGTGTCAGTGCTCTTGAATTGGCTACACTTGCCGTACCGATACTTCCCATGATATTGTGTTGAATGACGATCGCATCGGCAGATTCCGGGATGCCGATACCGGGAAGAAACGTGTATGCCGGAGCAATATTGATTGAGCGAACGACATAAACATTCAGGTATTTTTCTGGAGGCCAAGTATAGGTAAAATCAGCCAGATTGTTGGCATTCCACACCGTTTTAGGCGTGTAATGGCGTACGATACCATTGGTACAATAACCATCCGGATCAATAGTTGCCAGTTTAAAAGCAAAATTCACTTTAGCAATATTGTTTTTAAAAGCCGGAACCACCATGGAAGTATCTGCATTCATTTTTTGATAATCACGGTTCAGAATCCTGATCTGATCAAAAATTTGTTCGTCACTCACATTTTCAGGTCCGTTGAGATGCAATATATGAAATACTACCGGTATGGTATAAAGTGTATCATTCCGGTTTTCAATATGTTTATTTTTCAGATTTTTGTAAATCTTTTCCAATGTTACTTCGTAGTTGTTCATCTTTTCAGGATGTTTGACAAACCATTGACGGGTGACGTGCGCCTGACCGCATGGCTCATCGTGTTGTGCAAAAAGGCTAAAACACGTTAAAAACCAAAAACAAAGGGGAATAAAATACATTTTAAACAACATAATCTCAATATTTTTGACAAAACTACGGAGGACGGTTGTTACAAAATTTATCCAAAACTGCTAATTTAGTAACATGCCGGAAAAAATAATTTTCGCAATGACGTTCATTAAAAATATTCGCAAAAAACACATTGGTCTTTTTCGTCTTCGGAAACAATTGTGTGAAAAGATATATTTTACAATTCCTTTTTGTCCAACTCATACCTACTGAGACAATAATTGTTATTTTTGCCGTCGGCAATAAAGATTTTATGATCCGACCACATTTCAGTTTGCAAACCTTGCGTTTCCTTTCCTTATGGTTTGGGGTTCAGTTAATGTTTGTATACCCTTCATTTTCACAGAATGTGCAGGACAACCCTTTAGTAGCCACCATCATCGAAGATTTTTTGGAAAATAGTGAAGACGAAAATTTTGATTTTAATACCATTTTCGAAAATCTTTCTTTTTATTATCAGAATCCCATTGACATCAATGAGGCTACGGAAGAAGAATTGCGCGATCTCATCATCATCAATGAAAACCAGATTCGTCAGCTGCTGCAACACCGAAATACTTTTGGAAATTTTCTGAGTATTTATGAATTACAGACCATTCCATCCTGGACCCTGCCGTTTATCAAAAACATTGTTCCGTTTCTCACCGTCAAAAGAGGATTTCAGGATTTGTACGCCTTTAACTGGAAAGAGTTTTATAAGGAAGGTGATTCCGATCTTTTCTTAAAAGCAAAAAGGGTCCTGCAAACCCGAAAAGGTTACCTTCCCAACAGCGACGGAGTCACACCTTATATTGGCGATCCCAACAGTTTTTACCTTCGTTACCGATATCAGGCGGGCAATTATTTCAGGATGGGGCTGACAGCCGAAAAAGATCCCGGAGAACCGTTTTTCAGAGATATCAATCGGGCCGGTTTTGACTTTTATTCGTTTTTTCTTCACGGGACCAAACTTACACCGAAAATCAATTCAGTTACTATCGGAGATTTTACAGCGAGCATGGGTCAGGGAATCATTATTCACAATGATTTCGGCGGCCGGAAATCTTCCTTTGTCATGAATGTCAAAAAAGGTAACCGGTTTTCGCGTCCCTACAGTTCGGTCAATGAAGTCAATTACTTCCGGGGTGTGGCTGCAGAGTTTCAACCACATCCTTTAGTTCGTATTGGTGTCCTGGCTTCGTACAAACCACTTAATGCCCGGATTCAAAGTGATACAACTGAAAATTCTGATTTTGAAAATTTTTCGTCCATTATAGAAAGTGGTTTACACCGCACCGCTTCAGAAATGTTAGGCAAAAATATTGCAAAACAAATGAATGCCGGTGGTAGTATCAAATACGAATACAAAAACCTGAGACTGGGTCTGAATTATTTATATACAGGATTCAACATTCCTTTTATCAGAGACGAAGCTTTGTACCGAAAATATACCTTTACAGGAAAACAACTGCACAATACCAGTTTTGATTATCAATATCAAAGACGAAATGTCACCTTTTTCGGAGAATGGGCAGTCAGTGACAACGGAGCACCTGCCATTACCAATGGTTTATTGGCCAGTCTGGACAGAAGGATCGATTTTTCCATGTTATACAGACATTTTTCGCCTGAATATCAAGTGTTGAATGCCAATGCTTTTGGTGATGCGACTTTACCCATCAATGAAAATGGTTTGTATACCGGTTTTGATATACGTCCTTTTCCAAAAATAGTCATAAGCACCTATGTTGACTTCTGGAAAAATCCCTGGGTGGGCTATCGACGTAACGGTCCGACACGCGGCAGAGACTTTTTTGTCAAAATCGCTTATACACTCAAACGAAAACTCGATGTGTACACACAATATCGTTTTGTCAACAAACAACTTAATCCCTCATCTACATCAGGTGACTACATCTATGCACCTGAAGATTTTGTCTTACAGCGACTGAGATTTCACATGAACTATAAAATCAGTTCTGAATGGGAAATCCGGAACAGAATAGAGTTTTCATTTTATGAAAAAGGAAGCCGTTCTTCCGGCGTGCTGATGTATCAGGATTTGATATACAAACCGATAGCCAAACCCTTTTCGTTTTCGGCACGGTATTGTGTTTTTGACATTGAAAGTTTTGATGCCAGGATTTATACCTATGAAAATGATATCCTCTTTGAATTTTTTATACCTTTTTTCCAACACCGGGGATCGAGATTGTATACAAATTTCAGATACCGGATAAATAATTGGCTTACCTGGGAATTCCGCTACGGAAACACCTTTTTTGCAAACGACGGGGTCATCGGTTCGGGCAATGAATTTATCGAAGGGCGCAACAGAACAGAGTTGAAAACCCAACTGAAAATCAGTTTTTAAACAACAATAGTATGTCATTCTGGATAGGGGAAAAGGTTTTTCTGTTAAAATCTCAGCGCAAAGGGACCGTTTTGGAAGTTTTGAAAGATGGCAAAGTCAAAGTAAAAACGGATGAAGGGGTCATCATAAGTAGTGCCGGCAATATTAAAGTAATAGAAGAAAACACATTCGAATTTCCGGATTGGGTATTTGAAAAAAAAGAAACCAAAACAGTACCGATGGATATTGCCCATCCTAACACCATTGATCTTCATATCGAAAAACTCGAACCTTCGATGATCCATAGTGGCGCTATTATCATATTACAATACCAACTCAGAATGTGCAGGGCCTTTTTTAAAGAAAACTATCAACGCAAAAGATCAATCGTGTACGTCATCTGTGGCAAAGGAGAGGGGGTTCTTAAAAGTGAGGTCACCGCTATAGCGAAAAACGAATTTTCTGTTCGATTTATCTCTGAAAAAAACGACGGTGGCATGCTTGAAATATGGCTGTAAAAGGACCTTCCCTTAATTTTGAAGATTTTTTTATCATTTTCATGGTCGAAATGACAAAAAATAAATGATTAATTACTACATTTGCAGCCCGATTTCAAAAAGTTCTTTTATCATGGACAAGTTACAACATTTTTCATTACCGATAACGGGTTTGAAGAATGAGTTACACACCTATACTTTTGAGATAGACGATGATTTTTTTGCTGAGTTTGATCAGAATTTAGTAAAAAAAGGACGGTTTAGCGCAAAAGTCGAGGTCGATAAAAGGAGTAACCATATCATCGTTCAGACCAAAATCAAAGGATTTGTGGAAACGAATTGTGATCGTTGCCTGGCTGACATTCATTTACCGGTTATTACGGAAAGTACATTACATGTAAAAACCGGAAACCCTGATGAAAGTGATGATGAAGTAATGTTTATCAAAGAGGAAGATACTTCTCTGAATCTGGCCGGATTACTTTATGAAAACATTTTGGTTTCCGTACCGCTTATCAAAATTTATGATTGCGAAAACGAAAAAATCAGACCTTGTAATGATGAAGTGTTACGATATCTGACAGAAGCCGGAGAACAAAAAGAAGACGATGGGGATACCATCAATATATTCAAAGACATTAAATTGTAAGTACTAAAATATTTTATTATGGCACATCCTAAGAGCAGGGTTTCCAAATCCAAAAAAAATAAAAGAAGAACACATCACAAGGCAGAGATGCCTCAGTTGACAGTATGCAGAACTACCGGTGAAACCCACATGATGCACAGAGCTTACTGGCATGAAGGCAACATGTATTATAACAGCAAGATGGTCATTCAGGCCAAAGTAGAAGAAGAGGTAGAATAATTTCCTGATTTCGGATACAAAATAATAAGCTCCTTTTCATATGATGAGGGGCTTTTCTTGTTTGATTAAGCCTACCCCTTTTGTAAAAAATCACGCTGTAATACCGGAATATTTTTATATTTTTGCTGCTTACAAATCCCGCAAAAATGAAAATGTTATTTTTACTTTTTATTGGTTTTACGTTTTCCTTCCAAACTGTGGCACAAAATCAGGGTTGTAAAAACTTTGATTTGTATTACGAGGCACACAGACAAAGCAAAAAAGGAAATAACGATAAAGCGGATTCCCTGTTTTATGAAGTTTTTTCGTCCGGTTTCGGCGACTTGTCGCATACCTATAACACCCTTTCCTGGGCTTTCAGAGAAAAAAGAGAAAAACTGATCCCCGCTTTGCTGAAGCACGGAAGCCTGAAAGGAGAATCTTTTTATGAACTACAATCTTACCTGGCCCAAAATAATCAGCAAAATATTTACCTGTCGGAAGTTGACTATATGGATTGGAGAAAAACCTATGAAACCGGGCTCGACTCTCTTTTGATTCGGGAATTGTTGGACATGGAAACTAAAGATCAGTATGTACGCTCCTCCGAAGATCTTTTTAAATCTCCTTACCGCGAAATGGTCGATAATACCAATGCTTTCAGATTAAAACAACTGATAACATACAACCGTGGTAAATTACCCTCTTACGCTCAGCTTGGAAAAGATGGTTATGACGCATTATGTCTGCTTTTGGTTCATTTGAATATAGATGTGATATCCGACATCCTGCCTGTTTTGATTGATGCCATCCAAAATAATGAATTTTATGATCATCATGCCGTACTCTATCAGATAGACAGAAATATGGAGGGCAATCCATTTATTTTCGAATATGATCCTTTAAAAAAATCGTTGGTAAAAACAAAACCCAATGTGGAGATTCCGGGATATGGTTTTACACAATATTATGGTTCACTCCATGTTTTCGACGCAATTTCACAAAAGGTATATCGAATCCCTGTTTTTCCTGATGTGGATAAAACAAAAAAACAAGCTTTATTTGAGGCACTTTGTTACCCTGACCCAAACCCGCTTACGGATCATGTACGTCATGTCGATATGAATACTTTTTTGAATATTTTCGACATGAACCAAAAAAAATAAACCCACCTGACATCTTCAAAAAAAGAAAGGCTTTTGTACTAATAATCATAGTTTTATGTTTTGGTGAGCTAAATATTTTGCCGCAAATTCCATACATTCCAACTACAATGATTACTTTTGCATGTAACATCAATGTTATAAATGTAGTTATATCTTTTTTATCACCCTTTCAAAGTATGTTCTCATGAATTACAAAATCTTAGCTTCCTTGTTTATTTTTATTTTGATGATTTTCACTATCCCTCAATCAGCTCAGGCACAACGAAATGAAAAAGATTATCAATTCCTTAAAATGGCAGAAAAAGATCTTTCAGTAAGCCAGAAAACACTTGAAAAAGCCCAAAAATCGTATGAAAAAGCCAATGCTATGTACGCCAAAGCTGAAGCTACCTACGAAAAACAAATGGGAAAAAATGGCGAAAAAGCAGCCAAAATGAAATTAAAAGATGCTGAAAAAAATGTAAAATATACTGAAAAGGAAATAGCCAGATGCGAAAAAGATGTAGACAAAGCCCAACAAAAAGTTGATAAATACAAAGAAAAAATGGGCCTTGATTCTGAAGATGCAGGTGAAACTGAAGAAGAAGATAATTAATCATTTTATTCTTAAATCTATTTTTTGTGTCAAAAAAAATAATCAACAGCAGTAAAGCTCCAAGTCCGGTAGGTCCATACAACCAATCCGTTTTAGCAGGAAATACCTTGTATGTAAGCGGTCAGATCGCTATAGATCAGTCTACCGGTGAGTTACAACTTTCAGATATAGAAACTGAAACCCACCAGGTCATGAAAAACCTTTCATACATCCTCGGTGAAGCAGGACTTACTTTTGACCATGTCGTCAAATGTTCTGTTTTTGTCAAAGATATGGGTATGTACTCCCGGATTAATGCGGTGTATGCTTCCTATTTTGATGAAGCCACAGCTCCTGCCCGCGAACTGGTTGAAGTAGCCAATTTGCCCAAATATGTTAATGTTGAAGTAAGTTGTATTGCCGTTTTGCCCGGGTAATTTGTTTTTATGTTAAGAAGAACTTTTTTAAAAGATGTGGCGGTTGTAACAGCTGCTACCAGTATTCTGCCTGATACATTGATCGGGCAAAAACATAACCAAAACAAAATTTCTCTGGCTTTTATTGGTGTTGGCGCCAGAGGTATGGATACCCTTTCCCTCGCACTTTTGAGAGAGGATGTATCTGTCATTGCTATCTGTGACATCGATGGTACGGAAGCTGAAAAAGCAAAACTTCTGGTCAAAGAAAAACAAGGCCACGAGCCAAAACTTTTTACCAAAGGACCGTATGATTACCGGAATCTTTTGGTGCAAACCAAACCGGATGCTGTCATCATCTCCACGCCATGGGAATGGCACACCATCATGTCGTTGGATGCTTTGGAAAACAAAACAGCGGTAGGTTGTGAAGTTGCCGGCGCTACAAGTATTGAAGAATGCTGGCAGCTGGTGCGTGCTTATGAATCAACACGGACACCTTTTATGATTCTGGAAAATGTTTGCTACCGGAGAGATGTAATGGCCGTTTTACAAATGGTAAGAGAAAATCTGTTCGGAGAACTCATCCATCTCGAAGGAGGTTATCAGCACGATCTGAGGGAAGTAAAATTCAATAACGGAAAACAACTTTATGGCGGTGGTGTCGAATTCGGCGAAAAAGGTTTTAGCGAAGCCCGCTGGCGAACCCAACATTCCGTTTACAGAAATGGCGACCTCTACCCTACGCACGGCATTGGCCCCATTCATAATATGCTGAATATCAACCGGGGAAACCGTTTTGTCAGATTAACTTCAATGGCTTCAAAAGCCAGGGGATTACACGAACATATCATAAACCATCCCAATGGCGGCAAAGACCACCCGAATGCGGAGGTAAAATTTTCACTGGGAGACGTGGTCATCACTTCAATTCAAACCCACAACGGCGAGAGCATTGTCCTTACCCATGATACCAGTCTGCCGCGTCCGTATTCCCTGGGCTTTCGCGTCCAGGGCACAAAAGGTATCTGGATGGACATCAACAAATCCATTCACATCGAAGGCAAAAGTCCGTCCCATAAATGGGAAAATGCCGATTCCTACCTGAAACAATACGACCACCCGCTTTGGCAAAAATTTGGTGAAAAAGCATCAGGTGCCGGCCATGGCGGAATGGATTTTTTTGTTTTACACGCATTTATTGAAGCCCTCAAAAGAAAAGAAGACATGCCATTGGATGTTTATGACCATGCAACATGGGCTGCCATCACATGTTTATCAGAACAATCCATCGCCGAAGGCAACGCACCCCAATCTTTTCCTGACTTTACGAATGGAAAATGGATGCACAGAAAACCTGTATTTGCCCTTGCCGGAAAAAATAATGAATGTTTGTATTGATTTTACAGCATTTACAAAATGGGATTGTTTTTAAATCAAACGTCTCAGTTTTATATAATTTTACCTCAATCCATTATTTCCGTAAGGAAAAAAATAAAAGTATCTTATGCACCGGTTGAATCTCCGAATATTTTTGTTTTCAACATTTCTGGTAGTTATGACGACTCAGTTTTCATGCAAAACCACTCCTTTTATCCCCGGAGAACATAAAGAAAATTACATCAGTTTCGGTAACGGCGGAGGTTTCACAGGTGCCGTTACTAATTACTACCTTACGGAAAAAGGTATGGTATACAAAGAGGAAGAAAAAGTATTAACAAAACTTTTTACAGCAGATCCTGATTTTACCAAACAAATGTTTGCCATGCCAAAAATACTCAATATTAAAAACAAACCTTACGATAATCCCGGAAACAGGTATTTTTTTATTGAAGTTTCAACAGACACAGACAAACAAAAAATAGTTTGGGGCGGTGAGAAAATTTTGATAAAAGAATATGACACGTGGTATCAGAATCTGATGTTTATGGTCAAAAAAGCGAACTTAAATCCGGATAATCCTGTTAAATAAAAGGTTGAATGTATCCATGGAGCAAAATTTTTTAATAAATCTTTTCAAATAATAACATTCATTTGTATTCAGGAACACTTTAATTTTTTCCGGAGTGCAATAAAATAAATAAATCTTCTTTTAATATTCATTCTAAATGTTGTTTTATGGTTAATGGTAAATCCTTTTTCTCCTTGCTGGTTTTGATTTTTGTTGTCCTGTTACCTCAGGCAGAAGGTCAGTTCAAAAAAATACAAGGTAGCACCAATCCAAATTCCGGATCAAAACCGGAGTATACTTTGTCTCCTAAACCGGATCATGTAAAAACCAATACACCAACGTCCCAAAACCTTACATTCACACCGGGAACCCTACCGTTTTTTGAAGGGCCCTCAAAGTTGAAAGCAGGTAGTTTGAATGAGGAAGGATTGCCGACATATATTGAAGGAAAATCAAAATCTTCCCTTCGTAATCTTCCTTTGGAAGATCAGGCTGCAGCATATATCGATGAAGCTAAAGATCTGATGAAAATCCAGGATGATCACATTTCATTTGTTCCTGTTCAGACCAACACCGACGAACTGGGAGTAAACCATGTCAAGTTGGCTCAGCATTACAAGGGAATACCGGTTTTCGGAGCAGAGATTATGGTTCATGGCGACAACGCAGGTTTCGATTTTCTCAACGGCAAATATGTAGCTGACATCAATTGGCTGGAAACCTCACCGGTCGTATCCGATGATCAGGCAATAGAAAAAGCTATTTCAGCATTTAGTTACTGGCAGAAAATGGAAAAAAATCACAAAAAATTCCTTCCCGGAGAGCGGACAACTTCACAATTGGTTCTTTACAAAAAAGAAAATAATCAGTTTGTATTGGTCTATCACATAACAACCTACGCTGACATTACCAACAGATGGGAAATTTTTGTCGATGCTTTATCCGGCCAAATAACCGATAAATATCCTTCATTATGTAAATTTCACGGATTTGGTACCCAGAAATTTGGTAAGTGTTTGCATCAAAGTGCCGTCATAAATGAAGAAAAACCAACATTGCTGGATGGAAAAACCCAGGCAGTAGCCAGAGATTTATTAAATGTCAACAGATCTATCAACACGTATGAAGTTGCCAATAAATTTTATCTGATTGATGCATCGAGAGATATGTTTTCGGCACAATCATCTTTTCCTGACGATCCGCAAGGAGTTATATGGACGATTGATGCATTTAACACCTCACCCGCAAAGGACAACTTTAACTATGATCATGTAACTTCTTCCAATAATACCTGGGTCAATTCACCGGCGGGAGTATCTTCTCACTATAATGGTGGTAAAGCTTTTGAATATTTCCGAATCGTTCATAACAGAAATTCTATAGACGGTAATAAAGGGAATATTGTGTCTTTCATCAATGTGGCTGATGATGATGGTTCTTCTATGGGTAATGCTTTTTGGAATGGAGCCGCTATGTTTTATGGCAATGGTGACAACGCATTTTTACCGCTTGCCAGAGGATTGGATGTAGCGGGGCACGAAATGTCACATGGTGTCATTCAAAATACGGCAAACCTGGTATACCAAGGTGAATCCGGTGCTTTAAACGAGTCATTTGCCGATATTTTTGGTGCTATGATCGACAGGGATGATTGGAATATTGGCGAAGATGTTGTCAAACCAGCAGCATTCCCTTCCGGAGCCCTGAGATCAATGTCCAATCCCCACAACGGTGCTCAGACCAACCAGTTCAGCAAAGGATGGCAACCAAAACATTACAATGAAAGATATACCGGTAGTGAAGATAACGGAGGGGTACATATCAACAGCGGAATTCCCAACCATGCATTCTTTTTATTTGCCACAGCAGTAGGTAAAGAAGTAGCTGAAAGAGTGTTTTACCGTGCCTTAGCGCAATATCTGACCAAATCTTCAAAATTTAAAGATTGCAGGGTAGCTGTGATCAAAGCAGCAACAGATTTTTTCGGAGCCAACTCCAATGAAGTCACCGCTGCTAAAAAAGCTTTTACGGATGTAGGTATTCTTGGTGACAGTCAGGATGATTACCAGAATGATGTCCCCCAAAATCCGGGTCAGGATCTTATTCTTTTTACCAATCAGAATAAAAACGGATTGTTTATCACCAATGCCGCAGGACAACCGATTTCCTTCGCCAATCCTTTGACAAGCAGATCCATCATCAGTAAACCAAGTATCTCAGACGATGGATCGGAAATCGTTTATGTAGGAGCTGATAAAAAAATATATTATATCAATATCAATTGGAATACCAATCAAAAAACTGAAACTGTTCTCGGCAGCGACCCGGTATGGAGAAATGTAATCATTTCCAAAGACGGACTGAAAGTAGCTGCTTTAGAAGACGATCTGGACAATCTCCTGTATGTTTTTGACTTTTCAGGTTCTTCTGTGGTTTCTAATACTTATGAATTGTACAACCCGACCTTTACTTCAGGTGTGACGACCGGAGATGTTCTGTATGCTGATGCCATGGAGTTTGACGTTACCGGCGAATATATCATGTATGATGCTGAAAACGAACTTCGTAGTGCTTCAGGCGGAACGATCTCATACTGGGATATCGGATTTATTAAAGTCTGGAATAATGCCAATAACTCCTTTGCTTTAGGAAGTATTGACAAGTTGTTTTCTGCTTTGCCAAATGACGTCAGTGCAGGAAATCCGACATTTTCAAAAAACAGTCCTTACATTATTGCTTTTGATTATATTGATGGTACCGATAATTATTTATTGGGCGCCAACCTCGAAACCGGCACTGTCGAAACCATTTTCGAAAATAATGTTTTAGCCTACCCGACGTATTCAACAAAAGATAATCAAATGATGTTTGATAATTTTGATGTCAACGAATACAGAATTGCCCGAATAGATCTTCAGGACAGCAAAATCGAATCTAAAGCCAATACCGGTGTTGTTTGGCTGGAAGGATTCAGATGGGCTACCTGGTTTTCTAACGGCAAAAGAGTTTTGTCTTCCGATGAAGATGTGGATGCACCAAATAAAAATGTGTTGGTTTTTCCTAATCCGACCTCTCAGGATATCACGGTTTCTTTTGAAAGTTTTTCACAACACGCCGCTGATATCATCATTCATGATGTAAAAGGTGTCAAAATCTGGGAACAGAAGTTTCCCGTTGAACCCGGCAAAAACACCTTTTCCCTTCCGGTCAATGGGTGGATGAATGGTGTCTATTTTGTTTCCGTACACCAGGAAAACAAATTGTATGATGTTAAAATGATTCAGATTCAAAAATAATAAAATTAAAAAAACATGTTTGACGGTCTATTAGACAATATGAAAGAGCAGGAAGCTGCTATGCAACAAAAACTGGCAACAACCCGAGTCAGCGCCAATGTACAGGGCATAACCATGGAAGGCAATGCTGCCATGACTCTTGATCACCTGCACATAGACCAGGAATTATTGCATCCGGATAAAAAAGAAGAGTTGGAAGATTTATTGATTACCTGTTTTACTGAATGGAAAAACAAAGTTGACAAACTGGCTTCTGAATATTCACAAGCCATGGTCAACGATATTCTTCCTCCCGGTTTTGACGATTTAATCAAAAATTTTAAATAATATTCATGAAATTTTTCAAGATAAAATATACTTTATTTATTATTTTACTTTCTGTTTATTCCGTCAGGTCTCAAACGTCCATTCAATATTATTTTGACAATTGTGACTATAAAGAAACTCAAGGTCTTTTTGCTGATCTTGCCGTAACGGGAGATCCAACTTGTGTTTGTGGTTTAAATGGCAATAGTTTGATCTTTGATGGAAATGACACATTGGTTTTTCCTGCAACATATTCAGATTTGTTTATCCGTGAATCCTATACCTTTGATTTTTATTTCACTTTGGTGGATGCACAGTCTGATATGGATATTTTTGCAACCTCTGCCAACTGTATAGGTAATGATTCAACCATGACCTTAAAATATCTGACCGCAAACGACGAAATTTTGTTTTTTATGGGAAGCAGTTCCAATAATTTTATGATCAATCTTTCCAAACTTAATCCTGCGTATTGTTGGCACCGTTTTACATTGGTCAAATCCGAAACTGAATATTTTTACTATCTGGATAATGTATTACAGGAACGATTTGTCTCCCGCGAAAATATTCCTGTCAGTAAAACAAATCCTTTAACTTTTGGTGCAAATAAGTGCAGCACATTAGGCAGTCTGTCTATGACTGGCCAACTTGACAATATTCTGTGGACAGACAGAGCTCTCTCTCCTCTCGAAATAGAGTCATCTTATGTATTTCCTGACCAGATTGTCACCCGTGATACCACAATATTCAGCGGAAGCAGCGTCTCAATAGCCATAGGTAGCAGTTGTGCCCAAACAGCTGGCTGGTCTCCCACAAACAATCTGGATCTCACCAACCCTTTTGCACCGATTGCTACTCCGGATGAAAGCACGACGTATACTTCAGTAATCAATTACAGGCATTGTACGATAACGGATACTGTCAGAATTTATGTAGTCGACGAAAATGATATAGAATGTGACAAAATTTTACTTCCCAAAGCCTTCACACCTAATAATGACGGATTGAACGAAAATTATGGTATCAGCAACCAATTTATACTGGAGGGAATGGAGTTTTTTCAGATTTTTGATCGTTCCGGTGCAAAACTTTGGGAAGCCCAATCAGAGTTTTCTTTATGGGACGGAACTTTCAAAGGTCAGCCAATGACGTCAGGTCTGTATTTTTACAAAGTAAAATATCAATGTAAAGGCGAAGAATTTTTAAAAATCGACTCTTTTACACTGATCAGATAAAATCAAAAGGATTAATAATGCCTAATCCAATCTGAAATTCACCGGGATTATTTTTTCTGATTCCACAGCTAAACCATCCTGAAACGCGGGAATCCATAGGACATGCTGGTCTTTCATTTTTTGGAAATAGCTGACAACTTCTTTGCCGCAGCCTCCGCCGATGTCTTTAATCAACCTGACATCTTTGATATAACCTTCTTTTGAAATCGTTAAAGAAACTTCTACTGTACCCTGAATACCGTTTTCCCTTGCTAAGGCAGGATATCTGAGTTCACGATAAAATTCCATGTACATTTTTTGATTTGCACATTTACCTTTTTCGGTTTCCTCTGTTATTTTTTCACAATCTTTATGAAAATATCTAGGCTCTTTTGATAATGTATCCCCGGACGACAATAACACCTGACTATTTGTACAGATTTGTTTTTGCCGGCCTTCCGGTGTGGGTGTCGTTCCAACAATTAAGAAAACTAAAATAACGTGCAGAGCGTAAACCATATAGCGTAAATTTTAAAATACTACCAGAACAAATAATAAATGGTTCCAACCATAGCTGTAATGATGATAGCCATAACATTAAAGGTGGTACTTGTTTTAAACAATCCTGCATCAAAATAAATGGCTTTCGGATCGTCTTTGTCTTTATTGTTTATGTAAGAAATTAAAACCATAAGTCCGACGATAATCAAAAAACAAATACCCATTCTGTCAATAAACGGCAATTCAGGTGTAAAAAACTTAAAGATAGCTGAGAGCGGAATCGAGATCAAAACTGCGGTAAAAGCTGCATTGGCTGATGTTTTTTTCCAAAACATTCCCAACAAAAAGATCGCAACCACACCCGGACTTATAAATCCTGTAAATTCCTGAATAAACTGAAAGGCCTGATCGAGTGTACCCAAAGAAGGCGCCACTACCATTCCAACGATAAGGGCAACCAATGCGGATATTTTACCCACTTTTACTAACTTATCCTGTTTAATTTCTTCTGTTTCACTTGGTTTCAGGAAAATATGCTGATAAATATCCAAAGTAAAAATCGTCGATGTACTGTTGACCATGGCTGCAACTGAAGAACCGATTGCAGCTATTAATGCCGCCAGCGTGATTCCTTTTAATCCGGAAGCTACATGATTGTTCAACACCCATGAATACGCTTGATCGGATTTGGTTAATTCAGCGCCCAATACATAGGCTGCAATACCCGGAATGACGATAATCAATGGTAAAAAAACCTTTATAAACGCAGCAAAGGCCGCTCCTTTCTGAGCCTCATCCAATGATTTGGAAGCCAGTGCCCGTTGTATTATATATTGATTACTGCCCCAATAATATAAATTGGCAATCCACATTCCTCCGATCAGAACACTGATACCCGGAAGATCCATATACGCATCTTTTAATCCGCCTTTCCCATCAGGTATCATCATCGTGCCTTTCTCTATGATCATGTCAAATTTTTCAGGAGCCCGGGCGATCAATTCTTTCAGTCCATCAATAATTCCCCCGCCAACAATGTCCAAAACGCCGTATGTAGCCACCAAACCACCCAGTACCAAAGCAATCACCTGAACAACATCCGTCCATACCACCGCTTTTAACCCTCCTGTTATCGAAAAAGTTGCTGCATAAATTCCCAAAAATAAAATACTGTACAACATGGAAATACCGGTTATGGACTCAAGAGCCAATGCCCCCAAATACAATACGGAAGTAATATTTACAAAAACAAAAAGTAATACCCAAAATATGGCCAAGCCACTACGAACAGATTTGTTATATCTTTGTTCGAGAAACTGCGGCATGGTGTAAATCTGTTTATTGATATACACCGGCAATAAAAATTTTGCAACCAAAATAAGGGTTATAGCCGCCATGAGTTCGTAAGCTGCAATGGCAAAACCAAGAGCATATCCGGAACCCGACATCCCGATAAATTGTTCTGCAGAGATATTAGCAGCGATCAGTGACCCACCTACTGCCCACCAGGGAATAGAATTGGATGCCAGAAAATAATCCTGTGCCGTTTTCTTTTTACTTCTGAAGGAAACAATGATTCCGAAGGTCATCATAAATACCAGCCAGGCAATAACGATGATAATATCAATGGTTGTTAAAGATGTCATTTGGTTCGTGTTGAATAGACAACAAACATACAATAATTGTAGAAATTGATGTACTTTTAAATTATAAATTTCATTTGAAGCAATTCTGGCTCTTGCCAAAATTCTGAATATGTGTTAATGTAATGTCAATCATTGGTTGTTTCTGAAACTAATGTAATATATAATTCCGTTTACAGTTATTAAAATAGTTTAATACAAAATTTTATTCGGTATGAATCTTCAAAATATTCTCAGTATCACATTGATATTATTTTCAGTAATTGATATATTGGGCAATATCCCGATCATTATCGACTTAAAGAAAAAAGGTGTTGTCGTGGATTCCATGCAGGCTGCTTTGGTTTCAATGGGTCTTATGATCGCATTCCTGTTTGCCGGAGAGGTCATACTTTCTTTGTTTGGCCTGGATGTTCAATCTTTTGCTGTAGCAGGTTCCATCATCTTGTTTTTTCTCGGATTGGAAATGATCCTTGGCGTTCGGTTTTTCCGTGAAAGTGCGGGTTCTAATACAGGCACAATCGTTCCCATTGCTTTTCCGTTGATTGCCGGTGCAGGTACTATGACCACATTGATATCCCTTAAGTCAAAGTACGAAAATCTTGAAATCCTGATTTCAATTTTTATCAATATTGTAGTAGTTTTTGCTGTGTTACATTTTTCCGATTATGTAAAGGAAAAATTAGGAGATGCAGGAACAGCTGTGTTGAGAAAAGTTTTTGGCATCATTTTATTAGCCATCGCGATAAAGTTATTTAAAGAAAACTTTCATCTTATAATTACTCCTGACAAAAAACTGGGTATCGCAAAATTGTATTAATAGTACCGTAGTCGTCGATTGAAATACATGATTTGTCGAACAGCTTGATTTTTTTGGTTATATTTATGTTAAAAACAGGTTTTTTCGCATAACTTTGTATATTATTTGAGTTTATAATCCGGAGTCTATGCCGGAGCAAACACTTCAGAAATATCCATTAATGACATTTTTAAAATCAAAAATCATGCGCTACAGTGCTTCCCTGATTATCGTTGCTTTGTTTGGCTTTTTTATGTACAAAGCAGCTCAACCAAAAATTATCAATCCAAGTAAAGAAGGTTTGGTATTGGAAAGCATTATTTCTACCATTCAGGCGGTGCACCTGAACCCAAAACCTATCGACGATACCTTCAGCAAAACAGTTTTTGATGACTTTATCAAAAAACTGGACCCATCCAAAATATTTTTTATTAAAAAGGAATTTGTTGAGCTTCAGAAATTTGAAATGTTGGTAGATGATCAGGTCAATGCGAGAAATTTTGATTTTTTCGACAAATCATTTTTATTGTCTGAATCAGCTATAGACAGAGCAAAAATCATTTTCGAAGAAGAAATCGAAAAACCTTTTGATTTTGATAAAAATGAAATTATCGAAACGGACAGAGACAAAAGAATGTATGCCAAAGATGAAAAAGAATTGCGTAAATTCTGGAATCAGGAATTAAAATACGACATCCTTCAGACCTGGGTGTCCAAAACAACCGCACAGGATAAAAAAGAAAATAAGGAGGAAATCAAATCCGAAGAAGAACTGAAAGCAGATGCTGTCAAAGAGGTTAAAAAACGTTTTACCAATTATTTCAAAAGGTTAAAAGAATTGAGGCGTTCTGACAAAATGGAATTTTACCTGAATTCTATAACCACTTATTTTGATCCGCACACTGACTATTTCAGCCCAAAAGATAAAGAAGACTTCGACATTAATATGGGTGGACAACTGGAAGGAATCGGAGCCAGACTGCAAAGCGATGGTGAATACACTAAAGTTTCCAGTGTCGTCGTAGGTGGACCAGCCTGGAAAACCAAAAAACTGGAGGATAATGATATCATCTTAAAAGTTGCTCAAAAAGGAGAAGAATCAGTGGATATTGCAGGAATGCGTCTGGATGATGTTGTACAGCTGGTACGAGGTAAAAAGGGTACGGTTGTCGTGCTGACCATTAAGAAAAAAGACAACAGTGTGGTCGAAATTGAAATTGAAAGAGATAAAGTTCAACTTGATGATTCCAAAGCCAAATCGGTAATGATCAATATTCCGGGTACGCTCAAAAATATCGGGTATATCAACTTGCCAAAATTTTATTCTTCATTCGAATTGGAGGGTGGCAACAGTTGTGCTTATGATGTTTTGATGGAAATCAGAAAACTGAAAGAAGAAGATGTAAACGGCATTATCCTGGATTTGAGAAATAATTCCGGAGGCTCTTTGAATGATGTCGTTGAGATGAGCGGTTATTTTGTGGAAGATGGCCCTATAGTCCAGGTTAAAGGAAGAGAAGACAGTCCTTTTGTGCATCAGGATAAAAACAAATCAGTAGAGTACGATGGTCCATTGGTTATTATGGTCAATCAATTCAGTGCTTCTGCCTCCGAAATTATTGCTGCTGCTATGCAGGACTACGGAAGAGCCATAGTCGTCGGTACTCCTACCTTTGGTAAAGGCACCGTACAGAGATTTTTTGATCTTGACAGAGCAATACGAGGATACAGCGAATTAAAACCTTTAGGCAATGTAAAAATGACGGTTCAGAAATTTTACAGAATCAATGGAGGTTCCACACAATTACAAGGTGTTATCCCTGATATTACGCTTCCTGATTTGTATGCACATATAGACGTCGGTGAAAAAGAATACGAAAATGCCATGACCTGGACGGAAATCAAGCCCGTAAAATTCAGCCAGAATGTGGTAGAACTGACTCAAAAAAATGCATTGGTAGCCAAAAGTAAATCACGGGTTGACAAACACCCACAATTTTCTTTAATAAAAGAAAGTGCTTTAAAAATTAAAGAAGATAAAGAAAAAACGTCCATGCCACTGGAAAAAGTTTCTTATGTCAATATGAGAAATCAGCGGGAACAAGACAATAAAAAGTATGATATTGTCATGAAAGATGAAATTGCCGGACTTGAAATAAGTAATCTGACTTCTGATTTGGAGAAAATCAACCTGGATGAAAAAAATCAGGCGTTGAATCAGGAATTTATCAAAGACTTGCGCAAAGATATATATCTGGAGGAAGTGTTATTCATTATGAAGGACATGATTCAACTTGAAAAGTCGTTTGCGGTACAGCAGAAAAAAATCGCTGAGGCAAAATAAACATCCTGATGGGAATCAGAAAAATTCAATATATTCTTGAAATTTTTCTGATTCCCATCCTTATACTTCTTTACTTTTTTGGGTTGTTATGATAAAATTGATTGTGTCAATTCCTACACGATGAAACATTCCGTAAAATTTTTATAAGGTCTGATTAAAATAAAATTGTATTTCTTTTCAGTATGAAAACAACTTTTTTCAATCTTTGTAATACTCAGATTGCAAAATAATGACATCCACAGATTTATAAGTTGATCTTCATCAAAATACAGACAGACAAGGTCCCGGAAGTAAAAAAAACAACTTACAGGCACTGAACTGTATCTCTGTGACAAAAGATAAAAACTAAAAAAAATTAAATTTTGGTTTTGGAATCGGTATTCAGACGATCACCCTTGCAACTCATACAAATTCCCATATTACCGCTGTTGATATTTTTCCTAAGTTTTTAGACAGGCTAAATCTAAATATTAGTGTCTTGGATTTAAAAAATCGAATGTAAAATTTACAATGTTCAATGGACAACCTGCCGCATTTTGAAGACAAATTTGATACCATTTGGTCAAAGGGAGTTATTTAAAATATGAGATTTGAAAAAGGAATCATGTTACAGCAATATCATCTTAAGTCCGGAGGTTTTTTTCTGTCAGTGAAATAACATGAATTACCCAAAACAGGCCAAAAAAAGTAGAAGAATTTTGGAAAACGAATATACTGAAACAGATACAGCCACAAAAAAGATTGGAAGATAACGGATATTCACTTAAAGGATACTTTGTGTTAGGGCAGGAAAGTTGGACAGAAAACTACAACAAACCTTTAGAAAAGTGTTTCCTTCATTTCCGGAAAGGCACAATCAAACACCTGATGCAAAAAAATTAATGAACGATTATCTCAGAGAAATTAAACCTTATGCTGTGTTTAAAAATATTATTCCTACTGATTCTATAAAGCCCTAAAACAATAATCAAGCTTAAGGTTGTCCTTTTATGTTCAAAGCTGCTTTGTCAAAAAACTGACCGCAGACGAAAGTGAGACTTAAAAGATACTATTAGCGATTCAAATCATTCTATTCATCATTCTAAAGAAAGTAAAACAACATATCTACTAAAATATTTCAAAAAAAAAGAGGCCACAATTACTTGAGGCCTCTTTAGTATACTGTATAAAAGAAAAATTATTTTTTCTTTCCTTTTTCTGCTTTTGCTTCTGCCGCAGCTGCTGCTTTTAATGCTCTTGGAATTTCAATCAAAGCAACAGGAGTTGCTGAGTTGTTCAAAATTTCCACACCTGAAGGAACTTTTACGTCTCTTACACGCAAACTTTGACCCAACTCTAATGAAGAGATATCAGCATGTAAAACATCAACCATAGCTTCAGGTGTTGTTTTAATGGTGATTTTTCTGACCTGTTGGATCAATTTACCACCGACTTTAACACCCGGAGAAGTACCCTG
Organism: Saprospiraceae bacterium; assembly: GCA_016714895.1. Classification (GTDB taxonomy): domain Bacteria; phylum Bacteroidota; class Bacteroidia; order Chitinophagales; family Saprospiraceae; genus OLB9. Next base: position 1,272,418 of record JADKBV010000011.1, on the reverse strand, counting down.
AAATCTCAAAGGAACATCCACTTTAATAGGTGTTTTGTCAATCAACCTCAAAAAATCTATATGGATAATCTGATCTGTGACAGGGTGAAACTGAACTTGTTTAAGGATAGCATTAAATCTGTTGCCTTCCAATTCAATTTTTGCCAACTTAAAATCGGGAGTATACACAAGATGTTTCACCGCTGCAGGTGTAACGGTAAAATGTTTGACCTCGTTTCCTCCATAAAGAACAGCAGGAATCAACCCGCTTTTTCTTTCAGATGAAGTCACTTTTTTTCCAACTCCGGCTCTAACTGAACCTTGAATATCTACAGATGTCATGATTAAAAAAATTCATTATTTAAAAAGAAGCGCAAAAGTACAACTAATTATTGATTTTAGTACTATTCTTTTGCAAAAATATTTTTTGTAAAAGGTCAAAAAAGATAATATTTTAACAACAATCAGACCTTTTTAAGCTATATAAAATGATCAGGATCATTTTTGTGATTGTTTCACCTAACATGATCCTGATCAAATCAATTTAAATTCAAACCAAAATGATGGCTTTTATCTGTTTTCAGATGTTACTACAAGGTTTTTAAATTCCCTCATACCTGTTCCTGCAGGGATATTTTTACCAACAATAACATTCTCTTTCAGACCGGAAAGTGAATCCCGTTTGGCTGCAATCGCCGCCGTACTCAATACTTTGGTTGTTTCCTGGAAGGAAGCTGCTGAAATCCAACTTTCAACACCAAGGGATGCTCTGGTAATACCTTGTAACAAGATAGTTGAAGTAGCCGGTATGGCGTCTCTTACTTCTACCAGTTTTTTATCATTCCTTTTAAGGTTTGAATTTTCTTCCCGGTATTGTCTTATGGAAACGATCTGACCAGCCTTTAAATTGGCACTGTCTCCGGGCTCAACAACAACTTTTTTGTCGTATATCCAATCATTCTGCTCGTTGAACTCATGTCTGTCGACCGCTTCACCTTCGAGGAAAGTTGTATCTCCCGGATCAATGATCTCTACCCTTCTCATCATTTGTCTGACGATAACTTCAATATGTTTGTCATTGATCGCAATACCCTGAGACCGGTAAACTTCCTGAACTCCGTTTACGAGATAAGACTGAACAGCGAAAGGTCCTTTAATATTCAGAATATCCAATGGTGCAATGGCACCGTCAGTCATCTGACTACCTGCTCTTACGAAGTCACCTTCCTGAACGAGTAAGTGTTTGGAAAGTCCGACAAGATATTTTCTTCTTTGGCCGGTTTTTTCGTCATCCACAAAAATCTCTCTGTTACCTCTTTTGATTTTACCATAGGTTACGATACCATCAATTTCAGCGGTAACACATGGGTTAGAAGGATTTCTGGCTTCAAATAATTCAGTTACCCTCGGAAGACCACCCGTGATATCCTGGATTTTACCAAGATTTCTCGGGATTTTTACAATCTTTTGACCCGGAAGTACTTCTTCATTATCATCGACTGTGATATAAGCACCTACCGGAAGGTTGTATGATTTTAATTCTTCACCACCAGGAGAAACAATTTTTACAACCGGAATTTTCTTTTTATTTTTTGGTTCGATGATGACTTTTTCAGCATAACCTGTCTGGTCATCTCTTTCTACCCTGTAGGTCACCCCTTCATCCAAATCCTCAAACTTGGTGATACCTCCGAATTCTGAGATAATCAGGTTATTGAACGGGTCCCATGCGCAGATTGCCTGACCTTTGTCGATTTTCTGACCATCCTTTACCAAAAGATTGGATCCGTAAGGAATAAAGTATGAATTATAAACTTTTTTGGATTCCGGATCGACTACCCTGATTTCTCCTGAACGGGAAAGAACTACCTGATGCTGAACACCACCTTCAACCTGAGTGGTTACTTTGATACTGTCAAACTCGATAACTCCTTCAAATTTGGAAGATATTTCAGATTCAGTTTTTGATACCGATGCAATACCACCCACGTGGAAGGTACGCAAGGTCAACTGAGTTCCCGGTTCACCGATACTTTGTGCAGCAATGATACCAACGGCATCACCTTTCTCCACAATTCTTCCCGTTGCCAGATTTTTACCATAACATTTGGCACAAACACCTACTTTGGTTTCGCAGGTTAATACTGAACGGATAGTCACTTTTTCTATACCGGCTTTTTCGATATTGTCCGCTACTTCAGGAGAGATATATTCACCGGCTTCCATTATTAACTCATCCGTTACCGGATCAGAAATAGAATGTAATGAATAACGTCCGATAATTCTGGAAGTCAACGTTTCGATAACATTTTCATTATCTTTTAATGCTTCTGTATCAATACCTCTTAATGTATCACAATCTTTTTCAGTAATGATAACATCCTGAGCCACGTCAACCAAACGTCGGGTAAGATAACCCGCATCGGCTGTTTTTAAGGCTGTATCCGCCAAACCTTTTCTCGCACCGTGTGTAGAGATAAAATATTCCAAAACCGACAAACCTTCAAGGAAGTTTGCAAGAATCGGGTTTTCGATAATCGCTCCACCCGTATCTCCGGATTTTCTTGGTTTAGCCATCAATCCTCTCAGACCACACAACTGTTTGATCTGTTGTTTACTACCTCTGGCACCTGAGTCAAGCATCATATACACAGAATTAAATCCTTGTTTATGAAGCGCGATTTCACGCATCAGGTTGTCTGTAATTTTATTATCCGCAAAGGTCCATTTATCAATGACCTGATTGTACCTTTCATTAGGCGTAATCAAACCCATATTATAATTTTCCCAAACTTCATCTACTTCCTCCTGTGCATCAATCAACGTTTGTTCTTTGATAGAAGGCGTAATTAAATCACCCAGGTTGAAGGACAAACCACCTTTATAGGCCCAGAAGAAACCCAAATCTTTGATACTATCCAAAAATTTTGCTGTTTCTGCAAAATCCGTTCTGTTGATAATATCGGCGATAATTTTTTTCAAACTCTTTTTGGTCATCAACTGATTGACAAACGGTACCGTTTTTGGCGTTGCCTGATTAAAAATCACACGACCTACTGTGGTTTCAATGACTTTAGTAACCAAGTCACCATTGTCACCTTCTACTTTCGCACGTACTTTGATGACTGCATGAAGGTCAACTTTACCTTCATTAAAAGCAATGATAACTTCTTCATCAGAATAAAATGTTCTTCCTTCTCCGGCAACTTTGATTTCTCCGGCTGATTTTTTAGGTTTGGTAAGGTAATACAATCCCAAAACCATGTCTTGAGAAGGTAAGGTTACCGGCGAACCATCCTGAGGGTTGAGCATATTGTGAGCAGACAACATCAAAATCTGAGCTTCCAATATGGCTGCGTGTCCCAATGGAACGTGTACTGCCATCTGGTCACCGTCAAAGTCAGCGTTGAAGGCACCACAAACAAGTGGGTGTAATTGAATCGCTTTACCTTCCACCAATCTCGGCTGGAAAGCCTGGATAGAAAGTCTGTGCAATGTAGGAGCCCTGTTTAATAAAACCGGGTGACCTTTTAATATATTATCGAGGATTTCCCAAATAACGGAATCCTTTTTATCGACAAGTTTTTTAGCTGATTTTACCGTTTTAACAATACCTCTTTCTATCAGTTTTCTGATGATAAAAGGTTTGAATAATTCCGCAGCCATCGCTTTTGGAATACCACACTCATGTAATAAAAGTGTAGGACCAACCACGATAACAGAACGTCCTGAATAGTCTACCCTTTTACCCAAAAGGTTTTGACGGAAACGTCCTTGTTTACCTTTCAGAACATCACTCAAAGATTTAAGTGAACGTCCTCCTTCAGCTTTAACTGCATTGGATTTTCTGGAGTTGTCAAACAAAGAGTCGACAGCTTCCTGAAGCATTCTTTTTTCATTTCTGAGGATGACTTCAGGTGCTTTGATTTCCAATAACCTTTTTAAACGGTTATTTCTGATGATTACCCTTCTGTATAAATCATTTAAGTCAGAAGAAGCAAAACGTCCACCATCCAAAGGAACCAATGGTCTCAGTTCCGGAGGAGTAACCGGCAGATATTGAATAACCGTCCATTCAGGTCTGTTATCTGTATTTTTCATGCCATCTCTGAATGCCTCAACAACACGCAATCTTTTGAGTGCTTCTGATTTTCTTTGCTGAGATGTTTCATTAGCAGCCTGGTGTCTCAGCTCGAAAGACAATTCATCCAGATCAATTCTTTCTAAAAGGTCTTTGACAGCTTCCGCTCCCATTTTAGCTATAAACTTCATCGGGTCAGAATCATCCAATGCCTGATTTTCTCTTGGCAAAGTGTCCATCAACTCGAAATACTCTTCTTCCGTCAATAAATCGTGTTTGTTGACTTCTCCTTCTTTTACACCCGGCTGAATCACAACATATCTTTCGTAATATATAACTGATTCAAGCTTTTTAGAAGAATAACCCAATAAATAGCCGATTTTATTCGGTAAAGATTTAAAAAACCAGATATGGACAACAGGAACGACCAGTTTAATGTGGCCCATTCTTTCCCTTCTGACTTTTTTTTCTGTGACTTCCACACCGCATCTGTCACAAACGATACCTTTGTATCGGATTCTTTTGTATTTACCGCAAAAACATTCATAATCTTTTACCGGTCCGAATATACGTTCACAAAACAAACCATCTCTTTCAGGTTTATAGGAACGGTAATTGATGGTTTCCGGTTTCAACACCTCTCCATAAGATCTTTCCAGAATTTCATCCGGAGAACTCAGGCTTATAGTGATTGATTCAAAGCCTTTTGTGGGTTTAACACTTTTCTTTTTAAGCATATGTTGAGAATAAAATGGTCAATAAAAAAAGATTAGTCAAATTTAATATCCAGGGCCAAACCTCTTAATTCGTGAACCAATACATTGAATGATTCAGGAATGTTGGAATCCGGGATATTATCTCCTTTGACGATGGCTTCGTACGCTTTTGCTCTACCTATGATATCGTCAGACTTAACGGTAAGAAGTTCTCTGAGTATATTGGCAGCTCCATAAGCCTCCAATGCCCAAACCTCCATCTCACCAAAACGCTGACCTCCGAACTGAGCTTTACCACCTAATGGTTGTTGAGTAATCAAAGAGTATGGTCCGATAGAACGTGCATGCATCTTATCGTCAACCATGTGTGACAATTTCAGCATGTAAATCACACCTACCGTTGCTTGTTGATGGAATCTGTCTCCTGTCTCACCATCATAAAGGTATGTCTGTCCATAAGAAGGAAGATCTGCTTTTTTGATGTATGATTCAATTTCGTCCAGACTGGCTCCGTCAAAAATCGGTGTGGCAAACTTCATGTTCATCTTTTTACCTGCCCAACCCAAAACCGTTTCGAAAATCTGTCCGAGGTTCATCCTGGATGGTACACCCAACGGGTTCAGTACGATATCCACCGGCGTTCCGTCTTCAAGGAAAGGCATATCTTCATCTCTTACGATTCTGGATACAATTCCTTTGTTACCGTGTCTTCCCGCCAATTTATCACCCACTTTTAACTTTCGTTTTTTAGCAAGATAAACTTTGGCAAGTTTCAATACACCTGCAGGTAATTCGTCACCGATACTGATATTGAACTTTTCTCTTTTGTAACGACCCAATTCTTCATTGACCTTGATATTGAAATTATGCAACATTCTGGCCAACACTTCATTGACTTTACTGTCTTTCGTCCAGTTTGAATAATCAACCTGTGAATAGTCGATTTCCTTCAGTACCTTGACCGAAAACTTAGTCCCTTTTGGTACTAATTCTTCGTTGTAGATACTTTTTACCCCTTCAGAGATAGCACCGTCAAGCACTGAAGTCAGTTTGTCAACAAGAATGGTTTTAAGTTCATTCATATTGATAGCGTGCTCATCTTCAAGGGATGACAACAGTTCTTTTTCCTGAACCTTCTGGAATTTATCTTTTTTGGCTCTGGCAAAAAGTTGTTTGTCGATTACGATACCTTCTGTTGATGGTGAAGCTTTTAAAGAAGCATCTTTAACGTCACCAGCTTTATCACCGAAGATAGCTCTCAAAAGTTTTTCTTCCGGTGTAGGATCGGATTCTCCTTTAGGGGTTATTTTTCCAATCAGGATATCGCCTTCTTTGATCCATGCACCGATACGGATGATACCGTTTTCGTCAAGATCTTTAGTGGCTTCTTCACTGACATTCGGAATATCGTTGGTAAATTCTTCTTCTCCCAACTTTGTATCGCGAACATCTATTTCATAACTTTCGATATGAATAGATGTAAAGATATCTTCTTTTACAACCCTTTCAGAAAGAACGATGGCATCTTCAAAGTTGTACCCTTTCCAAGGCATGAATGCAACCATAAGGTTTTGACCAAGAGCCAATTCTCCGTTCTCAGTTGCATAACCTTCGCAAAGCAAACTTCCTCTGGACACTCTTTGTCCTTTCAGTACAATTGGTTTGAGGTTAATACACGAACCTTGGTTTGTTCTGACAAATTTAGCCAGGTTGTATTTTTTGATATTGTCTTCAAAAGAAACCAATTGTTCCTCTTCCGTTCTGTCGTATTTAATGATGATTTCGTTTGCATCGACATATTCCACAATACCATCACCTTCAGCATTAATCAGCATGTTTGAATCCTGCGCAACTTTTGCTTCCAGACCGGTTCCTACGATAGGAGCTTTAGGTCTGACCAAAGGAAGTGCCTGACGTTGCATGTTAGAACCCATCAAGGCTCTGTTGGCGTCATCGTTTTCGAGGAAAGGAATCAAAGAAGCAGATACTCCGACAATTTGGTTTGGAGCGATGTCCATGAATTCGAGTTCTTCGGGTACCAATACCGGAAATTCCCCGTGTTCTCTGGATTTGATTCTCTCGTTGATAAATCCACCTTCGTCGTTGACCAATGCATTAGCCTGAGCGATTCTTTTATAATCCTCTGCTTCCGCAGAAAGGTATTGTATCGTTCCGGTTACATCCACTTTACCTTCAGTAACCTTTCGGTAAGGTGTTTCGAGGAAACCCATTTTGTTGACTTTTGCGTGAACGCACAAAGTCGAAATCAAACCGATGTTTGGTCCTTCCGGTGTTTCAATCGTACATAGCCGACCGTAGTGAGAATAGTGAACGTCTCTTACCTCAAAACCTGCTCTTTCTCTGGAAAGACCTCCGGGTCCGAGGGCTGAAATTCTTCTTTTGTGCGTAATTTCGGAAAGTGGATTTGTCTGGTCAAGAAACTGAGACAACTGACTGGTTCCGAAAAACGAGTTTATCACAGACGAAAGCGTTCTTGCATTAATCAGGTCAATAGGGGTAAAAACCTCATTATCCCTGACATTCATTCTTTCTCTGATGGTTCTTGTCATTCTTGCAAGACCGACACCAAACTGAGCGTACAATTGTTCGCCTACTGTTCTCACCCTTCTGTTTGCAAGGTGATCAATATCGTCCAATTCTGCTTTTTGGTTAACCAGACTTACCAGATATTTAACGATATGAATGATATCATCTTTGGTTAAAACCAAAGTTTCTTTAGGGATTTCAAGCTTCAGTTTTCGGTTGATTTTATAACGACCTACTTCACCGAGGTTGTATCTTTTGTCAGAAAAGAACAATTTATCGATAATACCTCTTGCTGTTTCTTCATCGGGTGGATCTGTTCCTCTGAGTTGACGATAGATCTGGGCCACCGCTTCTGCTTCAGAAGACGAAGGATCTTTTTGTAATGTATTATAGATAATGGTATAATCCTCTTCGAGGTCTTCTTTTTGAAGAACGATAGATCCTGTTTCCGTTTCTTCGATGAGTTTGATATTTTCTTCATCGAGGATGACATCCCGTTCCAGGATGATTTCATTTCTTTCGATGGTAACCACCTCTCCGGTGTCTTCATCCACAAAATCCTCAGACCATTTACGTAACACCCTGGCTGCCAATTTCCTACCGATGGCGTTTTTTAAAGACGTTGCATCTGTAGTAATTTCTTCGGCCAGTCCAAAGAGATTGAGAATATCTTTATCACTATCATAACCGATAGCCCGGAGAAGAGTGGTCACCGGAAATTTTTTCTTTCGGTCAATGTATGCATACATGACGGAATTAATATCCGTCGCAAATTCCATCCAGGCTCCTTTAAACGGAATAACCCTTGCGGAAAATATTTTAGTTCCGTTCGGGTGATATGTTTGGCTGAAAAATACTCCGGGACTTCTGTGAAGCTGAGAAACAACGACCCTTTCTGCTCCATTGATCAGAAAAGTTCCTTTGTTGGTCATGTATGGAATATTTCCGAGAAATACATCCTGCACAATTGTTTGAAAATCTACGTGTTCCTCGTCATTACAGGAAAGTCTTAATTTTGCTTTAAGGGGAACGCTGTAGGTCAGACCTCTCTGCAAACATTCATCTATTGAATATCTGGGAGGATCGACAAAATAATCTAAAAATTCCAGTACAAAAATATTTCTGGAATCACTGATGGGGAAATTTTCCTGAAATACTTTAAACAGCCCTTCATTCCCTCTGTTTTCCGGTGTAGTTTCCAATTGAAAAAATTCCTTGAAGGACTTTACCTGAATTTCCAACAAGTCAGGATATTGGTTTGCCAATTTGATCTTGCCGAAATTAATCCTGTTAGAACCGGTCACAATTGCTAATCCGTTTGATGATGTCATCCTGTTATTTATTTTATAATTCGATCCAAAGTGCACTTTGGAAAATAATAAATTCTATTTTTTGTCCCGCACCGATTGTGAGAGATGGTGGTTACTTTTAACCACTTGGAATTAAAATATACTTTTCATGATAAAATGACAATAGGCTTAACCGATCTTCATAGATCAGTTAAGCCGAATGCCATCTAATTCTAAGACTTGAATCTTTTGATTAAGCCCATGAGAATCTTAAAGCGAATTATTTTAATTCAACAGAAGCGCCTGCTCCTTCTAATGCTGCCTTAATCGCTTCAGCTTCTGCTTTAGGAGCTGCTGCTTTTAATACTGTAGGAGCGGCATCTACCAAGTCTTTAGCTTCTTTAAGTCCAAGGTTCAACAATGTTTTTACCTCTTTAACGATAGCCAACTTGTTAGCACCTGCTGATGTCAAATGTACATCGAAATCTGTTTTTTCAACAGGAGCGTCTCCTGCTGCAGCGCCTCCTGCGCTTGGAGCTGCAACTGCTACTGCTGCTGCTGCTGGTTCGATACCATATTCATCTTTTAAGATTTGAGCCAATTCGGTAACTTCTTTAACAGTTAAGTTTACCAATTGCTCTGCGAATGATTTTAAATCTGCCATTTTAAATGGATTTTAATAATTTTAGAAAATATGTCGTGCGACTTGGAAGCCAAATTATTGAGCGCGATCCTCAAGGGTTTTCAACAAACCTGCAATCGTTCCTCCACCCGATTTAAGGGCAGAAACCACATTTTGTGCAGGAGATTGAAGTAATCCGATAACTTCGCCGATAAGCTCGTTTCGTGATTTCATCTTCAATAAGAAATCCAACTGATCGTCTCCGATATAAATATCAGTGTCTATATAAGCTGCTTTGAGGGCAGGTTTGTCACCTTTTCCTCTGAACTCTTTAATGATGGTTGCAGGTAATTTACCATTATCTGAAAACAAAATCGTGCTTTGGCCTTTGAATGCTTCAAATACACCGGCAAAGTTTTTTGATTCAGGATGGCTTTCCATGGCTTTGATGGCCAATGTATTTTTAACCACTTTCACTTCAACACCTTTGTTGAAACAAATTCTTCTCAACTGATTGATTTTTTCAACCGTAAGTGAAGATGAATCTGTAACGTAGAAGAAAGAGTTGTTTTCAAACTTATCTTTCAACTCTTCAATGAGAGCTCCTTTTTCTGTTCGTGTCATTTCTTTAAATTTTTAGAGCTATTTAATGGTTTTGGTGTCGATAGCAATACCAGGGCTCATGGTAGAAGCCAGACTAATGCTTTTCAGATAAGTTCCTTTTGCTGTAGAAGGTTTCATTCTTTCCAGGGTAGAAACCAGTTCTATTGCATTTTCTGCCAATTTTTCAGGAGAAAACGAAACTCTTCCGATTGGTGAATGAATGATACCATATTTATCTACTCTGAAAGATATTTTACCGGCCTTAACTTCATTAACAGCATCACCTACATTTAAGGTAACAGTTCCTGATTTAGGATTCGGCATCAAACCTCTCGGACCTAAAATACGACCAATCTGACCCAATTTTGCCATGACACTTGGCATAGCAATAATAACATCGATATCTGTCCAACCTTGAGAAATTTTAGTAATATATTCATCAAGACCAACATAATCAGCTCCAGCTGCTTTAGCTTCAGCTTCTTTGTCGGGAGTACAAAGGACCAATACTCTTTTGACTTTACCGGTACCGTGTGGTAAAGATACAGTACCTCTGATAGCCTGATCGGCTTTTCTTGGATCAACACCAAGATTTACGTGTAAATCGACAGAAGCGTCAAATTTTGCTGTATTAACTTCTTTTACTAAAGAAACAGCGTCACGTAGTGCATAAAATTTTGAAGAGTCTACCTTTCCTTCGATGGCTTTTCTCTTCTTACTTAATTTTGCCATACTATAAAAAATTTAGGTTATATCGCTGAATCCGAAGTCCAGCTCCCTGGTTAAAAAATCTTAATTATGATCAGGCCTCCGCCCAAGGTGCATCACCACTAACGGTAATCCCCATACTTCTTGCAGTTCCCGCCACCATTTTCATGGCTGATTCCAGGGTAAATGCATTCAGGTCTTTCATTTTGTCCTCTGCAATCACTTTAATCTGATCCCAGGTAACGTTTCCTACTTTATTACGGTTAGGTTGTGCAGAACCACTCTTGATTTTTACTGCTTCCATCAATTGAATTGCAGCAGGAGCAGTTTTGATAACAAAATCAAATGATTTGTCGGTATAAACCGTAATTACAACAGGTAATAACTTCCCTTGAGTGTCTTGCGTTTCAGCGTTAAACCTCTTGCAGAACTCCATAATATTCAAACCTTTAGAACCAAGTGCTGGTCCTACAGGTGGTGCCGGGTTCGCCTGGCCTCCTTTAACCTGGAGTTTTACGTAAGTTTGAATTTCTTTTGCCATTTTTTAAAAATTAATGATATGTAAAAATAGGGACTTTAGGGAAGCTTTAGACTAAAGTCTTGTTTTGTTTTAAGATTGTTTCTCAACCTGCATGTAGTTGAGTTCTACTTCTGTTCCTCGTCCGAAAATTTTGACGATTACTTTCAACTTTTTCTTTTCTTCATTGACCTCTTTAACATCACCGATAAAGTCGTTAAAAGGACCATCGATAATTTTTATCGTCTCACCGACAATAAAAGGTTCTATCATAGAAGCCGAAACATCCTGTGAATCATCAACTTTGCCCAACATTCGGTTGGCCTCCGTCTGAGTCATCGGAATCGGATTGTTTTTGCCAAGAAAATGGATAACGTTTGTCATATTTGATATGACCTGAACCATTTCTCCGGAAAATTTTGAAGCCAAAGCTTCAACTAAAATATAACCCGGTAAAATATTCCTTTCGAGAATAACCTTTTTACCATTCCGGATTTTATATACTTTTTCAGTCGGAACCAAAACCTGAGTTACGATCTCAGCCCAGTCATTCCTTTGAATTTCCAGCTCAATCCGCTCTTTGATACTTTTCTCTTTGCCACTTACTACTCTGAGAGAGTACCACTTTTTATCTTCAGACATGAAAATTTTATTTACAGGCTATACAAAGTGGTTGTCAAAGACTTTGAAACCAGATCAATCAAAAATATAACTACAGCAAAAATAACGGTAGCGATGATGACAAGTTTCGCACTACTGAACAACTCGGGCCATGTAGGCCAAGTTACATGATGTATTAATTCATTATAACTTTCTTTTAAATAAAGCCGAATGTTTTCCATGATCGAAAATTTATTTGGTTTATAATCTTGCAGGGGAGACAGGGCTCGAACCTGCGACCTACGGTTTTGGAGACCGCCACTCTACCAATTGAGCTACTCCCCTTTTTAAATAAGAAAAATTAAGCACTCAAATGAATGCTTAATTTTTCTAATATGTCGAGAAATCGAATTAAGCGATGATTTCAGTAACCTGTCCGGCACCTACTGTTCTACCACCTTCTCTGATCGCAAAACGCAATCCTTTCTCCATGGCGATAGGGCTCAACAATTTTACTTCCAATGACACGTTGTCACCTGGCATAACCATCTCAACTCCTTCAGGTAATTGAACATCACCTGTTACGTCTGTGGTTCTGAAGTAGAACTGAGGTCTGTAACCATTAAAGAATGGAGTGTGTCTTCCACCTTCATCTTTTCCAAGAACGTAAATTTCGCACTTGAAGTGTAAGTGTGGTTTCACAGAACCCGGCTTAACGATAACCATACCTCTTCTGATAGCATCTTTTTCAATACCTCTCAAAAGGATACCTGCGTTGTCTCCAGCTTCTCCTCTTTCAAGGATTTTTCTGAACATCTCAACACCTGTTACGGTTGAAGTTAATGGTTTTTCACCTGGTTTCATCATACCAATGATTTCAACAGGATCTCCTGTGTTGATAACACCTCTTTCAATTCTACCAGTCGCAACTGTACCTCTACCTGTGATAGAAAATACGTCCTCGATAGGCATAAGGAAGGTCTTATCCACATCTCTTACAGGCTCAGGAATCTGCTCGTCAACGGCAGCCATAAGGTCCATAATTTTTTGTTTTGCTCCTGCATCTCCCTCAAGTGCTTTCAAAGCAGATCCTTGGATGATCGCAGCGTTGTCTCCGTCAAATTGGTAAGCGCTCAAAAGCTCTCTCAATTCCATTTCAACAAGCTCTAACATCTCAGGGTCGTCTACAAGGTCAACCTTGTTCATGAAAACAACGATCTGAGGAACACCTACCTGTCTTGCCAACAAGATGTGTTCTCTGGTTTGAGGCATAGGTCCGTCAGTTGCAGCACATACTAAGATGGCTCCATCCATTTGTGCAGCACCCGTAACCATGTTTTTTACATAGTCGGCGTGACCAGGACAGTCCACGTGAGCGTAATGTCTGTTTACAGTTTCGTACTCAACGTGTGCAGTATTAATGGTAATACCTCTTTCTTTTTCCTCAGGTGCAGCGTCGATAGAATCGTAATCCTTTTTCTCTGCAAATCCCATTTCGGAAAGTACGTAAGTAATAGCGGCTGTAAGAGTGGTCTTACCGTGGTCAACGTGACCAATTGTACCGATATTAACGTGTGGTTTGGTTCTAACAAATGTTGATTTAGCCATCAGTTAAAATTTTCTGGATTTAATAAATATGAATAATAAAATACCTTTGAGCCAATGAAGGGAATTGAACCCCCGACCCCTTCCTTACCATGGAAGTGCTCTACCCCTGAGCTACATTGGCTGCTTTTTTTTATAGCTCCGGGCTAAAAACTGGAGCGGAAGACGAGACTCGAACTCGCGACCCTCAGCTTGGAAGGCTGATGCTCTACCAACTGAGCTACTTCCGCTTATTTTTTATAACTAAAAGTGGGGATGATAGGATTCGAACCTATTCAGCCTAAGCAACAGATTTACAGTCTGCCCCGTCTCTCCAACTTCGGCGCATCCCCTTAGTTATAAAGTTAGAGCCAGTGGAGGGATTCGAACCCCCGACCCGCTGATTACAAATCAGCTGCTCTGGCCAACTGAGCTACACTGGCGTCTGTTTTGTTATTCCAATTTTCAAATTGCAAAATGGAACTTTTTCCAAAAGCGATGCAAAATTAAGTCTATTTTGGATAATACAAAATATTTTTTAAGGTTTTTTTAAAAAAAATAATGTAAACCTGTTAATTTTTTGAAAATACCTATCCTAATCCAATTTTCTCAGAGTAAACTATTCAATTTTCTGTAAAAAATATACATTTTTCGTTTTCACGCTGAAAACGAAAACGCTGAAAAAATCACAATCCCGGATTACAGGGTACCTCTCAATTCCTGCTCCCTTTCTATCGCTTCAAATAATGCTTTAAAATTGCCCTTGCCAAAGGATCTGGCACCGTGTCTCTGAATGATTTCGTAAAAAACTGTAGGTCGGTCTACCACAGGTTTGGTAAAAATCTGCAATAAATACCCTTCTTCATCACGATCAACCAGAATATTCAGTTTTTTGAGGTCTTCTAAATCTTCGTCTATAGTTCCTACCCTATCCATCACATCATCATAATAAGTCTCCGGTACGTACAAAAATTCAACCCCCCTGTCTTTTAATTGTGTTACCGTCTCAAGGATATTATCAGTAGCAATCGCTATGTGCTGAACTCCTGCTCCTTTATAAAAATCAAGATATTCCTCAATTTGAGACTTTTTTCTTCCTTTTGCCGGTTCATTGATCGGAAATTTGATAAACCCATTGCCATTGCTGACTACCTTACTCATCAAAGCCGTATATTCAGTGGAAATATCTTTGTCGTCAAAGGTCACCAATAACTTAAATCCCAGTACATTTTCGTAAAAAGAAACCCACTTGTTCATATCTCCCAATTCGACATTGCCAACACAATGATCCACATATTTTAAGCCAATGGATTGTGCCTTATATCTTGATTCCCTGGCTTCAAAACCGGGAAGAAAAGCACCGTTGTAATCTTTCCTTTCCACCAAAGTATGTATCGTTTCACCATAAGTCTTAATACCTGCCATCACCACTTTACCAAACTTATCTTCCATCACAACCGGTTCAAAGGCACTTTCTGCTCCTTTTTCAACGGCAAGATGGTATGCTTCTGTTGCATCATCCACCCAAAGTGCCAAAACTTTGACACCATCACCATGAAGTGCAACATGTTTTAGGATTTCATGGTCCGGTTGTAATGCGGAACTGATTACAAAACGGATTTTATCTTGTTGCAACACGTAAGAAATCACATCACGACTACCTGTTTCAGGACCTTTATAAGCTATCAGGTCAAAACCAAAACAATGTTGGTAGTATAAAGCCGTCTGTTTGGCATTGCCAACATAAAACTCGATAAAATCAGTTCCGTTGATAGGAAAAGTGTCTTTGGTTTCCTGTAATGATGTTAAAAGAGATGTATTCATGGATATCTGTTGTTTTGAAAGTTAATATTATGAAAGCCAGCTCAGACAGTAATCCGGGTCTTCAATACCTACGGCATGATCGGTCATGAGCAATGGTTTAAATGTGTCTACCATAACGGCCAGTTCCCGGGTTTCTTTCTGTCCGATACTTTTTTCGACTGTTCCCGGATGAGGTCCGTGCGGAATACCTCCTGGATGCAGGGTAATCTGTCCTTTTTCTACGTGTTTGCGGCTCATAAATTCACCATCGACATAATATAATACTTCATCACTGTCAATGTTGGAATGATTGTAAGGAGCCGGAATGGACAAAGGATGATAATCGTACATCCGGGGCACAAAAGAACATATCACAAAACCTCTGGTCTGGAAGGTCTGATGAATCGGTGGCGGCAGGTGAAGCCTTCCGGTGATGGGTTCGAAATCGTGAATGGAAAATGCATAAGGATACAAAAATCCGTCCCAACCTACGACATCAAAAGGATGCGCTTTGTAATGATAGGGATAAAGATTGTCCTGTTTTTTAATATGAAGCAAAAAATCACCCTTTTCGTCATGGGTAATCAATGTTTCCGGTTTTCGGATATCTCTTTCGCAGAAAGGTGAATGTTCTTCAAATTGTCCGGAATCATTTCGGTATCTGGCCGGGATTTCAATGGGAGAAGTGGATTATTGCAATCCTGATTGACCAATACCGGCTTGCGGCTGTTCAAAAAATCATCTTCGGGTGCAATGTGAAATCCTTTGAGACTACGGTGTTTTAATTGTTTGTCGTGGATCGTTTTGGGACCAACCGGAATAGGGTCACCGATTTGGGTAATCATCGTCGGCGGATGGTTATGGTACAAAAGCGAATAAATACTGCTGAATCCTTCGGTCGAAAACAACTGTTCGCTATAAAGGGTGCCGTCCGTTTTTCTAAACTGCGTATGTCTTTTATGTGGTATACTTCCCAACGAATGATAATGCATGGTGTGTGTATTTATGGTTGAAACGACAAATTTTCCTGTATTTTGTGTAAAATATTTGAAAAAACAAACATTTCTTCTTTGCTGACATTTTGGTAAGCCGTTTTCCGAAAGGATTGAACCAAAGGTAAAATCAATTTGTACATATTTTTTCCATCCTGCAGCAGTTCTATGTTAAACTTTCTTTTGTCATTCGGATGTTGGCTTCGGCGGATATATTTTTTTTGTTGCAGGATATCAAGGATACGGGTCACTGTCGGCGCATCTTTGAGAGAAGATTCGGCCAGATCCTGTTGTGTGAGCGGACCTTCACTGTACAATAAATCGAGGATAATCCATTGATCAACGGTAATGTCTGCTTTAGGGTGAGCCAATAACATTCTCGAAAAATGAAGTTTCATTTTTTTGGCCGTTTTCTCCAGTAAAAATCCGGAGACCATATGATATGTATTTTCAGCTTCAATGGATGCTGTGCTCATTTTTACTTCGTATGCTAATGATTTGCAAAGCAAGATGATTTTATTGAGATAAAAAAGATTTTCAACCTTTTTTTTACAAAAAGGTCAATTACCGGCATAACACGCAATCAATTCCACTAATATCAAAAATTATTGAAAACGATACATTCTCTATATTCAATAGAATACAAATGTCTAACCCTTCTTTTTATTACAGACAAAAATACATAAAAAATCAACCACAAAACGTCTACATAAACCGATTACTGAATCAACATCTTTCTTTCGTAAATGCGGCCACCTGTTTTGAGTCTGTACAAATAGGATCCCGGTCTGATGGCATATTTTGCCGGATCTACGCTTAAAGTATGGGAACCTTTGAGTTCGAATTCATTACGGAGCACACGAATGACCTGACCACTGAGATCAAGCAATTCCAAAATGATCTGACCGTCCTGATTCATGGCGTAATAAAACTCTATGTGGGCAGGATTTGTAGTAGCAGGTCTGTGACCCAACAAAGCTTTATATTCTTCAGTGCCTATCGGAGGATTTTTGGTCGGAACCAAACCGTTGAGGATATTTTGTGGTTTTCCGATAACAAAATCCGCAACATCAGGCGGCATGCCAAACCAGTTTTGCAATACGGTTCCGTAGATATCTCTGAAATCCTGTTCGAAATACGGATCTCCATATTGATCGGTGTTGATAAGATCCGGTGGATTGCCCAAAATCTCTTTTCCGATGTCTTTGGTAAATAATAACACCGGCGCACTGGTACCATGATCCGTACCGAATGAACCGTTTTCGTAAATCGTTCTTCCGAATTCAGAAAAGGTCATACCCAATACTTTGTCGTCATACCCTTGTTTGGCCAGATCTTTATAAAAAGCACTAACGGATGACGCCAATCGGTTCATCAGTCTGGCATGCTGATTTGCTTGTTCTGCGTGGGTATCAAAACCGTCAATATATACCAGATATACCTTGGTTCCGAGATTGCCTTTGATCAGTTTGGCTACGATGGCCAATTGTTGTGCCAGATTGTTATCGGGATAATTTTCTTCATTTCTGCCTTTGTTGTAGGCATCACGGATGCTCTGGCTATAGCGGAACGCACTGTTGGCTACATTGCGCACAAATTTTAATTCCCGATTGTTGGGAATGCCTTCATTGAGATTGACGTCGTACAATTGTCCTGACAGCGCCAGTTTATAAAATTCATTCGGGCTGCTTACCGAAAGAGCCAGGTTTCTGTTTTGTCCCTGAAAAACCAAATCTGTCTGCACACCTATCTGCAATGCAGGCGGAACAGTGGGTTGGGCTTCTTCAAAGGCCGGTAATTCGTAATCAAAATACCTTCCTATCCACCCACTGGATACATATTCATCAGAATCAGATCCTGTTGCCCAAATATCTGATGATCGGAAATGCGAATAATTAGGATCAGGGTAACCAACATTTTGGATGACTTTCATTTTACCTTCTTCCCACATCGGCATGAGATCGAGCATGGTATCCGGCATACCTATTTTGGGATCCAGAGCCCACAAATTTGATTCAGTGATAGCAAGGGTAGGTCTGATATTGTAATATTCACTGTTAAAACGGTCAATGACCATATTACAACCGTCATTACCTCCTCTCAATTGAATCAGGACAAGAACCCGGTCGGTTTCAAGGCCACTCAATGGTGCCATCTGAAGATTGGATCCCAAAGCATACATTGGAAATCCGTGGATTGAAGCGGCAAGACCGGTCGCTACCAATCCGGCAGACTGAAGAAAATCCCTTCGGCTGAACAATTTATGTTCCTGTTCGTGTGCTTCTTCGTGTTCGATATTTTTGCCCGGTCTGTTATGATGTTTGTCTGTACACATGATTCAGGGATTTTACATTAATTGAAATTCTGGAAGTCGGGATAAAAAGACCAAAAGGTTGCCTACCTGAAACGGTGCTTCGTTCCAGTTGAGGTTCCATGTGCCGTCATCAAAATAATTCTGAGGGATATCACCTTTCAGATACAAAACAGCGGTTTCATGATGTTCGTCAGAAAGGGGTCTGCCGATAAAATGTTCTGTCAATCTTCTGGTGATCAAATCCGGATTGTTGATTTCCGTACCTGCCAATTGTATTGCCAGACTCCGGAGAGTTTCTCTGTTGGTGGTATTGGTAAACGTACTGACGATATCCCGACTATAATTCCACCTTTGGGTGAGGGTATTT
Source organism: Saprospiraceae bacterium (assembly GCA_016714895.1). Taxonomy (GTDB): domain Bacteria; phylum Bacteroidota; class Bacteroidia; order Chitinophagales; family Saprospiraceae; genus OLB9. Next base: position 1,253,696 of record JADKBV010000011.1, on the reverse strand, counting down.
TCATTGATCCAATCTCTGTACCCGGGCCATCCTGCCACAGTGATCGGGTTAAACAAATCCATCCCGAGATTTGCAGAGCCGTATCTGAAGGTATTGTACCGGTCTGTAAGGTTATTGGCCGCAATGCCGGATAGTCTTGCCAAATCGATAAAACATTCCAACGGGCTTTTGATTTGGGCACCGATCAAAGCGTCATCAAAAAAATGATCACTGCGGAACATCGCCCGGAAGACCGGCAACAATTCCCAATTTTCATTGATAAACAACGTGGCAAGGGAAGAAATAAATTCATTGTCCGGCTCGTGATAGACAAAATGGGTATATAATTTATAACATATATAATAGGCCACTTCATTTTTCCTGTCGGTAAATATCAGGTTATGGACGTCATTATAATTCCAGTTGCCGGTTTTCCCGAAGATAGTTTTATTATTTTTGTCAAAACGGGCATTTGAAAAAGTCACACTGTTACATTGATATTGATCGCACCTCCATCCTGTCAGAGCACGGGCTACTTCCACCACATCAAACTGGGTATATCCGTTATTTTCACCCATGGTAAATAATTCCATAAGTTCGCGGGCATAATTTTCATTCGGTCGACCAACTTCATTCTGATTTCCGTTAAGGTAAACCAGCATAGCGGGACTTTTCCCCATTTCTTCAACAAAAGTTTTAAAATTACCCAGACAATATCTATTCAGCAGATTGTAATAATTCCACAGATACCGATTACATCCGTATACATCCAGCTGGGTAACAAAATGATTGTGCCAAAACAAAAACAGTTTGGTGCGAAGACCGTCATTGATCATGTCAGCATAAACGGAATCATACAATTCTGTTCTGTGGGTAAAAACCAAGTCATCATCTCCGGAATTTTCGTAATCCTGAGCTGTATAATTTGCCCAAACAGGTGGTGTCGGCAAAGCACGGTTTTTGATACCAAACAAAGTATTTTCAATAAAAACACCGGGATCTGAAGCATTGAGCGCTTGAGTAATCTGTTGCGGCGACCCGCCCATTCCCAATCTGCGATAAAAATGAATAACCCTTTTTTTATCCCAGGGTTTGTTTGGAGAAGGAATGTAGGGTGTAAGATTTGCCATGACCTTAAAAAAATTTGACGCAAATTACTAATATTTTTGATAATCCAAAGAATTATTTTATTTTTACCTTTGATAAAATATATTTCAGATGAACCTCAGGATACTCTTTCTATTTTGTATATTGGCAAGCCAACAGGCATTTTCGCAAAATATCCTTTTCCAGGAGGATTTTGACAGTTGTGCATTGTCTGACCAGTGGACTTACACCCTGACAGGCAATCAGGATGTCGCCTGGGGGGTCGGTCTTCCGACGAATCCGAAAGCAGAAGGGGCATCCATCAATGGCAGTTGTTTTTTATACATTGACGACGATCTGACGGGTGACAAAACGCCGCCATTTACATTGAGGGTGGTTTCCGATTATTTTAACGGCCAGGGGTACAGTGACATCAGTTTGAAGGCACAGGTTCATTTCCGCAGAGATAAAACGGAAGTGATGCGGCTTATCATAGACAATGGTAAAGGAGAACATGTCGTTCGCGAATTTAAAGACCGGAATTACAGTGGAGATAAATTTTCACAATACGTCGATATCAGATCAGACATCAGTTATTTTGCTTCAGACAGTATGCGACTGATTATCGAATATGTTGACAACAATGAATGGGGCTGGTGGGCCGGTATTGACAATATTGTCATCACCGGAAACGAAACCGGCGAAATCATCCTGGGTCAGACTTTTAATGATTGTGCTAAACCGGCAGACTGGCAGACTGAAATTGTCAATGGTCTGGACGACTGGCAATTTGGCGTATTCACCGATGGCAGGACGATGGACGGCACTTGTTTTACCTATTTTAATGATGATGCTTTGGGAGAAAACCGGCCATTGTCCAAGGTCAGGTTGTTTTCACCGGTTTTTAATGGTGAGACCTTCGGCAGTTACAAACTCATCTATGATTTTATCTTCAGGACATACGAACCTTCGGAATATTTACAATTGTATGTTGACAACGGTAAAGAATGGATTCCTGTAAAAACGTATAATGGCGACGTCGCCGGGCCGAATGTCGATGAAAATACTAAAGAAATCATCGATCTGTCTCCGTATCGCAGTGAAACCATGCGGCTGATCTGGGAATACAACGATGGTGGCTGGGCATGGTGGCTGGGCATGGACAATGTCAAAGTCGTGGGGCAAGGAAATATTAATGATAAGTGCAACAAAGCCCTGCCTTTAATAACCGATGAAACTTGTCTGCCGTATGATAACACCAATGCATTGGTTACGGATGAATTTGGCATCAATCAGCCTTTATCAACAGGAAAAATATATTTTAGCTGGACTCCGGCTAATTCCGGAAAATATGATGTTATCACCAACAGTCAGTTTAACGACGTGATAGAAGTTTTCCGCGGGGATTGTAATCAACCCGAACTGCTCAACACCATCAACAAAGACGAATATGGTTTCAAAGGTGAAACGTCGACTATAGATGTTATCGGTGGTCAGTCCTACATCCTAAGGATTTCAGGATCGACCAACGAATTTGGTTTGGACAAAGGAACGGGTTGTATCGCTGTCAGACAACATAGTGTCACCATTCAGGCACCTTCTAATGATATGTGTCTTCAATCGATCCCGTTACAAACCAATATTTCCTGCAGCATAGGACAAAATATTGTCGCCACATTGGACGGACCGTTACCATCATTAAATAAAAGGTCAAGAGCTGATGTTTGGTTTTCATTTATTCCGGAAGCGGACGGTGATTATATTTTTGAAAGCAAAGCAGATTTTGCGGATGTGATCACGGTTTTTAAAGGCAATTGTGCCCAACTCACCGAAATTATGGCTGATTTTAACGGACAACAATGCGAACTCAATCAGTTATCCAAAGACTCCCTTTATTTTATCCAGGTGACAGGATATTTTTCATTGTTGGAAGGACATTTATGCGGTTCCGTTCGATCTAAAAATAAAGACAGCGTTACCAATACCAATTGTATTACCGCGCAGGTATTGATGACTGATGGCAGTTGCCAAACCCATTCCAATCAAAATGCCGGATTTTCAGGAGTGAGACCTTCTTGTGATGTGACCATAGAAAACGATGTTTGGTTTACAATTACAGCGCCCCCTTCCGGGAAAATATATTTCAGGGCAAAAACTGATTTCCAACATGTACTTTCGGTGTATGAAGGAACCTGCGGAGACCTTACCTCTGTATATTGTCAGAAAAACAAACATCATTGTGCCGGGTATCAAAAAATAGAAGGACTGACGGCAGGGACTATCTATTTTATCCAAATCGGAAGTGAAAGAGGTAAAAAGTCCGGTAGTTTTTGTTTGGAAATCACAGCAGAAGAGCCTGAACATCAGAACCTGGTTTTGTCCGTCACGCAGGAATGTAAAAGCCGCGGAGCCGTTCAATTTTATCCTGTAGCAACCGGTGGATTAGCGCCTTATACCTTTTATGGTCAGGGATTGGATGTACCGGTAGCCGGTAATGACATATATTATATCGAAGTTACAGATGATGAAGGATGTGTTCAAACGCAAAAAATAAATGCCAATACATGTCTGGATTTCGGTTGCAGTCTGGCCTCTCAATTTACGCCCAATGCAGTGACCTGTCCTTCAGGAAACGACGGTCGTATCGAAGTGACTACAAGCGGAGGATTACCACCGTACCAATATACATGGTCAAACGGAAGTTACGGTCCGGTCTTAGAAAATGTCGGTGCAGGGTTGTATCAGGTGACCATCACGGATGCTTCAGGATGTGTGTGGACCGACGAGACTCAAATCTATCAGCCGGCGGCATTTAGTGCCAACCCGGTGGTAGCGTCTCCCCCTTGTTATGGTGACAGTACCGGATTGGTTGAGATATTGCCGATCGGTGGTAGCGGAAATTATACTTTTTTGTGGTCGGAAGGCAGCACAACTCAAAACCTTACAGAGGTACCGGGAGGTAATTACCGGTTGTCCGTAACTGACGGAGCCGGATGTGTGTATATTGAAAATATAGTCATTCAGCAACCGGAAGAAATCGTGATTGAAGAAGAGATTACCAACAATCCTTGTTTTGGCGGATTGAGCGGCATCATCAGGTTATCCGCCAAAGGAGGTACAGGCACCCTATCCTATTTGTGGTCAAACGGAGAAGAAACCGACATGATCATTTATCTCAAAGCAGGAACCTATCAGGTTACGGTAGTTGATGAAAATCTTTGTATGACCATCAAAGAATATACTATCACCCAACCGGACAGTTTGGTGATGGTCGCGGGCCCAACCAATCTTGAAATCACGGACAGTGAAGATGCGGAGATTTCGGTTATGGTTTCAGGAGGTACCCAACCTTACACCTATGTTTGGTTTCACAATCAGGCTTCGTTTCCGTCTGACACCAACTATATCACCACCCGGGAACCCGGAGTATATTATGTTGTCGTAACCGATGTCAACGGATGTACCGTTTCCAGTCAGACCTGGACGGTTTTCCGCACTTCATCAACTCAACAGGAAAATGTCGGACAGATTACTTTATTTCCGAACCCAACCAAAAGAGAGATTACCCTGACTTCGACAAATGGTAAAACCATTGGAGGACTTTCGGTCCGTGACATTACCGGTAAAACCGTTTTGGTCTCAGATCAAAAATATACCGGTGGAAAGGCGATCCTTGACGTGTCCTTTTTACCTTCCGGAGTGTATCATATTCATTGCCAGCAGGAAGACACAAATATTATCCTGCCCTTTGTGAAGGTGGATTAGGAAATGGTATCCTGAAGACTTTGGGAAATGGATGGGATGGTCAATGTGTCATTTTGAAAACAGTCCGGCTAAATGACTTTTGTTCAAATGGCATTTCCATTTCAGCTTTAAAAGAGTAGAGGTGTTAATGGGCATATTGGAACATCATTCCGGCTATAAGTGTCATTTTATATATAGTTATAGCCAAATCAAGGCTTTGATTTGGCTATAACTATATATTATTGTATATTTGTAGCCAAATTGAAATCATTATGGACACAAAATTGATAGGCCGGGTTAAAGAACTGGGAGAAATCAGCAAGTATCATTCAGAGAAAAGATCACATTTTGTTGCAGTGTATGGAAGGCGAAGGGTAGGAAAAACTTTTTTGATTCGTAAGGCTTTTGATGATCAGTTCACTTTTTATACCACCGGGATAGCCAGAGGTTCATTAAAAGAACAATTGGCAACATTTACCCTTGCACTAAAAAAATATTTTAAGGATGAGACAATATCTATGCCTAATACATGGATTGATGCTTTTGCCATCCTTATTAATAAATTAGAAGTTTACCCTTCACAAAAAAAAGTAATTTTTCTGGACGAATTGCCGTGGATGGACCAACGGAATTCTAAGTTTATAAACGCTTTAGAATACTTCTGGAATAGTTGGGCAAGTGGCAGATCGGATATTTTGTTGATTGTTTGCGGTTCATCAGCATCCTGGATGATAAATAAACTGATCAAGAATAAAGGTGGACTATACAACAGGGTGACAGGAAGGATTAAACTGAATCCGTTTACTTTGTATGAATCCAAACAGTACCTTGAATCTTTGGGTTGTCAGTATGATGAATACCAATGCATACAAACGTACATGTGTTTTGGTGGTATCCCCTTTTATCTTTCTCACTTCAATAAAGATATGAGTGCATCTCAAAATATAAATCAATTGTGTTTTGCTGAAAATGCCCTTTTTAAAAACGAATACTATATACTATATCAATCACTTTTTGATAATCCGGGCAATCATATGGCAGTAATTGAAGCCATTGCAAATAAAAACAAGGGAATCCAAAGAGCGGAAATAGTAAAACGAAGTGGTATTACCGATGGCGGCGGGTTGACCCGAATTCTCATCGAACTGGAAGAAAGCGGATTTATCAGGAAGTATTACAATTTCAAAAAAATATCCAGAGAAGTAGTATATCAGCTCACAGATTTATTTTCATTGTTTCATTTAAGCTTCCTGGGGAAGCCTCAGATTAATGATGAAAATATCTGGCTCAATATGATAAATACTCCCAAACAAAATACCTGGTCAGGGTATGCATATGAGATTTTGTGTATCCTGCATATTTATGAAATAAAACGAGCATTGGGCATAGATGGCATATTATCCAATATCTCTACCTGGCAAAATAAAAATGCACAAATCGATTTGATTATCGATCGCAGTGACAATGTCATCAATGTCATTGAAATCAAATTTTCGAATAGTGAATTTACGATTACCAAAGATTACGATAAAAAACTTAGGAATAAGATACATGAATTTAAGGAAAGTACAAAGACACGAAAAGCACTGTGGCTGGTCATGCTCACCACCTTCGGATTAAAAAACGGTCCTTATAACGGTTTGGTTCAAAAATCAATCACATCGAATATTTTTTTTCGTCCACTTTTGTAAACACCCTTAAAACTGGCTATAAGTGTCACTTTATATAAAGTTATAGCCAAATCAAGAAATCATTTTGGCTATAAATATATCTTTTTATACACTTACAGCCATATTGAAATCAAAAGCAGGGTGAGCTGAAAACAGAAAACATAAAAATCATGATGGTATTATTTAAATTTTTATATGTTGAATCGCCCTGCTAAAAATGGAAAAGACTTAAACCAAATGATGAGTTCATATATATTGTATTGACGCGTCCTGTCACTATTTCGAGAACCTGATGTTCATTGCTGACTATTCAAACAGAACCAAAAAACAAAATCACTTCCCCCGGACTTTGATCATTTTTCCGGTCCGGATTTTGTCGTCCTGATTTTTTCCGACAAGGATATACATACCGCTCATCCAATCGTAAACATCAATTTTATCCTTTTGGGTATAAGACTCCATATACAAAACCTGTTTTCCGTCAATGGAGTACACCGACAAATCTTTGAGATTCTCTTTCAGATAAATTTCATGTGAAGCCGGTGAAGGAAATACTGCCAGAAATTTTTTGGGTTCGAAGGGTTCTTCAGGAATTTCGGGATGTATGGCATACCGAAACCACTGACGGTTATTCTGTGGCAAAGTAGCTGTAAAATATACATAGTTTTTAAACAACAGAAAATTGCGAGGGTCGCTTTGGAAAATTCCGGGATAAATGTCGGATAGTAAAGATAATGCTTGATTTTTTACGTTATAAATCCAGGGTTCGCGTTCGTAATTACAGTCAAAAGGTATAAGAAAGCTTTGGTCATCAATAGCTACACCATCAAAAAAACCGGACGTCAGGCAATCAGGTGCAATACTGTCTGCGGAAACTACCTGATTGATGATGTCGTAAGACAAAGATAAGGTATGTTGGTAGTCTCCCTTCCAAACCAAAGTAACCAAACTATCCGACATGTTGGAAAATACCTGTAAACTATTACAAAGCACTAATGGAATCGGTTCTTTAAAAGAATCGTAATACCAATATTGGTTTTGGTAACTTTTTCCTGTTCTTAGCACAAACTTATTACCCGATCTTTGCCTAAAAGGACTGGACGATGCATAAAAATTATAATATGGAAAAAAAAGGGAAGTCGTATTTGTAAAGTCATTGGTTAAAACAACACAGGAATCCGGTGTCGTTTGTATTAAAAACAAAGCGACCGGACTCTCCAAAGAAATACTGACACTGTTTTTCAGATTCCATTTGCCTTTTCCGTCATAAACCACAGAGATATTACCATCCTTCTGAAGCAAACGGACTTTTGTCTTTTTGGCAGTAAAATTATTTTCAATAAAATAAAATGATCCATCGAATCCGGATAAAACATGTACATCACCGTTCAGATCGAGATTTATGGGTTCGGTTTTTTGGGTATCATAATGCAACCAATATGACTTTCGTTCGGTACTTCCTTCTGGTGCATTATATAAAATGACAGCTTTACTTTTTCCGGAAAAAATTTTAAACCCGGAAACTGCAGGTAAATTATTAACTTTGATAAAGTCTTTTTTTACGATATCAAACAAAAACAGCTCATTGGCCGGAGAACGTGATAAAATATATTTGTCCATTCCGACCGGGTTGAAGATTTTGCCAATCCTTTCATCTTTTACTGAATCCAGTGCACCTGTTTTGGTATTAAATATCTGATAAAATGTAGTATTGGTAAATTTGTCAAAAAAAACAATATAATCTTCATATTGGTAATAATTGATGTTGACAGAATTTTCATAGGTCTTATCAAAAGGCGGAAAAGGTATCCGTGGGGATAAACTTTCTGAAACAGAATACAAACCATTATTATTAAAAAAATATAAAGAATCTTCGCCTTGTATAATGTAGTTAATATAGTAGATTCCCAGATTTTCTTTCAGATCAAGAGGCCGTAATTTTGCAAAAGTTTCATTTTGATCAAAATGCCAGATAGCCGGATCGTGTTTGGCGGTATTGGCGGCAAAGTACATTTTTCCGTTTTCACCAAATCCCATGCTTATGGATTCCGTTTTGGGATTTATATTCGGGTCAGATTTTTTAATATTTCCTGTATTTATATCGTAGCTCACTAAGTAAGAAAACAGTTCCCAGTGATAATTATCATAAGCTGAAAAAATCAGTTTATTTTCAAAACTTCGGGCACTACCATCCATCATCCAGGTGACAGAAGAAACAAAAGAATATCGTTTACTTTTGCGATCGACAACATAATACATGCAGTCACTCAGATCATCTGCAGGATTTGACCCTGTAAACCCGATAACCAGGAAATCTTCAGATATATCCGGTGTTTTGAGATAATGAAACTCATCGACATAATGTTTGAGATATTCTGTGATGAATGACATCTCCAAATTACATGACCCCAACTGATAGATTTTGACTTCATCTTTATGTTTTCCGATGACTGTGGCAAAATCATAAATACAGATTAAAAAATCACCGTTTACAAACACTGATTTGGCATCTTTGACTTCTGCTGCCGGACAAAGATGTGTCAGAATGGAAAGTTGGCGGTCAATTTTAAAGATTGCACCTTTGGCATCCCTGTACACCATGGTGCTGTCCTTTTCCGAAAATGAAACAAAATACAGTCGTTCTGCCGAGTCCAACAACAACGTATCTTTAAGCGTAACAGGGTCGCGGACAAAAAGCTTTTTTTGACCATCAATACTGAAAAGCAAGTGATCAAAATACCTGAAATCCGCTCTGTTTTCCGAAAAAGATAATGTATCGACCCTGCCTGAGATTGCAGAATAATGACATAAAACAGGAATCGTAAAATCAAAAACATCCCTGAAATAATAACCATGCTGATAAGTCGAAACGGGGACTATACGCGGAATATTTTTAGAAGTGAGATTATGGCTTTCAATTATTTCAGCCTTTATGATATTTATAACCTGATAACCACCGGTAAAATATCTGTAATATTTCTGATCCCGGATATCAAATTGCGAGCTTAATCTGCCACCACCTATAAACTGTATTTGTTGATGTTCTAAATTTTCTATTTTTCCAACCTCAAAAAACTGACCATCCGATAATTTAAAAATGGTCAAACCCTCATGTTCCTGAAGCATAAAGACCTCGCCGTTTATGTGGGCAAATCCGATTTTTTGCCATATGATATGTGCTTTCACGACACCGGGATTCAGGATGTTTGTCACTTGTTCCTGCCCGGACAAAACAATAGAAACCATCATGAGGATACATAATAAATATTTTGCCATAAGGAGGTTTTTTTAATGATGCATATCTATGTTCATATAGTTTCAAAAAATTATTGAAAAAAACAAAGTTGAAACAAATATAATAAAAAAACACACGGCCACCCGAATGGAAACAACATTATTCTTTTTCTTGTCGCTGAGGCGTCTTTTTGAATGGAGTTAAATAAAATAACACCAAAATGAGACGAATTATCATAAACAATAAAATTCCATACAATATACTGAATAAAAAATGCCGTTGCATTTTTCGTGCAACGGCATCTTATTTGTAACCAAGAGTAAAAATGTGATGTAACCAAGTCTCCTATTTTACCAAAACCAATTTTTGGGTACTGATGTGTTGTTGATCTTCCAATTTTACAAAATACACACCATTTTGAACATCCTGTGGCATGGTCACTAAAAAGTTTCCGTCAGCTGCTTCCTGTAGTTTTTCATAAATGAGTTGTCCGTTATTACTATAAATACTTACCGTTGCTTTGCGATGTTTTTGGCTTTGAATGGTAAAATCTCCGCTTGCTGTCGGATTTGGAAAAACCGTGATATCGTGATCAATCTGATTATCATTTACCAAAGTTCTTCTCATAAACTTAAATACCAAATCAATTCTCCTTTGATCCAAATCGTCCAAAATTGCCAAAGACTCCAATAAATCATCTGCAATGCTCAATACTTCAGAAACATTTCCATCTTTTGTGGGTAAGATCGTAAGTGTAAATATCGTATCGGAAAAAGACAATAAAACAGGTTCTGCAGTTGGTTGTAACCAAATAAATTTCAAAAAATTTAATGCCTGATTAAATGCAATTTCTGGTAACGCTACTTTTTTGGTGCTGATCACAACAGCATCTTTGACCCTGAATGCTCCCTGGAAAGCAAAAATACTGTCAAAGTTCGGAGAAAAAATAGCAATCTCGTGTAAAACATCTTTCGTAAGAGGGTCGTCAAAACAAGTAAGTTCAAAAGGTGGTAACACATTTCCATCTGTAAATATGATCGTCACCAATCCATAATTTTCCCAAATTCCGTCCACTTTATAGCGAAGTTCAACAGCTACATTTTTTCCTTTGTACGTATCATAATCAAAAACTGCCTGATAGACAAAAACACCTGAGTTTGGCATTTTAATCTGAAAATCAGAAATCCTGCCCCTGCAATGATCTTCATTGCCACCATCAAACACCCTGGCAAATACAATATAGTCAGTTCCGGCAGAATTTACGGTAGTTTCTGAAATCACCCTGATGGGATCGGTGCACCCTACAGTGACCTTTGTGACGGATGCAAAACAAAAAGTACTGTCCGTCATATCATACACCGTCAGAAACTCAACAGTAGGTGGTGCTCCGTAAAGGGCGATCACAGTATCAGCGACATTTTCCAAAGAAAATGAATAAATATGACTTAGATCGGCATTTTTTACCAGATCTCTGGCATATAATATCACGCTGTCTTCTACCAAAACCGTGACATCCCAACAAACTGTAGGATAATTTTTATCAATCAGGATGACCTGAGTGTGTTTAAATAATTCTCCGGTGAGCCAGTTGAGCGCTGTCCAATGTCTTAGGATTTTTTCACATGACAAAACAAGTCCAATAGTCTCATCAGTGTATGTAATGGCGACAATATCTTTACATTCCGGGTCTATGACCGGCAGTCCTGTGTTGTATTTGGTGATACAATCCGGTATGGTGATATCTGCCGGCCAGGTCACAGGGCACAAACTACCCTCTTCCAGTACAATGTTTTGATAGGTCTTCAGACAATCTGCCTCTTTGTACACAAACTCATTCGGGAATGTATCATTGATACTAAAAAATGAAGAAAGTTTGCCGTTACGGGATGGTCTGAATTTGATTTTAACCGTCTTGTAGTTAATTGGTGAATCATTTACATCAAAATAAGTTAGAACATGGATTGCCTTTATACTATCGATAAGGTTGTGAACAGTACTATTATATGGAAAAATATCAGTGACCAATCCATCCTTATATTGAAGGGAAAACACCATGCCAACATCTTTGTCACTGCCAACGGAAATCAAATCAAATTCGACTACTTTACCTGCTTCAACTTCCAAATCAGGTAATCTGAGTTTGGCGATTGAGGTTGAGTCTTCAAGACAATTTTCACAATAACCAGGCACGGTGGAAGCTACTGCTCCGTATTTATAAGCATTAAATGTGATTTCTTTCAGACCTGAGGGAATGCCCTGCACAGTTGTTTGATTAAGAAAATCAACCAACAACATATTTATATGTAAAACTGACTGATCTATAAAAATCCATCTGTTTAATGCAAGATTTTGTATTTTAAGAAGGTGTCTTCCCATCATTACAAAATCCAAAGTAGATATACCGTAATTTCCTGATGCATCACCTGCTAATATTGTTGCTGAGTTGCCATCTTCAATTCCCAAAACAGTTTCACGAAGGACATGAATGTCTTTGATTGAAAGTTGAATGTCTTCTATTTTATCTGAAGCTATTTTTACCTGGTAAATATTTGACACATCCAAACCTGTAAATTCTACAGGATGAGAATTGGATGAATCAATTTTTATAATATCAGAACCAACCACCTGATTCAAATATATAGTAACCTGTTCCGCAAATACCTGTCCGCAACCGTCTTCAACCGCTACCCTGATGATGCCGTTATTGATTTGAGCGGCCAACGTAAAAGTCAGCCAAAAAAATAAAAATGTCAAATATTTTTTCATTATATAAATTTTAAAGATTCATAAAATATTTCATACCTAAACCAAGGTTATGAAAATGTTGGTTTCTGAAATAACCCGAAAAACTATGGATCCGGGAAAATTGATATTGATAACCTCCGTATATATTCAGGCGTCCGGACACCGGAAATACATAAGAAAGATGACCTCCGTAAGAAACAGCGTTTTTAACTTCATAAACATTTTTTATATCCGTCATCTTTTGGTGATCATCCCAAACCTCACCAAAAAATCGCGAATACAGAGGGAATGCCAGGATTCCTTCCAAAGACCATAATGTTTTGTATATCGTAAAATTTTTGCCCAGCGTGACAGTAGGTGCAATCATCATGGAATGGTTGTACCTCGTTTGATGGAGTTGTGAAATTTGTAAGGCTGTCTTCATTCCTGTGGTCTCTGTCACCACGCCTTCATGGTTGGTATAGACGCCGGTGACCTGATTTTCCAAAAGGATGGTGGTCGTGTCGTTCTTCGAGCTTGCCCACTTCTCATTACTTCTCAGGAAAGTAACACCTGCCGACAGGTAAAAAGATTTACCCAATTCTTTGCCAAATAAAAAGTTCGCCCCATAAGTTTCCAAAGGTCTTTCAGCACTTTGTCTCATGGACAAAATCCGGTTGTCTTCCCCGGAAATATTTTGATATTGGTAAACAGATTGTCCTGCCAGCATTCGAATATCCAGAAAAAAAGGCAACTCTTTTTTAAGCGGGAGGATCGGATTTCTTATGGATATTTGATCGGATAATCCGGTTATTACAGCAAATTTTGTATCCACAATTTCAGGAGATTCCCATAAAGGTTTTTTTGTGATTTCAGGTTGATCAGAAAACTCCGGTGTAACCTCGTGTTCATTTGCCGCCACAATAACTTCTGATACAGAAATATAAGCACCTTGAATATGTTGGGTCTTTTGTGTTGTCAATTCCTGTTTTTCCTTACCTGAAAAATCATCTGTATCATACATCAATGTCGGTTTTTCGGTTTCAGAGATGTTGGAAAGATATGTCAAAGAAGGTACCTCAGAAAGATGGTTTGTTTTTGCCGGGGGAATAGATGGCAATGGTTTTTGATTTGTGATTTCTTTACGGGTTTTTGATGGCAAATCAACTTCTTTTTTTGTGGTTTCTGTTTTTGAATGTACGATGATGACGTCTTTTTTCGGAGACACCGAAGTATCAGAATGATCCAAATAGAACCAGACAAACAAGCCGGCTGATGCAAGTGTCACGGGTAAAAACCAGAACAGAAACTTTTTTCTTTTCTTTTGATTCATTCTTTTTTCCAATGATTCCCATTCAGAAAAAAGGTCTATCGGTGAAGCATGTGTCTTCAACTGATCCATTTTATTTTTCCAATTTTTATGATCCTGATTCATATTATTCTGATAAAAAATGAAAAGAAATATATTCGTCTGATTGAGACATTTTTGATCTGAGCATTTGTTTGCATTTATTGAGTTGTGATCTGGATGTAGCCTCTTTGATGTGCAATTGTTCTGCGATTTCTTTGTGGCTGTATCCTTCGATTTCATACAAACAAAACACTTGTTTGTATCCGTCGGGAAGCTGTTCGATGATGTGCATCAATTGTTCGACATCCTCTGTAGCTTCAATTTTATCTTCTACTAATGTCGGCATATCTTCATATTCCAACAAAACTTCTTTGATACTTTTTTTGCTGAGTTTGTCCAAAGCAGTATTGATGACGATGCGTCTCGACCAGGCTTCAAAACTGCCTATGTTCTGATCAAAACTGCCGATTCTGTCAAATATTTTTATAAAACTGTCCTGAAGATTGTCCAAAGGATCGAGGCCTTTGGGTGTGTACTGTCTGGACACTGTCAACAGTGTGGCGGCAAATCGCTCAAATAAAAATTTCTGAGCTTTCCGATCGCCTTTTTTACACAAAGTGATAATATCTTCCAGAGACAGGTTCACGGTTATTGCCTTTAGTTTTTGAGTGTATTGACAAATTCTCCCCGGATATTGTCTCCCGACATCTGTCCTTCCAATCTGATTTTGACCACTGCGCCCGGCACTGAGATTTCATCTATCCTGACTTCGATCATGGCACAATCTCCCGAATAACAATCTGTGACATCGGGATGATTAAAGAGGATGGCGTCCGGCGTATAATTGCCCGGGCCGGTGACACCGGGAATGGAAATCACAAATCCGTTGAGGTCCGTCACCACAACATTCTCTTTGTTTTGACCTTCGCGGAGGATGGTAAATTGTTTTTCGCCCAGCAAGGTCACCACATCATTGATGGAAAAATATCCCGAAACTTTTTCAATACACAAAGGAGATGCGTTTATATCGAGCATGGTATTATTTTGCTGCCCACTGAATGAAACAGAAAATTGTTTTTGTTTTCCGCGATAGTAAGTTGCTTTTTTAACTTCAACACAAGAGGGAACCACAAAAATCTGATCGTTCTGAAATTGGTACAAAACGAGGGCTTTATCATTATCCTGAAGGAAGACATTTACCATATCCTGACCGTTGATCGGAGAAGCACAGGCTTCAATCTGAGAGCGGATGGTCGTCAGATACGATGAATCGGTTACCATATCCGGGAGTATTTGTTTTTTGTCATTCCCAACAAGAACAGAGGTACTGACCAATGTCTGACCGCAAACATCTTTGATTTGGATGTTTAGATTTTTACCGGAAGGAGTATAGAAATCAATATATCCGTTTTGATCCGGAAAGACCGTGAAGCTGACATTGTTTTCATCAGTGATTTCTGCAGATGTCAGAGATACTCCGGTTTGAGAGGGAGAAACAATACGGCTTTGTATTCGGGTGAGCGGCACAAATCTACCTGTCACTATGGGAAGATTTTCTGACCATATGATCTTATGGACACCGTTTACTTCGGTGGACAATCGTTCTCTCCACTTGTTTTTTGACGGTTCCAAAACTGCCAACTGAAAACCCGGCAAGACAGCAGTAACATTTATGGGTTTTATCTGATGCAAAGGTAAACCATCTGAAGTTTCGAAAACAAACTGAATGTTTTGCCCTTCCAAAAACAAACCGGAAGTCAACTTATCACTGATGACCGGCACGTTTTGTGATACCGAAGTGAAAGAAGTGTATAAACGTACTGTGCCGCTGTAAATCTGATGATCCGGAGTTGTAAAACTTTCGGAAGAAATGTTGACTGAAAAATAATCAGAAACCTGAATGTCCCTGTCAGCATCGCCGGAAAAAGATAAAAAGTTTGTCTTTTTATGTAAGGTAACAAAAATATTGCTGTATGCACCGGATGATTTTGTCAGAAAAACATATTGATCAAAATAACCTTCTTTTGAAAATCGGACAAAACTACCGGAGCTGTTGGTTTTGGCATTTTTGATGATAAATATACCATTGTCCGAAGAAATATCTGAAGTATTGCCAACCATAACCTTAACATTTTGTAATGGTAAGCCCGAAACATCCTGCACGATTCCTATAAACTGACTGTCAAAAAAAGTATCCTTTTCTTCGATGATGATGTCACCGGGTATGGAGACATCGACATCCTCTCTTTGGCAGGAAATCAGCAACAGGAAAACAAAAAGGGTATAAAATCGTATCATGGTGAAATAAAGTCGTTTTTGTTGCGGTAATTCACAAATATAACCACACTTACCATCTAATACCTGAAAAAAAGATAAAAACGTTGCCTGAGGAAAAAATAATGTTTCGAAATATAGTTAAAAGCGGTAAGACACCTTATACGTAATCTTGGTGTTTGGGCATGGATAATATTGTCTTTAGGGGTATTTTTTTTCGGGTGAAAGGAAATGTTTTTATCACAATACTTTGAGGTCAAAATATTTAACCATTAACATTCAATCAATTTTAAAATTTACTTCTAACACCTTTATTTCTAAAAAAATCAAAAGAAAAAAACTTTACCTTTGCTTTCTAAAATAATATCCTTCTTTTCGTATATGAACTTACAAGACTATATTTTAGGCATTCAGTTACATTTGATCAAAACGCATCAAAAGGTTTTGGAAATGTTTGATATCAATCCTAATACAAGAAATTACCGTCCAAAAGATCAGGGATGGACAATTTCTGAAATTTTGGAACATATCGCTTTAACCAGTCATTTTTTATTAATTTTGATTGAAAAAGGAACAGATAAAGCACTAAAAAATGTTCAGAATCTATCCTTAACGGAAGAAATGGAAAAAGAAAAATTTGATCTCCGGAAAATTGATTCTATTGGAATTCATAAATCCTTTGACTGGATAAGGCCGGAACATATGGAACCACAGGGTCAAAAGACAGATCATGAGATTAAAACAGAATTAATCAATCAGTTACACATTTGTCTGAACCAACTGCAAAAATTAAAAGGAGGTGAGGGTTTGTTGTACAAAACGACCATGACCGTAAATGGTCTCGGCAAACTGAATGTTTATGAATACATCCTCTTCCTAAGTAAACATGCTGAAAGACATCTTTATCAAATAGAGGAAAATATAAAAGAATATACAGAAAAAAACAATTTATAAACCTCTTTTCGAAACGTATAGGATTAATAATTGAGTCCTGCTACACTGCCGACGTAACCAAAGTTTGAACCAAGGTCAACTTTCCCATGTGGAAAACACCAAATATGGTGTCTAATGTTTGGTTTCAATTTGGAAAACATAAAATAGGGGTACAAAAAGTATATTTCCCCACTGCCAAACCTATTATTTACACAAAAATATTTTTAAAAAGTATATACCACTTCTTCACTAAATTCGCTTTGTTTTCCATCCTGATCGACTACCTTAACACGGTATTTTACAATGTCCCCTTTTTTGATTTTGATATCTTCAAATGAGGTCTGACCTTTTACAATTTTATAGGTAATATAACCTGTTTCATTTATATTTTTGTAAATACTGAAATTGACATTGGTTTGATTCTGGTAATTCCATTGTAACCTGGCTGCCCTTTTATCTTCTGTCAGACTGAGTGTCAGATTGGTAACGGGCTCGATAATTTTTCTGTAATAGGATTTTAATGTCAGAACACCGGCATCAGGTGAGATCAAACCGGCATCATCTACGGCATAAACTCTGTAACTGTATGTTTTGCCCGCTTTTACATTTTTATCCACATAGGTATTAACATCTAATCGGGCACCTTCAAACTTATTGATTATTTCAAATTTTGTATCTCTTCCTTCTTCTTTTCTTTCAAGAACATGGGCGATCACATCTATAGATTTACTAGTGGTCCATTGCAACATAATTCCGTCTTTTGTCACTTCAGAAACACCAAAAACGGGAGACACCGGGGCAATCAAATCCGGCTTTTGTAAGGTTAAAACCTCTGAAAAGTCAGAATGATTCATCCGGTTGTCCACAGCTTTCAGTTTGATATAAATTTTTTCAGTTAAAACATTCAATGGAATTTTTCCTTGCCAAACTGTGTCTGAAGTTGGATGTCCGTTTTGTCGATGAAAATTAAATTCATTGTTGTTATTCAAATAGATATAATAACCTCTTAAATCTAATTCTTTGTTTTGATTCCAGGTAACCGTGACTAACCCTGTCGTATCAATTTTTCCTTGTATTTTTAAGGGTGCAACGGGTGGAAAACTATCGATAAAATTTCCGATATGAGGCTCACTCACTGTTGGATTTCCTTCTTTGTCATAAATGCCAATAAAATAATAATTGATAAATAATTCATTAAATGTTGTATCAATAAATGTTCTGGTTTTGGGATCCAACGGCGTAGCTGTCAACTCCATAAATCCTTTGTCAACTTCGTTACTTCTCGAAATTCTTATACCGGCAATATCTTTATCATCCGGATTGAGCTCCCAGGATATTTTCATGGTTCGTGGTCCTACATATTCTGATTTAATATTTTTGGGAGGGGTCGGTGGTGTCCTGTCTTTTGAATGTAAAATGATGGGGTCAGACAAAGGCCCTGTATTTGAAAAATAGGTAATGCCCTGGATCTTATAATATTGATCCACATAGTTTTGACGTGTACTATCCGGAAACACAAATTTTGTAGAATCTTTATAAGCTGTAAAAACAACTGGAATCGGTGTATACAATTGATACGTTTTCCCTTTGTCAAAACTTTTATAAATATTGAAACTGGAGTAATATTCCGCGTAATAAGGTTTATCCCAAAAAATTTCCAAGTACTTGTCACTTTGTATGGTATCATTAAGCACTACCTTTGGAAATTCGGCTATCTTGTTTGTAAATACATAGGCCAGGCCCTGATCGACAAATTCCTCTGATTCAGGTAGCAAGGGAATAATACGATATACATATATTTTATTAGGTTCTACGGTTTTGTCTTCAAACCGCAATGCAGCAGTATTTCCTGCCAATGCAGAATATCCTGTTGCAAAAATGCATGCAGTAAAATAATTATTGAGTTGGTCGTCCATAATTTCCAGATTTTCAATACTAAAGGGTTTATATTGATATTCTCCATGGATGGACTGACCTGCCACCATAAGCATGGTATCTGTTGGGTTTTGTAATGCTAAAACTTTCCATTTTTCAAGACTTAATGGCTTTAACGAATCGGCCAAAGTTGCAAATTGCAGTTTTTGGTCCTTCGTGGAATCTATCTCTGCTCTCTCTATTTTGTAACCGAAATAATTGAGTTTTTTCCAGGTACCTGGTGATGGTGGAACCCACCTTAATACAACCTTTCCTTTTTCAAGATATTCTCCTTTACATTTTATAAAAGCAGTTTCTTTACCTATGGTATCAATTGGCGCACCGCTTGTATTGGCCTGACCCATTACATCACAAAACGTAATTACCAGCAAAAATGTAATGATTATTATTTTTCCAATGAAAGGATCAATTATTTGTTTCATTTGAATATTTTTTTTATTTTTCTTTTAATGGTAAAATGGAATCTATGATAAAAAATAATCATGGTTTTATATAGAACATTAACCATGATTATTTTTTAAGTCGCTTTCATTTTTTAAAATTAATATGTAAATGAATAGTTGTACCTGCTACCTTTGTCAGTCCCGCCATTCACATTGGGAAACCTGTACCTCATGGTGAATTGGTGATTTACGCCTGACACAGGTCGCATGGTATTGATCATTTGGTTTAACGTCAATAAACAGGTTCGGTCAAATTCACTTCTTTCTGATGCTGACATCAGGTCTCTGACAGGTGCACTGGTAAACGGATTCACAGACACCCTTGTCATTTGAAATCTTCTCATGGCTGTTTGCATGGTAATCAGCAGAACCAAGACCTTCGGAATGTGCATTGTACAATATCAAAGCATTGGTGGATGTCCCGTGGGAAATCAACCCTGCCGGTAACATACCTGCTGTACCCCCCAGTCCGAAATCATTTCTCATATAAGCAAGAAATCCACCTGTTAAAACAACAGCATCTCTGAAGTTATTTGCTAATTCTGCCTGAGTGAGTGGTCCGGTTGAAAAATGTACATTTCTGCCTGTGGTGACAAATCTTACCATCCTGTTGTTGAAATTAGTTTCAGAATGGTTACTTATAATATATGGCAATGAACTTATCAGAATGTTTCTGCTTCTTACTTGTTCTCTTACCTGATTAGCTCTTGAAAACCTGTCATAAATTTCCCGTTGGAATTGAGTCCTTAAATAAGTGTTTTGAACAAAATCCGGATCATATAAATCACCTGACATAGCGATGTTGCCATTGACCCCAAACTCAATGCTGCCTTCCGGCCTGTACGTTATTACACCTCTGGTGGCAGGGCTGATAAAAGGTTCGTTATCGAGCCACTCGAAGTCTTCATCCATCGGACTACTCAGATACGTAAAATCTATTCCCCATGCCGGTCTGTTTTCCACCGTCCAATCACTTCTTTCAGCATTCATTTTTGCCTGTAAAGTATTGTACAAAGAAGTTTTAAAATAAAAAGCATAAATCTCCTTCTCTCCACGATTGACGTTGCCCTGAGGAAGCCTCACTCTGCTTACTATTCCATCAAGATTTACTGTTCCTGCATCTCCGGCAGAAAGATTTCCATAATTGGTAACGGTAACATTTTTGACAGGTCTGCCATTGGTACCAAATTGTGGAGTGGAAGGCACGATTGGATTGTATCTGATCAATTGTGCACAATATATCGTATTGGGCGCAAGCCTTGACACATCGAATGTGACTCCCTGATTACTTCCAAATAATTCTGCCGGTGAGGTTATGGTATCTCTGTCAGAAGTAAATCTGACATAAAACCTATCTGTTTGAGATGTCGAAGCTACTACAGAAACAGGGCTTCCAGTTCTCGTAAGAGGTGTAAGTGCTCTGTTATTGCTGAATGTAGCTCTGATAATACCTCTATTTGCAAAAGTTTCTCCCTTTAAAAAGTTTCTTTGATTTAAATAAGGGTAGGTAAAATCAATAATCTCGTTGGAAAGTATATCCGGTTCGAGGCCTGTGGTAAAAGTCAGTAACGTATCATTTTTAAATGGCACAGAACTGCCTGGTCTGGCAGGCACATCTGTATATCTGCCAAATTTTCTCTCGCCGATTCTGCATTCAATTTTAACAAAATGAGTAATATTTGAGGCAAGTGGCCGACTGAATGTTTTGGTGAGGACTTTATTTTCATTACTCCATTCCTCTCCTGACACAGGCACTATAATACCTGTAACCGAACTTTCTCTGATTTCCATATACTTTACATATGGTTTGAAAATTCTGACCACCGGCGGATCCCCCTGAAGAACCATTTCAGGAAATTCATAATCTCTCTCCATTTCCACTGCAAAAGCACCACTGACATCAGTATAAACGCTGACATCTCTTGCGCCTCTGTTTGGGCTGACATCTTCTATTAAATCTATACCTGAAAATGGATTGCCCAGGGTTGGCATACATACTGTGCCGAGTTCAGACCTAAAATTACATGATCCACTATGTCCCATCACATCATACCTGAAATGTCCTCTTGCTGCAAACCAATCCGGACCCAGTAGCCCTCCCTGCATCAAAATCGCAGCAGCGCCTTTGAAAATTTCTATTTTTAAATCAGGAACAAAATATGGAATTCCTAATCCGAATGAACCCCTGATTCCTGCATACATCTGACCGGTAGCGTACCAAAAATTATTGTTTGCACCTGGTCTGATATCAGAACCTGCACAGCGTCTTTGGCCAGTATTATCTTGTGTCACATTGATGTCAAATCCCAGAACAAATTGTAAGTCAAAATAAAATGGCGGCAAAGGTACAGGAGGAATATTTAGTGCCAGAGACATGCCCAAAGCAAAGCCATCTCCGGTGGCAGCCGTTTCATCTCTGGGTGCACCATTCAAAAATGATGCAGGATCTCCGTCAGCTGATCGTATAGGTTCTCTCATACCTGCAGCTTCATAAAATATAGACATAAATCTTTCGTCAGGCTCCGGCATAGTCAAAGGTATACCATTGCCAATCATTATGTAAGATTTTAATTCTGCAATGGTCTGACCACCGATTGCTAATTGTAACCCACAATACCTTCCTGGCTCAGGTCTTCCCATATAGAAATACCAATAACCTGTATTATTAACTAAAAATTCAGCCCTGACTGCATAACCTCCCTCTCCGACTCCTGAAAGTATGGGGGAAGTATATGGCACTTTCACCTTTAAATTAAAATAGCCGTCGAAGGTAAAACTGCCATCACCCGGCATTCTTAAATTGACTCCAAACTCACCAGACAGCGGATCTTCTGATTCTCCCCTCAATGCTGCCATACTGATACCATCGGACATAACTCTGAAATTGCCGTTGATACCTATATGAATTAATCCTGAAGACTCACTGAATACAGCACTTAATGAAGCGTCAAGATTATAAGCCTTACCCATATCGTTTGATCCAAGTATGACGGTAAATCGCAAACCCAAAGCTATATCATGATCTGGTCTGTACCTTGCATGTACACTTGCATCCGGAGTATATGTCCTGAAACTTGATTCACCAGGTGGTGTGTCATCACCTTCTCCTTCATCACCGTTTCGTGGTTGTGATCCTTCGAAATCAGCAACTGAAGCTGTGCTCGGCAAAAGAAGTGAGTCCTGGCTCATTCTGTGCCAAAATCCTCCTCCTACACCAAATAAGCTTACACCTGACATAATGGTAATACCTGAAGAAATATAAGCCATACCATCCACATAAAAATAATCAAACCATCCCGCACTGCCATGACTATAACTTCCTGATGTAGCTTTAAAGGTTCCGAAATTGGCATTGATATCCAATCCGATTTTTGTTCCCATATTAAATTCCATCGTAATACCACCTCTTACACCTTCAGATCTTCCATTAATGCCCCCAATAACCTGATCACTATCTTTATAAAACTCCACGCAGCCGGCAATCTTGACATCTGAAGCCATCACATTCAGACAAATCTTTCTTAAGTCTATACCTGTTACATCAAAGCGATCAAAATTATCTCCGAAACTCAATCCGATATCAATCAAAGCAGAAGCTGAAAACCCTCCATCTCCGGAACCAAGAGTGATATATGGTTCGATACTGACTTTTTCATTAGCAAAACTTAATTGACGCAGACCGATAGGAAAACCACCTAAATCAGACTCTGTATCTGATTCTCCCGGTCTTGGACCATCATCATCATCGTCATCATCATCACCTCCGGTCAAACCCCGGCCTCTTCCTCTCCAGGTCCTGCCACCATCCAAAGAAAATGCAAAAACAGAATCAATCATACCACCGGAAGTATTCACCCTTAAATTTTGAATGGCGATTGATGGCAGATTAAAACTTTGATTCATTTGAGATTCTCCGCTTGCTCTTCTGGGAGCATGGGTATTACTAAATCCAAAGGTAGCACACAAGTTGACCTCAATGTAATTAGAGTCTCCCATAGACGCTCTCAGGTATGTATTGTCCGTAATGACAGCTTGTGCCATCGCGATGGGAATGGTAAGATTTCCGTCCGGTCTGGCCTGAATGACCACATTATTACCCCGGGAGGTCAACAAAAGATTGGCGCTGTATTTTACATATTGTGTCCGCTCTGCTATGGGAAGGCCTACCTTGCCTGAAAAACCCAGTTTCCGGGGATTATTTTGTACCATCACAAATTGTACTGTATCTAAGGAAGCAGACCATCCGTTAAATGTGCTGGCTTCATCCGATTCTGTCCAACGTGCAATATTCGTTGCATAAATATTAAAGCTGATGTCAGGGTCTATGATCAGGCCTTCTACCGTAAATGTGAGCCTATCTCCCCCATCAGCTTTCAAGGCATGCGGTGTCCTTATTTGTAAGGTTTGCATATAAAAACCCTTCCATGTATTTTCCATGCCACCCGCATTAAATGCAGCATGATTATAACCTGCCGGAAGATTCCTTCTCAGTCCGGCAGGATTAGATCGATCGGATAGGTCAAAAGAAACACCAGTTGCCTGGAATGACCAATTCGGCAAATCCACTGCCTGAAATCTGTCTATTTCTAATTGGATTAATGCATTGATACCCTGATCGAGTCTCACACTAAACTGACCTCTTACTTTTACCGTACTTGTAGTGTCAATAGTTCCATCAGGTTTTTCAGGAAGTAATACCGATCTGTCAAAAAGGACACTTCCGGCTAAGTTTAATGCTCTGAACCCATTACAATCAAATTCCACAGAGGTAACATAAGTTTCTTCCGTTCTTCCATCTGCTCCGTTAATTCTGAATTCATGACCATTACCTAAGGGAAAATTGATATCTCTGGGTAAGAACAATTTGACATCATTGGCCGGTCCCCCATTTGTAATACAAACCTTTGAACCAAGAGAAATCGCACCACCGGCTACTTCTATTTCAGGTATTTCTACATTGACTACCAAATGCATAAAAGCTGTATCTTTTCTGAATACCATTTCCGGAATACCCACAATAATGGTTCGTCCATCAATTTCTCTGTCTATGCCTATAGGCAAGGTAGTCGTCTGATCAGAAGCCAATATTCTTACCAACTTATTGCCTGCGACAACCATACTTTCTATTGCCCTGGCCTGGTGATCTCCGATATTGAGCAATTGTCCTAATTCGTGCATTCTGGTATTTATCTCAGGCAATCCATCATCTTTTTTTAAGGTAATTTCACCACTTACCATTTGACCTGAATTATTGACTCTTATACCTGAAAATTCACATTCCAATTTCACATTATTGAGCCATGGAATTTGTACCGTACCTTCTCCGGTGAGACTGTTTACATCACCATTGCTCTCCGTAACGGTAAAGGTAAAACCCGCAGCCCGGAAAGTCTCTGTAGTCCTTGGCCCTCTTACAGGCTCATTGTCAGTAATGGCAGGAAAGGTACAGGGAGCTGAGCAGGCTGATTCTTCCGGTGATTCCTCTGATTCCGTGCCACCTGTTCCCGATACTCCATCCGGGGAGATCGTAAAACTCCGGATCGCACTGGCATGATATATCATGTCATCCGTAATATTGATACCCTCCATATGAGGATTGAGTACATTAACAGAAGCAGGATCTGTCAACCAGACTACCCTCCAGAAATAATCTCCGTTGGTACCCAGGGTTGTCGTTGTATTCAAATCCTTGTACACTTTTGCTGACACATCGTCTTCATCAATACGTAATTCAGGAGAAGTATCATATGTAGGTGAAAATGATTGGATCACAGGGTTGTCTACATCAAATGTTTCACCGGAATTGGTGACATTGGCCTGAATTTTTTTGACTTGCGAATACACCATACTTTCAGGAGTAAAATCCCGGCTGGTTGCTATCTGTAAAACACATTTTTCAACGATGTGTAACGGAAGTACGGTTGGTGTCGAACCTTGAACCGTGGTATACATTTTATAAGGTGGCACCAACCGGGAAGGTGGTGTACCGGTATTAAAACCAAATCCGACTACACCGGGAGCTATATCCAAACCTTCTTCCGGGAATAAGAGCTTTGGCTTGGGCATTCCCGCAACCCCGTAATTGCCGGAAAATTCATTAAACGAAAATGACCTGATATCAAAACTTCCCGTCAACCCATTATTAAATCCGGCTTCTACCCTACCCACTACGGCAAACCGATCTCCTCTGTTGACCTGAAAATTTCGGGAATTGTCATAATCATACACCAGATTATAAAGATGTCTGTCCGATCCGTCAGGATAATAATAGTTCATTCTGGAAGAATATCCGGAACCACTGTTATTAATAAAGTCAGTGAGATATTGAGACGGACTTCCGGATGCTCTGTAGTCATAGGTAACACTTGCTCCTGTCGCATTATTACCTGAAGTCCCTTGAGTTGAAAAGCTAAAAAGGTAGTCCATTCCGGTAAAATTGTCGCAATCCGGCTCAATTTTGGTCACTGCGTACAATCTTGAATATGGAAGGGTATCTCTTGGTATGGGGAAAACAAATTCTCCTGTCACATTTGGTGATCTGCATTCACTACCTATGCTAACACCGTAATGAAACATAACAATCCTTGATCTGCCTTCCTGACGTATAAAGGATTCGGGATTGATAGCTGTAACCCTTACCGCAATGATATCCCTTATGTTCAGATCAAAAGGACTATCACTTTGAACAGTACTAAATGAAAATGCATTGATTTCATCCTGTTCCAATATTTTCGGCAATGCGTCAAAAATATCATCAGGTCTGCCCTGACTTTCAAAAATTTCCGCCAATTCTCTGGTTTCAAATCTGACCATTTCCAGAAGATAAGTCGTTCCCATTCTTGCCTGAGGCATGGTCCAAAAAACAATGACTTCATCCAGTGGATTATCGACTACTAATGAATTGTGATCCGGAGAGGTTATAAAAGGTGGGTCAAGATATTGGATATCAAATTGGATACAACTTTGCAATAATGGTTCGCTGATTAATTCTCCGAAAGGATAAGACAATGCTTCTACACACAACTGATAACTTCCTTCAGGCAATCTCCTTGTTTGTGACAACTCATCTCTGAGCAGAGCAGGTGCAATATTATATTCTTCCAATGATGAATTCTGATAATCTTCAATCAGCCTTCTTATGGTAAAAAGATCACCACCTGGTGTAATAATTACTTCCTGAAGGTCTGTAAGAAAATTATCAATTCTTATACTTCTTCCCTGAACATCCGTGCCTGCCAATGAAGCAACAAAATGAGCACTTACCGGGCCGGGAGTTAGATTTCTGACGCTGACGACAACATTATCAAGGATAGTTTCTATATCCGCACTAATGATTCCGGTTTGATTGACATCAATTTCTAACTGCTGTTGAGCATATGAAGCTGAATGAACAAACAGGATTAAACTACATAAAAATGATATAAATAAATGAGTTTTCATTGTGTGTTTTTTTTAGAAACTGTAATTGTATGAAAGCCGCAGATTGATTCCACTCCTCGCTTTTAATATATTTGTTCTTCTGTCAAAATATTGAAAGCCAAATGTCAACTTATGTTTTTTGAAAAATGGATAGGTCATATTTGTACCGGCATTGATTACAAAACCGTCACTTTCCCCTTTGGTATAATTTAATTTAAATCCGGCATCAAATTTTATCCTTATTCCATCCTTCACATTTTTGGAAAGGTTTGAATTAATCCCTATTCGTTGGGTGGGTAATTCAAAATTTACGTTGGTGCTTTGGAAATTAATTCCCCCACCTATATGCCATGCATTTTTTGGGGTATATTGATAATTAATAACATAATTGCTGCTGGTATTGGCAGTCTGAACGGTATCCTGATTTAATATTTCAAATTGAAAAGAAGAAACATTAAATATCAGGCGATGTAATTTATCTTTTTGCCCAAAAGAATAGGTAGACGAAGCGGTCCAACCCTGATTATTTATTTTTACCCTTAAAGAATCCTGAATATCTTCGACAACAGGATTGGAGTTCTGTTGATTATTGTTGTAGCCACCACTTACACTAAATCTGTCCGTGATTTGGTAACTGGCATTGGCGTTCAGGATAAACCTGCTTTGGGGCAATCCTGAAAAACCGGTTTTATGAACATTTTGTCTTCCGGCACTGATTCCTAATGATATTTTCCTGCCTATCGAGCCATTGATATTTCCACTGATATTTTCATAATTACTTTGAAAAAATGAAGCGCCCAAGGTATTAAAATTGCGGTCGACGGCTTCATATTTGACCCCGATTCTCATAGTTGAAACAGGAAAAGAAATTCCTCCCTGATATACAAATCCTATACGACTCGTTTCATTCACCGCAATAAGGGGTTCAAATCTGTCTATCAACTTCTGATTGGCTTCTGACGTTTCTATTTTTTCACCTTCACTATTGCCGGTAACAATACTTGAAACAACTGATGCTTCGAGATCGATGATTTTAAACAATTTGAATTTTACATCAGCATTTAATCCGAAATTTTCTTTTGGTGCAATACCAATTCTTTTCAGACTATCAAAAGAACCGGACAAAGGGTCTTCATAAATTTTCATCCCTGCCAGACCAAAATGATTATTTTCCGTTCCAAATCTGAGTTTTCCCCCGATGATCCATCTGTCATAAATTTTGATACTTTCATCCAAAAGCAGATAGTCATTTCCGGCACTGTACAAATCGTTAAACTTTCCGTAAAATGCGAGCAACCCAAATTTTTTGGGTTGCCATTCGATTCCGCCGCCTATGATTGTTTTTCCCATCAGCAGATAATTATTCAACTGATAAGACCGATAGCCCACATGAATTTTGAAGTTTTTATATCCGGGACTAAACCCCAAGCGTCTGATATTCAGTGAATTTGCACCGAAACCATTGACACCATAACTCAGGTTTAACGGGAGATTAAATCCTTTGATTTTCCAGTTTAGACCGACATTTACATAATACCCGAAAGGTGTCCTGGAATTAATGGTCGAATAATTGGTACTACCACTTAAATATCCGGAAAAACTACTCCATTTTTCTTTTTTAATATTGGTAAGATCCTGACAAATCAGCGCATTCAGACTCATCATCAGAAATAAAAATAAAATTCCCTTTTTCATCAGGATCTTTTGATTAACCATTATTTATTTTCGACTTTTGCCAATCTTGCTTCCAAAGCATTTATGACAGCTTGTTGCTCTTGTATTGCTTTGACCAAAACAGGTATAATTTCTGAATAATTTACTCCGTAAGCACTGTCAGCATTACCCAAAAGTTTTTCCGTTTCTGCATTTCTTTTTTCAACCTGAGGTTTTTTAACCACATCCGGCAGGATACTTTCCATTTCCTGAGCTAAAAAACCTAAATGGGTATCGTCGTCTCCCTTTTTCCATTTATAAGAAACAGGATTCATTTGCAAAACTTTATTCAATGAACCTGAAAGCGGTGTGATATCTTTTTTAAGCCTTGAATCCGAAGTGGTCAACAATCCGTTCTGACTCCATACTTCCAGCCATCTTCTGTTGGTATTTCCCAATTTATAGGAATTTGTAGCATCCGGAAGAAAATCTGTTTTTAGAAACGTTTCATTAAAACCACCAATCAACATCTTCCATGTACCATTATTATTGAGAAAAAATGACACCCCGGAATATTCCATGGAAGCGGCATTGGTGCCTGCCCCCAAACTTACTCTTCCATTTAAAACACTTACATTATTATAAGAAATTCCACCGGGAACAACTGACCATAAATTATCATTTGCGTCAGGTTGGTTTTCCCATCTGTTTTGTTGCGCCTGCCATTTTAATACATGACCCTGCGTTAAGTTATTTACAACTACCGGAGCTGATTGAATTTGATTTGCATTCCAAATGGCAGAAGTATTTGTAGCAGAAATAGTAGTCCCACCGATATTTATACCTGTTCCTGCCGTATAAGTTCCGGCTGGTCCCTGAGGTCCCTGAATTCCTTGTGGTCCTTGTTGTAATACAAAATTCAGGGTTTGATTTGGTGATTGACCCGTGATCGTTACTGCAGGCATCGCCCCTGAGGTAACAGTCCCGATATTCAACGTGTTGGCTGGTCCTGCGGGTCCTGTAGGGCCAACATTTCCTTGTATACCCTGAGGTCCGGCAGGTCCTTGTGGGCCTGTCGCACCAACCAATCCTTGCTGTCCCTGGGGTCCGGCAGGACCGGTAGAACCCTGCGGACCGGCTGGTCCGGTGTCCCCCTGAGGTCCTGTAGATCCCTGTGGTCCCGGTGCACCTTGCGGACCTTCAGATCCTTGTGGGCCGACTAAACCTTGTGGGCCCTGGGCTCCCTGAGGCCCTTCAGGTCCTTGTGGGCCTGTTGCACCTTGCTGGCCTTCCGGACCCTGAGGTCCCGCTAATCCCTGTGGGCCTTTGAGGACCGGCGGCTCCTTGTGGCCCTTCAGGTCCCTGTGGCCCGGCTAATCCTTGTGGTCCTAACGGTCCTTGTGGGCCCTGGATAGAACCTACATTTGTCCAGTTGGTACCATTCCAAACATAACCTGCTCCTGTATCTTCTGTGATAACCATATCGCCTGTCTGGCCCTGGTAATTTGGATCGAGACTATTAGCATCCGGAACGGTACCGACTACTCTGACACCTGTACCGGCCTGTCCTTGCTGACCTTGAGGTCCGGCAGGGCCCTGAGCGCCTTCAGGCCCTTGTGGACCAACATTTCCTTGCGGACCTGCCGGGCCCCGTGGACCTGTAAATATCGAATTATTGATTTGAGAGGTAGCTATTTCCTGGTAATCGCCATTTTGATTTTCTGCACATTCGACAGACAAAAATTTAGAACCACTGCTCCACTGAATGGCATTGATATCACCACTTACTACTACACCATTACCTACGGTGGCACTTAACCATCCAAACTCATCTGTACGAATAGTTTGTGTCTCACTGTACAATGAGGGACCTGCCGGGGACAGATCTCTGATCGTAAACCGAAGAAATACATCAACATCTGCCTGTGGTATCCCTGATTCATTTCTTACGATCGACTGATAAGAAAAACCGGATTGTCCAAAAGAAACATAGGCAAAAGACATACATATTAATAGAAAGAAAAACTTTTTCATAAAATTTAATTTTAAAATAATGGGTTAGATTTTTATAAATTTTTGTGTAATGGATTTTGATTGACTGAAGGTGACCCTGATAAAGTACATCCCGGGCAACAAATGCTCAAGGTTAATCATCCTAAAAAAATGATCATCTTTTACATGTAAAACTATCTGTCCGGCAGCATTATATATGTGAATTTGCCTTACGTCCTGAAGGGCATTATATTCCAACTCAAGCCTGTCAAAAACCGGATTAGGTTTAATCTTAAATGACCCAACACCCGGATTATCTTCAGAAGTGGTTATGTCACCTCCGGTAAATGGCGGTGAAAAAATAAAATTACCACATCTTCCGTAAGCTGATGAAATACTACCTGTAGCACTTTGGAACGTAAACTGACCACAATCCCCTTTAAAATAAGAAGTGGATTGAAGTTGTGAAGAATAACACTGAGCATTAACATGTACAGATAAAAAGAAGCCGCCGACAAACAAGAATGTCTGTAACCCTCCTAAAAATATTGTTTTAGTTTTCATAAAATATTTTTGATTTTTGAAAATACCTGTTGAAAAAATAGTTTGAAATGATATTAATCCGGATGCATTCCGTAATAATGATTTACGGTGCAAAACTGATAAGAATATGTTGGCTTATCAAAATAGTACTGTCACATGATGATGTGAAATTTTATTATGAAGAACAAACTGCCTTCGTAATTTTCAGATAGTCAGCATTTTAATTGGCAAAATCCCTTTCTTCATATCAATATGTCATATCGATTTGGTACTTTTTATTTAAGTTTTTACAGAAATTTTATAATCGTGATAAAATCAGACTTCTCTTATAAAATGTTTTCAAATCGAAGATTGTGAAAAAGAAAATGGCAAATACAGATGGCGCATTATTCAAAGAAGAATATGTAAAAATGCAGATATAGAATATTTTGGGAAATTAAAATATAAAAATCCTAAATTTTGGTTAGTTTTGTGTTGAAAATAAGTATAATGACATCTAATAATTTAAAAATTATTATTTTGGTATTTCTATCGGTATCCATAATCAGGACTACTTATGGGCAAACTAAATTTAGAAATGACAGATACTTTGTACAATACTATTATTACGGTTTTAAAGAAGGATTAACTTTTGGTGTAAAGGATATGGCAATGGATGATTATGGGCTGCTTTGGCTTCAGAATTATGACAATCTATGCACATTCAATGGTAACAAATTTTATTATCACTTTCCTGATGAAAATAATGTTTTTGCCCGACCAAGAAGGATGACAGCTATTATAGCGGACAAAAATAAAAAAATCTGGGTTGCGTCTGAAAAGGCCATTTATACTTTTAAAAAATCAAAAGGGTTTTTAAAAAACGAATTATTTATTAGAGGAGAGTCATTTGATAATATCACAACCCTGCATGCTAATAAAAATAATAAAATCTGGTGTGGTAATACAAAAGGTCAAATTATACTGTATGACCCTGTTATGAAATGTAATCTCCAAGAAAAAACCCTACCTGCTCCATGCAAAATTCAAAGTATTTTTGAAGACTCACATGACCAGGTTTGGGTTAGTTGTGATCTGGGTTTGTATGTACTGAAGATAAACGGTGAATTAAAGATTGTTTACGATTATAAAAAAAAATCATCTCAATCTGATTTACAATCTATCAAAATGTCACAATTAGTTCATCCTCAAAATGAAATAGTTATCAATCTAAACCATCAACTACTTCATTTTGACATTAATAACCATTTTTTTATTAAGAGTTCTGAAATAGTCGTAAATAATAAACCTTATAAAATAAATGATTTTTTTGAACTTAAGGATAATATTTTTTTTCTGGCTACAGACCATGGAATTTTCAATTTGAATGTTAAGGAAAAAGTTGTTTATCCAGCCCAAACATCTTACAAAACAAATCTCTATTTTGAAGAAGATGTAGTTAATAAAATGATTTTAACCGATAATTCAGTTTTGTTATTCGGAACTGACAAAGGTTTGTCCAAGCTTCAGTATACTAATGAGCCAATTAAAAACATCTTTCTTGAGGATGAAAGTGAATCTAAGGTAGTATTAGCAAAAGAAATCGATAAATGGGAGAAAAATTGGTTATTGATAACGCTTAACGGAAGTATCTATAGATTTGTGAAAAATGGTCGTCTACTAACGAAATTAGCACCTGCGAAGAAAAAAACGATACAAAGTATTTGTATGTCTGATGATCAGCATAAGCTTTATACCATTATTGATAGCCGGCTTTTCGAATATGAAATCAAGGAGAATTCTATAGGAAATCCAGTCTTTCTTTTAGATACTAAAATCAAAAATGTAAAAAAAATAACCTATGATAGTTTGGGTAATATTTGGATTTTGAGTAACTCAGAACTACACATATATAACAAGGATCAAAAGAAATTAAAAAAAACAAACGTGCCTAATAATGAACTTGTTGATCTCGAAATATTCAAAAATGGACGTATATGCGTTTACGGAAATGCACTGTATTGTGCAGAGAATGACGGAGAATTTAGGGAAATTTCAAACATCAGCAGTGAGAAAATCCATGACATGGAACCAGGTATTACAAATGATGTTTTCTTTTCGGGATTTTCAGGTTTATATCATTACAGCTTTGATACAAAAAAGACATCCCTCATTACAATGAATAACGGAATGTTAAGTAACGATGCAGGAAATATAAAAATGGTGGACTCGAGCCTCTGGATCACATACACTTCAGGACTACAAAAATATGATCATTTGCACAAAAAGTTCCAATCTTACAATTATGAAGCAGGACTCAAAAACAATGACTGTTATGACCACAATTTATTTGAGTTGAGTAATGAAGTCCTAATCCTGGGAGGAATGGGTTATTTTACCTATTATCAAAAATCCAGAAGATCCCCCTTAAAAGCAGTTGATATCAAAATAGAAAGTATTAATTTTGATAATGAACAAATATCAGGCGAGAGATATGCATCTAACAACCTTATTGTACCTGCGGGAGTAAAACAAGTACAACTAAAATTTGATTTTCCTATTTTTTTACAGCCTTCTTACTACTACATGGAATACAGGCTTAAATCCGGAAAAGATTCTTCCTGGTATAAAATGCCCCTTAATATGACCCTTCAATTTTATGAACTGACGCCTAATAACTATCAAATCGAACTAAGGGCAACAGATGTATATATGCCTGATTTCAAAAAGTATTTCGCTTTAAATATGGAAATAATCGCTCCTTTTTATAAAAAAACTTCTTTTCAAATATTTTTATTTTTTTTAATCTCAAGTGTTGTTGCGATCATATTCTATTGGTTGTACAAGTTTAAATTAAATCAATTCAAAAAACTGGAGAATATAAGAATGAATATTTCAAGAGATTTGCATGATGAGATGGGAAGTGAATTAAGCTCTATAAAACTTATCAGCGAATATGAATTAATGAAAGGTAAATCAGAAGAAAATCCGTCGTTCAAAAAAATTGCTGAAAAATCTGCTGTCATTATGGAGAGTATGTCTGATATAGTTTGGAGCATCAACCCAGCTAATGATGAAATGAGTAAAATAATTGAAAAAATACAACAATATGCTTTCGATATCTTAGAGGCAAATGAAGTCAAAATATTAATGAATATCGATGAAAATGTCAATAAGTATTCATTAAATCTTGATAAGCGCAGACATTTTTACCTACTCTTTAAAGAGTCTATCAACAATATAGCAAAGTATGCAAAAGCCAATGAAGTAGTTATAAAGTTTACCATGGTTGGTAATATTCTTCACGCTAGCATTGAAGATGATGGAGATGGTTTTTATATTTTAGGAAAAACACAGGGAAATGGTTTGAGAAATATGAAAGATAGGGCAAAATTAATTGGTGCAAAAATAGATATTAAATCGAATATAGACAAGGGAACTAAAATAGAACTGTCTTTCAATGTTTAATAAGACCAATTAATAAAATACAATTTTACTTTCTATCAATAAAAACCTTATGTACTGCTTCGGTTACGGAATGAACATGAAGTTTTTCATATATTCGTTTGACATAAGTACGGACCGTATCCAGACTGATAAGAAGCTCTGCAGCCACCATTTTGTAACTCAAACCTTTGGAAAGCAACTTCAGTATTTCAATTTCACGTTCTGAAAGATTGAAGGTGGCTTCTGATTCTTTTCCCGGCGACAAAGGCATTTGTAAAACCCTTCTGGCTATAGACGGACTTATAGGCGCTCCCCCGTTTTTAACATCCTTGATGGAAGACAGTAAGGTAGCCAATGAATTTTTTTTGAGCAGATACCCGGTAGCTCCCGCTTTTATGGCATTAAAAATTCTTTCATCATCATCAAAAACAGTATTCATGATGACTTCAACTTTTGGATAAATGGATTTGAGTTCTCTCACACCTTCTATCCCTGACCTTCCCGGCATATCAATATCCATGATAATAACTTCTGGTTCAAAAGCTTTTGTATTTTGGATTACATCGAGACAATGTCCGAATTCGCCGGCCAACTCAAAATCGTCTGACTCTCTGATGATGGACGAAAGGATATCCCTCAGTCCTGCATTGTCTTCATATATGGCTACTCGGATCAGATGACTCATGAATGTTGTACTAATGAAACGCAAAAGTAACATATTAACACCTCTAATCAAAAAATGAAGCTGTCACATGATGATGTGAATTATTAACTTATCTGAAAGTATTTTATTACTTGATACAGAAAAAAGTTTAAAAATCTTTCGGGCGACCATTCCCGATTTTTTTAATCTGAAAATGGTTCAACTTTATTGATCTTATCCGGATTAAAACGGACAAAATCCAATAATAAATTAATGCGAAACCTTTTCCACTTCCTTTTTGGCTTTATTTACAATATATTTGATTTCTCCTTTGGTGAGATATCGGGACATCACGACACTCGACGTATCGGTTTTGATGCGAAAATATTTCGGAATGTTGAGCCAGTGTGACTTTTCTTTTTCCACCTTTGGCTCGTAAATCTGAAGCCGGATGATAGAATCTTTGACATCTTTTAGAGACTCTATCTCTTGCAGGTGAATGGTAGGATTGGAGGTAAATATGCTATTGGTCACGGAATTGATGACAGCTGTCAATTGTGATGTAATGGTATCATTTGTTGCCGCAAATCTTCCGTTTTCTACGGTGATGAGAACAATCCTTTTTTCCTTAGCTATCTCATCTCTGATCTTTCGGGTCAGCTGATAAATATTGTCCAATGATTCGTAAGGTCCGTTGTCGTACACACCACCATCCATGTAGTTACAACCGTCTACTATCGCACTCGCACTGATCATCGGGAACATTTGACTCAAAGCCACACTTTGACTGATGGTAATGGTTTTCCCTTTCTGTGCCAATTGATCCAATACCGAATAATAATTTTTATATTCAGGAACATCATATTGGTAAGGACTCGAAATACCCGGTAATCCTTTGGAAACATTATAGGTCACCGGCATAAAAATCGGCAATTCCGGCAAAGTGTCACGATACATATCCGACCATTGCAGTTTGCGCAATTTAGCATTATTGTCAAAACTCCGGGATTCGAGTTGGATAAGATTGTCATTTCTGTTGAGATACCGCACCTTTTTAAACCATTTTCCAAAAGTATGATCCACAAAATATTTGTATATAAAATGATCGGTAAACAATAATTTATAAAGTGACTTGGTGACATAATCTACATTGTACAATTCATTAGCCCTGTTTTCCAATGAATCAATGTGATTTTTACCCATAAAACGGGAGGCAAGATAAAATGAAGCTCCGTTGCTGCTGCCTGAAATGGTAGTAATAGCCAGTATATTGTTTTTAATATCCGGTTTACTATCGAGAAGCGACAATACAGAAAACATTGCACAACCTGCCCTTGATCCGCCGCCTTGCCCGGCTATCAGGTAGACAGGAGCCGGGTCGTCTTTTTTGTTTTTCATCCAGCGGGTGATAGCTTCAGAAAGTAATATATTTTGTGTGTGTTTCTGCTCCAGATCTTTTTGCAAAAATTCATAATGTGGCACTTTGGATTTTTCATCTATCGTAAGATAAAATCCGTAAATAACTAAAACACCTACCAAAACAAATACCGAAGTTTTTTTCCTTTTGGATAGTGCAAAATATCGTTTTTTTACAGAAACTTTTTCTTTATTTACCAAAAATAAATCATAAAGCGATTTACCGATTTCCGCCATTTCAAATAATATAACCCGCAATACAATTGCCCCCAATAAAATAATGTCCAAAGCCGGAATGGTTCCAATCGCTATCAGACTCAGGCTCAACAACATGACAGGTACTAATAAAGGGTAAAACCAATTACCCATTTTTTCTTTGATAATCTCCCAAAGTTGATAAAATCCCGATACCAATATGATGATAATGATAAAATACAGATGTTTAAACCAATGTTCAGTATGTTCTACAGATGCAAAAACACGGCTTATTTTATGCAACATACTGGTCTCATAATACAAATAAAAATAGACAAACATCGAGATGATAATGAATGCCAGAAACCGGTTGATCCCGGTAAAAAAGTTCATATTAAAATACAAACTGGAATAATCTTTAGTTTCATCCAATTTTCTAAAGGTTGGCCCGACGTTAAAATACAAAGTTGCCAGATACCCGATCATTCCTACAGAAATAATGATCGAATAAATGTGACTCATCGGTTTGTTTGACAATAAAATCATCAACCAATAGAAGGAAGGCAACATGGCCAATAAAATATTGCCGATATACAAAGCTTTTGGCAAATGTTTTTCTATAGGTGTAACCTGATCTTTGTACAAAGGATCAGTTTTTAAATGATGTACAAAGATGCCGGCACACAAAAAGCCGTAAATAAACACCAGATAAGTGGAAAAAAACGGATCTACCCTGTCAAAATCATAAAAAATAAGGTGTTTGGCTTTGTCGACCTTAAAAAACAAAATGATCATCAAAAAAAGAATAGAATAACCGATCACCAACGATAAGATAAACGGCATATAGCCGAAAGGAGATTGTTTGGAAACTTCGGGTTGGACAAAGTTTTTGGATTGGTGTACCATATGTTTTCGTTTTGGCTGACAATAAAAGCCAAAAGTAAAAATTTTCTCCCGACAAAATACAGGTGTTTTTCCTGTATTTCAAAGGATTATTCCCTTAAAAAGAACATCTATCGTATTTTCCTTCGCAACCAGGGTGAAACCCGGTATCTGTCTTCCCGATAATATTCCTGAAGTTGGTCAAGTTTTGTTACAATTGTTGACCAGCCGATTTCTTCGCCCCAGGCCAACAATCCCTTGGGATAATTGACACCTTTGGTCATGGCGAGCTCGATATCGTTTTCGTTACAAATGCCAAGGTACAATGTATCTGCTGCTTCGTTGACAAGCATTGACAATATGCGTAGCCCTATGGTTTCCCATTGATGGTCTTCTTTGATATAGTCGCTTTGATCTTCTTCTTTCGGAACTGAATAATCATAAAATCCTCTACCCGATTTTTTACCCAGATAACCGGCTTCAACCAGTTTTTTCTGACTCAGTGACGGTCGGTATCTTGCGTCAAAATAAAAGGATTTCCAAACCGTCTCCGTCACTACGTAATTTACATCGTGACCTATAAAATCCATAAGTTCGAAGGGGCCCATTCTGAATCCCAAATCTTTCATCACCTGATCAATCATGTGTATGTCAGCGATTCCTTCGTCGAGGATGCGCAGGGCTTCGCTGTAAAAAGGACGCGCCACTTTGTTGACAATAAACCCCGGTGTATCTTTGGCGACAACAGGTACTTTGCCCCAGGTGTGCATCAGCGACACACATTGGTCAATGATAGAAGATTGGGTTTGCAGGGCACCGATGATTTCTACCAAAGGCATGATGGCTGCCGGATTAAAAAAGTGGATACCGACAAATCGTTGCGGAAGTTTCAGACATGCTGCCAAAGAAGTCACAGAAAGAGACGAGGTATTGGTCGCCAGAATGCAGGTGTCTGAAACAATATTTTCGAGATTGCGGAAAGCATCTTGTTTGACGTTGAGGTCTTCGACAATCGCTTCTATGACAAGATCACAGGATTTATAAACGGAAAGGTCGCTGCCGAAATAAAACCTGCCCCACGTTTCGGCATGTTGTTCGGGAGAGATTTTGCCCTTTGCCATAGATTTGTTGAGCTGATCTAAGATATAAGCCTGCGCTTTGTCCAATGAGGCCGGATAAGGGTCATAAAGACAAACCTCATTACCTGCCAATCCTGCAACCAAAGCGATCCCGCTACCCATGGCTCCTGTTCCGTAAATCCCTGTTTTCAAAATGAATATTGTTTGATGTAAAAAAATGATTTTGATATTAATAAAAGACTAATCATGTAATGCTCTGAAATGTTCAACAATTGTATTTAATTTTGAAAATCACTCCTGTCATGATAAAATGTACAGGGTATCACAAACTTTTCCTCAGACCGTCGATATCAATATGAAATGACAACTTTTTCCAGGTCCAAAAGGTATTGCCCGTGACAAAATCTAAATCCTGCGATTGTACCAAAGGATAAAATACCCGAATGGCTCCTTCTAAAGTAAACATTACGCCTCCTGTGTACAAAATTTTATTTTCTCCGAAGGCAGCTCCGTACATCCCGACGTCGGCATACAATTTAAAATAATCGAAATTCCGGAAAGGAAGATCTATTATTACATTACTTGAAAAAACATATCTATTGGACATACCAAAATTTAATGCCGGATCAGGGGTTTGTTTGAAGCCCCCATCCTGCTCAAAAGCTGTCTGTCGGCTGAAAAAGGACGAGGTCCCGGCTCTGTCAAAAAAATACCCATCATACCGGTAATCATTATTCGCCTGTTGAAATAAAGGTATACTTCCTCTGGTAAAAATGTTATTAAAACTATTTGAATTTTTTTGAGAATTAAATAAAAATACAGAACCAAATACCCTGACAGAAATCTTGTTTTCCGGATTGTATGAAAAATATTTTTGAATACTTGCTGACGTTTTAGCGTATTGTTCTCTTTCACCGAAAGGTGTCGTATAAGGTTGGTATTCCAAAGCCGCAAACCACTCTGTTTTCCCAAGAGAATGTGCTTTGATTTGTTTATATTCTACCAAATAAATTTGTGAAAAATTGGTTTGTAATCCTACATAATTTCCATCTGAAAAATTGCCAACCTGATTCCACAAAAAGATGGATCGAAATTTTAGTTCACTACGAACCTTTTCATATACCTGACCTTTAAAAAAAGTCAGCGATGGTTGAAACTTCACATAATTTTCGGTATAATCCAAAGAGTCCTGAGTAAAATAATCATATTTTTTTACCAAACCTTCAAGTCTGATATTGTCAAACTTTTTGGACTTCATATAATTCCAGGCAAACCAGCCGTCTCCGGCAAAATTGGAAGATCGGGTAGCAAACACTGGCATCAAATCGTATTCAAATCCTTTAAGGGCAATCGATTTTTTATTTTCAGCATTGATGCCCACCATAAATCCGTTAGTGGTGTTAAAAGTCAATATGGGTGCAACAGACAACCGTTTGGGTATAAAAGGAATATTTTCTATTTCTATTTTCCTGCTCTGACCAAAATTTTCAGGTGTCAGAATGACCTTGTGATTTTGTGTGGATGATTCGCGCAGATATCGGTTGGGATCGAGACTTACGACAACAATTCCTTCATTATAATCCAACCTTCCCGGGATGGTTATGGTTCTGGTGCCGGAAAATCCGTCTTTCCAATAAACTTTTTCACCTGAAGCGGATTTTTCAATCAACATAAAAGGAACAGCCGACACACCTTTGTTTTCCATAGTCATGATGATGCTGTCATTTTGAATTTTTGTCTCCGTGATTTCGTAATTTGGTCTTGATTCCGGGTTTTTATGACTTTGATAAAAAGGCATAAAATCCTTACCTGTTTCAGCTGATAAAAAATGGATGAATCCGTCCATCGATATTTCCTGATGAAATTGCTGAGCAAGATATTTTCCCGTAAGGGCAAATAAAGTATCTCTTTCAAAATAATTTTCCAAATTATAAAATACAGACAAACCAATGCCATTATTTACACAATGTTGATTTCTTTCGTCCAGATCATTTTGCATGAAACCATCTATTAAACCATTATAGTCCATAAATGGAAAACCTTTCCTGAAATAATCACAATTATAATAATCTTTGTCTATTTTTTGCCCATTTTTTTTACTGATGTCAAATTTACTAAAAAAATATTGTATGTATTTCCATTCCAAAACTGTATAAAACCAAATCTGATCCTGCGGTACATGGAAATGATTTGTGAAGTAATTACCCAGAATATCATCCAGAAAATAATTCAGAAAATATTCCTCTTCAACGTCATTGTTTAAAAATAAATAATGTGGAACATTCAAATCCGGAAATGTCTTTTCCAATATGGGCAGAGGACTTGGTAAAACATTTTTCAATTCGTTTTTTCTTTTGGTTTTCCATTTTTTCTTTTGATTGACGACGATAACATTTTTTGTCTGTGCAGGAATGGGAACTTCCAGTACTTTGTCTTTATGCGCCACATAGACCCTTGGCGACTTTCCGCTGGCAGTAATTTGATAATTTGTTGAGTCTCTTTTTTCTGATAATTCATTTGTCAGAACGGCATACGGATTTTGCACATTTAGTTGAACAGAATGACTTCCGAATGCTTCAGTGCGGAAATAACTTCTCCTCAATGGTTCGTCGTACCATTTTTTGCCATCATGATACGCGAGAACGGGATACCATTCCATTAACTCAATACAATGTTTATGCCAACCAATGGAATACAATTGTTTTGGAATTTTTTGTTCAAAACTGATGGTTAGTTCGTGTTTGTCCGTTCCGTTGGCAGGCATTTCGATGGACAATATTTCCTGTTGAAAATCGACCGGAACGTTCTGACCATTTGCTGAAACCATAAGTTTTGTATAACCTCCGTATTCTTCTTCTTTGTAAAAATAAAAATCAGTGTCAAACAGAAGAACATTTTTTGCAAATGGCGTTTGTTGCGACCGATAAGCATTGGTGGTTAGTTTGATTTTGAGCGTTGGCAAGGATGTTTGAACTTTAATGTTGCAGGTACCGGAAATGGTTTTGTTTTCATAATCCAAAGTTGCCTCTACCCTATACTCCGGAGACAAGACCTGAGCATTCAGGTTTAAAAAATTACACATCCATGCCAAAATAAAAAAAATCGTTCGCCTCATGGTTTTATCATTTTGTGGCAAAGATAAAAGGAAGCGTTGAAAAAATCGTTATTCCTAAAAGGTAAGTTTTTTTCTCTTTTTCCAAAGTCTCCCCGACATCAGGAAACACTTTTTGATTTCTGTTGTTTAAACCGGTTTTATAAGGTTTTTAGATCTTACAGATAAAGAAGCATCCTTATTTTTTTGCCACAGATATTTTTATTGTTGAATAATTACCGATGATGTTGTATTACAAAGTGTTTACCCAACCCAAAAAGGACCTGCCGTGGATTACTTTTGTCCACGGAGCCGGTGGCAGTTCTGCGATATGGTACAAACAGATTCGGTTTTTTATGCCACATTTTAATGTGTTGGTCCTGGATCTCAGGGGACATGGCAAATCGCCGAAAGGCAACCAAACCCATCACTATACCTTCAAAGATATAGCAAAAGAAGTGGTTGATGTTCTGGAACATTTATCGATCCAAAAAACACATATGGTAGGCATTTCCCTGGGAACCATTATCATCCGCGAAATAGCAGAATTATTTCCCCATAAAGTCGACAAACTCGTGCTGGGAGGAGCCATTCTCAATTTTAATCTCCGTGGAAAAATCCTGATGAAAATAGGCGATTGGCTTAAGTCTGTACTTCCCTACATGTTTTTGTACAAAATATTTTCATTTGTCATTCTACCCCGGAAAAATCATAAAGAAGCCCGCACCTTATTCGTCAACGAAGCCAAAAAACTGGCACAAAAAGAATTTGTCAGATGGTATAAACTGACTGCTTCGGTCAACAAAATACTGAAACTCCACAGAGATATCCCGGTGTCGCATCCGACGTTGTATGTGATGGGCAGTGAAGACTATATGTTTCTGGAACCCATCCGTCAGGTAATAAAAAACCAACATCGTGCCGTCCTGGAAATCATCGAAGATTGTGGTCACGTGGTGAATGTTGAAAAACCTACCGTGTTCAACCAAAAAGTTTTGACGTATCTGCATTCGGACTGACAAGATTTTTTACCAATAAGGAAAAAATTAATACTACACATACTATAAATCATGTAGTGTTGTCCGGATATGGTACATTGAGAAGATGACTGATACCTATCTGCTTTAGAAAAGGGTTTTGCCGATCCTCAGTCACCTCTAAATTTAGAAAATTGCGTATTTTTAGTAAAAAACACAATATAAATCATCCGTTTTTTATCGGAGAAGACATATTTTTAAAAAAAGTACATATAGGATATATCAGATTTTGAAAACACGGTGTATATTTGTTCTAAGGTTCTTGAGATAATTCAGATAAACAGCTGCTTAAAGGTTTGTCTGACGGAAAACTGCGTGTTCTAACGTTTATTTTATCACTAAACATTCGAAAAAAATGAAATTCTTTTTATCCCTTTTATTGTCCTTGATGCTTAGTTATGAAGCACAAGCTCAGATCATCAACTTCCCCGACCCGAATTTTAAAAATGCGTTGGTGAATACGAAGTGTGTGGATACAGATGGTGATGGTACGGGTGATGCTGATGCTGATGCAAATAATGATGGGGAAATAGAAATTTCCGAAGTGAATATGATCACCTGGCTTGATGTAAGTGAAAAAAATATTAAAAGTTTAGAAGGAATTGATTTTTTTACAAATTTAAAATCTCTTGATTGCAGTAAAAATGAACTAACCTCATTGGATGTCGAAAAATTAAAAAGTTTGGAGGGGCTTTTATGTATGTATAATAAAATTGAAAATTTAAAAATAAATTCTTTATCAAATCTTGTAACGCTTTTTACATTACATAACAATTTAAAAGAACTGGATGCAAGTACTTTAATTAATTTAGTGTGGCTTGATTGTAGTGATAACTTACTTGAAAATCTGAAAATCGGGACTTTACCTAAATTAAAAAAACTAAGTTTCTCCAATCACAATATTGTTTCCCTAAAAATTCAGGATTGTTTGGCTCTGGAAGAAATAAGTTGCCCATCAGGTAAATTGGAATCCTTTGAGTTAAATAATTTACCCAACTTAATCTATTTAGGTTGCCATAACAATATGCTTACATCCCTTTCATTAAAAGGTGTTCCTGAACTTACAACAATAATTTGTAGCCAAAATCAATTAACCTCACTTAATTTAGAAGAAGCAAAAAATCTTTATTCCCTGTTAGCTTCTAATAATAATCTTGAAGAAGTAAGTGCTAACAATCTTTCAAATTTAAAAAGTCTGAATTTTGATTATAATGACCTTAAATACCTTTTTATTAAAACCGGGAATACCTTAGATTATTTATCTTTATTGAATAATGAAAATTTGGAATACATCTGTTGTGATGAAGAAAATATAAATGAAATAAAATATAAAGCCTTATTTAATGGCGTACTAAATTGTGAAGTCAATTCCTATTGTACCTTTACTCCGGGCGGTGCTTTTTATACAATCAATGGCCAAAATAAGTACGATTATAACAAAAATGGTTGTGATGATAGTGATATAAAACTTCCATATTTAAAATATACAATCACCAATGGAAATGTGGAAGGGAATATTTTATCAAACTCTACAGGAAATTACTCTATTCCCGTTCAGGAAGGCACCCACACCATAACACCTGTTCTTGAAAATTCTGAATTTTTTGAAATATCACCGCCTTCTCTTACAGTGACTTTCCCCGGCACTTCCGACACCATCACCCAAAATTTCTGTATCACACCTAAGGAACCACATCGGCAGATAGATATTACGATCATCCCATTAACTCCCCCAGCCCGTCCCGGCTTTGATGCCCAATACAAAATCATCTGGGAAAATAAAGGCAATCTCTTTGAAACAGGAACCATTCATTTTACCTATGATGAAAATATTTTTGAATATATAATTGCTGACAAAACACCGGATGCCATCAACAGTGGTAAACTCTCCTGGGATTACACAGATTTGCTGCCTTTTGAAAAACGAGAGGTCATCGTGACGCTCAACCTGAACAGCCCAATGGAAACACCCCCTGTCAACGCAGGCGATATCACCTACCTGTACGCCAATATCCTTGACAATGTATTCAGACTTGAAAATGTCATCGTAGGCTCTTACGACCCAAATGACAAAACCTGCCTTCAAGGTCAATATTTCC
The DNA here is from genome assembly GCA_016714895.1 of Saprospiraceae bacterium. Classification (GTDB taxonomy): domain Bacteria; phylum Bacteroidota; class Bacteroidia; order Chitinophagales; family Saprospiraceae; genus OLB9. The sequence continues at coordinate 1,208,847 of JADKBV010000011.1, read as the reverse complement.
ATCCGGACAGCGTGGGTAAATACGTCGATTTTCTCATCCGTTTTGAAAATACCGGCAACTTTGCCGCAGAAAATGTAGTCATCAAAGATATCATCGACGACAAAGTTTTTGATGTGTCGTCTCTCCTCATTACCGATGCCAGCCATGAAGTCTTCACCCGCATCGTAGCCAATAAAGTGGAGTTTATTTTTGAAAATATCCAGCTTCCTTTCGAAGATGAAACCAACGATGGTTATGTCGCTTTCAAAATCAAAACCAAGTCAACCCTTAAGCTCGGCGACGAAATGAAAAATCTGGCAGACATCTATTTTGACTACAACTTTCCGATCCGGACGAATGAAACGCAGACGACCATTGCTATTCCGTCCGGAACAAAGGATATTCAGACAGAGGTCACCATCCATCCGAATCCTGTCCGGGATGTGTTGACGTTGGACAGCAGCAATCGTTGGACCAAAGCAGAAATTTTTGACATCTCAGGCCGATTGATCAAAGTCACCGGAGTCGATGGTTATTCCGTTGATGTTTGTGGATTGGACAGCGGAACCTATATCTTACACCTTTCGGATAAAGACAAAAGAGGAAGGGTGAAGTTTGTGAAGATGTAGATAATATTGTTTAGTGTTTATAGTTTAACATTTAATTGTTAAAAGTTTAAAGTTAATGAATGAGAAGTGTGTTCGTTTTAGCTCTTTTGGATTTTTGTTTTTCGGGATTGAAAAAACAACCCATTAATTTTGACCTTTTTTATATAATTTGTCTTGATAATGACCATATGCAAAAACAAACCGACCAATTTTAATGCTTATTTAAATGCCCTAACCCAAAAATCAATAATTCCCACCAATTCTTTTGTTTTCTTTATATTTGCCTGACAAAACAGGATCAGGATGTTTCATAAATTTTTATTTCTGTCACTTTTTTTAACATTGGCATTTCAGCAGCTGATATCACAATCTGCTATCGTAACAGAAATTAAAAAAACTGATAACATTTTTAAAGAAAATCCACGTGCAGCATTACAGGCATTAGACGCATTATACGATTCCGACAAAAAAATGTCTCCTCCTGATGAAGCTGAAATTTTGTATGCCTACAGCAAATATTATACGCGGCTTCAACAATTAGACAGCAGCCTGTATTGGGGACGACGTGGATATCATTTTGTACAACGATTTGCCATCGATAGTATGATTGCTGATTTTACCAATATTTTGGGTGGCGCACATCTGATGTCCAATAAACCGGATTCAGCGGCATATTATTTTCTTATCGCTGCACAAAACCTGAAAAAACACAAAGAATACGTCAAGTCCGGCTATGTGTATAATAATCTGGCCAACATATTTTTGGATGATAAACAATTTGAAAAGGCATTGGAGTATTTGCAACAAGGAGAAAAAATTTTATTGGAACAAAATATCGAAGCTCCTTTTACGGGAACCCTTTATGGCAACATGAGTTTTGTTTATTTTTCTTTAGATAGCCTGGATTTAGCCAAAAAATATGCCGACAAAGCGATTGAAACCGGGCTCAAACAAGAGGATCCTACAGCCCGCCTGTACGGAATCCTGACATTGGCTGACCTGGCCGCACGTAAAAATGACAATATTTCTGCTCTATCCCATTACGAAGAAGCATACTCATTAGCCAGCCAATTGCAGGATGACTACAAAAAAGCATTATGCACTGCCGCAATGGCATCTTTTTTCCAGACTTCTTCTCCTAAAAAATCGATTCAATTTGGCGAAGAAGCTGAAGATTATTTTAAAAACCAATTACCTCGATTTCGGGTTCCCAACCTGCTCACTCTGGCAAAAGCATATGAAAAAGATGGTCAGACCGCCAAGGCGATGGAAAAGTACAAACTTTATGGTCAAATCACAGATAGTTTGTCTAAACAGGATTACCAAAAACTCAAATTGGAATTATTGGAAAAATATGAAGCAGTCAAAAAGTCTGAAGTAATAGCCCAACAAAAATCGGAATTGGTGGCAAAGTCACTTTTAAATACCCGTCTTTTTTCAGGCTTATTATTTTCGCTGGTGATCATCCTTAGTTTAATTTTCAGATCGAAGATGCAAAAACTAAAGGCCAATGAAAAACTCAAATCACTACAGGAAACAAAAGAACAAGCTACCATGCTGGCCGTAGTGGAAGGCGAACAAAATGAAAGGGTAAGACTTGCAAAAGACCTGCATGACGGTCTGGCAAATGAAATTGCGGCCCTAAAGATGTTTACCGGTTTGAAAAATATGGATTTGAATTCGCCGATCCTGAATGAGATAGAACAAAAATTAAACCTGCTCCACCAAAACACCAGAAATACAGCTCACAATATGTTGCCTAAAACTTTTGTTGACGAAGGACTGATCGCTTCTCTTCAGGTTTTGTGCAACGAATACAGTGCAATGGTACCTGTGACTTTTACCAACATCAGTTATCTTTCCGGAAAAAGAAAATCCTTTGAACTTTTTGTTTACCGCATCGCTCAGGAAATCATCTCCAATGCTGTCAGATATGCAGATGCCGGCAAAATAGATGTAAAAATCAATGATACCGGCTCTATGCTCACGCTTTCTGTTTCAGATGATGGGAAAGGTATTTCTGAAGACGTCCTGAGTTCCGGGTTTGGATTTGTAAAAAGCAGGCTGGCAGATTTGGGTGGAAATATGGAGGTTCAGTCATCTTCGGGTTCAGGAACTGAAGTTACAATCAACATCAGATATGGAGATTAGCGCAATGATATTAGATGACCATCCTTTGGTTGCTGCCGGTATCCGGGATATTTTGTTGCATACCGGACACTTTGATCAGGTAGATATATGCCACTCATTGGAGGAATTTATTGCTCTGGAAAATCCTTACACATATCACTACTTTATGGTGGACATCTCATTAGGAGATTCAGACGGCCGGACGATCATTCGGGACATACGTAAAAAAAATCCGGAATCCATCATCATCTCAGTGAGCAGTCATGACCATCCGAGAGTCATTCAGTCTGCTTTCAAAGCAGGTGCAGACAGCTACCTGCTCAAATCTAGCCCCATATCTGTTTTTGTTTCCTGTATTTCAAATTTAGTGAAAGGCGAAGAATATATTCCGCCGGATATCCAAAAAATTCTGACCAATCATCTGAAAGGAAAAACCACAACTAATAATTCAAATTTTCCGGACCTGACTTCAAGAGAAATAGAGATTTTGCAGCTCATTACAGAAGAATTAACATCCAAAGAAATTGCAGAAAAACTTTATATTTCCGAACATACCGTTGAAAGTCACCGTGCTTCATTGTTTATGAAATTTGATGTAAAAAATATTGCTGGACTGGTCAAAAAAGCCATCCTTAACGGAATGGTGGATTAAAAAGATTGTTGGTCAATATCTGATTAACACACCCTAAAGAAATAAATACAATGCTTACCAAATATATACTTTTATTATTTGAGTAATTAGATACTTATTTCCAACTATCAAATGAAATATGTAAGATCTTTGTAATAAAAGAAGTTATCTATACTCCTACATCTCAAATTGTAGCCTGGTGGTTTTCCACCAATTTTATAAATCATGTTTTTCCTCCATGTCTGACAGTTTGAATAACCTGACCTTTGTGGCATAATTATTCATTTATTAAAATAAGTATTATGAAACATTTATCTTTTTTGACAATGTATGTTGTGATCATCGTAGCATTTGTTGCCTGCACCAAAGATTCGACAGACGGTGATGAAAACACTTCAATTCCAATAAAACTGGATTGTTATCACGAAAAATCTCTTACATTAAAAGACAGAAACAATTCCGGAGTAGATTACATTATAGATTGTGATTTTTCCATAACAACGGGTATTCTGACCATTGAACCGGGAACTACCATCCAGTTTACAGACGGTTCAAGTTTGACTGTCGAACAAAATGCCACTATTAAAGCCATTGGTACCGCAGAAAAACCTGTAAGGTTTACCAATAGTGGTGTCTCTGGCCCTTCATGGTCTGGTATTTATATTGACACCAAAGGGGTGGGTTCAGAAATCAACCATGCCATTATTGAAAAAGCGGGAATTGGTTCTTCATTTGGACAATTAAATCCTGTTAAAGCTGCTTTGACAATACAGGCATCCACATTGGCTTTGTCAAATACACAAATTACTGAATTCGGAGAAGCTGGTTTTGTAATTTTATTTGATGCTGAAATCACTACATTTTCCAACAATAGCTTTAAAAATGGAAATGGTTATCCGGTTGTGGTATTCCCGGAAGTTTTTGACGGATTGGATTTTTCACTAAATTCTTATGTTAACAATAAAACCAATTACATCTTCTACAGTGATACCCGAACCTACTTTAACAATACAAACAATAAAACAACAATACGAAAAGCACCTGTCCCATATTTGATTGACAAATCTTCTACTTTTAACAGTTCTCTGGAAATCGAGGCCGGTGTGCAAATTATTTGTACAGAAAATGCCTCCATCAGGGTTGAAGGCACCAATTCATTTTTAAAGGTCAATGGCACCGCAAATGACCATGTCATCATCAAAGGTCTGGAAGCTGAGGCCGGATATTGGGGAGGAATTTTACTGACCAGTGAAACAGATAAAAACCTCATCAATTATCTTGACATTTCGGATGGCGGAAGTGACAATTTTGACTGGGGACCCTTAAAAGCGAATATAAAACTTGCAGGATTTAATGAAACTTCCACCATCATCAACAACAGCACTTTCACCAGATCCGGAGTCTGTGATATCGCTGCCCATGAGGGATTTTCTTCTAAAAACCTTACCATTAACAACAGCGGAAACATCAATATCTGCAGGGATTAATGTTTAAAAAATTTCAGATTCAAAAAAGGCCAAATTCATTTCATAAAATTTGGCCTTTTTAATGTTACTTCTTTTTTGCTGTCCAGTGTTTTTTAACCTTATTGGTAAAAGATTCCACCGGGCCCTGCCCTCTTTCCGGTTTGTTTTCTGATGCTTTTTTTGGAAATGATGGGGAATGTTTGGGTTTGTCTTCACCCAACAACCTTTCAGCCAGATCCTGTCTTCCGATTTTGTTCAGTCGTTGTCTGATCCAGCCTTTAAATTCGGGTTTGTACCAGAAAAAATAATTATTCTGGATTTTTTTATCTTCCTTGGATTTTGGTGTATCGACAGGCTGGAGTGTATACGGATGTACACCGGAATAATAAATCACCGTAGCTACCGTCATCGGCGTTGGCGTAAAATCCTGAACCTGCTCAAGCCGGAATCCTAAATCTTTGGTTTCCGCTGCAAGATTGGCCATATCTTCTTCGGTCGTTCCCGGGTGAGAACTGATAAAATACGGAATGAGCGGTTGTTTTAAACCGTGTTTTTCCTGAATTTTGTCGTATTTCTCTTTAAATTTTTTAAAATATTTGAAAGACGGTTTCCGCATGATTTTTAAGGTCGCGTCTCCGGTATGTTCAGGAGCTACCTTCAGTCGGCCGCAAACGTGTTTGGTGACCAGCTGTTCGAGATATTCGTCGTGATTGCCTTCCTGATTGTTTTTGTTAAAATCATCAACTAACAAGTCATACCGCACCCCCGAACCGACGTAAGCTTTTTTAACATCAGGCAATGCATCTACTTTTTTGTAGATTTCTGTCAAAGGTTTGTGCGAAGTATCCAGATTGGAACAAATCACCGGATGGATACAACTTGGTGCCTGACAACGGGCACAGATGGATTCGTCTTTGCCCTTCATTTTGTACATATTTGCCGATGGGCCGCCCAAATCAGAAATGTACCCTTTAAATTCCGGATGTTTGGTCAGCTCTTCCACTTCCTTGAGAATGGATTTTTCAGACCGGGAAGCGATAAACTTTCCCTGATGCGCAGAGATGGTACAAAAGCTGCAACCTCCGAAACAACCACGATGCATATTTACGCTGAACTTAATCATTTCATAGGACGGGATGGTACCTCTTTTATTGTACTTCGGATGCGGAAGTCTGGTATAAGGCAAATCAAATGACATATCCATTTCGGTTTCCGTCATGGTTATAAATGGTGGATTGATCACCAATGTTTTGCCTCTAACTTCCTGCGTAATCCGGTTGGCCTGCCATTTATTGGATTCAACTTCGACGATTTTAAAGTTGGCAGCATATTTCAGTTTATCTTTAAGGCAGTCTTCATGACTTGAAAGTGCAACATTATTCCATTTTTTGATTTCAGGTACTTTTTCCGTAAGGTAAGCAATCTGATTTACATCTTTGATGGAAGTCAACGGAACTCCTTTTTTGACCAGTCTGAGAATTTGCCTGATTGGTTGCTCTCCCATACCATAGACCAACATATCTGCTTTGGAATCTGCCAAAATGGTGGGCATCAATCTGTCTGACCAATAATCGTAATGGGTCACTCTTCTCAGAGAAGCTTCGATGCCACCGATGAGAACAGGTACATCAGGATACAGTTTTTTTAAAATATTGCAATAAACCGTTGTTGCATAATCCGGACGAAATCCGGCAACACCACCCGGAGTGTAACCGTCGGTAGAACGTTTTCTTTTGCTGGCGGTATAATGATTGACCATGGAGTCCATACATCCGGCTGTGACACCAAAAAAATATTTGGGTTTGCCGAATTTTTTAAAGTCTCTCAAATCATCCTGCCAATTGGGTTGGGGAATGATGGCTATTCTGAAACCTTCACTTTCGATGATTCTTCCGATGACAGCTGTACCAAAAGTCGGATGATCTACGTAAGCGTCGCCTGAAATGAGAATGACATCGAGCTCATCCCATCCATTTGCCTCCACTTCCTTTTGGGTGATAGGCAGCCAATCCGATAAAGGTCTTTTTTGTTGATCCATAGGGCAAAGATAGGCAGGGAAAACAAAAAATACTCATTTCTGTTTGTCACAATTGGCAAAAAGAATTTTTTATGATTAAAAAAGAAATAAATCTGAAAAAAAATGAGTATTTTAACTGTAAAACTTTTAAAAATTAATGAGAAACTGAACCAGATTGGTATCGGTATCCAATTGCATTTTTTTTCTCAACCTGTATCTGTTGGTTTCTACACTGCGCAGAGAAATATTCATAATAGAAGCAATTTCCTTGGAAGTGAGGTTCATCCGCAGGTAAGTACATAGTTTGTAATCACTGGGACTCAGGTCAGGATAGGTTTCTGTAAGACGTTTAAAAAACTCCGAATGCACCTGATCAAAATTACTGATAAATTTTTCCCAATCTTCGTCTGCATTGACATTTTGTTCGGCCAATCTGTGGATATTTCTAAGATCTTTCAGTAAATTTTTGTGATCGGGATATTTTTTTTCAAGTTTGGTGATTTCGTCATTGATACCTTGGATCAACTCATTTTTGCTGACTAAATGATACGTAAATGAGGCCAGTTCCTGGTTCTTGAAAGTGATTTCATCGGTTAGTTTTTCATTTTGTAAACGTATAATTTCATTTTGTGTATGCTCCTTTTCAGCCAGATGTTTTTGTTCCTGCAAAGCTTTGGCCGATTCAATCATCAAAACTTCTTTTCGGTGGTTTTCGCGAATGTATTTTACATATCGGTAGATAATAAATGACAAAAAAACAAAATACATAAAAAAAGCAAACGGGCTCCGGTACCATGGATATGAAATCTTAATCATAAGGTACCCTGTTTGCCGGACAGATCCGTTTTCATTCATCATCCGTACTTGAATTTCGTGTGTACCTGATGATAATGTATAGAGTCGGATGACATGATCTTTACTCCATGACGACCACTGATTATTGTCTATCCGGTATGAATAGGTTACAAATTCCGAATGGGGTGAATGGGTACCTGAAAGAAAAACAAACAAATTGGTAAAGTCATATGGTAATGACAAACTGATGACAGAATCTGATTTTGTATAATACAAAGAACTGTCGGCTAAAGGCAAGGAATAGGTTATTTTGGAAACAAAACCATCTACAAATTTATCTGATTGCAGCACCTGATTTTTATCCAAAAAAACAAATCCTTTATCCAAAGGAAATATTATTTTTTGATTGGAAAGATGAGCAACTGATTGAAATCCTTCAGGTAGCCTCCCATGAATTTCATTTAACCATTTTTTCCGGTATTGTAAATTTTTATTTTTTATCAAAAGGCCGGTTTCATTTGTCGTCGAATACCATACATTACCTTCACCATCATTTTTATACATACGAAGTTCGATGGTCGGATCCAAATATCTTTCCAAAAATGTATCTCTGACAAAAGTTTTTCCATCATTAGAAAGATAAAATCCCTTTTTTGATTGTAATAAAACGCCCTTTTTATGGGGAAATATAGAAAAATAAAAAGGTGTCCCGTCCGGAGAGGTTTCCGTCACCACATTTACATTTGTACTTTTTTGTTCCCAATCCTTACGTTCTATTGTGTAAATTCCCCGATATGGATGAGCAATCCATACATTTTTTTGCAGATCGGTTTCTATAAAACGACAACTTTCCTGAAATGCTGATTTTTTTTCCCGAACCGAAAAATTTCCATTTTTATAGTCCAGATAATACAACCCATCATAATTTCCGGCTATGGCCAAAGAATCCGTAAGTGCGACAATTTTCCACCACCCGTTTTTTTTACTAAGAGTTATCAGCTGTTGGCCATCGTAAACAAAAAGACCATTATGATGATTGATCAATAATTTGTCTTTCAAAATCTGTAAATGCCAGACCTGACCTTCCGTACCTGCCAGAAGTTTGGATTTCGTTTCCGTTTCATTCCTGAAATATACTCCTGTATTCGTACCAAAAAAATATTTATTTTTATAAAAACAAGCAGAATAGCCGGTTCCTTCCAGGTCTTCATCCGGTGAGACATACCGGTATTGTGAGGACATTTGCAGATAACTCACACCGTTGTCCAGCCCTGCCCAAATATCTCCTGAAAGGGTAAAACGAAGACTGAGAACAGAGTTGTTTTGTAATCCCTTTGATTTATTACTGTGTGCAATCAGGTTTCGGTTTTGATCAATGACATACACCCCATTGTAAGAAGTACCTAATCCCAGACCCTTTCCCGGAAAATAATCGGCACAATAAATATTATACTTTTTTAATATATTATCGTACTTTGTCTTCCAGGGATGAAAACCATTTTCGTCTTTATAAAAGATTCCGTCATATATCGTAGCTACAAGAACTGTATCTTTTTCATAAGAAAGGATAGAAACAATCCTTCCTTTGTCAAATCGTCCGGAAGGCCCCTGAATCTTTTGAAATCCTCCTCTTATATATTCAAAAAGAAAACCTTCAGAGTCCTGCAAAATGATTTTATCTCCAACTTTTCCCAGATAATTGTATTTTCCACTACCTGCTTCAAGTCGCAAAACTTTTTTTCCGTCAAAATAAAAAATGGATTCGTCTGCCCTGAAAAAAACTTCATTCTGCCCGTAAGTTTCTATATGCCAGATATCATTGTATTTTTTGAATGCAAGTAGTTTTGACAATGAAATATATTGGTACTTATGTCCCTTTAATAAAAAATAACCAAATTCACCTTGAGTGCCGATGTATATTCTGTCTTCTTCTTTTTTTACCGACCTGATGATGGTTTGATTTGGTGAATTCAGCTTTTCCCAGTTTTTTCCATCGTACAATAAAAGGCCTCCGTTGTTGGCAAAGTATGTTACATTTTTATCCTTTGTTTCAATTTGCCAGGTTTGCTGACCAATGTTGAGTTCGTTTTTTGAATAATTGATCACAGATACCATTTCTTCGGCATATTGTCCGAACAAAATGGATTTTGTCTGTAAACAGACCATTAAAATGAGGATAATCCAATGTTTCACCGCTCTCATTAAGGTTTTAAGGAGGCCAAATATACACATTTTATTATCATAGTAGTATAAATGTAGTAGTGATTTTAGCTTATTACCGTACCAATGTAGTAGTATCTGAGAATATAAAAGTATTTTCTTTACGCAGTTTTTCAACTTATTAACAATTCACTAATATTTATTTAACTTTTAAATGATGATGCAATGAAATCGTATTTATTACAATCAAGGTTTTTATTATTTACCTTTTTGGTACTTTTTAGTGCCTCCTGCAAAAAGGATGCACCGGAAGCCATTTCAGGTTTTTCTTATCTGGCAGATGCCAACAATTTTTTAAAAATTAATTTTACCAATGCCTCTCAAAACTACAATACCGTAGAATGGGACTTTGGTGACGGAGCTAAATCCTCAGAAGTAAACCCTTCCCATACCTATGCCGCAGCAGGAACATATACCGTTAAACTCACCGCGTCAGGTGATGGTGGTACCGATGTCTCTTCACAAACAATTGAAGTAGCCGATACTGATGCAGAACTCACCAAAATAGCCGGGACAGCTTCGAAAACATGGAAACTCCTCAGGGTTACGACAAGCGGCAGATATCCTTTGGAAGTAGGTCCTTTTGACAGATCAGGTGTCTGGTGGGCAATGGGTCGTGATAACGACGAAATCGCCGTCAGAAGCTGCAGTATGAATGATGAATTTACGTTCAACCGAAACGGAGATTATGTTTTTGACGATAAAGGCGACTTTTGGGTTGAAGGCAACTGGTATGCAAAACCGGATAATGTATGTGCACCGGCTACTTCAGCTAACATGAAAGACCCGAATGGTGCCGACATGACTGCTTTTGGTTCAGGAACACATAAATTTACCATCACACCTACCAAACTGACGCTTAATGGTCTGGGAGCCTGGATAGGTTTGTTTAAATTGGGAACGGATGTGGAAAACAAACTTCCTCAAACTTCTACTTCCTACAATATTGTAAAATTGACGGATGGACCGGTAGATACCTTAATCTTAGAAAATAACTACAAATTTAATCCGGGAGATGCAAATTTCGGAGGTTACTGGAAAATTGTATTGGTACATTATGACAATCCTGCCGACGAACCGGCTATACCAAGCCCGCAGCCCTCTCCTGATTTTTCTTTTGAAGTCAATGATAAAACAGTAACTTTTACTAATAAATCAAAATTTGCCACTTCGTATTCATGGGACTTTGGTGATGGCAGCACATCATCATCTGAAAACCCTGTCCACACCTACACAAGCGGTGGTGTTTTTTCCGTAAAACTTACTGCATCAAACAGTGAGGGTTCGAAAACAAAATCCTCAGATGTTTCAATCTCAGGTGGCGTGGTGACTTTGAATGATATTGTTGGAGGCGCATGGAAAGTCAGGGTAGCAGCAAATTCTATCTTTGTAGGTCCTGGTCTGGGGGATGCAACGTGGTATCAGGTGCCATTAAATTCTTTAAATGGAATGGGCACCGGCGCTGATGATTGGTCTTGTATTACTAATGATGAATTTATTTTTTCAGCTAATGGTACGTATCAATATAAAACAAACGGAGATGCCAGAAATGATGGTTATTTCGGTACTCCAAACGGTTGTTGGACAGACGCTCAGGTAGCCGGAAGCGGTAATGGTGCAGCTTTTGGATCGGCAACCCATAGTTTTGTAGTTGAAACGCCAACAGGATCAGCCACAAGATCTAAAATTATTCTGACTAATGGTTCTTCAGGTGCCGCTTTTGTAGGTTTTTACAAAGGTTATTACGGTGGTGAAAACAGTGATAGCTCCAAAGCACCAAATGGTGGTAGTTCGACCAATGTGTACGAAATTATGAATTATTCAAAAGTCGGTGGCACAGAAACATTAATTTTATCTGTTGATATTTCCGGAGCGAAAAACGGAAGTGCCGCCTGGTCGGTGGTATTGACGAGATAAAATATCAAACAGGAAGCTGTCTGAGAAATTTTAGTACAGTAACAATATTTAACAGAAATATCTCAACCCGATGTTTCTTAAAATCAATTAGTTATTCTATTCACATTTTTCAGACAGCTTTTTTATAAAACCAATTTTAAAACCATTTTTTATGTATTCTCTGAAATTTATTTTGGTTGTCGTTTTTTCATGGTTTTCCCATCATGTTTTTTCCCAAATATCGGGTATCGTCACGGATGCTAAAAACGAATCTGTAATAGGAGCTTCTGTCATGTTGAAAAATACAGATAAAGGAACATTTACCGATATAGACGGAAAATTTATGCTCAATGAATCTTCCGGCATTTTGGTTATAACGTATATAGGTTACAAAACAAAAGAAGTAACCGGCACGCCGGGAATTCTGATGAACATTGTGCTTGAAGAAGAAGCCACCGTGTTGGAAAGTCTTGTCGTGGTAGGTTATGGAACACAAAAGAAAAAAGACCTTACATCTGCTATTACCGTAGTTGATGAAAAAGCCATAAAAGACAGACCTATGACTTCTGCAGCCGAGGCCTTACAAGGAAAAGCAGCCGGAGTTCAGGTGGTACAACCTTCCGGAAAACCCGGCGAAAATATTTCCGTAAGGGTAAGAGGAGCTACCTCAGTTCTGGCCGGTAACGAACCATTATACGTAGTGGACGGACTGCCGACAACAGATATCAGAGGTCTGAATCCCTCTGACATTGAAACCATGAGTGTCCTGAAAGATGCATCCTCTGCCTCCATTTATGGTGCACGTGCTGCCAATGGTGTGGTACTCATTACTACCAAAAGAGGTAAAGCCAATCAATCCAACGTAAGTTTCAGTACCTATGCCGGAGTCTCCAGATTGAGGCAAGGTATAGAAGTCCTTTCTACAAAAGGATACCGCGACCTGATGAACGAAATCAGTCCGGGATCCATAGATCCTACCAGAACCAACAGCACAGATTGGAGTGAAGAAGTTTTCGGAACCGGTACCATTCAGAATTACCAGTTATCCGTAGCAGGAGGAAGTGAAAAATCACGCTATCTGTTGTCCGGAGGTTATCTGAACAACACAGGTATAGTGGCTCCTGCCAAATACAGCCGGTATTCTTTAAGAATGAACCTTGACAACGAAGTCAGATCGTGGGTCAACATAGGCGCCAACATGAATGTACTGTTTTCCAATACTAAAAATACACAGGATAATGCAAGTTCAGGAAGAGGAGGTGTCATCATGAGTGCTCTTAATACACCACCTTTTTTGAGAATTTACAACCCAAATAATCCGCAACAATATGACCCGAATCCTTTTCAACCTTCATGGGAAAATCCTGTCGCTTATATGAATGGTCCGGATCAAAATCAAACAGACAACAGATTACTTGGTAATGTATATGCTGAAATCAAGCTGGCAGAAGGTCTGAAATTTAAGTCAACTTTCGGAGCTGATCTGAATACCTTTTCACGGGATTACTATTTGGATCCTGTTAAAACCAATTTTGGTAGAAATCAAAACGGTGTGGGAAATGCCACCAAGTCTACAACAAATAGTTGGCTGATTGAAAACACATTAGGATACTCAAAATCAGGAGACCATGCATATAGTTTTCTTTTGGGTCAGAGTGCCCAAAAGTTACAATGGAATCAAAGTTACATACAAGGAAATGATTTTCCCGACGATGTATCCGTAAAGACACTCAACGCTGCCAATAATATATCTGCATCCACAAACCGGGAAGCATGGTCATTGACTTCATTTTTTGGAAGAGCTACATATAGTTATGTCAGTAAATATATTTTCAGCGCTTCCTTAAGGAGGGACGGATCTTCAAAACTTGCCGACCATTGGGGAACCATGCCGGCTGTATCTGCTGCCTGGAGAGTATCTGCAGAACCCTTTTTTCCAAAAACTGATGTCATAGATGACGTTAAAATCCGAATGGGTTGGGGCAAAAACGGAAATCAGGAAGGAATAGCCAATTACGCACGATACGGGCTGATCAATTATTTCAGAACTCCGCTTACTTCTCCGTTGTCAGGTCCGGCATCAGCTCAGGTTACCTACGGCAATCCCGGTTTGAAATGGGAAACCACCACACAGTCAAACATCGGATTAGATGTTTTGATGTTTAATGGTCGACTTACGTTTATTGCAGATGTTTATTATAAAAAAACAAACGATGTATTATTAAATGTACAATTGTCCAATTCACTGCCGATTACCTCCATTCAAACGAATGCAGGAACGATAGAAAACAAAGGTCTCGATTTGTCCGTTTCAACCGTCAATCTGAATAAAAAACTGAGGTGGAATTCTGATTTTAACATATCATTCAACAGAAATAATGTCGTAGAACTTAACTACACAGATGTGTATTATTTCGGAAGGATTTACAGTAATAACCAGGATGTAAGTATTCTGAAAGCAGGCGCTCCTTTAGGCTCATTTTTCGGTTATATAGCTGAAGGTGTCAATCCTGAAACGGGAGATATGATCTACAAAGATGTTAACAACAACGGAATTTTAGACCCGAATGACAGAACGATCATTGGAAATGCACAACCGGATTTTACGTTTGGATTTACCAATGATTTTTATTATAAAAATTTTGATCTGAACATCTTTATTCAGGGTAGTGTTGGTAACGACATCTACAATGCCACCAGAATCGATCTCGAAGGTATGTTTGACAGTAAAAACCAATCAGTAGCCGTTTTGGACAGGTGGACACCCGATAATAAAATCACAAATATACCCAGAGCTGTCAGAGGTGGAAGTGTATATAATGTCTGGAACTCCACCCGTTTTGTCGAAGATGGAAGTTATGTCCGGCTTAAAGCCATCACATTAGGTTATACCCTGCCGCAAAAATTATTAAAATCCATCAGATTATCCAAAGCACGATTTTACCTTACTGGACAAAACCTGATCACATTGACAAAATATTCCGGACTGGATCCTGAAGTTAATGCATTTGGTTTGAGTGCCACAGAGTTGGGTATTGATTACGGTACTTATCCACATGCAAGAACGGCCATTTTGGGTCTGAATCTTGATTTTTAATTACATTCGGTTTACAAAAATTAAATCATTTCAAATGAACCTGAAAAATATATTTTTTATCATTTTTTGGACAGTAATATTACTTTCATCCTGTTCAGATTTTTTAGAATTACAACCGGAATCAAACGGAGTTGCTGTCAATAATACTTCTTCTGATTCTGTGTTTTTTAAATCACCCAACGAACTTGAGTCTGCTTTGAGCGGCGCTTACAAAGATTTCCAAAATGAATATTTTCAATTGGATTATTTTGTCAACGGAGACGCACAATCAGACGATGCCTACGCCGGTGGTGATAATCCTGCCAATTTTCAGATTGACGATTTTATGCTGGATGCTACAAATTCCAACGTAAGTCGTGACTGGCGCTACCTGTACAGCACCATAGGTAAAGTCAATAATATCATCAACAACTTAGATGATATCAAAGACGCAGATTTGCCACCGGGACGAAAAAACGAAATTTTGGGAGAAGCTTCCTTTATAAGAGCTTTTATGTATTTTCAACTGGTTCAGTTGTGGGGAGATGTTCCATTGCAATTGACAACCGTAAAATCCATAAGTGCAGATAAACTGGATGAAATTTATGCAGTCATATTTCCGGCAAGAGCACCGGCAGACCAGATTTATGATCAGATCATTACAGATCTCGGTACGGCTGAATCATACGTAAAAGTCAGTGCCCTTCATAAAGGATTTGCCACAAAAGGTGCTGTACACGCTTTAATGGCAAAAGTGTATGCCACAAGAACGCCTGTTGATTGGAATAAAGTAAATCAATATTGTGACCTGGTTATCTCCGGCCCTTACAGTTTACTTACAAGTTATGACTTCTTGTGGGATAATGCTCATGAAAACTCAGCCGAATCCATATTTGAAATCAATTATAACGGTGGAGCACAGGACGGAAACTGGGGTATTAATATTTTCAGAGGTTTGGATTGGAAAAAGTTTAATCTGCCTGCCAATGACCTGGTAGCAGCTTTTCAAAAAGAAAATGACATCATCAGATATGAATCCAGTATCATTTATGGTGACGTGTCAGGAAAATGGTCAGATATTCATTATCCACAGACCAAATACCCATTTATCAATAAATACAGAAAAGTCGGTGATGGAAGTGATCAAAATTATATATTTATAAGACTGGCTGATATCCTTTTACTCAAAGCGGAAGCATTAAATGAAACCGGCAATGCGGGTGGTGCCCTGGAATTGCTGAACCGTATCAGAACAAGAGTCAATCTTCCTTCGGTTAATATTTCTGAAAAAGCTGCTCTTCGTAATGCCATACTCAAAGAAAGACGGCTGGAACTGGCTTTTGAAGGAATACGGTGGTTTGATTTAAAAAGAACGGGAACAGCCATTGAAGTGATGAACAATGCTATCGACCACACCGGAAATAAAATCGGTTATAATCTTACCGAAAACAGGTTATTGTGGCCAATTCCTCAGGCTGAAATAGATAAAAATTCCAAGTTAACACAAAACGATGGATACTGATATGGTTTTTATAAAAAACAAATATAGTCATTTTATTTTTTTGGTTTTCGGATATACAATATTTCTGATTTTTTCCGGATGCACAAAAGGCAATGAAGGTAAAGACCAGACACCGGAAAAGGATAAAATTGTCATCGCACAAACCTCTTTTGACAAATCGGTTTTATTTAGGATTGATACAGTATCAGCAAACATTCCATCTGAATCAGCTGCAACAATAACCTTGGATGAAAAACAGGTTTTTCAAACAATGGACGGTTTCGGATATTCTCTCACCGGCGCAAGTGCATTAAATCTCTACGGCATGAACGCCACCGTCAGAAAAGAAGTATTGAATCACCTTTTTGATTGTCAAAATGGAAATTGTGTCTCATATCTTCGCATCAGCATCGGAGCATCCGATTTGGACGAAAAGGTATTTTCCTACAATGATTTGCCTTCCGGTCAGACAGATTTCGATTTGTCTGCATTTGATATCAGTCAGGATAAAAAATATCTGATTCCGGTTTTAAAAGAAATCCTGACGATTCAGCCTGATATCAAAATCATGGCCTCACCATGGTCACCCCCAAAATGGATGAAAACAAACAACAGCAGTGTGGGTGGCTCGCTCAAACAGGAATGTTATGATGTTTACAGCCGGTATTTGTTGAAATATATCCAAAGTATGGCAAACGAAGGGATCAAAATTGACGCCCTCACCTTACAAAATGAACCACAACACGGAGGAAACAATCCAAGTATGTTAATGTCTGCAACGGAACAGGCAGCATTTATTAAAAATCATGTGGGCCCCCTTTTTAAAACCGGCAACATTACCACCAAAATAGTCATTTGGGATCATAATTGCGATCAGTATGATTACCCTTTAACAATTTTAAGAGACAGTGTAGCAAAACCCTATATCGACGGTTCAGCTTTTCACCTTTATGCCGGAGACATTAGTGCTTTAAGTGTTGTTCACAACGAATTTCCTGAAAAAAACATCTATTTTACCGAACAATGGACCGGAGCCAACAGCAGTTTTTCTGATGATTTAAAATGGCACAGCCGTAATCTGCTCATCGGAGCTACCAGAAACTGGGCAAAAGTTGTGCTGGAATGGAACCTTGCCACCAATCCGGCATATGGTCCTTACACTCCCGGTGGTTGCAGTTTATGTAAAGGCGCTATCACCATCGACAAAGATTTGTATGCTTATAATGTGAGTTACTATTTGATTGCCCATATGTCTAAATTTATCGTTCCGGGATCAAAAAGAATTTTTTCCTCATATTTTGAATCTTCTCCGAATGTTGCATTTTTAAGACCTGATGGAAAAACAGTTTTGTTTATCATGAATGAAAGTTCCGTCAACAAACCCATAAATATAAAATCCGGAAATCGCTCCTTTTCAGTAAATCTAAGACCTGCATCTATACACACATTATTATGGTAGTAAAATCTATTTTTCAGTTTTTTATTATTTGTGGCATTTTGATTTCCGGGCTCACGGCAGCAAGTCAAAATAGTGCAAAAATGTACATGACTTCAAAAGAAGGCAACAACAGGATGTCGTTAACAGAAAATCATCCATTTGTCCTTACCGATCAGCCTTTTGAGAATGAAGTAATCATTTTTGTCGATCCTACCCATACTTTTCAGACCATGGAAGGCATTGGTGGTGCAATCACTGACGCAAGCGCCGAAACCTTCTATAAATTGTCAAAAGACAAACAAAAAGAACTTATCGAAATGTATTTTCATCCTGAAAAAGGGATTAATTACACCTTTTTGAGAACCAATATCAACTCCTGTGACTTTTCTTCCGACATGTATACTTATGTGAAAGAAGGCGACAAAACTTTATCGACATTTTCATTGGATCATGATCAAAAATTTAAAATCCCCATGATCAAAGAGGCTATGAAAGTTCAGAAAAACATCAAACTTTTTGCAAGTCCCTGGAGTCCACCCGCATTTATGAAGGACAATAATCATATGCTTCAGGGCGGAAAACTTAAACCGGAGTTTTATCCTGTTTGGGCAAATTATTTTATAAAATTTATCAATGGATATGAAAATTCAGGTATTCCTTTGTGGGGCATCTCTGTCCAGAATGAACCAATGGCAAAACAAACCTGGGAATCATGCATTTACACGGCTGAGGAAGAACTTGACTTTATAAAAAATCATTTGGGTCCGGCTTTACACAAAAATAAAATGAAAAACATTAAATTGATAGCCTGGGATCACAACAGAGATTTGATCTACCAAAGAGCATCGACCTACCTGAATGACAAAAAGGCTGCTAAATATATCTGGGGGATAGGATTTCACTGGTATGAAGTCTGGAATGGTATGCGGCAATACGACAATGTCAGAAGAGTTTATGAATCCTTTCCCGATCACAAATTATTACTGACCGAAGCGTGCAACTATCCTTTTGACTGGAAGACCTTTGATGAATGGCAATGGGGTGAAAACTATGGTGAAAATATGATTCAGGATTTTAACAACGGTGCCGTGGCCTGGACAGATTGGAATATTTTATTAGATGAAAAAGGTGGTCCTAATCACGTAAATAATTTCTGTTTTGCCCCCGTTCATGCCAAAACCAATGAAAATTCACTTCATCAGATGAATTCCTTTTATTATATAGGCCACTTTTCAAAATTCCTTCAGCCCGGAGCAAAAAGGATAATTTCTTCTTCAAACAGAGGTCAATTGTTAACCACCGCTTTTCAAAATCCCGATGGTAAGATATGGGTGGTCGTTATGAATAAAACAGAAGAAAGTTTTGAATATGAATTGATGTTAAAACAAAAGGGTACCAAACTTCAAAGTCCGCCCCACTCAATAGCAACCATAATAATTGAGTAGCAGATTTTTGATATCCAAACTTTAATCAAAAATCCGTCAATCGCACCAGTTGGCCTTTTCTTTTGACAATATTTTTATAGTCCCATTGTATTTTTCGGGATTTTTCCAGATAACGAACCAAGGTTTCTTTTTTAATTTCATCTGCGGAATTAAAAAATACAGAAGCATCCCTGAATTTTCCGGTTCCGGACATAAGTGATGGCTCTTCAAAATCAGCGCCGCTCCAAAACATCAACCGGATACCATTTTTTTTGTTTACTGTATCCTACAATGGGATTACCATCCAAAAACCAGACAGGATGTGCATGCCAGATTTTATTTTCAGCTTCCGGAAGATGTTCCGCTATGATTTCCGATAATAAATGACAGATTTCCTTATCAGTTGGAAGCTGACTTTCATTATATTGTAAAATGTCCTGAGGTTTATCCATGACAATTATTTTTAAAAATTATTTTGATAAAAATATGATAATCTGTAAAACAGATTATTTAACAACAAGATTCATTCAAAAAAATCATTTGTCGATGTGATTTATTTTATGATAATAATCCAAAACGGCACTTTTTTTGGTGAACCAGTTTCTGCCATCTTTGTAAGCATCGATTAATCCGCGTCTTGCCAGCAAACTTACATATTCCTGACCATATGGAACAGAGGGCTCGGAAACGATCATAGAAATCGGTGCATAATCATCATCATTTTCTTTTGAAGGAAGAGCATCCAAAAAAATGGACAACGATCTTTCCATTGCCTGCAAAATCAATAAAAACAATTTGTCATATTTGCCATTATTCGCCTGATTTAATGCCAAATAATACTTTTTTCTGTCCTGCTGCAGAATAATGGCAGGAGGATATCCTTTGCTCATCAGCAATATATTCATAAGCAGGCGAACAGTCCTGCCATTCCCGTCGAAAAAAGGATGAATATGCACAAAATGGTGATGAAAAAGGGTAACAACCCATGCCACCGGCCATTCCAGCATGGATATTGTTGTCTGTTGCAGCAATTCATGGATCAGGTCAGAAACTTTCAGGGCATTAGGCGGAATAAAATTAGCGCCGACGATACGAACCCCACCATTTCGATATCTGCCCGAAAATTCTTTTTCTATATTGGTCAATACAATTCTGTGAATATCAAGAATGTCTCGTTCAGATATTTTATAATTCGGATGTATCAATGCAGAAATATATTCTATGGCATTATGGTGATTAACAACTTCGAAATGTTCACGAAGGCTTTTGCCATGAATGGTCAAACCCTGCTCCAATACTATTCTTGTTTCGTTGAGATTCAGGGTATTTCCTTCAATACTGTTTGAGTGATAGGTCCATTCAATAGCTATATCGGAAGTAAGTCGCTGCAGAACAAAATCAGGTAAAGGCCTGGATGCATCAAGCATCGCTTTTTTCGATTCAAGCCTTGATAAAATCTGGTCCTGATCTTCTAATAGTAAAGGATCGTAATACCATTTCATATCGATTAATTTTTCTTAAAACTTATATTTTCCAAATATTTTAAAATCAAATACCTTTTATTGATAATCCTCAAGTCAATACGTAAAGACGCTTTTTAACTTAATATACTTACTATTCAACTTTGTTTTTACAAACCAAAATGAATTTATAAACATCATAAACCAATAAAAAAATCCATATTTAACCCAAAGATACAATATCGGATAGGTACGAAATAACTTCTATCCGATATTAACAAAAAAATAAATAAAAATCAATGCAAGCGTTGCTTATCACTTTAAAAATGAAGCATGTTGGTTCATCAACTCATTCTTGGTGGAATTCAACTATTTTGAAGAGCAAACCATCTAAAGGAAAACGAAAATAAGAAGTTATAATTTTACGATGTCGAGGTGTTTTGACTGCACAAAAGCTCCATAAAAATGGCTGGCATGGTTGTCAAAATCCTCAGTAGAATCAGTCGTAAAAAACACACGGTTGCTTCCTTTGGTGCATCTGGTTTCAATTTCAGGATGATGATCCAGATATTGTTGTAAACTATTTGCAACTATGTCTCCTTGTGAAATGACCTTAACACCTTTTGGAAGATAAGAAGATATTTTATTTGTAATCAGCGGATAATGGGTACATCCCAACAAAACAGTATCAATATTTTTTTCCTGAGCAATAAGTTGTTCTACATTTTTTTGGATAAAGTAGTCAGCACCTGATGAAATATGTTCATTATTTTCAATTAAAGGAACCCACATCGGACACGCTTCCTGATACACACGGATACCGGGATAAAACTTCTGGATTTCCAGAACGTAAGAATCTGAAAGAACGGTTCCTTTGGTAGCGAGAACACCAACATTTCCTGTTTTGCTGTATTCGCCTATAACTTCTGCCGTAGGTCTGATGACACCCAGCACTCTGTTGGAAGGTGCTATATTTGGCAGGTCATTCTGTTGAATGGTTCTTAATGCTTTAGCTGAAGCAGTGTTGCATGCCAAAATAACCAAAGGACAACCTTTGTCAAAAAACCATTTGACACATTGCAGGGTATATTGGTATACGGTTTCAAATGATCTCGTTCCGTAAGGCGATCGTGCATTATCTCCCAGATACAAATAATCGTAATCCGGGAGACGATGCACAATATCTTTGAGTATAGTCAGTCCTCCGTATCCAGAATCAAAAACACCTATAGGACCGGAAAGTGGCATTACGGTGTGGTTGTAATACCTAATTTTGTTTTTACCAATGCAGAAACATCGGTTGTAGGGTCAGCATACAAAACAGACCCCTGACTGATATCCAGAATATAAGAATAACCATTTTCCTGAGCTACCATTTTGATGGCATTGTTGACTTTATCCTGCATAGGTTGAAGCAATTCCTCAGACTTAGCCATCAGTTTTTGCTGACTTTCCTGCTCAAAAGTAACTAAGGTCTGTTCTTCTTCTTTCAACAATTGACCTTGCTTTTCAGCTTCAACAGGTGACAATTCTCCATTGGCTTGTTTTTGTTGAAACTCCTGGTATTTTTGTTGCAATACCTGAACCATGTCCTGCCCTCTTTTTGAAAACTGAGTTTTCATCACTTCAAGTTGAGAATTGGCTTCTTTAACTTCCGGCATCAGAGAGATTAATTCCTGTGTATTGATGTATCCTACTTTTTGGGCCTGAATATTCAGAGCAGCCATACACATCAAACATACAATTACAAATGATCTGATCATTTTATCACGTTGGTTTTATAAATGAAAAAATATTATTTTATACCTAATTTTTTCTTGATGTCCCCTGTTTTATCGAATTCAGGATTCGAAAACAACAATCCTGTGGAACCGGATTTATCAAATATAAGATCCAATCCTTTTTCGGCGGCATAACTTTCGATAGTTGCAAAAACTTTATCCTGTATCGGAGCTACCATCTCTTGTCTTTTGGTAAAAAGTTCTCCTTCAGGACCAAATTTTCTTTTTTGCATTTCCCGCACTTCAGCTTCTTTTTTGACGATGTCGTTTTCTTTGATTGCTTTTTCATCAGCACTCAACAAAACCTGTTCTGCCTGAAACTTATTATACAAACTTTTTACTTTGTCAAATTCAACAGCGATTTCCTGTCTCCAGGTCGCAGATATCTGATCTAATTCTGTTTGGGCAGCTTTGTATTCAGGCATATTGCTTAAAACATCATTAATATCGATGATGGCAATTTTTTGACCATATGTCATGGGTGTCAAAAACAAACATACAAAGGCCAGAATCAGGGTGGAAATTCTATTTTTCATGATATTTCACATTTTATTGGTTAAAAAAGATATAAATATAACATTCATAAAGAAAGACAGGAATTCGTCATTATTTGTTTCATGTATGATGATGTCTTTCAAAGGACTTCTATGTAACAAATATACTATCAACAACTTACATATTTATGCAATAGTAATGTTTTGATATTTTAACGATAGTTTAACGCTATCTTATTGAGTTTCATGATTATATTATCATCTTTGACAGCGCAAAAATATCATTTTATATCAATTTTTCGGCAAAACTATTTTTTATTTTAAAATTTATGAATACTTTTGCACTCCTTTTTAGAAAGGGGTTTTTAAACATTTTAAATTTTTTCAAAATGAAGAAAGATTTGCATCCGGAAGATTATAGAATGGTAGTGTTTAAGGACATTTCCAATGACGAGATGTTTTTGACTCGTTCTTGTGCTAAAACAAGGGAGACCGTTATCTTCACAGACGGCAACGAATATCCATTGATGAAGATGGAAATCTCCTCGTTTTCACATCCTTTCTTTACCGGTAAACTCAAGTTCGTTGATACCGCGGGTAGAATTGACAAGTTCAATAAAAAATTCGCAAAATTCAGCAAAAAATAAAAAGAGCCCTCAGGGGCTTTTTTTTTGCCTTTTCATGAACAAAAATCCTGGTTTGTTGAGCTTTGTCGGTCTTTTTTGCTGAACGTTTAAAAACAATCACTGCTGTTTAAAAGGTTTTATATAAAAATAGATTTATATCTTTACGCCAAAGGAATAAAGTATGCCGGACAAACTCATATCCACCCATATTGTGCTCTTCGATCGCGCTACCTGGTCGTATCTTTTGCCCCTGACACATACGAGACCGGTAGCTGATATCAGAATCGGGCTACGTACCATAAAAGAAAAATGGGCCGCTTATAGTGCCGGAAACATCAGCTACCTTACAGAAGACTATTTATCACCTAAATACCCTAATTCTTCTGAAGAAGACATTCTGATCATAAATGCTTCCCTGTTGCCGGATATCGAACTAGTGAATCGTATTGATTCTTTAAAGAATAATGAGGCATTATATTTTGAAGATCAGTTTCTCGCTGCCCGAAGATCACATCATAAAACGGAAACAGAAGATATTGGGACATTCATGTCAGGGTGTAGTATCATTCATTACCAAGCTGAAAAAAAACCGGATCTTTTACAACGCCCGTGGAATATATTATCGCTTCTGGAGCAGGAAATCCTCAGAGATATAGATTTTTTAAGTAAAAACAGGATTACACAAAAATTATCTGATACAAACCGGATTTTTGGGCATTTTCCTGTATTTGTTGAAGAAGGAGTTAAAGCAGAATGTGCTATTTTTAATACCACAAACGGTCCGATATATCTTGGAAAAAACAGTGAGGTCATGGAAGGTTCAATGATCAGGGGCCCTTTTGCACTTGGAGAAGGCAGTACCGTTAATATGGGCGCCAAAATATACGGACCTGTAGCTGTGGGTCCCAAATGTAAAATAGGCGGAGAAATCAAAGGAACACAATTTTTTGGCAATGCCAATAAAGGTCATGATGGTTTTGTCGGTGACAGCATCATTGGTGAGTGGTGTAATCTTGGTGCCGACACCAATACTTCAAATCTCAAAAACAACTATCTCCCGGTCAGGGTATGGTCTTACGTCGAAGAAAAATTTGTTGATACCGGCCTGCAATTTTGCGGTCTGATCATGGGAGACCACTCCAAAACAGGTATCAATACCATGTTTAATACAGGAACCGTCACCGGAGCGTATTGCAATATTTTTGGGGAAGGATATCCAAGAAATTTTATTCCTTCTTTTGCCTGGGGCGGAGGTTCGGGATTTCAAACCCATCCGCTAAAAAAAGCATTAGAAACCGCTGAAATAGTTTTTGCCAGACGTAATGTAATATTCACGGAAGAGGACAAAGATATAGCCCGGACCATCAACGAACAAACAGCACAAAGCAGGGTTTGGGAAAAAAAAGATGTGTAACATTTTTATAAGGCACCTACAACTTCGGTAAAAACAGGAATAAGAGGTCTCAACGATTACCCCATTCTTTTTGATTTGATCTCAAGGTATTTGTTGATTACCTGAATGGATAAATCTTCCGGTTTAACCAAAATAAGCTGAATCCCGAAGGAATTAAGACCGGATAAAAAAGTATTTCTTTGAAGCATCGTATTTCCGGCAACAACACTTTGGTAGATTCCGGTCTTATCAACTGCCTTTTGATCAGCAAGAGCCACAATCTCCCGATTCACAAAACAGATGACTATCAGCAGGTGGTACCGATTGATAAGTCTCAGAAAAGCAATATTTCTTTCTACTTCATATTGATCTTCAAAATTGGTAAAAGAAATAAAATACTTCTTTTCCTGACATTTCTACGTAAAAAATAATAGAGCGAATGGTAGTCTGATTCCTTAAAATCTGTTGTTTGATTGTACAATACTTCCTGGATACGATGCAGATGATGTGCCTGTGAAGAAGCAGCAATTACATCGTCTATTTTATCCGAAAAGGTAATCAAACCTGCTTTATCAAATTTTTGTAAAATTATATTGGAAAAGGTTAAAGTTGTATTGATGGCGTAATCCATCAATGTCATTCCCGAAAAGGGCATTTCCATAGTCCTTCCTTTATCAATAATACAATACACTTCCTGGGAGCGGGTATCATGAAATGTATTGACCAGAACATCCATTTTCCGGGCTGCTGCTTTCCAATTGATAGCCTTAATATTGTCTCCCTGCTGAAAATGCCGGATGTGTTCAAATTCATCGTTTTCCCCGCGTAGTCTCACTTTTCTCAAACCCATCTGAAAAGCGGTTTTTGAAACCATCATCATTTCATATTTTTTCATTTGAATGATACTTGGAAAAACGTGAATATCTTTTGCTTGGTCAATACAAATTTTAATACCGATAAGTCGTGGAAATTTTCGATTTAACATCACAAAAACTCTACCGAAAGAATATTTGCCTCTTTCTGTCGGAAAAATATTTTTATAAAATTGTTTTTGTTGTCCTTTCGGAACCAGATCACTCCCGATGGCTGTTCTGCATTGAAACGGATCGGGCAATTCATCGTATAAAGTGATCATCAGGTCCCTGCCTGAACCATTATGAATGGTATAGTTTATAGGTTGTTCGTCACCCAATGATAGTTTTTCAAAAACATCTCTATGTCCGCTTACAAGGTCAGCTGTTTTATAAACCGACCACGCATCATAAAACAGGAGCATCCACCAAAGGGCAAGCCAAATAACTGCCGGCAAAAATAAAACGGGCCAAACCGCTGACAGCAGAAAAAATAAAACGGATGAGATACAGAGTTTGTAAACCCGGGAAGTGAGATACACTTGTTTCATCAGCGAGGCAATTCTGTTTTACGAATGATTTCTTCCAAAACCTGTTTGGTTTGAATACCTTTCATTTCTGTTTCGGGAGACAAAATAATCCTGTGGTTGAGGACATGATAACAAACATTCTGGACATCTTCCGGAATGACAAAGTTTCTGCCGGAAATAAACGCCATCGCTTTTGCCGTACGCATCAAAGCCAGGGATGCCCTTGGCGAAGCTCCCAGAAATATCTGAGGATTCAACCGTGTCTCGCGGGCTATCTCAACGATATAGTGCAATATTTTCTGGTCGACATATACGCCGGAAACACTTTTTTGCATCATGCGCAAATCTTCTTTTCCACAAATTTTTCGGATGTGGCTGATATCGGGTTTTGCCATGGTTGTTTTAAATCGTTCCAGCATCGTGATTTCTTCCCTGTCATTAGGGTAGTCTAATTGTATTCTCATCAGAAAACGATCAAGCTGAGCTTCCGGTAATCTGTATGTTCCTTCATGTTCCACCGGATTTTGGGTAGCAATGATGATAAAAGGAAATTCCATCGGATATTCTTTATTATCAAAGGTGACCTGACGTTCTTCCATTACCTCAAATAATGCTGACTGGGTTTTTGCCGAAGCTCTGTTGATTTCGTCTATCAGAATAAAATTCGAAAAAACAGGACCTTTTACAAAAGTAAAAACATGGTCTTTCATATTATAAATCGTGGTACCCAGAATATCTGACGGCATGAGATCCGGCGTAAATTGGATTCTCGAAAAACCGGCATCCATACACTTTGAAAGTACCCTTGCAGAAAGTGTTTTGGCAATACCGGGAACACCTTCCAATAAGATATGACCGTCGCATAAGATACTGATCATCATCATGTCAAGCAATTCTTCCTGACCAACGATGACCGTTCCACACTCTTCTTTTATCCGGTGAAGTATCTCTAAAACTTCATCATTATGTTGATTTGATTCTTCAGGATTTCTGAATCCCTCGTTGTTTTCGTATTCTGTCATATTGCATTCAATTTATGGTAAAATATATGAAGATGGGAATGAAGCTCCATCAAAGTTTGATCGCTGCATTTGCCATTTTTTTCAATTTGATCAAAAAGTATAAAGATCTTTTCAATGAGAGGTTTTTCCAACCCGCTTTTTTTCACCAATACTTCGGTCATATCTGTTTCATGTGGAAAAATCTGGAATAGCTGGGATATTTTGACTAAAAAGTTTTCTTTCATTTTACGAACCAAAAAATAATTATTTCCATGAACTTCATGCAATCTGGCCAATGTTTTGATATGTGAAGCAGATAGATTTTCTTTGGGCGCAATAACAGGAACAGGTCGAATGATTTTTTTTCCTTCAAAATAAAGGTACAAAAACAATGTGAACAATAATCCATAATAGGCATACTTCAAACCTCTGTTTTTAAACAAAATTTCCAAAGGACTGCGGTCGGCATTTTTTACCTCCTTATCCAGAATAAGGGTTATTTTTTTATATTGAAGGTGAGAAAAAACAAAATTAAAATGTTTTACGTACCATGGTTGTAAAGCCGCTATATTTGAAAAAAGTATCGGTGACGTGTGAATAAAATGATTGTTGCGGAAAGGAAGGTATTCCGGTTCAGGCAAAACAGGGGTGATGTGACGAAAGCAGGTCAAACCTGAATTTGTTTGTATCAGCGATTTTTCAGCATACATTTGGGAAGTAAAATATCCTTTTGAAAACGGGAGGTAGACACTTGTATCCCGCGTATAAGGTGACAAACTAAATCTGAACAAATAATTTTCCGGCAATAAGTTATACAATTGAATATCTTCGTTAGAACAGTCATATTTCTTTTTTTCACTATCCACATAAAAAGAATAATACGCATTGGTAAATGAAAGCGAATTTCCAATGGACAAAACCTGATGCCCCATTTCCATAAATTCAGTAATTTGGTAACTTTCATCAGAAAAACTGTCTATGGCAAAATCACCCAAAAAAATGATTAATTGTTTTGTGGTGTCCCCTGATTCCGTATAAGGTATTTCATTAGATATTTCCACATTTTTATCGCCGTAGTACTTTTTAAGCATTTGATAAAAAACCTTGTGCGCATCAGGGCTATCGGAATAAATATTGTATGGTTGATTCCATGTGATGTCGGAAACTTCAGACTCTTCTGTTAGATAATAATAAGCAGTAATCCCGACAGAAATCAGACCAACAAAAAACAAAACCCATAAAACAGTACTACGATTCATGGATTTCTGTCAATATTTGGTGGTATAATTTTTCGGATGCCAGATAATGATTCTCTGTAATTTCAGCGTTATCATACCAGGATTTTTCAAAAATCCGGACCAGCTCTGCAAAAGTTTTTTTCAAAGGATTATGTAATTCACCTATGTATGAGCGATTGGTTTTTCCTGTTTCAACCCATATTTTTTTATTTTCTTTCAGGACATGTATGGCTTGAATAAACCGGATGCGGATGACCAATCTGTAATTTTTAGTTTCTAAAGCCTTTGCCAAATTATTTTCGTGATTTTCGACATCAATAGCCGATTCAGGTCGGTCAACAATTTCACTTGATGGTGATAATGAAGGTTGGTATTTTACATTTTTAAAAATAAAATAGATCAGGGCTATACAAATGCCCCCAATAAATACATAGATCAGCCATTCAAACATCCTTCCCAAAAATGTTAAAAAAACATTTTCAGACAAATCGGGCTTTTTGGTATTTTTATCTTTGTTTTCTGCATTTTTTGGTACCCTGATTTTTTTTGTTTTATGATAATCAAAATTTTGTGTTATTTGCTGCACATCCTTATTTGATATAGGCCCGGCAAAAGAGGCAGGCAAACTAAATAACCAAAAAAAAGTAAAAATTATCAAACGTTTTATCATACTTTATTTGTTTTGGATGATATAAATGTTTCTACTTTTTCCTGAATATCGAGAGAATATTTTTGGTGATTAATCTGCACAAATAGGGTTCTTGACAAGGCATATAAAAAAGATATAAAAATCATCATCAACACACTTTTGGAAAGATATTCTATAAAAAACAAATTTTGATGGTGACTACCAAACAGGTTGTGCCAAAAAAACATGTCATCCAGAAACAACATTCTCAGCGAACTGATCATTCCGTTCATAAGCCACATCATAATCAAAGATAATATACTGTACAATATTACCTTCAACCAATGATGATATGTAAATAACAACCCTTTTTGTAAAGTTGAAAATATATTCTGAGACGTTTGGATAGAAAATAAAATAAAAAATGCAGACAATACCGGAAAAGTTATTGATAATAAAAACAACGTCCATTCATCTGTAATAACAAAAGGAAAAGAGACTAACAAGGAAGAAACAACAAAAACCGGAAAATACTTTTTTATATTATCCCACCAATGTTTATGCGAAAATTCCTGCGAGTAGGTCAAGGTAAACTGAGCCGATAAAAAAAGAAATATTGTCAGAAACAGCCCGAAATACATGACCGGACTGATTTGGGGGAAACTTGCAAAATAAAACTTTTCTGATGATGAAATTAAAAAACCCGAATATAAGGTTTCATAACAAATCACCGGAACAAGTATCATCATAGCAGGAACAATAGTCTTAAAAAAAACGAAGATCGTGTTTTTTCGGAAAGTTTTTAAAGATTCGGCCAAAACACCTCCTTCAGAACCAACTGATTCCACTTGAGGTTGATGAATGATGTGTTTTCCTGGCTCAAAAATAGTCATTCCTGATTTTTTGAATCTGTAGGGCAGGTAAACATACATGTAAAGAACCAGAAAAAGTGAACATAAAATGATGGATATTTTGGCAATATCAGGTAAACCTGTATAGCGGGTGACATAACCTTCCAAAAATCCGGCAATAACAAAAAGCGGAACGGTACTCATCAATATGATAAAACTGTGTAATGCCCCAGTTTTTATGCTTTGAGAACGGGTGTAAGTTCCGGGATGAACAATCCGTTTACCCAGAACAATTCCTGCTGCTCCGGCTATGACAATGGATGAGATTTCGATGGTTCCATGGATCCAGATGGTCAGAAAAGAGGTAACCAACAGACCTTTGGTATAAAAAAAAGTCTGAAAGGTTCCGAGCATGATACCATTTTTGATCAACACATAAAAAGTGCCCAACATAGAAAAAGTGCCCATTACAAAAGCTAAAAAGGCCACTTTAATATTGTTGAGGGTGATGGCTAAAAACATAAAAGAAGATGACTGACTTTTATAAATGGCCATGGGATCATTATTCTGAATGTTAGTTTCCGTTGTGGCCATATATTCAGGACCAAGGATTGAAAGGGGAAAATTTTCGTATGTCAGGGTGGAATAGATTCCGACAGAAACAGACAATACAAATATAACCAATGAAAGATAAAAACTTTGTCTGTAATGCACAATAATACCGGCCACCGTAATGGTATAAAATTCAGCTATTGTTTTGATAAAATCTCTTTTTGGAGCTACCGACATTTTTGAAAAAATATTACCAAGCAGTTGATTCAGGTATCGTCGGATTCCTCTTCTCGGGTAGTGTGTTTGCGCATAAGACAAATCACCGGAAATTTTTGAATACAGTCTTCCTAATTCGTCCGCGTCGATATTGGTTGATTGCAGCGAGGCTTCAAATTTTCGCCAGTCTTCGATATTTTGTTTAATAAACTCGCTTTCTGTCATACCTTAGCGGGTTATAATGATATAATCATGTAATATTCTGTTTAAATACGTTTCAGCATCTTCAGTCTGATCGGTTTCTTTGAGATCTTGTTTGATTTTATTTGCCATTTTTCGCAGCAAACTTTTATTTTCAACTGTATCATAAGCCCTGACTCTTGATAAAAGGATTTTTACCAAAATCATATCTTCATCCGAATATTGTTTCAGCAAAGGATTAATATGACCTTTTTCTACCTGGTTCAATTTGATCAGGGTATGTAATCCGGGATGTTGCAAAAAGTTTTTATTCACCACAATCGTACCCGCCAATAAATCACCCAATTTTTGGTGTAAGGTTGAAGACATAGCAAAAAATAAACCTACTGTACCAAAACTCACTCCTAAATCCAATAATCGGAATGACCACCTGATAAAAAGTTGTTCAATGGTTGGAGATGTACCGTCCATCGAAACGACCTGAATATTGACAATTTTTTTCCCTGGTGTCTGACCATTCATAAACACTTCAAACAAAAGATGGTAGGTCATAAAAAGCAAGGCTGAAAGCAAAATCTGTGATATTTCACTTCGGCCAAAAATTGTGAGAATCAAACCAAAATAAAAAAAAATAACAATGACCAAATCAAGTACAAAAGCGGCTATCCGGACGCCAATGTTGGCAAGTGGATATGTCAGTACGACGTTTTGTGTGGTTTGAATAAGAATGTTCACAGACGCAGATGTTCTTGTTTGAATGGTAAAAATAGAAAAAAATTAATACTTGAATCTAAAATCGATTTTATAAGATAATAAGAGCATTGTTTTCTTATCTGAATGATATCCCCCAACATATCACAATTTATCTCCTGATATCATATTCCCTATCTTAAAGAGTTGTTATTATTGGAATCAGAACCTTATAAAAACATTGCTGAAACAGAGAATTTAAATAGCTGGTTTCCCCAAAATTTCCGTAAATAAAATTCCTTACTCTTTAATCTTTTGTTTTTCAATCAAAATATTTTTTACTTCCGTTTCAGTGAGTTTTGTATATCTGGCAATCAACGACAAAGGTATCTGATCTTCAAATAAAGCCAAAATTACTTCAGTTTTACCTTCCATTTTACCTTCCCTTCTACCCTCCATTCTACCTTCGGTTTTTCCTTTTATCAAACCTTCTGTAATGGCTTGTTCGTATATAGTCATAATTACTTTGTTGATGGGTTTGTAATGTTCCTTTTGAATGATCTCAAAAAAATGATCATTTTTTGAAAATGTCATTAATACGTAAACAATGTTTTTCTCAAAAGAGTTCCTCTCTTCCACCGTTTGTAAAGATTCATAAATTTTGCCTATTCTTTCCAACAACTCGTCAGGCCTGGTATGGTGTTTTTGCGTTAAAAACATGGTCACCCACGCTGCATTTCTCATTTCCATAATCGTCTGATCAGATAAATTTTTAACGTCAAAAAAAATAGTATCAAACTTAGGAATATAAGGGTGCAATACTTCAGGCAGACTGACAAAAAAGGATTCGACGGGTTTGTAAACCCAAGTGTCTTCATGGTGATAAAATATCAATGGTATAATCACCCTGAAGGGTTGCCTGTTTTTAATTTGTTGTCGGTATCCCTCAAACAAATAACTACCAATCTGAAAAGCCGCAAAAGGGTCTTTATAACTTTTATGTTCTATCAGAATACAACAGTACACATCATCACCCGTAGTCAGTTTGCATTGATACACTACATCTGAAAACAGTTCTTTTACACGATCTGTGACAAATGAATTTTGGGTGGGCACCAACTGGTCCAGCGATAATATCTCCGAAACTTCCTTTGGCAAAGCTATTTGAAGAAAATCAATAGCATTTTGTTTTTCAAGTAACCGATCTTTAACAAACCTGTCATGCAAATTTTTCATGGTCCGTAGTTATTTTTTCGGTGCAAAAATAATGTCTGATAATGGCAATCTGAATAACAAATCAGCTTTTAACTTTTTTATAAGATAATTTAACCAACAGAATTTAAATCTGACACCTTTTAATAACACCAAAATGGTTGAACCAAAACTCACCTGAGATTTAATATAGGGTCCGCATACTATTAAAAATAGATAGTTTATACCAAATAAAAGTACATAAATTGCTGATTGTCCGTAGAAAGAACAATGGATAGGACACGTATCAGAAAAACCGACTTGTTACTTTAAATTTTTAAACGAATCAATGATCAGAGCTCTTAAAAAGAGTTTATAACAAACTTTTGACTGCATCATCAAATTCGATGTATTTAAAGGAAAAACCTAATTCCCTCAGTTTTTGAGGGATGACCCGATTGCTGTTAAGGACAACTTTGGACATTTCACCCAACATAAGTTTCAGTAAAAAGGCAGGCACCGGTAATACTAAAAAAATATTACCCACTTTTTTGGCTACATCGTACATTGCCTTTTTATTGGTGATTTCCTGTGGAGATACCGCATTAAAAATTCCTTCGTAGTGTTGGTTTCGGATACTTTCCGTAATAATGCCGGTCAGGTCACTGATATGTATCCAAGGATAAAATTGATTTCCGTTGCCGAAATATGACAAAAATCCAAAAGGTTTTGTCATCAACATTTTGGGCAATGCACCACCTTCCATACTTAATACAATTCCAATACGCAGGAAGACGGTTCTTTGAACCAAAGGTTTGATTTCCAAAGAAGATTTTTCCCAATCCAAACAAAGTTGCGACATATATTCATGGCCGGGGTTTGCATCTTCTGTTAGTTCTTCGTCTCCCCGGTGTCCGTAATACCCTACTGCAGAAGCACCAATAAAAAGCGATGGTTTTTGTTGCCTGGAGGATATCCATTTTTTTAGTGTTTGAACACTTTGGATTCTGCTGTCGAGCAGGGCTTTTTTACGGGAAGTAGTCCAGCGACCTTCAGCGATTCCTTCACCAGCAAGGTTGATGACAATATCGACATCGGGAAGGTTGTCGTCGATAAAACCGGAAGCCGGGTCCCAGACCACGTAATGAATATGATCTTGTGAAGGTCTTTTTTTTCTGGTCAGGATGTATATCTGAAAAAGATTCGGATCAAGTTGGACAGCGAGATGCCTGCCTACGAGACCCGTTCCTCCTGCGATAACAATGTTTTGTACTTGTAACATATAATATTTATATCAAAATAGTGTCATCACAATGTTTGGACAGTCATTTTGTTCATTGTAGGCAAAAAAAAATCACATCTCCTCAACGGAAATGTGATTTATATATCGTCTGAACTTTTTTCCCGAAAGGAAAAAAAGGATATTAATCGTTCATATTGCCAAACTTCACCTGACGGTAAGCGGCACTCAGAATTTCATTTCTTCTTTCTACAGATGGTTTGGTAAAGTGTTTTCTGCTTCTCAACTCTTTTACCAAGCCTACAGACTGAAATTTTCTTTTATATCTTTTTAACGCTCTGTCGATTGATTCGTCGTCTTTGATATGGATTATTAACATAAATGGATTAGATTATAAATAAAATAAAACTTAAAATTCAAAATTGAGCCGCAAAATTAACGGCATAAACTGAACTGGCCAAATTTTTTGATAAAAAAGATTCGATTTCTTTGGTTTTTTTTGGCCTTTGGGTCGGTTTTTAGGTTTTTGAGCTTATTTTTGAACAAAACTTACCCGTATTTTACGTTTGGGACTTACTATTTTACGATCAAAAGACCAAAACTTTTAATCAAAAACACGATTTTCAAAAACTTAATATGATGCTCCGAAAGGATAAAATAACAAAAATCAAATGTCACCACCATTTTATTACACTCCAAAATTATCATTACATTTGCTTTTTCAATCATCATTTGCCCAATATTAAAAATGATTGGCCGCCTGAATATAAAACAGTTCGGATACCTTACGACCTTGCTTCTGGCTCTTTTATTGCCGGCAGTGTCGGGTATTGTTGTACTGAAAATTCAGAAAAAAAAGATTCGAAAAGAAGTAAAACAAAAAATCATCCGGGGTATTTCTGATGATGATCTGGTATATTTTGTTTTTTCGATGGAAGAATCCAAAACGTTGTTGGATTGGAAACATAATAAAGAATTTGTTTACCAGGATGAAATGTACGACATCGTCAGAAAGGAAATCTCCGGAGATTCGGTAAAATACTGGTGTTGGTGGGATCAGGAAGAAAGCCGGCTGGAACGACAACTCCAAAAGGAAGTTTGGATTGCCTTAGGTGCCCATCCGCAGAAAAAAAATCACGAAACAAAATGGAAGGACTTTTATAAAAAATTGTTTTGTCCCAATAGAGATGTTTTGACTTATATAATTCCATTATTCGAAAGTACGTCTTTACACACAATGGAAAATACTTTAGCAACCTTTGTCCGGGACATCCCCTCTCCTCCCCCGCAACCTGTTTTTCATTTTCAGACAAGCTTGCTGTAAAAGGCACTTGTAAAGATTTTCCGCGTTTTTTGGTATACATTGTCACTCTATTCTGATGGGTTTCATCTATCCGTCCGTCATTAAACATTAGTTAGCCAAAAAACCTATTCTTTGATGATTAACATATCAAAAAATGAAAAACATATTTTGGCTTTGGCTGATATTCGGTTTGTATTCCGAAATTTTTGGTCAAAGTGTCCTGGTGACTGACGCCGAAAGCAACGAACCTCTGGAATGGGTGACCGTTCAATGTGATTCATCAGCCAATATTATGACCACCGATCAGGCTGGCAGGGTCTCTGTGTCAACCTGTAAGGATGCCAATACCATTGAATTTTCTTTGGTGGGTTATAAAACCGTTTCACTTAGTTATCAAAAACTGGCTGAAAATGGATTTTTTATTACCCTGGAAAGAACAGGTGTCAATCCCGGCAGTATCGTAGTCTCTGCTACCCGTTGGAATCAAAACAATGCTTCCGTCCCGTCAAAGATCGTAACAGTTTCCCCCAAAGAAGTAGCTTTACAAAATCCTCAGACGGCAGCTGACATGCTTGGTATTTCCGGAAGGGTGTTTATACAAAAAAGTCAGCAGGGAGGAGGCAGTCCAATGATCCGGGGTTTTGCTGCTAACAGGCTGATATATTCAATAGATGGTGTTCGGATGAATACTGCCATTTTCAGAGGTGGAAATATACAGAATGTCATCAATATGGATCCTTTTATGATTGAAAAGACGGAAGTTGTGCTGGGTCCCGGTTCTGTATTATACGGTAGTGATGCGATCGGTGGAACAATGGCCTTCCGAACGATGACACCAACCTTTACAACGGACGAAAAACCGTTTGTTTCCGGAAAATTTGTTGCGCGGTATTCTTCAACAAATACAGAAAAGACCGGCCACTTTGATGTTCACGTCGGTTGGAAAAAATGGGCTTTGGTGACAGGATTTTCTTCGTGGGATTTTGATCATCTGCGACAGGGAAACCATGGACCGGACGACTATGTAAAATCTATTCATGTGACCCGATTAAACAATACGGATCAGATCGTCACCCAAGAAGATCCTTTGTTGCAGATCCCGACAGCATACAAACAAAAAAACTTTATGCAAAAAATCCGGTATTCGCCGGATAAAAACTGGGATTTTGGGTATGCTTATCATTGGTCTGAAACATCTTCTTACGGAAGATATGACCGACACAACCAATACCGGAACGGAACCCTTCGGTACGCCGAATGGGATTATGGTCCCCAACGTTGGGACATGCACCTTTTGACAGCAGAACATAAACAAAAAAATGTCGTTTACGACAAGGCGTCCCTCAAACTGGCACGACAATTTTTTGGCGAAAGCCGTATCGACAGAATTTTCAACAGCAACAAACGCAATACCCAAACGGAAAGGGTGACTGCATGGTCAACCAATCTTGATTTTGTCAAATCCACCGGTACCAAAAATCAAATCTTTTATGGTGTGGAATATGTATTCAACAAGGTTTCCTCTTCCGGCTTCACGACTGATATCAATTCCGGTGAATCAAAAAACGGACCTTCACGATATCCGGATTCTGACTGGAGTTCTTTGGGAATTTACGTACAGGATATGTATAATATATCAGAAAAATGGACGGTTTTGGCAGGTGCAAGGTATAATACAGTACAGATAGAATCGGATTTTGCCAACAATCTGCCTTTTTATCCTTTGCCATTTGCAACAGCTTCAACTTCCAATGGTGCAATGACCGGTTCGCTGGGAGCCGTATATCGGGTTTCTGAATCATTTATTATCAAATCAAATGTCGGAACTGCCTTCAGGTCACCGAATGTAGATGATCTGGGGAAGTTTTTTGATTCCGAACCCGGCACCGTGACGGTACCCAACCCGGATTTGCGGGCTGAACAGGCATATAATGTTGACCTGGGATTCAGCAAAGTTTTTGGTGAAGTCGTCAGGCTTGAAATCACCGGATATTATACCATTTTACAAAATGGGCTGGTTCGTCGTGATGCTACCTTCAATGGATTGGACAGTATTTTGTACGATGGTGAAAACAGCAAAGTTCAGGCCATCCAAAATGCCGCAATTGCCCATGTGTATGGTGTGGAAGGTGGTGTGGAAATCAAATTTCCGGGAGGATTTCGGTTGACATCAGATATCAACTTTCAGGTGGGTGAAGAAGAACTCCAAGACGGAACGGTCAGTCCTTCGAGACATGCTGCACCTTTGTTTGGTGTGACCCGGCTTACCTACCAAAACGGACCCTTGACATTGATGTGTTTTTTACAATATCAGGGCAGGCGTGATTTTGAGGATTTGGCGGTTGAGGAACGGGGTAAAACCGAAATCTATGCCAAAGACGTTGATGGAAATAGTTATGCTCCTGCCTGGTACACCCTCAATATAAAGGCCCTGTACAATGTAAGCAGGAAGTTTTCGGTTAGTGCCGGTTTGGAAAACATCACAGACCAACGGTACAGACCTTACAGTTCGGGAGTTTCCGGAGCTGGAAGAAACTTTGTATTGTCCGGGACAGTGATGTTTTAGAGAGGAGGAAGACAAATATGAAGCTTTAGTTGCCAGTTATTTACATGTATACATGGACCGGTTCTGAAATGGATTTACTTTTCCGTCTGCAGAACCGGTCATTTATTTTGGAATAAGGGGTTGGTTTTTAACGGTTCGCTTTGTATGTTATTACCCATCCCCGATTTGTATTTTGTACATTTTTTTATCAACCCTACCACCATATTTGAAAAAGATTTATATTTGTTTTCGATAAAGAAATGGATTACCGCTTTCATACGTATCATTAACTTTTAAAAAACGAATAAACAAAATCAAAAAATATGAAACCATTCTTTTTTCTCCTGATTACGTTTTTGACTTTTGTAAGTTTAAACGGGCAAACCGTTATTATACATCCTGATGGAACGCATTCGACCGTATTTGACAATGGCGGGACCAAAACCATTGTAAATCCAAACGGAACTTTTACGACCTTATTTGACAATGGCGGGACTAAAACCATTGTGAATCCAAACGGAACGCATACGACCGTATTTGACAATGGCCCAACAAAAACTATTGTGAATCCGGATGGAACGCATTCGACCGTATATGACAATGGTCCAACAAAAACCATTGTGAACCCTGATGGAACTTTTTCGACTGTAATAAACAACGGCTCAACAAAAACCATTGTGAATCCAAACGGTACGCATTCGACCATAATAAACAACGACTCAACAAAAACCATTGGTAAATGGAAGGGACAAAGGAAAAAAAGAATAAAAAAATCCCCTAACAACTAAACGGTGGTCGTGTCATCCTCTCAATGAATAATAAAACAATAAACGCCCTTTTAATATTTTTAAACCGCCAAAATCGGCAGTCCTTCGATAGTAGGTCCAGACTTGAAACACAAAATTTAAGGTAATTGTACATTCTCATGAAAATAGACATAAAAAAAGCCGTATCATTACGTTTTATTAATTAAGAATCTACTTTACCACATAAGGATATAATTTCCCATATTAACCTCCGGTATTCAGAACAAATATTATATTTGTCACAAAATCACAACAGGTTTTCCTTTTTTCATAATATAATCATTCAACCATCACTTTTTACACCATCTTATGTATAAAATAGTAATAACCGTCTTCCTCCTTTTATGGATACATACCTTTAGTTTTGCCCAGTGTACCGGAAGTGAAGTGGAAATAAAGGTAGAAATTGCCACCGACGAATTTGGGGGTGAGACCTACTGGACCCTGAAGGATTTGATTGGGAATATCCTTTTACAAGGTGGTCAGGGCGGCGTGTATGGCAATAACAGGCTTTATCTGGACAGTATTTGTGTCGCCGGTGACGGTTGTTTTTTCTTTGAGATTTTTGATACCTATGGTGATGGTATTTTTACACCGTACGGCTATAAATTATTTGTGGATGAGGCGCTTATTTCTACCGGTGCCGACGATATCAAAAGTTATGTCGCCGTGACAGCCTATTGTCCGGGTGCCTGCAATATGGTTCTAAATGCACTTAATGATTTTTCCGAACATATTACAGGAAATGTCACCCTCACCGCAAACGAACTGACACAAGTCAGAAATATTTTTGTTCAGTTTCCGGAATGTTTTGGCCTTCAGGAGTCAACCATTTTGCTTTGTAAAAATATTGTGGATGCGTATGACGACCGGATCGGTGTTCTTTTTACGACACCCAACACGGTCAACGGATTTTCAAAAAATGTAACAAACGCTCCCGGTCTGGAATTGGAACGGGCTATGCTCGCGCTGCAACAAGGCATTTTTGAAGGTGTGTTTACTCCGGAGGTTTATGCTGCTTTTCCACAACATCTGGACGGGTGGAAGTTCAAATCCTGTTCGGTATTCCCCGGTGATGTCGATCCTCCCTTAGATCCAAATGTAAACCATCCGGTGTTGATTCGCGCCAATTTTGCCGATCCGGATGGAATGAATCCTTACTTTGACATCAATCAGGACAGGACCAATCACGCCCTCAGACCTACAGGGTTGTATCTGGCTCCGGGCAGTATAGCAAGTATTACCGTTCCGGACAGTCTGGTCGGTAAAGATTATTGGGTCAGGGTGGGTTCCCATGACTGGGATTTGACAGATAGAGCAGAATTCTACCGTTTAGACAGGATTTCTAAAAAGATTTTGATTGATTCGACAACCGTCAATGTATTTAATCCGCTTGGAGGAGCGATCTCGATACTGGTACCCTATGGTGCAAATGAAGGGATCGTCACCATCTATGTAAAAAACGGGGTGGAGGCGCCATTTTTTTCTATGAAATCATTTTATGAAACAGTTGATTTCGAAGCAGAAATGGAAAAACCCGGACCCTGGGCTGTTTTTGAAACAGACAATGTTATGTACACCATTCCCAAACATTCGATCGTACCGGGACAATATGATCTCAGAAAGACATTAAAGGATTGGGATCTCGCATTACGTGCTGTCAATTCGATCATGGCAAGAGACATAATTCCCGACAAACATATTATGTACATGATTGCTGATGTAGATATCCGGTTTGGTGCCTATTCGATCGGATATCCGATGTCCAACACGCCCCTGCGTTATACCGATGTGCCGGGTCCCGCTTACTTTATCAATGGCCCCGGACCGGATGACGAGGTAAACTTTCATGAAGCCGGTCATGCTTTGGCCATGTCCAAATTTCCGGGTGAAGAGGAAGCTTTGGTCAATTTTCCTTACATCATGGCTATGCATTATGGTTTGAATACGGATCTGAATGAAGCAGTCAATTACAGTTTTGTTCCCAATACCTTTGATATAGATAAATCGGCAACCCACCGGATGGTTTCCAATAGTTTTGGTTCTGAAAGAGATATTTCCAATACAACAAATGACGAAGTTCGTTACCAACACAGAGGTTACGGTCACTATTTTGAGATCGTCAACATGATGGGATGGTGTCCGATCAGAAACTTCTGGAAACAGGAATTTATTGACTTTAAAAACGGAACAGACTATGGTATTTACCAGGATATTGACAGCAGAATCCTGAGGATGTGTGTGGCAGCAAAAGCCGATTTGCGTCCTTTGTTTCATGTTTTTGGCATTATACCCAAAAATCCGGTACAATTACAGGATACGATGGTTTTGATCGGAATTAAACCTTCGCGAACGATATACAACAGACTCATTGATTATCTTGATTTAATACCAAAAGACAACGAAACCTTTATTGATTATGCCCTTTTTGTTTATCCGAATCTCTATACAGACGGTCCCACAGAAAGTCCGGATTACGGAGTGGGCTGGCATTATCAAAAATCTTTGACTTATGATGAAACAGAGGCTTCGGTCCGAACCGACATTCTGGAATCCATCATCAGTTTGTATTTTCCTAACGGCCAACCGACCGATGAAGGTTTGCCCGACTTGTGTTGTTTGTTGGACACCTTACAGATTGA
Source organism: Saprospiraceae bacterium (assembly GCA_016714895.1). Taxonomy (GTDB): domain Bacteria; phylum Bacteroidota; class Bacteroidia; order Chitinophagales; family Saprospiraceae; genus OLB9. The sequence goes on along the minus strand of JADKBV010000011.1, from coordinate 1,167,427 downwards.
TGTTATGAATGATGAAATTTTTGTGACCGGAGGAGTAAAACCCTATCAGATAGTAACGGACACAACCGAAAATCTCAGAACGGTGACCGTAACAGATTTTGATGGTTGTGAGACCAAAGTTCAATTTATGATATCCGGTGTTTATGATAAAGAATCAGATGGATTACAGATTTACCCCAATCCGGCTTCGACAGAAATATTAATAACACAAACCGACACCAGCAATCCGATAGAAAGTGTACGATTGATGTCGACAAATGGTCAGGTCATCCGACAATTTCAAAAAGGAAATCGTGAGATAGATATTTCAACAATGACCGACGGCATGTATATCCTTCAAATCGGATTGGCAGGAGGAAGACAGATATATAAAAAAGTGATGATATTCAGATAAAGTCATACCTTCGGTTTGGTGGTTTTTGTGTATAAAAGGATGGGTCAATATTCAAGCTTATATTAGAGTAGAATCAACCCAAAACGATCATTAGAGGGGCGTTAGCCTTGAGTTCTTGGAATGTGGTTGAGGTTAAGGTTGAGATAAAGGAAGTTCCACCCTTGAGATGGGCGTACCATCGTGCGCCGGGTCGATTCAAATCAACAAATCCAACAAATTTAACAATTCCAACAAAAACTGATGTTGAGATGGTTTTAAAAGTCACGTACATCCTTTTATCCCAAATTTTGAATGTTCCGCAATAAGTATACAATTACCCTGAATTTGTATTATTTAATCTATGGGGATTAGGCTGATATTTGCACCATATTTCAAAAATAATAAACAATGAACAAAAAAGTAATTTTTATCACCGGAGCAAGTTCGGGAATGGGCAAAGAAACGGCAAAATCACTTATCCAACAAGGCCACATCGTATATGCAGCGGCCAGACGTATTGACCAAATGTCGGACCTTAAAACATTAGGCGGGCATCCCGTTCAAATGGATGTCACCAATGAAAACGATATACAAAAAGTTGTGGACACGATCATCAAAGAAAACGGAAAAATTGATGTCCTTTGGAATAATGCAGGTTACGGCTTGTATGGAGCGGTCGAGGATATTCCCGTTGAAGAAGCCAGAAAACAGTTTGAAGTAAATTTATTTGGATTGGCAGCGGTTACACAAAAGGTGATTCCTTACATGCGCAAAACAAAATCAGGAACTATTATTAATACCTCTTCCATGGGTGGTAAAATGTATACACCTATGGGCGCCTGGTATCACGCAAGCAAACATGCAGTGGAGGGATTCAGTGATTGTTTGCGCCTCGAACTCAAACCCTTTGACATAAACGTAGTGGTTTTGGAACCGGGAATTATCGTTACAGAATTTGGTGATGTGATGCTTCAAAATATCAATAAATTTTCAGCAAGAGGTGCTTATGCTTCTCTGACAAACAAACTGGTAAGTGCCACCAAAAAAATGTATGAAAGTGGGCAGGGTTCAAAATCTGTTGTCATTTCAAAAACAGTAACAAAAATCATCAGTACCCAAAATCAAAAAACGAGATACAGAGTTGGTCTTTGGGCAAAACCTATGGTGTGGATGAGAATCTATTTGGGAGATAAATTGTTTGATAAAATAGTCATGAGTCAGGTATAATATGAAACCCATTATTCAATTAAACAACATTTCGGACCTCAACCGGTTTGTCAAAAGTAAAACCAATCATCCATTGATTGCTGTAGTGGATTTCAGCAAAGCTGATGAATTTATTGAAGAAGGTACGCGGATCAGTGCAGATTTTTATTCCATTATGTTTAAAAATTACTGCACCAATTTTCTTCGGTACGGCAGACAATCTTAGGATTTTCAGGATGGAAATTTGATTTGTATCGCACCCAAACAGGTGCTGACCATGGACAAGGAAATCGAAAAAAAAGATAATATGATGGGTTGGGGATTGTTTTTTCATCCTGACTTGTTGCGGGGTACTTCTTTAGGAAACAAAATGTCTGAATATACTTTTTTTTCTTATGAAGTATCTGAAGCCCTTCATTTGTCTGATAAAGAAAAAACTATTTTGTACGATTGTGTCCAAAAAATTGAGAACGAATTGTCAGAAAATATGGACAGTCACAGTCAAAATTTAATCGTAACAAACATTGAACTATTGTTAAACTATTGTTTGCGTTATTACGGAAGGCAGTTTATCACCCGAAAAAACAGCAACTCAAAAACAGTATTACAAATTGAACAAATTTTAGGGTCGTATTTCAGATCAAAAAATGTAAAAGAAGTTGGGTTGCCATCTGTAAAATATCTGGCAGATCAGGTACATTTGTCAGCCGGATATTTAAGTGATCTCCTGAAAAAAGAAACCGGAATGAATGCCCAGGATCACATTCATTATCATCTCATCGAAGAAGCCAAAACCATTCTGACCAGTTCAGATATTTCGGTAAGTGAAATAGCCTATACTTTGGGTTTTGAGTATCCACAGTATTTCAGTAAACTTTTCAAACTAAAAACCGGGCAAACACCGGTTGAATTCAGAAGCCTGAATTAACCTGTATAACCCGAATTGTATAAAAAAAATTATATTTGTACTTAATATGTAAAACATGTTGGTTGTTTCTAACCAATTGGTAATCCTGGTTTGAAAATAACCCAAAATCAGACGTCATAATATGTTACAAATAATTTCCCTCCTTTTACTTTCCTGGTTCATCCTTTGGGTTTTTGAAAAGAAAAACCTTCTTGTTTTGGGGCTGACACCTACCTCAAAAAGACTAAAATATTTTACGATTCTGTTTATCGTTTCTTCCTTCTTATCCGCAACAACTTTTTTTCTAAAAATGTACTTTGCGAAAGAAGTTTATACGATATCAGAAACATTAACTACAAAGTCAATATTGCTTGAAACATGGTATCAGTTCAGATCTGTATTGACTGAGGAATTGTTTTGCCGGGGAGCCTTACTTTATCTTCTTATAAAAAAAATCGGCCAAAACAAAGCGATCATTACTTCCTCAGTAATATTTGCAGCGCTTCATTGGTTAAATGCGGGAGTGTGGGGCAATTTGTCTCAAATGACCATAATTTTTGTTTTTACATTTTTAATGGGACTTTTATTAGCTTATGCATATGCAAAAACTTTTTCGTTACTCATTCCTTTTGCTATTCATTTTGGTTGGAACCTTACACAAAATTATATTTTCCCTGATACAGCAACAGGAAATCATATTTTTATTTTGGCAGAACCCCCACCAACTGTAACCATATCTTACCTTGCCTTTTTCACCATGCTTTTTCTGCCTAAAATTGCGGTACTGCTTGTTAATTACCACATTATAAAAAAATACCCACAGGCAAAAGTCTTATAGATTATAATGATAATATTCGAATAAAAATTTACCATAATTTTTGGAGATACTTTGATCTGAAAGGTAAAATCTGTAATTTTGTAACCTGAATATACCTTTCCGCAAAGGTAAAACCAACATAATATACTGGTTTGATTTTTAATAGTCTATCAAAAAGTTAAACAGAATTTCAGGACATGTACCCTATAACAAATATAAAGTCATGAACGACATACCAAACAACACATTTGTACTCAAAAAATTTGATAGTGGTATGCACTATATTATGCCTGACCCAAAAACCGTTTCAGATTTGACAAAAAACAATAATAAAAGGGTCATCTGCAGACTAAACGATACCCTGGAATTCCATTGTGCTTTTATGCCCAAAAAAGAAGGAGGTCATTATATTAACATAGGATCGACGATTTGCAAAAAACTACATATCAAAGAAGGTTCCCTCGTTTCCGCAACGTTCAAAAAAGATACTACCGAATATCAATTTGACATGCCGGAAGTTTTTACAGAAGTTTTGAATACAGATCATGAAGCGAAAAACATCTTCCACGCTTTGTCAGAAGGTAACCAACGTGGATTGATATATCTGGTGAATCAGGTAAAATCCGTCGACAAAAAAATTGAACGGTCTTTAAAAATTGTCGAAAAAATAAAAATGGGTGTCACTTCACCAAAAACGATCCTTAAATAATCAAAGTAAATTAAAAGCAAAAACCCTTGAATCTCAAATGCCAAATATCACTATATTTTAAACCAAAAAAAATTGAATATTTTCGCGATAAGACAATTTATGATTTGATTGGAATAAAATTGTACAAAAAATATCTGCCAACAACAGGAGATATTATGAGGCAAAAAAGGAAAATAACTCAAATCAGAATGAGTGATTCAGGTAAAATACATGCGTTGTATACATACGAAAGAAAAACAAGGAATTACGAGTGGCGACATATCTTAGGCACAATTGTCTTTGTAATTTTAATAGTCATGACAGAAAAAAACTTAACTATTTTTGATTGGATTTTTTTAACTTTATTAAATTTGTATGTAAATATTTATCCCATTTTTTTACAACGTTACAATAGAATCAGAATTTTAAACGTATTGAAAAATAATGGATACCAAAGTCCTTACGACATAAGTAAATAATGTAGGCTTTATTTCCCAAATACCTGAACCTTAAAACCATAACAAATTCTTTTCCTATAAACAGCACCCTCAGGATTGTCTGCACCACTTTTTCCAACAACAAAAGTAACTATAAATGTGACTTCCATTGGTGAATAGCTACTCAAAAAGAATAAACCTGATAGGACAAACATAAATCAGAATGGTAGACCCGGGCAACCGATCATAAGGTCAGATTTCTCTTTCTTAATCCATATCCAGCAAAAAATCATGTCCATACTCCGCAACAAAACCAGCTTTCTGTTGTAATATTTCTATTGTAAACCGTAATTTTGCGCAAAAATAAAGAAATATCTATGGCATTTGATATCGATATGATCCGTACCTTGTACGACAACTTTGCTTCCAGAGTGGATGTAGCCAAATCGTCCTTCGGAAGACCACTGACTTTGTCAGAAAAAATCCTTTACGCTCACCTTCATCCCGACAGCCCGCTGCAGGATTATAAAAGAGGTAAAGACTATGTCTTTTTTGCACCGGACAGAGTAGCCATGCAGGATGCAACAGCACAAATGGCACTCCTCCAGTTTATGACCGCAGGAAGGACCAAAGTAGCCGTACCCTCTACCGTTCATTGTGACCACCTGATTCAGGCAAAGGTTAATGGTGATGTGGATCTCAAAGGTTCTCTCGATACCAACTCTGAAGTATTTGATTTTCTTCAATCCATTTCAAATAAATACGGTATCGGTTTCTGGAAACCAGGCGCAGGTATCATCCATCAGGTTGTTCTCGAAAATTACGCTTTCCCGGGTGGAATGATGATCGGTACGGATTCACATACCGTGAATGCAGGTGGTCTCGGTATGGTGGCCATCGGTGTTGGTGGTGCGGATGCTGTCGACGTTATGGCCGGTATGGCATGGGAATTAAAAATGCCGAAACTTATCGGTGTCAAACTCACCGGAAAACTCTCCGGCTGGACTTCTCCCAAAGATGTCATCCTCAAAGTGGCGGGCATTCTTACCGTAAAAGGAGGGACAGGAGCCATCGTCGAATACTTTGGCGAAGGAGCCACCGCTATGTCGTGTACCGGAAAAGGTACCATTTGTAATATGGGTGCTGAAATCGGTGCTACCACTTCTACCTTCGGTTATGATGAGTCTATGTCCAGATACCTTCGTTCTACAGGAAGAGTTGAAGTCGCCGAACTCGCTGATAAAATCGCACCTTACCTGACAGCAGATGCTGACTGTTATGCACAACCTGAAAAATATTTTGATCAGGTCATCGAAATCAACCTTTCGACTCTGGAGCCACACATCAACGGTCCGTTTACGCCGGATCTGGCTACCCCGGTCTCCCAAATGAAAGAAGTCCTCAAAGGCAAAGACTGGCCGGTAGAAGTGAAGGTAGGTCTCATAGGCTCCTGTACAAACTCTTCTTATGAAGACATATCCAGAGCTGCTTCCTTAGCCAAACAGGCGATAGATAAAAATATTAAAGTAGTATCGGAATTTACCATCACTCCGGGTTCCGAACAAGTGAGATACACCATCGAAAGAGATGGTTTTATCGATATTTTCGAACAAATCGGCGCTTCTGTTTTTGCCAATGCCTGCGGTCCTTGTATTGGTCAGTGGGACAGAGCCGGAGCAGACAAAAAAGAAAAAAATACCATCATCCACTCTTTCAACAGAAACTTTTCAAAAAGAGCGGACGGCAACCCGAATACCCATGCTTTTGTGGCTTCTCCCGAGATTGTCACCGCTATTGCGATGGCAGGCCGCCTCGACTTCAATCCGATGACAGACAAACTCATCAATAAAAACGGAGAAGAAGTAATGCTCGACGAACCTACGGGATTCGAATTGCCTCCAAGAGGATTTGACGTGGAAGATGCAGGATTTATTGCTCCGGCAGAAGACGGCAGCGGCGTTGTGGTCAAAGTTCACCCGCAGTCTGACAGATTGCAGTTGCTCGATCCGTTTGCTCCGATCACCAATGATCAGGTGTTGAATATGAAACTCCTCATCAAAGCAAAAGGCAAATGTACCACTGACCACATCTCTATGGCAGGTCCATGGCTGACGTACAGAGGTCATCTTGCTAATATCGCCAACAATACCCTCATCGGTGCAGTCAATGCATACAATGATGAAACCAATAAAGTGCTCAACCTGACCGAAAATACCTATTTGGCAGTTCCTGATTCTGCAAGAGCTTATCAGGCCAAAGGAATCGGTACTATCGTATTTGGTGAGGAAAATTATGGTGAAGGTTCTTCAAGAGAACATGCAGCTATGCAGCCGCGGTTTTTGGGTGTAAAAGCTGTCGTTGTCAAATCTTTTGCCAGAATCCACGAGACCAATCTCAAAAAACAAGGTATGTTGGCACTGACCTTTGCCAATCCGGCAGATTATGACAAAATCAGACAGGATGATACCATTTCAATCCTTGGTTTTGATACCATGAAGCCGGGAGAACCTCTGACCATCCTGCTCAACCACACGGACGGGACAGAAGAAAGATTTATGGTCAACCATACCTACAATCAGGCACAAATCGACTGGGTAAGATGGGGAAGTGCCCTGAACCAGATTCGCGCAGAACTGAATAAGTAGATTGTTTGGTGTAAAAAAGTATTTTTATTTTTTGGGCGATCCCTTCGGTCGGGCTATCCGCTTTACTTCCCTGTTCCGTCATTTTGGGATGACGGAACAGGTCGTGTTCGCTGCTATCCCTATCGCTTTCCGGGTTGTCGTTATTACATATTGCGACATCTACGTTTACAGGTAAATTTTTTTAATGATTTTTACTTTTTCAAACAAAGACAACCAAAAAACAAGACCGCTTGTCTACCAAAAAAAAATCATAAAAAATATCACAAGTTTCTAAATTAGATGTACTTTCGTTTGAAAATATGCTGATGCGATACATCAGATATTTTTTTGGATATAAAACAGATGATATTTTTTTGAATCTTTTGTTTATATCCAAAAATTGGAAACTTTTTTAACTTTTTAAATCAAAACAAACATGCTTAAAGAATTTAAAGATTTTGCACTGAAGGGAAACCTTTTTGACATTGCCATTGGTTTGGTCATGGCGACTGCTTTCGGCTCCATCACCAGTGCTTTTGTCGATGGGATTATTATGCCGTTGGTAAGCCAGATTTTTCAGGTCGGAGATATGAGTGGCTTAAAAATTGTTTTATCTCCTGCTGAATTGGATGCCGCAGGTGCCGTCGTAAAACCAGAAGCCGCCATCCAATATGGTACTTTGATCAGTTCATTTATCAACTTTTTTATCATAGCTATGGTTATGTTTTGGGTTGTGAAAGCCATCAATACCATCAAAAAACCTGAACCACCGGCACCACCTGCAGGACCCACACAGGAAGAACTTTTGGCTCAGATCCGAGATTTATTGAAGAAGTAATAAACACAAAAGGAGACGAAAGTCTCCTTTTTTATAACATCAAATAATTGTTTTGACAGGTACAAACATCCATCATGCGGCAACCTTACTTAAAGAGGGTAAAGTGGTAGCCATTCCTACAGAAACTGTATATGGTCTGGCAGGCAATGCATTGGATGAAGATGCCGTTCTGACCATTTTTGAAGTCAAAAACCGCCCGCACTTTGATCCGCTCATCATCCATGTCTCATCTTTGGAGGCTATCTGTCAATATGTTGAGGACATCCCCAAAACGTTGAAGGTATTGGCAGAAAAATTTATGCCGGGACCGTTGACCTTATTATTGCCCAAAAAAGATATTATCCCTGATTTGGTGACCTCCGGTTCTCCGATGGTTGCCGTGAGGATTCCATCCCATCCGTTGACAAAAAAATTGTTGGTTTCCCTTGATTTTCCGCTCGCCGCACCCAGTGCCAATCCTTTCGGATACATCAGTCCGACGACAGCAAAACATGTTGCCGATCAGTTAGGAGATCATATTCCCTACATACTCGACGGGGGACCTTGTGAGGTCGGTTTGGAAAGCACCATTGTCGGTATGGAAGATGGCAGAGTCACCGTCTACCGCAAAGGAGGTCTCGAGGTAGAATCCATCCAGGTTTGGGTGGACCACGAAATTCTGGTCAAAACCCATTCTACTTCCAAACCCGATGCTCCGGGAATGTTGTCCGTCCATTATGCACCCAAAAAACCACTGTTTATTTTAGAAAACGAAACAGACTGGGCATCCAAAACTGGCGAAAAAAACGTTTGTTTCCTTCGGTTTTCAACACCTTTTGAGGGTTTTGACCTATCCAAACAACGCATTTTATCACCGCAGGGAGATTATCACGAAGCTGCACATCATTTATTTGCCTTTATGAGGGAGCTCGATGTTTTACCCTTTGATGTGATCTATGCTGAACGACTTCCCGAGGTGGGTTTGGGTCGTGCGATCAATGACAGACTCAAAAGAGCATCGGTTTTCTGATTTTTTGGTTTTTAAAGTTTTTAATTGACATTAGGAATTAGGAAAGTAGGTTTTTGTAATGAAACCTTGGACATCCAAATTTATTTGGGTGATAAAACCGAAACCTACGACCTACGAGCTTTCCCCTCCGAGCTATCTTGTCGCCGGGAAGACATTTTATTAAAAAATGAAAAATTAATATTAAAAAATAAATCAGAATTTTATTTTGTATTTAACAAGTTATACTGATCATTATGTTATAATATTTTGTATAAATAAACAACAGAAGGAATATTCTTCTGAATACATCATTTATCATATTTAAAAAAGCGAATATCAATGTTTTTTCGATATGTTAATGATATGTTTTGTTAAAAAACAATACACTATCTTTGAATAAAATTAAATTTAAAATTGTATGTATTTATATTTATTAACCCGATGATTGTAGAAAGATGACCTGACAAACAAATAAATTTTTTTAATTTGAAAAAATAATGAGGAGCGCGCACTCATGTAAGGATGTTTAAGTTTAGGGGCATAAAGCTGCAAAAATCAAAAAATCTTTTGTTATGAAACAAAAATTGAGTAATTTTGAGGTGATGAATTTTCACCTCAACACAGCAACACAGCAACACAGCAACACAGCAAAAGTTGAAAAATCTGTTAACTGTCAACGTAATAATAGTCAATCAAAAAAATGGGATGTCCAATATTTAAATTACTTTAGTTGGCTGAAATCATGTATTTTGCTTTTATTTTTATTATCTCAAATGAATGCTATAGCTCAGGAACAATGCGGAACAGTAACAACACAGCAAGAATATAATAGCATGATACAGTTTATACAAGGGCTTAATCCTCCTGGTGTAAATTCAGACAATTGTAATGACCTTATTTGGAATGGAGGAGAAACCCATTACAGAATGGTTTGGGAATTTTCTTTAGACAACCCTAATACCCCATTACATGTAATTATAAGATTGGCAACTGAAGTTAGAGATTTTTTCAATCAATATGGTATAAAACTGACTATTCAGTTATGGGATGTTGAAGGAAGTAGACCAACATTTTTAGATTTTACAGATAATTCTGACAATTATCCAAATTGCTTGTACGGAATAATCACAAATCAAGGTATTAATTCAATTACCGGAAATGCTTATGAAGGCATAGGTGAAGGTAAATTTTGGTCAACAAGTTCAACCGAGACTGTAATTCATGAGATTGGTCACGCTCTTGGGCTTCACCATACATTTCACCTTTTTGAAGAATTTGATAACGAGGTTATAGATCCAAATGCTACATCATGCTCTTGTAATTGTAAGATTAAAGGTGACCTAATATGTGATACTCCAGTTGATCCCTATATTGCAAATATTACTAATTGGAATTCAAATATGTTTAACTACAATATTACACCAGCCAAAATTAGTAATCTTTGGAATAAAAAAGATATTTGTGATACTGGGTATGAAACTATGACAACTAATAATCAATATTTAATGTTTGAAAATATTATGAGTTATCACCCATCTTTTTTTGGCGGGCTATTTACTTCAGGACAAATTTCATTAATGAAATATTTTAATATGAATAAACCATGGACAATTTCCTCATTAGAAGATGGTCTGATTGCAATGCAAGGTTTTACAATAAATTCGCCAACTATTTTTGATGAGGATATGATTTTTAGCACAGATTTAATTGTGGAATCTAAGTTAGATATTTCTAATTGTAAAATTTTCATGGCTAATGGGGCTAAAATTATTACCAAAGCCGGAGCAATAATAAATTTGGATAATTCGGATATTGAAAGATATGATGATAGAGAAACTTGTTCTGAATTATCGTCAATTGATTGGGGAGGAATTCATGTTGAAGGCTTTACTAGAATAAACATGAAAAACAACTCAAGCATTTCATTAATTGAGAACACTGCGATAAAATCTGATCAGAAACGGCTAAATTTGCATATAAATTCAAATTCAAGAATTTTGACCGCCGGTAAAGCATTTGATTTAAAAAATGGTCATTTTGAGTTGTATATAAATAATGGAATGATTGTAGGAGAGTCTCACTTATCAAACTCTGGTGGAACTTTAACCGCAAAAGGTTCCACATTCTTTGATAATATTGAAATATCAAATGTAAATGTTAATATCTCAGATGATTGTAATGTACAAAGTCATTTAAATGTAGATAATTCATTATTTAGAAATGTTAATGTCAATAACAATTCTTATTTTCAAGGGTTAATTGGTTTGATAAGCAACTCAGGCACAACTTCCATTTCGAATAATTCAATTTATATCACAGGAACAAACGTTCCAGTAAATATTACAAAATTGGGAGATTATATTATTAGAAACAATAATTTTTATGGTGGTGCTTATCATTTGTATTATAATGATGCAGCTCCAAACTCAAATAACAACCTCTTGTTTAAAAATCAGTTTCACTTAAGTACAGGTTCTTTTGGCTCGTCCATCGAAAATTATAGTAACCAACCAGGACTAAACATAGAATGTAGCGAATTTAATGTCCAGGGAAATGCATTTTTTGACTTAGGTTTGTATAAAGAAATTGCGGAGAATCAAGGAGATTTAAATTTTGTAGCTGGAAATCTTTTTTCAGGACCAACAAGAGAAATCCTTTATAATGTAAATAAACCTTTAAATTATAATTTTAAAAATTCAGGTACAAGGGAAGAGCCTGTATCTATCCAAGGTTCATTTGCTTCTAAATTCAATAGAATTGAAAGAATATCTAATACACCAAGCAAATGTAGTGTGCCATACCCGATTCCTCCCGTTATAAACCCTGACCATTGTTTTAATGGTGTTATGGATGGCAACGAATCGGGAGTTGATTGTGGTGGCTCTTGTCTCATGTCATGTCAAAGTCATTCAGGAGGAACTGGCGTTATTCCAATTTATCCTACACACTGTTATAATGGACAATTAGATGGTAATGAAGCCGGCATAGATTGCGGAGGATCTTGTCCCCCATGTTTTACTAATCATTGCAATGATGGTGTTATGAATGGCGACGAGACAGGAGTCGATTGTGGCGGTGCGGATTGTCCACCTTGCAACACAGATTATTGTAGTGACGGTATACAAAATAATGGCGAAACTGGCATCGATTGTGGCGGACCTTGCGGACCATGTTTTGTCAATTCATGTAGTAACGGATTGTGGGATGGTGACGAAACCGGCATTGACTGTGGCGGATCATGTACTCCATGCGCACCGACATGTTTTGACGGCATTCAAAACGGAGAAGAAACCGGTGTAGATTGTGGCGGCGGTTGTCCTTCCTGCGGTGGCAACTGTTCTGATGGCATTCAAAATAATGGTGAATATTGGGTAGATTGTGGCGGCCCCTGCAATCCGTGTATCTTTGACGACTATAACTTGCCTCAAGAACCTGACTACACGGATTTTGTATCTTTTTTAAGCACTTCTTATGGTGCTTCGTACTTTCCTCTGTCCGATGATATTAACATACAACCTGAAATCAATCAGGTAAATTCATTATTGGACAATGGAAATACAACATACCTTGTAAATCTGATAAATTCTCAAAGTGTGACCGATCCAATTGGTGTTGAGACTTCATTAGTAAACAATTCTCCAAATCTTTCTCCAAAGGTATTTCACACCCTTTTTGAAAACAGCGAATATTATACTGAAAATCAAATAGCTAACCTCCTTGTTCTCAACCCAGGAGTATTGAATGATATGTATGTAAAATATATCGTGTATGAGAGCAATAGTTTTGATAGCATAAATCAAAATTTAATCAAACAAAGTTATGAGGTAGGTGATGCAAGAGTTTTGTTGAACCAAAAAATTGAAACCAAAAAATTGTACATGCATCATCTGATCCGCAACAGTATGGATTATTATTTGTCTTTACCTGATCCTGATTATCACAAAATTAGATTGCAGCTTGGCAAAAAGGACAATTCCGAAGCTATATATCAGGTGTATGAATCCTTTATAGCGGAAGGTAAATTCGCTCAAGCAAAAATTTATTTGGAAGCATTTGCGACTAATGATATTTCTGATCCTTATAATAAAAATCAATTGTTGAAATACAGAGAAGTAGAAAGTATTTTATTTGATTATTATTATGCAGGAAATATCAAAGTTAATATGCCTTCTTCTTTCAGACAGCAACTAATTGACATCAGTGAAACCGATAATGGGCTTGCGACACACAAAGCAAGAAATATTTTGAAGGAATTGTACGGAATGACTTTCTCTAATTATCCTCCGAATACTTTCTATAAACCTTTGGATTTTTTACAATATTCAGGTCCAAGAACTGCAAAAACTTTACTTGTTGAAGTACGCCCAAATCCGTTTCACAATTTGATTAACATCTCAATAAGAGGAGAAATATCTGCAGATATTGTTTCAAAAGCAGTTCTTTACGATGTGAATGGTCAACAAAAATCAGATACCCGATTAGTAAGTGGTTCAGGTTCAGTGGAAACCAAATCACTGCCTTCAGGTGTATATTTTCTGAAAGTTTTTTCCGGCGAAAAAGTTATACATGTACAAAAACTCGTTAAAGTTGAATAAATAACATTCATAACGAAGCCGTTGGAAGTCGGCGGCTTCGGTTTTTTTTACATTTTTTTAATAACTTATGCATTTGAGATATCTTTTTATTTTAGTGATAGTTTTCGCACTCATCTTCCATTCTGAATGTGTCTATTCTCAGGTATTTAACAGAATTTATGAAGAAGTGTCACAGTCTTCGATTGATTACTTAACAGAAGATGATTTATATTATTATTCTATTGATTATGCTGAAAATATTGGTGCTCCTGAGCTTGGTTTTGCAATAAGAACATATGATAAAAATACCGGTGATTTAATTAGGATTCTATACCATGCCATTCCCGATAGTTGGTTGCTGCAAGGTGATTGTAAAAAAGTCGTACACATCGGGGATAAGATGTACTTTGTGTATTTGGTTCTTGATACCATCTATATTTATTCTTACAATAAAATTTCATATGAATTGGAAGTTGTGGATTCTATAACCCATCCATCAAGGCCTGTATACACGTGGGATATTCAAAAGATAAATAATAAGATTCTTATCTCATATGAATATTTAGACGAAAGAGACAGTCTATATGCTAAAATTTTTGAGACAGACCTGATGTTTGATAAAAAGTCCATTGATATCAAAGCAAATGATGAAATTATTTGGGCTGGAGGGCTAATCCGTCAAATATCATCTAGTAAAATACTAGCGACTGCTAAATGGTCAAACGGAGAAGCCGGTAATCTAAAATATAAAGTTGGACTTTTTCTTTTGGATTCATCGTATCGAATTACTTCTGAATGGTGGACGCCCATTCAGGATAATGCATTTAATATCTCTGATGTAATCATCCTTAGCGAAGATGAAATTCTCGCAATGCTTCAGATAAGAACCTATGACTATATTTTTGAGAGCGGTGCTTTCCCACATTTTGTATACCGTATAAATCTCAAAGATCGAAAGATATTGTGGAAAAGAAACTTCACTTCACCAGATTCAAGATATACAACGCATTTAGGGGCCATGGCCCAAGGTCATCATGATGATACATATTTTATGGCTTCATCTACCTATGCAAAAGATATAAAAAAGCTGGATTCCATTGTTACTGTAGGCAGGGTGGTAAAATTCAAAGGGGATGGAAATGTTATATGGCAGAGAGATTACCTCCATATTAAAGAAGGAGATTTTTTGCGTAATAACTTTCACAATATAATTACTGCAACGGATGGACATTATCTTTTGGGAGGATCAACTGTTCATAATGGGGCCTACAAATCCTGGCTGGTCAAAATCAATGAAGACGGCCATATTTTAGGTGACACCACTTCTTTCGTTCAATGGGAAAAAGAAGATTGGAAGAGTCTCATCACCATTTATCCTAATCCTGTCAGTGATGTTTTGTATATCAATCAAGAGGATGTAAGAGATGTAGAGTATTATCTTACAGATATGACGGGAAAAGAAGTGGCCAGATACACAGGACAAGGAGCTTTTCAAAGTACAGTTTGGGACATCAGCCATTTGGCGGGCGGAAGTTATATATTAGGTATAAAAAAAGAAGGTGTATTGATGGGAAGTAAAATGATTGTTAAAATAAGGTGACATTTGAAATATTGAAGATAAATATTTATTGACTTTTTTGCATATACTTAAAATAAATGCTTCCGGAAAATTGGCTCAGCCACAAGTTTCAAACTTGCCACCAAAATTGTCGAATAAAAAATACCTAATTCATCAGGTCGAAGTTAAAAACTTCGACCATCGGAACAAACGAAACAGATTGGACATCCAAAACCGGCGAAAAAAACGTTTGTTTCCTTTGGTTTTCAACACCTGTTGAGGGTTTTGACCTATCCAAACAACGCATTTTATCACCGCAGGGAGATTATCACGAAGCTGCACATCATTTGTTTGCCTTTATGAGGGAGCTCGATGTTTTACCCTTTGATGTGATCTATGCTGAACGACTTCCGGAGGAAGGATTGGGTCGAGCGATCAATGACAGACTCAAAAGAGCATCGGTTTCCTGATTTTTTGGTTTTTAAAGTTTATAATAGACATTAGAACAAGAAAAACAGGTTTTTGTGAAGAAACCTTGGACACCCAAATTTATTTGGATGATTTGAAAGAACCCATTTGTTTACACCTCCTCATCAATAGATACACCAAAACAGACTCAAAATAGCTTCTCTTTCCTGATTTTTCGATATTACAAGAATAAAGACCTTTCTTTTGAGCAATTCTCCATCTTTGTTGTTATACTATCCGGTGGATCAAAAACACCGAAACAAATGGCAAAAAAAAATAAAGAAGTTTTCGAAGAAGAGGAAGAGTGGATGGTGATCACAGGTGCTTCAGAACACAATCTCAAAAACATAAGCCTCAGTATTCCCAGAAATAAAATGGTTGTCGTCACCGGTCTCAGCGGAAGTGGTAAGTCTTCGCTGGCATTCGATACCATTTATGCGGAAGGTCAAAGACGGTATATGGAGACTTTTTCTGCTTATGCCAGACAGTTTATGGGCTCTATGGACCGACCCAATGTCGAAAAAATTGACGGCCTCAGTCCGGTAATCTCGATAGAACAAAAAACAACTGCCTGGAATCCAAGGTCAACCGTAGGAACAACAACAGAAATTTATGATTTCCTGAGGTTGTTGTACGCCAGAACAGGTGAAGCCTACTCCTACATCACCGGCGAAAAAATGGTCAAGTACACCGAAGAACAAAGTATTGAACATGTATTCGAATATTTTTATAATAAAAAAATAGCCATCCTGGCTCCCGTAGTCAGAGCCCGAAAAGGGCATTACCGCGAATTGTTTGAACAAACCCGGAAAAAGGGTTTTACGAAAGTGCGGGTCAACGGAGAACTTCTGGACATCACGCCCGGCATGTTTCTGGACAGGTACAAAACCCACGATATCGAGATCGTGATCGACCGGATGACGGTTTCCGACGAACGGAGAGACCGCCTGGTGGCCGCGATTCAGCTGGCTTTCAAAATGGGAAATGATTTTGTGATGATTGTTAATCTCGAAAATGATGAAATCAAAGCATTTTCAAAATCCCTGATGGATCCTGTTTCAGGTCTTTCTTATGAAGAACCCTCACCCAATAATTTTTCCTTCAACTCACCTTACGGCGCATGTCCTGAGTGTGGTGGCATCGGCGAAAAACACCAGGCCGATATGGAAAAAGTGATTCCCGACTGGTCCAAAAGCATCCAGGAAGAGGCTATCAAACCCATGGGTCAGGTGCGTGATACCATCATGTTTAAACAGGTAAAAACATTAGGCAAAAAATATAAGTTTGATTTCAACACACCGGTAAAAGACATACCCAAAGCCGCCATGGACCTCATGCTCTACGGCGAAAACAATGGCAAAGAGATCAAAAGTTCTGCCACCTATGATTATTATACCAATCTGACAGAGGAAGGTTTGTTTTATATGTTGGAAAGATGGTACAAAGAATCCACCTCTGAAAAGATTCGTTCTTTTGCGGAAAATTTTCTCAGCATCATCACTTGTCCTTCCTGTCAGGGATACCGGTTGAAAAAAGAAAGCCTTCATTTCAAATTAGGCGAAAAACATATCGGCGAGCTGGCTCAGATGAACATGGACGAATTGTATGAATGGATCAAAAAACTTCCGAAAAGTCTGGATGAAAAACAAAAAATCATCTCGGGTGAGATCATCAAAGAAATCACCCTGCGTATAGGCTTTTTGCTGGATGTAGGACTCAATTACCTCGATCTCAACCGACCCACCAGAACCTTATCAGGCGGTGAATCCCAAAGAATCCGCCTTGCATCTCAGATCGGCAGTCAATTGACCGGTATCACTTACATCATGGACGAACCCAGCATCGGATTGCACCAAAGAGACAATCAACGGCTGATCAACGCTTTGCACGAACTTACCAAGATAGGCAATTCTGTATTGGTCGTCGAACATGACAAAGATATTATGTTGGCATCTGACTACATCATCGACCTGGGTCCGGGTGCCGGAAAACATGGTGGCATGATCGTCAGTCAGGGTAAACCCAAAGATTTTATCAAACAAAACAGTACAACGGCTCAATATTTATCCAAAAAAATTGGTATTGAAGTTCCTGAAAAAAGACGTCCGGGTAATGGTCTTTTCCTCGAATTAAAAGGTGCCACCGGAAATAATCTCAGAGATGTCGATATATCTGTTCCTCTCGGTACTTTGACCTGTATTACAGGAGTTTCGGGCAGTGGCAAGTCGAGCCTCATCAATGAAACCCTGTATCCCATTCTTCGCCAACACTTTTATGATTCTGTCAAAAAGCCTTTGCCATACAAAAGTATCACAGGTCTCGAACATGTTGACAAAGTCATCGAAATCGATCAGGCACCGATAGGACGGACACCCAGATCCAATCCGGCTACCTATATTGGCGTTTTTACGGACATCAGAAAAATATTTTCCGAATTGCCGGAAGCCAAAATCAGAGGTTATCAACCTGGAAGATTTTCTTTTAACGTGCAGGGCGGGCGGTGTGATGTTTGTGAAGGAGGAGGTAAAAAACTCATCGAGATGAACTTCCTTCCTGACGTTCTGGTCGATTGTGAAAAATGTCTGGGCAAAAGATACAACAGAGAAACCCTTGAAGTATTGTACAAAGGAAAAAGCATCTCTGATGTCCTGGATATGACGGTTGAAGAAGCGGTAACTTTTTTTGAAAATGTACCTTCTATCTATCGCAAGATCAAAACCTTGTACAGTGTAGGTTTGGGTTATATCACCTTGGGACAGCAAGCCACTACCCTATCCGGCGGTGAAGCTCAACGGGTAAAATTATCCGAAGAGCTTTCCAAAAAAGATACCGGAAAAACCATTTACATCCTGGATGAACCGACGACAGGTCTTCATTTTGATGATATTCGTCAGTTGTTGGGCGTTCTCAACAAACTTGTGGAAAAAGGCAATACCGTTATAGTCATAGAACATAATCTCGATGTGGTAAAAGTGGCAGACCATGTTATTGACCTGGGGCCCGAAGGTGGCAGAGGCGGAGGTAAGATCGTTGCTACCGGCAGTCCTGAAGAGATATGTACTTTTCCGGAGAGTATTACCGGAAAATTTCTGGCCACTGAATTATAACGTGTTGATAAAATATGTTTTACCGTTTTAAGATATAAAAAATTATTGTACATTTGTGGGTTGATCATGAAAACAGTAACCCACCCATACCAACCTATCATTGAGATTCTTGAGGAGGAATATGAAATTCCTCAATTGAATCGTACCAGAAGGATTTCTGTTCTTCTGCCACACGATTATTATTCCAGCCAAAAACACTATCCTGTTTTATATCTTCATGATGGTCAGAATTTATTTGATGATTATGCACCTTACGGCAATTGGGGAGTAGACAAATCGTTGGCACAACTTTCCCGGCAAGGTAAAGGAGAAGTTATCATTGTGGCTATAGACCATGGTGGTGTTTTGAGAATCAAAGAGATGTTGCCTTACACCACTTCAAAATATACCGAAGCAGAAGGTCAGCTTTATCTGAAATTTATGATGGAAACCCTCAAACCCATGATTGATAATAAATACAGGGTTTTGGCAGGAAGAGAACATACAGGTATTGGTGGCAGTTCATTAGGTGGTTTGATCAGTTTGTATGCGGGATTTATGTACCGACATATATTTGGCAAAATGATGATTTTTTCACCATCGTTGTGGATTTCTGAAGAAATATATTCATTGGCAAAAGCTTACACACCTTTTGGCCCGACAGACGTGTATTTATATGCCGGAGGAATGGAAAGTGCCAGCCATTATGGTAATGTACTAAGGATGGAAAACATATTACAGGAAAAAAGAAGATTTGATTATTTCGATATACATTTTGCCCACAATCCAAGAGGTGAACACCGGGAAATATATTGGGGACAACAGTTTCCGGTTGCTATGGATTGGTTGTTCAAAAAATGAATATGATGTACGGTTTGGCACCGATTCAGTAAAAAAAATGTTGGTTTAGCCCATCTTTTCGTTTAGATTACTAAATTTGCCTGTTTATCTATTTTACTAAAGACATTTATTATCAATAATGACATTAACTTTTCAAAAAACAATACAGAACCCTGCTGCTGTTTATGTACTATGTACGGAAGAAGGAAAACTTGATAAAAAACTGATCAGCGAATGGACAGGCATTTCCGCAGATATACCTTTTGAAGGCAAAACCAAAGAATCCCTACGAATTATCCACCCGGTTGAAAAAAGAGAAGTTGTTTTGATTGGTCTGGGAAATAATCCCGGAGCAAACCTTTGGCGGGACATAAGAAGTGTTTTTTACAAAAATAAAGCTTCCTGGAAAGGTGATGTCATTCTATTTGGCGACCACCTCAATGAAAACCTGGTATTTCAGATCACCCTGGGTTTATCTCTGGCATTTAAAAATACAACCAGCTTCAAAGTGGATAAAACCCAAAACGGAAATGGACATGTTGATGCCCATTTTATTTTTCAGACAAATAGTGACCTCTGTATTCAATCAGGCGAAAAGGCAAAAAAACTATTTCAGGTACAGGAAAAAATAATGACCTGGATTGATACGCCAAGCAATATAAAAACACCGGCGTTTATCTGTCAGGAAGCCGAAAAATCAGCCCTTGAAGCAGGTTATTCCATCAAAATCCTTAACAAGGAGGAATTAAAAAAACAAGGTTTGTATGCCTTACTTGCAGTTGGTCAGGGTAGCATCAACGATCCTGCTTTTTTAATTTTAGAATATAAACCATCTGTGACACCTTCAAAAAAAATTGGTTTGATCGGAAAAGGTGTGACGTTTGATACCGGAGGTCTCTCCATCAAACCTTCTGCCAACATGGGTTACATGAAAAGCGACATGTCAGGTGCTGCTGCTATGATTGGAGCCATAGAACTGGCAGCAAAAAATAAACTTCCATTGGAAATTGTGGCATTGATCCCATTGGCTGAAAATAGTGTAGACGCCCATTCAACAAGACCCGGTGATGTGATATCTTCTTATTCAGGAAAATCGATTGAAGTCATTGATACCGACGCGGAAGGCAGATTGATTCTTGCGGATGCCTTATCTTATATGGTAAAAAATTACCATCCTGACATTATGATTGATATGGCCACCCTTACGGGAAATATTGTTCAAAGTCTGGGTTATTTCGCAGCAGGTCTGTTTACCCATAATGACGAACTGGCTAATCAGTTGATTCAAAGTGGCGAACAAACCGATGAAAAATTATGGCGAATGCCGCTTTGGGATGATTACAAAACCGATATGTTGTCCGATGTTGCTGATATCAAAAACCTGAGTAGTAAACCGGTAGCCGGATCTATTACTGCCGCTAAATTTTTGGAATACTTTACAGAAGGTCACACCCAATGGGCACATATTGACATTGCAGGTATGGCTTTTGTTGATTCCGAATTCACCAAAATGAGAATGGCCTCGGCTTATGGCGTTCACCTCATCTACCGTTTTCTCGAAAATTTATCGTCAAAATAACCCAATAAAGACACGTTTGACATCATACATATTTATCCTTCCGGATAATTTTGAAGTGATTTAACTTAATTAACCCTTTTCAACAAACATTGGAAGGTAAATGTACGTCTATGTTTAAAATATCGTTTATGAAAACAAAATTGAATCTATTTTACATCCTTTTGGCATCAGTAATAACCGTTTTTTCTTGTGAAAAAACAGATGTGGTTTCTCCTAATCCTGTTGAAATCGGGGACGTTTCCCAAATCGTTCAGCTGCAAAACGATTTTGCCTGGAAAATATTGGAAAAAGAAATGTCAGGCAGCGATGTCAACAATATCCTGATATCTCCATTGAGTATTCATACCGCATTATTGATGGCGTCAAATGGTGCAGATGGCAAAACAAAATCTGAAATACTCAACACTTTGGGATGTATTCATTGTAATATGAACGACATGAATCAACAATATAATAAATTAGTCACACTGCTCACAACACAAAGTGGGCATCCTACGGTAACAATGACCAATGGATATTTTTACGATAAAAACAGGATAACCCTGAAGACAGACTTTATAAATATTTTGGAAAAAAACTTTGATTGCACTTTTGTACATAAAAATTTTGATGAAGCAAACCAATCAAAAAATGAAATCAACCAGTGGGTCAAAGAAAATACAAACGGAAAAATTGATGGCATCGTAGATCAGATAACCCCTCTGGATGTTTCTTTCCTGATCAACGCCCTGTACTTCAAAAGTGACTGGTCTTTTGGTTTTGGAAAAGAATCTATCATCAAACAAAACTTTTTACAAAAAGATGGTAAAACTCCTGAAATTGATTTTGTAACTGGTGACAGAAACATACCTTTTGTTATCACATCAGATTACGCTATGGCAGATCTACCGTTTAAGGATTCAACCTACAGTTTGAGCCTGATTCTTCCTTCGTCAACTGATAAAAGTCTCGACAAATCAACTTACGAAAACCTGGTTTCAAAACTCCAATACAGCCGCTTGTTTATTGGATTTCCAAAAATGAATCTGTCATACAAAAACAGTCTCATACCTTCCTTAAAGTCTTTGGGAATTTCGGAAGCTTTTAATCCTCAACTTGCTGACTTTACTAAAATGGGAACCGCCGGTTTGAATATTTTTATCAACCAGGTACAACATAAAGCCATTTTAAATATTGACGAAAAAGGTGCAGAAGGTGCCGCTGTCACTTCTATCGGATTTGGTATTACGTCACTCCCACCCACCATCATTTTTGACAAACCCTTTTATCTGGTATTGAGGCATATTCCTTCAGGCGCTATCCTGTTTTCCGGATTTGTTGGTTTCGATCCATCAAAATAATCTCAAAAATTACCACCTATCGCGTAATCACCGTAATATCCCCGGCAAAACTTTGTTGTTTTCCGTTGGTGAGATTCAGTACCAGCCGGTAGACAAATACGCCATCCATAACCTGTTTGCCGTCAAAACTGCCGTCCCAGGATATTTGTCCCGGCAACACATTTTCGGTATGGTACACTTTGTTGCCCCATCGGTCATAGATCGAACATACCTGCACATTTTGGATCTGCTCATAAGGCTCAACCGTAAATATTCCGTTTTGACCCGATCCCGGTATGATAATATTGGGCAGGACAATGTCTTCAAAAATCATGGTATCCTGTATCGATTCCCGAACAAATATCACTATCTGGCTGGTAGCAGAACATCCGTTCCTGTCAACTACCGTAAGTTGAACTAAGCTGGTATCGGTCACAACTACATTTATGGAACTCACCAAACCATTGATGACCTCACCGTTTGGTAAGGTCCAGGTTGTATTGGTTAGGTCGTTTAGGTCGACGTTGGAAGAAAGGGTGACCATCACATTTTCGCCGGAATCAACCAACAAATCGGGTCCCAGGTCTACGACGATTTCTTCCGGTTCGTCCAATGTAACCTTATCCAGACTAGTGCAACCAAATTCGTTAATTAACCGGATTTCATATTCACCAGGCATAAGATTGGGTATCGTCAGGTTGGAAACAACAAGTCCATTTACTTCGATACGTTCGACCGTCGTATTGATTGAAGGTGAAATGGTGATACTTCCGTTGTTTTCACCAAAACACAAAGGATCCAGACCACTTAATATAAATTCAGGCAAAGGTCTTCTGACGACGTCAAACCGGGAAGTGTCCGTTCCACAGGCATTTGTCACAATATAGTACAGACTTGTGTCTGTGGTTATGTTCTGATTAACATCAAAATTATTGGTCACCGGCAAAAAGGTATTTCCCAAAAACCAGCTTCCACCACTGTCTTCACCATTAATGTAATCGGGTAAAAAGAGGGTGTTGTTTACATTGATACAAGATTCAAAAGAACTTGAAGAAGTACCTGCTTGTGGCAAACTTTGAATGGTTATCAAATCACTTCCCAAATCGTACACACAACCAATATCGTCAGTAAATCGATAAAATATTTCATCACCATTCTGAATAAACCTCGGATCGATGTTAATACCGTTTGCCGAATTGATAAAGGTCAGACTTTCATTTTGATTTTTAAAAATCTCCAGAACTCCTGTTCCATTATTTTCTATATTGATAAATATATCCTGATTTTCACAATAAAAAGGATCCACCGTCGAAACAAAATCTGGTCTCTTACTCCATGTAACTTCAATGCTGTTGGATACATCCGAACAATCATCGTTTTGATCGATATCTCCGTTTGGTAGTATCGGACCAACCAGTCTGACCAACAAATAACGGTTGCCCGCAAAACTGTTTTGATACGGCACCGGGAAATTTGTTCCCTGCCAGATAATGTTACCAATATTCTGATTGGTACCATCGTGCAAAATGTAAACAAATCCGTCTCCAGCTTCAAGGGTATAATTATTCGGAAATGTTGGATTGAGCGCTTCACCTTCACAAAGTGTAATATCCTGCCCGGTAAGTGTTCCTGCATCGGTACTGCAATTGCAAACAAGGGTAATATCCTGAGAAGCTGTCACACAACCTCTGCTGTCTTCCACAAAAAAGGTAAAAACATCACCTCCGGGAATCAATCCCGTTGTGTATGGTGACGAAATATTGGTAGTACCATTGAGTTGGTAAGGGGATGTGCCAGACAAAACATCAAATGTTACATCAAAAAACAACCCTTTACAATCTGCAAAAACATTTTCGATCAACGGGCTGTCAAAAAGTGTCACCTGTTGGGATGCTGAAACAATACACCCATTGTTGTCCGACTCAATGGAAAAACTATAGTTCCCGGCCAGATCAGAACGGAATCCATTGGTGGTCAGGTTTGATATCACTGCACCGGAAGGACCATTGACAAGAGAAAGATTACTCAGATTACCGTTGGAAGTAATGGTAAATGTTGCTTCGGGATTACAATTATCAACGACAACCTGCCAATTGATCACCGGATTTTCATAAAAGATAACAGGTTGTCCCGGTGTCACAAAAGAACAGGGTTGCAGTTCGTAATTTCCGGCCACAAAATTGACCGTGACATACGAAATGTAGTAGGTTGTATTAAAATCCATTCCCGCAGTTTTGCCGAACCTTCCATCCGGTGAAGTCGCCAGAACCGTTCCCAAAACATTGGTAGCTGAGGTATGTAAAATGTAGATAAAACTGTCCACATCTCCCGGGATTCCGTCAAAATTATAGGCCGCAAAAACATCATTTTGTTCGCAGGCAGAGAGTAAATCGGTCGACATGGTTCCCGGGGTACTTTGGCAGGCACAATCAAATGAAAGGGCCGCCGATACCGAACAACCATTAGAAGATGTAATCAATACGGTCGTTGTACTTGCCGATAAAAGATTTTCAACAAGGAGTACATTGGCTGAAACCAAAGAAGAAGGAATATCTGTAGTAAAAGGTGACAAACCGGACATGGTAAGATTGGCATTAAACGATGTCAGATCATTACAGTCGTAAACGATATTTTGTAGGGAAGGAATTTCCAAATAAGTCAGTGTTGCAGTTGAAGTCGCAGAACAAACATCATTATTGGCCGTCAGGATTACTTCATAAATTCCCGGATTCGTGACGGTGACTTGGGTCGAGTTACCATTTATAGTACCCAAAATCAGGTTCGGATTGGTAGTGCTCCAAGTATATAAAACACCAACTTCAGGATTGACCGAGATGTTATTGACCAGTCCGCAGGTGTCAACGACCGGATTAAAATTTATAACAGGATCGGCTCTGAAGATCACCGGTTGACCGGGAGCAACACCGAGGCAAGGGTCGGTAAGATCGACTGAACTACTGATTTCATTCCCAATAACATAAGAAATATAATAAGTCGTGTTGGTTTGCCAGGATGAGTTGTAGGTAAAAGTGCCTGTAGCATTTATTTCCAAAACAGTACCGAGGAAATTGCTTAAACCGGTATGTAAAACATAGGTTCCGGCGTCATCGGCATCAAAAGTACCATCATTATTGTACGTTGCTGTTACACTTCCGTTTTCGGCACAAACGATCAAAGGAGTGGATGACATGGTACCTTCTTTGGTTGTACAATTGCAATTAAAAATTCCTTGTTCTATCAATAGACAACTGCTACCATCTGTAACTTCAAAAAGGTAGGTGCTCCCTGAAGTTATAGGTCCGGAAGTAAACATATTATCGGAAAGAAGGATGTTATTAACAAAATAAGGAGGATTTCCACCTGACAATTCAAAGGAAACGGTGTACAGATTTGTAGCAGGATCACAAACTATGTTCTTGTTATCTGACACGATGGGAGGATAAATCAATATTTCAACAATGTCACTGTTGGTACATCCCTGATTGCTTTCGGTCAGCATCATTTGAAATAATCCAGAACCATTGATTGTGATGAAGGTTGATAATTGGTCAGGTGACGTTATGGTAATCAAATCCGGATTTGAAACAGCTGACCATAAAAATGTACTTCCCGGAATGCTGCCTGTGCCTTGTAATAAAGGTAAAGTATTGCAGGTAAATTGGTCATTTCCGGCATTTGGTGTAGGTCTTTCGTAAAAGATAACAGGTTGTCCAAATGACACAGATAAACAGGGATCGGTGAGGTCTACGGTTCCCCCGGAAGCATCACCGACAACATAAGAAATATAATATCGGATACCATACATGATGGTTGAAGTATACATAAATACAGGAGAATTTGAAGTAGCAATGATGGTTCCTAAAACATTTGTTGCTCCGGAATGCAGAATATAAATCCCTGTATCATTTCCATCCAGAAATGTTCCGGTGATCGGTTCTCCGGTAGCGGTGCCCTCTCCGCACACTTCGATCAAAGTATTGTCACTCAATCCGGCATCAGAAACACAAGGACACTGGGGTTCTCCTGTTAATTCGACAATACACCCTTCACTATCAGTAACAAAAAAGCTGTAATCACTTCCAAATGGTATAAAACCGGAAATAAAATCACTTCCGGGAATTTGAATATTATTGACTGAGTAAGGCGGAACACCCCCTTCGATACTAAAAGAAACGATATAACCATTGGTACTGGTACAATCAAAAGTAAGATCAGAAATTGAAAATTCGGGATTCAGGGTGAAGGTAAATGTTTGTTCTCCGAAACATCCAAAGATGGTCTCTGACAATAAAACTGTATAAGTGCCCGGGTCACTTGCTGAAAAGAAGGTTGAGGAATTATTTGGTTGATTAAAGGTGATGGTACCGGGGCCTGAAACGAAAGACCACGAATATGAAGCATCATTGTTGGGATTGACCACTTCAAGATTACCCGTTATACCACAAGCACCAACCAACTCAATAACATTGGCTCCGGGCTCATAAATGGTAATATCTTTACAATCTGACTGGATAGGTGGAATACAAATCGAAGTAACTTCGACACAAACATTTACGGTTCCTGCTAGATCGGGTTCAACCTCAATTTCGGTTGTTCCTTGTCCACTGATGATATTACCCTGTGAAACGGTCCAAACTATGTTTGAATAAGAGGTGGAAGGCTCTATGGATGCTGTGAATGCCTCACCCAAGCATCCGGAATCAGGAAGTTCAATATCAGGAGGCGGCGCACTTTCAAGGATAGATACATCCATACAAACGGTGGAAGACAATACCCGGCAAGGATCGTAAACTTCAATACAAACATTGCCCTGACCCGTTGGTGAAAGTAGCCATTCAATGGTCACCGTATTCCCGCCCGCAGCAAGGATATTGCCAAATTCTGAGGTAGTACCTATAAAATAGCCGGGAGGCATATTCGGAGAAAGGGTGTAATCGAGTACATCACCTTCGCAAACTACATCCTGACCAATGATAGTGTAAATAGTATTATCAATAAATTCTGTTACGTCTACCGTAATGCAGGCCTCATCAGTACCGCAAATATTGGTCGCACTGACACATATTTCTCCTGGTCCTGATGCCCAAATAACGGAAATTGCATTTCCCAGGACCACAAATTGCGAAGTCGTTCCGGAAGTGACCAAAACAGTTGGAGTGACTCCTGTCGGCAGGTTTTCAATAGAATAAACTACCCCTTCACCAACACAAGCAACATCCGGTCCTGAAAGAGAGATATTCAATTGTTCTATGATGGTAAAACTAAAACAGTTATTTGAAAAATCTGCACATAATGTTCCATCACTTATCAGATTATTGATGACGGTCTGCAGGTTGGATCCATCAATGGCCGGTAAATCAGGACCATCTTCGGTGAGGTAGGAAAGACCACAAACCCTGTATTCACCTGCAGGTAAATCTGTAAAATCACTTAACGGATCATACTCAATACTTGAATTTGTAGCTATATTATTCAGAAGGTAAGTATATGAATGTAAAGCCGGGTCCGGAGTATTGCCGCCATAATCAACGATAAAATCAAAATCCAGTTCAGGATCTCCTTCACAATAAACCAATGTTGACGGAAGATTGGTAAGTACTCCTCCTTCCGCATCACAATCATCAGAAGGTGTCGCACATACAAAACTACAACTGGTACCATCATTATTAGCCAGTTCGATTGACCAATCATTTAAAGTACCTCCGTCACCTCCCACAAAATCCTGAAACCGGAGTGTCCACTGACCATTTACTGGACCTGTCAATGTACTGAGACAAGCTCCGTTGAAAGTAAAATATGAGCCGTTATAAGTCTGTCCTGACATATAGTTGGCATTTGAAGTAAAATTGATTGGAAAACCCGGATCAGGAACCGGACTACCTGTACAATCAAGAATACATATGTCATACGTTATATTATTGTTGACAGCAATTCCTAAGTTATCTGACAATAAAACAGAACTGCCGTTGGGAGCAATCAGGGTTATCTCACACTCCCTCAAAGCATCATGATCTACATCTATATTTACCGCTTTTACAAATTGTGTTGTATTTAAAACATTGGAAGTCGCTCCTGCAATAGTAAGAAACCCTTCAGCAGTTCCGGAATTGGGTAAACCAACAGGACAATTTGTACATGCACACTGCGAATACACATTATGGGTATTTGTTATAAAAAAAACAAATACAATAGAAAATAAAATAACAATACGATGGTTGGCATATCGGAACATATGATTTTCGTTTTATCGAAATAAAAATTGATTGTGTACCTTTTACGATTTATTTGCGTAAAAGTTGCTGTATATTTCGTGGAATGTGGAGACAATCCAAATACAAATGACGGGTAAATTGATCAGCGCTAAAATATTTATTTTGTTCGAATAAATATTCTGATTACAAAAGTGTACATTTTTATTGAATAGTTGCCTGAAAAATAGATTTTTTATACCAAAATCTATTATTAATTTTTAATTTGGCATACAATTCCTCACGTAAAATAGTATATTATAAAAAGTAAATATAACTTACCTAGATATCACCGTAATATCCCCGGCAAAACTTTGTTGTTTTCCATTGGTGAGATTCAGTACCAGCCGGTAGACAAATACGCCGTCCATGACCTGTCTGCCGTCAAAACTGCCGTCCCAGGATATTTGCCCCGGCAACACATTTTCGGTATGGTACACTTTGTTGCCCCATCGGTCATAGATCGAACATACCTGCACATTTTGGATCTGCTCATATGGCTCAACTGTAAATATTCCGTTTTGACCCGATCCCGGTATGATAATATTGGGTAGGACAATGTCTTCAAAAATCATGGTATCCTGTATCGCTTCCCGAACAAATATCACTATCTGACTGGTAGCCGTACATCCGTTCCTGTCAACTACCGTAAGCCGGACCAGGCTGGTATCAGTCACAACTACATTTATGGAACTCACCAGACCATTGATGACCTCACCGTTTGGTAATGTCCATGTTGTATTGGCCAGATCGTTGATGTCGATGTTGGAAGAAAGGGTGACCATCACATTTTCCCCGGAATCAACCAACAAATCGGGTCCGAGGTCCACGATGATTTCTTCCGGTTCCTCCAATGTAACCTTATCCAGACTAATGCAACCAAATTCGTTAATTAACCGGATTTCATATTCACCGGGCATAAGATTGGGTATCGTCAGGTTGGATACAACAAGTCCGTTGACTTCAATACGTTCGACCGTCGTGTTGATTGAAGGTGAAATGGTTATACTTCCGTTGTTTTCACCAAAACACAAAGGATCCAGACCACTTAATGTAAATTCAGGCAAAGGTCTTCTGATGACGTCAAACCTGGAAGTGTCCGTCCCACAGGCATTTGTCACAATATAGTACAGACTTGTGTCCGTGGTTATGTTCTGATTTACATCAAAATTATTGGTCACCGGCAAAAAGGTATTTCCCAAAAACCAGCTTCCTCCACTTTCTTCACCATTGATGTAATCCGGCAAAAAGAGAGTGGTGTTTACATTGATGCAGGATTCAAAAGGAGTTCCCGAAAAGCCCGCTTGTGGTAACGATAACAGGTTAATTTCATCACTTCCCAGGTCGTACACACAACCCAAAACGTCGGTAAATCGATAAAATATTTCATCACCATTTTCTATCGATGCCGGATCGATGACGATACCGTTTGCCGAATTGATAAAGGTCAAACTTTCATTTTGATTTTTAAAAATCTCCAGAACTCCTGTTCCGCTGTTTTCAATATTTATAAAAATGTCCTGATTTTCACAGTAAAAAGGATCCACCGTCGAAACAAAATCTGGTCTCTTACTCCAGGTAACTTCAATGCTGTTGGATAAATCCGAACAATCATCGTTTTGATCGATATCTCCGTTTGGTAGTAACGGACCAACCACTCTGACCAACAAATAACGGTTGCCCGCAAAAATGTTTTGATACGGCACCGGAAAATTTGTTCCCTGCCAGATAATATTGCCAATATTCTGATTGGTACCATCGTGCAAAATGTAAACAAATCCGTCTCCCGCTTCAAGGGTATAGTTATTCGGAAATGTTGGATTGAGCTCTTCCCCTTCACAAAGTGTAATATCCTGCCCGGTAAGTGTTCCTGCATCGGTACTGCAATTGCAAACAAGGGTAATATCCTGAGAAGCTGTCACACAACCTCTGCTGTCTTCCACAAAAAAGGTAAAAACATTACCTCCGGGAATCAGAGCTGATGTATAGGGTGAAGTAATATTGGTAGTACCGTTGAGTTGGTAAGGGGATGTGCCCGACACAACATCAAATGTTACATCAAAAAACAACCCTTTACAATCCGCAAAAACATTTTCTATCAAAGGGCTGTCAAAAAGGGTAACCTGTTGGGATGCTGAAACAATACACCCATTGTTGTCCGCCTCAATGAAAAAACTATAGTTTCCGGCCAGATCAGAACGGAATCCATTGGTTGTCAGGTTTGATATCACTGCACCTGAAGGACCATTGACAAGAGAAAGATTACTCAGATTTCCGTTGGAAGTAATGGTAAATGTTGCTTCGGGATTACAGTTTTCAACGACAACCTGCCAATTGATCACCGGATTTTCATAAAAGATAACAGGTTGTCCGGGTGTCACAAAAGAACAGGGTTGCAGTTCGTAATTTCCGGCCACAAAATTGACCGTGACATACGAAATGTAGTAAATGGTATTAAAGTCCATAGCCGGTGTTTTGCCGAACCTTCCATCCGGCGAAGTCGCCAGAACCGTTCCCAAAACATTGGTAGCTGAGGTATGTAAGATGTAAATAAAACTGTCCACATCTCCCGGGATTCCGTCAAAATTATAGGCCGCAAAAACATCATTTTGTTCGCAGGCAGTGAGTAAATCGGTCGACATGGTTCCCGGTGTACTTTGACAGGCACAATCAAAGGAAAGGGCCGTGGATACCGAACAACCATTA
Source organism: Saprospiraceae bacterium (assembly GCA_016714895.1). GTDB lineage: Bacteria > Bacteroidota > Bacteroidia > Chitinophagales > Saprospiraceae > OLB9. The sequence continues at coordinate 1,136,171 of JADKBV010000011.1, read as the reverse complement.
GAAGATGTAATCAATACGGTCGTTGTACTTGCCGAAAGAAGATTTTCGACAAGAAGTACATTGGCTGAAACCAAAGAAGAAGGAATATCTGTGGTAAAAGGTGACAAACCGGACATGGTAAGATTGGCATTAAACGATGTCAGATCATTACAGTTGTAGACGATATTTTGTACGGAAGGAATTTCCAAAAAGGTCAGTGTTGCGTTGAAGTCGCAGAACAAACATCATTGTTGGCCGTCAGAACCACTTCATAACTTCCCGGATTCGTGACAGTGACTTGGGTCGAGTTACCATTAATTGTACCCAAAATCAGGTTCGGATTGATAGTGCTCCAGGTATATAAAACACCAACTTCAGGATTGACCGAGATGTTATTGACCAGTCCGCAGGTGTCAACGATCGGATTTAAATCGATAACAGGGTCGGCTCTGAAAATCACCGGTTGGCCGGGAGCAACACCAAGACAAGGGTCACTAAGATCGACTGAACCACTGATTTCATTCCCAATAACATAAGAAATATAATAAGTCGTATTGGTTTGCCAGGATGGGTTGTAGGTAAAAGTGCCTGTAGCATTTACATCTAAAACGGTTCCGAGGAAATTGCTTGAACCGGTATGTAAAACATAGGTTCCGGCATCATCGGCATCAAAAGTACCATCATTATTGTAGGTTGCTGTCACACTTCCGTTTTCGACACAAACGATCAAAGGAGTGGATGACATGGTGCCTGCCTGGGTTTCACAGTCACAATTAAAAGTACCAATCAGTTGGGTTGAACATCCGATGATATCTTCAATCACAAAGGTGTACAAACTACCGGAAGGATAAGGAGAAGAGGAAAACGTAGTTCCGGCTATCGGTTGGCCGTCGACAAAATAAGGCAAACTTCCACCTGAAATGGTCAAGGTCACGGTATATTCTCCGGTTGTGCCGTTACATTCGATATTGGTGATTTGTGTTTGTAATTCATCCAAAACGGTGATGTTGATTTCATCTGTTCCGATACATCCTTCATTATTTTCTTCCAGTTCCAACTGATAATTACCCGGACCCGTGACAGTGACCAAAGAATTGAGCTGATCCGGCGACACTATGGTTATTCCAGTTCCTGAAACGACATTCCACAAAACCGAACTTCCCGAAACATCATTTACACCACCGAGTTCAAAAATGGTTTCACACGTCTGAATATCATTTCCCGCAAAGGGCACAGGTATTTTGTTAAATACAACAGGTTGGCCAACCGAAACAGACAGACAAGGGTCATTCAGATCGACCGTTCCAACGACTTCATTTCCTACAATGTAAGAGATATAGTAAGTAATACCATATTGTAAGCTTGGAAGATAACTGAATTCAGGAGTGGTCGAAGTAACAAAAATTGTCCCTAAGATAGCACCCGGACCATTATGTAAAACATAAATCCCAATATCGTTACCATCCAAAAAAGGATTTACAACCTCTTCACCCAAGGCAGTTTCGTCTTCACAAACAGACAAAAGCGTGTTGGACATTTGACCTGCATCGGAAACACAGGGACAATCCGGATTACCCTGGACCAGAATTTCACAACCTTCACTATCCTGAATGACAAAACTGTAAGCATCGTCAGTAGGAATCGGTGGTGAAGTAAACGTATTTCCGGTAATTTGGTTGCCGTCCACAAAATACGGTGCCAAACCACCTGATATGTCGAATGAAACGACATAAGAAGTCAAAGCAGCGCAATCAAACTGAATGTTGGAAACGACCAACGTTGGATTGAAAGTAACAAAAATCGTATTTACACCGCTACATTGAGGCGTATTTTCAGTCAGCTGAATCACATAGGTTCCCGGTGCTGAAGCCTGAATATTAGTCTGATTGGCTGTCGGATTTGAAAAATTAACGGTTCCCGGTCCGGACAATAAAATCCATTGATAGGAAGAACCTGATACAGGTGTCACTACACCTAAACTGGCGGTAAGGCCACATTTTTCAATAATTTCAAGATCGGGAATACTCGTTGCGACAATATTGATATCTCTGCAGGCTGTCTGAGGCGGAGAACAATCCGAAAGCACTTCCACACAAACCGTGGTTGTCCCTTGATTTATACTTGACAAAGTGATGGAAGGAGTTCCCTGACCACTGTTGATGATGGCCGGTGTTGCTGACCAGTTTATAGATGTATATGAAGATGAAGGCGTAATACTTGCCGTAAACGATTCATCCACACAAGCTGTCGCCGGCATCGTTATCACCGGAGGAGGAGCATTCGGGTTGATGATAATGTTGATACATTCGATGGTAAGTACCCCACAAGGATTCGTGATGTTATAACAAACCTGACCACTTCCATCATTATTCCATTCAACGGTGACGGTATTATCTGTTGAAGAAGTGACAATACCATTGGTGACAGTCCAGGTATTGGTAAAACCTGGTGGTAGTGTAGCGCTCAAAGTGTAAGTCTCCATTTCTCCTTCACAAAATAAAACATCACCGATTATGTCAGTTTCAAATACAACTTCCGGCACAAAGGTGATGGATATGGTATTAACACCCACACAACCTCCAAACCCTTGTTCTACTTGTAATACATAGGTGCCGGGTACACTTGCAGTGACATTGGTGGTAGCATTATTTGGATTACTGAAGGTAATCGTTCCCGGCCCGGACAGTTGTGTCCAGTTGTAAGCCGCACCACCCGGATCTTCTGCAGCCACTGTTCCTGTTAGTCCGCATTGGGCAGTAATGGTGACAACCGGAATGGCAGGTTCGATAATGAGGATGTCCCGACAAGTAGTTTGTGGAGGTCCGCAATTTGATGTTGCTTCCACACAAATGGTGGTGTTGCCACTCACAGGTGATGATGCTGATATTTGTTGTGTTCCCTGACCCGAAAGGATGGTGCCTGGTGTGACAGACCAATTAAAACCGGTGTACAAATCAGGGCTATCTAAAAGTACCTGGAAAACAGCTCCGACACATGTAAATGCTGTAAAAGTAAAATTCGGAGGAGGTGGCCCCTGGTTAATGACAATACTTATACAACTTATGGTGATCAAACCGCAAGGATCTGTAATATTATAACAAATCTGACCACTTCCTCCGTTGTTCCATTCTATAGTGACCGTATTATCTGTTGAAGATGTAACAAAACCATTGCTCACTGTCCATGCATTGGTAAAACCAGGTGGTAATTCAGGATTTAAGTTGTATGTTTCAGTATTTCCAAGACAAACCATCATTTCTCCCAAGATATCTGTATCAAAATTGTAGTCCAAAACATTCACATCGATACAATCCTGAAGAACGCCACACGCATTGGCATAATCTACACAAATGCTAGCCGGACCTGTTTCCCAGGTGATGGTGGCAATCTCTCCGTTTTCATCAAAAGTACTGTAAGTACCTGTTACAGGATTAACAGAAGGTCCGATATCATCTCCATAAGGATTATTGACGGTATAAGTCACCAATTGGCCGGCACATACATTGTCAGGTCCGTCCAATGTAAGCGGCAAATCCAAAGGAAGATCCATATTGAAACTAAAACATCCGTTGGTGCCAAATGTACCGCAAAAATCTCCGGAATTGATCAGATCCTGAATGGGTAGCGTTAAATCTGTTCCGTTAATGGTTGGTAATAAAGGTGCATCCGCTGTTAAGTACGCCAACGGACAAAGTGAATAAGAACCTACAGGTAAATCATTAAAAACCTGATCTGTGGAATATTCGACGGTAAAAGAACTATTGGTCGTATTTTGCAAAAGCCAGATCACAGAATATTGGCTTGGATCCAAAGGTGGTGTTGCATCCCACTCTATATCAAGATCCAAATCTGTTCCTAAACAGTAGGATGTGGGAGCATTATTAAAATCTCCTAAGGTGCCGTAAACTCCGCATGGTTCAGGGGTGGTACATACCTGTAAACAATTAGTACCTGCATTATTGGCAAATTCCAGAGCCCAATTAAACAATGTCCCCCCCTCCAAAAAAACAAAATCCTGAAATCTCAACGTCCAGGTACCGTTGACCGGCCCGGTCAGGGTGCTGAGACATTCAAAATCATAAGGATAATATGATCCTGTGTACGTCTGATTGGGTAGATATCCTGCATTAGATATAAAGTTAGCCGGAAAGCCCGGATCAGGCACCGCTGTTTCTGTACAATCTAAAAAACAGATATCATACGTTATATTTTCTTCAAACGAAAGACTTAAATTTATAGAAAGAACCACTGAACTTCCGTTTGGTGCTATCAATGTTACAGTACATTCTCTGAAAGCATCGTGCACCAAATATAGTTTTAGCGCTTTGACAAATTGTGAAGTGTTTAAAGTATTAGAAGTAGCCCCTGTTACTTCTATGGTTGTTTCCGTAATACCAAATGGATTAATAGTCAATGGGCAATTTGTACATGCACATTGACCTTTCAGATTACCGACCTGAACGAAAAATATCAGGCTTATTATGGAAAATTTTAGAAATATTGCCGGCAAAATACGTTTCATTTGGTTTTGTGTTTTGTAAGGGGCTGAATAAAAATATGACTCTGAAAACCAAACAAACCTGGATCAGAAAATCAATCAGTTTCAAATCTTTTCGTAAATTGACAAGCGAAGTAAAATGTGCTAATCACACATGATTTCAATAAGAAAGTGTACTTTTTACAGAAATAGTTGCTTTTCTAAATCATAATTATAAAAAAACCAAAAAGGTCACCCGTTTGGAAAAAATTCAGTAGCTGATTATTAACGTCAAAAATAAATTATAGATGACTATTTTGTAATTTTTTTCCAACATAACATGCCAAAAATCCCATCGGAATATAGGCGAGACCCAAATCGATAATATTAAACCATAACGGTGAAGGCAACATTGTCACATTGGCAATGCCTCCCAAAAAAAAGAAAAATACCACAATATAAGCCGATCTCATTTTGTTGGTTCCACTGATAAGATAAGCAATCAATCCACCAACAAAAGAACCTAATGCGTGAGCAAGCCATGGCATGAGAAAATGTTTGGGTTCCATAAGATGCATAGATGCTTCCAATCCTTCCATGGTAGTCAGATCGGCATCCATAGGTGGTGGAATGAGGATCGGACCCAAAGTGACCAAACCTATATTAACGCCCATTCCAATAAGAATACCTATAAATACGCCGAGTACATTTTTAAAACCTGGATGCATTTTGCCAATTTTAACTAATTCATTCCAAAAGTAAAATGATTTTAGGTAAGATGCCTTCTTTTTGGGAAAAATTATAAAGTTTTTGTTTCCGAACGGTCAAATTATTAAAAATACAGCCTTCATCTTTGGTTTTTCAGGTTGTCTCCGCTTTTTTTTCTTTGATGCGAAGTGTCAGAAATGCCGCAATAATCAGTAAAATTCCGGCAAAAAAGATAGCATTTTGAGGACTATTGCCCAAAAAATACTTCAAAATACCTCCAAAAGTAAGCGTCTGTATAATCATCGGTATCACAATCATCATGTTGATAATGCCCATGTACACACCATATCTTTCTTTTGGGATTTGTTTGACGACCAACAAGTAGGGAATCCCCATCATACTGGCCCAACCGATACCAAAACCAGTGATAGCGACAAATAAAAGATATTTGTTGGTGATAAAAGGAAAAAACAGAAAACCTGCTGCTGCCAATAACAAACATACAAAATGAACGCGTCCGGCACCCTTTCTGGCAGCAAATCCCACCAATAGAAAGGCAACCAAAAAGGTCACGACATTGTACCAACCGTTGACCAAACCGGCCCACCCTACCGCTTCTTCGTACAACTTTTCATTAGATTTTGGCGTGGTATTATATACTGACAACGCAATACTTTTGGATGCATTTTGCCAGTAACAAAACAAGGCATACCATTGAAACAAATATACCAAAGCAAGTTGCCACAATATTTTCGGCATATCTTTGACCGCATGAATGATTTCAAGCAACGGAGCAAATATACTTCCCGAACGATTTTTATTGTTTTTTAATTCTTCATCCGTTGGTGGATATTCAGGTGTCGTTTTTATACTCCAAAGAATGGTCGCTATCGACATAAAGGCTCCGAAAAAAAACGAAGCGTACACCCACTTTGGCAAATATCCGTACTTACCCACAAAAAACAAAGGAAAAATAAAGAGAGACAAATTGGCCAGTGATTGTCCCAATCCGGTAAAAAAACTCTGAGTCTGAAATCCGGCAGGCTGCTGGCTACTGTCGAGATTGTCCGCCACAAATGCCCGGTAGGGTTCCATTGCCGTATTGTTTCCAACATCGAGAATCCACAATAATCCCACGGCCATCCACAATGCACTGCTGAAAGGATATAAAAACAAACAGATACTGCAAAGTAAGGCACCTACAAGGAAATAAGGTCTTCGCCGCCCCAATCCGGGAACCCATGTCCGGTCACTCATCGCACCAATAATCGGCTGGATCAACAAACCGGTCATCGGTCCTGCCAGATTCAGTAAAGGAATCTGCTCGGGTGAAGCACCCAACATGTCATAAATAGGGTTTACCGCGCTCTGCTGCAGTCCAAAACTATATTGAATGCCAAAAAATCCGACATTCATATTGATGATTTGGGTAAAGGTCATCCTGGGTTTTGTCATGACTTGATGTTTTCCGGATTATGTATAACGAGGTTGTAATTTTTATCTATCATAATATGACAAAACGGTTTGTAAGCAGAAATAATATCATGTTCTTTCTCCAAAACCTTTTCAATAAAATCTGAAGCACTTTCTCTGTTTCTTTGTTTCCTGTTTTCATAGGTTTCTTGGTAGGTCCGTTCCATAAAGATCAGGGTATCATATTGTTTTAATGACGCTACATAAGTGCCTTCCACAATCAGAACACGACATCCGGAAACGTCGACTTCTTCTTCCTGAATGGTATTTTTTTGATAATCAACCAAAGGTTTGTGGATGGTATTCTTTTTTTCTTTGAAATCATCGAGATTTTTTTGCAAAATATCGAGATGAACTTCATGTTTTCCTACGTTTTTAAGACTTTTTAACCTGTTTTGATGATTTTTTTCCGGAGGAAGGATAAAATAGTCATCCATGTGCAATATTAGATTCCCAATGTTTTTTTTATCAAACTCACGGGACAGCGTAACTGCTGTAACAGATTTACCACTGCCACTTTCTCCGGCTATACAAACCACATATTTATCAGATGCAGTCATTTTGTGTTCCAGAAACTGCACAATCGCTTCTGAAGTATGAAAATATTCCGGTTTTATCGTAATAATGTCTCCTTTCATCTGTCACCGATTGTTGAATTTTCAAAAGATTGATCGTTTACCGTCATAAACAAATAGCCTGCCGCGCTGAAACATAATTTTTCCACTCCCCTGCCCTGACCGTTCCGGATGTCATGATATTCATAAAAAGTGTATAAACTTTTGCTTAAAACCTCTTCGTAATTCCGGACAATCCTGTCTGCCAGCTCGTGTTGTTTGTATTTTCGTAAACCCAAAACCAACCAACCGGCAAAAATTGGCCAGAATCCGCCATTGTGAAACTGAAAAGGTTTATTCTTAAAATTATATGCATAATTTTCTTCCAACAGATGCCAATCATGATCTTCCTTTTGAATCACCGGATAAAAAACCGGTAGCAAACCGGATGTTTCATTTGATATTTGTTTTTCTAGAAATCGGGTGAGCGGAAGAATGTCTGAATACAACCCCGTTAACAAAGCCATGGCATTGCCTGCCATATCCCAAACTTGATCATATCCATTGGGTGCCAAAGAAGCCGAAAAGTAGGGTTTCAGGTTCATTTTTCTTTTTTCAAATGCCGTTTTATGATACAATGACCCTTCATCAGTCATGTGATTATCATAATTATCTCTTATCAGTTTTTTGGTTTGTGAGGCTTTTTCAGACAGTCTTATTGATTGCAGGATTTCACCTGACATTTCAAGTGCTCTTCCATACAAGACATTATCGTACAATGTATAACCGGATGTAACATATTCATCTGCCCAATTACCGCCCAAAGGACTGTAAATCAAACCTCTGCCGTTATATTCCCAAACTTGCAACACAAAAAGTGCTTTTTCGATTTTAGGCAAAAGAAAACCGACTTTTTCCCGATAAAAATCCGGATCATTTTTCATCAGAGTCAGGGTGCCTATCAACCACCATAAAGTTGCATCTGTTCTGCCTGCCAGACTTCCGTAACTGACACCCGGTGGATGATTTGGTGACACAGAAACATTAGATGGAATCATACCTGTCTCATGCTGATATTCCGCAAGGGTAATTACAGAATCTTTAAATCCATTGATAATTTTTATATCCTGAATATACCACCCTGCCAGGCCTGTCATCATCGAATCCCGACTCCATATTCTTGCATAATTATCAATATCAGATGCTGAAGCCAGAATACCTTTTGGGGTAATGGCCTCATAAATGACTTTTTTTGCTTTTTCAGTTAAAGAATCCATGATAAAAAATTGTGACACCAATAAACCCGGCTTCCCCATTAGAAATTTATTGCGAAAAAATCTGACTTCATATTTATTTCGGTTCTCATTTTTTCTTCCTCAATGCAACTCAGACTGCATCTACGGGTAAAAAATTGCGAGCCTCATAACTATTTTGTCATATTTCCTCTCATAACAAAGTCCAATGCGGAATCCGGGTTAAAAATGATGCCACAATATAGATTTATTTATGAAAAACAGATATTAAAAATCATACCTTAATCCTAAAGTTAATGATCGTCCAGGCAATGGTCTTCCTCTGACGATGTTGTTGGTGTTTTCAGTGATCGCACCTTCTTCTGCTTCAGTGATAGCCAAAGCATTCAAAATATTATTACCACTGAGGTTTAAAGAAAATTTATTGCCCAGATTCAGATTGATAAACGGATTGACGATAACATAACCCGGCATGACCAATTGGTTATTATCCTGTGCATATGATTGAGTAAAACCAATCAGTGACAAACCGACTGAATGTCCACCGCCAAAATTGTACACCGGTACCAGGTTGTACATAAGGGCTGGCAATCTTCTCGGCGTATTACCTTCGTTATCCGGGTTGATTGATTTTGTAATGGTTCCGTCCGTAAAGGTCAGTCCGCCTCTGAGAACAAAGTTATTGTTGATTGAATATTGGGCATCAAGTTCCAAACCAATCGCCTGATAATCATTATCAATTCTCATTTGGGTCGTCGCTTCGTAGTTTGACTCTCTGGTCAATGCCAAAAATGCAGTGGCATTAAGGGTGAGTTTGTCCTTTCGGTACTTGTAACCCAACTCAGCCTGATTAACAGTATTAACCTTTTGAGCTTCCAAAGCTGCATCATCTGAATTGGTATAATTCAAACCACTAAACAAAATTCTGTCGGCAGATGCTGATCCCCCGGAACTGTATCTGGCAAAAAGGGCTGAAGAGCTCCCTAAAATATAATTCAAGCCTGCTGAATACGATAAAATGTTGTAGTTGTAATCTACGGGTGTAGTAACATTGCTGATGGTAGCTACGTTTTGTTCTACCAGTTCTATCTGACCATTACCATTCATATCAATGGCTGCAGACTGACCGTTTCCACCTGAAAAATTACCAAAAGCATGTCCGAAATCATAACGCAATCCTGCCTCTACATTCAATTTATCTGTTGCCTGAAGTTCGAGTGATGCATAAGGTGCCCAAACATCATATTGCATGTCAAAATTTCTGTTGCAACAATTGCCCCAGGCAGGTTGTCCGTAAGCAATCAAACCGTTTTGGGTGATGGCCTCACCTGCAGGGTTTTTGATGTCCACCAAACGTTGATTGTCAGAATTTGCTTCCATGACGTAAGAATTCCAATGCCATGACATGCCAACATTCTGAATGGATTTGTACAATCCGGCATTCACTTTAAGCGTATTAAATCTTTTCGAAATATTAAAATCGTTGATAAAATTATTGAAGTTATTCAGTTTTGTATTAAATAAATGGATCAACATAAAAGTGCTGTTCGGATTGACCGCCGTTGTTGTCCCTGCATACGTAGCAGTATTTTCGGCTTTGATGATATCGTTGTACGATCCTGCTGTAGCCGGAAAAGGAGCTAAAAAATGTCCGTTATTGATGGAATATCTCGCTCTGTTGACCACTTTCCAACCATTTCCAATATTCATGTTGACTTCACCTCCGAAGGATTTTGATACAGAATGCATACCATCCTGAATATCAGATTTTAAAATATTGCCGTCTCCTCCCATGGTGTAATCCGTACGGAAATATGGTGAATATAAAGAGCCGTTCAAAGCGTCAAAATCCGGAAGTGATTCCCAGGTTGGAGAAGCATTGGTTCCTGAAACCTGTACAGGCATCGGCATATATCCCGCCGCTCTGTCATTCAAAAATTTAGCGTACAATCTCACAAAACCTTTGTCAAATTTTTTGGTCAGGTTGGCCTTGATCTGCCCTCCGTTGTTTGAAGTATAACCCGTTCTTCGGGGCAGGTCTCCTGCTCTGTAAAAACCACCAACATGAAAAGAAACACTTTCTGACAATGGAGTTCCCATATCAAAGTCAGTACGTAACATAGGTTGTAAAACACCGAAAGTAGTGGCAACAGAACCTCCTTGTTCCGTACCTGTTTTGCTGATAAAATTGATGATACCTGCAGGAGAGTTGGATGCAAGAACCGAAGCACTTCCTCCTCTGACGGCCTCAATTCTTCCTACGGTATTGTCAAATCTCAAAAACTGATCCTGGGTTCCAAACGCTATATCACCAAATTGTAATACAGGAAGTCCGTCTTCCTGAATCAGCAAATAACGGCTACCTCCGGCACTGACAGGAACACCACGAACGGTAATATTACTGTTACCTTCCCCACCCGATGATTCAGATCTGACACCCGGGATGGTTCTGAATATTTCAGCGGTGGTTCGCGGTACACTGTTTAAGATGTCCTTCTGTTTCAGCGTGGTTATCGAAATAGAAGACTCTAACGTAGACCTTGGGTCGGAAACCCCTGTGACGACTATTTCATTCAGCGCCTGAGAGGTGACACCCAATTCAAAATTTACTTCTGCGGTTTCACCTGAAGCCACAGTAATCATTTTGACCTGTGATTCATAACCTAAAAAACTTGCTTCAACAGCAAACGTTCCATTGGGAACATTGGTAAGCGTATAAGATCCGCTTCCGTCAGTGATCGTACCCAACCCCAAAGCAGGTATTCCAACCTGAATGAATTCGGCATTGTCGCCATTAGAAAGTTTTACCATTCCTTTGACGGTTGATTGAGCCTGAAGATTAACACCTGTAATGATCAGTGCACACCATAAAATTGTTTGTACTACATACTTATTCATGATTTAAATATTGTTTTGTTTACGCAAACATAAACAGAATATTAAATCATTGTACCCTGTCAGTTTTTTTCATATGTTTGCAACCGAATCCGCAACCGGTTGTTGTTGGCAAAAAGTTAATTTTTGTTAAATATTTTTAAAAGATGAGGAAGATAACCATCAAAGATATAGCAGAAATGGCAAGCGTAAGCAAGTCTACTGTATCCCGGGCTTTAAAAAATCATCCCGATATCAGCCCCATGGTTAAAGACAAAATTAAACAACTGGCCGAGAGTTTTCATTTTGTTCCCAATGCGGCAGCTGTAGGTTTGCGACAGAAAAGTGTAAAGACCATTGGCTTAATTTTACCCGGTATTCATCATTTTTTTGTGCCGGCCGTCATTGAAGGAATTTCAGCTACCCTCAAAAGCAAACAATACAAGCTGATGATTCTGATTTCTGATGATGAATATGAAAAAGAAGTACAGAATATCGTCACCTGCATTGACAGCAATGTCGATGGCATCCTTATCTCACTGACCAAAATGACTTCCGGTCTGGATCATCTGGACAAACTCTCCGATTTTCAGATTCCTTTGGTATTATTAGATAAAACCATAGACCAGCAAAAATTTTCTGAGGTAAAAATTGATGATTATCAGGCCGGCAAAGAGTGTTGCACTTTTCTGATACAGGAAGGTGTCAGAGAAATTATTGGTTTTTTCGGGCCGGAATCCCTGCAGATCACCAAAGAAAGGATGTTGGGCTTTAAAAGTGTACTCAACAACGCCCCGGAGATCAGGACACATTATTATTATTGTGACTCAAGTGGTGATGCCAGAGAAAAATGCCTTTCTGCTTTGCGTATACATGGAGAAGCTGATGCTGTTTTTGCTATGAGCGACGAAGTTTTGGTTGGCGTTAATGCCGCATTACAATCCTTTAGAAGAGAGAACCATGATCTGTCACTCAAAACCGTTGCCATCAGTGAAGGTTATCTGCCGGAATTTATGTTTCCACCCGTTTCTCATTTGGTGCACAACGGATATGAATTGGGACAATCCGCTGCCCAATTGTTGTTGGACCACATCGTTCATCCGGAAAAAAAACCCGAAAAAAGGTTTTTGTTAACCAATTTTAGTGTTTATCCCTGACCCTGAGAAGGTGTTAATGTATAATGATTACCTCTTAACGTATTCTATTTCAAAATGATAACGTTCCTGTAAAGTCCCTAAAGATGTACTTTTGCCAACGAACTTTTGTTTGGAATAAAAAATTGGCAAAGTTGTGAAAAATAGATTTTCTCATTAAGAGTGACTTTTCTGATTTGGGAATAATGAAATTTTGTGATGTAAAGGAAAAAATGTGACTTTTGAAAAACAGGAAAAACCTATACCTGTTTTTTACAACTTTAAACCTAAATATAATTCGTTAGAAAAAAAACCGGGAAGTCGCGCCTCCATGGTACGACTTCCCGATCCGGGGAATAATATGTTCAGGGTGTACAGGGCAGTTTATGCTGTTTTAAGCATTTCACTACTCATTTTTTTGACCTCTGCGGTGCTGACTGTAACACTTTTGATTTTTGTTTTTCGCATCAACTCCTTAGTGGTTTCAAAGTACTTTTTAGGTCTGATTCCATTTCCCATAGGTCCTGATAACATAATTCTGCTGCTCATTTGTTTTTATTTAAATTTTATTAAATTTGGTTTGTTTATAAAAATCGTATCTATTATGAAATTAAATTTGGAAATCATCTTAAACCCAGATTCCGCATTGGACTTTGTCATGAGAGGAAATATGACAAAATAGTTACAAGGCTCGGAATTTTTTATACGCAGGTGCAGCCTTCGCTGCATTGAGGAAGAAAAAATGAGAACCGAAGTAAATATGAAGTCAGATTTTTTCGCAATAAATTTCTAATGCGGATTCTGGGTTAATATCAGAATATTTACATCTTTATGACACAAATGTAAGGTCGACCGTTGTAAGAAAACAAATGAAATCTGACGAATCGTAGCAAAAATACGACGAGAAGTAGGCAAATGCCAATGAAGGACACCCCGTTTCAGGTAGCTTAATCTATTAAAACCGGCTGTAAAATATGTTTTTTTATTAATTTTTTGGCATCAGTACAAGTGATGTAACATCCTATGACCTGCTACCTGAGCAAAAACTTTCCGCTCACAGATGCGGATCCACTGCGAATGACATAAATATACATCGACGAACTAAGACCCACATGTTGGTTGATGAATACGGCCTGATGTTTTCCCCTGTCCTGATATTCATGGACAAGTGTCGATATTTTTTGTCCCATAATGGTGTATACCTCCACATCTATCTGACCGGGTCTGCTGATTTCATATTCTATGGTATAGGAACCATCCGCATGACTGCGCAGTTTGTGTTGTATTTGTTGCGTAAAAACAGGTTCTGAAGTATAAACCGGCAAACAATTGAGACCCAAACCCGGTATTCTTTCATAAACATCACCCAATATATTGTCAACATGGCTTGCATCGATACACAACCAGGATTCGAGAATCGTTGCATAAATCGACCGGAAATCCATATCATGTTTTAAGTTACCGACAGAATCAAGGTCCACCAAATCCGGATCTTTCCCAAAGATACCGTTGCCTTCCAACGTAGGACCGAAAAACATCACGGGAGCAGCGGTACCATGGTCGGTTCCACCATCATTCTCACGAACCCTCCTTCCGAATTCCGAAAAAGTCATACTCAATACATCATTGGCTTTTTCACCGGCTTCGAGGTCAGCATAAAATTCGCTGATGGCAGCAGAAATGTCAGCCATCAGTCTCGGATGGCTGATGTTTTGATTTTCATGGGTGTCAAAACCATCTAAAGTGACCATATACAGTCTTGTTCCCAGATTGCCTTTTACCAACTTTGCTACAATCGCGAGCTGTCGGCTTAGTTCGTTGTTGCTGTAATTCACTTCATTGGTCCCGGCACTGTAAGCTTCACTGATTTTAGGCGCATATTTATAAGTAATATTCAGAATCGATCTTAAAAATCCGACCTGTTCACCATAGTAACACTCATCCGGAAGATTAACCGTGTCATAAACAAATCCTTTTTCAGCTATTTCAATGAGTTTATCCGGTGTGTTAAAGTTGACAGCGAGATCAATTCGGTCTGCTGTCTGATAGGTTATACTGCTACCGCTGCTGATTTTTATCGCTCCGGGAATTTCAGGCAGATTTTCCAGGTAGTCCGGCGTTTTATCGAGCAGATATCTGGCCAACCAACCTGATTTATTGCTGTCACTTTCGATATTTTCATTGGCAGAATTCCATATATCCGAGGAAGTAAAATGGGATAAATTATGTTCGGGATAACCTACCGAATTGATGACTTTCATAAACCCGTTGTCCCAAAGAGGTTTGAGCCTGTTCATAGTCTGGGGCATAGCATATTTCTGATCATTACCAAGCGCAATCAACTGATTTTGTGGAATGGCGATATTGGGTCTGTTGGTTTTGTATCTGCTGTAGTCGTACACAGGAACAATCATATTCAAACCGTCGTTGCCACCTTTGAGACGGATCAGCACCAGAATCCTGTTGTTATCAGATGAAGCCAGTGCCATGTGCAAAGGAGCAGCCGACAAAGCTGATAGTCCGAAACCTCCCATAGTAATACCGGCACCACCGGCAATACCCAACGTTTGAAGGAAACTTCTGCGGCTCCATGTTCGGTGTTCCAGGTCATGGTGTTCTCCTTTCAGAAGGTTATTGATGTCTTTATGATGAAAAATGGCCATGGCAGATTATTTTAATTGATATTCAGGCAATTTTGCCAGGTGATTGATAAGTAATAAAACCTGAGCCGGTGCGTATTCCCAATCGAGATTCCACAAGCCGTCAGTAAAATAATTTTCGGGAACTTCAGCCTTAAATACTGCCAGAGCATCCGCATAATCCGCCGGAAACTGAAGTCCGTTGGGAAGTATATAATCAATAATGGAGCGGCAGACAACATTAGGATCTGTTTCATTTTCCGCATTCAGTTTTTTAGCGATGTAGCGGAATTCTTCCACCTTATTTCCGTTTAGTGTATAATAATAACCCATGATATTTAACAGACTTTCTGACCGATAGTTGAAGGAGCCTGTATTGATCCAATTTCTGTTACCCGGCCATCCGGATACATCTGTAGGATTAAAAATTTGTTGGTTATATTCTCCCGTACTTAATCCGATCAGGTATAATAATTCGTCCTGGTCAACATAACCTGTTTCATTCAAAAACATGAGAAAATATTCCAAATGCCCGGGTATAATGGTACCGATTGTTGCGTCATCAAAAAAATGTTCACTTGAAAACATCGCTTTCAGGACCGGAGCTAATTCAAAATTATTGTTCCTGAAGATGGCAGCTAAAGCCTGAACTGTACCTTCATCAATTTGAGGATTGACAAAGTGAGCATATAATTTCCGACAGACAAATTCGCTGATTTGAACGGGTCTTTCTTCAAAAAGTATGTCGATTACCTGGTTGTAATTCCAGGGTCCTGTCCTTCCGAAGATCGTTTTATTGCCGGGATCCCAAAAAAGACTGACAAAGTTGATTTCACCACAGAGATTGGCCTGATCCACCCCATTCCAACCTGTGATGGCCCGGGCGATTTCCCTGATATCCTGTTGGGTATACCCATTGTCCACACCCAGCGTAAAAAGTTCAAGCAATTCCCTTGCATAATTTTCATTAACCTGCAATCTGGTATTTTGAACATTATTCAAAAATACGAGCATGGCCGGTGTAATGCCGATTTCTCTGACAAAGGTTTTAAAATTTCCTACCGCATGTTTTTGCAACAATTGATGATACCGAAACATCCAGGAAGGGCAATAATAGGTATCAATTTTGGTAACAAAATGGTTGGACCAAAACCATGACATCCTGTCGCGCAAACCATTTTTTTTGATATCTTTTACCCATTGGGTCCCCCACTCCAAAATCTGATTCCCTATCTGCGTATTCCGCACATCGGGAATCGGACTGTATTGGTTGATTGTCCAGTTTGCCCAAACCGGAGGTGCTGTCAACGGAAGTGCTGCCGCATCATCTACCATTTTTTGCACGATTCCGACCGGATTTTTGGTCAATGCTTCTGATACAGTATCTACATCTGCGCTTAAAAAAGTCCTTCTGAAAAGATGTAAAGCCCTGCGTCGGTCCCAGCTTTTGTCCGCTCTTGGAACATAGAGATTCATATTGGTTTCTGCACAAAATACCGCCATGTGAATTATTTTTATCAAATTTAAAACATTTTACCAAATACACATGATGTTTTTTAAAACAAATTTAAAAACACAAGTAAACATCATGTTATTATTTGCATTAACGAATCAGATCAGGTTTAAAGTCTGTATAAACAAAAATAATAAAACTAATATTTGGTTAAATATTTTACATTCCACAACCCTGTCTGCAAAATGCAGGCGATTTATAAAATCAAATTATTTTTTTCTTTGGAGAATCTGATTGAAAGATTGTACAATAAAATGTGTAATTTTGCCTTTGTTTATAGATCATGGCTAAACAACATATTATCAAAGTTTTTCAGGAAGAGTTTTTTCCACACATGGAAGCCTTAAAAACGTTTGCCTATCACCTTACTTATAATGAAAATGATGCGGAAGATTTGGTGCAGGAAACCTATCTGAAAGCATTAAAATTTATAAATAGTTATGTTGAGGGAACTAATAGCAAAGCATGGTTGTTTAAAATTTTGAAAAACGCCTATATTAATGAATATAGGAAAAAAATCAAAACACCCACCATTCTCGATTTTAATGATCCGTTAGCCGTTCAGGAGACGGACATGATCGGAGGGACAGTAGAAATAAATTGGGATGATTTGGCCATGAGCCTCGGAGACGAAGTTACCTTGGCGCTGAATTCTTTGAGCTACGAGTTTAAAGAAATCATTCTTTTATGTGATATTGAAGGTTTTTCTTACGAAGAAATCGCTGATATTCTCGATGTACCGATAGGCACAGTTCGTTCGAGATTATTCAGAGCGAGAAATGAATTGAAAGAAAAATTGACAAAATATGCTCTTTATCTTGGTTATCAGGATAAAAGAGGTTTTAAAAAAAATGAGTAATTAATACGTTGACAAATGTATATTGACCGACAAAAAAAAGTGGAACTTCAGGATCGTATCTCTTTATATCTGGACCACCAGATGACAAGTGACGAAGAAAGTGAATTTGCAAAAAATGTTTCGGAAAATCCGGAAATCAAAAAGTGGGTCGAAACCGAAAAAAAAATTTAAAACCTTGTTGGTCAATGGCATTTTAAGACCTTCTGTTTCAGATGAATTGATAAAAAAAATTCACGATAACGTTCAGGTTTACCAAACATCCTCTCCGGAAAAAAATTAGTTTGGTTATTCATGTATTTCCATCGTATATCGGAAATGTTACAACAAACGTATCAAGCCGTACCATTCGCATCATGATCGGTTGATCCCTGCTTTTTTTATACATTTTAATTAATTTTTACTGATGGCCCCGTTTTTATTGACCTTTTTCCTTCCCTTATATCTATTAATGTTTAATCAACAGATTCATGTTCATAATCAAGCTTATAACCTGTCAAAAGGAATCCGTTTTGAACATGGCAGTTGGAAAGAAGTTTTAGCAAAAGCACAAAAAGAAAACAAAATGATTTTTGTGGATTTTTATGCAACCTGGTGCGGACCTTGTAAAAAATTAAAAAAACAAACCTTTACTGACAAAAATGTAGCTGCATATTTTAATGAAAATTTTATCAATGTTGCCATTGATGCCGAAAAAGGTGAAGGTATCGGTCTCTCCGAAAAATATATGATTGAAGCCTATCCTACCCTGCTGTTCCTGCATCCAAACGGTTTGGTGTATGAATCCCACGTTGGATTTTTTACACCAGAAGAATTACTCGTTGTAGCGGAAAAAATTAAAATAAATGATTTTTTCAAAAAATAAATCTGCAAAATAAATTAACCTGGTTTTTGAGATTAAAAAAAACCTATGTTGATCCATTTCTAAGAAAATACAACCAAAAGGGCAACCTCCTAACCATTTCAAAAATATACTATTCAACCAATTGTATAGCTGTAATTACATGTTGACTTCTGATTTCATAAAAAACGGTAACAACCTTTTCATTTACTGCTACCATTTCCTGTGTAACAAAATACGGAAAGTAATGATTTTCACCATCATTTGCAAAAACACTGACCTCTCCCGGGAGATCACCTTCCGTAATGTTTTCAGCACCGTAAAGAACACCTTCTATTGACCTGATTCCTTCCCCTTCCGGAGCAACTTCCGAACCAAAAATGGAATAACTTTCGTAATAAATATCTAATAATGTATACTGAAACTCTGATGTGTATTCAAATGTAATATATTGTCCGATATAGGTCTGCAAATCTTCTATGGAACCGTTTTTTACTTCTTCCATATTAATGGTAAAGTATTCACTAAAATTTCTCTCCGGAAACTCTATAGTCAGGGTTGCAAACGGATATCCCGAATCCTCAACATGGGTCAACAACCCCATTTCAGGTATTGTCAATATAGTAATAAAAGGAGAATGACTTTGACAGGTGGAAACATTTGGGTTGTAGTGAAACCCTAAAGTATTACCTGATGCTATATGACAAAACATTACGGAAACCATTACAAAAGAAAAAATAAATATTTTTTGTAGCATATATCGTTATTACATTACATGATACAACCAAATATGTGGTTTTGTTCCTGATTTAAAAAGATATTTCCGGTATTGGTAAAACTAAGGTTGATACTTTAATATCGTTGACAGGCAGTTTACAAAACTACAATTATTACATAGCATATCAATATATACTGTGCCTGATCACTATGAAATATTGAGTTTGGGCTTTGCTTTTTTAACAAAAATATAAAAAGACTAAAAAAATATTCTCATTTATTTGCAACATTGTTGTAAATAATCATGCGTTTGTTCCATAAAGGATGGTTTGAAGACCTGGTCATGGATATTCAGTTTCAAAACATCTTTATCAGATCAATATAAATCCATAATTATATGTTATACCATGATGTCACTTAAAAAATTGAGCTAAAAAATTTGTTTACAAAACGCTTTCAAAGTTTCCCAAATAGTGTCTTTACATTAGTTTAATTTAGTAAAAAAACCGACTGAAAATGTGAATTGATTCGTACATCATTTTATGGTTTCTAATAAAAACAAAAAAGACATTCTGAATAAATCAAAATGTCTCCTTTGCTTATTAAACTGATTAAATCAATTATTTTGGTGCATATTCCGGTCAAACTGAACCATCGATTCCGGTCCAAACTGAGCCACCTATTCCGGAGCAAAGTGAACCACCTTTGAGGATGATCTGACGGGTTAAAAATTTAAATTTTTTCTACCTGACCTTTATCAGGGTTTTGAGATACAAAAGTAATCAAGTAGTTTTATTAAACCACTTTATTTTTTTGTAATTTTCTCATGGACTCCCCTGTTAATTCAATTCTATGAGCCTGGTGGATGATTCTGTCCAGTATTGCATCTGCTATGGTATCTTCGTTTATGTATTGATGCCAAGCGGACACAGGGAGTTGTGAGGTTATTATAGTCGAGTGGCGGTTGTGCCTGTCCTCTATAATTTGTAACAAAGCAAGTCGTGCCGCTGTATCCAACGGGGTTAATCCCCAATCGTCCAGGATGAGCAGGTTTTTATTTTCGATCCTGTCCATTTCCTTGCGGAAGCTACCATCCAGCCTGTCGGATTTTAATTTTCCCAACAACTTGGGTAGAGAAAAATAAGCTACCTTCTTGCCTTTCATACAAGCCTGATAACCGATGGCGGATGCAAGGTAACTTTTACCGCAACCTGTGGCTCCTGTGATGATTATATTTTCTCCTCTTTCAATGAAGGAGCAGTCTGCCATTGTAGCAAGTGTATCCCGGGAGAGGTTTCTCTGATCAGAACACACGACGTCATTCAGTGATGCCTGATACCGGAACTTTGCGTTTTTTATAGCACTTAGCATGCGGCGGTTATTTCGATACAAAAATTCAGCCTCCACCAATTGAGCCAGGATAATACCTGCTTCAGGCTGTTGGTGAACAGGCATTTCCATTATAGAATGATAGCGGTCTGCCATACCGGTGAGCCGCAGAGACCTCATCAGGTCAAGAGTGTTCAAGTGTGTCATATATACGTATTTTGATTATTGATAATAGGAATGACCACGAACATTTTCATGCTCGATGTCAACTTGTAAGGGTTCTTTATCACTACAAGAGAACAGATCGTCGCTACGCAGGGACAGTATCTTGTCCAACTTGCGATATGATATAAAATCATATTCCAGGCATATAGATGCCGCTTCTTCTATTTTCTCATTGCCATTCTTGAGAGCCAATTGTATGACCCCTGACATGTTTTAAACCCTTGTTCAGGATGTTTACATTGGAGAAAAATTTGTTCTATAAGCCTGAGGGGTGTTAGGGCCTATTTTCATGCCTTGATTCATAAAATGTTCCTCGCTCCAATTATGATAATACCTGTGCCGGGGATGCAGGTGAGATTCGTTGGTAGTATACCGGAACTGTACCCGGGTGCGCTGGTGGACGGCTATCCTCTCGTACTTGTAATAAATTTCTACAGATTGACTCGTGTAACCTATCTCTACTTTCTTGCCTGTATATTGGTAAGGTACAGAGTAATGATGTTTGTCCTCTCCAAGCATCACGTGACAGTTAGGGTGTACTTTGGCCAGGCAATATTTTTTTAATTCAAAACAAGACAGGGGTAAAGGTTTGAGCGTGTCCCTTTCCATACTTTCGAACTGTTGTTGGCGGCTTGTTGATTTTCCCTGGAAGTTTTGTTGATTATGTTTGCTAACCAATTCCCGAATAGTCTTGTTTAATTCCGCCAGATTATAAAATACTTTGTCATGCAACGGAGCATATACACGTGTATACAGGATATTTACCGCCGATTCAACCAGTGCCTTGTCTTTTGGTTTCGTGCACGTGTGGGTAGCACGGCCGTGTCATAGTGAGTGGCAAAATCAGCCATGGAATGATTGATCTCAGGGTCATACTTGCTTGACCTGTTCACGGAGGGTTTCAGGTTATCCGTCACTATGGCCTGCGGAACTCCCCCGAACCATTGTAAAGCATTGCTAAGGCAATGCAAAAGTCTGGTGTTTGCTGAGTGAAACTTGCCTCTGCATAGGTGTATTGAGAACAAGGTAATATTGCCACAAAAAACTCTACAGGCCTTATCTCTCTGCTTTGTGGGTCTGTCAGGTGCAGTTTCTTGCCGGCATAATCAACCATCATCTTATCACCTGCTTTGTGTTCTAACACGCAGGTTATTTGCTGGCTTTTCTCATACCGCCTGTAATGCTCGCAAAACTGAGAGTATTGTACTCCGTCCGGGTAGTTCTCCTTGTACTGTTCCCAAAGCATTAACTTGGTTACACCTACACGGCTTAATTGTACATCCATCTGAGGAAACAAGCTATACAACATTTCATGTTCCGGTTTATCCTCCGAGGCTGGGTAAACGATAGAATACAGTTCCTTGTCACTCAACTTCAAAAGCTCTCTTTCTGACAGCGGATGTTTATGTATAACTTCCCTGTATTTTATAATCGTGTTTCGTGACATCCCTGTCAACTCACGTATCTGCCTTTGGGACTTACCTTCAAGGCTTAACTTCAGAAACTTTTTCAATTTTGTCATCGATATAATTTGATTTGCCATATTGGGTTTTTATGCACAATATAGCTGTCAAATCATACTCGTTAAGTGGTTCACTTTGCTCCGGAATTAGTGGTTCACTTTGCTCCGGAATTAGTGGTTCACTTTGCTCCGGAATTAGTGGTTCACTTTACTCCGGAATTAGTGGTTCACTTTACTCCGGAATACTCAATTTTGGCATCACGACACCATCTATAACGTGAATAACTCCGTTTGAACCTTTCAAATCTGTAGCAGTTACAAAAACAGAATTTCCTTTTTCATCGGTCAGTTTTACCTTACCATTGTCCAAAGTTCCCGTCAATTTACCACCCTGAACAGTCGTCAGTACCGCCTTACCTTTACCTGCTTTGATAGCTGCTAAAACTGAGGCAGCGTCTAAATTACCACTTACAACATGGTAAGTCAAAATACCGCTTAAAGTTGATTTGTTTTCAGGCTTCAATAAAGTTTCCACGGTACCGGCAGGCAATTTTGCAAAGGCCGCATTTGTAGGAGCAAATACAGTGAACGGTCCTTTACTTTTTAAAGTTGTTACTAAATCTGCAGCCTTTACTGCCGCAACTAAAGTAGTGTGATCTGCCGAACCAACAGCAATGTCTACGATGTCTTTACTTTGACCAATAGCAAATGTAGAAGCCACAGTTACCAAGAATACAATCATTAATGATTTCATTTTTGTTTAATTTTTAAATGAATAATGTTAAACAAACCTTTGAGTCTGATGAATGTTTTGATTTTATGATTTATTTAACGTATTCAGTATTTAAATCCGTAAAAGATAAAATATTTGGCGGATACTTATTCTATTCAACAAAAATCGTGACAGAACCCAACAAGAATTTTTTTTGCTAAACAGGATCATAATATATCATATTACATTACAAGATATAACTATTTACATCTTATTGTTCCCTTTTTGAATTAAATGTATCCGGTATCTGGAAACAAAACGTGATACGCCAATACCGTTGACGGTCACAATACAAAACTAAAATTATCACTGTAACCTACCAATAAATACTTTGCCTTATTACCCTGAATATTGCTGGTAAACTCTGTTTTTTTGACTAAAATATAAAAAACTAAAAAAACATTCACATTTATTTGCAACATTGTTGCAAATAATCATACATTTGTGTCATAAAAAGATAGTTTGAAGACCGGGTCAGGGATATTCAGGTTCAAAACATCTTCATTAGATCACTATTTATTCATATTTTAATGTTATACCATGATGTCACTAAAAAAATTAAGCTTTTTGTTTGTAATGGGAATCGGTTTGGTTTCATTTTTTTCATGTGAGGACCACGACGATGATGATAACAATGTTGTATCCATTGAAATCGTATCTCCAACTGATGGAAGTAAAGCAGCAAACGCCAGATCTGTCGAAGTTTATGTAAAGTTTTCCGCATCAGTTGAAATGCATGAATTGGAAATCAAACTTCATCCCGATGGAAATTCTTCAAACAACATCATCGATTTTGATAAACATACCCATGACAAAACCTATGAATTTAAAGAGACGGTAGATTTGTCATCTTTTCCTACAGGAACAACTTTTCATTTAGAAGTTGAATCCTGTGAAGACCATGATTGTAAAAAAGTAAAAAAAGCAGAAGCAGAATTCAGTATTTAAGATTCTATCTGAAAAGATGAGTGCCTGGCAGATGTAAAGTTTGTCAGGCACTTTTTTTATAGTCTTCCCTGAAATCCGATTTTAACTCCGGCGATAAAATTAAATCCCTGCTCCGGGATATCAAGTAACCGATACCTGCTCAAGTGATTCAGATATACGGTATTAAACAGATTATTAACCTGAAAATCAAGGGTAACAGGTGTTTTGCCGCCTTTAATCCCCATTCTCAAACCCATATTCCAAAGATGGGTTTGTGGTGTTGCCTTTTCAGATCTGTCAGTTCTCCATTGACCTTCGGATGCCATAAAAAAACGATGTTCGAGATTCCATTCCAATTCTTCCAACCATGACCAAATATTCCTGAATTCAAGAAAAAACGCAGTATTTAGATTGGGTTGCGGTGTAAACGGCAAGGAGGTATTAGTCACCGGATTGACACTTTGTACAAAATCCATATTTTGTGTAAGATACCAGTTTTTAAATGGTTTGAATGACCATTCGGCTTCAAAACCGATATAAATGGCATCATCCTGGCGATATCTGAATATTTGACCCGCTTCGGGCAGATTGCTGAACCTCGCCGGAAATGTTGGTCCGAGATAAATATAATTGCTGAAATAATTAAAAAAAGCACTGATATCAAATGACCAATTTTTAGCTTTTTTACTGAAAGAAATGTCGGTTTGATACCCTATTTCCGGTTGCAGACCAGGTGTGCCTTGTTCGTGCCTGAAGGTCCCGTGATGTATACCATTCGAAGATGTTTCCACAGGATGTGGTATTCTGAAACTTCTGGCCATATTCCATTTAAGGTAGGAGTCGGTACCGAAATTTTTATGCAGTCCCAATGCTGCCGACCAGTTGTAAAAAGGCGAAACTTCGGATTGTGTCACCAATGAATCTATGATATTTTCATTGCTATCCCAAATGTATTGCCTGAAATAATCATTGTCATTATGTCCGTAATCGAGTCTCAATCCGCCATGTATTGTCAGTCCCTGATTCAGATTTTTTTCCGAAAGGATAAAAAACCCGCTTCTGAAAGTATTGAAATCCGGCAACAAATATTCAAATCCACTTCTGAGATTGGTCTGTTGTTGTACATCCAAACCGACATTCATTTTAGCATTTTTCCATTCTTTTTCATAATGGGTATTTAGGGTATATGTCCGGAGATGCAATTGGAGCGCCAGTTCATTATTGACATTGAGCAACGACACAGGGATATTGTGAAATTCCGGACGGGAAAATTCTTTCCGAAGATTATCCTGAAAACCAAGATTGATTATGATATGTCCATGGTCCGTTTCAAAACTTTGATTGATACTTAGCCTTTGGTGAGTCACTTCCTGTTTCGGAATTCCGATATTTCTTCGGTCGCCATCGTCTTGTAATGAATAACTTCTCGGAATACCTGTTGCTCCGGCAAAAATCCCGGCTTTAAGCTGATATTGAGACCAGGTAATGCGGGTGATGGTATGTTTTCCTTTATAGCCGCCGGAAAGTGTCAACGTATTTTCTCTGCCGGCGGTGTTTTTTAGTTGGTTATTGAGAATAGGTAGTACAAAACCATTGTAGACAAACCGATCTGCAGGAATGGTATAATCTCCGAAATTCTGATAAGAAAATCTGGAACTGATAAAAAAGTTATTTTTGTTGACACTCAGTTTTCCTGTTGTACTGATATGGTCATTATTGGTTTTATAATGAGTGGCTACACTTCCGTTAAAAGTGTTTTTTTCAGGAATGAGACCGGATTTAATATTGATGACACCTCCCAAACCGTCTGATCCGTATTGAATGGTGGAAGGTCCTTTGATGATTTCCACCCTATCGACATCGTATGGATCGATCTCAAGGCCGTGATCCGTCCCCCATTGTTGGGATTCCTGTTTTATACCATAAGAATTGACGATGATCCTGTTGGAAGACAAACCTCTGATAACAGGTTTTGCAATGCCCACACCGACATTGATGGCACTGATTCCCGGAAGTTTTTCGAGTGCTGTGGCAAAAGTACCTTTATTGTTTTTTTCAAAAAAAGATTGCTGAATATTCTGAGCATTCAGAGAGGTTTGGTGTTTCGAGTTTTCATCCAGAATGTGAATCTCAGGAAGAATGGATCTGGCTGATTCCAAAGTTAACGTACCCAATCGAACGGGATGGATGGAATAAGGAACTATGATCGTATCGTTTTGATAACCCAGATATGTGATTAATAAAGTGATGTCATGTTCGTGCGGAAAACTCATGGTAAAATATCCCTCCGCATCTGTTGAGACGCCGGTGTGATGTTCTTCATCAAATAAAAGGGCACCAGCCAGCGGATCTCCGGAAGTATCTGTAATTCGACCACTTATTTGACCCGACAGTCCGGAAGCAAAAATAAAAAACAGAATAATTGAACAAACAATTTTTGAAAACATAGGGCAAAAGTACGACATAAATGCAACAATATTGCAAAAACAAAGGTTTATATCTTTATCGAATCATAAAAAATGAATTTCAGAAATCTTCTATCCGTTGTATTAATTATTTCCGCATGGATGTTATTGGCTTCATGCGGTGGTGAAGCAGATCTTATCAAACCGGCAATCACTATACAAAATTTTAACATTTCTCCAAAATCAGAGGTGATTTGCGGCTTTACAGATGAAAATGTCATAACTGTAAAAGGAGGAGAACAAATAACCTTTGATGCCCTTTTTTCAGACAACGAAGCGCTATCTCAGTATAAAATTGACATCCACAATAATTTTGATTGTCACGGTCACGGCAGTGGTGCGACTCCCGGTATATCGTTACCTATTGCTAATGGTGACACGGAAGATTGGTCTTTGCTGATTGTAAAAGATTTATCGGGAAAAAAAGTGGAGGAAAATATCTCTTTGAAAGTACCTGAAAATGTAACTGCCGGTGTATATCATTTTATTGTTCAGCTCATTGATGAATCGGGCAATGACGCATCAACTTCAGTCATTTATTCTTTAAAAGTCAATCATCCGGAAGATACCATTAATCCGGTTATAAACATTAATTTTCCTTCAACATCGGCATTTTCTGTAAAAAAAGGGGATAATATTTCTTTCTCCGGTACGGTAACTGATAATAAAAATCTTGGTTCTGGTGGCAACGGGATGGTTTTTTAAGTTATCTGAACAAATCTTCAGGCAATGTTTTTTCAACTAATACGTACAAAGTTTTTAATCTTACTGACGGATTGTCCACCACTTTCGACCTTATTTATACTGTACCCGCAACCCTGGTCAGTGGCAATTACGAGTATTCTTTAGTAGCCTTCGACGGTGTACGGAATGTTTCTGAAGTAAAAACTTTTTTGGTGAAGGTGGAATAAATAAATTATTACTTTTACCTTAAAATATCGTACATAGGTAGAAATCAAATTCCTCAAAAAAAAACCTGCTTTTCCAAAATTTATCTGAAACTTAAATATCTATAAAAAAATTAAAATTCATCCAGTAGCTATGCCTTGTATTCCCACGGATGAATGAATTTACCCTGTAGTCCAGACCTGCCTCTATTTTGTAACGGTCATTCAGGCTATATCCTAAAAGCGGCACCAACCTTATTTCGAGATCATAAGTCAAATCCTGTGTACTGTTCAGGTATTCATTATTAAACTTAATATAAAACTCACCCGGATCTACCGATTCTCCGTTCAAAGCAAATTCGGTGGAAAGCCTGTACCTTAATCTGAAATCCGGTTTTTCGCTTTCTGAAAATGTTTGATCTGTCATAATTCGGTGAGCAAATCGGATTCCACTCATTTTTCTAACTAAAATATATTGTTGAATAAGCCGAAAGATGATTTCATTACCTTCAACCCGTACCAAAAATCCACCTGCAACTCTCGATTTTAACCCGACTTTTTTAGCTCCTAATAAGGCAAAATCTGTGAGTTGATAATTAACATCTCTGTTTTTTAAACCATCGGATCTTCCTGTCAAAAAAAGTATTCTGGATTCAAGTCTGCCATTCAGCGACCAATCATTTTTCAATGAATAGTTAGCATTTAATGAAGGCAAGGCTCCCCATTGATAAGAATGTTGCGTATAAACAGTATTGATTACAAAACACAATACAAAAAAAGCTATACAAAATAATCTTTTAGTACTCAAGGTGGGTGCTGTTTTTAAAGATAATTTTTGAAGTTGATAAAACTTTTCCTTTTTCATTGATAAGGTATTCAAAAAGATCCGTTTTTTTATTAAAAGTACATACCACTACTATTTCGTAATAAATATTCAGTTTCTGATTTGCATCAACATTTTTGATCAAAGAAAGCAGGTTTGACTCTTCACCTGTGTACTGAATCTGAATTTTATTGATTTTATATTTTGAACAATTGTTCTGCAAGTACAAAGAAAAAGAATCCAAAACACCGGAAGGCACCCCTGATAACGGAATGTTCAATTCAATATCCTGAACATTTCCCAGAGTATCAAATTCAATGCTATACCTTTTTTTTTCATGTCTGAATTTAGCTTCGATACTCGTACTTGTTAAACCTTCTTCTTTATACCACTTAACTTTTTTTGTAAGCGGTAAAGCTTCAACAAATTGAAGTGCTTTAGCAGGTATTTCTTTCTGTCGGATACGGCTTTCTTTTTCGAACTTTTCCTGTGCAAAAAGAGGAGAAACATAGGTTGAAAAAAAATAAATAAGATACTAACTACATTACTAATACGCATTTGCTTTATTTTTTATTTTTTACCATTTTTTGAATAAACACATTATTAGGAATGGATATTTGTTCGTTTTCTTTGGTTTTTAAAACAACAAACATCAACCCTATATCACTGATTCTTCCCTCTACTTCATAATCTTTGTCAATAATCGAAATGGTATCGTCCAAAGAAACGGTGTGATTAAAAAAGATAATAACCCCGGCGGTAATATTTGACAATATAGACCATTGGGCAAAAAGGGCAATACCCAGAATGGTAAAAACAGAACTGATAAAAACCACCAACTCTGATTGGTCCACACCAAAAATAGAAGTAAGGATAGCTGTTACAACCAAAAGTAAGGTAAAATTGATGGCCTTTTTGACTACTTTACTCCGGGTTTTGGTAGCCTGCTGGTTGGCCACCATTGTATCGATACTCCGATGTATGATGAAACGAGCGAGAATATAAGTCATCAGGGTTATTCCCGTTTCTATCCATTGTAATTCTGTCATATTTTTTTAGCTGTTTGAGTGGAATCCTTTTTTCCAGATGATAAAAAATGTGATAAATCTTTTATGTAAAACGATAATAAAAGGTACAAGTTTTTGTTTCACACTTCTTGTTATTAGGACAAATCAGGATAAAAATTGTTTTTCTCCAATCACATTAAACAAATAAGTCATAAAAAATACCATCACGACTTTTACTTTCCTCTCCCTTTTCTTTTTGACTTATAAGGTGTGGTTTCATCAAGCAGGATAGCTTCCTGAATGATTTCATAGATTACATCTTTAGATATGTCCGATATTTTTTCAAACTCAATACCTGATATTTGTTTTCTGCCTTTATCCTCCAACATTACCTGAATATTTGAAAGTTCATTTCCTCTCACAAATGCCAGTTCAATCTTTTGGTTTTTTATTGGATTAAGGTAACAAATCCAGCTTCTGCCAAAATAAAAGGGGATGCCAAATCTTATTTTTTCTTCAAGATTGAGTTCCATCGTCAGCAAATGGTGAAAATAAACCATTACTTCACGTTGATTGCCTTCATATTGGTAAATAAAGTCCCTTACCTTTGACATAAACACACAGATTATAAATTTTATAAAAGTATTTCAAAACAAACACTGGTGTTGTTTCCGATGTATTGTCCATAATTCGGAATCATCTGAAAACCACTATGTTTATACAAAGAAACCGCATCTTTCATACTTTTGGCTGTTTCAAGAATACATTTGTCATAATCGCACTCTTTTGCCCACTTGGTGAGCTCGTTGAGAATTTGTTTTCCCAAACCTTTGCCCCGGAATTCCGGTTTGACGTACATTCTTTTTATTTCAGCCACTTTGGGTTCATATTCTTTGAAAGCTCCGCATGCAACGGCCTGATCTTCATAATACAACACCACCACATGCCGGATCGTATCAATCTTATTAAATTGTACAAAAAAATCATTAGCATCACCATTGACACCTGCAAGGTAATGATCCAATGCGCTGACTAAATTCTGAAAATCAGCGTTGTCTGAATTTGTTCTTTGAGAAATAAACATATCTTCCTTTTTTAAAAAAAATTAAGGAAATAAGCTATAAAACTTATAACTGATTCCTTCAAAATATTCCAATTGTAATTAAAAAAATATGATTTATTTGTTTGTAATGTTTGTTATGGTATCTACAATTAATGATTCATTACATAAAAAACAACCCGCTTACTTTCCCTGAATCACCAGAAAAACTTGCCATAAAAACACGGAGTTTTATTTATTTACCGGCTGTTGATAAAAAGATTAAATGTCGTTTTTGCATCGGGCGCAGAAAACAATGAAGCGTGTTCTCCACCCGGAATTTCCAGAATTTGTACCTCTTTACAATCCGAACATTCCGACACATTTTTTTTGAAAACCGGCCAGGAATACATCTGTATCGGAGTGTCTTTTAATCCCTGTACAAAAAGGATATCTGATAAAAAACCATTGGAAAAACTCAACAAGGACCTATCCATGTAAGCGATGGGATTGTTTGTTGTCGTTCCGTACACCTCCCTGATTTTTGTACATGCTGCTCCGGAGGGAATCTGTCCGTTTTCTTCCAACTGACATCTGTAAACAAGATTCAAAGGTCCCGGAGCATTGGCAATGACACCATTTGTCTCATGCATAGTATTAAGCCTTGTGACCAGGTAGCCTCCCTGAGAATGGCCCAGCAAAAATATCTTTTTTATCTTTATATTTAATGTTTCTGACGCTTTGTTTTTGACCCATAATAAGGCAGCTTCAGCATGTTTAATATTGTCTCCCAACAACATGTTTTCTCCGGGATAAGCTACACTGACAAACAGAATGTCTTGTCTGTCCGTTAATCCTTTGCTTCTCTCAAGCATATTTTCGGCCGCTTGAATGATAAGACTGTCATATAATACCGTTCCGTGAAACAAAACAAAAACATCGGCTTCAGCTACAGCCGGCTTATCGATAACCACATCAACACCTGTCTGATTGTATGATATTTTTAATGTCCCCTGATAAGCTGTGGGTGGCATTGGTTCTATGGCCTCTTCTTTTTTACAGGAAATAAGAATAAAAACCATAAAAACTAATATTCTGGCCATAAGTACCTAAAATTTTGCGAAAAATAAATAAAATAATTCAATCTTCAGCTAAAACATGCTCAAAGATGTATAATCATGCCGTATTACATACCTTATACATGTAATGAAGACCTTTTAGTCTGATTTGTACTTCTGTAATTTTAGTAATCTGGCCTGATCCCTTTTGAATATGGTTATCACTTACTCAAAAAAGGAATTGTCTTTGGAAACGTTTTGTTTCATAACCCGCAAAATCACAAAATTGTCCTCTGACATTTTTAAGGTTTTATCTGAATTTACAGGATTGCAAGGTGGTATTTTTTATAAAATTTTGTGACATTATAACTTCGCCGGCATCTTATTTTAAAAATTTATTCAAAATTCCTTCAAACTTCCGGTAATGATATATATTTGAGGTATGATATCATGTAAAAACTGTCATTTTACCTTCAATGGAAAGTATTGCCCGATGTGTGGTGAAAAAGTTGTCGAACAAAAAGACTTCTTTTTTCATACCATAACGGGGCAAGCTTTTGAAATGATCACCAACCTGGATTCCAGGATTATACGTTCTTTTAAATATCTGCTGTTTTTCCCGGGAAGGCTCTCCTCCTTATACGTTGAAGGGATTAGGGTTTCACTAATGAAACCTTTTCAGATATTTCTGGTTGCCAATATATTTTTTTTTCTTTTCCTATCAGAGATTGATATTTTCAGAACGCCTTCTCAATGGTTTTTTACAGAAGATTTTGATGGGGTGGCTGTGCTGAAACAGGTAAGAAAAATTGCAGCAACCCATAATTTAAGTCATGAAGAAATAGCAACTGTTTACGACAATACATCTTCAGATTTTGCCAAATCTCTTCTTTTTATATTGATTCCGTTTTTTGCCATGATTACCCTTTTTATCTTTTGGAAAAGAAAACTGGAATTTGGTAAACACCTGGTTTTTTCAACACACTTTCTGGCCTTCTTTTTATTGTCTATGGTCATTATCTCTCAAATTGTTATGTTGACCACCACACCCAACAGATGGTTTTTTATTGTTCCTATTTTATTTTGTAACTCCATATATCTGATTATAAGTTTTCGACGTTTTTTTTCAGAAAAATGGTTTTTGGCGTGCACCAAAGGTATTACCACTTCGTTGATTTTTGTATTCCTGACACAACTTTATAAAATGTTTGTCAATGTCCTTACATTATATTGGATAAGCTGATTTGATTTTTGGATATTTTAAATCAAGGCTGTGCAATTACTTTATGATAAAAGCATGAATAGCAAGTGCATAAAGATCATCTTTTTGCTCAAACATTTTATAAATTTTAGCGTTTGAGTCCGCAAATTTTTGAACATGATGAATATTCCCCGTTCCGTATCTGTGACCACTGCCGTATTGGTTTTTTTCTTGTTTATGTGCGGATTTGATGAAGCCACTCATATTGTTTTATTTTTGTTTGCACTACTGAATATGCTGATTATTTGGATGGTCTATTCCGTACTTACTTATGATTACAAATCAAACTACACCTTTCAACATAGGTTTTATGAAGACCTGAATATTAAAAGTACGGAAACAGAAGATATTTAAGTTTTCACTACAACTTTCCTGACCCATTTCACTTTTTACACGGTGACTATTTTTTGTATTTAGCAAGGTGTAACGTCTTGATCATCCTTTTTTTTCTACCCTTTTCTAAAAAACCCATACCTTTACAGGATTTACAAATTTTCAGATAAACGTCAACCATACATTTTTATGGATAAAAAATATGACATCGTATTGCTCGGAGCTACAGGTTTTACCGGAAAACTAATAGCTGAATACCTTCAACGTCACCAAAAAGTGGAAAACATCTCTCTTGCTTTTGCAGGAAGAAATGCACAAAAACTTCAACAAGATCTTTCAGGAATTCCATTGGAAGGCATTTCTATTGAAATTTGTGATATTCAGAATCCTGACCAATTGGCTTTGCTGATTCAAAACTCAAAAATTCTGATGAATGCTGTAGGTCCCTTTAGCTATACCGGCAGGCAAGTTATCGAAGCCTGTATTCAATACAAAACCCATTATCTGGATATCACAGGCGAACCCTCTTTTGTATCCGATGTCTACGTCAGAAATCATGAAGCTGCTGCTGAAGCCGGCGTTTGTATCATCAATTGTTGTGGTTTTGACAGTATTCCGGCAGACCTTACCACCTGGCTGACAGCAAAACAACTTCCTCATGACCAGCCCATGATTTTGGATGGTTTTGTCCGCACCAATGCTCAGTTTTCAGGAGGCACCCTCAATACTGCCGTTGAAATGTTGTATCGCGAATCCAAAAAAACCTCAGCAAAGTTCAGAGTCCCCAGACATCCGGATACACCGAAACCAAAAATGAAAGTTCATTTTAACACCGACATAAAAGCCTGGGCAATACCGATGCCCGTGGTAGATCCGCATATTGTCAAACGAAGTATCTACAAAATGCCCTTGGAATTTGGATACGCCACAGCTTACCGCCAATTTTTTGTCAGATCCTCCTTTGGTAAAATGTTAAAAACAGTAGTTCCGGTACTGTTTGCACTCTTTTTGGCAAGATTCAGTTGGTTCAGGAAGTATATGAAACAAAAATTTCCTCCGGGTACAGGACCATCAGAAGCACAAAGAGCGGCCAGTAAATTTGAGTTTATGTGTATCGGCAGATCCGGAGATAAAAAAGTCACCACTACCCTATCCGGTGGCGATCCCGGTTATAATGAAACTGCCAAAATGTTTTCTCAGGCTGCTTTTGCTTTATTGTCTAAAGTCAGAAACGGAATCAACCGGACAGGCGTCTGTACTCCTTCTGAAGCCTTAGGCCAGGAATTAGCCGATCGATTGATAAAGGAAGGAATCAGTATAAGGCAGGAGAAGGTGTAAAGATTATAGCTTTACATGGCATTATATGGTAATAAATAATGCCATTTTTTATTTGTAATTTTATGGATATCATATTCAAAAATTAAAGATTACCCGTTTTTCGCCCCTAATTTAGAGAAACTGAAGGTGAAAAGTACACAGCATAAATTATTTATTTCTTTTTTTTCTGCCTTATCATTCGACAACGATTTCATCTATAAACAACCATGCACCATGACCGGCACCTTGTGCTCCGTTAGGTATCACTCCATAGTTTTGTATCAAAAATTGTAACGTCGAAACTTCCTGCGCATCCACTTCAAAAACAATGGTGGCAATTTTACTTTCTGCTTGAATGTCTTTATTGCTTACTTTTTTCAACAATATTCCATTTTTACCCAAAATCTTCATTTCTGCCATTCTTGGTAGATAAATCCATTGACCTTCTCCTTTAAAAAATCGCAACGTAACCTTAGAAATCTTTTGAGGTTTTTCCCAATCAAGAGATATTCGTACATCTTTACCTTCAAATCCCAACCATTCCGTACCACCGTATTTATGATCGCTGCCCGATACACCGTTAACTACACTTCCCGGACCATTACCCGAATATTTTGCTGACGGCAAAGGATCGATTTTTATGAGTGATCGGGCTCCAAGATGCGGATGAAAAACTATTTGTAAAGGTTTGGATTTGTTTTTACCATCCACAAAAAACTGATGACTGCATTTTTCCACCAGAGAAAACCGAAAACCACTTTCAGATGTATCACCATATTGATGAATAACCTTTTTGCCTTCAGGAATGTCGTCAAACTGAACAAATACACCCTTGCCATTACCTGATTCAAATACAGGTTTGATCTCAAATATATGATTAGCGACATTGACTCCCTGACCAGACCAATATTCCTGATGTAAAACAAATTTTTTCAAAAATTCAGCATAGGCTTTTTGGGCGTGCCACAGTGCTTCAGACATGGCCATACCCCGGGCATAAGCCATGTATTCGACATGATCAAAGGTTTTGATATACTCAGTCCATACATTGGCCTGACCGCCCCAGATATATTTTTTTTCCGCTTCCTTAAGTTCTGTCGGCACAGGATTCCAGTGATAAACCTTTTTTAACGGTGTATACCCACCGATGGCTACCGGTTCGTCGGGTGATTCAGATTGATAATAATCAAAATAACAATGACTTCCGGGAGTCATGATGACATCATGTTTTTCACGGGCAGCTTGTATGCCTCCTTCTTTTCCGCGCCACGACATAACCGTGGCATTTGGGGCCAGTCCTCCTTCCAGTATTTCGTCCCAGCCTATGATTTTACGGCCTTTGGCATTGATATACTGTTCCATTCTTTTTATAAAATAACTCTGAAGTTCGTGCGTATCTTTTAATCCGTTTTTTTTCATTATATCCCGACAAACAGCACTTTTTTCCCATGATTCTTTAGGACATTCATCTCCCCCAATATGGATATATTGATAAGGAAAAAGACTAATCACCTCGTCAATCACACCTTCAAGAAAGCTGAAAGTCTCCTCTGTCGGGCAAAATACATCCTCAAAAACACCCCACTTTGTAGCTACTTCATAAGGTCCGCCACCACAACCCAACTCCGGATATGCTGCCAATGCAGCCAAAGCATGTCCCGGCATTTCAATTTCAGGAATGACAGATATATGCCTCTCAGATGCATAAGCCACAATCTCCCTGATCTCATCATGTGTATAGTATCCACCGTACTTTTGACCATCAAATTTATGTGGTTTGTCACTGTAATGCCCTATCAGTGTCTCCTTTCTGTAAGCAGCAATTTCCTGTAGCTTGGGATACTTTTTGATTTCAATACGCCATCCCTGATCTTCGGTAAGATGCCAGTGAAAATGATTGTATTTGTAATATGCCAGATAATCCAGATACTTTTTTACTTCCTTAACGGAAAAAAAATGCCTGCAAACATCGAGATGCATTCCTCTGTAGCGTAGTGCCGGCTTATCCCGGATATAAACTTCCGGAAGCGGAAAACCATGAAAACGGATGATTTGCAACAATGAAGTCAGACCATACTGCAAGGATTTCCGACTGCCTCCATTTATTCGAATTTCGCTTTTCGAAATATTAAGTTCATACTCCTCATCTTGAAAGGTCTCATCGATGTCAAAAAGGATACCTGCCGATTTTGAAGAACTATTTTCTGCTTTGGCAAAAAACTCTTCAAATATATTTTTTTCATATTGTGAAAATGTGGTGGTCCCTTTATTTATATTATGGATTTCAGAATATTTTCCGTTCCATTGTACGATTTCAGGTTTTGGTATGATCCCAAAATCAGGTATCTTTTGTGAAATTACCATGGAAACCGCAACTATCAAAAGGATAATGGTTGATACTGTTTTTTGATTCAGTTTTGTATACATATTGTAAATCATCTTCTTATTATGGAGTTGCCGGAGCCGGAAATGAAATGTCGATCAACCGCAATCTGCCGTTTCTTCCGATTGTATATACCCTTCTCGACAAAAGTCTGATCGCATAACCAATCGCCACTGCGCCGGCACCAATCAACAAATCTGCAGGACGCACATTGGGCAGACTGAATAGTAAGGCAATTCCTCCGTATCCCAACCATGCGGTTCCGAAAGTCATTATCGCAGAACCTACCAACTGTCTGGTTTTTAATATCGTTCGGACATGGGTAATCTGGTCTATATGATAAAAACCGTCTTCAACGATGATGACTCCTTCTTCGACCATTAACCCTTTTATTTTTTTGGTCATCCATTCTTTACCGCTTTCTTTTGTCCGGAAGGTTATTTTCTGTCCTTCATAAAACCTCAATGTTTCAACGACTTTAGGGTCTTCTACCTGTAAAATACGTTGAGAATAACCGGTATCAAAAGAAAAAAATCCGAAGATTAAAATATATATCCATGAAAAACTACGCATGTGATCATTTTTTTATGTCTATAATAGCCGTGTAAACTCCCAATTTTTGCCCTTCCTGTCTTGTCCAGATGGGTCTTATGACTCCGCCTACAGCACTGATATCGTTGTAATCACCAAAAAAAAGCGATTTTTTAGGGGTAAACGGACTTTCACTTATTTTTACATTCTCAAAAGTGTCACCTTGGTCTTTCGAATAGGCAAGATAGACATCTGTTGCGTCATTTTCATGATTTCTCCGGTCATAAAACACTAGATATATACTTCCATCAGCCATATCGACATCCATCCATGAAAAAAACTGCTGCTTTCCTGACGAATCATTATTTACTCTTTGGGGCTTTGTCCAGGTTTTCCCATTGTCTGAAGACCGGATCAAAAAAACATCGGTATCTGACCCTCCTGCTCTTTGATCAGACCATTGAATATAAAGATTTCCTCGCCCGATTCCTTGTGAATGATCCACTTTTAATGTAGGAAACCCGTTACAACGGACCAAGCCGGATACTGAGTATGACCAACCTCCCGGCTGTTCTGCGATAACGCTGTCTTTACCCCAGTTTTTACCACCATCGTAAGAAACATCCAACCAGAGTTTTTCATCAAAAGCCCAGACAACATATATCTCTCCATTGGGTCCAAATCCGGAATGAGCGCCTTCGGTTGTTTTGTCGTCATCCAAACAGTCCCCTTCCAAATCGCTGATGACTACCGCGTCAGACCAGGTTTTTCCCTCATCCCGGGTCATAGAAAACAATATTCTGGATTTATCAACCGAATCCTTACTACCATATTTGTCAAATTCTGTCCATGTCATAGCTATGTGCCCTGTTTTTGGATCAACCGCTTTCCATTGTTTATCGTGATCCTTTACATGATCCACTTTTGGAAAACTGCCGTCTGTCCACGTTTTACCGTTATCTTCGGATTTCTGAACGACAATTCTATCCAGAAACTCAACAGAATTGTAGGCCTGTCCTTTGGAATTGGCCAAATGACTGTAATATACATTACCTTTTTGATCGAATCGCACCACAGGGTCACCATAGACTCCATGACTCGAATTTAGCGTTGATTTTGTCCATGTTTTACCCGCATTTTCTGAAGTATAGACATTATTCAATACACTGGCAGCAACGATTTTTTTATTATTTTCCGGATGTATACAAATCGATGGCTCACATGGACCGACCCCTCCGGTTGCTTCATGGATCAATACATTTTCATATGGACCAGAAAGCGATTTATCTTTCTGATTCAATAACAACGTTTTTTGTTTCGGTGCACAAGAAACCCAGACTAAAATCAAACATGATACCATTATCTGTTTTCTGTCGTATGAAATTTTGAAAAATGCCATGGTCAAATATTATCATTAATAGACTGTCCAAAGATATAAATCATCAAATATAAAATAAATCTGTTGTAATCTGATGTTATTTTTTTAAAAAATAAAAATGTCTGTCAACACCCTCAATTTTTTTACTTACCGTAAAACGACAGATCAGGAACTTTAGATGGAACACATATTCAGAAAATCAAAAATCGTATATTATTAAAAAAAGATTGCCGCAAAATTTATTTATCCAAAGCAAAATAAGGATTTTCAATTAAGGTGGCATATCCCTGACCTACTCCGATACACATACTGACTATCGCATACCTTTTTTGCTGCCTTTTGAGTTGTCTCGCTGCCGTCAAAAGAATTCTGGAACCTGACATTCCAAGCGGATGACCCAAAGCGATTGCTCCACCGTTTGGATTCACTCTTTTGTCATCATCAGCAATACCCAATTCTCTGAGACATGCCAATACCTGAACAGAAAAGGCTTCATTTATTTCAATAATTTCTATGGCGTCAAGTGTCAATCCGGTTTTGTCCAGTAATTTTCTGATGGCATACACCGGACCAATACCCATAATTTTCGGTTCAACCCCTGCAATGGCTGAAGCTTTGATTTTTGCTAAAGGTTTAAAATCCGTTCCTTCCAAAAACTTTTGAGAACAAACCAACAAAGCAGCTGCTCCGTCATTGAGACCGGATGCATTTCCCGCTGTCACACTGCCATTCAACCTGAATGCAGGTTTTAGTTTGGCCAATCCTTCCATAGTCGTTCCGGGTTTCATAAACTCGTCTTCTTTAAATTCTATAGGGTCCAGTTTTTTCCTGGGAATATGCAAAGGAATGATTTCTTCGTCAAAAATGCCTGCTTCTCTGGCATCCAATGCTTTTTGTTGGGACCAAAGAGCAAATTCATCTTGTGCCTCTCTGCTGATATCATATTTTTCTGCCAGATTTTCTGCGGTTTCACCCATAGCATCCACACCGTATAATGCTTTCATTTTAGGGTTAACAAAACGCCAGCCAAAACTGGTGTCATACATGTGAGCATCATTACCAAAAGGTTGTCCAGATTTTGATATTACCCACGGAGCTCTCGTCATGTGTTCAACACCACCTGCGATATACAGATGACCATCTCCCATGACAATGGCACGATGTGCGTGAATCACTGCCGACATTCCTGATGCACATAATCTGTTGACTGTTTCTCCCGGAACCGTATAGGGCAATCCCGCCAGCAATAAAGCCATTCTGGCAACATTTCTGTTGTCTTCCCCTGCCTGATTGGCACATCCCAAAATAACATCGTCAATACCATTTGGGGAAATGGACGGATGTCTGTCCATCAACTCTTTGATCACAAAAGCTGCCAGATCATCTGTTCTTATATCGCTTAATGAACCTCTCAGACTTCCGATTGCAGTTCGCACACCATCGAGAATATAGGATACAGCCATAAAATTATTGTCTTTTTTTGATTTTTGAATGTTAATCTTAACGTTTAAAACGTACCTTAAATAATGGATTATTTTCATTAAAGTTCATTTAAAACGTCTGCTGTCATTATTTTTTTATAAAAACAATGATAATAATGAGTACAAAGGCGTTGTTTGGCCTCTTTAATTTTTAATCACCTTTTAAATACAGGAATTATGGTACATAAAATATTTTTTTACTGACCTTTTTTTTTTTCAGCCTTGAAGGAAATTCCCAATCTCTTCCTGCGCAATGGAAGATTTCCGATGATGGAAAATTCCTGATAGCCGGTCAAAATACTTCTTCCGGCATATATGACGAATCAAAAGCTGAAGAGATCCGCCTGTATTTTGAACAATCCAATTATTGGACACTTTTGACCCAAAATTACCAATCATCAACTGATATTCCTGTCAAACTGGTGTATAAAGGGGAAGAACTGGATAGTGTAGGTATAAGATTTAAAGGTCAAACCTCTTATTTTGCCAATACACACAAAAAAAATCCTTTAACATTTCTATAGACTCTTATCGCGGCGACCAACGTCTGGATGGGTATAAAACTTTAAATCTCAATAACGCCCATGAGGATCCTTCCATCATGAGAGAGGTATTGTACTACCACCTCATCAGACCACATACCCCTTCTGCAAAAGCAAATTTTGTAAAACTGTATATTAATGATCAATATTGGGGTGTCTATCTCAATGTACAGCAATTAAACAAAGATTTTTTAGAAGAATGGTATGAATCCAATGATGGCAATAATTTCAGAGCTGACATATCTACCCGATCGACTCCCGGAGGCGGTGGTGGTGGTGGACCTCAGTGGGGTGACGGAACCGCAGCAATCAATTATCTGGGATCTGATACTACCCAGTATCAAAAATATTACACTTTAAAATCCGGAGGTTACAATAATCCATGGACCGAACTGATCCACGCTTGTGATGTTTTGAACAATAGCGGCTCAGCCTTGGAAACAACCTTTCCTGAAGTTTTTGACCTGGACAAAATCCTGTGGCACCTTGCCTGCGAAATCGCTTTTGTAGATGACGACTCCTACATTTATAAAGGTAAAATGGACTATTATCTGTACCAGGATCCTATTACTGGTCGATGGACGACCTATGATTATGATGCAAATTCAACGATGTCCAATAATGCCAACAGAGTGAATTGGTCACCGTTTTATAATGCAACAAAAGCAAATTACCCTTTACTCAATAAAGTATTGGCCATCCCTGCTTTCAGACAAAGATTTCTGGCTCACATGAGAACGATTTTACAAACTTCCTTTGACTTTACCTATGTATCAAATCTGATTGACCAATACGATGCCATGATAAAAAACGATGTTTTTGCTGACACAAAAAAAGCAACCTCCAACCAGGATTATTTGAATGCTTTAAATACACTGAAAAGTTTTATTACCAACAGAAAAAATTTCCTGATGAGCAATGAAGAAGTAAAAGTTGCCGCTCCTTCATTTGAGGAAAGCAATTATATTAGTTTGGGTTTACCGTGGGGTAAGGTGACCAAAGATGAACAAGCGCTCATTACAAGCAAACCTTTATTTGTAGGCGGATTATCCGAAGTAAATGTTTGGATAAGTACCGAATTCACAGGTGCCTTTATGAAATTGGCAATGAACGATGCAGGTCAACAAGGAGATGTAAGTGCAGGCGATGGCATTTACAGTGTATTGTTGCCGGCTTATCAATCAGGTACTCTGGTGCGTTTTTACATCGAAGCAGTAGGAAATGATCTGGCAAAATCAAGAGCCTATGATCCCGCCGGCACAGAACATCATCTGATGTTTTTCCGCGTTGAAAATGAAACCAGTGCCACTTCAACGGTTGTTATTAATGAATTTATGGCTTCCAATGATGGAATCATCAAAGACGAATTTGATGAAGTCGAAGACTGGATTGAGTTATTTAACCTCACAAATGAAGAAATCGACATGACCGGATATTCTATAACAGATAAAAGTGACAACCCTCTAAAATATGTTTTCCCGGAAGGAACCAAAATAAAAGCTAATGATTATTTGATCGTTTGGGCTGATGAAGATGGCACTCAGGGACCTTTGCATACAAACTTTAAATTGTCAGCAGGTGGCGAATTGATTTATCTATTTGATAAAAATCAGGTTTTACTGGATAGTGTTACTTTCGGGCAACAGACACCCGACAAATCATCAGCAAGAATACCAAACGGAACAGGCAATTGGGTGATCGGCGATCATACTTTTTCCAAAAATAATGAATCGACCAGTTCGGCTTCATCAGCTTTAATTCAAAACACCCTTTCAATATTTCCTAACCCTGCATCAGAATCCTTTTTTATTGAAAATAATGATAAAGTTGATATTGACGTAACCATTTTTGATCCTCAGGGTAAAATGATTTCCTCTAAAAAACTTCCCGCTTTGTCCACAACCATTATTTCTGATATTCCCTCAGGATTATACTTTGTCAGACATAATTCATTCACCCGGAAATTAGTCGTGTATTAATATTTGTATTTTCAACAGCCCTCCTTTATAAACTTGTGACGCGAAATATATAAAACTGATTATTGATTTCGCGTTACAAGTACTTTGTCTATGCGCTGTCTGTCCTTATCTATGACTT
The DNA here is from genome assembly GCA_016714895.1 of Saprospiraceae bacterium. Lineage (GTDB taxonomy): Bacteria > Bacteroidota > Bacteroidia > Chitinophagales > Saprospiraceae > OLB9. The sequence goes on along the minus strand of JADKBV010000011.1, from coordinate 1,093,837 downwards.
CCAGAACAAAATCCTCGATGTAAATTTTTTCACCGACTTCAGGGAGTTTATTAGATTTATAAATAATGAGTCCGGCAACAGTAGTAAAGGTCTGATTGGCATTATAATCCATATCCAGTTTAAAATATTTTACGAACTCAATGACAGAATACTGACCGTCCACCAGCCAGCTGTTTTCATCTCTCTGCACGATTTCATATTCTTCCTGATCTTCATCTGAAACATCACCTACCAATGCATCCACGACATCATCCATCGTGACCATTCCGACTGTTGAACCGTATTCATCGACCACGATGGCATAATGCATCTTATGTTTTTTGAACAACTCAAGAATTTTGTAAGCGTATACATTTTCATTGAGATAAAGTGGTTTTCGAATATATTCACGGATATCAAACGGTTGTTTTGAAACTGCCTGAAATAAATCTTTCAGCATAACGATCCCGATCGTATCATCCAGACTGTTGCCTGAAGTGACCGGATAAACAGCGTGTTTTTCTTTACCGATTTTTTCCAGTATTTCTTCCCAACTATCCGACGTTTTAAAATAAACGATGTCTTTTCGATGCGTAAATAATGTATTGACTTTTCGGTCACCTAATTCAAAAACCCGTTCGACAATGCTGTGTTCAATATGTTCGATTTCTCCACCTTCGACACCTTCTCTGACGATTGATTTGATTTCTTCTTCCGTTACTCTGGCATTTCCCGAATTATGTAACCCCATAATAGCCAATAATACATCATTCGATTTTGTCAAAAGCCATACAAAAGGAGCCGTGATCATGGACAATATTTTCATTGGACCCGCCAATACAGTTATGATAGGTTCGGGGAAAGCCATACCCAACCTTTTTGGCAACAATTCACCCAAAACAATAGACATATAGGTCACCAAAAATACAATGATCAGGGTAGATAGGGTTTTGGCATATGGTGCAACCATTTCTATATTTTCCAAAATTCCCATGACATCATTGGTCAGGTTTTCACCGCTATATACACCCAACAAAATACCTATCAAAGTTATTCCTATCTGCACCGTAGACAGAAACCGGGTAGGATGTTCAGATAAATCCAATGCATTCCGCGCGCCGACACTACCCTTTTTTACGGCATTTTCAAGTTTAAACTTTTTAGAAGAAACCAACGACATTTCTGACATCGCAAAAATCCCGTTCAATAAAACCAAAGCTAATATGATAAATAATTCCATGTGACAAAGGTAAACTACTTTATAAAATTGTTGCCTCTTTTTAACAAATCAGTTTGTATCCTAATGGGTTTTAACTTTTTTTTCAGGTACATATGTTCAATTATACTTATATTTGCCTTTCGAAAAATTTTCCCCATGTCAAAAACAGAACAATTTAAACAGGAAATATCCAAAGCTTTCACCTTCAAAGGCCCGTCTCTTATTTTAGGCGCAGCAAAACTGAATGGTGAAGTACTTAAAGATCATTTTGTCAGAATTCCGCTTAAAACAATGAACAGGCACGGTCTGATAGCCGGAGCTACAGGAACCGGTAAAACCAAAACCCTTCAGATTATTGTAGAACAACTTTCTGCAGCGGGAGTACCTTCTCTGGTGATGGACATCAAAGGGGACCTTTCCGGAATTGCTGTCCCGGGTGACAACAATCCCAAAATTCAGGAAAGACATGATCACATAGGTTTTCCGTTTGCCGCAGACAGTTCTCCGGTTGAATTTATGACCTTATCTCAGGATCAGGGTCTAAGACTCCGTGCAACTATAAGTGAATTCGGACCTGTTCTTTTTTCCAAAATTCTCGATCTGAATGATACCCAAGGTGGCATTGTAAGCCTTATTTTTAAATATTGTGACGACAACGAGCTTCCTTTACTTGATTTAAATGATTTTAAACGAGTTCTCAATTACATTACCAATGAAGGGAAAGATGAAATAACCCGTGAATACGGTTCTATTTCTTCCACTTCTGTCGGGACTATTTTGCGTAAAATCATCGAACTCGAACAACAGGGAGCCGATCTGTTTTTTGGAGAAAGGTCTTTTGACGTCACCGATTTATGCCGTTTTGACGATCAGGGAAAAGGATATGTTTCTGTTCTTCGTGTCACCGATATTCAGGACAAACCAAAACTGTTTTCCACTTTTATGTTGCAAATGCTCGCCGAAGTATACAGCATATTTCCGGAAGAAGGGGACCTCGAAAAACCTAAATTATGTATTTTTATTGATGAAGCCCACCTGATTTTCAGCGAATCTTCCAAAGCCTTGGTATCACAAATTGAAACCATTGTTAAACTGATACGTTCCAAAGGGATTGGTGTCTTTTTTGTCACCCAAAATCCAACAGATGTTCCAAAATCCGTTCTCAGCCAGTTGGGTCTCAAAGTTCAGCATGCGCTCAGGGCATTTACTGCTTTGGATAGAAAAAACATCAAACTTACCGCAGAAAACTATCCATTGAGTGATTATTACCAGGTGGACCAGTTACTTACTGAATTAGGGATCGGAGAGGCTGTTATTTCAGCTTTGGATGAAAAAGGAATTCCAACGCCTTTAGTCCATGCATACCTGAGAGCTCCTCATTCCAGAATGGATATACTGACTCAAGGTGAAATCAATCAGATTCTTTCGTCCAGCAGAATCAAAAGAAAGTACGATGAAGTCATCGACAGAGAAAGTGCTTATGAAATGTTGGGCGCTAAAATAGAAGAGGCTCAAAAAAGAGAACCTGAACAGCCGGTTTCCTCACCAAAAACAAGTGTGGGAAGACCCAGAGAAGAAAAATCAACCTTCGAAAAAGTGTTGAACAGTCCTACAACCAGACAAATTGGTCGTACAGTTGCACAAACCCTTACAAGAGGACTTTTAGGTGTTTTAGGTATAAAAACCACAGCCACCCGAAGGAGTACAACACGCAAATCTTCCTGGTTCTAAGGTTCTAACTCTGTTTTATTGTATCCAAAGCTTTTATGATCAGATCGCAGGCTTCATGGATTTCTTCCTCCGATATAATAAGCGGCGGAGCTATGCGGAAGGCCGAATCATGAAATAAAAAGTAATCCACAATTACTCCGTGATGATAAATGGCATTAATGGCAGGTGTCAGATATAAGGCATCTGCCAATTCTACAGCCATAAACAATCCTGAAGACCGGACATTTTTGATCAGTGGATGAACCAATCTTTCCAAAAAAATATTTTCCTTTTTTGAGACCAGACAAATAATGTTTTCCCGACTCAATACTTCCAATGTGGCTCGTGCTGCCGCCACACAAACCGGATGCCCTCCGAATGTTGTAATATGACCCAAAGCCGGTTGACTGGCAAAAGTTTTTAATATCTCTCTGGAAGAAACCAATGCACCTATCGGCATGCCACCACCCATTCCTTTAGCAATCAACAGTACATCAGGCTGAACTTCATATTTCTGAAAAGCAAAAAAATATCCCGTTCTGCCAAAACCTGTTTGTATTTCGTCAAGAACAAACAAAGTCCCGGTCTCACGGCATTTTTGCTGTACTTTTTGCAAATATGTATGTCCGGGAACAATGATTCCTGATTCCGCCTGAACAGGTTCCATAATGACACAAGCCGTTTGGTCTGTTATCATGGCCAAATCTTCTTCCACATTAAACCGTATATGTTTTACCCCGGGAATCGTAGGTACAAAATGTTTTGTATAGTCCGTATCACTGCGCAAAGATTCTGCCGCAATAGTACTGCCATGATAAGCACCAGCCGCACTGATGATTTCAAATCTGCCGGTATACTTTCTCGTCAGTTTGATGGCCGCTTCCACGGCCTCACTGCCGCTGTTGACAAAATAAACGTTGTCAAGATGATTGTTAAGAATCGTTGTCAGCAATCTGGCATATGTCGTCTGAGGCTCCTGAATGTGTTCTCCGTACACCATTGTATGCAGATATTTGTCCAGTTGGTTTTTGACCTGGGCTACCACTTCGGGATTTCTGTGTCCTAAAGAGGATACTGAAATCCCTGAATTTAAATCAAAATAGCGCTTTTCGTCGATATCGTAAATAAAAACACCTTCTGTATACGAAACTTCAAGACCCAAAGCCATCTCGGATGTTTGTGCCACATGGTCGTAAAACCATTTCCTTTGTAAAGACATAATAAAAAAATCAATGAAGCAGCAAAGGTATTACTTTCTGATTAAGAATTTTTCAAAATACACGATTATCCATTCTCAGATTATGATGTCAACTTTTTTAGTCTCCAAGGTTTTTTATGTCAAAAAAAAAAGTTCCAAAAAGGTAAACAGGTTCAATCAATATCAACAACTTCAGAAATTCCTATATTTTTATATTAAAATGACAATTCTGACTATTTATTGAACTTTTAAAGAAAAATTATCGTTTCTTATAATTGGCACTTGACGGATATCTAAAAATCACTTAATTTGCCTCATTTATCCGGATTCTCACCGGAAACAAGGTTATCAGACTAAGAACACGACGTTTAATCAAGGACAGATACATGAATATACACAAGAGTAATTACGAACAACTTATTGAAAAACTTGATCAGTTCATTCGTAAATATTATCTGAATAAAATGATTCGCGGAGGGTTGTATACGATTGCAACTATATTGATACTTTTTTTAAGTTTTAATATTCTTGAATATTATTTTTATTTCGGGTCAGGGGTCAGAAAAGTATTTTATTATTCTTTTATTTTCGTCAGTGTTGGTTCGTTGGCATATTGGGTATTAAATCCGCTGTTCAGATATTTCCGATTGGGAGAAACCATATCCCATGAAGATGCAGCCACAATCATCGGAGATCATTTTGTCAATGTTCAGGATAAATTACTCAACATCCTGCAATTAAAAAAACAGGAATCAACCGCAGCAAACCGGGAACTTCTTGAAGCAAGTATTGACCAGAAAACAAAAGCAATCACATTGGTTCCTTTTAAATCGGCTATCAATTTAGGAAGTAATAAAAAATATCTCAGATACGCCCTTCCTCCTTTTGTAATATTACTTTTTTTGCTGCTGGGAGCTCCATCCATCTTAAAAGAAGGAACCAACAGAATTATTAATAATAATGTTGAATTTGAAAAAGCAGCACCTTTTGCTTTTGAAATTATGAATGATGACCTGAAAGTGGTACAATTTGACGACTACACCCTAGATATAAGTGTGGACGGAAGTATTATACCGCAGGAAGTATTTGTTGAAATGGAAGGTTTTCAATACAAAATGGAAAAAAAGGATAAAACACATTTTTCTTATACTTTCCGTAACGTGCAGAAAGATACTCCTTTTCGTTTAGCTTCGGGAAGTGTCCTTTCAAAAGAACAAAACCTGCGCATTCTGGCCAAACCCAGTATGAATCATTTTTCTGTTTCACTGGAATTTCCATCATACCTTAAAAGGCCCAACGAATTGGTCGATAATATCGGTGATTTGGTTCTTCCGGAAGGAACAAAAGTTACCTGGCAATTTGATGCAAGCGGCACAGATCAGATAGGATTGACTTTTGGTAATGAATCCCTTGCTGCCTCTCAAAAAAGTCCGACCCAATATTTTTACAGCAGAAAAATTTATGACGACCTTTCTTACAAATTATTTTTGTCAAGCAAAGTTGTTCCTGTTCAGGATAGTCTGTTGTATTCCATAAATGTGGTTAAAGATCAGTATCCTGTGGTTTCTGCCGATAAAATTACAGATAGCCTGGACAATCAGACTGTTTATTTTGTTGGAAAAGCTTCCGATGATTATGGCCTGAATACCTTGGCCTTCCATTATTCAATTACTTCAGCCAATGGACAAAATAAAGGATTACAGTCACAAAAATTACAAAAAGAAGCAGGCAGAGAGATTCAGTTCAGCCATATTTTTGATATCCGAAAGTTAAATCTCAATCCCGGAGATCAGCTGTCATTTTATTTCGAAGTGGTAGATAATGATGGTATTCACGGAGGTAAGTCTGCTAAGTCAACTGTGATGCAATATACACGTCCTACCATCGAAGAAATCAAAAAACTAGAAGAAGAAAACGATGCGGAAGTAAAAGACGAATTAAAAGAGGCGCTCAAGGCTATGGAAAAACTTCAGGAAAATTTCCAGAAAATGAGAGATAAACTCCTCCAACAGAAAAATCTTGAATGGCAGGATAAAAAACAGATGGAAAAGTTGTTGCAGGAACAAAAAAACCTTCAGGAAAATATCAAAAAAGCCAAAGAAAAACTCGAAGAAAATATGAAAAATCAGGAAGAGTTTAATACACAACCTGAGGAAATCAAACAAGAACAGGAAAAGCTTAAGGAAATGATGGAAAAAGCCGTCAATCCTGAAGCAGAAGAATTAATGCAGAAAATTCAGGAACTCCTCCAGGATCTCGAAAAAGAAGATGCCGTTCAAATGCTCGAACAATTTCAGATGGACAATCAGGAAATGGAACAAAAAATGGACAGACTTCTTAACCTGTATAAAGAACTCGAAGTGGAAAAAATGGCGAAAGACCAGATCAAAGAGTTGAATAAACTCGCTGAAAAACAAGAGAACCTGAGCGATAAAACCGAAAAACAAGGCGCCAACCAAGAAGAACTCAAAAAACAACAGGAAGAGTTAAATAAACAATTTGAGGAACTCGAGAAAAAAATGGAAGAACTCGAGAAAAAAAATGAAGAACTGGAACGTCCCAAAGAGCTTGGCAAAGATAATGAAGAAAAAATGGAGGAAATAAGCGACGAAATGGAGGACAGCAAAGAAAAACTGGACAAAAACCAGAACAGTGCTGCATCCAAATCTCAAAAAAATGCCGCCAAAAAAATGAAATCCAAAGCTTCTGAAATGCAGGAATCGATGCAGGGAGGAGAAAGTGATCAGGCAATGGAAGATGTCAAAACCTTAAGACAATTGCTCGAAAATCTTGTCAAACTTTCTTTTGATCAGGAAGATTTGTCCAAATTTATGGAAAAAACGCCTATCAATACACCTCCTTTTGTCAATAGCGTACAGAAACAATTTAAACTGAGAAACGATTTCAAAATCATTGAAGATACATTGACTGCGCTGAGCAACAGAAACAGCGATCTCGAAAGTTTTGTCCTGGATAAAATGAATGAGATAAAATTTAATTTCAAAGAAACTTTAACCCTTCTCGAAGAAAGACAGGTGGCCAAAGGAAATGAAAAACAACGCAGAGTGATGAAAAACCTGAACGATCTGGCGCTCATGTTGTCCGAGTCTCTTGAAAACGCACAACAGCAGGCTGCTTCCGGTATGCCGGGTTCTCAAATGTGCAAAAAACCGGGCAATTCCCCGGGAAGTAAACCGGGTAAAGTTCCTATGGATAAAATCACCAAAGGTCAGCAAGGTTTGGGAGAACAAATCCAGAAAATGGGCGAAAATAAAAAAGAAGGCAAGGACGGCAAAGATGGTAATTCTTCAAAAGATTACGGGGAAGCAGCAGCAAAACAAGCTGCTTTACGTAAAGCACTTCAAGAAATTCAGAAAGAAAAAATGGAACAGGGAAAAGGTTCAAAGGAACTTGACGAACTGATTAATAATATGGACAAAATTGAAACCGATCTTGTCAATAAAAGATTAAATTATGAGACGATGAAACGTCTCAAAGACATTGAAACCCGCCTCTTGGAAGCTGAAAAAGCAGAACAACAAAGAGAACTTGACGAAAAAAGGAAGTCTGAAACAGCATTGGAAACCAAAAAAGAAATTCCTCCGGCCATTCAGGCATACCTTAAAAAAAGGCAGGCTGAAGTTGATATGTACAAAACCGTTTCACCATCCTTAAAACCTTATTACAGAACATTAGTAGACCAATATTACCAAACATTAAAAAAAGTAAATTAATGTGAAAAAAATATTGGCAATAAAAAAAAATAGCATGGTTTTTGTAATTACATCCTACGTTTTGGACTTGTTGCCGGAGACATTACATGTTTCCTCTACAACACAGGTAAAGCTTTTATTTTGATGACCTGCCCAAAAAAGGAGTACTAAATTCACTTTAAATGAAGTATCACATGTTAACCATTTCTTCTCATCCCAACAATATTGCCGAATTGGAAGCTCATCTTAAACAATGGGCAAACCTTTATAAAGTTCATCCTGACCGTTACGCAGATATCCTGATCAGCTTAACTGAAGCAGTAAATAATGCCATCATCCACGGTAATAAATACGACGAAAACAAAAAAGTCAGTATTGACTATATGGAAGTCGGTGAAGGCATGACTTTTTGTGTCACCGACGAAGGTATAGGCTTTAATCCCGGAAGTGTACCCGACCCTACCTGTGAGGATAATATAGAATGTTGCGGAGGCAGAGGGGTTTACATCATGAAAGCTCTCGCTGACCACATCTCTTTCAAAAATCAGGGACGATCCGTAGAAATGTATTTTACCCTGCAAAAACAACACGCCTGATTTATGTCAGGAATATTTTTTCACCTGGAAGGGAATATCACCCACCCATTAAAAGGTAGAGTTAAGGTATATAAAAACTGGCTGACACAAATTGCCACCTTAGAAAACTGCATAATCAATGATATTCACTACGTATTTTGTGACGATGAAAAAATTTTGGAAATAAACAAACAATTTCTGAATCACGATTACTACACCGATATCATTACATTTCCCTATTCCCATCAAAAAGACAGCCTTAAAGCGGAAATTTACATCAGCATTGATACCGTTCTATCCAATGCAGAAACTTATGACGAGACCTTCGATACAGAACTAAAAAGAGTAATCGCCCACGGACTCCTTCATATGATCGGGTATAATGATAAGTCGCCTGAAGACGAAAAAAAAATGAGAGAAAAAGAAGATCAGTGTCTGAATATTTTTCCCGGATAAAAATAGAAAATAACGTCGCGTATGCTATTTTTCGCATACAAAAGTCCTTTATAAAAAAATATTTAATACCTTTATCCAATAAAACATATATCATATGAAGCTGGATGATTATCGGAAAAGTGACAACTTTGAAGACCGTCGTGGTATGAGTACAACAGGAAAAGTAGCTGCCGGAGGAGGACTCATAGGTATTATATTTCTTGTGGTACAATTATTCCTGGGAGGCGGGGATAATGCCCAATTGGTTGATGCATTGCAAAATCAAATGACACAAACCTCTGAAACTCCTGCCAAAGAGCTTACGGCTGAAGAAAAAGCAATGGGAGACTTTGTCTCTAAAGTGTTGGCCGGAACAGAAGATGTTTGGGGTAAAATATTTGAACAACATGGAAGCACTTACCGCGAACCTAAGTTGGTATTGTATAGTGGCTCTACAAAATCTGCATGCGGAGGTGCGTCAGCCAATACAGGGCCTTTTTATTGTCCGGCAGATGAAGCTGTATATATGGATCTCGATTTTTTCCATGTACTGAGAGACCGGTTTGGAGCCACAGGGGGTGATTTCACCATAGCTTATGTGATAGCACATGAAGTAGGTCATCATGTGCAGCATCTCCAGGGTATTTTAACAAAAGTTCATCAACTCAGAAGTCAGGGCGGAGAAGAAGGTCAGAAAGCATACATTGCCATGGAACTGCAAGCAGATTTTTATGCCGGCGTTTGGGCAAATCATATGAAAAATTATTTATCCGAAGGAGATATTGAAGAGGCCCTCAGTGCTGCTGCCTCTGTAGGTGATGATAATATTCAAAAAAGAACACAAGGATATGTCGTGGAAGAAAGTTTTACCCACGGAACTTCAGAACAAAGAAAATATTGGTTGGCCCGGGGCATAAAAACCGGAGATATCAAATATGGTGATACATTTTCAGAAATTCAGTAGTATCAAATAAAAGTTCCATTTCTGCAAAAATCAAACCTATTCTGGTGGGATTTGATTTCAGGCGTCTCTATCGTCTCATTTTTTTGCCAAAATGTTGAACCCAATATTTTTCATATCGGGCTACTGCCATTTCATCAACCTTAGGATTCATCAACATGACGCAATGTGAGTAACTTTGCATCCAATCTTCCAATACTTCATCAAAACTTTTCTGTCCTTCACCCAGATTTTCACCTACGACCTGCCAGTCATATCCTATTTTCTCCAACCTGTCTCCTATATTCAAACCATCGGATGAATAATGTGCAAAAAACTTATTGCTTGCCATATCCAATGCATGGGACATAGCACTTTTATACAAAGTTTCATCCCATTTTACAGGTCCGGCCGGAGCCATGTACCTTTTTCCGCAACGACATCCGTTTTTCCTGACATTGTTTACCTTCATCAACATTTGTTCCCTCACATGCGGCTCTACCTCTACGTGAACCAAAGGAATCATGTAGAAAATATCGAACAAACTTATAATAAAAATCCAAAGCATACAAAAAGGATCTTTTAGGGCAAATCTATTTGATTATAACTCACAAAAATATATAAAGTTTTTAAATCATTATATTCTGAATACAATTCATTTTTTGATTTAACAAATTAAAAAGTAAACCAGAAATCTCATCGGTTTGATTACTACCTTACCTTGTCATTAAATCTGAATTTTATAACGTAAAAGTTTAGATTTTATGTTATTCCAAACCTAATATTACAATCTGAATCCCAAAGTCACCAATCCTAAAGTATTTTGTCTGTCAATATTGACCAGCGGATCTCTTGAAGTATTGGTAACTGTATAAGCATTATATCCTGAGATGGTATTGGTAAACTGTAATGCAAAATCTACAAAAAAGGACTCCCCTCTGAACCCCAGACCCATTGAATAGCTGTTATTTGCTGCTCTTTGGTTTGCAAGAGGAGAATAAAACTGGTACCACCCTCCCGCAACCTGAATGCATCATACGCAAGTTCTGCACCTAAACGGACATTAGTAGCCGAAGTCAATGTATTGGTGATGGTTTGATTTAATGAATTGGTATATTCTATTTCTCCAGGGTCGTTTGTAAAGCAGTACCATTGTATTCAGCAGAACCATAATCTATAAATTCAATATCTGCATTAATAAAACCTTTGATATCTCCCAACGCATAAACACTTCCTAAACTTCCAACAGCTCTCCAGGGATTGGTAATTCTGTATTCAAAGTTCAACTCAGGTCTTTGATCATTCGGACCCGGATAGGTTTTCAATTGGTCATCATAATGATAATCCAAAGTTGTCTGTAATTTTCTGTAAATCTGAACCATGTAGGCGAATGAAAGGCTCCTCCGATTCTTAACCAATTTAATGGTTTTGGCTATAATTCCCAATTTTTGCGTTAAATCCTCTTCCTGTTATAGTTAGATCTTCTATTTATTTTAAATAATTAAAGTTTAGAATATTATTTTCAGGATCTTGTTCGATATACACCTTTTGCTCTTTAAAAGTGCCTACAGGAATTCCTATACCAATTCCGATATTAAACTTATCTTTATATTCTCCTGCCCATGTGAGAGACCATTCATTTAAATTTCCGATCTGGTGATATTTTGTTCTTTGATAATATGTAAATTATCCTAGAAATCTGTTTCAAAAAATCTAATCCCGTCAAAATCTGAAAAATGGCTCCTGTTATGTATGCCGGATAATCTTCAAAATCATCCATCTGAAAACTTTGATGCCATTTGCTTTTTCAGCAAAATATTCGGTTATGGTTCCTACAGTTTGCCCTTTGTAAAAAACTTTTCTTTAAAAGTATTTTGCCTTGTAAATCCAATAGCAAAATTGGAAGAAGTAAAATTCTTTTTCGGTCTGTAATTACCAAAAACAAGGCCGGCATTATATATGCCAAACTGATTGCTTTTGGTTCTGTTGGTACTAAGCTCATTTGCCTTCAGGTACGAAGTATTATTTACGCTGTTCATTCCGGCTGAAAAATTAAACACAAACTTTTTAAATTCTGCTATACCTGCCGGATTAATACCTGCTGCAGTGATATCTCCACCAACAGCTCCTATCGAATTACTGACACCAAGGGATCCTGCAGTTCCCGTATTTCGAAAATCTGACCATCTGACAATATCTGTTATATTTTGAGACCGGGCTGATGGGATAAAAAGTACACTTAAAAATATATATATGATGTTTTTCATGAATTTATGATTAAATGGGTTTGCAAATTAAATTCCTTAAGTTCCATTGATTTATCCAAACCAATCTAAAAGAAAAGGTAAATATTTTTTCTTTTTTATAAGGTGAAGCTCAGAAAGTGTATTAAAAGAAAGGAACGGGCTATCCCTGTTCCTTTCTTTACAATCAATTATTAATTATATCAAAATTAAAAACACGTCTATTTGACTAACCTCTGCCTCCTCCTCTTGAAGACCCGCCAGAGCGGCCTGAAGAAGAGGATCCTGATGATGAACCTGAAGAGGAAGATCTGGAAGATCCTCCGGAATTCATACTTCCTGAAGAAGAGGATCTGGAGGATCCCGAATCAAAACCTCCTGATGACCTGCTTTGGTTCATACTACCCGAAGAAGAGGATCTGGATGAAGACGATTCATAACCCCCACCTGAACGTGAAGAACTTCTGCTGCTATTGGATTCACTTCCTCCACCTGAACGGCTGGAAGGAGGCGTTGAGGTAGGTTTGGAAGGTTCTGTCCTTTCAGATTGTTTCGGAGGAGTGCTTCTTAGGGGCTCACTGTTTCCTCTTATACCTTCATTATCTGTACTTCTTGATTTTTCTCTGGAAGGCGGAGTACTTCTTGTTGGTTCTGAAACCCCATTGTCATTGCCTCTGGTTGGTGGTGTTCGTGTACCATTGTCCCTGTTAGGCGGAACATCAGTATTATTTTTTGGTGATGTTCTCGGGCTGGTTCTGTCTTTAGGTTCCGTACTTTGTGTCGGATCTTTACGTCTGGTATCCGGTCCCGGTGTATTGGTTCTGGGATCAACATTTTTGCTGTCACCTTTATACACTCTTGTACTTGCTCTCGGGCTGGTTCTGTTGAGAGGGGAATCAGAATCACCTGTTGTCAGACCGGTTTGTGTGGGTTTTACGCCATCCTGAGTCGGATTTTCTCCGGTCAAACGTCTGGTAGTACCTCTGCCATTTGGCGAGGAAACAAGGCCTCCGTCTCGTCTGGACTGATTGACAACCCTGTTTGCAACTCCATTGCTGCCCCAGCCCCCGTTATTTCCACCTACATTACCTCCGGTATTTACATTGCCGTAATTATTGTATACATTAGTATAGTAAATGTTGTTACCCCATCCGTATATCGGAGGACAATTATTCCATGAATTCCATCCGAAAGAGTTCCAACCCCAAGGATCATTGAATGCCCATGAATTCCATTGATTCCATTGGTTCCAACGATTCCATCTGTTCCAATGGTTGAAAGGACCGTTAAATCCCCATGAATTGCCCATGTTCCACCTGTTCCATCTGTTCCATCCAAACACAGGGGTTCCTATAAAGACATTCACCCCAAAATTATTGTCATAAAACGGGTCGTAATAAAAGTCATTATACCAATAATCAAAAGAAGAATAATATCTCAATGGTGGTTGAGGCTGATGAAATCTTCGGATTCGAGTTGTGTACGCATAATCGTAATCAGAATAATATTCACTCTCTTCGTCAAATTCATATCCGTAATAATCGTCATACACCGGTTCACTGACCTCTTGACTGGTTCTGTTATCGGAGAATTCTGATACCGGTTTATTTTTAGCTGCTTTTTTGGCTGCTTCCCGATCGTAATATAAATCGTCAAATTGCGCTAAAGCAGGCACCATTACCGATAAGGTAAAAAAGATGGTGGTTAAAAAATGTGAGGTTCTCATGATGTAAAATTTAATGTGTTCGATAGATAAACTTTTACTTTTTTAGGCCGGATATCCGAAAAAATATTTTATCTTTGGTTATGAAATAAAAACTACTTTTTTGGACATGCGCTGAAATCGAATGCAATTTATTACTTTTGTGCCGATTATACCGTTAATTAAGTTTTAAAGTTTTCGGCAGAAATAATAAAAAGTGTTAAAACTTCCGATTGACTTTTCAATTAATCATTTGACGTTTAAAAACAGTTAAAGTTAACCTGAATTTCCGGACAATCACTATTTTAACGTAAATCTAACATATTCACAAGAAACATGGCAAAAGAAATCACAAGCAGGGCAGAAAACTATTCGCAGTGGTATAATGACATTGTTAAAAAAGCAGGATTGGCAGATAATTCAGCTGTCAGAGGATGTATGGTCATCAAACCATATGGTTATGCAATCTGGGAAAAAATCCGTGACCAATTAGACAAGATGTTTAAAGAAACCGGTCACGTTAATGCTTATTTTCCGTTATTTATACCTAAAAGTTTTTTAAGTAAGGAAGCTCAACACGTAGAAGGTTTTGCCAAAGAATGTGCTGTGGTAACCCACCACCGTTTGATGAACGACCCGAACGGAAAGGGCGTTATCGTCGACCCGGAAGCAAAACTTGAAGAAGAATTGATTGTAAGACCCACTTCTGAAACGATTATTTGGAGTACCTATAAAGACTGGATTCAGTCATACCGGGATTTGCCTTTGTTAATCAACCAATGGGCCAATGTCGTCAGATGGGAAATGCGAACCCGACCATTTTTGAGGACAGCAGAATTTTTGTGGCAGGAAGGTCACACAGCTCACGCTACTGAAAACGAAGCACGTCAGGAAGCCAGAATGATACACGACCTGTACGCTCAGTTTACAGAAGAATTTATGGCTATGCCTGTCATTCAGGGAGCCAAATCCGAAAACGAACGATTTGCCGGAGCTGTTGACACTTACACAATTGAAGCGTTGATGCAGGACGGCAAAGCATTGCAGGCCGGAACATCACATTTTCTGGGACAGAATTTTGCTAAAGCATTCGAAGTTACTTTCATGAATGAAAAAAATGAATCAGAATTTGTTTGGGCAACCTCCTGGGGTGTAACGACAAGATTGGTGGGAGCTTTGATTATGACCCATTCAGATGATGATGGTCTTGTACTTCCTCCGAAACTGGCACCGATTCAGGTGGTCATCGTTCCGATTCCAAGACCTGATCCTGAACTAATTTCCAAAGCAGAAGAAATTGCCCAAGGTTTGAAAGCAAAAGGGGTTTCGGTAAAAATAGACATTGATGATTCAAAAAGGCCCGGATTTAAATTTGCAGAATATGAGATGAAAGGCGTTCCGGTCAGATTGGGACTCGGCGCCAGAGATTTGGCGAATAATCAGATTGAAGTGGCTCGTCGAGACACCAAAGAAAAGGACAATGTATCTCTGGACGGAATTGTTGAATATGTCACCGAATTATTGGATGATATTCAGAACAATCTTTTAAAAAGAGCTTACGATTTCCGTCAGGCAAATACAACCAGGGTAGATAATTTTGATGATTTTAAACGAATTCTTGATACCAAAGGCGGATTTGTTTTGGCACACTGGGACGGAACGACAGAAACGGAATTAAAAATCAAAGAGGAGACAAAAGCGACCCTACGTTGTATTCCTATAGATGCACCTGATGAAGCCGGTAGTTGTGTTTATTCAGGAAAACCTTCTGCAAGGAGAGTTATTTTTGCGAAAGCTTATTAATATTTATACATTACATATTAAATAAATTAAATCATATGTCATTTGAGATTGAAGGCAATCTGGTAAAAAAATTTGATACGGAGTCAAAAACAAGCAGTTTTCAGACAAGGGAATTTGTCATCACGACAGAAGGGACCTATCCGCAATTTGTTAAATTTCAATTGACACAGGACAAGTGTCAGGTTATTGATGAATATCAGGAAAACGAAAAAATCAAAGTATTTTTTGATCTGAGAGGTCGGGAATGGCAAGGTAAATATTTTACCAACCTGAATGCCTGGAAAGTTGAAAAAGCTTCAAATCAGACTCCCGGAGTCGGTAGCAGTTCATTTCCTGATGTAAGTCAATCTCCACCTGAATTTACCACTCAAAACGACCCTTTTGGTGATATGAAAAAGGAGGATTTTGATGATTTACCATTTTAATTATAGCCTAAAAAAACAAGGTTCATAAAGATAACGCTTCATGAACCTTGTTTTTTTTAAATTATTAAGAAAGACTACCCTTCTGTTTGTTGTGTCGGCATAATTACGGTATTATTTGTAATAGCCAATTCGTCAATCGGTACCGGTCTTGGTCCGATCAATCTTTCAACATCAGATTTAAGTAAAACTTCTTTATCCAATAAGGTTTCTGCAAGCATCGTGAGTTGTTCTTTTTTCTCGGTCAACAATTCCTGTGCTCTGCGGTATTGATTCTCAATCAGTTTTCTGACCTCTTCGTCAATCATTCTGGCAGTTTCATTAGAGTACGGTTTATTAAACTGATCCTGTGACATAGCGTAAAATGACACATTACCGATAGTATCATTCAATCCGTACACCGTAACCATTCCGTAAGCCATTTTGGTCACCTGATCCAGGTCATTCTGCGCACCTGTGGAAATTTTATCAAAAATGATTCTCTCTGCGGCTCTTCCACCTAAGGTCATACACATTCTGTCCAAAAGTTGTTCTGTACGAATGATATACTCTTCTTTAGGTAAATATTGTGCGTATCCGAGTGTACCCATTCCTCTCGGAACAATAGTGACCTTTACCAATGGACTGGCATGTTCCAGGTACCAACCGCATATTGCGTGGCCCGCCTCATGATAAGCAATGATTTCTTTTTCTTTTGGTGAGATGATTTTATTCTTTTTTTCAAGACCACCAATGACTCTGTCAAGGGCATAATTAAAATCATCCAGATCTACTGCCTGTTTGTTTCTTCGGGCAGCGATGAGGGCTGCTTCGTTACAAATATTGGCGATATCCGCACCTGCAAATCCAGGAGTCATTTCAGACAAAACCTGAGGATTTACTTCTTCAGATATTTTGATAGCCCGGAGGTGTACTTTAAAAATTTCTTCCCTACCTATGATGTCCGGCGGATCAATTCCTATTTGTCGGTCGAAACGTCCCGGTCTCAGTAAGGCAGCATCCAAAATATCCGGTCTGTTGGTCGCAGCCATCATAATAACTCCTTTATCGGTAGAAAAACCATCCATTTCAACCAATAACTGATTGAGGGTATTTTCTCTTTCATCATTTCCACCCTGAATGGCATTACGTCCGCGAGCACGACCTATCGCATCAATTTCGTCAATAAAGACGATACAAGGAGCTTTTTCACGTGCTTGTTTGAATAAGTCACGAACTCTGGAAGCTCCGACTCCAACAAACATTTCGACAAAATCCGAACCTGAAATGGAGAAAAACGGAACACCGGCCTCCCCTGCCACGGCTTTTGCCAGTAAGGTTTTACCTGTACCCGGAGGGCCAACAAGCAGGACACCTTTAGGTATTTTTCCACCGAGTGCGGTATATTTTTTAGGATTTTTAAGGAAGTCGACAACCTCCATTACTTCGACCTTGGCTTCATTAAGGCCTGCAACATCCGCAAAAGTGACACTTACTTTTGTATTATTGTCAAAAAGGGTGGCTTTAGACTTACCGATGTTGAATATTTGGCCGCCCGGACCACCCGGACCACCTGAAACCCTTCGCATGATAAACAACCACAGACCCAATAAAAGGGCAAATGGCAACAACCAATTTAGGATATGAATGAGGTAATTGGTTTCCTGTTTGACTTCATAATTGACCGGAAATCCCTGTTCTTTGAGTTGTCTGATCAATTGTTCAAAATTACCTATATCGGCTATTCTGAAACTGTACTGAGGTTGATTTACATTCCAGGCGTTATCCTTAAAATTCGGATATTTGGTTTCAATCACCTCTTTTTTAAGGTAAACATTGGCTATTTCTTTGTTGATAATGTCAACACGTTCCACCTCACCTGCTTTAACTTTTTCTTCAAAAGAATTGATATCCAGACTTTCGGTGGACTCATTCATTTTAATTGAAAGGTTAATGCCGATGAGTACGAGAATGATGATACCATACAGCCAATAAGAGCTAAAATTAAATTTAGGCGCTTTATTATTATTTTCCTGATTATTTTCCATTAAAAAACATTATGACACAATAACGTATAAATTATAAAATCGTTTTAAAAACCCGACAATTGAAACAAATTGTCCGACAAACGATAAGTTCAGACATTTTCATAAGTTGTAAAACCTGCATCGCTCCAGAGCTCTTCAATGTCATAAAACTCGCGGGTTTCGGGATAAAAAACGTGAACAACTGTTTGAAAATAGTCTACCAATACCCATCGGGAACTGTCAGCTCCTTCACTATGATACGGTGAAACACCCAATTCAGTTTTAAGACGTCTTTGAATATTGTCGGAGATAGCTTTTACCTGAGTGGTTGAGTCACCTTCACAAACAATAAAAAAATCTGTGGGTGCGTCATGTAGCGTCCGAAGGTCTATTTTAACGATATTTTTTCCTTTAATATCCTGAATAGCATCTATGATCAGGTTATTGAGCAGTTCTTCTGATTTACTTTTAATTTTTGTACTTACCAATGAATTCCTTTTTTATATTTACTTTAATTTTACTTTTCTTTGCGCAAAATTACAACATTTTCTATACACCATGTCATGAATCCTCATTTACAGACAAAAAACAGGCAACATTTTGAAGAAATCGATTCCACGCACGATTATCTTTGTAGTGTACTATCAAAAACCAATCCACCTCAGGGATTTTGTATAACTTCTGACTTTCAGTCAGGCGGAAGAGGCCAAATTGGCAGGACATGGCATAGTTCGTCAGGGAAAAACCTCTTGCTCAGTATGGTATACTATCCCCGGGACATGGTCGTTTTGCGCCAATTTGACCTTACCATTTGGGTAACCACCTGTTTATTGGACGTATTGGACAAATACCAACTTCAACATCTTACGGTAAAATGGCCCAATGATATATATGTGGGAGAAAAAAAAATAGCCGGTATACTGATTCAGAATACTTTGCGGGGAGATAAAATCACAAATTGTGTCGTAAGTATCGGTTTGAACGTAAATGAAGTGGATTTTCCGGCTACGCTGCCCAATCCGACGTCTGTTAAATCAGAGACAGGAAACAAAACAGATGTGGAAACTTTACTGACTGAGATAAGGGACACACTGGATGACCATTTTGAAAAAGTTTTGTTTTCTTCGCGGAAAGCGGAATACAGAGAAATCTTTATAACGAAATTATTCGGTGCGAATACATATTATAAATACCGCGATGCTGAAGGTCAAACTTTCAATGCCATCATAAGATATGTTGGTGAAGATGGAAAATTACACCTTCAAAAAGCCAATGGTGAGCTATGTTCGTACCTTTTCAGACAGGTCGAATGGCTTGGCGGCAATAATTCCACGGAGATCAATGAGTCAAAAACAATCTAAAATCAGGGTGAAAATAAAAAGTTGTCCATATTTTAGCTGTTTTTCAATGGTTTATGAAATTTTTTAGAAAAATAATTGTCAAAATATTTTTTTAAAATAAGAACTACTATTACCTTTGCGTCCATTTTCGGAAAAACCGATTAAAAACAGATTCAAAATCGTATAAATTTTAGACAAAGTGAATACATTAAGTTACAAAACAAAGTCTGCTACGAAAGAGAGTGCCGATTCAAAATGGTACATAGTCGATGCAGAAGGCGAAATCGTAGGTCGACTTGCGACCAGGATTGCCAGTGTACTGAGAGGTAAAACCAAACCTAACTTTACACCGCATGCTGACATGGGAGATTATGTCATCGTAATCAATGCTGACAAAGTAAGATTTACGGGAAACAAACTTGACGACAAGGAATATCAGAGATACTCAGGATATCCGGGCGGGCAAAAAAGAAGAACAGCCAAAGAGATGCTGGAAAAAAGGCCTAATCAGGTTTTGGAACTGGCAGTAAAAGGGATGTTACCTAAAACCAAGTTAGGAAGAGTTCAGATTAAAAAATTGTTTTTGTACGAAGGAGCGGCTCATCCGCATCAGGCGCAAAAACCAGAACCATTTAAATTTTAATAAGCATGGATACATTACACAGCATAGGCAGAAGAAAATCATCTACTGCCAGAGTATATTTCACCAAGGGCAGTGGTAAAATCACTGTCAATGGCAAAGAGTTTAAAGATTACTTCCCAATGGACAGCATTCAGGGTATCATCATGGATCCTATCAGAATATCAGGAGCTGAAGGTGCTTATGACATCAAAGTTAATGTTGCGGGTGGTGGTTTTAAAGGACAAGCAGAAGCTATCAGAATGGCATTTGCCAGAACACTGGTAAAAATCAGCGAAGACAATAAGAAACCGTTGAAGGAGAAAAAATATTTAACGAGAGATTCAAGAGTTGTCGAAAGGAAGAAATTCGGTAAACCTAAGGCAAGAAAGAGCTTCCAGTTCTCTAAACGTTAATTTTTTTATTATCATCGTATCGTAAAAATTCAAAAAATGAACAAACCCACATATAACGAAATGTTGGACGCAGGTGTCCACTACGGGCACTTAAAAAGAAAGTGGAATCCAAAGATGCTTCCTTATATCTTTATGGAAAGAAAAGGCATCCACATCATCGACCTCAACAGAACAGCTGAGTGTCTTGACAGAGCTGCATTTGCCATGAAACAAATGGCAAAATCAGGTAAAAAAATTCTTTTTGTTGCTACCAAAAAGCAAGCTAAAGACATCGTAGCCAAAGCAGCTTTGAGTGCAGAAATGCCTTATGTTACGGAAAGATGGTTGGGTGGAATGATGACCAACTTTTCTACCATCCGTAAATCAGTTAAAAAAATGAACAGCATTGATAAGATGCTGACAGACCCTGCGATCTCTATTACCAAAAAAGAACGTTTGACTTTAACCAGAGAAAAGGATAAGTTGGAAAGAGTTCTTGGTGGTATTGCAAATCTTAACAGACTTCCGAGTGCTGTATTTATGGTGGATATTCACCATGAGCACATTGCTTTGGCTGAAGCTAAAAGATTGGGAATGAAAACATTTGCTATGGTAGATACCAATTCTGATCCTAACAAAGTGGACTTTCCGATTCCGGCGAATGATGATGCTTCAAAATCAGTAAAACTAATCACTGATTATGTAGTATCTGCCATTAAAGAAGGTTTGGACGAAAGAAGAGCAGACAAACAAACCAAAGAAGATTAATTTTCAAAATCATTGAATAAAAAATTTGAATCATGAGTGAAATCACGATATCAGCATCCGTTGTAAAAGAACTCCGGGATATTACCGGAGCAGGTATGATGGACTGCAAAAAAGCTTTGACTGAAGCAAACGGAGACTTTGATAAAGCCATCGAACTTCTCAGATTAAGAGGTCAGAAAATGTCAGAAAAAAGAGCTGACAGAGATGCCAAAGAAGGTGTTGTCATTGCTTTGGTCAACGACGAACAAAACAAAGGTATTGTCGTAAGATTAAGTTGCGAAACAGACTTCGTTGCAAAAAATGAAGATTTCGTAAATCTTACAAAAGAGATTGCAAGCCTGGCCCTTAAACATTTTCCTGAAAGCAGAGAAGCTTTAAATGCTTTGGAACTGAACGGAATCACGATAGAAACCGTTATGTCTGAGCAGGTTGCGAAGATTGGTGAAAAAATCGAAGTTTCTGAATACCAGTTTTTAAGTGCTCCATTGGTTACTTCTTATATACACATGGGAAATAAAGCCGGTGTATTGGTCGGATTGAACATGGATGACAAAGCTTTTGTTGAAGCAGGAAGAGACGTAGCCATGCAGGTTGCTGCAATGAAACCGGTAGCTTTGGACAAAGATGATGTTTCTCAGGATATTATTGCCAAAGAAATTGAAATCGGAAAAGAAATCGCACGTCAGGAAGGTAAACCTGAAGAGATGCTTGAAAAAATAGCACAGGGTAAACTGACTAAATTTTTCAAAGATAATACTTTGTTGAATCAGATTTTTGTTAAAGATGGTAAAATCAGTGTCGCTGATTATCTGAAATCAAAAAATCCGAACCTGACAGCAACGGCGTTCAAACACGTAAAATTAGGATAAAATTTTATAAAAAAGCGGTAATAATTTACCGCTTTTTTTTTGTCCGAAACATCGATTATCCTGTTTATCTTTTCAATTATTCAAACCACTTCTAAAAATGAAACCCTTTAAAAGAGTATTGTTGAAGCTTAGCGGCGAATCCCTGATGGGAGAACAACGATTTGGCATTACCGCGGAAATGCTCAATTATTATGCAGAAGAGATAAAATCAATATCCGAACTGGGTGTAGAAGTTGCTATTGTCATCGGTGGTGGAAATATATACAGAGGACTGAGTGCTGAATCTTCCGGTATCGAAAGGGTTACGGGTGATTATATGGGTATGCTTGCAACCTGTATCAACGGAATGGCATTACAGAATGCGTTGGAACAACATGGTGTATATACCCGTTTGATTTCCGCTATTGAAATGCGTCAGATTGCTGAACCTTATATCCGACGTAGAGCTATCCGACATTTAGAAAAAGGAAGGGTTATTATATTCAGTGCCGGAACCGGAAGTCCTTATTTTACGACGGACTCAGCTGCAGCGTTGAGAGCCAATGAAATTAGTGCCAACATTATACTCAAAGGGACTCGCGTAAACGGAATTTATGATAGTGATCCGGAAAAAAACCCCGAAGCTGTTAAGTTTGACAAAATATCTTTCGACAAAGCCATTCAAATGGGTCTGAATGTCATGGATATGACTGCATTTACGTTATGTAAAGAAAATAATCTGCCGATCATCGTATTTGATATTAATGAAAAAGGAAATTTATTAAAAATAATAGAAGGTGAAAAAATCGGTTCTATTGTGACAAAGTAAAAACATTTCAATACTTTTACAACTTATACATAAACACCAATTCTTGTTATGAACTTTTTCCTGGTTGAGGCTTTAAAAAATTTCAAAACAAGTGGTACTGTAGCACCCAGTTCAAAACATCTTGTGCGGACATGTCTGAAAAAAATAGATTGGGAACACACCCATTTTATTCTGGAATTAGGAACAGGAGACGGTGTTATAACAGAGGAAATATTAAAACACGGCAGAAAGGATCTCACTTTAATTTCTCTTGAAATAAATGAAACTTTTTTTAACCACAGCAAAGAAAAATTTTCGGGTGACCACAGACTCATCATGTTAAACGATTCTGCCTTTGATATTGCCGACATTATTCACAGATACAATCTTCCGAAACCCGATATTATTGTTTCCAGTCTTCCCCTCACTTTGTTTAAAGAAAGTGAAATTATTCTGATGATTCAGACCATCCATGATAATCTCAAAGAACATGGAACCTATATACAATATCAATATTCTCCGGTAACCTTAAAATTTATCAAAAAATCTTTCCGAAGATGAGATACGAATTTGTGTTATGGAATATTCCTCCTGCCATCGTATACCGGGCACAAAAAGGTTAGAATTTTTGAAAAAGAAACATCCCGGGTTATCTCAGGATTTAGGGTAAACTAAAAAACCGACTTACTGCAACTAATCCTCTACCAACTTTAAGGTCAGCTGATCGTAAATACTTTGAGCCAAAGGGTTGATCCCTATTTCAAACGTATATTTCCCATTTTCTAAAGGTATTTCTCCTACATAATCAATCGGAACAATATAGGTTTTTACACCTTTGATTTCGGCTTCAACGTACGCAATGGGGTAGGCAGTTTCAAATTCTTTATAAAAGGTGGTTTGTCCGGCATCTATGTCTCCCATAGATTGATCGTAGAGGCGGACATTTTTAAAATCCTCTGAACTTACATTCCTGACCCTGAGTAAAATGCGATCTTCGTTTTTGGAACAGGAAATCAAACCCAACAAAAGTCCGCTTAGAATAAACCATTTCATTTTCATTTTATATGTTTTATCTCCAAGACGTTTGTTTTGAAATAAGTGTTGGTAGAAAATGAGTGAAAATGAAAAAGTTGAATTTTAGCTCATCTAAAATACTAATCTCTTGGGTCTCATTTCAAAACAAATTATCCTTCAGAGCCTTCTTTCAACAGTTCTTCCCAGTACTCAGCAGCTCTTCTGGTGTGTGGAATACAGATTGATCCACCCACAAGATTGGCCACTGAAAAGACTTCATAAACTTCTTCAGTAGTGACGCCCAAATCAAAACAGGTGCCCAAATGATATTTGATACAATCATCACATCGCAGGACCATAGAAGCTACCAATCCCAAAAGTTCTTTGGTTTTTTCAGACAATGCACCGTCTTTGTAGGTTTGGTTGTCCAGGCTGAAAAAACGTTTTAACACCATGTTATCTTTTGACAAAATGACGTCATTCATCCGGCTTCGGTAATCGTTAAATTCTTTGATTTGTGACATAACTTTATTATACTTTATCTGGAGTGTTGTAGGTGCGCCAAAAAGAAATGATAAGGCGTATCGGCATTAAAAAAGTCACCACGATCGCCCCGGTATTAAAAAACATATACTGATATCGCATGAATTTTCCGAAATTGTAGTTGGACATATCCGAAGTATGAACCAAAACGCTTGCAATCCCTTCTTCATCCAGAAACTTCTGAAACTCGTACAATGCATCAATCAGATACATCATCAACGGTATACATAAAAAGACAACGGCAAATTTCAGCCATTTCTTTCTGGCGAAAGGCGAAAATTTCAAAAGGAAAATATATTTTGAAAAACTCAAAAAAACGGCAATGGAAACGATGTTTTCTGTATAAAACCTATATTTATGATCTGCTACATTGTATATAGGCAATAAAAAAAGGGCAATAACTCCTGCCACAAACAAGTAGCTTTGCCACTCAAAATTCCATTCTTTGGTCATTGGGTTTTATTTAGGAAAAAGCATTGTATCCTGTCACGTCCATTCCGGTGATCAGCAAATGAATGTCGTGGGTACCTTCGTATGTGATGACACTTTCAAGGTTCATCATATGACGCATGATGGAATATTCGCCGGTGATGCCCATTCCTCCATGAATCTGACGTGCTTCGCGGGCTATTTCGAGAGCCATCTGGACATTGTTTCTTTTGGCCATACTAATTTGTCCCGGTGTGGCCTGACCTTTATTGGCCAGGGTGCCCAGTCTCCATGCCAGCAACTGAGCTTTGGTGATTTCGGTTATCATTTCTGCAAGCTTTTTTTGCGTAAGCTGAAACTGACCTAATGCTTTACCAAACTGATGTCTTTCTTTGCTATATCTCAGTGAAGAGTCATAACAATCCAAAGCGGCTCCGATAGCACCCCAGGCTATACCGTATCTCGCTTTGCTGAGACAACCCAAAGGACCTTTCAGCCCTTCAACATTGGGAAGAAGATTGGCTTTCGGTACCCTGACATCTTCAAAAACCAACTCACCGGTGACAGATGCCCGCAAACTCCATTTTCCATGGATTTCAGGAGCTGTAAATCCTTTCATACCTTTTTCGACAATCAGACCTTTGATTTTGCCATTTTCATCTTTGGCCCAAACGACAGCCACATCCGCTACCGGACTGTTGGTGATCCACATCTTGGCACCATTGAGAATGTAAGCATCACCGTCATCTTTGATGTTGGTTACCATTCCACTTGGATTGGAACCATGGTCAGGTTCGGTAAGACCAAAACATCCGATAAACTCACCACTTCCTAATTTCGGAAGGTATTTACGTCTTTGTTCTTCATTACCATATTTATATATCGGGTACATTACCAGAGAACCCTGAACGGAAGCCATTGAACGAATCCCGGAATCACATCTTTCCAATTCCTGCATGATGATACCGTAAGCGATTTCGTCCATACCACCGCCTCCGTATTCAGCCGGAAGGCTCGGGCCAAAAGCGCCGATTTCTGCCAATCCTTTAAATAAGTGGGTCGGACACTCAGATCTTTGCGCGTATTCTTCGATGATGGGACTGACTTCCTGTTTGATCCATTCGCGGACCGCCTGTCTTGCCAGAAGGTGGTCTTCGGACAACAATTCATCTATACCATAATAGTCGTGATGTTCGTACAAATCTGTTTTGGAAGACTTTTTGATGTGATCTGAGCTCATAAAATGTTGTTTTTTGTTTCAGGCCACAAAGATAGTAATTGAAGGTGAAACAAAAGCGAAGAAAAATAAATATACCATACACAAAACAACATTTTATAGTCCGAATGTCCTGAATTGGCTTACCTGTTGATTTTGTGCATAAAAAGTCAACAAATTTTAAAGGTATCCATCCCTTATTTTGAAAAAATTACAAAATATTAGTTGCCGGGATTTTAAAATATTTTCGGGTAAAATGTGTACTTTTGACCATTCAATCAATCTCCACCTTATGAATGCCAAAGTGGGCATAGAAAATGCTGAATTTTTTTCCTTTCACGGTTATTATCCCGAAGAAAGGAAATCCGGACATGTTTTTTTGGTTACGGCCTGGGTAGAAATCGGATTTTCCAATAAAAAAGATCAGATTCTGGCAAATACTGTGAATTACGAAGATATTTTCAGGATATGTAAGGAAGAAATGGACGATCCCAGGGTTTTGCTGGAAACGGTCGCTTCTGATATTCTTTGCAGATTAAAAACAGAATTTCCTGAAATCCGAAACGCTTATATCAGAATCAACAAACAAGCGCCGCAATTAGGTGGCAAGGTGGAATCGTCATTTGTTGAAATGACATTATAAAATTTATTGACATGGTAATTTTAACAGGTGTTTCAGGTTTTATCGGTTCATGTATGCTGACCTGGCTCAATGAACATGGTTTTCACAGAGATGTGGTCGTTGTAGATGATTTTTACAAAATTTATAAAGACAAAAACTTTGAAGATAAAGCTGTTCGTGAGTTTGTCCACAGAGATATTTTTCTAAACTGGTTTGAATCGACAACTCAACATATTGATCTGGTCATTCATTTGGGCGCAAGGACAGATACGACATCTACTGATACTGAGGTTTTTGATATCTTAAATCTCGATTATTCAAAAAGAATTTTTACGGTTTGTGCCCAGCGCGACATACCACTTTTGTATGCCAGTTCTGCAGCAACCTACGGGGACGGAAATCTTGGATTTTCAGATGATCATGCGGTCATACCCAAACTACAACCATTAAACGCTTATGCACGATCTAAAAATGACTTTGATCTTTGGGTCCTGCAACAAAAAAATATGCCAAAACATTGGGCAGGATTTAAGTTTTTTAATGTCTACGGGCCCAACGAATATCACAAAGCCCGGATGGCTTCCGTCATTTTTCACACCTACCATCAGATACGGTCTACCGGAAAAATGAAACTGTTCAGGTCTCACAAAGAAGGATATGCCGACGGACAACAAAAACGAGATTTTATTTATGTGATGGACGTATTGTCTATACTTGGTCACTTCGTTCAAAATTTCAATTCTAGTCCTTCAGGAATATACAATCTTGGAACAGGTCTTGCGAGGACTTTTGAAGATCTTGCCACAAACACATTCACCGCTATGGGCCTGAAAGCCAACCTCGAATTTATCGATATGCCGGAAGATATCAGAGAATCCTATCAATATTTTACGGAAGCGGATATGTCAAAACTTTCAAAAGAAGCCGGTTATGACAAACCTTTTTATACACTCGAAGAAGGTATCAAAGATTACGTTCAAGGTTTTTTAATGCCTAAAAAGTACTATTAAATCGCTAAAATTTAACCGATATATTTATTGTCCCAACTTGTTTAACCAAGTTTTTCTTCTTCAGGATATTCCACAGCCGGAATGTATTTGGTAAACGGTTTTTTCAATAATTCCATGATATTATCAGTTTGATCTGAATCCATCATCGTGTCGACACCGTAAATCAGTTTTTCGTTGGGTGCTGTTCTGTATGTACCGAAGATTCTGTCCCAAAATGAAAAAATATTTCCATAATTACAATCGGTATAAGGTTGGCGGTAATGATGGTGAACCCTATGCATATTGGGAGTCACAAATATAAGTTTCAGACCATCATCCAGCCATGAAACAATTTTAACATTGGCATGATTAAATTGGGTAAGCACCACAGACATGGTTTGGTATAAAAATATCATCCAGATGGGAGCGCCTATCAACACAACAGCTAAAATCGTAAAAACAAGCCTGAAAACACTTTCTCCCGGGTGGTGCCTGTTGGCTGAAGTGGTATCCAGTTCTTTATCAGAATGGTGAATGATATGAAATTGCCACATCCATTTGACTTTATGTTCCAGCCAGTGTATAAAATACGCGCCGATGAGATCCATAAGTAATACACCAAAAACTAAAAAAAGCCATCCATCCAACGATAACCAATATAACAATCCGAATTGATTAACAACTGTCCAATCTGAAGCTTTAACCAATAAAAAGGCTAAAACAAAATTCACTACAATAGTTGTCAGGGTAAAAAATAAATTTAATGAAGCATGTTTCCATTTGCGGTACGAAAATCTGAAAAGAGGTACAGCACTTTCCAATAACCAAAAAAAGGTAAGTCCTCCAACCAAAATCAGTGTCCGGTGCAGGCTCGGAATCGTCTCAAAATATTGGGTTATTGTTTCCATATTATCAGGGTGTATAAGAATAATTATATTTACGCATACTTATCCATCAAAATTCTGACATATTATCAGGTTTTATGACTTATATATATAGAAGCTATAACATATGACTTCCTCCTACAAAATTAGATTTTTTTTATGACCAAGGACCTTGTTATCTCGAAGAAATTCCAATTTTTAGGTGTATTTTAACATTTTTATGTAATTTTATGCGTTTGTAACAGAACAAAACATCAACAGTAATTTTCGACAATGAAGGCTTTTAGAAAAATCATATCCCTCGTTATTATAATTTGTAACGTGATTCCGTCAACCGGTCAGAATTATTCTTACCGATTTACAAATTCCGTTTATGATGAGCATATTAAATCCATCACTTTTGATGTAAATAATCTTCCGACAAATTTTCCGGTTATAAGATTAAAGGGAAAAGATAGATTGATCCTTAAATTTGATGATTTATTGAATGAAGAGCGAAATTTTTATTACAGAATCGTTCATTGTAATCTGGATTGGACACCTTCTGATCTGAAAGAATTTGACTACATCAATGGTTTTAATGACGAAAGGATTAGAAATTACGAATATTCCGTAAGAACCAAAAAACAATTTATCCACTATTGGCAGGAATTCCCCAACAGGGACACAAAATTTAATGTGTCAGGCAATTATCTTTTGATCGTTTATGAAGAGTCCATCGATTATCCGGTACTTACTAGAAGATTTATCGTCACGGAATCAGCAACAGAAATAATGCCTAAAAATTCATTGGTAGGCAACACGGCCAATGTACGGTTTAATCAGGAGTTTCAGTTTGATGTTAATCTGGAAAAGTTGGTTTACCGTGACCCGCAAACTGAGCTGACACTGGTGACATTACAAAATGAAAACTGGGATTCTTATATTGCCCGAAAGCCTAATTTCCTTTCCAGAAGTACCGCAAAATTTACAACTTCAGGGTCATTCAGCTATAAAGGACTTTCCGAATACCGAGAGTTTGATACCAGGGGTATTCAGTTTATCAGAAGAGGGGTCCAAAGAATCGAACGAAAAAAAGATGGTACGGATGTATTACTTACGCATACCTTTTCAAGGCAAAACCTGACTTATATGTTGACTTTTGATTTTAACGGAAAGTTTTTTATCAATAATCTGGACGGGCTCAATTTGGCACAAACTATAACTACAACAAGAACAGGCTCCGGTTCCGGCGGTGAATTGATTGCTGCGGAAAGAGATTCAATCCTCAACTATGCCAGATCAGGACAATTGGAATATGCATTGGATGAAAAAAATATAAATGCCGACTATCTTAATATTATTTTTACACTCGAAATGCCGGAGGACCTCGAATCTGATGATGAAGTATTTATTTTAGGAAGTATGAATGATTGGGAGCCGAGAGAAGAATACAGGATGACGACTTCAGAAACGGGTCAATATCTCACTGCAAATGTTTTATTAAAACAAGGATACTATAATTATTATTACGGTGTCCTAAAAAGTGACGGTTCCATTGATTACCAAAAACTGGAAGGAAGTTGGAATGAAACAGAAAATGAATATCAATGTATAGCCTATTTCAGAGGATTTGGAGATATCTACGACAGAGTTATAGGTTTCAAAACATTTAATACCAGCACCTTAATTGGATTCTAAAAAATTCCTTTCGGGAATAAATAAGCTAAAAAAATGTAATCTTCAATCAGGACAATTGGACCAACAATCTGTCCCATTCTTCCATTTTTTGAAGTAGTTCGTTTTGTTTGACGGTATACTTATCCAATATTTTTTGATGATCCGGTTGATTATAAAATTCTGACTGAGCCATAGCTTCTTCCATAACTTTAATCTCTTCCTCCAGCTTTTCAATCGTTCTTTCGATTTGTTGAACCTGTTTTTTGGCTTTTCGGTATTCTTCAGCGTCCAGTGCAGACTTTTCAGGTATGCTGGATTCTGATTTTGATGTTGTTGTTTTGGAAGTTTCAATCTCTCTCATATTGGAAAAAGTTTTTTTCTCGAGAAAGTAATTGATATCTCCCAAATAT
Source organism: Saprospiraceae bacterium (assembly GCA_016714895.1). Taxonomy (GTDB): domain Bacteria; phylum Bacteroidota; class Bacteroidia; order Chitinophagales; family Saprospiraceae; genus OLB9. Next base: position 1,063,348 of record JADKBV010000011.1, on the reverse strand, counting down.
TCGACGACACTGCCGTCTTTACATTCGTACATTTTGTCCGTCAGCCCTGCCAAAAAATCTCTGTCGTGAGAAATCAGCAACAAAGTTCCTGTGTAGTCAAGCAGGGCATTTTTCAAAATTTCTTTAGAATGAATGTCCAAATGATTGGTCGGTTCGTCCAACACCAGAAAATTACATGGTTTCATCATCAGGGAAGCCATGGCCAATCTGGCTCTTTCTCCTCCCGACAATACAGAAACTTTTTTGTCAACTTCGTCTCCGGAAAATAAAAAAGAACCTAAAACCGAACGTATTTTTGAACGGGTTTCTTCAGGAGTTTTGTCCTCCATGATTTCCAAAACAGTCTTTTTTACATCGAGCAATTCTGATTGATTTTGTGCATAATAAGACAAAAAAACATTGCTACCATTGATAACTTTACCTTTATCATATGGCAAAATTCCACATAATATTTTTGCCAAAGTAGTTTTACCCTGTCCGTTCTGACCTACAAAAGCGACACGATCTCCTCTTTCAATGACGCAATCAACATCTGTTAAAACATGTTTTTCTCCAAAACTTTTTGAAATTTTTTCTGTACGAACGACATCTCTTCCTGATCGTGGCACTTCTGAAAACCTGATGCGCATCGACCGGTTTATCTCGAGAGGAACTTCTATCCTATCGATTTTTTCCAGTTGTTTTTGCATACTCTGAGCCATTTTGGTCTTGGTGGCTTTTGCCATAAAACGGGCAATGGTTTTTTCTTTTTGCGCTATTTCTTTTTGTTGATTTTCAAAAGCAGCCTGTTGAACTGTCTGATATCTTTCTTTTTCAATGAGATACTTTTTATACGTCAGTTTCATATCAATGATATCTCCGACTTCAATTTCAACGATGCGGTTGCACACATTGTCCAGAAACTGAATGTCGTGGGAAATCAAAATGACAGTACCACTATAGGTTTGCAGATAGTTTTCTAACCAGATAATAGACTCAATATCAAGGTGGTTGGTTGGTTCGTCGAGCATCAGCAAGTCCGGAGTCCGGAGTAACAACTTTGCCAATTCTATACGCATTTTCCATCCACCTGAGAGTTCTGATACCTTTCGGTTGAACTCTTGTTCCTGAAAACCGAGACCTTTTAATATTTTGGTTGTATCAACCTGAAGAGAGGATAAATTATAATGTTCCAATTGTCCGGAAACCTCCGACAGTTTATTTACCAGATCCATATAGGTTTTGGAATGGTAATCCTCTGTTTCAGACATTTTTTGATGGATGAGATCATATTCTTCCTGAAGAGCCAAAGCTTCGGTAAAACAGGTCATCGTCTCTTCTATGACTGTATTTTGTTCGTTCAATTCAAACTCCTGTTTCAGATAACCGACTGTCGTTTTACTTGGAAACTCCAGTTTTCCTTCATCAGGAGAGAGCTGTCCGGCCATAATTTTGAGTAAAGTTGACTTTCCTGCACCGTTTCTGCCGATGAGACCGATTCTTTCCTTCGGAGAAATCATAAAACTGATGGAATCCAAAAGAATTCTTTCACCAAACTTAACAGAAATATCCCTAACGTAATACATAATTAATTATACTGTGGGTCATCGGAAATCTGAGCAATTACGGTATATCTGTCTCCTTTATTCTGAAGGACATGTTGCCATAATACAAAAGGTTTGGTTTTGAACAAATAGTTGGCATCCATATCACAAACGAGCCATGAGCCTGTTTCCATTTCACTTACCAATTGTCCTTCACTCCATCCGGAATACCCGATATAAAACCGGATATCTCCGGCATTGATCAATTTATTTTCAATTAAAAACTTCAACTTTTCAAAATCACCTCCCCAATACACCCCTTTACATATTTCCAGACTTCCGTCCAATATATGGCCGGCGTTATGTAAATAATGAATGGAATCCAAACCTACAGGACCACCCAAAAACACAGGGGCATCACATTCCGGAAAATCCGGAATCAGTTTTTCCATTTTGGTATGAAAAGGTTTGTTGAGGATAAATCCTGTTGTTCCGTGTTGTTCGTGCTCACAAACCAAAATAACTGCACGTTTAAAATAATCATCCAGCATAAATGGTTCTGCAACCAGCAATTTTCCTTTGAAGACTTCCATATTACAAACCGGAGACTTCGACCTCTCTGTTTACTTTTTTGATCAATCCTGACAAAACTTTGCCGGTACCACCAACCTCAACAAAACGGGTAACACCGCTGCTGATCATGTTCTGAACAGACTGAGTCCATTTAACAGCGCCTGTCAACTGAGCGATGAGATTGATTTTGATGGCTTCCGGATTTAACTCCGCCTGGCCGTGTACATTTTGAAAAACCGGACAAACAGGCTGATGAAATGTGGTATTTTGAATAGCTCTTTCGAGTCTGACTCTTGCCGGTTCCATCAATGGACTGTGAAATGCTCCCCCCACTTCAAGAACCAAAGCTCTTTTGGCTCCAGCTTCGGTCAGTTTTTCTGTGGCCATGCGTATACCTTCCAGACTTCCGGAAATAACGAGCTGACCCGGGCAATTATAATTGGCAGGAACAACAATCTCGTCTATGGATCCGCAGATTTCCTCAACTACTTCGTCTTCAAGTCCCAGAATAGCCGCCATAGTACCTGCTTGTTTTTCACAGGCTTCCTGCATGGCAAGGGCTCTTTCATATACAAGTTTGAGTCCGTCCTCAAAAGTAAGGGTTCCGTTGGCCACCAAAGCAGAAAATTCGCCTAACGAATGTCCTGCAACAGCATCGGGAGCCTCATGTTCAAAGGCAGCCCATTTTGCCATGGCATGTACAAAAAGAGCCGGTTGAGTCACTTTGGTCTGTTTAAGGTCTTCAGCACTTCCCGAAAACATGATTTCAGAAAGTTTAAACCCCAAAATCTCATCAGCTTTATGAAAAATATTTTTTGCTGCCTCAGACGATTCATACAAATCAGCTCCCATACCTTCGAATTGTGCTCCCTGTCCGGGAAAAACATATGCTGTCATATATATTTTATGTATTCTTTTATCTCAATGATTTGCCGATTAGGCTTAAAAATTCGCTTCGTGTTTCAACCTGGTGAAATTGTCCTGTAAACGCAGAAGTTGTTGTGGAGCTGTTTTGTTTCTGAACGCCACGCATCATCATACACATGTGAATCGCTTCGATCACCACTGCACAACCCTGAGGTTTTAACGTTTGGTCGATGGCCTGCAATATTTCCTGAGTCAATCTTTCCTGAACCTGGAGTCTTCTGGCAAAAACATCCACTACCCTGGGAATTTTACTCAGGCCCACTACATAACCGTTTGGTATATAGGCGATGTGAGCTTTTCCAAAAAAGGGTAACATGTGGTGCTCACACATCGAATATACTTCAATGTCTTTTACAATGACCATTTCATTGTATTCTTCTTTAAAAAGGGCTGACTTCAATATATCCTCAGCGCTCAATGCATAACCCTGAGTCAGAAACTGCATTGCTTTGGCAGCTCTTTCCGGTGTTTTGATCAATCCTTCTCTGTCCGGGTCTTCACCCAGTGTCTGAATAATATTTCTATATTGTTGACTGATTTTTTCTGTTATTTCGGGTTGGTAATGATCTTTTTTTGAATACCCCACGTGACTTTTTTTATGATTCTCCATAATATTCCACAAAAATGGAATCTGTTTCCTGAAGCTTAACACAATGTAATGTACATTGGTTTTTTTCAACATGAGGTTTTAATTGATCCCAGATCAAAATAGCCATGTTTTCGGTGGTCGGCATCATACCTTGAGGAACAAAATCAACATCAAGATTCAGATTTGAATGATCTACCTTTTCTATGACAATTTCTTTAATGAGTTTACCGAGCTTTTTAGCATCCATAACCCAACCTATCAGCGGATCCGGTTGTCCCTTAACCGTAACACTTAAGGTGAAATTATGACCATGCCAGTTTTTGTTGGCACATTTTCCAAAAAAAGCTATATTCTCCTCTTCGGACCAGGATTCGATCCAAAGTTTGTGTGCTGCGTTAAATTTTTCCAGCCTTGTAAGATAAACCGTAGGCATATTGATAAAATAAGCCGCAAAATTACGATTTATTTATAAAATAAAGAGAAAATCCGGTTTTGAATTCTAAGAAAACAAGGTGATTGTTAAAAAAAACGGACGACAAAATGTAATTCTTAGACTTTCTAAAGATCAAACTGTTCGTAAAAAAACAAAATGATTATGGGTAGCATGTGCTTCAGAAAACAAAAATCCATATTCTGAAAAAGGCATCAAATCTTCAGGATTGTCGATTTTATATTTGATAATGTAGTTTGCCATCACACCTCTCATTTTTTTATTGGTGAAAGCATTTCCGGTGAGTTTGCCGTTTTTCACCTCTTTAAACTCGACGTGATAAACAGGAAAATCAAATTTTTTTAGATCAATGACTTTAAAATATTCTCCTGAAGCCAGATTTAACAAAATTTTGTTACGATGTTCCTGAATCGTTTCATGTAAATGGTCGGTGATTTTTTTGCTCCAGAAACCATAAAGGTTTTTGTTTTGTCCTGTTTCCAAAGATGTTGCCATTTCCAATCGGTAAGGTGCAATCAGGTCAAGTGGTCGTAATACGCCAAAAAGACCGGATAAAATCCGCAGATGATCCTGAGCAAAGTGTATATCTTCTGTTGTAAAGTCTTTTGCGTTGAGACCCTGATAAACATCGCCACTATAAGCCAAAACTGCGGATCTGCCTGTTTCAGCATCAATTTTTTCCGGAAAGTTTTTGTATAAAGTGTTGGTCTCGTCCGTAAGTTTATCACTTGTAGCCATCAATTGCTGCAGTTGATTTTTGGGCATTTTCTGCAATTTTTTTAAAAGTATTCTGAAATTTTTTTCAAAATAAACGTTAGTCTTAGGAGTCAACAATGAACTCTCTTTTGCCATTGTTTTGGAAGAAGAAATGATGCTTAACACATTTTTAAAATTATAAATACATAATACATTTGTTTGAATATTGTTGTTACCCAAAAAAAATATTTGCTTCATATGTTCATTTTAAAACATATTACATACTTAAATTAAAAAATTTCTCTTAATTAAATAAAATATATATAACTTCGTGGCTGACAATATTATAGTCATTCTTTCAAAGCAAATACGGATTTTATGAACCATTTTTTTACGCGATTTACTTTAACAGCTTTTGTTTGTACTTTTTTTTGTATTTTTCAGACACAAGCGCAGGAAATGTCCTCAACATATGCAAATAAAGATCTGGAGGCATTTGTGCTGATATATTCGGAAACAAGCTCGATTGAAAACAATCTGGACGTTGAAATTATATCCCTACTTCAGGAGCATAATATTTCTTATGCACGATACAGAGATATCATACAGCAAAACGTCGAAGCAAAAGAAAAATCAGGATATTCTGAAAATGAAAAAGCTTTTTTTGACGCTGTGCAGAAAAAAAACGTAGAAATTTCTGCCAAAGTTGAAAAATTTGAAATACAAAAATGTAAGGAATTGCTTTTGGACCCAAAAGTATATTTTGAGATAAAAAATTTGTTCCGCTCTTCCCAAAAATTTCAGTCGGAGATATACCCTTATTTTGAAAAACAAATGAACAGCACACCAAGAGACTGATGCCTTTGTTATTCATCCGTAAATTTCTGTTTTGGGTTAGTATAAGTTACAGTTTTCTTATACTAAAAATACATGCACAACCCTTACCAAACAGGTATGTGAGTAATGTATTTACGTCATGGAACGAAACTCAAAATGTTACTTTCAGCACCGGAGTGCCCCGCCCAAATCCGGGAGGTGGTTTTTATGAATGGATCACCGGATATCCGCTCAATGTCAGAGAATACCAAACCACTGCCATCAATTTGCGGATGAATATTTTTACGCCCGTCGGTGATACCTTGTCCAAAAGACCCGTTATCATCATTGCTTTCGGAGGCGGCTTTTTGTCAGGTAGTAAAGATCACTGGAGCATTAGGCTTATGGCGCAGGAATTGACAAAAAGGGGGTTTGTCACTGCAGTTATAGACTATCGTCTTGGCATGAATATCTTTAATGCCGACCTGGCGATGCGAGCAGTATACAGGGGCCTGCAGGACGGAAGATCAGCGGTTCGTTTTTTTAAAGCTGATGCCGCCGGACCAAACTTGTACAGAATAGATCCAAACCAAATTTATATTGGCGGTCACAGTTCCGGTGGATTTGTCGCCCTTCATAATGCCTATCTGGACAGAGATGAATTGAGACCTGTTTCTACGAGAGCCTGGACGCAAAATGGTTTTCAGGTGCCCGACCAATTATCTTTGGATAGTGTCGGTGACAACCGGAATTTTAATGGCAGGGCTAAAGCTGTTTTTAATCTGGCCGGAGCCTTAGGTTTTACTGAATATATTGAAGAAGCTAACGAACCTATCCTTATATCTTTTCACAGCACCGACGATGAAACCGTACCTTACGAATCCGGCGAACCATTCAGCAATTTATTGTGGCTGGTCGTAGGATCTGATCTTCCGGAAGTTCACGGGAGTTTTCCGATTTCCCAACAAGCCAATAATGTCGGTTTGATTAACGAATTAAACACCTATTCAAACCGGGGCCATGACGTTCATGAAAACGGAACGAATACATTACACGCCGATATTGTTCCCGGAATATCTGAGTGGTTTTGTGAACATTTATTGCGTCCCGCACCGGTTTCTATAACCGGAAATACAAAAATCTGTATTGGTCAAAACCAACAAACATATAGTGTCCGAAAAGATTCGGCAGCTTATTATGACTGGCAGATAACCGGAGGACAGTTTTTAATTCATTCTGTTTTTTCCAATAAGGTGACTGTTTTGTGGAATGAAAATGCTCCGACACATACACTTTCTGTGACTCCTTACAGCTACCATCGGGCAAGAGGAAATACAGCTTCGGTTAGTATTTCAGTTTTGCAGCGATATGAAAATATATGGCTTGGCATTAATACCGATTGGTCTGAACCGACAACCTGGAGTCTGGGCACACTTCCGGATTACTGCCATGATGTGGTGCTTGCTGACGATATGGAACATTCAGGAATGTTGATTCTGGACAGTACATCAACTACAAACATCAGCAGCCTTTATGTCGGTCGGTCCCATGAATGCCGGATTTTATCACCATTACATATTCCTTATGCATCAGGTATTCATGTAACAGGAAATCTTGTTGTTAGCGATACGGTTTATATCCAAAATTTGTATGATGAAGATGCAACATTATTGACGGTATCAGGGCAACTTGAGGTCGATGTAAACGGCAAACTAATCATAAACAACCCTTCACATGGTATCGTTGACATCCGGGAAGATGGGCTGATACAAAATGAAGGAAGTATATACCTGGCCACTGATCCGGAATATCAGGAAGAAAAACTAATGACTATCTCGGGATTATTTTCTAACCAGGGTAATGTATATATATCCGGACCTTCAGCACAGAAAATAGTTATCCCTTCAAATGGAATGTTTTTGAATGAAAGTATTTTTGAAATCAAACAGGATTAAAACCTAATCGAAAAGTTATTTCCACTGAAAGGTTTCCAGCAATTTTTCAATATCATTACGGACAAATTGGAGGACCGGAGCAGTCGAATCGGGATTTACTTTAGCATTGAAGTAAAGTGAACCGCGGAAAAAATGTTTTTTATTATCTGTTACGTAAAATTGTACCGGCATAGCTACAGGTCCTTCGATATCAAAAAACAGTCCGGTTACACCAAATTCATTTTCAATATTTGATTCTTTCCGCGCCACAGCTTTGATATTGTGTTTTCCTGCAATGGTAAAAGCATCATTGATCAGTTTATCAACTGTATTTTCTTTAGAAATCTCAACATAATTACAATGGATGGAAGCATTCAATGTATCCAAACGAATGTCAAACCAACAAGGAGAAACCACCTGATCCTTAAAAAACAAACTATCGCGTTTGATGGTGGCATAACCAGGATATTCAAAAGTATACGGGCAGGAACCATCCTGATAAACCAGATAACTTTTTTCAGGAAAATTTATTTTGGGATACATTCTGGTTTTGGGAGTTACCCAGTCCTCTTTACAGGATGAAAATAAAAAAACAAATATCACGGCAGGTAAAATCAACCCGGTAACCAAATGATTACGTCTATGTATAATGTGGACAAAAAGATGTGACAAGGGTTTATTCATTATATTTGTATTTATAGTCCGGCGGCGTTTTAAGGAAAAAAGATTTAAACCTTCAATCCTGAAATCAAACATTAATGTCATCAATCAAAACACTCACCTTTTCTATTCTTTTTTTAGAAGTAGCGTCAACTCTTAAGGTAATATGATGGTGATAAATTTCCTGACCAACTTCCGGAATTACACCATATCTCTCCAGAAAAATACCTGCAATGGAATCTGTATCGGTTTTTATGGTATCGAAAAAGTTTACATTGACCGAAATGACCCGACAAACATCTTTGAGCAAGGTTTTTCCTTCAAAAATGAAGTGTCCGTCACTGATTTTTTTGTAGTCAATGTCATCATCACTATCAAATTCATCTTTGATATCTCCGACGACTTCTTCCATAATATCTTCAAGGGTTGCAATACCTGCACTCCCTCCGTATTCATCTACAATAATGGCCATGTGGGTCTTTTTCAACTGAAACTCACGCAGCAATTCGTCGATTTTTTTTGACTCAGGCACAAAAAGAACGTTGGTACGAATCAGTTTTTGCCATTCAAAATTTTCATCCTTATCCAAAAATTCCAAAATATCTTTAACATATAATATTCCAACGATCACGTCAAAATCATCCTGAAAAACAGGAAATCTTGAATATCCTGAATCTTTGACAATTTTAAGAAGCTCCTTAAAGTTTATGGTGACATCTACTGCCACCACATCTGTTCGCGTGTGCATGATTTGTTTGGCTGAAGTATCTCCGAAACTTACAATGCCTTTGAGAATATCTGCTTCCTGAGTGGAATTTTCAGTATTGGTGACAATCAGATCAATGGCTGTATCAATATCTTCCTTAGAAGTTTGGTTTGTATTGGTGTTAATTTTGGACTCAATAAACTTTGACATCCTGACAAGAGAAGAACTGATCGGGCTGAATATATAATTCAAAACTGTAAGAGGACCAGCCATAATGCGTAAAACTCCGTTTTTATTGTTGGTAGCTATCATTTTGGGCCCTGCTTCTCCGAATATCAACAATATAAAAGTCACTCCGATGACCGTAATCAAAAAATCATATATATTGCTTAAAACAGAAGCATCCACTTCATTTTGAAACAATACCTTTGAAGTCCATTCGCCTGCCTGTAATAAAACACTGTCTCCGAGCCAGATATCCAAAATATTCTCGGCTACCAGAATAATTCCGATATTCACCAGATTATTTGCTATAAGGATGACAGCCAAAAGATATCTTGGTTTTTCTTTTAAGGCCAGGATCGTACGCGAACTGTTTGATTTTTCATTTTCAAGAGCCTTTACCTCATTTAAATCCAATGAAAAAAAGGCAACTTCGGATGCAGAAATCAAGCCGGAGCAAATCAACAATACAACAAACAATATAAATAAAAGAGAACTGTCTCCCGCCATTTGCATCACAAAATGCCAGGAAATAAACAAAAATTCAGAAGGGGGCTCAGTGTCCAAAACAACTATTTTTGTGAAACCATTTTTGTACAAACATCATCAGAAAGGTAAATCATCAGCTTCTGTGGGTGTATTACCTCCCTGATTCAAACCGGAAGATGGTTCGTTGAAGGTGCCGGGGATATTTGATTTTTGTCCGCTGTTTTCTCTTTTTTCTAATGATTGAATGGTGGATGCAACGATTTCAGCGGCTGTTCTTTCCACACCATCTTTATCTTTGTATTTGGTATAAGTCATTTTACCTTCAATATATACCAAACCACCTTTTTTAAATTCTCTTTCTGCTTTTTCTGCGAGAAATCTCCATACAACTATGCTATGCCATTCAGTTAAAGATTGCCAGTTATCATTTTTGTCTCTGTAATTTTCAGTAGTAGCTAATGAAAATCTGCCGACTTTTGTGCCGTTTTCCAAAGTCCGGATTTCAGGATCTTTACCAAGATGTCCTATAAGTGTGATTTTGTTCAACATAGGTTATACATTAAATTATTTTAAATCAGGGACAAAGGTATTGAAAAATTCATATATGATGTAAAATATGTTTCACAATGTCATCTTACAGTTCGAAATTAACGTTCACATTTTTTTATGTAATTTTTAAGTACTCTTTTTTCATGGAGGTCATGACCAATTTTGCACCAATTATTATTCACATCAGAGAGCACAAAGGGTGACACTAAATTCAATACCTTAAAATGGTTTGCAGAGTATATTACCCGGATGGGTTTATATGCCATCTAATCATGTACATGGGTATAATATTCATACCACCCATAAACTTTATCTTTTATTATATATATAATGTGTCCGTCCCTTTAATCGCATAGATTTCATCACATATAGATATTATACCTTAAAAAACAACATAGACATCAACCTCAATACTTATCTTTGAGGATAAAAATAACACCATGCGGAAAATTGAGATTCTTGCTAAAAAAATATTGTTTCACGGATGGTCTACATTGACTGGATATGACCTCCATTATACTTTTGCTGACGGAACATCTCATATTTTAAAAAGAGAAATTTACAATAGTGGTGACGGTGCGGCAGCTTTATTATTCAACCCATCAAAAAAAACGGTTTTGTTGGTAAAACAATACCGGTTGGCAGCTCACCTCAACGGACACCCTGATGGTTTTTTACTGGAATGTTGTGCAGGAATGCTGGACCAGAAGGAACCTGAAGAAACTATGAAAAATGAAATAGCTGAAGAAACAGGTATTTTTGTTTCCGAAATATTCAAAATCGGAGAAACTTTTGCCACCCCGGGAGCTCATATGGAAAAAATATATTTGTTTCTTGCCCCTTATGAAGATTCTTTTCGGAAAGGTTCGGGTGGAGGACTTGCCGAAGAACATGAAGATATTGAGATTGTTGAATTTTCTTATGAAGAAGTAAAAAAGCTGGTAAAACAAGGGGAAATATCTGATTCAAAAACACTGATTTTATTACAATACGGCATGTTAAATGGATATATTCATTGACTATGATCAGGTAAACAGGCGATCTACTTCTATTTTGTTTATACTTTTGTTGAATTTGTAAAACAAGTATATTTTTACATATAATTTATTCACATTTATATTATTATAATAAATAGTGTTTTATATATTATAATTAAAATATTATGTTAAAATTACATTTTTTGTTTAATATTTGTTGTTCATTTCTTAAACAATACGTATCTTTGTTGCAACAAAATAAAATATCATGTCAACGATAGAATTCAGATCTAATTTAGAATACCTGACGGATGCGCTTCAAGCTTTTGCCTACAACTTGACAAAAAACATGGAAGATGCACGGGACCTCTATCAGGAAACAGCATACAGAGCATTAAACAACCAGGAAAAATTCAGAGCGGACACCAATTTTAAAGCCTGGACTTTTACGATTATGAAAAATATTTTTATCAACAATTATCGTAAAAAAGTTAAGTCAAACACCTTCCTTGATCATACTGACAATCAGTTCTTTTTGGATACAGGGTCTGAGGTTTCCAATGATGCCAACAAAAATATTCTGATGACAGAATTAAAAATGATGATTGACAAATTGGATGATTCTATCAGAATCCCGTTTATGATGCATTACGAAGGATACAAGTACACTGAAATTGCGGATAAATTTGACCTCCCCCTCGGAACTGTCAAAAGCAGAATATTTTTTGCCCGCAGAGAGCTTAAAGAAATGATGAAACGCAGTTACGGGGACCTTACCCTGGTCAGAGCCATATCAGCATAAGCAAAAGTGTTAAATAAAAATTAATATCCTGTTTTTGTTCAGATTTTTTTGGTAATTTGATCAACATTGACATATATTTGTGACAACAAAATATGTTGTACTATGTCTATCATAGAGTTTAATCAAAAATTTGAATTTCTGGCGGATTCTTTGAACGCCTTTGCATATAATCTCACCAAAAATACGGAAGATGCTAAAGATCTTTATCAGGAGACAGCATTCCGTGTTATAACAAACCGGGATAAATTCAGGCCTGAAACCAATTTCAAAGCCTGGACTTTTACGATAATGAAAAATATTTTCATCAATAACTATCGTAAAAAAGTCAAAACCAATACCATCATAGACTCTACAGATAATCTCTACTTCCTGAATTCAGGCAGTAGTTCTATAGATAATGATGCTAACAGAAATCTGCTTATGCAGGAGTTGCAGAAAATGATAGATTCATTGGAAGAAAATATCAGGGTACCTTTCGTCATGCATTATGAAGGTTTTAAATATCAGGAAATAGCAGATATTTTTGACTTACCGCTCGGCACAGTAAAAAGCAGAATATTTTTTGCCCGAAAAGCATTAAAGGAGATGATCAAAGAAAATTATGGTGATTATTCTTTGGTGAGATCCATCTCGGCTTAGGATTTTTTGATTTTATATTTCTTTAGCTCCAATTTCAAATCATTTTGAAGGGTTCTTTTTTTGCGCGTACGCTCAATATATGGCACAAGCAAAATCCAAGGCCAATGCCATGGCTTGAAACAAAAGATCCTTATAAAATATGGATATCAGAAATCATATTACAACAAACAAGGGTTGCTCAGGGATGGTCTTATTATGAAAGGTTTATAGAAAGATTTCCGGACATCACTTCGTTACATAAAACTCAGGAATCGGAAGTACTCAAATATTGGGAGGGACTGGGTTACTACTCCCGGGCCCGGAATATCAAAAAAACAGCCGACCTGATCTTTACCACTTACCAGGGAAAGTTTCCCGATAATTATCCAGACTTACTTTCTTTACCGGGTATAGGTCCCTATACGGCTTCAGCGATTGCAGGTTTTGCCTACGACCTTCCCTACCCTGTTTTGGATGGAAATGTAGCCCGATTTATTGCAAGATTTCTTGCCGTACAAAGCCCACCCATGGAACCGCCTGGAAAAAAAATAATCACCGATTTTTTAGGTTCTGCTATTAAAGAATCCAGACCTTCCGCTTTTAATCAGGCTATCATGAATTTCGGAGCCCTGATTTGTAAACCATCCAAACCGGAATGTTTTCAGTGTCCTTTTACCTCAGATTGCAGGGCATTCCAACTTCAACAAACAAACCAATTACCTGTCACCATACCAAAAAAGGAAAAAACAAACCGATATTTTCATTATTTTATTTTGTATAATCCCAAAACAGATTCTACAGTGATTCAACAAAGGTCAGGCAAAGATATCTGGCAAAACCTGTATGAATTTCCTCTTATTGAACACAGTAATACGAGCAAACACCCTCAACAAAAGATAAACAGTTTATATACCACTTTTGAATTGCCCGTCCCGAAACAAAAGCCGCTGCACACTATATATAAAACACAAAACCTAACCCATCAGAAAATCCATTTTACCATTCAAATTTTTCATTGGGATGGTTTGATAAATGACATTACAAACAATTACGAAACTGTCAAGGTAACCAATCTGTCAACATATGGATTTCCTGTTACTTTATCAAAGATAGTCTCTCAATTTAATACGCTGATCGGTCCTTTTTTTTGAAATAAGAACAAAAGGAAATCGGTTTAATCATAAGCTGGTTCCTATCATAATGGTCTTTTGTAACTGTTTTTGGACGATACCAAAAAACTTTTAATTTCGAAGATATGTTACCCGCCAATATTGACATCCTGCTACATCTCCCCTTACAATACTCAGAGATATTGATATTTTTATAAGCCGGCAAATCCAACTTAACATTGTTGGATTCCGAACTCAAATGAATCTTTTTAACTCTCCGGTTGCTCCTGACTTGTTGCCGATAATTTCAACAAACTATTTAACTTTGGAAGTTACTTTATGCCTGACACCTGAATATGATTGTAAAACCGCTTTTGCTGTACCTACAGCAAGGGGTGATTCAATCAATAATGGGATTTTATTCCTGTCATCAGTGACCCAAACTTTCATTTTATTACCATCTTTAAAAACATTGCCACTGACAAGGTCCGGCACCACAGTGATTGTGTTAAACACTCCTAAGTCTTTGATATCAACTTCAGGTTGTTTGCCTGTATACCGAACTTTGATCGGATAAACCTCTTCGTCAAACAACATCTTGACAGGTATATGTTCTCCTACTTTGTAAGCAGGAACATCGATGTTGCGCATAAAATAAAGAACAGACAACAAATCATGTGTACAAGAAACAAAAGGAATATTTTTAATTGTTGTTTTTGAACGGGAAGGGCCGTTTATACTTTTTGCTGTTTGGTTTTTATGATCAAAAACCAGGCTATCAAATTTTCGGTAGTTTCCTTCTTCGACGATTCGGACAAAATTCTGAGGCAAAAGCGTTTTTTTATCGACCTTTGAATAAAAATAATCTCTTACCCTAAAAAAATAATCATAGCTGGCATAAGTTCGTCCCGTCACTTTTATTTCATAAAATTCTTTGTTTTCTTTCACTTCAAATACGGCCTCACCTGCAGGTACCCAAACAAACTGCCAGTTGTAATAGGCTTTATATACCAACTTTTCACCAACTTTAAAACTTGAATTTTCCAAATCACACATAGAAGAAACAGCAACTTCGGGCTTAGAAATAAATCCTGCTGTCAGCAATGACACCATAAGGAAAACCGGGATCCAAATCCATAAGGAAAAAGACGGCCTCATTAGCTTATAAAACCGAATATTGAACCCATTATTTTGAAAATAACGACTGAACATCATCTTACCAACGTATTTATATATGAATAACGCTTTAGTTATTAAAATTGTTACCATAAAATGACAGCAAATACGTACTTTATTTTTAAACCCCGGGTCGTTTGTTTTTCAAAAGCCGTTTATTGATTACGTTTTATTTCATGACGACTGTTTATTCAAAAACAAAACCCAATTTTTCAAGTGCGCGTTTGTACTTTTTGTCAGACATTTCTCTTTTAACTTTTTTTACCAAATGGATATTTAGTGAATCCTGTCTTTCCAATGCTATAGACAAATTTAACACTTTCAGATGCTGCAATTCCAGATCTGAAAGAAGTGTTTTTGTAATTCCAACATACGTACTGTTTGATTGAATTAAGGTTTCATTGCTTTTTGCTATAATTTCTTTTTCCTGTTGTACACTTTTCAATTCTGCGGTTAACTCAAACAATCTATCCTCCTTCAATTTGGTTTCTGATTTAAGTAAATCATTGATTTCTTCCTGATGTCTCAACGTTTTTGTGAGCATTTCGTTGGAGTATTCCAAAGAATCTATACTGTTTTGAAGGTCAGTGATATATGCGGATTGTTGAAGATTTTGTTCATTACAAGTCTGATACAAAAGTGTCATCCTTTGGTATTTTTTCGTAGATACACATGAGACCAATTGGACAACAAAAATAAGCATTATAAATTTGCGGGAAATCATGGGATTTTAATATTTATATTTACTAATAAAAAAAACTGATCAAAACATCAAGTCCGAACATGGTTGATTTAAATAACATCATAATACATACAAAAGAAAAAACCGATTTCCAGACTGCTTCGAATAGAGTTGCTCCGAAAAACCGGAAGGACAGAATAAAAATGATATAAAATTGTATTCCAAAAACGATAAAAGGTTTGATAAAATAAAAAGGGTGAATTAATGCTGTCACCAGACCGAGTACTACCTGAATCATCATAAGCATGCCTAACATATAGGTAACTGCAGTAGCCCTTTCTGCAAGATTATAAGTAGACTTTGGGAAAAATATCTTTGTAGAAATTATATAAAATGGAATAAACAGGAGGACAAAAAATTTACCGAAGTTATTGATAATATTGTCGAAAACAACATCATTTTTATATACATTTATTTGGGAAATATACACATCCACCGGGTCGGTATACAAATCGTGTAATGAAAACATTTCATGAACAAAACAAAAAAGACCAAAACAAAAAAACAAATATTTAAACGGAATGTAGGTTCTCAATCTGTTGCCATCCATATAGGCTTTGAGAAAAGGGATTGGCTGCTTTATCAGCTGAAGGGTTGTATAGGTTACTTTATCTTCCCATTCAAAAATATTATTAAGAATGTAATGCAGATTTATTTTATAATTTTGAATAATACTTCCGCAGTTCGAACAAAATTTTCCGGTATCGAAAAAACCACATCCCGGACATTCAGAAGGATTTTCTAAGCTATGATGACTTTGTAAGTGCTGGGACATACCATTTGTTTTTTGGGTAAAAAGACACATTTTTAATTGAATGACCCAAAAGTATGTCGGAATAGGTTCATGGGAAAAGTTTATTTATCATAAGCGCCCATATATACCGATGAAATGTATAAAAAAAGAATTAAGACGTTTTGTGGAAATCCAATATATTTATTGAATATGTCGCTTTGAAGATATGCTGTTTTACCCACACCTTATAAAACGACCATAATCATACACCCTGTAAAACCGAAAGAGACATTGTTTAATGTATTCTATACCTGAACATCCGGAAAAACAAATAGATAAAAATCATTTTCTGATGAAGGCAATCTGACGGTTTCTTTCCTTACAAAACCAAGTTTGTATAACAACCTTTGAGAATTTGTATTTTCGATCAGGGTAATAGCTACCAGTTTTGAAAGTCCGAATTCAGTCATTGCTTTTTCTTTGAGTGCAGTGGCAGCTTCAAAACCAAATCCCTGATTTTCGTATTCCGGAAGAAATGCGAAACCCAGATCTACGCCATCCAAACCTTCTCTGTCGTATAAACCACAAGTCCCGACAGGTATGTTATCCTGTTTTCTGATAACCACATAATTTCCAAATCCCAGCCTCTCAAATTGTGGCAACATTTTTTCCGATATATATTGACCCGCTTCTTCTGTAGTATGAACATTTCTGTCACCAATATATAATAACCACTTAGGAGTATTTAATAATTCCAGAATAAATGGTGCATCTTCTTTTTGGACAGGCTTTAAAATAAGTCTTTCGGTACTTATTGAATGGATTTCCATACATTTAATTTTGACTGTAAATGTAATCATTTATAAAAAACAAGCACTGAATCCGGACCTTTTATTGTTTCCAAAAGCATGTAGCTCAAAAGATGTAAACGCTTCCAAATTGCTTCAAAAATTTTGTAAGAAATCATCAAAATAACCTGTTTCTTTATTTTTAAGCCAAAAAAGTGTTAAAAAAGCCGCATAATGACCTTTTTACCAACAAAATTTACATTCCATAAAAATATTACATTACTTTTGCAAGATGAAGTGGTTGACATTTATTTTGGTCTTTTCGATTTTTACACAGGCACACAAAGTTTGTGTCCCGGGTTCGTGTCGTGCCGAAAAACAAATGACTGATATAACCATCAGCGGCTGTTCTACAGACGATTCCGGCAAAAAATCATGTTGCCATAAAAAAACAAAACAGGATAAGGAAGATCAAAATCACTCTTGTGACGGAGACACCTGCCATTGTTTATGTTGTGTAAAAGTATTTATTACTTCCCCGTCTTTGACATTTATCATGAAAGAGTGGGTTGAATCACCTGCAAAAAAAGACAAAATACTGGCAGAAAAAGTCCATACTTCTGACTTTTCCAAAGATTTTTACCCCCCTCCGAGATTATTAGCTTAATAATACAAAAGATCTGTAATGTTCTTCACCAGAAGGGCTGATTTGTTTATTTAGTTAATATTGAAATGCAAAAATATATTATCATTATTTTAGCCTTGTGTGTTCTTCCATTTATGGGTTCAGGACAACAAAGAGTTACCATTCCGGTAAGCGGAGCTTGCGGGATGTGTACAGAAAGAATTGAGGGAATCTCCAAATTAACGATAGGAGTTTTAAAAACAAAATACAGTTTGGAAAATCAGACACTTACGCTTGAGGTTGATGATTTATTTCAAAAAAAAGAATTGAATCAGGCATTGTTGAAAGCAGGTCATGACAATGATGGGTTGGTTGCAACAGATGAGGATTATGAAGTCTTGCATAGTTGTTGTAAATACCGGCAGGATCAAAAAAATGATCCTTTTGTTTCAACATTAAAAGGAGGCGTTTTTGAAAAATCAAAAGATGGGACAACGATTCCGTTGATCGGAGCCTCTGTATATTGGGTCGGAAGCCAGGACGTAACTTCGACCAATCTTGCGGGTGAGTTTGAGATCCCCTTATCAAACAACACTTCTTCGCTGATTGTCAGTTATGTAGGATATGCCTCTGACACGATATTGGTCAGTCAGTCAGGTTATATCAAAATTGTTTTGGAAGAAAGTATTGTTCTGGATGCGGTAGAAATAACCCATCGAAAAAGAACTACAGAAGTGTCATATCTTGATCCGGTAAAAATCCAGAGTATTACCCAAAAAGAATTGCTCAAAGCAGCATGTTGTAATCTGGCCGAAAGTTTTGACACAACACCGGCCGTTGACGCCTCGATGACAGATGCAGTGACCGGAACCCGAAAAATAGAAATGCTGGGATTGGCCGGACCTTATGTACAGATAACCAGAGAAAATATGCCGGACATCAGAGGTTTATCTGCATTGTATGGGCTGGCTTACACTCCTGGCCCCTGGGCAGAAGGTATTCAGCTCAACATGGGAGCAGGTTCTGTGGTGAACGGCTTTGAAAGTATTACCGGCCAGATCAATGTAGAATTGAGAAAACCATGTCATGGGGACCTGTTTTTTTTAAACGGGTATGCCAATCAGGCAGGCAGATTTGAATTCAATTCATTCTCCAAAACAAAGTTGTCAGAAGCGTGGAGCACATCAAATTTATTACACGTTTCAACACGAGCATGGAGATTGGACCAAAATGAAGACGGTTTTATGGACAATCCTATTACTAAACAGCTTGGATTGATCAACAGATGGAAGTACACCAACGGAGAAGGCCACGAAGCACAGGTTGGGTTTAAAGTTTCCTACCTCGATAATCTCAGTGGTCAGATGGATTTTAATACCAATGAATCCGACAGATCTAAAATCTGGGGCTCAACCATAAATACCACAAGAGTGGAAGTCTGGGCAAAAAACGGATACGTAAACTTTGACAAACCCTACAAAACATTGGGTTTTCAGTTTTCAGGTGTTTACCATGTACAGGATGGCGTTTTTGGCTTACGTCCGTACAATGCAGACCAGAAATCTTTATATTTCAATAGTATATATCAGGATATCATCGGTAATACCGATCACCAGATCAGAACTGGAGTCAGTGCTCAATGGGACATATATCATGAATCGTTGTTAAATACACATTTCGAAAGAAATGAGTTTGTACCCGGAATTTATGGTGAATATACCTACAAAGGTTCGGAAAAATTTACTTTACTCGCCGGATTGAGAGCAGATTATCACAACAATTTCGGAATGTTTGTGACACCCCGGATGAATATTCGGTATGCGCCGAAAGAAACCACCGTATTCAGACTTTCAGCAGGCAGAGGACAACGCACAGCAAGTATTTTTGCAGAAAATGCCGGAATCTTTGCTACCAACAGGAATATCACCGTCCGGGGAAATAATCCTGATACTCCTTATGGTCTTGATGCTGAAATTGCCTGGAATATAGGATTCAGCTTTACGCAGGAATTTAATATGATGGGTATGAACTGGATGTTCAGTCTTGATGCCAATCGGGTGGAGTTTGTCAATCAGATCGTTTTGGACATGGAAAACCCAAGGGAAATTGTATTTTACAACCTGAACGGACAATCATTTGCCAACAGTATTCAGGGACAATTTGATATTCAGGTGACCAAATGGCTTGATGTGAGATTGGCATACCGATATAATGACGTACGTACAACGTATGGTGAAACTTTATTGAGAAAACCTTTAAACTCTCCGCATCGTGCTTTTGCCAATGTAGCGGTTCATTTTGGCAAAGGTTGGAAATGGGATTACACCATCAACCGAATGAGTGAATCCAGATTGCCTTCCACTGAAGCAAATCCGCCTCAATACAGGTTTGACAAAGAATCCCCGGCTTATTTTCTGAGCAACACCCAAATCAATAAGGAGGCCGGCAGATTTGAATGGTATGTCGGGGTTGAAAATCTTTTTGACTTTCACCTTCACAATCCGATTGTAGCTGCCAATGCACCGTTTTCTCCCTATTTTGACGGATCGCTTGTATGGGGCCCGATCATGGGTAGAAATATTTATGTAGGTTTCCGTTACAGTTTACAGGAAAAAGATACGGACAAACACGACCATTAAAATTTTATACAGCAGGCTTACAAAAAAGCCTGCTGTATAAACCTTACATAATTTAAACCGGGTATGTTATCCTGAAGTTCTTTGGAGGGATGTTTTTTACACGGATAATTCCTTAGATATTCATCATAAAATCATTGAGGTTGGCATCGTTAGGAAGGCCTAATTTTTTTCTGAGCCTGTACCGGCTGATTTCAACACCACGAACAGAAATATTAAGTAAAGGTGCAATATCTTTGGTGGTCAGATTTAGTTTGAGATAGGCACATAATTTCAAATCTCTGGGGCTCAAATTGGGAAATAAAGATTTAAGCCTGGTTAAAAAATTATTATGTACCGCATCAAAATTCTGAGCAAAAGATTCCCAATCATCATCCAGTCTTTCGTCATTTGACAAAATGGATATCATGTTTTTTACTTCTTTTTTGACTTCAGGATCGGTGATTTTTTTAACAATTTTAGTCAATTCTGATTTAAGTTTATGGATAGCCTCATTTTTTTGCACCAAATGCATGGTTGAAAGACCCAATTCTTTGTTTTTATATAAAATTTCTGCTTCAAGTTTTTCATTTTGTAATTGAAAAACCCGGGCTTCACTTTCATTTTTTTGTTCTTCGAGGTCAATGGTTATTTGTTCGTATTTATTTACGAGCCTTTGCCGGCTATACCAAATGATCAGAATTATTGATAGAAAATATAATATTAATGCATATTTGGAACGATACCATGGCGGCAATATTTCGAAAGAAAATTCAAATGCCGGAGAAATACTACCATAGGAATCCATAGCTTGCAACATCAGCCGGTAGGTTCCCGGGGTCAGGTTATTGATTTCTTTGGTACTTTTATTTTCCCATGCGGACCAATCTTTTTGAGAAGGACTCAGATAGTATCTGTAGCTTATGTTTTCAGAGCAGGCCGTTGATGCAAAATCAAATATAAAGGCATTGCTGGTATAATCGAATCTCAAAGATGTCTTGTCAGATTTTTCAGTATAACCGGACCCTTCTGTCACGACAATTTGTTTCGTAACGTCATATAATTTAGAAACATACACAAATAAGTTTTTATCCTGAACTCGTTCATTACTGAAATATTTCAATCCTTTTGTAGTTAGAAATAAAGCATTACCATCTTCAAGCGTAAATATTTTTTCAAAGCCCGGAACCAGACCATTTTTTATTTCAAGGTATTTATATTTGTACGTTTTACTATTAAAAAGTTTGTTGTCATAGTGGATAAAGCCAATATGTTTATCTGTAGCCAACCATAAAACTTTATTGTTTTGGGACAGAACTTTGTAGGAAGGCAAATTATTTCCAGATAACCCGGGCAATTTGATATTAACAAATGTACCTCTTTTTCTATCAAATTTAAAAAACCCCTGTTCTGCTGAAACGATAATTTCATTTTCAATATTAAACACATTATTTCTCAAATGGCCGGGCAAACCATTTTTTTGACCAAAATTTTCTATATCAGCTGTCAACTTATCGACATTGATTTCCAACCTGAATAAACCCCGGTAGGGATGAGAAACCCATAAAAATCTCCCGTCTTTTACCATGATCCTGCAAGATTCATCAAAACCTGAAATTTTTCCGATTTCCTGATATGAAGAACCGGTTTTGCGAAATAAAAAAAGTCCGGTATAAAATCCCCCTAAACAATAATTTTGACCTCCAAATTCCAAAAACTTCCAGGAACCGTTATTATTACTGATTTTAACGGCTTTATTTTTTTTGATTATAAAAGCACCATCATTGTGACTCATAATCAAGTCATCAAACACAATGTCCAATCCCCAAACCTGACCTTCAGAACCATCAACTCTTTGAAAACTTTGAAAGGAATGTCCTGACGAAGGGGTGCCCAAAGATTTGAAATACAAACCGTTTTCTGTTCCGCAATACAACTTTCCGTCGTAAATAACCGAGGCATATACGGCTCCCTGCAAAGCACCGTCAGGATAGATATTGGTTAAGGCACTCCCCAAATCGATTTTATTTATGCCATTATATGTTCCAACCCAAAGTTGGTGATTGGGTGAAAAGTGCAGGCTTGCAATGGTGTTATTCTGAAGACCGGTTTCTTTGGTAAATGACATTTGTATTTTATCCTCATGATCAATGAGGACAATCCCTTTGAGATAAGTGCCGACCGCCATCAGAGAATCATTAATCTTGCATGCAGAATGTACCCTGTTTTGTTTTAAAAACAGAGAAATGTCATTTTCCAAAATTTTCCATTTTCCTTCATGGAATTTAATCAGGCCATGTTTTTCTGTAAGAACATACCAACCATTATGTAAAGAAACAATATTGGTAATGGGTTTATATTTAAGTAATTCGCTGCCTTCGATAAATATGGCATTTCCATTATCAATCCTGAACAGCCCTTTTTCCAGATCATTATAAACAATGGTATTTCCGATTTGGGTAAGATGGGTACTTTCTTTTGTTCCGAAAACCTTCCATTGACTACCGTTGAAAGCATAAATTCTGTTAAGGGATCTGAAATATAAAGTTCCTTCTGAAAATTTCAGGTTCCAAACATCTTCCAATTGATTAAAAGCGGTTGGAATCGTTCGTTTTATATCATAGTATTTTAAAACTCCGTTTTTGTCAGGTTGAAAATAACCTAATTCATCCTGGCCTCCGACGTAAATTTTTTGTAACAGGCTGTCATAAGCAACTGATCTGAGAATGGTTTTATCCGGCAAATAATATTTTTCCCATTTATGACCGTCAAACTGGAGTAATCCTTCATTGTTGGCGACCAGAATCCTGTTGTTTTTTCCACTGATAATATCCCATGTCTGGGTGCCTCCGTCATATTTATGTCTGTCATAGTTATTCACTTCCGGAATGCCAAAGTTAATATTCTGACCATGTAAATAAAGTCTCCCGGAAAACAGGGTAAAAAAACTGAAACAAACACAGCGAAAAAACAACCTGCCATTTCCGGTAAAAGCTATATGTAAAAAATCTTTCATCAAAACTGTACACTTTATTTTATCCGAAACATAAATACGTGCGCAAGATATAAATTACTTTTTACGAAAAATGAATTAGTCCTGAAAAATATAAGACACCTTGCTCAAAGTCAGTGAATCAGAATAAAAAATCAATCGTTTATCTGTTGACCAATAATAACTTTACCACGAATACATCATTTTGTCAAAAATATGTCATGTGATGTAGTCTTGATGTATTGAAAAACAGTTCCTTTTCAAATCATTGTAAATATTTTTACAATTATTTTACAATTAACGAAAATTAACATCATGAGGATCTTAGTAACCGTGTTTACCCTTTTCCTGTGTATCGGCATTTCGGAAATCCGGTCCCAGGCAGACAAAGTAAAAGTTGATTATGAGAATAATGGCATTGTACTCAAAATCAACAATCAGCCTGTAATGGTAAATGGTATGAACTGGGATTATTTCCCTATTGGAACCAATTATTCCTATTCTTTGTGGGACCAGTCTGATCAGATCATACAAGCTGCCCTCGATGATGAAATGTCTTTATTGGCAAACATGGGTGTCAATTCTATCCGGGTTTATACAGGAATTCCCAAAAAATGGATCACGTACATTTATGAAAAGTATGGAATTTATACTATGTTGAATCATTCATTCGGAAGGTACGGACTCACTATTGACGGTGTATGGTATGCCAACACGGATTATGGTGACCCAAAAGTAAGATCCTTACTTTTGGATGAAGTCAGAAAGCTCGCAGAAGATTACAAAGATACTCCCGGACTATTACTGTATTTATTGGGTAATGAAAACAACTACGGCCTTTTCTGGGAAGGTGCTGAAACTGAAGATATTCCGATGCAGGACAGAAAATCCACACAAAAGGCATATCCTTTGTACAGTCTTTTTAATGAAGGTGCAAAAGTTATCAAAAATGCTGATCAGAATCATCCGGTAGCTTTATGTAACGGAGACCTGCTTTTTCTCGATATTATTGCCAAAGAATGTAAGGATGTTGATATTTTTGGCACCAATGTGTATCGGGGAATTTCTTTTGGCGATTTGTTTGAAAGAGTAAAAAAGGAATATGGAAAACCGGTATTGTTTACGGAATTTGGTGCTGACGCCTTCAATGTTCAAAAAAGTGAGGAAGATGAGCGCTCACAAGCTATGTTCGCTGTAGGCAATTGGCAGGAAATATATGAAAATGCCGCAGGTTTGGGTAAAGCAGGAAATTCGTTGGGTGGATATACCTTCCAATTCAGTGACGGATGGTGGAAATTTGGACAATCTAAAAATCTTGATGTTCATGACATCAACGCTTCATGGTCCAACGGAGGGTATTTTTCAGATTATAAAGAAGGAGAAAACAACATGAATGAAGAGTGGTTCGGCATTTGTGCCAAAGGACCAACAAATGCAATGGGACTATACAAATTATATCCAAGAGCTGCTTATTATGCATTGAAAGAAGCACATAAAATCAATCCCCTTCAGTCAGGTATGACTTTACCTTCCGTTACCAAACATTTTACAGCTATAAATCTTGCTGAATCCGAACTAAAGTCCCGCGGTGATAAAGCTGCACTAAACATCGGAAAATCAGGAAAAATCAGTCTCAGCAGATTCAGTGCTGAATTTAACACGTATAATACCGGAGGAAGCCTCATTTCGACACCTAAAGATCCTGTGGCCGGCAAGAACATCTTTCCGAATCAGCAGGGATTCGACCATACACAATCGTTTTTTGTCGGGGTGGAAGCACAACCCACATCAAGCATGCGCGCCAGTGTGGAATTTAATATCCTTGGCAATGTAGCCCAAAATCCGATAGATCAGATATTTTATGAAAACAGGGGCAGACCAGTTTTGATCACCGGAAACAATGGAAGTGTCACCTTGCAGGACAACAATCGTTTTCAGGTTTACCGGGCTACCTATGCATGGGAGCACAGCCATTTCAGTCTGAACGGTTTTTACAGAACCGGGCATTATCACTGGGGATATGAAGGTGATTTTTTTGGTTTGTATCCTGAAGCCAATTATGGTCCTAATATAGATATATATAATGGTATAGCACCTTTTGGTTTTGAATTGGAAGGTAAGAAAAAGTTTGCCGGTCTTAAAGCCGCTTTCGGACCACAGTTATGGTGGGGAGCAAACCCGGCTGTTTTGCTCAAATACACCAAAGAAATAGCGCGGTTTAAAACAACGGCAATATTCCACGAAGATCTTGATCAGTTGGGACTTACAGAAAGTTCTTTTGCGATACCGCAACCAAAAACAAGACGATTGACATTACATACAGCCCGAAAATTTGGAAAGTTTGGAATTGATCTCGGAGGTATTTGGGGCGGACAACCATTACACGGACGGGAATTTCAATTGGTTCGTGAAGAATCCGGCGTAACCAATGTGTATGTTGATCAGATCAATGATTCGGATAGTTGGGGAGGAAAATTAAAACTTACTTTACAAAGTGGTTCCTTTAATTGGTACGCTCAATCTGCAGTACAAGGTCTGGTAGCAAACGGAGGAGCAGATTTTACCCAGACCTTTACCGGATGGAGACTCAAAGACAGCGGTAGTGGAAATCAGTATAATTTCCTGAGTGGTTTTACCTATCGGATCGGAAATTTTGAAATAGCTCCGAATTTCCTTTGGCAACAGCCGATCGAAGGTCCGGTTCCTTCCGGTGTATCAGCACCGGGAAGACCCAGAAATATCCTGACAGATCCTTTTGTCGTAAGAGCCAACAGAGAGACCGTAGCCGGAGAGTTGTTGCTGACCTATGACCCGACACCGGGAACCTGGATGTATGAATGGGACAACGACAAAACGGAAGATTCAGAATTTGCCCTAAGTGCCGGAGTGGTATACCGCCACCACCCTACTACCATGGATGCTGCGATCGGAATCTTTCCGGACGGGAGAACCACATTTGCCTTTCCGGGTGCACCTCCGGCGCAGGATTTATGGGAAGTCCATACCCGAATTGTATCAAAAATGAATAAAAATTTTGGCATTATCGCCAATATTTATGCAGGTGATGCCCAGGCAAATGGCAGCGATGCCAGATTGGTCAGACGATATGGTGCTGATGTAAGATCATTATACAAAAAAATGAAATTTCACACATTCCTCAAATTTAATGATTGGGGACCTTATGACTATCACCGGGATTTTAACCTTACCTTTCCGGTTCAGTTTATGCTTGACGTATCCACCACAACCGGCAAACCCGATTGGTTTCCGTTACCCGGAACACGCATAGGTATTATGAGCACTTACAGGACTTTGGACAGATTTTCGCCAAGGTACTCGCCGGTCCAAACCATTGATCCTTCCGGCAATATTGTGCCCGATCCGAATGCCATTGGTTTTGATAATGGCAATGAATGGGAAATCAGAACGTATATTCAAATTAACTTATTTAAATAGACTGACATGAAATTTTTTAATCAAAAGAACATAAACAGAATATTATTTGCAGGGATCATAAGTATTATTGTGATGGCTTGTGAACGTGATGTAACGGACCTTCAGGCACCGGGTTATCCAACAAACCCTGCGGTATTCATCGATGGATTCAGCGATGGGTTAAATTATGCAGCTTTCGGCGGATCTGTGCCGGCGGCATTCCAGGTAGACAATAAAGAAACGTATGATAACTCGGCAGCTTCTATGAGATTTGAGGTACCGGACGCCAATGACCCTTTGGGAGCGTATGCCGGAGGTGCTTTTTTCACCGGATCGGGAAGAAACCTTTCTTCTTTTAATGTCCTGACCTTTTGGGCAAAAGCGACCAAATCGGCAACGTTAGATATAGTAGGTTTTGGAAATGACTTGGGTGACAACAAATATACAGCCTCTGTATCCGGATTAAAGATCAATACCAATTGGAAAAAATATTTCATTCCGATACCTGATCCTTCAAAACTGACAGCGGAACGGGGAATGTTTTTTTACTCAGAAGGACCTGAAGAAGGTAATGGATATACCTTCTGGATTGACGAAGTAAAATTTGAAAATTTAGGTACGGTAGCTCATCAGGGATTTGCCATTATGGAAGGAAAAGAAGTCATCAGAGAAGCTGAAGTGAATGAAAAAATTCGGATTACCGGCTTCAAAGCTTCAGCCAACCTGCCTAATGGTATAAACCAAACGGTCGATGCATCTGTAGCTTATTTTACCTTCACCTCCTCAGATGAAAACATTGCTACCGTTGATCAAACCGGGGAAATAACCGTCATTGGTATGGGAGAAGCCATCATTACAGCAAAAGTGGGTACCAAAGAAGCCACAGGAGCTTTGATCGTCAAATCAAATGTAACTACGCCAAAACCTGTCACACCGGCACAGGCACCCAATAAACCGGCGGCAGATGTGATTTCGATGTATAGCAATGTCTATACAAACGTTCCTGTTGACACGTGGAACACCAGATGGCAGTTTTCAACTGCTGAAGAATCCTTTATTCAGGTTCAGAATGATGATGTGATTCAGTACAAAAATCTCAATTTTGTTGGTATTGAATTTTCGTCAACAACCATCAATGCGACCAATATGACCCATTTTCATCTCGATATGTGGACACCTGATCCGGTTGCTCCGGGAAAATCTTTTAAGATTAAACTCATCGATTTCGGACCAAATAACACATTTGGAGGGGGTGATGATTCAGAACACGAATTGTCCTTTTCCACCCCATTGGTCGTGAGTCAAAATTGGGTAGGCATCGATGTTCCTCTTTCTTCTTTCACAGGTTTGACAAGGAGGGGTAATCTGGCACAACTGGTACTTTCAGGAGATTATCCAAATGTGTATATTGACAATGTATATTTTTATAAATCCGGTGGCGGCGGAGGACCGACCGCACCAACGGTGGCTGCACCAACTCCGACATATCCGGCAGCTAATGTTTTATCCATCTTCAGCGATGCTTATACCAATGTGGCCGGTACTAACCTGAATCCCGACTGGGGTCAGGCAACAAAAGTGACCGAAATTCAGATTCAAAATAATAAAACGTTGCGTTATGAAGGTTTAAATTATCAGGGCACACAATTCGGAAGCAATCAAAATGTATCTACTTTTCAGTTTTTCCATATTGATTTTTGGACAGCCAACTCCACTGAGTTGAAAATCTTTCTCATCAGTCCCGGACCTATTGAAACACCTTTTAGTTTGACAGTGCCCACTTCAGGATGGAGTAGTATTGATATCCCATTGTCAGCATTTGCCCCTGTCGACTTAAACAATGTGTTTCAAATCAAAGTAGAAGGAAACGGTGACATTTATTTTGACAATATTTTATTCCGAAAATAAAAATAAAACAGCAGTAAAATGAAAAGCATAAATATATTAAATCTTTTCCTGGGAATTGGTCTGATTATATCAACGGGTTGTCAGACAGATGATGTTCAAAAATTGGAAACCAGAAACTGGACCCTTACCTGGAGTGATGAGTTTGAGGGAGAAAAAAACCAGGCTCCTGACCCTCAAAAATGGACTTATGATATCGGCACCGGGCAGAATGGCTGGGGCAACGGCGAGTTTCAAACCTATACCCAAAGACCTGAAAATGTAGGTTTGGACGGTAGTGGTAATTTAGTGATTACTGCGCTCAATCAACCATTCGGAGGAGCAAACTTCTCTTCGGCCAGATTAAAAACACAAGGATTGTTTGCCCAAAAATACGGTCGTTTTGAGGCCCGTATCAAAACACCTTACGGACCCGGAATATGGCCTGCTTTCTGGATGCTTGGCGAAAACATCAATGAAGTCAGTTGGCCGTTATGTGGTGAGATAGACATCATGGAATTGAGAGGTCAGGCGCCAAATACCATGTACGGAACTGTACATGGTCCGGGATATTCAGGTGGCAATTCTGTAGGAAAAAGTTATTCTTTGCTCAATGACAGGTTTGACAATAATTTTTATGTTTATGCTATCGAATGGGATGAGGATAAGATTGACTTTTTTGTCAATGATTATTTATTTCAAAGAATTACAAAAGAAGATGTCCCCGGAGAATGGGTGTATGATCAACCCTTTTTTATGATCCTTAATATTGCCGTAGGAGGTAATTTTGTTGGTTTTCCGACAACACAGACTCCGTTTCCACAGAAAATGGAAGTTGATTATGTTCGTGTTTACAAAAAAACAAATTAATTTCATACTAAAATTAAACATCCTAACAAAACGATGAACCACCAAAACGAATCTGAAATTTCAGAACAAACGACATTGACCTTTGAAGAGTTTGGCAATGAACCGTTTTTGAAGATTTCCCATCATAACCAAATGCGTCCTTTTTTTATGAGTATCGTAAGTGACTCAGACCATTGGATGTTCATTTCCAGTAACGGAGGACTTACGGCCGGACGTAAAAATGCGGAATATGCCATATTTCCTTATTATACGGATGACAAAATCACTGAGTTTGCGGATATCACCGGAAACAAATCAATTTTTCAGATTATCACCGAAGGAAAAAAAGTTATTTGGGAACCATTTTCTGTAAGAAAAAATCCTCAACAAAAAACGGAACAAAATCTGTACAAAAGTATCTATGGCAATAAAATAGTTTTTGAAGAGATATTGTGTGATTATCAATTGACTTTCAGATATTCATGGGCATCAAGTGATGCGTTTGGTTTTGTCAAGTCATCAGTCCTGATTAATCAAAGTGACAAGGATTTGAACATCACACTGTTGGACGGGATTCAGAATATTATGCCCTGTGGTGTAAGCAGTGATTTACAAAGAGCCAGCAGCAATCTCGTGGATGCTTATAAAAGGAGTGAACTGCACAAATCCTCAGGTTTAGGTATTTTTGCACTCAGTGCTGTCATTGTGGACAAAGCAGAACCCAGTGAAGCATTAAAAGCCAATGTTGTTTGGTCTGTCGGGTTGCATGATGTTACCTATTTGTTGTCATCCCTTCAACTGGACTCATTCCGTAAAGGAGAGGAGGTAAGAGAAGAAACCGACATCAAAGGCGAAAAAGGTGCCTATTTTATATCAAAAAAGATCCTTCTGGAAAAGGGTAAAAACCTATCATGGCAGATTATCGCCGATGTAAATAAAAACCACAGTCAGGTGATTCAGTTGACAGAAGAGATTCAGTCCAATCCTGATTTGACAAATATTATCGAAAAGGACATCCGGAAAGGAACCCGAAATCTCAAACTCCTGGTTGCTTCTGCTGACGGCCTTCAACATACCCGGGATACTTTACAGGATAGCAGAAACTATTCGAATGTTCTTTTTAACATCATGCGTGGTGGAATATTTGACAACGGGTATTGGATCGATAAAACTGATTTTGAACAATACATCCGTCGCGCTAACCGGGAAGTTTACGAAAAACATCAAACCTTTTTTGTATCGCTGGAATCAAATTTCAGGCATACAACATTGTCCGAAAAGGCGCAATCAACGGGTGATGCTGACCTGATCAGACTCAGCACAGAATATCTTCCGCTCAAATTCAGCAGACGGCATGGTGATCCCAGCAGGCCGTGGAATAAGTTTTCCATCAATCTTCGCGACGAACATTCAGGTGAAAAAATTCTTGATTACGAAGGTAACTGGCGGGATATCTTTCAGAATTGGGAAGCTTTGGCATATTCATATCCCGGATATATTGACGGAATGATATGTAAGTTTGTCAATGCATCCACTTTTGATGGGTACAATCCTTACAGGGTGACAAAAGATGGATTTGACTGGGAGACGATAGAACCGGATGATCCATGGTCATACATCGGATATTGGGGAGACCATCAGATTATTTATCTCCAGAAATTTTTAGAAATCATTGAAAAATTCAATCCGGGCGGATTGTCTTCCTATTTTGATAAAGATTTATTTGTTTACGCGGGTGTCCCATACATTATAAAACCTTATGAAGATATCGTCAAAAACCCGAAAGACACCATCGATTTTGATGCAACCAAAGATCATGTAATCAGAAAAAAACGGGAATCTCTAGGTGGTGATGGGGCCTTGCTGAGAGACAATGAGGATTCGATATACCATGTTAATCTTGTCGAAAAATTATTGGTAACTTTGCTTGCAAAACTTTCCAATTTTATTCCTGAGGGCGGAATTTGGTTAAACACCCAACGTCCTGAATGGAATGATGCCAATAATGCATTGGTCGGCAACGGAGTTTCTATGGTGACGTTGTATTATATGCGAAGATTTTTGGTCTTTTTGGAAAAAACATTTGAAAATACAACATTGGAACACATAAAACTATCCAATGAATTGGTAGAGTTTTATCATAGTGTAAGAGAAACTTTGGAGACCCACCATAATTTACTCGAAGGGTCAATAGACGATCAACATCGCAAAATAATTTTGGATCAATTGGGCAAAGCGGCTTCTGATTACAGGTCACAAATATATAAATCCGGATTTTGGGGTAAAAAAAGGACGGCCAGTCTCAATGGGTTAAAACGTTTTATCCGGTTAAGTATTGACTTTACAGAACATTCCATACGATGTAATCAAAGACAAGATGGCCTGTATCATGCTTATAATCTCATGACCTATTCAGATGAAGGCGTTTCCATAACCCATCTTGATGAAATGTTGGAAGGACAGGTAGCTGTGCTCAGTTCGGGATATCTTACGGGAGCAAATAGTCTTGCTGTCCTGGACGCCATGAAAAACAGTGCGTTATTCAGACCGGACCAATATAGCTACATTCTGTATCCGAATAAAAATTTGCCCGGATTTCTTCAAAAAAATATTATTCCAACAGAAGAGGTTCATAAATCGGCATTTATTAAAAAAATGACAGACAAACATGATACTTCGATTGTTGAAAAAGATATCAAAGGGTTCTATCATTTTAACGGAAACTTTAAAAATGCCGGGGATTTAAAAAATGCATTACAAAAATTTGAACATACAGTAGACGCACAATTAGTCCGAAACGAAACGTCGCTTCTTTTGGAAATGTATGAGAAGGTTTTTCATCATAAAGCATTCACCGGCCGGTCGGGTACCTTTTATGGTTATGAAGGTTTGGGTTCCATCTACTGGCACATGGTTTCCAAATTGTTGCTTGCAGTACAAGAGGCTGCACTACATTCTGTCGAAGCAGGAGAAAGTGCAGAAACAACTGGCAGATTGTTAGAACATTACTACGAAATTCAGGCAGGTATCGGTGTACATAAATCACCTGTGCTTTACGGTGCATTCCCTACCGATCCTTATTCACACACACCAATGCATCGCGGTGCCCAACAGCCGGGAATGACAGGACAGGTCAAAGAAGATCTGTTGACCCGTTGGGGAGAATTAGGCGTCGTGGTTGAAAACGGTATGTTGTTGTTCCGACCGGTTTTATTGCGGGCTTCTGAATTTGTGTCCGAACCAAAAACAGTGGTTTATACCGATTTGAACGGAACAGAAAAAACGATTCATCTACAAAACAATCAATTGTTTTTTACTTACTGCCAGGTACCTGTGATTTACAAGCTCAGTGACGACCACAAAACTGACATAACTTATAGTTCGGGCAAACATATACAATACGACGGGACATCACTGAATCAAACAGATAGTAATTCTTTATTCGAAAGAACCGGAGAAATAGAAAAAATTGAAGTTTGTATATCACGTAACATTCTCAAATAAAACAAAAAATACCATGAGATGAAAACGATACCGAAACCCGTAAAATATAAAGATTTTATCATACCTTTATTATTAATCACTCTGATGTCTTTTACCAATTTACCAGTATATAGTCAAAATAATCCGGATAAAACAGCAGCTCAAATATTAGGCAATCCTGAATATCTTGCCATTAGTTATGGAGGATATCGACAAAAAACCCGTGATATTCAGCCCACTTTGATTCAAATCAAAGATGATTTAAAAATTTTGTACGCTATGGGTATCCGGGTATTAAGAACCTATAATGTTCATCTCGCTGAAGCCTCCAATATACTCAAAGTCATCAGAGAAATGAAAGACGAAGATCCGTCATTTGAAATGTATGTGATGTTGGGGGCGTGGATTGATTGTAAAAATGCATGGACGCATCTGCCTGTAAATCATGATGAAGAAAGTGACAGAAATGCGGTAGAAATTGACAGGGCTGTTGAACTTGCGAATACATATCCCGATATTGTAAAAATCATAGCTGTAGGAAATGAAGCCATGGTCAAATGGGCAACAAGTTATTATGTCCAACCATGGGTAATACTCAAATGGGTCAACCATTTACAAAATCTCAAAAAAGAGGGTAAGTTGTCTAAAGATCTTTGGGTGACCAGTTCTGATGATTTTGCTTCCTGGGGCGGAGGTGACCCGGGTTATCACACTATAGATTTAGAAAATCTGATTAAAGCGGTTGATTATGTTTCCATGCATACCTACCCTTATCACAACACACATTACAATCCGGATTTTTGGTTTTCACCTCATAATGAAAGTGAATTTAATGAAGTTCAAAAAGCCGAAACTGCTATGGAAAGAGCGTTGATATTTGCTAAACAACAATATAAAAATGTAAAATCATATGTCCATTCAATCAGTCCGGACAAACCCATTCATATTGGAGAAACGGGTTGGGCTTCAGTTTCCGATGGGTTTTATGGCGCCGTTGGTTCAAAAGCTTCTGACGAATACAAACAAGCGCTTTATTACCAAAAAATGAGAAATTGGACTCATGCAGAAAATATTTCTTGTTTCTATTTTGAAGCGTTTGACGAACCCTGGAAAGACAGTTCAAACAAAAATGGTTCTGAAAATCATTTCGGAATATTTACCGTAGATGGCAAAGCAAAGTTTGTTTTATGGAATTTGGTAGATAATCACGTTTTTTCCAATTTGAAAAGAGATGGAAAAACTATACAAAAGACGTTTTCAGGTGATAAAAATCTGATGATGCAAACTGTTTTAGCGCCACCAAAAAAAGATTAAAATGAATTTACAACGATACATATTTGGTTTTTTAATTCTTATTTTAATAATGAGTAATAAAGGCATAAACAATACATCAGGGGTTACCGTGTACGAAACTTCTGAAAGTGGTCATTCTTTACAAAAAGTTGAAAAATTTACAACTTCAGAAAAAAAGATTGTTATACGACTACTTCCGGAAGAAAAATTTCAAACCATCACCGGTTTTGGTGGCTCTTTTACCGAAGCTTCTGCTTCTTTACTCAATCGGTTAAGTAAACAAAACAGAAAAAAAATCCTGGAGGCCTATTTTAGTGAAGAGGGAGCCAATTATTCACTAACCCGCACACACATTGCATCCTGCGATTTTTCACTCAATAATTACACCTATGCCAAGGTAGAAAACGACTTAGAAATGGAGCATTTTACGATTGAAGATGACAAAGATGATTTGATTCCGATGATTAAAGAAGCTCAAACCATATCTAAGGATGGTTTCAAAATTATTGCTTCACCCTGGTCCTGCCCACCCTGGATGAAAGATAATAAAAGTTATGTAGGTGGAAAATTACTCCCTGAATTCAATGATGCTTTTTCTTTATATTTTTCAAAATATCTGGAAGCTTATAAAAAAGTAGGAATAAACATTTGGGGTATAACGGTTATCAATGAACCACACGGCAATGGAAACAATTGGGAGAGCACTCATTTTTCTCCCGAAGAAATGACACTATTTGTTCAAAATCATCTCGGACCAAAATTAGAAAAAGACGGATGGAAAGATGTAAAAATATTCGGCTACGACCAAAACAGAGCTGGTTTGCCTGAGTGGGTTGACGCCATGTACAAAAATGAAACAACTTCCAGATACTTTGCCGGAACGGCCATTCATTGGTATGAGAGTACGTACGATTATTTTGCAAAAGAATTGCAGTATGCTCACCATAAAGCGCCGGAAAAATATCTGATAGAAACGGAAGGTTGTGTTGATTCTGAAATACCTCATTGGCAGGACGATCCATGGTATTGGAAAAAAGAAGCTACCGATTGGGGTTGGGATTGGGCAAGTGAAAAAGAAAAATATTTACATCCAAAATATGCTCCGGTCAACCGTTATGCGACAGATATGATAGGCTGTTTAAATAATTGGGTCGATGGCTGGGTGGATTGGAATATGGTTCTTGACAGGCAAGGTGGTCCTAATTGGTTTAAAAACTGGTGTGTCGCACCTGTTATTGTGGACCCTGAAGCTGATGAAGTATATTTCACGCCGCTGTATTATGTGATGTCACATTTCAGCAGATTTATCAGACCCGGGGCAACCCGAATAGGATGGAAAATGGATGACCCGTCAATTATGTGTACAGCAGTAGAAAATCCTGATGGTACCAAAGTATTGATTGTATTCAATCCCGAAAATAGTCCAAAATCAATAGAAATTGTGAGTGAAGGTCAATCATCTTATGTGAGCATATCTCCTCAGGCAATTCAAACCATAATTATTCATTAAAAACAAAAAACATAATGTCAACGAGTCCAACCAAATCTAAAGACCGGGTACCCTTTATTCAAAAGTCTGCTTTTGGAGCCGGACACCTCGCCTTAAATTTATTGCCCGGCGCACTGGGTGTTTTTAGTTTTTTTTTATTGACCGCTTTTGGTATGGACCCTTTCCTTGCGGGAATTTTAGGTGGTCTGCCCAGGGTATATGATGCCATTACCGATCCCATCATGGGATTTATTTCAGACAATACAAAGTCTAAATGGGGAAGAAGACGGCCTTATATTTTTGTCGGAGCCATTCTTAGTGGTATTTTTTACATCTTTTTATGGCAAATGAGCCCTGAAAATTCGCAAATGTATAACTTTTGGTATTTCTTAATTTTCTCCCTGATATTTTTGACAGGTAATACCATTTTTGCCACTCCTCTTGTGGGATTAGGTTATGAAATGACCACCGACTATAATGAACGAACCAGATTAATGGGTTTTGCTAATACCGTGGGACAAATAGCCTGGATGATCGTTCCCTGGTTTTGGGTCATCATAGCCAATCCAAAAATGTATGCCACTCAGGTGGAAGGTGTCAATCAACTGGCAATATACGTAGGCATCATATGTATGGTTCTGGGTGTTTTGCCCGCTATATTTTGTAAAGGAATTGATGCCGCTCATATGGAAAACAGGAAAATCATTTCTTTAAAAACCATAGGGTCGAGTTTCAAAGATTTGTTCTTTAGCATTAAACAGGTTTCTCTGAACAAACCGTTTATGAAATTATGTGCTGCTACATTTTTGGTATTTAACGGATTTCAGATTGTAGCTTCATTTAGTGTTTTTATCATTGTTTTTTACATGTATAATGGCAGTTACGAAGGAGCTGGAACATGGCCGGCATGGTTTTCGACCATCACAGCTGTTTTAACTGCTTTTTTTGTTATACCTGTTGTAACGAGAATTTCAAAAGCGTATGGAAAAAAGAATGCTTTCGTAATAGCTTCTGTAATTTCAATTACGGGATATCTTCTTAAATGGTGGGGTTTTGACAAAGATCTGAATAATTCATTTAATAAAACCGGAATCGGACAAAGTATGAACCAAAGCCTTCAATCCTTTTTTGATTTTTTGAGTCCTGCTTTGGAACAATTAAATATGTCATGGTTTGTTATCGACACCAGTGGCGGAGTGCCCTGGCTCATGTTTTTCCCTATCCCATTTCTGGCTTTTGGTTTAGGCAGTTTATTTACTTTGATGATGAGCATGACAGCGGATGTTTGTGATCTGGACGAACTAAACAACGGCATGCCCAGAAAAGAAGGAACATTCGGAGCTATATACTGGTGGATGGTCAAGTTGGGACAAGGTTTAGCTCTCGTGATCGGAGGATTTGTTTTAAAAGTTATCGGTTTTGATGGTGGTATGACTACACAATCAGCTGAAACACTTGTACAACTCAGATTAATGGATATTTTTATTCCATCACTGACTGCCGGAATAGCAGCCTGGGTCATGTGGAGTTACGATTTGTCTGAAGATAGGGCAAAAGAAATCAAAGTTGAACTCGTAAAAAGGAGAGGCGAATTATAAGAACAGAATCTGAAATAAAAAATTAACTTATTTATAAAATATTTTAAGATGTCATACAGACAAGATCATATTTCAAACTTTCAAACTTCAGCAAACAGTGGGTTTGAAAACAATCTTAATAACCTATCTGAACAAGATATTAATACACTTTTTCAAAATATTCTGCACAATGGAATCCATGGGATTTGTTTCAGTCTCTACGAAGACGGCCAAAAACCGGGAGATATCATCTCTGAAGCTCAGATTATCAGAAGAATCGAAATCCTTAAACCTTTTACAAATTGGATCAGGTCTTTTTCAACGACTGAAAGTAATGACCACATACCCATAATTGCCAAAGAACATGGGTTAAAAACCATGGTCGGTGCCTGGCTTGGCAAAGATCTTCAAAAAAATGACGAAGAAATAGAAAATCTAATCCGACTCTGTCGGGACGGATATGTAGATATAGCTGCCGTGGGTAATGAAGTATTATACAGAAACGACATCTCTCTGGATCAACTTTTGGGTTACATCCGATATGTAAAAGAACAGGTTCCGAATATTCCGGTAGGTTATGTCGACGCATATTACGAGTTCAGCAGACATCCGGAATTGGTTGATATTTGTGATGTTGTTTTGACAAATTATTATCCTTTTTGGGAAGGAACACCTTTTCAGGATTCCCTTGGGCATCTCCATTACATGCACCAACAAACAAAAGATGCAGCCAAAGGAAAAAAAATCATTGTCACTGAAACAGGGTGGCCAAGTCAGGGAGAAAATACAAAAAATGCAGTGCCCGGAAGGTCTGAAGCATTACAATACTTTATCAATGTTCAAAGGTGGGCAAAACAGCATGACATTGACATGTTTTATTTTTCATCCTTTGACGAATCCTGGAAAGTTGGATCAGAAGGAGAAGTTGGAGCGTATTGGGGCCTTTGGGACAAACATGAACAATTGAAGGTTGTCTAAAATATAAAATAATAACCTTTGTACGACAATCATTTTAAACAATCATCAAAAATATTGGATTCAGTCTCTGTTTCAAACCAATTTATTTTAACGTAAGGTTTTTCCAATCAAAACCATAGGATAAAATCCATAACTTTTTGAAGCTATCTGATCAGAATATATAACATTTTGGGGTTGGTTAAAATACCTGATGCTTAACCCGACATTCCACTGCGGAGAAAGGTGATAAGCAACTTTTCCTTCGGCTTCCCACAACCAGTTGACGGTTTTTTGTAATGGGTGATTATCCTGATATGAAACAATATCTCCAAAAGCCAATGTCTTACCATACTGTCTGTCAAAAACAGTCAGAGAACCGCCTCCGCCGGCAAAAAACGACCAATTGCGCTTCGTATATATATAACCAACAGACACCGGAATCCGAAGGAAAAAGTCACGATTGAGTGAACGAAGCCTCCTTGTTGTGGACTCTGATTGTATTGTTATACCGTACTTTTCAGTAACTCTTCCGGTCAAAACATCTGTTTCAATGGTAATCACTTCAGGGTTTTGAGAAATTGACTCTAAGGTTTTTATACCGTCATAACTAAAGGCATAAAACTGCGATGTAGCTGAAAGTCCTATTTTTGCCACATATTTATTTTTAAACACGCTGTTGATACGACATTCAGCAACCCAGCCATACATTGGATTTATGGATACATTTGCATTATGGTCGATTTGTGTCACCAAACCGGATTGATTTTTCTGTAAGTTCCAATACAAAAATCCGCCTCCTGCCTCTATATTCCATTTCCATAAAGGATTATCTGCTACTGAAATTTTCGGAAAGTCTGTGTTTTGAGACAAAGAAGAAACTTCTGTCAAAGAACCGGTCAGAAAAACCGGTGTTTCCAAGATGGAAGAGGGCTGTACTTCTGTAATTGATTCGTCAGGTATTTGATTTGTTGAATGAAAATCAGGTGTAAAAACATTTTCGGTAAGTCTGTCTTCAGAATTTTGCAAAAATGTATGTTGGTTTTGTCCATGTTCCTTGTTTGTTGATTGGGCTGAAACTACATCGTTTGAAACCTCAGGATTCCGTTTGTTGACTACCTTTTTTTGCCCGTCAACGTTTCCAAAAAGTTTATTTTCAGCATTAAGTAAAGAGTTGTTATGCCCTGCTGATGGAATGCCTTTACCTTTTGATTCAATTAAAACTACCGGTACATTATTATCACTTTTATTGTCTGTTGAATTATTTGTTTTGTTATTGATGTTTTTATCGGTTGGACCGGATTTTCCTTTCTGAAAATCAAAACCAGGTTGGTCATTATGTTGATTGAGAGCCCAAAAGAGTGTACTACCAGCTAAAAAAAGCGGTAAAAACCAAATCCAGAAAAAGCGACGTTTCTTTTTCTTCGGAGTCTTCATCTTGTTGCGGATTCCTTCTTCCATTTCTTCAAAACCAAAACCCGGAGGTAAGTCTGAAGGTTGTCTTAATTTATCTTTTAATGGGTTAGAATAAGCCATATTGTAACATTTTAGAATCTGTTAATATATTGTTTTTTATCCATTTCAGCGCTCTGAATAATTGTGATCTGGAGGTCTCCTGACTGATGCCCAGTAAATCCGAAATCTCTTTATGCGTATATTCATCTATGACAGAAAGCAAAAAGATAGTTTTATAACCCACCGGCATATTTTTCAGCATGTTTTCGAGATCGGTAACATCGAGATGGTCAAGAAATCCCGAAGGAACATCAGGAACATCAAATGTTTCCAAAGAGTATACAAAACTTATTTTTTTGGATTTTCTGATGAGGGTGGCACATTGATTGACCGCAAGCCTTGACAACCAGTTTTGAAAAGTTCCCTTGGTGAAATCAAAATTTTTTAAGCTGGTATAAATCTGGGCAAAAACTTCCTGCATGGCATCTTTACGGTCATCATCTTCAACAAAATAATTTTTGATAATAGCAAAGACGTACGGAGCACATTGTTGATACAATGATTTTGTCGCTTCGCGGTCTCCCCGGATACAAAGATGTATGATATTTTGCTCAACCAAAATAAATGTCCAATTTTATATTATTGACAGTCTGACAAAAGATTCAAAATATCAAAACATTGTTAAATGTCAATGTTTCCGATGTGGAAATTCTGGTGACTTCTACAGGAAAAACGACATTGGATTGGTAAAACAAACTGTCTGCAAGTTCTGCCTGAATTTGTTGATAATTTTGATATGTTTTTTGATTACCAAAAGGAGTGGTTGATCTCACAGGAAAATTCAAATTATAACAAGCGGGTTCAAAAAGAGGCGTTCCTAATACCAATAAAAAAAAGCTTCCGTCAACAAAACAATCACCAATTTTTTGATTTAGTTCTCCTTCAGAGTTTATCGTAAATTCAGTTCCTGAAAAATCTTTTAGTTGGAGTGGAAAAACAAAACTTTCAAATTTATTCTGAAGGTAGATTTCGGCAAGGATATTTTCATTTTCAACGGTAAATGGTAAAGCCCTGTTGACCAATCTTACCTGAAAGGGAAAAACGTGCTCATAACAGCCGATGACCTGAAATTGATTTACGTTTACAAATAATGAGTCCGTATGATACGAACCATTGCATGACATTAAGGTTTGGATTAACATTTCAGCATCTAAAATCAACATTTCCAATCCGGATTCATGGCGCAAAGTCAACGGAAAATGAAAAAAATAAGGTTTTTCAGCCAACAAATAAACGAGGTCGGTTTCGTGATCAACCGGAAAATCCATGCCGGATTCGTCCAGAACATGGATGGGATAA
Source organism: Saprospiraceae bacterium (assembly GCA_016714895.1). Lineage (GTDB taxonomy): Bacteria > Bacteroidota > Bacteroidia > Chitinophagales > Saprospiraceae > OLB9. Next base: position 1,022,258 of record JADKBV010000011.1, on the reverse strand, counting down.
ACCAAAGAATAACAAGAATTTTCACGATTTATCGCGTAAGCAGGAAAATACAAACCCGGAGAAGTTTGAACAGAAGGGAAACAAGCACCGGCTAATGTCGCAAACTCCTGCACGTTGTACACTGTCCTGATTTCGCCCAATTTGTCTGTAAGGGTAAGCGGATATACAAAGTCAATAAAACCCATTTCGTTTTGAGTCACTTCGAATTGCAGGTCATCTTCATCTGAGATGACGACAATACTATCTTTTACATTTTTTACAGAAAACGGATATGCCAAAATATAACATTCAATAGTCAGACCTTGAGATCCGGAGTTTAAAAAAGCTTTGTTCATCAAATGATTGATGTATACTGTATCAGGAGTTGACTCCTCAGTTTCTGTGTTGGTTTCATCATACTCTTCTAATGAACAGGAGTTGAAACCCGCCAAAATGACAAATATGGCTGATATAAACAAAAATGGTTTCATTTATATATGTTTAAAAGATTGAAAAGCGACATAACCCGTAAAATTATTTGCATAATTACTTATTATCATTTTTAGTAAAAAGCGTTGCATAGGACATTAATTATTTTACCACAAAAACAAAAATAATATAATATCTGATTTCACAGAAAAACATTCTACAAATTTTTTTTACAAAAAAAAAATGTATCCAATTGAAAATCAGAATCATAACAACAATCTCCTGAAAAAAACCAAAAAATATTTATAAAAAAACAAAAAACCATAAGATGCCGTGCAACGAAATCCCTTTATCTGCACAATAATAGTGAGTAATTCATTTTTTATTATTCAAATCATACCATATGAAAATCAGAAATTTCCTTTTATTATTATTTATTTTGGTAGTTCAGCTTCTGCCATTGTCAGCGCAGGACGACTGTAATTGCCCGCAGGTCTACGAACCCGTTTGTGCAGTCAATGAAGACTCCATTTTTGTGGAATTCCCTAATGACTGTTTTGCCGCTTGTTTTGGTTTTACAGTTGTAAGTGATTCTACCTTATGTCAATGGAACGACCCTTGGGAAGATTGTAATTGTCCTGAAATCTACGAACCTGTCTGTGCTTTGGACTCCACAGGTTATTATGCTGAATTTCCGAATGCCTGTTATGCTGAGTGTTTTGGATTTACCGTTGTGGAAGACCCGACATTATGTGAATTTCAGGATCCTTGGGAAGACTGTTTGTGCCCTCAGGTGTATGAGCCGGTTTGTGCGGTGGACTCCAGTGGACAACATTATATAGAATTTCAGAATGCATGTTATGCTGAGTGTTTCGGATATATAATAGTTACAGATAGCACCTTATGTCAATGGTCAGATCCGTGGGATGACTGTGTTTGTACTGAAATATACGACCCGGTATGTGCGATAGACTCAACCGGCAACTATTATTTTGAATTTCCAAATGCCTGTTACGCTGAATGTTTTGGTTACACTGTTGTAACGGACTCAACTCTTTGTGGAATCACAGATCCTTGGGGAGACTGCGGATGTCCGATGCCGGATTCTTCATTAGTATGTGCACAGGATAGTTTTGGCAATATCTTTCCTTTCCCAAGTGAATGTTTGGCTATTTGTTGGGGATTTACGGTTGTTGAAGACGGAGATTGTTATGACGATCCATGGAGTGATTGCGAATGTACCATAGATGAAAACGAACCATTTATTTGTGCAGTTGACAGCTTAGGACACGCTTGTTACGTACCGAATGTTTGTTTTGCTGCATGTTTGAACCTCGCCATAGTGGATGATTCTATTTGTCACGACTATGAGATTGATCCGGAAATCGACCTTGAAATCGTAGCTTGTATTGATTCATTGGAAATGGATGAAAACACCTCATTCCAGGAAGGTTTATTGCTCATCAGTCAACATTGCGGCCTTGAATTGCCTGAATGTATAGCAGATGCTCCGTTGTTTGACAATGATTCTTTGTTTATCATGTATCTGATTGAAAATTGTGACGGATTTTTAGGATTTAATGGTAATACCGAAGGTTCCAACGTTATGAATCTGTACAACAGAATCACCGGAAATGTTGTGAGTTCTACAAAACCTGTTGGAGAAATAAATCCTTTTTCGATTACCCTGTTAGCCAACCCGATCAGTGAGATGCTCTCCTACCGTATTAACAGTACCATAGCTTCAGGTGTAATCATCACTTTGACAAATACTCAGGGCAATGTTGTTGATGTCAGGAAAACGGATTTGGCTCCGGGTAGTAATGTTACAAATACCGACATAAGTCATTTGTCATCAGGCATATATTTCCTAAGTGTCAAAAACAATCAGTCTGTGCAAACAGTCAAAGTTGTTGTGACCAAATAAACGGATCATTTATTTCGGTTAAAAAAAAGGGGCCTTCGGGCCCTTTTTTTTTGTTGGATTTGTTTTAATTGTTGGATTTGTTATAATTGTTTGATTTGTTATAATTGTTTGATTTGATGATTTGGGTCGACGTGGCACGGGAGGGTCGACCACACAGGTCATTTTGTTCCGGGTTTTACCTATGATTCTTGGTAGATTGCCCATAACGACAACCCAAGTATCCATACAAAACTTATGCTCACCCGGCCAGGCCCGGAGACGGTGGTCGAAGTTTGTCACTTCGATCCTATACATCAGCAATTTGTAATTTCTCACCACAAATATCAAGAAAGGAAAGTATAAAATTTGAAATCAAAAAGTTTTCTGAAATTGTTTTGGTGTAGTGTTTTTTGAATTTCAAATTCATAAATGATGATATCGCAGTTACAAACTGCGACAATCGGGTGATCAAACATTCCCGACATTTGATTTGAAGTTAGCATCTCCTGTTTTTGTGTTCACACCATTTCATTTGAAGACAAAACACCTTCCTCAGTCAACTTTTGATTTGATTTGAAGGCACAATCGCGTGTCTGTTCATTCAAAACTTTTGATTGGGTGCTCCGTACACCTGCCTTATGATTTAAAACTTTTGATTTGTTTATCAGGACACCTGTACAATGATTCAAAACTTTTGTTTTATTTATTAAAATACCTGTCTATTGGTTCAAAACATTTGTCGGGGTACTATGAACACCTTTTTTATAGTTTAAAACTTTTTATTTGTTCATCTTGTCACCTGTCTTATGGTTCAAAACTTTTGTTTTTTTAATTTGTACACCCGTCTTATGATTCAAAACTTTTGATATGTTTATCAGGTCATCTGCCTTATGGTTCAAAACTTTTGATTTTTTAATTTGTGCACCCGTCATATGATTCAAAACTTATGATTTGTTCATCAGGACACCTGTCTTATGGTTCAAAACCTTTGATTTGTTTATCAGGACACCTGTCTTATGGCTCAAACCCCGATCGCCAAAGTATGTCGACCCTACCTACGCTAAAACCGCCAGACCCTGAGACGATAGTCGAAGTTTGTAATTTCGATTCTATACATCAAAAATTTGTAATTTTTCATCACAATATCAAGTAAGGAAAGTATAAAATGTGAAATCAAAAAGTTTTCTGCTGTTGTTTTGGTGTAGTGCTTGTTGAATTACAAATTCATAAATGATGTTATCGCAGTTGTAAACTGGGATAATCGGATGGTGTTTTCTTAGTTAACAGAAGACACTATCTAAAAATTTTATACCCCCTATTATCTTTAAAAAGCATGTACATTCCTTGAGGATATCCTGACAAATCCAGATGATTTCCCTTACCTGAAGTGATCAAATCACCCATAACATTGTACAATTTCCATGAGGAAAAATGTTTCCAAAAAACAAAACCTGAAGTGGGATTGGGCGAAGGGATATCGGTCATAACTACCTGTTGATCTGTTGAGGTAGTATTATCTTTAATGTAGACATTATAAATCAAAGTAACCACGGCCGTTTCTGTTTGATTTCGGGTATATTTTAATGCTTGTCTCACCGTAAATGAGTCTCCTTCCATACATCTGTCGGGATATTGCCCGATTTTGGCAATGAGTTGATTTACTTCCAATTCGCAATATATATACGCATTACTGCCCCAATTGATTACGTTTCCGTTTACATCATACCAATGGCCGGGCGGAATAGCTGTCGATACTGAATCAAGGGTTCCATCCGCATTTATGGCATAATAGGTGATATCTGATCCCAACAACTGAAATACATTGAGATCCTGTGCACCGAATGCATCGGCGATCTGTTGAGCATCCAGTTGAATACGTTCCGGTGTGTAATCAGTCGCGGGACTCATTTCAATATCATAGGTCAACGTAATATCACGCAAAGGTCCTGACGAAGGTTGCAGCAATCCTGTATTTTCAAACTTCACTTTATAAGGCCATTGTTCGTCGTTTTCATTGTTGTCGTCCCATTCATGTTTCCAATGGGTCTGCGGGGCACCGGAAACGACAAACCATAATTTATCACAATTTTCCGGACAGGTAAAACGAAGGGATACTTCCGGATTTGTCCCGTTTTGATATTCAGCTGAAGCCATGTCGCTGTAGACTCTTTCGCCGTTTTTCAACAATGCCACAAAACCAAATCTCCATCCTGCCTGATCGATATTTTTTTTTCTGTATCCTGTTTCCCCGGCTTTACCGACAAATTCAGCTTTCATTTCCACAACACCTTGCGGAACCTCCAGTTTGATACTGTTATAACCGTAGTTTTCAATACAAACAGAAGGATCAATCTCCCAAAATCCGTCATTCGAAGGATTCATTTTTACCTGGTTCCTTGCACTTATAAAGGGCTGACCCAACGATCTCAGCTCGGGCAAATCCCAGGTAGTTAATCTGGCAGCATGTTCGTACATTTCATCGTTTAAGGTTTTTTGTAAAATATTGGTTATCCTTTTGTAAGCTTCCAAAGGATCTTCAGGAAACCTGGATTCTCTCCAGAGTCGTCCGGTAAAATCTTTGCCATGTTTGTACGTCCAGTAATCCGGTAAAAAATAATTGGCATATCGGGGTGCTTCATGCAATACGTGCAAATGATTAACTTGTGTATAATAAAAAAAATCTCCACCTTCAAACTGTAGTTCGGGATAACGTTTGTATGCCATCCATTGAGCACACTGTTCCCAAAAACCGTTTCCTCCGGCTCCGTTTTCACCAAGTCCGTATCTGAAACCACCTTGGGTATCGCATCCGGTTATGTATTGAAAACAATGCCCGACTTCATGAGCCACCACATCTTTGAGGTTTGCTGCTCCGGGACTCACAAACAACGAACCCACCAAATCGTCCTGACCTGAGCCAAAGGCAGCCCAATCCTGCGTATACAGGATAAAAGCCATCAATTTGTATTGATCGGTCACAGAAGATCCTTTTTCTGCAAATTTTAAAGTATCCAGATAATATAAAAAAGAACTTTCAAGCGTAACCAATAAGGTTTCCATATCCACTTTGTAGGGTTCCGGCAAAGTCGACGGATCATTGCCAAAACCGGACTCCCAAAAAATCACAACGTTTTCGGATTGTAAACTTCTTGAATAACTCCATTGACTGTTTGGATTGTTAACATCTATGCCGGCATTTGTAATAAATGATGGTATGTACACCGTTTTTTGGGCAGAAAGACTAAAAGATGTACACCAGATCAGGAATAATGTAAACCAAAATTTTAAATGGGCAGGTATGGGAAGTGAAATCATTTTCGAAAAAATTTATAATATCAATACTATAGAAAATAGTCGGTTAACGTTTGTATGCCAAATTTACCTTTAAACTTCAAAAAAAATCGGATGACAAATGTAAAATTTGTCATCCGATTTATATGCTAAAACCAAAAAATCAGATTTTTACCGGATTAATAGGTAATAACCAACTTTTGGGTAGTGCTGCTGATATCCGTTTTTAATGTAACCATATAAACACCTTTAGCCCACGATGCGGTAGAAAGGGTTTCAATGTTTTGTCCTGCATTCATTACTTTGCTGATAGTGGAAATCTCTCTACCATCAAGGCTGAACACTGAGATATCAACTTTTTGTGCGATCGGAAGATCGGTACGTACAACAACATAATCAGACGCCGGATTTGGTACCAGGCTCATATTAAAATAATCGAATGTCTCATCTTGAGCGCTGACGATTCCGTCACTATCGACAATAACTTCTTCAATTTCTGCACAAACCTGATTGTTTGGTGATGAAATACAAGCTTTGGTATCATAGATAAATAAATCCATCAACTCGATATCGTCTACATGCCATCCTGCATTTGCTGTTGTCGGAGCTATGGTTGCGTTGGATCCGAAACGGAACTTCAACCTCAGATTTTTACCGGCGTATTCAGAAAGATCAATATATGAATCCACCCATTCACCTTCAGATGATCCTGAAAATCCAAATAATGAAGGTATAGCCAAGGTACCGTAAGCGATTTCAGTATTGTAAGGATTAGCGATAAACTTATCTCTTGGTACCAATCTGAAAGGAGCTCCGTCTACTGAGATTTCAACAAAACCACCGTCATTGGTCAGTTCTGTGTTATATAAGTGCCAGAATCTCAACGCAGGGTTTTGTCCTATTACATTGATGTCATACAAAGAAATAATGGAAGCATCTGTCTCTGCCTCAAAATTTGGCACAAACATAGAAGTTTCCGCACTTCTGAAAACATCATAATTTGGCAACCAGGTTTCAGCACCTTCTTCAGTGACCAGATCCCATGCGATATCATTTTCAAAATTTTCAACAAATAAAGCTGTGGATTTATTTGTGGTTGAGGAACGAACTTTGTATGTTATTTTTCTTTCCGTGTCATAATCCATTTCTCCAACATTAAAAGTAAGTACATTACCATTAACGGTAGGTACGATGGATCCTGAGCCTGCTACGTAAGTAAGTCCTGATTGCAATTCATCCGTAACGATAACATTAGGTTCTTTTTGAGCAAAGTGATTATTGATGGTCAGGGTGACATCTACTTCATCACCCGGCTGAATCAATTTTTTAGATAATTGTTTTTTGATTTTTAATGTGGCAGTACAAGTAGGCAAAGACTCAAAATTCTGAACACCATCATTTCTGTTGTCTCTGTCTCCACCTTCTGCAAGATATCCCAATCCTCTTCGGGCAAATACATCCCAAATCATACATTGGTGCAATCCGTCAAAAATTTCTCTGTCAGCTGCCAAAATAGCATCTCTTCCGTCAATAAATCCGGGATTACAAGGCTGCAATTTCATTCCTTCCATAACAAGGAGAGCTCCTTTAAAATTTCCGGAATTTTCATTTTTCCAATTGCCATCATAACCATAAAGATCAACAAATTTCCAATACATATCCCAAAGCATTCCTGTCCATACTTCTCCAAGTGGATGTGGAGCTTCTGTTCCTTTAATATTGTCAAAAGTTTGCGGGTTTATGTTCATATCTGTGGAATAAGGGAATCTTCTGATTCCACCACCTTCAACAGATTGATTTTGAGCAAAAGTACCGATTCCTCTGATGTCACTGCCTTTATCTCCGGGCTCATGTGTCAGGATCAAACTGAAAAAATCACTCCATCCTTCACCCATTTGTTCGTCGTTGGTCAGGCAAGTAGAAGCGATTCTTCCTCCTGTCAAACGATTGGAAATACCGTGAGCAAATTCGTGAGCGATGATACCATTATCCAAAGAACCATCCAAAAATTCTGCCCCTTCTCTTTCGCGAACCTGAAAAGTCATGGTTACCGTGTTTCCTTCGCTCAAAATCACTCTTATTTTATCACAATCAGACTTTTTGAAAAAGACGCTCGGTATGGTGACTAAATCAGCAAATTGATTACCACTCATTCCTAAAACTTCTTCTCCATTACCACCACTGACACCTACAACATTACATACGATGACGGCAATAGCTCCGGCTGTTTGGGCACGATAAACTTTTCGACTGAAATCGCAACCTCCTCTGTCGACCATTACAATTTTACCTGCGACTTCTGCTGTATTAACCAAATTATTACAGCTGGCAGTCGGGTTGCTTGAATTGTCACGACCAAGTGCCACCTGTCCGGTAATCGGTGGTTGTGTTGCATTCGGAATGACACCGCCAAACTGTCCGGTACCGTATTCTTTTACAAAACCTTTGATGGCATCCGGAGAATCAATTGATACGGCTCCACCTCCGTTTTCCCATAAAAACATTTGCATTCTGCCGTTTCCTCCGTCGGATGGTGTGGCAAAATTTGCATTGTTCAACGTTTGAGGAGTGGCTTCAATACCGTCCAGTGCCTGGGCTAACACAAAATCACCGGCACCTGGAGCACCTGTATAATTTCTGGCCTGAAAATTTCCTGCAGCTTCGTCAAAACCCAAAAAATGAGTGATGTCGTGAATCATATTATTTAAGTAGAATAAATTGGTCACGGCAGCATTTCCGCTTTCTCTCGGATCATTATTGAGATTCATCGGAAAGTCAAAAACTAGGTTTGCTCCACCGTCGGGATCATTCCCATCAGAAGCATCATCATTATTTTTATCTTCAAAAGCATACACATTGTTTCCTCTGGTAATGGTAAATTCAGGACCTTCAATACCGTCTGTATCATGCCATCCGAAAGGTGACGCTTCAGGAAATTCTCCGTCAGTGACGATTTGTCTGGAACCATGATTCGGGCTTTCAGCAGGTAGTTTGTACACATTGTATGTTGCCGCAGCTGAAGAAGATAATGCCTCATTTACTGAAACCTGATCTTTTTCTATCTTTCTGAATGTTTTGATTTTGCAATCATGTTGATGTGCATAAGTATCTTTATGATGACTGCAATAAACCGTCATATTGTCTTTTTTGACAAAACTTCCATCTGTTGCATTGATGTTCATATTCCAATAATCTGCGTTGGTTACCAGATCAAGGTCAAAATTCCATACAAGAACCAATTTACCATCTTGTTCAACATATTTTAATGTAGGCGTAATGTCTGTGTCCACCACTTCATCCCATGAAAAAACGGGATTGCCGTTATTGTCTCTGGAAGCCATCACAGGTGTCGTTTTAAATTGCAAACTCAGATGTTGTACTGAAGAAACCAGGGCATCTTCCATCGTAATGGTCGGCTTGTCAGCAGAGACTCTGGATGCAATATTTTTAGATAAATTGTGGGAAGCATGTACCAGATTTCCTTTTTTACCAATACTGATGGTAACAATGGCATTCTGAATCGGAACTCCGTTTACTGTTTGTTGCAGGTAGACATAATGAATACCTGATTTTTTACTGAACATCTCAGAACTGGTGACCATACTTTTGATATCGTCTTTAGATAATCCCCAGTTTTCAGAGGCTTTCTCCAGATAAGATATTGCCTGAGGTAACCGGCTGTTTTCCTGACTTATTCCTTGTGTAACCACAAAACAAATCAGTGTGAATAAAAGTGCATAAAATTGTTTCATTTTATATGAATTACTTTTTTAGGTTGAATAAAAGGTATTGTATTATCGTTGTTATACAAAATCGGATAAAAGTACAAAAGTATCAGATAAGATAAGAAAATTATGAAATATTTTATCTAAATAGTCGTGATCTGACTTTATAAAATGTAAAAAAGGCCCCATCCTGTTGTGATATCAATGGCTTATATGTCGATTAAAAAGATATCCGGAACTCTGGTTTCAAATATCCCAAACCTTTGTTATAACAAAAATGTGTAATTTTGTTCGAAATTATCCATATGTCTCAACTTATTTTTGGCAAAAATCCTGTTTTGGAAGCATTTGGCTCAGGTCAAAACATCGAAAAAGTATATATTTTAGCGACACTCAGAGGTGAAACTGAAATAAAAATCAGAAATCTTTGCAAAGAACATAATATTCCGCTGGCAAAAGTTCCGGAAATAAAACTCGACGACCTGACCAAAAAAAAGAATCATCAGGGCCTGGTCGCTATGTTGAGTCCTGTCACGTATCATACTATGGAAAAAGTAATGAAGGATGTTGTCGACACCAAAGGATTTATGGTCATTCTGGACAATGTCACTGATGTAAGAAATATCGGAGCTATAGCCAGGTCTGCATATTATTTCGGCGCATCAGCCCTTGTTTTGTCCGGAAATTTTTCAGGTCAGATCAATGAAGATACGGTTAAAACCTCTGCAGGAGCTATCCTGCAAATTCCGATTTGCAGGACAGGAAGTCTATTGTCTGTTATTGCTGACCTTCAGAATCAGGGCATCATGACATATGCCACGGATGTAAAAGGAAAAATTCAACCTTTTGAAGCGGATTATCAACACCCAACGGCCATTATTATGGGAGCAGAAGAAAAAGGATTACATTATAAAGTACTGGAAAGCGCGGATGAAACGATAAAAATTGCAGGATCAGGTAATTTTGATTCTTTGAATGTTAGTGTGGCTACAGGAATTTTATTGTACGAAATTTCGAGGCAACGAAAGTAACCTGTCAGGAATGTTTTGCTACCCAACCTTCTCTCAGATATTTTTTAATATTGATCCAGAAGGCAGTTGCCAGATACAATATAATAGGACTTCCGAATGTCGCAAAAGAGGTGTATATAAAATATAAACGAACACGGGATTCTTTGAGCCCCATTTTGTCTCCGAGATATCTGCATACTCCGAAACTATTCGATTCAACCCATCTTTCTATGACATTCCTGTTCATGGCTATTATATTGTTTATGTAATAATAAAAAATAATAATCAAATTACATTTTTATTAAATCAATTATCAAAGACAAAGTTAATAATATTTTGTTCAGTTTTGTTCCTGAAAAAAATCTTTCGCAAACAAAAAAACACTATAAAAAAACCTTCCAATCTGTTTGTTTGATCACCCTATCACTGGCTTTTATTCAGCTTCCAAAATGAATCTTAACTTTTTCAAATTTTTCTCAATATATTTATTGTAAAACAAAAAAAGAGTCATCAAAAGATGACCCTTTTAGTTGTTTTTATAGACAACAATGCTGACTTTTCAAAAAAAATTGATTTCCTGTATATGTCAAAACATAGGTTTCTACAAAAACACATAACCATTATTAACTAACCAACTAAACTCAATTTTTCAAGTTGAAACATATCCCTGATGAGGATTTTACAACTTTTGCCTCCACCATAATGAATGATATTATCTCTTTTTAATTCATTTAAAACCCTTGCAACCGTTTGCCTGCTGGTATCCGTCAGATAAGCAATATCCTTATGGGAAATCCCCTGATTGATCAGTTTTTCACTGACACCTATATTAATACCTTTTCGTAAAGCGATTTTATGTAAAAAATGGGTGATTCTTTCTTTGGCTTTCAAAAAAACAAAGTTTTGCAGTCTTTCTTCCATCGCCTCAAGTTTGTGTAGGGTGTTGGACATGATGGTATTGGTAAATACCGGATTTTCCAACAATAAATTTTTAAAAACCAAAACAGGAATCACAAAAAGTTTTACCTCAGAGGTGGTTTCAGCAAAATCTTTTCTGATATTTCCCTGAGAAAAAATGTTTTCGCCAAAAAAATCACCCTCGTATGTTATTTCTTTGATCATTGTTTTATGCTGTCCGGAATGACTGCCGATTTTTACACTTCCTTTTTCGACCAGATAAACAAAATCTGCATTGTCGTCAACCTGATAAATGATTTTATTTTTGGAATAACTCATCAGACTGATATTTTTTGTCAAAATATCCCATTGACTTTCCTTTAGGGAGCCAAAAACTTTGTGTTTTTGTAACATAACCCGTGTAACTGAAGTGTTCATACGCATTGTTTTAGAAAGGTGATTGTCTGTATAATGCTTTTGAAACACAAAACCCCTAGTCATTTTAACATTTTTTTAAAAAATATTTTTCAAACAGGATATTTTTCAAAAAAACCGCAGAACCCCGATATTGTATTATAACCTTTTGATGATTTCAATCAACGATGTATGTACTTATTCATTCGTCCTGATTTCCAGCAACATATTACAGGAAACCGTGCCTTCATTTTGTATACTTCTTCCTGTGCCCAGATTGGCTTTTGTATCCAGAATATCTACGTCAGACAATTGGAGATTTCCTTTATTGACGAGCACTCTGGTGTTGGTATTACCCTTTCCTCCGATCAGATGAATATTCTGAAGGGTTAAACTTCCTCCCGGCAAAATATCGAAAATATATCCATCGTAATCCGCTTCTATATACAAATTCAAACCGACTGGATTGATGGTAATATTTTTATCAATTATAATCGGCGATACAATTTTTATAGTGTCCTGATCCAGGGTGGGTATAAAACTGATGATGGTATTGTTTGGTGCACAGGCGACTACATTTCTCAGTGAAAAATTGCCGTCATCATCCGTATTCCGGACTACGGAGGTACAATTATTCAGGCAGGTTACGTCTGCTCTCCATCCGGATTCGACGACACTCTGATCAGACAAAAACTGTAGCGTCAGACATCCTGAAGCATGGGTCGACGTAAATGGTCCGGGCAGGCCTGAATTGCCGTGATAACCTCCTGCCGGAAAACCGGATAACGTAACCGGATTGCCGCTGGAAAAGAGCGGACTTGTTGTATCAGGTCCGTTATATACATACAGAGCATCGTAATCAGATTCTGTGGCAAATTCAGTAAATGTCAAAATAGCCTGTTGGTATGGACCTGCCGGACATATGTACCGAATTGTGTTTTCGTAATCCCCGTAGTCCCCGGATGATCCTCCTGAATCATAAGAAACGTCATTACAAGTGGTTTTGGTCTTGAAAGGAGAAGAAGTAAACCAGATAGATTCAGAATTATTGTTGCAAATACTTTTTACATGAACATAATAATCTGTATTGCTCAGTAAATTGGTCAAAACGACCATAGTGTCTGTAGTAAATGTCCCTGAGACCGGTTGGTTGGGACTGGTTGACACAAAATATTCATACCCTAAGGGTAAGACTTGTGGTTTTATCCACTTAACTGTTGCACTGTATGTTTCTACATTTTCAACAGTCATATCTTCAATTAAAAAACAAACGTTGCCGGAATCGTCATATAATGGTGATTTCCACACTCCCCTGCCGTAGGTTCCGGCATATAACTCTTTGGTATTGTATTTGATTTTGAGGTCGGAAATGATAACATTGGGAAGCCCCTGACTGAACAACATCCAATTGGACATAGAATTGTCCCGATAATAAACGCCGACATCCATTCCTACATAGATACCTTCATTGGTGCCTGTATGATATACGATACAGTTGGCCGGAAGATTGGGAAGATTGCCCGAAATATTTGTCCACGTAGCACCACCGTTGACCGATTTATGTACTTTGGCCCCGGCTGTATAATTTGACCTGACAACCCAGATAATATTAGGATTTGTCGGATGAATGGCGATTTCTCTGATTTCGCTTGCAGGAATCGTCATGGTGCTCCATGTGGCTCCCCCGTTTGTCGTCCGGTAAAGTGCATTACTTCTGCCGGTGTAAATATAATTGTCATCGGATGGAGAAACGGCTATAAAATCCATATTCCCTGAATTCAATTGATTGCTGATGATAGTCCATGTATTGCCAAAATCAGTGGATTTGTGTACTCTTTTGTACGCAATGTATATGTTTTGCGGCTTTCCGGGATCGACAGTTATCGGCGTCACCCATGCTCCTGTATTGTTGTCAGCCGTATTGATGCCAGAAAAACTCAATCCCCCATCTGCGGATTTATAGAAGTTTCCGTTATACAAAGAACCCACCATATTACTGCCGTTATCCGGCCTGACCAGACAATCCATTCCATCACCTCCTATTCTGTCAATCCAGGTGCCTGAAGTTTGTCTTATTTTTGTCCCGTTGTCTTGCAGACCGGCGATTGTCCTTGTATTATTTTGAGAAATATCCAGTCTGTACATTTGAGAAATCACCAGTCCATTGCTGTAGTCTGTCCAGTCGGCTCCACCATTGGTCGATTTATAAATCCCACCGTCATTTCCCAACCACAGGGTCGTATTATTTTGCCAAGCCATACAATGATGATCTGCGTGTACCGTCTGAACTCCCGATGCGCCTGACCAATGAGACCGAAGACTCCAGTTAGCTCCGCCATCGGTAGATTTCCATACATTGACCCCTCCTGTATACACAATATCAACATTCGTAGGATCGACAGCAATACATAAGTCATACCAACCCTGACCACCAATATCATTTCCATTGGCACTCCATCCCAGAAGATTTGGTGACGATGATCTAAGCGTGTAAGAAGACCCGGAGTCTGTCGACCTGTAAATCCCTAACAAACCGTTATTGGTACCTCTTGAACACAAAGCATAGACGTAATCGGGATTATGAGGAGATACTCCCAGAGCGATCCGGTTTGCATTTGTTATGGTCTGTACAGAAGAAAAAGAAGCGCCATTGTCTGTAGATTTGTACAAAACATTGCCTGTAGCCGCATAAAAGATATTGGTCGAAGGATTCGGATTGGCAACTACATCCACAAAACTTAGATTGACGACATTCGTCCAGTTGGTACCTCCATTGGTAGTTCTGAACAAACCGATATTCGTGGCGGCAATAAGTGCATCCGGATTGTCGGGATCCATGATCAGTTTCCGGATGACACGGGTTTGTGAAACCGTCCAGTTCAAACCGGTAGTCTGCCAGGTCATTCCGCCATTAATAGATTTCAAAACACCTGTTGAATAAGTATCACCGCCATCTCCGTCCCCGGTAGCGATATACATGATATCAGGAGTTGTCGGATGGATGACAATGCTTGTTATACCCAAAACAGTTTGTTGGTCAAAGTTGGTTGTCCAGGTATTTCCTCCGTCGGTTGTTTTCCACAAACCACCTCCCGGAGCACCCACCCAAATCATATTATTGTTTGTAGGGTGAAAAGCTACACAATTGATTCTTCCGATACCGCTGTATCCGCTATTGGTCGTAGAAGGCCCTAAATTTGTCCAGTTGGAATTGACATTGCGAAGGTTGTTTTTATTTTCTTTGAGAAAACTATCAAAGTTTTTTTGATTAATCCCTGCATCCGGAAAACTGCCATCTTCAAAAACCCGATGTCTCCAATGTTCTTCCCACCTTTTATAAGGTTTATATCCTTTTCCTTTCTCTGTTTTATCAATGGTTAAAAAATATTTTTCCGCCTCTTCCTGAATTTTAAAAAAGTTTAGATTGCCTTTTTCATCTTTTCCGTTTTCAAGCCATACCTGAGCATTGGAATGTTTACCCAAAAAAATTAAAAGACAAATAATAATAAAACGATACATACAGATTGATTAAAAAACTAATTTGCACAAATGTAAACAATTACAAAACTTTCCGAAAAAAAATCTTAATTCCGAAATGAGTTATAAAGCTTTCATTTTTAATTTATTCTGATTTCAAAAAGATTATTGTAGGAAACATTACCTTCATTATCTATTGTTTTCCCGTTACCTGAATTTGCCTTAGTATCCAGAATATCGATATTTGAAAAATTAACAGTTCCTCTGTTGACAATAACCCTTGTATTTGTATTGCCTTTACCTCCGATCATATGCAGGTTTTGCAAAGTAAGGCTGCCTCCCGGTAAAATTTCAAAAATATGACCATCGTAATCTGCCTCAATATGAAGATTCAGGTTCCCGGGATTGATGGTAATATTTTTATCTATAAAAATAGGTGAAGTAACTTTAATGGTGTCATTTTGTAATGAAGCATCAAAATTAATGGTTTGTCCGTTTTCAGCGCAGACCACAACGTTTCGTAAAGTAAAAATTCCGTCATCAGCGGTAACTCTTACCAGAGAAGTACAATTATCTATACAAGTGACATTTGCTCTCCAGCCATCATCCACGACACTAATATCGGTTCTGAATTGTAGCGTCAGACAACCTGTCGGATGAGTAGAGGTAAATGGGCCCGGAAGTGAGGTACCGTAATATCCTCCTGCCGGAAAATTTGACAAGGTAGCCGGATTGCCACTTGAAAACATCGGACTGTTTATCGAGGGACCATTATAAATATATAAAGCATCTTATTGTGGTTCTGTTGCAAACTGTATAAAAGTAAGAACGGCTTGTTGATAAGGCCCGTTAGGACAAATATATCGAATGGTATTCTCATTATCGCTGTAATCTCCGTTCGCTCCCCCTGTATCCGTTGAAAGATCATTACAGGTTGTTTTTGTAAGAAATGATGAGGAAGTCCTCCATAATGAGTTTAGTCCTTCACCACAATTTGACCTGACGTGAACAAAATAATTTGTGTTGCTCAATAAATTGCTCAAAACAACCGAAGTATCTGTTGTAAATGTTCCGCTGGTCGGTGGGTTGGCACTTGTGGTGACTGCATATTCATAACCTGACGGATCATTGACCGGTGAAACCCAGGTTGCAAGTGCGCTATACACTTCGACATTGCTGATGGTAATCGCTTGCGGCATATTGCAAAATTCACCTTCATTGTCATAAAGAGGTGATTTCCATGCTCCTCTTCCATAAGTGCCGGCATATAATTCCTGTGTATCATATTTGATTTTAAGATCCCTCACCCTGACATTGGGCAATCCCTGATTGAATAACACCCAGTTTGGCAGGGAATTATCTATGTAATACACTCCGACATCCATTCCGATGTACAATCCATCCTGTGAGCCTACCTGATAGATGATACAATTAACGGGCAGGTTGGGCAGGTTACCGGAAACATTGGTCCAGGTACTGCCACCATTTATCGATTTATAGACTTTGGCGCCGGCAGTATAGTTGGATCGTACAGCCCAGATGATATCCGGATTAGTGGGATGGATGGCGATTTCCTGCAATCCACCACCAGGTGACGTCATAGTAGCCCAATTGACACCACCATCTGATGAACGAAGGACGGGGCCACCACTCGTACCGGCATACAAAATATTACCATTAGAAGGTGCAACAAATAAATAGCTCAAATCTGTTGAACTTATATCCGCGCTGATAGTTGTCCATGCACCACCCTGATTGGTGGATTTTTGTATTCTGTTATAACCAATATAAACATTTTGTGTGTTTGAAGGATCGATGGCCAGAGGAGTAATCCAGGCGCCACTATTAGCATCAGGGACACTCATACCAGAAAAACTGCTTCCGTTGGTGGTTCTGAAAAAATTTCCATATTGATAGGATGCATACATTACATTGGCATTTGTCGGACTAATATGACAATCCATACCATCGCCACCAATTCTGTCCACCCAGGTACCATTAGTTTGTCGTAATTTGGTACCATTGTCCTGCAAGCCTGTGATCACTTTTGAATCCTGTTGGGCAACATCAATTCTGTACATTTGAGAGATAATCAGGCCGTTACTTCTGTCCGTCCAGTTTACACCCCCATTGGTTGTGCGGTAGATTCCACCATCATTTCCCAACCAAAGGGTAGTATTATTTTGCCATTCCAAAGCGTGTTGGTCTGCATGTACCGTCTGAACACCCGAGGCTCCCGACCAATGCGTCCTTAACGCCCAGGTAACTCCTCCATCTGTAGATTTCCAGATATTGATACCACCTGTATAGACTATATTTGCGTTGGTGGGATCAACGGCTATACAAAGGTCGTACCATCCCTGACCGTTTGTACCACTTCCGTTTGAACTTCCATTGAGAATATTCGGAGTACTTGAAGCCAGCGTATAGGAAGTACCTGCATTGGTGGATTTGTACATTCCGTTAAAACCACTGCCGGAAGAATTGGAACAAAGAGCATATACTACATTGACATCATTAGGAGATACACCCAGCGCAATCCTGTTTACTGTATTTAAAAACAGGATTTCAGTCCAGTTTGCTCCGTTATTGGTAGAAGTATATAACCGATTCGAAGATGCCGCATAAAATGTATTGGTAGCGGCATTTGGATTGGCTTCCACATCAAAAAAATTAGCGTTTATGACTTGTGTCCAGGTACCTGCTGCGTTGGTGGTTCTGTACAATCCATTTGTGGTAGCAGCCAACAACATATTGGTATCATCGGGATCCATCAATAATTTGCGGATTCTTCTTCCCTGGCTTACGGTCCAGTTTAAACCGGTGGTTTGCCATGTCACACCACCATCAGTTGATTTTAGCACTCCGGTTGAGTTGGTATCTGACCCATCTCCGTCACCGGTTGCAATATACATGATATCAGGATTGGTAGGGTGGATTACAATGCTGGAGACACCCATGACATCATTGTTGTCAAAATTGGTTGACCATGTCAGACCGGCATCAATGGATTTCCAAAGTCCTCCTCCCGGTGATCCTACCCAAATGATATTTGCATTTGTGGGATGAAAAGCAACACAATTGATTCTTCCCAAACCTGCATAACCACCTGGTGTTGAGTTAGGTCCAAGATTTGTCCAATTTGCGATATTTAAACTCCTGTTTTGGCTTTTAATGGTTTTAAGGTATTCATTAAAGTTTGTTTCATTGATACCTGCGTCCGGAAAACTACCATCTTCATACACTCTGTCTTTCCAGTTTTCTTCCCATCTTTTATACGGTTTGTACCCTACCCCTTTTTCAGTAATATCAATGGATTGAAAATATTTTTCCGCTTCTTTTTGTATTAAAAAAAAGTTTGGATTGCCATCCTTATCCCTTCCGTTTTCAAACCACGTTTGAGCAAAAGAACAAGGCACATAAATGATAAAAAACACCCAAAAATAAATTGTACGACTCATATACGCTGATTAATCACTAAAGTGACGTAAATGTATACTTTTGTCGGAAAATAACACCTATTATAATTGTCTTGTATTGACAATTATTTCATGTTTGGCCTAAAATCATCAAAAATCCCAACTATACATCATCTTTTTCGGGACTAAATAAGGTCTTGATACATCTGAAAGCACCTCTGTAAAAAAACAAATACCCTTTTTGAATTCAATGATTAAATATTACATCGTAAAAATATTGATCTAAAAAAGTGTTCCAACTTTTTAATTTAGTCCATATTTTATTTCCGGATTTTCGAAGGAAGGTTAAACTTTATACCAGACTGAAATGCCAAAGCGTTGATTTTATCCTGATTGGGGCCTATACCCAAACCGGAACTGAATAAAAAGGCGTGGTAACTTTGTTGGAGGTAGAAAGAACAAAAATTATTGATTCTTCTTTCAGCACCCAAACCTATTTTCATATCAATATAATAATTTCTTATGAATGTGAAGTCATCCAAAAAACCCGTACTGAATGGTTTGTCGTCAAGCCTTGGTTCCTGGTTGGGATTTCTGGGCATTGATTGAATTTCTCCCTTTTTGACTTTTTCCTCAATGGTGTAATCGGATTGAGCAATCAAATTTATAGAAGACCCGGCTGAAAAATACAATTTCCAGTTTTTATTATCGATTGCATAATATTGAAAATTCAAAGGCAATCTGATAAAATCATATTCCATTTCAGTAAGACTTGTCTCAAAATAGATAACCCCGCTTGCCCCGAAAGTTTCACTTACTTTGGCAGGTGAATATTTCAGATTGGCGTAAGAAATACCCGACTCAATTTCGACGCGATTCATTTTTTTACCTACCGTCATGCCGTACTCAAAGTTTGATACCGCCCTGGAAAATTTTGGCAAAGAATAAACTTTATCAAATGGGGTCAACACAAAATTATTTGAATATCCGACAAAAAGTCCTACCCTGGTTTGGATATCTTTTCTTTCCCTGGAACTCAATTCCATTGGCATCACCAGAGGGTATTCAGAATACGGCTCGGTAGAAAGGGTATTTAGAGCTTTTACATCAACGATTTCTTCATTTTTTGATTCGGATAATACAGGACCGACAATTCCGGAACTTCTGATTTCACTTTCATGAGCAGAAAACGAAGGATTGTGAGTAATTAATCCCGACGTGATTTGAAGAGTATTGCCACGTATATCCTCACTTTCTACGATGTGATCCGTCACATTGGGTCTGTAAAATGATGCAATAACTTCCCTGATGAGCTGATCTTTACCATCAACTTCGTGTTTAAACAAGGTAAACTGTTTTTGCGTGTTGTTTACACTTTGTGTCAATGAAGCATACATATGTTCAGAGGAATGATCCTTTTTTTGAATATGTTCATTGACATTATAAAACGTAAATAAAAACAACAGAACGGCCAAAACTTCTTTTGATTTATGAATCCAGATTTTCCGTTTATAGATTTCAATAGTTTCGAGTCTGAATTTTAATTTTTCCCAATGTCCGCGTGTATGAAATCTTTGAATCTGGGTCAATTTTTCTTTTACTGAACCATCAAACTGACGGTCAGCCGGAAGATCTTCTTTTGACAAAGCGTCAACCCATTTTTTTTGAAAAGAATCCCATGAACCATAGGCAGGTGATGTTGAGATTTCTCCAAGTTTTTCTTTTACCCGGGAATCAAAACTATTATTTGGGGTCATGGATTTTATGCTTATTTACTAACAATTCTTTGAGTTTCGTTCTGGCTTTCACCAGATTTGATCTCGATGTACTTTCAGTGATACCTAATATGTCTCCGATTTCTTTGTGTGAATATCCTTCGATGACATACAAGTTAAATACAGAACGATACGAAATGGTTAATTGCTGCAAACAACCTAAAATTTCTTCAGCATTCATTTTTTCAAGTGCGTCTTCACCCATGTCATAAAGGGTGAATGCTTCTTCAATATTTTCAGTTTTTCTTCTGATTTCTTTACGGTAATGGTCGATACAGGTATTAACCATAATCCTGCGCATCCATGCCTGAAGGGAAGTTCCTGTCTGATACATATATATGTACCTGAATATTTTGATAAACCCATCATGCAATATATCCATGGCTTCATCTTCATTATGAGCAAAACGAAGACAAACATTCATCATGGGTGCATAATAATGTTCGTATATATACTTTTGTGCCCAGGATTCTTTCCTGACACATGCATCAATGAGATGCTTTTCAGAACCTTCTAATCCTAATATCAAATCCATGCGCTAAATGTAAAACAATTATTTTATTTAGCATTAAAATTGTTAATAAAATTTAAACCTACATGACCATTTTGGATTTTTTAACGTGAAATTAACGCAATGGCGACTATTTTAACCCAATTTATCTCAGATTATCCAATAAGAAATATCTTTTCCAATTCAGCCATATCCGTCTTTTCCGGTAAAACGTATGCTGGTGCCTGATGCGTTTTTTTTTAATAAAAAAACAAAAGGTTAAACTTATATCAAATAAACCGGTGTTTTCAATTTATAAAATATAGTACGCGATGGCAAGGAGATAATGAGGAATTTAAACCGTTATTATCTGAAAGCGGGAATTGAAAGTAATCCTTATTTATTATTTTATTCCTGAAGGTCCCCCGATTTCGGGAACTACGGGAACACCATCCAGATCACCGGTTTTTACAGGAAGGAAATCAAGATTATTGACATTCTGATATCCTGGTTCTACCAAAATAACATCTTCCCAAGTCAAAGGGTTTGATTGTTTTTTACATTCAGACATTGGAATAAACCTCCAGCTGGTATTATTTGGAAAAAACTCCCTCAATCCTAAAATAACTTTTCGCATGTCCAGCAAATCGAGACTGTTTATTCGGCCATCCCGATTGACATCAGCAGCGATGTACTGCACCGGATTGGTAAAAGGCCTCAGTCCAAGTATATGTTGTTGCACGAGCACAATGTCGATTCCTGACACACCTTCTGCCACACCGGTATTGAGATATCCCTTTAAGGTATAATACGAATACGGATCATTTTTCAAAAAAGTAAATGTATTTTGATCCAATGTGGCTGTCACTACCTTTTCATCAAGGTATCGTTTTACCACGATTTGGTGATTTTGATCATTTAACCCGGATATATTACCGGAAAAAGTCCTGTTTTCAACTGATTCGCATGAAAAATACATAGAAATATTGTCCAGATCCCACACTGAAATTTCTGCATTATTTCCAATCGCACAATAGGGCCACCATTCTATAGTAATACTGTCACCACCGGCAAAAAGAAAGTCGGGATCTTCATAAAAATCAAGTTGTTGTTTTGTCCAACCGTTGGTTGTGGTTTTGGTTTCTTCCATCAACAACAAACCGTTTTTATAAATTTTCATCAAAAATTTTGTCGGTCCGTTGTTTACCCCTGAAGGACCACTGATCCATGCATATGAAGACGGACTGTTGTGATGATAGACAAAATGATTCCATTTGACTAAATTACCCGCTGCAGCATCAACAACAAAGGTAAGCAGTACAGGTTTTTGATTGGCCAAAGCAGGGTCACATGATTTTGATGCACTGACGCACATAGACAATGTACTTTCCTGCCCGGCAGAACATGAGTGTTTAAATTCCTGCGGCATATCCCGGTAAATATTGGAAGCTGTTACCCTGCCGCATGACAATTGTTTGGTATAAGCCGGAATAAACTCGCCGTATATCATACTCTGTTCAGGGGTCATTGCATTACACAACTGAAAATCATAAAACAGATTTTCATCACAAGGAAAAACTTTGATAACCAATGTACTGTCGCATCCTGATTCAGTCTGGTAATTTTGTTCAAATGTTCCCGGCACCTGATAAGGAATGCCGTTGATGACCACATCATTTTCGAGACATAGGTAGACATTTCTGGTGGTAAGGGTAGTAATTCCTTTTTTAACCAGAATTATGAGGGTGCTGTCACAGCCATTGGTACCGGTAAGCACCTGGGTGTACTCACCTGCGGCATCATAGACTATATTATTTATTTCCAATTTTTCATCATCACAAATAAAATACTGTAGGGTATCCATTCCAGGGGTAAGCACGGTCAACCGAAGTGTTATGGTACTGTCACATCCAACACTATTGGTCAACATTTTGGTATAAGTTCCGGATGCCGTCAACGTTTCGCCTTCAAACAAAAAGACTTCCGGTGCACAAATCGTAACTTCTCTGAACTCTTCAGAGGCAACGTTTTGTTTGATTTGCAGTACCAGAATACTGTCACAACCAACACTATTGATAAAATTTTGTGTAAAAGTTCCTGCTTCTGTGTACGTCACATTATTGACGGTGACGCTATCATTTTCACAAATCGTAATGTTTTGATTGAATGTGACACCGGTACAATTTACAACATTAAACTGAAAATCTCTTCTGGTTTCTGTAAGTAATACGCCATTTCTGTATTCTTTTATACAAACACCCAAAACATACTGACCGGTAAGATTTGGCGTTCCCGTCATAAACCCATTTTCCGGATTGACCTGTATCAAAGGATTCGCAGCCATCGGTGTATCAAAGGCATAATTGCCGGAATATACAACATTTGCATAGGGCGGCGGGCATTTAAACGGTGATGGAACAATAGAATTGCATTCATCACCGGGTTCCTGACCACCAGAAGTCAACGGAATACAAAAGGCATAAACCACAGAATCTCCTTCGATATCGCTTGTACTGTGGTCAAACTGTAATGGCCGGTTATTACAGATGACCGTCGGCGGAAAAAAGTTGAAGACCGGACTATTGTTGCAATTTTTTACAGATTCCGGGCTTAGCTCTATGTTATAGACCGCACCGGTTGACTGAGGATTCAGTAAATTTGATATCGAATTGTTCCGACAACATCTCTGATATGAAATCATATAGGTTTGGTCGTCCCATGGAATCGTAACATTAAATATATAATTGCCCTTTTCAACCCTTACATTTGAAGGAACTGTCACACAAGGATCGTTGAGTGAAACAAGAGACAAATTAGTAACCAATGCACTATAAGTTTGAACATGAACCCATTGATTCGTATTTTTATCTTTGGCATATAATCCGAATAAAGCCGTCTGGTCAAAAAGAGCTCCTCCTCCAAGCACGTCCCTGTATAAGGTATATTTGACGGTAAACGTTGTTTGTTTTGTTACGCTATTCGAAGAAATACATGCATAAGAAACTTCACCTCCTATGATATGTGCAGCCTGTACATTAGTTACAACATACAACGCGGACAGAAGAAATACAATCAAAAGTTTATACATAAATCAAAATTTTGAAGGACAAAAATAGTTTTCTTTCATATAGAAAAAAATAAATATAAAAAAAATTGATATTAAATGTGTTATAAAAATGAAAAAGCAACTGAAACACCATCATGACTGTCGAATCTGTTTGTACATTTTTTGTTTTGTATAAATGCCGGCCAAACACTTTTGATCTGAAAAAATATTCAACATATTAGCAGGATATATTTTATCTTTGCACTTTGATACAGGTAAAGATGTTTTTACATAATCATGTTTTCTAGGATAAAAAATGTTACAAAGGGATCCGATCAGAAGGATGTATTTATACATTGTTTAGAAACAAAAGATTGTGCGGCATTTTATCTTTTATTTAATACAATCCGAAAAAAATGAATCAGGATATATTTTTAACCATGGCGTCTCTTTCTGAGGAAATTAAAGGGACTGTCATTACTTCAGCAGAACAACTGGAATCCTTCAGAATTCGTTTTGTCGGAAGCAAAAACATCATCAAAACACTTTTTGGAGAGATTAAAAATGTACCGAATGAACGAAAAAAAGAATTCGGTCTGGTACTGAATGCCCTCAAAGAAGAAGCTGAGTCCCGCTTTGAACTGGAAAAAGAACGCCTCGATGCTTCTGCTGATCAGGGCAGAAATCACGATTTGGATCTGACAGCACCTGTATACTACGATTCAATCGGCTCGAGACATCCCGTCTCTATCGTGATGAATCGTATCATCAGAATTTTTGAAAGAATCGGTTTTACGGTAGCTGAAGAAAGAGAAATAGAAAACGACTGGTACAATTTTACCGCAATGAACACGCCTGAGGACCATCCGGCGAGAGATATGCAGGATACGTTTTACCTCAAAGACAGCACAGTGGATTTGTTGCGTACCCATACCTCATCTGTTCAGGCAAGGATTATGACCACCCAAAAACCACCCATCAGAATCATCGCTCCGGGAAGGGTGTATCGAAACGAAACCATATCTTCCAGATCTCATTGTCAGTTTCACCAGGTCGAAGGATTGTATATAGATAAAAAAGTGAGTTTTGCAGATATGAAACAAACCCTTTTGTATTTTGCGAGGGAAATGTACGGTCCGCAAACTGAAATCAGACTTCGCCCAAGTTATTTTCCTTTTACAGAACCCAGTGCCGAAATGGACGTGTATTGGGGTTTAAAAAATGAGGATGATTACCGCATCACCAAAGGAACCGGTTGGCTGGAAATATTAGGTTGCGGCATGGTTGACCCCAATGTATTGTCAAACTGCGGTATTGATCCCGAAGAATACACCGGATTTGCCTTTGGAATGGGTATTGAAAGACAGGCTATGTTACAATATAAAGTAACCGATATACGTCAGTTTTTTGAGAATGATATCCGTTTTCTGAAACAGTTTTCCGGAGCTTTGTAAAGGAGGGATTCCCTCTTAAGGGATATATTTAAAGACCATTTCGTAACTCATAGTTCTCAATGAGCTGTTAATAACGTCGTTTCTGAGTTCATTTGTCAGACCAACATACACCCTGAACCTCGGACTAATGGTCAATTTTTCGTTTACAGGAAGGTCATAAGAAAACATAGCACTGAGTCCCGCATTAAACGAACGAAAAACGGATTGATCTGATGAAGCCGACTGCACAGACGTGCCATATTCAAAAAATGTTTTGTAATCATTTTCATCAGATAATTGTCCTGAAATATTTACAGATGTTTCGCCGCCCAAATGAATAAAAAAGTTTTTCCGAATATTAACATTTATCGGGTAAAAGCCCAAACCAATGGCTGATTGACTTACTTCGGAATAATGATTGATAAAATTAAAAAAACCATTGGCTGATTTTGAGAAGTCTATATTTCCTCTTGTTTTTTCAAACCTGAAATTTACTAAAAAAGGCCACTTGCCCAGATAAATTTCGGAAATATCAATTCCAAAACAATAGTCGAAATGAAAATTATCAAACCCTTTGGTAAATTTGTTATCGGAAGAAGTATGGTGCAATCCTGAAGCATTACCTCCTGCAAAAACATAATATTTCTGCCCGGAAACATTACTTGACAAACAGAAAAAACATATAATAAAAAGAAATTTATTCATTATACGATTTATTTGATTTGAAAAACAACAACTATTAATATATCCAAAGATAAAACGATGTTGGATAACCCGTTGTTATTTTCCAAAAAAAACTATTTTTTATCCAAATCTTTCACTAAGGCGATTCTGCACTCAGCCAACTGATGTTCGTGAATCAAAGATGGTGCATCGATCATCATGTCCCTGCCCTGATTGTTTTTTGGGAAAGCGATAAAATCCCGGATCGAAGACTGTCCGTTCATTACGGCACACAATCTGTCAAATCCGAAGGCAATACCACCATGTGGAGGTGCTCCGTATTCAAAGGCGCCCATCAAAAACCCGAACTGGTATTCCGCTTCTTCTTTGGAAAAACCCAACAAGTCAAAGTTTTTACTTTGTAATGCTCTGTCGTGAATTCTGATCGATCCTCCGCCGATTTCAGCGCCGTTGATTACCAGGTCATAAGCATCTGCTCTCAGGCTTTTCATGGTCTCATGGTCGCCATTGAGCATGCGCGGAATATCTTCTTTTTTAGGCGAAGTGAATGGGTGGTGCATCGCGTGGAATCTTTGAGAATCTTCGTCCCATTCCAAAAGTGGAAAGTCGATGACCCAAAGAGGTTTAAAATCTCCGGGTTGGATGAGATTCAGTCTTCTGCCCATTTCCAATCTCAATTCGCTGAGTTGTTTTCTGGTTCTGTCGGTCTCTCCGGACAATATAAAAACAACATCTCCTTTTTTGCCGCCCATAGCAGAAATCCAGGATTTGAGGGTATCATCGTCATAAAACTTGCCGATCGTGGATTTGATGGTATCATCTTCCATCCACTTGACATAAACCAAACCTTTGGCACCGATTTGTGGTCTTTGGACCCATTCGGTCAGTTCTTTCATATTGCTGTTGGAATATGATTCTGCTATCCCTTCAGCCACAAAACCCACAATGAGTTCCGCCTGATCAAAGATTGAAAAATCTTTTCCTTTGGCTTTATCATTCAATTCATAAAAAGGCATGCCAAAACGAAGGTCGGGTTTGTCAGAACCATATTTTTGTAATGCTTCGTCGTAGGACATTCTTGGAAAATCAGGCAAGTCCGTACCTAATGTATTTTTAAACAAATGTTTGGTCAGTCCTTCAAAGGTATTCAGGATGTCTTCGATATGAACAAAAGACATTTCGCAATCGATTTGGGTAAACTCCGGCTGTCTGTCTGCCCTGAGATCTTCATCACGGAAACATTTGACAATCTGAAAATATTTGTCCAATCCGGCCACCATGAGGATTTGTTTGAACGTCTGCGGACTCTGAGGCAGGGCATAAAACTGTCCCGGATTGAGACGGCTTGGCACCACAAAGTCTCTGGCACCTTCTGGTGTACTTTTGATAAGAAAAGGTGTTTCCACTTCGATAAAACCCTGGCTATCCAGATATTTTCTCGTCTCCAAAGCGAGTTTTGATCTGAAGATGATGTTTTGTTGGACGGGATTACGACGAAGGTCGAGGTAGCGGTAATTCATCCGGATGTCGTCGCCACCGTCGGTTTCATCTTCAATGGTAAAAGGAGGTACTTTTGATTCGTTGAGAATATTGAGTTCAGTGACTTCAATCTCGATATCACCTGTCGGACGGGAGGCATTTTTACTCGATCTTTCACGAACGATTCCGGAAGCCTGAATGACAAATTCGCGGCCCAGTTTTCTGGCTTTTTCACATAAAACCTGATTTTCATCCATATTGAATACCAATTGGGTGATGCCGTAACGATCTCTTACATCGGTAAAAGTCAAACCTCCCAGGTCACGGCTTTTTTGAATCCATCCACTCAGGGTCACCTGTTGTCCCACATCCGAGATGCGCAATTCTCCACAATTTTTTGTTCTGTACATACCTTTTATGTTCTTACTTTCGGGCCGCAAAGGTAATAGTATTGGTGGTATTTTTTATGCTTTCCATTCTTTTTATGGCTTTTTCTCCTGAAGTTTGTTTGTGATGTATATTTTTGCATCATGAGACCACAGACAGATATTCCTTTATGGAAAAAATGGGCAAGTTATTTTACTGAAATCGTCCTCGAACACACATCCTCTGATTATAATGAAGTGCTTACGGTATCTTTGGTAAAAGGCAGGTTGCAATTGTCGACGGAGGAAGCGATCTATTCTTATGCTGACAAGTATGATAATTTCAGAGTGACCTTTGAAAAAATGATATTGCCTGAAAAATCCCATGTATTGTTGCTTGGTTTTGGATTGGGCAGCATACCTTTTATGCTTGAAAAAAATTTTGGCAAGACCTATTCTTATACCGGTGTGGAAATAGATGAGACCGTCATTCATCTGGCCAGTAAATATGTATTGTGGGATTTGAAAAGTGATATAGAATTACATCAGGCCGACGCCATATATTTTGTGGCGCAGGATTCAAACAAATATGATTTGATCGCAGTCGATCTTTTTATAAGCGAAAAAATCCCTGCCGCCTTTGAAGAAGAAGATTTTTTGGAAAGTGTCAACGAAAACCTCACGTCAAACGGGGTTTTATTATTCAACCGGCTGGCCAAAACAGAAAAAGAACTCAGTACAACACAACGATATTACGAAGAAATATTTAAAAAAGTTTTTCCGAATGCCACCTTTGTCGAAATCCAGGGCAACCATGTATTGGTGAGTGATAAAAAGAAATTGAGATCCAGATAAAGGAGAGAAGATTTTATATGCTATCTTGTCGAATCTTACAAGAAGCACTGATTCAGGATCGAAATCAAATCTTCAGATAATCCCATCGTCAGCAAAGCGTATCGCGTCTCGTTCGAAGTATCTAATTATCAAAATCTTACAGTTTACTATCAAATTAATATTAACCCTGTTTGTTATTTTGTCACCCTTAAGACACAGATTGATAAATATTTCTGTCAAAAATGTCGATTTCTACATGATTACCCTTATTTTTACCCTTGAGTGGCGGGCTTGTTTTATCAAAATGATTAAAAAGATTTTTCTGCCATGATTTTGCCATGTTAATGTGTATACATATGAAATACAATATAAAAGCTTTTTTTACAACATTAATTTTGTGGATATATTTACAACCCTGCATTTTCGGGCAATATCAAACCGTTTTTGGATCATCTTACACAGAATGGAATTACATAGCCCTTTATTGTGACGCCGGCATTGTAGAATCATTTGTGCATGAAAGAGATACGATCATACAAAATGTAGCATATAAAGTAATTAATAACTTCGGCTTTTTAAGGGAATCAGATGAACAATCCAGACTTTGGTTCCGGGCATTTGATCAGGAAGATGAAGTTTTGTTGTCGGACATGAACCTTAATAAAGGGGATACATTCAGCTTTGTGTCCACAGAATTAATTGTAGATACGACTTACCTTAAAGACAATCGCAAAATAATTGAATTTGACTTCACAGCCTTCCATTGCGGATATTATGAAAAATTGAGGTTTGAGGAAGGTAAAGGTGTTAATTGGGGTTTTCGTTTTGCCTTGTCAGGTTTACAAGATGACACAAGGTTATTGAGATGTTTGACCAGAGATTCCGTTTCATTAAATTTCCTGGAAGATGCCGGTTTTGGTACTGATTGCCGGGAACACCAGGTTTTTACCGAAGATGAAAACATAGATTATTATTCAGTTTATCCCAACCCTACGAGCAAATGGTTAGATATTAAATCGGGACACGATAAAACTGGAAATATTGAAATTTTTGATCACACAGGTTTCAAAAGATTAAAATTAAATAATTACGAAACTGAATTGCCTTTAGATGTGGAAGACTGGCCGAATGGAATCTATTTTTTAAAAATCTACGGCAAAACAAATGATTCCTGGATAAAGTGGTTTAAGATTTAAAAAACGATTGGTTTCATTATTCCACCACCTTAAAAAAATACAATCGGGGTTCATTGGCAGGTTCAGCAAAGAATGTATTACCAAATCCGCCGGGATTGATGCTGAATCGCGTGGTATTGATTTCTTTACAAACGGAAAAATTGTTGTCACCCGCTAAAAAAGACAATGCCATATCATTACTTTGACATTCGTTGTATTCACCGAAAGTGCCGTTCATTAAATATATAGCGTAATACCCCGGTGCCAGACAGGTTATCGGAATTTTTTTTCCACAAAAATGATCATCACAAGTCAGCGAAAATTGCCCTTGTATATCTCTTGTAAATACAGAATTTGAAGTAGTAAAAGTAATGGTGGTATCGGGCATTTCAAAATACCTCAATCCATCCGTCACATTCTGATTATTTTCCTGAATCCTTAAAAGTTGGATATTAAAAGAAAAATCCCCGTTACTGTTGTCATAGACAATATTGTTTTCACAGCTCATAATTGCTGAAAATTCTACCGGCAACAAAATATTTTCTCCAACCTGATACGTTTTTTTTAATTGGTTCTGATCCAATTCATAAACATAATTCCTGGTAAAATAATTGTCACAATTATCACATGAAAACCCATAACAAATGAATAAAAAAACAACAGTGAGGATTCTGATCATCATTACAAATATTTTAATTTTTAAGATTAGTATTTTCAAATGAAACGATAGAATATACATTTTTGCTGTTCAAAACTGATCTTTTTTATCAAAAATGATTAATTTTACACAAATAACTTTCCATAAACCATGAACCTGGATTCTTTTCAGCAACAACTTTCGTTTTTAGGCTCTGAATTGTACCAAAAAATCAAAGAACACGGCATCATCCGCGAAGTAGAACCCAATACTGAAATCCTGCGGGAAAAAGAATACGTCCGTTATGTGCCGTTGGTGCTTTCCGGTCTTGTCAGGGTGGCTGCCCGGTTTGAAGACAAAGAAATGTTGTTGTACTACATCCAGCCTTTGGAAAGTTGTGTTATGTCTTTTTCCGCATCCAGAGAAAATACACCCAGTAAGGTTTTTGCCGTCACGGAACTAAAATCTGTGGTATTGCTCCTTCCTTCAGACAAATTGGTTTTCTGGCTTCATGCGCATCCTGTACTCCACAACATTTTTTACAAAGAATATGATAAAAGGTATGGAGACCTGTTGAATACGTTGCAACAAGTCATTTTTCAAAAAATGGAAGACCGTCTGTATGATTATCTAAAAACCAAACAAAAAGCTTTTGCTGATAAACAAACAGAGTTTTCGCCCACCAAAATCGCCAGAGAATTGGGTACTGCCAGAGAAGTCATCAGCAGGGTGGCACACAAACTGGAAACTGATGGAAAAATAAAAATCATCAAAAACATGGTTATTTTGTCTCAACGTGACTAATGTCACGGGTGATGGTAAATTCCAACCTTATCTTTGTTTTGTAATTCATTTTTAATCTTCAAAATATAAATTTTATGAAAGCAAATATGGGAAGCATGGACAAAACCATCAGAATCGTGATAGCCGTGATCATCGCAGCCTTGTATTTTACCGGAACCATCAGTGGAACATTGGGTATAGTATTGTTGGTATTGGCAGCCGTATTTTTATTGACGAGCTTTATCAGCTTTTGTCCTTTGTACGCACCGTTTGGTATCACTACCTGCAAAAAAAATTAAGCGCAACCTGCCAGAATAATCTATTTAAAAAAAATACATTGGAATACCATTTTTAGAACGGTAATCTGATGTATTTTTTTTAATGTTATGTAATGTCAAAATCCTGTTCAAAGAGTATTTATGTAGAGTGATTACTGCCTTCTCAATACATAACCGTTTACTTCCGAAGCCTCCGTTTTGAAGTTTTTTTGTTCTTCATTTGTAATGTCCGATAAAAAGATTTTGTCGATATGTTCTGTGTAAGGATCAAACATTTTCTGACCATTCAAATAATGTTTTTTCGCCATTTTCAGATGAAAAAGATAACTGTCTTCATCGTCTGACAAGCGGGAAGCGATTGCCGCATAAAAACGGTTTTCTGCCAGATCATTTTTTTGTTCCTGCAACTTAAATTGTTCAGAAGCTTTCTGATAGTCTCCTTTTTCGAGATACATGACTCCGAGGTGGAGATGATCGTACAAACCTGTCATAAACTGAGGATCCTTCATCTTATTTTCCAAAATGATGATGGCCTCATCCGTTCTGTTTGTTGCTTTATAACAAAGGGCGAGTGCGACGTCGAGATGATAATCACCGTTGACCGAAAAGCCGATATGGTTTTTATTTAATTTTTTCAACCACAAGATGTCTTCGATGGCACCTTCATAATCACGGAAAAACTGATATCTGCACCATCCCCGGTAGTCGAGATGATCTGCAGGAGCGATTTCGACGGCTTTGTTCATCAGTTCCACCCAGGTCACAAAATCGCCACTTTTTAGATAAGCCGTTGACTTGGCTGAATAGGCATAAGAAAAAGTGGAATCTATGGCCAGGGCTTCGTCTAATGCATTTTGATATGCCCAACTGAACTGATAGTGACCTTCTCTTTTTTCAGCCGCTTTGCAGGCTTCATACTTTTTTTGATCACCCGACAATTTATAATAATTACAATTAGGTTGGGCGTAAACATTCTGAAAAGATATCAACAGGAGAAATAAATATATTTTTAACATGTGATTTCGTGTTGAGAAGTGATTATGGCAATATTTTAACGATTTGACCGTCTTTGATTTTGAAGAGGAGATATTGATAGTAATCGACTGCCTCCGACTTTTCCTGTAGTATTTTCCATCCCGACAATTGTGTGGTGAGGGTAAATATCTGATTGGATATCTTTTTATCAAAAGGTCTTTCTTTGTAGTGTTCATCCGATTCAAGCATTCGGAACCGGCCGCTCTGCCCTTTACAATTGACGATAAAACGCACCCTGATCCATCCGGATTCCAAAACATCCACCGGTTTGTAATTATTTTCAAAATAACTGACGATAGCAGGTTTTTCTCCTTCAAAAGACAAGCCCTTGCTCATGTTAAAATATTGTCTCACATCATTTTCGCTGTGACACAATAAAAAGTTTGGGTTGTCAAGTTTCGGATTTGGGTCAATGTCCCCGACCCATCGAAAAGGGGGTTGTCCGGAAGAACAACCCAACAATCCACAGAAAAAAAGAAGGATAAAAAATCTGTCCATGTCAAAATCTTTATTTAAAAACGACAAAGACCTTTCTTTTGTGCGGCCATCGGACATAATAAACTGTTAATGATGCTGCATAAAAACCGAAAACCTCCTTCCCGTTATCTAAACTAATCCTATTCTAAGAGTAATTCGTTGCGACTTTTTTGCCCGAAAAGCTTATATCATCATGAAAAATTATCAGGGAAATTGTTTTATGATTAGGATGAATGGCGCCAATCTTGTAGCTGTGGCTTGACTATTAAAAATATAACTTCCAATAAGTTTTGTCAATACATCACCGTCACATCGCCGTATTTCTGCACTTTTTTGATCCTGCCGCAATGTTGCAGGTTGTATTCTATCAGAAAGACGTAAACGCCGGGCACGACATCCTGATCGCGAAACCTGCCATTCCAACAATCTTCGCGTTCAAGGGTCTCAAATATTTTTTCGCCCCAGCGATCGTAGATGAACAATGAATAATTGTACGCTTCCGCTGAAATAAACTTCAGAGGATTAAAACATCGGTTTTCTTCCGTGGTACTGCGAGGCGCAAAAATATTTGGAAATAAATCTTCATTAATGATACCGTCCTCTCCTTCAATCTCAATATCCCATGATCTTTCGACCACACGACACACATCACTGATGGTGATGGAATAAATTCCTGATTCTGTGGCCATTATCCGGTCTGTTGTAGAAAGGTTTTGCCACATATACCGCAACGAATCACTATGGCTGACGACCTCAGGACGGATCACCAGGTTTTTCGGATTACAATCCGAACTAAACTCCGGAAAGGTAACGATGAGTTCAGGATGTAAAGGAACCTCTACCAAGGTATCTTTTTTACATCCCTCCTCATTGGTCAAAACTATGGAATACATTCCTTGTGATAAACCGGTAATCTGTCGGGTGTCAGAAAGAACTCCATTGATTTCGTACATCATTCCTTCTTCACTTTGAATCAATAACTGACCGTTTGCCAGGCCGGAACAAGAAGCGTTGACCTCAACATCAAAATTTGGCAGTTCAAATGACGGAATGACAAAGGGATATTCATAAAAACATAAACCGCCACTTTGTACATATAAGATGTAATCACCGGCCAAAAGGGAGGTAAAAACCGTGTCATTCGTAAACAACATATTGTCTAAAGAAAATGTAACATCTTTGTCTTCTGAAAGCCAAATCACACTTCCGTTTTGATCGTTTGTACAACTTCCATTCGTCAACAGATTTCCTTGCGGTTTATCGATGATGGGAATTTCCAAAGACAAGGTATCCATACATCCATCCTTTGTCCTCACAACCATCGAATATGTTCCGGAAGGAAGCGACAATGGCTCAACTACTGCTGACCATTGGTTTTCCTGAAGAAATCTGTAGTCTTCGACATTGCCCAAAATTTCGATCTGTCCTTCTGAAATTCCTTCACATGAAGAAACGATAGTGGTTTGTACCACAGGTGACGGAAAGCTGTCTATAAAAAAGGTCTTTTCGTATTCACAACCAAAAACATCTATCATGTATAACGTATACCAACCAAAAACCAAAGCTTCATATTCGGTGACTCCAGTATAATTCAGCATGGTATCCAAACGGAAGCTCAATCCCGGATCTGATGGTACGATCTCTGCCCTACCCTCAGCTACCCCGGCACAGGTAGCCGTAGTAATCAAATCGACCTCAGGAACCTGAATCGGGTTGATATCGAAGGTCATGGTATCCAAACATCCATTTTGATGTTGTACATATAAAAAATGATTGCCGGAAGTTAGTCCGGACCATAAAGTATCCGCTGTATAATTTGTGTTATTATCTATTCTGTAAATACATCCCGGCGCTCCTGAAATAAACAATACCCCTTCCTGTGTATTACAGTCTATCCCGGTTGTCAGATCCGGCAGTGGATTGTCAAAAACATCAATCTGAATGTTTTGAAAATAAGTGCACCCAAAGGTGTCTAATGCTTCCACAACATATAATCCGGCACCAAGTCCACCAAAGTGTATTTCTGTCGAAAAATTTGTATTCCCACTCAACCTGTATACCATCGTCGAAATATCCGCATTCACAACAGTGATTTGACCGGAAGATTCGTTTTTGCATGTGTTGTCAGCCGCCAATAATATTTCCCGGAACGGTACTTCAGCTATTTCAAAAGGTCTTTCGTATCGGCAACCGAAAGTATCTCTCACCATAATGGTATGTATTCCGACAGGCAATCCTTCAAACAAGGTTTGTGAGGTAAAATGTATTACCACCATCATTACTATACCACAATACATCACTTTGTTGATTGGTTATGATAACCTGGCCGTTTGTTTCACCAAAACAGGATGGCTTGGTCTTAACCAACACATCAGGATCCGGCATTTCAAATACTTCAATGACAACGGTTGAATCGCACCATCCCCCGAGCAAAAAACGAAGGGTATCTCTGGTTGTGGATGTATAAGTTTTACCGTCTATTTCGATACTGTCACCAAAACAAAAAGTAAATCGTTGATAATCAATTTTGGGTTCACATCTCAATCGCAGCGGTATCATCATTTCAAGACTGTCGATACACGATTTGAAAACGAGATCCCTTTCACGACTACTGGTAAGTTTTACTCCATTAACAAATGCAGAAGCCAACACATTAAAAGAGCCTGAAGTCACAGTATCAAAACGGTAGATTCCTGCAAAATCGGTGACCGTTTGCAAAACGATTGTATTGCCTATATTTACCGTCACTTCCGCGCCGGAAAGCAAAGAATCTGTGGCTGCGTCATAAACATCATTTTCATTCCGGTCCCAAAAGACGGTTCCGTACACCTTGTGGTCTATAGGTTTGGGACTCAGGTCAAGTTCTTTGGTACGAATACTACATCCCGGGTCTGTATTATGACTGACCTCAAGCAAATAATTTCCGGGTTGCGTCAATACTATTTTAGAAAAGGGAGCCGTGAGCACGGTGGCTTCGGTTTCATTTCTGATCAGGGTATAAATTTCATTATTTCGGGACGTCACACACAATTCATAAGGAAAACAAACCTCAAAACATCCGTTAGGCCAAACCGGCATAACCGGAGATTTTCTGATATCAATGTAATCTGAAGGCGACAAACAACCAAAAGTATCCAGTGTTCTGACAAAATAATTTCCGGCCACATAAATGGTTCTCAACGTATCCGTAACACCATCTCCCCACTGATATCTGTAAGCCGGATTTGGATCGAGGATACCCAATACATTTTTTTGGTCGTGGCAAAGTGGTCCTTCCAAAACCACAATATCTGGCGTAGAAGGCAGACCATGAATATGTAATATAAAAGGATCTGTTGTCACTTTACAACCTGTCTGTAAATCGGTAATTTCCAAAGTAATCAGATGCCTTCCGTTTGGAAGACTTGTCAGATTACCGGAATATATCTCAACCAGCTGACTTGTGGTAACCGACCATTTATATCTGTAATACTGATTATAAGGGACAAATAATGAATAAAAATCATTCCGGCAAACGGACATACTATCTTTGTACAAATCATAAGCACCGTAGTCACCAAAAAGTTTTCCCTGTATGGCAACATGGTCAATAGGATTATTTTCAATCGTAAAAGGTAATATCGCTGAACAACCAAAAACATCGGACACCGTCACGGCATATACTCCGGCTTCTGCGGTGGTTATCGTTCTGGAAGTACTTCCGGTATTCCATAAATAAAACGGATTGTTGGGTGCGGTAAGTGTCGCCAAAACATCAGGACACTTTGGCATATTAACACTACAGAGAATGTCATTGGTTTTCAGGTTTTTGCCGACAACCACATTTTTAGAGGTTTGGCTGCTACAACCATTTTTATCTTTGGTTATCGCTAAAACCGTGTAAGGTCCTGCCCCGGGAAAAGTAAAGGTAACCGGATTGCCTTTTGCAGTATAAATCCCCGGATCTGCTGCGGAAAAATCCCAGGACACTTCCATATCCGGTTGTGAAGGCGAGATTTCAAACGGGATGGATCTATGGTCAGTACAATGTACATCCGGTGATAAAATTTGAATGTTCTCTACATCCATAACTTCCGTTTCGCCGGTAAAAACCGACACACAAAATCCATTGGGATCGGTAATCGTCAATGTGATGGTATATTTTCCCGGCTGGTTGTAAATATGTCTTCCGTGAAAATCATTTGAAAAATTCTGACTACCCATTGGATCACCAAAATTCCAGGCCATCTGATATAACAAAGTGTCAAACAAAAATGCAGAAGTATTATTAAAAAAAGCTTCAGTGCCTTTACAAATACTTTTCGAAAAATCAAATTTGGATATTACCGGAATGGTAATGATCAAATATCCATATTCATTATTATCTCCTCTGGCTGTCACCAAATAATCACCTACTTCCGTAAATGTATAATCCAAATAACTACCGGTAGATTGGTGGATTAATGAATTTTTATAAACCTTCCAAATAAATTCTGTGCTGGTAAAAGGCGGAATCACCCCAATTTCCAAATGGGTACAGGAAATGAACAACTTGTTCAGACTTACCGGATCGCAACCCTGACAATCATCAGGGATACCACCACCTCCTCCACCGCAATCGTTGATCAGTTCAAAGATGTCAGAACGGTTGCGACAACCGTTTTCATCGGTGATTTCCACAAAATATTGCCCAAAATCACTGGTTATGATGCTGTTGTTTTGTGCTCCAGGCATCGCAACATTGTCTTTAAACCATTGATAGGTGATCAGACCGGTAAAAACTTCGGTTCTGATGGTGATTGGAATAGGAATAACATTACAATACACCGTGAAAAATTCCGGAGAAGAAATGGGCGGTTTTTTAAGTTCGTATTCATGAATAAAAACAGAGTCTACAAAGGTGCAACCGATCTGATTGATAAACGTAAGCTGATATTTTCCCGCAGGAATCATACTTTGAGATTGTGTAATTTCTAAGGTTTGAGTTTGATCCGACAACACACAACGTTCTCCTGCTGAGAGCGCAATTTGTAAGGTTGCCAAACTTCCTTTACACACCAGACTATCGTAGGTGAATACCGGTTTTGGAAAGTCCGTGACTTCTGTCTGAATACTATCAATATAAGTACACATTTCTACCCGGACAAAATGGATACCTGGCTTATACCAAACGACGATTACCTGATTTGCATTTTGTTGGAGAATGGTGCCGGCATCTTGCGGTACTATTGACCACCTTACGGAAAATGATGATACAGGGGTTAGCGAATATGTCAACGTATCCAGCCTACACGCAACGTTGTTTCCTGTAATCTGAAACCGGTTTGAGACTGCAGTTGAAATAGCCTGACCTTCGCATCCTGTATTAACGTGGATATAGGCTGTGCTCACCTGATAAGGTCCTGTCGTCGACTTCCAGAGATAACTAATGTTAGGCCCACCGGTTTGAATCAGGGTATCCGTTCCGTCGATGAATGTCCAACGAACCAAAATACCTTCATCCGGTGCGGTGACCTGATAACTTGCCTCCCTGTTGGAACAAAATACAAGATCTCCCCTGA
Source organism: Saprospiraceae bacterium (assembly GCA_016714895.1). GTDB lineage: Bacteria > Bacteroidota > Bacteroidia > Chitinophagales > Saprospiraceae > OLB9. The sequence continues at coordinate 983,680 of JADKBV010000011.1, read as the reverse complement.
TTTCTGTTGGTCGTGAAGGTGGAGCGACAACCAACACATTAAAACTATATTCCGACGTACAATAATAATCAAAAATGTCCTCTGCCAAAACCTTGTAAATACCTGCTTTGAGATAAGATACTGTGATCATGTTTGAAACAGTCACAGTTTTTTGGCCGTCCGGATCGGTCACTGTCCATTGCAACTGACTGAAATGCCCGTAGTCAGCAGTAGATCCGATACATTTTTCAAGACCATCATGAAGAATATAAAATGGTTTTTTGATGGTAACTTCAAGAGTTGACTCTCCCTGACAGCCCAGGGCACAATTTTCATATTCCACTTTTACGGTTCCTTTTCTGAAAAACGGTGGACTGCTTCCGTTAAATTGCCATTCGACACTCGTTTGATTCGGAAAATAATCATCCTCAGAATCGATAAATCCATTGGAAATCACTGACCATTTGTATTGTGTTCCGGGAATATTTTGTATGGAATATATTTCTTTATCATCAACACAAACTTCGACTTTTCCGGCTATGGCAAGATTTTGTGACAATACAGGAATAATAGCTTGGGCCGTTTTATTACAATAACCCGGACAATCCGGCAATTCAAGATCAACGATGCCGGGATCACCTGTTGTCCAGGCAACTTTTATATAAGCATCTTTTGATGTACCACCTTCCACAATGTTGCCACCGGAAGATACCTTCCAAAGATAGGAAGTACATAACTCCGAACTGTAATATATAGCAGTATCTCCGGAGCAGACAGGGCCGGTACACAAAATATCAAAAACATCCCCTCCATTGACAAAAACGTTGAATGTGTCCGGTTCGAAACATAAACATGGTTCTTCTTGTCCTATAAAATCTTCACTTTTGAGATCTGCAATGATTTCATAAGATCCTGGTGTATCAAAGGAAAGTTCGATTTCACTTCCGTGAAAAGACCTTCCGTCGCTGACTTTCCACAAAACTTTATCCTTCGGAATGTTGGATGAAACCAGCGTTATGTTTTGTCCTGTACAAATCGTATCAATACCCGGCACGGAATGATGGATGTCGATTTTTTTTCTTGGTTTTACATATACAGAATAATAGATGTTTCTCAGGCAGCCACCCGAGCCGGAAGTAGCAAAATGAACACACTCCTCGCCCGCTTTTTCCCACACCACCCTGAAAGAATAATCGTTGATAGAGACAATTTTCCCCAGACTGCTGTTCCAACGATTTGGACTCATTTTTTGGTAAGGCGGTGCAAGTCTGTTTATTTCATTCGTTATCTGAATGGTAGTGGTATCTCCTTCACAAAACGAATATGTGGTGTTTTGGCTCTGAGGGTTGCTGTTACAAATGATTTCATCTTCTGAAAGGTAGGTACAGACATCCAAAAAATCCAATTTGTCAGATTCGATGATCACAACACCACTGCATAATATAATTCCACTGAAACCATATAAAGTATATTGTAATGTAGTATTTCCCGGATACAAAACATAAATACTGCTGTAAAAAACCACTTTATTACCTGAAATGGTTTTATTAGTAACCGAAACATTTAATGCAGCAGGATTGGAACTTACAATGTAAAAATCAGCCAATGGAGAAGAAACACTTACATTCGGAAAAGAAATTTCATTCCATCCTTCACAAACATAAATGGTATCCGGGCAGGAAAAATTATCCTGCGTTTTAGCCTGAATTGTTCCCAACAAAACAGCAATGGCGGGAAATAAAAAAAAGAAGAAATATTTTTTCATTGTTTGTCTGATTAAAACAAATTTTTTGGGGTTTCTTGCCGGACTTATATTTTTTTCCGGCAAACATATCATTCAAAAACAAATATATTACAAAAGATTCTAAAATAGGTCATTATGCTGCCTGAAAACATAATATAATGATTATTTTCTTTATAATCTTCAATATATCATAAAAATGCAAAAGCTTTTATTCATTTTGAAAGCTGTTTTCATAAATTTTCAAAAAAAAAATTTGATATAAAATTAAAAAATGAAAGCTATTAGCATAAAAAGACGAATTCAATTGCAGGCGAAATGAATCACTACAGGAAATGAATCATGTAATTTAAATCAACGTAAATGTTCACCAGAACTATTTTTTGTTTTTCATCTGAGCCTAAATTAATCCCCATTTTAAGCGTTAATTCGTTGTGACTTTACTACCTTTGCGGCTTCAAACTGAACTCAATCAATCTTCATGTCTGTAGATGTTATATTAGGCCTTCAATGGGGCGATGAAGGCAAAGGAAAAATTGTCGACTTTCTCGCTGACCAATACGATTTGGTTTGTCGTTTTCAGGGTGGTCCCAATGCAGGGCACACCATCAAAATCGGCAGTGATAAATATGTTTTACATACCATTCCATCCGGTATTTTCAGAGAAAATATCATCAATGTCATAGGCAATGGGGTCGTACTCGATCCGATTACTTTTGTCAAAGAGATGAATACCCTGGAAAAGTCTGGTATCGAGTTTTTATCCCGACTTCTCATTGCCAGAAAAGCCCATATCATCCTGCCCACTCACCGTTATCTGGACAAAGCATCCGAAGCGGCCAAAGGAGCGGCTAAAATCGGTTCTACCCTAAAAGGTATAGGCCCGACCTATATGGACAAAACAGGCAGAAACGGCATGCGCATCGGCGACATTCACCTTCCGGATTTTGAAAACAGATACAATATCCTCAAAGAAAAACACCTCGGCCTCCTCAAAATGTACCCTGAAGTGGAGTTTGACCTGGCACAACAGGAATCCGATTTTTTTGAATCCGTCGAAATTATCAGAAAGTTACGCCTCATCAATGGCGAATATTATATTAATGCTGCCTTGAATGAAGGAAAAAAAGTTCTGGCAGAAGGTGCTCAGGGTTCTATGCTGGACATTGACTTCGGCACCTACCCTTTTGTTACTTCTTCCAATACCATCAGTGCAGGTGTATGTTCAGGTCTCGGCATTGCTCCCAATAAAATCAAAGAGGTCATAGGCATTGCGAAAGCCTATTGTACCCGTGTAGGCAGCGGACCATTTCCCACCGAACTGCACGACGAAACCGGCGAAAAACTCAGAAGCGTAGGACATGAATTCGGAGCGACGACAGGCAGACCCAGACGTTGCGGATGGATAGATATCCCTCAGCTCAAATATACAATTATGCTCAATGGTGTTACTCAGGTGGTGATCACCAAACTCGATGTTTTGGATACTTTTGAACAGATCAGTGTATGTACGGATTATCACTACGACAACATGATCAGTGAAGAGTTACCATTTGATATGGTAGGTGTGGATATTATTCCGCAATATGTAAACTATGGCGGATGGAATGAATCGGTAGACCACGTGACCGCTTTTGGAGATCTTCCATTAAAAACGCGCAATTACGTCGATCATTTGCAACAACACCTCAAGACCAAAATTTCAATGGTTTCTACCGGTCCGGAAAGACATAAATTGTTTTTATTGTAATCAATACTTATGGAAGATCAGTTTTCACAGCAAACGGACAAACCTACGGAAATCAGTCAATTAGGAGAATTCGGTTTGATCCGTCACCTGACAAAAGACCTGAAAATGGTACAAAAGTCAACCCTCAAAGGCGTAGGTGATGATGCTGCTGTGATTGAAAATTTTGGTGAAACCACGGTAATTTCAACTGATTTATTGGTAGAAGGCATCCACTTCGATCTGATGTACACTCCGTTAAAACATTTGGGTTACAAAGCCGTGGTGGTCAATGTATCGGATATCTACGCCATGAACGCCATTCCCCGTCAAATTACTGTATCTATTGCCATTTCAAGCAAATACACCCTGCAGGCGGTGGAAGAACTGTATGAAGGCATACGTTTGGCTTGCAATATGTACAACGTAGATCTTATCGGTGGAGATACCACTTCTTCACCCAAAGGTATGACCCTTAGTATCACAGCCATCGGTCAGGCAAAAAAAGAAAATCTTGTGTACCGCAACGGCGCTAAAGCCGGCGATATAATCTGTGTCACCGGAGACCTGGGAGCAGCCTATCTGGGACTACAGGTTCTGGAGAGAGAAAAACAAATCTATCTGCAACATCCCGGTGTACAACCGGAACTCGACAAAAGTCAATACCTGATTGAACGACAACTCAAACCGGAAGCCCAAAAAGAAGCAATCGAATATTTTGACAAATATCAAATCAAACCTACGGCCATGATTGACGTTTCAGACGGATTGGCCAGTGACCTCAAACATATTTGTACAGCATCCGGCGTTGGCGCCTTCATCGAGGAAGGTAAAGTTCCGATTCATCCCGACGCGGAAATGACGGCAATCAATTTCAGGCTCGACCCAATTACCTGCGCATTACATGGTGGCGAAGATTACGAATTGTTATTTACCATTGATGAAAAAGATATTGAAAAAATCAGATATATGCCTGATGTATTTATTATCGGTGAAATAACGGAAGCAATCGACGGATTAAAACTGCATACCACAGGTGGCAACATCTACGAACTGACAGGTCAGGGATGGCAACATTTTTAAGGTCATAAACAGTATTCTGTTAACAGTAAATAATGTTTTTTTTGTGCAAAAGAAAATTATTTGTTGACAAAGAATCTCTAAAAAGTCTCTACCAGATAAAAATACACCGGCATTCCAATAGTTATATTGACCGGGAAAGTTATACCCAGTGCCATAGGGATAAAAAGTCCGGGATTGGCTTCCGGCAAAGCAATTTTGACTGCTGCAGGAACAGCAATGTACGAAGCACCCGCAGCCAGAATAGCAAATAAAAATCTGTTTGAAATGTCATCAGTAAGGTATCCGCTGAGTAACGCTATCAAACAACCGTTGAACAAAGGAATGATAATAGCAAGGACCAAAGGCGACCAACCGTAACGAAATAGGGATAACAATTTTTTACCGGTCATAATGCCCAGGTCCAATAAAAAAATTGCCAAAAAACCTTTAAACAAGTCATTAGTAAAAGGTTTGATTCCCTCTGCCTGCTTGTCCGTAACCAGATATCCTATAAATAAACTCCCCAGAATAAGAAGTACACTACCATTAGTCAATGCATGGTGAATAGCTTTTTTATGACTCATTTTATGTTCTGAAGATTCAGAACAAAGGGTGACCAATAACAAGCCGACAATAATGGACGGTGATTCCATCAAAGCCATAATAGCAACCATATAACCGTGAAAAGGTATTTGTTTTACTTCAAGAAATGAAACTGCCGTGACAAAAGTAACAGCACTTACCGAACCGTAAGCCGCTGCCAATGCACCTGCATTAAAAACACCAAATCTCTTTTTTGTGATTAAAAAAATATACAGCGGAATACACGCAGAAATTGCCAGGCCAAATAATATCAACCAAAGAACATCAGCAGAAATTTGTTCATGTGAGAGGGCCTGTCCTCCTTTAAATCCGATAGAAAATAAAAGGTAAAGTGAAATAAATTTGGAAGAATTCCGGGGAATCTCAAGATCGCTTTTTACATATACCGAAAACATTCCCAAAACAAAAAACAACAAGGCAGGATTGGTCAGGTTTTCCAATAAAAGTTGGATTTCCATATGGTTTGTTAAATACTTTTAATGTGAAGATACTGAACTTCCGTTACAAAAAATGTGTGAAAAATGAAGCAGATACTAATGTATGCATTACGCTGCATTGGAGATTAAAAATTCGGGCAGGAGAAACTTAAAATCGAAGAAAAATCTCCCCCGCCCTGAATCTGAAAAGTCAAACATCGAATGGATTTCGACAAATATTACAATCAATAAATAACACTTAAAAAAACATTTCGAATGATTCCGGACATCATGATCATGCTACTTCCATGAGTTCAGGAACTCTTTTTTTGTGGGTCTCTTCTTCAATAATACTGATATGTACCCGGGATTCAATTCTGAGGGATTTTCCCTCTTCGATGGCTGTTCTTAACAGGGGGTATAGATTGCTTATTACTTCGTGCAACTCTGCCAATCTTTTGGTAGAATGTGTGTCATTTTCACACGTTCTTTCGTATGCAGACATATTTTTTCGTTGGTGAAACTGAATTTTGTGATTCAGCAGATGCATAAGGATATCTTTTCCGTCTTCAGCAGAAAAAATTCCGTCGATTAAACTAAAATTTTGTGGAGAATTCATAAGTCTAAGATTTATTTTGGTGGGAAAAACATAATGTCATACAAAAAATAGCCGATAAAATGGAAGCAGCTGCGAGAAGTTCAGATTCAGTGGATTGTTTCCAAAAAACCGACATCCCCAAAAAGAGAACTGAAATACCAAAAACAACACAAGCCAAAACAGACTTCCCTTCCGATTTTATTTCCTGATATTGTCCTGATCTTAATTTTCTGAATATTCTTTTATGGGAAAAAATATTAACTGAAGACCTGATTTTTATTCCTTCGGAATACGAAAGGTTTTTTATATTATTCGGATAAGTGTTCATAATATTTTTAATTTCAGGGCAAAGTTCGTTATAGTTTTTCATATAGATTTATTTATCTTTGTAATGAATATTATAAAATTTATTTATGAACTATACCTTACATCAACTCAACATCTTCCTGAAAATAGTGCAAACAGGCAGTATTACCAAGGCTTCGGAGGCGTTACACCTGACCCAGCCCGCCGTATCGATTCAGTTAAAAAATTTCCAGGATCAATTTGATATTCCACTCACAGAAGTGGTCGGAAGAAAACTTTATGTAACAGATTTCGGAAAAGAAATAGCTATTTCCGCAGAACAAATCCTTCATCAGGTCTATGAAATCAATTTTAAGACCATGGCTTACAAAGGTCAGTTGACCGGAAGATTAAAAATCTCTGTTGTTTCCACAGGAAAATATGTCATGCCATATTTTCTCACCGATTTTATTCAAAATCATCCCGGAGTGGAATTGGAAATGGATGTGACCAACAAAATCCGCGTTCTCAAAAGTCTTGAAAAAAATGAAGTGGACTTTTCTTTGGTATCCATTTTACCGGAAAACATGCCGGTTCAACATATTGATTTAATGGAAAATACCTTGTATCTCGTCGGCAAAAAAGGTCATTTTCAGGTTAAAAAAAGAAACTGGCAGGAGGTGTTTGAAGAGTATCCGATTATTTTTCGTGAAAAAGGTTCGGGAACAAGACATACGATGGAACAATTTATTCTGAAGTCAGAACTGAAAGTAAGTAAAAAAATGGAATTAACCTCCAATGAAGCGGTCAAACAAGCTATTCTGGCAGGGTTGGGCATTTCAATCATGCCTGTCATCGGCATACGGACAGAATTAAAACTGGGTTTGCTTGAAATCATTCCCATAAAAGTATTGCCGATCAGAACAAACTGGAGTCTCATATGGCCGGGAGGTAAAAAAAATTCACCTGTCGCCCGTGCCTTTCTGGAATATATAACTACCAGCAAAGATAGCATTATAGAAAAATATCTTCCGGACAATAGGATTACCTTGTAATTTTGATAATACCGAAAAGGATATTTCAAAGATGTTACAACTTTCGTACGCAATCATTTTGACACAGGTATTTAAAATTAAGCTAAGACAGGAAAGTAAATTTTTTCTGTAAATCAGATATTTATCAAATCCCTGACTTATTAAAAAATACCTACCTTTACCCAAAATTTTTTAATATCATGTCTGACAAAAAATTATTCCTTCTGGATGGTCACGCACTGGTGTACAGAGCGCATTTTGCTTTTATCAGCAGACCATTGATCAACTCAAAAGGAGTCAATACCTCTGCAGTAGCCGGATTTTTACGCACCTTATGGGACCTGATGGTCAACGAAAAACCCACCCACATAGCCGTTGCTTTCGATCCAAAAGGAGGAACGTTCAGGCATGAATTTTTTCCGGCATACAAAGCCAACAGAGATGCAACACCTGAAGACATCATTTTTGCCATGCCTTATATCCACAAAATCGTGGAAGCTTTCAAAATCCCGGTAATAATGATCAATAATTACGAAGCAGATGATGTGATCGGAACCGTAGCAAAACAAGCGGAAAAAGAAGGTTATCAGGTATTTATGGTCACTCCGGACAAGGATTATGCCCAGCTCGTTTCCGATAATATATTTATGTACAAACCCAGCCGGTCAGGAAACGGCGTGGACATTTTGGGTGTTCCTGAAATCCTCAGTGACTGGGAAATCTCAGATGTTCTGCAGGTGATTGATGTACTCGGTCTGCAAGGTGATAGTGTAGATAATATTCCGGGTGTCCCGGGTATCGGACCCAAAACAGCTACAAGACTGCTGCAGGAATATGGCTCGGTGGAAAATCTTCTGGCCAATACAGACAAACTCAAAGGAAAACTTAAAGAAAATCTCGAAATCTATAAAGATCAGGCTCTTTTGTCAAAACGTCTGGCCACTATCAGTCTGGATGTACCGATTCAATTTGACGAAACAAAATATATCATTGACCCGATGGACAGAGATGCCCTGAAGGAAATATTTATGGAACTCGAGTTCCGGACATTGGCTCAACAAATATTAGGCGGCGAAGACATACCGACAGCCAACAACAGAGGAAATACAAACAGACCGGCGGTGGTTCAGGGCAATTTATTCGGCGATGTACAAAACAGTCAGAATGTACCTGCTGAATCGTCCGGAAATCAAGACTATCAGATTGCTAAAAAAAGTATTTTCAATGTGGAACACGATTATATTGTCACAGATACGGAAGAAAAGATCACTTCATTGATCCAAACTTTAGAAAAATCAGAACTCATCAGTTTTGATACAGAAACGACAGGTATCGATGCCCATTCTGCAGAACTGGTTGGAATGGTTTTTTCGATGAAAGATCATGAAGCTTTTTATGTACCTGTTTCAGCTGATCAAAAGGAAGCTATGGCATTGGTGGCACGATTTAAAAATGTTTTGGAAAATGTGTCCATACCAAAAGTCGGTCAGAATATAAAATACGATATGACCATCATGAAATGGTACGGAGTAGAATTGGCCGGAACCTTGTTTGACACCATGATCGCTCACTATCTTTGCGAACCGGATTTGCGCCATAAACTCGACTATCTCACTGAGACTTACCTCGATTATAAAATGGTGCCGATCGAAGATCTTATCGGAAAATCAGGAAAAAATCAATTGTCGATGCGCGATGTTTCGCTCGAAAAGGTCAAAGAATATGCCGGAGAAGATGCTGATCTTACCTTACAGCTCAAACCCGTTTTGTCTGATATGATGATACAAAATCACCTCAATGATTTGTATTACGCCATTGAAATGCCTTTGATCAGAGTGCTTTGTGACGTAGAGTACGAAGGTGTGAGGATCAATGATACCTTCCTGAATGCGTATTCTAAAGATCTGGAAAACCTCATCATGTCCAAAGAACAGGAAATTTATAAAAATGCAGGTTGTCATTTCAATATTGCCTCACCTAAACAAGTGGGAGAAGTTCTTTTTGACCGGCTGCAGGTGCCCTACCGTTGGAAAAAAACCTCGACTGGTCAGTATTCTACGGATTTTGAAAAATTGAGTGAGCTGGCCGGCGAACATATCGTTATTGACTCCATTTTGGAACACCGGAAATTCAGCAAACTCAAATCTACTTATGTGGATGCCCTGCCAACGATGATCAATCAAAAAACAGGACGGATTCATACCAATTTTAATCAGGCAAGAGCAGCAACTGGTCGTTTGAGTAGTGAAAATCCCAATTTACAGAATATTCCGATCCGCGATGAAGCAGGAAGGGAAATCAGAAAGGCCTTTATTCCAAGAGACGAAAACCATATTTTGCTGGCTGCCGATTATTCACAGATAGAACTCAGAATTATTGCCCATGTTAGCAAGGATGAATCTATGATCGAAGCATTCAGTATGGGAAATGACTTCCATACAGCTACAGCGGCCAAAGTATTTAAAGTGGATATAGACAAGGTCACTTCCGACCAGAGAAGAAATGCCAAAACGGTCAACTTTTCCATTATATATGGTGCCGGAGCCGTAAATCTTTCCCGACAATTAAATATTTCCCGAAAGGAAGCAGCAGACCTGATTCAACAATATTTTACGGAGTTTAAGGGATTAAAACGGTATATGGAGGAAACGGTTGCTTTTGCCCGGGAACATGGTTATGTACAAACTTTGATGGGCCGCAGAAGATACCTGAGAGATATCAATTCCCGTAACAGTCTGACAGCATCCAATGCCGAAAGAGCTGCCATCAATACGCCGATTCAGGGCTCCGCGGCGGATATGATCAAAATTGCCATGATCAATATTCACCAATCCTTTAAGGAAAATCAGTTTTCGTCCGCTATGATTCTGCAGGTACATGACGAATTGGTTTTTGACGTATATAAACCTGAACTCGAAAAAGTGAAGGCTGTGATTGAAGATAAAATGAAACATGCCTTACCGGACTTGTCTGTACCGATTTTGGTCGGTATGGGTACCGGCGAAAACTGGCTGGAAGCCCATTAAGGAATCAAAGCCTTGTAAATGATACTTTGCATTTTGGGCCTGAATTTTCTCGTATGTAAGGTATTGTTACTCATATTGGGGAAAGTCCTGTTGGTCAGAAAGGTAAAAATGATCTGATGTTGCGGATCAGCAAATGTGACTCCACCTGTAAAACCGGTATGACCAAAAGTTTCATCAGAAACCAGATCGGAGGTGCTTTCCATTTTACTTTCATTGAGCTCCTTCATGTCAAAACCCAACCCCCTTCTGGTCGAGCCCATATGCCTCGAGGTAAATAGTCTTACAGTTTCAGGAGAAAAAAACTGATTCCCTCCATAAGAACCACCGTTGAGCAACATCTGCATGATCACCGTCGTCTCTTTGGCTGTCGAAAACAAACCTGCGTGACCGGCTACACCTCCAAGCATAGCCGCTGCCATATCGTGTACCGTACCTCTGATAATCGACATCCTGAAATAATCATCAACTTCACTCGGTGCAATATGTGATTGCGGAATACTTTCAAGGGGTTTAAACCTGGTATACCGCAGACCTAAAGGCTGATAAAAATTTGTCAGTGTATAGTCGTCCAGTTTTTGTCCGCTGATTCCTTCCACAACTTTTTGGGTTAATAAAAAACCCAGGTCGCTGTACTTATAACTTTTGGTCGTACGCATTCCGCTTTTAAAAACTTTTGTCCAGATACTGTCAACGTAGTTTGTTTTTAAAAATAATTTTTCAGAAACCGGAATAGAAAACTCGGGAGAAAAGGTACTGCTATACCACAAAGTATCCGGAACTCTTTTTTTTCCGGAAGGCATCAATGTTTCTTCATAAAAAGGTATGTACGATTTTAATCCTGCATAATGTGCCATCATAGACTCAAGCGTCAGAGAATCTTTGTCGGTCGAGATCAGATCTGTTATATAAAACCTGATCGGACGCTGCAGAGACAATCTTTTTTCATCGTATAACTTCATCGTTGTCAATGTGGTTGCGAGAATTTTTGTCAGAGAAGCAACATCGTATATTGTATTGGATTGGACTTTGTCCCAGTTTGGAGCAAGATATCCGTATTCTTTTTGCCATACTATTTTCCCGTCTTTTGCAACCACTATCTGACCACCGGGCATCGCTTTTGAATTTATAGCCACTTGTGCCAGTGAATCAATAGCCTTCAATTTATGACTATACAGACCAACCTGTTCGGGAATACCATAACCCAACCTTCCGCTTGAGGATCTGAAAATCCCATAACCGCAAAACATATCCTTTGAAACTTTAACAGGCAATTTGCCTTCCATTTTATTGGCACCAAACAGACTTTGTGCTGCTATATCCTGATGTTCGTTTTCATTATCATATGCCAGTAATACAGCCGGAAAATCTTCTAATTTTTCCACAAAATAAGGATTGCCAAAAAACACAATAATGATTTGTGTTTGTTTCTGTATCTCTTTGAGAAAAGATATAAGTTGAGGAGGAAGATCTCTTGCAGACGATCTCGATTTTAATTGTGAATGAATCCCCACGATGACCCTGTCAAACTGAGCAAAAGTGTTGAGTAAACTATTTTTCCTGGACGGAAGTTCGTTTAAAAGCAACTGATAATGATTCGCTTCTGTATAATCTTCTATTCTTGTTTGAAAAGTCGATTTATGAACAACATTTACACTCAGCGTAGCCGTATTCACACCAAAAATCTCTTTAACCGGAATCTGATTAAGATCATCCTTCACCAAAGTCATAGAAGCTTCAATAACTTTTGCTTTGATGGCAAAACCAAAAGGATTGTTTAATACAATTTCCGGATTGACTTCGTCAACTTCTTCGATACGGGAAAGTCCGGCTTTGTATTTGGCAGACAGAATCCTGAAAACACTGCTGTTTATTTGCGAAACACTTATTTTCCCTTCTTCAATATATCTTTTTATCGTTTCAATGGCGAGAAAAACATCTTCCGGCAATAACAATATGTCATTACCGGCGACCACTGCTTCAGCTTCTGCAATTCCGGACGGAAAATGTTTGGTGACAGCTTTCATATCAAGCGCATCCGTCACTATCAATCCCTTAAAAGCCAACTCTACCCTCAACATATCGTGCACTATAATCCGGGAAAGACTGGCGGGTCTGTTGGGCCTGTTGTCAATATTCGGAAGATGAAGATGCCCGACCATAATGGAAGCAATATTTTGAGCTGCAAGGCGCCTGAAAGGAAAAACATCCGTTTCCATCAGACTGTCTCTGGTATGATCGAGCACAGGAAGATCTTCATGAGAATCGACATGTGTATCACCGTGTCCGGGAAAATGTTTGGCACATGAAAGAACGCCACTGTCTTCAAGACCTTTGCTCATCAAAAATGCCTTGGCCGTGACATTTTCTTTACTTTCACCAAAACTCCGTTCGTAAATAACCGGATTTTTAGGATTATTATTAAGATCGACTACCGGCGAAAAATTGAAGTTAATCCCCAACGCTTTACATTGATTTCCGATCTCTTTGCCCAACTGATAAATCAGTTTTTCATCCTGAATCGCTCCAAGCTGCAGATTTCTGGGAAAAGAAACCGCATCCTGGGGAAAACGCATGCCCAATCCCCACTCACCGTCTGTAGCGATAAACAGAGGATATTTGGAGATTTTCTGAAAATGTCGGGTATAATTTACCTGATTGTCCGGTTTACCCTGAAAAAAACAGATTCCACCAATGTGATAGGTATTGATCAGGTTCCGGATATAATCTTTTTCGGCAATATCGCCTTTGGAATAAGCACGAACCATAATCATCTGACCTATTTTTTCTTCAAGCGTCATATTGTCCAATATACCGGAAACCCATTCTTCTTCACGCTGAAGATAATTTTGGGATTTTGCAGAATGGAAGGAGACTGCAAAACAAAACAAGGTATATATCAAATGAATATGTTTCACTACAATGTTTTATGATCGAATGTCCGATTCAGATTATTACGATCATTTTACGAAATTAGTATTTTTTCACAAATACTTAACGACCTTGTTTTTGCATAATGTCTTTATCAATCGTCATGGCTTTTTGCAGACTTTGCTGAGCCATTCCTTCGTCTCCGACGTTGCGATAGGCATGGTGGAGATTAACAAAGGCCTGTGCATTATCAGGAGTCATCTGAGCTACCTTCAAAAACTGCTGAAGGGCAAGGTCGTGTTTTTGCTGCATACCGTAAGCGATACCGAGCAGTCTTACCGTTTCGGGATCATCAGGATTTAATTGGAGGGATCTCTGTAGATAACCTTCCGCTTTGATAAGATTATTTTGTTGTTCTCCGGCTGCTTTACCTGCTTCACGCATAGCAACGGCCATATTTTTATAAGCATCGGCAAAATCAGGTGACAATTTTGTACACATCTCATAAGACCGGATGGCATCATCAAATCTTTTCAGATAAAATAATGCATTGCCCCGGATGAGATAAGCATTTTTGTATGTCGGATGTATTTTTATGGCTTCATCGAGGTATTCCACAGCCTGACTATACATTTTTTGTTGTTTGGCAGGATCTTTTTCTTTAGGCGCCGAAGTGGTCAATGCACCACCCGCAGCATTCAAAACTTTTGCACTTCTTTTCGATGTGTGTACATCGGTGAGAAATAACGTATCGTCATTTTTCCAAACGGTATTTCTGGCTATTGTTTTTACAGAAAAAAGGAGGCAGATGACCGCTGTAATACCCAAAACTCCTTTTGCAGACATCCGGGGTGCCACATATTCTACTAAAATAAATGCCACAAGCATGGCAAAACCCACCGAAGGCATAAACATAAATCTTTCAGACATATTGGTTCCGATCGGAAATACTATATTGGAAACTATCGAGGTAGTCAATAAAAAATACAAAATTGAAAAGGATGTAATACTTCGGTTTTTAAAACCTTTCCATGCCAGATAGATGAGCCCGCCGTATGCCAACAAACTCAACAAAACCATAGGACTGGCAAAGGTCATAATATCAATATGCCTTGGGTAATAATCGTGTGTCAACGGATGCGGAAACACCAACAAAACCAGATATTTCCCTAAGGTGTAGAGGATGGTCGCCATTTTTTCACCCGTTGAAAAAGGAATGTATTCGTTTCCGGACAACTTGATATAAGGGTTGTTCATCAGTTCCATCGGGGTTCCTCCCATATCAAAACCTAAAACGGAAGTACGTATCAACAAAAACAAAATAACCGGAGGCCATATCCAGGCTGAGGCCGCGATGGCTTTGGGAATGGATATATTTCTGAAAAAATAGAGCGCCAACGGAATGACCGCTACAAATGTGATGGTATTTTCTTTGGAAAGCAAACCGATAAACATACTGACAGCCGCAGCTATAAGATATTTTTTCTGCCCCGTATCATACGCTTTAAATATACCGTATAGTGCAAAAAGACTACCTAAAAGACTCATGATTTCGTCTCTGCCTTTGATATTGGCAACAACTTCAGTATGTAATGGATGAACAGCAAATATCAATGCTGCCATCAAAGGAAAATTTTGGTAAGCCTCACTCTTAAAACGTATCTCCAGCAAAGTCTGAAGTGTTTTATACAACAAAAAACATAACAAACCATAATACAAAATATTCAGTAAGTGACCTAAAAATGGTTTATTGCCTACCAATGAATATTCCACAGCAAACATGGCCGGAGTGAAGGGACGATAACGCCCGCCGGAAACCAGATTTGCTTTGCCTTCTTCTTTAAAAAAACCATAAAAGGTATCATATTTGAATAGTCCCGGCAATCCTTTGACTCCCTGTGTGGTAAACATATTGTCATAAATGACGATGGCATCATCCTGCGTAAAATCATGAAAAAGGGTATTAGCATACACCATCGCTCCAACAATAAACACCAACCAGGCATGCCACGCAGGCACCAAACTTCCTGCTGAAACCTGCACCTGCTGTGGTTTGTTTATCTTTACATCTTCCTTTGTGCTTTGTTTTTTATGCTTCATACATTTCTGACATTGTGTTGTTTTACCAAAAAATCGGATTTTGTCCTTCGGCATTCCGGGAAACTTATTCTTTTATGCGAAAAAGCTACTTAGACAGGAATCCATTCTGCAAAGGTAAAAAAAGTATTTGTTACCAAACATATTAAAGAAAAATGTTGTGTGAAGTCGATGGACTATTACAGCATATTGTATTGATTTTGGTTTTCGTTATTGGAAAATAAGATTCTATTTGGTGGTAAAAATATCTTCCAAACAACTTTGGTCACCATTTTTTGCGTCAAAACCCTTTTCCGATTACCTTTTTTTGTCTTTTTACGACAAAATTTACCACCTAACTTAAAAACTATTGCCGGTTTCATTTATTATATATACTTTTGCAGATAAACTAACGTTTGTTAGTATGATGGAAGTAAAAAGCAAAGGTCAGCAAGTCAGTCGGAGAGAAGAAATTCTCGATAAAGCAGCACGTCTTTTTAAACAAAAAGGATATGTTGCCACCACCATGCGCGAGATTGCAGAACAGGTTGGTATGGAAGCGGCTTCAATGTACAACCACATCCGGAGCAAAGAAGAATTGCTCGAAGAGATTTGTGCACGCGTAGCTGAAACCTATGTCAATCAAATGAATGAAATCGAAAGCTCTGACTTATCACCTATTCATAAATTGCAGGCGCTTATTCGTTCTCATATATCCATTACAACCAAAAATATCCATTGGATTTCTGTAGCCAATAATGAATGGAGACATCTGCCGGAAACATCCCTCAAAACATTTAAAAAAGCAAGAGATACCTATGAAGACCGCCTTGCGGAAATCATCAGATCAGGTATCGACTGTCAGGAATTGGCAGAAGTTCACGTATCCATTGCTTTGTACACTATATTGTCGTCTTTGAGGTGGATTGAAACGTGGTATAAACCCAATAAGGCATATAATGCCAAAGATCTTGAAGAAAATATCGTCAATATTTTAATGAATGGACTAAAAAAGTCCGGTTAAAAATAATCAATATGCAGTTTTATCCGCTTACCGTTAAAGATATCCGAAGAGAAACCCGCGACTGTGTGTCCGTGGCTTTTGATGTGCCCGAAACCCTTGTCGATATTTTTTCATTTACCCAGGGTCAATACCTGACCCTAAAAACCCACATCAACGGTCAGGAAGTGCGCAGGTCCTATTCTATTTGTACCGCTCCGGACGAAAAAGACCTCAGAGTCGCCATCAAAGAAGTGGAAAACGGTCTCTTTTCAACATTTGCAAACAGAAATCTAAAGACGTCAGACGTCATCGAAGTGATGCCGCCAATCGGTCACTTTTTCACAGAAATACATCCGCAAAACCAACAGTCCTATGTGTTTTTTGCAGCAGGAAGCGGAATCACGCCGGTCATTTCGAATATTAAAACAATACTGAAAAACGAACCGGAAAGTTATGTCACCCTACTCTACGGCAACCAAAAAGTGTCTACCATCATCTTTAAAGAAGAGATTGAAGCACTGAAAAACATTTATTTGGGCAGGTTTCAGATTTTTAACATCCTAAGCCGCGAACATACAGAATCAGACCTGCTCAATGGCAGACTCAACGAAGACAAAATCAGAAAATTTGTTCGTTTTGTACCTTCATTGCAACATGCTGACCATTTTTTTGCCTGTGGACCCGAAGATATCATTTTTGCTTCAAAAAATGTACTGACAGAATATGGCATTCCGGAAGAAAAAATACATTTTGAATTGTTTAATGCACCTAAAAATGTAGCCAAAAAAGCCTCGCCTGAAGCGGCGGTAGAAAGTATGGCAACCATCAGACTCGACGGTCTTACCCTTCAGGTTCCGGTAGAAAAAGGACAAAACATCCTGGATGCGGCCCAACAATTCGGCAGTGATATGCCTTACGCCTGCAAAGGGGGTGTATGCTGTACCTGTCGTGCCAAACTCATCGAAGGAGAAGTCGAAATGGAAGCCAATTATGCATTGACTAAAAAAGAAGTGGAAGACGGTTTTATCCTGACCTGCCAGGCCGTTCCCAAAACAAAAATGGTAAAGATTGATTTTGATATAAAATAAAAACAAATGGATACAACAAAAAATCTCGAAGAAATTTTCCAATCCAAGATCGATCACGAAATAAAAATCGAACCGAAAGATTGGATGCCGGATGCTTACCGAAAAACGTTGATCAGACAAATCTCTCAGCATGCACACAGCGAAATCGTAGGTATGCTTCCGGAAGGCAACTGGATCACCCGTACGCCAAGCCTGCGCAGAAAAGTTGCATTACTGGCCAAAATCCAGGATGAAGCCGGCCACGGACTGTATCTCTACTCCGCAGCAGAAACCCTGGGTATCACCAGAGACCAGCTTCTTGACGAATTACATACAGGAAAGGCAAAATATAGTTCAATCTTCAACTACCCTGCCCTGACCTGGGCTGATATGGGCTCTGTGGGTTGGCTGGTAGATGGTGCCGCCATCATGAATCAGGTGATGTTGTGCCGAACGAGTTACGGACCTTATGCACGCGCTATGGTTCGCATCTGTAAAGAAGAAAGTTTTCACCACCGTCAGGGATTCGAAATTTTGCTCACCTTGGCTCAGGGTACCGAAGCTCAGAAAAAAATGTGTCAGGAATCGATCAACCGATGGTGGAAACCGGCATTGATGATGTTCGGACCTCCTGACGAACAATCGTCCAATACAGAAATGAGCATGAAGTGGAAGATCAAAAGAGAAACCAACGACGAATTAAGACAGAGATTTGTCGATGTAGCTGCCGAACAGGTAAAATTTCTCAACATGACCCTTCCTGATGTCGTGTGGAATGAATCAACGGGGCATTACGACTTTGGTACACTCGATTGGGATCATTTTTGGAATGTAGTCAAAGGAAACGGTCCTTGCAACAAACAAAGACTGGATGCCCGCATCAAAGCGCACGAAAATGGAGTTTGGGTAAGAGAAGCCGCTTTGGCTTTCGCCGAAAAACAAAAAGTAAGACAACAATCACAAGTAAAAACAGCATAATGGAAAAGGAATTACCTCTTTGGGAAGTGTTTATCAGATCCAGACAAGGACTTGACCACAAACACGTAGGATCATTGCATGCCGCTGATGCGCAGATGGCCATCGAAAATGCAAGAGACGTCTACACCAGACGTCAGGAAGGTGTCAGCATCTGGGTTGTGGAATCGATACACATCACTGCTTCCGATCCTGCCGACAGCGATCCATTGTTTGAACCGGCAAAAGATAAAGCTTACAGACATCCGACATTTTACCAACTTCCGGAAGGAATCAAACACATTTAAACCATGACATTTTACGATTATATCATCCGTCTTGCAGATAATAATCTGATTTTGGGTCACCGCCTTTCGGAATGGTGTGGTCACGGTCCGTTTTTGGAGCAGGACATGGCGATGACCAATATTTCACTTGACCTGATCGGACAAGCCAGAAGTATGTATGCTTTGGCAGCAGAGGTAAAAAATCAGGGAGAAACGGAAGATGATATTGCCTTTTTGAGATTGGAACACGAATATCAAAATCTTTTATTGGTTGAACAACCCAACGGAGATTTTGCCCATACTGTGCTCAGGCAATTGTTTTTTGCTTCCTTCCAATTACCTTTGTATCAGGCGATGTTGCAAAAACTTCAAGGAATGACCGAAGAACAATTTGTGACTTTACGGGGCATTTTGGAAAAAGCCGTCATGGAAGTGACCTATCACAAGAGGTGGTCGTCTGAGTGGGTCATCCGTTTGGGAGACGGTACAACAGAAAGTCACAGCAGAATGGTAACTGCTGTTTACGAGCTATACCGGTATTACGGAGAAGCTTTTATTTCCGATGCGGTTGATGATGCTGCCGTTTCAGAAGGATATGGCGTAAAACCCGAAGAACTCAAGGCCGAAGTGGATCAATACATTGATGATATTTTCCGTCAGGCCAACCTGAATATTCCGGTTGATACGTATATGCAGAGAGGCGGAAAACAAGGCGTTCATTCCGAATACATGGGTTACCTGCTTTCAGAATTACAATACATGCAAAGAGCCTATCCGAATGCCAGTTGGTAATCAGATATCAATTGAGAAAGAAAAAATTCTCCATATTCTGGAAAGGGTGACCGATCCCGAAATCCCTGTGCTCACCATTCAGGACATGGGCATCATTCGGGATGTAGTTTTCGAAAACCATAAAATCATCGTAGTGATCACACCGACCTATTCAGGGTGTCCGGCCATGTCTGCCATCAGCATGGCCATCCGGATGGAACTTTTGTCTGAAGGATATCCGGATGTGGAAATCAAAGAAATATTCAGTCCTGCCTGGACGACGGATTGGATGAGTGAATCCGGAAAACAAAAACTAAAAGAATACGGTATTGCGCCTCCTGTTGTGGAAAAAAGAATTTCAGGATTATTATTTCAGGAGGCTCCTGAAGTCCCATGTCCGAGGTGTAGCTCAACTGATACGGTTATGATCAGCGAGTTTGGCTCTACTGCCTGCAAAGCCCTGATGAAATGTAATACCTGCCTGGAACCCTTTGATTATTTTAAATGCCACAGGTAGGGGGGAGGAAGTAAAGCCTCATTTTAAAAGTCATTTAATAGTTTCAGACAATGTTTTTTCTATTTTTATTAATGAGTTTTTCATAAAATGAAATTCTTCTTGAGGAAAATTATTTTGAGTGACTATATTGCAAGGACCTTCTTGAGATACATTATGCCCGCTCCCATTCGAAATCTGGGTAACACCCCCTTTGGTAGGAATAAAACTTTCCAAAGGGTTATTAAATGATTTTGAGATTAGCTCCAATCTGGCAATTGATATCTCTACTTTACCGTTTACCATATTTCTATAAGCACCTTTTGAAATTCCAATTTGATTTGCTACAAATTCACAGTTCAAACCTAAAGATACTCGATAATCCTCAATTTTAGATGCGGCTAATTCATTTAATCTCATTGTTTTGAATTTTATAAAGTATAGAAATTCTAGACTAATGTAATTTATTTTACGAAATGATTGCTTGTTTAGAAAATAATTAATATTTTTGTTTAACGAATTAATTATTACCCCGGAAATCAGCTATTTTTTCACTATAAAAACATTGTATTATGATGAGGTGTATATTTATATTGTTATTATTTTCAATTTTTTACAATATTTCTTTTTCTCAGGAACTTGAAATTCCGGCAGTTATATCAAATCCCGGAAATACTGTTATCACACAAAAAACTGACTTTCCAGTCAACTATTATACAGGTCAGGCACAAGTATCTATACCTTTATTAGATATTGGTGTTAATGATGTTAAACTTGACGTTTCATTAAATTATGACGGAAGCGGTATAAGAACAGAAAATCACCCTGATTGGGTTGGTCAAAATTGGAATTTGATTGCAGGGGGTGTCATAACAAGGAGTACGACACAACCGGATGAAGAAAATCACATTTTCCATCTCGATTACTATAACCAAAAAATTGCATACTTTACAGCTTTAGATATCGATAATGGCACATGGTTGACCCAAGATTATACAGATACGTACAACGAATTAATACAAGTAGCCTTTGACAGAAGATTAATGATTGATTTTAAACCTATTGATACAGAGCCTGATATTTTTTATTTCAATTTTTTGGGTATGTCCGGTAAATTTTTTTTTGACAACGAAAAAAAATGGAGAATATCAAGTTCTGAAAATATAAAAATTGAATTAGATGTTTATGATTTAGACAGTTACCAAGACCCCTTTATTGAATTCATTCCCGGAAACTTTAGCAATAAAAGATACGTGAAAGTTCTTAAAGGTTTTGTTTTAATTGATGAAAAAGGCTACAGGTATACATTTGGCTTTGACCCTGATGCGATAGGTTATTCTTATCCATTTTTCAGACAATATTCAGGCACGCCTTTTTTTGATTACCCAAACTGGACAGCTTCAAGTTGGCATTTGACCAAAATTCACGACTATGCTAATAATCTGGTGGCAGAATTCAATTATTCAAGATCCTTTTTACTGCGGTATTATTTGAAAACTTTGTAGTTGCAAAAGAGGAATGCCGAGGATTTAACGGAAACTGGAATTTAGGTCAGGCCTATGCTGACAATTCGGCAGTGGGGACGCTATTTAGTTCTGTTTACTTAGATTCACTTGAATTAAACAATGGTCAGAAAGCTATATTCAAACATTCTCCTGCTTCTCAAAAACCACTCACATGGACTGGCGTTTACAGTCTGGCAACACAAAGGATATTTACAGCAATATGTGGTAATCCTTGGGGCGGTTGCGGCCTGCCCGCTTTTCCATTCCTTCAGTCTGACGGATACTATTCTTATGATTATCTTGCAGCTTTAGATAATCCTATAGAAGGACTGAAATGGAGAAAATTAGACAGTATTTTCGTGTTCAATAACTTTGATAAAATACAAAAAGTAATTGCCTTCGAATATAAAAATATTGTATCAGAAAGGTTAAATCTCTTATCAATTGATATATTAGGAAAAGACTATCTCTCCAATAATTCACCTGAAAGACTGACTTATGAATTCGTTTATAACGATTTTCATGATTTACCTGGTTATGATCAAAACATAAGTGATCACTTTGGATATTTCAATGGAATTCAGGAATATTATGATATTTCACAATTTTGGACTCAGGGATTTCAGGTAGTTTTTAATGGATTTTTACAAAACTATTTTGCTTCACGTGAACCTAATCTTACAAATCTTTTAAAAGGACAGCTTTATGAAATTGCTTTTCCACATGGCGGGAGAACTGTTTTTGAATATGAAATGCACGATTATTCAAAAATTCTAAGTACTGACAGACAAACTTTCATCAATGAAACCGGAAATATAAGTGGCTTAAGGATTAAAAGTATTACAAATTTCGACCATGTAAATCAAGGTCCTTCATCCAAAAGACAGTTTTTTTATGAAAACAACGGTATTTCCAGTGGTATTATGGCTCTACGCCCAACATATATCTGGGAAAACTGGCTTTCCCCTACAGAATTTTATCCTTCAGGAGGATACAGAGAAACAAAATGGATTAATACAACGATGGTTCCTTTGGGAAATATGTTTGACACTTATATTGGTTACACCGATGTAAAAGAAGTTAATCTTGATGGTTCATATAAAATCCATTCTTCTATATCAAATATTGAAATAAAAGACGATCTGCCCTATTCAAATTTAAATATTAATTTTAGTCCTTATGCCAGATTTAGTGATAAGAGTCAATATAGAGGTAAACCAAAGTTAATAAGGTTTTTCAATAACAATAATGAATTAGTTAAAACAGAGGAATTTTTCTATTCATACAATTTTAACCTCTATGGTATAAGCGTAAATGCCGGATTTGCCTATGGTTGTGTAGAATCTAATGATGACAGATATTTTAAAGGCAATGCAATTAAAATATTCTACGGAAAACAATTGCTTGATTCATTCAAAACCACATACCATTATCCTGTCGGTAGTACATCAATTACAGAAATTAATAATTATATCTTTCCTGTATTAGGAGATTATAATCATGTTTTTTTAATGAGTAAATCATTAAAAAACTCTGATGGCAAAATATTTATGGATTATTACAAATATCCTTTTAATCACACACCTGTTGATATGAATCAACAAACTTTTATGAATCAACTTACCAATGCCCACAGATTAAAGCCGGTATACTCAGAAAAAAAAGTAAACGGAATTGTTGTGGATGGACTTGAACAACAGTTTGCAAATTATGGTGGAATCCCTATGGTTTCTGCGATAAAAAGACTTGAAAGAACTTGGGATGCTAATAATAATCTATTAATAAATGAAGATATCATTAAATATTTTGATGATTACAATATGGAGTTTCTTCAACCAATTCAAATGAATGAACAAGGATGGATCGACATAACAAAAACCTTAAACCCAAGAGGGTTTATATTGACCGAAAATTTTGGCACTCATTCTAAAAGTATCATTTACAATCAAGATGATTTGCCCTATCAGGTGACCGAAATTGATGGTCTTCATTCTCTATTTACTTATGATCATTACAGTAGAATAAGCGCCCAAACAGAAATGCCTAAAAATGTAATGCATCAAAAAAAATACTTCACAAGTCATACTCCGGGGAGCAGGTCTTACAATAAAATTAAATCTTTTTATCCCATAACATCAGATAGCGATATTGACTCTGTTGTCCACATCACATACCTTGATGGGTTGGGGAGGCCGGTACAAAATTTGCACAAGTATGGTGCCCCTGATGCAAACTATGATGTAATTACAAAAACTGAATATGATAATATCGGTAGAGTTTTCAAACAATTTGAACCGATTTCGGTGATCAACAATCATGGTAATTATTTTTCAGGAACATTTTTAAATGAATTTACTCAAAACTTATATTTCAGTGATCCCTTAAACAGATTGCAGCAAACCACCCCTCCTGTTTGGCAAAGTACATCGTATTCCTATAGTACAAATCAAACCGTCCTGACATCTCCCTCGGGCATTATTTATCCGGCTTATACTCTGATGATTCAAAGTATGATTGATCCTGATGGCAAAATCACAGAAATCTATCAGGATAAAATAGGGAGGACTGTACTCACCGTCCAAAAACAAGGACCTGAAAGCTCACTTACATGGACTGAGTATGATGATAAAAACAAACCTTCAAAGATTTTTCCTCCCGGTTCGGTTTTTTCACCAACAAACCTCATATTTGAATTCCGGTATGATGGTAGTGATAATATGATTTTCAAAAAAGTGCCTGATTCAGGTGCAGAAGAATACAGATACAATGAAAGAAATTTACAAACAGCAATAAGAAATCCTTTACTATCGACACAGAATAAATGGCTGGTAACCCATTATGATGAGTATGGCAGGCCAGTCAAAAGAGGATTTCATCATGGCACTGATCCCGGCACCGCAGATCTACCGGTCATCAACACTTTGCTTGAAGAGCATTTTTATGACGGATTTAACGGGATGACGACCAACAACAACCCAATATATAAAGGAAAACTAAAAAAATCGAAAATTAAAATTTTGGACGACATAGCCGTAAATAATACCTGGATTGAGCATGAATATTTTTATGACATCTACGGAAGAGTGAGCACACAAACTGTAAAAAATCATCTTGGAGGCAACGAGTCTTATATGTTTTCTTACGATTTTGCAGACAATATCCGAAGTCAAACCCACAATATATCAGGTCCTAATGGAGTCAATGAAGTAAAAAAATATACTTACGATCATCAGGGAAGAAAGATTTTTTCTAGATTAAATCTCAATTCAACAGGTGAAAAAACAATTTCACAGTGTAATTACAACCACAAAAATCTTATTATTGAAAAAAATCTTGGCAGATTCGCTACTACAGGCTCACACCAATATCTTCAGAGTATTGACTATAGTTATAACGCTCAGAGTTGGCTCACCTCTGTCAACACCTTGTTTGATGGCATTTTACCTTGTTGTTATGATCCTTGTGAAGGGATAGGCACTCAGTTTGATCTAAATGAAGAGAACCTGACAGATACCGATCAGGCTGACTTATTCGGAATGCGTATCAATTATAACACAGCTTTGCCTAATTCAGGTATACCTGCATCTCAAAATGGCAATATTTCTTCTGTTGAATGGAGATTTGCAGGACAATATAATCAGACATACTCTTATAAATATGATTTTCTCAACAGGCTTACTGAAGCCCGACATGGACAGACAGTCCAGAATACACATAGTCTGCAAAATCATTATAATGAAAAATTTGAATATGATTTGAGAGGCAATCTTACACACCTCAAACGAAATGGTATGGTGCATCAAAATCATCTGGATCCGAATTGTTTTCAACCTGCCACTATTGACAGTTTGATTTACTTACGATGCGGTTGATGACCTGCTGCCGTTTACAGAGATGCACATTATGCTGCAAATCAAATCCTACGCTGACAATACAAAAGTGGATTGCTCACCCCAGGCCCGAACCGTGAAAGATCTCTTAATTTATGATATTTTCCAGTCATGCCTACCTCGAATATGTCCACCAGACAAATTTTGAGAGGATTTAATCAACAAAGGCGGATACACCTCAGGACAGTGGGCAATCTCACCTTCGATCCTAATAAAAAACTTACTTTTTATTACAATCACCTCAATCTCCCTTACAAAATAACAGGTGATCAACAAGATGAGGTATTGATGCAGTATGGTGCTGATGGAACCCTGCTCCAAAGAAAATATATCAAAAACAATGAAGAAGTATCCAAAACAGATTATCTTCGTGGCAAAGAACTCAACAACGGACTTATGGAGCATATTCTGGAAAGGGTGACCGATCCCAAAATCCCTGCTGCTCACCACCATTCAGGACATGGGCATCATTCGGGATGTAGTTTTCGAAAACCATAAAATCATCGTAGTGATCACCCCGACCTATTCAAGGGTCCCGGCCATGTCTGCCATCAGCATGGCCCATCCGGATGGAAGTTTTTTCTGAAGGATATCCGGATTGGAAATCAAAGATATATTCAGTCCTGCACTTGGACGACGGATTGGTGAGTGAATCAGAAAACAAAAACTGAAAGAATACGATAAATGCGCCTCCAGTTGTGGAAAAAAAGTTCGGGATTATTAGTTTCAGAAGGCTCCTGAAGTCCCAATGTCCCAGATGTAGCTCAACACAATCTTTCTCACGAATACGGTTATGATCAGCAGAGTTTGGCTCTACTGCCTGTGAAAGCCCTGATGAAATGGAACTCACCTGGCGTATGAACCTTTGATTATTTTAAATGCCACAGGTAGGAAGGGAACAAGAGATTTAATAACTTTTTTATAGTCAGACAACAAATTTTATGGTGTTTTTAACAGATTTTTCCGGGATATACACTCCTTTTATCAAATTTCTGACAATACCTTCAAAAAGACAATCTTTCCCCCGGGGTTTGGTAGCGATTCTTTTTGTTGGCTTCTTTGAATAAGACATCCCAATTTTCTCTCACCTTTTTCTTAAATGCTTAAGGATAATCAAATCATTTACATCTTCCTTGTTGACCTCGTTTGAGATATCAAATCTGATCACTCACCCGGGGCCCAAGCATAATCTTTGGAATCACAATTTACAAATAATACAATCCGTTGATTCAGAAACTGAATGCCTTATATGTTATACAAAAGACAAACAACTTTTTATTTCAAGTCAAATCTATTTTAAAGTTAATCATTCTCCGGATTAAAACCCCTTCACTCTATCACACCTACAATCCCGATTTTGCGACTTGAAGCAAAAAATCGGGTATATTTTATCTCATCAAACTTCCCATTGGTCATAAAATAATTGTTGTTGTCACAATCTGTTGCATTGGGCAACATATCACAGGTACAACAATCCTCCGAAAAATATTGCCTGTTTTTGTATTCATACAAAGTCAGAGAATTACAATATTGGGTCTGCCCGGTGTAAGGGACCATCCCGTACTGTGCCAACATGGTTTCAACACAATCCTCAGGACTACATTCTTTGTCACATCCGACAAACAATACACAAAAAGGAATCGCCAGGAGGATAAAAAAATATCTGGTTTTCATGATCTGATGGTTTATTTTTAAAATGAACTGAAATGAAGGCATCATATACACTCAGACGTAATTTTTTCGGCAAATGTTGGTGAACCCATATTTTTTTTATAAAATATACGTATCTTATATACCATATAAGTCGCATGAACAAAAATAATTATCTTGCCTTAACAACAACATATTGCCCTTTACGGTCGTACTTATTATTGAATTGTGTTCATTATCATGGCAAACCATTTTTTACCTTCAGCAAAAGTTTTGAAACCTCTGGTCAGGCACATATCTTTTTCTGAATTTGATTCACATCAAAATGATTTTATACCGGTTATTCCTGACGGGATGACAGAATTGGTCATAAATACAAATGGGTATTATGAAAGAAAACAAAACAATGCTGCTGTGTTTGTTAAAGAAAGTCATTTTATCGGAATTAAAACAAAATCCGGATTTGTAAAAACAAACGGAAACATAAATACTGTTACCATTCGTTTCTATCCGGGCGCTATCCGTTATTTTACAAATATTCCTTCAGATGAACTAACCGATCAGGTTTTGGAAGCTTCCTCTATTTTCGGAAATGAATTCAAACTTATTGAATCAAAAATTGCAGAAAATCCTTCCAAAGAAGAGGTTTTGTCTTTAGTTGAATCATTTTTGCTTTCCAGATTACACATACATGATTCTTTAGAAAAAACACGATTCAGAATTTCAACCTTTTATTCAGATCCTTCTGTTAATCTTTTGGACAACATCAGAATAGGTAAGGAAAACTATAAAAGTATTGAAAGAGAATTCATAAAAAATCTGGGAGTTACCCCCAAACTGTTTCAGCGTATACTGCAATTTAATTATGCTACTTTTATGTTGACAAGTCAAAATAATCGAAAATCTCTCACAGATGTATGTTATTCGGCCGGATATTACGATCAGTCTCATTTTATAAAAAGTTTTAAACAATTTGCTTCGATGACACCGGTTGAATATTGTCACAACCATGAAGAAATGATTCACCGCAATCAGCAAGTCATCAATCATATTTTTACGCAAAGTCGTAAGATGTCTCTTTAATATTTTTTCCTACTGTAACAAAAAATCCAAACCGGTTTATTATCAAATCTTTTTATCGAAAAAAAATAATAGTTGGTCGATTAAGAGGTCAATCATGTCCGTGATGTCTAAGATTTACAATCCCCTTCCCTGATGTCATACTATTTTTGAGTTTTATTGAATTGTTTTTCAATCATTTTATTCATCTAAAGCTCAGAAATATGTATTTACATTCAGCAAATTTTACCGGATTTTTAATCATTATTTCTATAGTATTGATTTCATTTATGTCATTTACAAACTCATACGGACAACATCCGGTCTCTTTGATTGTAAAAGAAAAAACTACAAACCTGTCAGTGATAGGAGCGACAGCAGAAATTTATTCATCAGCGGACTCTTTACTCATAAAAGCTGATATTGCAGATACTGAAGGAAAATTTACAGAATTGATTTTACACACAAGCGGTGCATATTTTATAAAAATTTCTATGTTAGGTTATCAGACTTTTTCCCAGTCTGTTTATTATAACAACGAACCTCTGGATTTGGGCACCATATATCTGGAAGAGTCCTCAGTACAGCTGGACCAAATCACCGTTAAAGCACAAAAACCTTTTCTGGAAAGAAAAGTGGACAGGATGATAGTAAATGTCGAAAACAGCATCATGAGTGAAGGCAGTACCGTTTATGAAGTCCTGGAAAGATCACCGGGCATTCTGATTGATCCGAACGACAATATCTCCATGCGCGGCAAAAACGGCATTATCGTGTATATTGACGGAAGGCAATCTCCCTTAAACGGAACAGATCTGATTAACTACTTAAAATCTTTGCCCTCGGGATCAATATCAAGAATTGAGTTGATTACCAATCCATCTTCCAGATATGATGCAGCAGGTAGTGCCGGTATTATTGATATAAAAATGAAAAAAGACATCCGTCATGGAATCAATGGTTCGGTTTCAGCCAGTTACGGCCAGGGGGTGTATCCAAAATCAGATGCCGGTTTAAATCTCAATTTCAGAAACAAATTTGTAAATTTATACGGAAGTTATAATTACGGTTACAGGCTCGGTTTAAATCATTTGATTCTTGACAGAAAATTCTACGATAACTTTATTTTTTCAGGCAAAGATGAAAAAGAAAATTATACCAAAATTCCTGTTCATTTTCATAATATCCGCCTTGGAATGGACTATTTTATCGATGAAAAAACCATTTTAGGTTTCACTTACACGCCAAATTTTTCTAATTCAAGTCCCTATAACAGAAATACATCCAAAGTTTTTAATGCCCAAAGAGAAAATATTTTTGACTTTAATACAAATACCACAAATGATAACAGTAATAACAGCGGTGTTGTTAATTTTAATATCAAAAGGAATCTGAATAAGGCCGGTAGTGAAATCACCTTAGACGTTGATTTTGGAAGATTTTTGACGAGGGGAGATTCTGAAAACAAAACCAGCTATTTTAGCACAGATGGAAGTGTTTTCCAACCTGATTATCAATTAAACGGAAATCAGGAAGGTATTCTAAAGTTTTCTACCGCCAAAACCGATTATGTAGTTCAGATATCAGAATCTTTTAAACTTGAAACAGGCATAAAATTTTCTTACGTTTCTTCCGATCAGGACGCAGCTTTTTTTGAAAAAAAAGATGATATTTTTATTCCTGACATCAACAAAACCAATCATTTTATCTATCGGGAAAACAATAATGCCGGATATATAAACCTGAATAAAAATTTTAAAAAATTTGAATTTCAGCTTGGCTTAAGAGGCGAACACACATCTTATTCGACACAACAGTTGGCCGGTGATATAACATTTGATTCTTCGTATTTTAAGTTGTTTCCGACATTTTTTGTGCAATATAAAATTGATGACAACAGAAGTATAACAGCCAATATGACAAGGCGTATTGACAGGCCGGGATTTTCACAATTAAATCCGTTTTTATTTTTAATTGATGTGACTACATATGCCACCGGAAATCCTGCCTTACAACCACAGTTTTCCTGGAACGGAGAATTGGGATATTCTGATAAAATTCTAAATGTAACCCTTTCATACAGCAAAACATTACAAGCCCACACCATTGTACTCTCGAGATTATCTGACGTCTTTCCCGATTTGTCTGAAGACCCGAATGTCACCATTCAAATTCCTTTGAATTTACAATCAACTGAAAATGTTGGGTTGGATGTGTCCGCACCATTCCAGCTTAACAAATGGTGGTCAGGTATGGCAAGTGTGTCCGGTTTTTACAATCATTTTACGGGAGACCTTTCAGGAACACCCCTCAATAAAGGCAATTTCGCCTTATTTGGCAATACCAACCATAAATTTTTATTTAAAAACGATTGGTCATCAGAAATTACTTTTTCTTACAATTCCGGAAACAGAAGTGGCTACCTGATTTTCAGACCACAATGGGCTTTGGGTCTTGGAATTCAAAAAAAGATATTAAAGGGAAACGGCACGCTGAGATTCAACATAACCGACATCTTCTGGACGAACCTGCCAAATGCACAGATTGCATTTGATAATTATATCGAAGACTGGAATGCCTACAGAGAAACAAGAGTTGCCACCTTGGGATTTTCATACAGATTCGGAAACAGTAAAGTTCAACAGGCCAGACGAAGAACCACCGGATCTGAAGAAGAAAGAAGAAGGATCGGAAACGGATAATTCAATTGATAAAAAAAGGTGCTGTCCGTTTTAAACGAACAACACCTTTCTAAAAAATGTGATTATTTTAGTTTAATAACCCGGATTCTGCTCAAGGTTCGGATTGGCACTTCTGTCAGCCGAAGGAATCGGGAATATGTTGAATTTAGAATCTACCGCACGACCATTTGCTTCTCCGCCTTTCCAGGCCCAAAGGTAGTCTGCTGTAGTAAATTTATTGAATCTTACAAGGTCTGTTCTTCTGTGACATTCCCAATACAATTCTCTTGCCCTTTCGTCAAGGATGAGGTCGAGATTGAGTTCGGAAGAAGCAACGTTTCCTGCGGTTCCGGTATAGGCTCTGGTCCTTACTGCATTGAAGTATTCCAAAGCTTTGGATGCTCCTCCCGGTGCACCTCTTAAAATTGCTTCTGCCGCCATCAGGTATACATCTCCCAATCGGAACATCGGAAAGTCTGTATCCGGAAAGTCAACATTGGCACCTGTTTGTCCTGTCGAAGTTACATTTTTAAATTTCAATACCGCATAACCGTTGGTATAAATTCCGATATCCTGATAAGTCGGAATATCAATAACCTGTCCCTGAGTACCAAAAATACCTCTTCGGTCAAAACTGGTGAGTTTCATCTGATAGGTATAGTCAGGTCGTGTCATATCAAATAAAATATCGTGACCTCCTGATTTTTCTATTACAAAGCTGCCTGTTGACTCGATGATACCATCCCTTTGGGCATCACCATAACTGACTTTGTCTGATTTTTCTCTAAGGGTAAAACCTCCGACGGCCAATTCTCCGACGTATCTCAGTTTTTTCTCGGTATCATCCCAAACAACGTCTTTGCTGCCACCCGGAACGGCACTTCCGGTTACTTCAAAATCTCTCCTTTCCATGGTGTAGGTCAGATTGGAACTGGTGGTCAGATCGACACGGATGTAATACAAACCTCTGCCCGGTACCTTGATATTGGCACCGTTGGTTTCTAATTTTCCATCGCCGTCGTTATCACCTAATTTTCCGGAAAGTGTGGAACTTGGATTTCTCAGGATAACAAACTCCATTCCATCTTCAGGAAAGTACCGGTACCCTTCGAAAACATTATTACTACCAAGTGAAGCCAATTTGTTTTTATCGTCCGTACCGTTGAAACCATTCAAAGTGCCCGGCATATAGATGGCTCTTTGGTTTCTTGAATAATTATAATTTACAATGATTCCTGTCAGGTTTGAAGGAAACTTCTCAACAAACTGACGGGTAGTACGGGTACCTCCCCAACCTCCGGAAACACCTGAAGCCAATGGATTGATCGTACCTCCGATACCTGCTCTGATGATAAAAGTCATACCTCCCCATGTTCTCGTACGATTTCCGTCAAATGCAATCGGGAAAATGATTTCATTGGAGCGGTGATTATCAGCCAAAAACAAATGGCTGTAATTAGGCTCAAGGCTGTATCCCGCGTTGATGACTTTTTCGCAATAGGTCAGCGACTCATTATATTTTTTCTGACCGGTATACACTTCTGCATTCAGGTACAATTTGGCCAATAAAGTCCATGCTGCTCCCTGGTCTGCACGACCGTATTCATTACTTTTTGAAGGTTTCAATTTATTTTCAATATCCAACAATTCTGATTCGATGTAAGTGAAAACTTCCTGAGCTTTTGCCTGTCTTGGGAAAAAAGAACCCACTTTATCATTTTCGGTCACAAACGGAACATTTCTGAAAAGGTCCAAAGCATGCCAATAACTCAAAGCTCTTAAAAATCTTGCTTCTGCTCTGTAATCGGCGATTTCTCCTTTCAGATTAGCATCTACGCCTCTTTCATCAAGTTTTGCATCGGTTGTTTCACGAAGAAACTCATTACACACTGATATCTGATAAAAGATTCTGCTGTAAAAAGCATACGTAAATCCATCTGCCGGTGTCCAGTCAATATCATGAAAATCCCAGATAGTCTGGTCATTCCATCCGATCAATGCCTCATCTGTAGGCAATTGCTGATGGTACCAGAATCCTCTCAGGTACTGACCAAAACCTTCATCAATACCGGAAATGTCTGATTGTCCTGCAGGTCCTTCCTGACCGGATACCGCCAATCCGGCATAAAGTTTTGCTAAAAATTGTTTGTAGGAATCCGGACTGTTAAAAACGGAACCTGAAGTATAAAGATTGGGATCCAAAGGTGCGGTATCCAAATCTTTAAAACACGATGTCAACGTCGACAACGTTATGATTAATGTAAAAATGATAAACTTTTTCATTTTCTGATTTTATTTTATTTTAAAATTCTACACTTACACCAAAAAGAAATGTTCTCGGTCTCGGATATACATTTCTGTCAATACCATTATTGATTTCAGGATCAAGACCATCATATCCGGTAATAACAA
The DNA here is from genome assembly GCA_016714895.1 of Saprospiraceae bacterium. Classification (GTDB taxonomy): domain Bacteria; phylum Bacteroidota; class Bacteroidia; order Chitinophagales; family Saprospiraceae; genus OLB9. Next base: position 950,494 of record JADKBV010000011.1, on the reverse strand, counting down.
AAGGATTTTGAACGGTAGCATATACTCTCAAAAACTGGCCAACCAGTTTATCAAAACTATAACCCACTGTAATGTGATCTAATCTGAAAAATGACGCATCTGTCACAAAATGATTGCTGAAGGTCAGATTATTTTGTAATTGAGCATTGTTGTCAACAGCTGACTGATGTACATTTTGTAAATAATTGGTTGAATTGTACAATCTTACCAGATATCCCATATCAGTCTGAATATTATTATAAACATAGTTTCCGAAATTGGCTCGTCCGGCAAAAGAAAAGTCAAACTTTTTGTATGTTAAATTACTGGTGATACCGGCGATAACATCAGGTGCAGGTTTTTTATATCTGAATTTATCGAGATCATTCACTACACCATCCTCATTTAAATCAGCAAACTGACCTTCCAAAATCTTTCCGTTTTCGTCGTATAACTGTTGGTAAACAAAAAACGATGCCGGCTGAAAACCTACCGTATGAATCTGAATCTGACTACCTACCCCACCGGAAATATCTCCGGTTGCAACTCCGATATAATCCGGTCTGTCAATTTTATTCAATTTTGTAATTTCATTGGTATTATAAGCAATGTTAAATCCAATTTCCCAGGACAAATCTTTTTTACTGATAGCTGTAGTGTTTAAGGACAACTCAATTCCTCTGTTGACCATACTACCCACATTGGTATTGATAAAATTGGAAAGATTACTTCCCGCAGGCACCTGAACAAAATTCAACAGGTCTTTGGTGTTTCTTTGATACAAATCCAAAGAACCTCCGAGTCTTCCTTTGATGACAGAAAAGTCAATACCTATATTATAGGTAGTGGTTTCTTCCCATTTAATATTTCTGTCATATCCGTTGGGTCTGAAAGTATTGATAAAGATATTTCCCATCTGATAAGCTGCATTTTCAAGACTTTGTTGGTAAATCGGTTGGTAAACGTAATAATTACCTAAATCCTGCTGACCGGTGACACCCCATCCGATTCTTGATTTCAGACTGTTAAAATATTTGTTTTCGTTGTCAAAAACTTTAATGGCCAAAGCTGCAGCCGGGAAAAATCCCCATCTGTTTTCAGGAGCATATCTTGAGGTAGCATCACCCCGCATAGAAACGGTCAACAAATATCTGTCTTTAAAACCATAATTGATTCTACCGAATGTCGATAATAAAAACAATTCTTCTGCAACCCCGTTTCTTTCGACCGTTTGGGTCGGAGTGCCTGCAGCATCTGTGTTTTTGAAATTATTTTCATTATAAAATCTCTGCCATGAATATCCTGCCATCGCATCAATGGTATGGTCTCCCATTTCTTTTTTGTAATTCAAATAAAACTCCAACAAGGAATTTTGTCTGATATTTTCGTAACGATTGTTGACACCTCCACCGAAATCCTGTTGGAATGAAAACGCCACGGCATTATTTCCCGGAATGATGACACTACCTTTTCCTCTGGCATGGTCATAACCTAAATTCAGGTTGGCGCGTAAATCCTTAAAAAATGGCAATCTGTAGTCAAAAGTCACATTGGTAATATATCTTGCCACATCCGATTGGTCATTTCTGAGATTTCTGTCCAGTAATGCTACCGGATTGGCAGGCGACAAACTGTTCGGATTGCCATTCGGGATGGTCCACGTTGTATAGCCGCTATACTGACTATTCGGATCTAAAGGTGCTTGTGTCGGGTCCCAACTCAAGGCAGCACCGATAGCTCCTCTTTCAGCAAACTGGTTGTTGTTTAACATCGCTTTTAAACCTACATTCATTTGTAATGTATTGTCAAAAAACTTTGGATTAAGGTTTAAACTACCTGAATATCTTTGAAAATGGTCACTTTTTAACAATCCTTCTTTATAAGTATAACCTAATGAAGCTCTGTAAGGAACCATGCCCAGACTTCCCGAAAAGTTCAGGTTATGGTCAGTACCCAATGCGTTTCTGTAAATTTCATCCTGCCAATCTGTAGAAGCACTTCCCATCAAAGCTCTGGCAGGATGTGTTTCATCAAATTGTTTATTAATAACATCTCGGTATTCGTCAGCTGTCAAAACATCCACTCTGTTGAATGTCTGACCTACACTGAAATTACCATTATATCCAACTTTTAATTTTGTTCCCAAACTTCCTTTTTTGGTGGTAATCAGGATGACACCTGCTGAAGCCCGGCTACCATAGATGGCTGTGGCCGATGCATCCTTTAATACCGTCATGGTTTCGATATCCGCCGGGTTGATGACACTCAGGATATTTCTGTTTCCGGAAACTGCTGTATTGTCTAACGGAATTCCGTCGATAACGATCAGTGGGTCATTGGATGCACTCAAAGAAGATTGTCCCCTCACCCTGATCTGGGCAGCGTCGTCAGGTCCTCCTCCTGTGGTAATGGCCACACCGGCAACTTTTCCCGCCAACAATTCCTGCGGGCTGGTGATCGCACCTCTGTTAAAATCTTTGGCACTCACCGATTGTATCGATCCTGTCGCGTCTTCTCTTTTGACCGTACCATAACCGATGACAACCAGACTTTCCAAAAGCTGTCCTGCAGCCATAGAAACTTCCACATTATCTTTTCCAACAATATTTTCCTCTACTGAGGTGTATCCGGTATAGGAAAAAACCAAAACTTCGGTTCCTTCGGGAACTTTGATTTCAAAGGATCCGTCAAAATCAGTTGTCGTACCTACTGCCTCATTTTGTTTGGCAACGACAAAAGCGCCGATCAGTCCTTCTCCGGTTCCTGCATCTTTTACCATACCTTTGATGACTCTTTGTGCTTCCGTCTGATAGCTGAAAAGCAGCCAGAAAGCCAGAAACATCATGCTTAAACCACGTTTTTTGTAAAAATTGAGCATAAAATTATTTTTTATTCATGAAAAACAATGTCAAAAGTAAAAAATATATTTACTTTGTGTTTAAAATACATTAACTTTTTTTTCACAAATTAAAATAGTACATCTTTATGAAGTCACGTTTACTTTTTATTTTAAGTTTCGTACTGATTTCTGCAGGTTTATTCGGTCAGATTACCTCGATAGGAATCATTGGTTCAGCCACACCCGGAGGCTGGGATAACGAAACACCTTTAACCCAAGTCAATGATTCTGTCTGGACAATTCAGATATCATTAATCAAAGGTGAAGCTAAATTCCGGGCCAACAATGCCTGGGATATCAACTGGGGTGCCAAAGAATTTCCAATTGGTATTGGTACTCAGGGTGGTCCAAACATTCCCGTCTTTTTCGGAGACTACACCGTCTTTTTTAACAGTAACTCTGGTGAATACATCTTTGATGTAGATTCTGACATCAGCATCATCGGAAGTGCAACCGCAGGTGGCTGGGACAAAGACACCAAAATGTATCCAAGCGAAACCGACTCCAACAAATTTGTCCTCACAGCTGTCCTTTTACAGGGAGAAGCTAAATTCAGAACAACAGGATCATGGGACAGAAACTGGGGAGCTGTAGATTTTCCTACAGGTACAGGTACTCAGGGAGGAGCCAACATTCCGGTCGCTCAGGCCGGAAAATACGACATCACTTTCGACAGCTTGTCAGGTGAGTATTCTTTTACTGAAGTCATAGATTTTGCAAGCATCGGTATCATCGGTAATGCAACTCCGGGCGGATGGGACAATGAAACACCATTGACAAAATCCGCAACCAATCCTGACCTTTGGAGAGGTGTGGTTGTTTTGACTGATGGTGAAGTTAAATTCAGAGCCAACAATTCATGGGATGTTAACTGGGGTGGAACAGAATTTCCAAGCGGTACCGGTGTTCCGGGTGGTGATAATATCGTCGCAACTGCCGGTGAATACATCGTTACATTTAATACCGCTACTTTGGAATATAAATTCCTGCAAGTAGTAGATTATGGTACTGTAGGTTTGATCGGTAGTGCAACTCCTGGTGGATGGGACACGGATACCCCGATGAATAAAGATGCAGCTGACAAAACCATCTGGAAACTAAGAGTTACTATGGTGGATGGTGAAGCTAAATTCAGAGCCGACAACGATTGGGCTGTAAACTGGGGAGGAACTGATTTCCCTGAAGGTATTGCAGAACAAGAAGGTCCAAACATTCCTGTTCCTGCAGGTGACTATTTTGTAGACTTCAACTCTGCAACAGGTGCTTACAAATTTACAGCTGTAGTAGAATACGGAAAAATCAGTTTGGTTGGTAAAACCGGACCTTTCGGAGACTGGCCGGGTGATGATGACAGCAGAGACGCTTACCTTGACAAAGATCCTGCAGACTTCAACCATTGGACACATCCTTCTGCGACGTTGACAAGCTTTGCAGACGTAACAGACGGTGGTGTGAAGTTCAGAGCAGAAGCAGCATGGACAACCAACTGGGGAGCAGCTGATTTCCCTTCAGGAGTAGGTGTTCTGAACGGACCAAACATCCAGACAGTAGCAGGTACCTACAGAATCGATTTCAGATCTGACACAGGTGAATATGCTTTCTTACCACCTAATTCAACTTATAATGTTTTAGATAATAATGTATTACATATTTATCCAAACCCTACAAAAGATTTCATCAATATCGAAGTTAAAGAAAATATTTTTGAAGGAGCTGTAAAAGTTACCATCTTAAATACTTTAGGTCAAATCATGTCTGAAAACACCATGTATCTGAATGATAAAGTTCAATTGCCGGTTCAGAATCTGAATGCAGGTCAATATATTGTTCGTATATCAAATGACAAATCTCTTGTCAGCAGAACAGTTCAGGTTGTTAAATAACGATAAAATGATTTGAAAAAAGTGTGATTTTTTATTACACTTTCATCTTTGATAACTTATTTCAAGACGTTTCACTTATGGTGGAACGTCTTTTTTTTGGAAAAACACCTCATGGGAAACATCCTTTTGGAAATAACCGACTGTTATCAAAATATAAATCACACTTTCACTTTGTAGTATATCATAAAAAGCTATTTTGGGTAAAACACGTCCCAATAGAATGATTTTCAATAGTTCATCGACTTTTTGTACTTTTGTATTCCTTTTTTATAACCCACATGTTACCACATTATTTAAGATGATATGATATCATTAGATTTTTTTAAAAAAATGAAAGAACCGAAAATAAGTTTTTTATCAGCAAAAGAAATTCCCAGAGGTGAAGAAGTTCAGGGTGCCGATATTCGTGAGGGCATTTTTAATCATATTAAATCTAATTATCCGCTGTTTGAAAAAATCCATTATATATCTCTTTCAGAATTAAATCTGTTTCGAAGAAATTACCTGACCTTTTTAATAACCATGGAAAAAGGAGAACTGGCTATAATTGATAAAGATGTTCTGAAAACAATAGAAAATAATTCTTTTTTATCCGAAAATATTCAGGATTTACCTGAAACCAGTATTACTTTTGGTCAAAAAGTAGCGGATAAAGTTGCCGATTTTGGCGGTAGCTGGACTTTTATCATTATCTTTTTTACTTTTATTCTTATCTGGATAAGCATAAATATTTGGCTGTTGACCTCAAAATCCTTTGATCCATACCCATTTATTCTGCTAAACCTGATCCTGTCCTGTCTTGCCGCTATTCAGGCTCCGATCATCATGATGAGTCAAAACCGTCAGGAACAAAAAGACCGGATCAGAAGCGAACACGATTATAAAATCAATCTCAAAGCTGAACTTGAAATCAAACTCCTGAACGAAAAAATGGATCACATATTGATACACCAAAATAAAAAACTCCTTGAAATCCAGGAAATACAAACAGATTATCTCGAAGATTTAATCAAAGAAATCAGAAAAAAGTAGCCGATATAAATCGTATTCATATAATACCATAAAGCTGATTTTTAAACACAAAATGCCGGAAAGTCCCGATGCTTTTTGCGCCTTACCTCTAACAACTTACCTGTATTCATTTTATTTATGAAAAAAGAAGCCTAAATCATGATATCCCGGGTCCATGGTTCAATCTTTTTCTTAAATGACTTAACATTTCCTTTGCTTTTTATTATCAAACTTTGAATAACTTCTTTCGTTAAAGACCCATAACATTATTTATTTCACTTAAAACATCAGAAATGAAACAATTATTTTTTCTTTTTCTTCTCAGTACTTCTCTTTTATTTTCATGTAAAGAGAACAAAGAAGCAGCTCCCGTAGCAGAAGCTCAGCCTATAGCTCAAGCCACCGGTGCGACATATAATGTTGTTCCTGCAACCTCAAAGGTATTGTGGAAAGCAACCAAGCCGGGTGGAGGACATAACGGATCTTTTCCTGTCAGCACAGGCAACGTTACCGTAGAAAATGGCCTGATCACTTCAGGAACATTTACCATTGACGTAGCCAACCTAACAGTAGATGATCTTCAGGGTGACGATAAAGCTTCATTGGAATCTCATCTTAAAGGTACGGGAACCGAAGGAACCGAAGATTTTTTCAAAACACCTAAGTTTCCAACAGCTACTTTTGCCATCACCAAAGTAACCGGATTGGCCAATGATACAGAAGGTAATGCTTTGGTTTACGGAAACCTTACTTTGTTGGATGTAACCAAAGAAGTTAACTTCAAAGCCAATATCAATATCCTGGAAAACAATGTTACCGTAGCAACTCCTCCTTTTGTGATCAACAGAACAGATTGGGGTTTAAAATATCAGTCTAAGTCTTTTCAAAAACTGAAAGACAAGTATATCGATGATGAGGTAACCCTTCAGATCAACCTGAACGCTGCCATCAGCCAGTAATTTTTATAAAAAAGGTAAAACCTTTGATTTCATATAATCATAAAACAAGCTTTTTACCACACTAAAAAGTTGTTTTTGGGTTGTTTAAATTTTATCATCGTCCCGCTTCCTTCAAAGGTCGCGGGACTTTTTTTTTGAAAAATTTTCTTTTTCCTTTTCTTTTCCTACTTTTGGACTAATTTTGGATCATTAAAATGAAAAACAGATATGGGAGAACAAAGAGTTTCTTTGGTCAATGACAATAAACAAATGCAACGATTTGTCAAATCTTTGCTCAATGATGTCAGCGCATTGGAATATATGCTTGAAAATGAATGGTTTGAATCAGACGTTACACGCATTGGAGCAGAACAGGAAATCGTCATGGTTGAAAAAGATACCTTCAAACCTTCTTTGGTTGCCATGGAGGCTCTCGAAAAAATGACAGAATATCCCTGGGTGGAAACGGAATTGGGAAAATTTAACCTCGAAACCAATCTCGACCCCCGAGTATTTACCGGTGATTGTTTTTCAGCCCTGGAAGAAGAAAATTCCTACAAACTCAACAAGATTCAGGAAGTTCTCGACACCCTCGATACGTCTATCTTATTGACCGGTATCTGCCCTACCCTGCGCAAATATCACCTCAACCTCGAAAACCTGACGCCCAAAAAGAGGTATTATGCCCTGATGGAAGCCATCAACAAACAATTGATCGGACATGCCTACGAACTCCGCATTCTGGGTATCGACGAATTGCTCGTTAAACATGACTCTCCCCTGTTGGAAGCTTGTAATACCAGCTTTCAGGTTCACCTTCAGGTAGCTCCCAAAGATTTTGTCAAACTATACAACATCTCTCTCGGCCTTGCTGCACCAATCATGGCCATCTCTGCCAATAGCCCCATTGTATTTGGCAAAAGATTGTGGCACGAAACAAGGATCGCCCTCTTCCAACAATCTCTCGACACCCGAACCACCCATGACCACATGCGCGAAAGAAGTCCGCGGGTCAGCTTCGGCAGAGATTGGATACATCATTCTATCCTGGAGATCTATCGCGAAGACATCGCCAGATTCAGGGTATTGCTGAGTTCTGACATCGAAGAGGATTCTCTCGCTGCCATCAAAAACGGTCAGGTACCTAAACTAAGAGCCCTGCAGGTACATAATTCCACTGTGTACCGTTGGAACAGACCTTGTTACGGCATCAGCGACAACGGAAAACCTCATTTGCGTATCGAAAACCGCGTCTTACCTTCCGGACCAACCGTCGTAGATGAAGTGGCTAATGCTTGTTTCTGGTTGGGCTGTATGATCGGCATCTCTGAATCGGTCGGCGACATTCGCGAAGAAATGTCTTTTGTAGACGCCAGAGACAACTTCGGCAAAGCGGCAAAATTTGGTCTCGATACCAAATTTACCTGGTTTAAAGATGAAAAAATAAATGCCGTAGACCTCATCAAAAGACTTTTGCCGATAGCAAGAAAAGGTCTGGAATCCCGCGGTGTAAACCCGGAAGATATCAACAAATATCTCGGCATCATCGAAAAAAGAGCCGAAAACCACATGACCGGAGCACGGTGGATGTTGAGAGCTTTCACCAAACTTCATGATAATACCAACACCGACGAAGCCCTGAGTGTCTTAACCGCATCCATGATTCAAAATCAAATGACCAATAAACCTGTCCACGAATGGAGCCTTCCCGATAAGGAAGACCTGAAAATTTACCGACCTTCCCACCTTAAGGTATCTGAGTTTATGCTTACAGACCTCTTTACCGTACAAAAAGATGATATCGTCGACCTCGTAGCCGATCTTATGGATTGGAATAAGATACGTTATACGCCTGTCGAAGACAATAAAGGCAATCTCGTCGGTCTCGTCACGGCACGTCTGATATTACGGCATTTTATCAAAAGCAAACATTCTAAAAAAACAGGGGTGGTCTCCGATATTATGATCAAAGAACCGATAACCGTAAGCCAGGATGCCAATATTCTGGAAGCCATGAAACTGATGCGGGAAAACAAAATCGGTTGCCTCCCGGTCGTCAACGGCACAGAACTGGTAGGCCTTATTTCGGAAACAGAATTTTTGAGAATTACAGGAAGCCTTTTGCAAAGAATGTAATCTTTACGCATCCAATATTATACATGCTCAACAGACAAATTGCGCCTGAGATCGTCAGGATAAGAACTATTGATATTCCTCCTATTGAAACCATCAACCTGGATAATGGTGTGCCGGTCGTCATCATCAATGCCGGAACAGAGGATATTGTCAAAATAGAAATCGTCCATAAGGCAGGCAAATCTATGGAAGACAAAAAATTGGTCAGCCGTGCCACAGCCTCCCTGATGAAAGAAGGTTGCGGACCCTGGAATGCAGAAACTTTCGCCGAAAAATTTGACTTCTACGGGGCCGGAATGAAAATTTCTGCCAACATGGACTTTATTTACACTTCCGTTTATACGCTGGGAAAATATATTCCCCATATTATAGAACCTCTGTCTTTAATGTATTTTTCGCCGCACTTTGAAACAAGTGAACTCGAAAGTTTTTCTAACGTAAATATTCAGAAACTGAAAGAAGAACTCACCAAAAATGAAGTCCTTTCTTACAGAATGATCACAGAATCTATCTTCGGCAATCAACATCCCTACGGTTACAACAGCTTCGAAGAGGATTATCTTGCCATTACCATAGACGATGTCAAAAATCATTTTAACCACTACATCGGATCTGACAATATGAATATTTTCCTCAGTGGTAAAATCAGTCCTGAAATCATCCGACTGGTCAATCAATATTTTGGACAGCATAAGAAACAGACCATTCAAAAACCCGTTCCGGTTTGTTCGCTGCCCCTGCGCCATGAAAGGTGGTTTGAAAAAGCTCCCGGAGATATCCAGGCTTCTTTAAAAATCGGCAGACATTTATTTGACAGAACCCATCCCGACCAAACCTCTTTTTTTGTGTTAAACACCATTTTTGGCGGATATTTCAGTTCCCGGCTCATGAGCGTCATCCGCGAGGACAAAGGATATACCTACGACATCGGAAGCCAGATGGATCAAATGCTGCATGATGGTTGTTTTTATGTCAGCACAGAACTGAGTGCTGAAAATATCGAAGAGACCATTCGGGAAATTTATGTGCAAATGGAAAAATTGTGCAGCAAAAAAGTCGGAACCAAAGAGTTGGATATGGTAAAAAATTATTTATCCGGAAACTTTCTGCACATGGTTGACGGTCCGCTACAGATTGCCGTCGTAGCCAAAACACTGGCCCTTACAGGTCTTCCGTTTTCTTCGTTGACACAATGGATTCAGGACGTCATGGATACCAGCGCCAATGATGTGCTGGCCTGTGCTCAGAAATACCTCGATCCCAAAGAAATGATTGAAGTGGTGGTAGCCTGATCCGTTTACCCAACCGACATCAAAAAGTTAGCCTTCATCCTTATCAAAAATGAAACATTACAACCCGAATTTTCGTTATACATCATCTTAAGAAGAACGGAAAGGCGGATTGATATCTTCAGATAAACCCCGTTTCCGAATCCTCGTTTTACACAGCTTTTAAGAAATAAGATGAAATTTTCAGGATATTTTTATCAAATCAAACCCGTTGTCTGTCTTTTTGCCGGATGGATGTTGTTTTTTGGGTCGGATACTTTGGCTCAGGAAGTGGCCCAGATACCGCAGATGGAAAACAAAATTCAGGATGCCTTCCTCGCTGCCCGACTGGAATCAGCCGCCGGACATTACGACAAAGCGTATTTTGTCCTCGACTCTTTGGCAAGAGAACACCGCAACCGGGCTGTCATCTATTATGAAATGGCACTCCTTTATATAGAACAAAAAAATTATGCCAAAGCAGAAGAAAAACTGCAACGTGCCCTCGGTCTGGACAAAGATCATTTTTGGTATAACGAACGTATGGCATTTGTGCAAACCGAACTGATTCGCCTGGACAAAGCCATCGAACACTACCGCAAACTGATCTCCCTGAAACCTAAAATGAATAAATATTATGATGTCACCGCTGATTTGCTGATCAAATCCAACCGGAAAGCAGAAGCTTTTACCGTATTGGTTGATAAAGAAACCCAACTTGGTTTTTCAGAAAACAATACAGTCAGAATGATCGACATCGCTCTCGACCTTCAAAAACCGGAAATGGCCATACCGGAAATCGAAAAACTTTTGTCCCGCAAAAATCCCAAACTGCAACACCTGAAAAAAGCAGCCGAAGTATACAAGATGGCAGGTCAAAAAGACAAAGTTGAGGCCATAAATCAAAAGATTCTGGTTCTGGATCCCAACGATGTGGATGTTTTACTAGACAATCTGGAAAAATCAAACGGCATTCCGGATGAAACCGCCTACCTGATATCCTTACAACCCCTGATGGAAAACCGTTCTGTACCCGCTGAAGCCAAACTAAAGGAACTCCTTCCCTTTGTGGAAGGCCACGCTTCCAATCCCAAAGTCGCTTATGCGCAGGCTGTACTGCAACTTGCTGAAATCCTGGCCAATACCCATCCTTCGGACGCCCGTGTCCATGCCATGTACGGCGATGTATTGATGAACAGTCACCGCGAGGTGGAAGCGGTAAGACAGTATCAACGCACCTTACAAATCAACAAAAACAACTTTATGGTTTGGGAACAGTTGATGTTTGGCCTCGAATATACCCGGGAGTTTACCACCCTGGAAGAAACTGCAAAAGAGGCAATAGAATATTTTCCCAATCAGGCCATCGCATATTATTTTGCCGCTGTACCGGCCTATGAAAACAAAAAATACAAAGAAGCATCAGACTGGCTGGATGAAGCCACGTTAATAGCCGGCAAAAACCCTGTCATTCTCACCCGCGTTTTGGTCTTACAATCCAAAATCGCCTTTGCCTCCGGAAAGGAAAAAGAAGCCCTCGACCTGGTGGAAAACAGTATTTCGTCCAGCAAAGGTCAGTCAGTTATGGCTTATGAATGGAAAGGAGATATGTTGTTTACCAAAGGAATGGCACCGGATGCCTGCACAAACTATAAAAAAGCTTTGAGCCTGATGCCGGATTCAAAAACATTAGTCGAAAAAATAAAAAATTGTCCATGAGCGGTCGTTTTATGTTGTTTTTTGTGTTGATCGTGATGGTGAGTGCTTGTTCATCGTCCAAAAAACTGGTCACTCCTGTAGCGCGCAACCATTCTAAAAATGAGATATGGGCTGCCTTACAACAACACAATAAAAACTTCCAATGGTTTCACGGCAAAGCGTCAGCACAGATCCGCACCGCCGGCGAATCCCAAAGTGTTCACATGGTCATCCGTATGCTCAGAGACAGTGCCGTATGGGTGCAGATCAAAAAATTTGAGATCGAAGCTTTCCGTCTCCTGGTTACGCCGCAGGATTATACCTTGTTGCACCGTCTGGAGTCCGGTTATGAAAGAGGGTCGGTCACCAAACTCAGCGAAATGGCGGGCGTCGACCTCACCTTTGAAGATGTACAACAATTGATATTCGGCAATATCGTCCTGCCTGAAGATCAAAACTTTGCCTTCGTCCGTGAAGGGGATAATTATAAAGTATCGTTTACCTCCGGAAACTGGAGTTTTGAATACGTGCTCGACGCTTTCAGACTGCAGGTACAAAAAGCCCTGGTGAGTGACGACAGCGGCAAAACCATGAGGATCGTATTTAGTGAGTACAAACAGGCGCTTACCGGACCCGAACTGCCCCATATACGCGAGATATATTTTCCTGAAAAACCCGGAACAGAAGGTGTCATCCGGCTTGATTTTTCAGAATTGGAAGTAGATGTTGCCAAGGAATTAAAATTTGTTGTACCTTCGCATTATCATGAATTTGAGTAGAAAGTATATAACGATTTTTTGTATTCTGTTTTCTTTTTCTGTCGTCCATGCACAAAACAGAAAAGATCTGGAGTCCAAACGTCTGGAGATTATTAAAAATATAGAAAAAACCAACAAGAGTCTCGAGGCCACCAAAAAAGAAAAAAAGGCCAATGCCGAAAAACTAAAACTCCTCGAACAACAGATCTCCCAGCGTCAAAAACTCATCGAAAACCTTCAATACGAAGTCGTCCTCCAGGAAAAAAGACTGGAAAACAACGGTGCAACGCTCGACTCACTCAGCAAAAAACAAACCATCCTGGTCAATCAATACAGCCAGATGTTGAGGATGCACTACCTCAAAAAGATGAGCAACTCCAAGTGGTCTTACCTCCTGTCATCCAACAACCTCAACAACCTCCTGCTCAGGTGGCTCTACATCAATCAAATCAAAGAGTTTACCAAACGAAAGCTGGAGTCCATCTCTTCCAATGCCAATGTCATCAAAGCCAGCAATGAAGAGATCAAAAAAATACAGGAAGAAAAAAGGGCATTGGTCGAGCAGACCAAAAACAATATGACCACCCTGGCCAAGGAACAAAAAGAAAAAGACGAACTGGTCAAAAAGTTGGGATTAAAAGAAAAAACCCTGGCCAGTGATCTGTCGAAAAAACAAAAAGAAAGGGAAAAACTCAACGCTGCCATCGAAAAAATCATCACCGAAGAGCTCGCCAAAGCCCGCGAAAAGGCCAAAAAAGATGTCAAAGAAGCCAAAACAGTCGAGACCGACAATGCAGGATTTGCCAACAACCGCGGCGGACTCGCCTGGCCGGTCAACAATGCCATCGTAACCGGAAGATTTGGCAATCAGCCCCACCCTACGGTCAAAAACGTCACCATATCCAACTCCGGCATCGACTTTACCATCAATGGCAAGGGCACGGTCAAAAGTGTATTTGAAGGAGAAGTCATCGGCTACAAAGAAATCCCGGGATATAAAAAGATGCTCATCATCCAGCACGGCAGCTATTTTACCGTCTACCAAAACTCGATGAAGTCACGGTAGACAAGGGCGACAAAGTCAAAAAAGGCAGCACCATCGGCTACACCCTCGCCGAGGATAATGGCAAAAGCCAACTCCACTTCGAACTCTGGAAAGACAAAACCAAACAAGACCCCGAAAAATGGCTGGTTAGGAAGTAGGGGGGGGTCAGTATCACCGGAATATGCACCATATCTCATCTTATTCCTCAAACCTTTCTCTTTTACTTTTTATAATAAAGATTCGGGAGGCCGGATGCGTAACTTTTTGTAATACTCAAAACGATTTGGCAGCGTGCCGCAACCACTTTATGCCGCTTAGACATCATCACCTTTGTTCTGTCCGCTTTTCAATTTATTTTATTTTTGTTCTTAAAGTAATTCCGGTTTCAATCGTACTTGCCTTGGAATCGTATAAATACAAAAAGAATTTATTCGGGGTAAACCTTACATTAGGTTCTATTCCTAAAACCGTTTTTTCGTTTATATTGATTTCTATCCCTCCAAAAATTCCAAGGGTAAAAACAGATTCATCTACTATATTTTCAGCTTGAGTCAATTTTTCATCGTCCATTTGTTCATGTAAAACCTTCGTTTCTGTTTTAGTATCTACAGGTACATTCATCAACCCACCAAGTCCAATTACATAATTAATTTTTTGATTTTTTGATTTGATGGAATACCCAAAATCAACAGGTATACCTATGGATATAATCGTAATGTCGTTTTGTATGCTGGCTATGCCTGATGGATATCTTATTCCTCCGATTTTATGCCGATTTATTCTGTTCTGATAATGAATGCCACTCAGTAAAAATAGTTTTTCATTTATATTGTATTGAGCCTGAAGCCCCAATGAATATCCGATACCTAACCCTGCCTTTTCATCTATTCCACTTGGCGCGTTGGAATCCTTAATCGTCAATATACTGATTTGAGAATTTACATTGACACCTACCGAAAACTTATTTTGGCATAATCCCACCATTGGCAATGTCAGAATGAATATGATGATTTGGATTTTCATTTTTTTTTATTAATTGGACAGAAATTAATAATTGAATCCATCAAATATTTGAGATTTATTGTCCAACTTGTTTGACTCCTCTCCTACCCACCACAAATATAGAACCTATTCAAATACCGTGTTCATTTTTTTATAAAATATTGTGGTTATGGGAGACCGGACACCGGGTGTTGTTCTAAGTGCCGCAACATTTTTGTAAAAACCAAGATAATACCAATAACCCTTTTAATTGTGCCTGAAGATGTAAAAACATGTCTTCAGGCAAAAAAATTCTTTTACCCGGGCATAACAAGACTCTCCAAAAAAACAGACCGGTTCCCAACAGATCAGTATATTCGTTTTACCATTAGATTAGGGATTTTGTAAGCTTTCCAAAACAAGTTTGTGGAGATATAAAATCCCTTTTTATGTCGTCCAGCCCACATTTAGTTTCCAAGCTTCAATTTCCTGTTTTCTTTTTTCAAAGTCTGAGGATGGTGATTGATTTTCAATTTTTACCTGGTTTCTTAATATTGCGGTTTGTTCTTCAAGGGTGTTAAGACCTATTGATTTCCTCCTTTGATTTACTTTGATTAAGTCGTCATAATAATTGGGACTTAGATTTCCGTTTTCGTCCCAATCAAATTGAGTTCCGTAGTGTTGCGGCTTACCTTCAAAAACCGCGATTCGATCAGTAAGATAGGCTAAATTTTTTGGGTCTGCCTGATTTTCATGAACAACATTTTTCAATAGTTCAGCACACTTTTTCATAAATTCAGGTTGTCCAATTGAATGTTGTATGACCAACCAGGCCGCTTCGCCGGCTTCTTTACCAACTTTATTTATGGTCGGATAACCGACAGAGTCTATTATGTCGTTTAGTATTTTAGCATTTCTGGTGTGTAACTCCTTCATTTCTTCATGATACCCATTGCTTAAATTTCCGGTTTGAATGAGTTTCTCCCTTAATGCCAAGTCAGCATTTTTTAAGTCAATGATCGTTTCAGCAATTTTTTTAAAATCCATTTTGATCTTGATTGTCGGAATTAAAATACAAATATAAAAGGGTTTCTGATTCTTAAGACGTTTTTTAAAGATTGTTAAAAAATTGGGCTGTGCATTTTTATTTTGTGGTCAGCATCAAGGTTTTTAGAATTGTGAGATGATGCTTATATGGAAATTACCGGATTTATGATATTATAAGCACAAGTTGCAAACTTGCGCGAGCGAAGGTTTTGGTATTACAAAAATGATCAAAAATCCGTTTAAACCCCAAGCTTTAAAGCACAAAACCCAAATCCTGTGCGTAATCTACAGTAACTTTTATAATTCTCCACCCTCGAGCCGTGGTTCGCGGTTCCTTCCCTATTTTGAGCCCTTTCCGTTGGGCTCAAAATTGCTTCGCAACGGTCAGTCACAAGGAATGGTGAGTTGTTAAACTGTTGAATTGTTGAACTGAATCGACGCGGCGCTAAAGTGTCGACTTTCACGACCAGCCTATGGCCTTTTTGGCCTCCCCTAACCCCTCCGAAGGAGGGGAACTTCGATGGTCGACCAATTTCAACTAATCATAACTTCGTTCGGTTGTCGTGAAATCCAAAGTCTCCCCTTCTGGGGAGATTTAGAGGGCCTGAATAGAACAATGCGAAGCATTATAATCAGGGTCGACCACCCGGCCATCATCGTCAGAATCACGGATTATATTGATTACATAAATTCCACGGATTTTTTATAAGCAGTTTTCAATTCCGGTTTTTTAATTTTTCACCCGCGAGCCGTAGTTCGCGGTTCCTTCCCTATTTTGAGCCGGTTTTATGGCTTCGGGGTTAATTCTTTTTTGGTTTTTGATCTTGCTTTAGTCTTATTTAATTTTAATAATTCTCCTGTTTCCTTATAATGGCTTATTATTTGGGTCATTCGCTCAGCGTCAGATTTTGTATACTTATGTGGTTCTACTACCAAATCTATTCCTTTAGGTTCTATGGCTAGTTTCATGATTGTACTTATTTTAAATCAGGAAATATTTTTTAATTAATTTTAATGCTTCTTTAGGTTCAATAACCATTCTTTGATCAAATACGTTCACTGCACCCAAAGTTTTATGATAATGTTCCATAAGTTTTGTTTTTGAAATAAATGACACAAAGCCTTGATTACCATTATCCCAACTCAGTTTACATGCAAAAGCAAAAAGATTTCCTGGAATACCTTCATAAAGTTTTTGTCTTCCAATATTAAATGGTGCATTTTCAATGAGGTTTACAAAGATGTGGTCTCCCTTATCTTCTAAACTTATAAGACCTTGTATTATCTCATTATTTTTAACCACGGTTAACTTATAGACTTTTGTGCCTTCTTTCTTCAGTTCACCTTTCCAATTGAAGTTCCAACCCCTTGATTTTGTTACTAATTTCAGGTCTTGTAAAGTTACTTCAATTATATGTGTTGGCAAACTATCGCCTGAAATAGTATTGACTATACTATTTGTCAATTTATCTATCCAAACATCTATTGTTTTTTGTTTTACCATATTTTACTCCATCAAAATCTTTTACGTCTAGGATTACCAAATAATTCAGCGTAGCTCATGGTTGAAACTTACATCCTACATACTTAATATTTTTGGTATCCTACCACAAAGATAAGGATTTCTGAGGGATGTTAGGTCGGATTTATGGTGTTTTCAAACCTCAATCATATAATCTTTGTCATTCTTTAGTCTGTAGCACCTGTGTTTTTGAAGATGGTAAATAAACAAACAGGGCGTTCCTACGGTGCTACAAACAGGTTGCTCCAACGACAGCATAATCAAAGCATCTGTTATGGTTTCGTGATTTTTTCATTAGCTTTGATAGCTTTTACAGCATTAAACACATTATTCTTTTTCAACATAGAATTGGCTTTGTCTATTTTTTCCTGACACGGCTTGTTTGCTTCATGAATATTTAGCGTATCATCATAAATCATAATAGGATTTCTCCCGGTGTTTACTTGTTGAATATCAATTGACTTCATCTTTTAATTTTAATACGAATGAGCGATAATTTGTATTTCTTTTAAAACGTTCCCAGCCTTGTTCAAGTTCCCCAAAAGTGTTTTCGACCAAGGTGCGTCCTGAAAGGCGACCAATGAGCGAAAACAGGTAAACGACTAATCGAAATTATAACATAAATAATCCCTATTTCTCTCAACAACATTTCGCACAGCGGTCTTCGTTCCTCATCTCGCCGGTCGATGTATTACCCTCGATAGTCGAAATGTTTTCGGATAAAAATTTGTGGATGATACAGACACAAGTATCAAACTTGCACCATCGAAAGTCCATTTGGTTTGGGTAAACAAACTTTTGATTCAAATCAGGTGCTTTTCTGCTTCCTTTTAGCTTCTGTCATTCTATCTGTTTTCATCAATCCATTTATAGGCTCTGGAAAGAATTTTGGTGTTATCTGACTCATACATGTAAGGTTGAACCGGTTTCCCGTTTCCTTTCATATTTCTGTTTTTAAAAACAGAGGAAGTAACGCAAATCATAGTACTGTCAGGCATAAAGAAACCAGTAATTCCGGTTGGAACACCATAGGTAGGTGTGCCGAGTAATATGGTGTTAGGGTTATCTAAAAAACAAAGTGTCAAAAGTTCACCGGCACTGCCGGTATCGTTTCCAATTAAAACTACGATAGTGGGCTTTTCATTTAAAATAACAACAGAATCAATGAGCTCTATTTGTTTCGTCAATATACCATTCTCATTTGGTTTAGCATATGAATATTCAATCTTTATTTTGCCGTCTCTATTAACTTCATAAGCCAAAATCCCTTCCCCTAACAATGGTCCAAGTCCGGAAATCATTGGATATTCCCAACCACCTGTGTTATTTCTCAAGTCAACTATCCAGCCAATTGGTTTTTTATTATGCAAATGCAATAATAAGCGTTGTAAACTATCTGCATAATTATCTGAAGATGTTGAATCAACTCCTTTAAAACCATCAAGCGTCAGCAGTGCGTATTTCCCATCAATCATTTCCCCTTGAAATGCAAAGGTGTTTGGTTGCGCTTTCCCGGTTTCCAACCTTTTGTATTGGTCTTTGGTAAGGATGTAACTATGAATATCAACTTCATCAATGGCAGAATTTAATAGTTCAATCACCACCTCTCTTTTAGTAGAGTCATTAATTTGCATCAGAATGTTGCTTTTTAATGAGTCAAAATTGTAAGTGTTTTTATGAATAGAGTAAAACTCAATACTGTCGAAAGCGATTTCAATATATTCAGCATTTGAAATATCTCCATGTTTGTTAGGTCTGCAAGCAAACAACAGGAATAATAAACTTGTTAAAAAAATAATGTTTTTCATTATCAAAATATTCCTACCTAAGTTCTGTTATAAAAACAGGTAACATTTGCACATAACATGCCCTTTCCTAATCATTTTTAAAAATTCCCTACATTGAGATATTACCATTTTGATCAGGTTTTCGTAATCAATATACAAATATAAAAGGGTTTCAGAAACTTTACTTGTTTTCTGAAAGATTGATATGAATTCAGGCAAGGCACGATCCTTAAATGATCTGATTTACGTATTTTGAGGGTGGTATGAATGATTCTCTTTCAGGTTGATTGGATTTATAACATTGGTACATGGCGCAATCTTTCAGAGTATCGGGTTATAGAAACCCTTTCACTTTGGCAGGGAATTTTTTAAAAGTATGACTTACCAACAATTTTAATTTAGCCTGATCAATTACCCTTAGTCAGTGTCAACAATAATAAAATTTATTGTTCTTCAATGATTGATTGCCCTTTTGATTTATCTCCTGATGTCCATTCCCAACTTTCGTGTAACCTTATTTTTCCATTGGTTAAAATTTCAGGTTTTGAGGTACAAATACCCGTCATAAGTTCCCCTTTATCATTAACCTGATGATATTTCATATCAATTTCTCCCTTCTCATTAACAAGTCCGATCAAATGTCCTTTCACTATTTTACCACCGGAATATTCAGATGTCAAAATGTTTCCCATTTGTTTATATAGAAAAACAGTTTCATTGGAGGTTTCTCCATTTTCTGTATTACTTACAGGTCTGAATATCTTATTGTTATAATCTATCATTGTTTTGATTTACAATATTTATTTAATAGGTTTGCTACTACATTTTGAAGAAAGGACATGGTCTCTCCTAAACATTCGTATATATTTACTACATGTGGATACTGTCATTTTGATGGTATGTATCAAGATACAAATATAAAAGGGTTTCAAATAAAATGGTAGCTTTTTTAAAAAATTGGGTAGTACATTTTCATCCTTTGGTCAGCATCATGGATTTTGAGGTTTATAAAGATTCCGCAGATGATTCTGATGATACCAAATAAAAAAAACTGATGTATATAAGATACAGAGATGCCTTGCTTCAGGTCATTCCCTTTTGCCGGCACACCTTCAAACCATCAACTAAACATGTTTTAATAAATGGTTACATCCGTTTATTGTCGGGAATATGTAGGTAAGTTACAACTTATCTATCCCTATCCTTCAAACTATTACCCCACAAAAAGTGCTGCACGCACCTTATTCGTAATTAGGTTTTTTGTTTCTTTTTTCAGCCTTCTTTTCTTTAGGTGTTTTGGCTGCTTCTTTTTTAACTTCCTTTTTTACGTCTTTACTTTTTGCCATGGTTTGATATTTTTAAAGGTACTTGTTGGTCAATTTGAACTCAGAATGGCAAAGGTATTTAAATCACTTTTATAATCAGATATTTGGCGGCAATTTATTTAAGCCCGCCATAAAATTGATTGGTTTTTTGACGTAAAGTTTTCGGTATTTTGGGCATGGTAATGATTTTGATCATAGTACAAAATGCTGTAACTCACTGCAAAGCGCCAGGTTTTTATGTAGTTTTGTAGGTATAAAATAATGGATATGTACAAAAACAAAAAAGTAGCAGGTTTGTGGATTGATCACGAAGTTGCTCAAATCATCAGCAATGAAGACAACACGACTGAAGGCAATTTTGAAGCCATCCGGAAAATCAAATCCAATATCCATGGTAGTTTCGGAAGCAGCCAGAATGCCAATACGCATAAATTGTCCGGAGAATTGCATGACTTTTTTAAACATGTGAGTCACGAATTGACCAATCTGGATTACATTTATGTTTTTGGTCCCGGCAAAGCACAGGAAGAGTTTCGCAACTACATCACAAAAGAAGGTTTGCTGAAATCTTCTGTATTGGAACTCGGTACTGCAGAAGCACATATCTCCCACAATCAGATGATTGCCAAAGTCAGGAATCATTTTATAAAGGAATAATATAAAATGCCCGATATTTCGGGCATTTTTTGTATTGTTTATGTATTGTTTTTATTTTTAATTGGTTACTTTCTGTTACAACATACCTTTAGCCAAAGGTATTTTCAAAAACCAAAAAAAAAATTAATCTTTACAAACAAAGTTTTACGTATACTTCTAGCGGTTGTAAGATTTGGTGAATGTCAGAAACACATTTTGCCTTGTCAAGTGTATAACCTTATATCGTTCCATGGATTTTTTTTAACAAAAAACCATCGGATCTACCCAAACCAAAGAACATAAACAATAAAAACCTGATTCTATAACATCATCATCAAAAGGCCACTCCATGATAGGATGGCAAACCGCTTCCGGTTTTTGATGGGCGCATTCAATATATTTCACTTTCCCGATTTGCCACCGAAACCACCATTTTATCGTCCTATTTCTATTATTTTACATCAATCATCGATTTTTTATAACATTTATCCTTTTTTTACAGTTTATTTGTCATTATTAAATACAAACAAATGAGAATAGTAATTTTAGCCTTAGTTTTTATGATGGCACAACACACCAACGCCCAGAAAACACCTCTTTTAGACAGAGATTTGTTTTTTGGTAATCCCGAAATCAGCTCCGGTCAGCTCAGCCCCGACGGTAACTGGATTTCTTTTATGAAAGCCCACAAAGGTATTATGAATGTCTGGGTCAAAAAATTTGACGAGTCTTTTGACAAAGCACGTCCGCTTACTGACAGCCAAAGACCATTGTACGGTTACTTCTGGACTGACGACAGCAAATACATCCTCTACGTAAAAGACAAAGACGGTGATGAAAATATCAACATCTTTGCCGTTGACCCGATGGCAGCAGCCAATGCGGAATCCGGTGTTCCTGAATCAAGAAACCTGACACCCCTTAATGAAGTGACTGCACAGATATACGACGTCAGCAGAATCAATCCGGACAAAATGATGATCGGTCTCAATGACCGCGACAAAGCATGGCACGATCTGTACGAATTGACGATTTCTACCGGAGATCTCAAATTGTTGTATAAAAATGAAGACAGAATCACCGGTTATGACTTTGACTGGGACGAAAAACTCAGACTTCTGTACAGAACAGACGAAAAAGGAAATACGACCTTTTTATATTACGACAAAACCAATAAACTTGTTCCGATCTACGAAACCAAAGTAACGGAATCCGCTTATGTAAGCAATTGGAATGAAGACAATTCTCAGTTTTATCTGGTTTCAAATGTAGGTGACCTGGACAAAAGCACCTTATTTATGATGAATCCGGAAAACAAACAAAAAGTCAAAATCGAATCCGATCCGGAAAACAAAGTCGATTTCGGCGGATTGAGAATGGATAGACACAACCGCAAAATCATCTCTACTTCTTACACACTTGACAAAACCAAATATTATTGGAAAGACAAAAGTTGGGAAGAGATGTACAAATATCTCGAAACTCAATTTCCGGGAAGAGAAGTGAATTTTCAGTCTTCTACCAAAGACTACAGCAAATTCCTTATTGCCACAGGTGGTGACAAATATGCTTCAGAAGCATATTTTTACGATACAAAAACCAAAAAACTCATCCACCAATATACACCGAGACCTAAACTTAAAGAAGTAGAACAACACCTCGCCACGATGACTCCGGTGACGTACAAAAGTTCTGATGGACTTGAAATCCCTGCTTACCTGACAACACCTGTCGGCATCGCTGCCAAAAATCTTCCGGTGATTGTATTGGTTCACGGAGGTCCTAAAGGTCCGCGAGACTATTGGGGATATAATGCAGAAGTACAGTTTCTGGCAAACAGAGGGTATGCAGTATTACAGCCAAATTTCAGAGCCAGTGGTGGTTACGGCAAAAAATTCCTCAATGCAGGAGACCTTCAGTGGGGGAAATTGATGCAGGATGATATCACCTGGGGTGTAAAATACCTGGTGGATAAAGGAATCGCAGACAAAAACCGCGTCGCTATCATGGGAGGAAGTTATGGCGGATATGCAACCCTGGCAGGTCTGGCATTTACTCCTGATGTATACGCTTGTGGTGTGGACATCGTGGGACCAAGCAATATCTTTACCTTATTGGAATCAGTGCCTGCTTATTGGGAAGCCGGAAGAGCTTTCCTTTACGGAATGGTGGGTGACCCCAATACAGAAGAAGGTAAAAAACTGATCCGGGAGGCAAGCCCATTGTTTAAAGCTGACAAAATCGTAAAACCCCTTCTGATCATTCAGGGTGCTAATGACCCCAGGGTAAAACAGGCAGAAGCAGATCAGATTGTGATTGCACTCAGAGACAAAGGCAAAAAAGTTGATTACCTTTTGGCAAAAGATGAAGGACACGGATTTGCCAAACCTTTGAACAAAAAGGCGATGTATGCTCATGTCGAAAGATTCCTTTCAGAAGTAATCGGCGGAAGATTTCAGGAAGATATGCCAACGGATGTCAAAGAAACCCTTGAAAAACTGAAAGTTGATGTCAAAACCGTAAAATACGAGGCCAAACAAGCAGTGGCCATTGCAAAATCATTTCCTGCTATCAACAACAACATCAAAGAAGGTAGCACCGAATACGATATGGCTTTGGAAGTTCAGGGACAAAAAATTCCTATGAGCATGACGAGAACCATCTCCATGAAAGATGGAAACTATGTCATCAAAGATGTTTCTACCGGCGCCATGGGCGAAATGACGGACGAAGTCGTTATGACAAAATCATTTGCTTGTGTGGCGAGAAACATGAGTCAGATGGGACAAACCATTCCGATGACATTTGCCGACAATAAAGCATCTATCGATATGATGGGCCAGAAAATGGAGATTCCGTTTGAAGGAGCTTATATGAATGACGGACCGGGTTCAGACTATATCATTGGTGGTCTTCCACTCAAAGAAGGATACACCCTGCATTTTGAAGTTCCTGATATCATGACCATGAAAGCCAAAAAAGTGACCCTTACCGTCAAAGGTAAAGAAGATATGAACGGTGTTGCTTACCAAAAAGTGGAAGTCGTCAATCAGGATAATGCCCAGGACATCACCACGTATTGGATTCACCCGGACACAAAAGCAGCTGATAAAATGGTACAGGTTATTCCGGCTTATCAAAATGCCGTGATGACGATTACGAAGAAGTAGAATTCTTCATTTCGAAAAATAAAAAAAACCGTCGTTTTATCTTAAAACGGCGGTTTTTTTTTTGTCTTCAAAGACTTTTACTATTTTTTTGCCATGATATCAGCTACAATTTTTTCAGCGTGTACCCTTGAGTTTTCAATAAACCAAACATGGGTTTCCATGCCGCCGCAGACCACGCCGGCCAGGTAGACACCTTTTTGATTGGATTCCTGGGTTTCAGGGTCGTAATCGGGTATTCTTTTGTCATCATCCGAACAAGTCACGCCCAACATCCGCAGGAGTGCAAAATCGGGTTGGTATCCGGTAGCAGCAATGACGTAATCGTTTTCAAGAGTTATATGACCCAAAGGTGTTTTAATTTCTACCTTTTCGGGATGGATGTTGAAAACTTCAGATTCAAAATATGCCTTGATGGATCCTTCTTCAATCCGGTTGATGATGTCCGGACGAACCCAATATTTTACCCTGGGACCGATTTCTTTGCCGCGAATGACCATCGTGACTTCGGCTCCTTTACGCCAGGTCTCCAAAGCTGCATCCACCGCAGAATTATTGGCACCGATGACCAAAACTTTTTGTTTATAATAAAAATGCGGCTCTTTATAATAATGGGTGACCTTGGGCAAATTCTCACCCGGAATATCCAATTGGACAGGAGCATCAAAAAAACCGGTTGCCAAAATGATGTTTTTAGTTTGATAGGAGGATTTCGAACTTTCTACATCATAAATACCATCTTTTTTTTGAATCCGTGTTACTTCTTCAAAAGTATGGACATTTAGCCCGAAAGAATCAGCAATCCTGCGGTAATACTCCAAAGCTTCATTTTTGGTTGGTTTGGCATTGACAGATACAAAGGGAACACCGCCAATCTCCAACCTTTCAGAGGTGGAAAAAAACGTCATATTCGACGGATAATGGTACAACGAATTGACCAGTGCACCTTTTTCAAGGATGATGTATTGTAATCCGGCTTTTTGCGCTTCCAATCCACATGCCAGACCGATGGGTCCGCCGCCGATGATAATGATGTCAAGTGTTTCCATGATGGATAAACCCATGGAAGATGATAAATGTTTGGATACAGCATTTTTAAAATAAAAAGACCCTGTCAAATTTCTGACAGGGTCCTTCCTCAAACGATAATTTAAAGATAATAAAAATCCTGTTTCATTATCCTCCGACCCTTCTGCTTTCGTCGTCCATACCGGTGTTTCTTTTTCGGGATTTGACATTTGTATTACCTAAGTCATAACTAAGGCTGATGGAAGCTCTTCTGCTGTCCCAATTGCCCCCGCCAAAACCTACCTGACCGTTAAAACGGGAAACTCCACTCCAGCCGGATTGGTACGTAATATCATTGGCGCTGAGTCTTACATTGAGCTTGTCATTAAAAAATTTGCGTTGAAGTCCGAGATTAAGGCTGTAACTCGGGTCATACAAAAATACACCGCCCCAAACACCGGGACCACTGTACCAGCCGGATATTTCGACTTTCCATTTTTTCCCTAATGAAAAAGTGTGTTGCTGAAAAAAACTGTAAGAACCTGCCTGTACATCAACGACCCTGCCATCGCCGTAATCTGCCTGATTGTCCGTATATCCGACATTAAAATTCATATAGGCATTCCACCATTTAGTGATGTCAATCGGCAGAGAAATATTGGCGTTGTAGAGTTTTTGGGTAGCGAGATTGTCCCAACTGATAAAACCCGCTCTGGGATCAATTTCGTCGGGACCGATCAGTCTTGTGATTTGGTTGGACGTATTGCTGTAAGATATTTTAAAGGTATATCTGTACTTCAGCGTGTATCCGATTTCTACATTATTGACGATTTCAGGTTGTAAAAACTTATTTCCTTTGCTGTAGGAAAGTTCGCTCAATTGTTCCCTGAAAGGATTTAATACATTATAGTCAGGTCGGTTGATCCGCCTTCCGTAATTGACAGAATATACATGTTCGGGATGGTGCTGATAAGTCAATCCTGCTGAAGGGAAAAAGCTGACATAATTAAAATCCACAGGTGATTCTGCCAATTCGGGAATAAAAGCCGTCAATTCTCCGGTGGCATCTGTATTTTCGACCCTCAGGCCAGCGGAAACATTCCATTTTTGGGTCAGGTTTCTGGTATAATTAACGTATCCTGCCAATACATTTTCACTGTATGCAAATTCATTGGAACGTCTGTCATTTCTGACCTGAACATTATCAAGAACATTATAAAATAAAAAAGTATTATCGGTCTGAACATTACTGAATTTGGTACCTAAACCCAGGCTTCCGCCAAAAACTTCAGTTTCGTAATCTGCTTTGGCCGTTGTTATCTCAATGTTATTAGGTGTTGAATAGGTATTGATGATCTGGCTGAAAATCTGGGATTCAGCCGCATTGTAGTAAAAGTTGGGTTGGTAATAATCCGCCACATTATCAAAATTACCGTAATCCACATCAATATTCAACCGGTTTTTACCGGATTCAAAAGCATAATTGATGTTGTAGGTTGCCTGAGTTCTGGTATTTTCAGAAGTATTCGGTGCAATCAAAACGCTGTCAATTCTGATGTCTGTGGTTTCCGGACCTATTAAAGTTCGGTTGTTGGCCTTATTTTGGTTTGAAAACGTCTGGGCACTGACTAAAAAACCAATAGTGTGTTTTTTATTGATAAAAAAATCTGTTCCCCAACGTCCGTTAAGTCCTGAAAAATCAGAAGTACTTCGATTGGTTTCATTTAGTCTGATTTGATTCTGAAACGTTTCAAAAATCATTTCATTCCATCGGGTACCAAAGTTGTATCCAACACCTCCAAAAGTATTTAAGATTTTATTCCTGTAGTTTCCATTGGCATTAACATTGCCTGTACCATAACGACCATGTCCGTACGTGGTACTGACAGAACCATTGGAACCCAGATTTTTGTCTTTTTTTAATCTTATGTCGATGATACCTGCATTGCCCTGTGCTTCGTACTTCGAACCCGGATTGGTGATGATATCGATTTTGTCAATCTGTTCAGAAGTAAGACTCTGAAGATAGGTCGTGAGATCGTCTCCTGTGAGCGGCAGTCTTTTCCCATCGACATATATCAATACGCCGGAACGACCCAAAACGGTTATATTATCGCTATTGTCGACCAATACACCCGGTGCTTTACGCAACAGATTAAGACCGTTTTCGCCGGCGGAGTTGATCGTGCCTTGTACATTAAACACCGTTCTGTCGGCTTTTACTTCGATCAGGGCTCTTTGGGCAGTGACCACAACTTCATCGAGTTGTTTGGCATTTTCTTCGAGGACTATCGGTGCCAGTTCGATGGATGGAATATTGGCATCAAAAACATTAGTGACGGCATCTTTATATCCGATGTAGCTGGCTTCCGCAAAATATTTTCCGGGTTTGACCCCGACAAAAGTAAAAAGACCCTCTTCTGTGGTAATATCAGCTTTGACCAATGATGAGTCAATGGCTGACTTGATAACTACAGTTGCAAAGGGAATATTTTGGTTTTGACCATCCTGAATTTTACCTGTAATGGTGGAGGATTGAGCCTGAATAAATGAAAGTGAAAAACCTGAAAATACTAAATAAATAAATAACCTGAATGTAACCATGTTCGTTTGATTGGATTGATTTTAAGTGTATATTAAATGACTGATTTTTGTTAAGAGGATATAATGGTAAGATATAAAGACAACATAAGAACTATTTTTTTGACAAAAAAGCTGATAAAATCTATCAAATTTCAAATTTTTCCGATCAAAAAGGAAAGTAACAAATGTTTTATAAAAATGATTTGACCATAATAGTATTATCAAAGCCTTATTTTTGACAAAACAGGTATAATTGTCATTTTATAAAAGCCCCTTGCACCTGTACATATTATAAAAAAATGTATTTTTGCATGTTATTTTTATACAACATGCAGTTTTCGTCAAAAATCCTGGAAGAAGCCGTGATGGCTTTATCAACTTTACCCGGAATAGGTAAAAAAACAGCTTTACGGTTGGCTCTACACCTGACCTCGGACAAACATCAGAAATCACTGAACATTGCCAAGGCTTTAACCCGATTACATCACGAAATTAAAACGTGTAAAACGTGTTTTAATCTTTCAGATACCGATACCTGCGGCATTTGTTTAAACGGAAGCCGCCGGCAAAAGATCCTTTGTGTAGTCGAATCCACCCGGGATGTGATGGCGATTGAAGAAACTCAACAATTTAGTGGATTATACCATATTTTAGGGGGTGTTATATCTCCGTTGGAAGGTGTGGGTCCACATGACCTGAACATTGATGCTTTGGTCGAAAGAGTAAAAAACCGGGAAATCGAAGAAATCATCATGGCCATCAGCCCGACCATTGAAGGTGAGACCACCATTTATTATATCTCAAAATTATTGAAAGAACTTCCTGTAAAGGTTTCTGTGATTGCCAGAGGAATTTCATTCGGAGGAGAACTGGAGTATGCCGACGAACTGACACTGGGCAGATCCATTATGGCAAGACTTCCTTATCACGCTGAAATATAGTCCGGCCTATGGTTGATATAGGCATTGTCATAGTCAATTACAACGTCAGACATTTTTTGGTTCAATGCCTGGAGTCTATACGAAAATCCCGTATCGGGCAATTAAAAACCGAAGTTTGGGTCGTTGACAATGCTTCGGTTGACGGAGCCATTCCCCTCTTAAAAAAAGACTTTCCTGAAGTTCGCCTTATTGAAAATACAGAAAATGTTGGTTTTTCCAAAGCCAACAATCAGGCTATCCAACAGCTGCAGGCAAAATATATTTTGTTATTGAATCCCGATACCATTCTGGAAGAAAATACGCTGGCTGATTGTTTTTTATATATGGAAAACAGAAAGGAAGCCGGGGCTTTAGGTGTGAGAATGATCGACGGCAATGGTGTTTTTCTGCCGGAATCAAAACGCAAAATCCCGGATTTGTGGAATTCCTTTTGTAAACTCACCTATCTGTCCAAACTTTTTCCCTCATCAAGGCTTTTCAGCGGATATAATCTCGGCTACCTTCCGGAAAATGAAATTGCCGATATTGAAGTATTGTGCGGTGCTTTTATGTTTATTCGCAAAGAAGTATTGGACAAAACCGGTTATCTGGACGAAAGATTTTTTATGTATGGCGAAGACATTGACTTGTCTTACCGCATTCTCAAAGCAGGTTATAAAATCGTATATTTCCCAAAATCAACCATTATTCACTTCAAAGGAGAAAGTACCAAAAAAGCTTCTTTGCAATATGTACGTACCTTTTACGGGGCAATGTCTTTATACGTCAATAAACATTATGCAGGCAAAAGATCCGACATGTTCCGATGGTTTATTCTGGTAGCCATCCAGATGAGGGCTGTTTTAAGTTTGGTGGGCAAGTTTTTTAGTGTTTTGGTCAGAATGTTGGTGGATGGTCTCATGATATCCGGCCTGTTGTATCTGATTAAAAAATATTGGGCTTATTTTTATTTCGGAGATCCGGATTATTATCAGGGTACATCTATCGGTGTCAATATAATCTTGTATACGACCTTGTGGGTGATGAGTCTGTGGTTTTTCGGTCGGTACGATAAAAACAAAAAAAGATATCGTCTGGGTTATGCTGTACTGACAGGACTGATTCTGATTTTGGTGGTGTATGCTTTGGAACCCCTTGAATTCAGAACGAGCCGCGCTTTAATTCTGTTAGGAAGTCTTGGCACCTTTTTGTACGTTTTGTTGAGTGAATTTTTACTGTCAACTTTTCAAAAACCGGAAAAACCATCTTTATCAACGGTGATTGTCGCAGCAAAAACCGAAGCTGAAAAAATCAAAATGATGATGGGTTTTGATGCAAAAGAAACCGGAGATGTGTACGTAATCAATCCGGGAGAAGACACTGATGATCCTTATTTCACCAACCACATCCGGAATCTGGACAAAACCGTAAGTCAGCTGAAAGCGGATCAATTGATATTCAGCAGTGCGGGTCTGCCCATCAGGGATATTATGGAATACATGACAAAACTGACCAAAAAAGTGGATTTCAAAATAGCCGGAGATGAAAGTTTAGGTATCATTGGCAAAAAAATACCAGGCAAAAATCTGTATAGTCTCGACATTCATTTTCCTTTGGAAGATGGATTTTGGCGACGAACAAAAATGATCACCGACATATTGGTTTCGTGCTTTTTTATCTTAATGCTCCCTTTGGTTTTTGTGTTGAATGTAGGAAGAACACAGGTATTGCGCAATATATTTTTGGTTTTGATTCAGAAAAAAACGTGGATAGGTTATGGCGGTGACGTAACGGATTATCGTTTTTTGCCTGACCAACCCAAAGGAGTTATACCGTTTCCCATGGCAAAAAGAGCTATCCGTTTTTACGACGGATACTTTAAAGATAAGAATCTTGAATACGCCAAATCGTACAGCCCCTGGTCTGACCTTGCCCTTGTTTTTTCAAATATAACCAACCTCCATGGAAAATAATCATTTGTTGACCCGAATCCAAAGTTTGTCCTCAGAAATATCTCAGGAAGTCAGACAATTCAGACACCATATACATGCTTTTCCGGAGTTGTCTTTTATGGAAAAAGAAACCTCCGCATTTATCATTTCTGTGTTGGAAAAATATGGAATACCTTATACGTCGGGATGGGCAGGTTACGGCATTGTCGCTACCATCAAAGGTGGCAAACCAGGCAAAAATATAGGTTTGCGGGCAGACATGGATGCGCTTCCTATCGAAGAAAAAAATGAAGTACCTTACAAGTCTTTAAACCAAGGAATCATGCATGCCTGTGGTCACGATGTACATTCTTCCTGTCTGCTGGGTGCGGCCATTATCTTACAAAAACTCAAAGAGGATATAAGTGGAAACGTGGTTTTATTGTTTCAACCCGGAGAAGAAAAACTACCCGGAGGAGCCAATATGATGATACAGGAAGGGGTATTGGAAAAACACAACATTGAAGCCATTATGGCACAACACGTCTATCCGTCTATGGAAGCCGGTAAAGTTGGTTTTAAATCAGGATTGTACATGGCTTCAGCTGATGAAGTTTATCTTACCGTCAAAGGAAAAGGAGGCCACGCTGCCATGCCACAGGACAATATTGATACGTTATTGATGGCAAGTCAGATATTGATCAATCTTCAACAGATTACATCGCGGATGGCACATCCTGCTATTCCTACAGTGCTTAGTTTCGGAAAAATCAACAGCGTCGGAGGTGCTACCAATGTCATACCGGATGAAATAAAAATCGAAGGAACCTTTCGTACCATGGACGAAACCTGGCGGACCAAAGCCCATCAAAAAATCACCCAAATCTGTGAGGAAACCGCCAAAACATTTGGAGGCAGATGTGAGGTAAGGATAGAAGTCGGGTATCCCTGTCTGATCAACCATCCGACACTGACAGAAGGTGCACGCAAAGATGCTGAGATGTATCTGGGAAGTCAAAATGTGGAAGAATTGCCTTTACGTATGACTTCAGAAGATTTTTCTTTTTTTTCACAACATATACCGGTGACTTTTTATCGTTTGGGTACGGGAAATAAAAGTAAAGGTATAACATCGCCGGTTCATACCCCGACATTTGATATTGATGAATCTGCATTACAGATAGGTAGCGGACTGATGGCGTGGTTGACGATGAGGAGACTGGAAGAAATGGGGTAAACCCTGCTAAATTTTGGTTGATACAAAAAGTTCTATCCCAGCATATAACTATGATTTGGAATCATATCACTATAATTTTTACTCATATCTTATATCAAATTTTTGAACCCTTTCCACAATACCGGTTTCTTTGTTGGTTTCTACAATAAGTTTAACGTTATTACATTCGTCATAAAAATAGTCATATTTAGTATTATAATCGTCAGGGGGTGATATTTTGAGAAGTCCGTCCACAGAATGAAACATGGTTATACCAAACATGTAGGCATCTTTAAGATATAAAGAATCCAACACAATAACTTCGTCGACAAAACTATGGTCATCTCTGTGGTTATGATGAACGAGGACACTGTCTTTTTTATACCTGAAAGTTTCCGTCGTTGGTTCAAAAAATTTTGGATAATCTCTTACTTTGATTACTTTATTTCCTCTGAGTTCGTATATCGTAGAGTCTGAAGCCAAAGAACCTTTTGAAATCATTTTAATCAATGGGATGGTAGGATGGTAATGATATGACTCAGTAACATACCTTTCGCCAATCACTTTACCAGTCCTTCGTTGTACTAATTTACCGTTTTGATAAGTGTCAGTAAAAGTAGTATATATTGAATGACTTTTCATCAATTCAAGATAGTCGGTATAAACTGTGTCCATTTGCCAGTGTATACCATTCCATTGGTTGTATTGAACAGAAGATATTTCACAATCCGCATTTTTGTTTTTAGTGCTATTATTGACATTTGTAACCAGATTTGGACCTTCCCGGTCACTTCTGTTGTACAACGCTAAAAGACCTTTTTTTGTACAACATAATATATCCGGATCGCGATCATTATCCAGGTCGGCACAAACTGAAAATACTGAAGCAGCTGAAATTAAAATTTGATCAACATCATAGAGGTGGTAACCATGGCTCGTGATAATGAAAGGTTTATCTTTCTGATTGTTGATAACGATTTCATTTTTTCCGTTATTATCAAAATCTGCAAGATAAATTTGTGTTGGTTCATATCCTTTTTTCAATATTTCTTCACAAGCATAATAATCGTCATGTATATAGGAGTATAGTTTTGTCTTTCCTGTTTTAAAAGAGGATGCCATTATATCATCAAAACCATCGTGGTCAAAATCTGCCCAGGCACAACTAAAAACACCTGAAAATGCATGATCAATAACCAATTTATTGGCGATATCCCCGTTTTTAGAAAGTTTTACCAAAAACAAGGTGCCGCTTTTATAGTCAGGTATTATCAATTCGACAGTTGAATTTTTGTCTTTTCTGATACACATATCTCCAAATACATGAACTTTTGAATCAAAAAGTGATATTCTATATTGAAGTGATTTACGGCTCAATGCTATATACATTGAAAAAGGGGCTACACCATATATAAAATCCGGAAGACTATCCTCATTGATATCCTCAAATGCCAATGAAGTTATTGATGTCGGGCTGGTGACCAATTCGTGAGAAATCCATAAACCGGTTTTTTTATTCAGGATGTATCCAACAATAGATTTATCCACAATGGCAATGATATCCTGCTGTTGATCGTCATTAATATCACTTATAAAAATCTTTGATACTTTATCTGCCATTGTGTCTACAGGTATCATTTCATACTGATTATTGATTAGTTTCAGGTATTGTATACCTCCTTGTATATAATTTGAACACAAAATTTCAGGAATACCATCTTTATCCAAATCACCAACTGAAATTTTACTGAAAGGAGAAGAATGAATTGTTTTTTCTTCAAAAGAATAGGTAGGTTTTTTGTTCAAAAAGTTTAAAGGTAGTTTGTCATATTTTCCTTCTCCGGCTACAACATATCTGTCTTCATTCATCAGACTATTGTCATTGGTTTTTATTTGTCCAAAAGATTGTATTGACCACAATAAAAAAACCAATAAGTTAATAGTATTTATTTGCATAAAATTGGAGTGTTGATATTGCATTTGTTTTATGCTTTGGTTGAATGTATACGGTTTACATCATTTTTATTGTTTCTCAACCTTAATGTATAACTACAAATAAGTAAGAAGACATAAAGGTAAAAGTAAATTTCTGATTAAGTAAACAATGATCTTATTTCTGAACAATCTAAAAAATAAATGGCATCTCCTTACCGATTCATACTTCAACCTTTAATACTGATGTATCTGTTTTACAGATTGGTAGCTGACTAATGGCGTGGTTGACGACGAGGAGACTAAAGGAAATGGGGTACATATAAAAAAAATTTAAAGTTGTCATAACAAACAATAAAATCATGGTGATTATTAAACTGCAAGATTTGCTATTCAAAAAATAAATATGCTCTTAGTATAAAAAAAATGAATAAATTTTAAAATTGTCCTGAATGAATTTCCATTTTTTTGATTCTCGATTTCCAGAGATTCAGCTTTTGAAAATATTGTAAAAGATTGGTAGCTATGATTAATATAATAATTGTAACAAAAAAAGACCATGTGATTCCGTTTTTCATCAAAAAGAAGTAACCGATCACAATAAGACTAAACATAAGAATCAGGATATTAATCGTAATCGATCTGTGGCTAAAACCTAATGATAATAATAGATGATGCAAATGAGATTTGTCGGCAAAAAACGGACTTTTACCTTTTTTCATTCTTCCTTTGAACACCCTGATCGCATCATATACAGGAATCATCAAAACGCTCACCACAATTGCAGCGGCAATGGATAAATCTCCGGAAGTTCCGGCGTTTTGAAGTAGGTTGATACCGGAAACAACCAAAATATATCCTATCATCATTGAGCCGGCATCACCCATAAAAATTTTTTGTTTCTGACTTAGATTAAAATATAAAAAGGCCAGCAAAGCGCCGGTCAGGGCTATAAAAATCAGTAGTAATTGTGTTTGATTTGTCAACACAGCAAGGTAGGAAAAAATTCCAAAACCTGTTATACCGATTCCTCCCGCTAAACCATCGATACCATCCATCAAATTAAAAGCATTGATTACTCCGGCAATGATGATAATAGTAAGAATATACTGAAAATCACCGGATAAATCAAAAATACCGAATAGTCCGTGTAGTGATTCGATTTTTATACCCTGCATAAAAGTATAATGCGCCAGCAATAACTGTACAGATAATTTCAGCAGAGCATTCAGGTCAAAACGATCATCTATGACACCCATGATTAATAAAATGGTGGTGGCAATAAAAGGATTTTTAAAATTAAGAATTATAGCATGAACAGGCCATATAAATGCGAGGGTTAAAGTAACTGCAAAATATATCCCCAAACCACCAACCAAAGGAATCGGTTTGATATGAATTTTTCTTTGACCAGGTTTGTCCACCAGGCCAAAATACACAGCTGCTTTACGCAATACCGGAATAAATAATAAAGTCAGTAGAAAAGCGGTCAACAAAATGATGATATTAGAAAAATTCATTTTTAAAAAATATTTAATTTGTTTTTAAATGTGCAAGGTTTTTTTGTAAAAGTTTTTGATATGCCACAGTACTTGTTTCTGCCCAAACAGGAGATTTTCGCTGAGTGACCAACACTTCCTCAGTAAGCAAAAAATATTTTTTTGCTATATTTGACCAGGTATACCTTCGTTGTGCAATTTCTTTCATTTCGTCTCCGATTTTAATCAATTTTGCTGTGTATAAATTATTGATATGTAAAATAAGATTATCCTTACTGTCAAAATATAATGCTTTGTTTTCTGTGGTAACTCTGTTGTAAGAAACATGATTTGCCAAAACAGGCAGGCCGAGATACATGGCTTCAACAAGTGAAGGATTGGTTCCCCCTGCTGAATGTCCATGCATGTAAAGAGCAGCATTACTTCTTAATTCATCAAGTTTTTTCTGATCGTAGACAGGATCCAGGATATGGATATTCGGGTGGCTGTATTTTTTTTTGAGTGCAGCACCGTATTGACTTTTGTCCCAATTGCCTACTACGATCAGCGGCATTTTATCGGTGGAAGCAAAAGCTTCAAGAATGAGGTGAACATTATTTTCAGGTTCAATACGGCATACTTTAAAAGCATAAGGCCGGTTAAGAAATGGATATTTTTTGATTGTCTGTTCACTTAGAGGGACTTTCATGGTATGATCTGCACCGTATTCTATGATACGACTCAACGAACCGTAACGTGCAGCTGTATAGTCCTGAATGGCTTCATTGTCAGAAATATCGATATGTGAATATTTGACAGCAAGACTTTCTGCCCAAAAAAGGTACCACTTAGCTAAAAAATTCCACTTATCTCTTTTCCATTCAATGCCGTCAATGGAAATGATGATTTTTTTATTGGTAAACCATCGTACGAAAGGTAATATCCATGCTCCTGCGACGCCGAGAATCAAAAGTACGTCAGCATAAAATAATGAATGAATAATGGAAAGGGTATCATATGGGATACTTTGAATACCATTAGCATCCAAAGGAAGGTATTTGAGCTCTGCTCCTTTATATATTTGTTTGCGGTCTTTTTTCGGATATTTTTTGCCAGAACAATACACCGTAATATGATGATGCTGCCCGAGTTCTTCAATGAGCTGTTCTGCGAGGGTTTCGAATCCCCCGTAATTAGCAGGAACTCCTACTGTACCAATAATGGCTATTTTTTTTATTTTAGACATATTAATTAATATTTAATTTAGTAAATACCAAAGCAGTGCCAAAATATAAATTACTGATATTCTATTCTTTATAAATTATAAAAAGTGTTTTAGATTCCATATTCTGGAAATGAGAGGTATTTTGGAAAAAATATTGGAAGTTGTTTTTTAAAGATAATTATTTCATATAGTGATGCTGACTGTAAAAATTGATATGAACTGTATATGTATTTCAAAACTTTTTGACGGAGCACTAAACATAATTATTTTACATAAAATTTTTGGCTATTGTCAATCGGTTTTTCCGGAAACAGTACAAAAGAATTTTCTGATATATTACATTATTACATCGATTGCACTCATCATTATTTCTTCGCTGAACATGGTTAATCTTGTTTTAGCAGATTGAGACATCATTGTGTATGTATCATTATTTGACAATATATTGACTAATGTCTGACTCAATTTCTCTCTGTCCCGCGAATCCACCACAACTCCGGTGACACCATTTTCTATGACTTCAAGAATTCCTCCCACAGGCGGAACGATAGCAGGAAGACCATAAGCCATTCCTTCGATAATTGTCAGACCAAATGTTTCGATCCATTCGTTTGGTCGTGAAAGATTGACGATAACATCTGCCCATTGATAAAAAGGGTGAAGGTTTTTTTGTGAAGCATACAAAGTAAGATTGGAAGGAATTTTATCTTCTTTAAAAAATGAATTGAT
This sequence comes from Saprospiraceae bacterium, assembly GCA_016714895.1. Lineage (GTDB taxonomy): Bacteria > Bacteroidota > Bacteroidia > Chitinophagales > Saprospiraceae > OLB9. The sequence continues at coordinate 913,392 of JADKBV010000011.1, read as the reverse complement.
TTCAAATATTGATGCATTCATGACCAAACGAAATAAAAATTGAGGATGGTCCCGGGCCAATTGCAAAAATTCATATATGCCTTTATATTTTTTTAAAGAGCATACCATTAAAACGTTCTTCGGACTTTGTGATGAAATTTTGGGTAAAATATTTTCTACATATGAATTTTCTATCGCATTGTATATCAAATGATTGGGTAATGAAGATATGTTGTGCGATTGTTGAACATAGCGGGAAACATTGATGATGTCATTGGCTGTTGTTTTTACTATTTTTAATAAAAACCATTTAAGAATTTTGGGATTTACGGTACTTTCATGAACATGATATATGATTCTTGCTCCTTTACATTTTCCTAAAATAGCTGCACCGAAAGGCAAAACCGTATTTATATAAATGATGTCACTGCTTCCGATTTTGTTCCACATTCTGAAAATCAAAATCATCTGACTCAGTGTAAAATACAACAACCTCAGCCAGGGATTGGGCTGAAAAACATACCAACCGTCATAAAATTTTACACCTTCAGTTTCGGATAAAAATCCGTTTTTATTTTTTGTCGTGTACAGGTGAATGTCTCTTTTTTGTTTGACCCAATGTTTCAATAACTGACTTAATACCTTTGGACTGCCGCTTCTGTCATTGAGCAAATGAAAAACAAATATTTTAGGTTGTTGATTCATAGGTCGGCATATATTTTTTGAAGTTGTTCGCCCCTTCGGTCCCAATGAAATATATTTTCAAACCGTTTTCTGGCTCCGACCCGCAATTTATTTCTTTTGTTTGAATCAAAATACAAAGATGTCAAAGCCTCAGATAGTGCTTCAGTTGTATAGTCATAATTGGACATTTTGATTTTTATACCACAAGTTTCGTTTATAAATTCTCCGGGACCTTCATTTTGGAGGCATATTACAGGCAATCCAAATGACAATGCCTCTGCGACCACCATTCCTGCACCTTCGTGAGAAGGAAACAAAAAGACAGATGAAGTTTTAAACATATGCATCAAAACATCACGTTCCAACCAGGAAATAAACTTCACCTGATGTTCAATGTTGTTTTTTACGCACATCTTTTGTAACATAACTTCTTCCGGTCCACTTCCTACCAATATCAGCCGGCAATTTTTTTTATCTTCATACGGCATTGATTTTATCATTTTTGCAAAAGCTTCTATCGTAAGATCAAAACCTTTTAAGGGAACAAATCTTCCTGCTGAAATAACTGTAAAATGTTCATTTGCTTGATTTTTTTCCCAACCAAAATCCTGTGTAGCTACAGAAGGATTGACTGAAAAATTGTTTGATAACTCTAATATTCCCGGTACTGATTCATTCATGCACCAGATATGCGATGCTTGATTTTTACAACGATGTAAGTTGTATGAAAATTTCCAAAAATATTGTTTTGCCATCCACGTCAACCGGTCTTTGATCCAATATTTTTTTGAATATGGAGCCAGATACTGAGATGGCATCAAAGGGTGATGACCCACCGGACCCCACACAAATGGTTTTCCCAATTTCCATAAAAAAGACGGCGTCCAGTCGTTGTGAAAATTGACATTATGCACAATATCGTATTGAATTTTTTGATTTTTAATAAAAGAAACGATACCTTTTTGCCACAAAAGATAATAAAACATGGCACCCCGGTTTCCTTTTTTCCAGAAGCGCATCCAAAAAGGAAGATCGAAGTATAAAAACGTCATGTTTGAGTATACATCATTTGGATTTTGCCCCATGTATTCTTCGATGGCCTGACGATTATTTTCCCGGGTAATGGCGATGACTTTGTTGAATCTGGCAATTTGTAATACAAAATTCCACCCCATTCCGTCTTCCGAGCCCTTGTAAGGATTTACTGCATAGGTGGTAGCTAATATTGTTTTCATATCCTTGATTTTAAGAGTTTCGCAGGCACACCACCGATGACAGATTGGTCCGGGAATGATCGGGTGACCACTGCTCCGGCAGCGATGATACAACCAGAACCGATAGAAACGCCATCCAGAATGGTAACTTTACTACCAATCCAACAATTTGGTCCAATGGTAATTCCTTTTCTTGTGACGCCCTGAAGTCTGATCAGCTTGTTGGTGTCTTCAGCGATATGATTTTCGGGATGACAGCTGAAATATTGACCAACGATACAGTCGTTACCAATTTCAAGTCCACCGGCACCACCTAAATAGGCGAATTCTCCGATGCCGACATTGTTTCCTAATTTTATGTATTCACCGGGATGATCAAAAGTTGTCGAAACTACCAGTCTGCTGAATGCACCGATGCCAACATTATTTCCCAGGATTATACCTTCTCTGCCTAAAGCACTAAGAAAAACGTGGTCACCTAATTTGAGGTATTTTCCAAATCTGATTTTTGAAATATTGAAAAATTTTACATTACAACCAAGAAGAGCCATTTTTGGATTTTTTCCAAAAAAGATTAATTTCCAACCTCTGAAAAGACTCCAAAAATTCATTTGCAAAAATGAAAATAATGTTACTGAAGAAATATCTGAATGCAAACAAAAATCAGGATTTCTATGCCTGATTATTTTTTCTGAAAGAGATCGGATCATGATATCAGTTTACTTTGAATAGTATTTGAAATATGAGATAAAGTCTGCCCCAGATGGATGTTTTCAATAGACTGATATTGATCATTTCTATGTTTCCCCAAATTATTAAATAATTCCAGATAATTTCGGGTCAATGTGATAATGGTTGCTTCGTCTAATTCCTTTTTGCGCGTTAAAATAGTCTGAGGATCAGCATATAAAAAGAAATTCAAATCAGGTTTTAATAATAAGGTATAACCACTTTTCAGAATCCAATCCGGTAGTGTAATGTTGCTTCTGAGACTGTCATTAATAAAGTCAAAATAATATCTGTCATACAGCACCACATCTCCTCTCAGTACATGCCTTACATAGATGTAAAACTGTCCCAAAACGTAGTCAGTATAGTAATAAGCAAACCTGAGTAACGAGCTGATAAAACTTTTGTTATGACCTTGTCGTGGCAAGGTTTCAGTTGCTGCTTTTTCTGCTTGTGATTTGCCTTTAGTCCATGCGCTTAAAATAGGAAGGACAGATGGCCGATGTCTGAAAACGACCACACGTTTGCGTAATTTTTTTTCAATTTCTTTTTTCGTATTTTCGATAACAGTTGATTTTCCGGCACCATCGACTCCACTAAAAGTAATGATCATACCTTTTTGATAAAAAACGTTTATCACTGTGTCTAAAAAATAGGTTAAGGTATTTATCAAAAAGGAATATCCTTTGTTCTGTTTCATTTTTTTTATTTCACTTTTTAATGCTGATGTATTAGGCAATTTTGAATAAAACTGATCATTGATTAAAAAATCCAGCTTTTGATTTTCTGTGTGAATTACATCAACATATGCATCATATCGGAAAGGTATTTTGGCATAATTCAGTCCGTAAAATAAACCTAAGAACTGTAACATATCCATCAATCCAACTTTTTTAATACCTGTTTTATCAATGTACGGTCTTTCGGTTAATTCTTCAACGGACATAAATTCGAGATTTTTGCGTTTCAACCGGTGAATAGTATCGAGAGAGAGAATTTGATTATTTTGTGTTAATACAGTCATTTTTGTCATAGCAAAACCACTTTGTATTTTCAACTTTTTGACCAATGGATGGATTTTGAGCATTTTAATTAAAGGAATGGAGACAGATTTTGACATCAGAAAGTCAATATCTGAGTATTCTGAAATCTTTTCAGGTTGGTCTGCCAATTTTAAACCCGCATATTTTTTTTGGTGCAGGTGATCAAAAACATCGAGGATAATTAGCTCTCTTTCAGAGATTGTATACGACAGAACATCACTCAGTGCCATGTTCCAGGATTCGAGCAACCAATTGATTTGCGGGTGCCATACAGATTGTCTTTCGTATACTTCGAGATAATTGAGTAGATTAACCAAAAGATATAGAGAAAGATATTTTTGAAATTCCGTTTCATTTTCAAAAAAGGCTTCATTTTTTGCCATTTCCGATTTTATGTCTTTCCAGTTTTTCTTTTGTACCAGGATTGAATTTTGAAAAAAATAGTGAAAAAAATCGAATCCTTTTGGATAGATATTTGAAGACAATTCCCAATCATAAACGTACAACTCACCCTGCCGGTTAGCATAAGTATTCCATGGTGTGAAGTCACCGTGAGCAAGATGTGTTATTAAGATTTTATTGTTCAGCGAATGAACCAGGTATTCCAGCTTTTTTACGATTCCGGAAGGCAGTTTTTTTCTGTCATGTTTAAGCTGTTTGATTCTGCTACTTATTTGATGCAATTTGTCAAAATTATCAAAACTAATTTCATTTGAATTTATTTTTTCGACAGCACTGAGAAATTGAGAATGTTGGTGACCCCATTGGTTTACTCTTTTTGAAAATGTACGATTCTCTGAAAGTTTGATATAGTTTCGGTCAGTAGATATTATAGCAGGAAAGTCAAAGCCAATATTTTTTTCTTTTGCCAAAAACTCAAGAACCGTCCTTTCTTGGTTGATAAGATCCAGACTTTCAGGAGAAAGAGAAATTTTGGTAAATGTTCCTTCATTTCCGTTTTGATGTTGCTGATATAAAATATATTTTTGATTTGGTCCTGTAGTACCTGTAAAAAGAGCCCAGCGATCATTCATCAGATTAATATAATCTTTTATAGTTTTTTGATTGATTTGCACCTGTTCTTTTTTAAAGATCCATCGTTGAAGACGTAAACCAAAAATGATTTTGATAAATGTTGCAAAAAGGTATGCTTTCATGCCCTGAATGTGGTAGAATTTCAGAAAAAGCGGACTTTGGGCATGTACAGGCCAAACCCAACGAACGCTACCATCCTGATTAGATATGAAATGTACAAAGACCGGTTTTGTGAATGACAGATGATTATCATCTGAAGCTATCTTTTCGAAAATATTTTGAATGTTGTCCATAATATATTATTATACCAACGGAAACAAACAAATGATTTGCCAATGATATAATTTATTGAATTTCAATTTATTGCACATAACTTGAAAAACAATAAAATTCCATATTATGGAAATAAATATGGTTTATGGAATTATTTATAATAAAAATTTTGTGACAGCGGTCGGGGTTTGTCGCTTTGAAATTGGTTTGTCGGTTAACCTGGGGTTTCTCCCTTCGGTCGAAAGGACGGGGTTTTGAAAGGTGTGTGGTGTTTGTCGGTGCGCTCGGGTTTTCTCTCCTTCGGTCGAAATGAAAGTATGTGCCTTGTTGGGGAAATGGAGCGATGTGAGGCGTAAACGCCTCGCATCGCTCCATTTTAAAATAAATAGCAAACGTAATTTCGAGCGAAGCGAGAAACCTACTCTCCTAAATAATACGAGAAACCTGTCTTTTCGAGCACAGCGAGAAACCCAAGCACAGCGAGAAACGTTAATTTTAAGCTTTTCTTGCTTACAGAAATCTCTGTTTTACTCATTTTTTTCTCCATTATCTTTCAAATAGTCGTCTACTAATTTTTGTAACTCATCTTTAAAAGGAATAGGTTTTTTGTAATTTTTTACATCGATTTCAATCCATTCAGGATTTACTCTGTTAATCAAATTTTCTTTTTTGATTCTACTCCATTTTTTAATTTCTTTCTCTCTTCTGATTGCCTCCAGTATGGTGGGAAACTTTTCAAAATAAATACAGTATTCCACATTATATTTACTTGTGAATGAATTTTTATAATAATGAGATTTATGTTGAGCTACTCTTTTAATCAAATCACTCGTTACACCTACATAAAGAGTTGTCCGATTTTTATTTGTCAAGATATATGTGTATCCAATTTTCATCATTTGTATAGTTTTATATATTGTAATTTCTCTATTAGAGTTAACAGAATTTTTATTTTTAAAATTTATAAACGAAGATTTGTTTTTAAAAGTTCTGTAAATATTTTATAAAATGATTAAACAAGTTTGATGGTAGTAGGGAAATTTGGTTTTCGCTTCGATTAGGCTTTGTCGCTGTGCTTGGGTATTGCCGGTGCCATTTGGTTTCTCGCTGTGCTCGAAAAGACGGGGTTTGTCGCTTCGCTTGGGTTTTGTCGGTACGTTTGGGTTTTCTTGTTGCGCTTGGGTTTTCTCGCTTCGCTCGAAATGACGGTTTTGTCGCAGAGCTCGGGTTTTGTCGGTACGTTTGGGTTTTCTCGCTTCGTTCGAAAAGACGGGGTTTGTCGCTTCGCTCGGGTTTTCTCGCTTCGCTCGAAATGACGGCATGTGCCTTGTGGGGGGAATGGAGCGATGCGAGGCGTTTACGCCTCGCATCGCTCCATTATAATAAAAACAGCAAACGTCATTTCGAGCGAAGCGAGAAACCTCCCCTCCTAAGTGATACGAGAAACCTGTCTTTTCGAGCACAGCAAGAAACCCAAGCTCAGCGAGAAATAGGTCATTTAACCCTCAATCCTCCCCGTCTTCACCAAATGTAATCGCTGCCACTTCGTCAAAATATTGCCCGGGCGGAAGGTAATATACATGATGACAAGTTGATAAAACAAAATGCCGTAATTAGACTCTCCAAAGATACCAAACTCCGTAAACGAATTGATGATCAACGGAATGAGCAGACAAAAAAGCATGAGTTTTTTTTCAGCATTCTCCCTCATGATACCTCCTATTGTAAATAGCAACTGAAACAACACAATAGTGATGCCGACCAAACCAAGATTCATCAGTACCTGCATAAAAGTATTGTGGGTCATCTTACCCGGATAAGTGTGAGCACTTTGAAAATATTCTTTGTAATCTATCCTCATAAAACCAAAACCCAATAGCGGTTCGCGCGGCAAACCTTCATTGATCAATGCCTGCCAAAAGGGCAATCTTCCCGTCAGGGTAAGCACCTCTTCCATTCGCTCGGGATCACCATCTTTTAATACAACTTTATAAATAGCAATTGGTGCAACCAACATCATAACCACAATGGCAGCTACAGCAAATTTTTTTTGTTCTGATTGCAATACGTGAAATCCTATGATAAGCAAAGCACCAATCAAGGATGATCTTGACCCCGTGGCAAAAAGTCCGTAAAACAAGATAAGTAGTTTGAGTATCGTCCACCATTTATTGTGATTTCTCCGAATGTCAAACATCAATCCGGCCACCCCGACTCCCGCCAGCATTCCCAGTTCATTGGGGTTCATCATGTAACCGCCCAACCTCGCTTCTTCACCACCATGGGTCAACCGGTAAAACACATCAGGATTGACATACATGCCTACCACAAAAATCAAAATGAGCACAAAGGCAGCGTTTCCTAAGAGATTGTAAAGACGGATAGGATGGTCAGGAAAAAACTGATCTAATAAATACAAACTTTTGATAAAGAAAAAACAAAAGACCAGCGTCTGTGATGTCATAAACCATTGTAATGCACTGTAACCCACATTGGTGCTCCACATAAAAGACGCAAATCCCAACAACAAATATATGCCGTAAAAAACCATCGATAGGATGTTGTTGGTTTTGAGATTATCAGCAGCACCGTATTGAATGATACTCTTATATACATACCAGGAAGCGTAGAGCATTCCCATTCTGCCCACCACTTTGATGACTCTGGTAATAGCTACATTTTCGCTCCAGGTAAAAAAACATGCCGTCATCAAAAGAAGGATCAGCATCAATTGCCAATTGATCTTTTTCAGGAAAATATTATGGTCTTTGTTTGATAATGTAATATTCATCTATTTATATAATTCATCATATTGGTCCACAAGGACTGACCAGGAAAATTTTTGTTCCAACATATTTTGAGCACCAGTAACAAATGATGCAGTTTGTTGATTTTTGTAAATTTTAAATAATCTACAAATAGCGTCCAACAATGAACTTACATCATTATCATCAATAGCTATACCTGCCTGAAAATCAGAAACATATTCTGCGACATTGGTAGCATGGGTAACGATCATAGGCACCCCAAATGCCGCTGCTTCCAGCACCGCTGTAGGCAATCCTTCATTTCTCGAGGGGTGAGCAAATACATGCATTTTACTAAAAAGTTCGTCTTTTTCCTGACCGAATTTTTTTCCCCATAACACGACATTCGTAAGCTTTTTTTCTTTTATAAAATTTTCCAGGAAAGGTTGTCCTTCTCCTTCACCTATAATCCATAACCTGGTGTCCGGTTCGTTTTTTTGGAATACATAAAAAGCTTCTAACAACAAATCCAGACCTTTGGTATGTATGTCCAACCGTCCCACAAAACCAATGGTAAAATCTACATTTTTGGTATTTTTTTGAATATGATGTGTATATTGAAAACCATAAGGTAATAAAAATGATGTGCTTGCCGGTGAAATGATATGAAGTCCTGCTACTTCACTTTTACCAATAGAATGAACTTTATGTGCTGATTTGAGAAGTCTTTTTTCAAATAATTGGAAGTATACTTTTTTTACAAATGAACTCTTTTTCATGGCAACTTCATTATAAGCTCCATGAGGCGTCAACACAAATTTTATTTGATTTTTGCTCAAATATTTTGCCAAAGCACTAAAAACTGGAACCCATCCTCCATGTAGGTGAAAAACGGCGTTCCTGTGTTTTAAAACTGCTTCTTTTAATGTTTCTGATACAAAAAAAGGAAATTTAGATGCGCCGAAAAGCTCGGTTTTAAAATTGCGTTCCGGATAGTCGTGAACAGGGTTTTTTGTGATTCCCCATACTTGAATATTTTTACCGGCTTTTGTCTGTTCAGTTGCCATATTGTAGACCACTTTGTTAACACCATTCAGTCTGTCAGGATTAGCTTTTCCTAATACGATGTGGATGATTTCCATAGGTTGATATTTTTTAATTTTAAAATGAGGGACAGGTAAAACATTAATACCAATTGCGAACCTATTAGTCCCGCAATGACACCATTCAATCCAAACCCTGATATAAGCCACCCGGATGTTAGTAAAGCAAAAACAAGACTTAAAAAATAAGCGTAGAAAAAATGATTATTCATCTGCAAGGATCTGATCATAAACCGAACGGGTTGGCTGAGAAAAATAAAAATGTATAAAATGCTCAGACCTTTTAAAACAAAGGAATATTTTATATAATTTTCACCACCTGCTAATAAAATCAAAAATGAAGAAAAGGTAAAAATCAGAAACAAAACAGGAATAAAAACAAAGGCAAGTTTCTGATTCATTCCCCTGAGATAATGGATGCCGGATAATTGGTTATACTGCATTTTGAGCACCGTCTGTGGCAATATGTAGTTTTCAAAACTTTGTAAGAGCACATTCAAAACACCAAATATGGATTGTCCTAAGCGGAGGGCTCCCAAAGCTGCTGTCCCCAAATAAAAACCGGATGCCACTACAAATAAGTTACTTGCCCACCATTGGCTTACCGCCGTAGCGAATAACCATTTTCCATGATTTACGTGTTTCGACAGATAAGATTTGAATATCTTTAGATGAAATTCAAAAGGCCTGACTAAGTACAAAATATATAGAAAAGAAAGTAAATAAACACCTGAAAAATACAATAATACATCGTTCGTATTTTTAGAACCCTGATATTTAAAAACAAGAAATGCAAAAATCATCAGGGATGAAGTAAAAATGTCCAGTACCAAAACATCAAAAGGCCTGTCGAGAGTCAATAATATTTTTCTGCCAAAATCGTAAAAAACGAAACCCATTCCAAACAACCATGCAAAACTCAGCATTTGAAATGAAAAAATATATTGTATGATTTTTAAAGCTAAAACAACGAGCAACACCAATACAATTTGTATCCAAAATACAAAACTAATATAGCTTTTTGTCCTGTCGGCAGCTACCTGAAACACCTGAGACGTCCAGGCACTGATGGCACTGACGGCCAGATAAACCACCAACACTATGGCTGAATACGCACCAAAGTCTGAAACTTTCAGATGTCTTGCGAGGAGCATAGTCAGCAAAAAACCAGTACCACTAAAAACTGCCTGATCCGCCAAAACCAATGTCTTCGGGCTACTGAGTATTTTCATTTTTTTAGTTTCATTGTAAAAAAAACAATTAACTTCCTGAAGGTCCGGAATATTTCGGAATTGAAACCCGGGTTATATCCTGCTCTGTTAAGGACAAAATTTACATTGGGCAATTTGTATTCTGATGTCAAAAGATCTACTTCAGTTATCTTCTTTGCCGGAGTGAGTCTTGTATCTATACACACCACATTCAGTTGAGCAATAGCCATTTGTGCTAAGGTATAGGCCTCACCAAAATTTGAATTTAATATGATGGTTTGGTCAAAATTTGCACTTTGGTTTTTAACCAAATTTTGAATTTCTTCTGTAGTATTATACATCATTTTTGATCTGTTCAGCATCAATTCTGAAGTTTGTCCATCCGGATTTTCAAGACGCCAAAAGTCATCGCAATGATTGTCATCTACAAGGCGAACCACCAGTATTTTGCGTCCCTGATTTTGTAAAGTACGGATTATCTCTGAAGAAATAAACGAGACTGCATGTTTTTGATTGAAGCCTGTGAAACAAATGATCCCATGAGGTTGCAACAATTCTTTAACCTGCCATTGCGTTGTGGCAGTAAGAAAAAAATTGACCTTAACTTCATCTTTTTTAAATTTCGGTACGGTAGCAATAACCGGAATCATACTGTTTGACTCGACTGTAGATATGTCATTAACTCTTGCTTTCATACTGTGCACGATAAAGATCAACATCATAGCACCCAACATTCCCAAAATCACAGCCACACCTTTGATGATGGTTCTGTTGGGCGATACCGGTATTTTACTGATATCTGCGGGAGTGATGATTCTGTGGAAAGCAACTTTTGCAGCTTTAGCGATTTCTGCTTCAATTTTTTTCTGATTCAGAAAGTTGTAGGACTGTTGATATATTTCAAATTCGCGGTTTAAGATCGTCATCATTCTTTCCTTTTCAGGAACGGTAATAAATACCTTTTCAGCTTCTTCAATATCATACATCAAATTGCTGTATTTGGATTCCAGATTTTTTCTGGTATTGCTGATACTTTCCTTAAGGTAGGAAGAAATGTCATTTATCTTGTGGTCGATGGCGATGACTTTTTCATCTTTTGGTGTGTACACCAATAATAAATCCTTTTTTTCTGATTGAAGTTGTTTGATTTTTTTAATCATTTCTGTAGAAAGAAGATCTGTAAACGCTTCAAAATTGGGCGCCAGATCTAAAAAATTATTTTTCCCTTTTTCCATATATTGATCCAACTCACGGATAGCTTCCAGGCTCATTTTGAGATTGGTTTGTTGTATTTTTAATTGCGAAATTTGTCTAAGGTCAGTTTCTGTTTCCTGTCGGATGTTGGTAATATCTTCACTTTCACGATAGTTGAGTATGGCTGACTCCGTACCTGCCAGTTTACCACTGATTTCGTTGATGCGGTCATTCAAAAAGTTGCTTGTGACATCTGCAGCACCAAATTTGGTTTGGATATAATCTTCAATGTAAGCCTGAGCCAATGCATTCGGAAAAAGTGCAGCCTTTTCGGGATGTGCAGATTTATAGCTGATTCGGATGACCGGAACATCTTTGTCTACAGCCGTTACATCAAGATTTTTTAATATTTCACTAAGTTGACTTTCTTCACTTACAAATTCAAAAGTATAGTGGTCTACAATTTTTGTATTGGGTTTTGACACCATTAAATCTCTGTTTACAGAAATCAGGAATGAAGAACCGGCTATTTGAATAGTATCACCCAATTTTATTTCATGAGAAGTTCCTTCAGGATCAATCAGGGTGGCAGCTGAAGTGTCTCTGACCATCAATTGAAAAGGTTTATTCAAAAATTGATCTTCTATTTTTATTTTAAATATGTGCAGAGGTGCATCACTAAACAGTTCTGTTGATTTCAATTTCCCTTGTCGGAAAATGGTTGTTTCAAAAGGTACTTTCATCAATGCCTTTTTGATGATAGCGTGGGATTTAATCAGTTCAATTTCGGCATTAATTTTTTGTGTATTGGCAAATACATCCAGATCTTTGTATAAATTGCTGTTGGGCACACCTTCATTCAGGTCTGCAAGTCTGAGTTTTGCGGTACTTTCATACATCGGAGTGACGTATGACAGGTATTTTGATGCCAGCATATAGGCACCTATCATGGCTGCTACGATAATGATCCAACCACGCAGATATGGTTTTATAAAATTGAATTGATTGTCCATTTTATTAAATAATATTGGTTAAAAAGCACCCATAAAAATGGCGGCAGAAGTCAAAGCTGTAGTGAATGGAATAATCGTAGAAATCCGTTTATCAAATTCTTTATACTTTTTGGATGGTACGACTACTACGTCACCCGGATAGAGATTGATATTTCGTTTTAACAAATCGCTACCTTTACTCAGGTCAATATTGGCAATATAAACATCATCACCTACCTGACGCAAAACTTTAACATATTTGGGATTAGCATAAAACTCAAGCCCTTTGCATCGGGTTATCATTTCCATCAGCGTGTTTCTTTCTTTATCAACATTGATGACCTGAGGGTCTCTCACTTCACCTAAGATGGCGATTTCTCTGTTTAATACTTTGATATCAATAACAGGTGTTTTAATCCAGTCACTGTAAATGTTTTTCAACGTATCTTTCAGTTGAATAATGGTCATTTTTTCAACGTTAAAAGTTCCTATTTTGGGAATTTCCACATTTCCCTTAGCATCGACCATAAGCCACTTGCCGTACACTTCATTGGAATTGTAGATGCCGTAAGTAGATCCTACGCTGATATCGTCCTGTCCCCAGACTGAAATGGTGATTTTATCATCCTTTCTGATGTGATATTGATAAGATGTATCAGACCAAAAAATACTGTCCAAAACGGTTGTGGAATGATTTGTATTTGGCACGACAAATAAGTTGGTTGTTTTACATGAAGAAAATGTCAAAAGAAAAATCAGAGACATTAATAGCGAATACTTCATCATTATATAAATTTGAAAATACTTTTTAATAATGAAGGTTTTCTTTCTTTTAGAAGCTCTCTGATTTCTGTTATTTTGACCAACACATTTTTGATGTTGGATTCCAGATTTTCATTTTTTTGGATATAGTCGAAAGCTCCGTGTTTCAGCGTTTCTACTGCGGTATCAATATTTTCCTGAGCAGAAACCATTACCACAAATGTATTGGGATTGTAGCGTTTGATTTTTCGGAGGGTTACCTGGCCGGTATAAATATCCATCTGATGGTCTAAAAAGATTACATCCGGCTTTTGGTGAATCCGGTCGAGACAATCTACGCCACTTTCAAAACATGTAATATTGTTTATCCCTGCCTCTGAGAGAATTTGTTTCATTATCTCCAGGTGGAACCGGTCGTCATCTACTACAAATACTGATTTAAAATGGTGTTGCATACTATTTTATATTTTATAATAGTATATGCGAATGACAGGCCAAAATCATAATTAGATGAATATCAATATAATATGGCTTGTAAAACAAGAAAATAAATTCCATAAAATGGAATTATACTCAAAATTGGAAAGAAACTACGTGGCTGATTGTGGCAGTACCCCTGATGGCGGCATTAAAATTTCCGGCGGCTGTGAGGCAGACTTGTGAAAATATGATGTTATTTATTATGAATTTTTACTCCGAAGAAGGAATATCCATTCACTCATATTTAATCATATTGGCCAAATCATAAAAATATTGTTTAGACCAAATGTTCAGGTCAGATGGGTTTTGGATGAAGCGCTCTATATCAATTAAAGCCATTTTTATATCTGTTTTTGAGATCTTGTCAATGATAATTTCATTCAGAAGCTCCTTATTTAAGATAATATCTTTATTTAAATGATTACTTTGAATTGCTCTTTCCTGCAGATGCCTGAGATTCAAAGGCGTTCCTCTTTTGACGTACCATTCTAAATCATACCAATCTCTGCCTTTTACCCTGGTTTTCCATTCTCTAAATAAAAAAGCGTGCATCTTTCCTGCAAACAGATAAGATTCTTTAAATGTATTGATGTAGAAAGAAAAAGGCCTTAAAATTAACTTAGGTTCTGTTTCAAAAAATAAAGGAGGGTTTCTATCTATTTCTATTTTGATTTTTATAGAAGCTGAATTCTTTTCTTGTACTGATATAATATTCCATTCTGTATTATCCTTCAAAAAGGCGGATTCGACATCATTGGGATGTACTTTATCTTTTACTGAAAGATCCACAGCAAGCCCATGCATATCACATTCTTTCTCGATATATGTAAAATAATCCTTTAGTGAAAAATTTGGATCAGAATAATTTAATGAAAAATCAATATCTTCAGAGAATCTTGGTAAACCATATAGCATCCTTAGGGCAGTACCTCCGTAATAAGATGCTTTTGAAAAAAAATCACTTCTGGAAAGGCCTGACAATGTGATGTATTGAATGATCTCTCGTTTTGCTTTTAGAGATTCATCCTGATTGGTAACATTATATGAATTATACCATTCTTTTATCATTTTAGTTGTTTTTTGCTAATTTTAATAAAAATCCTATTTCTTTTTTTTTATTCCCCGCCGTAAAACATTCTTTGAATATATTTTTATCTGCTTCTTTAAAGAAGTCCATATCAAACCTTAAATTTTCTTCTAAATAATAAGCCATATCATCTGCATTTATTATTGGAATATTCTTTTCTGTCCAAATAAGATCGCATAGTGCTTTTTCAGGAGAGGCCATCAAAAAACTACAATAATCATTCATATTTAAAGAATTAATACCTATAGAAAATTTAGCTTTTTGAGAAGGAAAATATGTAAATAATCCAACAGGAGTTTGGTACTTTCTAAACCTACTTAATGCCATTGATTCTATACTAACAGTTTGTTCAGATAAAAGACCATAATAACTTAAAGCTGAGAAGCGACTAATGTAGGAAGGACCATACAGTGTGTTAGCAATATTATAATTTAAATATTGATTTTTGTGCTTTACGTTATTTACAATATAAAGACCTCTTTGTATCTTTGTTAACTCTCCAGTTTCTATCATGTATCCAATTTTGTCATTTATTCTTTCGTAATTTGCAAGAAAATTCGATAAAACAGCATGACTTATTGGTACATTTTCTACATTATATATGATTTCGGGTTTCAATACATTTATATTTTATGTATAGATAAACGGAATAATTCCGATTATAGTTGCAAATATATCGCATTATTTAATAATAATTAAATCGTCAGCCTGAAATATTTTTAAGTAGTATCAAATCTCTTAAATCTATATTGCCCAAATTTTCCTATCGCCCCAACTGATCCGCAACCTCCCTCAAAACCCTGATAATATGTCTGACGGAAGCATACATTTCATCCTTTGATCGGATTTCAACATCATATTTTTCTACTTCTCTTACTACTTCCTTAAGTGATTTGATATCCAACTGATCTATACTTGGTTTGATTTTGTGTGCCAGTTTTTTTATTTTTTCAGTATCGTCATGATCTATGGCATCTTCGAATGCTTCAGTATTTTCTGCGGTTAGATTCACAAAAACAGCTACCATCTTTTTTACAAAGTCTTCATTTCCGCGACTTAATTGCCGCAGTAAACTTAAGTCAAAGAGTGGTGCTTCTGTATTACGTTTATCATCATTGCCAAATTCGGGTTTTTCGACTTTCAAAACATCATAAGACAGACTCAGCACGTGCTCAATTTTCTTAAAAAAATCCTGCTCATCATAAGGTTTGGTGATAAAATCATTCATACCTTTCTGCAGATACAAATCAATATCATGTTTGAAAGCATTGGCTGTAAGTGCAATTATCGGAGTTTGAATTTTCAGTTTTTCACGAATAAACGTGGTCGCCTCCACACCATCCATCACCGGCATTTGGATATCCATCAAAACAAGGTCGAAATCTTGTTTTTGAATAAGTTCTGTAGCAATCAAACCATTCTCAGCTTCAACCGTTTCAAAGCCCAAAAAGTCGAGACTTTGTATAGCGATAAATCTGTTCATCTCATTGTCTTCCACAAGAAGTGCCTTTTTGCCTTTAAATGATCCTTCTTTGATTTTTTGGCTGTTGGAAACCAGACTTTCAGGATTGCCAATAGATAAAGTCAATTCAAAACTACAGACAGTCCCTTGGTTTTTGGTACTTTTTACCTCCATTGTTCCTCCCATAAGACGAATCAAATCATTAGAGATAGCCATTCCCAAACCTGTACCTTCATATTTTCGGTTTGAGGTATTATGTTCCTGTGAAAACTTATCGAATATCCTGGAAATAAACTCCTCAGACATACCGATACCTGTATCCGCAACTTCAAATTTTAATGTCTGTTTCCCTTCAATTTCTTCTATCAATTCTACTGAAACATGAATACTCCCTTTATCGGTAAATTTGATGGCATTACCTACCAAATTGATCAGGACTTGTCGCAATCTGGTATCATCACCTTTGAGTACCGGCTTTATTTCAGGGCTGACATTGAGCTTGAATTCCAGATTTTTGTCTTTGGCCTGTGAGTACATGATGGAATGAACGTTGTAGGTCAGGGCCCCGGGACTGAAGGATTCTTCAAAGATCTCCATATCACCGGACTCAATTTTGGCAATGTCCAAAACATTATTGAGTATGGTAAGCAGGTGTTTTGCAGAACTTTCTGATTGTTTGACATAAAAGTGCTGGCCTGTGGTCAGATTTTCTTTGGTCAACTGGCGAATCATACCGATGATGACGTTGAGTGGCGTCCGGATTTCATGACTCATATTGGCCAGAAAAAGTTCTTTGGCTTTGGCCGCTGCTTCTGCAAAGGTTATGGCTTTGGCCAATTCCTGCTCAAGCCTTTTTTGCTCTGTGATATCAAGATGAATACCGATACTTCCTATCAATTGTCCTTTATCGTTGTAGTTTGGTGCTCCGCTTACAAACCACCAATGTGGTTTTCCGTATTTATCGGTGACTTCGATTTCATAACTATCAGATACAGATTGAATTCTGATTTCATTTTTTTCATAAATAATGTTTCTCTGACTTTCTTTCACAAAAAGTTCGGCAGCTTTTTTTCCTTTCAGCTCTTCTAAACCATAGCCGGACATGTCACAAAAACTTTGATTGGCATAAATGATTTCATCATTCAAATCCACTTCCAAAAGTCCCAGATTCATGTTGGCTATGATGTTTCGATATTTTTCTTCCTGAATTCTGAGTTGGTTTTCCCATTTTTGCCGGTTGCGTATATTGATCAGCATTTGTCCGAAAAGAAACAACAACCTTTTTTCTTTATCACTGTAATCATGATGTTTTTTAACAGAGTCAAATCCCACGAACCCAGTCAACTCTTTGCCATCCAACATTGGTATGGCAATCAAACTTTTAATGCCTTGTGGTTCGAGGATGGATTTCAGACCACCTTCATCATCATCGTTAAGTGCCGGTACATCCGGTATATAAAAAGCTTCCCCTTTTTGATGTTGTTCGACCCACTGAGGAAAATACTCCATGGGCACTTGCTGCAGGTTGTTTATTTCAGGATCGACACCTTCATTACACCATTCATATGTGTTAGACGTGGTGGCTGAATCAAAATCATAATCAAAAATATATGATCTGTCTGCGGCAACAAAAAGACCCATTTTTTCAAGTGATTTGTTTATGGTGTTTTTAACATCCTTAGGGTCGAGGTTGATATATGTGGATGCTATATCAATCAGGGCCTCCTGTAATAACAATTCCTGAGCAAGTTCTTCTTCAGCCAGATATTGTTGGGTTCGCTCAGACACGATACCGTCTAATCTTACAGGAATTTTATTTTCATCATATATAAATTTTCCACTGTTATTTATCCATTTCAATCTACCTCCGGGAGTGATGATTCTGTATTTAACATCGAATTCACCTTTTTCATTTAATTGATTTTGGATTTCATTGATGACAGATACATCATCCTTGACAATTATTTTTTTCCACAAATCAAAATCGTTAATAAATGTATTTGATTCAATCTCAAACAGCATAGATATTGAAGGAGTAATAAATATTACTTCCTGTTCAGGAAGTTTTACGGAATACACCACATCCGTCATTTCGTTAAAGATATTTTCAAGCTGCGTTTTTGCGAAGTTTAATTCAGTGTTAGTTCTTTTTATATGGGCTGATTGATTGTCAATTTTTTTAATTAATTCAGTTAATTCATTTTTATGAATATCTGCTTGTTTTAAAACATGTAAATAATCAAAGGTAGGGTCATAAGCCGGAAAATCACTGATTTGTAATTTGTAAGGTTTCAATTGTTCGATATCCATAACCCACAAACTTCCTAAAAATATCAGATGATCAATATCCGAGAGGCGTCGGAATTGTCCCCTGAATACAAAGCCACTTTCTGTATGCTTTATATAAAATCCTTCATTCAGGAGAGTGGATATAACATGATAATTTACATTTTCAAGATATGGTCTTTGAATCTGAAAACAATGTAGAACATCTAAGTCTTTTGAATTTTTATTATTTTCTCAATACTTTTGCCAAAGTCTTTAATGTTGAGCGATGAATCTAAAACGATAGAATATGGAAAAATTTCTATCAATAAACTACTTTCTTTTATTGAATTTCCCATACGACTTTAATAATTTCGTGTGTGTTTTCACCTTGGATAGATTCCAGGTGTTGAGTGGTTACATTCGCATTAAAAAACTTTCCCAAACCTGACATTAAACCATAAACAAATACAGTGAGTCCTTTTCTTTTTGAAAAATAATGTAAATGCAGGGACCTTTCTTCGACGTTGGAAACCTTAAATTCCGGTGGGGTTAGTTTGGGATACATCATCATGACTCTGTTGTGAAAGGAAGGGAGATTGAGCATAAATGTCCTAAAATTGTCTCCGCCACTTTCCAGCAAATAACCGTAGTGATTTTTGCCGGTATGAAGGATCCACCACTCTCCAAAAAGTTTCAAAACATCGTCCACACTGACACTAAGTTCCTGAGCGATAGTACCTGCAAGTTTATAGGTGACATCGTCATCATAACTTTCGTTGCTGATGAAGTATTCGATATTAATATTGCTTTTGGCCTTGATGTCTTCCCATTTTTCTTGTCCATAATTAGCAACTACTAATTCTTCGATAGATTTATTTACTATACCGTACATGCACTATTGTTTTAATTTTATTTCTCCGCTTTTGATCATGTTATAAATCTTAGATTTTCCGATATCAAGTTTTTCAGCAACAAAAACTACATTTTCATTGTATTTTTTCAGATAAGATCCGATGATTTCTATTTCAAATTCTTTTAAGGTTTTTTCGCCGGAAGAGTATGGTTTTGTTTCTCCTAATTGATAAAAACTCAGATCCTCAGTTTTGATCTCACGATCATCCGACATGACACATGCCAAATCAATAACAGCTTTGAGTTCCCGAACATTTCCCGGCCAGGTATATTTCCTAAGTTTGGTTTTGGCAGGTTCGTTTAATGTTAATGGTTTTGATTGATTATTTTTGGCAAACTTATCTATAAAATGTTTGGCCAGAATGATCACATCATTGCCCCGATCTCTTAATGGTGGAAGTTCGATTGGCAAACCAACTATCCTGAAAAACAGATCTTCCCGGAAACGACCGGCTTTGACTTCTTCTATCATATTTTTGTGTGTGGCAGAGATCAGTCGGATATCCACTTTTATGGGTTTATTACCTCCTACTCTTATCACCTCTCTTTCCTGTACCACCCTCAGAAGTTTACTTTGTATGGACAAATCCAACTCTCCGATTTCATCCAAAAACAAAGTGCCACCCTGGGCTTCTTCAAATTTACCGATTTTTGTACTGGCGGCTCCCGTAAATGCTCCTTTTTCATGACCAAACAATTCTGATTCTGCCAATTCCTGAGGGATCGCTCCCATATTAACCGCAACAAATGGCTTTTTCCGACGATCACTATTGAAATGAATAGCTTTGGCATATACTTCCTTGCCGGTACCCGTTTCCCCTGTGATGGAAATATTAATATTGGAATTGACCGCTTTTTGCAGCAAATGAAAGGTTTTTTTAATGGCATCACTCTGGCCGATGATGCTGCTTTCAAAACTGTATTTTTGACCTAATTGTTCTTTAAGTTCTTCAACTTCCTGTCGTAAATTAAGATTTTCGCGGATGTTGATGATGGATTTCCAAAGCTGATCTTTTGTATGGTCGTCTTTGATTATATAATCTTTGGCGCCTGCCTTGAGTAATTCTACTGCCACACTGATTTCTTCCTGAGCACTGATCACTATCACAGGAAGATTTTTGTCGCGGGCCTTGATTTCTTTGAGCAGTTTGTCACCACTCATATCAGGCAACCCAAAATCCATACATACCAAATCCGGTTTTTTGAAAACATTTTCCAATAAGGACTTTCCCGTTTTGAACAGTTCCAAATCATAATCCGGATTCATACTCAAATGGTGAATAATTATCTGCCCGTACCAGGGATCGTCTTCTACCACAAAAATTTTAAATGGAATATTTTTTGATTTCATCCCGATCATTGACTTTTACAACTTATAGATGTTTATGTTCGGAGATTCCCCCTATGAATGTTTGTTATATTTTTTTTCAAATTGAATCTGAAATAACATTTTTTAGAAAAAACCCATTACCCTGTTTAAAATGAAATTTTTATAAATAATGCAAATTTATAATTTGTTTTTCAAAACAGGCAAATTATTGTTTACTTCTTTTTATAAAGTTGTGTTTAATTCATATACTACATATCTAAAACACCATCAGAATCGGATCTTTTTTGAACAAAATGGTATTATTTTATGATTTTTTGATGCCAAAATCCCGTCGGTTTCATTTTTAAACCAATTTTCATGAATTTGACAACCAAACATGCTACATGTCTGCAATCTTCATTTCACTACTTTTGAGATGTGACTTCAGTAAAGGAGATTTGTCAATGTTTTGATTTCTTTTGAAATTGTCTCAATCAGTCACCTCTTGGCATAAGGACAAAAAAAAATCATACAGCATGTTCTGTTTTTTCTTTGTAATCAGATTTGTAATTAAATCTAACATATAGCTGAAGTTTAAAAACTTCTGTATATTATTATAAAAACTTCATTATACCATCACAATGCCTTCCAGATAATCTTCTTTTTATAATTATAGATGCGTAAGGTTTCAGAGGCTGTATCGTTTTCTCGCTGGTAAACTTTGTTTTGATTGACAATGATGATGTGTTCATCAAAGTAGTTGATGGGCCATTCAGAGGTGAAAACAAACTTTTTTTTGTGTAAATCATAAATTCCAAAACAATTCATTCTGTTATCGAAGGTTTGTAATGAGGTGGCTACCAAAGCCAGATTTCCTTTGGTATACAAAATATTCAGTTTTTGATCCTGGTTCGTGATTTCTTGCCCTTCCCTGTTGATATATTTTGAAGCTACCGGCACAGAGTAACTGGTTTTTCCATTTTTTTGGGCCTCTTCCCATAGTTTTTCAGGGTCAGCAGCATCATATTTTATAAGAGCTATACCATTTTTAAAATTTCCGGTTCCAAGTCCTGTTTCATTTGTTGATTTCCAGATGATATTCCCGATTGTATCAATATATGCAAACGTTTCATTTTGTTTTCCGGCTTCGTTATATTTCACTATACAAATACCGTCACAGATCATACCGGCAGTTTTTATGAGAATGCGGGGCAACACTTCTGTCAGGTCAAGAATGGTTTTTCCGGAGGCATCAACATAAAAATAGCTGCCACTTCCGTCTTTAACCCGAATAAATCCGTCATGTTGATTACCCACATACACCATGTCGTTCAGGTCTACCCAATCATCAAAAGTAAATTTTGTTTTTCCAAATGAATCAATGATTTCCCAATTGTAATTGCGTTTTAACAAGGCATTTCCTCTGACAAATTTGGTCCATTTTGTTATGTCTGTATCTTTCAAAATAAGTTGTCCGTTTTTATTTACTATTTCGTAACCTTCATTTTTATCAACAGGATACAAAACAACAAATCCTTCTCCCATATCTTCCACATACTTATATTTGTGTGACAAATCCACAGACAAACCATTTCTGTCAACGGAATAAAATTTTTGGTTTTCCTGCGAAAAAACATACAATCTTGCTCCCGGAAAATTCAGGCAATTAATATCCTGTCTCATCATATAACAATCATCGAAGGTTTTGATTACTTTACCTTTGAAGTTAATGATTGTCAGATTTGAAAATTCCGCATCTTTGTGGGTAAGATGCCGGATGACAAAACGGAGTGAGTCGTTCGGAACCGAAGTTTTTGGAATCCCTTGTTGCAAAATATCTGAAGCGCTTGTATCTGTCAGACAGGTAAATAACAGCAGCATGATAAAAACCCGTAATGAACCTGTTAATATACTTTTCATATCTTTTGAAACATCGTATTTGTCGGTGAATCACACAATTTTGGCTAAAATTACGATATTCTTACAGAAGTTTATGCAAAAATGGAAGTTATTGCCTGATTTATGATAAAAAATCATGATTTATAATATTGATAATGAATTTGCAACTTTTGAGAATTTGATAAAATTATATTTGCCTAATGTCATAAAAACGATCATTTCATTTCATGAAAATGTAATTAAGTTGGGTTTTTCAGAATAAAGTTTTTCCAAATCAGAAAAATTATGTTCTTTTTTCAAATATTTTCCCGTTTTTTATACTTTCTTCGCATACCTTTTTATACCTTTGTGCCGAATTTGAAAAAGTTTGTAAAAGCAGCGTTATAAGAGCGTTGCAACCGACGAAATCAGATAAAAAGAGACGTTTTTTTGACGTTTTTTTCAGGAACATTTCGAATGGTTTTCATCTAATTGAAGTCAATTTGCACATGAAGTATCATATATTAATTGCTTTTTTCCTTTTACTCACGAACCTAAACAAAGGGTTTGCAGGAGGAGGTGAAGGACATGGTCAGGCTTTCGACCCTGCGGGTACGGCTATTCACCACATCAGTGATGGTAATGTATACACTATTCTGGATGGAATCGGCGTGACATTGCCACTTCCGGTTATTGTGTACGTTCCTGAAAAAGGTTGGGATATGTTTTCTTCGGGTCATTTTCATCCGGGACATCATGAAGATGGTCATCATGCGTACAATGGTTTTGTATTACATCACGGATCCATATACAGAGTGACGGACCCGACATTCCCGGCAGAAGGATCTGTGGAAGTTCAGGGTTTTGAACATGAACTTGAAAATAACGGCGGAAAAGACAAAGATGTATATTATGTAAATTTCAACGGAACGAAATACAGATTAGATGCCAGATCAACATTAGACGGTGGTGTACTTGGAGGAGGCATCACATCATTTTATGATTTTTCAATCACTAAAAATGTGGTCTCAATGATTCTGGTATCTCTCTTTTTGTTGTGGCTGTTTATATCTGCTGCCAATGCATACAAAAAGAACCCAAACAAAGCACCAAAAGGAATACAGAATGTTATCGAGCCTATGGTTTTGTTTATCAGAGACGAGGTAGCTGTTCCATTTATCGGTAAAAAATATCCAATATTTTTGCCGTTTTTACTAAGTGTGTTTTTCTTTATATTGGGTCTGAATCTTTGGGGACAAATCCCGTTTTTAGGTAGTGTCAACGTTACAGGAAGTTTGTCGGTAACCATGGTTTTGGCAGTTCTGGTATTTATTATCGTTAATGTCAATGGCAACAAACATTATTGGGGACACATATTCTGGATGCCGGGAGTACCGGGACCCATCAAAATATTGCTTGCATTTGTAGAAGTTATGGGATTGTTTATCAAACCATTGACCCTAATGCTTCGTTTGGCAGGTAACATTTCAGCAGGGCACATTGCGATCCTGAGTTTTATCGGATTAATCTTTATATTCGGTAAATCCGGCGAAAGCCTGGGAGGTAGCGTGGTTGGTTCTGTGGTATCTGTTCCTTTGACGATGTTTATGATGGCTATCGAAGTTATTGTAGCATTTGTTCAGGCATTTGTTTTTACCATTCTGACCGCATCTTTTATTGGTGCAGCGACAGAAGAACATCACCACGATCATGAACACGAACATGGTCACGGTCATGCTTAATTTTTGAATTTTTATTTTTAATCCATATAAATACTAAATCATGACAGGAACATTAGCAGCATTAGGAGCCGGATTAGCGGTTATCGGAGCTGGATTAGGAATCGGTATGGTAGGTGGTAAGGCTATGGAAGCAATCGCAAGACAACCTGAAGCTTCAGGTGACATCAGATCAGGTATGATCATCATGGCAGCCTTCATCGAAGGTGCTGCTCTGATCGCGATTCTTCTTTCTATCCTTATGGCGTAATCATGCAAACCTTAAATGGTTAAAAAAAAGAAAGATTGCAATGCGGTTGGCGGAGCAATCTTCTTTCTTTTGAAATAAAATTCAACGGAATTTTAAAAATAAAAAATTGAAACGATCAACAGACTTTCAAAAGTTTGTCAGATAGTACATAAATCATTCATTGCCTGATGGCAATTCATAACCTTCAGAATCACGTTTTTTTTAAATAATATTCTTAACAGACATGATTAATTTATTGACATTTACTCCTTTTCAGCCGACACCGGGTCTGGCTATATGGTCATTGGTTATTTTCGTAATTTTCTGGTACATCATGGCAAAATATGCTTTGAAACCCATAGCCGGTGCCTTGGCAAAAAGAGAAGAAGACATTCAGAGTGCATTGGATCAGGCCAAAATAGCTAAAGAAGAAATGGCTAATATGAAGGCTGAAAACGAAAAATTATTGGCAGAGGCAAGAGAAGAAAGAGCAAAAATTCTTATGGAAGCCAAAGAAGCAAAAGCATCCATCATCACTGAGGCTAAACTGAAAGCCAAAGAAGAAGCTTCCAAAATCATGCATAATGCCATGCACGAAATTGATAACCATAAAAAGGCTGCCATGATCGAGGTTAAAAATGAAATCGGAAATCTGGCAACACAAATTGCAGAAAAAGTATTAAAAAAAGAATTGAAAGGTCAGGCAGAACATGATGGTTTTGTCAACAACCTTATCAAAGACATGAATTTGAATTAATCAGAACTTTAACGTTCTTCAAAAATAGATCGTATGTCAATCACCAGAATCTCGTCCAGATATGCCAAGTCCCTGCTGGATCTGGCTGTCGAACGAAATGAATTGGAAACCATTCATCAGGATATGTTGCTTTTTCAGAAAATGGTGAGCAACAGAGACCTTTATTTGTTATTAAAGAGCCCTATCATCAACGCTACAAAAAAACACAGCATCTTTAAATCGCTTTTTGAAGGTAAAGTGTCAACTACTACCCGGGCATTTTTTGATATCATTGTCACCAAGGGACGGGAAATGTACCTTCCGGAGATAACGACGGAATTTATGAACCAGTATAAAAAACTGAAAAAGATTTCGGTCGTCCATCTTACGACAGCATCAGAAATATCTGATGTACAACTCAATGAAATCAAAGATAAACTTCTGAAAACAACAATTACCGCTGACAGTATTGAATTTATAAAAAAAGTGGATCCGGAAATCATCGGAGGCTATATCGTTCAGATCGGTGATAACCTGTATGATGCAAGTGTAAAACATAAACTTGCCCAATTGAAAAAAGAATTTTTAGACAACGAGTATATAAAAGCCATTTAATAAAATATTAAAATTAAGTACTATGGTTGATGTAAAACCAGATGAAATATCCGCAATCCTCAAGCAACAATTATCAGGATTCAAAACAGAAGCAGAACTGGAAGAAGTAGGTTCTGTACTTCAGGTAGGAGATGGTATCGCCCGTGTTTACGGTTTGTCAAAAGCTCAAGCCGGAGAATTGGTCGAATTTGAAAACGGCGTTCAGGCAATTGTATTAAATCTTGAGGAAGACAATGTGGGTGTGGTCCTTTTGGGTTCCGGTGCCGGAATCAAAGAAGGTTCTGTCGTCAGACGTACCAACCGTATTGCTTCTATCCAGGTAGGAGAAGGTTTTGTCGGAAGGGTTGTTAATCCGCTTGGAGAGCCTATCGATGGAAAAGGTCCTATTCAGGGAACAAAATATGAAATGCCTCTTGAAAGAAGAGCTCCGGGAGTTATTTACAGACAACCGGTCACCGAACCTCTTCAGACAGGTATCAAAGCGATTGACTCTATGATTCCAATCGGAAGAGGACAAAGGGAGTTGATCATTGGTGACAGACAAACCGGTAAAACGGCTATCGCTATCGACACCATCATCAATCAAAAAGAATTTTACGAAAGAGGTGAGCCGGTTTACTGTATTTATGTAGCTTCAGGACAAAAAGCATCCACTGTAGCTCAGGTGATGAGATCGCTTGAAGAAGGTGGAGCTATGGCTTATACAACGATTGTAACAGCATCGGCGTCAGATCCTGCTCCACTACAGTTTTATGCACCTTTCGCAGGAGCAGCTATCGGTGAATATTTCAGAGATACCGGAAGACCGGCTTTGATTATTTATGATGACTTGTCAAAACAAGCGGTAGCATATCGTGAGGTTTCTTTGTTGTTAAAAAGACCTCCGGGAAGAGAGGCTTATCCGGGTGACGTTTTTTACCTTCACTCAAGATTGCTTGAAAGGGCTGCAAAAGTTATCAACAACGATAAAATTGCCCAAAGCATGAACGATTTACCTGATTCTTTGAAAAATGCAGGTATCGTAAAAGGTGGTGGTTCTTTGACGGCTTTGCCGATCATTGAAACACAAGCTGGTGACGTATCCGCTTATATTCCTACCAACGTAATTTCTATCACGGACGGTCAGATCTTCCTTGAATCAAACTTGTTTAATGCAGGTATCAGACCGGCGATCAACGTAGGTATCTCGGTTTCAAGGGTGGGTGGTAACGCTCAGATCAAATCCATGAAAAAAGTAGCAGGTACCCTGAAACTTGATCAGGCACAATACAGAGAATTGGAAGCTTTTGCAAAATTTGGTTCTGACCTGGATGCAGCTACCTTATCTGTTTTGGAAAAAGGTAAAAGAAACGTTGAAATTCTGAAACAGCCTCAATACTCTCCGGTATCTGTTGAAAAACAGGTGGCTATCATTTATCTTGGTACGCAGGGATTGTTGAGAAATGTTCCTGTTGACAAAATCAGAGAATTTGAGGATATTTACCTGATGACTTTGGAAAGAAATGAATCAGCAACGCTTGAAGCCATCAGAAAAGGTAAATTGGATGACGAAATTCTGAATACTTTGAAAAGAGTAGGAGGAGAAATCGCAGCTCAGTTTAAATAAGACCTATTTTTAATATTGAAGTAATATAACATGTCCGGAAAATTAAAAGAGGTACGGGAAAGGATTAAATCGGTCCAGTCAACACAGCAGATTACCAAAGCCATGAAAATGGTCTCTGCTGCTAAACTGC
Organism: Saprospiraceae bacterium; assembly: GCA_016714895.1. GTDB lineage: Bacteria > Bacteroidota > Bacteroidia > Chitinophagales > Saprospiraceae > OLB9. The sequence goes on along the minus strand of JADKBV010000011.1, from coordinate 885,975 downwards.
GAAGAGCCCAACAGGCAATCACCGAAATGCGACCTTATGCCAACAGATTGGGCAAAATGATGAAAAACATCGTGTCTAACCTCGAAGGTGACATCAAGTCTCCTTATGTTGAAAAACGAGAGGTCAATAAAGTTGCCATTATTGTCATTACATCCAACCGTGGTCTTTGCGGCGCATTTAATACCAATATCATCAAGGAAGCCATTTCCAAAATAGAAAATGAGTATGCATCGCAGAAACAACAAAAAAATATTACCCTGATTTTTGTGGGTAAAAAAGGTTTTGATGTTTTGAAAAAAAGATACGCCGACCAGACGATCATCGAAGATTATATCAATTTGTTTTCTGATTTGTCATACGAAAACATATCCCGGGTATCTCAATATGTTATGGATGGTTATACCGCCAGGCAGTTTGACGCAGTGGACGTTTGTTTCGGACAGTTTAGAAATGCTGGTGTACAGGAACCTAAATGTGTTGGATTTTTGCCAGTGCAACCGGTACAAAAAACCGACAATAATTCAGAAATGAAGTCTGATTATTTATTTGAACCATCCAAAGAAGCTTTGTTGGATGAGTTGCTTCCAAGCATTTTGCAAACTACTTTCCAGAAGTTTATACTTGAAAATCATGCTTCAGAACATGGTGCCCGTATGACTGCCATGGACAATGCAACATCCAATGCTGATGAATTGATGAAGGAATTAAAAATCAATTACAACAAAGCAAGACAGGAAGCCATCACCAAAGAATTGTCAGAAATTGTCGGTGGTGCCGCAGCACTTAACGGATAAAAGAGATTTAAATTTTTAAAAAAAAGGCAAAACAGATTCTGTTTTGCCTTTTTTTTAAATGTATCTTAGCTCAAACCTTATTTCAAAAGTTTAATTCTTACATAGGTTTTTCATCCTTGCGTAAAAATATCGATACAATAGCGGCCAAAATAGCGGAAATAACTGCATTGGACAAAAGACTCTGTATCATCCCGACACCGGAAAATTGTTTTGGCATATCTTCTTCCATTTTTTCTAATGCCTTATTGATTTCTTCTTCAGGAGCACCCATAGAAGACATCAAATTTTGGGTAGATGCTGAATATTTTTCTACCAGAACATCCAAAAGTTCTGTATCAATATACTTAATCAGTACAAAAGAAAAAATTGAACTAATAGCAAAACCGACGATTGTTGTCAGGAAGGTGACCTTAAAAGCTTCTCCGTATAAAATGACATTCTGATTGTTTTTTCTGAATTCAAGACCGGCAATAATCATAAAAATCAAAGAAACGATATATATGACCGCTGCCTGAGTAAACAAACCCAGCTCCAACAAATAAAACAAAGCTATAGAAGTACCAATCAGTGCTAATCCTGTTAATACACCATATTTAAACCATACATTCTGAAATATCATTGAATTATATTTTTATAAAAGGTAAAATTATAGAATCTTTTGATATATTATCATCAGAAGCAATAAATTTTCTGATGATCTTAAAATCATGAAACCCATTGGATAAAGAATCTGTATTGAAATAACATTTTAAACCTTCTTCACCAAAATGAGGATGATTAAAATAAAAAGTTTCTGATATCTGTAAACTCATGCTGTCAATATAGAACGAAAAGGCTGAAAGATATTTTTCTTTCACAAGTACTGATTTTTTTCGTTTTTCGTTCTCAATCTGACTTTCAAAAGCTGATTCCAGCAATGTTATCTTTTGTTTTATTGAATCCAACCGATTTTCAAGGACCGCATCATTTTTATTAATCCTTAGTTCTTTATTCGTTTGCCTCCTGAGACTGTACAGATTTTCTAAAGCTGATTTCTTTTTATTCCTGATTTTATTCAATTCTTTGTCCTCTTTGTGGTGTGCATTAAACCAGGTAAAAACATACCCGGTTTTGTAATACGGTGTAATAGTGGAGTCCTTTTCCATAAATTCGTACAGTTTTTTATCCATTTTGATGAAAAAAGAAGAAGTCGATTTGGTGATTTCATATTGTTCCATAGAGACCCAGGATAAAAACTTTTTATTGACCTTTCTTTCTTCATTCGGAAACTCATTGAGCCTCGTAATTCTCAGGTCGTCATAGAAGTTTTCATCAAGAATTAACCCATTGGACAACATATAATCCCGGTCCGGTTTAAACGGATTTTTAACATTTGTCACCATTATATCGCCGAAACCTAAAATGATGATATAAGGAATAGAAAGGTAAAACAACTTTTTTGTATATCCATTATCAATAAAATTATACAATAAAGGCCTATACAAAAAGGATAATGTTACAAATCCATAAAATCTGTACAAATAAAAATAAACTTTACTAAAAGTTTTATTTTTGATCTTTTTAAATCCTCCCAAAGTAATCAAATCAAAAAAGACCATGGATCCTAAAGCAAAAAAGACCAAAGCAAACCATCCTGATACTGCCAATACCGTGTCATTTCCGGGATGTAATTCCTGAATAAAAACAGTTATCGAAATATTCAGGGTAATAAATAACATAAAAGACATAAATAACAAAAACAGAAGAAAGGTGTAGGCAAAAATGACACTACATACTTTTTCCAATCTTTCGATAAAATCATCATAACTGCCAACAGAATTTTTTAAAAACCGGTTAAAAATATCAGAATAGGCAAACTTGTCGTAGTCGATATCCTGGGAAACATATCTTAACCCGATAGCTCCAATCCAAAGACTTCTCAAAATAACATGAATCAACAGATTGATAAAAAAAATAAGCCACCCCTTTTTAACAATAAATCCCAGAATACCTAATAAAAGCCCGGAATCATCCAATACCGTATTTCTCAAAAAGTCCAGATCCGTTATCACCGTTCTGGATTGATAAATACCTAATATAGCAAATCCCGAAATCAATAATTCAAGCTGCCACGATTCTTGCTGTAACTTTTCCAACCATTCTCTGAATATGGATTTGGAATCCTGTTGGTTTGACATGGGTATCTGTTTTGGAAGGTAAAGTAATCAAATATATTTTACATCACCAATTATCTATTTGGAAAATAGATATTAAACAAACAAAAAGGGATCACGACCCCTTAAACGGTCATTTCAGGAAAGAACAAAAGGACTATCTTTTTCTGGGTTTTCGTTTGGTATCCTTTTTCAATTTGGTATTGATCGTCCTCTTTTTGGAAATAAAAGCTGACTTTTCAGGAAGGATGATCGGAATCTTGGCCAGCTGGTTTTTCATCTTAATGACGGGCAATTCTTCCATGATCATTTCAGGATTTACCTCGACACCTTCAGGAAAATCAATTTTTTCAGGTGTTTTTTGCATAAGGTCTATGATATCTTCAAAAAAAGGCTTCTCTCTTTCTGTGACAAAACTGATGGCGATACCTGATTGATTGGCACGACCTGTCCGACCTATACGGTGCATATAATCTTCGGGCTCTTCAGGAATATCAAAATTGATAACATGGCTCACCTGACTGATATCGATTCCTCTGGCGATGATATCTGTAGCTATCACAAAAGGCAATTCATTGTTTTGAAAGGCATTGACGATAGCAAATCGTTGATTCTGAGATTTATTGGAGTGAATGACGTTGATTTTTTCACCCAATTCAGGTTCGAGTTTATGGTAGATGATATCGGCAAAAGCTTTGGTAGCCACAAAAACCACTACTTTGGTTTTTGTTTTGTCTTCCATCAATAGTTTTTTCAGCAGATTAACTTTGGTATTAAAGTTCAACACATCGTAATAATATTGTTCTATTCTTCCCAAAGGTGTTCCGGTAGGTGCTGCTTCGACAAACTCCGGAAAATTAAAATATTCTTCAATGATTTCCAAAACATCTTCCGTCATGGTCGCCGAAAACATGATGTTTTGCCGTTTTTCTTTCATCAGATCCAAAATGGCTCTGAGTTGCGGTCTGAAACCCTGATCCAACATTTCATCTACTTCGTCGATGACCAGTTTTTTGATATGTTTTAACTGAAGGGTTCCGTGATAAGCCAGGTCCAACACCCTTCCCGGTGTACCGACGACAATATCGGCTCCCTGTAAAAGTTCCATGGCCTGTGTATTCAGATTTGCTCCACCGTGAACACCTATCGTTGCAATATTAACATATGTAATGAGTTGTTTTGCGGCATTTTCGACCTGAACCACGAGCTCCCGGGTAGGTACGATGATCAGTATCTGCGGATGTCTTTCTTTTGAGAACTTCCACATTCTGATGAGAGGTATAAGATAGGCAAACGTTTTACCGGTTCCCGTCTGCGCCACACCAAGTATATCTTTTCCCGACATGATGATTGGAAAAGAACGTTCCTGGATCAGGGTCGGCTCTTGGATACCCATATCCGCTAAAGCATTGTTTAACGCTTTACCGAGGTTAAACGTTTCGAAAGTAACCATAATATTATTTATCTGTATTAAATATGCAGTGCCCGATTGTCTGTCGCTGCTAAAGCTGCTTCTTTGACTGCCTCTGTAAAAGTCGGGTGCGGATGTGAAATCCTCGACATATCTTCAGCGCTTGCTCTAAATTCCATCATGGCGACTGCTTCAATGATGACATCAGCTACGCGAGGACCAACCATGTGAACCCCGAGAACTTCGTCGGTATGTTGATCGGCCAAAACCTTGACCATACCATCGAGGTCATTGCTTGCGCGGGCACGTCCCAATGCTTTGAAAGGAAATTTTCCTGATTTGTAGGCAACACCGGCGGCTTTTAACTCTTCTTCGGTTTTTCCGACAGAAGCGACTTCCGGCCAGGTATACACCACTCCCGGAATGAGGTTGTAATCAATGTGAGGTTTTCCTCCGCTGATTACTTCTGCTACCAGGATACCTTCTTCTTCAGCTTTGTGTGCCAACATAGCGCCACGGATGACATCTCCGATAGCATATATGTTTTCTACACTGGTCTGCAAATGATGATTAACTTCAATACGGCCTTTGTCATCAGTTTTGATTCCGACATTTTCCAGTCCCAGACCATCAGTATACGGTTTGCGACCTATGGCTACCAGACAATAATCGGCTTTGATATCAAAAGTTTCTTCGCTACCTTTTTTCTGAACGGTAACCGTACAAGAGGTTTTTCCGGATGTGACAGTACTCACGCCATGGCCGAGATAAAAATTGATTCCCAATTTTTTGAGACTGCGCATCAATTCTTTGCTACAATCACCATCCATGGTCGGGATAATTTTATCCTGAAATTCGACAACATCTACGGATGTACCCAATCTGGCGAATACCGAACCCAATTCCAATCCGATGACACCGCCACCGATGACCACCATTTTTTTAGGAACAGTGTCGATATTGAGTGCTTCCGTGCTGGTGATGACTCTTTTTTTATCATAACCAAACTGAGCGGGAACGATAGGTTTTGAACCTGTGGCAATAATGATATTCTGACCGGTTATTTGTTTCTGTTCTGTTCCGTTGGTAATCTGAACGGTATGTTTATCTACAAAAGAACCCAATCCTGTGAAAACGTCAATTTTATTTTTTTTCATCAAAAAATCGATGCCTTTACACGTTTGGTCAACGACATCATTTTTTCTGGCCACCATTTGTTTCATATTCACCTTCAATCCGGTAGTTTCAATACCATGAAGAGAAAACTGGTGGGCTGCGTTGTGGTAATGTTCGGAGCTGTCCAACAAAGCTTTGGAAGGGATACATCCTACATTCAGGCACGTTCCGCCCAATGTGTTATACTTTTCAATGATGGCTGTTTTTTTGCCAAGTTGTGCATTTCTGATAGCACTTACATATCCTCCGGGGCCTGATCCGATTACGATCACGTCATATTCCATGTTCACTACTATTGATTATTTTGATTTGGATTATTCTGATTCGGGTTATTTCCTCTCTTTTTTTTGAAAAATTTCTTTTTAGGTTGCTGAGGATTTGTTCCTTCGATTTTAGGTTGTTGGTCAGAACCCTCCGGTTTTGGTTTTTGAGGTTGTTGATTAGGGTTTTGACCTTGAGGACCTGAAGGATTTTTTTGATTTTCAGGTCGGTTTGTATTTTTTTGTTCCGGCCTGTTTTGTTGTCTGTTTTCAGGTGACTGACCGGGTCTGTTTTGCGGATTAGGTTTATTCACCTGGTCCTGGCGCGAATCTTTGTTTGGGTCCCGGTTAGGTTGATTCGGTTTTTGATTTCTGTTGGGATTTGAAGAATCGCCGGATTTTTCCTGTGTGTTGTTTGAAGGTCTAGGACCATTTTGGTTAGGTCTTGATCCGTTATTTGGTTTTTTCTTTTTCCTTCTTTTTTCAACAGGCAATTCTATCTGACCTGTTACATCCTCGTAATCCGGTGTATTATCCTGTTCTTCTTTAATTTGTGCCAACGTTTCTTTATCCAGAAGTTCTTCCGGAAATATTCCTTTTTTATTTTGGAGTTTGATTTCTTTGACTCTTTCTTTATTAACGGCTATGAAGTTGGAGCGCATTTTATCGTTATCGTATACATAGTACATGATGCCTTTAAAAATATCGGTTTTCATCAAAGAAGCGGTGCCCAATTTTGTTTTGAGTACATCGACATCATCCGGAAAATCGCGAACGGCCTCCATATACATATCGAGTTCATAATTGAGACAACACTTTAATCTGCCGCATTGGCCGGATAGTTTTGTCTGATTGATGGAAGCACTTTGATATCTGGCGGCAGATGTGTTGACTGATTTAAAGTCGGACAACCATGTGGAACAACATAATTCCCTGCCACAGGAGCCGATACCACCGATGCGGGCAGATTCCTGTCTGGCCCCGATTTGCCTCATTTCAATTTTTACTTTGAATTCGCGGGCGTATTCTTTGACCAATTCTCTGAAGTCCACACGGCCTTCGGCGGTATAATAAAAGGTGGCTTTCTTTTTATCACCCTGGTATTCTACGTCACCGATTTTCATATCCAGACCTAATGTTCTGGAGATAACCCTGGCTTTGACCATGGACGCTTTTTCGAGTGTCCGTGCTTCTTCCAGTTTTTCAAGATCTCTTTCATTCGCTTTACGAATGATTTGAAACGTTACTTTATCTTCAGTGACTGATTTTTTTTTCATCTGAAGTCTGACAAGTTCGCCTGATAAAGATATTCTTCCGACATCGTAACCGCTTGCCGTTTCGACGACGACCATATCCCCGGTGAGGGTATGGAGAGAAGGGATGTTTTTAAAAAAATCTTTATGCGCTCCTTTTTTGAAAGAAACTTCTACAAAATTATATTCTGTCGGATCGTACAGGTCTTTTGTATTGATCCAATCATATGTATTCATTTTATTACAACTGCCTGAAGAACAGTGGCCTTTATCTCCGCATCCTTTGGGAGTTCCGCTTTTATCTACACTACAAGTACTACAACCCATGGTAAAATTGACATTTATTTAAATCCCTTTACGGGTAATATGTCGGCAAAGATACACTTTCTTTTCCGTTCATAATGTCTCCGAGTGTCAAAGTATCCGTTAAAAACATGATTTTGAGGTTTGCATTCCGTGGAATCGCCATAATTTGTCTCTCAAAAACGGAGATCATGGCCGTTGCTTTGGGGATATCGATTACTTTCTGCATTCTTTGAATGGTCTCTTTTTCATGATCCGTGATGCGGACGACCTCCTGACCTGCATATTGAAACAATATAAACTGTCTCAAAAAGTGAAGTCCATACTCAATAAAGGCTGTTTTTTCATTTTTGGAAAGTGGTTCAAAACCCGAATACCATTCCTGAATGGTGACCGGATTGCCTGTATAAGCCAGTCTCATCCAGGAAATCAGCATATCCGAAAAATCTTTGGTCTCCTGATTGCACACCTGAATGGCAAAATGGAGGTTTCCATCTGCCATATTGGCTATTTCCTGACTTCTTTGGTTGGTGGATTTATATTTATGGTAAATATAATTTGCTATTTCATCTCTGTCGAATGGTGTGACCCTCAAAACCTGACACCTGGAAATAATAGTCGTCAGAATCGCATCCATATCGTGAGACACAAAAATAATCAATGTCTGATCAGGAGGTTCTTCGATGAGTTTCAGCAATCTGTTGCCGTCTTTGCCCAGATATTCCGGCAGCCAGAGAATCAGGATTTTATAACCACCGTCAAAGGACATGAGCGACAATTGATGGATGATGTCATTACACTCCCGGACATTGATATTGGGTGTACTACCCTCCCCTTCCAGTTTTTCGACCCAATCGGTGAGGCTCAGAAACGGATTGTGAAGTATAGCTTCCTTCCAGTCAGCGATGGCGTCGGTACTTTTGGTATCCTCTCTTTTGAGATTTTTGTATTTGATCATCGGATAGACAAAATGAACATCCGGTTTGGCGTAATGGTCATACTTTTTGCAGGAATCACAGGTGCCACAGGCATCATCTTCCTGTTTGTTTTCACACAACACATACCGGCTGAATGCCAGTGCCAGGGCTAAAGCTCCGAACCCTTCTTTTCCGACAAAAAGTTGGGCATGAGCAATTTTATTTTGTTTGACCTGCTGGAGTAATTGTTGTTTTTCCGGAGTTTTACCGGGAATATCTTTAAAGTACATTTCAGAATAATGATGGGCACAAAGATAAAAAAAAATGATGGTATTGTTTGAATCTTGGAAGGATGGAAGTAGATTTGATAAATTACAGGAAGATTTTACATGGTGGCTTACAAACAAAAAGGCCATCCTTTGTCGTGAAGGATGACCTTATGTTAGTATGAAAACTTTTTAAAAACGTCGCTTATTTAAAAGAAACCGGTAGTGTGTATACCGTATTGTATTCCAATTCGCTGACAGAAATTTTCTGATAGTTTAAGGCTGACTTGATAGCCTGATCCAAATCCTGATTGTTTGTTGACAAAACAATGATTTCATTCTGACCATTTACCAGGAAAGAAATATTCACTTTCGTGTCTTTGTCGACTGCAGTCATGATATTGTTGGAGATCAACATTTTTTGAATTTGTTTTCCTTCAGAATTAATGATGTTATTTTTTGGTGAAGCAAACATCATTGTTGATACAACAACCAATCCCAACATTAAAAAAACATTTTTTACACTTTTCATGATAATAAAAATTTGTGGTTAATAATATATTTAATTTATAATAATAATTATGTTAACATTTTCATAACATATTCATTAACAAAATGTTATAATGAATAATTATTGAAACTTGTATACATCTATTGACGTCAAAACAGGATATTTAGTTGCATGAATCAGATATAAAATCAGTTTTTTTCTACGAACGGCACTTAAACAAGGATGAAGGGTGTTAAAATCAATGTAACATAATTGATAGTTTTTTCAATTGTACATTAAAAAAAACAAGGTTTTCCCTTTTCAGGAAAAAACCTTGTCGTAAACAAACCATTCCATCGGATGGGACGGATTGAGATGGTAGCACTTTCTGGGTATTATCTGAACGTTACCGGCAAAGTATACACGGTATTTGGCGTAAGGTCTGATAAAACAATTTTTTTGTAATTCAGCAACGATTTGATAGAATAATCAAAAAGCTGATTATTTGTCGAAAGGACCACCAATTCGTGTTGATCATTGACAATAAATGTAATGTTTACTTTAGCCTCCTTTTTTGTTTCATAAAGAGAAGGTAATGGCCTCAACATATCCTGAATCTGCGTACCTTCAGAAAACTTTTTAGGATTGTCAGCTGCATTTGACATGGAAGACACCATCAACATGGTTGCCATCATTAAAAAAACAATTTTTACACTTTTCATTGTAAAGATATTTAAATGGTTAATAATTTGAAACTTATGGTCATAACAGGTTCCTTCGGTATTTTTACTTTTAAAAAAACCGGCAGGTCGTTGATGATTTGTTTGTTGTGACCCTTTATAATCCCGGAAAACGTATTAAAAATTTATAGTGAATACTTCCGGATTAAGAAACAAAATTCAGGGTTTACAACACAAAAGTCAATGCTTTGTGTATTTTTTACACTAAGTTTAACATCTTGTTTAAAAATGATTAATACAGGAACTGTGGTTTAACTTTTCGAAAAGGAAAAAAATACAATTAAACCTATTTCATTGATAATAAACATATTATGTTCTTTTAAAACATAAAATATGAAGAAATAAAACACGTGTGACTATCTTCGGTCAAAAAAGTTACGTTAACAATAATGTTTTTATCAAAATAAACACCTTCAGAATGGAAAAGCGAATTCCCGGACATAAAAAAACCCGGCAAAATTGCTTTTGCCGGGCTTGTGTAAGGTGGTATTCGTCGAATGACTTCTATAATACTTGTGCCGATACCAAGGTATACGTGACGATAACACAAAGTATACAGAAAGCCAGTACAAAACGAACATCCTTAAACAGGACTTCGTCTTTAAATGAGTACATAATGAGTTTGGTCTTGGTTATTAAAATTCTCTACTCGTCTCCCGGCTTTACGGGACTTGCTACTGTGTTTTGTTTGCTGACATGAACGTTAAGCCAAAAACAATACCATTACATTTTTTTATAATATCAGGATTACCCTCATTTATAACCCATAAACGTATTCATTTTATCATTGACCAATATTCGTCAGACGTAAAGTGTTGTTTTTCAAAGAATATTATCTCTGCCCTTCTTTATATATAAAGACATGACCATATGATAAATGTGAAAAAATTACCCAAATTTTGAAAAATTGAGCTTTGAATTGAAAATCATCTGGTCAAATCAATTTTAATGCACCCAAACCGTGTATCTGATATACAATCATTGGAAAGTACTTTATGACTGCAATCATAAATTTTAATTTTGAATAAGCTGACTTTTGCACCAAAATAAATTTAAACAAAATGATAAAAATCAAAATTTTTACAGCATGTATAGCCATGATACTGATAGGGTCTTGTGGCAGTAAACAATCTTCAGCTCCGGGCACCTCTGGTGAAGCACCTGGTAGTAATACCTCTGCAGAAGCACCTGCTTCAGATTACGACCCTAAAAGAGGTGAAGGAAAATTTAATGAAAGTAACCTTGTCCTCGAAGCTTCTTTGAATGCACCCATGGCTGAAGCCGGCGAAATTGCATCAGGTGTCAAATGTACTTCATGTCACAAACTTTCAGATGAAAGGTTGGTAGGACCGGGTTGGAAAGGTGTTACAACCAGAAGAACACCTCATTGGATTATGAATTTTATTACAAATCCCGAGCCCATGATTGATAAAGACCCTGAACTACAGGCCCAGCTTGAATTGTGTCTGGTTAGAATGCCCAATCAAAGTCTGACAGAAGAAGAAGCCAGAAACATATTGGAATTTATGCGCAAAAATGATGGTATCAAATAAATAAAAATCAAAAAATGAAAACCAAAAATGTATTTTTTATAGTAATGGTAATGGCAACATTAGTTTTTATTACTTCTTGCCGACCTAAAAATGCCGGAACATCTGTAAAAGGAGATTCAGCCGTCAAAGCATACGTTGCTCCCGGCCAATACGACGAGTACTATAACTTTGTAAGCGGAGGATTCAGCGGTCAAATGTCGGTTTATGGTTTGCCAAGCGGTCGTTTATTCAGAGTTATTCCGGTTTTTTCAGTAGACCCTGAAAAAGGTTGGGGTTATAGTGAAGAAACCAAACCTATGTTGAACACCTCTCACGGATTTGTCCCTTGGGATGACCTACACCATGTGGAATTATCGCAAACTTCCGGAGAAATCAATGGTAAATGGGCTTTTGCCAATGCCAACAATACACCCAGATTGGCACGCGTTGACTTAAAGACATTCAAAACGGCAGAAATTCTGGAATTACCAAATAGCGGTGGAAACCACAGTTCTCCGTTCGGAACAGAAAATTCCGAATACATTGTAGCCGGAACCCGATTTAGCGTTCCTCCGGACTATGCAGATGGTGATGTTCCAATTTCTACATACAAAGAAAATTTTAAAGGTCACATTTCTTTTGTCAGTATAAATAAAGAATCCGGAGAAATGGACATTGCTTTCCAATTAAAAACACCGGGAGTCAATTTTGACCTGGCAAGATGTGGAAGAGATAAGTCGCACGGATGGTTTTTCTTTTCTTGCTACAATACCGAACAAGCCAATACTCTTTTGGAAGTTAATGCTTCTCAAAAGGACAAAGATTTTATTATGGCTGTCAATTGGAAAAAAGCTGAGGAATACCTTAAAGCAGGAAAAGGTGTAAAACAAAAAGTGCGATATGCGCATAATGTTTGGGATGAAAAAACCCATACAGCTGTCTCGACAATCAAAAATGAAGTAACCGTGCTTGATGTGGCTGAGCTCAAAGATATATGTTACATGATTCCTTGTCCGAAATCTCCACATGGATGTGATGTTGACCCTACAGGGGAGTATATTGTGGGCAGTGGAAAACTGGCGGCGCTTATTCCGGTATTTAGTTTTGACAAAATTCAAAAAGCCATTGCCAACAAAGCTTATGATGGCGAATATGGAGGCATTCCCGTGATCAAATATGAAGAAGCCCTTTATGGTGAAGTAAAAAAACCGGGATTAGGTCCTTTACATACAGAATTTGACGGTAAAGGTTTTGCGTATACATCCTTTTTTGTTTCTTCAGAGGTAGTCAAATGGAACATCAAAGACCTGACAGTTGTGGACAGAGTTCCTACCTTTTATTCCGTAGGACACTTATGCATTCCGGGTGGAAACACCAGAAAACCATCACCTAAATATCTGATAGCGTACAATAAAATCACCAAAGACCGATATCTGCCTACAGGTCCGGAACTGACACAAAGTGCCCAGTTATTTGACATAAGCGGAGAAAAAATGCAAATGATCCTTGATTTTCCTACCATTGGGGAACCCCATTATGCGCAGGCAGCACCGGCAGATCTAATCCGAAATAATGGTCAGCTGAAAATATATCCGATAGGTGAAAACAAACACCCCAGAGTTGCAAAAGGTGAATCTGAAGCCAAAGTTGTCAGAGAAGGAAATAAAGTTCATGTATATATGACAGCGGTTCGTTCACATTTTGCACCGGATAATATCGAAGGTGTAAAAATGGGTGATGAAGTATATTTTCATGTTACAAACTTAGAACAGGATTGGGACGTTCCGCACGGATTTGGTGTAAAAGGAGCTAACAATGCGGAATTGTTGATCATGCCGGGAGAAACCACCACCCTTAAGTGGGTACCGGACAGAGTCGGCATTTTCCCAATGTATTGTACCGATTTTTGTAGTGCTTTACACCAGGAAATGCAGGGATATGTGAGGGTTTCACCTGCAGGCAGTAAAACACCTCTCACTTTTCATGTGGGAAAACAAAACCCGGTTGTAGAAAAACCGGCTCAATAGTTAACAACATAATGTAAAAAAAGGGGACAGTCATTTTGATGTGTCTGTCCCCTTTTTTACTCACCGGGTGCTGTATCATATTTTTTTCAGGGATTAGAATTTATTTTCCATACAAAATTACATCATGAATGTCTTTTCAAAATCATCAGTAATTTTACTGATAGTGGCCGGATTTTGTATCCTGTCAGCTATTTATTTCCCCATTTGGCGTATAGAGTTGGATGCTCCCCAATATCCCGAAGGACTTGCTCTTTTGATATATGCCAACAAAATGGGTGGAGATGTCGAGATTATCAACGGATTGAACCACTACATCGGTATGAAAACATTACATGCCGAAGAATTTATAGAGTTTACCGTACTTCCTTATATTTTGGGATTTTTTGGACTATGGTCGATTGTAACCGGTATATATTTTAAAAGTAAAAAATCTGTTTTGATTTTATTGATAACCTTTGCATTATTCGGCATTTTGGCAATGTATGACTTCTGGCGTTGGGAATACGAATACGGCCACAACCTTGACCCTACAGCTGCCATCATTGTACCCGGTATGGCTTATCAACCTCCTTTGATTGGATTCAAACAATTGCTCAATTTCGGAGCTTATTCCATACCTGACACAGGAGGTTGGCTGATGCTTACCGGAGGAATTTGTATAGCTTTTGTTTATCTGCAGGTTTCAGGCTTAATCAAGAGATTTAGAAAAAATACAACATTACCCCTATTGGTATGGCTGTTGCCCCTATTTTTTATTTTTTCATGCAGCAATGATGGTCCTCAAAAAATATCCTTACATAAAGATACCTGTGCCTTTTGTAAAATGAATATTTCCGAAGGACATTTTGCAGCACAGATATTAACTAAAAAAGGACGATATTATCATTTTGATGATATCACCTGCATGTCAGCTTTTCACCGCGATAATCCGGACAAAGAGGTCAAAAGTTTTTTTGTGCATTATTACCCGGGAGAAAACGAACTCATTCCCGCGGAATCCGCCTTTTACATCAAAGGAGGAAACCTGAAAAGTCCGATGGCAGGAAATATTGCAGCTTTCAAAACCGCGGATGAAGCAGAAAAATACGGGTTGGATTTATCTGCAGAACGTATTGATTGGTTGGAAATTTTACAATAACAGACACCGTGAAAGACCTGACATATCACTTTTTAGTTTTATTTTTTGTTCTGACACATACAGTTGTTTTAGCTAAAAACATTCATGTAGGTCCGGGAAAAGAAAACAGGTCGATACGTGCAGCCCTACTTTTGGCAAAAGATGGTGATACCATTTTTGTTTACCATAGTTTGTACAAAGAAGGTAATATTATTATCAACAAAAAAATAACCATGATCGGTGTAGACTACCCGGTCATCGATGGCGATAAAAAATTTGAAGTAGTATCAATCAAATCAGATAATGTAATATTCAGAGGATTTCAGGTCCAAAATTCAGGGTATGGTTCGCTGAATGATCTCGGGGGCATCAAAGTGTATGATGCCGGGAATATTATCATTGAAAACAATATATTGGAAAACAACTTTTTTAGTATTTATATCAATTTTGGCAAAAACATTCTGATAAAAAACAATAAAATAAGAGCTTACGGCATAGAAGAACAACAAATCGGCAATGGCATCCATTGCTGGAAATCTGATAGTTTACAAATCATAGGCAACCATATTCAGGGTCACAGAGATGGTATTTATTTTGAATTTGTAACCCATTCCATCATTTGGCGTAATGTATCCAGGTTTAATATCCGTTACGGACTACATTTTATGTTTTCGAATGACGATGCTTATATCAATAATGTTTTTGACGGAAACGGTGCAGGGGTTGCTGTGATGTATACCAAAAAAGTGACCATGTACAACAATACTTTCAAAAACAGTACGGGTGACGCTTCTTACGGAATACTACTCAAAGAAATATCAGATGCCGAGATTGTTGGCAACCGGTTTTTGTCCAATACTTCAGCCTTGTTTTTAGAAGGAGCCAACAGGATTATGATTAAAAAAAATGTATTTTCAAACAACGGCTGGGGTTTGAAAATTCAGGCTAATTGTATGGAAAATGTGATATCACAAAATAATTTTATCGGAAATACCTTTGACGTAAGTACAAACGGCAGTTTGGTTTTGAATAAATTTGACAAAAACTATTGGGACAAATATGAAGGGTACGATCTGGATAAAGACATGTATGGCGACATACCCTTTCATCCGCTTAATGTGTATTCCTTTATTATCGAAAATAATCCGATCGCTATGTTACTCTTCCGAAGTTTTATGGTGACTTTGCTTGAAAAAACAGAAAAACTGATACCCAGCATTACTCCTGAAGATTTCAGAGATGACCATCCTTTATTAAAAGCTTATTCATTATGATTGAGATTAATAACCTGACCAAAAAATTTGGAAAAACAACGGCACTCCGTAAAGTCAACCTGACCCTTACTTCAGGCACCTGTGTAGGATTGATAGGTCCGAATGCATGCGGAAAAACGACATTGATCAAAAACATATTGAGCATGGTAGTTCCGACAGAAGGAGAAATTTTTTTTGATGGAAAAAATATCCATGGTGATGTATTTTACAAAAATAACATTGGGTATATGCCGCAAATCGGAAGGTACCCTGAAAACATGTCAGTTCGTCAGGTGTTACAAATGATCAAAAACATCAGAAACCATCAGGGTACAGAAGACAAAGAATTATACGAAGCCTTTGAAATGGAAAAAATCGCCGATAAAAAAATGAGAACCCTTTCAGGGGGTACGACACAAAAAGTGAGTGCTACTTTGGCTTTTTTATTTGATCCTCCTGTTTTAATATTGGACGAACCCACTGCCGGTCTTGACCCGATTGCATCCGAAATCCTCAGAGTTAAAATCATCAAAGAGCGCGAAAAAGGAAAACTCATCCTGATTACTTCTCATTTACTCAGCGAATTGGACGACCTGTTGACCAATATAGTTTTTATGCAGGAATCTGTTGTTGTTTTTAATAAAACCATGGAAGACCTGTTTGCTGAAACCGGAGAAAACAGGGTTTCCAGAGCGATTCACAAATTATTAAAAACAGAAGTTTTGTCATGAAAGGGATTACCACATTTATCATAAAAGATATTCTGAAAAACAGGATAGTCATCTTGTATACGTTGATATTGTGCGGATTTTCATGGAGTATATTCAGTCTTGAGGATAATGTTTCCAAAGGAATATTATCCCTGCTCAATATTATCCTACTCATCGTTCCGTTAGTTTCCGTCATTTTTGCCAACATATATATGTACAACAGTACGGAGTTTATCGAATTATTGGTAAGTCAACCGGTAAAACGGTCTTCTATCTGGTATGCAATGTTTACAGGATTGGCAGTAGCTTTGAATGCAGCATTTTTGATTGGTATCGGAATTCCTGTATTATTGTTTATCCATCCATTGACCGCACTTGTAGTCATTTTGGCGGGAGTACTGCTCACAACTATTTTTGTATCAGTGGCTATGTTGTGTTTTATTCTTATGAGAGATAAGGCCAAAGGTATAGGATTGTCCATTATGTTGTGGTTATTTCTTTCATTAATGTATGATGGCCTGGTATTATTTTTTATGTTTCAGTTTGCAGATTATCCAATAGAAAAAATAATGGTATTATTAACAGCAATCAATCCTGTAGATCTTGCCAGAATTCAGGTACTGCTGCAAATAGATGTTGCCGCTTTGATGGGATATACAGGCGCCATTTTCAAAAAACTTTTCGGCACACAAACCGGATATTTCACCTCATTTATTTTCATGTTGGTATGGATTGTCGTACCTTACTTTTTTTCACTCAGATTATTTAAAAATAAAGATTTATGAACCAGATCATAACAGAAATCAATAAAAAACTGGCCACAACAGATAAACCTGTCGCCCGCATTTTTTACAAGTCAGGTGAACATAAAATCATGTTGATGGGCTTCTTAAAAGGTATGACACTCGAACAACATAAAACCTCTGTCCCTGCCAGATTGTTGGTCATGTCAGGCTTTGTTACCTATAAACAGGGCAATGAACCGACCACTTTACAACAATATGATTTTTTTGACATACCCGTTGACGTTTTGCATGAAGTGCATGCAGAAGAAGATAGTTTATGTATGTTAATCCAGGGATAATTCAACATTCATCTTAAAATGTAAACTTATGGCAAAGCCGGATATTATGAACCGACATGATCTTGAAATCATAGTTAATTCCTTTTATGAAAAAATCAAAAAAGACCAAACTATCGGCTTTATGTTTTCCCATGTAGATTGGGACAACCACTTGCCTGTAATGTATGACTTTTGGGATAATGTACTATTTTACACTGGAAATTACTCCGGCAACCCGATGGCCAAACACATGATGGCTCACAACAGAAATCCAATGACCCGGGAACATTTTGAACATTGGTTGTTGTTGTTTTTTGAGACCATAGATGGCTTATATACAGGCAAAAACAGCAAATTACTCAAAGAGAGAGCAAAAAGTATCGCCACCATCATGCAAATGAAAATTTTAGGAACCCATCCTACCATTCCTGTTGTAGAAGCCAAATAATCTGCGGACGTAACTACATGTGATGTTTTTAAGGAGATAGTCGTATAATTATAGTGAAGAAATATTTTTTTCATTTCGAAAGTTTTTGTTTTTATTGAAAAAGGATTTAAAAAATGCTGTCGAAATAACAAAACGTGCATATCAATGTAAAAGAAAGCTGTAAGACCCCAACGCGCTATCGCAACAAATCAAGTCCGGAAAAGAAATTAAAGAATAACAAAACCATCATTAAATCAGTATTTTATATATTTTCTTATTAAATTTATATAAAATCTTTAAATTTATATTACAAATTGTTTTTTATTTCAAAAATATCGGATATATTTGTCCATTATTTAACAATTTTAAAAATTTCGGTATGAAGTCTTTAGTTTTTCATCGGATGATTTGGTTTTGTTTAGCTCTGTCATCTTTATTATTTGTTACGTCATGTACCAATGACATAAATGACACGACAACAGAATTCAAAAATGCTTCTGAATATAATGCAGATGTCCCTTATGAATGGTATGAGTTATTAACAGAAATTGACAGGTTTTCTCCCAATTACCGGCCACCGGCAGCGTCAAGAATGATGGGATATGTTGGTTTGGCTGTTTATGAAGCTGTGGTACCTGGCATGCCCCAAAATAAATCTTTACAATCAGAATATTTTGGTTTGGAAATTCCGAAAATTGATAAAGAAAAAGAATACCACTGGCCAACAGTAGCGAATTCAGCTTATGCAGAAATGTTCAGAAAATTTTATCCTCACATTAAAACAGAACATCTGTTAAAAATCGAAAGATTAGAGAAAAAATTTTTAGACTACTTCAGCAGCGAGGTGAGCAATGAAACCATTAACCGATCAAAATATTTTGGGGTTGCCGTAGCAGAAGCTGTATTTGCTTTTAGTGCCACAGATGTATACGGACATGAAGCGTATAAAAATCCGAGACCAAGTTCTTATATTCCTCCGGTTACAGGTCCCGCAGGAGAAAAATTATGGCAACCAACGTGGCCTGATTATACACCTGCATTACACCCATATTGGGGCAAAGTAAGAACTTTTGCTATGAAAGACACAGATTTACGTGCCAAAGCTCCCTTAGGTTACAGCGAAGACCCAAATTCAAAGTTTTATCAGCAAGCTCTGGAAACTAAAGTCTGGGTTGACAATCTAAATTATGAAGATAAATGGATTGCAGAATTTTGGAGTGATGACTTCTTTGAGGTGACATTTGAGCCGGCTTGCAGACAAATAGCAATTGCAAATCAAATGGTGGCAGAAGATAAAATTTCTTTGGCGACAGCCGTAGAATTATATGCCAAATTAGGTATGGCCATGGCGGATGCTTCCATTGCTATTTGGAATTCAAAATATATATACAATGTCAGACGTCCTATTGAGTTTATCAGAGAAAATATCGACCCTAACTGGAAAACGGCGCTACATAACCCATACTCTAATGTACAAAGTCTGACGCCTGAATTTCCTGCTTATCCATCCGGACATTCAGGATTTGGTGGATCTGCATCTATTATATTAACTGATATTTTTGGAAATAACCGATATTTTACGGACAACTGCCATAAAAACAGATTTGAATTTTTAGGTGTGCCAAGATCTTATACTTCATTTATTGAAGCAGGAGTAGAAAATGCTTACAGCAGATTGCCGTTAGGTGTACATTACAGGATGGACTGCGAAGAAGGATTAAGATTGGGATATCTGGCAGCAAACAGAGTTTTGCAAAAACCCTGGAAAAAATAATAAGCTCAAAAGCTGCTCTCAGATAGAAGGTACTGCACCAATTAACAGAAGTTTATAAATATATCCGGCATCACGTTTCGGCGTGATGCCTAAACTTCTGTTTTCCTGAATTCCGAAGTTTTATATTCTTTAATCTTAAAATATTAAATAATAGATATGGAAAATCAAAATTCAGGCTCACGAAGTATGAGCTATATCATGAATACTAAAAATTGGTGGGGTCCTTTAACTTTTATCCTTATTATCAGTCTGCTAGGCGTAGGTTTGATCGGTTTTCAGACATATATAGATGCTCCGCCGATGGCAGGATTTATTGATGAAAAAGGGAGTACCATTTTAAATCAAAAAACAATTGAACGGGGTCAGGAAGTATTTCACAAATATGCTCTTATGGAATACGGAAGCTTTTTTGGTGATGGTGCTCAAAGAGGCCCGGATTTTACTGCTGAAGCTTTACATCT
This sequence comes from Saprospiraceae bacterium, assembly GCA_016714895.1. Taxonomy (GTDB): domain Bacteria; phylum Bacteroidota; class Bacteroidia; order Chitinophagales; family Saprospiraceae; genus OLB9. The sequence continues at coordinate 865,848 of JADKBV010000011.1, read as the reverse complement.
GACCTCTGCATTTATGACAGAATATTATATTGATGAATTTAAATCTACTAAAAGAGAGAGTCCTGATTCATATGCCATCAAACAGCTTCAGGAAAAAGTAAAACAAGAATTAAAAGTAAACCGGTACAATAAATCATCTGATATGGTAACTCTTACACCGGCACAAGTGTATGCACATGGAAAACTTCAAAATTATTACATTGACATTTTTATAAATGACAAAGGAGGATTGGGTTCATTACCACCTGATTACATCAAAGATCAACAGGAAGTTAAAGATTTAAGCTCCTTTTTCTTTTGGGGTGCATGGGTATGTGTAGCTGAAAGGCCAGGTGCTAATTACAGTTATACACACAACTGGCCTTTTGATCCGTCCGCAGGAAATTCCCCTACATCACCGGTCATATTGTGGAGTGTTTTAGGCTTGTTAGCTTTTGTTTTGATGTGTGGAATTGTTTTGTACTTTATCGGTCAATATAATCAATTACCGAATAAATTTTTCAAACCAGCTACAAAAGATTTATTTTCCATGGAGCGGGTTTCCTCATTTTCGCCTACACCGACCCAAAAAGCAACCTTTAAATTCTTTTTTGTTGCCATTTTACTTTTTTTTATTCAGGTATCCAGTGGATTGGTGACCATTAATGACTTCGTCAATTGGCTTGGATTTTTTGGTATTAATATACAGGATAGTTTTCCGGTTACCATTTCAAGAAGCTGGCATTTAATGCTATCCCTTTATTGGATCTCAACATGCTGGATAGCCTCATCCATTTTTATATTGCCAATCCTTGCTAAAAAAGAGATACCCGGACAGTTAAAATTAATAAATATTTTGTTTGTATTATTATTTATTCTTGTGGGTGGCTCTCTCACAGGAATGGTATTAGGCCCGTTGGGATTAATGGGAGACTGGTGGTACTGGCTTGGACATCAGGGATGGGAATTTGTGGATTTTGGAAAAGGATTTCAGGTATTATTAATGGTTGTTTTTATATTATGGATGGTAGTGGTCTATCGGGGTATCAAACCTGCGCTTATCAAAAAAGAGCCATGGAACTTATCCAATTGGATATTATATTCTGTGATCGGTATTCCACTACTTTTTTTATCCGGCTTTGTTGCCAAACCGGAAACCAATTTTGTAATAGCGGACTTCTGGAGATGGATGGTAATTCATATGTGGGTCGAAGCTTTTTTTGAAGTTTTTATTACAGTCATTGTGAGTTACCTGATGGTATTAATGGGATTGGTAAGCAGACAAGCTGCTATCAGGGTGGTATATTTTGCAACTATTTTATTTTTAGGCACAGGATTATTAGGCATATCTCACAATTTTTATTGGAATGCCAAACCCGTAGCAACCATGGCTCTGGGTAGCGTATTTTCCACTTTACAATTTGTACCACTTATCCTCTTAACTGTAGAAGCATGGAGATTTAAAAATATGCCGCGCATGGCAGTAGGTGAGATAGAACACAAAAATCTTGGAAATTTTGGATTTCCTGAAGTTTTTAAGTTTTTAATAGCGGTTAATTTCTGGAATTTTTTTGGAGCCGGTGTTTTAGGAATTATCATCAACCTACCCATCATGAATTATTTTGAACATGGAACCTATCTTACTGTTAACCATGCTCATGCTGCATTGATGGGCGTATACGGCAACATATCTCTAGCGGCCCTATTGTTTGCTTCAAGACTTATGATCAAAGAACAGGCATGGAATAAAAAGGTGGTAAATTTTTCATTCTGGTCTATTAACATAGGTTTGATGTTAATGGTGGTTTTGGATTTATTTCCGGCCGGATCTATACAGTTTAAGGCAGTAGTCGAGCAAGGACTTTGGTATGGTCGTTCACATGAATTTATTGATTACGGCATCTTCAATAAGCTTACCTGGATGAGAGGAATCGGCGCATCTGTATTCTTTTTTGGTGGCGTATTGCCACTCACCTGGTTTATTGTCACAAGAATAAAATCCCTAAAACCGACGGTAAAAAACATAGACCAAATGGATCCTGTCCTTCCCACAAAGGTTCAACAGAAAACACAACATCTTGAAGAAGTACTTTGATATTTTGATATAGAATTGTTTCATGTGCCTCAATGTCTGTCATTGGGGCATTTTTATATCCTTAAAAATGTTTCGCCATTTTCAATCCCTTTCATCAAATCTTTAAGGCTCGTACTTTCGAAAATATGAAGCAATTTTTGTTTAACGGGCTTGTACTTGTAATGAAAAGGGCAAGGTTGTGAATCTGAACATTCGTTAAGCCCCAGACTACATCTTTGCAAAACATCCCCTTCAAATGCTTCTACTATCATTTTTAAACTGATACTTTCCATTTTTGACAAGTCTGTCATAAAGCCTCCTCCCGGACCTTTTACAGAAATTATTATATTATTTTTAACAAGTTTTTGAAGAATTTTTGAAGTAAAAGCTTCCGGAGATTGTATTTTTTCTGCCACATCAATCAGACCTACCTTCCTACCGGCCATGGTTTGAGAAGCTATATATATCGAAGAACGAATGGCATATTCACAAGCTTTTGAAAACATATTTATCAAATTTTAAAACAAAAGTAATTAAAGTTAATCTATTTTCAAACTGGTTTACTTTGGGCGAACCATCAATGAAAAAGTTATTCATGCACTATACAAATATTTCCCCTTTTTTTCGCAACAGTCGGAAAGAGCAAACTTTGTGTAAAATACCCCATTTTTTTACAAAACATATGAAAGCAGTCAGATTGGAATGTGATTGTAAAACTGCTGTGAACCTCAAAATTCGGGTGCATTTCACGACTTCCCGGAATATTCATCCCTGATTTTGTCACGATTTTTGCAATTTTTGGCAAAAATCCCGCCAAAATGAATTCCCGGATTAACTTAACCACGGATTTCATCCGCGGCTACTAACATTTTGTCCCGTTGTGACAATTACTCCAACGGGACAATAAGTACGAAGTCGTGAAATGCACCCCAAAATTCTATATTATCGTGAGACAATGTCTTTCTTCCCGGAATATACCACCCGATAATATTTTTGGATTTTTTAAATAGGTTGGGATGTTTATTTTTTCATGCATATGAAATAAAATACATTCCCGGCGAAGTAGCAAGTGTTCATTATTGTAAAATAACATTATCTTTCTACAACCTGTATCAAATCATTGCTGCATTCAATCAAATTAAAATTATAAAAAGAAGGCCCGGGATTGCCTAATGTTTGCGAATGGTTTCTGAAGTTTTGGATAAAATATTTGCCTCGATAACCCAAATCAGAAAGAATATTGACCATTTCACTTATATCCCCGCGATCCAATAAAACAGAATGTATAGTCGTTCTCACTTCGTACTTGATATTTGAATCTAATAAAATCTGGAGACTTGATATAAATTCACCGTAAAAATCACTTTTAGTTACATTAAATATTTTTGCTTTTGTGGCTTTAAAATCAAGAGAAACATAATCTATCAATTCATTTTTAATCAAATTTCTTAATAATTCAGGTCTGCTGGCATTTGTGTCAACTTTTATCAAAAATCCCATTTTTTTTATTTCAAAAATAATATCCACGATTCCTTCGCTCAGCAGACATTCACCTCCGCTCAGGACCACTGCGTCTAGAAATTGTTTTCTGGACTGAAGAAATGTTTTGACTTCTTCAAAAGAAAGTTTTCCTTTTCCATTCACAATTTCCGGATTGTAACAATAACTACATCGCATATTGCAACCTGCAAACCACAAAATACAGGCAGTTTTATCAGGATAATCCAACAACGTAAATGGCGTATAATTATAAATTAATTTCCGCTGCAGGTTGTTCTTTGAAATATACTCTTTGTTTGTGCTCACCTTTTTTACCTATATTAAAACTTTCTACCGGTCTGTGATATCCCATTACCCGGGTGTAAACCAAACACTTTGTTCTTTCGGGAGTGTCATGGTTCAAATTTGAATTACATTTTTTCGAGTTCATATTTTTGTTTATTTTTTTGTATCATTAATAAATCGTCACACTTAGGACAATATTCATGCTCTCCGTTAAGGTATCCATGCACCGGGCAAATACTAAACACCGGAGTTATTGTAATGTAAGGCAGGCGAAAGTTTGATATTACCTTTTTTACAAAATTTCTACAAGCTTCAGCACTGTTAATTTTTTCGCTCATATATAGATGTAACACAGTTCCACCGGTATATTTACATTGGAGGTTATCCTGCAACAAGAGCGCTTCAAATGGATCTTCTGTATAATCAACAGGTAATTGAGAACTATTGGTATAATAGATATTACTCATGGAGCCCGCTTGTAATATATCCGGAAATCTTTTAACGTCTTCTTTGGCAAAACGGTAAGTGGTACCTTCTGCCGGAGTTGCTTCCAGGTTATACAGATTACCTGTATTTTCCTGAAAAACTTTTAAGGTGCTGCGGATATGATCTAAAATTTCTTCGGCAAAATTGATTCCTTTTTGCGTACTGATATCATGTGTGTTTTTGGTAAAATTCAAAATCATTTCATTCATACCATTTACCCCGATGGTGGAAAAATGGTTTTTGAAACCTGGTAAATACCTTTTTGTATAAGGATAAAGTCCTTTTTCAAACATTTCTAAAATAAAAATCCGTTTTTTTTCAAGGGTTGACTTAGCAATGGTGAGCAATTGATCCAGTTTTTCGTACAATTTTGATTTATCACCGGCATAAAGATAGCCTAATCTTGCCATATTGATTGTAACTACTCCGATACTACCCGTCATCTCGGCACTGCCAAAAAGTCCGTTTCCCCGTTTGAGTAATTCTCTGAGATCCAGTTGTAATCTACAGCACATACTGCGTACAGCATTTGGTTTGTAGGCGAGAGGATTTTCTGTTTTATTACCCTGGTCGTCATAAATGTATTGACTTCCCACAAAATTTTGAAAATAGGATGAACCGATTCGGGCGGTATTTTCAAATAATAAGTCTGTATTCTCTCCATACCAATCAAAGTCTTCTGTGATATTAACCGTAGGAATGGGAAAAGTAAAAGGCTGTCCATTTGCATCACCTTCGGTCATCACCTGGTAAAATGCCTTATTAATCATGTTCATTTCCGGTTGAAAGTGTTGATAACACATGTCAGAAGGCGCAGATATTCCTCTATCCTGAATCCTTGATAAAAAACCATTGTCGGAAATTTGGTCAAATAAATGTCGATCGTTTCTGGCAGGAAATTGTTGTTTGAGATCGTCGGGTACCACCCAGTCGAGAGTAATGTTGGTAAATGGGGACTGTCCCCACCTTGCAGGAACATTTAGATTATACACAAAACTTCTTATGGCCTTTAATACCTCCGGAAATGAAAGATTATCTTTAAAAACGTAAGGAGCAAGGTAGGTGTCAAATGAACTGAAAGCTTGTGCTCCGGCCCATTCACTCTGAAGGATTCCCAAAAAATTGGCCATCTGCCCTAAAGCTTCTCTAAAGTGATTGGGTGGGCGGCTTTCCACCCTGCCTCTGACACCATTAAACCCTTCATTCAAAAGGACTCTCAAACTCCACCCTGCGCAGTATCCTGTAAGACAGTCAAGGTCATGAATGTGAATATCCCCATTTCTGTGTGCATATCCTTCTTCAGGTGCATATATTTTATCCAGCCAAAAATTGGCAATAATTTTCCCCGAAATATTGTTAACCAAACCTGCATTGGAATATGATGTATTGGCATTGGCATTAATTCTCCAATCACTTTGGTGAATATATTCCTCTACCGTTTGCGTACTGTCAATATAGGTTGTATCGTCATTCATTCCGTTTTGATGCTCCCGCTGCATTTTTCTTGTATGTCGGTATAACATAAAACTTTTCATTACTTCAAAGTATTGACTATTGAACAATACCTTTTCGATGATATCCTGAATTTCTTCAACGGAAATGACAGTTTTTTCACCTATATAGCCCTCAACTTTATCAATTATATCACTGCTGTAAGTCGCAGAAACACTCTGAAAAGCCTTCTGAATGGCATCCCGGATTTTATAAGCTTCAAATAATTTATATTCGCCGTTTCTTTTAATCACAAAACGAAGCATATCAACTAATTTAGTTTGTGTCTGAGATTTTCTTCTTCTTTAATTGCTTTTGGAAAAAGAATATTATTCTCAAGATGTATATGTTCATGGAGTTTTTCTTCAAACTCCTGCAGCATAGCATAGGTTACCATAAAAGTATTACATGCACCCGGTGGAGGAGTATAACCATTAGTTAATGCAGAAATTTCCCGGTACCTGTCTCCTTCAATGGCATGTTCTTCTTCCATCATAGAAATCGGATTGTTTAAAACTCCGAACATAGGTTTTTCGTATGGCAAACCTGATCTTGATTCCATTACCATTTTTCTGATGTGTGGAAATAAGATTTTTTCCTCTTTATACATGTGATTTAATAAATCTTCAGATGATGCCCTGAATATTTCCTGAACTTTATATAACTCATTGTAACCGTGTCCATGTACTTTACAAACTTTGGCGAGGTATTCATCAATCACCGGCAATTTTTCTTCAATGTACCGGTGATATTTTTTTTCAATATAATCTGCCAATAAATCCAATGGCCAGGTATTAAAATCAGTCCCGGAATCTTTTTGATCTGTCAAAACAAGGTTTAAATCTCTGATTAATTGTTCTAACCAAATTTCATCCGCGTCTTTAATCTCTTTGAGAGTTCGGTTGCCCTTGCAACAAAAATCGACTCCATATGTCCTGAAAACTTCAGCGGTTTTGTAATTATTCGCCACTATATCACCTATAACAGCATGACTATCAATACTCATTTTATTAAATTTAAAGTAAAAAATATATATTTAATTATTAAAATCCAAGTCCCATATGAATCCCTCCTAATTGCGTATATCCCGAAGCTTTTTCCGGTCCAAAACGGCCGGGTAAGACCAATTCGATAAAAAAGGTAGTTCCTTTGCCGGTTTTAAATCCTTTATTAATCAGAGGGGTAAACCCAAATTGACCTTGACCGATTTCAAAAGCTGCCCGCATCCCTAAGGTCCAGCCTCCTTTTAAAGGGTACAAAATGCCGGGATGGTATAACAGGTGAATGTTGTAAGGCAAGTCAGAATAAATATAAGGATTTATAAAAGGAACCAGTTCCAAATCTATTTTAAGTTTGCCGGCGGTATTAAATGTAATTCCAAAAGGAAATCCCACAGAATATACACTTGTTCTGTCAAAAAAAACAGTTTCCCCTTTATTGGTAGCAAACAAAATCTGTACAACTCCAACATGATAACCCGTGATTTTAGTCTTTACCGGCGGATTTATGATTGTTGAATCCTGTGCCATAATACCTGATAGAAAGAGGAAAATACAGATTAGGGAAAGAAAAAATGTTTCATATAATACTTATTTAAAATACTTTTAAAAATGATTATCAGGTGCAAATATAAAAACAAATTTAATATTGGACAATTATGTCCATTATATTTTTAAAAAAATATAATCAATTCCGGTTGTCACAATCTACAAACCCATTTCCGCATGATGGAATGTTGATATTTTAATCTTTAAATAACAATTGATCCAAACTAACAGAAGAGCATCTTCCGGAAACAATCTATTTAATCAAGGACTGAAAAATATGTGCAAAATATTCATTATCTGTACTTGATACCCGCTGAATAATGAAAACTCTTCAATTTCTATAGTATATGTTTACTTTTTTCTTAAAACGGTAAGGTTTGAAGGGTAAAGTCATTATATGTCGTATGTCTTTGAAGCTGAATATTGCTTCATTTCTATTAACCGTTATCATCCTTCTGACAAAATTACGTTTAAGCCATATCGAGGTTTTACGATATATCTTATTTGTTTTTACTTTGAACCTGACTCATTGGTGACTTATTCAGCAGCACTTGTTTATTACAGAATCCTGCTTGAGGGCTTATATTTTTTTTCACTTACCCTTACCTCAAAAACAAAACCCTTGTGTTTTCAAAACACAAGGGTTTGTAAAATGAAAAATTTCAGAATGTAATCTTATTATTTGGGTAATAACACATCTCCTATGACATGAATCATACCATTTGATGCCGGAATCGAAGCCAGAATCTCAGTACCGTTCACAAAGGGTTTTCCGTCTTTCACGGTAATATCAACTTTTTTACCATTAACCTGCTCATAAGATTGGCCGTCAGAAAAATATTCAGCTTTTAAGGATCCTACGTATGTATGATATTCGAGGATATTAACCAGATCCGCTTTTTTTTCAGGTTTCAACAATCCTTCTACCGTGCCCGCAGGAAGTTTTTCAAAAGCAGCATTTGTCGGAGCAAAAACAGTAAACGGTCCGGCATTACTCAATGCATCTACCAATCCCCCTGCTTTCACTGCTGCAACAAGGGTCGTGTGATCTTTGCTGCTGACTGCCACCTGAACCACATTGGGATTTGATACATCGTCCTGTACATTTGATTGGCCGACTCCGTCTGTAGCTGATGCCACATCAGATCCTGAAGTCATGTTTTCTGCAGAAGCGTCTGATGTCGTGGATTTGCAGGAAATAAAAAAAAGTAATAATCCTAAAAATAAAGTTGGAAATATTCGTGTCATGATGTTAAATTTTATTGACACAAAGTTGGTGATTAACAAATTGCAACTTTATGCTTACAATCATAAAATCCTCGCTTTTTGATACGAAAATATTAGAATGATGAGGCTCAGGAACATAAACAGACTGACAGCCAACAACATTTCGTTGAGGTGGGGTATCAGCACATAGCCAAAAGAAGCTATTCCCTGAACCATCAAAACAAATTCGTTGGCAAAAACGCCAAAAACAAACATAAACAAGGCAATAAGTGCCGTTTTATGATGAGAAATAAATCCATTCCACAATAAATATCCCAATAAAAACAACGTGGTAAAAGCGAGAAGCACCAAATGAAGATAAGCTATAACGATTGACCTGAACCCAAAAGCAAGTTTGCTGATTTCAGGAAATATACTGGCTGTCTGAAGACCTGTTTTGATTACCATAGCCATCAAAGCCAAACCAATTATCCATCTAACGTAAACGGATGTTTGTGCAACAATCAGGGAATAATGTTTTTTAATTTTTTGAATTAACAAAACAAGTCCAAAAACCTGAAGGACTACTGCTATTACCGTTATGAGGTATAGATACCACGGAAGACCAACCCACAAAACGGACAATAAGTAGGCTGGCATACAAGCTGCAAAAAATGATAAAAATATTTTCCTATCATAAGTAATCCCTGCTATGGTGTGTAATTTATAAAATAACAAACCTAAAATTGTAAATAAAAACCAGCCGTTATATTGGAAATGGAGGAAAAAGTAAACCGAACCCAAATAATGATCCTGCTGTAAACTTTTGGTCGCCATCATGAACGCCAGATAAAATGTACCAATAGAAGAAATCACATTAAAAAACAACGCTGCTATAAACCAATCCTTCGAAGGATGTCGAAACGGAATTTGTTTGATTTCTTTAATAAAAAACCAGGCAAAGAAGTAGCTTATAAAAATCGACATGGTCGAAAATGTAATAGAAACAGCACCATAACCCTGCACAGAAAAAGAAAAGAGCATACCATACGCACAAACCAGATTGGCTATGATTAAAACAGGAAAATATTTTGGTTTCTGAGTTTGATAAAGCAGAAAACCATACATCAACGTGTATAATATGTGAGAAACCCAGCCATAAAATGCAAAATGAGAGTGGGCATGCAATAAATATTTTTGATTTAAATAAGGAAATTCAAATCCAATTTTATACCTCATCAAAACACCTAACAATGCTACTATTACTAGGTTAAACAAAGCAAAAAAAATAAATCCCCATTGTTGTCGATTTTCCATCTAATAATACAATTTATGTTTTCTGATTTCAACTTTTTTTTCCTCCTCCATTTTTTTAAGCGTTCGGATGACCGTTTCTACCCTAAGTCCCAAAAAATCCGCCATCTGTTGTCTTGTAAAAGGTATCAATACTTTTTGTTGTGGAAGTTTATTATCTGCTTTATATCTGTTTAAAAAACCGGAAATCCGTTCTGCGGGATGCGGGCTGACTATATTTTTACTTTTGTTTGTCTTATCGTAAATCCTTTTGGCAAAATGAGTGATAAATTTCATTTGCAACTCAGGAAATTCAACCAATAATTTGAACAAAGTATCTTTGGAAAGCTTAAAAATAACACAATCGGATTCTGCAACGGCGCAAGCGGGATATGTAGCATTGATAAACAACGGTGGCTCTCCGAAACTTTCGCCGGGACCAAAGATTCCTTGTGTAAAAGATCTGCCTTCATCATTAAAAGAACACATTTTTACGTTACCTTCATAAACCTGAAAATAAAATCGCGAACTGTCACCTTCGTAAAAAACAAACTCGTTTTTTTTATATTTTTTTGCTACGGCGCCATAAGCCAAAAGATGATCGGGGTTGATAAACATGATATTAATACTTTATTGTAAGGGGTATTTTTATCATGTAAATATAAGATTTATCTATCGATATCTGTAACCTAAACATATTATATTTCCTGTTGCATCATGGAAAAGGCTTAAAATCGGGGTCAAAATTACCTTGGATATCTGATTGACTTTATGCGTTTGGTCATAAATCAGGATTGACAGCTTACATAATTTCAGTAAAACACACGACGGAAGTCAACAATATTCTATAATGAGCGAAATAAAAGGCGTTTCTGTCCAAATAAATCTGAGAATACAAAAATATCATGTACAACATTCCTTCCTGATCGGGCATCTTTATCCACGTTTTCGGTAAATTTGTATGAACCGTTAAGAAGTAAAGATGTATTTTTGTCATTTGATGTGGCTTTGGCGACATGACAATATATATGGTCACCTGATACATTATGGTAAACAAAAATTTTGGTTTTCACGGATTTTTTGTTTCACCGGAATGGATGTTATCATCAAGGTGAACAACAATTTTATACTTTTATACAAAAAATATATGGATATTATCCGGATCTTACGAAAAACTAGCGATATACTTTTTTCAACTTCTGCAGCAGGCGCTTATCTTTTGATTTTTGCGGCAGCTATTGGTGCTGCAACATTTATCGAAAATGATTATGGAACGAGTTCTGCTCAGGATCTGGTTTTCCGGGCACGTTGGTTTGAAGTTTTATTGGTATTGTTTAGCGGAACCCTCATCGCCAATATCATCCGTTTCAGAATGATTCAGCAAAAAAAATGGGCGGCTCTGATTTTTCATTCTTCCATCATCATTATTATCATCGGGGCAGGTGTCACCCGATATTTCGGATATGAAGGTATGATGCACATCCGCGAAGGTAAATCTTCCCAATCCTTTTTGTCTGCCGAAAACTTTCTCAATTTTAAGGTTTTTGATAAGGGCAAAACCTATTCTTTTTCAGAACCTGTCCATGTTTCTACTTTGGGGAAAAACGAATTTTCAGAAGATTATCAGATTGGAACCAATATTTATAATGTACAACTAAAAGAAGTTTTACCCAATCCGACTGAAAAACCGGTGGACAATCCACAAGGCAAACCGGTTATAAAAGTTGTCATTGGCGGCACCCAGGGCAGAGAAGAATTTTACGTAAGTTTTGGTGACAAGGTCAATATAAACGGTGTAAACTTTAACTTCACCAATGAAATCCTGCCCAATGCTTTTAACATAACCGTACAAAATGATTCTTTGTATTTTGCAACTGATGTGCCTGTGGTACAAACTGTTATGGCTACGCAAATCACCGACACCATACCTCCGTCAGGATATACTCCTTTGCGGTTGAGAGCGTTGTACGTTGTCGGCAAATCCGGTTTTGTCATTGGCGATTACAAACCATCTGCTTTGGTTTCTTTTGTCGCCGGAGATCAGAAAATTAAAAATGAAAGTGCTGTCGGATTGCGCCTTGAGGTCAAAAAGAACGGTGAAGCTAAAGAATTGTTTTTAGTTGGCAGAAAAGGAACGGAAGGCCAATACAAAACAGCAGATTATGGCGATGTACAAATGGGTGTAAGTTTTGGATCAAAAAGAATCAACGTACCTTTTAGCATACAATTAAGAGATTTTATCATGGAAAGATATCCCGGTACTGACAACCCTTCGTCTTATGCCAGCGAAGTAACTTTGTCCGATCCGAAGGAAGGGGTCAACATGGATTACCGGATTTTTATGAACAATATTTTAGATTACGGCGGATACCGTTTTTTCCAATCATCTTATGATCAGGATGAAGCGGGAACCTATCTGAGTGTCAACTATGACTTTTGGGGAACCTGGATTTCCTACATAGGATATATTTTATTAACCATCGGACTCGCTATGACATTTTTTGTAAAAAACAGTCGGTTTGCTCATTTGGCAAAAAAACTTTCAGACCAACAACAATCCAAAGCTGTTTTAATTCTTTTGTGTTTAATGTTCTTTGGAAGTAATCTATCCGGACAATCAACAACCGTTGTTTCTGAGGTTAGCAAAGAACAGGCAGCAGCATTTGGAAAACTGGTCGTTCAGGATTTTCGCGGAAGGTTTAAACCCATCAATACGTTGTCCGGCGAAATTTTGCGTAAAATGGCCAAAAAAGACAATTTATATGGTTTGACGTCTGATCAAATTTATTTGTCGATGACATTGGCTCCTGAAAAATGGGAAAAAGTGCCGCTTATCTCGGTAACTTCCCATCCGGAAATCAACAAAATATTAGGGACTACAGAAAAAATGTTGAGCTACCGGCAATTTTTTACGGACAATGCTGAATACAAATTAAGAGATTATATCAGAGAAGCACAAGCCATCAATCCAAAAGATCACGGGACTTTTGAAAAGGCCGTCATCAAACTGGATGAAAAAATCAATATCGCCAATATGGTTTTTTCAGGCAGATTTCTCAAACTTTTTCCGGTTCCCGGAGACCCGAATAACACCTGGGTATCACCGGCAGAAATCCGCGAAATACAATTGCCGGATCCAAATGTATTGGCTCAATACGAAAATTTTGCTGCATATCTGAATGAACTCCAACAAACAGGGCCAACAGGATCAGAAAATATGTCTTCTGATTGGTTGGGAAAAATAAAAGGCGACCAACAAAAATTCGGTGGTGCCGTCATTCCGTCAAATTCGAAAATTAAAGCCGAATTATTGTTGAATCAGCTGGACGTTTTCGGAAGGTTGCGCAATATATACGGTCTCATAAGTTTGTTGTTTCTGGGACTGTTTTTTTACAGTGTGTTTTCTCACAATACAAAAACAGAAAAATATACCCGATGGGCTTGGTTCCTGTTGATAGCGCTTTTTGCTTTTCATACGTTGGGCCTGGCTTTGCGATGGTACGTTTCTGGAAGGGCACCCTGGAGTAATGGTTATGAATCTATGATTTATATAGGCTGGACCACCATGCTGGCAGGTCTGATTTTTGCCAGAAAATCACTCGGAGGTATGTCAGCGACCACTGTATTGGCTGCGACCATCCTGCTTGTAGCCGGAATGAGTTGGCTTGACCCCGAAATCACCCCTTTGGTTCCGGTATTAAAATCTTATTGGCTGACCATCCATGTTTCGCTGGAGGCAGGTAGCTACGGATTTTTAATGTTGGGTGCCGTCATAGGCATGCTCAATCTTTTGTTGATCATTTTTACAACCAAAAATAATAAAACAAAAACCCACCGTATCCTCAAAGAATTGACTACCGTCGCCGAAATCACTTTGTTGGGTGGTTTATTTATGGTGAGTGTGGGTACTTATCTCGGTGGTGTGTGGGCCAATGAATCCTGGGGCAGATACTGGGGATGGGACGCTAAAGAAACCTGGGCCCTGGTCACTATTTTGGTGTATTCATTTATCTTGCACATGAGGTTTATCCCGGGATTACAGAGTGCGTATGCCTTTAATTTTGCTTCCCTTTTTGGATTTGCGACGGTCATCATGACCTATTTCGGCGTTAATTATTATCTGTCCGGACTACATTCTTATGCTGCCGGTGATCCGGTGCCGATTCCATCACAGGTCTATTACACCGCTATCATTCTGGGAATAATCAGTGTTCTGGCATTCATCAACTGGAGGAGGTTATACAGGCAAGGTTGACCTTCGTTGTGATTTGAGATAAAATTTTCCAGAGAGGCGGATTAATCGCCTTTCGGATGGCATCCCAAACATGCTGTGCTTACGTATTGATAACCGGCAACTTCATCATGTTCTTTGGCTAAACTACCGGGATTATTATGTTCGTGACAATCGATACAACTAAAGGAAGTGAAATCTCCGGAAATGGTATGACAATCCGTACAATTATTCCATTCCCCTTTATGATTTCCGGAATAAATGGGAAAACTGCTGTCATGGTCGCTGTATGAGGCCGGCATCCATCCGGGATTCAGGCCGTGACACAAATTACATTGTTGAGGAAATAAGGTGTGGTCGGGATTTTTTGCATTATTATAATCATCAACATGGCAGATAATACAATCCGGACTAATGTCTGCATATACTGACGTGGTATGACAAATGGAACAGTCACTGATTTGATGGCCACCTACCAACGGAAAAAAACTATGTAGTATGGTTTCGCCGCTCCACCCTGTCTGGGTTTGGCTGTGACATAAAGAACAATCAACCGGAAATCCCTGAGCAACATGATCCGGGATTTTTGCCCCTTCGTAATCGTTTTTGTGACAGGAAATACACTCAGGACTTATCGGATCAAATCTGAGATTTGTTTCACTTTTGTGGCATTCGTTACAATCAATGGACAAATGGGCACCTAACAACGGAAAGGATACCTGTTCGTGCATTTGGGTGATGTTTTCCACAACCCAGGTGAGTGTGTTGTGACATCTTGCACAGTCAAAACCTACTGTTTGTTGGTGCAAATCATCATGACAAGATATACATGTACTTTCTGCTTTCTTAAATTCCAAAGATTGGTGACAGGATCTGCAATCCAGCTGTTCGTGCCTTCCTCTGAGGGCAAAGTTGGTACTGTCATGGCGAAATGATGACATCTCCACATTAAATGACCAATCGTCCGAAGTATGACACTTCGCACAATCCATGATAAAATCATCCCCGTGAGGTGACTGCCCGTAACCGGTTAATACAACCAAAAACAGGCACATACATACATTTAGGATCTGTTTCATTTTAAAATATTCGTAAAAAAGCAGAGAGGTTTTTACATTCCGCCTGCTTCTTCCATGATAACATCATATCGATATCCTGCTCCAAAATCTTTATTGAGCACAATTTTTCCTTTTAATGCGACTTTACTTCCTACCGGTATCACCAATCCCGTAGTTACGGTCAGGTCGGCTTTTTTACCATCATGTTTTGTTCCATCCTGGATATGGACCCAGTTTCTTCCCATGATACCATTATTAACTTTTACACATTCGCCTGAAACGGTGATGATCTTTCCGTCATATTTGGTTTTATTGGCAAATAATTCTGAAAGTTTTACGGCGTCTTTTACCTCCGCTGCGGGTGTCATATTTTGCGGCGCGGCTCCTGCGGCTGTTGGCGTACCCGATGGAGTCAGGTTTCCTCCAGGATGTTCTGATGCGGGAATGACGTTACTTACCAGATAAATGGTATCAAAAGTCCTGTTGTATTCGCGACTTTCAAAATTGGTTTTTAACAAACCTCCTCTGTATAAATACACCTGACCTTTTTGAGCTTCCGTTTTTGCCGTAGCCAACCAATACTTCCGACCTTTTTCATCGACCTTAAGATAGGTATACCGGTCTGTTTGTAATACTTCATCGACAAGGACCTGATGAACGTCAGCATTTGCCGCACCGCCCGGATTTGCCACGTTAGTATTCATTCCTTCATTCTGTAAACCCTCTTCTGTCGATGCTGCGGCTGTATCTTCCACAATAATTTTAGGTTTGGATTCACATGACAAAAATAAAGTTACAGCAAAAAGGATGAAACTAAAATATTTAAACAACATAAAATTAATTTTTAAATCTTTGAGAAATAGTAATGAAATAACGGTGCCAGATTTTAGAAGGTTCCATCGTACCTTCATAACTGCACATCAAAGTGGTATTTTTTAACAAGTTCATTGAAAAATTGATTCCAAAAATATGCTGAAGCAAGGTTGATTCGGAATTAAAAAAAGCATAATTAACATTGCGGTATTGAATTTCCGCGTTCAGTTTACCTTTCATAAAATGGTCAGATATTCTGGCTCCGATGATATTACCTTTGAAATAATAAGATAACATATGATTATAGGATAAGGATACATTGGTCGATTTACGGAGGGCTCTTGAAAAATTGAGGTTTCCCACATAGTTTTTGGTAGGATCGGGTTTATCTCCCTGATACCTGTAAAATGCTGAAGCATTGATATTTACCCAGGGAAAAGGACTGTACTGAGCCTGCAGCCTCAATCCTTGTCTCGTCTCCTGAGCCAGCAACTGATCGATAAACGTCTGGTAAGATTCATAATAAATCACGTTTCTCCGGTTGTCATAAGAAAAAGACAATGACAGATTTTTTCTCACCCTGTACCGGAGAGAAGTATAGATACTGGTCAACTGAGGTTTGTTTGAAACCTCACCGTTAATTTTTTTATACAAATCGAGCTCAGAAGAAAAAAACAATGACAGATTTTTGACCAGGTTGTTATTGTGTTGAAAATACAAAAACCGACGATCGGTTTTAAAATCGTTTTGTTGTTCTGCGATAGCCAACGAAGTTTGTGCATTTCCTTTTTTGCCGGTGTCGTTTCTCACAATGTACAACCCTATTTGAGGCAGTTTGGCATTGAAAGTAAAATTCGTAAAATCCGGTCGGGTTCCGATGAATGTTCCCAACGAATATTTATTCCAATGATATTCGCCCTGAATACCGTCAATGGCACCAAGATTGGCGATGTTGTTGTTATTTTTTCTACCCAGCCAAACATTAGATTTTTGATTTGGCTGATACAAAACGGCCATATTGATCACCTTAAAGTCATCATAAAAATCAGAAGTGGATTGATCGACACCATATCTGTGTCTGTAGGTCAGATAAGTTTGAAATGAAAAATCTGACTTATGGATATTTTGAATATTGAGCGCAACGGAAGCTCTGATCCGTTGAAAATTGTTTTTATTGTCCGGATTGACACTTGCGTTGGTGGAAAACGTCAACCTTCCGTTGGTAACTTGTTTTTTAAGTGGATTTTTGTTTTTCGGATCTTCCTGAATGGTATCCAAAACAGAAACCACCGGTACCGGATCGATATCCGGAACCACAGGAGGAATATCCGGGATCTTTTCGTCTTTTCGGATGATTACCGGCAAGTCAAATATCACCTCCTGACCTATTTCCGGCGTTTGAGTCAGTATATTTTCTGTGACACAGGAAGTCGATGATTTTTGTCTTACTACCAGAGATTTATAGACCGAATCATCTTTTTTCCATGTCAATGTATCGCCGACTTTTAAAGATTCTGTATTCGAAAACCTTACGTAAATATTTTTTGATGTTTTAAACGATACACTCCCGATGACTTCAGTTGCTGTTTTTTGTGCCGCCAAAATAATTGGCAAACAGATAAAAATGATAAATAAAAAAATGTTTTTCAAAATCAAAAATTTAGTCCTCACCGGTAGGGTGACAATCATAACATGCATTACTATTATACTGATAACCGCTCACTCCCTGATGGTCATCATCTACCTGAGACTGATTATCATGTTCATGGCAATCTATACAACTGAATAAACTGTAATTATTGGGATTAAAATGACAATCAGAACATAAGTTCCATTCACCTTCGTGTCTGCCGCTGTAAATCGGGAAATACATGTCATCGTGATTAAACGTTGAAGGTGTCCACGTATTTTGTGAATGGCAGGCTGTACAATCCGTCGGAAACTGTGCCACTTCGTGATCAGGGTTATTCGTATTTTGATAATCGTCCAAATGACAACCGATACAGGTATTCGGCGTATTGTTGTAATCGCCGTTATGACAATCGACACAATCCAGACTGAGGTGTGCTCCCTGCAACACATAATAATTATCATGAATCGGAAACAATGCCGGTTGCCAGCCGGGAGCGGTCGTATGACAACTCACACAATCCAGCGAAATGCCCAAAGTCGGGTGGTTGGGGTTTAATGTCGCATTGTAGTCCGGGGTATGACATCCGGCACAGGTATTCGGTGTATTGTTGTAATCGCCATTGTGGCAGGCTACACAATCATTGGCAATGGAAGCATGCGCACCGGTGAGCGGATAATAATTATTGTGGTCAAAAGTCGATGGTGTCCATGCCGTTTGTGAATGACACAAGGTACAATCTGTCGGAAACTGGTTAACACTGTGGTTTGGATCCGTCGCTGTATTAAAGTCAGCAGCGTGACATCCAAAACAGGTATTCGGTGTATTGTTGTAATCGCCGTTGTGGCAATCGGCACAGGTCAATGTCGTATGCGCCCCCTGAATGACATAATAATTATCATGAACCGGGAAGGTCGCAGGTTGCCAGCCGGGATTGGTGGTATGACAAGTGGCACAATCCATAGACAATCCCAAAACAACGTGATTCGGATTTATGGAAGTGTTGTAATCCTGTGTATGACATCCGAAACAGGTATTCGGTGTATTGTTATAATCGCCGTTGTGACAGGCGACACAATCGTCGGCCACAGAAGCATGGGCTCCGGTGAGCGGATAATAATTGTTGTGATCAAAGGTAGAAGGCTCCCATGCCGTTTGTGAATGACACAAGGTACAATCGGTCGGAAACTGATTGACACTGTGGTTTGGATCAACGGCAGCATTATAATCTGCGGTATGACAACCAAAACAGGTATTAGGCGTATTGTTGTAATCGCCGTTGTGGCAGGCGATACAATCATTGGCGATGGCGAGGTGGGCACCGGCTATCACGTAATAATCATCGTGGTTGGGCATTAACGCAGGGCTCCATCCCGGTACTGTGGTATGACAGGAGACACAATCCGTTCCAAAATTGAGGGCACTGTGGTTTGGATTCAAACTCGTATTGTAATCTTCCTGATGGCAGCCGGCACAGGTATTGGGTGTATTGTTGTATCCACCGACATGGCAAAGGACACATTGATCTGCGATGGTTGCGTGCGCTCCGATGAGCGGATAGACCATGTTGTGATCAAAAAATGCCGGTGTCCATGCATTTTGAGAATGGCAAACGACACAATTGGTCGGGAAATCTCCAACTTCGTGGTCGGGATCAACGGTGGCGTTATAATCATCCTGATGACACCCGATACAGGTATTCGGTGTATTGGAATAGTTGCCGTTGTGGCAGGCATTACAATCATTGGCGATGGCCACGTGTGCGCCGACAATCGGATAGACGGTGTTGTGGTCAAAAGTCGACGGTTCCCAGGCATTCTGACTGTGACAGGATATACAATCTGTCGGAAACTGCTGCAATTCGTGGTCGGGATCAACGGTAGCGTTATAATCATCCAGGTGACAGCCGTTACATGTATTGGGCGTATTGGAATAATTGCCATTGTGGCAGGCATTACAGTCATTGGCGATGGCCACGTGTGCGCCGACAATCGGATAAAAACTGTTGTGGTCAAAAGTTGATGGTTCCCAGGCACTTTGACTGTGGCATGTAATACAATCGGTCGGAAACTGCTGCAATTCGTGGTCGGGGTCGGTCGTATTGGTAAAGTCCGTGAGGTGACATCCAACACAGGTATTCGGTGTATTGTTGTAATCTCCGTTATGACATGCGGCACAATCATTGGCAATCGGAATATGTGCGCCTAAAATTACATAATAATTGTCATGATTTGGCATAGCTGCCGGACTCCATCCCGGTGCCGTCGTGTGGCATGATGTACAATTATTATCAAAACCCAAAGCCACGTGGTTAGGATTTATTGCAGCCGTAAAATCACTTTGATGGCAGCCGACACAGGTATTTGGTGTATTGTTGTAATCTCCGTTGTGGCAGGTGACACAATCATTGGCTATGGACGCATGGGCACCGGTGAGGGCATAATACTGATCATGGATACCAAATGTGGCAGGACTCCATCCCGGTGCCGTGGTATGGCAGGCGATACAATCAGTAGGTATATTTAACTGGCTGTGATTCGGATTTAAAGAAGCCTGATAATCCGTCGTATGGCAGCTGACACATTCGGTAGGTGTACCCTGGAATCCGGAACTGTGGCACTCCAGACAGTCGGCCGTCAGGTGGGCCCCGGTGAGTGGAAAGTCCGTCGTATTATGATCAAAAATAATGTCCGCATCTCCGGTAGGATGACAGGCAAGACAAGCCGGACTGTTGTAGGTATAACCCGGCACTCCGTTGTGTTGACCGTCTGTCTCCGGATTCTGATGGCAGGTCAGGCAATTAAACACGGCCCAATTGCCGGGAGAATCATGACATTCCATACAATCATTCCAAACACCTTTATGTTTGCCACTGTAGATCGGGAAATACATGCCGTCGTGGTTAAAAGTAGAAGGATCCCAGGCGGATTCGGAATGACATTGACGGCAGTCTGTCGGAAATTGTAGCGCAAGGTGATCCGGGTTTTTGGCTTCGTTATAGTCACTGCTGTGGCATCCAAAACAGGTATTGGGTGTGGTATTATAGTTTCCGTTGTGGCAGGCAGCACAATCATTGGCGATCACCGCATGTGCGCCCGACAAAAGATAATAACTGTTGTGGTCGGCAAAGGTAGCAGGATTCCAACCGGGGTTTGTCGTATGACAGGCTTTACAATCTTTGCTGATGTTTAAGGCTACGTGGTTGGGATTGGTTGTCTGGCTGTAATCGGATGTATGGCAATCCATACAAACCGTGCTTGTCCCTTCATATCCATTGGCATGACAACTGATACAGTCTGTATCAATGTGCGCCCCGGTAAGCGGAAAAGCTGTCATATTGTGATCAAAAACCATATCCGCATCTCCCGTAGGATGGCAGGCAAGGCAGGCATTATCCTGATAAGAATATCCCGGAACTTCATCGTGAACATCATCGGTCTCAGGATTGGTGTGGCAGGTAATACATGAAAATTGGGTCAGATCGCCGATGACCGTATGGCAATCTATACATTCAGTCCATTGTCCGTTATGTTTGCCGCTAAAAATCGGAAAATATAATCCGTCGTGGTTAAAGGTGGAAGGTCTCCACAGGTTTTCATTATGACAGGAAGCACAATCATTTGAAAAACCATTTAATACGTGGTCAGGATCTTTTGCTTCGGCAAAGTCTGTATTGTGACAACCGTAACACGTGGTCGGCGTATTGTTGTAATCACCGTTGTGGCAGGCAGCACAATCATCGGCAATCGAACGGTGGGCTCCATTCAAAACGTAATAATTGTCATGGATGTCAAATCCCGCAGGACTCCATCCGGGCTCTGTACTGTGACAGGATATACAGTCCGTACCGATGCCGATTTTTTGATGGTCAGGATTGATACTTTCATTATAATCAAGGGCATGACAAGCAAAACAATCGGTAGGTGTCCCTTCATATCCTCCGGCGTGACAGGCTATACAGTCGGTCATACGGTGGGCTCCGGTAAGCGGAAAGCCGGTCTGATTATGGTCAAAAGCCATGTCGGCACTTCCTGTCGGATGGCAGGCGAGACAGGCGTTATCATTGTACTGATATCCGGACACGCCGCTATGTCCATCATCTGTCTCGGGATTTGTATGGCAATTAATACAGGCAAAGGTCGTAAAGTTGCCCGGATCTGTATGGCATTCAGAACAGGCATTCCACACGCCGGCATGTTTTCCGCTGTAGATGGGAAAATGATTCGCATCGTGGACGTTAAACACCACCGGATTCCATCCCGGAGCGGTCGTATGACAATCCACACAATTGGTGGAAAAACCGGACAAAAGGTGATTGGGACGGACAGTATTTTCAAAATCAGGGGCATGACAACTGATACAATCTGCCGATATGACGGAATAATCATCCGAAAGGTGGCAGGCAGCACAATCATTGATCTTGTGTCCCTGCTCCAAAGGGAAAAAACTGTGATCTACAATATCTGTATTCCAATCGGGATTGTTGAGGTCGTGACACGAAGAACAATCCAGGTCAAAATTTTTCGCCACGTGGTTCGGACGTGTGGTATTGATGTAATCTGTTCTGTGACAATCATAACACGTCACGCCGATAGGAGCAAAACGAAGGTGTGAATCGCTGTTGTGGCAGTCATAACAATTGATATTGGCATGGACACCAATCAGCGGAAACGCTATATTTTCATGGAGTTGGGTGATGTTTTCCACTATCCAGGACTGGGTATTGTGACATCTCACACAATCATTGCCGAGGTTTTGTTGGTGTACATCGGTATGACAGGACAAACAGGAGCTTTCTGCTTTGTTGAATTCGAGGGATTGGTGGCATGACCGGCAATCCAGATCTTTATGTCTTCCCGTCAATCCGAAGGAAGTACTGTCATGCGAAAAAGAAGATCTTTTGGCATCATAGGTCCAGTTGTCAGGGTGGTGGCATAATGCACAATCCATGGCAAGAGATGGCCCATGCGGTGATTGAGACCACACAAGTTGGCAAGCCAACAGGAAGACGTATATTATTGATGACAATCTATACATAACAATTTTCCTGTTTTATATTTTACGATTGTCTGACCACCGGATATCTCATTCGGGTGACATGCTTCACAAGCTACTTTCAAATGGGCGCCCTCCAGTTTAAACCGGGTATTATCATGATTAAACTGGCTGTTGTCCCAGGTATTAAAACCATGACATCTTTTACAGTCCGTAATGCCGTTTTCTTCAAACTGCTGACCGTGTATATTGTCATGACAAGCCATACAATTTTTATCCAAAGCAATAAATTTCTGGATAATTTCTCCTTTTACGGTTTCTTCAAAATGACATGAACGGCAAGAAATCTCAAGGTGTTTTCCCTCCAGGGCAAAACCTGTTGTATTATGATCAAAGGTGAGACTCGTCCAGACATCCTGATTATGACACGCGGCACAATCATTTGCCGGAATATATTTTTCACTGATAAAACCTTCATGGATGTTGTCATGACAGGACACACAGGTATTGCCGATATTTCTGAATTTCCATTCGTTATCCTTTTTATGACAGGATATACACGGTGTGGCCAAATGGGCTCCTTTGAGCGGAAAAGCGGATTTTTCATGTTGTTCCCAATCAAAACTGCTGAGGTCAAAACCGGTCGTGGTGTGACAAGAGGCACAGTCTGTATACGGAGTATCTTTAAATTCACCTTTGTGGAAATCCTCATGACACTTTTTACAGGCATCATGTGGCAAAGGTGCCGTCATAAAGGTTTCTTTATGGCATTTGCGGCAATCGACGGTTTCGTGTTTTCCCAAAAGTTCGTAGCCGGTCAGCTTGTGGTCAAAATCATTCAATTTGTCCTTAACGGAAAAGTTCCATTGGGAATGACAGCTGCTGCAATCGTTGCCAAATTTATTTTCATGGATGTCCTTATGGCAGGTCAGGCATGAAATATCCCGAACGGCGGTGAATTCTTTGTAGGCATCTGTCGTCCCGGCACGGTTATCGTGGCATTTTTTACAATCGATGGCTTTGTGTTTGCCTTCGAGTTCGAAGCCGGTAATGCTGTGGTTGAACGACGAACTTGCTTTGATTTTATGGAAAGACTCGACCGTATGGCAAGATTTACAATCCACACCAAACTTACCTTTATGGGGATCTACGTGGCAGGCATTACAATTTTTGAATGGTACATTGGCAAAATGTTGGAAGGTTTTTCCATTGGTGGTTTCGACCTTGTGGCACAATTTGCAATCGACTGTTTTATGGGCTCCGGCCAGCGGAAATCCGGTTTTATCATGATTAAAAAAAGGTGCCGGTTTGAATGCCTCATAATCATGGCATTTTTTACAATCCTTATCCAATGTTTTTTTGTGGTAGTCATCATGGCAGGAGATACAACTCGGGTTTAAACCCAAAAAAGTCGACTTATTGAGTTTGAGTTTCGGATCGGAGATATGTTCGGGTCGGTGACATTTGGCGCAATCATTGGTTTTGTGTTTGCCTTTGAGTTCGTAACCTGTCAGCGTATGATTGAAAGTTTTTTTATCAAAACGCACCATTTCAAAATTGACCCCGTGATGTTCGCTATGGCAGGTCACACAGGATTTTCCGGTCACTTCTTTGGAAGCATGGTACCCCTTTTTTTGTTGAATCCTCACTTTGAGGGGCTCATGGCAGGACAAACATTTTTGGTCTGACACTTTAGCTCCCAATTCATGACATTTGGTGCATTGGTTGATGCCTTCCAGAGAACTGTGGGCTTTGCTTAGTTTTCCCGGAGAAATCTGGGCGCCGGCCAAAAATACATATACAACCAGACCCGTCGTCAAAAACAACCGGGACAGGAAGGTACGATATGTATTTTTATAGATCAATGTTTATGAGATAACATGGTGTAATTAAATCTTTTGGAAATTTTGATTCCGGCTTTTTCCAAAAACTGGGTAGGCAATTCGCCACCGGCAAAAATGTATACCAGGTCATTGGTCAGGGTCACTACACGGTCGTCTTTTTCTTTTAGGTGAACCTCATGGTCGAGGATTTCGACTACATTGGTTTCAAACCTTACATCGATGGTTTTTTGTTGAATCGCCGCCATGATGTTTTGATTGTTCATCGGTTTGAGCCTGTTGAACTTTTCACTTCTGTAAGAAAGGGTGACAAAATTTTGGGGTGCCAGCAGGAGAGCACTTTCGATCGCTGAGTCTCCGCCTCCTACCACCAGAATGTGTTTGCCGGTGATTCTTTCCGGTTCGAGCAGTTTGTAAGCGACTTTTTCGCGTTCTTCACCCGGAACGTTTAGTTTGCGGGGTGTGCCTCTTCTTCCGATGGCAATCAATATTTTTTGGGCTGAATATTTTTTTCCTTTTGACGTCGTCACGGTAAAATGGTGATCTGATTTTTCGATGAGGTCAACCTTGGCATGTTCTTCGATTTTAATCTCATTATTGTCCAATACCTTTGTCCACAGATCGAGCAACTCTCCTTTGCTGGTTTCGTAAAGTTTTACCTTGCCATGTAAAGGCAGATCCATAGGCGAGGTCATGACTACTTTGGCTCTTGGAAAATTATACACCGTTCCACCCAGAGAATCCTGTTCCAACGTAAGGGTATGAAGTCCCAGTTTTTTTGCCTGAAGGGTAGCTGAAATCCCTGCCGGACCTGCACCGACGATCAGTAAATCATACTCCGCCTGATGTTTTTTGCTCAATTGTTCGTACAGACTGTCTACTGCCTGACGACCTTGTTCCACACTGTTTTTAATCAGACCCATGCCGCCCAATTCTCCGGCGATAAACATGCCCGGGATATTGGTCTCAAAATTCTGATTTACGTGAGGCAGGTCGACCCCTCTTTTTTCCGTTCCGATTTTGAGGGTAATGGCTTCTACCGGACAGGCGTGAAAACAAGCGCCATGTCCTACACATCGGGAAGCATTGATCAGGGTCGCTCTTCCGTTGCGGATGCCCAATATTTCTTTTTCGGGACAGGCGATGACGCAGGCGCCACTTTTGATACAAAGGTCTTCATTGATAGCAGGATAGAGGGATACGGGTTCGTGGATACCATCTTCTTTGGCCCTTTCGATTTTTTCGCTGTTGGACTCAGACTGTTGTTTCAGTTTCCGGAGGTAGACCCAAAAGATGAGTGCGGAAACTAAAAAAGTGAAGAGATATATTATATTTTCAATCATGATTTTGTATTAAAATATCCAGGTATATCCGAAAGTCACTGCTACGACAACGTGGACAATCATAATGATCAACATGATAATGGCAAAAGGTAAATGTGCGATGTGCCAGTATCTGAAATATTTTTGCATGGTTTTGAGGCCATCGATTTTTCTGTGTAAAGACCTTTCGTGTTTGACATGGCTGATGATCTGACGAATATTTTCAACCGGAATATTTTCTTCTTTCAATTTGGCCGTAAGCAGTTTGCTGTTGCGCGTTTCCTGCCAGAGTACGTTGAGGTATTGTACCGGATTGGTTATGCTGGCCTGTTCGCTGCCATAAATCTCTTTTGTCCACTCAAATATGGGAACCAAGGTAGCATTTGCGGAGAGGTCTTCCTGAATTTTGTTTTGCATGTCTTTGATTTCCTGAAGGCTCAGCTCCCTACCCTGTTTTGTTCGGGGTATCTGCAGGTAGATAAACCTTCCCAGGACACCACTGGCGACGACAGCGACCATACTCCAAAAGCTGATGGATACTATGCCTCCGAATTTAAATGCCGTATGAAACAATATCATGACGGGACCCAGGACGCATAAAAAGATGTGAAACTCCAGCCAATACTTCAAAACCCCTATGCGGGAAAACATCCGTATTCTTTTTCGGGCCATATAGCCGAATACGCCGATGAGGATGAGCAAGGTACCGATGATACCCAGTCCGTGTCCAAAAAATCCGCTTGGTTTGAGGTTGTGGTGATTTTTGTGATAAAACCTTTCTTCGAGAGGAAGGGCATAATAATCAAACCCTAAATAAAATAAATAGATTGTCGTCCCTAAAACGATAAGTATTAAGGTGTTAATATATAGTTTGTGTGTTAACGGTGACATTTAAAATCACTTAAGTCTCAAAGTTAGTCAAAAAGTGTCATCAAATTGTCATAAAAAGCCCTAAAAATTACCGAATCGGGTAATTGATTTGCCAAAACGGCTGCTTTGTCTTGAGCGGGTGAAAAGTGGTAATTTTTGGGGTTGGCGGGGGGTGGTGGAAACACAAAAACCTATCCTCCATTGTACAAAATCATCTGGATTAAAATCTGATTTATGTGATGATTTGTATCAGTTTTTCCGGAATTTATATCATCATTTTTTCCTTTTATATTTAAATATTAGATAAAAATGGGGCGGAGGGATGACAGTAAAACTGTAAACTAATTTGGCGGCGTTTACTAAGTGATTGATTAACTTTGTATTATGCAATTTTAAGCAGACTAACAATAGTCATATTTCCTAAAGCTCATGGCTTAACTTCTTTGTGTTTTTCGAAGTCTAATACAGGTCCGGAGAAAATTGAAAATTCGCCATTCTCAAGATTCATTAAACAAACAAACTGATGAACACTATCTTTCATTGTTGTATAAAAAATAACATCAGCTTCTCCTGAAATATCATCGTAAGAGTTTTTAAAATGCCATTTGAAGTTTGCTATTTCAACTAATTCACCATCAATAAATTCTTTTTGTGTCTCAAGATCAGTAATCTCACCAAAACTTTGTGTATCTTCTTTAGGCATTACATTGGCCATGTAAAACTTTTCTGTTGGAGAAGGTTGATAGAATTTTATATATCCATTTACATTTTGATAATGCTCAGAATAATCCACCGAATCAAGTATCGCATGATTAATAATGTAGAAATGTTCTAATGAAAATGGCTTATGCTTTTCAATATCTGGAATGTTTTGTTTATCGATTGGCAAGCTTAAAAACAACCAGGTGACGTTTATAATTAAAAGGATCAAATTCATTGACTTTACAGATTTAATTAATGATAATAAAAATTTAAGTTCAATAACATAAAATTCAAAATAATGCTTGAATAATTGATTGCTTTATTAATTTTGATAATAATATAATTCTAAAAGGGGTAAATCAAAATATTTTTTCATACCAATATCCTGAGCTATAATTTCTGCCTGGATTTCGGGATAAGCAGTACAATATAAAGCCTGATATAAATACTCTGACGAAGGTATGATGATTTCATTTACATACGAACTATACCCGGAGGCCATAATGAAAAGTCCGCCATATGGCGCCGTTGTCTTATGAAAGACGATACTTTCGGAAGGGTTATAGATTCTCGCTGTCATATTACTTTGATACTCCAAAGATATACAATTTAACAATAAATTAATTTATGAACGCGGATAAAAGAGTTCTTCCATAGGCATTTTTAAAAGCTTAAGTTTTTCAATCTCAATATTTGTATCTGATTTGGGAAACATGTTGTCGAATTTTAGTTCACGAATTTCAAAAAAATCATCAATATCAATTCTACCATCAAAATTAAAGTCATCTGCTCTTTCATCAAAAAACTGAATAACACTATAAATTGTAAAAAGTAAATAAAATTTCATGTGTGACACCACCGTTTCCATACCTGAAATAGATGAAGCATTGTGAACAATTTCATTCCTTATTCTGTAAATACGTGTCAGATTTCTTTTCATGTTATCCAGACTTTTATGAACCATTTTTGAAATTCTCTTTGGGTCATCAAATAATTCCTTAATCATTTTAGCTCTATATGCAAACAAGGGATGGGTTTTCATTAAACCAATTGCATTATCATAATTATCTTTAACCATTAAATATTCGATATCATCTAGTTTATAATTTACAAAATGGGAGGCTACTTCAAGGTTCTGAATATTAGAATGAAAGCTCAACAAAATTCTCTTGAATAAAAGCAAACCATGCATTTTCGAATAATACTTTTTTAGCCTTGGTATGGTATTTTCACTTGATTCATAGGCTGAAAATATAAATTCCATACCAATCCAGTAATTCAATAATTTGGAATGTAATTCATTTGACTCACACCCTAATCTATAATACATCAATCCAGCCCTGACCTTTTCGACAGCTGAAGGATGAATTTTTTTAACTTCCAGATTATTCAACTTTTTAGAGACACTTTCATATACATTTACGCTATGTTTATAAAATCCTTCAATTTGATAATAGAAGTTTTGTAAATTTGCTTTTTCTGGATTATTGGCCCCAATTACAAGAACAGAAGGATAAATCTTGGGATAAAAATTTGGCTTACTGTAATGCATAATGTCCAATTCACTATTTAATATTGGTTTTACCATCATAACAGCACTATAATAATCCAAAGCTTTAGTACATAATGAAATAAACTTCCCATCTTTGACTTTAAAAAATTTAACACATACCTCCGAATGTTCTGATATTTTCTTTATTTCTTCATTTTGTAGTATGATAACATCCTTATTGTGAATTTTTATGTCGTCACCAATACCCTTTATGGCAAAGATAATTGTAAAATCTTCTTCATGTTTAGTATCCAATGATTTAACTCTGGAGAAAAACTCATTAAAATCAATATGTGTATTAGCAACCCATGACATTAGTATTTTAAACAAATATGGACGAGAAAAACCCTTTTTAAGTAAACTAATCCAAAAGTTTGGAATTATCTTATTAAGAATTTTCAACTCATTGATATCTTTGAGTTCTATTCCATTGATTCTATATATTTCACTATCAATCTTTTCAAGTATTAAATTTAAATAGTTCTTATTAATTTTTTTTAATCCGTTAGAAAATAGAAATATTTTTCTTAATTTTTCCTCTGGCTTTTTGTCCAATTCATTAAGGTAGTTTTTATCATATGATCCCCAAACTAAGTTGTCATCGTTGAAAAGGAGGTCCTTAGCTTCATCAAGAAGGTCTGAAATGTAAATACTATTTTTTATTTGGTTCAATTGTAGCTTTTGTGATACAGCAATTAGCTCATCAAGTACTGTCATCGAATTGTTCAACCTTAATCTGTACGAGTCTATGGTGTTATGATGCAATAACTCAAGGCTTTTTTCAATAAAAAATTTCTCTGAACTGGATACCTTAAAGGAAATATTGACTTTTATCATAATTTTATTAAAAAATGTTATATAATGTAACAAAAATGCTACATTTGCGTTTAAATAAAAAACTTTTTAAGAAACATAAGGAGCCGCATGGTTTTACGCCGAGATAGGTGTCTTACAGCGGCTCCAGGTAACACGATGGGCTTGTGACTTTTCACAGCCCATTTTTTTTTTGAAAGTTACCTTTTATTCATTAATCCATCCCAATCCCTTTACTTCAAATCCATAAACTAATAAAAAGGCAATTTTACTAAATCAATCCTCACTACCACATACTCATCTTACCACCGTAACACTGCCTTTATACACTTTTTTGACACCGTCCACAAAAGT
Organism: Saprospiraceae bacterium; assembly: GCA_016714895.1. GTDB lineage: Bacteria > Bacteroidota > Bacteroidia > Chitinophagales > Saprospiraceae > OLB9. Next base: position 835,806 of record JADKBV010000011.1, on the reverse strand, counting down.
AATACTTGCTATCCAGGAATATGCTCCCTGAGGAACAATTGCGCCTTTGTAATATCCATCCCAGGCTCCGGCAGGTGACTCATTTTCAATTTTGTCTGATGCCCAAACCGCTTCACCCCAGGGACTGTATACCGTGATTTGATATTCAGCCAAACCAACGCCGACAGGTTTAAACAATGCAACATCTCCCGTCCCGTATTCCGGTGCAAATGCGTTGGGTGCAAAAAAAGTGGTTATCCATTCCGGCTCAACAGGCGTTGAAAAGGTATCCGTACAAGTATAGGTTCCATTGTTGTCATTGTACACCACCAAAACCACAAATACATCCCGATTGATATCGTATTCATGCACTGGATTATCTTCAACTGAGGTTTGTCCGTCACCAAATTCCCAAAAAGAACGGTCGTAATCAAAGGATGTATTTTCAAATGTTACTTCACCCAACACATTATCATCATAATCTGTTGTAAACGTAAATCCTGCCGTCGGACTGTCATACACAATCACAGGAAAAATGGTCCTGAAAGTATCTTTACAAAATTCATTATAACTTGCAATCAATTGTATAAAATAATTTCCGCTTTCTTCAAATTGAACAGCCGGAATATCTGATGAAAATAGTGGCGACTGCCCGTCGATCATCCATTCATAAGATGTCGCATTTTCACTGGTGTTTATGATTGGAAAAGGTTGCCTTTCACAAACTTCCGAACCGGCTTCAAATCGGGCGACAGGTTGCAGATAAACAGGAACAGTCTCAGATATCGTATCCTTGCAACCATAAACTGTCGAAACATCCAGAGAAACTTCAAAGTTTCCTGCTTCTGTGTAGGTAAATATAAAATTCGGATCATTGCTCGTTTGGTTATTTTGTAAGACCCAATTGTGGCTGACGCCTGGTGTTGATGTACTGTTGAAAGTGACATCAACGGGTACACCACAATCTCTATCTTTCGTAAATCCGAAAGCCGCAACGGGTTTAGGATAGACCGTTATCCTTTGTTCCGATGTGTCGTTCGGACAACCATTACTCGAAATGTTAATCAATTGTACCAAAAACTCACCGTCATTCTGAAAGGTATAATCAAAATTATCTTCCGTGATGCTGGTTCCGTTTGAAACATTCCAAATAAAAAATCCGGCGTTTTCAGATTGATTCGTAAAATTCACTTCAAGAGGTTGGCAACCTTCAGATATATTTGATGAAAATACACTGAGAGGTGAAGGTTCAATCATCAAAAATGTAGAAGAGCTGTCTCTGCATCCAAACTGATTAAAAACGATAAGTGAAATTTCATAATTACCTGATTCCTGAGGCAACCATTCATAATCATATGTATTACCGGAAACACCATTTACCATCCATTCCTGTCCGGTAATATCCAAACTGTTATTGGTCAAAAAAACGGTGTCATATCCAAGACAATATGTTTTATTTTCAAAAGAAAAAACACTTTCCGGCTTTGGAAATACAATGATATTTACCACAGAGGTATCTGCAAAACATCCAAATTGATCAAATACCGTAAGGGTCACGGTAAATGTTCCGTCTGTATAATACGTGTGTGTAGAATTTAATTCATTTGAATTTGATGTCATGTCACCAAAGCTCCAGTCAAACAAGGTGCCCCCAACACTTTGATTGTTAAACTCAACTTCCAGCGGTAAGCAACCGTTGAGAACGGAAGGCACAAAAGATGCTGTCGGCAGTCCAACAATACGTATGCTGCCTCTTAAGGTTATCGGACAATTGTTTAAAAGAGAAAAAACGGTCACAGAAACTTCATACATTCCGGGAGTATCATATAAATGTACACCGGTGTTGTCAAAATTTCCATCTCCGTAGTCCCATGTTGCACCTGCAAAATTTGTCCCATCAACCCTGAATACAACCTGATCGTTCTGACAGGCAAATTCCGGAATATCCAACTGTACATCAGGAGCCGGTAATACCTGAAATGTGACCGTGTCCGAATCACTGCCACAACGACTTGCAAACAAAATGACCGTATATGATCCGGGTACATTAACTTCGGTGGTCAATACATTTCCTGACTCACCAAATATCGTTCCGTCGGGTCGCATTATCTGCCAGGTGTTTATGGCTCCCGGTGTAGAAAATGCACGAAAAACCGCTGTATCATATTGACAATAAGTCAATCCCTGAAATTCTATAAATGCTGTAACATCGGGTGGAAATACGGTGATCACTTTAGTAATACTGTCTGCACCACAGTCATTACTTCCTGATAATGTAACTGTGTACAAGGTTATACTGTCGTTGACGGCTACATATATCTGATCTTCAGGAAGGCTGTCAAACGATGTATTTCCATTGCCATAATCCCAAACATATGTGTCCGGATTGCCAAGAGAAACATTTGAAAAATGAATGGATAAAGGCGAACAACCACTCAATTCATTGACGCCAAAATCCATAATGGGATAAGGATAAACCAATACGGAATCCTGAACAAAAACAGTTCCACACAAATTGCTGACTGCAAGCTGCACTATAAAAACACTGTCTTTGGTGATGCCGTCCAAAATGACATCAGGGAGGTTTTGGGTATTGTACGTCATTCCGTCGACCAACCATTCAAAACTCAATCCATCTCCGGAACTGGTATTTTGGATTTGCAAATCAAATGGTGCACAACCTTCATCATCTGCTGTTAAAAACGATGCAATTGGTCGGGTCGTTACATATACATTTTGAGAAGTGGAGGCCTGACATCCATATTCATCTGTCACAGACAAGATAACCGTATAGTTTCCCTGCGTGGTGTACTGATGTGTTGCCGTCTCCATTGTACTGAAAGAATTATCGCCAAAGTCAAAACGAATGGTATTGTTTCCGGGTGTTTGGTCAATAAAGGTAATATTTTCATTAATACAAGTGGTCCCATCTATAGTAAATGAAGGTAAAGGCAGAGACCGGACTATAAAATTTTTCGTTCGGCATGCCTGGCACAGATCTGTAGTGTTTTCCGTAACACAATAAGTATAGCTATATGTTTGACCAACTGTAAGCACAGAAATGTCAACCAGACCATCGGGTGTAATACCCGTGCCGGACCATGTTCCGCCGGATGGTGAAAACCCGGTAAATTGAAAAAAATTTACTCCTTCACAAACGTATTCATCATCTCCGGCGATGAGATTTCTGCCCGGATCTTTGATCTCAACGTTGACTATTTTTTCCTGAAAACATGATGTATTGGGTTGGAATGAATAAAAATATTGGAATGTTCCTTGTCCGGCAGTGTTCAAATTTATTGTGCCGCTGCCCGGATCGATACCCGGACCGCTCCAGGTACCTCCGGGTAGATTGGCCTGAAGCGTGTGTGTTCCGGCATCAATACACAAAGCGGTATCATTTGACACCAAAAGAAGAGGTTTATCAACAAACCGTATGTATGCTGTATCAAATACTTCACAAGCATTGCGCTGATACCTGATAGCTACGGTAACCAGTTCATTGGAATAGGCCGAAAGATCGATATTTTGTCCGGCATTCACCTGATTGACCTCAAAAAAATACATACCGCCTGAAGGATTGGCTGTGAGCTGAAGTACTTCTGTAAAAGGAAGGGTTCCTGTGGCCGAACAAAGTAATGCTGTATCCAAAGCATTCATAACCGGAAAAGCTTCAACCACAACTTCAATCATTCTTTCCGCAACACAACCATTCATGTCGGTATATTGATAATCCAAAGGAAAATTACCAATACCCGAAATGGCCGGATCAAATATCCCGGAAGGTGTCACAGCCGGATGCCCGGACCAGGTACCTGTAGACGGCATGGCCATCAATTGTGTCGGTGGAGAATTTTCGCATAATATCGCATCTTGTGCTACCACCATCTCAGAAGCTACCACCCGAATACCAAATGTATCTTGTGATGAACAACCCGAAGTACCATAATCATAAGTGATGGTATAATTGCCCGGGGCCAAGGTAGATGGGTTAAAAACGCCGGTCGTCGCATTGACGATGCCGGAGCCGGACCAAACACCTCCGGGAGTGTCCGCAAGAAATGTATAAGGACTGCTGCTTTGGCAGAATACTCTGGGATTTGTATCCAAAATATTGACAGGAGTCCTGTCTGCGACCAATACATTGGTCGTTCGGACGATCGTATCACATGCAGCTATTACGGTCAGTGTCACCGGATACGTACCGGGCGCGGCATAAAAGATATTGCCCGGAATCCGCATGGTCGAGGACGAAGGTACACCACCGGGAAAATCCCATCTGACAGAGATGATGTCTCCGGTGATGATATTGGGTCCGGGCGTATAATTTCCGGACTCACAAAGAGAAGGTGGTGTTGGTAAGTTGATCGTTGGCGCAGCCACCACCCTCAGTGGAAAATCCATGTACTTGTTCCGCAGGCGTTGGTGGAAGTCAGGCGGAAGGTGTAGGTTCCCGGAGTTTTAACGGTAAAAATCAGTGTATCCAAACGATTTATGGTATCAATGGGCAGTACTTTTTCTTTATTTCTGATATGTTGAGCCATAATCCAATTTGAAGTATCTCTCAATACATTCTGATTATTGTTCAAAGGAAAAGTCCAACGATTGTTGATTGACCATATATTACTTGTATCAATCAAAGTGACAACATCGCCAACACAAACCACACTGTCTCTTGCGGAACCGGAAATATTGACTTTGGCGTCTGTAAAATCAACTACTTGAATAAATTGTAAAGTATCATGATTACCACAATTGTTCTCTACTCTTAATCTTACAGGAAAAATTCCGGGAGCAGTATAGGGTTTAGGTGGAGGGTTTACCTCAGTCGAAGTTGTCCCATCATGAAATGTCCATAGATAGGCATCAGGATCATTTGAGTCTAAATTACATGAATTGTTTGTAAAATTTACATTTGTGTTTTTACAAACAGTATTTACAAAATTAAAACGAGCTTTGGGTCTATGTATTACTGTAACAGGACTACTATTTGAATGGCAAGAATAAGTTGACCCACAATTTTTGACAACTAACAAACAAATTTCAAAAACGGTTTTTTTCCTATTACATACTATTTGATCAGAAATATTATATGTATGCATTTGATTAGCCATTGTTGTTACGCTGTCTCTGGTTCCATCGCCCCAGTCCCAAATAAAATAAGAAACATTAGAAACTGTCGAATTATTTTGAACTTCAAAAGGCGTTCCGTCACAAACAATAGTTGAATCGCTGACTAGTTTAAAAGACGAAACTACAACACCGCATTCATTTTCAATGCATGGGCATTGAACTTGTGCAAATAATTGGGTTTTTAACACAAACAGTATTACCCCAACAAAACTAATTTTTATACCAGATATCTTCATACATTTTTCTTTTTCCGGGAGTTAGTGCCATAATCGGACAATTATATTCTGCGTTGTAAGGAACATCATCCTTGAGTCCCAACAAATTACAAATACCGCTTTTTCTGAAATATATATTAAAACCGACTTCGATCTGTGGACCGATAAGGTTTTGTACACCACCGATACTTTCAGACCATGCGATAAAGGTTTCCAATTTTTTTCCTTTGCCGAGGGATATCATAAAATCGGTATTGAGGGTTATCCAGGGCGATTGACCAAATTGGTTGAATGGTGAAAAATGACAAAACAATCCCAGACCGGCACTTTTGGAATATCCAACCCTCACACCCGTCTCAAAATAATCAATGGCACCTTGTTTTTGATATAAAACAGAAGGGCGCACTGAAATAAACTGTTTACCGTAATACTTCGGAATAAACTCGGTCTCAAAAAAAGCTGAAATCCTGAACGGATTGTCATTTTGCAAACCCAGCACCGACACAGACTGATTGATATTTCCTTCATTGAGTGAATAAAACCGATACATGGCAAAACCCATATTGGTCATAAAAGCATTTTTTCTTTTTTTAAACCAAAGCGATCGCAATGAAATGCCGATACCCGGATTCATATACCAGGCGGACCTGCCCTGACTGTTTGTCGTAAATGAAGTCGGGTTGATATTGCCGTACTTAGGGTCAAGTTGGTCTGACCAAATCAATCGGCTAAAATCTATGGTATTGACACCCCAGGAAAAATCCAATCCGATTCTGGCATTGTGATCATGTTGTCTCCCCGTAGGAAACGGAAGAAATGCGGAAGTCAGGAACCCAAAATCCAGAGTCTGATATATTCCGGCTCCTTCTTCATTATAGTTCACTTTTGCCCCAATGTCGAGGATACTACAAGGCATGGTCTCTTCAAATAGCAGACTCACCGTTTTATATCCGCCACCGCCGTCATTGTTCCATTGAGCTTTTGACCTCACTTTCCATGACTGGGCACCATAACTTCCGGTAAGTGACGGGTTAAACAAAAACCTGTTTTGTGTAAAACTCTGGTAAGCCGGATCCTGAGCTGATAGGTGCACACCTGCAAATACCAGTAATACCGTCCATAATTTCATCATCATTTTAAATTATTTTGCCTTATATTAAGTAATCGTTTTATGATCGATGACAAAGATAAATTAATCTTTATACATTATCTTAAAATTACACTTTATTTTTATAATAATTTTTGATTTGACCCTAAAATTTCATGAAACTTATATTTCCTTTTTGCACCGGAATACTATTTTAATACAACGTATCAGAAAAATTTTAGATGAATATAATATAAATAAAATTTGTGTGTTTAACTCTTATTAAACTTTAATAAATTTTATGGCACCTGAATTAAGAAAAATATTGGCGACCTCTTCAGCCTGATCCGGATGAAACATTTTGTAACCTTTGTATTTATTTACAAATGCCCATTTTTTGTGTGACTCTGACCCTATTTCAGGTTCAACACCAAAAATAAAAACATTGCTGAATTTATTGTTATTGAATATTCGGCTTAATTCCTCTGTCGTGACAATGAGATGTGAAATAGGTGCTTTCTGTTCTACAGCAAAATCTATATACTTCGCAATGTATATTTCTCCATTACGACCTATGGCGTCAAGTGAATAATTGATATAAAAATCAGGAATAATTTTATCGTCAATATCAATTTTTACATGAACCTGTTGTTCTATTTTAGATATAAATGATTGATCTATCTGATTTCTGTAGTTGGGTTTTGCTGATTTTTCTATTGATTTGTGATCCTCCGGAAACAAAGACAGGTAAAACTGCTCTACCCCAAATGTTGAGGTAAGGATAGCCGTTTTGGGTTCCTGAAATTGGATTAAACCATTAGCGTAAATGCTTAACTTTGTCAAATAATCTTTGGATATCATTTCCCGGGCTTCCTGAAATATTGGCTTCTTCGTTATATCGATATTTTCAATATACTTTTGGGTTGCGCGTAATGATTTTGAAACAGGATCCCAATAATCTCCCAAAACTGATTTTAAATTCTGAAGTTTTTGAAGTGAATATTTAAAGATTAAATGTGCTCCATCTAATAATAACACGCCTATAGCCACTTTGTCTCCCAGACGGGAGTCAGGACTTACATACACGATACTATATATTACTTGGTTGGTCACCTTATGAAATTTTTACTTCAATCTTCTTAAAAAGTCGGCAAAGATAGTGCCATTTCTATCCTTATCAAACAGAAAACGTTTTAAATGTAAGAAAAATTCCTGCTCTTCCTGAAAATTTTGTTTTATTTCATTTAAAAAATCTTCAATACCAGTTTCACATCTTGAAATACTTTCCAAAAAATACGCATGATAAAGATTTTCAAAATCCTGTGATGCTTGTTCTTTATACATTGCGTTGACAATATCTAAAAACAATATGGATTCATTAAATGAAAGCTCCAAATCCGGTGTCAGTTGATCATAGCGCAAAGTGTCGAATGAATAAGCATGATCAATGGCAACAATTCCAAACTTACCATTTGGTAAAATTTGTTTCATCAAATTAAGATTCGTGGGTTTTCTGTCTATATTAACAACCCACAGATCAAATAACCCAATTTTAAGCAACTCTGTTATATCATTGTACAATGACCGCGAACCCTTAACATAGTTTAAATCTGATAATTGTAAATCAATTGCATTGGGCATAAACTGAGACCCGAAACACAAATAATTTTCATAATGTTTGACGTTGTGCCGGCCGGACAAAGTAGAATCATTCATAATAAGCTCCCTTGACACGCTCACAAATTTACATTCAGGGGTTTTAATTCCCCATTGCCTGCATAAATAATTACACAAAAATTCTGAAACCATTTCAGTATCTGCCTGAAAATGTTTCCTCTTTTTTACTATATAAATATTGCCATCATCACCCTGAATTTTTAAAGGTGAATGTCCGGTTGTTTGGATTTCTTCCAGAATGGTTATGGCATTAACTACTTTCATGTATAGCTATGAATACCTTTAGTTTAAGTTTGTCTCGAATATCATCTGCAAATTTGGTAAATGTAATCATAATACGTGTCCAAAATAAATTTTAAAAAAATTAACGACCTGGCGAATTTTGTCCCTACATTGAGGGTGCAACCAAACCAACACCAAGTCAAGTACAAATATAATTCTGTTCAGACCATTTTTATCATTTATTGATCGAAATTTATTTGACAAGCCTAATAAAAGGTGCACTGCACTGATATCTTCATGAAAGAATGTAACCTCTGACCCAAATCCTCTCCTTATTTTATAGGTAAAAGATTCTTCACCAAGGCCACCTTACTGGTAAGAGGTCTAATGAAATTTTGGAGAGAGTGTGAATAATGGAATTAATCAATTCTCAGGTCTTTATGCTTTTCGTTCATTATTTTCCCAAACTCAATTTTTTCAAGTGCAGCCTTTCGTTTATCCTCAGGTAGACATTGAATGCAGGTAGGATATTCAATACCCCTATAATGTTCTGTACACTTTGGACATAGCTCCATATTATATAAATCAAAGTACGAAGCACATTTTTTGCATGTAGTTATGGCATCTTCAAAAGACAGATATTTAATGTTATCCCCAAGAAAATTCAAAAACCCCATCTCTTCTATTTTATCACTGTTTTGATTTTTAACTTTATCCCTTAAAAACCAATACCGCACACTTTGCAAATGATTTTTATTATTATATTTTTTTGAAATAAAACATTTGTCCTGAACTTCAGGTGCTTTTTCATTTTCGAAAAATGTTGTTATTAATTCATCTATTGATTTGTGAACTGTTTCATCACATTCATACCGACATTTTGTGCAGAGATACTGAGGCATCATTCTTTCCCTTTTATTAGGATTTCTGCTCTGACAATTCGTACACAAAGGAATGGGATGATAATCATAATAATTTTCCAAAAATTCTTTGAATTCAGATTGATTCACTTTAGGATTTGTGTCTATATAAGCTTTGGTAAAAATATTTTCAATTTCATTAAGATATTCAGAGTACTTTTTTGGGTGTGAAAGATGCTGAATTGTTAATATCTCTTTTCCTGAACAAATTTCACATCTATCTTTAATGACTTTCAACCTTCTTTCTTTCCAGTCCTTCGTATGCCAGGATCGTTGACCTTCTTTGAAGTCTTTCCAGAATAATTCTTGAGCAAGTTTTAAAGTGATGTCGCCATTCACCAACTTATCCCTTAAATCTATAATTTCAGTAAACTTTAGCATATTCATTTATTGAGATTATTGAAAAGCCATCATCTGATATACTTTATTATTAATTCATCTTCCATTTCAAACTTAATAAGAATCTGTTTCAATTTCCTGAATTTTCCATTACTGTCAAGATTACCTTCAATAAAATATGTGTCATTGATAGGAGTGGCAAATCTTAAGGTCTCTTTACTTGCAGTAAGTACAATTAAATCTTTAAGCTCTGTCATCATAAATTTTGAAGGGTTTTCTTTAAACAGTTCAGATATTATATGGGTGTACAATTCACTAAAATATGGAGCAACAATTTTTTCATTCCTGAATATATAGTACTCCAATTTTTTATCCTTTGGTTCTTCTGCTTGAAAAATGGACACTTCTTCTTCCGATGAATCAAATATAATGTTCACTTTAGGGAATTCCCAAATTTTCAAAAATCTGTTATAGATTAGATTGTATCTTTCCCCCAGATTTGTAATCGTCCATTGATCTATGGTTTTCAAATAAGTATTTAGCCAAAGATTACTGTATATATAGCCCTGCTCTCCTTCATCTTTATTCATTAACTTTTTGTCTAAAAATGATTTATTTCCTAATGGACCATTATTTCCTGACAAGGTAAGATTACCAATTGTATGTTTATAGGTTTCATCAAACATCTTATAATCTTCAATATGCAGGTCAGACTTCCATTTTGAGTCAGGGTTCTGCGGAAAAATATGTTCAATGGTAATTTGACCGGTATTCAGGTCTACAATTTCTTTGTTATTAAAATGCTCAAGTTTTTCAAAAAGATACAATCTGTTTTTTGCCTGAGTATTGTACATGTCTTTATCTCTTAATGCCGTCTCTATCTCTTTATCCGTAGGAAATCTTTGGGTACCTCTTTTCTTTACCAATGACCTTTCAAGTGATGAGATATAGTCCTTTTTGTCAATATCAGAATAAAGAACCATAAATATTTTATTTAATGCACTGGTTGGCAAACCTAAAACAAATCTTCTCCATGTGTAGGATTGTATGATTTTAAGCACTTTAATAAAATCTTTTTGTGACAGATCACCTTTTATATAGTCATTATAAACTGGCAGGATAAACGGATAAGAAACATTGATTTCAAGTTGATTTATACTTTGTAGCTCTTGTGAAATTTCTTTTACGGTCTCGCGTTTTGGATTGAGCATCTTGTTGTAAATAATAGCGTACTGCTTGAGTTCTGCAAGTGTATTGTTATAGAATTCATTATCTCTGACTTTAAACTTAGCTTTGAACTCTTCATATACCTTATTTTTATTTGGTATTTTTTTATTAATAAAGGTCATATAGTCTCTGATTAAATCAGACACCTTACTCTCCTCATCACTTTCAAATTTCGCATTATTCTCTATAACCTCCCAATATTCATTAAAAATTCTGTTTTGTTCCTTTGGTGCAAGACCCATTAAAATATAATTTCTGATCAGGTCTGCTTGTGAAAGTTCAAGTCCTGTTGAATTCAGGCTTTCAAATATTCTTTGTGGATCATCTTTATCTCTTTCCAAAGATATCTGGACGAATAATAATCTATTCAAACCATTATGTATTACCTCAAATGAGTCATCATTGATTTGATTAAAAAAGAACAAATAATTATCTCTCAATCTGCTATATTCCGGATAATCCTCAGGCTTGTTATCTCCCATAAGGAATTTCATGGCCTTTGAATTATTGTCGGTTTGTTTAAGCTTCAACTTACTGCTGTCATCTTTTACAAACTTATTTATCAAAATTGTATCATTGATTTCTGCAGCTCTTTCCGGCATTTTATGGCTTAATGCAAATTTATATAAAGCCAAATACAATATGGTTATTGTGGTAAGCCTTTGTTGACCATCAATGATAACAAGGGGTTTAACTTCTCCTGCAAGATGAACCCCGTCATGTATAAACACTATACTTCCTATAAAATGTGAATCACTTCCTTCTCTTGATCCTATTTCAATAATGTCTTCGAGAAGTTGTTTGCATTGTACTTCAGTCCAGTCATAATTTCTCTGATATACCGGAATTACAAACTGAGTCTTATTTTGTGTAAGAAAGTCTGTTAATGTAACTTGTGTTGCTACCATTATTATTTTTTATTCAGTAAATCATTATGCTGGGCAGACGATTGAGCTATTCGGGCTAAAATGGCAAAAAAACAAGCCAAAGATACTGAAACGGCTTCTTGTGGCGCTCCACTTGCGGTTGCAAATCCCCCAATTAGAACTAAAAAGGCAATAACAATTAAAATAACTGTAAATGTTTTCATTATTATAAAATTAAATGGTTAATAAATGATTTTATCTTGATTGATTTAATAGTGATTGATTTAGAATTCTTCATTTAAAAATGTTGCTTGATACTCTTCTCTGCTTAAAACCGTATCAAACAGACCGATATCTTCGCCTTGGTGCTTATTGATGCCAATGTACTCCAAACTAGCGTCCTCATACCGTTTAAATTTGTACACAGCATCATTCATCAAGGCAGAATTGAACACACCCAGGCTTACCAATAATTCAAAGTCTCTAACGGAGAGTCCCGTAACTCTTTTAAAAAGTCCAGGTTCTGATCGGGTAATTTTTAAGCTGCATTTGAACCACTCCCCTTCCGGATTTGCAAAACCTTGCTTGCGCAAATGGCGATGAATATCATGGTCGGTAGAAGAACTACCATCGCGCTTCATGGCCGATTCTTCAAATGCTATTTTATACTGAATAGCCGCTGTACCTAATTGTTCCTTAACCCGTTTTTGTGCGTCACGGTCGGTATAACCGATTTTAATCAAACCTATGTGCGTACCCACACCTACCAATTCATAAGCATAAATGGTAGGATTGGTGGATGGACGGGGTGGAAAAAATTCTTTTCTACTCATTTCTTTTTCAATTTTTGCAGTTGTTTTCCGGCTTGTTCAATACTCAAAATAAATTGTTTTTCTACTTCTGACAATTCATCTGCAGATTTGTTTTTATAATTCTCATATTCAGCCAAAGCCTTTTCCTGGGCTATTTCCGTTGAGATTTTTCCAGTATGAGTGAGTACATCCTGACGGCTCATTTTGATAAAACCATCCAAAACTTCAATCCAATCTTTCATGTACATAGGTTTGCTTTGCATGGCATTGATCTCCGCGATATCTAAATACGCTGAGACCAATCTGTTCAATACAGCCAATTCATTTTCAGACAAATAATTTTTAGCTACTCCTATTTCCTGCTTTGTGGGCTTCTTGCCTTTAAATGCAGTTAAACCCATAAATGGTAATTGAGCATTTGCCCGCTGAAAAACAATTTCTGCAGCCGTATGACCATGCGCTGCCCAATGTAATTTGTTTTGAACTGTTTGAAAAAAGAGTTGTGTAATACCGGCTCGTGGGTCATAGTCTATACTTGTTGCATAGATTTCCAGTACTTTACGATAAAAAACCTTTTCAGATGAACGGATGTCCCTGATCCGGTCAAGCAACTCATCAAAGTAGCCACCACCTTGTTTTAATAAATCATCATTCATGGTAAACCCCTTGATGAGGTATTCACGCAGTTTTTCTGTGGCCCAGATTCGGAATTGTGTACCACGAAGGGATTTAATCCTGTAACCTACCGATATGATTACATCCAGATTGTAAAATTTGGTCCGGTAGTTTTTTCCATCAGTGGCAGTTGTCAAGTAATCCTTGACAACTGAACTTTCGGTCAATTCTCCTTCCTCAAAGATATGCCTGATATGCAGACTGATGTTTTGTTTTGTCGTCTGAAACAAATCCACCATATTGGCCTGGGTGAGCCAAACCGTGTTTTCATTGAGTTGCACTTCGATTTTGGTATTACCATCTTGTGTTTGATATATCAGGATATCACTCATATCGTGTGGTCAAAATTTTTGGAATGATTTATTTAAAGCATCCATCATATTTACTTCATGAAATACATGCAAAGTCGGATTGGTGGATGGTCGGGGTGGAAAAAATTCTTTATTTGCCATAGATTTTCTTAAAGTTGTAATCCTGAACCAATATCAGTCTTTTCATATATAAAGTCTTTTCGTAATTTCGAGTAATTACAAAACTCTTCTTCATACTCCACCCGGGCATTACGAATATTTTCCTGCGTATTTATATACAAGCTGCGTATTCCGACAAAAATTGCAGCAGGAAAACCCAAAGCTGTTGCCAAATTTGCCCAATCTTCTATAGAAAACATTGTTATTTAATTTTTAGATTTTTAAAACTACAAAATCACCAACCTCCGGAATTTTCAGTAAGTAATACCCCGAAGGTATATTGCCCACATCAAGTATTAATTTCCCGAAAATATCGGTAAAAAAGCTGGTCGTACCATTCAGGCTTACTGTATTACCATTTAATCTAATAAGTTTGATATTACTTTTCGGAGTACTTAAAGAAATGTTTATTTTATCTGTTGTAGGATTGGGAAAAATCTGGATCTGAAACAATTCTTCGGTTATATTTTTATCATACTCTATTTGGATTGTATCTGATACTTCACAAGATGTCAAAGTATTAAAAGCATAAAGTATATAAAATCCGGGTTGATCCAGATTTGTAGTAGAGTTTGTATCCCCGTTACTCCAAAGATAAGATACATCAGGATCATCCGGAGAATTATTACCTACAGTAATGGTACTACCAGGTATCAACACTTGTAATGAGTCAAGACTTATCATTGGAAGTGGGCTAACAATTGTAGAATTTGTAATTTCTGATATACATCCATTGTTATCTGTATAGACATTATGGATTATGTAATTTCCTGGTAAAAAAGGGTCAAATAAATAAGTGATAGAAGTTAATTTCTCGATCTCAATTCCGTCCCTGAATATTGTAAAATCAGAGTTGTTGGCTATTGTCTGATTAATAAAAATCAATGTCGGATCTTCCTTTTCACAATATGAATCATTTAGATCAAGTAGTTTAAGGTCAGGTTTCGGATAAACATTTTCTACTTCTTGTGAATAGGAATCTATGCATTGAACACCGTTTGTAAAAGAGTAGCGTATCTCAAAATTTGATGCAATACTTGTAGGTCTGAAAATGGCAATCCCCGGGGAAACACTATCAATAAACATCCCGGAAAACTGTCCTCCGTTTTGACTTCCTATTAAAGTATCAAAATCTTGGTTCACACAATAATCCTGTTCCAAACCGGTAAACCAAACATAAGTCACCGAATCAATGACCACAGCCTTTGAGATGGTATCATAACAATTGTTGTCATTGGTTATCCTAAATAATCCGGAATAGACGCCATCTGGCATGGTGTCATTTATCGTAAATGAATTGTTTATACTATTGTAAATTCTACTGAAAATAATGAACTCAATATTAAAATCAGGTGTAGTATCGGTACTATTGTTATGAATTACCAAAAATTGATTCTCACAGGTTTTGTTATAATTGAAATTTGCATTAGGTTTTTTACGGTTAAAAATCAAAAATGTATCCTTTTGAACGCATCCTTGCTGGTCTATTGTTACAAACACCTTTCTTGTTTCACCATTGGTGTCAATAAAACATTTAAAATTTCCCTTATCTGTAAAATTACTACCAATACCTTCTATAGATATGTTGACTGAAGACAATCCCGGATCAAAGATTGATAAGTTTTTAATCCGAGTTGAATCTCCAAAGCAAACAGTATCTGACTCTAACTGTATTTGAGGTAAAAACTTTGTGCCAATCTCAGAAAAAACAATATTATCCAGACACCCTGAGGTTGTATAAGTAAATTTTACAATTACAGTATCACCATTTCCTATTTCTACAAAGTAATTATTAGCATTTTTATTAAAATTTATATTGGGTAATGGCTGATTCATTTGGTCATAAAAAGAAATAATTTCTTTATTATATGAAGTATCTAATTTAGTGTTTGTACCAATTTTTATAGGCATGCCAGTATAACATTTAATACTATCAAATTCCAAATTAATTTTGGGATAAAAATGGATTTTGATCAAAATCGTATCTATGTAATATTTATCCATCGTATCCCGTGGAAAGGAATATCGGATGATAGTGTCATTTTTATTAACCCACAAACCATTACTTGTAGATAATGTGTCTGATACTTCCTTCAGCTTTACCCATAAAAAATTATAGTCAGCAGTGTCCAAAGAACTTTCAAACAAAACACTATCCCCTTGAATTGCACAAAAAATAGTATCATATTGTATGCCTACTGTATCCCTAAAAGGATTTGCCTGCAAACAAAAAGGAATGATACATATTACCAACAACAAACAAAAGTTTTTACAGTTTTTCATAACAAACAATTTTGATTGTACGGATTTTCTAAGGTTGCTCCCTCTTCATCCGTTCTTATAAAATGTAAATAATGTTTATCTTCCTTTCGTATCAAATACAAGTATACAAGCCCTACATCTGGTGCTTCTAATATTGACAAAATTCTTACAAATTCGAAACCTTGAAACTCATTACACCACAAATAATTTCTGTCTTTATATTCTGTGAGAAAACTGTAATGAATATCTTCTCTTTGATTTGCCCCGGCCATTAACAAAGTGTTTCTTGAGGATACGATTGAAGTTAAATCATTTATCTCAAAGTTCCTTACATCAGATATAAATGCATTTTTACTTTCTAGAGTAATTTCAATTGTTTTACCGGTTCCGGAGGATAAATTTCCTGTAAGGTATAACTTTCCATTCATTTGTGAAAGTTTGGCATTCTTGAACGTCTCATTAAAACCAAGATCATATTTTTTATAAGACTTCCCATCTTTATTATCAAGAATGACCGACATGTCATTAATATGTTGATTTAATACAATAAATCTATCGGCGTCCAAAGGAAACAAAGTTTTAACGGTATCATTTTCAAAATATGTCTTTATAAAAACAGGTTTTAAATCAGTATCCATTTTAAAAACACAAGAATAAGTTTTTGAAAATGAAGATAGTTGACCGGTCAGGTAGAGACCTTTTGATGTGTCCGATATCATACTGACAAATGACAATTCACTAATGTCATTATAAAATGTATCAATGAATGATTCAAACCCATCATAAGATCCTGTTATTTTAAAATCTTTGTCAAACTTTTCTATTTTTGGCCAACCATTTAATTTATAAAATATAAAATAGTTATTCTTGGACTTCTCAAATCCGATCAACTCAGAACCTTGACTACTCCATAATGCATCGTAATTCAGACTCCATGTTTCATTAATCAGACTTTGTTTTACCCTAATAATTTTAATCAAATTGTTTTCATCCAAAATTGCTGTTACAAAGCTATTATCATCCAATTCAAATAAATTGGTATGAAATGTTTCATTACACGCTAAACCATCAACAGTCAGAGAATAATTGGGAATCAGTTCATTGGATTCATCCTTGAGATCCCACCTGTCCAGATTGCAAGATGAGAGGGAGAGAATAAGAATAAAAAGAAAGAATCTTGACATACTAAAAATTTAAACTAAGTGTAGGACCTATTGTTTCATTAATGAGTGAAAAAGGTTTAAGATTTAATGAAGGACTATAAGCACAATCTTTTAACTTTTCTTTAATCTCATTCTCTGTTTTTTTATGCTTTCTAAATGTTATTGAAAAATCTACATGACTCAAAATATAAATACTTGCTGTCACTCCAGTTGAAACTATAAATCCTTTATGAAATTTATTTGCCTGATTATAATATGTATCTTGAGTCCTAAAAGTTTCAGCATTTTTATATTTTTTATAAAAATTATTTGATCTAATTTTAAAAAATGATGCTATACCACCAGATATTAAAATTCCTCCGGTATAAAGATAAAATTTTTTATCTTGTCCAAATCTGGTCATAGCCCAGGGCGGATACATTTTCTCAAATGCATTAAAAACTATCTCCTTCCCAACATCAATCTGAATCGAATCAATTTTACCATCACAATTATCATCTAAAAAATTATTCTCACAATTAATAGAAGCACCCGGAAAAACTGTCGGATCATCATCATTACAATCACAAACTTTTAATAAATCCACACCGGCATAATATGGAAAACAATCACAGTTTGACCCTGAAACAAATCCATCACCATCCAAATCATCGCAACAAATATCAATTTTACCGTCACAATTATCATCCAGATTTGAATCATTACAATTTACTCTGGCACCGGGATAAACATTCGGATTCGTATCATCACAATCTACAATAATATTAAAACCGTCACCGTCATCATCTTGAGGGACTTTAATTGTACAATTACATTCTTTAGATAAATCTTCTATTCTTCGATTTTCATCTCTAATGTCAATATCATTTTTCTCGGTAACATAACTAATCTTAAATTCAATATTAACAAAATTTTCTTCCAACAACTTCAAACTATCAATAACAACTTTAAGTCTATTTTTTTTTAACGTATCTCTTTGATCAAAAGATTTATATTGATTCTTCTCTGTTGTTAATCTGATATAATCTTCCCTGTAGTACTCAAAATCTTCCTCGTTTATGGTTTTTGAAATATTTCCTTTCAATGATTTAGACTTCAAATAATTAAGATAAACAATTGACTTCTCTTTTCTTAAATTTGAAATTACACTATCTGATCTGATAGATTTCTCAATAAAGTCCAAACCAAAATGAAATAAAGGAGCATAATAAATTTCACCTGATTTCTCTAATTCTTTTTTTGTATTGGTAAAACTTCTGGTTGAATTAGGGCAACCATTTGCCATAAATTCTTTTTGATAAGTAAACTCCAATGTAGAAACTTCATTTACTTTATCAATGTATTCAGATCTTTTGTATAATTTACTTCTATTACCTTCAACAGATTCATCAATTACACCAGCTTCAAAGGAGTTTTGGTCATTCAAATCTCCTAATAACGCCCATAATGCGAGTCTACTATGTAATCGGGTTTCACTATCAAGTGATTTATCAATCATATTATTAACATACCGCACAAAGTCATTATATCGACTATTAATTTGACATTTAAATAACGAATCACTATTATTAAAATCAAATGATGAAAGTGAAATAGTAACAGGATTCTGTCCCGAAACCAATTCTGAAAAACTAAATAAAAGAATTATAATATATAAGTATTTCAACTTAATTTATCTTTAAATTACACCTAAAGGACTTAATTTTTCCCGTAGAAATATCAAAATCAATTCTTGTAACCTCCAAATCAAAATATTTATTTGGCGCTTTTAAATCAGAGTTAATAAATGTCATCAAATTATTTTTATCAATTCCCGAGCCATCTTTAACCATAATATTAGTTGAAGTTACCAATTTATTTAAAATATCTGTACTTTTATCACAAGCTACTTTGGCATTATGTCCAGCCTTGTTGCTACCTCCTAATTGGCCAACTTTTAATATAGGTTTTAAGATATCCTCCAATTGTGTTTTAGTTAATTTCACTTCAATCAACTTACTTATTTCTTTTACATTAGAAGGATTTTCTCTATCCGTCAAAATCATTCTGACTTTAAATTTCCCAATACCTTCAAATGTATATGAAGGAGACTTGATATTTCCTTTGTCAATATTACCATCCGAATCAAAGTCCCAATCAAATTTAACTTCACTATCAAAACAATTGGAGTTACCACAATCAAAATTTATTGCAGTCTTAAAGTTGGGTGATTCAGGCTTTATTACAATCTCTGGGGTTTCCCCACCACACTTAAAATCGATTTTTGGTTTAATATCTGATTTGGGTTTGCCTATACATTCACAAAATTTATTGATTCTATCATCAATAGTATTCATATTATTGTCGTCACATTCATCTCCTTTATTTTTTTGGAGCTTTTGACAATCCTTTTTTGCACTACTTTGTGATTTAGTTTCCTCATTTTTACGATTATCTAGAACGTCAATTTCTATCTCATCACAAAGATTAAAATTATCTATACATATCTTAAGCTTATGTCTCCCCGCAACAGGTATTTGAATCTTACAAACATCTAAACCATCACAAACACTACCATTATCAACATAATATGATTTTTTATACTTATTATGGTCATTCACAAGAGATAAAGAAAAATCTTGCCCTACATACACAGGGCTGGGATCCGAAATATTTAAGTTGGTAACTATCGGGGGATTTGGAGTACTAATTCCGCTAGGAAGTTCTTCAGTTGTATTTGGCCCAGGATTATCTGGTGGATTTGAAGTTAAGATTCTATAACCCAAATAAATTGATAGTAAAATCAGGATTAAGAGCAGAAGAATCCAAAGTAGATTCTTCTTAAGTTTAGATTTATTTTGATTAGTTTCCATACTCTAACTGATTGGAATCGCTACTATTAACTACATTTACAAGGTTTATTACATCTAACAAGTACTTTGCCGGTATACCCAGTCCTTTAAGTTCCTGACGGGCAAAATGTATTGCTATTAGCTTTCCACTTTTGTCAAAAATTGGTGATCCACTTGATCCACTTGTTGTAGGAATATCATAAGTGATTTCAAAGTTACTCGGACTTTTTGAAATAGTACCTATAGACATTTGATAGTCTATATCCCCTCTATCATAACTGTAACCAGAAGTGATTCCCCCGGAATAACCCAAAATCGAAGTATTGTCCCCAACATTGATACATTCCATTTTTACATTAACATCATTCACCAAATCAACCATATATAAATCACTCGTCTGTATATCAGTCCTCAATACGGCAATGTCAACATTACCATCTTTAGACCATCTTAAAGTTTGACAATTACTTACTCCCAACTTACTTAATAATTCCTGATATGTCATATTTTTGTTCAACGGAAAAAGGGAACCTGAGGGGATAAATTTTGTAATATATGAATGTGTTATGAATTGTCTGTTTTGATTTTTAGGTAAGTTATAAAATTTTTCCGCATCATCCATCAATGATCTGATATCTTCATAAAACAATTTCTCTTCTTCACTATTGTATTGTCTCTTATTTATCACCCAGGATGGATCAGCGACATGACGATTTGTAGCTAAATTTGCCTGATCGGTAACACTGTTATTTTTAAATAAAAAACCACTGCCTGTAATAAAAAAAGGCAAAAGTTTATTTTGATCTATATTAATGGCTTCCTTCAATGTTTGGTCTCTTTGATATAGATCTTTATCAAAACCTACAAACAATTTTTGTCCCCAAAATTAACTTTTAAAAAATAAGCATTACAAATAAGTCCCACACTTTTGTCATATTTTTTCTGGATACAAATAGCGTCACATGGCTCAGAGTCACAAGAATTAATAGGTATAACCTTTGTATATAAAACATAACCAAGCAATCCTAAAATCAATAAAATCACAAATCCTAATACAAATTTCCCGGAATTAGAAGGTGTAGATAATTTTATTTTATCCCAATCCAATCTTTCCTGATCAGCAAATTTTATCAAATCATCTCTTTTTACAGGTCGTTTATCAGATACTATTTTGTTACCATTAATAAAAGTTCCATTAGTACTTTTATCTTCCAAAACCATTGAACCATCTTTATTGATGTATAAAATTGCGTGATCCCTACTTGTCTTATCATTTGAAGGGTCTAATTTGTAATCATTACTTTCGTGACGACCAATTTTAATTGTTTTAATAGGTTTCATAAATTTGATTTTATTATTATATTATTTTTTTAAATTTATTTAATACTATCCAATGAATCAATATTACTAATATTTGTTGAATCCTCATTACTTAAATCTTTAATCGTGTCATTTATTTCAGTAGATTTCTTTAATCCTTTCCCAAAACTATAAATATTATATCTTTGCCCAATTTGATAAAAAGCCACTATAAAAATCAAAAAACCAGAAAGCATTAAAATTTGATTTTTTCTAATATTAAAAAAACTTGGCTTTTTAAATTCAATGGAATACAAAAGTAAAGTTAGATTGTCGTGTCTCGATTGTTTTTGTTTAATACCCTCTGAATCACATATATCTGTTATGTTTTCACCAATTGAAGCTAAAGTTTTTTCTTTTGCAAAAATGCTCATAATCCTATTATCAGAAATCAAACCATGAACACCGTCTGTTGTAAGGCATATTATATCATTCCTTTTTATTTGTAAATCACTAATTTCAATTTCTAATTTTGTACTCGCACCTAACGCTCTATTAATAACATTTGATTTAGGATGATTTATTGCTTGCTTCTCAGTAATTTCCTTTTTGTCAATCAAATCCTGAACATAAGAATGATCTTTAGTTCTGAAAATAATCCTTTCATCTCTAATTTGATAAACCCTGCTATCACCGACATGAAATGATATTCCCTTATTACCAAAAACATAGACCATACTTAGAGTAGTTTTCATCCCTGTTAACTCATTATTTGAGGATGAAATATCCAAAAGTTCAATATTACAAGATAAAATATTTGTAATTAAATATTCTTTGATATCTGATTTTCCATCAAAGTTTTGAAAACTGTTTATCAGATAATTTGTAACAAACCTTGAAGCATAGGATCCTCCATTATAGCCTCCGGCACCATCACAAACTATTAGAAGAGTCCCTTGTTTTCCTTTGTAGGCCAGAGCAGCATCTTGATTTTCCTCTCTACCTCCTAATTTTGATATTATAACTAAATCTTTTTCTAATATTTTCATAACTCAAGAATTAGTAATAATGATAACAAAATTAAAATTAAAAGAACTATTACAGATTTAGCAATTTTACCGAATAAGTCATTGTCATTCAAATAATTCATTACTCTTGTTATAAAATTTTGCCTCCCAATATTACCTATGTCTTCAATTAATTCATCTACATTCTGATATCTGTTTGATAAATTATAGTCTAAACTCTTATTTAAAATAGCTTGGATATTTTTAGCATTTTTACCATAGGATCCATGATGGTACTCTCCGGACTTTATTTCATTTAATATTTCCGAGGATGATTCTCCACCAAAAGGAAATCTTCCATTATTAAAAATTCTAAACAAAATGATTCCAATTGACCATAAATCAGCTCTTTCATCAATTGATTGTAATTTAATACTCTCAGGTGAAGCATATTTTAATGTCCCCACAAAATGGTCCAATTTAGTATCTTTATGCATAACTAAGTCATAATCAATAATTTTTGTAAACAAACTGTTACCTTTCTCAATTAAAATATTACTTGGCTTAATATCTCTATGTATGTAAGAATTTTGATGCAATCCTTTTAAACCATTCAATATTTGTTTAAGTATTTTTAAATGTTCGTCAATTTTGAAACTATCAAATTGCTTCTCATAATCCAGGCCATCAATATACTCCAAAACAATATGTCGCTTTCCGTTTTGTATAATTTCTTCATAAACTTGCATTAAATTAATATGTTGTAGTCTAAAATTTGCATTGTTTTTCCACAAATCTAATGTAACCGGTCTAACATTATTGGATCTTAAAACTTTTAAAGCAACAGTTAAATTTTCATTACTTTTTGCTTTATAAATTGTAGCCATTGAACCTTCACCAATCCTATCATCAGGATAAGTAAACGTATATGATTTTTGACCCGTTATAGTAAAAGTATGTTTTTGAGAAGAAGCCATACAGGATAATTAATAGTCTATTAAATCAGTTTTTTGTTTAAAATTTGTATTGGGCTTCATATTTAGTGAAATATCATCAACTACATATAACAACAAGTCATAACCTCCGGCTATAATCCTGTCTCCATGCTTCAATGATGCATAATTATTAAAATGATATAAATCTTGCCCATTCAGAATTGTCCCACCATTCGAGCCTTCATCACGTAACTCAAAAATAAGTTTATCATTGTCAATAACCCTACAATTTAATAAGGCATGATTTTCTGAAACTGATTTTTCCGCTAATTTTATTGTTGATTTCGCTCCAGAGCCAATTGTATTTCGGCCATGATATACAATCCAGAATTCTCCTAATGCGTCTTTAGAAAATGAAAATAGAACACCTGCTATTTTTTTGTTTTCCCTAGAAAGGATTTGTTCATTGCTAGGCCCAAAAATGGTGCCTTCATTTGGAATATCAATTTTTGTCTCTTGATTTTCAAATACTGTTTTGTCATTCTGATTTGCCATATTTTAAATTGGTTTATTTTTTATTAATCACTCTACCCCCACTTCCACCCCCAAATGATCGCTGTAACTATCTCTTTTCCACTCCACTTCGTGGCAGTCTTGAATAAAGTCCAGGACTTTGGGGCGGGTGATGGTAAAGTCGGTACATTTATAATATATATTGTCCTCGGAACTGCTAAGGTATTGTCCATCTTTGCAGGTTTTTTTGAGGGATGTTTTTTGACCGTTCAGGGCATGGTCGAATCCCATGTATTTCAGATTATCAAAACCGATATCGTTGACTTCAAGATTAAAATCCCCTGCCCAAATCAGGTTGGACAGGTTTTGGTTTCGGATCCAAAGGGTGATGGCGTTTATTTCCGATCTTTCCGGATAGGTATTATCATGAGTGCATGCGTGATAATTGAGGATATTGAGTACTTTGCCATCCACTTTAAATTGTATGAGATAGGGTTCACGCTCCACTAAGTCAGAAAGATCACTCAACAACTTCGGTCCGCCACCCGTGATGGTCACTTTGGAAGGTTTCCAGAGGAAAGCATATCGTTCGCTTTTTTGAGGTGATGAACTTTGAGTCGGATCACTTAGCCTGTAGTCCCAGGAACTGCCCTTTCTGTTTAATGTTTCCACCAATCTCCCTACTGCCTGTGCTCCACCGGGATGTTTGGCGACTACCTCCTGGATGGCGACGATGTCAGCATGTTTGACATAATCAGCGATGGCGTCTATCTCGGCGTCATCACGTGACTGACCAAAATCTTTTATATTCCACGATATGAGGGTAATGGTTTTTGCTGCCTGTGTAGTCGTCAAAAGCAGTAATATACATAATATGTGCACCAATTTTATCATAGAATTTTGGGGTTTAGGTGTCTATAACATGGTTTGGGTTGTAAATACTAAAAAAATGAAACAGCAGCGTTGTGACCGCTTATCAGGTCAAAATTAACATTTCATTTGGAATTGAAAAACATTTTTGGGATTATTTTTATAAAAAGTTTTTTGTGAGTTTATAAAAACCGAAATTACTAATGAGTATGGTGGAGGAAAGAGACGACGATCGGTAGTCTTCTACATAGTCATTCTTCGCCTCGGCTGGCGGGGCTATTCAACTAAGATTACTGGACTACGCCCCTTGTTAATATAATCAGAAAATCACAAGCATTAAAGCACAAATGATAGACCCTGTGCGTCACCCTTCCATCCTGAGGGATGACTGAATGGTCCTGACTGCAAGGAAGGAAATGAGTGAACGATTTCACTCATTAATGAAGGAACCACAAACAACGGCTTGTGGCGTGACAAAATGGGTATGAACGGCCAATGCGAAGCATTGAAAAAACCGATTTGTCAACACTATCACTACTTTTGAGCCGGATTTGTCGTACAAAGGAAAATAGTCAAAAACCAAATTATTTTGATAATTTTCACCACGCCTCTAGCCGGCAGGGCTTTTACTTTTGTCATTGCCACAAAAGTAAACAAAAAGGCTAGGCTCAAAAAAGGTGATTGCGCACTTAAGCATTTCCTATAATCCTGAACATGCTGCGGGTGCGCACCGTGTATGCCAAATCTATCACACGGATCGGTCTGGCATTTATGATTCGTTTACACTGGCAAGCACTCCGGTTTTACATTTTGGCTCGAGATGGAGACCCGATTTGTCAACACTATCACTGGTTTTGAGCCAGATTTGTCGTACGGAGGAAAGTGGTCAAAAACCGAAATATTTTAATGGAATAACTTTGACTCAAGCCATCAAGGCTCTTACTTTTTTTGCGTTGGAATCACCATCTGTGTCTCTGAGGCACTTTTTATCATGTTGGAATTTACCTCAGAGTCTCTGAGGCATTTTTTTACGTGTTAAATTTTACCTCAGAGTAGTGTGAGGCACTTTTTATTGCGTTGGAATGACAATCATGACCATGACGAACGTTTGTTTTGAGTTGGAATTGCCATCATGGCCATGACGTAACTTTTTTTTGTGTCGGATTCTCCATCATGGCCATGACGTAACTTTTTTTTGTGTCGGATTCTCCATCATGACCATGACGTAACTTTTTTTTGTGTCGGATTCTCCATCATGGCCATAACGGTACATTTTTTTGTGTCAGATTCTCCATCATGGTCATGACGTAACTTTTTTTTGTGTCGGATTGTCCATCATGGTCATGACGGTACATTTTTTTGTGTAGGATTCTCTATCATAGCCATGACGATACATTTTTTTGTGTCGGATTCTCCATCATGGCCATGACGTAACTTTTTTTTGTGTCGGATTCTCCATCATGGCCATGACACAACATTTTTTTGTGTCGGATTCTCTATCATGGCCATGATGATACTTTTTTTTGTGTCGGATTCTCCATCATGGCCATGATACAACATTTTTATATTTTGGATTCTCCATAAGGATACAGATGGTGCATTACCTTATATATAGGCTTTAAAAATTTTCTGCCCTACCCTTTTCTTTTTCACATTCAAGTCCATATTCCGGTCAAAATGCCCGATTTTTTAAAAAAATGTTAAAAAAAAGTCTGTTTTAATTCATTTTTTATACTCATAGTTAATTTTTTCTTAAAGTCCGGCTTACCTATTGACGGGTATTAATTTCCAACTTACCTTTGTCGCAGTAATCATTCAAAAAGATGGTTGACCGAAAAAAACAACTATTTTAAAATTGATTACGGAAAAAAAATTCAAAGGAATTTTACTGAGATAATAGCTATTCGTTTCTTTATTACAAGTCTGTTTTTTTGTTGCCGGTCCTGACCGTAATGGTTTTCGGATGATCCATCAGTAAGCTAAACACAAATTCAAAAGATGCCGCCATATCGGATCTGTTTAATGTCAAGCCATTACGCTTGTTGCTTCTGTTTTCTTCTGCACTCCTCCACAACAAAATATGGATATTGCATACACGGTTTTTGGGATTGATTTACCCTTAACCCTCAGATACCTGTATCAAACTATCTCAGACGACTTCTTTGGATTTATGTGAAAATCTTTATTTTATAACTTAAATTTTTTTTAAATGAAAAACGTTAATATTACTACTTATAGTAGTCTCGAGACTTCTGCAGTATTAGAATTCTCAAACCAGGTTGATCGTGTGTACACGAATGTTGACACCAAATCCCTGATGTTGGAAGAACCTTTTTTAGCTTTCAAAGCTGCCTTTGAAGAGCTTGAAGAGGTATTTGTTAACGTCGATGGTAAAGAAGTTACCAAAGAGTTGCTTGCTATCGACAAAAAGAGGATCAACCTCACCATTTCCATGAGATATACATTGAAAGCTATGGAAAAAAGTATTGATCCGGTTACCGTTGGTTATGCAAAAAAATTGAATACCAATTTTAAGGAGCATTGCACCGACCTCTCCAGCAAAGGTTACCAGCTCAAAACCGGTTATATCCGGTCCATGGTTCGTGACATGATCAACAAACCTCAACTTGTTGAGGCTGCCAAAGCTATTTTTGTCCGAAACGAGGTTGAAAATCTGCAGGCTGCAAACAATGAATTTGCTGACCTGCATTTTGAAAATGCAAAAAACAAATTGCAAAAATCTGACATCATGGTTAAAAAAGAACGTCTCAAAAATGCGTACTACGACCTGACCCAGATTACGGACGTATTCAGCAGAGTCGCTCCTGACAAAGCACCTTATTTGAAACTTGTCACTGAATTGGAAAACATCATTGACAAAAACATGGCTTCTGTCGCCATCAGAAAAGGACAAAAAAAGTCCAAATCTGAACTTACTCCGGCCATTACTACCGTCGCAGAAAACAATACTGCCACTACTGCCGTCGTAAAAGACTCAGAAGAATAAGAAGAACATAGTAGTTTTAGAGCTTTCATTTTAAGGGCCCTCGATGGTAAGTCGGGGGCCTTTTTTGTTGTTGGATTTGTTAAAATTGTTTTATTTGTGGAAACTGCATCGACGCGGCGCGCGATGGGTTGACCTTTGCGGCCAGCATCGTCCGGGTTTTACCCCGACCCTCAAGGGAGCCCCGGACGATGATGGCCTCGGTTTGCCAAAACTACTGAAATCCCATTACTGGAATCCATTTTTGTTGCACCCTTGAGGGTTTGGGGTAAACAACAAAAATGCTCGAAAATCTCTGAACCAAACCTGAACAAAATAAGAGGTATACCCAAAGCATTAACGCACAAAACCCAGACCATATGTGTAATCTGCAGTAGTTTTTAAATTTTCCACCCGCTAGCCTTAGTTCGCGGTTCCTTCCCTATTTTGAGCCCTTGTCGTTGGGCTCAAAATGGCGAGCAACGGTCAGTCACCTTGATTGTTTGATTTGTTAAATTTGTTTGATTTGTCGATTTGCATCGATGCTTCGCAAAAGTGTCGACTTTCACGGATAGCTTCGGACTTTTTCTGCTTCCCCTTAATACTCCGAAGGAGGGGGACTTCGGTTTGTCGACCAATGTCAGCGGTTAATAACTTCCTTTGGTTGTCGTGAATCCCAAAGTCTCCCCTCCCGGGGAGATTTAGAGGGGCCAAAAAAGGACAATGCGCAGCATTAAAAAAAACCTTTTTTATTTCCCATAACTCCGGAAGTTACGACAAACACGCCTAAACCCTAAGCTCTTAACGTTAAACAATCTTAAAAACCGCCTAAACCCTAAACTTCAAATAATTACTGAAAACAATAGTTAATTTTCTATACAACTAAACTTTATAATAAATTGTTATGATATTTTGTTTCTTGCAATTAAATTTTTATCAATTTCTAAATAATTTGGAATTATGGATAATACAATGCTCATACAAATAACCAATCAAAAAGTAGTAGGGCTGTTACATGAGTTGGAAGAATTGGAATTGATAAAAGTACTTAAAGAAAATTTTGTTCCTGCAAAACAAAAACTATCTGATAAATATAAAGGGACTATTAGTAAAGAGCAAGGGGAAAACCTTAATGAACATATAAAAAAAATGCGAAGTGAATGGAACAATAACTGATTGATACCAATGTGGTGTCAGATTATCTTTCTGATTCTTTTTCACCTGCAGGTATGGCTTTTATGGACACTGTGATGGATGCCATTCCAAATATCTCTATCATTACACAAATTGAACTTCTATGCTGGGATACCGATAAAATCACTACCCAAACTGTTAAAGATTTTATTGATGATAGCGTAGTTATGGATATAAGCACCAATGTGATTACACATTGTGTTGACTTAAGAAAAAGTAAAAGAATAAAAACACCTGATGCAATTATTGCAGCCACTGCTTTGGCTTCCGGCTACACCTTGATTACTGCCAACGAAAAAGATTTTACAAATATCAAAGGATTGAGATATGTTAATCCACATAAGGTATAATCTCCGTTCGCCGGAAAAGCATACGTACATAACCCTGTAATTTATGACAAACATGCCAAAACCCTAAACAAACCCAAAATCTTCTCAATTTTAAGACATCAGGGCTACGCCCCTTTTTAAAGGACGATTTGAGGAGTTGATACATTTGATAAGTTGATGAGTTGGGTCGACGCGGCGCACGAGAAGTCGGGAAAATCGAAGTTTTTACTCACCCCCGGGCCCCTCTCTTGAAATAGAGGGGTGTGGCTTGCGACCTTAGATTTCCTAACGCCAGGCAGATTATTGTCTTCCAAAAATAAGTTAAAAATTCGTTTTATCCAAAGCATTAAAGCACTAAACCCAGGCCCTGTGCGTCACCCTTCTTTCTTGAGAGAAGGGCCGGGGATGAGTAAAAAAAGGACAATGCACAGCATTGAAAAAAAACCTTTTTTATCTCCCAAAACTCCGGAAGGTTCGACATAACTGCCTGACATCTAATTCATAAAACCTAACACCTGTGTAATTCTCCACCTGCGAAGCGTAGTTCGCGATTCCTTCCATTTTAAGGGATGACTGAAAGCAAGGAACAGAGTGAACGATTTCACTCATTAATAAAGTAACCACAAACAACGGTTTGTGGCGTGACAAAATGAGTAAAAACGACTCAATGCGTAGCATTAATAGTCAGCATTTTATGTAGAGTGATTTCCTAAAATTTTTCTTTTAAGTTTTTTATTTGATTTTTTAATTTCGGCATGACTGTTTGGATAATGTTCCACACGATACGGTCATCAATTTTATCGTATCCATGCACCAAAGCATTTCTGGTAGAAATCATTTTGTTCCATTCAATATCCGGATTTTGTTTAACAAATGATTCAGGCATACGGGCGGCTGCTTCTCCTAATACCATAATGTTTCGATATATGGCATCCCTGGTCCTGCGATCTGACAGATACTGCTCATAACTAATATTGTCAGTATAAATCATAACAGCTTCTATGGCGTCCAGCATATCCATTAAAATGCAGGTTTATGATCAGACATAACATACCTCCTTTTGAATGTATTCCCAATACCGGGGTTTTAAAGCAGCTTTGGAAACCAAATCAACTTTTTTTCCCATGAGTCCTGACAATTCGTTTTCGAGATCAAAAAACTCCCAACCAATATCTCCGTTAAACTCAACCAATACGTCGATGTCACTTGAATCAACATCAAAATCATCCCGCAATACCGATCCGAACAGCGCCAACGATGAAATCGGAAACTTTTCCTGAAGTTGGTCCTGATGGTCACGAAGGATTTTAAGGTAATGAATCGTGTGGTTTTTCATGTGATATTCGTATTTAATGTACAAATATAATGATTTTCAACTTTACGTTATACTTTCATGATTTGAATTGTTGGATTTGTAAAAATTGTTTGATTTGTGGTCCCGATACCAATCGGGATGTAAGATTTGTCGATTTGTATCGATGCGGCGCGCGGGGGGTTGACCATTACGGTGTCCCGTCCTAAAATAAGTTTACATTATTATCCACAATAGATATATTATATATAGAATTTACTTCTTTCAAAAATAAAATATTTTCAAGTGAGTCATTGTGTATGATATCCGGGTTATTACAATAATTCAAATTGACAAATCCTTTGACACTTTGAGTGTCGTCAGTGTTGCTGAAGTCCTATGTCACGTATAAATACCTGGTAAAATCCTGCGTGTTTCTACCTGTATTTAAACTATTGTATTCCCATAATTTTGCGGTATAAATATTTTTAAACCAAAAAAAATTCAACATATGGAACCTTATATCGGACAAGTATGTCTTTTCGGATTTAATTTTGCTCCACGAGGTTGGGCTCAGTGTAACGGTCAGTTGATGCCCATTGCACAAAATTCTGCTTTATTCAGTCTGTTGGGAACAACTTATGGCGGTGATGGCAGAACAACATTTGCACTTCCGGATTTAAGAGGTCGGGTTGCCCTCAGTCAGGGACAAGGTCCCGGATTATCCAGTTATCCGATCGGCTTTGCAGCAGGTGTGGAATCAGTAACATTGACAACATCTCAATTGCCGGCACATAACCACCCGGGCCAATTACATGCGAGCAACGGGGCTGCCAATCAGGAAGAAGCTCAGAATCATCTTCTCTCAGAGACTGCTATCTATACGGACGCGGCAGCCAATCAGGTTATGAACGCCGGAGCAGTCACCGTAGGACCAACAGGAAACAATCAGGCTCATGAAAACCGACAGCCTTTTTTGGTTCTTAATTATTGTATTGCTTTAGAAGGAATATTTCCGCCGCGACCGTAATTTTTTTCATATTAATCCTATTAAAATAAACATATGGAACCATATATAGGTCAAATCTGTCTTTTTCCGTTCAAATATGCACCGAGAGGCTGGGCACAATGTAATGGCCAAATTCTTTCCATAGCACAATATACTCCATTATTCAGTTTGATAGGCACGTATTACGGAGGGGATGGCGTCACAACTTTTGCTTTGCCTGATTTGCAAGGCAGGGTAGCTATCAATCAAGGTAACGGACCCGGTTTATTAAATTACGACATTGGAGAAGTGTCGGGCCAGGAAAGGATATCATTATCTGTATTAGAAATTCCTTCCCACATTCACGCAGGTCAATTGTCTGCCAGCAACGGAGCCGCCAATCAGGAGGAAGCCCAAAATCATCTTCTGGCGGAAACAGCTATCTATACAGACGCTGCTGCCAACCAGATCATGAATGCTGGTGCCATAACCATAGGTAATACCGGAAATAATGAGTCTCACGAAAATCATCAGCCCTTCCTTACCATGAATTATTGTATAGCATTAGAAGGTATTTATCCGCCACGATCATAAATTTTTATAATTTCTAAAATAGAAATTCATGCTTCTGGTTTCAGAAAAGAATAGACTTCTCGTTTTTTATTATTCACCCAAAAAGGGATAAAGTAATATTTACAAATGTTACCGCTTAGCCAAAAGGTTGGACTTTTTATATAATTGGTCACAATATAATAGGCAAATGATATATCCAATTTTACATCAAAGGATTTTAGAAGGATAATAGTTATACATCAATTCCGTGGATTTGATGTATCAATCAAGACTAACTATTATTCTTACATTTTTTAAACTTAATTATTTTATTATGAACATGAAGTCGATCAGGTACATATTTGGGATTTTATTTTTGACCATTCAGCTTTCTGCTCAATACACGCCAATATTTTCAACACCAGGCAGAGGAATTACACCGCCCCCAAATAGCGGGAGTCAGTGTAGTAATAATACTAATCCTCCTACTTGTCCGACTTATGATGTCACCGGAATGAACTGGTATCTGACAGCACCAAACCCTGCAAGGCCAATAACTATTCAGTGGTCAAGTTTAGGCAATCATGACTGGGGGCAGACGATGCCCAATGGTTTTTTTGAATGGGAAGACCCTGACGGTTTGCTTTGTGTCAATTCACCTGTTATCAATGTTACAGGTTTAGGATCTGTACAAATGAATTTTGCTGCGCTTAAATTTGGTTCAGATAATTCAACATCTGACGGTCATGTCAACTTCGGATACCGTGTCAACGGTGGCGCTTGGGTTGTAAGTCCAAATTTTAGCATCGCCGGCTCAAATACCGGTGGTTCGTGGAATCAAACTGCCAGTGGAAATTCTATTGAAATTCGGGCATGTGCAGATTTTGGAGGACAAAACCAGGATACGAGACTTACGGTGTTTAATACCAATCTCGGAAGTTTGCCTGTAAAATGGGCCGGGTTATCAGGAGAACTCACCAAAGAAGGTAATGCAAGAATTTTATGGCAAACTCATTCAGAAATAAATAATGACTATTTCCAGATTGAAAGAAGTATGGACGGTATTCTTTTCGAGGCGATTAGTCAGATAAAAGGTTCGGGGAATACAAATGATCTGAGTACCTATGAATATATAGATAAATCAATCCTCCCGGGCAATATATATCAATATAGAGTCAAACAAGTTGATTACGATGGAAAATTTGAATACAGTACTTTGGTGGAAGTTGCCACTAAAAAACAAATTGAAATTCGCATTCAACCAAATCCTGTAAATAATCTTTTAAAAATAGAAATTAACAATCCTCAAAATCAAGCTATCGAACTGACCATAAACTCAATGAACGGTTACAAAGTCAGAACTATTTTTATGGCTAGTGAACAGTATTTTATAGAATCAGATATATCAGATTTACCCCCAGGCGCTTATTTTATATCCTCTAATTATAGTGATATCAAACACATCCGTTTTATAAAAACAGATAGATGATGTTAAACAGAAATCACTGAAAACTTCTTCACCATTGTAAATTTTATGCCCCGCACACCAGGTAATATTAACCCGTTAAATACCTGGTGTTTTTTTTCTTTACACCCCAAAACTACATAGATTTCCTACACACATTATTTTTAAAACATTGTTCCTGTTGACTTCTAACTTTTACATGTTCTTTAGTTTATTTTTTTTCCTGACCCTCTGCAGACATGTTTCGATTCACCTTTACCTTAGAGACGTTTTTAATGGTATTTTGAAATAGACACATCGATGAGTTGATGTTCGATTGCATAGATGACCATACCGACGGTATTTTTACATCCGGTCTTCATGAGAATATTTTGCCTGTGTCCCTCGATAGTCCGGGCGCTTAGTTGCAATTTATCAGCTATTTCTTTATTGGAATATTCTTCACAAATCAGCACCAGGATTTCAACTTCTCTTTTGGTCAGATCCGTTTGCAGCACTTTGCGTTTTGCCAGGAGTCTTCGGTTTCTTATGAGCTGAAGGATATAATTATTGATGTAAAAACCTTTATCATATACTTTTCTGATTGTCTCAACCAGATTATCCGGTTTTTCATTTTTAGCTAAAAAACTCGAAGCACCTTCATCAAGCAGTTTGATGATCATCCCATCATTAAAGTGTGATGTTAAAATAATAACCTTGACCGGATACTGTTTCAGCATAATTTCTCTGAGGGTATCCACCCCATCGAGAACGGGCATTTCCAGATCGAGTAAAACTATGTCAACAATATCCGGTTCCTCACGTAATTTGTCCAACAAAACCTGACCATTGGGAGCTGTAAAGGCAACTTCCAGATCCGGATAGAGTTCCAATATCAATCTTAAACCCTGGACAAATAAAAACACGTCCTCAACAATGGCAATTTTAATTTTAAACATCTTTCGGGAATTTTAGAACATAATGAATTCCTGTACCATCATTCCGGTGTACAAATCTACCATCACCCTGAAGCAATTCTGTTCTAGTTTTTATATTATAAAAACCTAATCCCGAAGTCACCTCATTTGTATCAAAACCTACACCATCATCTTTATAATTCAACACAATATCTTCTTCATTTTGAGACCCCGAAAAAGAAATTTCTATTTTTGTTGCCTGTGCATACTTAAGCGTATTGCTGATCAACTCTTGTATAATCCTG
The DNA here is from genome assembly GCA_016714895.1 of Saprospiraceae bacterium. Classification (GTDB taxonomy): domain Bacteria; phylum Bacteroidota; class Bacteroidia; order Chitinophagales; family Saprospiraceae; genus OLB9. Next base: position 801,301 of record JADKBV010000011.1, on the reverse strand, counting down.
AATAAATGCAGCTGTCTGTGATCATCCTTTATCTGACAATGGTGAATATCCTCAATCAAAACAGAAATCACGCCCGTTGCATTTACTGATTGGACCAGTTCGTGCAATGTGTAATGAAAACCAAATTTTTTCAATAAAGGCGGCATGAGTTCGTGGGATATCATCCTGGTACGTCGGATACTTTCATTCAGCGAAGTTTCAATCTGATCAATAATCACTGTTTGTTCGGGATGAAACCCCCATTTAGTTTTGAGTAAATGTACATTGAGGTGGATTACATTAAGTTTGGAAGCCACATCGTCGTGCAATTCGGCAGCGATACGGTTTCGTTCGTTTTCCTGAGTTTTGACCGTATTAATAAGCAGATTTTTTTGGTATTCTATCAAACTTGCCTGCTTTTTCATATTTAATTGAATAATTTTATTCTGAGAATGATAAAAAAACCACATAACGCTCACCGTAATGATTAAAATAATAATCATACTCACAACCATAAACGTCACGACGGATGCATCACTCATTTGCTTATATCATTATAATTCTGAAGGTACACATAAGATAATAACGTATAAAATATAACAATTTTGACAACCAATATAATACAAGCTCTGAGAATCCATACAATCATCTGGGTGTTGGTATCTACGGTAAGCAAATAATTCCCGAACAAAACAGGTATCATATTGGAACTATGGGTTATTAAAACTGAACCCACCATAAACATCCTCAGGAGCTTTTTGTCCAAACTCATTTCAATATCCGAAAGCCTGATAAAATAATAGACGCCCAGCACGATGGTTCCGAGACTGATCAACGTCATAGAATATGAATTAAAAGTATCAGGTTGCTGCACAAATATCGAATTAAAACATATGGCAACCACTCCCGGCCAAAGGATAAATTTTACACCTTTGTCACCAATATCTGTAAACAACACATTAAAAAAAACACCAGTAAAACAAACTCAAATAATGCGTTCAGGTGAAATAAAAACAAGTTGGGAATATGAAAGTTTACCAATACATGGGACGACAACTCAATAAAAGTACCTATCAGAATCCAGATACCATAATATTTCAAATACCCGTTGAGCTCCTTAAATTTCAAGATAACCAATCCTGACAATATTATAGAAACACCTAAAACTCCGAACGCCACAAGTTCAAAAAGCTCCCTCATTCAGACATCAGAATTTGAATTTGCAAAAAATACTACTTGTTTTTACATAAGGGAGGACATGGTTTGGTTACATCAAAATAAGAACCAATCACATTTCCCAGGCTGTTTATACCTGTTAATATGAGATGAGCTTCATAGTGGCCACCACCAAGATTTTCCAATCCCATATAATATCTTGCTTCGGCAGGATTTTCACCAATCGTTTCTTCCAGATCGATGATCGGCATATCAAAATATGTTACCAAAAGAGTGTCTGAAAATGCACCACCCAAAGAATCCCAATTTGTCGTCCATTCTATAAAAGTGGCTTCAGAGATTGTATCCTGAAGAACGCTTACAGAATTTTTTGGTTCTTCTGTAGAGGTTTGTGGAGACTCCTGCTTACACGCAATCAACAAAAATAACGTACCGAAAAATAATAAAACCCGCATATTTATACATTTAATGATGAAGAAAAAAAATATACAATTACCCTTTTTAGCTGTCAATCGAAGGTAAATCATTTCGTTTGGCAGCTAATTTGAATTAAAAATGTAAAATAACTTATAAATCAACTCATAAATATAGGTATTTCTACGTGGTTTTGGTTGAAATTCATTATTTTTTTATTACTTTTTATAAAATTTCTGAAAATACCCCCTCAAACGACACCCTGCTCTTCACTTATTCTAACCAGATTTCATTTGAAATAGTTTGGCCATATCATATGAATGGTATTGTTACTTAAACTAAAATGGTTTGTTTGATAATCCTTTTATTACGAATATCCTATGAAGAGTCAGCAACCCATCAGCTTTGGGCCACCAAACACACAAATTAAAGAAACCTGATAAATATTATAGTAAAAAATGTAGGTGGAAAAGTGAGGGAATTTTATCAATCCATTGAGATATCTACTCTTTTTTGACTACATGGCAACACAAAAATATTTACCCGTAGTATCACTACGTATGAATACCTGCATGAGATAAGTGCATTTACGTGATGTTTACCACGGTACATATACCCTTATTGGTTGAAACAGATGTGTGCACTTTTGCAGTATTAATTAACCAAATAAATTTACCATCATGGGAAATGAAAGTATCGTTAAACTCGTAAAGGACAGAGTATCCTACATTAATTCATTACAATTGGCTGCGCCAACGGAAGCCGATTTAAGGGAAGTATTTGTCCGGGCAGATGAAACTTCTGCCAATGCCGTAGCCGGGAGTACCGTATCATTTGTGACCGGATTTCCGAAATTACAAAAATATGATGTTTTGAATTCGACATTGTTGGCTCAGTTAGCCGCCAACTTTGCATTTGACCGCGAATCTGAAACTGAAGACTGGTATCGCAAATACACGGAAGTTCTGGAAAATCTGGGTTGGGTATTACAAGGATTTTCTTTTGCCAAGTACAATTCTGCATCTGCCAATTTTACTATGGACAAAGTAGTGCTCAACGTTATTGCAGCCATAGCCACCGGCGGGCAGCTTGCCGTAGTATCTGCTACCCTGAAAGCGCTTTCCGAAGCTGCAGGTGATGATAAAGCCCTTACTTTGCTGGACACCAATGGTTCTTCCGGTCCTGCAGGAAACTTCCAGATCTCAGCTGCCACTATTGACAATGATCTGAATGTATCTATGACTTTGGGAGCTTTTTACTTCAAATCGACAGAACACAGAACCAGATTTTTATTTTGGTCGTGGTCAAGTACTTCCGTAAATATGTACTATTCAGCACAAGCGGTAACTTTGAACGATCAGATTTATGCTATGGTGCGACAGGCAGTTATCGACAAACTCGGAAACAATGCACAAAAATATGTGGCAGACATCCAAATAGGTATCTAATCGATAAATCTGAACATATGTCTGAAATACATGCAGTTCTCCAAAAATACAAATCAAAAATTTTTGGTATTCCGGGAGTTAGCGGAATTGCGATAGGGTATAAAGAAACAAATGGGCAGATTCAAGACCAGCTTGCCATTATTGTGTTTGTACTTAAAAAATCATCACATGTTGAGGATAAATACAGGATACCAGAACAACTCGATGGCTTTGTCACCGATATTTTGGAAAAAAAGTTTGGTCTGGAGTTGACTTCTACCGATCCTTTTGAAAGGTTTGATGATGTGTTTAGCGGAATTTCCATCACCCCTGAGGATGTTCCTCCACCTTGGGGTACTTTGGGTTGTATTATCAGGAGCAACGGCAATGCACATGTCCCTCCTGGTGATTACATCCTGACAAATCAACATGTGTTATGGTATGCCGACCCAAACAATCCAAACAGTACGTCAAGAGGAGTGATCCAACCCGGAAGGGCGAACGATCCGCCACCGCCAAATTATTTTTGCGGTAATTACATTTATGGGGTGAAGGATCCGGTTTCCGACTGTGCTATTTGCACCATTGCAGGGACCCGGGGATGGCATAATGAAGTACCAAATCACCCCTGGAGGCCGGGAAGAAGGGATTTAATGGGTATTGCACAAGCAGCTGTAGGTGATGAAGTGTACAAATATGGTGCTACCACCGGAAATACCAGGGGTGTAGTGCGGTTTATTCACTACCATGATCCGATACTACCGATACAAAACTCTATTTACATTGAAAATCCTGATGCATCGATGTGGGTTGCCAAAGGAGATTCCGGTTCTGTTCTCATTCGGTACGCTGACGATTTTGTGGTTGGTCTGAATTTTGCCGCAGATGCAAATACGATGCTCAATCCGAATCAGCATCGGACATTGCCTGATAATTTGCCTGCTTATTATGGAGGGTATGCTTATGATATTCAATCACAGATGAATTATTTTGGTGCCATTGTCGACCTGGCGTAAAGTTCGGGGAAACATAAAAGCATGAATAACCATCAGGGATCAAATTGATCCCTGGTGGTTTTTTCTTTTGATCAAATTATAAAAACATAAATTTTCAGGAAAATCAGGATATACTAAAAAAGTCGTTCATGAACCGGAATCAAGTCGTTTGTTAAAAAATGTATTTTATTAACGGTTTGACAATAATGAAACGTATAAAAAACAAACTATCAGGAATTTCTTCATTCATGCAGCGTATCACCATTTCACCAACAACAACAAACATCTTTATTTTCCAAAATATTTCTATCTTCACCTCTTACTTTTAATCATCATTCCATGAAAGAGGATTTTTATATCGATCCGGATATCTGCAAAGCATATACACTGCCGGCTGATGTCTACACAAAACAAAAATATGCGGACATGCTCAGGCATAAAGTGTTTTTACCTTCCTGGCAATGGCTCGGCGGTAAAGAATATTTATCTGCTCCACACACTCAAATCCCTCACACTTTTTTGCCGGGATGTATCGACGAACCCTTGCTTCTTGTGCGCCACCAGGAACATCTCTCCTGCCTCAGCAATGTATGTACCCACAGGGCAAAAATACTTGTGGAGTCACCTACTTCCAAACCTCTGATTTCCTGCAGTTATCACGGCAGATGTTTCCATACCGACGGACGTTTCCGGTCGATGCCTGAATTCGAAGATACACAGGATTTTCCCACACCAAAAGATGACCTGAAAAAATATCCTCTGTTATCCTGGAAAAACTTCTTTTTTGTAGCCCTCCAACCGAAATATGACATAGATACGATTTTGTCACCCATTCAAAAACATCTGGGTAGTTTTCCTTTTTCCTCACTCGAAGCCGAACCAACCTTACATAAAACCTACCATATCAAAGCCAACTGGCTGGCTTATTGCGACAACTATCTCGAAGGGTTTCATATCCCTTATGTGCATCCTGCCCTCAACAAAGCCATTACCTATGAAGATTATGAAGTCAGGGTTTTTGATCACTGCAACGTGCAGATTGCCAGATGTAAGCCCGGACAAAAACCGGTTCCACTTCAGCCGGGAGATCCTGATTTTGGCCAAAACATATTTGCTTACTACTGGTTTGTCTATCCCAATCTCATGCTCAATTTTTATCATTGGGGTATTTCTGTCAATTGGGTCATACCCAAAAGTATACATGAAACGGAAGTTCGTTTTCTCACCTACAAAAGAAAAGATATTCCTGAATCCGACTTTGCCGATACCGCTCTCGACCTTACGGAAACGGAAGATGAAGCCGTTGTCGAAAGTGTACAAAAAGGATTGATGTCCGAAGCTTATCAAAGAGGCAGGTTTTCACCAACGCGCGAACAAGGGGTTCATGCATTCCACAGATATCTTTATACAGAAGTTTTTGCTGATTCGGAAAACATAGCACCGTAAATTGGTGTTAGACATATCGGCCTTTGACTAAACAAAATTATGCCTGAATCCACCTCACGTACCACTGCAACTTCAATAACAGACCATCCTGTATCCTTCAGACACTTTATCCATATCAAAGGAGCAAGATCGAATAATCTGCAAAATATTGAAATCCTCATTCCCAAAAACAAACTGGTCGTAGTAACAGGCGTTTCAGGTTCCGGAAAATCTTCTCTTGTCATCGATACCTTGTATTCTGAAGGACAAAGACGGTATGTCGAAAGTCTTTCATCTTACGCAAGACAGTTTCTCGACAGGATGAAAAAACCGGAAGTAGACTTTATCAAAGGGATTTGTCCGGCTATTGCTATAGAACAAAAAGTCAGTACCGGTAATGCAAGATCCACCGTAGGTTCCCTTACGGAAATATATGACTATCTGCGTCTTCTTTTTGCCAGAATCGGAAAAACTTACTCTCCGGTCAGTGGTTTGATCGTCCGGAAACACGAAGTGCGTGATGTGGTGGATTACATCAAATCTTTGCCGGAAGGTCAAAAAATTCAGTTGATGATTCCTTTGGCTACAAAACATGGCAGGAATACAGGATTTGAGCTTGACTTATTATTGCAAAAAGGATTTAACAGAATATTCTACAAAGAAAAAATTGAAGAAATTGAAGCTTTTATCACTTCAAATCCAAAAATCCTTGAAAAACCTTCCGCCAAAACAGGTACGGATATCCTGGTTCTGATCGACCGTTTTGTCGTCAATGATGATGATGAAAACCTCAAAAGAATTGCCGATTCCGTTCTCACCGCTTTTGCTGAAGCCGAAGGGGAATGTCTTCTTTACGAACCGGATAATAAAAAATATGTGACGTTCAATAACCGCTTTGAACTCGACGGTATTTCTTTTCCGGAACCGACACACCAATTATTTAATTACAACAATCCTTACGGAGCCTGTCCGAAATGTGAAGGCTACGGCAAAATGATCGGCATAGACCGCAACAGAGTCATTCCTGACGGAAGTTTGTCGGTATACCAAGGAGCTATCTACCCCTGGCGCGGTGAAAAAGGAAGCTGGTATCAGGAACAACTGATCAAAAGTGCATCGCGGTTTGACTTTCCGATACACAAAGCATATGATCAGCTCACTGAAGAACAACAGGAGGTTTTATGGACAGGCAATAAACACTTTTTCGGACTGAATGCCTACTTCCAGGAATTGGAAGAATCGTCATATAAAATCCAGAACCGGGTAATATTATCCCGGTACCGCGGCAAAACAACCTGCGATGAGTGTAAAGGAGGCCGCCTGCGCAAAGAAGCATCTTACGTAAAAATCGGAAGCAAAAATCTGCCGGCTCTCATTAATCTGCCTATTGACGAATTGCCGGAGTTTTTTGACACTTTGGATTTGTCTGACCATGACCGCCAGATCGCAGAAAGAATACTCTATGAAGTCAATCTGAGATTACAGGTTATGATAAGAATGGGGCTGGGTTATCTCACCCTCGACAGACACGCCAACACCCTCAGCGGCGGCGAAACCCAAAGGATCAACCTCACCCGAACCCTGGGATCAAACCTTATCAACTCCATGTACATTCTGGATGAACCAAGCGTTGGACTTCATCCCAGGGACACTTTAAAACTCGTAGAAGTACTAAAAAATCTGAGAGATCTGGGCAATACCGTGATCGTCATCGAACACGAAGAAGCCATCATCCGGAGTGCGGATTATCTCATTGACGTCGGACCATTGGCGGGTGTTCATGGCGGGCATATCGTTTTTGAAGGCGACTATCAAAAACTGTACGAACCCGAAATCCATACACTTACGGCAGATTATCTCAAAGGGATTAAATCCATAGAGCCGCTGCCGAAAAAGAGGAAAATCATTCAAAAAATTTTTATTGAAGGAGCCTCAGAACATAATCTTAAAAACATCAGTGTCACCATACCATTACAGGCACTAACGGTGATTTGTGGTGTTTCAGGATCCGGAAAAACCACTTTGGTCCAGAAGATACTCCATCCCGGACTGAAATTGCTCATGAATGAACCCTTGGGCATTTTGCCGGGAAGACATAAAGGAATCAGTGGTGATATCAAAAACATTCAATTGGTGGAATTTGTCGGACAACATCCATTGGGAAAATCGTCCCGTTCCAATCCGGTGACATATGTCAAAGCTTACGACAGCATCAGAAAATTATTTTCCGATCAGCAACTGTCCAAAATCAAAGGTTTTGAACCCAAACACTTTTCTTTCAATGTCGAAGGAGGTAGATGTGAAACCTGTAAAGGTGATGGCGAAATTACGGTCGAAATGCAGTTTCTGGCCGATGTCAATCTCATCTGCGACGAATGCGGAGGAAAAAGATTCAAAAAAGATGTTCTGGAAGTCGAATATAACGGAAAAAATATATTTGATGTACTGAACATGACCATTGAAGAGTCTATCGAATTTTTTGTTGCCAAAAAAGACGTGGTCAACCGTTTGATGCCATTGGTCAATGTCGGTTTGGGATATATCAAACTGGGACAATCCAGCTCTACTTTGTCGGGAGGAGAAGCACAAAGACTGAAACTGGCTTCCTTTATGACCAAAGAATTTAGCAGCAAAAAAATCTTTTTTATTTTTGATGAGCCGACGACGGGGTTACACTTTAACGATGTACAGGTATTGATGACCGCTTTTCAGACCTTAGTGGAAACAGGTCATACCGTTGTTATTGTCGAACACAATCTCGATGTCATAAGGTGTGCCGATCATGTCATCGAACTGGGGCCTGAGGGTGGTAAAAACGGAGGGCATCTGGTATATGAAGGTCACCCGGAAGGAATGTCAAAAGCCAAAGATTCAGTGACCGGAGCTTTTATGAAAAACTGAAGATTTTGATTAGGCTTTTTTTCTAAATTATAGCAGAAGCCTCTTCTGCAGGAAACCATTTCAGGCAGATGTTGTTGGATAAAGGAACGAATTTTATCCGCTGCCTTTTGGAAAACATCAGAAAACATACGTTAAGCAAATTAATTTCCATCTTTTTGGTGAAAATCAGAACGGCCTTTACGGATGTTTTACCGATCATCCTTGTCGTGACATTTTTTCAGTTGGTGGTATTAAAACAACCCTTTCCTAATCTTGAAAATGTATTAATCGGAGGTTTGTTGGTTGTGGTAGGTTTGATGTTATTTGTCGAAGGACTTGAGATAGGTTTGTTTCCGATCGGAGAGATGATGGCAGACGCTTTAGCCCGAAAAGGCAGTTTATTCTGGCTTCTTACCTTTGCCTTTGCATTGGGATTTTCGACGACGATAGCCGAACCGGCATTGATAGCTATTGCAGGTGAAGCTGCAAATATTTCGGCAAGCAGTTTATTGATAAAAAATTCACCGGACACCATTACTTCTTTTGCCTTAGGTCTGAGAATAACCGTAGCTTTTGCAGTGGGTCTGGCCATTGTACTTGGTGTCATAAGAATATTAAAAGGATGGCCTGTTTATATTTTAATAATCGGAGGATATATGGTAGTTATTGTACTTACTTATTTTGCTCCATCAGCAATCATTGGATTGGCATTTGATTCAGGAGGTGTGACAACCTCCACCATTACCGTTCCATTGGTAACTGCTTTGGGCGTAGGGTTGTCAAAAATTATAAAAGGCAGAAACCCATTGATTGACGGCTTTGGTCTGATCGCACTGGCGTCTTTGATTCCTATAATTTTTGTTTTGATTTATGGCATGGTAATGTATTCCTGAAAAAGGATTTTATGATGATAATAGATTTTTTGAAAATATTTTGGCAAACCATTCTGGATGTTTCTCCGGTGATCGGGATTGTCGTATTTTTTCAATTTATGGTTATCAAAAAACCGATACCGAATCCCAGGAAAGTGGTGTTGGGTATTATTTTGGTCATCCTGGGACTTTCTTTGTTTTTAATGGGCCTGGAAAAAGCCTTGTTTCCGATAGGAAAAATCATGGCAGTGCAGCTGTCATCACCCGAATTTATCCGAGCATCGTATCATGATCCGGAAAGCTGGCTGGCTTACTATTGGATATATATATTTGCAGGAGTAATCGGGTTTGCCACTTCTGTAGCAGAACCTTCTCTGATAGCGGTAGCCATCAAAGCAAGTGAAATATCAGGAGGATCCATCGGTAAAAAAGGACTCAGGCTGACCGTTGCTTCGGGTGTAGCTATTGCTATGGTACTTAGTGTTTTCAGGATTGTTTCAGGGACCCCCTTGTACCTATATATAGTCAGCAGTTATGTGATTGTCATCCTGCTGACCATGTTTGCACCAAAACATCTCATTGCTCTGGCTTATGATGTTGGTGGTGTAACAACTTCAACAGTTACCGTTCCGATTGTAGCCGCTTTGGGTATCGGGTTGTCTACTGTCATTCCGGGCAGAAGTCCTGCCATCGATGGTTTTGGCATGGTAGCACTAGCCTGTTTGTTTCCGGTGATCGCCGTACTGGGTTATGGTATCAGTATAGATTTATTAAAATATTTACAAAACAAAAAACATGAGGTTTAAATTGATCGTTTCCCTCGTTCGTCCTGAAATCACCAATGAAGTGATTAAGGCGGCCAAAAAAGCCGGAGCTACCGGTGATGTGATTTTGTCGGGAAGAGGTACCGGCGTTTCAGAATCCAGTTTTTTCGGTATCACGCTCGAAGACCGTACGGATGTCATTTTGTTTATTGTCGAAGAACATAGTGTCAATAAAATTCTCGATGCATTGTGTATGGAATGCAAACTGACAGATCCGGGCAGAGGGGTTGCTATTGTCCTGAGCATTGACAAAGTGACGGGATTGGACCGGCAAATTGACAAAATCAAAGACAAACTCAAAGAAGAACGTTTGACATAATGATATCCTTTCGGAAAATAATGATGTTGAATATTTTTGTTTTTTGAGAAAGGTAAAGTCATTCAATATCCTTCAGATTTTCCGAAATTGCCATTCATTTTAGTAATCAACATGAATCCATAACTTATAAAACACATTTTATGAATAGATTTTTAACAGCCAAGGATATTGCTTCAAACCGGATATTTTATATCGATGGTCTGGCAACGGTTAAAGAAGCCATCGATCAAATGAAACAACACGACACGGATGTGCTTATCATAGCGAAAAGAGATGATCGCGATGCCAACGGTATTGTCGTTATTTCTGATATCATCAAAGGAGTCATCATTCCCGGAAAAAGACCTTCAGAAGTAAGTGTTTATGAAGTCATGTCCAAACCTGCCATTTCCGTACCTGCTACCTTAAATGCAAAATATGTCCCCAGGTTTTTGACCAGTTGCAAAATCAGTGTTGCCCCGGTAGAAGAAAACGGAATTTATGTAGGAGTTATCCACATGAAAGAAATATTATTCAACGGTGATTTTGAATAGTTTTTTACCGGCAGCGTTGGTCATAAAGTTGTAGTTCAGATCAATGTTTTAAAAGATAATGAAACAACCCGCTTTTAGAGATCATAAAAGATGAACTCAAAAAACGGGTTGTTTATAAGAATTTACATTCTTCGGAAACTTTTACAAATATTGACTGCTTCTTCAATAGCATTTGCATCATTGTCCAAAAAGGTAATAATGACAAAAAAATTGGTATCAGAATTCGGGTCAATTAAACCCATCAAAAAGATTTTTTCGTTGCCGGAAACACCTTCTGCATAACCACCTTTGAAACCATTAAGTTTCAGAATGTTTACATCATCAATTCTGTCCAGTTCAAGGGAAGCTGCGACAGCCATCACATATCCTGTAATATCATTATTATCAATAGTTTCATCCAAAAAAGGAATAATAGATAACTCCATGCCATCGCCTACTGCTGAAAATTCTTCTGAATTGTTGACCACTTCACTGAAGTCATCTGCCAGGCTGAAAGAAATACCGTATTCTTCCCAGGTGTACTCTTGCTGAGCTGTAAGTATATTACCTGAAAAAAGAATAAAAAATAAAAAAATCCATGTTTTCATTTGTACATATTTATTGAGTTAATAATGGTCGTTTGCTTTTCCTTCGTTTCGTTTATTTTTTAAAAACAAAACAGGCAGGAAATTAGGATTCAGGGGGGGAAATTTGTTCTCAAGCTTCAAAGGTATAGGTTTCCGATAATATAAAAAAATTAATTTTTTAACGCCTTTATGATTTTTCGGATCGACATTATGGCAAACAAAAGGATTTATCACATCATTGTAGAAATCCTAATATTTATTACCTATTCAGCCTGGAAAACACAAAAAAATAATCTGACCCTAACAAATATCGTATTGATGGTAGTTTTACCTATCCGATACCAGCAAGAGGTCAGATTATTTATATGTACAGAAAAATATTTTAAAACGTAAAAGCGTATCCTGCACTCAAGGTAACACCCTGATTTCTCAGTTGTACGTCAATAATGGGATTGTCAAAAAAGTTGGCAAATCCGTGCGTATACCTCAAGTCAGCAATAATTTTGCCCTTACCGGCTTTTATCTCACCACCCAATCCACCGGTTGCCGCGATATCCCATCTTCGGTAAATATCATTTGAAAGGTTAATATCCTGTCTAGGCAATGTAAATTCAATAATGGCCCTTACAACCGGTCTTGCCCAGGCATCGGTGACGTAAGAAACATTGGGACCGGCTATGATATACCATTTTGCCACTTCATTTCCATAAGAATATTTAAACAAGAGGGGTACTTCCAGATTATTGATTCTGGTTTTCAGTCCTGCTCCGACGGGAATATCAATATCAGAAAATGAAAGATTTTCTATAGCCTGAAAGCCCTTTTGAACATAATTTAATTCCGGACGAAAAGAAAATCCGTTTTGCAACGGTAATTCCACAAAAACACCTCCGGCAAATCCTGAATAAACTTCCGGTTCCGGCAATAAATCATTGGCAAAACCTTCAACCCGTGCATCTGCAAAGTGAATACCTGTTTTAACACCCACCGTTATCTGAGCATGGGAAGTTTTTGTAATCAATACAGTTACAAATAATGGTAAAATCAAAAAAAATCGTTTCATGTCGTATTATTTTAAGAATGAAAAATATAGCGACAAGACGACAGTACAGATGGCTAAACCGTTAAAATTATATTAACGAAATGGTTAATTTGGTTAAATAATTCAAAATAAAAAAGTGCAGAAAAAAGAAAGGGGGATTGTATTTTTGGTTTCATTAAAAGAAACAGAGCCTTCCTGACGAGCCAAACGAATAAAAAAATCAAACAACAATGCCTATATATCGCTTATATGCGGCTAATACATAAAAAGAGGTTGGTCCTTTTCATCAAAAGTAAGCATAGTAATAAAAAAGTGATACATAAATCGGGAATAGTACAACCAATATATCTATTTCAGACAATCAATCAGACAATCCAACCAACGGAAGTCAGCAACAAAAGTTGAGGGAATCTCAAATAAGGAACAATCAGCTTTATATATCAGATAACGCAGGTCTTTTCATAAGGCAATCCTATCTGTCATAATATACCTATTCAAATGGTATCTGACTTGACCAAAAAAAAATAGCCCATCGGTTTGGACGGGCTATTTGTATTCAGGAGTATATTTTTTATTCTTTGACTTTGACTACTTTGGTTCCTCTCAGATGTAAAATACCTCTTTGAATTTCCTTCAATTCGATGGTATATTTACCAGGTTTTTCGTAGGTATAAATCAGGTTTTTTTGTGTTACCACCAATCTGACACCATCTCCCATGTCCATTACATAGCGGGAAGCTTTTTCATCTTCCAGAAAAGTCATAACTATGGCTTCCCCTGCTTTGCCTTTATTGCCCATTTTAACATATTTGTTAAAATCTGACGACATTTTGTTTTCTGATTCAAGATTGGTCAGAAAAGCAGACATAGCGCCGTATTCAGGAAGGGAAGGTCCCGAACTTTTATAGGATGCACTTGATGTTACGAGAAAGATACTACCGGCAATGCCGATAACAGCCAAAAAAGAGAGAACCATGGTTTCAGCTTTTTTGCTGACATGAAAGACTGAGGAAATACTTTTTTTTGCGGGAATAAAAGATGTGTAATGTTCTACGTTCATATTATCGGTTTTAGGTAAAATCGGAAAATAATTCAGGTTTCGTTTTGAGGTCGTAAAGGTATGCGTTAATGATGAATAAAACAAATAAAATCTCAATTATTATTATATATAATTAGCTCATTATTAAATATATAAGAATTTAATTATACTTTTCACTGACAATGTTAGGCTTATATATTTACAAGTAAAATATAATAAAAAAAAACATATATCCGGGTTGATTTTTTCCATATCGGACCATCGTAACCATAGCTCAAAAATACCTTTTGGTATCCTAAACTACATAGTAATCATAAAAACAACAAAAATGTGCATCTTCCTGCATAAAAACATTTACCCAAACATGTTAAATAAGTTTCCTTGTTACCGGCAGAATTTTCATTAAAAACACCATTAAATTGTTAATAAGTTAAACAATATTAATTTTTCATTAAACAAAATGAAACTTTATTTGTTTCGCTCCATTATTTTAGTAACACAAAAACATGGTCGCTTATTCTATCAAAGATCTGGAAAACCTGTCGGGCGTTAAAGCCCACACGCTCCGTATTTGGGAAAAGCGCTACGGTATCATTTGTCCTGAAAGGACGGAGACAAACATTCGGTATTACAGGGAGCAGGATTTGCAAAAAATCCTGAACATATCTTTGTTGAATCGACATGGAATTAAAATATCAAAAATTGCCAACCTGAGCCACGATGAATTAAAGGCAAAAGTAGCCGAAGTAGTGCAGGTTGGTTCAGCCTTTGAAGATCAGCTTGATTCGTTGATGATGGCTATGTTTGATCTTGAGGAAGCCAAATTTAATTTAATTCTGGACCATCAGATCGAAGTTAAAGGTTACGAACAAACCATGGAAAAGGTTGTATATCCCCTTCTTGACAAGTTGAGTATGATGTGGCTGGCAGGAAGTATTAAAGGAGTTCATGAAAATTTTGTCGTCAATATCATCCGCAAAAAAACGATTGTTGCGATTGATAAAATCAAATACAAAGATTTTAAACCTGAAGCACGTTTTCTGATATACCTTCCTGAAAATGAAAGTCACGAACTCAGCTTACTTTTTTTACATTTTATCCTCGCTTCCTCGGGTTTTAAGGTATTGAATCTGGGGAATAATGTTTCTATTTATGACGTCATAGATGGATATCACATTTTTAGGCCAACTTATATTTATAGTATTTTTAATGATAGTTTTGCGGAATCGCCTTTGCAACCTTATCTGGACGAATTGGTAAAAAACTGTCCTGACAGTCATTTATTGATTTCCGGGTTTCAGACTACCAGTCAAAAAATCAAATTGCCGCCTAAGTCAAAGGTATTTTTATCTGTATCGGATGTTAAAGAATTTCTCCGGAGTCTGTAGACTCCGTTAGAGTTTGATGGTAAAAAGAAGTGAATTCAAAAAAAAGGTGCACCATCATTTATTATTCAGCATAAAATTTTCATAAAAAGGATAAAGAAATGCCTCCAACTTTTTGGAGGCTTTTCTTTATGCAACAGTCAAATCCCAATGAGTATTTACGTCTTTCGGCTATGGCTTCAATCACTTTTGTTGGTGCCTTGAAGCCATAGCCTTTATATTTTTGTGTCTAACTTTATCAGAAAAAAATCGGTATTTGGATGAAGATCTCCTTCTAAAAACCAAAATATAAACACGTACCAGGTCAAATTATGGAGGTTTTGGACTTGTAGACAAAAGAAGAGCCGGGTGATGAACGATATTAGTCAGGGAATAATAGAATAACATGGTTCATCATACGCCGGCCATCTTCTGTCGATACCGTAAACCTAATAAGAGAATTTTGTATGGCAATACATTCTTTAATGACTGCCTGTGATAAACATCATCATCTCAGGGTGCCATCAATAATAAGTTTGATGGCTGACAAATAAAGTGATGTAAACAAAAACAATCATGATGAATATTTCAATCCATGATTTCTTATTTTCGTTTGTTTTTATTTGTCTGTCGTGAATCATTATTTAATCACTTTTGATATTACAAAGGTCGGACATTCTGAATTGCCCGACATCATTGAATTCACCGAATTTTTAATACAGGGTAAACACTTAATTTTGAATAGGGAATTTACCTTATCTTTGTATCGTACTTAATCATCAATTTTGTACCTTCATTATTCATTTTATTTTTATTACAATATATAATAGACATATGATCAAGATTCTGATCGCTGATGACCACACCATGTTTGTAGATGGCATTGAATCCATACTTACCTCTGAACCTGAATTTAAAATTATAGGCAGATGTTACACCGGTCCTGATGTATTGACATTTGTTCAGAAAGAAGAGCCCGACATCTTGTTGCTTGATGTCAATTTGCCCGGAAAAAACGGGATTGATGTGTGCAAAGAACTTGCCGTATTAAAGCCAGCTATTAAGGTTCTGGCTATTTCAATGTTTAATGAAGAAAGTTTTGTTTCAGAAATATTAAACAACGGAGCGAAAGGATATATTTTAAAAAACACAGGCCGCGACGAACTTTTTAAAGCTATCCGAACCGTAAGTAAAGGAGATTCCTATTTTTCAAAGGAAGTGACAGAAACCATCATGAAAGGTCTGATGAATCAACGCAAAGCATCTTCCAAAACCAATACATCCATACCAAAACTTTCGCGCAGAGAAAAGGAGGTTTTAAAATTAATTGCTCAGGAGTTTACTACTCAGGAAATAGCAGATAATCTTTTTATCAGTCTGAAAACGGTAGAATCTCATCGCAGCAGCTTGTTGTCCAAACTAAACGCAAGAAACAGTGTGGGTCTGGTGAGGATCGCTTTAGAAAATGACTTATTGGTCTGATGTTTTGTCCTCTTTATCTTGAAGGTGGCAACTGATGAATGATACCGTTAAAATTTGAAATGTAATTGGTATTCAGCGGATGGAATAAAATCTGATAAAATAAATAATTTTTATCATCATCCGGATTGTCATATTTAATTTTTCCATTCATATTATAATCTCCCTGAAAATATCCGTAACTAAAATTAAAGTTGGCTACAAAATTTACATTTAAAGGGGTAAACAGAACTTCTGAAAACAACATATTCTGATCATCATCCGGATTGACAAATTTGAGTTTTCCGTTGCCATCAAAATCACCTGCCCATAATGCCATATAGCCCTGGACCACATCTCTTTTCTGGGCGAGACCGGTATAGTCATATCCATCCTGGAGTGATGTACCGTAATCAAAAACAGGAGTTGATACACTGGTAAAATCCATGAGTGGTCTTGTCGAAACTTTTTTGGACATTACACCAAAATGATTTCGGTGGCGCAATACAATGTAACAGGAATCAAGCCGGATACCCGGAAATTCGACATCTGAAATACCATCCAAATCCACTACATCACCATCCCTTTGAATCAAACATGATCGGGTGGCCAAAACCTCTGTGGAATCCTGAATATTTCTCAATTCTAAAAATACCCAATCCACAATGGCATTGTGATCCGACACAGCAAAAACGACCTCCGGTTGCGGAATATTTCTGAGATTTGTCATTGCTCCGGCTCCTACATGTCTGAAATTTGATGTGATATCAAAATAGATCATCGGATAAGAATACGGATCATTGGACGGAATATAATTTAATCCGTCAAAAGGTTGCACTCTGAGATTGTCTCTCATGAGCGGCCTGTTATCCGGACCTCTGGCATTATTGTTTTCAAGAAGAGCACTTTCGAGATAGCCGCGTGCTTTTATCCTTAGATTTTCAAGTACCAAAACGTGAGCGGTAGCTTTGACACAAACCCCTTCAGTATCACAAATTTGATACACAATATCCAAAGGCCCCGTAAAATCAGCATCAGGTATAAAACTAAGCAATCCACTGGCTGTAATGTAATACGATCCCTGAGGAATCACTACCGGAACAAGGGCATTACCGGAAGGAACTGCAAAAAAAGTACGGTTTTCCGGGCTGATATCATTGGATAAAAGACCTGCGTCTGACAGGTTACTGTTTTTATTGATAAAAAAGAAATCATCAGAAGCAGAAAGAGATTTGCCCGCGTCGGTATCTTTGATGACAACAACCCATCTGGCTATTCTGCAATTTAAAGGATCGTTATCAGCACAAATGCGGTATATGATGGTATCTGTTCCTATAAACCCGTTTTCCGGTGTATATTCCATCAAATGGTCTGGCCTGAAAGAAGCCGTACCGTGTAGCGGAGGATTAAATACCTCTACGAGATCAGGATCGAGCATACACGTTGTTGAATTTATACATCGGTCATTATCAAGTACCGGTAAAACAACAGGCGTATTTTTGTATGTGGTAGCCAGATCGAGATTCGGCACTAAACAATGGTTCATTTTGTTGGGATCCACGACAGAAACGGTCAAGGCAAACTGCGGACAATTGGTCACCATAGATGGTAAACACACCTGAATCATATATCGGTATTGTCCGGGTATATTGGCTTTAAAGGAGTACCTGCCATCGGAAAAAATCTGTATCTGATCAACACTGCCATCCGGTTTCGAAACCAAAACCGGCTGAACACCATAGTGCGAACCTGAAGGTAAAAGATCGTTGGTATGAACGTTACCCTGCACCAGAACGGATACATTGGTAACATTAAAATCAGGATTCACACAATTGGATATTAATATGGTATCTCCGGTATATGGTGTCATACAACCGGTCTCTGTTTCTATAAAATAAAAACCTGCTTTTCCGGGAGCTAGTCCTGTGACTTTACCGGAAGGATTTATGACGGCTTTCAGGGCATCAGTACTATGCCAGACTCCGGAAACATTGGATTGTAGTTGAGTGGAATAACCTATACAAATAGAAGAAGACCCTGTCAATGATAAAACTGCTTCAGGATGAATGGTTACCACCGGTGATAAAACAGATTGGCAACCTGTAGATTGATTTGTATAATAAAACTGTACATTTCCGGCCTGAACGGCAGTAATTGTCCCTTCATTTGTTATGGTTGCAACACTTGGATTTGAGGAAAACCAGGTTCCTCCACCTGAAGGAATCATTGTTGTCTGGTCACCCACACATATCCCTGCAGGTCCGTTCAGACTGATAAACGGAGCAGCGATGACACTTATATTGATATTTGGTGTTGCAGTACATCCGGTAGATGCATCAGTAAATCTCAACCTGGCAATACCCTGATTTATTCCTGTGACCACACCGGAAGAATTTACAGAGGCGATCATCGGATCAAGAGAAGTCCATGTACCTCCTGAGGATGGAATCACCTGAGTAACACTTCCCATACAGATTATTGACTCACCTGAAACTGCTGTCACCGGTCTTGGATTGACTGTTACCTGATTAAAAAAGTCTACGCTGCATCCGGTTGAAAATTGGGTAAATCTGAAATTTGCCACTCCTGCGGTAAGACCATTAACCTGACCATTTATATTTACTCCGGCTATTGACGGTGTAAGAGAAATCCATTCACCTCCTGACGTAGGTGTCAGACTGGTATTTTGTCCCACACAAATGGTGGAAGGTCCGGTTAAAGTAACGGATGGCACCTCATAAACTGTAAATATATCTGTAGAATCAGAACGACAACCTGTTATCAGGTCTGTAAAAACAAACTTGGTATTACCGGCTTGTAATCCTGTAATGATACCCGAATCATTGATGGAAGCAATGGTCGGTCGGGAAGATTGCCATAATCCTCCTGACAATGGCAATATCTGAGACTGGGATTGCTGGCATATTGAAATCGATCCGGTGAAAAAAGTCTGTGGTTTGTCATGTACGGTCAGCCATGATGTCGGATCAGAGATACAACCATTATCAGAAGTAAATACAAATCTCGCAAAACCTCCGGTCAGCCCTGTAACCAAACCATGTGAGTTTACTGTAGCAATCTCCGGGTTCAAAGATACCCAGCTACCTCCGGTTGAAGGATACAATTGTGTAGTTTTACCTTCACAAATGACATCACTTTCGGTATATCCGGTACTGACATTTTCTTCTATGATGATTGAATCCGTTGGTAAAGAAACACACCCCGAACCATCTTCGATAAAAATAAATCTGGCTGTTCCTTCCTGAAGACTCATTACCAATCCATTATTGTTGACCATGGCAACGGACGGATTTGTCGATACCCAGGAGCCTCCTGAAGATGGAAATAAATTGGTAGTTCCCCCTTCACAAATGGTAGTCTGACCAGCAACGTAAGCAATGGGATAAGCATAAACTGTCACACTTTGGGTTGGGAAGGACATACAGCCTGTAATGGTATCCATAATACTAAAGCTTACGGATCCGGGAGATAAAGCGACAACCAAACCATTTTGATCAACAGATGCAATATCAGGATCACTTGAATACCAAACCCCCTGGATCGAGGATTCCACTTGTGAAGAATCTCCCAAACAAAGAACAGAAGGTCCTGTCAAAGATGCGGAAGGCAGGTTTCTGACTGTAACCGGCAGAGAATTTCCTATAAAACATTGAAGAGCAAAACTCGTAAAACTAAAAG
Organism: Saprospiraceae bacterium; assembly: GCA_016714895.1. Lineage (GTDB taxonomy): Bacteria > Bacteroidota > Bacteroidia > Chitinophagales > Saprospiraceae > OLB9. The sequence goes on along the minus strand of JADKBV010000011.1, from coordinate 781,289 downwards.
TGGCTGTTCCTTCCTGCAGACCAGTCACTATACCTGAGGGAGATATACCCGCTATATGTGACTGATTGCTCACCCAAAGACCCCCTGAGTTTGGTGTAAGCTGTGTAGTCTGTCCGATACAAATCTGATCGGCACCTAAAATATTTATTTCTATTGAGTCATTTACAATGATCCAGGATGAAGTATCTGATATACAACCTGTTTCTGTCAATGTAAACAAAAATCTTGCTGACCCTTCAGCCACACCTGTAATCGTACCATTATCCATGATAGTAGCGATATCAGGATTCAGACTGGTCCACTGACCTCCAACTGATGGAAGAAAATTTGTTGTAGTTCCAATACAAATCTGATCATTACCATTGAGGTTGATAGCCGGTTCATCAAATACTGTGATTGAAACGGACCCCATACTTGTACAACCAACATCATTTGTAAATGTCAGTAAGGAAACACCTGATTGAAGACCGGTCACTACACCAAGTTCATCAACAGAGACCAAACCCGGATTGCTGCTGCTCCAAACACCGTTTCCAGCAGGTGTCAATTGAAGGGTTTGATGTTTGCACAATTGATCAGGTCCTGTATAGTTTATAGGAGTAGGTTCATGAACTGTAAAAAGGGAAGATGAATCTGATGAACATCCTGTAATATTGCTGGTGTATATAAATCTGGAAGTGCCACTCGAAATGGCTGATATTGTACCATTTTGACTAATGGAAGCTACCAAAGGGTTGGTACTCGTCCAGGTTCCGCCTGAGATTGGTTGAATATATGACAAAGATCCTGCACAAATAGTTTGTGCTCCCAACCAGGTAGTGACGGGTTTCGGATTTACTAAAATATGAGCAGAAGTTACCACAGAACATCCCTCATTATTTGTTACCGTAACACTAAATGTTTCAGATGGAACATCCGGAAAAACAGTTATCTGAGGTGAAACAGAATTGTTTGCATTTGTACCCCATTGAAAGGATGCAGCCGCATTGGCAACAACAGAAAGTGAGGTTGAATCACCTTCACAAATAGTGGATTGAAAACCGGTGATCAATGGTTCAAATCTTTGATATACCAAACCTGATGCTTGCGCCGAACATCCTTTATTGTCGGTCACTGAAACAAAATATTCTCCGTTTAACGTAATAAATATATCTTTTGTATTACCCGAAAATCCTCCCGGACCTGTCCAGACATAAGAAAACGAAGGTGTTCCACCTTGTACAATGGCGCCCAACTGAGCATTATCTCTCAGACAAACACTGCCGTAAAAGTCAATAGATACTTCCGGTTTATGATGAACTTGTATTTCAATTGGATTTATATTTGAGCATCCTGTCAACGCATTTGTAAATGTCAGATAAGCCATACCTTGACTTATTCCGGTGACCAATCCTTGTGCATTGACCTGAGCAACAGATGGATTATTGCTTGACCAGACACCATTTGTTGTTGGTCCTACGGTGGTAACAGATTCTTCACAGATTGATGCTTCCCCGGTCAATTCTGTTATGGGCAGTGCATGTACTGTCAACATTTGTGATGGTTCAGACTGACAGCCGGTAAGATAAAGTACATAAGAAAATGTAGCTGTTCCGGCCTGATGGGTAATGACATTTCCTTGTAATGAAATGGTTGCCACAGCCGGATTTGAACTCATCCAGAAACCACCGGAAGAAGGAGTTAAAAAAGTAGATTCTCCTTCGCACAATGTCGTTTCTCCGACAAATTGTATATCGGGTTTGGAATGAATGATCAACGGATGATTAGCCTGAAACAAACATTCCCCATTTTGAAAAAAGTAAGATAATGTAATGGTTCCGGAATGTAAAGCATGTACAATCCCTGAATTATTAATTTTGGCTATCGAAGTATCGGAACTTGTCCAGTAACCACCCTGAACATTCGGAGTTAAAATGACATTGGAACCGATACATGTTTGTTCCTGACCTGAGACCGTTAAGATCATACTTCCGGTAACCGTGAGATCCTCAGTTACTTCTGAAGAACAACCGGTGGTATTACTTGTAAAAATGAAACTTGCTGTTCCTGAACTCAAACCCAATATCTGACCAACATTATTTATTGAAGCAACAGAAGGATTTAAACTCACCCAGGTTCCTCCTGAATCAGGAAGTGCCTGAGAATAATTCGTTTCACAAATTGTTGAAGGCCCGAAAAGGGTGGCAACAGGCAAATCATGAACAGTAATCCATACAGAAGTATCTGATGCACAATTATTGCTGTTTGAAATAAAAATAAATCTGGCCTCTCCGCCGGAAATGCCTGTAACAACCCCGTTATTATTTATGGTTGCTATATTTGGATTAATACTAAACCATTGTCCTGAACCTTCGGATAAAAACCGGGTAGTGTCCCCAACGCAAATATATGACGGACCTGACAATTCAGTTTCAGGTTTTTCCAATACTGAAATTTCTATTTGAGGCACAGCAGTACACCCAAGGTCATCGGTAACTGTCACCTGATAAAGAGTTGAAGGAAAACTTGGGAATACCGTAACTCCGGCTGTATTTACAAAATTAGCATTATTATCCCATTGGTAAGCTATAGCTGTAGGACTATTTACTTGCAATTGTACTGATCTGCCTTCACAAATCTGCGTATTCAGGGAGACGATTAAAGGTTCGTAAGCCTGATAGATAAATCCTTGCGTTACTGCCGTACAACCAGCAGCATCTGTTATCGTTAAAAAGTAATTTCCATTTTCACTTACTGATATGGTATCTGTATTCCATGTCATTCCTTCAGGACCGGACCATTGGTAACTGTAAGGTGGCAAACCTCCAAAAGCCAACGCTGATATTTGTTTTTGAGGTTCAATACACACTGAACCCTGATAATGTATTTCGGCAATCAAACCACCACTGATAGTAGTTGATATCTGAGTGCTATCCTTACATCCGAAACTATTGGTAACCGTGACTGCATAAAATCCGGAATTATTTACAAACAACGTAGGTGATGTTGCCCCTGTATTCCATACATAAATGACACCACCTGTTGCTTCCAAAACACCGAAACTACCGCTACAAAAAACCGGTTGTCCTACAATATTTGCTACAGGATTCGGATCAACAAAAAAGTTCATGGTATTACTACAACCGTCTGATAATCTGGTATAGGTCAATACAGCAGAACCTGCCATCAACGACGTAACCAAACCATTGTTGTCAATATTTATAAATTGAGGTTCACTGCTTTCCCAGATTCCTCCGGAAGTCGGGGAAAGTTGAGAAGTTTCGCCAAAACAAATTGTATTATCTCCGCTCAGAACGGGACTTTGTGGAATTGAATCGATAAAAACAGGTAAGGAATGAACAGCTCCGCAACCATTTATATCTACAACATTAAAATTGTACCACTGATCAATCGGAAGATTGTAAACTGAAACAGACGAACCAGTCCCTGTAATTTGAACATTTCCGGGCATTCTGACAAGTGTCCAATTCCCGGTTGAAGGCATATTTCCTAACACGACACTACCTGTTGGTTCGTAACAGGTAGGTTGGACAACCTGTACTAAAGACGGTATCTGAGGCAAATCTTTTACTTCGACAGGAACGGTAGTAGTACATCCGTCTGATGAACGTGTATAAGTCATATTTACCATTCCAACAGCCAATCCGGTGACTAACCCTTGATTGGTGACAGATGCAACCGATGGATTGGAACTAACCCAACTTCCGCCCGTTGCCGGTGATAATGGTAATTCAGTATAAAGACATACCAAAGAGCCGCCTGTTATTACAGGATTGGAGGGAACCGGTTGAATATATAGGTTTCCTGATACCTCAGACGAACAATCTGTATCGCTGTTAATCGTAAATGTATAGTGAGTATCCGGTAAAAGACCGGTCACCAGATAAGATGTTCCGCTACCCGAAATAAGGTTTCCACCCGGTTGAATGGTCAAAACCCAAGTCCCTTGCCGGGGAAGGTTGCTCAGGAGCACACTTCCGGTTGGTTCGATACATGTAGGTTGTATCACTATCCCCAAAAACGGTGCCGGCGGATTTGTATTGACTGTAAATATTTTTTGGGCGTCACAGCCATCTGAATTTCTGACATAAGTGAGAACAGTAATCCCCGGGGCGATTCCCTGAATAATCCCTGAGGCATTGATAGTGGCAATAGCAGCATTACCTGAAGACCAGGTGCCTCCGGAAGATGGAAATACTGATGCTGATGAGCCCATACAAACCTCATCATCACCTGATAAAACCGGATCTTCAGGAATGTCTGAAACTACTACGTCTATACTTTGTTCAGAGGAACAATTATTAGCATCAAATACCCTAAAAGTATAGGTGGCAGAAGCCGGAAGATTTTGAATCAATACATCCGGTCCGGAACCCTGATACACCAGATTACCCGGAATTCTGACAAGTGACCATGGGCCAAATTCAGGAAGACCTTGTAATAAAACACTACCTGTAGGTACGAGACAAGTGGGCTGGGTAACCGTGGCAACCAGTGGTGGTAAGGGATTTTCATGTACGGTAAGTATCATTGAACTGTCACATCCATCTGATGTCCGGGTATACGTCAATACAACGTCACCACCGGAAATACCTGTCACAACGCCGGCTGAATCAACCAATGCTATTCCGGGGTCTGAACTGAGCCAAACACCATTGGAAGATGGTAAAACCGTTGTTAAACTCCCTGCACAAACCTCTGTTTGACCGGATAATACAGGATCGGAAGGTACACTTTCAATAATAGCATTTGCAGACACCCCTGAACTACACTGAAACTGACTGGATACAGAAAACTGATAGATACCATCAGGCATCAATCCCGTCCACAAATAAGATAACCCCGAGCCAATTATAGTATCTCCATCCGGATGAATGGTGAGCTTCCAATTGCCTGAAGGAGGAAGATTACTCAAAAGAACACTTCCAAAAGGTTGTAAACAGGTAGGCTTTGTGGTTGTACCGATAAAAGGAACGTTAGGAACCGACCTGACCTGAAATGGTTTTGATGCACGGCATCCATCTGAATTACGGATGTATGTCAAGCTTACTAATCCTAATCCAACACCGAAAACAGAACCCGCGTTATTAATGGTTGCAATTGTAAGGTTGGAAGAAGTCCATGTTCCGGATTGATCCGGATATACCTGAGTACTTTCGCCGAAACAAATTTCATCGTCACCACTCAATACAGGATCTGCAGGAACAGGATTAATTATTCCTTGGGCAGAAACAGGAGAGGCACACAAAAAATCATTGTTTACCAAAAAAGAATACGTACCACCCGGTGCAAGTCCGGCAACTGTATAAACAGAGCCTGTGCCGGTAATCTGAGTATTTTCCGGTAAAATTGTCAAGGTCCAGTTGCCCGAAGGTGGTAAACCATTTAATTCTATCTGACCTGTTGGTGAAATACATGTAGGATGAGTCACGCCACCTAAAAGAGGCGTATCAGGATTGGGAAATACGATCAAGGTGATAGAATTCCGGCATCCATCAGATAATCTTACAAAAGTGAATGTTGCCGTTCCGGGAGCTAAAGCGGTCACTTGACCCGAATTATTTATAGTAGCTACCAATGGATTACTGCTTGTCCATGTTCCTCCTGAATTTGGCAGGAAATTGGTTGTTGCGCCGGTGCATATGGATGGTGGTCCTGATAATACGGGATTTACAGGCATTCCATTGATGATAGCATTAGCGGATACATTTGAAGTACAATAGTCACCGTTTATCACGGTGAAAGTGTATGAAGATTCTATAGGCAAACCATTAATAACCATATTGGTCCCGCTTCCCTGATAAGGTATAGCATTAGGATATCGCAATATAGTCCAGAATCCGATATCCGGAAGACCGGAAAGCTCAATACTTCCTGTTGGTAAATAACATGTTGGTTGTATAACATTTTCAATAACGGGTGCGATAGGTTTGGCATACACGGTATACAACATCGAATTATCACAACCGTCCGTCGTTTTTGTATACGATAATGTTGTTGTACCGGGATTTAAAGCTGTCACGACTCCTGCATTGTTCACTGAAGCAACACTTGGATTACTACTTGTCCATACGCCGTCTGATCCCGGGTCAACATATGTTGTGTTACCAATACAGGTTTCTGTTATTCCTCCGATAGGTGGATCAGGAGGTATATTACCTATGGCAGCTATGGCAGACAAGGAAGATGAACAATTATTTTGATTGATCACTCTAAATCTGTACGAAGTAGAATGAGGAAGGCCTGTAACTGTAAATGATGTTCCACTACCTGTATATGTAGCGCCGGAAGGAGACCGGGTGATCGTCCATGTCCCTGTGGAAGGGAGGCCGTTCAAAATGACACTTCCTGTGGAAGGTACACATAAAGGTTGGGTTACAGTTCCTATCAATGGAGTTGTTGGTAGTGGATTGACTGTTGCTGTACCTGAAGCCGTAGCGCTACAACCACGTGAATCCGTGACTGTTACGGTATACAAACCAGACATTGTTGTTGTAGAATTACTCCTTGAAACTACAGATGCCGTGGAAGTAAAAGTCCCCGGACCCCTCCAGTTGTACGTAAATGCCGGAGTACCATTATTTATGAAAGGAGTTACCACTAAAGTAGTACCAGAACAAACTGCCGGGGCATTGATCGTAACAACCGGGCTTGGGTTTACATTGACTGTAACCGTTGCTGTTTTGGTACACCCAAGGTCATCTGTGACCGTAACGGTATATGTAGTTGTAGCAGAAGGTGTTACGATTTTTGTTGCACCTGTTCCTAACCCATCGCTCCAGGTGTAGGTAAATGGAGCAATGCCGTTTGTACCTAAAACTGAGATACTAAGAGCGTTTCCAGAACAAATGGTTCCACCGGTCGTAGACACATTAAGATTACAACAACGAACATAGTTTCCCGTAACTTTTCCGTCAACATAATTTTCATTAACAAAAGTTAAAGCGGTAACCAGTTGACTGATTGTAAAAGATGAACCACAGCCTCCAATCAGATTATTTGCTTCGTCAAGCAATTGTCCCACCGTCAATCTGTAAAGAGGTCCCGAAGCAATTCTGAGATTAATCAGATTTTCATCGGAAGAACCAAAATTTGGATCGTATAAATCAAAAGTGGCACTTAAAGTCAATGCAATCAATTGACCTGTAAATACATTATTGATACAGGAAGGGTTCACCATAAGGCCGGGAGGGAGTAAAGAAGCACTTCCTCCGCAAGGTAAATAATCTTCTACCGCAGCTGAAGATGTCAACCTGATTTTATTGTTACATCCGATTTCCAATCCATTTGGAAATGCCGCAGCAAAATTTGCATCCCGGTAAGCCCCCGGGTTGTTGCCGGAAGCACCTGTACCCCAGCCACCTTGGGTTTGTGTTCTGAAACCTGAACAATCCGAAGGGTGGCCTACAGAAAATTCGGGTTGATTGATTATTCTGCATGATTTTGAATCTGTAACAGTAACGGAATATAACCCGTTGGGCAATCCCGAAATATCTTCTGTAGTAGCTGTATTTGACCAAAGATATAAATATGGAGGTGTACCGCCGGTGGTTGTCAGATTGATGGCACCGTTATTTCCATTAAAAGTTGATACATCCGTAATGGTCACAGAAAACAATGGTTTTGGATTAACGACCCCTGAAATGCTGTCTATGCCGATACAACCCCTTGCATCTGTTATCGTAACATAATACAAACCTGACATAGACAAAAACGAACCTTCACGCATCACATGTTGGGTTGTTGCGCTGAATCCATTGGGACCGCTCCATTCGTAAATATAAGCAGGTAATCCCGTTTGTGGTGTATTGTAAATGATTAAAGTGCTATCCTGACAAACTTCAGGTGCGATCAATTGGGTCGCCGGCGACGGGTGGACTGTAAAGGTTAATACCGACGCACAGCCATCCGAATTACGTGAAAAAGACAATTGAACGGTTCCTTCACCGGTTGCCTGGACAATTCCCTCATCGGTAATCGTGGCTATTAATGGATTTGCACTGGCCCAGTTACCTCCGCTATTTGGAAAAACCTGAGTTTGCAAACCTTCACAAATTTCTGCATTTCCTGCGAGTACAGGGTCTTCCGGAATAGAAAGAATTGCAGCATTTGCTGAAGGCACAGACAAACAATTGTATTGATTTACAACTGAAAAGGTATATGTATTTCCCGGAGGCAATCCTGTAACCATAGTAGATATTCCGGAATTCATATACAAAGTATCTCCCGGATTACGACTGATAATCCAATCACCATCTGATGGAAGCCCGATCAGTTCGACGCTTCCGGTTGGTACCAAACAAGTAGGTTGGGTAATCGTTCCAACACCCGGCGCTACAGGCAATGGTCTCACTGTAAATAATAAATCACTGCTACAACCATCAGCTGTCCTTGTGAATGTCAACACAACATCACTGGCAGTGAGTCCTTCAACAAGTCCTGTATTGTCAATGGTTACTACAGATGGGTTGTTACTTACCCAAATACCATCAGAAGAGGGCAACATTTGTGTCGTTGCGTTAATACAAACAAAGCTGTCACCTGTAATTATCGGATTTTCGGGTATGTCGAGGATAACAGCCTCTGAGGAAATATCTGATGTACAACCTCTGAAATCAGTTATTGAAAAATGGTATATGCTGTCAGGCACCAAATTTTGAATATTATATTGTATTCCGGAACCATTAATTTGAACATTACCGGGTAGAACGTTAATTTTCCAAGTACCAAAACCCGGCAGTCCACCCAAAACAACACTTCCGGTAGGAATAATACAGGTTGGTTGTGATATTGTCTCCACTATGGGAAATGACGGAATATCATAAACCGGAACATTTATCTGTTGACTACAACCATCACCATCCCGGGTAAAATTAAAAGTCGCCATTCCACTTGTTATAGCTGTAGCCACCCCATTGGTAGTTATAGAAGCTACGGAAGGATTCAAACTGACCCAATTACCGTTATTCGAAGGAAAAAATGCCGCATCAGACCCAACACAAATTAAAGAATCCCCGCTTAGAACAGGGTCAGTTGGTATTGCCTGAATTACAACATTTGCTGAAACTGAAGAGATACATTGATTTTGATCAGTCACTGTAAAGGTGAAGGTCGTTGATGTGTCTAACAGGGAAACCGTATATTCAGTACCGGTTCCAACGTAGGTATAACCTAAAGGAGACGATGTAACTGTCCACGTTCCTATTGGCGGTAAGCCACTTAATTCAACACTTCCGGTAGGTATAATACAGGTGGGTTGTGTTATAACACCAATAACCGGGGTCAGCGGATTTGAGTACACTTCAAATGATTTGGTACTTTGACAACCATCTGAATTTCTGATATATGTCAGGACGACAGTACCGGCACCTGATGTATTGATGATTCCTCCGTTATTGACATTTGCGATCGAGTTATTTGCTGACGACCATGTGCCACCTGAAGAAGGTAATACCTGAGCTGTTGTACCGACACAAGCTACCGAATCTCCGCTCAATACCGGGTCAGCAGGAATAGGTAAAATGGAAACCGGTAAAGACAATGATGAAACACAACCATTTGAATCTGTCACTAAAAATGTAAAATCAGTCGCCGGCGTTAAACCTGAAACAGAAAATTCCGTTGCAGAGCCTGTTAAAGTTTGTCCTCCGGGTAAAACTTCCAATTCCCAAGGTGACAATAGTGGCAAACCCGTCAATTGGGCCGTTCCGGTAGGAATGATACAGGTCGGATGTACCACAGATGTGACCATCGGAGGTTGAGGATTTTGGTAAACGGAAAAACTCATTGAAGAACTACAACCGTCTGTTGTTCTGGTGTAAGTCAACAAAACATTTCCGGGGTTTAGTCCGGTCACCAATCCGGTATTGGAAACGGTAGCAATTTGGTTGTCACCACTTGACCAGGTACCATTTTGATTTGGCATTACCTGTGCAGTTGTTCCGTGACATACAAAATTGTCACCACTCAATACAGGATTTGCGGGAATTGGATTAATAAAAACATTTGCAGAAAGAGCAGAAGAACAACCTCTGAAATCCTGAACTACAAATGTGTAATTTCCGTTTGGTGACAAGCCCGTAGCTGTATATGTAGTTCCCGTTCCTGAATAGGTAAAACCATCAGGAAAGCGGGTTATAGTCCAATTGGCTGAATCCGGCAGATTCTGTAACGTCACACTTCCGGTAGGTTGGGAGCATGTCGGATGAATGACCGGACCTATAAAAGGGATTGCCGGATTTGAAAAAACATCAAAACTCATGGTTTGATCACAACCATCTGATGATCTGGTATAGGTTAACAAAACATTTCCCGGCGAAATACCACTGATCAGACCATCATTGGTAATGGTAACAATAGAAACATTTCCTGAAGACCATAAACCGTCTGCTGCCGGAAAAACATTAGTTTGTGAACCCACACAAGCGGAAGTATTTCCACTCAAAACCGGATCTGATGGAATGGGCAAAATCGTCACTTCCACAAAATTGGCTGATGTACAACCATTGTCATTGGTAATATAAAAATGATATGTGCTGTTTGGTAATAATCCTTGTATTGTATATGTATTTCCGCTGCCTGCATATAACAATTCTCCCGGGTATTGTGTAATCACCCAATTTCCATTTTCCGGCAATCCTGTTAAAACTATGGTACCTGACGGAACATAACAAGTTGGCTGGGTGACAGAATTAACGATTGGTAATACAGGTAATGGCTGAACCACCACAACTCCGGCATCAACAGCCACACACTCTGTGTATCGGTGTAAAGACCATTGATCTGTGTACAATATACCACCTTCAGTTTCTGCAGATATCAACAAATGACCGGCATCCGGTGGAATGATAAATTCCATAACGTATTCCTCATATTGATGGGAAGTGACTTTTTTTACCGTTTCCGGGAAAACAAGCTGTGCCCATCCGGGCGTATAAAGTTGGTAGGTAATTTTAGGATTTTTATTGGTGTTTGTAGTTTTTGCCCGGACTTTAAGGATATACCGATCCCCGGGTAGTACGTCAACGGGCTGCGAAATGGAAGTAAATCCTGAGGACCCGTTGATGACTGCAGCTCTTGAGCCTTCATGTACATTTGTGCTTTGAGTGGTTATCGAGGCGCCCGGACCAGTAGTTGACCAAAATTGCAGGTTGGTGGTTGATTCAAAACCAGGATTCAATAAAATATTGGATGGTGTTAAAGGAGTACAGGTAGCGGTATACGTTGTTGTCGTGACAGGAAAAAATGATGCCTGAGCACCGGTAGATCCGTTTGACCATGTAATATTTCCGTTATTACAACCTGAGGCTACTAAAGTTGCTGTATCGCCAACGCAAATAGTATCATTTGTTATGGAGAAAGAACTGGGATTATAAGAAATAACAACTTCGTCAGAATCAGAACAAAAAGGTACTTTATGTGTCAATGAAATTTCATCAATAACAGCAGGTGGTTGTGCCCCGCCTGAATCATCATTTTGCCAGGTAAAAATCAATCGGATTGAAGTGCCTTTTAATTGATCAGGCAATGAAATCATAGCTGTCTGAAAATTATTAGAAGAATGCAGATTGATATTACTAACAAGTGTTGCTCCTGACATATTGGTAGATGGCGAAGACGGAGAACCGCCCGAAGGAGAAAACCCAACCGGTGCCGTATATACCAAAAGTCTGTCATGACCGCTTTCTCCTACCCCTTTCCATTTGAAACTGAGCATAATATCTTCAGCTTCAGGGTGAATAATTACATCCCTGTAAAAATGTACTGTTTGGTCCACCCAATTATAATAACCTGCATTACCACCAAAAAGAGATATATAAGCACAAGCTTCACCTGAGGTTGGTGCCGTATTGGAACCCACTGCCCATCGATTGTAAAATTGGTTGATTACCGTCCAGCCGTTGGCTCCGAAGGAATTACCCAGTTCAAAGCCTCCTTCTTTTTCAGGATCGATCAACGTTATTGTATTTTGTTGATTGGTATTGTTGACGGTCCAACTGAGTTTTGCTACGTCCCCGCTTGTTATCTGAGCGGTCGTCTGGGGCGAATCCGGATTATCAATCGATGCACTACCTGATGTTACGGTCCACGTTCCTTCATGTTGGGCATCAGGAATATTTGCAGAAAGGTCAAATTGATTTTCACAATTAAAAATATCTTCACCTGCTGATGCATCGGCTCCGGATGACACTTCTTCAAAACATAAGTCATCCAAAACAATTCCGTTTGTATTGCTTTGGGCGATTAAAACAACTTTACCATCGGTATACATAGAAGCAGGGATGGTAACTTCAAAACTATAACGCTGCCAATTTAATAATGCCCACGACTGACTCGCCGGAGCAATAATATTATGAACGACTTGATATGGATTGAGTAAGTTGCCTGTAGCTTCAAAAGCCATTACAAAAGGTGTATTAGCCTGAATCGCCGCATTGGTATAGGCTGCCGCCCGAAATGAAATCCTGTAAGTTTTACCACAAATCAGATTTTCTGAACTTTCCCATCCGGCCACACCAAAACCGTTACCTGCGAGATATATACTTTTTGTTCCGGAATGAGCTGTCCCGTTGAGATAATAAGCACCTGTAAATGAAGATGTACTTGGTGTATTGTTTTGATAATATTCCGACCAACCCAATGGTGTGGAATTTTGATCGATCAGATTAGCCTGCGTACCGTTAAAAGAAAGAGGAAACAAATTGGCGGTACCTTCAGATTCAAGATCTCCATTAATATTAAATGCTGATTGACAAACCGGAATACATGATGTAGTATTTACCAATATTACATCATCTGTTCCCATAGTAATTCCATCAGAGACAGTCATTCTCAAGGTAGCTGAAGATCCTGCCGGAACATGAACAGATGTAGATTTTTCAGCCGGAGAAAAAATAAAAGCATTGCCGCTGATTACTGACCATTGGGTAGTGAACCCTGTTGGTGGTATTGTAGTTGAAACTTGAAAAAAAGCATTGTGACATTGAGTTTGGTCATCCCCGGCTTCTACGGCAAAGGTATATGTGATGATGATCTGACCTCGTCCTCCATTACCGCCGCTCGGGCTACCTGAAGTGCTTCTCACCGCACCACCACCACCACCACCGGGTAATTGTCCGGCAGCTCCGCTACCGGGACTTGTTCTTCCATTTCCACCATTTCCACCTCCTAATGGAGCTGTTCCACCTATATTCAGATTACCATCTGAACCATGTGAAGTATATCCTCCTGAAGAACCTCCTCCTCCCGAAGTTGTAAAATTTACCGTATTGGAACCTCTTCCTCCGGAATATCTTATGGCTCCTATACCTTCAGATGCCAAACCACCTTCTCCGCCTGTATTACCGTTTGAGGGTACCGTTTTTCCGCCTTTAGCCAAAAGAAATGCTTCTGCAAAAGTACCTGTAGAAACCCAGGAATCTCCACCGTGAGCAGAATTAGAACTACTTCCTGCACCAACTTCTAGGTTGAAAGATTCACCAGAAACAACCGATATATCTTCTCTGGAATATGCACCACCACCTCCTCCTGCGGCTCCGTCAGCCCCTGTAGTTTTGGAACCTCCTCTACCACCACCACCCCAGGCTTCAATAGTCATTGAGGTAACTCCTTTGGGGACAGTAAATGAATAAGAACCGGCGACCGTATAGGTTCGGGTCACTATAAATGGCGGAGTCGGCCCCGGCGCAACTGAACCTTTGTGCGGAAAAACGGAACCTTCAAAAAAACATAAAAAAAATAATACAACAAAATATTTTACAGCATGTACAGACAGTACACACTGTTGAAAGATATTTTGATATCTTTGATTTTGTTGGGGCATTATTATATTATTAGTATACAAAAAAATGTAAACCTGTACGGTTTTATCACATCATACACTGTTAATATAGGTATTAAAATAAACAGGCCAAGCGGGATTTTATGGCACTACTAACCACTATGACACCAATTTGTCCTGAAACACCTATCGAATGTAGATGTTTCCATACAAAATTGGTGTGGAAAAACGTGAATGACTACTTTAATTACCTTGTACCTAACGATGAATTATTGAAAATAAGACCATTTATATATTACATTTTTATTTAATATGTCAAAAGTAAGCAGTTTTTTCCAATACCAAAACATTTTTATCAATAATTTTAAACTTTATGGGCCGGCCAATATTTTTTCTACAACATCATTTAAAAAAAATTGGTACGATTTTTCCTGATATATGTTGTAATCCATGATGTCGAAGGATACATTTTAAACATCATATTCTTATCATTACATATACATAAAACTAAAATATATATGGATATTATTAAAATCAAAGCCAGCATCAGAGTACATAAAGATGAACATTCGCTGGACTCCAAAGACAAAGAATTATTGGAATATGCAATCAAACAACTGGATGTAGCTTATGCGCCTTACTCCCAGTTTCGTGTAGGTGCTGCGGTGAGAATGGAAGATGACTCAATGTATCCGGGATGTAATCAGGAAAATGCCAGTTATCCGTTATGTATGTGCGGTGAAAGGGTTGCCTTATACAATGCAGCTGCACAAGCCCCTCATTTAAAACCTGTTACATTGGCTATTGTAATCAGGAATGAAAAAAAACCGATTACCACACCCGTTTCTCCATGTGGTGCATGTCGTCAGGTAATAGCTGAATTTGAACAAAGATACAAACAGGATATCAGGATATTCCTTAAGTCTGATGCTTCTGAAATTTATGAATTGAGGACAGTCAAAGATATTTTACCACTTACTTTTGATTCAAGTTTTTTATAAGGATACCTGACTTCGGTTTTGTTCCCAAATCCAGGCAGTTTTCATGATTTCTTCGACCATAAAAGCGGGTTTCCAACCCAGAACTGTTTTCGCTTTTGTAATATCAGCAAAAATTGCTTTAATATCACCCGGTCTTCTGTCACCCAAAACATAGTTTAACTTTTGTCCGCTGATTTTTTCAAAAGCTTTTATAATTTCAAGAACCGTAAGGCCTTCACCAATACCAAGATTAAAAACGTCCACGGGCCTATGTTGACGTTTTTCCAGAATATATTCAAGTGAAAGGGTGTGTGCATGCGCAAGGTCACAAACATGAATATAATCTCTGATGCAGGTACCATCTCTGGTATCATAATCATTTCCAAAAACGGTCATGCCCTTTCTTTTTCCAATGGCTGTTTCCGTAATCACAGGCACAAGATTTAATGCAATATTTTTGGGTGACTCTCCCAATAATCCAGATGGATGCGCTCCTGCAGGATTAAAATATCTCAGCAGCACAGCCTTCATGTCAGTGGTAGGGCAAAAATCCTTTATAATTTGTTCACTGAATTGTTTGGTGCTTCCGTAAGGAGAACTTGCAGGAATCAGTTCTGCCTCCTCATTTATCGGGCTTTTCTGACCTTCGCCGTAAACTGTACAGGAGGAACTGAACACAAAAGCTTTTATGTTATATGTTGCAGCCAGTTCCAGCATATTCATCAGACTGATTAAGTTATTCTGATAATATACCAACGGAATTTCAGTGGATTCTCCCACAGCTTTTAAGGCTGCAAAATGAATAATTCCCTGAATGTCAGGATGATCAATAAATATTTTTTCAGCATCCGATTTATTAATAAGATCAATATTGTAGTGAATGGTTTTTTTTCCGGTTAACATTTCAACTTGTTGTAAAACCGAAACATCAGAATTACATCCGTTATCGACAGAAACGGGTTCAAAACCATTTTCCCACAAATCAATGATGGTGTGACTACCAATATAACCCGTTCCTCCGGTGACTAAAACCTTTTTTAACATAAAAAATTTCTTTTTGCAATAAAATAAGCCGATCGCTTATCCGGCGTTATGAAACACTCTTTTTGAAAAACAATATCTAAAAGAATATAGTTTTCAAATGATATAAATTAATGTACCTTCGTCATTTATATGGATATTAACGTAGAAATTATTCAAATCATTCTTGAAAATGCAAGTGAAAGGATTCTTGACATTTACAAACAACATCATCCGAAAGTTGATCAAAAAGCGGATCATAGTCCTGTAACAGAAGCTGATCTTTTATCCAATGAAACGATCGTTTCGCAATTGAAGCAGTATTATCCTCAGATTCCTGTTATTTCAGAAGAAAATCAAATCCCCTCTTACAAAATCAGAAGTCAATGGGACTATTTCTGGCTGCTTGACCCTTTGGACGGCACCAAAGAATTTATTCATAAAACTGATGAATTTGTAATAAATCTTGCTTTGGTGTACCGGAAAGAAGTTGTTGCCGGTTTTGTTTATGTTCCCTGCAGTAAAAAATTATATTTCGCCAAAAAAGGTGAAGGAGCTTATCTTTTATCAAAAAAAGGTAAAGTCCAACTCAAGGTTAGTCCTTTTCCGAAAGGAGATCAACTTAAAAGAGTTCCTGTCAGCAGATTTCATCCTCATTTAAAAACGGAAAACTACATATCAAAAATGGGAAATATTCAACGACTTGAAATTGGAAGTGCGCTGAAAATATTGTATATTGCTTCCGGCAAAGCGGATATTTATCCCAGATTGTCTAATTTGTCAGAATGGGATATTGCAGCACCTCAGATTATTCTGGAAGAAGCCGGCGGTTCTGTTTTAACTTTATATCAAAGAAAAAAATTGTTTTATGGCAGAAGGAGTTTGAGATTACCCCACTTTATTGCATCTTCGTTTAAACCGGAAACAAAAACATAAATTCATAAAAGGGCAAAAAAAAAGAGCAGGTTGCCCTGCCCTTTTCTCTATTTGGAAACCTTGATGATGCGTTTTTCTATGGTTCTGTCGCCAACTTTGACAACCAGATTATAAACACCTCCGGACATTGAGTCGAGGTTAATATTTTGGACAAACCAGCCCTTTTCTATTTGTTTTGACTCTACTACCTTTTGAACCAATTTACCTTTATTGTCATAAATATCCATGTTAATCACAAAATTATCAGGCAGATACATGTCCACTCTTGTTGCATGTATCGCCGGATTCGGGTACAATTCGCAATACAAATCCTGTTCTGATTTCAATGAAACTTCTTTGCTGAATAAATATTTTCCATCAAAATCAATTTGTTTTACCCTGTAGATATATAATCCAGGAAGTGACACATCTTTGTCAGTAAATGAATAACCAACTTCGGCATTACTGAATCCTGCTGCGGAAATTTTGTCAGAAACGGGAATAAAATCCTGTTGGTCGGCATATCTTCTTTCGACGATAAAATGACTTGTATTTATTTCCTTTTGGGTAAACCATTTTACCTCATGACCTTCATCGGTTTTGACAGCATAAACATTACCCCAGGTCACCGGAAGTACGCCAACAATAATTCCCAAATCAATATTCGGATTGTAGCTTCCTGATAACATCAAAAATGATCTTGTTGTCATATTTCCAAAACTTCCGTCCACATCACTGTCGATATCATCACTGCCTGACTGTGCAATAGTCGGTTGATACTGATTAAATTCTGCCGGCAACAAAAACTTCAGGTATACTTCTTTTTGTTCAATATATTCCAGTTCATAAACTCCTGATTCATCTGTTGTGGCAGTATAAATCAATTCTCCTGTAGCCACATCATGTGCAGAAACCTGAACATTTCTGACCAAAGGTTCATTTGATTCCTGCAATCCATTACCATTTTCATCGATCCAAACAAGATTTCCGGCTGTCGCCATCGGATAAAATCCTGCTCCTATATCAAGTTTTGACCCACCAGAAGTTATTTGAAAAGTCGCCGTGGTCAGGATTCCATTAACATTAGTCAAATCACTGTCTTTCAACGGATTATTGCCTACATTGGGCTTAGACCTTACCAAACCAAGCGGTGGCATAATAATTTTTACATAATATTGACCCGGAGGAGCACAAAAATGCCAATATCCGTCATCTGATGGTGTCCCCGGTTTATGTCCTGTTGTTGTTTGCGAATACAACATCCAATTGCCTGATTGAAATCTCCATAATTGTATAACAAGGCCGTTAATGCCATTTTCGACTTGATCGGCTATATCGTTTTTATTACTATCATACCATACCAATTCACCAATTGGCACGCATCTGTAAAATCCGGCATCTTTTGATAAAAGATACTCTTCAAATCCAACATTAAAAACCGAAACAAGACCCTGTTGATCGATATCACTATCATTAGCTGCATTACCCATATTGCTGAAAGTCGGTGTAAAACCCGTTGGTATGTCAAAACGCAACTGATAATCACCGGGCACCACAAACGGGAAAAGATAATTTCCTGTCTGATTCGTTGAGACACTACTGATATAATCACCACTTGATGTGTACAGGTTTACCGTAACATTCGGAATTCCCGGCTCACCGGTATCCTGAATACCATTTCCGTTGATGTCATGCCATACAAAATTACCGATTCTAGAAGGTCTGACCAAAGATACAAAAGTACATTCCGGACAAGTATTATCATAATTCGGATCATTTGGATTCAACGGAGTCGGATCTCTGGAAACATCAGAAACCGTTAGTCCACCGGGAGTTGAAGCACTGACCGTGGCGACATTTTGTCTTCCTCCTGAATCAATGTCCAAAGACGTAATTGTATATTGAATTGATGCCTGACCTGTCTGACCCGGCGCTAATTGTGAAGGTTGTACCGGAAGATTTGAAACCCCAACAGTAGCATCCTGAATACGTACATTTGATAATGTTACGTTACCGGTATTGGTCACTTCAAAATCAAAGGTAATCGTTTCACCTGGTTCTGCAAAACCATTTCCGTTTTCATCATTAAATCTTCCTTCCTTTTCAATTGTAAGTGAAGGATCAGGTGAGGCCGTGACCATAGCCATAGCAGTTTGAGTTAATGAAACTCCGCCTGGTCCCTGAGCAGAAACAGATGCAATATTTTGTATACTGCCAAAATCAATTTGAAATTGTGAAGCTATATAAGTTGCCGTAAAAGTTTGTTGTTGGTCGGGAAGTAATGAAACCGGACCAAAGGTAACAGACAATAACGGATCGGATATTATAACGTTTGTCAACGTAACATTTCCGGTATTACGTGCCGTTAAAAAATACATAATCTGGTCACCCGCAAATCGAATCGCTGAAGGATTAGCAGATTTTGTCAAAGTGACAGACGGACTCTGAATGGCGGGTACAGTAATTTCATCAGAAACTTGCAAAATTGAATTATCAGGATCTTTAGAGGTGGCAGTTGCACTGTTGAATATACTTCCGTTATCCACCTCTTCTTGAGTAACTATATGTTGATATTGAAAAATAACTTGCTGATCAGGAACTAAAGAGGCCGGACCAAATTGTAATCCAAATAAAGGGTCTGAAACAATAACATCAGATAATGTGACATTTCCGGTATTGGTAACCGTAAAATTAAATATTATACGATCTCCTGCACGATCATAAAACATCACATCAGCTGTTTTTGAAAACGACATTGATGGCGTTTGAATCGCTGTGATCGTTTCACTATCATTGTCGTCCACCGGATCGCCATTGGTATCAAAAGCTGTTGTAGTTGCCAAATTTACCACACTACCACTGTCGATTGCCGCTTGGGTAACTGTGTACGTGTAGGTAAAGGTTTCCTGGCCATTGGGTGCCAAAGTGATTGGTCCAAAATTTAATTCGAATAACGGATCGCTAACTTCCACATTATTAAGCGTAACATTTCCGGTATTGGTCACCACAAAAGTATAGTCGACTGTTTGACCAGCTGTGTTGTAAGTTGTCGGAAAAGCCGATTTATTCAAAGATATTGATGGAGTTTGAATCGCTGTGATCGTTTCACCATCGTTGTCACTTACCGGATCGCCGTTGGTATCCAAAGCTGTTGTAGTTGCCAAATTTACCACACTGCCACTGTCAATTGCTGCTTGAGTAACTGTGTACGTGTAGGTAAAGGTTTCCTGACCGTTGGGTGCCAAGGTCACCGATCCGAAATTCAGTCCGAATAACGGATCACTAACTTCCACATTGTTCAGGGTAACATTTCCGGTATTGGTCACCACAAAAGTATAGTCGACTGCCTGACCAGCTGTGGTATAAGTAGTTGGGAAAGCCGATTTATTCAAGGATATCGATGGAGTTTGAATAGCCGTGATCGTTTCACCATCATCGTCACTTACCGGATCGCCGTTGGTATCCAGAGCTGTTGTAGTTGCCAAATTTACTACACTGCCACTGTCAATTGCCGCTTGGGTAACGGTATACGTGTAGGTATAGGTCTCCTGGCCGTTGGGTGCCAAAGTGATTGGTCCAAAATTTAATCCGAACAATGGATCAGTGACTTCCACATTGTTCAGGGTAACGTTTCCTGTATTGGTCACCACAAAAGTATAGTCGACTGCTTGACCGGCTGTATTATAGGTCGTCGGGAAAGCCGATTTATCCAAAGATATTGATGGAGTTTGAATCGCCGTGATCGTTTCTCCATCATTGTCGCTGACCAGATCGCCGTTGGTATCCAGAGCTGTTGTAGTTGCTACATTTACCACACTGCCACTGTCGATAGCCGCTTGGGTTACAGTATACTTGTAGGTAAATGTTTCCTGGCTGTTGGGTGCCAAGGTGACTGGTCCAAAATTCAAGCCAAACAAGGGATCACTGACTTCAACATTACTAAGCGTAACATTTCCGGTATTGGTCACCACAAAAGTATAGTCAACTGCCTGACCGGCAGTGGTGTAAGTCGTTGGGAAAGCCGATTTATTCAGAGATATTGACGGAGTTTGAATCGCGGTGATTGTTTCTCCATCATCATCACTTACCGGATCGCCGTTGGTATCCAGAGCTGTTGTAGTTGCCAAATTTACCACACTGCCACTGTCGATTGCCGCTTGGGTAACGGAGTACGTGTAGGTGAAGGTTTCCTGGCCATTGGGTGCCAAAGTGATTGGTCCGAAATTTAGTCCGAATAACGGATCACTTACTTCCACATTGTTAAGCGTAACATTTCCCGTATTGGTCACGACAAAAGTATAGTCGACTACCTGACCGGCTGTGGTATAGGTCGTCGGGAAAGCCGATTTATTCAAAGATATTGAAGGCGTTTGAATCGCGGTGATCGTTTCTCCATCATCGTCACTTACCGGACCACCGTTGGTATCCAGAGCTGTTGTAGTTGCCAAATTTACCACACTGCCGCTGTCGATTGCTGCTTGGGTAACTGTATATGTGTAGGTGAAGGTCTCCTGGCCATTTGGCGCCAAGGTGATTGGACCGAAATTTAATCCGAATAATGGATCACTAACTTCCACATTGTTAAGCGTAACATTGCCGGTATTGGTCACGACAAAAGTATAGTCGACAGACTCTCCCGCTGTGGTATAGGTTGTCGGAAAAGCTGATTTATTCAAGGATATCGATGGAGTTTGAATCGCGGTGATCGTTTCTCCATCATCGTCACTTACCGGATCACCGTTGGTATCCAAAGCTGTTGTAGTTGCCAAATTTACCACACTGCCACTGTCGATTGCCGCTTGGGTAACCGTATACGAGTAGGTAAAGGTCTCCTGGCCATTGGGTGCCAAGGTGACTGGTCCAAAATTTAATCCAAACAAGGGATCACTGACTTCAACATTACTAAGCGTAACATTTCCGGTATTGGTCACCACAAAAGTATAGTCGACTGCCTGACCAGCTGTATTATAGGTTGTCGGGAAAGCTGATTTATTAAGTGATATTGATGGCGTTTGAATCGCTGTGATCGTTTCACCATCATCGTCGGTTACCGGACCACCGTTGGTATCCAGAGCTGTTGTAGTTGCCAAATTTACTACACTGCCACTATCAATTGCCGCTTGGGTAACCGTATACGTGTAGGTAAAGGTTTCCTGGCCATTGGGAGCCAAGGTCACCGGACCGAAATTAAGTCCGAACAACGGATCAATGACTTCCACATTATTCAGGGTAACATTTCCGGTATTGGTCACCACAAAAGTATAGTCGACAGACTCTCCCGCTGTGGTGTAGGTGGTAGGAAAAGCTGATTTATCCAGAGATATCGATGGCGTTTGAATAGCTGTGATGGTTTCATCATCATCGTCGGTTACCGGACCAACGTTGGTATCGAGTGCATTAGCCGAAGCAAGGTTGTATATACTTCCATTGTCCAAATCATCCTGCGTTACCTGATATTGATGGGTAAATACCTCACTATGATTAGGAGCCAAAGTGATTGGTCCAAAATTTAGTCCAAACAATGGATCACTAACTTCCACATTACTAAGCGTAACATTTCCGGTATTGGTCACCACAAAAGTATAATCGACAGACTCTCCGGCTGTGGTGTAGGTCGTTGGAAAAGCCGATTTAATAAGTGATATCGATGGAGTTTGAATCGCCGTGATCGTTTCACCATCATCGTCACTTACCGGATCACCGTTGGTATCCAGAGATGTTGTAGTTGCCAAATTTACCACACTGCCGCTGTCAATTGCCGCTTGGGTAACGGTATACGTGTAGGTAAAGGTTTCCTGGCCATTGGGTGCCAAGGTCACCGGACCGAAATTTAATCCAAACAATGGATCACTGACTTCCACATTGTTAAGCGTAACATTTCCGGTATTGGTCACGACAAAAGTATAGTCGACTGCCTGACCTGCTGTGGTGTAAGTTGTCGGGAAAGCCGATTTATTCAAAGATATTGATGGCGTTTGAATCGCTGTGATCGTTTCTCCATCATCGTCATTTACCGGATCACCATTGGTATCCAAAGCTGTTGTAGTTGCCAAATTGACCACACTACCGCTGTCAATTGCCGCTTGGGTAACGGTGTACGTGTAGGTAAACGTTTCCTGGCCATTGGGCGATAAAGTGATTGGTCCGAAATTTAATCCAAATAACGGATCACTAACTTCCACATTGTTCAGGGTAACATTTCCGGTATTGGTCACCACAAAAGTATAGTCGACATCCTGACCGGCTGTGGTGTAAGTTGTCGGGAAAGCCGATTTATTTAGTGATATCGATGGCGTTTGAATCGCTGTGATCGTTTCTCCATCATCGTCACTTACCGGATCTCCGTTGGTATCCAAAGCTGTTGTAGTTGCCAAATTTACCACACTGCCGCTGTCGATTGCTGCTTGAGTAACCGTGTACGTGTAGGTAAAGGTTTCTTGGCCATTGGGTGCCAAAGTCACCGGACCGAAATTTAATCCAAATAATGGATCACTAACTTCCACATTACTAAGGGTAACATTTCCTGTATTGGTCAAAACAAAAGTATAGTCGACAGACTCTCCCGCTGTGGTGTAGGTGGTAGGAAAAGCTGATTTATTAAGTGATATTGATGGAGTTTGAATCGCCGTGATCGTTTCACCATCATCGTCACTTACCGGATCGCCATTGGTATCCAGAGCTGTTGTAGTTGCCAAATTTACCACACTACCGCTGTCAATTGCCGCTTGGGTAACGGTGTACGTGTAGGTAAAGGTCTCCTGGCCATTGGGTGCCAAGGTCACCGGACCGAAATTCAGTCCGAATAACGGATCACTGACTTCCACATTACTAAGGGTAACGTTTCCGGTATTGGTCACCACAAAAGTATAGTCGACTGTTTGACCAGCTGTGTTGTAAGTTGTCGGAAAAGCCGATTTATTCAAAGATATTGATGGAGTTTGAATCGCTGTGATCGTTTCATCATCATCGTCACTTACCGGATCACCATTGGTATCCAGAGCTGTTGTAGTTGCCAAATTTACCACACTGCCACTGTCGATTGCCGCTTGGGTAACGGTATACGTGTAGGTAAAGGTTTCCTGGTCATTGGGCGATAAAGTGATTGGTCCGAAATTTAATCCAAACAGCGGATCACTGACTTCCACATTATTCAGCGTAACATTTCCGGTATTGGTCACCACAAAAGTATAGTCGACAGACTCTCCGGCTGTGGTGTAAGTTGTCGGGAAAGCCGATTTATCCAAAGATATCGATGGCGTTTGTATCGCCGTGATCGTTTCACCATCATCGTCGCTAACCGGATCACCATTGGTATCCAGAGCTGTTGTAGTTGCCAAATTTACCACACTACCACTGTCGATTGCCGCTTGGGTAACTGTATACGTGTAGGTGAAGGTTTCCTGACCGTTGGGTGCCAAAGTGATTGGACCGAAATTTAATCCGAATAACGGATCACTGACCTCTACACTGTTCAGGGTAACATTTCCGGTATTGGTCACCACAAAAGTATAGTCGACTGTTTGACCAGCTGTGGTGTACGTTGTCGGGAAAGCCGATTTATCCAAAGATATTGATGGAGTTTGAATTGCTGTGATTGTTACTCCATCATTGTCGTTCACCAGACCTCCGTTGGTATCCAGAGCTGTTGTGGTTGCCAAATTTACCACACTGCCGCTGTCAATTGCCGCTTGGGTAACTGTATACGTGTAGGTAAAGGTTTCCTGGCCATTGGGTGCCAAAGTGGTTGGTCCGAAATTAAGTCCGAATAACGGATCACTAACTTCCACATTGTTAAGCGTAACATTTCCGGTATTGGTCACCACAAAAGTATAGTCGACAGACTCTCCTGCTGTGGTGTAGGTCGTCGGGAAAGCCGATTTATCCAAAGATATCGATGGCGTTTGTATCGCCGTGATCGTTTCACCATCATCGTCGCTAACCGGATCGCCGTTGGTATCCAGAGCTGTTGTAGTTGCCAAATTTACCACACTACCGCTGTCGATTGCCGCTTGAGTAACCGTATACGTGTAGGTAAAGGTCTCCTGGCCATTGGGTGCCAAAGTCACCGGACCGAAATTTAATCCGAATAACGGATCACTAACTTCCATATTACTAAGCGTAACATTTCCGGTATTGGTCACCACAAAAGTATAGTCAACTGCCTGACCGGCAGTGGTGTAAGTCGTTGGGAAAGCCGATTTATCCAGAGTCATCGATGGCGTTTGAATTGCTGTGATTGTTTCTCCATCGTTGTCACTTACCGGATCACCGTTGGTATCCAAAGCTGTTGTGGTTGCCAAATTCACCACACTGCCGCTGTCGATAGCCGCTTGGGTAACGGTGTACGTGTAGGTAAAGGTTTCCTGGTCATTGGGAGCCAAGGTGATAGGTCCGAAATTCAGTCCGAATAACGGATCACTAACTTCCACATTGTTAAGCGTAACGTTTCCGGTATTGGTCACCACAAAAGTATAGTCGACTGCCTGACCCGCTGTGGTGTAGGTCGTCGGGAAAGCTGATTTATTAAGTGATATTGAAGGAGTTTGAATCGCCGTGATCGTTTCAACATCGTTGTCGCTGACCGGATCACCGTTGGTATCCAGAGCTGTTGTGGTAGCCAAATTTACCACACTGCCGCTGTCAATTGCCGCTTGGGTAACGGTGTACGTGTAGGTAAAGGTTTCCTGGCCATTGGGTGCCAAAGTGATTGGTCCGAAATTCAGTCCGAATAACGGATCACTAACTTCCACATTGTTAAGCGTAACGTTTCCGGTATTGGTCACCACAAAAGTATAGTCGACAGACTCTCCGGCTGTGGTGTAGGTCGTCGGGAAAGCCGATTTATCCAGAGATATCGAAGGAGTTTGAATCGCTGTGATCGTTTCATCATCATCGTCACTTACCGGATCGCCGTTGGTATCCAGAGCTGTTGTTGTTGCCAAATTTACCACATTGCCACTGTCAATTGCCGCTTGGGTAACGGTGTACGTGTAAGTAAAGGTTTCCTGACCGTTAGGTGCCAAGGTCACCGGTCCGAAATTTAATCCGAATAACGGATCGCTAACTTCCACATTGTTAAGCGTAACGTTTCCGGTATTGGTCACCACAAAAGTATAGTCGACAGACTCTCCGGCTGTGGTGTAGGTCGTCGGGAAAGCTGATTTATTAAGTGATATTGATGGAGTTTGAATCGCCGTGATCGTTTCTCCATCATCGTCGCTAACCGGATCGCCGTTTGTATCCAGAGCTGTTGTTGTTGCCAAATTTATCACACTGCCGCTGTCGATAGCCGCTTGGGTAACGGTGTACGTGTAAGTAAAGGTTTCCTGACCGTTAGGTGCCAAGGTAACCGGTCCAAAATTTAGTCCGAATAACGGATCACTGACTGCCACATTGTTAAGCGTAACATTTCCGGTATTGGTCACAACAAAAGTATAGTCAACTGCCTGACCGGCAGTGGTGTAAGTCGTTGGGAAAGCCGATTTATTAAGTGATATTGATGGCGTTTGAATTGCTGTGATCGTTTCTCCATCATCGTCACTTACCGGATCACCGTTGGTATCCAGAGCTGTTGTAGTTGCCAAATTCACCACATTGCCACTGTCAATTGCCGCTTGAGTAACCGTATACGTGAAGGTAAAGGTTTCCTGGCCATTGGGTGGCAAAGTCACTGGCCCGAAATTCAGTCCAAACAACGGATCAGTGACTTCCACATTGTTAAGCGTAACGTTTCCGGTGTTGGTCACTACAAAAGTATAGTCGACTGCCTGACCTGCTGTGGTGTAAGTCGTCGGAAAAGCTGATTTATTAAGTGATATTGATGGAGATTGAATCGCTGTGATGGTTTCTCCATCATCGTCACTTACCGGATCTCCGTTGGTATCCAGAGCTGTTGTAGTTGCCAAATTCACCACACTGCCACTGTCAATTGCCGCTTGAGTAACCGTATACGTGAAGGTAAAGGTTTCCTGGCCATTGGGTGCCAAAGTCACCGGCCCGAAATTCAGTCCAAACAACGGATCAGTGACTTCCACATTACTAAGCGTAACGTTTCCGGTGTTGGTCACTACAAAAGTATAGTCGACATCCTGACCTGCTGTGGTGTAAGTCGTCGGAAAAGCTGATTTATTAAGTGATATTGATGGAGTTTGAATCGCTGTGATGGTTTCTCCATCATCGTCACTTACCGGATCTCCGTTGGTATCCAAAGCTGTTGTAATTGCCAAATTTACCACACTACCACTGTCGATTGCCGCTTGAGTAACGGTGTACGTGTAGGTAAAGGTTTCCTGGCCATTGGGTGCCAAAGTGACTGGCCCGAAATTCAATCCGAACAAAGGATCACTAACTTCCACATTGTTCAGGGTAACATTTCCGGTATTGGTCACGACAAAAGTATAGTCGACAGACTCTCCCGCTGTGTTATAGGTCGTCGGGAAAGCCGATTTATCCAAAGATATTGATGGAGTTTGAATCGCAAAGATGGTTTCATCATCATCGTCGCTCACAGGGTCACCGTTGGTATCGAGGGCATTAGCCGTAGCAAGGTTGTATATACTTCCATTGTCCAAATCATCCTGAATTACCTGATATTGATATGTAAATAATTCACTGGAATTGGGCGCCAAAGTGATTGGTCCGAAATTTAGTCCGAATAACGGATCACTAACTTCCACATTGTTAAGCGTAACATTTCCGGTATTGGTCACGACAAAAGTATAATCGACAAACTCTCCGGCAGTGGTGTAAGTTGTCGGAAAAGCTGATTTATCCAGAGATATCGATGGAGTTTGAATCGCCGTGATCATTTCACCATCATCGTCACTAACCGGATCGCCGTTGGTATCCAGAGCTGTTGTAGTTGCCAAATTTACCAAACTGCCACTGTCAATTGCCGCTTGGGTAACGGTGTACGTGTAGGTAAAGGTTTCCTGGTCATTAGGTGCCAAAGTCACCGGACCGAAATTCAATCCAAACAACGGATCACTAACTTCCACATTGTTAAGGGTAACGTTTCCGGTATTGGTCACCACAAAAGTATAGTCGACAGACTCTCCCGCTGTGGTGTAGGTCGTCGGGAAAGCCGATTTATTCAAAGATATTGATGGAGTTTGAATCGCGGTGATCGTTTCTGCATCATCGTCACTTACCGGATCTCCGTTGGTATCCAGAGCTGTTGTAGTTGCCAAATTCACCACACTGCCACTGTCGATTGCCGCTTGGGTAACGGTATACGTGTAGGTAAAGGTTTCCTGGTCATTGGGCGATAAAGTGATTGGTCCAAAATTTAATCCAAACAATGGATCAGTGACTTCCACATTGTTAAGCGTAACATTTCCGGTATTGGTCACAACAAAAGTATAGTCGACAGACTCTCCTGCTGTGGTGTAGGTGGTAGGAAAAGCTGATTTATTAAGTGATAATGATGGAGTTTGAATCGACGTGATCGTTTCACCATCATCGTCACTTACCGGATCGCCGTTGGTATCCAGAGCTGTTGTAGTTGCCAAATTTACCACACTACCGCTGTCGATAGCCGCTTGGGTAACGGTATACGTGTAGGTAAAGGTTTCCTGGTCATTAGGTGCCAAAGTCACCGGACCGAAATTCAATCCAAACAACGGATCACTAACTTCCACATTGTTCAGGGTAACGTTTCCGGTATTGGTCACAATAAAAGTATAATCGACAGACTCTCCGGCAGTGGTGTAAGTCGTCGGGAAAGCCGATTTATCCAGAGATATCGATGGAGTTTGAATCGCCGTGATGGTTTCACCATCATCGTCACTTACCGGATCGCCGTTGGTATCCAGAGCTGTTGTAGTTGCCAAATTTACCACACCACCACTATCAATTGCCGCTTGGGTAACGGTATATGTGTAGGTAAAGGTTTCCTGGCCATTGGGTGCCAAAGTGACTGGCCCGAAATTTAATCCGAACAAAGGATCTCTAACTTCCACATTGTTAAGCGTAACATTTCCGGTATTGGTCAAAACAAAAGTATAGTCGACAGACTCTCCCGCTGTGGTATAGGTCGTCGGGAAAGCCGATTTATCCAGAGATATTGATGGAGTTTGAATCGCCGTGATGGTTTCTCCATCGTTGTCACTCACCGGATCGCCGTTGGTATCCAGAGCTGTTGTAGTTGCCAAATTTACCACATTGCCACTGTCGATAGCCGCTTGGGTAACGGTATACGTGTAGGTAAAGGTTTCCTGGTCATTGGGTGATAAGGTGATTGGTCCAAAATTTAATCCAAACAATGGATCAGTGACTTCCACATTGTTAAGCGTAACGTTTCCGGTATTGGTCACAACAAAAGTATAGTCGACTGACTCTCCGCCTGTGGTGTAGGTCGTCGGGAAAGCCGATTTATCCAGAGATATCGATGGCGTTTGAATCGCTGTGATCGTTTCACCATCATCGTCACTTACCGGATCACCATTGGTATCCAGAGCTGTTGTAGTTGCCAAATTTACCACACTGCCACTGTCAATTGCCGCTTGGGTAACGGTGTACGTGTAGGTAAACGTTTCCTGGCCATTGGGTGCCAAGGTCACCGGACCGAAATTTAATCCGAATAACGGATCACTAACTTCCACATTGTTAAGCGTAACATTGCCGGTATTGGTCACCACAAAAGTATAGTCGACAGACTCTCCCGCTGTGTTATAGGTTGTCGGGAAAGCCGATTTATTCAAAGATATTGATGGAGTTTGAATCGCTGTGATTGTTTCACCATCATCGTCACTTACCGGATCACCATTGGTATCCAGAGCTGTTGTAGTTGCCAAATTTACCACACTGCCACTGTCAATTGCCGCTTGGGTAACGGTGTAGGTGTAGGTGAAGGTTTCCTGGCCATTGGGCGATAAAGTGATTGGTCCAAAATTAAGTCCGAACAACGGATCACTGACTTCCACATTGTTAAGCGTAACATTTCCGGTATTGGTCACCACAAAAGTATAGTCGACTGTTTGACCAGCTGTGGTATAAGTCGTCGGGAAAGCCGATTTATTCAAAGATATCGATGGCGTTTGAATCGCGGTGATCGTTTCACCATCGTTGTCGCTCACCGGATCGCCGTTGGAATCCAGAGCTGTTGTAGTTGCCAAATTTACCACACTGCCGCTATCAATTGCTGCTTGGGTAACGGTGTAAGTGTAGGTAAAGGTTTCCTGGCCATTGGGTGCCAAGGTGATTGGTCCGAAATTCAGTCCAAATAACGGATCACTAACTTCCACATTGGTCAGGGTAACGTTTCCGGTATTGGTCACCACAAAAGTATAGTCGACTGCCTGACCAGCTGTGGTATAAGTTGTCGGGAAAGCCGATTTATCCAGTGATATCGATGGAGTTTGTATCGCTGTGATCAATGCATTATCACTATCTTCATAATCTTTTGCATCAAAATCCACGATGGTATAAGCTACATTAAATACGCTACCTGTATCCAATGCGCTTTGGGTTACCTGATAGTCATAATACATAGTATCTTTCTGTCCCGGCAGCAATAAAAGTGTATTCCATGTCTGACCAAAAAGAGGGTCAGAAGTGATAATATTTTCAAGTGTCACATTACCCACATTCGTGATAATAAATCGATACGTTACATTTTCTCCCAAAGTACTGTATTGTAGCGGAGTAACTGATTTTTCCAATGTTATTCCGGGGTTTTGGTCTGCATCTATAGTTTCATCATCCATCGCCGTATATTCAATTCCGTCAAATACCGTACGAGCCATGGCTTCATTAAAAATACTGCCCAAATCTAAATCAATTTGTTGTACCTCATAAGTATATATAAATGTATGACTGGCCCCCGGTATAAGTTGAATGGGCCCCAAAATCCCCGGATAGAGCGGGTCTTCGATTATAATGTCTGATAATGATACATTACCTGTATTGGTAACTACTATAGTATATTCTATTTGTTGACCAACCGTATTATACAACATCACATTAGCCGATTTATGAAGGCCTAGTGAAGGATTTTGAATCGCTGTGATGGTTTCACCATCATCATCACTCACCGGATTACCGTTCGGATCTAATCCGTTGACTGAAGCGATATTCACCACATTTCCGGTATCAACTGCCGCCTGGGTAACGATGTAGGTGTAAGTAAATGTTTCTTGTCCGTTGGGTGCCAAAGTCACCGGTCCAAAATTCAGACCAAACAAAGGATCTTCTACCTCCACATTGGTCAGGGTAACATTGCCGGAATTGGTTACTGTAAAAGTATATTCCACTTCATCACCCGCCGATGAATAAGTTTGAGGAAATGCAGCTTTTTCAATGATGACAGAAGGATTTTGTATGGCCGTCACAAGAGCGGTATCAAAAGTATCTGTCAATGTTCCACCTAAAGGTGTTCCTGTTACATTTGCCGTATTCAACAAACTGCCATTGTCCATATCAGCCTGAGACATGGAGCGAGATGCATTATATATCCAGATTTCATCTTCATCAAGAATACTATTGGAATTGTTGTCTCCGCTTGAATAAACAGGACCTGAAGTAGCCAAAATATCACTTACTATGATGGAAGAAATTCCTGTGTTTCCTGTATTTTCAAGAGCCAATGAAAAATTAACTACCTGTCCGGCGGCAGAATAATTGGTCTGCAATGCTGTTTTAGTCAATGTCCATGAAGGAAAAAAACAATCTTCCGTATTTAATACTACTTCAGCAGTATCCGGAACAGGACATCCGGGAACGGTAACGATATATCTCACAGTAACGGCCGTATTACCGATACCGTTAAACGTTAGATTCACGCCGTTAAGGGTACCCGGACCAGACAAAACCGATAAAGTACCTCCCGGAGGAAAAACGATGAGTTCTGCAGTTGTTCCATTACAATACAAACCGTTATTTCCAAAAGTCGGCGATCCCGAAAGAGAAATTTCAGCTGTTGTTGCACCACAAATATACACAACAGCGGTTGCAAAAGTATAGGTTGATTCATTAGTCGTATTGCTAGTACCATCACCCATACTACCACTGATTCTGTGACCTACGTACCCGAAATAATCTTCACATTTTTTTACCAACATCGAGGTATGTCCGCCAGTTTCGACCGCCAAAACTTTATCTGAGGTGTTGATTCCGTTGGGTATTCCCGGGTCAAATGTTCCGGTTCCACCCCTTCCCAATAATTGTCCGTTGGCATCCCCCCAGTTATAATTTGTGGAATCTATGGTGAGTATATTGACAGCTGCATAACGGGGATCATGTTCGTTTGGAGACAACCAATGTATATTGTTCATAACTTGCCCTGATGCAGAATTATATCTTGGTTGAACCCATTGTAATCTTTCATTGGTGGTCCAATCTCCCAGTTGTTTTCTGTTATTGTGCCCCAGGGAATATAAATTTCCATTAGCATTCAATACATAATAACTGGGTCTCGAATTGCCATTGTCTCTGGTAACACCAATCATTTTAATCGGATTACCACTCGGCAATTGCATGGACGTAGCATAATTGCTGGATGCGTGCGCGGTGTTATTTCCCAGATAAGTTTCTGCACCCCATGTCCATAAAGTACCATCTGATTTCAAGGCAAATAAGGTATGCCTGTTTCCTCTGACAGCAACAACATTGGTCAGAAATGGATTTCCACTTGTTGCTTCTTTGACTCTATGCCATTTCGTCATATCTGCTACTGAAAGAGCTGCCGTATGACCGTTGCCTGTATTATTAAAATTTTGGGTTATTACATATACATCTCCGTTGCAGGTGACCAAAGCCATGGTAGCATGTGTTGTAAATATCATTTTGACATCTAATGGATCTACTCCTGCCGGCAGTCCGTCCGTCTGACCATCAATAGTAAGTTTTTGAAAAACCGGGGTTGGAGTCAATGTTGTATGCAGAACTGCTCCCGGGTCTGACCATGCAAATAATCCTGTGGTCGTCAATACGATCCCTTGTCCGACAGTAACAAAATCACTACCCAAATGTGCTTTGAGGATAACCCCGGTCAGGTTAGGGAAATTAATTGAATTGATTTCCGTAGGTGATAATAAATGGTTAACTCCGTCATTTTCCATTTTTTGACCCCAGGTTTCATAAGAACCATAAGCCGTTCTTACTACCGTTGAGTGAAACATCGAAACAAAATTGTCGTATTCGACACTTGCTGCATCACCGTTTGACCCCATTCCAAAATTCAGGTAATTGGTGTTGGAACATGTTGCCTGAAATCCGCATTGCCCGTATGAATAAGTTACAGACAATACAAAAAACAAAACCGCTGAAATACATCGAACAAAATGCCCCCTCTGAATATCGAATTTTTTTAGTAACGTAATGATCATATTTAAAAGATTGGGTTGGTGAGTGGGTAAGACCACAATGATTGTGTAGCATTATTAAAAAAATCAAATCCAATAAAGGTATTTCGATGGGTAACTTTTCCATTCAGGCTGAATGTTATTTCATTGATTCCCGGAATCAACTCTACAGGTTCGGCCAAACTCCCTGTAATTGTCGTCTCAATTCCGGTCGATATAATTGATTTATCATAGGTTAAAGGCGAACCGTCAAAAGATTCGAACAATATATTGATGGTAAGTAAAATACCTTTAGTTTCAACTCCTGAGGTTATGGACTCTGATAGGGAAAAAGAACCTGGATCAAACGTTAATTTGTACGGCGAAACCTCTATTAAATATTTTCCCGGCAGTACCGGATGAAAACAAGCCCCTCCCAAAGACGCTGTATATGCTCCCGGCATGTCAAATACCAACTCATAATTTCCGGGAGTCGTAAAGATGTAGTGTTGTATCGGATTACACCCCTGCCCTTCGATGATCAAACTATCATTTTTGGTGAGTACCCAGGAACATATTTCCATTTCGGGAAGCTCTCCGGTTTCAAACGGAACTTTTTCGTTGTAAGAAATTTTAATTTGCCGGACATTATCCGAAAATTCACCCGTTTTATGAACATGTTTCGGACCGAAATAAGTACTCTCCTGAGCTTGTCCGGAAAAACAAAAACCAAATAAAATCAAAAAAATTCCGCAAAAAATATTCAGGATGTTTATTTGAACTTTAGCGTGTATCATAATACTCAAATTATATTTTTTGAAATATGCTGAAACCGCCCTTAAAACTATTGATCACCTTTTCTACTAAAAAAATCTATATCCGTAATTCAAATATCATTACTTGTAATTATCAATATGACAGCTACAAAACGCTACTGATTTCCCAGGATATAAATATTATATCTGTAAGAAAAAAATCATCAAAATATACATACATTATGACCAAAAAAAACATTCAGAGAAATAAAAATGCATCCCCAAACCCGGATTGGTCCCAGGTTATATTATCAAAAATATTCAGGTTTCTTGGCGGTTACGGATGCAAAGGTATAATATACATATTAAATAATATAATAATTTGATACTTTTTTTAATATGTAAACAACATAATTTCAACATAAATAATCAAAATAATGTATTTCAAAGCACTATACATTGTAAAAATACAACATATGTAAAGATGTTTTAAATAAAATGATTCGGTTTTTTGTTATTCTACCAACTCCATCCAGCGCATTTCCTTCTCTTCCAATTGATTCTGAATTTTTTCAAGTTCGGCAGACCACTTTAAAATCTCTTCGTGGCCCAATCCGGGATCATCAAATTTTTTGGTGATATCGACCTTTTTTTCTTCCAGTTTTTCTATCTCCTTTTCCAACCGGTTCAGCTCTTTTCTTTGTTCATAACTCAACTTACTGACCGTAGGTTCTGCAAGTTGGACCGACTCGGAAACGTCTTTGGAAATGTTTTCTTTTTTTTGTTTTTTTTCAAAAATATATTCACTGTAAGAACCATTATAATCTTTTACTTTTCCTTCACCTTCCAATATAAAAATGTGGTCAACCATATTGTCCATAAAATACCGGTCATGGGTTACAATAATCAGGCATCCGGGATAATCCATAAGATAATCCTGCAATACATTCAACGTAAGAATATCCAAATCATTTGTAGGTTCGTCCAAAATGAGAAAATTAGGGTTTTTCATCAAAACGGTCAGCAGATACAACCTTCTTTTTTCGCCACCACTGAGCTGAGAAACAAAAACCCTTTGTTGTGGTCTCGGAAATAAAAATCTTTCGAGCAAAGCTTCTGCGGTAAGTTTAAACCCTTTTTCCAAAGGGATAAATTCGGCAATATCCCGTATGACATCGATGACCATCTTATCTTCATTGACATACAAACCATCCTGAGAATAATAGCCGAAAACAACTGTATCACCAACCACCACTTTTCCGGTATCAGGACCTATCTGATTGGTAATGAGTTTGAGAAAACTTGATTTTCCCGTTCCGTTCGGACCGATGATGCCGATTCTTTCTCCCGGTTTAAATTTGTAAGAAAATGGTTCCAGAATGACTTTTTCGCCAAATTTTTTAGAAATCTGATGCAATTCCAGGATTTTGGAGCCCAACCTTGCCGCCTGAATCTGAATGGTTACCTCATCCTGTTTAGGTTTATTGGAAACTTTGTCTTTGATCTCATAAAAATCATCAATTCTGGATTTGGCTTTTGTCGATCTGGCCTGCGGTTGTCTTCGCATCCATTCCAGTTCGCGGCTGTACAGTTTTTTTGTTTTTTCATAATTGGCTGCTTCATTCAACATTCTGGCATCTTTTTTCTCCAGATAAGAAGAATAATTACCTCTGTAAATATAAAAATTGCCATTTTCCAATTCCACAATTTCATTACACACATTATCCAGAAAATACCGGTCGTGGGTCACCATAAATAAGGTTATGGACGGATTCTGAAGATAGTTTTCCAGCCATTCTATCATTTCGAGATCCAAATGGTTGGTGGGTTCGTCCAAAATCAGAAAATCGGGCTCGTCAATCAATATTTTAGCCAGAGCTAATCTTTTTTTCTGCCCCCCTGACATTTCATCGACCACCTGATTGAAGTCTCTGATTTTTAGTTTATCCAAAATCTCTTTAATCCGGGCTTCTGCATCCCAGGCTTTCAGGTCATCCAACCTGCTGACACTATTTTCCAACGCAACGGCATCCTCAGTTTGCAGCGCTCTTTCATGGTCTCTGACAGCAAGTACTACGGGATTTACAGAATCAAAAACTGCTTCTATCACCGTGATTCCTTTGTCAAAAAAAGGATCCTGATTCAGGAAGGCCGTTCTGATTTCTTTAGAAATAAAAACTTTTGCATTTTCACCTTCCGTGCCTTCCATACCGGCTATTACCCTAAGCAAGGTAGATTTTCCGCTTCCGTTTTTTGCTACCAGAGCAATTCTCTCTCCTTTACTTATAGACAGATTAACGTTTTTGAACAGTACTTTTTCTCCGTAGGAGCGACTTACATTTTCTAATAAAAGATATTGCATATTTTATTTTCTTACATCGGAATTTAATAATGATTGGACCTTCAGGATTTTTTCTTCTTTTTTTTCTTGCCCAGATGTACAAATTCATTTAATACATCTTTGAGTTCCATTTTTTTGTCTGCCGAAAACAAAGATACTTCTTTGTATTCATCATCCATTATTTCCATTTCTTTTGGTTTGTAACCAAGGTAAGATTCTATTTTTTCCAAAAGTTCTTTTTCTTCTTCAGCTACAAAACTGAAAGCAATGCCTTTGGAAGTTCCCCTGCCTGTCCGCCCTACCCGGTGAACGTAATTTTCAACCACATCAGGCAAATCATAATTGAGCACAACGTGAACCTCATCGATGTCTATACCGCGGGCGCTTACATCAGTCGCAATGAGCAGTTTTACTTTTCCATCGCGAAAAGCCTGTAAAGCTTCAAATCTGTCTTTCTGCTCTTTGCCTCCATGTAGTGACACGGCACTGATGTTGACCCTTTCCATCGCTTTGACCACCCTTTCAGCTCTGACCTGAGTACGGACAAAAACCATTATTTTTTTATCCAAATATTCTTTTACCAGTCTTTCCAAAAAAAATCTTTTATCATCCATTTCCACATACATCAGAAAATGGTTGACATTTTTTGAAACGGGATCTTTGGGCGAAACCTGAATTCTGATAGGGTTGGTGACCAATGAATACGCGAGATCTTTGATTTTTTCATCAATGGTTGCGGAAAAAAACAAGGTTTGTCTTTTTTTTGGCAATTTCCTTACCAAATCCCGGATATCCTGAATAAATCCTTTGTCAAGCATATGGTCGGCCTCATCCAATACCAAAATTTCTACCTGATTCAACCGGATATGACCCTGGCTTACAAGATCAAACAGTCTTCCGGGTGTTGCTATCAGAATATCGACCCCGTCTTCGAGTTTATCGATTTGAGGCAATTGTTCCACGCCGCCAAATACCGCAAATGCCACCACACGAAGGTTTTTGCCGAGTTTATTAAAAGCATCCCACGTTTGTTTTGCCAATTCTCTGGTGGGTACCAAAACCACACATTTGATACCACTGGCTCTGCGATTGTTATTTTTGGCATGCAGTTTATGCAAAATCGGCAAAGCAAATGCGGCTGTTTTACCGGTTCCGGTTTGGGCAATTGCCAAAACATCTTCCCCCTTCAAAACTGAAGGAATACACTTAAACTGTATGTCGGTGGGTTTTTTATATCCCCACTTTTCGAGGTTGTCTTTGATCTCGTCAACAAAATGGTATTGACTGAATTTCACTATCTATATTTAATGTTAAAATCTGTTTTCTACTTCTGCGGCCTGCAGCATAAAATGATGCAGGTCGGTATTTTTTATAAAAGCTGGAAGTTTATGACTGCCCGGGCCAAACATGGCCAATTCTGTAAAATCTGCTGAATGATCCGTGCCGCCAAAATGGACGTTGGTATGTTTGCGCAATATGTTGGCATAGATTTCATAAGGAAGTTTGTATTCATTATAAGTGCCTGTATCGGGTTGTTCATCAAACTTCTTTATCAGCATTTTTACCTCTTCATCTTCAAAAGCACAACGTTGACCAACCATAATCCTTTCCTTAAGCGTTTCAAATGATTCTCCTTTTTTGGTCATGGAAAAAAGCTGGGTCGTACTCTGCTTCATGGTGAATAAGGTCTCAAACTTTTTATCTGCTTCTTTGCCATAATACAATCCCGGATTTGCATTGCCATGGTCGGTAGTAATGATAACCAGGGTTTCGCCGTCCTTTTCAGCAAAATCCATAACCACCTGAATGGCTTCATCAAAGGCAACCTGATCATAAATCAGTGCAGGAGCATCATTAGCATGCGCCGCCCAGTCGACTTTTCCGCCTTCTACCTGCAAACAAAACC
This sequence comes from Saprospiraceae bacterium, assembly GCA_016714895.1. Classification (GTDB taxonomy): domain Bacteria; phylum Bacteroidota; class Bacteroidia; order Chitinophagales; family Saprospiraceae; genus OLB9. The sequence goes on along the minus strand of JADKBV010000011.1, from coordinate 743,312 downwards.
CTTCTTTATGGTCCTTCATCAACTCAATGGCTTTTTGGGTCATTTCTGCAAGCGAAGGTATATTCTGTTTTAGTGTAGTATCGTTCAAACGGTCTATTTCGTAAGGCAGTCCTTCATGATCAAAAACGCCCAAAACCGGTTTTTGACTGTTTGTTTCCAACATTTGTGACTTGGTATGTACTACCTGAAATCCACTGTTTATATATTTTGGAAATAAATCAATCCCTTTTTCTTTTTGGGTAAAATACTTTTCGCCACCACCCATCATCACGTCAAATCTCAAATCCAGGTACTTGGAGGCTATTTCCGATTGTTCTCCCCGGGATTTTGAAGACACACAAAATCCTGCCGGGGTTGCATGGGTTATAGGAACGGTAGTCACACAACCCACCTTTTTTCCTACCTTTTTAAATTTTTGCCATATCGGCATATATTCTTCTCCGTTGTCACCACTATTTAATCTGCCGTTTTTCACCCGGACACCTCCTCCCCAACTGGAGCTGGCTGCAGCACTGTCCGTGATGACGGAAGAAGCAGAAGCCATATCCATCAATGCCCGTTTCACTTTATTTTCTCTGTACAAACCCAGCCAATTACAGCCCTTGCCATTTTTTGCCCTTAAAAAAACATCGCTCATCGTAAGTGTACCTATACTCATACCGTCACTCACCAAAAAGATAATATTTTTTGCTTTTTTTCTTCTGTAAGACCAGGCCGTATCTTCTGCTTCCAAACCATTAGATACGGTCGGAAGTAATAAACCCAATGCTGCTGAAGCTATGGCTGTATCTTTAAAAAATGTTCTGCGTTTCATACTTTCATTAATTTTGTTGTTCTACTGCCATCATCGATCCGAATGCCACCATCAGGTCATTTTTAACCTGTATCTTTTGGGTCACCGATCATATTACACATGAAAACAACTTATATCGCAAAGTTTTTAAAAATATATTATTTTATCGTTAATGTAATACTTTTGAAAATAATTGGTATACCTTTGATCATGCTGCCGCGCTGATTATCAAAATGTTAGTCGGAAAATAATAAGACTGATGTATTTGGAATCATTCTGTTTTACTTTCCCAAACAACAAAGGTAAAAGAAAATTTCCGGCTTTTCATTTAGATTTATAATTTTATACCTAAAACCGAAAACATGGCTGAAAACAATCCGCTTTTCGAAAATTTTGAGGGTCTGACTTCTGAAGAAGCGGAAAGGCTAAAAAAATCGGAACACCCCGGCAACAAAAAAGGTTCAACCATCGCAGGTTATCTGCATACTGTTCAGGAAATAGTCTTTGAACCAATGTTTTTACTGCTGCTTAGCTGTGCGATCATTTATTTTGTTTTAAAAGAATATAATGAGGCCTGGTTTATGTCCGGAGCCATCGTTTTGGTTGCTGCCATATCACTATTTCAGGAAATCCGACAGAAAAAAGCACTGGATGCACTCAAACAATACTCCAGAAAAAAACAAAAGGTCAGAAGAGATGGCAAAACCGTTTTTCTGGATACAGAAGAACTCGTAACCGGAGATATCGTCATTTGTAAAGAGGGTGACCTCATTCCTGCCGATGGCGATTTACGTGCTTGTCCGGACTTTTCTATCAATGAAAGTCTACTTACCGGCGAAAGTTTGCCGGTCTTTAAAGATATGTCTACACCGGAAAACAGTCGGGTATTTCAGGGCTCTCTGGTCACTTCAGGTCAATGTATTTTTAGTATTACTGCTACCGGACTTAATACCCGCTTGGGTAAAATGGGTCAGAAAATGGATGAGATGAAGTTCCGGAAGTCTCCGCTTCAGGTAGAAATCAACCGTTTTGTAACCAAAATGGCCATAACAGGTACTGTATTTTTTTTTCTTATTGTGTTGATTACTTATATTCAACAAGGTCTCTGGACTGAAAGTCTGCTGGCAGGATTGACTATTGCCATGTCAGTTTTGCCGGAAGAAATCCCGGTTGCTTACACTACTTTTATGGCATTGGGTGCCTGGAGGCTGATCAGAAAAGATATCATTGTCAAAAAAACAGACATTGTGGAAGCTTTGGGAAATACCCGTTTTTTATGTCTCGACAAAACCGGCACCATCACACAAAATAAAATGGACCTGGTGGCAATGTACGATTTTTCCAAAGATAAAATAGTTGAAGAAAATGAGTTTAAAGACTCCCTGACCGTACTGAACTATGCTCTTTGGTCCAGTGAGACTGAACCTTTTGATCCTATGGAAAAAACCATCCATGACCACTACAAACAATTGAGTCCTGTCGACGAAAGAAAGGATTACACGATGATACACGAATATCCGTTGGAAGGAAACCCTCCGTCTATGACCCATGTATTTCAGCACGAAAACGGTTCCAGGCTGGCAGCAATCAAAGGAGCCCCTGAAGCAGTTTTTTCCCGTTGTAATCTTTCAGCCAGCGAAAATAACCGGATTCATCAACATCTGAAAACATTGACAGAAAAGGGTTTCAGGGTATTGGGCGTCGGCAAAGCCAGATTCGTACCTGACACTATGCCGGCAAACCCGGAAGGATTTACCTTTGATTTTTGTGGCCTTGTTGCCTTTTATGATCCACCGAAAGATGATATCGAAGACTTTTTTTCAAAAGTTCGACAAGCAGGTATACAAGTAAAAATGATTACGGGAGACAATGAAGCCACTGCAACCTATATTGCCAAAAAATCAGGAATGGCAGATCCCGTCCTGCCTGTTTCTATGTCAAAACTTTTGGAAGCCGATGATGATATTTTTGAAAAATCCGTCCTGAAAAACAACGTTTTTGCCAGAATATCACCGGAAATAAAACTACGTATCATCGAAGTCCTGAACCGACACGGCATCGTTGCGATGACTGGTGATGGTGTCAATGACGGTCTTGCCCTGAAAGCAGCCACCGTGGGCATAGCCATGGGCAAAAAAGGAACGGAAATAGCCAGACTGGCTTCCTCCATCATCATAACCGACGATAAGCTGGAAAAAATCTATGACGCTATAGAAACCGGCAGAAAGATATATTATAATCTGCAGAAAGCCATCCGTTATATCATTTCGATTCATGTTCCCATTATCCTTGTGGTTTCGGTACCTTTGTTTTTAGGCTGGGAATATGCCTCCATTTTTTCTCCGGTTCACATCATTTTTATGGAACTGGTTATGGGGCCTACCTGTTCGATTGTGTATGAAAATGAAGCTGCCGAACCGGGATTGATGTCCAGACCTCCGGAACCCCGGGAAAAAGGATTTATTTCACTAAATAACTTAACCCTCAGCATCGTTCAGGGATTGGTCATAACTGTTTTTGCACTTGGTGTTTACAGTTGGGGCTTACATCAAAAATGGTCAGAAGAAACCATTCGAACGATGGTGTTTTTATTGCTCATTACGGCCAATATAGTCCTTTCTCTTGCCAACCGTTCATTTTATCATTCTATGTTTTTGATGATGAAAACCAAAAATGAATTGATGACTTACATCCTTGGTGCAACTGTATTGTGTGTGGTAGCTATACTGACCATTCCTGCGGTAAGTGCCTTTTTTCAGGTAACCTGGTTGTCTTATGACATGATCCTGAGTAGTATAGGTTTAGGTATACTTTCGGTGGTATGGTTTGAAGTGTATAAATGGTATCTGAGGGTGCAACAATAACAAGGACCTTTTTGTCAGTGACCACCTTTCCATTCCAAAGGAGTTTTGCCTGTTTCCTGCTTAAAACAAGAATTATGTAAAAAATATAATTCTCCTGATCTCGTGTATTTACATCAAAATTATTCAATAATACACAAAATTATTAAATATGATGTTTCCGTACAAATAAGTCAATTTTTAATTTTACCTGAAAAAATGATGTTATCAGAAATCCTTACGGGATTCGCTGTAAATCCAGGTCGTGAAAATCAAAACTAAAATCAATATTCGGTGATATACCTTTCATTTTGATGGATTGAGCCTTGCCATTCTCGTCAAGAAAAAACATAACAAAAGCATCACAATTCATCGCCTGATATTCCCATTTCACTGCAAAAGTATTGGCCTGATAATAATACATCGGACCATTCAATTTTGGAGACCGGTAAGATTTTATCCACAGTTGTCCGTCTTTGTCAAAAACTTCTGTTTTTCCAAACCAGGGGTCTTCAAATATTCCGATGTAATCCTCTTTTCGGACTGGAATGTTTTTTGATTCTTCCACTTTGGCCCAAACCGAACGGGTTACTGCGTCCCCTTTGTTTTTCCTTTCATCCATTCTGGTAAGGATTTTGTCGGTCCACCCAAAATCATCCAAACCGAGATACGCATCACCGATTGTATTGCTGATTGCCCTGAAAAGTCCACTGCCGCTGGTTTCCGTATTGGTGAGCACCACAATGCCCAGATTAAGGTCCGGATATAGTGTCAGAATCGAAAGCATTCCCGGGATGCCGCCGGTATGTGACACCCTAAATTGCCCTTTTACGTCAGTAATGTCCCAACCGAGGCCATATCCGCTAAAATGGGCGTTGTACCTTGGGTTGGGATTGTTTTCCGTTACGGTGTGTAACCGCCACATTTCGTTGTGGTTCTTTAAGGAAAAAAGCGTTGATTTTTGATCAGGTCCGTATTTCCCTTTATTCAGACGAACCATCATCCATGTTGTCATATCTGTGACATTGGAATATAAACCTCCCGCAGCACTACCTATACCGGCTTTATAGGCTTCAATCGTTTGAATAGTGCCGGATTCAGAAGAGTGAGGTTTTGACAAGTTGGAAGTATCATTCAGCAAACTGCCAACATAAGTATGATTCATTTGTAAAGGTTCTATGATACGTTGCTGAACAAAAGATTCATAACTTAATCCACTGGCCCTGGCGACAATTTCTCCTGCTACAATATATAATAAATTGTTGTACTCAAACTTAGTCCTGAAAGCTGATTGGGGCTTAAAATACTGAAAACAAGAAGCTACATCCTGAATGGTAAAATCTGCTCCATCAGGAAACCACATCAGATCACCAACCCCGAGCCCTAAACCACTCCGGTGAGTCAGCAAATCCAAAATCGTAAAATTTTCCGTCACGTAGTCACTGTACATTTTGAATTCCGGTATATACTTTGTGACCTTATCATTCCAAAATAACTTTCCTTCATCTTCCAATATAGCCAGTGCTGTTGATGTAAAAGCCTTACTGATAGACGCGATCTGAAAATTGGTTGTTTCCGTGACCGGCCTGGAAGTATTGATATCCGAAACACCATATCCTTTGGCATGGATGATTTTACCATCTTTGACCACAGCGACTGCAGCACCTGCCACTTTCAATTTTTTCAAAGCATCTTCCATCAAAACATCTATTTGTTTTGAAGAAATCTGGGCAGAAACTAAACCTGTACACAGGAAAAAAAATACCGAAACAGGAAACAAACGAAAAATTTTCATACAAAAAAAAGTGAATGAGGTGAAAATAAAAAGACTCCTGCCGGCTTTTTGGGTTTATACCCTTTTAACAAAACACGAATCAAAACCGCAAGACAAATATAGGTCTTCACGATTACTTTCACAAATTTTTTGTAAGGTTACTTTGTTGATATAAACACAAACAGTTTATTCATAATACAAAATGTGTTACGTTATGTGGTTTGTGACAGGCCTTCTATTTCTTTCATAACCTCTTCCGCTTCACCCAGTTTGGCATCAGCTGCTTTTCGGTCTACGGATGACAAACGAAAAGCTCTTCCTGAAGCTTTTTGTATTTTTCCAACAAAACTTCTGATTTACTTTTTTTCTTAAATAATCCGAACATGATTTTATTTTTGACCGTAACAGTCGTTCATCCTTTCGGTTGTAAAAAACAGCCAAATTATTGTTTACCTAAAATTTTTAATGAAAAAAGAAGCCAGGTAATTTCATAATATGATGTTCGCCTTAATACCTTTTGCCAAAAGGAACACTTATACTCAGCCAAGGTATCACAAAAAGACCATCCACATCTGCAAACACAGGAATAAATCCTCCGAAATCGAGCGCCATTCGTTTCCCCATGTATCGGGCACCTCCGCTGATTAATGCTCCGAATTCGTCAAACGTAAAAAAGTAATTTTCTGTGACAAAAGCCCAGTTTTTTCCTGTCCTGATCAAACCACTGGCATTAAAAACAGGATATCTGCTGAATCCTCCATCCGTATCATATCCAAATCCTATACCCAAAGTGAGTTGTTTATCTCTCGTACCGAAAGTATTGGTACCATAGACCAATCCCACCCCGGTACTGACATCATCATCTCCCATAACACCTAATAAAATACTTCCAACCCCAAAAGCGCCCTTGCCATTTTGGTATGGCATATTAAATTTCGGAGTAATCCATACCGGTAAAAAATCACCACCGGCACCAAATAAAAAAGTAGGAATAGTTCCGACTCCCATGGAAAAATAATCAGAAAACCCGTAGGAGACCTGGTTGAATAATATCCATGCATTCTGATAGTATCCTTCCCCTTTGCGGAGACCATAACCACTGGGACTGAAAAAATATCTGCTGGAATGTGGATTGGTAGGCCAATAATTTCCCGCAACTACATTAGAAGTGTCCATTTTTTTAACGGTGATAATATCCGATTGTTGTAGCCACAGAACACCAATTTTGGTGGTGACTTCATAAATTTTATTTTCTTCAATCACCTGGACGGTACCGATGTAGGTATTACCATCTTTCATTTCAAAGATGTAGGTACTGTCCTGCATAAATCCCACTTGTGCTTTAATGCGGATGCTTCCGAGCATCAAGAGGAAAAAACAAACAAACAACATTACATTTTTCATGGTTTTATATTTTGTTTATTAAACGTATAACGTTTGCAGTGACCGGATGATTCCTCAAATAACAGAATTTATGGATGCCATGGACATGATATAAATCATTGAGATTGAGGTTTTTTTAAAGACTACGCGGTTTTAATCAACTTTATCAGGCATTCCCCATTCAGAAAGGTCTATTAACCATTATTACTAATCGTTTACCTATCAAACATTTATAACAGATCTCCTTCTACAAAAAAACATATTTAAAAAAAACATATACAAACTTCTGTTCAATGTAAACAATTTGTTTATTTTTGATTAATTATTCATTAACCACAAAATTTTTATTATGAAACTTAAGAATTTTCTAGTCTTTTCTTTTGTCGTTTTTTCATTTGTGTTAAACGCACAAATTACGTCGGGTACAAAGTATTTGGGTGGTAGTTTAGGGTTTACCTCTTCTAAAGCTAAATTTGAAGGTGCCGAAGCAAATACAGATTGGACATTTGCACCTGAATTTGGTTATTTTTTTAAAGACAATATGGCCATAGGCGTAAACGTTGGAATTAGTGGTGGTACAGAAGATGGTAATGACTTCAGTGGCTTTTCCGGACTTGTTTATCTCAGAAAATTCTGGAATGCATCTGAAAAATTTCACATTTTCGCAGGTTTGAATGTTACCTATGGTTCTGATAAATTTACAGTTCTGGACAACGATTTTCCCTTAACACTTTTGGTGCTCTCCTTGATATGGGTATTTGGTATAATCTATCGGATAAATGGTCTGTAGCCGGCAGAATGGGAGCCCTGGGATTCGCCAGCACTTCCAACCCGGATGTTGACGATAGTGGCGTTAATACTTTTGGACTTAATGTAAATACATCACAAGCACCTTTTAGTTTAGGTTTGTATTACGGTTTTTAGGTAATATCTAAAAAATATAAAATGGCAGTAAAAAAATCTTACTGCCATTTTTTTCCTCAAGTCTACCTATCCGCGTTTAAAATATATCCATAAAGATAAAGTATATAGTTGTAGCGCTTAGGGTAATCTGAAGCTGTTCTCATTTTCTCGGGACGAACATCTGTAAAAACCAAAACATGGATTTTCTATTTCGCGTTATTCCGGGAAGAAAACACAAGGCTTTGGTTACGTTTATACAACATAAAATCCAAAAATAGTGCATTCCCATTCCCGGGTTTTTTGTAATACTCATTAATAAATTGTTGCCTTACTTTTTTCAAATAGGGTTTGGATTCAATAACATGATCAACTTCTGAGGCCAATCGCGGATCTTTAACAACCATCTTCCTGAGCCAATGATTGACATGCAGAAAAATAGGTGTTGAATGGCTGTTTTTACCACTATTCCGTCCGGTTTATTTTGTTTAAAGCGGCAAATACAAACCCCGCCACAATCAAAAAATGAATATATACCGAATCCTTTGCATTTTTATTTTTGAATCACAACTCGTTTGACCACCACTTCCTGTCCGAAATCAAACCTGATCACATAAAGACCGTTGTTTAAACCGGACAAGTCTACACTATTGTCGTGTGATTTTCCTTCAAAAACACAAGCCCCGTCAATACTGTAAATCCGAATATCAGATACGGGTTTTGAATGGTTGTGGCGTATACGTAACATACCATCACTCGGATTAGGCGAAATATGTAATTGGATCTTAGGTATAATGTCGTTTGTTCCGATGATGATAACGGTGATACAAGCAGAAATATGTTTACATCCGGAATCATCCGTGACCTCAACAGCAAAGGAACCGGAATATGTCGGTGTAAATATTTCACTTGTTGCCATGTCAATAAACAACCCTGTGGTACAGTCAAACCATCTGTATGTATATCCCAAAATATCAGGAACAGATAAAACATTTCCGTTTTGCTGCATAACTACCTGAAAATCGGGTACTATTTCAATTATCAGATGGACAACAGTGATACATCCCTGATCATTTTCTTTTTGGATATAATAATCTCCGGCAACAGAAAATGTCTGATTTTCATATTCATATACCTCTCCTGGCACAAGCTGACTCTGATCACGTCACTGTCAGGCACACATATTATTGCGGTAATACCTTAACTCGGTAAGTTCGTCTGTAAGAAACATAAAAAACAAGTCCAGATCTCCGTCTGTATCAATATCTGCCAATTCAGGAAAAATAAATACGGTTTCCGCACCTGCCACAGGCAAACCAAAAGGAGAAACTACCGGCGCAGCAAATCGAGGTTTTTGACCGGGAGCCGCAATGTTTTGGATATAATGGACAATCGTTACATCATCTTCATTCATCAAAAGTAAGCAGATCTATATCACCATCCATATCAATATCTCCGGTGGTAAAAAGAATTTCCTGTCAGGGGCACAAGACCGTATGGATTTTCAAACCAACCCAAAATTTTGGCTAGAGGCATTACCGGTGTTTTGCATAAAAAATAAACCGGAATATCAATCGCTTCATTGTTATCATCATAGCCCTTTCTATAGCCCCCAACAAAATATCAAAATCCCCGTCATGGTCTAAATCAGTCAGTTTTGGCATTAAAAAACTAAATGCCGGAAACGGATCCAATCCCCAATCCAGACAATTCGTGACAACAAAACCTCCGTTGCCATCTGACATCTGAAATTGCAAATATTGAGCATCATATAAATCCACTTCTGAACTGACAACAAAATCGACATATCCGTCTCCATTGAGGTCAGCTGAGGAAGGTATCATAAAACCTTTCCCTTTGGGAAATGAAAAATTAGGAAAACGATTTTCCCTGGTATTAAATAAAGGTACATTTCTGGTACCAATGTTTTCCTGATATTCCGTGAAATATCTCTGATTGTAAATCTGACTGGCAGAAATAGTATCAGATTCTCCCAAACCCATAAGATTCAGGTCAAGATCTCCGTCTTTGTCAGCATCAATAAAATCGTATTTCAAGGCTAATTTATTGGTATCCATAAAATTTACCAATTGGATATTAAATGGATTGGTTTCAATAAATTCAAATGATTGGCTGCTTACGACAGAAGCCCAAAACATGATAAACATAGGGTATAAACGTTTCATAAGGCGTCATTTTTAAGTAAATAAGCGGTGTAAGATTGTGAGTTATTGGTATAGTCATATCTAAAACTGATTCGTTTGGCAACATACACCCCGTGGGTATCTTCCACATTAAAGGTCACCAAAACCCTGTCCTTTTTATCTCTGAATAAAAATGGAAAAGTTTGCCCGTTAATATTGCCATTGGCATTGGTAAAATGTTCCGCAGTATTATCATCTATACTTCTTGGCGTAAGCATCAAACATTTTAATGGACATGGGGCAAATTCATCACAAAAAGCTATGTTCCAATATGCCTTTACATAAATTCCGGAAACAGGTTGATTGGTTTCTTTGTCCAGAAGCGTCAGGCTGTAATAAATCACCGGACCTATCGGATTATCAAGCGGTTCTTTTTCATACAAAACCAATCAAAAGTACCTGGGACAAAGCCGGTATATTGAAATATTTCCAAAATCACGCCTGACATCAAAGCTAAAAATAACCATATACCCACATTATATTTATCAGAAATACCCCAAACCGCAACAATCATCGCACAAAGAGCAAACATCCAAGTCCGTCGGGTATATTGTATAACAAAACAGATTCATATTCTGTGCCTAATAAACCCATCCAATGCCGGGGTAAGTCCAGGGGAAGTACCGCCTGACCCCAATAAAACAGGCCATGGTCATACCCTCTCCAATCGGTATACATACTGACTGAAAACATCAGTGACAATAAAGACAAAACAACAAATATTACTCTGTTTCTCATAGTTACAAAATTAAAGTAAAAACACCTCTACCCGTTATGATGCTCATCATAAGATTTTATGATAACAGGCTTTGTATTCAGATCTTAAACTCCACGAGCCGGCCTTTATCAAAGCCACCAAAGAAGGTTTGAGCCTCAACCAGTTTGTGCAGCAAACCCTGAAGAAGGAACTGTCGGAGTAATTTTTTACAACCACTAAGGACACTTAGATTCACTAAGTAATTTCACTTCATGTCCTGCTGGTGGTTCAAACATGGGGGGCTTCCTGTGTGTTCTGAGTTGGTTCAAAATAATGGGGTGTATTTCTTTTTTACAACCACTAAGTGCACTTAGATTTACTAAGAAAATCTACTTTGTGTTGCTGTGTGTTCTGAGTGGTTAAAAAATGGTTGTATTACAGTTTTCCTACTACATTTTGAATTCTGGGATAAAAATGGTGCATTTTGATTTCTCTGCTGCTTTTAAGCAAGATATTATGGATTTTTGCGTTATGGAAAATATTTCGGGAGAAATGATTAATAATCCGACAGAATATTTTTACTTTTATATCTGAAATGGCATGAGTGGTTGCACCCAAAAAGATAGGAATATTTTATCGTCATTTTTCTATTTTGGGCACGTGTTATTTTTATGGTATGTAACTTTTATAAACAGATAATATGAAGAAGAATTTTTATGGTTCAAAATTATGAAATTTGTTTTAATGCAACTTTTGATTATTTTGTTATCCGTCAATTACAAGCTTTCTTTTTGTCAAGCTCAAAACCTCGAGGATTTATTTTCTATCGAAGGTTTATCAATCAATTCAAGCACTATAATTTTTTTGATGGAACTTTTAATACTTCTTTTTCTTATGTTAGAAAAGACTCTTTACATGGGCGCCCCGTATTGGTATATGCTGATCATCGTTATAATTCCTTTATCTATCTTTCAGTAGAAGATGAAGAAGTGTTTTTGAATTATAAATATTCTTCGACTAAAATTCAATTGTATGATTTTGGAGGAGAAGTAGGCGATTCTGTGTTATATCAAGGACAAAAATTTAGAGTTGTAAAAAAGGAGAATCAAACTTATAGTGATGGGCGCAACAGGTATAAGTTTGAGCTTACCTTACATAATGTAAAAAGAACTATTGTTGAAGGAATAGGAGATGTAAACGGAGGGCTTATCGCAGCATGGGAGTGACTTTGAAGGTGGACCTTCCTTTGTTTGTGCTAAAGTCGGAGATACCTTACTACTTGAAGGAACCGAACCGGAACTTTGTGATGAATACGCTTGTGTAAGTCCAAAATTAGCATTCGAATTTGAGACCAATGATCTTGATTTGCAAATTAAAAACACGAGTCTGTATAGATTCGGTGGAATGGGATTTTGGAGATGGATATACTTCTGCTGAATTCAATCCCAATCATACATATTTGAACCCGGGATGTTATTCTGTTACACTAAAATCTTTTGATAAATGTACAGGAAATCAGTTAGTCATTCAGGAAACAGCCAGCCTTTGTTTTAGACAAAATGTAAAAAAAATCAATGAAGTGGAAGGAAATGCCGGTGCATTGAAAAGTAAAGGTAATTTATTACTTTTAACTTTAGACACGATTATACTCAGGTCAGAAGACAGGGGTCAGACATGGCAAGAAGCATTAATCATAAACCCTGCTGTAAAAAACGGACCATTTTGATATTAAATTGTGGGATGAAAAAATTGGTATATTTTGTACGGCTGATGCAGGCACGTCATTAAAGCCTAATATATTTATTACAGAAGATGGTGGCAAGACATGGTCTCCTTCCGTTGAAGGATCATATTATGTACGAAATTTAGTTACAGGTAAAATGGTACACTTCTTCTTCCGGGAGAGCATACAGAAAATATTATCACCTTACCAATGATTATGGAGAAAGCTGGGCGCAAATTGACTTACAAGATAATGCAAGGATACTCGATGTCAGTTTGATTTCCGGGGACACCATAATAGCAATAGGATACAGGGTTTGATAGATTTAGGTAATTATATTCTATTAAAATCCGTAGATAATGGAAAGACATTTTCATTTATACATTTACAGCCAAAGATGAAAAACATTCACTTTGTTAACCCAACTTTTGGGTATGGAATTGATATCGATAAAAACCTCTATACTTCTTCAGATGGAGGATTGTCCTGGATCAGAAAAGACCAAAAAATCGCACAAATTCTGCAAATCATAGATGATCGAACCATATTATTTAGAGATGAATTTCAGGATGTGAAGTTGACTAAAGATGGATTTTTGACAAGTCATTATCTTAAATGTAATAATGATAATTTTGTAAAGAGTTTTGCAGAAAATGACAGTACCCTATATGTAACCTACCGTCAGGATAATAAAAGTGAAATATACCAAGACAAATTTTATGATAATGTAAATTGTAATAATTTTAATGACTATGATGGAGATGGTTTTACAATCGGGAAGACTGTAATGATGACGACCCATTGATTCACCCAATGGCGAATGAAATTCCTAATAATGGTATAGATGAAGATTGTAACGGAGAGGATTTAATTACAAGTGTATCAGAACCGGATGGCCCTCAAATTTTTATATATCCAAATCCGGTCAAAGACAAGGTATATATCAGGACAAAAAACGATAAAAAGATCATTATATCCCTTTATTCTTCTTCAGGTCAACTGATAGTACCCCCGACAGAAAGTAAAGTTTTATTATTGGACCATGTAACTTCCGGAATATATTTTCTGAAGATTGAAGATACGAACAAAAATGTTATTCTTTTTAACAAAATATGTGTACTAAAAGAATAACACAACAGCCAAATGTATAAAAAGAAAATAGAAGCCCGATGTGTACTCATGTCGATTCTCTCTGAAAACATATCCGTATGATGCTCGTATAATTTTTTTTAGTTTTGGTACTGATTCTAAAATCCGGCAAAATATTTTTTCGACAAAAGTTAAAAAAAGATAAACCTCTTCAAGCGAAATGGGCAAAAAAGATACAAACATCCATCTTGTAAAATGTGAGTCATGTTCTCTGGTGACTCGTTTTACTGCTATATTTTTAATTACGGTATAAAAATGAAACATTTTGGTCTTGCTCCTCCTTTTAAGCCAGATATTATGGATTTTTGTGTTTTGGAAAACTTAAAGACAAAAATGGAACCTGTCAATAACATCAAAATAACACAAAACAATAAAACCAACATTGCCTTTAATTCTTTAAGCATAACTCCTTGCTGTTATATGGGTTGAATATAAACACTTAAGTAAACTTTAGAGTGTTTTAAATGAGATTTCATTATCTTTGGCAAAGAGCTTTTTTGGGGTTATAAATTTTCCAATACTTATGTATTAATTTTCAGCTCCTTAGATTACTTCAAGTAATTCCTTATAAAAATCTAAATCAAAAAATGATTTAAATCAGATTCTTCTATTCTCTAGGTAAATTTGAAATAGGCTTAGGGTTTCCTTTTGCATTCCCATAAATTCTGCTAACTCCACTATAGATTTTACTAACCTTATAGGTATAAATACCTGATAACGGTCTACCATTTTTTGAGCCAAAAACGTTGTTTTTAAAACTTTCTTCTGAATGAGTTATAAAATATGTATTTAAGCTAGGAAAATTTAAAATTAAATGATTCAAATACTTTTGCATAAATATTGATCTATACTTTGCCTTAAAAATATAAAATAGTGCTTCCTTATAAATCACTTTAAAGTTAGACTCAGTGGTATTAGCAAGAACAATACTTATAAACTTATTAATTCGAACTGATGATCTGTTTAACTTATCAATAGATAAATTTTGTGGTAACAGGGGAGGTAATATTATGCATTTCATAACCTTATGATTACAAATTATAAAATAATAAGTCTAAATTTTAAAATATAAATAATGAACATAAATAACATCTAAAAAGTTTCATTTCCCGAAATCGACTACTTTAATTGCTCAAAATGTTATTAATAATTTACTTAAAATATCAATCATAAGAACAAAAATGCATAGACAATATTTAATATTCATTTAACTTTTATTAAAGCAATAAATGGTGAGATATTTTTAATCTTTTTGTTATGTCTGATTTGTCTAAACACTTATTATCTAAATTTATCTTAACTGGCAATAATTGAAATAGTGAATTAAGGTAAAGAGCTTTTATGGCATATCCAACATTATCAATATCTTTACTTACTATTTTAGATGTAATAATACCTACAATATTACCATCCATATCAATTAATGGTCCTCCGCTATTACCCGCTTGTATTGGAACAGAAATTTGATAATTCGTAATATCATTATTAAATCCTGTCTTACTACTAATTTTTCCATCAGTAAATTTTAATTCCTTTCCGAACCCAGATAAAGCATATGGATAACCTAAGTAAAAACTGAAGAACCAACATCTATAATTTCAGTTTTAATACAATATGGTATAACATTATTGAAAATCTGACCGTCTTCAAAATCAATTTTTAAAATAGCGATATCATTAATTTTGTCAAATATTACTACATTAGCATTATATTTATTAGAATTCATTTCTATTTCAATTTCCTAGCACTATCAATCACATGATGATTAGTTACAATATAGCCAGAATCATGAATAAGAAAACCAGTTCCGTTACTGCTCCATTCTGGTGAAGACTTATTATTAGACTCAGTTAGTGGAAATTCTTTACTTAGTATTTTTATTTCAGAATAGTTTTTATCAATGGAGATTGAGTATATTAAATTATTATCTATAATTTGACCTACGATATTTTTGCCATATTTCTCAACTGTTGACAAATAAGGTACTTTTGCCCCTTTTACATCAAAGTCTACCGGAAAAATTGTTATATTAAACTTATCTGTTTCATTAAATTCAAAAGCAGTTCCCCAAAAATTAAAATATTTGGGGGCATCCTTCGACATATTATCATAGTCTCCAAGTCTTTCTCCTTTTACGTAATAACCCAATCCAGTACTCTTTACATATTTAAATCTATGATTAACGCTTTCTAATAATATATAATGGTATTGATTAATTTGCACAACAATAATTTTATCTACCCTTTCATTTGTCTTTAATCCTCTTCTTTCATCATAATCTTGAGTTACCAAAGTATAAATTCCTTCAAAAGCACTTGCTTCTTTCTTTTTTCCAAAATAATCCAACCAAAAAGACTCAGTTCTACCACTCATATTTTCAATGTTGACATCTTTTTGACATAAACTTTCTGTTATTAAAGATAGCAAAAATAAAGGCATAACAACTAAAATTTTCATATTAATCTTTTTAAATATAAATTTCACTTTTAAATAATCAAAACCCAAGAAGTAACATTTTATATATGATGATACATTCAATATTATAGAAAAAAGCATAAAATGGTTTATTTAAATTCTACAAACTTTCCAAATATCCAGCCTTCATTCCTGTTTGTTCTGATTTTATACCAATAAAAAGACCCATGATCATTCAGGTATGTTTCATTTTCGCTTTTTTCAAGCACCATACACTTTTCGTTTTGATAAACTCTGCCAATAATAGTACTATTAATGTCTGGCTTTAGTCTAACATTTACAAATCGGCCATTTATAATTCCTTGCTCAACATTTATATCATTTGTTTCTTCACTTAAAAACCTCCCAAAAATCCATCCTTGGATATCTCCTTTACTTACTTTATACCAATAAAATTCACCATATGGCTCTATATTCTCTTTTTCAAGCGTTCTTTCCAAAATTTTGCATATTTCATTATTATTTAGCATTGTAATTACACTGTAATCTTTAAGGACCTGTTCTGATATTTACATTACTACCATTTATATAACAAAATGAATTTTTATCTTTAATTTTTCGGACCTTTCATCATCTAAAAGATCCTCTTCACTTACTAATAATTTACTAAAAACCCATCCTTCAACTTTGTCTTTTGTTCGAACATGGTACCAGTATGCCTTTCCATAAGGGAAAACGTCTTGTACAAAAAAACTTCTCTTTAAACTATCTACAACTTCTCCAAATTGTAGTTTTCCTATAACTTTAGATTCATAATGTGGATCCGAACGCAAATTTACATTATCCTCATTGATATACATTTTATTAGGTATATTCCAAATAGGTGGGTCTTTTTTCTCATCTGGTATAGGAATTGGCTTAGGCTTTGGTAGAGGACTTGGACTACTATATCTTTTACCGCAAACACCACAACTTCCTCCGGAATTACAATATCCGCAAAAGTTGCAGGTTGTACATGCTGTACAATTGACATAACCATAACATTTCCCTAAGACTTCTAAAGAGTCGTTTCTCAATAAAGTTATTGAAGGACTAATTACCCTACCACTACACAAGGCTATTCGACGAGGCGTTTTTGGAACAAAAGAATTTCTTATAAAAGCATTACTATCAAAATTAATTAAAGAGGTAATTATCAACATAACCATAAATAATATACGTGTTTCCATCTTTCACATTTAATCTTTCTTATCATTTAATTCAACCCAATCATCAATATTTTCATCAATAAAATCATAAAACAGTAATACTTCTTTATAAAAATGTTTTAAGATGGAGGCTTCAAATATCACTTCAATTTCAGGACTATTGATCACGGGTCTTTTTCTTTCCATTATACTCAATTTTTTATATTCATTAGTATCATAAATATACTCCAATATCTTTAAAAATCTAGTATTTACTTTTGAATCCTTATTGTTACTAAATAAAGGGGCGCCAACTTTGGTAAAATGGTTGATTTCTGTACTATAATTTTGCCGTGAGCTATTTGATTTCTTAGTTGCATCAGAATTTGAATTGGTCTTTGGAAATCTATAAATTCAGGATTTTCCCTATCTGATCTGTATTTTTTTTTGATCTCGTCAATTTTTCTTGGAATATCAATTTTCTTATTAATTAAAAAAAGTGCGTATAGTAATGGACAAAACTCAGAATTTGAGACTTCTTTAAATTCTTGGGGCAAGATTTTATAAAATGGTTCCTTTAATTTTGCTTCAATACCAGCTGACATTACCAAAATAACCATTGCTTGATACCTATTTTTATTTTTATTATTAATAAATTCTTCAGCTAAATTTAAAAATTCTTTTGCAGGGTCCCATGAAAAACTACAATCAACTTCCATAATAAATCTTTTATGATGATTATTCTAAAAAATCCCTACTCCCCCTCCACGATCTTCCTCTCCTCTTCCGTCAATCCATACAGGTCGTAGACCATTCGGTAAATCTCCGCTTCTAAGGAAGTGGTGTCGGCATCCGTTTCAAAACATAAAGTTCTGAGTTTATGGAAAACCGCATAAAACGTTTTTTTGGGTGCAACCTTGAGGAGTTTTGGAGGCATAGGCAGATATTAATGGGTAAAGATAATTTTTTTTTGGTGTTGGAATTGTTAAAATTGTTTTATTTGTTGGATTTGTAAAAATTGTTTGATTTGTTAGAATTGTTTGATTTGTAAAAATTGTTTGATTTGTTAGAATTGTTTGATTTACTAGAACTGAGTCGGGGCGGCGCACGGAGGGGTCGACCATTGCGGCCAACATCGTCAGAATCACGGATTATATTGATTACACAGATTCCACGGATTTTTATGAGCAGTTTACAAAACCAGTTTTATAATTCTCCACCCGCGAGCAGTAGTTCGCGGTTCGTTCCTTATTTTGAGCCCTTACTGTTGGGCTCAAAATGGCGAGCAACGGTCAGTCACCACCGAAGGAGGGGAACTTCGGTTTGTCGACCAATGCCAGTAGATTATAAACTTCTTTTGGTTGTCGTGAACTCCAAAGTCTCCCCGCCGGGGAGATTTAGAGGGCCAGCAACGGTCAATGCGTAGCATTGAAAAAAAACCTTTTTTATCTCCCAAAACCCCGAAAGGTTCGACAACAACGCCTAAACTCTTAACCCTAAACAGACCGAATATCTTCTCAATTAAAGAACTCAGGGCTAACGCCCCTTTCTAAAAGGACGATTTGATGAGTTGGTTCCTAAAACTTTCGGAATGATAAGTTGGGTCCAAGCCGTCCACAAAACCCGACAAAACCCGGTCTATCCATACCACAGGATCTTTTGTTGACAAAAGAATGGTTCTTTGGCAAGTCTGAGGCATTTATTTTTTTATTGACATTCCCAATGCCGCCACAAGTTTTATATGTAAACATATATAAATTTTAAATCCATTTCCATTTCTGTTATGCCAGAATTTTCATAAACTGTGATATTGACAATAGGGTTATAAATGTGGTATATTTGAACCGGAATTTAGCGTACTTCTTCACAATAATTTACTTTTGGTACGACTTAACACTGGTGCATATAAGGTAATTTCTGTCTCAAAAAACACTTTTGAAAAAGGCATCTTCCGGACTTCGGGCACAAAAAAACACGTGTTTTTTCTTTAAAAAATGGGCGGCGGGCACAAAAAAACACGTGTTTTTTCCTTAAAAATCGTCGGCGGACACAAATAATCACGTGTTTTTCTTCAAAAAACGTCGGCGGGCACAAAAAAACACGTGTTTTTTCCTTAAAATCGTCGGCGGACACAAATAATCACGTGTTTTTTTTCTAAAAATCGTCGGCGGACACAAATAATCACGTGTTTTTTTTCTAAAAATCGTCGGCGGACACAAATAATCACGTGTTTTTTTTCTAAAAATCGTCGGCGGGCTCAAAAAATCACGTGTTTTTTTTCCGAAATTTTGGAAATAAAAGGGTCAAATCACCTTCGAAAAAAAAGGTTCAAACCCTCAAAAGTTGCGGATTTAGGATGTTTATTTCCCCAATAATACATCGGGATTATATCGATGCGGCGCAGGGAGGGTAAGGTATATCGAGGTTTTTGCTCCAAAAATTCTCAACCCGCGAGCCGTGGTTTGCGGTTCCTTCCCTATTTTGAGCCCTTACTGTTGGGCTCAAAATGGCGAGCAACGGTCAGTCACTTGGAGTGTTGGATTTGTTGGATTTGTTGGATTTGTAAGAACTGAGTCAGGCGTCGCACGGAGGGTCGACCATTGCGGCCAACATCGTCAGAATCACGGATTATATTGATTACTCAGATTCCATGGATTTTTATGAGCAGTTTACAAAACCAGTTTTTTAATTTTTCACCTGCGAGCCGTAGTTCGCGGTTCCTTCCCTATTTTGAGCCCTTACTGTTGGGCTCAAAATGGCGCGCAACGGTCAGTCACATCCGAAGGAGGGGAATTTCGGTTTGTCGACCAATGTCAGCAGATTATAAACTCCTTTGGTTGTCGTGAACTCCAAAGTCTCCCCTTCCGGGGAGATTTAGAGGGGCCAGCAACGGTCAATGCGAAGCATTGAAAAAACCTTTTTTATCTTACAAAACCCCGGAAGGTTCGACAAAACGCCTAAACCCTAAACTCTTAACCCTAAAACAGACCTAATATCTTCTCAATTGAAGACATCAGGGCTAACGACCCTCAAATTGTCGTTTTTGGATTATTCTATTAAGATGTCAGGGCTAACGCCCCTTTTTCATAAGACGATTTGAAGAGTAGACGATTTGATAAGTTGGGTCGACGCAACCCACGACAATTCTGCTATCTCAAGCCTTTGGCAAAACACCTATAAACCCTAAACTCTTAACCATAAACAGACCTAAGACCCAAACCCTAACAGCTAAAACCATCTCAACCTAAATCTCAACCTTAACCTACTTGGAGTCCGGCTGTTTATGCCACATTATTCGGGTTTTTTCCCTGAATTTTTCTTATAAATTACTTTCACAGTCAGACGGTGGAACTTTTTTATATATCTTTGGTATTTATAATTGAAACTAGTTTTGTGTAATAATTAAAATTTATGGAAACCATCATTATCAAATCTGAAGACGATAAAAAATACAGAAAAAATCAAAGATTTTTTAAAAGAAATGAAAGTTAGTTTTACTTACAAAAAGAAAAAAGAAAAGCCATACAATCCTGAATTTGTAAAAATGGTGTTGGAACGTGCTGAAAGTGCAAAAAATGGAAATACCATCCTTTATGATGAAAAGTTAAAGAAGGAACTATTCGATGGAGTCAACAAAACTCAATAAAAGAAGACTTGATCATTATTTAAAAAAATAATGGGTTCTATTGGGTCGAATTAAGCGATAATGTTTCTTTGAATGGCTTGATTTTGATTTTAAATGAATGAAAAAGGAATATGATTTACACTATAGTATTTGAAGGTAAGGCATTAAAAGATATAAAAAAAATGACTGCATCAGGAAATAAAGGAGATGTTATCAAATTAGAATCTATGTTGGAAGAATTAAAATTTCATCCATATAGAGGCACAGGACATCCGGAACCTTTACAACACCAATTGGTCGGATACTGGAGTCGCAGAATCAATAAAAAAGACAGACTGGTCTATCAGGTAATCGAAGAACCTGATAAATACGTTGTCATTATTTCAGCATTAGGCCATTATTTTGATTAGCCCTAAATAGGATTTTCAAAATCATTCGGATGATTTGTTATATCCAATAAACTACTGTCTCACTTTGTTTTATTTGTTGGTTCCGATAAGCTATCGGGATGATAAAACTGAGTCGGGGCGGCGTGAAAGAACAACCATCTTAAGGGTGAAACCTGCTCAACCTAATCCTCATTCTCAATTAAAGAACTCAGGGCTAACGCCCCTTTTTTAAAGGACGATTTGATGAGTTGGTTCCGAAAACTTTCGGAATGATAAGCTGATTCGAAACAGCGCGCGCGTGCCGGGAATATCGAGGTTTTTACTCACCCCCGGGCCCCTCTCTAAATAAAGAGGGGTGTGGCTTGCGACCTTAGATTTTGCGCTACGAGGCAAGTTTGTCGTGATGCAAAAATAGCTAAAAATAAGTTTTACCCCAAGCTTTAAAGCACAAAAAACCAGACCCTGTGCGTAATCTGCAGTAACTTTTATATTTCTTCACCTGAGCCGTAGTTCGCGGTTCCTTCCTTATTTTGAGCCCTTACTGTTGGGCTCAAAATGGCGAGCAACGGTCAGTCACCTCCGAAGGAGGGGAACTTCGGTTTGTCGACCAATGTCAGCTGGTAATAACTTCTTTTGGTTGTCGTGAACTCCAAAGTCTCCCCCGCCGGGGAGATTTAGAGGGGCCAGCAACGGTCAATGCGTAGCATTGAAAAACCTTTTTTATCTTACAAAACCCCGAAAGGTTCGACAACAACGCCTAAACTCTTAACCCTAAGCAGACCTAATATCTTCTCAATTGAAGAACTCAGGGCTAACGCCCCTCTATTGATCGTCCTGGAATGATTCTACTATGATAACAGGGCTAACGCCCCTTTTGTAAAGGACGATTTGATGAGTTGGGTGGACGCAGCCCACGATAGTTCTGCTCTCTCAAGCTTTTGGCAAAACACCCATAAACCCTAAACTTTTAACCATAAACAGACCTAAGACCCAAACCCTAACAGCTAAAACCATCTCAACCTTAACCTTCCTGGAGTCCGACCGTCTCTACCATCTTTCTCAGGTTTTTTACCTGAATTTTTCCTATAAATTACTTTCACAGTCAGACGGTGGAACTTTTTTTATATCTTTGGTATTTATAATTGAAACCAGTTTTGTGTAATAATTAAAATTTATGGAAACCATCATTATCAAATCTGAAGACGATACTAATACAGAAAAAATCAAAGATTTTTTAAAAGAAATGAAAGTTAGTTTTACGTCTAAAAAGAAAAAAGAAAAGCCATACAATCCTGAATTTGTAAAAATGGTGTTGGAACGTGCTGAAAGTGCAAAAAATGGAAATACAGTTACGATAAATCCCGAAGATTTATGGGGAAGTTTAGGATTGAAATAGACAAAAATGCACAAATAGATTTTGAAAAAATCTATTTGTCAGGCGATAAAATAATTATTAAAAAAGTTGAAAAAATGATTCTGGAATTATCCGTAAATCCTTACATAGGAACCGGACATCCGGAACCATTAAAACACAATTTACATGGATACTGGAGTCGCAGAATCAATAAAAGACAGACTGGTCTATCAGGTAATCGAAGAACCTGATAAATACGTTGTCATTGTTTCAGCATTAGGCCATTATTTTGATTAGCCCCTAAATAGGATTTTCAAAATCATTCGGATGATTTGTTTTATCCAATAAACTACTGTCTCACTTTGTTTTATTTGTTGGTTCCGATAAGCTATCGGGATGATAAAACTGAGTCGGGGCGGCGTGAAAGAACAACCATCTTAAGGGTGAAAACTGCTCAATTTAATCCTTAATCTCAATTGAAGAACTCAGGGCTAACGCCCCTCAAATTACCGTTTTTTTGATTATTTTATTAAGATAACAGGGCTACGCCCCTTTTTTAAAGGACGTTTTGATGAGTTGGTTCCGAAAACTTTCGGAATGATAAGCTGATTCGAAACATCGCGCGCGTGCCGGGAATATCGAGGTTTTTACTTACCCCCGGGCCCCTCTCTAAATAAAGAGGGGGTGGCTGCGACCTAGATTTTGCGCTACGAGGCAAGTTTGTCGTGATGCAAAAATAGCTAAAAATAAGTTTTACCCCAAGCTTTAAAGCACAAAAAACCAGACCCTGTGCGTAATCTGCAGTAACTTTTATATTTCTTCACCTGCGAGCCGTAGTTCGAAGTTCCTTCCCTATTTTGAGCCCTTACTGTTGGGCTCAAAATGGCGCTAAAGGTCAGTAACCTCCGAAGGAGTGGAACTTCGGTTTGTCGACCAATGTCAGCTGGTAATAACTTCTTTGGGTTGTCGTGAACTCCAAAGTCTCCCCTGCCGGGGAGATTTAGAGGGGCCAGCAACGGTCAATGCGTAGCATTGAAAAAAACCTTTTTTATCTTCCAAAAATCCGGAAGGTTCGACAAAACGCCTAAACCCTAAACTTTTAACCATAAACATATTCCAAACAAAAAGTCAACATCCCATAAACATTCTGACACATATCACTTTTTCGCCGGCATGAAATACCCGGTATCCGTAATTGTTTTTGTCCTCAGGGAAACTCAAAACTTTTGTCCAGGTTTTGCCATTGTCTTCCGAACTCATCAGACCCTGATTGATGCTGCAGAAAATTTTGTTTTTATCCAATGTCATGGAATATATATCCCTTTCACTTTTAAGGAAGGTATTGGACGGGTGTTTTGACCATGTTTCACCCCGGTCGTTGGAATGATATAAAACGTATTCCGTTCCGAGATCGTAAACCATACTGGCCAGCTTCTTAACAATGAGAAGGTTGTCTCCGTCCTGATACATCGTGGAATTACCGTTTTTATTGTCGTTTGTCTGATTATTGAGAGATGAGTTTACTTTCCATGTTTTACCCCCATCGTATGACAAATACACGCCGTTGATGCCGTTTACGATCAGCCTGTCCTGATATACGATCACATTGTGGGCAAATCCCAAGTCAAAAATCCTGTCCCAGCTTTTTCCTTTGTTTGCCGTATGATACACGCCGAAAGGAGTTGCTATATACAGGTTGTTTTTATCATCTTCTTTTACCTGCACCAAATAATTAACACCTTCAGGAACAGGAATCGGTTCCCAGTAGCCGGCATTAAGTTTTTTATGGAATATACCTGTTCCGTTGATATAAACATATTGGCCGGAAGGACCATTAAATATACCGAAAACTGAATGATGATCTTTAGGTTCTACAGATGGAAAGGCCGTCAACGTATTTTCTTTTTCTGTCTTTGACAAATCACTACGATTGAGTTTGTATATATCGCCGTAGTTACTTCCTAAGATTACATTGTTATTGTCATAATTTACGGAAATCGGAACAAAGTTTTCAGGTAAGTCCGGGCTTGCAGGTTGCCATGTTTTTCCTCCGTCATCCGAAACCATGATGTTGCCGGTAAAACCCACAACAGGATTAAAGTCTTTCATCGGATCCGTTTCCTGACTTTGAAAACTACAACTATGAAACAACAGGACACCAACTATTATGCTGCTTAAAATTTTCATAAAATGAATGTTACATGATTTAATAAATAATAAAAACTATACAGCAAATTTAACGCGATTGTAGGCCGGACAGCGCACTATTTTGGTAAATTTTTGGTAAATAATGGTAAAGTTAACGATTTACAATGGTATAATCCCTTAGTTTTGCGGCATGATAACAAAAATCCCCTTGCTGATTCTTTTATGTCTTTTCTGTCACAGACCAGTTCAGGCAGCAACATCAGAAGACAAAGAACTTCAGGTAGTACTAAGGCAAATCGGTCATCGTCTGTTGCTTTCTTCCGGAGATTCAACCTCCAGGGTACTACCGGTAAAAATATTACAAGACCATACGTTTGAGATTTCTTTTGAAAAACAAATCCACGTTACTGCCGATTCTT
This sequence comes from Saprospiraceae bacterium, assembly GCA_016714895.1. Taxonomy (GTDB): domain Bacteria; phylum Bacteroidota; class Bacteroidia; order Chitinophagales; family Saprospiraceae; genus OLB9. Next base: position 718,312 of record JADKBV010000011.1, on the reverse strand, counting down.
TGTACAAAATTGTTGAAACAGAATTGTCAAAAGCCGGATTTTGGGATTTTGTCGCAGAACTAAAAGAGTGTACGACTCAGGAAGTATTTTTGTCATTTATAATCAGCCGGTCCAGGGACACCGTTACCCCTTGCGGGGGAAGAAACCTGCCGGTGGGGTGTTATAAAGTAGAAATTACCATCCTGAAAAAGTCAAATATGATGTGGATGGTTTGGATATTTTTGCCCATAATCCTTGGGTCCTTGGCTATCTATAAGTTTATTCAAAGTAAAAAATCAAAAACAGAACTTCCAACCAGTAATGATATATGGTCCCTTGGGGGATATCAATTGGCTTTGACAGAAAAAAAACTAATTCACCCTGAAAAAAGTGAAATACTCACAGATAAAGAATTCCGTTTGCTGACATTATTAATGGAAAGCAAGGATATTGTACAAAGCAGAGACTTTCTCATGAAAGAAATTTGGGCTTCCGGCGGACTCATCGTTGTTGGAAAAAATCTGGACGTACTGGTTTCTAAAATCAGAAAAAAATTGAGTTTGGACGATCGGATTAAAATCACGAGTGTTCATGGTGTAGGTTATAAACTGGAAATTTCTGAATAAACAGGTGTCCCGACACAAAAAAGAGGGTGAAAAACTTTCAAAAATATGACCAGTCCTGAAACAGGTTTACACAAACCTATGCAAAATGGAGTATTAAAATAATTTCCTTAAAATCTATTTTTCTTCTTCACCTTTTTCATTCAGAATAATCGTCTTTTCACCGATGGTTGCCCTGAATTTACTGTTTGATATAAATTCCAAAGAATCATAAAGGTTGGGCAAAAAAAGTAAGGTCTTTCAGGATAATACCGTGTTTTTTGTTTTTACGCAAGTGCCGAAAACAGAAGAACCATACAAATAAACTATTTCTTCGTACTGAGGTTCAACAAACACGTCTCCGATAACATTTGCCAATCCGATCAACTCTGTTTTTGTATCCTGTATTTTAATAAATTGAAAAGCGTACTCGGATATAGGAATTATGCCCTGAACTTTGAGCAATTTCCACCCATCTGCTTTTACATCTATATAAATTCCATATAACGGGAGATCAGCATCATATTTTTGATTGTTTACATCAAACAGCCTGTATTGTTTTTCATTTTCTCTGATGACAGTCAATTTGTCGGCTGCTATAAAGTTGCCAAAAAATCTGAATTTTTCTGTGCTTTCCTTTTGGGTGTTTCTGTTGTACAAGCGCCAGAAATTATCCTTTTTATACCAACATATTGGTCATTTAAAACCAAAATCTGATCTCCTTCCAGTTCATATACATCCTCCAGGAAATTGTTTTTCACAATATATTTATTTTGGAATATACATATCAGATATTCACCTTGTTCAAAAATGCTGTCATAAGCTGTCGGATGAAGTGTTTTTTCAATTTTATTAAAAATATAATATTTTTTATCTTTTTTACAGCTATAATGATTTCCTACTACTTCTATTTTGTCGTATACAAAAGGAAGAATCACTTTTCTTCCGCATCAATAAAACCTTGATATGAATCAACATGTGCCTGATAGAATCCGTTATACCGGGAATAGAGGTAGTCATATTTTGGTTGAATCACCACCTTAAAATTTTCATCCAAAGTTCCCAACAAACCATTGTCTCCTCTGAAAAAAAATCTTTTTTCTCCGTATATCGGCTCAACATAATCGTAAGATGCCCTAGCCGTGATGGAATCTCTTTCGTATTTTATATATTCATTTTGGGTTTTGACAACAATATTGTCTGTTGATCCTCTGATAAATTTATAATTGACAAACTCTTGTTCAACCTGATGTAATGTCGGTACATAATAAAAAATACTTTTGTAGTTTTCTTTCTCAAGAATAAGGTAATTACCCAGGGGTCTTATGGATACATAATCACCGGGGATGAGGACATCACATTTTTCATCCATGACGCCATATTTACCATTTTGCCTGAATAAAAACAGTTCTCCTTTGAGCGGAAGCCTGATATTGCAGGACTTTATATCCTGGTATTTATCGGCTGGATACCATTTTTTTTCTTCGGTATGATATACGCCGACCAAACCGTTTTTTGAAGCTGAAATCAAAAGATCACTTAATACTTTGAAAGACGAATCATAGGTGTCTAACGGAATCAAAATATTGCCCTCTGTATCCAACATTGCTTTTTTATTTTTCTGGCTCACTTCAAAATATTTTTCATCTCCCCATGATTTTATCTGGTCAAAAGGACCTGCCACTATATTATAATTTTTGTCCAATAAAAGATCGAAGTATAAGGAGTCTTTTGCTATATAATTTTTTTTAGTCTGAGAAAAAATAGATTTGGCTACCGGTTTAATTTTTTTGTTGGTTTCGATATTCAACCAATCATATTTGCCATTGTCTCTTATGGCAAAAATATTTTCATTTATCTGATAAAGGGTGTCCGCCTCAATGGTGTACTTTGAAGTTTTTCTGTCAAAAAAAGTATATTTCCTGTTCTCCTGAATATAAAAAATTACATCACCGTAATAAAAAGGCTGAATTTTTTTAAAAGACCTGTTGTAAGGATTAAATCCCCTTCTATTGATGATGACCAATGAATCTCCGTCATCATATATCCTGTAATCTGATACCCTTCCTTCAGGTTTATTTCCCTTGACTACTGTTTCAACCTTTGAATGATAATTAAAATAGTACAGGCTGTCTTTAATTTTACCGACATATTCATAACCTGATTGGAAAATGGTGTCAAATGTCAAAAAATCCTTATAATCTTTATGACGAATATACATTTTGCATTGTTTGTTTTCACAGGTGATATAATCTTTATAAGTACTTTCCAGATTGAACGGAAAAATTTGGCCATTTTTACTTATGGTTTTCCATAAATCACCCTTTTTGTATTTAAAAAAATCATATTCAAATGACAAAGTTTCTGTTGAGTCCAACCATTCAGCATTTCGGAATATGTGCCAGATATCGCCCTTTTTTAAAGCAAATATTATGGATTGATTTAATACATGATATTGTTCGTATAAAAAATCCAATAATACTTCTTCTTTGGTATTTATTCTCCCGAATTTCCCTTTTTTCTTAACCAAAGCTGTACCATCAGGAAAAAACACGATATCAGAATAAGATGGTTGTGTTATTTTTTCTGAATTGATCCATCCTTTTTTTCCTTGTATTTCATAGGTCAGGATGGCATCACCGTTATTTTGTATGAAGGGATAAGAATTGATTTGATCACAACGAAAAGTAGCATTGCCCTTTTCATTAATCATTGTATAATTATCGTCCTGATCATTATAGACATAAAAAAAGTTTTGAGCCTGACGCAATCTGCCCCTTCCTTCAACAAATTTTTTTTGAAAATCCCGGTTAATAGTTACGGATAAAGAGTCGTTTACATCAATGATCACATTGCCTTCATGGGTTGAAAACCGGTTGCCTTTGATGGTTTCCAACAGCTGGCCTGTTTTGTCAAAAAAATCAATGGCATATGTTTTTACACCGAGAATATAATTGCCATAGATTTGAAAATAATGATAGTCGCCTTCAATTCGAAGATTGTTTTTTCCTAAAAGTTTTTTCGTTTTGTCTTTTTTGCTTATCATATAATAAACCGCAGAACTTAGGTGCCCGTTATGTATATATTTAACCTGTGGTCTGTCGAGTGCCTGAATGGTGCAAAAAGAACAACTGTCAATAACATCCAATGTTTCGTCAAATAAGATACTTTGAGATTCATTTTCACCAATCACATATTTGTCGTTATAATTCATGGTGATTTGATCAAATGTATACCTTATGCCGTTTTCATCATGTACACTTCCCGATCTGTCTCTTTTTTTGGAGACAAATCCTGTTTGATTGGCGTATACAACTTCATCTTCGCAACTAATTATTTTTTCATTATTTTCGGAAATATGCCATAATATATATTTGTTGTCTTTTTGTAGTAAATATTTTTCATGATTGATTTTTTTGATGGATTCATATTGTACCGGAAAAATTGATTTTCCACCAAAATTTTGTATTCCCATTAACGGGTATTTATCTTTGATGATGATAAGTTTGTTTTTGACATCCACAGATTCGATATCCGTGGCATCCCATGTTTGTATCAACTTTCCTTCAACATCGTATAAAAACATTTTAGAATCAATTTCAGCTATAAAATGTCTTCCATTTTCACTGATCGACTTGTATTCCATCGGAATGACAAACTGACCTTTGTAGTTCGTAACCCCCATTTTTAAATGCCGGCTTACGATAGCCCGCGATAATGTCGGAACCAGATTTATACCTTCATATACCGGTGGTATCAGGGTATCTTTTTTAATACTGATCAACCCAAAACGATAATTGTATTCCATTACCGCAATCTCTTTATCTATGATAGTCAGATTGGACGTTTTATTTTGAAATTCCTTTTGCCACTCAGATGACTGTGCAGTTGCTGACACAGCAAAAATCACCAACAAACATAGGTTTTTCAAAAATGAAAGTGGAAAAGAAAACATAAAATATATTTTTTCAATAAATTGTTAAACAGATTTTAATCTGCGAATATCTCCTGCAAATATAAACCAACCTTAAGGTATTTGATAATAAATCCCATAAAATCACCATATGTTATCTATAAAAAACGGGATAGAAATGAAGTGGTTTGAGTAAACTGGCCTTATCCCAACAATCCGGAAAGGATTGAACAACAATAGCCACGAATAAAATTTGGGTTTTTTTCCAAATTGTCGTCCTAACCACTTTGGGATTCGTTTTATTTTTGTTAACCCTGTGATTTTACATGTGGTTTCCATTATTCAAATCTTTTTGGTTTTGGGAAAAATCGGGGAAAACTGAATGGTCCCGACCGAAAGAAGGGAACAGTGTGAACGATTTCTGAATCTTTGCAGCTGACTTTTGGCCTCCTCAAACCCCTCCGAAGGAGGGGAATTTCGATGGTCGACAAAAGTAAATTGCGGACTACTTTCTTCGTTTGTTGTGCCTCCCAAAGTCTCCCCTCCGGGGAGATTTAGAGGGGTCAAACAGGAATAATGCGCAGCATTAAAAAAACCTTTTTATCTCCCACAACTCCGGAAGATTCGACAACATAGCCTAAACCATAAACTTTTAACCCTAAACACACCTAAATACCAAAACCTAATACCTATTTTAATTTTTCACCCGCAAGCCCTGGTTCGCGGTTCCTTCCCTATTTTGAGCCCTTTCCGTGGGGCTCAAAATGGCGAGCAACGGTCAGTCACCCTGCTTTTGTAAGAGAAGATTTCCATGGTTTAAAACAATACCGTAGGATACAAAGAATTTTATTGGGGTTTAAATTTAATAATATGCGCAAAAATAATCAGAAAACAATTAACTTTGTTTCTATTAAATTAACTCTTTGATGTTTACATTAATTTCCAGCTTAAAACCTGTAATTTCATCTCTTTTATGTTTCTTGCTAAGTGTATCCTTATCCGGACAAACCGATGGAAATCTGCAATTGAAGTTTAACCATATGGCCTTATCGGTAAAAGATCTTGGCAAATCGGCAGATTTTTATAAAAATGTTCTTGGGCTGAAAGAAATAACCAACAAGGTGGGAATAGAGGGAATCAGGTGGTTTTCTCTGGCTGATGGCAATGAATTACACCTGATTTCAGTAGTTAAAGAACCGGTGATTATTAATAAAGCTGTCCATATTGCCCTATCAACCAATCGTTTTGATGATCTGATCAGCAAATTGGAGGTTAACAGGGTTGAGTATTCCGACTGGCCAGGCAATGTCAATAAAATTAACCAGAGACCCGATGGCATAAAACAAGTATTTTTCAGAGATCCGGATGGTTATTGGTTGGAAGTGAATAGTGTTTTGGATTGAAATAAATATTTATTGAGGGCAAAAAGGGTCTGGTTTTAAGTAAAAATAATTATCCAATTAATTATCGGGCAATATTTTGGGTCTGCACCTTTAATGAAAATTAATCTTTACTGAATATTCTGAATCGGCACTTTTACTAAGCGAATTCTAACTGACATAACAGGCATCTGCAGTGGTGTATAGTGATTTCAAACTCAAATAAATGGTGTATGGAATGTTACAAAGTGTAATAAACTTAAAAGTCTAATACTTCATACCAAATTCGTCATTTCCTGATTTAAAGCAAATAAATTTGTATAAAATTTGGTGTACCATGCTGAAACTATCATATTTGTCTTTTAATACTGATCGGATCATTTTTACCTCAACTTTTTGACGATTTTTTGGTTCGGTTTTCCCATTTTCTACATAGTAAAAATAAAACAGATGTATATCCACCACTTTTTAATGCTGTTGTTAGTTTCCATTTCTACAGTATCCGTCACTGCTCAAAAAAAAGCCGGAAATGTGCCGGCTACGGCATTGACAGAATCTGTCGAATGGAGGTGTATCGGTCCTTTTCGCGGAGGCAGATCGTGTGCTGTGGCCGGTGTACCCGGAAATAACCAAACATTTTATTTTGGTGCTACCGGTGGCGGTGTATGGAAGACCGACAATGCCGGCAGGTCGTGGAACAATATTTCAGATGGTTTTTTTGGCGGTTCGATAGGAAGTATCACCGTATGTGCTTCAGATCCGAATGTGATCTATGCCGGCGGTGGTGAAAAAACAGTCAGAGGCAATGTTTCTTCCGGTACAGGTGTATGGAAAAGTGAAGATGCCGGCCTGACATGGACGTCAAAAGGTTTGGAAAAATCAAGACATATAGGCAGAATCAGGGTTCATCCGACCAATCCGGATATCGTATACACTGCCGTCATGGGAGACCTTTTTAAAGACAGCCCGGATCGTGGAGTCTACAAAAGTACGGACGGAGGCAATACATGGAAAAAAGTATTGTATGCCAATGCTTCCTCAGGAGCCGTTGACCTTTGTATCGACCCGACCAATCCGCGCATCATATATGCCACCACGTGGAATGTACGTCGTACTCCTTACAGTCTCTCAAGCGGCGGTGAAGGTTCAGCATTGTGGAAAAGCACAAACAGCGGAGAAACCTGGCAAAATATTTCTGACGCTCCCGGTCTGCCGAAAGGTGTCTGGGGCATCGCTGGCATCGCCGTGGCTCACCGCAACAATCAGATCTTATATGCTTTGATTGAAAATGAAAACGGTGGTTTGTTCAAATCAAATGATGGTGGAAAAAGCTGGACCAAACAAAATGACCAACGTTCACTCAGGCAAAGAGCCTGGTATTACAGCAGAGTGTACACTGATACCAAAGATGACCATACCGTGTATGTACTGAATGTAGAATACCACAAATCAGTGGATGGCGGGGTCACCTTTAAGGATTTTTATGCCCCACACGGTGACCATCACGATTTATGGATCGATCCGCAGCAACCATCTGTAATGATCATGGGAGATGACGGTGGCGCTCAGGTGACTTTGGATGGCGGCGAAACATGGACCACCTACCACAATCAACCCACGGCTCAGTTTTACAGAGTAACGACGGACAATCATTTTCCATTCAGAATTTATGTTGCCCAACAGGATAATTCTACCTTGCGGATTTCGCACCGTTCTTTTGGCTCAGCCATCACAGAAGAAGATTGGGAAGAAACAGCCGGCGGTGAATCTGCTCATATCGCCGTCGATCCGAAAGATTCAGAAATCGTGTACGGAGGCAGCTACGGTGGATTCCTCACAAGGGTCAACCATAAAACAAAATCCGTCAGAGGTATTAATGTATGGCCGGATAACCCAATAGGGCATGGTGCCGAAGGGATGAAATACCGGTTTCAATGGAACTTTCCGATCTTTTTTTCAAAACACAAAACAAACCGGTTATATGCCTGCTCAAACCATCTGCATGTCACCGAAGATGAAGGACAAACATGGAAAATCCTCAGTCCGGACCTGACCCGAAATGAAAAAGAAAAACTCGGACCTTCCGGCGGACCCATTACCAAAGACAATACCAGCGTGGAATATTATGCAACCATCTTTGCTGCTGATGAATCACCGGTATCAGAAGGTCTGATATGGACAGGAAGTGACGACGGCAGAATCCACCTGACTCGTGACGGAGGTAAAAACTGGACGGAAGTCACTTCACCGCTTATGCCAAAATATCTGATGATCAACAGCATAGAACCAGGCAAATACGACCCTGCCGTTTGTTATGTGGCAGGTACCTCCTACAAATCCGGAGATTATGCTCCCTACATATTTAAAACCTCAGATTATGGAAAAACATGGACTAAAATCACCAAGGGAATCCATGAAGAACATTTTACCCGTGTAGTACGCGAAGATGTGGAAATCAAAGGTCTGTTGTATGCCGGTACCGAACAAGGCATGTATATTTCTTACGACGACGGTTTGTCATGGTCAACATTTCAGAAAAACCTTCCTTTGGTTCCGGTTACCGATCTGGCGGTCAAAAACAATTACCTCATTGCCGCCACACAAGGTCGGAGTTTATGGATGATAGATGACTTACACATCATCCGCCAATCCATGACGATGGATTCGTCGCAGGTTATTTTATGCAAACCCGCAGATGTATGGAGAATTGACGGTTCACAAAATAAAAAAGACAAACAGGTTGGTATCAACCATCCCGGTGGCGTCGTCACTCATTTTTACCTTCCAGCTTATGATGAAAAAAAAGATACGGTTTACATTACGTACATGACTTCGTCCGGCGATACAATCAAATCTTTTTCTTCGGTTGAAACAAAGGAAGTTGACAAAATCAACGTAAAAAAAGGAGGCAACATACACATTTGGGACATGAGGTTTCCTTCCGCAAAAAAAATTGATGGTATGATTTTGTGGTGGAGTTCTTTGCGCGGTCCTGTGGCAAAAACCGGAGAATATAAAGTATCGTTGTGCCTCAATAAAAATGTCATTAGTACCCAAACATTCCAAATACTAAAAAATCCGTTGTCTGAAGGAACGGAAAAGGATATATCCGATCAGTTTGATTTTATTTATTCTATCAATAAAAAAATAGATGAAGCCCATCAAACCATCATCGACATCCGGGATTTGAAAACTCAGCTCAATGCTTATGCTGAAAAAACCGATGACCCTGAAGTCAAAACCTTTATTAAAAATATTGACTCTTTGGTGGTGGAAATTGAAAATCAATTATATCAGACCAAAAACAGAAGCGGACAGGATCCGCTCAATTTTCCGATCCGACTCACCAATAAACTGGCGCACATCAATGCCCTGATAGATATGACCGTCAATGATTTTCCACCAACCGCGTCGATGATTGGAGTTCGTGACGAGTTGATTGCCGAAATAGATCGCAACCTCAACAAATGGTACGCTGTCAGAGATTCGGAAATTGTAACCCTGAATAAAATGATTGATGACAAAAAGTTACAAACCATTATCATCAAAAGCGGCAAACCGAAATTAAAATAATCATTTTTAAAAAAACCAAAAAAGTATTCAAAATATCCAAATAAGGACTTTAAACAGCCTGTTAAAGCTGAAATAAATATTTATTTTCAGTAAAAGAATATAAATAAGCTGTCCAGGTAGTATTTTTACCTCCCTGATGCGGCCAGCCGTTATATCAGGGTATTTCTACAGCCTTAACCGTTTAAACATATAGCATGACACGATTATTTAAAAAATCCTTTTTCCTGGTACTTTTGACCATTCTGTTTGTAAAATCATATGGTCAAAAAGAAGTTTATTTTCAAGTGAATCATTTTTTGGGTGATCAAACCCTGACAATAGGTGATTCAGGCACCAATGACCTTGGTTCGAAATTTACCATATCAAGATTGGATTATTATATTTCTTCTATCAGACTACATCATGACGGAGGACAAATTACCAACATTAAAAATAAATATATTTTGGTTTCCAACGCTCAAAAAGTGAACGAATTATTAGGAGACTACCCCATCCAGGTTCTTGACTCCATCACGTTTTCTATTGGTGTGGATTCTGTCAATAACCACGCTGACCCGACTTTATGGCCTGCAGGACATCCACTTGCACCCAGATTTCCGGATATGCATTGGGGCTGGGCAGCAGGATACAGATTTGTCGCTTTAGAAGGACTGTCAGGATCATCGCTGCAATTTGAATATCAGTTACATGCTTTGGGAAATCAATTTTATAAACCAAGGACGATCGTGACCAAAGGTGAAAACAGAAACGGAGCCATCGTCGTCAGTATAGATGCAGATTATGCTGACGCATTTACGGGCATCAATATGGACAAAATTGTATTTGTTCATGGCAGCAATAAAGAAATTTTGCCGCTCATGGACAATTTTAACCATCAAATCTTCACCGCAAGCCCGACTACATCTTCTGTAAAAAATGTTTATCCGGCAGATTTAAAAATGTATCCGAATCCTGTTTCTGACAATAAAATCACCATTACGTTGACAGAGGAACAAATCGTACAAGCAAAACTTGTCCTCAGAGATATAACAGGCAAAGAAGTAAGTCAGATCCTTCAACCGGCCTTATCCAATGAATTGTGGATTGAGCACGCAGGATTGTATACCATCGACCTTTTCCAATCCGGCCAGCTAACCGGTCAGGGAAAATTGGTCAAACCATAACAAAACATGGGTGTCAGAACGGCAATTATATTTTGTTTCATAACAAGTTTTTTTGCTTGTTCTGATGAGGATATAGTCCCTGAACCAACATCCTACATTTTGCAAAACATTGTTTTACCGCCACATTTTCCAACGATCAACTTTCCCGTCGAAAATGGTTTCAGTACTGAAAGATGGATCATGGGTAAAAAACTTTTTTTTGACAAACGGTTATCTATAGACTCCACCATCAGTTGCGCAAGCTGCCATAAAATATCTTATGCTTTTGCCGATAATAAACCTTTGACTCCCGGGGTTTTTGGAAGAGCGGGAACGACCAATTCTCCTTCATTAGCCAATGTTGCCTTTCACCCGTATTTAACCCGGGAAGGCGGACTTCCTACGTTGGAAATGCAGGTATTGGTCCCGATTCAGGAACACAATGAATTTGGTTTTAACATCGTACAAATTGCTGAAAGACTTTCATCAGATACGACATATCAGGAAATGGCAAAAAAAGCCTACGGCAGAACTTTGGACCCGTTTACGATTACCAGAAGCATCAGCACCTTTGAACGCAGCCTGATAAGCGGAAATAGTAAATACGACCAATTTATTGAAGGTAAAACCTCATTAACAACTGAAGAATCGTCGGGTAAAGAACTTTTTTTCAGTGACCGGACAAATTGCAGCGAATGCCACAGCGGATTTAATTTTACCGATTATGGGTTTAAAAACAACGGATTATATGAATCATATCTGAACCCCGGACGTTACCGACTGACCCAAAAGGAATCAGACCTGGCTCTGTTTAAAACACCCGGACTCAGAAACACCGGTTTTACAGCTCCCTATATGCACGATGGATCTTTGGCTACTTTGGTCGATGTCATTGAACATTACAATAGCGGAGGTAAACCCCATAAAAACAAAAGTCCGTTGATCAGACCTTTAGGATTGAATGATACAGAAAAAAAAGCGCTGATCTCTTTCCTGAGGACGCTGGACGATTACACCCTTATTTCTAATCCATATTTTGCAGAATAAAATGTTTTATACCATGAACAAAATCGCCTTTTTTATCGCGATGGTTTTTATTTTGCTGACATCTTGTGAGTCGGAAGAAAAGGTTTCTGCTGTATATGATCCGACACCCTATTCGTTTGTGTATCCGGAAAGTTTTGGTGATCCCGGACTTCCTTCCGATAATACGTTAACCCTTGAAGGTGTACAATTGGGTAAGATGTTGTTTTATGAAAAGTCATTGTCCAAAAACGGAAAACAAGCTTGTGCCGGTTGCCACCTTCAGACCACCGGATTTTCAGATCAAAATCAATTTTCTATAGGTGTGGATGGATTAAAAGGAAAAAGACAGGCCATGCCGGTATTTAATCTTGCCTGGCGACAATCGGGATTTTTTTGGGATGGAAGAGCAGCAACCTTAAGAGAACAATCATTACTACCCATTCAGGATCCTTTGGAAATGCATGAAACCCTTGAAAATGTGGTCAAAAAACTTAAAAAAAACCCTAAATTTACAGATCAGTTTATCAGAGCTTTTGGAAATGAAGAAATCACATCTGAAAAAATCAGTCTGGCTCTTGAACAATTTATGATGACGATCGTATCTTTTGATTCAAAATACGATCAGTTTTTAGCAGGTAAAGCCACCCTCACGGAAAGTGAAGAACGTGGCAGAAAATTGTTTTTTACCGAATACAATCCGTTTTTTCCGGAATTGTCAGGAGCAGATTGTGCCCATTGTCATAGTGGTCCGAATTTTGAAAACGGAGAGTTTATGAATAACGGATTGGATACCGATGCTGCCTTTACAGATTTGGGAAGAGAAGAGGTTACCAAAAATGTCGGGGACAGAGCAACCTTCCTGATACCTTCTCTGCGCAATATTGCCCAAACTGCTCCTTATATGCACGATGGTAGATTTAAAACTTTGGAAGAGGTAATAGACCATTATCATTCCGGTGTAAAAATGTCATCCACAGTCTCCCCTTTGATCGCTCCGACCATTACCAGAGGATTGTTTTTGGACGATCAGGAAAAAAAGGACCTGGTAGCCTTTTTGAAAACATTAAGTGATCCTACATTTCTAACCAATCCGGCTTATGCGGAATAAAAAAGGGTTTGGTTTTGTAAATATGATTATATTTTAGAAGATAAAAAAATACATAGGGTCTGCTGAAAAGCACAAAAAATATTAATAATCAAAATCTTATGTTCAATTTTGATGCATGTAAGTGCATTACTTTTCCAACATTTTATTTAATTTTCGTGCATTTAACTTCCTTACTAAAATTGTTTTTTGTTAGCCCGCATAAACCATCTTCTGCGTTGAAGGCAAATCGAGGTATTTTTATACATCTTCTTTGCCTTCGCATTGAATCTGATTCATTGCTGACTTTTTCAGCAGACCCTACGTATGTAATAAAACAAAAGGCATTGAAATTATGTATTCAATGCCTTTTTTTGTGATATACTATCACAGAACACTTATATATCTGAAAAAATACTGAAAAAAAATATTATTTCCTGCAACGTTTTTTACCTTTCATGCTTATAGAAGGCTACGATCGATCGTGATTGAATATTTTCCTTTCACATTCATAAAAAATAAAATAATGAAAAACTTTTTTATATTTGCTCTATTAGTCTTTATCTCTTTATCTTCATGCAGAAAAGAGTCTCTGATTCCTATCGATGAAACGGAGACCGAAGATCCTAAAGAAATTGAAGGTGCACTTTTTAAAGGAATCGTTAAGGATATAAACGGTGTGGTAGCCGGAACCAAAGTGGAGGTTTATCAACACGAAAAACTCGTCGGTTCTGTCACTACAGATGTTGCCGGTGCTTTTAATACCCTCAACATTCCTTTAGATAAAGATGCCCATGTGACGTTTGCCGTAAAACAAAACAATGAAATTACGGCCAAACGCGTTCACGAAAATTTTGGAAAATCAGACATCGGCACCATTACATTGACTGAAAATGAAATGTTTAGTTCCAAACAGGAATACCTGCAAAATCCGGGAAGTAATGATCTCATCGTCGTGTCCGGGTACATCACCGATCCGATGGGAAATCCCGCCAATGCAGACATTATTTTGTTGTATGATATCGTAGAAGTAGCACCTTTTACCTATGAATCTCAAGGCGATGGTGTAACCACCGATGAAAACGGATATTACGAATTGTTGATGCCAAAAGATCAGGAATTTTATTACATCGCAATTCAGGAATTATGTCAACCCCGCCTTCTGAATAAAAATGAAGTCACTATATTAGGTGGTTTTCCGGCTGAATTGATCGGTCCGTTTACCGAAGATGTACAACTACCTCTCATAAATAAAGCCAACCCTGTAACAGATGAAGCAGCCGAAATGGAAGTAGGTTTCCTTGCCTATGGTTTACAGTGCAACGGATCGGTTGTCACAAACGGAAAAATGGCAGGCACCATCACCAAAGGCAATCAGACTTTTTCTTTTGATGCAGCAAGTGTGTCAAACTTCTTTTGGTGGACCAGAAATTATTGTATCAAAAAGGTCAATCAGAATCAGCCATGGATAGTAACTTTTACCATCACGGATTTTGGCAACAACAAAGTTTCAGATGTGTTAACCTACGAAATTACCTCGCCAAATCAGGATTTAGGAAGTATTACAGTTTGTGCCAGGGACCTGACTGAAAAACCTTATGTTCAATGGTCTGTCGGTTTAAAATCTTATTATTATGAGATCACTGACGGTTTGATTGATGCCAACGGAACCTTGATTTCATCACAAAACCCAACCGCAAACACAGGGTTTTTGAAGTTCACTATTCCCGATTACACCAGCGGAGGTAATAAAATCAAAAACTTCACTTTTCAGGGAGGACAAGTCGGCGAAACCTATAGTTTTAATCAAAGTGCCACCGATGTGCTCACCGTCACGTACACCCAACAGGATGCCAAAATCATCAAAGGCAACTTTTCGGGTGATCTTACCGGGCAGGCAGCAGGTGCGGTTATCCCCCTTCCGGTGACAGGAAATTTTGTAATCAATTTGCCATAAACTTTTACCAACGATTACCAGCAAATTATGAGTGGCGGAACAAATATGTACGACATCATCCAAAAATGTTTAGACGGAGACAGAAGTGCCCAAAAGCACCTCTATCTCTGTCTCTCAGACGAGCTGATGGCGGTAGCTTACCGATATACCAGAGACATGGATTTTGCCAAAGATGTCGTTCAGAACACTTTTGTCCGCATCTTTTACAATCTGGCAGGTTATGATGTCGAAAAGTCCGGTATCACCACCTGGTCCAAAAAAATCTGTATTCATGAAGCCATATCTTTTTTGCGAAAGCATAAAAAAATGGTCATCCAATATGACATTGATGAGGTGATTTTGCCTTTTCAAAAAGAGTACGAAGATGAAAACTTTTCTCCGGAAGTATTGCGACAAAAAATCGACAACCTTCCTGAAGAGCACCGAATGATCATTCAATTGTATTATTATGATGAATTGTCACACAAAGAAATCGCGACTCTCCTGAACATACAGGAATCGTCTTCCAGGTCGCGGCTATCGAGGGCCAAAGACCAACTCAGAATCAATTGGAAAGCAGCATTATTTTTTTAAACAAAGACACATGGAAAATTTTCAGCAAAACATAAAAAAGGCCTTTGAAACACCGGTTCCTTCTTGGGACAAAGACCAAATGTGGCAGGATATCGAACCTTTATTGCCTCCAAAAAAACGCAAAAACAGAATCTTCTTTTTCTGGCTGATTCTGGTGGTGGTTGCAACTGGCGCATGGATGTTTATGGATCGGAACAATGTGTCAGAATCATCGACTGATTCACCCAAATCAATCACCTCAACAACCATAAATGAAGTGGTCGGCAATCAACCTGTCACCACATCAAAAAATCCGGAGATTAATCAGGATCAAAACCAGCAAAACAGACCGGAAAAAACCCTTTCAACCACAAAAAATACAAAAGGTCAAAGTGACCTGAAGGCCAATGAATATATAGGCGGAACGAAGATTGCAGGTACGAATGTTTCAAAAAATATCACCCAAAATGCGGAGATCCTATTCGGCACTGATTTTGACAAAAATAGAAGTGATAATGGTCAAAATAAAAGTGGAAATCCTGATGAAACAAAGTCATTTTCTACTGAATTAGGATCACCAGATAAAACCGAAATTTTATCAGAAAAAAGGGAGGCAAAAATCTCTTTGGAAAAACAACTTCCTCACCTGTTTTCAAAAGAAAAAGAGGTAGTTTCTTTGACGGAAAATAAAGTTAAAACGCCGGAATATTTTTTCGTAAAACCATCAGGTATACAACCATACGTCCCACAAAAATGGTTTGTCACGGCAAACTTTATGTTGGCTCAGGCGGCCAAAAAATCAGAGAGCTTACATCCTGACGGTGACACCTGGAAACAAAACCGGCAAAATATCGAAAGTGTAAAAGAAAGTATGACTTCTTCTCTTTTGATCAACAGAAAACTGAATACATCTTTCAGTCTTGGTGCCGGTCTTCAGTATCAAAAAATCAATGAAGTGGTGATTGCGCGCGACGTCAGACAAACGGTGAATGACATCCCTTCCGACAGCGCTTTTTATTACACCAGCCTCAGTGGAACAGAGTTTTTTGCCGGCAATGTCAGGCAGACTAAAACAACTGGTTATCAGATTTATTCACCCAACAGCCTTACACGGTGGAGTATACCGGTTGTGATGCGATATCACCTGACGTTGGGAAAACTCAGGATAGAACCATCGTTGGGACTTCAGCTGACCTTTTTGCAGCGTTATCAGGGCATTCATATTGGACCGGATGGCCGGATGATCTACAAAGACAAAGCGCTTTTTGAGACCTTTATGAAAACATCCCGCATGTTGTCCTGGTCTGGCGGAATTGACATGACCCTTTATGCCTTTAAAGATTACGAAATCAGGATGGGACTCATATATCAAAGAGATTTGAACCAGGTGTTGCGTTCTGCCTATGGATTGTCAGAAACATACAGCCACAAAGGAATATCACTGGAAATACGCAAAAACCTTAGTTGGTAAGGTTTATTCGGTGTCCACAAAAAATTCTTCAATATCGGTTGAGTCGTGTTGATTGGAAGTCGTTTTGACTTTGTAGGATATAATTTTTTGTGTTGAATCCCTTTTGATATCATAAATTTTTTCCGTTCTGACGACATCCTTCAACATGGTTTCAAAGTCATGACCAATACCGTTTTCCAGAACCTCTGAAAACCTTAGTTCGCAGTTACAATCTTCCGTCCAGGTCAGGGTAAATGCTATTTTAAGTTTGCTTTTGACAACGTGTTCGATCTGTTCATTTTTTGTACGTTTGATTTTATATACTCCAAAGGTTTTTTCGGTTTTATAATACGATCCTTCATACAATTCATTAAACCTGAAATCCGAATTAGAAATTTATTGCGAAAAAATCTGACTTCATATTTACTTCGGTTCTCATTTTTTCTTCCTCAATGCAGCTATGGCTGCATCTGCGGATAATCTCGTCCTTAAGACGAGACCGAGCCTCATAACTATTTTGTCATATCTTCTCTCATGACAAAGTCTAATGCGGAATTCAGGTTAAGGAGAAGGATTTTTTGGGTTTTGAGAAGAACAATTCATTGACAGGAAAAGAAACAAAAAAAGATATAGTTTCATGATAAATAATTTGAAGGTGTAAGGTAGGGTTTATTCAACACGTTTTATGTAATTATTTTGATAATATAAAATTAATTACATTGAATTAACTTTACAAAAATATCATAATCTAATACATACATATGTAAATAATAAATATATAATAATTTTAATACATTTTTTATACTTTTTAAAATTATTACAGTATATTTGCAATAATAAGTTTCCAATTGTATACAAAAGGAGTGCAACACTGACATCCCAAGACTATTTTATTTATTTCTATTCGTTCATTTCTAAATTTTTTATCATGAAAATTTTACGCTCAATTCACAGTTTTACAGTTTCACAGTTTCATAGTTTAAAAATTATTAACATCGGAATTGTTTTTATCTTGACGACGGCTTTCTTGGTGTCCTGTAACAGAGAAGAAGTCAGACCGAAAGTTTCTGATCCGATACTCACCATTGAAAACCGTACCGCAGAACCATGTGGGCCAATTATTTCAGGAGTAACTTGTTACAAAGACACTTTTTACGAAGTAATTAATTCTTCTTTTTTTAATTGTCCGTTAGGGATTGAATATGAAAGATATATTTGTTCAGACGGAGGATACTACTTTGGATATTTTAAAGTTTTTGCCGAAGATTGTGATTCCTTTGATACATGGATCAATAATTGTATGAGTTCTCCTGCTACTTTTGAGGCGTGCATGGCATTTTTAAATGCAGAAATCATGGAAGCGGTTATTCTGGTAATTTTAAACGATGAGAATCCTGCAAGTCCAACTATTACCTCTACTTTTTACCAGGCGGCCTGTAATCAATGGTGTCTGGAGACAAAGTACGATCCAAGAGGTACTCCGACAACAATCTTAGGAAAACTCCGTTGCAGCGATGCTTGTTGTGAACATAAATATGATGTTGAAAAAATAAACGGTGTTTGGACTATCATCAGTGAAAGCAAAACACAAGTGGGTGGTATCGGTTGCAATTATCAGTTTCAGGTAGAAAGTTGTGAAGGACCATACACCTCACCATGTATTAACGAATGTCAATAATTCTTTATTGGGTGCAACTCTGTTGCACCCTTTTTCCTATCATTAAATACAATGTAATCATGAAAATAAATTCGTTTATTCTTTTGTATATATTTTTACATCCGCTCACATCCATTTGTCAAACCTTATCTGATATTCCCCCATTTGAAATAACAAAACCCAAGTGGCAGTATTATACTTATGATTATTATTTTCCACAAAATCCAAGGACACCGGAGGATACCCCTTACGGCAACAGAAATTTTGTAAAATCTATTGAAAAAGGTGAGTTTCTTTATCATCTCGAGAGTACATTCACTGCATTGAACGGATATTCGGGTTGGGATGGTTTTCGGTTAACCAAACTGAATAAATACAGTGGCGAAGAAGTATGGGTTCATCAACACAATCAGCATACCGGAGTAAAAAATTTTGAAAGACCCCGACCCTATATAGGCTTTAACACAGACGGTAGTATCGAAATTATTACTTTGAGGCACCGGGATACCACCATCAGAAATAACTCAAATAACTTTCCTTTTATTGGTACGCCTGCGATCCATACCATTGATGCCGAAACCGGTCAAAACATAACGTTCAAATACGGTACGGATACTACGCTTTTTGATCATGCCCGTTTTAATGACGGCGGCGCAAGATTGCACAGACAAGAAGAAGGGAGATATTTTAGTTTGTTATACCGTTCTGAAAATAACAATGGTATCTCCAAAGATTTTTTTGAATTTAACGAGGTTGATAATGATTTGAATATTGTGAAAACACCATCAACTTTACTTGAATTAAATCCGGATTTATCAGATGCCTACCGTCCTTGGACAAATACCCTCTTTAATAAAGATACCATGATCATACTTACAGGTACAAGAGACCGAGGTGATTCGTTTAATTCACCTAAAAAAGCTTTTTTACATTGGTATAATATCAGTAATACAGATAGTGTGTATGCGTCCAAAACCATGGAAGTCACAGATGTTTTTGCAAGACCTCAAAAAAACGTGTACAGATATGATCCTGAGTTGTATTTTAAACAGGGGCATATTTTTTTAAAACAAACTATGCAGCCGGATTCTAAATTGCCATTTAAAAATTTTGTTTGGCTCTTGTGGACTGATAGCAAAGGAAATGTATTAGGGAAATTTGATTATATAACCAGAGAAGACACATTTTACTTAGATATCAGACCAATCGGAATAAAAAATGGTAAAGCATATTTTTTGGCAAATTATAATGCAACCATTGATGACCCTATAGAAAAGTGGGATGTATTGGAAATTGAGCCATATACAATGGTGATAAAAAAAGTTGGACAGTTTGAATCACATCAACATATGAATTTGACTTTCAGATATACAGTAAGAAATGCAGATTTTTTGGATAACGGATCAATATCTGTCCAGAGTGATATTAAACTTAAAAAAAACAATCTTGAATATTGGTATTTTCATCTTTGTTCAGTAGATGAAAAAGATCTGGGTATTTCAACATCTACAAATAATACGAATATAATACCTGTCTGGAGTCATGTCTATCCAAATCCTACTTCCGACAGGTTGTATATACACACCGAAAATGGGACAGTACCGGAAATTTCAATACGGGATATTACAGGAAAATTGATCTTTGTTTTAAAAAATCAGAATGATAAAGAAAATGACATTGATGTATCAGGTTTAGCTCCCGGTTTGTATTATGTTACCGTCGCCGATACGACAGGTTTAAAACCTGTTATGACCCATAAGGTGGTCAGATTGTAGAAAAAAATAAGTCAAGGTTTTGCAAAGAAAGGCTAAGACTTTTGATTTTTTTTATAAATCATAAAATATCACATATAAATTCTTGCTTGTTTTATTTTACAAATCTGGTAATATATTAAATATTTTACTATATATTTTTTATTAGTTGTTTTATTAAAAAATTAAGCCCGTATGTGCAATATTAAGTTTCCAATTGTATACAAAAGGAGTGCACCACTGACATCCCAAGACTATTTTATTTATTTCTATTCGTTCATTTCTAAATTTTTTATCATGAAAATTTTACGCTCAATTCACAGTTTCACAGTTTCACAGTTTCATAGTTTAAAAATTATTAACATCGGAATTGTTTTTATCTTGACGACGGCTTTCTTGGTGTCCTGTAACAGAGAAGAAGTCAGACCGAAAGTTTCTGATCCGATACTCACCATTGAAAACCGTACCGCAGAACCATGTGGTCCTCCTAACATTTTAGGGTGCGTTAAAGACACTTTTTACGAAGTAATCAATTTTTCTTTTTTTAATTGTCCGTTAGGGATAGAATATGAAAGATATATTTGTCCAGGCGGAGGTTATTACTTTGGATATTTTAAAGTTTTTGCCGAAGATTGTGATTCCTTTGATACATGGATAAATAATTGTATGAGTTCTCCTGCTGCTTTTGAGGCGTGCATGGCATTTTTAAATGCAGAAATCATGGAAGCGGTAATTCTGGTAATTTTAAACGATGAGAATCCTGCAAGTCCAACCATTACTTCAACATTTTACCAGGCGGCCTGTAATCAATGGTGCCTGGAGACAAAGTACGATCCAAGAGGTACGCCAACAACAATCTTAGGAAAACTCCGTTGCAGCGATGCTTGTTGTGAGCATAAATATGATGTTGAAAAAATAAATGGTGTTTGGACTATCATTAGTGAAAGCAAAACACAAGTGGGTGGTATCGGTTGCAATTATCAGTTTCAGGTAGAAAGTTGTGAAGGACCATACACCTCACCATGTATTAACGAATGTCAATAATTCTTTATTGGGTGCAACTCTGTTGCACCCAATTTCCTATCATTAAATACAATGTAATCATGAAAATAAATTTATTCATTCTTTTGTATATATTTTTACATCCGCTCACATCCATTTGTCAAACCTTATCTGATATTCCCCCATTTGAAATAACAAAACCCAAGTGGCAGTATTATACTTATGATTATTATTTTCCACAAAATCCAAGGACACCGGAGGATACCCCTTACGGCAACAGATTTATTGAAAAAACAGTAGAAAAAGGTGATTTTTTTTATATATTAGAACATACAGCCACCTCTTTGAACGGATATTCGGGTTGGGATGGTTTTCGGTTGACAAAGCTGAATAAATACAGTGGCGAAGAAGTATGGGTACATCAGCACAATCAGCATACCGGAGTAAAAAATTTTGAAAGACCCCGACCCTATATAGGCTTTAACACAGACGGTAGTATCGAAATTATTACTTTGAGGCACCGGGATACCACCATCAGAAATAACTCAAATAACTTTCCTTTTATTGGTACGCCTGCGATCCATACCATTGATGCCGAAACCGGTCAAAACATAACGTTCAAATACGGAACGGATACTACGCTTTTTGACCATGCCCGTTTTAATGACGGCGGAGCAAGATTGCACAGACAAGAAGAAGGTAGATATTTTAGTTTGTTATACCGTTCTGAAAATAACAATGGCATCACCAAAGATTTTTTTGAATTTAACAAGGTCGATGATGATTTGAATATTGTAAAAAATCCATCAACTTTACTTGAATTAAATCCGGATTTATCAGATGCCTACCGTCCCTGGACAAATACCCTCTTTAATAAAGATACCATGCTCATATTGACAGGTACAAGAGACCGAGGTAATTCGTTTAATTCACCTAAAAAGGCATTTTTACATTGGTATAATATCCGTAATATAGATAGTGTGTATGCGTTCAAAACCATGGAAGTCACAGATGTCATAGCCAGACCTCAACAGAATTTATTTACGTACCAACCAGAATTGATATTTAAACAGGAACAAATTTTTTTAACACAATTAATGGCACCCAATAACTATCAACCAGCCAGAGCATTTACCTGGATGTTGTGGACCGATAAAAACGGAGAACAATTGGGTAAATTTAATTATTTGGCTGTGCAGGATACAATATACGGTATTATCATTCCTATTGGTGTAAAACAAAACAAAGCTTATTGTTTGGCTCAATATTATTCTTATGGAGAAGACTCATTAGATTATTGGGATGTCATCGAAATTGAACCCAAAACAAACATTGTAACAAAAAAAGGTACTTTTTTAAAATATAACCGTTTGAAATATAATGGAGATTTTAGATTTATAATCAGAGATGCTCATTTTATGGATAATGGTTCAATTGCCGTTGCAAGCCAAATCAGAATGAAAAAAAATAATCTTGAATTTTGGTATTCACATTATTGTTCTGTAGATGAAAAAGATCTGGGTATTTCAGCATCTACAAATAATACGAATATAATACCTGTTTGGAGTCATGTCTATCCAAATCCTGCTTCCGACAAGTTGTATATACACACCGAAAATGGGATAGTACCGGAAATTTCAATACGGGATATTACAGGAAAATTGATCTTTGTTCTAAAAAATCAGAACGATAAAGAAAATGACATTGATTTATCAGGTTTAGCTCCCGGTTTGTATTATGTTACCGTCGCCGATATGGCAGGTTTAAAACCTGTTATGACCCATAAGGTGGTCAGATTGTAGATTGATGAATCAAGGGGTATGACGATCATATTCAAAACCTTGCTTTTGTGTAACGATTCAGTGATAATTAATTTTATACTCAAAATTTATCAGTAAAATTTTATATCTTATCGTTTAAAAGATACATAAAATACACCTGTAAACAGCACTCTTTTTTTTCTGTCAAAAAGGTCCGGTCCGGTTAACTGAATGTAAAATGTCAAATACACAGGCTTTCTGATCGTTATGATCATATGCCTGTGTATCTGACAAAAAATGGATTCAATTATTTAAAATCGTTGATAAATTTGACGGTTTCAGAAGAAGTCATACTTCCGGCAGCTGTTACGGTTTTAACACCATTTTTCATAACTATGGTGGTAGGGTAAACCAATATTTTGTTTTCAATCAGTACATCATGTGACAAACCACCATCTACGATAACTACCTGAATATTGTTACTCTCAGCAGCTTTTTGAACGTCCATTGTGTTAAGTGTATTTGAATGTGATTGACAAGATGGACAATCGGGATCCATGAAAACAACCATACTGGTTTGTTTGCTTGATTTCACCACGTTTGAAAGAGTTGTTGAATTATCGGCAAACTTATAATTAGTCCCGCTAAAAATCTGACGGAAATCACCTCTCGGCGGATCGGTCACATTGGCATCCGGATTTGGCAAAACGAGTCCGCTCATTGATCCCCTTGTTTTGCACAAAGTACCGCCGGGTGCAGGTTGGCCAATCATTCCTTTTTGTTCACATTTCTTTTTGGCAATTTCTTCGGCAGATAATGGACTCGGGCATTCCATACTGGTGACATCACCCCCACCTGTAACATACATTTCCTTAATAGCTCCTCCACAACCTCCAAAAAGATTGGCAGCATTGGCACATTTAGGATCTTGCCAGTTTGAAAGATCACACCACTTTTTGAAATTTTTTAATCTTTCGCAGTTATCTGTGGTTCCCATATCATCCGGAATGCTTACATCCGGACCGCTACCCGGAGCTGGTGCAGGAGCAGGTTCAGGACTAAATACTACAACTACCCCGACAATCGCGGCCGTACCGGCTACAACAGGAGCAGCTCCAAAAAGCGCAACTAAACCAGCTACAAACGTACCTGCGGCGGCAACTACGGTGACAGCTCCTAAAACTTTATCTAAAATCATAGTTGGTTTATCGTGAATATCATCCTCCTCCGTTTTATCACCCGGCTTTATCATAGGTCTTATCTGCGTCGTTTCGGTGTCACCGTTTATAATACGTCCGCCGGGTGCACCAATTGGTGGAGCTGATGGTGGCGTTCCTAAACCTCCTCCGCCACCGGGCAGGTTTGAAACCAATCCACCACTGGTTGTTCCACCCATTGAACCACAATTTTCTATCATTTTATCAATGCCTTGCCGGGCTCTTTCAATCCTTTCCTTCCTGGCAGCATTGCCTGCAGCACCACTCAATCCGCTTGTCAAATCTCTGCCAACTGCAGCGGCACAGGCATTATGCATTTCATTACCTTTATCATCAATTTTTTTCTTTTCTGACGGGCTGGAACTTGTAGGATTTATATCACCGTCATTGATAGTTGCTGAAGTACTTGTACAATTCACGTATGCGTTGTCCCCGGGTAATTTTTTACCATCAAAATCTTTTGATATTTGTTCAATACCGATAAGGATTTCTTCAGGTATGAGATCCTTTCTAAGAACATTGACTAATTGATTTTTATCAAAAACGATAAATTTATCTTTGCCAATAGGTTGGTAATATTTTTTCCAATTAACTTTTATGAGTTTGCCCATCCGGACAAATTTACTCCTGTCTTTAGAAATTTGATTATAAATTGCCCCGTTTTTATAGGCGATATAGGATTCCATTAACCCATCTTTAAATTCTATTTCTTTTACCTTAATTTTGTTGACATATACAAAGGTCATCCCACATCTTTTATTGTTTTTCCAATCTTCCTGCCGAATCATATTTCCCTCTGTGTCATAGGTAGATTCTCTGAAAATAGTACCACAGATGCCTGATTTTATTAAACTCTGCCGGTAGACTTTACCATTTTTATGGTACATAATAAATTCTCTGTCCACTTGTGAATAAGCATACATAGTGGCAAAAAGTAGTACCAGTAAGAGTACTGATTTTTGCATTTTTTGATTACATTTAGTTGTCATTTAATTTTAAATTTAAAAAGTGAGTGAAATAATAATATACTTTTGTCAGAAATTTAATGTTGTATAATTCTAAGCAATTACCTCATCATACATGAAATGGAAACCACTGGTAAAAAGGTTTTTATTTTCAGCGTTTTATCAAATATGGTCTGCATACTGAAGTTCAGACTTAAATTTTTATTTATGCGCCAATCTCCTCCAAAATTGAATCTGAAAGGATGTACAACGGTCCAGTTTACAGATTCCGGAACGATTTCAAAATTGTCAGGTGTAATAAAAACTTCAGCAATGGCTTCAAATGGTGTTTTCAGGGCACGTCTTTCGTAAACACACTCTATAAAAAAAGCAAAAAAAGGACTGCCATACCTCAGATTTGTCCCCAGCATAAATAAATTATTGCTGGCTGTTGTCGATGTATCTGAGCGAAAACTTTCAGAAACATCCAATACACTAAAATTTACTTGTTCACTATAAGTATGCCATCGTAATAAACCACTTAAAAGAAATGATTTCCCCAAACCTTTACCTGCATTGATCCAAAGTCCGGTGGCCGTAGACCTGTTAATCCTCAATGATTTTAAACTACCTGACGGATCTGTAATGTAAGAATTAATCTTGCCAAATCCCATATCGACCCACGATGAATTCCAATTTTCAGCTACAATGATAGAAGCTCTTTCATTGATCATACTTTGTCTTTTGGAATTAAAGGATAAAAGCTCTACTTCCAAACTTTCGATTTGACTTCTTAGACCGGGTTTGGCAAAAATATCAGAAATAGTATCCAAATGTTTTTTAAGGATTTTAATCTCATTTTCAATGGATATTTTTTCCTCCTGGATTACTTTTTCAATGTCTTTATAATAATCCTTCAACATTAATGGATCCTTTTCTTTATACAATGAAATTTTTGCGGCAAATCCTATCCTTCTGTCACTATTTTGATCAAGTACAGTACCTGCGGAAACATCGAGAGAAGATAATCTTCTTTTCCACAACGGGGCTTCCTGATATTTTTTTATATCCCTTCGGTTATACAAAATTTCCCAAAATGGTTGCGACTGCAGTGCAATATTCGGACTCAGACTCCATGATTTAAATGCCCAATCAACTTTAAAATCTTTTATGTCACTGGACCTTACGACTTGTGAAGGGGTCACGCCCATGAGGTCAAAAACCGGAGAAGCAGGAATACTAAATTCTGTGGGTGATATTCTTTTGGCATCACTATTGGAATTTATCAGGTTTTGTGCTTCAGATAATGATATATTTACCACACATATAAAGAAAAGGAGGCTGCTTTTTATAATTTTACACGTAAGTGACATAGGTCTTTAAATTTTGATATTAAAATCTTGAATAAAGTAATTACTTATTATTACCGGTGCTGTTCGGGTAATTACTTTTATTGTTACATGCTCCTTTTACAAATCTTTTTACACCTGCTCTTTCTGCGGCGCAAGCATTCAGATAGGTCTTACCATCACATCCACAAACATTATCGGGAATAGAGTTACATGGTCTGGTACTTCCCTGACCGATACAGTCATTGGCCTCGGGATTGTTGTCCGTATTTCCACATGCTCCTTTGGTAAATCTTCTTACACCGGCTGCTTCTGCTGCACATTGATTGAGATAGGTTTTACCATCACATCCACAAACATTATCAGGAATGGAGTTACAAGGTTTGGTAATTCGTTGTCCGACACAGTCAATAAGGTCAGGATTGTTGTCCGTATTTCTACATGCTCCTTTTTTAAATCTTTTTACACCGGCTACTTCTGCGACGCAAGCATTCAGATAGGTCTTACCATCACATCCACAAACATTTTCCGCTATGGAGTTACATGGTTTGGTACTTCCCTGACCGATGCAGTCGTCAATGCCAGATGACCCGTTGCTGTCATTTTCACATGGACCTTTTGTAAATCTTCTTACACCGGCTCTTTCTGCTGCACATGGATTGAGGTAGGTTTTGCCATCACATCCACAAACATTTTCAGGAATAGAAGTACAAGGTTTGGTACTTCGGTCACCGATACAATCGTCTTTAGGCGAATTACCACCTTTACCATTATCTGTGGCGCACGGACCCGCGGTAAATCTTTTGACACCTGCGTTCGAGGCTTTGCATTCGTTGTCATAGGTGACAGCATCACATCCACATACAGGTTCAATTATACTGCTACAGGCAATTTTTACTTTAGAATCTCTTACTGCTTTATCAATACAATCGTCTGAAATATTAATAAATTGATTGAGTTTTGAAAACGTAGTATCATACAGTTCTGATGTAGAAAAAAGGTTCATTATTGTAATAAATAATAAACCAACAATTTTAAGATAAGGTGTCATAATTAATTAATTTTAAATGATTATAAATAGGTAATAAAAATGAATTTCAATATAAATTTTCAAAGGATGAAAATTTATACCACAAATGTATAGGTGTTATATTTCCGGTACAATAGCTTAATATAGCTATACCCATTGCCCCCTCCAGAAAAATTTTACGATACAATTGATAGATTTTTTATGATGTCAAATGATTTCATCAATTTCCACACTTATTCTGACTTATATTTTATTGAAATAGCTATTCAATCTTTTTTTTAGAAAAAAGAAATAGGTAAAACGATTAAAAACAGAATCGAAAAAATAGCTGATCAGTGATTATGTCTAATTAACCTTTCCAGGCTGAATTCTGTAATCTCTCTGAAAATACTGTGATATGTTTATTGACCAAAACTTCTGTGAGATCCATTTTTTCAGCAATTATTTTATTGCTGTACCCTTGTGCGACGAGTTGAATGATTTGTAACTCTATCGTAGAAATTAATGAAGTTTTTCCATCTTTTTCTGAAAATTTTTCCAGGTTGTTGATAATCTGAAGTGCCATACTCGGCGTTATAAATACCTGACCCTCATATACTTTATCAATACTTTCAATAATTTGGTCAATAGAAGCTTTTTTTAATATATAACCGGCAGCGCCGTGTTCAAAAGCTTTAAATATTTTATCAATATCTTCATAAACGGTTTGCATGATAACCTTTATGTGCGGAAAAAAATGTTTTATCTGACGTACTCCCTCTATTCCGTCAGCGAGAGGCATTTCGATATCCATTAATACGACATCCGGATTGGTATTTTCTATGTCTGAGATTATTTGACTACAATTACCTGCAGAACCTACAAACTCCATGTTATCGGTAAATTCCAGTAAAGTTTTAAGACTTTCTTTTCTGGCATCACTATCGTCGTAAATAAAAACTTTTATCATGGCATAAAATTAAGACATCTTTTAATAAAAACAACTGCCTAAATCTAGCTATCCGAATGTTCAATTTGTATTTCAATAGTAGTCCCCAGACCCAAAATTGATGTAATTTTGCAAGTTCCGTGAACAGATTCACATCTTTTTTCCATATTACTTAATCCGTTTCCTGTTTTAGATGCATTTTGATCAAAACCAATTCCATCATCCTTAATCAATAAGTTGATTTTTCCGGGTGTTTTGGTTAAGGAAATCAATACATTTTGTGCCTTTGAATATTTTGCAATATTATTCATAGCTTCTTTGATAATCAAAAGCAGATTTCTTATTAAATGAATATTTTCGGATAGAATGGTCTCATCTATTTCGTATGTACATGTTATATTCAGTTGTGCAAACAATAATTGCTGATAATCTAATAACCGCTGTTTCAGGCTATTTTGGGTAATGCCTTTTTCTATTTTCAGACTCCAGATAAAATCCGACAATTTATTGCTTATTTCCTTGGATAATACGCTGATGTTATTGAGAATATTTTGGGTAGCTGTAGGTTTTGAAACAATTGTTTTTTGCGCTAATTCACTATAAATAAGAATACTGCTTAAACTTGCACCAATGTCATCATGGAGGTCCATAGCAATATTTCGTCTGTATTCTTCCTTTTGCTCCTTGATAATGAGTTCCTGTTTGTATTGTATGGTTTGAAGTTCAATTTCCTTATCTTTAGCTATTTGTTGGGCGTCAATGATCTGATGTTTAATTCTGTCAGACATAGCTATCGAAAAATAATTAAATCCGTGATGACACCGATGAGTATAAAGTGATAAGGAACCATGTGATATTTTTGAATGTCAAAAAACATAGACGTAAAACTCGCAACACCAAAAAAGAAATAAATCATCGTTGCCGACCGGATATACGTCAGAATTATATTGTTTTTAATCTTAAAACTTTGCCAAAACATCAGGACAGCCAAAGCAAAAATCAATAATCTGATGCCTATAAATATATATATATTACTTGTTTCCAATCCATAAATTACAAAGATCTGTAATGGCAGATAAATGAGCATGGTAATCAGGGTGGCTTTGATGATCGTTCTTAATAATTTATGTTTTTTGTTATCAAAACCAATGGCATTGGTGGTGTAAATAAGATAAAAAAAGTAAGTCAGGATTTCCAAAGACTCCCTGACAATCAATAGAATTTGAGAAGATTCAGCATAATTTTCAAAAACAAGGAGCATCCAAATGGCCAGACTAAGGTAACAAGTCTGAGAAAACAGGTAGACACAGAAATCCCGTAACAGACTGTCTCTGTAATGATAATAGGATACTATCTGATAGGCCAAAAGTATCAGGGTAGCTCCAAATGTAAACACATAAGGCAAAATTTTTATTAAATCATCTGAAGAATACGCTTCAAGCATATTTATATTATTTTCATTAAGAATAATGTATGACAGGAAGATTATTTTGTACTTCTATTCGAATAATTAATTCATTTGTTACATTTTCATTTTGTGCGTTTTTCATTTCTGTTTTGATGTTTTTGATTCCTGATCTTAAAAATTCTTCTGAAAGAGGGATTTTGTAATAATCTTCGGATACGGTTAAGTTCATTTGAATTTGTTTCGGAACAAGAATTTCATGGCTGTAATTTTTTATTCTTGTCAAAAAAGCTTCATGTTGATTTTCATGGTGGAGATTGGCCAACCAAATGATATCTCCTATATCATCCATTATGTTTTGTCCCAGACTGGCAATTCTCAACAGATATTCCTTACTTTTTTGAGGATAAGTTTCCATTATGTTTGCTGATAAATCCGCAAAAACGTGGATACTGGACAAACTTGCACCAACCTCCTCCTGCAAATGTTTATTCATAGATGCCAAAGCCTGCTCTCTCGCGTTTTCTTTTTGGAGAATGTTGTGTTGTTGTTGTAATAATGTTTTGTTTTTTTCACTTTCTATCATTAATAGTTTTTGGGTTTCTACTTTCTCCTGATGGATCAAATAACTTCTGTATCCCAATGCCGTGGAAAATAATAATATATCCAATACGCAACCAATAAAATAAAGGTCATATTCCAATAAACCAAGTATCCTCAACTCCCCAAAAATTGAAAATATAGTTAATAAACTAAAAAAAGCATAAACAAGTCCACCGGCAATAATAATTCTTACAAAAATATTTTTACGTATGTACAGGGCACCAAACAATCCCAGAAATGCAAAAAACAATAACGTTAGTTTGCTCACTAAAAAATAAGTCCTAGACATAGCAGTTTCATCAGTGAAAAATATTTTGTACAAATGCAGGAAAAACAAAACCGCTATGCTTGAATAAAAGCCATACACAGCAAACTTGACTACGGCAGCATTTTGATTTATTTCCAACACCCTTGATATAAAAAATACATAACTAAAAAGCATGTACAGGATTAAGGGATGGTCAATCACATATGCGAATGAAAATGTATCATTCATAAAAGAATCATAGTGGGTCAATCTTCTGAAAACGAGATAAACAACTAATGATAATAAATAATTTGAATAAAGTAAAATGTAATGATCTTTTTGCTGCAGATACAAAATCGTATGATACACCAGCATGATGGAAGAAGCGCCAAGCACAAACCACTCAATGATATGTAGATTCTCATTGCCCAAAGATCAATAATTTATATTGTTTTTGAGGGCATAGGATACGGCCTCTCCCAGCGAATGAACCTGTAGCTTTTCATATATTTTTTTAATATGATTATTGACCGTGCCGTAGCTAATTTTAAGTCGGTCGGCTATCATTTTGTAACTATCCCCCTCAGAAAGATATTTTAACACCTCGGATTCTCTTGGCGAAAGACTTTCCATTTTTTGATCAGAAGGTGTGGGTTTTTTAATAAAATTCATTACCTGCATTGCTACACTTGGCGTCATAAATGCACCTCCATTATAAACTTCTTTGATGCTCTCTATGATATGATTGACAGATGCTTTTTTAAGAATATATCCTTCAGCTCCATAGCGCAAAGCGTTAAAGATTTTATCACTGTCTTCATATACGGTTTGCATGATAACTTTTATAAAAGGGTATTTGCTTTTTATCCTTTTAACACCTTCAATGCCGTCAGTTTCGGGCATTTCAATATCCATGAGTACAACATCAGGTTTTGAAGACAACATATCTTGCTCAACAGATGTACAATTGGCTGCACTGCCGACAAAATGCATAGAATCTGTCAGTTCAAGTAATGCAATGAGACTGTCCCGCCTTGCTTCGTTATCGTCATATATAAAAACATTTATTAACATATACAAGTACGTTAATGTATGATTATCAATTAAGCCTGATTATACCTAACGGAATAAAACAGCTGATATTGGTTCCTTCTCCTGAAACTGATTCTATACTACATGTGGCTTTCATATCTTCTGCCCTTTTTTTCATTATTGAAAGCCCTTTTTCCATTCTGTATATTTTGATTCGATATACCTATTCCGTTATCCTTTACAAATAAAATCAAACAATGATCCCCAAGGGTAACAGAAATGTGCGCTTTGTCTGCTTTGCTGTGTCTGGCTATATTATGAATGGCTTCCTTTAAGATCAGTAACAGATTTTTACGTAATCCCGGTTCTGTAAGATGTCTGTCCACGTTTTCATCCACGCTGATGTCATATTCAATATTTTTTACATTCAACAAATCTCTGCAATGATCCTGAATCTTTGATTTAATTGAGATTTTTTCCTGACTTGCCGTTTTGAGACTCCAGATCATATCACTCATACGTTCCATCAAATTTTGTGTCTGAAAGGAAATTTTTTGAACCATTTCCCTGCTTTTTTCTGGAAATGTTTGATAATATTTATCTGCCAATTCACTGTAAACTGATATGCTGCTAAGTGTAGAACCGATGTCATCGTGAAGATCTGAACTAATTCTGTTTCTTTCTTTCTCTATAGCTTTTTGATTTTCAATAATCGCCTTTTGCCGATCCAACTTGTTGTTTATATACATTCTGAGAAAAACAACAACCATACTTCCAAAGATAAAAACAAATAGTAAGTAAGCCCACCATTTAAGATACCATGGTGCCAAAATGATTATTTTTGTTAAATTTTTCCATGTACCATCCTGTCCCGGCAATCTTGCTTCCAGTGTATATTCTCCGATAGGCAAGTCAGAATATCTGATGTCGGCAGGATTTTTACTTTCGTAAAATTTTTTATCAATCCCTGATATTCTGTAATAAATCGGCGTATTAGAATTTGGGAAATTTATATTGATTAATGAAAAGGACACATCGTTTTCATGATATGGAATTTTATAAATAAACAGACTTGTATCGTAGTAGTTATTTGCTGAGTGGTTATTGATTTTGAAATTATGTAATAAAATATCCGAATTTTTATTTTTCACAACCATTCGTTCAGGATAAATAATGGTAATGCCATCCGTACTTCCAAACACAAAATCGCCGTTTTGTCTGATTGCCATCGCCTGAGAATTAAATTCCAGCGCATTAATTCCGTCATTGAGTCCGTAGATATCGATATTTTTATTTATGAAATTATACTTAAAAATCCCCCGATTACTTGAACACCATAAACTTCCTTTTTCAGTTTTATCAGGTAAAACACTGTAAAGGTTTTGATTAGGTAAACCATCACTTTCGTCTATAAAATTGTATTTACCTTGTTTTTTATTAATAATTAATATTCCTTTTGTTGTGGCAAGAATGATGGTGTCCTTCCTTTCATATCTGTCATGAATATTAAAATCGTAATTGATTTTGTATTTAAAAATAAATTTGCCTTGTTCGTATTTATAGACAACCAAACCATTAAAAAAGGGATTGATATACAAATAGTTATCTTCGCCTTTGAACATGCTGTAGATATTGGCACCGGTCTCAAGAGAACATGGTTTATCGATGATTTCCTTTTTTTTCAGGTGATAATAAAGCATTCCTTCTCTGGTAGCAATCAGACTCAGTGTGTCATCCAAAACAACCATTCCCTGTCCGAATTTTTGATTCTCCTTTAAGTAAGGTTTGGTAATTTTGTAAAAACGATTATTCTCAAAAATGTACACTCCTTTGTCCGTCAATAATAAGTTTTGACCATCTTTTGTTTCCTGAAATTCCTGAATAAAAATGTGTTGTTGGTTTTTATCAATCTCCGAAGGTTTTATTGATTTTATGATTTCATAGTTTTGGTCGAAAACACTAATATTACCGTTGATATCTGCTGTCCAAAGTTGGCCATTTGAGAATTCCCTGAAGGCAACAA
This sequence comes from Saprospiraceae bacterium, assembly GCA_016714895.1. Taxonomy (GTDB): domain Bacteria; phylum Bacteroidota; class Bacteroidia; order Chitinophagales; family Saprospiraceae; genus OLB9. The sequence continues at coordinate 684,707 of JADKBV010000011.1, read as the reverse complement.
AATTGTTGGACATCAATTTTTTTCCTTTGGAAGAACCTGTTGTATAAATTGTTTTGCCAATTTTTTCATTCAGGTTACAGTAACTTATTCCGTTTCCCACCAAACCACACCAAAGATTTTTTTGATAATCAAGGTATAATGATATGATATAATTTCCTCCGATAGTATTGGTTTGTGTTTTATCACTTGTATACTTTCCGATTTTTTGTAATGATTTAGAATTAAAAAAATATAAACCTTCACTCTCAGTCCCAATAAATATTTTGTCTCCTTCCATCAAAATACATTTATTGGAACCGGGAAGTACCATTTTTTTTTGCGAAAAATTTTTTAAATCGTATATGAAATATCCGCTATTTGTCACCACATGAATCAGATTGGTTTTTTTATCAACCAAAATATCGTTAACAACATTTTCGCCTAATACTTTTTTTAATTTTCCGAAATGTTCGGGATATCTAATCAAAAAATCATATACATTTCTGATCACTTTTTCGGACCTGTTAAATCCAAATTTTCCGGTTATAAATAATTCTTCCAATTGACGACTGATTTTGGAATCAATTTTTGAAAACTTTCGTTTTTTAATATCAAAAGAAAATAAAAAATTGTCCATCATCAGAATCAACTCTTTTCCCAAGGATGTTACTATCCGGGCATTACTGATGTTGTTTCCTATGGTATAATATTGAAATGTTTCATCCCTTTCATCAAAAATATTTAAACCCTTTAAGGTACCGAAAGCCAAAAAGTGATCGTCAATCCCGATTATATTATTGATGAGTTGACCCTGAATACTGATTGGATTATTGTGTTGTTCTTTGTATGTTTTTATAAAAAAACCGTCATACTTGTTTAAACCATCCCAGGTACCAAACCACATAAAACCATGTCGATCCTGATAGATGGTTCTGACGTCTCCTTGCGACATACCACTGTTGACATCAATATTTTTAAAAACCAATGCCGGATACTGAGCAAAAAGATTATTACCCAACCACAGTACCATGATGGTAAGATATAATTTTATGATTGGATTATGTAAAGTCATTAAAGGCTTATTGCTTAAACATTTTTGTTGTTTTACAGACAAAAGTAATGTAATTACCAAAACATTGTAACGCCTTGGTAAAACTTTGCTTCTTTTATCACAAGATTCTAAAAAAAAATAAAAATTTTAAAGCTTCATTAATACAATATTGATAAAACTGATACATACTTAATAAATCAATTATTGGCATAACTCACCTGAAGCCAGTCAGTTCCGTTCCAAAGTAATTGAATCACGTGCCCGGCTGACATCGTGATGGTGCCTGTAGTATTGGTATTACTTCCTGCGCCATCCTGAATTTCAAAAAGATTGGCACCGGCAGAAGTTGATTCAATATACAGTATCTGTCCTGTGGTCAAGCCATCTGATAATACAATGGTTCTGTTGGTTGCTGTGGGGTGATTGGAACTAAGTTTGAGATAACCGGAACCCCCAACCGTGATAAGTTGGTTATCACCATTGAGGCTGACACTACCGGAAGTTATCGTCAATCCGCCAACACTGGTATTTCCGGCCACGGTAAGGTCACCATTGTCTTCCAATCTCATCTTTATACTACTTGCACTATTACGCCATTGAAATTCGTCGTCCGCTCCAAAGTTTCGGAATTTCATATTTCCGTCGTATAGAATGTTGCCATAGTCACCTCCATCTACAGTTTCCAATCTGATGTGGGAATCCCAGGAAGCGTCCACCCCTTTGATGTGCAGTCCTGCACCAGGTGTTGAGGTATTGATCCCGGTTTTTGCATTTTTAAGGATGGTAACAGCATTTTTTCGGTTAATATTAGAATCGCCATTACCAATGATAAAAACAGGATCAGTTGCCACCCAGGTTGTTTCTGAACTTGTTGCAATAGAGTCGCTGTATCTTCCTATTGATAAAGAACCATATGATTTTGCGAAAGTGTGAAATCCCATTGCTGAAGAATATGATCCTGATGCCAGGGTGTGAAATCCCATAGTAATTGAATTTACCCCAATAGCATCTGTTCCTGAGCCCATTGCAATTGAGTTATCCTCGCTTGCTGTACAAGAATTGCCAATAGCCGTTGAATAATTTCCGGATGCAATGGAACTGGAACCCATTGCAGTTGAATTCAAACCGGAAGCTGTGGTTCCGGATCCCATAGCAATGGAAGTATAACCTGTTGCACCTCTTGTTGCCGATGTAAACAAGCTTATTGATAAATCAACTGCATCATCACCGATATCTCCGTAATTAGCCGGATTTCTGCCAAATAGTCTCCACCCTGTATTGCCATTTTCTGTAATTCTTTCCAACTGACCTGTTAATATTTTATCACCATAAAAAGGCCTGTTATTTAACACATAAAATTTATCACTATTATTTGCGGGGGTCGAGGTCAGGTTCTGCAGCTGAAGCGTACCATTTTTGTAAACCGTCATAACATTTTTTCTTACAGCATCAGAAGTGCCATTTCCGATCATAAAAACCGGATCAGTAACTACCCAGTTTATGGGATCTGAACCTGCTATGGTATCATTGTACCTGCCTAATGATAAAGACGCAAAAGCTTTTGAAATCGTTTGGAAACCCATCGCAGTTGAGTTGGTTCCTGATGCAGTAGTTGAATTTCCCATTGCTGTAGAATTGGCTCCCGTTGCCCCTTTTGTTGCCGATGCAAGCTGGCTTATTGAAAGATCCACCGCATCAGTCCCGATGTTGCCAAAATTGTTAGGATTACTACCTAACAATCTCCAACCTGTATTCACTTCTGTGATTTTTTCTAATTGGCTATTTAATATTTTATCTCCATAATATGGTACATTGTTTAATACATAAAATTTATCGCTGTGATTTGCCGGAGTAGAGGTTTGATTCTCCAGTTGAAGTGTACCATTTTTGTACACAGTCAAGGCATTTTTTCTATTGGCATCAGAATCTCCGTTGCCGATGATAAAAACCGGATCCGTAACTACCCATAAGTTTTTTGAACTGGTCGCAATAGAATCATTGAATCTGCCCAAAACAAGAGATGCCAACGATCTGGCCGTGGTTTCTTTTCCCATGGCTACAGTTTGATGACCGGACGCTTTGGTAAGTTCACCGGTGGCCAAACTGCCGTTTCCTGATGCGTTGGTCCGCATGCCCAAAGTGAAAGAACTGGCACCGGTAGCAATGCTCTCAAAACCTGTTGCCGTAGAATACGGGCCGGAAGCAGTTGTTGAATATCCCATAGAAGTTGAAATAACTCCGGAGGCATTTGAATAGGAACCCATAGCAATGGAGTTGATGTTGGAAGCTATCGTAAGCCCTCCCATGCTAATAGAACCATCACCAGAGGCTGTACTAAAAGTTCCTATTGCAAAAGAGCTTAGTCCTGATGCTGTGGATGCATTTCCTATTGCTGTAGAATTCTGTCCGGAAGCTGTGGCAGATCGGCCAATCGCTGTAGAGGATTCGCCTGATGCTTCGGTAAATCGGCCAAGTGCTGTAGAAGATTCTCCTGATGCCTGCGTATTGTATCCCATGGCAATGGAATAAATACCCACATTTGCTTGGTCCCAGGTTGTACTATTGACACTTCCCACCCTGAAAGCTGCTTTATCAGGATACCACATCATTCTGGTACCTGTTCCACTTACCGGTGGATTTCCGGGCACAGCAGGAAGAGGAAAAAGTCCTGTAAAAACCATACTGCTATCCTTTACATGCAGCTGTGCCAAAGGAGTAGAAGTATTGATTCCGACTCTGCCATTATCGCCCACAAACAATGTGCTGGCACCATTTTTCTGAATATCAAAATCACCGGTAGATGTAAGGTTAAAAATGGTATTTTGGGTGCCATTGTTGGTAAAGGTCAAGTCAAAATTTTCTTGGGTAAGGGTTCTTGGTGAGGTCAGGGTACCATTGGAATTATATAGATTGAGTGTGCCCAAGGTATTGGCATTAACCCAGGTTGCATTGCCCGTGACATCCGATTGTAACACAAATCCATTGGCCGCTCCTGTGGTCATCTGAAAATTGTCCGTGGTAGTTTTGCCGGAGACAGTAAGCTTTTGGTTGGCAACGGGTGCCGTTCCGATACCAACATTGGTGTCATCGTCCCTGATCGTACCGTCGGCAAGTGCGGTGCCATTCCAACGGGGAACTTTATTTGTAGAAGTTGAAGATACTTTCGGGTCCGCTTCCGTATGTATTAATTCTTTCCAGGTCGTGCCGTTATAATAATAAAGCTTCTGATCACTTTCGGAAAAAATCAACAAACCATTTACCGGATTACTAACAGAAGCTGTAGTGGGAACCCGGGTCAACCTTAGTCCCTGATTTGTAGAACTCAATTCCAAAATGGCACTTGGGTCCGGGGTATTCGTACCGATACCTACATTGTTATTTTGTGAAAACAATGATACAGTTGGTACCAAAAAAAGCAAAAGGAGGACTATGTTTTTCATAAAACAATGAAAATTTTAGAATTAAAATAAATGCAAATTTATATTATCTTTAAAAAGGACACAATGCCTAAATCTAGCTATACAAATTGATTATTAATACTAAAGGAAGTCTTGGTATTCCATCTCTTAATATGTCAAATTATTAATATTCAGATTTTAAGATAAAATTTTTAATGTCAAAAGCGTCAGAATAAAAGTAAAAACTCATATTACAGAGCAAAACATATATGATTATCAAATCATTAGTACACTAATGATTAATGTCCTTAACATATATGACTCAGGTCATAATTTGCTAACCGGGCTGTCTTTACCTTTGGGGCACACATAGATATATGTGGTCTTAAAAACATCATCTTATGCCTTTTTATCACCAACTCGGCCACCTTCCAGAAAAAAAGACACGTGGTCTTCAGACAACCAACCGGAGCCCTGTATCAGGAAGAGCTCGTCGGTACCCAGGGATTTTCCGGACTCTCTTCTCTCGTTTATCACATTTTTCCACCTACGAAGGTCAAACAAAAAGACAAACCGTATTCTGTTCAACCCAAAATAGCCGTTCAAAACGGATTGGAAGCCATGAGTTTTATGGGTTATAAGATCAAACCGGAAGCGGATTATATCAAGAGCCGAAAAACTCTTTTTGTCAATGATGCCATGCACATCGGAATGGCAGCCCCGCAAAAATCCACGCCTTACTTTTTTAAAAATGCCGATGCCGACGAAATGATTTTTGTGCATAAAGGCAATGGTGTGGTAAAGACCATGTACGGAGATTTGCCTTTCAAATACGGAGACTATATCATCATTCCCCGGGGAACGGTGTACCAGGTCGATTTTGAAACGGAAGACAATCTATGGCTGTATGTCGAGTCTTTCAGTCCGATTTTTACACCCAAAAGATACCGCAATGAATTCGGTCAGTTGCTTGAACATTCACCGTTTTGCGAACGCGACATCAAAAGACCCGTCAATCTCAAAACTCATAATGAAGCGGGAGAATTTGATATTTTTATCAAGAAAAAAGGGTTCATTTTCCCTTACGTATATGCCAATCATCCCTTTGATGTCATAGGCTGGGACGGATATCACTATCCTTATATCTTCAGCATTTTTAATTTTGAACCGATCACCGGCAGAATCCATATGCCACCGCCGATTCATCAGACCTTTGAAAATGCCCATTTTGTGATTTGTTCGTTTGTTCCCAGAATGTACGACTACCATCCGGAAGCCATACCGGCACCTTATCACCACAGCAATATCGACAGCGACGAATTATTGTACTACGTCGATGGTGATTTTATGAGCCGGAATAATATTCAGAAAGGACAGATTACCTTACATCCCGGTGGCATTCCGCATGGACCTCATCCCGGAGCCATAGAGCGCAGTATAGGTCAGAAAGAGACCAAAGAACTGGCCGTCATGATTGACCCTTTTCAACCGGTTTTGATTACCGAAGAAGCTATGGGTATCGAGGTGAAAGATTATTACAAATCCTGGCTCGAAGAACCGGTATTGGTATAATATAAAATTTTAAAAATTATCCTGAAAGTAAAAAAATAAATCATGGAAATCAAAAATTTAACCGACATTCAGAATTTTAACTACGGCATCGAAAAAATATTTGACAAAGCGCAGGACTTCCTTCCGATCAACGGAACAGACTATGTAGAGTTGTACGTTGGCAATGCCAAACAAGCGGCACATTTTTACAAAACCGCTTTTGGTTTTCAATCGCTGGCATATTGCGGACTGGAGACCGGCAACAGGGAGTTTTGTTCCTATGTTGTGGTTCAGGACAAAATCCGTTTGGTACTGACGACACCTTTTAATCCCGATAGCGAAATTTCTGATCACATCCGAAGACATGGTGATGGTGTCAAAGTTATTGCACTGTGGGTGGATGATGCAAGAAATGCTTATGAAGAAACCACCAAAAGAGGAGCGGTCGGCGTCATGGAACCTACTGTTTTTGAAGACAAAGATGGTGTCGTGGTCAAAGCAGCGATCAAAACTTACGGTGATACCATTCACATGTTTGTCGAGCGAAAAAATTATAACGGTATTTTCCTTCCCGGATTTGAAAAATGGGAATCCGAATACAATCCGCCATCCATCGGTTTAAAATACATCGACCACATGGTGGGCAATGTAGACCTTGGCGAAATGAACAAATGGGCGGATTTTTATGCCAATGTGATGGGTTTTGCCAATCTGGTGACCTTTGACGACAAAGATATTTCGACGCAGTATACAGCCCTGATGAGTAAGGTGATGACCAATGGCAACGGAAGGATAAAATTTCCGATCAATGAACCGGCAGCAGGTATCAAAAAATCTCAGATCGAAGAATATCTCGATTTTTATGGTGGACCGGGATGCCAGCATATTGCGGTGGCAACCGATGACATTGTATTCACCATCAGTGAAATGAGAAAAAGAGGTGTTGAGTTTTTGTACGTTCCCGGAACCTACTACGACACCGTCGCCGAACGTGTTGGTGAGATTGCTGAAGAGCTCGAACAACTTAAATCCTTAGGTATTATGGTAGACAGGGATGAAGATGGATATCTGCTTCAGATTTTTACCAGACCGGTTGAAGATCGTCCGACTTTGTTTTTTGAAATCATACAACGCAAAGGAGCCAAATCCTTTGGTAAAGGCAACTTTCAGGCTTTGTTTGAAAGTATTGAAGCCGAACAAGCGAGAAGAGGCACCTTATAAAAAAATTATTTTCTGATTTTTAGCGAGAGAACGAAACAGGTATTGCAGATATGTGATGCCTGTTTTTTTTTAAAGGAAAATTTTAAGATTAGGTTATCAGAATGTTATGGTTAAAAAATATCAACGGAAAGATTGAATTTGCGCCAATTCACTTTTGATATTCGATTTTTCTTCTTCAATATCAAAATCGTTTTGCAGACCGAGCCAAAAACCGGGAGACGTGCCAAAATATTTTGCGAGTCTCAAAGCCGTATCGGCTGTTATTCTTCTGCGTCCTTTTAAAATTTGGCTTGTTCTGGTTTGTGGCACTCCGATTGCCAAAGACAATTTATAAGCAGTGATCTCCATGGGTTTGAGAAATTCTTCTTCGAGAATTTCGCCGGGATGGATATTTTTAAGCTTATTCATGATAATCTGTTATTTTTACTTTTTGTGCGTTGTTATCAGACCAAAAAAATATAATTCTCCACTGATCATTTATTCTGATGCTGTAAAAGTTAGATAGTTCACCTTTTAATTTTTTCAAGTGGTTTGCCGGTGGAATTCTCAAATCATAAATATTCTCTGCATTATGGATCATTCTGAGCTTTCTGCGCGCCACTTGCTGAATTTCGGGTGGTAGAACTTTTGACATAACACCTTCCCAAATCATTTTTGTTTCTCTATCTGCAAAACTTTTTATCAAAACAATATTTTACTAACGCACAAAGTTAGTATTTTGTTTCGATAGTATCATTTTTTCAGCAAACTTTTTTACGAAGGGACGTTTTTTTACATAAAACAAAATTGCTATTGTTCACATTTTTTTTGTGATTCCAATAATAAAAAATTTTCCATCATCACAAGTCCTTCCGGAGTCATGATGGATTCAGGATGGAATTGTACACCGTAGACATCGTATTGCCGATGACGGATGGCCATGATTTCACCGTCTGCATCCAGAGCGGTAATCAAAAGATCCTCCGGTAAGGTTTTTTTGTTTATTACCCACGAATGGTATCTGCCCGCTTCAAAATGCAGTGAAACGTTTTTAAAAATCGGATCATCCGGGTCAAGCACGTCAAGGGTGGATTTGATGCCGTGGTATACTTTTTTCAGATTCATTAATGAGGCTCCATAAACTTCCCCAATGGCTTGTAGTCCAAGACAAACACCCAGGATTTTTTTTGAGGAACCGTACTTTCGGATAACTTCTTTGGTAAGGCCGGCTTCATCGGGCAGACCGGGACCGGGAGATAAAATAATGTGGCTGTAATTTGATATATCATTGAGGTCAAATCTGTCATTAGACACCACCACCACATCTTTTTTGCTGACTTTTTTTACCAGCTGTACAAGGTTATACGTAAATGAATCATAATTATCAATGATGAGTATATTATCCATGGTTACCTTTTTATCCTGACCTTTTTGGCAAAATATTTATTATAACACAAAAGTAAACGATTTTTTATTCGTGCACCCATCAATGTGGACTACTTCACAAAAAGTAAACGGATATGCCGGGTATGTCAAAAGAAGGATAAACCGGGAAGTTTGTCCGGGTGAGGTTATGGTCAAATATTTTTTTACCAAAACAAAGCTTCCATTTCCTGAAAACAATCCTGCATTCCGAATTCTCAACAAACGTTTTTATTACCCCTTGCTTAGAGAAAATCTGAATGTTGGAATGCGACAATTTTGTTATTTTTTGGCCGGAACCTGTTCTATGATAAAATTAAAATTGGAAATATAATTGGTGTTCAAAGGATGAAAAAGAACCTGATAAAACAACATATTTTTATCATCATCCGGATTGTCGTATTTTGTTTTACCATTCAGATTGAAGTCACCCTGATGGTAACCATAGGCAAAATTATAATTTGCAATAAACTCTATATTGGTAGGGAATGTCAAAACATCAAAAAACATAACGTTCTGATCGTCCTCAGGATTTACAAATTTGACTTTACCATTTGAATCAAAATCACCACCCCACAAAGCCATAACACCATCCATAACATCCGGTTTCTGACCTAGATTGACATGATTATAGCCATCGTTTCTGCTTGTACCAAAACTAAAAGTTGGTGTCGATGGTAACGTAAAATCTATCAGACCACTGGTAGCTTGTTTGAGCGACATGACACCGAGGTGATTTCTGTGTTTCACTACAACATAAGCACTATCCAGCCTTGCTCCCGGGATTTCAACCGGACTGATTCCGTCCAGATCGACGATATCGCCATCTCTTTGTATCAGCGCAGAACGGGTACTTAATAATTCCGTGTAATCTTTCGGAGACCGGACTTCAATAAATACCCAATCAACGATGGCATTCTGACCTGTTACTGAAAAAACCGTAACCGGATCAGGAATCTCTGTAAACCTTTGTGCATCCGAACCCGATGTATGTTCGTAAATAAAGGACAAATCAAAAAACTCCATAGAATGTGTATAAGGATCAATAGCCGGAATATGATTTTGACCTGTATACGGACTCAATCTGAGATTATCTCTCATCAATGGTCTGTTTTCAGTACCTCTTATACCCGTATTTTCCATCAAAGCACCTTCGAGGTAAGCTCTGATTCGCAATTTCATATTATCAAGTACCAGTACGTGGGCCGTTGCTTTTACACATTCATTGAGATTATTACAAACCGTATACACGATGTCAACCGTTCCCGAGAATGTTTCATCGGGTGTAAAACTCAGATTTCCAAAAGCATCTATAAAATAAGACCCGGCTTGTATAACGATTGGATTCGAAACTGTTCCTTCAGCCATAACAGTCAGAACATTTCCGCTTGTTTCGCGGTCATTGTTCAATACATTGGAAGCCGGCAAACTATTCCCTTTATTTACAAAGAAAAAATCATCTCCGGCTGCTATAGCCCTGTTGGCATTGGAAGCCATAACGGTGATAATCTGTTGTGCTGTCCGGCAATTTGACATATTATCAGAGGCACACACCTGATATCGGACGGTATCCATACCTACAAAATTGGATTGCGGAGTATAAAGAACACTTCCGTCAGGCATAAACAAACCTGTTCCTTTTTTTGCTTGTGTCATCACGCTCATTCTGTCTGTGACAATATCACACGTAAGACCTGAAATACATTTATCATTTTCTTTGGCATAAAGAAGACCAGGTTGATTCTCCGTAATATACATCAGATCAAGATTGGAAACAATATTATGGTTTTCAGTATTTGGATTAACCACCTGAATTGCCAATCTGGATACAGGGCAATTTACACCTGAACCCGGAAGACAGACCATCACGTCATAGGTGTACAATCCTGCCATATTAGCTGAAAATGTATAACTTCCATTGCCGCTGACCTGAACGGAAGAGGAACTACCCGTTGGTCTGGACACAAGAAAAACCGTACCTGGATAAATTGTTCCTTCAGGCACTTCATCATTGGTTTTTACATTTCCTGTCAAAGAGGTATTTACCATTGTGACATTGATGTCAGGGTCGATACAATTTCTTACTGTGATAACATTGTCCGGAAGGTATGTAGCACAACTTGTGGACGCATCTACAAAATAAAAGGATACTTTTCCTGGTGCCAATCCGGTGACCAATCCGTTTGCAGAGGTTTTTGCAATATCCGATCGGGTACTGAACCATGTTCCTGCTGAAGATGATGACAAAGTCGTATTATATCCGGAACATACCTCTGATATCCCGGAAACAGAAATATTGGCTTCAGGTTGAACCGTTACATTTGATGTTGATGCTGATGTACATCCGGTCTCGGCATTTGTAAAAATAAAGGACGTACTGCCCGCAGAAACTCCGGTGACAAGACCTCCTGAACTTACGGTAGCTATGGCAGGATTTCCTGAAGTCCAACTACCCCCGCTGGCCGGTATGAGTTGGGTAGTAGCCTGAATACAAATAACGGATGGACCATTTATGGCAACTGAAGGTCTGGCGAGGACCGTGACCGGAGTTGATGCTGATGATACACAACCTGTGGATATTTGTGTAAAGGTGAAAGTTGCTATACCTTGTGTTATTCCTGTCACGATACCGGCAGCATCTATACTGGCTATGGAAGGTGGCATAGCTGACCAGGTGCCTCCGGAATTCGGTGAAAACTGGGTTGTTCCACCGATACAAATGGATGAAGCACCGAGCAGGGATATAACCGGCCTTTCCAATACGGTAGCTCCGCTGTAATATATTACTTCACAGGCTGTATTGCTTACGGTAAATTTGAATGAAGCCACTCCGCTGCCTATACCTGTCACCAAACCCGAACTCGAAACGATAGCCACGTCCGGCGAGAGTGTAGTCCAAGTTCCTCCTGCAGTTGGTGTCAATTGTACCGTCTGTCCGATACAAACCGTACCTGAACCCAATCTTCCGGGTGTTGGTGCCGGATTGACCACCACATTGATGGTAGAATCTGAAGTGCAACCGGTATTAGCGTTTACAAAAACAAAATTTGTTGTGCCAGGAGCCAATCCTGTCACCAGGCCGCTATTGGTAATAGTGGCAATATTATTTCTTGCAGAAATCCAGGATCCACCAGTTCCCGGTGACAATTGTGTGGTTGAACCGACACATATTTCTGTTCCGCCTACAAATACAGTCAGTGGTTTCGCATTGATAATGATTTGTTGTGTCGGATCCGAACTGCAACCCTGATTGGATGTAAAAACAAATCTGGCCGTTCCGGCAGAAATTCCGGTGACAACTCCGGTATTGGTTACCGTGGCGACAGATGGATTCAGACTGGTCCAGCTACCTCCCGAAACAGGACTCAATTGTGTGGTGGTACCCTGGCAAAACTCTGTTGTTCCTGTTACAGAAACCACTGGTTTAGGAGATACATTATGAACCGGAGTTGGGTCGGAAACACAACCGGTCAAAGCATCTGTAAATCTGAACTGTGCTGTTCCGGTAGAAATTCCGGTGACGATTCCACCGGTATTTACGCTGGCTACAGCAGGCTGCAGTGATATCCAACTTCCTCCGGTTGATGGTTGAAGATTGGTTGTTGAGCCTATACAAATATTGGTGTTAGTGACTGATGTAAGTGGTTTTGGATTGACATTAATATTGCCTGAAGGCAATGAGACACATCCTGTTGCTGCACTGGTAAAAGTAAAATTGACCAGACCTGAGGCCAAACCCGTCACTACCCCTGAGGAAGTAATATTGGCTACTGACAAATTGGATGAGGTCCATGTTCCTCCTGATGTTGGTTGCAAAGTGGTCGTCTGTCCGATACAAATTGTATTGTTTCCTGTGATGGATATGGTTGGTCTTGGATTTACCGTTACAGGAACTGTAGGTGAAGAAGGACAACCGGAGATGGCAGAAGTAAAAATAAAAGTCGCTGTGCCTGTATTGATACCTGTGACCACTCCACTGTTGTTTACGGTAGCAACAGCAGGATTCTGACTTACCCAACTTCCTCCGGATGTTGGTGATAAAGTTGTGGTTGCCCCTGCGCATATGGACGTCGGTCCGGTCACTGAAACCGGCGACCCGGCGACAACGGTTACAATAGCTGATGAATCGGATCTGCAACCGGTAAGACTATTTGTAAATAAAAATCTGGCAGAACCGGGAGAAATACCCATAACTGTTCCGGTATTGGTGACTGAGGCAATCAATGGATTAGAAGACACCCACGTTCCTCCGGATGAAGGAAGCAGAGCGGTGACCGATCCGGTACAAATCTGTTGCGGGCCATCCAAAACAATAACTGGAATGCTGTTTATTCTTATGCTCAGATTGACAGGTGTCACACAACCAAAAGAATTGGTAAATCTGAATTGTGCATTTCCCTGAGTCAACGCCGTTACAGTACCATTGGAGGTAATGTTGGCTATTGTCGGATGTAATGCTGTCCACGACCCTCCTGCATTAGGAAGTAAATTTGTTTGCTGACCTATACAAAGTTCCGAAACACTTGAAAAAGAAGTAGTTGTAATGGGATTAATCGTTATAATTCCAGTGGTATCCGAAACGCAACCTGTCGATATTTGTGTAAACAAAAATCTCGCATTTCCAGGCTGAAAAGCCGTTACAACCCCGGTATTTGTAATAGATGCCAATCCCGGATTTAAAGATACCCAGATTCCCCCGCTGTTGGGTAAAACATTTGATGTCTGACCGACACAAAGAATGTTCGGACCACTTATACTTACTATAGGCTTAGGATTTACCAGTACATTGGCCTGAGCTACTGCCTGACAACCCAGATTATTGGTAACGGTTACCAGATAAACAGATGATGGTAGCACAGGTGTAACGGTAACGGACGGTGTAATGGCATTTCCTGCATTGGAAGACCATAAAAACGATGTGGCTGAAGATGCATTAACAGAAAGATTGGTCGTTTGTCCTTCACAAACCTGAGTAGATAGATTTACAATAACAGGCTCAAAACGTTGATGCACAAAACCCGAAACATTGGTTTTACAACCAAAATTATCTGTAATGGTCACAAAATAAGTTCCATTATTAACTACATTAATTACTTGGGTATTTCCGGTAAAACCCAAAGGTCCTATCCATGAGTATGCATATGGAGCCGTTCCCCCGGAAGGTTGAACGCGAATGGTTTTATTATTTTCAACACATACACTACCCTGAAAGTCTATCGTTGCTGTTGGCGCTGATCCAACCTGAATGACAACACTGGTATCTGATACACATCCTGTTTCATCATGAACAAAAGAAAATGTTGCTGTACCGGGACCTATACCGCTCACTATACCTCCATTGGTTATATTGGCCACAAAGGGGTTATTTGTCTGCCAAACACCTCCGGAAAACGGCAAAAACTGACTGGTACCGCCAACACAAATTCCTGAAGGCCCATTTAAGGCAATATTTGGTTTTGCAAAAACGGTCAATGTTCCGGATGTCTCTGATATACAACCGGTTGAGTCATGAACAAAAGTAAATGCAGCATATCCGCTCGTTAAACCTGATACCAGTCCTTCTGGAGTTATAGATGCTATCAATGGATTGGAACTGGTCCATACACCACCTTCGGCTGGCGTAAGACTGGTAGTCTGCCCGACACAAATCTCAGCAGGACCGGCAAATTGTACGGATGGAAGTTCAAAAATTCTGAATTCTTTGGATACGACACCTTCACAGGCTCCTGAAACAAAACTGTAATAAACAGTAACAAGGCCGGTGTCTATTGTAATTAATGTTCCTGAATTATTGATGGTTGCTGTTAAAGGATTGCTGGTCGACCATATACCTCCGGTATGATTAACAGAAAATGAAGCATTTGTTCCAATACAAGCTGTCTCCGGACCTGAAATGACTACCACCGGAAGTGATTGCACCTGTAAAGGTACAGAGGCATTCGAAGAACAATTGGTACTGTTGTTCGTGTATATAAAGGTTACAAAACCTGCACTTAGTCCTGTGGCGACACCAGAATCAGTAATAGTGGCAACAACAGGATTGCTGCTGCTCCATGTTCCTTCGGATGAAGGAGTCAATGTTGTAGTATCTCCGACACAAATCGGATTCAAACCTGTAAAATTTACGACTGGTTTTGGGTTTACCAAAACAGGTATTGATGCATCAGAACTGCAACCAAAAACATTTTCTGTAAAAATAAAAGAAGATGTTCCCGGGCTCAGTCCGGTGACCAGACCTGTAGATGAAATATGTGCTACCGATGGATTGGTACTAACCCAGAAACCACCTGTTGAGGGTGTCATCTGACTGTTTTGTCCGACACATATTTCTTCAGGACCGCTAACGGTAACCGTCGGTTTAGGATTTACCAATATGTTGATTTCAGGAACTGCAGTACAACCCAAATCATTTGTGACTGTAACAAAATAAGTTGCAGAAGGATAAGCTGGTGTCACGGTGACATTTCTGGTTGTAGCACTCCCTGCATTGGCACTCCAAAGAAATGATACAGCCGTTGTTGAGGAAACGTCAAGATCCACTTCATCTCCTTCACAAATCGTAGCATTTATGGTTACGATAAAGGGTTCATAGCGTGCATATACAAATCCGTTTGTTGTCGCTGTACAAAAATTTGCATCAGTAACGGTTACGGAATAATTACCATTTTGTGTAATATTAATATTTTCATTCAAAGCTGTAAAACCTGAAGGTCCGGACCATTGATAGGTGTAAGGTGACAATCCTCCTGTTGGAACTGCTATCAATTGTTTATTGTCCGTAAGACATAGTGATCCGTCATAATTTATGGTAACGCCGGGGTTGGATGGAATTCCGTTGATTACCACCTGATTTGAAGCCGGAGAAATACAGTTTGTACTTGTAGTCACCGTAAAAGTATACGTTCCTGAAGGAGGAAGACCTGTGACCAGGTATGAACCTCCCGATCCTGTATAAGTGGTTCCTCCCGGAGACCTGATGATCGTCCAGGAGCCAAAAAGTGGAAGGTTATTCAACATTACACTTCCTGTCATAGTCAAACAGTTAGGTTGGGTAATACTTCCTGCAACGGGTGCAGTCGGATTATCATATACAATAAATGATTTAGAATTGATGCAACCGTCAACAGATCGTGTATAGGTCAACGTTACATTTCCCGCAGATATTCCGGTGACTAAACCGGCATTGGATATTGTGGCAACAGATGTATTACTGCTGTTCCATGTTCCGTTAGTGGCCGGTGTCATTGAAGCAGTATTCCCTACACAAACCAAATCCGGACCACCCAAAACGGGATTGGATGGAATTGGTTGAATGACGACATTATTTGAATTTAAAGAAGTACACAAATTTTCATTTGTCACCGCAAATGAATAGGTTGCATTTGGCGGAAGCCCTGTAATTGTAAAAGTGCTTCCTGAACCGGAGTATGTGATTCCTCCCGGATTTCTGACGACAGTCCATGACCCCAAGGATGGAAGACCACTCAATACCACACTGCCTGTAGGATTTGTACAGGTGGGTTGGGTCACAGTACCTGCAACCGGAGTTGTTGGATTGGTAAAGACTGAAAAAGGAATATTTCCTGTACAACCATCAGCTGTTCTTACGTAGGTTAATGTAACGGAGCCCGCAGTTATACCGGTCACCACACCGATATTGGTAATTGATGCTATAGAAGGATTATTTGATGTCCAAGTTCCGTTAGAAGCAGGTGTGACATTGGCTGTTGAACCTATACAAACAGAAGGAGCACCGCCCGGCACCGGATTTGAAGGAACAGGATTAATAACCACATTATTTGAAGTCGTCGATGTACAATTATTTTGGTTTCTGACGATAAAGGAATACGTTGCATCAGGAGCCAAACCAGAAACTGTGAAGTTGGTTCCGGTTCCGTTATAGGTGACATCACCGGGAGACCTTGTCATTGTCCATATGCCGGTTGATGGCAATCCGCTGAAATCCACACTTCCGGTCGGTGAGGTACATGTAGGCTGCGTGGTGATTCCTACTACAGGTGGCGTTGGATTAACGTTGATCGTTAATGGCAAAGAATTGCTACAGCCATCCGATGTGCGGGTATAGGTCAAAGTGGTAATGCCTGCACTGAGAGACGTTACCAATCCTTCATTGGACACAGTAGCCCGTGAATTATTACTGCTGACCCAGGTACCACCGCTTGATGGCGTTACATTTGTTGTTGTTCCAATACATATAGAAGTGGGACCACCAACATTTGGACTTCCGGGAATGGCATTTATGACAACCTGGTTTGATAATGATGATATACAACCATTATCGTTGGTGATATTGAATGTATAAGTAGCGTCAGGTGCAAGAGAATCCACGACATAAGATATTCCGGAACCCGGGTAAGTAACATTTCCAGGCGTACGTGTCAGGATCCAGGAACCTGAAGATGGAAGACCATTCAATTGAACACTTCCAAATGGAACATAACAAGTTGGTTGCGTTATCGTTACGACAATCGGAGCAGTCGGATTTCCATTCACATTAAAAATCATGGTATTACTGCAACCGTCAGTTGTTCGTGTATACGTTAATGTTACAGAACCTGCAGAAACACCGGTAACAAAACCTTCATTTGTAATTGTTGCAACAGTCTGGTTACTACTCGTCCAAACGCCGCCCGATGCAGGTGTAACGTTTGCGATACTACCTACGCATATTGTTGTATCGCCACCCGGAATCGGATTTGAAGGAACAGGATCAATTACAATTGTCGCTGATGTAGGAGAAGTACAGTTTCTATCATCCGTTACAACAAATGTGTAGGTATCATCCGGCAACAAACCGGAAATATTGTATGTACTTCCACTTGAAGTGAAGGTATTTCCACCCGGGTAACTGGTAATCATCCAATTACCTGACGAAGGAAGACCACTTAACATCAAACTTCCTGTTGGTGTTGTACAGGTTGGCTGAATTACTTGTCCGGTAAGTGGTGGTGAAGGATTTTCATAAACTGTAAATGGCATGGTTTCAAAACATCCATCTGCAGTTCGTGTATAGGTTAGAGTCACGGTACCGGCAGATACACCTGTGACAAGACCATCATTTGTTATTGATGCAATAGCATTGTTGGTTGTGGACCATGACCCTAAAGTATTTGGAGTGACATTAGCATCAGAACCCAAACAAACAAATGATTCCCCTCCCAAAACAGGATCAGAAGGAATGTCATTTATAACAATATTTGAAGAAGGTAAAGACGTACAATTGTTGGCATTTACAAGTGTAAACGTATAATTTGCATTCGCAGGGAGTCCCGTTACGTTATATGTTGTACCTGATCCGGTATACGTTGTTCCACCAGGGGTTCTTTGAAGTGTCCAGGAACCTGAACCCGGCAGATCATTTAATTCAACACTACCTGTCGTTGTGATACAAGTAGGTTGGGTGATGGTTGCGGCTAATGGAGAAGATGGAATAGAGTGTACAGTAAATGGAAGGGTGTTATTACATCCATCAGAATTCCTGGTATAAGTTAATGTTACTGACCCGGCACTTATTCCCGAGACCAGGCCTGAATTAGAAATCGTTGCAACTGAAGTATTACTGCTTGTCCAAAAACCATCTGTTGAAGGAGTAACATTAGCGGTTAAGCCGGCACACACTGAATTTTCACCTCCTGTGACAGGATCTGTCGGAATTGAATTAATTACTACATTAACCGAAGCTGGAGAAGTACAATTATTGTCATTGACTACAGTGAATGAATAGGTTGTATTAGCTGTTAATCCGGCAACAGTATGTGTATTGCCTGAATCTATGTATGTAGTTCCACCAGGTGTTCTGGTAAGTGTCCAGGATCCAGTGGCGGGGAGATTGTTTAATTGTACACTACCCGTTGTTGTGATACATGTAGGTTGTATTATAGTACCCACTAACGGAGCCGTAGGATTGGCAAAAACTGTAAAAGGCAAAGTATTACTGCATCCGTCAGAATTTCTTGTATAGGTTAATATTACCGAACCTGCGGCAATTCCCGTGACCAGACCTGCATTGGTAATGGATGCGACTGATGTATTACTGCTCGTCCATGTACCTTCTGAAGAAGGATTAACATTGGCGGTTAAGCCGGCACACACTGAATTTTCACCTCCCGTTACAGGTGTTGCCGGAATAGGATCAATGACCACATTGGATGATGATGGTGAAGTACACAAATTACTGTTGGTGACCGTAAAAGTATAGGTTGTATTGACTGGCAGACCGGTAATGGTATTAGATGTGCCTGATCCGGAATAGGTAGTACCACCCGGTGTTCTGGTGATGGTCCAGCTGCCTGTAGAAGGAAGACCGCTTAATGACACACTTCCGGTCGGGATAATACAAGTAGGTTGCGTAACCGAAACCAAAACCGGAACTGTTGGATTTGCATTTACGGTAAATGGTCGGGTGTTACTGCAACCATCACTAGTTCTGGTATACGTTAAAGTCACCGAACCGGCTGCTATACCTGTGACTGCTCCACTATTTGTTATCGTGGCTATGCCCGTATTACTGCTCGTCCAGGTGCCTGCAGTTGCTGGCGTTACATTCGCAGTTGAACCCACACAAACAATAGATGCTCCACCGGTTACCGGGTTGGCCGGAATCGGATTAATGTTTACATTTGTTGACGATGGTGATACACAGGTATTACTGTTAGTGACCGTAAAAGTATAGGTTGTATTGACCGGAAGACCGGTAACAGTATTGGATGTGCCTGATCCGGAATAGGTTGTCCCACCCGGTGTTCTTGTGATGGTCCAGCTGCCTGTAGAAGGAAGACCACTTAATACCACACTTCCGGTTGGCGTAGTACATGTTGGTTGGGTGACAACACCAACAACCGGAGCTGTTGGATTTGCATTCACCGTAAATGGTCGGGTATTACTACAACCATCACTTGTTCTGGTATACGTTAATGTCACCGAACCGGCTGCTATACCTGTGACTGCTCCACTATTTGTTATCGTGGCTATGCCCGTATTACTGCTCGTCCAGGTGCCGGCTGTAGCTGGCGTTACATTCGCAGTTATGCCTACGCAAACAGAAGACGCTCCACCGGTTACCGGATTGGCCGGAATCGGATTAATAACAACATTTGTTGATGAGGGTGAAACACAGGAATTACTATTAGTGACCGTAAAAGTATAAGTTGTATTGACCGGAAGACCGGTAACAGTATTGGATGTGCCTGATCCGGAATAGGTTGTCCCACCCGGTGTTCTGGTGATCGTCCAGCTACCTATAGAAGGAAGACCACTTAATACCACACTTCCGGTTGGCGTAGTACATGTTGGTTGGGTGACAACACCAACAACCGGAGCCGTTGGATTTGCATTCACGGTAAATGGTCGGGTATTACTGCAACCATCGCTTGTTCTGGTATAGGTTAATGTCACCGAACCGGCAGCTACACCTGTGACTACACCAGCGTTGGTTATCGTGGCAATGGCGTTGTTACTGCTTGCCCACGAGCCTGCTGTTGCTGGCGTTACATTCGCAGTTAAACCCACACAAACAGAAGATGCTCCACCGGTTACCGGATTGGCCGGTATTGGGTTAATGACAACATTTGTTGATGAGGGTGAAACACAGGAATTACTATTAGTGACCGTAAAAGTATAAGTTGTATTGACCGGAAGACCGGTTACCGTGTAGGATGTGCCTGATCCGGAATAAGTCGTTCCTCCGGGTGTTCTGGTGATCGTCCAGCTTCCTGAAGCCGGAAGTCCGCTTAAAACAACACTTCCGGTCGGCGTAGTACACGTTGGTTGGGTGATGGTACCTACAACAGGTGCTGAAGGATTAGCATAAACAGTAAAAGGTAACGTATTGCTGCAACCATCTGATGTTCTTGTATAAGTAAGTGTTACAGCACCGGCAGTTAAACCGGAGACAACGCCTCCGTTGGTAACGGAAGCAATAGCTGGATTACTACTAGTCCAGGTTCCATTTACTGAAGGAGTTACATTTGTAGTACCCCCTTGACATATGGTAAGGGTTCCACCTAAAACAGGTGCTCCCGGAATGGAGTTAATCGCCACATTCATTGAAGAAGCAGATGCGCAATTATTAACATTAATTACTGTGAATGTGTACGATTCATTGGCAGGAAGTCCTGTTACTGTATAGGATGTGCCTGAGCCGGAATAAGTATTGGATCCCGGAGTTCTGGTGATGGTCCAGCTTCCTACGGAAGGCAATCCTGATAAAATTACAGAACCGGATGGCGTCGAACATGTGGGTTGGGTGATGGTACCAACTACAGGTGCCGTTGGATTGGCATTGACCGTAAAAGGTAATGTATTGCTACATCCATCACTTGTTCTCGTATAAGTTAATGTCACAGATCCTGCAGCAACTCCTGTCACCACTCCTGCATTAGTAATGGTAGCAAAAGATGTATTGCTGCTAACCCATGTACCACCTGCGGCAGGGGTTACATTGGCCGTCGAACCAACACATACTGCTGAAGCGCCTCCTAAGGTTGGATTGGAAGGGATTGCATTGATGGTTACATCCGCGGAAGCAGGTGAAATACATGAATTAGTGTTTGTAATTGTAAATGAATAGGTTGTGTTAACAGGTAGACCTGTCACTGTATAGCTCGTGCCTGTTCCTGTATAAGTAATTACCCCCGGTGTTCTGGTGATCGTCCAGCTTCCGGAAGCCGGAAGTCCGTTTAATACCACACTTCCTGTCGGGGTGGTACATGTAGGTTGCGTGATGGTTCCAACAACAGGTTCTGTTGGATTTACATTCACTGTAATATTTACATCGGAAGTTACCTGACAACCGAATAGGTCTGTACCTGTTAATGTATAGGTACCACCATTTGATGTCGTCGTGTTTGATATAACATTATTTACATTGGATGATGTATAACTATCAGGACCCGTCCAGGATATTTTAATTGGAGAAACTGTACTTTCAGGTATATTGATAAAACCCGGACCTCCTGCCAATCTGTACAAAATGCCGTAATGATCACCACCTCCACCTTCTTTATGTAATAATTCAAAATAATATTGCTGACCTGCTGTCAAATTTACCAACTGACTGGTTTGAGATGCAAATCTGGTTAATTCGCCTTCATTGGTCCAACCCGGAACATTGGCCAATATGGTCAAAGGACTGGTCGCATCTGAACCGGACCAATACAAAATCGTTTCATCATCTCCGTAAATGACAAATTGGTGATCACCTGAAACCTGAGGGGTAAAATAATATCTCACCCTTGTACCATAATTTTCTCCCACACCATTTGGCCCTATGGTATTAGTTCTTATTTCTCTGACATTCGGACCGGAAGGATATGAAATGTGAGATGTCAGATCATTGACTAATGTTCCTGAAATTCCGGTATATGTTTCTCTTAAAACACCATTTGTCATCAAACCGTTTAATACCAAATCCTGACCGGCACAGATATTTTGTGTTGGTGAAGTGGCTGTAGCAGTAAAAGTCGGATATTGTTGAACCAGATAGCTTGCGGTATTGGTACAACCATTGACATTGGTTACCGTAACGATGTAAGTTGTTACTGTTGTAGGACTTACCGTGATAACGGACGTGTTTTGACCTGTTTGCCATACATAACTTGTTCCTCCTGCAGCTGTCAATGTCGTGCTTAGCCCTGTACAAATATAGTTGTCACCGGTGATTACGGCTACCGGTAATGCATGAACCACAAAATTTGAAGTATTGGAACATCCGTCACTGGTTCTGGTATAGGTTAAGGTTACAGTTCCTGATGTTACCCCTGAGACCACTCCCCCATTAGTAATCGTTGCAATAACATTATTGCTGCTGGTCCAGGTTCCTGCAGTGTTTGGAGTCACATTGGCTGTCGATCCAACACAAACGGCTGTTGCTCCACCCAAAACAGGGTTAACAGGTAAAGCGCTAACGACTGCATTTGTCGAAGCCGCAGATACACAAGTATTGCTGTTGGTCACTGTAAATGTATAGGTTGCATTAGCCGGAAGTCCGGTCACTGTGTAACTTGTTCCGGAGCCGGTATAAGTTATTCCACCAGGGCTTCTGGTGATGGTCCAGCTACCTGAAGAAGGTAAACTACTCAATACCACACTTCCGGTCGGCGTAATACACGTTGGTTGCGTAATGGTACCAATAACTGGTGGTGTTGGGTTAGCATGTACTGTAAAAGGAATGGAGTTTGAACATCCGTCAGATGTCCTGGTATAAGTTAAAGTTACTGTCCCTACTGAAATTGAAGAAACAGTTCCCGCATTGGTAATCGTTGCAACTGAAGTATTGCTACTTATCCATGTTCCCGATGTACTTGGAGTAACATTTGTTGTCAATCCGACACAAACAGAAGTTGCACCACCGATGACCGGGTTTGTCGGAATCGGATTGATAACAGCATTTGCTGAAGAAGGTGAAGTACATAAATTACTGTTGGTTACCGTAAAAGTATAGGTTGTATTGGCAGGGAGACCCGTCACTGTATAGGAAGTTCCAGAGCCTGTATAAGTATTTCCTCCCGGAGTTCGGGTAACGGTCCATGAACCTGTTGATGGCAGACCGTTCAGGAAAACACTACCTGTAGTTATTAAACAAGTTGGTTGTGTAATGGTACTTAATACGGGAACTGTTGGATTGGCATGAACTGTAAATGGAATTGCATTAGAACATCCATCTGCTGTTCTGTTATATGTCAGAGTCACTGAACCTGCAGCAAGACCTGTCACTACTCCTGCGTTTGTGATAGTCACAATGGCTGTATTACTGCTCGACCAGGTTCCTGATGTGCCCGGAGTAACATTGGCTGTTGCACCCACACAAACTGATGCTGCTCCCCCAATAACAGGAATAGCAGGTACTGAATTAATGACAATATTTGTTGAAGGAGGTGAGCTACAACTATTGGAATTGGTCACAGAAAATGAATAGGTTGTATTGGCAGGCAGACCTGTCACAGTAAAAGATGTTCCGGTACCTGTGTATGTATTTCCTCCCGGAGTTCGCACAATAGTCCAGGAACCTGTTGATGGCAAACTGTTTAAAACGACACTTCCGGTTGTCACAATACACGTTGGCTGAGTTATTGTACCTGCTAAAGGTGCTGTTGGATTAGGTTGAACCGTAAAGGGTCTTGTATTGCTGCACCCATCAGATGTCCTTGTATAGGTTAAAGTTACACTTCCTGCTGAAACACCGGTGACAACACCTGCATTGGTTACGGTAGCAATAGCATTGTTGCTGCTTGACCAACTACCGCTTGTGGAAGGGGTAACATTTGCTGTTGCACCTACACAAAGTGATGAAGAACCTCCGGTGACAGGATTTGTCGGAATCGCATTTATGACGACATTTGCTGAAGCTAAAGAAGTACACAAATTGCTGTTGGTCACGGTAAAGGTATAGGATGTATTGGCTGGCAGACCTGTTACTGTAAATGAAGTACCTGATCCTGTGTATGTTGTTCCTCCGGGTGTTCTGGTGATGGTCCAACTGCCTGTGGCAGGAAGACCACTTAATACCACACTTCCGGTAGGGACTGTGCACGTTGGTTGGGTGACAGCTCCTGTGACAGGTGCTGTTGGATTTGAATGTACTGTAAAGGGTATATTATTTGAACAACCATCAGCAGTTCTTATATAAGTCAGTGTTACACTTCCTGCCGAAACACCGGTAACAATACCGGCATTGGTTATAGTAGCTATACCTGTATTACTGCTGGTCCAGGTTCCTGCTGTGTTTGGAGTCACATTGGCTGTTGATCCGACACAAACTGAAGATGCCCCTCCTAATACCGGATTGGCAGGAACAGCATTAATAACCACATTCGATGATGAAACCGATGTACAATTAACTGAATTAGTAATTGTAAAGGTATAGGTTGTGTTTGCCGGAAGTCCGGTTACACTAAAAGTTGTGCCTGAACCCGTATATGTTGTACCTCCCGGATTTCTGGTGATAGTCCATGAACCGGTAGCCGGTAGACCGCTTAAAGATACACTTCCTGTTGTATTTGTACATGTGGGTTGTATAATCGTTCCAATTACAGGAGCGGCAGGAGTAGCATAAACAGTGAATGGGGTGTTGTTTGTACAACCATCAGAAGTTCTTGTATATGTCAAAGTCACAGTTCCTGCTGAAACACCGGTGACAACACCGGCATTGGTTACCGTGGCAACTCCGTTGTTACTGCTTGTCCACGACCCCAATGAATTTGGTGTAACATTTACGGTCAGACCGGTGCAACCAGATGTGGCGCCACCGATTGCCGGAGGTAAAATGGAAGCGTTAATGGTAACATTAGCAGAAGCTGGTGAAACACAATTATTTTGGTTTGTTACAGTAAACGTGAATACTATTGAGGCGGGAAGACCGGTCACCGTAAAACTTGTTCCTGTACCTGTGTAGGTTGTTCCTCCCGGAGTTCTGGTTAAGGTCCATGTTCCGGTTGATGGCAATCCATTGAGTATCACACTTCCTGTATTAACCGTACAGGTGGGTTGGGTTATCGTTCCGACTATTGGTACTGTCGGATTGCTTAATACATTAACTACCCGACTTGCTGTACCTGTACATCCTACATCAGATGTCACCGTCACAGTATATGTACCTGAAGTTGTGACGTTAATAGTTGCCGTTGTAGCTCCGTTGCTCCAAAGGTAACTTTGACCTCCGCTGGCTGTCAGTGTTGCTGTTGTTCCTGAACATATGTCAGTAGGACCCGTTATACTTACATCAACATTTTCCACACAGTCCAGAATATCACAAAAATTGGCAAACATAAAATCGTGTAGCTGGCCGTTTCCGACACTAAATGATTTGGCAATTACGGATCCTTCAATGTCATTCTGCCCTACTTTTAAAACATTTTGATTCGGTGCAAAAATGGTTCCGAATATCAAAGAACTATTGTTGATGGTAACCGTATTTGTAGTGGGTCCGTAAAAATTCCAGATCATGTAAGGTGCAGTGGTTGGGGCTGACAAACCCGGCATATTGGAATTGTTCCAGGTAAAGTTGGAATTGACCAAAACGTTGATAACCAGAATTTTGGTTGAAGATGGAACTCCACTTCCGTTAAAATTCATTTCAGTAATGTTATTTAAGGAAGTCGTTGTAAGATTCAGGTAATTATATCCTGTATTTAATGTATTAATTCTGACAGCCTGTCCAAAAGTCACATTGTTGTTTGTAATAACAACATTAGAAGTATTAAACAACTGAACATTATTGGTTCTGGCTCCCAAATCTATACTACTGTTGTGATATAAATCAAACAAAGCTTCAAAGTCGTAAGCAACATTTTGAAAAACAGCCGGATTTGGGGTTTGATCTATAGTTGTTTCAATCCGTTGAGAATGGTTATAACCTGTCCCTGCAGGATATACCTGTGTGGCACTGTTGGTATTATTGTCTCCGGAGGCAAGATTAGCACTATTTCCAATGTGAACATATCTGTTTGATAAAATACCCAGATAGCCTGATTGAAAGGTTATACCACCTTTGACCATTAAGCCGGTTGTGGTACTTCCGTCTCCGGGAAAAATATAGGTACCTGTATTATCCATATTAACTTCAACTTTGGCACCATTAGAATTAATGACCAGGTTTCCACCAACTGCCATGGGTCCATGTACATGCGTACCTCCGTTAAAAGTTGTGTTATTTCGTGTGAGGATTTGAAAATTATCAAATCCAAGATTTTGTTTAATGACTGTATTACTGTATACACCCCAAAGATTACAGGTATTTAATCTTGCTTTTCTTCTGTAATAAGTAGTTTGATAAACCATTCCCGGATCGTAAGTCAACCCGGTAGCGCCCGGTATTTCCACCCAATTCACTTCATCGTTGCTGTATTCCCATTGATAAACGATGGTCCCGGAACCACCAGATGCCGGCGAAGTACTTGATATAATTCCCGGATTATAATTTTGACATTCAATCTGATTGCCTGTAACAATACCGCCCGCTGTCAATGTATTACAACAAGGGCAATCAGGATCACTACAATCTGACAATCCGTTACCATTGTCATCAAGACCATTATCGCAGATTTCCGGAATCTGGCATACTTCTGTAAATATTACATTATCAATCCATACTGTTTGATTGGATTGCCCCAAATTGAAGCCCAATCTTCCAATGGATGTTGTCGCATTTTGAGTGTATGTAAAAGTAAAAGTTTGAGCTGCTGAAGTCAGGTTGACATTCTGGCTAAAATAGGTGGTAAAGGGACTGGCTCCCAAATCTGTAAAAACTGTGATCGTTCTGTTTGCGGCAGCTCTTCCCATAAAAGATACCTGATAGGATTTACCTGCTTCAAGCAATATATTTGATTGCAAAAACTGTATATGCCAATTGGTACCCGTTGCTGCAGATATATTTATTCGCATAGAATTTTTTCCGGAAAGTTGGGAGGTATTATCAACGGTTCTAGTTGATGCTGCCCCGTTTTGATTATACAGGTCCCATCCGGCTGTGCCTTCATCAAACTCTCTGTTGGTAATTTTCCAACAATCAGGATCATTACAATCTGTCAGATCATCCTCGTCATCATCCGTAAGATTTGCACAAATTTCTGATTGGCAGATTCCAACATTTTTTAGTGTTTGGTCCAAAATGATTTTCATCTCCGGGGTCAAATGTCTGGCGGGGTGAAAATAACTTGAAGCAGGCGCAGGAAGTGAGCCTCCGTTTTGCGAATTTGCATACAGACCATTCATGTGCAATCCCAGATATTGTCTCAAACCGTGAGTGGTTGATACTCCCGGGATAGAATGAGCTTTATAACTATATGCCATAGCATTGGTCAGTCCGTTGGCGTCACCGGCATTAAACCACAACGAACTGGCGGCTCCGGCTTTGGTAGTACCGCCTGTTTTTACCAAGGCATAACTTGGATTGATATTGTCGTAATTATAAATCGAAACAGATTGTGTCGCATTCGTAAATGCTGTATTCCCCCAGGCAAAATATCCTGCCCCGTTTGTCGTTTCAAGACCTTGTTGCAATAAGTAATTCATATTCAGGATACTCCCTTTAAATGGAAGCAATATATCCCTCAATCTGGTTGAGACATATCCTTGTGTAGTCGGGGATATGATAATCATGTCATAATCATTCAAATTGACAGATATGGGAGTATTTTGATCATTAGGATCGTAAAAATCATTGGCAGTACCATTGTCTTTGACCAGGGCCGGAAGGAGATTGCCGGAATTGTTTGCCATGATATATTCAATCAATCCGTGATCGAAAGCGTCACCATCAGCAGGTTTATCCAATCCACACAAATACAATATATTACATGTCAGAACATCATTAGAACAGGCATTCGGAGCGTTAAAAGTAGCCGAATTAGGACATCCGAAATTCGGATTGAAGTACCATCTTGCCGTTATCGGGATATTTGTCTGGCCATTAGCAGGAACTAAAAAAGTAAGGGTCTGTGGCGATGTGGCACCTCCACCAACATTGATGTACTCTGTTTTGTTTTGAATAGTAACTCCCAAATAATCATTGGCCGGAGCAGCATTCCAGGCTACCCGCACACTTACCTGTGCAACATCCTGAAGTGGATGATTAGTACAATTCGTTACATTGATATTTGACAAGGTAATATTCTGACTTGGAAGAACCGTCACAGTCGAAGTTTGAACGGCATTACAAGTTGATGTACTGATAACTTCCCAATTATCCAAAAACAATTGCCCTCCCTGACCGATTTCTGCAAAAACTGTCATCCAGGTAACATTGGGAGGAGAAACTACCTCAAATTCATACAACTGATAATTATTGGATGTAATGAACACACCCGTTTGATTTTCGATGACCGATCCTCCATTATAAAATTCATATTTTATAGCAGGAAGAATATTGGTGTTGGTGGTTTTGGCGTAAGCCCGGACTCTGTAACGTCTGCCGGGTGTTGCAGCAAAACCTTGTGCTACGCCTCCCCATGACTGACCAATGGTATTTATTATGATTGCTTTCGACCCCTGGTATACATCTGACCCGTTTGTCGTAATCGATGCATTCCCCCAGTTATCCCAGTTTTGCAGATTGGTTGTCGATTCAAGCCCGGGATTTTGTAAAATATTTGTCGGAGAACCTGGTGTACAGGTGACAGAATAAGATGTGGTAGAGGTCGGATTCACTGTAATCGAAGATTGTGTGGAACCATTGCTCCATAACAGATTTCCTCCGGAACAACCGGTAGCAGTCAATACCGCACTTTCGCCGGGACAAATCGACGGATTGTTAACGGACAAACTCCCTGCTGCAGCATATCCTATATTTACTTCATCACTACTCGAACAAGTCGCAAAATTGTAGTAAACACCAACTTCATCTATAGATACGGGTGGATTTACCCCTGATGAGGCATTGTTTTGCCAGGTGAATATCAATCTGAAGGTTGTTCCTGCCAAAGCATTGGGCAAAGTTATATTAACAGTTTCATAATTGGCTAATAAGTGCAAATTTGTACCACTTACCAAGGTAGCTCCTGATAATGTAGTTGAAGTTGATGAAGGAGTACCTGCAGAAGGAGTAATATTTGTCGGTGCCGTGTAAACCAACAATCTGTCAGTTCCGCTTTGCCCTTGCCCTTTCCATTTAAAAGTCAGTTGGATATTGGACGCTCCCGGAGCAACAACTATATCTCTGTATAAATGAGAAGTTTGTGCCGTAGTCAGGGTGTACGCATAAGAAGTTCCTGAGTTGTTTGAAATGTATGCAGCCCGGTTACCTGATGTAGGATTTGATGCAGAACCAACGTGCCATTGATTGGTGGTATGATTGACAGCTGTCCAACCATTATCATAGGCAGTACAACAATTTTCAAATCCCCCTTCTTTTTTAGGATCAAGTGCCGTTATGGTTGAACCACCTGAAGTCGATGAAACTGTCCACCTGAGTCTTGCAGCAGTTCCTGAAGTAATGGTTACATTTGAAGTAGGTGAAGTCGGATTAGCTATAGTTGCATTTCCTGACAATACGCTCCATTGACCTGAAAAACCGGATGTCGGAGTATTGGCAGACATTGTTACAGTATTTGAACAACCAAATACGTCCTGACCAGCTGCCGCTTCGGATCCACTGAATATTTCTTCGATACACATATCGTCTACCACAATACCATTCGTATTATGTAAAGTAGTAAAAACAAAATCTGCCCATTGATACCCTTCTGTAGGCACTGTAAATTCAAAAGAATACCGCTGCCAATTCAGATTATTCCACGAAGAACTCGCCGGAGCTATCGCCTGATGTGCAATGCTGATTCCCGGCATATTGGTGCCTCCACTAAAAAACTCCAGAAAAAATGGTGAATTTGCCTGAGTGGCACTATTGGAGTAAGCCGCTACCCAAACAGAAACGCGATATGTTTTGCCGCAATGTAAGGTTGCTCCCGTTTTTAAAGCCGACAAACAAAATCCGGAACCCGCCATATACAAAAATTTGGACCCACTCTTTGGGTTTCCATTACTACCTGTTTTGTTTAAATGATAAGCTCCGGTAAAAGAAGTCGTATTTGGCGTTGCGCTGCCATAAGCTTCACTCCATCCGTTGGGATTGGTGTTTTGGTATATTAATGCCGCCGGTGTTCCCTGAAAACTAAGATTGTAAGATGTTATTGTTCCTGAAGATTCCAGATTTCCGTTTTCATTGAGCGGAGCAGTGCAGGTCGGCGAACAGGAAGTGGTGTTTGTAAGCACCAGATCATCAGTAGCAGTAACCGTTCCGTTTGTCATAGTGAGTCTTACAGTAGCAGAAAAACCTGCCGGCACAATGATACTTGTATTTAATTTTGAATTATCGTAGATAAAGCCTGTCCCGGATACCACAGACCATGTTGACGTATACCCGGAAGGAGGGGTAGCTGTATTGACATAAAATAACGAATTATTACACTGAGACTGATCCAAACCAGCATCCACATTATATGTATAGGATATGATGACACGACCATGACCTCCGGTACCTCCACTCGGACTACCTGAAGTTCCACGGACAGCACCACCTCCTCCTCCACCGGGATACAAACCTGCATTACCACTTCCCACAGATGTACGTCCGGCACCACCATTTGCACCACCACTTGGTGCAGAACCTGCTGTTGTACCGGAAGCATTGTTTCCATTGGCCCCTGTTCCTGCAGAGGATCCACCTCCTCCTGATGAAGTCGAACTGACTCTGTTGGCACCATTTCCGCCTGAATATCTGATAGCCCCGATTCCTGAAGCAGCACTTCCCCCGGTAGCCGCTGTATTACTGTTATTCGCAACAGAATTACCTCCTTTGGCTAAAACACTTGCTCCCGCAACATCGGTCAATGAAACCCAAGAATCACCTCCCGGAGCAGTATTGCTTGAACTTCCCGAACCGACTACTACAACGTAACTATTGCCGGGGATGACTGTAAAAGTATGTTGTGAAAACGCACCACCACCACCACCACCTGTGCCGTCTGTTGATGTTGTTCTGGAACCTCCACGTCCACCACCACCCCACGTCTGAACTGTAATACTGGTAACACCTTCAGGAATGGTAAAAGTATAACTTCCGGGTACGGTATATGTTTGCGTTAAATTGGCTGGAGGGAGGAGTAAGTTAGATTCGATTGTGGTATTAAAATAAAAATTCATTGAGCCAACCTTACCGGGAAATAAGGAAAGCCAAAAAATTAAACCTGCAAACAAAGCAGGACGGAAGTATGCTGAACATGTGTTATGTTGCATATTTTGGTCGGGTATGGGGTTATACGTTCATTTAGTTTCTGGATTTACGGGTTAATAAAGTATCAAAAAAGTTAATATAGGTTTGACTGAAAAATCTTCATTTTACCCAACGCCCTACGGTCGGACTGTATGGTAATAAAACTTTTCGGGTTTTTTATTACCGCAGTAAAAAGACGATCAATCAGTTATACATGTCTTACCATGTGTATGTAAGACAACAAATTTGGATGATACCCCTATCCATGAATCACTTAATAAAATACACTCAGGTCGGTCTGAATTATTTTTAAAACACGAAAGTAATAATAAATCACATTATAAACCAACTATATATTATATATTTTTTTAATATATTTTATAAAATACTGAATTTCTGTAATATATAAATAATTATAAAATGAAATAAATTTATAAATATAGTGAATTTACGAATCGTAATGACTGGATAAAGATATTTTTTCACCAATTAAGTAAAAACAATGAACGATATATTTCCCAAAAGTGGATACCTTTGATTTCATTTACAAATGATGATTCAAAACGCCGCA
The DNA here is from genome assembly GCA_016714895.1 of Saprospiraceae bacterium. Lineage (GTDB taxonomy): Bacteria > Bacteroidota > Bacteroidia > Chitinophagales > Saprospiraceae > OLB9. The sequence goes on along the minus strand of JADKBV010000011.1, from coordinate 652,809 downwards.
GAACATATAAAAAAGGTATTCGACCAACACAGAAATCCGGAAAAGGCTGCTGCTATGCAAGCTTACATGAAACATATGTTTCCCTTTTTCGGGATTTCTTCTCCTCAAAGAATAGAATTGGGAAAAAATATAAGTCAAATATTTTCGATCAGCTTTCTGGATAAAAACCTGCTTAATTCGCTATGGGATGAAAAAGAAAGAGAGTACCAATATCTGGCAATGGACTATCTCAAAAAATACAAAAAACAACTGGTATCCTCTGATATTGAATGGGTAAAATCACTCATCGTTCAAAAATCGTGGTGGGACACGGTGGATTTCCTGGCCGTACATTTAGTGGGGTATCTGGCTCAATTACAACCTTCCGTTATCGATACTCATATAAACCCCTGGAGCACAGATAAAAATATGTGGTTGAACCGTACAGCTATTCTTTTCCAACTCAAATACAAAGAAAAAACAGATTTTGAACTTTTAAAAAAGTACATTCTGCAACATTTGGGAAGTAAAGAATTTTTTATCAATAAAGCGTCCGGTTGGGCACTCCGGGAATATGCCAAAACCAATCCGACTGCAGTCATTCATTTTGTGGAGACACAACCTGAACTCTCAAATCTGACCAAAAGAGAAGCCCTCAAACATATGTAATATCCAGTTTTACTTTATCTTTTCAAAATGTTTTCCCAAAACTTTTTTACCGATGTCTTCCATATCAAAAATATGAAGGCTGTGGTGGATCAATTGTCCTTTGAGTTTCAATGTTTCAAAACGATCTTTCACCTGTTCTAATGACAATTCGCCTGTTTTATGTAAGGCAAGGGCAAACATCCACGGTATCAGTGGAGAATAATGAACATCTTCTCTGTCTGAATCATCTCTTTCCAGTAACTTGTATTGTTGGATTGTTTTCAGCAAACCTCTGTAATTCCCATTCACCATCATGGCTTTCAGGTAAGCATGAAAAAATACGTGCCAACGATGTTCAAAAATTTCTTTTTTATAAGCCATAAGAAATACAAACCCCGAATTTTCAGCTTGTTGTGCCAATCCAAGATCAATCAAGGCAAACAATGTATAAGCCATATGCCTTAATTTGTTGTGATAATTGATGGCCGTTTTGGCAGTTCCAGCAGATTCTTTCAGCAATAACAGTGCCTTGTCGGCTTTTCCTCCCCGAAGTAAAACCGCAGCCAATGTATTTACATAATACAAATAGTCATTATTTTTTTCTTTGATGGACAAATATCCGAAGTATGCCGCTTTTTCAAAATCAAACATGGAAGCATAATATAAGACATACTGACTGTAAAAATTGGTGACGATTCTTCTGGAATACAACGTACCCGATGTCACCAATCCTTCAAAATACGGAAACACATCGTGCAACTTATCATAACTCCGGGTATTATGTGCAATAAAAACAATGCGTATCCAGGCCAACAACCTGTTGTATCCATCCAGATTATCATTATACAATAATGAGGTCAACCAAGGGAAAGAATCATTGTAGGTTACTGGTTTGCCCTGGCTATACCCAATAATAATATCATGTGTCGCCTCATGCAATTTGTCATTGACCAATTTTGAAAATTCGTAATCCGTTCTGTTTTTTGACAAAAACAAATGAATTCGTTGATAGTCTTTATGTCTGAGCCTGATCTGAAGATAATGTCGGTAAGATCTGGCGATATCGTACACTTTAATAAAATTAAAGTCAGATGAATGTGCTTTCTGAATAAACTTCAACAATTCTTTTTCATCGCTCAACGACAAACTGTCTATCATAATCAGTTTTTCCCAGGTCAATAACTTTTCAAGGATTTTATCGACATCTAGTCCCGCAAGAATCTGTTCACTCCAGCCTTTGACATAACTGTATTTTCGTTTGTCAATGTGATCATCAAAATCAACAGTTTCATTTGCACTTTTAACTGAACAAACGATTTTTTCCAAAATGGAAATTTTTTCTTCATCTTCAAAACGATGCGCATTCCACAAAAAATCACCTTCCAACGGCAACAAAGCAGAAACAAATTTCGAAAATTTTGATAAATTGTTTTTCAAATAATATAACGTTATAAAGTGATTCCTCCATCAACACTCAATACAGCTCCGTTGATATAATCCGCCTGATCTGATGCCAGAAAAGCATTGAGATTGGCCACATCTTCGGGTTTTCCTAACCGTTGTAACGGAACTTTTGACTTCATTTTTTCCAAAACCTCTTCCGGCATGACATCCAGTATTTCAGTATGTATAAATCCCGGAGCCACGGCATTGGCATTGATACCTTTTCTTCCGAGTTCTTTAGCCCATGTCTGCGTCATTGCAATCACCCCTGCTTTGGCTGCCGCGTAATTGGTTTGTCCGAAATTGCCGTAAAGGCCTACAACAGAAGAAATACTGATGATCCTGCCATAACCTTTTTCAACCATAAAAGGTGCCACACTCCTCGTACAATTAAACACCCCGGTGAGGTTAATATCAATCACTTGCTGCCACTGATCGTCCGTCATTTTTAATAGCGTTGCATCTCGGGTAATACCGGCATTATTGACCAGTACATCGATTTTGCCATATTTTTTGGCTACTTCAGCCGCAACAATTCTGACAGATTCAGCATCTGCGGTATTGACCTGATAAAACGAATTGACCACTCCCTTGTTTGTCAGTTCACTACTCAACAGGTCTCCTCTTTCCCGATTGACATCCCAATTGACAACAATTGCACCCATTGATGCAAATTTTAATATGGTCGCTTTACCTAAACCTGAAGATCCTCCTGTGACTATAGCCACTTTTCCCTCTAATGTGTTCATGATGATATTTTATAAATGGTTAATTATGGTATTAAAGCACAAAAATAGAGACTATTCACCTCTGAGTTTAGAAAAAAAGCATCATTCTGCAAAAATAAAAATAATTGTCATATTAAATATAATAATTTTATATTATTGATTATTAATATGTTATAATTAAACAACTTCATTAATCATATCATTTTAATAAATTATTTGCATATATAAATAGGAAAGATATCTATAATATTGGCATCAAAATCCAAAATTCCACACAATCACAGCATGAATTTTGCACAGGCCACCACTTTATTATTAATTCTTTACGCCGCTATTACCTTGTTTTTGGTATACAGGGGAGCTACCAAAACCAAAGACATGAAAGACTTTGCACTAGGCAAAGGTTTTTCTCCATGGATTGTAGGTCTGTCTCTGGCAGCCAGTATCACTTCAGCAGCCACTTTTATCATCAATCCGGGATTTGTGGCTCTGTACGGACTCAGTGCCTTTTTAGCCATGTCGGTTGTGCTTCCTTTGGGATTGTTCATCTCTTTGATAGTTTTAAGTAAAAGTTTCAGAAAATACGGAACTTCCATCAAAGCACTTACGCTGGCACAATGGATGGGAACACGCTACAACAGCAGGTTTTTTACCTATCTGATGGCCGTGATTTCGTTATTACTGATAACTTTTATCGTATTGATATGTGTCGGATTGACCAAAGTGATTGCCGGAGCTTTACAAGCAGATGAAATCTTCGTCCTCGTGGTGCTGGTAATATTTGTATTTGGCTACACGATGTTTGGCGGTGCCAATTCTATGGTGTATACCAACACCATTCAGGCTGTCCTGATGATTATTGTCGCTGTTATCCTGATTTTTTCAGGCAGTGATCACTTTGAAGCCGGATTGGATGGTTTTTGGACAAAAGTTTCAGCCATTGACCCGAAAATGACTTTGATATACAACGACAGCAGCCCTTTATTCCGGGATTTTTTTGAAGTTGTGATATGCAATTTTATTGTCGGAATTGCCATCGTTTGTCAGCCTCACATCATAACCCGTTCGCTGATGCTGAAACACGATGATGATGTCAATACATATCTTACGATTGCTATCGTCGTGGAAACTTTATTTTTTATAGTTCTTTTTGCCGGATTTTACGCCCGCTTTTTATTTCCCGATCTCATAAATGAAGGTTTACCTTTAAAGATGGACGGTATTTTGTCTGCTTATGTAGTCAAAAAATTTACCGTTGGTGTAGGTATTCTGGTTGTTCTGGGATTGATTTCAGCAGGATTATCAACTTTGGAAGGCATTGTCCAATCTCTGTCAACGACCATTACCAACGACCTGATTCTTCCTTTTTCAAGAGCTGCAAAATCTGACCATCAACAAAAAACCATCAACAGATTGGTCGTCATCGGACTAGCCGTCATCGCCATTTTTGCCAGCAGATATCAATTGTTATATCCCAACCTCAGCGTAGGTATCCTTGCTCAAAATGGTGTGTACGCTTATTTTTCAGCAGCCTTTATTCCGGTATTATTCGGCATTTATTTTAAACATACACCCAAACAAGCGGCTATCGGAGCGGCTATTACTGCCTGTATTGTTCATTTCAGTGTGTATTACGGTTCGTTGACACCTTATACTTCCGGGCCGGTAAAAAATCCTGCTGTAGCAGCTGCCCTGGCTATTTTAGCTTCTTTTGTCGTCGGCGCCATTTTATATTTTTTATATTCCAAAAAAGAAAATATCCCATCGGTTTCTCATGAATGATCATTCAACATCCTTTACGCGTAAAGCGGCTATTTTATCTTCAGGTTCAGCTGTACCATCGCGCATTGTTCCCAATCAGTTTTTTAATGAATTGCTTGGTGAAGATGTCGATACATGGCTCAAAGAACACGTTCAGATTTACGAAAGGCGATGGTGTACTCAAGATGAGAGCACCGCAGATCTTGCGGAATCAGCTTGTCAAAAAGCTTTAAAAAATGCAAATCTGCAACCTGAAAATATTGATTTGCTGATCGTAGCTACCGATACCCCGGAATATATTTCACCATCCACAGCATCGGTCATTCAGGACAGAATGGCAATGGTCAATGCCGGAACTTTTGATATCAACACTGCCTGTGCCGGTTTTGTCACTGCATTGGATGTTGCTACAAAATACATTATATCTGATGTAAGGTATAAACATATTCTCGTCGTAGGCGCCTACACCATGAGCAAATATCTGAATATGGCTGACAAAAAAACGGTAACCCTCTTTGCCGATGGTGCCGGTGCTGTCGTTGTCGGTATCTCTGACGATGGTTCAGGATGTCAACAAAACAAACTGGCCACCAAAGGTGAATATAACGCCTGGATGGGCATTTACGGAGGGGCAAGTTTTCAGCCGGTTACCGAAGAGGTCATACGCAACCATGACCACCAACTGAAATTTGTTCAGAAAATTCCGACCCATATCAATCCTGAAGTCTGGAGCCAAATGATTCTGGAAATGTGCCGTAATCAAAACATCACGCCAAATGAGATAGATCACTACTTTTTAACGCAAATCAACATAAATTCGATCTTTCAAACGATGGACATCCTCGGTGTTCCGCGTGAAAAGGCAGCAACCATCATGCACCACTATGGATATACCGGTTCTGCATGTATTCCCATGGCTTTTGACGAATGGAACCGTCTGGGTAAAATCAAAAAAGGAGACATCATTTGTTTTGTAGGTTCCGGGGGCGGATTGGCATTCGGAGCTTCATTATTTAAAATGTAATCAACCACTTATGAAGGTTTGGCAACAGGATTGGATCAGCAGATGGGCCCTTTACAGCCCTGACAAAACAGCTCTTGAAGAACATGAGTCGGGAAAAACTTGTACCTATCGGCAATTAAATCAAATGGCAAATGGTTTTGTCAATTTGCTGAATCAAAAATACCATATCCACAAAGGAGACCGCATCGTAGTTCTTGCAGAATTTTCTATCCCATTGGTCGCTCTGTTTTCAGCCGTTCAAAAGTCAGGTTTTATTATGGTTCCGCTCAATTACCGGCTTTCCGCCAATGAAGTTGCGGAAATTATGGCCGATGCCGATCCTTCCTTAATATTATATGAAAATCATTTTCAGCATCTTATACCGGAAAACGACAAAAATCTCGAATTTTCAACATTTACATCACAAGCAATATGGTCTGATGTCGATGCAACCCAACCCGTATATGAAGACGACAGCCTTTTTATCATCTACACTTCAGGAACCACAGGAAAACCGAAAGGTGTCAGATATACACACAAAATGGCTTTCTGGAATAGCATCAATACATCCATTTCTCTGAAACTGACCTCTGAAAGCCGCACCATCAATGTCATGCCTCCTTTTCACACCGGTGGGTGGAATGTACTTCTATTACCCTTTTTACATCACGGAGCCTATACATATTTGTGTCGAAAATTTGAAACCGAAGTGGTTCTGAATAAACTTTCTACCTTACAATGTACCATTTTTATGGGTGTCCCGACGATGTTGTCCATGATGTCAGCTGATCCGAATTTTGATACAACAGATATCCGTTGTCTGGATTACATCATTGTTGGCGGCGAATCCATGCCCATCCCCCTCATCCGCAAATATGCAGAAAAAGGAGTGGCAATCAGACAAGGATACGGCATGACGGAAGTGGGACCTAATCTTACATCACTTCACCAGGATGATGCGATCCGGAAAATCGGAAGCATCGGCAGACCGAATTTTTATGTCAGTCATCGTATTGTCAACGAAGAAGGAAAAGATGCCGATGTTAACCAAAGCGGCGAATTGTGGCTGCAGGGGCCCATGGTAACCCCAGGATACTGGCACAATGAGGAAGCAGGAAAAAATGCTTTTTCTGAAGATGGTCTGTGGTTTAAAACCGGAGATATCGTTCGTGAGGATGAGGACAAATACCTCTATATTGTTGACAGATTAAAAAACATGTTTATCAGCGGAGGTGAAAATGTATATCCCGCCGAAATCGAACGGGTTTTACGACAGATTCCCGAAGTAAAAGACTGCGCCGTCATCGGTGTCAAAGATGAAAAATGGGGTGAGGTCGGCAAAGCTTTTTTGGTCCTGAATGCACCGGTCGCTGAAGAAAAAATCAAATCTTTTTGCCTGGAAAATCTTGCAAAATTTAAGATACCCAAACATTTTGTCTATTTGGAATCATTACCCCGAACCGATAGTGGAAAAATAGACAAAAAAGCATTAAAAATTTATTAAACCATTCATAAAACATTAAAATTTTTTAAAATGAAATCAGTAAAATTATTCGGATTGATGATGATCTTCGCTTCCTTCCTGTTTGTAGGTTGTGGAAAAGAAGATGACAAAGGAACCTGCAGCGATGGTATTAAAAACCAGGATGAGACAGGAGTGGATTGCGGTGGTGTTTGTACGGCTTGCCGCGAGGGAGTTCAGGGTAAATGGAAGTCATTTCCTGTTTCACCTATTTTAGAAACATTTGCAGATTCTATTATCGCAGAGTTTAAAACCAACAACACTTATACTGTTGATCAATGGAAAGGTGGCGTAAAAGTGGTCTTAACGGGTACATATACGCAGTCAAAATCGAATACAGGAAACATTTACAACATTACTTTGAATCAAAGTGCACCTACGGTGTTGACCGCAACAGGAATTTTTGAAGTTGCTGCCGATGACAAAAGCATGAAGTATGAAGTAGCTCAATCTGAACCAAGCATTCAGGGTGTAACTCCTCCTACACCTGCAGGAGGATTCGGTAGTACTTCAGGTGGATTTTTTGGAACCAGAAACGTTCAAAATTATGTAAGACTGAATTAATCCTCAGTTTTGATTTACAAAAACGGAAGGAGCATCAAACTTCTTCCGTTTTTCTTACTTTAAGACTCTTTTTCCTTTTATCTTTCAATTAGTTTGACAATGGTATTTCAATCTTCGGCTTCAACTTTCAGCTTTATTTTGGTTTTATGGTTTTGGGTTGGAAATATTCAAATATCTGCAGCCCAGGAATCCGGTAAAGATGGATTCTCAGGTTTTGACAAGGTTTTACCCACCAAAGCCAACAAACAATTTCAGGCATTTGTCTATTTTTATCAGCAGAATGTTGCCATGAATATAGCACCTGAAAATGATTTTCTCAAAGGGCAGATCGTCGGTCGTTTATTTGGCTCCAATACCACAACAACATCCAATGAGTTTACCGCTTTATACGCCGAACAAAGAGCCATTCCTTTTTTTGTGTATTCACCATCCATTTTTGACGGGAAAGCTATCCTGAGAGCTTCATTCGAAATTGATTGGACCTGGGGTGATGTCGCTTACGGCACAGGCGGAAATTTTGGTTCGGCGATAGCCGCAGATCAGGTCAACCTGCAAACCCAAAATCTTGAAGTAGAATTTATCCCCGCCAAAAACTGGACCATCAATGTTGGTCTTCAACGTATGTTTGACAGTCCACATGATTTGTACAGAACATATTTTGACAAATTTACAACTACAGGATACCGACTCGCCTTTTTCGGAACAGATGGCGTAGGCATCAGTGTACGCAGACAAACAGACTACCACAAAAGTAAAGCCGGCTTTTATAAATTATATGAAAACAATGTAGAATTAAATGATGATGTGACGTTTTTTGAACTCAATCATCAGTACAATATTGCTCCCAAATGGAACGTTGGAGCTTCCCTTTATTATGTTAAGGACCGTTCAAACGGCTCAGGCGGTGTAAGTATTCTTGGACAGGGATTTGCCAGTCCTCTTCCCGTTTACAACGGGGCATTCAGGTTTCCTATAGGAGCAGAACCCCACAAAGGTGATGTTTTCTGGCTGGGCACCTACTTTTCCAGAAATGAAGAAATGATGCTCGACCGTTGGTTTGCCTCCGGCTTTCTGAACTATAATTTCGGCAGTATCCGCCAATTGCGCACCGGCGACACAGAATACACGCAATCAGTCAGTATCGGAGGACTCGCTGCCAATCTGAGAGCCGGCTATCGTTACGGTCAGACCACAGGAGATATCGTTACAGCCGACTTTTTATTTACTTCAGGTGATGAAAACGGTATCAATGACCAAAAATATTCCGGAGTCATCACTTCCAATACCTGGGGAAGCCCTGGCGGAATCTTCATAGGTCATGGCGGATACCTGCTTTTTCCTCATGGAAACGTCGTCAATCGTTTTGTCGCAGCCGTGACCGATATTTCTAATCTGGGTTACGGTATTGCCGGTGGCACCCTCAATGTGGCCCGGGATCTGATTCCCAACAAACTACACTCCAAAATAGGTGGTGCCGGTGGGTTTTCAACCATTGCTCCATCGGGAGGCGGCAATTTTATGGGTTGGGAAATCAACGGAAAACTGGGTTATGATTTCGGCGCATTTCTGACAGTAGAAGCCCACGCAGCCTACATGGGACTGGGAGATTTTTACGATTCACGGGTTACCAATGGCGGCGTCGAACAACGTCCTGTCAATCCATGGCTTGGTTTTGTTTGTTTGAAATGGTTAATGTTCTAAATGTAAAATAATGAAACTCAACATAATATTTTTTTTAATTTTTTGTATACCCTTAACGGGAAAAGGGCAACAAAAACAAACCATGGCAGATCTGAATTACGAGATTCCGGTCAGTAAAGTCAGGCTGGATAATGGATTAGAAATCGTATATTCTGATCAGGGCAAAGGCAAAGAAACCATTTTGTTTATCCATGGCCTGGCTTCTTATATTCCTGCCTGGAAAAAAAATCTGGAAGTTTTAAAAGACCATTACCGTTGTATCGCTATTGATCTGCCCGGCTATGGAAAATCTTCAAAAGGAAACTACGAGGTTTCTATGGAATTTTTTGCCAACATCATTGCAGGAATCTGCCAAAAACTCAACATCGACAAAGTGGTTTTGGCAGGTCATTCGATGGGTGGGCAGATTGCCATCACCACAGCGTTACAATATCCTGATCTCGTGTCAAAATTAATCCTCATTGCTCCTGCGGGTTTTGAAACCTTCAGCAAAGGCGAAAAACAGTGGTTTCGAGATGTCATGACCGTTGACGGCGTTCGGCTTACTACCGTAGAACAAATCCGTGTCAACTATGCCTACAATTTTTATGACATGCCGGACGATGCGACGTTTATGATCGATGACAGAATTTGGATGAGGACAACCAAAGATTTTGCAGACTATTGTTACCACATCACCCTAGGGGTAAACACTATGGTCGATCAACCCGTTTTCGATTTTTTACCTATGGTAAAACAACCGACCTTGTGTATTTTTGGAGAAAATGACAACCTCATTCCAAACCGTTATCTCAATGGCGGACCAACAAAAAAATATGCGCAACAGGGAGCCGCACAATTGCCGGATGTCAACCTGAAAATGATCAAAAAAGCAGGACATTTTGTAATGTTTGAAAAATCAGGTGAGGTCAATAAATATATTCAGGAGTTTTTGAAATAAAAACTTTAAATGAGTAGATTTTAATTTTTGAATGCCAAACTTATTACGACAATTTGACATTTCACACAAATGTGTTCTGGTATAAGTCAAATAAAATTGGGCTTATATTAATTTCTGAATCAAATCACCTTTTTTTCTTCTGGAAACATCCAATGATTTTCCATTTTCCATGATCAATTGACCGCCCTCTCCCTTTATATACTTTACAATAAATTTTAAGTTTACAATATGTGAATGGTGAATCCTGAAAAACCGGTCGGTCGGTAGTTGTTCTTCAAATTCTTTTAAAGTTTTGGAAGCGAGAATTTTTCTGTTTTGTGTAAAATACAACATGGTATAATTACTTTCTGCGTCAAGATGAATCAAATCATCAGTTTCAAAAAAACTAATACCTTCCATCGTTGGAATGGCTATTTTTTGATAACCTTTCGAATTTCGATAGGCATTTTGAATCAACACATCCAATTGTGGTGTAATATCCAAAGGTTTTATTTTTGTCAATTTACTGACAGCATTTTTTAATTCCTCGATATCAATTGGCTTGAGTAAATAGTCGAAGGCTGCAAATTTTATCGCCTTGATAGCATAGTGGTCATAGGCCGTTGTAAAGATAAGATGAAAATTTTTTTCAGCAAGATGGTTGAGCATATCGAAGCCATTCATCCTTGGCATTTCAATATCCAAAAACACAATATTCGGTTTGCATTGTTGTATCAAAATGATACCTTGTTCACCATTTTCCGCTTCTCCGACTATTTGGATATCGGGACAATAATCGGTCAATTTTTGTCTTAGCGCTATTCTGCCCTTATTTTCATCATCTATAATGATTGCTGTGATCATTTTATCTGTATTTTAATTTTATTACAATTTTTGTTCCTGAGTTAACCCCATCATTCAAGTCTTCAATCTGAATTTCGAAGTTATCATCCTGATTAAAATATTTAATTCTTTCACTGCCCAATTGCATTCCATAAGATCTTTCATCAGTTGTCCTGAGTTTGCCGGCAGCTTCGATCCCGATACCATTATCTTCTATGGTATATTCAATTACATCATATTTTAATTTTGCAGTCAACTTTAATAATCCGGTATTGTCAAACTTATTTCTCAGACCATGAATGATAGCATTTTCAATATATGGATGCACGACCATGGGCGGTATTATATAGTTTCCTTCTGTTAATTCAGGGTCTATGTCGTATTCTACAGTGAATTTATCTTCATTTCTCAGAAGTTCTAACTCAAGATACAATTTCATCATTTCGAGATCTTTAGCAAAATCAATGAGATTATCTCTACTGCTATTAAGTATATTCCTGATGAGTCTGGCAAATTTATTGAGATACTGCGTTGCCTGATATTTGTCATTGGATTGAATCAATGCATCAATACTGTTGATACAATTAAAGATAAAATGTGGATTCATTTGGGCTCTCAGTGCAGATATTTTTGTTTCGGTGAGCATTTGTTTCAGATTGCTTTCTGATCTGACTCTTTTGTGGTTCCAGACTATAAATGAGACAACCATTGAAACTAATAACAGAATAATAGCTATCTTGAACATCCATGTTTGATACCAAAAAGGCAAAATGGTTATTTCTAATAAAACTACGTCTGTTTCTTTTCCTGAAAAATTGCTTATACCTTTCAGTTGTATCTGGTGTTCTCCATAGGTTAAAGAAGGAATAATTATTTTACCTTCTGATGTAGTAGTCCATTTATCTTTGTCAGTAAATCTGAATTGATAGTCGTGACTATGTTCCATACTATAATCGGGCACTGCAAAAGCAACTTCAATGGTAGCATTACCTGGCGGTAATTGTAATTTATATCTATTTTGAATGAAATTTAGAAATTTTATTTCATTATTGACGCTAACCTTTGAAATGATGACCCTCGGTTTGTCTGAAGTTTCAGAAATATGGGCAGGATTGAGTTTATGAACCATATCTATTCCACCAAGATAGAGCATCCCATCAGATCCAATATGTATATAATTATCTTCGACTTCAGAAATTAATCCAGAGTCAAAATTTATTTTCAACATTCGTTTGTTTTGTTGGCTCCACGACCAATATCCCTTAGCATTAGAAAACCAAATATTGTTGTTTTTATCAATATTTACTCTGTAAGCCATACCCATATCACTGTATTGGCTAAAATCATTTATTATTATATTTTTGTCCGGATCATAGTTCATGATGCCTTTATTGGTGCAAAGCCACAGTGTACTGTTTTGGTCTTCTGCCATACCAAAAATGGCCAATTGATTCAATTTTAGGTGGTCTTTCCGTATAAATTTGTCTAACAGGGAGTCATAAAAAAATAGTCCCAAATTGTTGGTAGCAACTACAATATCATTTCGGCTCGTTTTTATTAAATAATTGGATATGGCTGATTCATTTTTGTGCTGCAGACGATACTTTTTTGGAAAATCATTTTTTTTAGGATTAAATACATAAATTCCTTTGTCATAAGACCTGATAAACCATGTAGTATCATTGACAGGAATGATATTTCGCAATTTTACTTCGGCATGTTCAGGAGTAAATATATGCTTGAAGGAATGTGTGGTATTGTCTATTAAAAACATACCTAAATCGCTTGTAGCATACATGGTGTTTCCCACTAATCTGAAATCATAACCATCTGTAATAAATGGATAATGGGGTACATTTTTAATTTGATATGAACCAAATTCATGAACCAAATTCCAATTTTTGTCATATTTGAATATTCCGTGACCGTACCTTTTTGTCAGCCAGAAGTGATCTTTTGTCTCGTGTATTGTATAGATGCTACCGGGATTCAAAAGATGATTTTTTCTTGTAGTTATAATAGGAATAGTAGATATACTTCCAAATAAATTGCTGGCAATAAGTATTCCTGAGTTTGTCCCTATCCATAAATTATTATTGGAATCAATATAAAAAGTATTCACTTTACTCTTAAATTCATGAAGTATATAACTTAAAGTAGATTTATTAATAATCAAAATACCGAATTTTCCGAAACTTTCAAAACCTACCAATTGGTAATCACTATTTCCAATATGCCACTCTGCCGCAGCTCCTGTTATGAAGTTTGAATGTTCCGGTTTTAGTACTTGTTGCAAATTGTCCGCATTTGGGCTTATCAGATACAATCCTTGACCCCATGTAGATACCCAACCTTTGTTGTGTTGGTCAAAATATAGATTTGTAACGTAATGCCCTTTGGGGATTTGGAAATATTTTTTTTCTACTCCCTCAGTGGTTATTTTATGCACTCTGGTATTTGAAGACAGATAAAAATTGTTTTTCTTATCTAACGATATTTTGAAATATCGGTCGGAATTCTTATTTTGAAATATATATTTTGGAAGAATATTCAATGTTTTCCTGACGTTGTTTTCATTTTTATGAAAAATACCTTCCTTTGTAATAAAACAAATACCATTTTCTATTGGACAAAAATTATAGACATCCTGAAATTCACTAAAATATGTTGCTGTTTTATTTTGTAATGATATCTTAGTGATTCCGATTCGGTCGGAGAGCCAGAGATTATTCTTATTATCCTTTGCTATAGTGAAAATACCACTCATATTGATGTTAAAAATACTATTTGCACCCTGGTAATAGTTTGTAATATTGTTACCATCAAAACTGTTCAATCCATTTCCAGTAGCAATCCACATCTGACCGTCATCACCCTGAGTTATACCACTAATATTATTTGAAGTGAGACCATCTTTGGTAGTGATAGATCTGAAAGTGAGGTTGGGAAAATTAGTTTGTGTATTTGCAAAATATGGAATAAAATTAATAAAAATTATCAAAAAGATATTTAATAATAATTTTATTGATGGTTTTTTGGAAATTTTAATTTTGGGAAACACGATGCTTTATTAAAAATATTTTCTAATTTATGTAAAAAAGTATAATAATTCATAAAATCTTTATCGTAAATTTTGCTCCGGTCTAACGTAAACGTTGCTTCAATCACTATACCGACAAATATATCAGTTTGTTTTATAATAAAATAACGAAAACACGCATCATTCTATTTAACCATTCATTCAATATCAACGCTCAGATGACTATATTAAAAAATGTTTAGAAATTCGATCCATCCTTACTCCTGATTCAAAATATACTTCTATATCTTTAATGGTGTTTAGTATCTAAGTTTTCAATATTCTGTTTACATACATTGTAATGAACATTTCAGACGTTCTAAGGTCTGAGTTCATTTTTTACAAATAGCTTTTCGAAGATTTTAACATCTAAAATATTGAACCATTGTCCTGTATCATTTTAATCAATCCGGTGATAAATAACACTCTTGTGATCACGATGATTAAATACATCTTTTGTTAAATATGATTACAAAAGTAAAAATTGCCCTTCTGCAATCACTCCGGAAAACAAAAATATACTAACAGACCAAAACGAAGTCATTTATTGAAAATATGCGTCAAAATACAAAGGATTTTCTTTGTTTTAAGTAAATCTCAAATATAAATTTTTAAACGTAAACTGACCAGTGTTCAAAAAATACTTCATATCTGATGGTGTCATCAGCCGAACTGGCTTTGCACGTTTGATTTACAACATCAGACTCATTATATCCACTGATAAAAAACAACATATCACCAGATTTAAAATCCGAATCCGCACAAATATCCCCTACACTTTGTGTATATATAGTTACACTTTCTGACTCAGTATAATAATCCTGATCAAAGCCCAAATCATTTCTTGGCCAAACAGGTGGTTGCCATACCGGGTTAAATTGAAAAAAATGAGGATTTACAACTGGAATATCACTCACTGAGGTAATATTTTTTTCTGTATGAAAACATGTACATGCTTTTTGGCTGTTTCCTTCATTTCTGGATATTGAATGAAAAAATGTCGTTCCACGTAAGGTATCCTCTAATAATATAGAGCCACTGAATTTAATATTTTTTATTTTAACGGTAAGTTTTCTCCTTTTTGTAATGGAAATATCAGTAAAAAATTGCCATCTGCCATATTCGTCCATGAGCAAAGTAATACCATAATATAGGTTGCCGGGATATAATGGTTTTAAATGTATAGCATGGTTTTGACTTACTGTGTTATTTAGATTAAATTGTTTAAATGGTTTTGCAAAATAAAACATTTTGGTTTTCGGGTCAATTTTCCATGGAAGGTGAGACAATGCACAAAATACGCCTTTTACCGGGACTTTTGTTTGAAATTGATAATTTATATAAGTACCGCCAGCAAATGAAAGCGGAGGAATTATATTAGTACCCACGTTTTGAACTTCCTCAATTCCGAAATCCGACTGACCATCAAGCAACAGTCCGACTATTTTAATCTCCACTCCATCATCGGAAATTTGGCCGTTATTCAGATATGCTATTCTGTAAATATAAGTTTCTCCCGGGTAAACATCAATAGAAAAAATAGTATTGTTTTCATTGGATTTCTGAGCAATGCCGATTGTCGGATCCCATGACGTGAAAGCAGGTATCGGATTTTGAAGTTTGTCCGAACGCCAATACCAAAGACCTAATGGTATGTTGGCATCCTTATCTTCTCTTAAATAGGTGATTTGTGTCACCCCGCTTGATTGACCTTTTCTTTTATCTATTAATAGTATTGGATTTTTTACTGTTAGTTTCATTTTGAAGATTTTCTTTTTTCTTTTAAAGCTTTTAATTCTTCTTCCTCTTTTGTTCTGTCCTTGTATCGTTCTCCCATTGTTTCAGGTTGGCCGAAACATGTAGGACAAAGATATTTACCTTTATTTTCGTCTTCTTTATGTACTTCAGGCTGTATACGATATTTATCAGCGTGGGCATCTTTGCGGATACCTGTGACTTGCCATGAAATCTCAACCCCGGCTTTGTCAGCTTTAATGATAAAAGTATTGTTTTCAATTTTTTTCTCAATAAAAACCTGCGCGAATGAACCCAAACATGTCAACTGATACCTGAAGTCTTTGTTCAATGCCTCAAAATAGTTTGGCAAAGTGACAACTGCCCTGCCTTCCTGATCTGTAACAATATTGCCATTATATACATTCATCATATCCGGGCTCTCCACAAATGAGTGGTATAAATATTTGTTTGCCGGATCTAACGGGTGATCTATCTTAAATGACCCACTTCCTTTTTCCATGATATCGGCATGTAGTCTTTGTTTAAACCAGCCACTATAGCCATTAGGATTTGTAGATTCTGCATCAACCCCGGTTGCACCTTCTGCCCGAACTCCTATTATATCGCCAAATGCATCTGCGCCATTAGTACCTACAAATCTGCCTCCCCATCCAGGTGGACTATATCCAAATATACCAAGTAGCTGACCTGAAGTTGAAATTCCTGTATTAAAATCACCGAATATATACCCATCAGAAGTTATGCCTGTATTTCCAGAACCTATTACCCGAACCGGCCCGTTATTATTATGTGATTCCACTTGTAAGGCATAATAACAACCATTACAATTGGCTTCAATTGCAAACCCATTACCTGTTGTTGATGCAATGATCCCTGTACCGCTTCCTCCATCCGCATTTATTGCAGGTCCTCCTCCGTTATTTTGAGCATAAATAGCAGCAGAACCGTTATCCCCCGAGACAAAGAGTTGCTGATATGCTGACCCGCTGATAAAAACAATGCCATTATTATTGTTGGTTATGTCATTTCCTCCCGCTGATTCAAAATATCCCTGCCCGGATGTTGGCAATGTCACACTATTTCCATTAGTAATAGAAAGCTGATTGCCGCTTAAGTTGAGAAATTGTGTGTTATCTGGTAAAGTGATTGTATTGCCATCTGTAATAGAAAGCTCATTACCACTTACATTGAGGTACTGTGTATTTTCAGGCAAGTTTACAGAATTACCGTTAGAAATGGATAATTCATTACCCGATAATGATAATTGTTGACTGTCGTCTCCCCCACCTCCGGATGAATTGGCAAACATAGCATAAGGCACAGAGAGTAATTGTAAAGTTCCCATGACTATATAGTTACCTCCTGTCATAGATTTATTGATTTCCACACGGATATATTGTTCATAACTATCCCACCTGACCTGATTCATAGATCCGGAAAGTACCGTTCCTCCGCCTATAACAGCATCAAAAACCCCTAATTCAGATGTGGTAACTGTCGTTTCTTCTGAATATCTGACCAGACCATTTGCCGAACCTTCCAATATACTAAATTTTACCCTCAGAGGCGTATTGGCATAGGGTTGGTTATTGATATCTCTTGCCACAGCCTGATATCTGAATTTTGTTGGTGATTGTCCAGATACCGCTATGGTTATAACACTGATGATGATGGAAAAAATAATATGTTTCATGATTTGGTAATAATTATTTTGAATGATTTTTTAATCTGTTTTTTATAATCTGTTGTTTCCAGAATATACATACCTTCATTAAGATTTAGAACATGTATTTCATGTTTGGTATCTTCTGTATCTGTAAATTTAATTAGCCGCCCTTGCAGGTTATACAATGTATATCTGACAGGAAGATCACTTTTTAAGGTAAAGTAGTGTGATGATGGGTTCGGAAAAATCTCTATGTTTGAATCGGAAATTCCTACATCTTCTACGTCGGTAGTCACAGAGATAACATATACCTGATAATAACCCTGAGTCAGAATAAGGTTTTGCCCGATATTAGTCGTTGTGGGCGAAATCACAGCTTCACCAATTGCATAATCGAGAGTACCAAATTGAGCATTTGTAGACTTTTGTCCTGCGCTGTAAATTAATGACGGGCTTAAAGATTGTGATTTAACAACCATGCTTTGAAAAAAAAGAACCACCCAAATAAAAGGCAGTAAACTATATCTTAAACGCATACTTATCAGATTAATCAAATATTAAAAATTCAAAATTATGTTAGTAAATTAAAATGTCATCATTAGATTGAGTACATGGTTGTAACCATTGATTAAGTGGCTTGAAATTTAATATTATATAATTTTATTTTTTTAAAAAATGTGAAAAACTCTAAAATGAAAATTAATTAAAAAGAAATGAGCAATATTTCTCCCCCTCAAGTCGTCATTTCTTTTCTTCATTTGTTTGCCTGTGGAAAACAAAAAAGTTATTTTTAACCTTCATATTGCAAAATATAATATTTCCTGCCGAAATTCGTTTTTACCTTTTGAATTTTCAACATTTCGAATCCAACATTTTTTCTATGCAGAAAAACATATACATTTTTTTATTCCTTTCATTTTTTACTTCTTCTTTTGCACAAAAATATAATGTAACAGGAATCCTCACAGACACATCCGGTCTGCCTCTCATCGCCGCTACTGTCATGCTGATGGACATCGATTCTGTATTGATAGAATACACGCTTACAGACAATAAAGGTGAATTTGAGTTCAAATCCATTACCGATACCAAAACCATCATCAAAGCAACGTATATCGGATATATTCCCAAAACCATCCCTCTGTCCTACCAAAATAAACCCATCATCGACCTTGGCAAAATTTCCATGGCAGAAATGGACATTCAACTGATGGAAGTGGTGATCAAAGAAGCTAAAGCACCTCTCAGACTTCGTGGTGACACCGTAGAATACGACATCAGCCAGTTTAAAGTGCCTCAGGGCGCTACCCTCGAAGAACTACTACGTCGCCTTCCCGGGCTCGAACTCAGTCAGGACGGAGCCATTCAGTCTGACGGCAAAGATGTCACCAGACTCACGGTCGATGGCAAAACATTTTTTAGCGAAGACCCAAAGTTTGCTATCAAAAATCTGCCCGCTGAAGGGGTCTCCAAAGTTCAGGTTTTTGACAAAAAAGATGAAGAAGCTCTGCTCACCGGCAAGTCAACAGGCAGTGATGAAAAAACAATGAACGTAGAACTCAAAGAGGAATTTAAAAAAGGAGGATTCGGAAAAGCGACCCTAGGCGGAGGGTCGATCACACGCGGAGAACTAAAAGCCAATTACAACAAGTTTGATAAAATAAATCAGATATCTTTTGTCGGAATAGCCAATAATACCGGAAGAAACGGATTGTCATGGGATGATTATCAGGATTTTATGGGCTCCAACAGTTGGGATGATGACGATGATTATGATTATGGTTTCGGGAGTGGTTTTACCCGGTATTTTGGTGGTTCCGGAAGTTCTGACCTGGAAAACAAAGTCAGCAATGCCTTTTTTACAGGTAATTCCGGTGGATTTCCCACCAATATCATCACCGGAGTGAATTACAATTACGATCATAAAAAAGATAAGTTTTCCGGTAGATACTTCTTTCAGAATACCGGCAATGAAAAAGAAACATTTTCAGATACCCGAACTTTTCTCTCTGATTTTAATCTGGATAATTCCCGATACAACAACGATACCCGGGGCAGTATCAATCACCGGGCAGAAACAAAATATCAACATGATTTTGACAGCCTTTTTACAGCAATTGTCACAGCAGATGTAGCGGTAGTTCACACAAATAATGACCAAACCGGTCAGAATACTTTGTTGAAAAATAACCTGATCCTGACAAGCAGCAGTACGTTTAACAATACCTCTGACCTTGCCGGAAGATTGTTGAACACCTCCATTCTGTTGCGTAAAAAATTCAAAAAAGCAGGAAGATCTGTTGGTTTTAATGCTTCTTATTTGAAAACGGATATTCAGGATGATCAACAACGATTTTCGGACAACTTTTTTTATAATGATGGCGGAACCCTCGACAGCAGTCTGATTATTAAACAATTTAATAAAGACACCCTCGATAAATTTGTCCTTAAATCCAATGTAATGTTCAGCGAACCGCTTTCTAAAAAAATCTTCTGGAAAGTGTTTTACAATTACAGTTTGCGACAGGAAAACGGCACGCGGATCACCGATGATCAACAGGAAAACAGTGAAATTCTCCTGAGAAATAATCTTCTGAGCCGGATTTATGACAACAAAATCGTCAATCAACGTACAGGAACATCTCTTACTTATTCTCACAAAAATAACAATGTGACCATCGGAGGGGCCTATCAGGCTTTTAATCTTTCCGGCAATTTCAGGTCTCCGGATCCTGCTGTGCTAAACGGTCAGGCAAACAACAGTTTTTACCGATGGCTACCCTACGCAGAATACAGCGGAAATATCACGCGAAACACGTATATCAATGCTGACTACGAAATCAGTGTATCCGAACCAACGATTGACAACCTGTTACCGGTAGTGGATTTTTCAAATCCTTTGTATATCACGGAAGGAAATCCCGATCTGGTCCCTACACTAAACCACCGCGCAGGTATGTGGTTTAACCATTCGTGGCCGGCTGACGGTATTCGTATTAACGCTTCAGTCCGGTACACCTATTATGAAGACCAGATCATAACCGAACAACAGGTAGACCAAAATCTGGTCACTCGCTCCCGTCCCGTCAATTATGATGGAGGAACTCAGTTCTGGACCAATGTTGGGGTGAGTTTTCCCGTCATAAGAAACAAACTGAAGATGCGTACCAATGTCAATTTTTCTTCCGGAAATTCATTTGCTTTTGTCAATAATTTGCTCAATGAAACCCTGAATGAAAGATGGTCGCCATCCATAAATATTGATTTTACACCCAACGAAAAGACTGCCGTTTACTTAAGCAGCAACCTGTCTTTTTCGTCTGCTGAATACAACATCAATGTGTCACAAAATCAAAATATTGTCAATCAGAATTACAATCTGGACCTCACTCAAAACTTCGGAAAAGGATGGTTCATCAATGGTACCATGAGGTATTCCATTTTCAAAAATGACAGATACGGTATTGCTCAGAATATACCGATTATCAATTTTTCTGTTTACAAACAAATTTTCAAAGGAAATAAAGGAGAAATCAGACTGTCTTTGTATGATGCCCTGAACCAAAGTATTCTCATTAATCAAAACACTTCTGTTTCCCGGGTTTTTGACTCACGGACGCCCACACTTGCCCGATATGTGATGCTTTCGTTTTCTTACAATCTCAAAGGAATGAAATCTTCCGTTGCAAAAAACAATCATTGGTAAACATTAGATCATTTTTAATGTATAAAAAAACAGTCATGAACCAAAAAATAATTTTGTTTGTACTATTGTCTTTTTTTGTTTCGAAAGGATATTGTCAGGGAGGGTCTGTTACCTATAATAAAAAATATTATTGGGTTAACGTTACCTCAAAGATGCCTTATTTATCCACTGAAGAAAAAGACAGAATCCAGCTCACCTGGGGCTCTGACGATCAGGATAACCAAGGAACAGATTACCTGCTGACCTTCAACCCAACCGGAAGCGTTTACAAAATCAAAGAAAAAGAAGATAATTACGGTTATTCCTGGGGCGAGGACGAAGATATGTTTGTCAGGAACTATGAAACCCGCACTACGTCAGACCAAAGAGAATTGTTGGGAAAACTATACCTGATACAAGAGGAAATACCGCGTGTCAAATGGAAAATCCTCAACGAACTCAAAGAAGTGGCCGGATATGTATGTATGAAAGCAGAAACCCGCGATACGGTGTATGATATTGTTATCACCGCATGGTTTACCGACAAAATTAAATTTTCCGGCGGTCCCGAAGGTTTTGGAGGTTTGCCGGGAACAATTCTTGAATTGAATTATAATAATGACGATATCCACATTGTGGCAACAAAAGTGGAACTCAAAGAGGAAAACCTACCCCTTCCCATGCCAAAAAAATTTAAAGGGAAAAATATTTCTTATCAGGAATACAACAGTAAAAAGAAAAAACATATTGCCTTAAGCATCGCCGGAAGGCGAAACCCGTTTTGGGACATCAGGTATTAACTTAAAAACCGGGATTACAAACCTTCCAGTTCCCGGGGATGCCAAAACACTTTGTCAAAATCCATAATCGTATCTTCACTGACCGAAATTCCCTCTTTTTCCAATCTGTCGATCATAAGTTGAGGCGGTTTAAAAAAGTTTTTGCCGGAAAGAAAACCCTTGCGGTTTACAACCCGGTGAGCAGGAACATAAGCCCGTTCTTCTTTGAGATTGTTTAAGGCCCACCCTACCATACGTGCAGATCCCAGAGCTAAAAAATCAGCAATTGCCCCATAAGTCGAGACCCTGCCCTCGGGAATCAGACAAGTGACATCATAAACCCGTTGAAAATAATGGTCTTCCTTCATGAAATCCTTACTTTTGCACAAAAATACAATATGAATACGGATATAATGGTAAAAATAAGTGGTGTTTTTAATCTTACTGACGCCCGTTTTTTTGCAGCTGCCGGAGCAGACTACATCGGATTTTGTATGGACGAAACGCATCCCCACTTTTGTGACCTGCCACGTATCAAAGAAATCGTTTCCTGGCTCGAAGGGCCGGAATATATATTGGAGACTTATGTTGAACCCGATGAAGATAAAATGGATTTTTACCTTCAGGAGACCGGCATACGTAGTATTCATATAGGCGCTGCTGTTGCCTCTATTCCTGAAAATCACCGGAATCTGACGGTTTTTCGCGAGGTTCTACTGCATGATTGGATGAATTCCGATTTGACGATTGGTCAACATATTGTATTAAAATCTCAAAAACCTGTTTCCGATATTTTAAAAGAAGACGTGGATACCATAAGTCGCCTGAACCAATCTTATTCATGTTTTCTGGACTTTCCGTGGCAGAATAGTTCAGAGGTAGAAAAAACATTATTAGCGGTTACGCCCGCAGGATTGGTATTTCATGGCAGTGCGGAAGAAAAAACCGGTCTTAAAAACTTTGATTGGATGGAAGAAGTTTTTGACATGTTGGCTAGGGGGTAAATATTAAGGATCAACTATGGAACTTTTTTAATTTAACCATTGGTCCTAATTTTGGAGAGTGTTAAAATGCTTCCCGTTTTGTTTCAAACATTTTTTGATCAACCAACGTCCATGGTCCTTTGGTTGATGTATACCGGGAAAGCCCTTCATTATGTTCCATTAACCTTCTGGAAAGATTTTGCGTTTAGCCTTTGTAATAAAGGTCTTGTGTCGGACCGTAGATAATGTATACGAAATACATAATTAGTCAATTTTAATAGTAATTAAATAAAAAAGAGGGTAAGTAAACTTGAAGTTTTTGCTGACTGGACGGAACACGAACCCGTCTCGTCGTTTACGACGAGATGACAGGCATGTAATCTAACCAGCTGAACTACCGCAAAAACTCAATTTGAATTGAATAAAAATAAAAAAAGGCTTCAATTAAACTTGAAGCCTTTGCGGACTGGACGGGACTCGAACCCGCGACCCCATGCGTGACAGGCATGTATTCTAACCAGCTGAACTACCAATCCAAAATTGCTTTTCTTCAAAAGCGACGCAAAGATAGACACTGTTTTTAATCCACAAAAATTTATTGCATAAAAATTAATAATTTTTTTGAACAAGGCCGGCTTTCCGCTTTTTCTTGCTAATTTCGTGCCTCCAAATAATGGCCAACCATTTAATAAACTTAAGATTATGGTATTCTTAGATTTTGAAAAACCCATAGAAACTCTTTACGAACAATTGGAAAAATTGAAAGAGGTAAGTCAGGAAGGGGTTATTGACGTGAGCGATAATATCAAAGAGCTTGAAAAAAAGATTCAGCAAACTAAAAAAGAAATCTATTCCAACCTCACCGGATGGCAAAGAGTACAACTTTCCAGACATCCTGAAAGACCTTATACCCTTTTCTATATAGATCAGATGTGTAAAAAATTTATAGAATTACACGGTGACAGGTATTTTAAAGATGATACCGCTATCGTAGGTGGTTTGGCAAAATTGGACAATCAATCTGTAATGATCATCGGTCATCAGAAAGGAATCAACACCAAAATGAGACAGTACCGCAACTTTGGTATGGCAAATCCCGACGGTTACCGCAAAGCTTTGCGCCTTATGAAAATGGCCGAAAGATTTAAAATTCCTGTTATTTGCCTCATAGATACTCCCGGTGCATTTCCAGGTCTGGAAGCTGAAGAAAGAGGTCAGGCAGAAGCCATCGCCCGAAATCTTTTCGAAATGGCTCAGTTAAAAGTGCCCGTCCTTTGTTATATCATAGGTGAAGGCGCTTCCGGTGGAGCCCTTGGCATCGGCCTGGGAGACAAAGTTTTTATGTTGGAAAATACCTGGTATACCGTTATTTCTCCGGAATCATGTTCTTCCATCCTATGGCGTTCATGGGACTTTAAAGAACAAGCCGCAGAAGTACTCAAACTGACTCCGGACCACATGTTTGAATTCGGCCTGATAGACGATATCGTCAAAGAACCCCTTGGAGGAGCTCATACCGATCCTGAAAAAATGGCCAAATCCCTGAAATCTCACATTAAAAAAGAGCTGGCCGCTTTGCTTCCTTTATCTGCTGATGAATTGGTGGATAAACGAATTGAAAAATATAGTAAAATGGGTAATTTTGCTATCGACGAATCCGCCCTCAAAAGCTGATCATGTATGTTGCACTCAAAAGATGGTTGTTCCTGAAGGCTTTGGCCGAACTTAAAAAAAAGAAATCTTCAGGGCGCAAAAACCAGAACAATCCGATGTCGAATATTTATATTTTATATGAATATTCTGCAGGGGAAGACGAAACTGCCATCCAAAAGATGATCTCTTTATTACAAAAGCAAGGCAAAAAGGTATCAACCCTTTCTTTTGTATCAACACATGATAAAAATGCAGAACAACAAGATAACAAATACATTCTCAAAGACATCGGCGTAAACCAAATCCCGAATAATCCTGCAGTTCAGGAATTTATTTCCTCACCCTCAGATGTATTAATCGTGGTGTGCCATCACTTTTTTGATCATATGCGTTACATCACTTTCGCTCATGATGCACTGCTTAAAATTGGTATTCATTTTCCGAAAGGAGAATCATATTTTGATCTTTTGATTGACATTTCCCCGGAATTACCCTATCAAAAAATGATCGATTCTATTTTTTTATCTCTGCAAACCCTTAGTAAAACGTAAAAAATGAAAGATCAAAGATTTATCGGCACAGGTGTGGCTATCATTACTCCATTCAAAAACAATGAAGTGGATTACGAAGGTCTCCAACGTATTCTCGAACATGTTATAAATGGTGGCGTTCAATATATTGTTGCACTCGGCTCTACCGGCGAAACCGCTACCCTGAGTGATGAAGACGCCCGAAAAATCCTGGATTTTTGCATCCAACACATCAATGGCAGGGTTCCCCTTGTAGCAGGAAATTTTGGGCTGAATGATACTGCCGCTCTGGTTAAAAAAATCAAAACATACAATTTTGACGGTATTTCAGCCATCCTTTCTTCCTCACCTGCTTATATCAAACCCTCTCAGGAAGGTATTTTCCTGCATTACCAGGCCGTGGCTGATGCTTCACCGGTTCCGGTCATTTTATACAATGTTCCCGGTAGAACCCGGTCAAATATGGAATGGACGACAACGGTTCGTTTGGCTGAATACAGCAAAAATATCATAGGTATCAAGGAAGCTTCCGGCGACCTGATTCAAACTACACGAATTATCAAAAACAAACCTGCTGATTTTCTTGTCATCTCCGGCGATGATGAAGTTGTGCTTCCCATGATTTGTGTGGGTGGTGACGGAGTGATTTCCGTAATCGCAAATGCCCTTCCCAAAGCATTTTCAGACATGACAAAGTTTGCATTACATCAACAATATGTTGAAGCAAATCAACTCAATATGGCCCTTTATGACCTGCATCAGTGGTTATATATCGAAGGCAATCCTGTAGGCATCAAGTCTGCCATGGAAATTTTGGGTTTTTGTTCCAATGAAGTCAGATTGCCTCTTGCAAAACTTTCTGCTGAAAATTATACTAAACTAAAAGATTGTCTTTTAAAAGTTGTTTCTGATCTGAAAATGATTTCATAAGTCAATTTTTTTTTGATTTGCAATTTGGAATTGCAGTAAAGTATCTGATTTCTTCATCCAAATGATATTGTCCGATAAAAATTTCGGAAAAGAGTCATTATTTGTGGATTCCACAATGACAAAAATATTGTATTTTTGACCTTTAAGTAAATTTCGGGTTTTAAGAACAGGCTTGCAAACCTGAAATGTTACCTTGTAATGTCACTTTTAATTCGATTATTATGATGCGTTTTATTTCCTTCATTCTGTTTTTGTTTCTTTTATCGTCCTTAATATCCTGCAAAACTGACGCGGATTCGATGGATGATACCATACATGTCCGCATCGAAAAAGATCCCGAACGTCTTCATCCTCTTATTTTCCCCAATTCTGCTTCCAGAGAAATATATCAATACATTTTTTTACCACTCGCTGATTACAACAGCGAATCTTTGGAACTGGAACCCTTACTGATAACCAAAATACCTGAAAAACAACCCATTTCGTCAGGACCTTACGCCGGCGGTATTCGGTTTGATATCGAAATCAGACCGGAAGCAGTTTGGGAGGACGGAAGCCCGATAACTGCCAAAGATTACATTTTTAGTCTGAAAGCTATCCGGATGCCTTTGAATAATACCTCAAGATACAGAGATATTCTGACAAATATTGCTGCTGTCGAAGAAGACCCTTCCAATCCCAAAAAGTTTTCGGTGATCATGAACCAAGATGACATGAACGCACTGGAATTATGTATTCAATGGGAGATTTATCCTGCATATTTTTATGATCCTCAAAATATTTTGGATCGTCTTGATCTGTCAAAGTTGGCATCGGACACAGTATACGAAAAACAAGTCATGGCTGACAGCAGTTTTTTAGCCTTTGCCGAATCTTTTAACGGATTGGAATATTCTTCCCAAAAAATCAGCGGCTCCGGACCATACAAATTTACATCCTGGGAATCAAACCAATATCTGGTGCTTGAGAAAAAACAGGATTACTGGGGAACCGGTTTACAAATCGATCAACTAAAAAATAATCCGGACAAAATCGTTTTTCACATGATTCCCGATGATGTGGCTGCCATAGTGCAACTTAAAGAAGGTAATATCGATATCATGAATAACGTGGATGACGATGATTTTCTCGCTTTGCAAAAGGATGAAACCTATAAAGACCAATTTCAATTTTTTTCGCCTTCGTTGACAAAATATTATGTCATTCTTCTCAACAATAAAGATCCGAAACTCAGTGATAAAAAAGTAAGAAGAGCGCTGGCCCATCTCGTTGATGTCGACCATATCCTAAATAAACTGGAAAACGGTTTCGGACAACGACTCGTAACCCCGGTACACCCTTCAAAGTCTTATTATCATAAAGATTTAAAACCTATTCCGTTTTCTTTGGAAAATGCGCAATCACTCCTGGCAGACGCCGGTTGGAAAGACACCAACAATGACGGTACTTTAGATAAAATTATTGATGGCAAAAAATCCGAACTTGTCCTTGACATGTACGTTTCCGGCCAGGAATTGGGAAATCAGGTAGCTTTGTTGCTTCAGCAAAATGCTTTAAAAACCGGGATAAAAATCAATATGATAGAAAAAGAATTTAAAGCCGTCAGAAGTGAACATATCAAAACCAGAAATTACCACCTTGTTCCCAGTGTCGTATCGACAGATCTGAATACCTGGGATGATCTGAAAACACGGTATCACTCCGAATTTGACAATCCTTCAGGAGCCAATGAAACCGGTTATTATAATGTTGCAGCTGATAATATTTTGACACAAATTCCGGCCGAAAATGACCTCAAAAAAAGAGCCGCTTTGTACAAAAATCTTCAGGAAATCATCTATGATGATCAGCCAATGATCTATTTGTTTGTTCCTTCTGAAAGAATAGTCATCAATAAAATCTGGCAAGGCAACGCAACCCAAAAAAGACCGGGTTATGCTGTCAACCAATTTGAAATGACAGGTACACGAAAACCTAAAAAATAAGGTATGTCCGGGAAATACGTACTGAAAAGGATTTTATTGCTTTTTCCCGGAATATTTATGGTCGTCTTTTTGGCATTTTTATTAAAAAATATGGTGCCGGGTGACCCTGTGGAAAACATCATGATGAATCGTGGTATGACCTTACAGGATGTTTCCCTGAGGACTTCTGAATATACAAAAATATACACCCGGGAAGGCTTTAACAAACCCTTGTTTTACCTTGCAATCCTTCCGGATCACTACCCTGCTAATATAAGAACGATAACAAACCCGGAACAAAAAAATGAAGTTTTATTTCTTTTGAAAAAAGGATACAGGCATAAAAACATTTCAGAATACCTGAATATTAAAAATATACTTAATAATAATATTTATAATACAAAACAGTATTCTGTTACAGATTCATTATTTCATACAGTTTTGCAAAATGAAAAGGATCCTGAAAAAGTCCTTTCTTTTTTAAATACAGAAAATTGGTCGGGCTCCGCTTCCGCTGAATCGTGCATCAGCATCCTCCGTGAAATGATCCGAAACCGGCAAAAATGGTTTCTGCCTTCTGTTCATTTTTATGGTACCGACAATCAATTTCATCAATATTTTATGGGTGTCGTACACCTTGATTTTGGTGTTTCGACCAAAGACGGCAAAAAAGTTTCAGACAAAATATTTTCAGCGTTGAAGTGGACGGCGACAATGGTCTTTTTCAGTATGACTATCCTTCTGTTGGTATCCGTTCCACTTGGATTGTGGAGTGGTCGGTACGAAAACGGCAAACTGGACAAATGGACCAGCCACCTGAGTATTGTTCTTTATGCCATTCCGGTTTTCTGGTTGGCTTCTATGCTGATTATCTTTTGTACCACGGATCAATATGCCTGGTGGTTGAATATTTTTCCTTCTGTCGGAACGTGGTACGATAATCCGGGTTCCTTCTTTTTTCAAAATGTCGTAAAACACGCTTCCCAACTGGTATTGCCGGTACTCTGTATGGTAGCCAATGATTTTGCATTCCTTATTCAACTAATTAAAAAACAAACCATAGATCAAAAACATCAACTATACGTCAAAATGGCGATCGCCAAAGGTTTGAACGAAAAGTCTGTTTTGCTGCACCATATTCTTCCCAATGTAGGTATTCAGATTTTATCTGTGTTTGTCGGAAGTATTCCCGCTGCTTTTGCCGGCTCATTGATCGTAGAAGTTATATTTAATATTCCCGGTATGGGCAGGTTATTATATCACAGTATAAATTCCTCCGATTGGAATGTTGTTTTCGGCATTTTGATCGTTCTTGCCTTCCTGACGATAGTCATCAATATCATCGGCGATTTTTTGTACGCTCGTCTCAATCCCAAAATTTCATATCATGATTGAGCAAGTTGGATACACCAAATATAAATTGATAAAAATCATGCTGGTTTTATTTGTTTTTGGCGTTATCCTCGTCCCTTTTTTGGCAAACGATAAAGCCATTTTATGTTTCTGTAAAGAAGGAATAACAATGCCGGTTTTCCAAAAACATGTTGTTTCCACTCAAAATACAAGTCCTACATGTTCATATTGTATTTTTCCTCCTGTCAGATACACTGCTTATCAGATTGACCTGAAAAATAGTGGTTATACCGGACCTTTTGATATTCAAAACATTCCGTCAGTATTTCACAGACATTGGTTGGGAACGGATAAAATAGGCAGGGATGTAGCTGCCGGTCTTTTGTATGGTGCCAGAAATTCTCTTTTGATAGGATTATTATCTATGATTTTAGGCTTGCTCCTGGGTGTTCCTACCGGGATGATTTTAGGATATTTTCAGGATAATACAATCAGGTGGAATGTTGTTCAGATAGTTTTGTTTTTATTATATTTATTTTTAAGTATATTTTATGCGATATATCTGCCTTCCGGCGAATGGGGTTTTCCTTTATTTATCATAATGTATACCATCATCTTTATCTTTTTATTCAGAATATCGGGACTTCAGAAATTAAAAAAATATAATATCCCGATTGATCTTTTGGGCTACCGGATCCTTGAATGGCGAAAATCTATTCCGGCACTTTTTTTATTATTGGCACTCCTTTCCCTGATTTCAAAACCATCCGTTATGAGCGTTTTGATCATCATCGGACTGCTTGCCTGGGCGGATATTGCAAGGATGATCCGGGCAGAAACATTAACCATAAAAACAAGACCCTATGTTTTATCCGGCATTTCGATGGGTATGAACCATAACCAAATTTTGAAAAAATATGTCCTTCCGGGACTTTCTGACACCATTCTCGTCATAGCTATATATATGTTTGCCGGTGCCATATTGACGGAGTCAACACTGTCTTATCTGGGACTTGGCCTTCCCGCAGATGAAGTGTCCTGGGGCAAAATGCTTTCAGAATCCCGTCAGGCAAGAGCATGGTGGATGGCCGTTTTTCCGGGTTTATGCCTGGTCGGCCTCCTCTATTATCTGCATCGATTTACCAATCAAAAAATGTTTACTTAAAAAATTATTTTTATGAACAGCATTCATTTCCACCTGATTACCAACCATTTTCCGATTATTGTACCGATCATTGCATTGATGGTTATGCTCGGAGGATTTCTGATTCGTTCAGCGATGATCAAAAGAACCGCCCTTGCCTTATTTATTTTTGGGGCCATCTCTACATTTCCGGCTATGTATTCAGGCGACAAAGCGGAAGACCTGGTAGAAAAAATTCCCGGAATAACGCATGACATCATAGAAATACACGAAAAAAGTGCAGAACAGTTTGCAGTATGGCATTATGGTTTAGGCTTACTTGCTTTATTGGCTCTATGGTCAAGTTGGAAAAATCATAAAACCTCTCAAATCCTGACAATTCTGGTTATTGTTTTTGCCTGTGTTATGATTTATTTTGGTAACAAAACCGCAACAACAGGAGGAGAAATCAGACATACGGAAATCAGAATCGGTTATGAACCGGAACCCATAAGATAATTTTTCTTTAGTATGAATTTTGTTATCCTGAAATGATTTTTCCCTTCAATTTGAATGTATTTTCCTGAAAAGGACCAATACACATCACTTTTACAACTTTCTGATCAATCCTTCCTGTGCAGTGGAAGCTATAAGAATGCCGTCTTTGGTAAATATTTTCCCGGTACAAAATGCCCGTGAAGCATTGGCATTGGTGCTTTCGACGACATAAAGCAACCAGTCGTCAAGCCTTGCCGGTCTGTGAAACCACATAGCATGATCCAAAGAAGCAATCTGCATAGGTGTCGTAAAAAAGGATAATCCATGCGGCAATAAAGCCGTGATCAACAAATTAAAATCTGAAGCATATGCCAGAATTTCCTGATGAAGGGTTGGTTTATCAATCAAACTACCATTGGTTTTGAACCACGTATGATTGATGGGTGCCCTCTTTTTGGGATGAAACGGATCGTAATGTTCCACCGGATGAAAAATAAAAGGCCCATTGGGTGAAAAAATACCTCTGGGTTCTATCCTGAATTTTTCAGCAAATTCAGCAAATAAATCTGAAAAGGAAGTCAAAGATTCCGGCCTGGCCACATTGGGCATCACAGCCTGATGTTCGATTCCTTCCTCCATACTCTGAAAAGATGCCGACAAAATAAAAATTTCTCTGTTGTTTTGTTTAGCGACAACCCTTCTGGTTTGAAAAACTTTGCCATCCTTAACTTTTTCAACGGCATAATGAATCGGAATATCATTGTCTCCCGGACTGATAAAATAACTATGGATAGAATGTAGTATTTTATTCGGATCCGTCGTGTTGTGTGCTGCAGAAATAGCTTGTGCAAGCACTTGTCCTCCGTATACATTCGGGCTGCCGATAAATAAATTATGTCCTATAAATTCTTGAGGCCCGGTTTGTTGCAAATCAAGAATTTGAATGAGTTCAGGCAATTGTGTTTCCATATCAATCTATTTTTTAGAACGTAAATATAGTATAACAAAAAAAACAGCTAACGTCAGGTGAACCCCAAAGGCTCCTAAGTTGGGCAAATATCCGCCATAATAAGCTCCGTAACATTGAAATGAAATCAATAAATGGTACATAATAATGATCAGACTCACCCTTCCCATTACAAAGGGTTCATTCAAAAATCTGCCCAAAACCAAACTTATACCACCAAAAGCTGCACCCATTACACCAAAAAATTTGACGGCAACCAGAGTATGAGGTGCTGTTTCCGGCCCACCGTCAAACAACAAATCCGGTCTCATGATCAAAACCATACCTGTTATCAACTCAATAACGCCGTTTATATTACAAATCCATTTCATACTTTAATTATTTGAATTTCCCTGCATTCCTCCTTGCATCTGAGTATCGGTGCCTTGTTTTGTATCCGTATTTTTGACCTTTGTTTTTCTTTCTTTAAAATCAACGTTACCGAATTTCAAACGATAATTGATACCAATGGATCTGAACGGAATACTGAAAGATGTCCTTTGGGTAAATACACCATTGGAAACATTGGATTTAAAAAATTTATCTTCATGAAATGGTTCGATAAACGTAAGCCCTAAACTCGATTTTTTAAACTCTTTCCGGATGCCCATTCCATAAATGGTAAATGCCGGATTGTCTCCCTGAATTGTTCTGACAGGCGACCTGAAAAATCCAAAAAAATCGGCCTTCAGCGTGCCTGAAAACTTAATTTCTCCATTCATAAATACATTGTATTCATAACTTGTTCTTTCGATCGGCTGGCCGTTGATGACTCCTTTGGCATCATAAGAAAAAATATTTCCTCCGGTTCTGAATGTAATAAATTTTATGGTTTTTGTCAAAAAAGTATTTAATCCGAAGGCTTGATTCTGACCGATATTCTGAAATGTATTTTTTGAAAGTCCCAGTTCATCAATCAATAAAACTTGCTCTATAATATCATGTGTTTTTTTGAAATAAACGGAAGAAAAAGTGGTTATACCCCAAAAAGTAATATTGTAAGACAACTCCAACTGATCGACCAATTCAGGGGCCAGATATGGATTTCCTTCGGTTCGGTTGAGAAAATCACTGGTATTGTTGAAAGGATTGATAAACTGAAGGCCGGGTCTCTGAATCCTTCGCGTATAACTCAGTTTTAATGTTCTGAATTTCGGGAAAGCCCTGGACAGCGTAAGACTCGGCAATATATTTCCATAACTATTGGTCACCGGATTACTTTTTTCGTTTTGTGAAATCCCCGAAATATCGGTGTATTCATACCGTAAACCGGCATTCACACCAATTTTTTTGAACAGGTAAAAATCAAGTGAAGAATAGGCCGCATAGACATTCTGATCGTATTCATACACATCAGCGAGTCGGACAAATTGCAGATTTTCCAAAACATCTGTATTATAATCACTGATGATTTTCCGTAAAACTCCCTTGACACCACTTTCCAGTTTAACTGACTTTTTAAATGGATGAACATAGTCCAGCTGAAGGGTTGTTTCATGATTATCCCCATCATTGATGACATCACTGGACCGGTTTAAAGAAGGAATTTCAATGTGATTTTCAATAATATTATTGTCCTGATCACTGTTTTGTTTGGAATATTGAATAGCCGCAGTTAATTCCTGCCCTTCTTTTTGAAATTTTTTGGTATAATCTGTATTCCAGTCAAATCCGTTATTGCTGGTCGTACCATTATTATTCCTGGTAAAAACATCATTGAGACCAAAAACCGGATCCATGATGCTTCCGTTTATGGTGCCGTCATTTGCAAAACCAAAACCTCTCATCGAAAATGACGAAGTTATACTGTTATAACCATTAAAATCATAAAAAACGTTCAAAGAACCATTTCCTCCCAGGCGGGTAGTATTTTGTACTCCATCCTGTGCAAGGATTCTTTCACCCGATCGTGTGTTGTCCTTTCGGTAAAATGACGTAGAACCATCCAAAGGAACTGAATAAAAAATGGCTGCATTGGCACTCGAACCAAATCTTCCGCGACCGGCATTCAGATTCGTAAACAAAGAGTTTTGGCGGTTACCTGCTGAAGCATTTATACTACCGGCAAATCCGTCAATATTTTGTTTTTTGGTAATAATATTTATGATTCCTGCACTTCCTTCCCCATCGTACTTAGCTGTCGGAGACGTGATGACCTCAACTTTTTTGATCTGATCAGCCGGAAACATTTTAAGCGCATCCGCTACATTTCCCGAAAACATACCCGAAGGTTTGCCATTTATGAGAATTCTGACGTTTTGCGACCCTCTAAGACTGACATTGCCATTCAGGTCAACCGTCAACATCGGGACTTTGCGCAAGACATCTGTCGCATCCCCACCGGCTATAGAAGCATCATTTTCAGCATTAAATACCAACTTGTCAATTTTGGATTCAAAAAGCGACTTTTCTTCTGTTATTTCTACAGCATCAAGTAATACGGTAGAAGGACTCAGATAAATTTTTCCCAGATTTATATCAGGAGACTTCAGCGTCGTCTCCACACTTTTTAAAACTTTATCATTATATCCCAAAAAAGAAATGGTCAGATCATAACTGCCTGTTTTGACATTATCAAAAGTAAATTTGCCATCCTCTTCTGACAGAATACCATCCAGTATAATTTTACTGCCCTTTTTGGTAATGGATAATGTGGCATATCCTATCCCTTCATTTGTTATCGAGTCAAAAAGTTGTCCGTTTATTTTACCTTTTATTTCAGGACCTTTTTTGCCACCACCCATAGGAAACTGACCAAAAACCGGTAAAGAAATCAAAAAAACGGAGCAAAAAAGGATTAAAAGTCTGGACATATGTTTCATTTTGACAATTCTGTGACAATTTAACCCAAATGTAAAGAAATAGTTTATTCTGTACCAATCAGAAAGACAAATGAAGGGTTTTAACAGACCAACTTAATATTTTTTGTCAGCAATCAATAATATTGACCGTTGTGGCAAGTCCGCCTTCTGAAGTTTCTTTGTACTTACTGTTCATATCTCTTGCCGTGTGCCACATCGTTCTTACCACATCATCAAGCGGCACTTTAACTTCGGCAGGATCTCTGTCTATTGCCATTTCTGCTGCATTAATGGCTTTAATGGCCCCCATGGAGTTTCTTTCGATACAAGGAATCTGTACCAAACCTCCGATGGGATCACAGGTCATGCCAAGGTGATGTTCCATAGCAATTTCAGCAGCGATCATACACCTTTCCGCACTTCCTCCCAAAAGTTCGGTCAATCCCGCTGCGGCCATAGCAGAAGAAACACCGATTTCTGCCTGACAACCTCCCATGGCAGCAGAAAGAGTGGATCCTTTTTTAAAAATGCTGCCGACTTCTGACGCACAAGCCAAAAACCTGACGATTTCGTTTTTACCGGCATTTTTATTGACAAAACACAAATAGTACATCAGTACCGCCGGAATAACTCCTGCACTTCCGTTGGTGGGAGCAGTGACTACCCTTCCGAAAGCAGCATTCACTTCATTAACGCTGATAGCAAATGTGGATACCCACTTAAATATCTTCTGAAAATCCAAAGGAGCAATTCTGATCGCTTCAATCCATGAATCAGGGTCTGTATAAGTCAATTGTTTAGGCAATAATTTTTGCAACAGAGGCGCACTCCTGCGCTTCACAGCCAAAGCTCCGGGTAATGTCCCTTCTGTATGACATCCGGTATACATAGATTCCAACATGGTATGCCAGATGCGCATCAGGTCTTCCTCATATTTTTCTCGTGTCCGGTCTGTTTTTTCGTTTTCAAAAACAATATCTGATATGGAAAAACCGGTTTTTTCACAATATTTCAGTAGCTCGGCCGAAGTTTGAATCGGAAACGGATAATTTTTATGATCTCCTGTACTTCCGCTGTGATCTCCTTCTCTGACGATAAAACCGCCGCCCACAGAATAATACACATCAGAAATGACATCTCCGTTATTTCCTGTCCAGGTGAATATCATTCCATTTGCATGATAATCCAAAAAACTGTCTTTAAATATAATATCCTTTTCCGGATCAAAACGGACAGAACTACCGGAAGGAAGATGAATCTTTTTTTGTTCGTTGATATCTTGTATAAACTCCTGAATTTTTTTGGTTTCGACGGTCTCGGGATCATAATTTGCCAGGCCCATGATAACTGCAAGGTCGGTTGCGTGCCCTTTTCCTGTCAGTGACAATGAACCATATAAAGAGACTTCAATGTGGCCCTCAAGCATTCGTGCCTCTGACTGATCCAGCCTCGAAACAAAGGATCTGGCAGCTTTCCACGGACCAAGGGTATGAGAACTTGATGGACCGACCCCTATTTTAAATATATCAAAAACACTGACAAACTCCATGCTACATTTTGGGTCAAAAATAGTATGTATTTTGTTAATATAAGGTTTTATCTGTTTGTCAATTTTTTCAGCATCAATAATAAGATGAAACAATGATTAACCTTTTCTGAAAAAATCGTATATTTTATTGATAAAAGGAGAGGCAAACCGCCCGGTTTCTTTAAAAATTTCCTTATTAATCATCCATTCCTGAGCCGTAAGAAAAAAAACAGCGGCGACAATCAACATGTTTCTTATCCAAATAAATGGTTCCAGATATTGATCATAAAATGGTTCGATCAGTATTATCCGGGCAAAAGTGATGCTGATGGCCATAAACAAAGTGACAATAGCCATGGCTTTAAACATAACAAACAAGTCTCTGTCACTTTTTCTTTTACACAATGCAAGTAAGGTAGAAGCTTCTTTATGGTTTTTATCGAGACGTACCAATTGTATGAGAATTTTTTCTGCCTCTTTATACTGTGCAAGGTTGTAATAACATGCGGATTTTTTAAAAAGCAAAGATTCATAAATCCGCTCCGACATATATTCGAAAATGTTTTCATAAATAACATCCTCGATTACGGGATCAATTTTCTGAAGAAACCGTTGATATCTTCCCACTTCAAATAAACAAAGACAATAATCAATGTCGAGTTCAATTTTTTCTTCAGGGTCAAGCAATCCGATTTTATCCTGATTTTCTTCGTAATACCTCACCTTTTCTCTGTAAGCACTATGCTCCAGTGAATAATATTCAAAATATGCCCGCCTGCCGTAACTCATTTTTGAAATTTGATTGGAGTAACAAAAATAATTGTTTTTTGATTTGTAAAAAACAAAATATTGTCCGCATTTGACAATAGGCTTGGAAAAAACCTAACTTTGCATCGAAAATATACATCCATGACCTGGAAAAATATGATTTCTCATCAGCGTTTTGGTATCGGGACTTCTTCGTCTCCCGGCTACCGGTCTGAATTCATAAGAGACTATGACAGAATTATTTTTATGTCAGCATTCAGAAGATTGCAGGATAAAACGCAGGTTTTCCCCTTGCCGGGAAATGTTTTTGTACATAACCGGCTTACTCATTCTCTGGAAGTTGCTTCCGTGGGCCGGTCATTGGGTACGGCTATCGGCAGAGATGTGATATTACCTCTCCTGGACAAAAATGATGAAGCATCTCAGACGTTTTATGCCAACGACTTATCAGGTGTTATTGCTTCAGCATGCCTGGCTCATGATGTAGGCAACCCCGCATTTGGTCATTCCGGAGAAAAAGCAATAGCTTATTATTTTGACAAAAATAAAGAAATCCTCATTGATCAACGAAGTTTAAAATCTTATTTTTCAGAGGCAGAATGGCAGGATTTAATTCAGTTTGAAGGCAATGCAAACGCTTTACGCCTTCTCACAAGAGCATTTGTAGGAAAGCTGGAAGGAGGTCAAAGATTAAATTATCTTACATTAGCCAGTATCCTGAAATATCCATGTGAATCCCTCGCCGTAAATAAAGAGTTCAGCCACAGAAAAAAATATGGATTTTTTCAATCGGAAAAAGAAGTTTTTCACGCCATCATGAGTTCCTTTGGTTTCTCTGTTGAAAGCGATCCTTTTATTTCATCAAGACGGCATCCTTTTGTATTATTGGTTGAAGCTGCAGATGATATATGTTACCGCATCATTGACATGGAAGATGCACACAGAATCAAAATCATCAGCCATGAAAAAATTACCGGTTTGTTTCTCGATTTGATAGAACAACTTCAGGGAGGTACCTCATCTATGGCAAGAACCAAAGATGTACTTTCGAAAATCGGAGATGAAAACGAAGCAATTTCATATTTACGGACAAAATGTATAGGAGGTTTGGTAGAAGCAACAACCGCTGTTTTTGAAAAAAATCATGAAAATATATTAAACGGCACCTGGAATGAAAGCCTGGTTGGTGAAGTTGAAAAACAATGCCCTGCCCTTAAGGATATTCAGGATATTTCTGTAAAACGGATTTATAATCACCCTTCTGTCATCGAAGTCGAACTCGCAGGATACAATGTTATGTCTGAAATTTTGAACATTTTTATTCCTGCAATCCTTAAAACCAATCCTTCCAATATGGAAAAAAAATCTTTATTACTTATTCCAAACCAATTTAATCACAGCAGACAACCCAAAATGTACTACGAAAAAGTAATGGGCGTGCTGGACTTTGTTTCCGGTATGACAGATGGTTATGCGACCGAATTGTACCGGAAAATCAAAGGTATAGATATTGCCTCGCACAGATAAATTTTAAGTTAAAAATAATAATCAGAATTTTACCTTTTTATGTCTGATAATCTTAGTAGACAGATAAAAACTTTGCGTCGGTTTTTTCGTTAATATAATCTAAAAAATACGGCTTTTTGTATACAAATCTTTTCATCATACGTTCATGACCTGTACTTCATACTTATGCAATTGAAAAAAGAATGGTTCGTGGCCTTCCTGTTGTTGCCGATTTATTGGTCGCAAGCTCAGGATACTATCCGTATAACAAACGGATCATTTGAAGATGTGCCCAAAAGGGGCGGAGATTTAGGCTATTGGACTGGTATCAACGGATGGGAAGATTGTGCTGCACTTCATGGTTTTCAGGGAGAGTCTCCTCCTGATATCCACCCTAACGGTTTTTGGGAAAACAATCTGCCTGCTTCTGAAGGTAAAACTTATCTTGGAATGGTCACCAGAGATAATGACACTTACGAATCCGTGAGTCAGAGATTGTCAGGCACTTTATTTCCCGGTCAGTGTTATGCGATAACCGTTCACCTTGCCAGAGCTGAAAAATATGTTAGTCTGAGCCGATTGACAGGTGAAAAAACAAATTATACATCCCCGATTGTTCTAAGGGTCTGGGGAGGAAGCACCCTTTGCCAGGAAATGGAATTGCTTTCAGAATCCGAAGTCGTAAGGAACAACAGTTGGCAGATATACCGTTTTAAACTAAAACCCAAACGGCCCATCTTATATCTTACTTTTTCAGCGTATTATAAAACCCCAACCCTGGCGCCCTATTGCGGAAATATTTTGGTGGACGGCGCAACACACATTGTAAAAATTAAATGTAGTGAGGAAGCTCCTTTGATTGTAAATGCTGAAAAATCACAAAAACCGAATGTTTCTTCCTCTTCCAAAAAAACAACCCCGTCTACTCCGGTTACACCACCCAAAAAACCAGCTTCCGGTAATACGGATAAAAAACCGGTTGTCAAAGAAGACCCCAAGCCAAAAATCATGACGGATCTGGCAAAAACACAATTTAAGGTTGGTGAAACACTACTGATCAAAAGTTTAAATTTTTCAGAAGATAGTGCTGTCATCAATCAGAATTCAATTCCGGTTCTTGATGAAATATTTATATTTTTAAAAAATAATAAAAATATTGTCGTGGAAATCGGTGGACATACCAATAACATTCCTTCAGATGATTATTGTGACAGACTCAGTACAAAAAGAGCTAAGGTTGTCGCTGAATACCTGATCAATAAAGGTCTGTCACCGGATAGAATACAATTCAAAGGTTACGGAAAAAGAAAGCCTATAGCAGACAACAGAACCGTTCCCGGAAGGAAAAAAAATCAAAGGGTGGAATTAAAGATTCTGAGCATCCGCTAAGGATATAAAGGTATTTTGATGTTTTTTTTTAACAATACAAATCGTGTCAGATAAAAAACTTAATTTTTTACATTAGGTATAGTGTGTTTTTTTCCTTTTTTTTGATCCCGAATTTCTAAAAACAATTATGGACATACAATCTACAGAGTTACAATCCATCTGGAACCTCATATTGTCCTGGTCACCAAAAGTAGCAGGTGGTATTTTGGTCCTCCTTGTCGGATTTTTTATAGCTAATCTCGCCGGAAGAATTTTTGGAAAATCGCTCCGACAGTCAAAAATGGATGCCGATTTAATACCTTTTTTAACTTCCCTGATTTCAACCTTGCTGAAATTTCTGGTTATCCTGACTGCTGCCGGTGTTGTAGGTATCGAAATCACAGCTTTTGCTGCTTTACTCGCAGGAGCAGGACTTGCGGTAGGAGCAGCATTAAGCGGAACGCTTGGCCATTTTGCTTCCGGGGTGATGATCCTGATTTTTAAACCTTACAAAGTCGGTGATCTGGTAGAAATTCAAGGTATCACAGGAAGGGTTGAAGAGATTCAGGTTTTTAATACCGTCATCAATACCGATGATAACAAAAGGGTGATTATGCCTAATGGTATTGCAACCAGTGGTGTGATGACCAATCTTTCGGCTAACGGAAAATTACGGGTTGACCTCCAGGTCGCCATGCCCTATGAAGAAGATTTTGATACCATCAAGTCCATCATTTCAGGTGCTTTACAAAATGTTAAAGACAGATTGCCCGACGAGCCGACGATCGCCATTTCAAAGTTTGCGGATAGTAATGTGATCATTGATGTCAGACCCTATGCTACAGATGCTACCTATTGGTCAGTGTATTACGACAGTCATAAAGAAATTAAAAAAGCACTAAAGCAAGCAGGAATCAGAGTCCCATATCCGGTGGAGACAGAAGCACCGGTCGGTCGTGGATAAGTTTACAGCATCCTTACTTATTTTCTTTCAGTTCATGATTTGTTTCATTCACAGGATCTGTATACTAATTTTGTTATAATTTGTTTTTAGAAAAAACTTTCCTGAAGTCCCAACAATTTTTCCCCTTCCGTCCGGTATATCACAAATCTGGCAAACAACTCCTCGCTATACCAACCGACTTTTCTGGTTTTAGCGACAATGTCGGAATGAGCTCTGGTTTTATAAGCAAATGATTT
This sequence comes from Saprospiraceae bacterium, assembly GCA_016714895.1. Taxonomy (GTDB): domain Bacteria; phylum Bacteroidota; class Bacteroidia; order Chitinophagales; family Saprospiraceae; genus OLB9. The sequence goes on along the minus strand of JADKBV010000011.1, from coordinate 611,520 downwards.
CATTTCATGGCTGTTTTTCCAAATACTAAAAGTAGCCTGATACCTGAATGGCAACTCGCCGACCCCTGCAGCAAATAAAGGTCTTGGTCCCTGAGATAAACTACCACTTACCGCAGGAACATCCTTCCAAAAACGGATCATATCTTTCCATCGAATGGTTGCTCTGGTCAAAACGGCTACCATGTTATCCTCAACAAACAATGAACCTTCTGCTGAAAATGGATTTATTCCTCCCCAAAGTCCATGAACCATCGTTGTTTTCATATATAAGGTCTGAAACGCTGCTGTATGCGCCACATAATCTTTAAAAATAGCGGAATTTTTAAAAAAATGCTCAGCATCATCCTCATTTTGCCAGACACACATCAATACATATTGTCTCAAATCAGGCAAAACACTGAAACCATCGCCTCTGCCACTACCCATTAACTTGATAAACTTCAACCCTTTTACCTCTTTGCAGGCTGGAACAAACTGAGCCATATTTTTTAAAGCAAAAAATTTGTTTTTCCATCCCGAAAATCGAAATAAGGTAAAAGTGGTGACCTGATCCATCAGCAAATAAAGTTTGTTCAAAATATAAATTCATTTTACGAACATCGGAGGGTACAAATTGTTTGGGTCGAAATTACTTCCGTATGTTACAGGTTTCGATTCAAAATACAACCTTCTGATGAACCAAAAAAAAGCAGTCATAATTGGTAGTGGTGTTGCAGGCCTTGCTACTGCTATCCGATTATCCGCAAAAGGGTATCATGTCGAAGTTTATGAAAAAAACAGCTACCCGGGCGGCAAACTGAGTCATTTCGAAAGAGATGGTTATCAATTTGACGCAGGCCCTTCGTTATTTACTCAACCCGGACTGATCACTGAATTGTTTGAACTCTGTAACGAACCATTGGAAAAATATTTTTCTTATTCAAAAACACACATCGCCTGCAAATATTTTTTTGAATCAGGCACTGTTATCCATGCTTTTGCCAATCCCGAAGATTTTGCTACCGAATTATCTTCTAAGCTGGGAGAAGATAAAAATCTGGTTGTCGCTTATCTTCAGCGAGCTAAACAGACTTATCAGAATATAGGCCGGCTTTTTTTGGATTATCCGATCAAACAAATTATTAAACTACCCTTTAATCAAATTTTTAAAGCCCTCAAAGCAACAAAATCTTCTTATTTGTTGAGCTCTTTGGCTCAATATAATAAAACCTGTTTTACCAAACCGGAAACGATGCAGATATTCAACAGATTTGCAACGTACAATGGTAGCAATCCATACAAAGCACCTGCTATGCTTTCGATGATTCCACACCTCGAACATAATGAAGGCACCTTTTATCCTTCAGGAGGTATGATCAGCATTACCAACGCTTTGTATTCCCTGGCATTAAAACAAAATGTACAATTTGTTTTTAATGCTCCGGTTTCTTCTGTTAATCTTGAAGGTCAAAAAGTAAAAAGTATCACGGTTCATGATAAAAATATTCCGGCTGATCTTATTGTTTCCAATATGGACGTTTATTACACGTATAAACATTTATTGAAAAATGAACAAAAAGCAAAAAAAATCATCCGGCAGGAAAGAAGCAGCAGTGCCATTATTTTTTATTGGGGTATAAACACTTCTTTTCCCTCTCTGGATTTGCACAATATATTTTTTTCATCAGATTATGAAAAGGAATTTTATTCCATTTTTGAAAAAAAAGAACTACATGATGACCCGACTGTATACATCAACATTACTTCAAAAATGGAATCCTCCCAGGCTCCGGAAGGATGTGAAAACTGGTTTGTGATGGTCAATGCGCCACACGATATCGGGCAGGATTGGGATGTTTGGCGTGAAAAATGCAGAAATAATGTGATCCGAAAACTTAGTAAAATTCTCAAGACAAATATTGCGGAATATATTCAAACAGAAGACTATCTCGATCCGGCGCTCATCGATCTCAGAACGTCAAGTTATACCGGCAGTTTGTACGGAACAAGCAGCAACAGCAGATTCGCAGCATTTTTACGTCATCCCAACCAAACCAATACAATAAAAGGCCTTTATTTTGTCGGAGGCAGTGTACATCCGGGTGGCGGCATTCCTTTATGTCTAAGAAGTGCAAAAATTGTAAGTGATCGGATAAAATGACAAAAAAATGAAAATTTACAAACCATTATACCTATCGGTTTTTATAGCCTCTCTATTTCATATCAGCGGACTGATAGGCATGATGAGCGAAGCGAGAACCTGGTTCATTTCCATGACACCTTTTACCTTATTATTGATGACAAGTTTGATAATTTGGAATGAAAAAATTATCAACAGACAAAAAATAAATTACCTTATCTTATGTTTTAGTATCGGATTTTTGAGTGAATGGATAGGTACCAATACCGGATACCTTTTTGGTGATTACACATATGGCACAGCTATGGGTTTTAAAATCGGAGGTGTTCCGGTTTTAATCGGCATTCTTTGGTTTGTCACCGTATATTCAATTGGTCAGACAGTATTATTTGTATACAAATATCTCACAAAAAATTCCCAACGATCCGTTTGGGTCAATTTCGGTTTAATCAATATCGCAGCAGCATTGACAACCCTATTTGATTTTACGCTGGAACCCGCAGCTATCTCGCTCGGTTATTGGCAATGGCTTCCTGATGGTAATATACCCCTATTCAATTATATATGTTGGTATCTGATTTCCGGATTTTTGCTAACACCTCTTTTTATGAATAAATCATTACATCATGATGTCAACTATTTTGCTGTCTTTTTGATTGTTTTACAGACATTGTTTTTTATTTTTGTGGTGTAAAGAATGAAAACAAGACATCAACCAAGGCGTAAACCACAAAATATTCTGATCCAAAGTTAATCTGAAACTATTTCCTGTGAAAGTTTATTTTGCCAAACTTTCACAGGAAATTCAGGATCAGATATCCGTTTTACAGCTTCACCAAACGGATGGTGGCAGATGTTTTTGCCGTTGTCAAAGTAAGCAGGTATACTCCGGACGGAATTTGTTGCCATTCTGCCAAAGGAAGCCACTGTTTTCCGGAATTAATTTGTTGTTGTACCGACCAAATATTTTGGCCCCTACTGTCCGTCAGTTTGATCTCGGAAAGACCGGAATCAGGACTGAATAGTTCAAGGATTACTTTGTCTGAAAAAGGATTTGGCATCACTTTGAAAGTAAACATATCTGATGTAAAGTTATCAGTGTGATCAATGATACAATTATAATCAACACCAAAACTGAATGATTCCTGACTATCCGTTGAAAGGTATCTTAAAACCATAAAATATACACTGTCCTTTTGGGTCAAAAAGCTCAGATCATCGTTAGTAAACTGGAATATCTCTTCACAATTTTGATTGACTATGGTTGCGGTTATCCCTTCCGGAAAGGTGTCCGTAATCGTTAAAATGCTGTCATTACCGGTAAAAGTGTACCAATGTGTCGAAAATGTATTATCGTAACAATCAGGTAAAAGATTGATAATGCCTGATTGAGGTTCCACCTCTGTTTCTCCGCATTCCAACGTCAAAGAGGTCGCCATAGAATAATTTTTATAACCCTCTTCACAAAAATCTTCCATAATCATTACATGGATAGATTCACTCCTCAAAATATTCAGTTTGATATAATATTTCTGGTCTTCCACCGCTAAAAAAGAAAAAGGTTCCGGATTTTGGGCTGATATTTCATGTCTGTACAAACAATATCCTCCGCATTCCGTCAGCACCTCCATTGAACCATCGATTCCGCTGCTGCTGAATGAAAAATTCCTGATTTCTCCGGAACCAATAAACACATACCATGCTGTATTTTTATCCGGATCTGAACATAATGACTCTCCCTGATCCGGAATATATTCATTGGAACTGATAGCAACAGGAACATTACACAGTAGCTCTGAAGCTGTATTACATGAAAAATTGTTTGCTAATAATCCCCTTGAAGCTACGATTTTACCATCATTTCCATAAAAAACAAGATAATATATTTTGTCCTTTTCCGTTTTCCACGTCAAAGAATCATTGCCTTGGAGCATTCCGGTTTTCAAACAAACCAATGTATCACAACTTCCTTCCAAAAGCGCATACTCCACAACATTTGCCAATGTATCTGCATTTGAAAAATAAACAAATCCGCCATCACCTTCGAAAGCATACCATACCCCTTCTTTTTGTCCTTCATAACAACTTATGTCAACATCTCCTGTACTTCCGGTCAATTCAACAGAAAGGGTGTCAGAAAACACTACCGGAAATGCCCCTGAACATAAATCATTGGCAGCTCTGGGTACACATTGTAATGTAAATGATGTCGATGCTCCTACCGGATGCTGCACAGAAACAAGATAATTAACACCTTCTTCTCCGGCAAAACGAAAAACGCTTTCTGCCGTATTATTACGCCATGGACCATTGGTAAGACAAGTAAGTGCATTACATTCTCCTTTCAGGAATACGTTGACAAATCCTCCGAAGTTTTGTTCTTCTGTAAAAACAAATTCAAAAATGCCATCCCTTCCTTCGATTTCGTACCACACATCCTTCCATGGATTGATTTCACAACCATCCTGAGCAAAAGGCGTATGATTGGCAAATAAAACTTCAGCTTTTGTTGTATCACCACAGGCTAAAGGTCGTGCATCAAAACATTCATCATTGTCAACTCCGTCAATACACCTCAACACAAATGAAAAATCATTGGAAGAGGTAGCATCACCATGTACGGCGAGATAATAAGGCAGCTCTCCTTCTTTTTGAAAGGTAATAAAATCACTGTTTATGTCATAAACATTCAGACAATCCGGATTATTACAATCCCCGGTTAATAAAGATATATAATGAGATTGTTCTTTGCCCTTAAGTATGTCAACCGACATCACTTTGTTGGTCGCGGGCAATTCATACCAAAATATTCTTGCATTTTCCGTAAAAAAACAAGGACTTTCACCTTCAAAACCCAAAGGTGAAACCAAAGATATATCTACTGTATCTTCACAGGAAAGGACAACCGACTGATTACAATCCGTATTCAAAGGAATGGTATCGCAAGTCAGGGCCGCTGAAAAATCATCCGATTGATCATCGATACCCGAAATTCTTATAAAATAAGTGTCTGCTGATATTGACTGCCAGGTAATGGATTGCCGCTGACTATTCACCTCTTCTTTGTACAAACATACACCGCTGGTATCACAAGAGTTTTGATAAATGGTCACTAAAAAACGTTCACTTTCCACCAGATCAAAATGTAATGTATATTCTCCTTCATAAGTTTCAACAGCATAAAATAATCCAGGTAAGTCATCTTCACAGGCTTGAAGCCCTTCGCTTGAAAGATTCCCGGTTTTTCCTGTGAAATCTTCTCCGCAAACTATAGGTATTGCGCCGTTGCAACTTCCGTTGACAGCCTGATTCCGGCAGGTAATTTCAAAATCAAGAAGATCAAAAGGCAAACCTCTCTGTCCTTCCAGTTTTATAAAATAAGATTTTCCTTCAAAGGCGGCAAATTCTGCCCCAGACCTTTCTCTGTTTAATAAAAAGGCATCTGTACAAACAATCTGACCACATTGGCCTTCTCCGACAAAAACCACTATATCTTCAAAATGATTGTAAAACTCAGTAACCTCCAATGAAATGACTTTGTCATTTCCTTCCAGACGATACCACGTTCCCGGAGCCTGAGGTGCACACCCGCCAAAGGAAGTCAGTTCTGTATCAAGAGCTGATGTTGTATAAACACTGTCGCAAACCACAACTTTTGCCGTTTCACAGTTTTCTGAAGCGTTATATGGAGAACAAAATAACGAAAACATCCAGTTTTCAGCTGAAATCGTTTGATTGCTCATACCAATCTGGATGTAATACTGTTTTCCTGAAGTTGTTTTCCAATACAATGGTTTTCCATTACTTGTCTGCTGACCTATTGTTATCAATGTATCACAGGAGGATTCACTTTCATAAACGTTAAACACATAACCAAACCCTCCTTCAGGTTCCAGCAACATCAGGTTTGCCAACGATCCATCTCCTTCAAACGTATACCATGACTGGCTGTAAATTTCATTTTTATCATCATGGCTCCTGTTGGCTGAGTTGTAGATAAACGCCTGTTCACATAAAATATCGGAAGCTTCATCACAAATCATTCCATCCTCCTTGTCCACACAATTGACGTCAATACTTCCCGAAATCTCAGCAAACGGGGAAGCGCAAAATACTTTATAATTTACTCCCGGTTCTGTAGGAAAATACCAGCTTTCGTCGTATAACACCACTTTTGAATCTTCAATGGTATCACAATTTTCATTATAGATTTCTATCAGTATCTGATTTGATCGGCCGGAAAAATTATTTTTTATAACATACGTTGAACCATCACCGGTAAATTCACCCCAAAAACCGAACCATCCGCTAACACCCGGATCGCCTTCATTCAACGTAAGGTAGTTTCCGAAATTTGCCTCCAAAGAAACAGGGCACGTAAAATCTATGGTGTTGTCACAATCGTTTTTAACTTCAGGTCTGCACCTTATTTGCATAGGATACTGGCCGGAAAAAGAAGAAAAAAATCTTACAAAATACATTTTTCCCTGTTCCGCATAAAAAGTGTAAAAACCCTGAGTGGTCACTTTACAGACCAGGCTGTCACAACCGTTTTCATAAACCTGAATACCAACATCTTTCGACCCTTCGATCTGAATGAGCTCATTCCCTCCTTCCAGGTTATACCAAAAACCGTTTTCAAGGTTACAATCTTCGCCTAAAGAGGACGCAACACGTTTAAAATCAAGAATTAATTGGTCGTTACAAGGCAAATCATCGGATTGTTCACAATCGACATTGTCAGATGAAGCCCGACAAAATATACTGAAACTTCGTTGAGAAAAAGGAGTGATACCAAAAAACTTGATATAATATCGTATTCCGCCAATAGTCTGAAAACGGAAATTTTTAAACCCGTCAAAGGGTTCATTTGCATAAATACATTTCAGTGTGTCGCAATTCCCTTCATAAACGGCAAATTGTTGAAACGGAAAATTCATTATCAACTCAACATTGCTGAAATCACCTTCAAAAGTGTACCAATAACCTTCAGAAGTTTGACAACTATCTTCTGTTGTATCAACACCCAAAAACCGGGTGTCTATAAAATTTTCATCTCCGCAAAGTATTTCAGTAGCTTCGTGACAATACCCGTTGCCCGGGTTTGCATCACAGATGACCTTCATTTCCAAAGCTGAAAAATTATAATTCCTGAAGTGAGTTCTGATGATATATTCCCGGCCTTCAGGCAAATCCAGAAAGATTCCATTTTGGCTGGTGAGAAAATATTCCAAAGATTTTATCAATACCAAACTGTCACAATCATCGTTGTATACATCAAAAAAAACAGAGCCGCTGCCGCTTTCGGGAGCCAGTAAATAAGGGGTATCCTTACCTTGTAAAACAAACCAATTACCTTCATCTCCTTCTTTGGGATTCCCAAAATCTCCAATTGCAGTTTCGTAAATATCAAACGAATCTCCGCATTCCAAAGATTTTGCGAAGTCACATTTAATATTATCTTCAAAAGGTTTACAGTCATTTGAAATCGTAAAAGATACGGGTTGATTAAAAAATGCGACTTTAATATAGATTTCTTCTCCGGGTAAAACATTAAATACGTAAATATTTTCCGGCAAGGGAAAAGGATTAAACAATATTGGTTCAAGCCCTGAAGAACAATCTCCGTTTGGTGCTTTAAACATGCCTATAACCAGATTTTCTATAGCAGGAGAGCTTATGGTAATACGGTATTGACCGCTACCACCCTCAGCTTTGTACCAAAGTCCCGGATAATCTCCCATTTGGTCACTGACCAAATCAGGAGCCAGCGTATCAGAAAGTGTTGCCGTCAGGGTTTCAGAACAAAGTAATGGTATAGATTTGTGGCAGACATGATTAAAATTATCATCAGAACATGTCAAACGCACTTGTATCGGAATACTCAGTTGCAGGTTTTTATGTGAAATACCAACGAGGTAATTTTTACCCGGAATCGTAGCCAAACGGAATTGCCGGCCTTCACCCTGGTATACACACCTCAGGGTGTCACAACTATTTTCATAAACAGAATAAAGGATTTCATTAAAAAAACCGGCTGACATATCGATGGTCTTGGTTTGGCCGTCTCCTTCCAGGATAAACCAACCCAAAGATTGTTGCTGACCACAAAAAAAATGAATATCATCTGATGTCAGAAATTGAGGAATGACAGGCAATGTACTGTCACATGCCAAAATTTTCGCTTCCCGGCAAAAATCATATGATTGCGGTTGTTTTTCCACAAGGGTAAAAGCCACAGGGTCTATACCATAGTCATACACGTTTTTGGCAATCAATATATAATAAGTGGTCAGGCTGTCTCCGAAAAATCTGAGATCCTGTTGCGATAAACATTTCAGGGTATCACAATTACCGCTAAAAACGGTGATATCAATTTTTTCTGATTGTTCATTACCCACAAGAATGTCCACAACTTTATTTGCCCCCCTGTAGGTATACCAAACTCCGTTTTGTTGAATTATTTCTGTTCCGCAGTTGTATTGATCCAAACCTGCTATGCCGAATAAAAAACTTATATGCTGATCGGCGTTTACGGGTGTCGCCTGTGTACAAATATCATGAGTATATACAGATTGGGCATCGGAAAAACTAAAAAAATACAACCAACAACCCGCAAGGAGCAACATTTTTTTTAGGAACATCATAAACAATTTATGACAAAGTTATTAAAATAATACCAAATCAAAGCGTAAAAAGGTCTGTTTTGGCAGATATTTTACAATGAAATAACCATACATGTTCCTGAAACAGCATAATAAATGTGTAATGAACCGACTTGTTTTTATGGTTACATTTTGTGTTGTTTTTTGGTTTTAAAATTCAATCCTATATATATTTTACATAAAAAGGTAAGTTGGTTAAACCAAAGAGTTAACATTTCAGGAACTTTTTTTCAACTTTTTAAAACAAAACAGCCTCAAAAATCATTTTTAAAGGTTAAGCATTACGAACACAGCTTTAAAAATAACAAATACACAACATCGGTCCGGTTTTTAACTTGCCGCTGTATATTAAAACTTAAAAAAATACATGAGTTCACAAACATCTGATGTTGCCGCCATTAACGATCTGGCCCGTTCTTACGAAAGTTTAAAGGCTGAAATCGGCAAAATCATAGTAGGTCAGGATGACGTAGTAAGAGCCGTTTTAATTTCTTTATTCTCAAACGGACACAGCCTTTTGGTTGGTGTACCCGGATTGGCAAAAACCTTATTGGTATCCACTATAGCCGAGGTATTGGATCTCGACTTCAAGAGGATCCAGTTTACTCCCGACCTGATGCCTTCTGATATTACAGGTTCTGAAATTCTGGACGAAAACAGAAATTTTAAATTCAACAAAGGACCTTTGTTTACCAATATTTTGTTGGCTGACGAAATCAACAGAACTCCGCCAAAAACCCAGGCAGCCCTTCTTGAAGCCATGCAGGAAAGATCAGTGACCGTTGCAGGGCACAGATATCCGCTTGCCAAGCCCTTTTTTGTTTTGGCTACTCAAAATCCTATAGAGCAGGAAGGTACTTATCCACTTCCGGAAGCACAGCTCGACAGGTTTATGTTTAATATTCCATTGGATTATCCCAGCTATGAGGAAGAAGTTGCTGTCGTTCGCAATACAACCTCAGACGACAAATATGTTTTGAAAAATATATTGACAGGTGAACAGATATTGGCGTTTCAATCGCTGATTCGAAAAATTCCGATAGCTGATAATGTTTTGGAATATGCCGTGTCTCTTGCCACCAAAACAAGACCGAATACTCCCATGGCGACCAAAGACGTCAACAATTATATATCCTGGGGAGCAGGTCCGAGAGCGTCTCAGTATCTGGTCCTGGGTGCTAAATGTTTTGCAGCCGTCAATGGCAAATATTCACCTGATAAGGAAGACGTACAGGCAATCGCCAACTATGTCCTGAGACACAGAATCGTCAGAAATTACAAAGCGGAAGCTGAAGGTATCTCTGAAGAGGATATCATCAAAAATTTATTGTAAATCAGCCATTCAGCTTTTTTGAACTAATCAACGATTATTGATTAGGACCTTTCCGGGTTTGTATCTTTGATATAAAAAGGTATGAACGTATTCAGACAGGGGATTTTATAGTTTATGTTTTAGTAAGCTTAACAGTTTATACCCATTTCATTTTATATAATACAATCCTTCAGAATACTTTAATTTTAACAGGGATTTGTATATAATAAAAAAGCCCCAACGGTGACCGTCGGAGCTCTTTTTACCTTTTCACTGTTCTAACAGGGACAGGTCTGTCTACAATGGATTACTGTGCAGCTGTAGTGTCAGCAGGCATAGCTGTAGTGTCAGCAGCAGGAGCTTCCTGAACAGGAGCTGCTTCTTCTACTGGTGCTTCTTCAACTGGTGCCTCTGCTGCTTTGTCTTTACAAGATACTAATGTTGCAGCTACAAATAAACCTAAGAACAAAAACTTTTTCATTTTACTATAAATTTAGAATATAATTAAAGATTACGATACAAGGTTACGAACTTATTTTCATAGTGAAAACTGTTTTACATATCTTTAACAATAATTCAATGTAATTTATGTATAATGGTTCGTACTTACCCGATTAAACCCCAAAAACAGCACCTCCATCACCGGAAAATCTCTTTTTCTGACTTAGTTCTGCCGTTGTGTTTGACATCCTTTTCCGATAGAGGTCAGCATGTATCTTTTCCTTTCCTTTTTATGGAAAAATTAGCTTAATATATACATTCCAAAGGCATGCTGAAGCCCGTATCAAAGGTTATATCCGTCAAAAATACTGTTTAACGCCACTTTATGGTGCTTTCCATTTAAAAAAATCATTTCTTAAACGTAGCTTTGCCGTATAAACAGATCAACAATGTACGCAAAAAGAAATTATGGGTTTTGGATGACGTTAAACTGGTCAAAAAAACCTTTTATCGTAGGGATGATGTACACTTCCGTTATAGCCGTTTGTTACGTCTATTGCAAAGAACATTTTGGTTTTGACATTTCCCTGCCATGGCAACCCATAGGTGCCTTAGGAGTGGCGGTGTCCTTTTATTTAGGCTTCAAAAACAATGCGAGTTATGACCGGACCTGGGAAGCTCGTAAAATCTGGGGCGCCATCGTCAATAATTCAAGAAGTTTCGGTGCTGCCGCACAATCTTATATCAAAGGTGAAAACCGGGAGCAAATCATACGGGAACTGATATACCGACATATAGCCTGGTTGACTGCACTCAGAAGTCAGTTGCGCTTGTCCAAAGAATGGGAACACACGACCGAAAGATTAAACCAGTATTATGTGTCCAGTGTATGTGAGAACTACTATTCTTATTTGGATGAACAAATGCAAAAACTCATCACCAAAGAAGAAATGCATCTTTATAAAGAAAAATCCAATATGGCGACGCAGATTCTCAGAAAACAAACGGAAAGGCTGGAAGAACTGTACGAAAATGGTCAGATCGACCTGTTTAAACAACTGGAACTTCAGAAACTCATCAGTTCATTTTATGACGATCAAGGCAGAAGTGAAAGAATCAAAAACTTTCCCTTTCCGAGACAATACGCTTCCACTACCTTGTGGATTACAGTTATTTTTTCTATTTTAATGCCTTTTGGCATGTTGGACATCATGGAAAATGGAAAATCCGGTATGTTCTGGATTTCTGTTCCTTTGACAGCTATGACAATCTGGGTATTTTTTTTGATGGAAATGATCGGTGACTACAGCGAAAATCCTTTTGAAGGAACGTACAATGATATTCCGATAACGGCGATTTCCAGGTCAATTGAGATCGATCTCCGTGAAATGATCAATGATACCGACATCCCGAAACCCATCACACCAAACGAACATGGATTTTTAATGTAATCTTTTCAGCTTCGTTTCCAAAAACAGAAATCGTTCAGATAAATAATTTTACTTTTTTTTTATTTTTTTATGTTTTTGTGCAACTTTCCTGATACTTTTTTGGTTTATCGTAATATTGCAATATAACAAATTTATGGGAGTCAGTAAAACAGACCATTTTTCAGATCATCAAAACGCCGTGGCTAATATAGCAAAAGCATTGGGTCATCCTGCCAGAGTCGCCATTATAGAACATTTAATCAAAGTGGATCAGTGTATCTGCGGAGATCTGGTCAATGAATTGCCTTTGGCACAACCTACTATTTCGCAGCATCTCAAAGAATTGAAAAATGTCAACCTCATCAAAGGAAACATCGAAGGCACCTCGATTTGTTATTGCGTCAACAAAGAAACACTTTTATATTTGAAAAATTATCTAAGCCAACTTTGTTGTAATGAATCAGAATCATCATCCATTATTTAATCATAAAAATCATCATTCCATGGAAAGTCCGGAAAAACTCAAAGAAATCGTAATGCAAAAATACAGTGAAATTGCCTTACAAGACATAGAAACCAATCAGTCTTCCTGTTGTGGGGCCGGTGGTTGTTCCACTGAAGTCTATAATATTATGACAGATGACTACAGCAATATCGAAGGGTATAATCCCGACGCAGACCTTGGTTTAGGTTGCGGACTGCCTACACAGTTTGCGAACATAAAAAAAGGTAGTACCGTAGTAGACCTCGGTTCAGGAGCCGGCAATGACTGTTTTGTAGCCAGAAACGAAACAGGTCCTGACGGCAGGGTAATAGGGATTGATTTTACGCCGGCTATGATACAAAAAGCTACGCAGAATGCGACAAAACTTGGGTTCTCAAATGTTGAATTCAGGCAGGGAGATATAGAAAACATGCCTTTGTCTGATGAAATGGCTCATGTCGTTGTCAGCAATTGTGTATTGAATCTGGTTCCTGATAAAAATAAAGTTTTTAGTGAAATTTTTAGGGTATTAAAATCCGGGGGACATTTTAGTATATCAGATATTGTCCTGGTCGGTGAATTGCCGGATGCACTGAGGTCAGATGCGGAAATGTATGCCGGCTGCGTGTCAGGTGCTATCCAAAAATCTGATTATCTGGAATTTATAAAAAACAATGGTTTTGAAAATATAACCATTCAAAAAGAAAAACCCATCATCATACCGGATGATATCCTTAATAAATATTTAAATGAGGATGAAATGGTACATTACAAAAAGGGTAATAGCGGTATTTTCAGCATTACAGTTTACGCAGAAAAACCCTCTTCTTGTGGTTGCGGACCCAACTGTTGTTGATACGATTATTATTTTAAAAAAAGGATGTGTCCGGAATGTACTCCTGACACATCCTTTTTTATGTTAGTTCCGGCTTTGAAATGATAAAAGCATACCGTCAATTGATAAAATGATTAAAATTTAGTTGTAAGTTTGCCTTCTAAATTTTAATTCATGGTGTATTCCTGGTTAAACAGCATCGTCAAAGGATACCTTAAATACAGGTACAGCCGTATAGAAAAAATGTATACGGATCCTGAAGGCATTCAAAAGGATCAATTTAATTTGTTATTGGAAAATCTGAAACAAACTCATTATGGTTTACGGTATGACGCCATCAAAATAAAAGATTATAAAGATTTTTCAGAAACGATTCCCATTATCGAATATGAAGATATTTTCCCTTACATCCACAAGGCAATGATGGGAGAAGACAGCATTTTATGGCCGGGAAAAACCACTCATTTTGCCAAATCATCCGGAACAACCAATGACAGAAGCAAATTTATACCTATTACAGAACACAATCTTTTTGAAAATCATATTACCTCCTCGTGGGATGCCATGAGTATTCTGTATTCTATCAGTCCCGATGCAAAAATTTTCGGAGGAAAATCTCTGATGATGATCGGTTCGTTATCTACCTTTCCGGAAAATCCTGCGGTTACTGTGGGAGATGTTTCAGCCATCCTATACAGCCAGATTCCTACCTTGGGTCGGTTTGTAACCACGCCGCAACAGGATATCGCATTATTGGCAGATTGGGAAGAAAAACTCGAAAAAATAGCCGATTATTGTATAAATGAAGATGTCGTCAATTTTGCAGGGGTACCCACCTGGACTATCGTTTTATTTAAAAGAATTCTTGAAAAAACCGGCAAAAAAAATATGCTGGAAGTCTGGCCTAATCTGAAATCTTATCTGCATGGAGGTGTCAATTTTGAACCTTACCTGAGTCAGTTTAAAACCTTAATACCTTCAGATGATTTTCTGTTTATGGAGGTTTACAATGCTTCTGAAGGTTATTTTGCCTTCCAGGATACCTTAGAGGACAAAAGTATGCTGCTGCTTATCGATAATGCGGTATTCTACGAATTTATACCTTTGGATGATTTTCATGATGGGGGACGAAAAGCTATCCCGCTTTGGGAAGTTGAAAAAAATGTCCAGTATTGTATCGTAATAACAACCTCGGCAGGACTCTGGAGGTACATGCCGGGAGACACCATTTATTTTACCAGTGTCAAACCATACAGAATAAAAATAAGCGGCAGGTCAAAACACTTTATTAATGTTTTTGGTGAAGAAGTAATGGTTTCAAATACCGATCTGGCTTTAAAACAAACCTGTGACTTGTTTCAAGTTCAGGTTAATGATTATACCGCAGCCCCGGTATTTATGGACAACAATGGCAAAGGTGGTCATGAATGGTTGGTCGAATTTTTGGCACCGCCTTCAGATTTGTCTTCATTTGCCATTACCCTTGATGAAAATCTGAGGAAAATCAATTCTGACTATGATGCCAAAAGGTCCAAAGATATTGCTTTGCAAAACCTTAAAATGACGGCAGTTCCTTTAGGTACTTTCGAACAATGGTTGAAATCCAAAGGCAAAATGGGAGGACAAAATAAAGTGCCCCGATTGTCAAACAAAAGAGACACTCTGGAAGAAATCCTTCGTTTTACGCATACATAATTTTAATAATCGATAAAGATTTACCTTTGGAATACCAAGAAATATTTGACGATTTACAACTGGCTAAAGTCGGTCAATCCTCAAATGATGATTTATTAAACCATATTGAAGAAAGAGTCCAACACTTTTTGACATACGATCGGGGTTTGTTATTAAGTTATATGTACCGATTGGATATTGAAGAAAAAATCATTGAAAAAGCTTTAATGAACCAAAACGAAGAACCTATCTCCCTGACCTTGGCAAAACTGATACTCGAACGGCAAATAAAAAGGTTGGAAACCAAAAAAAAATATGGCTCCCCTCCTCCGATTGAAGGTTGGGAATATTAAAACTAAGGTTTCATGGCAACGTATGAGTCCAAAGGCATCATTTTCAGAAATATAAAATACGGCGAAAGCAGCATCATTTGTGATATTTACACCGAAGAAAAAGGTTTGCGGTCTTTTATCGTCTCAGGTGTACGCAATACAAAATCTAAAACAGGGGCCGGTATCTATCGTCCTTTGCATATAGTCCAACTGACTGCTTATGATGGCCCTCAGGGCAAACTGGCACGTATTAAAGAAATCCATTTTGACTACGTTTATCATCATATCAACATTCATGTGGTACGTTCAGGTATGGCCCTCTTTATGCTCGAAATAGCCAGAAATGCTTTGCGAAATGATGAAGCAGACCCGGATTTGTTTAGATTTGTCCGGGAAAGCCTGATAAAACTTGATGCCTCAGAACAGATTTCTCCTCTTTTCATATAAAGTTTATGATCGACCTTTCCCATATTCTGGGTTTCGGACCATTGCCCAACCGAAATGAAAATACCGTAATATTTGATTTGCTCAACGGTCAGTATGACATTGAAGGTGAAGTAATTCAATACAGAATGGACAAAGAAGTCAGTCATTACTTTTTTACTTTATTGGAATGTGAAACGGAAAAAATCGGGGAACTTCAGATTCCTAAAACCATAAGGCTTCAGATGTTGGATGACCTTATTATGTATTTCAGATTACATGTGCCCGGATTTAAAGAAATCATGAGTAAAGAAGTTTTAATGGAAATTTTATAAAACCCCGCGCCCGTTTCCAGATCCAACAATTTTTTTTACCTTTGTTTATACATTTTTAATTTTTTCATTGAGATTTAGTTTTATGGCCCGCTTTGTTATCTTTTGTGTCCTCATTTTATGGTTGTGTACTTCTTGTACTTTGTACAGGGGTTTAAGGGAATTGGTAAGATCGAAAGCCAGAATACATACTTATGAAGTACATGGGAAAACGATAAAATTTATTCCTATGCATCATTTGGGGAAATCTGCTTTTTATGAAGATGTAAAGGATAAAACTACCGGACTAAAAAAAGAAGGTTACAGGGTTTATTTTGAACTTGTCACTGCCCCGAAAAATGTGGATAGTGTTTACTGGGATCTTTGTATCCGAAAATCGAGAAAAATTAATGGCTTCGGCGGAGGAAATTATAAAAAACTGACAAAGGATGTAAAGTTTTTAAAAAAGTATGTATCCCAACCTAAGTACGTTGACCTGGGTACCGACTCAACAGATATACGTGCAGATATAACCCTATATGACTATGTTCGCAAATTTGAAAAGGAATTCGGCGTCGTGCAACTGGATAGTCTGGATACGCACATGAGTCTGGATTCAATATATAAAAGGGAAGGCCCTTTCTCAACAAAACAAATCCATAAAATCAGGGTGGATTTCAGAAATCAGGCGTTGATGGATACAATCAGTAAATACAACGATGTTAAAATATTAATCCTTTACGGAGCCAACCACAGAAAGGGTTTTGCAAAGATTCTTAAAACTTACCGATCGGGTGAATAACCTCATAAATAAGTATCATTGATTGCTACATCCTGAATTAGTCAATTTTTGTCATTAAGATTTCAGGGCTAACCCTCTATTTTGAGACACCAAGAGAATCTCAAAATGCACAATGATTTGGTCGAAAAACCGGGTAAATACACCATGGGTAAGGCTTGTATCTATATTAAAAAACTGGCCGATATTGACCAACAGGCTTTGGTAAACCTGATGAAAGCCACTATGACATTTTTACAGAATAAATACGGTCAGTCTTCTTAAATCAATCATGTGACTTAAAAACCAAATCAACAGGAACGTTCCTTTTTAGATTGTTTTTTCGTTTAGGAAGCAGCCTAAGGTTTAAACCAACTCGTCTTTAGCTATCGAATCTATGGAATCATCATTTCCTTTAGGATCCGGTCCGTACTCATTGCTTCCCTTATCCCCTTCTGTCAGCACAAGGATCAGATTATACAGAGGGATGAGGATATACCACCCGCTTTTTCCTACATCGTGCATTCTGCGCACAGCCACAGCAATTGTTGGTATCAATACCGCAAGTTGAAAAATCATCGCCAGCATGCCAACCCCATTAGGAGATATAATTCCATCAATGGTACCAAAAACAAACCCTCCGATAAACGTAAAAAGAATAAACATCCAATATTCTTTTCTTCTTGCTCTTCCTTCGAAATCAGCAAATTTTTTTAATGGTAAAAACATGTATTCCATAATATAAAGTTTTAAGTTATTAAATAAGTATTCAGGGGTAAAGATATACATTAGATTTAATCAGTATATTATATATGAAAAAAAATGTAAAATATTTTTTTCTTTGCCATAAAACGGACAGGACAATAACAGTATTCCGTAAAGAACAACATAATCGCAATAAATAATTCCTGAGTATAAGTTGATAAATAAAAAGGTGGCCCTCAATCTGACAAACATCATAATGGATTCTGACTGTTATTATGAAAATTTGTTTCCTGACAACCTAATTTTGTATATAGAAAAGATGTAAAATAGTGCACTTCATTTGTAAACTAAAATATTATATCATGAAAACAAAATGGATATTTTTCCTGATTCCAATTGGATTATTTTTATTTTCATGTGGTAAAGAAGATAAAAATACGGAGTTGGGTGGTGACACCAATATTCCGCTGACAAAGGTGGATAGTGTGTCCTATGTTTACCTGAATTACAACGGAACCTATTTAGGATCAACCGAAATGAAGGTCATATCCAATATCAATGGCGATGTGACTTATAAGGCAAAAATGGATCTGAATACGCTTCCCAATGATTTAAAGATCAAAGCGTTGGAATTATTGCCAAAAATTCAGGAATATTATACATTGCCTAATTTAAAAATTACTCCAGACCAAAAACTCGAATTTGATTTCAAATTAAAAATTACCTCAGAAGGATATCTGGATTATTTTACCGAAGGAAAACCCTGGGTGATGATTAAGTACGAAAATGGGGTTGGGGCTGAATACAAAATAACCAACAATAAAGGTCAGGAACTTGTCCGCAGGATAACAGAAAAAACTGGAATTGATGAATATCCTTTTGGATTTTTACTCATCAAAACCACCCTTGTAGAACATATTCCTCCTGCTGACAACCCTGTGTTTAATAAAATTACGTACAGAGCCAACCATAAATTTGGGTTGGTAGATGTTGAGTTTGAATTAAAAGACGGAACAAAAACAGGATTCGACATCAGAGCATTTTTTTTATAAACAACTTGCATAACCCCAAATTTATGTTGAAAAATTGTAGTAAGAAAGGCTAAAAATCAGGTAGTAATATGCTGATTACTGATTCGGATCCTGTAATATCAGAAATAAAAATAAGGCGACCTTACGATACATGTATGGTCGTTTTTTTTATGTTTAATACCAAAATATTTTCGTAATTACCATAAGGGTTACTTTTTCTCCTCTTTAAATTGTTTTCTCAACAACCATGTTTTTTTAAGGGCGTCAAGGTTTTGATTCAGTTGAATTCCTGCCTGATTGATTTCAAGAATGGTGGAATCAAGATGGGTAATGGTCCTGTCTATTTTTTTGACAAGCGTCGGATCATTAGATAAATAATTGATGGCTCCTTTTCCTTCACGTGCATTGGTGATGGTTTGTCGGGTTTCAGATATGGTCGTTTCAAGTTGTTTAAGTATTTGAGAGATCTGAACAGAAGAAACTTCAACATTATTAATGATATTTTTTACTTTAACAGCCAATGTAGTATCCCGAAGACTACCGATCAGATTGTCATTTCTGTCTAAAGAAGTTAATATTTTATTGAGTTGGTTGATCGCCAAATTGGATGAATTGGTTGTATTTTTAAGATTGGTGATGATGGCCCGGACATCTTCTGTTATGGCGGGATCTTTAATGATGGCACCGATCAATCCTTTTCCATCGTCGATTCCCTCGGCAATTTTCAGCATTTCAGCTGTCAGCAAGGCAGCATTTTCATTGGTTACACTTAAGGTTTGCAACATCTGATCCGTTCGGATCCGGCTCAAAGAAAAAATGGTGTCGCCCGGATTGATTTTCTGACTTTTTTCAGTACCCGGTATAATATTGATGATCATACTACCCACCAAACCATCAGAAGTTATAGCACATTTGGAATCCTTTTTAATATGCCTGGAAATCTCTTTTTCAACAGTTACTGTGACTACAATTACCGTATCTGAAATCATATTTATTTCATTGACCGTGCCGACATTAATTCCGGAATATCGGACATTATTACCTGGTTTCAGCCCATTGATGTTATTAAATACGGCAAACAATTCAATCGTATTGCCAAACATATTTTGTTTTTTACCGATAAAATACACTCCTGTTATGAATAAAATGGTTCCGGTCAAAATAAAAATTCCCAACTTGATTCTTTGTACATTAAATGGTTCCATATTTATTTTTTAAAAAATGCCTGTATTTTCGGATCTTGTGATCGATCCAGTTCTTCATAAGTTCCTTCAGCATAATTGACCCCGTCTATCAACAAAATCATACGGTCTGCAATAAACCGTGCACAGTCGACATCGTGTGTGATCACGATAGAGGATGTTTTGTAGGTTTGTTGTATACTTTTCATAAGAAGGACAATCTCTTTGGAAGTAATCGGATCCAATCCTGTAGTTGGTTCGTCATATAATATAATTTTGGGTTTTAAAATGAGTGTCCTGGCCATAGCTATCCTTCTTTTCATACCACCTGACAATTCTTCAGGCATCAAATCTATCGTTTGTCCCAGTCCGACACTATCCAGGGCTTCCATGACCAAAGGTGTGGCATCCCCGATCTCTCCGAATTTTTTAAAATGTCTTCTCAACGGGAATTCCAGATTTTCCCTGACGGACATAGAGTCATACAGAGCTGATCCCTGAAATAAAAAACCGACTTCTGTGCGGATTTCATTCAGCGTAGCCGCGTCCATGGTATCGAGATTTTTACCCATAATAGTGATTTGTCCACCATCATGGTTTTCGAGACCGATGAGGCACCTGATCATAACAGATTTTCCGCTACCGGACTTCCCCATAATGACCAATGTTTCCCCTTCGTACAATTCCATCGTAAACTGGTTCAGCACTTTGTGGTCACCAAAGGTTTTGGAGAGGTTTTTTATGATTATGACAGGTTTACGATCTGAATTCATGATGTAAAAATATCGGTTACCAAAACAGCTGTAAAATCAAGAATAAAAACCAACATAGAAGCTTCCACTACGGCTGCATTGGCGGTTTTGCCAACACCGGCAGTTCCGTGTTTACAATAATATCCTTTATAACAACCTACCAAACCAATAGCAAATCCGAAAAAAAATGTTTTGAGTGTGGCGGGGAAAAAATCAGAAAACTGTATAGCGCGAAATACTTCATCAAAATATAAGGTAAAAGAAACGTCTCCTTTTATATTTTCGACTAAAAAAGAGCCGAACAAAGCGACCGCATCACTCATGATGACCAATAATGGTATCATCAGGGTGGTAGCGAGAATTCTGGTTACCACCAAAAACTTAAAAGGGTTGGTTCCGGACACTTCCATGGCATCAATCTGTTCCGTGACACGCATAGAGCCTAGTTCTGCTCCGATGCCTGAACCGATCCTGCCGGCACATATCAAAGCCGTAATGATGGGACCAATCTCTCTGATAATAGAAATGCTCACCATGGAAGGCAACCAGGCTACAGCGCCCAATTCTATCATTTTGGGACGGGATTGCAGGGTAAACACCAAACCAATGATAAATCCGGTTACCGCTACCAAAAACAAAGATTTATTGCCAATGTGATAACATTGTCTGGCAAATTCTTTCCATTCGAAAGGTCTGTTGAACACCTCTTTAAAGAACCTCCCGGCAAAAAAAGCCAGCTCTCCTGTTTCAAATAAAAAAGAACGGATTGAGGTGATAAAATTACGGAAAGTATTCATTTCATTTTTCTTGGTACAAAATCACCATAAAGATACGAAAAAGAATGAAATCATGATTGATTTATATCAATGTAATCAATGATCTTAATCTTAAAATTCGAAAGTCAATCGGCAAAATTATATTCTACCCTCTCTTTAGAAAAAACAGGAATCGAAAGAAACACAAAAAAGAAACCAAAATGATGATGTTTATGACACCAATTTTTTGATTTTTAATGTCTTTATATTTTAATCTCCAAAAAGCAATACATAGTAAATCTATATATATAAAAGTTGCTAATATAGCAACTTTTTTGGAGAAAAGTTGCGGAATCCGCAACTTTTTTAAAAAAAGTCTACTAATAAGGAAACAAAGTTGCGGAATCCGCAACTTTTTCTTGAAAATTTTTCTTTTTTTTCGAAAAAAACACTATAATTTTGTATCGTCATTCAGGTTCAAAAATACAGATGTGATGTTGACCTGAAAAAAAAACCGATTTTTAACATTTATTTACTTTTTAAATTACAAAAAAATGAAGACGCAAACTAAAAATCTCAAAGCCTTTTTATGGTTTTTAACCCTGCTGATGACCTTTACCTTTTTTTCCTGTGAGAAGGATCCTTTGGAAGACTGCCGCAAAGACCCGACCTGTGAATATTTCACCTGCAAAGTCAATGGGGTAAGATGGGAACCCCAATGTGAGGGAGGACCTTTATTCGGGTGTACGCCATGGGATGTGCAGTATTATAGAAATATTGATTGGTTAATAATAAATGTCCGAAATGAAAACCTTGAAAATTCTGCATTAATTTATGTAAATGGCCAAATTAGTAATAATACTATACATGAAATTTTTACTGAAAATAATAGTCCTTCAACTTTTTTTCTTAAAAACAATATTGATTCTTGTTCAAATTATAAAGTTATTAAAGATTATAATAACTTCTTAGAAATTACGAGATTCAATCCAGATTTGAAGATTATAAATGGTAAATTTTCATTTACTGCAAAAAACAACTGCGGAGATGAAGTCACTATTACCGATGGCGAATTTAACCTTTCCTACAGATTTTAAAAAATTTAATATATGTAATTAATTTATTCATTTTTCAAAAACCGATTTATCATGAAAAAACTTTTTTTTGCCTTTATGGCCTGGCTATGCCTTGCGCTGGCCCCAATGAATGCTCAAAATGACATTGAGCAACAATTATTGTACATGTTGTCCGAAGTGGACACCGAACCTGTCCGGAAAGAGACAGGAATTTTAACTGACCTGGTACCCAATTATGTACCTTTACGACTGTTTGACGGGAAAAACAATATTGATTCCCTGTATGTGACCAGTGAAAATTTTATGTTATCGTATGCCATAATCCGAAATGCACACGTTGAGTCACCACCTGTATTTTCCCAGGATAGTTTGTTGACTCGACTAGCTCAATATGAAGGAAAACCTTTGGTGCCTTTGGGTTTGATGACGTACAGATATCAAAAAATCAAAGAAAGAGCCGTCGAAGATGGTCTTATGAAATTTGACGGTGAAAAATTCAAAATCCTTTTGGAGCCTGCATCAGAACTATTTGAAACGGATACTTTGGTTATGATGGCAAACCTTCAAAACCGATATACAGATGGTCTTGAAGTACCTTTCCAGCTCCCTGATATTTTCAGATTGGGAAATATGGAAGTAGCTTCCGTTTCCGCTGATTTTGGGGATGGAAACGGATACAGAGAACTCAATCAAACACATATACTCCGTATAATCTATCCTGAACCCGGAGAATATATAGTGCGTTTTTCAGTTACCTTGGTTTCCGGTGAGGTATTGTATACACAAAGTAAAATCGAAGTATCTGACACATCCCTCTCCGGTCTTTTATCCAAAAATGATAAAAATTCAGGAGTTCGAAATGACGGATATAGTTCTTCTCCCGACGGTACAAAACATTTTGGTTATGTCGATGCAGAAAATCGTCCTGAAAACGGAGCTTTTGTACATTATTGGCTCAATAAAAACTGTGACGAACCGAAAATCCGTAAACCCCTTATCATCATTTCCGGTTTTGATCCGGGAAATAATTATGGGCAAGATAAAGTAATTAATGGAAATAATGGATTACTTGACATCAATTATTTTGGATCTGGGGGTAATAAAATCAAAGACCTCATCCACGATCAAAACTACGACATCTTTTACATTACCTATTTTAACTCTACGTTAGATATCAGGGAAAATGCGGGTTATGCGAAAGAAATTGTGGAGTGGATCAATGCCCAGAAAAAAGCCAACGGTAGCTCTGAAAAAAACATCATTCTCGGTGTCAGTATGGGAGGACTGGTGAGCAAGTGGATGCTGCAGGAATTTGAAATGAACGGTGAGGACCATGAGGCAAAACTTTTTATGAGCTTTGACAGTCCGATGCGGGGAGCTAATATTCCTCTGGCGCAACAGGCCTTGCCATTAAGATTGGGAGATAGAAAAATAGCTGGTATAGCCATGAAAAATTTAAAGAAGGAATTGAAAGAAGGTGCAAAAATATTATCGAGTAAAGCAGCCCGACAAATGTTGTATTACAATTTGTCCTTATCACCAGAATTTTATGTTTCTCCTGATATGTTGAGTGTTGACCATGATGCTTTTTTTGCAGAGTTGGATGGCCGGGGGGAATTGAAAGTACCATATATTCCAATTTCTAATGGTGCTATTGTTGGTACAGGCCAAAACTTTTCAGCCGGAGATAAAATACAAGATTATAATCCGTTAGACTTTCCTGATTGGTTATCACCAATTCTTGATATTATACCAAACATAACTTGGTTTAATGATATAAAACTTAAAATTAATGGTTTTGCGGTCTCTTCAGACGAAATGGTTGTTCATTTTAGCACATTAACATATAAATATATGGGAATATCAATACCAAGTACAATAGAGACAAAAATTAAACCAGACTTTATTCCCTGGGACAACGCCCCCGGTGGATTAAGAGCGTTTGAAGATAGAAAAAATGGTGTGATACCGAATGAACAAGGTTGGTTATACAAATCATTTTGTTTTATCCCTACGGTTAGTTCCCTTGATTTGAGAAATGTTACAGACCCATTTCAAACAGATTTGGAAGATATTGATAAAACAATGGAAGAATTTGCTCCCCATATCCGGAGCTATATCGGATCAACGGAAACATCCATTCAGTTTGAAGAGGAGCAGACCAATCAGGAACATGTTTCTTTAAATAATAAGTTAGCAACATTTCTTTTGGGTAATTTAAAATCACTGGACTTGTTGGCTTTTGAGCTGAATAACAGAACATTCAATTTTGGGGAAGGAGAATATCATAATGATCTTCCGAATGGAACATCATTGAGCACTTCAAGAACTATTCCTCAAAATCTTCATGTACATAGTGCCGGAAAATTATGGATCAACAGAAAGGACAAGATTGCTTTTACCGATGAACCCAATCTTGCAAATACTTTCCCGAAAGAGTTTGAAGTTAGCTTAGGTAAAACCCTTTGCGATGCTGAAGCAACAGAAGTTTTGATAAACAACGGAGGACAAATTTTTATCGGTGATGGTTCTGTAGAAAATACAGGTATATTGACCATAAACGATGGTACAACCTTAACCATTGGAGCCGGTGGACAAGTTGTTATAGATCATTTGTCCAAAATAATGGTAAAAAAAGGCGGCACTATAAAAATATTAACTGATGGTACCCTTGATATCATGGGTGATGGTAAACTGATCATCGAAGAAGGTGGTAATATGATTCTTGAAAATGGTGCTGTTCTTAATCTTGAAAAAGAAATGAATTCAGATCTGTTAACTGAAACCACAAATACCGGATCAGTTGTTGTTTTGAAAGGTAATTTACACACAAAAGAAGGCGAAGTCAAAGTTCAGGGAAGAGGTTTTATGTGGATCCGTGAAAAAAGTTCCCTTTCATCAGGAACCAAAAAACTGACATTTACCGGTCATGGAGTTGATCATACCGCGTTCAGATTTGATGCCAAAACAGATCTGACACTGGATGAATTTGGTTTTAATAACGCAAAATGTATGGTAAATAAACCATTTACCGTCATAGGAGCTTATGAAATCTATATCAACAGTTCTTCATTTAATTCTCCATTGATTTCTTCCGGCAGCCAGGTTCCGACTGATAATCTTTTGAAATTAAATAATGAAAATAAGTTGATATTTTTGGCCAATGAAAATATTACAATTCTCAATAGTGTTTTTGATGATTTACCTGTAGATGTCACCGGGTTTGAAAAATTTATCAGTACGAATTCTGATTTTAGTTCAGCATATAAATCTGTAAATATTAATCTTAAAGATGGTATAAAATCGGCATTTTCAAATTGTAATATTATTACACAAAAGCCGGACTTTTTCGCTTTAAACATTCCGGCCAACTACCTTACTAAAATTGGTATAAACTGTTTGGATGTTTTTGAAAACAGATTGAACAACAGCAAAATCAATGGCTTTAACGTAAATAACGCCAGAACGGACGACCCTCTGACAGGAATTGACTTACTGGGTATTAAACAAGTGAATTCTCCGTATTTGTACATTAATAATTCGGAAATTAAATCATGTAAAACAGGCGTATTTTCTCCGGATGGTGTCAATATTATCATGGACAAATCCACTATAAAAGATTGTGTCAAAGGTATTGATATGGTTGGAAAAAGTGATCTGGGAATGGTGAAAATGTTGTGTTCCAGCCTGGAAAACAATCAGATAGGAATCAATGGCCAGGATATTTTTTTAGCTATTGACGGAATCATCAACAGTCAAACGACAAAAAACGGATTTGTTACAGCCAATTATTTTGACAATATCAATTCTCACTTTTCGATATGTTACAAGTTAAAAACTCCGGAAAGTTTCGAAATTCCTGCCAGACTGAACAGATGGGTGGACTCAAGAAAATATTCTTTGGGTTTTTGCGGGCAACAACCATTTATGGAATTGATTCAAAGACCGGAAAGTGATGGTATGTGTGCTAATGTTGAGTTAAGTCAATGTGAGGATCAGGCACCGGTATTTCCACTTACTCAAGCGGGTATAGATCAGCATCTTTATACCGGATTATGTACTAATGTTACATGCAAAGGAGCTCCTGTTTTGGAAAACTATTGGAAAGGTTTCAGTTGCTTTTACAATGATAATTTGTTGGAAACTGAAGTATTATTCCAACCTTTGGCCGAAGAATATTTTGTCGATGGAAATGAGACATTGCCATTGATTTGCAAATCTGTTTTGAGAGAAGCAAATACCTTCGTCAGTGGTTTTAATTTTTTCAAATATGATTCAACGGTCTCCCATACTTTAGAGATTAAACCAACTTGCAGAAAAACAGGAGTCAATGAATTCAAAACAGTATTGGTTCTCAACATCCCCGATTGGACAAAACCTTACCGAACCATAAACTGGCATGTTTCAGAAGGTGGTGTTATTTTGGAAATGTCACAGGATCAATTGGAAATTACCACCAATGGCAGAGGAAAATATCTTGCTATTATTAATGGTGTACAATGCAGATACCGTGGATATTATAATTTTTCAGAATCTTTTCAATTTCCATACACCTGCCCGCCGGCCTGTCTGACTTCAGCACCGGTATTGACTCTCGACGAAAACAGTTGTACTTTGTTTATTCAAAACAGTACTTTGGAGGATGTTTTACAACAAACAAATGTTACCTTCACACTACAAAGATTTTTGAATAATCAATGGATAAACATTACGAATCTGACCAGTTTTCAGGTGACTGAAGACGGAACGTACAGATATGTTGTCAACATAGAAGGTTGTGATGATGTGTACAGTAATTATATAATTACCAGCTGTACCAATCGTTGCCATTGTTTTGCTGAAACATTGGTGTACAATGCGGAAAACTGCAACTTGAACTGGTCAAATATTTGTGATGGATTTTCTGTCGTATTACAACGTAAAAATCTGAATGGCACCTGGGTTCAGTTGTCCGGCAATCCACAATCTCCTTTTGCCATTCAAATTGATGGAGACTACCGGCTGGTTTTCGAAAAAGAGGGATGTTTGACCCGGGTGTCCAACACCGTTTCGAGCCGATGTGCTTTACCTGGTTTATGTAGCTGTGCCGCTCCAACGTTGTCATACAACGCAACAAATTGTTCTGTAAACTGGTCACAACCATCATGTTCGGGATTTACCACTACCCTGGAGAGACAGACTGCAGGAGTTTGGTCAGCGGTGACGCAACAAAGTCCTTACATAATTCCTGATAATTCTAATGGAAATTATCGATTGGTGACACAAAAACCAGGATGTTTTCCGAGCCATTCCAATGTAGTACAAGTCGGCTGCAGTTGCACCTCACCGGACAGAATCGTGTTGATGAATTCCGGAATTTTAGGAACTGATTTATGGGTTGAACCCTATTTTGAAACCATGCATATGATACCATTCGTTAGTAACGTATGTGAAGGAGGCAGAATTGAATTTTTGTTATCAACCTCAGAAGTGAATGCAAACTGGTCAGTTCAGGCAGAAAATTCTGAAATAAATGTCAACTGGAATTATACATCCAATATGGCTAAAGTCTATTTGTTTTTGCCTCAACCAATACAATCCGGAGAAACAACAGTAATGTTTACAAGTCCTTGCGGAGACAGTTATTCTGTGATCTTTACGTATTCCTGTCAACATGAATGTGGCAATATCCAAATTGGATTTGATGGAAATCATGTGGAAAGTTGTGAAAATCTGAATTTGTTTGCCCAAGGCGGTAGTTTACCATACTTATGGAACATCATAGGTGAAGGCAGCTTGGGAACCATAATCAATCAAAATGATTCAGAAATTGATGTGACTTCTATGCTTCCGGGCGAATCCATTCAATTGCAGGTCATGGTGACTGATGCCAATGGATGTAGTGATATACACAATATTATGTATATCAGATGTTCATCCGGTTGTAATGGTGAAGAATGTGCAGTTGCTCCGACAACATGTGGAGAAGAATTGGGCAGAAGAACAGGCCATAATGATAACGCTATTGTAAATTACATCGTTGAAGATGGCATATCTCAAATAAGTATTCTATTCAATCCATTACAAAAAGCGCAAGAATACGAGATTTCCAAAAATGGATTAGTAATACTATATCACTCCTCTATTGGATTTAGTACTACCCATTTGATTTGTTCAGGTTTCAATTATTTTCAAGTGCCAAATCACCAAACTTTTCAGGCAAACATTGGAAATTTGGTAAGGGAAAATAATTGGACAAAGTTTGTATTAGATGTTAATCCGGGTGATCTGATTTCAATAGATATATCTGACCCGGTGAATTGTGTACCATCAAATTGGAGATTAATAATTGAGTGTTCTGATGACGAGCAAAGAACTCACAATAATGATTTGAATTCTTTGGAAATTTTGAATGAAGACGATGATTTTATAAGTTCTTTGAATGAAATAAATTCAAATGAACCACAAATAAAAGTGAGTGTTTCGCCAAATCCGACTTCATCTTCTGCCCAGCTAACTATATATTCGCCAAATACGGACCAGGGAGAAATCACTATTTGGAATGCAGTAGGTCAAAAGGTATTAACCAGAGCTCTGAATATAAATACCGGTTTTCAAACGGAAAACATAGCTGAATTAAACGACTTACCTTCCGGCGTTTACCAACTGGTATTAAAAACCTCTATGGGCAGTACAACGCAACGTGTCATTAAGATAGATTAAAGGATGTAATCCTTAAAAAGTTCCAAAACCGATTTTAAACATGTTCCCGGCTTCAAACCGGGACATGTTTTTTTTTGTAGTGTAATCAAGGTCTGTAATTTTTTTTCGTAAACGAGTCCGGAAGAAATTGGATTTCCTTTTTAACTGTAGAAAAATCCTTTTAAGGAAAAAATTATACCAGCTATAAAAACAGTAAAAAGAAACCAAAATGATGATGTTTATGACACCAATTTTTAATTTTTATTGTCTTTTTATTTTAATCTCCGAAAGCAATACATAGAAAATCTATATATATAAAAGTTGCTAATATAGCAACTTTTTTGGAGAAAAGTTGCGGATTCCGCAACTTTTTGAAAATAAGTCTACTAATAAGGAAACAAAGTTGCGGAATCCGCAACTTTTTCTTGAAATTTTTTCTTTTTTTTCGAAAAAAACACTATAATTTTGTATCGTCATTCAGGTTCAAAAATACAGATGTGATGTTGACCTTGAAATAAAACTGATTTTTAACATTTATTTACTTTAAGGATTACAATAAATATGAAGACACAAACTAAAAATCTCAAAACCTCATTATGGTTATTGACCCTGTTGATGACCTTTACCTTTTTTTACTGTGAGAAGGATCCTTTGGAAGACTGCCGCAAAGACCCGGCCTGTGAATATTTCACCTGCAAAGTCAATGGAGAAAGGTGGGAGCCTCAGTGTAAAGGAGAACCCTTCTTCGGCGGATGTACGCCATGGGATGTGCAGTATTATAGAAAAACTTCGGGTAATTTAGGGATGTACATTAAAAATGAATCAAATAAGCAAAATTTTACATTTTTAACAAGAAATCAAAAACTAATAATTGGAAATAATAAACTCTATAAAGATGAATTTATTCAAACCTTTTATGCTGATGGAAAATTTTCGGAGGGATGTAAAATTTTTATTATTGATACATTAACATCTTCAACACTTAATATAACAAAAATAGACACGGTGGTTTACTTTTTATCAGGGACCTTTCATTTTACTGCAAAAAACGACTGTGGAGATTTGATGACGATTACCGATGGCGAATTTAACCTTCCATACAGATTCTAAAAAATTTAATATATGTAATTAATTTTTGAAAAACCGATTTATCAAAAAAAAATATAAATATATGAAGACACAAACTAAAAATCTCAAAACCTCATTATGGATGTTAACTCTGTTGATGACCTTAACCTTTTTTTCCTGTGAGAAGGATCCTTTGGAAGACTGCCGCAAAGACCCGACCTGTGAATATTTCACCTGCAAAGTCAATGGAGTAAGATGGGAACCCCAATGTAAAGGAGAACCCTTCTTCGGCGGGTGTACGCCCTGGGATGTGCAGTATTATAGAAAAACTTCGGGAAATATTGAAATGCATATTAAAAATAAAAATGCAGGACAAAATTTTGCATTTCTTACAAGAAACGAAAAATTAAGAATTGGTGATAATAAACTTCACGTTGATGAATTTTATGGTACTTTTTTTTCTGATGGAAGTGACAATGGTTGCAATATTTTTGTTTTAGATACAATTTCACCGTACTCCTTTCATATATTAAAAATTGATACTATTAAATATTATTTAATGGGGACTTTTGATTTCAAAGGTAATAACGACTGCGGAGATCAAGTCACAATCACCGATGGCGAATTTAACCTCCCCTACAGATTCTAAAAAATTTAATATATGTAATTAATTTATTCATTTTTACAAACGATTTATCATAAAAACAAAAAGATGAAGACACAAACTAAAAATATCAAAACCTCATTATGGTTGTTAACCCTGATGATGACCTTTACCTTTTATTCCTGTGAGAATGATCCTTTTGAAGACTGCCGCAAAGACCCGGCCTGTGAATATTTCACCTGCAAAGTCAATGGAGAAAGGTGGGAGCCTCAGTGTAAAGGAGAACCCTTCTTCGGCGGATGTACGCCCTGGGATGTGCAGTATTATAGAAAAACATCAGGTAATTTAGGAATTTATATTAAAAATGAATCGAATAAGCAAAATTTTACTTTTTTAACCAGAAATCAAAAAATTAAAATTGGGGAAAATAAATTATTTATTAATGAAAATATTCAAACCAGATTTTCAAATTTAAACTTAATTGATTCCTGCATTAGATATAAGCTTGATACTCTTCAAATTTACAGTTTCAATGTTACCAAAATTGATACGATTAATTATTTTTTATCCGCTACTTTTCATTTTATTGGCAAAAACGATTGTGGCGAAGAAGTAAATATCACCGATGGCGAATTTAACCTACCATACAGATTTTAAAAAATTTAATATATGTAATTAATTTTTGAAAAACCGATTTATCAAAAATAAATATAAATATATGAAGACACAAACTAAAAATCTCAAAACCTCATTATGGTTGTTAACTCTGATGATGACCTTTACCTTTTTTTCCTGTGAGAAGGATCCGTTGGAAGACTGCCGCAAAGACCCGACCTGTGAATATTTCACCTGTAAAGTCAATGGAAAAAGATGGGAGCCAAATTGTGATGGAGGCCCCTTATTCGGGTGTACACCTTGGGATGTTCTTTACGGCGGAGGTATAAAAGCAATGGAATTGCACATTGATAATGAAGCTAAAAATAGCCGTATTACAATGATTGTAAGAAAAGAATGGTTAAAAATAGGAAATAATCAATTATACACTGATGATTTTATTCAAACCTTTTATGCAGATGGGGGCGAAATATGCAATATTTTTGTTTTAGATACAATTTCGCCGCACTCCTTTAATATATTACAGATTGATACTATTAAATATTATTTAAAGGGCACTTTTAATTTCAAAGGTAAAAACGACTGCGGAGATCAAGTCACAATCACCGATGGCGAATTTAACCTCCCCTACAGATTATAAAAATTTTAATATATGTAATTAATTTATTCATTTTTCAAAAACCGATTTATCAAAAATAATTAATTTATACACCATTCAAATTAAATAATAATTAATTTTTTTCACATCAAAACACTATATCATTATGAAAAATTTCATCCCAATTATTTTCCTTAACCTGATTTTTTTATTTTCTATGTCAGAACTGTACGGACAAAAACTAATCAGGATCAACAGTTATTATATCGAAGATGGAAACGGAGTAAGACAAAAAATTTCGCGTGAAGAAGCCCAAAAACTGATGTATACTTTTCAGGATTCCAAAAAACATTACAAGAATTATAAAAATTTGATGATAACGACGGCAACCTCTACAGTTGTTTCTTTTACCTTTTTAGGCTATTATGCGTTAAATGGAATGTTGTCCGAAGTAAAATATAATATAAACAATGTAATTTCAAGTTCAGAAAAGGAAAAAGAAAAAGTAAGCACCACACCTCTTGCCATTGGTGGTGGATTACTGGCTATCGGTATTTTAACAGGTATATCTTCCTATTCAAACTTAACCAAAGCTATAGATACGTATAATGAAAAATCCGGTTTTCAAAAAAACGAAAAACACTTACTAAAGATTTCTGTCACTCCCGGATCCGTGGGGATGGTGTATTCCTTTTGAGGCTCGTGGACAGGAAAAAATGGCAGATGAAACAAATTTGACTTTCTGCCACTTACACTAACTATTCCAACTTATACATAAGAGGTAAGTTTAAACTTGTTTTTTTCGGAATTCCGTAGCGCAATCCGGGTTCCCAGGCAGGCAGATCAGAAATCAGCCGGTACAAATCATTTCGTATTTCTTCGCACAAACCATTGATGATCTCCACATCGATAACTTTTCCGTCAACATCGATGACAAAAGATATCAATGCTTTTCCGTTGATTCCCAATTCCCGAGCGCGGGCGGGATACCTTATTTTTGAATAGAGGTGTTTCAACAATTTTGTTTGGGCACATTGATTTTTTTCTTCCACAGACATCAGGGTTTCATCACATTTTGAAAACAAAGCTGATCTCGTTTCTTTGGTGGTGTCTGCGGTGGTAAAGGTCAGTTTTCCCATTTCGTAATACGCTTCTTCCTGAATATTTCCGGTAACATCATAATACACAACCGGTCCGTGTTTTATGCCATCCTGATAATTTTTTTCATAATAAACCGTAAAATCCTTGCGGAAAATTGTCCAGAGCCCATCCCGCTGACCATTTCTGTAAAATCCTTTTTCATAAGTGTTTTCGATCCACTCCCCTTCTTTTTGATTGTCAGCATACATTCCTTTGTTTAATATGGTACCGTTGTCCCAATATTCAATAAAAGGTCCTTCTTTTATTTCCATTTTTTTGTCTTCAAATGTTATCCACTGCGTCACTACTTTTGTATCAGGATAATATCGTTTGTAAATATAGTTTCCTTGTTTTGTTTTTTCCAATGTATACATAATGTCGCAGGAAATGAGTTTCGACCCGGTTTCCAATTTATCACGATACATTTTTTTGCAGGGTTGTGCGACGACTAAAACCGGAAATAAAAACAAAAAGAGGAACTTCATTTTATGGATAAATTGTGGTGGTGTTAAAATATTGATTTATGTTGGAAATGTAAGGCATTACAAAAATACAATTTTCCTGAAATAAAGGACAAAAAAAAGAGGCCTTCTTTCGAAAGCCTCTCTACAATCAATAGTAAAATTTATATTTTAATCAATTTTTTATGGACAGTCCTGCCGTTGGAAAAAATAACCTGCAGGTTATAAAACCCACCGGGAAGATCTGTCACGTCCATGGTTTCAGAAGACAATAAAGAAATGGTTTCTATCAATGTACCGCTGAAAGAAAAAATCCGGATTTTTTCAACAGGAAGGTCTTTCGATGACAAGGTTACTTTTCCTGTTGTCGGGTTAGGAAATACAAACACCTCATCCATCATTACATCATCGGCTGAAAGTGGAATCGTTCCTGAATATTCCATCACAAACTTTGACAAAGGTCTGTCACCGCCCTGAACAATCTTGTTATTTTCAGCGTATAAATTAAATACTTCATGGAGTACCGCATTTTTATGTGCGATGATCTGAATTTTGAATATTGGACTCTTACTTTCTAACGGGTATCCGTCATTCAACAAGTCCAGATCCGGTGTCACACCGCCAATGAGATAATGTGTGCCTTTATCAATAAGATAAGCGTCAAAAAACGGGCTGATGATGGCGGCGATTTCAAAGGCTTCATTTTTTTCAATGGCTATCTGAAGTCCTTTCACCCTGAAGTCTTTGCCGTTATACAATTTGAGAAAATACATTTCTCCCTCGTTTAACAATAGGTCATTAGTCACCAATGGCGTGGTTAAAGTGATTACTTCATCCCGGTTGTAGCTATCATTCATATCACCCGATTTTATACCTGTAAAATGATATTTCTGAAGAGGTGAAGATAGATTTGCGTTGTTAAGAACCGAATTTTTATAATAAAATTCATTGGTATTGATAAATTTCCAAGGGCCTTGTTGGTAAGACAATTCTGTTATTTTTCCTGACACGAGACTATCCAGAATCAACACATCCAACTGATTGACCACATTGTCATTGTTCATGTCAGCAGCTACTTTATTAAATGCATTCAAAGGTTTGTTTTTTAATACCACGTCTTTCAGTCCAACCTGATCTTCAACATCCAGTCCGGACAAATAATCTGTTTCAGAAGCAAAAGGGCCAATCAATTTTTGAGTAGGATCATACATAAAACCGGTGCAACCATCTTGTCCTGAGACTATATTTTCCCGAATGGTAACACCTTGTATCGGCACATTGTGTAAGGTTGCAAAACATACGTTTCTGGAATCCGGAAGTAGCGCATTGACCACAATATCCTGGACATATGTATATGTTTTGTCACTCAATTCATTAGTAACAAACCAGGTTCGTTTGATGCTATGATTTTCGGGATTATTGGTAATGACGAGATCTGTATACGTTATTGTCCAAACGTCATCACATCCATTATTAAAAACCGGACCCACATCATTGGGCTGTACATTGGGATGAAGGCTGAGATCGTAAGGTGACACATCCGTAAAATCAACCGTAATATCTGCCGGCCATTCTACAATATCTTCGTCTGTATGTCCTGATGCACAATCTCCCAAAGGTGTATTCCAAGGTTTTGTATCACAAATATCGCAGCTATAGTCGGGATTCAGGTAAACATTTTGGGCATAAGAATAGGTTACTCCCGGATTCATCCAGTTCATTATGGAATATGTAAATTCTATTCTGTTTTCAGACTCAAATATGTCTGCTTTTACATTTTCTGCAATCTGGAGACATCTTTCCGAACTGTTTCCGTTGTTGAACAATTCAGGTTTGATATCATCTACAGGAACATTCATAAAGTCAGCTATTTTTTCAGGTGTCGGTTCAAACAGCAAATATCCCGGAGCATTGTCTATGGTGATGTCACATGGCCATTCCACATCATCTGAAAGGGTATGTCCTGAATTACAATCTCCTTCCGGGGCACATTTGTTTGCGGTATCACAAATGTTGAGCGCATTGGTACAATCCAAAGCAACGAGCGTGATCGTACCGGAACAAGTGCTTAGAGATTCGGGATCTGTGACCGTATATTCAAACGTTTTTCCGATATCTTCACTACCTACCCAAGCTAATTGTAGTGGAATATTATTGTATTTTAATAATACATCATAATAATTGGAACATGCATACGGACCACCGGACAATAAAATACCGGCAGTAATCTTTTCCTTGTAAAAATTTGCTGTGGGTATGCCATATGTAATGTCTCCTGCAGCAATCAAATCTTTTTGTCTGTTTTTATTTTGTGTAATATTTACCGTAGTAATTGCCTGATTGAAATTTCCGGCCTCATCGGTCACGGTTAGAAAAACCAACGTTGGGTTGGGGCTGTCACAATCAATCACAGAGGGTGAAATGGAAAGTGTTACTGAGGAACAATGATCGTAAGATCCGTTGTTAATCATTGAAGGAACCAGATTGATAATATTATCTCCATTTAATTCAACTGCCAATGTTTGGTTGACAATTGCAACAGGCGCACTTTTGTCGGTCAGATTTACCGTAGTAGTGCAGGTAGCAGACTCTCCGGTGGTTTTAGATGCGGTCAGTGTGACAATATTCGGTCCAAAATTGGTCAACAGACTCAGGTCAACCGTAAGCTGGTCATAATCTGAAGATCCGTTGTCAATATCAGATGGTATTAAAGGATAATTACACGCCCAGGGCAAAGTTGAGACGGTGATTTCCTGTTTACATACGGCAATTTGTGAAAATCCTGTCATTCCTGTCAAAAGGAGCAATGATGCTACAAAGGCTGTTAAAAAATTTTGTTTAAGATGTTTCATAATGATTTACATTTGAAAAGGTGATTAAATTGATTTACTTAAAAAACAGGCCTAAGCCAATAGATGGAAAGATGGAGCTCCTAAATCCATGATATGAAGAATAATTATAATTTTCGCGACGATACATACATTGCAGCAAGAGGGCTGCCTGAACATCCTTACGGAGGGTATATCTGATCTGACTTCCTACCCTCAGCAAAGGCCTGAAAGACAGGTTTTGTTCTTTGTGAATGAGATGTTGGTGTGCCTGGTCACCGGAAACAATATTTCTGGAGATGTTCCATATGTCAAAACCAATTCCCAGGTGGTTGTGCCACTGCCATTTTTTATGCGTTAGTGTATGGTGACTCAGAACAGGTATGATACTGAATCTCTGATGGTTAGCATAAAGTTTTCCACTTTGTTCCGTGATGACGACGGCACCATTGTTTCCCAATGTCACATTCGAAATACCATTCGGACCAAGCGTGATTTCTGTGGTATCTGTTATGGTTATATGTTGTATGGTTCTTTCGGATATTTTTAATGCTGATACCATATTGCTGTAATGAAGGAAAAGACCAAAATCCAGTTTTCCGTTTATGTTTTTGAAAATACCCGCATCTGCCGAATACGAAATGCCGGGAATATATCTTTTTGTGGTCGACGATCCTTCATCAAATATTTTTTGGTCAATCAACCAGGTCAGACCTGAAGATATACCGACAAAATATTCAAGGTTTTTTGATGGATGGTTTATGATTTTAATGGGTTGTATCCCGTTTATTGGGGCATCAGATTTTTCCTGTACTATGTCCGTTTTTTCAGGTGTGGTTGTTGTTGTCACTTCTTTGTTTTCAATATCCGACATCTTTACCGTTTCAGGTAATTCTGTTGGTAATGTTTGAGCTGAAAGATCATTTTTGAAAAAGAAAACGTCGCAGGAATGGTTTCAGATATGTTGGTTTGGTTTCTGTTTGTGTTATGGTTAAGGGTATTGAAATGGTTTGCCGGTCTGTTATATACAACCCCGGTTTTTTGTTGGTTTACAGCCAAAAGATCATGATACTTTTTTGTCATATCAACCAGATTTTGTTGTAACATCTGATTTTTTATCATCAAAGAATCAGCCGTTTTTGTGCATGCCCGGAGAGCTCCGGAATCTTCCGGTTTGTTGGCAAAATACACCAAACTTCCCGAAACCAAAAAACCGGCAAAAAACATCCAAAAAAGCGGTATCCATTTTTTTTCTTTTTTCACAGGTGCATGTTGCCGAATGGAATCCCAAAACAGATTGGTATCCATGTCAACGGATTGTTGTTTCAACGTTTCCCTGATCTGATCTTCATTATATGGCATCTTTCGATTTTTTATGATGATAAAAATTATTCCCGTTAAGGGCTAAACCCAGAATCCGCATTAGAAATTTATTGCGAAAAAATCTGACTTCATATTTACTTCGGTTCTCATTTTTTCTTCCTCAATGTCTCGTCTGAAGGACGAGATCATATCTTCTCTCATGACAAAGTCCAATGCGGAATCTGGGTTTAATGGTTGTATTTTATAAATAATTCTGCTTCTTTTTCTGAGGCTTCTATCTTTTCCCGAAGCCATTTTCTTGCCCGGGTCAGATACACCCGACTGCTGGATTCAGGAATATTGGTTAATTCTTCTATTTCTGCGTGGCTGTATCCTTCGACGACAAACATATTGAAAACGATCCGCTGTACTTCCGGCAGTTGATTGATCAACTTGCCGATATCTTCTCTGGCTATCGAACCCAGAGCGTCTTCCTCTTTGGATTCGTGCAGATCGATGACAGTCAGGTCCTGAAATGATTTTTGTATCCTGAGTTCTTTAAGACAGGCATTGACTACTATTTTTGACATCCAACCTTCAAAAGAACCTTTCCCTGTAAAAGTGTGAACCGATTTGAAGATGGAAATCATGCCCTCCTGAAGCGCATCTTTTGCAAGTGCATGATCTTTGAGGTAGCGGAGGCATACGGCCAGCAATAACGGCGCATACTGATCCACCAGGGCTTTGAAAGCTTTTTCTTTCCCTTGCCGACAACCTTCTATGATAGCATGCTGGTCCAAAGCTTAGAAGGTTAATTGAA
This sequence comes from Saprospiraceae bacterium, assembly GCA_016714895.1. Taxonomy (GTDB): domain Bacteria; phylum Bacteroidota; class Bacteroidia; order Chitinophagales; family Saprospiraceae; genus OLB9. Next base: position 573,099 of record JADKBV010000011.1, on the reverse strand, counting down.
ATTCTCCGGAAATATTTTTAAAATCTGCACTGACAGGGTTGAGGGTTCTCAGCCAAAACCTTCCTTCAAACCTGACCCTGAGGATTTTTCTGTTTTGATCAAAATACGTGATTTCAACATCTGTAAAACCACAATTTGATGAGGTCGGACATTTTAAATCCACACCATATCCTGCGATCTCTTCGTCCAACCAGGAAATATTGGCTTTGTTGAGCGGAAGTTTTCCGGCAATGTTTTGATGGCCAAATTTTAAAAATATTTTTTCAGAAAAAAGTCCACCACCTATTTGAATGAGACTTTCTGTGACGGTCTTTTGGAAGCCTGTGTATATGGTATGATCACCATCGAGTCTCATGACCACATAATTTTCTTTCAGGTCAGGACATAAAAATATGGTTTCAAGAACAAAACGTTCAGGTATATTTTCGAACGTATGGGTTTCAAAATCCGAAGCAGCATTGGTAAATGTAATGTCGACCGGATTGTTTTTGCACAAAGGAAGGGTGATCAAAAAAGAACTGCTGTCGATAAAAAGGGTTTGGTTGATTTGTGAAGATTGTATTTTTATAAATCCTGATGGCAGGGTATTTCCCTGACAATCTTCAAATCTCCCGCTTAAAACATATGGTTTAATATTGTCGGTCGTGGTCTGATGTATGCCGGCAAAAACGGTATTTTCTGACAGCAAAATTTGGGTTTTTGACGTTGTGGCACAAGCTGAAATATAAGAGATTTCCAGGTTTTGACCTTGGGGCAGAAGGGCTTCCCATTTGCCATTGTTGGTCGTGAGTACTTCTGTAGTCGTGCCTGCTATATTCAGGGTGACGGGCATTTGTCTTGCCGGTAGTTGATTGATCATCCATTGGCCGGTGACAATGCTGAAATCAGAAATATCAGCCAAACAATAGGTGCCGGGTCTGGAAATTATGACCTGCCCGGAAGCATCTACCTCAGCCTGATAAATCCATGTGTGGCTTTGAGGATCGTAATAAAAAAGCAGGCTGCCTTTTTTGGTTGATTGACTCAAAAAAGCGACGGGCTTCCTTAGATTGAGCTTCTGTTTGTCCGCAGAAAACAATACAAATTCAAAGGCATTTTCCATAGACAAAAGCCACTTCTGATTGTCTTTGATACCCAAAACGCCTCCCGGCAAGGATCGTTTGTGGTTGGGATTTTTGGTATCATAATGGGTATATCTGACTTCGACAGTGCCGGTATATTGATTGGTGACATTGACCAAATAATTATTTTGTGGAAGACTGATTTTTGCGTCCGAAAAAAGAGGTAATTCCATGTCTGCCGAACTGTCGAAAATCGATTGTTTTTTGTTTCTGAACACATTAACTTTTGTGTAATTGACTTCTCCGGCTTGAGACTGAATGAGGTAGTCATACTCAAAACCCTCTTTGTCGGTAATCCTAAGCAATTCTTCAAAACGATTGACTTTTTTTCCTTCAAACTCAAAAAAAGAAGATTGATTCACAATTTTTATATCACCATTATAAGATGCCGTAAGACCGCTAAGTGACTGACCGTTTTCGTCAGCAACTTCGATGACCATTCTGCCGGATTCCACGATGTAGCGCGGATCATTTTTGATGATGGTCGTTTTGGTGGTCAGGTCATCTTTATAACAGGAAGACAAGATTACAAAAGTCAAAAAGAGATATATATTTCGAATCATAAAAGATAATTTTGAGTATCCGGCGCCAAACAAAATTGTTTTCAATACAAGATACAGCCATATGAGACAAAACAAAAGGTTTTCGCTACAAATTGAGGTAAAAAATATATAAAAAAGGGGCAATATTTTTAAAATCTTCATAAAACGAAAAGGTTTTCTTTGTTTTTTTCCATAACTATCCTGCTGTATTCTTGTTGTTAAAGTCAGAAATCATCATTATAAAAATCAAAAAACATGAAACTTCAGGTAAAAATATTGGGCATCAGAACTGTCAACGAACTGGAAAATTACTGGAATCAGAATGATTATATAACCTTATTGGATAAGATGAATCTTCCGGATGCTGATAAACTGAAGCCGGAAGAATTGAAAGACATGTTGTACATGGCCATCACGGATTTTGAACCCGAAGAAGCGGCAGAGATCATCCTCACGTACAAACTCGGGGAGAGACTGACAGCAGGACAGATTCAGAATATTGCCAATGACATGATGGAAGAAAAAGTCGCCGAACAATACGCTGACCCTTCATTTCACTACGATTTATTTAATATCAACCAACTTTTGTACAAAGCTTTCAAAGGAAAATTTCCCAATACTGAAGCTTCGGTCATCAGGATGGAAATCAGCGATACCGAAGGAAAGGCTGTGGAGGTGGACAAAGAAATTTTGACCAAGGCGCTGGCACAAAGCCTGACTGAAAGGAGCATTATCCAAAGGTTGTATGAAGATCAGGTGACGGGCAAAACGACCTTCGATGATGCAGGCAAAATCATCTGGAAGTTTGAAAAAATGGAAAACAACCAATATGAAATGCTGACCTCAAGGTATTGGATTGAAAAACAGGATATCGAACAAATTGAATATGAGGCCGATATTGTGTTTTTCGAAGAAACGGAGGGATAAAAATCAAAACCTGTTTATGTTCCACATCGGGTCTACACCCAATATTTGATCAAATAAGTTATTTTTGGCGGTTATAATCGCAAATAAATATAGTTTTTGGCGATTATGATCGCCAAAAGGCATAAAAATTAGAGTTAATTTTTATTGGAATCGTACATTTTTTCCATCTTTTTCCAACTTCATTTTATACAAAATTTTTATTACTCTGCGGAATGTATATCAAATAACGTAGATTCCGCAGAATTGGAATCGTTAATTTGCGGAAAGTGGTACATATAATGTAGATTCCGCAGATTATCATGATATATCACCTTGCATCATTCAACCTGCGACTAAAAAAGATCGTCCACGGTCAACACCTGATCAATAAGTCCGATACTATTTTTGTTTTGATGTATACCGAAGGTAGTCAGTAAGGTGATAAAAATTTGTTTTTTTGTTTTTGATACGTGTTTAAAAATGCTTTTTTTCTTCCTCAGATTTTCTGCATCGGATTTGGAAATAATGAATTCTTCATTGTAAAATTTGACTTCACAAAGATTGATGACATTGTCGGCCCGATCAATGAGCAGATCTATTTGTATACCTTCGTGTTCGACGGTGGCCTTTGTGATAAAACTATACTGTTTGGTCTGTATACCGGATATGCCCAGTGCAGTTTTGATAAAATGAATGTGTATCAAAGAAATGTTTTCGTAAGCGTAACCTGTCCAGGTTTTCCAGGTTTGCGTTTGGCTAAGGCTTTGGTATGATATTGATTCTGTTTTGGGGATATTTTGTATAAATCTCAGATAAAATAAGGAATAACAATCAATCAGACGGAAAAGAGTATTTTTTTTCTTTTTTCCAATAGGAACATAAGATGATATAAACCCGGACATCTCCAGGTCTCTCAGCATGCCGGACAATCCACCGCCGTCTTTTATATTTGTTTGTCTTACGATTTCAGATCTTTCAATCCCTTTAAGAGAGGATGAAAGTGCTTCGACAATCATCATATACCGATCGGCATTGCTAAAAAGTGCACTATACAAATTATCAAATTCATTTCTGAGAAAACCATTTTGGTGAAAACATATACGGTCAATATTCTGAACTGCACTTTGTCCTTCCTGTATTTGTTCCAGATAGAGAGGGATGCCACCTATGGCCATATAGATCATAATGATTTGATAGCGATCGAGAAACACCTTTTTATAAAGGAGAAATGCTTCCGTTTCAGCAAGGGTAAACGGTTGCAGAAAAATCTGATTTGTCACACGGTTATGCAGTCCTCCTTTATTGTTGATGATTTTTTGAGTCATCCATGCTGTGGCGGATCCACAGATGACAACCACAATATTGGCTTTTGAAGCATAACTATTCCAAAAATAGCTCAAGCCTGTCAAAAAATCTGATCTTCCTGTAGCAATCCACGGCAATTCATCGATAAAAACCACGCAACGTTTTTGGTCATCTGTCTGTGACTCCAAAAAAACTTTCAGTTGATGAAATGCTTCCAGCCAATCCTTGGGAGTTGGCGGCAGTTCTTCGTCTTTACGCGCCTCTTTAAGACTATAGGAAAAGTTCCTTAATTGTTGTAATCTCGTTCCATCCTTGAGTCCTGTTAGTTCGAAATCGATCTTACCATAAAAATATTGTCTGATCAGATATGTTTTACCAACCCGTCTTCTTCCGAAAACGGCAACCAATTCCGGTTTGCCTGATCGGTACACTTTTTCGAGTGTTTGTATCTCTTTTTGCCGGCCAATCATATAAAATCGTATGGATTATGTGCAATATTCATGCAAATATACAAGATTCCGCAAATAACAATATAATTATCTGCGGAAGATAGGAGCAAAACCTATGATTCCGCAGAATTCGAATCATTTATCTGCGGAATGTGGTATAAATAATGTAGATTCCGCAGATTATCATGATATATCACCTTGCATCATTCAACCTGCGACTAAAAAAGATCGTCCACGGTCAACACCTGATCAATAAGTCCGATACTATTTTGTTTTGATGTATACCGAAGGCAGTCCTCAAACAACCTCAGTATATCTCACCCCGAAAAAACAGGCAGTCCGAATAGCGTTATTGGGCTTTAAACATATACTCCACAACCAACAAAACGCTGACAGGATTGCCAAACTGAAATCCGGGCTACTACTGAATGCGGTGAATACGCATCAATATCAAATAATGCGACCAACTCAATTGAAATATAGCAGACAGTGTCTGTTGTTTTCCATGTTCATTAAACTTAATTTTTTTCATTCTCAGTATTTGATTTTTGAGGAATGAAAAATGGATTCAAATCTTTACTTATTAAACTGGGCAGATAGTGTCAGACTTTTGGGGGAGGTGAAGGGGACTGATTTATATTCGATTACCAAAAGAGGTATCCAAATGCCATTCTAAAAATGATTTATTTGGCAGATAAGACTGTGGTTGTATTATTGTTTGTCCTTCTATATTCTTAAAATGTTGTTCATAATAGGATTTTGAAGTATGTTGTTTTAGATTGGATGAGAGCAGGATTTTATAATCAGTATTGATACCAATCAAACCATTTTCAAATGCTTTATCGTACAAAGGAGAAAAACAAATACCATTTTCAGGATTAAGTCTTTCTTTTTCATTTTGAGACCAAGGAATAATATGACCTGCCAATAACAATTCCGGAATGTCAATACCGGTAACCGCACATTTATTGGAATAATTTGCCAGAACCATTTGTCTGAAAAAAGATTGGTTTACGCGGGTTTTAACAGCTCTGATTTTCGTTTCACCTTTTAATTCAGAAAAGTCTGATAATTCTTTTTGGTACTTCTTTTCTATGGTGGTGTTTTGTTTTTCTGCCAGAATCTGTTCACTCAAAAAAGTTAATTCCTCTTGATTTTCAAAAAACTCATCCCAAATAGATTTTACTTGATTAAAACCATTTTTTAAACCTCCAATACCACGATTTTGATGAAAAGGGTCTACACTGGCAAAATTACCTACTCTCATACCGATGGAACTAGGCGTTCTTCCCATTAATTGTGCTAATTCAATAATTTCAGGTGTATGTTTGTGCATCTTACCGAAAGGAAGCTTCAGGTATAAGTTGAAAGCAAGAATAAGCTCTTCGCGGGACCAGAGATTTTTAGGCATTTAATAATTTTTTAAAGTAACCAAATTCTTCATCAACTAAAACTCTTCTATCAAGACCTAGATTCATTTCTTCGCAAGCTGTCTCAGCAACCAATGAACAAGAAAAGCAAGCAGATAGATTCAATTCAAAAATTCCTTGTCCTTCAGATTCCCAACATAATGGATCAGATGAACAGTTAACTGATCTTTCTAATCCTTTTTAATTATCTCAAGTATTTTTTCAGGTTCTCCTTGTGAAACTAGACCACCCATGCTGCCTTCTGAACCTTCTGCTGTATATATAAGTACACCTGACATTTGTTTTTCTGGATTGTTAGAGATATAAAGTCTTTCTTTAAGACTTGCTGTCGGATAGCCACAAGAAAATTCTAACTCTCGCATCATCATATGTGAGAATGAATGAATTAGAAAATGTTTGTATTTGTTGTTGTAAATTTTCATTTTAGAACTTAGTCCTTGACTATTTGGATTAGGAAGTTGATTTAAATGTTTTTCAAATCGATCGTCTAGAACAACAGCATTTCTGAAATCCATTTATCAATAAGTTCATTAGAGAATTCAAAGAAGAGGCCTTCTCCGAAAGACTCATTAGCAGGTATTGTGAATAATTCTAGAGAATCAATTGAGAATATATTTTGCCCGTTTGAAGATTCTTTAACTTCACCATTTACAACAATTCTTTCTTTAGGTTTCACTCTTGTGAAGTCTAATTGAACATTTGTAACTTTTAATTCTTCAACCTGCTGAATTTTTTAAAATTATTAATTAGTTCCTTTGGTAGCTGAATGTCTTTAAATCGTAGTCCTTTATTTATCTCTATATCTGGCAATGTTAAATGAGTTGAAAAACATTGGTATTCTTGCCACCTATACTCTTCGTGCTTATCTATATTTTCTTCTGAAATTACGTTTAGGAACTCAACCTTAAGCTGATTTTTGAAGTTCTTCTTATCTATATTAACAAAAATACCATTATCTGATAGAAATTCATCAAAGTCACCTTCAATTCTCTTAATCCAATAATCATTCTTTGAAATTGGGGTTGTGTTGTTTCTAGTTTTGTATCGTTCTTCAAGTATTAACAATGCGTCTATTAATTCTGGTGTTTTGTTTTCTGCCAAATGAATTGGAATAAATAAACTTGAAAAGCCATTTGCATAATAAACATTATTTGCAGTTACAAGAGCAACTTGCATGTCTTCTTTTTCATTATTGCTGTTTGTTTTAAAACAATTTTCATATGGTATAATTAGATTATTTTCTAAGTCAATCTCCCATGGTTTGTGACCACAACACTTTGGCTTCAGACTATTAATACCTTCAAGATTGATTTTGGGTTTGTCTTTTTCTGAGCCTGACCCTAGACCACAGCTGTTGCATTCAATGTAGATGCTCCCATATCCTTCCGATTTCGTTTTACTTTCTGTCCATTTTAGTTTTGGGTTGCTGCAACAAGGACCAACCATTTCATTTGACATCAGATTTTCCCCTTTGTCTTCTTCGGGCAGAAGTCTAAGATACTTTTCCGTTTTCCACCTTAAATAATTAGCCCAAGGAATATCTGATAGGTGACCATTCGGGCATATCAAAATAAGATTAGTCTGTTCAAGGGTTTTGTATTCTCTAATTTTGATAGGATTACCATCTTCATTTCTTGAATTTAATTCTCTAATAAATGCTTTTTTGCTTGATGCATCTCTTGGTGGAGCGAAATTATCAAGTTTTAAGGTATCTGGGTATTTTCGACATTCTTTTTCCCATATCGTGTACCATTCACGAATCAATTTCAATTCACCTTCGGAATTTTTAAACCATTTTGGGAAGTGAGTGCCGGTAATCATATAATGACTTGATACACCTTCAAATTGCTCTCCTGAATTTTGCAATGCAGTTCTAATTGGATGGTTTTTCCAGTTTGGTGTATTGAATGATTCATTTAATGCCATATGTGGAATACCTATTAAGCAAACTAAGTTTTCAAGATTTTTCTCTGATTTAACAAACTTAATAAATCTTTGGTCGTCTATAAACTCCAAACCTCTATTCAAAATTTCAGTTTTACTCAGTTCATAGACTTTTCTTTCATCAGAGTTATTTGTTCTTATAATTTCGACTTTAGAATTAGCCCATTTAATAAATCTCCATTTATTGATATCTGAAATCAAAACATACGTGCCAAGTTTGGTCGTGATAATTGAACCGACTCCTGATGTGTTGAGCCATTTTATCTTTTCGTTTTTCAAAGTATTTTGTTAGTTCATCAATTATTAATTTGAATTTCAGTTTCAGTAATAGTTGAAATATCACTTGCAGAAAGCCTTTCTGTAAATCTATTTGTGGTTTGTCGAATCATTGTTGCTAAATACAAACCCATATATCTTTCCACAGCTTTTTGTGTAAATGGAGTTATAGAAATCGGTTCAACATAACTATACATTTTTTCATGGAACTCAATGAATTTTTCATAATGAGAAATATCTCGTGCCCTAAATGGATGATGAACTGTTAAAACAAGACCATAATCATTTCTGGCTACCCGACTACTTGCCTGAATATATTCAGCAGTATTCCTGGGCATAGAGTTCATAATGATAGTATTGAATCTTGAAACATCAATTCCCACTGAAATCATATTAGTTGCAACAACGAATTCCGGAGGAACTTTGCCTCGAACTAATTCATTTTCTTGAATATTGGCAAAGCGGTTTTTTGCATTCCACTTCGTTTTCAACACTTTTCAATTCATTTTTAACTTCTTCACCAGAAAGTCTTCCAGTTAATTCAGATTCTTGAATTGGGCCATAAGTATATATACACTGCATTAATTTTTGTGGTCTTACAACACGTGAAAATACTCTACGTAGTTCCTTTAAAATATATGTTTGAACTTGTGATTGAGTTTTGCCGACTTCTTTAAGACTGTTGAAATATGATATTGTAGTGTGATAATAATCCATTGCTCTTTCAAAATCATTATATGCACCAAATTCAATCGGATGCTTATCTCCCAACTCCTTCATTTCAAAAATTGCTTTATGAGTCATTATGATTGCAGCCAATCTCATCTGCATCCAAATCTGTGTTCTTCCTGTTGGCAATACTCCAATGTATTTTCTTTTTGAAAGATACTCGGGTGCATTATCATCAATATTTTTAAACCTTCTTCTATAAAAGGCAAAAAATGAATCATCACATTCAACTCCAGGTTTAGGAAAAAGATTTACTTTTCTGTCAAATAGAGCAGCAATTTGCAATTGTGTATTTCTTGTTGTGGCTGTAGATGGAATAATTTTTGGTCTAGTTCCGTCTTTTCTTGTACACAGTTGATCTATAGCTGATTCAAATAATGCTACAGCTGAACCAAGCGGCCCTAATAGTAAATGTAGTTCATCCTGTATGATTAAATCTGGTGGTAAATATCCATCCTTTGGTTTTCCCTTCTCCCAATTACCCGATCCAAATATTCTTCTTGAATCAGAATTCCTACCATTGTCTTGTCCATTAACTTTATGCGCTAATTGAGCAAACTTGTCAACTGTCCCAAAAAGTAAGGAAGGAGGATGTTGATAAATTGTTTCATCAGACAAACAGACAGGAATAGGCATCTGATCAATTCTTGCTCTATTCCTTCTTTTTGGGTAATGAAAAGAACATTTTGCATTGCTACAGATAAGATGTAGTCTGTTTTTTAGAAAAACACTTGTGTTATTGTCGTCATCTTCAATTGTTTCAGCTTCAAGTTTTGAATTGCACCAAGGACAATTTGAAAATGGAATTTTATTCTTATTATCCTTGTTGAGATTTTCAAATTCTTTTTTCAAATCTTCATTTTTGTTAGGTAAAGAGTTATTTCCAACCCACAATCCAATATATATTGGCTCTTTACCCAATTGATAAATGCCCCACCTTCTGATTAACTCTAGAGCCATTATAACTAAACTTGCCCTTTGGAACTGTTGCATCGTTAGTAATCGAAGTGTGTATCGCATTATGGCAGCAGTACCACCACCTTTTTCTTTTGACACTTTTCTTCGATTGATTATAGTTAGAGCAATTAAGCCGAGATAAGCTTCTGTTTTTCCACCACCCGTTGGAAACCAAACTAAATCAACCCAATTGTTTCTTTTAACCCATTTTGTATCGTCATCGGATTTAAATATTCCATCTAAGTTTAAGAGGATAAAGGCAAGCTGAAATGCTCTCCATCCAGCAGATTCTGTTTTTGAAAATAGTTTATCGGTCGCATTTATTTTGTAAAATTCAAAATTGAAATATATAAATGATTCATCATTAATGAATGAATTTACATCGTCTTGTTTCGCCTTTACAGAATGCCATAATTGCATAAACATTACTGCATTCATTAAACGAAAAGAATCTAGTTTTTCTTTATTGGTTATGCCTGAAAGAAAATCAGTTATATTCTTTTTCATTCTTAGATAATCATTTTTACACTTATCTAACTCTTGTTTTGCAATGCCTGAATAACTATCTTGATATTTTTTATCCTTCCTTTTTAGTTCAATCCAGTTTGCGTAGGAATCGATAAATTCGTCTAATCCGAGTACTATATCATCATTCGATGCATCTGAAAAAACAGAAAGCCATTTAAATTCTTGAGATTTGGAGTTTTCTAAAAACAAAGGAGAAATAAAACCTTCCTTCTCATCATTTATCGCATTTATGCTTTTATCTCGTGGTATTGGATCAATATCAGGAGTCTCACAAAAAGGTAAATATTCAGTTTCAACATTTGTTGTATCACTAGTATAATTCCACTTAACTGAACAACCGTGACCAATAGCATAGTCTTTGAATTGGTCATAAATAAATGACGTTGTTGTGTCTTCAGAATATTCATTATCTTTTGAAGGCAGGTATTCATGATTACTGTATGGGACTAGGAAACTACTTTTTATGGAAAGCTTTACGCCAAAGAATGATTTCTGATTAACTAATTCATTGAATGTTGAGTAATATCTGTTGTCATTTTGTTTTGCTTCATCAAATCCAATACTTGTATTTATCAATTGAATTTTTAAAAACACTTGGCCGCTACTTTTTCTTGAATCTCTACTTAATTGGATGTTAGCGGATAGAGAAGCATAATCTTCTTTTTTTTCATCTAAATTGTATCTGTAGATATCCTTTAATCCTTTAGTGATTAGTCCATCTTCTTGAATTACAGAAATATCGACATCTTCATTTGGTTTATTGTATAAATAGGATATTTTTCTAAGTGGTTCAGCAAAATTAATTTTTTCTAGTTTTATAATTCTTTCAATAGATTTAGATTGCCATAAACCATAGCCTCCTGAATAAATATCTAATAAGTTCCTGAAATGGTCTGTGATGCTTTCAGCAAGCTCTATTTTTTGAGTTACTTCATAAAGTTTCACTCGCACATCATGGTTTGTTATAGTATTCTTTAATTCGTAGTAGATTGACGACTTCAAATTACTCAAATAACAAGATGCTTTTGTAAGTTGTGGAATTATTAAAACTGCATTAGCTAAGTCAAAAAGCATTTCAGCTATTTGCTTTTGAATTTCTCTAATTTTTGATTTTATATTTGTTATTTCTTCAGATGATAATTTTGATAATAAGAGAAAATGATTTTCATTGATGCATTTTAATTTAAAAGAATTAAGTTCATACTTAGTAATTATTTTCTGAATTTCTTCGTGATTAACTTCACAAAGAAGTCCATATTTATTGTTGAATTTGCCTTCTTTGTCTTGTTTTAGTTTTTGATAATACCGAAAATGAACATTAAATTCTATTGTGCCTTTTTCTAAAAAGTTTCTATCCAAACAACAAGTTAATCCCATTGTTCTTGGGAACATTTGATTTAGCTCTATACCTTCAGTTGCTTCTATATCTTCGAAGCTATTATTTTGAGAGTCTTGCTCATCAGCTTCATCTTTTCTATCTATATGTTCATTATTATCTAACGCAATTCCTACTTCATAAGTACCACTTTTGTCTTCGGGAAACAAAATTCCTGTACTGTATATTGCAGCTGGTACAATATCTAAAATTTCAGATGAATAATTTATTGGCTCACCACTACTTAGATTTTTATTGACAACCGATTCATTTTCTAAATCTACATATCGATAGCCGTTTATTCCCGGCCCTAATGTTTGCTCTCTTATGAATTGTTCTAGTGAATTTCTTTTTTCTAAGATATTATTCATTTTTCAATTTTTCGATGGTTTCAAGTTCGATGAGTTTTAACTCAGGTTGAATTAATTCTACAAGAGTTGTAAGGTCACTTAGTGGGCTTTCAGGATTAATTCCTAATTCATCCAAAGAATGATTATTTTTGTATTGCTGAATGTTAGATTGCAGAATTGTTTTTGTTGGGGCATTTAAATCAAAACATCCATTAGCAAATAAATCTTTTAGGAGACTACTATACTTTTTAGTAGCTTCTATTTTTCCACTAATTGATGAGTTCTTTAATCTGTAAAGAATTAATCTGTAACTATTGTTCAAATCAAGATATTCGCATAAAAATTTAAAGACTTTGTTCCCTCTTGGCATTAAAGAGTCACTTTCTACATTTAGCCAAGAATTCTTAAAATGATTTATTGAAACTAGTGGAATTTTATTTTTGTCAAAAATCAACTTTATCTCATCGTACAAGAATTCAATTCCGACTAGTTGAGATTTGTTTCTTAATAATATTTTCCAAATCCTGCCTGCCGTTTCATTTTCTAGGCCAAGTTGTTTCCGAATAATTTCTAATTCTTGCTGTTGTTCAGTTGTATCAATTAATCTTTCAGCAGGATTAAAATCATTTAACAATTCATCAAGTTTTTGGATCTTATATTTTGTCTCATCAAAATCACTATTTTCAAAAAACCATTTTACACGTTGAACTCTATGCTTTTCTGTGTTGATTTCATTATATATTAATAGGTCTGAATTATGATAGGTTTTAGCTCTTTGGTTTTTTAATTTAACCTTATATGTTTCTCTTGAATCAGTACTTGAATATTCATTTTCCAAGTTCCAATCGATTAAAATATTTCTTTCTGGTTTTTCTGAAGCAATTAATTTACTAAGTTCTTTCCAGTTAAAATGAGTATTTCTGATGGAATGATTTAAATATTTATGATAATCTTTTAAAATACTATATTTTGCCCATCCGTAATGATTTGCAAATAAAAAGTTATGCAAAATAGCGATACTGTTGTTTTCACCTATATACTCAAATTCTAATAAGTTAGGATAATAAAAATTTGGGAACTTACCTTGGTCTCTATAAGAAACAATTAAATAATTATTTAAACTATCATTTGTTAGCTCTGACCATGATTTAAATTTAATTTGTTTTGATAACCCAAGAGCATTTGTAAATTTACTAAGCAATTTTATATTTCTAATTATTGCTTCATCAAGAATAATTGTTGGTCTACTACTTAATTTATCATTAATTTTAGATTTTAGTTCAGAATTAATAATCAAGTCTAAAGTATTTGATAAACCTACCTTTAGCATATCAATATTTTCTTCACTCAATTCGAGAATAGCCATCTTGGTATTTAAAGAAATTAGTTCAGAAGATTCATTTTTTGAGAATAAATCATCAATTAAATAGTTTTTAATTTCTTCACTAACGCAAATTGAGTATATGTTCATTAGCTTAATCGATCTTAACTCATATAATTCTCTTATGCTTAATTCTAAAAGAAACAAATCCCAGAAAATTGAAGTTTCGAATCCCAGGAATTCAACTTGAAATTTAGATTTGTTTTTCCTATCCAAAAGTAAGTCTATTTCTGTAGATAAAATAGTGTAAGATTTTTCATTTGGGATTTTAAATCGATCCTTTATGTTATCTATTTTATTTCGAATATTGGTTTGTACCTAAATCCGAATTCCATTTATTAATTTCATCTACATTAAAATTAGACATTATTTTTTTTCTTTCACAGTCAAACTGAATAATAGTTTCTAAATTATCTACGATTGAATTGTTAGCTTCATCAATATCATTCAGGGACATATTAGTGTTCAGGAGATTGTAACTTTTGTTTAAATCATTTTTACGATCAAACTGCAATGTAATAGCAAAAGGTCTAAACTCAAATAAATTAGTTATTGCCTTACAAGAGTTAATTTGAGAATTAAATAATGTTTTAAACTTTATTAACGATCCATTAAGATTATTGTAAAATAATAGTAGTGACTTGATGTTTTTTAGTTCTTGTGTCCATTTTTTCCAAATTCTATTTCCTCCATTGCTTGCACTAGCACCATCTGGGCACCTACTTTCTAAACTACTTAGTTTTTTTTGAAGAGATAATATTAATTCTTGAATTAATGGGTTTGTTCCATATTTGGTGGAGTCAATGTTTTGATAAATTTAAAGAACCAATTAATAAGAATTCTGCAAAAAGTAACTTTTCTTCATCTTTAAAATCACTATCAAAATGAATATGTAAAACATTAAGATCTTCACTATATTTTGAAAAGTAATCACATAAGATGTTGTCTATGTACAATAATAGATTAATGTATTTATCTTTATTTTCATTTTGGATTTGATCATTGATAAATAATAAAGTTAAGTTTGATTGATTTAAATAAACTTCAAGTTTAGGTTTAATATGTTGTTTAATCAATTCCATTATTCAACAATATTTATTTCCACATTTAAAATAGCCCTAGTAACTCCTATAAAAATTTCATACTTATTATAATCGCTTGGATTTGAAATAATTAAGAAAACATTTTTCTTTTCAAGTCCTTTGAATTTTAAAATGGAGGAATATCTCAACTTGTTTGCTGTATCTCCAACATTAGTTTCTGTCAATTCTTCAATGTCTCTAATAATTAAAAGTTCTCGTAAATCTTCTTTCCCATTATAGCTGCCACCTAGAAATGACGATTCGATAAGAATGATACAATCTTGCCCTTTAAGGGATGAGTCAGACTCTCTAATTGGGGTTAATATATTTTTTACAATGTATGACTTAACATCTTGCAAATTTCTATGCCGTTTGATGTTTATATTGGGAAACCATTCTTCAAATTTTTCATCATTCAAAATTGTGTGGTGTTCTAAAATTTCAGATGAAAGCTTTCGAATGTCGGGGTTTTGTGAACTTCTTTTACTTTCATTCATTTTAAAATGACAATAATATTCAGTCAATAAGTCTGCAATTTCAGAAACATTCCTACCACTTGATGAATAGCTTTGATCTATATCGAATAATACCAGAGAGTTCCCATTTATTAAACCTTGTCCGTTAAATCCAGAAAATTTGTTAATGAATAAATCTAAACCTCTATCAAATAAATCCTGTGCTTCGTCAATTACGATAAAGTCATATGGTTTTAGCTTGTCATTTTTTTCAAGTCTTTGAATGGTATCTTTTACCATATCATAAAACTCGTCCTCACTCATTGAACTTAATTTTTGAAATTCAATTAAAGGGTTAAATTTTTGAAAAAATCTAAAAAAGGTAGTCACTTCAATATTGCTTGCAAATTGCCTTTCATTAAAGATGGATTTAGTGTAATTCATCAAAAGGTTGTTCCAGCACAAATAAATCCCATTTTTATTAAGCTGTTTATCAATGAATGCTTTTGCAACAGTAGTTTTCCCGCTACCTGGTGGACCTTCAATCATAATTCTAGGGTTCTTGTACAAACCTTCCAGGATTTCAATATTTTGAATTCCAAGCCACTCAAGTGTATTGGTTGTGTTAAATTGGTTTCTATCACCGATAATTGGACTTAATATCTTTTTGATAGACACATATTCTTTTGGGGAAATATCTTCATATGTCCTAAAGTGTTTCATGTGTTTACTCTTAGAATATTCAAAAACATTTAAAAGGAACTTCTCAATTGATCCATCGTAATCCTTTGCATTAAATGATGTCCAAAGTAAATTTTTATCTATTAGCTTTGATTCAAAAGGATAATCGACATGCGGAAACGCAACTGCTTCACAAAAGAAACAACCTTTTAGATTGTTAAGAATATTGTCTTTGAGAGTGTATTTATATCCTTCGGCTTGTTTAAAAGGGTTCTGTTTTATTGGTGAATCAAATTTCTTTCCATAAAAAAAAGTATTATCCTTTGTTGAAATTGGTCCACCTTTTATCTCTAAAATGATGATGCCATGTTTAGATAGAATTAAAAAATCAATCTGAGAACTAGTCTTTTTATAATAATTAAAATTATCTGAATGTTCTGGTAATTTCAAATCGTGCCAAATATCCCAGTCCATTTCACTTCTGCTTAAGTCGTCCCAAAGCTTTCTGTAAATATCAATTTCGCCATGTAACGGGCTGCCATCATCTTTTACAATTATGGTCTCTAACGCATTTATAGGGTTATTGGGGTGAAATGAGACTGGCATAGTTTACTTTGAATTTGCAATAGTAGAAATTTTATTGATAGCGTATAATGCATATAGTTGGCTAAGTGGAACTTCATTTTTGAACTGAAATATTTTATGCTCGTTTTGATTGAAAACGTCATTTTCAACTCCGATTTTGTCTAAAATAAATTTTAATTCATCAATTAATTCTGTTGGATTCTTATATCTTTCGGTTGATTTTTGCGCTTCATATAATTCTTGAAGAGTTTGTGACCCACCAATCTTATCAGTAAAGCCATTATTTATAATTGATAAAAATTTTGTCCCTGTAGTTTTAAGAAGAATTAAATCTTCAATTTTTTTATAAAATTTATCATCAATCTTTTGAATTGGAAAACCTTTACCATTTCCATATTGAATTGATGTATACCACTGGTTATCATTTTTTGTGTTAATTTCTATATCGTAATTTGAAAGCGTTACTGTTAAATTTCCATCTTTTATCGCATGTCTTCGGAACCTTGCATTTTTATTTTTAACGGGCTGATTATCAAATTTTTTTAAGCTGTAGGTATTTAAATTTAAAACACCTTCTAAATTTGGATATGTAGAAACAATTAGATTTGCAGGTATATTTAATTTATATTCTTTCAAAACAACTTTAGCAAAAGCCCTACTTACAGCACAACATACTGCATTTCCAACTAACCTCCATTTGGAACTTTCTAAACCTAAAAATTGATAACAAATAGGGAATCCCATAATTATTGCAGCTTCCCTAACTGTTGGTAATCTATATTCACCATCTCCAGTTCTGTCAAGTTCAGTTTTATACAAAATAGATTCTCTGGAATTAGCTATACTTGTGGCGGTTATAGTTCTACTTGGGTTGAATTCATTTTCAGGAAACGACATTTTACCCATAAATGGGTGGTTTGTTTTATAATATTTAGACATTTCCCATTCAGTCATATACACTCCAGTATCATAAAAATGGTCTGTCAATAAATTTACACTTATAGAAATATTATACTGCACGTCTTCAACAAATCTACCCTTTTTAAAATCAAATGGACTTGGAAACTTGGATTTTATTTTATTTATATTATTATAAGGTTTTAAATGAGACAAAGATTCATCTGAATGAGTTTTCTCAGGAATGACTAGTTTTTGACATTTTATTATTTCACCTGAAATTATTCTTTTTCTTTTTTGAAATGAGCCATAATCCGCAGAATTAATTATTGATGAATTTTCATAAAGATTAATTGCAATTTTAAGTGGACTAATCCGATGTTTTAACGCCCAATCTACTAATCCTAAATCTTTAAAGGTATAAGCAGTTTGAAGATATCTTTTGGAATTAACTACATTTTCCATAAACCAAGCTTTAAGAATAGAATTTGGTTGATGTTTTTTAACTGCTACTATTCTTAAAAATGTCTCTGTTAAATCAACACCTAAAGATTTATCTGCATTTCCGGATTTATTTGAACTCGAAAAGCTAACACAGGGGGGACTTCCTATTATGACTTCTGTGTCTGGTACTTTTTCAATTTCATCAATTGAGTTTTTAAAATCAAGAATATTTTTAGCCTTACATTTGAGATTAAAATTATAATTGAATGTATCGACTGCTGGTTTCCAAGAATCATATCCATGTAATATTTCGTAACCCATTTGGCGAAAGCCTTCTGAAAAGCCACCAGCCCCGCAAAAAAAATCAATTACCTTTAGCTTATTTCCCATTCCGAAACATTTCATCATTAAAAAATGAAGCCAAGTCTGTGTCAAGTGCTTTGACTATTTTTTCAAGTACTACAATGGAAATATTTCTCTTCCCTGTCTCAATACCTGTAATATATGATCGATCGATATCTGCTTTTAATGCAAGTTTTTCTTGTGAAAGCCCTTCAATTTCTTTCCTAAGATTAAAGATTCTTTTTCCAATTTTTGTGGTTATATCTTCCATGAGTACACACTTTACAGAATTGCAAAGTTCAGCAAATCACTTTAGAAAAACTGTGGACAATAGTAGGGTATTTTGTTAATACACTCTCTTCAAATTCTTGAAATGGTACTTTTTTACATTACATCAAACTTTACCATAAAATTTATCAATATAAACATTAGTAATTGCACCTCAAATAAGAGTTATTTGATTAACTCTAAAATCGTTAACCAAAATTGACATTTTTTTCCACTAAACCTTCAAAAAAGACCCAAAACGTCATTTTTTTTCCACTAAAACCCCGTTTTTGTAATTTTTTTTCTATTATAAATGCATGTAACTCCCACTTTTGCCCTTTCTCTATCCACATCCTCATAGTCTACAAACGGGATACAATTTACAAAATATCAGGTAACGTTCTTTTATTTGATGCGGTAACTGAGTCCGACGGTCAGGGGATATTGTTCTCTCCAAAACTCTGCACGAAAACCTTCAGAAGAAATCTGTGCTCTTGGTGGCAAGCTTGGGTCCAACCTCCTGTCTCTGTAGAAACCCGCATCTAATAATACCAATCGGGAAGCAATATTTAATCTCCAAAATTTATGCAAAACAATTTGATAATTCATCCTGATACCCAAATGTAAACAAACACATGATGTTGATAATGGGGCATTATAGGAAAAAGTATAATCATTTCCCAGACGATGTCTGATATATCCGGCACCTAATGACGGTCCTATATAAAAAATATTTTTTTTACCCATTTGATACAACGAAAAAAAATAATGTAATGAAAGTGATCGGGATGTTTGGAGATATCACAGTATCTAACCCAATTTGGGTAGTAGTCCTGAGTGCTGTAAAATTACTTTCAGATTAATCCATTCTAGCTGTAATTCCGATAACTTTTTATTTTTGATTTTTGAAAATCCAATTGAAATCGGGCCAAATCCCAGATATTGAGTTCCTGATTTTAATAACTTTCCGGGATTTAAAATTGATGTAATCATATCATCAAAGCCATCATATTTTTCAAATATAAAACCAACATCAACATTCATAAAATAGTTGATCTTTGGTTTTTTTGCCCTTTGTCCGTACAAAACGTTCACACAAAAAAACAGCAACAAAACGAAGTATACATTTTTCATAAAAATATGTTTAGTTTCAAAGTTCCTACTCCATCATCATCTCTAATATTTTTGCTGCAGCGTCGGCGATGACTGTACCGGGACCAAAGATGGCCGCAACACCCGCCTCGTACAAAAAGTCGTAGTCCTGCTGTGGAATGACACCTCCGGCTACCACCAAAATATCTTCGCGGTCGTATTGGCGCAATAAACGGATGACTTCCGGTACCAGGGTCTTATGTCCGGCCGCCAGAGAGGAAATACCGAGGATGTGAACGTCGTTTTCGATGGCCTGACGAACCGCTTCTTCCGGTGTCTGAAACAAAGGTCCGATGTCGACATCAAATCCGAGATCGGCAAAACTGGTGGCGATGATTTTGGCACCGCGGTCGTGTCCGTCCTGGCCGAGTTTGGCTATCATGATCCTGGGTCTGCGCCCGTCCATCTCCGCAAAAAGGTCGGACAGTCTTTTGGCTTCGAGAAATTTTGCGTCCATCCTGATTTCTTTACTGTACACACCGGAAATGGTGCGGTGGGTGGCCTGATACCGGCCGAATACTTTTTCTAATGCCGCAGAGATCTCTCCCAATGTGGCCCGCAACCTGGCAGCTTCCACAGCAAGGGCCAAAAGATTGCCGTTGCCGGTAACGGCAGCCTCAGTGAGGGCATCCAGGCTTTTGGTCACTTCGTTTTCGTTACGTGTTGCTCTGATCTCCGCCAATCTTTTGATCTGATCTTCCCGCACCTGCTGATTGTTGACCTGAAGGATGTCGAGTCGGGTGTTTTCATCCGCTTCGATCAGATAATTGACGCCAACGATTTTTTCGTTGAGGCTGTCGATACGTGCCTGTTTGCCGGCAGCGGCTTCTTCGATGCGCATCTTGGGAATTCCTTTGGCAATGGCTTGCGTCATACCGCCGAGGGATTCGATTTCTTTGATGTGTACCCAGGCCTTGCGGATGAGCTGATCGGTGAGGTATTCGACGAGGTAACTGCCCCCCATAGGGTCGACAGATTGGGTGATGCCGGTCTCTTTTTGAAGGTATATCTGGGTATTACGGGCGATATTGGCCGAAAAATCGGTAGGCAGGGCAATGGCTTCATCCAAAGAATTGGTATGCAGGGATTGTGTGCCTCCCAATACCGCAGCCATAGCTTCGAGGCAGGTTCGCGCGACATTGTTGAAGGGAGATTGGGCCGTCAGGCTGTATCCCGACGTCTGACTATGGGTCCTCAGGGCCATTGATTTGGGGTTTTTGGCACCCATTTCACTGACAATTTTGGCCCATAAGACCCTTCCGGCGCGCATTTTGGCTATTTCCATAAAAAAGTTCATCCCGATGCCCCAAAAAAACGAAAACCGGGAGGCAAATACGTCTACATCCAGACCAACGTTTATTCCGGCTTTGAGGTATTCGATGCCGTCGCTCAGGGTATAAGCCAACTCCAGATCTGCAGGTGCACCGGCTTCGTGCATGTGGTATCCGCTGATGGAAATACTGTTGAAACGCGGCATGTTTTGCGATGTAAAAGCAAATATATCGCTGATGATGCGCATGGATGGTTCAGGTGGATAGATGTAGGTATTGCGCACCATAAACTCTTTGAGAATATCGTTTTGGATCGTCCCGGTGAGTTTGTCCAT
This sequence comes from Saprospiraceae bacterium, assembly GCA_016714895.1. Taxonomy (GTDB): domain Bacteria; phylum Bacteroidota; class Bacteroidia; order Chitinophagales; family Saprospiraceae; genus OLB9. Next base: position 552,295 of record JADKBV010000011.1, on the reverse strand, counting down.
CGATACACCTTGTTCTTCCGCTGCGACGATAAAAAACGCGAGGACAGGGATGACGGCACCGTTCATCGTCATAGACACCGACATTTCATCGAGGGGAATATCCTTAAACAGGATTTTCATATCTTCTACCGAATCGATGGCTACGCCGGCCATACCGACATCACCACTGACCCGCGGATGGTCAGAATCATAACCCCGGTGGGTAGCGAGATCGAAAGCCACAGAAAGACCTTTTGGCCTGCAGCGAGATTTTTTTTGTAAAAACGATTGCTTTCTTCTGCGGTGGAAAAGCCGGCATATTGGCGGATCGTCCATGGCGAAGACATATACATGGTGCTGTAAGGCCCTTTAAGGAACGGGGGAATGCCTGCCACTGAATGTTTGTTCAGTACATTTTGAACGTCTTCCTCTGTATAAAAATCTTTTAGATTAATGTTTTCGGGAGTGTTGACCGATGAAGTTTGTTGCTGCGTTTTGACCCTTCCCAAGGTAAAATCCAACATGGGTTTTTGTGCTGCCATAAAAATCGCTTATAGAGGGTAAAAATAGCAAAAATTGTTATAATTGTTTGATTTGTTAGAATTGTTTGATTTGTTGGAATTGTTGGAATTGTTAAAATTGTTGGATTTGTTAAAGCTGGATCGATGCGGCGCACGGTGAGTCGACAATTTTAAGACTAAGAACAGCCATACACACTAAACTTTTAACCCTAAACAGTATCTAACACCTACTGAATCTCTATTTCATTCTTAGAACTCAGGGCTAACGCCCCTCTGACAACATCTCATTAATTTTTCTATGAAGATGACAGGGCTACGCCCCTATTTCAATGAACGATTTGAGGAGTTGGTTCCGAAAACTTTCGGAATGATAAGCTGATTCGAAACAGCGCACGGCGGTCAACAATCTTAAGTCTAAATCCCACAGGAGTAACCTTCTCTATCTTAACCTTAACCTCATTTGCTGTTGAAGTTTTAATAAAATTTTAAGAAATTGCCAAACCGCAAAAAACAATTTCGGTTCGTTAAGGTTAAGAATTGTTTTTTTTTAATAACCTAAATCTAACCATTATGAATAACAAATTTTCATTTATTTTTTTGATGTTATGTTTTTTTACTTTTCAGGCATCGGCTCAGGATATGTCCAGAGAATTAGGACTTCGTTTTGCCAATATTCAGGATATTGACTTTATTTACAAAAAAAGTGAGGACGGGATGAAGTACAAACGATATCGTGTGGCAGCTTCTAATGTAAGTCTGCAGATTAGTGAAGGAACCGATTTTGGATTTGAAATCAATCTGGCAGCCGGGGTGGAAAAAAGAAAAAATGTTGTCGACAAGTTAAAATTTATTCATGGGTGGGAGCCTGGCATCAACTTTAGCCTGATCAGCAGAGATGGTTCTACCAGAGGTAATATCGGTGTATTTTTGGGATATGTATTGGGATTTCAATATGATTTTTCTGACAAATTTTATGTAAGTTTGGAGACGATTCCGACTTTAAGTGTTTCTACATTTTATGAAGATGAAATTTTTGCCGATGACATTAATATAAATGCAGGTTTTAATTCCAATGCTGTTGCGTTGACCTTAGCTTATAAATTTTCTTCTCCAAAAAGAAAATAATAAATAACAGGAGTACTCCGGAAGCCAGGTCGGGGTACTCCTTTATTTTTGAAAAAAACGAAAAACTATTATTCCTGAAGTTTTTATTATACCATCAATAATATTCACAATAAGGTAGATACTTCAAAAAAATATCTGCTAAAATAGCTTCAGGAAAAAGTCAGGATTCAAAAAAACAACATAAGGTAGTGCAACGTTTTGGAACATCGGTGATTCTACAAAGAAATACATGTATAAACGATTTTTTTTTATCATTAAACCTTTATTATGTTGCCAAAAATATATTTACGGGCTATACAAGTTATGCTGATTGCCCTGATACATACTTTTTTGTTTTTTTCAAACACTTCCGGTCAATGCAACGATGTATTACAAGTCACTGTAGACATTCAGCAGCCCTGCAATAATGACGGCATACTCACGGCAACGGTCACCACCGGTACGCCACCATATACTTATGAATGGAAAACCTATAGTGACCCAACATTTTCAGCCAATACCCAAATTGTCACTGGTGTCAAACCCGGATATTATTTTGTGGAAGTCACAGATGCTACAGGACAATGCGGATCAAACAAAGAAATCGCAGTTTATCCACCGTTCACTTTTTCATGGCACACGACACCGGCAAACTGTCCAGCGACGGATGGCAGCGCGGAAATCTCATCGGTATCCGGCGGTGCTATCCCTTATACGTATTTGTGGAGTAATGGTGCGACCACCCACAGAATTGAAAATGTCGCCTCAGGCAAGTATTTTGTCACCATCACTGATGCCAATGGTTGTGCAACTGAAACTTCAGCACTTAACGAACAAAGAGATAGTTTCGGCATAGAAGTCAGTCAGTTGAACGATATACAATTGACCATCAATCCGACACCGGCAAACTGCGGTCTGAATTCAGGACAATTGTCTGTCAATGTCAATGCCGGAGGATTACCTCCTTTTAGTTATGAATGGAAATCTTTTGGAACGGAACAAACGTGGAATACACAAAGCATAACCAACATTCCGGGCAATACAAATTACGAAGTTGTCGTGACAGATGCACAGGGCTGTTTTGCCAAACAGTTTACTTACCTGCACAAAATACCGGCATTTACCGTGACCATGAGCCAAACCAATGAAAACTGCGATAAAGGTGACGGTACCATCTCCGGTGTGGCCAACGGAGGGAAAGCGCCTTATTCGTGGGTCTGGGACAACGGAATGACCGGTGCGGCTCTCACCGGACTGCAACAAGGATATTATTTCGTCACGGTTACAGACGCTGATGGGTGTCAGGAAACCGGATTTCAATATGTATTTTCAATTTCTCCGATTATTCTTAATCCGACAGTTTTGGATGAAATCTGCGATCAAAACAACGGAAGTATCTCAATACAAACGAGTTTTGGAACGCCACCCTATTCTTATGCCTGGTATACCGGAGAAACCCAAAATGTCATCTCCGGACTGAGTCAGGGTTCGTATCAGGTGGTGGTCACTGACAGTGAAGGATGTTCATCAAACGGATTTTATTACATTCAAAATAAAGCTGATTATTCTGTCCAGGCTCTGGTCACCAATGAAAAATGTGAGACCAGTAAAGGTAGCATTCAGCTTGAGATCAACGGAGGTGATCAACCGATGTCTTTTATCTGGAGTAACGGGATGACCACCCAAAATATCGTTGGATTGGATGCCGGTTATTATAGCTGTACCGTCACGGATGCAGGTGGTTGTGCCACAACTGTCGCAACCAATGTGTTTATTGACAACCAAATTTTTTCTTATATTTCTACTCAACTTGCTACCTGTGAAGAAAAAAATGGCGCCCTGTATCTTTCTGCAAACGGAACGTATCCTCCTTTTACCTATCTTTGGAGTGACGGTTCGGTCAACCAGAATCTGACTTCGATCGGCAAAGGAGATTATTGGGTGACGATTACCGATCAGAAGGGCTGTAGTATTGTTAAAAATGTATACCTGTCCAGTCATCAGGGGAATCTCAATGTTCAGATGGATGTCACCCAGGCTAGTTGTATATTCGAAAAAGACGGACAAGCTGAAGCTTTGGTTTCCGGAGGTACACCACCGTATCAATACCGATGGGGAACAGGTGAAACCACCACTATGATTTCAGGTTTGCCGGCATATTTTGGCATGGGTGTGATTGTCACGGACCAAAAAGGCTGTATGGCTCAGGATTTTGTTCCTTCCATCGGTTTTACAAATTATGATTGTGCGGCCATCGTCAGGGGCAAGGTATGGGTGGACGATAACGTTGATTGTACTGAAACAACAGGTGAAAAAGGATTGGAAAATGTGATGATTTCCTGCCTGCCTACCGCACAGGGATATACAAGGACTGCTACAGGTGGCGACTTTCAGTTTTATGTTCCCAAAGATCAGGCTTACGTCATCAATCAGCATCCGGACTATCTGAATCCTGTATGTCCGACAGGTGCCATCACTACGTCTGTGCTGGCAGCAGGACAAATATCTGACGGCCATCAATTTTACGATACGCCATATGAAGTAGAGGATCTCAAAGTAAGCATGTCCTATACCACTCCGCCAAGACCGGGTTTTGATTTTGACTTATTTATTACAGTTTCGAATGTCGGGTTGTACAAAACCACGGGAGAAGTAAAACTAAATTTTGACCCTGCCATCATGTACATAACAGGTGCAAATGCTGTGGACATAGCCAATCACGAATTAACCTTATTTTTTACCGACCTGCCGGCATTTTTTGGCACTCAAAAATTTCAAATTCAGTTTAATGTACCGGTACCCACTCCATTGGGCAGGAGACTGAAATTTACCGCGCACGTATATCCGGATGCAAATGATGCCACTTTGGTGGACAACGAAGAAAACCTAAATATTGAAGTGGTAAGTTCTTTTGATCCGAATGACATCAGTGTTAAAGTTATTGGCGGACAGTTGACTGATTGCCTTACGGAAAAAGATTCTTTGTTGCAGTACACCATCAGATTTCAGAATACCGGTAATTTTCCGGCATCCTTTGTCACCATTAAAAACAAAATTGACGCCAATCTTGATATGACTTCACTCAGAGCAGGAACATCAAGCCACCCGTACCGGATGCAGATATTGCCGGACGGAAATCTGGCATTTTTATTTGATCCGATATACCTTCCGGACTCTACCCGCGACGAAAAAAACAGCCATGGATATGTGACGTATTATATCAAACCTAAAAAACAGGCACCGAATAATACCTTGATTCCAAACCAGGCTGCCATTTATTTTGATTATAACGAGCCGATCATCACCAATACCGTTCAATTATTGGTTTGTAAATCCAGCAATATAACCGAAACGGATAAAGATAAAAACATGTCTGTTTTTCCCAATCCGGCACAAGAGGAAATATACCTCACTTGGGAATCAAATCCAAACATGAAGGGAACATTTCACGTGACCAACGCACTGGGACAAATATTAAAAACCGTTTATCACGACGCTACAGACGGACAAAATCAGCAGAAGATATCCGTCGGAGATTTGTCTTCAGGCACCTATTTCGTAAGGTTTGTCGGAAATATCACCCTTAGTTCGGTTTCCTTTTTTAAAACATTATAATCACATAAATTAAAAGAAAAATGTGATCTGTTTGGTTTTTGTTGATCCAATTGGTATGTTACGTTATTTTTTGGGCTACATTTTGGCTTTACAGATTAACATTTTTCTTTTCACAATAAACTATTTGGGATCAAAGCTGGCTTTTTACAGATCGACCCTTTTTGACAAAAAAAAAGACACGAAAAAAAATTCGTGTCTTTTTTTTGACAAATAATGCCCATTTATCAGGACTATTGCATATAATCTTCCATCGGCGGACAGATACAAATAAGGTTTCGGTCTCCGTAAGCACCGTCAATACGGGAAACTGAAGGCCAGAATTTGGATCTTTCTTTGAGGTAACCAATCGGATAGGCTGCTTTTTCTCTGCTGTATGACTTTTCCCAAACGTCGGCCATTACGATTTCTGCGGTATGCGGCGCATTGGACAATACGTTGGACTCAGCCGGCATTTCACCTCTGGCAATCTGGTCGATTTCTTCCCTGATCTGAAGCAAAGCATCACAGAATCTGTCGAGTTCGTCTTTATCTTCACTTTCTGTAGGTTCGACCATGATGGTGCCCGCTACAGGGAATGATAAAGTCGGCGCATGGAAACCATAATCCATCAATCGTTTGGCAACATCTTCGGCACTAACAAAAGCTTTAAAAGGTCTCAGGTCAATGATCATCTCGTGAGCTGCTCTTCCGTTTTCGCCTGAGTATAAAATATCGTATTTGCCTTCCAGTCTTGCTTTCATATAATTGGCATTGAGGATAGCGTATTCTGTTGCCAAAGTAACACCATCCCAGCCCAACATACGGATATAACCGTAAGATATCAACAAAATCGAGGCACTTCCCCAAGGAGCGGAGGAAACTGCGTGAATGGCTTTTTTACCACCTGTTTTGGCAAAAACGTGACCCGGCAGGTAAGGAGCGAGTTTGTCATTGACGCAGATAGGTCCCATACCCGGTCCGCCACCTCCGTGAGGAATGGCAAAAGTTTTGTGCAGGTTAAGGTGACAAACGTCGGCACCGATCAGACCCGGACTCGTGAGTCCGACCTGAGCATTCATATTGGCTCCGTCCATGTAGACCAAACCACCGTTGTCGTGTATTACCTGACAAATTTCTTTGATGGAAGTTTCAAATACACCGTGTGTACTCGGATAAGTGACCATCAGACAAGAAAGATTGTCTTTATGTTCTATGGCTTTTGCTTTCAGGTCAGCCACATCGATATTTCCTTTTTCATCACAAGCGACTACGACGACCGACATACCGCACATCACCGCACTGGCCGGATTGGTTCCGTGTGCAGAAGAAGGAATCAGGGCCACAGTTCTGTGAAACGCTTTGTGAGCGAGGTGATAGGCTCTGATGGCAAGAAGGCCGGTGTATTCTCCCTGAGCTCCGGAATTGGGCTGGAGTGAACAAGCATCAAAACCGGTGACTTCACATAGATATTGAGATAATTCTTCAAAAATCTGGAGATATCCTGCAGTTTGAGTTGATGGAGCAAAAGGGTGGATGTCTGCAAATTCAGGCCAGGAAACCGGAAACATCTCTGAAGCTGCATTGAGCTTCATTGTGCAGGAACCCAATGAAATCATAGAGTGGACCAAAGAAAGGTCTTTATTTTCGAGGCTTTTGATGTATCGCATCATTTTGGATTCAGTATGGTGCGAAGAAAAAACCGGGTGCGTCAAAAAGGAAGATTCTCTTTTCAATTTGCCGAAAGAAGCTGCTTTCACTTTAGAATTTCCCGGCAGAAACTCCACACTTTTTGCCATAGCAAAAACACGTACGATATCATTTACATCAGTATCGGAAGTGGTTTCATCCAGGGAGATGGTGACGACATCATTTTGGTAAAAGAAGTTCATCATCAGTTTAGCTGAAAATTTCTGCAGGGCTTTTTTTGTTGCCTGATCAGCTTCAACGGATACGGTATCAAAAAATAGTGTATGTTTGATGTTGAGTCCCATGGCCTGTAATCGGGAAGCGAGACTTTGTGCTTTCAGGTGGACATGTAATGCGATATCTTTAAGACCGTCCGGACCATGATATACGGCATACATTCCTGCCATAACGGCCAGCAATGCCTGAGCGGTACATATATTGGAAGTGGCTTTTTCTCTTCGGATATGTTGTTCGCGGGTCTGTAAGGCCATTCTCAGGGCCGGTTTACCGTAATGATCTACAGAAACGCCGATAATTCTTCCGGGAATGATCCTTTTGTGGTCATCTTTGGTTGCAAAAAAAGCAGCATGCGGTCCACCGAATCCCATAGGAACACCAAAACGCTGAGAATTACCGACAACGACATCCGCTCCCCACTCTCCCGGAGGAGTCAGCATGGTAAGGCTGAGCAGGTCCGAACAAACGATAACCTGAATTTCGAGGTCATTACATTTTTGTGTGATTTTGCGGAAATCTTCGACTTTACCTTCAGCATTGGGGTATTGAATGAGGATACCTATATAATCTTCGTTATAATCAAATGAATGGATATCTCCGGTGACTACTTCGATATGCAGAGGTAGTGCCCGGGTCATTACAACATCGAGGGTTTGTTTAAAAACATGTTGATCGACAAAAAACTTTTTGGAAGGGTTGTTTTTTCTTTTTTTATTGCGGATTCCTTCGCACATGGCCATAGCTTCGGCGGCAGCAGTACCTTCGTCCAGGAGGGAAGCGTTGGCAATCGGAAGGCCGGTGAGATCAGATACCATGGTCTGGTAATTGAGCAGGGCTTCGAGTCTTCCCTGGGCGATTTCTGCCTGGTACGGAGTATATTGGGTATACCATCCCGGGTTGTGAAAAATATTTCTGGCGATGACTGCCGGCGTTATGGTATTGTAGTATCCCTGACCTATGTAGGTTCGGAAAACTTTATTTTTTGAGGCGATTTCTTTCAGGGTTTTGTGGTATTCATATTCTGAAAGGGCATCCGGAAGGTCCAACTTTTTTTTCATTCTGATTCCGGAAGGAACCGTTTCGTTGATGAGTGTTTCAAGGCTGTCCACACCGATGGTCTGAAGCATTTTTTCCTGTTCAGAAGGGGTGATACCTATATGTCTTTTCAAAAAATGATTGGGTGTCTGAGGAATCATTATGTTATGTATGTGAGTTTTAGAATGGAGCACGAAGGTAAAAAAAAGTATATAATTTTTAACCAATAATTGTTTAAAATGTTTGAAAAATCAAAGGTGATTGTTTGTGAATTATTTTTGAAAATTTCACTGAAAAGACGTGGTTTGGCCCCGGAAGAGAATGGAAAGAGGAAAGTCAGTGGGTACGGCGTATCTGAATTGACTTCATTTTTTTCAACAATCGGCAGATTTTCGATAGAAATAAAAAATTCCGGGAATCATTTTTGTCGTAATTTTAATGGAAAAACGCCAAAAATGAACCCGAAACGATAAAAGCGAAAAACGTGCAAAATATAATATCTACTCCCGGAAGAGGGATTTATGAAGGGTATTACAAAGCCCGATATCTTCTTTTGGCTTCTTTGCCATAATAATGAAAGGAAATGCGGGATTTTTTTTCCATAACATTACCTGTTTCCTCTTCAAAAATCCTTTTGTATTTATTCCAGATATTGGAAGGTTGTTTTTCGCCGTTGATTTTGAGATTTTTTCCGGAAAGTTCGACTTTGTTTTCCTTTCCGGGAATCAATAGACCATCGGCATTCAGTTGGTTGCCTAAAATTTCATTTATATTTTTTTCTCTTCCAAATCCTCTTTCTATTTCAAATTCCAGATCTTTTCTCAATCCCGGCTGATCCGGAAAAGAAAATTCAAAGTTTTGTTGAAATTCCTCTTCATCTCCGTTGGGATATCTGTAAATCCTTATATTTTTTTCAGGCGATCTGAAAGACATCATGGAATCAGGAGACATAAATCTGAAATTTAACTTCCTTATTCTTTCTTCCATTTTTTCCATATTATCATGAATTTCTTTTTCATCAAACTGAAGTTTTTCAAGTTTTTCCCATGATAAACCACCAAACAAAGAATCCCATTTGATATCCATATCTCCGTGCCAGCGAAGACCGTCATCATTGAGGTCAAACATAAAAATCTGAGGGCTTCCATCCATACCTTCCGGACGATTTCTGATTTTCATTTTTTGGGTGATATCGCTGTATTTATTGTATTCTTCGGCAGGAATTTCTTTGCCGTCGATTTCCAGTTTGCGAATTTCGCCGTTTTCCATTTGTACTTTTACTTCTTTTTCATCGTCCTTCTGAATGATGGTGATACTTTCTTTGGTTTTAGGCAAAGTATCGGATTGGACTGAAGGTTTTGTAAATCCGTCGGGAAAAACGAGGCTGAAATAATCTGTCACCTTATCGGGAAAAAAATTATTGGCAATGGTTTCTCTTGTGGCAAAAAACAAAGCCAATACGACCAACATGCTTAAAAATACATGTTCATTTTTTACATTTTTCTGCTGATTCATGTTGAGAATTTTTTTAATACGATCAATAAATATTTTATTTTTGCCGGTAAATGCAAGGGAAAATTCAGGTGATTTTCCGGCATCAAATTCCTGAAGTTTGATGAGGGTTCTGGCGTAATCCACCGGCTTTCCGCCGATGGTTTGTAAGGCAAATTCGTCGCAACAATTTTCTCTTTCTTCCCTCACATATTGAGAAATGATATAAACTGCGGGATGATAATAAAAAAGTATTTCGACAAAAGACTGCAACAGGTTTGCCCAATAATCCGAGCGGGCATAATGAGCCAGTTCGTGGAGCAGGATAAACTCAACTTCCTGTTCCGACAATTGATTGACTACACTAAAAGGAAAAAGAATCATCGGTTTGATCTGACCCACAATCAAAGGTGTATGGATATGATGTGAAAAGCCGATTTTTATTTTTTTGCTGATGTCCAGTTTCTGAATGAGATTTTGCCAGCTTTTGACTATTAAATGATCACCTTCGGGAATAAAAGCGGATTTTTTTACATATTGAATGTACCATAGGGAAAAAATCATTTTACCGCTCAGCAATAAAGCTCCTGCTATCCACAGTGTGATCACCCAATCCTGATAAGGAAGGAACCATAACGTCCATGAATCAAAAAAACTCTTTTTCTGCGGTATCATATGGTTGATTGTAAAAATAGTTTGGTCGGGGTATATTATATCCTGATAATTTTCAAATTCGAAATAACAGATAAAAGTCACAACGGCAGTGATAACCAAAAAAAACACAGATACAAAAGCTATCGCATAACGAACCGGTGATGACCGAACCAGATTTTTTTTAAGGATCAGAGACAAAACAGCCCAAATCAGGGTAAATTGCCAAAGGCTATGTAAAAACACCATACCTAGCGTATCGGTGAGGTTATGGCTGAAGTCGGTCAAAAATAAAGGCAACATAAGGTGAGGTTTTACTTGTTGTGATCCCGGTTTTCGATTTTTTGAATGATGTCTTTCAGGTCATTCATTTCTTTCTCACTGATTTTGTTATTTCCCAGCGTCTGCATGACCATATTCATGGCAGAACCGTGAAACAGGTTTTTCACAAAATCATCAATAAATCTGTTTTTGGTGTCCGCTTCTGTGATGGTAGCTCTGTAAATATGCGTTTTTTGATCGACATCTCTGACTGCAAGACCTTTTTCGTTCATAATCTGAAGTATTTTTAAAGTGGTGGTATACCCTACTTCTCTTTGTTCATTGAGGGTATCATTGACAAAACGTACAGTCGAAGGACCATATTGCCAAAGCACTTTTAAGATTTCCAATTCAGATTCTGTGGGTTTAAGCATGATAATATTACATTGACCCTGCAAATATATACGAATCCTTTCGTAGGAAAAAATATAAATACGAATAGTTTCGTACTTTAAGAAAAATTTAACACAGCCCCAGGTAATTCCCTCATTTTCTCCATAAATAGTTGTGACAAACAAAACATAAAATTGTAATCTGAACGAATGGCAAAAAAAAAGAGAGGGCCTTTGCCCTCTCTCAGACTCACTCGTCTCGGAACAACAAGCGGTCTCCCGTTAATTAATATTTTTCGGAGGCACCTGCTCTGTTATAAAGTTAAAATTGGAAGTATAATTGGCATTTAACGGATAAAACAGAACCTGATAGAACAACATGTTTTTGTCATCATCAGGGTTGTCATATTTTGATTTTCCGTTCAGGTCATAATCACCTTGCAGGTATCCATGCACAAAATTGTAATTGGCGACATAATCTGTATTGGTCGGATAAAACAATACTTCGATAAAAAGGAAGTTCTGGTCATCATCGGGATTCACAAACTTAATTTTCCCGCTACCGTCAAAATCTCCTGCCCAAAGTGACATATACCCAAGGGCGACATCTGCTTTTTGAGCCAGACCGGTGTAGTTATACCCATCATTTCTGGATGTACCATAATCAAAGACCGGAGTTGAAGGGGATGTAAAATCAACCAGATCACTGGTAGCAATTTTCAAAGACATGACACCGAGGTGGTTTCTGTGTTTTAAAACCACATAACAACTATCGACTTTTAATCCCGGAAATTCGACAAAACTAATGCCATCAAGATCGACCACATCTCCGTCTCTCTGAATGAGGGCAGAACGGGTGGCCAATACTACTCCATAATCCTGTTTGGATCTCAATTCGATAAACACCCAATCAACAATGGCATTTTCTCCTGTTACGGCAAAAACAGCGGATGGATTCTGAATGGTGGTTAATGAAGTATTATTTGATGGACCGACATGATTAAAATGATGTCTGATGTCGATAAATCCAACAGGATTACTGTAAGGATCAATACTTGGAATGAGGTTGGAATTGGTAAATTTATTATTTCGCAGATCGTCTCTCATCAAAGGACGTCCGGACGAGGATAAGGCGTCTTTGTTTTCCATCAAAGCACCTTCGAGATAAGCCCTGATGCGGAGTTTCATGTTGTCAACCACCAAAATATGTATGGTGGCATTCACACAAAAACTGACTGAATCGCAAATTGTGTAGACGATGTCTACAGGGCCTGTGAATTCGGGCGAGGCTTGAAAATGTAAAACACCTTCGGAATTGATGTAATATGAACCTGCCCCAATCACAACGGGATTTTGAGCATTACCTTGTGGTGTAATGCTGACGTTACCCCCTTCAGGGTCAACATCATTGAGTAAAACATTGGCATCGATGATTGATCCGCCCTTCGGAATGGCGTAAAAATCATCAGCTGCCGCAAGACTGTTGGATGCGTCGGAGGACATCACAGTCACAATCAGTACAGCGTTGCTGCAATTTCCGGTATCATTGGTTGCGCATACCTGATAAGTCAGGGTATCAAAACCAATAAAACCGGAAGCAGGCGTGTACAATAAACTTCCATCTGTAAGGAGGCTAGCATTCCCGTGATTTGGTGGAACTATCACCGTAATCATTTGAGGGTCAACCATACAGCCGGAAGCTGAAATACAATCATCATTCACTTGAGCACTAAAAATAACAGGCTGATCTTGAATCGTATAGGTGATATCAAGATTTGTTACAATATTATGACGTTGGGTAAAAGGGTTTACCACAGAAATTTCCAAAATTGTTACCGGACAAGATGATCCCATTCCCGGAATACATACCGGAACATGGTAGACATACTCGCCCGGAGTGTTTGCGGAGAAGGTATATTTTCCGTCAGCTAACATGGTGAGGGTAGCCAGACTTCCATCCGGTTTTCCGATCAGATAAGGAGAAGTATTGTAGGTTGTTCCTACAGGAACCTCATCATTGGTATGAATATTACCGGATAGAGATACATTGACGGCGGTTACATTAAAATCCGCATCTGTACACTGCGTTACGGTAAGTATATCATCTTGTAAATAAGATAAACATCCTGTTGCTGATTCCTGAAAGTAAAAACTTACTTTGCCCGGAGCAATACCTGTGACCATACCGTTTGAAGAAACTTTTGCAATCAAAGGATTGGTACTGTACCAAACTCCTGCAGAAGATGCAGATACTATGGTACTGTAACCTGTACATATGGTTGAAGGTCCTGATAAAATAACCGTTGCCCCTTGGGTTACTGAAATTGTCGTGCCGGGATTTGACACACATCCGGTATTTTCATCAGTAAATACAAATTGTGCGGAACCTGTTCCTGTTCCGGTGACCAAACCTGTCTGACTGATCGTAGCAACCAATGGATTGGTTGATGTCCAGCTACCACCGGAATTGGGCAACATCTGGGTGACATTTCCTATACAAATACTGTTAGGACCATCCAATAAAACCGTAGGTCTTCCCAACACCGTCACAGGCAATGAAGCTAAAGAAGTACAACCTGTTGCTGTACTCGTAAATCTGAAGGTGGCTTGTCCCTGATTGATACCGGTTACCAAACCTGTTTGATTGATGGTAGCAACTGAAGTCATCAATGATGTCCACGTTCCTCCATTGTTTGGTGTAAATTGTGTGGTGGCTCCGATACAAATTTGTGATGGACCTGTGAGAGATATATCAGGTCTCGGCTTAACAGTAAGCGCATTTGAAAGGGTATTTTGACAACCGGTACTGGTTTGTACAAAGGTAAAACTTGCTTGTCCGGCGCTCACACCTGTTATAAATCCTGAATTGGATATTGTAGCAACGGTCGGATTCAATGACATCCAGGTTCCTCCTGCAGTAGGGCTCACCTGAGACGTCTGGCCGATACATATAGACGGAGATCCAAGCAGATTTATTATCGGTGGGGCATTAACCGTTATCAAAGAGGATGAGTCAGAAGAACATCCTGTAGAAGTTAAAGTAAACACAAAACGTGATCCTCCGGCTGCCATTCCGGTAACCAATCCGGCATTATTTACGGAAGCAACGGATGGATGAGATGAAACCCATGTTCCTCCTGATGCAGGTAACAATTGAGTGGTGGCACCGATACAAATCGGATTAAGACCGGTAATGTTTATGACAGGTCGTGCGTTTATGGTAATATTACCGGAAGGATCAGAAGCACAACCCTGATTGGTGGTAAAGATAAATCGTGCTGAACCATTAGCGATTCCGGTAACGATTCCTGAATTGGAAACCGTTGCAACTGAAGGAGACAAACTTGACCAGGCACCGCCTGTTATAGGTTGTAAAGTTGTAGTCTGACCAACACAAATGTTTGTCGGACCAGTTATGGAAACTACAGGTTTTCCAAAAACCTGTAATGTTGACGTCGGATTGGATATACAACCTGTCGAATTTTCTGTAAAAGTAAAAGTAACGGTTCCTGCCGAAAGTCCTGTAACCAGTCCGGAACCATTAACTGTGGCAACTGCTGTGTTGGATGAGGACCAAATGCCTCCTGAAGAAGGTGTCACGGTGGTGGTTGCTCCGACACAAATAGATGTACTATTTATATTTACTGTCGGTCTGCCATATACGGTTACATTGTTTGTCGCATTTGATACACAACCTGTTGATGAATTGGTAAATATAAAACCTGTTAATCCTGCTGTCAAACCGGTTACTATACCGGCATTGGTCACACTTGCAACCGTAGGATTGACCACAGTCCATGTTCCGCCGGTCGAAGGAGACAATGTGGTTGTTCCGCCAATACAAATTCCGTTAGGACCGGTTACGGATACCACGGGTCTGGCATTTACCGTAAGTGGTGCGGTAGGCAGACTTGAACATCCTGTGGTATTATGGGTAAATGTAAAAGTCACACTTCCCTGTCCTAATCCGGTAACTATACCGGCAGTTGTGACACTGGCAACAGATGGGTTACTGCTCATCCACATTCCTCCGGTATTTGGAGATAATGTGGTGGTCGAACCCACACAAATCGGATTATTTCCGGTGATTTGTACCTGAGGTCTTGGTAAAACAGTAATCATTGCTGATGAATCTGATTTACATCCTGTAAATGCATTGGTGTAAACAAACCGTGCTGTTCCTTGTGATATTCCGGTCACCAATCCTGAATTATTTATCGATGCAATGGAAGCATGAGAAGTTGTCCATGTACCTCCGTTGGATGGTAAAAATCTTGTAGTTGATCCGATACAAATTTGTGATGGCCCGTCAAGAAGAATAGCCGGCTTATCGTGTACCGTAACGGAAAGTGATCCATTGGTGGTACATCCTAAATTATTGGTATATGTCAATTGAGCAACGCCGGGAGAAAGTGCTGCCACCAGACCTGCATTATTAACAGTAGCAACAGATGTATTTGATGAAACCCAACTGCCACCTGATCCCGGACTCACGGATGTCTGATCTCCGGCACAAATAGATGAAGGTCCGACAAAAGCTATATTGGTCGAACTATTGACTGAGATAATACCTGATGTATCAGATGTACATCCGGTTGTACTGTTTGTAAATAAAAATCTTGCGTTTCCAAATCCGGTTCCTGTCACAATTCCTGTTTGAGAAATGGTAGCAACGGATGGATGTAAAGCGACCCAACTACCGCCTGATGAAGGTGTCATGGTTGTGGTCTGGCCTATACAGATGGTGCTTCCACCAGTTATGTTTACTAAAGGTTTAGGATTGACTAAAACAGAAGCATTTGCAACGGCTTTACAACCCAAATTATTGGTAACTGTAACAAAGTATGTTGAAGAAGGTAAAACAGGTATTACCTGAACTGAAGATGTTACTGCATTTGATGCATTCGGGCTCCATAAGTACGATACGGCTGTTGGTGCATTCACAGAAAGATTGACACTCTGACCTTCACATACTGAAGATGAAAGATTTACAATAAAAGGATCAAATCTCTGATAAACAAATCCTGAAAGATTGGCCTTACAGCCTAAAGCATCTGTGATGGTAACAAAATAATTACCATTTGTATTGATGTCAATTGTCTGCGTATTTCCGGTAAATCCGAGAGGTCCTACCCATTGATAAGTAAATGCCGGTGTGCCTCCTGAAGGAATGACGAATAATTTTGAGGTATCCGTCAAACAAATACTTCCGTGGTAATCCATAGCAGCAGATAATGCGGCTCCGACTGAAACAGATATGTTTCCGTCAGAAGAACAACCGGTGAGATTGTCTGTAAAAGTGAAGGATGTTGTTCCAATACCCGTTGATGTAATCACGCCATTATTGGTTATGGTTGCAATCAAAGGATTTGAACTGGTCCAAACACCTCCGGATGAAGGTGTAACCTGAGTTGTGCTACCCAAACAAATGGTAGAAGGTCCGTTGAGGCTTACCGTTGGCTTTTCGTAAACTGTGAGCACTTCAGAAGCATCAGAAAGACATCCGGTTGCAAGGTTTTCAAATGTAAAAGTCGCCATACCACCGCTGACTCCTGTCACCACGCCGCTTTGGCTGATGGTTGCAATCATTGGGTTTGAACTTGTCCAAATACCAGACTGACCTGATGATAATGTTGTCGTCTGACCGACACAAATGGTTTGGTCTCCGGTGTAAGAAATTGTTGGCTTATCTAAAACTTCTATATTTTTTTGAACCTGGCCACTACAAACTCCTGTGCCGTATTGGTACGTAATGGTAACTGTTCCCTGAGATATACCGCTTACAATTCCGGAATTATTTATTACAGCAACTGCATGATTCGAGCTGGTCCATGTTCCACCCGGTACTGATGCGCTCAGAATGATATTGGAGGATTCACAAACAGAACCATTACCAGTGATGGTGGCAGAAGGAAGATTTTGAACTATTAACGCAGTGCTTGCATTTGAAACACAAGAAGTCGAAGTATTCGTATAAGTAAAGGTAACTGATCCGGTTGAAATACCTGTAACAATACCGCTGTTGTTTACGGTAGCAACTGCAACATTTGAACTTGTCCATGTTCCTCCTGTAGAAGGTGAAAGTGTTGTGGTTTGACCAATACAAATTGGATTAGGACCAGTCACTGCTACTACAGGTTTGGCATGTACCGTAACCGGAGCAGATGGATGAGATGCACAATTTGTCGTACTGTTCGTAAAAACAAAAGTAGCTGTTCCTGCTGAAATTCCGGTGACAAGTCCACTGTTATTTACCGTTGCAACACCAGGATTGGTGCTTGACCACACGCCTCCTGTTGAAGGAGATAGTTGGGTAGTTTGTTCCTGACAAATGATATCTGAACCGGTCACTGATACTACAGGTCTCGGATCAACATCGATGGTAATTTCCGGAACAGCAGTACAACCCAAATCGTTGGTAACTGTTACCAAATAAGTGCTTGAAGGCACTTGTGGGGTGACAGTAACCATTTTGGTTGTGTTATTTCCGGCATTGCTACCCCAAAGGTAACTTACTGCAGAAGAACTGTTTACATCCAAAACGACACTCTGACCTTCGCAAACTTTTGTTTGAAGACTGACTACAAAAGGTTCATATCTTTCGTACACAAAACCCGAGGTTACAGCTTTACATAAGTTTGCATCTGTCACGGTGAGATAATAGTTTCCATTGGTTGAAATAACTACTGTCTGGGTCGATGCTGTAAATCCTGAAGGACCATTCCAAAGATAGGTAAAAGGAGCTATTCCACCGGTCACTATAGCTGAAAGCTCTTTATTGTCTTCCAGACACACTGATCCGTTATAATCTATTGAAACAGATGGTGATGAAGGTACACCTGTAATATTAACCGATGCTGATGCAGGTGATGTACAATTTTGCGCACTGGTCACCGTAAAAGTATAGTTTGTATTTGGAGATAATCCATTGATGGTAAAAGATGAACCAGTGGCATTATATGAAATACCTCCCGGTGATTGATTGATGGTATAATTTCCTGTAGCAGGAAGATTATTTAATACTACACTACCGGTTGGAACAGCACAATTTGGTTGGGTGATGGTTCCTACTATTGGAGCAGTTGGATTTGCATTCACTGTAAAGGGTACAGAGTTTGCACATCCGTCACTTGTTCTTGTGTAGGTCAAATTAACAGTTCCCGGTGCGATTCCGTTCACAAGTCCTGCGTTTGTGACAGTTGCAATTGTCGTATTACTACTTGACCATGTGCCTCCGGTTACAGGTGTGACTGAAGATGTATTTCCCACACATATATTGTCAGAACCGGTAATGTCAATATCAGGTTTTGAATGGACATAAACGGTAACATATTCTTCATCGCTGCATCCGTTGCCATCTGTGACGGTCAAAATAAAAGTATATGTTTTGGTTGGCAATCCATCAGAAGATAGGGTTACCGTATGATCAGCTCCGGCACCGATGCCATTGTTCCACATAAAAGTCAGTGGTGGTGTACCGTAACCTTTTCCTTTTAGTATGATACTCCCTCCGTCACATATCTCCGCAGCTCCAAAACATGGTGCTCTTCCTCCCGTTGGAAATTCCAAACAAGGTGCGGATTCAGGAAGCGGATTCACTGTGAATGGTCGTGTATTACTACAACCGTCACTTGTTCTTGTATAGGTTAGAGTCACTGATCCTGCGGCGACTCCGGTTACCAATCCGGCATTGGTGATAGTGGCAACAGTATTATTACTGCTTGCCCAGGTACCTGCTGTAGCCGGAGTAACATTGGCGGTCGAACCAACACATACGGCTGAGGCTCCTCCAAGCACAGGTGCTCCCGGTATTGTATTAATGGCAACATTGGCAGAGGCAGGAGAAGTACATATATTGCTGTTGGTTATGGTAAATGTATAGGTTGTACTGACAGGAAGTCCTGTTACCGTAAAACTTGTACCCGTGCCGGTGTACGTTGTTCCTCCCGGTGTTCTGGTAATCGTCCAGTTTCCTGAGGAAGGAAGTCCGCTTAACACCACAGTTCCGGTCGGGGTGGTACATGTTGGTTGGGTGATGGTACCTACTACCGGTGCGGATGGGTTTGCATTCACTGTAAAAGGACGTGTATTGCTACATCCGTCACTTGTTCTCGTATACGTTAGTGTCACTGATCCTGCGGCGAGTCCGGTTACCAGTCCGGCATTGGTGATGGTGGCTACGGATGTATTACTACTCGTCCAGGTACCCCCTGAGGCAGGTGTTATATTTGCAGAACTCCCTGTACAAACTGCTGATGCACCATTAATCACAGGACTACCAGGAACCTGATTAATAGAAACATCGGCAGATGACAGAGATGTACAATTATTTTGATTCGTTATCGTAAAATTATATGTAGTATTAACCGGAAGTCCTGTTACCGTAAAGTTTGTACCTGTGCCGGTATACGTTGTTCCGCCCGGAGTTCTGGTAATCGTCCAGTTTCCTGTAGAAGGAAGTCCGCTTAATAAAACACTTCCTGTTGGGGTACTACATGTTGGTTGGGTGATGGCACCCACTACCGGTGCAGTCGGATTGGCATAAACGGTAAATTCATGTGTTCCTGAACATCCGTTGCTATTTCGTGTATAAGTTAAAATCACCATTCCCGGAGCGATTCCGGTAATGAGACCGGCATTATTGATGGTAGCTACAGATGTATTGCCGGATAACCATGAACCACTTGTGGATGGTGTAACGTTGGCTGTTCCGCCAACACAAACCATATCATCTCCACCAAGTGTTGGAATACTTGGTATACCATCAATCCCTACAGAAGCAGATGATAGAGATATACAACTATTAATATTGGTTACTGTAAAAGTATAACTATTATCCGAAGGCAGGTTATTGACAGTATAAGAAGTTCCCGTTCCGGTGTAGGTAACACCGCCCGGTGTTCTGGTAATAGTCCAGCTTCCTGTAGAAGGAAGTCCATTTAATACCACACTTCCGGCCGGGGTGGTACATGTTGGTTGGGTGATCGTGCCTACTACCGGCGACGTTGGATTGGAATTTACGGTAAATGGTCTTGTATTACTACAACCGTCACTGGTTCTTGTATAAGTTAGTGTCACTGATCCTGCGGTAACTCCGGTAACCAATCCGGCATTGGTAATGCTGGCAATGGACGTGTTGCTGCTTGTCCAGGTACCTGCTGTAGCAGGAGTGACATTAGCAGTCGAACCAATACATACAGCAGAAGCGCCACCTAAGGTTGGATTTGAAGGGATTGCATTGATAACAACATTTACGGAAGCAGGTGAAGAACAGGTATTGCTATTGGTCACTGTAAATGTATACGTTGTATTTACAGGAAGAGCTGTAACGGTAAAGTTTGTGCCTGTTCCGTTGTATGTTGTACCGCCAGGTGTTCTGATGATCGTCCAGCTTCCTGTAGAAGGCAAACCGCTCAAAACCACGCTTCCTGTAGGGGTGGTACATGTAGGTTGGGTGATGGTGCCGACAATCGGTGCTGTTGGATTTATATTTACGGTTATAGTTCCTGTGGCATTTATTGCGCCACAACCTCCGGTCAACGGAATGGTATAATTGAAAGTTCCGGAAGCTGTTGGTGTGCCACTGATGGTGATCGTATTAGATGCCCATGCTGCCATAACACCAGTTGGTAATCCTGTCGCTGTTCCGATGCCTGTAGCACCCGTCGTCGTGTGGGTGATGGTTGTTATGGCAGTATTGATACATGTGGTTGCGCTTCCGATTCCTGTTACCGTATTATTTGCCGTTACCGTAACGGTTCCCGTTGCATTTACAACACCACAACCACCCGTTAACGGAATGGTATAGTTGAATGTTCCTGAAGCCGTTGGTGTGCCACTAATCGTAATCGTATTGCTTGCCCATGTTGCTGTAACACCTGTTGGTAATCCTGTTGCTGTTCCGATTCCTGTAGCGCCCGTCGTCGTGTGGGTTATGGTTGGACTCAAAGATGTATTGACACACAGGGTTCTCGTAGCATTTGTAGTTGCTGTATTATTAGCCGTAACTGTAATGGTTCCTGTCGCATTTACAACACCACAACCACCCGTTAACGGAATGGTATAATTAAATGTTCCGGAAGCCGTTGGAGTGCCACTGATGGTAATCGTATTGCTTGCCCATGTTGCTGTAACACCTGTTGGTAATCCTGTTGCTGTTCCGATTCCTGTAGCACCCGTCGTCGTGTGGGTGATGGTTGGACTCAAAACGGTATTGACACACAGGGTTCTTGTAGCATTTGTGGTCACTGTATTGTTAGGTGTAACCGTAATGGTTCCTGTCGCATTTACAACACCACAACCGCCGGTCAAAGGAATGGTATAATTAAAGGTTCCTGAGGCTGTAGGTGTGCCACTGATCGTAATCGTATTGCTTGCCCATGCTGCTGTAACACCTGTTGGTAATCCTGTCGTTGTTCCGATTCCTGTAGCACCCGTCGTTGTGTGGGTTATGGTTGTAATGGCAGTATTGATACATGTGGTTGCACTTCCGATTCCTGTAACTGTATTGTTAGCTGTAACCGTAATGGTTCCCGTAGCATTTACCGCACCACAACCTCCGGTTAAAGGAATCGTATAATTAAATGTTCCTGAAGCTGTAGGTGTACCGCTAATTGTAATGGTATTGCCTGCCCATGCTGCTGTAACACCTGTTGGTAACCCTGTTATTGTTCCGATCCCTGTAGCACCCGTAGTTGTGTGGGTAATGGTTGGACTCAAAGCTGTATTGACACACAAGGTTCTTGTAGCATTTGTTGTTGCTGTATTATTTGCTGTAACTGTAATGGTTCCTGTGGCATTAACAACACCACAACCTCCGGTCAAAGGAATCGTATAATTAAATGTTCCTGATGCTGTAGGTGTACCACTGATTGTAATGGTGTTACTTGCCCATGTTGCGGTAACCCCTGTTGGTAATCCTGTTGTTGTTCCGATGCCTGTGGCACCCGTCGTTGTGTGGGTTATGGTTGGACTCAAAGCTGTATTGATACACAGGGTTCTTGTAGCATTTGTTGTTGCTGTATTATTTGATGTAACTGTAATGGTTCCGGTGGCATTTATAGCGCCACAACCGCCGGTTAACGGAATCGTATAATTAAATGTTCCTGAAGCGGTAGGCGTACCGCTAATTGTAATGGTATTGCCTGCCCATGCTGCCGTAACACCTGTTGGTAACCCTGTTATTGTTCCGATCCCTGTAGCACCCGTAGTTGTGTGGGTAATGGTTGTAATGGCAGTATTGATACATGTGGTTGCACTTCCGATTCCTGTAACTGTATTATTAGCTGTAACCGTAATGGTTCCCGTAGCATTTACCGCGCCACAACCGCCGGTTAACGGAATGGTATAATTAAATGTTCCGGAAGCCGTTGGTGTACCGCTGATGGTAATCGTATTGCTTGCCCATGCTGCCGTAACACCTGTTGGTAACCCTGTTATTGTTCCGATCCCTGTAGCACCCGTAGTTGTGTGGGTAATGGTTGGACTCAAAGCTGTATTGACACACAAGGTTCTTGTAGCATTTGTGGTAACTGTATTGTTAGAATTAACAACAACATTTACATTTGAGGAAGCAGTACAACCATTTCCTGCACTTGTAATAACAGCATAAGTACCTGCCATAGTAGAAATGGCATTAGTTAAGTTATTATTTTGTAATGATGAAGAATAACTATTGGGCCCTGACCATAAATAAGTAGTTTCTGTTCCGGTGATTGATATATCATCCAAAGCAAAATCAAAATTCCAGCTGTTGGTTTGAAGTACTACCGCAAAAGTTGCACTCGTATTTGAGCCTGAATTCCAGGTTGTACTTAGTTGAACCCAATTACTGCCAAAGGCAGGTGTAATGGTTGACCCTACCTGGGTTCCGTTAACTGTCCAAAACAAAGTGGGATTACTTCCTCCGCTCCAAACATTTCTGACCCAAAAACTTAATGTATATGTTGTATTCGGTACAACAGTGTACGTATTGAACCATTGTCTCCTGTTTGAGGCAGCATTATCATCTGAAAACCACATTAAATTACCTGTACCGGTAGTATTATCAGTACCCCAAACCCATGACCCATTTGCATTTTGAGGGTTGGTTGTAAAACCAAATGAACCGGAAGGAACGTCAGTTGAAAATCCGGTAACACTTCCGGACACGAAACCTCCGTTTGATACCAACTGTTTAACCGGATTGACATTATTTAAATTAATAGTGGATGTTAGGTTAATAGTACCACCTACACAAACGTTGTTTGCATTTGCTGTACTTGTAATGTTGGTACAACCAATTAAAGAAACTTTATCCATTTTGATGGCGTTTCCATTGCACCAGGCCACAATTCTGATTTTTGTAGTATTAGCAGGAGTTATACCCTGAAATCCAAAATTTTCCCAGTTCCAGCCGTCAAAATTCATCGTCACATTAAAATCTGCTGTCTTGGATAAATAAGTCGAACCATTATAAAATTCCAGATATACTTTTACATTATTATTTACACCATGTTTAGCTACATTTCCTTCAAATCGGTAACCTTGTCCTGCGCCAAAATTGACATCCTGATAAGCAGTGTACGTTCCTGCTAAATCCGATACATTTACCTGAATGAAGTTTCCATATCTTCCTCCTCCTCCCTGACTGACTTGTCCGTTTGAAGCAATCCAGTTGTTTACATTGGTTTCAAAATCAGGATTTACAATTAAATTGTTGGTATAACAATTTCCGGAAGGACAACTTAAAGGTGCACATAATTGAGTAATACAATCAGGAGGAGGACAATTCGAACAATCACCTTTAGAACCGGCACTAAAATTTTGTGTAACCTCCGCAGCACTTAATGCATTGCTATAAATAATTACATTATATAATGTTCCCAACCAAGGTCTGTCATTGGTTTGTTCATTACCAAGATTTAATACATAATCACTCCAGTTTGAAAAATTTCCTGTTTGTGTCCACGTGCCATTTTGTACTCCATTGATATAAAACCTTTCCACACCTGCCGCATCTCTGGTAAATACCAAATGGGTCAGATTGGTTGTTGCTGAATTGGCGGTTGTAGTACGTTCAGGCATACCATTCCAATCGTTGGTTCCGGATTGTCTGGTTCGAAATGCCCAAACTGTTCCCGGGCCTCCACTTGTACCCTGACCTAAAGTAAAATTACGTTCTGAAGTATTTGTAGACATACTGACAATTCTTGCCGGTCCATTTTGTGTTGTGTTGGCAGCCTGGACCCATGCTTCAACTGTCATGGCATTTGTAGCCTGAAGAGCTGTTCTTATTTTGGTAGCATTTCCTGTTGAAGCTATTCTGGTGGATGAGTTGATTCGCAAACCACATCCTGTCACCCAGGTTGTATTTGCCGGATTTTGGATTGTCAGGTTAAGAGGTGTTCCAAAACCGGAAACGTCATTGACAACAGATCCTGTGCCTTCTGAAAAGTTATATTCGGCAATAATATTACTTGTGACATGTCCTGCACAACAAGATAATCCGACATTTACTGTTGCTGTAACAGCGGTTGAACAACCCCCGTTGGTTACTGTAAGCGTATAGGTTGTCGTAGAAACTGGTGACACCGTGATACTCGATGATGTTGCACCTGTACTCCATACATAAGTTCCACCTCCATTTCCTGTCAGGGTCGTGGTATTATTTGAAGGACACAAATTCAGAATTCCTGAAACAAAAGCATTTACATTATTAACGGTAGCTACTGCAGCTGTTCTGGTAGTACTTTCGCAACCTCCGGATTCACATGCAACAAAATACGTAGTCGTTGAAGAAATGGAAGGAGTTGTAAAGCTGGCTCCTGTCCCTATGCTGCTACCTCCTGAAGATGCAGTATACCATCTGAGCGTACCACCACTACATCCGGCTGCGGTAAGTGTAACCGTTCCAGGTCCACATCTCGAAGCACTCGTTGTTGTCGGTGCAGCAGGTGGTGTACAAACAGCATAAGAAATACAAACAGAAGCAGGAATCACTGAATTACATGCTGTATTATTATTGGAAACACCCCAGTGTTCAATGATGATTTGATCTGCTCCATTCGGAAGAAAGGTTGAAGAACCCAGGCTACCTCTCCAATATCCCTGATTGACATTATCAGGAACATCATTAGTAAAAGGAGAAGCATAAACCGTACTGCCATTCTTTCTAAATAAAACCCTCCAACTTTCATTGCTTTGACTTACTGTATTTCTTCCACTGTAACCATCCCAGGAGACTGCATCTGTTATATTAACCGAAACAGGACCATTAAATTCAGCAGGTAAACTAATGGGCAGGGTGTAAGTTACTGTACCCCCACAAGCAACAAACCTGACCAATCCCGGATTGCCATTTGTAGAATTTATACTCTGACTCCAATTAATGGTATTTGATGTATTACAAATCGGCGTTGGTGCACAAAATGGAGGTGCATTTGAGTTATTCGGATCACATAGTGAACTACAAGCTTCAAATAATTTGACATCATCAATCCATACAGTCTGATTAGACTGTCCTAAATTAAAAACGACTCTTCCGTTAGAAGTGCCGGCAGGTTGCGTAAATGTATAGGTAAACAATTGTCCTGTTGTAGTCACATTGACATTCTGATATAAATAATTAGTCCAGGGATCCTGTCCCAGGTCGACAGAGGCATTTATAACTCTTGCTGCAGCAGCCCGGGCCCTAAAGGATAAAGTATAGGTTTTACCTGCTTCTAAGGTAAGACCATTTTCTACAAACTGCACATGCCAGTCCGTACCGGTAGCCGTTGAAATATTTATTCTCGCAGAATTTACTCCTGATAATTGAGAAGTATTGTCATGGTTTAGTGTAGCAGCTGCTCCTCCTTGTGCATACAATTCCCAGGATGTAGTACCGCTGTTAAACTCAGGATTCTGAACAACATTGGTTTCTCCTACTGTAACAGTTGATAAAGCTGTGGATGTACATCCGTTTATAGAAACAACCTCAAAATCATCCACATACAATCCGCCTTTATCACTGGTTTCAGCAAAAATGGTCAAATAGGTAGTATTAGGCGGTGTGGTTACAAAAAATTCATATAATTGGTGGTTAGTAGATGTAATATGGACTCCTTCACCATCATCTAATGTATGGCTGATATCATCATATACATGGTATCGGACTAATGGTAATGCATTACTATTGGTCGTTTTGGCATAAAACCTCACCCTGAATCTTTGTCCCGGCGTAGTGGCAAATCCTTGCGCAACCCCGGCATAACTGACACTTCCGTTCAAAAATACAGCCTTACTTCCTGCATAAACATCTGCAGGATTGGTCGTTATGGATGCATTATCCCAATTGGTCCAGCCTTGTAAATTGGTAGCTGATTCAAAATTTCCGTTGGTAAGAAGATTAGCGGATGGAACAGGGGTGCACGTAAAAGTGTACGTTGAAGTGGTTGTAGGAAAAACAGTAATTGAATTGCTTGTAGCACCATTACTCCACAACAAATTTCCGGCATTACAACCTGTTGCTGTTAATGTGGCAGAAGTTCCCGGACATATATTGGCATTATTAACCGTCAAGCCACTGTTAGCCGTATTATTTACTATAGTAACCTCATCAAAATCATTACATGTTGTAAGGTTATAACTCAAAGAAACATTATCAATTACAACAGGCAGCCAGTTGGTTCCACCGGTGTTGTTGTTTTGCCATGCAAAAATCAATCTGAAGGTAGTACCAGCCAAACTTGCCGGAAGACTTATCAATTCATTGGTAAAATGTTGCCTGGAATGCAAATTCAAAGAACTTACTAAAGTTGCACCTGTTAAAGTTGTACTACTTGAAGCAGGCGTACCTGCAGCAGGATCTAACGTTGTCGGAGCGGTATACACCAACAATCTGTCAAAACCGCTTTCACCAAGATTTTGCCAGTCAAACTGCAGATTAATTCCGGAAGCACCGGGATGAATGGTCACATCTCTGTACAAATGTGAAGTTTGTGCTGTCGTAATATTATAAGCAGCTGAAGTTCCACCGTTGTTAGAAATATAAGCAGCCTGGCTACCTCCGGTAGAACCTCCACCTGTTCCGACTACCCAATTGTTGGTACCGTTGTTGACTGCTGTCCAACCATTGTCATAAGGAGAACAGCAGGATTCAAAGCCACCTTCTCTTTGGGGATGAATGGCAAAAAAAGTATTACTACCTGAGCCGGAAACTGTCCATCTCAATCTGGCAGAATTACCTGACGAAATAGTAACATTTGAAGTAGGTGAAGTAGTATTTGATACAGACGCTGTTCCACTTACTATACTCCAACTACCGGTATATCCTGACGTCGGTGTATTGGCAGCCATAACAAATGTATTGTCACATCTAAACTGGTCAGGCCCTGCATTAGCAAAAGCCCCGTTAAAAACTTCTTCAACACACATGTCATCGATGACAATTCCATTAACATTATCGTAAGTGGTAAATAAAAAATCCCCCCACTCATAACCAGTGGAAGGGATGGTAAATTCAAATGAATATCTCTGCCAGTTCAGGTTGTTCCATGAAGCACTGGCGGGAGCTCTTAATGTTTCTGCAATAGCAAATGAAGGAACATTAGGACCACCTCCATTAAACTCTATCGCAAAGGGAGATGAAGATTGTGTACCGGAATTTGAATAGGCTGCTACCCATACAGATACCCTGTATGTTTTTCCGCAACTTATATTTTGCCAGGTTTTCAGGTTTGACAAACAAATGCCTTCCCCTGCCATATAGATAAATTTGCTTCCACTGTGAGGGTCTCCGTTGACTCCAGTTTTATTCAGATAGTAAGCACCTGTAAAACTGGTAGTATTGGGAGATGTTGTTCCATATCTTTCTGCCCATCCCACAGGATTGGAATTTTGAAAGATGACAGAGGCAGGGGTTCCCTGAAATGATAAATTATATGCATTGGCTGTTCCTTGCTGTTCAAGGTCGCCGTTTATATTAATAGGATTGACACAAGAGGGTGTGCAGCTGGTCGTATTGGTCAAAACCACATCGTCTGTGATGGTCGTGGTCCCGTCTGTTACACTGAGTCGGACTGTAGCAGAACTTCCCGCAGGTACCGTTATTTGTGTGTTGGTGCTCCAGTTGTCGTAAATAAATCCGGTTCCTGAAACCACAGACCAACTGAAACTGTAACCTGCCAGGGGTGGATTTGTGCTTACCTGAAACAATGCGTTATTACATTGAGTTTGATCAGGTCCTGCATTAACATCAAAGGTTAAATTAATTTGAACTTTTCCATGGGCACCTGAGCCTCCGGCAGGACTTCCGGTAGTACCCCGGACAGCTCCACTTCCACCACCACCCGGTAATGAACCGGCTGTTCCACTTCCTGCAGTGGTCCTTCCGTTTGCACCGTTACCACCGCTTAATGGAGCAACTCCTCCTGTTGTTCCTGAAGCATTGGTACCATTTGCAGAAATTCCTGCTGAACTACCTCCTCCTCCTGATGAAGTTGTGGAAGGTGCATTACCGCCGTTTCCTCCGGAAAATCTGACGTCTCCGATACCGGAACCGGCTGCTCCTCCTGTAGCTCCTGTAGTAACGTTATTGGCAGCACTGTTGCCCCCCTTTGCCAGAACAAATGCATTACCTACTGTACTGGGTGAAACCCATGTGTCACCTCCCGCTGCTGTATTACTGGTACTTCCTGCACCAACATTAACAACATATATTTGTCCTGGAGTGACAGCTACAGTTCGTCTGGAATAAGCACCACCACCACCACCACCTGTTCCGGCAGTCCCTGTGGTTCTGGATCCTCCGCGACCACCTCCACCCCATACTTCGACCGTAATACTTGTAACACCGGGAGGGATAACATAATTAGGTACCAGGGTTTTGGTAAAAGTAAAAGTATTGAGTGGAGGGACAGGTGATGGTGCCAAAACGGGCTGTAAGCATGAGCCTGAAAGACAGATGCAACAACCACAAATAGCACAGCCACTCTATTTATAAAAATAGAATGGAAAGCCGATAAACGGCACAAACTGGTTGCGGGTTTTAGAAAGTACGGGTATACCTTCATAACGGGTTGAATTAACGGGTTAAAATAATATAGGTATTTACCACCAGTGAATCATCAAATCCATCATATAGGAAATGGACATGAGTACCACTAATGGTAAGTCAGAAAACAGAGGAATAAACTCAAAAATACCGCCCGGTGACAAATACTAATATAGGTAATAGGGGTTCGGGATAAAAAAAAGGCGGTACATCAAGCCTGATACTCCATTCTCTAAGACCTTGACACAGGATAAAAATTTTACCCCTACGTTAGGTCAAAAAAATAGGTAAACTTAAGTATCCTTAAAATGCAAAAGGGCAATAGGACTCTCACTCATAAAAAAATAAATTTCAATAAAAAAATTAAAAAATAATCACAATATTGATAATCATAAATTTGATAATAAATAAAATATACATTAGTCCAATAAAATTAATACGAAAAAATATTCACTTGGCACACATTTTGAAATAGGGGTAAATAGTAGAATGTGTGTCTTTAATTGGTAAGATATATTTTACAAAATCTTTCATCCAAAACAGTAATTCAAATGCTTAAATCTTTCCACCTAGCGTTATGGCTATTGGCGTTGCCCGCTTTGTCAATAGCCCAGATCAACAATGTAAGTTATCGTCTTTCATTCAATCCGGTCACCAATCAATATGATTGTTACCTTCATGTGATAGAAGGACAAACGAAAAAAACCTTAGACAGAGTGCAGCTCAATGCACAATTGACCTTGTTGGTACCTACCGGCAGTGAAGTAGAAGTAGCCCACAATTACATGCCTTTACAAGACAACCAGGATTATAAAGGTACAAAACCGATGGTCTGGAACAAAGCAAATGTAATCACAAAACCGGCTTCAGACCCGTTTCACGATTATGTTAGTATTGTTCCTCAGCTCTCCCCTACCTCTTTTTACAATGACTTAAACTCCGGCGATCAGGTGAAGTTATTCAGCCTTCGCATATCTCATGTAGCCAACTGTGGTGACGATGTTCTTTTATTCAATAACTTTGAAAGTCCATCTTCTTTGGAAGTGGGAATGAAAGGTGCCGATTTCAGAAACGGTTTCACTATGGGCGGTATCGGACAGAAGTATTCCCGAAATGAAGTTTCTGTCACTCCTGCACTTGATATTGTAAAAAATATCAAAACAACCACTTCATCATCGATTTTATTGGAGGCCGTCTCCGATGAAAATCCGCTTTTTGGTCCTTACACCTACGAATGGAATACACCAATGGGATTGTCAAAAGAAGGAAAAAAGCTCAGTGTGGCAAAACCTTCTTTTTCAGACTATGGCGTATATCAATTGATGGTGACAGACGCGAGAGGTTGTAAACAACTTAAAACAGTAGAAATCAAATCCAAAGAAGATGCCCAGATTTTAATTGCTCAGGAAAATCTATCCGGAAATGGCGCTTCTTCTTCATCAAATGTTGCTGTAAACAGCAGATCTTTTGTTGAAAACAAAGTTTCCATTTACCCGAATCCGGCTTCTTCTGAGTTTTTTATCAACCTCGAAACAGAGATTGGCACGAAAATTGATTTAGTATTAGCAGATGCCAACGGAAGAAATATCATCAAAAATATTCTTTCTACCGAAAGCAACCAAAACAACCTGAATGTGATGGTTCCTACCGAAGACTTAGTACCGGGATCTTATATGGTTCTTGCAAAAATCAACGGTAAAGAAAGTGCCCACAAGGTTATCATAGTAAAATAAAAAGGATCCTTCCTGAAAGATAAACTTTTATAGTTTAAAAACGAGAGAGAGAGAGTCACCCGAAATGGCTCTCTTTTTTTTTGTCCAAAGGTCAGATAATCCTTACTTTTGTATTTTCTTTCAGATCTTTACTTTTTTATCATCATGGAAAATATCCTTTACGAAAAACAAGCCGGTGTAGCTACCATCACGCTCAACAGACCGGACAAGTTCAATAGTTTTATCAGGCCGATGGCATTGGATATGCAATCCTGTCTCGATGACGCCGCATCTGATGACAGTATTCGTTGTGTCGTGATCACCGGAACCGGCAAAGCGTTTTGTGCAGGACAGGATCTTCAGGAAGCTACTGCTCCCGACGGACCGGAAATGACCAAAATCGTTCGCGAACACTACAATCCCATTATATTAAAAATCCGGGAACTTGAAAAACCGGTCATCGCAGCTGTCAACGGAGTCGCAGCCGGTGCCGGAGCCAATATAGCTTTGGCTTGTGATATCGTGGTAGCTGTTGAAAGTACTTCCTTTATCCAGGCATTCAGTAAAATAGGACTGATCCCTGACAGTGGAGGCACCTTTACCCTGCCCCGGCTCATCGGATGGCAAAGGGCTTCTGCCATCATGATGCTCGGTGATAAAATATCCGCATCAGAAGCTGTTCATATGGGTATGATCTATAAAATGTTTTCAACAGAATCGTTTGTTGAAGAAGTATCAAAACTTGCTGAAACACTTTCTCTGATGCCGACCAAAGGATTAGCACTGACCAAAAAAGCGCTGAATGAAAGTCATACAAACGATTTGCGTACCCAACTGGACGTCGAAGACAGATATCAAACCGAAGCAGGCCATTCTTACGATTATCGCGAAGGCACCCGGGCTTTTTTAGAAAAAAGAACACCGGTTTTTGTCGGGAAATAATAATTTTATCGGCAAACCGGGAAGCGACAGGGATAGAAGCGTACACGAAACGAAGTGGAGTAAAGCGTATAGCCCGACCTGAAAGGGGTCGCCCAAAAAATGAATCCTATTTCTTTAGATCCCTTATCATTTTTTTTCCGACATCCCATATTTTTGCACCCGTTCAACCAACGCCTTGTCAATACCTCATCAAGACTCAGGGTAAGCCCCTCTAACCCCTTATTTTGGAAATAGGCACGCCCCTGCAATGGACATTTAAGCTCGCAGACTTTGAGACAATGATAAGTTGCGTGACGCTTCAAGTTGGACACCAGCTCAAGGGTGGAACTTTCTAAACCTCAACCTTAATCTCAACCTAAACCTCCTAATACCTAAAATCTAATAAATAATCTTTGACTTTGTTGTCAAAAAGGTTTTTGTCGCCATCGAGAAACATCACCTTGGTCGGTTGTACAAAAACCGGAATCTGATGATCGTATAGATATTGTTTGAAAGGTTCGAGCCTGGTGGCATCTTTTTCTGTCGTCAGGATAAACTTTCTTTTGGCATCCAGATTTTTGAATTTCTGAATCATATAGTCAATGTCCTGTTGGGTGAATGTATGGTGATCTTCATATTCGGCAGCATGGATCTTTTTGACCATTTTGTCGAGATATTGTTTGAGGTAAGACGTATTAGCGATGGCACTCACCAACAAAACGTCGAGTTCATTATCCAACCGGATTCGGTATCGCGGATCGTAAAAGTGGTAGGGATAGTCATAGGCAAACCGCGAAAAATAAACTTCCTGGTGTTTTTGGGGATTGATTTCTTCGATGATTTTTTTTCTATCTTCAGTAGAAACACTGTCCGGACACTTCGTAACGATGATGATGTCTGCTCTTTGGTAAGCGCTCCTCCACTCTCTCAACCTTCCGCTCGGCAGTAAAAAATCTCTGGTAAACAAGTCCGAATACGGCGTTAACAAAATCTGCAAACCCGGCTTCACCTGCCGGTGCTGAAAAGCATCATCGAGCAATATCGTCTGCAATCCCGGATATTGACCGACCATCATCGGAATGCCAAGTGCGCGGTTTTCGTCCACTGCGACCACTACATCGCCAAACTTTTTTTTGAATTGAAGGGGTTCGTCGCCCACTGTTTTGGCTGTATCAAAAGGTTGTACCAATCGAAATCCTGTGGTTTCTCTTTTATAACCCCGGCTCAAAATTCCGACCTGAAGATATGGATTGAGCAGGCGTACGAGATATTCGATGTGGGGCGACTTTCCTGCACCGCCGATACTCAGATTGCCAACACTGATGACGGGAAGATTAAACGTGCTCGATTTGAGCAAACCCGTTTCGTAAAACATATCTCTCAGCGAGATGATGCCACCATACAACAAGGAGAGGGGAAGTAAGAGGATTTGGACAATTTTTTTTTGCATCCGGATAGGTGGATTCTGATATAAATAAACACCAACAACAATTTGAGGTTTGATGTTGCATTTTTTCATATTTTTACCATTTTGATAACAAAACCAAAGACCGGAATATGACTTCCCGACTGCCACTAGGCACCCTTTTTAACGTATTGACAGTGATTGTTGGCTCATTGATCGGCCTGTTGTTGCAACACGTCTTTACGCCAAACATGCAGGAAATTGTTTTTCAGGCAGTAGGTCTCGGCACGGTACTCATAGCCCTCAAAATGATGTGGAGGCTCCCCGAAGGCAAAATGCTCATTTTTTTGTTTGCTCTCATTCTGGGTGGTTTGACTGGTGAAATTATCGGATTGGAAACGTTTTTTGAAAACATTTCCAATTATGTTAAATCTCTCATCGGCAACCGGGATTCTTCTTTTTCCGAAGGTTTGATCACCGCTTTTTTGTTGTATTGTGTTGGTTCGATGACCATCGTCGGCTCCATTGAAGAAGGCATCAGCGGCAAAAAAGACTTGTTGGTGGTCAAGTCGGTATTGGATGGATTTTCGTCCATTGCATTGGCAAGTACCTATGGTGTGGGAGTGGCCTTTTCGGTGATTCCATTATTTATCTTTCAGGGCAGCCTTACGGTCCTTGCCAAAAAGGGAAAAACCTTTTTTGATCCGGTGACCGTAGATGTGCTTTCTGCGATCGGAGGCGCTTTGATATTCGGCATAGCGATCAACCTGCTCAATATCGGAAACATAAGGGTAGAAAACCTTTTACCTGCATTGGTGGTCGGTGTGGTGATGGTGAAAGTGAGTCCGTGGGTAAAGGGAAAATTTGGGTGAGGGAAGGTAGAAATATTTTCAATTTTAAATTGTCAAAAATGAGTTATTTACCTATGATGAACTTATGGTTTACCTACTTTATTAATATCTAATACCGGACCGGAGAAAATTGAAAATTCACCATTCTCAAGATTCATTAAACAAACGAACTGATGAATACTATCTTTCATTGTTGTATAAAAAATAACATCTGCCACGCCCGTAATGTCATCATAAGTATTTTTAAAATGCCAATTAAAATTTGCGAGTTCAACTAATTCACCATCGACAAAGTCTTTTTGAATAACTAGATCTGAAATCTCACCAAAACTTTGTGTATCTTCATTAAGCATAACATTAGCCATGTAATATTTCCCATTTGATAAAGGTTGATAGAATTTTATATATCCATTTACATTTTGATAATGCTCAGAATAATCCACCGAATCAAGTATCGCATGATTAATAATGTAGAAATGTTCTAATGAAAATGGCGTATGATTTTGAATATCTGGAATGTTTAGTTTATCGATTGGCAAACTTAAAAATAACCAGGTGACTTTTATAATTAAAAGGATAGTATTCATTGACTTTACAGATTTAATGAATGATAATCAAAATTTAAGTTCAATAACATTAAATTCAAAAAAATGCTTGAATAATTGATTACTTTACTAATTTTGATAATAATATAATTCTAAAAAGGGGAAATCAAAATATTTTTTCATACCAATATGAAACATCTTCTTTTATTACTTCCCAATTTTTACAGATAAAATTGGCGAGTTCAAAGTTAGCCCTGTTGCTCATATAAACATTACTGGTCAAATATCCATAAAATTCACCTTGGGCGTCCACAATAATCGGTGGAGAACTTGTATATGTATTAAAAGGTGAATATTGGCTGTATTTCCCACCATAACTCCCGTAGGCATTCCATATTGATGTGGCACTATATTTTGAACCATATTTACCAAAATTATTCCATATAGATTTAGAGTCAAATTTATTGCAATTTAAACATCCAAGATATACATCCTTCTCATTTCCTCCGTAGATATGTAACGTTTGGGCCCAATTTACAATGGGGAATAATATCATGTATAAAATAATGAAGGGCTTCATATTCTAAATATTTTGTTTTCAATAATTTTTAATTTTCATTAAATTCTTTTTCGGATATTTCTTTACCACCGGAGGCCTTGGGTACCGTTGACTCAATTATGGTCAATGTTAATGTTAAAACACTATATCCATCACTTCCATTATATACTTCAAATAGGTCACCTTTTCTACAAATAGGTTTTTTTTTCGCCAGGCTGGCTTTAGTTTTTGTAAAATAGTTGCCCGTTTCTTTAAAGTATACGGTCTCTGACCCATTTGGAGAAATATATACCGTAGTAAATAATTCTCCATTTCCACCATCACTTCGCATTACTTTGACAGTCAGTTCCCGCTTAGAATTATTTTGAATTTCAAGTCTTGCCTGGGCATTTGAATGAACCTGGACAAAGATACTTAATACGATTACACTTATAAGTTTTAATAAATTTTTCATCATTATTATTCTATTTATCTGTATTAAAAATTATTTCAACCACTCTGCCACTCCTCCATGATGTGAACATGTTCCTCTTCGATTTCGACTAAAGGAATAAGTACCATCTCTGCATATTGCGCAAGCACCTTCTGGAACATAATTATAGTTTGTCGGGGATTGGACTTCTTCATCATCCACATTTTCATATGTATCCGGAGTTTCTAATGGGTAATTGTCCGGATCTTCATCCCATGTGACCGGATTATCATCCGGAGTGTAGTGACCTTCATATTCATTTTCGTACTGTTCATCTTCCGTTTCGTATTCCTGATCAAAAGTATCACTACCTTCATCATTACTATTGTATATTTCTTCTTCAAAGTTTTCATCATATGGTTCTGCATTTTGCAACTCTGAAGAAATATTTTCGTCGCTATATCCCGAAGTATATTCAGTACTACCGGTAAATTTTGTTAATATCGTATCACTATGAGCGTAAAGAAATAACGAACTGATTAAAAAGATTAATATTTTCATTTTGTGTGTTTTGTGATGGATTTGAATGGTATATATTTATTTCTGATAAATTGGAGCCTAGTTTCTTTTTGGTACATAGACCTTATTACCTCTGCTATTGATGTAATATTGTCCACCTCTCGGACCGGTATGAATAGTTCTTCCGGAACCATAATTCTGAGCATTTGAACTATAATCTTTAGCTCTGCTACCATTATCCTGTGTATAAGGATTTTTTTGTGTTGTCGTACTCCAATTGTCGTGATTGGTTTGGTTTGGTGTTTGCCGGTAGTGCCCTTTTACATAGGTACCATCCTTTTTGGTGTAACCATTGACCCAGGTTTGAGTTTGGGCATAACTTAAAACAGAAACAATCATACATAGAAAAAAGAAAAATAAAGTTCGCAAATCCATAAATATTTAATGTGTTAATAAATTCCTATTATTCTTGTCCTTCTCGTAGAAGAACGTTGATATTACAAAATAAAAGGAAAAATCCACAACTACCAAATGTTTGCAACCTTGCAAACGAGGATTATATTAAGAAGATTAACGGAAATAAACTAATTCCTGAGAAAGCGGAATTCTGAAAGCCTGCCCTCGATTTCCTTCAATCTTATAAAATGAGGATAACTGACTTCCTAATAAGTCCGAGAGTATTTTATTAATTTTTGATTTCTTCTGGCTAAATGAGTTTGAAAGGGGATTTATAAGTTCTTCAATATTATCACGGATTGCTTCATTGTCATCTGTATTGGTCAATTGTCCATAAATCTCAATGAATTCTTCCTTAAAATCCACCAGATCTTTCAGCCTGACTCCTTCCGGATGTTTTAAATAAAAAATATAAAGTGTCTTGAAAAGAGGATTTAAACGTATTTCCAGATTATTAAACGACGGGATAATGATTTTATGTTTTTTCGATATTTCAATGGCAACAGCTTCAGTGTTTTTATGGTATCTTTGTTTAAAAAGTAATTCTCTTCGGATACTCTCAAACATATCGAAAACCTGTTCTTCAACTTTTCGTGATATTCCCAATTTGTTTTATTTTATCAAGACAGCGAGGGCAAATATCTGCCGTTCTCAACTTAATAAGAATCTGGATCTTGTTTTGGCAGAAGTCATTCATGCACCCGATTGGTTCCATATGAATATATTCATTGTCTCCTTCTGAATACTCTAAACCCATCAATGATTGTATAATATTTTCAATCACCTGATAGGCAATAGGGTATTTTGGGTTTGATTTTGTAATTATATCCCAATCATCTGTATGAACAAAAATATTTTTGTTTGTTACATTACTGAACCAGTTAAGACCGTTTCTCCTACCGGTCAACAAGACCACAAAATCCTCAGATGGAAGATTTGTCTTTTGCCTGTAATCATCACATAAGGAAAAAAGTTCCCTCCAACTCAAGGGAAATCCTGCTTCAGGAATAAAATTATTTTTTTTTCCCTCATTTACATTTTTAAAAACAAAGTCAGGCCGATATTTTTTCAAAAAAGGAAAATCTTGTTCATAAAATTCATAGTCAGAACAAGTGAATTGTAATGGTCCATGAAATGAGGATAAAAAGTTAAATACCTCGAGATGTTTTTCCATCGCATACTCAGGGGTTTTGATCAGATGAACATTCATGCACTAATTGTTTAAAATTTAACTTATAAAAATCATAGTATTATTGCCAACAATACATAGGAGCTGTATAATCCTCTTTTGTAATGCCAAACTCTTGTAATTCCAATTATTTCTGAAAACGAAATATCTAAACCCATTATTTATTTATTTTTATTACAAAGTTACTCCTCAGTCTTAATTACTCTCTTCCTTCCCCATCCCCCACTTTCACCTGTCCATTCATCAGCATAGGCAGCAACCAGTCCCGAAGTTCCGTCAGTTTTTGGTTTTCTTCTTCCAATTTGTTTTGTAATTGAAATGAAGGGTTCATCAATTGACTAAATGAATTTAAAACATTTCTTTCAGGTCTTAAAACCTTAAGTGAGAACAAATCATCTTTGGTTATGGCGCCAAAGGTTGTACCATCTGTATTCCGCCTATCAAATACTTGTTTTAAGTTTATCATTACACCAAAAAGATAAGTAATTGAGTTATCCTTACTCCTTAAACTTGCTAATCCTCTTCCAATACAACAATCATGGTTAGCTAGGTTCATGGTACCAACCGAGCCCTAACACTTAAAAGGATATCACCTGCTTTTGCAAACCGTGTTGGTTCTGTCGTAAATTTTCTAATTGAAGGAAATCGATTTCCAAAATCTGTACAACCCTGAAAAAAAATCGTACCAAGCTTTTCTTCATTATATGAGCTCCCTGGTGGTGATTGCCCCATTGTTATTTCGGCAATATCTGAAAGATCAACAACCTCCCACCCTTCCGCACTTCCCTCTTCAACTCCTCACTCCAAACCATCTTACCTCCGCTGCTTTTGTAGGGTCTGCCGTTTTGTTTGGGAAGTCAAACTGTACAAACCAATAGTCATACAACGTTTTGGCCATCTGCTCCAATTCGGTATTGATGCGGTTATTGAGTTCGATTTTGCCATCAAGGGAGGAAAGAACTGATGCTATTTTTTGTTGCTCTATTTCATCCGGTAAGTAAATTGGGTAATTATACAAAGAAACCAGATCAACTCCAGTTTGTCCTCCTGTCCTTGCAGATAGTTTATCTACATATTCAAAAATTTCCTTTTGTATGAGGAAATAGTATAAAAAATCATTTAATATATTATCTTTTGGAACCGCTTTCATTAAAGCAACATTGTATGCACCTTCAAGTACTCCTCGAAAAATTTGAAAAATAGGTGGTCCATATCGACCTATAATTATGTCATCTTTCGTGAAAAATTTCGTGGTAGAATCGGTTTTAATATAAGTTGGGAATTTATCAGTTTTAAAATCTCTTGTTTGTACCAGTCTTGTATAACCTTCTTTTGAATAGTTAATAAAAGTAGATTTTGGTGGTTGGCTTCCACCTATAAATTCACAAACATCCTTAACTTTAAGTTTCTTCCAATCACTCATAATCCAACAGTTTTAATTGTTTCTGAATCTCCGTTTCCAAAACCCTGGACTCATCAAACATTCGGTCTAAGTTTTCCTGAAATCCACGCATCTTTGTCTCAAACTCCTCAGCCGTAATATCTACATACTCGATCTTTACATCAAAATATTGTCCGGCACTAAAGCTGTAGTTTTTGTCGCGGATATCGTCATAACTCACCACCACACTAAAATCTTCGACGGCCTGGTGGGCATTAAACGTAGATATGATTTTGTCTTCTTCTTCCGGGCGCAACACGGTTTTTTGGTTTTTGCCCTCTTTTACGGTAATCCCGAGTTTGGAGGCATCCATGAGAACGATGTCGCCTTTGGTATTGGCTCTGTCCAAAAACAAAATAGATACATTGGTACCCGTCGTAGCAAAAATATTGCTCGGCATGCTCACGACACCACGCAACATCTTGTCTTCTACCATCCGCTCCCTAATCTTTCGTTCTATACCGCTTTGCGCCGTGATAAATCCTGTAGGGACAACCACTGCTGCCCGACCTTTGGCCGACAACAAATACATGATGTGCTGTATAAACATCGGATAGATGGCCATACCTTCGGGTTTGGCTTTGGGTACATTGGGCGTACCTGCAAAAAACCGGGTGTGGTTTTCTTTGGTATTCAGGTCTTCGACGTAATCACTAAAGTCGAGTTTAAAGGGTGGATTGGACACGATAAAATCAAATTGTTTGAGTTTGCCGTCTTTGTCCCTATGGTATGGGTCAGTCAGGGTATTGCCCTTGATGACATTCGGTATGCTGTGTACAAGATTGTTGAGAATGAGATTGAGCCGCAACAGATTGGACGATTTTTGTGATATGTCCTGACTATAGATGGTACACTTGTCTTCTCCGATGGCGTGCGCCAGATTCATGAGCAATGTTCCCGACCCGGCAGACCGATCGTAACAGGTGACATTTTTGACTTCCTCCGTGACCAGACACGGCCATGATTTTGTCACTACGTGCGGGTAAAATATTCTGCATACTTTCTCTCCACTGTTGGTATTGTAGTCCTTGATCAGGTATTCAAAAATGGTAGCAAAAAAATCAAACTTTTCGCTGAAGATGCCTTCAAAACTAAGGTTCACCAATTTATTGACGATGGCCCGGCAAAAATCATCTCTTTTATCAATGACGTATTTGCTGATGTTTTCAAACAACATAATTTTTTCGCCGCCATCCGTTTTAACAGAAAATATATCGGTATTGAGTCGTGCAATATCGAGCAAGGTTTGGTCAAAAACATCGGCAAACTTAGGTTGATTTTGATTTTCAAACAACCAGGATAAATAATGTTCAGGTTGCAGCCTTGCAGTACTTTCGCTCATCTGCATGAGTAACATTTCGTAATCTTCTTTGCTGTAAGATTTGAGAGCCTCTTCCCAATGTTCTGCTTTGGCTATGACCGGATCAATCTGTTTGATTTCATAGGGCAAACTTGTCATTGAGAACTTGCACAAAAACACCTGCGTGATGATTTTAAATTCGTTGCCATCATTGCCCAAACCATAATTGGCACAGACACTTTTCAGGTCATCGATCAGGGTTTTGTTTGTTTTCAAATATGATTGTTGTATTCATTAATATGTTTTTACTCACCCCAGACGCTTTTTTTTAATCTTAAGTGAGGGTTGTTTTTTCTATGCTACTCTGCCATGAAAATTCATTCATGTATTCTGTCACGATCATTCGTTGGATGACTTGCGATCTGCAACATCCAAAGGTAAATTATATTTTGTTTTTAATTGCTTGATGACCAATTTCAAAACCATTTTTTTCAACAAAAGATTCGTTTTCGAGTATGGGGGCATTTGTCGGATTTTGTTCATCTATTTTTTTCAGACTGCTGAGTGCTTCAAAAAGTTTGCTCTCCTTATCCGTCAGAAGGATCTTTTCCATCAGCCGTTTATGTACACGTGCATATTTGGCATCATTTTCATATTTGGCTTTGAGCAATTGGTTTTTACGTTCCAGTTCTTTGGCTTTTTCTGTAGACCAGTTCGAGATCTTTGATATTTTCCAACATCTCTGCACCGGTGATTTCCCACTAGGTTTTTCTTTGAACATACGTTCGAGTTCTTCTCTCAATGAGATAAATACCGGATCATGATGGTCAAAATTATTGCCGAGGATTTCTCTGGTTTTCGTAAATTTTCTTTAAGTTTATTTCAGCGATGATCATTTCTTCCTGACCTACCTTCCGAATGTAAACAATACATCTTCCAATGCAACCCAAAAAGGTTGGTCACACTGGTATCATTTTCCAGAGCGTCCTTGGCATTGATAAGTGCGAGGCGGTCATTTGCGATCCTTGCTAATAAAGAC
Source organism: Saprospiraceae bacterium (assembly GCA_016714895.1). Taxonomy (GTDB): domain Bacteria; phylum Bacteroidota; class Bacteroidia; order Chitinophagales; family Saprospiraceae; genus OLB9. The sequence continues at coordinate 510,982 of JADKBV010000011.1, read as the reverse complement.
AATATCCGGAAGTCGAGTTCTTCCAACATTTCATACCGGCCACTCAACTCGACCAGATTGTATAGTTCCGCAGGCTTAAGCGCTTTGGATAATTGTAGGATGGTCTTTTATCGGTAATTTGTAGATACCTGTTGTGAAACTTTCCGCATTGTTGGTATCATAATGAAACAGGACTTCGCTGATCTGACTTATATCCCGATGAATTTCTTCTTTGGTTTTGAAGATGTTGGAACAATGTTCCATCTCACTACCCAATTCTCTTTGCAACTCATCAAAATAGTCCCGGTTGGTTTTGTCAAATTCACTTTGTATATCTGCAAAATCGACCACATAACCATACTTAAAATCTTTGTAAGACTGGTTGACCCTTTGTCAGTGCCTGCAGGAGATTGTGCGCTTCCACACCCTACCTATGTACAATTTTTTCAATCGGGGAGCATCAAATCCCGTAAGCAACATGTTGTGGACAAACAAAAATCAATCTTTCCATCTTTGTAATCGTCAATAAGATCTTCTCTGTCCTCTTTGTACCTGCATCATGCAATATCAGTGCTGCAGATTTGACTTTATGCAACTCAGATTTTTTATATTTTCAAAAGAAACGGATGTATCCGCTGCCAAAGGCACATATCATTTACCAGTCTGGCAGGCAGTAAACCATCAAATATTTCTTTAAGTTTTTCTGCCCGTTCGGAAGAATCACATAATCCATGCCTCCTACATTCGACTCATTGGATGTAAGCCTGAATTTCTCAAAATCCTGAATGATATATTCCAGCATCGGTCTGACAAAACCGGCATCTGCATAAATCATTTTTATTGGATTTGCCTTTGAGAACTTCGATATCTTCCAGCGCCTGTTTCAGTTTGAAATGATAACTTGTCTCTATTTCTTCCTGATGAGTCTGAGTGTATAACCATCCGCAATCGAAGCATTGTAGTAATATTTATGGATATAATCGCCGAATAAAGCCCCGTGAGTTGTATTCGTCACCCAATAAAGGGGTTCCTGTCAGACCGGATAATGAATGGCATTGACATCTGATTCCTTGAGATTGGCCAAAAACTGCCTTTGGGATTGTAAGACCGGTGTACTTCATCCAAAAAATAGACCCTTTGTACCTGAATATTATAATCCTTATTGCTGATGACATCAGGATCATTTTCAAACTTATGGATGTTGACGACAGTTACCTGGTTTTCCCGAGCTGTTGTGCAAGGCAGTGGTCGTACGCAGATCCCTTGACAAAATCTTCTCTTGAATGAATTTTGTGCACTATCAATCCACGGCTTTTGAATCTCTTTTCCTGCCTGTATGGCGAGTGGGTCCAATCTGTCTACGATAAACAGTAAAACTTCGGCACACCTTTTTGGCGAAAGTAATGCGTCAAATATTTAACGTTGTAATATGCCAAAGCAGTTTTGCCACTTCCCTGGGTGTGCTGTGATAATGCCGCTTTTTTAGCTCCTTTTCATCCAACTTTTTTCTATAGCCTTGTGCAAACAACAATGTGGATATCGCATGATATGTTTTCCAGACCATTTTCACCCTTGACATAGGCGATCCCATATTTGAGTAAGAATGCCAGTCGATGAGGTTGGAAAAGTGAATTAAATATCGAATGTGTCGGACTACCGATTTTCATTGGTAAGGTATTCTGATGAATGTTTGATGGTGATCAGATTATTGTCGAGCAATATCCTGTTTTCTTCCTCTTCAGATATATTTTTATGATAGTTGAAAAGTCAAATTGATTTTCTTCTCTGAAAAAGTTAAATTTTACTCTTCCGTATGTTGGTGGTTGCATAAAAGCACCTTGCAAAGGTTGGCGCCTGTATCATCATACGGCATATTATTACTTGAAGACCATCAGCTGCGTAATATTGACAAACTTCCGGAATTTTTTATTCTCAAAACGGGTTGTCATTCGTTTGTATTCCGCCTGAATACCATCGTGATTGTTAGGTTTTTTAACTTCAACAAACACCAAAGGAAGTCCATTGATCAGCAGGACGATATCCGGTCTGAATTCTTCATCTCCGTTGATGAATGGTAATTCGGTGACTACATGGAGCAGATTATTTCCGAAATCTTCAAAATCTATGATTTGATGTCCGGTCTCCGAAGTGATAAGATCATAAAACTTTTGTCCCAAATCTTCATTATCCAATGCCAGGGTAAGCCTGTTGAGTAATTCTTTAATTTCGGAAGATTCGATACCCGGATTCAGTTTATCCATTGCCTGTTCAAACAAGGAAGGAAATATATTTGTCTCCTTATCCCATACATTTTGACAATGACAGATATTCATAACCCAAACAACAAAGATGTTGAATAGCCGGGATTTTACTCTTGAATCCTTCTGGCTAAAGGTCATGTGACAAATGGTTACTGTGGAGTTTATAATAATTTAAGACAGTTGAGGTATTTTCGACACCAAACAAACTCTTGATGGCAAATATAATAGAGAGGCAATGGGATTGTAAAGAAAAGGTGGGAAATTGTGTGGTACGATTGAGTAGAAAATGAAAAAGATTGGAAGTGAAGGTAAAAACAATAGTCTATAAATTATTCGGAAGTTTCCATCACGTCTGATACAATAATCGGTAATATAACTAGAACAATGTGTAGTTATGGTAAGCATTCTATTTTATTAAGAACGAATTTTTCTTTAAAATTGCCCATAATCCATAAAAGTTTATCTAAAACTCTTAAGTCATATTGATAATTTATTGTTGATTTTAATTTTAGATCTTGAATTACATCTTTATTCCTTTCATAAACTTTAACTAGATTTTGATAATTCATATAATATTTTAATACATTTTGACTTTCAAAAACTCTTTCTAGCTTTTGTAAGTGTTAATTCTAGAAATTTCACAAGTCTTCATATCCAAAACACTGCAAAACTAAAATTGACCTTTCTGACAAATGCATCATAAATAACAACTTCCTCTTTGGATTAATAATACACTAGAGTAACTTAGAGGTAGCCGACAACCATTTTATATTTTCAATTGACTTAATAATATTTGAAGGTTCTGAAATTTATCTGGAATTTCCATTTTCAAAGGTCTTATTATTAAAAGCAAAAGTTATGAACTTGCTTGCAATTTTCTCCCTAACATCTTTTGACAATTGAAAGACCACTCTCAATCTTACCATTTCAGCAGTTAAAGCCTGTTTTGACTGCATCAACCATTTGGTTGACTGCGTCCAAAACTTGTTTGAATTCTTAACAGCCTCATGAAAATTTTGAATTTATGAATTGTTGTATCATTTTTAGTATTTATAACAATAACGTTTTGCTGGTACCAGATTAAGACGATTTCGGAATACTCCCTTTCAGTCTTGAACAAACTTTTATAGAAACATAAAAGCTTGACTTAAATCCAATGAACCGCCACTTTTGGGTAGTTGCTTATATTAACCAGTTTTTATATTTCAGTTGCAATTTGTCAATTTGATCTTTGTTTAAAATGGATATGACATTCCGATTAAAGTCTTTATTTGTCTATATTTTTTTTAATTTCTTGCTGTTTCTTTATTCTTAAAAGAATCTCATTGTTCATGAACGATTCTTAATTGTCAATACACTTTTTTTCTCAAAGAAAATTCATATTGAAGCAGAAAATTCATCAATTTTCCTTGCAGCTTTAATTAAAATTGTAATCAGAGTAGATGAACTTCAGCGTAATTTTTTGTCATAATTTTCAAGTCCTATGTTTATGTCAAAATGATACAATTTACATAGATGTCGGGTCTTAGTTTTCTAATTTTCCAATCTTCCCATTATCCAACTTTGCATTTGACGAACCTGAATGAACAAATTATATTTCCCCTAGACATTCCAATCCGGCTAATATTTTCATCTCACTACTATGATGAATTTGATTAAGAAATTCATGGTACCTTTTGTCCGCCTTGTTTTTATTATGTTCTTTTTGGAAGTTTATTTCGTGTGCTTCCAAAAAGGATTCTGAAATTGTCTCTAGATAAACGAAAAGCTTTCATAGAGTAAATAATTGCAGCTCTTCCTTCATACTCTCTATTTTAATCTTGAAGTTTCAAGGTCAACTGGTTTGTGTAAATTCTAAGTCCATTTGGGATGTCACAATTGTCAGCATTTAGCTTTGATGGGCTAACCGCAGTGGTATTCATTGAGGAACAGATTCACCAATTTCACTTATATAAGTCAGTTTAAACTCTATTGTTCCATTTTTACTTTTTTGTAGTGGTGTCAGACTCGAACCCGTATTTCGTAGGTAACTTCAGTCATCTTTTTAAGTGTCAAAGGTCGTCCACCAATTGGACGATAGCACCAAAACTTGATCATAACTTGTTCATCTTGCTACAAACTTCACCAAACTTCAGGTTTTTCCTAAACTTGACACTCAGTCTTATCTTCCTTTCCAAAAACTATTTTTGTTCAAAAAGAGTGTTTGTATCCATATTGCTACCTTATGATGTTACAAAATTAAAAAAGATTTTTGAATGGTGGAGGGATTTTGCAATAATTTTGAGAAAAACCCGCAAATACACATCTAATTTTTTTATGAGATATTCTAACCCCAGTATTTTGACAACTTTTTCATATCACCGTATTCTTACACTCATTATTGTCGGTCAAAAAACAAATATATACCCGTGCCCAAATGTGCAATATTCAATTGTGATGTCTTTCCTATATTGTTTCAGGAATGTACTATCCTGCCGGTTTGATCAGATGAATGTCAACAAATTGGTTGATGACCCTTAGGCAGGGATATTTACTTATGTCTGAAGTTGGATTAGTTTTCTATCACATGGTAATTGACAGATTGATTGGTACCTGAAGTAGGATCTAAAAGGAGTTCTTTACGTATTTTCATCATACTGACCGCTGAAGCTTTTCGATCTATAGAATAACCAGTGTTCGTTAATTTCAGACTTGATTCCTTAAATTCCAGATAATAATGGTCAGAATCCGAACCAACAAGGTTGCTGTTAGCAATATAGCGCAATGAATCTGAAAATGTAAATGAGTATACAACATCAATAAATCCTTCCTGATTTGATTTTAAAACATCTAATGTTACATAAGGAATACTTGCAGATGTGTACTTTGTTCCCGGTGCCAAAAAAGTTATTTCATCAATATCATTCCATTCCAAAAGCCTGTAAGATCTGTTGTAAATTTCAGGCATTATTATTCTTTTTAATAATCTACCATTATCATCAATAATAATCAATTCAATTTCTTTGGTATCAAAATTTATAACATTCTCGAGTAAAAATCTTCGTTCAACAGGATCAAAATATTTAACCTGAAGTTCATTGAGTTTGTCACTTAAAGAATCTGAAATAATCGTTTTAACAGAATCTAAAACATTGTCTACAAATGTCATCTCAATTCTTTTTGTAATACAGTTAGAGTTAAATACGATTTTAGTACTATCATTATAGAAAACAGGTAAATCACCATAACAATTATACTTCTTAGGATATTTTTTCATTAAAACTTTCTCTTTCCTGAAATATTTTCCCAATTTAAACAGAACACGTTCCCACTGGTTGCCATTCCATTCACTTTGTGTAAAATAAAAGGTATCCTGTATTGCAAAAAACCTACTTGCATTGTTAAAATAAAACAAATCAAAATTTGATTGTACGTATAATGTATCTGTACAATGATATTTATTTCATTGATTACATTTCCATTTTCTGTATCAAATTCTATCTGGTACAAAGCCATATTTGTTCTGCCTAACAGAGGGTGAAATACATTATAAGGATCACATTTTACCTGAAAAATAACTTCCAGTTGATCTTTATCATTGATTAACAGATTTCGCCCGAAAATCTGTTGTTTATCCCGGGGATATCCTATGTATTGTCTCCATAATAGAGTACCGTCATCCAAACTTCGTTTTTGCACGTATGTGCCGGTTGGTTCGATATAGTTTTGGCGATAAAATACTTCGTAAATGGCATTATTATAAAAAAGATGGTCGAAGCTTTCTATGGATAAAAAGTTATTGTATCCGTCAAATGTGTCGTTGTCCATGTCAACATCATAATTAACAAAGTACCATTCAGGAGTGATATCATTAATAAATATTTTTTCATAGGGTCTGTCCGGTAAGGTCTGTGCCCGTAATGAAATGTGTAATATTAATAATAAACTAATTATAAAATGTTTCATAAAGATAATTTAAATGAAAATTTGTAGCTTAGAAAATTTATTTCTAAGCTACAAATTAAATCATAATTTACTACAAGCTGGATTGCAAATTTCCAAAGGTGATGATCCTTGAGGACAAGTTATACTGATTGGCCAAATAGTACTATTGTTACTACATGGCACTGTATTCTCAAAAATTGGTGATCCAAAGACAATTTCATTTGGTCCATTTATACAAAAAGGAGTTTTACGTGTACAACACCCAACACCACAAGCAATTTCTGTAATAAATATACCGGTACCAGGCACTATTTTTTGACAAAACATTGTACAGTTACTCTCTTGTGTTACCACTGAATATGTTGTTGGTGGATTTACCCCATCACAAGGGTAGAAGTTTTCATTTATTTGAGCATTAAACAAAATAGATCTCCTTTGAGCAAATAATGACATTTGTTTTTTTATGTCTAAAAGTAAATCGTTCAAATTCACCTGTTTTTCCTTGAATACTTAAACTTAACATTTTGTTTGCCAAATCAGTACAAGGCGTATTTGCCCCTCCATTCAACCAAATTGTACTAAAAACAGAATTCCAATCAATGACTGGAGGCTCAAAATAAACACCCCAATCACATTTTACCATATAATAAACAAAAGGTATTTGGCATCCTTCATAAATCAAAGTTCCACCTAAAGTTGTTCCAGATGTAGTTGAAGCGCAACCTGCTACATCCAAATAATCGGGACAAAATGATCTTGATTCTGTTGTCATGGAATTATCCATCTTTTCTTTTGAATCATTATTTTCTTTAGTGCATGAAAAGACAAAAGTACTTAAAGAAAAAATTCCAAAAAATAATATACTAATTTTAATATTTGCCATAATAATATAATTAAATTTAAAGATAATTGGTTTCAACCATTTGGTACATATTTATCTTGAAATTTTTATTAAGGAGTGACATCAAGCAACACTCCATTCCGATATTGAATCATCTTTTACCGCTTTCATATGTTTAAGCAATTTTTCTGTGCTGTACCGTCAGCATCTGCCGTTATGGACAATTCCTTATTAAAACCTGCATAATACTCATAGAGAATAGGAGGGATAAATGCTCTAATGAACAAAAGTTGCATAAATAATCTTTTCTTAATTTTTGTCCCATAAAATATCTTTCGATTCAAAAAATTAAATATCCCTAATACAAACACCTCTGCCCTAAACCACTCCTTCATTTTCAAAAGAAAACATTTTGTTTAAAAAGAGTGTTTTTTTCTATCCTTCTACCTTATTTACAACAAAACTAAAAAAGATTTTTGAATGGTGGAGGGATTTTGAAATAATTTTGAGAAAAAGGATTGTTTTTCTTCGCAATGATCATTTTAATTATGGTTAGCTTTTCGTCTATTTTTTATTCTTTCGGGATTACATGATCAAAACTCAGTATTCTTTTCAATCTCCAATCATCTTCTTCAATTATCCATACATGAGTGAATCTTGCTGTACTTGTCAAGTATCTCGGCTTATCATTTCCTTCACCATAAAATTCATGTACACCGGTCTGAATTGCACCATATAACTTTCCGTTTGAAAATAAAGGGAATACCTCAAGGCTACTATCAACCAACACCCTGATTGGTTTATAATTCATTTTGCAAAGGTTAGGGATATTCCGGATAAACATTTCTTTTGATTCCAGAAGACCGTTTTGGTCATGATAAAATTCAAAATCATCACTCAATAAATTTCTGAACTGTATTGTGTCGCAATTATTAAATCCAAGTTCAAAAATTAAACTATCCCTTTCTTTTAATTGCTCAAATAATAATTTAGAATCAATTCCTGAATCTTGACTAAAAACCGTTTCCGTAAAAATCCAGAATACCCCGATACACATAAAGGCTCTATATATATTAGAATTTTTCATTTTTATTATTTTTTTTGAAGTAAGCTATCGGTTCATTTCGCCTACAAACTTCTCCCACCCGTCCGGTTTTCCAAACTTTGAAAGACCCGGCTTATCTTCCTTTCCATTAAGAATCTTTTTTGTTCAAAAAGAGTGTTTGTATCCATATCGCTACCTTATGATGTTACAAAACTAAAAAAGATTTTTGAATGGTGGGAGAAGTTAGGAAAAAAATTTCAGAAAAAGATAGGGAAAGGAGATATCAAAACAATCTTTTTCTTGAGGAAGTCAAAAAAGAACAGATATTCAAACATTCACGACATTTGATTTGAAGACATATGTACGAACCTAAGTTTAACTTTTCATTTCAGTTGTAAATAAAAGTGCGTGTCCCATGATTCATTTCATTTCAGTTGAAAATAAAAGTGCGTGTCCAAGGATTCATTTCGTTTCAGTTGGCGAAAAAAGTGCATGTCCAATGATTCATTTCATTTCAGTTGAAGACAAAGGTGAGTGCTTTAGGATTCATTTCATTTCAGTTGGACACAAAAGTGCCTACCAAAGTTAACTTTTGATTTCAGTTGGACACTTAAGAGCGTACCGAAGTTAACTTTTCATTTCAGTTGGACACTTAAGTGCGTACCGAAGTTAACTTTTCATTTCAGTTGGACACTTAAGTACGTACCGAAGTTAACTTTTCGTTTCAGTTGGACACTTAGGTACATGTTCATTGATCCATTTCATTTCAGTTGGACACTTAAGTACGTGTTCATTAATCCATTTCATTTCAGTTGGACATATAAGTACATGTTCATTGATCCATTTCATTTCATTTCGACACTTAGGTACATGTTCCATGGTTCATTTCATTTCATTTCGACACATAAGTACGTGTTCATTGATCCATTTCATTTCATTTCGACACATAAGTACGTGTTCATTGATCCATTTCATTTCATTTCGACACATAAGTACGTGTTCCATGGTTCATTTCATTTCAGTTGGACATACAAGTACGTACCTGTTGATTAATTTCATTTGATTTGAAGACATGAACACGTGCATGTGGACACAAATCATGTTGTCGGTTATTAAAAAATAAAAAAACATGGGCATTTATTATACTCAAAGTTAAATTTTTCTTAAAGTCATTACAAACTCTTGACGGATATTATTTTCCACTTTACCTTTGTCGCAGTAATCATTCACAAAAGATGGTTGACCGAAAAAAACAACCCTTTTTAATTTGATTACTGAAAAAAATTCAAAGGAATTTTACTGAGATAATAGCTATTCGTTTCTTTATTACAAGTCTGTTTTTTTGTTGCCGGTCTCGACCGGAATGGTTTTCGGATGATCCATCAGTAAGCACAACACAAATTCAAAAGATGCCGCCTTATCGGATCTGTTTATTGACAAGCCAATATGCTGTATTGCTTCTGTTTTTATCTGCACTCCTCCACAACAAAATATTGATATTACTTACACGGTTTTTGGGAATAATTTACCCTTAACCCTCAGAACCCTGTATCAAACTATCTCAGACGACTTCTTTGGATTTATGTGAAAATTTTTATTTTTTAACAATTAAAATCATTATTATCATGATTAAGTTATCTATTACAAAACTGAGAGAACTCTCCACACCTGGAATTGGTATCACTTACCAATGACTTGAGCCGGATTTTTAGAACGTTTGGCTCCCTGCCACCTAAGATTGTTGAATGTCTGGAGGCGCTTTTTACCGCAAGTATCGAACTGAAAGAAGTTTCAGTCAATGGTAAAGGAAAAGCATCGACCGGTAAAGTTCGGTTTTTGAACGCTCAAAGAATCCGGGTATTTCGTTCTATAAAAAACCTTTTTAAGTCTCTTGAAAAAAGTTCTGACACAACTCTTGTGGAACAAGCCACCATGCTTTCTTCCCATTTTGACCAACACAAAAACAAAATGGAAGGAGGTTCTTACAAGGACAAAACCACCGCAATTAATAAGATTCTGGAAGAATGGACTACCGATCCAAAACTTGCCGAAGCCTGCAAAGTTGTCTTTTTGCGAAACGAAAAGGAAGATTTGGCAAAGTGGAACAAAGAGTTTGAGGAACATTATTTTGAAAATGCGCAAACCAACTCCAGGAAAATGAATGTGTCGGTCAAAAAAGAAAATGTTGTGATGGCTTTCGACAAACTTCAGAAGATGACGGAATCTTTTTATAATGTTTCCGACGACACGACTATGTATGAAGAAATCAATCAAAAATCAGCAAAACTGATAGAAAAGTACTTCTTTCCTGTAGCTATCAGAAAAGCAGCGAGAAAATCCAAACCAGAATTGGTTCCTGCTGCAACTACCGTCGCAGAAAACAATACTGCCACTACTGCCGTCGTAAAAGACTCGGAAGAATAAGAAGAACATAGTAGTTTTAGAGCTTTCATTATTAAGGGCCCTGATGGTAAGTCGGGGGCCTTTTTTTTTGTTGTAGGATTTGTTATAATTGTTATATTTGTGGAAACTGCATCGGGGCGGCGCGCGATGGGTTGACCTTTGCGGCCATCATCGCCCGGGTTTTACCCCGACCCTAAAAGGAGCTCTTGACGATGATGGCCTCGGATTGCCAAAATTACTGAAATTCCATTACGGTAATCCATTTTCTCTGGCTCCCTTTCAGGGTTGGGGTAAAACAGAGAAAATGAACGAAAATAATTGGACAATATTTTAAGACATCAGGGCTAACGCCCCTTGTTAAGATAACCAGAAAATCACAAGCATTTACGCACAAAAGATAAACCCTGTGCGCGATCTACAGTAACATTTATAATTCTCCACTCGCGAGCCGTAGTTCGCGGTTCCTTCCCTATTTTGAGCCCTTGTGGGTGGGCTCAAAATTGCTTCGCAACGGTCAGTCACCTCCGAAGGAGGGGAACTTCGGTTTGTCGACCAATCTCAGCTAGTAATAACTTCCTTTGGTTGTCGTGAACTCCAAAGTCTCCCCCTCCGGGGAGATTTAGAGGGGCCAGAACAGGACAATGCGAAGCATTGATAAAAACCATTTTTATTTCCCATAACTCCGGAAGTTACGACAAACACGCCTAAACCCTTAACTCTTAACCCTAAACATTCCCAAAAACCTAACACCTATTTTATTGCACATACCCCGGAAGTTACGACAAAACAGCCTAATACCTAATATCTAACACCTAAAGCCTTCTCCATTCTAAGACATCAGGGCTACGCCCCTCAAATTGTCGTTTTTTTGATTTTTCTACTAAGATAACAGGGCTAACGCCCCTTGTTAAGATAACCAGAAAATCACAAGCATTTACGCACAAAAGATAAACCCTGTGCGCGATCTACAGTAACATTTATAATTCTCCACCCGCGAGCCGTAGTTCGCGGTTCCTTCCCTATTTTGAGCCCTTTCCGTTGGGCTCAAAATTGCTGCGCAACGGTCAGTCACCCATTCAGGGTTGGGGTAAAACAGAGAAAATGAACGAAAATAATTGGACCATATTCTAAGACATCAGGGCTAACGACCCTCAAATTGTCGTTTTTGGATTATTCTATTAAGATGTCAGGGCTAACGCCCCTTTTTTAGAGGACGATTTGAGGAGTTGATGAGTTGATGAAGTGATTATTTGATAAGTTGGGTCGATGCAGCGCATGAGGGTGTACCACACCTCCCATCATCGTCAGAATCACGGATTATATTGATTACACAAACACCACGGATTTTGAAAAAGCAGTTTACAAAACCAGTTTTTTAATTTTTCACCCGCGAGCCTTAGTTCGCGGTTCCTTCCCTATTATGAGTCCTTGTGGGTGGACTCAAAATGGCGGGTAAAAGACATTTATTGCTAATTTGTATATAAACCAAATTCAAAATTTTATAGTAAATTCATATATTTACTCATAAATGATTCAAAAAAACTTTATATTTGCTAAAAATTTTACCATGCCTTCCGTTCCCGTGAGATCCAGAGTTATTGGAAAAATAAAATCCATGAAAGATGAAAATTTGTTGATTGAAATTGAAGAAATGATTGATCATTTAAGCAATAAAAATCAAGTCTACACACTAACAGAAGATATGAAATCTTCAGTTACATCGGCTGAAAAAGACATTAAAAATGGAAATGTATTTTCAGAGGCAGAAAGCACTTATCATTTTAAACAATGGTTCGAAAAAAGATAATCTGGTCTCAAACTGCTATTTCGGAATTAGAAAATATACTGGCATTTTATATTCAAAGAAACCAGTCTGAAACATATTCTTTGTGGCTTTATCAGGAGGTAGAAAAGAGGGTAAATATCATATCATTATTTCCTGCTATAGGGAGAAAAACTGATCTTCAGCATGTGCATATTCTGCCTTTTGAAAATTATGGAATCATATACAAAATAACTACATCAACAATATATATTATGTCTGTATGGGATTTCAGACAAAAGCCAAATCAAAGGATAGATAAAAAAACTGATTCTCTGTAATTTCTTTTTGCCCTTAAAGCCTGCTTCATTCTAAGAACTCAGGGCTAACGCCCCTCAAATTATCGTTTTTTGATTGTTCTATTAAGATAACAGGGCTAACGCCCCTTGATAAGATAACCAGAAAATCACAAGTATTAACGGACAAAATCCAGACCCTGTGCGTAATCTACAGTAACTTTTATAATTCTCCACCCGCGAGCCGTGGTTCGCGGTTCCTTCCCTATTTTGAGCCCTTACTGTTGGGCTCAAAATTGCTGCGCAACGGTCAGTCACTATGGTTGTTTGATTTGTTAAATTTGTTTGATTTGTCGATTTGTATCGATGCGGCGCACGATGGGACGATAATATTAAGGTTGAAACCTTAAAAACCAGAAAATCACAAGCATTAAGCTCCAAAGTTTAAACCTTGTGCGTCACCCTTCTTTCTTGAGAATGACTGAATGGTCCCGACTGAAAGAAGGGAACAGAGTGAACGATTTCACGCTGTAATGAAGAAACCACAAACAACGGCTTGTGGCGTGACAAAATGGGTAAAAACCACCAATGCGCAGCATTGAAAAAACCGATTTGTCAACACTATCACTGGTTTTGAGCCGGGATTAGTCGTACGGAGCAAAGATGTCAAAAACTGAAATATTTTGATGGCATAACTTAATGAAATGCAAAGTTAAAGAGGAAAGGTAATAACAAACTTGGTTAGTGCTGTCAGCTGTAGTATTTGGTTTACTTTAATTATTAATCAATATGTTATATTCTAATCCCGGACTTTTTGTCCACTGCTTCAAAGTTATCCCGTAAACTTTGGTAATTCCTGATAGCCTTTTTATAGGTCAATTTAGTCTTCGGGTAAATCCAAATTTCCACCGACTAGTTTTTCAAAAATGGCATTACAATGGAATTATTTTCTGAAGTTAACCGAACCCGGTATAAACCGGAGTTTAAGAAAAAAACATCGATTGTTTTTTCATCGTTTAATTGTCCCATTAAATGTTTGCGGCCTAGTGCATCAATTATTTCAATTTGTATTGCCTTGTTGGATGAAAGATTCAGCCCGGAAATGTTTAATAATCCGTTCGTCGGATTAGGATATAAATAAGGCAATGCTGCAAATGTTTCGTTCGAATCAATAGAAAGTGTTTGTTCATCAAATGATAATACCCATGTTTTTCCAGCCGGAATGGGATTTGAAGCCTGCCAATTTTCAAAACCACCTTCACTATTAATCGTGATTTGCCCCACGTTGATTTGACTATACAAATCGTTTACAAAGTACGTTCCTGCAGGTAATGAACTCAATGTTAAACCCAAAGTTGGCGTGTTGGGCGTCGTTCCTAAATTGTGAACCATAACAATCACTTGTTGACCATAACTGCGGGCATACGTCAAACATTGATTGGATGAGGAAATTACGTTTACATATTTTCCACGTTTTAATGCCGGATTTTCGTTTCGAAGTTTGATCAAACGTTTGTAATGATTCAACAGCGAATTAGGCTGTGCCGATTGTGTACTCACATTGTTGGTTACATAATTCGAACCTACATTACGCCAAGGGTTTGCTGTAGAAAAACCCGCATTGGCACTCGTGTTCCATTGCATGGGTTTGCGTTTCTCTTCGTCTATGCCCGAACCTCTCATGCCGATTTCTTCGCCATAATAAATAAATGGAATGCCCGGTAAAGTCAGATAAATGGCAGCTGCCGATTTCATTTTTTCAACATCATTTTGGAAAAAATCCATGACCCGATTGATGTCGTGATTTGTGAGGAATGTTCCGTATCGCTGACCGGGATAAGCGGCCACTAAGGTTTCGATTTGACTTTTGATGGGAGACGCATTTCGGGTATTCACGCCATTCAAAATTCGATCGGCAAGGTCAAAATCAAAACAAGCATCCAGTTTGTTACCCGTTACATAAGGAATAACGGATGAAGTGGCCGACCATACTTCGCCAATGGTAAAAAACTCATCGTTGGCAGTTTTAAACCTTTGGTTAAATGTTTCAAGCAAGCTAAAAGTTTCGGGCGTATTTTCGAGTTGTGTTCCGTCTTCTATCAAATATTTAATGGCATCAAGACGGAAACCGTCTACACCTTTGTCGAGCCAAAATTCTGAGGCAGTTATCATTTCGTTTTTGAGTGCCTGATTTTGGTAGTTTAAGTCGGGCATTCCTCCCCAAAATAAACCATAATAAAACCCACTGCTGTTGCTATGCCAAACATTTTGTCCCCAGGGCCCAATAAAACCAGGATTTGTATTGCTCCAAACATACCAGTCGCGCTTGTAATTTTGATTGGCTATCGATTGTTGAAACCAGGGATGTTGTGACGAAGAATGATTCATCACATGGTCGATAATCACTTTTATGCCTCGGGCATGACACGCTTCGAGCAAGGCTTCAAAATCCTGCATGCTGCCATAATCGGGTTCGGTGGCATAATAATCCGTAACATCATATCCGTGGTAAGAAGGAGAAGCCATCATGGGCATCAGCCAAATAGCACCAATTCCTAAATCGGTGTCGGTGTTTGGATCGCCATCGTTCAAATAGTCGAGTTTTTCAATCAATCCACGGAAATCGCCAATGCCATCATTTCTTTCACGGTCGTAAAAACTCCGCACAAAAACTTCATAAAACACGACATCGTTCCACCAACCCGAAATGCCGGTGGCGGTATCCGAAGGTAAACAAACCTCGCAAGTACCGTAACAATTCATCAACCCGAGATTCCGGTTGTTTTCGATTGTGAAACTGCGGAAACCTGCGTCGGTCATACAATTATTGTCTGTTGGCTCGGGAGCATTCAAATCGCCCCCGTTTAAAAACTGATAATGATATTCGCCCGCCGGTATATTTAGGATTATTTCGTAAAGTCCATCATTGTCATAATCAAAGAGTTGATTTTGAATTGGATTCCAATTGGATGAAAAACCGGCAGCCATTTGAAAATCGCCGGTAACGAAAATGCCATTCGGCGAAACAGGTGTACCGTTTAAAGCTACCGAAAAACGCACTGAAGGAAGACAAGCATTGAAAGGCACAGCAGGCAAAATCAAATCGGTGTTGTTTACCTGCACTGCGCGATTGTTGTTGTTAGTAAACGAACACAATGATGGCGGATTTTCTGCCTGAGGCCATTGATTGCCATTTATAAACTTAAAGGAATAATTACCTGGTGGAATATTGACTTGAATGGAAAAAATGTTGTCGTTATCTATATCTTGAAGCCGGGTGCTTGTTGGATTCCAATTGGAAGGAAAACCGGCTAATTGCTGAAAATCGCCTGCGATATGAACCCCGGCAGGATTAATTGTTAATCCGCTCATGTCCACTTGAAAAGTTACCGGAACAGTTTGAGCATGTAAGCTAAAGGACTGACCGGCAATCAATATCATGATGAATGAAATTTGACTACTTAAAAATATATTGAACTTTATTATTCTTTTGTAAAGGTTGTTCATGGTAAAAGTAAATTAAATTTTAATGTGTCAAATGTCTGAACCTGCGGAAATATTGCCAATGACTTGTTTATTTGCACTACAAACTTCTGACATACTTGGGATTTTTCCAAACATTGACAGAACGTTATGTACTTCCTTTCCAAAAAGAATTTATTTTGTTCAGAAAGAGTGTTTGTTTCCATATCGTTACCTTGTGCTACAACAAAACTAAATAAAATTTTTGAATGGTGGAGGGATTATGAAATAATTTTGAGAAAAAGAAGGCTCTTCTGGCAGGTTGACGTGGATTGTTGTCATTTAATATGGGTGGTGAGAGTTTGGTTATGTTACGCGCAGTCCCAATAGGGCGGCATGATCATATAGGCCCGTATTGTCATCTGGTTGCTTTTTTTTATTTACCTTGTTTTACAATTCTATACCCAATACTCAATGCTGTATATATTCCAGTACCATTTGCTTCAAATACTGCTGTTTCTTGTGGCACACCTTTATAAGAATACTTAAAATACATATTTTGATACGATTTAAAACCCAAAACTCCCTGTACTGTCAATCCAAGTTCAATTCGCTTCCATAAGACTATTCCTGTCTTGAAACCTATAGAAGGTATTATTTGAGAATTATTAAAAGTTTGTGCTGAAATTGGTTCTAACTCAATGTACTCAGGACCATTTTGTCTTTCAAATGCGCCATATTCTGAACCATCTGATTTTGATATTTGAATTCCAATAGTAAAAAATGATTTAAAAAATATTTTTCCATGATTTTGAAAAAGGTTATAACTCATTCCTAAATCAATCCTATTAATGTCCACACCTGAATATCCAACCCCTAAAGTTGGATACCCGTCTGGTGCAATTACACTTCCTTCTCTAAATTTTATCCATGTATGACCATCGAATGAAGAATAGGAGCCTAAAATAGAGAATTTAGAATTTTTTATAAAATGCTCGTAATTTATTAAAAACTGATAATCAGTATTTTGAAAATCTTCTTCACTATTTACCATTTTTACTTTTTGATTGGTATGGGTAAAAATTGGCCCATATCCAATGGAAATTGATTGAGAACTAACAATATTACAAAAAAAGACTATACAGAATGTGGATATCAGGAATTTCATGTTTTTAATTTTAGCAAGTTATAAATCAAAAAATAGAGTGTTGGAATTCTTTTCCAACACTCCTTTTATTATCTGTTTTTATAAACCTATCCAAAGTTACATTAGTTTTTGTGCTTTCCAAAATTTGGAATTAATTAGTTTTGCTGAATGTTCTTCTTCGCCTCAAGCTTGAGGGCTTTTACTTTTGTCATTACCACAAAAGTAAACAAAAAGCTAGGCTCAAAAAGGTGATTGCGCACTCTGGGCATTGCATATAGTTCTTAACATGCTGCGTGTGCGCACCGTGTATGCCAAATCTATCACACGGATCGGTCTGGCATTTGTGTTTAGTTTACACAAACAAGCACTCCGGTTTTACTTTTCGACGCGTGCTTGGTATCCGATTTGTCAACACTATCACTGGTTTTGAGCCGGATTTGTCGTAAGGAGGAGATTGGTCAAAAACCGAAATATTTTGATGGCATAACTTAGCTTAATCCCTTTGAAGTGTTTTGTTGTCTTTTGATGTGGGTAGTGGGGGTTTGAATTGACGATGCCACCAACGATAAAAGGCATATCGTTCAGTACTGTGTTATGGCTTAATGATTCTTTCATTCTGAATTGCTTCAAATAAGTTTGTGTTTGAAAGAAGATTTTGCACCTTTTGTCTTTTTTCTTGAGGGATATCAGAATTTCTATATTTGTTTAATCTCTTATTCACTAACAAGATTGGCTCTTTTTTAAGATCTCTTTAAAAGTTCATCTATTGTTGTCATATTATTTCTCTTTTAAAAATTACAAAACCTTCGTAGTTTATGCCCTTATCAAAACGATTTAGTCTGTTTTTTAGTTCCCCCAGAATGGGTTTGTATTGACGATATCGCCGACGATAAGAGGCATATCGTTCAGTACTGTCTTATGGCTTTTTGATTCCTTCTTTTTTAAGTTTTTCAATGACTTCAATAATATCCGTATTCTTTACTGCCTTTTCAAAACTGTCAAGTTTTGCTTGCGGAATATTTGATGGTTTGACATTATCCAATTCTTCATTGATTATCATAATTGGGTGTCTTTTTAGATCCAAATCTAAGATGTTATTGTGATTATGCATGATTTCTATTTTAATAGTACATAAAATGATGAATAGTTGACATTCTTTCTAAACGGTTCTACAGCCTTATTAAGTTCCCCATAAATATGGAAATCTAAAGATAATTCATCAAAATATGTGTTGATAGCCATTTGATAAAGTCTGGTTCTTGCTTCGTTAGCACCTGTAAATGTTATGATATGATTTGGATACAACTCAAAATAGTTATAACATATATCAACTATGGTAGCCAATACCTTGTCTCTATCTCCATTATTTGAAACATTGTAGAAATCAGTTTCACCTGTTTGTTTATCATAATCTCCCATTAAAAAGACTTACATAGTTATCCCGGGTTGTTTCCTGGAAATAGACTCTTTTTGTGATGCTTCCATTTGGTCCTTCACTTATAAATTGATAAACTTTTCGACTTCTACCTGTTTGTGTTATATATCTTGGTAACTCCATTTAATCTTTAAGAACCTTATCTCTGATCTCCAACCGCAAAGATAAGGATTCCTGCTGGTATTGCAGACTGATTTATGGTACTTTGTCCTTTAGAAATCCTTTTGATCAATAAGTTGAAATTGTTTTGACCTTACTTGGTTATCTTCCTTTCATGAGGTTAATTTTCCTGTTACTTATTAAATTGTCCGGTAATTACACAAGTTTACACGAAGAAATGTCGCTGTATTTAGCACTACAACCACCATATTGCCAAACTGGTTGTTAGGTGTTCGTTGTTTCTATCATTTTACTGTTTCTACTCCATTCACCTAGGAACCGACATACAACTTTGGGATTTCCATTTCAGCATAGTCTAATGCTAATAAAGTATGGCAAGCTGTTACTCCTGAACCACAATGAACTACAATATTTTCATTTTTAATATCTCCAAATATCTTTTATATTTATTTCTTAATTCTATTGGGTTAAGGAATAATCCGTTCTGGTCTAAATTTTCTATAAAAGGAATATTTACAGCACCCGGAATATGTCCGGCAATTAAATCAATTGGTTCGGATATTCCGTCATATCGTTCTTTGTCACGAACATCAACTACTAAATAATTTGGATTTAATGATACGTTTTCGACCTCACTAATTTCTATTATTGGTAAATTCCATTTCTCAATTTGATATGATTCTGAAACTGTTTGAGCTCTTTCCTTTTTTGAACTCAATGGAAAATTTTTATTTTTAGCCTGATTTAATCCTCCGTTTAAAACCTGAACCTTTTCGTGTCCGACAGATTTTAGCATCCACCAAAATCTTGCAGAAGCATTTGAGCTGTTTTTATCGTCATAAAGTACAATATGTTTATTTTTTGAAATTCCTAAATCGGTCAAAGTTTTAGCAAAAGTTTCTATTTTGGGTAATGGATGTCGTCCCCCTTCTGCAAAATCGTTTTTAATGTCTGCTAATTGAGTATTTAGATCTACAAAAAATGCACCTTCAATATGTTCTGTCTCGTATTTAGATGTAGCATTTTTACCATTGCTAAC
This sequence comes from Saprospiraceae bacterium, assembly GCA_016714895.1. Classification (GTDB taxonomy): domain Bacteria; phylum Bacteroidota; class Bacteroidia; order Chitinophagales; family Saprospiraceae; genus OLB9. The sequence continues at coordinate 491,268 of JADKBV010000011.1, read as the reverse complement.
ATCGAAAATCATTACATCAGAATTTTTATAAATTTTAAACAATTCCTCTACTTCTATAATTGGTGATATTCTCATTTTGATTTATAATTTTGTCTCAATCTGACGGTTCTGCAAAATAAAAGTGAGTACCTGCAGAGGTACGACTATTTAGGTAGCATTATCGCTTATATATTGTTGTGCTTTCGTTATTTTTTTAACACTTTATCATTCGTTATTCAATGTAAAAATGTGCCTATCAATTTGGTCCAGAAGCAAATTGACATCCTTGTGAATCGTTTTATATTGATTCAGCATATAGTTACGGATAACCAGATTCATCTTAAGGGTTTCCTGGAATTTCCGATTATCCATCAATGCCTCATGACTTACCGGCTCAGCGGAAACCCAAAATTGTTCTACGTTGATCAAGTCAAGGAACTGTGGATAAAAGGTATTCCATTGCTGATTATCGTCCAATCCTTTGGTAACATTTTCGAGGTAGGTATATCTGACTGTATACAGGTTGGAGATTGCATTTCTGAGTGAATCTTTAGAAACCAGATCCATTCCCACAGATTTAAGATTTTCCCAGGCCGCAGTGTTGCTGCTTAATTGAAAATTGCCAATGATGTTTGCATAGTATGGCTTTAAGGAATCATGCATCGACACCCTCTCTTGTAATGTTTTTAAGATGATCTCGTTGGCTTGTATTCTTTTAGCACTCCCTTTGATGTTAAAATCGAGATCTCTAATGTCTGTTTGAAGATTCTGACGCATTTCAGTGAGAAGGATAAGTTCCTTCTGACGTTTGTTTTTAACATCGTTGGCGTTATTGATAGAAAGTGCAATCAAAATTCCAATAACTATAAGTACAATTTCTCCAATTGCATATATCAGATATTTGTTGAACTTGTTTTCAGAAAGCAATTTTTGTCTAATTTTATTAAAAATATTTATCATTGGTTAGCTGTTGGTTATTATGAAGCACAACGGCAGGGCTATGCGACAGCTCGACGATAAGAGAGTTGCACGTCATAGCCATTGTTCTACTCTTGCCTTTCATTTTACATTAATTGTACAAATTCATTTTCAAGTTTTACACGAAAATTTATTTCAGCCTTCAGTGCTTTGAAAACTTTGATTATGGTATCTATTGTTGCACTGTTTGCACTGCTTTCAAGTTTGGAAATTTGTGACTTTTGAACACCGATTAGTTCACCTAATTGTTCTTGCGTTAAGTTTCGCTCCTGACGTGCTTGTTTTATCATTTTGCCAATGATATCCATCCTGAGTTCATACTCATATTCATCTCTATCTTTTGTTCCTTGTTTGCCAAATGTACATATCCTTCATGTCAGCAAGGGTATATGTCTTCATTTTTTTTATTTGCCATTTTATCTTTATTTTTTTGATGCAAAATACTCACTTCTAATGTTCTCAGCCTTTTGAATTTCATTTTTTGGCACTTTACTTGACTTTTTTATAAAGCCATGTGTTGCAATGACCAATGTATTTTTATTATTTGACTTATCCCAAAAAGCTAATAATCTATGTTGGTTTCTAAATATTTACTCCTGAATTGACTTTTGTCGAACCACTACGTTAGGTTTCCCAGATTCACCCTGAAGTTTTTTGAAAATCTTCATATCGTTGGTTTGCTCTGCTATATCTATGTTATAAAAGACTTTACTTGCCGATTTCTTATCGAGACTGGCAATAAACTCCTTAGCTGCTTCCAAAATATGGTTTCAAAATTCTTCAAACTAAATTTTCAGCAAAGCTAAGTAAAGTTTCTATATTTGGCAAACTATTTTTCTCGTGGTGGAGTAGAACTTGTTTATTCCCACTACAAACCTCTGTCACACTTCCGGTTTTCCAAACTTTGCAGACTCTGTATAATCTTCCTTTCCAAAAAGAATTTATTTTGTTCAGAAAGAGTGTTTGTATCCTTATCGTTACCTTGTGCTACAAAAAAACTAAAATAAAATTTTTGAATGGTGGAGGAGATTGGGGAATAATTTTGAGAAAAATATTACTTTCTACGCCTCAATCCGGCGGGGCTTTTTTTTTGACGATTTGATGAGTTGGTTATTTGATAAGTTGATTATTTGATTATTTGATAAGTTGGGTCGGGGCGGCGCAGGTGGGTCGACATCATCGGCCATCATTATCAGAATCACAGATTTTATTGATTACAGATTCCACGGATTTTTATTTACGCCAAACATAAATCCGTGCTATCCTTTCATCTGTTTAATCCGTGATTCTGACATTTTTACTGATCTGTTTTCATTGAAGTGTCGATTTGTGAATTTGGATATTTGGGTCGACGCGCCGCACGGAGGGTCAATAATTTTAATTGCTTAACAATCCTGAAAGGATTAAATATGAATAGCCCCGAATGAAATGCGGGGTTCCGGAAGACAAATCCCCCCAACCACGGAGTGGTTGAATGTCCGGGGGTAATTTTTATTTCTATCCATTACATTTCAGAATATTGATATTCAACCACGTTGTGGTTGGGGAACCGGTTCATGATAACCCGTGGGTATCACCCGGAGTTATTCGGATTCAAGCCCTTAAGGCTTGGAGGTACTATGGAGATGACGGAATGGTCCTGACTGAAAGAAGGGAACAGAGTGAACGATTTCACTCTGTAATGAAGGAACCACAAACAACGGCTTGTGGCTTGACAAAATGAGTAAAAAACACCAATGCGAAGCATTGAAAAAACCATTTTTTGTCGCACATATCGCGGAAGTTACGATAAAACCGCCTAAACTTTAAACTTTTCACCATAAACAATCCTAAAAACCTAACATCTATGTATTTTTTTTCACCATGAGCCATAGTTCACGGTTCTTTTCCCTATTTTGAGCCCTTGTAGGTGGGCTCAAATGGCGGTAAAAGACATTTATTGCTAATTTGTATATAAACCAAATTCAAAATTTTATAGTAAATTCATATATTTACTCATAAATGATTCAAAAAACTTTATATTTGCTAAAAATTTTACCATGCCTTCCGTTCCCGTGAGATCCAGAGTTATTGGAAAATAAAATCCATGAAAGATGAAAATTTGTTGATTGAAATTGAAGAAATGATTGGTCATTTATGCAATAAAAATCAGGTCTACACACTATCAGACGATATGAAATCTTCAGTTACATCGGCTGAAAAAGACATTAAAAATGGAAATGTATTTTCAGAGGCAGAAAGCACTTATCATTTTAAACAATGGTTCGAAAAAGATAATCTGGTCTCAAACTGCTATTTCGGAATTAGAAAATATATTGGCTTTTTATATTCAAAGAAACCAGTCTGAAACATATTCTTTGTGGCTTTACCAGGAGGTAGAAATGAGGGTAAATATCATATCATTATTTCCTGCTATAGGGAGAAAAACTGATCTTCAGCATGTGCATATTCTGCCTTGAAAATTATGGAATCATATACAAAATAACTACATCAACAATATATATTATGTCTGTATGGGATTTCAGACAAAAGCCAAATCAAAGGATAGATAAAAAACTGATTCTCTGTAATTTCTCCGCCCTTAAAACCTCTCTTCATTCTAAGAACTCAGGGCTAACGCCCTCAAATTATCGTTTTTTGATTTTCTACTAAGATTACAGGGCTACGCCCCTTGTTAAGATAACCAGAAAACCACAAGCATTTACGCATAAAATCCAGACCCTGTGCGTCACCCTTCCATTTCAAGGAAGGGATGGGATGGTATGAACGGACAATGCGCAGCATTGATAATCAGGGTCGACCACACCTTCGGAAGGTTTGAAAAACTGCCTAAAACCTAATACCTATCACCTAACATTTATTTTAATTCTCCACCCGCGAGCCATAGTTCGCGGTTCCTTCCTATTTTGAGCCCTTGTAGGTGGCTCAAATGGCGGGTAACGGTCAGTCACCCTTGAGCGAAAACAGTTGAAAGACTTAACGCAATCAAAACAGGATCGTATCTTCTTTTACTCAATCCATCGTCCAGCGGTCTTCGTTCCTCAGCTAGCCGGCAGATGATGGCCTCGGATTTTAGATTTTACTGAAATCCATTTTTGACAATAAATAACTTTATACATCCCGCAAAACCTATTACCTTCCCCTAATTCTTAAGGACAATTTTTAAAAATATATTTGAAATATTTTGCCGTTTATCAACTTTTTATACTTTTGTTGGCGATTTGAATCATAAAACAACAATTTTCTCTCCTGAAGAGATGCTCTGTTGCGGTTTTTGTGTTCCATCAAAAATATTTAAAAAACCAACAATACATTCAGTATACATTAAAAAACACATAATGCAAAAATCAACCTTATTATTCGTATTTATATTTGGGACAAATATATCCTTACATCTTGTTTCCTGTGGTGAAAAAATAAATCCCAAAAAGGATACAACAACCGTTGAAGTGTCAGAAGAAGATGTCATAAAAAATGGAAAACATCTGGTCGAAATCATGGGTTGTAACGACTGCCATTCACCTAAAAAAGTAGGTCCCAAGGGTCCGGAAATCATCGAAGAATTGTTATTGTCAGGTTATCCTTCAGACAGACCCGTTGTCACTTTTGACAGCAAACTGATCAAAGAAGGTTTTGCCATGTTTTTATCCCGACCCTGACCGCGGCAGCAGGACCCTGGGGTATCTCCTTTGCAGCCAACCTGACTCCGGACGAAACGGGTATCGGCAACTGGTCTGAAGAACAATTTAAAAAAGCGCTTACAGAAGGAAAACAAAAGGTCTCGACGGCAGCCGTACCCTCCTTCCTCCAATGCCCTGGGTAAATTATATTTCACTTACAGATGAAGAAATTCATGCCGTTTTTACCTATCTCAAAAGTATTAAACCTGTTAAAAACATCGTTCCCAATCCAATTTCTCCGGATAAAATGTAACGGTTTTTCCCTTTTTTATCCATTTTAGTCAGCGGGAAGGTTGAGGTTTAACAACTTGGCCAATTGATTATATTTTGGCCATTTTCAAAATTGCTGTATCTTGTGTCGTCCTTACAATTAAAAAACATCCGTACGGATGACTATGCCTTATTACACATGATAAACAAGGTAAACGTTTATATCATCCATGTCAAAACGCAGGAGGAACGCAAAAAACACATATGCTCCGCCAAATGAACTTGCATGCTGCTCTCCGGATACCGGTTTTATGACGGATGGCGATATGGATACCATCTCACACGAAGAACATCAACGTCTTTTTAGTGGTGAGCTTTCCGTTATGTCTCCGGCGGTTTCCTGCGCTTACAAACATATTTCCTGCTACCGGGATATGCTGTTACAGGATATTCCTTTTGCCCTGATTTTTGAAGATGATATCTTTTTGGAATCGTTTTTTTGCGATGAATTACAATTTATCCTCCGCGAAATTGAGGAAAAAAAATATAAAAACTTTATCGTCTCTCTGGAAGACAGCAGCCTGACTTATGTCAAAGGCAGCGAACGAAAACCTGATACCCGACTTTACCCCGCCACCAAAGGTCGTATGGCAGGTGCTTACTTCCTCGACCGTGTGCCTGCCAAAAGTTGGTGGAAACAATGGAACAAAACACCTGCCACCTGCCGATTGACTGGTTTCACAACCATTGTGCCGATAAAGGTATTTTACAAATGTTTTGGGCACATCCGACATTGGCCACCCAAGGCAGCCTCAACGGAGCTTTGGGTTCGTTGATCGATCAGAAAAAACGGGAATATCAGACAACTTTATATTTGCCTGAGCCGGTGGTATAAAAGTTATTATACCGATTGAGATAAAACCGTTATTTCGACTCTTGAAAATCAGGATTGTAAGGCACCCGGATCGAGATTCTGCATTTCGACCAGTTTGCGGTAGAGGTTATCTTCAGCAATAAGTTCCTGATGATTGCCCATCTGGATGATTTTTCCATTTTCCATGACGACAATGATATCGGCATTCTGAATCGTTGAGAGACGATGAGCGATCACAATCGATGTTCTCCCATTCATCAGTTGGGTTAAAGCGTCCTGGACCCATCTTTCGGACTCAGAATCAAGGGCTGATGTCGCTTCGTCCAATATCAATATCGCCGGGTTGCGCAATACGGCCCTGGCAATAGTAAGCCTTTGTCTTTGGCCTCCACTGAGTTTGACACCCCGGTCACCGATCAACGTATCATAACCCTGCGGCATGGACGAAATAAAATCATGGGCATTGGCGACTTTGGCCGCCTGAATGATCTCTTCTTCGGTAGCTTGTTTTCCGAAAACTATATTATTCCGCACCGTATCGTGAAACAATATGGCTTCCTGACTGACCAGACTGAACTGATCTCTCAATGAAGAAAGGGAAATATCTTTGAGGTCTTTGCCGTCGATCAGGATTTTTCCGCCGGTAGGATCGTAAAATCGAGGCAACATATCCGTAAGGGTGGATTTTCCGGCACCAGAAGGGCCTACAATAGCGACAATTTTTCCTTTGGGAATGGTGAGCGAAATATCTCTGAGCACTTCTTCGTCATTATTTTGATAAGCAAAAGATACTTTATCAAATACAATATGAGACTGAAAGCCGTCAATATCAATTGCGTTTTCTTTTTCTTCTATCGGATTGGGTGTAAAAAGTATAGCCTCCACTCTGTCCAAAGCACCCAAACCTTTTGTATATTGTAATAGGTTGTGGCAAAGGTTTTGGAGGGTTCGATGACCTGATAAAAGGCAAAAACAAAGGTAAAAAAGGTCTCCGGCTGGAGTTTGTCTTCAAAAACCAACACACTGCCGTAATACAATAAAAAAGTTACCACGGTAATACCTAAAAATTCTGATAAGGGACTGGACAAATCTCTTCGCCAGATGAGTGCCGTCAGAATATTCCGGAAACTGTCGTTTTCGTTTTCAAACCGTTTGGACAAATGTTTTTCGGCGCCAAAACCTTTGATAATCCGGATTCCCCAATGGTTTCTTCCAGGGTACTGGTGAGTTCGGCGACTTTTTCCTGCGCTTTTCCGGACTCTTTTTGAGATTTTAGAAATACCCCCGATGATAAAAGCGGTAAACACCAACAATATCGCAACAAAAGCCGTCAATTGCGGACTTATGTAAATCATAAAAAAGATACTTCCTGCTATGATGATGGGCGATTTAAAAATGGCATCAATCACATTGAGAATGGACCATTCGATCTCCTGAACATCTGTTGTCATCGAAGACAGCAGTTTTCCTTTTTTTTCTGTGGAATAATAACTGAGCGGCAGATCGAGAAATTTGTCAAAAAGTTCTTTGCGCAAATCGTAAATGATGCCGTTGCGCACCGGAGCCATAAAGTACGTCGCCAGGTAACGGAATACGTTTTTGATAAAAAAAACGATGATCATGATACCGCAAACCCACATCAAAGCGTTGATTTTGCCGACATCCTGGATCATCATACTGAGGTAGTAATTGACCCATTGATCGATCGCATGGGTAGTCGGCGGCTCTGTGACCGGAACATTTTTTCAAACAACATCTGAAAAAAAGGTATGAGCAAAGGAATGCTAACCACGGTAAATACCGACAGCATTATATTGGACAATATACTGAGTGTAAAGTGTCTTTTGTAGCGACCTACCCTCGCAATGAGCCTGAAAAAGGCGCTCATATTATGGTTCTGTTATTCAACACACTGTTCGAAGTCAAAGGTATTCAGGAAACTGGTATCAAATTTACCTGATCTGAAAGCTTCATTTTTCATCAACGCCTTATGGAAAGGAACGGTGGTTTTGATGCCTTCGACGACAAATTCATCCAGGGCCCGTTGCATTTTTTTAATACATTCTTCCCGGGTTTGGGCTTTACATATCAGTTTGGCAATCATGGAGTCATAAAACGGCGGAACGGAATATCCGGCATATACGTGGGTATCCACCCTTACACCATGGCCTTTAGCACTGTGAAATGATGTGATTTTTCCCGGGCTGGGTCTGAAACCATTTAAAGGATCTTCTGCGTTGATCCTACATTCCATAGCATGCATGGTCGGATAATAATTTTTGCCGGAAATGGCAATCCCTGCCGCTACTTTGATTTGTTCTTTGATGAGGTCATGGTCGATAACTTCTTCGGTTACCGGATGTTCTACCTGAATCCGGGTATTCATCTCCATGAAATAGAAGTTTTTGTGTTTGTCGACCAAAAACTCTATGGTTCCTACTCCTTCGTAGTTGATGGATTTGCCGGCTTTCACTGCGGCGTCTCCCATTTTATCACGAAGTTCCTGATCCAAAAACGGTGAAGGGCTTTCTTCCACCAATTTCTGGTGTCTTCGTTGGATGGAACATTCTCTTTCTGAAAGGTGGATAACTCTTCCGAATTGGTCACCAATAATCTGAAATTCGATATGTCGTGGTTCTTCAACAAATTTTTCTATATAAATACCATCGTTGCCGAAAGCTGCTTTGGCTTCCTGTTTGGCGCTATTCCACAAAGTTTCAAATTCGTCTTCGCCGGGTACGATCCGCATCCCTTTGCCACCACCACCGGCAGTAGCTTTGATCATTACGGGATAACCGATCCCTTTGGCGATTTTTAAACCTTGCTGAACATCTTTAACCAATCCTCCGGAACCAGGCACAACAGGTACTCCTGCTTTGATCATGGTTTCTTTGGCGGTCACTTTGTCTCCCATTTTGCGGATCATATCCGCTGTGGGTCCGATAAATTTTACGCCATATTGTTGGCAGATTTCAGCAAATTTGTCATTTTCTGCCAAAAAACCATAACCCGGATGTACGGCGTCAGAGTTGGTAATCTCTACAGCAGCCATGATCCTCGGGATGTTGAGGTATGATTCTGAAGAGGCAGCGGGGCCTATACAAACGGCTTCATCGGCAAAACGCACGTGAAGGCTTTCTTTATCAGCGGTAGAATAAATGGCAACGGTTTTGATGCCCATTTCTTTGCAGGTACGAATGATGCGCAATGCAATTTCACCTCTGTTGGCTATAAGGATTTTATTAAACATGTCCGTATATGAATGTCATGAAAAAAAAGAAAAATACAACGGAAACAACCGTTATACTTCGACCAAAAAGAGTACCTGATCGTATTCTACCGGAGAAGCATCTTCTACGAGGACTTTTACGATCGTACCGCTGATATCACTTTCAATTTCATTGAATAACTTCATAGCTTCAATGATACAAACAGGATTTCCTGCCGTGATGGCATCACCAACTTTACGAAAGCAGGTTTGTCCGGTCCCGGAGAGCGATAGAAAGTACCTACGATCGGCGACTTAATTTCAACGGTTTTTTTGCCTGAAGCAGGAGCGGGCGCTTTTTCTGCTTCCTGACCGGCAGGAGCTGCAGATGGAGCGGATACAGCGGGTGCAACAGGAGCAGCAGGCATTGCTACAGGACTCATCATCTGAGGAGCGGAAACATATTGAATATCGCTACCTTTCTGATGTTGTTTGGTACGGATTTGAATTTCAAAGTCTTTGTCTTTGAGTTTGAATTCGGTAAGATTCGACTTATTGACCAGTTTGATCAGTTCTTGTATTTCGTTGAAATCCATGATATTTCGTTTTTTAGGTTATGATTTAACTCTTTCCAGATAGGCACCTGTTCGGGTGTCCACTTTTATTTTATCGCCCTGATTGATAAAAATAGGCACTTTTACTTCAGCTCCTGTTTCTACCGTAGCGGGTTTGGTTACGTTGGTGGCGGTATCGCCTCTCACCCCAGGTTCTGTATAAGTCACTTCCAATACTATGGATGCGGGCATTTCCGTTGTGAGGGGAATGTCTTTTTCGGCATGGAATAATATATCAATGTCACTGCCTTCTTTAAGAAACTGAGGACTGTCGATCATGGCTTCTGCAATGGTCACCTGGTCAAAGGTTTCATTATCCATGAAGTTGTATCCTGTTTCGTCGTTGTAAAGATATTGATATTTTCTTCTTTCGACACGAACGTCGTCAATTTTGTGACCTGCCGGAAAAGTGGTTTCGATAACCTTTCCGGTAGTCAGACTTTTGATTTTGGTACGGACGAATGCATTTCCTTTTCCCGGTTTAACGTGCAAAAATTCCACAATGGAATAAACGTCACCGTTAAAATTGAGACAAAGCCCGTTTCTGATATCTGATGTATTTGCCATAAATAAATAAACTTCTACAAAATTAATAAATTGCTTTAAATTGTAAGCAGGAAAATCATTTTATGATGAATAATTCCACACAATGTAGGTTGAACCCCACGTAAAACCGCCTCCAAAGGCACTTAATATGATTTTATCTCCTTTTTTTAATCTTTTTTCATAATCCCAAAGGCATAATGGCAAGGTACCTGCTGTGGTATTGCCATATTTATGAATATTAACCATAACCTTTTCTTTAGGAAAATCGAGCATTTCTGCTACGGAATTGATGATCCGCATATTTGCCTGATGAGGTACAAGCCAATTGACTTCTTCCATATCAAGATTGTTGCGCTCCAACAATTCTTTAATGGTCGATACCATTCCAGTGACCGCTGCTTTAAATACCGGCTTTCCATCCTGGTATACATAATGTTCGTTGGCTAATACACTTTCCATACTCGGCGGTTTGAGTGAACCTCCCGCTTTCATGTGCAGATATGCTCTTCCCGAACCGTCTGCTTTGAGGATTGAGTCTATAACACCATAACCATCTTCTTCTGAAGGCTCAAGCAAAACACCGCCTCCGCCGTCACCGAAAATGATACAAGTGGTACGATCTTTATAATCGATAATGGAAGACATCATGTCGATGCCGAGAACAATCACTTTTTTGAAGGTTCCGGATTCTATAAACTTGGTAGCTGTCGTTAGGGCAAATAAAAACCCGGAACAGGCAGCATTGATATCATAACCAAAAGCATTTTTGGCACCGATTTTATCGAGAATGGTATTGGCTGTATCCGGAAAGATCATGTCGCCTGTGACGGTCGCACAAATCAGCATCTCTATTTCGTCCGGCGAAATGCCTCTTTTTCGTAGTATTTCGTTTACTATCTGAACACCCATGTAAGAGGTAGCTTTCCCTTCACCTTTTAAGATACGACGTTCTTTGATTCCGGTTCGGGAGGTAATCCACTCATCAGTGGTGTCGACTATTTTTTCGAGGTCCTGATTACTGAGTATATCTTCCGGAACGAATCCTCCTATTGAAGTGATAACTGCTCTTGACATGAATAACTATTTAAATTCCCGGTTTGGTATCATTTGCAAAAGAACTTTCAAATAGAGGGCTGTTTTACAAAATGGACGCAAAGATAAAAAGAATTTGGATTTTGGTGTTAACCCGCTGTATTTTTTGGCATGTCTGCTATATAATAAGAGATTGTGAGGTTACATAATGGGCTGTATTTGTAAAAATCTATTATTAAAATACCCTTGAATTCTTTATAAAAATATATTTTTGTTACGAAAAACATGGTCAGACTCATCATTTTAAAGTTCTGTTTAAGTACGGAGCATAAATTACAGGGTTGAAGCTCTAAAATACACAGATGATCTTTATCCGGAATGCGGTTTTTTTACCACCTCAAATTGATCCTATGCAAAAATGGTTTGATTATATGGCTTCCTTCCCGGGGGTGACTTTATCCCCGCATTTTGAAAAAAACTCATTTAGGGTTAACAAAAAAATATGGGTTACCTGGGACGAAAAAAACCAGAGGTTGTGTGTAAAACTCAAACCCGAAGAACAGGATGTATTTTGTACCATGTCAGGTGGAAAAGTGTATGCGGTTCCGAATGCCTGGGGCAAACAAGGATGGACTTTTATCGAACCCTTGTCGCTCGAAAAACATTTTCTGACCGATATATTAAACGAATCTTTCAAAACCGTCGCTTCACCCAAACTATGGAATCTGATTCCTGTCCCTCCTTTTTAATAAAAATATGGCCCATCGACGGCCGGATTATATACCCAAATTGACCCGACAGCCTTTCTGTTTTTTTCTAAAATCACATGACTCATGAATACCAAATACGAATCCGTACAACAATATATCGACACTTTTCCTTCAGAAACAAAAGTCATCCTGGAAAAAATCAGGCAAATCATCCGGAATAATGCAACGGAAGCCACAGAAATGATCGCTTACAATATGCCTGCGTATAAACAAAAAGGCAAACCCCTGGTATATTTTGCCGGTTACGAAAAACATATTGGTTTGTATGCGACGCCTTCAGGACATGAGGCTTTTCAGAAAGAACTTTCGATTTACAAACAGGGAAAAGGATCGGTACAATTTCCTTTAAATCAGGATATTCCTTATGACCTCATTCAAAAAATAGTATTGTTCCGGGTGGCTGAAATCACCAAAAAATAGCGTTTATTTGATTAAATTGTGTGGGTAGGCCCCTATAAAATTCCGAATTATGGAGAGGCCGGGCAGGACTTCCCGACCTTACCGGTCATCATCCTCCGGGTTTTGCCCCGGACGATAATAGCCTCGGTGAGTCTATACTTGCTGAAAGAACATTAGGGAAATATATTTTTTGTCGCTCCCTTCTTCAGGGCGGGGTAAGCGACAAAAATGAAGGAAAATTACCAGATATTAATAATGTTGGATATCGTATTGTTTTCAAAGAGATTACCTGCGATTTACCTCAATTTCTGTTCCTGGAATCATCCTTCGGGGATTGTGAAAAAACAAAAGAATGAGGTCCTAAATCAAAATATTTTGAGTATTTTTATCTATAAAAACAACTCTTACTTCGAATAAATATTCAGTAAAACACAAAAATGATTAACTTTACACATCATTCTTTTGAATCATGGACTTTAGTGAAAATATAAAACTTGCGGTCGGATCGATAAAATCCAATTTTTTGCGATCTTTCCTGACCTTACTTATCATTGCAGTTGGTATCGCCTGCCTTGTAGGAATTCTGACGGCGATTGATAGTATTTTATTTTCGATGAGCGACAATTTCAACCGGTTGGGAGCCAATTCATTCAGTGTCCGACCGGCGTCCGAAACCATTCGTACGATGGGCAGACGTTCTGAAAAAGTAAGTGATCCTATAAGTTTTGAACAAGCATACGATTTTAAACAGTTTTTTCAGGAAAAAGGATATATCGTCAGTACAGATACCCGATGTGTAAGTAATGCTGTCGTTCGTTACGGAGAAAAAAAGACCAACCCCACCACAAAAGTGAATGGAATCGATGAAAACTACCTGAGTACAACAGCTTTTGAAATACAATTTGGCAGAAATTTTACCCAAAACGAAACATATAGCAATAGTTATAAAGCCGTATTAGGCAGTGAAATCGCAGAAGAATTATTTGGAAAAAATCATGAAAAAGCCATCCAGAAAACCATTTTTGTCGACGCCAATAAATATGTAGTGGTTGGCGTGCTGAAACAAAAAGGAAATTCAAGCGGTGGCTCCAATGACCGGCAGGTTTTTATTCCCATCTACAATGGCAAAGTTCTCCACGGTTTTGCCGATAAAAATTACAATATTACCGTCGCTGTAGCTCAGGCAAACAGGATTGATGAAGCCACCAATGAAGCTATCGGCGTCATGAGAAATGTACGAAAAATTAAAATCGGTTATGAAAATGACTTTGAAATACGAAAAAGCGACGGCGTCCTCAATCAATTAAAAGAAATGACAACCAACCTAAGGATTGGTACCATTGTCATCGCCATGCTAACCTTGCTGGGTGCTTCTATCGGACTTATGAATATCATGCTGGTGACGGTAACCGAAAGAACCAAAGAAATCGGTATCAGAAAAGCCATCGGCGCTTCCCGGACCGTTATCCTGCGCCAATTTTTGATCGAAGCGGTCATCATTTGCCTTATAGGCGGAGTCGTCGGTACCATCCTCGGTATCGGATTTGGTGCCATAGTGACTATCGTGGTCAAAGGCCGGTTTTTTATACCATGGAACTGGATGATCCTCGCCATGGTCGTCTGCCTTGTGGTCGGATTGATATCAGGACTCTACCCTGCCCTCAAAGCATCCAAACTCGACCCTATCGAAGCACTTCGTTACGAATAAAAAACAGACAGCCCGACCTTCGGACTGCCTGCCATGCGTAAACAAAACTTCAATGATTTTTTATGGCCAGTTCTTTGGATTGTGCTAATTCTGAAGCAGTTTTCATCAATCGGACAAACTCTGCCCTGTAGCCGTCTTCATCTTTTCCTTTGGAAGAGGCCGCCAACGATATCATCTCTTCATAAGACTTCGAATCTAATGTTGAGATACCACGCATTAACATGCCGGCGTATGTCACAGCCACAGAAAAACGGACATCATCATGAAGCGATTCAAGGGGTTTCACCGGACCGGAAATGACTTGTTCCCACTTTTTACTTTTCGAAGAATCCGGATCTTTGTACCTGAACTTAATGGTTGCCCATTCTTCGGAAAATCGCTGCTTTTCGGATGTTTTTTTTCGTTTCCTGATATTTTAAAGGATCTACCATCAACCATCCATTTTCATCATCTGCCAATACCAATTCATAAATTGCGGTCATCTGGTGCCCCATGCCCAACTCACCACCGTCTTTGGCGTCGTCATTAAAATCCTCTTTTTCCAACATCCGGTTTTCATATCCAACCAACCGAAAATGTCGCACTTTGTCAGGGTTAAACTCAATCTGAAACTTGACATCTTTGGCAAGGGTGTACATCGTGCCACCAAACTCGTCACCCAATACTTTGACAGCCTCCTGCATATCGTCGATATAAGCATGATTTCCATTACCTTTATCTGCCAGAATCTGCATTTTATCGTCCTTATAATTGCCCATGCCATAACCCAAAACCGATAGAAAAACACCGGAATTTCGTTTTTCCTCAATCAGCTTTTCCAAACCTCTGTTGTCACTCAATCCGACATTAAAATCTCCGTCTGTAGCCAGAATGACCCGATTGTTGCCCTTGGGAATAAAATTTTCCAGAGCTATCTGATATGCCGTAACAATGCCTTGTGCACCCGCCGTGGAACCTCCGGATTGCAGTCCGTCCAGTACATCCATAATCTTTTGTTTTTCAGAAGCAAATGTAGAAGGTAAAGCGACACCGGCATAACCGGCATAGGTGACAATGGCAACCTTATCTTCCGGCCTCAACTGATTGACCAAAACTTTAAGGGATGCGATCACCAAAGGCAGTTTTTCAGACACTCCCATACTACCCGAAACATCGATCAAAAAAACAAGATTGGAAGGTGGCAAGCTACTGACGTCGACTTTTTTGCTTTGAACACCTACATGCAAAAGTTTGAGACCTTGATTCCACGGACATTCCGTCATATGGGTCGTGACCCCAAGGATATCATTTCCTTTGGGCTGCGGATAGTCATAAACAAAATAATTGATCATTTCCTCAATCCTGACCGCATCCGCCGGAGGAAGCTGGCCTCCATTTATAAATCTGCGTACATTGCTGTAGGCTGCACGATCCACATCCAATGCAAAAGTGGAAAGCGATTCGTCCTGTACATCGACAAACTTATTTTCCCTGATTTCTGCATAAGATTCTGTATTTCCGGATCCATGATGGTTTTCGGGTACAATGCCGCCGGTCACCCGGATACCATCAATAAAATATACGGTCTCATTAGCCCTGCTTCCGCGAATATTGACCTCATCATTATTTGTAGCCTTGTTTTGTATATCATCTACACCTTTGAAGGGAAGTTTTTTGATTTTTTGTGCGGTGACCGTTGAACCTTGGATAGTATTATCAATTTGAATCAAAGGTACTTTATAAGCTCGAACCTCAACACCCAATTCCAACAGGACTGCATCATCTGACAATTGGAAATCAATTACATTGGTTTTCCCGGCTTTGATGATTACATTTTCGATTTTTTGTGCTGCGTATCCCAAAAGACTTGCTTCGATATCATACGTACCGGGGTTTACTTGTTGAAAGTGATATTTGCCGTCAATATCTGATTCCGTGCCCTTAATCAGAAGGCCTTTCTGATACAAAACTACCGTGCCAAAGGCAATTGCCTCTCCGGTTTTTGCATCGGTCATTTTACCGGTAATGGTTGATGAAGTTGGAACACGTTGTAAAGGATTTGTCACCCAAACCAGGGAAACCATTATCATCCATTGGTAGATTGTTGTCATCATAATCCGTACATTTTGAAATTAAATAAATATAAATCCCTTCAAAAGTATGGTTATCCCTGACAGCAAAAAGTCGCCATGAAGTCAATAAACATATAGGCCGGCGAATTTGTCAAATGGTAGTCGCGGTTACGACAGAAAATGGATATGTTTGTTGATTTCCTTACGGGAAAAAGTAAAAAGTGTAATCCTGATTTTTTCCTTATTCTAAAAAATCGGACACTATTTTTCTCTGAATAATTTTACATCAGCATAAAAAGTGCCGAAAGGAATCAGGGAAGCGACAAAACCCCAAAACATTTTGATAAAACCCCATTTATATAAAAATCCTACCTGAACCAACAAAACAATATATAACATAAATAGTCCTCCATGCAACATACCGACTACATAGTTGGGTTTCGGCATGCCGTATTGATATTTCAGAATCATGGTGATACCGAGTAATAAATATGAAACGCCTTCCACAAAAGCGACCAACCGGAATCTTCCGAGTGATGATGTTAATAATGACATTTTAATTGGTTTGATTTTGGTATATCGACAAAAATATCCACAAATAGTTTTATTTCTGAATCGTTATCCGGTGTCTTCACTTCAAAAAATCTTTTGATTCTTCATAACCAAACCTCATGCTCCCCTTATGTAAGTTCGGTTACATTCAAACCATGGATTTTCCACTACTTTTGTAAATATTTTTAAAAAATGTATTTCATGGAGGCAGGTTTTGACACAAACAATTGTTTTTGTAGCCTGTTACCATTACGAAAGTTATAAAACAACACCTTTGAACGACTCTTTATGAATCACGTTTTAGAAACCATACTTAATGCTTACGGCGGATATGCTTCCTATTTATTTCATGAGATAACGCATCCTTCCTGGCACAACTATTTTTATTGGCTGATATTGGTTTCGTTGTTTTTTTTCTCTTTGGAATGGTGGAAACCGTGGAGAGAAAACCAACCCAAATTCCGGAAGGATTTCTGGCTGGACTTCTTTTACATGTTTTTTAATTTTTTTCTGTTTTCTTTGGTGATTTACAATGCGGCCTCTCATGTTTTTGTCGATTTATTCAACAACATCATTTTGTATATAACAGGATTTGACCTTCAGGCGTCCAATCCGATGAATATGTGGCCGTTGTGGTCGGTTCTTTTGGTGGGATTTATCGTCAGGGATTTTGTTCAATGGTGGGTTCACCGTTTACTGCACCGATTTTCTTTTTTGTGGAATTTTCACAAAGTGCATCATTCCGTAGAACAAATGGGATTTGCTGCACATCTAAGGTATCATTGGATGGAGACCATTGTCTACCGAAGTATTGAATATATTCCTCTGGCTTTGTTGGGCATCGGGTTGTACGATTTTTTTATCATCCATATCTTCACTTTAGCAGTCGGTCACTACAACCACAGCAATATTACGGTAAGTGGCAGAGTCAGCGGCGGAATCGTCGGTTTTTTGATTGGCCTGGCAATAGTAACCGGGGTAGCTGATATTTCTGTTTTGGTTGGTGAGGGTTTTGTTATAAAAGGATTGTTTTTGGTTGGCATCACATTGGTTGGAATTTTTATACTGGGGCCTTTTATGAAAAAAATATTCAACAGTCCGGAGATGCATATCTGGCACCATGCGTATGAAATCCCAAAAAACAAACCCTACGGAATCAATTTCGGGATAACGCTCGCTATCTGGGACTATATATTTGGTACAGCGGTCATTCCACATGATGGCAGAGATATAAAACTTGGTTTTCCGGGTATGGAGGACTTTCCACAACATTTCGGAGATCAGTTTACCTATGGATTAAAGCAGGAAAAATAAATCGACTGACGATTATTTCTTTTTTTCCATAACCAAAGTCACCTCGACTTCCAGGACGTCATCTACCCTGATGCTGCCCCCGAGTTTGGTGGGTGGGGTCAGTTTGAATTCCGTAAAACGGATTTGTTTTTTTCCAATGAGCAACATATGGTTTTTTTGTCTGGTAGTTTTAAAAGGAATGGTGTAATACCTTTTTGTTCCGGCGAGGGTTATATAAGCCTGACCTTCAATGGCGGTGGAATTAATGTCCGGCAAAGCGGAAAGTGCGGATAATTCGATGATAACATTCGGATACTGAGTGACTTTAAGTGTTTTTTGAAGGTCTTTGGTCATGATAGGATTGCCACAATCAAATTGTTTGACAGGTACCTTCAGCATCGTGTGCACCGGATAATAATTGGCATTTTTTTTATCCGGAAAACAATGTAAAGTATCTGTTTTTCCATAAGAAGATACTTTGCAGGAAAAGGTATTGATATTGGTTTTGCCATTAACGGTTACGCTGCTGGAACTTTTGATAATCCAGGTATCTTTTGGGTTTGTCAAAAAAACAGAACCAAAAATAAACCAAATAAGTATGTTGTAGAATGGATGAATCAAGGATGGTATCATTAGTAAGCAGTGCAAATATAAGATGGTTTTCCGTAAGGAAAAAATGAAAGATTACTATAACGTGCGCATTTTTTCTAAAAAACATTCAGGCAAAAGAAATAAAAAGGTTGGTACCGGAATCCGGTACCAACCTTCTGAGATTTTTTTAAGAGTTTGGTTTAGGGTGGATTAGAATCCAATAACGGCTTCTACAACAAATCCTGAAAACTGACCTTCATGTCTGTAGTCTGCCCAAGGGAAGTCTTTATATTGTTGTTGAGTATATTCCACTTTTAACAACATATTTTTGGTTGGGAAATAACCTGCAGAAAAGGATAATCTATTGATACCTACTTTAGCTTGTGTACCAGTTTCAAATCCTAAAGCCACGTCGTTAGCGCCATATCTCAAACCAATAGGTTGACCTGTAGCATTAACTAATCTTGCACCTACATAAAGTTGTTCGTTTTTCAGGAATCTGTACACAACTTCTCCATAAAATTGTGTCCAATCTCTTTTGATCCATTCTTTGGTTCCGGAAGTTGTCAAAGTATCTCCGTATACAGAACCACTTAATAAATCGATACCACCCTGAATTTCCAAACCTTTCCATTTTACAAACGGGCTGATGTTGATGGCGGTTAATCTGTTTGCTACGCCCGGATCAACTCTACCTGAAGTAAACTGTGCTGCTGCTGTTGTTGCAGTTACTGCACCACTTGATATTATATTGGCAGGCTCCATAACACTAAACCAATGTGAACCTGTTCTGTCACCAGCGAACATTGTATTTCTCTGGATATTGCTATTGTTGTATATAGATGCAGAAAGTCTGTATCTCAAATTTTCTGATGTTTTATCATAAGCAACTTTTGCAAATATAGATGGGCTCTTTTTGGTTGGAACAACACCTGCAGTATTATTTGCACTAGGGTATTCTGAAATATTACCGTTGATAAAACCTGAAGTCATACCTACCATCAACATTAAGTTATCAATAGGAAAAACATAAGCCTCTCCACCTATTTCTGTGGTAAATGCATCCAAAATCAGGTTTTCAGTAAAAGGATTAAACATCGTATTGCCACCATCACTTCTTCTGTGTTGGAAGTCGCCATAATTAGGCTGGAAGTGCCCTATTTTTACTCTTACATACTTTGTAAACCAATCAGGATTGTTGAACATAGGCAATTTGTCGATCTGGATGTATCCACCTTTTACCCAAAATTCAGAGTGGTGACGGGAAGACATATAATTTTCAAGAAATACTCTTATACCATCACCGATTTGAATGTCAAAATTAAGGTTGGCCATAGCCAGATTAAAACCGGTTAAGTTTGATGTCAATGAGTCTTGTGAAGTAATCGATCCAAAAAGTAAATTTTTATTAAGTCTGTTTGTTCCAGTTATTGGCACATAATTAGCTTTATTTGTGACCTTGAAACTTTGAAAATCCTGCGTAAAAGATCCACCGATTCTGATTTTAAAACCATCATAGGTATTTTCATCCTTTTTTGAAGGTTCAAAAACATTTATACCTGTCTTATCATAGGACCTGGTGTACTGAATTTGTGCCACTACTTCATTCGCCACAAATGCGAACAACACAACGATTAGCAATTGAACTAAATTTCTCATTATTACTTTGATTTAAGGTTAAAGAATGGTTATTGATTTATTTATTTAAAATGAAATTAAAGCTTAGGTCAACATCTTTTCCGGTAGTGACGGTGCCCATCATAAAAGAAGGAGGTTCCACGCCATATTCCACCATGTTGATTTTTTTCTTTGCATTGACTGAATAAGAATCCACATTAATCTTTTTTAAGGTGGCAGTCATGTCCGTTTTTTTGGCTTTACCGGCGATGGTCAGAATCACTGTAGCCTGAACGGTGTAATTGACATTGTCTTTGGTGGTGACTTTTGCGCTTTTTAAATCAGCGGTAATGTTAGGACTTTTATCAGCTTTTAATGCTTTGTAAGCATTGTTGTCCATAGCGCCTTTTCCACTTTTTAGTGTTTTGGTCACCACTTTAAATTTCATGGCAGAAATGGCTGTGATGTTTCCGTTAGCATCTGTTGTTGCTGTCATGGTACATTCTGCTTTCGGGCTTTTCATTTCCCAATCATGCAGGGTTGATGTACCGGTCACCGAGGTACTGACGGCAGTGGCCATAAATTTTACCTGACCCACTGCCAGGATACTTCCAAGAACCAGGAAGCTTGAGGTTAATAATATTTTGATATTTTTCATTATTTAAAATTTTAATATTGTAATGTTTTGTTAAAATACAGTGTAAAGGTATAGGCTTAAGGCCACCTGCAAATATGACCTGAATTAGTACGCATGATGATGTTTATCAGTGTGGGCGCACGTAAAGGAGGAGATTGGATGATTTAATCAAACGATTGGGGGTAATGTTGGAATTGTTTGATTTGTTGGAATTGTTGGATTTGTAGAATCTGTATCGATGCGGCGCACGATGGTACCACAATCTCAAGCTTCACGGACGATTTGAGGAGTTGTATCGACGCGGCGCACGATGGTACTACAATCTCAAGGGTGAAACTTTCTCAATCTTAACATCAACCTTATTCTAAGAACTCAGGGCTAATGCCCCTCAAATGATCGTTTTGGAATTATTCTACTAAGAAAACAGGGCTATGCCCCATTTTTAAGGGACGATGTGAGAAGCTGGGTCGAGGCGTCGCGCGATGGAACCACAATTTCAAGGGTTAACAGGGTATATTTCACGACTTCCCTGAATTCGGGATCCTGATATTGTTTTGATTTTGAGACTTTTGGCAAAATCCCTTTAAAAATGAACAGGCGTATTTGAGTATGCCCGGGTTTTGTCACGGGAAAATTAATTTTTCTTAAAGAACATTGGTTTTGGATTGTCCTCTATTTCCTTTCAGTCCTTATATAAGATTTTCTGTCAACTAATTTCCAAAACAATTATTTTCACCGTTTTGTATCGTCGTGTCCAAAATACCGTTTGTGTCGACTTGTACCGGAAAAAAACATCCTTCTTTATCTTTAAAATAGGCTGCATCTTCATCACAGACAATTACACATGCTTTTCCTTTAAATGAATTTTCATTATTTCCAAAGTTCACCGGTTCATTAAAATAAATTTCATACCAAAATCCACCTTTATGCAAACTATTATCTCCCAGGTTCATTCCGTTTCTTGATTTTGTACCATCCCATCCATAAGTGCCTTCCGGATATAAATAATATTCATACATTTGATGGATTAAGGTATTATCTTCAAGAGTGTATATAAAAACGGCTTGAATTTTATCAATGCCTGAAGAAAAATACGGAAACCAAACATCATTGACCCCATCTTTATTCGGTGTAAATGAATTAGGCACATACAAGTACTGACCGGTAGAAAAACTGCTTTCAACAGCTTCAGCACCGCAGCATGATTCATATTCTTTAATGGGATCAGTTTTAACAATATTATCGTTTTGCGTACATGCTGTAATGGTCACTACTAAACAACCATAAACCCCTATAAATTTTAAAAAATTCATCTTAATAAATTTTTTTGTATATATAAAAATGTAGTTACTATTTATGTTCTAAAAAGTTAAAATCAAACACAAGGAACAAAAAATTAACATCCAAGGAATAGATTTGAACAATCTTTAACCTACTCAACTTCAGACTGAATGTGATTTATTGGCATTTTGTAAATTTATTGTTTCCCGACCATCCGAAAAGTTGACCATTAGGTTCTTCGAGACGATTTAACTAATTGATTCTTAGATAAGCTAGTTCGATGCTGCGCCCAAGTGACAGACTACACCAAGGGTGGAACCTTCTAAACCTTAAACTTTTTAACTCTGAACAAATTTTATTTTTTGGTGATTACAATTTGAGCTGGACCCGGCCAAAGAGTCTACAATCTCAAGGGTGAAACTTATCTCAACCTTAACCTTAGTCTCAACCTTTACATCAGTCTACCATTTAACAACTTTTTTGTAGATAACCTGATTGCGGTCAGTGGTCAACCGGATAAGGTAAGGTCCGTTCAAAACCTGACTGATATCCAGCCCTGCTTTTTCAATAAATGTTCCGGTTTTGTGCAAAATTTCTCTGCCCTGCATATCCAACAGGCTTATATTTCTGACTTCTCCGGGAAAAGAAATTTCCACCAGATCAAAGGCAGGATTGGGTGTCACCAAAATCATATCTTCCTGCAATACAGTCTCTGATGAAGACAAAATCTGCTGATAGGTTTTAAAAAAGAAAATGGTGGCCAGGATAGCCGGATTAAAACAGGTTCCGTGATTGGCAGTTGGATTGACATCCGTAGCAACCAGATTTGCCGAACCAAGGGCTACCATCGTATCTCTGGCAATCACACTATTCATAAATGGTACCTGATCATCACCCATACAATAAAAAATCCTGGTAGGTGATACCGCAGCCCATTTGTAAACATCGTTTTCAGCCAGAATCTGGTTGATTCGTGCATTTTGGTTATTGATAATATTGTCCAAATACGCAGGAACCAACATGTTTTTAGCAACGGAAGAACCAAATTGAGCGGTAAGTTTGCTGATTAATCTGCTGTTTAAGGTTGTCAGGGTTATACTGCCATCATAATATGCCTGAATATCAGGTATAAATTCCGGTTTAAAAATATCGGACAATTGACCGTAAACATCGCCATACGCTTCCTGAAATCCCAAAGCTGTATTGGGAAGATAAGCCGGAAAAAAATATGCTTTATCTCCTGTAATTAATTCTCTCATAACGGTAGACAAACTATACGGACCGGACAAATGTGCCGCCGCTGTCACCGGCAGATTGTTTTCTTCCCTATATTTATGATACGCCATAGACGCATATCCTCCCTGAGAATATCCTGTGATAAAAACCTGATCATTGGTCCTTACATTATTTTGAGCAAGCCAGGATTGAGCAGCTAAAATCATATCATGCGTGGCTCGTTGTGTGGTCGCAGCATGAACATACGTTTGAAACCCCCTGCCATTTCCCATACCTACGTAATCAGGAAGAAAACTGACATAGCCCAAACCGGCACCAATAATCCCTAATTGGCCTTCTTCTCCACCGGAAGACCCATACCTTGAAGGAATACAGGATTTGCAATCGGATGTACCGTGCTGATACACCAGGGTTGGATATACAAAATTAAGATCATCCGGTATGACCATCAATCCTGACAAAGTGTCTTTTGCTCCTTTGGCATCCAAAGAAGTGTATAAAACTGTATAAAATTTTGCTCCGTTACGAATATCCGGTGAAGGAAGTGAAGAAAAAATCTGACTTCTGGTCCTGCTGCCTTTCAGGGTGACAGATACCAATTCCTGAGCAGAAAGGTTTGATATAAATAACAGTAAGGAAAAAATTTGTACAAGTTTTACCATGACGATCTGAATATTTTGATGAATAAATGTTTTGAATTTTGGTGCTAACATCAGAATTGATATCTTCTGATGGAAAAATCACAAGACAAATTAAAACAAATTTTCTGAATATGCGGCTGTATTACATATCTTAATTATGAAAACCAAAACATTTTTCTGATTTTCATTTTTTTTACATCCTTTTCGTTCCATTTTTTTGTCAAACGACTACTTAAATGAGAATTTTTATATTTCTTACTCCGAAGTATAAAACATACACCTTATCTTTACCGTAAATATATTCCGACCATGAGACTTTTATTTCAATTTGTAGTTTGTTTCTTAATATCTGTGCCTGTTTTTAGCCAGGAAATGTCTTTAGAACCTTTTGCGATGGGTTTTAACCTTCCGGTTGACATTACCCATGCCGGTGATGACCGCCTGTTTATCACCGAAAAAGCCGGGACTATCAGCATCCTGAGAGCCAATGGCACCAAAGAAACCGTTCCTTTTCTCGATATCAGAACAAGGGTAAACGCAGCTGCCAATGAAAGAGGTCTGCTCGGACTTTGTTTTCATCCGGACTATAAAACCAACGGATATTTTTATGTACATTATACCAACAGCAGCGGGCATTCGACCATCAGCAGGTTTTCAGTGACTCAGAATCCTGACATTGCTGATCCGGCAAGTGAAAAAATTATAATTGTAGTCAATCAACCTTTTAACAACCACAATGCCGGCGATCTTGAATTCGGTCCTGATGGTTATCTTTATATCGGAATGGGTGATGGCGGTAGCGGTGGCGATCCCGGCAATCGCTCTCAAAACCCTAAAAACCTGCTTGGAAAATTGTTGCGTCTGGATGTTAACACAGATTTGCCTTACCTGGTACCGGAAGACAATCCCTGGGCCAATAATGCCGATACGCTGCCTGAAATCTGGGCTTTCGGTTTGAGAAATCCCTGGAGATTTTCTTTCGACAGACAAACAGGTGATCTCTGGATCGGCGACGTAGGCCAAAATAAGTGGGAAGAAATTAATTTTGTTCCCAAAGGCACACCTGCCGTCAATTACGGATGGCGCTGTTATGAAGGGTCTGATCCTTTTAATACACAGGATTGTAAAGATATTTCCTTCTATACTCCACCGGTTTTTTCATACCGCAATCCGTCGGTCGGCTGTTCGGTCACCGGAGGATATGTCTATCGGGGCACCATGGCATCAAGGTATCAGGGACAATACATTCTTGCAGATTATTGCTCCGGCAGATTCTGGTCTGTAAAACAGGCAGATTCTATATTCACAGGTACCGAAATCGGCAGATTCACTGCCAATCAATACGTCACCTTTGGTGAAGACCGCCTTGGCAATCTCTATGTCGGTGCTATACAATCCGGTCGGATCTTTCGGTTTGTCGATCCGAAATGTTCGTACATGGAAGCGAATGATTTTCTCACGACGACACCGGTGAGTTGCCATAATGTTTGTGACGGAAGTTTTTCGTTTGATGAAAACAATGCTGTTTTGACTTACTTTTGGTCAGGGCAGGGTCAGAATATATTGCCTGACAGCCTTTGTCCCGGAACGTATCAGGTGACAGTGACCGATACGATTGGATGCTTCAAAACCCTTGAATTTTCGATTGACTCTGTGGCAGCTTTGGAAATTGATTTGGTTATAGCTGATAATTTTTTTGCCGTTTTTGCCAACCAACCGGCAACCTACCAATGGTATAAAGACGGAGCACCGGTAGAGGGCGCTGTTGATTCCACCTTTTCAGCATCAGGAGCCGGTGCATATTATGTCATCGTCACCAATGAAAAAGGGTGTACCGCTCAATCAATGACTATCGTAGTAGATGTTTCCGGCATCAAGGATGCAACAGAATCAGATGTCATTTGCCGACAATATGCTTATGGTGGCGAAGTATTTTTATCTTTCAGCAAAGACCTGAAGACCGAAATAAATCTGTTTGACATTGATGGTAAACTTTTATCTGCAGGGGTTTTTGATTTTGAAAAATCAGTTGCCCGAAAAGTGTTTTCAACGGACAGATATCCAGCTTATTACATCCTTACCTACGAGATCAACGGACAAAAACATTCCAAAAAAATATTCGTGAGGTAGGAAAAAAGAATAAAAAATTTCTTTTTAGGCTTTAAAACCAAAACAACAACATCAGGAAAAATGTAAAATTTTTTTCTAAAAAGGACTTTGGAACTTTGGATTATTGATAAACACGGTATCCTCAAAAGTTTTGATATATGCCGTCAGACATAATATTTCAAAATCTGAAAAATTTTTCTTTTTGATATCGTTGATCAGATTGTCCTTAAAATTGGAAGTTTGTCCACCTGTTGCATAATGCTGGATGACCTCATCAAAAGTCGACATACTGCCATTGTGCATGTACGGAGCCGTGTAAAAAATATTTCGTAAGGTGGTCGCTTTAAACTTTCCGTTATCCAATAAATTTCCGGTTACCCTGCCTCTGCCTAAATCCGGAAAATCCTGAAGACTGGTTGCAGGAAACAATCCATTGTTGAAATAGTCATCAGACGTGGCAAAAGGAGTATTGTGACAATGGCTGCATTCCGCATCGGGAACATCAGGATCGACGTCAAAAAACATTTTTTCACCAAATTGTTCAAAATCATCAAATTGTGCTTTGCCTTGTTTTACCAAATCAAACTTTGAATCTTTCGAAATAAGAATCCTTTCAAACTGTGCTATGGCTTTGGTAGCGAGTTCTTTGGTAATGTCCTTTGTATCTGAAATGCCGAAAGCTTCTCTGAACATTTGAGGATATTTTGGATGTTTTACCAATTTTGAAATCACATTTTCCCAGGTATTATTCATTTCCAAAGGATCAGTGACGGGATCCAGCGCCTGTTTTTCCAGTGATTTAGCTCGTCCATCCCAAAAAAAGTCATTTTGGGTAAATCCTATATTGATCAGGGACATAGCATTTCTTTTGCCTCTGGAGCCGCCGACTCCGATACTGGCAGAACGCCCGTCAGTAAAAGAAAGTGCCGGATCATGACAACTCGAACAACTCACCGTGCTGTCAACCGACAAAATAGGATCAAAAAACAGATGTCTTCCCAACTCAACACCTTCCTGTGTCATCGGATTGTCCGAAGGAATGGGCATCTGCGGAAAATGGGAAGGAATATCCAACAAATAAGGTGTCGGATCGTAGCTGATGTGTGACAAATCACCTTTTATTTCTTCATCTTCACAAGAGAAAACAAAAAACAACGAAATAAAAATCAAAACTGAGATAAACCGGATTTTCATTTTCAATATGTTATACATTATTCAACACGGAATGCTGATTTTAAGTTCGCATGAAGAGCGGATTTTATGAGCTTATCAGGCAAATTTAAATCCACAAACCTGAACCATTCAGTATATTCAGCCACCAGCGTATATTTGATATTAAAACCTTTAGAAACCTTTATTTCAGACGAAAACAACAAAAAATCATCGACATCATCCATTGTAAACGCATAGGTTGCGGTATCAGAAAAATTGACACCCTTTGCGACCTGAATCCGGCCCCACAATTTTTCACCTTCTTCATTTTTCAAAAAAAGAGAGTCTGAAAGGATATGATTGTCAACGACATTCCAAATGTCCGTATTGCGTGCTTCTTCATCCAGGCCGACAGTCAGCGATAAGGTGGAAAAAGTACCGGATTGTCGAATTTCGTTGACATTAAAGTCAAAATTGGTTGGTCTTACCAGTAGAAACAAATCTTCACGATCGGATTCAACACCATTGCTTTCAAAACTCACTCTGTTGATACCTTCCACAGGAATACCTTGTTGATCCGATACCTTTATATTGGAAAGATAATATGCAAAATCCAGTATTTTGTAAGATTGACCGGACTGATTATATAAAGTATCGGCAGCGCTGTAAAACTTACCGTTTACCTGATGTTTTATACTCAGTTGCAGCATAGGATTTGTACAGCAATCAGCACAATAATCGTCAGCTGTTGGGTCAAAATTGGAAGAAACCGGATCCAGACAACCTTCTTTACGTTCATAACAGGAAGTCTGTACCAAACCCAGGATGGCCAGACTAAAACATAAAAACATAAAAGAAGAGGTACGTTGGTAGGTTACCATAAAAAGATTCAGTTAAAGATACTTAGAGAACATTTTACCACCGTAAAGAGAGTATGAAGTGTTCATAAAGCTCCTTTTGTAACGATCGTAATAGAAAAATGTTATTCAACTTTATTTGATCTAAGGTTTTTTAAGGATTTCTTCTTTATAAATTTTGTCAACAATCTGTTTTACCTGTGCAGAAAAGTCTTTTTCCATGATCCAGGAGTAATAATTTCTTTCCTGTTTGAACACATCTTTGACCGGCTGACCGATATATTTTCCAAAATTAAAAACAACTTCTCCTTTTATATTGATTTTCAGACGTTGGGTTACATCGAGCATACCATCAGTGTTGGTAAAATCCGCCAGAGCATTCATGTCATTTCTGACCGGCCGTTCGGTGATATTGCCATCAGCATCCGCAAAATCTGTGTTTTCGTACATAGCCAACTGACCTTTGAGCACATGAATGGTAGCTTTTACATCTGCCATAGCATCGTGGGCATCGATTAGTTCTTCGCCGCAATAAAACTTATAAGCTGCTCTGAGGGTACGGGGCTCCATTTTATAAAATATCTTCTGGACGTCAATCAATCGTCTTTTTTCAATAGAAAAAGTCAATCCCATACGATGAAATTCTTCCATCAACATAGGAATATCAAATCTGTCCGAATTATATCCTGCCAAATCAGCATTTCCAATAAAGTCATAAATTTCCTGACCAACCTGACTGAAAACCGGTTTATTTTTAAGCATTTGGGGCGTGATACCATGTACGGCCATCGCTTCCTCCGTAATAGGAATTCCCGGATTGATGAGAAATGTTTTTTCTTCCGGAGCAGCTTGGTTTTTAGAAAATTTTACCAGCGCTATCTGAATGATTTTGTCTTTTAAAACATTGAGTCCGGTAGCTTCCACATCAAAAAAAACAAGGTCTTTTTCAATTTTTAAATCTATTTCTGAATAGTTGTTCATGTATTATTCTTTGTTTAACATATATTTTTTGAAGCCACTTGTCATTTTAAACTCAAAAACGCCGTCTCCTTCGAGATCGTAAATAAAACATGCCTCAAGTTCTTTATTTTCCTCACAAACTTCCATGGCTTGTTCCAGACCTAAAACCATAAATGCGGTGGCATAAGCATCTGCTGTCATACAATCCGGAGCTATCACGGTAGTACTCAGGATATCGGTCGGTCTGTTTTGGCCTGTAAACGGATCGATGATATGGGCAAATTTCTGGCCTTTACTTTCATAAAAATTCCGGTAATTTCCACTGGTTGCCATACTGACATTAGAAACGGAGAGTAAAAGTTCGACTTCAGCGAGTTCAGCATTTTCCGATGGTCTGCTGATACCGACCACCCACGATTCATTGCGATCGTTGACCCCTTTGGTTATAAGTTCTCCACCAATCTCCACCATAAAATTGCGGATATTTTTTTGCTCCAAAAATGAAGCAACCAGGTCGACCCCATAACCTTTTGCTATAGCGCTGAAATCAATTTTAGAGTCCGGAAATTTTTTATATAAACATACAGTATCGCCGGAAACCTTCAAAGTGATATCATCAAAATTAATTTTAGGAAGGGTTTTTTGAATAAAGTTTGTATCTAACTTTTCAATCTTTTTACTTTTTTCGTAACCAAATCCGTAATAATTAACCAGCGGCATGATGGCCGGATTAAATGCTTTTCTGGATTTAATATATACTTCTTTGCTTTTGTCAAAAACTACCTCAAAATAAAGGTCTTCGTTGTTTAAAAAGCAGAAAACGGTATCTTTGGAATAATTAAACTTTGAAATGGTAGATTCTTTGATATACGTACTCATGGAAAGATTAACTTCGGCCAATACGCTGTCAATCGCTTTCTGAGTTATGGTATTTTTTTTATCTTCAAAAGTTACTTTGTAATACGTTCCCATGGTTTTGCCCTGCAACGTTACATAGGTTTGTTCGGGCTTGCATGACCAAAATGATGTCAATAACACACTTATAATAAATACCAAACGAAGGGAAATCATAACTACTGCATTGTAAGAAGGCACAAAATTACTGTGATTTATGAATTTTTTGACTTATAGGTATAAAAATAACATAAAAAAACACAGGATTAGTAATTCCTGTGCTTTCGGGTATTTTACTGACAGGTATCTTTTGAAAAAATCTTTTGGCCGACTAATGATCAAAGGACCTGTTCTTACTTTTTATGATTATTCCAATATGACCAGCTTTTTCAGCGTTTTTTGGCCATCGATTTCGATATGAACTATATAAATGCCTGAATTCAAACCATCATGACCTAAAGGAATCTGGTGGCTACCCTTTCCGGTATTTGCTGACGTTAATACTTTTGTCACCAGGGCGCCGGTTTCATCGAGAATCATTACCGTCACCCGGGCATCCTGTGCCAGATGAATCGTCAGATTGCTGCTGTTTTTTGCAGGATTCGGAAACAAATCTATCTGATGTTCGGCATATTGTAAAAGATTCACCTCCTGACTGTATTTGTATTTACCGTCAAGATCCGTTTGTCTGACACGATATGTATACATACCTGATTTTGAAATATCCTTGTCAGTGTATATATAATTCTGTTGTATGGCGGCAGTACCGTTAGCGGCAATTTTCCCCGGCAATTCAACAAAATCTGACTCTCCCTGTCTTTGCCTTTCTACATTAAAATGGGAAGTGTTTACTTCGTTTTGTGTCGCCCAAGTGATAGTATGACCATCTGATTCTTTTACAGCCCGTACATAAAGCCATTCCAAAGGCAATAAAAATTCAAAAACCCCGAAATCGATATTAAAGTTTTCTGAAGCCGGTTCAATGTGAATACTTCTTGTGGTACCCAAACCGAAAGTATTATCTACGTCGCTGTCCAGTTCGTCACTACCGTTTCTTGGTATGGTCGGAAGCAAATGGCTTAAATCTGCCGGCAGGGTAAACCTTACGAAAATATCTGTCCTGCCTATATTACTTACATAATATTCTCCGATGCTGTCTGTTGTGTCTGATCCTAATAAAGAGTCTGTACTTACCTCAAAAACTTCGGCCAAAACGCCGGGCACCCCCGGTTCTCCGGTATTCTGAATTCCATTTCTGTTTGTATCGAGCCAAACTTTGTTGCCAACAACAGCCGATGGATAAAATCCGGCGCCAATGTCACATTTCATTTGTCCGCTTACCACGGTAAAACTATCTGTTGTAAAAGGGCCATAATAGTTGGTTATGTCACTGTCTCTTTCCGGATCATTGCCTATATTCGGTCTGACGCGGACCAGTCCCGATGATGGCAAATCTACTTCAACATAATAAATGCCTGGGGGCACACACAATTTCCAGT
The DNA here is from genome assembly GCA_016714895.1 of Saprospiraceae bacterium. GTDB lineage: Bacteria > Bacteroidota > Bacteroidia > Chitinophagales > Saprospiraceae > OLB9. The sequence continues at coordinate 459,900 of JADKBV010000011.1, read as the reverse complement.
ATCCATCCTCAGACGGTGTATTGGGCTTTTGTCCGGTAACCACTGTGTCAAACAATGACCAAACCATGGTATCATGTTTGTATAGTCTTATTTCCAATCCATTGATACCGTTTTCAAAATTATCCCGGACATCATTCAAATTGAAATCGTACCAGACAAATTCACCGACAGGTATACATCTGTAGAATCCTGCATCCAGGTCCATGGCATCAAAATCAACGGTCAATTCAAACAACTGTGTTTCTCCCAAACTGTCGATGTCGCTATCCACATCCGGATCGCCTTCAAAAGCAAATGTCGGCGTGTAGGTTGTCGGAATATCAAATCTGAGTCTGTAAAATCCCTCAGGTATAAAATCAAATGCGTAAAATCCCTGATCATCTGTCAACCGGGTGTCGATCAGGACGTCACTCTCAGAAAACAAATGAACATAAACGTCTGGAATTCCGGGCTCTCCAATATCCTGGATACCATTGCCATTCATATCTTCCCAAACAAAATTGCCTATACTTCTTTCGACAAAAATTTTATGAGGATTAAAGTTCACAGGATTATAAAGAGCAGATCTTAATGCATCCGGTAAAATGTTCTTTTCAAAATAATGGGAAATAACGTTTTCATTCCCGAAAAAATATAGGTTAGATGTTGCAGAAACTTTATTGGCTTGCGGCAACAAAAGAGCCATACCTGATGACAAATCCACATATCTTTGTTGTAAACTTGTAATATTTGAATGTACAGAAAGTGGTTTGTTCCATATCCTTTCAGCAGCAACCCATGATCTGCCGGGTAAAAATGGATTCTTATAAAACCTGTTCAAAAAGTTATCTCCGGTTAGACCTTGCCTGGCATAATTCACATAAGTTCCGGACTCAATTTTTGTCTTATCAAAAGAATCGAAAAAGTATCCACTCCCATCGAATGAAATTTTTTCAGATCTGACATCGGTGTGAAAACACATACATAAAAGAAGGAACACTAAAAAATGTAACTTTTTCAAGTAACTACTTTTGTTCGTTTTAAAATTACTTTTTATTATTTTTGGGATAATAACTTTCATCATTTTGAATTTAAATGATACAAAATAAAATATGATTGCTTTGATAAACCTTTAGTCATATGTAAATCAGCATTATGTATAATATTTTGAAAAAAATATGGCTTAAGATCTATAAATATTTGAGAAATTTACATATAAATTAATTTTAGAATTTGTTAAAAAATGTTACCAAAATTTAGTAAATTTACGTAAAATAAATGATATAAAACAGAAAATTTTTCAACTTTTTTTAATTCCACAACAATTGCCTGATAATCTATAAACAATATATTACTGTTTACATATAACTGTTTATGAAACCAATTAAAAAAACGGTCCTTCGCCTTATAAACATGTCATAACAATTTATAATATGAGGTTCTGTACTTCAGATCGAAAACATAATATTTCAGTTTTACCTTCCGAAAACTAACAAAATATCATTATTATAAAAATGGAATCGCGATCATTTTTTAAAATTTTATGATGTTTTTTGTCAGGTAAAGGTCGTGCTTTATTAAGGTTACAGAATTACACAATTATCCATTTTATTTGCAATTTTTTTTAGAAACATACGACTTTTTCAAAATTAATATTGTTTCTGAAAAAAAAATTAAGTAAATATAAAAATGTCTGTTGAAAAAGTCCCCCACGCTGGCGCCAGTTTGCAACTGGTGCCTTGTTCAATTATCTTAAGCTTCCCAACTCCGTGATTCAGACAGCAATCTTACCCTGCCTCCCCCCGATGCCGGTTTTCTATGGTTTATCAAACATTAATTTCGGTTCATTTTTGTCGTTTACCCCAAATCCCTAAAGGGTGACTGACCGTTGCGAAGCAATTTTGAGCCCACCCACAAGGGCTCAAAATAGGGAAGGAACCGCGAACCACGGCTCGCGGGTGGAGAATTAAAAAAGGTTTTAGGTGCTAGGTATTAGGTTTTAGGTGCTAGGTATTAGGTTTTAGGCAGTTTTGTCGAACCTTCTGGAAGTGTGGTCGACCCTGATTATCAATGCTACGCATTATCCGTTTTTACTCATCCCCTTCTTCTCTCAAGAAAGAAGGGTGACGCACAGGGTCTGGGTTATGTGGTTGATTTTTAGAGATTTTATGGTTATCTTGGATAGGGGCGTTAGCCCTGTTATCTTAGTAGAAAAATCAAAAAACGATAATTTGAGGGGCGTTAGCCCTGATGTCTTAAAACATTGTCCAATTATTTTCGTTCATTTTCTCTGTTTTACCCCAACCTGAACGGGAGCCAGAGAAAATGGATTCCAGTATTTAGATTTCAGTAGTTTTGGCAAACAGAGGCCATCATCGTCCGGGGTTCCCTCCAGGGTCAGGGTAAAACCCGGGCAAAGCAGGCCGTCGTGGTCGACCCACATATGTTGCATCGATTTAGCCCTGCTGTGATTTTTTTACTCCAAGCCTGAAAGGCTTGAATACCCATAACCCCGGGTGAAACCCGGGGTTGCAACGAACCAAATGCCAACCACAAAGTGGTTGAATATTTTAACTTCTGTGGATTATTTTGAAAATAATGTTGCCCCAATCTTTTATTCAACCACTCCGTGGTTGGGGCGACCCGTTTGATTTTACCCCGAATTTCATTTTTCGGGGCTATTCATATTCAATCCTTTCAGGATTGTGGGCATTCGCGTGCCGCTTCGACCCGACTACTCAAATAATCAACTCCTCATTTCGAAAGCTCCTAGATTCCGCAGCTAGATTATAAAAAATAAGGCAAAATGTTGATTAATAACATTTTGCCTTATGTACTTATTCACCTATATTGGTGCTGCTAACAATAAGTGCCATGAAAGTACGATATTCTAACAGTATTAATGCATTTGGGGGAATAAATTTTGTTCTTGAGGAGTTTGAGAAATTGAAAATTGGCCATATTCTTCATGACAATTTACCTTCCTTAAGCCCAAAGTCAAGTTATAGTTGGAGAGATATATTTTATTCTTTTTCCAGTATTTATTTCTGTGGTGGAAACTGTATTGAGGATGCAAAGACTATTCTTTCAAATCAATTTGGAAGTAATCCCATTTTTAAATTGTGTAGTCCGGACACCTTACTTCGTAGAATAGGTGGGCTCTCCTCTGACCAATTACTTTGTAACACGAAACGAGGTACTGTAGAGCACCAGTTCAATATCAACCAGCCCCTTACTGATATGAACGTTAAGTTACTTAAGAAGCTGGGTGAGTTTAATAAAAATGAAGTGGTCCTAGATTATGATAACACAATTATTTTCACGGAAAAAGAAGGGTGTAAAATGACCTATAAGCGTGATTACGGCTATCAACCTGGAGTATGTATCTTAAACGAACAAAACGTTTTATACATTGAAAACAGGAACGGAAACAGCGACGCTAAGGCGTTTCAAACGGATACATTAAACAGAATGTTTCAACATTTACAATCTAATAAAATCTCAAAATTGACAAGTTTAGGGCTGATTCAGCATCATACCAATTTGAAGTGGTTACACTTGTTGAAAAATATGTAAAGTTGTTTTACATCGGGGCGAAAAATAGCTACGTGGAAAAATATTTTTCCATGATTGATAATTGGATCCACACCAAAGATCAAAGTGGTGAGGATGTTTTTATAGGTGAAATTGAGTACATGCCCTTTATCCAGCAAGGTAATAAAGATAAAAAATACAGGCTACTTGTTAAGAAAAAACTGAGAAAAGACGGACAACTCAACTTGTTTACCAACGAGCCTTATGACTATCATGCCATTTTGACCAATGACTTTACCACTTCATTGCCACAGGCAATAAACTTTTATAACCGACGAGGAGCTTGTGAAAAACAATTTGATATTTTAAAAAACGATTTTGGCTGGAATTATCCTCCATTTTCAGATTTGTCAAAAAATACCGTTTTCTTATATTTTGGTGCTATTTGCCGTAACCTTTACAACGTTATTATTTCTAATCTATCGAAAATCTATAAAAATGTAAACATTCACCACAGAATGAAACGCTTCATTTTTAATTTCATTGCCATTCCCTCAGTTTGGAAAAAAGCATCAAGACAATGGTACCTGAGAGTTTACGGTAAAATACCACTGCAAACATAAACGCATAAGGAAAACTGCTATTAATCTTCATAAAAACCTGGGATAGGTATGCCCTTTACTCAAATTTCAGTTCCTTTTTATAACAACTAAGCTTAATTTCTGTACAAATAAGAAAACAAAAAAAAGCGCTTTACTTAGGAAAAGGAAATTCCATTACCCAAACACCCCTAAAACCATACTTTTCTTTAATAAGTTAGCTAAGTTGCGGAATCTAGGAGCTTTCGGAAGTCCGCAAAGCAACACATCGTCCGCTACCCCTCAAATCTTCAGCGTATCGACAAATCAAATAAACATTGCAACTTTCAGGTGGAGAATTATATATCTAAGATTCAAACACACATAATATTTCCGGTCAATGGTCGGAATCCGGATTTTTAAGTTTCCAGATAGCTCCGTTTTTTGTGGCATATTTTTCTAATTTTCCGGATGAAACCAATTCATCCAACAAAATTTCACTTTTTTTTCGGTCCGTCCCTGATAACTCTGAATATTCTTTTGCTGTCAATGTATGATATTTTGAAAAAATGTAGGACCATGTTTTTTCATAATTGGTTTTGGTCGATTCAGGATAAAGTTTCAACAATACATTTTCAAATATTGTATAAGGTTTAGATCCATAAACCACTTCCGTACTACCTGCTTTATTGGACATAAAAATGGTTGGAAATCCTCTTACTCCTGATTTTTTTGCCAATTCCAAATCCTCCAGAAAAAGATTTTTTGCTTCGCCCTCATAATCTTTTTTAAATTTATTTACGTCCAATCCAACCTTTTCTGCTGCTTTTTGCAGATGTTCCATTTTTGTTATATTCTTTTTTTGCAGGAATACCATTTCTCTGATTTCACGTAAAAACAAAACAGCTTTTGAATCGTCCTGGAGTTGAGCCGCTTTACAGGCAATAGACGGTGGATAAGAAGAAGTCAAAGGATCTTCGAGCCATACATCGCCATCAATAGGCATGTCATAATGTAAGCTCACTTCGTCCCAATGGTGAGCAACATCAGAGGGTTTGCTGATACCTCCACTGTTGTAACTCCAATCAGGAAGTAATCCACCCATTCGGTATTCTATTTCTATAAGATGTCCGTATTCTGAATTCAACTTGCGTAATTGAGGCTCGATGCCCCAACAGGAAGAACAAATAGGATCTGTAAAATAGATAATTTTAACCGGTTTATTTTCTGATATCTCCACGTTATGTTCAGATGATATTGTATTTTCGCCTGGTATTTCGCATATACCACTTTCCGGATTACATAACAATGGATTGATTTGTTCTTGCATGAGCACATTGTTTTTTGAACGGCATTGTAAACCATTCATGGTGAATAATATTATTATAAATACAGTAATGTTCATTTTTAAAAAGATAACCACTATCACATAAATTTATGCAAAGGTGAGTACTTTAATTTTTATAAACAATAAGTCAGAAAAACATGACTAATAAAACAGAAGAAAAAGAATCCGAAACTTGTCCTGCCAAAGGACTTTTAAAATTGTTGGCCGGCAAATGGAAACCCGAAATTTTCCGGATGTCCGTAGAAGCACCGGTAAGGTTTAGCAGTTTACTTCGGTACATCGAAGGCTCAAACAAACAAACGATATCTGTAGCATTGAGAGAATTGGAGGAAGTGGGTTTATTAGAAAAAGTAACCATCAGACTAAAACCACTCCATATCGAATATAACCTTACGGAAAAAGGGAAATCATTAGTTCCTGTCTTTAAACAACTGGAAGCATTAGGCAAATAAAAAAAGTATTCTTGTTGAAGTATTAAGTGTTGGTATATTAGACCTTCCCGACACTACCAAGACCCAACTCGTCATTTTGAATACTTTAGGAATCAACTCGTCAAATCGTCATTTAAAAAAGGCGCGTTAGCCCTGAGATCTTAGATTATGGTTAAGGCTAAGATTGAGACTAAGAAGGTTCCACCCTTAAGTTTATCGTCCCATCGTGCGAAGCATCGAAACAGTTAAACAATTAAACAGTTAAACAATTAAACAATTCAACAGTTAACAATTAAACATTTAAACAATTCAACAGTTAAACAACCCAAATACCACCCCTTTTTTTCCACAACCTACTTTAGCTTTCAACGAGCCTGCCTTCAGTTCCGGCTAAAAATGATTTTTTGCAAAAGTTTATGTTACCGGAAATATTTTTATTCTTTTTTTCTAAAAAATATAACATACTCCTCCACTCTACCAAAATCTTTTTTACATTTGTTGTAGCATACGGCAGTGATATGGACAGAAGCGATTTTTTTGAACCAGGTTTTTTATTTTTGGAGAGGGTGGTCCCGATTTATAAATGGTTTACCTTATCGTATTCCTGTGCAAATGGAGGCTGCCAAAGGTTGAAAAACCCGAAAGTTGCTAACATTTTATTGCGTATAGTAGCAAGTTATGCGGCAGCTTAAAAGACGACAACAAACGACATTGACAACAAGAAAATGAAATCAGAAAATAAACTTGCGGGACTTGGACTTTTGACAGCAATTTCGGCTTCACTTTGCTGCATTACACCTGTTTTGGCTTTATTGGCGGGGACAAGTGGACTTGCTTCGGCTTTTTCTTGGCTTGACCCTTTGCGACCGTATTTAATCGGCTTGACAGTTTTGGTGCTTGGATTTGCTTGGTATCAAAAACTGAAACCACAAAAACAAATGGACTGCGACTGCGACACGACAGAAAAAACACCTTTCATTCAGACAAAGAAATTTTTGGGTATCGTGACAGTTTTTGCAGGACTTATGCTTGCGTTCCCAACCTATGCTCACGTTTTTTTTCCAAAGACAGAAAATACAACAATCATAACAGACCAATCAAAAATCCAGACAGCAGAATTTAAAATAAACGGAATGACTTGTTCAGGTTGCGAAGAACACGTAAACCTTGAAGTAAATAAGTTAACAGGCATAATCAAGACGACTGTTTCATACGAAAACGGAAACGCAATCATTGAATTTGACAAAGCTCAAACCGACATTGAAAAAATAGAAAAAGCCATTGAAAAGACAGGTTATTCAGTAACAGACAAGAAAGAAATCAAATGAACATAATATTACAATCAACAATCACTTGCCCCGACTGCGGACATAAGAAAGAAGAAACAATGCCGACAGACGCTTGCCAATACTTTTACGAGTGTGAGAGCTGCAAGAAAGTATTAAAGCCAAAACAAGGAGACTGTTGCGTTTATTGTAGTTACGGGACAGTAAAATGTCCACCAATCCAAGCTGGAACAAATTGCTGTAAATGAAAATGAAACGACTGAAAGAAATAGAAAGCCGACCGCATAACAAGCGTTTGGCTCAATGGCGGGTGACGTGGTTAATTGAGCATTCTACCTCGCATCAACTTTTGTGGTGTATTGACAGTTTTGTGCTCCGTAATCCGCCACTGCGCCAAGCGCCAAAACGTTCGATGAAGTTAATAAATAAGTAACCAAACAAAATTTAAGCATATGAAGTCAAAATTTTACTTTTTATACCTTTTGCTAAGTGTAATTGGTATTCCATTATTTGGACAAAATGAAACTGAGCCTAATAATTCATTTACAGATGCTACTTCCCTCCCCGATTGTCGCAGTTTGCAACTGCGATACGATAATTTCTGAATGTATCATTCAAACAAAAGAAAAGGAAAACAAAATAGCAAAAAATCATGAATTACTGAAGTCACCAGGAACTAATTACCTATAACTCATTAACCACACCCCAATTTTTCCATTTTTTACCTCAAAATCTACCTTCAGATAAAATTATCTTTTATATTTGTATTCGGTAAGGAGAAGAACAATGGATTGCAAATGATTCCTGAACATTTCATCACGGTCAGACAAAATGGTAAGATTAATTTTTATATATTGTATGTCCGCAGTTGATATCAGTAAAAAGTGGAAGTGCATTTATAAGTAAGTTGTGCGATATATAAATAAAAAACTTCAAAATATGATAGACTTTATCGGTGATATTCATGGGCACGCAGATAAGCTCGAAGAATTGCTTCAAAAATTAGGCTATACAAAAATTAACGGAGTATATTCTCATCCGGACAGAAAAGTATTATTTGTTGGCGACTACATTGACAGGGGACCAAAAATTCGAGAAACTCTTCAAATTGTTAAATCGATGGTGGACAGCGAAAACGCCATAGCTTTAATGGGCAATCACGAATACAACGCCTTGTGTTTCCATTTTCAAGAAACCGAAGGTGGCCACCTTAGAAAACATCTTATCAAAAATATAATTCAGCATTACGAGACTCTCAAACAATTTCAAAACAGACAGAGAGAATATGAAGATTTTTTAGAATGGTTTAAGACCTTACCGTTATACTTCGAATCAGATAATTTCAAAGCTGTTCACGCTTGTTGGGACAACAACAACATTAAATTTTTAAGAAAAACTTTAGTAAACGATCGACTAACCGATGAACTCATTTATCAATCAGTCAGGAAAGGAACAGAATTAAATGAAGTATTAGAACAAACCCTGAAAGGTAAAGAAATGAAAATGCCGGAAGGACTTTTTTTTACAGACAAAGACGGCACAGAAAGAAGAGAAATAAGGATAAAATGGTGGGAAAATCCATCTTTAATGACATATAAATCAATTAGTGTAGAACCTCTTGACAATTTGCCTGACCAACCTGTTGAATTATCCGAATTAAAGTCACTTGACTTTTATCGTGACACGGATAAGAAAGTATTCTTTGGACATTACTGGCTTAAAGGAGAACCATCACTATACAAGGATAATATTTGTTGTCTGGATTATAGCATAGCAAAAGGTGGAAAACTTGTTGCATACAGACTGAACGGAGAAACTACTTTGGAAAGTAAAAACCACACATATGTTTGAAAGAATTACATCGCATAACAGGCATTAGATTTAATGGCGCTTGATTTGGATAATTCAACATTCTACCTCGCATCAATCAGGCTATTCAGTGGGATGTTCCGAATTCCGGTTTCTATCGTATTTTATTACAAAACCTTTCCTTCCTCCTCAAAATACCACTATCATGGCTTACCATAAACTGCCTGAGGTTCTGCGGCAATGTTGATCTGTTCATACGGGGTTTTATATCTGTTTATGTCTGTTTCTGTCGGCGTACCCCATACTTTTGATATCATGTTCTTTATCTTCTGCTCAAAAATCTCAATCAATTGTTTATTAGCATTTACTAATTCCTGCTCTTTTTCAATTTGTGATACGATTTGGCGTTGGGTATCCAAATCGGGTAAAGGTATCAATGTTGATTTCACAAAATCTGGTGGAACTCTTTGTAATCCACCAGTTCCCGTCATATTCAGCTTTCCTCTTTCTCTAAATCCCTGAGGAATTATATTTAAATAAATCCAAGTTGATAGAATTTTATCATTTGGTCTTATTACAAAATATTCACTTGAACCAAATCCAATTCCATTTATTAATTCTTTAGCAATACCAGCCTTCCCATTTTCAAAACAGGGTGTAACTTTTGCTAATAGAACATCATCATCCTTAAAATAAGTATACCCCTTTATTACCTCACCAAGCAGCTTGACTTGAATCGGTTTAAAGTATATTTGGTTTTCATTTAAATCTGCCATAGGCACAAAAGAAACTTCTGTATTTTCGTTTAATTCTTTTAATTCTGATTTCTTAGGATTTATCTCACAAACTTCTCCCAACTCCACCATCTCCCAATCCGGATGTATATCAATTTTGGGTTTGTAGTTTTCTACTACGGCTTTGGCACCATCTATGATTTTTTGGTAACTTTCGATTTCTGCTACGATTTCTTCCTGAATGGATAAGGGAGGAAGGGGGATTTTTTGTTCTTTTATTGTTGACTGAGATAATGAAGGTTGACCACCAACTTTTGCAAAACGATTCAACCTTAATTCTTCTAACATCAAGGCAATAAAGCTCTGATTAACCTCATTCTTTAAATATTCAGTAACATATAAGCCATTATCAGTAATCCATGATTTTGGTTTTGTAATATGTATAGAACCACAATATGCACCTACTCTACCAATCACAATAGTAGGCTTTTCAACAAAATATTGAGAGTGCCAACCTGTAATTCCATTACCTCCATAAACCGGATAATCGCCAACATCCATATTTTTACTTGTCAGACCATTACCACTTGATAGCTTTAGAATTTCTTCAAGTGACACATAATCAAAATCTGAATTACCTTGTAAAGCAATCTTATACCTCTCCCCACTCAAATTAAAATCCCCATTTTTTGCTATTTCCGCTTTCGGAACAAGGTGAGTCAATTGAGACGCAAGATCTTGCGTCTTTACTAATTCTCCAGTCTCGACAAATTGGTGGGTTATTTTTATCGCTTCTTCTAATTGTCCGCCTTTTATGGCATTTCTTTGTGCTCCCAGATTGTAGCCGTCATTGTCTATTTTGATAAACAGGATTTCTTCCCGTTTTTTGGCAATTTTTTTATCCATTAATAAAATGGATGTTTTTACACCACTGTAGGGATTAAACACCCCGGCAGGCAAACTCACCACTGCATACAAATGGTTTTCGACCAACATCTTTCGCAGGTCTTTGTAAGCCGTTCCGCTTTGGAAAATGATTCCTTCAGGTACGATGATGCCCGCTCTTCCTTTAGGATTCAGGTGTTCTGCAATATAATCCACAAACAATACTTCACTACGGTTGCTGCTGATGGTAAATTTTTTGTGCGGTCTTATGCCACCTTTGGGACTCATAAACGGTGGATTGGCAAGGACAACATCAAAACTTTCATTCCACCGTTCTTCGCTGCTTAATGTATCGTATTCATGGATATTGGGTGTGTTGAATCCGTGCAAATACAAATTTACCAAACTCAATCGCACCATATCAGGTGATATATCATAGCCTACAAAATTCTGAATCAGTTTTTTCCGGTCGTCCGGGGTTAGTTGGTCGAATGTCAAAGGGAATTTTTGATCATCCGGCAACTGATTGTATTGATACACATTAAGGCGTTTTTTATTGCCTTTTGAATATTTTAGCAGTATATGTTTGTATGCCGATATCAAAAATCCGGCTGTTCCGCACGCCGGATCGAGGATGGTGTCGGTTTTGTCAGGATCAATAATAGCGACCAAAAAATCAATAATATGTCTTGGCGTTCTGAATTGTCCTGCATCCCCTTGTGAGCCCATCACCGAAAGAAGATATTCAAAGGCATCGCCCAATTTTTCGCTGTGGGTATATTCAAATTCACCAATGGTTTTCAAAAACAGTTTTAACGTTTCAGGATCCCGGTATGGCAAATAGGCATTATTAAATATATCCCGAAACAAGGGAGGAATGTTGGGATTTTTTTCCATTCCTTCAATTGCTTCTGAATAAAGGGCCAGCATTTCAGCTGCCGTCACTTTCGGGTGCATTAATTTATCCCAGGCGTATTTACTGAATTCAATGGTTTTATCTTTATTTCTGTCATTGGGAAATTCAGGGTCCGGAATGTTATAATCAGAAAAAAATTTGGCCTTACCACCCAATTCGACGGCCTCTTTGTCCATGTCGTCCATGAATTTATATATCAACCCGATGGTAATTTGTTCGATCTGTGCCTTTGGGTCGGGTAATTTGCCTACTAAAATATCTCTGCAATCGTCTATTCTCCTTTTCGTTTGTGTATCTAACATGTTGTGTGTTTTTGAGGCAAGGTTTGCCTTGCCCGGACAATGATATCAAAAAAATGTATCATCCTTCCAATTGTAAGGGTTATTTTTGATGTATTCTGAAATTCGTTGAAATGATTCATCATTTCGGATGATATGATCGTGAAACCGGGTTTGCCATGCGAATGGTAACGACAATCGGTTGCAATATTTGGTAACGGCCGATTTGTATGATCCAATAATGGATGATATGGTGTTTTTGCCCTGGTTCTGAAATCGTTGTTGGCCTGGTGATTGGGGGAATTGGGATGGGGATAACGCATTCGGTTGGGACGACGCATTCGGTTGGGACAACGCATCGTGGACAACGTGGTGGGGTTGTGGGACAACGCATGCGTTGTCCCTACCGCCGTTGTCCCTACCGCCGTTGTCCCTACGTTTGTCGTCCCGTCAACGTTTGTTGTTCCATCAACGGGCGTCGTCCTATCATTTGGCGTCGTACCATCATTTGGCGTCGTACCATCATTCGATTGCGGCGCATCAATTTGCGATTTCATTTTTTCATTTCCATCCAATATTAAAATACCGTGGACGTGATTTGGCATCACGATAAATTCGCCCAATTCGATATTTTTTGCATGGTTTTTTATTTCAAACCATAGCACATGTGCTATGGCACCGGCCGGAGAAATGTGCATGATACCGTTTTGTATTTCACCGAAAAAATGTTCACGATCTTTGGTACAAATGGTGATAAAATATGCGGCATCGTTTCCGTAATCCCAATTTTGTAAACGGGCAGATTCACTGCGGTATTTTCCTAAAAATTTTTCTGACATCAGGCCGCAAATTTGTCTAATAAAACATAATCATTGATGTAACCAGGTATAACCTCACGGTATTTTGCGGCTACCTCTTTGAATTGCGTAATGGTCAATGTCGGATGGGTTTGTAATGCGTGAAAATCTTTGTTTTCAATGATCTTGCGTATGTCCTGATCAACGATGTAGGCTTTAAAAAAATATTTCAGGGCACGTAGATTAACATCTTCCTCCGGTGGGTAGATCGAAATAAATTTGTCAAATTCTTCTTCCAGTAATTCGTCTTTGGATTTGAATTTTGGTATGATTCCAAAAATTTTTTCCACGACTTCCCGAATTGATATTTTACGATCAATCTTTGCGGCTTTCCTTATTTTTTCGAGATTAAAATATTCCCAGGGTTTATCAAAAATTTCTTGTTGAATATGGACGGCCACCTGTTCCCAATTGCCCAATTCAACATTTTTTTTGATTATGTCATCCATAATAATCCGGTGTTCAAATTTTTTGAATAGTTCCCGATCTATTTTCATACCCTGAGGTCCTATGGGTTCCTCGACCAAACTCAATAAAGGGTCATATTGATATGTTGTATATTTATCGATGTCAATACCCCCACCACCACCGGTAGCGCCACCATTTTTGGGTTGCGGTAAATTTAGTTTTTCATCGTAATCAAACTTTTCTTCAAAATATTCACAGTTTGCAAAAAAATCGAAGAGTTTGAAGCTGATTTTATCGTGGCGAATGATTTCTTCTTCGTTTAGTTCGTTTTTGAATTTGTATTCAAAGGTGTTTTTCCGTGTTCCTCTTCCTTTGATTTGTACAAAATCTGCAGGACTGAATATAGGTCGCATCATACAAATATTCAACAGATCAGGACAATCGTAACCTGTTGTCATCATACCTACGGTGACACAAACCCTGGTTTTACATGATTTATAACCTTCCAGCCATGTGGTTTTTCCACTTAAATTGTTGTTTGTAAAATTGATGGTCATTTGTTGGGCGTCACCCACTTGTGATGTAACCTGCACAGCAAAATCAGAATTGTATTTACCGGGAAAAAGTTGATCGGCAAATTCATTTAATTGTTCGGCCAATTTTCGGGCATGGTTTTGACTGATTGCGAAGATGATGGTTTTTCCTATCTCGTTGGTAATAGGATCTCGCAGTGCATTTTCCAGAAAGGTTTGGCAAAAAATGAAATTTGTTTTTTCTGAAAAAAACTTTTTTTCAAAATCACGGGAAACAAAAGATTCTGTCTCCTCCCCGTTTTCAGTGGGGATCACTACTGCATATCCTTCATCTGAAAGCAATTGTGTTGTTATTTCAGTTCGTGCATCCAAAACCTTTGGATTAATCAAAAAACCATCCTTCACACCATCAATCAATGAATACCTGAACGTTGGATCGCCGCCTTCACAGCCAAAGGTAGAATAAGTGTCCCGCAACATTCTTCGTTCTATTTCTCTCGGGTCATTTTGTTTTACTTTGTCAGGGTCAACACCTTTTAAATAATCTTTTGGTGTGGCCGTTAATCCCAATTTATACCCGTGAAAATATTCAAAAACAGCCCTTGCATTACCGGAAATTGAACGATGGGCTTCGTCAGAAATCAACAGATCAAAGTCTGTCGGTGAAAAATCGTTGCGGTATCTGTCATGATGCATCAACGATTGGATCGTCGTTACCACAATGTCGGCTTTTCGCCAATCGTTTTTATGTTCTTTATATATAAATGTTGTGTAATCCGGTTTCAAATATTCTGAAAATGCTTTCCATGCCTGATCTTCCAATTCCAAACGATCCACCAGAAACAAAACCCTTCTTGCGTTTTGCGTTCTTAAAAACAATCTGATGACAGCAGCTGAAGTCAGGGTTTTACCCGTTCCGGTTGCCATCTCAAAAAGGAATCTGTCTTTTCCCGTTGAAACAGCATATTGTAATGCCTCTATAGCTTTTAATTGATAGTGTCTTAAAAACCTGAGACCGTTTGTCCAGATAAAATCTTTGCTTTTTTCGATAGTTCCATTCCATTCAGGTCTTTCGGCAAAGTCCGGCATCTGAACTTTTACGATATAGTCTTCTCCTATTTTTTCGTATGCCAGAGAATTTCTGTCAGGATTCCAATTTTTAATGGCACCAATTTCTTCAGGAGAAGGAAATTTGTAAATTGGTTTTGGATTTCCTTTTGTGGTGTCCCAAAAATAATGGACAATACCGTTAGAGAGAATGACATATCTTGCCCCAACTGTTTTTGCATATTTTCTTGCTTGTTCTTTTGCAACAAGGGGATGAAGGCTTTCCTTTTTAGCTTCCAAAACACAAAGAGGTTTATGATCACTGTCTACAAGAAGAAAATCTAAAGAACCGTTTTTAGTTTTTTCATAATCGTTACCCCAGGCATCAATTTCTTGCTGGGTAATCTTTACATGATTTTCCAACAGAATGTTTGCTTTTTTGCAATCGGTATCAAAAAAACTCCATCCTGCTTCCATCAGCAGTTGATTTATTTTTATTCTTGCGTGAGCTTCATTTTTCATTTTCAGCCTCCATATTTTTTAGCGAGCTTTGGCAAAATTAATCACAAAACGGATATTTTTAGTTGTTTGTGAAAAAATGCTTACTTCCTCCTTTTTTAATTTTTTCAATGTTAACAATAGGTTTTGAAAAAACCAACTGTGACTCTTGTACCATCCACAGTTAAGAAATCACTACTAACATTAATATTCCCTGCCTCAAAAATATACATTTTCGTAAAAACATCCTCATTTTAAGGTACTTTTTTGATAATTTGTGTCCCGTGTATTGAGTATTGTATTGGAAAGAAACTTTTGGCATTTGGAAAAATGTTTGATTTTATAGTTTATTAGTCACACCATCCCACCCCAATATTTTTAAAACAGAACTTCATCACCATACAAACATCCCGATTTTTCTGTCATCAGGTGGTCGACGAACGTGCTACACATCAGACTATACAGGAGCACAACTATTTACCATCAAAACAACTCAACAACCTGTTTCACCTTTATCCTTCATTCGCCTGTTTCAGTAATTTGGTCAATAACAAACCAAGGCTTATGTTTTGGATTTTGTTGATATTGGCTGTATTGAAGCTGATGCCATTCATGGGTTGTTGGTTCATCGGTGCCAGGCCAAAACCGGAGAGTGTGTAAAATGCCGGCTTTTTATCTTTTTCCCAACGAAGGGTTATGGAAGCCCCTGTAATGCTGCCTTTACTGATTTTTATTTTTTCTTCCGGTTTCAAAGTGATTTTGTAATACGTGCCGGAGCTTAATTCAATTTCTTCATCGTTGATTTTAAAGGAAGTGGATGGCTCTCCTTCACGTTCTCCACCGAATATAAAAACCACATTATTTTCATGATTTTTGGTGTTCTCTTTTAAGGTTGATTCTGATGCCACATAACAATCCAGGATCAGGATGGCTTCATTTTGCGAACCTCCTCGTTCGAATGATCTGATTTTGTAACAATTTGCCCCGATTTGTGTAGCTTCTTTTCGAATGTCAAAATACAGATTTTCTATCACTGACTTTTTGTTTTTGGCAGTGGCGGACATCGTGGCCAAATATCGTATATCGCTGGTATCAGTGGTCGGTTCAATAAAAGCAAATATTTTGGCCTCAGGAAGATTTTTTATATCTGCCTGTTGGATGATCTCCACATTCTGTGATAGTAAACTGATGGGTAAAAAAATAAAAAGAGTGATCACAAGATTTTTCATAAAGACGAATGATTCAATTTTTAAAAGGATCTGAAACGTTTTTTTAACACAACGTCAGGGAACATGATATTTGATCATGATTGCCTTGTTTTGGTGCCATGTCAGGTACAAATGTACACGTTTTCTGATATATCTGAACATTTATCTTTTGAACCATACAGGACCATCAAAAAAACAGATTGGGCCATTGGTTCGTCACCAGATGGTGCACAAAAAAAAGGAGATGTATTACAGTCCGCCTCAGGACGAATCAAAAAATCACATGAAAAATTGTAGTCCGCGTCAGGAGGACTTCAAATATCACACGAAAAATTGTAGTCCGCGTCAGGCAGACTTCAATTATTACGTGAAAAATAGTTGTCCGCGTCAGGAAGAGAGTAAAAATCACTTGACGGATTCTTCATTTTGTCACGCAGGCAGCAATTCTCAAAGGACGGATTGTTGATTTTGTCAAGCAGACAACAAAAAATACGCGTTTTTTGATGTCCGCACCAGGCGGAATGGAAAAATCACATAAAAATTGGTAGTCTGCTTCACGCAGAAAGTATATATCATGTGACGGATTATTCATTTTGTCACGCAAACAGCAAAAATCACTTGACGGATTCTTCATTTTACGATACAGGCAGCAATTCTCATGTGACGGATTGTTGATTTTGTCACGCAGACAGCAATTCTCTTTTGACGGATTGTTGATTTTGTTAAGCAGACAACAAAAATCAGTGTTTTGTCCATGTCTGCGTCAGACGGAATGGAAAAAACACCCGATTAAGTGCTGTCTGCATGAGGTTGACACGAAAAAATACATGAAGGAAAGGTCATTCCGTGAGGCAGACAACAAAAATCACGTGAAGGAAAGGTCATTCCGTAAGGTTGTCAATTAATATCACGTGACGGAAAGGTCATTCCGTGCCGCGATCAAAAAAAATCAAACATAGGAAAGGTCATTCCGTCAGGATAGCAGGAATAATTCAGTGATTTATGACAGTCCGCCTGAGAAGGAATGGAGTAAATCGGTGTTTTTTGTAGCCTGCCTGAGGAAAACAAAAATAAACCGGTGTTTTATAGGAGTCCGCCTGAGGAAGACAAAAAATAATCGGTATGATATAAACCAAACCACCTGTGGGTGGTATAAAAAAGGGATAACGACATAAACCGTTTTAGGTTGGTGATTGTCCGACACACGCAGGTTCATCTCATCACAAATCAAGCTTTGATTTTTTATACTGTATATATTATATATGTATACACCTTTTCACAGAACGGCAAAAGTTTTGCTCCGACAACATAAATAGGTAGTTAATCAAACCCGATGAGGTTAACCTTACATCATATAGGCTGTCTATCTGATATCAGAGAGACAGCTCATGCCATACCTTTTTCATAAAAGACTCCTCCTTTTCGTTCCAAAGACCCGGGATCAACCAAAATCTTTTTGAAAAGTGATTTTGTTAGTCGTAGACAAAAGATAAAAAGGTCAAAGTTGACTGTCTTTTTTACCATTTTTCCTTTCGGAAGTAAAACGGCTCTTTTTGCCCCTCCAAAAGTTGATTCAAAAATCCAAAAATAAGGTCACAATTTTACGATACATAGAGAATTAACATATATAAAAGTTGCTAATATAGCAACTTTTTTCGAAAAAAGTTGCGGATTCCGCATCTCGGTATCGTTATTAGTAAACTTTTTGGCAAAAAGTTGCTAAAGTCGCAACTCTTTCTTGAAAATTTCTCTTTTTTTTTGGAAAAAATGCCTATATCTTTGTAACGTAATTTATTTGAAAATTTTACAACGGTAAAAACATCAGATAAATGACCGGAAATAAAACATCTTTTAAACGACTTTTTTGTGATGTTTTTTTTTCGGAAATATTCCTCCCGGGAATGACTGCAGCGTTCAAAAAGAGGAAAAAAATGTAACCTATTTTCTAATTTAAATTTATTGTTTAATCTTTAAAAATTATTTATCATGTCTAAAATTTTGAAACCCAAATTTTCTAACTTCCGAATCGGAGAAAACCTTCAACTTCCTTTCGACGTAATTACCTATTTAAAAGGTATGGACCTGGATTCATTGATGTTGGCACCCAGAGTCGATGAACTCGAGCGCACTGTCAATATTCTGAATGACGCATTTATGGAGAGCAAAGGGGATACTTTAATCGCAAAATTAAGTCCCTTTGATGACGAACGATTATTGGCTGCCAGAGGACTCAAAAAGTATGTAGAGTCTGAAACATTCCGCACTGAACCCGGTCGCAGCGACCAGGCTAATGTATTGCTGAATAGTTACAATAAATATTGTAACAATATTACCAAACTTTCATTACCTCACAAATCAGCAGTTTTTACAAAAATGTTGGGTGAATGGAGTAAAGACGTCGAGGTCAAAACTGCCATCACGTTTTTAGGTGCTGAAACATGGGTAGAAAACCTGAGAACCAAACAGGAAACATTTGAAAAATGTCCCTGACCAAAGCACAAAGCAATCTGCCCAAAGCTGTTTCCGCCAAAATGTTGGCCGACGTTAAGGCCGCTTTTGAAGAGTTGAAAGAAGACATCTATGCCTTTTCCAGAGTTTCCGCTGACAAACAGGTATATATTCAGTTGATTGACGCACTGAACGGTATCATCGCTTTTGCCAATGCTCCTGCCGCAAAACGCAAAGGCAGAAAAGGAAGGGACAAACAAAAGCCGACACCATCTGTAGACAATAACACCTCTTCAGGCACCACGGCACCCCCGGCGGATACCATCGACAATATCGACTTGTCTACATTCTGATTGTAGTTTTAGAAATATTTTTCATTACAAAGACCTTCTGTGTGAATAACATGGAGGGTCTTTTTTTGCTTAGGCTTTAGGTTTTAACTGCTGTATTTGGAGTATCGGGTATCAGATGCTTTATTTATCCTTTTCATAAAAATATCACCTTATATAAATAAAAAAAGCACGGGGTTCCGACGCCCCGTGCTTTGAGAATTTTTTTTGATTATAGCTTTTATAACCTAAAAATTCGAGAATGCTGATTCTTTATTATATATTACTTATTTCATTAATCTATAATAACCAATTTTTTCTGGATTTGTTTACCGTTGACATCAATTTGTACTGTATACATTCCTGATGGCAATCCTTCCAGTCCGATTGGTGTCTGGTGACTTCCTCTTTCGAGTTCTACTGAGGTCATCACTTTTCTTACCAATGCGCCGGCATCATCCAGGATTACTACACTCACTTTGCTGTCTTCAGCAAGTTCAATGGTCAGATTGCTGCTGTTTTTAGCAGGGTTTGGATATAAATCAATCTGATTTTCTGCCTGCTGAGTGACAGTGACTTCATTGCTGTACATGTATTTACCATCAAGGTCCATTTGTTTGACCCTGTAAGTATATAATCCCGTTTGTGTTATGTCTTTGTCAGCAAAAACATAATCTTCACGTTTGGTCGAATATCCTTTGGCGGCTACGCTACCCGGCAATGCAACAAAGTCTGACTCGCCTTGTCGTCTTCTTTCGACAATGTAATGTGATGTATTCACCTCTCTGGCCGTTGCCCATGAAATCGTATGTTGAGCATCTTCTTTAACAGCTCTTACAAACAACCAATCTACCGGCAATACACCCTGAAGGATACCAAAGTCTATGTCCATATTGGTCATCGCCGGTTCCATCATAAACATTCTGGTCGTACGAGGTCCGAATGATCCGTCCACATCACTGTCTTCGCTGTCGTTTCCTGCATTCGGTGCTGTAGGTGCAAAATTATTGTACTCTGAAGGCAGATTAAACTTAAAGTAAACCGCTCCACTTTCCAGATAATCCATCTCGTAATCTCCGTTATGGTCTGTTACTGCGCTTCTTACAATTTCATTTGTGTACACATTCCTGGCCTCGACTACAACTCCCTCCACTTTCGATTCGTTGAAGTCCTGAATACCATTGCTGTTTTGATCGATCCAAACCGAATTTCCGGTCACTGCCATCGGATAGAATCCTATTCCGATATCGCACTTCATCTGTCCGCTCAATACCGTAAAACTACCCGTTGTCATTGGTCCGTTGGCATTCGTCAAATCACTGTCTCTGTTTGGATCTCCTCCGACATTCGGTCTTACTCTGACCAAGCCAAGAGCCGGCATGTCAACATTGACATAATATGTGCCCGGTGGTACACAGAATTTCCAATATCCGTCATCAGATGGAGTACCCGGTTTGTGACCTGTATAGGTACTACCGAATAGTTGCCATACTGAACCTACTCTTCTGAATATATTGACTTCAAGTCCGTTGATACCATTTTCAAAATTATCTCTGATATCATTTTTATTGAAATCATACCAAACCATTTCTCCTACCGGAATACATGTATAAAATCCTGCATCCCATGTCATGTCACTTTCTCCTGATACCAACGTTGTGGTAGCTGTTGTACCTACCCCGTTACTTCCGTCTACATCACTATCAGATATATCCGCTCCGACATTAGGAATTGTCAGTTCAAAACCGTTTGGTCCTACAAATCCTACATAATAATCGCCAGGATACAAGTCCTCAAAAATGTAATATCCGTTTGCATCCGTTATTGTTGTTCCATAAAGAGTTCCGTCTGCACTGTACAAATTAACTACTACTCCTGGCAATCCAGGTTCGCCGATATTCTGAATACCATTACCGTTCAGGTCATGCCAAACAAAGTCTCCCAACTCAGCCAGGATCAACAATCCGGCATCAAATGTACTGTCGTACTCACCGCCTGTGATGTAGGTACATGGAGCAATTCCCTGAAGATTGACATCACTGTCCAATTCATCATCGCTGCCCTGATCCTGTAGCGTAAACTGACAACCCGGCTCAAGACCTGTAATATCAAATCTGACATTATAGTTGCCCGGAATCAGATTATCAAAGAAATAAAATCCGCTGGCATCTGTTAAAGTAGTACGAAGGTTATTGCCATTACAATCCTGCAGTCTGACAATTACGTTTCTCACGCCCGGCTCTCCAACATCCTGAATACCATTACCATTAAGGTCTTTCCAAACTGTATCTCCGAGTCCGCCGACTACGATTACTTTTTCAGGATCGTGATCATCTTCGTCTTCATTGACCAATGGTCCGCCACCATCGATGACGTTATCCCAAGGTCCGTCAGGCAATACCTCATTTTCATAAGGTGTATCAGAATTTGGTGAGCTGTCTGCATCATCATTTCTGTTATTGCCCTGATCATCCTGTGAACTGTTGATCTCTGCATAATTAAACCAATCTGCTTCGGCAGGATTTGCATCCAAAGCTATGACAAGCTGTAGAACAATCTCTTGTGAAGCGCCAGGGAATAATGGTCCCCCGATGGTATATTGGAGTAAGCCATCTGCCGCTGGAGTAGGTGCTGTCACCATCGTCCATCCCGGATTGGCAGGGAAGGTAAATCCGCTTCTGATGTAATCATTGACTACGATATTTTCAGCAGGAACATTGCCCTGATTGTATACTGTGATTCTGAATGTCGCTGTTTCTCCGATCATATACGGTCCTCTGAAATCAACCACTTTTTGTAAAGCAAGGTCAAATACCTGAATCTGATGCGGATCGTGATCATCTTCGTCACCGTTTTCATTATTGATGGTATTGTCTGTACCGCTTGGCACACCATTAAAATCAGGCTCTCCTCCCGGATCATTACCGTTTGTAGCATCCGGATCACTGTCTATATCCTGACCCTGATTCCCTGTGGTGACATCTGTCGCCAAGGTAATCTCAGCGTAATTTGTCCAGGCTGTTTCCGGATCTGTATAACATTCCTGTACTCTCAGATCAAGAAATACTGTAGTGCTTGCTCCCGGAGCCAGAATTATATTCATATCCATGGCAGCTCTGTTTGGTGCCACCAGATTCCAAAGTGCATTATTCGGTAATCCCGGTTCAAAGACCAAACCACAAGGGATATAATCAGAAACTTGTATGCTTCCTGCTGCTACATTACCTTGGTTGAAAACTTCAATTTCGTAGGTAACGACCTGACCGTAACTGTAGCTCGGCGCTGCCGTTGTTGCTACTTTTGTCAAGGCAAGGTCAAAGATGGATGGTCCTGCAGGATCGTGATCGTCCTGACTTCCTGTATCTCCATCTCCTGTGCTTTCAATATTGTCATCACCAGGTCCACCAGGAACTACTGCATTTTCATTTGCTCCATTACTGTTTGGCGAACTGTCGGCATCAAAGCCCGGTCCGTTTGGTCCGTTGCCTGAGGCAATTTCTGCATAATTGATCCAGTTTCTCTCGCCGCCGTCTGACTGAAGCAAGGTCAATTGAAGGGTCAATGTTGCACTTCCGCCAGGCATAACAGGACCAACAATGGTATTTTGGATGGTTCCCGGTCCGGTAATATTCCAACCATTATTAGCAACAAATCCATATCCAACCGGAACAAAGTCATTCACTACGATATTGGTCGCAGGTACATTACCCTGATTAAATACTTCAATAGTGAAAGTGTGTGTCGAATTGTAGCTGTATGGTGGTGTTGTCACCAATGTTTTGCGCAATGCAAGGTCAAATATCTCGATAAATGCGATATCATCATCATCCTCATCATTTGGTGTATTCGGATCATTCGGATCACCATTGATTTCATCATCTACTGTCGGATCATTGTTTGGATCTGCGTCACCATCTGAATCCACGTCTTCACCGGTGATGTCATCTCCGTCTTCATTTTCCATGTAAGAAATCTCAGCTCCGTTTGTCCATGAGTCAGCCGTTGCTGATGCTCCCGGAACCATGGCTCTTGTTCTCAACACCACTGAAACTGATGTTGAAGATTGTTCTGCCAATGGTCCTGCTATATTTCTGACGATTTGTGTTCCGCTGACTGTCCAGTCCGGATTTAAAGCCTGATCAAAAACCAATCCTGCAGGAATATAATCAGACACTTCAATATTGTATAAGTCTACATTACCTTGGTTGAACACTTCAATATTGTAAGTAATATTCTGATTGTACTGATATGGGCCAGGGGTCATTACTGTTTTGCGAAGAGCAATATCAATGATTTCTACTAAAGCAGGATCATGATCATCTTCGTCACCTGAGGCCGGTCCGCTGCCGATTGGCCCTGAACCGTTTCCGGCAACCGCATTATCAGAAGGTCCTTCAGGTTCGCCACCGGCATCATTACCATTGGTATCATCCGGTGTACTGTCTACATCAACCAATGTTCCGTAAGGACTAAATACTGCAGGATTGCTGGAATTACCTAAAGTATCCATTGCTTCTGATATTTCAGCAAAGTTGATATATCCACCTACCTGATTGGTCATTTGTACTTCAAGGAAGATTTTAACCACTGTAGATGTATTTGAAGGTATCACGCTTGTGATAGTGTATTCTGCATTTGGTCCCACCATTGACCAACCTGTGCTGGATGGATGTAAGGTAAATCCGGCAGGTATGTAATCCGTAATGACTACATTTTCTGCATCCAGATTGCCTTGATTGAATATGGTAATATCAAATTCTACCACATCACCATAAGCGGTCACCTGTGCAGGACTTACTTTTTCTTTTCGCAATGCAAGGTCAAAAACTTTAGGAATAAATCCGAAATCAATCGTCAGATTGCTGTTTTGATTTAATGCTCCGCTAGTATCATTATTTGGATTTTCACCGGTTGGTTCCGGTGCATCTCCTAATCTTATTGTATCACTTACCACTCCGAAGAAAAACATCGGATTGGTATTAAATGTACCATTGTCATCATTGTCAATATTGGTATTGGCTCCTACTCCCGGTGTTTCATATGGTCCACCTGCGTTGAAGGTTCCTGTACTTGACAAATAATCTTCCAATGGTCCTCCCGGCATCATCTGACTTCCAGGTATGACGACTATGTATTCGCCGATCAACAGGCTGTCAAACAAATAGACTCCGTTGACTCCTGTGATGGTTGTAGTCACCAGAATACAATTTCCGGTAATCGGATCTACCTGATGAAGTTCGACGGTAACACCTGAAATTCCTGTCTCACCATTGTCGATGATTCCGTTGTAATTATTGTCTATCCAAACCTGATTTCCGATGCTGTACATGGTATAAAATCCGAAATCTACGGTAAGGTCACTGTTTTCATCAGTTGCTCCGCTGTTGTCATTGTTTGGATTTTCATTCAAAGGAGAACCATTCCAAACCAGATTCAGTGTATCACTCACAACAGAACCGACAAACATTGGATTGCCGTTTAACAAACCATTGTCATCACTGTCAGCTCCGTTGTCCGGATCCACAGGATTGCTTCCGTCTTCGTAAATACCTGTTGTAGTATCGAGTATTCCACCACCGGTACTGCTTGACAAACCGGATAATGGTCCGCCTGCATTAAAGTTGGCTGCAACAATTTCTACTATATACTGACCCTGAATCAGGCTGTCAAACAAATACAAACCATTCATATCTGTCATGGTTGTAGCTATGATGGAACAGTCACCTGTCACAGGATCTACGTAATGTAAATTCACTACTACATTAGCAATTCCAACTTCCATACCATTGATAAGTCCGTCATTATTGGCGTCATTCCAAACCTGGTTTCCGATGCTCATCAACGGAATAAATCCGAAGTCTACAGTCAGATTGCTGTTGCTGTCTAATGCTCCGGAAGTATCATTGTCCGGATCTTCATTCAATGGTTCGTTGTTACCTAATGTCAGGGTATCACTTACCACACTACCGACAAACATAGGATTGCCGTTGAGAATTCCGTTGTCATCACTGTCTGTACCGTTTTCAGGATCAATCAGGCTGTCATTGCCTACAATAGCGCCGTTACCTGTACTGCTGGCAAATCCTTCCAAAGGTTGTCCGGAAGCAAAATTGCCTGCTGTAACTTCTACAATGTATTGTCCTGCGATCAGACTGTCAAACAAATAATATCCGTTTATGTCTGTATACAGCGTATCGATTACGATACATGTTCCTGATACCGGATCCACATAATGAAGAACTACTTCTACTCCCTGAAGTGGAGCCTCACCGGAATCATAAGTTCCGTTATTATTAATATCTACCCAAACCTGATTTCCGATACTGTGCATAGGCACCAATCCAAAATCAATGGTCAGGTTGCTGTTTTGATCTAATGCGCCTGAGGTGTCATTATCCGGATTTTCACCTGTCGGCTCACCGTCACCCAAAGTAACCACATTGCTTACGATAGCTCCCGGCAAAAATCCTTGTCCGTTGAGTACGCCATTGTCATCACTGTCAACATTGTTGCCTGTGTTGATTTGATTAGCAATGTCTTCATACGTTCCTGAAGTCAGATTAATTGGACCACTGCCCGTACTACTTACATAATTTGAAAACGGCTGACCTGTGGTAAAATTATTGGCATTCAAAGCTACCAGATAATTCCCCTGGTTTAATGTATCAAACAAATATAAACCATTGGCATCTGTTGTGGTACTTTGAATCAGAACATAATTCATCGTATTTGGATTGAAATAATATAAATCCACGATGACATCTTCAATTCCGGTTTCTGTACCGTCTATGATACCGTTATTATTGGCGTCAAGCCAAACCTGATTACCAATGCTGTAATTGATCAACTCAATGGTTGCCGGATCGGAATCATCTTCGTCCTCATTTTCATCAGGACCTCCTCCTGTGATTGTATCATCATCAGGGTCACCCGGAGTTACGTCATTATCATTATCCGGATCATTGTCCGGAGTACTGTCTGCATCTTCTCCCTGGTCCGGATCTGTTGTATCCGAAGAGCCACTGATTTCCGAAAGGTTCACTACATTGTTGATGTTGGCTCCTACGGCAATGGTCAGAACAATCGGGTATTCAACAAATGATCCCGGCTGTAAACCGGACAATGGTAACAGACCGTTGCCTGAAGTAGCAGTCAAAACTGCGTTACTACCGGCTGAAACCCAGTTATTATTAGGTACAAAAGTAAATCCTGAAGGTATATAATCTGTAATCTGAACACTGTCCAAAGGATAGTTACCCTGATTTAACACAGATATAACAAAGGTCACATTATCACCAACATTAAAGCTTCCTGTCGGTGCTGTTTTGGTAATAGCAACGTCATGTATAACAAGAGTCTCATCATCCTGATCATCTTCAGACGGATCATCGTTGTCCGGATCAGAGTCTATGTCATCATCGCTTACATCGTCACCATCTTCATCTTCCATAGACACTACCTGTGCAATATTGGTCCATGCAGATGCAGGATCGGTATAACATTCATTTAATGTCACACTGATGGTTACGGTTGCCGAAGTGAATGGTTGCAACAAACCTGTATACGTCGTAGATGCTTCATTACCCACAACAGTCCATGGCTGACTGCCTCCTGAATACGTCATTCCACAAGGCAATTCATCTTTTACCACTATATTGGTCAATGGTACATTACCCTGATTGGTCAGGGTGATATCATAACTCACTGTCTGACCATAACTATATGGTCCGGCCGTGGTTATTGTTTTATTTAAGGCTATATCAATGATATCTACACCGGCAGGATCGTGGTCGTCCTCATCTTCTCCGGCATTAGGGCCACCTCCTGTCACATTGTCATCATCAGGATCGCCCGGAGTGACCGGGTTATCATTAGTTGGATCCGAATCAGGATTACTGTCTGCATCGTGATCGACATCATTACCTCCATTATCTTCTGCTGAAGTAACTTCTGCGTAATTATCCCATGAAGTCTGGCTTACACCTGTTTCTAGGGTTAATTCAAGGGTTAGGGTAGTTGAAGTACCTGGCTCCACAGGACCCGCTACCGTATTTTGTAACAATCCCGGACCGGCACTTGTCCATCCGTTATTGGCTACGAAACTGTAACCTTGCGGCAAATAATCACTGATGACTATGTTTTGCGCTGTTGTATTTCCCTGATTGGAAACGGTAATATCAAAAGTCAACAACTGACCGTATGTATATGGAGCCGGAGTTGCAATCACTTTTGTCAATGCAAGATCAAAAATCTGAAGGGTTTCATCATCCTGATCATCTTCAGACGGATCGTCATTGTCAGGGTCAGAATCCACATCATCATCACTTACATCATCGCCATCCTCATCTTCCATAGAAACTACCTGTGCTATATTATTCCATGCTGTACCCGGATTGGTATAACATTCATTCAAAGTAACACTGATGGTAATCGTGGCTGAAGTAAATGGCTGCAACAATCCTGTATAGGTTGTGGACGCTTCATTGCCCACAACAGTCCATGGCTGGCTGCCACCTGAGTACGTCATTCCGCATGGCAATTCGTCTTTAACGACAATATTGGTCAATGGAATGTTACCCTGATTCGTCAAAGTAATATCGTAATTCACTGTCTGACCATAGTTATATGGTCCGGCTGTGGTAACTGTTTTATTTAATGCTATATCAACCACTACAGGTGCAGCCGGGTCGTGATCATCCTGATCTTCACCAGCATTTGGTCCAAGACCTGTAATGGTATCATCATCCGGATCTCCCGGCGTGACAGGATTATCATTATTCGGATTTGTATCCGTGACGCTGTCTGCATCATCATTTCTGTTATTGCCCTGGTCATCTTGTGTCGCACTCACTTCCGCATAATTATCCCAGCTTGTTTGATTTGCTCCTGTTTCAAGGGTCAATTGTAGTGTCAACGTAGTGAATGCTCCGGGAGCCAAAGGTCCGGCTATTGTGTTTTGTAATAATCCCGGTCCGACACTTGTCCATCCGTTATTGGCTACAAAACTATATCCTGTAGGTAAATAGTCACTGATCACTATATTTTGAGCTGTCACATTTCCCTGATTGAAAACATCTATCGTAAAGGTTAGTAACTGACCATAACTGTAAGGACCTGCTGTCGTCAGGACTTTTCTCAATGCCAGGTCAAATACCTGTATTTGGTGTGGATCATTATCGTCCTCATCTCCGTTTTCGTTATTGATAGTATTGTCTGTTCCACTCATAACTCCGTTAAAGTCAGGAACACCACCGTTATCATTATTCATGTTATCATCAGGATCACTGTCTATATCGTCTCCCGGAAGTCCGGTTTCATCATTGACAGCTGCACTGATTTCTGCATAATTTGTCCAGGCTGTTGCCGGATCTGTGTAGCAAGGTCTTACTATATAGTTGACCATAACTTGTGTAAACTGTCCCGGATTTAATACCGAAGTAATGGTATTTGTAATTACCGATCCACTTTGCGTCCAGGCAATATTGGCAGGATCTGTCGGATCAAATTCAAATCCGCAAGGTATCGTATCTCTTACGACAATATCTCTGGCAGGTATATTCCCTTGATTAAATACGGTAATGGTATACATGACATCCTGACCGTAGCTGTAGCTTGGCAATGCCGTATCTACTGTTTTTCGTAATGCCAGGTCAAAAATCGATGGTCCGGCAGGGTCGTGATCATCTTCATCTTCTCCTGCATTTGGTCCGCCACCGTTGATATTGTCATCATCCGGATCTCCGGGCTCAACATCTCTTTCGTCACCGGTATCACTATCAGGATTACTGTCGGCATCAAATCCCGGTCCGGAAGGACCGTCACCTGCAGCTATTTCAGCATAATTGGTAAAATCACCGGAACCTGTAGGTTGTAATGTCAATTCTAATGTCAGGACAGCACTTGATCCCGGAGCTATCGGTCCGGCGATGGTATTTTGGATATTCGGATAAGCACCTGTCCATCCGTTATTGGCAACATAACTATATCCTGCAGGAATATAATCTTTTACAATGATATTACTAGCCGGTACGTTACCCTGATTAAATACTTCAATTTCAAAAGTATGCGTTTGACCATAACTGTATGGTGGTGTTGTCACCAATCTCTTTTGAAGAGCAAGGTCAAAAATTTCTATCACTTCATTATCATCATCGTCTTCGGTACCTCCTGAAGGTCCGTTGCCCGGATCACTATCAATATCTCTGTCTCCTATCGGATCACCATTTTCGTCATCAAAACCTGTAACCTGTGCCTGGTTTACATATGCATTAGGTAGATTGCTTGGGATGGGCGTCAAAATAAGCTCAACAGAACTATTTCCCCCCGGCGCAATAGGTCCGGCAATGGTATTGGTCAATATACCCGGAGTGGTTTCTACCCATCCATTGTTGGGTGAAAAACTGAAACCTGACGGAAGATCGTCTTCAATTTCAACATTATAAACAGCTTCATTACTTTGATTGCTAACTGTAATCACATACGTTACAGGTGAACCGTAAGAATATGGCGGTGGAGAAGCAGGACTGATGTCTTTTACCAAAGCGACATCTATAAACCGAACCGTAGCTCCATCGTGATCATCCTCGTCAGTTGCAGCAACACCGTCGCCCGGTGTACCTGTACCATCTCCGTTTATATAATTATCAGCATCGCTACCGATCTGTCCACCGGCATCATTTGTCGGGTCGTTATCCGGTGTACTGTCGATATCATCACCATTTTCATTTCCGGCTGTGTCTCTTACCCCTGAGATCTCTGCAAAATTGTTTATGTTATTTGCGTTGGCAGTTGCAGCAACTTCAAGCACTATAGTAAAAGTAACAGAAGATGCCGGGGCTATTCCGCCTGCGGGAAGTAAACCATTATTTACTGTCGCTGTATAATATACACTAGGTGCACTACCTGTCCAGTTTGCATTATCGGCTGAGTTAAAAATATATCCTGCTGGTATATAATCTACAATTTGTACACTGTCTATCGGGTCAGTTCCCTGATTGAAAACAGTGATTGTAAACGTAGCGTCATCACCTATCTGAACCGGTATTAAAGGAGAAGTTAATATTTTTGTAAGGGCTATATCCAGTGAGTCACATTGTGGCACAATTAGTTCTTGAGTACAATCAAGTGCACACATATTCGCATCGAGTACACAAACTGTATAGGTTCCACCTACAAGTCCATTAACTGTAGCATTTGAATTTCCGTTTGACCATAAATAGGTATATGGTTCTACACCATTTGTTGCTGATACAGAAACTGAACCTCCATCTAATTGGTCACAGGTTGGGTCAATGCCAGAACAAACAATTTGCATGGTTCCGTTTACTGTAACACCAGGTGACTCAGTAAAACAAGTTGGGTCTCCGTTAAAATCCGGATATACTCTGACTGAATAAACTCCGGGCATAGCATTTGTAAGATTTGTAAACAAGGTTGTACTCATTGCAATTTGTAGGCCGTCTTTGTAGTAAACATATGTACCTCCTGCTAAAGGTGTCGACACTCTTGCCCTGATAATAGCATTTCCACTAGGGCAAATGTTTGTAGTGTTTAATATTAATGTCTGATCCGGAAGAACACCTATTTTTCCTGAACCTAAATATGAGTTTTTACAAGCATCATTTCCCAAAATCTGATATGTTGCAACATCCTGTGCCAGGTTTTTTGGAGGCAAATTAGCGAAAATAGGGCTTGTTTGACCATTGCTGCTTGGATATGGCAAAGGGTCAGTGAATAAGTCAGAATCTTCTGCAATAACCCTCCATAAGTAAGGTCCAACAACTTCACCTTCAGGTTGAAGATTAATAACTTCGAGGAAAGATGTCGAATTTCCCGGACAAATAGCTCCAAATCCCACTTCAAATGTTGGTTGATCATACTCAGGAATTGTTACAGAAGTTGTCACTGTTTTACATCCGTCATAAAAACTAAAAGTATAAGTTCCTCCACTGACTAAGCTTGAAAATTTTCCTGTATTTGGATCAGAATCCGTTTCTGGCCCCTCGCCAACTCTTGAGGGTCCTGATTGAATCTGATATTGATAGGTTGAAGGACTAAGAGGGTTATTATTTATACCTTCCACAACAGCCTGACCTGCACCAAAACATAGATTATTTGTATTTACAGATACTGTAGGGTTCAGGTAAGGCTGAATAGTAAATGGCTGTAAAACCGTTGTCGCTCCACAGGCATCTGTAATTCTATATGTGTAATTGCCAGCTGGTAGTGATTGATAAACTTCACTACCACCTTGTGTGACCGGATATCCCGTCAACAAATTATTTGAAGCATCAAAAATCTCAAAAGTAAACGGAGATTGAGGAGAATATGGAGGTCCAAATCCAACACCAATAGTCTGAACGAATTGTGTTCCATTAATGTTAGGACAATTTGTATAATTATAATGTCCAAGAATTCCTGGTGAGGGTGGCAGTAATTCAACATCAAAAGTAGTCGTAAACATACAACCATCCTCAACTGTAACTGTATATATACAAGGTCTGATTAAATTATTAACATAAGTTGCAGCATTTGGTGTAAGATTTGTTAGATTTATCACAGGAGCGCCGCAATTATTGGTGATTGTAGCGGAATATGGTCCGATTCCATCCCCTGAAATATAAATTCCAATCTCTCCTAATCCATTTGGCATTGGATTACAATTTCCCGTACCTCCCCAGGCTTGAGCACCAGGCCTGGTATATGGCCTGACATTTACTGTCTGTGAGGTAATTCCTCCACATTGATCCATTACTTCAATTGTATATGTACCATTGGCTGTCAGATTGAAATTTACAGGATTATTCGAAGTGAATGTAGTTCCTACCTGATCAGTACTTGGGGCAATTATGGAATATATATATGGTGGTGTACCTCCGGTCGCCGTTGCCGTATAGACTGCGTTACCCGCACAACTGGTAAAGTTTGAAAAACTTACTTCTAAAGATGGCGAAGGTGCAGTAGCGGGTACATACACGTTTATTGTTTTATAATTTCCGCAAGAATCCTTTGCCTGCAACTCATAATATCCATTTAATCCACCAGGGTATGTGATTGGAAATGAAGTTACATTTTGAAAAGGGGGACTGCCCTGACCATCAGCAGGAAGTGAACCCCCTTTTGTGGAGATTCGATAAGTATATGGACTTCTTTGCTGATCCGGTGATGCATTTAATATCTGGAAGTTTCCAATAGAAACCACTGGTGTACCATTTACACAAGACTGAAACTGTGCTTCAGCACTAAAAATCCAATTTTGAAAATAATTCCCCGGTACAGTAACACTTTGTGTCCCTTCAGAATTATCATCTCTTAATTCAGTGATGGTATAAGGACCTGAAGGAATATCTGTAAACACAACCATTCCATTAACAGGAGTAAATGGCCCAAGCTGAGGAATATTATTCCCAGTCAAAATATACAGACTAGTTGGATCAGCATTGGTTATGCATACAGAACCATCGGAAATACACCTTGATTCTGTAGTTGCAACTGTACCGGTAATCTGCCCGGTAAGTGAAATACCTGAAAATACAAAAATTGAAACCAATATAAATGATTTCAAAGAAAAATACTTGAAGATTTGAATACCCATAATGAAAGTTTTACAAAAAATTTTAAGATCCAATTTTTTGTTCTATCAACATTCCACTAATAATATAACAGGAAATAACAACCGATTTTATTTCACATTACATCATTATATTCAGGTAGGCGGTATAAATTAAGGGCAAATATATTACAATTTTTTATAATGCATAATATATTTATAATTTTTTTTTTATTTTTATTGTTGTTTGGGTCATTCTTACAAAAATTTCCAATCCTCTCCTCTCCCGTTCTTAATCAATATCAGCCATCAAAAAAGTGATTCTAATTTTTTCATACATTGTAAAATCTGCATATCAGTCTTCTCATTTTTTAATAATATCTTCATTTTATCCAAAAGTGATCTGGATGCACCAAAACTTTTTTTGTTTAAACTAAAAAAAAAGCATGTGGTTTCCGACACCACATGCTCAAGTGAATAGTTCGATCAGATCTTTATCCAATCTAAAATTCGAGAATGCTATGATGTATTAATTCTTATGTAGTCTTAGCACACCGAAATGTTTAGTATATTACCATAGACACAAATTTGTGGCTTTTACCCCTATACAAAAAAAATAATTTTAACTTAATTATTTACTTAACACCCAAAAACGACACTTTAAGATACAAAAAAAGTCCGGTGGAACATTCCACCGGACCTTATCTAATCCTTACTAATTTATTAAAATGCCCGTATCGGGCCTACGCATCAATTAATGTATTACTACCAATTTTTTGGTAGCTTTTTGTCTTCCTGATCTGATTTCTACAGAGTATAAACCATTTACTAATATTGAAACATCAATGGTTGTTTGATTTGCAGAACTCATATCTTTAGTCATAATCAACTGACCAAAAGAATTATAAACACTTAAGTCAACTTTTTGACCCGGATCAGTCAATGTAAAGTCTACAACAACTTTATCAGTGGAAGGGTTTGGTGAAAGGGTGAAATTTTTCACAAAATTTACATTTTCTGCATTCACGGTATTTTCCACCACATAAGGACCAAATGTTTTTTCGCAACCATTTTCATCCTTAACAACCAAAGTATAGCTACCCGCACCTATTTTATCAAGGTCTTTGGTATTAGCTCCGTTTGACCACTCATAGGTGTAAGAACCGGTTCCTCCGGTTACTTCAGGATGTACTGAACCCTGACCGTTGCCATTCACTTCGTTGATAATTTCAACAGATGTTTGTACGATTTCACTTGGTTGTGTGATTTCATGTGTGATTTCCACAACATTTCCATGAGCGTCTGACACCAAAGCTTTATAGATACCTGCTGATAATCCTGTCAACTCAAAAGAAGTGCTTGCAAAACCATTAGGTCCTTCCCAAACGATTTCATAATCAGGTAATCCTCCTTCAGGTGTTACAATAATACTACCGTTCTGACCATTAAAACAAGATACTTGTGTCAAAACTTCTGTGGTTTTCAGAGTCGTAACATATAAAATCTCTGTACAAGTCACATCATCTCCACACTCATTGGTTGCTGTAAGGCAAATCGTATATAATCCTGTTACATCAAATTTTACATTTACTTCAGGATCCGTAGAAGTAGTGCCATTTCCTAAATCCCAAAGGATAGTCACACCTTCACCAGTCACTGTCGAAGAAAGCTCTAGGTTTTCTCCTTCCTGTTCGTACACAAAAGAGGATACCGGAAGATCTGTGTCTTCTTCTACAGTAACGGATTTGTTGGTCGTACATCCATTGGCATTATTAACCACACTCAGATTATACACTCCTCCACTGTTGACAACAGGTGTGAGGGTATTTTCACCGGAAACTATATTTCCATTTGTGGTCGTCCAAACTATGGTAAAATCTTCAGGATTACCCTGTAAGGTTGCCAAAAGACCTACTTCAGCCTGGGTACAGGTCACTTCATCCGGATTAGAAACACTTACCTGAGGCAAATCTGCAGAAGCGGTAACTGTTGCTGTTCTTTGAGTCACACAACCATTGTCACCTGTTACCCTTGCCTGAATTTCACCGACAACAGAAACGGTCACACAATTAGCTGTAATTTCTTCTTCGCCGATTGTCCAAACTATTGAAAGTAATGTATCGGTTGTTCCGCATAATTCCACACTGGTTTGTGTACAGGTGATTTCGCCGTCTGTAACAGATAATGGTGGCAAAGCAACATTTTCATTTAAAGTTTCTGTAGTTGTTTTTACACAACCATTTGACGTATTGGTCACCTGTAACTGGTAATCACCCGGCTCATTAACTACCGGCGTCAGTGTTGTTTCACCAGATACGATATTTCCATTGGTAGTTGACCAAAGATACGTATACTCAGATCCTTGTGATGAACCTGTACCATCCAATGTTCTTTCGGTAGCTACACAAGTCAACGGTAAAGCATCTGCTACCAAGGCCTGAGGTAATACTCCATTCATAACTACAACGGTAGATGCCTCATTAAAACATTGGTTGCTGGTATTGGTCACTTTTAAGGTATATGTTCCGGCTGCATTCACGACTGCATTTAATGAATTGGCACCTGATACGATCTGACCGTTTTGGGTTGTCCATTGATAAGTAATATTTTGTCCTGTTGCAGAACCCTGACCTGTAACAGTTGTTTGTAGCTGTGTACATGACAAATTTCCTTGTGTGGCAGCAACTGCATTAGGACCCGGGATCTGTTCGATAAAAAATTCTCCTGTATACAAACATCCGTTTGCATCGGTAACATTATAATCATAGGTACCTATAGGTAAATTATAAAAATAAGGATCTGTCTGTGGTGTACCTCCCATGTCATAAAGATAAGGCGCTGTTCCAAACAATCCTGAAAGTTCTACATATCCTTCATCATCATTACAAGGTGCGTCAAATGAGTAGGCTGTACCAAATAATGCTGACGGTTCAGTAATAACAAAATCACTCACTACATCACAATCATATCCGTCAATAATCGTAACGGTATATGTACCCGGACTCAGATTTTCAATACGTTGTGAGGTTTCACCATTATCCCATTCATAGGTGTAAGTTCCGCTTCCTCCATCGGCTGATACTTCCAGGATTCCGTTTGCATCACCATTACAAAGAACATCGATTCGTTCATCCAGAATGGCTTCCAAATCCGGAACTCCTTCAACGATAAAATCTTCCGTATCGACAAAATATCCGTTACTGTCTGTGATTCTGCAATTATAAGTACCTGCCTGTAAGCCGGTAATCGTAGGTGAACTTGGTCCCCCTGAAGACCACTGATAAAACTTACTTCCGTAACCATCTGTCACATCCAGAGAAACCGAACCGTTACCTCTGCAGGTATTATCTTCAATGGTAGCGGTATAATCCATTGCAAAAGACTCAAACAACCATGTTTCCCACTGAGAAACAGATCGTTGTCCTACTTCAAAAACTCTTTTATCCTGAGCTCTGATACCGTATAAAGTTGGAAAATAGGTTATTTGATATTGATTTCGTACTTCATTAGTCAACAAATCAATTATAGGGTATGGTGTACCTGTAACCCAGTCACCCTGAGTTCCACCCTGACATGTCGGCAGTCCATATAAACAAGGTGTTGTAGTATTTACATCTCCTTCAATAAAAAATACCATGATTTCATCCGTTCCGTTTGGACCATACAAATTCCATAATGTGGACAAAGCATGGGTATTATGATAATTCCAGCAAGGTCCACACCAGGTAGCGGAAAAATCCAAAATAACGTGTTTTCCGGAATTTAAAATATTGTGCAGATTGTGGGTATTCCCATTCAAATCTGTTAATGTCCAGTTAGGCGCAACCGTACCATCTGGTAACACTGCTTTTGCCTGATAACTTCCGAATAAGATAAAAAACAAAAAAAGGTATACGTGTTTCATGCTTTAGGTTTAGGTGATTTATTTAAAAACTGCGCTAATGTAGTTTTTTTTTAAATTTTAAAAAAATGATTGTTACAAATTTTTTTTGGGCAATACAGAGCTTCTTTTAAGGACAAAAGCAATTATTCAGAGTATAGCAATATAATATTTTATAAAAAATTTATATACCATATTTTATTATAAATGATGGCTTTAATTTTCTATTATTGCCAAATATTCTTTTGTTAAGGAAATATTAATTTTTTTTCAACTCAGACAGATAATGTCTTGCTGACAATATGTTCAGATCGATAAAATTCCAATATTTCCGGCAACACTTTTCGTATGTGGGCCTCTGATTTTATATTGTCATGAAAAACTAAGATAGCTCCGTTTTTACTAATCTTTTTTACCTGTTTCAGGCATTTTTCAGCATCAAAAGAAGGATCAAAATCTCCGCTTAAATAGGTCCAAAAGACCAAACAAAATTGTTGTTTGATTTTAAAAAATTGCTGCAGGGACATTTTACCGTACGGAGGCCGGAATAATGTACTGTCTATCAAAACTTCAGCTTTTAAAACATCTTCATAATATTGGTCAAAAGAATTTTCCCAACCGTTCAAATGATGAAAAGTATGATTGCCCACACCATGTCCTTCCTGAATAATTCTGGCGTAAATCTTAGGATATTTGCGCACATTGTCGCCGACACAAAAAAATGTAGCTTTTTGATTGTACCTCTTTAATTCATCTAATATAAAAGGTGTGACCTCCGGTATCGGCCCGTCATCAAATGTCAGATGTACTACATTGTCCGTTTTTTCTCCTGACCAGATGACTTCAGGGAAAATTTTGCGAAACCAAACCGGTACGTGATGGGAATACAACATCTTTGTTTTTGAAATTCGGGTTAAATCAACTACTTTTGTGCCTTAAAAATTGATATTTCCCGATTGTTGTCAGGAAAGCCCAAAGTTATTCAATATTATGTCAATACCAAACAAAGTCCGGGTTCGTTTTGCACCCAGCCCTACAGGAGCCCTGCATATCGGAGGCGTCAGAACCGCATTATACAATTATCTTTTTGCCAGACAAAACGGCGGAGACTTTATTCTTCGTATTGAAGATACAGACCAGGGCAGATATGTGCCCGGTGCAGAGGATTACATCGTTCGCTCTCTCGAATGGGCTGGACTTTCTCCCGACGAAAGTCCTCAAAAAGGCGGACCACACGGACCTTACCGTCAGTCAGAACGAATGTCCATATATAAACAATATGCTGAAGAACTCCTTGAAAAAGGGTTTGCCTATTATGCTTTTGATACAGCTGAAGAACTCGATACCAAAAGAAAGGCTGATCCCGCTTTCAGATATGATGCATCTTCCAGATTATCTTTAAAAAACAGTTTGTCCCTGTCACCGGAAGAAATACAAACGCTCCTGAATTCAGGTCAAAATGTCGTCATCCGAATGAAAATTGATTCCGGTCAGACCATCCACATCCGGGATGAAATCAGAGGTGATGTGTCTTTTCAAAGCGACGAACTGGACGACAAAGTCATCCTCAAAGGGGATGGTATGCCAACCTATCACCTGGCTAATATCGTGGATGACCACCTCATGGAGATTTCCCATGTCATCAGAGGTGAAGAATGGTTGCCAAGTACAGCCCATCACGTTTTATTATACCGGTATTTTAATTGGACAGCACCTGTTTTTGCCCATCTTCCTTTGATCTTAAAACCGACAGGACAAGGAAAACTCAGCAAAAGAGACGGTGCTATTTTTGGTTTTCCTGTCTTTCCTCTAGACTGGCAGGCAGAAGATGGTCTATACAAGGGTTTTCGGGAAACAGGATTTTTACCCGAAGCAGTCATCAACTTTTTAGGCCTCATAGGCTGGAGCCCCGGCACCGATCAGGAAATTTTTTCAAAAGAAGATTTTGTCAAAGATTTCAGTCTGGAAAGAATTCACAAAGCCGGAGCCCGTTTTGATTACGACAAGGCCAAATGGTTTAATCAACACTACATCATTCACAGCCAAAATGAAGACCTTGCTCTTCTTATACAAAATGATGTGGAGCAAAAATTTGGAACTTCTTTTACAACGGAATACATATCAGGTGTTTGCGGTCTGATGAAGGAAAGAGTTCATCTCCTTCCTGAAATTTGGGAAAAAGGTTATTTCTTTTTTACAGAAATTTCTGAACACGATTTGGATACAGCAAAACAAAAATGGAATCAGGAAACAGCCAATCATCTTCATCATATTTCGAAGATGGTTCAGGAAGATTTAGAATCCTGTGAAACAACAATCAAACTTTATATCAAAGAACAAAATCTCAAAATGGGCGAAATCCTTCCTTTGTTGCGGATTGCCGTTTCAGGAACAGTACAGGGGCCTGACCTTTTTGGTACCATACGTCTTTTAGGAATTCAAAAAGTTACGGACCGGATCTCCGGACTGACAGACATGATTGCCTAAGGTAAATTAACAATATCATAATAAGAATGCAGCTTTTGACATTCTTTACCTGGTATTGGAGAATTTATTATTAAAGTGCAGGTTTACTTTCAACCTGAAACGGTTATTTCTTATTCCAACACTTCAAAATTCGAGGTACTTTTCTGTCCTGACCGGTCAATGACAGAAAGTTCGTAACTACCGGCACTCAACTGCAGCGAAAACACCTTCGGATCCGAACCGGCAGGCGAAGTGTATACATGTTTGTCATTGAGATACCAAAACAATACAGCAGCCGGGTCTGAGTGATAAGCTTTTGCTAATATTTTCCCTGTTTTTCCTTCTTCGTTTCTTGGAATAAATATTTTGATTTTATCTGTAGGATAAATGATGGACAATGAAGAAGAGGTTCCGATACATTCAGGGTCCGGCACAGGCAATCCCTTGTAAAATAAATGTGATTCCCTATAATAATATTCTACCTCAGCAGGAAGGGTAAACAATGTATCCTTTGTGCAAAATTTATCTTTACAATGAGGTTGAATCCATGTTCCTTCAGGCGACAAACAAACTTCCGTGTGAAAACGACACGGAATCCATCGAAAAGACTCTTTGTCCACTGTTTTTTTATCCGTTAAGTTACATAATTGTCCGGCCAACCTGCCTGATTCACGACATACGGTGATTACTTTTTTCCGGTTTGAGAAAGGTTCTTTTGCAAACCATCGATTTTGCGGCAACGCATTAAAAATCTGAAACATCACCGGTGCTGCCCGTACCACACCGGTCAGATCATGCCTGCCTTCGCCGTTTTCATTTCCAATCCAAACAGCAACCGCATATTTCCCATTAAATCCAATGGCCCAAGCATCCCGATGTCCAAAGCTTGTACCGGTTTTCCACGCTATTTTTTTATCGTTTTCAAAAGCATACCAAAAACGTTCTTCTCTGGGTCGGCTTACATCAGCCATGGTATTAACCACTGCTGATATAACACCGGGTGAAAACGATGTTTCAGGCATAAAACCTTCTTTTGATTTGTTTTTCAGACAATTGATCTCTCCGAAGGGTTCAGGTATCGCTGTAAAATTTTGAGCCATACCTTTATACAATCTGGCCAGATCCCATAAAGTGGTTTCTCCTCCTCCAAGGATCAGACTAAGGCCGTAATGATCCGGTCCTTTATCAAGATATGACGGACGAAGTTCCGTCAAAAAATGGTAAAAACCCGCCAAACCTACCTGATTCAGCAACCGCACCGATGGAACATTTAAAGATTGAAGGATGATATCCTCAGCCGGTGCCGCACCACGGAATTTTTCATCAAAATTTTGGGTCTGAATTCTCCGATGACGGTTGGAATATCATAAATCAATTCATTGGGCAATATAAAACCTTCTTCCAATGCATAAGCGTATAAAAAAGGTTTGAGCAGACTGCCGTAACTACGTGGCGCCTGTATGATATCTACAAAATTTTTGCTCCCTTTGAGGTTTTTCCGTACATTTCCGGTGTACGCGACCAGGGTATTTTCCATCACATCGATGACTACTGCTGCAGCATTTCGAATATCCTCATGCCTTAGAATATTGATTTCTTTTTCGAGAATATCATTGACTTCCTGTTGCCATTTTGAAAGACAAGTGCTTTGAAACAAATAAATATCCGGATGTTTTTTGCTCAAAAAATCCAAAAGATACGGTGCATCGTCAGGCAAAAATTTTATAGAATCCGGCAATTCCTCTTTGAGATAAATATCAAGATCGGAAAGAGGAAAATATCCTTTACGAGCCAATTTTTGCAGAAGCCTGTCTCTTTTGTTTTGCAATATCTTTCTGTTTGTAGAAAGATTAGCCAATGAAGGACTGTTGGGCATCACCGCCAGTAATGCATATTCTCCCCATGAAAGATGTGCCAAATCTCTGCCGAAATACCGCAATGCTGCAGATTTTGCTCCGATGGTATTTCCTCCGAAAGGTGCCATCTGCGCCCAATCTCTGATAACAGTATTTTTACTTCTGGTCAAACTGTACCGGACGGCACTCAACGATTCCAGCAGCTTGTTAAAAATATTTCTCCTTACATTTTTATACCTCATCCGCATCACCTGCATAGGCAAAGTACTTCCGCCTCGTTTGACCCTGCCATATTGTAAGTATTGTAAAAACGCCTTGCCCATCGAAACGGGATTAACCCCGGGATGCCAATTAAAGTATTCGTCCTCAAATAAAATAATACAATCTACAAGTGGCTGTGGCAAAGTATCCTCCAATGGCAGGCACCATTGACCATCATCAGATACTTTGGCCGATAATAAATGCCCTTCCGAACTGTAGACAGAACGACTGTATTTCAATTTGTCTCCCGGCACCGGTATCAACAAAAAGAGGATCAGCATTAATACCGCCCAATGATACCATCGGAAAACAGAAAACCATTTTTTTATCAACGCGCTGAAGGATTTATGACCAATCTTCCGGATGCTGATGAAGCAAAGATATTCCCTTTGTACATGTTTTCACATCTCGTCGCCGGCATGTAAAAATCACCGGTAAATGCGGCTTTTGCTTTAAAATAAAAGGTTTTTGTCTTACCGGGTTCAAGTATAAAAAACGTATACGCTCTGTCATCCTTAAAATCCTGGTATAAAAACTCCTCTTTTACAGGACTTCTGTCTGTTTCATACAATCTGGGATTCAACAACTCTAATCCGGAAGGCATAACGGTATTTAATGCCATGTCTCTCATGATGGTTGCATTAGGATTGGAAACTAATACATATATATCTATATCGTCTCCCAACCTAACCTGGTCAAGACCGTTTTTCCTTTGCGTAAGATTATAATATCTGACATTCATTTTTACTTCCTGATTAACTGCCTGTTGCGTCAGGGAATTACTGATGAACCGATCGTGCTGGCTTACATAAACCGGAGATTTTCCATTATTTTTTATTTCAATCTTTTTATTCCAATCATTACGGTCAACCGTTATTTTTCGCGAAGATAAGGCTTTATGTTTGTAATTTTGTGTTGCCTTTAATCCTGTAACCACATAATCCACGTCTTTATTTAGAGCCAGATTTTCACCATAATAAGCATAGGTAGCAATACATGCAAATCCCATATCTTGTGTACTATGCCAGGAATCATCATTGTAGGATTGAACCATCTCGTCAAAATAGGTGTCCAGCTTTTTTTTCTGACCTTCTATTCCGGACAAAATTTCCACAATAAGCGCGAGATTTCGGGAAGTTGACCCGAACGAATAATAATCAAATGACGTTTGGGCTGTAAGCTGAAGATTTTCTGCTTTCAACATCATCTCTTTTGCTTTTGAATCAAATCCTGATTGAGCAAAACTTCCTGCCATCAGCCACCAAACCAACGGATTTTTGGATGTATTGGTCGTCATAAAACGATTCATTGCAGATTTAGCGGGCTTGTTTGCTTTGGCCAATATATATAATTTATATGCCTGCGTCATTGCCTCGTATTCGTAAGTATAATTTTCGTTGGTATTTGCTACAGACCAGTTATTTGCTTTCTGGAAGTGACTCAAAATCCAGTTTTGTAACATCTGATTATCCTGTGGCAGATAACCGAGATTTTTCATTTCAAGTAAAAAATGTCCTGCATACATATCCGACCAGGAATGGTAATAATCATTATTCCAATAATAAAACATCCCGCCTGACCGCTGATGTGTAGCAATTTTCTGGACAACCATCTGCAGGTTTTTGATCCTTTCCTGATTGGTTTTCGGATCGAGATCCAGCAATTTATCCAGATACAACTGTCCGAAACCATTAGATGTCACCTGTTCAAGGCAACCATAAGGATATTCTATCAATTTTTCTGCAAAAGAAACAAAATCAGGTGCTTTAGTCCCCGACACAATCAGATTTCCTTTGAATACAGCCTGATATCCCTGAGGTTTGACTTCAAAAAAAGCACTTTTACCAGGTTGTATAACTACACGATTCACTTTGGATTCGTAGGGGTTAGGATATTGAACAGCAATATCAGTTGATTCCTTCATGGTTTTACCTTTTCCTTCCACGACCATGTCGATTCTGGTTTTTCCCGGTGTATTGCCAACTTCAATATTGGCATAATGAGTCACCATATTGTTTTTGCCAAAAGATATGACCTGATTAACCGGTAGTCCCTTTAAGATGGCCTGAGAAGTTGTCGCTTTCAATGTTGCCGACGGAATGGAAACATCGTCCCTGAACAATTGCACGGGAAGTCTCAGTTTGTCCGTGACCTGAAGACTCCTTGGAAACTGCGTCTGCACCATGAGCGGATTTTTAACAGATATCATTTTTTCGAGACTGCCTGTGTTTCCATCCTGCACGGCGACCACCATCATGCGCAATTTGCCGATATATCTGGGGATCTCAATCGTATGTTTATGGCTGCCTTTTGCTGGCAGTTTGAACGAACCTCTATGGATAACCACCGGTTTAAAGCGATTTATTTCCTGAAGAGCATCTGCTTTGTAAGCGTCATCACCACCGATGGAAATAATCCCGGCAAACTGCCCTGAAAAAAACGCCATCAGATATTTATAAATATCCCATGTTTTGACCAGTAAGGGGTATTTCCCGTTAAAATGTTGGTATGGGTCAGGAGTTTTAAAACCTTTGATACTCAACAAACCTTCATCGATCAGCGCATAGGTGTATTCCATGGGTCTGCCGGTTTTTTCAGTTACTGTAAAAGTATATTTTTTTTCAGATTCAAGAACGTCCGGAAGATTGGTAACAGGCGACAATGGAGCGATTCCACCTGTCATTTTAATAGATTTTACTCCATACATTCTGATGGGAAAATCATTGGTAGATTTGGCAAATGGTTGCACAACAGTCACATGAATATATATGTTTGGTGCCCAGGTTTCGTTGGATTTAATCAGAATTTTATTGTTTTTTCCTTTCAGAGAATGCCATTTCTGCTCAATAATTTCTTTACCTCTTTCTATACTGACCAACGCTTTGGCACCATCCACATCAGGCAACAACAATGCTATGGATTCACCGGTTTTGTACTCATCTTTTTCGGTGGCC
The DNA here is from genome assembly GCA_016714895.1 of Saprospiraceae bacterium. Classification (GTDB taxonomy): domain Bacteria; phylum Bacteroidota; class Bacteroidia; order Chitinophagales; family Saprospiraceae; genus OLB9. The sequence goes on along the minus strand of JADKBV010000011.1, from coordinate 415,828 downwards.
AACTCAAGAAGATGAGCTTCTTTACCCTGAATGGTTTCCACTCCGTCATAGACCGTAAAAAAAACTGCTGTCCTGTGACCGGATTCTGTATCTGTAAATTCGACTTTATAAGCACCTCTGGTCAGACTTGCCTTTGGAATACGCACGATGCCTTTTCCGGTAATGGTAGTGTTGCTTTCTTTCTCAAAAGCCCAGTAACTATCATCTTTGAATTGTCCCCAATGTTGCAATCGGTATTTATCTATCCACCATTGTTCGACGTGACGGAATATGGTATAATTCACTTGGCGGGAAGTAGTATTCAGTTTGCCTTTTGCATCGAGGTTAACCAGATTGATAGGAATATCTTCTTTAAAAGTATAATTTCCTGCCCATCCGGAACCCGGTTTTTTTTCTGCACCGAGATAGGTTTCGAAGGGAGAAATTCTAAATGATTTTCCTTCTTTATTTGTTCCGCCACCTTGAAGAACACTCTCAATTTCTACCTGAACGGTTCCCTGGCCATTGATGGATTTAAAATCATAATCGGTTTGAAAAGATGCTTTACCCGTTTCATCAGTTTTTACATCAAACAAAGTTATATTTCCATCATAAGAGATATTTGGCAAAGTAAATTCATAGGTACCGTATTCAGGAAATGGTTTTGAGATCGGATACACTTTTGCCACTCCTTTCAGCTTGGTATTCGGTGCAACAAAACCTGTCAGATATTGGCTGGTGATCTGGCCGTCGATCACAGAAGCATAGATTACTTTTTGCTGCATACCGGCGATATCAAGAAGTGTTTCAGTTGTATTAGGTTTGATGGTTTCTACTTGTATGTTCTGACGTAAAGTTTGTGTTCCGTAAGACAGAATACAACGATATCTGCCCGTTCGGGCATTTGGGGAAGTATGTAAAACAAAGGTATAAATCTGATTTTTGTCTATATCTATGGCCTTTATCTGTTCCTGAATCTGAACATTTTCCGTATTGACAAAAGAACATATCAACGGCAACCCCTTCGGTAGGGAAACATTTTTTTTGTGAAACATGATATTGACATAGATGCTGTCACCGGGTCGCCACACGTTTCGGTCAGTATATACAAAAGCTTCTGTTTCCGTTTCCGACATCTCTACTGAAATGTCAAATTCAGTCAGCGGATTACTGTCTGCATCATCCAAAGAAAGATAAGTTATCTGTTTATTTTTGGAAATTTTTATCACTGCACCGTTTTGTTCCGGGGCATTCATTCTGACCATACCATCACCGGAAGTCGAAGCAGAAATGATTTTTTCACCTTGCAAATCGTATAAGGACACTTCGGCTCCTGAAACCTCTTTCAGATCCTTGAGTGTATTTACAGCCAGATAATAATCATTTCCTGCTTTTTTGGCAATAACGGAATAATCCGAACATATCAGCAATTTCTGAACCGGTTGTTTGTAGGCATAATAAGAAATATCGCAAGGATCGCCGTTTTTTTCCCAACTATAATCTTCGTAATAATAATATTCTTCTTTGACCTGAGCATTTTTTGAATAAAAATAATTTTTGGCCGGAATATTATAGCTGACCTTATATTTTTCAAGATTTTTTTTGCAGGCCAGACTTGTATGTTTCGGCAAAAAATCCATACTCACGTGATAAATACTTCCCGGATTTTTTTTGATTTGTTTGGTCAGATCGAGACCGTATACCGTCCAACCGTCTTCATCAACCAATCCTTTTCTAAGTGAAACTTCCTCTTCGAAAATCGGTTTTCCATACATTCTGATAGAATAAAAATCTGCGTATTCCAGTGATTGCCATGCAAGGTAGTGCAGCACATTTTCCTGTTTGATTTCGACAATCATAATTTTTACTACATCCAGGCCACGGGCTTTGATAGGAATTTTAAATTCTCCTTCAGAAGGAAAATAATTGCCCGAACTGACAAAATTGATTTCCGGTGTAAGCACTTTATTTTCGAAAGAAATTCTGTAGTCGGAAGGCATGGCCGACCCGTCTTTTGCCGTTACTCCTTTGCTGATAAACAAATCAATAACGTTAACTTTATTCAGGTCGTTCAAAAATATTTTTAAGACATTCTGATCAAAAGCATAAGAGGGAGTATTTCCGGCAATAGTGAGCAGTCCGGTCAGGTCCTGACTTTTGTCCATTATTTTCGAAAAATACAACAAAATTTCATTCGCTTCTTTATCATGATGACTGTGAACAACTGTCAATTCCCGGGAAGGAATATTAAAAGCTGTCAGACTTGTTTCATAAGAAGCCATGACCGGCTTGGCATCAAATCCAATAGGTTTGGTTGATTTTGCAACATTGTCATATGTCAGGGTAGCCGTATATTTATTGGCAGTAATTTCCTGTATTGTCAATGCGGCGCCTTTTGCATCAAAACACTTTTCAAGAGATTTTACATCAAGTACATCAGCTGAAAATACATCTACCAATACTTCTACTTTGCCATTATCACGAAGGACAAATCCCCGTTTTTCAACTTTCACCTGTTGTTCCAGAGTTTGGATTTTATAAGAAATTTTTTGTGGAAATATATTTTTATCCAATATTGGCAAATCCAGGGTAACTTCATATAAAGTATTGCTCTGAAGGGGCTTTTCAGGTGTAAATGTCAGCATGGACCGATTGGTCAGGGTAACTTTTCCTTTAATTGCAGGATCACATTTTATGACATCCTGCAATACAGATTCAGCGATGTCTTGCTCAAGAGGCTTTTTCAACATATAGTGAAGTGGTTCTGACACAGAAATAACACCTGATGTTGCTGCATCAAAATACAGGGATAATAAATCTTTTTCCTCGTCCAGATTACCAGCTGAAACAGCATCACCGGATTTTTTACAGGAAAATACGGATACCAGGACCAAAAATAACAGAATCTGACGCATAGGTTTGTTTTAGGTTCGATTGATAAAGAGAAAAAGACCGTTTATTCAGAAAATAAATTTCTGCTTTTACATAATCAAAAAAACAGTAAATTTAGTGTTTATTCTGATGTAAAAACGTAAAATTCCAAGAAATAAATATTTCTTAAAAGAATAATTTACTTTTTGGATCTTACCTTCTGATTTAATTGGTTTTCAGAACATTAGGGTCCTTCAATGGTCAACATACTACCTGCAGATAATGTAAGTTGGTGACTTCCTTCAATAAAAAGAGAATGGATTTTTTCCGGAATATTTGAATCTAAAACGGGATTAAATCCAACCATTTCTTCCTCAATCCTTACATCATGGCAATATTGGGGAACGGAACGGGGTTCCCAGTTTTTATCATCTTTCCAATTTGGTGATAATCCTAACCACATTAATGTATCAGCCAGAACAACTTGTACATTCGTCATGATTTGTGTGCCGGGTTGATTGATATTATTAAAGGGAAGTACAGAAAATTGATACATACCCGATTGTTGATTCCACCCAATGATAACACTGTCTTTCCGGGTGTTTGACCACAACATTTGTCCTCCCGTAATCTGCCACAAAAAAGTAGCTGTACCCGCAGCTTCCACCGTATATAAATGCCCTGAAGCAGATGAGCAAACATTTCTGTTGCCGTTGATATTTTGAATTACGGCGGGTGGTACATACTCATAAGCTCCGATATCCACCTGATCCTCACCGGGTCTTTGAATGGCATCAGAAAAAACTTGAGGAGCACCTGCCGGAGGAAAATAACCGGGCGCCGGCAAAGGGTTGGGAAACTCATATCCAGGAACATGAACAGAAGGCAAAATACCCGAATTAACCAGCGAACTGTTTTGTAATGGCATGAGATTGTCACTGCTTACATCTGCAAATAAAGGATTATTTCCGGAAAGCGTTGCTGTCAATTGTGCCGGAATATTGATTGTCCCCGTTTTAACCCAATTGTTACTCCCCGAAATTCTAGGCTGTCCCGAAGTCCACCTCGCTTCCGTTGTTCTTGTCAGATTCACAGTTCCCGTAAGGTTAAAAAAAACATTGTTGTGGATTTCCAATGATTCCAATGTATCAAACATCCTGAAGATGGCTCCGGTACCAGCCAAAACCGTATTATTTAGAAACCGGTAGCGTCCGTGACTCATACCTGTCCCATCACCCCCTATCCTGACAACAGAGAAATTAATATCATTTACAGGAGTTTGTTTTTTAAATAATACATTACCAACCACTTCACTATCCTCTCTGCGCAATCGGGGATTTCCGCCGTCAGCATTTACATCTGCCCCTATCAACTCCAATTCATGATACCTGGCACCTTCAATCCAGTTGTAGTAAATTTCATTTCTTTCAGCCCTCGATTTTACATTATTACCGCCGCTTGCATTATGTATAAAACAATAAGACATCCGAAAAACACTACCGGGATTATTCACCTGATCAGTCGCCATATAAATCTGATGGTTTGAAGTACCGGAACCACAGCGGGTCACTTCTGTATATTCAATAACAGAATTACCTGAGCCCTGATCTGCACCCAAAATACCTTGATTAGGACAATCTCGTACGTAACAATCTCTTATCGTAAGGTCTTTTGCCTGTAAAAAAATACACCTACTTGACCCACCGGTCACTTCAAATCCTTCAAAATATAATGATGCCCCCATTTGGCACATTATAAGGAAATGGCGTGGTAAATGCAACTGTATTAACGCCACCTGAAATCACCGGTCGTAAACCGTTGGCATTCCTGACACCTCTGATGATAATTTTTTCATCAGGAGTTCCCGGTCTGTTAAAATTAACACCTCCGGGATAACTAAATCCTCCGTCTACCTCAACGGTATCTCCGGGATTGAGCAAAGATGTCACTTGCTGCAGGCTAGTATAAACTCTTGAGGGGCCAACAAGATATTTTGTACCGGTAATACATATTTCATTGACTTTTTTTGTCTCTACTATATTTTTATTTGATGGACAATCGATTATATATTCGTCAGATAAATCAATATATTTTGCGGCTATAAGGCAACTAAAAGTGAAATTTTGGATTCTTTTTTCCTTCACAAAAGGATGGTCAGGCGAAATTGCCTGAACCGGATAAGACCAAAAAAAAATGAAAAGAATGAATAAAACACCTATTTTCAACAACATGAGTAAATATTTTAAAAAACAAATATAAAATGGCTCACAAAACATAATCATCAATACTAAAATTTGATGATTGCCGGACCTACTCATTGTGAAGTCAGATAATATAATTTTAAATAAAAAATCTGAAATCAGTATTTGACGTTCAAAGATACATTTTTTTCAGAAAAACAGTTTATAACACGGTAAGTGTTCCGCCTTAACTACAACTTTTGATGTTCCTTCAGGATCTTTACAATATTTTCTTCTGAAAAACTTGTTATCGAAGCCAATACGGAAAGGGACAGACCTTCATCAAATCCTTTTAAAACAATTTCAATTTTGCCCTCGAGTTTGCCTTCCAGTTTACCTTCTAGTTTGCCTTTCAATAAACCTTCTGAAACAGCGTGTTCGTAGATTGTCATAAATACCTTATTTATGGGTTTAAAAGAATCCTGTTTAATTAACTCTATGATTTTCTCATTTTTTTTATGAATCAACAAAAAGTTAACAAAGTTTTTTTGAAAAGAGTTCCTTTCCTCCAAAGTTTGCAGGGATTCAAAAATCTTTCCCATTCTTTCAAGTACAACTAAAGGATGAGGATGATATTTTTGAGTAATAAACATCGTGGTCAGGGCCAAATTTCTCAATTGGCTGATGGTTTGATCAGACAATTTTTTTACATCAAAAAAAATGGTCTCAAATTTTGGTATAAATCGTTTCATCACATCAGGAAATTTTTCAAAATATGTTTCAACAGGTCTGTAGTTCCACGAATCGTTATGGTGATAAAAAATCAGAGGTACTATAATTCTAAAAGTTTCTTTATTTTTAATTTGCTGTTGGTAACCATTAAAAATATAACTTCCCAACTGAAATCCGACTAACGGATCTTTATAACTTTTATGTTCGATAAGGATACAGCAAAACAAATCCTCTCCTGTTTTAAGTTTACACTGATACACTATATCAGTAAATAACTCTTTGACATCATTCGTAATAAATGAATTTTGGGTAGGATTCAACTTTTCAAGTAAAAGTAAATCAAGTAGTTCAGCAGGTAAAGCTACTTTCAAAAAGTCAATTGCGTTTTGTTTTTCCAATAGACGTTCCTTGACAAATTTGTCGTGAATATTTTTCATAATTTTTTTTCAACGACAAAAATAAACGAACAAAATAATTCTTTATTCTTTGAAAAGAATTTTAACTATTTGATAATATTTTAAATTATCAATATTTACCCTTCCTTTTACATTTCATCTCTCAATGCACCAATCTATCCGCACAATATGATGAAGCAAATGCGTGTGGTTTGGCTTTAAAAACGTATCCCATTCCCATAATATACCCCATGGCATCCCGGAAAGCTACATTGGATTTAAAATTGGGATCGGTGTTGATATCAGCATGCACTTCCAACGCAATTCCGTACTTATCCAAAGCAGGGCATAGTTCATATGCCAATTGCACCGACATATTCACTTCATAAATCATTCTTTCTTTGATTGACATGGCCTTTATCGTCCTGTGTTTGGAAAAAACCATAAAACCTCCCTTCTTTTCCCTTAAAAAAACGATAACAACAGCAAATTCTATTACTTTTCCCTTAACCTGAGAATCCGCACCAATACAGATTTTCAGACGATTTTCATTGGACAATTCTTTTTGAATGGTTTGTTCTACAAAGTCGTAAACCGGTATTTGGACTTTTTCTCCTGAAAACTTACGCCATTCCATGATATTTTGATTTTATTCGGCTAAATTATCAAAATATCATTTTATATTTGTTTATTTTACATTATATATTTGTTAAATTGTTGCATTATACCTATAATACACCAGATTAAAGTCACTGAAGATCTTGAATACAAAAATCCTAAAACCCATATTTTTTCAAATACGGAGAAAAAGAAAATAAAATGTTTATCCCGGAGCAACGGAAGACATCATCACAGCACTTATGATAGCCCCAAAAGTGCCGATTATATATCCGAAAATGGCTAATAATACGCCTACACTGGCTAAAGACGGATGAAACTCATTGGCCACAATGGGTGCTGAAGCCGCTCCTCCGATATTTGCCTGACTGCCCACCGCCAGAAAAAAATAAGGCGCTTTGATCATTTTGGCTACAACGATCAATAATACAGCATGAACAGACATCCAGATTAATCCTACCCCGATAAGACCGGGATTTTCGACAATAGATAATAAATCCATTTTCATACCAATGGTAGCAACCAGAATATAAATAAAAACGCTACCCAGTTTACTGGCTCCGATACCTTCATATTCTTTGATTTTGGTGTACGAAAATAGCAAACCCAAAATAGTCGCTACCGTAACCAACCAAAAAAACTTATCACCAAAGGTACTCAGCATACCTGATGGATCCAGAACACCAGGAAAAACTGCTCCCAAAGCAGCAGGGATTACAGAAGCTGCCCAATGCGAAAACCCAACTGCTAAAAAAACGATTCCTAATAAAATCATATAATCCTTTAAGGTCGGCATCCTGCTCACTGAAGCGGTATATGCTGAAACTTTTGTTTTTAGTGCTTCTATAGCCGTATTGTCAGCTTTGAGCCACTTGTCAATAATCTCTTTTTTACCAATACCATATAATAAAACAGCCATCCAAATATTGGCTACGACAATATCCACCAACAACATGGAGCCAAATTTGTCCTGATTGAACTTATATATTTCCAACATTGCGGTCTGATTGGCCCCACCACCTATCCAGCTGCCTGCAATGGTTGATAATCCCCTCCAGACAGCATCAAATCCCTGACCACCCACAATCTCTGGATTGATCAGACTCATAATCATGATTGCAATAGGACCACCAATAATTACCCCGACTGTTCCTGTCAAAAACATAATCAACGCTTTATTACCCAAACTCAGTAAAGCCTTCATATCAATACTCAATATCAACAATATCAATGAAGCAGGCAATAAAAATCTGGAAGCAACATAATACAATGACAACTTTTTAAGAACAGGTTCTCCGGTATCACTCATTTCATGCCACTCCGGAGCTATAATTCCCAAACTACTCATCACCGACGGGATGAGATAACACAAAAGCAATGAAGGAAAAATGGTATAAAAGGTTTTCCAGAATTTATTTCCTGAATTTGATGTGTAAAAAACAAATGCCAACACACCAAATAAAATGCCCATGACGATAAAATCATCCGTAAAGTAGGGTTTGTCTATTAATTTTGTACTATCCATATCTAAATTTATAAGCCAAAATATCGTTTTGCCTGAGGTAGAAAAAAGTAAATCAAAACACAAACTAAACAAAAATATGTGAAACCATCACTACAATTGTTTCACAATATGCTGAATCCATTATTTCCCGATTAAATAAATCGCAGGTCTTTTGTGATATTTTGTAAAATTTTCTTTCTGCCATAATCTTACAGGTAACGTTCTGATGTCTTCTTCAGGATTGTTCAGATCACATGCCACACATAATAAGGTTTGTGGTTGCAAACTCTGACACAAGGTCTCCAGCATAAAAACATTACGGTAAGGGGTTTCCATAAAAATATGGGTGTGCCCGATGGAAATATCTTTTTCAAACTTTTTTAATACAAGACTCAATTCATTTTTTTTATTCGGTAAATATCCGTGAAACGAAAAATGTTGTCCGCTGAATCCGCTCGACATCAAAGCCAGAAATATCGATGAAGGTCCCACCAATGGTATCACTTTTTGTCCGATCTGATGTGCCAGAGCTACAACTTCGGCTCCCGGATCCGCTATTCCCGGACAACCGGCTTCAGAAATCACGCCGACATCGTTACCATTCCGGAGCCATTCTGTTACCTGCTTTTTCCAATCAGTATGAACATCGTCAATCTCCACAATCATCAATGATGATATAGGCTGAGGATGTCCCGAGTCTTTGATAAAATGACGCGCAGTTTTGGCTCTTTCGACCACAAAATGGGTCGTCTGATGTAAAATACGGATCGTCCGTTCGGGAATATTTGACATGCCTTCCTGATCTATCGGACAAGGAATGAGATATACTGCCATTAACTATTTTTTATGGTCCTTTTTTTAACCGATGGTTTTATTTCAGATTTTTTATCGGTTGTGATCTTTTTAGAAACCGGTTTTTTGGGTTTGTATTCATAGATCATGGTACTCAGCGGAGGAATGATTATGTCAATGTAATATGGTTTACCCTGCCATTCCTTTTTCCGGGTCGTACATTTGTCAATAAAATCATGGCCGCTACCCCAATATTTCGGGTCGTCAGAATTAAAAAGTAAAGTAAAAGTGCCCGCTTCTGACAATCCGACTTTGTAGTCTGTCTGTGGTTTGATTGATAGATTGCACACAATGAGGCATTGTTCGTCAGGTTTATTTGACTTCCTTTTATAAATCAATATCGAATTGACAAAATCCCCGGCATTGACCCATTCAAAACCTTCCCATTGAAAATTAAAATGATACAACGCAGGTTTTGTCTGATACAAATGATTCAGATCTTTAACGGTCGACTGAAGGCCTTTGTGAGCGTCAAATTGTAACAAGTCCCACGGAAGCGCCTTAGTAAAATCCCATTCGTCATATGGTCCGATCTCACTTCCCATAAATAAAAGTTTAGTGCCGGGATGTGTAAACATATATCCGTACAATGCCCTGAGATTGGCAAACTTCTGCCATTCATCACCTGCCATCTTCCCGATCAGAGAAGCTTTGCCATGAACCACCTCATCATGTGACAAAGGCAACATAAAGTTTTCTGAAAAGGCATACATGATACTAAAAGTAATGTCATTCTGGTGAAACCTTCGGTAAATAAAATCTTTTTGAAAATATTTTAATGTATCATGCATCCAACCCATCATCCATTTCATACCGAATCCCAAACCACCGATGTCAGGTGGTCTCGAAACCAAGGGATGATCGGTCGATTCTTCTGCAATGGTCTGAATGCCGGGAAAATGGGTATAAATGGCTTTGTTACATTCCTGAATAAAAGAAATCGCCCTGAGATATTCCCTTCCACCGTGTTCGTTGGGCGCCCATTCTCCTTCCTTACGGGAATAATCCAGATGAATCATGGAAGAAACCGCATCAACCCGCAAACCATCAATGTGATATTTGTCCAGCCAGAAAAAAGCATTGCTGATCAGAAAACTCCGGACTTCATTGCGTTCGTAATTAAAAATCATCGTATTCCAATCGGGGTGAAAACCTTTGCGGCGATCCGGATGTTCGTATACACAAGAGCCATCAAAAGTCGCCAAAGCAAAATCATCTGCCGGAAAATGTGCCGGCACCCAATCCAATATTACACCTATATCATGCTGATGTAAAACATCAATCAGATACATCAGTTCCTGCGGCAATCCAAATCTTGAAGTAGCCGCATAATAACCGGTGATCTGATATCCCCAGGATGGTTCGTATGGAAATTCAGCCAACGGCATAAATTCGACATGGGTAAAACCCATTTCTTTTATATATTTTGCCAATTGTTCCGCTGCTTCCGTATAGGTAAGTGGTCGATTTTCTTCAAAATGGTATCGCCATGAACCCAAATGAATTTCGTACACAGAATGCGGACGATGAAGATTGTTTTTTGCCGGTCTGTTTTTCATCCATTCAGAATCTTTCCATTCGTAGTGTGTATCCCAAACCACAGAACCCGAAAGAGGCGGTTTTTCCATCCGGAAACCATAAGGATCAGCTTTCATGCGAACCCTTCCGAATTTGTGCGGATGAATCTGATATTTATAGACCGTTCCCCTTTCAACTCCCTTTATAAATCCCTCCCAAATACCGGACTTATCCCATCTCGGATACAAAATATGTTGGGTACCGTCCCATTTATTAAAATCGCCTACCACAGATACACTAAAGGCATTGGGCGCATAAACCGAAAAATAACAACCTTCTGTGTCCTGATGATTTCCGGGATGCGCTCCCATTTTTTCGTAAAGCCGGAAATGTTTGCCCGATTGAAACAAACTCACATCAAAGTCTGTCATCAGACCGACCGGTAAAACATTAGGATTTGTCATTTGGCATCAATTTGAGGGACAAGTTATGCAAAATAATTGTTTTCAAACAGATATTTTTAATCAACTTTTATCAAACCCTCCGTGTAGGATAATAAAAGGAACAAATCGTCAAACAACATCATCAAAAGTTTTAACCACCAATCAGGTATAATTTTCAAAAACCGGAAAAATTTCAATTGACTAAAATAAATTGTAGGATAAAGTGGCATATAGAAACAATTCTGTGGCTGTGTTCTTAAATGAATTACCGGCAGGAGCACGAACAATGTTAGTCCTGTAAAATTCAGAAGAATAAAAATCTGAAGTAATCAATGAGGGTAATACAACTGTTGAAAAAGGTCTGGAATTCTCCATTGAAAAATATTGTATTCCTGAATTAAGCGATAACCGATGATTGATAAAATATGTCAGATTGGCAGAAATACCGGTTTCTATAACTCCTCTGTCATTTTCCAATGAATACAAAGAAAATCTCGGCACAACAGTGAGAATGGTTCTGGTTATCGGAACATAAGTTAACGCATATCTTGCTTTCAGTAAAAACACATTTCCTGACTGAAAAACATCTGATGAAACAGCAAAATAACCGCTTTTGAGTCCCCAGTCGTGATGCAATTTTTTTGAAATATTTTTTGCCCTTCTGAACTCATATTGAAGGCCGAAGCCATATTCAAGAAGAGGAAAAATCTGAATGAGGTCAGGCACTACATAGGGCACAAATCCTAAAGAATGAAATTTTCCATGACCTCTGATGCCTGTTTGTGCAAAAAATAAATTGTCATTAAGTATTGTAAAACTCTGAATTCCGGAAGGCACACCATGTTTTTCGAGCCAACCACTGATTTCTGTCAATCGGTATATCCGGGCCCGTCGGCTATCAAAAACACGGGCATTTTCTACAGTAACAATTTTTTGAGCCAATTCAAACATTTTTTCCTGGCCAAACAATGTATCGATCAAACCTGCCTCCAAAAGGTCATCCGCAAGAAATTCAGCCAATGGCAAACCTGCAAGCGGTTCTATCCTGCCAACGCCAAATTTAACCGGAAATGCAATCTCAGCATCAAAAAATCTGAATACATTGGATCCGGAATTTAAATCATCATCGTTGAAGGCTGCAATATCTATTAACTGATCAATTTCCCAAAACAACGGCATCCCTCCTTTTTTCGGATTGATAAATTTCCTGTATTCCTGGTAATAATTAGATGTTAAATATGTACTCGATTCTCTACTGCTACTATTATTAATCCGGTTATAACTTACAGAGATCAGAGAATGCCGGTATCGTTGAATATCAGGCTTATTTTCTATAGCAAAGTAATTCAGATAAACATTTACCTCTAATCGTGATAATTCACTATTTTGGTCATTTGCTTTTCTATATTCAGCATTTCCTGTCAGATTCAATCCCTGCACAAATAAATCCGGAAAAACATATTTGTTGTACTGCAATCTGTTCTGAGCATCCAGCATATTTGCGAACAGTAAAAAAAATATACAAGTAATAATGTTTTTTTCAATTATCCATTTTATCATCAATTTAGCTTTAGCGTTTTAAATAATAATTATCTTTTTGAACGATTACCTGATGGAAAATGTTGATTGTTCTTTTGTAAGAAATAAAATCATATGCCCAAAATCAGTATTATTCACAATCCAAAATGCGAAACCAGTCGAAGAGCTCTAAGGATATTGGAAGAAGCCGGAATCGAACATGACATAATATTATATTTACAAAAAAAACTGACGTATAAAAAGATAGAAAGTCTTGTCAAAAAACTTGGTTTCCGTCCGGAACAACTCATACGCAAAAAAGAAGATGTTTTCCAACAAAACTACAAAGACAAAACTTTTTCTGATGACGAATGGATTCAGATTCTGGTCGAAAATCCCGTCCTTATCGAACGACCAATTATCATCAAAGACCAAAAAGCCATCATCGGACGACCTTTGGAAATCATCAATAAATTTTTAAAAATAAAATCGTCAACCTAATTCTTTTTCAACCTGATAAGCGTTTTTATCAGGTGCATTCCGACTCACCAAATCACCTAAAAATCCGGCGATAAAAAGTTGAACGCCCACAATGATAGCCAATATTCCCAGATAAAAGGCAGGTCTTTCGGCAATACCAACGACATCATTGAAGATTTTGATGGCACTCAGATAAGCAAGAATAACCATACCTAACAGGATAAGTCCACCTCCGATACTTCCAAAAAAATGCATGGGCCTTTTGCCGAATTTGCTGACAAACATAATAGATAGCAGATCGAGCGGACCATAAATAAAGCGGGAAATTCCAAATTTGCTTTCCCCGTATTTTCTGGCCTGATGAACGACCACTTTTTCGCCGATTTTCTGAAAACCTGCCCATTTGGCTATCACTGGAATGTAGCGGTGCATTTCGCCGTAGACCTCGATATTTTTGACCACTTCCTTGCGGTAAGCCTTGAGTCCGCAGTTCATATCATGGAGTTTGATACCCGACATATAACTGGTCACTGCATTGTACAATTTGGTGGGAATGGTTTTGGTGATCGGGTCATATCTCTTTTTTTTCCATCCTGAGACCAGATCGTATTTTTTTTCTGTGATCATTCGGTACAGCTCAGGAATTTCTTCCGGACTGTCCTGAAGATCCGCATCCATCGTGATGATGACATTGCCTTCAGCTTTGGCAAAAGCGACGTGAAGTCCGGCAGATTTGCCGTAATTGCGGCGAAACTTAATACCTTTGACACAAGGATTTTTCTGTTGCAATTCTCCGATGATTTGCCAGGAGCGGTCAGTACTTCCGTCGTCCACAAAAACAATTTCGTAAGAATATCCTTCTTTTTCCATCACCCGGACGATCCAGTTGTGAAGTTCTCCGATCGATTCTTCTTCATTAAAAAGCGGTATGGCAACAGATATGTCCATGATGATTATGATATATTTTCAGGTGATTTTTTGAGAACAGCTGCCAGAATGATTGCCGGAATGGCGCCGACCAATAAAAAGGAAGCATACCCAAACACAAGTTTTGACAGAGCCGTTCCGTCGCTGTTTCTGATGTCTTCTATTTGTTTTTGAGTCTTTTCTTCCGAAAGATTCATCGAAGAAGCTATACTTTGTATTGCCTCTATCTGCACTTCTTTCTGAATTTCCAACAATTGTACATCAACATAATGTGTCAGGATGTAATTAAAAATGAGCGTGGAGCCAAGACCCAAAGCAAAAGTCAGCCAGGTCTCCCTGAATCCTTGTTGCAGGCTAAGAAAACCTTGATTTTGTAGTTTTTTTTCCCGGATAGCCGCATACATAAAACCAATGAGAACAAGCAACCAGAACCAACCGGTATACATATGAAACAGCCATCCTGCATCAACCAGGTACATGACCAGTGAAGTAATGATATACAACAAAAGGTAGTACAATCCGTACTTTACAAAAGGGTTTTGCATGGTTTACCTTGAATTTGAGGGTAAAAATACTATTTTTTTTGGATTCGGGAAGGAAATGCAGGAATGGGGAAGCGGGAAGCTGTTATTTCAAAATAAGGCTGGCGTGAACGGCTTTTTTTCTGTTCTATTTTAGTAAAATTGGGTTTTACAATGGATTATTTTCAACAAATCAAACCATTAAGATAGTCAAACCATACGATAAATGCCGACATCTGTCAGTGGACGCAAGTTGTAAAACAGATCATCCAATAAGAATTTTCGGGCAAACTTTTTTGATATAAATTATGATGATTCCGGCATTGACATGGTAAGTTTGTTTTGCACCTTTAATTACAGGCACATTTCCGCTAAGTCATTTTATTCAATTTTGGACATATGTTATAACTTTTTTTTCTTACTTATAAAATAATCACCACCTTTACAGGTTAAAATAATATTAATTTTTGATTAAATTTATGTTTCAAGGTAATCCCAATTTGTTTTCCTACGCAGAAGGATCTTTATATATGGTCCTGATTACTGCCGTACTGACCATTTTGCTTTCTCTGGTATTGGTCTTTACATACGACAAAACCACTCCTGCTGCCGGGCGATCTTATTCATTTATTCAATCTTTACTTTTGATGTCCACCGTCGCTGCTATGATTATGCAATCCATAGGAGACAGTCTGGCATTAAGTTTTGGGATATTTGGTGCTCTTGCCATCATTCGTTTTCGCTCCAACGTTTCAGACCTCAGGGATATTTCTTTTATTTTTGCTACAATGGCTATAGGAATTGCTTGCGGAGTTCATTCCTTCTTTATAGCAATTGTCGGAACCTTTACCTTTTCGCTTTTAGTTTTTCTTTTGAAATTAAGCCCTTTCGACCCCAAACACAACATTAAAGGAAATCTCAGAATTGAATCGTCAGATAGTGATCAATCCCTTGCCAATGTCGAAAAAATTCTGCAAAAATACGGTCAACACATCAACCTATCCAGGTACAGAATGAATCTCAACACTGAACAAAATGAAATCAATGAGTATGAATATTCCTTTACGATCCGAAATGTAAAACTCGGAAATCTACTTAAAGAAGAACTCGCACTCCTTGAGGGAATCAAGATAACAAGAATTTTATTTGAAGACCATGTTTATACCACCAATAATTATTAATATTCATGAAATCATTTAATATTTTTTATTGGATTATTGCTCCTTTGCTTTTATTATCGCTCAGATATTTTTCAAACCTGCTCACCATTAGCCATAATGAATATTACGGATTTGCTGAAAATAAAGAAACCGAAATCAACCTGGATAAAGATGTATTTATTACTGAAATAAAAGTGGTTAGCGGTCAGAAAATAAAAAAAGGTGATACAATTTTACTTGCCGTCAACCGCGATATTTTATCAGAACAAGAAGAGACAAGTATTTTACTTTCAGGAATAAAATTAAAAAACAGTTATTCTGATGCAGACATAAAATCAGAAATTCTCAACCTTCAAAAAGACAAAGAAAGGGTTTTATCTGAACTTCAAATAAAGTTGAAAGAAACGGAAAATGAAATTGACTTTTACAAAAAATTGTCCGGCGATATGCTAAAACCCGGTTCTGACTTTCACCCGAAAGAATCCTACAGGGATCAATTGAAAACCGAAATAAATGACATTACCAAAAAATACGACGGCCTCATAGAACACTATACAAAACTATATCATCTACCCAGAGAATCTGAAACGGAAAAAGCGCTGTGGGATCAGAAACAAAAAGCACTACAAAAACAAAGTACTTCTTTGACAGTAGTGGCCCCTTATGACGGCATCGTAGGCAGTATACACTTTCGTGAGGGCATGTATGCCAAAGCCTTTTCAAGTCTTGTTTCTTTTGGACTGACCTCACCCGTGATGATAACGGCTTACCTCCAGGAAAAATTTATTATCAACATAAAACAGGGAGATTCGGTTTCCGTTTCCTCTTTGTTTTTCCATGATAAAATGGTAAAAGGAACTGTGGCATCCATTGGACAACGTATCGTCGAAATTCCTGAAAAGTTCAGAAAAATACCTGAGGTCAAAATATATGGCATAGAAGTGTTTATTTCTATTCCTCAAAATAATCCCTTTTATCAAAAAGAAATC
Source organism: Saprospiraceae bacterium (assembly GCA_016714895.1). Taxonomy (GTDB): domain Bacteria; phylum Bacteroidota; class Bacteroidia; order Chitinophagales; family Saprospiraceae; genus OLB9. Next base: position 399,141 of record JADKBV010000011.1, on the reverse strand, counting down.
ACACGCGTAAAACCATTAAATGAATGAGTAGAATCAAATATTGGGTTTTGATAAATGTTGTGTGTGCAGCAAGTACACATCTCTTTTGTCAGGTTTCGACAGATAAGATTATTTTTTTTAAAGATCAGACTACAAAAGTTGAATCCTGGAATAAATTCAATGAAAACCTTTTTTCCATTAGTTACGAAACGCCATGGGTCGACAGATTTGAATTCAGAACAGAAACAGATCGAATGATGACCAGTCGTCAGGAGTTTTTGTTCCGAACAAGCTTCAACTCTTTCCGACAAAAAAAAGCAGACGGAGCCGTCCTGCTTCATTTGACCGAAAGAAAAAAACGGGAGTTTTTGGCTCAACAAAATGACATGGTCAATCAACGATATTTTTTTACCCTGGAAGCCATCAAAAAACAATTGGAATTAAACCATAAAATTAACAGAGAAAACCATTTTCTCAAACTGGAAAAAACATATGAAACCTTCATCCGGTCAGGTGAATCTTTTGATTTGGCGGATTACTTAAAAAATCACGAAGATCTCCAAAGTATTCGTATGTCCATTTTACTTTCCAAACAAGAATTGTCATCTTTACTATTTAATCTGGGTTTTCCGGATCAGGATTCAATCGACACAAACGATTTAATTTCCATAGAAAATATGACGGACATTGTCGAAAATGTAAATATAGATAACAAAAGGCATCCTGATTTTCTTGAATTGGATGCTAAAAACTCATTTCTGGATGCAAAGTTACACAGTGACAAAGTAAAAGATGGCAAAATTCTGGATTTTGTACAGTTGAGGTATAGTGTTCGCGACGACCTTCTGCTGGAAAACCGTTTTTCTGTTGGCGTAGGACTTAACTTTCCCTGGAGAGGATCTTCCCGAACCAAATACAACGATATTGTCATTGATAAATTGGAAACCAACTATGATAAAGAAAATAAAAGAGCACTCATGACAGAAAAACTGATCGCTCTTCAAAACGAATTTAGCCAAAAGAAAAAAATGTATGAAGTGTACACCACAACTTCCGAAAATGCGGCTTTTGAAAACATAAAAAAAACCATTCTCGGTTCCGGTAGAATTGCCTTGCACGATGTACTCTCTTTAGAAAAATATGAATTAAACAAAGCTGAAAAAGAAACGGAAATTTATCTCGAAGTTTTAAAAATATATCTGGATATATTATCCCTCACTGCAACACCAGGTTATCAACCGGAAATAAATTATTTCAAAAATCCGGATTAAAAAGATATTTGTAAAATAATTTTAAATTATCTAAATTATATTTTCTGGCAGATATGACTTTTGACAGTACTTAACAAAAGGGTTTTGTATGGTTTACCACGTATTTGAGGGTAAAAATACTTTTTTTTTGGATTTGGAACATGTAGGGGTAGTTGATTGGAGGTATTTTGTTTCTGTTTGTGTAACGAGCGTTATCCCATTTTTATAATCTTTTTGGGTCTGCTGAAACATATTTTTTTTCGGAATTTTGACATTATTTTGTCGTTCCGACTTTATGTCGTGTTTTCATCTACTTTTTTTCAATATGTTAATGAATCAAAACCAACAAATTAAGATTGATAAAAATAAATATTTCAAAATTACCCCAAACATTATATTGTACTATTGAAAAAAAAAAAACGATATTTGTCTTGTTAAGAAATTTGGTGTAAAAAATGAGGGAATATATTTTGGTGCCGGATTTCTATGATTAAATAACTTTAAAATTGTATTTTTACCATGAAAAATGTAAAATTTTTAATGATGTTGATGTTTGTTTCATTATTAATTGGAAACGGATGCCGGAAGGATGAATCGTTCAAGGAAGATATAGTCGCTTTGACTCAAAACAGGTCAACATTTTCTGATACTACTGCCTGGGAACATATGTATATTTACAACTTTTTAAAATCTATGGATACCTCGGAACTTGTAAGTTTTTTGAATACATTCGGCTCTCCTTTATGGGAGTTTAGTTTTCAGAAAAGATCTGAAAAAATAAAAATTACGACTGTTCCCATTTTGTTAAATGACAGTATAAACGGGGTTATCAGATTGTATATAACTGACCAAAATGAAATAAAAGTTGATTTTTTTTCCAAACTTGAAATTAATGCAGCTATCTTAAGACAGGATTTAAATAATGAAGAATTTCAACTATTTAAAGGTGCAGTACAAAGTTTTATTACTACAGAATACTTGTATTGTGGACATGTAAACAATAACTATCTTAACTGGCTCATAGAAAACAAAGACAGGCCTGAAAGTAGAGTGGCTTGGTATTGTATTGAAGAGTGGGAATGTGTAACAACTGTCACACAAAGGCCAAAACGTCACGTGTATCTTTATCAGGTAAATACTTGGAATTACTTAAATCAAAATTTAGCTGATTCTAAAACCGAGTGTTTTCTTTTATCAAGAGACTGTTATGTAGACTACACTCCAAGAAATTTTCCTTCGACAATTTATTCAGGCGGAAGTGGTGGTTCTAATGGCAATACAGGAGGCGGCACAACAGGATCAAATGGAGGAGGAGGGTCCGGATCTTCAAATGATAATGCTGCAATCAGAAATGCGAAGATTCAATTTTTGACTGAATTTTTCAATTTTACAGGAATCAGTCCTATTCATCAAGATATTTTGTATGCGTGTATTGGAGTTTTAACAATTCCAAATTATAGTCCAAGTGGAATCATTGATGTTACATCCGATATGAAATGTATAAGAGGTCAGTTAGGAGCTGAAATCTCGAAAGTTTTGGGGTTAAGTGCTGCTGAAATAGAAAAATTGAGTATTGAAGATCTGTATAAAAAAACAAAAGTTGCAGATTGTCTCCGAAAAACAGGGAATGCTCAGGATGCAGAAAAGGATAAGCTCATTGACTTTTACAAGAATACTGACCTGATTGACCCATGTACCGGCGATGAAATAGACAAGGATGACATCATCTTGTCACTTTGTCAAAATAATAAGGTAAATATCGAGGGGTTGGAAGAGGCTTTGGAAGGGCTGGATATAATTAAAGAAGATATTTCATTTAATAAAGTCACTTGCCCAATATTGTATTGCTTATACAATAAAATGTTGAAAATGAGCAATAATTTTGTATGTACTTATGTAACTCCTACGTTTGATTCTGATAAGTTTATTCTAAACATCAAAGTAAATCAAGCTGGAGCTGGATCCTCTGCTCATGTAACATATGACCCTATGAATAAGGAGGCAACATTAACTTTTGATCCAATTTTATGTAATTCAACTGATCAGGTCGGGACGATGGCAAAAATATTACATGAATTTGTTCATGTTGAATTAGCTAGAAAAATGCATCTTAAAGGGTATAATATTGCAGATATTAATGATTATTACAAATTCTATCCTAAACTCTCAAATTATATTTATGACATTGCATTAGAGCAAGGGATGAATGAAATACACCATAACATAATGATTGAATATGAAAAAATTATAGATAAAATGGCACTGACCTTATTTAATATGTTTAATGGAAGTACTCATGGATTGACCATTGATCATTTTAAGTTATCCGCAGCAACCGGATTATTTAACGCGATGTCTTTTCATCAATCACCAGATCCTCAATTTACAACACTTCTTGCATATTTTCAAGATAAATATGGTGAAAAAAGCAATATTCTCAAATCGAAAAATTTAAATCTGGGTTGTTAGCCTATTTAATGTTGCGATTATGGTAGTTTTAAGAATATTAATGTTCATAACCCTATTTTGGATTCTAAGTTGCCAAAATAAATATGAAGATTTACCATTTGGTGAATTTAATAATATTGTTAATAAGGGATTAACCCACATTCTTTGGAACGATTGTTTTCATCTCCGGGATTTAGAAAAATTGCACTCCCATAAAGCCATGGAAATTTATGTCGATATACCTTATGATATTTCAATAGACAGTACGATTCAATTTTATGACTTTGATATTAACTCATTTTTAAAAGAAGCCAAGACCATAACATTTCCTCATGATACCTTGCAGTTCAAAAGCATTGATTCTCATTTAATTTATCCGACAAGGTTCAAACTTGATCGTGATATAGGGGTCTATTTAAGACAATATAATCATTTTTATGAGAAAGGATCAAATCATGATTTTATTCATTCAATATTAATCAGAAAACCTAAAGTATTAGATAAAAATAATAATAAAGAAATATTAATTGAGTTCGACAGACATTTTGAATACATTATTGATAGAATCTTTATTTTAATAACGACAGATAATAATTTCAAAGTTCAAAATATCAAGTGTTTAGAACAAATTAAAATTGAAATACCTAAGCCAATTGGACTGGAAAAATTTCAAGAATAAAACTTTATATCCTTTAATACAGCAAAATGTAATACAATCAATCACCCTTTGGATCATTTTAAAATGATGCATCTCTATTTTTTAAGAGCAGATTTAGCATATGTACATGAAATCAGAGAATACCGTAATTTGAGTCCATTACAACATTTACTAAATGCTGATTCATATTCTGAATTCGTAAAAAATATTTGTCAATGATAAAGTTTAATAAATTATTACTTTTTAATTTATATTTAATTATTTTATTATTTACATCTTGTGTTTATCAGGAAAATATTTCTGAAGAACAAATTTTGCATATTCAAACAAATATAAAAGTTGACTCAACAAATATATGTATCATCATTGGTGGTGGTTCATACAAATTTTATTCTCTATACAATGATAAATTTATTTATAAAATTATATTTAATCGTGTCCGGTATTCAACATCTAAAGGTATTATTAATAAAGATATTTCAAACCCATACACTTCAGAAAGATTAATTTTCGACAATTGCGAAACTGATTTAAAAACAGTTTTAAAAGCCTTTTCTTACAATTCAATAATTAAGTTGGATTCATTTAAGATGGACTCATTAACAGTGTATAAGATACCTGATTTTTAAAAATTATAATAAGAGACGTATATTCGTTCCTGACAGGACGTAGTTTGGCTGTATCTGTTATGTTGGGACAAAAAAGTAAAGTTGTTCTATTTATATTTAAATTATTTTGGACACAAATCCATCGACCTCTATTTTCCCCGCCAAAAAGGGATAGAAAAACTGAAATATGGATATAGAAAAAACTCACTTTCTTCCTCCATTAATACAAACAAACCCAAATCAAATCCAAATCTTTTTTTGGTTCTTCGGGCACCGGCAAAAACATACCCTCCGTAGGTTTCAGGAAACGTCGTGACCATTCCTTCCATGATGATAAACCATTCCTTACCTATTCGATATTTAGTGTTTACAAATCCTAAGGGTACATAATTTTTTTCAAATTCAAAAACTCGTAGCAATCCTACACCAATCGAAACGTTTTTTTCCAAATGACCAAAAGTATTAACCACATAATGAATCAAAAATTGTTCGTCTGAATAAGGAAAACGGTTGGACCATGTAGTAACAGCTCCAAAAGCCCCCTTACCGTTTTTATAGGGCAAACTTATTTTTACATTAAGACTATATACATTTAATATGTCTCGATCTAAAAGAAAAAAAGGTATGAATCCTGCGTTTATACTCACATTGTCTGTAAAAGCATATGAAACTTGATTGTATACAATTCCCACATTCTGAAAATACAACTTATTTTTTTTCAAGCCGTAACCACCTGCAAAAAGAAAATGATTAAAAGGGTACCCGTTTTGATATGCTTCAGCATTGACCTTATACCCTGAATTCCATTTTGGTTCAGTAATCTCAAAAATATCATCCTGATACAAATACAATGTATCATCCTCAGCTTCGACAGTATAATACATATTCTGTAAATAAAAAAGCAACTTACCTGTTACTTCCGAAGTGTCTTTTAAAACAAAAGTATATACTTCATTTTGAATCAAATCCTCCTGAGCGGACATAGATGGCCCCAGAAAATACAAACCAAAAATAATCAAAAAAATTTTTCTACAATTTTTCATAATTCCAATTCTATTATCAAGGTTTTTTTTCATACTTCTCTCCCCACACCTGTTTCAACATCTCATCGTATTTTTGCTCTCCGCTATTGTTTCCCGGATGGTATAAGGTGGTACCGACGATGTCCTGCGGCATACATTCCAACGCCACGGTATTTTTTTCATAATTATGGGCATACAAATATTCTTTTCCGTAACCGAGCTCTTTCATGAGTTTGGTAGGTGCATTGCGCAAATGCAGCGGAACCGGAAGATTTCCTGTCCTTCTGACCAATTGTAAAGCTTCTTCAATCGCGGTATAAGCGGAGTTGCTTTTGGGAGAACAAGCCAGATAAATAGCCGTTTGGGACATAATGATTCTACCCTCCGGCATACCTATCTGATGGAGGGCTTGAAAACAGGTATTCGCCATCAACAAAGCATTCGGATTGGCGAGTCCGATGTCTTCAGAAGCAAGGATGATCATACGCCGGCAGATAAACAAAGGGTCTTCACCTCCTTCTATCATTCGGGCAAGATAATATACCGCAGCATTCGGATCGGAAGTACGCATGGATTTGATAAACGCAGAAATGATATCGTAATGCAGTTCTCCGTTTTTATCATACATGGTCAGGTTTTCCTGGATGATTTCTTTGACGAGTTCGTCAGTAATATCCACCGTATCACCCGACATGGAGGTGACGATCTCCAGGGCATTGTAGAGTTTTCTGCCGTCTCCTCCTGAAAATTGAATCAACGCATCATAAGAAGAAACCGTAATGTTTTTGGTCTTCAGGTATTCATCCTTTTTGATGGCAATATCTATCATCCGGATCAGGTCGTCTTTTGACAGCGGTTGTAAAACATATACCTGACACCTCGACAAAAGTGCCGGAATTACTTCAAAAGACGGATTTTCAGTCGTCGCACCGATCAGGGTAATAATCCCTTTTTCGACGGCACCCAGCAAAGAATCCTGTTGGGATTTGCTGAAACGGTGAATCTCGTCGATAAACAATACCGGTCCGGGTTGATTAAAAAAACGTTGGGATTTTGCTTTTTCAATGGCTTCGCGCACGTCTTTGACACCACTTTGGATGGCAGACAGCGCCTGAAATGGTCGTTGCAACGAATGGGTAAATATCTGCGCCAAAGTCGTTTTTCCCACACCGGGCGGACCCCAAAAAATACAGGAGGCCAACCTTCCGGAGTCCAACATTTTTTTTAACGGACCATTCGGACCGGTGAGGTGCTGCTGACCAATATAATCTTCGAGCGTAACCGGTCTCATCCTTTCTGCCAACGGTACCATAATTCCAAAATTTTCACAAAGATAAGATTTCAGTTTGTGATCCATGATGTCAAAATTTCAAATATCATCAAAACACGTCTGTTACCTTTATTCTGCTAAAAAATTAAAAAAAAGATCAATTTTCCAAATTATATTTCCTTTCACAAACATACTTTCCAAACATCAAAAATTTTATTTCGATTCTATTGGTTTGACGACCAAAAATATGTAAAATCAGCTATTCCTGGTTTTGTTATAAAAAACTAAACTTTCAAAATTCTGTTTATATTTTTTCCAATTAAAATATATGAAGCACCTCGTCCCAATATTTCTGGCCCTCGCAATATTTTTATTTTCATGCAAAAATGATAAATCTCCCGCCCCACAAGGACCACCAAAACAAGGTAGCGGAGAAACGATGCAGGTTCAGGGCATCATCGCCGGACAGGTGAGCCGAACTGAAAATATCACTACCACAGGCACGGTTATTCCAGGCGAAAAAGTCGATATCAAAAGCGAAATTTCAGGCAGGGTGTCGCAGATCTATTTTAAAGAGGGAACCATGGTAAAGAAAGGCCAAACGCTCGTAAAACTGGACGACGCTACCTTGCAGGCTGAAAAAAAGAAGATATTACTTCAGATCGAACTGGAAGTGATCAAAGAAAAAAGACAAAAACAATTGCTTTCCGCAAAAGCAATCTCTCAGGAAGAATACGACCTCACAGAAGCCAATCTCAACATACTCAAATCCAATGTCGACATCATCAATACCCAAATCGCCGAAACCGTAATCACCGCACCTTTTCAGGGTGTCGTAGGATTTCGCAATATCAGCATCGGCGCTATGATTACACCGGCAGATATCATCACCACGCTCCATAGTATACAACCGGTAAAAATTGAATTTTCCGTTCCGGAACGTTGGAGTAAAGACCTTAAAACCGGTCAATCCATATCCTTCACAATGTCGTCAGATAAAAAGGTACGAAAAGCAAATATCTATGCCATCGACCCGCAAATCAATCCAAACAACCGCTCTCTGGTCCTGAGAGCCACGTATCCGAATCCGGGCGGAGAGATTTTACCGGGAGCCTTTACGGACATCCAAATCGCCGAAGGCGTAAAAGGCACTTTTATTGCCATCCCTTCTATGGCTTATGTCCCTGATATCAGCGGAGCTCTCGTCTATCTTCAAAAAGATGGCAAAGTGAAACCTGTCAAAGTCATTGCCGCAAGCAGAAGCGAAAGTGAAGTATTTCTCGAATCCGGGGTCACACCGGGCGACACGGTCATTACGACAGGATTGCTCCAACTTAAACCCGGGATGCCTGTTCAGGTTTTGACCAAAGAAAATTAATCCTGACTATGAATTTACCTGAAATAAGTATCAAAAGACCGGTTCTGGCTACCGTAATGTCTCTGCTCATTATCCTTTTCGGATTGATCGGATTTTATGCCACCGGAGTCAGAGACTATCCGAGTGTGGATGCTCCCATTGTCACTGTCAGTACTTCTTATCCCGGTGCCAATAGCGAAGTCATCATTTCGCAAATCACTGAACCCTTGGAAGAATCCATCAACGGGGTGGATGGCATCAAAACCCTGACATCAACCAGTAGTGACGGACGATCTACCATCACAGCAGAATTCAGCCTTGAAACGGATCTTGAAGCGGCAGCCAATGACGTTCGCGACAGAGTGTCGCGCGCTCAAAGAAGCCTTCCGCCGGACGCTGACCCACCTGTGGTAAGTAAGTCCGATGCCGGAGGAAATTTTATCTTATCCCTTACCGTCCAGAGTGATCAAAGGGATTTAATGGATTTGACGGACATAGGAAATACTCTTTTTAAAGAAAGGTTACAAACCATTCCGGGCATTTCAGAAATCAGAATCTGGGGAGAAAAAAAATACGCCATGAGGCTGAAAATGGATCCTACCCGAATGTCTTCCCTTGGCATTACACCAACGGATATCCGGACTGCTTTGACCGGCGCCAATGTCGAATTGCCATCAGGAAGAATCGAAGGAACTACTACTGAACTTACCATCCGAACGCTTGGTAGCATTGAAACAGCGGAGGAATTCAACCAAATGGTCATCAAAGAAGAAAACGGTCAGATCATTCGATTCAAAGATGTTGGAAATGCAGCATTAGCTCCCGAAAATGAAAGGACCCTGCTGAGGGGAAATGACAAAATACCTATGATCGGTATTGCCGTCAATCCACAGCCGGGAGCAAACTACATCGCTATTGCTGACGAATTTTACAAAAGAGTGGAAATCATCAAAAAAGATATGCCGGCAGACCTGAAACTCGGTTATGCCCTCGATACCACCACCAACATTCGTCAGGCTATTGAAGAAGTTGAAGAAACCATCATCATCGCTTTTGGTCTGGTAGTTATGGTCATATTTCTTTTTTTAAGAAACTGGAGAACCACCCTCATTCCGGTTGTTGCCATTCCGATATCCCTGGTGAGTACCTTTTTTATCATGTACATTTCGGATTTTTCTATCAATATCCTGACTTTATTGGGAATTGTACTGGCAACAGGTCTGGTTGTGGATGATGCCATCGTAGTTTTGGAAAACATCTACCAAAAAATCGAAGAAGGAATGTCGCCGATGCAGGCTGCCTTCAAAGGTTCAAACGAAATTGTATTTGCCATCATTTCGACGACAGTCACTTTAGTAGTGGTGTTTTTACCCATCATGTTCCTCCAGGGATTGAGTGGCAGATTGTTTCGCGAATTTGGCGTAGTAGTTGCCGGTGCAGTTTTAATTTCGGCATTCGTTTCACTGACGCTTACACCGATGATGAGCGCCTACCTTTTGAAATCCGGCGATCACAATGCCTGGTTTTATCGGAAAACAGAACCTTTTTTCATGGGTATGAACAGTTTATACGAACGATTATTATCGGGATTTATGAAATTCCGATGGGCTGCCATCCTGATTATGATCATATCTTTCGGACTTTTATATTCTTTGGGAAAAGAACTTAAATCAGAACTTGCGCCTTTGGAAGACAAAAGTAGATTTGCCATCAATGCGACAACACCGGAAGGTACTTCGTTTGAATTTATGAATGCTTTTACCAGCAAAATGATTGATGCTGCGGAATCCATTCCGGAAACCAAAGGGATTTTGTCTGTTACGGCGCCAAGTTTTGGTGCGAGCGTAGCAGCCAACTCATCATTTGTAAGGGTAACGCTTGATGATCCGACCAACAGAAACCGAACTCAGATGGAAATTGTCGATTCTCTGACCAAAGTGATGCAAAAAGAAACGGAAGCAAGAATATTTATTTCACAAGAACAAACCATCGGAGACCGGAGAGCAGGATTGCCGGTTCAGTTTGTGATTCAGACACCTGTTTTTGACAGCCTTAAATCGGTTGTACCTAAATTTCTTGAAAAAGCGCGCGAAAGTAAAGTTTTTCAGGCCGTGGATATCAATTTGAAATTTAACAAACCCGAACTAAAAGTCGAAATTGACAGAAACAGAGCGGCCATCCTCGGTGTGAGTATTTTTGAAATTGCTCAGACGTTGCAGCTATATTTTGCAGAACAAAGACTCGGATTTTTTATCAAAGACGGAAAACAATATCAGGTCATCGGAGAAGCTACCCGAAATGACAGAAATGATCCTGCTGACCTGAATAAAATATATATCCGGTCCAACAAAGGAAATCTTGTTCAATTGTCTAATGTAATTACCATTTCCGAACAAAGTAATCCGCCTCAGTTGTACCGGTATAATCGGTATGTTTCAGCTACGATTTCAGCAGGTCTTCCGGCTGGTACTTCTCTTGGTGAAGGTATTGAAGAGATGAACAGAATCGCCGGTGAAGTACTGACAGATAATTTTACCACAGACCTTTCCGGACCTTCCAAAGAATTTGCTGAAAGTTCTTCGACATTACTTTTTGCCTTCCTTTTGGCGCTGATGTTGGTATATTTAATCCTTTCAGCACAGTTTGAATCCTTTATTGACCCGATTATCATCATGTTTACCGTGCCACTCGCTTTGGCTGGTGCTGTGATGGCTCTTTGGTGGACAGATTCTACCTTAAACATCTTCAGCCAGATTGGTATCATAGTTCTCATCGGTATTGTAACAAAAAACGGTATCCTGATTGTGGAATTTGCAAACCAGAAAATGGAAGCCGGTCTGTCAAAATTTGTTGCCGTCCGTGAAGCAGCCATCTCCAGACTCAGACCCATCCTGATGACCAGCCTTGCCACCATTCTGGGTGCTTTACCGATTGCGCTTGCTTTGGGTGCCGCTTCTACCAGCCGGGTTTCTATGGGAATTGCCATTATCGGTGGTTTGATATTTTCATTGATCCTGACCTTGTTTGTCATTCCGGCACTGTATACTTTTTTAAAATTTGTCAAAGTCAGACCACATGCGTAATATCATCTTTTTGTTCCTGATCATCCGGTCAGGTATTTTATACAGTCAGGAAGTACTGACTTTAAATGATGCCATTTCTTTTGGTTTGAAAAATCGTTTTGATATCCAACTTACCAGAAATCAACAAAACATACTGGATGTCAATAACAATTATGGAAATGCGGGATTTTATCCGGTCATTTCTGCGCAGGGTGGTCAAAACTACACCGTCAATAACATACGTCAACAATTTTTCAGCGGCGATGTACGGGAAGGAAACGGGGTCAACTCCAATGCATTATCTGCTTCCGTAGCTTTGGATTGGCGAATTTTTGATGGTATGAACATGTTTATTCAAAAAGACAGACTTGAAAAAGAAGCTTCAAGAGGGTTGGAATCGTACCAGTTGCAGGTTGAAAATGCTGTTTTGGACATCAGAATGGCATTTTTGACAATTCAGGAGACTTTGGAAAGAATAAAAACCATTGAGGAAGCCATCAAATTATCGGTTGAAAGAAAAGAACTCATGACTACGAGATACAATATTGGTTCTGTTTCAGGTCAGGCCCTCCTTCAGGTTCAGGTAGACATCAACGCTGACAGTCTGCAATTAGAACAAACAAAAATGGATTTGAAAAATGCAAAAATCCGACTGAACCAAAGCATCAATAGAGCACCGGATGTTGATTTTACCATTGAATCCATACCTTTGGAAACAGGTTTATATTCGTATGAAGAAATGGCCGCTCAAATGTTGTCAAAAAACAAAAATCTGAGTTTGGCAAGACTCAACGAAGAATTGGCAGAGCTGAATATCAGAGCTGTCAACACCCAAAAACTTCCTTCGCTCAATCTTGGCGCAGTTTATAATTTTAATAGGAACGAAGCTGAAATCGGCATATTAAAATTTAACAGAAACAACGGATTTACCTATGGACTTACCGCACAATGGAACCTGTTTAACGGTTTCAGAGTCAGGAATCAGGCACAGACCGCCAGATTGATGTCTGAAAATACAAAATTAAGCCGTGAACAACTCGAAACAGATCTAAGAACCAATCTGTATATGGTGATGGAACAAATGACTATGCTTCAGAATGTAGTCAGATTGACAGAAGATAATATTAAAGTAGCGGAAGAAAATGTAAAAATATCTTTTGACAGATTAAACATCGGAAGCCTCACACCGATAGAGTTGCGGGCAGCACAAATTGATCTGATCAACATTTCATTTCAACAAATCCTGCAAAAATATCAGTTAAAAAGATTGGAGTGGAATATACTATGGCTTTCCGGGATGATGAAAGAATCCTGAATCTTTGAAATATTTTTACATTTAAAAAACTAAAGAAAATAAATTGTAATCATTATTAAGTTAATTATCCGTTTGTATAGCTTTTCTTCTACCCTGAATATATTTTGGTTCCCAAAAATTAAATAAACCGGATGATTAAAAAATAATTTTTACATCATCCGGTTTTCATTAAGTTGTTAGAAAGTATGTGTCACTTTCAATGTTAAGTCTTCGTTGGTGATTGTTTTTGCTTTCAGATCAATGGTGTATTTTTTACTTCCCTGATCGGTAAATTGCACAGTTCCTGAAGCCAACTCTACTAAAGATTGTGATATAGGACTGATCTGTTGAGTTGTTGTAGTACCAAAGGCATCACCCGCTTCAGCATCAAAAAAGTCTTTAATCGCATAAGTTCCGTTTAATGTACCACCTTCCGGAACCAGGGCATTAATATTGACTGAAATAAGTTTATTACAATCTGATGTAAAACCACCAATTAAAAAATTATAAACTACACCTTCAAAACCAGAACTTACTGCCAAGGTAGCAACAGAAAGACTCAAATTATCATTGTTAATCTGAACAGAACCTTCAATTTTTGTAAAATTCTCACATTCTTCTGTTTTATCATCTTCATCGTCTTTGTTGCAACCGGTAAAGACAAGAGAAGTACTTAAAACAAAAAATGGTAAAATGAGATAAATGAATTTTTTTTGATTTTTAAACATAATATATGGATTTTGATGAAAAATTAATGATATAATCCGAAAAAGTCAACAATGTGACTTAAACTGTACTGATTTTAATTAAAATAAATTGTGTAAGAAAAGCAGGTTTTTGTCACTAACAAATAATTTTTATGTGTCCGATATCAAATAATCTTTATAAAAATACAATAAATTGATCAACAACGGTGCAAATATATAAATAAATTATAATATGTAATTCTTTTTTCAAAAAAAAGTTTCATGGATGTAATACCTTACAAATTGTTTATTTTGACGGGTAGAATGTTGAATTACAAAATTACTTACACCATCTTGGTATCACTTTATGGTCGAACCTCAACACTTTTCCTATTTCTTGAATAAAAAAAAGCCTTTGCAAATATTCTTTGGAAAGGCTTTTTTTATATCAAGTTTAATGATATTATACGGTAAGAGCTGCCTGAATAATATCAGATTGTTGTTTGTCGTGAACCTTCTTAAATCCGGTCGCCGGAGAGGCAGAAGGTTTTCTCGCTATCACATCAAGATCGTCCTTACGGAAGATGTTTTGAACAAAACTCCAGGCTCCCATATTCACCGGTTCTTCCTGTACCCAGGTAAACTTTGCTTTTGGGTTTGCCTTCATGATGTCTCTCATCTCCTTTTCAGGGAATGGATATAATTGTTCTATTCTGACAACAGCAACATTTTTAATGTTGTTGGTCTTGCGGTATTCATCCAGTTCGTAGTAGATTTTACCTGAACAGAACAATACTTTTGCCGGATTTTTCACTTCATCGGGGATCAGCTCCATAAATGATGTTTTTCCGGTAAATTCTTTGATCGAACTCACACAGGATGGGTGTCGCAATAAAGATTTTGGCGACATCACGACCATTGGTTTTCGGTAAGGCAAAGCGATTTGTCTTCTGAGTGCATGAAAATAATTGGACGGGGTTGTGATATTGGTTATCAGCATATTAAAATCTGCCGCCATCTGCAGGAATCTTTCCAATCTGGCACTGGAATGTTCCGGTCCTTGTCCTTCCAATCCGTGAGGCAACAACATGACCAAACCACTCATTCTCTGCCACTTGCTTTCGCCGGAGGAAATAAACTGGTCTACAATGGTCTGAGCACCGTTGTAAAAATCACCGAATTGCGCTTCCCATAATACCAAATGGTCAGGTGATGCCAGGGAATAGCCGTATTCAAATCCAAGTACTGCAAATTCTGACAATAAAGAATTGTAGATATAAAAGGTTCCGTTAGCACCCGACAAGCTATTTAATCTATTGTATAGTTCATTGGTTTTTTCATCCACAAACACGGCATGTCTGTGTGAAAAGGTTCCTCTTTTTACATCCTGACCACTCATCCTGACATTTTTGCCTTCGAGCATCAAAGACGCGTAAGCCATCAACTCACCGAGTCCCCAATCCAGTTTGTCGGTGTCGATCATTTCCTGCTTGGATTTTTGCAGTCGTTTGATTTTGGACAATGGTGTAAAATCTTTGGGGATCGTCATCAGGTGTTTGAGAACCTTATCCAGATCCGCTTTAGCTACACCTGTATTAGGATTCACCATATCTGTCACGGAAAGGGTTTTTTTCAATTGTCGCCAATGTTGTTCCGGTTCCTGATATTGGTAAGGCAATTCATTTTGTTTTACCATGTCCAGTCTGTCCTGAAGATCTTTCCAGTAATTACTTTCAAGCTCTTCCCCGAATTTTCGGTCGATGTCACCATTTTGGGTGAGTTTTTCGAGATACACTTCCCTTGGATTCGGATGTTTGTCGATCAGTTCATACATTTTGGGTTGGGTAAACTTCGGATCGTCGCCTTCGTTATGACCGTGTTTTCGGTAACAAACCATATCGATAAAAACATCATTGTTGAACTTCTGTCTGTATTCCACTGCCAACTCTGTAGCAAAAATCACCGCTTCAGGATCGTCACCATTAACGTGAAAAACCGGTGCCTGAACCAATGCAGCTGCTGCTGTACAATAGGTCGAAGATCGGGCATCATCAAAATTAGTCGTAAATCCTATCTGGTTGTTGATCACAAAATGTATCGTTCCTCCGGTATAATATCCGTTTAACTGACTCATTTGTACCGTTTCGTATACGACACCCTGGCCGGCAACAGCACTGTCACCATGTATAACAACCGGAAGGATTTTGTCATAATCTGACGCATAAAGCAAATCCGCTTTTGCTCTGGTAAATCCTTCCAAAACCGGATTGACCGCTTCCAGATGGGATGGGTTGGGAACAAGTTTGAGGTGAACTTTTTTTCCATCTTTGGAAGTAACCTGTGATGAAAAACCAAGGTGATATTTTACGTCACCATCACCAAAACTCTGATCCAGGACGGCTGTTCCTTCAAATTCGTTGAAGATCTGATCGTACGTTTTACCCAGGATATTTGCCAATACATTCAACCTTCCTCTGTGCGCCATTGCCATGGTGATCTCTTCGACACCCAAAGATGATGCTGTATTGATAATACAATCCAAAGCCGGAATGGTCGTTTCACCGCCTTCTAAAGAGAACCTTTTCTGACCGACGTATTTTGTATGTAAAAACTTTTCAAATATAACGGCACCATTCAATTTTTCCAAAATGCGCAATTTTTTATCCATCGACAAACCGTAAGAGCCATCGGTTTTTGAAGTTTCCATCTTATCACGGAGCCACATTCTTTTTTCACGGTTTTCGATGTGCGCATATTCCACCCCTAGATTTCCGCAATAAATGGTTCTTAAGCGATCGAGAATCTGCTGAAGGGTCGTATTTTTTAATCCGATTTCTTCTCCGGCTTTAAATACTTTTCCCATATCGGCTTCTTCCAGACCGTAATCCATCAGGTCGAGGTGCGGCCTTCTGTCACGTCGCGTCATGATCGGATTGGTCGTCGAAAGCAAATGTCCTCTGCTTCTGAAACCGTGGATGATGGACATAACGCCAAACTCTTTGGAACTGATTTCGCCTGTACTTCCTTCAGCAGAATCAGCGTTTCCGTTTGCCGAAAAATCAAATCCTTCGAAAAATATTCTCCATCCTTCTTCAACAGAATCCGGATTTTGTCTGTAATTTTTGTACATCGATTCAATGTACGTCGGGTGGGCGTTAAATACGTATGAAAACTTGCTCATGTATCAGATCATTTTGTGAAAAAAAGTGAATTTTTAGGTTTGTCTAAAAATTGGCACAAAATTACTGCAATGTATTGATATATAGTATATTTTAGAGAAAAAAAAGTATGTAAAATCCTGACAAAAAGGATATTATTATGTAAAAAAATATGCACACCCGTTCAGCTTTACATAAAAAAGGTAAAATATCCTACTTCTTGGAATTATCCAATGAATAAACAAAGGCAAACTCCACTGCATTTGCTGTAAAATTCAATGAATAAAAACCAATATCCTGTTAGAGAATGTGACGCTTTTACACCCAATCCGACACCGGAGTGTTCAATAAACCGGTGAATGGTATCACCTGCTGAACTCCTGTTTCCATGTTTTTCAGGGACACGCTGCCACTGATTCTTTCGGATTCTCCGATGATGGCGACGTAAGGAACTTTGCGGTCATTGGCATATTTCATTTGTTTGTTCATCTTGGTTGCTTTCGGATACATATCACAGGCTACCCCGGCTTGCCTGAGCTGATACAGCCACTTAAATCCGGTGAGGTGACTCTCGTCGTCCAAAGCGATAAACAATACATCAATATCTTTGGCTGTATTTTCAGGAAACAAGCCCAATTCTTCCATGACAATAAATATCCTTTCCGCGCCAAAGGAAACTCCTACACCTGACATGTCTTTCATGCCAAAAGTTCCCGTAAGGTCATCGTACCTGCCACCTCCGCCGAGACTTCCCATCTTTAGTTCAGGGTAAACCACCGCATCAAGTACCACTTCAAAAATACATCCTGTGTAATAATTTAATCCTCTGGCAAGATTGATGGAAAATACAAGATTTGGAACACTTTCGCCTGTCAGTGCAAAAACATTTTCCACTTCGGTTATACCTTTTTGTCCGGTCTCAGAATTGGCAAAAGCTCCTTTTAGCTCGTCCAATGTTTTTTTGGACATCAAATCCAAAACATGATGAGCAGAAGTTTCTGAAATTCCTTTGGACAACATTTCCGCAATCACACCGTCTCTGCCGATTTTATCCATCTTATCAATGGCAATGGTCATCTCCATAAAATGATCTGCAATTCCGGCTGCTTCAGCGACACCAAACAATATTTTCCGGTTATTGACCAAAATGTTGACGCTAAGGCCCAAACTACGGAAAACATCGTGGTAAATCTGCATCAATTCGGCTTCATACATGAGTGAATCCGAACCGACCACATCGACATCACACTGATAAAACTCCTGAAATCTCCCGCGTTGCGGACTGTCAGCCCGCCACACCGGTTGTATCTGATACCTTTTGAAAGGAAAAGATATTTCATTTTGGTGCATGACCACAAATCTCGCAAACGGCACCGTCAGATCGTACCTCAATCCACGTTTGGAAATAGAAGAAACCAGCTTTTGTGATTGTAGCGACTCCAATGCTTCCTTGTTGGCATCCTTCAGAAAATCACCGTTGTTGAGTACTTTAAACAAAAGTTTATCGCCTTCTTCGCCATATTTTCCCGTCAGGGTGGCGAGCAATTCCATGGTGGGTGTTTCAATCGGCACATAACCGAAGGTCGTAAACACCTTTTTGATCTGATCAAAAATATAGTTGCGTTTGGCCACATCAGCCGGCATAAAATCTCTGGTACCTTTAGGAATCGATGGTTTTGTCATACGAAAAATCTTCTTTGTTTTTGATCCGGCAACCTGATTTTTGCCGGATATTTTAAATCATGGGGTCAAAGGTACGGCATTGTAAAAGGAAAAACCCAAGATTTTTTCTGAAAAGAAAAGGTAAGATAGAAAATCAAGGATTAATTGTCAGGAATTTCGTATTAAGAAACAGGAAAAAACGGTCACACCGATAAAGTAGGTTGAAGGTTCCAGTGAGGTTCAAAAGGATTGTGGTTTAAAGGTAAATATTTACTTTCACTTAGAAAAATGTACCTGCCAGATTGCCCCAATTTGAGACCTGATTTATCGATACACGTTTTTTCGATGACTTATACGTCTTATATCTACTATCTTAATTTCTGAATCTACACTATACAGAACTCTGTAGTTTCCTTGGCGGAATCTCCATAGTTCATCATTTGAGGCTTTAATTTTTACACAACCTTTGGGGTATGGGTTATCTGATAGTCTTTCAACCTTATCAAGTATTTTTATTTGTTCTTTTTGCGGTATAACTTTCAAATCTTTTAATGCTCCTTCACTAAAAACAATATCATAAGCCTCCACCCAAAATCATATTTTTCACATCTTTGAAAGGTATTTTTTTATCATTTTTACGATTTCTGGCAATGATAATATCCAAAAAATCAGGCCATAAATCGCCATATTTTTCCAGATCAATCTGTACATATTTCTTCTTCGTCTTATCGTCTTCCAAATATACTATTCCATCCATAAGAAAAAAAATTTAACCATTTCTTAAATATTATAACGTTTCCAGATTTTAAAAAGTTCTGGCTCTATTCTTTAAAAAATTGAGGAAACTACATTTTCCCTTTTATTGTGTTTATTAGTTTCAGCGCGACCTTTCATAAAAGTTCATAATTCTCAAAAAATATAAATTGTTCCTTCTTTTTGAAAAATAGAAGACAATTGAGTCTTTTCCCCAATCACCAAACTTAAACTCTACTTTTTTCGTTCTATAAATATTCACTTTCGCCAAAAAAAAAGTACCTATTTTTAACCGCCACAACATCAAAAACATGTCAAAATATATTTTACTCCTTTTATTTCTTGTTCCGTATATTTCATTCGCACAAAAACAGGAATCAAAGTCTTATCCATACAGAATGGCTGTCAAAACCAATATTTTGAACATCCTCATCATTCCATCGCTTCATGTCGAATACAGAATAACAAAAAAGTCATCGGTTGTAGCCAATTTTCACCGGGGCAATCTCGTTTTTTTTACCGAAACCAACTGGTTGAATACCACCCTGGACTACCGAAGATATTTTGCCAAATCAACGTCAGACGCTTTGAGAGGTTTTTATCTTTCCGGAGGTTTTGCCTATCATTATGATTATGATGATGTCATTCTGAACGACATGGATCAGGTGGTCAAAACCGGTAAATCCAAAATGGGAGGAGTATTCCGTACCGGACACCAATTTGGTCTTTCCAAACATTTTTTGATGGACCTGGGTGTTGGTCTTGCCATCCTGAGTGACGTTCATGAATACCAAAGAGACCCTGTCGAAGCGGAAGGCAGACTCATGGTTGGTTTCGGCTATCGATTTTAAGCCATAAAAAAAATCCCAAATAAGATATTATTTGGGATTTTTAAAGAAACGATATAAACTATTTTTATTCTTTTATTTCGGAACATATTCATATGTTGACTGCAAACCGAGTGGTATGTCAAGTCCCCAATAAATCAGTAAAAATAAAGTCCAGGCGATGATAAATGCTACCGTAAATGGCAACATCATCGATACCAACGTTCCGATCCCGGTGGATTTCACATATTTCTGACAAAAGACAACCACCAAAGGAAAGTAAGGCATCAATGGTGTGATGATATTCGATACAGAGTCCCCTACCCGATAACCTGCCTGAGTCAGGTCAGGAGAAATACCCAATTGCATCAGCATCGGCACCAAAATGGGAGACATCAAAGCCCATTTTGCGGAAGCAGAACCCACAAACAAATTGACAAATGAGGTCAGAAATACGATACCTACTATCGTAACCTGAGGAGGCAATTGCAGACTTTGTAATCCCGCAGCTCCTTTTAAAGCCAACAAAGCACCGATGTTTGACTTGGTAAATGCATCGATAAACAAGGCACAGAAAAAGGCCATTACAATATAATAACTCATTCCCGTCATGGATTTTGACATGGAGTCAATGACGTCTTTGGTTTTGGCAAAGGTTCCGGACATATACCCGTACACGATCCCCGGAATGAGAAATACAATAAAGATAATAGGCACTATCGACCGCATCAAAGGTGCTTTTATATCTGTCAAAACGCCGGTTTCAGATCGTAAGGCTGATGTGGCCGGCATGGCCCAAAGGGCAAGCAAAACCAACATTCCCGTCATGACCAGGATAGAAGTGTAAAAACTCTTTTTTTCTTTTTTGGTCAACGGATCCATCGTGCCTTTCGGCAAATCGGCATTTTCATCCACCGCTACTGATTTTAATCTTGGCTCTATCACCCTGTCTGTCAGATACCATCCCAATAAAATAATCAAAACACTGGACGCACTGGTAAAAAACCAATTGTTCAACGGATTTAATTCGATCACAGGGTCGATGATTCTTGCCGCAGACTGTGTAAATCCCTGCAAGAGCGGATCAATACCCGAAGGAACAAAATTGGCGCTAAATCCACCGGAAACCCCGGCAAAAGCTGCCGCAATACCAGCCAAAGGATGCCTGCCCGCTGAATAAAAGATTACCCCTCCGATAGGTATAACCAACACATAACCGGCATCTGTCGCTGTGTGTGATACGATAGCCACCAAAATCAACATCGGAGTAAGTAACATTTTTGGCGTAAAACTCAACAAGGTTTTTAAACCTGCATTGATAAAACCTGCATATTCGGCGACTCCTACGCCAAGCATAGCTACCAATACGATTCCCAATGGTGCAAATCCCGTGAAAGTGGTCACCATATTGGAAAAAAATTCTCCAAAAGATTTGCCTGACAACATGTTATTGACTACGATCGGCTGTGAAGTCCTCGGATCAATTTCCGCAAAAGAAAATCCTGAAATTAACCATGACAATACCCATACAAAGATCATAAGTACGAGAAAAAGAACTGCAGGGTCAGGAAGTTTGTTCCCTGCTCTTTCAATAAAGTTTAAGGCCTTGTTGATAAAACCTTTCGGGGCTGCTTGTTGATTCATGTTTTGGTCGATTGTTTGTTTATATAATGGAATCCATCGTATCTTCTTTGAGAAGAAGTGCTAAAGTAGAAAATATTTGAAATACCAAGCCCTTTTTTGTTTGAAAAAAATATAAGGCTATCCTTTTAAGCCAAATCAGATTTCATTTGCAGGTAGTACTACCACCGAAAATCCTCAAAAAAAATTTAAATATTACTTTATTCGGAGCTCTGAAATAAAAAATCTGAAAACCCTTTCTACAAATGTTCAAAGTCATGTATACTGATAATCAATATCATCTGCACCGGATACAGACAGCCTTACATTTGTATTGTGTTATTTGTAGTTCCATATCGAAGGAATCCAAATCAAACACAATTCCAAAAACCTCAAAATCATCACAATGAAACATAAAAAAAATATCCTCATCCTTGGTGCCGGCACAGCAGGTACCATTATGGCCAATCAACTGGTCAAAGAAGTGGATCCACATAGCTGGCATATTACTATTGCCGACGCGACCGATACGCATTACTACCAACCCGGATTTTTATTTCTTCCATTTGGTATATATGATGAAGAAGATGTCAAAAAACCGATTCGAAGTTTTCTTCCTGATGAAGTAAAATTTGTTCAGGAAAAAGCCAGTGAAATCAAATCAGAGGAGCAACAAGTCCTTTTTGAAAGCGGGAAAAACATCCATTACGATATCCTTATCATCGCTACCGGTTCCACTATTGATTCTTCCGAAATCGAAGGTATGAATGGCCCCGAATGGCGAAAATCCATCTTTGACTTTTATACCTTTGAAGGAGCAAAAGCACTTCGCGAAAAACTGGCAACCTGGGGAGGCGGAAAACTCGTGGTTCACATCACAGAAATGCCGATCAAATGTCCGGTGGCTCCTTTGGAATTTTCATTTCTGGCAGATGATTTTTTTGGCAAAAAAGGTATGCGTGACAAAGTCGACATTACTTATGTGACTCCTTTGAGCGGAGCATTTACCAAACCAAGGGCAACCCAAAAACTGGAATATCTGCTCAAAGAAAAAAACATCAACATTGTTTCTGATTTTGCCATCGAAAGTGTGGATAATGAAAATAAATCCATCAAAGATTACAGCGGAAAAGAAGTACCTTTTGACCTTTTGGTGACCGTTCCTACCAATAAAGGCAGTCAGGTCATCGAAAAATCCGGTCTCGGCGACGAACTAAATTTTGTGCCCACAGACAAAGGTACTTTACAATCCAAGGTATCACCCAACATCTTTGTGCTCGGCGACGCTACCAATATACCTACGTCCAAAGCAGGTTCTGTCACCCATTTTCAGGCAGAAATCCTTTTTGAAAACGTATTGAGGTTCATCCGTAAAGAAGAATTACTTCCTGAATTTGATGGTCATGCCAATTGTTTTATCGAAACAGGAAAAGGCAAAGCCCTGCTCATCGACTTCAATTACGACCACGAACCGGTGGAAGGTACCTTCCCGATTGCGGGCATCGGACCACTCAGATTGCTAAAAGAAAGCCGTATGAATCACTGGGGCAAGCTCGCTTTCCGATGGGTTTATTGGAATATGTTGCTCAAAGCACGTCCGATCCCATTTGTCAAAGCGCGAATGTCACTTGCAGGTAAAAATTTTTAAACTCAAAATATTAATGATCATGTTAAAAGAATTAGTTGGTAACACCATAGATGTCAATGAAGAAGGTTTCATGACAGACTTTACACAATGGAACACCCAAATCGGGGAAGCATTGGCCACAGAAAATGAAATCAGTATGACGCCAAAACATTGGGAAGTCATCACATATATTCAGACAGAATATAAAAATAATGTTCCCCTCAGTATCCGGAAAATCGGAAAAAGTGGTGTCGTGGACATCAAGGAGTTTTATACTTTATTTCCCAATGCTCCTCTGAAAACAGCCACCAAAATTGCCGGTATTCCTAAACCCGTAAGTTGTATTTAATAAACAAAAAACAAAAATCATGGAAGATCAAGGTCAAATCAAAAAAATGATGATTATCCTTTCAAAAGCAACATTGGAAAATGTATATGCTTGTTTTGTACTGGCGAATGGTGCCAGAATGGAAGGTATTCAGGCTGAAATATTTTTTACTTTTTTCGGATTGGAAGCTATCCATCAGAAAAAACTCGAACATTTACACATTGCTACCGTAGGTAATCCCGCCATGCATATGCCTACCATGCTCGGAGGACTTCCGGGAATCGAAGCATTGGCAACATCAATGATGAAAAAAGAAATGGAAAAACTCGACATGCCACCCGTCCGGGAATTTTTGGAAATATTATCCGCTTCAGGAGTGAAAATGTGGGCTTGCAAACTGGCCATGGACATGTTTCACTACAAAGAAGAAGATCTGATTCCTGAATTGGACGGCGTGCTTACAGTCGGTGATTTTTACAAACAAGGAAGTGGTGTGGGAACACACATGTTGTTTATATAAAATCCGTCCTTACCATAATATATTTCTCATTTATTTTCGGTTTTGTCCCTTTAACTTATGAAGGGACGAAACCGGAATAAAAGTGAAAAGAAATTATGCTGAAAATGAAGAAAAAAATAAATTAATTTACCGTAAAATAATCACTTTTTGAGGTTTACCAATGGTACCTTTATAATTACTGAAA
The DNA here is from genome assembly GCA_016714895.1 of Saprospiraceae bacterium. Classification (GTDB taxonomy): domain Bacteria; phylum Bacteroidota; class Bacteroidia; order Chitinophagales; family Saprospiraceae; genus OLB9. The sequence goes on along the minus strand of JADKBV010000011.1, from coordinate 374,828 downwards.
TGACAAAAATACAAACCCGAATTCAAATTATTTATATTAATATTTTGCGATGAAGACTGTATCACAAACTCGTATATTAAATTTCCTTCCGGGCTGGTGATAGTACATTTTAAAGGCATGGCCTCAAACGAAATATCTGACTCAATCTTCAAATAATCAGAAGCCGGATTTGGTAAAATTTTAAAATTATGATTTAAGGTCGTTGATTGCACAGATGAAGTATAAGGAATACCGAGATCTTTCGGATCAAATGCATAAATAGTCGACCAACCTCCTGAAAGTTGTGAATCAGAAGTGAATTTATTTTCTATTGCCCAACAAATAAGTTTTCCGCTTTCTGCAAATCCGAAGAAAGGTGTGGAAAAAGACATCGAAGGGTCAGTATTGATAATACTACCTTTTATTGAGGTGTTCCCCTGTGTGTCTATTTCAATGATGTCAAGCCCTTTTGAATTTTCACGGCTGGAGACAAAAAGGTATAGCTTATTATCTATGATCCCTATTGGTCTGACAATTCCACCTGAAATAAAATTATTATTTACTTCCAATTCGGATTTGTAATATATTTCATTGCCCTCAGCATCAAGCCACAAGATCATAATTCTGGGCAATTCGGTATTAGGATTGGAAGGGTATCGTACCCCGTGATATTGAAAAAACACATATTGACCATTCAGAATATACATAGGAATATTTACAATGGGATTTGGTATTCTTTTAAGATATTTACCCAAATCATCTCTGATGATTTCTATATCTATGGTATGATCTTCTTTAAAATGTTCTTTGAACAGAATACCCTGATTTTCAAATGAAGAATCTTTTGAATAAATATTTTGAAATTTAACGAAAGTATTATCATCAATGAATAATCTTTCTTCATTGGGGACTATTCCCTGTCCTTGTATATAATTTGGTAAAAAAGAGGTTATATAAGCCGTGTCAGCAAATTGAACACCCAAATCATCTTCTTTCAAAGGAAAAAAAAGAGATCTCCTGAAACCTTCAATTCTCCTGTAATATAATTTATCATAAAAAGTAAAAAAACTTTCGGGTGTTAATGTACTCATTATAAGTAAGGGGTTTGTCGTGGTGTCCGTAGAATATTTGTGATTAAGTAATTGACCTGTTAATTTATCGATTTGTTTTCGACTGTACTGACAATGCGTTGCCCCCAAAAGTAGATTACCCGGTAATGGATCTTTATATGGATAAATCGATTGACCCCCCGACAAAACCGGATGGTCGTTTTTGTCAATAATTAATTCCTGATAAAGTTCCGGTCTGGGTGCATTGGTATGATTGGAAGCATACCGCCATTCAAGTTCTCCATTTTCGCCATTAAACTTCAATAAAAAACCACCGTAAAAATCTACCAATCTTGAGTCAGCATAATAATACACATCGTTTTTGTGAATTTTGAGAAATTGTGTGGAAGCAGAACTATATTGGTTCATCCCCTGCAAAAGTGGGTGTTCTTTAAAATCTATATCTTTGATATTGTAATACCAAATGGGCTTAACGCTTGTAAATGTCTGGGGCGTCGGAATGATTTGCGAAAATGTAACTAAATGGAAATATACCAAAAAAAATAATATTAATATTGTTCGAATCTTCATAATTTCTGATTTAGATAATTATTAAAAAGAAAATAATTCTGGGGAATAAAAATTAATTCCCCAGAATATCAATTCCTTCTATTGATCACATGTAAAATAACATTCAGGCGCTGGGTTAGGATTTAATATCCCTTCGCACAAGCCTGCTGGCGGTATTACCTGACTACATGTACCATTATCAATGACTTCTTGCTCCACTGCTCCATTAGCTATACCATTACAATAATCTACTGATCTTTTACAACAAGCATTATCACCACAAGGCTTTTTACGTACTACAAACTGATTTCTAATATTAGTCCCATAACAATACATATAACAGGCAGATTTATAAAATGCAAGAGTATAGCAAGGCTCGGGGGCACCTGCTGATTGAATGTTTCCAATAACATATTGCTCAATCTTTTCGTAAATTTGTTGATCTATATTATAAATAAACTGACCAAAACCAATACCATTTGGCAAGGTCGAATTATATAAATCCGACTGAAAATTAGCGCAATACACATAACCCATCACATAATCGGAGATCAAAACTGTAGGTTGAGGCAAATAACATGTCGTGTATTTAAATGCTACCTGAAAAGTACATCCGGGATATTGAGGCAATTGAATTGTTAAAAACACAGTTATTGGATTAGTAGGATTACATTCAGTAAAAATTCCTGAAGGTGTACAACTTTCGCTTAATTGATCCCAATCAGGTCCATCTTGGTCCCACCAAGGATTCTGATTCGGATCATTGACTTCATCACCCCTGATTTCAGTCATTACTGAAATTTCATTTCTGTTTTGTTCTGTTTCATTTTTTTGACAAGATAAAACCAAGAATACAGTCAACATAAAACCAAAAATTAATAATCTCTGAACGGAAGAACGGAAGAACGGAAGAACGGAAGAACTTCCAATTAATAAACATTTCATACTAAAATAATTTAAATTAAGTAAATTTTCTCAATTCCTAATATCAGAAAAAAATTAGTTGTACACCCCAATTTTTATCATGAAGAATTGATTTTCGTTTCAAAATTAATTTAAATATTTCAATCAGTCAAGTATTTCCATAAAAAATAACCAAATTTAAGATACTTTTTTTTATTTCCATAATTTTTATTTTGGAATAAATCAAAATACATTATATTGTTCTGCAGTAAAATTCGAAAAACATATTACTCTTTCCTCACAACTTCACCACCCTGATAATTTTAACCGGGCAGATGCGGGCAGCCAGCTCGTTTTCTTCCCACTCATCATCAAAGGTATTGAGGATGTAATACCCTTTTTTGTCTTTGCCGCCGACCAAAGTACATTTGCCATCTTTTTTGGACATGCGCCATCGGTTTGGGGCAGCCTCCACACAGGCATTACACCCGATACATTTTTCTCTTTGTTGTACGATTTGGATCATGTATTTTCAACCACTTTGTACAACTTGTCAGAAGGTCGGATTTTTTCAGGAATACCTACAGTAAAACTGGTTCCTCGTTCGACTTTGTTCACAGGTAACCCGTTGACCCTTAGTTCTCCGACAGTTGTCTCCACATAACCCGTCGTTGGTCCCGTTACCATAATATCATCTCCTACCGAAAGCGAATGACTTTCGCAATAAAATTCGGCAATTGTCGCTTTTTCAAAATATTTTACGCCTTTTGCCACATAGATTTTTCGTTTTGTTGCCACCGAACCATAGTTTTCACTCCACTCTCCAAGTTTGCGGCCCAGGTAGTACCCATCCCAAAATCCGCGGTTGTAGACAGTTGAAAGGGTTTCCATCCACCCGTTTACTTTTTCTTCCGTATACGTATTCTGAAAACAGGCGTCAATGGCTTCCCGATAACACAAAGTCGTTTTGTACACATAATCTGCTGACCTTCCCCGACCTTCAATTTTGAGAACAGAAACGCCGGTTTGTAAAATCTCCGGCAAAAACGGGATCGTACACAAATCTTTGGCAGACATGATGTATTCATTGTCGATTTCGTATTCCATGCCTTCATCTTTGTCGGTCACGATATAACTTCTCCGGCAATTTTGAATACATGCTCCCCGATTTGCCGACGCAAAGTGAGAATGCAGACTGAGATAACATTTGCCGGATACAGCCATACACAAAGCACCATGGGCAAAAATTTCCAACCTGACCAAATGCCCGGAAGGACCCGTTACCTGCCTCCTTTCAATCTCTTTTTGGATAGAAGCGACCTGCATGAGACTGAGTTCTCTGGACAATACCATCACATCAGCGTAAGAAGCATAAAACTCTACTGTATCGATATTCGTCACATTGGCCTGTGTGGAAATATGAACCGGCATACCCATTTTTTTGGCATAATTCATCACCGCATGGTCAGATGCTATGATAGCATCAATCTTTTCTTCTTTGGCAGCATCGACAATTTTTTTCATGAGTTGGATATCATGATCATAGAGAATGGTATTCATCGTGATGTAGGTACGTATACTGTTTTCTCTGGCAATGGCAGCAATTTTTCGCAGGTCTTCCAGGGTAAAATTGTTGGTGGATCGTGCCCTCATATTCAATTGTTCCACACCAAAATATACTGCATCACACCCCCCTTTAATGGCAGCCATCAACGATTCAAAAGAACCTGCCGGACTCATAAGTTCCACTTTTTGCATACTTTTTGATTTGAGGCCACAAAATTAAAAAGGAAGTGGATGACAAGAGATGATTTAGGTCATGGTGACCGGAGTACAGAAATTTTAGCCTCTTTTTTTCTAAAAAAATCTATTTTTGCATCCTGATTTTGAAATAAAATATTTGTTTTTCCATTCCTAAACAAAAGAAAAAATAAAAACTGATGACACTCACACGGGAACAAATATCCATCATTCGGTCGGACGGAGATATAAAAATCAATGCTGTCGCCGGCTCTGGAAAAACGACAACCGTAATCGAATACGCCAAAACAAGACCAAAAAACAGCAAAATCCTGTATCTCGCTTTTAACAAAACAGTCAGGATGGAGGCTGTCAAAAAATTTGCCGATCAGGGTTTGGACACTGTTCGGGTGGAAACCGCCCATTCTCTCGCTTACAAACACATCGTCTTCAAACATCAGTATAAGCTAAAAAGTCAGGGCTACAAAACCCATGAAATTGCAGAATTGCTGGGATTAAAGGGCACCGGTGAAAAACATGCCGAATACATTATTGCCAATCACATCAACAAATTTATCACTTATTTTTGTAACAGCGACAAATTAAAAGTTCAGGATCTCAATTATACGGACACCATCACAGACCCGAAAGCCAAAACGTTTGTCACCAAATTCTATAACTACATAGAAAGCCAAACCAGACTATTATTGGCAAAAATGGACAAAGGAGAATTGGAAATAACCCATGATTTTTATTTGAAAAAATTTCAACTTTCTAACCCTGTTCTGGATTACGACTACATTCTTTTTGATGAAGGTCAGGATGCCTCAGCAGCTATGTTGGATGTCTTTTTTCGCCAAAAAGCCAAAAAAGTAATCGTCGGAGATACTTATCAACAAATATACGGTTGGCGGTATGCCGTGAATTCTCTTGAAAAAACAAACTTCAAAACCTACCATCTGTCGACAAGCTTCCGTTTTGGTCAGGACATCGCCGACCTTGGCAAGGAAGTTATCGGTTGGAAAACCATGTTGGGACAAAATCCGGATGTAATCATCCTGGGTCATGGTAACACGCAAAAAATCAAAACAAAAGCCGTCATTGCCAGAACCAACCTTGGACTTTTGCTCAAAGCTATAGAATATGTAACTGAAAAGAAAAATATCAAAAATATATATTTTGAAGGAAATATCAATTCATATACTTATGCGGAGGAAGGTGCTTCTCTGTATGACGTATTGAATCTTTTTAACAAAAAAAACGACAATATCAAAGACAAACTGATCGCCACCATGACCAATATGTCGGATTTGGAAGAATATATCGAAAAAACCGAAGATGTTCAACTGGGCATGATGGTGGAAATCGTCAAAGAATATGGCAATAAAATTTATGACATCATGAATTCTATCAAAGAAAAACACCTCGATCATGATGACAAATCCAAAGCAGAAATCATTTTTTCGACCGTACACCGCTGCAAAGGAATGGAATATGACAGTGTCGAATTGGTCAATGATTTTATCACCGAAGAAAAACTCGAAAAACTCACTTCGGATGTAAATGTTGAAGGCCTTAGTTATGAAAGACTCAGTGAAGAAATCAATCTGCTTTATGTGGCCATCACCAGAACTAAAAAAACGCTTTACATTCCTGCTCCTTTAATGCCGGATGGTTTCCCGGAGTCAAAAAATATTTTTATTCAGGAAATCAAAGAAAAACACAACAAAACATCTCTATCGAAAAACCCTTCCGGTAAGGATAAAAAACAAACATCTGTTCCATCAAAAAAATACATAGTAGAAGATCTAAGAAAAAATCATCAGGACGCCTACAAATCCTGGACACACGATCTTGATGACGAACTCCGGGAAATGTACGGTGTTGGTATGAACATCAAAGATCTGGCCCGGTATTTTGACCGGACACAAGGTTCCATCAAAGCAAGAATTGCCAAATTGGGATTGGAAGAGTAAATCAACGTTGGAATTATGTTTTTTTATGGCAAAGCCTTTACCATTTGAAGGCTATGCCTCAATTGACCGTTTGGTTTGGTGACGAAATTGATTTGGTAATGCCCAAATCTTTGCAAAACATAACATTATCTTGACATTGTATTGAATTAAATTTCCAGCGGGCGGCCCCCCTTTTCCTTTGCCCGCCCCCCCCCCCCCCGCTGCCCCCGTCTTTGGTCACTTTGCGGCCCCCCCCCCCCAACCCACTGGTGGGGAGGGGCGTCGGACATTTTTAAGTTTTACAAACTAAAGCTTCATTTTACATTACGAAACCTGATATTATTTTGATGGATCAACCGGTTTTGACGTTCATTGCCTTTTGAGCTGATAACTTTTTTAAAAACTTCAGCATCTTCAGGAAATCCATTAATCATGGCTTCGATATATTCCATATCTGTTTTAATTATGAATCTGATTTCCTTTTCTGAGGAAGCCATATCACCGTGCCCTGTCATCAGCAACCGGATTGAAAAATCGTTTACGATTTTTTCAAAAGTTTGTAAGGTAGATAAATAATCTTCAAAGCTGTATTCCACCATAGGTATCTCGAAATTACTCAGATAATCTCCGGCGATACATATACCCAAATCAGGAAAAACAGTAATCAATCCGTCTCTTATATGTCCTTTCGCATCAAAAAACACCGGTCTCCCGGGAAGTTGGATTTGCCCTTGTCCAAAGTTGTTTATAATGTGATTTACTTCAGGATAGGTTACGGGATAATTTCTGGTTATGTAGTACATATCATCAAAATCCAAAATCTGCTGTACTACTTTTTGTGGTTGCGGATGCGTCACAAAATCCTGGCCTGCCACAATTTCTGCCTCCGAAAAAGCTCCGCAACCAATGATATGATCGTAATCAGAATGGGTACACAACAAAAAGATATTTTTATTATTTTTTTGTTGATCAACAAAATCCCTGATGATTTGTATCTCCCCGGGAAGCCAGTTGGGATCGACAACCCACAGACACTTTTCAACTGAAATTACTGCAGAACATGTTCTGTACAGGGCACTTTCAAAAACAGTGAAGTTGTCTGATTGAAATTGAAGTTTCAATATTTCAAACCATTACTTCCCATGACATTGTTTAAACTTTTTACCACTACCGCATGGACAAAGGTCATTTCTTCCGATTTTAGCTTCTTGTCGGATGAAAGTTTCAGGTTTTTCAATCGGTTTCCGACTCACTCCCTCGGCCGCCTGTCGCATTGCATCTTCCTCACGGCTGGTGCGTACTTTGCTAAGGTCGGTTTTCTGCACTTTGGCTTCTCTTACCTCCTGTTGCATCACAAGATCACCTAAAAGAAGGTACCCGCACACATCCCGATTGATTTTATTGACAAGTTCTTCAAATAGATTATACGCTTCCATTTTGTATATGACCAACGGATCTTTTTGTTCAAAAGAAGCTGCCTGTACAGAATCTTTTAATTCGTCCATATTTCGGAGGTGCTCCTTCCAGTTATCGTCAATCAATGCAAGCGTAATGGTTTTTTCAATATCTGTCATAATTGAAGCACCATTGGATTCAACGGCTTCTTTCAAATCTGCTGCAATCGGAAGCGGTTGAGATCTGCCATCTGTAAATGGAATTGAAATCCTTTTGTATCTGTGGCCTTCGTTTTGATATACATTTTTAATCAATGGCAACAAAACACTCGTGACGTGGTCACTTTTGTACTTGTATTCATTCATCACCATGTCATACAGATTATCAATCAGCGTATCAACGTCGGTCGATTTAAAACTATCTTTGTCGATTCCGGGATCTATACCTAGACTGGTGAAACAATCCCGGATAAAGTCGTCGTATTGGTTGGTGCCTTTATGTGTAAGAACAATATTTTCAACAAGGCCGATAAACATGGAATTCAGATCCACTTTCAGCCTTTCTCCTTGTAACGCATTATTACGTTTTTTGTAAATGGCTTCCCGTTGGATATTCATAACGTCGTCATATTCCAACAAACGTTTTCTTACCCCAAAGTTGTTTTCTTCCACTTTTTTCTGTGCCCTTTCAATTGATTTGGTAACCATAGAGTGTTGGATGACTTCGCCGTCTTTATGTCCCATTTTATCCATCAGCGATGCAATTCTGTCTGATTGGAACAAACGCATGAGGTTGTCTTCCAATGAAACGTAAAACTGGCTGGTACCAGGATCACCCTGACGACCTGCCCTACCTCTCAACTGCCTGTCCACCCTTCTGGAATCGTGTCGTTCAGTGGCAATAATAGCCAATCCACCCGCTTTTTTGACTTCTTCATTAATTTTGATGTCCGTTCCCCTACCGGCCATGTTGGTCGCAATAGTCACATTGCCCGGTCTTCCGGCCTCAGCTACGATTTCAGCTTCCCTTTGGTGCTGCTTGGCATTCAAAACGTTATGTTTGATACCTCTCAGATTGAGCATTCTGCTCAATAGTTCTGAGATTTCAACAGAAGTTGTTCCCACAAGGACCGGTCTTCCCTGAGAAGTCAACTGCACGATTTCTTCGATAGCAGCATTAAATTTTTCTCTGGCTGTTTTATAGACAAGGTCATCTTTATCAATCCTTTGGATCGGTCTGTTGGTCGGTATTACAGAAACTTCCAATTTATAGATCTCCCACAATTCACCGGCTTCTGTTTCTGCTGTACCGGTCATACCACAAAGTTTGTGGTACATCCTGAAATAATTCTGTAACGTTATGGTTGCATAGGTTTGGGTAATATCCCCGACTTTCACTCTTTCTTTAGCTTCAAGTGCCTGGTGTAAACCGTCAGAATAACGCCGGCCTTCCATCATACGACCTGTTTGTTCGTCGACAATTTTTACTTGCCCATCCATTACCACATATTCCTGATCCTTATCAAACAAGGTATAAGCCTTGAGTAATTGGCTGGTTGAGTGTAATCTTCTGGATTTGAGTGAAAAATCCTGTAACAAATGATCTCTTTCTTCATGGTATTTCACACCTGCGGCTTTTTCTCTGTCAGCCAGTTCCTGCATTTCCCTGGCAATATCCGGCAATATAAAAAAGTTAGGGTCGTTTTCTCCTCTGGAAAGATATTCGATACCTTTTTCTGTCAATTCGACATTGCGGTTTTTTTCATCAATTGTAAAATAAAGAGGCGTATCGGCAAGGTGCATATTTTTACTTTGCTCCTGCATATAAAAGTTTTCGGACTTTTGTAAAACTACTTTTACACCATCTTCACTTAAAAACTTAATCAAAGGTCTGTACTTCGGAAGTGCTCTGTACACACGGAACAAATCAAGTCCTCCGTCACCTTCATTATATCCTGTTTTTCCTTCTTTTATTTTTTTGCGGGCTTCCGCTAATAATTCTGTGGCTAATTGTCTTTGAACATTAAATAACTTTTCAATTTTAGGATTCAATTCGAGGTATTCCTGTTCTTCAAGCCCCTCAGGTACCGGACCTGAAATAATCAACGGCGTTCTGGCATCATCAATCAATACAGAGTCCACCTCATCCACCATAGCAAAATGGTGTCTTTTCTGAACCAGTTCATCTTTGTCTCTGACCATATTATCTCTCAGGTAATCAAAACCAAATTCGTTGTTGGTTCCATAGGTTATGTCACAATTATAAGCATTTATTCTTTCCGGAGAATGTGGCTTATATTTGTCAATACAATCAATGGTAAGCATTAGAAACTGAAATATAGGACCTACCCATTCAGAGTCCCTTCGGGCGAGATAATCATTGACAGTAATGACGTGGACCCCTTCTCCGGAAAGTCCGTTGAGATAGGCGGGTAGCGTCGCTACCAGAGTTTTACCTTCTCCGGTGGCCATCTCAGCAATTTTTCCTTCATGAAGGACCATTCCTCCAATGAGCTGTACATCATAATGAAGCATATCCCATTTGACCTGTCCGCCGGCTGCTGTCCACTCATTTTTCCAGGTGGCTTTATTTCCATCGACCATCACATAATCTTTGGAAGCGGCGATATTTTTGTCATGTTCGGTTGCAGTGACCGTCAAAGTCGGATTTTCTTTAAACCTTCTGGCTGTTTCTTTGACAACGGCAAAAGCTTCAGGAAGTATTTCCATTAAAATGGCTTCCAAACTTTTATTTTTATCTTTTCGCAGCTTATCCATTTCATTATACAGGTTTTCTTTTTCATGAAAATTGGTCATTTCGGCAGCATTTTTTTCCATATTCTGGATGTCTGCCGTGATCGGAGCGAGATATTCTTTGATTCTGGTTCTGAACTCAATGGTTTTGTTACGCAATTGGTCGTGATCCAAAGACCCGTATTCTGCATAATGTCTGTTTACGGCGTCAACTACAGAAGAATATGCTTTTACATCCCTTTCATGTTTGGAAGAAAATATATTTTTTATAAAATTAAACATTGTCTTTGATTTTAATCCGGTTAATCACCGTTACGATAAAATAGAATGAAATTGTCAATATTGAAAATAAGTTGCAAAAATAAGAAGATTATATGATACCCTAAAATTATACCAACTGAAACGAGATGCCATAATGACATAATTATCAAAAAAAACGGGTCGGTTCTTTAACAGTTTCCTGTCTGACATGGTCAAAATGTCTGATTTTCTGTTCCCGGTATCAGATCAAAGATAATTTCTCAAATCAGAAATGGCTCTCGAAATCAGGTTTCTGACAGATTGATAATTAATTTCCATAATGGTACATATATCTTCATAAGGTAAATTTTCATAGTATTTTAAGTGTAGCGCTTCTTGTTGTCTTTTAGGTAATTTAAACATGGCTTGTTGAAGCTGATATTGAGACTTTTCTTGTTCTTCTTTCTCCATCCATTGCGTTTCAGGAGAAGATTCCGCATAGTTTATATGATTTTCCAACTGATCGGACTGTTTGATCTGATTGTCCTTTTCCATATTCTTTATAAGCCTTCTTCGCAGGGAAACACACAAATATTTTATAGCAGAATCCGTATCACTTAATGTGTCTCTTTTTTCCCATATGTATACAAACAAATCGTGTACAGCATCCTGAAGAATATCTGCGTCAGAACATATCTTATGACCATAAGCCATAAGAGAATCAATGTTTTCAAGGTACAATTCCCTGAATGCATTTTTATCACCTTTTTTACAACGTAACCAAACGGAAACGTTTTCCATATTTTTATTTTTAAAATAGACAAGCTAAAGACACAAAAGGTTTAATACTACCTGTAACTATGTATTCAGGAAGCAAAAACTTAATATTTTGTACTGAATATAAAGGTATAATTATTTAGCAAATCCCTATATTTTTTTCTTACATAAAAAAAATGGCAGAAAATATCTTTCCTGCCATTTTGATTCTTGTTATATAAAAAGTTTCCGCTTAATTAAACCTCAACTTTACAGATTCTCCGATCCAGCATCCTACGGTTTGTGTCTGGCCTTCTTTGACACCTCTCATGTGTCCTTCTGCTGCATCAGGCAAAGACCTGGAATATGCTCCGATTCTGCTGCTTGCTTCTCCGGCCACACCGTCATCTATTGATCTTGCATAGGCATACTTATCAATTGCTGCCAGAATGGCGAGACGTTGATTCCATGCATCTCCGCAGGATCTTGCTGTTTTTCCGTACATATCACCGATCAACAAATAAGGTCTTCCCCAGTTGGGTCTCATTTTGGCGGCGTCATAAGCCGTTTTTCTTGCCTCACTATATTGATTTAATTTTCTGAACTGAATGGAGGCTATCGCAAAAAGGTAGGTGGCTTTTTGTTTGGCATCATCGGATTCATTGATAGCCTGACGATATTTGCTGATAGATTCTGAAAATTTTCCATCATCGTACAACTTTTTTGCCATAGACCCTGGGTTATTGGCATCATGTTCTGCCTGAATTCTTTCGTTTTCAGCAGAAGCGTATTTTTTCCATTCCTGATCAATTACTTTAACCATAGAATCTTCACCACATCCCTGGGTTTTTAATACAAATAAAACATATTTGATAACCTGCGGATCTTCTTTGTTATCTTCGTATTCAGGCAAATATTTATCTTTAAAATATTCGCAATCAAATGCTTCTTTTTCAATTTCTGTCAAAGTATAATTCATATTGGCCTGCGCCTGTTGATACCCTTCAGAATATTGTTCGTTATTGGCAATATTATATTCAGCTATTTGTTTGAGGCTTTTATAGACGCTATTGACCTTTTCTTTGGTCATGAGGGCATTTTTGAATTGGTATACCATAATCTTCGGATAGATATCCATAATGATATATTCAGCATGGTCTCCGGCATATTTGATACATTGATCCAATGCCTCGATGGTTTGAGCATAAGGTGCGTTGACATAATAAAACATGTCATAGGCTTTCCTGCCGTACAAAAAACCAAGCTTTTTATTCAAAGCTTCTTCAGTTCCTTCTTTTACGGTAATACCGCCTGAAATGTAACAATTGATTGCTTCATCATAAAATGTAACCATCTTGTCAGCAAAAACCTTTTTTTCTTCAGGGCTTTGAGACTGCGTCCATTTTTGTTTGTAAAATTCCACACCATCGATAAAATGAATATCTCTTTTACCATCAGCAGCAGGTGCCAGATCATAAGCGATTTGCCAATTTTCGAAGGCAATATCCATTGTCTTCATCTTTAGTGCCTGTCTGTAAATGGAATGTGCGTTTTCAGCATCAGATTGTCTGTCGGAATCAACCCAACTTTTGCATTGACCAAACATATCTCCTCCTGTCAGAAGGATTATGTTTAATAATAGCAAATTTACAATTTTCATACTTTAATATTTTTAGGTAAGGTTTAAAAATTAATAATATTTAGATTTTAAAAACCACTCATCATCGTTAAAAGTTACGCCAAATGAAATTTTAACATATCTTTCTGATAGTGGCAATGATGTTGCTCTTTGACCATATTGAACACCAAGGTTTACAAATGATATTTTTCTTTGATAAATAAATGGCAGACCAAAACCCAACGAAACACCATATCCATCCAATTGTTGATCTTTAACTACTCTCGGGTCAGTGTTGTAATAAACACCATACCTGTAATACACTCTTTCAAAAAAATTGTCAAACGATTTATAATTTGGTCTGAAGTGGCCACCGAGGGCAATCCGGCTTGTATTCCTTAATGTTCCTTTTACGTCTTTATTGGCATCATTATAATATTGATTCCATGCTCCCATTTGATAATCAAATCCAAGACTCCACTTTTCTCCGTGGTAATAATGACCTCCGACAGCAAATTCAGCGGGAAGTGAACCTTTTCCTTCAACATCACTGATATTCTTAAAGGTATCTCTGTTGACCACACTTTCCAATATCTGAATTCCGTAGTCAAATTCATTTGCTGTTGTCTGAAATCTGTGCGCAGAATTTCCTCTTACACCGATGCTGATCATTTTTGAAGGTTTTGATCTGTTTTTTTCGACTTCTTTTTTATTCAATACCTTAGAATAGATCATTCCGGCATTCCACAAAAATCCCCTGATATTGTAATTGGTAGTAAATCTGTTTTGATAAGAATATACAAAATCAAGAAAATCAATATTCCTTTGATAATCAATTTTGCCAAATAAATACCCCAAATTTAAGCCAAAGGAAAAATCTTTATATTTGACAGAATTTCCAAATAAAAACTTATAAGAACCTCCGGATCCAATATAACTTCTGTTAATTTTTCCAACATTTTCGTCCACACCTGAGGTAAGTATATTGTAACTTACGTTGGAATGCGGCATAAGCGCAAAGGACATTCCAAATTTTGTTTTAGTAGTTTTTCCTTCATAAATGTCATTAACCGGATTGCGCAATGGAAAGGCAAAGGCGAGATAGTCGATATTCCCGGTCCAGACATTGCTTTCCTGATTTCCGTCACGTAAGGTGTTGTATTTGGCAAATAATCCGACATCAAGTGAAAATGCATTCAAATGACTCAGACTTGCAGGATTCATCACATTAAAATGGTACTGATCTATTGGTGCTGTACCAAGACCACCCATTTGACGAAGATAGTTAAAATGATTGTCTGACAACTCTCCGATTCCGAATCGTGAATACGGTGAATTGTCGGATTGTTGTCCATAAACGACTTGGCTTACAAGCCATAAAATCACCAAAAAAGGAATATTTTTTCTAAGCATTATATTGCAATATTTCATGTAAACCTGATAAAACCAGATTAGGGAGTGCAAATATCTCAAAATTAAGCAAATTGCCAAAGATTTTAGCGTCGCCTCCGGTTAAAATTACGTTATTTATTCCAAAAATCGGTTTAATATTGTCAATGAAGGTCTGAATCTCATAATACGTACCGCGAATCACACCATTTTGCAAAGCTGTGGTAGTGTTTTTTCCAATGAATTCTTTTCGGCAATTCGAGATCAACCAAAGGAAGATTTTCAGTAAACACATTCATTGCTTTTGCCCTCATTTGTACACCGGGAGAAATGGTTCCTCCAAGGTACTCTCCTCTGTCGTTGATAATATTTGTTGTTATACAAGTACCCATGTCAATGATCAATGAAGACTCTCCCGGAAAGATTTTCCAGGCAGCAACAGCGCCGGCAATGCGATCTCTGCCAAGGGTCTCCGGAGTATCATATACTATTTTTACCGGTAGTTTTGTATGCTGGTCAAATAATAAAACTTCCATTTCATCCTTTACCTTTTGTATAAAACCATCATCTATTTTGCCACTTGCTGAAACGATGGCTCGTTTACAAGGATTAATTAAGGTATCATGAAAAACAACTTCAGCCTCCGTTGGGTCCACAGAATTTTGAGCTAAAATAACTCCGTCTTTAAAAATTGCATATTTTATCCGACTATTGCCGATATCAACTACCAGATTCATTCGCTTAATGTTTGAAGTGTCTGACTCCGGTGATGACCATGCTCATGTTGTTTTCATCACAAAAATCAATACTCAACTGATCTTTTATCGATCCGCCCGGTTGTACCACACTGGTAATTCCGGCTTCAGAAGCAATCTCAACACAATCCGGAAAAGGAAAAAAAGCATCAGAGGCCATGGCTGCACCTGTAAGTGAAAATCCAAAATGATTGGCTTTTTCTATTGCTTGTCTGCACGCATCCACTCTCGAAGTCTGTCCACAACCCATACCGATGAGTTGACTGTTTTTTACCAAAGTAATGGTATTGGATTTTAAATGTTTGACACATTTCAAGGCAAACTGTAAATCCCTCATCTGTCGTTCGTCCGGAGAAAGTTTTGTCACAATTTTACTTTCAGAAACATTTTCCATCGCCAGGTCATTATCCTGTAAAAGCACACCTTCCAGAATGGTTTTAAAACTGTGTTGTTTACCTTGAAGATGTTTTAAACGTAGTACGATTCTTTTAGCATTGGAAGTCAGTAATTGCTGAGCGTCGGTACTATAGGATGGTGCAATAACAACCTCGTAAAAAAGTTGATTGATCTCCTGTGCTGTTTTAAGGTCAATTTCTGTATTGGCTATAAAAACACCGCCGAAAGCAGATAACGGGTCACAGGCCAAAGCTCCCTGATATGCTTCCAAAATGGTATCCCGGGTACAAACACCACAAGGATTCGTATGTTTTAGAATGGCGAAAGTAGGTTGATCCCGTGCAAATTCTTTGATCAATTGAACTGCTGCATCGATGTCTACGATATTATTGTAAGAAAGTTCTTTACCACCATAAATCTCAAATGTATCTTCAAGGTTTCCGTAAAAAATTGCCTTCTGATGTGGATTTTCACCATACCTTACGGGTCGGCTTTCCATGATATGATGCATAAAATCAGGTGAAAAACCATTTTGTTCCCCAACAAGATATTGGTGGATCAACATATCATAGGATGAACTTACAGCAAAAGCTTTAGCAGCCAATTGTTTTCTTTGTTCATAGGTAATCATTCCATCCTGATTGTCAAGCCAATTTTTGACAAGATTATAATCCTCTTTTGAAGCCACAACAACCACATCATTAAAATTTTTTGCTGCTGCTCTTATCAAAGATATTCCTCCGATATCGATTTTTTCGATGATTTGAGCCATATCATTTGTTGAAGCAAGGGTTTCTTCAAAAGGATATAAATCCACAATCACCATATCCAGTTCCGGAATATCATATTTTTTTAGCTGTCCCAAATGATCCTCATTCCTAATAGCAAGGATTCCTCCGAATATTTTAGGGTGAAGGGTTTTGACCCGTCCATCCAATATAGGAGGATAAGTAGTGACATCTTCCACTTTTATTACCGGATATCCTAAATTTTCAATAAAATCACGTGTCCCTCCGGTACTATAAAAGGTTACCTCATTTTTGGAAAGGGTATGAATGAGCGTATCAAGTTTGTCCTTATAAAAAACGGAAATTAAGGCAGACCTTACTTTGACATCTTGGTTCATAAAATATCTGTTTGCGTGTGTTTAGTGTTGGGTAAAATGGAAAATTATTCTGGAAATATGATGTTCAAAGGCAACTTTGTAAAAGATAATACACGTAATCAACCATTACAATTATTTAACCGGGTATATTATCTTAAGACGTAATATTATACCAAATAGTGTGAAACGTATTTCGTTTTAAAAAAAAAATTTGTGAAGGTTTCCCCAATCGTTAAAAAAACTTTAATTCAGTTAATGGTAAAAAAAAAAGAGTTGCGCAGGGCAACTCTTTTATTTTTAAAGGAGAATTTATTAATACTCCCAAAGATCGTGTTCGAAATTAAAAAGTTCGTTCTTAATTTTATCAGAATGTAACAACATGTCTATACCTGTCATATCTACTTCAGCTTCAGGATTCGGAACATAATAATCCTTCAACCTGTAGTCAAGTACATTTGACCTTTTGTAGATGTAGCTGGTAAAAACTCTTGCATCAAACAAGTCTGTCCATGTCATTGGGGCGATATCGTTGTTTTCATTAAAAACACGGTATCTTGCCAAAGGCAACCTTGCTTCAGGATAGTATACCCAGAAAAGTGGTCCCGGAGGAATACCATTTTCCATGTCTTTAGGACTTGCATAAATAGGTGCAATACCTAAGATACGTTGTCTCATGGTAGAGGTTTCTTTGTCAAAAAACCAGATTTCCTTGACTCTGTATGAATAAATGTTTTCCCAGTTGATATCATTTTTAACTACTTTGATGACCTCTGTATAGGTGTCATAATCAAAGTCTGTAATGGTATCCAAAGAAGACAATTTTTTGTCGATATCCTCTTTTGCAAGCGGACTTTTAAACTTTTCATCAGTAAAAACGGTGATTTCTTCGTTTTTAATCAATTCGATGAAAGTATTAAAAAGATTTAATTCCTGACTTCTGAAAGAAAGATTCAGTTTTTCTCTGGTGTCTATGACACGCTGAACTCTCACCTCCCATGCGATATCAGCTTCTCTGATAGGCTGATAATCCATTAGACGGTTTTCAACAATCAGTCGTTTGTCAACCACATCGTCGATAAAAAAATCTTCACTTGGTAAAGATGACTCCGTTTTTTCAGCCTGTGCCATTAATCTGGAATCAGACATGATAACGAACGAAGCAACAAAAAATAAAATTAAGAATGATCTCATTTTTAAAATTTTATACATGATTGGATGTATACATCCTGTTTTTATTATTGGATATCGAATACCAATTGTCCAAGATTTCTTTCTGCAGGGTCACCAGGACACTTACATTTGATATCCTGGAAGAAAAACTTATCTCCCGGAACAGCTTTGTTTTGTAATCCTGCTGCCTGACCTGAAATTTTAGCTCCTTGGTTTGGTGCAAATTCAGGGTCTTGTCTTTTAGCAATTCTTACCATGACAAATCCTCCGATATTACATCTTGCATCAAAGTCAAATCCTTCCAAAGTAGGTACAAGACCTCCTAAACCTTTGAAGGTTCCGTTTCCGATTTTTCCACCTCTTTCTTTTGGTCCGAGTGTTGGTACCGGGTCAGGAATTCTTTTGATTCTGTAATTTTTAGAGTAAGTAACCCCAGGAGCATTAACACGGATTGTCGCTTCTTTTCCCGGAGGGCCGTTTACAGTTACTGTATACGTTCCGTCTGAATTTTTGGAGATATTTCCGTTATCCATAGAAACTTTTACCTGAGCAGATGGAATACCTGCCGCTGAAACTTCTACAGGGTTTTCAACACCAATATAGAAAACGTTCATTTTGGTAGCTGAAATGGTAACAGATCTTTCACCAACTTCATATTCGAATTCAGCTCTGTAATCCTTGGTTTCTTTAGTTACCGGGTTAAATACGCTGGCAACAGCCGTGTATTTTTTAATTCCCACTTCACCTGCGGTAGCTGCATATTGAGCTGCACCTGCGTCATTAACCGCAAGGTTTGCACCATTGACAGATATTCTGATACCTGTGTTACTGGATTTACCTGCAGAGGCAGAAAGGAATACTTCTGTTTCAAACTTCTCACCTTTGATTACGTAAGATTTTTTAGGAGAAGAAACCACTCTGAATTGATCCAAAACCACTTCTTCGGTAAGACCTACTTTTCCGGCAAGGTAATTTAATACCGCTGCTTCTGAAGATTTTACGTCATTAGCATATTTTGAAAATATCGGCATACAAGCTCCCAATGGCATGTGACCGAAAGTAAAATCCGACCAATTCAACTTTTTGTTGGTTGACTTTTTCCACGTTTCGTCATCGATATTGATAGGAAGGTTAGCGGCAAAAGCTGCTTGGTCCTCTTTGTCAACAAAAGATAAAAATTTATCTTTCATTTCCATCATTTTGGTTTTCAGCTCCTCACCTTTACCTTCGTTGACCATTAATCTGGTTGTAAGGTCATAATCTCTCAACGCTTTTAATTGTTGAAGACCACCTACCTCAATATAACCACCACCTTTTTCAACGAGGTAATTTTTAAGGCCATTGATAAACTCAGATCCTTCTTTAGAGACAGCGATCACCTGATCAACTCTGTCTGCATATGTTTTGTATTGCTGACCTTTTTCAGCACTCTTTTTAATTTGGGCAGGAATAGCGGCGTTTGCGGCATCCAATGCACTGTTGGCTTTCACCAAACCTTTGTCCACCATGTCGAAAGCGTTGAAGATCTCAGCGGAAACGTTGAGGGCCAACAATGCTGTCAAAACGAGGTACATGATGGTAATCATCAGCTGACGCGGTTCCTTAGGTATTGACATTTTATACTATTTTCTTGTTAATAAATAATTTTTGAAAACGAATGATTACGCTTTACCTTGGTAAGCAGACAAAACATTACCATAAACCGCATTTAATGAAGTAAGGTTTTTGCTTAAGCTTGCCATTTGAGCCTGATACTGCTTGGTGTCTTCCACGCTGGAATTCAAAGCATTCATGGCTTCATTCATTTTGCTGTAAAAATTATTCATTGTTTTTAATTGCTCTCCTGTTTGAGAAAAATCAACTTCTTGTAAAGCTTTTAATGATCCCAAACTTTTTGACATTGATTGCAATTCACTCAACATACCACCTAAATTTTTCTCCACTGAATCAGCATTTAATGCTCTTGAAGGAGAACCGGCAGTGGCTCCTGCTGTGATAGGTGCAATATTTGAACCGTATTCATCCAATCCCGGATACAATTTTTCCCAATAATAATCTTTTTCAGGACCTAAAAGACCCAACATTGCGAAAAGGAAAGCTTCAACTAAAAGACCTGCTGTAATTGCCGGACCTCCCCATGAATAACTGTTGATTTTTCCCAAGGCACCAATCATTACTACTGACGCTCCAAGACCGATGATTAAGTTTTTAAGATACTTAAATGATTTAGATTTTACGAAACTCATTGTGTTTGAAAATTTGAAAAAGGTTAATTAATAAATAGATATTCTGTTTCTGCAAATACAGATACTTTAGCCAATTAAAAGGAATTAAAAGGACGAATTAAAAATCGTCGATAGATCTACCCAGGTAAGTGAGTACACAACGGAAACCGATATAAGATTTTGAGGTATCCTGGAATTCCCACGAACGCGTACTGTTTTGAAGATAGTAGGATACATCTTTATAAGATCCTCCTCTGATTACTTTTCTTTTGAAAGCTTCAGGGTCAGTATCTTTTGCATCATATCTGTAATCAGGATTCAGATCATGAACCTGAACGTATGCATTTTCATGAAAAGCTGTGATTGTCCATTCGGAAACATTACCTGCCATATTGTACAGACCATAATCGTTAGGGAAGTAAGCGTCTGCTTTAACTGTGTGCATACCACCATCTTCAGGATAGTTACCTCTTCCAGGTTTGAAGTTTGCTAACAAACACCCTTTAGCATTTCTTACGTAAGGCCCTCCCCAAGGATATGGTGCCGTTGCGTGACCCCCTCTTGCTGCATGTTCCCATTCAGATTCAGAAGGTAATCTGAAAACTTCTGTGTTTGGCTCACTTTCGCCTTTGAACATGTTCCAGATTTTTGTTCTCCAATGGCAAAAAGCATTTGCTTGTTTCCAGTTAACTCCTACAACAGGATAATCATCAAATGCAGGATGCCAGAAATAATTTCTTGATAAAGGCTCGTTGTACGAGTATGAAAAGTCTCTGATCCAGCACAATGTGTCAGGAAAAATTTTAACTTTCTCTTTATTGATGATATTTTGTCTGGTGGCAGCTTTATCATTAGCCGCACGTTGCCAATCTACCCATTGGTACTGATATTCGAACTGAGCGACGTCCATCTCTCTCTTTTCATCAATACGCATGTCACCCTGAAAGTACATGTCCTCCAGTGTTTCATCATTATAATCAATATCGGCTGTAGCTTCCCAATTTAGTCTGGTATTGCCGAAATCATCTTCAATGGTTTCATCCAATTTGGTCAAAGCGATGGAATCTCTCACCCATTCTACAAATTGTCTGTACTCATTATTGGTGATTTCTGTATCATCCATAAAAAATCCGGAAATGGATATAGCTTTTGGCCTTTGGAGATAAGTACTGAATACATCCTGGTCACTCTGACCAATGTGCAACGTCCCCGATGGAATATATACCATACCAAAAGGATTTACTCCACTCCAAGAAGGTCGGTTTTGGGCTCCGACGAGTTGTCCTTGTTCTTCTTTGCTGCACGACGATACAGCCAAAACAATGACTAATAAAAAAAAGAAATTCGATACACTTTTCATTTTACCTTTAGCGATTTAACCTATTATGTAATACGGTTTGTAAAAAAGAGCCGTAAAGATACTTACCTTATTCAAATTAACAAATATTTTAAATTCGAATTTTAAAATATTTTGGACGGTTTCCTACTCTTTAGCCAAACCAAA
This sequence comes from Saprospiraceae bacterium, assembly GCA_016714895.1. GTDB lineage: Bacteria > Bacteroidota > Bacteroidia > Chitinophagales > Saprospiraceae > OLB9. The sequence goes on along the minus strand of JADKBV010000011.1, from coordinate 353,326 downwards.
ACGTAAATATTTGGTGTTTTATTGTCCTTAAAAAATATTCATGCCTTATCGTAATGACAGGATTATACATGTTCATTTTTTTTAAACTGTTGTCTGCTTTTTTATACCTTGATAACCAAAAGTTTTTTAAAAAAAAATCTAAATCCGCCAAAAAAATGACATTTTAAGACAGAAAAATAAATATTTGCCAAAAAACTAAAAAAACAGAATAAAATATTATATATGGACGCTATAAATGTCTGGGATTCCGGATTACTTTTGGCATAATCCCTGCCCCGATTGCTTTATTAAGATTATAACTCAATAAAATTTCATGGGTACTGTCATAAACATTGCTCAAATCTGAAAGACCAAGGTCATAACTATACGACACTTTATAATGATTACCAATATTTGTGCCAATTATAAAAACCAAAGCGTCCCATGAAAATCGGTTATAGCCCCTGATTCCAAGTCCACCGTAGAAGTTTTCAAAACCATTTACCAAAACGCCCATATCACTTTGGAATACCCGGAAATCTGACCTTAGCATCAGTGATGGAACAATGTTCAGCGGTCCATACTTCCACGTATATTGACCTGATAACAACATGCCCCTGCTTTTTGTGTACGTTGCCAGCCCAAGACTGTTTGTTGATTCCGGCAAATCATGAAACATCAATCCAGCCTCCCAAACTTCATTCTTTACGTATAAGGCTATTTCCCAAAATAAACCGTTACCGCTGAAAACTCCTGCTTCAAGTATTGGGTCATTATGCAAAATAGTACCTTCGTAGTTTCCTTCAGGTGTGATGATTCTTTCTCCGTTATAACTAACATGATTTATTCCTGCCCGGGCACCGAATGATATAAAACCTAAAGAACTTCGTATGACATAATTGTAGCTTCCTGATGCCTGAATAATCTGCATAAGTCCGGATTCATGTCTCGACAACTGACCTCCTGCGCCTCCAAACCATTTGTAGACCGGTAGGTGAAATCCTACCTGAAGGGTACCGGGATTGCCCGGAAGGCCACCGTATTGATTTCTGTATGCTGCATTTATAAACAATGACCTTTCCATACCTGCATATGCCGGATTATCATAATATTTGTTGAGCATATACTGGCTGAATAAAGGTCTCTGCTGTCCGGACAAAAATACCGGACAAAACAAAACCAACATCAGCCAAAATCGTAAAATCATCTGTTTATATAAAATTATTATTTTTAAAACATATTAAAATGGTCTACAAGAATTGTATCTTCCAACCAGATTACGACACGAACCGGACATAAAACAACCGGATTCATGTAATTGAATACAATATTAATGAATTTGTTCCGAAAAATCAAATTTTTAACCTCATTTTGTCAAATGCAGGCTCAACATTTGCCGGCAAATCGGCCAAAAGTACATGGTGTTTTCCCATATGATGACTCATATGTGTCAGCAAAGCCCGGTTTGGGTGAAGCAAACGGATCATTTCCAAAGCCTCTTCAAGATTAAAATGTGAAAAATGTTTGGTCCGTTGTAAAGCATTTAAAATGAGAACACCGGCTCCTGCAACTGCTTCAATCGTTTCTTCCGGAAGGTGACTGGCATCTGTTATATAGACAAAATTTTGAATCCTGAATCCTAAAATCGGTAATCCCGCATGAAAGACCAGCAAAGGTATAACCTCAACGTTTTTATGGAGCCAAAAACTTTTACCTGCCTCAATCTCCACACAATTGAGTTTTGGAGCACCGGGATAGGATGTTTCAGAAAATGCATAATGAAATTTTTGTTTTACCTGATCCAAAACCCTCGCCATACCGTAAACCGGAATATTTTTTTCATATTTAAAATTGATAGGACGAATATCATCCATACCTATAATATGGTCATTGTGTTCATGGGTAAGTAGAATGACATCTACATTATCTTCGTTATTGTCCAGCATTTGTCGTCGAAAATCAGGACTCGCATCAATCAGAATGTTAATTCCTTCCGTTTTTACCAACACAGAAGTACGAAGCCTCTTATCTTTTTCATCATCTGAAAGGCATACATCACAGCCACATCCGATGACCGGGATCCCTTGTGATGTACCTGTTCCTAAAAAGACTACTTCCATTCCGGTTTGTTTTTACAGGGATATAATGACTTTATGTGGTTTCTTTGAGAAAGTTTTTGAGTTGAATCAAATTTTTTTCATCAAGACTTTCCTCTTTGATTTCAATAGTTTGTAAAATATCCAGCAAAACATGTATCCTACCTTCGACATCAAAAAATTTATTGATGATAATCATCCTTTTTTGATCCACAATACAATATCCTGAAGTAAAGTTACCTTTTTCATACCTAATTTTATAACCCAATTTTGCCAGAATTTCTTCCAATTTAATTAAATTGGTTTTGCTGAATTTCATAAACTTCGTTTATATCTTACGTTGAATATCCAAACCTTAAAATATATTATTGCAAAAATAACAAGTAATAATGCTTCAATTACAACTTTTTTGAAAAGAAAAATTCATTGTATCATTATACCTCCAACAGTATACCTGAATAAAGGCAAAAGTAATATTTTTGCATCAAATTTTACATAAAAATATAAAATATGGTCGAAATGACGACATTTTACCGTTTATTTGCCCGTATTCAACACCAAACAACTTCATTTGCCGTTGAATCTTACAGAAAATCACAAATATTATGATCCACAAAACACATATTGACAGGTCTGTCTGTTTTTTACTTATTCTTTTTTTTATCCTGTCCAGTCAGAAAATCAGTGGTCAGGCCTTTAAAGCCAGTGCCATTGTTGGTGCGAATCTCTCTCAGATAGATGGTGATAATGAATACGGATTCAGAAAAATCGGATTGACGGCAGGAGGAAAAATCGGTTATGGAATAGACAAAAACAAATTTGTCAATCTGGAATTTTTATATAGCGAAAGAGGTTCTTCCACAACTTTATTTGCTTCAGAGCCGGAAAGCAAAATTGTGTTGCGCTACATCGAGGTTCCGATTATCTTTTCCATTCATGATTGGTATAAAGAAGAAAAAAAATATCACGTTGTCCGGGCAGATCTGGGTTTTTCTTATGGCAATTTGTTTCAACTTGAAACACCGATCGGAGATCCTGAGGCCTTCAGAAACCACGATTTTTCGTATATCCTGGGTGCCGGATTTCAGTTTTCAAAAAGAATCGGATTATGTATCAGGTACACAAGATCTCTAAATAAAATGCTGGACTACACAGATGTTGACGGTAAAAACATAACATTTGAAGGATATTTCCTCACAACAAGAATGGAATATCAATTTTAGTATACCTTTTCATGTGCCTATTTTTTATTTTATTTTGAAGATCAGAAAAAATCTTTGATCAATGAAAAACTGTAATGAAATACCTATCTGTCGGGATTATTTTTATATCGATTTCATGATTTTGATTAATTTTGCGGAAATTTTTTAATATGAACTTATCCAGATTACCAATTTTCATGTTGTTCGCAGCCATGTTTTTATTCAATGTAAAGACAAAGTTGCCGTAAATCCAAAACAGGAAGTGGCAAAAACAGCAACGGAAACCAAAAACGATTTGCCACCGATATCCGATGCGGATTATGGTTATCTGATGAAAGAATGTGATTTTATTGATTATATATTTTTCGATCTTCCTTTCAGCCTCAGTCAGGATGAAAAAGAAAGTATCATTCAGAACATGAATTTTATCTCCAGAGAAGGAGTCACTAATATACCTGCGGCTTGCAAACCTATGGCACGTAAATTTTTTAAGGTAAAAGGAACCATTGTCTGGGAAGCCGAAGTATACATGTCAGATCAATGCAAACATTTTATATTTTATAAAGACAATAAAGCAGTTTATGCCAATAAAATGGCCCAAAGCGGCATTAATTTTTATAACAACCTTATTGATCAGGCTGCAAAAATAGGACAACAACAAGGACAATGATTTGTGCCGTCATTGATTTAGGCTCCAACACCTTCCATTTGCTTATTACTGAATCAAGCGCCTCTGATGGAGCTACATTCAACATTTTACACAGAGAAACCCACTTTACAGGTTTGTCATCAGGAGGCGGTAAGTGGATCCCCGATGATATTTATGCTGATGCATTAAAAAAAATTGCCCTTTTTGCCGATGCGTTAACCAAATATAATCCGGATAAAGTTAAAATTGTAGGCACTGCAGTATTAAGAACCGCAGCAAACAGTTTGGCTTTTGTAAAAGACGCTGAAAAAGTACTACAATATCCGGTTGAGATCATAGAGGGTCAGACCGAAGCAACCTTTATTGCAAAGGGTACACTCATCCATCAGGAAATGAAAACCGGAAATCATGTTATTCTGGATATTGGCGGCGGAAGTACAGAATGTATTTATCTTAATAATGGCAAGATCAAAGCAATAAAATCCTTTCCTCTGGGTGTTGGCGTCTTAAAAACCATTTATTTTAAAAATGACCCGGTACACATGGCTGATCTGATAACCGTCAACCGGTATTTTGAAGAAACAACCACTGAATGGCTCTCCACTCTGCCGCAAATTGAATTGGACAGTATTGCAGGAGCTTCGGGAACTTTTGAAAGTCTTGAAAACATAATTTGGGGTAAAAGTGAATACGGCAACCATGTAACTCCTGTTTCATTGGATTCATTTGAAAACCTTTACCGAGTGGTTATGACACTTTGTGAACAGGAACGAAAACTTTATCCCGGTGTCCCTGAAAAAAGAGCTGCTTTGTTGCCTGTCGGACTGGAACTAATCCGGTTTTTTATACAAAAACTTCGCCCTAAAACACTAGTAACCACGCACTATTCTATGAAAGAAGGAATCGCCCTTGACCTGATGTCCTGAAACTGCAAACCTCCTTTTATTTTCATTTCATTAAAAAAAACATCCGAAAGCGAAACACGGAAAGTACTTTCATTTACTTTAAGTAAAAAAATTATAATTTTGAAATTATTTTTTGCGGAAAACAATATTAGGTCAATGAACATAAAAAATACTAATTTAAAAATATTATTTCAATTAACTTAAAAATTCAAAATATTTATCACAATCAAAGATTAATACTGTTAAAAATAATCTGTAAATTATATATACAACATATTATAATGTTGCTACATTTGCTATATCAATCCCGATGCATTATTTAAGGTTGCCCTCACTGTAGCTATTAGTGGGAGGTTTTTTTCACATAATTAAATTTTTAATAAAATGATCAGACATTTATTGGTTTTATTGTTTATTGGTGTTATGATGACCATGGGTTACGGCCAAAAAAATTGTGGCGCTATGGAAGTTTTGGACCGACAGCTTGAAGAAAATCCGGAATTATTTCAAAATATGGAAATCATCGAGGATCAAATTCGTGAATTTTTGAAACAAAACCCGCAGGGAACGGGTCAAAGATATACAGTGACTATTCCTACAGTAGTTCATGTTCTGTACCGAACAACTTCTGAAAATATTTCAGATGCTCAGATTCAAAGTCAGATTGATGTATTAAATAACGACTTCAGTGCAGCAAACAGTGATCTGAATCTGGTTCCAACACTTTTTCAGCCGGTGATCGGGAATATTGAAGTACAGTTTTGTCTCGCACAACGTTCCCCGACAGGAGATGCCACAAACGGGATAACCAGAAAAAGTACCACAAGAACTACCTGGGGCACAAATGATGATGTTAAAAGATCTACTCAGGGTGGCACCGACGCTTGGGATCGAAATCAATATCTCAATATTTGGGTATGTAATATCGGTGGCGGAATTCTCGGATATGCGCAGTTTCCGGGAGGTACAGCAGCAACAGACGGAGTGGTACTTGATTACAGATATACCGGAACTATCGGGACTGCAACGGCACCTTTTAATAAAGGCAGAACGGCCACGCATGAAGTCGGACATTGGTTGAACCTGAGACACATTTGGGGAGATGCTACGTGTGGAAACGATTTTGTCAGTGATACACCGGTACACAATACTTCAAACGGAGGATGTCCGGCTTATCCGCACCTTTCAACCTGCTCCGGCAATCCTAGAAATGACCATGAATTATATGGATTATACAGATGACGCTTGTATGTACATGTTTTCTCAGGGTCAAAAGGCCAGGATGAGAGCTGTTCTCGAAGGAACGGGATCAAGATCAAGCCTTCAAAATTCTTTGGGTTGTGTACCGCCAACTCCGGGTACTTGTAATGCACCATCAGGATTAGCTTCATCCAATGTAGGTACAAATACTGCCACTTTGAGCTGGTCACCGGCCTCAGGTGCATCAAGTTATGATTTTGAATACAAACTAAGTACTGCAACAACCTGGACTGTACAAAATGTTACCGTAACGTCGGTGAATCTGTCAGGTTTGACAGCTGCAACAACATACAATGTAAGAGTTCGCACCGTTTGCGGCAGTACCAGCAGCAGCTATTCGACAACATTATCATTTACCACACAGACTACAAGCACCTGTAGTGACAATTACGAATCAAACAACAGCCGCACAGCTGCTAAGGTAATTCCTCTCGGTAGTCCGATCACTGCTAAGATTTCAACTTCATCAGATGTTGACTGGTTCAGATTTAATAACACCTCAACCCAAAGAAGAATCAGAGTGACCATGACCAACCTTCCTGCTGATTACGATATGAGATTATACAGGAACAATTCTCAGGTTGCTATTTCACAAAACGACGGTACGAATGATGAACAAATCATTTTTAACACAACAACTGCCGCAACCACTTATTATGTTCAGGTGTACGGATATAACGGGGCCTTCAACAATAATAGTTGTTATAATCTTTTGGCAGAAATAAGCGGAACTAACTTCAGACAAGGAAAAGAGGAAGAAGAGCCTTCACACTTTGAATTGGTAGAAGACGAATTTCTGGTATTTCCGAATCCTACATCCGGTGATGTAACGATGATGATTCCATTTGGAAAACATGCAACTGGAACATTACAGATTTACGATATTGCAGGTAAATTAATGTTTTCACAATCCATGGAAGGAGACAGAACCGTCAAAACGTTTAATATGGATGTTTCTTCATTCCAGGCAGGAATGTACCTGATCAATTTTACTTCAGGTGAAAAACAATACAAACAAAAATTAGCAATAGTTCGTCAATAAAAAATAATTTATCTCTTTAAAAAGAGCCTGCGGTTGTTCGCAGGCTCTTTTTTTTTATGGTCTTTTCTAAAAACCGAGTCGGTTAGTTTTAAACCAGTCGTCAAAAAGTGCCTTTATTATGGTAAAAAATAAACCTTACATAATTTTTGATACTTGGTTTTGACTATAAAAACTCCTCATTTTCTCAAAAAAACTGAAATTTTCTAAATGCTAAAATCAGCTGAATTAAAAAAAACGGATTGTATTTAACATTTTGATGATTCAAAACCAATTCTTATTTTCATAAATATAAATTCTATTAATCGCTGAATAACAAGTGATTACGAATATTAAAATGATCATATTCCAAACATCATGTAAAATAAGATTGTACATATCAAAAAAAAATATACGAAAATTACCCTGATTTTCGAACACAACGGAGGGGGGAGGCGACTTACCTTTGCAGCAATTCCCCGACTTAACAACAAGTAAGTCTTAAATCTGATCTGAGCCAGGCCTTTAGACGAGGGCCGCGAGTATTACTTTATTTAATAACCAAAACTCTTTTACTCATGGTAAAGCAAGTTTTACTTACGCTCAGTAAGGGGTCTAAAGCATTCAATTCATTGCTTTTGATCCTTTTTGTAACCCAATTAACAACATACCAATTATCTGCTCAACAGATGGTATGTAACGATCAGGTAAATGTATCTTTAAATGCCGACTGTCAGGCATTGATGCGACCTGATATGATTCTTGAAGGCCCTACGGGCCAGTACGGACCTCCATTCACCATTACCATTGCTTCGGTCAACGTGATCAACAACAACACGAATCAGCCGATTGTTACTTCACCGGGATTTTTTAAGGTGACTGTAACCAACAGCAACGGAAACAAATGTTGGGGTAACCTTTTAGTTGAAGACAAACTTCCTCCGGTGGTTGAAGATTGTGCTTGTCCTCCGGGAAATGTTAATCCCGATTGTCAATTTTTATGTACTGATATTGATGCATTTTATGCCGGTACATTAAATTTCCCGACACCTCTTGTTGACGAAAACTGTGGAGGTTTTACAACCCTCAATTCAGACCAGGAAGTCACAGCAGGTTTACCTTGTGGTGCTAAAATCATCAGAAGAACGTGGGTCTTTACTGACCAGTATGGTAATGTTTCAGCTCCTTGTATTTCAGAATACTATTTTGGACCGGTAGACATTGATGCGCATGTGGTAGCTCCTCAGCCGAATGTACAATTGACTTGTGGTTCAAAAACCGAACCTAAAGATGTGTATGATTTTTATATTGCTAAATTCAGAAAAGAATACAAAGCAATTTATCTTGCACCACCTCACAACCTGTCTGATGCAGCAGCAACAGCACAGGCAAATGCACTTGCAGCAGAATATGCACCTTATTATGCTTATCCTACTATCAACGGAGTTGCTATCACAGAACCTATCTGTAATGTTTTGACATCCAAAACAGATACAGAAGTATTGGCTTGCGGTACTTCTTGTGCCAACAGCAAAAAAGTTATCAGAACATGGCATGTGATAGACTGGTGTAATGGTGATGCCAGAATTTTCACACAATTAATTAAAGCAACAGATGACGAAGGCCCAACGATTGTTGTGGATGAAATCACCGTAAGTGTAGACCCTTGGGTTTGTGCAGGAAATTTCTTATTACCTGTTCCAAGAATTCTTCATGACAATTGTGATGACAACCCTACATATTCTGTTCAGGGACCATTGGGTACAACCATCAGTTATGATCCTATCTCAGGAAAATATCTGGCGATCAATGCACCTAAAGGTTTACAGACATTTTATTACACAGGAAGAGATTGTTGCGGAAATACAACAACCATTCCGGTAGTTATCAATATTATGGACCTTACTCCACCTGTTGCTGTTGCTAAACAAAATATCATTTTATCTTTGACAACAAGCGGAGACGGAGACGGAATTGCAAAATTATTTACCAATAGTGTTGACAATGGTTCTTATGACAGCTGTACACCTATCCACGTAGAGATAAGAAGAGAACAAGATGTCACGAGAGATGACAAAGGTTGCGACTATACAGGTAATTTTACCTACAATGCCGGAAGTCATCCGAATGATGGTTCATCCAACCCAAGCAGTCCTAATTACGATCCTGACAACGGCGCTTATGTAAAATTCTGTTGTGAAGACCTTACTTCAACAGAAGGAAATGTAGCTTTTGGAATCGTAAAAGTCTGGATGCGGGTTTGGGATGATGGTAATATGTCCGGAACGTTTGGTGACGTCGTCAACGGACAACCTGACAATTATAATGAAATTTGGGTAAATGTAAGAGTTGAAGACAAATTGACTCCGAAAATTGTTTGCCCTGCCAATGTAACCATTAATTGCGAACAGAACATTGACGATTTAACCCTTACGGGAACTGCTATTGGTTTGACCAATTGTAGAAATCTTGAGGTTGAATATACAGACAGAAACTTCCTGAGCGCATGTAAAACAGGTTATGTACTAAGAACATGGAGACTGAAAGGTATCAACAATATTTCTTGTGTACAAAGAATAGACATCAGACCTACCACTCCGTTTAACGGAAATATTACCTGGCCACAGGACAGAACCACTAATTGTGCGGATCTGAACTTTAATGACACACCAACATGGGTCAGCGGACCTTGTGACCAGGTCGGAGTAAGTCTGCAGAGTGATACCTTTTATTTCGAAGCAGGTTCATGTATGAAAATCCTGAATAAGTGGACTGTTATTGACTGGTGTACGTATGATCCGAATGCCAGTTTCCCTCAGGGATATTACACAAGAACACAAACTATAAAAGTTGTTGATAATGACAAACCTACCTTAGGAAGTTGTGCAGATTTAATGTTTGAAATCAACGACCATGGAGATGTTGACGGAGACGGTAATCAGTGTGAAGCGAAAAATGTCATGTTGACCAAAACAGCAACAGATCAGGGAATATGTGCTTCAGATTGGTTGAAATGGGTAGTTTTTGTTGACCTTTGGGCTGACGGAACTTATGACTATGAGTTTTCAAGTTTCTTACCAAGCAGCGACGGAACATTTAACGATACAAATGGAAACGGTATTCCTGACAGATATGCAGGTCCGACAGGACAAGGTGGCGAAATCAAAATCACCATACCTGAAGACATCGTAGGAAGTATGTCAAACCACAAAGTTAGCTGGAGAGTGACTGATGGTTGCGGTAATTACAGTGTTTGCGAACAAAACTTTATGGTTGTAGACAAGAAAAAACCGACACCTTATTGTAAGAGCATTTCCAGTGCCCTGATGGTAAACGGAACAGTAGAATTGTGGGCTGTTGACTTTAATGTTGGTTCATTTGACAATTGTACTTCCAGAGATCAGTTATTATATACTTTTAACGAAGAACATCCGGTACTTTCAAGATTAAATGAAGTACATATATTCCGAGGAAACGGTGAATTATTGACTGGTGTCACTGCACAAACTGAATATGCAGCTGGTAGAGCACAAAAATGGTTGCCGAATACAAGAAGCTCAGGAAAAGTATTTAATTGTTTTGATTTCCCTGAAACATCTGTTAAAATGACGGTTTGGGATCAGAAATTAAATTATGACTTCTGCGTTGTAACCCTACAGCTTGCCGACAATCAAGGTGCATGCGGAAATGGTCTTAACGGCATAGTAACAGGTAATATCAGAACGCAAAACGGACAGATGTTGAATGGTGCCACTACCATCCTTACGAATACACTTCCTGAGATGGTGCGTGCAGCTACTACAAACAATAGTGGTGTGTACTCTTTCAGCAACGTGCCGCACTATCAGAATTATGAAATTCAGTCCGTCAAAAATGACGATTATACCAATGGTGTAAGCACCCTTGACCTTGTATTGATCCAAAGACATATTCTGGGAATCAATCAATTGAACGATGGTTACAAAATTGTTGCAGCAGATATCAACAAAGATGACAAAATCAATTCAACTGACCTTGTTGAACTCCGAAAACTGATTCTGGGTATTTATGATGAATTCCCAAGTAACGGAAGCTGGAGATTTGTTGATGCAAAACAACAATTTGCCAATGCCAATTACCCTTGGCCGATCAATGAAAAACTTTTCATCCAGAATATGGACAGAGACATGGACAATATGAACTTTATCTCTGTAAAAATCGGAGATGTCAATAGTTCTGCGTCTGCAAATGCCCAGGATGGAAATATTGATACAAGAACATCGTTTACCTTGAATGTTGATGAAAAAACGTTTGAGCAAAATGAAACAGCCATAATTCCTTTGTATGTTGATAATACTACTGAAGTGCACGGATTCCAGTTTACTATGGATCTTCGTCATGCAGAATTAGTCAACATATACGTCAATGGAAATCCGGTTGATGCATCTAATATAGCCAAATTAGGTCAAAATCTTTACACAGTGAGCTGGAACAGTCATATCCCTGTAGAAGATCAGCAGATTATGGCAATAGAAATTAAAGCTTTACAGAATGGAAAAGTATCAGACATGATCAGCATTCATTCAGATGTAACTAAAGCTGAAATATACAACGATAAAACATTGGAATCCAATAAATTATCCCTAAAATTTGTTGGTGGTTCAAACGATCAGTTTGCATTGTATCAAAATGAACCAAACCCATTCCAGGATATTACCAATATTCAATTTAACCTCCCCGAAGCAGGAGAAGCAACCCTTACTATTCTTGATGTAACCGGAAAATTGGTTTTCAAAAAATCCGGAAACTTTGAAAAAGGAATGAACGCATTCCAGATTTCAAAAGCAGATCTTAACCAGACAGGGGTTATGATTTACAAGGTAGAAAGCGGACAATATGCTGCAACTGCTAAAATGATAGGCCTCGAGTAACTAACAATTTGCTTAATTTAATTCCAGAAGGAAAGCCTCCGGGCTTTCCTTTTTTTTTTGTTTAAATGAGTAAGCTACTATAAAATATGTCTTAAAAGACGTTCCGGAACTTCACTTCTGATAGATTGCTGATATTCTTCCTGTGCGCAGGAAAGAAACGGATTGGAATGGTTTTCTTCAAGTTTAAGCCACCATCTTTGGGTAACATTACTTTTTACAAATACCAGTTCGGTATCAAACTCCGCCATATTGACTACATATTCACTGATATTATCATTTAATCCCGGATGGTCAGATTGTTTCATTTTAAATCCTTCCAAAAGGTACCAATACAATTCAGCAACCAGTTTTGATGCCTGATCGTAAGCTTGTTCTCCGATTTCTCCGCAATCAATAATCACAGCCTTTAATTGCAAAGAGTGTCCGGCATATTTGGCAATCTGGCACATTTCTTCAGTATTCAACCCTGAAGGCCAAGCCGATGTAAGTCCGGGAATTTCAGCAGATCTTAGCGCATTCAGATGGATATATAATATTTCCGTATCTCTAAGGATAGGTTCAATCAAATGTGGATAGGATTTCATTTGACCCAAACTTAAAGAATCGGGGCAAAATTCGTCCGTATATTTAAGGCTTTTATATTCACACAAGTGCCTTTGAAAAGACAAAAAAGTATGTTGCTCGGATATTTGATCAGAAGGTGGTAAGGTATTTGAGACAAAGGTAACTTTTTGTTTTTGCTGAGAAGATAAGGTATGAGCCAAATCAATATTCCCCCCTAATAAAAATGCCAATTTTTGTTTTTCGGCACAATATTGTAAAGGTTGATACATAAAGCGATAATCATTGTTTAGTGTCCTTCCGCAATCAAGTGACTTTATATTCGGAAAATGATTACTCAATAACTGAAGGGAAGAACGAACGTGATTTGCAAAAGGAATATTAGCAGACATGAAAATCAAGTCAAAATTATTTATTTCACTGGTTGAATTTGTATCTTTGTGCGGAAATTCAAAAAAGCGATTTGATAATACTGATTCATCACCTGATACCCCTGAAAAAAAATCCATTATGTCTATCATAATATATTAAATATTTTGCAAATATATAAACAATTTATATTCAAATAGTTTTATTAAATACATTTTTAAAATTTAATACATATTTCTTTATCTTTCAAATTATTACAAAATAAAAAATGAATAGCCTTACCACAGAAATCCCTGCCACTCCGGATATTGATATGTTGTTGGAAAAATACAAAGAAAAAGAACCTGAAGTTGTTTTTGAATGGAATGATGTTCCAACAGGCGCAAAAGGATGGATCGTTATTAATTCATTAAAAAACGGAGCAGCCGGAGGAGGTACGAGAATGAGGAAAGGATTAACAAGGGATGAGGTAATTTCACTTGCCAAGGTGATGGAGATAAAATTTGGAGTTTGTGGTCCGCCTATCGGGGGAGCCAAATCCGGAATTGATTTTGATCCGACAGACCCTCGAAGAAAAGAAGTATTAGCCCGGTGGTACAAAGCGGTGATGCCTCTGCTTAAATCATATTATGGAACCGGAGGCGATCTGAATGTGGACGAAATCAAAGATGTGGTGCCAATTACAGAAGATTTGGGATTATGGCATCCTCAGGAAGGCATTGTAAATGGTCATCTGAAACCAACTGAAGGAGAAAAAATCAATATTATCGGTCAGTTGCGTTATGGTGTTTCAAAAATTATCGAAGATAAAACATTTATTCCTGAAACGGAAGAAAAATATGCAGTAGCTGACATGATTACAGGATTCGGAGTTGCTGAATCTGTCAGACACTTCTATCGGATTTTTAAACAAAATGATATCCAAGGTAAAAAAATAATTATTCAGGGATGGGGAAATGTAGCCTCGGCAGCAGCGTATTATTTATCGGAATTGGGTGGGATAATAGTAGGAATTATTGATCGAAATGGAGGATTGATACGACCTGATGGTTTGAGTCACAGGGAGGTTTCTGAACTTTTTATTCATAAAAACGGGAATGCCTTATCATCACCTGAAATGGATTTTGAAAAAACAAATCAAACCATTTGGGATGTACCTTGCGATATTTTTATACCGGGAGCGGCATCAAAAATTGTGACAAATGAACAAATGAGCCGTCTCATATCCAACGGTATGGAAGTTATATCGTGCGGAGCCAATGTACCATTTACGGATGATAAAATATTTTTTGGTGATACTGCTAAAGAATTGGATAAAAAAATCAGTCTGATTCCGGATTTTGTAGCCAATTGCGGTATGGCACGGGTTTTTGCCTATTTGATGAAACCTGATGTGGAAATGACTGACAAAGCCATTTTTGAAGATACTTCAAATACGATATTTCAGTTTTTAGATAAACTTCATGCGGAAAATCCCTCTCCATTTTTTATAAGTTCCAGAGCATTGGCATACAATTTGCATGAATTATCATAAAAATAACATAAAAACCCCTCAGATTTAAATAATTTGGCCTATTTTTGTGCCTTATATATATATATCACAGTAAAATTTAACCTATGTTGCGTAAACTTTTTTACACATTTTTCGTGTCTGTCTCACTATCCATATCAGGATTTGCTCAGGATGACACGTGGACGAAAGCAAATATTACAGATGAAATGACTGTAAACCCAGAACAGAATAAAAGCTGGAAAATGGGTCAAGGCAAGTATTCTGCCAAACCAAAAGATTCCTGGGAATTAGGTGTTCATTTGGGTCATTATTTTATTGATGGCGATGTAGATACGAGAGTACCTGGTGGTTATGGTCTCGGTCTTCATTTAAGAAAAGCCATTCATTATGTATTTTCTATAAGAGGAGATTTGTTTTACGGACAAGCCAAAGGAATTGATCCTCAAGCATGGAGTACAGCACAAAACGGAGTAGGAGGAGGACTTATCGAATCTTCAAATTCTCCATCAAATACCTGGGATTTTTATAAAGATTATCGTGACGCTCAATTAGCATGGCATCCAAGCTACAGAACCCAGTATGGATATTTGTCACTTCAGGCGGTTATCAATATCGGCAACCTTTTATTTCATAAAGAAAGAAACAAGTGGAACTGGTATACTGCAATTGGAACCGGTTTATCAACTCACAAAGTAACACTTGACTTATTTGATGCAAATGGTCAGCCTTATAATGTTTCAGGAGTTGCAACTGGATTGGATTTCGATACCAAAGCAGGTAGAAAAGACATCGTAAGCAATATCAGAGATCTTTATGATGGTGAATATGAAACACCGGGATTCAAAAAACAAGGGATTTTCAGATTGGGTGACGAAACCAACGTTCATGTTGTTTTTATCGCAAGTATGGGTATATCCAGAAAAATCAATAAAAGGATTAATATTGGAATTGAACACCAGGTAATGGCTTCGGACAATGATTATCTCGATGGAATTCGATTCAGAACATCTCTTGATGCGACCAACAATGTAGATATGGGTCATTATACCAATATAAGATTGGGTATCAATTTGGGTAACTTCAACAAAGTATCTGAACCACTTTACTGGTTAAATCCTTTGGATGCCGGTATGAACGATATTGCAGATCTGAAACAAAGACCTGTTCTTGACCTTACCGATACGGATGGTGATGGTGTTATTGACATGTTGGATCAGGAAAATAATACACCGGCAGGGGCACCTGTTGATACAAGAGGTATAGCTTTAGATAGTGACGGCGACGGAATCGCAGATTATAAAGACAAAGAACCATATTCTCCTCCGGGATACGTCGTTAATAGCGATGGTGTGGCAGACGTTAAATGTTGTATTACCATGGAAGATGTCAATAAATCGATTGACATGAAAATGGCAGGAAAAAGTGATTGCGGAAAATGGTTTTTACCTATGATTCATTTTGATCTGGATAAAGACAAAATCAAACCTGAGTTTTACGGACATTTACATCACGTAGCTAATGTGTTAAAAATGTGTCCTGATATTTGTGTATCTGTTGTTGGTCATACAGACGTAAGAAGTTCAAATAATTATAATCAAGGCTTGTCTTACAGAAGAGCTGAAAATGCAGTAAATTATCTGACAAGCACTTACGGAATTGACAGATCAAGATTCAAATTGATGTACGGAGGAGAAGAAAAAGTCTTGACTCCGGGCAACAAAGAAAAGGAACACTACATGAACAGAAGAGTAGAATTCAAAGTTTGTGAGCCTGCTGATGTAGAAATGACAGCACCTGCTGTAAATAGCACCTCTATGGAAAAATCAGGAACTTCAAAATCATCTAAGACTTCCAAATTTGTAGGAAACAAAAATGCAGGTTATTAATCTCATTTAATACAATAAAAAAAAGGTAGCTTGTTTTAATACAAGCTACCTTTTTTTTTGTTATTATATTTGTTCATTCATATACTAAAACAAGTGCAGCATTCGAAAAAAAAAATATTTTCAGACATAACAAAACTCACTGAATTCATCCGTGCCATTCAGAATCTTGGTAAAAAAGTGGTTTTTACCAATGGTTGTTTTGACATCATCCATGTAGGTCATGTCACTTACCTTGAAGAAGCTAAAAATGAAGGTGACTTTTTAGTGGTCGGGATTAATACAGACTCCTCAGTCCGAAAACTAAAAGGACCAAACAGGCCTATTAACCATGAAAATGCAAGACTTCAGGTGATGGCTGCATTGGAATCCGTGGATGCAGTAATCCTATTTGAAGAGGATACCCCTCTATCTCTCATCAGTGCAATCAAACCGGATGTATTGGTAAAAGGAGGAGATTATCCCGTAACAGAAATTGTCGGTGCGGATTTTGTTTTATCAAACGGTGGAATAGTTAAGACCCTCTCTTTGATACCCAATTTTTCAACAACCAATATAGAACAGAAATTGAAAAACCAACATTAACATAATTCTCAGCATCATGACAAAAATTAATGAAGTTATATCATTTCTGGACTCTATAGCTCCTCAAAGTTGGCAGGAGGGTTATGATAATGCAGGATTGATCACAGGAAATCCCGATTGGACAGTCAAAGGTATATTGGTATGTCTCGATTCGACTGAAAATATTATCGATGAAGCCATACAAACCGGGTGTAATATGGTCATCGCTCATCATCCCATTATTTTCAGCGGACTTAAAAAAATAACCGGAACACATTATGTGGAAAAAGTTATCATAAACGCGATAAAAAACGATATAGCCATATTTGCTATCCACACAAATCTTGACAATGCTTTTTATCATGGCGTAAATACGAGGTTTTCAGAACAATTAGGCTTAACTGACGTCAACATCCTGGCCCCAAAAAGTGAAACCGGTCATAAAAATGAAGCTATAGGTGCCGGAATGTATGGTTGGCTGCCTGCACCAATGGCTACTTTGGATTTTTTTGATTACCTTAAATCAAAAATGTCACTCCACATGATAAAACATACAGCGCTCACTAAACAAACTGTTTCTAAAATTGCCCTATGTGGTGGGGCTGGTAGTTTTCTTACCAAGGCGGCTATTTTTGTTCAGGCAGATGTATTTATATCGTCAGATTTTAAATATCATGAGTTTTTTGAAGCAAATAACCAAATAATCATCGTTGATATTGGACATTTTGAGAGTGAAAAATATACAATTGACCTACTTTTTGGTTTATTACAAAATAAATTTAGTACCTTTGCAGTCCGTTTCACAAAACATATAACGAACCCGGTTCATTATCTTTAATCCAATATTTTTATCATGGCAGTAGTAAAAGACCAAACCATTCAAGAAAAACTTTTAGCGCTTTTTTCTTTACAACACGTTGATTCAAAATTAGATGAAATTTCAGTACTCAAAGGTGAATTACCTATTGAAGTGAGTGACTTGGAAGACGAACTTACGGGTTTGCAAACCAGAATTAAAAAGCTGGAAAATACAATAGCTGACCAGGAACGGGAAATTGGTAATCACCAGGCGAATATTAAACAGTCTGAAGCATTGATTGAAAAATATCAAAAACAGCTGGATAATGTTAAAAATAATCGGGAGTTTGAAGCTTTAACTAAAGAAATTGAACTTCAGAAGCTTGAAATTCAACTTTCTCAGAAAAAAATGAAGGAAACTTCCGGCATTAAAGAGTCAAAAGTTGAAGCCATGGAGGTTATTCAGGTCAAATTGAACAGTCGTCAGAAAGATCTGGAAAATAAAAAAGTAGAACTTTCTAAAATTATAGAAAAAACTGAAAAAGAGGAAGCGAAACTAGGTAAGGATTCTGATAAAGCCAAAAAAGATATTGACGAAAGATTATTAAAATCTTATGAAAAGATACGTAAAACCTACAGAAATGGTTTAGCGGTTGTTCCTATCAACAGAGGTGCATGCGGAGGCTGTTTTAACAGAATACCACCACAGTTGCAAATCGAAGTAGGTATGATGAGAAAAATTGTTGCCTGTGAACATTGCGGCAGGGTTTTGGTTCCGGATACATTATCTGAGACCCAAGCAGAATAACTTTAAAAAACATCCATTTTATGTTTTTCCAATCCCTGTATATTCGCATAAAGGGGATATTGGTGTGTTTTTTAGTTATAAGCGGCTTGTTTGGTCATTCTACAATTTTGAAAGGAGATGATATTGGTTCTTTCGATCCATCAAAAAAACTTTACTTTCAGATCAACAAACACGTTTTGGATATTCAGAAAAAAACCCTGAATCTTCAAATCAAGGAGGTTGCTAAACTTTTACACGAAAGAAGGCTTGCCGAACCGGGAAATAAAATGTATGATTTTCTTGAAAGTTATACATGGTTTTTTACTCTTTTTATTCAGGAAGAGCAGACGCAATATGAAAGGGCCAGTAAAAGAAAAAAAACATTGTTGGACAACATAAAAAAAGGTGACCCATCCTCTCCATACTACCGATTTTGTCAGGCTGAAATCCTTTTACAATGGGCTACAATTCATTTAAAGTTTAATGAAAAAACTAGGGCTGCCTATGATGTTTATGAAGCATACCAGTTATTAGAAGAAAACACAAAACTATTTCCTCATTTTCATGAAAACTACAAAAGCCTGAGTATTATCCACGCTTTGGCACAAAGTCTTCCTGTTTGGGTTCAAAAATTGTCAGGTGTAAAAGGTTCGGTAAGTCAGGGCACAAAAGAAATTGAAACTCTGGTCAATCATATTCACCAATATCCTTTGTTCAAAGACGAAATTCTGGCTATTTACATATATATACTTTTTTATACAAAACAAGAAAAAGAACTTGCTTATCAGGTTATCCAAAAGTATAAACTGCAAGAATCGCAAAGTCCGTTGCTTATTTTCCTTGCTGCCACTATCACACAAAAATATGGTAAAAACAATGATGCTATAAAAATACTGGAAGGTCGAAATCAATCAGCCGGACAACTTCCTTTTTTATATCTTGATTTTTTGTTAGGAAAATACAAATTGTACAGACTGGACAAAGATGCCGATACACACATCCTAAAATTTGTTACAGGCTTTAAAGGGCGCCATTATATTAAAGAAGCTTTTCAAAAACTATATTGGTATGAGATATTGTTTGGTTCAAGTCAGAAAAAAGCTTCTTATTATAAACAACAAATCGCTAAAGCAGGTAAGTCTTTGATTGATGAAGACGGTCAGGCGGTTACAGAAACCCGCGATGGTCCTCCAAATACTTTATTGTTGAAAGCCAGACTATTGCATGACGGTGGATATTATACAAGATCTCTGGAAGAACTTAAAAGTGTACCGTCAGATCGGTTTAAACCGGAAGAAAAGGAGGAATATCATTACAGAATGGCCAAAAACAGTGATGCTCTTATGCTAAATGATGAAGCCATTATTCATTACAAAAAAGTAATGTCCCTTAGTTCTGGAGTAAAGTATTATGCCTGTAGTTCTGCTCTCAGCCTCGGCCACTTATATGAAAAACAACAAAACTTTATTTTAGCAAAACAATATTATAATGAATGTCTGGTACTACACCCTGAAGGATATAGTACCAGTCTTCATCAGAAAGCAAAAACGGCTTTGGTCAGGATTGAATTCAAAAATTAAAAGTCAAATTTAATACCTTGAGCCAAAGGCAGTTGCGTGCTGTAATTTATAGTATTTGTTTGTCGTCTCATATATGCTTTCCAGCTGTCAGAACCTGATTCACGACCACCACCGGTTTCTTTTTCCCCACCAAAAGCACCACCGATTTCTGCTCCTGAAGTTCCGATATTGACATTCGCTATACCGCAATCTGAACCTGCATAGGACAAAAATTTCTCAGCTTCTCTCAGGTTGGTAGTCATGATGGCAGATGACAATCCCTGAGGTACGTCATTCTGTATATGAATGGCATCTTCAACAGTTCCTTTATAACTGATCAAATATAAAATAGGTGCAAAGGTCTCGTGCTGAACTATGGCCATTTCGTTTTTTGCTTCGACGATAGCAGGTTTTACGTAACAACCACTTTCGTATCCTTTTCCGGATAAAACACCACCCGGCACCAGGATTTTGCCTCCCTGTTCTTTGGCAGCATCCAGGGCAGACAAGTAAGCATCTACTGCACTCTGGTCAATCAATGGTCCGACATGATTTTTGCTATCCAATGGGTTACCGATTTTTAATTGTTTGTATGCTGCTACCAGTTTAGTCTTCACCTGATTATACATACTCTCGTGAACAATCAATCTTCTGGTCGTAGTACATCTTTGGCCGCAAGTTCCGACTGCTCCAAACAAAGCGCCGACAAGAACCAGGTTCAAATCTGCTGATTCGGTGACGATTACAGCATTGTTGCCCCCTAATTCCAGAAGGCTCCTGCCCAGACGTTGTGCAACAGCAGAACCGACAATTTTACCCATTCGGGTACTTCCTGTCGCAGATATCAAAGGAACTCTTTTATCGCTGGTCAGCCATTCACCCACCTGATAATCACCTGTTATGATATTACTGATACCTTCCGGCAATTTATTCTTTTTCAATACTTTATGTAAGATTTGCTGGCAAGCAACGGCACATAGTGGTGTTTTTTCACTAGCCTTCCAGACACAAACGTCTCCGCATACCATAGCAATCATTGCATTCCAAGACCATACGGCAACCGGAAAATTGAAAGCAGAAATAATACCCACAATTCCCAAAGGATGCCATTGTTCGTACATACGGTGAGACGGTCTTTCAGAGTGCATTGAAAGACCATATAACTGCCTGGATAAACCTACAGCAAAATCACAAATATCAATCATTTCCTGAACTTCTCCATATCCTTCCTGAAGGGATTTACCCATTTCATAAGAGACTAGTTTGCCCAGATCATCTTTGTATTTTCTTAATTCATCACCATATTGTCTGACGATTTCACCTCTTTTCGGGGCAGGTACTTCTCTCCAAGCCAAAAACGCTTTGGATGCAGTATCCAGAACCTTTTCATATTCCTTTTTAGAGGTAACAGAAACTTCGCCTATTTTTTTTCCATCAACCGGCGAATAAGAGACAATGTATTGTTTGCTTTCAGAAAACTTAAGTCCAGTCCATGTACCGGCATTTTGTTTTTTCAACCCTAAGGTTTTGAGAAATTTAGTGTCCATATTTTTTTTAAATCTTATTATTTTTTGGTTTTTATTATTCAATTATCCATCCTTTACAACAATAATGAAGCCAAATGGATGTTGTATTTGTAAAAAAGAAGTGCCTGTATGTTAACCCTGTCCTATGAAAACACGATTACCCATTATATTTCATTTGGAAAAACCATAAATATTCTGATCCATTTTATATAAGTACAAAAATATTTTTTACAATAATTCACATTTTGAACCCTATACATATTATAAATAATCATTATATTTGCAGAATCAAATAATTTTTATCCAACCTGAACCGGATTTTTATATAAATGGGGTGAACGTTTATATACAAAACTATCCTTTTGACAAAAATTTAGTGCCTATTTAATATTGAGATTTTACCATATAAATATTTATAACAATGAAACCAGTATACAGAGAAGATGCCACAAAAGGAATACAGGATTTGATAGAGGCTTCAGAAAAACAACATCCTTCCAATACAGAACAATGGATTGAAGAGAGAAAAAAACAACTTATTCTCAAGATGAAAGAAGATACTGACAATAAAGAGTATCCTATTATGCTTAACGGGTTGATATTAGTGTTGGTTGCAATGAGTGCGATACATATAATAAACGGTTTATTTTTGTTTGCCCTTGTTTTGGTAGCCGGGGTATTGTATTATATTTTTACCACTAAAAAACTAAAAAAAGCCATACATCAATTGCAGGAACATCAAAACAACCTTGATCAGTATATGTATGACGGATATTTAATCAAGGATACCCGTTTTACGGCAGTAAAATTTGCTTTTTTACTCTTTTTCCCCATCATATGTTATATGGGATTCAGATTTATAGAAGACACAACCTACACCCTACCCGTCTGGCAATATATGGTCACCGCTGTAGCCATAAGTTCAGTTGCCTGGTTTATCTTTTTTTCAGACGATCAGACATATCTCGAACAATTGGATAATGAAATCAAAGGACTGATGGCTATCAGTAAACAAGAAGTCACCACTCTTTGATACGTTTAAGAAATCAGTATCAAAACTGATTATCTTTTTTGTTTTGTTGGCTTAAAATTACTATTGCGGGCAACGAGTGGTTTATTTTTTTGTTTATTTCTGTTGTTTTGATTTTTGTTGTTACTTTTTTGAAAAGTATTGACCGGTTGGATATTAATATGTTTTACCAGATTTTCGATCATGTGGTCATCATCCACTTTAATCTGATGTTTTGATAAGACGCCCAAATCTGATTTGATCAATTCATCATTGACAAAATGTTCTTTATTCCATGTTCTGTATGCCAATTTCATATAAGATAAAATGGCTTCCACCAATCCCTGCTTGATAGGGCCTTCCTCCAGTGCACAAGCTTTATCGATCAGCCTTCTTGTGATAAAACCATAATGTCTCCAATTAAATTCGTGTTGGAAGTATGGTACTCTTTCCGGATTGAGTTGCGTACTTTCAGGTGTTGGCCTTTCTTCTCCCGGTACATCGACATCGATATCCCATTCTGCCATTCTGAAAAAATGTCTCCAGAGTCTGTTTTTATATTCGTTGATATTTTTTACCGGAGGGTTCATTTGTTGCATCATTTCGATGATCATCTCTGCCTCTGCCTGTCTTTCTTCTTTATTTTCAACTGTTCTGCAATGTAAAACGAGTTTTTGAATAAACCGGCCATATTCCGGATAATATAATTTATCTCTTGTGCTGTTGTATTCCAGACTTAACATTTCTTTGGTCATTCCTGATTTTGTTTTTTTATGAATTATTCTACAGTAACTGATTTTGCCAGATTACGAGGTTGGTCAACATCACAATTTCTCATGACTGCAATATGGTAAGCCAATAATTGAAGAGGAATAACGGACAACAAAGGTGTTAATGGTTCTTCTGTTTCCGGAATTTCAATAAAATAATCAGACATGGCTTTGATCTTTTCTTCCCCTTCTGTGATCACGGAAATAACAATGGCTTTTCTTGCTTTTACCTCCTGAATATTACTGATTACTTTTTCGTAAGCGGATTGGTTGGTTGCAATGACAATCACCGGCATATTTTCGTCAATAAGAGCGATAGGACCGTGTTTCATTTCTGCAGCGGGGTAACCTTCAGCGTGTATATAGGAAATCTCTTTCAGTTTTAATGCCCCTTCCAGTGCCACCGGAAAATTATAACCTCTCCCCAGATACAAGGAGTTGTTTACATTTTTTATTTCTGAGGCGATATATTTTATTTTTTCATTTTGTTTTAATACCTTTTCTACTTTATCGGGAATTGCTTCAAGGGCAAACAACAATCTGCGGTAATAATCTTCAGTGATAGTACCTTTTTTATACCCCAGATTTAAAGCCATCAATGTCAAAACTGTAATCTGGCTGGTAAATGCTTTGGTTGATGCAACTCCGATTTCCGGACCAGCATGAATATAAGAACCGCAATGGGTAATACGGGAAATAGAAGACCCTACAACGTTTACGATACCATAAATCAAAGCTCCTTTTTCTTTTGCCAGTTCCAATGCTGCCAGAGTATCTGCTGTTTCACCTGACTGGGACAAGGCAATGACAACATCATCTTCGTGTATAATCGGATTTCTGTATCTTAGTTCTGATGCATATTCAACTTCTACAGGAATTCTTGCTAATTCTTCAAACAAATATTCTCCAACGAGGGCAGAATGCCATGATGTTCCGCAAGCTGCAAAAATGATTCTTTTTGCATTCATTATTCTGCTGAAATATTGTTGCATGCCCCCTACAAGAACCCATCCTTCATCTGCATTAAGACGACCTCTCATACTTTCTTTGATGGTAGTAGGCTGTTGATAAATTTCTTTGAGCATATAATGTTCGAAACCTTCTTTTTCCAACTCTTCCAATTTCAGATCCAGTTCATGAATCGTTGGTACTTTGATTTCATTATGGAGATTTTTGATCTCGTAGGTGCCGTCTCTGTAAATGGAAACCATTTCCTCATCATTGAGATATACCACTTTGTTGGTGTATTTTATGATGGGTGTTGCGTCAGAAGCCAAAAACAATTCCTCATCTCCGATCCCCAGAACCAGCGGACTGGATTTTCTGGCTCCAACCAAAACATCCGGATCATTTTCGTCCATGACCACGATTGAATAGGCGCCTACCACTTTTTGCAAAGCCTTTCTGACTGCTTCGCTTAAAGGAAGATTTTCTCTGTTTTGATATTCTTCAATGAGGTGTACCAAAACCTCTGTATCCGTATCACTTACAAAAACATGACCCAGGTTTTGTAATGCTTTTTTTAATGTTGCGTAATTTTCTATGATTCCGTTGTGGATCAAAGCCAGTCTTCCGTTGCCTGAAAGGTGAGGATGCGCATTTTTATCATTTGGTTCACCGTGAGTAGCCCATCGGGTATGTCCTATTCCGATTGTTCCTGTGGTATTAAGAGTTGATGCTGCATTTTCAAGTTTTGAAACTTTTCCTTTCTTTTTTACGATGACAAGTTTATCAGAAAAAATGGAAACACCTGCACTATCATACCCTCTGTATTCCAGTCTTTTCAGACCTTCAATAATGATAGGGTAAGCTTGTTTTTTACCGATATAGGCTACAATACCGCACATAGAATCAATTTGTTGTAAAGTTAACTTTTAATTTCATTTTGTACAAATCATGTTTTGCACCATAAATTACGGATCTCTGGACAAAATCTTCCTGAAAGGGCGTTCTCAGGTAGATATCCGGTGAAAACGTCGGATCCTCCAACATCTTTTTTAATTGATTGGTGATATTCATAGAATAAACCATTTTACCATCAACTTCTTTTTTGATGCCTCCGAATTCAATCCCGGCGTTGGTAACATTGTAAATATCCTGAATATATATCAATGAATCAGAGCTGTTTTTTTGAAAAGCAAATAATTGGTTTGCAGCCGGATAAGCACCATTTAATCCGGATGTTTTATCTGCGGTTACTGTTAATTCAGCATAATTGATAATTTTATTTTTCAGTATATCCAGGTTTGAAAACGTAATTTTTACTCTAGGACCGCCAAAACCCTGCAGGAATGTCAATTGACCGGAAAGGTCATTATTTTCTACATGCTGGCTCACTACGGATCCTGTAAAGTCTCTTTGTCCGGTATTAATAAAACGATTTGAAATCGGATAACTATATGTTTTTTTCAAGGTATCTGATTCTGTATAATACATAAAAAGTTTGTTTCCGACATTACTCGCCAACGCAGAAGCAGAAAGATTAAATCCAAAAATACCATTATTATTTTGTGGGATAGCCCGGATGTGAAGTCCCTTCAGAAAACTGACAAAAGCGGTGTCAGATACGGCAGCATCCTTGTTATTCAATAACGCTTCAGCCATGGATTTTGGTAAAACGATCCTCAGCTGAGGAATTACTTTTACATTTTTTTTATCTGTAAAATTATATACTGAAACAGAATCTTTAGGTTTAATTTGTATTAAAGTATCCACAAGAAGGGTTCCAAGGGAAAAGGAATAGTCAGATTTGACGATATTTTCCGTTGGCATTTTTTGATTCAATTGTCTGACCTCAATCCTGAAAGGTGCCGAAAGGTCTCCATAGGTTGCCAAAGTATCAAACAATAAGCTCAGCACCAAAGAATCGGCCTGTAAACTTTTAGTACCAATAGGATAATTGGGTGGAGTTGATGTAACAATATTACATGATAAAGCAAGTTCAGCATTTAAATTTCCGAATAGCCCATCATTTATTTGGCCGATATGTGCCAATCTCCTTCCTGTAGTTGCTGCATTATAGGCAATGAAGGGTTCTCCGAATTCTGTAAAACTATTGATCTCAACTTCATCCGTGATGTCAACCAGAATTAATTCGTCATCCAATAAATCACTGCCGACAATTATTTCATCTTTGCAGGACAATAAAAATATGGATATACCAAAAACAAACATAAACAAGTTACGCACTTGTTTCCAGTGGAAAAATGGATTATTTACCTGCATGATACCTTAAGGTGACTAAATTATTTTTCTAAAACTTTTTCATAAAATTCCAGCATGGATTTTGAAACTTCATCCACACCCTCGATATGTTCGAGGAAAAACTTGTCATTGTCTTTTGCTTGTTGTATAACGTAATCATTCAGATTTTCGTTGCCCGCTGTAATCGCATCTGAAAATTTTAATGCCCCTTTGTTCAGATCAATTTCACCATTGCTTTCAAAAACTTCCAGATTTTGTGACTCAAGATCGTTGATTGCTGCTATCTCCAAAAAATTTTTATTAAAAGTTTTTCCCAAACCTTCTTCATACATGGAGTAGATGATTTTAGCATCTCTGAATACCGGATCATTTTTATACGCTTCTTTGATATATAAAGGTATAAGACTTGTCATCTGTCCGTGTAGATGCACGATATCAGGTGCCCAGCCAAATTTTTTAACGGTTTCCATTACTCCTTTACAGAAAAAAACCAATCTTTGCTGGTTGTCGTCAAAGGCTGAACCGTCATCATCGTAAAAGACTGCTTTTCTTTTAAAAAACTCTTCATTATCCAAAAAATATACCTGCAATCTTACTCCTGGTAAAGAAGCGACTTTGATAATCAACGGATAATCTTCATCATCAACGATGATATTCATTCCGGACAGGCGTACAACTTCGTGCAAACGGTGTCTTCTTTCGTTGATAATTCCGAATTTTGGCATAAGTACACGAAATTCGAAACCTTTGTCATGCGCTATGGCCGGAATTTTGCGGGCAATATCTGAAAGAATGGATAACTCTGTATACGGATTTAATTCCTGAGTGACAAAAAGTATTTTCTTTTTACTCATTGAGTGCTGTTGCTTTTATAAAAAGGAGCACAAAGATAATACAAATTTTTTATTATTTGACTAATAATTGCCTAAGAATTATAACATTATAATGATACATACAATTTTATTTGCAATATATTCGGTTATTGGGTAAGGTGGTGGGTGTTTATTTCGGAACACTCAAATACCAAATAACTTTATATTTAAATATAACTGATTGAATAGAATACAAGATGTTTCAAACAGTTAACCGGAAATAAAAAGTACTGTATGTTTAAAAAATCAAACATCCTGCCGACTATAAGCCAAAATACTTTCAATAACAGAAAGTTTTGGTGATAATGTTATTTCAGGCAATAAATCCCGTCCTTCATTCAGAAGTTCATAGGATTCCGCAAGGGAACTATCTTCATCCAGAGCAAATTCGTATTCAAGCTTTGAAAATAAATCAAGCTCGTTATACAGATAAGAAATGGTAATAAAATCAGTGTAATTGTGCGTCATGCATTCAATTTTTAAGGTTCTTTTCCATAACGATTGAATGATTCGCATTATTGTATATGAAGGTATTATTTTACCCTATACCATGTCTGCGTGCGGCCCAGGAGGGAAAGACCCATATAACCTCTTACGTCTAATTTGTCCGGTGACTGAAAAGACACTTTGCAATCATAGACTTTACCGGTTTTAGGATCAAGAATGGTTCCGTTGTCAAATGTTTTTCCCACCGGCTCCAAATCCCAAAGAATGATCATGCCGGTGATGGGTTTGTTTTTGTTACTGCCTTTACAAGCGTTGCAGTGAGTTGCGGTAGCTCCCGGAAGTAATTTGATCACTTTACCTCTGTATTTGCCGTTTTCTTCGTAAATTTCTATATGGGATTTTTCTCTTCCGTCCGTATCATCTATTGTTTTCCAGATACCTTTTATTGATTGAGCCTGAATACTCAATGAACCCAAAAATAACAATAATAATGTTGGAATAAGAACTTTACCTTTCATGTTTTCAATTTTTATTTTTTTGTACATATTAATTTTAACAAACTACCTGCTATTTATTTTTGCGTGTATTGAACCTTCGTTAGATCCATAATATCCAATATGTAAAATCCCGAAAAAATCATAAAATTAATCATTCCTGATTCTTTGGTTGGTATACACACCAATTTACCCATGATCCTTCAATCATGTTTATAAAATCACTAAATGTATCTTATAACGATTTTTTGTATAGAAAGTTTCCTGTTTATCTCAAAATTGTTTGCCCTTACTATTACAAAAGAAAATTTAAAAATCTTTACTTCCTTATTTTGGAAATTTCAGGACAGTCGATACTGCCAAAATATTTAACAATACCAATACCCAGAAACGAATAGCTGTCATTGGTTTTACTGTCTCCCCTTTGTCTGCCGGCCGCACCAAGACCTTCAATCAACGAACGGTCAGCTAATGCTGCAGCAACATCTCCCCTTCTGGCTCTGAGTAAAGCCTGATCGGCGTAAACTGTTGAAACATCATCCAGATAATCTGTAAAAAGCAATCTTGTGCTCCACTCAATATTGATACTGTAATCATAATTGATATCCCATTTAAACCCAAGGCCCAGGATTATTCCGGCATGAACAGGTCCGTATTCTTTACCGACAGCCTGCCCTTCTGTACCCATTTTGCGCAAAGAATACCGTTGTCCACCCAATTCTGCGGTCGGGTTGAAATAAAACAAATTGAGTCCTCCCAAAAGATAGGGTGTAAAATATTTGGTTCTGCTACCGTGAACATAATCCAGAAAGTTAAACTCAATAACCGGTGAAATATCCAGAATGTGTGATTGAAAACTCAGATTTCTGTTGCGGTTAAAATTGTTGTCTGAGCCTTCATCTGTGGCTTTAATAAACCCGTAGTTGAATGAAAACTTCATACAAATCCGGGAATTAAAGTTATATCTTCCTAAGATCCCACCTGCCAAACCAGGTGCTTTAAAATTGATTTCAGGATTCAAATCACCATGATAAACAGATGTTCCCAACCAGCCGCCAACTTCATAACCTTTTTGGCAAAAACCTGTAAAAGGAATAACCACCAAGGCAAAAACAAAAATTGTATATTTTATCATAAATACTTTATCGCTGAATCAATAATGGATATAAAATCAATTTTATTGTATCTTTAGTTGTAAAAAAAGTTTGCTTTCTATAACCAATTCATATTTCATTTGGTTTTCAACCATAATCCCGGGATGAATATCTTTTTCGTTGATCTGAATTCGGGTTGGATTAAAAGGCAGACCGAATAAAACTATTTTATAATGTTTATAGGTCGGCTGGTAATGACCTCTGGACTCAAGCGTAAGTTCGAATGAATCCAAAAGCGAATGGGTTATCCAGGTTTTTTTATTGTAATCTCCTGATTCATAAGCATATCCGTCACCAGCATCTTCATACATTATGCTTTGATGAATACCTTGGCCGAAGTACACATATAAAGTAAGAACATCAACTTCTTTTTCGCCTACATATTGCATCACCGGAAAATGTGGAATGACCGAACCGGCTCTGACAAAAAGTGGCAAAGTATCCAAAGGAGTAGGTATTACAACTTCTTTTTTACCTTCAAAAACATCGTAAGTAAAATAGTGATACCATTTGCCTTCCGGCAAATATACATATCTGCTCGGAGCATTTGGTTCAAGTACCGGACAAACCAGTATATCTTCACCAAATAAAAATTCGTCAGCTCTGTATAAAGTTTCTTTATCAAACTGATCAAAAACAGCTATTGGCTGAATGACAGGTGTTCCTTCCGTAACATGTTTATAAAAAGCAGTATATAAATACGGTAGCAAAGTATACCTCAATTCGATAAATCTGCGAACGATTTGTAATGCATCTTCTCCGAAGGACCATGGCTCCTGTTCGCCATGATCACCACTACTGTGTATCCTGCAAAAAGGATGAAAAACAGCCATTTGAACCCATCGTATAAATAGGTCAGGTGTCGGGTGGTCAATAAAACCACCTATATCTGTACCGGCAAACACAAAGCCGGTAACATTTAATCTTTGAATCTGTACGTTTGCCAACCATAGATGTTCCCATGAAGCGATGTTATCTCCTGTCCAGGTCGAAGCGTAACGCTGTGCTCCTGCATAGGCAGATCGGGTGATGACAAAAGGCCGGTATTCTTTTTTAATTCTTTTTAGTCCTCTGTAGGTCGCCCGAGCCATCTGAGTACCGTAAATATTATGGGCCTTTCTATGGCTGCAAGGATTGCCATCATAATCATGGCGGGCATCCAATGGAAAAGTTTTCGTTTCTGTCTCCAATACTGCAGGTTCGTTCATATCATTCCAAACTCCTCTGACACCGGTATCTTCTATTAATTCCTGATGAAGACCACCCCACCATTTTCTAACTTTTGGATCGGTAAAATCCGGGAAATAACAATCTCCGGGCCATACTTTGCCGCTTACATATGGGCCGTCTGCTCTTTTGCAAAAATAATCATTGGCCAAAGCCTGATTGTAAATATCGTAAGTTTTGTCTTTTTTAATTCCGGGATCTATGATAACGATGGATTTAAAACCCTGAGCTTTGAGTTCGGCGACAAATTTTTTCGGATTTGGAAATTTACCTTTATCCCAGGTAAAACATCTGAAACCGTCCATGTAATCGATATCAAAATAGATGGCATCACAAGGAATCTGCAATTTTCTGAGCTTTTGTGTTATATCCCTAACTTTTTGTTCAGGATAATAGCTCCATTTTGATTGGTGAAAACCCAGTGCCCACATAGGCGGCAGCTCCGGCCTTCCGGTAAGTGATGTATATCTTTGGATGACCTGCAGAAGTTTGGGTCCGTAGATGAAGTAGTAGTTCATCTCACCGCCTTCAGCCCAAAAACTGGTCACTGTTTTTCTTTCACTACCGAAATCAAAAAAAGATTTGAAGGTATTGTCAAAAAATATGCCGTAACCGACATCGTGGTGGATACCTAAATAAAAAGGAATGGCTTTGTAAATCGGGTCTTCATTCTTTTTAAAACCATAAATATCCATGGCCCAGTTGGTCAGTTTACGACCTCTCAGGTTAGGGTGCATGGTTTTATCGCCCAGACCATAAAAATGTTCCCCTTCCTGAATGACTTTACAGTTTTTGACGATATTTCCACCAAAAGTTTCATTTTGTTGCCAATGAAATCCTTTATCGTCCCGACAAATGATTCTTCCTGAATTTTCGACAAAAGAAATTTTCAAGTCTTCTTTCCTGATGACCACTTTAAAATTTCTTGAGGCAATTTCGACAAATTCATCCAGAATATTAAATGAAAAGTGGGAAGGATTCAGGTTGTTTTTTTCATCGATGGCATAAGAAAAATCATTTTCAAATATACCTTCTGTTGCGAATCTGATTCTGGCAATATCGTCGCTCACCAAAGTTACCTGAAGCATACAATCTGTTGATGTACTTATGGTAAAAATATGATGATCCTGAGAAATACTGATAAAGTGACCGGGAAAATGTTCGAGTATATCCATGAACTATATTGAAAAAAGAGACCATTTCAGTTGAAATGGTCTCTTTGGGTGAGGTCGGGAGCGGATTCGAACCGCTGTACGAGGTTTTGCAGACCTCTGCCTAGCCGCTCGGCCACCCGACCAAAAAATTTGGAAGTACAAAGGTAATACATAAATTTTATTATTACACTTTTTTTGATATTTTTTTTGACGTTGGACACAACCTGATTACAGGAAAAACCGCAGCTTAATTATTTTCATCAGGTTAAGAAAAAAATATTTTTATGATAAAAAAAATCCCACATCAAAAGAAAAAGGGGATTTCTTTTGGAAATCCCCTTTTATCAGTTTATTTATATATTTTAATGAAGAATGGTAATATCTCCGGATATTTTTTCATCAAATTCTTCATCATTTTCATCAAGGGCTTTAAATTTGAATATAAAAGCATATACTCCCTGCTCTACTAAATCCCCTTTGAAAATTCCGTCCCAAGGTGCCAATCCGTCATCAGATTTGTAAACCAGGTTACCCCATCTGTCATAAATCCACAATTCGGAAGAAATCACACAACCGGACTCTTTTATCTGGAATTGTCTGTTAACGTAGTTGGAACTTGAAAAACTGATAATGTTCGGATAATATACTTTACAACAGAAATCTTTGATGGTGATTTCGTCATAACCGGTACATCCGTTTTCGTCTGTCACACTTACTTTGTAGACACCGGACTCTTCGACAAAAATCGAATTTTCTTTAGAGCCATTGTCCCACGTGATGTCAACATAATCACCATCGATACTCAGTTCAAATCCCTGATCCTGATCGCAAATAATGGTATCTCTACCCAAAGCGACCCTTGGTCTTGGATTGACAGTAAATTCAAAAGGTTTAGGTTGAGAAACAAAATTACAAAATTCAGTGGTTTGTGTTACGGTAAATACGATTTTACCTTCACTTTGCGGAATGATGATGGCACGATCAGGATATGTCTGAATATCAGCATTTCCAGAGATTACATTCCATTCGTAAGTGCCTGCTGCCATGGCATTGATACTTACGTATACCGTGTCACCTGCACAAACCGGATTCGGATTGATATCAACATCAAACTCAGCATTCACCGGAGGAATGACCGTTACAGAGATCATATTGCTTGAATCAATACAAACGGTTCCGTTTTCATTATCAAAAAGATAAAATCTTCTGAAGCTATGTGTGCCCGGATTCAGGTTTTGTGCCTGATAAGCAACCAAATTATTGATACCCGGCGCAGGAATAAACCCTCCTCCATTAAAACTGTATTCCCAAAAGAAGGAACCATTGCCTGAAGCAGGCTGATTTCCGTTTAAGGTCATTTCAGTTACAACGTCACAGAATACGGTTTCAGAAGGTTCATAAATTTCATTTAAAACATCTTCGCAAGGACAGTTATTGCCAATGGTAACGATGACCATATCTTCACAGAAACCGTCATTCCAGATGAAGGTATAAACTCCTGATCTGACAAATCCACGAACTTCAGAAATTGGCGACAACGGATTGACGATCAATACTGATGTCGGATTTGAAGTTGCCGCAGTCCAACGACCATTTCCGGAAGCCAGTAATGACACGGAAACATCTTTGTAACAATCGAATGATTGGTCAGGACCTGCATCCGGTAGCGGAGAAATGATCAATATTTTGGATGCTGTTGCTGTACATCCGTTTACGTCTGTCACAACAACTATTTTTTCAATATTATCACTTACCTCAATTGAGGAGGTTGACTTCATTGGTATTCCAAAGATAAGAAATACCTCCGGCAGCTGTAAACTGCGTTGATTCACCTGAACATATTCTATCCGCACCGGAAATGGATGCGACCGGATTATTAAATACGGTGAGTGTTTTAGAAGCCACGTCAGAACATCCGTTATCATCGGTAACCGTAACAAAATAGGTGCCGGTGACATTAACTTGTATGGTTTGTTTATCAGAGCCATTATCCCAGGCAAAAAGATTCCCGCCAAGAGCCGTGAAAGAAACTGCATCGCCTTGACAAACGGATGTTTCACCTTCAATAGAAGCTGTTGGATTATTAAATATGGTAAGGGTTTTTGAAGCAATATCAGAACATCCGTTGTCATCTGTAACCGTAACAAATTTTGTCTGATCGTCAGTCACTGAAATCGTAGGATTTGTCTGTCCTGTGTTCCATAAATATGTTGTACCTCCTGACGCAGTAAATGTGGTTGATAAACCTTCACAAACTGAATCTGCTCCAACGATGGCGGCAACAGGATTCGGATGAACGGTAATCAATATATCAGAACTTATATATTCACAAATTTGTCCGTTGGCTTCTACGGTGTATATTCTTCTGAAAAGATGACTTCCTACACTAAGAACTGTAGTAGTGTAATCCTTTTCAATAAATGTACCCGGAGCAGGACCATAACCTGTATTATTAAAATTGTATTCCCAACGGTAGAATCCGCCTGCAGGTGATGCTTCATTTCCAAACAATGGGTTGAAGGGTATGTATCACAAGCTGTATCTTCCTGTCCCGGATTTAATGAATTGTCCTGATTAGGGCAATCACAATTATCCAGAACAACGATGGTCATGATGTCATCACAGAAACCGTTTGTCCAGATAAGATTGTATGTTCCTGGAGCTGAAAATCCTGAAACAGTTGCATTTGGCGCATTGATATCAGAGATATTCAGGACTCCAACATTGGAAGGATCCGTAATCCATGTTCCAATACCACTTGCTGAAAGTTCAACCTGATCTCTGCTGTAACAATTTACCAAAAGATCCGGACCTGCTAAAGGTTGTTCCGTAACAATCAGGGTTTTAGAAGCTGTGGCCGAACAACCGTTATTATCTGTAACAGTGACCGTTCTTTCTGAATCGTCAGTAACTGTTATCTCCGGCGTTTTTTCGCCGGAACTCCAAACATATTCATTTCCTCCGGAAGCAGTAAAGGTCGCTGTACCACCCTCACAGATTCTGTCATCTCCGGAAATGGTAACCACAGGATTGTCGAGAACGGTTAAGGTTCTGCCCGCTGTTGCAGTACATGCATTGGCATCCGTTACAGTGACAAAATAATCACCTGCGACAGAAACCAAAAGGTTTGGATTTGTGCTTCCATCATTCCAAAGGTATAAATCACCGCCAGAAGCAATAAATTCTGTAGAAATGCCGGTACAAACCAAATTATTTCCGGTAATATCAGCAACAGGTTCATTATTTACCCTGAGTGCAATGATATTACTTTCGTAAGAACATTCTTTATTATCAATGGTCACAGAATATTTTCTGACAAAAC
Organism: Saprospiraceae bacterium; assembly: GCA_016714895.1. GTDB lineage: Bacteria > Bacteroidota > Bacteroidia > Chitinophagales > Saprospiraceae > OLB9. Next base: position 318,094 of record JADKBV010000011.1, on the reverse strand, counting down.
TATGTGTTCCCGGTCCTAAGTCGCCGGTAATATAATCTTCTGTATTGTTGATGCCCGGGGCTGCTGCGAATGCACCACTGTTTAATGCATATTCCCAGCTATACGTACCCCCAGCCGGGCTTGCATCATTTCCTTCCAAAACAGAAGAGGTAAATATCTTACAAACATTGACATTCGGATCATTGATACGGTTGTCTCCGTCGGGGCAATCACAGTTTTCATTAACGATAATAGAGACCGCATCCTCGCAGAAACCATCATTCCAAACCAATACGTAGGTACCTGAAGAAGGGAATCCCGAAACAGTTGTATTTGGATTGGTAATATCGGAGATAGTTGGTGTACCCGGACCGGACAATAAAGACCAGGTTCCGGAACCAAATGCATTCATGGTTACGATGGAAGATGAGAAACAATTAGCTACTCTGTCATTTCCTGCATCAGGAAGAGGCAAAATGGTAAGCGTTTTGGAAACTACTGACGTACAGCCATTGGCATCTGTAACGGTCACACTTCTTTGCGTATCATCAGATACTGTTATTTCATTGGTTGTAGCTCCGTTACTCCAGAGATACTGATCACCACCTGATGCTGTAAAAGTAACTGAAGATCCAAAACAAGTAGCATCAGGACCTGAAATAACTGCTACCGGATTTTCATTTAGTGTAACTGAAAAAGAAACTTCATCACTACAACCAAAAACATTGGTTACAGTCACCGTTCTTTCAATATCGTCATTGACAGTTATTGATTGGTTTGGCTCCGAAGAACTCCAAAGGTACTGTGCTCCTCCTTGTGCTGTCAATACAGTGGAAGAACCACGACAAATCACATTATCTCCTGTGATCGAAGCTATCGGTTCAGGGTGTACATCAATATTAATAGTATTACTGTTGTAAACACAGGTTTGATTATTGGCAATCAGTCTATATACTCTTTGGTATTTATGATTACCCAAATCCAAATCACCTGTTGTATAATCCTGATTGGTTCCTACTATACTGCCGGTGCCATTATCTTTGTAATAAAACCATTGATAAGTTCCTCCCAGAGGCGCCGTTAAAACTCCAGACAAAGTTTCTGAAGGGAAAACCACGCAAACGCTGGTATTTGCCGGTCCTGATACTGAATTAATTCCGGAAGGACAATCACAAAGATCTCCCACGTTGATTTCTGCCAAACTTTCGCAATATCCGTTTGACCAGCCCAGGATATATTTTCCGGCTGCAGGGAAATTGGTTACGACTGTATTGGATTGATTAATGTCCATAATTGTCGGCGATCCCGGACCGGAAACAAATCTCCATGTTCCTGATCCTGTTGCATTCATGGTGACAGAATCTTTGGAAAAACAATTGGCCAACTGAATATCTCCGGCATTCGGGAAAGAATGTATGGTCAATGTTTGTTGTGCTGTTGATGCACAATTGTTGACATCTGTGACCGTTACTGTTCTGGTAATATTGTCTGACACTGTTATTATGTCGGTATTTTCTAAAGAACTCCAAAGGTAACTTGTTCCTCCTGTAGCAGTGAAAATTGAAGACTCACCGGTACAAACATCTGTGATTCCCTCAATAGTGGCATTTGGAAGAGGATTTACGGTCAATGTTCTTTTCAGCTGTTGCTGTACATCCGTTGGCATCTGTTACAGTAACTATTACTGTTGATGCAATTGACAACGTAATACTTGGTGTATTCGGACCTGTACTCCAAAGGTAATCTACTCCGCCGCTTGCAGTGAAAGTTGTGCTTTCGCCTAAACAAACTGCGTCGTCACCGGAAATGGTGGCTACAGGATTTGCATTTACCGTCAATGTTCTTTCAGCGGTTGCTGTACATCCGTTGGCGTCTGTTACGGTGACAACTACTGTTGAAGAAGTAAACAACGTAATACTTTGAGTTGTCTGATTACTTGTATTCCAAAGGTAATCTACTCCGCCATTCGCAGTGAAAGTGGTGCTTTCTCCTAAACAAACTGTTTCGTCACCGGAAATGGTGGCTACAGGATTTGGATTTACCGTTATATTTATCGGATTACTTTCGTAGATACAATCCTGACCATTGGCCACAATCGTATAAACTCTTCTGATGATATAATTTCCGACAGGTAATATTTCTGTCGTATAATCTTTTGTATTGTTGATACCACCGGCTGATACAAAGCTGCTGTTGTTGGCATTGATTTGCCACTCATATGTTCCACCTGCCGGGCTTCCGTCATTTCCTGTAATCACGGTTGCAGGATATGATTGACAAATTTCTGTTAAAGCCGGTGCTATGATTTGGTTGTCACCTGAAGGACAATCACAATTGTCGCCAACGGTGATGGTGACAACATCTTCACAATTTCCGTCCGACCAAATCAAAGTGTACGTTCCTGCTGAAGGGAAACCGCTGACGGTGGTTGTTGCAGAAGTTGTATTATTAATGGTTGCTGTCAAGCTGCTTACTGCCCATGACCAGCTACCTGTTCCTGTTGCTGCCAAAGTAACCACATCACTTACATAACAATTGGCGGATCGATCCGGACCAGCATTTGGAAGAGGATTTACCGTCAATGTTTTTTCAGCGGTCGCTGTACAACCGTTGGTGTCTGTTACAGTAACCATTACTGTTGAAGCTGCAGACAACGTGATACCTGGCGTATTAGGACCAGTGCTCCACAGGTAATCTGTTCCACCGTTTGCTGTAAAAGTTGTGCTTTCGCCTAAACAAACTGTTTCGTCACCGGAAATGGTAGCTACAGGATTTGGATTTACCGTCAATGTTCTTTCAGCAGTTGCTGTACATCCGTTGGCGTCTGTTACGGATACAATAACTGTTGAACCTGTTGACAACGTGATAGTTGGTGTATTCGGACCTGTGCTCCAAAGGAAATCTGTTCCGCCGCTCGCTGTGAACGTTGAGCTTTCGCCTTGGCAAACTGATTCGTCACCGGAAATGGTGGCTACAGGATTTGGATTTACCGTCAATGTTCTTTCAGCGGTTGCTGTACAACCGTTGGCGTCTGTTACAGTAACAACTACTGTTGACGAAGTAAACAACGTAATACTTTGAGTTGTCTGATTACTAGTATTCCAAAGGTAATCTGTTCCGCCGTTTGCTGTGAACGTTGAGCTTTCGCCTAAACAAACTGTTTCGTCACCGGAAATGGTGGCTACAGGGTTCGGGTGAACGGTAATATTTACCGGATTGCTTTCGTAGATACAATCCTGACCATTTACAAAAACGGTATACACTCTTTTGATGATATAATTTCCGACAGGTAATATTTCTGTCGTATAATCTTTTGTATTGTTGATGCCACCGGCAGATACAAAACTGCTGTTGTTGGCATTGATTTGCCACTCATATGTTCCACCTGCCGGGCTTCCGTCATTTCCTGTAATCACGGTTGCAGGATATGATTGACAAATTTCTGCTTGGGCCGGTGCAAAGATTTGGTTGTCTCCTGAAGGACAATCACAATTGTCGCCAACCGTGATCGTGACTACGTCTTCACAATTTCCATCCGACCAAATCAAAGTGTACGTTCCTGCTGAAGGGAAACCGCTGACGGTGGTTGTTGCAGAAGTTGTATTATTAATGGTTGCTGTCAAGCTGCTTACTGCCCATGACCAGCTACCTGTTCCTGTTGCTGCCAAAGTAACCACATCACTTACATAACAATTGGCTGAATGATCAGGACCTGCATTTGGAAGAGGATTAACCGTCAATGTTCTTTCAGCGGTTGCGGTACATCCGTTGGCGTCTGTTACGGTAACAATTACTGTTGAAGCTGCAGACAACGTGATACTTGGTGTATTTGGACCAGTGTTCCACAGGTAATCTGTTCCACCGCTCGCAATGAAAGTTGTGCTTTCGCCTAAACAAACTGTTTCGTCACCGGAAATGGTGGCTACAGGATTTGAATTTACCGTCAATGTTCTTTCAGCAGTCGCTGTACATCCGTTGGCATCTGTTACAGTAACAATTACTGTTGAAGCTGCAGACAACGTGATACCTGGCGTATTCGGACCTGTACTCCAAAGGTAATCTGTTCCACCGTTTGCTGTAAAAGTTGTGCTTTCGCCTTGGCAAACTGTTTCGTCACCGGAAATGGTAGCTACAGGGTTAGGATTAACCGTCAATGTTCTTTCAGCAGTTGCTGTACAACCGTTGGCGTCTGTTACGGTGACAAAAACTGTTGAAGAAGTAAACAACGTAACACTTGGTGTATTCGGACCTGTGCTCCAAAGGTAATCTGTTCCGCCGCCCGCTGTGAACGTTGTACTTTCGCCTTGGCAAACAGTGTCATCACCGGAAATGGTGGCTACAGGGTTCGGGTGAACGGTAATATTTACCGGATTGCTTTCGTAGATACAATCCTGACCATTTACAAAAACGGTATACACTCTTTTGATGATATAATTTCCGACAGGTAATATTTCTGTCGTATAATCTTTTGTATTGTTGATGCCACCGGCAGATACAAAACCAGTATTGTTGGCATTGATTTGCCACTCATAACTTCCTCCTGCCGGAGATGCATCATTTCCTAAGATTTGAGTCGCAGGAAATTCAAAACATATTTCTGCTAAAGCTGGTGCAAAGATTTGGTTGTCTCCTGAAGGGCAATCACAATTGTCGCCGACGGTGATGGTGACTACGTCTTCACAATTTCCGTCCGACCAAATCAATGTGTACGTTCCTGCTGAAGGGAAACCACTGATGGTGGTTGTTGCAGAAGCTGTATTATTAATGGTTGCTGTCAAGCTGCTTACTGCCCATGACCAGCTACCTGTTCCTGTTGCTGCCAAAGTAACCACATCGCTTACATAACAATTGGCGGATCGATCCGGACCAGCATTTGGAAGAGGATTTACCGTCAATGTTCTTTCAGCGGTTGCGGTACATCCGTTGGCGTCTGTTACGGTAACAATTACTGTTGAAGCTGTAGACAACGTGATACTTGGTGTATTCGGACCTGTACTCCACAGGTAATCTGTTCCACCGCTCGCTGTGAAAGTTGTGCTTTCGCCTAAACAGACAGTGTCATCACCAGAAATGGTGGCTACAGGGTTAGGATTAACCGTCAATGTTCTTTCAGCGGTTGCTGTACATCCGTTGGCGTCTGTTACGGTGACAACTACTGTTGAAGAAGTAAACAACGTAACACTTGGTGTATTTGGACCAGTGCTCCAAAGGTAATCTGTTCCACCGTTTGCTGTAAAAGTTGTGCTTTCGCCTAAACAAACTGTTTCGTCACCAGAAATTGTGGCTACAGGATTTGAATTTACCGTCAATGTTCTTTCAGCGGTTGCTGTACATCCGTTGGCATCTGTTACGGTAACCATTACCGTTGAAGCAGTAAACAAAGTGATACTTGGTGTATTCGGACCTGTGCTCCACAGGTAATCTGTTCCGCCGCTCGCTGTGAAAGTTGAGCTTTCACCTTGGCAAACTGTTTCGTCACCGGAAATGGTGGCTACAGGATTTGGATGAACGGTAATATTTACCGGATTGCTTTCGTAGATACAATCCTGACCATTTACAAAAACGGTATACACTCTTTTGATGATATAATTTCCGACAGGTAATATTTCTGTCGTATAATCTTTTGTATTGTTGATACCACCGGCTGATACAAAGCTGCTGTTGTTGGCATTGATTTGCCACTCATAACTACCACCTGCCGGAGATGCATCATTTCCTGTAATTAAAGTAGCAGGATATGATTGACAAATTTCTGTTAAAGCCGGTGCAAAGATTTGGTTGTCTCCTGAAGGGCAATCACAATTGTCGCCGACGGTGATGTTGACTACGTCTTCACAATTTCCGTCCGACCAAATCAATGTGTAGGTTCCTGCTGAAGGGAAACCACTGATGGTGGTTGTAGCAGAAGTTGCATTATTAATGGTTGCTGTCAAGCTGCTTACTGCCCATGACCAGCTACCTGTTCCTGTTGCTGCCAAAGTAACCACATCACTTACATAACAATTGGCGGATCGATCCGGACCAGCATTTGGAAGAGGATTTACCGTCAATGTTCTTTCAGCGGTTGCTGTACATCCGTTGGCATCTGTTACGGTAACTATTACTGTTGAAGCTGTAGACAACGTGATACTTTGTGTATTCGGACCTGTACTCCAAAGGTAATCTGTTCCTCCGCTTGCTGTGAAAGTTGTACTTTCTCCCTGGCATACAGCGTCGTCACCGGAAATGGTGGCAACAGGATTTGGATTAACCGTCAATGTTCTTTCAGATGTTGCTGTACATCCGTTGGCATCTGTTACAGTAACAATAACCGTTGAAGCTGTAGACAACGTGATACTTGGTGTATTTGGACCAGTGCTCCACAGGTAATCTGTTCCACCGTTTACTGTAAAAGTTGTGCTTTCGCCTAAACAAACTGTTTCGTCACCTGAAATGGTAGCTACAGGATTTGGATTTACCGTCAATGTTCTTTCAGCGGTTGCGGTACATCCGTTGGCATCTGTTACGGTAACCATTACCGTTGAAGCAGTAAACAAAGTGATACTTTGTGTATTCGGACCTGTGCTCCACAGGTAATCTGTTCCGCCGGTCGCTGTGAAAGTTGTACTTTCGCCTAAACAAACTGTTTCGGCACCGGAAATGGTGGCAACAGGATTTGGATGAACGGTAATATTTACCGGATTACTTTCGTAGATACAATCCTGACCATTTACAAAAACGGTATACACTCTTTTGATGATATAATTTCCGACAGGTAATACTTCTGTCGTATAATCTTTTGTATTGTTGATGCCACCTGCAGATACAAAGCTGCTGTTGTTGGCATTGATTTGCCACTCATAACTTCCTCCTGCCGGAGATGCATCATTTCCTAAGATTTGAGTCGCAGGAAATTCAAAACATATTTCTGTTAAAGCCGGTGCTAAGATTTGGTTGTCTCCTGAAGGACAATCACAATTGTCGCCGACGGTGATGGTGACTACGTCTTCACAGAACGGAGAGGACCAATAAAACTGATAAGCACCCGGCGCACTAAATCCGCTTATAGTCGTATTTGCATTGTTAACATCAGTAATGATAAATGTTCCTGATACAATTCCCTGAGACCAGGTACCTGAACCATTTGCATTCATGCTTACGACATCAGATACATAACAGTTTACAGAAATATCCGAACCTGCATCAGGAACAGGGTGAACTGTCAATGTTTTTTCAGCAGTGGCTGTACATCCGTTTATGTCAGTGACTGTGACTATTTTTGTCAAAGCATCTGAAACAGAGATAGTTTGGGTTGCTTCTGTTGTATTCCAACTGAATAACAACCCACCTTCAGCGGTAAAGTCTACACTTCCGCCTTCACAAACAAAATCATCACCTGTGATAGAGGCTGTTGGGTTTGTGTAAAAATTAAGTGATTTTTCAGCGGTATCTGTACATCCGTTGGCATCTGTTACAGTGACAATTTTTGTCAAAACATCAGAAACGGAAATGGTTTGGGTTGCTTCTGTTGTATTCCAACTGTATAACAATCCACCTTCAGCGGTAAAGTCAACACTTCCACCTTGACAAACAAAATCATCACCGGTTATAGAAGCGATAGGATTCGGGTGAATGGTTAACGTTTTTTGAGCAGTTGCCGTACAACCATTGATATCAGTCACAGTGACTACCCAAGGCGTATTGTCAGAAACGGTAATGATGGCATTTGTATTACCCAATCCCCAATCGTAAGTTACTCCACCATTTGCAGTAAAGGTTGTACTTTGACCAGCACAAACTGCGTCTTCGCCTAAAATCGTGGCTACCGGATTTGGAAAAACAGTTATTGTGATTGGATTACTTTCGTAAATACAATCCTGACCATTGGCCATTACCCGGTAAATTCTTCGGAAAGTATAGGTTCCTTCGTTAAGTACATTTGTAATATAATCCCTGGCGACATTTGATCCGGGAGCATTAGCAAAAGCTCCTCCGTTTATCGAGATTTCCCAGATATAGTTGCCGCCAAAAGGTGTGGCATCATTACCGGTAATCGTTGTTTGTGGAAATTCATTACATGCTGTTGTATTTGACAGTGCAGAAATATTATTTACACCAGTCGGACAATCACAAAGGTCTCCGACAGTAATCGACATCACGTCTTCACAAAATCCGTTTGACCATATCAAATCGTATGTACCAGGAGATGGAAAATTATTTACTATAGTATTAGCCTGATTTACATCCAGGATATAAGGAAGTCCCGGTCCGTTAGCATAAGACCATGTTCCTGAACCTATCGCATTAAGGAATGCTTCATCAGTTACATAACAATTTAAAGAAACATCCGGTCCGGCGTCCGGTACAGGATGAACGGTTAACGTTTTTTCCGCGGTATCTGTACATCCATTCGCATCTGTCACCGTCACTATGGCTGTAGTTGCCGTGGAAACGGTGATACTTTGGGTTGTTTCATTACTGATACCCCAAAGGTAGGTATTTCCTCCATTTGCTGTGAAAGTGACACTGCCTCCATCACACACTTCGTCATCACCTGAAATCGAAGCTGTTGGGTTTGAATTTATTGTTAAAGATTTTTCTGCCGTAGCAGTACAATTGTTGGCATCTGTTACCGTAACGACTATCGGTGTGTTGATGGCAACCGAAATGCTTGGGGTATTATCACCTGTACTCCAGGAGTAACTTGTTCCTCCATTCGCAGTGAAAGTGACACTGCCGCCGTCACACACTTCATCATCACCGGTAATGGAAGCTGTTGGATTTGGATTTATTGTTAAAGTTTTTTCTGCTGTAGCTGTACAATTGTTGGCATCCGTAACTGTAACGACTATCGGTGTATTATTTGAAACAGAAATGCTTGGGGTATTATCACCGGTGCTCCAGGAGTAACTTGTTCCTCCATTTGCCGTGAAAGTGACACTGCCGCCATCACAAACTTCATCATCACCCGTGATAGAAGCCGTTGGAATTGAATTTATGAGTAAAGTCTTTTCGGCTGTAGATGTACATCCGTTGGCATCGGTAACGGTAACTACAACGGATGTACTTGTAGAAAGTGAAATATTTTGTGTATTATCACCTGTACTCCAGGAGTAACTTGTTCCTCCATTTGCTGTGAAAGTGACACTGCCGCCGTCACACACTTCATCATCACCGGTAATGGAAGCTGTTGGATTTGTATTGATTGTTAGAGTTTTTTCAGCAGTATCTGTACAATTGTTGGCATCCGTAACTGTAACGACTATCGGTGTATTATTAGAAACAGAAATGCTTGGGGTATTATCACCTGTACTCCAGGAGTAACTTGTTCCTCCATTCGCAGTGAAAGTCACACTGCCGCCATCACAAACTTCGTCATCACCGGTGATGGAAGCTACGGGATTGTCGTAAACTTCTATTTGTACAATATTGCTTTCGTATACACAGTCCTGACCATTAGCCATTACATTGTATATTCTTCTGATTCTGTATATTCCCGGATTTAAAACCGGTGTGGTGTAATCTTTTTGGTTATTGGTTCCTGCAGCGGCAACAAATCCGCCTCCGTTGGTCTCCATTTCCCAAACATAACTTCCACCTGATGGAGTTGCATCATTTCCGATGATGGTTGTGGCAGAATATGTGCCGCAAGATTCGGCAACTGAAGGTGCTGTAATCTGATTATCTCCCGGAGGACATGCACAATTATTTCCAACGACTATCAATACTCTGTCTTCACAGAATCCATTTGACCAGATCAATTCATAGGTACCGGGACCTGAAAATCCGCTAACGGTTGTATTTGGTGCATTGGAATTTGTAATGGTTGCTGTGCCGGGTCCCGGAACCAGTGTCCATGTTCCCGTTCCTGTTGCCAACAATGTTGCCAAATCTGTTGCATAACAATTTACACTTTGATCAACACCGGCGTTCGGTACAGGATAAACAGTTAACGTTTTTGTTGCCGTATCTGTACATCCGTTGGCATCCGTAACTGTAACGACTATCGGTGTATTATTAGAAACAGAAATGCTTGGGGTATTATCACCGGTGCTCCAGGAGTAACTTGTTCCTCCGTTTGCCGTGAAAGTGACACTGCCGCCATTACAAACTTCATCATCACCGGTAATGGAAGCTGTTGGGTTTGAATTTATTGTTAAAGATTTTTCTGCCGTAGCAATACAATTGTTGGCATCTGTTACCGTAACGACTATCGGTGTGTTGATGGCAACCGAAATGCTTGGGGTATTATCACCTGTACTCCAGGAGTAACTTGTTCCTCCATTCGCAGTGAAAGTGACACTGCCGCCGTCACACACTTCATCATCACCGGTAATGGAAGCTGTTGGATTTGGATTTATTGTTAAAGTTTTTTCTGCTGTAGCTGTACAATTGTTGGCATCCGTAACTGTAACGACTATCGGTGTATTATTTGAAACAGAAATGCTTGGGGTATTATCACCGGTGCTCCAGGAGTAACTTGTTCCTCCATTTGCCGTGAAAGTGACACTGCCGCCATCACAAACTTCATCATCACCGGTAATGGAAGCTGTTGGAATTGAATTTATGAGTAAAGTCTTTTCGGCTGTAGATGTACATCCGTTGGCATCGGTAACGGTAACAACTATCGGTGTATTGTTGGAAACCGTTATGCTTGGTGTTGTCAGGCCAGTGCTCCAAAGAAAAGTCACCCCACCATTCGCAGTGAATATGACACTGCCGCCATCACATACTTCGTTATCACCTGTGATCGAAGCTGTTGGATTTGAATTTATTATTAAAGTTTTTTCTGCCGTAGCTGTACAATTGTTGGCATCCGTTACTGTAACGACTATCCGTGTATTGTTGGAAACAGAAATGTTTGGGGTATTATCACCGGTACTCCAGGAGTAACTTGTTCCTCCATTCGCAGTGAAAGTCACACTGCCGCCATCACACACTTCATCATCACCTGTGATGGAAGCTGTTGGGTTGGCGTAAACTTCTATTTGTACTATATTACTTTCGTATACACAGTCCTGACCATTGGCCATTACATTGTATATTCTTCTGATTCTGTATGTTCCCGGATTTAAAACCGGTGTGGTGTAATCTTTTTGGTTGTTGGTTCCTGCAGCGGCAACAAAACCAAGTCCGTTGGTTTCCATTTCCCAAATATAACTTCCACCTGATGGAGTTGCATCATTTCCGATGATGGTTGTGGCAGGATATGTTCCACAAGCTTCGGTAACTGAAGGTGAAGTAATCTGATTATCGCCCGGAGGACATGCACAATTATTTCCAACAATTATCAATACCCTGTCTTCACAGAATCCATTTGACCAGATCAATTCATATGTGCCGGGACCTGAAAATCCGCTGACATTTGTATTTGGTGCATTGGAATTTGTAATGGTTGCTGTGCCGGGTCCCGGAACCAGTGTCCAAGTACCCGTTCCTGTTGCCAACAATGTTGCCACATCTGTTGCATAACAATTGACACTTTGATCAACGCCTGCATCCGGTACAGGATGAACAGTTAACGTTTTTGTTGCCGTATCTGTACATCCGTTGGCATCCGTAACTGTAACGACTATCGGTGTATTATTAGAAACAGAAATGCTTGGGGTATTATCACCGGTGCTCCAGGAGTAACTTGTTCCTCCGTTTGCCGTGAAAGTAACACTGCCGCCATTACAAACTTCATCATCACCGGTAATGGAAGCTGTTGGAATTGAATTTATTATTAAAGTTTTTTCTGCTGTAGCTGTACAATTGTTGGCATCCGTAACTGTAACGACTATCGGTGTATTATTAGAAACAGAAATGCTTGGGGTATTATCACCTGTACTCCAGGAGTAACTTGTTCCTCCATTTGCTGTGAAAGTGACACTGCCGCCGTCACACACTTCATCATCACCGGTAATGGAAGCTGTTGGATTTGGATTTATTGTTAAAGTTTTTTCTGCTGTAGCTGTACAATTGTTGGCATCCGTAACTGTAACGATTATCGGTGTATTATTAGAAACAGAAATGCTTGGGGTATTATCACCTGTACTCCAGGAGTAACTTGTTCCTCCATTCGCTGTGAAAGTCACACTGCCGCCATCACAAACTTCGTCATCACCGGTAATGGAAGCTGTTGGGTTTGAATTTATGAGTAAAGTCTTTTCGGCTGTAGCTGTACAACCGTTAGCATCTGTCACGGTAACAACTATCGCTGTATTGTTGGAAACCGTTATGCTTGGTGTTGTCAGGCCAGTGCTCCAAAGAAAAGTCACCCCACCATTCGCAGTGAATATGACACTTCCGCCATCACACACTTCATCATCACCCGATATGGAAACTATTGGTTCAGGATTAATGATCAGGGTTTTTTCTGCCGTAGCTGTACATCCGTTGGCATCGGTGACCATAACCTCTTGTGTGGTATTATGTGTAACAACGATCGTTGCACCTGGTGTAACAGAATTCCAAAGATAGCTTACACCTCCACTGGCAGTAAAGGTTACTGAACCACCTTCACATACTTCATTGTCACCTGAAATAACTGCAACAGGTGAAGCTAAAATATTTAATGTTTTTTGAGCAGTAGCTGTACATCCGTTGGCATCGGTAACGGTCACCACTTGTGTGGAATTGTCAGAAACCATAATGGTTGCTCCCGGTGTACCAAGATTCCATTCATAACTTATACCTCCGCTTGCAGTAAAAGTGACACTTCCTCCGTCACAAACCTCATTATCGCCTGAAATGGAAGCAACAGGATTAGGATTGATGGTTAATGTTTTTTCAGCAGTGGCAGTACATCCATTGGCATCCGTTACTGTAACAACCTGAGTCATATTATTAGAAACGGAAATGGTAGCGCTGGTTGATCCGGATTGCCACAAATAGGTATTTCCACCACTTGCAATGAATGTAGCTGTGTTACCATCACAAATTTCATCATCTCCGCTTATGGAGGCTATCGGTTGGGGATTAATCGTCAAAGTTTTTTCGGCAGTAGCTGTACATCCGTTGGCATCGGTGACTGTCACAACTTTTTGGCTGTTGTCTGAAACCGTTATAATGGCACCTGGAAATCCCGTATTCCAAAGGTAACTTACACCACCGCTTGCAGTAAAAGTGGCACTTCCACCTGTACAAACAGCATCATCACCGGATATAGAAGCATTTGGCTCAGGATTGATGATCAATGATTTTTCGGCTGTATCTGTACATCCATTGGCATCGGTCACGGTGACCACCTGAGGACTATTATCGGAAACGGTTATGGATGCTCCGGGAAGCCCTGAACTCCATTCATAACTCACGCCTCCACTGGCTGTAAAAGTGACGCTTCCTCCCTGACATACCTCATCATCTCCTGATATAACAGCATTTGGAGGCGTCAAAGCTGAAACAACATGACTTGCAGTGGCGGTACAACCATCCGTATCTGTGATGGTCACCCTGTAAGTTCCGGGTGCTGACACGTCGATTGAAGGTGTCGTAGCTCCTGTGCTCCAAACAAAATCACTGCCGGCATCTGTGCTTAATGTCACAGAATTTCCAGGACAAAACTGATTATCTCCGACAATATTTACGGAAACTGCATCGAGAATAGTGACTCTTACTGTGTCACTGCAAACCGAAGCTTCGTATATAAATGCGTACACACCGGTAGATCCCGGTGCAAACGTTACATTGGTTGATGGATTGGAGGTATTTGAAATGTTGGCTCCGGGCCCGTTTAATGGATCAGGAGTCCATGTACCCGGATTATCTGCACTTGCTGATAATGTGGTTGAACCACCGCCGCAAAGTACGATGTCTGTTCCTGCGTTTGGTTTTCTTTCAAGTTCTATTTGAAGGATTTCTTCACATTCGTATTCATCAGTCACGGTAACCGAATAGAGGCCATTGTTAAAAAATGTAGCCGGACTGATCATAATATCTTCGCTGAGAGAAGAATAACCGGGACCTGACCAACCGAATTTTAAAGGTTGTTGGCAAAGTGTGGTTTGAGGTTGCAAATCCAGACTAATATCGTTTGTACAATTAATTTCATAATTTAATGTAGGTTTTGGCGGAGTTACAGGATCAAGATTTCCTCTGTATAATTGTTTAAATGAACCCACTGTAAATCCGTTGCTGAAATCTCCGGAGTTCATTCCCGGTTCTCCGGATCCGGGATCAATACCATTTCTGAAAAATCTTATAGTTCGCCCGCAATTAAGTAAAGGTTCTCCGGTAGCTTTATTCCAAACTCTGATTGAAAATAATTTGATGGTATCTCCGGTAGCAAGATTGTTATATTGAGATGCCGGGGATAAAGACGGTACTATTGTATAAAAATTACTTTCAGGTTGTGCTGCCGGAGCAAATACCTGGGTAGAAATATTCCAGGTTGTTGGTTCCGTTCCGGTATAGGTCTGATTGTATCTCAATGGCATATATAACTGTTCAATTTCCATTGTATCAGAAGCAGCCATGACCATACTGATAGTAGAGTTTGCCTGAGTACGTTGTCCTAAAGTTGTGGCACTTCCTCCCACAATTTTTATACAAACGTTATAATGACAGGTAGTTGTATCATAGACCAATATATATTTTACAGAATCCAATTGTGCAGAAACAGTAAAAGGGATAGTCATTAAAAAAATAAAAATGATTTGAGCGATAAATTTTCTTATCATGTTTAGCTACCTTGAAAATGTAATGTAAAAACGAATTCTGAGAATTCAAACTTTTTTAATCTCCAGGAAAGCCTTCTAAGTTTTATTGATTCTATTTTGATTAATATTACATAATCAGAATAAAATTCTTATTAGCTTAGTCGGTTTTTGGTTTTTCCAGGAAAATCCGGAAAAAGTACTTACATACTTTTTCCGGAAATTATTGGTTTTATTTTGATAATATCACCAGCTTCTTGGTGATTACCTGATTTTCAATGACAATCGACAGTGAATATACACCACTATTGATGTTTGAGAGATTTAATTCAATCGGATGGATACCCTTGTCAAACTCCTTCGATTCCCTTAGTTTGGCAATATGTTTACCGTTCAGATCAAACAGGTCAATGGATATTTCACCTTCATTTGGCATACTAACTGAAACAATGGTTGATTCAGTTGCCGGAGATGGATAAACACTTACGTTATAATCATATTCATTCCTTAAAGAAACGGTTGAACTATATGTAAACTTACCATCCAGATCAACTTGTTTGATTCTGTAATAATAGACACCAAAATTCTGATTATCCCTATCTAATGCACTATAAATTTTATTAATATTTTGACCTTCAAGTGGCAATATTTTGTCTGCTAAAGGTTCAAAATTGTCTGTATTATGCATACTTTTTTCTACAACATAATGGCTTAGATTGACCTCATTTGCCGTTTCCCAGAAAATGACATGCTGTCCTTTCTGATCTTTTGAAGCACTGACATTTACCCAGGTTACAGGTAGCAATCCTGCTACGATACCAAGGTCGATATTCGGATTTAAAAGGTTTGGCTCCATAGATACTGCTCTGGTCGTCCATGGTCCGAATGTATTGTCAACATCACTATTGATGGCATCATCACCTAAAGTTGCATATGTTCTTGTAAAGTCAGTATGTGTTGCCGGCAATTTAAACTTCAGATAAACATCAGATTTTTCGAGGTATTCAATATTGTATTCACCTGATTCATCTGTGGCTGAAACTCCTTTGACAGCATGTGTATTAACATCACGTGCTTCAACTATAACACCTGCTACCGGTGGCTCGCCGGCTTCCTGAATACCGTTGTGGTTTTCGTCGATCCAGACCCTGTTACCCGCAGTTGCCATAGGATAAAAACCACCTGCAAGATCTGATTTATGTTGTCCTGGTGACAAGTTGAATGTATTGGTTGTCATAGGTCCGTTTGCATTGGTCAAATCACTGTCTCTTGTCGGATCGTTGCCGATATTCGGTCTGACGCGTACCAAACCAATCAATGGTAAATCAACCCTCAGATAATATTCTCCCGGAGGAACACAAGGAAAATTAAAATATCCGTCTTCTGAAGCAGTACCCGGCTGTCTTCCTGTAGTCGCCTGAGCCACTTTTTCAAAAGAACCGTTAACATTTCGCCACAATTCAACAAATAGACCATTCATACCATTTTCAAAATTATCCTTTCTGTCATTCATCAGATAATCATACCAAAGGTATCCCGATACTCTTGAACAAATATACATTCCAGCATCAATGTCCATTCTGTCTTCTCCCGGAACAACCTGGAAAAAACCGGTTGTACCTGCTCCCATGGTTCCGGTAATATCACTATCTGTCAGCGGATTTCCCACATGTGCCGGTGAATAAACATAATTAGTTGGTGTAATAACCCTTACAAAATAATTTCCGGCTGTAATGTTTTCAAATTCATAAGCACCGTTTGCACTTGTCGTGGTAGAAGCTACCATTACGCCTGAATCATTAAATAATTTGACCTGACAATTTGCCATTCCGGATTCACCAACATCTTGAATACCGTTGGCATTATTGTCCAACCATACAAAATTACCAACCTTACTGGCCAGGTTTTCGTGTTCTACCAAAATATGTAAAGTAGCATTGTCACATGCACCTAAATTATCACAAACTCTGTATGGCCAGAAATACGGACCGTAAAAACCTGTGGCAGGTGTAAAAGTAAAACTACCGTTACTATTGACAACAAGATTTCCTACTCCGGAAACATTTGAAGTAAAGGCAACTACCGTTTGACTGTCACCCTCAGGATCAGTATCATTGGCCAACAATCCTGAAACAGCATTTACAGAAAGAGGTGTGTTATAGGGTGTTTGGACATAATCATCCATTCCATTGGTAATATTTGCAGCTTGTAATGATATCACTGTAATATATACCCAAGCTCTCTGACAATTAACTGGTGAGGCTACAGGTGTCTGACATACTTCATATCTGAATGAATCAATTCCGATAAAATTACTGTTGGGTGAATACATCTTGGTCAAAAAATTATAACTTCCTTTGGTAGGAGGTGTAACAATCGTCGGATTATTTAAAGCACAACTCAATGAATTCTGACATCTGTCATTTACTAAAATTTCTATTTCAATTGGAATATTCATTTTTGTCCTTGCATAATCATGATTTACCACAGGTGGTTTATTATTGACATTCTGGGCCAATACCGTGATCACCAAAGGAACAACATCACAGGAAGAGGTACATGAATTGACTTCAAACTGGTAAACTCCGGCAACACTACACACAAAAATGTATGTACCGTCATTTTGCAAAGAAGGAATACATGGTGAAGGATTGCCCGCCACCTGTTGAATTGAAGTATATGAAGCACCTGAAGCACCATCATTGGTACTTACATTTCCGGTAACCTGAATATCAACATATGTTACATCAAAATCAGGATTAAAACAATCTCCTCTCACTTCCACAACAATAGATGCCGGAGGTGATGTACAACCGTTTATTGTTTGAGTCACACTAATAGCATACAATCCGGCTGCTGCAGGAACCATTGAGTTTGAAGCGCCTGTACTTTGAGACAATCCTGCCAAAGGACTGGAAGTGTACCAATTGTAGGTTGCTCCCTGAATCGGGTCAACATTTAATTCCACATTATTTTTAATACAAATAAAATTTGGTGAAAAACGTATTCCGCTCGGTGCAGAAGGCAAACCCGGATTAATCAGATTGACCGGTCCGGCATAAAGTCCTGAATTACAACCAAAAGCGTTGGTCAATCTGAAATTTGTATATTGACCGCCGGCAAGATTTGTAATTGTAATAACTCCGGAATTATTGGAAGTTGCATTAACTGTTCTTGGACTGTTATTATAAGCATATTGAACAGTATAGTCCGCATTGGCTACCAATCCTGATATAAGTAAACTTCCGTTAGCATTATCACATGTAGGATCAACTTTGGAAACTGTATTCGCATCAGGTGTAGCTGGTACCGGATTAACGACAACTACCACACTCGCATTAGGTGATGTACATCCTGCAATAGTCTGTGATACCTGAACGGTGTATGAACCTACCAAAGTAGGATTCATTGTGTTTGTGTTTGAAGTGCTGGTACCCAAACCAGCTCCTGCAGGGCTCACGGTCCATGTATAAGTAGCACCGGATGTATTGGTAACACTCAGATTTACCTGATTTCCAATACAAACCGGGTTCGGTACTGCATTAAGATTGGCTGGAGCAGGTGGTGAATTCGGATCATTCAAACTAATAGGTCCGGCAAAAATACCGGAAGCACAACCTGCAGCACTTGTAACAGAAAAATTACTGTACGTGCCTGCTGTAAGGTTTGAAATCGTGATAACACCGACACCATTTGAAGTTCCAGAAACGGTTACCTCAACATTATTTCTACTGTAAGTAATATTGTACGTTTGATTAGCAGGATATCCTGCAAGAGATATTGTTCCATTTGTACCGGCACAAACAGTTGGGTTAGTGCTGGTTACATTACCCGCTGTTGGTGTAGGCGGAACAGGATTGATCAATACAGAAACTGTAGCAGCAGGTGAAGAACAACTTCCCAAAGATTGGGTCACGCTGATCACAAAAGTTCCTGCTGAAGTCGGCATCATCCAGTTTGTAGCAGTATTGGAAGAACCCAAACCGGCTTGTAAAGAGCCTGCTGACCACGAAAATGTGGCCCCTGATGCTCCGGTTGCTGTAAAATTAACCGTTGTTCCCAGACAAGCAGGGTTTGGTGAAGCTGTCAATCCCGGAATCGAAGGTGCAGAAGGATCTGAAAGAACTATCGGACCAGGGAAAGTATTGGAAGAACAAGAAGACGCATTGGTCAATCTGAAATTCGAATAACTACCTGCCAATAACCCTGTAACTGAAGCAATACCGGAGCTGTTAGAAGTTACAGTAACGTTTAATGTATTTGCTCCTACGCTGTATTGTAAAGTATAAATTGTATTATTTGCCAATCCTGAAATGTTGATCTGACCATTTGATCCTCCGCATGATGTTGGATTTACACCTGTGACATTCGTGCTATTCAATGCCGGTGGATTATTGTTTACAACAACTATTACCTGAGCAGGGTCTGATGTACAACCTGCAACTGTCTGGATTACATTTATGGTGTAGGATCCGGCGACTGTGGCCAACATCGATGTAGTATTTGTTGACGATGTCAATAATCCTGCATTTGATGAAGAAGCTGTCCAAACATAGGTAGCGCCTGGATTATTGGTCACTGATAGATTTACTGATGCTCCGAGACAAACGGGATTTGGGATGGCCGTCAGATTCTGTGGAATAGTTGGTGCGCCCGGATCAGATAAACTTATGGAATGAGTTGAAACTCCTGATTGACAATTATTACTGTTGGTCAAGCGGAAATTATTATACGTTCCGGCTGTAAGATTAGGAATCGTTATGATTCCTGTGCCATTAGCTGTCAAACTTATATTTTGAGTGACATTATTTCTTGAATATTGTAAAGAATACTGAGTATTTGGAATTAAACCTGAAATACTGATGCTTCCATTGGTTCCGCCACAAGTCGAAGGGTTCGTTGACGTAAATTGTCCGGCTACCGGAGTTGCAGGCAAAGGATTTACTACAACCTGAACTGAAGCTGTAGGTGAGGAACAGCCTCCTACTGTCTGAGAAACCAAAATGGTGTAAGTAGCTGCAACAGTAGACGTCATTGTCGTAGTATTGCTAGTTGAAGCTACCAAACCTGCATTTGCATTAGAAGCTGTCCAGGTATAGGTTGCTCCCGAATTATTGGTCACAGATAAATTTATTGTTGTTCCGGCACAAACAGGGTTTGGACTGGCAGTAAGGTTTGCCGGTGCTGAAGGAGCATTCGGGTCCGTCAATAAAACAGGTCCTGCAAGTGTATTGGAAGTACAGTTTGAGCTGTTGGTTACGTTGAAAGAAGCATAAACACCAGATGTTTGTCCTGAAATCACAATTTGTCCGGAAGCATTGGAAGTTAATGATGTTGAAACCGGACTTCCGTTTTTCGTATAATTAACGGTATATGTTGTATTATTTGCTGCACCTGAAATAGTAATGATTCCATCACTTCCACTACAAGTAGAAGGATTCGTTCCTGTCACACCTGTCAAAACAGGTGCACCCGGATTTACCCCAACACTCAGGGAAGCAGGAAGAGATGTACATCCTGCGACAGTTTGGGTCACGCTGATGGTATATGTTCCCGTACTTAAAGGTGCCATTGATGTATTTGAATTTGCAGAAGCGTTCAATCCCGCATTAGCACTGCTTGCTGTCCAGGTATAAGTTGCTCCCGGATTATTCGTCACGGTTAGAGCTGCCGTCAATCCCATACAGACAGGATTCGGATTAGCAGTAAGATTAGAAGGTGCTGCAGGAGCCGAAGGGTCTGTCAATACGACAGGTCCCGGAAAAACTGCTGATGAACATCCTGAAACATTGGTAATTCTGAAATTTGAGTAAGAACCGGCACTTCTTCCGCTGATGACAATATTTCCTGAACCATTACTGGTAATGGTAGTTGTCACCGGATTGCTGTTAAAAACATATTCTACGGTATAAGAAGTATTGGTAAGGTACCCTGCTAATGTAATGGTACCGTTTGCACCTCCACAGGTTGTCGGATTTGTTGAAGTCACATTACCTGCTGTTGGTGTAGGAGGCGATGCATTGACCGAAATACCAAGATTGGCTGCAGGAGACGTACATCCTGCCACTGTTTGGGTAACCATGATGTTGAAAAATCCGCTTGATGTCGGCAACATGGTATTCGTATTGGTTGTGCTGGTATTTAATCCTGCTCCGGCTGATGAGGAAGACCACGTGTAAGTTGCTCCCGGATTATTGGTCACAGAAAGACTGATGGTCACATTTTGGCAGGTTGGGTTAGGACTTGCAGCCAGATTTGCCGGAGCCGCAGGTGCATTAGGGTCCACAAGGTTTACCGGACCGGCATAATTACCCGAAGGACATCCGTTAAATGTCACAACCGTAAAATTCGCATAAGTTCCTGCGGAAAGTCCGGTAATGATACCCACTCCGGTACCTGACGTAGTAACATTGGCGGATTGATTTGTACTGTTTCGGGTGTAGTTAATAATAAAAGATGTATTCGGCGTAAGCCCGGAAAAAGAAATGGTTCCGTCACTACCATTACAAACGGTTGGGTTTGTAAAAGTGACAGAGTTGATATCCGGTGTTGGTGGTGTATCATACACCAGAATATTGATTGAAGCAGGTGTTGACGTACAACCATTAGAGGAAGCTGTAACAGAAACTCCATAATTTCCTGATGAAACAGGCAGCATGGTCGTCGTTGAAGTTGTGGAATTGTTTAATCCTGCATTGACAGAAGAAGCAGTCCACGTATAAGTGTTCCCACTGATATTAGTCACACTGAGGTTAACAGTTTGACCTAAACAGGAAGGATTTGGATTAGCAAGTAAATTTGTAGGTGTCGCAGGAGTGTCGTTAACCGTGATTAAAACCACGTTAGAGGTATCAAGACATCCCGGGGCACTTGGCAGACTATATATACGTCTGAATCTATGGGCTCCCTGACCCAATATGCCTGTTGTATAATTTTGTTGATTATTGGTACCTGAAGCCCCTGAATACAATCCATTGTTCAAGCTGTATATCCAAAGATATTCGCCACCTGAAGGAGAAGCATCAGATCCGGTAATATTAATATTTGATGATAAACCACAAAAAGTCGAAGGGTTTACTGTATTTAATACATTATTGGTAATAGCACAACTACACTCATCGTTGACAGTAAGTTGTACCGTTTCTGAACAAATACCTACTGTCCATACAAAAAAGTATGTGCCCGGAGCACTGAATCCAGACACACTGGTATTAGGATTGAGTGGATTGTCAAAATTGACCGTTCCTGCACTTCCAACTCCCAATGACCAAACACCGGTACCTGTGGCTCCCAAAGAAGCAGTTCCGGAGATATAACAATTTACAGATGCGGGATCATCTCCTGCGTCCACCTGATTAATTGTTACGGCCACAGTGTCACTGCAATCACCGGTATCATATATAAATGAATATACGCCGGCAGCCGATGCATCAAAGTCAACGGCAGTAGCACCATTGGCACCCGGTGTCAGTGTTGCACCCGCAGGATTGGTACCTAAAGGAGACCATGTGCCTGTATTGGGTTCATTTCCTTGTAAATTATATTGTGTTGATGCGCACCCGTTAAAATTATTTCCTGCATTCGGTTTGGAGACGGCCTCTATTGATCTGGTTGCTGAACAACCTCTTGCATTGGTAACCGTTACATTATATTGTCCGGTATTAGCTAAAGTAGCCGGATTTATATTTACATCTTGAGTAGTAGCAGTAAAACCATCAGGTCCTGTCCAACTGTAAGTCATAGGATTAAGACAAGATGTGGTAGTCACAGTTAAGTCGATTTCAACACCTCTGCTACATGTGGTGGTTGCATTCAAAACCGGAGCAGGAGGATCTACTTTGGGTAAGTTAGCCCGATATCGTTGAGCAATACCTCCTAAGGTATATCCATTGGAAAAATCACCTCCTCCCATACCGGGAGCTGAAGATGGCGGATCGATTCCGTTTCTGAAAATCCTGACGCCTGAAGCACAATTTGGCGTAGGGGTGATGTTTAATGAAAATATTCTGATGGTATCCCCGGCAGCAATATTATTAAACCATGAAGTCGGATTTAATGAAGGTGTAAACCCATA
This sequence comes from Saprospiraceae bacterium, assembly GCA_016714895.1. Classification (GTDB taxonomy): domain Bacteria; phylum Bacteroidota; class Bacteroidia; order Chitinophagales; family Saprospiraceae; genus OLB9. Next base: position 295,426 of record JADKBV010000011.1, on the reverse strand, counting down.
AAAATCCGACTGTGGTTCAACTGCAGGCGAAACAATCCGGCTTCCTTCCGACCAAACAGTCGGAACCGTACCTGTATAATTCAGGTTATTCTGAATGGGATTAAAACTTTGTGCAACGGACACCGTCGAACCTGTGGGTACAACCACAGAGTATTGCGCATTACTTTGTGTCCTTTGTGAAGGGGAGGTTGCAGACCCTCCATTGATAACAATATAACAATCCCATCTGCAATTGGAAGGATTAAACCGTATTTGGTAATCCAAATTGGTAATTTGGGAAAACCCGTTCTGGAAAAACAGTATACCAAATACTATGGCACACCATAAGTTTCTTATTTTCATTTCCTAACTTTTATAATAAAAAAACGAGATAAAAAAAGGGTGTATCCCGACCCTTTTGTTTTTCAATCTTTGACCGAAAAAAGATTGAAAAACAGTCGGGATACACCTGAATTGCCCTAAGGCAACTGTTCTATGAAAAAGTCAAAGTTTGCAATGAAACCTTGGTTGATATTCAATGGATAGAACAATAACTGAATATACATCATGTTCTTATCGTCATTCGGGTTATCAAACTTACTCTTACCGTTCATATCGAAGTCTCCTAAGAGATATCCATATGCAAAGTCGAAGTTGGCATTAAAATTACCACCGAAAGCAGTACTGTTTGTCGGATAATCCAAAACATCGAAGAATACGACGTTCATATCGTCACCAGGGTTTGAAGCCTTGATCTTTCCGTTACCGTCAAAATCTCCGGCCCATAAAGCCCTGTATCCGAAAAATGCTTCTGTATTCATCGCTAACCCTGTAAAGTCTACAGAACTGTATACCGGGTGATCATCTCCGAAATCAAATACCGGAAGATCAGCCGTGGTAAAGTCTACCAGATCAAAAAGCTGGGCAGGCGTTTGAGCAGCTGCTGTCATAGCTCCAAGATGTCTGAAATGTCTTACGGCAACATAATAGTTGTCGACCGCTATTCCCGGGAATCTCAATCCATGGATACCGTCAAGATCAACCACATCTCCGTCTCTTTGTAACAAACCTGTTCTGGTTGTTATGATATTAGCAGGATTGGTCTTATCTCTTAATTCGATATAAACCCAATCTACGATGGCTTCCTGTCCTGTAACTGCAAATACAGTTGATGGATTCGGAATAGTCGCAAATTTGGTCATCACACCGGTACCTTCAGGTATAAATGATGTTTCAGTTGATGCACCAACTACCCAGGTTATTGGTTTTACTAAGGTATTTGCAATATCCAAAGTAACAGTATCAACTGCATTAGGACCATTCAATGTAAATACAGGTGATTTAACCGGGAATCTGAACGGATCAGAATTTGGAATATATCTCCTTCCGGTAAATGGATTAAGTCTGAGGTTATCTCTCATCAATGGTCTTCCACTACCATCTGTAGCCAATGCATTGCTATTTTCCATTAAAGATCCTTCCAAATAAACTCTTACTTTGATGGTAAGGTCAGGAACAATCAATAAGTGGAGTGTCGCATTCGCACAAGCACCTTCAGTATCACAAGAAGTATACGTAAATTCAACAGGTCCGTAGAACCATTCTGCCGGTGTAAAGGTCCAGCTTCCGTCTGCGAGAACAGCAAAATTACCTTCAGCCACATTGGATGTATAAGGTGTCACCTCTAAAGGAACATCTCCTTCAGGGTCACTGTCGTTTGTACTGACATTACCGGTAATCGGAGTGTCCTGAGGACCAACTGCAAAGTCATCCGCTGCTATTGTTGTATTGTCTGCATCCGGAGATGAAACCGTGATAAACTGTTTAGCAGTCGCACAATTGGTTGGTTCACCTGTAACACATACAGTATAAGTCAACACGTCTACACCTACATAACCTAAATTTGGAGTATAAGTAATATCACCGGTGGCTACGTTTACTGAAGTACTTCCGTTTGAAGGAGCAACGGTAACTAACACTGATCCGGGATCCAAACTACAACCTGATATTCTCATACATCCGTCGTTAGCAAGTGTCAATAATGTCACTGCTGTATTCTGGAATGTAGTTGCAAAGTCAACATTGGCAATTGGCTGAGCTGCAGGATCAACAAAATCCGTAACGGTAATAGTCAATTCTGCTGTAGGACAACCTGATTCTTGTGGAGGTGTACAGGCAGGTACGTTGAAAACGTAAACACCTACCATATTTGCCTGAAACTCATAGGTTCCATCGTCATTCAACTGAATTGTGTAAATAGATCCAACAGGACTGGACACCAATACCTCAGGTCCGTATTCTGTTGCAGGATCAACACTATCGTTTGTATTTACATCTCCTGTCACCGGAACATCAACAAAAGTTGCGTTAAAGTCAGGATTCAAACAGTGTGAAACTGAAACTGTATCTGTAGGAGCCGCTGAAGAACAACCTGTTGCGGTTAACGTGAAGGTAAAGGTAACTTTACCAGGTCCGATAGAAGTTACGATACCATCGTTATCTACTGTCGCAACTGCAGGGTTATTACTGATCCAAGTTCCACCTGTAGATGGTGCAAGGGTTGTGGTACCACCAACACAAATATCGGTTGGTCCTGTAATTGTCGGAGTCGGAGATGCAGCTACAGTCACAGGACTGGTTGCATCAGAAGCACATGTTGTTGCTGCATCCGTAAAAGTAAAGGTAGCAGATCCCGGACTGATTCCTGTAACCAAACCTGCATCTGTAACAGAAGCAACACCTGGAGCATTAGAAACCCACGTACCTCCTGAATTTGGTGATAAATTGGTATTTCCACCCACACAAATCAGAGATGGTCCGGAGACAGCCACTGATGGTTTAGGGTGAACAATAACAGGAAGTGTAGGGTCGGATTTACAACCGGCTGCATCCGTAAATGTAAAGGTTGCCTGTCCTGCTGATAGAGCAGTTACAACACCACCGTTTGTAACTCCGGCAATTAAAGGACTATTGGAAGCCCAGGTTCCTCCGGATGATGGTGATAATGTTGTTGTTTCACCGATACACAATTCATCATCACCTGTGATGGCAACTGTAGGACCTTGTGTAATGGTAACGACAACAGATGTATCAGAAATACAACCTGTTCCTGTATTGGTAAATATAAATCTTGCTGTTCCTGCAGAAACACCGGTAATCAAACCTGCGTTACTGATGGTTGCTACAGCAATGTCGGTACTTTGCCATGTTCCTCCTGTAGTAGGAGAAATATTAGTGGTTTTACCCACACAAATACTGTTAGGACCGTTCAAAACTGTAATTGGTTTCGGACTTACCGTAACAATACCGGAATTCTGAGAAACGCAACCGTCTGAAGAAGTAAATCTGAAAGTTGCAATACCTTCAGCAACTCCTGTCACAACTCCAGTCAAACTGTTGATGGTTGCAATCAAAGGGTTGTTGGCAGACCAGGTACCTGTAGCTGAAGCTGTCAGGGTTGTTGTCGTACCTATACAAATATTAGCAGGTCCCATCGTGATCGTAGGTCTTGGCATTACTGCCACACTGATGATCGGATCTGAAGGACATCCTGCTGTTGATGTAAATGTAAATATTGCTGTTCCCTGTGCAATACCGGTAATCAAACCTGCATTCGTAATGGTAGCCGCAGCCGCGTTGCTTGAAACCCAGACACCACCTGTTGTAGGGGTAACTGTAGACGTACTGTCAATACAAATATTGCCTGGTCCCGTCAAAGCTACTGTTGGTTTAGGATTGACAGTTACAGTCAATGGCGATGATTGACAACCTGTAGCTGTCTGTGTATACACCAATTGAGAAGTACCTTGTGCAATACCGGTTATCAAACCTGCATTTGTAATAGTAGCTACGCCTATTGCTGAAGATGACCATGTTCCTCCTGTTGTAGGGTTCACTGTAGTGGTTTGACCCACACAAATGCTGTTTGGTCCGGTGAAGGATGTTGGCGGATTGGCAAAAACAGTGATCGGTGCAGTCGGATCAGACACACAACCTGAAGAAGCCGTGAATGTGAAAAACGCTGTACCCGGACTAACTGCTAAAACATTTCCACTATTATCAACTGTAGCTACAGCAGGATTACTACTCGCCCATGTACCTCCTGAAGTCGGAGATACTGTAGTTGTAAAACCTGTACATACCTGTGTTGGTCCTGTAATACTTACTACCGGTCTGTTGGTAATCGTGATGGTAGTAGGTAATGACTGACAGAATGTAGTCGAAGATGTAAAGAAAACAGTTGCTGTTCCTACCGAAATACCGGTGATCAAACCTGAATTATTGATAGTAGCAATAGCCGGATTTAAACTTGTCCAGGTACCGCTTCCTCCTGTTGTGTTGGTTGCGTTTGATGTAAAACCAACACAAATAGGATTAGGAGTTGCTGCTGTAATAAGTGGTCTCGGCTGAACTGTGATAGTCAATGAATTCTGACAACCTGTAGAGGTTTCTGTGTACGTCATGACTGATGGTCCTTGTGCCACTGCTGTTACCAAACCTGCATTGGTTACCGTTGCAACAAGTGGTGAACCACTTGACCATGTTCCTCCTGATGAAGGAGTAAGGTTGGTAGTTGTAGTAGGACAAAGGGTATTTGAACCAGCCAATACGGTTGGACCAGGATTGACAGTCAATGCTGAAGTGGTATTTTGACAACCATTTAAACTGGTGTATCTGAAAGTAGATATACCTGAAGCAAGGGTTGTGATAGCACCTGTATTAGCATCTATGGTGGCAACTGCCGGATTTAAAGAAACCCAGGTACCTCCTGAAGGAGTTGCTGTAGCTGTTGTTCCAGTTCCGATACATCTTACTGCATGTGCAAGAGTTACTGTCGGACTTGGTAATACCGTAATTGGTGCTGATGGTGCAGAAGAACAGCCTGTGGAAGTCTCAGTCCAGGTCACTGTCGCTGTACCTGCTCCCATACCTGTTATAAGTCCTGCATTAGAGATGGTCAAAATGGTTCCGTTGGAAGTTGACCAGGTACCTCCTGTTGAAGGCAAAGCATTGGTCGTTCCGAAAATACAAATCGTATTAGATGCTACAGAAATCGTCGGAACAGGTCTGACCAATACATCTAAAGTATCTGATTTACAAGTCGTTGAAGTCTCTGTAAAAACAAATCTTCCGGTTCCTGCAGATACGCCTGTAACTACTCCACCATTGGTGACTGTAGCAATAGCAGGGAATACAGAAACCCACGTACCGCCTGTAGATGGTATCAAGGTTGTGGTAGAACCGATACAAACCGCTGAAGTACCACTTATCGCTACTGTCGGAGGAGGGTTGACGGTAACCGCGTTAGTTGTATTGGTACAGCCGTTACTGTCTGTAAAAGTAAATGTGGCTGAACCACCTGCAAGGGCAGTTACTAAACCACTTGCGTTTACTGATGCCACACCAGGGTTATTACTTACCCAACCAGCTGTAGCTGGTGATAATGTTGTAGTTGCACCAACACAAATGCTGTTGGATCCGGTAATACTGACAACCGGTCTCGGATTGACCGTAAACACCATAGTATCCGCACAAGTCGGTGTTGAATATATAAATCCATAAGGACCGCTAGCTGCATTCGAAAATGTAACATTTGCGTTACCCGCAGGAAGTAATCCTAAGGTAGCACCGGCAGGGTTGCCCGGTCTTGCAGACCATGATCCCGTCGTAGGTTGTGTACCTGATATGTTGTTTGAAGTACCCGCACAGACCGTTTGATCAGGTCCTGCGCTAGGTTTGTTTGTTACGTTCACAGTCACGGAATCTTTACAACCCAGTGAATCTGTGACTACCACCTTATAATCTCCTATATTGTTTGTGGTTGATGGGAAAATACTTACATCCTGACTGGTAGATGTAAATGAAAAAGGACCAGTCCAGCTATACTCCAGAGGAGCCTGACAAGCTGTTGTGGTCGCAGTTAAATCAATTTCAATACCTGAACTACAAGTGGTCTGAGCACTAACGATGACAGGAATTGGTGGATTCTTCTGTGTTGAATTGGCATTGTAACGTTGTGAAGGACCTCCGATGGTAAAACCATTACTGAAGTCTCCACCGCCCATACCCGGTGCTGAAGAAGGCGGATCTATTCCATTCTGGAAAATCCTGATACTATTCTAGATTCCGCAACTAGATTATAAAAAATAAGGCAAAATGTTGATTAATAACATTTTGCCTTTTGTACTTATTCACCTATATTGGTGCTGCTAACAATAAGTGCCATGAAAGTACGATATTCTAACAGTATTAATGCATTTGGGGGAATAAATTTTGTTTTTGAGGAGTTTGAGAAATTGAAAATTGGCCATATTCTTCATGACAATTTACCTTCCTTAAGCCCAAAGTCAAGTTATAGTTGGAGAGATATATTTTATTCTTTTTCCAGTATTTATTTCTGTGGTGGAAACTGTATTGAGGATGCAAAGACTATTCTTTCAAATCAATTTGGAAGTAATCCCATTTTTAAATTGTGTAGTCCGGACACCTTACTTCGTAGAATGGGTGGGCTCTCCTCTGACCAATTACTTTGTAACACGAAACGAGGTACTGTAGAGCACCAGTTCAATATCAACCAGCCCCTTACTGATATGAACGTTAAGTTACTTAAGAAGCTGGGTGAGTTTAATAAAAATGAAGTGGTCCTAGATTATGATAACACAATTATTTTCACGGAAAAGAAGGGTGTAAAATGACCTACAAGCGTGATTATGGCTATCAACCTGAGTATGTATCTTAAACGAACAAAACGTTTTATACATTGAAAACAGAAACGGAAATAGCGACGCTAAGGCGTTTCAAACGGATACGTTAAACAGAATGTTTCAACATTTACAATCTAATAAAATCTCAAAATTTGACAAGTTTAGGGGCTGATTCAGCATCATACCAATTTGAAGTGGTTACACTTGTTGAAAAATATGTAAAGTTGTTTTACATTGGGGCGAAAAATAGCTACGTGGAAAATTTTTTTCCTTGATTGATAATTGGATCCACACCAAAGATCAAAGTGGTGAGGATATTTTTATAGGTGAAATTGAGTACATGCCCTTTGTCCAACAGGCAATAAAGATAAAAATACAGGCTACTTGTTAAGAAAAAACTAAGAAAAGACGGACAACTCAACCTTTTTACCAACGAGCCTTATGACTATCATGCCATTTTGACCAATGACTTTACCACTTCATTGCCACAGGCAATAAACTTTTATAACCGACGAGGAGCTTGTGAAAAACAATTTGATATTTTAAAAAACGATTTTGGCTGGAATTATCCTCCATTTTCAGATTTGTCAAAAAATACCGTTTTCTTTTATTTTGGTGCTATTTGCCGTAACCTTTACAACGTTATTATTTCTAATCTATCGAAAATCTATAAAAATGTAAACATTCACCACAGAATGAAACGCTTCATTTTTAATTTCATTGCCATTCCCTCAGTTTGGAAAAAAGCATCAAGACAATGGTACCTGAGAGTTTACGGCAAAATACCACTGCAAACATAAACGCATAAGGAAAACTGCTATTAATCTTCATAAAAACCTGGGATAGGTATGCCCTTTACTCAAATTTCAGTTCCTTTTATAACAACTAAGCTTAATTTCTGTACAAATAAGAAAACAAAAAAAGCGCTTTACTTAGGAAAAGGAAATTCCATTACCCAAACACCCCTAAAACCATACTTTTCTTTAATAAGTTAGCTAAGTTGCGGAATCTAGGACTATCTCCGCAATCATTGATTCTTCCGACATTCAAACTGAAAAGTCTGATGGTATCCCCGCTGTTCAGATTATTATACTGAGAAGCGACCGAAAGATTGGGAGTAATGGAGTGAAAATCAAAATCCGGCATTGTATCCGGAGAAATTACTGAAGTTGTTATGTTCCATGGAGCTGGATCAGTACCCGTATAGGTCTGGTTGTTTCTCAATGGAAAATAACTTCGGTTTACACTAATACTCGTACCTGTGGGAACCACAATGGTAAACTGAGAGTTAGTTTGTGTTCTTCTTGCAACCGTACTCGCAGAACCTGCATTGATAATAATGCATGCGAAATACTTACAAGAATCGGCATCGTACTTTAGCTGATAGTTGACACTAGTCACCTGAGCTTGTACATTTTGAGTTAGAAAAAAGCTACCTAAGAAGGCAACCGCTAATAAAATCCTGGTTTTCATGTTTTTGAATATTACGATATTTTATGATTTTACATGATATAATTAAGTCTTACATTTTCCGGTAAAAAAGGGTGGGGTTTATTTGGCGGATGTCTGTATCTTAGTAAAAAGTACAATGTGATCGTATACGGATACTTATTCCGGGTACTTTCCATTTTATTCTCAAAATTCTTAAGAATCCAAAACTCAGATTGGGAAGGCTTTTTACCAAATAACAAACTCCTTATCATGGAAACTACCATAATCAGGAAATTTGTAAATAACGTCATTTGATAAAACTTCATATATATAAGAAATTAATAACTTGATTATTGCATTACTTATCAAAGTCCTATCACATCCTATTCAGGTAAAAATGTTGGTTTATAGCGACAAATGTATTATAATTATTTATAATATAAAAACATTTTCCCAAAAAAATGTTAAAATATTTTTAAGCAATACCTCATACTAAAACCTTCTTATTGATTAATCCGGTTTATTAACCAACAACCCTATATGATATTCCTCTAATAAAAGATATCATTCTCAATACAACACGAAAAACATTCACTTTAAATCTTACAAGGCAGGGGGAATTACGTACCTTGGTTTTTGGACTTCTTTACTTGCACTATTTTATGGACACATTTTATGGATCAAACCACTATGTTATTGTCGGAAAATAAAAGCGTATCATTGAAATGAAATATCCTGATTTTACAAACTTTAAAAATCAAAGTATTTCTATTTTAAAGTTTCTCAAAATATTTTGTGACTACCTTGGTAATATACAAACGCCTACTTTGAAATGATAAACGGCAAAACCAACTTATCCATGCCTGATTGTAATAAAACCAGGTATGACCCTGCAGCCTGCCTGTGTACATCAAAGCCGCTCAATACATTACCGGCAGTTCCTCCGGATACCTTTTTATCAAAAATTAATAATCCATCCGTATCATAAACTAAAATATGAACATTCTCCTCATATTCCGGATTTAACTGAAGATGTACTTTATCCGTTGCTGGCACCGGAAATAATTTTGCTGATAACTCTTTCCCTTCATTTCTGTTTGTTCGTACCACAACTGGTCCGAAATATTCTTTTTGCCCATCAATATCCACACTCAATAATCTGTATTGATAAAGTTTATTAAAGGTTATCTCTTTGTCTGATATTTCAAACCTCCCCGTTGTTTCATTTGTAAAAATCTTTTCCAGAGGTATAAAATTTTCTCCATCCAAAGCTCTTTCTACTATGATATAATCATGATTTATCAATGATTCGATATTCCAGGAAATAAGGTTCTGATGATATATTTTGTCATATACTGCCTCAAGCTTAGAAATGTATAGAGGTAAAACCCTTTCATCCACTATAACCTGAACTGAAGAAACCGTCATACATTCGTCAGGCGAAATAATCGTCAATTGATACATGCCCTCCTGATTTTTCCTGATATTTGATATCATTGGGTTTTGTTCTGTCGCAATAAAATTATTCGGACCTTGCCATATAAATTGTTGAGCGTCCGACCAAATTCCGGAATTCAACTCAACATTGCTTCCTTCAGGTACCATAGGAATAGAAGGAATACTTCCTGCCGGTCTGGGCAAAATAGTCACGGTAATTGAATCTGTATTTGAACATCCGGCCTGATTGTAACCTGTAACATGGTACGTCGTGGTTTGGGCAGGAGAAACTAATATATTAGCCGTGGTTTGTAAAGTGGACCAAACATATCCTACGCCTCCGCCTGCCACAATTAAAACCGCCGGACTTCCTTCACAAAAAGCAAAGTCTTCTCCGACATTGATGTTAGGACGCGAATGAACAACAACTTTAATCGTATCAACCAAGGTATCAAACACAACATAAATAAAACGATACTCGCCCAAAGCACTGGCTGAAAAACGAATATCAGCGTTTCCAAGGGTATCTGTCAAAATCTGTACACCTGCAGGATTAGACGGTACAGTATACCACCGGCCGACAATACAACTTCCTGCAAGTTTCAAATCACTTCCTGCACATGCTGAAGTATCACGTCCGGCATTTGCTTCAAAACAACCACAGTATGGATTAGCCTTGATCGTAACCGTATCCGAACAAACATCATTGGTCCAGCTCAGAAGATAGTCTCCCGGCAATTCAAATGAATGTATAGCCTGAATTGGGTTACCATATTGTTGTAAGGTAATCTCCCCGACACTCTCAGGCAGAACCTTCCAATACCCCGAACCCGATGCCTGTAAAAATGCCGTATCAGTTTCAAAACAAAAAAGTTCAGAATCAGCCCCTGCATTAATGTCAGGAGAAACTAAAATAATTACAGTATTGCTAGTATCAGAACAATCAGGGGTTCCTAAGGGATAAAAAACCCTTTTAAAGGTGTGTTCCCCAACATGTAAAATGTTTGTTTTATAGTTTTTTTGATTTGAAATCCCCGGAGCCGGTATAAAAACTCCACTATTTTCACTATACAACCATCCATACGTCCCGGGAACATCCACTTCATTCCCTTCTATCGTGATATCAGTTATCTGACTGCAAAAAGAAAAATCTTCAGGTATGGTAAGCTCATTTTCCACGGCACAGGTGCAATTTTCTCCAACATGTATCATTACGGTATCCTGACAGATTCCGGAAGAACGGAAAACCCGATATGTTCCCGGAGCAGAAAAAGAATCAACTCCGGTAATCAAAGACTGAGGATGCGTCAATATAAAGGTCCCGGGATTGATAGTATCTTTAACCCATTCACCGGAGCTTCCAGCTTTTAAGGTCGTTTTTCCGGTAAGGTAACATCTGACAGATTTGTCATCGCCTCCATTAGGTTTGGAAAAGGCCGCAATGCTGTCTTTAGTAATACATCCGATAGAATCTTTGATGGAAATATGATACCATCCGTTTTGTAAAGGTCCTGAATTTTCTATCAACACATCTTTTTCATTGTTTTTATAACCTTCCGGACCTGTCCATTCATACGTAAAAGATCCATGACATGCGGCAGGCTCGACCGGTCTCCAGTGAAATGTCTATCCCATCACTACATTGAGATTGGAGTAGTGATATCTGAGGTTTTGATGGATTTTTTGGTTGTGCATTTCCGTCATACCTGTTGGTCAGACCACCCATTGTAAATCCGTTTGAAAAATTACTTCCAAACATTCCCGGGGCAGAAGGTCCCGGATCAACACCATTCTGAAATATTCTGACTCCCTTGCCACATGTTGTAACAGGTGATATTGCCAATGAAAATAGTCTGATGGTATCGTTTGTTGCTAGATTATTATAAAAAGAAGTGGGAGATAAGGTGGGGATGATACTATAGAAATCTGATTCAGGCTGAGCTTCAGGAGAAAGTATAGTACTGGCCAATTGCCATACCATAGGATCAGTTCCTGAATAATTCTGATTATTCTGTAAAGGCATGTATCTCCTTTCAATCGAGATAGTACTTCCTGTCGGAACCACAATCGAAATTTGTGCATTCAATTGGGTTCTATGAGGAATGCTGGTTGCCTGACCTTGTTTGATGATTATGTGAAAATCAAAAAGACACGTCGCTTCATTATAAGCCAGATAATACTGAACTTTCTGCACCTGTGCATTCAACATTCCGGGCATCAATAAAATAGCCGTAATAAAAGATAAACACATAAAGGTTTTGTTCATCATATTATGTAAAACATGAATACGATAAAACATTTTTCGGAATACTACGGTAATTGGGTTACACGACATAGCACTGATTATTATGATCTGATTCATGTTGAAAGACACACAAAAATCAATTTCCCCTATTCGAAATGTAAAGTTTTTTACATTATGAGTTTTAATTTCCTTCGAAACAAGCAAAAAATAACACCCTATTTCACTTTTTTGAAAAAAAAAGGCCATTTGTTTGACAAATGACCTTTTGTATATTTTGAGACAGAATATACTAATAAAATGTATATCTGTTATCTGTTACTTTTTTGGATTTCTTTAAAGACTCCATCAACTTGTAAGAAACCTGACTTCTGGCAGACATGGCCATTTGTTGTTTCATCATTTGTGCATTCTCACCGGCAACTCCCGGAGTGATAGATTTAACGCTAACCATACAAACACCTGCTGTACCTACAATCGGCTCAGATACCTGCCCGGCCTTGGTAGCAAAAATTTTACCAATTATCTTAGGCTCAGCACCAATGTTTGGAATCATAGGTGAAGCAAATGCTAATCCTGTTGCTGATGATGGTAAAACACCGAACTTAGACCCAAAAGAATTTAAGTCCTTTTCAGTTGCTTTTGCTTTGATCATTTCGGCTTTCTTTTCATTTCTTACCAAATCATCAATGGTCCCTTTAAGAGACTCGACGGTTGCTAAACCTGGTTTTGCAACACTTTTGAGAGCCACCAAAACGTGTTTGCTGTCATGGTAGTTTTGTTCATCCGAAAACGTATATATAACCGGTGAAACAACACCTTCTTTTGTCTTTTTCTCAAAAGCCCATCTTACGATGTCTCTTGAAGTCTGACCACCTCCAAGGTTACCAACCATAAAATCGTTCTTTTTCAAACCATTAGCGTCTTCTATTTTCAAAGATTTATCAGCTTTCAGACTTTCCAGATCTTTAAATTTTTCTGAAGCAGCCATAACCTGATCCAATACTTTGTCCTGTGTCTCCTGACTTGGTACAATCGGCGAAGACAAATAAGCCAGCTTATATCTTGGCTCATTGGTTTTAAAAATCAACTTTTCAACTTTTATAAGGTGGACACCAAATTGCGTTTCAACAGTGTACAATCCTCCCTCTTTTCCGGTAACAAATACTGCATCATTAAATTCAGGAACCATAGCACCCGGTGCAAATGTGCCCAAATCACCACCAGTAGCAGCACTACCTGTATCCATACTGTTATTGGTAGCCAGGTCTTTAAAGCTGGCACCTCCTGAATTAAGGATATTTTTCAAACTGTCAATATAAGCCTTGGCATTAACAAGACCTAAAGCATCTCCCGGCTGAACAGACCTCAGAATATGGCTTGCTTTTGCAGAGTCAGCCATAACTCTTCTTTCTGCGATTTTTGCCATTACATATAAATTGCCTTCAACAAAAGGCCCAATAACACTTCCGACAGAAAAATTAGAAATAGTATCTTTCAACACCCCTTGTAAGTCATCCTTTTTGACAAAACTATTGTTGAAAAATCCCTGATTGGAACTAACATATGCCGAATCATTGGTTGCATTTATCAAACCCTCTTTTAAGGCAACAAGATCATCAAATATTTTTTGAGAATCCGGAGCTGTTGGCATTACTTCATAGACTACATAAGCAAGATTTCTGACTTCCTCTTTATTGGTATATTTTACCTCATTTTTTTTGATATATGTTTCGTAATCAGCATCAGTCAGTTTAACTTCCTCATCTGCTATTTTGTCATAAGTGACCATAACATAATCAAAGTCAGCAGTTTCAGATTGATTTTTAGCACCAAGCTCAGCCATCCAGTTAGGAACAACCATCGCCTTAGAAACCATATTTACCAACTTATTTTGAATCTGCGATTTGACAATCTGTTTTCTTTGCTCATTCCAGAAGTTAACAAAGGTTGGATTCAACTCTTCACCATTGTTGATGGCTTCCTGAAATTGAGTAAGTTGCGTTCTGTCAACCTGACCAGTCTGAGGATTTCTGAAATTATTCTGAACAATAGGGCTCAATTGATTACCAAACTCCAATTCATTCAGTTCGTCCGGCGCCACACCCAATCCAAGGTCTTCCGCATAATCGTCAATAATCGATTTTTCCAAAAAATAATTCCATAATGAATTTCTTCTGCCGTATACATCAGCACTTCCGCTGTACAAGGCAGATTCAGCTTTCTGAAAATCCATGTAGTCAATTTTTTTGCCATCAATTTTCCCGATAGCTGAACTTGAACCAAACAATCCACCTCCTCTGTTGGAAGCACTGGTCATGTCCATAATGATAAATCCGGCAAGGGCCACTGCCAATAAGACGATGACGAGCCACATGTTTTTTCTGATCTTGCCTATTAAAGCCATATTATTTTAATTTAATAATCAAAGGGTTATTGTTTCATTTCTAAAAAAACGCCACAAAAGTAAGGGAAAAAAGCGTATTTGCAAATTTAGGTCCCGAATTTACGGATAAAATATTAAACAAAGCCCGATTTTGGTATAATTTGTTATCTTTTTATCTGTTTTTGATTCAATAATGAGCATAATTGATGTAAAATTTGTTGCGTTTGTGGTTCACTCCGATGTGACTATTTGGTGACGGGCTGACCAGGTAAAGAATTGATTCCGATAAAAAATCTGAGCTTGTCGGATGTTGGCCACGAATGCAGACCACATTATTTCCTTCCTGTAATACATAAACGCTGAACCTTTAAAATCCTTACATCAGATACACACCGCATCTTCAATTCTATATATTCATTTTTATACATCCATACTTTTTCCTACCTTCGCAAAAAATATAAAACCATGTCTTCATCCGTCAGAAATCTGAACCCTAACACACTTTGGAATTGTTTTGCTGACCTCAATGCCGTACCCCGTGCTTCCAAAAAAGAGGAAAAAGTCATCCGTTTTATGATGGATTTTGGTACTTCCCTTGGATTGGAAACCAAAAAAGACCCGGTTGGCAATGTCATCATCTTAAAACCGGCAACTTCGGGAATGGAAAACAAAAAAACGGTGGTTTTACAGTCACACCTCGATATGGTGCATCAAAAAAACAATGACACCCTTTTTGATTTTGATACACAGGGTATTCAAATGTACGTAGACGGCGACTGGGTAAAAGCCGAAGGAACTACCCTAGGCGCAGACAATGGAATAGGTGTGGCAACCATTATGGCAATCCTGGCTTCAAAAGACATCCCCCACCCTGCCCTGGAGGCATTATTTACCATTGACGAAGAAACCGGTATGACCGGCGCTATGGGATTGCAGGCGGGCTGGCTGACCGGAGAAATCCTGCTCAATCTCGATACAGAAGAAGATGACGAAATAGACATAGGATGTGCCGGAGGACTCGATGTCACAGCTACAAAAAATTATACCCCGGAATCCATTGAAAGTCAAAATCTTGTAGTTTTAAAAATATCTGTCAAAGGTCTTCAGGGCGGTCACTCCGGTATTGATATCCACCTGGGGCGGGGCAATGCCAATAAAATGCTGACACGTCTACTTTATGGTTTGGAAAAATCAGATGTGAGACTTTCTGAGTTTGAAGGTGGCAGCCTCAGAAATGCCATTCCCAGAGAAAGTATGGCTATCATAACCTTTCCTTCCGGAAAAAAAGAAGAGGTGTCTCAAATCCTGCAACAGCAAAAAAATGATATCCTCAAAGAATATGTTTCTCTTGAAAAAAATCTTTCGATCGATTGGGAAGAAACATCGTGTCCGTCATTTGTTATGTCTGTTGACCAACAAATATCAACCATCAATGCCTTATATGCCGCTTTTAACGGTGTATTCAGGATGAGTCCGGATATCAAAGATTTGGTGGAAGCATCCAACAACGTTGCCAAAGTAGAAATAAAAAATGGTACGGCAAAAATCCTTTGTCTTACCCGATCGTCCGTTGAATCATCCAAAAAAGATGTAGCACAAAGTCTGAAAGCAACTTTTGAATCCGGTGGATTTGAAGTGGTTTTTTCAGGGGATTATCCGGGATGGAATCCAAATGTCAACTCACCGATTCTGGAAGTGCTTACCACCCGGTATGAAAAAATGTTTGGACAAAAAGCCCATGTTGTCGCTTGTCACGCAGGCCTGGAATGCGGGATTTTAGGACGCAACTACCCCGATATGGATATGATCTCTTACGGACCAACGATCAAAGGTGCCCACTCACCGGATGAAAGGGTAAAAATTTCTTCCGTTGAAAAATTTTGGAAATTCACCCTGGAAATCCTAAAAAATATTCCGGAAAAAGGTTAGATCTAAAACATTAATCAGCGTTCTGTTAAATTTGTTGGCTCTGCATTTCAGGATGATACCCTTGGTGATTCACTTGTTATATGTATATTCTATATCTGGTGATGCTCCAGTTATTAAATAATTGACGGCACTGACTCAAATAAATCCTGTTTGATTTTTATATCTCAACTATTTTGTTTAATATTGTCTCATCAGATGTAGTTCCGATGATGAGATGTGTTTTCGGATCGTTTATTATGTGATTCTGAAAACAAAATAAAAACACCCTACTGTTAAACCATCAATTTGTTAAAAAATACAAAAGTTCATTATATCATTCAATTTTATAAAATGAAAAAATCACCGGAATTAACATGTTTCTTTATTTGTTTATTGATAATCAATATTTTCAGCAGCTGCAAAAACTCATCAGCAGAAAAACCGGTTGAACCAGAAGTCGTTATATTACCAACCGAAAAAGACACTTTGAATAATGTTGACACGACAGCATGGATAGATAAAAATCCTTTTGATACAAATACTTATCAAATGAAGGTATCCGCCCTGTGCCACGACAGTATTACCAAACGTTGGCCAACCAAAGGACCGGTTCCAAAACCGGGAGCCCTTCTTCCATTCCATAGGTTGGTGGCTTACTACGGCAATTTTTATTCGAAGCATATGGGCATTCTAGGATCCCTTCCGGAAGAGGAGTTGATTAAAAATTTGGACCTTGAAGTAATAAAATGGACGAAAGCCGACAAAACGACTCCGGTTATTCCCGCAATACATTATATCGCCATTACAGCTCAGCGTAATCCCGGGAAAAACAATACTTACAGACTGAGAATGCCGGAAAAACAGATTCTCAAAGCCGTAGACCTGGCAAAAAAAATAAAAGGAATTTGTTTTCTGGACATTCAGGTAGGACACAGCACCGTAAAAAAAGAAGTTCCCTCGCTGGAAAAATATTTACTGGATGAAGACGTCCACCTGGGATTGGATCCTGAATGGTCCATGAAGGATGGCAGTTCTCCCGGAAAAAAAATCGGAACTATGGACGCTAATGATATCAACTTTGCCATAGAATATCTTTCTGATTTAGTCAAAAAACACAATTTATCTCCTAAAATCCTGGTTATTCACCGATTTACGAAAGGGATGATCACCCGTTCGGATCAAATCAAACCCACACCTGAAGTACAGGTTATTATCAATATGGATGGCTTCGGTCATCCGGCCAAAAAAAGAGATTCCTACAACCGGTTTGTGTCCGGATATCCGGTTCAGTTTACCGGTTTTAAATTGTTTTATAAAAATGATATAAAAAACAAACCTTTCAGAATGATGACCCCTGAGGAAATTCTCCGGTTATATCCCAAGCCGATTTATATACAGTATCAGTAAATAAAGGTCTGAATCCCTTTTCTGATTTTTTCCAATTTTTAAGATGATCACCAGTTTTAAAACTTTCTGATTTTAAAACACTATTCTTAATTCAGGCATAAAGTTGTGAAGGATATTTATTAATGAAGGACCATTGATCGCTTTACCCTTCTTTAAAAAAAATCAAATAATTGTAATATTTTGCCTACCTGATTTAATACATCCATTTGGCATCATTATCCAAAACATCATGTAATCTGTGTTTAGCCAGTTTTTTTATCAGATCAACAGGAAGCGGCTTATCGTAAGAAAATTGTATGGTATCTTTACCTGTTTTATAATCTTTTATTTCATCCGAAAATTGGTTAAGTGTTTGTCCTGTCGGCATAAAATTTATATGAGATTTGAATGCGGAGAAAGAAAACAAAATCCTTTTTTGTTCGAAAACAGGTTGATTCCATTTTATAGCTTCCGTTGCATCCGGTGCGATCTTCTTCAGGATTTGATATATTGACAACAGGTGTGCATGTGCATGTGCGGGTGCCTGAGAGATATATTCTTCTATTGTTTTGGGCTTTGAACTCATTTCAAAAATAATGTATCACAAAAATATAAAAAAATGATAGTCCATAACACTTTCCGAAACAAAACTGTAGCAATTGCATGGTCTGATTTAATTTCCTGCAAATTCCAGCAAAGGACTATAAGCTCCCAAATCGGCTGCTTTTAAAGCATGTAAATAAACTATTCGGGCTTCACCTTTTTTTGTAAGATTTTGTCCGCCCCATGTAAAAATTTGTTTTTTGAATATTTTTTCAATGATTATATCTGCCATAAGTCGGCTATGCCTTCCATTCCCATTAGAAAAACAATGAATACTTACCAAACGATGTTTGAATCTAATGGCCATTTCGTCCGGTGGATAAATATCATGTTTGTACCAATAAACGGCATCATCAATAAGTATTTTCAACTCATGTGGTATTTTCCACCAATCAACATCCATGTTTTTATTGGTTTTCCTGAAGTTACCAGCCCAAGACCATATATCTCCAAACATTTTGGAATGCAGTCTTTTTATAAATTCTTCTGAAAAAATGGTATCCGCCTTAAAAGAACGACTCATTGACCATTGAATGGCTTTTTCTATATTCTGTTGCTCAAACTCATCCAATTCTCCTTGTGTAGCAATAGTTGGAATAAGTAACCCATCCATTTCATCCGGATCTAGAGGTGTTTGCCCATGTATGTAATCAAAACCTAATCCCATAAAATTTTAGGCAAATCATTTTTTAGTATTTCAGCCCGCTCTTTTATGGCTTTTTTGATCCTCTTTTCAGAATTGCCCTGATCTTCCAAATGCATGGTATTTGAAGAACGAAGAACTATTTCTTTTGCCAACTGAACAGACCTTTTTTCAATCAATGCTTCCAGTGAACCATCATTGGGAACAAAACCATATACCAATTGCATGTCCAATGCTTTTGCTACTTCTCTCAGAGACCTTATGGTGATGGCGCCTTCTTTTTCTCTTTTCTCTATATCCAAAACCCCTTGTTTTGAAATGGACAACTTATTACCCAACTGTTGCAGAGACATACCCAGACTTGTACGAATAGCTTTTATCCATCCTGTCGGAGGAATCGCCACTTGCTTTAGTGCTGCAAAAGCTGCCATTTTATGGTTGAGCTGCTGTAATTGTAGTGATTTACCTTTCACAATATAAATTTATACCTTGACATTTATGTCGCAAATGTAAAGCATAATATTTACATTTGCAAATAATATGTAAAGCAATATATTAACTTTAAAAAACTATTAGTTAAGTAATAGCTTAAATATAATGATATTATTACCTCATTTTCCGAGAAATTACCTTATTGTGGTAAGTAATATATAGATTTTATTATTATAAAAGCCTATATTAAGATTCATAAAATTCTTGTAGTCTTTTTACTTTAGTCAAGATATTCTCAACATTTTCCTGTATCTCAGGCGGCATTCTTAATATCTCCTGCTCTTTGTCTTCAAGCAGATGTAAGGTAACATAATACATGGGTTTGTATGCTTCAATCATATCAGCTTTTGCATTAAAATATTTGTACACCCAATTGTACTGTTTATGCACTAAAAACATTTCTAAAACCAATCTTGATATCGTTTTTTCACCTTTCATAAATTTGTCAGACAAAGACTTAAATCTCATCATGTCGCCTATATACAAAAAGATAATAGATGCTGCTTCAATGTTTATTTCCATCCATTGATTTATCATGGCCGAAGATGGGGCTTGGATCAATTGTATTATTTCTGCTTTTTTATTCCTCGAGTAAAATAGTAGTACAAGGTTGTTAAATGCATTGACATCTCCTTTTTCTATGGCTAAGAGATAGTATTTTTCGGCATCGCCTTCATTGCCTTGGTTGGCATACAAAATTGCAAGGTTGTTTAATGCCTTAATTTCTCCGTTTCCTATAGCTAAGAGGTAGTATTTTTCGGCATCGCCTTCTTTCCCTTGGTTGGCATAGAAAAGTGCAAGGTTGTATAATGAATCGACACTTCCTTTTTCTATGGCTAAGAGGTAGTATTTTTGGGCATCGGTTTCTTTCCCTTGATTGGCATACAATAGAGCAAGGTTATTTAATGCATCGACATCACCTTTTTCTATGGCTAAGAGGAAGTATTTTTCGGCATTGGCTTCTTTCCCTTGGTTATCATACAATAGAGCAAGGTTGTTTAATGCTCTGACATGTCCGTTTTCTATGGCAAAGAGGTAGAATTTTTCGGCATCGGTTTCTTCCCCTTGGTTATCATACAATAGAGCAAGGTTGTATAATGCATCGACACTTCCTTTTTCTATGGCTAAGAGGTAATTTTTTTCGGCATCGGCTTCTCTCCCTTGGTTATCATACAATAGAGCAAGGTTGAATAATGCATCGACATCTCCTTTTTCTATGGCTAAGAGGTAGTATTTTTCGGCATTGGCTTCTTTCCCTTGGTTTTGATACAATAGAGCAAGGTTGTATAATGATTCGACACTTCCTTTTTCTATAGCTAAGAGGTAATTTTTTTCGGCATCAGCTTCTCTCCCTTGGTTATAATACAATAGAGCAAGGTTGTATAATGCACTTACACTTCCTTTTTCTATGGCTAAAAAGTAGTATTTTTCAGCATCGGCTTCTCTCCCTTGGTTGGCATACAATAGAGCAAGGTTGTTTAATGCATCGACATCTCCTTTTTCTATGGCTAAGAGATAGTATTTTTCGGCATTAGAAAAATCATCGAGACTTTTATACGCTAATCCCAATCCAAAATATTTGAGATCATCTTCAATATTTGAATTTTCCAACAAGGTTATTGCTTTTTCATAATCATTATTATCAAACGCTCCTGTGATTTTTTCTAAATCATCACTAAATTCATTTTGCGTATCAAGCTCTTTTAAGAGGCCTTTACTTGAGAGCTGAGAGTGTAATTTTTGTTTGTATTCAGATGATATTTTGTCACTACCCAATAAGGCATGTGACATGGCTTCGATGTAGTCCCTTTTTGCATCCTCTTGGCTTATGGCATAGGAAAATTCTACACACAGTTCATTAAGCTCTGACTTGTCGTACCATTTTTCCAAAAAATCGGTCAATGCTTTGGCTCTTATGCGGCTATTGAGCCCTCCTTGCGTCATATTAAACCAAAGATTGAAAAATCGCTCTTCTACTCTGTACAAATTGTTTTTGTTGTGGGTCTTAATTTTTTCTACATATCTGATATCTACGAGCTGTTTGAGCAAGGCTGATACCACCTTACCTTCCATTTTACAGAGAGGTACGAGTTCTTCTACACTGGCTGCATCCCATAAAAAAGCCAGCTCTGAGAGTACCTTTTGTTGCGCTGGGGACAATATCCCTAATCGTTCCTGATAGATGGGCGTAGCTCTGTCCACCAATACTTGTAGATATGTATAACCATTTTGTTTTGGTCGGTCTATCATCATATCCACAAAAAGTAGCATTGTCCGCGGCATACCATCGGTAAGCATACGAATACTTTGCAGTTTGCCGGGATAATTTTTTATTATTTCTACAATCTCAGGCAGGTTTTTTACCTGACTCCAATGGACAAGTAGTTTGTTTACTTCCTGAAGGGAGAGCGGTTCTAATTTTTTTATTGTAAAAAATTCATAAAATGGCATGTCGTATTTCCAAAAATGTTCTGACATGTGTGTACTTCCGCCTATGATTCTGATTTCTTTAAAATTAATCAATAATTCTCTGAAAAGTGCTGTATCAAGACCTCCTGATCGCGTATCTAAAATCCTGTCAATATTGTCTAATAGCAAAACAAGCCTTCTGTTATTTGCCTTGAGAGCTTGTATGATCCGGGCATGAAGTTCTTTGGTATAGGCCTTCATATCGTCTTTAAATATTCTAAAATCCAAATCCTGGATTTTGTAGCCCAATGCATTTAATTCTCTGATGACATAGTCCCAAAGATCGTATAGTTTATAAATAAATGATTTTTCTTCGGCGATATTGATGCAGACATAATGATCACTTAATTGCTCATCTATATTAATCTCTGCCTGGATTCGCCTTAGCAATGTAGATTTTCCACTTCCACGCCGACCTACAAATACATAATGCTGAAACGAAGAATCCTTATCCGTATTTCTGATATCGTCTATGACACGCTCAAACTCCCGCTGCCTGACAATAAAATGATCAATAACGCTTTCAAAGCTTTGATTTGCGTTTTGATATTGTAATATTTCTGGTGCCATTATCAATTCATTTGTGGATTTCTTGCCTGCCACCAATCTCTAAGCAATGGGGAGACAAAATAAAAATTAGATTTATCTTCAAAAATATAACCGTCAGCTACTAATATATCATCAATATGCGCTTTCCATTGTAATTCTAATTCATATTTCACAGCAATATCAAATATTTCTTGCAATGAAATTTTATTTTGTCCGGCACATTTGGATAAAACTTTTTTAAGAAAAGGATATATTTCACCAAAATATTTGGATAATCTATTGTCCCAATCTTCAAATTTTTCGTTTTTCTTTAATAACTGTTTATAAGCTTGATTTACATTCTTTTTGGTTAATATAGGTCTTTCTTCTTCGATTAAGATTTCATCACACTCCTCAATGAGTAGCTGAATATAATAGGGTATGTAATTCCCAATTTTCTTCAATATATACTCTTTTAATTCCATATTCACCTGCATAGTAGCTCCTTCGAGCAAGAAATCCAGAAATGACCTACTTTGTATATTTGTAAGTGGTGGTAAATGTTCTGTATGTAAATGATTGATTTTGTCAATTCTACCTGTAATGCGTTTCACAATATGAGTAAGTCCTACTGAACCTAATAAAACCATAACAAATGTCTCTTTAAATTTTTTTTCATGACAAATGGTTCTTACATCATCCAGAAGTAATGCTGCATTTTTTTCGCCTTCCTTATTAGATACATTTAAGACCACATCCGGAAACTCATCTAAGAATAAAACTACCTTTACATCCTTATTCTTCAAATGATCTAATAGATCAAAAAATGTACTTCTGTAATCTATATCCTTGTCTCCAATTTCAACTTTATCTTTTCCAATTGTTTTTATTGTCCAACTTTTCCACCATGTTAAAAACCACTCTTTACTTTTTCCGTATGCTGAAAGTGAGTCATCTATCATTTTTATAGTTCTCTTAAAAAACTCCTGAACAGAATCAATAGATTGAATGACTTCATACTTACAAATGAAACCCTCATTGGCGTTTTCTGCCATAAAAGATACAATAGATGACTTTCCTACTCTTCTTGGAGCGAGAAACAAGACACTATTATTTTGCAATAATTCGTACCAGATTTTGTCCTCGATATCTTTTCTTCTAAAGTATTTTTTACCCTGAGCTACCGACCCAGTAATTGTATTTGGTTTGATCCACTTCATTTGACAATGATTTTATTGGCAAAGATACATAACAATAAATTTATTGTCAAATTTTTGTGGCAATAAATTTGTTGTCAAAATAATCGTAAACTTGTATATGAATGATAATCAATTGATTATGCCCCAATAAAGTTTTTGGTGAAATAGAAATGAATTTTGCTGAATGTATTCATAACCTGTTTTTTTTCTTTATTTAAGTTTCCGAATATCCGTAAAAACGTATATACGCATGTATACATAATCGAAAAAATAATGGTATAATATTGATATACAGCGATTTATTTCCCTATACAAAAAGTGAAGTTTGAAAAGTAAAAAAGTTATAATATGTTGATAATCAATTTACAAGGTAAATTATTAGTAGTTTATTTTTTAAATAGAATGTATATTAGCAGCAAATCACTTTAATGTTCCACTATAAAAGGTATTCTGGCCATCGCTTAAACTTATTTTATTACCTGTTAATGTTCCATTAAGGTAAGTATCATATCCATCCCAAAGTGTAATTTTATTACCTGTTAATGTTCCATTAAAGTAAGTATCATTTCCATCCCAAAGTGTAATTTTATTACCTGTTAATTTTCCATTAAGGTAAGTATCATATCCATCCCAAAGTGTAATTTCATTTGAATTTTCTATCATTGATTTTTAAGTTATATATTGACAATATTTAATTTGTACTCACTCAAATTATTAAAACAAGCCAATATACAAAAAGTTGAATTTTCATTAAAAAATTAGAAGCAAGTCACAAACTATCAACCAAAAAAATTATGAAAAATATCCCTGTGGTTAAAGCAATGGCTGTAAGGATTTCATTTTAAGACCATTCTTAAGCCACCCCACTACCCACCTAAATACAAAGCAGAACATATATAGACATTTATATATGTTCTGTCTGAATTAGTTAAGCTAAAAAGTAATATTGATATAAACATTTACCTGTAATGGTTTCTGGCTGCTTTGATTTTCCTGTCAAGCTCTGCCACTAAATCAGATTGGTTTGTCATCTCTGGTGTTTTGCAAAGCTTTTTGATTTCTCTCTTTAATCGGCTGTAATACTCTGGTTTGTCAAAGGCTTTCTGATGCCTTAAATTTTCAATTTCCTGTATTATTTTATCCTGACCAATCATATTTATTGCCATCAGGTTTATTTGTTTCCAAAAGTCTTTAGGGCTATTCATGTTTGATATATTAAAGTTTATGTTATGATTTTTATTGATAGCTTCATATTCTGCAAGCCATCTGTCAAAGATAGTTATATAAAACTTTTCATTTGATAAACTACTTGCTTTTATTTCTGCCTGCTTAAATTGTTTTGGCAGCCTGCTTATAAATCTCATCTCATACCTTAAGACATTTTGACCATTCCAAACCTCTGGCAGGCTCAATCTTTTGGCTTTTCCCTCTGCTATTTTATTGTAAAATACTTTCTGCCTCATTCCATTTGTATAATAAAGGCTCTTATCCTGTGGAAGTCTTTTATAATATTGACACTGACCTAAAAATTGGTAATATGCCTCTGGCTCATAGTCCATCAGGAAATTTTCAGCAAAATCAAACCTGCTTACATTAGCATTATGAATAGGTAAATAAAGTTCATCAGCTAATTGTTCTAAAGCTCTGGCACTGTCTGACCTTGTCAATGTATGAAAGTTATCAGGCAGGAAGTATTTTGCAAGGCTACCCTTTAAAGATACTCCCTGACCTGATAAACTGACCTTGTAATTATTCAAATGACCGCTATAATAGACCTGACCATCATCTTTGGTGGTTTCTGATAAACCTGACAATTTCTGCAATGTTTTGGATAAATCAAAGTTGCCTGCTTTGTCTATTGGCAGCCATAAGTTTACAGTGTCAAACATAACCAATTGATTAAATATGTCAATTGATACAACTTACTATATAACAAGTCCCTCATAACTGTAAAAGATTATAGCTTGCTGTCTTAATTGATTGACCTCATCATCAAAACCACCATCAATGAATTTTTGATAATAGCTGCTTATAAGGTTTCTACCATCAGGAATAACAAAAAGTTCTATTTCTGAATAGTCCTGATTGATTAAAAACAAGTAACCATCATTTCTATATTGAAACAAAGGATTTTGGCTACCATCTTTTAAAAGCCTGTTTGCATTTGGATAGCCATATCCTATTTCTGGAAAATCAGTATCATCAATATAAATACTACTTACATTCAATCCATTGCCTGTTAAACTCCATTCTGCAAGTCTTTTACTATCAGTATTAATAAAGTCCCTGCAAGGTGTTTTGTAAAAAAATAACTGTCCTTTATGCCTTTTATCATTGATAAAAAATGTCAATCCTTTGTAACCACCTGCCACCTTATCAGTAAAGGCAATACAATCCAATCTGGCTTTGCTTTTAATTTTATTTGTGGCTCTTACATCATCTGGAAGTAAAGCCAATTTGTAATAAGCCCCTATCATTTTGCACCACTTTTTAAGGTCACAAATGTAGCTGCCTGACTGTCAAGCTCTCTGGTAGTTGCCTTTTTGTTTTGCATTAACCATTGGTCTATTTCCTGTTTATTGAAATAGATATGTTTTCCCTGTGGTTTGTAGCAAGGTATTCCACCACTGCAAGTTAGTTTGTAAAGGTAACTGAGTATTCCGGAGTAAAGTGAACCACTAATTCCGGAGTAAAGTGAACCACTAATTCCGGAGTAAAGTGAACCACTAATTCCGGAGCAAAGTGAACCACTTAACGAGTATGATTTGACAGCTATATTGTGCATAAAAACCCAATATGGCAAATCAAATTATATCGATGACAAAATTGAAAAAGTTTCTGAAGTTAAGCCTTGAAGGTAAGTCCCAAAGGCAGATACGTGAGTTGACAGGGATGTCACGAAACACGATTATAAAATACAGGGAAGTTATACATAAACATCCGCTGTCAGAAAGAGAGCTTTGAAGTTGAGTGACAAGGAACTGTATTCTATCGTTTACCCAGCCTCGGAGGATAAACCGGAACATGATATATTGTATAGCTTGTTTCCTCAGATGGATGTACAATTAAGCCGTGTAGGTGTAACCAAGTTAATGCTTTGGGAACAGTACAAGGAGAACTACCCGGACGGAGTACAATACTCTCAGTTTTGCGAGCATTACAGGCGGTATGAGAAAAGCCAGCAAATAACCTGTGTGTTAGAACACAAAGCTGGTGATAAGATGATGGTTGATTATGCCGGCAAGAAACTGCACCTGACCGACCCACAAAGCGGAGAGATAAGACCTGTAGAGTTTTTTGTGGCAATATTACCTTGTTCTCAATACACCTATGCAGAGGCAAGTTTCACTCAGCAAACACCAGACTTTTGCATTGCCTTAGCAATGCTTTACAATGGTTCGGGGGAGTTCCGCAGGCCATAGTGACGGATAACCTGAAACCCTCCGTGAACAGGTCAAGCAAGTATGACCCTGAGATCAATCATTCCATGGCTGATTTTGCCACTCACTATGACACGGCCGTGCTACCCACCCGTGCACGAAAACCAAAAGACAAGGCACTGGTTGAATCGGCGGTAAATATCCTGTATACACGTGTATATGCTCCGTTGCATGACAAAGTATTTTATAATCTGGCGGAATTAAACAAGACTATTCGGGAATTGGTTAGCAAACATAATCAACAAAACTTCCAGGGAAAATCAACAAGCCGCCAACAACAGTTCGAAAGTATGGAAAGGGACACGCTCAAACCTTTACCCCTGTCTTGTTTTGAATTAAAAAAATATTGCCTGGCCAAAGTACACCCTAACTGTCACGTGATGCTTGGAGAGGACAAACATCATTACTCCGTACCTTACCAATATACAGGCAAGAAAGTAGAGATAGGTTACACGAGTCAATCTGTAGAAATTTATTACAAGTACGAGAGGATAGCCGTCCACCAGCGCACCCGGGTACAGTTCAGGTATACTACCAACGAATCTCACCTGCATCCCCGGCACAGGTATTATCATAATTGGAGCGAGGAACATTTTATGAATCAAGGCATGAAAATAGGCCCTAACACCCTCAGGCTTATAGAACAAATTTTTCTCCAATGTAAACATCCTGAACAAGGGTTTAAAACATGTCAGGGGGTCATACAATTGGCTCTCAAGAATGGCAAAGAGAAAATAGAAGAAGCGGCATCTATATGCCTGGAATATGATTTTATATCATATCGCAAGTTGGACAAGATACTGTCCCTGCGTAGCGACGATCTGTTTTCTTGTAGTGATAAAGAACCCTTACAAGTTGACATCGAGCATGAAAATGTTCGTGGTCATTCCTATTATCAATAATCAAAATACGTATATATGACACACTTGAACACTCTTGACCTGATGAGGTCTCTGCGGCTCACCGGTATGGCAGACCGCTATCATTCTATCATGGAAATGCCTGTTCACCAACAGCCTGAAGCAGGTATTATCCTGGCTCAATTGGTGGAGGCTGAATTCTTGTATCGAAATAACCGCCGCATGCTAAGTGCAATAAAAAACGCAAAGTTCCGGTATCAGGCATCACTGAATGACGTCGTGTGTTCTGATCAGAGAAACCTCTCCCGGGATACACTTGCTACAATGGCAGACTGCTCCTTCATTGAAAGAGGAGAAAATATAATCATCACAGGAGCCACAGGTTGCGGTAAAAGTTACCTTGCATCCGCCATCGGTTATCAGGCTTGTATGAAAGGCAAGAAGGTAGCTTATTTTTCTCTACCCAAGTTGTTGGGAAAATTAAAATCCGACAGGCTGGATGGTAGCTTCCGCAAGGAAATGGATAGGATCGAAAATAAAACCTACTAATCCTGGACGATTGGGGATTAACCCCGTTGGATACAGCGGCACGACTTGCTTTGTTACAAATCATAGAGGACAGGCACAACCGCCACTCGACTATAATAACCTCACAACTCCCTGTGTCCGCTTGGCATCAATACATAAACGAAGATACCATAGCAGATGCAATACTGGACAGAATCATCCACCAGGCTCATAGAATTGAATTAACAGGGGAGTCCATGAGAAAATTACAAAAAAATAAAGTGGTTTAATAAAACTACTTGATTACTTTTGTATCTCAAAACCCCTGATAAAGGTCAGGTAGAAAAATTTAAATTTTTAACCCGTCAGATCATCCTCAAAGGTGGTTCACTTTGCTCCGGAATAGGTGGCTCAGTTTGGACCGGAATCGATGGTTCAGTTTGACCGGAATATGCAGGTAACTTTTTGATAGCCCTGTATAGGCTGCCACCTCATCAAAATTCAATACTGTTTTTTGTGATAATAAAAGGCTTTCAATGTTTTTTAGCCTCTCATCTATCATTTTAAAATTTTCCATTATTTAATATTTAAAAATTAAAAAATGGATATCGATATCCTGTCCTGTCAATGACAAGGCAAAGGTCAGAAAGTATTGAAAATAAAGCTGTTTGCTTTGAGTATTGGCAAAGGTAAAGGTAAAATTAAAAGTTTTCTACAAGCTCAATTATAGCCTTTTGCTTTTCCTGTGATAGGTTTATTTCTAAATTGGTTTTAAGTGATTTAAAAACCTCATTAAATGGCTTTCCATTTGGTTTCACAAAGCAGGCTTTTAGCTTTTCATAATCTGCCCTATTTGGATTGTGGGCAATATTATTTAATTTCTCTAATCTGTCAATAAAGTAAAGTAACTCACTTGCATTGTCCTGATGCCACTTAATTGGTTTAAGGTTCTCATCAATTGGCTGCCCTGTAAAAATGGCTGTAAACTGCTTTAAATTAGTTTCTGGGTCAATTAGCTTGTAAGTATCTTTCATCAGCTTGTAAAGCTCTGGAAGTTCTTCATTTGGATTGTTTTGCCACTTATAGGAAGTTAATTTTTTGTTTTGTTTTGGCTTTGGTTTTTCCTCTTTTTTCTGGTAAAAACTTTCAATAAGGTTTTTAAGATAAAGCCCTTTTTGATAATTGCCATTTCCTTTTAACCAATTTTCAATATCTAAATTTTCATTTGTGGGTAAAAGTAAAATCTGATTAAGAGATCTCATTTCTTTAATTATCATTTCATCTGCCTGATAATAAATTTCTTTCTTTGGCTCTCTGATAAATCAACAACATCAATCCTGTTTGCCATAAGCAAATTTATAATGTTCATTATGTTTTCAATTGGATTTGCCATCATTACAAGTTTATATCTGGTATTTTATTAACTGCCTCTCTCTTTTTCTCATCAATTATCTTTGCATAAATCTGGGTAGTCTTAAGGTGTTCATGTCCCAAAAGTTTGGAAAGTGTAAAAATTTCAGTCCCTAAAGTCAATTGCAGGACTGCAAAAGTATGCCTGCCACAATGAAAAGTTATATTTTTTGTGATGCCTGCCCTCATCATCCATTTGGATAGCTCTACATTCATATAACTGCTATATTTTAAGCCTATAAAAACTCTCTCATCAGGATTGCCTTTTTCCCCTAAATAGGTTCTGGCTTGCTCTGATATATCTAAATATTGAAGCCCTTTAGTTTTTTGTTGGTGAAAAGTAATCCGCCACCCTTCATTAGTATTTTGAACTTGTGACCATTTTAGATTTTGAATGTCCGACCATCTTAAACCTGTAAGGCAGGAAAACAAAAAAGCCCTTTTTAAAACTTCATACCTACATTCAGCTTTAACAATAGCCCTGACCTCATCCAATGTTAGGTATTCTCTTTGGTTCTCTATTATTCTGGGACTACTTACATCAATGGCAGGATTAGAAAATATAATTTTATCCTTTACCGCTTCATTCAGACAAGCTCTGAATTTACTGAAATATGATGATACTGATGCTGATGATAAAAGCTGACCGCTTGTTTTTTTTGCTTTCTTTTCAAGGTAGTTTTTAAAGCTTTCACAAAATTTCTGGTCTATCTCTCTTAATGTGATTTTTGAGCCTGCAAACTCTTTAAGGTGTTTTAATGTACTATACCAATTTCCAAAATTGCCCTTTGTTTGGCTTCTTTTATTCATTAGCTCTGTGAAGTACTCAATAAAGTTTGTACTTTGTTTAAACTCACTTGTAAAGCCATAATGACCATTTTTTATTTCAAGTTCTCTCTTAGCTTTAATGCTTTCAGCAAGTTTTAATATATCTTTATTTTGTTGTCTCTCTATTGGTGTAATAGGCTTGTCAATCAAATAAAGGTTTAAATATTCATAGTCCCTTAAATTTTTGACTTTACCATCTGATGTTATGGTAGTGCCTTTATAGATTTCCAAAAATAAACTGATGTTGCCTTTTTTGGTTTGCTGCCTTTGTCTTAAGTGAACTTTCATTTTTGCTGCTATTTGCTGTTATTAATATGCAAAGATACATATTAGCAGCAAATAAAAGATATATAACAGCAAATAATGTGAAAACAAAAGACTAATTTTATAAGTCAATGTCAATGATATATAGGTCTTAACTAATCAAAGGAAAATAACTTTACTTTCCTATACAAAACCGCGTAAAAATGCTATCCAAAAGATCTTCACTCGATATCTCACCCGTGATGCTACCCAAATGAAATAATGCCTGCCGCAAATCCAAAGCGATAAAATCGCTGCTGATCCCAGCATGGATACCGTCCAATACCGCAGAAAGGGAAACATCTGCCTGATACAAGGCTTCATAATGCCGCGCATTGGCCACAATGGTCTGGTCCAACATATCAGGTGATTGTATGACTTGTCGGTAGATCGTGTCTTTTAATTGGTCAATATGGGTGGTATACAAGGCAGACAATGTCAATACATTTTCAGGATGAACAAGATTTTGAAAGTAATAATTTTCAGGATTGACATCGGGCGTAAGGTCAACTTTATTGAGCAAAACCAAAAACCGGCTTCCACTGATATCAAACTGCTCCAGATCAGACCACACCATTTCAGGCGTGGTGACCGCCACATCTGCCATGTACAAAATAAGCGCACCTTTTTTGATTTCTGCCAAAGCTTTTTTAACCCCTATCTCTTCAATGCTGTCACCGGATTCGCGGATGCCGGCAGTATCGACAAAACGGAAAGTTAGCCCCTGAATGGTCATACTTTCTTCTATCGTGTCCCGGGTCGTACCTGCAATGTCGCTGACAATAGCTCTTTCTTCATTGAGCAGGGCATTCAGCAAAGTGGACTTCCCTGCATTGGGTCTTCCTGCAATGACAGTGGCAATCCCTGTTTTGATGACGTTGCCGAGTTCAAATGATTCCATCAATTTCCTGATGGTTTTTTGCAACTTCTGAA
Source organism: Saprospiraceae bacterium (assembly GCA_016714895.1). GTDB lineage: Bacteria > Bacteroidota > Bacteroidia > Chitinophagales > Saprospiraceae > OLB9. Next base: position 263,738 of record JADKBV010000011.1, on the reverse strand, counting down.
TCAATAGTACCAATTTACTGCGGTCGGCAAATTCGACATCTTCTTCGCTGAAGTCGAGTTCCAACTCCAGCAACGCTGCAAAATCGATGAGTTCCTGCCTCAATACCTTGATTTCCCCGGAAAATCCTCCCCTCATCTGATTCATAGCAACGGCATGACTAGCCGAACTGTCCGAAGCAATCAGATCAGCTACTGCTTCTGCCTGCGAAAGATCCATTTTGCCATGCAGAAAAGCTCTTAAGGTAAATTCTCCGGGATTAGCCATCCGCGCGCCACAGGAAATCAACACTTGCAATACTTTTTGTAATATGTAACCGGAACCGTGACAGGATATTTCCGCAGTGTCTTCACCTGTATAGGATTTCGGTCCCCGAAAAATGGTGACTACCACTTCATCGATAGTTTGTTCTCCCATCTTTGTATGTTCTACAATTCGTCCGAAGTGTGCCGTATGACTTGGTTGATTGCTCAGTTTTTTTCCTTTAAAACAAATATCTACCAGGTTGATGGCATCTTTTCCCGACAAGCGGATCACCCCGATGGCTCCGTGTCCGGGCGGTGTCGAAATGGCAACTATGGTATCGTTTATATTCTGACTCATTTCACAAAGATAAGACGATAAATATTGATAATATAAAAAAAAGGGAGTCGAAACTAATCCGACTCCCTTTCTGTAGCGTGGGGCGGGCATGATCCGCCGACCTCGCGATTATGAATCGCGCGCTCTAACCAACTGAGCTACCACGCCAAAAAATCAATTCCTCGATTTGAGGGTGCAAAGATAAATAAATTTCGAATTTCAAAATACCTTTTATATCATTTTTTCTTTAGAAAGGCCAAATAATGCAAAGTCATATTTTACAGGATCTGATGAATCTATGGATTTCAGAACTTCTGTCAACGCTTCTACCGCTTGCCAGTCCTTTTGTTTTCTCGTCAATAATCCCAGCGCCCGGGCAGTTTTTTCAACATGAACGTCATAGGGAATCATCAATTCCGATGCCGGAATGTTTTTCCAAATTCCAAAATCTACCCCCTTGTCATCATCCCGGACCATCCAACGCAAATACATATTCAGTCTTTTACACGTCGCTTTTTTGGCCGGGTCGGAAATATGTTTTTTTGTCCTCTGCGGCGCAAAAGGTAAACTGAAAAAATAGTGATGGAAAGCTGTCAGAGCTTCTTTTTGACGGTATCCGTCTTCCTTATTTCTCAAAAAAGCTTCTTCCAGACTTTGATGATGTCTATAATGATGTTGTAAAAAATGGATAAAGTACAAAACATCGGTAGCCTGAAAAGTCCTGTGGGTAAACTTTTCAAACCTTTTCAGATCTTTTTCCTGATGATGTAATATAAATTCATAAGGAGCCTCATCCAAAAGGGACATCAGTTCATTCGACTTATTGATAATGGTTTTTCGGTTTCCCCAGGAAAATACAGCGCTGAAAAAACCACTGATTTCTTTATCCTGAACCTTTACAAACCTATGGGGAATAGAGATGGGATCGTCCTGAATAAAAGACATATCATTCCACCTTTCATAAGCTTCATTCAGGAGGGAAACAACCTCTTCCCCGGGAAACAGGTTATTGGTATCCATAAAATATCCAAAGGATCAACTCCTTTAGTCGAGGGTTTGTTTGATTTCAATGATTTCGTACACTTCAATCGTGTCACCTTCATTGATATCATTAAATCCTTTGATGGTAATACCGCATTCCATACCGTTTTTGACTTCTTTTACGTCATCTTTGTATCGTTTCAACGAAGTAATTTCACCATGAGCACCTTCTTTGGTCGGGTGTATAACGATACCATCTCTGATGATACGGATATGATTATTTCGGGTGACTTTACCTTCCGTCACATAACAACCGGCAATGGTTCCGATTTTTGACATTTTGTAGGTTTCGCGGACTTCGATCTGGCCGAGGATTTTTTCTTCCTTGGTAGGTTCCAACATCCCTTCCATCGCTGATTTGACCTCTTCGATGGCTTCGTAGATGACAGAATACATTTTGATCTGTACGCCTTCTCTTTCCGCCAGTATTCTGGCACTGTTGGATGGTCTGACCTGGAAACCTATGATGATCGCATCTGATGCAGATGCCAGCAATACATCGGATTCGACAATCTGACCTACCGCTTTATGAATCACATTGACCTGGATGGTTTCAACTGACAATTTGATCAATGAATCTGACAACGCTTCGATAGAACCGTCCACATCACCTTTGACAATCAGATTAAGTTCTTTGAAGGTACCCAAAGCCAATCTTCTTCCGATTTCGTCAAGACTGATCCGTTTACTGGCTCTGTTTGACTGTTCTCTTTCGATCTGAGCTCTTTTGGTAGCTATCTGTCTTGCTTCCTGCTCGGAATCCGTCACTTTTACTTTTTCACCAGCCTGCGGAGCTCCACTTAATCCCAGAATCAATGTAGGTGTCGAAGGACCTGCCTTTTTAATTTTTGTACCATGTTCGTTAAACATCGCTTTAACTTTACCGGCATAAGGTCCGGCAACGATCGGATCTCCTACCTGAAGGGTTCCTGAATGAACCAGAATTTTGGTCACATAACCCCTTCCCTTATCCAGGGATGCTTCGATGACCGTACCCTGAGCTTTTTTATCAGGATTGGCTTTCAAATCAAGAATTTCTGCTTCGAGAAGGATTTTTTCCAATAATTTATCGATATGAAGTCCTTTTTTGGCTGAAATATCCTGAGATTGGTACGTACCACCCCAGTCTTCAACCAACAAATTCATATTGGCAAGTTCGCCTTTGATTCTTTCCGGATCCGCACCATCTTTATCAATTTTATTGATGGCAAAAATGATGGGAACCCCTGCAGCTTGTGCGTGACTGATCGCCTCTTTGGTTTGAGGCATGATTCTGTCGTCAGCAGCGACTATAATGACGGCAATATCCGTCACTTTAGCTCCTCTGGCTCTCATGGCTGTAAAGGCTTCGTGACCCGGTGTATCCAAAAAGGTAATTCTTTTTAAATCCGGTCCGACCTTCACTTCATAAGCACCGATATGCTGGGTGATACCTCCGGCTTCACCACTGGCGACATTGGCCGAACGGATAAAGTCAAGGAGTGATGTTTTACCGTGGTCAACGTGACCCATAACTGTAACGATGGGTGCCCTTGGTTTCATATCATTCGGATCATCTTCAATGATGACATCGTCTTCTATCTGCTCTTCCGCAGAAATAAATTCAACGTCACGTCCGAATTCTCCGGATACAAGTTCTATGATTTCCGCGTCCAAACGCTGATTGATCGATACGATAACACCCAGATTCATACAAGTTGTAATAACCTGAGTAACTGAAACATCCAAAAGGCTTGCCAACTCTGAAACAGAAACAAATTCTGTCAGTTTCAGTTTGCCGTCACCCTCCTCAGTATTTCTGAGTTCTTGTTTTTCTCTTTTGACATCTCTGTTGTCCCTACGGACTTTTTGTCGTTTATTTTTACCGGTAGTGGCAAGTTTTGCCATGGTTGCCTTGATCTTGTCATCAATTTCTTTTTGAGAAACTTCTTTGACTTCATCTTTAGGAGCAGGTTTCCCTTTTCCCTGATTATTGGCCGGCATGTTATTGCCCTGACTTACAGGCGACTGAAGTTTTTTGCGCTTTCTTTTTTTCTTGTTGGCATCTGTTTCGTTTCCTGGAGTTGTTCCGGAAGTGGTTGCCGGTTTCGGAGCACCAGGTGTAGGTTGTTGAGGTTTTTCCTGCTTTTTAGGTTTGGAAGAAGCATCAAGTTTTGATGTATCTATTTTACCTAATATTTTTAACCCTTTAAGCTGCGGAGTAACAGAACGGTGCATAATTTCCTCATCAGGCGCGTTGGCAGCTTTTGGAACAGGTTGTTCTTCGACGGCAGCCACCTCTTCGACTACAGGTTCTTCTTTAACTTCTTTGATCTCTTCGACAACTTCCGGTTGTTCTTCAACTTTCGGCGTTTCTTTTTCAACTTTTTTTGGTTTTGGCTTATCCAGATCGATTTTGCCTACGACTTTAAGTTTAGGAAGATCCTGTTTAGGGGTCGTAAAAACTTCTTCTTCCACCTTTTCTTGTTCGACGACAGGTTGGGGAGCAGGCGGTTGAACTTCTTCAACTATTTCAGGCTCAGGTGCTACAGGTGGAGCTTCCTGAACAGGAGGAGGTACAGGTGTTTTGCCTATATCTCCGATTTTAGGAATACTAAAAGCAGGCTTAGGCGCTTCCGCCTTTGGCTCGTCTTTCGAATACATTCTTCCAATGACAATTTGATCGGCCTTTTCTTTTTCGGCCATACTACTGCTGAACTCCTTTCGAAGGGCATCATACATTTCATCAGATACCAGAGATGTTGGCTTGTTTTCAATAGGAAAACCTTTTGAAACCAAGTATTCTACTATGGTATTCAATCCGACATTCAGCTCTTTTGCTACTTTAACTAATCTTTCTGCCATTGGCGATTTACGTGTTACTATTTTTCTTTGAAAACCTTACCGGTTCTCGTATGCTCAAAATTTTTGTTTCATATATGTTGCGTTACAAATGTAATACAAAATTTATTCATCATCAAATTCTGAAGCAAGGATTCTTAATATATCGTCTATAGTCTCTTCTTCGAGATCCGATCTTCTGATCAGTTCTTCTCTGTCAAGGGCCAAAACGCTTTTTGCGGTATCACAACCGATCTCTTTTAAGGTGTCGATGATCCATCCTTCGATTTCATCTGCGAATTCGTCAAGATCAACATCTTCAATTTCTGTATCAATATTGTCTCTGAAAACATCTATCTCATATCCGGTCAGCTTACTCGCCAATTTGATATTGGAACCACTTTTACCGATCGCAAGGGAAACCTGATCAGGCTTGAGATATACCGAGGCTCTTTTTGCCTTTTCATCAATATTGATATTGGTTACCTTTGCCGGTGTCAATGACCTTTGAATATACAATGATATATTGTTGGTATAATTGACGATATCGATATTTTCATTTTTCAACTCACGGACAATACCATGAATACGACTTCCTTTCATACCCACACAAGCACCTACCGGATCTATTCTGTCATCATAAGATTCAACAGCCACTTTGGCTCTTTCACCCGGAAGACGAACAATCTTTTTAACGCTGATGATTCCGTCTTCGATTTCAGGAACTTCCTGCTCCATCAGTCTTTCGAGGAAAGTACCGTCTGTTCTTGACAAAATGACAATAGGCGAACCATTTCTCATTTCGACTCTTTTGATAATCGCTCTTACCATATCTCCTTTACGGAAAAAATCACCTTTGATCATTTCAGTCCGCGGCAATATCAATTCATTTTGTGTCGTATCATCAACAATCAGAACTTCTTTTTTCATGATCTGACTGACTTCACCAATGATAATCTGGTCAACACGATCCATGTACCTTTTGTAAATATCATCTTTTTCAAGATCCATAATCCTCGATACCAGGGTCTGTCTCGCTGCCATGATAGACCTTCTTCCGAAGTCCTCCAGGGTCAATTGCTGATAACACTCCTCACCGACTTCGTAGGCGTCATCTATAGCCTTAGCCTCGGTAAAAGAAATCTGACTCAATTCATCCGTGACCTCTCCGTCCGGTACGATTTGTCGTACACGCCACATTTCAAGGTCACCATTATGCGTATTTACAATGACATCAAAGTTTTCATCCGATCCGTATTTTTTTCGGATCAACGTTCTGAATACATCTTCAAGTACTCTGACCATGGTAGGTCGGTCTATATTTTTACCGGCTTTAAATTCGGAAAAAGACTCTACTAAATTCATATGTTCATTTATAAATTTAATTTAATTTTTGCTTCTATGATCTGATCAAAAGGTATTTCAATCCTTCTGACCACTTTTTTATTTTTTTTACCTTCTTTGATCTTTTCTTCAAAAGTCACAACGATCATCTCATCCTGAACTTCTGCGAGGGTACCTTTCACTTTTTCCTGTGGCAGATACCTGACTTCGATAAAACGACCGGCATTTTTGACATATTGACGCTTTTGTTTTAACGGACTGCCCACTCCCGCTGAAGAAACTTCCAAAGTATAGGCCGGACCAAAACTGCCGTCATTGTCGAGAATCTCTTCAATCCATCGGCTTAATTTCTGACATTTCAAAAATGTTATTCCTTCATCACTATCTAAAAATATTTCAATTTTGGTATCCTTTACTTTAACCTCAATGAGGTACATATCAGGAAAACCTACAGCTTCAATACCCTTTGAAATGATTTTTTGCAGATTCTCAACTTGCATATAAACTATATATAATGAAAAAGGGAACTTCATCGTTCCCTCGACATCTTTCGTTTCGTGGCGCAAATATAGCTAATTTTTTAATTATTTGATTAATAATGAATAAGTTTTGTTTATTTTTCACCTTTTCCGGATTATTTTGATACTTTATTTATTTGAAAATTTCAAATTTGATACATTTGCCTTGTGGTTTTGACATCATTCCGGTTTTTACGGTCTTCTTGTTCAATCCTTTTGTTTACAAACATCATTTTATCACTTTTTATCATTCATTTATTTCATGAGCACGCTTTGGGGAATTGATTTGGGCGGAACAAAAATAGAAGGAATCGTTCTGGATAAAAATACAGGAGCTGTCCTTTCACGAACCAGGGTACCTACAGAAGGAAACCTTGGTTATGAACACGTACTGAATCAAATCCGGTTGCTCATTTCTATGTTGGAAAAAGATTCCGGTACTAAAACATTCAAAATCGGTATTTGTACCCCGGGCACCATGGATCCCGTTTTACAGGTCATGAAAAATTGTAATTCGACTTCCCTCAACGGAAAAAATCTCAAAAAAGATCTCGAAGATCTCCTTCAAAAATCTTTTGTCACCAGCAATGACGCCAATTGTTTTGCCCTTGCCGAAACCAAAATGGGTATCATTCCGGATAAATGTCCCGACGCTGAAGTTGTTTTTGGAATCATCCTGGGCACTGGTGTCGGAGGCGGTATTGTAGTCAACGGCAAAGTCATCAACGGCAGACATGGCATCGGCGGCGAATGGGGCCATAATCACCTGCACGATTCCGGAGGTCCTTGTTACTGCGGCAGAACAGGTTGTGTGGAAACGATTTTGTCAGGTCCCGCTATTCAAAAATATTTTAAAAAAATCAGCAACCAGGATCTCATTGTCAAAGATATCATGTCGTTGTATCACCAGCATGATGCCGCAGCCGTAGAAACCATGGACAGGTTTTTTGATTTTTTCGGTAAAGCCATAGCTTATGTCATCAATATTCTCGATCCCGATGCGATTGTGATCGGCGGCGGTGTCGGCAATGTCGATGAAGTATACACCCTGGGAGTATCCAAAGCAGTTCCGCATGTGTTTAATCATTCTTTGGAAACACCTTTTTACAAACCAAAATTAGGAGACAGTGCCGGCGTATTTGGTGCTGCTTATTTATAACCATAAATTTTATCCAGATGACTCAAAGGATTTTAATCGTTGTTCTGACTTTGTTTTTTGTGCAGTGGGGTTTTACCCAATCAAAAAAGATGATTCTTCCGGATACTCAGGGCAAAACAGTTCAGAAAAATGTCGGCTCAGTTATATCATCAACACCTTGCTCCGGAAAAATCACCCCATCAGCCATCACGGAAAACTGGGGTGTCGAACTGACCAATTACGGTGCTTTCCACCATACCAGCAAAGTGGATACAAAAAGTTTTGAACTTCTAAAAAACAAAGCCAACGAAAGGCAAAACCAGGAGTTTAAACCATCTCCGGACAACAACCTCAGACAGGATAGCCTGCTGCCTTTTCTCAATAAAAATTTCAGGGGAAACCAAAGAGAAACGAGTGTGCCCATGGACAATACCGTGGCTGTTTCCCGAAATGGATTTATCGTTTCCGGTATCAATACCAACGTGATCTTTACGCAACCCGACGGTAAAATAACCTTTACCAAAACCCTGTCCGACTTCTTTTTCCTGCTGAATCTCGGCACCAGAATGTATGACCCGAGAGCCATTTATGACACCGAAGAAAATAAGTTTATTTTTATGTGCCTTCATGGTTCTGATCCGGCTTCCACCCAACTTTGTATCGCTTTTTCAGAAACGGAAGACCCTAACGGCAACTGGAATTTTTATAAAGTCGACGGAAATCCGGGGGACAACAATAATTGGTTTGATTACCCGAATGTCTCCGTTTCAACACACGACTACTATGTCGCCGGCCTGATGAGAAATACTGCCGGGGATTGGCAATATTCGGTTTTGTACCAAATGGATAAAAAAGATGGTTTTGAAGGAAAACCACTCAGATGGAAACATTATAACCAATTGTTTGACGCGGACGAACAACCCTCTTTTAACCTCGTACCGACCCCTTCGGGTTCTTCGGACCTCATTGGACCAGGTATGTACTTTGTCAGCAACGAGCCCCTGGGAGGAAATACTTACAACTTCTATTATACCGACGAAAGCCTGCACAATGATCCGGTTTTATTTTCTTTGCAAAGCGAAGGTTTACCAACCTCTCTGGCACCGGACGGCAGGCAAAAAGGCATAAACGACCGTCTGAATACTTTTGACAGCCGGATCTGGTCCGCCATGTACCTTAACGGTGTTGTTCACATGGGTAGCCATGTCAATACTGAAAACGGAGATGTAGGTCTCTTTTACGGAAGAATGGACATCAATTCCCTGAATGTCGATGCGGAGGTCCTTCATACACCGGGGATTGACTACGGATTCCCGTCTTTCGCCTCTTTTGGTCAAAATCCGGAAAGTGATACGGTTTTGGTAAATTATATTTACACCGGCCCTAATGAATTTCCCGGGCAGCAGCAAAGGATTTGTACCGGTCGCGGCAGTCTTGAATGGAGCCTTCCTTCTACCTTAAAAACAGGTATCACATCCATTAATGTACTGCAGGAAAACAGAGAAAGATGGGGCGATTATACCACCGCAGTCCGCCGTTATACAGGAAACCGCATTGAAACATGGGTCACCGGTTGTTTCGGAGAGGGAGGCAGTTACAGTACCTGGCTCGGACAATATATTTCTGCCAAAGAATCAAACGGCAGTCTTATAGCAGAATTTGTAGCCGACAAAACCACAACCACCAAAAATACCAACATTACTTTTACCGATATTTCCGATGGTGAAGCAGACGAAAAAACCTGGTATTTTGAAAACGGAACGCCTGCAACATCTACAGCTTCAGCACCTGTAGTAACCTGGAATGAAAACGGAGCTTATACTGTCAAACTGGTCATAAAAAAAGGTATTCAAATAGATTCTGTCACCAAAACAGCTTATATTCATATCTCAGAACCTGAAACCCTGCCCGTAGCCAATTTTTCATTTGACAGAGATACCGTATTCCGTCAGGATTCCGTACAGTTTTACAATCTGAGTTCTCCGAATACGACCTTGCTGAAATGGAATTTTGTTTTGGGATCACCAGGCGCCAGCAGCGACCAAAACCCTAAAGTCAGATACAATACCAGAGGTCAGTTTGCAGTCACCTTGTCAGCACTAAATATTGCAGGTCAAGACATTAAAACCGTTTCTAAAGCCATCACGGTGATCGATCGTTTTGCTCCGACAGCCATTTTTTCATCCAGTACCACGAACATCATGCCCGGCGAAAACGTGGTGTTTTCAGATCTTTCAACAGGAGGACCAACTTCCTGGGAATGGACTTTTGAAGGCGGAAGTCCCGCTACATCCACAGTCAAAAATCCAACAATCAGCTACCCTACCGAAGGTGTTTTTTCGGTTTCTCTGAAAGTTAAAAACAACGCCGGTGAAAATGAAGTGACCAAAACCCAATACATCACGGTCGGTCAGTCATCTGTACAAAACGAACAGGATATTATTCTGTCAAAGTTGTACCCCAATCCGGTCGCCGTTGATGAAAGAGTGAATATCCATTTTACCGTCAAAAAAGCAGGAATATATTTCTGTGACATCCTGGACAACAACGGAAGAGTCGTAAAATCAATCTGGAAAGACAAAATCAAAGCAGGTGAAAATATTCTGGAATTTAACACCTCACATCTGACTTCAGGAACGTATTACTTCCATATTCGTAGTGCCAACGGTACCCATCTGACCTTGCCTTTTGTGGTATGGTAGAACAATCGGCGGCACGTAACATCCTGTTGTACCACCAACAACTTACCTACGACAAACCGCTGCCGGAAGGGATAAAATTATTAAACCCTTATCGGGAAAGTGAAACGGTAAGAGACATCGCGGAGTCGTTTTATCACAGGTTTTATAACGATGACCATCCCCGGCAGTTGATTCTTGGCATTAATCCGGGACGATTGGGCGCCGGTGCTACCGGAATCCCTTTTACTGACAGTAAACGATTGATTGAAAACTGCGGATTGCCGGATCCGGGATTTACGACTTACGAACCCTCATCCGTTTTTATCTATGATATGATAAAAGCTTTTGGTGGCGCATCTTCTTTTTATCAGAGGTTTTACATCAATTCTGTATTTCCTTTGGCTTTGGTATTAGAAAAAAACAATGGCAAATTCGTCAACTACAATTATTACGACGATGTAAACCTGCAAAAATCATTGACACCTTTTATCATCCAACATATCAGAAAACAACAATCTTTCGTCAAAAAAACCGACGTAATATTTTGCCTGGGCAGAGGAAAAAATTTTGCTTTTTTGAATCAACTCAATAAAATCCATGGTTTTGTCAATCAAATCGTCCCATTGGAACATCCCAGATTTATTATGCAATACAAGTTAAAAACGAAGGATCAATACATTGATCAATACCTAGAAACATTTTCAAGGTACAGCTGATTTTTTTTTTGCTCATGTAGAAATAGTAGGGACATAATACAGGTTGCACCTTTCAATTTAACGAAAAACTTCCTGACTGACCCTGCATATGAAGGAAAACCACACATTAGAATTTTTATAAATAAATAAGGAAAGCACAAAAATTTTGGGTTAAATTTTTTGAATCGATACAATATTCCTACATTAGCCCTACAAATGAATCTTATATGGTAATCGGCGTTTTGAAGGAAAAAAATTACAACAGAGTTGCTTTGGTTCCGGCAACTTTCAAAAAAATTGAAAAACTTGGATGCGGCGCTGCGGTAGAATCCGGAGCCGGCGAAAATGCCGGTTTTTTGGATAAGGAATACGAAGCTTCAGGATATGTCGTAAAGGACAGGACCAAAATATTACAGGAATCAGATGTATTGGTGACGATCGCTCCCATCACGGATGATGAAATATCTCTGACCAAAAAATCCTGTCTGATTATATCCATGTACGCTCCATACCAGGATGAAACCGTCGTTCCTGCTTTGAACAAACATCCCCAGGCTTTTGTGAGTATGGACATGATCCCGAGGACTACTCTTGCACAATCAATGGATGTTTTGTCATCTATGGCTTCATTGGCTGGTTATAAAGGTGTTATTAAAGCTGCGGAACATTATGGAAGCATGTTTCCCATGATGACCACAGCTGCAGGCACCATTCCTCCCACCAAAGTGATGATCCTCGGGGCGGGCGTTGCCGGATTGCAGGCCATCGCCACCGCCAAAAGACTTGGAGCCGTCGTCGAAGCATTTGATACCCGGGCAGCCGCCAAAGAAGAGGTCAAAAGTCTCGGAGCTTCTTTTGTAGAGGTCGAAGGAGCACAAGATGACCGGGGCGCAGGTGGATATGCCGTGCAGCAATCAGAAGAATACCTTCAGAAACAAAGAGCATTGGTTCAGGAAAAAGCACTGAAGTCCAATATCATCATTGCCACCGCTCAGGTTAGAGGCAGAAAAGCACCTTTGCTGATCACAGAAGAAACCATCCGGTCTATGAAACCCGGATCCGTGATCGTTGACCTGGCAGCATCTACCGGTGGAAACTGTGCTTTTACAGAAAATAAAAAAATCATCAAAACACATGGAATCACCATTGTCGGCGATTCTGATCTGGCAGACGAACTGAGCAACGTGGCAAGTACCCTTTTTGCCAATAACATTCTCAATTTTTTGCAGATTTGTATCAAAGACGGTGTTTTGAATCTCAACGAACAAAATGAAATCATTTCTTCCGCTTTAATCTCAAAATTTTAAGACATGGAAAACATATTTTCAATCATATCAGAAAATATAGAATTTATATTTCTCCTGACCCTGATGATCATCGTTGGTTTTGAAGTCATTTCAAATGTACCTGCGGTATTACACACACCGCTGATGAGCGGCGCCAATGCCATCCACGGTGTGGTCATAGTCGGTGCTATTATTGTGATGGGTCAGGCTGAAAGCGATGACTATCTTGCCCTGACACTGGGTTTTCTTGCTGTAATTCTGGGCACCCTGAATGTTGTCGGCGGATTTGTAGTGACCGACAGAATGCTTGAAATGTTCAAGCGTAAAAAGAAAAATTAATTACAGCATTATTATTTAACAAACACGAAATCAAAAATATATGTCGAGTGGAATTTTGGCATTGAGTTACTTGCTGGGAAGCATTTCATTTATCATGGGATTAAAAATGTTGTCTCATCCGGATACCGCCCGAAAAGGCAACCTGTATGCGGCCATGGGTATGACCCTGGCTATCGTGGCAACCATCTTTCTGTACAAAGACAGCGACGGTAATCCATTGGGCAATTACGCCTGGATATTTACCGGATTGGCTATTGGTACCGTATTGGGAAATTATGCTGCCAAAAAAGTAGCTATGACCGCCATGCCCCAGATGGTCAGTTTGTTTAACGGTATGGGTGGTGCTTGTGCTGCATTCATCTCCATCGTGGAGTTTAACCATTTGATTCACATGGGAAAAACTTTTTCAGACGAACCGGTGATGGCATTGGTGATTCTGGCAGGTCTCGTCATCGGAACCATTTCATTTACCGGTAGTATGATCGCTTTTGGCAAACTGAACGGAAACATCAATGACAAAGTCCTTCCCGGTCAACAATTTATCAATATCGGTCTCATGCTGGTGATTGTGGTTTTGGCTGTCGTAATGGTCGGCGGATACAGCAGTATGGACTCTACCCTGTTAATGTATTGTATTCTGGGCGTTTCGGTACTGTATGGTGTATTATTTGTAATGCCGATCGGTGGTGCGGATATGCCAGTAGTCATTTCTTTGTTAAACTCCTTTACGGGAATTGCAGCCGCTTTTGGTGGATTTTTGTATGACAATTCCGTCATGCTCACCGGTGGTATTCTGGTTGGTAGTGCAGGTACGGTATTGACAGTGCTGATGTGTAATGCCATGAACAGGTCTTTGGTCAATGTAATCGTCGGTTCTTTTGGCGGCGGTTCTACCGGAGGGCCGTCTTCGGCAAGTGGTGGTACCTACAAAGAGGTTTCGCTCACGGACGCTGCGGTATTGATGTTGTATTCCAAAAAAGTTATTATCGTGCCGGGTTACGGTCTTGCGGTGGCACAGGCACAACATATATGCCATGAATTGGAAAAAGTTCTTGATGCTAATGGAGTGGAAGTAAAATATGCGATCCACCCTGTAGCGGGCAGGATGCCCGGCCACATGAATGTATTATTGGCCGAAGCAGATGTTTCTTATGACAAACTCATGGATATGGAAGAAATCAATCCTGAATTTGCCCATACTGATGTGGTTTTGGTTTTGGGTGCCAACGATGTGGTCAACCCTGCCGCCAAATCCGATCCCAATTCTCCGATTTATGGTATGCCCATTCTGGATGTCGAAGATGCCAGCCATGTCATCGTCAACAAAAGGAGTATGAAACCCGGATATGCCGGTATCGAAAACGAATTGTTTTTCAGACCCAAAACATCTATGTTGTTTGGAGATGCCAAAGATGCACTCACCAAACTGGTTGCCGAAATCAAAAATATGGCATAATTCCATAAGACTTTTATTTTGTCATTTTGATGATAAAAGTCATATAACAGCTTCATTTACCTCATTATTTTCCGTAAGGGGATGTTGTACTTTTGATAATAAAATTTAGAAGATATGTCGAAAGTAACACACGTGTATATTTCAGATTTACATTTTGAGCACGTACAATGGAGAAATGAATTAATCTTTTGGGAAGAACAAATTGCCTCTTATATCAAAAGACTGGAAGAAGTGGTGACCCGCTGGACCGACAATGAAATCCGGGCGCAGGTAGAACATTTTCAAAATCAGTTTATATTGCACAACGATGTGATTGATGTTTTGAAAAAAGATATCAAAAAACACGAACAACATATTGCTGAATATGCTTTGGAACACCCTGTTGCCATACAACACATCCATTTTGAAGACCACACCGGACTGAGAGACAGGATGGATACCCAAAGAAATATTTATGCCGAACTAAAAGGTAAATATTATAGTTTTTTGACAAAAGCTATGTAGTTTTTTTAGAATCCCTGAACATAAAATATCTAAACCTGTATCAATTCTTCAGATGGACTGTAGAGTAGATACAGGTATTGGATATGTTGTTGAATTTTGGATTTTTTTAAGGCTTGAGGCAGAGGAAGAGGAATGTTGATTTCGGAATACTTATTTGGGTTGCGGCTTCGATGTTGTGTAAGCCCCACCACTTGAAACCCAGAACCTAAAATCCAATACCTAAAAATTAAACCTAATATTTCTTAGCTCCTTTCACCAAATATCTGCTTTATTCAAATATCAACAAAATCTGGTTTTTGTCGACCGCTTCTCCTTTGGTCACTTTTACTTCTTTGACCTTTCCTTTTCCCTGAGACTTGATGATATTTTCCATTTTCATGGCTTCAAGACTGAGCAGATTCTGGTTTTCAGTCACTTCATCACCAACCTTAACCAAAATATCCAATACAAGGCCGGGCATCGGTGCTTTGACTTCTTTAACGGTTTGTGCCGCTTGCCGGAGAAATCCCATTTTTTTAATCAACAAGTCCAATGGTTCGTTGACTTTTACAAAAAAATCATATCCGTCGACGTTCACAACAGATTGTTTGTGGTCTTCATCAACAGACTTAACCAGAACGTTATATATTTTTTCGTTGGACAATATTTTCAGGTAGTTACCCCTCTCTTCCAATATAACCATATCTTTGACACCTTCTTCAAAAGAAAAACTTTTGATCTGCTGTACCTCGACTTCAAGTGGTTTTGTATTACTCATCAGGTTTTTTTGTGATTGGCAATCTGAATTAAAAAATGTGTCTCAAAAATAGTGAATAAAATATATATCAAAAGAAAAGGAACAATAAATAATGTATTAGACGGACTTTTGACCTTGTGGTAAATTAAAACCAAAGCAATAGAAATCAACATTTTTCCCAACATATTTGATATGGTCAACCCTATAAATCTGGTTCTGTTCGGACTATCAACAGATATATTTGCCGCAACGTATACAATAACGGAAAAAACAAAAAATATCAGGGTCGTGGTAATTCCAAATAAAAGGTGTTGACCCATTCCATCAAATTGTCCTGAAACAAAGGCAATCAGCAAACACCCCAAAGACACAATAACAAGTTGTTTTACAAAGGAAAAATGATTCACTCTGATGGTTTCATTAAGTCAAGATAAAGTTTATACATAAAACCAACCAATGCCACCATGGACAAGATTGCTGTAATATAGGGTTTGGAAAATCCAAAATAAATATCCAGTTTTTTGCCGGCAAATATGGAAATCAACAATATACCCGCCAACTGAAAGGCAAGACCTGTATATTGAACATAACTTTTACTGCTTTTCCTGAAGGTGGATTTTTTTTCCGGCTCTGAATCCATGTTTTTATCTCGCCTGATTGACTTCTTTCTGAAGTAAAGGCTTTAATTTTTGTCCTGCCATCACACAATTGCCTGAAAAAACTGCTCCCGGCTGAATACTGATTTTATCAGTCTTAATATCAGCAGTCACCGTTGCTGCTTCTTTGATGGACAATAATTCTTTTACAAAAATTTCTCCGGAAAAATAACCTTCGATAATGGCGTTCTGCGCATTGATCTTTCCTTCGACTTTACCTTGCAATCCTATGATTACTCTTCCATTACAATCTAAGTTGCCTATCAACTCACCATCTATCCTGATATCATTGGAAGCAGTGATGTCACCGGTTATTTTTGTGCCTTCCACAATACTGTTGCTGACATTGGCAGATACAGGACCTGAATTTGAAGGGGATTTATCATTTTTTGAACCAAACATAAGGTTAATATTACATGAATAATTTTATAATAATGTAATATGTTTTTACACATACTCCATCTTGGGGGAGAAGTATATGTTCAGGATA
Source organism: Saprospiraceae bacterium (assembly GCA_016714895.1). Taxonomy (GTDB): domain Bacteria; phylum Bacteroidota; class Bacteroidia; order Chitinophagales; family Saprospiraceae; genus OLB9. Next base: position 247,454 of record JADKBV010000011.1, on the reverse strand, counting down.
TCTTATTAAATATTACGCGAAAACGTTCGTACCAACTTTTGTTCCCAATGAAAAGAACCGGGAGATTATATTAAAATCTCGGACAGTAAACTCCTCTGTTTTCAGGACCACAAATGTTGTAAACCATTGAAAACTCGAAAGCTCCGTTAAAAGGATTTGCAGCTCGCAGACCTGATACGTTGATGTCATAACTGAAACCAAGACCAAAGTTTTCGTAATTGAATCTTGTGGATAATATCAAAGCGTCTGAATGAATGGCTGTGGATTCTTCTCTTTCCACACCTTCACCTGTAAATCCTGTAGTTTTTCTGCCTATACGATACCAGGTACCGATTTCCCATGATTGATTGGTGGTTCTTGATGGCCCGAGAGCAAAACGTAAGTTAGCTCCTGCGTTGATCTCCATGTGAGGACCTTGTGCCATATATACACCGAAAGGTAAGATAGATATTCTTTTTTGTAATGGATATTGCATTCCGGCATGAATCGTAAATCTACTGCTCAGTTCTGCCTGAGACTCAGCTCCTGATTGTCTGTAAAATGACACATTAGGTCTGTTCAGGTGATGTACCGCTGCTCCGAAATACCAGTTTGTATAATCATCGATGATGCTGAACCACAATAATCCTGCAGCAAGATCACCATATAAAAACTGCTGATTGGCAATTGACTCACCTGTGCCGCTTCCGTTAATCTGACTTGGCCATCTTAAGTCTTCTTCAGAAATACTGCGCTGTGTAAGGGCAGCATCTGCTCCGATTACCAAATAACTCGCTTTTTTTCGGTATCCTGCCATTTTTTTACTATAAGAAAGCGAAAGTCGTCCCTGAGTTGTTCCGAATCTTGATGCTCCGGCTACGTCACCCCAAATACTTCCTCCAATACCAAAATAATCTTCACGACCGACAGCTATCTTCTGGTCATATGAAGCAGAAAAAGTATTGTAAGCATTGGCCTTCAATACGGCTGCCCACTGATTCCTGTAGTTAAGTACCATCCTCGTCTTACAATTCATCACACCCGTAAGGGCAGGATTCAGGTTTAACGGGGACATGTAAAATTGAGTGAAGTGTATATCCTGAGCCTGTACCAGAGAAAAAATACTGACAAAAACAAAGAGTAAACAAACTTTACAAATACGTCTCATATTCGTGATTAATTATTAATGGCGAAACCAATATTTTGTTAAAGAATGGTAAAAGTAAGTGTTTTTACATTTACTGACACGTTATTCTTAAATATTTTTTCCAAAAACTATACCAAAGGTCGTTTATATTCAAATTATTTTTAATATCATTTTCTGTCGAAAAAAAATTTTGTTTCGAATCTTCAATTTCTGAAGAAGAAAATTCTAATCAAAAGTCGAAAACATGAAAATAATAAAATTTTGTTTTGATTGTAAAAAATTTACAAACTTTTATTTTTAATAGCCCGACCTTATTTACACCAAAACAGGCAACGCTCCGTACTTCGAAATCAATATTTCATCAGCAGAATCGGCTTTTTGAAGCAGATTGCGCAGGTATTTTAAAAAAAGATCCCCTTGCAAATATTGATCGTACACCAGAAAGGATAATAATACAAATTCATCCTTGATGGAAAAGGTCAATGCTCCGAAATCGTCATTCTGACTAAGCAAATACAGGTACATGGAAGATAGATTTTCTCCCGGAATTTTACATAGATAGGCTTCCGCAGAAATCAATCCGGTCTTTTCGTGGTACGATATTTCTATCAAAGCACTTCCTTTGATCATCATCCAGTGACTGGGCCCCTTTCTCGTTAATTCTATTTCATAACCCATACTTTGTATGACATCTTCAATATATCTGTCTACTCCATGAGGTTCATATTTTGGCGTATTAGATATAAAATCTATATGTCCACCGCATGCCGGACAATTATCCCGTATGATGTTGTTTTGCGATTCCGCTACCAGATTTTTACAGGACGGACATCGGGTGGATTTCAGGTTTTCAAGTTTATTACACTCGTCCAGAATATTTTTTAACACTTCTGTTGGTAAGGCAAAACCTATGTTTTGACCATCCTGAATCGTAAAACTGTTGATGCCTATGATCTGCCCTTCTTCATCCAAAAGAGGTCCTCCGCTGTTGCCGGGATTTAATGCAGCATCGTGTTGTATATAATATAACGAACTTCTCTGTTCTCCGACATGCGATATGATTCCGGTAGTCGCCGAAAAAGGCAATCCGAATGGATGTCCCATGGCAATGACGGTCATACCTTCTTCCAGATGATCAAAATTTTGTGGAAAATTCAGCCCGGAACATTCAATGCCGGATGGCTTTTTTAACAATGCCAGATCGTTGGCCTGATCAATATATACTACCTCTGCCAGATACGGAATGTCATTGGTGCCGCGTACGATCACTTTCTGATTACCCGAAACCACATGTTCGTTGGTCACCAGAAAAGGATATCCGTTTACGGCAAAACCGGTGCCTGTATAATAAGGTGTGGCAATCTGAATGATGGATTGCCGGCTTTCCCGGATGATATCTGTCATTTTTTTTATCATTCTTTGCCGAGTGTTTCTTTAAGCATCAAAAGAAAAGTATGTCTGAAAGTCAATTGGGTAGTCCCGTCAATCAAAGATACATCCGGAGAAAAAACCAGTGAATCAGGATTTTCATGGGTTTTAATGTGTTGCAGGGTTTTACCGATCTGCCGCACCATAATTTTTGCTTCTTTCATCAATGGACTTTCAAATCCTAATGCACTAAAATATGAATATTCGGTAACTTCATAATAGATGTGCAATAATTTTTTGTATGGCAAGGGAAGACTCATTGAAAATAAAGAAAAACCAATCATATAATCACACATGTATTTGTGCACCAAATGATAACCGTTTTCATAAAACCACTCCAGATCGGACCATTGAGCTTCAATAACTTCAAGCAGTCCTCTGCTTCCTACAGGCAAATCCATTCCGAAAGTTGATCGGGTTTCATACATTTCCGAAAAAAAAGCGGACTTGTCCATATCATCCATTTTTCTGAAATTCTGAATCAGCAAACGGATTTTAATGTCCGGATCCATAGCCATTTCATTAAAATACTGAGAATGACATTGTTCGATACACTTCATCAGTTTTCCTTCCGGTTTGACCAGATAATCAAGGCTGTATCCAGTAGCAAGAATCAGATACATATAACTGGCCTTATATGATAAAAACTCTTGCGGCGGTTGTTGTATCAGCGCCCGAACCTGTTCTGTTTTTTCGGTAAAAAACCTGAATTTTGTTTCTTTGACGTACTCAGGAAGAGGAATAATATGCTGATTTTGTAATGGGTTGAGATATGAAAAATCAGCTATCAGAATGTCGTCCAGTTTATCTGCCCTGATGGCGAGTTCCCTGAGCGCTTCCAACATTTTATGGGGAGACGCTTCTTCCATAAAATTATCAAAAACGATGATAATTTCATTTTGATCATTGACAGCGTACCTACTGTACAACATGTGAAAATTTTCTTCCAGCAGAATTCTCATCCAGCCGACGTCCGGTGTTACAAATCCAGCAATTCTGGCCTTAGCCCAGGCGTGTAACGCCGTAACTTCACCAGATATCAGTTTTGATCCCTGATATAAGGTAAATTGTATGACTCCGTTTGATTTGGTCCACAATACATTTTGTGATGATGAATCTTTCAGAAATCCGAGCAGTGCCTCAAAACTATCGAGATATTTTTCAGCGACAAAATGTTTTACAGCCAGGTCCCAGCATTCAATCTGAACCGGTGATTTATAACCGTCACAAAACCTGCCAAATTGAATATTCGGCGATGGTTTATGCTGTTTTTTGGGTAAAATCCTCGAAAAAAGGTCCATAAATAATTGCGAAAGAGCTTTTGTAAAGGACAAAAATACAAATCAAATTGATAAAGTCATCCGGCAATGCCAATAATGTTGCCACAAAAGATCCCGAAGTTCTCCCACCCCTTCAATTTTACTTTTCAGGATTGAGAACGTTCTGCCAAAACCTCAAGGTACCTTAATCTAACTGACCATCAAAGGTATAGGAGGCCGGAATAAATTCGGTCATTCTGCAATTTGGTATAAAATTTGAAATACCGTTGATTCATTTTACAAAAAACAAAGTGTGATTCTTCCCGGCCTGACGGGAAAAAGTTTGCCAAAAACCTGTGCATTTGCCTTTTTTTTTGTTAAAGCGCCACCTTTTTGTAATTTTTTATATTAATTTTTTCTTATTTATCATTAAGCTATATATATTTGTCACTTCAACCCCATAATGAATACATGTTTACATCCAGGTTCATATTAGTAATTTTTCTGAGTTTTTACATTTTTACCCTTTTTGGTCAGAATACCAAAGCGGTTTATGCACCTGCCCGGGTTTTTGTGATTGGTGAAGAAGAAAAAAGGTATGAGTCTATCTTACAACAATATTCATTGATGTTATTTCAGGTTTGTGACAACTCGATGGACGAAGCTTACGACCATTGGAACAATATGCTCAGAGATATGGAAGGTTTTGCCAAAACCCAAAATTTTGACCTCAAAGGCATAAAAATCTGGATGAACGTTTTTTGGAAAAATGACGGACGGATAGATTATATAGTATACCACCCAAAGCCCAATTCCCGAAATATGGATTATCAGGAGCTTACCCGGTTTTTTTCAGCCTTTCAGCAACAATACCAACTTCCGTTAAAAGCGTCCAAAAATTTTTCTCATTACGGAAGTGCCTCTTTTCCAATATTTAACAAAGCGCACCTGATTCAGGAGAAGTAGGGTAAATTTATAACTAAGTTAGTAATTTTTATCAGATTTTTACATTTTACATGAAAAGGTTATAATGTAATGAATGGAAATAGACTTTAAAACCTTTAACAGATTATATAAGTAACAATATTGTCATTTTTTAAACAAAAATACCAATTTTTCTCAAAGCAATAATTTTAAAAATTGAACTTGTTACATCAGAAAGCTTTATTGATAAATAATTATGTTAACTCAAAAATAAAAAACCGCTATTTGAGTTTATTAAGAAACAAAAGGACCCAAAACTAATAAGATTTATGTTTCTTCAAAAATTAGCAACCAAAGATCTCCTTTTATTTTCATTGATTATGTTGATTTGGCTGACAATGAGAATTGCTTTTCTGAATATCGCATTTTATTGGGATGAAGCATGGGTATATGCGCCGGCAATAAGAATTATGGCTGAATCCGGTCCTTCAATTTTACCTGACGCCATTCCTGAATTTTATTCACGAGGTCATCCTCTGCTCTTTCATTTTTTAGGTGGCGTCTGGCTGAAGATTTTCGGAGAATCATATATTTCTTTTCATGCTTTTGCGCTAAGTATATCTACTATATTTCTGATGGTGATATATGATACCATCAGAAAATGGAGTAATGGACCTATTGCAATTGGAACAGTCTCCTTAGTGGCATTTAGCAAATTGTTTTTTGCAGAAGCAGGAAACGTTCTTCCTGAAGTTTTGGTAGCACTTTTTGGCATTCTTGGTTTACGGTTTTTTATAGAAAAAAAATACGGACTCTATATATTATTTGCAGGTCTAATGATTTGGACTAAAGAAAGTGGTATTGTACTACCGGCAGCCTTATTGCTTGCTTTTTTTATAAAAAAGGTATTTTTTGATAAAATCATTATATTAAAAGAAGACTTACTAAAAGCAGGAATCATAAGTAGTCCACTCATTTTTTTTATCATATTTTTGGGTATCCAATATGTTTATAAAGGGTGGTTTTTGTTTCCGGAGCATACCGGTATGATCGAACTTAACGGAAAAACATTATTGGAAAAGTTGAAAGGTCTTATTTTATATCTTGTAGCAGAAGACAAAAGAAACTGGATTACAGCTATTCTTGGTCTTTCGATTTTGGCAGGTCAAAAATTCAGTGAAAAAATTACTGTACAGGTTGCTACATTTGTTGTTGGTATTCTCGCATTGACAATGTATCAGGACAATACAAAATTTCTGGGTCTTTTGGGTTTTATTTTGTTAGCCGTTTCAGGAATCAAGATGTTTAGTCGTTATTTTAAAGATGAGTTTGTTTCACAAAAAAATCTATTCCTTACTCTTTTTTCTTTCCTTCTGACCTACATAGTTTTTTCAGTTTTCAATTTTTTTACGGTCAGATATCTTATTTCCATTTTACCTGTTTTCTTTTTTTTAGTGTCTTTTGTATTATTTCATTCTTTAAAAGATTTTAGATATGGTTATTCTGTTGTGATAACTATACTACTCATAATTATGATTCCTTTACATTATAATAGAAATGTATTGTTTTCAATGGCAAGTCAAGTTGATTATATTGAACTACAACATAAAATGGTCAAAGAATTGGAAACAAATAAATTATACCAAGTGCCACTAGGTGTTCCAGACTTTGTAAACAGAAGGATATTGGAAGATAAGTATATCGGATTTCTCTCTTCTGATTCAATATTTACGAAAGTAGATTGGGATGTAAATCAAAAAGAATTTATTATAATTAATAGTTTTGATGCCTACCCTGAAATTTTAAGCAGTGGAAAATACACAAAAGTAAATCGTTGGGAAGAAGGAAAAATATGGCTTGAAATTTGGAAAAAAGTTAAATAAAACAAGAAAGATTTATAAGTATGTCAATACAAAAATTTACTTACATTGAAAAAGTCATAGCTGCTTTAATTATATTGTCTATAGTTTTAATTAAGTGGTCGGAATATTTCGTTTCGCCATCAAAATTACTTCCCTCAGGGGGCGATGGTACTAAAAACTACTTCACCTTTCTCTATCACGTCAAACACGATTCAACCTATTGGAAGTTTGAAGGCATGAACTATCCTTTCGGAGAAAATATAGTTTTTACTGACAATCAACCTTTATGGGTGGTTTTTACAAAATGGATTCATTCCATAGTTGGATTGTCGGATGGTGCTATGATTGCTTTTCATAATTGGGCGATTTTGATTGGATTGGCACTCGGAAGTCTGGGAATATTTTTTGTTTTGAGAAAACTTCAGACAGGTACTGTTTTTGCACTTTTTTGTACCGTAGGCCTGATGTTTTTGCAACCCCAGCTCGACAGAATGCAAAGCCACTATTCTATGGTTTATCCATTTTTACCCTGGGTGTTTTATGGTTGGCTCCATATCTGGGAAAACCATAAAATCAAATCACATTCGCTGTTGATATCTTTATTAGTCCTAACCGGAGGGTTACTTCATATGTACCATTTTCTGACGATGGCTGTGCTCATCGGTTTGGCGGGTATTTTGTATCTGCTTCAAAACAGGAAAATCGAAGGTTTAAAATCCCTTGGTTTTATGTGGGCTGTTCAGATCATCATTCCTTTTGCCATATTATTCCTTTTTTCCAATTTTATCCAACCCGTTTCAGATCGGCCTGTCAAAGTCTGGGGATTTTTTTCGTACCATTCTGCCTGGGAAGGTTTGTTTTTCAGCTACAAACTGCCTTTATTTCAATATATCAACGAACACATTACCAAAATCCGTACAGTTGATCATATTGAAGGTGTAAACTATATTGGGTGGGTCTCAGCTGCTTTTGTTTTGTTGTCCGTTCCTGTTCTTGTTTTCAAATTTTTCCGGTTCGTGAAAAACAAAAACTTTAGTTTTACCCCAAGAACCAATCTGGCGTTTATATTTGTTTTTTCAGCCTTGATTTCTTTCGGATTGCCATTTACCATCAAAGGTTTGGGTTGGTTGCTCGACTATACCGGTCCTTTTCAGCAATTCCGATCCATCGGCCGAATCGGCTGGATTAGTTTTTATGCTATTAATTTTATTTCACTTTCCTGGTTGTATGAAAAAATATCAGCATGGAAATATAAAATACCGGCTTATGTGACGCTGACCTTGATCGGAGGTATCGTCCTGTATGAAGGGTATTATACCATTCCTTTAAACCAGAATCCTCCGGAATTACAAGGCGCTTTTACTTCAAAATTAAGCGACATTCCGATTGATACAAAAAAATATCAGGCATTGCTACCGGATCCCTACCTCCATGGCGGAGCAGAATGTTTTGGTTGGGGACCTTCCGGCGGAAATCAGGATCAGGCTTTTGAGGTCGGCTATAAACTTGGGTTGCCTTCTATGGCTAGTGTAATGAGCCGGACGTCTCTGCAGCAATCTGCCATGCTCAATCAATTGGTGTGTAAACCCTATGATGTGCCGGATATCATTTTGTTTTTAAAGAATAAGGACAAACGTCCGATATTGGTTTTGGAAAGTACCCTTGATTTATGGCACCGCAACAGTTCTGTCAGCCATTGGACCAAAAACACAAAAATTGTTTACGAAGGTCAGGGTTTCAGATTTCGCGAACTACCACTGAATCATTTCGATACCATAGTGGCAGCATTCAGTGATTCTTTGGCAAAATTTCCTGTAAATACCTTCAACCAAATACCTTTACATTTTGATCATTCTGAAAAAGACAGGATGTGGGGACATGAAGTGGTCGTCGATATTGATGAAAAAGCCAAAGGCGACAACCTCTTTCTGATGGAAGTCACTTATAAGGAAAATACAGATGTTAACGCCATTTTTGAATGTTGGCAATACGCAGACGGACCAAATCATATTGACCAGTTTTCACTAAGAATTAATAACCATATCAAAAGAATAAAAAACGGAAAACTGTATATTGAAGTGCCCGTACACATTCGGGGAGAAACCAAAAAAATGTCAATCAGATTGTCTAAAGACCGACAGAAAAAGAATGAGATGTTGCCATTTGAAAATGCCCGATTGGTAAAAGTTGTATTACGCCAATAGGAAATAAAATTTACTTTTTATCAAAAAAGTTCAGGATTTGAATCTTATTTATTTTTGTTTTCTAATTCGGTAGTTCCAAATCAGTAACAAAAAGTTGCCAAGTTCTTTAGACAAAACCCATGCATTAAAACGGGTAAATGCAACGTCACTTCTCAGTTTTACAACTACAGGAGTAATGGAAACATTTTTGCTGTTTGCAGCCAGAAGAAATTCCAAATCTATCAGAAAACGATTGGTTTTACAGTTCAGTAATATATTTTTTGTACTGTTATCAAATGCTTTAAGTCCGCATTGTGTGTCATTGGAAGGCAATCTTAGCAATATAAGATTGAGTTTTTTCAACAACTTGCTCAGATGTGTTCTGAAAAAAGAAATATCATCATAGTAGTTGTCATCACGAACACCCATCGTAATTCCCCCTTTCGACATACTGTTTTGTAATACAGCAATCATGGATTCCGGCGTGTAAGGAAAATCATGGTCCGTAAAGAGATAGGTATCCGCTTGTATATAGGCTGCGGCCCTTTTTAACGCAGCTCCTTTTCCCTGATTTTTGTCTGATGAAACATAGTTAAATAATGAGCCCAGGTTGTTCTGAAGGTTTTGTACACCCTCCTGTATATCAATACTACTGCCATCATTGGACAATACCAAAGGGATTTTTTGACCAAAAAGACGACAAAATGTATGGTACCGATTCAACAGCGTGACATCCCATCCGGAAGGCGGGTTGTACATTGGTATCAACAAAACCACAGATCTGTCCATAAAAAATTGTGAGGGCCAAAGATACAATTTCTATCCTCTTTTTATAAAAACCACAGAGAAGAATGACGTTTTATATGAAGAAGAAAACAATTTTTATACATAGGGTCACCTGAAAAAGTCAGTAATAAATCAGATTCATCACGAAAGTTTTCGGGACGATTTGCCTTAAATCTCGTCTTAAGGACGAGACTGGCTAACAAAAAACAAGTTTAGTAAGGAACTTAGACGCACGAAATTTGAATATAATGTTGAGAAAGCTATGCACTTAGATATATAAAAATTGAACATAAGGCATTGATTATTAATATTTTTTGTGTTTTTCAGCTGAACCTACATAAACCGGGATTTACCTTATTGCACCAACATATAAGTTTTTAATATGACAAAAATCAGCCAAAATGAGATAACAAGATGGCTCCATCCTTTGTTTATGATACAAATAAACCATTTATGAAACGATTTTTTATCATTTTCCCGATTTTCCTTTTGGTCTTTTTGGGTGTTAATATGCCTCAATCCATTGCTCAGAAAATAACAACAAAACAGGAAACACCCAAAAATAATATTAAAAAAGTAGAACTTTCTGTTTCGGGCATGACATGCCAAAAAGGGTGTGCAGACGGAATTGACAAAAAACTGAACATGACCTACGGCATCGTACGAAGTAAAACTAATTTTGAAAAAGGAAAAAGTGTGGTTTCTTATGATCCTTCCCTTATTACTGTGGCGGAGATAATCAAAGTCATAAAAGATAAAGGATACGAAGCCAAACAGCGTTAAACGTTTACTTCCTGAAAAGGATAAAGGCCCGTATAATATTTTAGTTTTATGTATATTGGCGAAAATATTCAGGGATAAACGAGTGAAAAATATTAACATACATTCAGGTAGCTGCATATCAACTGTTTGAAGTAAAAAAATAAATACTAACCACTATTGCGGATACCGGCCTTTCCTTCAAAAAATGCCAATTTTTTGAAAATATCATAAATTGATATGTTAATTTAATATGAAATGAAATCATTTGGGCTTTATTGACTAATTTTGCGGAATTTTTAAAAATAATGCATTGCCGACAATACGAAATTCATTATCAATCGTTTAGTTAAAAAACATACATCTTTATGCGATTTGAGCAGCAGCTTCCCATTCAATATTTTGTTGATAAATACCATTTAACTATTGCAGGAAACAAAGACTTAATAATCACCGGACTTAATGAAATCAACAAAGTTCAGTCGGGAGATATCACCTTTGTGGATGTTGAAAAATATTATCAAAAATCTGTTTTTTCAAATGCTTCTGCCATTATCATAGATAAACTGACTGATTTTCCGGAAGGGAAAGCACTTTTATTAAGTAGTGATCCTTTTAAGGTTTACGATCAGATTGCCAGAGATTTTCGTCCTTTCCGCCCCCTGGGCCTTACTGATGATAAAGGAAATACCATCGGTGACAACTGTCTGATAGAGCCGGGGGTGCACCTTGGTCACAATCTCACCATAGGCAACAATGTCTATATACAAGCAGGAGCTTATATTGGCAACGATACCATCATTGGGGATAATGTGTGTATTCAGGCAGGTGCCATCATAGGAACCGATGCTTTTTATTATAAAAAAACAAATCAGAAATACACCAAATGGCACTCTTGCGGACGCGTAATTCTGGAAAATGACGTGGAGATAGGCGCAGGATGTACTATCAATAAAGGTGTTTCCGGAGACACAATCATTGGAGAAGGCAGTAAGCTTGACAGTCAGGTGCATATTGCGCACGGAGCCGTTTTAGGAAAAAACTGTTTGTTGGCAGCACAAGTGGGAATTGCCGGAAAAACCATTGTCGGAGATAATGTGGTGATGTACGGTCAGGTCGGTGTTGCCCAAAGACTTAAAATCGGAGACGGTGCCGTCATTCTGGCAAAATCCGGCGTCTCAAAAAGTTTGGAAGGAAATAAAGTGTATTTTGGTATTCCCGCGATGGAAGCAAGAGACAAATATAAAGAACTGGTCAAATTAAGAATGTTGGCTAAAGACGAGATTCAGGTTATGCAGGGTTAATTCCTGTATAATCCGCGTATAAAAATCATCCCACCTTATATTTTTATAGTTAACGATAAAGGAAATCCATTAATTTTCAATATCAGGATTGCCGCTCAGTTTTACAACTTTTACCGTTTCGATTTTGGTACCGCTTACCGAAAGAATGATAAATTTAAAATCTTCCAACATAATTTCTTCCCCTTGTTCCGGTATGCTGCCATGGGTCATCACTATATATCCTGACAATGTTACGTATTCGCCTTCAGGCAATTCCAATTCCGGAAATCTCGAATTGATATAACCCATCTCCAACCTTCCTGAAAATATATATTCATTATCAGAAATTTTGGACTCTTCAAAATCTTCATCATCATGTTCGTCGTCAATTTCTCCGAATATTTCTTCCAATATATCTTCCAGAGTGATTAATCCCGCGGTACTACCGTATTCATCCACCACAACCGCAATATTAGTGCTGGTTTTGATAAATTTGTACATAAGATCCTGAACATTCATCACTTCAGGAACATATTCCAGTTCCATGATAAATTTTTTGATGCTGACCGGATTTTTCAACAAAAACTGGTGGTGGACATAACCGATGATATTTTCAACATCACCATCAGTAACCAAAAGCCGGGAGTGTTTGGACTCTATGAAAGCTTTTTTGATTTCTTCCATGTCGTCACTTTTATCGACAAAAACAATTTCATTTCTTGGCACCATACAATCTTTTACCTTGATGAGGTTGAGATTAAGTGCATTGTTCAGAATTTCTTTATCAAAGTCCTTTTCCTCAGTGACGTTGGAAGATATGTAATGTTCCAGATCCTGTTTGGTGATAACATTTTCTTCTGTGTCTACGGCATTTTTAAAAAACAACCTTATGATAGCTTTTGAGACAACGGTAAGTATCCATGAAGGAACCGCCAGTAAAATCTTAAAAAAATTGATCGGATATGCCAGTTTAAAAATCAGTTCATTAGCATATATCCTGAATATCGTTTTAGGAATATACTCTCCGGTTATCAATACAATGATGGTTAATAAAAATGTGTTGACCAACCCGATTGCTGCATCTGTCAATGGCAGATAATTTGTAAGCAAAGGTTGGGTAATTCCTGTCATAAAGATAGTAAATAACACTAGTGCTATGTTATTCCCAACAAGAAGAGTACTTAAAAACGATTTCGGATCATTATACAAAGAAGATAAAATTTTCCCCTTTTTAGAATCTTTGTTCTTAAAAACTTCAATACTCAGCTTGTTGGCCGAAAGGTAAGCGATCTCTACCCCTGAAAAAAAAGCAGACAGCAGCAACGCAATAATCACCAAAAGAATACTTCCGAACATCGAAAAAATTAAAATTATGACGCAAAGTTATGAAGAGAATCCATATTAGCATGGAATCAAATTAAAAATGTTGATTTTTTAAAAAATAATCATCCTGAAATTTGATTTCTAATGTTTTCATCCGTCAAATTACAAGTATAAATTTTTCCTTCGTAAAATGTAAAATCAATTTCCTTTCATAAAGTCTGAAACGTTGACTTTACCCTGAACCTTTTTTTTGACTTCAAAAATGGTAAAGTTTTGGTTGGCCGAAAAACCAAAACCATACGTAGTATCACCCTGAATCTTGTCCGTAATTCTTACGATTTTGTCGGTATAGACTATCTGCCTGTTTTCATCCCAGATAAGTTCAGGAGATTCCAGTTTTTTTCTGTTATCCCAAAATTCAACCCTTCCTTTGGTCGTAATTTTTCCTGTACGTACATCGCGGATGGCTGTATTTGCTTCCAGCCAACTGACGGGTTGACTTTCCTGACCCATAAATGTCACCAGAATTCCTTTGTCAAAAATCTCCTTTTCCTGTCCCGGTTGTATATATCTTTCAAGTACTGGCGCCGTGACTGTCATCTTAATTTTGGCTGAATCACTGTAAATCATTCTGATATCTTTGCCCCTTTCAATATATATATTGGCGTCTTCATTCAGGAATTTATCGATTTCCTGAATGTCACCGCATGAGAAGAAAATAAAACCTAACATGACAGATACCGCAATAAACCGGTAACCCTTAAAACAAAGATCAAACCTTTTATTCATCCAAAACGGTTAGATCGCCTGAAAAAACTTTGACAAATTCATCAATGTAACGAACAGAAGCCACCCATGTAAAAACGCCTTGTTCTACAGGTCTTTCTTTAAAAAATCCGTCCCAACCCTGTTTGTGTTCATTAAAGATAAATGTACTGACATTTTGAAGATTCAGCCGGCTGTCATAACCATGATAAACTTTGTTGCCCCATCGGTCGTATATTTCCAATGATTCGACATATTTAACACTTTTATTGCCAAAAAGGCCAAAATAACTGTTTTCCGGATACACCGGTTTATGTATTTTAATGACGTTGGGAAAAACAAGCTCATATATCTTATTTACCCGTAACGTTACTTCAGCCGTGGCCGTACAACCCAACGTATCAGTCACTGTAAATACATAAGTTGTTGTTGTTTTTGGAAATATGGTAGCAAAATAATTATCCTCATCATAAAATTCGACGTCGCTCAACGGACTCCAGACCGCTGAACCAACACCATTGACACTTTGTAGTATGATGCCCTGAATATCTGCTGTTTCTCCCAAATCGATGATTTGATCTTCGATCGCATCAACCAATACCGGTGGAGGTTCGTTTATCACTACCGTGGTATCGTGTACACAACCTTTGATGTCTCTGACGCTGAGATTATAAGTGCCAACATCCAGGTTTCTGAACTGAGTATTTGCTTGCCAGGTCACCCCGTTGTCAATGGAAAATTCAAATTCAGGACTACCACCTCTCAATACTCTGGTTGTGATTTCTCCCTCAGGAATATTAAAACACCTTAGGTCTTTCACTAATCCGGCAAGGGTAAGGGTGCTTGTGTCCTTGCAGCAAGGTTCAATATAAAAATCCAGAATTTTGGTAACCAGACAACCTCTTGTTGTTTTTACCGTCAATGCTGCTATTTTGTCTCCGAAAGATTCATATAAAACATTGTGGGGACCAAAAGTTGAAGCACCTTGTGGAATTGCTCTGTTACCGAATGACCAGGCATAAGATTCTATAGGATCCGTCAATGATTGAGAAAGATTGATAAATGAAATATTTTTATCACATTCAAACTGATTTTGTGTTTGTATTTCAAAATCAACTTCCGGACCTAAAAAAGTACCTGTTCCGCCGAATTCGACTTCAAAACCAAGGCCTGACCGTGAATAATTATTGATGATAAGCATGTACGATTTGCCGGTTTCCATACTTAGGGGTGCAACAAAATTATTATCACCTCTGGCACATCCGGCTGTTTCAGTAAAATCTGATTCTCCTGCTCTCAAACCGGTTGGACCGTTACAATCTATCCATTGTGCCAGTGGCAATGAATTTCCGGCACCATCACCATTGGCCCCTGAAGCCATACAACGGATCAGTGTCCTGCTTTGCTGGCTACAATCATCCAATCCGTTGGTCAGTTCATAAACGGCAAAATCCAGGTCATCACTGACAAAGTTTCTTCCCCGATGATTATTTGGGGTAAGGGTAAATGAGAGACTTCCTGCCTCGTCACAAGTCCATTTATACCATGAAGATTGAAATTCTTCAAAGATACAGTTTCCCGATTCTATTTCGTTACGATCCATTCCTGCTCCGAAAAGACTGTCCACCACAAAAGGTGATTTGTCGCACAAAACAACGGCACTTTTACAATCTGCCTCAGGGACAGGGACAGGTTTGAACGTATTGATACACATTTTAAAAGTACCTTCCCCGCCTGTTGAAGATTCAATATAAATCAGGTAAGGTTTCCCCGGAACCAGATTATCATAAATAAATTCTACAATACCTCCCTGATTACCGGGAGAGCAAGCGATAAAATTATTACAATCATCAAATAATAAAACTTTAGGTGAACGCATGGTTCCACCGTTACCTTCTCCAAAAACCCTGATATTTACAGCAAAGTTGCGTGGTGTAAATGAAAACCAGACCCCATTCGAAAATTCAAGAAAGACACAGGCATTTATAGCCGCCGGAAAACTTGGGTCTGCAGTAGCACCTGCATTGGTAAATTCATTGTCTTCTGAACAATATTGTTCTGATTCATTAATTCTGGTGGCAAACCGACATTCATCATTTGACGGTTGTGCAAAACAAATGGAAACGGAAAACATTAATATAAGGCCCGTCAGAATCTGTTTGATGAAAATCATGTTTAGTTTATTCATGGCAAAAGTGTCGGTTTGTATAAAAACACTTTATCAATTGATAATGCTTGTTAAAAAGGCAAATTTAACGTAAAATTAAGTAAACAGACCAGACAAATGATATTAATTGTATTTTTGCTGTCTATTATTAACTTTTTTATGCTTTATCTGGTCCCTACACCTATCGGAAACATGGAAGATATTACCTTAAGGGCAATATCGGTATTAAAATCTGTGGATGTTATTCTCGCTGAAGATACCCGGACAAGTGGCCATATATGCAAACATTATGCGATCAGTACACCGGTCTGGTCTTATCACGCATTTAATGAACATAAGGTGCTTTCGCATTTTGTTTCTTTATTAAAAGAGGGGAAAAATATTGCATTGGTAACAGATGCAGGAACCCCGGGCATTTCAGATCCGGGATTTTTATTGGTGAGAGAATGTGTCAGAGAAGGTGTAAAAGTTTCATGTCTTCCGGGAGCTGTTGCTTTTGTTCCTGTTTTGGTAGCATCAGGATTACCGTGTGACAAATTTTTTTTTGAAGGATTTTTGCCGCATAAAAAAGGCAGACAGACCAGATGGAAGTATCTCAGTCAGCTTCCTCATACGTTTATCCTTTATGAATCACCCCACAGGTTAAATAAATGCCTGGAAGAAATTCATCAATATTGCGGAGAAGACCGTTTAACCTGTGTAGGTCGTGAAATTTCCAAAATGTTTGAAGAAATCAAAACAGACACTGCGCCGAATCTTTTAAAATATTATACTGAAAAACCGGCAAAAGGAGAAATCGTTATTGTCGTATCCGGAAAAAATGATGATGAAACTGAAAAATAATGTTTCTGAAATCTTCTGATAATAATTATCAAATTTAACACCTAACAATTCTGACCATTGATTTCATTTGAAAAATTTATTTTACCCAACGGACTGAAGGTTTTGGTGCATGAAGATGCCTCTACCCCTTTGGTTTGCGTAAATATTGTATATAATGTCGGTTCAAAACATGAAGATCCGAATCATACCGGATTTGCTCATTTATTTGAACACCTTATGTTTGGCGGATCAAAAAATATTCCTGATTTTGACCAGCCATTACAATTGGCGGGTGGAGAAAATAATGCTTTTACCAATAATGATCTGACCAATTTTTATGACATCGTACCCGCTGAAAATATTGAAACGGCCTTTTGGCTTGAATCTGACAGGATGATGTCGCTGAATTTGAACAGTAAAGTTTTAAAAACGCAAAAACAGGTGGTCATTGAGGAGTTTAAAGAAACTTGTCTGAATGAACCATATGGCGATTTTTGGCATCATATGAGTGAAATGGCTTTTCTGGAACATCCATATCAATGGCCGACCATCGGAAAGGACATATCCCACATTGAGGGAGCTACTATTGATCAGGTGAAAACCTTTTTTGAAACTTTTTATACGCCGGATAATGCTGTTTTGGTGGTGGCAGGCAAAACAACTTTATCAGAAGTGAAGTCATTGGCTGAAAAATGGTTTGGTGAGATTCCTGCCGGTAAAAAATCGGTTAAAACTCTATCTGCAGAACCATTACAAAATGAATTCAGATCAAAACGAATCATTTCCGATGTCCCTCATGACGCCATTTATCTGTCATTTCCTATGTCAGGAAGATTGGACAAAGAATATTATGTTATGGATTTAATTACTGACCTTCTGGCAAATGGCCGTTCTTCAAGATTTTACAAAAATCTGTATAAAGGTAAAAAAATGTTTAATACCATAGATGCCTTTATATCAGGATATGTCGATCCCGGTTTATGTATTATTGAAGGAAAAATTATGCCTGAATTTTCGATAGATGAAGCCAGGGCTGCCATTTGGGAGGAACTCGTCGATATTCAAACAAACGGCATAAGCGACGATGAATTGGCACGTTTGCGAAACACTTTGGAATCCAGTCTGATTTATTCTGAAGTCAGTATTTTAAATAAAGCAATTTTATTGGCATTTTTTGCTTCATTGGGAAAAGAAGAATGGATCAATGAGGAAGCCGGTTTGTATCAATCCATTACCAAAGAAGATATTCAGAATACCGCAAAAAAAATATTTGTCTACCATCAGTGTAATGAGTTGGTTTATCAAAAACTAACCTGACAAAGACGGTTTTTTTCTCCCTGAAAACATGAAGGTATCCAAAACAATATACCTTTTCTGCGATAAAAAACATGGTTTGGAATTATGTTCAAAACTGATTTTACTGAATAATCGGAAGATACTTTTGCCTGTTTTCATATATGATCCAACCTAAAATTGCCCAAATGACAACAGCTATGGGTAGTCCCTCCGGTGCCACGGTTAGGTGGACCAACAAAACACCGACCATGACAGGAAAAACGATCAAAGCACCTAATGCACGTGTTTTTGAAAATATAATAAGAATACCACCTGTCAATTCTGCCAATCCGACTAAAGGCATCAACCAGGCAATTTCCATCAATGCTTCGGTATCCTTTAACAAAGGTTCGGGCAATCCTTCCGGAACAGGCATGTAATGTAAAAATTTGTCTAATCCACCATTGATCAGTAAAAGACCAAAAAGGATTGAAATTCCATTAAAAAATTTCTGTTTCATTTAGTTATTGTTTATGATTAAATAGGTGTAAATGATGTATTACCTTTATCATAGATGATATCAAACCTATTTTGAAAATAAAATATTATTGTAACACATTTGCTATAACAACAAGCCACAATATATAACAAATTACCAACAACCTGTTAAAATATCCGTTGACTCCAATTACACCATTTGGTAGTGCTTTTGGTGGTTCTATGCCCGGACCCATGGGTAAACCGGTTTTTTTATATCCTGACATCAATAATACCATACTTACAGCCATAAATAGTAAACTTATCCAAACAGCATGGGTAGCAAAAAGAATAGAAGTTTTTGCGTTTTGCCATTTTATCATATCAATGATATGGTAACAAATCATCAGGGAACCAACAGGTAAAGTAGGAATTCCCAATCCGAAAGCGAGGCCATGATATTTGTGTTTTACGTCAAAAACTCCTCCTGACATTGCGCCGATACCTGATATAAACACCAAAACAACGCCGGTTTTTGCCCAAAAACTGTGTACTTCCGGCCAAAGTAACACAGCAAGAATGATAGAAGCTAATCCCCAGAAAATAAAAAAAGCGGTAACCAGCCACTTGTATTTACCTAAGGCATATTCGCTGATCATCCGCCAGCTTGGTTTGAATTCAGGACTTACGATATGTAATACCAATAAACTGAATAATGATAAAACACAAAAAATTATAACGATTGTTGCTGTCATTTTTTATATTTTTTGTTGATAATTTATCATCCAATTGATTCCGTATTTATCAGAAAACTCTCCGAAATAAGCACCAAAAAACATGTCAGCCAAAGGCATGGTAATAGTTCCCTCTTCCGAAAGTTCGTCAAAAAGTCTTTTCGCTTCTTCTCTCGATTCAGGTTCGAGGCAGATATGTTGCTTATTGCCGCGTTGTAATGTGAATCCCATTTCTTCGGGTGCGTCTGTGCCCATCAGGATATGACCACCAAGGATGGGTAATTCTACGTGTAAAACCATTTTTTTGATGTTTTCGGCCACAGGAGGATGACTTCCATCAGCAGGGATATCACCGAATCGTTGGATACCGTTTATAAATTCCGATTTAAATACTTTTTTGTAAAAATAAAATGATTCCTCTGTATTGCCCGGAAAATTAAGGTAGGTGGTGACCCTGGATTTATTGTCTGGTTTTTTATTTTTCCTGAGGTAAAATTGTGCTGCAATGTATTGGTCAAGATTTTCCATACCGGCAGACAGACCCTCTTTAAAGCCCATATTCACGATCTTCTCCAGATCTTCCAGGGTTGAAAAAGTCATAAGAATGTTTACCATAGTGCGGTCTCCGACATTGGAAAATGTATTAAACCATTGGTTTTGCGGCATGGCTGGATTGATTATACCATCTTCATCACAAAATGCATCCATACCCTGGTAAGAGTGAAATGGAACTACTTTTTTATAGTCAAACCGACACCAATGTACTTCATTTTTTGGACTGATCATACAATAATGCCAGTACCCTCCCGAAGTACAATCCATCGATTTGGTTTTATTGACATAGGGTTTGGGTGCCCACCATAAATCGAGAATATCTGCCTCAGTCCATGCTGACCATACAAGTTCAAGGTCAGCGGCAAATTCTCTTTGGATACTTATGGTATTGTTGTTTTTGTCGACAACAAAGTCAAATTGTAAAATAGGGTTCATTTTATAGCTTATTAAAGTGCCTCGACATACGATTTAAAATTATTAAGAATTGCTTGCCAGCCGGCTTGCTGCATCTCCTCAGGGTGTTCGGTTTCCGGGTCAAAAGAGACGACAACTTCGGTTTGCCTATCAGATTCCTGAAAACGTACATCACAAAAACGATCTCCGAAAGTATACGAATAAGAATGGCCTATATCCATTTTGGTGTACATTGCTTCAAAGTCGAATCCGAAACTTCCGTCTTTTGCTTCCATTCTGGCCAGATATTTCCCGCCAACGGTCAAATCATTTTCAGCTTTCGGACAATGCCACGAAGAATCCGCAAAGTTCCAACAGATGATATGTTCCGGATTAGTATAACAATTCCAAACGGTGTCTTTATCAGCATTAATGGTCGCTGAAACGGTGATTTTGTTGCTCATATATTTGATTTATTTAATTTTGTAATTATTAATTTTCTGATAAAAAAGCTGGCAAAGCACGGTTTATAAAGTGATCCCAACCTTCTTCAAAATTGTGTCGGTCAAAGTCGGGATTGCTGTTGGGAAAGGACGATAATCCTCTATGTGAAAAAATCATTTTGGTTTTACCATCTTCTTCAGAAAGCTCAAAAGTGACAAAAGAAATCCCTTCATAACCGTCATATTTCCAACTATAAACAAGCTTCTTTTCAAATTCAACTTCCGTTACTTCACATATATGTTTATATCGGATACCATCTTCATGTCCACCAAAAAATTCAAAAATAAATCCGACTTCAGGTTTAAATTCCTGAAGATCAAAGTACCATTGTTTCATAAATTCCTTTTCGGTAACGGCCTTCCAAACCAAACTTATATTTGCATCAAAAATTCTATATATTTCAATTTCCGGTTTCATCTGAATAATGTAAGTTGATTATGTTTTCTGTGAATTTACAAATTTTAACGGTTCCTGTACTTTGAAACACCCATCGGTTTAATTTTTGTTTTTTATGTCGGGCAGAGTAATCATGACGTTTTATCTGTTTTTGATTTAAGATTAACCAACAGATGGTCCAACTGATCAAATCTGGATTCCCAAATTTTTCTGAATTGGTTTATCCATTGATCTATCTCCTTTATTTTATCTATGTCCAAATGATAATAAATTTCTCTGCCTTGTTGTTTTTGTTTTAATAAATCGCACTCTGTCAATATTTTCAGGTGTTTGGATATGGCTTGCCTGCTACTGTCAAAATGTTCTGCCAATGAATTCGGCGTCATAGCTCCCATAGTAAGCAAGACGATGATTGCCCGTCGAGTTGGGTCTGCAATGGCCTGAAAAACATCTCTCCTTATTTCCATAAAATACTAAATGCAATTATTTGATTGCAAATATATATGCAATTATTTAGTTGCGCAAATAATTTTTCATATTTTCGAAAAAAAAATCGCCCCGCGGTTTTAGCAGGACGATTTTTTTTAAACCTTGTCTTTTATTATAACCCTTTCCGGGTTGACAGAAGTCGAGATGGTTCAATTGTTGATCACACTAAGGATTAATATCTGACAGGATCTTTTGGTTTGGTCTGTTTCTTCATCAAAAAACGCCGACTTGAAACGTCTCCGTCACTGTCAAATAAGTATTGGTTGTCCAAAATCTCATAACCTGAACCAACCAAAAAATTCAGAGCTGCGATGGTACTATTAAATTCTACAAATGTCCCATCCCGATATGCTAATCTTCGGTCACTGAAATTTAAAAATCCTCTTTCCTGACCATAATCAATTTCAATAAAATACCTGGTACTTAATGGTCTGGAACATATGACAGCCTCAATATATGTAGCCGTTATTTCAGACAAATTTTGATTTTTGATATAATAGGATAAAGTGTCACTGCCTCTCACATTCCAAACCATCATGGCAATAAAAATAAAGGATAAAAACGTTTTCATAAACTTTGTTTTAAAGTGAAAAATATTGTATCACAAATATGCTTTCATTCTGCCATAATTTCCGTTATAACAATGTTAAATTATGTTTTTAAAATACTAAAAATATTATGATGATAACAAGTATATAATTAAAACAATATTTGCTAAATAGAATATTTTATTATACTTGAATCTTTTTCAATCAAATACATATTTTTATCTTTGCCGTAAATCCGGTATACCTTTTACAATGTTTACATACTATAGTGTGACCATTGAAGTAATAAACCCGGAAAATCGATGAATCTATTCTAAAAATCCTTTCTTTCAGCAATAGATAATCGGCCGTTCCGACAAAATTTTTAAATATGAACTTAACCAAAGTTTATCAAATGTTTTGAGATTCTGGTAAATTTAAAATATATGACAACACTAAACCCCAAAGTTGACCTTTTTATAGCCGATGGATGTGGCAGATGCGACTATTATGCCACAGATAAATGTAAGGTCAGATTCTGGCAGCCCGAATTGCAACTTGTAAGAGAAATCATGCTCGAAACCGGACTGGATGAAGAGATTAAATGGGGTGTCCCGGTGTATTGTTTTCAGGGGAAAAACATTGTCATTACCGGAGCACTAAAAGATTGTGTTACTTTAGGTTTTTTTAAAGGTGTATTACTCAAAGATCCGTTGAAAGTACTTGAAAAACAAGGCCAAAATGTGCAATCAGCCAGAATTTTGAGATTTACATCTGTAGATCAAATTTCGAAATTATCAGATACCATAAAAAAATTTGTTGAAGAGGCTGTAACCCTGGAAGAGCGTGGTGCCAAAGTAGAATTTAACAAAGCACCTGAACCTGTACCGAAGAACTGCTCCAAAAATTTTCGGAGCTACCGGCCTTAAAAACTGCCTTTTATGCTTTGACACCCGGAAAACAAAGGGGCTACATCATCCACTTTTCGCAACCAAAACAATCCTCATCCAAAATAAACAGAATAGAAAAATGTATTCCCAAAATCATGAACGGAGAAGGGTTTCACGATTCCTATAAATCATAAAAAATATTATATTATTTTCAATACGGACAAAATCTTAAACCACGCTGCATTTTTCAGATGGTTTGTGAAAACTTATATCTTAGTTTTCGTCTGTTTTCAACTGATAAATGTCTTCCAGATTTCGTCCTATTCCATTATAATCCAGGCCGTAACCCACAACAAACTTATTCGGGATTTGAAATCCCGGAAAATCAATCTTAATATCATGTTGTAAAGCATCCGGCTTGACCAGAATAGCTGTTAATGCCAACGAAGCAGGATTCATTTTTTGTAATTCAGGCAGTAAAAACGACATAGAATTTCCGGTATCGATGATATCTTCCATGATAATGACGTGACGATCTTTTATTTCAACATCTTCAGGCATAAATATCTGAGCTTTTCCGGTACTTTGAATGCCATGGTATGACTTTACCCGGATAAATACCAGCTCTGCGGGAAAATCCAGTTTTCTGATCAGGTCGGCGGCAAACATAAATGCACCATTCATTACCACCAAAAACAAAGGTACTTTATCGTGATATTTTTGTGAAATATCGTATGCCATTTGATTAACCTTTTCCTGTAACATATCAGCAGTCAGGTAAGGTACAAAATGCAGATCTCCGATAGCGATTTCTTTAATGTGTTCCACTTTCCGTATTTTGAATTGTTGTGTTACCCAAACCATAGGTATCTAAAAAATAGATTAAACTTGTCATCGCTGCTGCTCCCAGTTTTAACTCTCTTTCATGTACGGCATCAATGGTGTCTGACACGGTATGATGATAATCAAAATATCGTTGTGAGTCAGGTCGCAATCCGATTAATAATCCTTTCTGGCTTTTGAGCGGGCTGATATCCGCACCGCTTCCTCCCATTTCAAAATGTAAACCATAGCCTTCAAATGTAGGAAGAAATTGGCTGACAGCTTTATAATATTTTTTAAAAACTGACGTATCTGCTTCAAAACTGAATCCTTTTGGTGTAAAACCTCCTGCATCAGACTCTATAGCTGCCAGATGAAATTCACCTTTTTCTTTGGACACACGAGCGTACTCCAGGCCTCCTGCCAATCCGTTTTCTTCATTGGCAAACAGTACACACCGAATGGTCCTTTTAGGTTTATAATTCATGGCCCGCAAAGCGGAAATGACTTCCATAGCCTGAACACATCCTGATCCGTCATCATGAGCTCCTTGCCCTACATCCCAACTATCGAGATGACCGCCAACTAATAAAATTTCATCAGGAAATTCGCTTCCACGGATTTCGGCAATAACATTGTAGGTTGGTTTCATTCCCACATCCTTACAATTACTATTCATGTACACATATACCGGTGATTCTGACAAAACCTTACTCAATAGTTCTGCATCTCTGGTACTTACGGCAAAAGCCGGGATTTTTATTTGTCCTGAATCAAAAACTGTCACTCCTGTGTGGGGTACATCATCCAGTTTTAGGGTCATAGACCTCACCAAAGCACCCGCAGCACCTTTTTTCTGTGCCCGATTGGGACCATAAACTCTTTGGTCCACAGCACCACCATAAGCCCGGAATGTATTTACAAAGGAAGGGTCCATAGGTCGGTTAAAAAATACAATTTTGCCGGCTACGTCTTCGTCAGGCAATCGTTCGAGTTCGTCCAGACTTTTTACTTCGATAACCTGAGCAGTAATCCCGTCAGGTCTGGTACCGCCTGCCCTGCCCAAACTCAAACCCATCATAGGAGATAAATCCCCATCAGGTAAAACTCTGAACAATTGTCCTGTGTCTCCTCTTTCCCAGTATAAAGTCTGGCATTCCTGAAGATATGCAGTATCAGGAAGTAACGTTTCTAAAACAGATTTTGTATAATTTGCGGCACCAACATCAGCAGTTGAGCCGGCGATTCTGCCGGGATATTGGGTGCATAGGTTTGTAAGCCATTCATAACAAGATCCTTTGGAGAGGATATGTTCGTGGATCTTACGAACCATTTCGGCATCATTATTCTGTGCTTTCGCAAAAAAAGGAAAAAGCAGCAGAAGGGCCAACTTGTAAAATTGCATAAAAACCGATTTTGAGGTGTAAAACTAAAGATTTTCGGCTATTGTAAGCAGATGAAACCAAAAAAACAATTATTCCAGAACCTCTTCTTCAATAAAAGCCGGTCTGTTGCGCGTTTCATCATAGATCCGAAGCACATACTCACCGATGATTCCAAGTGCCAGAAGCTGGATTCCTCCGAATAAAAATATCGCTATTGCCAACGTGGTAAATCCCTGCGGGACATCCGGCGTTGTTATTTTGACATACAATGCATAAAAACTATATAAAACCGCAACGATCACAACCCAAAAACCCAGAGTGGTCAGTAATTTTACGGGCAACTGACTAAAACTAAAAATTCCGTTGTAGGCGAGCTGAAACAACTTTTTAAACGTATATTTCGGTTCACCGCCAAAACGTGCATCTCTTTCATATTCATAACCGAATTGTCTGAAACCCACCCAGCTTCTGATACCGCGAAGGAATAAACTTTGTTCCTTCATTCGCAACATATTGTCTACTACTACTTTTTTCATCAGACAAAAATCACCGCTATCCAACGGAATTTCAACAGATGCCATTTTTTTCAGAATTTTATAATACGATTTATATAAAAATCTTTTAAAAAATCCTTCTTTCCTTTTTTGTCTGACCCATATACGACATCGTAATTTTCAGCCACCATCTTTTGATAAAAACGTAACAACAACTCCGGAGGATCCTGTAAATCTCCGTCTATCATAGCTACAAACTTTCCTTTAACATGATGTAAACCACATAAAAATGCCTGTTGATGGCCAAAATTTCGCGAAAGAGAAATGATTTTCCATCTTTTGTCCCTTGCATAAATTTCCTTCAGCAGAAAAAGCGTTTTGTCTTTGCTGCCATCGTTTACACAGATGATTTCATAGTTTTCGGTCCATTGATTCAACGCTTCGGAACATCGGTCAAAAAGCTGCTGTATATTTTCTTCTTCATTAAATAAAGGGACAACAACAGATATCAAAGGTTGCGACATAAATTAATTTTTTCTCTCAAAAAGCAATAAACTCTCTTCTTTCATTTTGTCAAAAGAAGCGTCTTTGTCCCAGAAATATTCTGCCGACTGTTGTGCACGGGCATTGGCCACACCTATAAGATTATAGTTATTTTGTAAAAAAGGATTAATCCATGTAAAAAGTTTACTATCCGGATTTTTGTTGAGCCATGAATACCCGACCCTGCTGAATACTAAAAATTCTGGGTTTGCTTTTTTCGGTTTTTTCGATCAGTACATTCTGAAGAGAGTCATTCTGACTACCACCATCTACAAGTTGGTAGTAATGCATATGTTCTGAAACAGACGGCAGTTTGGAATAAAAAAGTATTTGAGGTTCAGATCCCAGCACGAGAATAGAATCTCCGGGCTTACTCATTTTTTGAATTTTTGTACCCATGATATAACTTTCCTGAAAAGGGTTGGTACCATACACTCTTCTCAGAATATTTTGTTTTTTTTCTGAAAAGTAATAGTTTTTTAATGGCGAAAATGCCATAAACAATGGTATCATGGCAAGAATAGTCACCATACCGAAAGCACCGTTTTTCGAAATTCCTATTTTGTGTATCCAGTATCCCAACGTATACATACTTAACCCGAATCCAAGGCAGATGGCTGGTAAAAATACTACAAAATAGTGTGGATAGTAATGAAAACCGATGGATAAAGATAAAAATCCAAATATTGTCAGTAGTACAGGAAACACCTTTTCATGAACAGACATTTTTGAAAACCAAATCAAAATCACTCCCGCAAGACCAAGGTACCAGACGCCTTCAATGTCCCGGCTCACCATATTATACATCATGGTAAAAATCTCCATATTTCCCGTTTGTGTTGCAGCAAACTGACTCGGCCAAACATAAGTCCAATACCAAAAATTGTGCAAAGCGCCTGTAGCTCCAAACCAAGCCAGACAAACCAAGTAGGGTAATACGGCAAAAAACGTAAGGATTGCTCCGGATTTTAACCAATATATCCACCTTGGTTTCGGGTATAATGCAACAAAACTAACCATAAAACCAGCCAACAACATAAAACCCAAGGCCTGTTGTTTTACGAGAAATGCGATACCCAAAAATACGCCTGCCAAAGCCATTTTTTTCATATTACCCTGATCAACGGCTTCTCTGGACAACCAAATCCCGGCTATAGCCGGCCATACCAATAATTGGGTGGCGTGCGCAGCAAATCCGAAAACATTGGATGTCGATGAAAGTAATACAAAAGATATCGCTGCCAATAAAGCAATTCCACCATTGTAGTATTTACGCAAAAACCAAAAAAAAGTTATTGCAAAAAACAGGTTAAACAACAAAAGTCCTGTGTGGATACCGGAAGGGTCTTCGCCGAATAAAAACGCAAATATTCCATAAAGGATATAAATTATCGGAGGTTTCACATCAACATAATCTGTAAACAAAGGCGTTCCGTGAATCCAGGAATAACCCATATAAGCAAACCCACCCTCATCACGCTCAAAGGGAATATCCAATAATCTGGAACGCAGAATAATGGCAAAAACAGAGATTAACCCTACAGAAAACCATAAAAAAAATTTCCCTTTTAGAAATTCGGAAATGTCAAAATCCTGCTGTTGAACAGAGGCAACCGAAGCTACACTTTTTGGTGATTTTTTTGCCATTATGCGTTGATTTTGTGCAAATATAATTTTTTCTGTAAATATATAAATTATGACTAATGAATAACTTCATTTAAAAATCAAAACAAGTTAACGACAAAGAGAAAATCAGAATTCAAACCTGTATCCAAGTACAGGGACAAGACCAAGTTGTGACAATCGGTTTACTCTCTGAAGATATCTGTCATAGTACAAAAACCCATCATTTTTTCGGTTAGTCACATTTTGAATGTCAAGTGAAAAACGGTGTTGTCTTCTGGCACCTCCTTTTTTGGTAAAAACAACCCTGATGTCGGTTCTTGCGTAAGGATTCTGTCGGTTTGTAAGTCCCCCGCTGAAATCGTACAGCGTCAGATTTGGATTTTCTGAAACCGGATAGTCACCAAGACCTTGCCTTCCATGAAAAAGAAAACCAAAATTCCATTCGTATCTTTTGCGTTGTATCAACAAATATGCTGCAACACTTCCTGTCCATCCGATGTTGTTTTTGGCAGGCTGCCATTGATTTTTGAGATTCTGAAACTCACTGACCACGTATCCGGCATTTCCCGTTAATTCCAGAATATTATTACCCAAAGAAAAAGATTTTAATAACCAAAAATCCCCTCCATAGGTTCTGGCGTCATTGTTGGAACCAAATGAAACATCAAATATATCTGTTCCGAAATCCAAACCATTAAATGAAGAAATCAGGTTTTCTTCTTTGTTAAGTAAGGCCCTGTTATTAAATATTTTGTAGTAATAAGTACTCAATCTCCATGAAAACGATTTAGTATTTCTGCCCAGAGATATTTCAGAAGCACGTGTTTTAAGATGAATAAAGGAAACATTGAAAAAATCCAATGGAATCAACTGATCGGAAAACCGATGTTGCAAACGTACATAGGATGTTTTGGAGATCTTTTTTTCTATGGTTGCCGAATAGTTTGGCGTATGATATTCTTTTGAAAAATTTGTTATTACTGAATGCAGCCCGGCTCCTGCCTGAAAACTCCAGGAGGACCAGTTTTTCGAAAAATCAACATAGGGATATATTTTGGTATTACCAAGATCATAGGTGCTCGTATTGCTTTCTTCCAAATAAGGTTGATGGTGATAATTTGCACGCAAACCAAAAGTCAGTTGAACATTTTTTAACGATTTGGTATAAAAAAAATGTGATGACAATAAGCCGGAAATTATTTTAGTATTGATAAATCTGTTTGGAAAAAGATTATTGTACAACGAGTCTAAAAATTCTCTGTGATTGTCTCTTCTGGAAGAAAAATTAAGCGAAAAGGAAATTATTTGATTGTTTTTTAAGGTTTTTTTGCCATGTAAACCCATAATTGCCAACCTACTGCTGTAGTTGATATTCTTAAAATCCTTTTCTGTAAATTTTTCCTCTTCCAAAGGCAAAGCG
The DNA here is from genome assembly GCA_016714895.1 of Saprospiraceae bacterium. Classification (GTDB taxonomy): domain Bacteria; phylum Bacteroidota; class Bacteroidia; order Chitinophagales; family Saprospiraceae; genus OLB9. The sequence continues at coordinate 218,237 of JADKBV010000011.1, read as the reverse complement.
TTGTGGTTATTGCTGCTTTGTCCGTAAATCAAAAAGCCTTTTAAAAAAAAGTTTTGTTTTTTTATAATATCTGTAAAAAAGGTAAAATCCTGGTAATTGATCGATTCATTTCCAAAAGGAATGCCAAGTTTTTCAAGCAGGCCAACAAAACTATATCTTGCGGTAGCATAGGTATACTTATCTTTTCGTTTTGTACATATCCCGGTTTCTGCACCTATCAAACTCATATCGAGATAATTGGTAAGTTTTGGCGCCAGATGAATATTGGATACACCGGCTGTAGTATTTGCGAGATTTATATTTGATGGGTTTGGTGAAAACGTATAATTTCCGATGACGGAAGCAGAAAGTGCCGTTACTCCGCCGGAATTTAAGCTTGCCACGTCTCCTCTGTTTCCGGCGGTGGCCAGATGATTGGGGTTGACAATTTCGGCATCAAAAATCTGCCAATGGGTTCCGTAACCCGGGAGACCCCGAAAAAAGAAGGCATTGGTACCATCGTTGTCGGTACTCAATCCCGGAAAGTGCAACATTACTCTGGAAGGATCCTGAAAAGAACCTGCCATTGTTTTGTATTGTGACCTGGTCATAAAAATGTTACCATCATAATCTGCCAATTGGGAAGAAGCCGTTACAGTCAGCGAATCAAGTTGCACATCCATATCCTTTTGAAGATAAATCAATAAAGGATCTTTTGATTGAATGGTATTCCAATAAAAAATATTCAAAGGGGTGTATCCTTCGGCAAAAACATAAATTTCCAGTTTTCCATATCCAAGGCTGTCCAAAAAAAATTCACCGGATTCAACATTTTGTAATGTGATCCTTTTTTGGTCTGCTGTTGTAATTTTTATTTCGGCATGGTGAACCGGATGACCTGACATATCCAAAATTCTGGCTGTAAATTTCTGACTGTTGCCCCAAAAAGGATTTAAAAACAGAAAAAACAACACTAAAATTTTAGCTGTTGACGATACGTTCAGATACATACATATTCAATTAATAAAACAAAAGTAGTTAAATACTTTTTGAAATTCAAAATGTATATTCATTATGTTTCATTCCGGCTTTAAACGGTCCCATTTTTATAGGATCATACAAAAAGGTTGTTGGAAAAAATAATTTTTGAATCCGAAAAATCAATTTTACCATTCTGATTCAATTTTACATTCTGTAAGGTTGACAACTTCTATAAAATCGGTTTTGTACTGTAATCTGTTCTTAAATATTCCTGACAAAAAAATTCGATATCCCTTTGATCTATCAAATAAGGGCTATTCCAAAACCGGATCTCGTTTTATGTTCAGATTTGTACAAGTCAATCAGTAAAACCGATCGACTTGTACAAAAAGCAATCGACTGCTTCGGGTCAGACCTCCACAGCTTGTTTTTCGGATTTTTCAAGTAAACTGAAACGGGAAGCTACAATCTCAAAGATGTACCGACTGTTTCCGCTTTTATCGACATACTTTCGGTTGACAACTTTGCCTTCAATTCCGACTTCATTGCCTTTTTTTAACATTTCTTCCATGGAGTCGGCTGTTTTTCCCCAGGCTACGATTGTAAACCATGAGGTTTCTTTTTTAGTTTCTCCACTTGTCATCGTGTAGCTGCTATTGACAGCCAGTGAAAAAGAAGCTTTTTTATTGCCTTTTCCAAATTCTACGATCTGGACATCATTTCCCAAATGTCCTACCAATTGTACCTGATTTTTTTGATACTCGTTCATAATACGCTGTTTTTAAAAATTCATTAATGATCTCACTTTTTTTCTAAGCTAAAATTTTTTGCTTCAAAATGCCTTGTTGTAACTTCCGGGACTAAAAAGGCAGTAATTCAACATCTTCCGTTTCTTCGGTTTCAAGGGACTCTCCCTGGGCACTCACTTTTTTGGTATGGAGATAATAGTCCTGAACTACAATTTCCGTAACCATTCGGTTGACACCGTTTTTGTCTGTGTAGGTACGATACGTCAACTTTCCGGCAACAGCAATTTCATTTCCTTTTTTGACATTTTCGTGAAATGATGCCGCTGTTTTACCCCAAACCACAAGATTGTGCCAATTCGTCTCTTCAACTTTTTCGCCTTGTGCATTGAGATGATAATGATTGGTTGCTAAAGACACACTCGCCTTTTGCATACCGCTTTCAAAGGAAACCATTTCAACCTCCTTTCCTGTTTTGCCTACTAAATGGACAAAATTTTTCATTCTTACATTCATAATATTTGTTTTTGCGTCCGCCTTGTTTTGTAATAAAGACGAACAGGTTATAAAAAAAAATTCAACGAGGCAAAATTGCAGCAGATTTGGCATCCAAAACGTTTTTTAAACGTTTAGATACGTTTATAAACGTTTGTAAGCGTTTGTAAACGTTTACAAACAGATAAAATCAAGTTATTCTATTGATTATCAATATTATAAAAAATGTAATATCCTTTTGATTCATTGGTTTGATTTCCCAACAATATCTTATCAGAAATAAAATATTATCCCATTATTTTCAACAACCTCCCCTCTTTTATGTACGCACCAAAAAAAATATTGATGGTTTGTCTCGGAAATATCTGCCGGTCACCTTTAGCTCATGGTATTCTCGAATCAAAAATAAAAAAATATAACCTGGATTGGATCGTCGATTCTGCAGGGACTTCAGGTTGGCATGACGGAGAGCCACCAGATTTGAGAGCCATCAAAGTAGCCAAAAGTTACGGGATCTCCATAGACCGGCAAATTTCCAGAAAAATCACCAAACAAGACTTTGAAACTTATGATCTGATATTGGCTATGGATGCTCAGAATTATCAGGATATTTTAAAATTGGCTCAACAATATGGTTTGTCTCCACGCATCGAAATGCTGATGAATCTGGCTCATCCCGGAAAAAATCAGCAAGTGCCTGACCCATATTATGATGGTCGTTTTGAAGAAGTTTTTCATTTGCTTGACGAAGCCCTGGAAGTTTATATTCAATCTGTAATCACCCCTTCGGCAAGCAATTAACCACTACATCCATTTTTTGGAACTTGATTCAATTTTATACAAACAATAGTCAGAAATAACATCGGCTTCCTGTTTTGTGATGTAAGGGATATACACACTTCCGGAAGCCAGATGAAAAGCGACATCAGCCAGATTCTGCCTCCTTTGATAAGGCGATTGGCTGATTTCAATTCCCTGAATTTTGAAAACAGGGAAAATGACGTTTTTTTCGCCGAATGCACCACCTCTGATGACTATACTATCTTCTTTTATCTTATAGTTTTTTTTCTTGTATTGCAGATATCTGCTCAAGACGGATATGCTATAAAACACCGTAAGTACCACAAGAGGGAAATAAATCTGAAGCCATAATAATGTGATTACTACCCCAACAAATAAAATGGACAGAATGACAAAATATCTTCTGAAATAGGCAGGCTGAATATTTTTACCATCGCTTTTTGAAGGTATACGGACTTTAAATATAGTGCGGCATAAATCTTCAATCTTTGTGGTATTCATACCGGGAATCAGCGGATTTTGCCGTCTGTTCATTTCATGAGAGGCGGCCTGATGCAGCCGCACATCATAATATCCCAGTTGTCGTTTCAACAGGTTATCACTCCAGCTGATCATTTGAATTTTCTGATCAAGCGCAGAAGTTTCTTTTTTGGTAAAAAGTCCCGCCACCATGTGAAATCCCTGACTAACCCGAATAAATCTCAAATCAAAAAATGCTATCACCGACCGCACCATGGAAATAATCACGGAAGCCAATAAAAATATAAGGGTAAGATAGATATAAAACCTGAAATCTGAACCCGGTGCAACGACCTCTTCGTAATATTCGTCGGCATTTAATCCCAGATCTTTGATATTGTCATACAACCACGCAAGAAAAATCAGGATCACACCGCCTGATTTCAGATGGTTTCTTGTAAGACCGACTTTCAGAAGATCTCTCATACCAACCTGTAAAATGATTTCCTGTCCTACAGTTTTCTGTGTGGAAGGTATATCTTCCGTTTCATTTTTTCCTACCAGTTTTTCTTTATAGGAAAGAATTGTATTTCTAAGCCATTCAGCCTTTTCCTTTTCAATAGCATAAAAATCTATTTCTGTTTTGTCACTACCTGCCGTATCCATTTTCAGTTTGACGACATTAAGAATCGTATGAAATATATTTTGTTCAAACTGAACGGACTGAATCCTTTCAAAAGGTATATTGGTTTTGGTTTTTTGTAACACCCCTTTTTCAAGATACAGTTCATTATTATTGATATAATAATACGTTTTGAAATAATTGATAAATGAAAAAATCATCGCTACCAATGTAACAACGATAACAGCAATCAACAGATACGAAGTATTTTCATGATCAGATTTTCCTCTGAATAAAAACACCAGCAATGCCGGCCAGATTCTGGTGATGATATTATAAATGGTTTTTATCAATATAAAAAGTATGGCCAAAGGAGATTCCCGGTTGGGGACGGTCAGGTCAAAACTATTCTTCTTCATCGGAAGACATTTTTTTCATAATGTGGTTTTTGATTGCTGCCGCATCTTCCGGACTCAATCCCGGTATAGTCAGGTCACTCGAACTTCCTCCTGCTGTGTACAATGTCACCGAAGACAAACCAAACCATCTGTCAATAGGCCCCTGTTGAATCTCCGCATGTTGCACCCGGTTGAAAGCAACAATCAGGGTACTCCGAAAAAATATACCTGTTTTGAACAGAATGTCATGTTGTCTTACCGCATACCCTTTGTAATTCCATGCATAAAAACCCATCCACGTAATCATCCCTGTAATGGCAATAACCAAAAAAATAACCATGGCATTGAAGGGAAATGTCCGCAAATCCGGTGAAAAATAAAACAAAATGACACAACCAATCCAAATTACCAAAGAAAAAATCAAACTTTCAGTTTTCAGAACCGTTCGGTAACGTTGGTTCAGATGGGTAAACGTCACACCTTCAATATGCGGAAGTTGGCTGACCTCCTGAACTTCATTGGTAAATTCCATTGTTTTGTGGTTGTCTATAAATAACAGATAACGAAGATAAGTGTTTAATCGATACCATACCCGGACTTCGGGGTTGGCTTCAATGGAAGGATCGATGGTCAAAAAAATGAAAATCCTGTTTTACACGCTTCAAAAACCATTTTTTTGCTTTGTCCAGACCTTCATTTTATATATGTTGTAACGCAGTAAAACAAATATTTCTGAAGTTGATTTTTTGGATATCAGGGCGATCCTTTCAGGCCGGGCTATCCACTTTACTTCCTTATTCCGTCATTTTGGGATGACGGAATAAGTCGTGTCCGTTCCTATCCCTATCGCATTTCGATTTGCCGCCTGAATCCTTTTATCTTTCCCGATTATGAATGGCCCACAATATTAACATTTCAAAATAAAAACAAAAAAATAATGTGAATTGAGGCAACGTTTGTCGTTAAATACTCGATTTTGGTCTGAAGTATGAAACCTTTTAAAACATTTTGCCGCTGATTTTATTTATAACTCTTTGTTATTCCGATTTTATCACAATATATGACCGAATTATCCATACCTGTCTGCAAAAAAAAGGAGAAAGATATTTCTTTGGTTTCTGACAATACGGTATTTCAGATTTTCGAAAAAATTGATGATATTGTTTATGTCTGGCAAAAACTATCAGGGGATGACATATTTTTATCTCCCGATTATCTGAGAACTTTGGAAACGGCTCCTGCAGACGGCATCACGCCATATTATGTGGTCGTGCGTGAAAATGACAGACAAATCGGCATCTTGTATTTTCAATGGAAATTTTTTCGACTTCATGAAAATATCAGAGACACAAAACCTGCACCGCACGATATTTTTCAAAAACTTAAAAAGGCGGTCATCAAAACCATTAATTTTCCGACATTGGTGTGCGGAAACTTATTGTTGACCGGAGAGTACGGCTTCAGATTTAGTGAAGGGATAACATCTGAAAAACAATGGCAGCTGATCGACGATTCCATCAATAGTCTGCAAAAATATTTATTGGCAAAAGGACGCCCTGTCGGATTGGTAATCGTTAAAGATTTTGCCGAAAGCCTAAAAAAACACGCGGAAACCAATGAGTTTATGGAATTTACCGTTCAACCGACGATGGTTATGCCTGTTATGAAGGAATGGAAAAATTTTGAAAACTACACGGATTCGATGAAATCAAAATACAGGGTCCGGTTAAAAAAAGCAAGAAAAGATATCAGCTCATTTCAAATCAGACATTTTTCTGCAGAAGAAATCCGCCAACATGAAGACAGGATTTTTTCTTTGTATCAAAATGTCTCGGACCAGGCCAGTTTTAATACATTTATACTCCATAAAAACTATTTCGAAACCTTAAAACGGGTTTTTGACGACAAACTTACCTTCACCACCTATTGGCACCATGATACTATGGTAGGATTCAGTACCACCATCGTCAATGAAAAAAAATTGCACGCCCACTTTTTAGGTTATGACAAAGAAGCCAACCGACATTGTCAGCTTTACCTCAATATGTTGTATGATATCGTAGGACAATCTATTGAAAAACAAACAGAAAATATCGATTTTTCCAGGACTGCCATAGAAATCAAATCAACCGTCGGTGCTGTTGATGTTCCTTTGTATCTTTATATCAAACACAGCAATCCCATTTGGAACAATCTTGTCAGTCCGATTGTGTCTATGGTGAAACCCGATACGGATTATGTCATCAGACATCCGTTTAAGGATCATGAAGGATAAATTAATGTATTAAGGATAAAATATTTCCAAACCGGAAATCAAATTAGGGTCAGAATCACAAAAAGTATATCTTTACTTTTTAAATCAGATATGTTGTGAAGCATTCGGATATTGTTTATGACTTTGTCATTGTCGGGAGCGGATTCGGTGGTTCGGTTTCCGCACTACGCCTTTCGGAAAAAGGGTATAAAGTCCTTGTCATTGAAAAAGGAAAGTGGTTTTCAAAACCGGAAGATTTCCCAAAGACCAACTGGAACCTTAAAAAATGGTTGTGGATGCCGCTTTTGGGTTGGAAAGGATTGTTCAACCTGTCGTTTTTCCGACATGTTACGGTCGTGAGTGGTACAGGAGTTGGTGGGGGATCTCTTGTGTATGCCAATACCTTGCCGGTACCAAAAAGTCCGTTTTTTAACTCCGGCAGCTGGAAAGGATTGCGGGATTGGGAAAACGAATTGAAACCCTTTTATGAAACGGCCAAAAAAATGTTGGGCACCAATACCCATCCTTACACCGGAAAAAGTGAAAAGGTCATGATGGAACTCGCCCGTCAAACCGGCAGAGAAGACCATTTTTTTAGAACGGATGTCGCTGTGTATTTCGGAAAACCCGGCGAAGAAGTCGCTGATCCTTATTTTGATGGTAAAGGACCAAGCAGAACAGGTTGTATCCTTTGTGGCGGCTGTATGTTGGGTTGCAGGTATAATTCCAAAAACACCCTTGATAAAAACTATCTGTATCTGGCACAAGGATTGGGTGCAAAAATTTATGCCGAACAGGAAGTAACGGATGTAAAACCCTTGGATGAAGATGGAACAAAAGGATATGAAATCACGTATCAACCGACTTTTTCTCCTTTCGGAAAAAAGACCAGAATAAAAACCAAATCAGTCATTTTTGCAGGTGGCGTATTGGGCACCATGTCATTATTGCTTAGATTAAAAAAGAGCAGTCTCCACCGACTTTCGTCAACTTTGGGAAACGGTGTCAGAACCAATTCAGAGAGCCTGATCGGCGTGACGAGTTTTGACAAAAAAGCCAATTTTTCAGAAGGAATAGCCATTGGTTCCATCCTTGAAATCGATGAAAACCGTCATTTGGAGCCCGTCAAATATCCGGAAGGTTCAGGATTCTGGAGGCTTTTGATGGCCCCGATGGTCAGCAGCAACCATGCGATCGCGAGACTTGCCGGCATGGTGGTGGAGCTGATCACCCATCCTGTCAAAAATTTTAAAGCCTTTTTTATTGATGATTGGGCAAAAAGGACGCAGATATTGCTTTATATGGAAAGTATCGACTCCACTTTACGATTTGCCCGACCTTTTTGGGGAGGATTATCCAGTAAAATGGAAAAAGGGAAAGCGCCTTCAGCCTATAATCCTGTTGCTCAGGAGCTCGCCAAAAAAACCGAAGCCATCGTCAATGGTAAGGCGATGGTCCTCAATACCGAAACCCTCCTTGGCATACCGACGACGGCACATATTTTGGGTGGTGCCTGTATGGGGAAGGATGTAACCGATGGTGTAATTGATGATCAGAACCGGGTATTTAACTACGAGAACATGTGGATATGTGACGGAAGTATGATATCAGCCAATATTGGTGTCAATCCAAGTCTGACGATCACAGCATTGACCGAAAGAGCGATGAGTTTTATTCCGGATAAAGATCCAAATTCTTAGTATGGTACTGTTAGAAACATCATTTTATCAGGATGAAGATGTAGTGTCGATGGCTCAAAAACTTTTGGGGAAAATTTTGGTCACTGAGGTTGATGGAATAATGTCGTCCGGAATGATTGTGGAGACAGAAGCGTATCGGGGACCTGATGACCGTGGATGCCATGCCTATGGTGGCCGGTGTACGGAGAGGACAAAAACCATGTTTTACGAGGGCGGTCATGTTTATGTGTACATATGTTACGGTGTTCATCCCATTTTCAATGTTGTCACCGGACCCGAAGGATTTGCCCATGCTGTGTTAATCAGAGCCGTACAACCTCTGGAAGGTGTCCATATGATGATGGAAAGAAGAGGTATAAACAAAGACAAACCTGTGCTGGTCAATGGACCCGGAAAACTCACGGTTGCTTTGGGAATCCACAAGGAAATGGACGGCCAAAAATTGTATGAACAAGGATCACCTGTCAGATTGTATGATGCCTCAAAGGAGATCCTTCCGGAGAATGTGGTTTCCGGTCCCCGGGTTGGCATGAGCAAACATGTGGGAGAGTGTTCGCACAGGCCCTGGCGCTTTTATCTTCGCGACAATGTTTGGGTGAGCAAACCGTTGGTTGTGGATTACAAAGGGAAATGGTAAAAGGTTTTATGGTGTTGTGGGATTTTGGTGTTATGGTCCCGAAAACCTTCGGGATGGTTTTGTGGGCAATTGATATTTTAGGTTAGTTTTCGGAGATACACAAAAGAAATTTCGTTTTAATACGTTACTTACATTATTATGAATATAATTCAACCCTGTTAATTTATGGTATGCAATTAAAATGGTTTTATTTTTTGGGATTGCTGATATTAGGGTGTTATCCGGCTGAACGTAATGAATCTATTTGTAATCTTCCATTTTATAAGGAGGTATGTTTTGATTATGAAGACGGACGTAATTATGCCATGGCATTAAATCTGCCGCATGATCTGATGGAGAAAGACAGTCCTCTTTGTTTTCGATGCTCGGATTCAGACCCCTATTGTGCTGAATTCAAAAATGACAGTATAAAATATTTTATTCAACAACTGGTTTTTTCTAATGGAAATAGTTCATTCGATATATCAAATGTAGAGGCAATGATTAAAAACAAAAAATTGCTCTTATCTCAGATGGACGAAGATTTGAAAATACATTCTTTGCCAAAAACAGTGTTTTTGTCAGATACAATACAAAAAGCATCTTATGGATTCTATTATGAATTTGGCAAACATCATCATTTTCGATACTATCATATTGAACAGACGTCAATCGATTTTTGGTCATTACAGGTGGATATTGTTTCATCAAAACCTCAAACAGAACAGCTTATAAGAGAAACAAAATGTGTCATAGAGAGTGTGGAAAAAGGGTGAATTTTAGTAAAAAGGTATCATGAAAATTAAATATTTTATTCGTCTTACTAAGTGAGAATTCAGTTTAACACAATAGAGATTGTTTAAAGTTTAACTGTTTATGGTTTAGACGATTCCCATGTAAACTGAAAAGTTTCCGTACTTATTTCGGATGGTCGATACATTTTAACGATTCATCAATATTATAAAGGTTTTTTAGTGTTCTGAGGAAACACTGCAAATCACTTCACCTTCTTATCCTGACATACTCAGGTAGGGATACAAAATTTTACCAAATCTTTCCACGTTTTCCTCATGGAGCGTATTCTGAAGCGTTTTGAATATTTTTTTCTGCTTTTCAAACAACATTTCTTCGGAGATAATGGTCTTCAAAACAGACACTGTACCTTGATATTCACCAAAACAATATCCGTTGGCCAGGGCGGCCACAAAACAGACTTTTTCATTTGGCGTAGAATCTTCAAACGAGTGATAAACTTCTTCGAAGTTTTTATCAACAGTGGTGGCGCGAAAACCCCAGTCATTTCTGAAAAATAATTTTATCAGATTTTTATTTGAGATGGTATCATCTTTGAGGATTCTTTCGCGATATCTCTTAAAAAAATGGGGCGTATATATAAATACAGACTTTAAGTCAGCCGTACAGACTGCATATTTTCCTTCAGGACGGTCAAAAACAGTATAAAAGGTTATGGCAGGATTTCTACGGTGACTTCTTTTTTTTGCTTTGAACGTGACGTTATATTTATTTTTTCTTTCTTTAGTGACAAAATCGTAGGATCGGATGACCGGAAAACGACTTGTTTTCAACACTTCTCTGTCAAATTGTTTGTGATATGTAAAAATCTTAATCAAAAAATCTTTTGCATCTCTAATCATTTCTATGTGAATCTCCTCATAGGTCATAGATGGAACAATCATCTTATATAGTTTTACAGTTAAGAAATAGAATTAATACGTTATGGTTATTTTACAATATGTATATATTTTGTTTAATCAATAATTTATGTTTTTATTCTCTCAGCTCATTTTATGAAACAAAAATAAGGTAGATTTTTTATACAAACCACATTTTAACATAATTTTAATTTTAGGGTATTTCAGGCTGTTTACGGCTTACGATTTATTAACGGTGCATCCTTTTCGTCTTCCGTTTTTGTTGGGGGGATTTTAACAATCCTGATGTCTGAGGTTTTTTATTTGTGGCAAAATAAAAAGGTACTGAAAACACTTAATGTAACCCGTGCAAGGCCAAATTATTTACGCATAACCCCGGACATTTGGTTTAAAAGCCGGTCCGAATAAACCATATAGAAGTTTTAAGAGAAAAGACAAATATAAGGACGGTAATACAATATCTAACCTGTGATTAAACTGGAAAAACTATTTAATTTTTTAAAAAAACGAAAAATAATGTGGTAGTCTTTAAAAAAAATAATATTTTTGATGGGTAGAATAAGCAGTTATCGGCCGGGTTGGACAAACATGTAAAACACAAGATAACCCATGACAAGGTAAAAGATAAAAAGTATGTTGATAATTTTAGCAGTATTCATTGTTGTAGTGTTGTTGTTAAGCAGGACGAGTTTTGAGATTCGTGACGACATAGAACTCAATGCACCTGTTGACAAAGTTTGGGCGACAATCATAGATTTTGAGAATTACAAAAATTGGAACTCGCAATTGTTTTACCTGGGCGGGACAGTTGAAACAAACGGAAAGCTACATTTAAAACTTTCAGCAGAAGGTGCCGAGCCCTATGAATTTAAACCAAAAATTTCGTTTTGGGAAGAAAATAAACGTTTTGCCTGGCTTGCAATAACAGGATTACCGAAAATTTTTGACGGCGAACATTTTTTTGAATTAAAAGACCTTGGAAACGGTACAACCTTGCTGACAAATCGGGAAGAATACAGGGGTATTTTATCTCAGGTTTTCAGACAACTTCCGATGATGAAAACAGCACCTGAAGGCTTTAAAAAAATGAATTTGGAATGTAAAAATTACATCGAAAACAAATGAAAAAAAGTTTATACAAGCTTTAACCAGGATAAGTAATCTCTTGAATAAAATAAAAAAGGCCTGTCTTTACTATTATGTTTGATGGTTGTAACTGCGATAGGATATTTTGCGAATGTATCATTCAAGCTGCAGAATAGGTAAATCCTGGATTAAGATTAAAATCTGAACACCTCACTTTAATTTTTACACTTTTTTTTCAAAAACTACCACCTGAAGAGAATAACTTTTATATTTGTATCCGGTAGGTAGGAAGTGAACCGTTTTCAAACGTATGGTAAACGTTTTTTAAAGAATGTCATTAACAAACTTTTGTGTATTATCAGAATATGATATGAGATGTAAATCAATAAGTTTTAATATAATTCTTAAAAACTCAATTGCGTCAAATATCAGGTTATTCTCAATTTTTTGATGAAGTACACATAACAAATAAAATTAATTAAGATGATGAAGTACATAATATTATTAATTCTATTTCCAAATCTGAATGCATTTAGTCAGAACAGCAATTCTGTAACAGATGATAAGTTAAAGTTTTTCATTGGTGAACAGGTTATTAATGCTGAAGGAGAGAATGAAAAACAAATTATTCAACTTTGGAAAAATTACATTTCAGATGGTCAATATGGCGACTCTAATTCACCTTATTGGTTACATGAAAACGTAAACGTTCCGGATGAATATTTGTGGGCATTAAATATAAATAATATTAAAAATAATAATTATCAAACACAATGCAAAATCATAGGGATTTTTCCTGTTGAACACGATTATTACTGCTTAAAAAGTGTATTTATGCACAGCACTCATGAAGAACTTTTTTTGGATGTAATTCCTACCGTTTATGCAAAAAAAGTCAATGGAAAATTCCTGCTTGTCAACAGCACATCTTACCATAAAGAAATTTTGGAGCATCATAAAGTAGGAAATATTAATTATTATGTTCATCCATTTCACAAATTTGATATTGATAAAGCTAAAAAAATGAGTGTTTATTGCGATGAAATGACAAAATTGTTTGATGTTAAACCTTTTGAAATAGATTATTTTGTATCAAATACATCCAGAGAAATAACAGAAATTTGGGGTTATGAATATATGAATAGAATGTATCGACCGGAACAAACCGGAGGGGTTGCCCTGGTGAGTCAAAATCTTGTTTTAGCGGGGAATAATTCTGAATATTATCCCCACGAAATAGTTCATTTATTTGCGTATAACGTAGCGAACAATTTACCATACTTTTGGATAAATGAAGGTGTCGCAACATTTTTTGCAGGTAGTTCTGAAAAATCCTTTGAATGGCATTTGAATGAACTAAAAGAGTTTCACAAAACTAATCCAAATTTTGATTACATAAATATTGATACGCTCACAGATTTTGATATACCAAACGGCAAACATATGACTGATTTGAGATACATTGTTGGAGCAATAATCATAAGGGAAATATATCTAAAAGAGAATATAGAAGGTGTTAAAGATGCTTTGAAAATTGGAAACACTAAAGAGGATATGTTTGTCTTTTTGAAAAAGAAATTGAATGTTGATAAAGACCAATTTAATAATTTTATAAAAAAACTAATTGAAAATTGAGCCTAACATCACTTTGGAAATAGGCGGGGTTTCGTGCTCTTCACTGCCCACGCAATTTTCCATACGGAGCGTATCAAAAATGAATAACTCAGTTTTAGTTTGTCAATCCAAATCGACAAATACCCAAATCGACAGGTTTACAAATGTCCTTCCTCACCCAAATATTTTACACTTATTTTCACAAATGGAACCACCTGATGAGATTATCTATTATATTTGTATTCGGTAAGATGAAGGAAAAATGTTTTCTAAAGTATGGTTAACGTTTCATCACTGATAAATAAATGAAAGGATTAAATTTTATGGATTGTATTTCAGTAGTTTATAAAAATGAAAAGGGGTGGTGCGTCCATAAGTACGTTGGTGATCAATGTGAAGTGACACCCAAACAGCATACGAACAGTTAAAATTTATGACAGAATTACTTTACATACCTGTTGATAAATCCAATTGGACAGACTTGGAAAAACTTTTTGAATGTAAAGGTGGTCCACACAATTGCTGGTGTATGGTTTGGAGAAATATGAACAAAGGAACAGATCGTTCAAACAAAGCCGACAAGAAAGCGTCATTGGAAAATTATGTTGACAATCAAAATCCTGTTGGACTGCTTTGTTATGATGATTCAGAAGCAATTGCGTGGTGTTCAATCGCACCAAGAGAATGTTATCGAGAATTATCAGGCGATAGTTTGCTGAGTAATGTTTGGTCATTGGTATGCTTTTTTATCAAAAAAGAATACAGACAAAAAGGAATTACCGAAGAATTAATCAAACAAGCCATAAAATATGCCAAAGATAATGGAGCAAATTATGTGGAAGCATATCCGGTTGACCCAGAATCACCAAGTTACAGATTTATGGGATTTAAACCAATATTCGACAGACTTGGGTTTGACTTTAAACACAAGGCAGGACAACGAAGATATGTAATGACAATATCAACTTAAAAGAACAACTTTTGCGGGAGACAAAGAACTTATAGTAAACGAACTAACAGACTTAATTGATAATAATTATCAAATAAGAGAAAAATAGGCAGTCGATTATTGTTTTCATTAATTAGTGGACTTGTTTACTTTGGAAGAATAGAATGAAATATTCTAAAAATTGACCTGATGAATAAATTGAAAAAGCAAAAGATATTTCTTATTGACGCAAATGGTGCTATTTTTTCTACTATTTGCCTACTTTTTCTATAAAATTTTCAAAAATTATTTGGTATGCCTAAAATTTTGAAAATAACCTTTATTTGTACAACAATATTTTTTTCGATTTACTCAACAACAATACACCGTTTTAAATCTTTAAATTGGTAATTTTATTTAACAATTATTTCGATTTTACATATTGGATTTTTCTTTTTTACTATTTACAATATTTTTAAAAAATTAAGACACTTTATCTTGTTTTGGATATATTTATTTTATAGTTTAAATTTTGATTTTATCATCTTATGAACTTAATTTGGCAAAAAAACAACGAACCACTAACAGCGGTTTTAAGAAATTGGGGTTTTCGGGCTTAATTTAAAGTTTGTTTTGTACTTTTGATTTTTAATTGCAAGTTTTGTACTTATAAATCCCCAACTTCTTAAAGTTGCAAAACGTAGGCAGAAAACATAATGCGAACTAAATACCGTTAAAACAATCAGAACATTCATAACAAATAAAACATATACAATGACAGGTTTCGACTGGACGACATTTACACGAAAAATAGCCATTAAATCAAAACTTTCTGATATTTACAACGCCTGGACAAAAGCAGCAGAAATTGAAAAATGGTTTTTAAGCAAGGCTGTTTTTATTGACACTAACGAAACATCAATAGGTCAGGACAACCCAATAGAAAAAGGATTTTCCTACGAATGGAATTGGTATTTATTTGACAGTACTGAACACGGCAAAATTACGGATACGAATGGAAAGGATTTTTTACAATTTACCTTTGCAGGTAACTGTTTGGTTGACATAAAACTTTCTGCTCAGGGAGATTATGTAATCGTAGAACTAACACAAAAAAATATTCCGACAGACGATCATTCAAAACAAGGAATCCGACTTGGGTGTGACTCCGGTTGGTCTTTTTTTCTAGTAAACCTGAAATCTGTTTATGAAGGTGGGCTTGACTTAAGAAATAAAGACATCGGTTTGAAAGGAATGTTGAATAATTAAATTCGAAATCAGTGCCGGCAGTTGACATTACATCAGCAAAACGATAGTATTCAAAATCAATCTCAATAGTATACAAAAATATAATCAATAAATTCAGGGATTAAATGGTAAAAAATTCGGTTTTGATATGTGTAATCATTTCTTTGGTTTTTCTTGTTATAGCCACCATAATTTATCCGGGCGGATCCATCCTTGACAAAAACTCCGAAGGATTTGACTGGTCCAATAACTTTTTTAGCAACTTGTTTTTAGACAAAGCACTCAATGGTGCTGACAATCCATCAAGGATGTGGGCACTTATCGGTATGGTCTTCCATTCTGTAGGGTACGGGCTTTTTTTTATTTATACCTCCCGAAAAATACCGCATAAACATACAGCGCTGGTTTTGACTTCTGTGGGTTATATTAATATGTTATTAATCTTTTTAATAACAACACCCTTACATGACATTATGGTACCTGTTTCCAGTACGTTGACCATGCTTGGTTTGTTTTACATTACCGTATTTATACTCAAAACAAAAATGTTTTGGTTGAAGATGTTTTGTATCGTGAGCCTTTTAATCTTTTATTTCACTTTGTACCTGTATGGCGCCGGGGATTGGGGCTTGTTGGCCGTGATGCAAAAAGTCACGTTTTTTTGTTTTATCCTGTTGATTTTAACCATCGAATATTTTACCAGGGCCGAAGATTTTTTGGAGAAGAGAACGGATTGACCATAGAGATCCTTTGTGACAGATTATAAGTCAATGTTTTCCGGATGGTCGTCTCGCAGTGTAAAATTTTTGTTTTTGTCTTTACAAAATACATACCAGTTTTAGTGTGTGAAACGAACAATATAAGCTATAAATAAGGATCATGTCTGTATCACAGCTTAAACAGAAAAAAGATGACAATGATTTATGGTTGGCGCAAACCAAAATCTGTGGAGTCAAAGTAATGCTCCATATCTATGATTCAGGAAATTTGATTTTCACTTTATTCAGATAACCTGGATTTCACATTTTGATTCATCACCTATATATATATAAGGTATCATTTACCCCAAAATTTATTTTGGGAAAAAGCATCTTCCGGGCTTCGGACAGAAAAAAACACGTGTTTTTTCTTCAAAAAACGTCGGCGGGCACAAAAAAACACGTGTTTTTTCTTTAAAAATCGTCGGCGGACACAAATAATCACGTGTTTTTTCTTTAAAAACGTCGGCGGGCACAAAAAAACACGTGTTTTTTCTTTAAAAATCGTCGGCAGACACAAAAAAACACGTGTTTTTTCTTCAAAAAACGTCGGCGGACACAAAAAATCACGTGTTTTTTTTCTAAAAATCGTCGGCAGGTTCAAAAAATCACGTGTTTTTTTCCGAAAATTTTGATCCAAAAGGGTCAAAAAAACGGATCAAATCACCTTCGGAAAAAATGGCCAAACCGTCAAAAGTTGCGGATTTAGCATTGTTAACGTTTTATTAACTAAAAATTTGACGGAAATTGCGCAAAACTTCCATTTTACGCAGAATTTTTGCTAAAATCGCAACTCTTTTTTGAAAATTCCTTTGAATTATTCGAAAAAATGCCTATATCTTTGTACCGACAATCTGATCAATCTCAGAGTAGTTTTTTAATGGTCGGTCATACGTTTAAGGATCCCCGATCGGCCATCAAAAACTTTCTCTGGTTTTGAGACGAACTATGTAATTATTTTATTTATTCATTTTTAAAAACATGTATACCATGAAAGTTAATAACATTTCTACCGTAAACAAATTAAAAAACGGGGAATTCCTTACCTTGATGAACAACGTCATCGCTTTTTACGACAGAAACAATGCTTCTAACCTCAATCTTGGCAAAAGACTGGCTGATCTGCAGCTTGCTATCGTAGATATGGAAGAAGTATTTCAATCTCCTTTAGGTAATGACGTCACTCCTGAACTCTCTGCTGCTGACAGCAAAAGAGGTAAAATGATGAGAGCACTCAAACTGGTTCTTGACTCTATCCTGTTGAGAGGTGTCGAAACCGCCAAACCTGCTTCTTCATTGCTTAATAACTATTTGCTGCACGGTGGTGCCTGGACAAAACTGAGTGCGCCACACAAAACTTCCAGTATTGATGCTTTGCGAAAGGATTGGATGGAAAAACCCAACCTTACCCAAGCGATGACGACCCTCGGACTGAATGAATGGATGACAATATTAGAACAACACAATAACGATTACAAAGAATTGTACCTGCTCAAAGAGGAGTCAGCCAGACAAAACACCAATATCCGGCTAAAAAGAGCCAACATCAAAAAATTGTTTGACGAATTGGTAGCCGATACGGAAGCACATATCCGCCTTACAGAGGATAATGCTTCTTATATAGAGATCATCAAAAAGATCAACACTATGATGAGAAGTTACCGGTTTATTCTCAATGGCCGCCAGGGAGACAGAAAAAAAGAAACGGCGGGAGACATGGATTCTGTAATACTCACTGAATCATAATCATCTAAGATTCTTTCAAAAAAAAGGCACATGAAATATCATGTGTCTTTTTTTTTGTGCCTATCTCAAAACATCCGGCTTTGATCAGCTAACAGAGGGATATACCTGTTCGTATCCCTTAACGAAACCTTCTGTGTCGGAGCAATTCTACCTCCTTTTCAAGCAACTCTATGCGTTTTATCACTTCTTTGAGCAATTCATTGAGTTCTGATTTTTCGGGCCGGATGGGTTTACCATTTATCCTCAGTTCTTTTTGAGCAGCAGTTTCTCCCCAATCCAAAAATTCATTGACATCGATCTCAGCAAACTTTGCCATCCGGAGCAAAAAATCTGCCGGCATACTTAAATCATTGTTAAAATACCGTGTGACCGTACTATCATGAACCCCCATATGCAGGGCTACATCAGAAACTTTGATCCCCTTTCTTTTGAGTTTATCCCTAATGAGATAACCCGGAATGTGTCGTACCATAATTTTTTATATTTAAGGGTAAAAATAGTGATTTTTAAGAAAAACTTGGTAAGCAAAATGAATACCTATCAGCGAATGCAAACTTAAAAATTTGGTCTATATAACATATAAATCCAAATCATCAGGATATCTCTTAAACCTATATGATCCATGGTTAAAACATCATATGACTTCTTCCTCACCAATATTTTTAGCCTTTTTTTAACAAAAGCTACTATCATAGAATATTATCTTATATATTTGTCTTCTGTTCGGATAAGCGTTCTTAACAGTATCGTAAACGTTACTAAACGATTAAACAAAGTCAAAATATTAGATTTATATGTTGTATATCAGTATTTTATACAAGGTTAAAAAGGAGTTTCGTTTATTTGTAAGTTATACCTCGTTATAAAAGAGGAAACCGTCCGTAATAACATGCCACCATTATAAAGAATAATATATATAATTTTATCAAATATGCAAAAACTTTGTTAATCTGCATTTTTACTCTTAATTGAAAAATACAGGTAATTTTTTAACTGATTTAAATTTATGCACAAAAACCACAAATTTGATATACCAGTCATTGATTGTTTTATAAATAAGTTCGCTAATATGTATTTGAAACAGCGGTCACAAACTCATTTTGATATCAAAGACATAAGTGAACAAGCATTATTTAACAATCTAGGTTTTGGAACAGATGCATTAAAAAAAATTATTAACAAAAACGCTATTCCTATTGATAATAAAAGAGAGCAAGGGATAAATCCGATAGCTCTCAATGATATTTACAGAAGTGATTTAGGCGAATTATTAATGACCTATTACTTTGAGGAGAAACTTCCTGATGGAGAGAGATTTGTTATTCCACTTAAAAACATCACTTTCAGAGAGAGGGCAGAATTACCAGGTAGAGGTCTTGATGCAATTGGGTATAGGAAAGTAGGAGATACTCAGGTGGAAATCTTGTTAGGTGAGGCAAAAGTTTCTGCTGACAAAAAATCTCCCCCTGCAGTTGTTGATTTGAATATTGATTCTATATACAATACACAATCTAAGCATAAGAATGAAACTCCAATAGTTGTGCAAAGATTAACAGATTATGTTCGTAGATTAAATGCTCATGATGCAGCAATTTTAGGTTTTGCGATAATTAGCATTGAAAATCAATTGACTGATAATTTCAGTATAACTTATGGTTGTACATTAGTCAGAGACTACACTTGCGTCAATGAAAGCTCTGATTTTGGCAAAATGAAATCAAATCAAGTTGATTTTGAACCGGGCAAAGTTCACTTCTCAATTATTTCATTTAGCGGTAAAACAATAAATGATACTGTCGATTTATTTTATACAAAAGTCCAAGAGTTGATAGCAAGCTAAATATGAGCAATTTTATCAATAACATATTGCAAAAGGAATCCATCATTTCACTACTCAATGAAAGTGAAAAGAGGTACATTTTGGGTCAACTCAAACTCCCATATGTGTCTGAATTAAATGATGGGGAGGTTCTACGTCTCTCTTTCTTTTTAATCAACGCTATTTTTTCTGAAACTGAAAACGGATATGAAAAAGCCATTGCTTACAAACTTTTAAAATCTATTAACATAAATTCCGAAAAAGGCACTTCTTTGTTTGAAGATGTATTTGGAATAGAAGGCGTTGATTCTAAAACACTTTATTACTTTTATTTGGCAAATGTTGCATTAAAAGCGGATAAACAAATAAGTATCAGGGTAGATTTGAAAGAGTACAATCCTGTTACTGAGGAAAATTCAAATTGGAAATATAAACTACTCAATAAGGCATTTGAAGCCTATATTTTGTTAGTGCGTAAGCAAAATGGTTTCTCAGATATTGAAAGAGCTTTAGCTGTAATCGAGTCCTTAAAGCAAGAACAACAACTTTATGAAGAAACATACTTAAAACAGTTTTCTACAGCAAATGAAGTCCAAGAAGCATATAAATTACTTTCATTATATCATCTTTCAAAAGCAGTTGTAGAGACCGCTACCTATCTGAAGAAAGGATATGATTATAAAGAGCGATTAGATGCGGTTATCAGACAACATTTGGATGTAGCAAAGAAATTAGTCAAAAGTGAACCCAGATTAAACAGTGTATTTCAGCTTTTCGAGTTTGGTTTGAATACATTGTATAAAAATGCCATTTGGACTAACACAAAATTAGGGGACATAGTAAGAAAACTGTGTGAGCAAAAAGCAAAATTAGGAGTATTAGAACTGTTACCTTCTCAGAGAGAAGCTTTGACTGAAAAAAATCTGCTTGATGTTGCTGCTAATGTTACCGTTTTGCAGATGCCAACAAGTGCTGGCAAAACACTTTTAGCTGAATTTAATATAATTGTAACCAAGGCATTAAGAGTAGATGCAAAAATTGTTTATATAGTGCCTTCAAGGGCATTGGTAAACCAAGTTTACTTTGAATTAAAGTCAGATTTGGAACCGCTTGATTTTGTAATTGAGAAAACTTCATCAGCAATTGAAATAGACCCAACGGAAGATTCATTTTTAAGTGGAGATGATAATATAGATGTTCTTGTTTCTACTCCTGAAAAGCTTGATTTATTAATTAGAAGAAAGCATCCTTCTGTAGATGATGTTTCAATGTTTATTCTTGACGAAGCACACACTATTCAAAATGGAGAACGTGGTGCTAAATTGGAATTGTTATTAGCTATTTTGAGGAGAGAAAGACCTAACGCCAAATATATGTTGCTATCACCATTTATAAAAAATGCTGATACGATAATTACAGAATGGCTTGGTGGTGGTAATTCCATTGCTATAGATTGGAAACCTTCTGAAAAACTACTATTGGGAATAGATACCAAAATAACTCCCACATTAACAAAAAATGAAATTCACTTAGAAGTACTTCATTCACCTTATGAATCTATAAAGCCAATAGGAAAAACAATTATAGAAAATCCATATATCCTTGAAAGTACAGGTGCAAAAGACAAAATACTTGAGTTTTCGATTAAGCATTTTTCAGAAAATGAGAAAACACTTTTGGTCTTGTGCTACGGAAAAGGAACTGCAAACACCAGAGCTAAATTTATTTATGATAAAGTAAATCTATTTAACGCAAATGATGATGTCAAACTTGTCAAAAAGTTTATTGAAGATGAAGTAGGAAGACAAACGACCTTATCAAGAGTAATTGAAAAGGGCATTGTTACACATCATTCAGGAATGTCAGACGAAACAAAATTATTAGTTGAGCATTTAATTAGAGAAAAGCAAATAAAATTTGTATGTGCAACTACAACAATAGCAGAAGGAGTAAACTTTCCTGTTTCAACTGTATTTTTCGATGACTTTAGAAAAGGAAGAGACAGCAAGCTTGATTCAAATGATTTTTGGAATATTGCAGGAAGAGCAGGTAGGACTTTAGTTGATAATTATGGTAAAATTATTCTTCCCTTTAATAGTGCAGAGAATATCGATAGTGCTAAAAGTTTAATAAACAAAAGCGCTAATGAATTAACAAGTGTTTTAGCAGAACTTTTTGAAAATGCTGACAAAATTGAACAGAAGCTGAAAGAGGTTAATGGCTTAAAAGATTTATTAAGAGATTATTCAGACTCCCTTTCACCATTAATTCAATATTTTGTCCATTTACTCACTGTTGGTGAAAATGAATACTTTGTTTCAGAAATAGAGGATTTGTTCAAAGACTCGTTAGAATACTATTTGTTAGACACATCAGAAAAAAAGGAGAAGTTCATCTCAATATGTAAATCAATATATTTACATATTCAATCAAAATATAAAAATCAAAGTGGTGCGTTAAGTTTTGCAGATAAGACAGGATTTTCAGTTCCTTCAGTTTTAAGAGTAATGGCTGTAGCTTCTCAAAATTCCGAAATTAATGATTTGAATTCTTGGAAGAAAGAACAACTATTTAATAAACAAAATATTGATAATCTTACTAAAAAAATTAGAGTTATAGCGGAACTGAAAGAAACCAATTTGGGTGTGGAAGACAGCGTCACTCCATTTAACCCTGAATTATATGCTAAAATTATCATTGATTGGGTGAAGGGAGATAAATTGTCCAATATTGCTAATTTACATCCTTCATTTAATTTTCAAAATAAAAATGAGCAAGAAACAGAAAAACGGATTACCGATTTTGTTAAAAAAATGAATGACATCCGTTTTAAGGCATCATGGGGCTTAAGTGCATTGGAAGGCATTATAAGAGGGAAAGAGGAAATTAAGGATTCACATATACCATCATTGGTTTATTTTGGTGTTGATAATGAAGAAGCTTTAGCCTTTAGAATGATTGGTGCTCCAAGAGCATTATCATTTTCACTTCAAAATATTTTGGATAAAAACTTAAATGAGTATTCATACAAGAGTTTAAGACATAGAGTTAATAATTTAACAAATTCTGATTGGGATGGTTTGAAGCCTTTAAACTCTTCATTAAGTGGTGTAGAATGGAAAAGAATTTCAGAGATATTAATTAGGTAAAAGCAAGTTGCATTAGTAAGAAGAAAAAAAGCATTAAAATATATTCAGAAAGATTGTTACTTATACGTATTTACCAGTTCCTGATTAAAATCATCATAGTATCTCTTACATCAACAAAATCCGCCATCCGGATACCACCATGACGTAACTAAACTCAATTTTTTAGACTTTTTTTTCACAAAAGCTGCTACCCAATAAGATTATCATTTATATTTGTATCTGGTAAGGAGAAGGAAAAGCGTTTGGGCATGCATTATACTGCATATTCCGGTCAAACTGAACCATCGATTCCGGTCCAAACTGAGCCACCTATTCCGGAGCAAAGTGAACCACCTTTGAGGATGATCTGACGGGTTAAAAATTTAAATTTTTTCTACCTGACCTTTATCAGGGTTTTGAGATACAAAAGTAATCAAGTAGTTTTATTAAACCACTTTATTTTTTTGTAATTTTCTCATGGACTCCCCTGTTAATTCAATTCTATGAGCCTGGTGGATGATTCTGTCCAGTATTGCATCTGCTATGGTATCTTCGTTTATGTATTGATGCCAAGCGGACACAGGGAGTTGTGAGGTTATTATAGTCGAGTGGCGGTTGTGCCTGTCCTCTATGATTTGTAACAAAGCAAGTCGTGCCGCTGTATCCAACGGGGTTAATCCCCAATCGTCCAGGATTAGTAGGTTTTTATTTTCGATCCTATCCATTTCCTTGCGGAAGCTACCATCCAGCCTGTCGGATTTTAATTTTCCCAACAACTTGGGTAGAGAAAAATAAGCTACCTTCTTGCCTTTCATACAAGCCTGATAACCGATGGCGGATGCAAGGTAACTTTTACCGCAACCTGTGGCTCCTGTGATGATTATATTTTCTCCTCTTTCAATGAAGGAGCAGTCTGCCATTGTAGCAAGTGTATCCCGGGAGAGGTTTCTCTGATCAGAACACACGACGTCATTCAGTGATGCCTGATACCGGAACTTTGCGTTTTTTATTGCACTTAGCATGCGGCGGTTATTTCGATACAAGAATTCAGCCTCCACCAATTGAGCCAGGATAATACCTGCTTCAGGCTGTTGGTGAACAGGCATTTCCATGATAGAATGATAGCGGTCTGCCATACCGGTGAGCCGCAGAGACCTCATCAGGTCAAGAGTGTTCAAGTGTGTCATATATACGTATTTTGATTATTGATAATAGGAATGACCACGAACATTTTCATGCTCGATGTCAACTTGTAAGGGTTCTTTATCACTACAAGAAAACAGATCGTCGCTACGCAGGGACAGTATCTTGTCCAACTTGCGATATGATATAAAATCATATTCCAGGCATATAGATGCCGCTTCTTCTATTTTCTCTTTGCCATTCTTGAGAGCCAATTGTATGACCCCCTGACATGTTTTAAACCCTTGTTCAGGATGTTTACATTGGAGAAAAATTTGTTCTATAAGCCTGAGGGTGTTAGGGCCTATTTTCATGCCTTGATTCATAAAATGTTCCTCGCTCCAATTATGATAATACCTGTGCCGGGGATGCAGGTGAGATTCGTTGGTAGTATACCTGAACTGTACCCGGTGCGCTGGTGGACGGCTATCCTCTCGTACTTGTAATAAATTTCTACAGATTGACTCGTGTAACCTATCTCTACTTTCTTGCCTGTATATTGGTAAGGTACGGAGTAATGATGTTTGTCCTCTCCAAGCATCACGTGACAGTTAGGGTGTACTTTGGCCAGGCAATATTTTTTTAATTCAAAACAAGACAGGGGTAAAGGTTTGAGCGTGTCCCTTTCCATACTTTCGAACTGTTGTTGGCGGCTTGTTGATTTTCCCTGGAAGTTTTGTTGATTATGTTTGCTAACCAATTCCCGAATAGTCTTGTTTAATTCCGCCAGATTATAAAATACTTTGTCATGCAACGGAGCATATACACGTGTATACAGGATATTTACCGCCGATTCAACCAGTGCCTTGTCTTTTGGTTTTCGTGCACGGGTGGGTAGCACGGCCGTGTCATAGTGAGTGGCAAAATCAGCCATGGAATGATTGATCTCAGGGTCATACTTGCTTGACCTGTTCACGGAGGGTTTCAGGTTATCCGTCACTATGGCCTGCGGAACTCCCCCGAACCATTGTAAAGCATTGCTAAGGCAATGCAAAAAGTCTGGTGTTTGCTGAGTGAAACTTGCCTCTGCATAGGTGTATTGAGAACAAGGTAATATTGCCACAAAAAACTCTACAGGTCTTATCTCTCCGCTTTGTGGGTCGGTCAGGTGCAGTTTCTTGCCGGCATAATCAACCATCATCTTATCACCAGCTTTGTGTTCTAACACACAGGTTATTTGCTGGCTTTTCTCATACCGCCTGTAATGCTCGCAAAACTGAGAGTATTGTACTCCGTCCGGGTAGTTCTCCTTGTACTGTTCCCAAAGCATTAACTTGGTTACACCTACACGGCTTAATTGTACATCCATCTGAGGAAACAAGCTATACAATATATCATGTTCCGGTTTATCCTCCGAGGCTGGGTAAACGATAGAATACAGTTCCTTGTCACTCAACTTCAAAAGCTCTCTTTCTGACAGCGGATGTTTATGTATAACTTCCCTGTATTTTATAATCGTGTTTCGTGACATCCCTGTCAACTCACGTATCTGCCTTTGGGACTTACCTTCAAGGCTTAACTTCAGAAACTTTTTCAATTTTGTCATCGATATAATTTGATTTGCCATATTGGGTTTTTATGCACAATATAGCTGTCAAATCATACTCGTTAAGTGGTTCACTTTGCTCCGGAATTAGTGGTTCACTTTACTCCGGAATTAGTGGTTCACTTTACTCCGGAATTAGTGGTTCACTTTACTCCGGAATACTCAATTAACATTTAATGACGAATAGACAGGATGGAAAAATTAAATTTTTATGTTTTGGATGCCCTGGGTTTTGGATTTTTGGGAAATGAGAGGTGTGTATATTTATAAGTTATCGCCTATTAAAAAGTAAAAAATATGGAACCTATAACAACTGCATGGATGATGACTACGCTGTTGAGTGGATGGCTTGGCAATAGAGGTGATTATTGGCTATGTAAAGGAGCAAATGGCCTTTATAATCGGATTAAGTCAAATATCAATGAACCTGCCAATCATGATATACAACGTGCTGTAAGAAAATCATACCTGAAAGCTACATTGATGGCTGTAGATCATATTCAAAAACAAAGAAGTCGATTCTCTCTCACCGATATAAGCTGGCGGAACCTGTATGAACTTAAATCTTATCTAAATGACCAAGTCAGTAATACAAACAAAGAAGATAGTTATATCAGATCATCTGATTTGGAAACTATGCATCAGAAAATCCTCTTTCCAAAGGAAGGGGATGACATTGACCGCATGCCAGAGCTGGTCCAAAACTTAAAAGATAGTATCATCCATGAACTAGAAGGCGGAAAGCGAAGAGTCGAATCTGCTCTCAAAGATTGTATTAATCATGGCTGGAAAGAGGGAACCAGAAATATAGATTTTTACAAACTAACTTGTGCATTTTTTACACAGGAGCTCAAAGATAATAGACAACTTTCTACCTATATTCAGACAGAATACTTGGATCAAATTTCCACTCATATTACGGATATATCGATTCAATTGAGTCAGCTTATGGCCACACTTGATCCAATCTATAGAGAATACAAAGAGGTTTTACCAAAACTTGAAAAAATCTTATCAGCCATAGAAGAATTGCGCCAAGGTCAACAAATAATAATGGATGAATTGCCAGAGAAAACGGCAAATCGGGTATTAGAAAAAATAAATACCGGGGCTATAATCCCAAAACAAATCAGTATATCAACTAATTATCAAAATTATATTCATGATATTGATACCCTTCAGACACAAATCAGTGACCTGAAATTACAAATAGATGGAGTAGATAAGGCGATAGCACAAGTAGATGAAGGTACAAAATTTTTGTTGCATCAAAACAAACAAAAACTTGAAACCCAAATTATAGAATTATATACAAATAAAGAGGCTAAGGAAAATGAGTTAGATTCATTTGTAAGCAACATCCTGCAATTGGCTCAAAAACTTGAGCAATCAAAGTCCTTGCATTCAGAACGGTTACACAAAGCCAGAGAATTATTCGATGAAGGAAAATATCGAGAGTTGGACAATGTGCTTAATGAAGCAGATATCGATCGCGATGTCGCTCAATTTGAAGAAAAGAGGAAAATCTGGGCAAGCGAATATTTTATCAAGGCACAAACCGCAGTTTTGATAAAGGACATTGGATGGTTTGAAAAGGCTGATGAGCTATATGCTAAGGCTTTGAGTGTCTTAGAAAATTATGATACTACTTTTAACTATGCCTATTTTTTAGCAGAGCATAATCAGATACTCAGATCAGCTGATCTGTATGAGACTGCTTTAAAATATATTTCAGATGATGATCAAAGGGCCGCGACCTTAAATAATATGGGGATTTTACAAAGTGATAAAAATGAATTTGAGGATGCTGAGAAATCCTTACATGAAGCATTAGAGATAAGAAGAAAATTAGCCGCTGTCAATCCACAATCCTATTTACCTGACGTGGCTACGACCTTAAATAATTTGGCGGTTTTACAGAGAGATAAAAATGAATTTGAGGATGCTGAGAAATCCTATCAGGAAGCATTAGAGATAAGAAGAAAATTAGCCGCTGTCAATCCACAAACCTATTTACCTGCCGTGGCTACGACCTTAAATAATTTGGCTAATTTACAGAGAGATAAAAATGAATTTGAGGAAGCTGAGAAATCCTATCAGGAAGCATTAGAGATAAGAAGAAAATTAGCCGCTGTCAATCCACAATCCTATTTACCTGACGTGGCTACGACCTTAAATAATTTGGCGGTTTTACAGAGAGATAAAAATGAATTTGAGGATGCTGAAAAATCCTTACATGAAGCATTAGAGATAAGAAGAAAATTAGCCGCTGTCAATCCACAATCCTTTTTACCTAACGTGGCTACGACCTTAAATAATTTGGCGGTTTTACAGAGAGATAAAAATGAATTTGAGGAAGCTGAGAAATCCTATCAGGAAGCATTAGAGATAAGAAGAAAATTAGCCGCTGTCAATCCACAAACCTATTTACCTGCCGTGGCTAGGACCTTAAATAATTTGGCGGTTTTACAGAGAGATAAAAATGAATTTGAGGATGCTGAAAAATCCTATCAGGAAGCATTAGAGATAAGAAGAAAATTAGCCGCTGTCAATCCACAAACCTATTTACCGGACGTTGGAATGACCTTAAATAATATGGGGCTTTTAGAGAGAGATAAAAATGAATTTGAGGAAGCTGAGAAATCCTTACAAGAAGCATTAGAGATAATAAGAAAATTAGCCGCTATCAATCCACAAACCTATTTACCTGCCGTGGCTACGACCTTAAATAATTTGGCTAATTTACAGAGAGATAAAAATGAATTTGAGGAAGCTGAGAAATCCTATCATGAAGCATTAGAGATAAGAAGAAAATTAGCCACTGTAAATCTACAAACCTATTTACCTGACGTGGCTACGACCTTAAATAATTTGGCTAATTTACAGAGAGATAAAAATGAATTTGAGGAAGCTGAGAAATCCTATCAGGAAGCATTAGAGATAATAAGAAAATTAGCCGCTGTCAATCCACAAACCTATTTACCTACCGTGGCTACGACCTTAAATAATTTGGCGGTTTTGCAGAGAGATAAAAATGAATTTGAGGAAGCTGAGAAATCCTATCAGGAAGCATTAGAGATAATAAGAAAATTAGTCGCTGTCAATCCACAAACCTATTTACCTACCGTGGCTACGACCTTAAATAATTTGGCTATTTTACAGAGAGATAAAAATGAATTTGAGGAAGCTGAGAAATCCTATCAGGAAGCATTAGAGATAATAAGAAAATTAGCCGCTGTCAATCCACAAACCTATTTACCTGACGTGGCTACGACCTTAAATAATTTGGCTAATTTACAGAGAGATAAAAATGAATTTGAGGAAGCTGAGAAATCCTTACAAGAAGCATTAGAGATAATAAGAAAATTAGCCGCTGTCAATCCACAAACCTATTTAACTGACGTGGCTACGACCTTAAATAATTTGGCTAATTTACAGAGAGATAAAAATGAATTTGAGGAAGCTGAGAAATCCTATCATGAAGCATTAGAGATAAGAAGAAAATTAGCTCATGATCATCCACGTGTATATTCTATTGATTATGCTGATACCGCACTAAATCTCTCTTTTTTCTATACTTATTCATCTGTAAATATGGATAAGGCCATTATCTATTCAAAAGAAGCCATAAAGTGGTATTATCCTTTTGTAGATATGGTTCCGCATGCAAAAAAGTATTATCAACATGCTGAACAAATCCTGGAACATTGGAAGAGTAAAAGTTAATAAGCGATAATATAAATGCTTGCGCAAGTTTGCAACTTTTGCCCCTTGCTGGTAAAAGGCGTATGACACAAAAACAAGTGACTTTTTTTAATGCACATTAAAAATTCAAATGCCTTCAATTTACACAATAATGCGCTGAATATTTGTAATATGATTAAACATTTAATTATTACACTTTTAATTTATTTGTTATTAAATCTAATAATTCATATTTACGGATATATTTTGAATTTTAAACTAACGGATTATAATCTTTATTATACAGCAGGAGTTTCTTTGATCATATGTCCTTTCGTATTTATTTATACATATATTTATAAATATTTAGTCAGTGATAGAAAAAACAGGACAATATGTACAGTGATATATTTTGCAGCCGTTCCTATACTTTATTTAATCTATGAATGGATTTATACCTATAATCTACAAATGATAAAGATTATTACTTATGAAAAATTTAGTCCTTTATTGTTTAGTATTTTCCTAGGAATGGTATTTCCATTCATTTATAATAAAGTACTAGGCATAACCAGATAATTACAAATGATAATACGTTTAGCTCCCAATGCTGGCGCCAGTTTGCAACTAGTGCCTTTCTGAATTTCCCTAAGCGTCTCAAATCAAAACATCCATCCTCTACCCTAATTTTCCAAAATATCTTACCCAAAACACACCACCATTCCGGAATACTTTTTATATTTGTAATCGGTAAGGATAGGGATAACCGTTTAAAAACGTGTATAGACGTTTAAAAACGAAAGCTTAATCTTAAAAATACACATCTTATGTTCTGTAAGTCAGGGTTTTATGTAGAGGGGAAAGAAGAGGTTCGCAAATAAGTAAGTTGTGCGTAATTTGAGAGCTGACCACAAAACGACAAGAATTCATTAAAATTTAATGGGACAAGTAAAACAAAGAATGATTGAAATGAATGCTCGGAATATAAGCAGTGTTCCAGACAAAAATTTGTGCATAAAGCATATTGATGACACTACAATCAAACGTTTTATAAGGGAAAATTATACTAGTGGATATTGCGATTATTGCAAAAAAGAAGTGAAAGTTGTTAGTCTTGAGGATTTATTAGAGTTTATGATGCTTGGAATTTCAAACTTCTATGAAGATGCAGCAAATTTTATGAGCTACAACGGACGAGAAGGAGGATATTTAGGAGAAACTTTCACCCCTGACGAATTAATACAAGAAAGAATAGGTTTGGAAACTGACCCATTTGAATTGACAGAAGATATTGTAAATTCAATAGAAGACATTGCTTGGTCTGAACCTGATATGTATAATGATACTAAACGAGACGAGTTAATGTACCATTGGAGTTTTTTTAAAAACTTAATTAAACATAAATCAAGATTTTTATTTCAACAAAATCAGTCTTCCAACAATAGCCAAAATGCATTCGCAATTTTAAAAGAAGTCGGACAAATAACTAAATCTCTGAATCTGATTAAAAAAATTGAGAAAGGAACAATAATTTACCGCTGTAGACAACACCATTCAAACGAGGTTATTAGTGAAAAGAAGAAATTAGTTTCACCACCAGAGGAATATGCGATTTACCCTAACAGGTTTAGTCCGTCAGGAATTTCTATGTTATATTCTGCATTTGACCCAACAACAGCTTTTTTGGAAACTATAAGTAGAAAGGACAAGAAGAAAGATTCTATTACAATCTCAAAATTCAAATTAAAAAAGGAAATCTATGTAGTAGATTTTAATAGGCTTCCAAAATTGCCAAGTATTTTCGATTACAAAAAAGTAAAAACACATTACCTAATTCGTTTTCTCTATGATTTAGAGAGAGAATTTACGCAAGAAATAAAAAAAGACGGAAAAGAACATATTGAATACGTACCAACGCAAGTAGTTACAGAATACTTTAGATATCCATTTAATAAAAACAGACAAAACATAATTGAAGGAATTGTATATCCTTCTTCAAAAAATAAATCAAAATCATCGTCTGTTATATTTTGGAATAATGAAGAATGTTTAGAATATTTAGAATTAGTAGATTTGGTAGTCGAAAAAATAAAAAACTACGCACAACAGAGTGTATAAGAAATATGGTTCATTGATAAATCAAAGGTCTGTGCTTTTAATAAAAGTAAGTGCCAAACTGAAAGTGAAGTGCCTTTTAATCCGCTACTTCTCATACACACAAACCGTTATCCCCCTCGTCATATTATACACACCCACCACCAAAATACCACCCTCTTACAACCTAATAGAAAACGAATCCTTCCGGATTCCAAAAAAGGCATGATCTCAAAAGGTCAAAATGAAGGATAAGGGTATTTTGATATTCTGACAAACTCACTTATGGATTCATACTTGTTTTCTGTAAGTCTTTTTGAGCCATTTTATTTTCTGTCAAAGAAGTTTTGAAGTTTACCCCAAAGTTTGAGCAAGTGGACATCCTCATATACACCTCCCCATTTCACACACATATTTCCTCAAAGTACCATCAGATAAAATATTATTGTTATTTTTGGCAGTCTTTTAACCCGGAATCTATTTAGGTCTTGTCAAAAGATGAGGCACTTCCGGTGTAAGGACCAACACCGTTTTCTGATATCGTACATCATAAAATGGAAAACAAAACCTTGAGATCATGCAAATACCCTTTGTCCAAAACATCATACAAAAACATTATAGCCACTTTGATGAGGATGAAAAACGGAATGTGACCATCTACCTCATCCTCGAGATTATGATGCTTTTTGTCATCGGTACCTGGGCTTTCGGATTTGTATATCTGAAGATGTGGGAGATGTTTTGGTTGGTGGTATTCACCTGGTCGGGATATGCCATCCTGTTTGCCGGGGCGGTGGTTTGGGGGATGCCATTTTGGATCGGACGGTCTGCAGCTTTGCTCCTGGCTTTGGTGATCACAGGTGTGCCTCCGGTATTTTACGGTATGGATACGATGATCACCGTACACCTGGTATTTGTACCCCTCGCTACGATTTTGTTGTTTTCGCGAAAAGAAAAAAAACAGTTTTTGTGGTACCTCGGGCTGTTTTTTGTCGCCTTCCTCGTGGTGATCGCCTGGAATCTGACGCTGGGGCCGGTCTATCAGGTGCCGGCTGAAACGTTCCGGATATTTAATACCATCGTGACCCTGGACAGCATGTTTATCTCGCTGTATTTTGCCTATTTCTTTTTTACACAAAATGCTGAATTCAAAGACTTGCTGGCGACCGAAAGAGAAAAGTCGGACCGCCTGTTGTTGAGTCTTTTTCCGGATTCGATCGCCGGAAAACTCCGCAACAGCAATCAGTCCATAGCCGACAGTTTTGACAATGTCACCATATTGTTTGCTGATATTGTTGGGTTTACACGATATGCCGGCAATATGTCTCCCAATGAACTAGTCGCCATGCTGGACGAGATATTCAGCGAATTTGATGCTTTGGCCGACAAGTACGGTGTCGAAAAAATAAAAACCATCGGAGATTGTTATCTTGCCGTCGGAGGATTGCCGGAGCCGGACGAATATCACTGCCAGAACATCGCCAATATGGCATTGGAAATCAATCAGGTCATCAAATCCAAATATACGACAAAATACAATCTGACACTGAGGATCGGCATCCATACCGGTCAGGCAGTTGCCGGAGTCATCGGCAATAAAAAGTTTGTGTATGACATCTGGGGTGATAGTGTCAATATCGCCAGCCGCTTTGAGGCGAGTGGACATCCTGAAAAAATTCATATCACACAGGATGTCAAAAATGTATTGGGCGATGACTATGTGTATGAAGATTGCGGACAGATCGAAGTCAAAGGAAAAGGTCTGATGCATTCATATTATCTCTTGGGACGTAATGAAACAAAAGCCACGACAGATGCTTCGCTTTTTTTATCAAATGTTTCTCTGAATACCGAAATACCAGTCAACATTCAAAATATCTGAAAACACAACCGCGCCGGACTTTCTGATGTAAAGTCAAATAAACCGGTTTTATTTTTTATCCACCAACAAACAAAAAGACCGACATGTCTGATCCTGCCACACAACAACATCATGAGTTTCACCGCAAACTCCTCCGTGACAACCTGCATAAAATATTTGGTTCCTTTGACGAAACCATTCTCAACGAGATAGAAAATCAATTGGTTTGGATAGAACTGGACGGTGGCAAAACCATCATCCATGAAGGCGATGAAGGAGATTCATTATATTTTGTTTTGAGTGGCCGTTTGGTGGCGACCAAAAAAGATCATGAAGGACAGGAGATCAAAATAGGGGATGTGGTGCGCGGAGAGACAGTCGGAGAGATGGCGATTTTCACCGGTGAGCCCCGTTATGCTACCGTCACAGCTATCAGAGACAGCGTATTGGTGCAGCTGTCCAAAACACTTTTTGAAGAGGTCATCCGAAAGTATTCAGATGTAGCACTCAATGTGACCAAACTCATCATAGGTCGAATCAAAAAAAACCATCAGGCGCACAAGAGCAACATTGTAAATATTGCATTCCTTCCATTGCACGACACCATCGATTCTACCAAAATCATCACCTCTTTGTACGACTATTGCAAAAGAAGTATGGATATTTGTTTGGTGAATCAGGACTTGTTGGTACAAAATGATTTCAACACCGGCCGGGATCAGCAAAAAGAAGAAGACAAAACCGAAAGCAAAAAACTAATCAAGTGGCTCAACGACCTGGAATTGATGTTTGAATTTATGTTTTTCGAATGTGACCACCAGGCTTCTTCTTGGAACGACAAATGCCTCCGACAGGCAGATCACATTGTATTGTTGGCCGACAGCACCCAAAGTCACGGGCTTAGCCCGATAGAAGAGACGCTCCGGGGCATGTTGAATGTTCAGTTTTCATTAGCGCTGGTACATCCGAAGGAAACGGAGATGCCGGAAAAAACGATGAACTGGCTGCAGGAACGGCCCATGGTCAGGAGTCATTTTCACCTCAGGTCGTATCATACCAAAGACCTGGAGCGTATGGGTCGGATATTGACCGGTAAGGCCACAGGATTGGTCATGGCCGGTGGTGGTGCCAAAGGTTTTGCTCATATTGGGGTGATGCGTGCTTTGGCAGAATACGGCATCCCGGTAGATTATCTGGGAGGTACGAGTGTAGGTTCTATGATGGCAGCTACTTTTGCCTTTGACAAACCGGGAGAAATGACAGAGGAGACCATTTATAAAGCTACTTTTCACAAGCCGTCTTCAGATTTGAGTTTTATACCCCTCATTTCCCTTGTCAAAGGGTTGAATATCAAAAAGATGGTTCATTTTACCATAAAACAATTGAGTGGACGTCAGGAGGTCGACATCACAGACACCTGGATCCCTATGTATGTGGTCGCTTCCAACTACACCCGGTCTGACGAATCCGTTTTTTTCAGGGGCGACATGGCCAAAGCACTATTGGCTTCTTCCGCCATTCCGGGAGTTTTTCCGCCTGTGATCATCGATGGAGACTTGTATGTTGACGGGGGCACCTTCAATAATTTTCCGGCAGACATTATGAGAAGTTTGGACATGAACAAAGTGATCGGTATTGATTTTATGATGGAAAAAAACCACAAGCTCAGTATCGAAGAGATGCCTTCTAACAATGAAGTTTTTCGTAGTAAACTATTAGGTGGCAGGGATAAAAAATACAGATTGCCGGGCATCGGATCTATCATCATCAATTCCACCCTGATGTACAGCAATGCAAAAAGGCATGAATCCATCGCCTATCTGGATCTTCACTTCAATCCCGATGTGGCAAAATTTGGTTTGACGGCGTGGACGGATTTTCATAAGATTGTAGAAAAAGGGTATCAGCATGCCAAACAGGTTTTGGAGGGAATGAATCAGGAGGAACTGTCAAGATTACAAAACCCTGTGTGAAGTAAAAAAAGAAATGGCAACATGAATCATTCAAATAAAAAATACGGCATCAGCGAAAGAGAGTTTGAAGAGATGAGGGACAAGGTTTTGGAAGATTTGTCACAAAACTTACCGGCCTGGCTGACCTATCATTCTGTGTTGCACGCCAAAAATGTGATCAGGGATGCGGAAATCATTGCCCGTCATGAAAATGTCTCAGAGGTTGACATGATGAAGATCAGGATTGCTGCATTGCTTCACGACACCGGATTTATAGACACCTATCAAAATCATGAAGAAGCGGGTTGTGTGTATGCCCGAAAAATATTGGCGGATTTTGATATTTCTGAGGACGATATCAACCACATATGTGAGATGATCATGGCGACCAAAATACCCCAAAGCCCTGTGGATCATTTCGGGGAGATATTGGCAGATGCCGATCTTGCTTATTTGGGCACTGATCAATTTGAAGAAATTTCTGCATTGTTGTATGCCGAATTAAAGCACCTCAACCCATTGTTTGATCTGACCACATGGAATCAAATCCAGATCAGGTTTTTGACCCAACATCAATATTTTACTGAATATTGCAAAACAACCAAATCAGCGGTCAAAGCGTCACATGTTAAAAAATTGGTGGATGGGGGATAGGGCAACTTAAGATTTCCAAAGTCAAAATATCATTTAAAACCCACCGGAAAAAATTCCTTTTTTCCGGTGAGTTTGTCATGCTGAAGCTTAGAACCAGCCTTTAACGACATTTGACTTTTTGGTCACTGTGGTAAGAGACAGATTGT
This sequence comes from Saprospiraceae bacterium, assembly GCA_016714895.1. GTDB lineage: Bacteria > Bacteroidota > Bacteroidia > Chitinophagales > Saprospiraceae > OLB9. Next base: position 182,067 of record JADKBV010000011.1, on the reverse strand, counting down.
TGGTGAGTTCAGCGCGGGCATAGATTTCATCCTGACCCCAATCTTCGTTGAGTAAACTTTCGCCGACAACGGTCTGGAAAGTGAAATTTTCGGGATTGGTAGGACTGCCATCCGGATAAGTAAATACATTCGGGAAGATGAACAACAGGTCATCCGCACCCGTAAACAGCGGAGAGTCTTCAACCCAAAGTTTACATCTGAGTTTAAACAAACCTGAATCTTTACATTGTTTCATCATACACATCTCCAGTGGTGTAAAATTGACATTTCCGGTAACTTTTACATTCACCGTTTTTTTAACTTTGTCTCTGATTAAGGTCAGAACAACATTTGACAAACTTGCCATAATAATAATGTTTTAATAATTAAATAATAAAATAACATCACAAAATTATGGGCCTGGCTGTACGAGGAAGGCAGTTTTGTCACTGTATTTAAAGGGTATCTTTCTTGTCCATCAAGAGTGTGTAATCACTATTGATGAAGTAGTGATTACACGGTAGGTGGGATGGGGAAAGGCTGTGTTGGGGGTGTGTTAATCTGTACTCACAAAGATATGGTAAAAAGTTGTTAATTTCTACATTTATAATCTTTCTCTTTATTCATATTTAACAAAGCAAAGAGAAACTAAATAGATCTAATAATAAATTTAATTATTTTGCCTGAAGCTTTGATAGGTTCTATTTTTATGCCCAAATTAGAGCTATTTATTTTATCAATTCTGTATTTACGGTTATAATAAGAATTATCTTCAAAATGAAGTCCAATTAATTCTCCTAATTTCTCTATTGAAATTTCTTCATTTTTAATTTGGATGAGTTTTGAATTATTTGAAGTACAAACTCTAATTCTACAAGTGCCACCGCCATTCTGTTTAAGTTCTCTTTTACAACGCCTCTCTTCACTATTTTTGTCCCCTAAAGGCAAACAATCAGACTCCCAGTTTCTATCGGGATTGGCTCTATAATTACAAATTACTTTCCACATAATATAAGTTATTTATTCGTTAAAATTAAAAAGTTATTTTTATTTATTTTAAATTTTGGCTCAAAGCCAAAAAGGTCTTTTGTCAATATTTTTTTGCTATTGGAATTATTTGTATTTAATTCTTTTAAAATAATACAAAAGTTATTAGAAATGTCCACCTTGTATTGTAGAATCATCACAAAACAGTAATTGCAATTGTTAAACCTTATTTCAATTTCCTCTTTAACATAGTCAATTTTGAATTTTCCATATTTCAGAAGCTTACTGTATTCGCAGTTTACTGTTTTTGACTTATCCATACCTGTGAGAGTTGAATCTTTATCTATAAAACAATGTGAAGGTCTAATTAAATCTGCTGAAGTTTCCAAGTTGAGATTATAACTATAATAAACAACTTTGTCAATATCATAAAACTTAAGCAATGAGCATGAAAGCGGAAAATAGTCGCTTGATCTTGGATCGTCTAGGTTAAAAAATTCAGTAAACTGTCTGCAATTACAACCCTCATCAAAATCATAACCCAATTCAAATAAAAAGGAGTGGTTTTCATTTAATAATGAGTCTGTTATATTTTTTTCAATTTGTGATTTTACAGTTGAAGTTATGCATAAAAATAATATGATAATAATATACTTTTGTTTCATCTTATTTATTTTTATAATTTACTATTGACATACCAAAAAGAGTTGAAGGATATTTTTTATTTAAAAATATTGGATTTTTAGATAAATATTTATGGATTGAATCTTGAATATCTATTCTAGGGTCTCTAAAATTGAAAAATAATTCTCCTTGAAATCGATTATTATTTATGCTAAATAATATTTTATTTGAACTAGACAAAGATGTTTGTTCTGACTCATCAGACATCATTAAATATTCGAAACCAAGTAAATTCAATGTTTCAAAAGCCCCAACCATATATCCTGTAAATTTACTGAATTCCCAACCAATAATATAGTTTTCAGTTTTAGTATTAATTAATGACATTTTAACATATCCTCCTCCAGTTATATATCTGTCAAAACCATCTCCTAAGCCCATCCAATTGAATGGTGGCCCATCATTATAATATCCTAATTGGAGATTATTTAATCTTCCTTGTATTTGACCAATTTGCTGACAGAAAAATTTATTTTTTCGTTTATGCATAATAATATGTGATTGAAAATTAATCAAATATTTATTGTTTATATTGTTAAAACTAGCATAATTTGATGATAGTTGGTTCAAAGGGACCTGGTTAAATTCAATTATAGAATGTGACCCCCAAATAAAATTAAAAGGAGTTAATAGTAGCTCAAAAGCTTTATTTGATTTGCATTTTTTCAGTTTCGAATATAAGGCATAATTGCCCTCACTTCCCTTAGAAATTGTAAATGATATCGCAGGTGAATAATAAATCTGTTTCCAGGAATGGGTATAATTTATCCCACCTACCAATCTGTACTCATATGAATTGAATTTACCTCCAATCTTTGAAACCGAGTGAGAAATTAATAATTTCAGGTTGAAAGCAAAATTATTTTGACCATGTAGGTTAGCAATACTATATCCAATGAAAAATAGTATTACCAGAATTACTTTTTGCATCGAATTGATGTTTTCTTTATTTAATTTATATTTAAAGTCACACGTGTCCAAAATAAATTAAAACAATACAAAACTAGCCCAAAAAGCTTAGATTGTAGGAATCAAAAAGGGTAAAATTGAAAAATAACCCACTGTTCAAAAATTAAACGACAATTGGCCATTTTTATTCGGCGGTTTTCCTGGTCTGATGACCGGATAATCAGCCCAATACCACAGGTCAATTTTAACAAACAGGTTTAATCTGAGAAATGCTACCAGATTTGACATGTGCCAGGGATATTTTGCCTTGTTTTTGATATACATCAGCAGTAATATGGCGATAAGTGAACACCAAATTTGAATTTGTACAGCATTTTCTGACAGGCCAACAAAAGTTTTCACGCTGAACAGCTGTTTTAGCTGTTTGAAGAATGATTCGATAGCCCAGCGAGCTCTGTACAACTGGGAAATATGGTCTGCTGTCCAAGATATATTATTGGTTAAAAGAACGATATTCTGCTTGTTTTTTTCATCGTAAACAGTAACTAAGCGGAGTTTTTCAGGATAGTCAGCAGAGCTGTAAAACCCGCACAGCCTGATATCTTCATCTGATAGGATATGTTCGTGCTTGTCATTGGTTAAGAAGGTTTCCACCACCTCGATATGGGCGTTGGATTTGAGGCGGGTGACAAAAGTAACCCCGCTGCTGTCCAAATTAAATAACCATTTAAAATCCACGTAAGCTCTGTCCATGACCAAAACCGAATTTTTAGCAAACGTCATAGTTTTAGCTACCCTCACGTCAGCTTTTTTGCCATCTGTCAGGTAAGCATACGTGGGAAGACCGGAATCATAATCTAAAACGGTGTGAAGCTTCACTGCCCCCTTGTTTGTCTTGTAATGAGCCCAGTCAAACAAGGATAAACACAAGGTAATAGTCGTTGAATCCAGAATGTATATTTTCTTTTTTATCTTTCGGGCAAAGGCTCTCAAATCCGGACGGTGGGGTCCAAGCTTATCTACCATGGTAAAATAGATATCCCTGAATACCTCGTAATCCCGGTTCTTGTTAATGTAACTCAGAGATGATTTACAGGGCGGTTTAACAATACCAAAATGATTCAGATTGCCCGTGGCACTCAACAAGCCGGAGGCAATGTCTCTTAATGATCCACAATTGGCAACTTGCATAAAAACCATCGAAACAAGATGTGTCCAAGTATTGATTCCCTTGGAAAACTTATCCGAATTATGCTGTAGAATAATTTTTTTTACAGATTCCCTGTGTAATAATCCTAAAATCTGACTAAATATACTTACTTTTATGTCTGACATGGCATGAGTGGTTGCACCCTAAAGATAGGGACATTTTTGTCATGTCATTTTTTTTTATTTTGGACACATGTGATTTAAAGTATAAATGAATTACTGCTCTTTTACACCTACTAATTTCAATAAACCGGAAACGCTGACGTTTAAACCTACATATGCACTATGTAATGGAGGTTCAGATAGTAATAAACCACGGGATTCAAATCCAACCATAAGTTGTGCGTCTTCACTATGACTGTAACGGTATTCGGATCTGAAAAAATAAAATCCTCTGTTTTTAAATGTAAAGTTTTCTGTAGAAAAATTGTCAGTTGATGAATTTAAACCTTTCGGGGAATTGAGATGCAGACTTTTACTTTCTAATTCTTTAGAAGTCCAGAGTATACCCTCGGTTGCTATACCATATACATTTTGAAAAAAGAATTTGTTTTTTTCATTAAAAAGATTGTATTTTAGATATATCCCAGCTCCAAAATATCCTCCTGCAGTTGTAAAATCTCTTTCCAAAATATTTGATTCAAGAAAAGAAAAATTCTCTGGAGCTCCATCGGAATCAAGTATTTCTATAGTATCTGTTCCTAGAGTCGACAGATTTGTTCTTATGGAAGCCCGATTGACCAAAAGTTCTAAGTGGGCTTGTAAATAGATTCCTTCGCAGGTAGACTTATTTCCGAGTTTCCATGAAGGTTGAAAGTAAAAACTGTAGGCCTTTACAGTGCGGGTAGAAGTATATTTGTGGAATTTTCTTAAAGCTTTGTCACCTATAGATGTTTTAAATGGTGAAAGTAAAACATTATCCATCATATATTTATGGTTTGTTGTATCTTCAAAAGAAAATTTTGTCCTCGTAATACCAGTAAGGAAAGCAAATCTTTTGTCTTTTCTTTTATGGTCAAGGTTCAATTTTGCGTAATAATTTGGTGTAACTGTGTTGTCAAAATCAAAACTAAAGGCAGTGAGTAATGTAACTTTGTCCATAAGCTTGTAACCACATTGATCTTTATTTTTTTCTTCTTCGGCACTTTCAGTTTTGGCATTGGTACCTGAAGGAGTGGTGTTTTCAGAATTTGTAGTGGTTTTATTTGAAACCTTTTCAGATTGTGCTTCAACTGAAATCGCAAAAAAAATAAGAAAAATGTTTAAATAAATGATTTTTTGTATTTTCTTAAAAATATTAAAATTAGTAATTGCAATGCTGGAGAGAATTGGTAATGACATGTTTTGGTTTTTATTTTGGTTGATAGATTATTTAGCTCAAATTTTAACTATGATGGTTCATTGGTAATTTATTTGTTTTGTTTATAGAAATTTATGATTCCCTTTTAATAAACAATAAAATACATCTAAATAATATTCACAAAAGTATATCGAAGTTACAGTCGATAAAATATAACTTTTGTTATACTCTTTTTTACTCCTCAACGGGCAGTTTGTTTTAAGAATCAAATTAAAAAAGGACTGCCTTATTCAAGACAGTCCTGTTATGGGTTTCCTTTAAGCCAGAAGGTCAAAAACCACTTATATATCATGTAAATCAGGTAGGGAAAATGTATAAAACAGAAGCTTTTTTTATTGTATTTTAAAAAAAGGTTGTTCAGTTTCTGATAAAAGAGCGTGGAGTAATACATGGTTAAAAATATTGTCCAAATAGTTTGGGATTGCTCAGATATATCAGTGAGGATAAAAACAATATCCATAAAATGACATCCTTTATATTTAATTTGTCAGGGCAACAATTCCATGGATTCATGACATTAATGATTGATGATTAAAGTCACAAAGTTCGTCGGAAAAAAATGGCTTTGATATATAACCTTGGTTATATCAGGGTCTGTCAAGGTATTTATTGATTGCTTCCGTTTTATTGGTTACCTGAAGTTTGTCGTATATTTTATGGATGTGTTGTTTGACTGTTCCGGTAGTAATACCCAGACGATCAGCGATTTCTTTGTAGAGGAGTCCTTTGGATAATTGTTCGAGTAATTCAAGTTCCCGGGTGGTCAATGGTAAAACTTTTACGACGGGCGTTAACTCCATTTTTTTGAATACATCGATGATGCGACGGGCAATGCTGGGGCTCATCGGAGAACCTCCGGCGTACAATTCGCGGATAGAATCCACAATGCGGGCTGTGGAAGAACTTTTCAGAACATATCCTTTAGCGCCGGCTTGCAGCGAACTGAAGATTTTTTCGTCATCTTCGTACACAGTAAACATACAAAACTGCATCACCGGACAATGTTGGGTGAGGTATCTGATGGCTTCGATACCACTTGCACGGGGAAGTCCGATATCCACAATCAGAATATCTGCCGGATTGTGTACCAAAAATTGCATGGCATCTTCGGCATTGTGGTAAACTTGTGTACAAGACATATCTTCCTGCTCATTGAGACTTTCTTTGAGCAGGAGTGCGACCTCTTTGAGGTCTTCAAGTATGGCGACTTTTATCTTCATCATATAAAATGTAACGGACAGGAAAAAGAAATAAACATACCATTTTGTTCACGTTTAAAAGATATTTGCCCGCCTATGGCCGACATTCTTTTTGTCATGTTGTAAATACCATTTCCTTTTTCGATGGCTTCTTCCGGATCAAAACCCGGATTGCCTCTTTCAAAAACGTCGATGGTGAGCCGGTTATCTATCGAAAAAGTGATTTCTATTTTTTCTGCTTTTGCATATTTGACACTGTTGTGCAGAATTTCTTTCAGGACTAAAAACATTTCTCCGTTTTTCACCGGTGACAGGAATGTCTTCATGTTCGTGGTTTGTGACTAATTGGTGGGGAATATGGTGATCTTCCAGGTATTCGACTATATATCTTCTCAGGTAGCCGATGAGGTTTTCGGTAGTGTCAAAACGACTGTTGAGGGCCCAGATGATTTCTGACATATTCGACACCAGCGTATTGGATTGGTCGGCAATGTTTTTGATTTGTGCGATCTCATCAGGGTCAGAGGTATTTTTGAGTGCCCGTTCGCTGAGGTATCGTATTTTGGTAAGGCCGGAGCCCAGGTCATCGTGCATTTCAGTAGCGATGCGGGTTCGTTCGGCTTCGATGGCGATTTGTTTTTCGATGATGAGCGATTGCTCGCGCAGCAGTTGGTTTTTCTTTTCTATTTTGCGTTTGTAGAAAGACCTGACAATGCCATATCCGGATCCAATTGCAACCAATACCACAAGCAATCTGAACCACCAGGTCAGCCAAAACGGAGGTTTGATGTTGATTTTTAACTTTCGGGCTTCTTCGTTCCAGATACCTTCGCTGTTGGTGGCATACACCAAAAATGTATATTCGCCGGGGGGAAGGTTGGCGTAACGTACCAAACCGTTTTGATTGTCGGATTCAATTTCATTTTTATCATAATCCACGAGTTTATACCGGAGTCTTATGGTGGTTGGATCGGCATAATCAATACCATTAAACCGAAAAGTTACCGTATTGTCGGTGTAATCAAGAGACAACTCTTGCAAACCATTGGCATGGACGCACCTCGGATCTTTTTCATCATTGATGAGGATTTCTGAGAAGTGAATCAAAGCCGGTTTTTGTAAAAAGTTGATACTGTCCGGATGGAAAATATTTATTCCATTGATGCCACCAAAAAACATGGTTCCGTCTTCGTTTTTGAAAGCAGCGGTACTGTTGTATTCAAGGTCCTGAATGCCGTCACTCAATGAAAAAACGTGAGATGTATTGGTCTCTTTCGAGTAAGACATCAGGCCATTATTGGTGGAAAGAAAAATTTCATTTTGGTGTGCAAGGGTACAATAAATGTTTTGCGAAAGGAGATTGGTTTTATCTGTAATTTTTACCGGTTTTGCCGACATGTTTTTATCCGTGATAAAAAGACCGTTGCTGGTGGAGAGGTATAAAGAATCTCCATGCGGCAAAACATGATTGACCGAAACGTTGATATTGTATCGTTTTCGGATATGAAATGATTTATTTTCATAAGTGACCAAAGCCACATCTGTTGTATTGATATTGAGGATGAGATTGTTGGAAAACGCAGAAAAAACGTGTACCACTTCATCTTTTTTTTGTGTACCCAAAACAGGAACAGGTTTTAAAACAAAGGCATTGTCAGGGAATAAGCTGATTTGATACAGATTTTGAAAATCATTATAATTGATACAAAAAATCAAAGAATCAGAAAGGGTGGCAACTGTTCCGATAAAAAAAGGTTGGTTGCTGTTTTTTTGCTGAAGAGAAAGAAAGGCATCTCTTTTTTTGTGATACAGCGACAGCTTTTCTCCTCCTGTCGCCAGCAACGACCCGTCGGACAGAGGAAGCAATTGTAAAACAAAATCAGAAGGTGATTTATTGTTTTTTTGATGGAAATGATCAAGGTGATTTCCAAAAATATCAAATCTACCGATACCATAATCGCGGGAACCGTACCAATAAGTTCTGTCATTTGTCCGGACGATGCTGCGTGCATTGGCAGGGCGACCATCTTTGACCAATCGATGATGGCGGAATTTTTGTTTGTTTTTGTGAAAATAGCGTATACCTTTTCCGTCTACACCCTGCCAGATGATGTCACCCTGAATGTTGATGGGAGAAGAATTTCCTTCCAATGAAGGTGGCCAGGGATGTGTTGAAATTACATCTTGTAATTCAGGATTCACAAGATATGCCGTGTAACCGTCTTCAACGACTAAAAGCCGGGAATTCGCATCATATGCCATATGGCGAATCGGAGTAGCGTGTGTATAAAAGGGTGAGGATGTTTTGTTGTTCAGATTGTATTGTTGTACGACGTTAGTAGCGCTTTGCGAATACAATATCGTATTCTGATCCTTCCACAACACGTTGGTCAGATTATTTTCAGAAAGTAGTATAGTTTTTGTCGGCTTTTTTGACAAACATTTATTCCAGGTGATGAGGTGAATGTTAAAATTATCTGAGTTTATTATGTGTAAATCTTCACCTTTAAATAATACATCAAAATATCGGTCATTCATCAGGGAAAGATGAAAGTATCGGAACAAAACATCCGTATTGATATCGACGATGCCAATGTAGTCTCCAAATCTGAGAAAAACAAAACCATTTGAGTAAGCGATCACCTTGTAGGAATCTGTGATCACTTTGCCAATTGTATCCCGAAACTGAAACACCTTAAAGTCATCGCGATGTCTTTCGTATTTATGCATTGCATTGTAGGTGCTGAACCAAACATTGTGATTACAGTCCTCAAAAAACGAAGACTGAATATTGCTGCCGATCATGTTGTATGTTCCTGGTCGGTATACCCTGACATCATTCCCGTTAAAAACATTGACACCGTCTACTGAGCTGATCCAGGTGAGACCATAAGAATCGGTGGAGATGAAGTGATTTGATTTTTGGGAAAGGGAGGTAAGGGGTGGCTGGGCTTCAATTTTGTAAAAAAGGAATGATAAAATAAGAATTCTTAATATTAAAAACATTATTATTATTTTAAATATCTAATGTTATCACTATCATTTGTAAAAGCGAATAATATTTCACGCAATATCAAGTAAATTTGTTCATTCGTACAATTTCTATTGAAAAAATCAATAATGTAATTGCACGTAAAAAGGACTGTCCTTGGCTGAATTGTTTTTGTAAAATATATCACACTGGTATTAATTGGAATAGTTGGGTAAAAATCCTCAGAGTGACAAGCTATTATTGCAAATAAATTTGTATGTTTTGATACAGAATAAAAAATTTCATGTAAATCAATAAGTTCAAGATTCAAGTCATTGTTTTTTCGTTTTATTAAAATTCTAGAACTATTAAAATCTCCATGACCAATCACAATTTTATTTGTTGATTTCTTTTCATTCATGAAATCTTCTAATGAGTTAAAATATTTATTTTTAGATGATAAATATGTAAAAAATCCATCTCTTTTATCACTAAATAAAATCGAATAACTTAGATTTTTATTTTCATCCTTTAATTTTAGATTTTTAATAAATAAAAACTTTTCCTTCCAGTTTATAAATTTATGCGACTTAAAAAATAATTGCAATAAATCATTTTTTGATTTATACTCACCATTGCATAAATAGCAAACGCTCAAAGTATATACTAATATTTCATTAAGATAATAATCAGAGCATTCCAAAATTTTTTTAATCACTATGTCTATATGGTTCTTTGATATATTTGTAGCAACTATATTTGCAACAAGTGTCCTAATTTCTCTAATAGAATTATAGTTGCACTCAGTTAATGGCCCATAAAAATATTCTGGTGACAAAATAGTATATACTAGTTCATTTTGAGCAATATTACCTCCAACTTTTTCTAATCCATTTTCATTTAATGTGTTTATTGAATTGAATTGATTAGAATCAATATATAAAATGGAATTAAAAACATCAGATAATGAATTTTCTTTTTTCCTTATTAAGAAATAATTTCCAGAAATAAATTTTGGATCTCCTATAAAACCAAATAATTCATCGTTAGTTTTACTTAATTTATACCAGTTCATATTTTATAATTTGAAAAGAAAATCAAATTTAAATTCTCTAAATGCAGTATAATTTTTTAATTTAACCATTTAATTCAAATTTTAAACCATTAATTTCTCCTACACAGATATCAGGACATGGGGCAGCAATTAAATTTTCATCACCATCGAGCCAGGTACCATCGGCTTTTTTTCCTACAATAAAATATCTATCAAGGTCATATATTACAACCATATTATTATTAGGATTTGTATACTTTTCAATAAATCTGCCTTGTACTCCGACAGACACACATGAAGTTTGTGCCAGAACTGCTGAAATGTCATTTGCTAAAAATTCTGCACCTATTGCATTAACAGGGTTTCTTGATACACCCCATTTTGCATGTTTAATTTTTAATAAATTACTTTTTGACATAAAAATTTAATTTAAATATTATTATTTAATTTTAAGAAAAATTTATTTTTAACTTCCAATATCAGAACACATTTTTGGGTTTTGTATCTTTAATTATTGATTCTACTTCATCAGGCATAAGTTTTATACTTGGCTGTGGACTAAACGCAGACAATGTTTTTGTAAGAATGGTAGGCACCACCAAATCCGCAAGCAGCAGCTGCAACCGCTGTGGATATTTTTTTTTCAAATAAAAAATCAGTTACAATACCAAGAATGATCTGTGCCGCCAAGGCCAGCCAAAAATTCAGATTTTTAAAATGATCAGGTAGTGAGGGGTTGTATTTACCATTGATAAATTTTATCAGTTCTGGGATAATTGCGCCTAAGACTGCGAGAAGGTCCATGTCTGTCATTATGTGTTTTTTAAGGTTTACTATAGATTTGATATAATGGTAAATCAATTTTTAAATTAAATTGGTAACCTTGATATCTTTGGCTTTCTGAAGTAACTTTATCGATTCTTTCCCAAGGACCAAGAGCATATCCACCACCAACAGTTAAAAATAGTTTTGGAATATGAAATTCTAGAAATGCTCCAGGGGCAAAAACGTTGGAAATTGTTACTTCAGGGAAAGACTCTAAATTATTGTCACCGGAAATAGATAAATATTGTCCAACATCAATAAGTGAAACAAAACCTCCAAGATACTTTATAATCCCAAATGATAAGCCTATTGGCGCACTTAAACCATAAGAAGTGTTATTATTTTGTGTTTGATCAAGATTTTTTTCAAAACTAATTTTACCACCTGTGTACCCATTTATAATAGCATATGAACCTGTATTTCTTTTTATCCTGTAACTTCCAACAGGCATAGTAGTATTTTTAAGTATATTTGTAATCTCTTCCGGTTTTTCAGCTGAAGCTATAGTAGACATAAAATTTAGATACTTTACTAATTTATTTAATTCACCTTTGCTATTTTTAAGAACAGTATCTTTGTACTTAATTATATTTAAGATATTAATAATGCCTTGATGAAAATTGTTCTGTCTTATATCAAAAAATGATAAAATAGTATTTTCAAAATAATAAACAAAATCCTTGTAAGATTCACTTTGATCAGGCAGGGCTTTTAGAACATTTATGACATTTATATAAAATTCCCTTTTGTTATCAGGATTCTCAATTTGTGATAATGATAAAAATGTACTATAATATTCACTAGAAGTATAATCTATATTATGTGCATTTATAATCGGACTTTGACTTAAGTAATTAGTAAACATATTTTGATCAACCTGAAATCTACCATTGACTACTAATTTAATAACTCCTGAGCTTGTACCTTTTTGATTTGCATTTATTAAATCCAACGTAACAAGTTCCTCATTGATTTCATTTAAAACTTTTGACGCCGACTCTCCATTTAATAATCTTTGGGATATTGAAATAATAAATGTAAAATATTTCTTTTCCTCAATTGTAAGACCATTTATTTCCGGAACCATCCAAATGAAGTTGTAAGGGATAGCTTTAATATCATTTTGGAAAGCTTGTTGTAGAGCTGGAAGGTGTATCTTGAAATTGAATAAATCATTTTTCAATAATTCAATTGTATTGATTGTGTTAGTAAAGAGAGGAGAATATTTTTTGAATTCTTTTGAATTAATATAATTTCCTAGCTCTTCAAAAAAAAGAGATGTGATTTCATCTTTTGTTCTGTCACCTAAATATTTTGCAACACCTATTATAAGGTTACTTGTTATTGCAGATAGTTCATTGTTTGTTAATGTAAAACTATTATTATCGGAATAAGATTGAACCAATGATACAGATCTTGTATTATTAAAATATACGTTTGCAATTGAATCAATAAGTTCTTGTTTTGTAATTATAGGCTGCCCTGAAACTTTTTGATTAAAAGCAAATAATAATAAGGCAATAAAAAGAATATTTGTTTTCATTGTTACTCTTTTACAATCGCATATTTACCGACTACCGCGACCATCAAACCTGCAAATGAAGTTGCCAAAGTAGTCACAAACTCATTATCTCCGCCTGCTTCTATAATCAGGTAAATGCCAATGATGAAATATACAGTGGCATACATTATTCCTAAAATATCTCTCGTTTTTCCTGTCATAAAGGACACTGAATAACTTAATCTGGTAAATGAAGAAGTGTTTACCTTAGGATCTTTTACTTCAACATCCAAAAGAATGGCAATTGAAGCACCTATTGTAGAAAATAATCCACCTAAAAGATATTTATGAATTTCATTACCTCCTCCATTTACGATAACTACAACTGTCAAAACGATTAGCGCTATCAAACCGCCTACCAGAAAAAAACTCAATATGATTTTGCTTTTGTCCATTTGTATGTTTTAATGTATGTTGCAAAACTACTCGATCCCGTTTTTTCCAACCATATAACTTTTGTTATACGACCTCAAAAACCAGAATTGCGGAATAACTGACAAACCTTGGAAAGTATTATAATACAAGTATCTTCCTAAAAAAAGATCTTATAAAACCCATGCATAATCATCCTTCCCGGTTTTTATATTCCAAATAAAAACCAAATATATACTTTATTTTTTAGGGAGGGTGGAAAGAGCGGATTAATTTTGATATTTTTTATATGGCAATCATAAAACCCTTTGAAAGAATGGAGTATAGTAAGTTTCATTCTTATAAAACAAAAAAAAGGCCCCCCGCTTCCGGAGGGCCCTTTTGCAAACTAATTATTAACACAAAAACTATTAGAAAACTTTTACAAACTTTCCTGAGCTTACTTTGCGTCCGTCCTGAATCAATAATTGGTATTGACCGGACTGGATATCGCGAACATCTATCTGTTCTGTTTCCTGAACTTTGCCCTGTCTGATGATTCTGTTTTGCATATCTGTAATGTAATATACCGCATCGCTGCCGTATGTCGCATTAGATATTCTAAGAAAATCAGCTGTAGGATTCGGATAGATACTTACTTTGTTTTCAATAATATCATCCAGTGAAGTCAAAATGTCTAATACTTCATCAATGATATGTACTACTCCGTTTTCAGCAACAAGATCAGCTTCGATTACCTGAGCATTGTTGATAAATACACCGTTGTTGTTGATGGTTACCAAAAGGACTTTCCCATTGGCAGTTGTAAGGCTCTGACCGTTTGACAAATCAGTAGACAAAGCTCTACCGGGTACCGTGTGAAACAATAATACATTCTGAAGATTTGCCTGACTGGCGGTCGCATATTCCAACAAAGGCAAAGGCGCATTGTCAAAGGCATTGTCATTCGGTGCAAATACGGTGAAAGGTCCGTCACCATTCAGCGCTCCTTCCAATCCTGACAAATTGACTAATAATCCTGCTGTGGATAAGTCACCATTTTCATTGATGATATCTACAACGGTTGTTTTAGGCAATAATACTGCATCCAATACGTGCACTACCCCGTTATCTGTTCTGATATCTGCAAGAATAACTTTTGCATCATTGATAAATACACCGTCATTGTTGATGGTTACGGTTATGTTTTTACCTAACAAGGTTGGTACAGTAAGACCATTCGATAAATCGGTTGATAAGGCTGTACCAGGAACTAAGTGATACGCCAATACATCTTCCAACAATCCCGGTTCTTCGCTTAACGCCTGAATCACTTCAGCAGGCAGAGCCTGAATGGCAGCATCTGTCGGAGCAAATAAAGTAAATGAACCGTATCCCTCTAATGGATCAGAAAATTCTGCAGCATCCAATAAATTCTCTAAAATATTGTGCACCGGTGAATTTCTTACAACATCAATAATGGTAGAATCCGGTGCAAGCATTACGGCATCTATAACATGAACGATACCATTGTCAGCTATCAGGTCTACCACAGTGATTTTAATATCATTGATAAAAATTCCATCATCAGTGACATTGATTGTTGTGGTTTTATTATTCAACATTTGAATATATGCACCATCCAAAATCTCTAAAAATGAGGCATCATATTCGTCGTCAACAACGTGATAAGCTAATATGCCTCTCAATAATGTTTTATTTGCCAATACGGTATCTAAAACGCCTGCAGGTAATGCAGCAAAAGCCGCATCTGTTGGCGCAAATACTGTATAAACTTCATCTTCATCTGAAAGTGCAGTTACCAATTCTGCAGTTCTGATAGCTGTTTCAAGGGTATTGTGAACATTTGAACCTGCTATAATGTCAAAAACACTTGTAGCGGATGATGGAATCAACACAGCATCAATCACATGTACCACACCATTGTCTGTTGTGATATCAGCAACTGTAACCTGAGCATCGTTGATAAATACTCCGTCTGGTGTTATACGTACCTGTACAACTTTGCCGTTTAGCGTCAAAATTTCTCTTTCGTCGTACAAATCAGTGGACAATACATTTCCTACTGCAACGTGGTAAGTCAAAATAGATGTCAATGTAGGTATGTCATTCAATAATGCTTCTATCGTTCCATCCGGTAATGCATTAAAAGCAGCATCTGTTGGTGCAAATACAGTGAACGGTCCCTCACCGCTTAAAAATTCACCTAATCCTGCAGCTACTACGGCAGTCTCTAAGATGGTATGATCCGGTGAGTTGACAATGACGTCTACAACGGTAGTCCTGGCCGGTGGTAATAAAACTGCATTGATGACGTGTACAACTCCGTTGTCAGCGACCAAATCAGCCACAGTTACCTGCGCATCATTGATAAATACACCATCAGCATTAATCGTAACAGTTACACTTTTACCATTTAGGGTAATAACTTCCTGTCCGTTTGTCAAATCTGTAGATAAAGCATTAACACCTGCAACGTGATAATTCAAAATATATGACAATGTAGGTATGTCATTCAATAATGCTTCTATCGTTCCATCAGGTAACGCATTAAATGCTGCATCCGTTGGTGCAAATACGGTAAATGGTCCTTCGCCGCTTAACGCTCCTGCCAGGTCTGCAGCAATAACAGCTGTTTCCAATATGGTATGATCCGGTGAATTGACAATGATGTCTACTACGGTAGTTCGGGCTGGTGGCAACAATACGGCATCGATAACGTGTACTACTCCATTATCAGCAACCAAATCTGCTACTGTTACTCTTGCATCATTGATAAATACACCATCAGCATTAATCGTAACAGTTACACTTTTACCATTTAGGGTAATAACTTCCTGTCCGTTTGTCAAATCAGTAGACAAAACATTTCCTCCTGCAACATGGTAGGTCAATATCGATGTCAAGGTAGGTATATCGTTTAATAAAGCTTCAATCGTTCCGGCAGGCAAAACATTAAATGCTGCGTCTGTTGGTGCAAATACGGTAAATGGTCCTTCGCCACTCAGTGCTCCGGCCAATCCGGCAGCAACTACGGCTGATTCTAAAATGGTATGATCCGGTGAGTTGACGATGATGTCAACCACAGTAGTTGAAGCAGGTGGCAACAATACGGCATCGATTACGTGTACTACTCCATTATCAGCAACCAAATCTGCTACTGTTACTCTTGCATCATTGATGAATACACCGTCTGCATTGATCGTAACAGTTACACTTTCACCATTTAAAGTAACAACTTCCTGTCCGTTTGTCAGGTCTGTAGATAAAGCATTGACACCTGCAACGTGGTAAGTTAAAATCGATGTCAAGGTAGGGATATCATTCAATAATGCTTCAATCGTTCCATCAGGTAAAACATTAAATGCTGCGTCTGTTGGAGCAAATACGGTAAATGGTCCTTCGCCGCTCAATGCTCCGGCCAATCCTGCAGCAACTACGGCTGTTTCTAATATCTCGTGATCAGGTGAGTTGACAATAATATCAACTACAGTATTACTTTCTGCCGGTGGCAACAATACGGCGTCTATGACGTGTACTACTCCGTTTTCAGCAACCAAATCAGCTACAGTTACCTGTGCATCATTAATAAATACACCGTCTGCATTGATCGTAACGGTTACGCTTTCGCCATTTAACGTAACAACTTCCTGTCCGTTTGTCAGGTCTGTAGATAAAGCATTGACACCTGCAACGTGGTATGTCAAAATCGATGTCAAGGTAGGGATATCATTCAATAATGCTTCAATTGTTCCATCAGGCAACGCATTAAAAGCATCATCAGTCGGTGCAAAAACCGTAAAAGGTCCTTCACCACTTAATGCTCCATCCAATCCGGCAGCGATAACAGCTGTTTCAAGGATTTCATGGTCCGGTGAATTGACGATAATGTCAACTACCGTTTGTGATTGTACCAATCTTACGATGGACAACATCACAACTAAAAGTAAAAATTTTAATCTCATGTGATTGTATTTTGTGTATGATAAAAAAAGTTTCAATGACAAATCATAAAGTGATGGGTTCACAAAAAAGGTTGCCTGAAAAAATAATTTTGTTTAATCTTTTCATAACAAAACCTAAACGATAAATTTTTGTTAACTGTCAGGCAACTTATTTACCCGCACCAACACAATATACTATTACATTATGGATCCAATAAAAATCAAACAATGTATCGCCGGCAACAGATTGGCTCAGAAAGAATTATATGAGTCATATAAAGTAACATTATTTGTGCTTTGTCAGAGATATTTTAGTGACAGAGAAGATGCATTGGATGTTTTACAGGAAGGATTTGTAAAGGTTTTCAGAGATTTGCATCAATACGATGAAAATAAAGGATACCTGATTTCATGGATAAAAAAGTATTTGTCAATACTTGTCTGGAAAAATCAGGAAGAAAAAATTATTATTCAGCCCTATATCAGAAAACCAGCATGAAATGGAAAGCGACGTTGATATTTTATCAGAGTTGCAATTAAAAGACCTGACAAAAATGATTCAGGGTCTTCCTTTGGGATATCGGACCATTTTTAATTTGTATGTAATCGAAGGTTTTAATCATCAGGAAATCAGTCAAAAATTAGGTATCACAGAAAGTACTTCAAAAACACAGCTCATGAAAGCTAAAAAAATGTTGAGAAGTAAACTTGAGTTGATATTAAAATAAACATCATGGACGACAATCAAAATATAGAAAAATTTTTCAGGGATAAATTTAATCAACCTGTTAAACCGGATAAATGGAACATACCGGAAGACGCGGTCTGGAGCGGAATTTCATCAGAATTGGACAAAAATCAAAAAACCAATAAAAGATTTCCATGGCTTCCCCTTGTGATAGCCTCACTTGTTTTACTTTCAGGAATCCTTTCTTATCATTCTTATCAGCAAAAACAAAATATTGCCGAACTTCAATCAGCTTTACAACTTTGTAATAATAACCAACCTTTACAAAATGATGCGGCCATAATACAAAATCAGCAACCAAAGGAAACAGAAAAGATTAATGCTGTTGCCCCGCCAACAGCAACAAATAATTTCCAGAATAACAGAGCGTTTTCTTCTTCAGCAAACCGAATAAATTCTTTTATCAGACAAAATGAATCTTCTGAACCAAAAGAATTGATGGTTGTAGAAGACACTCCGGTTGAAAATCTTGACATTCCTCTTGTGGTCGATGAAAAAAACGATACTCCGGTTTTTCCACCGCAGCTTATAAGTTCAGGACCTTTTATTCAATATCCTGAAATCGGTCTGATTAAACCTTTGCTTCTTTTACCTACAAACCCGCAAATCAAAAAGGAATCTTTATCATCTGATATCTATATAGGACCTTCCGCAGGAATGTATTATTGGATGGACAGGAAAAAAGGCAGTTTTACCAATCCGCTCTCAGAGCTTCTCATTGGCGAAAAAACTGAAATCTCATCCAACTTCGGTATCAAAACAAATATAAAACTTTCCAAAAGATGGTCATTTTCAGGTGGTTTGGAATATTATCGTCGAAATCAACAATCGCAATATCAGGTTGATTTACCTTATTCAACATCGACAGAAATGTTAAGTGGTAATGATTATGAAAACCAATTCAGTCACAGCTTGCCTACCGGTTTGGGAAATGTCAGCACATATCTCATTTTATCCAGATCTACAGGTAGCGCGGTAAATGAAAATGAAAATGTGTTGCTGGATTTTAGCATGGACAATGTCTCAGATATTCTTTCTATTCCTTTGGCTGTAGAATATTTTCCACTAATTCAGGGAGAAGGTTTGTTTTTTTCCGGTGGTGTCAGAACCGAAGTGGTCCTGAATAACCGGATTTCAGATGTAAACATTCAAAGTCACCACAGTTCGATCAAAAACAAACACTTTTCTGTCGATTATGATGTCCTGCAAATGAATAACCTCAATCTTTCTATGACAGCAGGTATAGGATACAAAAAGTTATTTTGGAATGATTTTATGTTTTCTACAGAAGTTCAGTACGGAAAAGCCTTAAACCCTGTTTACCGGACAGAAAATTACCGACATGATATCGATTATATTTCAGGTCAGATTTCTATATCCAAAAGATTGAACTAAACAAATTATACCTTCGGAAAACTAAATCCGGAACCCTAAAATTGCATCAAAAAGTAGGGTCTGCTGAAAAAGTCAGCAATGAATCAGATTCAAGGCGAAGGCAAAGAAGATGTATAAAAATACCTCGATTTGACTTCAACGCAGAAGATGGTTTATTGCTGGCTAACAAAAAACAAGTTTAGTAAGGAACTTAGATGCACGAAATTTGAATATACTGTTGTAAAAGTAATGCACTTACATGCATGAAAATTGAACATAAGATATTGATTATTAATATTTTTTGTGTTTTTCAGCAGACCCTAAGTTGCAGGTTTTATTGTTCTTCAGGGACAATATATTCAACCTGGTTGTCGACAAGGATACCTTTGATCATACTTTCTTCAAGATATTTTCTTGCGGGACTGATTTCTTTGTTCAGATATTTTTCGATCATCAGACCAGCGACAGGTGCTGCCCACTCTGCCCCGAATCCTGCATTTTCCACAAACACGGCAATGGCTATTCTGGGTTTGTTTTTTGGTGCAAAACCGAAAAATACCGAATGGTCTTCGCCATGAACATTTTCAGACGTTCCGGTTTTTCCGCAAACATCCAATCCTGGTACATAGGCTGATCTGGCTGCATATAAAACCACTTTTTCCAACCCATCAATGACAGGAGCAAAATGTTTTTTATCAATTCTTACTTTTTTGGGAATAGAATATTCTATGGGAAGTGGTTTTCCTGAACGAAATTGTTTGATAAGGTGAGGGGTGTAATAAAATCCTCTATTAGCCAGAATCACAGCAAGGTTGGCCATTTGAATGGTAGTAAGCTGCATCTCTCCCTGTCCGATACCCAGGGACAATGTCCAGACTGAGCGCCATCCGTTGACTTCTTTGCGATACAATCTGTTGTAATATTCAGAAGTTGGAACATATCCTTTATTTTCATAACTAAGATCCACACCCAACCTTTTTCCCAATCCGAAATCATACAAATAACTTACCAAAGTATCCAATCCGACTCCCGGTTTTTTGTATCCGTATTGATCCACAAAATCTCTGTACAACTGAAAAAAATAGGTGTTGCATGAGTGCTGAATGGCTTCACTGATGTCTTTGGGCACACTGTGACCATGACATTTCTGGACTTTGGTAGCGCTCAAACGGTAGTATCCCGGACAATAAATGGTTTTGGAAGCATAAGTGGTACCTTTTTGCAACGTGATCAGAGACAAAATTGGCTTAAAAATAGATCCCGGAGGGTACTTCTTGGTTACCGCTCTGTTGTTCAAGGGTTTATTGATGGAATCGAGCAACAATAATTTGATACCTTTTCCCCTTTTTTCGTCCAATGTCAATAAATTGGGGTCAAAAGAAGGGGATGAAACCAAAGCAAGAATTTGTCCGGTAGAAGGTTCAATTGCTACGATGGCTCCTCTTTTATTTTTTAATAACGACTCACCGTAAGCCTGCAGGTCGATATCAATACTCAAATCAATATCTTCACCGGAAACGGCCATAGAATCCAGTCTGCCATTATCAAAAGAACCGACCATTCTGCCCAGGTTGTCTCTTAGAATATATTGCACTCCTTTTTCTCCAGATAATTCATTTTCATAGGCATATTCAATACCTGATATTCCGATGAAGTCTCCGGCAGCATATTTATCTCCGTATTTTTCAATAATTTCTTTGTTCACTTCACCCATGTATCCCAACGCATGAGCGGCGTGCTGATGCGGATAAGCTCGTATATATCGCTGCACCGGATAAAACCCGGGAAACTTATACATATGCTCCTGAAAAACGGCAAATTGTTCAGGGCTTATTTTATTGAGAAATACAAAAGGTATCGCTTTATGAAATTTCGGATTTGACCAATCTTTGTCCAGATTTTTTTTGAACGTTTCGATATCAATATTTAACAGCCGGCAGAAATTTGCCGTATCCATGGCCGGATTGACTTTATTTTTGATAGCCAATATTTCATAAATTGGATAATTAAGCACCAAAGGTTTGCCATTTCGGTCGTACAACAACCCTCGTGCCGGATAAATAATACTTTTGTACAAAGTTGTTCTGGCTGCCTGCTCTTTATACTTTTGGGTAAATAACTGAAGCTGTGCACTCCTGAATGTCAATAATAATGCTCCTAAAATGACAAAGATGATGATGATTTTATGCCTGTCCTTATTTTCCATATTACTTAGAACTGAAAATGTACTGCAGCAAAAGGATAACAAACAGTGAAGCTGTAAATGTAAATAATGTATTCATGACTATGTCAAAAATAAATACAAAAGAAAAAGCTTCCACACTAAAGTAAAAAAACAAATGGATAATCATAAGGATGGAAACATATGAAGCAAACCAACCAAGCCCCATCCTTTTTAATCCGGGAATCTCATTCATATTATATCCTTCATATGGCTCCAGAATACCTAAAATCAAAGGCCTCAGGTAAGCGGTAAATACCAGAGATGCAGCGTGAACCCCGGGAGAATCGTAAAACCAATCCACCAAAAGCCCCATGATGAAGGACAAAACCAAAACGATCGAATTCTGCAATTTGACCGGGAGTAAAAAGGTAAACAAAGGATACACAAAAATATGCAGGTAATACCAGGGTTCGTCAGCAAACTGTATTTGTTTGAATATCAGTCCCTGAACCAATAACAACAAAATAAAACGCCATATCTGCATTGTCCACAGGCTATTCATTTTTCACCTCCTCTTCCAATTTCAGCTGCTCAGCGGCAAACCGGTTTTTTACCACATATGCATAAGGCAATGAGGATAAATTCTGAAATAATTTTACTGTGATTTCAAAACTATTACTGCCGGGAACAACTTCAAATTTTTCTATCCGCCCGACTTTTATTCCTTTCGGAAAAATGGTCGAATACCCGCTGGTGACAACTGTATCTCCTATGGCTATAAACTGATGTTTCGGCACCGATTCAAGAATCATGGTCTGCGGATCCATGGTTTTCCAAACCAGATTACCATGGGTATTTCTCGACTGAACAGCGCAACTTATTCTGGTTTGGCTATGCAACAGTGAAATGACATGTGCATAATTGTCAGAAACGTTTCTGACGATGCCGACAATACCTTTTTCGCTGATAACACCCATATTGGGTTCAATGCCTTCCCGTCTTCCTTTACAAAGTGTGATATGGTTGTTGGCCAATTGAAAAGTATGATTGCAGATAGGTGCCGGAATGATCGAATATTGTGAAAACGCTGAGTCCAGTTGCGGAATCTCTGTATTTATGTATTCTATTCGGATGAGATTTTCGATGAGGTTGGCATTTTCACGAACCAAACTATCGTTGACCTGCCTGATGTTCAGGTATTGGTACATTTTATTGGTAGACGTAGCCAATCTGGCTATGTATACATTGGACGAATTAAAAAAAATTTCATTCTGCACCCTGTTGTATTGGATAATCAAATAAAAACAAAATATCTCAAGTATAATAAAAATGAGGTGAAACCCATATTTTATAAATAATTGAAAAACACTGTTCATACTTTGTTATCAAATAAAATCATATACTCTTCCGGTCTATCAGGAAGGAAAATTTATGTGAGTTTTTAAGGGCCATTCCCGTTCCTCTTACCACAGCCCTCAACGGATCATCAGCTATGATGACATTTAATTTTGTTTTCAAACTGATTCTTACATCCAGACCCCGGAGTAATGCTCCTCCTCCTGTCAGGTATAATCCGGTTTTAAAAATATCTGAGGACAACTCCGGTGGCGTATCTTCCAATGCTTTCAGGATAGCTTCTTCGATCTTGGCAATAGACTTGTCCAATGCTTCAGCGACCTCTCCATGGGATGTAAAAACTTGTTTCGGAATACCCGTCAGAAGGTCTCTGCCGTTAACCGCATATTTGGGTGGTGCATCCTGGATTTCTGCCATGGCAGCACCTGCGTGAATTTTGATTTGTTCGGCCGTTCTTTCTCCGATTAATATATTGTGTTTTCTTTTCATGTAGTCGATGATGTCATTGGTAAACTCATCTCCTGCTATCCTGATAGATTGATCGGTGACGATTCCTGACAAAGCAATAACGGCAATTTCAGTCGTTCCTCCTCCAATGTCAATGACCATGTGGCCTATAGGTTCTTCAACGTCCAAACCGATACCCAATGCAGCTGCCATTGGTTCGTGGATGAGATAAGTCTCTTTCGAGTCCACGTGGTCAGCAGAATCAAAAACGGCTCTTTTTTCAACTTCCGTGATACCTGAAGGAATACAAATTACCATTTTCAGGTGTGTAAAAAATCTTCTTTTTTCTCCAATCATATTGATCAGACCTTGTATCAACGCCTCAGCAGCCTGAAAATCTGCTATGACACCGTCCTTTAAAGGTCTGACAGTTTTGATATTGTCATGCGTTTTTTCATGCATCTGCATGGCCCGGTTGCCCACTGCGATTACTTCATTGGTTTGCCTGTTGATAGCTACGATGGATGGTTCATCCACCACAACTTTATCATTCTGAATAATTAACGTATTAGCCGTTCCTAAATCTACAGCTAATTCCTGAGTGAAAAACTTAAAAGTCTCATGATATATTGATGACAATGACTGGAAAAAATATAAGGGTGGCAAAATTACTACTTTTCTTTGATTATCAAGGAAAAATAAACACCGAATTTTTGGTTTAACTGCTGATTGTCAGATTTTTTACAATCCTGTAACTATTTTTAATAAGCTCTTTCGTCATTATTATTCATATAATTGATAAACGCCCTGTTTACCACTCTTGTCCCTCCGTAGGTGGGATAATTTCCTGAAAAATACCAATCCCCGTGATTTTCCGGACAAGCTATATGTAAATCCTCTATAGTCTGATATATAACCTCCACATTGGGTAAAATGTTGTCAGGCGTCACCAATTGTGAAATTTTTGCCGAAATTTGCTCCTGAGTATATTGGCTGTATAAAAACTGAACCTGATTGGTCATCTGTTCTATAGGGAGTTTTTCCTGCTCAAGACATCTTTCATATACTTCCTGCATCAAATGGGTTTTGTTATCTTCTTCAAGCAAAGCCACCAACGCTCTGAAAGCAATAAATTCTTTCATTTTACTCATATCTATCCCATAACAATCAGGATATCTGATTTGTGGTGCTGAAGATACAATGATGATTTTTTTAGGTCTTAAAGTAGATAAAATATAAATGATCGTGTCTCTCAACGTCGTCCCCCGGACAATGGAGTCATCGATTAATACCAATGTATCCACTTCATTCTGCACAATACCATAGGTTACATCGTATACATGCGAAACCATCTGTCCCCGCGAAACATTATCTGCAATAAAGGTCCTCAGTTTTTCGTCTTTGACTGCCAGTTTTTCTGCACGGGACCGACATATGAAGAATTTGTTGGAGTTTTTCGGGTGTCAGTTCATTTTTGCTGAAGCTCAAGGATTTTTGTTGTTTTATTTCATTGAGTTCGGCTTCCAAACCTTTCATCATTCCGAAAAAGCAACTTCTGCCGTATTCGGTATAAATGAAAAATGGTGTTTTCCAAATCGTTATCTATAGCTTTAAGAATTTTTTGACCAGCAACTCACCCAGTTTTTTTCTTTCAAGATATATATCTCTGTCTGTGCCTGACTGAAATAAATTCTTTCAAAACTGCACGGTGTCTTAGGCAATGGTTGTTTGCACAATTCTTCGGTGACGAGTCCGTTTTTTTGATAATCAAAGCATGTCCCGGCTGCAATTCTTTCACCTGAAAATATCTGATATTCAATACCGTCTGAATCGCAGGTCTTTCACTGGCGACAACCACAATTTCATCATCATGGTAATAAATGCCGGTCTGATACCCGATGGATCGCGCATGACAAAAGCATCACCATGCCCTATTAGTCCAGCCGCCAACATATCCGCCGTCAAATTTTCGGGTTGACCGTTGAAGCAACCTGTGAACGTCGAGATGTTCGATGATGAGTTGATTGATTTGTTCGTTGCTGTATCCTTCGGGTTTGAACCATGAAAACAAACGTTGTACCTCATCATCCAAAAAATGTCCTATCTTTTCAAGGACGGTGACCGTATCAGATTTTTCTTTAGGATATTGTCCGAATCCGATCAGTTCATTAAACAATTCATCTACATTGGTCAGATTAAAATTGCCGGCCAGAACCAGATTTCGGGTTATCCAATTATTCTGTCGCAAAAAAGGGTGAACTGTTTCTATCGTATTCGGTCCGTGGGTTCCGTATCTCAGGTGTCCCAGCAACAATTCTCCGGTGTAGGGTTTATTTTGTTTTAACCACGCAGGGTCGTTCATTTGTTCCGGTGCCAGATCATTAAAATGCGCAAAAACACCATCAAACAAATCCTTAAGGTATTGAGGACTGTTGCTTCGCTTCCGCGAAATATAACGGTTGCCGGGCTCCATATCCATCTTAATGGTTACCAAACCTGCTCCATCCTGTCCACGGTTTCTTTGTTTTTGCAGCAGCAACTGCATTTTGTGCAATCCGTACAGGGAAGATCCGTATTTTTCCTGATAATATTCCAAGGGCTTCAAAAGCCTGATAAGTGCCAGTCCGCACTCGTGTTTAATGTGATCGCTCATCGAGGGATTTAATTTCTGATATGTTGGGCTTTTAGGAAGTGCAAAATTACAAGAATTTACTGTAATTTATACAGAAATCAAACATTGTACATCAGAATTCCTGTTTTTGACACCTGATTTACCTTTTTTTTCCTATTTATTGAATGAATGATTTAGGTTTTCCAATATATTCATCTTCCATGAGCATATTATAAAAAAGATGGTAATAATCCACTTCTGATTCATCAATTCCATTATTTTTACCATTAAATAAAATATTTTTATGAAAGCGTTTTTCACCCTGGTATGTATTATCACTACCCTATCTGTTTTTGCTCAGGACAAACCGACCTGGGATGTCAATAATCCTCCCGGCAATTTTAAGGATGTTACTTTTGATGTCAATGAAGGTACCTGGATGAATGTGGATGTAAGTCCGGACGGAAAAACCATCGCTTTTGACATGCTCGGCGATATCTATACCATGCCGGTGACAGGAGGTGAAGCGACGTGTATCCGCAGTGGTCTTGCATGGGAAGTGCAGCCGAGATGGAGTCCTGACGGAAAAAAAATATTGTTTACCAGTGACTCCAAAGGCGGCGACAACATTTTTTATATGGATGTAAACGGTCAAAACGTTAAACAAATTACCAAAGAAAGTTTTCGGCTCCTCAATAATGCGGTCTGGATGCCGGACGGTCAGTACATCATTGCCCGAAAACACTTTACGTCAGGTCGTTCGTTGGGTGCCGGCGAAATGTGGATGTACCACATCTCAGGCGGTGAAGGTATCCAACTGACCAAAAGAAAAAACGATCAGCAGGATGTCAACGAACCTTGTATTTCTGCTGATGGCAAAAAACTTTTCTACAGCGAAGACATGTATCCCGGCGGATATTTTCAATACAATAAGGACCCGAACAATGAAATCTTTGTCATCCAATCCTACGATTTTGCCACCGGCGAAATCAAACGTGTGACCGGAGGAAGCGGTGGCGCCTGCCGTCCCCAGGTTTCACACAAGGGTGACCATCTGGCTTTTGTGCGCCGTGTCAGAGAAAAATCGGTGCTCTTCATCAGAGAATTGTCCACAGGTAAGGAATGGCCGATATACGATGCGCTTTCCAAAGACCAACAGGAAGCATGGACCATTTTCGGTATTTACACCGGATTTGACTGGGCACCGGACGACAAAAACATCATCATCTGGGCTAAGGGCAAAATTATGTCAGTCGATGTCGCCGCTAAAACAGCCAAAGAAATCCCTTTCCGTGTGAAGGCCAACCACAAACTCATGGAAACGGTCACTTTTGAAAATCCTTTTGAAGAAGAATTTGAAATAAAAGTGTTGAGAAACCTCACCACCTCTCCCGGACGGGAAAAAGTATTTTTAGTGCCTTGGGAATCTTTTATCTTCTGAAAATTTCGAACACCCAAACCCATTTTTTCCGGCGAAGATATGGAAGCCGAAGCCTCATTCAGTCCGGATGGTCAAAATTGGTCTACGTAACCGAATGACGAGTCAATGGGAACCATTAAAATCCACGATTTTGGGACCGGAACGTCCAAAACCCCTGACCAAAGACCCCGCTATCTACAGAACTCCTTCCTTCGCGCCGGATGGCAAAAATATAGTCTACCGCAAAGAAGGCGGAAACGGTCATCAGGGTTATCTCTACAGCCTTGAAGCCGGAATTTATACGTTGAGTGTCGATGGCGGAGAACCTGTTTTTATCACCGGTGAAGGAGAAAAACCACAGTTTTCAAAATCAGGCAAAGAAATCTTTTTTACCACCGGCGGATTTTTATTTGGTTCTATTTCCAAAGCCTTTAAAAAATATGATTTGGAAACAAAAAAGACCCATATTGTTTTTAACACCAGCTACACAACTAATTTTGTTCCGAGTCCCGACAATTTATGGATTGCTTTTACAGAACTGCACAAAGTGTACATAGCACCTATGCCGGCTACCGGACAACCCATAGGTATTTCGGCCAAAACCAAAGCCGTTCCCGTGGCTCAGGTGGCCAAAGATGCCGGGTATAACCTGCATTGGTCTTCCGACAGTAAAAAACTGTTTTGGACCCTGGGAAATGAATATTTTCCGGAACTGCTATAAAGAAGATTTTTGTTTCTGGAAGGCGCTTTTGGACAGCATACCACCGATGGATTCCACAGGCACTAAAATTGTGCTGAAAGTCAAATCCGATAAACCCAAAGGAAAAATTGCTTTCAAAAACGCAAATATCATCACCATGGAAAACAATCAGGTGATCAAAAACGGAACAGTGGTCGTTGATGGCAATAAAATCGTTTATGTTGGTTCTTCAGGAGGAGCGCCCGTCGAAAAAAACACCAAAGTGATTGACGTTAAAGGCAAAACCATCATGCCGGGATTGGTTGATGTGCACGCACATCTCGGTGCTTTCAGAGATGGTATCAGTCCACAAAAACATTGGGAATATTTTGCCAATCTGGCCTTTGGAGTAACGACCACCCACGACCCATCGTCCAACAGCGAAATCACCTTTGCCCAGTCAGAAATGGTCAAAGCCGGAGCCCCTACCGACCGAGGATTTTTTCGACAGGCACGATTTTGTACGGTGCCGACGGGGATTTTAAAGCAGAAGTCAATAGCCTCGAAGATGCTAAATCAGCACTACGCCGTACCAAAGCATTGGGAGCATTTTCTGTCAAATCGTACAACCAACCCAGGAGAGAACAACGACAACAAGTCATCGAAGCAGCCCGGCAATTGGGCATCAGGGTCGTTCCCGAAGGTGGTTCGTTTTTTTACCATAATCTGAGCATGGTAGCTGATGGTCATACCAGTGTCGAGCACAATCTTCCGGTCGCACCTTTGTACAATGATGTCATTCAGTTTTGGTCACGGACACAGACCAGCAATACGCCGACCCTGATCGTCAATTACGGTGGTATCAACGGCGAATATTACTGGTATCAGAAAACCGAAGTCTGGAAAATAAAAATTGTTGACCTTCACCAAGACCGGTGATTGACGCCAGATCGAGACACAGAACGATGGTCCCTGACGAAGAATACGAAAACGGACATCCTGACCTCAAAATCCCTCAAAAACTCAACGATGCCGGAGTCAAAATCAATCTTGGTGCCCACGGCCAGATCCAGGGTATCGGCGCCCATTGGGAATTGTGGATGCTGCAGCAAGGAGGCACGACCAACCAGGAAGCTTTGTATTGTGCCACGATGAACGGTGCCAAACTCCTGGGCATGGAAAAGAAATCGGTTCGCTCAAAGCCGGAAAACTGGCAGACCTCATCATCATCGACGGCAATCCATTGACAGATATCCGACAGAGTGAAAAGGTGGTCTACACCATGATCAACGGCAGATTGTACGATACCGAAAACATGAACGAGATCGGAAATACCCAAAAAACGAGGAGTAAATTTTTCTGGGAACTCGACGGCAGCGGCAATATTTTTCCCGTTTTTTCAGATACCCACGGGATTATGGGCGGTAAATGTGCCTGTGGATTGTAGGTAAAAATAGAGTTTGTTGAAAAAGTTTTGGAACAAATCATAGGTAAAGAATATTTATTATTTTTCACCAATGATTTGCACCAAAGCCAATATTTATATAGGCTCCGGCAATTTTTTTACCTGCTTTCTGTCCCCACAGCCTGTATGTGTATTTTTATTTTTTAGTCCCTCAATGATTAAATACAATCAAACTTAAGTCTTACGAATGGATTTTGTATGCTAAACTAAATTTATTTGCAATATCCGGTAAATCATTTCACTTCCGAAAGATATAAAAGAATACTGAGATGATATATATACTTTATGACAGGCATTTCGGGATAAAACGCTTTAACATTTTGCCAATACTTTGATTATAAATCACTTATGATCCGGATTTACGGAAAAAAATGAATTACAACTCCATTTGTATTTAAATAAAAACCTGAAAAAACTTGAGGTGTTAAAAAAGGAAAATATTATTTATGGGCTCCGTAAAATAATCACACCTTTCGTTATACCGGGCAAAAAACCAAGATTATAGCAAATGTAGTACTAGTGGTTCGTTATTTTCAGCCTGATTTCTCGCAATTCTAAATCCAAGGTCATCAATTTTAAATTGTAAAGGATGACTTCTTCTTCGATTTGTAGCCATAACACTTCTTTCTTCGTCAGCCCAACCGCCACCTCTTAAAATTCTGTATGACCCGTAAACCGTTTCGTCATAGATGTCCGAGCACCATTCCCAAACGTTGCCCAGCATATCATAAAGTCCCCAGGAATTTGGTTCTTTTTGTCCGACAATATGCGATTTCATAAACGAATTGTCTTTGTACCAGGCAATACTATTTAGTTCTCCGTATCTTATTCCTGTATCCCCGGCTTTACAAGCATATTCCCATTCAGCTTCTGTCGGCAAACGAAAACCGTTTGCATTAATATCAAAGATTATTGTTTCTTTATCTTCCTTAATCAAATAACAAGATTCTAATCCTGTCTTAACTGATAAACTATTACAAAAAATGATAGCCTCTTTCCAGGTAACTGTCTCTACGGGATGTTTGTTGCCTTTTATTGTACTGGGGTTTTCATTTGTTATTGCAACATAAAATTCTTGTGTTACCGGAAATTTTGCAAGCAAAAACGGATTTATCTCTACAGTCCAATTTTGTTTAGTTCTGTCGTCCCTCAGTTCAATTTTCCCATGGGGTATTTCCACCATTAAATTGTCTGATGTATAGATGTCTTTTATGTCGATTTGATTATGTTTCACTCGCTTTTATAGAAGTCGATAATGACTGTTTGGTGGCCGGCCTTTAATGACCGGCACTTATTAATCCAAGCTGCAAAAATAAAGTATTCCTCTAAATTCATCCCGCTTTCAAAAATATTTATAAAGAATTTCATTTTGTCCTACCCATTATATTTTGGAAAGGTTTGTCTTTATTTGTTGATTTTTGCACAATAAAGTAAGCTTTTTCGCATCAAAGTATCTTCTTTATATCTTATGATATGTATTCAATGTTATAAAGCGCAATCTAACATTTATTATCCCGTAGGTGATTTTTAATCACCCACGTTTACTTGTTATTCTGACGATATTTTGGTT
This sequence comes from Saprospiraceae bacterium, assembly GCA_016714895.1. GTDB lineage: Bacteria > Bacteroidota > Bacteroidia > Chitinophagales > Saprospiraceae > OLB9. The sequence continues at coordinate 151,179 of JADKBV010000011.1, read as the reverse complement.
ATCACCGGAATAAATACTTTCTTTTTAAGTAACTACTTCTTCTGAAAACCCTGATATAATCGACCGTCATCCTTTGCGGAAATTGGGTCGATGCATCCGGATTTCCCGGCCAGTTTCCACCGACTGCAATATTAAAGATGAAGAAAAAATCCTGATTAAAAGGATAACTGTACCCTGCTGTATTGGCAGGAGTCAGGGTATGAACGAGCTTATTATCCAAATACCAATTGATGCGATTATTTTCCCAAATGATTGAAAACATGAAATTTGTCTGAAAAATCTCCTGAATCCAACGTAATTGACTTGGAAGAATTGATACTGAATGATTGCCCCTGATTCCCCCAATGTGCCGTACAATGCAGTTTATTGGGCTCATGACCGACTATTTCCATAATATCTATTTCGCCACAGGCTGGCCAACCCACTTGTTGAATATTCGATCCAAGCATCCACAAAGCCGGCCAGATGCCCCGGCCTTTTGGCAATTTAGCACGGATATCAATTCTACCGAACAAAAACTCCTTTTACCTTTGGTTATCATTCTGGCAGAAGTGTATTGCCCGTTATTTTCTCTTCGGGCCTCAATCACCAATTTACCCTGATTCAAATACGAATTTTGCGGAGATGCAGTATAATTTTGCAATTCGTTGTTGCCCCATCCTGATGCACCGAGTTCATGTGTCCAGGCTGTCAGATCAATGTTGGTCCCTTCAAATTCATCAGCCCAGACTTTATCAAATCCGGCATAATTATCAGGACTGATAAATCCGTCTTCCGTTTCTTCGACAAAAGTGTCATCATTCCGTAGGGTAACACTTATTTTTTCGCGGACAGCAACGGCATTTTTAACATTAGAAAGAACAATATAAAAAACTTCATCTTCTTCTCTTAAGGTATCCCCTACAACTTCAACCGTAAAAACTGCATTGCGCTGACCTGCCGGTATGGTGATGTTGCCCTGAGTTTTTTTGTAATCCTCACCTTCTTTGGCAGAAAAAGCTTCAGTTACGTAATCAAAAGTTACATCCGCATCTGATGTTGTTGAAAGCCTTGCATTGAGCGTAAACAAAGAGGTACCTGCATTACCTTCAAACCTGACTACATCACTGACATCAAGTTGTTTACCAACCGGATTTTCATCTACGGGTCCGCTTCCTTCATCACATGAAAAAATAAACGCTGAAATCAAAAAAACGGTAACATATTTTAATCTGTACATAATATCACATTTTTGATGAAGGTAATTGATATACCCGAACATAATCAACGACCATTTGTTGTGGCCAAATATTTTTATCGACACCTTTTTTTCCGCCCCAATTACCTCCTGCTGCAACATTCAGCAGCAAATGAAAGGGTTGGTCAAAAGGCCATTCTTTGTTGGTTTTGTTTTCATTTGTGAATGTAAAATACAAAAAGTCATTCACAAAAAAATCAATTTTATTTTCATTCCATTCAATACTGTATACATGAAAGGATTTTTCACAATCTCCTGCATACAAGGCACCACCTTTTTGTGTGCCGATGATATGATTGTAAGATGTCGTATGAACGGTGCCGAATATCGAATCCGGTTCATAACCTACATGTTCCATAATGTCAATTTCGCCGCTTTTTGGCCAACCTCCGTAGACTGATTGTGTCGGCAACATCCAGATAGCCGGCCATGTTCCGCGACCCGTTGGAAGTTTGGCTCTGACTTCTATTTTCCCGTACGTCCAATCTCCTTTCCCTTTGGTTTTGAGCCGGGCAGACGTAAATTCACGGGACCCTTTGTTTTCTTTTCTGGCCGTAATAAAAAGATATCCGTTCCGGACACACACGTTGGAAGAATCCGAAGTGTAATATTGTAATTCCTGATTGCCCCATTGGCATACACCGGGACAGCCATCACCCATGTCATAAACCCATTTTGTATTATCCGGCTCTCCGTCTTTTGAAAATTCATCCGACCAAACCAATTGATAGGTTTGGTCGGATGATTGTTGAGCCTTGACAATATCAAAACTATATAAAACAGCCAAAATGATATATGTTGCGGGCAAAAAATTCATTATTTAGACACCAATTGAAATCTCCAGATTCCCGGGCCAAAATTGACAAATATTTCCAGAAAATCTTCGTTGGCTCTTGTTTCCATTTTTGAAATGGTATACGTTATAGAACTAACCGGTAGTTTGACCTCTGCTCCGTTGGTAGCTTTAGGTAATCCGATAAAAGCTCCCAAACCATTTACAGAAAGTGTATTGACTCCACCTTCAGTCAACACTGTGTAACTATGTGTTCCTGAAGCCCATGGTTTTACATTGTCAGCTAAAAGATTTTCATCCACACACTGAAAAGGAAATCCCATATAATCTTCTGCCCATAAATCCCCTTTTGTGTCATAGATCATTTTCAGATCATCGGTAAATGTCCACTCATCATTCCATGCACAAGGTCTTACATCGATTTCCATGACTTGATTTTGCCACCAGGTTTGGCTGCCATCTGCAGGTCCTACCCAAAGGGCGCCGGCATCAGGATTCAGTTTCCAGACTTTTTGACCGCAATCAGACAAAAATTCCAAAACTTCATTGTCCTCACAATTGATTGGTGCATCTTCAGGCACGGTGATGGTTTTTTCCACCTTTTTGTGTCCTCCTGCATTGGCTACAGTCAATACAACGACATAATCTCCTTTTTTCTGGTAAAAAGCACTGACTTTAGCGCCCGACTTTTTGGTTCCGTTTCCAAAATCCCAGTTATAAATAAATGCCCCTGGTGTAGTATTTTCCAAAATATAGGTATTTGGATTTGCCAAATCCTCAGTTATGGTAAAATCAGCATTAACAGGAACTTCACCCAAAGCAATTTTATCATCTGTATCAGGGTCACATGCCATAAATCCAGTTACCATCATGATGGCAATAAAAACATATCTAAACTTTATCATGATTTATTTTTTAATTGATGAATAAAGACTAATAATTATTGTTTTGTTTGATCACGCCATTAGAAATATCGATTTCAACCTGAGGAAGGGGCAAAACTTCATTTTTATTTGCTGTGAATCCCAAAGGTCCTAAAAATTCTACTGCTCTGCCGCTTCTGACCAAATCAAAAAACCGATGACCTTCTGTGGCCAATTCCATTCTTCTTTCTCTGTATATTGCGTCTACCAGGGCTGCACCGCTGCTGTTGAGTGGTTGCAATCCAACTCTTGAACGCACACGGTTTGTTAATGTTCTGGCTCTGGCATCATTTCCTGAAAGGGCATGAGCTTCCGCACACATCAATAAAACATCTGCATATCTGATGACCTTTTCATTCATTCTCCAGTTGAGGGCGGTTCACCGTCCCCTGCTCTGAGACTTTCGATCGGACAATATTTACGGATAAAATAATCCGTATTCTGATAACCTGTTGAATAACTGGCTCCAGAAGCTGTTAAAGCTTTTCCATCGATGATGGTGTGGGCAAATCTCGGGTCATTTTTCATAAACTCTACCAAAGATTCTGACACAGGGCAAAAACCCCAACCGGCACCAAAAATCGACCCTGCTGTTCCTGACGGAATAAAATCACGCATTCCAAAAAACTGAATGTTATAATTTCCTTCTGTTTCGCCATTTCCAAAATTGCCATAACCACCTCTTTGATTTTCAGAATGGTTGATTTCGAAAATGGATTCAACGCCCCATTCATTGTTGGGATTAAATATCTGTCCGTAATCGGTTTCCAATGAATAAATTCCTGATGAAATGACCTCTTCCAATAAGGTGGCAGCTTCCGCCATTCTTGCCGGATCATTCTGATACAAAATGACTTTTCCCAACAATGATGTCACCGCTCCGAGTGTTACCCTTCCGGTCTCAGACAAAGGCACTTGTCGGCAAATCAAAGGTATTGTAAGCATCTCTGAGGTCAGCTTCAATCTGAGCATAAACTTGCGGATGTGACTTGTTTTTGAGCATTGATACCATCAGGATTGATTCTTTCCAGTGTAAGAACCGGACTTCCCAAACAATCGCACCAATTCAAAATAATAATATGCTCTTAAAAACTTAACTTCTGCAGTTGCTCTGTTGATGAATGACTCTTTGATATCAGATGAAGCGCCTGCAAGTTTTTCGAGGACGAGATTTGCTCTGGCAATTCCGGTGTAATATTTACTCCACAATCCGGCCTGTGGTCCCAGGCTGGGAGTGATGGTAAAATTGTCCATAGCGACCCATGATGGTTGGTCAGAAGCATCACTTCCTCCGGCCAGACAATCATCTGAAGCGGCATTCATGAGTCCGAGCTGCATTGTCCAGCCATTGCGGCCACCCCACTGGAGCACGTCGTAAACTGAAACTATTCCCTGATACAATTCTTCTTCTGTTTTGTAAAAATTGGTCTCAAGAGCGGTTCCCTTAGGCTCAAGGGTCAGAAAGTCGTAATTGCACGAAAAAGTGCTGAAAACGACTAAAATAAAAGCTATGATATATGTACGTTTCATTGTATTAATGTTTGAAATGATTTACAAAAAGGTCACATTAACACCAAAAATGAAAGACCTTGCCTGCGGGTAAATTCCTCTGTCGACACCATTACCGGCACCGATTTCAGGATCAAAACCACTATATTTGGTAAACGTCAGCGCATTGTTGATCGTTCCGTAAAATCTGGTTTTTCCTAAAGAAAGAACTTTTGCCCATTTTTCAGGTAACGTATAACCCAACTGAATGTTTTTAATTCTGAAAAAAGCTCCAGATTCTACATAAAAATCAGAACTACGGCTGAAATTCATATTCGGATCATTCATGACCAATCGCGGATAATGTTGTGAAGTTCCTTCTCCTGTCCATCTTCCCAAAGCATCAGCCGTAAGATTGGCCATCTGGAGGTCAAATCTTCTTGTGGCTCTGTAGACATCATTGCCAAAAACACCTTGTCCGAAAAATGTTCAGATCAAAATTTTTGTAATCAACCCTCAAATTGGTTCCGTATGTCCATTTTGGCGTAGGATCTCCGATGTTGGTTCTGTCGTCCGCATCAATGACACCGTCGCCATTGTGGTCTACAAAACGAATATCTCCCGGTGCTGCATTCGGCTGTAGTTTCTGTCCGTCAGCATTGGTATAAGCATCAACCTCTGCCTGATTCTGAAACAAACCATTTGATTTATATCCGAAAAAATATCCTACCGGCTGACCTACAGAAGTACGGGTAATCTCAAGTCCTTGCGGTGAAAAAAAATTGCCCCGGATTGAAATCCCGATCCGGTGCAATAAAAAGTCACGATATTATCATTGTAGGAAATATTTCCTGAAAAATCAAAATTCCAGCCATTAATACTTTTGCCGTAACCCAATTCGAGTTCAAAACCTTCATTTTCAATTTTACCGATATTTCCGATCGGTGACTGAAAACCTACAAAATCAGGAATTCTGAATGTCTGCAGGATACCGTCGGTTTTTTTCAAAAAGTATTCAGCTGTCAACTTTACATTTTTGAATAATACCATACCAATCCTATATTCAACTGACTGGTTTCTTCCCATCTCAGGTCAGGGTTGGCCAGAATCAGTGGTGTGGCACCGATGATCAGATTGTTGTCCGCACCAAAAGTGTAATTACTTCCTGTAGTCACCGTAGGAATAAACAGGAAATCACCGATTCTGTCGTTTCCGTTTAGACCCCATGAAGCACGAAGTTTGAGAAAATTGATATTTTTATTTGTAGGAATAAAAGATTCTTCAGAAATCACCCAACCTGCTGAAACGGAAGGAAAAGTTCCGTAGAGGTTGTTTTTACCGAATTTTGAAGAACCATCTCTTCTCAAAACACCCGAGATGATATATTTTTCTTTGTAATTATAATTTAATCTCGAATAAGTGGAAGCAACTCTTGAATCGTATTCAAATCCGTAGAATGCCTGTGTTTCGACCGGTGTTGCAAACAATAAAGAAGCGTCTTCAATATTGTCCACCGGAATGTTTGAAATTGTACCTCCGATACCTTCACCGAAAGCCCTGTCTCTGGAAGCACCAATCAAAAATGTAACATCGTGGTCTCCGAATCTGTTTTGATAAATCAACTGATTTTCAATGATCCAGTGAAGTCCTTTGTTTTGTGTTCTGTTGAACCGGGTGATATCATTTCTGTTGGCTGCATTCAGGTAAAAAATTGGGGTAAAATTCCTTCCGCCGTAAAAAGCCAGGTCACCTCCTGCGCTCGCTCTGTATTTTAATCCTTTAAAAATTTCAAATTCTCCGAATACATTGGATACTACTTTATCACTCCAGCCGTTGCCTTGCTGCACTTGTAATGCCGCTACCGGGTTGAGGATTTCAGAAGTCACATAATTGGAGATTCCAAAAACACCATTTTCATCCCTTACTACCGGAAAATTTGTAAATACGGTAGAATTGAGTACATCGGGATTGGTTTCGTACAAAGGAGTAATCGGATCAAGGTTGACTGCACGACCTAACGGTGAACCAAATTCCGTATTCTCAGCAATGCCCTGACCATCCACACGGGTATAAGCTACGGTATTTCCGAAAGTAAATCTTTTAGAAACTTTATGTTCTGAGTTAAAACGCGCTGTATATCTTTTGTAATTGGATTGAGCTGCTGAAACAATTCCATCCTGATCCAACAAGGCAAATGAAGCAAAATATGTAGATTTTTCATTACCGCCGGATATACTTAATTCATGTTGTTGAATCGGTGCATCATATCTGAATACCGCATCCTGCCAGTCCGTACCTGCTCCGAAAGAGCGCGGATTGTCAAAGCCAGGGTCTTTGTGTCCCGTAGAAACCGCTGTAATTGACCTTCATACCCCCTTTTTTTCCTTTTTTGGTGGTAACGAGAATAACCCCGTTTGCTCCTCTTGTTCCGTAGATAGAGGCAGAAGCTGCATCTTTCAAAACTTCGATGGATTCGATGTCTCCCTGGTTGAGATAATCTATACCTCCGCTGATGATGATACCATCGACAACGTAGAGAGGGTCAGAATTACCCAAGGTAGTCGTTCCTCTTACCCGGACTACGGCGGCTGATCCCGGTTGTCCTGAATTTTGGGTTACCCTTACTCCGGAAGTTCTGCCTTGTAAAGCACTTTCCAATCGAGCCACCTGCATATCTTCAAGGTCTTCGCTTTTTAGTTTTGAAATCGCTCCGGTGACAACGGATTTTTTTTGAACTCCATATCCTACAACGACAATTTCATCCAAAAAAGCCGTTGAAGTATTCAGAGATATCATACACTCTGTCTGGTTATTAACCAACCATTCTGTGTCCTGATATCCGATATACGAAAAGACCAAAGTAGCATTTTGAGTCGTAAGAGCCAGTTCAAATTTTCCGTCTATATCGGTGATGGTACCGTTGGAAGTACCTTTTTCTACTACATTAACCCCGATCAGAACTTCATTATTGGCACCGCCTTTGACGAGTCCGGTTATGGTCTGAAGGAAAGCTGTCAGCGGAAACAATAACATCCCCGCCAATAAAATCCATTTATTCATTGGTTTTGTTTTTAGTAAAGTGAAAAGAAAAATCTATCGACCAAAAAAAACTTTGGTCGATAGATTAGTGTGCGGGTTGTTATTTGACAAATTTTCTTGTCGCCTGACGTCCGTCGTTTGTGAGGATGGTAACAAAATACATTCCCTGCGTCATATCCGATACATCCAGCGTTTTAACATTTTGTCCCAAACCGGTAGAAAATATTTTTACTCTTTGACCCTGGATATTCATGATGGCTATTTCCTGAACCAGCAGATTTGACCAGCTGACATTGATATATTGATCAGCTAAAGTAGGTGTGATGTCCCACATATCATCGGCAATGGATTCTTTAACAGAAGATACGATATCACATGTTGCGAATTTGTATACAGCAAGTGTTGTGTCTTGTGTACCCATCACAAGCAATCTGTTGGTAAACTGACCGGAAGGGTCTGTAATAGTACAAGGAGAACCATTTTCTAAAGTTTCCCAATCTTCGCCATTGATAAATTTATATTCAACATTTCCTTCAGGTAATTCCATGGTATATTCATAAATACCATCACCATTTGCGTCTGACATCGGTGTTGCATTCGGTGACCAGTTGTTGATCAGTTGACCCGCGATGTAGACATTACCTGTGACTGTCTGATTTTTCATATCAACCCTGAAAGTTGCTTTTCCTTTCTGAGAAGAAGGGCCGCAATCTGTATTGTCAGTACATTGGCCATAACATGTGTTGATGGTAACATTTCCGGTAACGGCCTCTAAAAATCTGTCATTAAAATTTTCAGGTCTCGCACAAGGCTGTCCTCCAATAACTTCTTTACAAGAAAAATCAGGGCAATTACCATTCGTAAATGTATAATAGGTAGAATATCCTTTTCCTCTTCTAATTTCAATGGTATATACATTATCACCATCAGCATCGACCATTTCATATCTTCCTCCCGGTGCACCAAATTGTGCTCCTCCCGCAAGATATACTCCGGAAGTATCCGGAACGTTTTGTCCGCCTATGCCCAGGTTAAAGGTAATCAATACTTCCTCACCACAAGCGTAACAAGAGTTAAAACATACCGGACCATAAGTAGCTTCAGTACCTACCAGAAGGCTTCGGTTAAAAAATTGTCCTGAAGGATCTACAGTTACACATTCATCTGTGATGCGGAATTGTTCTTGTGCTGCCCAATTGTCAAGGGTAAACTTAAATTCATAAGCACCGGAATTCATTAAAACCTGACCTTCCCAGATTCCATCTCCGTTTGCATCACTTAAAGGATTGCTTTCACCTGACCAATCATTAAACGTACCGCTTACATATACGGTGTTAAATGAACCGCTGTATCCGTTCATATCAACCTGGAAAGTAATGGCTTTGGGTCCGCTGTCTTCTCCCTGTACCAAAACAAAATTGTCGATATAATACGTTTCATCTTCCGTTCCTCCCGGTGTGCCGAAATCAGGGAAAATAACCAATCCCGGGAATATTTTTCCTGTTCCCGGAGTCATATTGCCTTCAAAAGAAGGTACAGATAAGTCAAAACAAAGGGTTTCCCACTCATTAACTTTAGTATTGGCGATGGTATTGATATAATTATCAGGGTCATTTCCGCCGTTTTTCTCCAACTTAAGTGTCAGATTGCCTATATGATCCATCCAAACGTCCACACAAACATGTGTAACGATATTTCCATCAATCGGTGTTTTGATCGGAGGGTTAGCAAATCCACCTGCCCATGTTTGCGCATTGGCAGCTTTGATGTACTGAACTATTTTGGCAGAAGTATTGACACCTGTAGGGTCAGGATTGTCAATGACTGTTGTCAGCTGAGGCTCCAGGCTGCTACCAAAATATTGGAAATTGGTACCGGTTTCTGCTGTTTCAAAATCAAGTAAAACAACTTTTTTCGGTGCTTTCGGAAAAGATAAAAAGTTGTCAAAATAATAGGTTACATCTTCCGTATACACATTATTAAAGTCAGGGAAGATAACAAATCCAGGAAAAATTTTGCCGGTGCCCGGAGACATATTTCCTTCCAAAGAATTGAGAGACAAATCAAAACAAAGGGTTTCCCACTCATTGATTTTGGTATTGGCCACTGTTTGGAGGTAATTGTCCGGATCGCTTCCGCCGTTTTTCTCCAGTTTTAATGAAAAATTACCAATTCTGTCCATGTGGACATCCACACAGATTTTACCTACGACATTGGCATCGATCGGTGTTGAAATCGCCGGGTTGGCAAAAGCACCTGCCCAGGTCTGGGAGTTGGCGGCTTTCACATATTTCATGACTTTGGTTGAAGGATTACCGACCACATTGGGATTATCCTCAACAGTTGTAAGTTGTGGCTCCAGACTACTTCCGAAATATTGGAATGTAAGGGAAGTTTGCGCTGTTTCAAAATCTGCGATCACAGTTTGAGAAAACAACGATGTCATAGAACAAATTAAAAATAAAGTGTACATGAATCTGATCATATCAAATGTTTTTGTTTATAAGTAAATGGTTACATTGGCTGACCAAAATGGTCAGTAAGAAAGGTCAAAGCTACATTATTATCATATTGTTAACAATAATTTAACTACATCAATACTACATCACGTCAAAATATCTCATCAACAGGAGTTATTACAACCTTTTACAAATATATTCCGAAAGGATTATCAAAAAAAAACCTTACCGGCTACAAGTCAAATATTTTCAATACGTTAGCTTATGTACTACAACAGTACACATGAGCATGTTACTTCATTTTGTGATTTTGATATAAAAAATGAAGGACTACATCTTTTTATCCGGGAGAATAAAAATGAGAATTTTATAAAATAAGTTCATGGGTATCAAACTGAATACAAAAGATCTTTTTAGATGCAAAAATCAGTTTACAAAAATAATCTTAAAGCCCAACCATCAAAATTAAGTGAGCCTATCCATAAGGTATATCATTAACTTTTCAAATCTCCTGAGCAAAGGTTAAGATACAGAAACTCAATTTTCAAAATCCTTTGCAGGTATTTACAGTGACTAAAGGAATAAAAGAACCAGAATCTGGTAACAGCTAACGCTCATCTCAAAACACTACAAAACAAAAAAGATACTGTTAAAAGCCATTATCACACGCTTCATGTTGAATCATTTTCAGCATTTGCCATACAACCCTACCTTTGACGAATATTTAATAAATCATGAAGTTTTTTGCGGTCATTATTTTTTCGTTTTTGGTTTTACAGCTTCCCGCCCTGTCTCAGAACACACATCCAACAAACAAAAAAACAGATACCACCGTCCCGAAACATATAATTCAATCCATTGAAGGATTTTTGACATGGTATAAAGACCATTATTTCCGGTTGTACCAATACAGCCTGACCTACACAGATGATTCCGGACATTATCAGGTTGATACCAACCATTGTAAACAATTTTTGAATGAACTAAAAAGTACGGGGTTTATCTCCGATGTATACACTGAGCTATGGAAAAAGTACTTTGATGACCAGGCCGAAAATTTTAAAATCAACATCCAAATTGAAGGACCTCCCGAAGGTTTTGACATGGATTTGGTTCTTCTCACGCAGGAACCCGAAGAAGTACTCAATCATATAACCACCCTTCGTTATGAAAAATTTGATATGGATGACCAATCAGCCGTTGTAATCGTTCATACCCGTTGGGAAGAATGGAAATACATTATCGAATTGAGCAACATTGAAGGAAAATGGCTGATCGATTACATTTCACTCAAAGAACCGGATTAAGGATTTCAAAAAATGAAAAATTTATATAAACATACAATAAATCACTTTTGCTGCAGAATTTCCGGGCAAATCAAACGTTTAAATCCTAAAATATGAAAGTACTTCAAACCATTCTTTCTCTAATGTATGGTGGTGCTACACTATATACCGGCTATATGGCTATCATGCACCTGTTTGTATATTTTGCCAATACACGTTTAGGGCATGATGAATCTTTCCGATTACCTTTGATCTATCTCATTTGCGCTGTTCTGTTTGGCACCGTGACATTCATAGGTTATAAACTTGGGACCGGCACATCTGTACACTTTATTTTTAAAGCCTTGTTTTTTTTGCCTGTGACAGCTATATTACTATATGTATTGTGGGCTATTTTACTGGTGATTTCTTCAGGTGGTAAATGGAACTAAAAACAAAAATAATGGAAAATTTATCTAAATGGTTTTATTACCTTGCAACAGGAATCAGCATCCTCATTGCCCTGTTTTATTTTTTCAACTTTTTTTATAATCTGTTTGACCCTTATAAAAAAACCTCTGAAGCTATGATATTTCTGGCCGGAAGTATTATCATGGGTTGTGGTTTTTATTTATCCTACAGATTTGGATTTGTTCCGGAACAATTTTGGATAGCTGTGGGTATCCTTATCGGTACGTTTGTCCTTTCTGTCATCTGGATATTTATAGGATTGCTCTTTTTTAACGGACCGATACATTGGCAATAAAATTTGAATGGATGCGATATACCGGTGAACCAAAAAGGTTGTATGACTTTATGGAAACCTTTGCGATTGTTTGTCCGAAGTGTGAAGCTAAAGCAGAAGTACAACTGCCACATTTTTTAGATTATAAAAATGCACAATGGCATTGTCCTTCCTGTTTTTTTTCTGAAAAAATGAGTAGTTTGATCAGGTATGTGTATTCCGGTAAAGCAAAATGTTCGGAATGTCTTAATTGGTTGGATCTTGGAACAGAACCTTTCAAAAAGATTCCGAAATATACAAATATCAGATGTTCATCTTGTGACACCATCAACAAAGTAAGCGAAAATCTGACCATAATATATCAGAAATATCAGACAGGCCGAATATCTGACCCTGCCTTTGGTCTGCCCCTTTGGTATACTGATGAGGTAAAAGGTGAAGAAATATGGGCATTCAATCTACAACATTTGCTGGAAATCAAGGATTATGTAGGATCTAAACTGCGGGAAAGAACAACAGACCGGTTTAAAATGACCATGGTCGAAAAACTCCCCGACTTTATCAAATCGGCCAAAAACAGAGAAGAGGTTTTGAAAGCTATCGAACGAATGGAAAAAAAATAATATTCTGATGGTTTAACACACAGACTTCACCGTCCTTTTACAGCATGGTCTTCAGAGAATTTAAAGACCTGTTTACTGTTTGGTTAATCTGTCCATTACTTCCAAACGTTTGCTTCTGGCTACAGGAATCCGGAGATCACCGGGCAAAATTATCTCCAAAGCGTCACCTTTTATAAGCTTTCTGACATAAGATTCCTGAACCAGCCAGGAGGTATGTGGTCTGAAAAAACCGGGATTGTTTAATAATTCTTCAATATCACGTAAGGTTTTGGATAAGAGGTACGGTTTTTCAACATCTTTACAATAAATCCTGCAATAACTGCCGTCCGCTTCACAACAAATGATGTCACTGACCAAAACAAATACGATTTCATTGCCTATAGGCAATAAAATTTTTTCGGGTACTTTTGTCTGACTAAGATATTGCAGGTGCGTAATCTTCTCAGAGGGCAAACCTCCGGATGATTTTTTGACGGCTGCTATTAATTCGTCTTTATCAATCGGTTTAAGCAGGTAATCAACGGCATTAAACCGGAATGCTTTGACTGCATATTGGTCATAAGCTGTCGTAAATATTATCCGGGAAGATATGTTGCCCGACTGAAGTAACAGATCAAAACCATTCAACCGCGGCATTTCAATATCAAGGAAGACAATATCCGGTTGGTTTTCACGAAGGAATTCTTTTGCCGGCAGTACATCGTTAAAAACAGCCGTGATTTCTACCTCAGGGCAATATTTTGTCAATAAAATACAAACTACATCAGAACAATATACTTCATCATCAATGATTACGGCTGTCATAAAAAAAGAAAATTTATGTGTGAATATACAGAATAACTTTTGTACCTGATGCTTTTTGCTGAAAGTCAACAAGGTCTTCAATCAACACTTCGGTGGTTATCCCTTTGATTTTTCCCATCAGTTTCAACCTTTCTTCCGTAAGGGTTATACCATAAGATTTATGTTTATTACCATCTTTGCTTTTGATTTCCAAAGCTTTTTTTCTGCCTATACCATTGTCTGATATTTCAATGATCAATTTTTCTTCCGATTGGTGTATGTGTATCGTCAATTTTTTGGGTTCAGCCGGAGGTGCCTGCATCAGTCCGTGCCAAATAGCATTTTCGACATATGGTTGGAGCAAAAGTGGTGGTAAAAGTACATTTTCCATACGGACATTCGGATCGATAACGATTTTCCATTCAAAACTATCCGAAAATCGCATGGATTCCATTTCTATATATAGTCTTAAAGCCTCGATTTCTTTATCCAAAGTGACAAAATCCTCCCGACTGCCATCGAGAATCAGCCTGATGAGTCGTGAAAATTTAGTCAGGTAGGCAGAAGCAGCTTCGGTATCATGGACGAGAATAAAACGATTGATCGAATTGAGACAATTGAAAATAAAATGAGGATTCATTTGTGCCCGGAGTGCCGTCATTTCTATTTCTGCTATTTGTTGTTTCAGTTGATTTTTTTCAGCTTCTTCTTTTCTGACGGAGGAAATTCTTTTTTTGTACAATCCGTATATCATTACCAAAAATGATATGACCAAAAAAGTGTAAAACCATGTTGTTTTCCACCAGGGAGGAATCACCCGTACTTTGAGGGTAAACATATTTTTCAGATCATACTTATGAGCCACCTGAATAAGGTAAGAGCCCGGACCAAGATTGTACAAACCTATGGTGCTGTTTTCGAGGGATTGCCAGCTCTGACCGTTTATTCTGTATTGGTATTCCAAATGGTTCAGCCCCGAAGGTCCGATATTACCGAATAAAAATACAAAATTATTTTGGTCATAGGGCACAAAAAACAAAGAGTCGGAAGGTATAATTTTTCCTGAAAGTTTGGCTTCTTTTAAATAAATTTTTGAAGTAAATTTTTGGTTGAAAAATGTATTTTTGTCAAAGGTGATAATTTGTTCGGGATACAGGTTTTGTGTGATATTGCCTTCACGATCCGGAAATATACGATACGAAAACAATTTGTTATCCGGTTCATTTTCAAAAGAATAAAACCTTTTTTGTTTATAATCAAATGCCATTAATCCCGATTCGGAAGTAAACCAATACATGTTTTGGTTGGTACAACCGTATTTTACAGCATCACTTTGTAGACCATCCAATGTAGTATATAATTTTGGAATCATGTCCCGGCTGTTCAGGTGAAGCAAACCCCGATTGGCGATTAATAAAAATACATTGCCCTGATCGTCTCCCGATATATCATAAATAAACCCCTTTTTGGTGCGGGCAAGATGGGTGATCGGATAATTTTTAAACTTCCGCGTTTCCGGGTCGACGATGTATAAACCATTTTTTTCTGAAGCAAGCCACAATTTATCGGTAGTTTTATCATAATACAAAGCGCTGTAGTTGCCACTTCGAATGTCGCATTCAAAATATTCCAGGGACGACTTCCCTTTTTTGAGGTAAAAAATCCCTTTTTGTCTTTCGCGGATATAGATATTTCCCCTGGCATCTTCTGTAAAATTTCTGAATTCTGTCTGCGGATCGCGAGTGTTTTCGGATAACAACTGAACGGTAAAATCTGAAGTATTCCATTGATACACGTTCTTACTGGTAGAAAAATAGTGATCTCCACTTTTCGAATAATAATACAATTGTAAGTTGCCGAGATCGGCATTTCCGGTTTTAGTTGTCAAAACCTCGCAAGCACCTTCGTCACATACAAAAATCCGGTTTTTGTCCCAGTCGCCTGTCAAAATCTTACCTTCACCGGTGACATAACTGTGGTTGTTGGCGGTATTCGCTGGCAATGGTATTTTTGTTTTTTTAATCAGCGGCTTTTTTCGGGAAAGATGTATAAATGGCTGACTTCCTGATCCTGTTATGTAGATATCATCGCCGGACAACAGTGTTTGGAAATAAAAATTTGTTGACAGATTTGGGATTTTATCATTCCAAACAAAAGGTTTCCATTCGCCGGTTTGGGTGTAAAATAAAAAAATGTCATCTGACCGGGTCATCATCAGGATATTTTCATCGTAACCCTGAATATCGGAAATCACATCTGAAACCCCTTTTTGTCTTGGTGGACATGTAAAGTGAGTCCATAAAAGGGTTTTCGGGTCATAACTATAAAAACACTGGTCATAGGTGCCGATCCAAAGGACACCGTTTTGGTCAATATGGTGTAAAACAAAAGCAAAATAATCCTCAATCAAATGATTCGGGTGGTAAGTGTACGTTTTGGTCGGCGTATGAACGGAAAATAGTCCGTACACTGTCATCAGCCACAATTCTGTATCCGATTTTTTTTGTATACTTTGTGTAATGCTGTTTCTTTTTTCTTCTTTGATAATACCTGATCGGAGTGCAAAATCATACCAGCCGCTTTTTTCAAAAAGAGAGGTTTTCGGGTTAAAAATCAAAACATCGTAGTACCCACCGATCCAGATATTTCCCTTTTGATCTTCGGCCATATCCGTATAACTCAGACCCTCTACGGGTAAAACGGATGTGTCCGGATAAAAATTCTGAAATGTTTGCTTTTTTCGGTCAAACAGACTAATCCCGTCGTCCGTATTAATCCAAAGTCTGCCTTTGCGGTCTTCCAATATTCCGTTACAACTATTATTTGCTATCGAATGGACATCTTCGGGACGATGTCGGAAAGTATAAAAAGAATTTCCGTCAAACCTGTTCAAACCTTTGTCAGATGAAATCCATAAAAAACCGGTTTTGGCCCGGTACATACTTCTGCAATATTCAGAACTCAGTCCATCTTTTAACGTATACGTTTGAGCTCTGAATTCCGTTTGGGCAAACAAACAGATTTGCCATCCAAACAGCAGGATGGTGGTCAAAAAACGGAACCAAAAGTTTTGGCAGAACATCAGGATGATTAAAATAAAATTCAAAGGTGAAAATTACATGATATTTTGCGAATAAAAAGGTTTATTCATGAATGAGGTCTTGTAAACCCCAATTTTATCATGTACAGACACAGTACTATCAGCAAAAAATCTGTAAAAAAGATCCCGGGACTGAAAATATGGGAACGCGAAGGATCCTTAGCATCCATAACCACTTTTACCCTTTCGTGCCGTTCAAAATTAAGCCAAGGAAAAATGATGGTTGATTTGGCATATCCATCCAATGAATCGAGACTGCCTGACTTGATAGGATAACGATACACCGGACGGCGCGCTCTGTATTTTGTTCTGTATTTTGCGGTATTATCTTCAAAAACGGTTGTACTGTTTTTGCTTCCTCTGAAACCGATGACGATTCCTTGTACGGACTCACCATTGATTTGGAACTGTATCGTTTCCACTACAGGTTTTCCGATGATATACAACAATATACATCCTCCTGTTACCAGTAGCATTCTGAAAATAAATGTGGTGAACGGACTCATTTATTTTCCGGAATTGTAGATGCTCATCAATAAAGCTTTGGCGATACGTTGGCCTGCCTTTTTGCCGATGTGTCCCTGACCGGGAGAGGTATCGATACCGTTGACATCGCTTGGGTCGGATGCCGAGTTTCGGTTTTCCTCACAAATGCGCCATACACCTTGTACCTGACAGGCACCATCATTGCTTTCCAGTGCTTGTAAATCAAAAATCACATCTGTTGCGGCATAGGTAGTTTTCATCCATTGGCCTACCTTCATCCGGGCACTGTTGCCATCATAAGGCTCGGTAGAAAAAACCAAAGGGGGCGTTACATGTACCATCCGGAATCCGGAAATAGCGGACTTTAGTTCAACGACCATGTTTTTGTAGGTGGCCTCCACCTGTAGATAATTATCGTCATCGATATCTGCATAACCAAATTTAAAAACCCCGATTTTGACTACCTCTTTACTATTGAGTATCTGTTCTTTAAAAACCCTGATTTTTTCATAGGGATTGCCGTTTGGAATATTTCCAACATCTACAAATATACCACCCATCAGACCTTTGTCGACCTTATCTCCGTTGCCGTAATATTCCCAGGGAAAGCCGTTAGCTTTACAACCTTCTTCCAGGTCCTGCCCTACCGATTGATGAAGAAACAAGGTATTCCAACCTTTGATTCTGTTTTTTTCAGAATCCGGCAAACCATCCCAAAAAGCCACACCGGCTGTTCCGACTATACCCGGTTTTCCCTGTCCGATTTCTGAGTTCGGATTATTGTTGTTTTCATCAGGATTTTCAGATGATGGTTTGTTGCAGGCAACACATAAGATACATAAAAAAAAGGTAACGATTTTGCTCATGATCAATCATTGTTTTCGTGATAATAAAATTTTCCGTCAGTAATAGTCAGGGTATTACCTTCCACACAGTGTATTGTACCGCTGAAGGTAGCTTCCACTATTTGAGGATTTTTGGAAGCTTTGGTAATGTTGACGGATAGTTGATTTCCCAACATTAAACCTCCGCACAAATAATTAGTCGGCGTATATTGGGCGAGTTGGCATACATTTTCATGTATTTTTGTCTTAGCGCCCTGAGCGATGGCCACCTTGTACAAACCCGGTCCGGAAGTGTTGTATAGGTTGATATTAAAGGGTTGGTCGTTTGGCGGATCTCCTTTGACACCGGCTATATTGATCAGACCGGGACCCAGAGCCTCGTTGAAGTGATAACTTCCGAATATCTCTCTGTCTGCTGACCATTCGCGGCCATCGATTTTCATAGTTAGCCTGTTTTTTTCATTGGAGAGGGTGGTACCTGCCTGTTTTAATTCAGTTGATTTCTGACTTTGGCTGCAAGAAAAAACAGACCACAAAACGATGGCCAATAAAGGTAAAGAAAAGGAGTTCATATGATGAAGGGATATTATTTGATTTTTCAAAATCTGTGTATTATTGTTTTTCAAAAATGTACTTCGCCCAGTTTTCACTGTAAGGATAGGCCTCATATTTTTTAGTTTCCAGATAAATCACGGATTTTTTATCATTAGGTCTGCTAAAAGTAGATTCTATTTTAAATTTCATACTACCATCTGCATCGATAAAAAGTAGTCCTTTATTGGCCATCGTTCCGGGTGTGGTTATTGAAAGAGTTCCTTCATCAATTTCATTACCTTCTTTTTTGGTAACTTCCAGTTTCCATGTACCGGTTTCGCCCGGAGTACTTCCGGTAAAATCATGGCCTATGTAGGTACCGTCAGCCAAAAACTCATGTGCAAACACGTTGGGATTTAAAGTGGCCGTGATAATATTTACTCCGTGCGTATTTATGGCATACGTCTCACCTTTTGCCAGCAACCAATAACCAAGGATCAATTCATTGTCTTTTGTTTTTTGATCGTCGGTCTCTTCTGTTTCGCAGGAAGTAAAAAAGAGAAATACAGAAAAAAATAAAATTAATTTTAAGGAAATGGAAAATACATTCATGATGATTGATTTAATTTTGAAATAAACTATTTATATTTTTTGATACGTTATCGTGCCCTGACCTTCCGTGCCCGTCCACACCATTTTATTTCCGGTGACGGTAAATGTATATTTCTGGCCAACGGACGGTGCTTTTTTATTTCCGATGGTAATAAACTTTCCGGAAACGGTCCAAACAGATTCTGAATACAGTTTTTCCTGTATTTTGGTGTACTTTTCATCACATTGGCTTTGCGAAGCATCCAGCCTGAATGTGCCATCAGTATGGATGACATACATTATTTTGGCAGCACAAGTACGTTGGGAAAGTAAAGCTTTGTGGGAATCAAATTTTTCGCCTTGGAATTCACTGATATGGGATATCACCTTCCATTTTCCAACCGGGTTTTGGGATAATATCAAATTTGACGAAGTCAAATAAATCATAATAAGTAAGTATCTGATCACTTTACATTATTTTAATAATACAAAAAAGGTTAAAAATCTTTTCAAATAAAGTATAGGAAAAGAATTACCACAAAGGTGTATCTTGAATAGTTAGTATCAAATGACCATTTTGTATTTGACTTGTTTGACTTTGTATTTGGTTGTAAGTGATCAGGTAATAAAAGGCTTTATAAATTCTAAAAATGGAGATATTATACCTTGATACTTTCTTTTTACGATTTCTGATTCAAGAAAGACCCTTTTCATAAAAACTTTTTTTTGAATTATTACGTTAGCAATATAAATCAACAGATATGGCAGTTATAATAGATAAAGAAGTCGTAAAACAATCTTTAAAGGAATTAATGGAGGAAGAACCTGATTTTTTTAAAGAAATACTTTCCGAATTATTGAAAGAAAATAAATCTTTCGATGAATTTATATATAAAATATTGACAAATAAAAATTTTAAAAGATTTGATGAGACATTCAGAAATTTGGCTTAATGTACTATTTAAATAAAAGATTGATTGTTGAATTTAATAAAGAGACTATAGATGTTCATGGAGGTAATTTTAATCCTCCGCATAATTTTTTACATGAAGAAAATCTGGACTACCTCATAGAAGTCATAAACTCTGAATTCTACGGACAACAAATGTATCCAACTGTTACGGACAAGGCAGCGGTGTATTGCTACAATATTATTTGTAATCATATTTTTAGTGACGGTAATAAAAGAACCGGTTTATTGGCTTCTTTAAATTTTTTAAACATTAACGGTTTTGATATTTCTCAGGATGTAAGCAATGATACAATGACAAACTTCATTATGGCAGTGGCATCCGGTGAAATATCTCTTGATGATTGCAGAATATGGTTTAAAGAAAATACGGTAGCTTTGTAGGAACATTATATTTTCACTACCAAGTACAAATTGAAATCTGCCTCCTGCAAACTCAACTCATTTACATCGTCGGATTGAACTAATTTTGTGAGATAACTAACATAAAAGTCAATCAATGGAACGCCGTAATTTTTTACAATCATCAGCATTATTATCACTGCTTGCTTTACAGTCACCTTCAATTTTAATGAATCTTGCAGAAACGACTGATCCTATAAAACCCTTTCTGTTGCCCGGTCAACCGCCTTTGTCTCATAACGGTGGCATGGACATCAAAGTTTGGGTCAGAAATGGTGCCACTAATGGTCTTTTTTCCAGTGTGGAATGTGCTGTAGCACCAAAATTGATGGGTCCGGCACCACATGCACACAAGGAACTGGACGAATTGATGTATGTTTTGGAGGGGACAGCCAGTGTACTTTTGGGTGACGAAATTGTAGAGATAAAAGCGGACGGCTGGCACATGAGACCCAGGATGATCAAACATACTTTTTTTAATGCCTCAGACGAGCCACTTCGGTTTATCGATATGTATTTTAATCAACCTTTTGAAGAATATCTGGAAACAATTTTTTTCAAACTTACTCCCGAAAATGGATATCCCAAAGGGTCGGAAAAAAAATCAGCTGAAATCAAAAGATTGAGCGAACAATTTGGTTTATTCCGCTATCCTGACGCAGAAGATCAAAAAAAACAAATCATCAAAGAATACGGCTTACTTGGATGACATTTATTCCAATGTCTGTAGCAATAGGGAAACTTTGTCAAAGAAGTCTTTTCTCTGAATGCTGATAAGCGCATTATGAATGACGGTAAGGTTTTTTGACAAATCATAATTTTTATCATAAAACTGATAGTTAATGATTTATAAATGGAGAAAAAGTTCAAAATTTGAGACTAAACCAGGTCAAAATGTGTGATTTTTTTTTGGGAATGTTTATATTTGCATTGGGATTGTATGTATATAATGTTAAGGAATGATTGAAAATAAGTACGACATTATAGTAAGTGAAGATTGGCTTGTTTATGAATTCACAAGTATTGGACCGAAAGGATTAATCCCAAAAGTAGTTATATATCAACATTTAGAAGGCAAGCTGTATAATTTGGCTTTTGGTGATAAAGATGGTACAACAGGAAATTTAGATGATTTAGTTATTTCTGATAATAAGGATACTGAAATCGTTTTGGCAACTGTCGCATCTACAATTTTTGATTTTTTTGAAAATTACCATGGAACAATAATACTTGCAAAAGGAAGCACCAAAAGCAGAACGCGACTTTACAGAAGGCATCTTGCTCATTTACTGGAGATAATAGAACAAGATTTTATACTATTAGGAGAACTAAACGGCCAAGTCGAACGTTTTCAAAAGAATAAAGATTATACTTCATTCTTAATCAGAAAAGCATAAAAAAAATGCTAAAAGAAACAAAGTCATCAGGCAAAATAAAAATTGACCCAAGTCTCTCAAAAAAATACAAAGAAACTACATTGTTCAAAGATAAATTTGATTGGGCAGTAAACCATATCAAAGACAGAGACATTGAAAAAGAAATAATGGAAGCATTAAAAAAAGAAAGAATCACGAAGCCTTAATTAAGGTTTTAATAAAATTCCGCTCCATCGGAAGTAATGTAAACAAAACCATTTATGGCAACCGACCTCTTTTTCACATTTTGGTGATTGAGGTCATAGGTTTAAGTAATCGTGTTGTTGGAAATCGTAGCAATTAGTTTTCCAAATGTCTAATTTATTACAGTCTTTGGTTTGGGTGTTTTGGAATAAAAGTTGCATAAAAAAGATGATTACGCTGAAAAAAATAATTATAAAATTAATACCATCATGTTAAAATGTTTTCTGAAAATTGGTAATCTAAAAAATCAGACAGGTATTTTTATATCGAAAAAATGAAAATCATATTACCTCAAAATAGATTTGAATAATATCACCTCATCTTTTATTTCGAAATAACAAGAAGGCGCCTGATGTTTTTGAGTTTGTATGGCCACAAAAGTGAGGATCCGATCTCTGGTTTCTGACGAAAATCCAGTGATTTTTTTCCAGTTTTTTTCGGAAGGAACATTCAGATAAAAAACGACATCCGAACCACCCATTTCCATATAAAAACTGATGGATCTTATACCTTCATGGTAGAGGACGGCACCTTCCCTTCCCCGGGTTTCAAATGAAACCTGTCGGGAATTTTTTTTAAACCATCCGCTCATAAAATTTCGAATCATAAAGATCATTTTGGTTGTGACCAAAAAGGTGACAAACCCATTTTTGGTCAAATCTTTACACAAAAGAAACAGGATATTGTCAAACAAAAAAATCTATTTGAATCAGGTGTATGGATTTTTTATTAAAGCGTGTTGAAAAAAAGTTGAATAGTGATTTTCAAAAAAAAACCACAAACGTTACTTTTGTTTTTTCACTTTCAAAAACAAACAGACTGCATGTCATATTAATTTTTACTTTAATGTATAAATTATAGGGGAAACCATGAACTTCGTATATCATTCCGGTTGTATATTCGCATTTATTTAATTGTAAAGTGGTGAATATGCGAAGTATTTTATTTTTTGTTTTTATATCCATGATGTTGTGTTTTACAACTTCGGCACAGGAAATTCTTTTGCTCAAATCATCGGGCAAAGTAGTCATCGGTGATACGTCCCAGATTATGACGCCGGGAGATTATAACCTCTACGTTCAAAACGGTATTTTGACAGAAAGGGTTAAAGTAGCACTCAAGTCTACTGCCGAATGGTCGGATGATGCCTTTGACAAAACGCCATCTCTGGGTGTCGTCGAAAAATCCATTTCAGAAAACCAACACCTACACGCAATGCCTTCTGTAGAGACTTTGCTCAAAAACGGGTATGAACTCAAAGAAATGGATGCTCTTTTGTTGCAACAAATTGAATGGCTTTGGCAACATCTGCTCACCCTTTCCAAAGAAAATGAGGCTATGGCCAAAGAAATTGAGGTTTTGCAACAACAATTAAAAAACAAACCTTCCGAAGGTATTCAAAAATAAAACCATGAACGACCAAAAAATCAGGAAATATTTTCTTCTTGTCCTGGGCGTTGTATGGTTTTCCGGAGTTTCTGCACAGCGGGACACAGTCACATTGGGTTACGGCGGTCTGCCGGTAAACATGACAGTCAGCAGCAGCACCCCTCCCGGAAATCCTCAGAATACCATGAATCAAAATGGTTTTTTGCCCAACAAAAATGCCGCTTCGCGATTTTTGCAACACGCCAGCCTCGGACATAATCTTACCGAAATCGACCAGGTCACCCAGATGGGTTACGAATCCTGGGTTGACAGTCAGTTTGTAGTGCCCAAATCCTTTTCCATCCTGCAGAAAATCAGGGATTATCACAAAATCATCAAAGACTCCACAGCCAATCCCGCTGCTACGGTAGGTTCGAGACCCTGGCGTTATGCCTGGTGGCAATATTTTATGTCTTCTCCGGATTTACTCCGCCAAAGGGTAGCTCTTGCCCTGAGTGAAATTTGTGTGATTTCGGAAAATTCCGCATTTGGAGGCAATGCTTATGCTATGGGTCCTTACTACGACATCCTGCTTGATCATGCATTCGGCAATTACAAAGATTTATTGCGTGACATCACCTATAATCCGGCCATGTCGGTATATCTGACCCACCTCAACAACCCTAAGTCCAATCCGGCTACCAATACCTATCCGGACGAAAATTATGCACGTGAAATCATGCAATTGTTTACGCTCGGAACGGTTTTACTCAACAACGACGGCACAGAAATCCTGGATAACGAAGGCCGGCCGATTGACGCGTACGATAATGATGATATCCTGGAGTTTTCAAAAATATTTACCGGGCTGACGTGGGCCGACCGCACCCAATTCGGTCGTGGAGCCCTCAATGATACCAGCTACATACCTGATTTGGTCATGTGGAATAGTTTTCATGAGCCCGGGGTTAAAAACCTGCTCAACGGATTTCAGGTTCCAAACAGGGTACCGGTAGACGGCGTGGCAGATATCAATGATGCGCTGCAAAACCTTTTTGACCACCCCAACACCCCACCTTTTGTCTGCAAAAGACTGATACAACGTATGGTGACTTCCAATCCATCTCCTGCCTACGTAAATGATGTGGCCAATGTTTTTATCAACAACGGATCGGGTATCAGAGGCGATATGAAAGCCGTGATCAAAGCGATCCTTCTACACCAGGAGGCCAAAGGTTGTGAAAATTGTGACGTACCGGTTTATGGTATGTTGCGCGAGCCTATGGTCAGATATTTTCAGATACACAAAGCTTTTAATGCCTTTTCAACCAGCGGAAACTACCGGAATGATCTCAGCAATCTTGTGGTGCTGACGGGACAAAGGCCTTTGGCGTCGCCCAGTGTATTCAATTTTTTCCAATCCGATTTTCAACCGATTGGACCAATTGCAGATGCGGACTTATTCGGTCCGGAATTTCAGATTACCAATGCACAGACCATTCAGGGATTTGTCAACGGATTGTACCGATGGTTGTTTGACGGAGACATCTCAGACGAATTCGGTCTTTATACCGGCGAACCATCTGCCAATTATTCCAATCAGATTGCCAACCTGGATCTTTCTATGGAAGTGAGTTTGACGAATAATGACCAATTGCATATTTTGTTGGACCGATTGAACCTCATCCTTGCCAATGGTTCGCTTTCAGAGGCAACTTTGTTAACCATCAAAACGGTTTTGGAACAGTTTCCGAATGTAAGCACTACCGAAAAAAGACAAAAAGTAACGTTGGCCATATATCTGGTCATGACCTCACCCGATTACCAGATCAAACGATAAATCATGGGCAAAAAACATATATCAAGACGACAATTTCTTCAGGATGGCGGATGTGCTGCACTGGGTTCGCTGACGTTTTTATCCAGCGTACTGAATCTCGGAGCCATTGCTACCGCAGCTGCCCGACCACACATCATCAGTACACCCGGCGACTACAAAGCCATGGTGTGTATTCTGCTTTCAGGAGGTTGGGATTCACATAATATTCTGGTACCAACGGATACAGAAAATTACAACCATTATGCGGCATCGAGAGGTGGACTGGCTTTGCTCAAAAATGCCACACCGGCTCAATTGCTGGATCTGGACTACGATGACAATGGCAAAACATATGGAGTACATGCTGCTATGCCACAGGTGAGAAATATGTTCGACAACGAACATCTGTCTTTTCTGGCAAATATCGGTACCCTCATTGAACCCATCGCCAATGTCACCGAATACAATGCAGGTATCAAAAAACTTCCTTTGGGTTTGTATTCTCATTCTGATCAAATTATGCACTGGCAGACGTCCGTACCACAATCCAGATCAGCTGTGGGTGTAGCCGGCAGAATAGCCGACCTGCTCAATGATATGAATACCATTCCGGAAGTGTCTTTCAACATTTCCCTCAGCGGGAAAAACCGTTTTCAGGCGGGCAATGAAACCACAGAATTTTCACTTTCGCGAAGTACAACAGCTGCAAACATCGGTTTTACCCCTTTTCCGTCCTTTTGGAGTGACCAGGGATACAAAACCAGCATCCGCAATCAGGCCATCGGTAGTATGATGGAACAGGAATACAGCAATATCTTCCAGCAAACCCTCGGTAATCTGGGAAAAAACAGCATAGACAGCATTGAAAAGTTTCGGGTGGCTATGGCCAATGTTACACCGTTGACCACTCCTTTTTCTACCTCAGGATTGTCCCAGGATTTATTAAAAATCGCAGAACTCATCAGCGTTCGTAGTTTTCTGGGCACCAGCAGACAGGTATTTTTTGTCAATTATGGCGGATGGGATCACCATGACAACCTTTTAGGCAATATGAATACCATGCTTCCGGTGGTCAGCGCTGCACTCAATGAATTTAACAATGCACTCACAGAATTGGGTGTACATAACAATGTGGTAACTTTTACCATTTCAGATTTTGCCCGAACACTGACAAGCAACGGCAATGGTACCGATCATGCCTGGGGAAGCAATCAGATGATCATGGGAGGCCCCATACAAGGCAAACAGGTGTTTGGAGAGTATCCATCGCTGGCCCTTACCAACAATCCGCTCAACGTCAGCAATCGGGGCAGGATGATTCCGACGACATCGGTAGATGAGATGTTTGCCGAACTCGCTTTATGGTTTGGCGTATCACCCAATGATCTGTCTTATGTATTGCCGAATATCTGTAATTTTTATTCCACCTCTTGTCCGGCTGATCCGCCAACGGGTTATATGCCGATAGGAATGTTTAATTGATAGGGTCATGAAAAATAACATTTTATATATCTTTCTTTTTGTGCTTTTTCAATCATCATTGATAGCACAAATTTGTCCCGGAACTCAAGGTTCTGTCAAATGGCAGTGCTGGAGAAACATGTACGATGTCTCTTTGAGCGAGCTGAGTGCCCATGAGTTTTTTCCAAATAGCCCCGATGTGGTACAAACCATCTACAGCATTGATGCACCGATCAATTATGACAACAACATCGGTGGCAGAATCGCAGGATACATCCGGATCAATACCACCGACAGCGTGCAGTTTAACATGACCTGCAACGAAAGAGGCCAGTTTATGCTCAGCACAGACGACAATCCCGCCAATCTGAGGCTGGTGGCTTCCGTACCTGCCAATACCAATCTCACGGAACATACCAAATACCCGGAACAAACCTCTGCAAGGATTGAACTTACAGGTGGACAATACTATTATTTCGAACTGACTTACGTCGAAAGCACAGGAAATGATCATTGCCGCATATTCTGGAAAAACAGTTTTATCAGCAACACCAACTGGAATATTGTTTCAGCACAATACATCTACAATGTCGGTTGTACGGATGACCCTTGTCCGCCGAGAGGTACAAGCTGTGATGATGGAAATGCCCAAACAACAGATGATCAGGAAGACGGGCACTGTAACTGTGTCGGTAAAACAAATACCAATCTCACGTGCATCGGAGAACGGGGAAAATTAGAAAGATACCGTTATGATAATATTACCGGATCTACGTTAAATGATTTGTATGCTTCGGCCAATTTTCCGGGAACGCCGCAGTTCAGTGCTGCTATGAATCATGCCGGACTGCCGTCCACGAGCGGATTAAACAATTTTGGTCAGCTCGTGTCCGCTTATATTTCTGTGCCTGTCTCCGGAAATTACAGATTTAATATCACCGGTGATGATCAGACAGCTTTGTTTTTGAGCAACAACCACGACCCGGCCAACAAACAGGCAACATTGGCCATCGTATTGGCATGGTCAAACATGACAGAACACAATAAATATATTTTCCAGTCCACGGCCAATGTCTACCTTGAGGCAGGTCAGTTTTATTATATCGAAATCAACCAAAAACAAGGAACCGGAAGCAGCCATTTCGGTTTGTTTTGGCAGACACCTTTTACACCGGCCAATGTCTGGAAGAGGATTCCTGCCTTTTATTTTTACGATTATGACTGCGATGTTGCCTGCATACCCCAAGGCACCCTTTGTGATGACGGAAATCCTTTTACCAACGATGATCAGTACAATGCAGATTGTGATTGTGTAGGCATACCCTGTTCCGGCGAAGATTGTGACAGCCCCCTTGCCAATTACACTCCGTTTCCAAAATGTGGGCTGACAGATCAGTTGGACACCCGCCCTGAAAACGCCTGGTTGTCCTGTTCCGTCAGTGACAATCCCAACCCTGAAAGGGAAAGAGGTCATTGGATCATGTATGACCTCGGACAGCGATATGAGATGATATCCTCGCAGATATGGAATTATAATGTCGAAGGACAGACACAAAACGGTTTTGAGATCGTGTCAATAGATTATTCTGAAGATGGCAATACCTGGGAGAGATTGGGCAATTACAACTGGCCGCTTGCTCCGGGAGAAAACGGATACGGAGGATTCAACGGACCGGATTTTAACAATATCCGGGCAAGATACATCCTCATTCAGTCTTTGGATGATACGACGACCTGCCGGGGTCTGAGCAAGGTAGCCTTTCATGCCGTCGTATGTCCTGAGATGAATACCGTTTGTGATGACGGAAATGAAAATACTGTCGATGACAAATACAATGACATGTGTGAGTGTCAGGGCATCAATCTTTTTGTAAATCCTTGTGATGAAACCATTGTTCTGCTGCAGGATACGATGTTAAACCAACAAGTCATCGGTGCGGAGATCAGTATTACATCCGAAGAAATTGTTACCGTCAACGGTGTGGCAGGAATGGTGGCGGGAAGTTTTGTAGAGCTCAATCCCGGCTTTGAGACGGAGTACAATTCTATTTTTATGGCATCTGTCGCACCTTGTGATGTGAATGTCCTTCGTCAGCAAAATCCGGTGGCTTCCCGGACAGAAAACCTGACTAAAAACATAGCAGAATTACCATTCCTTTTTGTGCGGAAAACAGCAGATGGCAGCCATATAGACGTGTATTTCCGGACGGAAGGAAAAGGACATGCCAAAGTTACAGCCAAAGATGCCGTTTCAGACGTGACGTATTACCTGATGGATAATGAGGTTTTGAATGAAGGATTGTACCGCAAAAGGATGCCTGTCAAAAAGATGTCCGATTTGTCTCAGGTTTTGTTTGAATATGTGTACAATGACAAAAAGTTTGTTGCGCGATTTGAATAAGAAGATGGGTGTATTTCACAACTTCGCAAGTATTGTCCCGTTGGGCAATTTACTCCAACGGAACAAAAAGTTTGTAACTCGAATGAAATCCGTGGTTTTCATGAATAGGATAATTCATTTTGACGGGATTTTTGCCATAATGAATTAACGTATTTACTTAACCACAGATTTCATCCGTGGCTATAAACATACTTCCCCTACGGGGTATTTGGCCCCAACCCGACAATTTGCTCCAACGGAACAATATCAACGAAGTTGTGTAATACACACAATTTCAGGAAACGAATACTCCCCGAAAAAACCAATTTTTAACATCATACAACCGAATGTTGGTAAAATATAAATTTTATCTTCATAATATAAGCCACATCATATTATTTATTAAATTTACACGACAAAACATTCGTTAACCTCAAACCAACACCCGTTCTTTGCCTTATGTCACGTACAGACACCCCGTTACATCTTCAAAAAACTTTGTGGATCACCATCCTGTTCAGTTTGATATCCGTCGTATCATGGGAATTTTTTTGGCGGTCCCGGGGACGAATTCCCGACCTGCCGGATGATAAATTTTTGTGGGCACAAACACGCGCCAAAGTTGAAAATCCGGACGCCTCAAGTGTGGTCATCATAGGTTCTTCCAGAACATTATTTAATCTGCAAATCCCTGAATGGCAAAAAATGACCGGTGTAAAACCGATACAATTGTCTACCGCAGGGGGAAACCCGATACCGGTTTTGGAAGATATCATCGAACATACAAATTATGCCGGCACCCTCATCGTTGGTGTCACCCCCGGCATATTTTTTTCAAAAATCAGTAAAGATTCCCGGAGTTGGAGCCGCACCCAAAAAAGAATCGACTTCTACCATAAACGAACGTATGCCGACAGACTCAATCATTTTTTATCCATTCCTTTACAAAATAATCTGGCATTTTTAACAGCCAGCGAAAACGAATGGGCAGATGACATAGACCTGAAATCTCTCCTGCGGGCTACCAAATGGGGCGTTCGTACCGGCAAAGAAAATGACCCGCCTTTTAACAGTTTTCAATACCTGGATATCGACAGGAATACAAGAATGTCAAATCGGTGTGCACACGATACGGCATTTGCCAATACCGTTAAAAGAGTATGGCAATCGCACAACAAAAAAGCCAAAAAATCACCCAAAGATGAAGCTGTTTTATATGTGTCTAACCTTGTCAAAAAATTTAAAGACCGGGGAGGGAATATCGTCTTTTTAAGATCACCTTCCACAGGTTTTTACAAAGAACAGGAAGCAAAAAACCAACCCAGAGAGGAGTTTTGGGATGTTTTACTGGAAAAAACAGGAGTCAAAGGATATCATTACGATGATTATGAATCTTTAAAAAACTTTGATTGTCCCGAATGGTCACACCTGTCCGGCGAAGACGCAGATAAGTTTACGAATGCCTTTGTTACGTTATTGCTCAAAGACAACGTATTACCTCAACCCCAAAATCACTGATATGGTCTTTAATTCCCTTGGTTTTATCGTATTTTTTGCCGTAATTTTGGTATTGTATTATGGTCCGTTTTTGGGTTGGGTCAATAAAAAACGTATGTTGTTATTTTCCAGCTACGTATTTTACGGATTGTGGAATCCACCACTCATTATCCTGCTTTGGATATCGACTATGGTCGATTGGATAGCCGGCAATAAAATTTATCATGAAACAAAACCAAACCGGAGAAAATTCTGGCTATGGGTCAGTATGGTCGTCAATCTCGGCTTTCTGGCCTTCTTCAAATACGGCAATTTTTTATTGGAAAATTTTATTTCTTTTGTCAATCTGGCCGGGTTTTCATACGAACCCCTGCCTATGAATATCATCCTTCCTATGGGTATTTCATTTTATACCTTCCAAACCATGTCCTACACCATAGATGTATATCAAAGGAAGCTGGAACCCGCCCGAACTTTTTTGGATTTTGCCTTATATGTCACCTTTTTTCCGCAACTCGTAGCCGGACCGATAGTACGGGCAGGGGATCTCATCACTCAGTTTTATGAAGAAAAAAAAGCCACAGTGGACCTTTTTATATGGGGACTCTTTTTGCTGACTCTGGGTTTATTTGAAAAAATTGTGATGGCAGATACGATGTTTTCCGGTGCTGCTGATGCGGTTTTTAATGCCGATAAAAATCTGAATTTCTGGGATGCGTGGGCTGGTGTTCTGGCTTTCTCAGCGCAGATATTTTTTGATTTTGCCGGTTATTCTACGTGTGCCATAGGGATTTCTTATATGTTGGGATTCACCCTGACAGACAATTTTTTATATCCATACGGTTCTATAGGTTTTTCAGAATTCTGGCGTCGGTGGCACATCTCCCTGTCTTCGTGGCTGAGAGATTACCTGTACATTCCTTTGGGAGGCAATCGTTTTGGCCTCACTCGTATGTACGTCGCCCTAATGCTTACCATGCTTTTGGGAGGGCTTTGGCACGGTGCGGCCTGGACCTTTGTATTCTGGGGCTTTTTGCATGGAACCTATCTCATCATAGAAAGAATACTGAAAGGCAGATTCCGGTTTGAAATAAACTGGTGGAACGGTCTCCTTTTGGCAGGACTCACCTTTATATTGGTCAATTTTACCTGGGTATTTTTCAGAGCGGAAGATTTTGGCACAGCGTGGAACATCATCACAGCCATGGTCACAGGTTTTGGAGAGGGCGAAAAAGTTTTA
Organism: Saprospiraceae bacterium; assembly: GCA_016714895.1. Taxonomy (GTDB): domain Bacteria; phylum Bacteroidota; class Bacteroidia; order Chitinophagales; family Saprospiraceae; genus OLB9. Next base: position 119,512 of record JADKBV010000011.1, on the reverse strand, counting down.
GGTTATTTTGACCTGACAAAAGTATTTGTTCTGTCCGGGATTTTGTTTCTGACCCACTATTATATGCGTCACCACACCGTCAGGATGGTCACATCCTCTGCAGGTCCCTGGATCACCGGGATTGTCTGGGCGACGATGGTATTTCTCATTTGTATTTCCCATGGCCAGGGCGAGCAGTTTATATATTTTCAATTTTAACCATTCATTTTACAAAAGCAAGTAATGGAAACACGAAACACTTTACTCGGACCTGTTGAAACAGGAGAACGTATTAAGTCGCTTGACATCATGCGGGGTTTTGTACTTTGCGGCATATTGCTGATGAATATCAATGGGTTTGGATTGGCCAATGCTTACAGTGATCCGACGATTGCCGGCGGTTACGAAGGTTATAATTTATACACGTGGGTGGCTACCAGCATGTTTTTTGAAGGCACCATGCGGGGTCTTTTTTCTTTGCTTTTTGGAGTGGGCATGTTTATACTCCTTGACCGGCTGGACAAAAGAGACGCTGGTATCCAGGGGGCTGATATATATTTCAGGAGACTGACATGGTTGTTGTTATTTGGTGTACTTCATGCCTATCTTTTAATATGGTCCGGTGAAATATTGTTCAACTATGCTTTGATGGGATTTTTGGTATATTCATTCCGGCGTTTTACACCGAAAAAATTAATCATCACGGCATTGGTATTATTTTCTATAGGATCCTTATGGAATTTTATGGAATATAAAGGTAAAGTTGATTTGTTGGCCAAAGTGGAAGAAGCAAAACGCCTGAGTGCAGAAGGAAAAACACTTGATTTTGAGACAAAAGAGGCCAAAAAAGAGTGGGAAAAAGTTTTGGAATACAGGTCGCCGGAAAGTATTCAATATTATAATGAAAGCATGCGCAAAGGATATTTTGATGTGGTTGCCTTTAATGCACCTATTGTAATGGAGTGGAAAACATATGGCCCTTACCGTTATGATTGTTGGGATATCCTTCCCATGATGTTGCTTGGGATTGCCCTGTTTAAGTTGAACATTTTGTCAGGGGTCAAATCTTTTCGTTTTTATCTGACTATGGTAATTGTAGGTTATTCTATCGGTCTTACCGTCAATTATTTTGAAACCATGAACATTTTAAATCAAAATTTTTCTTATATTTCTTTTTTCGAGACCAATCCGACATACGATGTGGGTCGGGTGACGGTATCCTTGGGACATATCGGAATGATCCTCATCTTTAGCAAACTCCATATCCTGAACTGGTTAAAATATGCCATTTCCTGTGTTGGAAAAATGGCCCTGACCAATTATCTGACCCATTCGCTCATTTGTATGATTGTTTTCACCGGTGCAGGTTTTGGTTTGTTTGGGAAACTGGAACGATATGAATTATTGTACGTGGTTTTCAGCATATGGGTTTTCCAGCTAATCATAAGTCCAATATGGTTGAAGTATTTCCATTACGGACCGGCACAATGGTTGTGGAGAAGATTGAGCTACCTGCAGATGCCCCCGTTTAAAAAATCAGAAAACGTTGAAAACACATTACCTTGATTCTGATGAAAAAAATACATTACAAAAACATCCGGAAACAGGCTTATATTTATTTTTATTAACACTTAAATTTTTGTTTTATGAAATTTCATTTTTTTAGTTTAATTTTTTGCGCGGGGTTATTATTTTTAACCTCATGCAAACAGGCAGAAACAACAGAAGCTGCAACAACAGAGGTTATGCCGGCAGAAGCAACAAAACCTGACATGGCTGCCGTAAAAGCTGAAATTCAGGCCATAGAAAACCAATGGGCCGACGCAATCAATAAAAAAGATCTGGCCGGATTGATGGCTATGTATGCCGATGATGCCATTTCCATGCCGGATGGAGCTCCTACCCTTACCGGTAAGGTTGCTATTCAGGAAAAACAGGAAAAGCAGTTTGCTGATGCCAAAGGAAACGTTACCATTTCGTTTCAAACGATGGATGTATTCGGTGATGGAGACATCGTAACAGAATACGGTACTTCCACCGAAAAAGATGACAAAGGAAATGTAGTTGAAACCGGCAAATATGTTGCTACTTTCAAAAAAACAGATGGTAAATATCTTTGTATCAGAGAAATTTACAACAGCGACAAAAAAGATAAATAAGTATCTTCCGGTTTTCATTCCGCAACAAATGATTTTTTAAGATAATTTCAATCTAATCAAAAAGAGGTTATCCGTCATTTTTGTTATGCGAATTGAAAGTAGCTGATTTTAGCTCCGGAACGGTAAAATGTAGATATAGTTAAAAAAATAACATTGGTTCTTTTTTATTGAGGTGAAATATATTTCTTAATAATTTGATTTTCAAAATAATAAGATTATTTTTGTACCTCCGAACCTGAACCCGATGAGAGTATTTTTTTTGCTATGTCTATGTTTTTGTTCTTTTCCTGTAATTTCGCAGGAATGCCAACTGGAATTAAATACTCCTGATGACATTACGATTTGTCAACCAGCACTGATACCTTTAAATGGTTCCATTACCGGTCCTTATTATGCCTTTGAATGGACAAGTGACCAGGGTTATTTCAATAATCAAAACCTGAACCCTCAGGTACAGGTCAATACAACTACTACATTTACTCTAAAAGCATTTGGCGAATCCCATGAAAATCTGATTCAAAACCCTTCTTTTGAAAACGGAAATTCAGGATTTTCTACATTGTATACTTATAATCCGGTCTCTTTATGGAATGAAGGAACGTATAGTGTAAACAATAACCCTAATTCGGTCCACAGCGGCTTTGCATCTTGCAGTGCTCATGAAGGTACCCAAATGATGGTTTTAAATGGTTCTGTCAGCCTTGCCAGAATTTGGTGTCAAACTGTAAATGTCACACCCAATACCAATTATGTTTTTTGGGCATGGGCTACTTCCGTAAATGCATCCAATCCCGCACGCCTGCAATTTTCTATCAATAACGGCCTGATAGGGCAACAATTTAACCTCGTGGGAACCACGTGTTTATGGCAACAGTTTTATGCTGTATGGAATTCAGGCAATAACACCACAGCCGATATTTGTATTATAAACCAGAATACCCAACCTAATGGCAATGATTTTGCCATCGACGATTTGTTTTTTGGTCCTTTGTGCGAAGAAGAAAAAGAATTTACGGTAACCCTGGAGGAATTTGACATTCTTCCATTTGAAGTTCCTCCTATTACCTGTTTTGATACAGAACAAGTGATTACGGCATACACAGATCCTCCGATGAACGGACTTACCTATCACTGGGAAACAACAAACGGAACGATCAACAGCAATCCTGATAATCAGGAAATTTTTGTCAGCTCTGCCGGTACCTACACCGTTACTGTCACTTCTGAAAATTTATGTTCCCGCACCGAATCCTTTGAAGTTACAGCAGACAATTTACCACCTGATGTGGCTATTGTAGGCAACAATCTGCTGGATTGTAATGCTTTGGCTTCTTACATTGAAGCATTTGTTTACGGAAATACGGATGTTACCTATGAGTGGTCATTTCCTGATCTGACTACCTTTTCCGGACAGGGATTTTATGCAACATCCCCGGGAAGATATATCGTAACGGCCTATGGTCAAAATGGTTGCTCCGACACTGCATCCATCAATATTGTGTTGGAAAATGTTTCTTTCAGTTACATAAAACACAACAAAGGGCCTCTTACCTGCCGACAGGATAGTGTAGCTGTTTATATTGAAAATAACAGTAATATTGACCGTATAATCTGGACAACGCCTCCTTATGAAAACCTTCCGGAAACTTTTGACACCTTGTGGATACATACCCCGGGCACCTATCATTTTATCCTGGAAGAAGGCAGTTTTTGTACCCTGAAAGACAGTATTGTCGTAGACGCTCTGCCTGCTATTCACAGCTACAGGAAATCAATACCTGACACACTCACCTGCCTCAACGCAGAAGTGCTGATTCAATTGTCTGAATTAACAAATGTCGATTCATTGATATGGTCTCTCGACGATGATTTTGTAACATCAAATGATTCATTTACTGTCACTTTGCCAGGTCTTTATTTGTTAACGGCCCTTGACAGCAATGGATGTAAAAAAATCGATAGTGTATTTGTTTTTGAAAATAAATCCATACCTGAAGTTATGGTGGCGATTGATTCCATAACATGTGTTGACAACCTGGGTGGATTTACCCTCACCGTTTCAAATCCTGTCACCATCCATTGGCAAGGGCTTTATGAACAATCCGATCTGGCCAATCCAAAGTTTTCTAATGAAGGCCTGTACCATGTGACTGTTACCGGTGAAAACGGTTGTTCTTTTGAAGAATCTTATTTTCTTCCATCATCCAAAAACTATCCCGATATTTCTGTTGAGGTGCTGCCCATCACCTGTCTTAATCCCACAGGAAGTATTCAAATCACAACTTCTGTTTCTGCTTCCATAACCTGGACCGGACCAAACAATACATTCGGAAACACAAACTATATTTTATCAACACAAACCGGAAATTTTGTCGTAAAAGCCGAAACACCTCAAGGATGTATCAACGAAAAAATAGTAGAATTGCCTGTCGATACCATACGGCCCAACCTGCAAATGAAAATCACAGATACCCTTACCTGTATAAAAACCAAAGTTTCGGGTGAAGTATATGTTGCAGACTACGATTCTTTATTTTGGAGTGGCAGCGGCCAGTTTGACAAAAATGTATTAGAACCTGAATTTACCAATGGAGGTGTTTTTGAACTTACATTGGTTTACGATAACGGATGCAGTGTATCTCAATTCCTTACTATTTCGGTGGATACATTACGTCCTATTTTTACGGCCGATGTAAATGATATTTCCTGTGCTTTTCCTGTGACTTCACTGGCATTAAACAGTGTGTACCAACCTCAGTACAGCATCGGAAATCAAAATATTATTAGCGGACATACCATTTCTCAGCCGGGAGAATATGTTATTGAGGCAACGAGCGAAAACGGTTGTACACATTTTGAAACGGTTTGGGTACACGGATTTTTTGAAAAACATGAAATAAAACTGGAGCCAGTGCACCTTAATTGTTTTACACCTTCCTTTTGGATTAAAGACGTTTTTTACCAGGACAGTATAAAATACAGTTGGATAACAAATAACAATACCACCCAAACGGATTCGATGTTAATTTCCGGAGGTTTGTACAACATCCGCTTATTGGCAGAAAATGGTTACGGTTGTATATCAGAAACCTCCGTGACAATCACCGAAGATTTTAAACTACCTCATATTACCGTCACGGGAAGTTTTGAGATTGATTGCAGAGAACCGTTTACCCACTTAGAGGCAAATAGCAGCGATGCCGATGTTGTTTTTACATGGCAAAACGGATCGGGCAATCAACCGGAAATAAACATTTTCCAGCCCGGTGATTACAAGATTTTTGTTTTCAGTACTGCGAATGGATGTTCAGACTCATTGTCAATTCCTGTAAGCAAAGAACCAAGTCCGGAAAATCTGCATTTTGATCTGTCTCTGCCGGTTTGTGCAGAAGATCCGGCATCCGTTACTATCGGATTTGTTATCGGTGGAACGGCTCCATACACCTATTTTCTCGACAATAAACAAATAACGGAACAAATACCCCACATCCTTCAGGACAAAAAAAGGTATGATGTCAAAGTTTTGGATGGCAATGATTGTCCTTTGGATACTTTTTTTGAGATAATGCCTTTAATACCTTTAACCATTGAAGCCGGCAAAGATACCACCATTTTATTGGGGCAATCCGTAAGCCTACATCCTTCTTCTTCTCACGAATGGGACCAATTGTCCTCTGTTTTTTGGGATCCGGGTGAAAGTGTCAGTTGTTCAGACTGTCCATATCCGACCACAAGTCCTGAAATTTCGACGCTGTATACATTGTACATCACTGATGACCATGGCTGTGTAAAAGAAGATTCCGTTTGGGTGCGCGTGAGGAGAATCAATGGTTATGATGCACCCAATATCATTCTTCCCCATTCCGCATCAGGTAACAACCGTTTTACTTTGTACGAGCGTTTCCATTCTATTGAAGTCATCGAAAAACTCGCTATTTACGATCGTTGGGGCAATGAAGTTTTTCAAAAAATCAACTTCCCTCCCGGAGATGAAACATCCGGTTGGAATGGCACCTTTGGAGAACAACCGGTAGCTGCCGGCATCTATGTATGGGTGGCCCGGATTGTATATAAAAACGGAGAGACCGAAATGGCGGCCGGCGATGTGATGGTTGGATATTGAGAAATAAATTATTTCGGTCACATTTTGTAACGAATACCTATGTTTGTTTTTCGATAATTAGGGTCTGCTGAAAAACACAAAAAATATTAATAATCAATTTCTTATGTTCAATTTTCATACATGTAAGTGCATTGCTTTTACAAAATTATATTCAAATTTCGTGCATCTAAGTTCCTTACTAAACTTGTTTTTTGTTAGCCAGCAATAAACCATATTCTGCGTTGAAGGCAAATCGAGGTATTTTATACATCTTCTTTGCCTTCGCCTTGAATCTGATTCATTGCTGACTTTTTCAGCAGACCCTATTTATCGCCGGGTTGATTCTTTAAAACGGATTAATTTTTGGTTAATCTTTCTTAAAAAACGATAATTTTATGCCTTTCTATCCCAGCTGCATGTAAAATATCAACAAAATAAATTCCCTGCCTCAATACAGGCAATTCATCAGAAAAGTTCTGTACTTCCGTAAAATATTTTGAATGTATTTCCTGCCCTTTACTATCATAAATTTTTATTACAACATCTCCGGACAAAGGTAATCGTGCAGACATTTGTACAGGAACAATTGATGGATTTGGATAAAAGTTTACATACTTTGTTGTGTTCATATTTTCTTTCCTGCAATCCAGAATTTCTATGTTTTTTTGAATGGTCAAAGAACAATCAACACTTCCGACATTCAGGGTAATGGTGTAATTTCCGGAAGAGTTGTAGACGACAACAGGGTCTCTTTCCGGGGAAGTCCGCCCGTCACCAAAATCCCAGGAAAACGAAATGGTCGACAAGATTTCATCAAAAAGGCTGTAATCGATGACATGAATGGTGTCACCGGCGCATGCTCCTGCTGACACCAGAAAATTGCCGTCTAATTTTTCGCCGTCAATAAATTCCAGATCGTAAAAAAATGTATTGGTACAACCATTAATATCGGTAACTGAAAGTTCGTATACACCATCTTGTGCTATCCCGGCAACCAATATGACTTCCGGAGAATCTGAGCTATAACTTCCGGGACCGTTCCACAACCAGGTAATAGCATCGCCGCCATTTTCATTCAGAATGATGGTATCACCGCCGCAAGGCGAACCTTCTTCTTCTACCCGAATGACCGGTTGAGGATTTATTTCTATATCAATGGAAGACGAATACCGGCAATTGTCCGGCGACACCACTTCCAAAGAGTACGTCCCGCTATCCTCTGGTCGGGAATTTTGAATGACAATTGTTTCTGAACCGGGCAATGAACCTCCATTCGGACCAGTCCATAAAAATTGTCCAGCACTGCTGATATTGCCTGCCAGGGTTATATTATTACCCTCACAGAAATTACCCTCAGCTGTCAAGGTCAAAGTCTGGTTGCAGGAAGAAGTTGTTCCATTGATGGCCAGGATAACAGTGTTTCCGGTCGACGATGTTCTTTTGAAGTTGATTCCTGTCAGGGTTTTACTGTCAAAAGGAGGTGGCAAAGTTACAACAAGATTATACAATCTCGGGTTTTCAGGACTTTCATCCGTATCAAAGGCATCATTTGAACGATTCATTCTTCCTATACCTTTGATGGCAAAATCATCTCCGTTGTACCAATCAGGAATATCTAACGAAACAAAGCCCGGCGTACCATCACTGAATAAGAGGGTAACTTCTGTTTTACTCAATGAACCTTCACTCATAGCCAAAATGGCTATACCCGAATAAATATCGGGTGTCGGAAGACTCAGGGTTTCGGTTTGATTTACCGATTTTAAAATCAAAGCATTATTTCCGGTGTAAGGTGCCAATTGGAAGTTGATACCGGGACGGGAAGCACTGCTGATAAAACCATTGGCGGGTAATCCATAGGTGGGAGCATTATTTGGATTGTTATTACCTCTGAAATCTTTTGAATACAAAACATATGTACCGATATCAGTAGTCGTTGTCGCCGATGCACGGTTTAATCCACCCGACCCTTCAGCTATTAAATCATGATTAAATCCGGTGACCGAAAGCGGAGAGGCGCCCTGCTCTATGGTTTTAATTGTGATAATATTGCTGTTCGGACTGGATGCCGCGTTGTTGAGTGCCCTGATTCTGTAATAGTATGTTGTGTTTTTGTTTAATCCAATTATGCTTTGGGAAAGTACGTTGCCAGCGTTAAAATTATTGTAAGAGCCTACAAAAGTTTGAAAGTTCGGATTCTCAGAAACATCAATCACGTAAGTTGTTGCACCTGCAACGGGAAGCCAATTGGCTGCAAAACTTTGTGTACTCACGTTCATGGCGGCTGTGGCCTGCGGTGCCGTCAGAACGTTACTTCGATTGTCCGTGATGGTAATACCTGCAATTGACGTACAGCCATTGAGTGGATTGGTAACCGTCACGGTATAAACACCCGGGCTTGAAATAACTTTTACCGCTCCTGTGGTTCCGTCAGACCATTGGAATTGTAAACCGGAGTTTCCACCCCCTGTCGAAGCGGAAACATCCAATGTGATGGTCGGATTGGCATCATCCAAAACTGTTCGTCCACCGGAATTAATGATCGCTGTTGGTTTGGCTGCATCATTAATATTTACAGAACAGGAAACTGTACTTTTATTTCCTCCAACATCCGTTGCCGTTAAATTAACCAAAGCAGAAGGGGCATCCGTACAGGTAAAACTCCTGGCCGGACTGGTTTCTATCAAACCCGCAGAGCAGTTGTCCGTGCTGTTTCCTCCTGCTAGTGCGTTAGCAGCCAACATAGCCGGACCGTTAACACTAATGACAACCGTTGGAGGTGTTGCCGGACATTTAGCCACAGGAGGAATATTATCCACGATTTGAATGGCAGCCGTACATGTCCCTGTGTTGCCTGAAGCGTCAGTAGCGGTCAGAATAACGGTTGAACCCGCTACATCAGCGCACGTAAAATTCATGGCCGGACTGGTTTCCACCAGATCTGTTGGACAATTGTCCGTACTATTGCCCAAAGCGAGTGCATTGGCCGCCAGGACACCATTACCTGCGTTGTCCAAAACAACGGTGGGTGAGGTGGTTGGACACTTTGCCACAGGTGGAGTAATATCTTCCACCGAAACGGTAGCGTTGCAGGTGGATTTATTTCCTTTGTTGTTCGTAACTGTTAATATAACTGACGTACCTAAAACAGCAGGTGTTACCGGTGCTCCGGGACTCACCCAACTTGTTTGAGGGTTCATATCGGCCTGAAAATTGGCATCTGCATTGCCCAAAATATCTTTTACTTTTGAACTTCCGGGACCATCTTCAAAGGTATAATACAATTTCAGGTCACTTTCATTTCCAACGGAAGTAGTATTTTTGTTGGCTAAAATTTCTGCTCCTGATAAGGCCCGATGCCAAACCCGTACTTCATCCAGTTGTCCTTTGTAGAATCGTCGGGTTCCGTAAGTACCGTCATCGTTGTGTTTGCCTATCCAGAAAGAGCCTGTTCCCGTAAGTCCGCTTTGCACGTGATTAAAGTCATCAATAAGAAGCCCGTTGACATAGGTCTTGACATTCCCTGGTGTATAAACCACGGCAATATGTTGCCATGTATCCGACGACAAGCCTGCATTATTGATGGTTCTGAAATTATTCTGGTATTCAACCGTGATCTGGTTGACTGAACTATTAATATTGGCACCAAAACCATGTCCGTACAAACCCGGGCTATCATTACTTAATACATTATTTGGATAAAAAGTAGTGTTTTCAGTTCGAAATGCCGGTTTCACCCATGCTTCCACGGTGAGAGGTTGGATTTTCAGAACATTTGTTGCGTCACTTTGTATAAAATCATTGACACCGTCTAATTCCACGGCATAATTATTGGGTTGCCCCAGGACCAGGTCAGTGCAGGAAAAAGTGTTTTGATTGATGGCAAAGGTTATATCATTTGGGCTGCCGCAATTATCCTTACTGCCGTTTCCAATAGCATTAATATCAGGCTGTGTCAGGGTGTAATTGCCCATATTGTTTAAAGGTACGGATATATTGTTACATACGGCCGTCGGAAGTGGCATTAAACACACCTCAATGGTATTACTGCTCGGGCTGACACCTGAAATATTTCTTGCCCTGACCCTGTAATAATAAACCGGTGCATTAGGTAATCCAGTGACATTAAAAGAGAGTACATTTCCGACATCCCTGTTGTTATAACCCGGCATCAAGGTAATGAAGCTTGGACTATCAGAAACATCCAAAAAATAATTCGTTGCGTTGGCGACCGAAAGCCAGTTGGCCGTAAAATTTGTACCATTTATATTTGTAGCAGCAGTGGCTATTGGTGCAGCAGGGGCATTGACAGGGGTAATACCATTGATAGCAAATATACCGGTACTGCCGCCTGATGACGTTTTTGTGATGGTAATACTCGTAAGAATTTTTTGGTCAAAGGGAGTCGGGATTGTGATCTGATTATCGTAAAGTCTTGGATTTTCCGCATCCCCGTTGAATTGGTCTGCCTGGTGGCCACCAATAGTCCTTCTATATACCCTTCCGATACTTTTAATCGCGAAATTGGGCCCATCAAACCAATCCGGAACCGTGAATGTGGTAGGAAAATTTGTACCATCACTAAAATTGAGTATAAAATTAAACGTGGATGAGCCATTCGAACTGGCACCTAAAAAAGCTATTTTAGAAAATACACCGGGCGTTTCTAATACCAGGGTGCCGGAACTGTTTTGTTGTCTCAAGACCAAGGCATTGTTACTATCATATGGGGCTAATTGATATAAGGCACCCGGCAGATTTACACTCGGAATACTGCCATTATCCGGAAGTCCAAACGGGGGTGGGTTATTTACATTGGCGTTTCCTCTGAAGTTTTTTGCATATAATACGTTATCACTGGTTAAGGAAACGGCATTATCGTCGAAAGTGGTTGTCGTGGCCGCTTCCGCTCTGTTTGTTCCTCCTGCTTCTTCCGCGATGATGTCGTGATTAAAACCGGTGACATTGACAGGAACAAAGGTTTGAGCATGTAAAAAAATGGACAACATACTCAGTTTGAGCAGGATAAAGAACTTATTAAATGTATGTTTATTGGTCATGGCCACTCGATTTTTTATTGAAATACGTTTTATTTAATCAAGATTGATTTTACTTCGCTTACCGGACCTTTCCAACCATCTTCTGATTGGATTTGGATGGCGTAATTATAAACCACCCCGGGATTCAATCCTTTATCAGTAAAAACCAACTCTGCCGACGATACACTTTGATAATATTTTACACCATCCATTCCACCGGACCTGAATATTAAAAATGTATATTGTTTATTTGGAAAGCCGGAAGGCATTTTGAAATTCCACTTTAATTCGCTGTTTTTTGTTTTATTGAGTTGATTTATCGTCAGGTCAGAAATGATCGCTAATGATTTATCAATACTTCGGTTTCCACTTTTAACCGGTGAAAATTGACTTTTATTACCCACGGTGTCAACGGCCCTTATTTTATATTGATAGGTAAAGCCAAATTGAGCAGAAGTATCAATAAATTCTGTATTCATTCCAAAAGTTCCGATTTTTATCCAACCGGTATCTTTTTGAGAAATACTGCTTCTATATACTTCATTTTCAAAAATGTCATCGCCGGGACTCAGGTTAAATATTAATTTAATACGGCAAGAGTCATTATTAATTTTTAAAATGGTAGGCGTTACGGGTGCAATTTTATCTAATCTTTTCACCTTAAGAATAGGATGGGCCTGACTTCTGTTATAATTATAATCTTCTGCCCTAAGCGTATAATAAATATACTTGCTCAATGATTTTTCCGGGATATAATATATATAGCTCGTATCTGTAATACTGACTTGTTCGACCAAAGAAAATTCAGCTGAAGGATCATTGGTCCAATAAAGCCAATATCCTGATACATCCTGTGACTTACTTTTATTCCAGTTAAGACGGACAATTCCGAAAGAATCAATATATCCCTGAAAATTTTCCGGTGTCAAAGGACTGGTAAAATCCGGAACGATCGCTATGCCATGATTGGTACTGCTTGAGTTGCCTTTGTAGTCATAACAATCTATTCTGAAATAATGTCTCCCTTCATTTTTTTCATCCCAATTGCCGGATAATTCGTGGAGATATCCCACATCTTCCAATCCCAATTTCGGACTAAATGGAATAAAAGGACCATCTTCATGGCGGGAAGTCATTATTTGATAATAATCCAAATCTTCAGACAATTCATCCAAGTTAAAATCCCAGTTGATTGTAAACGACTTCGTGGAGTCCGCATAACTTACATCCAGCAAATCCGGAGGATTGGGTGGTGTAATATCTTTTGGCATACCACTTGCTAATGCCGGTTTTGAATACTCAGCAAAAGATGTTCCACCATAAAATCTGTAATAATACATTTGATCATTCACAATATTGAATGAATCTACGTAATCAAAAAATGGTGCTTTTTCCGACACCTCCGTTTCAAACATCACCAACGGTCTTTCGAGAATGGGATAAAAGTTTTTATTGTCATTCGATCTTTCTATCCAATAATAGGAAAATTGTCTTCGATTATAATCCTTGCTCCAAACAAGTTTGAGTGAACCATCTCCCGGCTTTACCTGAAATTGATAGGGTTCGCGTTCTTCAATAAATTCATTTGTAACTTTAACCGTACTGCCATATTCCCCTTCTCCAATTACATTTGCCGAATAATAATATTCTTTGCCCCTCTCGACATTTTTATCCACAAACCGAAATCCCAAAACCTTTGCGGCGTTTGTTGAAAATTCAGCTAACATGAGACCTGTTCCAAACAATTCATTATTGGCACGGTTGACATCACCCGGGTTCATTCCTTTAGTACTTGTGTTCTTTCCGTACAAAATTCCCGCTGCCATAAGAGCAAAAGAGTCCGCTTTCAGAGCGTTTACATCCAATTTATCCTGAGCTACCGGAAAGACGGTTGTAATAACTTCAAAATTATTATTGTCTGAACTTCTTTTAATTTGAATCCCTTTTTTTGTAGCATTGACAAAAGCAGTATAATCTTTTGGTGCCATACGCAATACAATGGAATCGGAATAGGCACGTGCGAGGATTTTGACCCTGGAAGTATCAATGAAGGGTTCTACAGAATCCTTAAACAGTCCATATTTGTTTAAAATACCACTATAGATATGATTTACACTGCAATATAATTTAGATTCATAAGTGGCAAATATATAATGTTGAAAAGCAAGTATTAAAAAGCTTATTATCCAATATTTTTTGATATTTATATTCATTTTATTCAATTTATTTTGAAAGTTTTTTAATGTCAATTTTTTTATAATCTATTAAAAATACCGGAGTTAAAATAACATTTTTGTTTTCAAATGGTATCTCATAATAATAACAATACCCATTCTTTTTATTTTCATAAAATGAAAATGTCAGATTTGCCGGATAAAAGGTTTTGGGATAATCAGCATACTTCTTATCTTCAAACTGACCTTTTTCAATCGGTTCAATAGTGCCAAAAAACTCATTTTTATTAAACTCATTCATAGCATCCACAATAATTCTTGACATTAAAACCATGGTACTTGCCATACCATCTTCTACAATAAAATCATAATCATTTGATCCTGATATTGCATACTGATCACTATAATCTGAACCTGCCTTACGGATTAAAAGTTTTTTATTTTCAATTTCGTTATTTGATAATTCCAAGAGATCACTTTTAGTGTCATTCGATGCCAATATTTTCACATAAGGTCCAGCCGCAAAATACTGATCAGCTAACTGCCAATAGGTTTTTTTCATGTGTGACGGAAAAGGAAAGAAAGGAAGCGGCCCGAAGCCTAGATTATATTTTAAATCATAATCACTAACCGGTCCGGCGTATTTCTTAAAATTTGTATTGTATCGATCGCAAAGCCATTTGTACACGTTAAACGTACTATCCCATGTAAACAGAAGATTATTATTTAACAAGGTTATATCGTACTTGTCAAATCCTTCTGTTTTCGCTTTAAATCCCCAGATTTTATCTTCCGGAATCGGATCACCTGAAGCAATTCCTTTGTCAACATACTCACTGATTAATTCTTCCTTAACCTTTATCTCTCTGTTGCTCTGCATGATACTTTTGGTTTCCGGATTCCAATTGTGTTTTACGTCACTTAACTTTTCAGTCATGGTACCATAGGTACTCGTACCGAAATGGTATTCATAAATGTATCGGATAGAATCTGATTCAACATGGTGAGGATCATAATCCTTAATATTTGCATTTTTGTCTATAGCTCTAACCAGTTTAAATAAACATAGTGAACCTTTACCTAACTCCAGTTTACTAAACTCTCTGAACGTAACATAATAATTATTTGGCCAACCGGGATATAGCGGTTGGTCTTGTTCATAAGGGTACAAAGACTCTTTGTCGCTTCCAAACGGAACCTGACTGACAGGAACTCTATGGTATTTCTGAATTCCATCGGAAGTATGTTCCACGACTTCGACATAGTAGTAATATTCCCTGTCATTCGGAAAAATTTTCCTGAGCTCTGATTCATTATCATTAAATACTATACCAGGATATCCATAACCGGGGCGCCAATACCGTTGTCCCCTGCCCGGCATACTACTTTTTACCAAGTCGTGATTAACTTCATCATCAAACTCCCCTGTAGTGAATTCGGTGACCATTTTTTCTTCTCCGATTTTTTCATTTGCTCCTTTCATCCAGGTATAATCCTGAAAAACCACATAGGTAGTATTCGCTTTGAGCTCTTCAAGAATTTGTAAAGTCAGCATTTTTTTATCTTCAGACCATACAGGATTGACTTTAACCGGCCTATTACTGCCTTTTTCTTTGAGCCACGATGCCGGGTTCACTGCATTTGCATATATAGTGTAATCACTGGCTGTTGAAGCTCCCCCGGACAATGCATTGGGATTAATGGGGATTTTTTCTGCATTTCCGAAATTATTCGTGATCTCAATCTTTTTTAAAAATTGAATATCTTTAGCCCCGTCAGATGGAAAAATTTTATCATGAATGGCAATGCCCACTGTAGGATCAGGCTCTACAGCACCACATGGTTTTTTACCAACATCCAAATCTACGGTTTTACTTCCTTTTACCAACCCTCCTAATAAATTGTATTTGGCATCGACTTTTCCTTGTAAAAAAGAAGGATTAGGAAAACCAAAATTCATTACCGTTTTCACGCCAGCGTCCAAAATGGTATATGATTCAGAAATTTCCGTACAAAACGGACAAATACCGATCGTAAAATCCACAAAAAGATCTGCTTTTATTTTTAAATCGGCGTACACATTTCCGGATGCATAATATCCATTTGAAAAACCGATTTTACCAAAATCCACACACTTATTACTCGTGGCAGATACTTTGTTTAGCCTTATGTTTGCACCCAACAATCCATTTGCATCATAACTGAGCAATAAAAATTTATCTTTCATTTGAGCTTCCAATCGTAACCCGGCCATCATTTCCAAAGAACTACTGGGTTTCAATTTGTTGAGCGGGTTATTTTTTTCAACATCATTTGTAAACCCGTCAGAACCCATTAAATATGTTACAGAAGGTAGTACATCAACAGTACCTGCGCTGCCAATCTGACAAAACAGACCTGCCTTAACATTGATCAGTGGAGAATTAAGCATTGCATTCAGGAAATACATACCGGAGGCCGGACCTTTGGAAGCTTCACGATTTGGTAACCTCCAGCTTCCGGCCCTGAAATATTGGTTTTTCTTTGAAAAAGAAAAAACGATAGTATTCCAATTTCCTTCATCATTAAAATTACTACTTACTTGTTCAGGAGCATTGATTTTGATTGGTGATGCATCTTTGACAAACCTGAATTTAATATTACCCGACAGACTAAATTCCTTCTCATTGGATATTGTCAGATTGGACTTAAATATGAGTGGACTTGATTCTTTTCTGCTCAAATAATCATCATAAAAACAATATCCATTTAAGTCAAGACCGAAATTTTCAAATTTCAAGCCATCCTTCGGATCATTTTTTACCTGAAGACTTACAATAATTTCTGCACTGATTTTTGATTTATGGGATATTTCGGCAGATAAATATCCACCCATAGAATATCTCGATGTTTTATACAGTAATCCTGATAATGAAACACCGGGTTCCAATCCCTTTAACTCACATTTTGAATTGTCTTTTGTGTCACCTGAATTATTTTCAGGCGTATCAAATACAAATTTTGTCGGTAAATCCTTGCCCATGTTATAATAAAATCCACCTCCTACTCCGGTCAGTGCAAATCCCGATTGACCAAGCGGAATTCCAATTTCTGAATTAAAAGAAAGATCCGCAAACCAATACCTGTAATCCTCTATATCGCTGGTATTATTTACGGCTTCGTATTTTACACCCGTTTGAAACTTGGCTGCAAATTCATTATTCAAAACGGCAACCTTAATCAAACCAAGAAAACCATTGCCCCATTTGGTCGTTGAGGCTAATTTTTGACCCGTAACAGATTCCGTGTCTTCGCGGAAGATATTGATTCCCCCGGTAAAACCAACCGGCCCGAACTTACCTCCTAATTTAAGACAATTTAAATCCACTCGCTTGAAACCTTTATTATTAAAAACCACATCAATAGATCCGCCGGCAGTGATGGCAAAGGTTTTGGTTTCTTTAGCATTTTTCAGCTCAGATTTAAAATCTTCTTTGGCGTTTTTTGCCCTTGCTGCAAAACTGTTTTTTGATTCGGTTTCCTTTGCTATTCTCAGATTTTTTACATTTTCCAACTGATCTTTCGTCGTTTTTAATTGACTCTTTTGTGTTTTGATATCCTGCCATTGTGACTTTACTTTTGTCAAAACAGTTTTGGTATTCTGGGCATTTTCATTCATTTTTTTTGTCAACTCTTTCATCTGATTTTCAAGATCAGTTTTCCTTTGCCGGCTGTTTGCATCTGCTTTTGCCAGCGTAACATTCGATAATTTGTAGGAAACCTCAAGTAATCTTTTTTTGTCATATAATTCCTTTTTCTCCTTCACTAAATCTTTTATGGCCTTTTGTGCAGATGTGTAAGAAGCATTATCGCTTTCGAGCTTTTTTTCTCTTTTGAGGAAACATCCTTGTTCAACGTTTCCTCAGGATGATTTTTATCGTAAGCCGCTTGTTGTGCCTCTGTTAAGTTTGTTGCATCTCTCGATATATTCAGCTCCAATCCAATAGTGAGAATCCTGTCATTGTCTTTATTACACGTAAATTTAGGTTCATGAATGTTAATTTCAAAATTGGCAATTTGGTTAAATCCCTTTTTTGTGTCACCAAATTTTTTATAAAATTTATTTTCCTTTACAGATTTGGAATTGGCTGCTTTTTCACCGGCAGACTTGATTGCCATCATTTCAGCAGGTGAAAATAACGCCGGACTCCATGTGCCAAAATCGATGGAATTAATGCCTGCAAGTCCTTCACCTTTGCATAAATCATTGACTGAATGGTTAAGTTTTAAGTCTTGAAATTTCAAAGTACTGATGCTGGCATTTAACGGTTTTATGGTGTAAAAAATACGTCCTGTAAAGATGGCCTTTGCCAACAAGTTGTTGCCGTTATATCCCATCTCCATGTAAGAACCATTTTCCAATTTGTAACCAATCCCATCAATATGAACGGACTCAAACATTTTATCCTCGATCTGTTGGAGATAGCCGGAAACCTGTAATTTAGAGCTATACCCTACATTTAATTCATAGTCTACCCAGCTATCATTATAATCCTCCAGCCATTTTTCAGTTCCTGCTTTTGGCGCTTCTTTGAATATAGGGACTCTGATTTTGCCTTTTAACAATAGTTCATTTTCATCTAATTCGTTATTCTGAATGTTAAACGCAATACTATCCAATATATATTCCCAAGTACCAATCGTTGCTTTATTGGCTTTAACAACCTTATTGGTATCAACGTAATTCACATTAAAATTTTGTTCCAAATGGTCAAAATAAGAAACTCCGGTCGTATCAGAATATTTTGTGATGGTACCGTCCGGCAATTTTGCAGTTTCCAGAAACGGTATATCAAAATGCAGATTTTTAAAAGTCAAACCTGTAAAATAATCTTCTTTTTCTGATCCTTCCGGGGATCTAATTTCATCATAATCCAGAAAAGCAACAAATTTTTCTCCTGCTTTAAAAATGATGTGTTGTGCATTATTGGCGGAAAAGTTCCATGGCTTCCAAACATTATCTGCAAAGTAGTCTGTTTTTATATTGGCAATAAAACTGCTTAACAAATAATCATTATTTGCAATTTTATTTTCTATAAGCCGGAAACCAAATACCGCAGGACTTTTTACAGCTGATGGATTACTGTTTGAAATAGCTATTGTACCGTTATTCACCTTATAATTTCCGATTACATTAAATAATTCAACCCCGTTGTCACAGTTGACCCTTGCATAACTTTCATTGTTTGTCACAACTTTATTTCCTGTGCTGCTGATTCGGTTTTTGGTACTCAGAAAAGTTATATTTTGATTTAAATCAACATGATTAAGCAAATAAAATATTTTATCTTTCAGATCAATTTTTTCAGGCCCGACTTCAATGTTTTCTATCGTTCCAAAATGTAAATACTCTTGTTTTCCATCTATATAAAGTTCGGCTACAAGATCCATATCTACTATTGAATTGCTCAATTTATCAGAGGCAGAACCCGAAAATTTTGAAATAATTAATTTATAATTATCGGGCAAATTGTAAGCGGATTTGAATCCAAGCGAATTCCAAAGCTCCCTGTCAATTACTATCGGAAGTTTGAGATCTTCTCCCGTTTCATTTTCTAACAGTCCGAATAATTTGTCGTCCCATTTTATATCATTTCCCTTAAAATTTTCAGCTCTGTAGCTCCCTGAAAATTTACCTTCTTTATTTTCAATAATAAGGTTTTTATTTAAGAAAGGAATAAATATTTTATTTTCATCTACCCGCGGAAACCAGGATATGGCTTCAGATTTAATTTTTTCAATCATGGCTATCTTCAGCACTCCATCGTTCTTCTCTGAAATAAAATTACTTAAGCTACCGTTACTAATTTGATTATTAAATAATTGTCCGTATTGTTTTTCATAGAAATTATGAATGATCTTATTCCATTCCTCAGGTGTAGGTAAAACATGGATGGAAGCACAATCACATTTCAATTCAATATTCCTGATTTCTATTCCTTCGAATTCAAAATCATTTTTATCACTTTTTGACCAGACAATCATCTCTATCTTACTCTTGCCCTTGATAATAATAAGTTTTAATCCTAATCTTGGATTATCATCGTTGTTTTCAACGATAAATGAGGCATCTTTTAGTTTATCAGGTTGTTCTCCAAAACTTAAATTTGTATTATTTATAACCAGATTATCAATTTGATATCTTTTCTTTTCTTCATTGTAAGGATCATTACGAAGTCCTTCTACCGATAAACCATTAAGATTTAGTGCTAATGAATTCAGGTTTAATGATTTCAGTAATTCATCAATCACTTCTCCTTTATTTTTATTCAGAATAGCGTTTCTGAATTCAGTATCCGAGAAGTTAATGGAAAGATTTCCGTTAAAAGAACATTTTGGAGATAAGGTATACTTGTCTTCATGACTAAAAAGATTTGCTACTACCTCTGACCCATCCTTAACCTCAAATACACCCTTCCACATAGGCATTTGTAATTCCGGTTTCGTGACCTCCCCCTGGATTTTGGTTTGACTGGTCTTTGCATCAAATATAACGGCTTTATAAGAAAAAAGGTCGCTAAAAAAAGGCGTTTTCATTTCTCCGGCAAAAGATATTTTTTGTGTTTTTTCTTCCAATTTTACATCAAAGGTGTCAATACTGTAAGACCAGGGACCAAACTTACCTTTTTCTAAACTCAATACATTATGTTTATAAAAATAGGCAGATTCAATTTTTTCTTCGTTGATGATTACTGTTCCTCTATTTAACTTCAAACCACCTTCCTGATTAATAATATTATAAGAGGGAGGCAAAATAACGGAGCCTTCATGCAATATAATTCCCCTGCCTGATATATCTGATAATTCTGAATCCGCCGGAATGTCCTTTACCGGTACTTTTTGTGCCGGATCCAAATCAATCCAAACTGATTCAGCTGAAAACCTGAAATCTTTTATTCCTTTTATTTCAAATTCAGGCATTTTTGCCGTTTCACCGAAATAGGTCGACTTGTTGCTTTTTTTGTCTTTAATGTCCAACACCACCGGGCCGCCGTTATCCGCCCTCACTATAATATCCGGCGATATCTGCAGGTTTTCTTTCAGCTTACTTTCCGTGATTCCGCTGCAGTCACAAAACAACTTACTGCTGCCATCCGTACTCACCATCATCTCAATGGTCGGGATGATTTGCCGGGCATTTCCCACTCCTGACGACTGGCTGATGGGCACGAGATATGAACCACTTTTTAAGCCATACGGTGTGGCCTGAATGGCCGTGGCCGCCGAAATATCAAAGGTCGAACCTTCCCCTGTATCGTTCAGGCCCACCACGTTCAAAAATGCATTGGACGGTGTAAAATATATACCTGTGACGCAAACCATCATGGAAGGGTTTTGCTCATTGACCAAGGCCAAAGGCAGTTCATTTCGCCTGGAGACATCGTCCGTCAACAAGGATACTTTTTTGTTGTCATTTATAGCATTGTACAGTTCGGCAGCATACTGATTATTCACGAATCGTGCTATATTATCCGGGCTTAATTGTTCTTTGGATAAGGTGAATGGCCCACTGTTCGCCTCGATGCTCTCACTTTCGTACACCCGGCCCTCTTTATTGACTTTTACATTGGTGAAATCCACTTTCAACGTCGACCTCAACATCGGAAACGCAATCAGACCCTTGCCGGAATAGCCGACCTGGCTGTTGCCGGAAGCTTCCGTCACCTCCATGTTGAAAAACCCGAGCTTCACTTCCTGGTTTGGCGCCAGGATCATGGGTTCGTTGTCGGCTTTGGACACGGGTCCGTAACCGGTTTCGTACACCGAACAACCGCGGGGTGCCGGATTATCAAAAGGATTAAGATCGTTTGTTGGCGCCTCCCCGTCATATAGCACGAAGACAGATATTTCACTTTTTCCTTCATTCTGAAATAAGGTGCTGGTCGGATGTAACATACTACTCGCCTTGACCCGCCAGGCATAATACACCCCGGGCTGAAGCGGCGGTTCGGCCTGGGAATAAATAAATGATGTCGCGTTGGTCGTAGTTGTATACACTTTTAACGCGCTGTCAAAAACGTCGTTTGCATTCATAACACCTTGAGGCAAAGCAACCAACTCAAAAAGATAATCCACCGCTCCCGGGTTATTACCACTGCCCAGATGCATGGGCATCCAGGAAAAAATCATGTTCTGAACCTCGGGCATTTTTATTTTTTCATTGAAAGCAGGCTTGATGATCTGAGGAGGCTGGTTGAGCCGGAAATTGCCGGCAACACAAAATTTATTGGACACGGCAACAGACCTTTCGACACCGTACATCTGCAGGCAAATCTGGTTAAATCCTTCCGGTATCA
The DNA here is from genome assembly GCA_016714895.1 of Saprospiraceae bacterium. Lineage (GTDB taxonomy): Bacteria > Bacteroidota > Bacteroidia > Chitinophagales > Saprospiraceae > OLB9. Next base: position 97,723 of record JADKBV010000011.1, on the reverse strand, counting down.
GCGCGGCACCCCTGCCCTGTTCTGCCCTGCCCGTCAATGCCTCCGAAGACAAGTAACGATTGAGAATGGTTCCGTCCAAAACAAAGGGTTCAAATTGTGTCAGCGTGAGGATATCACCATTAAAATTCATGTCCGTCTGGTACAGGATGGTTCCGTTTTGTTCTATGGTCAACACAGGCCTGACCTGTAGGGACTGCTCTACAGGATCTTTCAGAAAAACCTGAAAACTCAGATCGTTCACCCGGTCTGTCCCATACACCTTGAGGTCCAGAGAATGTGGTGGCACAAGCGCACCGGTAACCTGTACGGGCCAGATCGTGTTCTGTGCGGTCAACGAACAAATAAAAAGGAAGAATGTGAGGTATAGAGTAACAAACTTTTTCATGTGGGTCTGTTTGTAAGGAAATCCTGTTTTAAAAATTAATTCTTTTTGTTTTTGCCCGGGGCATATTGAAAATTGTATTGCAATCCAAGGTTACCCGTACTTTCCGTGAATGTCGGAATGGTTTCTGAAACCGTTTGAAGCAATCCCCAGGAAAATTGTACGGACATGCCGGTAAATAGTTGGGTTGTCATGTTGACCATCGCGGAAAGGTTGGAGGAGGTATTCCCCGCGTCATTATTATTGTTGAAATAATTGCCGTTAAATCCGACCATCATTTTATTATTGAGCAGGGGTTTTTGAATCCCGATACCCAAGCCCAACCGATTGAGCCGGATACTTTCCACTTCATTCCTCGTATAATTCGCCCGGGCTGAAAATATCCATTTTGAAATGGTTTTCAGATTGTACCCGGCATTAATAAGATACAATTTAGACACGGACGTACGGTCCGGCTTTTCAATATCATCGCTTACATCCTGCATGTTGCCGGTCAAAGTGACCGTGTGTACATGTTCGCTCTCCAAAGGCAGGACATAGCTGGCGTTGATGCCTAGGTCCCGGGTGATGACCACAGCATTCAAGGAGTCTAACTGCGGATTTAAGACATAACCCACATTGGAAGCGTTGTTGCTGTAATTACCCTGCACGTTCAGGTCTTTATGTGACCAGGCTGTCTGGATATCATAAATCAACCTTGTTGTGGTCGTGGGTTTGCTTCCATCCAGATTATTTCGTTGTACACCGGCTTTAACCATGGTATTCAATTTACCTTCCAAAAGTCCAAAGCCGGCAAACCCCTGAATATCCTGAATGTCCCGGTTGAAAAAATATGCCCCGAAGGTACGGAAGGTGTTATCGACCCGGTTGACCAAAAGTCCGGCATTAATCGTTTTGCCTTCAAATGCTGCGCTCGCCTCCAGGGCATTGCCATAATAGGAGGTATTTCTCTTTTTTAACAAAAAATCCGTTATACTACCATAATTGGCAGTGGCATCCAACACGTTGGGTGAAACACCGCTACGGGTATAATCCAATTTGACCCGTACTTTTTCGAAAAACAATTTTTGCAGCTGAACACCTAAAGCAAAATTTGCCTCCGGGCTTACCTGTTTCGGATAATCACCAGGGACAATAACGGAAGTTTCATCATCCTTAGCCGTAAAAAGAATAATATCAGCTGAAGCTTTGTCATCGCCGTATCCTATTTTTGTGCCCCAACCGACTCTGCGATAGACGGGCAGATTGGGCGTGACCAAAGATAAATCAATGGGTTCAGCCTGCGCCAGCCTGCCATACATAGCGCTGAAACGCACCTTTCCGGGCGTCAGTTCTGTACCGGCACCAAAAAAGTTGAGATTGCTGAGCGTGTATTTTGAAAAATTCATGGACCGGTGTCCCAGATGTAGTTTGGCCCACTTGTAATACGGACTGAAACCTACCCTAGCAAATCCGTTTCGTTTGTTATTGATTTTTTCCCTGAGTGATTCACGCAAATCCGAAAAACTGGGGAAAGAACTTGTCGTGTTCCGGGCCGTTAACACCATGGAAAACGGGATGTCAATCTGGTAAATCCGGATGTTCACATTACTGTTAACTGTATAAAAAAAGGGATCCTGACGCAAGGGGCCTCCGAAAGCATCATACGAGCGAAGATTGAGGCCCACGCTTCCTGATAAAGTAAACGGATCGCCAAAATCTGTAAATCCCCTTACAAAACCGGTCATGTATTTTTTGAAAAAACCTTCTTTCGAGACATCATCCAGGTTTTCCAAAGAATTTAGTTGAGCATAACCGGTAAGGTAGGTTACTAATACAAAGATTAGAATAAAAAGGTGTTTCATGTAGGGATATTTATTCCGGTAAATACTCAAATGCTTTTAAAAAGCAAAATATTCAAAAAACCTCCCTGTATGTATTTCTGAAAAAGAGAAATACATCAAAGATTCAGTAAAAGTATTTTATCAAATGTAAAGGAGGATGGGTTTCAGTCAGAATGTTCTGAATGGCTGAATAGATGTTCTGAATAACGGTGTTGGTATCCTGAATGATTAAACAAATTACCAATCAAATAAAAAGGAATTGTATAGTTACAGGGCAAGGACTTTTTGAAAATAATAATTTTTAAAAAATCAAAATTTATAATGAATCAGGGTCAAAAGTGTATATTATTTTTTTTGCTTCTGCTGACGGGTATGACAACATTGTTTTCCAAAACAATACTTTCTGAATTTCTTGATTTTATAAAATTTGTATTAATAATGAAACTTCGGTGACACCTGATGAGTGAAGAATCTTTGATACAATCCATCATTTGAGTCATTGTTTTTCTGGCATGAATATGCACACCGTCCGAAGTATAAATATGAAGGTACACATGATCTGATTCAACATAAATGATATTTCCGGTTTTTATCACATGATGCGTTTTCCCGTCAAATATCTCTATTGTTTTTTCTTTTCCGGCGTGTGAAAGATACTGAGCGTAGGCCACCTCTACAGAAGTCCACAATGATTCCTTTTGAATCGGTTTGGTGAGATATCCGAAAGGATTGGTTTTCAAAGCGGACGCCAGCGTTTTCTGATCATATTGAGATGAAAGGTATATGATGGGTAAAAATTCATCCGCATTATGTACATAGGTAGCAAAATCAATCCCGGATTTTTCACCATATAACCTTATGTCCAACAATATTAAATCCGGTTTTTGAAGATTATATTCACGAACCGCTTCTTCATAAGATATCGCTATACCCGATGCTGTATGTCCTTTTTCCTCAATATAAAATTTTATCAATTCAGCAATCAGTATTTCATCTTCAACGATGAGAATTTTTAACTTTGTCATATTTTAGAAACCTTCTTTTCGGCAAACATGAGATTAAAATGAGCACCATTGTCATTGTAAAACCTGCATTCGGCCTGCAATTGACGAACCATATTACTGATCAGGTGTAATCCCATCTTTTTATCATTTTTACTTTGATCTTCTTCAGGCAGTCCGGGACCATTATCGGAATATTTAAGCACAAATTTATCATCTACTTTATAAACACTGATATGTATTTGTAATTTTTTTTGCGGTAACCTGGCATATTTTAATGAGTTTCCGATTAATTCAGAACATACAATACCAATGGGCATTATCGTTTCAAGATTAACAATATTGTTTCCGCCATCGATAGAGTATTCAAAATTGTCTTCATTTTTTTGTAATACCCGGAAATGTTCTGTTAACTGATTCAGATAAGCTGATACATTGATATCCTCAAATTCACCTGAACTGTATAATTGTTCATGTATCAATGATATACTTCTGATCTTGGCAGTAATTTCATTCATAAACCGATTTGTTTTATCAGTAGGTGATGCATTTCCATGAAGCGTTAATAAGCTGATCACAAGCTGCAGATTGTTTTTTACCCGGTGATGAACTTCTGACAATAATAATGATTGTTTCGCATTTGCCTGCTCCAATTCGGAATTTTGTTTATAAATCAATTGATTTTGGCGGATGATTTTTTTCCTTTTTTTATAGTTATTCAACAGCAATGCCAAAAAAACCAAAAGAAGAGAAGTGGCGGCTATTAATCCCCAGGTAGTCCTCTTCGAAATTTTTTCAAGTAAGATGTTTTTTTGTTTTTCTTTTTCAATGGCAAAATTGACAGCATTTTTTGATATGGAATCCTGATTTATGTGCCACTCACTTCTTTTATCGTATGACCACGCCAATTGGATGTAATGATATGCTGAATCAAGCCGGCCCTCTTTAAAAAATATTTGATGTTGAACTTCATGTTTTATGCTCAGAATGCTAAAGTATGCGCGTGTATTTTGTTCCATTTGTTTCAAAAAATAATTCGTTTTTTCCAGTTCATTACGCGCTTCTGACAGTCTGCCAACTTTGAGAAACCGGTTCGCTATGTTTATACATTGAAACGCAGCACCATGAAAATCTTCCCTTTCTTCAAACATACGGACTGCTTCTTTCAAATGATAAACCGAGGTATCAATGTCTGTCACCAAAAGTCCCAAAAGCAAATGTCCGTCAAAAACCGATCTCTGCACCTTATACTTTTGTCCGTAATACACTGACTTTTTTGAATACACGATGGCTGAATCCAGGTTTCCGTAAATCCTGTGAAATGAAGCATATCTCAAACAATAATTTGCATAAATGTCCCAAAGTTTATATTGTTCAATGATTTTTTTTGCCATCTCAAAATGCCTTATACAATCATCCGGTCTGTCAAAAACTTCAAAACATCTGGCAGCCGCGATATGAGCAGTAGCAGCTAAAGACCACCATGATTTGGACTCAGAATTGCGAATGACATGATAATACATATCCAGGGCTTCAGCGAAACGTTTGTTTATTTCAAAAACCTCCCCTCTTTCTATCAAAAAAGATAGCGCCGCCTTACATTCCATTTTTAACGGATTTTTCAATACTTGTATGACTGAATCGGAATACCTGAGAGATCGTTCCGTTTTATGTCTTTGTATGTAAAATTGTACTTGTTGTGTGTACGCGACCAGTTCCTTTTCAGGACATTTTTCTCCTTTGATGACAGTTGGATAAAATGCCATAAAAACCAAAAAACACATCATAAACAACTCAAAACAGATGGTTTTACAAACCCTGATTAATGACATGTCCCGACCTCTTTTTCTGATGAACAGGTCAGGTTTAAAAAGTTGATTTATAAAAATAGGGCAGCGCACTTGATTTGTCAATAAGTTTCAGATAAAAAACCATTATGAATCTGTCGCTTCAAAGGTAAAAAAATATCACTCATCTCTTTCAAATTGTGTGGTCAGAGTGCTGAAAACAAGTCTTCATGTTCTGAATGGTAAAAAAACCATGTTTAGTTTTACAACTTATCTTAGTCTATACTTTATTGAGAAAGTCCATACCCTTTTAAAATGATCACAATGGCCATCAACATATTGATCATCCTCTGCAGGTTTTAAATCTTTTTTTATCAACCTGTCAGTTTGGTCGCGGTAGACGTTTTTCCTATCTGAATATCCGTTAGTTACAGTCACCGGGATTTACAAGCACGGTGCTTCCCGGTTCTATTATTACACTATTAGCAACATCAACGTTTGGTGCAATTAAGGTTAATTGTGAGGAATTGGTAAGGGTTATATTCGACAATAAAATATTGTTTGTGGCTTCAATCGTAGTGTTTTGTGAAATAGTAGTATTCGAAACACTCAGATTATTTGGCAAAAGTTTTGCAGTGGTAGTGCCTGTAATATAAACAGAATTATTTGAAAAAATAGTAAAAGACTTGGCAGAATTACTCCCTGATACTAAGCCAACCCAACCAAATGTTCCATCAGAATTTATTTTACAAACATTCATAAAAAATAAATTTCCGGCAGATAAATAGGCATTATTTGCGGCATCTAATTTTAAAATACCATGAAGAAGCAATGTTTCAGGACCATCAGCATTTAAATTTTGCCATAGCACAGAGCCACCTGAATTATATTTCATAAAAGCAGCGCCTGCTGTTCCTGAATTAGGAAAACCACTAATGACTGGATTGTTATCACTGCCTATCTCAACTTTGTTGCCGGCCATTGTATTCGTACGTGACCAAATCAAAACGCCATTCTGATCAAATTTTTCAAGGATGCTGCCTGCATTCGAACTCACATTTTGTCCATTAATGATATAAGTATTGCCAAATGAATCACCTGAAGCATCGCCAATAGTTGGACTTATGATTCCGGCCTTACTCCAGATAAGATTCCCTGCCAAACTAAGTTTCAAATAACCATTGATATTGCCGGTTATTCCCCTTCCTGATACTAATAAAAAACCATCCCCGGTGAACTTGAAATTTTTGGGTGCGCCTATTCCATGGATATCATAATAAGTCCAGACGGCCACTCCATTTGCATCAAATTTTTTCACTCTCGTCACCAGCCCGTTTGGTCCTGAGCCTAAACCCAAAACGTATATATTGTTATCATTGTCGACCAGTATTTTTGTAGTATAAGAGCCTTCAAAAGAAGATTCAAAAACATTGCGCCATATCAGATTACCATTACCATCGTATTTCATCAATAAACTGGCGGCATTGACAGGATTTGAATATCCTGAGCGAATGGTTCCGGACACTAAACAGTTATTCTGACTATCCGTTTCCAACCAGGTTACGACTTCATGCCTTGTATTATCCGTATTGTCATACGTGGCATTCCATAAGACATTTCCATTACATGATCTTTTGGTTACTGTAATATCACCTCCCGGGTTATAGTCCCAATTTGCCGAAAAAATACCGTTTTGTTGATCTGTAGCTAATGCCACACCTCCGGGATAGTTTGACCACGCCACATTTACCTGAGCCATCGTCAGAAAAGGAATAATACTAAAAAGCAGTATTGTACACAGTAATGGTACCAGCATTATTTTTTCTTTCATTTTTCTATTTTTAAAGCTATTCATTTTATTGCAACATTATTTCTCACAAAATTAAGCTGTATTTAACTGCCCTGTAGTGACTTTAGTCACTACAGGGCCATTTATTTTAAAATGCCGCTTTTATACCCATCTCACATTGCGCTGCAACTTAGATTTATGCAGCCCTTATGTTTCACACTGTCAAAGTCCTGCACGGCTTTGGACTCGTTTGTAATACGGGACTGCACTTGGTTTTTCAGCAGACCCTACTTATATTTTTAATATCTTATGCAATTTCTTTTCATTCCCTATTTGCAAAAAATAAAAACCTGTTGGTAATTCATAAATTTCAATATACAATGATGTCTTCACCTTTTTTATCACCTGACCAACGCTATTAAAAACAGTCACCCATACACTGTTCGGGTTTGATCTATATATAGTTAAGAGACCGGATGTTGGATTGGGAAGGATCTTATCCAAAACATTTTCAGGTACAAGGTTTGGACATGATTCTTTTTCTTCTTCAAAATTAAGGATTGTTTCATAATAACCAGAAATTAATAAACCACTAAAACTATATCCTATACCTTCAACAAAATACTGAAAATTATTAAAATATATGTGATTTCTCATTTTACCAAAAGACAACTTATAACTTGTGCTATCTACCACTTTCTGCGTTCCTGATATTACAAACGTATCGCCTTTACGCAATCCATAATCAATAACTATTTCGTCTGTCGCTGAATCTTTATTCCATTTATAAATTTTTTTAAGTAGTGTGTCCTCTCTGAAATAACCAATGACTTTAGGATTGTTGGTATACATCGCCTTTTTGTAAATCCGGTTATTAATGAATGTATCACATCTTACGAAGTAGCTGAATTCTGAAGATGATCCCATGCCAAAATTTCTCCATATGTCCCATTTATTTCCTTCTAACAAAGTGGGAATGTAAGCCTGTGCTTTCACTGAAAAAACATGATAGGTCAAAAGACATAGTATCACTAACTTTTTCATTTATGGATGTTTATATTTATAATGGCCAAATTTATGGTTCGGAATGTTTCAGTGATGTATCAAAGAAATACAAATGTAAATGTTAATTTTTAAATTTTCCTGTTTTTACACAAGTTTACATCGACATCACAGATTTTAATGCTTATGGTAAAAGCATAAGTAACAAACTTGCGCCAACATTGGGACGATACCCACCCGTTTGTTTACGAGGGGCGATACCGCCTCGTTAAAATATATCGCCCTTTCAGGGCTATGATGGTGTAGCACTATGAAGTGGCAAAGCCACGACACCCTGGCCCTGAAAGGTCGTAATACATGGACAAGCAGTACATATCTAATCCCAAACATACTTCTCATCATATTCAACTTTATACTTTTTAAGAAAGGTACGATACTCATTCTGAAACGTTTTTTTGCTGTGATGTTCGTGTTGGTTAGCAATGTACGCGATCACCCTATCTACTTGCGAAGGATTAACAGAAAAAGCTCCGTAACCATCCTGCCAATAAAAGTTTTCGTAACCTGGTCCTTTGGTTTTAATCCATTTGGAGGAATGTGATTTTAATTCTTCCATCAGTTTTATTAAAGCTATCTTTTTCGACAGCTTACATAGGATGTGGATATGGTCGGTGTAGCCACCCACTTTGACAACGGTGCAGTCGAGTTTATTGCAGATGCCACCAAGATAAGCGTGCAGTTCTGCTTCTACGGGTGGATGTATCAGAGGTTCACGGTGCTTGGTGCTGAACACGAGGTGAATATAATTTTTTACGAGTGACTGTCCCATGGTATTGTATTACGCCCTTTCGGAGCTGAGCAGCATAGCCCTGAAAGGGCGTAATCCCTCTGCGAGGCGGTAACGCCCCTCGCTATGATGGTAATCACCCTCGCTATGATGGTAATCATCCCATTCACTACCGCAACCAACGTTTTTGTGAAGCATGCCGTCAATATTTTTAAAAGTTTGTTCGAACATTATTCCCTCCGGTTTTTACCTAAAGATAATATTACATAAATGAAGATGACTCCCTGGCTATTTTTCTAAAATAAAAACATCTTAATCTTTTCATCTTTCCCTTTATCGAAATATTACTAATTATCCGATTAGTACTTACAGGATGTACAAAAGTACATATATTCGTGAAACTCTCAAAATACATTTTCATCAAAGAAACGTACTTGCACAACTGATGCAAAACAATTTCCACGAAGAAATGAACTTGCACAACTGGTGTAAACTTTTTTTCCAAAAGGAAATTTACCAAAACCAGTTGTGCAAAACGTTTTTCCAAATGGAAATTTACTGAAACCAGTTGTGAAAACCTTTTTTCCAAAAAGAAATGGACTTGCACAAGTGGTGTAAACCTTTTTTCCAAAAAGAAATTCACCTAAACCAGTTGTGAAAAACGATTTCCATAAAGAAATTTACCAAAACCAGTTGTGCAAAACAATTTCCAAAAAGAAATGGACTTAAACCTGTTGTGCAAATACTTTTTCCAAATGGAAATAAACCTAAACCAGTTATGAAAATACTTTTTCCAAATGGAAATGAACCAAAACCAGTTGTGAAAGTACTTTTTCCAAATGGAAATGTCCCTAAACCAGTTGTAAAAACGTTTTCCAAAAAGAAATAGGCCTGCACAAGCTATATAGACCTTTGAATCTTTTAATCTTTCACAAAGTTGAAAATTACAGACTAAAGCTTACCTGTATATAATAATAGGTATCAAAATTTAGAAGAGATGTGTCAAACGGGATTAACCATATACTGTCATATTTTAGACCTGTTCGTATGCAATGAATAGTAGATTCTCCGGTTTTTGTTTTTAATCACCAAGAAAAAACCGGAAATACATATCAGAAAATTCAGTCCGTTGGTTAATCATGTTTATGGAATTACAATCCCATATAGAAGCTTATTCCGTAATTCCAGAGCAAAAAGAAAATTACAAATTCATTCTTAATGAAGTAAGTCTCGTAAATAAAAATTATAAGAATCCGGTAAAATTACGTTACCCACAAAAGGTTAAGGACAAACCAATGGAAATTTCTTCAGAAATTGTCGACACTACCTCCGATTCTATCCTTTAGATTTCTGTAGCTAACAAAAAGGCACACTACCGTCTGGTGGTGTGCCTTTTTTATTTTGGGGAAGTAGGAATGGGACTTTTGAGCTTTCAGGCTCTATAAACATAAATATTGAATAGGCTTTAAATCTTGAAGTTCTAAAGTTTTCCAAACTTTTTCTTTTTAATCCTACCATTAAAGATAAACAATACGTTAATTTTATAAGTTTTTATAAAAACTAGTAATTTACACAACATTATATGTTAGGCACAGTTCTTGCTCTGCATATAAATATTAAAGTCTTATATGATTATGGGTTTAATCAATTGGCATTTGGATTTAGAGCAGATTGAGGTTTCTGAAGAATGGAATTTCCCTAATATTAAAGAAGATTCAATTCATCGTATACATTCATATCCTGCTAAGTTTCCTTCATTTATCACAACCAAAGCGATAGAATACGCCAAAAATCATGGAGTAAATGTAAATACCTTAGGTGATTTATTCTGTGGATGCGGGACTACAGCCTTTGAAGCCAAAAAAGCCAACATCAATTATTGGGGGTGCGATATTAATCCTGTTGCAACCCTCATAGCCAAAGTAAAAAGTGAGTCATACAATATAGGAAAGTTATATTTATTTTTTGAAAATATAATGCAAGAATATGATAAGTTTATCAATATTCCAAGAAGTATTGACTTTATAACAATTAATGAGAGGATAAAATATTGGTTTACTGAGTCATCCATTAATGAATTGTATTATTTAAAAATGGCTATTAATAATGTAAAGCCCAGAATGTGCAAATACAAAAATTTTTTTTTAGTTGCATTTTCAAATATTTTAAAACCCTCATCTAAATGGCTTACCAAATCAATAAAGCCTCAAATAGATCCCAAAAAAAAGGAAATAAATATTAAGGAAGCATTTATTATACAGGTTAATACAATGATAAAGGCCTATTCTAAAGTACATTCAGATTTTTGTCCTCAAATTAAAATTGAAACGAAAAATGTACTGAAGGAAAATGGTAAGGATATAAAGGTTGATTTGATTGTTACTAGTCCCCCTTATGTCACTTCATATGAGTATGCAGATTTGCATCAACTATCAACATTATGGTTAGATTATACTAATGATTATAGAAGCTTAAGAAAAGGCACAATTGGAAGTGTTTATGATACAACTAGATTTAAAAAAGATATAAAGTTACTTAATTCAACAGCAGAATCTATTGTTTTCCAATTATATACAAAAGATACTGCCAAATCAAAAAGTGCAGCCAGATATTATGTTGATATGCAAAATGTTGTTAAAATTTCCTACAATAAATTAACACCAAAAGGGATAGCGGTTTTTGTAATCGGTAACACAGAATATATGGGAGTTAGAATTAATAATGCCCAACATCTTGCTCAAGCTATGCAACAAGAAGGATATAAAAATCTTGAAATAGTGAAAAGAAAAATATCCCGTAAAATATTAACACCATACAGGGACGATAAAGGAATGTTTACCTCAGCTTTAGATGGAAGAAAAGTTTACAGTGAAGAGTTTATAGTGATAGGTAAAAAAGAATAAATGGAAAACATTCAAATTAGGCCATACGCAAGATTGATTACTATGCTGGGAGACCAGCTTATAAAAAATGAACAATTTGCAATAAGTGAAATAATAAAGAATGCATACGATGCTGATGCCTCATCTGTCTTTGTTAAATTCATTGGGTTCAAAGAGTTTTCTACTATGGATTATGATAAAAATTCCTCAATCGAAATCATTGATGATGGTGAAGGAATGGATAAGAATACCATAGTGAACAAATGGATGAATCCTGCCACATTTAATAAAATGAGTCAGGATGGTATGGAAAAATTGACATCAAAAGGAAGAGTTGTAGTAGGCGAAAAGGGAATAGGTCGGTTCGCCTTATTTAAGTTAGGTCGGTTCATTCAAATAACTACAAAAACAAAAGCATCATCAAAAGAATACATATTAACTTACAATTTTTCAAGATATAGCGACGATTTTACTAGCGAAAATGGTGTTGAAAAAGAAATATTTCTAGAAGACCTTAATATCCAGTTGGAAGAACGCAACCCTCAAACTTTTCTCAATGGAGAAAGTGGAACTAAAATTACAATTAAAGATATAAAAGGAGTTTGGACTGACACCAAATTTGAGAAATGTAACATTGAATTAACAAGTTTGCAGGGGGGAATAAAAGCAATGTTGGATGAAACATATATGCCTGACTTTAAAGTTCAGTTTTATTTAAATGGTAAACTTTCAACGCCCTCTTCTGAAAATACTGATAGATTAATTGCCTTAATTGAGAATAAAGCTGTATTTCAAATTACCAATGGAAAATATTTACAAAATGAAAATAGGTTTGAGTTTACAGAAAATGGAAAATTAAGTTCAATATTAATTAACTCTCCGGAAATAAAAGCACTTCGGGCTTTCAAAAACTCACATTGGGATATAGATTTATTCAAAAATGTACCATTAGTTGGTGATTATAACTTCACTTATTACATTTTCGATTTTGCTGCAAATGAACCCTCTAAATACCATTTAAAACGAGAAGATAAAAACCTAATAAAGAAGCATAGGATATATTTGTACAGAGACAATGTAAGGGTGTTTCCTTACGGATCTGCAGATGACGATTGGTTGCAGATTGATATGTCAAGAGGCTATGTAAGGGCATCAGATTTTCCAAGCAACGATCAAACGATAGGCTATATAGAAATCACCAAAAAACATAACACAAAATTAAAAGATAAAACTAACAGAGAGGGACTGATTGAACAAGGAAATGAAACTGAAGCTTTTATTCAATTAAATAAAATCTTCCTTAGTTGGTTACGAACCAAACCCTATGCAAAATATTTGATTGATCAGAAACGGATAGAAGAGGCCAAAGCAAAAAATGAAAAACAGCTTCTCAATGAATTTAACAACTTAAGTGAAAAGCTACAAAATCAACCAATTCAATTGAGCCTTTTAAATGAAATAAAAACTAATTATTTAAAGGACAAGGCTTATTTGGAAAGAAGGGCTGAACTAACAGAAGAATTAGCTGGAGTTGGCCTTTCAGTTGAAACAGCTTCTCATGATCTAATGCTTATGCTAACAAAAGGTCTTTCATCATTACATGAATTAACTCAAGATGTGATTCATAGAAAAAAGGACTTTGATCTAATAGAGGAAGAACTTAATAAGCTAACAGGAATGTTTTCATTTGTTAAGAATCAAGTTCAGGATATTCAATTACTATATACCTCAAGCAAAAGAAGAGCAAAACAACATCGCGTTAAAGAATTGTTGGAAAAGGTTGCACAATTTTATGAAAGAGTACTGAAAAAAGAAGAAATAAAATATGAAATTGAGGAAATTAATTCACCTTTGGTCGCAAAATGTACAGATGCAGTTTTAATGCAGACATTTATCAATTTATTTGATAACTCATTCTATTGGCTCAAAGTATCTCATCAAAGAGAGAAAAAAATCTTAATCCAATTAGACGGAATGAAAAATAAATTAATTTTTTCAGACAATGGTCCTGGTATTTATAAGGATGATGTACCTTATATTTTTGAACCTTTTTATTCTGGTAAGGGGGAAGATGGTCGTGGTCTTGGTTTATACATTTCAAGGAAACTCTTAAATAGATATGATTACGAAATTGAAGTAGCTGAAATCAAAAGTGAGAAATTATTGGATGGAGCTAACTTCGTTATTAATTTTAACACAGAAAAGGAATGATATGAATGTGCAAAATAAAAATCAAGTTTTTGGTATTGAAGCTGAAATTTATAAAGATGAACAAGAAGACGATTTAATGGATTTATTAAGAGGAGTTGTAGTTGTGATTGATGAGAAAGTGAATGAGCCTGCAAGTAGTGGAGATTTAATATCCATTATAATAGAGAAATTATATGAGTCTAATTATCCCATTTTAAAATTTACTGAAATACCCGGAGAAAAAATAATTAATAACCTAAAAAATATTGCTTTCATAATTTTAGATTGGAATCTTTTTGATAATAACTTTGCAAATATTGGAGCTGAGTTAAAATTTAGTTTGATGCAGGAAAATATTGAATTTATAAAAAAAATAAATTCAATATCATTTAGTCCAATTTTTATATTTTCAGCTGAAAGTATTAATGATATTATCACTGACCTTGGAGAAAATGGTATTTATAAAAAAGAAAGTCCAAACAATATACTTGTTAAATCTAAAGCTGACCTTGTTGATTCTTCAGGAAATAAAAATGAACTTTTCAAGGAAATAATTGATTGGTTAAAACAAACTCAATCTGCATATGTTTTGAAACAATGGGAGGCTCAAATTGATAGAAGAAAAGTCGAACTTTCATGGGATTTATATAATATTACACCTGAATGGCCTTCACTGTTATGGAAAACTTATATGGCAGATGGGTTAAATGAAGCTGATGAGTTAGGTATATTACTGACAAAAATATTACTTTCCAGAACAACACCATATGAGTTTAAATCAGAACTATTAAACAAAGCATTTGATATAAAAGACAAAAAATCTGAAATCGAAAAGATTTTTGAGGAAGCTAATTTCACTAAAAATATGTATTTAGATCCAACCTCAGGTTATACGGGTGATGTGTATAAAATTGATGATAAATATTTTTTAAACATTAAACCAAACTGTGATTGCATTGCAAGAGGAGGTTTTACTAATGATGATATTGTAATGTATGTTTTAGGAGGAAAAGAAGGAAAACTTTCTTTTGATCGATCGGGTTCAGTGAACTCAAAGGAAACAGATTTTAGAATTTATCCGATTAATGGAGGTAAAAGTGTTATTTTCGAATTTAACGATTTTCAACAAATAGTATACAAAGATTTAAAGGAATATAGAATTGGTCGAATTGTCAGCCCACAAATAATAAAAGCACAACAAAAGTTTAGCAATTATTTACAAAGGACGGGGCTTATGAGGATGCCCGAAGAACTTAGAGAAATGTAGAGACTGTTGTAATTTTGTGTAAATTACTGCATTTGTCTCACTGCTATTACACCATATATTCAACCTTTCAACCTATTATAATTACCAACCCAATAAAATGTACCACATTCTTAACGTATATCTAGATTAAATAATTCAACAAATCAAACATGTGTACCAAATTTTGAATTATAAAAATATCTTGGTTATCAGAATAATTCCCATGTTCAAAGTTATAATATCTTTCTGTTATTTAAATTAATTATATTTTCCAACATTGAACATGAAAATAATTAGTATTTTAAACAAAATAATTTTAATAAATTAAAATTAGAATTTACTCCAAAGTACAATAAATATTAGTTATATCTATTTGATAATCTGTAATTAATGCCAAATTAATAGGATCATATTTTATAAATCTTGCATCTAATTCAGAATCTGTAAGATTCTCTCCAACTCTAAATAATTGTCTGGCGCAATATATGGGTCTGAATGCGTTGGATTCGACCAAGATATTCTTATTTTTCCTAAACTCCAAAACAGCTCTAATTTGTTCATTAAGCAAATTCTTTGATTGCGCTTCATTTTCATTATAACCATACATTCTACCAAATGGAATGGAATTGCTTCTCATATACTCCTCAACGTCTTCTTCATTAGCTGCTGCAATGACTGAGTATTCATTTGAAAGAGAAAATTCATATTTGTATTGCATTATATGTAATATTTCAGCATATAATCCGGTAAGTCTTAATTCTGTCTCAATATTTTTCAAATCTAAACTACTGTTATTAGAAATAGATTTCGCTAAATTTTTAATATTATTTTTATATAGAAAAAATGAAATTGTATTTATACTCTCATAATTTGGTGAATAAGTCAATTCGTAACCATCGTCAACCAAAGGAGAATTTGTCCATAAAGCTTTATATTTCAATTTTGAATCTGTTAAAAAATTCAATTTATAACTAGTAGAATTGTAATACTCCCCATTGTTTGAACCAAAAATCAGGGTTTTTAAGTTAATTTTGTTTGTGAATAAATAAGGGTTCATGCTACTTGTTTCCAATTAAATTTATGAAATCGATCTTCAGGTTTTTGTTTTGTCGTGTGATGTGTTTTCTGGTGGTAGTAAGCGATATGGTTTTGAACTCCTTTAAAAAGTTCAAAACCATTTTCGCTGGGGTTTAGATACACGTACTCTGTTTTTAAGGTCTTCCAAAATCTTTCAATCCATGCATTGTCTGTTGCTCTGCCTTTGCCATCCATAGAAATTTGTATTCCTTCTTTTGTCAAGCGCTCATTCCATGCCAAAGACGTGTATTGGGACCCTTGATCTGAATTTATTATTTCAGGTTTGCCGTATTTTCTTATTCCTTCTTCCAGGACTTCAACGCACCATTTAGTTGTCATCGTGTTACTTATTCCAAAGCTCATGATCTTTCTACTGTAGACATCTATATAGGCAGTCAGGTACATGAATCCCTTTTTCATCGGTATATACGTAATGTCTGTACACCATACCTGATTGGGTCTATTGATATCCAAATTTCTTAATAAATACGGTTTAATGTAATGGATTAATCCCCTCTTACTCAGGTTCTTCTTCCTGTACAACGTCTCTCTACCCATTAGCTTAAATAGTCGCCTGATTCGCTTGGGCCCCACATTGAATCCTCTGTCTTTTAGAAAAAAAACCATAGACTCAACGCCTTCTGTAGGATGGTGGATCAGATGCTTATCCATGATGTCCATCATCTCAACATTCTCAGGTTTTTCTTCACATGGCTCGTAATAGAAACTGCTTCGGCTCACCCGAAGAAGATCACATTGTTTACGGATGGATAATTTTTTGTGCCTGACTTCGATTAGTTGCTGTCTACACTTCATATCCCCAGTTTCTTGCAACTTTTTTTTAAAAAATCGTTTTCAACCTTTAACTGGCCGATTTGTGCATAGAGCTTTTCTATGTCAACTTCTTCTTCCCTTTCAGTATTTGATTTTTTTTCAAATACATTGGAAATATTTTCCAATAATTCCGCTTTCCATCGCGATATTACTACTGCGTTGACCTCGAATTGTTTACTCAATTCTGCCAAGGTCTTCTCGTTTTTGATAGCTTCCATTGCTACTTTAGCCTTGAAGCTTGCACTGAATTTGCGTCTGCTTTGTTTTGTCATAACGGTCAAATTTAAGAACTTTTTTTAACTTAACCATTGGTCCTATTTTTGGGGAGTGTTACAAATTAACAAAGTTTTCAATAATTTTGCTATACATTCCAAGATAATTTAATTCAATAAAATATTCATCTAATTTTTTTACTATTTTATCCCGTTCTTGTATTGAAATATTTTGATCTATTCGATAGTTAAGATAATTCTCTTCAATTACTAAATAAATTCTCGTATCATACTCAATATTTCTTATAAAATTTGAAGTGCGAATTCCTCCTTGTTTGGAAAAATCGAAATTATTTGTATTTGTGCCAGCATAATAAAAATTTGGATCACTACTAGCAATCAAACTATCATAATCTAATCCTTGTGATGCCAAAACAGCTTTCTCTTTAGGTGTATAATCTGAATTTTGTTTGTTGTTTTTATTTAGATCTTCTATTGTATTTAGTAGACCAGCTTTTTGTGTAGGATTACTTGGAGCTGACGGCAGATTCATCTTTGACGCATTATTCACCATTCCTGCCACTTGATTGCCTAGTGCTATTGCACTATTTAATGCATTCTCAGCTGCCTGGCCAGAAAGATTACCCGCTAAGGAAGCAGTATTATTTGCCAAATTCGCTAAATTACTGAGTATTGAAGTCAAATTACCTGCATTTGACATATCTCTAAACATGTTTCCATTTTGGATGGCCATCATAGAACTTGTTAATGAATTTGGAAGAGGGTAAGCAGTTGGGTTTATGATATTTAGGTTACTTGCTGGTACATTAGGTGATAATGAATCTGTATTATCAGAAACAACATGATTGCCAGTTGAAATTGCTGCAATTTGAGGTGCGCTGAACGGTATTGGTGAATCCTGCCAATTCCAAAATCGCCTTGGGTCTACAAATTCAGATGCATTTGACCTTCCCAGAATTGCTTCTGCAAATACCCCAGCCGTAGGAAGATATACAGTATCCTTTACTTTATTGCTGTTTGATTTTTTATATTCAATGAGAAGTGCATTTAGATTTGCAATATACTGCCATATAATATCACCTCTATATTCGCGAGGAAGCTTTCTGGGTGAAAATAATAAATAGTTTTCACTTATAGCAATAGGTGAAGGATGTATGTAAGTGGTCAAATTACTCTCTGAACCATTCATGTTGAAGGTTATACTCTCAATGATATCTGTTAACTGATCAGATTCTAATGATGAAAGTAAAAATCGAGTGTATGAGTATTTGTTTTGATTAAAATGTTGTATCAATTCTTCTTGAATATCAAGATTCGTATAATCAATATTGTTCGTTAACTGATTTCTTATATCAGCTTCCAGGTTAGTTGATAAAACCATCGGAACACTATAAATTTGATACAACTCCATATAATCTATGGCCTTATTATATGATTTTTGTACAATTATTATGTTGTTATTGTCATCTCGTAACGTAAACTCCAGATTGATTTGTATATTGCAAATTCCCATCGTTCTTGGAGGAAATATTGTGCTTGAAGAAGGACTCCATTTTACATTTATTGTGTCAAAGTCTTCAATTGGTCTATTAATAATTATTTCCGTTGGAGAATTTTGCATTTGCTTTGAAACAATGGATGGTTGATTAATAATTACCTCAATAAATCTATGAGGTTGATTAATAAGTGGACTAAATATTATTGTTGATTTATAATCATCAGTTGAAATGCCATTCATTATTAATTTAACTTTTTCAACTTTAATCGCGCTATTTATATCAAATTCAGGATTTAAGCTATTAAAAATGGTTATAAATTGATTAAACTGTAAATATTTTTCAGGAAAAGTTTCTCTTATTGGTTCTTGAAGAATAAACCAATACTTTTTTATAATCTCAATATTGAACTGGATAGGACGAAAAGGTATAAATATTATTGGTTCCCACTTTTCCAATCTGTTGACAATTTCATAACGTTGTAGTACTTCATAGTATTGGATGGTAAGGGCATGAGAATGGTTATAGTTGGTAACATTTCTGGTATTTATATTTTCTGACTCTTGTTGTTGATCTGTTACAATAACTGACGAATAAAGTGAACGCACATTTGACGAGTTTTGGACTGTAGCTTCATTGATATTTTGCTGTAAATTTCCGATTATTTCCCGAACTCCATTTGACTGTGATGTCATTGTGCCTGATTGCTGGTTCTTTGAAAATACAGCAGAAAATCCAATAGCCCCTGCAACTGATTGTAAAAATGATCCTGCAATTTTAAAGGGCAATCCTTTAATACTCAAATCACCTGATGCTGAACCTCCAGAAGATGAAGCTGATGCTCCACTAGCTGTTAACCCATACCCAGAATTTTTAGTTGCCGCTTCTAGTGAAGTATTACCATTAAGATGTTCTCTGGCAGTTGTCTTTACAACTTCATTTAATGCCCTTGTATGAACTAAGTTGGATGTAAGTTTTTCATCGACTGTTGTATTTTCATCTCTTTGACTACTTTCTCTTCTATACCAGTCAATTTTTGTAATATTAACTGATTCCCCTGGGGCCAATGCCAAACTATGAATAACCTCTCCAAGGTGAGTTCCCATATTAATCCATTCTTGCTTAAAACCTGCAATTAATCCAAAGGTCAATTTTGGATATTTCGCATTAAATATTTCATATAACTCTTTATTCAATTCATCATCAGTATAATTAGTAGAAAATTTAGTTTCTAATACTAAATCTTCATCCTTGATATAATTACTGAACCTTGCTATACTTGAAGTACTTCCTAAAATTTTAGGTAATAAATCATCTGGAGCTGAAGCTGGTTCATTAAATACTTCTGGGTCATCAGTTAAAAATTGTTGTGCTTCAAAGAATGGTCCAAATAAGGATAGGTCACGGATTGTAAAAACATTAAAGTCGGCATTTAAGATAGTTTCTGTCGCCACATCGATACCGTCTATTTTTGATACCACCAAACTTGGCAGATCTGGTATTGGAGTAGTTAAGGATCCATTATCAATATAATTTTCCAAAGAAATATCATGACCAATCTCCCTATTTGCAACAGACATTACTATCTGAGCATAAATGATAGGTTTATAATGAAGTAAATCCCCTATAGTGAAAATTCCTATTTGCTGTAATTTTTGGATTTTTTCATAATCCAAAGATTGAAGGACACTTAAGGAGAGTACTGCATATAGTGATGAGCCACTTGATTTTGCGTGATGTAGACTTGATTTTGCCATAGAAACCTTTATGTTTTTAAAAAAATGTTATGTAATATATAAATATACCTGTGATCTAAAAATTAGTCCAATCTAAGCTGATTGCTTCTTACTTATTTGTCATTAGAACTTATATTTTTGTCATTTACTAATTTCGCTACTCAATATTTTCTTTTATTTAGTAATTTTAGCCTGTTACAAACAACGTAATACCTCCAAATACCTTACCATCCAATTTGTTTGTAGCACTAATCTCAACTCCGACCATTTCTCCCTTCTTGAGCCCAAAATCTGGTATAGTAAGGTTCATTAGTGACATTTTGTATTCTTTGTTCATTTTTCTAAACTCAGCAATTTCCTTTTTAAAAACATTTCTGTCTCCTTTACCTGAACTGATTTTCTTTTTTACAAGTTCTATCATTTTAAGGACCCTTTTTTGTTCATCAAATCCATACATACCTTTTTCATTAAATTTCATTTTGAACATTCCTTTACTTCCAATTACTTCAATATTACCGTTTTTCTTACTTGGTTCTAATTTGAAATTTTGCAACACTTTGATAAATTTTTCACCTTCCTTTACTTTAAAGTCTTTTAATGAAGGATGCCTTGTAGCGAGTAAAGCTTCTCTATTCATGGGTTTAAAAACCACTTCTACATTTGCAATTGGCATATGAAGAATATTTATGCGCATGGCCATCATTTGTGGCAGTATATTTAAATTTTTTTGTCCGATATGCCTATCTTCATATGGGTTTAATAATGTATCGTGAATTGGAAGTTCTAAAGGAGAAAAAGAGAATACGCGGGCAAATAAACATTTATGACCACTGTCATCAGGTTGGATCATGTACTTAATACTTAACTTGGTTGATCCATAGCAGTTAACCCACCCACTAGTTATTCCGATTTTTTTCGCATACCTAGTGTCAAACCCAAGACTTGGTGTCACTAGGTAAAACTCAACTTTTGCAGAAGGAACTATTAAGTCACCGCGATTGTGCACTAGACATTCGAGATTATATAGTGTTCCAACGTTAAGTTCAGAAGTATACGAATTTAAAGAAGATTCTGGTGCTACATTAACGTCAGGCGATATCCAATATGGAATTCCAGTTGCGCCTGGTCTAACGCCATTGTCTCCATCGTAGGATCGTATATATAAATACGAACTATCCTTAAAGTCTCTTGGTGGTTTTCTATCTTTGATAGGAGATTTTGTAATTAAGCTTTTCCACAAGTCTTTCATTTGTGGCTCTTTATCAACAATTTTTGATTTTATTTTAGTGATAAATTCCTGAGCATTTTTTAGGTTTTCTAAAGACATGATTAATTTGTTTTTACTTTATAAAATTAAGCTTCACTTCTGGGTTGATAACTAATTGTTCTGGAAAGTCAACTTCGTTTGGTTCAGAATCTTTTGTTTGTGTCCAACACAAATAGGAATATCCTCTGTCCCCATCTAGATTAAAATCTACTATATTTTGGTTTTGCTGTATTCTTTCGTGGCTCTTTTCAATAAGAGTCATCGCATTTCCTAATGAAGCTTTGCTATCCAAAATGGTTTTGAGTATTGTACCGTCGTCATTGTTGATTGCATCATCATTAGGTGTTAAATCAGATAACTGTTGTAATATATCAGCAGGCTGAAAAGGAATTTCGCCAAATGCATAATGAGTTGATGGTTGAGTAAGATAACTATCTATCATTCCCATAATTTGATCATTCTCAGTTTGAGTAGTAGGATATACAAGATGACGCTCTTGGTTAAATAGGCTCCCTAGAAATGTGCTTGGTTCAAATCTTTGAAATGGCAAATGAGGTGCTGCAGCTATACCTGTAGCACCTGTAGTATCGGAATTCGCAGGATTTGCAAATTGAGTCAATCTTGGTTCGGCCAAATGCTCTTGCATTGGGAATGCCAAACCATTCATAGCTACACCTAATCTAAAAGTTTGATAAGAATTGAACAACTGCTCGTAAATCAAACACGCTGCCGCTCTAATTGTAGACGTCCCTAATGTGGTAATTCCACCTGCGATAGCATCAGCGATTGCAGCAGCTGCCATTACAGCTCCTACGATCAATGCTGCCAATATAAAAAATATACTTAACAAACCAAAACTCCCAGCTTCATCGATTGCATTTTCAAGAAAGTCTCCTACATTGCCAAGATTCTCCATAGCTTGTTCCCATACTTCTCTCAATTCTTCTGAGAAAGAATAAGCTACTGGGTATGGTAATGTACCTGTCTCTGTTACATTTCTGAACCATTTGTAGTAAATCCTGTATGCATTATTAACATCTTCAGCAGTAATGCTTTTACCATATTCAACTTCAGGATCAGGAGCACCGACAGGGTCTTCTTGGTATATTCGGTTAATAGCATTAGCAATCATTTCAGCCAAATCGTTTGGCAAATTAGTATTCGAATCAGGAATGTTTGCATCAGTATTTATATCTCCAGTAAAGTTAAAATTATACAATGCGTGAAACTTTGAGTGATTCCAATCAATTCCAGTATGGTTAAATAGATTAAAGACATCTTGATAATTTTCTCCCGTTTTATGTCTTTGAGCATGAGATCTATAAGGACCGCCTGATATCAAATTGACATATGGATGACCTACCGTATCTGCTGAATAATGAGTTAGATAACCTAATGCATATAGGTATTTTGGATCATCAGAGCTTAATGAAGAATCATCAAGCAAAGCTTTCGTGAATTTTCCAGTTTTTCTATAATGAAGAGCATCAAACCACCACCAGTCAGTTTTATTCATTTCAATACCATCACGATAAGGATGATCAAATTCATCAAAAAGATTGAATTCTGAGATAAATTTTGTAATCATAGTCATCAGAGTAGCAGAAAATCCATCAAGCAATTGTTTTATATCATTAAAAGTCTGTTGCAACTCACTTAATAATACTGAATCTTCAATAACTTCATTTACAGCTTCGTCGAAAGCGGCCAAGGCATCTAGAACTGGTTGTGGCAATAATTCCAAAAGCTTTTTTCGAAACTCAACTATAAAGTCGCTAACTTCAAAATAGAAATCAGCAATTGCCTTTATTGTGGGCGACATGTCTTTTGTATTAAAGAATAAAAAATCGGGCCCTTGGGATCCCAAAAATAAATATGGTAAATTCTTTGGATCAGAAAGTAGCTGTTGTAAACTTTCGTATTGGCTTGTGGTCATTTGAGATCCTAAACCATTATTTAGACTAATATTGGATTTCAGCCTTTCAGCTATCATATGATGTAGAGCAGGTCCTGGCATTTTAATTAATTTTATGGTTTAATAAATTGTTAGTTAAAATTAATATTCTCACAAAAATATCTTTATACCTCTTATACAATCACAGGATTTTCCCCCTTTTCTCAGGGTGTTTTTCCCCTTTTTATAAAATTGGGATAACTTCACCTCACGTTAAAACTGTTTTCAGCTTCCCCGCCCTACTCTTTTATGGATTTTCGGAAAACTCCTGATTTGATTACCCCTTCACAAATCTTTCATATTCTCCTCTTTCAGAAAGATACAGAAAGTACATTCCGGAAAGGAGATCAGAAACCGATATTTGTCTTGAAGCCGGAATAACTCCTTTTTTTACCGGTTTCATCATTTGATCATAAATGGTAAATGTTTCATCTTCTTCGATCTGTATGTTGAGAATATCCGTGACAGGATTGGGAAATATGGCTAAGTTGCCACTTCTTTTTATATCTATGTGGGTGATATGGGAATAGTCAAACTTTCCATCATAATCATTTTGTTTGAGGCGATAGTAATTTCTTCCGGTGAGAGGTAAGTCGTCAACAAAATGATATCTGATGGGGCCACTTTCATTGCCATGGCCATCTACCCAACCAATGGTTTCAAAGTTGATGCCGTCCTGAGATCGTTGGATATCAAACCCAAGATTATTAATTTCATTAGCCGTTGTCCAGGATAAAACGACCTTTCCATTTTCTGGTTTACACCACAATTCCTCCACAAAATCAACCGGAAGGGAGGCATCATTCATGGCAACTTTCATGATCCAATCATTGTTTCCATTATTCCATGGAAGAAAATTTGCACGGACCATCATTCCGCCGGAATATGGATTTGTTGCATTAAAATGAAAACTATAACTAAAATTATTGCCTGTCCTTTTATACAAAAAGGATACAGCTTCATCGGGATTTAAAGAATAACTTATCCCTTCTCCAATGGTAAAATCTATAGTAACCCAGCTCAAACCGGTAATATTTGACCCGGCACTGATCGGGAACCCATCCCTGGTCCATATGAGATTGGTAAAGGATGTTCCACTCCTGTATAACTCAAGTCTGCCGGTAGTATTATCATTTATAACTAAATGTTTTGACATAGCAATACTTGTCACAACACCCCCTTCACAAACAGTGATGACTTGTCCATTTGGGGCTGAAGGCCCGGGGCCAATACCTTGATTCCACATAGTTGATGTTTCTGTTGTGGTGACAATACACTGTCCATCTGTATCAAAACAGATTAAAAAAATGAGTAAAAAGGTAAAAAATAATCTCATAACGGGTTGGTTGTTTTGTTTTAAAATCTCCCACCATCGACGACCATTCCACGGCACTTTTTGTATGTTCTTTTTTTTGCCAGAGGGCTTGATTATTACCGGATAATAAAAATGGTTGCGCCATGGAATGGAATACGTCTCTGATGAAAAATTCTTTTTTAATGATAATGCAAATGTGACCATATCCTTACACCATTCCTAATAAAGATTTTGACGTTTTCCTGATGATTTTTATATATAAAATGATAATGATTATATTATAAGTCATTGTATATAATATTGTTATGCTATATTTACACCTTGATATTTTCCTGATAAAAATGATGTTATGGCTCTACCAAAATTTATCGTCGCACTTAAAGCATTGTCGGATGATGAGCATAAAAATTTTGAAAAATATGTCAATCTGTACCACCTCCCCGAATCTGAAGTATCCGGCATCTGTAAATTTTTGACAAAAAACCTGCACCACATCAAACCTGAAACCACCCTTGAGGAAATAAGAGGTAAAAAATATCAAAAACATACAGACAAAGGTTTTGCAAACTACCTTTCTGTCCTCTATAATTTGCTTGAAGATTGGATCGTAAAACAAAGCCTTGATCGTGACCCGCAACTTAAAGACGTTCTGCTGATCAGAGGTTTTCAAAATCATGGCCTCTACGTTTTGGCTGATAAGTATTATACAAAAACCAACACACTCTCAGACAATCATTATTATAACCTGTTATACAAATGGATGGCTCAATTTGAGGTGTACTTCAGCCATAACCCCTACAAATATAAAACAGGTGCGCCGGCCGCCCATGAGATGGCTGATTCTTTCAAAAATTTTACAATCTATACAGCAGAAATTCTCAAAGCGGAACTTTTGAACTGGAGTTTATTGTTCCCCTTTGATCCTCAGGCCGATCTTCACTTTCTTGAAAAATTTGCCGGACAAAATACAAATAATACAAAAGATACGTTTCTCTCACAAATTTCCGGTTTACTCAGACATTTTGAATTTAACCAATATTTAGATCTGGTCAATTCTTTTTTACAAAATCCTCCTGAAAATGGAAGTTTTGAAGAAGTCATCTACACATTTTATCTGTTGCGTCTTTATACTATGGCAAAAAAAAGGTCACAGGAATCTATGATTCCGGATACAATCAACTCTATATACGATTTTGCTTTTACCAGAGGTGTTTTTAATCAAAAAGGTAAACTTATGCCACACAATTTTCGCAATCTCGTCAATAATGTTGCAGAAATAAACAGTTTGCCTTTTTCATTGGAATTTATCGAAAAGTACAGTCCTTATGTACATAGTGATTGTCCAAAAAATTCGAAAGACGTATGTATCGCCATGGCCTTTCTAAAACATGACCAATATGATGATGTCATTCTGCATACGAACCATAAAACCTTTCATGATGTAGCAGAAAAAATACAATGTTATTCTATGCATCTGGCTGCCTGGTTTGTCAAAAAAAAATCCGAGCCAGATGTATATCATAATGTACTAAACAGTTTTTTGGGCTATTTTAAAAGAAATCCCGACAATCAATCCAATGAGATCGTCAACAGTTACCTCAATTTTGCTTCCGTTCTCAAAGATATTGACAAAGGAATAAATCCGATAAATATGAGCAAACATACAAACCTCATGAACAGAAACTGGCTGACAAAATATATAAAAAACCATAAAATAGATATGATTTAAAAAAGCGGATGAAACGTTTCATCCGCTTTTGAAATATTCAATCTCTCCTAAAAACCACCACTTTCATCTCCGACGATCAATACGGATGATATATTTTGATTGCCGGGATAGATTACGGCATCCAATTCATTGGCAGAACAATCAACAGATACCGAAGTCTTATCCTCATAATTGATGCCGTTGACATTAACCCGGAGACTTTGACTTTTGGATGTCGCATGTATCCGGTCGAAATCGGTAAAATGCAACGTGTCTGTTCCGCTTATGGTCTGAACAATACAGGCACCATTCAACTTCCCGGCAATAAATTTATCAGCAGCAATTTCTGTACTATCGCCGCTTTGATACAAGGTTATTTTCAGTTTTTCTGAAACAGAACGGTTGGTCAGCACCTGATTTATTGACTCGTATTCTTCGTCAACAGAACATCCGATGGTGCACATACATAGCAATGCTATATGAAATAAATTTTTCATTAAATTTGATTTAACTGTTAATAAATGGATTGTTTGCCCCGAACCGAAGCAAGGTGTTTTGAGTCAGTCTATAGTGTGCACCCTATAGAAATGCTCAATTTTTTTTTATCAATATTGAAAAAAATGTGACTTGTTTCAGGTCAACTGAAACTGGATAAACGGGTTAATTTTGATTTAAAAAATAATTTGAAAATAATGCAGATTCAGAAATTACTTATGTAGATATGAATCCCGGTTTTACCAAATGTTGTTCTTTTGATAAATTTATAGGTAGTTGCTTTTATTAAAAAAAACGTTACTGATCTTTTTTACGATTTCAAAAGAAATTTTCAATAAACCATTTTTTTTACGACATTTGCCTTCATAAAGTAACGTTTTTGAACTTTTCGACAACCTATACCCAAGTAGTGACCACAGACCATCCTTCCATTCCCGATTTGCTGAGAGGCACCACGACTGAAAGACAAAAAGCCATCCGAGTGATGGTCAAAGACCAAAAGTTGTTGTCCGAAATCACCGCTTATATCGTTAAACAAAACGGTCATCCCGATGATGCGACCATGATTTTTCACGACAGCATCATCGCCTTTGCCAAAAAAGTTTTTACAGACAGGAGTCTGGTGATTCAGGGGAGCTTTTCCGGTTATATATTTGGTATTGCCAAAAATCTCTGGCTGGTGCATTTGCGAAAAGAAAAAAAACATAACATGGTACAAAGTTTAGAAAATCATACACAAGATCAGCCCTCGGAGGAAAACTTTTTTTCCCTCATTTTCGACAAAAATAAAATATCAATTTTGCACGAAATCCTCGACCAACTCGTAAAACCCTGTAAAGAAGTTTTACTCTATTGGGCCGGTGGGTATAACATGATTGAAATAGCTCAAAAATTGGGTTACAAAACAGACGGAGTGGCACGCAAAAAAAAGTTTTTTTGTTTCAAATCACTTATCGAATGGCTCGAATTGCGGCCCCATATCCTCCAGGCTTTAAAAAATGAAATATGAGTCCCTTTATTGATCAGATCCATGATTATGTGGCCAATCGCCTTCCGGAAAATGAAAGATTGGCTTTCGAAGAAGCTTGTAAAAACCAACCTGACCTTCAAAAAATGGTGGATCACTACAGTACCCTGAAATCTATTGGTCTGGCCGTTATCGATGAGGAAGTACGTAGTATTGCAAAAGAGGTCGCAAATCCACCTAAACCCAAAACCACTTACCGCCTTTTATTTTGGATTCTGCTATCTGTATTATTGTTGTCCGGTATCTATTTTGTGGTGAAATCGCAAACAAAAAAACCTTTACAATATGTTGTTTTATATATGGATCCGTCCTGGCCGATTTCGCGTAGTGCCGACAGCGACACCTTGTCGGACGCAATCAACATAGGACTCGACGGTAATATTCAGGCGGCAAAAAACATGATTTTTGCCACGTCTTTGTCCACCTTTGAAAAAAATCTTTGGGTCGCAGAATTATTTGCCAAAAATAAAATGGCGGATAGTACCCTGATCTATTTGCCGCAAAATCCGGAAACAAATATTCAAAGAGACAGAATCAATTATCTGAGAATTTTGTCATTGTATCATGTAGGAAAAACAACCGAAATGAAGGAATTAATCGATTTATTGCCGGAGGATACCGATCCCGTGTACCTAAAAATATATGATCAATTGAAATAATAACGGTTTTGGAAGGATTCAGGAAATTTCAATTTGATAGCATAGTTTTGATCATCAAAAATCAGGTAAACAAAAGGATTGCAGCCTTGTATTCTTAGTATTTGAATGAATAATAAGAACGCAGAGCTAACGCCCCTCTGAAAGGTTGTCCAAAATTAAAATTGTAAAAATTTAAATTGGGTTTTTGCAGACATTTTAATTTTTAATGTAAATAAAAAAACTGAAGGTTTCCCTTTGTCTTCAAAAGGGGCGGAGCCCTGCGTTTTTCGTAGCTGCAAAAAAATGGTTATTCCGTACCAAAAAAATCACCCTCCCAGAAATATTCAATCATCTTCATTTAAAAAAACAAAAAGCCCCTTGTTTGGAAGCAAAACAAGAGGCTTAGGGAGTGTATAATTGTATTTTTAAGGATTTCTCAAAAATCTTCTGACAACAATTAAAGTTAAAATAATTACAGCCGTAATTAAAGCCCAAAAAGGATAGTTAATTTTACCACAACAAATTGGACTAAACGAATTGCAAAAACAAGGGCACTTGTTTTCATCATTTATTATACAATCACAATTATTAAAAACAACAGGTCTGGACCCGGTTTCAACACTATCTTTTATTGACGATGGTAAATCAATAAATTCAGCAATCGGAAAATCAAGAATATCGAAATATGATGTTCCTGTTTCCGGTAATAACGGTGTAGTAAAATCAGTATAATTATCCGAACATAGTTCGTTAAGTTTTACACAAAACTTTACAGAAGCAATACTACTATTTATATCATTAGTGTCAAAAGGCTTTAAATAATCATTTTCCGGAAAATGAAAAGTTAAGATATTCCCACTTTTTTCACAAGAGAAACCTTGATTAAAATATCCCGGAATGGCTTTAGTCTCAGAGTTAAACCTTACCTCCTGAATATGTATGTCATTTAAATTTACACAAGGAGGAATAGGTAATTCTATTTTGACTTTATATGTACCTGCCGTTTCTTCAGTATTCTGAACCTGAACATAATAATTAAGTAAAATTTCATTATTTTCGTTTTTACAAATTGAATTCAACTGCATATAATTCGGATCATGAGCGGCATTGATAGGTACTAAAATTGTTGCATTATGCAATTCACTCCTACACCCTACCTCACCTTCGGTGATTAATTTAAATTTTGCTTTCTGTTCTTGTTGTGCATATTGTAAAGCAGTGCCATTTACTCTAAAATTAACATAAGCAATGTTTTGATTATTAAAAGCCAATTGAATCCTGTTAGGAATAGTAGTGGTCGTATGATTAACATCTATTCCTGTTGAATTGGCAAATACACTAAAATTTTCTGTTAATAAATCAGAGCAACTCCCAAAATCACATACGTTATATTCCAAATAATATATACAATTTTTTTCAGGCTTTTTAATGATTAAAGTGACATCAGTATTGGGTACAATATCATGATTCACATTAAAATAACTTACATCGTTATTAACTGATACCGGTAATGTAAAATTTCCACCTGATGACACTCTTGTCACCTTTTCATCTAAATCATCTCCTTCATAACGATTTGTCCAATATAAATATTGGATGGGCCCTTCCGGACTCGTACTCAGATTATTAATATAGTATCCGCTACCGGTACCATAATTATCATTCCAATCTGTATCAGCTAAAGTATAAGAATTAAAAAAGCTTCCGTCATTATATATGATAAATACATCATTTCTGGATTGAGATCCTGAAGGATATTTAAAATTATCAAATTTGAGAAATGGCAAATTATCAAACGGATCATAATTAAATGCAGATCCTGTCATATTAATGCCCTCTCCCCCTTTTATAACCCATTGATTGTCGGGAGGAACTGTCTGACCAAAAACCACACCCGATAATAACACCTGAAGCATCATCACTAAAATTCTGTTTTTCATTTTGTTTTGTTTTTGATGTAAAAAAATAGATATATCATCAGGAGCAGGGCTACGGCCATAACTCCGTAAAGTTGATTTTTTGAAATCACCCTGTCCAAAGCATTGGTATTGCCGGCAATCACAAAACCTGCCCAGAAATACGGATGCCTTTGTTCCGGACTACAGGTCAATAAAAACGTTTTTTTGGCGTCCACCAAAGCTTCGTCCTTATTTTTGCCTTCCTGAAGAAAACGGTAAAACAAAGTCATAATGGTCGCAGTACTTTGGTCATCTGCTTCCCACAATGAATATACTATGCTGCGGGTGCCGGCATTCAGAAAACTGACAGCCAGGCTTCTTACCCCTTCTCCTTGTTTGAACGTACCTAAACCGGTTTCGCAGGCACTCAGGGTCACCATATCCAGTTCATTGCTCATATTGAACAAAAGCTGGTCCGGAATGGCAAATATATTTCCCTTGTCATCTGTGACAGCCAGATAACTCGAGTCTCCGGTAACTAAAGCATGTCCGGCAAAATGAAAAATATCGTTTTCCTTCAGCCATTTCCGAAAAGATGCAATTTCAACGGAAGTTTTGACACTATACAATGACTTAAAATGCTCTCTGATCATACTGATTTCCTCACCGGCAAATGGAAGATGCGACAAACTACCTCTCTCCAGGCTGGCATACTGCGGAATTTCTGATTTTGGATACTGAGGCTGAACGACCAGGGTTTTGTAGTACCATTTTTTACGCTCCGAATAATTGGGTTGTTGGTGGTGAAAGACCAGACTCAGGACATGATCTTCCATCAAAAACCTGTCGCCGTTTCTGAGTATGTCAAAGGGAACAAAAGTGATCTTTCCGTCAGGAATGATTTTTATTTTGGGTAATCCTTTGATGGAAACCGGCACCAACATTCGGAACAAAGTATCCAATTGTCGGGGCAAAAGCTGATCGTTTTTTAAATTGAGAAGTTGGTTTACTTTGTCGATTACTTTGATTAATTCATCTGTCCTACCTAATGAATACATAGGTTGCGACCCGATATTGGTCAGCAGATAAGTTTCATGTTCCGTGGTGATATATTCCAGATACGGGCCTGAGACCGGTGAAGATTTTACTGACGTGGTTATATATTTTTGATAAATTTTTTCACGGCTTTCTGTTGTGGTCAGGATGTCTTCCTCAACTTTATCTTTGTCTGATACATCGTTATGGTATAAAAAAATGAGTTTATTTTCCAAAGAATCAATTAAATCCCGATCGCTTTTATTCATTTTTCCTTTCAACATACTTTTGTCCTGATTTTCTCGGAGCATCAGACTTTTGGACCTGTCAAAATACGTTCTTGCTTTTTCAACATAACGAAGATCTCCGGTTTTTTTGTACGCCAGATAACAATATCCGGTCGCAGTATTCACTAGTTTTTTGTTGGATGCAACCGATATATAACCGGAATTCTGAAGTATAAGTCGTTCTTTAAGTTGGTCATTGGCCAACATCGCCATATCCAGAGACAAAAGTGCAGAATCAAGATTCGGGACAAGGTCAGGTTCTAAAAATTTTTGATAATAATACTGTGATTTTAAATCTAATAAAGTGACAAAAGTATTTTCAAGATCAATATCCTGTTCGTTTGGTAATTCTTCATGTTGATACCTTGGTAAAAGATATAAAAATCCTTTTTTAATGGACTCATTGACCAGATGAAGTTGTTTTTCTTCAAGATAAGTTGCTGCCAGATTGCTATACATTTTGGCCATATCTCTTGATTTTTCTCCTTCAAAATATGGTTCGGCCTGACGGATGGCTTTCAGGTAATATTGTGTTGCCTTGCTGTAAACCTTTTTTTCATGAAAATAACGGCCATACAGATGATCGAGATTATAAGCCCGCTCTTCATAATCTTTATCGTCTTTCATTTTATTCAGATAATAAAGGCTGTTGTCGAGATGTCTCCTGATTTCCGCCAATCTTGTATCTGATGTATCGTAATCGAGATGATATTCAGCGTATGCATCCGAAATGGCTTGCAAACCTTTGTATTCATCACTTTTTTGTCCGAAAGCAATACCATTTTCGTAGTAATTTTTCATTTCAGCAATATTTCCCATCCACATATATGCTCTTCCGATTTCTTTGTACAAACGGGAGAGTATTCCGTAATTTTTTTCTGCTGTCAGATAAGGTATACATTTTTTATAATAAAAAATTGCTTTATCGTAATCATCCATTCTGGCATAAATGGTTCCGATCCAGTATTCACAATACCATACCTTATCATCTGTATTCAGGTCTTTGGAAAATGATGAAGCTTTAAGATAAAATATGAGTGCTTTCTGAAATTCATTCTGCTTTCTAAACTTTTGAGCGTATTTTATAAGATATTTCCGGTATATGACGCTATCTTCGTTATTTTGCGGCAGTCGGTATAAAAAACTTTGCAGATGAAATAGTTGATCCATATCTTTTTTATTTTCCCAATATATCCCCAAAGAATCGAGGGTAGTATAATATTGTGAAAACGAATATATATGTCGGAAATAATGAAGATTTTGGTTGAGATTTTTTTCAGTTTGTTGAGAAAACAAAGGTAAACAACATGTCATAAACCACAAACAGAACACACAGGATAACTTACGAAAATGCTGAAGTTTCATACCAAAGAAATATTTTGTAAATACATCAGCGTAAATATATACATACCTGTAAAATATGGTTCGGTTTTTAAGGATATTATTAAAAATTATATTTCATCATCAAAAATTTTCTACAAATATCTGATCAATTATATCAGCTAAGTTGCCATTTACCTCCGGAATGTTACCATTGTTTCCGTTTTTTTCGCAAAAAACATAAAAAAAGGCAAGCCCTAACGGACTTGCCTCTGAAACTCTCAATTTGAATTGATATTTTTAATACATAAGATGTATCTGATGATTGACGATCGGGTTAGTCAATCATAATGGTTTTAACGGTTTTTACTTCCTGATTGTACTTGATTTCGATAAAGTACAACCCGGATGTCTGAATGGCCTCTCTTGTGATTTCTATCTGCTGCTCTCCTGCCATATAATATTCAGTGGCTGAATAAACAGTTCTTCCTGTCTGGTCTTTGATTTTGACAGTCACCATGTTTTCTTGTGGAATGGTAAAGCCAACGATTGTGCTTTCTTTCCAAGGGTTTGGCTGATGTTTGACGATGTCAAAAGTTGTTTCTGCAACGTCAACCCATTGCCATTTCATGGTTTTTGCTGTCTGAAGACCATCTACATAAACTTCGGCTTGGATACCTTCAGCTTCATAAAAAATCATGTCTTTGACAAAACCATCCTGTGTCGCCAAAATAGTTAGGAAAAACAATTCCTGATTTGACTGAACAACCTGACCTTCACCCAAAGCGATACTCATTCCGGCTTCATTGCCACTGATATGCATTGATGTCGACAACTCGTCAATCATTTTTGATTCAACAGAAAGTAATGTTGCGTTTGTGACGGCAATTTTTTGTTGCCATCCGTACAACGTAGCATTGCTGTTGGACAAAACAGGAATGGTGATTTTTTCTCCGGCTTTGACAAATTTATTTTCAGCTTTGAAGGCAAAATAATGTCTGCTTTCAGCTTCATCTCTGTCTGCTTCATCCAGTTTGGCAGAACCGTTTACATCACCGATTTTAATACCGATAAAGTTCGCTTTCATTTCCTGCTGCAAATTGGTGATAGCACACATTCCCGGAATAAACAATTGTAACGGGCTGGATGGGTCAAGAAACTCAAAGTTTTCTTCGACAAATCTCCAGCTTGTATTGTTTTTAAAGGTCATTTGTGTTCCCAAAACAATTTTTCTCAATTCTACCAAATCAAGAGAATTGATTTTTTGGTCATTATTGACATCTGCAGCTAAGTACTTATATGTGCTCGGCAATTTTTCAATTCCTAAAATATGTCTTTGAATCATTACAATATCCAGTGTGGAAACGCCATTGTCATGATCCACATCTTTGTTTGGTGTCACGGCATAATTACCACCTAACGGCAATTCTCCGAAATTGTATTCTCCGGTCTCGCCTGTCATCTGCGTGTCTAATTCCGTACCGTCAAGTTTGACAGATACTTCCTGAATAGCCACGTTGTTTTCGGTGGCAACTCTTCCGAAAATAGTTCCTGAAACAATATTGCCGGTACAAGTATAGGCAGGATCATTGTTGGTAATCAGTATGTTGGTACTGCAGTAAGCCTGATTGCCGTTGATATCTGTAACATACATGGTTATCGGTTGTAATCCTATATCAGTACATCCAAAAGTACGAACAGCATCATTTACATCAGGTGAAAAACTGAAGATCAAAGGATCATTCGGATAACAACTATGGTAACTGTGGTTATTAAATCTTTCTGCATTGATTTCCACCATCGCAGTGTCCGGTGTACCATTATTATCCATATCCATAACAACCAGGTCTGCACTCAAATCATTAAAACAGATTGGTGTTGCTGTTTTGGCATTGATGATTTCAAAGGTATATCCGGTTGTCGCCTGATTACCACATCTGTCTTCAACGACAAACTCAATGGTATAATCTCCGATCGGGAAGTATCCGCTGGCATCATTGGTATTACCTTCGTCAAAAAAGTTGCCTGCCGCGTCAAGGATGGTATAATTCCATGACAATTCTTCTTCAGGAGTACAATCCTCTGCACTGGCGGTAAGTATTATATTTGCGCCAAGACAATTTACATCGTAAGACAACGCTATTCTGGAAGTATCAGGACTTGTAATCAAAGGTGCTGTATTATCCATCACCTTGATTTCCTGCTCATGTGTCCAGGTCAGATAATCTCCGTTGATGTCTGTCTGACACCAGTCAATTACGGTCCACTTTCTGATGATTTTAAAACAAGCTCCGTTTGTAGTGAAAGGGAATACCAAATCTTCTTTAGTAAATCCTACTCTATCGCACACATCTTGTGTGATCACTGGTCTGTTGAATCCGGCAGGTAAAAATTCCGGTTCAAGACTTAAAGTATCACATTGATTTACCGCTGTATAATCATCCGGCCAATTCAATTGTAAAGGATCATTTCCGTTAAAAGGAGCATTGTTTTGGAAGGTGATGGTTTGCGTACAATTACCATAGGAAATCCCTCCACTCAACACTTCAAAAGATCTTACCAACGTTCCTACGCCACACTGATTTCTTTGATCGTCATATTCGTGATCAACTGTATTGTTTGCCGGACAATTGTCTGTAATAACTGCTGCTCCGAAATAAAAATCAAGATTGTTCGAATCAAATGTAAACGTACAGTCAGAGATCGTTCTGTCTGATGGACAAGAGATCGTAGGATTAACTTTTTCCTGAACATTGACTGTGACCATACACAAGTTTTCTCTGCCACCTGCATCTCTTACTCTCAAAGTAACCATTCTGGCCTGATTGGCATCCATACAACAGAAACCTACTTTTTCGTGCCAGCCTATATTGTAATTTGTACCACAAGGGTCTTCCATTCTTTGTAAATCAAGGGTAACCGCGCTACATTCGTCAAAACTACCATCGTCAACTGCTACTGCTGTTACTTCTGTATATCCGTTTGTTTTGATACTCACCGTTGTAAACTGATCACATATGGCAATCGGATTGGTTTCATCACGTACAGTGATGGTATACGTTCTGGTTGATGTATTGCCACAGTTGTCACTTGCCTGATACGTAATCACATTATTTCCGACAGGAAGTTCCATGATACCACCATTTGAAGGCAATGTACCAACAGGAGATCCGTTATTAAAGACATTGACAAGGACGGACTTAACACCATTACAATTGTCTGTGATATTTAATTCCGGAAGTGTGGCTGTTGCAGAACAAGCTTTTGTTCTTGTGGTCATTGTTTGATTGGCAACAATCGGAATGACCGGTGCTGTATCATCTACGATGTCAATCATCTGAGGCATTCCTATAGGGTGAATGACCAATCCTGTACAATGCCATTCAAAGATTTTCCACGTTCTGGCAATTCTTTTTTTACATGGTGT
Organism: Saprospiraceae bacterium; assembly: GCA_016714895.1. Lineage (GTDB taxonomy): Bacteria > Bacteroidota > Bacteroidia > Chitinophagales > Saprospiraceae > OLB9. Next base: position 61,087 of record JADKBV010000011.1, on the reverse strand, counting down.
ATCAAAAACGATGACATCATCATAATCAAGTGTTGCATTACAATACAAAGTATTGAACAAATTGACCGGGAATATCGGTTGACCGTTATAAGTCGGCACTCCGGTTTGACTTGGTGCAGGATGGTTAAATCCTTTATTATCTTTTACAATACTATCAGAACATTGTAATTTGGCATTACCCGGTGATACAATACCTGCAAAATTTGATCTTTCCAGATAAATAGTTGCTGTACAGGTATCTTCACTTTCATTGCCAAATCTGTCTACTGCAATATATCTTCTGATGATTCTTCCGATATTATTGGCTTCACAAGGCAATACATTAAAGGTTTCATAAACCAGTTTAGGCTCGGCAAAACAATTGTCACTGGCAAAAGCAACAACAAGGTTGTCCGTTTCATCCAAACAATTGACTGTGATGTCTCTGCAATCAATCTGTGGCGGGAATTTATCTTCAATTAATGCTACATTCCAGCAAGTAAAACTCTGCATGGTGTGTGAAACCATGACCCTGAGTGTCTTTCCGATATGTTTTTTCAAATCTGCCAACGGAACTATGGTTCCATCTTCTGTCATAAAGGTGATGATAAAATTGTCAGGACATCCGATCAATATATCACCCGGATTTGGTCCCTGCCACCCCGTAAGGAAAATAGTAGGATCAATAGACGTAGAACAAACGTCGTCCAAAGAAATATTAACAGGTTTGCAAGCCAGATTCGGATTGATATAATCATAAACCCAAACATTAAAAGTACATTCAGCTGTATTTCCGCTGCCATCTGTAGCTGTTGCGGTTACCGGTGTAATTCCGATAGGGAATAAAGATCCGGAAGGAATGGAGTAATCAATAGAAGCTATTGAACAATTGTCCGTAGCAGTTGCAACATAATTTGCCACGCCTTCACACTGCAAAGGTAAAAGATTAACGGTAACATCTGCAGGACAGACAACTACCGGACTTTGATTATCTTCAACTGTTACCGTAAAGGTACATTCTACAGTATTGCCGGCAGAATCTTCTGTTTCATAAGTTACATCCGTGTCACCTAACGGGAATATTGATCCACTAGGAAGCCCTGCAGTCAAAGTCTCAGGTAATCCTGAAAATTCGATGATATATCTCATTTCAACAGGAATGTTATTTACACTTCCGGGTACGTCGTTCCAACCAAGATTTGCCGGATTGGCAGCATCCCAGTAAAAAACATAATCTGTTGTACCTTGTAATACCGGTTGACCTGAAGCCCAGTTGGTATATACAAAAGGAATACCTGAAGTCCATTTATAAGCGGCTAAAGCTCTTGAATATCTTAGTCCAATCCAAAATCTGGACAGCGGATCGTTTGTAATTTGACCATCCAGATAATTTTGTTCCTGAGCACCTGATATGTTTACCAACTGTCCGCCTAATGCTGCAGCTGCAGCATTTGCTGCCTCCCAGGATAAAACACCGTTGGAAACAAAATATTTACTTCCTCCGAAGGCTCCAAGATAGGTATGACCTGCCAATACTTCAGGAATGAAAAAAGGACAATCGTCATTAGTGGTCACAGGAAAACAAACCACTGCATCACATCTGTCTGTATCTGTATTCATTACTATCGGACCTGCAGGACAATTGATGACCGGCGGTGCTGTATCTGTCAGATTTATTGTCAATACATCTGAACCTATACATCCGTTGTTGTCTGTTACTGTGTAGGTAACTTCATAAGGTCCTATTACATTATGATTAAATATCGGGTTGACGATAGCTGTATTATTTAAATAAGGTGATCCCGCACCAGTCCACGAATGGGTATAAGGTGTGGTTCCGTTAGCAGGATTTCCGTTCAGTTGAATATCTGTAAGGATACAGGCTTCTGCCGGTTCCGGTGTAATATTTGCTGTCGGATTCTCATGAACCGTAACATTCAATACATCACTACCTGAACAACCGTTATCGTCAGTAACCGTGTATGTCAACGAATAACTTCCCGGTGTCGCATTATTAAAAGTGACGGATTGTGCATTGGTAACATTCAAAGATGCCGCACCTGGTCCCGTCCAGCTATGTGTTGAAAAAATACCAGAGCCACCTGTTGGATTGCCATTCAATCCAAGGTTAATTCCTGCACACACTCCAGCAGGATCCGGTGAGATAGCTGCTGACGGATTTGGGTTGATTACAACTCTGATATTTAAAGGAGTATCTTCGCAAAACGGATCATTGGTCAATCTTGCAACGACCTGATATCTGAGATATACGGGACTTGCCGTAGTATTTGTCAATATTTCAGAAATCTGAGCCAATCCGGAAGAAATAATATCTCCTACAGTATAGGTACCGCCTGTGAGGCCTGCCGGATAGCCAGAATTGGCCAAAGGATAAGAACCTCCGTTATCTGTGCTATATCTGATCTGAACGATTTCATATTCGTAATCTGTTGGCAAAGGAGTACCTCCACCAATCATTTGAAAATTGTTGGTACTTAAATTTACCTGAACGGTTTCTCCGGAACAGATTTCACCATCCTGAGCCGTAGGGTTTACATAAGCAGCAATTACCTGAGGTACAGGTTGTACTTCAAATCTTAATTCTATTTGTGCACCAACACAATCACCGGTATTAAAATCATCCGATCCGTCTATGTCGGTATATGGAGTGATTCTGATTTCAACAAATCCCCATTGGGCACCTGCTTGTAATCTGATATCATCAATAAAATTCATCCATGTAGAACCAACCGTTGCTAAAGGACCATCCAAAGGAAGATCGTCTAACCGATCAAGATCTCCTCCCGGTCCACCACCTGCAAGATTGATGTTTAAAGAATTGATAATTTCGATGTATAAAAATGCATCAGGACTTGAATTTGTTTGTGTAATAGCTGTTGCTGTTACATTATTATTAGTATTACATACTTGTCTTGTTAATAACAAAGGTCCCGGATTGGAAATCGGAGTTCCTAATACAGTAGCTGAAATTTCAGGAGTTCCCAAAACATCCACATTTGTGATATCAATACCAGAACAACCATTGTCATCTGTCACGGTGTACACAAGATTGTATAATCCCGGTGTTCCCTGACTGAATGTCGGAGCCTGGATATTTACATCATCCAATGAAGCGGCACCTGTTCCTGTCCACAGATGGGTAACATAATTACCGGATCCGCCTGAAGGATTGCCATCAAGATCAAGATCCTCTCCCGGACAAACAGTATAAATATCCGCTAAAATATTTCCCTGAGGATTATCAAACACTTCTATACTTACTGAAGCAGATGAAAAACATCCGTTGTTGTCCGTAACAACATAATTTAATACAAAAATTCCGCTGTTATCACTTGTAAAAACCGGCATCTGAATATTTGGATTATTCAAAGAATCAGCATGTGTGCCTGACCACAAATGAGTGGAATAAACACCTGATCCGCCTGAAGGATTTCCGTTCAGATTCAATCCCACACCTTCACAAACTTCGGCCGGATTTGGTAAAATATTGATAACAGGGTTTTGATTGATTGTCCAAGTTTGTAATGTGGCAAAGGTTTCACCACTGCCATCACAACCCGGACCATCACACACTCTTCTTTCCTGAACAATCACGGTCATGGTGCCAGCAGAAATGGTCGCTCCCGGCGTATAAGGCAAATAGGAAGCTCCGTTGTCCACTGAATACTGAAATTCATCAGCACAACTTCCTGTTCCACCTGTTCCCGGATTAAAGGTAACCGAAACACCTGATCCTGCACAAACACTTGGTGTGGCAGGTGTGGCTACATTAACGGTCGGTCTGACCGGATCTGATACTACAGTAAACACATATAAATCTGTAAGGGTCGGACAGCCCGGTTGGGTAATCGTCACACCAACAGATTTAGGACCTGCTGAAGCCGTCCAGTTTCTTGTAGGTGCCGCAGCGGAACTGTTTGGTATAAAACCTCCGTTGCAAGCTCCTGAACCATCACCTGAATTATAAGCACACCATGCGTATTGAACAGATGAAGACCCTCCCGTGAGATTCACAGAATATTGGATTCCGGTGGCTCCCAAACAAACATCACCTGTCGGATTTGCAACAATAGAAGCCGCAGTGACTTCAGGATTGACCTGAATGGTATAAATGACCGTGTCTCCCATACATTCTGTCAAATCAATCATATTGTTGTTATTTACATCAGTAAATGCAACAAATTTTAAAGTTACTGAACCGGACATGGTATTATCTACCAATGAAATTGTTTCCGTAAGGTTGGTAAATGCCGAAGGAAGTGCAGTACAATTTGTACAAAAAGATGCACTTGTATTGTTATGTTCGACTATCTGATAAACCTCTACATTGGGTAGTGCAGGTGTAAATAAGTCCTGAAAAAGATTAAAGGTTATATTGTCTGTAGTATTACACAATGTTAAAGAAAGCGAATCAGAGATTCCGTCATTTGAAGTATGTGTTGTAGCGACTCCGTTAATGGAGGCACTCAATACCGGTCCGGCACAAAATAAAATGGAAGTATTACCGCCACCTACAACATAAACCGCTGCCGGTAAATATGTATTGGATGTCAGCAAACCATTTACTGTTGAAGGTGTACCTCCAGTTAAGGCATCAGCATCATAAAAGTGATAAAAAGCTGTTCCCTGAAGATTCGTTCCGTTAAATATATTGCCACTGATACTATTTTGAGTTCCTCTGGTTCTCAACATAGATGCAAATCTTGTCGTTGTACCGGAAAAAGTATTACCGGTAATCGTTACATTGGTAGCATCAATGGTGACCAAGGTGTTTCCCTGACCTGTGACATTACATGGTGCAAGTGTACCGGGACCACCTGCCGTTCCGCTGATGGTATTATTGGTAAAAATAATGTTACTGTCTGCATTTCCTAAAACAACCAATTGTCGGGGTACATTCGAAGCTGTAAATTGATTTAAAAATCCACAATCTCCCGGGTTGGGTCCGACAAAGGTCACACCGTTAAAAATATTATTGTTAATAGTCACATTCGTATTTACACCACCAACTTCCCCAAGTAAACCTGCCTCGCCGGCAGCTGTGATGGTATTGTTGGAGATCACAACATTGTTGTGGCTTCCCTGCAAATACAAAGCCGCATATTCGATACCCGGAAAAGGACTATCATATCCTAATAGGGTAAATCCGGTTATCGTCACATTGTTGATAGCCGGGGGAATCCAGAAAGTGCCGAGCGCTACAGGTGCTCCCTGCACCACGGCATTTGTTCCGGTCAAAGTGACGGACTTATTGATCTGCACGTTTTCATTATACGTGCCCGCTGCAACATTGATATTATCTCCGTTGATAGCCTGATCGACCGCATACTGAATGGTGAGACATGGGCTTCCGGGCATAGAACAATTGCCGGCATTAACACCCGCCGGACTGACGTACCGGTTTTGTGCCACAAGATTATCAGGAATTAATATTCCCGAACTCAGACACAAAAGTGTGATGACTGAAATGACATACTTTTTAAAAAGTATGTTGTATTTCATGTTTTGTAAACTTGAAATAGACATAATTAACAATTTTTTACTTTGAGAAAATCCGAATCATTAATTACTGTCCTTGGGCAAAACGAACAGGATAAACCTATTCCGGTGCAAAACTACAAATCTAAAACATATTACAAAAATTTATTATATATATTTTACTGTCTTGTAATACATTTTTATATTTTTATGTGTAATAAATTGAAATCTATTAGTTTATATATATTTCTTTTTCTAAACAATATTTATATAAAAAACCAATATTTATATCTTTTAAAAAAACCTTTGAAGATTATAGTTTTACATTTTATATATGTTTGACCTCCAAAAAATGAATATCTTTCAACCTTTACATGGTAATAAATCCGACCCCTTATTTTACTTGATAAAATCAAACTCAGACTTCATGGTGACATAAACAGATTATTTTTAAGTAAAAATATTTATTTTAAAAATACTTTTTTATGTTTGTGTGAGAATATGATATTCGCATTTTATTTTTACATCCTGTTTAAAAATTTTTTTGGACCATGAAGTTTTCTTCCTGTTTTTGTTTGATCGCCATATATATTTCTTTTTTCTCCTGTACATCACAAAAAACTGAAAACATTCAGGAACTTCGCAAATATGTAATATTATGTAAAAATAATTATGTACCCAAACAAGAAGATTTTTTACCTTATTTCATCCTGAAGGATGCCAAAAGAGTCAATAAAACCAAAAATGAATGGTTGATTACATTAACCAAAGGTGAAAAAAATCTGTCAGAGGTTGAAGATTTTCTAAAAAATTCCCCTTATCTTATTTCCTTTACCTCTTCCGGTTTGTCGCAAACGAATTCAGTAAATTCAAAAAAATCTAAAGCAACCATATCTAAATAATTAAAGTTTTTTGCACATGTCTAAAAATATTTTTCTTCTGTTTATTTGTACTTTTCTTTTGTCTGCTCCGGTTTTTTCCGGTGGTGATCCCTATAAAGTGACGGATACACGTCTGATAAAGTTGGGTAAAACAAAAAGTATACAAACATTACTGACCCATGAGAGTCCGGGGTCTTTTGCAAAATCCATCAGAAAAATAAATAAAAAAAGACCAGACAACTTTAAAGGCAGAGAATACAGGAATATATTGTCTCCGGAAAAAGAACATCAGGGACCTGACCCCATTCGTCAGCATGAACCGGGCACTGTTCAAAATGATCCTATTATAAATATTGATGGCATATTTTCTGTTTTTGGTAGTCCGCATGATCCTACCGGTGATGTTGGCACAACCCACTATGTACAGGCGATTAATGCAACAGAAATTGGCGTTTTTGATTTGACAGGAACATTATTGGAAAAATTTGCATCCAACATTTTATGGACAGAATTTGGCAGGTCAGGTGCCGGTGACCCGATCATTTTATACGATGAAACTGAAAACCGTTGGATGATAACTGAATTTGACGATCCCGCTTTGGTACTGATCGCCATTTCTGACAATGAAGATCCTTTAGGAAGTTATACCGCTTATGAATTTGCAACACCTACTTTTCCGGATTATCCTAAATATGCCATCTGGCCAAACAGTATTGTTTTCACTACCAATGAAGAAGGCCCCGGAGTGCTGCACAATTATTTTATTCAAAAAGATTCCTTATACGCAGGTGCTGATGAAGTCATCATGCAAAGAATCGAAATTACGGGTTCCGAAAATACCGAAGCAGGTTTTTTTGTGACGACTCCGGTAGATTTTGCCGGAAAAATTATGCCGGCAGATACCAGACCTATGGTAATGAGACTAAATGACTCATCCTGGGGAGAAGTGTCAGAAGATATGCTTGAATTGTATCTATTTAATATCAATTGGGAAAATCAAAATGCTACCTCGATTACACAGGTGAGTCTCGTTACTACTCCTTATGATGGTTATCCCTGTAGTTCCGAAGGTGTTGGTTTTGCATGTGTTCCACAACTAAACGGCAATGGTTTGGACGCCATTCCTGAAGTCATTATGAACGTGCCGATGTTTCGAAGTTTCGGCACATATGAATCCCTGGTCCTGAGCTTTGTAACGGATGTCACAAATGGTGAAAATCAATCCGGTATCCGATGGATGGAACTCCGAAAAAATCCCGGTTCTGAGTGGTTTATTTTCCAGGAAGGTACCTATGCTCCGGATGGCCTGGACCGATTTATGAGTTCGATTGCTATCGATAAAAACGGCAATATCGGTATGGGTTATAATGTTTCCAGTAAAAATTCTTATGTAGGGGTGCGTTATACAGGCAGATTTTTAAGTGATCCTCCGGGACTTATGACCATTGAAGAAGTAAATGTAGTGGATGGTTCCACACACATAGAAAGCTTCGGAAGATTTGGTGATTATGCACAAATGGGTATTGATCCCATCGATGAATTGACATTTTGGTATACTACAGAATATGCCGGAGGCATTGAAAATTCCAAAACCCGGATTGTTGCATTTCAATTGCAAAAAAATCAGGTTGACATTAGACCTGTAACCATTCAAAATCCGGTCACAGGTCACAACCTTACGAACAACGAAACGATAACAGCAAATATCCTCAATGCCGGATTAAGAGACGTGTTTGATATACAAATGGATTTATTTATCAATGGTGTAAAACGGGAAACATTAATTGTGGGGGACACTATGAAAGAAGGACAGGTAAAAGTGGTCAATTTTGCTGCAGCCTATGATTTTGCTGCATTCGGCCCTTATGATATCATGATCGTAACTACTTTGATGGATGATGAAAATATAAAAAATGATACCCTAAGAATGACCGTTTATCATTATGCCGTCCTTGACGGAAAAATTGATGAAATTACAAAAGCTTCATTTTGTGATAGTGATTATTCTATTCCATTTTCATTACAAAATGTTGGTCTTCAAAATATGACCTCCGCTGAAATAGAATTAAACGTCAATGGTCAAACTGTGGATACATTAATTTTTATGCTGAATCTTGCTCCTAAACAAACAGTTTCTTTGAGTTATCCGGTAACCGGTTTGTCTGATGGAGATAATGAAGTTGGTTTAATTCTCACAAAAACCAATAATGAATCAGAAGAGAACATTACTGATAATATTGCGTCGACTATTCTGAATTACGATACCCAATCTGTTTTGTACAAGCTCATCATTAATACAGATGAATATCCGGAAGAAACTACCTGGTTTATCACATCAGAAAACAACAGCAGCGATATAATTGCTTCAGGAGGTCCATATTTTACTGCATTGGAACCTATAAATATCGATTTATGTCTGCAACGCGAAACGTGTTATACCTTTACAATTCTCGATGAACTCGAAGACGGTATTTGTTGTGATTTCGGGGAAGGCTCCATAGAAATGTATGATGCTTCAAATAATTTGGTTTTTGAAAACGATGGGGCATTTTTTGACATTTCTACCAATGATTTTTGTGTGGAATCAGGATGTGCTTTGGTTTTGACATTCAATAATACCCCTGCATCTTCAGCCAATTCAAATGACGGTAAGATTATTATCAATGTCAGTGGCGGTCAGGAGCCTTATTTATATAGTATAAACGGAGGCTCTGCTTTTCAGGACTCTTTTTTGTTTGAAAATCTTTTGCCGGGACTGTATGAAATTGTGGTGAAAACAGCCGATGGTAATTGTATTACTGAAGCATCAGTAGTACTTGATTTTCAAAGTAGTGTTTCAGATAGTTACCAAAAAAATTCCATTCAGATTAATCCGAATCCTGGTTCAGGATTTTATCATATAAATATGTCTGATACCGAACTGACAGAGTATCAGATACCGGCCGTTTTATTGGATGCACAAGGAAAAGAAATTCAGAAATTTATCATACAAAAATATGGTAACACCTTTCACAGAGATATTTCTATTTTGGCATACCCAAAAGGGATCTACTACATTGTGCTTCATACATCCAAAGGTAAAAAATATGCAGCGATTATCTATCAGTAATCACATAACTGAACGGAGCAGGAAATCAAAAAGCAGGTCAAAATTGGTAGCACAAGTCTTGACTTTCTAAATGTTTTTTTAAAAAATTTTATACCTTCGCCCAAGGAATGAAAATTTGATGTTACGGATCAGATTTTTGTCATACAGAAGGTTAATATATTTGCAACCTTTCCGGATGAATACTAAAAGGCAGTTTAAAAATGGCCTGAAACAAATATAAACATTGAACATTCACAACATTTATGAATATGCAAAAAGTAATTTTTCTAATTTTATTTCTACAGGCATTTTGGTTATCCGCACAGAATAATCCCCAAAGACTTCAAGTGGCCGGAGGTCAGGGACAAATAGGTTTAACTCCTGAAATTCTTTGGCAACTAGGCCGGGTCTCAGCCCTTGGGTTTTCAAAAGATGATAAACATTTGGTGTACAAAGTGTCCACCCCGAAAATGGAAGATAATTCTTTTTCATCCAGATATTTTATGGTAAATCTTGTATCTGGCGAACATTCGGATATCGAAAAACCGGATGAATATCTTAAAAATAAAAATATATCTCCTGATGGTAAATATATTTTGAGTCATAAAGAAGTGGCAGTGGAAAAAATTCTGGGAAAGGACATTTATCCTGATTTGTCAAAAACTTCAGGACAGATTTACGATCAACTCGGATATCGCCATTGGGATACCTGGGCAGATGGCAAATACAACCACATCATACTGAAATCTACTGCTGAAGGCACGGATATGTCAACGGATATAATGGCAAACGAACCTTTTCACAGCCCTCAAAAACCTTTTGGCGGAGATGAAGATTATGTTTGGCATCCTGACGGCAAAAGTATAGTGTACGTTTGTAAAAAAGAAAAGGGTACCGTGGCTATGCAGAGCACCAATACCGATCTGTATCAATATTTTATATCCGATGGTCAAATCAAAAATCTTACTTTTGACAATAAAGGATACGATACTCATCCGATGTTCAATTCCAAAGGCCAAATTGCTTACCTCCAGATGAAAACACCGGGATTTGAGGCAGATAAAAATGACATAATCGTAATACTCGACCAAAATTATATTAATCTCACCAAAAACTGGGATGGAACAGTCAATAGTTTTTTATGGGCCAAAAGTGAGGATAAAATATATTTTACAGCACCGGTCGATGGAACCATTCAATTATTTTCTGTCAACCTACCTAAAAAAAGTGAAAAAGACATCAAAGTCGAACAAATCACCAAAGGAGAATGGGATATTACCGCTTTGATTGGAGAAATGAACGGAAACATGTATGTCACACGAACCGATATGAATACAGCTCCGGAAATATACAGCATAAACCTCAAAGACAATAGCTGGAAACAAATCACATCCGTAAATACCAAAAAATACAATCTTATAGCCAAGTCAAAAATTGAAAGACGGTACGTAACCACCACCGACAAAAAACAAATGTTGGTTTGGGTGGTTTATCCGCCAGATTTTGACCCGAAAAAAAAATATCCAACCCTTTTGTATTGTCAGGGTGGCCCACAATCCGCTCTTAGCCAGTTTTATTCCTTCAGGTGGAATTTTCAACTGATGGCAGCACAGGGATATATAGTGGTAGCACCAAACCGGAGAGGTTTGCCGGGATTTGGTGTCGATTGGAATCATCAGATCAGCAAAGATTGGGGAGGGCAAAATATTCAGGATTATCTGTCTGCCATAGACGATATCTCCAAAGAACCTTATGTAGATAAAAAAAGAAGGGGTGCCATAGGTGCCAGCTACGGAGGGTATTCAGTGTTTTATCTGGCAGGCATTCATGAAGGGAGATTCAGTAGTTTTATATCGCATTGCGGAGCATTTAATACACAAAGTATGTATGGATCCACTGAGGAAACCTTTTTTGTAAATTACGATTTCGGAGGCCCCTACTGGGACAAAAAACATATTGAAGCTTATACTACTTTTAATCCTGCTTCAAGAGTGGATAAATGGAACACTCCGATTATGATCATTCAGGGTGAGAAGGATTACAGGATTCCTATCGGCCAGGGTTTGGAAGCATTTACGGCTGCACAGGTCAAAGGAATAAAAAGTCGTTTGTTGTACCTTCCTGATGAAAACCATTGGGTGATGAAACCACAAAATGGTTTGTTATGGCAAAGAGAATTTTACAAATGGCTCAAAGAAACCTTGTAAGGATGTAAAAAACAAAAGCCCGTTTAAAATTTTGAATCCCGGTCATGATTTCCGGTTGTCAAAATTTCAAACGGGCTTTGAAATTTATGGGTGCTTGAAAAGTGTTGTTATATTAATTCATCAACAATCTTTTGGAAGTTATTTGCAATAATTTTATCATCAAACTGAAAAATCGCTTTTTCTCTGCCCTTTTTACCCATAAGCTTTTTTTCTTTCGGAGTAAGGACTAAAAACTTTTCCATAGCTTCCACCAGTTTTTCCGTGTTGCGTATAGGAACCAGATACCCGTTTACATTTTCATCTACGGTTTCTTCGCATCCTGCAGTTTGGGTAGTGATCACGGGTTTTTCCATAGACATTCCTTCCAGAATGATTCTGGGCAGTCCTTCTCTGTAAGAAGGTAATACGATACATTCAGATCTGGAAATGACAGGTCTGACATCTTTCAAAAATCCATGATAAAATACAATGTCATCCTCTACCCATCTGAGTAAATCTTCTTTATCTACGGTTGCAGGATTTTCAGCATCCAATTCTCCGACTATCCAAAATTGACAATCGTTACGTTTTTGTCGTAATACCCTGGCTGCCTCAACAAATTCCTGGACTCCTTTATCATACAATAACCTGCCAATAAAGGTAAAGGTTATTTTTTCAGATGTTTTGGTTTCTTGTTCTACCGGCATAAAATAATGTGTGTCCACACCACACCCTTTTACAGAAATTGCTTTTTCAGAAGGAACAAGGCCATTTTCAACAAAATAATCACGGTCTCTGGTATTTTCAAAAACCATTCTGTCTGCCCGATTGCCGGATATGCGGTACATTTCTGTTATCACTTTTTGCAACCATCCATTATGAATAAAAGTATAACCAAGACCTGTCACCACGGAAATATTTTTACTTCCGGCGAGCCATGCAGCTAAAGTCCCATATATATTTGGTTTGTTGGTAAAATGAATAATCAGATCAGGTTTGATTTTTTTATACCGCCTCCACAACTCCAGAATCAGTAAAAAGTCCTTTAAAGGATTCATTCCGTCACGATCCAAAGTGCGCAGACCCAAATGTTTGACCATCGGGTACGCTTCTTTGTAATGGATATATTCATCCACAGGAGCAATAACAACAACATTGTAACCTGACGAAACAAACCGGTCGATAAGATTCCTCCTGAAATTGTAAATATTCCAGGTGCTATTGGCCACCAAAGCTATGGTTTTTTTAGATTTGATATCTTTGTTTTATACAAATGCTGTTAAAAAATATAAGCTCACACTATTTTCAGAAAATATAAAAATCCAAACTCACAATGCTTTTACAACTTCTTTAATTTCCTGTTCTGCGGATTTGGGATATATCAGGATAGCGTGGTCTTCATCTACCACAATGTAATCCTTCAATCCTTTGATGACGATATGTTTTTGATTATTGGACATCACCATAACATCTTCACAATCGATCAAATGGATGTTATCGCCTACTTTTACAGTCGAATCTCCGGATTCCAGATAAGCATGCAGACTGTTCCATGTTCCGAGATCACTCCATCCAATATCTGCCGGAAGAGTATATACATTTTCTGCTTGTTCCATGATGGCATAATCTATTGAAATGCTCCTTGAAGTCGGATAAACTTCATCAATGTATTTTTGTTCTTCAGAAGTTCCGAAAAGCTCTTCCTTTTCACTCAATACGGTCAAAATATCCCCCGCATATTTGGTAAAAGCGTCGAGAATGGAAGACACGCTCCAGACAAACATGCCAGCATTCCAGAGATAATCACCGGATTTAATATAGGCTTCTGCTGTCGCAAGATCCGGTTTTTCCCGAAAAGACAATACTTTTTTGAATCCGGAATATTTTATTTCGTTTTCTTCTGTTTGTTTTCCGTATTGAATATAACCGTATCCTGTATCCGGTCTTGATGGCTGTATTCCCAAAGTGACCAAAACATTATTTTTTTCAGCAAAAGAAAAAGCTTTTTCCATAATGGTCTGATATTCATTTTCTTTCAAAATGACATGATCTGAAGGTAAAACAGCAAAAACACTATTCGGATGGGAAGCTTTCAACCTTAATGCTGAATATGCGATACAAGGTGCTGTATTGTTCATACTCGGTTCACAAAGTATATTGTTTTCAGGCAATTCAGGAAGATGTTGTTTTACCAATGTTTTGTACTTCTGATTAGTCAGGATAAAAATATTCTGAGCAGGTACAAGGGATAAACTTCTTTCAAAGGTCATCCTAATCAATGATTTACCGATACCAAGGATGTCAAGAAATTGTTTGGGTTTGTCGTTGGTACTGGAAGGCCAGAATCTGCTTCCGACCCCACCGGCCATGATGACTATAAAACGTTCCGGTAACATATATTATTTAATTAAAAAGTGAAATTAAATCATCGTTATTGAGTGATTTGTAAATTTGTTCATCTGTAATGATCAGATCTGTTGCCAATTGTTTTTTCTTTTCCTGCAACAAGATGATTTTTTCTTCAATGGTATCTCTGCAAATCATTTTGTAGGCAAAAACATTTTTGTCCTGACCGATTCTGTGGGTTCTGTCAATTGCCTGTGCTTCGACGGCAGGATTCCACCATGGGTCAAGGATATAAACATAATCAGCTTTGACCAGATTTAATCCTGTATTACCTGCTTTGAGACTGATCAAAAACAGTTTTACTTCACTGTTTTCCATAAAATCTTTTACGGCCCCTTGTCTGTCCCTGGTGCTTCCGTCGAGATAAGCATAAGGAATTCCTTTTCTGTCGAGCTCATAACGAACCAATGCCAACATAGATGTAAACTGAGAATAAATCAAAGCATGATGGTCTCCCATATCATTTTCAATGATATCCATTAAGGTTTCGATTTTAACGGATTGTCGCAAATTGTTTGGCAGGTTTTGATCCAATAATTGCGGAGAGTTACAAATCTGTCTCAATCTCAGCAATCCTTCGATGACCTTAATACGCATTTTATTGAGTCCGATGTTTTTAACACCTTCATCAATTTCTGATTTGATTTTCAACCGGAAATCTTCATACATCTTGCGTTGTGTTTCACCCATTTCACAATAGAGAATACTTTCACTTCTTTCGGGCAGATCAGATGCTACCTGCGCTTTGGTCCGCCGCAACAAAAAGGGGTGGATGATTTTTTTCAGAATATAAGCAGACTCCCGGTCTCCTTCCCGGTCAATAGGGATGGCAAAATTGGTTTTAAACTGTGAAGCACTTCCGAAAATTCCCGGATTTACAAAGCTGAATTGTGCATACAAATCAAAAGTATTGTTTTCAATAGGAGTACCGGTAATCGCAATTTTATTGGACGATTTCAGCAACCGCATGGCTTTATATCTTTTGCTTTCAGGATTTTTGATCGCCTGGGACTCGTCCAGAATGATATAGTTAAAGTTATGTTCCTTAAGAAATTCGATATCATTGGTCACCGTGTCATATGTTGAAATCACGATATCGTATTGAAACAACTTTGTTCTCAGTGATGATCTGTCGATGCCGTGGTAATATAAATACGTGATATCCGGGTAAAATTTGACGATTTCCTGTGCCCAGTTAAACAACAAACTACGGGGAACAACTATCAAACTCGTTTTTTTACCTGCCAGTTTCTGATCGGATAAAAGAGTAAGAACCTGAAGCGTTTTACCCAGACCCATGTCATCAGCCAGACATCCTCCGAAGCCCAGATCAGAGAGTGACTTCAGCCATTGAAAGCCCAGTTTCTGATAATCCCTTAAAGCTATCTGACCATTATCTGGGAGCTGATGTTCTTTAGAAAAATCATAATTCCCAAGCACAGATATTTTCCTTTTGATCTCTCTGTATAATTCGTCATCCTCAATTTCTGAAAACAATGATTCTACGATATTAAAATGGTAGGAATTGAGTTTTACCTTTCCTTTTTCTTCATAAGCCACCATGGATAAACGTTTCAGCTTGTCATACCACTCTTCCGGTATCAATCCCAAACTACCGTCTGCAAGTAAAATATATTTTTCATTTTTCCGCAAAGCTTCCATCCATGATTTGGCTGAAACCATCTGATCACCGTATGATATGTCTACCTGGACATCAAACCAATCGATTCCGGAAGAGATTCCCAGCCGGATAGAAGGTTTGTAAGTATTCATTTTAAAATTTTCAAGCTCATCCTGGCCTAAAATGGTTATGCCTGCTTCCCTGCATTTTTCAAAAAAATGAAGAAACCAGTTTTCATTCAGATAGTCTTTATAATGGAGAAAAAACATGCCGTGATGAAACAGATTTTGTTCAAATTGTTCGTGTTGCTCTTTGATAAACAAAACAAATTTTTCTTCATCTTCTTCAGGAATTGTATACAAAACATCACTTCCCGGTTTTTGTACAATCCACTTGTCAAGAGGCAAAGATACTTCCAATGAGTCACCATACTCAAGAATTGGGGTAAACAGCAAATGATGGCCGTTTTCTCTCACATAAATCTTCCAATGAGGATTTTCAACATACACAAAATTAGGCTTCATATCTTCCGGATAATCCACTTCTACAACATTGTGAATATCGTGCAGGAGGGACAATAAAGAGGAGCTGTGTTCTGTGTCCACCAATATTTCTTCCCATCCCAACAAGGTAAACAACCTTCCCAATTCAGGATGTTTGAATATGTGTGCCTCTTGCTGAACAACCAAAAAATACGGCGTCAGCGTCAATGGCTGAATCAAAGGATCAATTAGATCGTCCTTGATTTTGAGCCACAATTTTATTTTATAAAAAGCTTCTTCCTTTATGACGCGGACCAAAGCGTCTACTGCATAGGATGAAAAATTGATTTGTCTCATATTCCGTTTAGACAAAATCAATTGTTCTCCCCGCGTCATAGGCACAAAATGGTGTAATACATTGATATCGCCGATCAGATGTTTTAAAAACCTGTTCCAGGCAGCATCTTTATACACGGCATTATCGTGGACATTTTCTTTTGAAAATCTTTCTATACGATACCATAAATCTTTTTCAAAACCAGAAAGATATTCAGGGTTTTGGGTTTTTTCAATTTTACTGGTCAGTTCGTTTCCTAACTTATCCATCTTTCCGCTCAAAAGTGAAACTGTCTCATTTTTGCCGTCCAGCGTCCACAACAATGCATGTCCGTTGACACCATCAGGATCCTCCTGTGCGACACCAGACAAACGTTGTTTATGACTCAATATCTGGTCACCAATTTGTTTTTGCAGTGCTCCCATCTTTTGTTGCGTAAAAAACTGTTGGTTGACCAATACAGCTTTAGTCTGTTGCCCTTCCAGATGAATTTCATACAGTTGCACAAATTTTGAAGGTACAATGCTATATTTTTTTGACCAATATTGAATCTCCTGATCATAATCGGGCATATTGCCAAACAATAAAATTGCTTTTACATCCTGATGTTTCATTACCTCATATTGGTGTATACACATCGAAACGGAAGACTCTTTACAACTTTGACACTTTATGGAAAAATCTTCGGACGTTCGTAGTATATCTACAATATGCATTAAATCAGATTTTCCTTCCTGAAAATAGTGTTTTTCAGAAATCCTGAATTCCAGATGTCCAATACCACTCAACACTATATTTTCGAGAATCAAAGAAGTAAAATTCCGCAAAAATGGAGGTTTGTAAACATTTAAAAACTCAATATAAGCATGTACATCTTTGACGGGAAGTAAACGATATTCATTTAGAGGGTATACATTTTGTTCATCCTTTTCACCGGGATTTTCGGGTTGTCCGGGTACAAAAAATCCGGAAGGCACATCGCGGGTATCCTGCAGTGCTACATCTTCCGATTCCAGCAAAAAATAAAGGCCACCGAATACATGTTCGCAAGGTGCCGGCTGACCGCAATTGCAAAAAACAGAATCCAGGGCAAAAGCATTTTTATATCTTATGGTAAGTTGAAACTCATCTTCAACAATAAAAAAGATGGCTTTGAGTGATGCATGGTGTAATGGTTTACTCAGCATACCCTGTTTAACAAGATCCGCACCGATTTTTGCCAACGGGTGCAGTCCTATTTCTTTGATATATTGATGAATTGCGTTATTTAAAAACATGAATTGGGATTTGTTTTTCAGAAAACTTTCTGAATGAAGATACGGACTTTTAAAATGTCATAAAAAATGCAAAAATCCTTTGTTTAATAAAGATAAATTACTTTTTTAAAAATATTTAATTAAAAAAGAATTTGACTTTAGAGTGGAGATATAATGGAATCATTTTATGTTAAAATTCTCTTTTCGGAAGATCTTTAAACACTTTATAAATCAATTTTGATTCTGGGAAAACAATGATCCAAATTGTGATAAAGATACAAAAAATATCAGTTATGAAACTTTGATGGTTTTGGTACCAAATCTCTAGTTGCCCTTTAAACGGATAAATGATATTTTTATAATAGCCCCAAGGATCTTTGCCTGCATTTTTTACTTCAGTAAGTAGTTTTTCTTCATCTCTGAATATGATGGAACCAATGCCTGTAAGTCCGGGTTTAACATTGTAAATTACTTTTTTAATATTTTCAGGATAGGTATCAAAACTTTTTTGCATGACAGGTCGCGGTCCGACCACACTCATATCACCAATCAAAATATTGAGCAATTGAGGTAATTCATTTATTTTAGTTGTTCTCAGAAATCCTCCCAAAGGCGTAAGTCTCGGATCTTTTTTTGTGGTAATTAAACCACCTGCCATATTGGGACTATCCTTCAGCATAGTAGCAAATTTGTATATTCTAAATATTTTATTTTTATACCCTACCCTTTCCTGAAGATACCAGATATACCCTTCTCCAGTCAATTTTAAACCTATAATTACGGGCACCAATAAAGGAGACAATACCAATAATGCAGATAAAGAAGAAATGATATCAAAAAATCGTTTTATGTATGAGTACATCGGTGATATTCTTTAAAAATACTGAGTTTTAGTTGGGTGTTTGGAGTTAGCAACTTATTCCTACGAGCTAAAAGCTTACCCCCACGAGCTAATTACATCTTTTGATCCAAACTTTTTCCGGTTTCGATATGCTCGAAATCGGGAAGATATTTTTTCATCAAGGATACTATTGAATACTTGTCATTATACTCAGAATCCATCAGATCTTTTAGTTCTGAAACACAATCGTTTATATGCTTTTTTGATGGTTTTACAGCATTTTTTATCACACCCATTCCCGAATACAAATGGAAATCCACTTCATCAGTTTCTATAAAAAACTCTTCATAAAGTTTTTCACCGGAAGTATCGGATTCAAAAAAATAAACCGGATGCGGATCTTCAATGGATATATTATTTGAAAATTCTTTTGCTTCATTTTCATTATTGCATTCGCGAATTACAATTCCCATGTCTCTGAAAAAGTCCAACGTGATATCTTTAAAATAGACCATTTCGTCTTCTCCGATTTTAGGAAAAAATATTTCTCCGGACTTTCCCAAAATGCATGCCATCATACAAATCTGACCGCTTTCTTCCGGTGAAACAAAAAACCGTTTTACATCTGAAGGACAAGAGATAGGTTGTTTCTTAAATACACGTTGTATATATCCATCTAATAAACTTCCGTTACTAAATGCAACATTTGCAAATCGAGCTGTTGTGATTTTGATATCTGTCGAATAGGCCATAATTACTTCTTCCATCAATTTTTTACTCGCTCCCATGACATTGACAGGATTAGCAGCTTTGTCGGTAGATACACAAAAGAAATGTTCAGGCTTATTTGCCACCAATAAATCCAAAAATTCCTTAGCTTTAAACACATTATTGTCTATCATGGCTTCGATAGAATAATGATCCTTCTCACTCCGAACATGCTTGTGAGCAGCAAAATTGGCCACAATGTCAAACGGTCCTTCTTTGACAAACATTTTTTTAAAAACCGGATCTCCAAAATTCATTGGATATGTCTTATAATCTTCAGGAATATACTGATTATAAGCGCTTCGCAAATCTCTGGTCAATTCTGTAAGTCCGTTTTCATTTGTATCAATAACAAATAATCTTGATGGCTTAAAAGGCAGAACAGCCTTAATAAATGATGATCCTATTGTTCCTGCTCCACCAATTACCAAAATTGATTTTTCAGAAATTTCTTTAGCAAGTTCATTACTGAATGTAATAATATCCTCTTCAAAAAGACTTTTTTCTCTCTTTGTAATATGCGTTTTTATAAATTGTTGAATGTCTATGATGTGCATTCGTTAAAATTTTTGTTTTATGGTTTGGGAGTTCAGAGCAGGGAGTTTGGATCTATCTATGCACTATGAGTAACCAATTTAGCCCAACGAGATAAATTGCCCAATCACCCTCACTACTTCTTCCACCTGTGAATCCGTCAGGTTGGTTGAAGAAGGAATGCTGATACAATGTTGATATACCTGTTGTGATATATGATATTCTGAAACAAAAGTGCAATTTTTAAACATGGAAAGCTGATGCATTGGAACCCAAAACGGACGACATTGAACTCCGTTTTTTAATAAATGGTCGATCATAGGTCTTTGATTTTCAACCCACATAGTATGTAACCAGTTATTTGGTTCTACATGTTCACTTACTTTTTGAAACCGCAAATTTTCATTTTCAAGAGATCGTCTGTAATATTTGTCAATTTCTTTTTGCGCTTTAAAAATCCGGGCAATTGTTCCATTTGTGCAACTCCGACAGCCGCCAGAATATTAACAAGTCGGTAATTATAACCGATTTCGTCGTGGTCATATTCAAAAGGATCCGTTTTGGCTTGTGTTGTCAGATGTTTTGCTTTTTTAGCCAGATGTTCATCATTGGTCAAAATCATTCCACCTCCTCCGGTACTTATGATTTTATTGCCATTAAAACTACTCGTCCCAAATATACCAAAAGTGCCTGCGTGTTTCCCTTTGTGAGTTGATCCCAAGGCTTCTGTAGAATCTTCTACTATAGGAATATGATATTTGGTGCAAATTGCAGACAAACGATCCATGTCGACCATATTTCCCAGTACATGAACCGGCAAAATAGCTCCGATACGGCGACCTGAGGTATTGATATGGGATCTGATTATTTCATTTCCTTCATCAGTTGTTGAACCTGCCAAAAATGTGTTTTCTTCAAGAAAAGATTCCAAAAGATATAGATCCATTTGCCACGTGTATTTGTCTACATCGATGAGTAGCGGTTCGGCTCCGAGGTAAGAAATGGCATTGCAGCTGGCTATAAAAGTGATATCAGGGACAATGACTAAATCACCTCTTTCCACTCCGGCAAGTTGCATGGATAAATGCAAAGCCGCAGTACCGTTCATGGCAGCTACAGCATATTTTGCTCCGGTAAATTCAGCCAATTTGTCTTCAAACAAATTGACATAACTTCCTACCGAAGATATCCAACCGGTATCGAGGCAATCTTTGACATATTGCCATTCATTGCCTGAAATATTGGGAATAGAGAGTGGAATCATTGTTATAATGTCTGATTGGTGATTTGTTAATTTGGTGATTAGTTAATTCAGAGAACTTTCGATTCATGATATCTTCGCCCAAATCAATCCTATATATTCATGCAAGGCGGCAGAAAATTTATCAAAATTGTTTTTGTGAGAACTCCACCAAAAGGAATTAAGGGTGTGATCTTTTCTGAGGATATGATCTGAAGGTGCTGCCACCGGATTCAAACCTGCCTTCCTAAATAAATACATAGCCCTTGGCATGTGAATATCGCTGGTAACCAAAATCAGATTTGGATGTTTTTGTCCAAAATATTTTTTATAGGCCAATGCTTCTTCTTCGGTAGTAGTCGGGTCTTCCAGAATAGAAATTTTGTTTTCGGGAATACCCAGACAAATGGCCGAATCTTTGGTTATCATAGCCTGCGTCACTCCTTTTTTTGACGAATAACCTGAAAAAATCATGGTTGGACGACCCAAAACATAATATACACGAATGCCTTCATTCAACCTTGCCAAAGAACCGGCCACCAGTCTGTCCTGAGGTGAAAATGGTCACATCATACACTTCCCCCGCCCAATACGATTACAGGTTTGTTGAATAAACTTGAATCCGGCATGAAGGTTGGATATTGTTTTTCGAGACCATAGACTAAAAGATCAGGAACAAATTTTGTCCCGGTGATTACAAGCCAAAAGACCGAAAAATATATAATGTTCCGGGTTCTTTTGGGTTTAGAATTCCTCCATAAAAAAGCAAAAATGATCAGAAGCCAAAAAACATTTAATGGAATGATAAAAAAATTGATGACCCATTTTAAAAAAAAAATCATGCCTTCATTTCATATCTGGTCAATATCCACTTTTCGTCCAATTCTTTAGGTTTTCCTGGCAGATTCCTGAAAAAACGATAAGGCAGATTTGAATGACTGTCAAAAATAGACCAGCCTGTCAATAAAAGAATCTTTACGTCAGTAATAAAACTGATGTTGTCATAATACCATTTTTCCAACATTCCTTTATATGGATATATGTAGGTTCTGTAGTAATCCAACGGCTCACCTCCGGCATTTTTCCAACAAGTTACCAGTTTTTCTTCATCTCTGAAAATCAAACTACCGATACCCGTTATGCCCGGTCTGTTTTTATAAAGGATTTTCTTGACAACATCGCTGTATTTCACCACACTGCTTTCCGGAAGCGGTCGTGGTCCGACAAAACTCATTTCTCCTGAAAAAACATTCCAAAGTTGGGGTAATTCATTGATTTTATAACGGCGCAAAAATCCTCCCAAAGGGGTTATTCTGGGATCTTTTCTTACAGTCACCAGACCACTGTCCATCTTTGCGCTGTTTTTGAGCATGGTGGCAAATTTCAGAATGCCGAATGTTTTATATTGAAAACCAACTCTTTCCTGTCGGTAATACACTTCTCCTTCTCCGGTGAGTTTTAATAAAATCATGATGGGGATAAAAAGGGGAAGAAGTAACAGGAGACCTGTGACTGAAAAAATAATATCGAATAACCTTTTTACAATATTATACATCCATCAATGAAGATCAATCCAAATACTTCCGTTGAATAGTTGTAATTTATTTTCAGAAGTGTTATAAATCATTTCCCCTCCTTCAAGATCAATAAGATTATCTCTTTCTGTATTTGTAATTCTGGGTAGCCTAAAAAAATTTGGACCGTTTATACTCCATAGAGCCATTAATTTCAACTTTCCTTTCATCAAATTTTCCAAAAATCAAAGGACTGTTGCTTTCATTGTTGTGAATAACCAATTGATTGCTTCCTTCCATATACCTTCCGGCAGAATAACCAATAAATACATTTCCATCTCCATTATTTGACCTGCCCCGCTCAGATCCTATGTGAACATTTTTATCTCCGCTTAATGAAATCGATGATCCTCTGGCCCAAAATCCTACTATGGTATTATCGTCCCCTCCAGTCATACTCACCCCGGACCAAGTTCCTAAAAACGTATTCCTATTTCCCTGTAGATTACTTTTTCCGGCACTATTGCCTAATGCTGCGTTAAAATCACCTGAAGTAGTTGATTCAAGAGAATAATTTCCAAAAGCTGAATTGTAATATTTATCTGTTGATGATAATGAATTTTTACCATAACCCAAAGATTGGTCAATAAATGCCTGATACTGACAACTATTTCGGAAGTCAATTCCGAAATTGGTGGTTCCTACCTGAACATTTCCACAAACTTTAACTGAAAAATCCATTTTAGGGTTGGGGGCTAAATAAGTACAATCCTCAAAAATATTACCTGTTATCATTAAAGACCTGGTCGAAGTCTGATGTGAACCAAAAACAATAAATTGAAAACCCTTACAATAATTATTTGATAAAATCACAATTTCCCTGTCATGTGCTCCCATGCCATAACCTTGTAATGATCCAATAACCCCGTTTGAGGAATTGCCTGATACAAAATAATTACCATTGACTACTACATATCCTCCATTCCAACTAAATGAGATTAAACCCTCATTATGACCACTGATATTGTGGCTGTTGTTACAATTTATCACAGAATTATTTACAAAATAAGCAGGATATGATTCCAAAAAAGTTGTATCATGTGCTGACAAATGATATACCGAACCATTACAATTTTCAAAAACATTATCATGTACATTTATTCCGTGCCCGGTAATGACCTCAGACGGTGCGTTGATAAACTTACATGACCTTATTTCAGAACCCCTTCCATGTAATGCAATTAAATTGTTGACTGACCATGATAAAGATACTTCATTTTCATCCTGTTTATTCCCATCAAATATAAAGTTTTCAATAATGGTACCTTTATTATAACCGGCACTTCCTAGCCCACCATGTTCTTCTGAGGGTTTTCCTCTAACGATATTAATATTTTTTATCACCTTTTTACCGGCTGGCTGCGAAGGAAACAAACCACCAAATTGGCTGGTAAAATAATATTTTAAATATACAGTGTTTCCTGTTATACTATCAATTTGAGATGTTCCCGAAGTCCCATCATTGGTTTGATCAGCAATCAAAATTAAAATATCACCGGGTTCCCATGATGCCGGAACTGACTCTACCTCTATACTATAACTCCCTTCATTGTATGGTGCGCTGAGTGTGGCATTTCGTGCAGCTCCGGGAGCCGCTTTTAAGGTAGCCTTTCTACCATTCAGATGTAGGTTTTGCAACGAGTCTAAGAAAATTTCGTCATCAATTACATACTCTCTATTGGTGAAAACAACTTTTCCTCCGTTTCCAGCATAGGACACTGCTTTTTGAATTTTTTTACTGTCTTTGACACCTGACCACCAATCCGGAAAAATATCATTTCCATGGATTGTTCGCCACATCACACCGCTGGAATCAGATGCAATAACCGTCCCTCTGTCTTCTGTACCTAAAGAATCTTTCAAAAACAATCCTCCCGTTACAAGATAAATTTTATTCTGGATAGTATCTTTAAAATCTTTTACTCTGACAATCTGGCATGCCATCAATGGATTTGTCTTTTTCAATTCATTATAATTATTGAAAACACCTTGACATGTTTCATATAAGGAATCCTGATCATACAACCAATGATCATCTTTATATTTGAAATATTTTATTCCATCATGAAAATATACAACTGCCCTGAGACCATCAAATAATGAATCCGGTTGGGTCCATCCCTCAATGATGTTGGTTTTTGTAAATGTTGTATCAGAAAAAATATGTACTCCTCCTACAGCCCCTTCCTGAGCTTTGACACATGTTATTATAAAAAAAAGAACTAAAACCCAAAAAAATCTCCCTGTCATGTTTTCCTACCTCTATTCGCTGATTTGCAAATATAATCACTTGCAGGATATATAATGTATTTTTTTTATATATTGTTTGACAAAAAATAAAAATCAATACTTTCCATGACATTTTTACCCAAAAAAAAGGGGGAAACCCTTAATTTATATTCTATATTTCCGATCTCAGATTTTTTTCATGCAACAAAATTGGTCTTTCATCTACATTCCTCAAAAAGATTACATCATCATCAAAATGATATAAATGAAATTCATTTACAAAATGTGGGTCATGGTCCAAAAGTCTGATGGTATCTTCACATAAATTAGCTCCGGCAGCGGCAAAACATTGTGTAAAGGCTACATGTCTTACGTTAATTTCTGTTATCTTCGGAATGCCATTTATGTCTTCCTTGAGATCAACTGTGTAAAAACCATGTTTATTTGCGCCTGTATGCTCAAACATGATATCCATGGCATTTTTGGCTGTTTCAAATACCCTGGTGTCATTTATCAATCTTCCGAAAGATGTATTTCCTGTTATTCCTGAAGGCGCCACTTTAGCCATAATGTAATTGACCCTTTCTGCACATGCAGCTCTGATCAGTTGCCCGTCAAAATATAACAATTTACAAGCCAGGTTCCTTCCCGGAAGGAAAGATGAGGCAATAAAATTAGATATATCTTTATTGATCAATATCCATCTTTCCAAATCTTCCCATCTTTCAATTTTAAAAGAACCCAAACCTGATGATCCGGTAGCTGACCTGATCCAATACGGATAAGTCAAACGATTTTCTGTTTTCTGTTGAAGATCCGGATCGTCTCTGTCAATGATCACAGAAGCAGGTACCAATCCACTTGAAGTAAGTGCATTAGTCAGAATTCCTTTATCCAACATTTTTTCAACTGCAGCTTTTGGCGGAATCAAAGATTTACATGGGAGCTGACCTTCTTCTTGTCTTTCACTCCACGCAAGGACTTCTTGTTCAGGCAAAATTACTGCAATATCAATTCTATAATCAGAAATAATTTTTTCCATAACGTCCCAGTATTCCGGCATGTTGGATTTTGGTGTAATCAACCCTTCATCAAACAATTCTCTCTGATACAAACCTATGGCATAAGGATGTATATCTGTTCCGATTAGTCGGTAATTTTTATAATTTCCGATTTCTTTTATCGCTCTCGCAAAAGATCTCGGGGTCGGTCCTCCTACCCCTGTAACTAAAATATTTAAACTCACAATGTTTTGTATTCGTTGATTACTTTTTTACGTTTTCCTGAAGATAATAGTGGTATTTCATGGACATATTCAAGGACGATCACAGCATCATCACCCAGAAAACTTTTAAATTCTTTTTCCAAAAATTTTTCATCAACCCTTACTTTTGAATTTAACTTCAGCAGATATATCTTCTTTTCTTGCTGAATAAACTGAAATTGCTCCACATTAGGAAATTTCCACATGGTGTTTGTAATAATGTGCGGAGACAACATCTTATCGCTTGTGGAAAAAATAAAATCTGTTCTCCTGCCTTCAACTTTCATCAATACAGGACCTTTTAGCTTACATTCAGATTCTGATTTTACACCTATGTCTCCGGTATCATATCTGATGAATGGCATTGCATAATTGAAATAATCCGTAACCACAATGCGACCCGGTTCACCATCTTTTACATGAAAGTCTCCTTCCAATGATAAAATTTCCACCAGAAAACTCCCGGAATTCAGATGATACTCATTTTTGTGTTCTGTACATTGCTGAGCGATAAACCCGTTTTCCATATTTGAATATCTGGAAATAACCTTTGAGTGAAATGCTTTTTCCAGAAAATCCCTGGTTTGATCCGGTAAAGATTCCGACATGGAAATAATCCCGTTCATCCTTGTTTTTATATCCATAAAACCCAGACTCTTCATCATCATCGCAAGAGCTTCATAAGAAGATGCATAGGACAACATAAACTTTTGGGAAGTATCCTTTTCTGTTTTTCTAACCAACTCCCGAACATATGTTTCAGTAAAATCATTGGCGTCAACTTCAACTATATTCTGAATGATTTTTTTGAAAATATTTTTCCGGTTGATGTTATTCCAAACCCGGAAATAGTACAATTTCATACCGACATCACCTCCGGCCAATTCATTAAAAAAAATATTGTCTGCATTATGTCTTTCTGTTTTTACAGCATCGCGATAACTTTTAAAGGGAGTTCCGGTAGAACCACTTGTGGTCACATAAAACAATTTATCCATATCAAACTTTTTAGACAAAAAGTTTTCATAATTTTCTTTTATCATACTTTTATTGACCACAGGAAAATCGCATAATTCCAAACCCTGAAAATGTTGATAATACGGAACATTGTTTTTTGCATATTTAAGAATTCTTTTCAGCCTTTCCTTTCTTTTTTGTTCATTCACATCAGTATGATAAAAAAAATAATGTTCCCTGATATCATCAAGATGATTTTTCACCACACTATTATGTAAATATTTGTCCTTTAGAAAATAAATTTTTTTTCTTATATTCACTTCAGGTATTTATATAACTTCACTTATTGATAAAAACTCAACTTCCGGCCATTTTTTCATAATGGCATGCAACAATCTTTTTAATTCCTTCAATCCAAAATCTCTGTTGTTCGGCTCAATTCCTCCAACAAAATTGACCCTGTGGCTTGAAATGTTTGCTATTTTTCCACACGTAAATGCTATGTCAATTTCTTTCAGGCAGCTGTCTACCCAATCAGATTTTTCAGACAGATTGGGTTCAAATACACAATTACGGAACACTGTATTCAGACCGTCCTTATTCTTTTTTCCAAAAGGATTATATATTTTCTGATACTTTCCTTCTCCCTGATGTTCGTTTTGAATGAAGTCAGCATCAATGATTCGTACACCTGCGTTTTTAATTGTTTTATGCAGGCTGTTATGTTCTCTTGCGCCAGGTGCATTAAAATGGCTTGCTTTTTTTCCAAAAATACTTTCAAACAACATCAAGCCTGATTCAATAATTTTATGATGTTCGGTTACTTCCGAAAAGTGGTTAAAAGAAAAAGCCTCAGTAAAGCCAACCCTTCCCTGATAATCTAAAGCAGCCCACGACCTGTTTTGCAGGTTGGCCATAATATCAGGATCTTTTTTCTTCATACCATTTTCAAGAAAACCAATATTTAGATGTTCCCGCCCGTGAAATTCAGGTATGAGCAATTTTTTTTCCATACCTTCCTTCCTGCTTTCCCACCCTTTTTCGTATCCCGGTAAGGTACTGAAAGTCTCCGGCAAAGATTGATATTCATATTTCGACCAACTATTTTTTTCCAAAGCATCAAAATCAATATTGGCACTCATAGCAAAAGCTGTAAAACACGCAGGTTTTCCATTTTTGTCCTTTACAGAAGTCAAAACTTCAAATAATCCAATGAGATCATCATGGTTTTCAAGAATATCTAATTGTGAAAACCTGGATTGATCTATCGGTAATCCGGATTTTCTGAGCGATTCTCTGGTGGATTTTGAATGCAATAAAACATTTCCGAAATCGTCCACTGAAAAGCATACAATTTTTCGTTTTGTCCTTATGCCAGGAATATTTTTTAAGTATGATTTTAGAGACACATTATGTTCTTCTGTTTATTAAAAAAGTATCATATTCATCTTTCAGTGCTCTCCAGATGTTTTCCCTTCTGAATTTTTTAACGACTTCTGTTCTGGCCTGCTCTCCCAACTTAAGTCTTAATTCTTTATTTTCCAAAAGATTTAACAATGCTTTATAAATTGCTTCGGATGACTTGGGCTTTATCAAAATACCATTTACACCGTTTTGGATGATTTCATTACAACCGTTTATGTCCGTGGCAATGACAGGCAGACCCATAGCGCAGGCTTCCAATACTGCATTCGGAAATCCCTCTCTGTAACTGGGAAAAACAAAAATATCCATCATATTATAATATGGGCGCACATCATCAAATCTTCCTAAAAAAAGAATATCCGGATCATTTTGAATTTTTTCTTCGACCTCAGAGGTCAGTCCGCCATAGGTTTTTTCGAACAATCCGATCAAAAGTATTTTAACTTTAAACTGTTTTCTGACTTCTTCAAAAGCGGTCAGCCATTCATTTATGCCCTTTTCCCTGGCCATCCTGCCTACAAAGCCAAGTACAATTTCATTATCATTTATACCTTGTTTTAACCTCAATGTTTGTTTAAGTTCGGGCTGTGGAACAAAATAATCTGTATTGATTCCATTAGAACCACCGTTTGCAAGAAGTTTAACCTTTTCAGAAGGACAAATTTTTTGTTCATGGATAAATTGAATCAACCCTTTTGAATTAGGATAAACTCTGTGAGCAAGACCATAAGTGATTTTTTCGATTTGCTTCAACATGTTCCTTTTAAATCCAAAAACTTCCATCCAGGGTATGCCACCTACCGTATGTAGTCTGACAGGCACACCAGCTAATTTAGCAGCCAGTAATCCGATCAATCCGGCTTTGGGCGTATGTGTATGTACAATGTCAGGCTTTTCCCTAAGCATCATAAAATACATTTGGAATAAAGACTTCAGGTCCTTAAACGGAGATATTACTCTTGAAAGTTCAATGGGAATCATTCTGATACCCTCTCTTTGTGCAATCTCACAAAAATGTTTTTCATCTCTCCCTGTCACACCGACTACTTCGTAAAACTGATTCATGTAAGCCAGTTGTCCCTTAAGAATGATATTCATGGAAACCGGAACTGTGGTAATCCGAATGATTTTTGGTTTCAATATTTTAATTAAACTTTTTAATTATCCATTTTTTTATGAGAATTGTATTCCTTTCAAAAATATACCAGACGAAATATGAAACACCAATAATAAAAATGCAAAGAAATATATAAAGAATAGCATTTATAAAGTTATATTCTTGGTATTGAAAACCAATCATTGCAGTTAAAAATGCAGTAAATGGTAAATGAAACAAATATAAAGTATAGGATATTTTGGAAGAAAATAATGAAATTTGTTTAATAATTCCTGAAAATTCAGTTTTTAGCAAATCTAAAATTACAAATGATGAAACAATACCCATCAAAAAATCAAGTTTTATTGAATCAATCATATTAAACCTGGCTAATACCAAAACAATAATAAATAATAAGTATATGAGAATTTTGTAATATTTTTTTATTATAAAATCAGGTTTAAATTTATGAAATAAATAAACAGAAGAACCCATTAAAAAAATTAAAAAATAACCCAATATTTTAGGATTGTAGATAAAGATGAAAATTACAGTTATAAATCCAATAAAAATAGTAAGTAATTTGAACTTAGCCTGATATATAAGAATATATATAATTGCAATTAAAAAATAAAACCAAAATTCATAACTTAAGCTCCATAAAGGACCATTTGATCCAAGTGTAGGAGTCAAAATTGTTTGAAGAAAGAACAAATTACCTAAAAAATTCAATGGCGATAGCGTACTTTCAACTGAAATTATATCCATGTGAGACATTGTCCCAGCATAAAATGGAGCATTACTATAATACATTAATCCTATATAATCAAAAATATATGTCATTACTAAACAGGGAATAAGAACAACCCAAAGCCGGCTCATTCTGTTTATAATGTATAAATTTAGTGACCATGCTTTATTTTTAAAACTGTTATCAACTGATCGAGTAATAAAAAAGCCACTTAAGACAAAAAACACCATCACAGCTTGATAACCAAAACCAGTTAAAAAATATATTATTTTACCAAATAAATCTAAAGTCGTCTCAGAAAGTGGTTTCAAAACCAATGCTCTAATATGACCTAAAGCCACAGCGAGTGCAGCCAATCCTCGTATTAAATCTAACCCAATATAATTATTCTCCATTATATGTTATTTATTTTATGGTTATACCACTTTTGAAAAACAAAAAGATTCCACAATTTTCCTTTGTGGTTGGCTTTGCCGGATCGGTGATCAGTCAATATTTTCTGAATATATTCTGTTTTAAAAATACCTTGATTTTTTATGGCCTCTTCATTTAATAATTCATTCAGTTCCTGTTTTAATTCGTTATTAAACCAATAGTCAACCGGAACACCGAATCCCTTTTTCCGAAAGTTCAGGGTTTTGGTCGGTAATAACTTTCCAAAGGTCTTTTTCAAAATATATTTTTTATTTCTCCCTTTGATTTTATATTCGACAGGCATGTTAAAAGCCGCTTCTACAATCGCAGAATCAAGAAACGGCACTCTGGCTTCAAGAGAATTTTTCATACACATTCTGTCCACTTTTACCAACATATCTCCTTCCAACACAATGTTCAGATCGGTAAAAAATCCTTTTTCCATTTCATTTCCATTTTCAAAGGAATAATAGATTTCCTTTATTACATCTTTGGTACTTTGATAGGAATTTTTTTCAAGTAACTGTTTCCTTTCATCATCTTTGAATCCAAGGCACATATAGTTATAGTGCATATCAAAGTGATTTTGTCCCGAATGTTGAATCACTTTTTTGACACGTCTCAGCAAAGAATTTGTGTAACGATTGTGTGGTAACTTATTGACTACAAAGGCGATTCCCTTTTGTAAAAATGCGGGTAATGATTTGAACTTTCTGCCGTAATAATTTCCGAGATATTTTTCATAGCCTCCAAACAATTCATCTGCACAATCTCCGGTGAGTACCACTTTGACCTCTTTAGCGGCAACCTTTGCCACATAATAAGAAGGAATAGCAGAAGAGTCACCAAAAGGTTCATCAAAATGACCAATGATATCATCAATGTGATCAACAACATCGTGATAATTGAGGTACTCTACCTTGTGTTTTGCCCTGATATGACCGGCAATCAGTTCTGCTCTTTTACTTTCGTCATATTCCTTTTCATGAAACCCGACAGAAAAAGTATTTACCTGTTGCTCTGCTACCTGTGCCATCAGACAGGAAATAATGCTTGAATCTATACCACCACTCAAAAACGAACCTACGGGCACATCGGCGATCATTCTTTTTTTCACTGATTCTGTGAGTAATTTTTCCAGATCATTGCAGGCTTGTTCAAAACTACGATATGGTTTTTGTTTTTTTAGTTGGTCATTCAGATTATAATATTTGTGTTTTACTATTTTTCCGTCCAATGATATCTCAAAATAGTGACCTGCCTCAAGCTTATATACGTCATCATATATCGTATATGGTGCCGGAATATAACTCAAGGAAAAAAACAAATTTAAGGCCGTATGATTGATTTTTTTTTCAGGTATCAGATCTTCAAGAGCTTTGAGTTCAGAAGCAAAAACAAACTCATTTGAATTTTTGAAATAATACAATGGTTTTTCACCAAATTTATCTCTTACAATAAATACCTCTTTTAGAACTCTATCATATAGAGCGAAAGCAAACATACCTTCCGCTCTTTTGAGTAAACCCTCGATTCCATAATATTTATAACCTTCTATGACGACTTCCGTATCACTGTGCGTCGCAAAAAGAACACCTTCTTTTTCCAGTTCAGTACGAATATCTAAAAAATTATACATTTCACCATTGTACACCAAAACAATGTTGCCGTCATTAGAAAACATCGGCTGATCACCGGTCTCCAGATCAATAATGGATAATCTTCTGTGTCCGAGACCAACGCCACCTTCAGCAAAATAACCTTCGGCATCAGGCCCTCTTTGTGACAATCTGTCGCAAAGGGGTTTGATATCAGAATGGGTGGTTTCAGAAAAAAAACGGATAATACCAGCTATACCGCACATGATTTATTTAAATACTTGGATTAATTTACCAAATAAAAAAATGAAAGGAGTTAACCTGTACTTACAACAAGTAAAAAATATTTTCCAAGTCAAAGAGAAATATTTAAATTCTAAATTTTTTATTGCATCAATATATTTTGGATTTAATAATGCAAAGTTTATTGTTTTATACTGAAGTACTAGTGAAGAAGAATTATTGAAGCCCGTTACACTTAATGTTATATTAATCATAGAAAGTGCTATTCTATTTCTTAAAGCAATAAAATAAATATCAGAATAATTCTTCTCTTTCAAATATTTTTCAATATTGTCGAACATTATATTGTACTTATCTAATAATTTCAACCCATGATTCTTCGTTATTGAATTAGTATTACTTATCCAATAATGATTAAAATAATCATACATATAATAAACCTTTTTTGCATTATGAAAAGCAATTATATTAAGAACCACGTCGAAATTCTCATTATCATTCTCATCAACTAAACAAAAATGGTTATTAGTAATTAATTCCTTTCTATACAACTTACCCCACCCCGAACTAATAGCATCAGTTCTTGTTGGCTGCTCCAATTCTTTACCAACCAAACCTACCAATCTCCTTTTTAGGTTTACCAATTCATCTCCTATGAAAAATATATCCTTATCAAATAGTGATTTGATTGGCACTTCAGAATTAATAGTATTTTTGTAATATGACCAAAATATTATGTCAGGATTATACAACATAATTTTATTTATTGCTTTTTCCAATGTATTAATTTCAATCCAATCATCACCATCTAAAAACATGATGTAATCTCCTGTTGCATGATTAGCTCCGTTTCTCATTGCATGAGCTGCTCCCTGATTCAGCTGATGTATTACCTTTATTCTATCATCAATTTTGGCATAAGAATCACAAATGTCTCCCGAATTATCAGGTGATCCATCATTTACCAAAATAATCTCTATTTCCTTCCAAGTCTGATAGATCAAACTTTTAATGGTGCGAACCAAATAATCCTCAGATTTAAAAATTGGTACAACTACACTAATTTTAATACAATCCAAAAAAAAAGAAATTTTAAAAAAAAGATATAGAATAAAATTTATCTGAATTAGGTTCCTGCAATATTATTACTTTGTCATCTTCAACCAAAATTTTATCACCATCCAACAATTGCCAAATAGTCCGCAACATAGGAATTTGCATTCCAAGAACATCTTCGTAACATCTATAAAAATCAATACTCATAATCGATTGCATTATTATTAAACCGGTGTCAACTCCCTTGTCAATAAAATGAGCCGTATTTCCAATTACTTTAACATTTGCATTAAGTGCTTGATCTATAGAATTTAATCCTGGAAAGGATGGCAAAATTGAAGGGTGAAAGTTTATTATTCGATTCTCAAATTTTCTTATTAATTCGCAACTTAATATTTGATTCCCAAAACAAAATAAATAATTAATTTCTCTTTTCTCCATCAGGATACTTAATGAATTTGAAACAATTTCCTTCTTTGATCTTTTATGTTCTTTTGACTCTTCAGTATTAACATAATATTCTAAAATTTCATGATCAAAGATTGATTCTAAAGTATTTTGAATATAAGTTTTCATTCCATCATAATATATTAATTCTAATGGAAACTCCTTTAAAGAATTACATTCATAAAACTTCAAAAGTCTTGATGCATTTCCAGAACAATATACACCATATTTGTATTTCATATTAAAATATATTCTCTTAACATACTTTTGGTGTTATGCACATCATTGTACATTAAAACATCAATTATTGATAATCCTTCAGTAAAAGTACTTTTCATTTGGTCATACACTTTAAAATTAGGTTCTAGAAACTTTAAATCAATTTTACTTTTTCAAAATCTTCTTTTTGATACAAATCAATTCCACCTATCATATTAAGATAGGTTGTGCCGCCAAAAAGTTTCACTATTCTAATTAACCTATCCGTGCGATCAAATGAATCATCAAGCACAAGAGAAGACGACTTAATTAGTTTTGTATTAATTCCTAAATAATATTTAATTTGCAATAAACTCTTTTCAATATACTCACTTAATAACATAGGTGCATCATCGGCAAATAATGGTAGTAAAATATTTATAACATCATTATAAAAAGGAGCTTTCTTATAACATTGTTCAATAGTTTTTAAAGTAT
Organism: Saprospiraceae bacterium; assembly: GCA_016714895.1. Taxonomy (GTDB): domain Bacteria; phylum Bacteroidota; class Bacteroidia; order Chitinophagales; family Saprospiraceae; genus OLB9. The sequence goes on along the minus strand of JADKBV010000011.1, from coordinate 26,219 downwards.
TTTTAGACCATTTTGAAAATTGAGACATATCAATAAATCTTTCATTAATTAACTCTTTATGGCTTTCTTTCACTAAAGGCAGTGTAAACATTATTTGACCATTTTTTGAGTTTATACGGTTTCTATTTATCCAACCTCCTTTTATATATTGAACATCATCATACATAACAAAAACATCTACAGCTTCCATTAACTGAAAATATCCAATATAAGGAAATAAATATGGTTGCATTATCGCAATTCTCATCATATAAATTTACAAGATGAAATCAATTATTTTCTTTGTAATATTTTTTTTTCCTAAGGTATCAGATATAAATTTTGCATTAGCTCCTAACTTAAATCTTAACTCTTCATTGCTTATCAATAAATCTATTTCCTCTGCAAGTTTCTCTAAATTACCAAATTCAACAATTATACCATTCTTCCCGTTATCAATAATATCCCTTGGACCAGCCACAAAATCAAAACTAATACAAGGCAGTCCAGCTGCCATTGCTTCACATAATGCATTGGGGAACCCCTCTGATCTAGAAGGTATTACAAAAATACTTGCCTTTGCATAAACCTCATCTATTCTAAGTACTTTACCTAAAAAATCAATCCTGTGCAAAACATTATAATTAGAAGCTATATTTCTAAGATGTTGCCCATTCTCATCACCACCAGCAAAGACTAATCGCCAATCTTCATTTTTAACTAGCGCAAAACTTTGTATTAACAAATCAAAACCCTTTGAAATATCATTAAATCGTCCAACAGCTAAAATTATTTTTTCACGCTTAATATCAGGAAAGTAATTGATTTCTCGAACTTGATTATGAATAACTTCTATTTTCACATTTTTACCGTAATATAATTGCTGATATTTTTTTGCAATACTAGTTTGAGCAATTAAACCATCAGGTTTTTTTATGCTGAAGCAAAATTTGTTGATAATTCTTTGACTTAATGGCCATACATAAAAAGGGCTGGAACGTTCTGATAAATAAATTTTATTTTTAAAACCAAAGGTTGCCAACATAGATAATGCACCATAAAATTGGCCAAACACCAAAGTGCTATCTGGGTTTATTGTTTTGATATTTTTTCTTAAATATGTTATCGTTTTTAACAATGAGATACTATTTATATTAAATAAATTTGGTTCAATGAGTGTTATATTTGCATTTAAATCAAAAAAATGCTGTTTCTTTAGAATAACGATAAAGTAAACTTTATAACCCTCTTCATTTAAGGCATTTGCTAAATTAACACTGGCTCTTTCCATCCCCCCCATAGTTAAAGCCGGTGAGATAAGACAAATTCTCTTCAATTGTATTTATTTAATTGCAATAAAAAATGTAACTACTTTATACGTTTTAAATACTAGATTTGACTACTTCACAAATAAGTTTGATTTTTGAACTCGAAAGAGTGTGAAATAATGGTAAACATAAAACTCTTTTAGAAATACTTTCAGAAACAGGTGTTTGATTTGCTGACTTTAAGTACCCCAGGTTAGATAGTGACGGATAGAAATAACGTCGTGGATAAATTTCATTTTTATTCAAATTAGTAATTATCTCAATTACTTCTTCTTCATTCTTCATAATAATTGGCATATAAGCAAAATTATAATGGCAATTTTCATTCACTATTATGAATTTAACAAAATTTGATAAGTGTTTATAATATTGAAGACATTGAAATTTGCGTTTTTCTAAGATCTTGTCTAAATAATTTATATTTACAATTCCCATAGCTGCATGAAACTCTGAATTTTTACCGTTGATACCTACACCCTGAAACCTTTCCGGACCATCGTGTCCGAAATTTCTCATATATTCCATTTTATGTAAGACTTTCAGGTCATTTGTAAAAACAGCTCCTCCTTCCACAGTATGAAATAATTTGGTGGCATGAAAGCTTGTGGTAACAACATCTCCAAATGAAAATACTGATTTCCCTTTATATTTGGTGCCAAAACAATGGGCAGCATCATAAATTACCTTGAGGTTATATTTTTTGGAAATAGCCTCAATTTTATCAATGTCACATGGATTTCCATATACATGTGTAGCCAATATGGCAGAAGTATTTTTTGTAATCGAATCTTCAATTTTATTAGGGTCAATATTTAAAAAAAACAGGTTCACAACCTTCCCAAACAATACTGCTGGTAGTAGCTACATAACTAAATGGTGTTGTAATAATTTCACCCTTCAGGCCTAAAGCTTTAATGGCAATTTGTATGGCAATGGTTCCGTTTGACAAAAACAATACATTTTGTAAACCTAAATAATCTTTTAATTTGGATTCAAGTTCGTTGACCAATGGCCCATTATTGGTTAACCAATTTCTTTCCCAAATTTCATTTATTAACTTATTGTATTCTTTTTTAGGCGGCAAAAAAGGCTTTGTAACAGGTATCATTTTGTAAAATTAATTTATTTGATAAGTAATTTGAGCAAAATATTCTTCTTTAGATGTCACTTTTTGCATATTTATTGAATTATCAGATATATAAGCAAAATATTCTTTGCTAATATTTCCAATATCAATAACTTGATAGTTTAGTTTAGTCAATTCATTTGCCAAAATTGTAGCTGTAACTCCAAGAGAACAAATAATTAACTTATCATTTGGGTAAATAGAAACAGTTTTAAAAATTTTGTCATAGAAATTATAAGCTTGTTTTCCAGGACAAATAATCCTTTCAATTTTTTTAGTATTTATTATTAAATCAGAATATAAACCAAAAAAAGTACTTTCTCCCTCAAGTATAACAATTTCTCTTGATTCCCATATTTTTCTAATTAAACTGAATAATTCAGGAGACTGTGATCTGTCTTTTAACCCTAAATAAAATCTGGTCATATTTGAATTTCCAAATGCTTTATTTATATCTATAATTTCTAAAACCCTTTTAAAAGTCTTTGTATAAAAATATATTGCAGATAATCGGGCAGATAAACTCGATTCTTTTAGATTCAAATAATCTACATGACAAACAATCAATTTATTACTGGGATTTATTAAGACATTAATTAATTTATCTTGAAGTCCTTTATCTGTAGTTTGCAGGTTATCGCTTAATCCAGTAACATAAAGATATTCAGAATCACCAAATCTGGCAACAGAAAGTTGTTCATTAATTATCTTATCAATAGTTTCCTTTCGACTTAATATTTTAAGAGGTTTTATATTTAACTTAAAAAAAGGATAATAAAGGAGGGATGAAAATATTTTTATTGAAGTTCTTATTTTTTTAATATATTTATCCACAAATTGTATTTTATTTTTATATTTTAAATAAGTATTTATCAATTCTTCAACCATCCAACCACAAATATCTGTTTTGCCTCTTTGGAAAACCAAATTTTCATCCCAATAACCCGGGCATGCATCATAAGCTCTTTGTGCAAAACCATAATTGATTTCAACAATAACCGGTCTGTGCTCTTTGTTATATACAAAATCATATGCCACAACCATAGCACCCAATTTTTTACTGACTTCAAAAGCAATCCGGATACAATCTGTATCAATTTCTTTTGAATCATATAATATATTGCCGCTCCCGGAAGCACGAAAATCATTTTTCCGGACCATCCTTTTTATTCCAATGGCTTTATTTCCTACAGTAATTATTCTGATGTCAAATTCATTTCCGGGCATAAATTCCTGAAAATATATATATCCTTTTTCAACCGGAAAAACACTGCTGAATTCAGTGCCGACGAAAATACGACGCAAACTCTTTAAAACATCTTTTAATGATCCTTTTGACATACGCCACCTTCGAAGGTTTTCTTTTATATCTTCTATTTTATTGTATTGGGGGAATCCTCTACCGAATGCCTGATGTATCAATGCATCTGCGTCCATTTTATTTTTGACCAATTTTACATTCAACGAGCCTGCTCCTCCCCTCAGTTTAAATACCTTCGGATATTCTGCTGTTTCAGCCCATTCCATTGCATCCTTTTTATGATAAAACGCATATGATTCCGGTACAGGTGCACCGACAGCTTCAAGGAGATATTTCTGACCCAGTTTATCATCAAAATGCCAACCCGTCTTCCAATCAGGAAAAACAATTTTTCCTTCCTGCTCCAATGAATACAAAATCTTTTGCGCTATAAGTTTATCTTTGACAATGGTGTGATGATGATGCCACAAAATAATATCACAATCTTCCACATCATTGATTACAGAATTGCTGAATCCATCAATGATTTTATAAGGTATTTTGTTTTTTGTACAATATAAAATCCAATCTTCAGCAAATGATGACCAAAACGTTTTATGAATAGCTATCTTCAATGTTGTATCTGATTTTTATAATCAACCCATCCTGAAGGCATTTTCGTTTCTATAGACATATGTTTGATTTCAGAAAGATTGATTTCTTTATTATTCAAATAAAATCTGATTTTTCTTTCTGAAGAAAATGCTTCTGCCGCCTGCAATAACGGCAGTCTTCCGATTTCCATTTCCATCAAAACAGCAGCTGTTATATCACACCACGAACTATCATTTGTAAACATCAATACTCCGAGTGGCAATGGTTCAGGAGTCAAAGGTCCGTCCTTTTGCCCACCTATGATTCCGTCGCACAAGCTATATAATAATCGTTGAGGCTCATCAGAAAGCTTCCCATCTCTTGTAGCATACGTGGCTACCAGGTTGAGGTCCATGACCATTCTCCATGTTGTATCATTGCCATACCAACCGGCTCCAAAACGTCTTCCTTCCGGGAAAAGACATTTTCCAAAGCAATGAAGCTATTCTGATCCAAATCCAGTATGACCGGTTACCCAAATTTCTGTTGGCCTGATCATAACATTTTTCTGACCAATGTCGAAGCAGGTTATACCCCGGATAAGCATCTCCCCCCGCCCTGGTGCCCCCAATCCTATGGTGAGGTAAAAAATCTTTGTCTCCGTTGAGACCGACAATATTTTTCAAAGCATTGGTAATACCGGATTTTTCGTGGGTTTTGATCTTTGGTACAGAAATCACAATATCTGCATCAAACAATTCCTTCGTGATACAATATTTATGTACTCCGGGTTTGTGTGACTCGATAAATCTGTCAGGATTGTAGTGTGTGACTCTGAATTGATTTTTATCTTCTGAAGTAATTTCTTCAAGATAACTTTGTCGGCCGACATCCACAATCACAAAATCATCCATTCCCTGCCTCACATTGACCATATCTTCGTCAGCAAGATTCATCACTTTCCTTCGCAAATCTTTTACTGACACCGGAACCTGACTTTTTGCCGAAATAATTTTCAATTTTTTTAAAAACGTTTCCGATATCATCTTGTCCCATTTACAACCCTGTATCGGTGCATCACCTATGACAACACTTTTTGGTCTGCAGGAACAAACATATTCGACCAATGCCAAGGTAACGGAATCATGCGTCCTGAGGCAGATTTCATCTGAATCGACTGAAGAATGTTTAACCCAATTGGGTTTAATAAATATTTTTTGTCACCACATGTTTCAAAGTTGATTTCATCCTGTATCAGCAAAGAAATTTTTTCAAGAAGCAATTTTTTATCATCATAAATGGCACTCAAAGAAGTTATTTCCCTTTGTTTATCATTCAAAAAAGAATGAATCTTCACAAAACCATTCGTTCGGATCTTATTTACCAAAAGAAAACCATTTAGTTTTTGAAAATAAAAAAATAACCGTAGAAACAAAAGTAATTGTCAATAATTGAACCACAACCGGTGTTGAAATCAGAGTTCCATCAATCCAGGTTAATTGTAAACAAATATATTTTAAAAGATAATAAATGAATTTACTGAAGATGATGGAAATCCATATCTTCCAAAAAATATTTATTGAAAACAATCTTGAAAGTATCTGAAATAAATAAATATTAACAGAAAGTTCTATCAATATCAACAGTGATTTTACGAATACAGGATGGCCCGTTGTCCACATCGAAAACAACGGAATGGTCATTGCAAGTACATATCCGTTCTTCTGACTTCTGGAGATAAAATATCCGAATAATACAAAAAGCCGCATTGGGTCCAGATAGTATAATGGAAGGGGTAATATATGTGATAATGCAGGAATCATATAGGCCAAACCAATAATCAAAACATCCAGAAATACGATTTTAGGAAGTGATAACGAAGAAATATGAAATGTATTAAACATGTTTTAATGAATAAATGGATGAACAAATTCTACATCGGGCCAGTATTTCTTAACTTCCGCAAGAAGTTTTTGTAAGGATTTTAAACCAAAATCTCTGTTTTTTGGGTCAAGACTTCCGATGTAGTTTACCCTGTGAGAATTAATGATGGCAGGGGCTCCCCAAAAAAAAGCATTTTTGATTTGTGACAAACCATAATCAACCCAATCCGAATTTTTATTTGTCGATGGTTCAAAATATACATTTCTTACTGTATACATTTGCCCGGAAACATTTTTTTCGCCGGTAGTTCTTCTTTTGATGGAATTTCCGTTTACTCCCGGAATAATTTGAGCTCTTCCTGATTGCAATACAGAAACCTGATGCTGATGAAAAACTGCCTCAACGTCATTATTCCACATATAACAAGGTGCTATGGCAGAAACAGAACTGAAGCCCCAGGTATCTGAAAACATTTTTAATCCTTCAGAAATACTTTCACTGATTGTATTCAGATCCATACTAGTGTAAACTGACATGGCGTCCAAATACTCTTTTTTACAATCAGAACCAATTCCTGATGTTATCGTAAACATTCCCACCTCAAATCCATCTGTAGCAGTTTTTTGCTTACTTTTCAAATCATTCATCCAGTTATTGATGTGAACATGTTCTCTTCCATGAAACTGAGGCAAAAAACAACCTGTGCGAATTCCTTCGTTTATTAACGTAGTAACCTGACCAGTATCATTGTATTGTTTGTAGGTCTCTGTAAATGGTTGGACATAATATTGATTGAAATCAGAATCTTTTATATTTTCAAAATCAGGATTTCCAACGATATTATTTAATATCATTAATCCCGGGCGTTCGTGTTGATCTGTGACTGAATGAAGCACCTCTGACAAGGACTGAACATCTTCATTATTTTCTAACCTGTCATATGAATTAAAGATACAGTCATTTATAGGATATCCCTTCTCAATCAATGAAGATTTAACATCATTAGATCTCATCCGCAGCATACCCCAATCGTCTGATTCGATATAAAGAATCCTTCGACCTTTTTTTAAGCTGACAGCATTTGTTCGGTGTAATGAAAGATTACTGATAATTTTCCTGATCACTTTTTGCTAAATATTAGTCTTTATTTAAAAAATTCAATCAGTGCCGGAGAATCAGGAAAAAAAGGTGCTATCATCGGGTTTAAAAAAATACTGTTGAGGCCAATGAAATCAAAGCCTATTCTAATTTCAACGATGAGGTAAAATATGGTGACCGGAATAAAAAGGTAATTCAGGTATTTTAACCAACCGTCTTTTTCTCCTTTTTGAATGCAGTAAAGAAAAACAATGGCAATAATGGGCAAAGCTACGAATTGAAACCGCCCCATAGAAGGTATGGTAACAACAAAATTTGCTGCAGCTAAAAATAAAACCCCAAAACTAAACAAACTCCTTGCAATATCGTCATTTAAATATTTTTTCCTTTTTAAGAATAAATACAAAACGCCTCAGATATATACAGAAATTTAAAGCATATACATGGCCGAGGACATACCAGTTCATACCTGTGTAGATACTCTGTGCAAATTTTACATATTCCCCCCGGGTGTAGCCCATTACTTTATTTTGCATAAAAACAGGTGCCAGTTCTGCTCTTTCATTGATGGTTTTCGGATCTAGTTCAGTAAAAACAAGGAAACAAGCAAAACAGGAACATAAAGAAGAAAACCGGTTCCTGAAGATCAGATAAAACAACAATACAGCTACTGGGAACAAAAACGAAAAATGTATCAAAGGAACAATGAGGCAAAGCCAAATATACCGGTATCTTTTTTCAACAACAATCCTCAAAATACCAAATAAAAATACATGTGCTGCCGTATAAAATCTATAACCGTTTATATTCCAAAATGGCAAGATAAAAGCCAGCAGCAGGAGTGATGAAACAGCTAATAACTGTAATTTGTGATTCCTTATAAAATCAAAAATATAAAATATATTTCGTGAAAAAAAATATCCGTATATAAAACCAACAATAGCAAATAAAATTCGGAAATCGTTCGTAAACCTTGAAATAATTAAGGTAATAAGATGGCTGTATATGTCCGTTCCTGAATAAATACCTTTATTGTGATATGGTTCAATCAGCAGGTCATAAAAAGGTACATCACGCAAACCATACAATAAAATTAGTTTTTCCTGATACCTGTTGGCATCCATTTCAGGATTGGAAATAATAAAGGTATAGCCAAAAAATGCACAAAAAAACCAAACAATGTTTTTGGTGAAATTTGATTTAATATTACCTAAAGCGTAAATCAAGGAAAAAAATGGCCAGATAAAAAATGATATATAAGCGTACACGCTTTTATATTTTGCATTGTTATATGATCCAACCGTATTATTGGCCATAAGAATGTTCAGATATTTTTTTTTGCAAACCAGAAGGTTCTAACTTTTGAAATCCAGCTTTAATGACGTTTAATGTAATGATCAGATTTTCAACTTCGCCACAATTTATTAAAGAGAGTTGCGCATTCTTCAGATGTCTGTCACCAGAATAAAAAACAGGTTTCGGGTCATCCGCTAACCTTGAGCCTTTTACATTTTTTTGAAAAAATTCGTCCGGAGCTTGCTTAGGAGAAACTGGATCTATATTAATAAATTTTTTATCTATGTCTTCCACAGATAACATCCTTAATTTATTATCCAGATAAAAATAAAAATCTGATTTTTTTACTTCTTTTGTTTTAGTTGTCCATTCCAGATTAAAATAACATATCAGATTTTCTTCAGTTGATAAATTAAACAGACTGGTCAGATAATTATATGAAAGTAAAGAAACTTCTTTGCTGTCCGCTTTTCAATTATAATCTTTTGAGTGCTACCTGGAATTAAGACAAAAGGTGCTCCTTCACTATTTTTATACTTTTTAAATCTAACAGAAGATTGATATGATTTAGCGTTAGGTCGTAGATGGTTTGCCCCGGTAGCGTCATCTACATGGATTGAATTATTTTGGCCATCAATTTGAATGTCAAATTGATGATTTTCTCCATCAAGAAGGGATATACCTAATTGTGTCTCATTTAAATAAAAATTATCTTGAACGATTACATTTTTATAATTGTAATTTATATCCGGATTTTGTAAGGTTCCGACTTGCACACCATCAGGAAACTGAATATAAAAAAAACGATTGCCTCTTGTTTTCTGAATTGAAATTCTATTGCCTTTCATTATAAAATTACCTTGCGCACTTCCATGGATTCTGTCAAGTCTTTTCCTTCCAAGAAAAAAAACGCCATCGCGTGAGACTGAAATATTTTTTCCTGAAGGTCCAAAATATTCAAATTCAAGTATATTGTTTTCAAATAATAAATCAGCTATGTCATATATTTCTGTACTCAAATTAATAAAGGGTGCCCTGACAGTGTTGTTTTTGAACACCATTTTTTTGGTGAAATCAGTTTGATTTCCTATCTGCATAAAAGTACATAAAAATGTATTTCCATCTATCTTTGACAAGTCATCATTTTTAGATTTTATCACACCAATTTTGATAAGGGCATCTTTCTCTACCATAAAAGTATTTTCTTGCATATTCAGATTTTGCGCTCCTCTATCCTTGATTATACTAGCTGGGTTGTTTGACCCTCCTTTTCCCAATACATTGGTCACTGTATTGTTATGGAAAGTACATTTACCTGGATGCGCACAAGTATAATACAACGTATATACGTCTGAATAAGGATTGGATGGAAGAAGGTTCTTTAATGTATTGCCTGTAAATAGTAAGGTGCCGTAACCTCCTTTAATTACGCACGGAGTAAGGGCACGATCATTGGCGGTAAATACTACTCTTGTATTTTCAAAAATGTTGTTTGTTATCTCAATAGTTTTTTTATTTTTCCTCAATGGCTCATAATAGGTTTCATTTAACCCGCTTTCAGAAATGGATAAAAATGTTTCGGAAAAATTTTTTATTACATTGTTTTTAATCAGGATATTTTTATATCCCATATTGGAAAAAACAAAAGGTGTATTTGCATTATCGAAATGACAATTTTTAACTTCCAGATCAGATATTTTATTTTTACTGCCAAATTCCTGAATGGTTTGATTGTCAGAATGAGCTCCGTAAACCGCAATGGAAATATTACCTGATATCATGCAATTTGATATTCTGATGCTGTCCAATGAGGGTTTTGCAACCGGATTTAATTGACTGTGATAGTAAGTCCCGGAAAAAAAATATTCCGCAGATTTATCACTCAATTTACCATCAATAAAGTCTCTGGTCGTAAGACTCATATTTTCAAGGTTTATATTATAGCCCTGAACGGATCTGAAATAACTAAAGAAAAGATTAGAGTGTTTTGATTCAAAAATTAAACCACTGGATTTTTTATCTTTTCCTTTAATGATAATATTTCTTCCACCAGAGAAACATTCTTCTCCATGTTTGACTGCAATTGGTAAAATGTTATTGAGAAAAACTGAAGCATTTATTTCAACAAATTGTTTGAGAACTTCAAAATTTTGATGAGCATTTTTAAAATTTTTTCCTAAAAACCATTCTGGTAATACATCTTTTGAATTCCAATGCCCCTTTAAAATAATATTATCAAAAATTTTGTGGTCTGACGCTATTATTTGAATATTTTCACCTTCAATAATCCCGTTTCTTAACATACTGGAAGTTAAAAACTTTAATTTTTTATTTTTAAAAAAAATTGATTCTCCGTTCAAATCAAATGATTCAGAAATAAAAACTGTGTCTTCCCGGTATTGAAATATTCCGATATGTTGCTTATTAATTTTTTTCGAGCATCTAGTCAAGAATGAAAGGAAAACCATCGTGCCAAAAGCCATTAAAACCAAGCAATAAAATTTATTTTTTGTCACTTTTATTATTTGCTTTTTCGTACAAGTCCAGAAATTTTTGGCACACATTTTCAATTTTATATCTTTCCAGACTTAATGCAATGAACTTTCCAGCATAATTTCCTGACATAAACTGATCCACAAGGGAAGTATCCAATGTTGGTTCAATGTTCAAAATTGGTTTTCCTGTTATGAGATAATCTATCAACTTACTTGGTACCTGAATTTTTGGATTAAATGTAAAATTTACCAAAAAATCCATTTGACTCTGAAAACCCAGTAATTCTTCTCTGGAGATGTAATCATGAATAATAATTCTTCCTTTTGCCTTGTCCATATACGGGAGAATATATTTTTCCAATTTCGTAAAATATGAAATGTAAAATTCAGTCTTTACTGACCAAATATTCAATCATTGGTCGCGGATCTCTGCTGCCCGGAATAAATGAACCGGAAAAGCAAAAGTTGGATGTGGATTGGACGTATATGGTTTTAAATATTTTTTCGAGTCCTCAATTTTAAAACCCTGGGGAATTTCAACACATTTACTTCTGAAAGGAGGAAGAAAATTGTCTTTCATTTCATCCATAGGATTGGATATAAAATCTACTTTTTTACACCAAAAACTTTCTATGAATTTAAAGTAAAATGGAGGTTTGTATGTGACAAGTTGATTTAGATAATAAGAATCTCCACAATCTCCTATCCATACGTCTGCAACTTTATTTCCGAATTTTTTTGATAATGCTACCCCCCAATGTATGGGATGCGGTACAGCAATGGAAATCAATAAGTCGAAATGTCCTACCTTTTTTAAAGTCGTGTATGTGTCGAATACCCATTTAATATCAGGATACTCAAAAAAATGAACCAAAACCTTATTAATAATTCTTGGAAAATATCGTAAAACCGGAATGTTGTTTTGGGGTATAACATTCCATTTTTTACTTCCGGCATTCAGAAATGTAAAACCAAATTCGGAAATGAGTGGGTCATGAAATTTTGAATTATACCGTCCAATATAAGTAACCTGATGACCTTGCCGACAAAACTCCTTGACCAATTCAGTGGAACGAAATGATCTTGGTGAATTTTCAGGGTAAAAGGCACCAGAAATGACAAGAATCTTCATGAGAAAAACGAAAGCCTATTTTCCAGTATATTCCCTGATAAAAGCCGAAATCTTATCCAGCCATTGGTTAAAATTATCCTGATTTGGAAAATTTTCATGTTTATCAGGCGGTGTTGACATAATCTGATCAAACTCCGTCCGGCTAATGCCAATTTTTTTAGAGAAATAATCTATATCATTGTTTTTTCAACTTCACTTTGGTATAAAGGTTTTTCAAGTTCAGACAAAGCTTCGACTCTGGTCATTTGACGCGACATCACAAGGGAAGAAAGATGAGCCCTTCTTTTTTCAAAGCCGTAAATCGAAGGGAGAAAATAAGATTGAAAATATTTAGTAAATTTTGACTCATTATGTTTGCCCCCGTAATCAATAAAATCAAGTTCATTCTTTAATGTTTCCAATGCCTCATCTTTATTGTAATCCATCAGATTTAAGGGGGAAACAATTTTTTAATTATGAAATATTCTGTAATAAAGCCTCATTTTCCAAACCTCCAGAAAAGGATAATGAGTCAACTTTATATCTCCATACTTTTTATAAATTGCTTTCAGGTGAATGGTGTCCATTGCATTGTTTCTCTCCATGCCAATGGAAGTGCAGATTCAGAGGAAATATTGTATCCATTTAAAACGTATTTTATTTTATTTTTTGTGGAATACTTATATAAAGCGGCAAAAAAAGCGTGATCCTGAGGTATGTCCTGGTTAACAACTTTTGATTTAAAAAAAGCTTTTTGAAGTGCCCGCATATCATCCCAATCAATCACTTCTGTTATAAGGTCAATCTTGAGTTTTTTGCAAATATTTTCAATGTTTTTTACGGCCATTTCTGTATTCCATCCCGCATCTACGTGTACTGCCAACATACGCAGTCCATGTTTCCATCCCCAGTATGCAAGATAGGCACTGTCTACTCCACCGCTCAGACCAATGATACAATCATATTCCTTTCCAATGCCTTCCTTTTTAATTTCATCTACCAATTGGTTCGTTTTTCTTTCGCCCTCAACGCCTCTGAACCAGTGATTTTTTTGATTAATTTCAAAACTGTGGCAATGGTTGCAAATACCTTTATTATCAAAATAAATGTCCGGGTCTGTTGTATCCATAACACATCGGGTACAAATCTGATAAACTCTTTGTAAATTTATATTTTTATCCTGCTTCATAAAACTTACTATTATCTATTGCTGTGTTTCATCTTTATGATATAAAATCCAATTCCGACTGTTCCGGATAGGTTATCAATACTGCTTTATGTTTACCATGGAAAACAAACATGCTTCCTGCGGCTGCACCAGTGGCGCCATTTTCAAAGGCACTTGTCAGGTCGTTTATATTTCCCGCTCCACCTAATGCAATTACCGGAATTGAGACAGCAGAAGTAACAGCTTTGATCGATGCAAGATCATATCCTTCCATCATACCATCTTTATCTATGGAGTTGATAATTAATTCACCGGCTCCTGCATCTTCATACTTTTTAGCGAGAGAAACCAGATCCATGCCTGAAGAAGAAGTCCCGTTTTTTGTATATACTTCATAACCACCAAAGAATTTTTTCTTATAGTCTAGGCAAACAACAGTGCTGCTGGAGCCTAACTGACTTGCCGTCTGACTTACTATATCAGGATTTTTAATGGCCTGATGTGACAGGATAACTTTTTCAACTCCCTGATCGATAATTTTTTTTATCTGATCTAGTTTTGAGATACCCCCACCATAGGCCAATGGCATAAAAGCCTCTCCTGCAATTTCCCTTATTTGTTCGTAATTTGGCTCTCTTCCATGAACCGTAGCATCAATATCAATAATGGCAATCTCGTCTACCTCCTTCTCATTAAAAATTCTTACCGAATTTGTCGGGTCACCAACATACCTCGGGTCCTTAAATTTTTTTGTTTTGTACAACAATCCTTTGTGTATAAGGAGAACAGGAATTACTCTTCTGATTTGCATCTGCTTTTATTAAATTTTAGCAAAATTTTCATATAATTTCATCCCGTATTTATGAGATTTTTCGGGGTGAAATTGCACGCCATAAATGTTTTCCTGACCAACGCTACATGTAAACGCAGATCCATATTCTGTTTTCGCCAATGTCACCATCTCGTTTTCAGGAATTGAATAATATGAATGTACAAAGTAAAATTTTGGTCTTTCAAAACCCGAAAACAAGGGGGACTCAGATTTAAATTCAGAAAGATAATTCCACCCCATATGAGGAACTCTTAAACCAGTGTTTTGTGAGTCAAATTTAACTACCTTTCCTTTTACCCAACCTAAGCCCTGTTTACTTCCTTCTTCACTATATTCAAACAACATCTGATGTCCCACACATACTCCCAAAATCGGCTTTTTATCTTCAAACACCCATTTCTGTAAATAGCTGTAAAAGGAGCAGCCTGAATTTGATTCATACAATAATCAAAACTTCCAACACCGGGTAATATGATGAGGTGGAACTTTCAATTTCAATTGGATTATTCGTAATTTGGCTTTGTAGGCCAATTCTTTTCAACATGTTATAAATTGAAGTTATATTTCCAACTCCAAAATCCAAAATTGCAATCATTATAAATTTAAGTTTTTCTTTCTGAATTCTTCAAATTCACCTGCTCTTATATACCCGTTGTATTCGTATTTGCTTCTTTGACGAACGCATTGTTCAGGGTTTAAGTCTTTTATCTTCTTTGCAGGATTTCCACCAATTACGCAATATCCTTCTTTGAAGCTTTTAGTAACAATTGCTCCTGCAGCAACTACAGTAAAATCACCCAACACCACTCCTGGTAAAATAATTGCTCCCATTCCAACCCAGCAATAACTTCCAATTTTTACTTCAGAAATTATATGTTTAGAGTTGTCATATATATCATGATTTCCAGTAATTATCCCAACATTGGGGGCAATTTGAGTGTAATCTCCTATGTATAATTTGCCAATAGCCTGAATATAATTGCCTGGCGAATAGCCAGGGCATGTTTCTATACCACAATAAACATTTTTCCAATCTCCACTAAATGTACTAGTCCTGTGGATTGGCCAATAAAGATTACTATTATTTCTAAATACTTTCTGATGGATCCAATACTTATGAGTTATTGGTGTTTGTGTTGATTGTGTATTTTTAATAAAATGGAAAAAAGGTAATCTCACTATTAACCTGTAAAAAATTGAAGTAGGTATTCTACACATTATATCATAAATAGATTTTAGCATTACTTCATGAATTATTTTGTTTAAATTTAATTAAGATTGGTTTTACCACTTCGGTAAAAGGTACATTAAAAATACGTTCAATAAAAATGATTACTAAAAAATATAAAATGCCACTAATAAAAAGTAATTTGAAATTATTTGAAATGAAATAATAACCAACAATCAGTTTTATTATAATAAGTGAAACTAAACAAGTGGTCAAAATAATCAGAATTAATTTAAGTGGAACCAATTTAAAAACGCTAATTTTTAACAAATTTGAGGCATAAAAAAAAGCAACCAGGTAAATAGCGATTGTATTTGCTGTTGACAAAACTGCTATTGCATAAGGTGAATTAAAAATATTAACAATTATTACACCAGAAACCCAGGCCCACAAAGCAAATACCATATGCATATTTGAATAAAACTTTGTCTTTCCTAATGCAAGTATTATTGGAGTAAAAATTATTATATTGAAAAAATTTATTAAAATATTTATCTTAAAATATATCCCTGAAATAGAGTATGATTTCGAAAATAATGTCTCTATTATTTCTTTAGAAAAAATTAAGCAAAATACAGTGATCGGATAAATTATTAAAGCAGATTTTTTTATTGTATTTTGTAATGTCTCAACCAATTTAGTAGAGTCGTTATTATAGATATAATTACTAAATAACGGCATTAATACAACTGATGCTGAGCTTGTTATCATACCAATAAAAGGTATCTCAATAAATCCGTTGCTAAATTCAGCGTACACCTCTGGACCAAAATAGTTACTGATATAAAACTGATCGGCATACTTAATTGCCATTCCCCATAAATTTGCCGTCACTATCGGTAGACTGTAAGTAAAAATTACTTTGGTAGTTATTTCTGAAGTTGTTGGTTTAATTCCTTTGAATGGTAAATTCCTAAACCAAAGAGCTAATCCAAAATTAAGAATGGATGCTGCTATCCATCCATTGATTGCCATAGCTGTAGTGTTTTCAAACCAGAGAACGGGAACAACAAGACAAAACAACATTAGAACGCGATTCAGCGTATTATAAATTGCTAATAAATGTGTTTGTTGATAAGAAGCAAATATGCCATCAAGTCCCAAAGTTGGTAATAACAATATAGGTATAACTGCAAACTTTCTCAGTCCGGTTATCATTTGTTCATTTCCAAAAAATGTACTAATTAACGGGGCACCTATCCATAAAAAAGCAGAGAAGATCAAACCTAAGCCAAGGAGTAAATATGTAACTTTATTTACTAAGTCTTTACCTTGATTCTTATCTTGCTTTGGTAAAAATAAGAAAATATATTTGGGAGTCCTGCCGAAAAATCAAGACTAATGATGTATACACGTATATTATCTGTCTGTAAGTTCCATATTCAACTTTATCAAAATATCTTGATAAAATAGCGGCACTAACTATAGCGAGCAGCATAGAACTGAGGCTGCTAAGCGCAACCCAAAAGCTTGTATCGTATTACTCTTTTGTGGACCCAAGTTTTACAATAACTTTTTTACAATTTGGAAGGCAGTATCCCCGTTTCCATACAATTTCAAATCAAAAGAATCCGGTAGCTGAATCATTTTTGATTGGAGATTGCTTAAATCAGAAAACAACAAAACATTTGCATTTCCAGCCATGGTCTCAACCCATTCCGTTTCTTTTCTGATAGTGACACATTTTTTTTCAAGCCAATAGGCTTCCTTCTGCATACCTCCACTATCGGTAATTAAACCTGACGAATAGTATAAATATCCAAGGCTCCTGAAATAACTCTGAGGATCAATAAACAAAATATTAGGATATTCTATTTCCAATAAACCGTATGATTTCATGGCATTTCTTGTCCTTGGATGGATGGCAAATACGGCTTTTTATCGAGTTTATTCAAACTGTCCAGAACATACTCAAGCCTGTCTTTTCGTCTGTATTGTATGGCCGGTGTATGGTCACATAATAATACGGATTTTGAGCCATTTCAGGAACGTGAATCCAATTATTTTTAACAGCCCTCTGCACAAGATCTTTCATTATATCTCCTACAATGAAGGCATTATTTACAATTCCTTCCTTTTTTAAATTTTCTCTTGAAACATCACTTGGCACAAATAAAAAATCTGAAATATGGTCAGTTAAAATTCTGTTTATTTCTTCCGGCATTTCTTTATTGTAAGATCTTAGGCCAGCTTCAATATGAGCTACAGGAATTTTAAGTTTTGCCGCCACTAAAGCACCAGCAAGTGTGGAATTTGTGTCACCATAAACCACAACTATATCAGGCCTTTCGGATTCGGTAATTTTTTCGATTTCAATCATCATTTTACCAGTCTGCACACCATGATTTCCACCTCCTGTTTGTAATATATAATCCGGTTTTTGCATTCCCAATTCATTAAAAAAAACATTACTCATGTTTTCATCATAATGTTGACCTGTATGAATGGTTTTTAGATTAAATACCTTTTTTGCCTCCAGTTCAAAAGCAAAATGTTTGATAAACTGGGGTCTGGCCCCAACTATAGCTATTACTTTTTTCAAGTTCACACTTTAAAAGGGTGGTTCTTTAAAGGAAGGGAGGCAAATGGATGATAATCTCCTTTAAGCCCGATTGGTTCCTTGGTTCTTATATCATGTACAATTTCGATGGCCTGTCTCGATGCATCAATCCTGAATCCACCTCCTTGAAGGATGTCCTTATAACTTGTTGTATGCAATTCAGTAAAACCATCGCTGAATTCAATTGGCTGGCCTTCAACTTCCATAGAGCGGAAGGTACGTTTTCCTTTAGCTTTAACTTCATCCGGAATAGTGTCATAGTCAATACTGAGAAACCACCGCACTCTTGCCCTGTCAAATTCAAGAATACCTGCAGCACGATCATGTGAATGGATGTTTACTATATTACCCTTTACCTTCCCGAAAATCCAGCCCAGCATATCGAAAAAGTGAACTCCAATATTTGTGGCTATTCCGCCTGATTTTGAGACGTCACCTTTCCAAGAAGTATAATACCAGTTTCCCCTGGATGTCTGATAAGTGAGGTCAAATTCAAATAATTTATCTTTGGGAGCAGCGTCCACCTTCTTTTTAAGTGCAATAATACTATCATGCAATCTCAACTGCAGGATTGTATAAATATGATGACCAGTCTCTTTTTCTATTTCCTGAAGGGCATCAATATTCCAAGGATTCAATACAATCGGTTTTTCACAAATAGCGTCCGACCCACTCCTTAAAGAAAAACGCATATGTGCATCGTGCAAATAATTCGGACTGCAAATAGAGACATAGTCGATTTTATTTCCGATACGTCTTAGTTTTTCTACATGTCTGTCAAATCTTTCAAATTCAGTAAAAAACGCAGCATCCGGAAAGTAAGTGTCCATAATCCCTACTGAATCATTTGGATCAAATGCAGCCACAAGGTTATTTCCTGTATCCTTAATCGCTTTCATATGTCTAGGCGCGATATATCCTGCGGCCCCGATCAATGCAAAAGATTTAATCATTTTATAAATCGTTTTAGACTATTTTTAAATATAATATTATAGTAGATGAATGCTTTTTCCAAGCCTTCTTTAAGTAAATATTTTCCTTCGTAAGCCAACAACTCTTTTGCCTTTCCCACATCCGCCAGACTATGAGGGATATCCCCATCCCGGTTCGGACCATGATTGGCTTTTGGGTACAACCGGCAACTTCACATATCATTTCCCAGAGCTGATTGAGGCTGGTTCTTTCACCACAGGCAACATTATAAATCTGGTTGACAGCTTCTTTGTTGTCTGTAAAAAGGCTCAGAAGGTTGGCTTCAACTGCATTATCCACAAAGTGGGCAGCTTTAAAAAACAAAGGAATCACTGCCGCATAGGCACCATTCGGGTCTTGTTTGGGTCCATAGACATTAAAATACCTAAGACCGATGTATTCAATTCCGTAGGTCCTTGCAAAAACATCAGCATACAATTCGTTGACGTATTTGGTGACCGCATATGGAGACAAAGGTTTTCCGATTTTGTCTTCTACCTTCGGAAGTCCGGGACTATCACCATAGGTAGATGATGACGCTGCAAAAACCACTCTTTTCACTCCCTGCTGCAATGCCGCCTGAAAAATATTGAGCGTTCCGGTGATATTTACCTCATGGGTGGTCAACGGGTCTTTGATACTTCTCGGAACAGATCCCAAAGCTGCCTGATGTGACACAAGGTGTACCCCTTCACATGCTTTGAGGCAGGTATCGAAATCCCGGATATCTCCTTCGAAAAATTCAAACTTAGGATGAACCTCAAACTCCGACAGATTTTTCCGGAAACCAGTAGCCAGATTATCCAAAACCCGCACTTTTTGGACTCTTTCGTCCGTCAATAATGCACCGACGAGATTAGACCCGATAAAACCGGCACCACCGGTGACGAGGATGTTTGTATTACTTGTCAATTTAATTTTATTTTTTAACCACTAAGGAAAAGGAGAGGATTTTTTTACCACTAAGGGCACTGAGAGGATTTTTTTGACCACTAAGGGCACTAAGAGGATTTTTTACCACTAAGAGCACTGAGGTTACACTGAGTGGGTTTTAGTGCACTTAGTGACAGAAGAGGATTTTTTTAACCACTAAGTGCACTTAGGGGTTTTTCACTTAGTGCCCTTAGTGGTAAGATCTTAATGTCCTTAGTGGTAAAACTTTCCACCCTCAGTGGTAAAACTTACTACCCTTTAATGGTTAAAAGTAATCTATAAAAAAGTTTCTTTTTTTATTCCCTGTCTCAGGAATCAATGTTTGAATATCTTGAATCTTTGATATCCGATGCATGTTCAAACTCAGGAACCAATTCCTTTGCTTTTAATAATATTGTTTCAATGTCTCCTGAAAATAATGAAGCTTCCAATTCCAGAAATTGTGCTTTAACCGTTTCGGGTGGCGGCATATTTTCCAAAACTTTTAAGATTTTTATATGATTGGTAGGGACGGTGACACTGTTTTCGTAAAACAATTCTTCGTACAACTTTTCACCGGGTCTTTTTCCAATGTATACAATCTGAATGTCTTTATAAGGCTCCAATCCGTTTAATCTGACCAGTTTTTCAGCCATATCCAGGATCTTAATAGGTTTTCCCATATCAAAAACCAATATTTCACCGGTATTTCCGGAAGTTGCCGCCTGAAGAACCAGACTACTGGCTTCAGGGATGGTCATAAAATATCTTGTCATGTTAGGGTCTGTAATGGTGATAGCTTCTCTGTTTCTGATCTTTTTTTCAAAAACAGGAATGACTGAACCATTTGATCCCAAAACATTACCAAACCTGGTGGTGATGATTTGTGTCTGATGATTTGTTTTTTTGTCCTGTTGCATCTGGACAATCTTTAGTTGAAGATACAACTCCGCAAGCCTTTTGGTCAAACCCATGATATTTGTAGGGTTGACTGCTTTATCTGTAGAAATTTGTACCATTCGGGGCACTTTATACCGGATACAGAGATCAATGATGTTTTTTGTCCCGAAAAAATTGACTTTAAAAGCTTTGTCAGGATGTTTTCCATCATAGGGACATGTTTGTATGCGGCGGCGTGAAGCACCACATCCGGAGTATCTTCCTCAAAAAGAACCTCCATACCTTCTTTGTCTCCGATGTCTCCGAGAAAAGCTATGATTTCAAGGTCGGGATGTAAGTCCCTGAGTTCATTTTCTATATAAAATAACGGAGTTTCCGCTATGTCGAGTAATATAAGTTTTCCGGGACCAAACTGACATATTTGTCTTGACAACTCACTACCTATCGAACCGGCAGCACCGGTGACAAGAATATTTTTACCCCGTAAAAAAATATCTACTTCATTTTTATTGATTACTATGGGCTCTCTGAACAACAAATCTTCCAATACTGCCTTTTTAAACTGCAGCTCTTCATTGCCTTTGTTTTCTATGATTCTGGATATGCTGGACTGATATATCTGGATTCTGTTTTGGATACAAAAATCCATCAGTGCCACTACCCCTTCATCCTGTTTCTGATCGCCCAATATCACCACACCGTCCACCGGTTTTTCGTCATTGAAGTGATCATAAAACATTTGGTCATACCATATATCCAGCCCTAAAATCCTCAGATTTTTAGCTGTCTTGTCAAAACTCAGAAATCCGACAAAACGCGATTGGCCCCCATCAGTATAATTGATGGCTTTTACCACTGAAATATTTTCATGTTGCGTTCCTACCATCAACAGCCTGCGTTTTTCACCGACCTTTTTGATGTATTTCAGACGTATGTACATGTATTTGACAGAAAGTCGGAAAACAGCCAGAAAAAGTAAACCCAGTATACCTGAATACAACAAACCCGCATACACAAAGATGTACTCTCCGACATTTAAAAAGTATAAAAAATTAAACAGGGTCAATGCCACCATGGCCACGGTCAGGGCAATAAACAATCTGATGATATCCTTCAGGCTCGTAAACCTGATGGATGCCCTGTGGGTACCGAAGATCAGAAAACTTGCGGCTATCATCATGATAAACAATGAAAACCGAACCCCGAAAGGAAAAACAGAGGAATAGTCTATTTTGCTATTGCTCAGGATGATATAATTGATTGAAAAAGCTATGGCTACTATACATAGTTCAATGATAAATACCGTCGACCTGGGTACGTATTTTTGCTTTTGCAAAGGATTAAATCCTATCAATTTTGAAACAAAATTTGTCATTTTTTTCTTTTTTTGTAGTTATTTCGGAATAAAATAACACTAAAAAAAATATAGCAGATGTTGTTGGTCAGCAAGTTAAGCTACGCCAACCAAAACTTAAAAAAAAATATAAATGCAGGTCTACAGTTTTGAAAGCACAAAATTGAATATTTTTTTTGAAATGGCAACCAAAAAAAATATATATTTATTATCAACATAGGTTTTTTGACCACTAAGGGCACTGAGAGGTTTTTTTTGACCACTAAGAGCACTTAAAGGTTATTCACTTAGTGCATAAAATACTGCCTTAGTGGTAACCTTAGGTCTTGGGGTGTATTAGTGCCCTTAGTGGAATATCTTAGTGACCTTAGTGGTAAAATCTTTGTGTCCTTAGTGGAAAAAATACTTAGTGCCCTTAGTGGTTAAACAATTAAACAGTTAAACATTACTACTTTTGGAAGATAAAAATTTTTACATGCTTCCGAGATTTTAACGGAAGTTTTTCCTTCACCAAACAGCGTATTATCAAACCGATTGCAAGGTGTATTCAAATGATGGTTTAACCCTGACAAATCATCAAATAAAAGCACATTTGCATCATGCAATAAAGTCTCCACCCATTCTGTTTCTTTTCTGATGGTAACACATTTTTTTTTCAGCCAATAGGCTTCCTTTTGCATTCCGCCGCTATCCGTTATTAAACCCTCTGAATGATACAGAAAACCTAAACTGCTGAAATAACTTTGAGGCTCAATAAATATGATTTGTTCATATTTTTGTTCAACCATCCCATATTGTTTCATGAGATTTTTTGTCCTTGGATGAATGGCAAAAACCGTTTTTATATTCAAATCATTCAAACTATCCAGAACATATTGTAATCTCTCTTTATTGTCTGTATTATACGGCCGATGCAATGTTGCATAATAATATCTGCCTTCCTGACCGGCCTGACGCTTTATCCATTGATTTTCCACTGCTTGTAAGACCAGATCCTTCATGATATCTCCCACGACATACACTTGTTTTGTAATGCCTTCTTTAGCCAGATTATTTTCAGAAAGGACACCCGGAACAAATAAAATATCTGACATGTGGTCTGTAAGTACTCTGTTGATTTCTTCGGGCATCTCTTTGTTATAAGACCTCAATCCTGCTTCTATATGGGCAATAGGAATATGCAGTTTTGCAGCTGCCAATGCCCCGGCAAGTGTTGAATTGGTATCCCCGTAAACCACCAATAAGTCAGGCATTTCATCGATCAGGATTTTTTCGATTTCTATCATCATCGACCCTGTCTGTTGCCCGTGATTTCCTCCGCCAAGTTGCAACTGATAATCGGGTTTTTGCATTCCCAGCTCATGAAAAAAAACATGGCTCATGTTTTCATCATAATGCTGACCGGTATGAATGGTCCTGAGATCAAAAAACTTTTTTGCTTCCTGCTCAAAGGCAAAATGTTTTATAAATTGTGGTCTGGCACCAACCACGGCGACTACTTTTTTCAATGTCAGACTTTAAATGGATGATTTTTTAAAGGCAAAGAAGCAAAAGGGTGATAATCTCCTGTCAGTCCGACAGGTGTTTTTGTTCTGATATCGTGTACGATCTCAATTGCTTGTTTGCAGGCATCTATGCTGAAACCTCCGCCGGACAATATATCCCGATAGCTGTGGGTGTGCAACTCCGTAAATCCATCACTGAATTCAATTTGTTCCCCGTCTATCTCCAGCGATCTGAATGTCCTTTTTCCTGATTGGCGAACCTTTTCCGGGATGGTATCATAGTCGATACTCAGAAACCATCTGACACGGGCGCGCTCAAATTCCAGAAAACCTGCTGCTCTGTCATGGGTGTGTACGTGGACAATATTATTTTTTAAGTCTCCGAAAATCCATCCCAACATATCAAAAAAATGGACGCCGATGTTCGTAGCGATGCCCCCTGATTTTGAGACATCTCCTTTCCAGGATGAATAATACCAATTGCCGCGTGATGTCTGATACGTCAGGTCAAATTCATATATTTTGTCTTTTGGTGCTGCATCGACTTTATTTTTCAGATCGATGATACTGTCATGCAATCTGAGTTGAAGGATGGTATATATATTTCGGCCTGTTTCTTTTTCAATTTCCCGTAAAGCATCAATATTCCATGGATTGAGTACGATCGGTTTTTCACATATGACATCTGCTCCGCTTCTCAAACCGAAACGCATATGCGCATCGTGTAAATAATTAGGACTGCAAATGCTTACGTAATCAAGCTTATCCCCTGTTCTCCTCAATTTTTCCACATGTCTGTCAAATCGCTCAAACTCTGTAAAAAAGGCCGCATCCGGAAAATAAGAATCTATAATTCCTACTGAATCATTTGGGTCAAAGGCAGCAACAAGATCATTTCCTGTATCTTTGATAGCTTTCATGTGCCTCGGAGCGATATATCCGGCAGCACCTATTAAAGCAAACTTTTTTGGCATTCTATTTTATTTGGGTGTTTTTTTTTAACCACTGAGGACAAGGAGATGTTGTTTTTAACGTTAGGACATAAGTTGATTGTTGAACGTTTGTTTAATGTTGATTGTTGAACGTTGAATGTTTAATGTTTATGAAATGTTGATGCCTGAATAACGTTAATGGGCGTTTAAACTAATTCGTTTTCATAAATTTCTAAGTCTTTTTGAGATTACATCTGGATCAGAGACTGGGTTGCTCTGGATTGTGAGGGCTAGAAGCCCCTAAATCCCCCCTCTTTGTCAGAATGACTCCTTTGTCGTCGACTGGGTTTGCTGTTGCAAATATAATATTTCTTTTCAACTTCCAAGGTGTTTTGTACTTTAAACTTTTATGTGGTCTTTCTGAATTATAAAGTTGTACTGTTCGGTCAACTTCTACAATTGGTTCTTCAACTGTATTTATTGTTTTGTCTCGTAATAGTTATTTTTGATAATACCATTTATCCTTTCTGCCTTACCATTTTCATAAGCATATTCGCACATACTATTACTGAAATTATCTCACTTGTTAAGGGCTAAAATTTTTATCATAGTATTGTCACCTCCATCTGAATGAAAGATGATATTACTTTTTAACAACTTCTTTTCCTGTTACTATCGCTCTTTTAATGCAACCAGCGTCGTCTGCTCTGTTTTTAGTCTTGATGATATATATCCGACTATTTTCCTGCTGTAATTGTCTAAAATAAATGTTAAAGTAATAAAGATATTTTGGACATCATAATAAATAAATATCAACTTGACCATGCTTGATTTATTGATGTAATTTCTATTCCTATCAGTAGATTATCAAATCTGATGACACCATTACTATTTGTTGTTCGACAGGATTTATATGCCTTTCTACGGTGAAACCATCTCCTTGCACATACGTTCAAACTTGTCTCTTCCTATTGACACAGGTTTACCTTATAATAGATGGCTCTACAACTTAAGGTCGGGTGATCCCTGCCTAATCTGTTCAAGTGTTTGTTTACTTGTATCTCATCTCTTCGTTATAATGCATTTGCCTATTTAGATATTGGTGTAGACCTGTTTGTAATATTTATGCTTTTGTAAAACTCATTAAGACTTACTTCCAGTTCACATCTATAGTTCCCAAAAAGTAAGTTATGGCTTGTCAGAATACTTTTTTTTTATATCTATTCTGTATTCTTGCTCTGCAAACTCGATGATCTTACTTTGAAAATCAATCATCACTTGTTTTGACCAATAAGACGCTCTAATTCTGCTATCTTTCTTTGATAGTTTGCTATTAATACTGTGTCACTCTTTGACTCAATGATAAATCGTTCTGTACTCTCTTTTTTGCCCCATACTTGTCCATCCACTTATACACTGGTAAGAGACATCATAGCTCTTACTGACTTGTGTTGGCGTACTTTTACCTTTTTCTATTTCTCTAACTTTTAACCTTAAGTCTTCACTGAATCTTCGATTAAGTTTCTCCTTCTTACTCATTTAAATTGATCAATTGTTGCCATAAATTTACCACTTATTTTAAACTTTTTAAACCTTTTTTGCGGTCAACATATTTCAGGCATTACGTGACAACAATTAAACATTAAACAATTAAACATTAAACATTAAACATTAAACATTAAACATTAAACAACTAAACATTAAA
>JADKBV010000010.1 GCA_016714895.1 Saprospiraceae bacterium | reverse complement strand
ATTTTGATTTCGTTTTTAGTTGCAATTGTAAGAACCAGTCCTTCAATTGGAGTTATGAAAAGCCAATCATCACCTATATTGTCTTTTTTAATTTTAGTTTTCATGCGGTTTTCTTAATGACACATAACATACTTACACCCATTACCATATTGTGATACACTACCACTTTTTACAACCCTTTTTGTGTCCCTTTGATATTCAAAAAAGATCGGTTGAACTTTTTCGGAGTACCCATCCCTGTTTTCCCATATTGGATATATTGATATTCAAAAAAAGTTGCTGTATTCATCTCTCTACCTTATGGTACAACAAAACTAAAAAATATTTTGGAAAGGTGGAGATGTTTTGTCAAACATTTTGAGAAAAAGGTGGGTGTGAAAAAAAAAGCTTATTAAAAAGTACATAATATTCTAAACCTTACATCTGGGTAGCATCACAGATTTATATGATAATGACCCAGAGTGAGACTTTGAAATTGTTGTTTTTTTTATCAAGGTTGTTTTTACCTATTATTATTCAACTAATTCAAAATAGTACTTGAAATTACTTCTGCCAAATTGAGAAACACCATAGCCATTTAACAGTAAAAGATTGTCAATAATTTGAAAATTATATCTGGCATTTGTGTAGTGAATGGTATCTCTTACTAATTCATATGAATGTACAGAATGAGTATATAATTCCATATCTTTATATATTATAGTGTATTTGTAAACTTGCGTAAAAATAGGACAATTTAAAAATTAACATTTAAATTTGTTTTATGAAAAGTAGTAAGTTTACCGAGAGCCAAATAATTAAGGCCCTTAAAGAGAATGAAAATGGAAAAACGGCAGAGCAAATCAGCCGTGAATTGGGTATTAACAAAGCCACCTTTTACAATTGGCGTAAGCAGTACGGAGGTATGGAAGTATCACAACTTAAGGAACTCAAAGAACTTCGCGAGGAAAACGCAAAGTTAAAACGCATGTATGCTGATCAGGCATTGATGTTGGAAATGGCCAAGGATGTTATATCAAAAAAGTGGTAAAGCCTTCCGCCAAAAGAATGATTGTGACCTACCTTATAAAAAAATATAACGCCAGCGTGGATCAGAGTGTATCTATCGTAAACATGAGCAGATCCAGTTGGTATTACAAGAGTAAGGTGGATGATAGTGAAATAGTTTCAAAGCTGGAACAGATGGTTGAAAAATATCCAAACCGTGGCTTCGAAAATTACTATCACAGGATCAGGCGAGAAGGCAAAAAATGGGCATGGTGCCGAATATTGAGAGTGTACCGGGAGATGGGACTGGTTCGAAGAGTTAAGAAACGATTTAACCTTCCTGATGCTCAAAGAAAGCCTTTACAACAACCAGACCGGCACAACGAAACATGGAGTATGGACTTCATGAGCGATTCGCTTGTGGACGGCAGGAAATTCAGAATACTCAATATATTGGACGATTACAACAGGGAATGCCTGGTGAGTGAGGGAAGTATTAGTTTTCCCGCCAAAAGAGTGATCGATCAACTCGAAAGATTGAAGGAAGATATAGGTCTTCCAAGTTACATTCGCACGGATAACGGGCCTGAATTCACGTCCAATGATTACAAGGAATGGTGTAAAAAAAATGAAGTAACACCTGTCTATGCTGAACCTGGCAAACCCACTCAAAACGGATACATTGAAAGATTAAACCGCACATTTCGGGAGGATGTACTTGATGCTTATATGTTTAACAGTATTAACCAGTTCAACATCATCTCTGAAAAGTGGAAGAATGATTACAATGAATATCACCCTCATCAATCGTTAGGCCACATGAGTCCAAAAGAATACGCACCGAGAGTTTTTAACAGTTTCAACAATGAAAAATCTTTAAGGGATTTTTCATCATTGAAATGTGAAAAACTCGCTTAACTTTGTCTGTCAAATTATAACCTGTCCAAAGTTACGCAAGTTTACATATTCAATACGCAGGCTGTCATTCCAACTCCAAATTTGATAGTTAGAATCAAAACTAAATACAGGTTTTTCATTAACATTCGGTTTTGACGGATAATTTGAAAACCTTTCAGGACTAGATAATGGCACATCTAACTTTTCTACTTTCATTAGCCGCCAACGACTATGTAATGTAGGATTTTCCGTTGGATTACAAGAAAGTATAATCAAACTTGGAAATACATAAATAAACATTTTCACTAAATTCATATTACTGAAACGCCAAAAGGCAAAAATTATTTCGTAAATCTAATATTAATAATTGTTCTATTTATCAGGTTAGTTTGTGGTTATTTGTTGGACTATGTTTTGTGTTGCAGTAAGGTGAAATGAGCCATAACGGTCCAGCACTGGCGATGGACGCAGCGATAGCAAGTCTGCCCGTCCAGTGCATTGTTAGCATCAGTTTTAATTTTTAATTAAAGTACCATCTTTAAAATATGATTCTATTCTTCCTTGCATTATGTGTCCAGAAATTTCATAAGATAATAAGGTTCCGTTTGATGAATATGCAAGAAACAAAGGATTGTTATTAGGTAATATATTTCTATAATTATCATCTATAACCCATGGTAAAGTTATATTATATTTTTTGATTATTTCAGTAGCTTTTGACTCAGGAAGATTTGAAATTACCACAAACTGAATTGACTTTTTATACTTAAAATGCAAATCATTGGCAAGCAATAAATTTGAAAGACAAAAATAGCAATCATAATCAGGCCATAAATATAACACAATTTGACGTGAGATCAAATCATTAATGCAAAAAGACCCCAACTCTTTATTTTTGTAAGGTGCAGGGAATTTATATTTTTTTAAAGGATATTGGCATGTCCACATCATTGAATACTCCGGAGAAATTGTATTTTTTCCGAAAATAACTTTGTCTATAATAGTTTCGAGTATAAAGGTAGAATATGATATGCTGTTTAAATTACCTTTTGAATCATAATATACAGAAAATGGTGTTTCATAGTGCAACAAATTTTTATGTAGTGAATCTAAGACAATTGGTATATCAAGTTTGAAGTTGTGAATTATTGGGTTAATTATTTTCTGATTAGTATTTGTAATTATTATAATACGAACTGAATCTTGGTATTTTTTTTGAAGGGTTTGTAGTCTAATTAGTTCGTTCTCAAAAAAGATATCTTGATTCTCTGATTTAACCCAAAAGTGGAAAAATTGTGTTCTGATTGTTAAATGAATTTATTGAAAATGGTTTAATTGAGTCATTATTTATTGGTTTTGGGAAAATTATCTCTTTTATCTCTTTTTCACACTTTAAATACTCTTCATGTTCTAAATTTGGAAATTGGCAATAAATCAAGTGAACTGAAAATACTAATGGAAGAATAAAATACAATCTATTCATAACTTTTTCTAATTGATGCTAACTTGATACTATACGCAATAAAATGTTAGCAACTTTCGGGTTTTTCAAACTTTGCCTACACCCTTTTGTACAGGAATACGATAAGGGTAAACCTACAAAAAATCGGGATCTCCCTTTCCAAAAAGCAAAATCTGATTCAAAAAAGTGCTTCTATTCATCTCACTACCTTATGATACAACAAAACTAAAAAAAAATTTGGAATGGTGGAGGAGTTTTGTACATAATTTTGAGAAAAATGGATTGGTGGGATAAAAGTTTATTCAAAAGTAAACAAGATTCTACTCTGAACCATAGGTCTGAATCACGGTTTTAATGATTACAGTATGGGGAGAAGTTGCAAACATGCACCAACGTTCGGGTTGCAACTTCATACAGTGCAGACATTTAAAACATAGCTCTCGTACCTGCTGATAAATTTACCGTGATGTACTAAATCCACTTTTCATAGAACATCTATAAAAATCAGTTTTATTGCCATAATAAATTGAAATATGATAACCATAAACAACTGTATCCGAATTATAAAATACGTCAAGTCGATGCCAGGAAAAAAAATGGTCATCAACCCAGATATCACCCTTCATATCCCATAGGTCTCCGTAGGTAGGAATTCCTATATTTTGATGAATTAGATTTCTCTTTTGTCCAAGTTCAATTTCATTCCATTCAGATGGATAATTATAGTAATTCAATAAAATAATCAAAGCTATTAAAAGGAGTAAAAGCGGGAAATAAAATTTGAACTTAAATAAACTTTTCATTATATTTTTTAAAGGTAATCAAACTTATTTTAAATAAATTTTAAAAATAGCAGACATAATGATCTTGTCCCTAAATTTTCAGTGCTACCAAAACGTACCATGTCAGGCACAAATATATATTTATTAGAACAAAAATGATCACTTATTGACAGTAATATTTTAAATAAGACGGTAAAGAACTACCTCGGATAAGCACTCCGAAACAGTCTCAAGTTGCCAACTCACGACAACATTAGACATCTTGTCAAATCATATAACTTTAATAAAACCACTGCAAGACATTCCATACAATGTATTCCTCTTTTTTTTACCCTTGGAAATACATAATTTAATATAGTGTATTCGATTACATTCATTTTTACTAAGTGTAATCCAATAAGAGTCTCTAAAATAAGACATCACAATTTTTTGTCTGATAGTTAATGAACCATAATACTGAATGGTATATGTAGCAGTATCATTAAACGTAGGAACAAAGTAGTCAGCACCTACAAAAGTTGAGTCTAAGTTCACAGTTGTAAAGTCACCAAATATCTCGTTTTTGTGCTCATCGAAAAACCGAATCACAGTTTGATCTTCATTCGAAGCATGCTATGTATAAGGTTTATAATAAGGTAACACAAATGTCTTGTCGTGAAATAAAGATACTTCATTTTTACACTTATTTATGATTCGAAATTCTATCTCACTATTAACAAATGTATCAGATAAAGGGAAATCAAAATCAACAACACTTGTCGCAATTAAAAAGTATTTCTTCCATTTCTGTTTGTATAACAAAATTACTTTGTAAAGGTCTACAACTCAGTATTAAGGACAAAAACAAATAAAAAAATATTAAAGGTTTAATGGCCATTACCGAATAATCTTTAAATTTATTGAATATGATGCAAATTTATAAATGCTTCAGGATTACCACATCCACCGACATATTCACGTTTGATCCGATGGTCGGAGGCATTGTAGGTATTGGATGTAGCATTGGGCAATCAAGTTTGATGATAAAAGAAAAAAATTAATTGTTTCATTAGATAGTATTTAAATTAATAATGTGTTACTTTAAAATAATTCAACATTTCACTTGGGATATCCGGAGGATCTCCTGAAAATAAAATAAGTCTGAGATAATTACCTTTTGTAGTACATGTCATATATGGTGTTGCAACATCAAACCAATCATGTTCAAAATATTTATAAATCTTACTTTTATTAATTGTGGCTTTTTTTTCTGAGGGAAACTCTACAATCAATACCATGGAACTACAAATCCAGTCATAAGAACTCTTGCAATTTAATCTAATAAAAACATTGGGATATAATGACAAACTGGTATTTTTAAATACTTCATCAATATATTTTACATAATCAAAATAATCAATTTCAGGGTTTAAACTATTTTCCCATTCTGTATAATTAGAAATGGTATCAATTGTTTCAAATGCCCAATTTAAGATATTTTGATTAGGATTTTGTGAAGAAGAATAAATATTTATTCCTTTATATTCAAAAAGTCGTTGACTGCATAACCTATTAATAGATAGTAATAAAAATGTTATGGTTATAATAAAAATGAATGGTTTCATTGTTTAATGCTTTTTAAATAGTCACTTACTTTCCGCTTTGTTTAACTCCCATTTACCAAAACCTTCATAACTCCTACATTTCTTGATCCTGTTACATATTTACAAAACGAAAGTTTGTTATTGACATTCGTTTTTAAACACTAAATATAGGTTTCCTTATCATTATCAAAAACAAATATAATAAGAATTAAAATACGGAGGTGACTTTTTTTAAAAGATTTTAAAAAAACCGGACCCTTTTGCTTCGGAATAGGTGGCTCACTTTACTCCGAAATCCCTCCTTTTACGTTTCTTCTCATTAAAAACCTTTCAAACCGGGACAACTTCTTTGTTTTTTTTTACTTTTGATACGAAAATAGTTCTTTTAACTTTATACAACCCAAATGGATAGTACCTATACCGTCGGTGACCTGATCTACGATGCAAACATATATGATGGCATGAATACCCACATGGATGATTTGCCCTTTTATAAACGGTGGTTGCCAAAAAATAAAAAAAACCGCATCCTGGAACTTTGTTGCGGCACCGGCAGGCTTACCCTACCCATCGCTTCGGAAGGATACGATATAACCGGTGTGGATTATACGCCTTCTATGTTGCAAAAAGCAAAAACGAAAGCCACTGAAGCAGGATTGGATATAAAGTTTGTCGAAAAAGATATGAGATTTTTACAATTACGCGAATCCTTTGACCTCATTTTTATACCTTTTAATTCTATCCACCATCTATACACCAATGAAGATTTAAAGAAAACATTAAACGTAGTTAAAAATCATCTCAAAAAAGGGGGAACCTTTTTGTTTGATTGTTACAACCCGAATATTCACATCATCGTCGACGGTGAAAAAGAACTTTTACCCATAACACAATTTACCACCCCGGACGGCAGAGATGTATCGATCCATCAAATCATGAAATATGAAAAAAAATCCCAGATCAATCGTATTGAATGGCACTACTTTATCAACGGAACTTTTGATTCCAAACAACATCTGGACATGAGAATGTATTTTCCTCAGGAATTGGATGCCTGGTTGAAGTGGATGGGATTTGACATCATCCATAAGTTTGGAAATTTTGAAGAAGCCCCTTTTGAAGATGATTCAGACAAACAGATATTTGTTTGCAGGTAGTCGATATAGGTTTTGTGACAATATACATTCGCAAACCTAACCCATATCGCCTACTGCAACCCTATTTATTAAAAAAGGGACAATGGATTTTTTTTTGTTCCATTGTCCCTTTATATATTTTACCAGCTTCCGCCACCGCCACCGCCGAATCCGCCGCCGACACTTCCGCCACCGCTGAATCCGCCGCCGCTTCCCGAAGAACTTGGGGTACTGTTGAATACACTTTTGATTTCGTTCATACTGCTGTCAAACGACGAACCAAATGCTGCCGGAGAAAAATGACCGGCGTGATACATCCCTCCCGGACCGACATACCATCCCGGTGGTTCGAGCAATAAACCTTCAAACTTTTTGCTCCAGCTTTTGGCATAACCAAAAACCATGGCATAAGGCAATGTTTTTTCAAAATACATCGGATCATCCTGAAGCATTCGTTCGATTTTATCTTTCTCCGCTGCTTTGACAAACATTTTGAATCCTAATGTTTCCTGATACAATCTGACACCATTCTGGTTTTTTTTGACCATAAAATTGGTAAAGATAAAACCTATACCACCGGCGAGACCTAAAGCAATGCCGACAGATAATAATCCGAATACAAAAGTCACCAAAATACCCGCACCGACCAACACAAAAGAAAACACTCCTGTCAGTAATTGGTACTTTATGGAAATCGGATAATAAATATCTTTGGTATTGAGGCTTTGTTTGAGACTGGTTTTGGCAGAAGTCATGGTTTCGTAAAAAGTATTTTCCAACTCGGAGACCATAATCTCATTTCCGGTAGAAAACAAACCATTAAACATGATTTTTTCGTAGGGTGGCACATCATCCGGAAGATTTTTGATTTTGATCAGTTGATGATCATCTTTTGCCCATTTTTTTTCTATCATCTTGATCAGGATATACCCGTTGTGTGCCCAATAAGGCAACAAAGCCAAAACGTCCACGTTGTCCGCTCTTTCGTCGATGATAACACCGGCTTCAGAAGGCGTCAGCTCTTTGGGCGGTATGTATTGTACTGCACGGATGATCGGATATTCTTTGCCGTATTTGTACCACAAACGATAGAAAAAGCCGAGTAATCCGGTAAAAAGGATACCGGCGATGGTCAACCAACCGTATTTTTCCATCCAGACTTCCCACTCGCCGGGTCTGACGATATAATCTTTGGGAAGTTTGATGTATAAGGTCATACCTTCACCGGGAGCAAGTTTTTTGGTGGATTCGCCGACGATTTTATTTTGTAAAAACTGAGCGGTAGCAAATGTTTCTGAAGATCCTTGTGCTCCTGCATTCACAAAATAATCCTCTTTGGTAAGATTCAGGTTTTTGTCAAAAAAGACGCCAAAACCTGCACTTTCTATGGTGGATGGCCAATCTGTTCCGGTCAGGTTCCATTGAAATTCGGTATGGTTTTCCTGAAACAGAAATGCTTTTTTGACTTTATATCTGATGACATATTTCTGGTCACCGGTAAGAAAAATATCTTTACGCCCGATTTTAATGACGACATTATTGTCCCTTCTACTGACATCGTAATGATAATCATCGACAGTCACGTCATAAATTTTGATTTCGTATACTTTGCCGTCAAGTTTGACCTTGTAAGGAATATTTCTGAATATCCCCCTTCTGCTTTCATGAAAAAAAACATCAATGGTCTCTGTGACTTCCATCACGCCGGAAGACTTTACATCGATATTTGACTGAAAATGTCGGATGGTAAAGTCTTCGGCAGATAATGGGATACAGAAGCTACCAAAAATCAGAAATAAAAATATCAGGATTGTTTTGGTACTCATGGGTGGGGTTTAAAATTTAACTTCCGGAGTGGCTCTTTCTGCGTCACTTTCCAATTCGAAAAATTCAAACTTTCCAAACTGAAAGGCATTGGCGATGAGGTTGGAAGGAAAAGACCTTCTGGCGTTGGCGAGGCTTTCCTCTATTTCCGAAAGGGTATTTTGTAAAGACAGGAAGTTGGTATTGGCCTTCAGATCCGGATAACTTTCAGACAGGGCAAAAAGAGATCTCAGGGTACCGCTCAAAGCGTTTTCAGCCTGGATTCTGTCACCGATGTTACCCGAGTTGCCGGCAGACATAGCCTGATTTCTCGCCTGAATGACTTTTTCGAGGGTACCGCTTTCGTGGGCAGCATACCCTTTGACGGTATTGACAATATTTGGAATCAGGTCATACCTTCTTTTCAACTGGACGTCGATGCCGCTCCAGGATTCCATAACCTTGTTTTTTAATGAAACCAATTTGTTGTACGATCCCATAAAAAGAGACCAACAAGCACTACTAAAGCAATTACGATAAGCATAATGGAATTATATTTTGTTCACCGTAATAAACCAAAACAGTTGCTAATAAGTTCTCAAACGACCTTCTTACCGACCAAAGAATCATTAAATCGGATCGGGTGAAGGAAAAGAACGATAAAAAGGGGGTAGCAAACTTTACAGAATATTTGGAAGCGGATATCCAAAACATGTCAGCTACATCATCTGATAAGATCTGTTGAATGGTTTTTGTAAGTTTTTTTATAAAATGATTAAAAAGGTACAAAATGAGATCGTTGAATATGAGAGGATTGGGACCATAGCCGTAATATTACCGTAAGAGACTTCTCATACGGTAATGTACGGATTGACGGAGATAGTAAAAGGGTCAGCCTGAATACAATCTTATATTCGAATTTGATCAGATAAAACAATCACCAAGCCGGAAAACTAACTGAACAAATATCAAGGTTTTACAATTTTGAAGGTTCGTCGTTGATTTTTTGGATTAAAAATGGTTAAAAAATAAATCCCTGCCGGCAGGTGGTGAACTTCCAATGTATATGCTGATACATTCAAATCAAATTCTTGTACTGTTTTGGAATCCGTATGGGTCAGTACACCCTTTAAGTGAGTGTTAATTCCCAAATCTTCGGTCATAATGTTAATATGGTCGGTTGCCGGATTGGGAAACACCTTAATTTGGTAGGGTAATAAAACATTTTTAGTGTCGACGATTTCGCTGATTTCAAAGGTTGCTGTACACCGGGTGAAATGGATATTGCGGTATTTGAAAAAGGTTCTACAAAAGCCTGTCCGACTGAATAAGATACGGAACCGGAAGTACTTTTTGCATTTCCTCCGGAAGACAGCACAGCCGATTGGGCTGATATGTAAAAATAAAGGAATAATAGCACATAGGTTAAGATATATTTGTTCATGATAATGATGTTAGTTTGTAATGATAAAAACGATGATATTATTTCCATGACCAGAAATTGTCTTTGTAATTGATTTCGGACTGACAATGCCTAATTAAAGGATTACATATTTCATTTTTTATTTTTATGGGTTAAAATTATTTATTTTCCAAGATTTCAATCCTTTTGATCAAGGCGTCTATAGTTTTGTTTTGTTGGTCAATCATGACCTGTTGTTCCTGAATGGCTTTGGTGAGAACAGGGATGAGTTCGGAGTATGTAACGCTCAACATTTCTTTATTTTCATCCCCATGCACTACTGTGGGTATTACTTTTTCAGATCTTGTGCAGATAACCTAACTGAAGTTGTTCATCTTTGTCCTCTTTCATTATATAAGATACAGGCTTCAATTGCATACTTCCTAAAACCATATCGGATTGGTTTGATGTTTTCTTTCAGTCGTTTATCAGAACTGATATCAACAGCTGTGTTTGTATACAATTTTTCCATCTTTTTGAGGAGCTGCCTAAGTCGTTTTGATTTGTAGCATCCGGTTAAAATCTCCGGAACAATTAAGATGTCAAATCCGAAGTAATCTCATTAATACCCGGCTCCACTGATTAAACTATTTACATAAATGTCCCGGAATTTTTTGTAGCAGAACCCAAATCACTTTGAGAACCATTCACCGGTATGATATATCCGTCTAAATTGGCAGGCCCTACGATTGTATTTACATATAAGTTATCCCATTCAAGATGTACTACCCAAATCCATTGATCCATTGGCGGTAGGCAACCAATCTCCTTCGCTTTTTGCATTCACTATGGTATTTGCATATGCTTTATCCCATTCAGCGTTTGTGGTACCCAAATCCACAGTTCCGTTAGTTGAAGGAAGCCAATCTCCTTCTAATTTTGCACCTATAATTTCCTTCAGCATAAATATTATTCCATTTTTTGGTTTGCTTCCCT
Organism: Saprospiraceae bacterium; assembly: GCA_016714895.1. GTDB lineage: Bacteria > Bacteroidota > Bacteroidia > Chitinophagales > Saprospiraceae > OLB9. The sequence goes on along the minus strand of JADKBV010000010.1, from coordinate 2,244 downwards.
ATATCTTAAGTTCCAAAAAGGTATTGGTATAAGAGAACCTGGACCTTGCACCAGCATTTAAAATAAGAGTCCCATTAACTGCAACTCTATAATTTCTCCAAAGATTTCATCAGCTCTAGCATTTCCTGTGCAACTGAAATCTCCAGTAACCTTAATTTGGTAATCAAAGGTCTCCAAATCCTCCAATCCCAACAAATCCTGTTGGACTTTCAGTTGTAATATTATTCTATGTTTCTCAAAGTCCATATTCATTGGCAGCTCAACAGTTCCACCAATACCTGATAATGTCAGGTTTTGGCCTGAAATTGACAATGTTTGAATTTCGTTGCTGGCACTGGCATCCAGCAACGTTGTACTTCCTCCTCCATTGCTTAAATTTTACATTTCGCACCTGCCAAACCGATTGTTTGAATCTCATTGGTTGCACTGGCATCAGGTAATACAATACTTCCCCCTCCATTACTCAAATTTATATTGGCTCTAGACAAACTGAGGGGTTTGTATTTCATTGGTGGGCGATCCATCACCATCGGCAGGAAGGGTTATAGTATTGCCATTGGTAATACTCAATGATTTCCACTTACACTCAGATTTTGATTATCAGTTGTCTTGACCAGGGATCCATGTGTTGCCATTGCTCTTAAGGACTTGACCATTGGGGCGTTTTGGTTGTCAAGTTTCCAAAGGTGATTTTCGGCATACCTTCTCCTTCGATAAGTTGTATTGTCGGTTACAACGGTTTGTCTTACCCCAGTTGTCACCACCCTCCTCCTCCACTTGTAGCAGCGTCACTGATCCGCCGTTTTGAGAAAGCGTAGTACCGTACCGGACAAAGTCAGTTGTTGTAATTCATTGTCGGCATCATTATCGATTTATCTCCGGTATTCGTGATATTATTGTTATTAAGACTGATACCCGGACCCGCAGTGTAAGTGGTTACGGTTGGTAATGTTACGGTATTGGCACCTGTCAGTTTGAGTTGATCGCCGGCGATTTCGAGTTGTTGGATCTCGTTGGGTATTGCTCCGGATTCCGGTTTTGCTGATGACATTGTCCCCATCTGATCGAGATACCGGAGCCGGGGGTATAGGTTGTACCCTAGTCCTCCTGTGGTTGGCGTCCATTGGCCGGTTTCCAGTTTGTACGTCCCATTTAAGCAATTGACCGGTGATATTGACTGCATCGACATCGGTCAGGTCATCCATTTTCAGACTTGGCACATTTTCAACATTTTTGGCCGTTAAGACATAGGGTATCGATAATAATTGAGAAGTCGCCGAAATACTGTAATTGGCTCCTCCGTTGATATCAGTTTCTGTTTTACAAAAAGGGTCCTGCACTCCAATCAATTTCCAGAAAACGCCGTTGTAGAAAGACCTCCTCCGATTTCAACAGTCACCAAACCATTGGTATTGGTCGTTGGAAAAACCGTTCGACAAATCGGCTGTTCCACTCTCTGAACCCTGAAGCACAGAAATCTGCATGCCAATGTTGCCAGATCTTTGATGAGTGTCCTCCCCGTCTGGATGACGGCCTGGTATGACATTTTTTTGGTGTTTATGTTCCATCAGGAACCCACCCATATTTAAAAGAATGAAAATAATAATATAAGTTTCCGCATTAGTATTTTGTTTTTGATTAATAAATTGGGTTACTTGTTTCAAGCGATTCAGTCGGCTGGATAAGGATTTGATGAGTTTGTTTTGAGATTCAATCATAGTCTGTTGGGTATCCAACTTTGGGTATCCATCATAACCTTTGTTCATCAATCATCGCTTGTTGCTCCTGAATGGCTTTGGTGAAAACAGGGATGAGTTCGGTGTATTTTGATACCGTAAGAAGGCTCCCGGAGACTTTCCTGCTGCTTTTGGCTTCTTCATACTCTTTATAATCTTCATCAGTCGGCACATAAACGGCACCTGGGACTATTTCCAATAAATCCTGAGCAATAAATCCCATAAAGGTACCCCGGCTGTTTTTCATTTTTCCATTCCCCAGGTGACAGGTTTGATTTTCATTATATCTTTCAAACCGTGAGAAAAGGAATTATATTCTTTTTCAGTCGACGATCTGACGTTTGACAGGACTCCATTTGAGGCATGAACCACCTGACCACTTATTAGTTGATATTCCCAATGAACGATTTCCATCGGTTGATGGCCTGAAGTTGCCATTGATAAAGGTAGCACTACCTATTTCATCTCATGATTTTGTCCCAGATTTTTGTTGAAGTACCCAGAAAAA
>JADKBV010000009.1 GCA_016714895.1 Saprospiraceae bacterium | reverse complement strand
AGATCTTACATCTCCGACGATAATATACCCGCCGTCCGAGCTTTGTTCAATATCTTTAGCCATATCCCATTCTGAACCACCATAGGTACTTTCCCATTCTAAATGCCCCAGGGTATCTAACTTAACTACCCAAAATTCATATTTCCCATGACTATTGCTGATGTCCCCATCTAACGAGATAGACTCTCCGGCGATGATAAACCCTCCGTCTTTTGTCTGTCGGATTGCATTTGGAGAATCACCTCTTGAGCCGCCATACAAGTGCTGCCATTCAATATCGCCGACTGCACTTAATTTTATAATCCAAAAATCCGATGATCCCGTATTTAATTCTTTATGGGCGCATAATACAAACCCGCCATCGCGGGTAATCTGTATATCTCTTGCTGCATCAGAAGGGATTCCGCCATATATCTTTTGCCATTCTTGATTTCCTTCAGCAGAAATTTTTAATATCCATACATCAGCATTGCCGTGGTTGAAACCAATGTCCCCATCATCCGAACGTGAACCTCCGGCAAGAATATATCCACCATCCAGTGTTTGTTTTACAGATCGAAATTCTTCGTAATTCGACCCGCCGTAAATCTTCTTCCATTCTATATTACCGTATTTATCTGTTTTTATTATCCAGGCATCTGCATCTCCTTTGTTTTCTCCGACATCCCCATCGTCAGAATTGGAATTTCCTGAAATGATATAACCGCCATCTTTGGTTTGTTGAATGGCATAACCATTGTCAATACCACTCCCACCATAAATTTTTTTCCATTCTAATTTTCCTTCAGCATCTAATTTTAAGATGCATAAATCTGCAAAAAGCAAACCATCCCATATCCTTTTTTGGGTTAAATATTCGCCGATTGCTATATAACCCATCATTGGAAATTTGATATCATTGATAAAACCCGGATATTCAGCCGATATGATTTTGACCACTCCAACACATATTGACCTGACACACTCCAGATGAGATAAGATTATAAAAATATAGAATCAAGTGATTTACTTTTTCTTCATGGTTTACTTGTTTGTGGTTATAATAACTATTAAGCATCATGATAACAAATATTTATATAAAACAATTATTTGAATCTGCCATACTTGACATTGGATATTTTGTTGTAAGTGATTATTCTTCCTTCTGTTTAAATTATGTTTGACCACTATTGAAAAAGTTGTAAAGTCAGCTTATAGTAATTGCTTAAAAGTTACATAATACGAGAAAACAGTTATAAATGTACTTACAGATACAAATATAATAAAATAGTTAATATTGCAGCGATTTTTGTATAACATTTTGAGAAAACAACATCATATTTCTTCGGAATGGCTGAACCAATTTTCAAGAATACTCCCTATATTGAACCATGAAAAACAAATTAATTCACAAAATGACTGGTGAGGAAGTAAGGGGAGAATAGTACAAAAGTTCAATCGAAGAACAAAAGTTTAACCTTACAAAAATGCCCTATCGAAGCTGTAAAGTCCCGCTTTTAGCAATACCCCGGCAGAAACCTATTTTTTAAAATGTTGTTTGTCTTAAAATCGTTTTCCCTATTGGAATTAATTCCACTTTTTCAATTTTATTCGTATTTTGATTTATTAGTTTGGTTTTTATGAATCCATTTTTGTATGTATATTTTTCGTTGTTTTTATAAAGGTATTTTGTTTTTAATAAAGGTTCATAGTGAAATCTGTAAATTTGGCATAACATTTTTACCCACTATTTCTTTTGCTTTGATGGGCAAATGTAAAAGCAAAACACCATACGTAAAGTAATGAGAACCTATATTATCTTTTTTAACCTGTATTTCTGTTTCAAAAGACAGGTTTATAACATCATTTGCTGAAAATACTTATCAATTACTATAAAATCGTTTTCAATGCTATCCACCGTTCTTTTGTTTTTTATCTTACCTACGTTGGTTTTCTGATTTTTAAAGTAAAACCTGAAGGTTTTGATTAGGTTATTTTTAAACTTAAATTCATTTTGGTTGGGATACTCCGTAATATTTTCTATAATAACAATATTTCCGTTGACAGATGATTCTAAAACATTAGGCATTAAGAGCGTAGCTACAAAAGTAGTATCGTTTTCTTTCATCCAGGAATTTTGTACAAAATAAGGCGAAATCCTGCCTGCATTTGGGTTACAGCACACAGCAACATCTTGATGAGCAGGTGAATATTTGTAACGGGTTTGTTTTCTATCGGGTTCTGTTTCACCATTTTTAGTACCCAACATTTCAAAAGAATTATCGGTGATAGTTGTGGCATTTTTTTATTCTTTCTAAATAAATATCCAAAGCTCTAGTAAGTTCTGAATTTTCGGCTGCATATTTGCTATAATCAAAGTTCTGATATGTTCAAAGGTATAGTACCCCATGTGATTTCAGTTTATAACCCGGATCTAAAATATTTTTTAATTGCACATCTGCTTCAGATTGATAGGTATTTGAGAAATCCTTATAGAGAAACAAGGCATAATCTCTATATTTTTCATCCTTGGTATGAAAATACATTCGCTCTAAAACATCTGTAAACGTTAATCCATGAGATACACCTCCATTAAAGGACGTCCCGGAATAAAACGGACTGGAAGCGTTGACAGGATAATTTTCCATGACATTTTCCACAGCCCGTTTGACTGCTGTAAAAACATTTTCATCTTTGGTATATTCGTAATAAGCGAGCAAACCTCGATACAAACTGGTTTTGGACCATAATTCGCCATTTTCTGAACTGAAATTATAGCGTAATTCCTTATCGTAAATACCTATATAACTGTCTTCATCTTGTGTTGCCAAAATATTTTCAACATATTTTTTACCTTTTCAATACATTTTTATCCTCTTAACAAAAAACATTTCGAAATAACCATCCCACCAATTGGATTGGGTCTCACTATTCCACCATTTGTACTGCTCGTCGCCAGCGACATCTCCTTCTTTGATATTACCCAAATCTTTTACTTTTGAGTGTTTTTGCAAACGACTTGTGCTATAAATAGGGTCGTTGATTAAATCAGGAACAATCAGGTCGAGATTACCAACAAAGCCATCAACATCCTTTTGCATTTGTTCTTTGAGCCAACCTTTTGGTTTGATCGCTCCAAATGGTAAAGATTGAAATTTTTCTACAGGTTTTGTTTGAGCCAATGTTATTGTACTCATTAATAATAGAACAAAGCTTTGTATAAGTTTCATTTGAATATGATTATTTAAGGTAATTATTGAATAAAATTCATATTTTAATTAAGCCATAATTTATCCATCTCTTCAAGGGTTTTATTTTTGGTTTCAGGAATGTTTTTCCACACAAAAATTAATGACAAAACAGACAAAGAAAACATATAAAAAGGAAATGCACCTTTAAAATTATCTTTTAACCATTGATTATCAACTATAGCAGGATAAAATTGTGTTACGACAAAATTGGCAACCCATTGGATAAAAACACTTAAGGCTAAAGCCAAACTTTTTATTTTATTTGGAAATATTTCCGATAAAAGCACCCAAACTATTGGTCCCCAGGAAATACTAAACGAAGCCATAAATAGTAACAAAAAAGGTAAAACCCAATTACCCACTGACTCATAATATATAAATAATCCAACTGTTGCCAGAGAAACAGACATGCCTATTGAACCGATATAGAGTAATGGTTTTCTTCCCATTTTATCTACCAATTTAATGGCCAATAAAGTGAATATTAAATTTACAACCCCTAAAATGCTGGTTTGCATTAACGAAACATCCGTCGAACTGTTGAGACTTTTAAATATTTCCGGAGCGTAATACAATATAGCATTAATTCCTGTCAATTGTTGCAAAACCGAAAGTCCAAAACCAACAAAAGGGCTTTTTGAATATTGGATTTGCTAAATTTTTCCAGTGATTTTATCATCTTTACCCAAAGAATTTTGAATTTCGGTTTGCACTATAAGTGCATCTTCATGATTGTTTAACTTATGTAAGACACTTACTGCTTTAGATGAATTTCCTTTTTGGAATAACCATCTTGGGCTCTCCGGAATGAAAATAAAAAAAACAAAAATAACACAGAGGGAATGATTTCGGAACCAAACATCCAACGCCAGCCAGTATTCAAGTTCCAGTTAGCATCGCCCCGGAGAGCAATAAAATAATCCACAAAATAAACTACAACAATTCCGATAACAATAGCTAATTGATAGTTTCCTACTAAAGCACCTCTTTATCAGGAGGTGCAATTTCTGCAATATACATTGGAACAACCATTGAAGCTATACCAATTCCAACACCTCCAACGATACGAAAAATTACAAAAAACGTAAAGGTTTCCGGAATCGCAGTACCTATAGAACTTAACATAAAAAATACTGCGCTCATAATCATTGCTATTTTTCTTCCATACTGATTACTCAAATAATCTGAAAAAAAAGAACCGATTAAACACCCTACTAATGCACTGGAAATTGCCCAGCCGGTTTCCACAGGACTTAAATCAAAAAATTCGGTTAAATTTCCAATTGTACCTGAAATTACTGCTGTGTCATATCCAAATAACAATCCACCAAATGCAGCACTTAAAGAAATAAAAAAAATATAATATTTGTTGTGGCTATGCATTCGTAAAAAGTTTATTTTATAAATAATTTTTCATTTCAAGATTTATTTCCCATTGATTTGCAAGAGGTTTTTTTGTATAGGGTTCCTGAGGCATATAAGGAAATGGCCCAAATTCCGGTGTAATTGTCATAAACGAACTATTTTTGTTTTTTTGGGACTTCAATTATACTTTTCCACCATCGTGAGTATTGTATTAAAAAGTTTTCCCATTCCGGGGCAAAAGGATTGTTTACTTGCGGACTTTGTTCAAATCCTATTCGGGCATGAATATGTTTTATATTAGGATAAATTTTTTCAAGTAAATCACTCTGATCATCTAAATTACTTTCTGAAACTACACAGAAATGAGAGAAATCTGCAATAAGTTTTAATTCCGGGAAAACTTCCAAATATTTTAAAAGTGTTTTCAGATGAAATGAAAACCTACCCCGATGAATTTCAAGCCAAATTGGAATTCCGGATTTCCCGGAGATATCTTCAGTGATTTCAATGATTTTACAGTTATCACTAAATTCAAAAAAATCTTTGCCCGTATGTGAGTTTATAAAATCGGGTTTTAAAGTTGTCAAAAATCCTAATCTTTCCTGAATCCTTTTTATATATTCATTTACCGTTTCCTTTTTATTCGATAACACTTGTTGCGCAATGAACATAAAATCCGGATCGATAGTATTCCTGATTTTATTTAGTTCTTCGATAAATTCTGTAATAAACCCGGTATCTTCAGGAAAATTAATTTCTACCCCATGATAGCCATTACGGACTACATTAAAAAGAAATTCCTTTGCCGATTGATTTTCGCAACCCCAAAAAGTACAAATATATTTTAAGTCCATCTTATTTAGAATACAAAATTGGATTGATTGGAGAGTTTATAATCTCCCCAACTTTTGCCCCCGGACACCATGTATTCCAATCATTTAACTGATTTTTATTTTCAGGATTCTTTAAAATCATGTCCTTGTCCATGTAAATGATGGTCATTACCTTTCATGTCGTTAGTGACATTGGCTCCCGCACGGTGGAAAACCCAACCGGAATGAAAACTAATTTTCACCTAGATCAAAAGCTTCAATAACGTGTTTAAAATCTGTAACCCGTAATTTTTTTGAATAACTTCCTCACTTTCGTCACCAATCTCCAATTCGCGTCCTTCAATAATAGCGTGACTTCCACTAAATTCCAACGGACCCATTTCTAAGGGTGTCGCTTGTAACGGAATCCAGGAGTTATGGTTTTATCTGTTTCTAAAGGCCAATAATACTGGTCGGCGTGCCATGGTGTTATACCTCCACCACCTTCCTTAAACAGGGCCTGGTCGTGATATAAACGAACGCCATCAACTTCCATTAAATCTGATGCTATTTTGGCAATTCTTTTGCTAAAAATTAATTCCTTTACTATTGGATTTTCCACCCATAAATTGAATAATTGCAAAAAAGCTTTACCATACGTTGTTCTTTCATCAAGTGCAGTTTTCTCCTGGTTCATTTCATTTACCTGTTTGGAAATAGCCAGGTTAAAATACTCAATTATTTCCTGATTCAATACTTCTTTTAACTTAATATATCTGTTTTTTTGATAAAAATCGATATTTTCCTGAGTAAGTTGATAGGAACTGTCTAAAAGAACTAATTGACAAAGGTACTGATTGCATATTAATGAAATTTGGATTATTAATTTTATACAAAATTAGACCTCCGGCGTTGATTAAAATAAACTTATTTTATCCATTACTAATACTATATTGAATTTTCTATTATATTTACAGCCTATAAAGGTATAATATAGGTTTATGAAGCCCATTTTAGAAGATATTAGCAGTAGTTTAAAACATTCCAGTTTTTATGCATTTGCATATACTACACCGGCTTTTTGAATTTAAATGGCATTTTCATCCGGAATATGAGCTTACATTTATTGTTAAAGGGAATGGCATCAGATTGATAGGTAATAGTAATCAAGAATTTTGTGACAATGATTTTGTATTAATTGGACCCAATTTGCCTCACACCTGGTTTGGAAAGGCCAATGGCAATGAAGAGTTTGAAGCTAAAGCAATACAAATGCCTGTTGATTTTATAGAAAAATAATTGACTTTAAAGAATTTTTTCCTTTAAAACAACTTTTTCAACAATCAAATTACGGGCTTTATATCACAGAATATCCATCAAATATCAAAGAAATATTGTTTCATGTTGTAAATTATACGGGAGTTGAAAAAATGATTGCTTTGTTTAATGCTTTATCTTTTTATCCGGATGCAGTTATACACTTATTTCTTCAACAATTAATAAATATCAAATCAATGAAGAAACTGAAAGCAGGATAAATAAGGTTTGTATTTTTCTACAGAATAACTTTTCAAATAAAATTTCATTAAAAGAAGTAGCTGGTATGGTTTATATGACAGAAAGTAATTTTTGCAAATTTTTTAAAAAAACTACAACCATTACCTTCTCAAGTTATTTAAATGATTTAAGGATTAACGCAGTTTGTAAACTATTATTAGTCTCTGAAGAAAATATAAATAACATAGCCTATTCTTGTGGATTTGAATCTTTAAGCTATTTTAACAGAGTTTTTCTAAACAAAAAACAAATGTCTCCCAAAGCATTTAGAATTAATCATAAAGCTAAATAAATATTTATTTATTGATCATTTCAAAAGTTAAATTTCCTCCATTTATAATATCTGAATATTTAATAAAAGGTGCATTGATTTTTTTGCTGTTTACATATCGGACTTCATTATAAATAGTTTGTTCAGACCATTTTTTAGCTTCTATGGTAAAGCTTTTGTTGTTTGTCAAATGAATAGTTGCTTTTTTTTACCTGCGGACTTCCTAAAACAAATTCACCATTGGCAGGATTGACAGGATAAAACCCAGCGTGGAAAGAATATACCATGCACTCATTTGTCCACAGTCATCATTTCCAATCATACCATCTGGTGTATTGTTGTGAAATTCATTGATTACCTGATTGATGTATTTCTGACCTTTTTTAGGTTCATTACTATAAGCAAATAAATATATAATGTGATGGCTTGGTTCGTTTCCGTGGGCATATTGCCCAATCATGGCTTCTTGTCCCAAGAAATTGTCAGCATTTAAAGCCTCGAGTGGAAAAAATTCATTGAGCTTTTGGGTGAATTTAATTTTTCCGCCTAAGAGTTTCGTTACTCCGTTTATGTCAAATTGTGTGGGTGTCCAAAAATATTGCCACGCATTGGCTTCTGTATAATCACCCGGATTATTTAAGGGTGAAGTTGCCATCAGTGGATTAAAAGGTGATCGCCAATTTCCATTACTGTCTTTGCCTCTGAAAAAAGTTGTTTCCTGATCATAAATATTTTGGTAATAATGGGCTCTTTTAGTAAAGGTGTCAATTTCTTTTTTTCCCAGTACTTTTTGCCATTTCCGCAACACACCAATCGTCATAACCACTTTCTAAAGTTCTTGATACTGCTTCGTTGTCTAATTTATCAAAAGGATAATACCCAAATCGATTGTATATTTCCCAATCTGAATTGATGTGAGAGATGGTAGAAGTTTCCACCATGGCATGTAAGGCATCTTGTGCATCAAAACCTCTGAAGCCATTTTGGTAAGCAGAAAGAATCATCGGAATAGCGTGGTTGCCAATCATACAATAATTGTCCTGTCCCCAAGCTGTCCAAATGGGTAAAAATCCTTTGGCTTTATGATGAATAAGCATAGTTTGAATAATACCATTAATTTTTTCCGGAGCCAAAATCTGCAGTAAAGGAAATGCACCACGATATATATCCCAAATAGAAAGTGTAGAATAATATTCTTTATTTGGTGCAATAACAATTTTATCATCTACACCTCTGTATTTTCCATCTACATCAGCCATGTTGGAAGGTTGCAAAAATAAATGATAGAGTGAGGTGTAGAATATTTCCTTTTGTTTTTTGGGTGCTTCAATGCTGATTGTACTTAAATATTTATCCCATAATTTGAGATTATCCTGATATACTTTTTCAAAATCCCAGTGCGGAATTTCCGTTTTCAAATTGAGTTTTGCTCCTTCAACTGAAACTGAAGACAAGGCAATTTTTACCTTAAGTACCCTATTTTTAACTGAGGAAAAATCCAGCAAATATTTTGGTGCTTTTTCATTTTCTTTCTTTTCAATCAGGGTAGAATTTGAAAAAGGTTGATTAAAAGTTAATGTAAAAAATATTTTCGGTTAACCCAATTTTCAGTAGAAACATAGCCAGAAATGGTGGTATTGTTTTCAATCTTTACATCGCTTTCAATCACTAATCCTTTTTGACTATTTTCATCAAATACAAATCGCAAGCCGTGTTGAAAATCAACCAAAACCTGTGCTTCCTTTTCGGGAAAAGTATATTGATGAAATGCAACTCTTTCTGAGCAAGTAAGCTCAACTTTTTACATCATCTTTTTTGTTAAAGCGTAATAACCAACTTTTCCGATTTCGCTATTTTTATAGTAAGATTTTTGAATTTATCTTTTTGGGTTGATGGGAAGTAACAATATATCTCCCATTTCATTGATACCTGTCCCACTAAATCGTGTTTGCGAAAATCCCAATAACACAGTATCTAGTACTGATAACCACTTGTGTAGTTCCAGCCATAACCTTTATTATCCGGACCAGGTTTGTACCATTCCAAAGGCATAGACGGTCCGGGAAAGTGTGTCCGGTTCCATCCGTTCCTATAAAACATTAACAAATTTGAATTTTGCGCTGATACAAAGTTTGTAAGACATAAAAGAAGTGTTAGAAATTTAATTTTCATCTTTTGAGTTTGTTGATGTTTTGTAAGGTTTGGTCAACGGTTTCGGGTTTTGTGTTCGGGCGGTTTCGGAGCATCTCGTCCTTAGAAACGAGATCAACCAGCACTGAACTTGAACAGAAGCTCAAATTCCCTGGTTTGCACGTCACCCCGACCGACGTAAAACCCGTGATACCATCAGTGTTTATCACTTTTTCATTATTAGTTGAGTTAATTTAATCATTGTCTTAAAGGAAATGTCAGGATGTGCAACTTGATTAACTGTCCCGACAACAAATATATTTTCTTTAGGACTCGTAATATGCCAATGCTCCTGAAAGTCCTGAATGACCTAAAAAATAAGGCACCGCACCTGTCGGATTAAAAATCCAGGGAAGTTTAAACAAGTGAATTCCTATGCCTGATTTCATTGGAAAAATATTTTATTCCATTCCTGTAATTCATTGATATACTCTTTTGGGAATAATTTTCCTGTAAAAAATGCTTCAATAAAAATAAGCATATCGGTTGAAGTTGAAACCATTCCACCGTCGGCCCCAAAAGATGTCATTGCCTGGGGTATTTTCAGTTCGTTGTTCTTGTAATAAAGTGTCTTTGGTGTTTTGTCCGTTGTGTCTTGATAAAGATAGGTCTTTGTCAAACCAAGTGGCCGGGTGATAAATTCTCTACAATTTTCGGCATACGGTTTATGGGTTACGATCTCAATGATTTTTCCTAAAAGTTGGAAATTTGCATCTGAATAGTTTGCCTTCCCTTTGGTCCCGGGCACAAAAAGTGGTGTCATTTTTTTGTCCTTTCTATTGCTTGTTCAAAAGTCCAAAATTGGTCGTTACCTCCTGTTATCTCATTTTCCAAACTTTTGCCACTTGTTCCTTTGCACTAGAGTAGTCAGGAAGACCTGATGTATGAGAAAGTAATGTTTAATAGAAAGTTCTTCAGCATAATCTTTCTTTGAATATATATGCAGTCCTGAAAATTGATTTATCAATATAGTTGCTGATTTTTGTCCTCAAGACTAAGTTTGTTTTCTGCTCTAAGTTTTAGAATTATGGCTGTGGTAAATAATTTGGTGGTGCTTGCAATAAAATAAGGTTGGTCTGTTAACAAATTGGTGATGCTCCTTTCCAAAAATGTGTCTTTTTAATGGCAAAGATGTCCCAAACACCTTTTTACCGTCAACTGTTTTGTCAAGGATAGTTTGAAGTGATTTTTCCTTTTCAGATGTCATTTGTCCAAATGTGGTCTGCATAATTCCTAAACAAATTAATAATATAAATATTTTCGTTATTGTCTTTTAGCATTGGCGGTAACGTTTTGACTTTGCGATGGATGAGCGATAGCGAAATCTGTTCATCAAAGCCATTGATATATAGGGTGATTCATTCATTCAGGTGTTTTTTAAGATCCATTTTCTAGTGTAGAATTCTTACTATTTCAATTGTTTTACCTTTATCCAATAGCCTGTAAATATTATGTGTTTGCTAACTTTATAACCTTTCAAATTTAGGAACAGTATTGAATAGTCTCTGCCTTGTTCAAAATCTTTTTTAATTTAGGCATTTTTCAATAAGTTCATTGTAATATTTATCAGCTTGTTTTTCTGATAGGGTTTCATAAGTATATTCCCATATTTCTTCTAAGTCAATCTTGGCTTTTTTAGTAAAATTAATCTTAGCCATTGACCTTTTTTCTTCGTTTCAATTCTTTCAGATGTGTTTTCGGGTCGAAATCTTCTGCTATTCCACTGTCAATTCCATCTTGGATTGCCTTTCGTAAAGCATAAAACTTTTGTTCTTCTTCTTCTAATAATCTTAACCCGGCTCTTATCACTTCACTTGCATTTGTATATCTTCCTTCCCCTATTCTTGTTTGAACAAATTCTTCAAAATGATTTCCCAGGGATATTGATGTATTTTTACCCATTCTGCTATTTTAATACAAAGTTACCAATATTTGGTAATATTTGCAATTTATTTTCATCCTACCTGAACTGTTTTATTGGACTGTAATGGTTTGAGTTGTTTCCGGTTTGTCCTTACCTAAGGTAACTCCGTCTTTTCTTTTTGCTTGCAGGGTTACATTAAATTGACCGGTTGAAAAAAACCGATGTGTAACCGTTAAGGAAGTAGTCGTTATATCTGCTGTGCCATCACCAAAATTCAGGAATAGAATGAAACGTTTTCTGAACACGAGGCATCAAATGTTACAGTGGTATTCCTTGTTATTATTGTTGGTGAATAGGTAAAACATGCTTCCGTTGGATCGGAGCAGGAAATCATCAAACTCATTACACAAGTTAACATTATCAACAAACAAAATGTGTTTTTCATTGGCTTAAAGTTTATTTGGTGCATACTTGCTTTTGTGTCAGTTTATTGTCTGTAAGAAATATTATTTCAATAAAAGGTAACGATTGGTTTTCCTTGTATTAAAGGTAAACTAAAATAGTTTACTATTTGCCTACAAGATCCATTTTTAAAATTAAAACAATCTTTACCAATACAAATTCATCCTACCTGATAACTGTAACATCACCATAAAGCCTGATGGTTTTATTATTTTTTAATAAAACTTCAGCTACCCAAACATATACGCCCTGAATCGCCGGAGAACCGCGAAATTCTCCGTTCCAACCATATTCCGGTTGATTGATCGGAAAATTTTCACGCAAAAACACTTTTTCTCCCCACCTTTCATAAATCGTCAGGTTTTTTACCAAAACCACTTCCTGCGATTCTGACCATAAATAAAATTTATCATTACCACTTTTACTGTTGGTTTGAATAATGTTAGGAGCCAGAATCTCAGGATTTTCAGAAACCCTGTTTGATATCGTTGCCGTATCTGAACAACCCGCTTTTGTCCATATGACCACCTGATAAAAAAACTGTCAGGATGGGTAATTTCGGATGTAACATATTTTCGACATTGCCGACATCCATTACAATATCAACCATCGGTGTCCACATTACAGTGTCGATGTCATCTGCAGTAATACCTTGTAACAATACATGCAGATGGTTTACGTCGTCCTCAGAATAGTCGATGTGATCGATAAAAAAACCTTCCTGTGCCGGCGTTTTTTGGATGGTTATTGTCTTTGATGTTATACATCCTTCATTATTCCGCACCAAAATCACATAATTGCCCTGCGCTAACAATAAAGGTATCGTACAGGAAATATAGGTCATACCACCATCTGTCGAATATTCTATTGCCGAAAGTTCTTCAATTGATGTAAATACAACCAAACCTGTGGAATGCGAACAATCCGGTTGTATCGCCGATATCTCAACTACGGGTATAGAAGGTTTGTCCTCTATAACTACATTTTGGAAAATATTACAACCCAAATCGTCGGTGATGGTAAATCTGTAATCACCACCCGATAAAAATTCCCTTAAAAACCCGGACTGACTGTCAGCCCACGTAATGATATACGATCCCGTTGGACTGACCGTGACAACTATACTTCCGTTTGGCGAGGTGCAGGAAGTATTGGCGATTGTCATAGCCGTTACGGAAAATGAGGTATTTGTGTTCAAAATTTCAATCGTGGATAGTGCCGAACATCCTTCCATATTGGTGACCGTGACGGAATACATTCCCACACTGAGATTGGATAGATCTTCTGTCGTTGCGCCGTTGGACCAGACAATTGTATAACTTCCTGCAGGAGTTATGGTAAGATCAATACTACCGTTGGATAAACCGCAGGTGGAAGGTGTGACAGAAGACTGAATCGTCGGCGTAGTTGTATTATTGGTCACCATAAAAGTTTCTATCGAAAAGCAACCATTTCCGTCGATAACCGTGACCACGTAATCGCCACCGGAAATGGAAATTATATCTTCACCTGTGGCGCCGTTTGACCAAATAAAGGTATATGTGCCTGAAGGGTTGACTGTGATATCGATACTTCCGTTTGGCGTGGTGCAGGAAGTATTGGCGGTGATCACTTCATCAATGGTGAATATATTTTCTAATACTTCAATCTGTCCAAAAGTACAATTATTAACATCTGTTACTGTAATTTCGTAAATTCCGGGTGTATTCACAATGATAGAAGCACTGGTTTCTCCATTACTCCATAAAAAATCATCAAAATCATTTTCATTGACAACAAAAAGGGTTACATCCTGCCCATTACACATAAACATCGGTCCGGACAATATCGGATCGATACCTCCGGGCAGAACTTCGAATGTTGCCATACCCATACACCCAAAATCGTTGTAAACGGTAACGGTATATACATCGGGTTCTGTAATGGTTACGGTTTCAGTATCCCAACCTCCGGGAACCAATATATGGAAGTAAATGGCCCTCCTGACAGCGTCAAAACGGCAGGTTGACCAGAACACAAATTCATCGGACCATTAATGACAGGCATTGGTTCCGGATAGATCACCACGTCAATATCTCTTACTGCAGAACAACCGGTATCAGGATCTGTAATAGTGACTGAATAATTTCCCGGAGTGGTTACCGTAGCCACACTGGTCATATCTCCGTTTGACCATAAAAATTCATAATTGCCGGGATTGGTAAAATCATGCCAATCAATGGTCAGTTGAATTCCTTCATTCGGACAGCCGCCGTATTGTTGTATGTTAAATGTAAAATTGAAAGCATTAAGATCAACGCTGTGGGCAGCAGTACAACCATTTGAATCAGAAATGGTGACTGAATAAGTGCCCGATCCTGCCGGAACTGAAATATCCTGGGTGGTTTCTGAAGTCGACCATAAATAGGTAAACGGTGGTGTATAATTCCAAGGTGCAGCATGTAATATAACATTGTTGTCGTCACATAAGTCCGGTTCGATAAAAATCAAAACTTTGCAATGAACCTGAGCTGCCAAAAACTGCGGCATACTTAATACGGCTGTCAAAAAGATCACCGTAAGTAAAACATGATATGTAACAGATTTAAAAAACAAAAATGAATATTATATAGAATGACAAAACTGTCCGCAATATAGAATATTATTGTTTTTTCAAAACATGATTTTAACCGAATCGGATAATCATCTTTCCAGAACAGACAATGTGGATGCCAGTAAGGAAATTTAATCTGTTAACACAAATCTTTTTTGAATATTTTTGCCATCAATGGAGACATGGATTACATACATTCCGGGAGGTATACCTGCCAATTCTAAATAACAATATCCGTTTTCACATCTTATGGAAAAAGGAAGGTTTTTACCTTGCAAAGTGTAAAGTTTTACCCGGGTTTCAGCGCTAATTTGACGACCTTTTATCTGTATTGCCCCTGATGTCGGTACAGGGTAAACTACCAAATCATCAATTTCCTGGTTTTCAACAGAAGTAGTATTGATCAGAACCGGAATCCTTGGTGAAAAACAATGTTTTCTTTCGACTTCAAATTTCCAATTATAAAAATAAGGATAAAAATTTAGTCCTGTTGAAGAGGAATCTACTGATCCAAAGGTATGCAGAGGGTAAGGAAAATCAAGCTGTCCGATATTTAAAAGGGCATCTGATCTGTCAGGAAAAATCAGGTAATTTCCGGGAGGCAGTCCGATATTAAGCAGAATTTCATTTTTACCGTTTTTCAAATCTGAAAAAATAGTGTTGATCGTGTCTCCTGACGGTTGAATGATAAACACTTTTAAGGTTTTGTTTTGACCCAAATTTCTGAAATACATATCGACACTTTTGAGATAAACCGTTTCACTAATGGTGAAAAACATTTTTTTTATTTCTGCCTGATTGGTAAAAAAACCTATTGTATCTGTTTTTCCTCCTTCATAGAGTCTGTCCTCCTGAGAACTTCTGTTTGCTACAAAAAAGGTTTTACCATCAAAATCTTTGGGAAATATTTGGCGACAACCTGTATATTTTGGAAAATCATCGTTTTCATTTTCAAACCAGATACAGTCATTTCCTTCCAGTTCGACAAGGATGGAATCAATGCCCCATTCAGATTGATTTTTGAGAGCGGGTTCTGTCACTTCTGTAAAAACAATCTCCGAGATTGGTGACTTGTGTATGCCGGATCCACAAATGGAATCAACTGTATAAAAATAATTTCCTGTTTCGGTAATTTGGATTGTTGTTGTTTCTGACACCCCATTTGACCAATTAACATTACCATTTTCGGACTGCAACAAAACGGTATCTCCGTAACAAAACAACGTATCATCGGGCAATATGGTAAAAGGTAACCATCTATCGTCAGGGTTTTGCAAAAGAATTTTTTCACTGATTCCGGTACAACCCAAACTATCTCTGTGCATAACATAATACAAACCCGGATTATTGACATGAATCATCCTTGTCGTATCGCCTGTTGTCCATCGATACTGAAAGAAATTTGATTTAAGGTTCAGACCCAGAACTTTGCCGGGACACAGATTCAATGTACCTTCATGCTCCAGACTGTCAGAAGGAAGAAAACAAACCCCTTCGGGGATGATGTACGTAGAATCAGCTTTTAGTCCGTACAAAACACTTTCTGTCCCTGAAGGCCATATTATTTTAATTTGATCAACAAGGGTATCTTTTCCCAGACCAAAATGCACATCCAGCGTGTTTGCAGGACTGTAGCTCTGTCCTGCTCTTAATTCCCTGGTTTGAGTTTTTCCTCCGGAGGTAAGCAGGATTTTTGAACCAATACCTGAATGATTGCTTTCCCATCCTTTGAGTTGTAACTTGATATAATGGTTGTTATTACCTTCATTTATCCACATATCACTACGGGACGTAATATCCAAAAAACCGTCATGATTAAAATCTCCCATCGCTCCGGGCACAAAAGGTAGTTTTTGTCCGGTGAAGGTAAGGTCTCCGTTTCCGAAATACAAAGGTTGTTGTAATTCAGAAATAATATCGAGATTTCCATCATTGTCAAAATCTCCGGAATAAGCTTCGAATGCACCCAAATCGGATTCGTTTATGCCTGAGTCAGAGATTACGTCTGAAAACGTTCCGTTTCCGTTGTTACGGTAAAACCTGTTTTTTTCGTCATGGTTAATGACCAGAAAATCCATATAGCCATCATGGTCAAAATCTTCGGAAACTGTGGTCCATGATTGAGCATTATCATTAACGCCGGCTAAGGCACCCACTTCTTCGTATTGCTGATTACCCAGATTTTTATAAAGAAGGTTGGTACGTGCCGGGTGACCGGGTGATGTATTCGGAAGACACTTACTTATATACAAATCTGTTTTGCCATCATTGTCATAATCCGTCCATACCGAACTGTAATTTCCGGGGAGGGGAGACGTTCTGACCAATGAAATATCATAAACCATCGTTTCGTTCCCGTCATTTCTGAATGGAAGAGACATACCGACATCATTACAGACAAAAACATCGAGAAGATGATCCCCATTCAGGTCTATAAGATTTGACCTTTGGGCCGTAATCGGATCTGGCATCACTTTTTCTCTGA
Organism: Saprospiraceae bacterium; assembly: GCA_016714895.1. Classification (GTDB taxonomy): domain Bacteria; phylum Bacteroidota; class Bacteroidia; order Chitinophagales; family Saprospiraceae; genus OLB9. The sequence continues at coordinate 17,589 of JADKBV010000009.1, read as the reverse complement.
ACTTATGTTGGTAAAATTCAGAAAAAACAAAAGAAACTCTGGAAATACCTCCGAAAACAAGGTCGTTGAGACCATCATTATTCAAGTCACCGGCACAGACACTCCATTTAGGAAGTGTTTGAACCGGTATAGGAAAAAACTGATATTTAAAAGTTCCATCTTTCTGCTGAAAATCAATAAAATACCATTTTCGGAAACCCTGGTAATGTCATCCAGACCGTCCCCGTTCATATCAGCGGCACATTTAGCCTGTCCCATGGTGCCGGTAACGTAACGAATCAGATTTGTCTGTTTGGAAAACTGAATTCTTTGGGCATTGGCTGAAGGTAAAGAAAAAAATAGCATCACAAAAAACCAAAAACCCGCCCTTCTTCCTATGAGGCAAAAAATACTTGTTGAATGGTATGTGGTTTGGTATTTCAAGATAAAATAAATTTACTGACAAATATGGTAAATTTACTGATATCACAACAAAAACGCAGAAAATAGTTTTGACCCCTGAATATAAATCGTTTAATTTGTTGAGGTTTTGAGATGATAAATTGTGGAGTTGGTTCGACGCCGCCGTAAGAGGTCCGCCAAAACTTTATTTTGAATTTTTTCCTTTTTTCAAATAACTTAACATTCACCTTTTTTATAAAAAGTTATCCAACAAAAAAAAGAGGACAAACCGCCGTAGATGTATTTATAGCACAACATCTTCGTCGACTTATCCTCTTTTGAAAGGTATAAAAAATGAAATCTGTTAGTTTATATCTTCACCCACTTGACAGTTCCGGATCGTTTTCCATCTGTAATGTACACAAAATAGGATCCGGGCGCATAATGGCCGATATATTTATTCATCTTTTGTGTACCGGCAAAAATATTTTTTTCCGTTACGGTTTCAACCAATGCTCCGGTGGCATTCATGATGGTGATCCGCGTATCTCCGCCGGCGCTCTCCCACTCTATCTGAATGTTTTCAGAAGCAGGATTGGGCGAAATAATCGCTGTGATTGGTTGATCTGTCTGGTAAGTCGCCGTACCGGTTGCACAATCTTTCACAAAAGGTATCAACGTAAAGTCATTAAAAAGAACCTGTCTTACATCCTCTTCCGAAGCTCCCAACCAGTTGACGAGCATGGTGGCATAAACAGAGCGGAAATCAAACTGCATAGGAACACCTTCCTGAGGAGCTATAGATTCGTCAATGACGGGGTTTTCACCAAATATTTTACTGTCAACACAAGATCCAACACCATCAACGGAGCTGCAGTTCCATGGTCTGTTCCGTAACTGTTGTTGGCCCTGATTTGTCTTCCGAATTCCGAAAATGTCATTCCCATCACCCTTTCACTGATACCTAAGGTTTCAAGATCTTTCATAAAAGCATTGACAGCGTCAGAAACGGTTTGCAACAAATCAGCATGACCACCATTGATGGTATCATCGATCATCACCTGGTTGGCATGGGTATCAAAACCACCGATAGAAACAACATATATTTTGGTTTTCAAACCTCCGGAAATGAGGTTGGCAACGGTCTGCAATTGTCTGGCCAGATTAGAATCCGGATAGGTCGCCATCGTATTGCCCAGGGCAAAAGATCGTAAAACCCGGCTTGCATACGCATTGGATTGTTCGATAGCTGTTTTGATATACGACAATTCTTCGCCATAACAGGCGACAAAACCTGTAGGCCCTACCGTTTCTTCAATGATTCTTACGGAAGCTTCATTGACAAGGGCAAAACTATAATTGGTTGAAGGTCCCTGACACGTCTCTGAAACTACCGTTCCCAAGGTGACGGCAAACGGATCAGGATGTTCATCATTCGGGTAACCAACCGGATAGCCGGGATATTTCAAATCCAGGTATCTTCCCAACCAACCTGTGGTCAAAAATTCATCTGAATCAGAGGCTGTAGTCCATATATCAGTAGAACGGAAATGCGATCGGTTCTGATCGGGATATCCTACAGATTGTAAAACAGCCAGTTTTCCTTCCTGAAACAACTGTTGCATACCGGTCATTTTTGCATGCAAACCGGTTTTGTCAGTCAGTTGCAATACCTGATTTTCCGGAAGGACCAACGTAGGTCTTACTTGTGTGAGTCCACTGTACTGATCTCTCGGAATGACCATATTCAAACCATCATTTCCACCGTTGAGCTGAATCAACACCAAAACTTTATCATCATCACCGTTGACTAAGTTGAACAAAGAAGACCTGCTGATGGCAGTTACTTCCATGCCACTAAGAAGAATAGGCAGAGTGACCAGAGATCCTGTTTGTATAAATTGTCTGCGTTTCATATCGTTGTGTTTTATAGGTTGGGTAATGATTTTTTAACTTAATTGGAAAGATGGCATGCGCATCATATAGGTAAAGAGAGGTCGCAATTTGATCGTCACCGCCTGTTTTTTGGTGGCATTGGTCGGATCAGCTATATAATTATTCCATTTTGCCGCCCATTGTGTGGCATTGTCCGTTCCGAGCAGGATTTCTTCCAAAACATTGATCTGATTGGGAGCATAATTTTGAGGAGCAAAAAGAATGCGGAGTTCTTCGATCAGTTTGACCGGACTGGTCGGATCGGAACACTTTTCAACAACGGAAACCGGGTCTATCTGTAATCTGTAAGTTCCATAAGGAAGTCCCGTATTGGCTATAGCATCGGTATATACTTTTCGTGAAGGCAGAGAAAAGGAGTTGAGCCACAATTTATCATAAAGCGGCGCCTGATAAAATGCCTGCCAACCTGCCACTGAAGGTGACTGATAATACGCCATTTGTTGGGTGACGGAAAGGCCGTACAAACCTCCCAACACCCGATCTTTGATCGCAACATCTTCGGTAACCGGCACGGAAAAAAGATTGATGGGCCCCATGATAAAATCTATCGGGTTTTTGACCAGACTTCCTTCATTACATCCATCATAAAAATGTTGACTTTTCAGCAAAGCCATTAATACGGGCTTTACATTATAATTATTTTGTCTGAGGAGGTCTGCCATAGGAGAAATAACTTCCTGTTTTACCTCTTCAGAAATCTGAAGATTGACAAACCATGCATATAATTTTTTACAGATAAACCTGGCAACTTCTTCTCTGGTAAAAATCAGATCTATAAGGTTTTTATATTCGTTTTCGTTGGCATTTTGTATGACGGCATTGTTGAACCGGTGAGAAAGCGTTTTGGTACCGGTATCATGACGATTGGGTCTGAATTCAGATCTGATTGGAAGGGTAGCTCTTGTATCCACCCATCCGGTAAGGACTCTGGCGATTTCTTTGATGTCTGTCTCCGTGTACGTGGTATAGTCGCCGTTTCCTACTGAGTTCCCTTTTCCCAAAGTAAACAGTTCGAGGAGTTCGCGGGCGTAATTTTCATTGGGTGCCTGTCGGGTATTATCCCTACCGTTGAGATATTCGAGCATGGCATTGTCGACGGTAATCACTTTGGTCATTTCGCGGAAATTGCCCAAGGCCATAGACCTGATTTTGTTGATGTAGAGGTACAAAACCCTGGGATCACCGCTGTCTGCGACCACAAAATGGTTGTGCCAGAACAAAGTCATTTTTTCGCGGAGGTGGAGATTGTTTTTGGTCATGAGTTCTATCGACCAATTATTCAGAGAACGTCTGCGATATCCGTTGACACCCTGGCTAGTTCCTTTATCTACCCACGTTTGCCCGATAGGAACATCCGGGTCCGCATCATAATTGGTATTGACCGGAGGATCAGGAAGCACAGTATCTGACATCAGTCTGTCCACACACTGATCGACAGACAAAGAGGCAAATTCATTGATTTGATCCAGGCTTGCGCCGAATGTGGTTCTTCTCAAAAGGTGGGCTGCACGATCACGATCCCAGGTACCACTGAAAGGAGCCAATGACAAAACAGGTAAGATAAAAGCCATAAACATGAATTTTGATAATCAATAAACATTCAGAAAAAACGGACCACAACCGAAAGAAAAATGTCTGTTTGGAAAGTGATTTGTAAAGGTAAGACAGGATGTGTAGTTTTGTACTCATTATTTGAAAAAAAAATTTGGGGCTTAGGGGTTTTGTTTATGGTTTAAGGCGTGTTCTCTCATGATTTTTATTAATAAAAAAGACTTATTCCGAAGGGTCGTTATAAACCTTACAATTTTTAGTTTACTGCAAAATCCCGGGATTAAATTAGTGACTTTTCATAAAACTAACGTCAAATTTTAATTCAGGTTTTTGTAACTTCATCTTATTTCCGAATCCGTTTACAAAGTTATAATTTTGTGTCTTTACTTTTTGAAGAGATGGTGAAGACTCAATGATTTGTTCGATATTTTTAAGTTTGGGACAATCCGTAATTTCCAGACTATGAAAGGTAGTGGATTTGCCCAAAAAAGCCGGCAGTTCTGTCAGATTCGGACACGCTGTCACCTTTAATGACTTTAGATACAACATAGAGGACAACAATTCCGGAAGTTGTAAAAAAGAACATTTGCCGAACTCAATATGTCGAAGATTACCAAATAAATTTAGATTGGTTATATCTTCATCATTTGATATAAACAAACTAAACACATCATCCGCATCAAAACCTGACGTAGCGTTTATACCATTAAAATGTCTTTTCGTTGGATGAAGACTATAAAGAAGTTGACCTTTTGTATCATATATTTCAGTGAGTTTGGTGCCATAACCTGTTGAAGATGGTGAAGTGACAAAAAACTTATTGCCATAGATATATTCAATTTCCTTTTCCGAAGTAAATATTAATTTTTTATCGATAAAATCATAATAACGAAATTCTGTTTTTTCACTTATGGTATCAAGGATGGTCCCTCCAAAATATTTTTCATTTGCAACATTACAGAAAAAAAATTCACTTTTTTTCAGATTCATCCATGAAGGGATAAAATCATGATTCACAACAAGGCCCCATTCCAATTTTTCGTTATTGCTTCTTAGGTCGGGAGCCAAATCCTTTTTCAAAATGCCGATTCCTGTACTTATGGCGAAGGAATGATTGTCCAAACAGGTTTGAATGTTTTTTCTGATTAATTCTTCTTCTTTTGCTGATGTATTTTTAATTTCTTTTGATGAAATTATTTTTCCATTTTTATCTATATAATCAGTTTTATATTGGTTTTTATATTTCACGATGCCTAATCCTTTAGGATCTTTGGTTATCTCTTTAATTTGAATACTTAACAAAGAATCCAAAACAATCATTTGTCCGGTTTGTCCGGACACAACAGCCCATGAACCTAAAACATCCTTCAATTTGGCAAAAGCATACCCATCTTTCATATTTGTAGCCTCGGCAAATCGTTGACCGGAAAACATTTCTTCAAAACTGATTGATAAAAACCGTTGTATAATTCCCATCGGTTAATTTTTCATAAGCCCGGTAGACACCATCAACGGGAGTTGTAAATAATGTGTACTTATCACCTAAATCTTTGATTTCTTCCCCTTTTACATTATAAAATTTCCATTTTTTATCATGGACAACCGGCAAATACCCATTAGAAAAATCATAATAAACAAAACTCCTTTCAAGAGAAAATACCGTAATTGTATTATTCATCTTATCTTCGACCTTAGGCCTTGCATCAGGAGGAAAACTACGGATTACTTCACCTTTGTAATTTATCATGATCGTTGTATTGTCTACCGGCAACATATCCAAAACCACTGCAAGCTCATTTGATTGTGCATTTAGATGACTAAATGTAACGGAAACAACAAAACTTACTATTAAAAAAAATCTATACATATTATCCATTTAAAACACAGGTTTAAAAAACTCACTTTAAAATATCCTGGTCTGTACTTTACAACAACAACATAAAATAAAAAAAGGTGCTTTTTTATGAGCTTAAAAAACTAAACGAACCAAATTTTACGTTTAATCCACCACAGTAATCTTACATGTAAAAACCTTTCCTTCAGATGTCAGTTTGAGAATATATATACCAGTAGGGAAATCCATCATCAAATGATCTGTAGATGCAGACTTATGGATACATTGACCCTGCAAGGTATATAATTCGGCCAAATCAACTTTTTGACTGAAGGTAACCTTGTCTCTGGTTGGATTGGGGAATACCTGAATCGGAGAAATGTTTTCTTCACCAACCAAAGAAATGATTTTATCGACCAAAATATTTTTCGTGGTATTGGTAACTACCGGACTGAAATTATCAAAAATGATATGAGCTTTGTTTTCTACCACAGTTTGTAATGGCACCTCTTTTTTGTTTGTGACAGAATAAGTTACATAACCTCTGCTTTCTTCTGAATGGGTAAAACTATCTGTTAGGAAAATATTTTTAAACTCAAACGATACCTGCCTTGAAATGTCATCGTAAAAAACTGACAAAACCTCATCATGGCTTGTGTGAAGGATTTTTAAGGATGTGATATCAAAAGAGCTGTCGATGACATCATGGATGATTACATTTCTGGCAAAGTCGATACCGGTATTTTGAAAACGTATGGTGTACGTCAATGGTCGATCGATGAGATGGTGAAAATCCTCATGTTGTGGTGTGGCTACTTTTTCATCGGAAACATCTTTACAATGTACAGGTGCATGATAATAGATGGTTTCGGTATCTGTAAATCCGGAAATGTGATGGCAAAATGAAAAGATGGTCTCCGTTTGCCCGGAAACAATCTGATCGGGTGCTTGGATAAAAAATGATTTGGCCAGTATTTGTCCCGGCTCTAAACCGACAAAATTCCATTCGTATTCCAAATCAGATATGGTTATATCAGGAAGGTCAACAAAAAAAATATCACTTACTTTTTCATCCAAACGAAGTCGCAGCTGACCGTCAGAAGTTGTTGTGCCTGCGTTGGAGGCAGCTATCACAAAACTGCTTCGTTTTCCACACCTGACAGGATCAGAAGCCATAAATGAAGACAGCTGACTTACTGTTTTAAGCGGAAACAACCCAAAACTAACGTCTCTCTGAAATTCCCATGAGTTCACAAAAAAGGTGTGGTCTTTTTCATTGGTGAGTTTCCATTCCCCAAACGGATCTTCAAGGTATGATACCATTTGATTGCCGGGTCGTAAAAATATTTTGCTTCCCTTTTCGGAAGTATTGACATATGTTTTTCCTTTATGGTCTGTTGTTCTTCCGAATCGCAACCACGGCTCGTCATTTTCTCTGCTTCCGTTTTGATTTATATCATAAAAATAACGAACCGTAACAAAAGAATTAAACTGATCTACTTCATAAGCTCCGATATCCGCTTGGCTTCCTGCGGGCAAAATGCGCGGATATCCTTGAACATCCTGATTTATTTCCAATGACAAATTTTCTCCAAAATTGATACAGGGTGATAAAAGTGTAGGAACGGGAATTTCATCACATACCAACAAAGAGTTTTCATTTAGAATAAGGAAGCCCGGTTCTTCGCCTTTACCAATGAACTTATTACTGAAAAATCTATATTTTGGTCTGTCGCTTCTTTTTCCGGAAGATTCCACAAAATGGAGTTATCTATATAAATATCGTTATTCCCTCCGAACGTACTTTTTTCATTCAGATAGGACGTACAAAAAATCATATCTATATTTTTATCGTTGGCAAATACAGGGTTTTCTGCATTGTGATCCAATACTACATTTTCCAGAATCCAACCATAATTCTCAGAATTATCATAGACGGCTGAACCCTTGACCACCATACCCGGCAGAGAGCGGTTGTGGTCAAACCTGCTGTTGCGCACTTTATTAGTATATACCACATCCAGGTATAGCCCTGCACCTGCCAAAGCCTCGTTTTGGGTAAATCTCGACCACTTTATATCTACTTTTTCAGCTTTATTGACGAACATTCCGCCACCGGAAAGAGCAGAATTATTAAAAAACAAACATTGTTTTATGTTGATGTTTTTTGCTTCCCCATACATTGCTCCGCCGGAGAGTTTTGCTTCATTTTGATAAAAAATACAATTTTCGACAAACAAACTTGTCTGATCCTCTGAAAGATTACCTCTCATAAACAAACCCCCGCCATTTGAAAGATTTGTTGCCCGGATGGCATTTTGATCAAAACGGCAGTTTGTAACACGAATGTTAGCGGGAATTGCCGGCGAGTTTGTCGTTTTGGTCAACAAAAGACCGCCACCTGAACTGTTTATGCCGGAATTAGTGGTATTAAACAAAAAGGAACAATCTGTCACAAAGACATCTTGCAGGTAGACGACAGCCATACCCGGTGCATTGGCTGTACCTGTGGCTGTAATCCTGTTGTTTGACACTTCACAGTTTTTTATTACACCTGAATATCTGAAGAGGTAAGCTCCGGCACCTACACAACCACTGCCTGAGCCTTCATTGTGTATAATACGAAGATCTTCAAGTTTCGGGTTGGCATAAAAACATCTTAATCCGGCACCATCCTCAGATACGGTTTTACCGTGTTGTATCGTAAATCCTTTCAGTAAGGTTGCCTGCGAGATCAGATTGTTTCCCGTGCCGGGATTTAGAGAAACCATTTGTATCACCCTGCCAATATTTCCTCCGTCGATGATGGTAACCGCACTACCTTCCGATCCGATCAACGAAATCCCGTCAATGTCTGAAGGCCAAACCAGGTTTTCATAATACGTTCCGGGAGCAACGAGGATGACCGTATTGGTTTTGGCAACATCCAAAGCATCCTGTATTTTTGGAAAATCTGATGGAATTCTGATCGTATCCTGTCCATAAAAAACCAACGCCTGACACATCAGAATAACAAAAGAAAAAAGTATTTTGAAACGTAGTGTTACAATCATATTTTGTCATTTAGCGGATTGTTCATTTTAATTACGAAAACTATTGACAAATATAATGAATTACCCTGAAATTGAAGGTTTTTTCATTAGAAAATATTTGATTGAGTTTATATGAATTATAAATGTTGTCGGTGACGACATTTTTTTTTGTTTGTCGTTATGCGGATGGTAATTGGGTCGAATCTGTGTACAAAACTTCCCATTGGTGTCCGTCAGGATCAGCAAAACTGTCGTAGTACATCCATCCGTGGTCGGCATTTTCTCTGTATCGGGTAGCACCATGTTGCATAGCAAGGGATACCATGTTGTCGACATCTTCTCTGCTGTCCACTTCTATGGCAGAGAGTACCTGAGTCGTCGAACTGTCCGCGATATCCCGGTTGGTAAAAGTTTTGAACATATCATGGCTGATGAGCATGGAATAGATCACTCCTTCCTGAAGCACCAAACATAATGCATTTTCGTCTGAAAACTGTTCGTTGAACACAAATCCAAGTTTTGTCCAGAAATCTCTTGATCTTTTCAGGTCTTTGACCGGAAGATTGACGTAGATTGATTTTACTTTCATTAAGGGATATTTTGTAAGGGATTAAACAAAAAATCTGAAACCATTTATGTGGCAAAACTATCCTTTTTTTTGCTATAATTACTTTTAAAATATATTTTTATGAAAACCAATACCCAAATTCATGAACTAGGATTTGTTATGGATATAAGGAAACGTCTTATAAGTTTTTATAAAATGATAAACGAAAGCTGAACATTTTTGATTATAGATACCTTTTCAATATTACACTGTTTATAATCTTTCACTGGATTTACCTTTTTTATCTTTCAGTTATGTTTTACCATTTTTTACTGTAGGAAATATAAAATGCCCCCTTTGCCTTAATCAATGGTTTATATTTTATATTTGCCAAAACAACCGCACATCAAAAATATGATACAGGATCCGACATCAACATTACGTACATGTATCAACGGCCATTCCTTTCACAAAAGCAGTGATTGTCCGGTTTGTCCTGTCTGCGAAAATATCGCCAAACCCACAGATGGTTTTTTATCTCTCCTGGCAGCTCCGGCAAGGCGGGCTTTGGAAAATGAAGGTATTACATCTTTAGAAAAACTTTCCGGCTATAGCCAAAAAGAACTTTTAAAACTCCACGGTCTGGGCAAATCCTCTCTGCCAATATTATTTGAAGCCCTTCGTGAAAACGGGTTGACGTTTTTTGAAAAAAAGTAAAGAGATCTACCGATCGTCGCAGTTTATAACTGCGATACGCTATTTTATGAATTTGTAATTCAATACGCACCTAGGTGATCGGGATTTTGACCACTCTCCTCCCGACAACAAATCCGGCTCAAAACCAGTGATAGTGTTGACAAATCGGATGCCAAGCACGAGTCGAAGTGCAAAACCGGAGTGCTTGCCTTTGCAAACGAAACACAAATGCCAGACCGATCCGTGGGATAGATTTGTCATACACGGTGCGCACACGGAGCATGATCAGAACTTTATGCAATGCCAAAGTGCGCAATCACCTTTTTTGAGCTAAGTGCTCTGTCCGGATAAATAACTTAATGAAATGTTGTTCTTTTTTCGAATCTCTGCGTTAAAAATACTCGCCGTAGCTACGGCTATGCCTGCGTTTTTTGCCTTGATCTTCAAAAAAATAACTGCCATTGTCATTTAACTTGTTATCCGGACAGACCACTGGCCCTTTTGTTTACTTTTCCGGTCTCGTCCCATAAGACGAGAGAAAAAGTAAAAGCCCCGCCGGCCTTGAGGCAAAGAATGACCGTACAGAAGTCTACCGATAGTCCTCACTTTCCTCTGTACGACTAATCGCTACTCAAAAACTAGTGATCCTGTTGACAAAACGGTTTTGCGCTACTGCCCATCTGCCTTTCCGGGTTCTGCTTTAAACAAAAAGATTCTAATCAGTCCTTTAGACAGATTAAGAGGAAAAAGTAACTCAAAAAATATTTTTTTTAAAAAAGTTAGGAAAAAACGCAAGTGTATCGTAGGTTTGTAGTGTAAATAAGCAAGTTCCATGTGTAAACCACTAAAAAATATGTCAACAATAAAAACCATAATTTTCTTATTGTTTACCGTTATAACTTATGGTCAGGACGTAAGTGAAATTGAACGACTCTTTCAGGATGGAGACTTTGAAAAAGTGGTTGAAAAGGGTTCGCATTTACTTGAAACCAATGGCAATAACCTAACAACATGCCATTTAGTGGGCAGAGCATTAACAGAATTAAAAAAGTTTAATGAGGCTAAACCCTTGTTGGAAAAAACAACCGTCAAAATAGCACCAGATTGGATGAAATCTTGGAGTTTTGGATACCTTGGGATATGTAATTATGCAACTGGTAATTTAAAAGAATCTAAAATCAATTTTAAAAAGGCGATTAAATTGAATGCGACAAAAAATGCAACGAAATTTTCAGAAAAGAGGTTGAAGTTGATACAGTTGGATGAATACACCAAAAATTGGGAAGTAGTTGAGACAGAAAATATCACATTTCATATACAGCCTAATCACCAACTCAAAGACATAAATAACTATTGTTCTGCAAGGGAAGACGCATTTAAGAAGAATAATACCTTTTTCAACGCTTCCCTCTATAAGAAAATTGATTATTATGTATGGAGCGACTACGAGGAAGGGAAAAAAGTTTTAGGCGAGGAAATCGGATTTGCAAATCCTGATTTATGTATAATTAATTCAAAAGTAAATCAAACGAAAGGGCACGAAATCACACATATCCTTTGTGACTTGGAATAAATCCGAATAAAAAGAACCGATTAATAAATGAGGGTGTAGCAGTTGCTTTCGATTTAACAAATAGAAATCGTTTGGAATTAGCAAAATCCATAAACAGGACAATTTTCCATCAAAGACTTAATGAATGAACCTTTCAAATTTCCTGAAAATGTGATTTATCCAATAGGAGGTGCATTAATTGAATATTTAATGGAAAAAAAGATAAAGAATTGATTAAAAGATTGCTCAAAAGAACAGACTTATGATGTTTTATTAGATACTTATGGAATTGAAATAATTGAAGAATTTGACCAAAAAATCAAGAATTAAAACAAGCACAGAATCGGGTAGACGGTCCCACCAGCCAAAGCTAATGGGGAGCGCCTCTCACACTACCGTACGTAAATATTTCACCTGACCGTGATTGATATTGCGGTTCTCTCATTTTAATCAGACATTTGGTCTTATCCATAGTTTTTATTAAAAAACTACCACTCGTTCATAGTTCGCAAACTGATGGCTTCAGTGCAAAGTACATGTCCAAAAGGGATTGACACCCACGATTCTTGAGCCGTTGTTGTGTCATAGTTGTTATCAGTATTGGACTTTATGATATTACCCATCTGCCTTTCCGGGTTCTGCTCCAAACAAAAAGAATGTAATCAGACCTTTAGACAGATATAGAGAAAAAAGTAACACAAAAAATATTGTTTTTAAAAAGTTAGGAAAAACCGCATGTGTATCGTAGGTTTGTAGCATAAAGAAGTAAGTTATATTCCAGACACCTTTATCGGTACAGAAACGAAGATATAAATATTAACATTTTTTAAGCACCAATATTAATCAAGATAAACCATTTCGAAAATATAAATGAACAATTATGCGTAATCTTATATTCTTGCTCTTTATTGTACTCTGCAGCTGCGATACTGATGACGACATTTTAATGAACATACCTTGTTCTGAAGAAAACTGTAAAATCCTAAATCCGTTCAATTTTAATGTGACTCCCGATAACGAATCTTTAATTATAACATATGGTCAATCCGTAATTGTGGATGCATTCGAAAAAGTATGTATTCCAGATGCATTGGATTTCTATATATCTGAAAACAATGACGATTTTATAAAAGTTAAAAGAGTTTTCCCATCATCTGGAAATTTCACGATTGAAGGTCTCGATGATGGTAAAGAATATTTTATTAAAATGGTAAATAAGCATTGCGAATTAGATTCTATCGTGGCTCCTATACAGTCTCTAATCGTAAAAATAATACCTCTCCCAATTTTAATAGACAATAATGGGAAGCGCTTTGAGGACTTCAGACTATCTCCTGATGGTAATCAATTCATCTACCGAAGTATTAATACTAACAATTGGTATCTCAGTTCATTAAGTAATCCACAAGCAGGAGTCAAAATTATTGATGATGCATTTATGCAAAATGGAATCCCAATTCTAATACAGAAATTTCCTTTGTACAAGATACAAAAGTGAATATTTTACCCAATCTTCAAGGAAGTACATCAAAATATTTAAAGACAATAAACATTACCACTAATCATGTAACAGTCCTGCATGAGATTGAACACTTGTACGAATTCCAAAATGAACACAAGCCAGAACAATATTGGATTCATGAATTCCACTATAGTATTAACGGTACTGACATATATTTTACTTCAAACAAAGACAATGGCAGTTCAAATAATCTTGAGAAAAACGTATTTAATAATATTTGGAGTTAGACTTGGCGACAGGTTCAATAGAATCACTTTCAGATTTCTTTCCAGATGAATTTTAGATTCGTGATTTTATTGAAGATCCGCGTAACCTCGGAAACTTCTACATAACAGGTAGTACATATGGCGAAAAAATTATGACGGAAGGACCATTATTTAATTCGGATAGAATAGACATCCATTACAACTCGGTAGACAAAACAATAAAGCCAATATTCATTAGTGATTATCAAGAAAATCATATAAGCGTAGACCCGAGAGGCGATAATCTTATTTATGTCTCTAACCGATCAGGAAATCATGAAATATGGTGTTACAATCTTTCAAGTCATCAGGTGAAACAAATTACCAATGGAGCAACTTACTCCTGAACATTTGGCTGGCAACATTTAAATTGGATTTCCGATACAGAGTTTATGACTTATGTACGGCACGAGGGAGATTTTAAATTTGCGATCTTCAAAATAGAGTAATCAGTGTTTTAAATGAAGTGTTGTAGTAGGTTCTAGAATCCAGAATATAACTTTAGATAAAACTGAATAGCTCCTAACGTCGCTACTCCGTTTATCATTGACGTTATGTCTTATTAGAAGAAGATAGACGGACAAATTATTGAACATGAATATCCAAATGACAAAGCCCCGGGAATCTATCAGAAATTCTTTCGGAAATACTTATCTTTGTCGTGGGATACCAGCGATTTAAGGTTTTGAAGGAATGAATTTAGATAGATACCAATTAGAAACAGATGATAATTCAGAGATATTTGAATTTATAAGCATAGGCCCTAAAGGCAGAATACTTAAACGAATCAAATATACTCAAACTGAAGACCCCAGAATATGGAATCTTTCAATGGGTGATGTCATTAAAGAAACTGATGAAGTAGACTATTATTCAAAGTCCAATAATGACGATACTGAAAAAGTTCTGGCAACTGTGGCTGCCACTGTTTTCGGATTTTTTAAAAAACACCCGGATGCCATTGTTTATGCAACAGGAAGTACTGGTACCAGAACAAGACTTATCAAATGGGTATAAACAAATATTTTCAGAAATCGAAGCAGATTATCACATTCTGGGGAACTAAAAAACAGACTAAATCGTTTTGATAAGGGCATAAACTACGAAGGTTTTGTAATTTTTAAAAGAGATATAATATGACAACAATAGATGAACTTTTAAAGAGAAATCTTAAAAAGAGCCAATCTTGCTGGTAAATAAAAATTAAACAAATATAGAAATTCTGATATCCCTCAAGAAAAAGAGAAAAGGTGCAAAATCTTCTTTCAAACACAAACTTATTTGAAGCAATTCAAAAAGAAAGAATCACGAAGCCATAACACAATACTGAACGATATGCCTCTTATCGTCGGAGACATCGTCAATACAAACCGTAGTGTGTAATTAAAATGAAAAAGTACCATTCAGGATATTATTTAGCTTTGAGAGGAGATTTATTTACTCCTGATGAATACTCAAAGGAACTAATCAAAGATTCAAGATTGAAATTGATTGAATCAAATTATATTGGAAAGGATTGGAGAATTGAGTGAATATTATAATCGGGTAGACTGCCCCACCAACCCACGCTGATTAGGAGAACCTCTCACACCACCGTACGTACATAAACATTTCATCTGGCCGCAATAGATATTGCGGTTCTCTCTAATCAGACATTTGGTCTGATCCATAGTTTTTATTAAAAAACTACTGCTCGTTCAGAGTTCGCAGACTGATGGGTTCAGTGTAAAGTACATGTCCAAAAGTGATTGATAGCCACGTTTCTTGATCCGTTGTTGTGTCATAGTTGTTATCAGCATTAGAATTTGCGTCATTACCCACTCGCCTTTTTGAGTTCTACTCCAAACAAAAAGAATGTAATCAGTCTTTTAGACAGATAAAGAGGAAAAAGTAACTCAAAAAATATTTTTTATAAAACCTTAGGAAAAACCGCAAGTGTATCGTAGGTTTGTAGCGTAAATAAGCAAGTTATGCCCAATGCCACGAGACACCCTGCAAAATTGACAATCATCGACAATAAAATATAATAATGAAGACGAAAGCCATTCAATTAATGACGTATTAGCTAAAACGCTACATCATTTTTATTCCGCCATTTCAGAGCTTATGCTTGGGGAAGACCAGAAATTGAAAGATATTTAGTGACATTTCAAGAATAATAGAACAGGGAAATAGACAAGAAGCAACACGATAAGAATTAGGAACACTTTTTCGGGACAGTTGTATTAGGGAAGAAAAAGCAGGTTTGCTAACAAGTCTGTTGTTGTAGATGGTCAACAAAGACTTACTACAACACTAATTTTTTAATCGCTTTACGTGACTGTGAAACAGACCCTGTAAAAAGCAAGATTATATTACTCAAAACTATTTGACAAACAAAGTCGTCTTCCTTTCAAGACAAAATAAAACTAAAACAAGTAACCAAAGACTGGGATTCTTATAGAGCATTAGTAACGAAATCCCAACCAAATCCAGTGTAATTAGTATAGCATGAATTACTAAAAACTAATTACTGAAAAGAGAAAATTAAATCCAGAAGTTGATTTTGAACACTACATTATTGCAATCCAAAGAATAATTTTGCAGTTATCTTTTAAGACGAAAGACCATTTAAAGGTGAAGACCCTCAAATAATATTTGAAACTTTAAATTCGTTGGAAAACCATTGACACTTTCCGACCTTGTAAGACTTCTGTTTTACTCAATATGGAAAGTAATAAGCAGTCTGATATTTACGAAAAAATTTGCATCCGAAAATTGAAGATAAGCTAAAAATGAAAATTCTAAATTTTTCAGAGATTATCTGCAATACAAAACAGCAAGTTCGTTAAAAGTAGTAAGCGACAATAATACAAAAGAGCTATATCAACAATTTAAAGACTTTGTTGAAGAAAATTTTGATGACCATAATGACTTCGTTAATGATATCGTTCGATTTGTGAAATGTTACAAATGGATAATTACTGAAATTATAAATGAATCTATTTCATCAAATAATACAAAGGATAAAGAAATCAAGGAATTACTTAGAAATATATTTCACGATATAAAGGCAGAAGCTTAAGCCATTTGTTTTAGGTTTATTAGAGTATCATCAATATACAGTTAACGATGTTAAATTAAGTGATGATTTTTTTATTGCTACTTTGACAACAATAAGACACTTAAATTTAATAAGACGAAGAATTATAGGACTTACAAGGGAGAGAATAAAAACATTGTAACTTTCAGTAAAATTGAAGGACTATCAAAAGGCAATATTCAAATGATAGAACTTTTTAACTAATGTATTTATAGACTTAGGTTACCTAATGACAACGAAAATAAAGCCACTTGCAACAATGAATTTTATGAAGGTTCAAAGCAATGTTCAAAAATTCGTACTAGTAAATATAAGAACATAATACAAAAGTATCTGTCGATTTCCGGTAATCCTAAAATTACATTTGAGCATATTATGCCTCAAACATTAGAAGATAGTTGGAAAGTAGAATTAGGTGAAAATTACAAAGACATCCATAAAACTATTTTAACATTGGCAATTTAATCCTTAGAGGGTTTAACAGTAAATAGGTAACAAACCATTTGAAGAAAAAGAAAGGAAATTGGAAACATCTTCATTGAATTACAGATTAGACATCATTAAAAGAAATAATTGCTTGGAGCAAAGTATAAAAGAACATTTAGCCAATATGATAACTTGGTTTCTTGACACTTTTTCATTACCTGAACAATATAAAGAAAAAGCTAATGGAATACTCTAACCTTAAAAACACACTATTCTCTCCATCTGTGACAGATTCAGGAGATGTGGCAGAAGGCAACAGACCAACTGAACTTCACGTTATGGCGAAGTAGTGATTTTAGAAAATTGCAAGATGTTTTTATAGATTTTGGAAATACCTAAGAGATAGTCCAGATTTTGACTTTGATTTATTCTTGAAATCAGTTAGAATGTTTAGACGTGATGACACATTATAAAATGGAGTGCTCTAAAAGAATTAATTGATACTTTAATGAAGACTTATCAAATCGTACAAAACGTTTGACGGCAAAGTTTGGGAAAATTTGAAAGTACTTGATGACGATATTCTATTCATACATATCAACATTTCGGCTTCATCAACTGTATGACAAGATTAGCAACGGTCATGGACAATTCAATAAGCCTTGAAATTCGGTAGAAATAAAATTAAAGAAGTAAGGATGACGAAAAAGGCACTAGAAGCAACAGGGTTTTCAAAAGCGGGTTCAGTGCTAAATTGAACATTTA
>JADKBV010000008.1 GCA_016714895.1 Saprospiraceae bacterium | reverse complement strand
TTTACTGGATCAAAAATGGGATCTGAATCAAGACAATTTTACAGATGTGACCTTACAAAAAAGGGTTTCACTATTTAATAAATGGGAATTCCCCAGATCAAAAGACAAAATATCCTCTTTGGCCATCCGTTATGTCTGGGAAGACCGATGGGGCGGAGAGATGCAATGGAACAAATCCTTTCGTGGTGGCGACAGTGTATATGGCGAAAGCATTTATACCCACAGACTGGAGCTGATCGGAAAATATTCCCTGCCGGTCAAAGAAAATATCGCCTTCTCCTACTCGTACAATTATCATGATCAGAATTCCGTGTACGGAAACTCCTTTTATCTGGCCAAACAAC
This sequence comes from Saprospiraceae bacterium, assembly GCA_016714895.1. GTDB lineage: Bacteria > Bacteroidota > Bacteroidia > Chitinophagales > Saprospiraceae > OLB9. The sequence continues at coordinate 66,803 of JADKBV010000008.1, read as the reverse complement.
ATGTAGGGTTCGGTCAGTTGGTTTGGGACAAAACCTGGAAATACCACGACCTGATCGCCGGAATCACCGCCCGATATACGTGGTTTGACGATAATACACCGGTGACGGCCGACAGCGAAAATCTGAATATCAACAGACCCGACAAAGTTTTCCTTCCGGGAATTTTTGTTCAGGATGAAATATCATTTACCAAAAAACAAACCTTGCTGGCGGGTATGCGGTATGACTACCACCCTATTCATGGAAATATCTATACGCCGCGGTTAAGCTACAAATGGACACCCGATCAAAACAATACGTTTCGGGTAGGATTAGGAAACGGCTTCAGGGTAGCCAATGTATTCAGCGAAGACCATGCTGCCCTTTCAGGTGCCCGCGAGGTTATTCTCGCAGAAGACCTGCAACCGGAAAAATCGTATAACGCCAACATCAATCACGTGACCCGGTTTTTTCCTGACTTTGGGTTTATTACTTTGGATATAAGTGCTTTTTACAATTATTTTACGAATAAAATCATCGCCGACTTTTTTAAAGAAGACGACAAAATATTTTTTGAAAACCTCGACGGATACAGCATCAATCGTGGTTTGGCCCTCAATGCAGAATGTAACTTTGAATCCGGATGGAAGTTTACCCTCGGAGGTACCTACACCGATATCTATGTCATAGAAAAGGATGTCCTGACGGGACAAAATATTAAAGAAAGACAAGCGCTGACTCCTTTTTTTACCGGCAATGCCATGCTGAGTTATTCCCTCCCGAAATGGAATATCACTTTTGATTATACGGCCAATGTGGTCAGTCCGATGCGTCTGCCGATTCAGGAAAACGATTTCAGACCTGAATATTCCCCATGGTATAGTCTGCAGAATATACAGTGCACCAAAACCTTTAAAAAAGATTGGGAATTGTATTTCGGTGTCAAAAATTTATTGAACTTTATTCCGGCAGACCCGATCATGAGGCCTTTTGACCCTTTTGACAAACAAGTTGACATCAACAATCCGAACGGATACACGTTTGATCCTTCTTACAGTTATGCTTCTTTGCAAGGAATCAGAGGTTTTGTCGGGGTAAGGTGGGATCTGAATTAAATTAATCAGCTAACAGATGTTTTAAACAAACTTATATTCCGTTTCCAAATCGATACATAATTGCCCAAACTTATTTAATCAAATAACGGAAGAGTCTTTTTTTTCTTGCCTTTGTTTCAAAAGGTTTAATATTCTTAAACCTAAATTTGGCTGTGAACTGATGTAAACTGCATGATTGCTCTCATTATTTATACATAAATTCTGCTTTGTTTTAAACAACTGATACGTACAAATACCTGCAAAAAATCGTCAAAAACCCTGAGTTTAATATTTCGGTGTTTACCCTCTTATTACAAAACTTAATCTGCACTATCTTTGTGTTATTCAAAGGGGCTCCACCGAAAAAAGATTCGGATATGAGGTTGTAAAAAAACATCCGTCCGTCAGCAGTCAAAACCTTAGGGTAAGTTTTATTTTTATTCACCATCCTTGAAGGGTGTCTTTAAGGGTATTTTTTAACTAAAAATGATTGTATCATGAATTTACACACATTTTGGAGGGCCATGCTGTGCCTTCTATTCACCGGATTTTTTGGCATGACTTTGCCACTTTCTTCCTTTGCACAAACATTACAACAACAACCTGATTTGCCCCACGAATTTCGAAAAGGGGAACTTATCGTAAGATTCAAACCCGGATTTAAGCCGGCAGAATTTCCTGCCAAAATTGAAGGGCTTGGTGATGTGGCCAGACAAACAAAAAACATTGTTTCTTCTCTAACAGGTGTCACTCTCACATCTGTTGAAAAAACATTTAAAGTACGTAGTCCGAAATCTGAAAGGCTGGCATCTTATTACACGTTGAAGTTTTACGAAAAATCTGATATCTCTTCTGTCATTCGCCAACTTGAAACCAATGAATTCATCGAACTCATCGAAAAGGTACCGGTCACCACATTGTTTTGTAATCCCAATGATCCGTATTTTGTCAACAATACCACATGGCATCTCAATTACGTAAACGCCAACAATATCTGGTGTAACCAAACCACGGGTTGCAACAACGTTGTCATTGCCATTGTGGATGATGCCGTTCGTACGACACACGAAGATCTCGTTAATAAAATCGTGGGCCAAAGGGATGTGGCAGACAATGACAATAACGCCAACCCTCCGGGATGGGCCACCAATTCGGTTTTTACCCACGGTACCCACGTAGCAGGTATTGCAGGTGCGGAGACCAATAACGGCGTTGGTATTGCTTCTCTTGGTTTTAACACTTTTTTGTATGCTATTAAGTGTACAAAAGACAACACTTCTAATCCCAATGCACTTGATGCGCCCTATGAAGGAGTGGAATGGGCTATTAACGCCGGAGTGGATGTCATCAATATGTCCTGGGGAGGTGGTCCCTATGTTGCAGCTTATCAGGATTTATTTAATGATGCTTTTAGTCTGGGGATCATTTGTGTAGCTGCTGCCGGAAACAGTAATTTCCCTGCTTCGTTTTATCCTGCCGCATACCAACATGTTATTTCTGTAGCGGCTTCAGATAGTAATGGTGCAAGAGCTTGTTTTTCCAATTATGGTGCGATGGTGGACATAGCTGCTCCCGGTGAAAATATATTTTCCACCCTGGCAGGAAGCAATTCTTCTTATGGAGCTTTAAGTGGTACCAGTATGGCCGCGCCTTTAGTTTCTGCGCAGGTAGCTTTGCTCAAATGTCTGAATCCGGCATTAAATACCGACCAGATTGAATATTGTCTTACCAAAAATACGTTTCCATTAGCTACCAATACAAATTGTAATCCTCCTGCTGTTACCACAGAAGGAGTGAACATGGAGGCTGTTTTTGATTGTAATGTGAATGACATACCTTTATGTTTACCTCCGGATCCATGTCAATTGGTGTATAATGGTGACTTCGAACAAATCATAGGCGTGGGTGGCGGAACAACCAATTTTGCAAATGTTTGTTTTTGGGACAGTAAAAATTCCACACCTTACTTTTGTGATTCTCCTGACGGAAATAGTATCGGGTTGTGGCTGACACAGGGAGACATTGAAAGGGTGACTTCCGAAAATCCATTAAACCTGATTCCCGGGCAGGAATATCACCTGAGCTTCTCTTACCACGTAACCACTTATGGTTTCTTTCCTGTTTCCCCTTTAAGTGCAATTGTGGTGGCATTATCTTCAACAAACAACTCCGGACTTCTTCCTGTTGGTTCAACTGTTATCGGTCAGGTAAACAGTCCGTCTGTTGATGTAACAAATCAGCAAAATCACGTTTGCCATGCCACAAATGCTGTATTTCATGAGTATTCCACCTCATTCACTTACAACGGAAACGGCAGTTACCTCAACCTTACCGGTATCCCGGGATCAAACGGAATATATATTGTTTTTGTGGACAATGTATCCATCCGGCCTAAGCTCGACCTTGATCTGAAGGCAGCATACGGTGAAATTAAGTGCGGAAGGTGCGATACCATCTTTGCCGGCGGATCAGGATGGAACCAAATCATTTGGGAACCTGAGGATGAAATCTCTTATATTGGCAATAATTATATTGTTGTGTGTCCGACCCAAAATACGACCTACACAGCCACGGTTTTTGATACCATTTCCGGTTGTTCAGACTCAAGACAAATCACGATTGAATTACTTGTTCCTTATTGGGAAATCAAATGTGTCAATGAAGATGGTTACTTTTGTGTAGTCGACCAATACGGAAATTCTCCTGTGATGCAATGGATTGAACCATTTGCAGGGTCTTGGGGACATTGTCAGTCGACAGCCGGACTCCAAAATGGTGACACTTTGAGATTTATCATTTATACGTTTTATAATGATATAAAATGCGAACACCATATTACAACGATATATAAGTGCAATGATGAAAGGTGTGCCTGCAAAATTGAAAATGCAAAAATCAAAGAATGGCCTGAATGTTGGAAAGACCAATTCTGTCTCATCCTGGAATTCGATTATTCAGGTACTCTCAATCTTCCGTTATTGCTTTCTATAGATTATGGCAGTTCAACTCCGGGATTTACATTAGTTTCGGTCACTTCTCTCACCGATCCTAACAATACTGTGGTCAACGGGCACAATGTTTTTGAGCTTTGTTTCACTTTCACAGGGGTATGCGATGAAGACGGTCTTGCCAGACTATTTTTCAAAGGCCTTGTGTGCGAAGAAGGTGATAATGCAAAATGTTTCATCAAAGAAATGTACAGAGCCAAATGTTGCAATCGGGATGAATTCAGGGTTGAGGGTAATGCCTCTTCTGAAGAGCAGATGGACTTGCCTTGGATAACGAGAGTTGACCAGCATACTGCGTATATGCGAACAAACATTGCCGGTCATGACAGAGTCTTTAATATTTATGGTTTGGATGGTAAATCATTTACCACAGTGAATCAATCTGAAGGTTCTGAATCCCTAAGTTGGGACATAACGGTTTTTCCTTCATCTGTTTATATTGTATCGATGACAGACGAAAACGGACATACCATTATTGTCAGCAGATTTGTCGTCAGTAAATAAAAGTAGCACCATGGCTACTTAGGGTTAGGCCTGCCTTCACGGGCAGGCCTTTTTTCGTTAACATTACATTCTGTTGAAAAATAAAATTAATAAAATACTCAAAAGCAGACATCAAAGTTTCCCAATTCATTTACAATCTATGTTTATTTTTTCCGTGACAACCTTCTTTTTTCATCCGGTTTAAAAAATCAGGAAAACCATAATAATTAATAACAGGCAACCAACCTGACTATTAAAGCACTATAAAGGTCATAATCCAAAATGTAAAAAAGATGAGACCATTTCGAGCATTCACAACATCCCTTCAACTAATCATTTTATTTTTATTTTGTCAGGTATCCCTGTCAGCCACAACATATACGATGAAATGCGTTCCATATTTTTCTGTAAATTGGGATGATCCGAATTCATGGGTCCCGACAGGAGTTCCGGGTGTGGGTGACGATGTAATCATCAATTGTGATAACTCTTTTGTGGTTACTAATGGCGACATCACGATCAAAACACTTACAGTCGATAAACTAAGTTATATCACCGGCCAGGGATCTATGACTATTACAGAAAGAATTGACACAAGGTTTCCTTTTTGGTGGCAAATAACCTTAATCATTGGTCCGAATGCCACCGGATTGATGACAGATGAATTGGGTGGCCAGTTTGCTGAAGGAATCATTTTTTATAATGACCTTATCGTCAACGGAAGCCTGACCCTGGATTCAAAGGATTGCAGCGGTAGAAATATTACCGTCAATGGCACCTTAACCCAAAAAGATGGCGGAATAAATGCAACAATGCTCATTAATCCCACAGGTATCGTCAATATTGACAGCCCGACTAAACCTGTCCCACTTGGAACCGTCTTAAATCAAGGCACCATTAACTGGAAAAAAGGAAAAATCATCGCATCATGGGGAGAAATCACAAATGAAGGCACCTTGAATATTGAAAATAAAAATGCTATTTTTGAATATAATGGTTTTTTAATTGAATTTCAGATCAACAATTCCGGTACTATCAATATCGCACCGGATGTTGATAGTTTGCGCTTCTCTACCGTTATGACAAACACTGGAACCATCAATATGGCCGGCCCTTCAAAACTGACTGTTGCAGCATTGGATAACGACGGAACGATCACAGGAACTGATGGTTCGTCGTTACATCTGGGCATTGAAAATTTCAGTACAGAATGTTTTATGCGACCCGGGTCAACTTTGGATGTGTCTTCATTTGTCACAGGATCCACTGTAATATTAGAAATACAACAAGGCAGTAATATATCGCAAATTCAAAATTTTAATTTAGGTTCAGGACCCATCACCCTTAATGGTGTATTGCCTGCTGCAGCAAACTATATCATCAGTGCTAATATTACAACCGGTACAGATCAGAGTTTTACAGGAAATTTTACACTCAACAGTGGATCCTTCACCGGTGATATTGATATATTATTTGACATACCGAATCTTGTGTTAAACGGAGGATATTTTGGTGGTAGTTCAACCGTTACTTTCAGCCCTTCCACGGTTGTTAGTGCCACACAGATTGGATTTAACGCAATGGAAAACAACGGTGTGATAAATTTCAGTTCCGAAGGATATATCGCAGGAAGCAGTGCGGGTATCCGCAACAACGGCACCATTAATACCAGTGGCCAAAATTTTACCTTACTGGGATTTAATAATAATGAATACACAGGATTGGTAGAAAACAATGGCATCATCAATATCAATTCAAAAACATCCTCCATTTATGCAAAATTTATCAATATAGGTACGGTGAATGTAGGCTCAAACGACTCCCTTTCATTTTCCGGAGAGTTGTTGCAACAAGGTGTATTATCAGGTCAAAGCGGCAGCAAAGTTTCATTGAGTTATACCAATACCAGCCATACATTTTTTAATGCTTCGGTCACCCAAAACTTTGACGTATTGGAAGCGTTTTACGGAAATGTGACCTTCAGAACCGGGACCATCCTGCAAAATCTGGGTTCAGTCGTTTCCACATATTCCACTTTACAGACAAACATCGTCCTTCCGCCGGATTTTACTTATAAATTTACAGATTCAAAGATACGTCTGAACACCATTTTTGAGCCTTCCGGATCTTTTGAAATCGTAGACACCGATATTGAAGGAAGTGGAAATCTACGTATCAACGAAACCTTTAATTGGTTTGGTGGCATCCTTGATGTACCGGCCCGTATCAACGGCGAGGCATCGGTTTTTGTCCGTGAAAACGTAAAAAGACCCGTAATTTCTGCGCCTTTTACCAATAATGGTCAGGTCACCTTAAGCGGAGGTATCATCGAAATTAATACCGGATTTTTTAAAAATGTCGGAAAATGGAACGTAGATTCAGATCAGGATGTCATTATGGACGGATTTACGTCTTTCACCAATGAAGGTATCTTCTCCATTTGCGCCGAACAACCGATTAAAATCATATTTAATGTTCCTTTTATAAACACCGTATCAGGAACCTTTAAAGGAGACGGATCTTATACTTTTAATGCCGGTTTTATCAACGAAGGCACGGTAGCACCCGGTTGTTCTCCCGGAAGATTATACATAGAAGATGATGCCGAATCCTTAAAAAAGGTAGAAATCGAGGTTGAAGGCCAGGAAAGTGGACAATTTGACGAATTGATCATCAATGGTGACATGGTAGCCGGCGATTTGTTAAAAATTATTGTTCCGAACGGAACCATTGTAAACGGAAGTTTAAAAATCATTCATACGACAGGTACATTTACCGGACAATATACCAAGGTCGAAATGCCCGTCAATTACACCTTACAATATTTGCCGGATGGTGTGATGATCACATCAGACGGAACGGTAAATGTCGATGATCAGGCAGCAGCAGAATATGGTATAAAAGTCACCCCTACCCTGGTTCAATCGGACTTTGTGGTACAAACAGAAAAATCCCTACTGGTGGGTTCTGACATACAATTGTACAATATGTTTGGTGAATTGGTTTTAACAACCGCTACTACATCCGCCGGACCACAAAAAATAGATGTAAATCATTTGGCAAACGGCATGTATGTTGTCAAAATAAATAATATTCCATCATGGAGTGCCAAAATCATGATTGTTTATTGATTGTTTATAAAAGAAACTTTTCCAAAAGGAAAAAAAAACCTGACAGATATACATCTGTCAGGTTTTTTTATTTTCTATCAATATTTGATTTACAAATTCTTTTTTTCCTGAATGATATCCCGGATGATGGCTGCTTTTTCGTAATCCTCTTTTTCCAAAGCTTCAGCCAGGGACTTTTCGAGGGATTCGACCGACATATTTTCGAGAGAAGGTTTTTTAGGAACGGCGGCGATCTTACTTTCCTGTTGTGGATCTTCATCCAGGATGACACCGGCGGATTCCAGAATAAATTCGTAGGTATAAATCGGGCAACTGTACCTTACCGCCAATGAAATAGCATCTGAAGTGCGTGCGTCTATCTGTAAAGTCCTTCCGTTTTGTTCGCAGACCAGTTGGGCATAAAAAATTCCGTCCAGCAGGTTATTGATCACGATCTCGACCAACTGAATATCAAAGGCATCCAGGGTATTTTTAAACAAATCGTGGGTCAGTGGCCTGTTGGGTGTCATATTTTCCATGGCTACCGCAATAGCCTGGGCTTCAAACCCACCTATGACAATAGGCAATCGCCTTTTTCCTGCCTGTTCACCCAAAATGACAGCATAATTATGTGATTGTGTCACACTATGCGACAAGGCAATGATATCCAATCTTACTTTTTCCATCGGGACTATTTACAAACTGTGCAAAGGTACAAATATTCTCCAAAAAAATAATATGTTTCCTTAATTTACCAAAAGACTCCTTGTAAAAACATCCGATTTATTGATGCGATTTGAAAGATTCGACAGCTTTGGTCAGTTTTGGAATGATATCAAATAAATCTCCGACCACACCATAATCTGCCGCTTTAAAAAACGGAGCTTCAGGATCTTTGTTGATGACCACAATGGTTTTGGAATTGTTGACTCCCGCAAGATGTTGAATAGCACCTGAGATACCTATCGCTATATAGAGATTGGGTTTGATGGCAACACCCGTTTGTCCCACGTGTTCGTGGTGAGGCCTCCATCCTGTATCCGCGACCGGTCTCGAACATGCTGTCGTAGCCTGAAGCGCTTTGGCAAGTTCTTCGATGATGCTCCAGTTTTCAGGTCCTTTCAACCCTCTTCCCGCAGAAACCACCAATTCAGCTTCCGGAAGCGGAACAATTCCTTCAGAGGTTTTCTTTTCTATGACCCTGATTTTTGCAGCAGGTAGATTTAACTCTATGTTTTGAGGTGTAACGTCGGAACCCGTTACCACAGGCTGCATACTATTCCCGGCAAGGGTCATTACGGCAACATCCGTGGTTATTTTGTAATGTGCGATGGCTTTACCTGAAAAAACGGACTTCTGTACGATGAGACCGTTGTCCACCACAGGCACAGCATTCACACCGGTGACAATACCGGCATTAAGTTTTACCGCAACCCCACCGGCAAATGATTTGCCATTGGCTGTATGCGCTAAAACCACGGCTTTAGCCCCCAGTTTTTGAGCGGCCTCACTGACCATTGCGGTATACACCTGTGTGTCAAAATCTCCGTTATATGCAGCAACATGAACCTCGTTTGCCCCGTACTTACCTAAAGTACCGGCATCGGGATTTTGTCCGTAAGTAAGTGCGTGACATGAAACGCCCATGTTTTTGGCCAACAAACTTCCGAAGTATACGGCTTCAAAACCCGATTTTTTTATTTTTCCGTTATGATTTTCTACAAATACTAAAACTGACATGATACTTTTTTTAATGGTTTAAATAACTTTGGCTTCCTCGTGCAACAATCTCACCAGCTCGTCCATATTTTCCGGATCGATCATTTTGACACCTTTTTTCTGAACAGGCAATTCAAAGGAAACCACGCTAACTTTTGAATCGTAAGCTGCCGGCGGAACAACCACGAGGGGTTTGGATTTTGACATCATAATCCCCTTCATATTCGGAATTCTTTGTTCTGCCATACCTTTTGCAGCAGAAATCACCAAAGGTCCGGCAACTTCACAAACTTCTTCGCCACCTTCGATCTCTCGGGTCACGGTATAAACGCCGTTATCTGAGGTTTCCAATTTTGTTCCGTAAGAAATGTACGGAAGATCCATTTGTGCGGCTACCAGTGACCCCAGGACAGAACCATTGTAGTCGATGGTTTCTTTTCCTAACAGGATGAGGTCATAATTTTTTTGTTTGGCAACTTCGACAATCTGAAAAGCAGCTTCATTGCTGTCTGTGGCTTTGGCATCTACCCGGATGGCATCATTGGCACCTATAGCCAATGCTTTACGAATGATAATGTCATTGGAAGCATCTCCGACGGTTATGGTCGTGACATTGCCTCCGTGTTGTTCAACCAATTCTATGGCTTTGACCAATGCATACCACTCATCATAAGGATTCATGATAAAGGTGACTCCATCTCCGTTATATTCCTTACCGTCCCCGGAAAATGAAATTTTGGATGTTGTATCCGGCGTCTTACTGACACAAACTAAAATATTCATAGATTAAAATTTTCGTGATTCAATATGTTACAAAACAACATGTGGTAAAAGTGGTTGAAGAATTGAAGGGAAAACAATGTTTACAGACGACAAATCAAAAACATTTCAACACATTTTATAACTTTGCACAAATGTACAAATATTTTCTATTCTGCAAAAAATAAACTTAAAGTTAAAATAATGACAAGATTGGAGCAACTTGAGAAAATGCATGTTGAAGATCCGAATGATGTTTTTGTGTTTTATGCCCTGACCAAAGAGTATGAATATAATGGTCTGGAAGACCTTGCACTACAATATTATCAAAAGCTGATGGACCAACATCCGGACTACGTGGGATTGTACTATCACTTTGGCAAGCTACTTGAAAAACATGGCAGACAAGAGGAAGCGCTCACTGTGTATAATACCGGTCTGAATGTCGCAAAACAACAAAACGATACTTTTGCCCACGGTGAGTTGTTGAATGCGCGCACCAATCTCGAAATGGAAATGTAATCCCTTTTTTCTGTTTAATTGTCATGAATCCTAACAAAATCTGATGTCTTTGAATCAAAACAAACCTTTATTTTATGAAAATGCTTCTCCCGGTTACAAATTGTGGGTTTTGTTTTTTATCATTATTGCCGCCCTGCTGGTTTTATCGTCCGTATTGTTTTTAATTTCTTCAGCGATGGGTGTCCCTTTTGGAGAAGCTGATACTGAAAAACTTTTTACTGAATATCCCTGGCTACTCAGGCTCACCGTGGTATTACAGCACCTGTTATTATTCATCATAACTCCGGTCATATTTATATATCTTTTTTTTGGACGAAAATTTTTTAATTATCTTTCTGTATCTCCTGTCCGATCCACTGACATCTGGTATTTTTTGGGTTGGCTTTTTTGTTTGTACCCGTTTATGTCTGTCGTCGCCTTGTGGATGAGTTTTTTGCCCTTACCTGAATGGATGATGATGATGGATGAAGATTATTCAGAGACTTTATCCGGAGTGCTGAAGATGGAACATTTTGGCGACCTGTTGGTCAGCCTTCTGATTGCGGCTGTTTTGCCGGGTTTGGGCGAGGAATTGTTGTTTCGGGGTATCATCCAAAAAGAACTGAGTCGTTTGTTTGTCAATCCACATCTTGCCATTTGGCTGACGGCTTTTGTTTTTTCCATCCTTCACTTTCAGGTTACCGGTTTTTTTCCGAAAATGATGATCGGCCTGGTTCTTGGGTACGCATATTTTTTTACCAAAAACTTTTGGATTCCTATGATTTTGCACATGATGAATAATGCATTTGCGACCATAGCGCTCTATAATGCTGAGCTTCCTGAAAAACCTGTTGAATCTGTCCTGAGTTATGATTCAGGTCAAATGATTATATTTGCCGCTTTTGGATTTGCTTCGATAGCGTATTACCAGATGCTTCAGGCAAAATACAGACCTAAAACAAACATAAATGGATAGAAATGTATTGCGGACCCGTTCGACGACCGCCTTTATTTTTGCAATTATCGTCATCGGAGGACTGCTCGGCGGCAAAATTCCTGCCATGGTTTTGTTGGGAATTATTGGTTTAGGTTCTGGTGTCGAATATTTAAGGATGACACAAAAAAACAGTGTTATAACTTTAGGTTTAGCCGGAATGTTGTTTTTGGGTGTTTCTGTTTTTTTAGCGCTTCAGCCTGTTCCACAGTTTGTTTTGTTTTTGATGATTATTGCTCATTTGGTTTATGTTGCGGTATCCGTTATACAATTGTGGCGTCCGGTTTTACCCCATTCATCATTTTACCCGGTTCATGTGGTATTATATACCATGTTACCTTTATGGATTGGTATATATGCGATACGGTGGCTGGCACCTGATGCACATTTTGTATTATACACCTTGTTTTTGATATGGATTTCGGATTCGGGAGCTTATTTTGTAGGATCTTTATGGGGAAAAAAGAAACTTTTTGAAAGACTGTCGCCTAAAAAAACGTTGGAAGGATTTTTGGGTGCCGGCGTTTTGACTTTGGTTTTTGCCTGGTTGTTTTCGATGTGGATTCCGGAACTCAGTCTGAACCAGTGGTTGATTTTGGGTTTCTGGTCCTGGTTGGTGGGTACCTTCGGGGATTTGTACGAATCATCTGTCAAAAGAACATTCCGGGTCAAGGACAGTGGCCGTTTTATGCCCGGCCACGGTGGTTTTCTGGATCGGTTTGACAGTTTTTTATTTGTCATCAGTTTTAGCGTCTGGTTGATCTGGCTGGTGGTTTAGGGGGAAAGGTGCCTGTAACATATATGCTAAAACAAACCTGCAGAAAATAACTCAGGGATAAAAACAACTTTTACGAAAAACGTCCATTTTCTTTTATCGTTTGTATTCATAAAAATCAATTTTATGGTACCCATGGAACACCAGGTGGTCCTTCTATATCTTCACAAAACGAAAAACAGTTTTGTCACCGGAAGTAACTCCTGTAAGTGTCAGTACATACATACCCTGAGGCAAACCGGATACATCTACATCCCCTGAAGTACTACCCTTTTGGACTAATGCTCCGACATGATTGTATATGGAGAATGGAACATCCCCATCTAATCCGGATATCCGTAAAGATTCTTGTACGGGATTGGGAAAGAGACTGGGTTTAATTTCCTCCGTCAGGTCAATCACGTCCAATGTACTTACAATGATCTGGTCTCCGTCACATACCATACCCTCTATACAACCATCAGCATCCAGGCTGACCAGCAATATATTGGTCGATGAAAGATTTTCACTGGTTTTATGAGAACCGACAGCCACGTAACCTTTGCCATCCGGTCGTTCTTTGATGTCATAGAGCGCACACCAGTCATAGAGGGTATCTGCACCATTTTGGATATTGATACGACGCTCCCACTCCAGGGTGCCAAACTGGTCAAACTTGCCGATGTAGGCATCGTCGTAAAACCTGTTTTGGATGCGGTTTGTCCGTATTCGTGCCGCGATGACTACGCCGCCGTCGCTTGTCGGTGTAATCTGATTGATGTGATAATTGTTGGATAGGTTGGAAGGTTGTTGTCCATTAATTTTTAAAGGGTAGTCATGTTCCCAAAGAATATTGCCAAGTGTGTCTGAACAAACCAATTGTTGTACGGTACCCGGAGCCCATTTTGCATGTGAAAAAACATATTGCCCCGCGTTATTTACGGCCAATTGTGGCCTGGGGTCTAAATTAAAATTGCTTGGAATGAAAACATCCTTTATAATTTCCCCTTCTGAATTAATTTTTCGTACAACGGTATGTTCATCAAATAAAGAATCAATAAATACGGTCACAAATACCAGATTGCCATATCCGTCAGGCTGCAAGTCCTGCAATGCATTGACCGTAAAGTTGCCGGGAAGTTGGTAGGTCTTCGTTTGTAAATTGACTCCTTTCATATCCATCCAGTGAATAAGCCCTGACACAATATTATTGGTATCTCTGATTTCACCATAGGGTATCAGTTTATTTTCAAATAACAACAAACCCATATTGGCAAAGCCAAATCCCAGAGCTATGCTGTCAAAATTTGCATTCGCGGAATACAAACTATCTCCGGACTCAGGGTTTACGGCATAAAGATTGACCTGTTTGGTCATGGTATTCCAATCAGTATGTCCACTTGCAAACAAGGTATCATTTTGTAATTTTATAAAACTATAATTTCCACTATCCGTACTTATAAATCCCTTATTCCAAATGATATTACCATTAATGTCTAATTTTGAAATCAGAAGGCATTTTCTATTTTCACAAAGTCCATGAACTCCTACAAACATATCATTTTCATATGTTTGTATTACAGTAGCAAATTCCGAATTATTCGTTTCAAAAACTTTAAAGCTCTTAACATATGTATCCTGTCCGTAGCAAAGAGCAGCAAACAGGATACATATTGTATTGAAAAAGATTTGCCTGATCACTGTTTGATCACTTTGAACGATGATGCCGTACCAACTATATCCTGTACATGCACGATATACATGCCGGAACTCCAGTTCGATGTATCAAAACTTGTCTTTCCGGGTACGATCTGTTGTGTCATCATTACTTTTCCTGTTAAATCCACAATGCGAAGATACGCAGATTCAGGATATTCCAGATGTAATTGGTCGTAAAAAGGATTGGGGATTACATGTTCATCATCAATAACATCCATTCTTGATCTGTCAAATGTTAATACAGGTATATCAGGATACATAATTTCTCCAGTGAGTTGGTAGTAAAGACCACGTGCATAAGCTGCTAATGGAAATACCTTTTGGCCATATTGAAACATACATTCAAATCAATTTTTTTTAAAAATATAGGATGTACCCAATGAAGCAAAAATATGTGATAGTCTTGAGATGGTATGTCCCTTACTTATATTCTCAGGATCATCGAAAAATTGAATCTCCTGATGTATTTCATAAATTTTCGAAAGTCCCTGTGCATAACCCAATTGTAAATTTATGCTCCACCGGGAGGATGGCTTCCATTGAAGTGTGTTTTTAAACCCTAAAAAAATCTGATTTTCATTAAAATATCTCATGGAAAAATTGTGCCTAAAAGAACTATTGGGCCCTTCTGTAAAAAAAATACCTGAAGAAAGGTTATCTGTATATATTGTCGAAAGTTGAAAAAAAGGAATATAATTCAATTCATTTCCAATACTGATTTTTCTTCCTACACCTGCTGTCCATTTTAATAACGTATTTGAAAATCGAATCCCCGACCCTGATATACCACCACCGGATACTACATTCAATGGTAGTAAATATTGAATTGATACATTTTCAGTTTGTCTTACAAAGTTGATTTCAAAAATCATATTATCGCTTATCTCAAAACCCGCAAAAAGAGAAAAACTTCCGTTTCTTGAAAAAAAACCGTCCTGATCGCTCCAACAGTTATTCCAACAGGAAAAGTAGTCATTATCATTTGACACTACCTGATTGATATCGCGAATCAATCCAAAATCAACACCAAAATAAAAATTGTCAAACTGAGCATACAAACGGCCGCTCATTATTAATATCAAGGTTATTAATAAGATTTTCATATTATTTATTATTAACGTATTACAAAAATCCTCATATTTCAGCCAATGCTTACTATATGGATCTGACCCGTTTTTAAATCTACATTCAAAAGTAGAAAACAATTCAATGTATTACACAAGTCTGCAACTTATGTATAAACATCAGTCTTTTTAAGCATTTTTTATAAAATAGTATTAAAAACTTTACAATATAAACACATTACCTCCTAAAGTTACTTAAATCACTACAAATATAATTAATAAATCTGTAATCTCTTAATAATGCGTTTTATTTTCAGACTTACATTCCAACATAAAATCAGCCGGATATTTTTTATGTGGAGCAACAGTTCTTTTTAGTCTGTCAATATCTGTTATTTATTGGATACAATTATCGTAATATCCAACACCCGCATTAAAAATGAACTAAATATTTTTTTACCCCAAATATTTACTCCAACCCTACAATGACCGGATTTTAAAATCTATAGGTAACGCCAAGTTGAGGCAATAAAGCTTGTATTTTTGTATTGTGGCTTGTCATATTGATCAGATTGATTTCACCCAAAATCCCCCATTGTTCTCCAAACTTCTGATGGACACCAAAGTTGCCACCTGTGATAAAAAAAGGAACTGTAAATGAGGAATTAAACTCGTTTTTTTCTCTGTATACTCCGACATCAATTCCCAGTCGGAGGTCCGTATTTTTGAAAACAGGATAAATGTACCGTATACCAGATCTGAACATAAATCCTTTAGGAAGGACGTAAGATATCCTGGAATTGAGCGCAAATCTCGTAGCAAAGGGAACTTCAAGTGAAAATTCAGCATGAATGCCGGTGTACCCACTTAATCCGGTATGTGCACCGATGGTCACCTGAGCTTTACTACCTGAAGCCCAAAACAGAACAAGCATTAATGAGATGCAAAATTTTTGGATAGGTTTGTGTACCGATGATATAGAAATCTGCCGATTTGATAATTTGGTAATGGGTTGATGTATTACTTTCATTTTATAACTATTTTATGGTAATCAATATTTTCTCCACTAAAAAGGCGCAAAAAATACGTCCCGGGTGGTAAACCTGTCATGTTTATTTCTGAAATACCATCGCCTTGGAGTGATATTTTTTCCATTCCGTTTACACAAAACATTTTGACCTCCCGAATGGGTGATTCTGAAGAAATCATTATTTTATCATTTGTAGGATTAGGAAATACCTTAGTTTGAAAATCAATGGCTTTTTCATTTGTCGAAACCAGAAGATTGGTAAACCGGATCACCCAACCTTCCGGTGGCCACCAATTTACATTTCCATCTATCCAGTTATCCAGCAATTCAAATCTTTGTAAACTATCAATGTCGTTGTAGTTAAGGATATTATTAATGTCATATGGGTGAGTTAAACCCAAAAATGGGCCTACCGGAATCGGGCCCTGATTTGTAAGAAGATAAAACCCATCTCCCGGAATATAAACAGGTGAATTTGCTAAATTTGCTTTTCCGAATCTTAGCTCTATGGTACCATCTTCAAAAAACCAATATTGAAAATTTACATAGCTGTCAAATTCTTCAATTGAGGGATCGGATGTTAATCTGTTTTTTGTGTACTGAACAATAAGACATTTTTTTCCTGATATTTCTTTAAATTTATAGCGAACATCTGATATAAGGTTAATTGTATCAAGGACATTATCCGGATGATATCCATAACCTAATAAATCCATTGAATAATCCAACTCATCATCAAAACCAAAAACACCCCGATAACTTCCGTTTATATAATTGTATTTTAAATCAAAAAACGGAAACTCAAAGCCGAGGTTAAAAGTGTGATACCAAAATAAATCACCTTCCAATTCTTTCATGAGTGATTTATAATCGCCTATTTCAACATACGTATCCTGAAACGATTGAACATGATAAGACTGACCATTACTTGTTAATACATTTAATATCAAAAACAGTGTAAAAGTCAATTTAATGCTCATAAGACAAATATTTTGTGATGCTAAAAACAATCCATCAAAAAGACGCAAAAAACAGGTTCAAAGAGGTAAAAGACTTTAAAGTTTTTTTTTACATCTTCACAAAACGAAAACTTTATTTTCAAAACAAAAAACAGCCCGATTATAAAGTTTCAGGATTGGTTTTTGTTACAATTATAGTATTCCCCCTGCTGAAATCCCAAAACCAAAAAATGAAGTTTGATTATATCCATATCCACCCGTAATATACGGCATAATGTATTTATTTTCTTTTACCTCAAATGAATATCCTATTTTTTGTTCAAGTCCGATTGTATAAAAAGACTGTTGCGAAACTATATAAACATCCAAGGGTCCAATAAAGAAAAATCCGTAATTGACATCGTATCCGGGACTAAGCTTGTCAATGACATAAAAATGATTAACTTTTTGTCCGAATAAATTAGTCTGGAAAAACAATTTTTGTTTTGGATTTATGTCATGTTCATATGAAACACCAATATTTAACCTGAATTGTTTTGCATTGTCTGTTTGTGTTCGTTCAAAGCCATACTCAATAATATATGAGGACGCAAATCCAACTTGTAAAGTTGTTTTGTTTTCAGGATTTGCAGGAAAATCTTTTAACCTGTTTTTTTCTCCATATCCGAAGCCGGCTCCCAAATGAAATCTCCAATTACCTTTTAACTTTAAAGAATATTCTATTCCTCCCTGCACTCCCCACAGATCTGTATGCTGCCAATATCCGCGTTCTAAGGAAAATGCAATGTGCTTTTGACCTGATAAAATAAATGGTGTCATCAACAAAAAAATAATTATTACTTTTTTCATATTTTAAAATTTATAACCAATTCCTAAATCTAAAAACCAATAGGCATCACCAGATAATAAATAATTGAAGTCGGTGCCTAAAAAAACATAGGTATTTTTTGACAACTTTTGGTTAAGCTGTAAGGTACTGTTGACAACATAACTTACGCTGGTTGTCACATCATACGTGTGAAACTGAACGATAACTTCATCACCATCAGGCTCTGTCAAAATAGCCCCGTTTGTACTGTCACCTACTACAACTCTGATACTGTTGATTTTTAAAAACTCAAGTTTAGCACCGATTAAAAAATCAATCCAAAACCGATCGTTGATATTTAATAATTTTGTCTCAATGTCAATCCCGACCAAATTAATAAACTGACTCCAATGCAAACCTTTTTGTCCAACTGCGTGAAGTCCCGGTTTGAATTCGTCATAATCAATGTATTTTTCCTGATATGGGTCCGTATTGCTGATATTGGGATAATCATCTAAAACCAAAGGAAAATTACCCGCAATTCCTGCATACCGGTAGGAAGCGACCAGATTAATTTTTGGCATTATTTTAAAAGATACTGCCATTTTATAACTTTCAGAATATTGTTCAAATTTTGGTGTAAACTGCGGAAAATACAATAAATCAAAACCATATGAAAACCGGATGTCTTGAGAATACACTGAAGCCGAAATACCTAAAATGAATTGAATAGTGATTAATAATCTCATAAATAATGATATTTTTATTTTGAAGAAAAAGATCAGTATAATTTACCTGACCTTTTTCTGTAAAAATTAATATTTACTCCTTCTCTCTGATGTGGAATAATACATCGGTTGTTGAATGCAGATTACCTCTATTATTATTCACTACAATATCATCACACCAATAAACAAGATCTCCCCCAAGAAATAAATCTTTATTTGTTCTTGTTGTTTGAAAGATAGCATTTATTTTACGTGTTAATGATGCAGACAATCCTGTTGAATCATCTTTAAAACCGACTGTTGAACCAAGTTCAGCTCCTAAAGTTATGGTAGTAGTGTTGCCTTCCTTTCTGTGTTTACCCGTCCAATTATACTTCCATTCATCACCATGTTGACTTGTTTCATAATACCAAGGAACAAATTCCGCGGAGGTCCTGGGCGCTACAAATATCTTTTTCTTTAAACTTTTTTCATGGTACCAAAAAAACTTAGTTAAGTGTAATGGCTCGAATGTAGTCGAATTGAATCTGCTTGGAATATACAAATCCACCATAAATCTGCAATCCTTATTCCACCATGCGCACCAATCATTATTTAATTCTAATACAGCATTTCCCATTGGTAGCTTAATACTATGAGAAAATTCTCTGTTTACTGAATTATTGAATGTTGTTCTCTGAGATGCTAAACCACTTGGGCATAGAAAGTTTCCGAGTGGTGGAAATGCAGGTGGAAAATAAAAAGAATTGCTGGCCTCTGTATTATATAAAGTTGTCAGGATACTGTCATTTATATAAAATCTGTTTAAAAACGGATTGGGGTATGATGTACCACAAAGATTTAATGTGTTGTTGGTTGTTACCGGATTATAATTCAACGATTGAAAATCGGTATTATTAACAAAACTTTCTAAATATTTGACCTTGGAATGATCATTAAAATAGATTTCGTTGGTTATTTGAGAAGATAACAAACTAACAAATCCTTCTCTTTCCTGAATTACGCAACATGAGAAACCCGGGCTTTCGTTCGTTGTCAAATTAATATCCAATTGACCACAATTATAAAAAACATAGTTTTCGTTGTTTGGGTTTGAATCAAAAATCTGTTCACTAAATACAGGAAAAGAGATATTCGTTTGACTTTGGCTGGAAAGCTCTTCCGGTTGATAAACAGAAAGACATAAATTAGGAGACGATGACAAATTGCCATTAATAAATTTGCTCAACCCGTTATTAATACCAAGTTGTTGGCAAGCCTGATGAAATTTTTGGCAAAACGCTGGTGTCGCAGTTCCTGTTAATAACTCCATAAATGAAACCGAATGTGATGATTTGGTTTGTGAAGTGATAATGGAATTATTTAATACCTGGACAAATATTGGATCACAAACCATAATTGAAATAATTTTAACTACTTCTTCATTTGTCAATCCTTGATCGCCATCCGAACCTCTGATTTCTGTTACATCATTGACCGATACTTGCTTTTCATCATTAAAACAAGAACTTAGTAAAATTAAACTAAGAGAAAAAACAAAAAACTTTTTCATTTTAAAAAAATTAATAATAACTCCCCTTCTTTATCAACGGCATGAGGGAAATATCCGTTGCAGGAGTATAATAAAATGTCAGAAAGATTCCATACCTTTGACCCTGTATCCGCACGATACGAGAGGGTCTGTATACCCATAACAGGTTTAAGCAGGCTCTCTTTTATTTTATAAAACTCACCGCCTCAAAAAAACGTAAAAAGAAAATAGCTTAACCCTTTTTGAATCATTATAACCCTAAGCGTCTGTCTTGATTTTGTCCGCCCCTGTCAGATTTGTTTCCATGAATTAAAAAGCACCTGTCCATCGTTCTTTTTCTGTTTTCTTTATATAACGCAAATATATTTGTTGTATTTGAAAAAAAAATAAAAACAAGCTTTATTTTTATTATTATTAAAAAATGTCGCCGGAAAGACAATAATCTATATACTAAAGAATAAAATACGGTTAAATCAATAATATCTTAATTTAATTTGGCAAAATATAATTTATTTTTATGGATTGATACAAGGAGTTTTGTGATAAATGACTACAATCTCTCTCGATATGTTAGTTGATACCGTATATACCATCGTTGCCGCCACGTTTTTATACGAAAAGTAAAAGTAGTTTCATATTTAAAAAAATGTTATAACTTGCAGCCTCAAAGTAAAAACAAGTTAAAAACCAACAATTTTTACCACACATGATGACTATCCACAAGGAGGGTTTACAGACATTATCCTTTTCTTTTATTATTTTAAGTGCTTTATATCTGGGTGTAAAATATGTGGCACCGGAGGTAGCCGTCTACTTTTTATTATTGGCTCTTCCCTTATATATTTTTCTAATTTCTTTTTTCAGAAAGCCAAAACGAACTTTTCCACAAACAGAAGAAAATACCATCATCTGTCCCGCCGACGGTAAAATTGTCGTCATCGAAGAGGTTTTTGAAGACGAATACCTTAAAACCAAATGCAAAATGGTCTCTGTATTTATGTCCCCGCTGAATGTACATATCAACTGGTACCCGAATCGTTGTAAAGTGGTATATGAAAAATATCACCCTGGAAAATATCTGGCAGCATGGAACCCAAAATCCAGTACCGAAAATGAAAGAACAACCGTCGTCATTGAAACTTCAGGCGGTCTTGTTTTATTGCGCCAGGTGGCCGGTGCTTTGGCCAGACGAATTGTTTGTTATGCAAAAACCGGAAGCCATCACCAGGGTGGCGACGAAATGGGTTTTATTAAATTCGGCAGCCGCGTTGATATTTACCTTCCTCCTGATGCCGATATTCATGTAGCTTTAGGTGATGTGGTCAAAGGTTGTTCCACCAAAATTGCCACCCTTAAAAAGGGATAAAACCGGGTTGTTATAATTATATATTATGACATATTGGAGATTTGAATGATTGCTCTTACAAAATGATTTAAAGGTTAAAAATTAAACTTTTAAGAAAAAATCGCCTCAAGCCGGCAAGGCTTTTACTTTTTTTCTTCAGCAAAAAAAAGTAAACAAAAAATGCCGCCGCTGTTTTGTCTTCTTCACGCTTAAAAAAATCCTCCCGCCGGAAACAAAAAAAACTCGCCTTGGTGATTTACGCGTTTCTTAAACGGATCAATAAAAAACATTTAAGCTCTTTCCTGTCCGATTTTTGGCTCAAACAGTTTTTTGTTTTTACCGTCTCCGGATATTTTTAAGCTAAAGACAAAAAGGCGGAAAAAGACGATTCCACGAAAACAACGCTTTCACATAAGCCTTAAATTCTCTTGAAGGAAATTTGTAATATAAAACTTATACTTTTACATTTCGCTTAAAAGCACATCCCAATTCCATAAATGAATCGGTTTTGATTATGCCGGGTATGTGATCGACTTTTTCATACAATACCTTGCGCATATGTTCATGGTTTTTGGCTGTAATCCGGATAAATAAGGTAAACGCTCCCGTGATATAATAACATTCTGTCACTTCGGGAATATTTTTTAGCGCTTCAATCACCTTGTCGGAATCATAATCTTTTTCAAGGGTGAGCCCGGTAAAAGAGGCCCAGTCAAAACCGAGTTTTTTTTCGTCCAAAACAGGTCTGACCGCTACCAAAATCCCATTTTCGGTCAGGCGGTTGATTCTTTGATGAACCATGGTATTCGAAATACCCAACTCTCCGGCTATATGGCTGAAGGCTACCCTTCCATCCTGTTCCAAACATTCCAAAATCGCCGTGTCATATTGATCCAAAGACGTATCCATAAATTAAATTTGACACAAATTTACTTAAATAAAATAAATATGACTACAAAATGATACAAATTAATTTATTTTACATAATTTTGCAGATAAAATAAAAAATATGGCACATACAACCACAGACACCGCTTTATCGGCACTCAGTATCGGATTGATAGAAAAAGAATCTACCTACGGCGCTCACAATTATCACCCGCTACCAGTCGTATTGTCACGTGGCGAAGGTGTCTTTTTGTATGATGTGGATGGAAAAAGATATTTTGACTTCCTTTCCTCTTATTCTGCGGTAAACCAGGGGCATTGTCACCCGAAAATCATCAAAGCGATGACGGATCAGGCTTCCAAACTGACCCTCACCTCACGTGCTTTTTACAACAATCTTTTGGGATCCTGCGAAGAATACCTCGCCAAAACCTTCGGATTTGACAAAGTGCTGATGATGAACAGTGGCGCCGAAGCCGTAGAAACAGCCATGAAACTGGTGAGGAAATGGGCTTATCAGGTCAAAGGTATTCCGGAAAACCACGCAGTATTGTTGTTTGCAAGCCATAATTTTCACGGAAGAACGATCTCCGTCATTTCTGCTTCCAACGATCCGGACAGCACCAAAGGTTTTGGCCCACTGATGCCGGGTATCGATAAAGTGGCTTATAATGATGTGGACGCCCTCGAACAAAAACTTTCTTCCAACCCCAATATTGCCGCTTTTATCGTAGAACCCATCCAGGGAGAAGCCGGCGTCATCGTTCCTGATGATCACTACCTGACTGCGGTAAAAAATCTTTGTACAAAATATAATGTTTTGTTTGTCGCTGACGAAATTCAGACCGGAATGGGCAGAACAGGCTCCTTACTGGCAACCTGCACCAATTGTCAATGTTACGGCGGTACTTGCAGCAAACAAAACCCATCCAAACCGGATGTTCTCATTCTCGGCAAAGCTTTGTCAGGTGGTACCATGCCGGTATCTGCCGTTCTTGCCAATGACGAAGTGATGTTGACGATCAAACCCGGAGAACA
This sequence comes from Saprospiraceae bacterium, assembly GCA_016714895.1. Classification (GTDB taxonomy): domain Bacteria; phylum Bacteroidota; class Bacteroidia; order Chitinophagales; family Saprospiraceae; genus OLB9. The sequence continues at coordinate 43,292 of JADKBV010000008.1, read as the reverse complement.
TGGATCTACCTTTGGAGGTAATCCTTTGGCATGTGCTGTGACGATGGCTTCTGTCAGGGTATTGATGGAAGAAAAAATGGTGGAAAACGCCTTTGCCATGGGTAATATCTTCAGAGCCGGCCTGCGCGAAATCGCTTCCCGAAATCCTATCATCAGAGAAGTTCGGGGAAAAGGACTCCTCAATGCCATAGAAATCGACACTCCTGAATCTTCTGATCTCGGATGGAAAATCTGTCTGACCTTCAGAGACCTTGGCCTGTTGGCAAAACCGACACATGGCAATAAAATTCGTTTGGCACCACCTTTGGTCATAACGGAAGATCAAATCCATGAAGCACTGGAGATCATTGAAAATGCACTCGACATGTACAGATTATAAAGAGATTTTATTTCAAAATATCCGCATTCGACAACAAGATTACCTTTTAAAACGTTTGATGTGGATATTTTCTATTTTTCATCAATCTCTGCCTTGTACATGAAACTTTTCCGATATTTTGTGATCCTTTTTTGTTTTTACACTTCGACAGTTGTTGCACAATACGGCGTCAGGGTAAAAAGCAATTTTGAAAATCACGGTCAGCTCAATAATGTTCTGCACGACCTTTACGGAGGATCAAAAAATTTGTTTTCCCCTTCCTACGAAATTGGGGTGGATTATTGGTTTGCGCTGAAAAAAAAGCGGATTGAGTTTTTGCCGGAACTGGCTTTCGCGTACGGAAACACGGATATAACAAATGACGTCAATGTCAATATGCAAAGGTTTTTGTTTAATTTTCATACACAGATATACGCACTCGACCTGAACGAAGATTGTAATTGTCCGACCTTTTCAAAACAAGGACCATCGATCAACAAAGGTTTCTTTTTTCATGTGACACCGGGTGTATCCTTCAACCAAACAAACAGTTCTGTCGCTTCATCTGACCTTATTGAAACTATTACTGAAAAGAAAAGTCAAAATCTTCTTTTCCATGTGGGTTTAGGTTTGGGGCTTGATTTGGGCATCAACGATTTGATCACCCTCACACCCATGGCTTCTTACTACTTTTTTTCAGCCGGAAGTTATGACATTCCTATCAATCAGTTGGAAACAACTACAGTGAATTATGGTTTTACCCAATTACAATTTCAGGTCAGAGCGGGATTTCGTTTTGACTATAAACGTTCAAAATACGGAGGACGAAGAAGATAAAAAATGATGTCAAAAACCCAACTTTCTTTTATTGTACTCATAGCAGGTTTGCTCCTGTTGTTTTCATGTCGCAGAGATGATTATTATGAAGGCAATGATGTAAACCTCAGATTTAGTATTGATACCCTGCGTTTTGATACCGTTTTTACAAAAGTCGGTTCCGCTACCCGAATCATCAAAATATACAATCCGGTAGATCTGCCTGTCCGGGTCAATCTCACCATGGATGCCGAAAGTCAACGGTTTTTCCGATATAATGTCGAGGGTGTCAAAGGACCAACAGCCAACGACATCGAAATCAATGCCAACGACAGTATATATGTATTTGTTGAAGTCACCATCAATCCGGACGATCCGCTGATTGCCAGTCCCTTTATCATTGAAGGAAAAATATTGGTAGAAGTAAACGGAAATACCAAAAATCTATACCTCGAAGCCTTCGGGCAGAATGCAAATTATATTACCGGAACCAATAAAGGTGCGGTTTCTTTGCTGAGCTGTCAGTTTGGACAGGTAGCCTGGGACGACCCGAAACCTTATGTTGTCTACGGCATCTTATACATCGACAGCTGCCAGCTCAACCTTCCGGCAGGCACCCGGGTGTACGTACATGGTGGTATCGTCAGAGATGAATCCACATTATATAATGACGGACTTATCGTTTGTCTGCAAAACGGCAGAATTGTGTCCAAAGGAACGGTCGAACAACCGGTCATCATCCAGGGTGACCGTCTTGAGCCAACTTATGCAGATGTTAAAAGTCAGTGGGTTGGCGTTTTGTTTGCTCCGGGTAGCAGAGGAAATATGATGGAACACACGACGATCAAAAATTCAATCATTGGCATTCAGGTAGATTCTTTGGCAAGGGTCGACCTCAACTCCTGTCGTTTTTACAATACCGGAAATGCAGGTATCATAGGTCGTCATGGATTTATCAAAGCCGATAATTGTCTGATTTACAACAATGACGGTCCGGCTATCCTCCTGAGACACGGTGGAAGTTATCAGTTTCAGTATTGTACGGTGGCCAGTTACGGAGGTAAATCAGAAGCTGTTTCCATGACCAATTATACCTGTTATGAGTTTCCTTGCGAACAGGCTTTTGTCAATCCATTGGACGCTTTGTTTGTCAACTGTATTTTTGCCGGAAGCAATGAAGATGAAGTTTCGATTGATTATGTCGGAGACAGATCGGATTTGTTTTATAAATTTGAAAATTGTGTAGTTAAGGTCAATCAAATCCTTCGAAGCGGAGATCATACAGATTTTTTTGATCATTGTTCCGACTGCCACAACCTCAAATTGGGCGAAAGATTGTTTTTAAATCAAACCAAACAGGATTACCGTTTGGACACCATGTCTATAGCTTTGGGCAAAGCACGACCGATTTTTATCACCAAAGACATAGACGGAAAAGACCGGAAAACAACAAATCCCGACCCCGGTTGTTTCGAGTTTTAAATCATCATACCATGCGTTTACAGGATATTACCTTACATGACCTTAACGGCAAAAAAATTCCGCAGGACTATTTTTCCGGAAAAAAAGTATTGATTGTCAATGTTGCTTCAGAATGTGGCTACACCCGACAATATGCCGGTCTACAGGAATTATATGAGCAAAACAAAGACAAACTGATTGTTTTGGGTTGCCCTTGTAACGATTTTGGAGGTCAGGAACCCGGAAACGAAAATGAGATTCAGTTATTTTGTGAAAAAAATTACGGGGTTACTTTTCCCCTTACGAAAAAAATGAAAATCACAGACCAACCCCACCCTTTGTATGAGTGGTTGTGCTCAAAGGACAAAAACGGTATCGGCGACTTTGAAGTAACCTGGAATTTTCAGAAATTTTTGGTCGATGAAAAAGGTAATCTCGAACAATGTCTTACCCCGGGAACAGAACCCCTTTCGGAAGAAATAATGGATTGGTTATCATAGTTCCTTTAATACAATCCAAAGGAAGATTCGGGTTGTCATATTCCTGATTCGGTGTAAAATCATACGATTTCAGAAAAATTTTCAAAAAGTATCTTACTTTTGTTCTGTAAAATTTTTCACCATGGTATTATCTAGAATATTTTTAGTTTTAATGTTGGCTTTTCCTTTGATTACAAACGCTCAGGAAGAGGATCTGCTTTCCTTATTGGGACCTGAGGAAGAGACGACAGAATATGTGGATGCAAGTTTCAAAACCAACAGGGTTGTCAACTTACATTCATTGGAAAGTACAGCTTCCGGAGTTTTGGATTTTAAAATTTCTCACCGGTTTGGTTTTTTGAGTGGTGGATTTTACGAATTATTTGGATTGGATGGTGCACAGATTCGTTTTGGTTTTGACTACGGCATCACAGACAGACTTACGGTCGGCGTCGGGAGAAGCAGCCTTGAAAAAGCATATGACGGATATATCAAATACAAATTATTAAGACAGAGCACAGGAAAACGCAATATGCCGGTGACTTTAGCCTTTTTGGCGACGACTGCTGTTCAGACCTTAAAATGGCAGGAACCCGACAGAGAAAACTTTTTCAGTTCCCGGTTATATTATACTTTCCAGATGATTTTGGGAAGAAAATTCAGTGATCGCTTTTCTTTACAATTAAGCCCCACAGTGGTACACCGAAATCTAGTGGCTACCTCTGCAGAAAAAAACGACGTTTATGGTTTAGGCATCGGCGGTAGAATCAAACTGACCAAAAGGGTTGCTTTAAACGGTGAGTACACCTATGTATTGCCTGATCAGATATTGGAACGATATACCAATGGATTGTCAGTAGGTTTTGACATCGAAACCGGAGGACACGTTTTCCAATTGCATGTGACCAACAGTACAGCCATGATCGAAAAAGCCTTTTTTACAGAAAATACCGGCAGCTGGACTAATGGTGACATCCATTTCGGTTTCAACATCAGCAGAGTCTTCACGGTAAAGAGGAAAAAGGAATAAGCCCAGAGGTTTTTTGGTATTTTGGTGGTGTGGTATAGTGGTGGTGTGGTATAGTGGTATTTTAGTTTTTTGGTGCTGAAGTATTGTGGAGATTGTTTATTAAATCAAAAGTAGTGATATGAAAATCAACAACAATAATCTAATAAAAATAACAAAATCTGAAATTATGTCTCTTGGCAATCAATACAATCCATTAGAATCTAAAGATATGTTAAGGGTAGTTGACATGTTATTAAATAAAAAGGACTCTGATGGTTTACCTGAATCAGCTTTTCATGCTATGTTAATCATAACTTTGTGTGCAGCTATTGAATGTAGAATTAAAGAAATTTTGTCACCTTACAGAAATGATATTAAAAGTAACACTGATTATCCAAATAAAAAACCATTAGAAGGGGATCCTAAAAGAATTAAACAACTTAATGATAAATCACTTATTTTAAAACTTCGACAGATTCTAAACAATTTACATAATTTGCCTGAAAAAGGTAATATAAAATTTTTTAAGAAAGCCGAAGATCAGAGTAAATATGCAGAGACTTTAAAGCAATTGGTTTCTTTTAGAAATCAAATTGCGCATGGTAATCTTTTAAATATTATAAGTAATTCGAGTTTAAGCAATCAAAATTTTGAGAATAAATCAGTAATTGATAAGAAAACTTCTTCAAATGATTATGAGGGCATTATAGACTACACAAAAAGGAAAATAGATAAATCTTTAATTCACCCATTTAATACAAAAGTTTCGAGGCATTTTTTTGATGCAGTTCAACACTATTTTGATTATCTTCAGCAAGAATATGTAAATCTTAAACAATAAACAAAAACAATTTTATCACTTCTTCAGTACAATCTCGATCAACTCACTTTTTGTGATGGTGGAATTCAGGATAATCTGATTTTTAACATTGTTTGCATAATAGTTGATGGCAATTGTTGCAGGTGGTCTTCTACCCTCGTCAACAGCGTGTAACAAAAGATAATTGACCCCGCTTTCATTGAGTTTTATCTTAAACTTGTGTTTTTTCTCATTGATTTTGAATTTTTCCAAAATCCAGTCTCCGTTAAATAAGATGGAGACAACATCATTGTCAATGATCTTATGGTCATATACTTCAAACTCTATTTCAGTTCTGTCGACTTCAATCACTCTATCTGCTTTGACAACTTCTCTGTCCTGCACTTTTTGTGGAACACTTTTGATAAAAGTAGCGGTGGCAGGAAGGAAAACTTCTTCCCGTATTTTTCTCGGGTATACAACCTTGTAGTCATAAGGTAATTCAAAGTACAACAGTTTGTCGACCTTATTATTAACATATATCTCATTTATTTCGGCGGCAACACCCATTCCAAAACGATTAAGTTTTACCAAAAATGCATGATTATAGAAATAATAATTTCGTCCGTACAAATTAAATTTTTCGGGAATATTGTCAAAAGAATTGAATCTGTTTGCTTCTGTTTGTAATCCTTCTGCTTTCTGAACAATCGAAGTCAGTTTGGATTGGGTAAACGGATTCATCCAGAAAGTTCCGTTGTATTCTTTCAGGTCGATCGCTTTCAGTTGATTGATGGTTTGTTGAAAGGATGACATAATTCCCGGTAATTCTTCATTATTATTTTCATACACAGCTTCTATTTCAAGTCGGGCCAAATGGTAGACCTCATCAAGCGCTTTATATATGGTTTCGGTATTGCCCGGCGCACCGCCCAAAAAGTTTTTGTACGTCGTTTTGATTTGATATTCCAATTCATACTGAAACTTTTTGGAGTCTTTAAATGCTTTGGCTACCGTCTCCATTTTATCATACACCTTGGTAATATTTTCCATTTTTGTCAGGTCGAGTTTGACAAGCATTTGTTCTACTTCAAACCTGGATGTATTGATATAACTGGTATTATCTTTAAACTGTGTCGCCATACTAACCAACTTGGTTTTGTCAGCCTGAGGCAATACGGATGAAAGTTGAATGGCTTTTTGAAACAAAGCATTGGGCGAATGCTGGAAGATTACATCATCAAAAAGATTGTCCGGAAATAATGCATTGGTAAACTGCGAAGGCTGGTGTGAAGGCAAATCCACAAAAGTATTCAGTTTCATATTATAATCCACCATCAGACTGTTGATGATCGGCAGATAGTTATTGACTTCGTTGACGTATTCGACATAAGCATTCAGGGCCTTAAGCACTTCTTTTTTGGAAGAGGTTCTAGAATTTTCCGCGACTTTTCCGGTTTGTTGGCTCCAAAGAATATTTGTTTGAAAAAGAAACACGGTACTTATGATGATAATAAAAACTCGATTCATGTTTGTTATTTATATAATGGTCGTTAATACAACCCTAATGTTGTATGATTTGTTACGTTTTACCTCCCCAAATGTACCAGAAGAATAGATATATCTGACGGTGACACACCGCTGATTCTGCTTGCCTGCCCTATGGTTCTGGGTCGGACTTTATTTAATTTTTCTCTGGCTTCAATTGAAAGAGACGTCATATTGCCATAATTGAGGTCATCATACAGGCGGACGGCCTCCAGTCTTTCCATCTTATCGACCATTTCCTGTTCTTTACGGATATATCCATCGTATTTGATGGCGATTTCCGCACTCATGACAGATTCCTGTTCGAGGGTATCAAAAAGAACATCCAGTTCTCCGATGGTTTGCCGTATTTCGTCCAAAGTTACATTCGGTCGGGTTATGACAGAACGCAGTTTGACTTTTTGTTTCAACGGGGAAGAATCTTTGGACTCCAAAAAATCATTGATCAATTCCGGATCCACGCTGTACGAATCAAATATTTTTTCTGCCTGAACGATATCTTCTTTTTTCTTTTCTACCAAAGTCATTCTTTCTTCCAATCCTTTCATTCCCAATGCGTGTACCAAAGGAGTCAACCGCAGATCCGCATTGTCCTGTCTCAGCAAAATCCTGTATTCTGCCCTGGAAGTAAACATCCGGTAAGGCTCGTTGGTGCCCTTGTTGACCAAATCATCGATGAGAACACCTATATAAGCTTCTGATCTTTTCAAAATAAAAGGTTCTTTGTCAGAAATGGCCAGATGGGCGTTGATACCGGCCATCAATCCCTGGCAAGCTGCCTCTTCATATCCTGTGGTTCCGTTGATTTGACCGGCAAAAAACAAATTTTTTACCTGTTTGGTCTCCAGATTCATATTGAGTTGGACCGGTGGAAAATAATCGTATTCAATGGCATAACCCGGTCGGAACATTTTCATGTTTTCAAATCCGGGAACTTGTTTCAGTGCTTTGTATTGGACATCTTCCGGCAAAGACGAAGAAAATCCGTTGACATAAATTTCGCAGGTATTCCAACCTTCAGGTTCTACAAATAGCTGATGTCTTTCCTTGTCGGCAAAACGATTGATTTTATCTTCGATCGACGGACAGTACCTTGGACCGAGACCCTGGATTCTGCCGTTAAACATGGGTGATTTTTCAAAACCTTCCTTTAGGGTTTCATGGACTTTGTCGCTGGTATAGGTTATGTGGCAAGGAAGTTGTTTTTCCGGCAGTTTGGTTTGTGTATATGAAAACCTTTGAATGTTTTCATCTCCCGGCTGCAACTCCATTTTGGAATAATCCAAAGAGCGACCGTCGATTCGAGGCGGAGTACCTGTTTTCATTCTGCCGGACTCAAAACCCAAGGTAAGCAATTGTTCCGTTATTCCTGTAGCTGCTTTTTCTCCGGCTCTTCCACCACCGAATTGTTTTTCGCCGATGTGGATGATACCGTTCAGGAAGGTTCCGTTGGTCAGGACGACAGCATCAGATTCTATTTCGAGACCTAAAGAGGTTAATATACCTTTACAAACACCGTTTTTGACGATGAGCCCGGGAACGGATTCCTGCCAGAAATCGATATTGGGATGTTCTTCCAGTTTTTGTCGCCACATCGAGGCAAACAACATTCTGTCATTTTGGGTACGCGGGCTCCACATGGCAGGACCTTTAGATAGATTGAGCATACGAAACTGAACCATCGATTCATCAGAAACGATACCCGAATATCCGCCTAAAGCGTCTACTTCACGGACGATCTGACCTTTGGCAACGCCACCCATGGCAGGATTGCACGACATCTGGGCAATGGTATTCATATTCATGGTGACCAATAAAACTTTGGAACCCATATTGGCCGCGGCAACGGCAGCTTCGCAACCGGCATGACCGGCACCGACTACAATGACATGATACTTTGGAAACATGACGCAAAGGTAATATAAATGCAATAAAATTGCTGTAAATGGATTGTTAAAAACAAAACCTGAAAAACAAAAATCCCCTCGCCTGATTTCCAGACAAGGGGACCTCCCTAAAACCAAAATCTAAAAACTCGTACTACCTTATCATTTAATTTCGATTGTTTTGGCAGGCTGCACTTTTGCTTCTTCTTTTTTAGCTATGTGCAGGTGCAAAACACCTTTATCGTATTGTGCTTCAATTTTGTTGAAGTCTGCTGTTTCCGGAAGGGTGAAACTTCTTGAAAACTTCTCAAAATGAAATTCTTTTCTGGCATATTTACCTTCGGTTTTTTCGCCTTCGGTCTTTTTTTCAGCTGATATGACCAACTGATTGTTTTCCAGCTGAACATTAAAATCGGATTTGTCAAAGCCCGGGGCCGCCATTTCCAGCATATATTGTTCGTCTGTCTCGCGAATATTGACCGCAGGCACAGTATGTGTATTATCAAATCCTACAAAGTCACCTAAACTTCTGTTGAAAATTTCGTCCAAAACATTAGAAAATGTTTTTACCGGAAAATCTGAATGCATTCTTAACTTGTTCATAATTTTTTGTTTTTATATTATTAATGAATAATTATTTAATATCTATTTTTGAAACCCTCTTTTCTTTTTTGGGAATAAAAACGGTAAGAATTCCGTTATTCATTTCAGCTGCGATATTTTCCGTATCCGCATTTTCAGGCAACCTGAAAGATCTTTTGAATGGTCCGGCATTCCATTCATTTTTTACAAATGAATGCTCTGAAACCGGATGTTCTCCCTGGATGGTCAACAACTCTTTATCCAGAGATATGGACACTTCCTCTTTCACATAACCCGGAACACCGAGATAAATATTCCAGCCTGATTCCAACACTTCAATATTTGAAAGTGGCATCATATTCAAATGTTGTCTGTTTTTTCCATTTTCAGGATTTTGTTTGTTGAATCCTATTTTTTGCATTGGTCTTTTATACGCTACTGTGTACATTTTGTAAAATTTTAATGGTTATTGATTTAAATTACAAATAGTATTGTACAAAATAAATACCAATGCCAAAATTATGTAAAAATGTCTTAATTTTTCAAAATTTCATGTCATTATGACATTTTACCATTAAAAATATCGGTCATTATGTCATAAATTCCAAAAATATCGTTTATGTTTTTTATAAACGGGAAAACAAACTGCTGTAACCAAAAAAAAATGAGCGCCTTAAAGACGCTCATTTTTTCACCCTGAGTAACCAAATTTTATACTATTTTTTATTCCACTTTGATAAAACGAAAGATTTCAGTAGTTTTTTGTCCCGAACATTCTATAAAATACAAACCCTTAGCCAAACCATTTGTGGATATCATATCGCGGTATTGATCACATTCCCCGGAAAAAACTTCCTGACCTCCCGGAAGATAGATTTTGTATTGTACGATTTTTTCGGTAAGCCCTTTTATAAATAGTTGTTCACCCACCGGATTGGGGTAAATACGAATCTTTTGTTCATTGGTTCCCGAAACACTCGTCAGCAAACTTTCATCATATTCTACGTTACTTTTAGCCAGAACCCATAATTCCGGATCAAAAAGCACATTTTCAACCTCAAAATCCGTCGGTAATTCGACATAAGTGGTTCTTCCTGTGATTTCCACCCTGACATCCTCAATCTTACCCGCACCACTCAATCTCAAAGGTATCGGAATATCAAAATAGCTTACGGAAGCATGAGATGGAACCTGATCAATCATTAATTTTAATGCCCCGGATGTACTTGCCCATGTGATATTATAAGTCGGATAACCCTGGCCTTCATACCACTGTTCAAAAAAAGATGTCAGATCAAAACCGGATACATCTTCAAGATGATCACGCAATTGTTCCGTAGTGGCATAATTATATTTTCTGTCGTTGAGATATCTTCTTAATCCGCCAAAAAAATCGTCATCTCCGAGTTTCCAACGGAGCATATGTAGCAAATAAGAACCCTTATTATAAGATAATCTTCCACTAAAAATACGATTGACGGAAGTGGGATTGTCCACTTTGACAGAACCTCCGGAATTGGATGTCACAGAATTAATTTTACTCAGCTTCCAATTGTACCAGTCATTATTAGACTGCGGAAATCGTTCTCTGCTCAAACCTTCGAGGTAGGTGGCAAAACCTTCGTTGAGCCAGATATCTTCCCACGACCCACAGGTCACATAGTCTCCAAACCATTGATGTGCCAGTTCGTGAGCCAATAAACCCCAACCATAGTTGATGACAAAACTCATGGTCTGATGTTCCATGCCCCCACCCCAACTGAATTGGGCATGACCGTATTTTTCATTTTTAAAAGGATATTCCACAAAAAGAGAGTCGAAAAACGTCAAAACCCTGACATTGTCGGCTGTTCCCAATTTAGCTTGCGTCAAACTTTCGGGATAAACATAATTTACCATCGGCATTTCATATCCATCAGCAAAAGTCACGACATCTTCATATACCTCGTAATTGGTCACAGCAATGGCTACCAAATAAGGCGTAATGGCATGTCTGTGTTTCCAATGAAAGGTCTTTTTGCCATTGACAGCTTGAGGCTCAGCTACTAAAACACCATTGCTCGCTGCTCTGTAGATTTCCGGCGTGGTGACAATGACATCAATACTGTCGATCTTGTCATCCAAACCGTTTTTACAAGGCCACCAATCCTGCGCTCCGAAGGGTTCGGATAGCGTCCATAATACCGGGGTTCCGCTGTGTTCTGTCTGAATAAACGATCCAAATCCACTCGATGGAGGTACTCCTCTGTAAAAGATGGACAGACTGTCTAAAGAATTTTGGGCGACATTGGCCGGAAACTGAATTTCTAACCCGTATTCTGCCGGCTGGTCAAAGCCCAGTTTTTGCCCATGCCATAGGATACTGTCAATGGTCATTGCTTTTGACAAATCAAAATAAATACTTGAGAATCCGGATTCCAATACTAAAAAATAAGGCGTAACCACTCCGGAAATGTAATATTGGGCCGGATCGATATTCCATTCAAACCGATAATATTTGAGATCATAATCCGCTGTCCGCGCATACGAACGCATCATCGGATTAAACGATGAAGATTTCAGATTAGCCTTACTGCAATAATGTTCTTCAAAAGGATTCTGGGCTTTGCTTTCAGAAAATAAAAACAAAACCATCAACATAAAAAAAATACGATACATAATTTATTTGATTTAACACATCAAAAGTAAGAAAACCACCGTAACCCGACCAATCATTTACTCCATTCAAAACATGATCTTCGTCATCTCTTCATTTTAACAACCGGATACCCGTAAAAAAAGTGCCCTGAACAACCGTATTTTTATGTTTATGCTTCATGATGTTTTAAATTATAAATCTTTTTTGACGGTTATTTTGAATTTTACCGTTTCAAGGGTTAATTTTGCAGCCTGAAACACATCAGCACATCATTCAAAGATACAAAAACAAAAAGCATGAACTTACACGAGTACCAGGGAAAACAATTATTGAACTCTTATGGCGTGGCTACGCAAAGAGGTATCGTTGCGCAAACTGTTGAAGAAGCCATCCAGGCTTACCACAAAATGCAGGAAGACACTAAAACTGATTTTTGTGTCATCAAAGCTCAGATCCATGCTGGTGGTCGCGGTAAAGGAGGAGGCGTAAAACTGGCCAAAAACCTGACCGAAGTAAAAGAAATCGCCGGAAATATCTTAGGAATGATGTTGCGCACTCCGCAAACTCCGGGAGGAATGGAAGGTCCGGGAAAACTGGTCAGAAAAATCCTGGTTACTGAAGATTCTTATGCACCGGATTTTGATGCCTGTAAAGAATATTACGTATCTGTACTAATGGACAGAGAACAAAAAAGAAATGTCATCATTTATTCTACCGAAGGAGGTATGGATATTGAAAAAGTAGCTGAAGAAACCCCACACCTCGTGCACAAAGAGTGGATTGACCCGCACATTGGGCTTCAGGATTTTCAAAAGAGAAAAATCGCCTTCAACCTCGGTTTGTCAGGCAATGCATACAAAGATTTTATTAAGTTTATCGGTAATTTATACAGCGCCTTTGTTGGTTCTGACGCAACCTTGTTTGAAATTAACCCTTGCCTGAAAACAGGAGACGACCGGATTGTTGCGGTAGACTGCAAAGTGACCCTTGACGAAAACGGTTTGTTCAGACATCCTGACCTCGCTGCTATGCGCGACACCGACGAAGAAGATCCAACCGAAGTCGAAGCTAAATCTTTTGGCCTGAATTACGTCAACCTCGATGGTAATGTAGGTTGTATGGTTAATGGTGCAGGTCTTGCTATGGCTACCATGGACATCATCAAACTTTCAGGTGGCTCACCGGCCAACTTTTTGGATGTCGGTGGTACAGCAGACGCAGCCAGAGTAGAACAAGCATTCAGAATCATTTTGAAAGATCCGAATGTCAAAGCCATTTTGATCAATATTTTCGGTGGTATCGTTAGATGCGACCGAGTGGCACAAGGTGTCGTAGACGCCTACAGAAATATGGGCAATATCGGCGTTCCGATCATCGTCAGATTACAAGGTACCAATGCCGATCTGGCCAAAAAGCTCATCGATGAAAGTGGTCTGGAAGTTCATTCCGCTATCTTGCTTCAGGAAGCAGCTGATTTGGTGAAAAAGGCTTTATAAAGCCCATTCACCATGGTATCATACACCCTTTTCGAACTCAATGAATACATCAAAAGGGTCATTGCATTAAATTTTCAGGAGCCCGTCTGGATTGAATGTGAATTATCACAAGTCAAAGAATCCAGGGGCAATTATTATCTGGAATTTGTTCAGAAAAAAGAAGACACCGACGAAATTATCGCTCAGTCATCAGGTTATATCTGGTTCAAATCCGTATTGTTTCTCAAAAAAAAATTGGGAGACCTCTTTAACGCTTTGCTCAAAGACGGTACCGCCGTCAAAATCAAAGTAAATATAGAGTATCATGAACGATATGGTTTAAAGCTCAATGTTGAAGATATTGATCCGACTTTTACGGTTGGTCAATTGGAAATGTTGCGGCAAAAAATCATTCAGAAACTGAAAGAAGAAGGCAAAACAGACAAAAACAAACAAACGTTTTTTCCTTCTGTCGTCCAGAAAGTAGCCGTTATCTCCTCTGAAAATGCAGCGGGTTACATAGACTTTGTCCAACAATTGGCCCAAAACAGTTATGGTTATGACTTCCGTCACACCTTGTTTCCGGCAGCACTTCAGGGAAGCAATACAGAACGGGAAGTGGTCGCAGCCCTTGAAAATATTTTTTTACAAAAAGAAAAATTTGAAGTCATTGTTATCATCCGTGGCGGCGGCTCCAAACTCGACCTGGCAGCTTTTGACAATTATAATATTGCTTCTACCATAGCGAGGTCTCCCCTACCTGTCATTGCAGGCATCGGCCACGAAATCGATCTTTCTGTGACGGATATTGTATCGTATTATCATGCCAAAACACCTACAGCGGTGGCAGCGTATCTCATCGAACACAATGTAGATTTTGAAGGAGCCGTTCTCGAAAAAAGCGGATATATCTGGCAATATTCACAAAATATCATCAAAAGCCACCAATTGTTGCTAAAACAATACGTCACCAATATCTCCGTTTTACCCGGAGAAATCATCCACCGGGAAAGGCTCAGCCTAAGCCATATCACTGAAAGATTGGTATGGATGGTTAAACAAAAAATTCAAAAACAAAAGGATGATCTGGCTTTCGCCGAAAAACAACTCACCCTTTCTGACCCCAAACACATCCTCAACAAAGGATATGTTATGGTGACTTCGGGTGAACTACCGGTAACTTCGGCAAAAAACATTAATGAAGGACAAACATATACCCTGACTTTTTCTGATGGAAAAGTTGATATTAAAAAAACAGAAGATGGCAAAAAACAAAAGTAACGAACTGACCTATGATACTGCATTGCAGGAACTCAATCAAATCCTTGAAAGTCTGCAAAGCGGCAAAACAGGTTTGGATCAACTAGCCGAACAGTTGGCACGTGCCAAAGAATTGACGACATTTTGTAAAACCAGGCTCCGGGATATCGAACATGATGTTGAAAAGTTTAAAAAATCTCTTGAATCCTGAATCTCATGGTTAAAAGAGTCATACTTATTGTGTTGGACAGTGTGGGTATCGGAAGTTTACCCGATGCACATATGTATGGTGACGAAGGCAGCCACACTTTAGGTCATATCTTTCAAAAAAAACCGGAATTACACATTCCCCATTTGAGAAAACTCGGATTAGCTAATATTGAAAACAGTTTGCTTGGCCCTCTTGAATCTTTTCCCACAGCAAGTTTTGGCCGTGCTGCCGAAAAATCTGCAGGCAAAGATACCACGACCGGACATTGGGAGATCGCTGGATCTGTTTTGGCACAACCTTTTCCGACATTTACAGAAGGATTTCCGGATACATTTATTTCGGCTTTCGAACAAAAAATCGGCACCAAAACCCTGGGCAACTATGCGGCTTCAGGAACAGAAATCATTCAGACGCTGGGTGACGAACATGTAAAAACCGGATTCCCTATTGTATACACCTCTGCCGACAGCGTGTTTCAGATTGCTATCCATGAAGACGTTTTAGATATCGAAAAACAATACGAAATCAACCGGATTGCCCGCGAAATGCTGACTGGTGATATGGCAGTTGGAAGAGTCATCGCACGGCCATTTACCGGAACCTCCGGAAACTATACCCGTACCACCAACCGAAAGGATTTTGCTATCCTACCTCCCGACAATGTATTAACAGCTATCCAGGAACAACACGGCGAAGTGTTGGGCGTGGGTAAAATTTATGACATTTTTGCCGGCAAAGGCATCAGCCGATCCTTTAAGACTAAAAACAATGGTCAAGGAATCACCCAAACCCTTGAACTGATCAGAAGCGGTGAAGGCAGCCTGATATTTACTAACCTTGTGGATTTTGATATGATGTACGGCCACCGGAGAGATGTGGATGGTTATGCCCGATGCCTGGAAGATTTTGATGTGGCGTTGCCAAACCTTTTATCTTCCTTACGGGAAGATGACCTTCTCATTATCACGGCAGACCATGGCAATGACCCTACCTGGACGGGAACAGACCATACGAGAGAATATATCCCTGTACTTTGTTACGGGCAAACCATCAAACCGGGAGTGGATTTTGGCACGAGAGCCTGTTTTGCAGATATTGCAGTAACTGTAGCTGATGCTTTGGGAGTAACTTATATTTGTGAAGGTGCTAAAAGTTTTTATCCGGTCATCCGCAAATCCTAGGTTATGAAAACAACCCCTAGCTTGAAAAACACTTGAAAAACTATCTTTGTACAATATTTTGCTTATGGATTTTTTGAAAAAAACTATCTTTGCACCCGATATCCAGGTCCCATAGTTCAACGGATAGAATAGAAGTTTCCTAAACTTTTGATACAGGTTCGATTCCTGTTGGGGCCACATTTTTTAGTATTTTGATTTTACAACAAAATACTTCCTTTTATTTCTCTTATTTAATTTGGTTAAAAACCATACATTTCCCGTTTACATATTGTTTATTTATTAAAGTAGATAATTTTTTATTCATTTTTCTATCGAAATAAATAATAATATTTTAGTTGAATTAACCTTAAATACTATCTTTTGAGCACCAAATCACATTTAATTTATACACCTTGTGGTTTTTATTAAAATGATAGATATGGTTTATCAAAAAACCAAGAAGATATCGATATAAAAGGGAGAATTTGTCAATATAGTGACTGGCCCAAACCCGCAGCACGATACAAGCCAACTTCTGGACTAAAATCTTTCACCTTCAAAAAAAAACAGGATAAACTTTAAACTCAGGATTCCCGGTACAGTAAATCATTGACAAAACGAATCAACACATCCTTTTTTTCCTGAGAAATGGCGCATGAATGTACGTGAGAAATGGCCAGATCCCGATAAGCTTCCATTACCTGAGAAGCATATTCTCTGACCCCAGTTCTCGAAAATATATCTGTCACAGCTGCTATCTTTTCTTCCTCTGACAACGTGCAGGAAGGGTCGTACATATACAGCAGATTTTTTTTCTGATGTTCGTCGGCCAATTCAAGTGCTTTCAGATACAGATATGTTTTTTTATTCTGAATAATGTCCCCTCCGATTCTTTTGCCCACACTTTTATTGGTTCCAAAAGTGTCTAAAACGTCATCCTGTAGTTGAAAAGCGATACCAAAGTTGAGCGCAAATAAATAAAGATGTGAGGCGTCATCTTCTCCGGCACCTCCGATCAGTGCGCCCATTTGTAATGAAGCTCCGAGGAGAACCGCTGTTTTTAATTCTATCATCCGGATATAATCTCCTATGGAAACAGAGTCTGATTTTTCAAAGTCCATATCCATTTGCTGACCTACACACAATTCAACAGACATTTTATTGAATATGGATAACAGACGATGACTGAGCGAAATAGGTTGGTACGATAACAACATTTCATAAGCATGTATCAGCATGACGTCTCCCGTAAGAATGGCCTGATTTGCACTGAACTTTTCGTGCACCGTAGGCTGTCCTCTTCGGATAGAGGCGTTATCCATGATATCATCATGAACCAAAGTAAAATTATGAAAAACTTCTACGCTCATAGCAGCTTTCATCGCTTTGTTATAATCTTCGTGGTACAGGTGGCATCCCAAGAGAGCTAATACAGGCCTGATTCTTTTACCTCCTAATGAAAGAATATACTTTGCAGGATCATACAAACCCGAAGGTTCATCACCTAAAACATGAGCGTTGACAAAACGCTGAAAGGAGGAAGTATAGTCAAATAAATAATCCATAATGGTCAGGGTTTTTCCCCGATTTCGTCATAACTTTTGCGGTTTTTGTACCAGACATAACCTAATGTACCAATTATAAGATAAGGTAATGTAAGCAGAAATAAAATCCCTGCATTTAACCCTCTTCCTGCTGTTCCTCCTTCTTTAAGATTTGATTCAGCAGACATTTTACACATGGGACATTGAGCGGTCATTTCTTCAGGCAAAAAAAACAGGATGATTACGACCAAAAATATCAGGCTACTATATAAAATTTTATTTTTCATTTATTTTCTTTTATAAAGTATAACAAGGTTTGAGCATCAGATAACATATAGGTCCCGTCACAGCAACATACAACCAAACAGGAAAAACCCATCTTGCCATTATTTTATGAGATTCAACCTGGAATGTATAGCCTCTGGAAAATGTTATCAAAATAAAAAGGGCAGGGAAACTCCTGCAAGAATAATGTGCGAAATGAGCAATATGTAATACAAAGTTTTGATTGTACCCTCTCCGCAATAGGTAGTTTCCGGGGTAGTAAAGTGATACAATACATAACAGATCAAAAACAATGCACTGAAAGCCATCGCACCAAATATCATTTTTTGGTGATTGGCAATATCTTTCTTTTTTATAAAATAAAGGGCCAATAATAAAAATACCGTTACCAACGTATTAAACAAAGCATGAAAAGGTGGTAAAAACGAAAAGTCTACTCCAAGATCAATTTTTACTCTTCGCATCACACCCACCAATATAAATACAATTATCGAAAAAAGAATACTTACTTTGTATAAGGTTTTGTACAATGATGGATTTGGTGATTGGCTGTTCATGCTTACTTCATTTTTATATCTTTATCCTTAGCTCTTGGAAGAACTATGGCAAGGTGCTCTACCATTAATTTTAACTGTGAAACTTCTCTTGTGTAATAATTTCGTATTTGACCCGCTGTATCAATAATAGCAAAAGATTTGTCTCCGTTTTTGAGTAATTCCAATATACTCTTTTGAAGAGGAAGTACAAAATCGGCCTGCCCGTTACCAGCCAACGAAAATGTATAGGCATCCTTAAATTGTTCATAAATAGGCTCCGTAATCGTATCTGCTTCTGTAGTATCCAGTACCAACA
Source organism: Saprospiraceae bacterium (assembly GCA_016714895.1). Lineage (GTDB taxonomy): Bacteria > Bacteroidota > Bacteroidia > Chitinophagales > Saprospiraceae > OLB9. Next base: position 24,929 of record JADKBV010000008.1, on the reverse strand, counting down.
AAGTTGTTTTCCCCTTAAAGATATTAAGTGAATCCGGTATTTCAGGCAAACTTCTTTTTGGTTTTAAAGCCTCAAGAGCATTTTTGCGATAATCCAAACCTTGTTTAAGATAATACCATGACCCAAAGGGGACGATCACGATAAGAGAACCTGTTACAATCCAGGTGATTAACTTTTTCATAAAAACTGATTGGATTTCAAACAACCGTTAAACCAAATGGTTTACGCAACACTACAGGATAAAAATGAATTCATACAAAAAAGGCGGAAAAATTTCCGCCTTATATTTTATAGTGAATTTTCAGGTAATTCGTAAATCATACCCTGAGGCGCCGAACTTGAAGAAGTACCGGATGCGGGAGGATTTTTGACATTTTCCCTGGAACCCAACCAATACCTTCCTTCAGCAAGAAATGCAATAATTGCCCACACCAAAAGAAGCGTAGGAAACAGTACGGTACGCACCAGACCAGGTACTTCATACTTCATGTGCATAAATTCATACACGATAAGGTAGGCTTTGACTATACTCAACAAAATCATCATTCCTCCGGTGATCCAACCACTTATGTAAAATCCATCTACAAGATATCCTTTACCTAATAAGGCAAATACAACTTCGAATATGGTTATAAAAGCAAGGATTAATATGGTTTTCGTTGCTATTGTTTTCGAACTTTCGTAACTTAAATGTCCCATGTAATATCAATATTTGATTATAATAGATAGAATAATAAAAACACAAATACCCAGACTAAATCCACAAAGTGCCAATACAAACCGATTTTTTCAACCATTTCGTATCCGTTTTTGCGGGAAACATAAAGTCCTGTGTAAGAGTTCACACATATAATTAATAGGAAAATAACTCCTGTCAAAACGTGAAATCCGTGAAACCCGGTAATAAAGAAAAACAGAGCTCCGAATGCTTTCGGACCAAATTGTTGTTGTTTCTCTTTACCTGCATCAACTCCATCATCTGCACGATATTTAAGCGGATGCCATTCACCATCGTGTTTGTGAATTAAATATGAATCACCTGCTTTAAAAGTATCACCTTCTTTAATGTCATGTCCATCACCTTCCAGATAAGTTCCGGATTCTGTATGAGAACCAAAAGGATTGATTTTAACAGACATATGTTCTTTGCCCATCAGTGTGTTCCACTCCCAGGCCTGACAGCCCAAAAACGCAGCACCACCAATGATTGTCCACAACATCCATTTAACAACACCCATTTTATTTTCACGATGACCTTCCTGTACTGCTCTCACCATAGTAAAAGAAGATGCCAAAAGAATAAATGTCATCAATGTAACAAATAACAAAGGCTTGTGATGAAAATCACCCGGAAAGGTACTGAATACAAAATCAGGCACCGGCCATGAAGGCATACTGAACCTCAATGCTCCATAAGCAATCAGGAATCCTGAAAAAGTGAAAGCATCCGAAAGTAAAAAATACCACATCATCAACTTTCCGTAACTGGCCTTAAAAGGCTCTGATCCACCATTCCACGATGGTTGGGTCTCCGTGTGATGATGTTGATCTGTCATAGTATCTGAAGCCATTCGTATAAAATTATCTATTTGTAAAACATTAAAAACAAAAATAATACTATCCAAAGTCCGTCGACAAAATGCCAGTAATTGACAACCAAATCAAATTTTTGACTTTTGCCGGCACTGTTATCAAATGGAAAAAAAAATGCATAAACAGCAGAAATCATTAATGCCACAATACCACCTAACACATGTAACACGTGAATTCCCGTGATAAGGTATAAAAATGACCCCGAAACGTTTCCTTTTAAATCCACACCTCTTTCGACCAATGTATTCCAGGAAACATATTGACTGATTATAAATAATATCGCTAATATTAAAGAGATGACAACACCCGCTTTGTAATATTTAGCGCTGGAATTTCTTAAATACCCTTTAGTTACATGTAAGGACAAACTAACCAAAAGTACCAAAATCGTACTGACAAAAAAAGTTATCGGCATAGAAAATTCTAACCAATTACCACTTGCCTGCTTGACGATGTAGGCACTCAAAAAAGCCGCAAACATCATACTAATACTGGCCATGGCTGCCCAAAGTGCAAATTTTTGAGCATGAATTTTATTCCTTTTATTTGTAATACTTGTATTCACTTTATTCAAAAATTAATATGAATAATAAAAATAACGGAAGATATAAAAAAGAATAAAACATAAGTTGTAATGCTGATTTCTTGTCAAAAGCAAGATGAAACTTTACACTGTAGAATACATATCCTACCGTAAGCAAAATAAGCAAAACAAAAGAAGGTAAACCTATGAGCTGCTGAACAAACATAAATACAAAAACCGGTAAAATTAAAAGTGCGTAAACGGTTGCATTTTTACCGAGTGTTCTGTCTATGTTACCTCCAACTACAGGCAATAATTTATATCCGGCGCTTTTGTAATCCTCAAAACTATTGTAACCAATCGCCCAAAAATGAGGAAACTGCCATAAAAACTGAATAACAAACAAAGACAATCCCAAATAAGTGATCTGACCATCAAATGCCGTAACACCAATCAGAACAGGTAATGCTCCGGGAATGGCTCCTACAGCAACTGCTGACGTTGAATACCTTTTCAGTGGTGTATACACAAAAGCATAAGTCACCATACTCAGCATTCCTAAAAAAGCTGTCAAGGAATGAATCGATGATAAAAATCCTACACCTATGAGACAACTGATTCCGGCAAACATCACTGCTTCAGAACTTTTCATCCTGCCTGCAGTCACCGGTCTGTCTGCTGTTCTTGTCATAAAACAATCAAATTCTCTTTCAAGCACCTGATTTAAAGCATTTGCGGAAGCTGTAATAAAAAAGCCACCTATCGCCAAAACAGATAAAACTGTCCAGTTGATATTTCCACCACAAGCTATCAGGTATCCCAATACAGACGACACAACCACCATAAGACTCAATCTGAGTTTTACAAGCATGGTATAATCCTTCAGCTTGGTAAACTGAATGGTATGTGTTTCCTGAACGGAATTATATGTCTGAGGAGATTTCAAAAATGTATTATTTTTAATAATTAATGGTCACCTACTTCACCTTCTCTCAAAGGAACATGTTGCTGAACAAATTCTCTTTCATCTTTACTGAAATCGTATGGCCATCTGTGTACCACAGGCAAATTGCCCGGCCAGTTACCATGAATAGGTTCTATAGGTGTTGTCCACTCAAGCGTAGTAGCACCCCAAGGGTTTTTAGATTTCATTTTTTTACCGTACCAAATACTGTAGAAAAAGTTGATCACAAAAACCAATTGAACAGCAAAAGCTATAATAGCAAACACTGTAATGAATTTATTCATATCGGTAAAGTGTCTGAATGCGTCGAATGACTCAAAACTGAAATATCTTCTTGGTACGCCAGCCATTCCAAGGTAGTGCATTGGCCAAAAGATCGCATAAGCACTGATCATGGTACCCCAGAAATGGATTTTACCCAATGTTTCATTCATAAATCGTCCGTACATCTTCGGATACCAATGATAAACACCGGCAAACATCCCGAAAAATGCCGCAACTCCCATCACAATGTGAAAGTGAGCTACTACAAAATAAGTATCATGAAGTTGAATATCTATCGCTGAGTTTCCAAGGAAAATACCCGTTAAACCACCTGAAATAAACATCGAAACAAATCCGATGGCAAATAACATAGGTGTATTCAACCTAAGATTTCCACCATAAAGTGTCGTAATCCAGTTAAACACCTTCACTGCTGATGGAACCGCTATAATCAGGGTAAAAACAACAAAAAAGTTGGATAAAAATGGATTAACTCCGGACATAAACATATGGTGAGCCCAAACAATAAAGGATAAAAATCCGATTGCCATAATGGAATAAACCATAGCTCTGTATCCAAAAATTGGTTTTCTTGCGTGAACTGATAACACTTCAGAAACCAATCCCATGGCTGGAAGAATAATGATATATACTTCAGGGTGTCCTAAGAACCAAAATAAATGCTGGAATAAAATCGGACTTCCTCCTACTCTGTCCAATGCCTGACCTTCTATAAAAATTTCACTCAAAAAGAAACTTGTTCCTAATGAACGATCAAATATAAGCATAAAAAAGCCTGATGCCAATACAGGGAATGAAAGTAATCCGAGAATAGCTGTCACAAAAAATGCCCATATAGTCAAAGGCATTCTCCAAAGGGTCATACCTTTTGTTCTCAAATTTAAGACCGTAGTAATGTAATTAATACCACCTAATAAAACTGAGACTACAAATAAGGTTAAACTTACCAACCAGAGCGTCATACCTGTTCCGGAACCACTACTCGCCTGAGGAAGAGCGCTCAAAGGAGGATATGCTACCCATCCTCCGGAAAAAGGCCCTGTGCTCAAAAACAAGGAATAAAACATGATAATACCTGCCAAAAAGAAAAACCAATATGAAAGCATATTCAGGAATGGCGACGCCATATCTCTCGCTCCCAACTGTAAAGGAATAAGGAGATTACTAAAAGTTCCACTTAGACCGGCAGTTAATACAAAAAATACAATGATTGTACCATGCATTGTAACCAATGCATAATAAAACTCGGGGACCAACTTACCTATTCCGGTAGTCGGGTCAACCTCTATCCACTTACCCAATAAAGGTTTAATCCAGGTAAGACTTTCTTCCGGAAATCCAAGTTGCATTCTGAATATAACCGACATTGCAGCGCCGATTATAGCCCAAATCATACCCGTTATCAAAAACTGACGGGCAATGATTTTATGATCCATGGAGAATATATAGTGGAAGATAAAATTAGTCTGGTATTTATCGCCATGGTGATGTTCATGGAAATGATCATCAAAACCCTGATCTTTGATCAATACATCATCTTCGTGTACTGTGATATTTGCCATTTGTCAAATGATTTAGAAGTTACCTATATTATTTTGAAATGATTTTCAATTCAGTTCTTCGGTTTTTATCCCTGCCTTCAGGCGTGTCATTACTTTCCAAAGGATTATTTTGCCCATATCCCTTTGCAACCAGTTTGCCTGCATCAACTCCATTAGAAACCAGATAATTTAAAACTCCGGATGCACGTTTTTGAGACAACTCAAGGTTCATGGCAGCATCTCCAACATTATCTGTATGACCTGCCAATTCCACTCTGACGGAAGGTCTGTTTTTAAGAATGGTAACCAGATTGTCAAGTTCATGTTTTGACAAATCGCTCAACTTATCCGATCCGGTTTCAAAAAATACATTTTTCAGGGGAATGATATTGGTTTTAGCTGAATCACTCAATACATTGGCAAACTCAGCCTTAAGCTCCTCAGCTCTTTGTTTAATTTCGAAAGAAAACAACTTTTTACCTTTATTTGGGTCAGCTTCTGTATTTCTGATGTTGGTCATGTAAAAAGATTTTTGCTGGGATATCCATGCATTATATTCATCTCTGCTCACAACTTCAATAACACGTCGCATACTATAGTGACCTTTACCGCATAATTCGGCACAAGCTAACTCATATTCAAAAACCTCCCATCTTTTCGGACCTTCAGGATCCTTAGCATCAGCAGGGACCTGCCACTCAGGGTATTGACTTAATTGTTCTCTGAATTCTTTTGTGGTAAGTACAGGTTTAAAAATAAAAGATGTAGGAAGACCCGGAACAGCATCCATTTTAACCCTGAAATGAGGAAGATAAAAATTGTGAAGAACGTCTTTAGCCGTGATTCTGACCTTTACTGTTGTATCCACAGGAAGAACTATTTTATCTGTTCCACCCAAAACAACATCATCGGCAGAATGTTCGTCCGTAAAGTCTAAACCTAAACTATTTTTTGCAAGGTCAATTAACCTGAAATCTTTGTTTCCAAGTTTACCATCAGGTCCCGGATATCTGATATCCCATGCAAACTGATAACCTGTTGCTTCGATTTCAATATATTTATCTTCATTTGTTAATGTAGGGAAAATATTATTCCATGCAACCAAACCTCTTGCTACCAAAAATGTCATTACAACTGCAGGAACAGCAGTCCAGATCATTTCCAACTTTGTATCGTGGGCAAAAAATATGGCTTTAGTACCTCTTTGTTGACGATACTTGTAAGTGTACCAAAATAAAAGTATATGCGTCAATACGAATACAATTCCGGTAAATATCAATGTAACATTAAATATACTATCTAATTCAAATCCATGTTCTGAAGCCGAAGTCAAAGGACCATAACCCAACATGTAATTTTTATAATAATACGCTGAAACGGCACTCCCAACGAGAAATACAACCATAAAGATCATACCCCAGATGCCTTGTGTCGTGTTATTCTGTAATTCTACTTCTTCCTCACCTCTTATTTTTGATGCCAATTCAGAAACTTTTCCAATCTGAATTACAATTACAGCAAGGAGAAAAACTATACCAAATGCTATTAGATACGTCATTTTAAAAATATTTCTTAATTACGTAAAGTTTATTTTATACGTGGTGATGTAAACTCTCTTCCAAATAAGGATCATTCTTCGGAACAAGAGGAGCTTTAGAAAGAGAATACAATCCAACAAAAAGGAAAAGACCAAGAAAACCTAAAAAGGTTCCTAATTCCAAAAGACCAGGCATGGTAAAACCTTCCACAAAAGTGGATACATGTTCTGCACCATGGGCAGCATGAGGATCAGCTGCGTGCTCAGCTCCATGTTCGCCGGAGTGCAAACTATGTAATGCATGGTTTGCTGTTATCAATGCTGCCGGTTTGATCATCAGGAAAAAATCCACCCAATGGCCTAAAAGTAAAATGATGGAAACCAATCCTACTGAACCGAATTTTCTCTTTGTATCATTTCTCATCAAAATAAGAAACGGAACCAAAAAGTTTATTACCAGGTTACCAAAAAACAGAACCGGATAGTTGTCATATCTTTCTCTGAAATAAATGGTCTCCTCTCCAATATTTGCGTACCAAATCAACATAAATTGTGAAAACCATAAATACGTCCAGAAAACACTAAAAGCAAATAAAAATTTACCTAAATCATGGATGTGACTATCATTTACCTCTTTGTAATAACCGTTTGATTTTAACCAGATTAACAAAAGAATGGTCAAAGAAATCATAGATACAAACCAACTAGTTGCTGTATACCAGGCGAATAACGTACTGTACCAGTGTGAGTCCAGACTCATTACCCATTGCCAGATCATAGCAGCACTTGAAAAACCAACTATGGGTAAAAATATAGCTGAGTATACTTTGAGATTTTTGTGATGGCTGTACGATGTATCACCATTTTTATCTTCATCTAAAGAAATTTGTCTGAATTTTCTGGAAAAAAATATCCATGAACCCACAACAATTATGGTACCGAATAAATACCAGTTTTTATTTAAAAATGATGATTTTCCGTGCAATATTTTATCGTATTCAGGATTATTGGGATCAAGCAAAGACTCATCCGCCCAATGATACAAATGGTGCCAGTGCATAAAAACTCCCAAACCTAGGATTATCATAAAAAACACACCTACATACATGTAAGATGAGTATGCTTCCCAAACTCTTTTAAAAGTTGTATGCCATCCTGCATATGCCGTAACACACACTGCCATAAAAAAAGCAGCCATAACAGAGATTCCAAGAAAAAAAACGGAATTATGCAAAAAATTACTCCAGAACCGGGTGTGGAATGCATCATCATTCATCCATGTAAGCAACATGGAAATAATGCCTATACCCATTGCTCCAAACAATACATTGCGTTGTTTTGACGTAAAAATATATTGGTTCATTGTATTTCCTTTGTATTACCGTTTTATTAATTGATTGTTTCCACTTTGGTTGTATCAACCGAAACCGTCGCGGCAGCTTCCAACTTTATTAAAGAAGCCGGTTTGTCGATACTGTTTAATGTATTGGCTTTTTCACTATAAACCAACTTTTTGGATTCAGCCTGAAGCGATCTGATATAATGAATTACCTGCCATCTTTCTTCATAAGATAACTTATCACTATACCCGGACATCAGGTTTCTACCGTATATGATGCCGTGATAAAACCTTCCGTTTGAAGCAGCAACAAACTCATCCGTCATAAAATTTGCCGGTTGAACCGGGTATTTACCTCCATTATCGCGAACCAGATAACCTCCTCCGTCACCTTTCTCACCATGACATATACCGCAATATATGTTGTAAAGGTTTTTACCTTTGGCCAAACCAGCCTCAGTAATCGGATATGGATTGTTTATGATTTCATTCGTTGCCCGAATTCTTTCATCTTCCGTATCGGCATAATAATATGGTTTCGCACCATTCGCCTGATAAGAAATTCCTTGTTGTGACATGGAAGAAGTAAATCCTACAGAACCACCGGTTGCTCCTCTGGCTATCGATCCGTTGATAGGTTTTCTGGGTTGAACCATTTTATGTAACTCATCTTCTGTGCCCCAACGGTTGTTGTAATAATACCCGTAAGTATTAGCCTCATAGGCAACAGAGTGAGCCATATCAGGCATGTATTCGCTACCTGTGGTGTTACCACCGGGTTGCTGGCATGAGAACATCATGGTTAAACATGTTCCCAACAGTACATATAAAATATTCCCTTTATGTGTCATACGACTATACAATTATAAGGTTTTATGATTAATTTCAACGGCTCCTGTTTGTTTCAACAATGAAACGGCTTTTTCTTCACTTACTGAACCTTTATCAAAAGCGAGGCAAAACTTGTCATCCGTAATTCTGTCGTCCAAATGTTGGTTGACAACACCTGGTCCCAGACCATTGATGATGTAAAATGTAACAGTCATACCTATCGCTGCGAAAAGAACGGTCAACTCAAAAGTGATGGGAATAAAAGCAGGAACTGACCAATACGGCTTTCCGCCAAATACATTCGGCCAATCTTTGGTAAAAATCCAGGTCATTCCCAAAAATGCAGTCAATGTTCCCAAAGCTCCGTAGATAAAACCTGCTATGTGTAATCTTGACTCTTCCAAACCTAAAACCGGATCCAAACCATGCAAAGGGAATGGTGTGAAGACATCGTAAATATCAAGGTGTGCTGATTTAGCTTCTTTAACTGCTCTGATCAGATCTTCCTCATCATTATACAGACCAAAAACTATTTCTTTATGATTATTTGCCATTATGAAGAATTATTCTATTCAAAAATAAAAGGATCAATGATGTTCGTGATGATGTTTGTGTGTGGCATTTTCACCAACATACTGATTACCACCGGTCTTAAGTACTGATTTTACTTCAGCTACTGCAACTACCGGAGCTACTCTTGTAAATATAAGGTAGCAGGTAAAAAACAAACCAAAAGTTCCGATGTAAATACCTATTTCAACCCATGATGGCGAATATAAACCCCAGCTTGATGGTAAATAATCTCTTGCCAAAGTTGTGGCAATGATCACAAAACGCTCAAACCACATTCCTATATTGATAAAAATAGACATCAGGAAAGTAAGGGTTATGTTCCTTCTCCATGATTTTTTCCAAAATAACTGAGGAGATATTACATTACAAAACATCATTCCAAAATATGACCACCAATATGGTCCTAATGCTCTGTTAAAAAATGCAAACTGTTCGTATACATAACCTGAATACCAGGCGATAAACAACTCTGTAAGGTATGCAACTCCAACGATCGTACCGGTTACTAATATAACTTTGTTCATCGACTCAATATGTTCGACAGTTATATAATCTTCAAGTTTCAACAGTTTTCTGGTGATGATCATCAATGTCAATACCATGGCAAAACCTGAAAAAACAGCTCCTGCAACAAAATAAGGAGGAAATATAGTGGTATGCCATCCCGGAATAACGGAAGTGGCGAAGTCAAAACTTACGATCGTATGCACAGAAAGTACGAGTGGTGTGGATAATCCAGCCAAAACAAGAGATAACGACTCCCATCTTTGCCAATGTTTTGCAGAACCTGTCCAACCGAAAGACAAAAAGTTATAAATCTTTCTTCTCATACCTTTGGCTCTGTCTCTCACTGTAGCAAAATCCGGAACCAAACCTGTGTACCAAAATAATAACGAAACCGTAAGATAAGTCGAAATCGCAAAAACGTCCCATAACAACGGTGAATTAAAATTTGGCCATAACGGACCTCTTGTGTTTGGATAAGGCAATATAAACATAGCCAACCAAATACGCCCCATGTGTATTAATGGAAATAAACCGGCACACATTACCGCAAAAATTGTCATCGCCTCAGCAGCTCTGTTTACACCTGTTCTCCATTTCTGTCTGAATAGCAACAAGATAGCGGAAATTAAGGTTCCTGCGTGACCGATACCGATCCACCAAACGAAATTGGTTATATCCCATCCCCAGTTTACGGTTCTGTTTAGATTCCAACTACCGATTCCCACGTAAATGGTCCAAAGGATACAAAAAACACCGTAGGAAAGAACAGCCACCGAAATTATTAATCCGATGGTCCAGGCTCTTGTGGGTGCCTTTTCAGTTGGTGAAATCAAATCTTCCGTAATCTGGTGGTACGTTTTATTACCTGTGATTAACGGTCTTCTGATTGGACTTACAACAGCGCTCATTATCTGTATTTTGTTTTAAATCTTAATAAAATTATGCATCAAGTGCACTATCTCTGTTATTCACCTTCATGGTATAGGTCACTGAAGATCTCACGTTGATCTCTTCCAAAGCTATATAATTTAAAGGTGACTCCAACTTACTACTTAACATGTCTTTTTTGTTGTTCATATCCCCAAAGGTAATCGCTCCGGTAGGACATGATGTCTGACAAGCTGTTTTGACATCTGCATCCATCAATTCTCTGCCTTCAACTTTAGCAGCCAATTTACCTTCCTGAATTCTTTGAACACAGAAACTACATTTTTCAATAACTCCTCTTGATCTGACTGTTACATCAGGGTTGAGTACCATTCTGGTAAGATTGTCTGCCCCGAAAGGAATATTTTCATCAGCAAGTTTTGGCTGATTACCCGGGAAGATGTCTGCTGTTGTGTAATCCAACCAGTTAAATCTTCTTACTTTATAAGGACAGTTGTTTGCACAATATCTTGTACCAATACATCTGTTGTATGCCATTTGGTTTAATCCCTCTGAAGAGTGGTTGGAAGCATTTACCGGACAAACATTCTCACATGGAGCATTATCACAATGCTGACACATCATTGGTTGGTAGATCGTATTAGGACTTTCAATATCTCCGTAATAATATCTGTCAATTCTTAACCAGGCCATCTCATGGTGGATAGCAACCTCATGTTTACCAACGACAGGTACATTATTTTCAGCCATACAAGCGACAGTACAAGCGCCGCATCCTATACAGGCATTGAGATCAACGTGCATTCCCCAGTGATGTCCCAATTTATAATTGTGGTCAAACCCAGCGTAAATCTGTTGTTCATTCAGGTGCTGGGCATGTTTTCGCTTTTTGGTCAGACCCTCAATACTGTTTTTCAGGTCATTAACATGCGCGGTATACACCACAGATCTATCAGTCAATGCTCCCTGAAATCCTTTTGCTCCGGTGAAATAATCAAAAAACACCAATGCTGCTTCGTCTGCGTTGATTTCTTTTCCGGATTCCGTATCCACTGCTTTTACACCTATGGTATGGTGATACTGAACACAAGAAAAGTCTTTTTCTTTACCTATTTTTGTGCTTACGGCAACATTACTGCTATAGTTTTGACGATACCCGTTAACATAAGTAAGGTCATTGTTTACATTAATACCAACATTTTGACCTGTGATTCCGGCATGCGTTCTGCCATAGCCCAAAGCTATTGCTACTGTTCCGGGCATCTGGCCGAATTGCTGAATGACAGGCACAGTATATTTTGAATCACCGATTGTCAATTCAACCAATTCTCCATCCTTAAGATTCTGAAAACCAACCATCTTACTCACACCATCAAAATTGACAGGAACTGCCAGATAGTTGCCCCAGTTGGTCCGGTTAACAGGATCAGGCATTTCCATCAACCAAGGATTTCCGGCATATTGACCGTTTCCTAACTGTACTGTTTCGTAAAATGAAATTTCCAGTTCTTTTCCTGAAGGTTTGGTGTAATCTGAAGGGATGTTGACTGATGTGAAAGAAGAAGATGATGTACCGGCACTGTTAAACACGCCATCATGTACACAAGAATCCCAGAATGTTGTGAAGGAGGATACCGCACTTTGATTTGCAAAAACGGTATTTTTCCAATTATTTTTTACATATTCGTAATATGGTTGCGGATTTGTAAAATCAACAGAAGCACTTTCTGACCATTTTAATAACGACAATTCAGCTTGTCTTGTATTAAATAAAGGAGCAATGGTCGGTTGAATCAAGGTATAGTGGCCTTGTTTAACTTCCACATCTCCCCAGCTTTCCAGAAAATGGTGGTTTGGAGCTATGATATCACATTTATCTGTTGTTTCATCAACGGTTGTGTTGAAGGACAACTTATTTTTGACTTTTCCAAAGGCTGCGGAGAAAGCAGATGCCATAGGCGCATCATAAACCGGATTGGCATTCATAATAATGACCATGTCCACACTTCCCGCTTTCATTTCATTGACCAGTGCTGCAAAGTCAGCATCGCTTCCCTGAGCTTGTTGAGATGTCACACCCATGTTGATGGTGGTACCGTAACTTCCCAATACATTGTTGATGGCATTTACCATCAATTGTTCAGCTACTACATTTGAGGATGAAACCACAAGTGCAGCACCCTGAGCAGCTTTTAGCTCTTCGGCAATTTTCGATAATGCTTTTTTCGCTTTATCATTCAGACCTGAAGTCGACATACTACCGCCTACAATACTATTATATAATGCCGCTATAGCTACTCCTTGTTCTGATGGTTTAACCAAAATCCTGTTGTCAGCATTTGAACCGGTCAGTGACATATGACTTTCAACCTGAATGTGTCTGGACATTTTTGCTTTGGTAACGTCATCAATTTTTCTGTTTTTGATGTAGTCACCCGCAAATTCTATCGGGGAAATCCAGGTTCCTAAAAAGTCTGCGTTAAAAGAGACAATGACATTTGCTTTATCAAAATGGTAAGAAGGAAGTGACTTTTTACCAAAGTTTAAACTATTTGCTTCCAGAATAGCACTGTAGGATACCGGATCATACGTTACTACTTTGGCATTAGGATATTTTGCTGTAAACTCTGCCAATGTTTTGTTGGAACTCGGGCTCATATTGGTATTCCCGATGATTCGGATATTGGAAGATGCCTGAATTGTGGTCATGACCATTTTGTCCAGATCTTCCCAGGAGGTATCATTCCAACCTTTGTCAGATTTCATTTTCGGGCCTGAAATCCTGTGGGTATCATACAAACTCAAAACGGCAGCTTGTGCTCTGGCCGAAGTACCCCCTTTTGTTACTGGAGATAAATCATTACCTTCTATTTTGATCGGACGACCTTCACGTGTTTTTACGAGAATCGAACAATAGTCGCCACCATTTACGAAGGTCGAAGCATAATAATTAGCTACGCCCGGGACGATTTCTTCAGGTTTAACTACATAAGGAATGGCTCTTTTTACAGGAATATCACATCCTGCAGCCACTGTTGCAGCACCAAGTCCGAAACCCAGGAATTTAAGAAAATCTCTTCTGTTACCTGACAAGTGTTCTGTCATTTCACCTGTTGTAAGTGCTGAAGGCGAAACTTCCTGGGTAGCTTCTTTTAAGAATTCGATATCTTGTTCCAAATCCTTTTGGCCTATCCAAATATTGTCTATGGGTTGTTTCATTATATCTTATAAATTATATGATGCAATAGATGAATCCTGATTAATAATGACATTTCTGACATTCCAAACCTCCGATATCCGCTACGGTTACTTTGGTTCTTTTACCTGAAGCCAACTCTTCATGGTATCTTGCGTAATCAGCATAATATGGGTTGTCTAAAAATTTAACTTCTGTTTGTCTGTGGCAATTGATACACCATCCCATAGAAAGAGGAGATGCCTGCGCCAAAACTTCCATAGTTTCTACCGGACCATGACAAGTCTGACATTCTACCTTTCCAACCGTAACGTGTTGAGCGTGATTGAAATATACATGATCAGGAAGATTATGTATTCTGGTCCATTCTATAGGACCCTGAATATTTTTTTTCTGTTCGTTCGTAAGGGATTTGACGATGTCTTTCCATTGTTTTTCAACAAGTTTAACCCCTTCTTTATCCAAGTCGGCTAATTCTTTTGCTACTTTGTACTGATCACCCATCCATTTTGTGTAAATGGCTTTAATCTCTTCTTCTGTTTTGGACTCATAATTCTCCACATACGTGTTGGTTGTGGGATCGTATCCTATAGAAGCAAAAATTTTGGTGATTTCTGCGGTACCGTATTTAGAACCAACTTTAATCGCTTTGTGACAATTCATACAGGTATTTGCACTTGGAATACTTGAGTGTTTTGATTTTCTTGCCGTATCATGGCAATACTGACAATCAATTTTGTGCAGTCCGGCATGTGTTTCATGAGAAAACTTGATAGGCTGATCAGGTGAATACCCTTCCTGTCTTCCTAAATTAGTTGCATTATTTACGGTTGTATAAGAACCTAAAATCACTGCTGAAAAAATGAGAAAAGTAACCACACCTTTTGATGACATAATTTGCCAAAGGGTTTTCTTTTCATAATCTTCCCCTTCCTTGGCAGCTACGATATGGCGAAGGTTAAGAATAATTTTTGTCAACAATAAGGCCAACGCTGCAAGAATAACTGCTATGATAATATACATAGGCAGATTGCTCTTCTTTTCTACCGGTCCTTTGGTTTCCTGACCTGCAGCCTGAGGAGCAGCACCGTAGGTACCGTCATATACACCATTTATATATGCAAGCATACTTCCTATCTCATCATCTGTCAGATTCGGGAATGCTGTCATCACTGTCGGCTTGTATTGATTCCATAATTCGACAGCCCTTGGGTGTCCGTCTGCAATCAATGCCTGAGAGTTTCTGATCCAGGCATACAAAGCGGCGTCATCTCCCCATCGCTGTTGAGAACCACCAAGTGCCGGACCTGTGGCGGCTGACCTCATGTCTTTGGCATGACAAGCCGCACAATAACTCTTAAATAATTCTTTTCCTGCGTCAGGACTGACTTGAGCACGAAGTGATGATATCGTAATCAAAGAAAAGATGGCCAGATATAAGCTGAATTTCAGATGTTTGTACATCATCGTCGAAGATGTTTGAGATTTGATATTTATTTTAAACACGTAAATGTGAATATTTTCTTAAAATTTGAGCACAAAAATACTACAGTCTTTGATTAAATGAAGGTTTTTGTGAAAGAATTGATTTATTTAGAATACATCTAAATAAAAATGATTTTTCGGACATCATATTCATAAAAAATATAATTTCAATGAATCTTTAAAAAGCTGTTTAAATGACAAATATAATTTTGAATTCAACAGATTTATCCTATAATTATAACACAAATATAGAATATTTATATGTTCATTTAATTAAAAAATAGAACATTATATGCATGCCTACAAAGACTATTAAACAACTATTATGGCAGATATTTAAGACAAATTTTTCAGTAAAAATTATTTTAAATCTTTTTTAACATCGTTGAATACTTTATAATGGTATTTTTGCGCAAAGATTTTGTATTGTTTTTATCCTATATTCCATTTTTTTACAATCAGCAAGCGGTAAAGTTTTACATGCGGGGGTTGTTCTTAATCATGCTGGTTTATCCAAATTTGCTGACAAGTCAGCAATCGTCAGGGTTTATCGTGAGAGAGGACAGTTTGACAACCGGAGACAAAACGTCGGGATTATCCGGTTTTTCTTATTTTCATCCGTTGGAAAAAGATGTTACGATTTCCCTTCACGATACTACATTACACCACCATTTTACACGCGTGGATCCGACAAAAATAATGGGTTCAGAACATATTACCCTTGGAAATACATTTTCTGCAGCCAACAGACTTCTGTTTTCTCCGGAAAAAAATGTACAGTTTTTTCACGGATACCGGCAATATGATGTTTACAGGCATTCTTTGGACAATGCCAAATTTTATACTTCGTCCAGGCCACAAACAGACGTTTATTTTTCGCAATTTTCAAACCAATTAAACTTTTCGGCAGGAGCGCGGGTCTCGATTCCTTTTCAAAAAGGTTTTTCATTCAGTATTGATTATTTCAGAGTCAACGAACAGGGATTTTATTTGTCTCATGCCCTTAAATCCACCAATCTGACAGTTGGTTTGAAGTATGCTTCAAAAAAATACACTTTACTGGCTTTAATCATTCAGCATGCGCAGGATGAAGAAAACAACGGAGGAATATTTGACGTAACCGCAGCAGATACACAACCGCTCAGAAGAGTAATCACCACCAATATCAACCAGGCCAAAACCAGACATCAGGAACGAACTTATGCCATTTCCCAATATGTTACGCTGGCCGGTTCTTCCAGATGGAATCTTTTTGTTCAAAATAATATTTCTTATACACCCTCTTATTACAAATTTTCTCATCTTTCCAACCATAGTGACACCACAGGATATTATGGTCGCAACTTTATTGATCAAAGAGGGTTGAGAAGATTTTTGGACATACAGTACTCAAGAGCAGATATTTTATTAGGTGGAAAAGATTCTTCAGGATTAGATGGGAAAATTGGTTTGCAGTTTGACTACTTTACGATCAAAAATGATGGTTTTGGCCAAAACAGGACGGATCTGACTGCCGTTTTTTCCGGTTCCATCCCTTTTTTCAAAGTATTACAATTACAAACAAAAGGAGCCTTGGGACTGGCTGAAAATGCCGGAAACTTTAAAACTTCCGGATCGCTGAATCTGAGTGTAAAAAAATGGGCAAGACTAAAGGCAGAAGCAGAATTTTTTCTATCAGAACCATCATATGCGTCACAAGTACTTGTAGTCAACAATGTGGAACTTTTCCGAAAAAACTGGTTGAAGTCTTTTGGTACCACCTTTTCCGGAACCTTGGATATTCCGCTGACCCAAACCAGTATTACTGCGGTGCAATCCCTATCACCAATCCGGTATACTGGCGGCTGGTTGATATACCTACAGGTAAAACAGATATTGAAAGTTTTCAGTCTTCAGACGTACTTTCTTATACTTCTTTACAAATCAAACAAAATATTTCCATCAAAAATATACATTTTAACAACGGTATTTTTTTACAGGTCTTTTCAGAAAATCTCTACAATCTGCCTGAATGGTACAGCAGTCATCAATTGTACGTTGACTTCAGAATATTCAAAAAAGCACTTTTACTGAGTGCCGGTGTCGATGCAAGGATCATACCGCAATATACAGGTGTGGGATATAGTGTTTTACACGGTCAGTTTTTTTCGGATGAGACGGTCAATCTGCCTCTTTTCCCGGAGCTGGACCTGGTCCTTAATGCCCGGGTCAAAAGTTTCAGAATATCTGTTATGATTGAAAATGCAGGTCAATGGTTACAAACCAAACAAAACTTCAATGTAAGGGATTATCCTGTTTTTGACCCTTTTGTTGCGGTTTTCGGTCCGATGGATGTTTTTAATTAACACAAATATTCAAAAAACCGAATAACGGTTGATTCAGGAATATAAAATTCTTTATTCAAGTATTTTGAAAAAATTGCCGGACTAAATATAAGCAAGGTCTGCCAAAAAAACAAAATAATTATTAATAATCAACGGAGCATGTGGAAAATTTTTACACTGTGGGGTACGCTGTCTTTATGGTAAAACTTAAAAATTTAATGCATCTTAGATTTTCTATTTTACTTTTTTTGTTATCCTGTTTCATCCCTAAGACGAGATTGAGGGCAAATCGTCCCGAAAATTTCCGGGATGAATCTGATTCATTGCTGACTTCTTCAACCCAATTAATCATAATTTTTACACTTTTTACACTTTTTGTAATATGCTTAAACCTTAGAAGTTTTGATTTGCCGGATTTTTGCACCATCATTTAAAATCATACGGCAAATGAATCATTTTGTAAAAATAAATCTGTTAAATTTTTTCTTTCTGATTGGTTTACTGATTTTATCGGGGTTCGTTACTCCTTTAAAAACCCAGTCAATCAATGTTCAGGTTATTATAACCCCACCCTACTCAAATAAACTTGAAGACTACATGAACAAAAGGAAATAATGTGGTCATCAACATGACTAATATCAGTCAAACCATGCAACAATGTAAACTCATTCCAACACTTACCGGCCATAACGGAGTAATGGTCAGGGTCAGGGAAGCTTTTTTACCATCCTCACCGATCATTTTGGGTCCTGGTGAAACGAGAACATTTACATTCAACCAATTGCGTGTTTTTAATAATAATCTTCAGCGTAATGATATTACAACCCAAGGTATTCCTGTCAGTATCATTGAAACCACCGGTGTACTACCTGAAGGAACCTACACCTTGTGTATCAAAGCCATAAGATACGGAGGAGCAGATATATTGTCCGGAAGTACAGGGAGGATGTGCATCATTCCATATAACTTCATATGATCCTCCATTGATTCTTGTTCCCTTACAAAATGCAGAAATCAAAACACCTTTACCCCAATTGGTCAACTTTCAGTGGACACCAAGCGGTATCAGCGGAAAACAAAATACACGCTCAGAATAGCAGATATTACATCTTTGAACATTTTCAATCCAAATGATGCATTTAATAATCCGTCAGTTACTCCATATTTCGAGCAATCTAACATTTTTACCACAGCATTTCCCTATGATATGAGCAAACCTAAGTTGTTCAAAAACAGACAATATGCTGTCCAGGTTATAGCATATGATCCTGAGGGAAAAATATCTTATAAAAATGAAGGAAAAAGTCAGGCACATTTATTTACAGTAACAGATTTGGGAATAGTATTGCCGGACACAGATACAGATAAAACCAAAGAATTTGTATTTCCAAATAAACTAAAAGATAAGTCAGGTGGCGGTGACGGTGGAGAAACAATCCACCTGCTGACCCTAATGATAGTCAGATATGTTGGATTCAGTGCTTGTCAAATTGTTGAACCATCATGTAGTGGAAGTTCTTCGCCTTTACAGGGTGAAGTTTTGTCAATATTGGCAAATTCAAAATGAAGGTCCTTGATATTCAAGGTGGTGTTGGAAATGGTGAAATAGAAATTCCTCATATGCAAACCAAGGTTGAGGTAAGTTTTCAAAATTTAGTCATCAATGGCAATGGTGAAATATGTGGTGCATCTATGATTTGGGCAAAATCAGCTAATCAAAGTTTAATTCCTGACCAAATGCTCAAAGATATACAGGGAATATACAATGACCAAAATTTAAACTGGCAAAACATAAATCAACACATTCAACAAAACAATAAAAAAGTCAGCCTTTTTAATATGAATCAAGCGCCCAAAACCCTGCCTTTTGTATTAGATTTAGGGCCTGGTGAATTGACAGTTTTAGGTATGGTATTTACACCTGTGGCAGCTTATGTAAATATTGCATTTTCAGCACCAATTCCGGTTGGTGATGGTCAACAGTATTTTAGTATGGGAATGAAAGGGGGTTTGTCTCAGACCTAATGGATTTGGAATTTCAGAAGCTGATGCTAAAATGAGCCTGGGTTCCGATTTAGCTATCCAACTCGGTCAAAACTTAGCCTTTGTTTTAAATGGTGGGGCAAGTGGTTCTTATGTCAGGTTTGATTGTAAAGGTACCACTGAAGTTAAACTCAAAGGAGGTATAGAATTCGATAGAAATTTGGTTTTACCATTGGATAATAATTTAAAAATTGTCGCTGCACCAACTAAATTCAAAGCTAATTTTGACGGAACAGCATCGGGTATCAAAGATTGGTTATTGGAAGCTCAGGCATCTCACTCTGCAGTAACTGCCACAGAGGGAAATGGGTTTAAAATGGGATTCGAAAAGATGATTCTAGATTTTTCAAAACTCAAAAACACTAGGGCAATGACCTTTCCTGAAAACCATCCAATGGCAAAAAGTCCAATGAAAAATTCTGGACGGGAATAGTGTTGGTAAAACCTACCTTAAGTCTTCCAAATTACCTGAAAAGGTCTGATGAAACTGCCATTAAGGTTGATATTAGCAGCATTGTTCTTGATGGCGAAGGTCTTTGGTCAAAAGTCGCTGTCCAAAATATCATTGACAAATTAGATGATGGTAGTTTAGGTGGTTGGGGCTTTTCAATAACCCAATTGGATTTAGATATCAGAAAAAGTGAATTGCATGGTGGGGGCATGTCCGGGGCGGTAAATATCCCGATTACTGAAGTTGGTATCGGTTTTAGCGCAACTTACGTACCCGGAACCCAAAATTCAGATATGGAAGTAAAATTTGGAATCGTTCTCCAAGATAAAATTGATGTCGATATGATTTTTGCTTCAGCTTCATTGCATGAATCATCGACTTTTGGAGTAACTATTGAGGAAAACAAAGTCAAACCTAATGCATTATTGCATGGTAGTATTTCAATTGGCTGGGATAAAAAAAGTTCCAAAAAGCCTGAGGATAATAATAACAATAACGTTTCAAGCTTTTCTTTACCATCGATTAATTTCCAAGGATTTTCCATTTTTAATAACAATGCTGATTTACCACAGCTGAATATTCAAGCAATGGAATTAGCTAACATTAATCAACAAGGAAAATTGGCTGGATTTCCCATAAAACTTAGCGGGAATCCTGGTTTTACAAACAATGATAATAATGAAATAGGATTTAATCTGGGCTTGATGTTTACCTTAAGCAAAAACAATCCAAATGGTTTGAAAGGATCCACAGATTTTACGATTTTCGCAAAATACAATCCACAAAAACGGAGATTTGTGTATGACAGAACCAATTTGAATTGTATATCAATTGAAAATCTGGATATTGCAGTTTCAATGGAGATTTGACATTTTGGATGGCTTTTTACAAAAGTAATGGGATTAGTAAAATGGGATTAAACGGAGGAGGTTATCTTGTACAACCTTTAAATACCAGAAGTAAAGAGGCTGCTATTTCAGGAACTTTTGAAATTGTCATTGATTTTGTAAATAAATCATTCGATCTGGGTGTCAACCTAAAGGTTAATGTGGCAAATGGTATTGTTCATGGAAATGGAGACATTGTCATGCATGCCTCAAAAAACGAATGGTTTATATACCTTGGGCAATGGGACGTATACGCCAACCCGAATAGTTATGAACCCTGGAATGACGAAAAAAGAATACTGGTAGGAGTATCTTTAGGTCCAATCCAATCTGACTTTAACTTGTACTTCATGATGGGCTCTATCGTGCCAGAGTTACCGCCATTACCTGCAAAATTACTCGCAAATCTGGGGATGCAGGATGGAGGTTCGTTTCAGGATCCCAGAAAACCCAATCCAACATTTAATGATAAAAAACCGGGATTTGCCTTTGGTGCCGGATTTCACAAAGAAATCGACATTAATGTGCTGATATTTTATGCAAACATTGAATTTTTTGCGGGTTTTGATTTGTTGTTGGCCAAAAAGTTTTCCGGGGATTGTGAGCACTTAGGTATCAACGGTTGGAGGGCAGAAGGTCAAGCTTATGCTTATTTGAGTGTTGAAGCAGGATTGCGATTAAACCTATGGATTTATGAAGGAGATTTTAAATTGATAGACATAAAAGTAGCAGCTCTGATATATGCACAATTTCCTAATCCAAATTATGTATATGCTGCATTACGATTAAAAGCTGCCGTTCTTGGCGGTCTGATAAAAGTCGATAAACAAGTCAAATTTGAAGTAGGTAAAAAAGCAAAATGTAATGAAAATTCTAATCCATTTAGTGATCTTCCAATAGTGTCAGAAATCTATCCTTCTGGTGATGACCCTGTGGAAGTTTTCGATGACATAAGAGTGGCATTTAATTATCCTCGTGATGTATTTAAGGTATTTAATGAGGAGTTTCCTGATGAGCCATCTAGGTTTTATTATTACAAAATTCATAAAGTAGAATTGAAAAAAGGTAATGTCAATGTACCACTTGAGCCGGAACCAATCTATACTAAAGATGGATATTCAGCAAAATTTCCAACAAAAAATTATGAGTTTTTCCTGAAAATAGTGATCTAAAATTTACCATTATACGCATGGATTTGAGCGGTTTGCCAGGACAAGACAAACTTGTATCAAATGAACCGCCATATGTGGTGAATTTACCACAAAAAAGGTAAACCTGACCGTATACCTGCCAGTCCAAATGATCGAGTTCAAATCCAACCATAAGACAACGATATTTTCTTCAAGGAGATGATTATCAAGGTTTTGTTCAAACCATCAAAACTATGGATATTTACTCAATAAATCAAATATTGGTGATCCTGAAACTTTTGATCAATCTAAAACTGAATTCTTAGCGGAATTTACTGAAATGGGTTCAGGAAAAGTAATCGAAACTCAATTGCACTCAGGTGGACAAAACGTAATGAACTTTATTGTACCTGATGAATTGAAAGGGAAGACCATTTACAGATTGAGGCTTTTAGCCAGATTACATCCGAAAAGCAAACCAATCGATAAATCTAAGTTAGGTAATTTTGATCTCGCTTCAAATGAAGGTGGGACTGGAAGCAAAGAAACAGAAATAGTAAAAGGAGCCTATAAAGTAAATAAGTATCTGTTAGAATCTAAAATGACAAAGACTATTGATCATGATCTCGCTTCCTGGTATTTTCAAACCAGTATGTATAAAACCTTACAAGCAAAATTGGCTGATTATAAAAGTGAAGGTAGTTCAACTACAAATTTTTATTCAAAATTTAGTGCCTAAAGTGATAAAGCAAGGTGAAAAATATTCAATGGACCTTGGTTTTTGTGATGAATGTGTTGATGTAGCCAAGATATACTTTGCCTGTTACTTTTGTCACCGGAAAAGAAGCATTCGATCAATATGACTTATATGGTTACTCAAATTTAAATGGACAAGATGAACATTTCGTATATCCGAAAATAAATTTTGAAGCCACTGAAGGTCCAAAAGCATATCATGAAACCTATTATGAGGAATTGAATGATGCCTTAAATTGGTTTAAAGAAGCTGATTTTGCCTGCAGAAAAGCATTAGCATTAGGTTTTAAACGTGATTATGGTGACCCCGTACTTAAAGATAATGCAATAAATTCAAATATCAGAAGCTTGGCCAATTAATTCCAATACATATAATCGAGCTGATGCTGTTTGGACGATATATTCCAAACATAAATATTACTTCTCAGATTTAAGCATACCGAAAGGTAAGTCTCTATGGGTGCCTGAAGGTCCTCTTACAAAAAAAGAAATTGATGAAGCAGTTGCTTCTACTAATTTTGAGAAAGGAGTCGGCTCTGGTCTTTTAAATATTAAAATAAAAGGTAGCCCTCCGGCAGGGAAGGATATGATGAATCAAAATCTTAATTTGAACTCGAATGTAACACCTGTTTATGCCTTTGTCAACATGGGGGATTTTCTAGCCTTTAAAGATTACAACAATTCCTTTCGTAACAGTTGGTATTGGACATCACCAAATAATAAATACATTGTAAATGATATTCAAAACAGAATCTTTCCTTATTTGTACAGAAACAAAGGCAATTACAACGTCAGGATCGGGTCTTTGACTCACGAATAAAACTTTTCAGTACACATGGAATATAAATAAACCTAATCCATAAAATATTTTTAATTTAAATTCTTTAGATTTATCATAAAAAATATCGACAAAAATGAAATCTTTATTAAATTGTATCATATTCTTTTTATTGATTGTAATTGGAACCTCTCCAATGATGGCGCAATCTTTTCCCGGGCTAAAGTCTGCATCAAAACATGTCGCCATCATGAGCAAAGCAGACCAAAATGGAGTGCATCTAAGTTGGGCACCAACGAATTTTCAATATAGTTAATGGCTTCAAATCAGGGATATGTCTTAGAACGAGCGACCTGGGATGAAGAAAATTACCCGTTAGATAACAAAAAACTTAATTTTCAATTATTGGGTAGATTAACTGCATTAAAAAAAAATGAGTGGGAACAACAAATCAAAGTCAATGATACCATTTCACTAATTGCAGCGCAATCTTTATTTGGAAATGAAGAAACTAAAGCTCAGAAAATTACCTCTATGGCCTCTGCCAAATTGATATCAGAACAACAAGGCCTAAGACATGCCATGGGGATGTTGGCTGCGGATCTATCCAGAGATGCTGCAAAAGGTTTGGGATTGTATTTCTATGACCAAACAACAGAACCCGAAAAAGACTATATATCGAATTAGAATTGAAGACAACAAAGCAAAAATAGGTGCAGATACCGCTTTTACAGTTGTAAATTTTAAAGGTGTACATGCAATGATTCCTCCGTAGCCGGCGTAAAATCAACAGGTTTAAACAAAAGTGTTCTGTTGCAATGGCCTAAAGAATTGAACAGAACTATGTTTACAGCTTTCCATGTCGAACGTTCATTAGACAACAAAAACTTTACCAGGCTTACACCAAGACCTATAACCAACGCAGAAGGTGATGACCAGGGAGAATTATATGATTACACAGATAAAGATTTGAAAATCGAAAGAAGTATTATTATCGAATATTGGGAATAACACCTTTTGTTGAAACAAGTGAAGCCGGTGAGTCTGTGGAATGTATCCCTTTAGATTTAAGTGGACCGCTACCTCTGAAACTGTGAACTGTAAAACAAGGCTTAGAAAGCTTTATCTTAGAATGGACTATCCCTAATCACCTTATTTCTAAAGATTGTATAGGCTGGATAGTAAAAAGGTCAATAGTTGCATCAGGACCTTATGCCAATGTACATGATGGCGTGTTGCCTTTAAAACAAATGACCTACACGGATAAAACTCCTGTACCATTGATAGGAAATTATTAT
>JADKBV010000007.1 GCA_016714895.1 Saprospiraceae bacterium | reverse complement strand
ATTTATAAATAATAATTATCCATGTAATACCAGACCCATAGCAGGTAAAATTGGGGCTAATATTCTTCGTAAAACAAACTGTCAAATAGATTTTGCAAATAGTAACATTGTATTTTCAGATAATATTTCAAAGCTTAATATTACTTCTAAAGTTGCTGAATTTAATTTAATTTCAAAAAGTTGGGGCTCACCTTTAGTAATTGCCAATATCAATGGAATTGAAAAAACTTTCACACTTGATACAGGTTCAAGCGGTGGTATCACAACATCCACAGATTTTAGAAAGGAGTTAAATAATGTAGATAAAAATATTAAGTATACCTCGATCACGAAATCTGATCAATTAAAAATGAAATTCAATAATTATTATACCCAAATTGATAATATTTATTTTGGAGAACTAAACCTTAGTAAACAACTAATTTCATTAGAAAACGGAGTTTCCTCTTTAATTGGAAATGAATTCTTTGAAAATTATAGAATTACTTTTGATTTTCAGAACAACAAACTTTTGTTGGATTTACCAAATGAAGTAATCGACAAATCACTCGTTGATTATGAAATTCAGCTTAAGCCAAACTATGTAAGCAATAGAATTGAAGTTAGCGGTATTTATAATTTGGAGATGTCAACTAACGATTACGAAATTGGAACTTTGATTTTGACAATCGATGAAATAGATGTTTCAAATTTCTCACATGATGAGCTATGCGATTTCTGGGAAAATAAGTGGTGTAAAATCCAATTGAAAGATAAAATCGCTATTAAAACGGAAAAAAGAACATTCGAATTAGTCAAGAATGAGTACATCAAAAAATAAAACGTGAGGTAACAACGCACAGCCGACAGTTGGGGTTTAACCTTAGTTTGGAACTTTGAGTTTCTTTCTTACTTTAGTGCAAATTTGAGTTTCAGTCTTCCAAAGTTCCAACCATCGGCTATACAAAAAACATTATAATTACCACCCCTATCCATAATTACAAATTCATAAAAGCCTACCCTCCCTCAAAAAAAAAGCACACCCCCTTTCGGAAATGTGCTTTGACAAACAAGGTAACTACACAAAATATGCTACATCGTAAATCCGGGATTGTCGTTGTTTTTTTCTTTAGTAGCTTCATTTTCTTTGGCTCTTTTTTTGAGGGCATAACGCATATTTACAGAAGACTTGTAGTTTTTGACCAATAAATTGACTTCTGAAAGAATGCCACGGTATATGAGTTTTTGGTCGGAAATCACTGCATGTGCTTCTGTGTGATAATATAACTCCATAAACAAATCCATAATGCGCCCCCTTTTGACATCTGTCATTTTCAATATTTTGTCGGTAAGAGATCTTTCGATATATTTTTGATCATATTTATCGTTCACCGCTGCAATCCGATCTGTTAATGAAGACATCGCCAGGGTTTGTACAGCAGCATTCAAATCAGAATCTTGTTTCCAATCATTCAGTAACGATATAATGTTTGCTGTTTTTTCCTGCGCGCTGCTACTTTGACGATTGGATATGTGGTCATCATAATTGTTCATCAATATCCTGGCAGCTTCTTTTTGTTCACCATCAAGGATTCTGAATTGAGAATTCAGAAACATACGGATACCTTTTAATTTAGACATTCTTTCTTTGTCCAATTGTTTTAAACCTTCTGTTTTATCAGTATCCGCGCGATTTTTGTGGGTAGCACTCAAATCATTGACACTTTCATCCAATGTTTTAATATGTTCTTCAAGATGTTGGTTGACGATATCATGCAACTGGTAAACCTGAACAACATTTCTCATAAACTGGATAATCTCACCTTTTCTCAATTTATTTAGTGAGCTTTTTGAAAATCTTTTCATTGTTTGAAAATTTTAATTGTTAAAAATAATAATGATTCTCTTTTCAGCTTCCGGAACAATGTTGTTATCCTTGCGACTGAATTACGTTACAAAGATATAGTCAAATTTTTCGAAAAAATCAAAAATTTTCAAAAAAGAGTTGCTAAAGTCGCAACTTTGTTTCCTTTTTAGTAGACTTTTTTAGAAAAAGTTGCGACTTCCGCAACTTTTGTCCAAAAAAAATGCGATATTAGCAACTTTTATATATATGATTTCTCTATGTATCGGGATTTTGGTGGGCTATTTTCGTTTTGATTGGTATCGTTTTGTGTTGTAAAATACATGTTTTACCGATCAAAATAAAAGTGTAGGGATTTTATAACATTTTTTTAAAAAAAAGGAAACCTGTCCGGAACTACGTAAAACCTTCTATTGACACACAATAACAGAAAGATGATTGATAAACTTTTGGCATTTTTTCAAAAGATTTTGATGTCAGGACATTTTTTCTCCGGAAGTATTGATATCATAGTTTTCCACCCATATAAACTAACCTTTCATCGGTAAATAGAAAGTAGTAGCAGCCATAACAACATAATATCCAAAAACTTAAAACAATTAGGGGACAAACTATCGGGCTTTCCATGTAGAAAAATCAGCTTACATATCCGTTTTATGTTTTTTCCATTTAGAAATTTTAGGTATCAAGACTGTTTTGCTGTTTTTCCAATTGGAAATTTTAGGTTTCAAACCTGTTTCGTGTTTTTTCCATTTGGAAAAAAGCAGTTTTAATTTCGAAACACACTTTTTCCATTTGAAAAAAACAGGTTACAAGTCCGGTTTAGGATTTTTCCATATAGAAATGGATAGTTTCAGGATTGTTTTACTATTTTTCCATTTGGAAATGGGTAGTTTTATATCTGTTCCATGTTTTTTCCATTTGGAAATGGCTGTTATCATACCTGATTCCTTGTTTTTCCTTTTGGAAATGGTCTTGTTATAATATCTAACCAACTATTATTTTTTTGAAAAAGACAGGTTTAAGACTTAAACCTACAATTTTTCTTTTGTGGAAGCCTTGTGTTACTTTCAAACTAGCATCATCGAAGGGAAAGTTTACGCCAACAGAGAATTTTCAGGGGCTGCTTTTTTTTTAACGTTATCTTACTTTATGTTTTTTCGGGTTTAAATCTAAAATCGCATTTTTTTGCACCGTTTGCAATGGTTCCTTTTCTGTATAGCTGAAGTCCTGCGAGTGCCGAGGTTATTTCGTCAACTTCACAAAGGATGGATACATATTTTGAATAGTTGTGTTTAGTAAACAATTTACAAATTCCACATTCAATGATGTCCACACCATAACCAAGCCCAAACGTTTCTTTTTTGTCTGTTATGATGTTGGCGATAAAACCATCAGCATTCGTGTTAACACTGACTCGTTTGTGAAAGGCTTTGATTAAAATCTGTCCGGGCCAGGTGCCGGTCATTTTTGGAACCAGTCGTTTGAAAACCTGATGAATTTTACTTTTAGGTTGGACATATTTTATGGTAATTTGAAGGCATATTTTTCGAATATTTTCAAATGTTTCAGCTCTTGAGTCAAGTACCTTAATGAGTGCTAAAAAGTATGAACAAAAACCAAGTCGTTTGTCAATTGGGTTTTTCGAAGTTTTTGCAAATGATGTGTCTACAGATATAATATCATAATGCCTGTTTGTTTCGGCAAGAATAAGGTCGAAATCGTTCGGATAATTCTCCTTTACCGATTGTATAAAATATTTTCTGTAATCGTTCATTTGTTATTGTTCTATAAAACAGAAGTTGGGTTATTCGGAATTGTCACTAATACTTGTATTCCATCCTTCCTTCAAAAAACAACACCATATATTCGTTAATTGTTGATAGTACTCTTTTGATTTTGAATGTCCTTATCGTACTAAAAATATAAAATGTTTTCAAGTATGGGGGTTGACTTTTTGAAAGATTGTGTATGGACCAGGGTATTGCAAAGAATTTTTTTTGGCTAAATCACAGATTTTGTGGCTGGTGTTAAGGAAAACGAATATTATATTTGATATATTTTGATGGTAAGGCACAAGTAACAAACTTGTGCCGGCTACAGAGGCGAAGATATTCCTTAAAATATTTCTGTTTTTGACCAATCTCCTTTGTACGACAAATCCGGCTCAAAACCAGTGATAGTGTTGACAAATCGGATGCCAAGCACGAGTCGAAGTGTAAAACCGGAGTGCTTGCCTTTGTAAACGAAACACAAATACCAGACCGATCCGTGTGATAGATTTGGCATACACGGTGCGCACACGCAGCATGATCAGAACTTTATGCAATGCCAAAGTGCGCAATCACCTTTTTTGAGCCTAGCCTTTTTGTTTACTTTTGTGGCAATGACAAAAGTAAAAGCCCCGCCGGCTTGAGGCGATTGAATGCCATTAAAAGTTCGCAATCACCTTTTTTGAGCCTAGACCTTTTGTTTACTTTTCCGGTCTCGTCCCATAAGACGAGAGAAAAAGTAAAAGCCCCGGCGGCTTGAGGCGAAGGAAAATCATATAGAAGACCCTCGATCGTAATTGTTTGCAACTACAAGATGACGAATAACAAATTCGTTATGCAAAGGGTCGAAGTTACAAACGACCATCGTGCGGTGTTCGTGTATGTCTGGTTGGGATACCTTAGCAATCGGAAATTTACCCCTGTCCAAATAACAAGAAGTATTTTTTTTCACTTTGTTTTAAACATCCGTTTTGTCATATTCCATTGTAACATACAAAATAGCTATCAAATCACTTACCTCGAAATTTTCAATTCGTCTTTCGGAATAAAAAAATATATTTCTTCCCTTTAAAAAATACAAATCGCGCTTTAATTTCGTTATATCAAAAAAATAATAAAAATGAAAAACAAGGTAACACGCAGAGATTTTGCTCTCAATCTGGGAATGGGTGGATTAGGTGCCGTCATGCTTTCCGGTCAAAACATAATTGAAAACCCAACAATAAGCGACAATATAAACCATATCGGACCCAAAAAAGGATATACGCCTCATATAGGTACTTTAGTATCTATGTTGGATTGGATCCGCGATACTGTCTTCAGGTATAATTCCAAACTAACTATTGCCCAATTGGATCATTTACACGACAAAGATGCAAATACGATTGGTGCGCTTATCTGGCACCTTGCGGCAACAGAAGTCATTTATCAGGATATTACCTTTGACAATCTGGATGATTTTTCACCGGCCAATAAAGAAAAATGGGCTGTTGCCATGGATCTGGGCGAAAAGGCAAGAAATGAAATCAAAGGCAATCCACTCAGTTTCTACAGGGATATGTACGAAGAAGTCAGAACAAAAACCAATGAAGGATTGAGTAAACGTGATGACAATTGGTTGTTGTCAGGAGAAACAAAAGATTGGAATTGGAATAACTATTGCAAATGGTTTCACGTGGTGGAACATTATGCCAACCACAGAGGGCAAATCACCTGGCAGGCAAAAAGACTCCCGGTGTAAAATTGGGTTTCAGGTATTTGGTTTTTGTTTTCACATTGACTTTACGGTTTAATAAAGTGTTCTTTTTCAATGCTGCGCATTGATTCATTTCTTACCCATCCCCTCCCTTCCCTTAAAATGGAAGGGTGACGCACAGGGTCTGGCTTTTGTGCTTTAATGCTAGATTTTAAAACTGTTTTTAACTTGTTTTTGCATCACAACAACCTTGATGTTAAACGAAAACCATAGGCCGCAAGCCACACCCTTCTTTTTCAAGAGAGGGGAAAGGGGGTGAGTAAAATTGTTGCCGACAGCGTCGGCAAAATAATCAGCCCTTTTTTTATTATTTGCCTCCTTTTGTCAGAATCACGGAGATAGTGGATTACGCAGATTCCACGGATTTTATTTGTGCTAATGTGTAATCTTGGTCATTTTTTCGATTTAGGAAAAAGTAAATATTTTATAGCGGCGACAGTTTCTAATATAGAAACTAGAAATCATTCAAAATCAGGTTTTGTAAGACCTGATTGTCTGATGATTGAATGAAGGGTGCCTGTTTTAATTTCTTTATGTAATGGCACAGGAACTGTGATGGTTGTTATTTCTGTTGTTTTTTGCATGATCACATGACTTCCTTTTTGTCTGACACTTACAAATCCAAATTTTGAGAGTATCAAACAAACATCTTTTCCGGAAAGCTTTTTCATGAAGGTTTACACGTTTACTGTCACAGTAGTGATTTGTATATCATTATGAAGTCGCTTGCTGATTTCACTTTCTGAAGCCATTTCATAAAATAACTCAATCGCTTCGATAAGATTAGATTTTGCTTCGTCTTTTGTTTCTCCCTGACTGGCAATATCCAGTTCAGGACAAAGAGAGATATACATGTTATCTTCCTTTTCAATGACTGCGGTTAATTTTATTTTTCGGTTCATAATACAAAAATAATGATTTTCTTTTAATACGCTTTATTTGTTTATATTTTTCCAGAAATGGTCATATTGTCAAACGGAAAACCCGCTACTCAAAACCAGATGTAAAAATCATAAAATGGTATAAACCGGTGATCGTATATGGTAACACTCCGCAAAATCTATTCCTTTAGGTTCTACGGCTGGCTTAATGATTTTACTTAATTTAAATCAGTGAGATGAAGGCACAAGTTACAAACATGCGCCAGCGAGGGTGAAGTACCACCGTTGAATTACAATACACGCCCGAACCCGCAATATTACAAAACTTATGTTTTGTTTTGGTGCCATTTACTTCTTGTAGCCGATTGGAAAATATCCTTCCCATTTCCAGGGTGTAAAAGTATCGCCTATTAAGGTTTCTAATAATTCTTTAAAAATGAATTCTCCGTTGGCACTGTTGGTGATGATAATAATTGAAATTCCTTTGTCAATAAAATTAATGTTGTAGTTTCTCCAGGCATCATCATGCCCTTCTTTAAAAAATGCTCTGCCGTATTTGCATTTCAAAAGTCCCCAACCAAGACCGTACGATAAATTTATTGCTTTGTTTTCCGTTGTTGTTTCTTCTGTGATAACAGGAAATTGTGTTTTTGAAAGTATTTCAATTTGCGGTGAAATCATTTCTTTAAACAGTTTTTTGTCTAAACCTTTTTGTTTCATCAAATAATCTATAAATCTCGTGTAGTCCGCAATTGTGGTTACCAAAGAAGCTCCGGCAACCGGTTTGGTTCGCTTTTTTTTGGGGTTAAGTGTATTGTCAGCCAGGTGCCCGATTGCATAATTATCATCAAATCTTTCATGCCAAATATAACCTGTTCTTGTCATACCTATTGGTTTGAAGATTTTTTCCTGTGCCAATTCTTCAACATTTTTTTTGGTTATTTCTTCTACGACTAATTGCAAAAGTTTTATACCTTCACCCGAATAAGCATATTTTTCTCCCGGTGTAAAATATATTTTCATAACACCAAGAGTGTCTTCCTCACCTGTTGTTGGATGGACCCATCTAACATTTGGAAGTCCTGTTGTATGGCTTAAACACATTCTTGCGGTCATCAATGTACATCTGTCGTCGGATTTCAGGTCTGAGAAATACTCGTATTCCGAAATGGGTTTGCTCAAATATTTGTATAGCGGTGTATCCAAGTCGATTACTTTTTCCTGTACCAATTTCATGGTCAAGTAACCAAATACTGCCTTGCTAAATGATGCAGCATACAAAACCGTTGAAGTATCTAAATACTCGCCTTTATCCATGTTTTTAAATCCGTAGGATTTTATATAGGCTGGTTGGTTTTTATTAAGTATCGACAAACTCAAACCTTGAACATTGGCCTTGTCCATCAGGAGTTTTACAGTTTTATCAATTTCTACGAAAGCAATATTATTCCCGTCAAGCTTTGTAATTTGTTGATTTTGTCCAAACGCTAAACTCAAATTTAACATTAAACCAAGGAAGATTTTGAATTTCATATTTTCTATTTATTATTCATTTTACTTAACTTTATAAAACAATGTTTTGGGTAGCCAATGACTCTTTTTATGAGAATAAGCTTTCCGTGGTTGCTTTTATAATGGGTCTGAGATTTTAATTTTTGATGATGACTTCGGTTTATTTCATTTTAAAAATTCACCATTTTCCTGATCATACTCATTATTTTTTTACATACTTTAAGCTTCTGATTTTATGTAATGATGTGGTCAGGCACCAAAACCATTTTTTTTAAGTATATGTTACCGATTTCATGGTGCGGTTTTAAGACTGGGTACAAAAGTACAAACTGTACACCCGAGCATTCGGGAAATGAACTCAGTTTTTTGCCTGAATCGGTGCTTTTGTAAATCTGCCCCAGGCAACAAATGATGCCAACAAAAATAAAATAACATTAGCCATTACAGATTCATTTTGTTCTATATGTTCTTTGGCTGCCAATAACATAATCACCGCCAGCCCTGCAGCAGCAATTGGTGTTAATATGGGTTTGATTCGTAATACCGCAGGAAGAATTAATCCTAACGCACCGGCAAGTTCAGATGCACCAATAAATCGTACCATCATTTCAGGAGTATGATTTACAAAACCCATCCCTTTTGCAGCCAATTCAGTTAATGGCAAACTAATTTTCAGAAAGCCGGCCATGCCAAATGCTGCTGCCAACAGGATTTGTACTACCCATAAACTAATGTGCAGTACTTTTGAAGATTGATGTGTGGTCATTACGTATTTGTTTATTGTTCAAAAAACAAATGTAATGACATTTATTATGGTTTGGTCTTTTTTTTTCAAAAGTATCTGAAAAATCCATTACAACTGCTAAAGCAAAACATGCCTACATTAACATGAATATAAAAACTCATTTATCTCAAGTGTACAATATTTGTAAATAATCTTACATTTACAAAAAAAGCCCGCAATATCTTACTATAGCGGGCTTAAAATAATTACGCTGACTTTTATGAAAAACGAACTTATGGTAACAATACAGTATCAATTACATGGACCACACCATTGCTGGCAGGTATGTTTACATTGACAATATTAGAAGGTGACATATTGTTGGTACCTTTGACAGTTCCTGTAGAGGCATTGATCGTAACATTACTTCCTTGTGCCGTTGCTACTGTTCCTGTGGTCAGGTTGCTGGAATATACTCTTGCCGCAATTACGGGTAAGTAAGAATATTGGCTAAAGTATTCGGATTAGCAGCCTGAATAGAGGCAATCGTGGTGAAACCTGCATTGATAAAGGCTTGATTTGTCGGTGCAAATACTGTAAACGGACCTGCGCTTGACAGGATATCCACAACTTTGGTATTTCCTTCATTGGCTCTCAAAACCGCAGCTACCAGATAAGACAATTCCGGATATGCCTGAGCAATGGCAACAATATTTCTGGTTTCATTGAGGATGACAGCATCAATCACATGGATCAAACCACCGTTTTCAGCTTTCAGGTCTGCCGTAGTTACTTTGGCACCGTTGACAGAAACACCGGAAGCATTTTTGGTTACATATGCTTTACCACCATCCAACATGGTAATTTCTGTGTTGGATGCTGTTGCGATAGCTGATGCAGGAACCAATGATGGAATAACGTGATAAGTAAGAATTGCAGCAACCGCTGTTTTGTCGATCGCTTTGATATCCGCTTCACTGTTGATACCGATAGTTTTGAAAGCTTCATTGTTTGGTGCAAAAACCGTAATGTTTCCACTTTTTAAGGATTCTGTAATGCCGGCATGTATTACCGCTGCTTCCAGAATACTGAAATCAGGATTTTCAACAACTAGATCTACAATTGTTTTTTGGGTATCGTCATCATCATTACAAGATGTAAACGTAAACAGACCTAAAATGACAAATAAAAATACATTTAAAGATTTCATATTTTATTTTTTTATGATTTAATACTTTATAAAGTGCAGAGATGGTCAAAAGAGTTGCTTTTTGTTTAATATTATTTATTTCATGATTAAACAAAAACATACTTATATCATCATTTTACCTTGTTTTACTACACATTTTTGTTACTTTTTCTTTTCGGAAAAGGATGGTTTATTCCCTGTTCACAACGCTTTTTTCCGCATTCACAACAGTTGGTAGCCTCAAAACAGAACCGGAAAGTTACCTTTGAAACAAATCATTTTTTATGGGCATACTTCTTGGATTTGTTCTCATCTGTCTCATTATTTACGCCATCCTGATTACCCATGGCATTTATTTATTGTCAAAACTTATCCTGATCACCTGGTTGAAAATAGTCGTTTCCACAAAACTATTGTGGATTTTTGTCAATCTCATCCTGTGGGTTGTAGCCATACGTTTTATATATTTCCTGCTTCTGGATTCAAAAGGAGGAACACCCAATATGGAAGGCGTCTGGAAGTTTTATATGTTCCTTACCACAGCTCTCTTTTTAATTGTATTTTTGTCCGGTTATAAATCGAAATAATTTTTGGAAACACATTCTATCTTATATCTGGATGATGAAGCCGACAACCTCGTCGCCTTTAGTGCCGTATTTCGCAGGTTTTACAGGGTGTTTACCGCTCAAACCCCGGAAGATGCCTTAGACATTTTACACAAGTTTCCGGTGCAGGTCATCATCAGTGACCAACGTATGCCTACGATGAGTGGTGTGGAGTTTCTGGCAACTGTAAAAGATACATTTCCACATGTCATCAGAATGATTCTGACCGGATACAGCGATATGCCGTCCATCATCGATGCCATCAACAAAGGAAATATTTATTACTATATCACCAAACCCTGGAAATTTGAAGAGCTCAAAGTGATCATCCACAAAGCCATTGAAGCCTACGAACTTCGTTTGTCAAATGAAGCTTTGAAACTGGAAAACATGAATCTGAAGGTCAAAACCCTGCAACTTGAAAAAGAACAGATTTTTTCTCAGTATGAAGCACTCCGAAACCAAATCAACCCACATTTTTTATTCAACAGCCTGAATACACTTGCTTCCATTATACCTGAAAATCCCGAATTGGCCATTCGGTATACAACCCGTTTTTCAAAGTTGTACAGGTCTGTTCTCGAATTGGGAGAAAAATCATTGATACCTTTGGAACAGGAACTGGAACTCATGCAACATTACTTTTTTCTGCAAAAAATCCGCCTTGGTGATAGTTTTGTTTTACACGCAGAAATACAAAATACAGCATACACCATTCCGCCATTTGCCCTTCAGTTGCTCCTTGAAAATGTTGTCAAACACAATATGATATCTCCTTCTTATCCGATGACGGTGTATCTTTTTATGGAAAAAGACAACCTCGTTTTTAAAAACATAAAACAACCCAAAATAAATCAGGAAAAATCTACCGGTATAGGTCTGAGCAATTTGAACAAAAGGTATACCCTGATCTCAGGAAAAGGTATTTTGATTATGGATAATGAAGAATGGTTTTCAGTGACGCTTCCCGTTTTTCCTGATGCTTAAAAAAATAAAACATGCCGCTTTCTATATATATTATTGAAGATGAAAAACCCGCTCAGGACCATTTGATCAGAATCATCCAAAAAGTTATACCTGATTCTAATATCATCGGCAAAGTGGAAAGTGTATCAGAGGCTGTGGCCTGGCTCAGCACACATCAACCTGACCTGATCTTTATGGATATTGAATTGTCCGACGGCAAAAGTTTTTTAATTTTCGAAAAAACAACCGTCAAAGCACCGGTTATTTTTACCACAGCTTATGACCAATTTGCCATCAAAGCTTTTAAAGTCAACAGCATCGATTATTTGCTCAAACCTATAGATGAAGAGGATGTAAAAATAGCTTATCAAAAATATCAAAGTCAAAAGGAAAATGCCGGATTTCCGGATGTCCATAAACTATTGGCAACATTACAAAGTCCCAAAAAAGAATATCAGGAGCGGTTTATGGTCAACAGAGGAGAGCGTCTGATGACGGTACCTACGGAACAGATCGCTTTTTTTGAAGGCGAAGACCGGTATGTATATCTGTATAAAAGGGATGGCAGCAAATATATCGTGGACTATCGCCTTTCGGATTTGGAAGAAATATTGGATCCAAAAATCTGGTTTCGGGTCAACCGAAGTTTTATTTGCCATATTACAAGCATCAAATCGATGGTACAGGTGAGTAAAAGCAGAATCAAACTTTCACTCGACCCTGAAGCAAAAAGAGAAATCATCATCAGCAGCGAAAACAGCAGCTCTTTCAAAAAGTGGTTGAATCAATAAATTATATCCATGTCCTTAATCATCACAATTCTGCACCTATTCTTGAATCCTTATCCATATCCTGTTTTGCCGCAAAAAGGAAAAACCATCTCAGATTTTGTTCCCAAAGGATACCAAATCTTGTATCAATATAAAGGCCAACTCAACAGTGATACACTGTCTGATATCACCGCGATCCTGGAGTGCGATAAAGAAATTCCCGATCTGAAAGAAGAAGGTCACGCCCAAAAACCCAGAATATTGCTTGTCATTTTTGCCAATCCAAAAGGTGGGTATACCCTATCTGTACAATCCAACCATTCCGTTTTGCTCTCCGACGACGGTGGTGTTTTCGGGGACCCGTTCCAGGAATTGTACATCGAAAACAAATGTGTTTGTGTTGACTATTACGGAGGTTCTGCTTATAAATGGGCTTATACTTACAAGTGGAGATACCGGCAAAATGATTGGTTTCTCATAGGTGCCACCCATACGTCGATGTCTCCTCATGACAATATTCTTGAAAAATATGATTTTAATCTCAATACAGGAAAAGCAGAACACACCATCATGCCCTGGCTGGAAGAAGAAGAGGGTTTGCCTCAAATAACACCAAAAACCAAAAGATTTAATCCGGGTAAAAAACCATTATTCAAACTCAAAAACTTTGTATCCGGACAAAACATGATTTATAAAGACATATATTTTTAAGTATGGAAAACAAAATTCTGGCAGAAAGTGCCTGGGACTACAGTCTCGAATCCGATGCAGCTGGCAATTTGATTTTTGAAGTTGTTTGTGGCACTGTCGGCATTTACACCATTCGTTTTATCCTAAACGAAGATGAAATCAACAAATGGGAAACAGAAGGAACGACCGGTCTGAGACATCTAGCTTATGGCGTCAGAGACTATCCTGAAGAATATATAAAAAGAAAAATATAAAATTACCTATTCGACAACAAATGCCCTGATGTAAATTGATAATCGTTTTTTGACTTTAATTCCGGATAAAAAATATCACTTTTTGTCTTCCTTTCGTAGATAGGCTATCCAATAAACCCCGGCCACCAACAACGAACCACCGGCAATATTACCCAGGGTAACAGAGATGAGATTAACCATAACACCTGAATATGCTATCTGCTGCCCAGTATCCAACATCAAACCCATAGGAAGAAAAAACCAGTTCGCAACAGAATGTTCAAATCCCAAAACCACAAAAGCTGTGACAGGAAATATAATGGCTAATATCTTGTCTGTCACAGAATGTCCTCCCATGGCCAACCATACTGCGAGACACACCAGCATATTGCACAAAACTCCCCTGGCAAATCCAATGGTAAATGACAGATTAGATTTTGTCAAAGCTATTGATAAAAGGGTTTTCCCAACGGATCCGTCTGCCATAGATGTTGTATCAGCATAATACACCATTCCGGCCACAACGAAAGCACCTATGATGTTACCAATGTATACGATGCCCCAGTTTCGCAAAACCTCACGGGTCGTGATTTGTTTTCCTGCCCAGGCCATCACCAAAAGATTGTTTCCGGTAAAGAGTTCCGCACCACCGATGACAACCAAAATAAGTCCCAGACAAAAAGAAAGACCTCCCAAAAGTCGCGTCAAACCGAATCCTAACGCAGAATCAGTTATAACGACGGAATAAAACAAACCTCCCAACGCAATAAAAGCTCCTGCCAGAATAGCCAAAACCAACAACGTAAGTGTTTCTGCTCTGGCCTTGGTTACTCCCATATTCAAAACTCTTTTGGCAATTTCGGCAGGCGTATAAGCATCGCCATACATTTGATGTTCGGGTTGCATAATATCAATGATTTAGTCAAACAATTTAGAAAACAAACAAAAGTTAAACCCAGATTCCGCATTGGACTTTGTCATGAGAGAAAATATGACAAAATAGTTATGAGGCTCGGAATTTTTTAACCGGAGATGCAGCCTGAGCTGCATTGAGGAAGAAAAAATGAGAACCAAAGTAAATATGAAGTCAGATTTGTTCGC
This sequence comes from Saprospiraceae bacterium, assembly GCA_016714895.1. Classification (GTDB taxonomy): domain Bacteria; phylum Bacteroidota; class Bacteroidia; order Chitinophagales; family Saprospiraceae; genus OLB9. The sequence goes on along the minus strand of JADKBV010000007.1, from coordinate 190,366 downwards.
AATAAATTTCTAATGCGGATTCTGGGTTAAAGATACTTTTTCCTTTTTACAATCCGGATATAGTCCTCCTTTTAATTAAAATTTCAAAGTCATGGATCTGTTTAATGATTATGTAAAACAGGTTTATTTTAATATTTTCTTTTTCATGGTTGTGAATTATCAGGAAATGTCTATTTTTGCCGTCCATTTGCCCGGGTGGCGAAATTGGTAGACGCACTGTCTTCAGGTGGCAGCGCCGCAAGGTGTGCTGGTTCGAGTCCAGTCCCGGGTACAAAAGCCTTCTATGTTTCATGGAAGGCTTTTTTTATGTCTTTGTCAAAACACCTCATGACTTTCAAAAAACGGGTATTCCTTCATGTCCCTTTTGTGGTTACGATACTTTTAAAATATTGATGGCTTTTCAAACTGCTACCTTATAAAAAAATGAAAGTGAAATTTGTCAAACATATCATATTTCAAAATTTTATTTTAATTTAATTATAAATTGTATCTTGGCTTTTCTTTTTACAAAACCTTTGTTTAAATAGCCACTTTAAAAAAATCTTTCAAAATGAAACATCAAACCAAATCTTTTATGGCAGGATTTATCACAGCTTTTGCTACCATAGGCTGTATATTTTTCCTAAGTTTTTTTACACCCAAAGAATCTACCGACGCTTCAACTTTCAGACCTGTAAGCACCGCTATCTCATGGAATGAAGCATTGAGTATGAGAACCAAATATATGGCAAGAACACCATTCAAAATTGAATCTTCCGGTAATCAGGTTCCCCTCGAAGGATTCACCATTCAGGCAAATCAACTGTCAGAAATCATCAACAACAATAAATCCGGTGGCAGTGCAGATGCCGTAATGTTTTATTTTGGCGCTGAAGACCCTGCTCCGGGTAGCTCTTTACCAAAATACCATCTGATAGCCGTAGGTATAAAAAATAATACCCTCATGATTCCTTCTACCGAAAGAGACCGCAATGATCCGACAAAATCATCGGTTTTTGACAAAGCCGATCCTTGTCCTCCTTTCTGCCCGAATTAATGTTTTTTGAATTTGTCCATATATTATACTACATATCCCTGATCGGGGTTTTTCTTTTTTGTCTATTCCATATTCAAAAAGTATCCCCTCCCTTTATTTGGATATGTTGGCTTGTTGTTGCGACCTCTTTGTCTGAAGGTATCGCCAAAATGGTCGTTTATTTCCAGCTATTTTCAAACAACATCATTTATCATATTTTTACACCAATAGAATATGGTATCTACGTTGTCATATTTTCTAAACTATTTGAATCGACCCGCATCAGTAACATATTATACGGTTCATGGTTTATATTGGTTTTGACAGAAATTATCAACACATTATATTTCCAACCGCTCCATCAAACCAATACCAATATAATGATATTGGAAAGTGTTTTGCTGGTATTTTTTTCGTTATTGTTGTTTATTTTTATAAAAGACTCTCTGAAATATGATGACTTATTGAAAGAGGGGATTTTTTGGTTCAACAGCGCCATCCTGATCTATTATGCTTTTAATATTCTGGTGTGGGGGTTCCATAGTTTTAAAATTTACACTATGATTAATCCGCCGGTTATCATTTATAAAGTCAACCTTTTGTTCAGTGCTTTATTGTATTTGGTGTACGGATATGCAGTGTTTCTCAACTATACACAACAAAACCACAAAAAAATAAAGGGTCATGGATAATACCGCTTTACAATCTACGGATGTCATCATCTTTGTCAGTTCCGGATTATTGGTCATTTGTCTGATGTTTGGATTTATCCTCTATTTTTTAATGTCCTACCGGCAAAAGAGAAAAGATTATATATTGCTTGAGAGTCAAAAACAGGAAATTGACCAACAAAAACTTAAGTTGGAAAAAACACTGTTGGAACTGAAACAAACTCAGGCACAATTGATTCAATCTGAAAAAATGGCTTCCCTGGGAGAACTGGTTGCCGGCATTTCCCATGAAATACAGAATCCACTCAATTTTGTCACCAATTTTGCCGCGCTGAATCAGGACCTGATGTCCGAACTCAAAGAAGAAGTCCACAATAACAACCCTGAAGAAGTATTGGCCATCGTTGATGATATTATGGAAAATGAGAAAAAAATTCAGGAACACGGCAAAAGAGCCGAAGGTATCATCAAAAGTATGCTGGAACACAGCCGTTCAGGCAAAGGACAAAAAGAAATGGTGGACATTAACGTGATGTGCGAAGAATATATCAAAGTCGCAAGTGAGGAAAGTAAAATAAAGTTGGGAAATCTTGCAGGAACGTATGAATGTATCTTTAGCCCTGAAACAGGTAAAACAGAACTGATGAAACAGGACATCGGAAGGGTCCTCCTCAATCTTATCAACAATGCATTTTATGCCACCCACCAACGATGGCTCGCCGAACAAACACAAAATCCCGGATATACACCTAAAGTAACCATCAAAACAAACCGCAATCCTCAAATAATAGAGATTTCTATATCCGACAACGGAACCGGCATCCCGGAATCAGAAAAAAACAAAATATTCCAACCCTTTTTTACCACAAAACCAACCGGAAAAGGCACAGGTTTGGGTTTATCTCTCGCAAGTGATATCATCCGGGCTCACGGAGGATCTATCACCGTACAAAGTGAAGAAAATATAGGATCAGAATTTCTGATAAAACTACCTTTTAAATAACAACCAATATTTTGTGTATTCCAAAAGCTTTATTTGCTTTCAAATATTTGTGTAATCAAAATGTATAGCTAACGCCATTTACCTGTCGCAGAATATTCCGGTTTGCACCCGTTGCAGGTTGACTGTCATAAAGATAGGTTAATAAGGCCGTAAAGCTGAATTTTTTAAATAATTTGATTCTTAACCGCCAATCTGTCAATAATCTACGATCGCCAAAAGACCCGAAAGATGGTTGGAAATACGTTGTATTTTCCAGAGTACCTTTATTTCCCAAAACAACAGTAAAGCTCACATAATTAGAACTCCTCAACAAATTGGTTTGAATGGTGCGGTCTGTCCTTTCTGTTTCGGATTCCCACATAACACTGGTGCCGACATACATTCGGAAATATTTATGGTCCGACAGTTTAAATCTCGGTCCGGTGCCCACCAGGAGCCTGTCGCCTATATTCTGAATGGAATTTTTCTGAATCTGTACAAAACCTTCCCATTTCAACATTTTGGTTACCGCAATATTGTTTCTTAAATGAAGGTAACCTTCATCCGCAAAATTGACTCCCGTACCTCTGGCAAAATGATAATTGGATAAAAAAAGCCATAATTGTTTTTTCCCTTTATGTTCGACGTGAATATTGGCATCAAAAGAAAACAATGTATTGTCATTTAACAAATAACTCGATGCAGCACTAACGGTACCAAACCATCCGGTGGTATCTGTTCGGATTCTGGATGATTCTGTATTGATGATCTGACCTGAAGCATAAATAGCAATAAAAATACTTATAATAATGCACAAATATCGTTTGACCATGATATTTCCCGGGGTTTAAAAACCAAAAGTATTAAAATTCTGCGAAACCTTATGTAAAATAATTGTACATCCAAAAGTAATCCCTTTTTCTTTTGATGAAAGGATATCAGTTTCCTAAAAGATACAACAATACCGAATCAAACCTTTCTGCCCAAGCCTTTTCAGAATGATCCTTCCCGGGAAAAAACCGTGAGGTCCACAAATCTTTCGGGTAAAAATTCAATATCTTATCGACCTCTTTTTGCAATGGAGGATACAGTGCATCCAGGGTTCCGTCACCATAATCAAAATATAATGTATTACCTTTGAGAAAAGGTAAACGGCCTTTTATGTATTGATTAAAACTTCCGGGGATCGGATTACCTTCCATATTGAACACACCAGGCCAATGGGTTGACAAACAAGCAGCACCACTAAAAACATCGGGATATTCCAAAATGGCATACATAGAGATCAATCCTCCCATGCTGCTACCGGAAACAAAAGTTTTATTTTTGGTTCCGCTGAGTTGGTACACCGAATCAATAAACGGTTTGATTTCATATACCAAACTTTTCAGATAATCATCAGAGACGGGTTCAAAAACTTCTGTCGTTCTTCCAGCCTTTTTTAATTCTTCCTGAACCCATGTTTTTTCTTCTTCTTTCAGACTTAAAAACGGTTTTTCAGGAAAATAATCTTTATGTCTTGTAACCCCGCCATTCCAGATACCGACGATGATACAATCTTTGATTTTACCCGCTGACATCAATGCCGCTGCTATGGAGTCCACATTCCAGCTTTGCTGATTCCAGGTGGATGTGTAATCGTACAACATCTGTCCGTCATGCATATACAACACCGAAACATCTTGTCCTTTTTTAAAATGGGAAGGAAACCAGACTTCTATATGTCTTGGCGTAACATATTTTGATTTAAAATCAGGATACAATTCTATCGTTCCGGAATCTGTTTTCTGTATTTGTGCTTGCAACATAAAAACAAAATGTAAGGAAAAAATTACCGTTAAAATAACATACTGCAGAAACCGGAACATAACTTGTTTTTACAATAAACTTTTGAATCTCGGTCTTCTTGGTGCAATATTCCCTACCCTCTCGAGTTTGGCTTTTTCGTAATCACTGAAGTTACCTTCAAAAAAGATCACCTGTGAATCATCTTCAAAAGCCAAAATATGAGTCGCCAATCTGTCAATAAACCATCGGTCGTGCGAAATCACCAAAACACATCCGGCAAAATTTTCGATGGCTTCTTCCAAAGCCCTGAGTGTATTTACGTCAATGTCGTTGGTTGGTTCGTCGAGAAGCAATACGTTACCACCTTCTTTGAGGGTCATCGCCAGGTGAACCCTGTTTCTTTCCCCGCCCGACAAAACCGAAAGTTTTTTCTGTTGGTCAGAACCTGAAACATTAAACTTACTTAGGTAAGCCCGGACATTGAGTTGTGCTTTTCCGACCATAATCATTTCCAGACCTTTTCCGACGGCTTCCATGATGGTGAGTTCGGGTTTTAGGTCGGCATGAGACTGGTCTACATAACTCAGTTTGACGGTATCGCCTATGGTGATGGTCCCGCTATCCGGTTTTTCAGTGCCCATGATCATTTTAAACAAAGTCGACTTACCGACACCATTGGGTCCGATGATGCCGATGATAGCATTTTTTGGAATGGAGCAGGTAAAATTGTCTATCAGCACACGATTTCCGTAGGCTTTGGAAACCCCTTCGATATCGATGACTTTGTCTCCGAGTCTTTCTCCGGGTGGAATAAACAATTCCAGTTTGGCTTCTTTTTCTTTGGTCTCTTCATTTTGTAATTTGTCATAAGCAGAAAGACGGGCTTTCCCCTTGGATTGGCGGGCTTTAGGCGACATGCGCACCCATTCCAATTCTCTTTCGAGGGTTTTTCGCCTTTTGGATTCAGATTTTTCTTCCTGTTCGAGACGTTTTGCTTTTTGTTCCAGCCAGGAAGAGTAATTGCCTTCCCATGGAATACCTTCCCCTCTGTCAAGCTCCAGAATCCAACCGGCAACATTGTCCAGGAAGTAACGGTCGTGAGTCACCGCGATAACCGTTCCCGGGAAGTTTTTGAGATATTGTTCGAGCCAGTGAACGCTCTCGGCATCCAGGTGGTTGGTAGGCTCATCGAGCAACAAAATATCCGGCTGACTGAGCAACAATCTGCACAGGGCTACCCTGCGTTTTTCACCACCCGAACAGACACTGATGGCAACATCTCCTTCCGGACAACGAAGCGATTCCATGGCGGTTTCGAGTTTATGATCGAGATTCCATGCATCGTAATGATCCATTTTTTCCATGAGTTCTCCCTGAACTTCGATGGCTTTCATCATTTCATCATCGTCCATGGGCTCGCAAAGTTTATTGTTGATGTCTTCATAAGCTTTGATGACATCGACGATATGTTGTACCCCTTCTTCGACAATCTGTCGGACGGTTTTGGTTTCGTCCAGGGTAGGTTCCTGTTCGAGATAACCGATTTTATATTCTTTATCAAAAGTGACCTTGCCCTGAAAATTGGTGTCCAGACCGGCGATAATTTTGAGGAGAGAAGATTTTCCTGAGCCATTGAGACCGAGTACACCGATTTTGGCACCGTAGTAAAAGGAGAGCCAAATATTTTTTAAGACGGTTTTTTGAGGAGGATATATTTTGGTAACACCCTCCATTGCAAAAATAACTTTATAATCTGCCATATATGGTTTAATTTTAAGGATGCAAATATACAAATATAACATCGTTTTTGGTGATTTCACCGCAAGGAATTACTCCACATTTTTCGAATATACAAACCGATTTATCATCATTTCGAAAAATAAAACCAAATAATTTGTAGCGTTTTCTTTACTTTGAGAATTAATAGAGTATAAATCATTAAAACATGTATCTTTCTAAATACATTTTTGTTCTGGCCACCTTGCTGATTTTTGCAGGATGTTATCCCGACACGGAAGAATCCACAGAAACCATCATCAAACCGGTCAGAAAAACGGTCATCGCTTCTGCCAAAACGGTCATCAATGTCACAGATGAAAACGGTCAGCCATTGACGGGTCTGACAGCACGTTTCAACCAACAAAGTAAAATCATCAATCAGGCATCCTTTTTTCAGTTTGACGCCAAAAACATATATAAAGAAAACGAACTTCTTTCTATAACCGATACAGACGGACAGGTCTACGAATATTCTTTGTACAACATTGAAAATCAGGTCAATTACCACAACGTAACGCTGTTCAGGAATACGAATAAACAGGTTTTTTCCACCTCTGAAGGTAGTGTCATCTCTTTTCCTTCCGGAAAAATGGCCATAGATCTGACAAATACCGGATTAACTTCCGGAAATGGAGCCTATGCCGGACAAGTAAACTGTATCTACCATGAATTTGACCTGAACAATCCATATCACCTGCAAGCCATCCCGGGAGGAAAACTTATTGACATCGATGGCAAATACCATCTGGTCGAATGGTTGTACGTTTTCAGATTTGACCTTCTGACTCAAAATGAAAAATATCTGGCTTTGACCAATCCGAAAAACGTATTTCTGAATATTTCGCCTGAAAAACAAGCCAGAATCATCCAATACGACCGATCGAAAAAGTTTTGGACAGACCTTGGTACTTTTTCCGATACCAAAAATCTGCCCATCCAATCATCCGGTATCTATGCCGTCGTTCACACCTACGAACCATCCGCTCTGAAAGGCATTTTTACAGCTAATGATCTTCCATTGGTAAAACAAAAAATCACCTATGATTATGATGGAAAAAGATTTGAAACCCAAACTACCAATACCGGAAAATGGGAAATATTAGTTCCCAAAAATCAATCCGTTTCTATCCAACCTGTCACTGACTGTTCGGATTTACAAAACGGTATCACGGTAAGTGCAAATGAAACCACCGTCGAAACCGGAATAAAAAACTTCAATACCCAACAAATCAGAAATATCACCCTGAAAGGCAGTTTTAAAAATTGTTTTGCCAAAGATTTGCCGGAAGGTTTTATTCAAATCAACCAAAATACCAAAACTGAATATATATACATTCCGGAAAGTGACTTTGAATGGACCATACCGATATGTGACGACGGCGTTCTTTCTTTCGGAGCAGCGGGCAATGCAGGAGAAAAAATGGCTAACATCAGTTTTGATAATGATATCGCTGACCTGGGAAATATATTCCTTTGTTCGGGTCTTGAAAACCAATACATAAGCCTTCGCACTCCGGATGGAAACACCTTGTACACCGGCGATATTATCGTCACCGGTTCGGGTTCGGAAACCAGCATTTTATTCAAAAGCACAACCCAGGAGTTTTTGATCACCTTTATAAACAATCAACAACCAGGATTGGTCGCAACAGAAACCGGAAACATCGTTTGGAAAGATCAGACTTTTCTGAATAAAGGAATTGAAATCAATTGTCCGACGTCAAATACCTGCGGATTTGAAGAAATCCGGATATTGAGTCAACAGCATAATGATTGGATTAAAGGTAGCTTTAAAGGCAATTTCTGGTCCAAAACATTACAGCCGCTTACGGCAAAAAATCAAATATTGGAAGGAGATTTTTTTATAAAACGTTGATCCTTGTCAGACACATCCATCATATCCGGTTGTAAAAAAGGCCAAGAGTCTGCTTACAAAGCCCTGGTAGAAAAATATTCTCCGGATCTGATGGCTGTATGTGTACGATACATGAAAGACAAAGAACACGCAAAGGACGTGTTGCAGGATAGTCTGATCAAAATCATCAGAAATATCGATTCGTACCGGGACCAGGGAAGTTTTCGCAACTGGCTTGTCACCATCACCGTCAACACCTGCCTCAAAGAAATCAAAAAATACAGGCATCTCGAAGACATCAGCAGCATATTGACAGAAGAAAGCCGCGAAATGTCTGTGACGGACGACCTGAATATTCAGGATGTGCTCAACCTGGTCAATCAGCTTCCCGATGTGCAGCGCCTTGTATTTAATCTATATGCTGTCGAAGGTTACAGCCATGCAGAAATAGCTTCGTTGCTGGATATAGCAGAATCATCAAGCCGGGTTTATCTTACGAGAGCCCGACAATATTTACAACAAAAAACAAAAAGTTTTGAACACCAAAAATAAATTTTATCATCATGGAATGGAATGATAAAGAAAAAAAGATCATCGGACAACTTCAACGCCACACCGAAACGGTGGACACAGAAGCTTTGTGGCGCGGGATCCAACCCAATCTGCCTGTTCGTCGGAAACGAATGTGGTTGCCCTTTTTTCTCTTTTTCCTCGGCGGATTAGGCACGGGAATCGGAGGGTATTATGTTATGGACAATGATGCTCCACAAATCCCTGAGGTTTCATCAACAGCCTGGGCCGAAGAAAAGGCCGAATTGCTTCAACAACTAAAAACCTGTTTGGAAACCAGTAATACCGTAATAACAAACCAAAATAATAAACCATCAAACGTTCAGCCTTCTGTTCGTAATCAAAAACAATTTTTTAATCCCGTAACCCAAAACCAAACAAATCCATTTGCAACACAAAACCTCCCCGCCTATATTCCTGCTACAGAAACGACCAAAATACCGGAAACGCCGGCTCCAACTTCAAAGGATGTTGGTCTGAACATAAAAGATGTCGTCAATGTCGATGAACTGAATCCCAAATCTGTCGAACTTTTTGATAACAAAGCCACCCTTCTGGTCGAACCCATCTTTTTAAATCCAACAGATAAACCTTCATCAAAATGGCTTCAGTATCTGATGGCGGGTGCCGGACCAACTTTTGTGACAGACAGGTTATCTTACGAAAATACAACCAAAACGACGCTTCACCGACCGATGTATCATTATGCTCTTGAATATGGTCTTCACAAAAGGTTGTTTAAAAATCTTATGGGAAATATCGGGATCAATTACACCGGCATGGCGTCACACATTCGGTATCAAACAACAAAAACCGAAACATTTTCTGTCACTGACACCATTGGATATTTTATTGGCCCTGACGGTTTGATGACTACAGAGACCGGAGAGGTATTGGCAACAAAAGTCACCAAAAAAAATGGCAAAACCTACCAATACAGCCAGAGTCTTTTTATCCATCCGTCTTTGGAATATGATATTCCTTTGCGAAAATCTTCTTCTCTCTCGATCAAAGCAGGCTTGATGATTCCTTTGGTCCGTTGGCAAAAAAGCAGTTTTTTGAATCCTGAGGGAGAAGTGATCAAACAGACACCGGCTATCAGCTATTTCGAACGCCCCATGCTGAGAGGTGGGGTGACTTACCAAACGATTTTATACCATAAAACCATAGGTTTTTATCTTGATTTCCTATTGGGCAGTCAAAACATACAAACCGAAACGTATAGTACAGCGCGCACATTATTTTTTCCTCAAACCGGAATGAGGATATTTTTTTAATCTTTATTAATAACAATATTACAAAAAAAATGAATATATCATGACAACAAAAATGAACACCCTTTATCTATTTATGTTCCTCTGCCTTCTGGCCGGAACCCGACTGACTGCGCAGACTGCTGTTTGCAAGGCAGAAGTTACAAAAGGCACAGCAACCAGCAGCTGTCTGTCTTCCATAAATTTTGATGATATCGATGACGGATCGTCGGATTTTGATACATACACCCTTAGTCAAACCGAATTTACAGGACCGGGAAGTTATCCGGTGACTCTGACCGTAACGAATACAAACGGAAATTCTTCATCTTGTGAAAGTAATGTCGTCGTGGTGGATGATGTAAGGCCAACTCCTTATGTAAGGTCTCAGGTGTTTGTCAGACTGGACATGGACAATACCAAAACTTTGACACCGGAAATGTTTGATGTTGGCTCTTTTGACAATTGTTCAGGGATCTCTTACATGACTGTGACCCCTTCCGTCGTGACCTGCAACGATATCAGCCCTGTAACGGTTGAAGTCAGAGTGTATGACAATGCCGGCAATTGGGATTATGCCATTACATCTGCTAATCTGTCCAATGCACAGAACTCAGTTCAAACATTGGTATGCAATTCCGGTATCGTAGTCATTCTGGGAGCAGGTGAAACCAAAGAAATATTTACCAATGAAGTTTTGGAAGGCGGACCGTATAAATGTTGGGAAGAATACGACCTTGACATTCTCGAAAACAATGTGCCCCGCGCAAATAATTTTGTATCAAGCGCTGATGTTCAAAAAAACATTGTGGCGAGGGTTAAAGATATCACAACAAACAACACATGTTGGGGAACGATCACAGTTATTGGTCCGGACTGTGCTGAACTCAATATTTGTGATACCAAATCAAGATGTGATGATGAAGGAGATTGTAATTCCGGCCACACCCTTTCTGACGATGTGGAATGGCCTTGTGATTTGGTCATTGTCGATGTTCCTTTTGAAATTTTCAACAATCCCACACCTTTGGCATTGGCAACCTTTACCGGACAGGATATAGATGAAATGCAGCCTTTCCTGTACAACGGAGACCCTTTGTGTAATGCCACTGTTTCAAAAGCTTATTATGATACTTATGCACCTTCAGGTGGTGGCAGGTTGATCCAAAGAACTTGGACGGTAATTCATTGGGCTTCAACTCAAAGCTATTCATATGTACAGGAAATATCAATGAATTCGCCGGTGACAAACAATTGTGAAATTTGTGACACCTCGGCATGGAATACACCCATCACCGATTGCATCGGAGGACACAGCGATACAGATGCCGTCGAATGGCCATCAGATATTACGGTTACTTCAAAAAGAGTATCTCCAGTAGATTTGTCTTATGAGCCGGGCATCAACCCGAACGATGTAAAACCTGTTTTGAGTGAAAATTGTGCGTCTTATTTTCTGATTAGTTATACAGATGTCATTTTTGATTTTACGCCGGACAGTATCCTTGTGGAAAGAACCTGGAGTTTGTTGAACACTTTGAATGCTGTGGAGTATACTTACATACAACGTATCCACATTATAAATCCGATTCAGGACGGAAGCGTGAAGGTTTGTGTACGTCAACTTAACGGAAATACATTAAACAATGTAGAATTGTATCCCGGCAATGTCATAGAAACAGGTCCTTGTAAAGAATTTGACTTTGACCCAACCAATACCCTTGTCAAACCATCTAAAGCGAGCACTGATTATCTTTCAGGCGTTGATCTTGCAGACCTGATTTTGTTGTATGAACACATTTTAGGTATCCGTGTTCTCGAACCGAGTCAGGTGTTGTCAGGTGATATAAACGGAAATAATGGCGTATCAACATTGGATGTTGTGTTACTTACCAAAATGATTAACGGCGAAACTGTTAATCTTGCACAATGGCCTTCCCCATGGAAATTTATGTACCAGGACCTTTATCCAAGTCTTTCAAACATAAGGAATCAAGTCACCCTGCAATCATTCAATACACCATTGTACGGCCACCATTTTATCGGTTACAAATTGGGAGACATCAACAATTCATACTTTGAGAGCAATCTTCAGACGATTCCTGTAGATGTTTTTGACGAAATCATCACAGCAGGTGAAATTTATACAGTACCGGTATATTCGAATGATGATATCAATGCTAACGGAATTCAGTTTAAAATTCACAAAAACGGTAAAACTGAAATCAGAGAAGTTCAGAGCAGTTTTTTCGAAAAATTTGAAATCACCGAATACGAAACGTACTATTCAATCATTGGATTTAATGGAAAATTTGAAGCGTCAAATATTAAAACGGAAGATTTATTCCTGAATATCACCTTCAAAGCACTTCAAAACAGTATTTTGAGTGAAGCATTGATCATGTTTGACGAAGGTCACAACAAGTTTATCCTCGCCGGATCGTATGCTGCTTTACCATTTAAAGTTACATTTGAAGATATCATCAGCGGCAATCAGCAAATACACCTTAACGACGGAATTGCTGTATATCCTAATCCTGCTTCTGACAAATTGTACGTCAAAGGATTAACGACTGACAACCAAACAGAAATTTGGAATATGTCAGGAACGTTGATCAATCAGGACAAAAAACAACAGAATGAAATGATTGACATCAGTCAATTGTTACCAGGCGTTTATGTATTAAAAGTAAAAACATCGGAAGGAATCAAACAATCCGTCCGGTTTGTAAAATTCTAAGTCTCATAGATCACATCAAAAACAACGTCCTTTCATTTTACACCAAAGGCCTCCGGAAATCCGGAGGCCTTTGTGTTTTTTGATAGATATTTAATACTTGTACTTTAACTTAAAAATATCTCCACCCTACATATTCCTTCTGTATTGTCCTCCCACTTCGTACAAGGCATGGGTGATCTGTCCCAGAGAGCAGGTTTTGACCGTTTCCATCAGTTGATCGAACAGATTCTGATTGGAAATGGCATGCCTTTTCAGTTTTTCGAGATTTTCTTTGGCTTTGTCGGGCTGATGTCCATGCAGGTTTTGTAAGGTTTCGATCTGAGCGACCTTTTCTTCTTCGGTGGCACGTATGACTTCCATAGGGATGATGGTCGGCGATCCCTCTTTGCTCAAAAAGGTATTGACCCCAACCAATGGCAATTCTCCGGTATGTTTCAATGTTTCGTAATACAAAGATTCCTCCTGAATTTTGCCTCTCTGATACATAGTCTCCATAGCTCCAAGGACGCCGCCTCTTTCGGTCAAACGATCAAATTCTGCCAAAACAGCTTCTTCGACCAGGTCAGTCAGTTCTTCGATGATGAATGAGCCCTGCAAAGGATTTTCATTTTTGGACAATCCCAACTCTTTGTTGATGATCAATTGGATGGCCATCGCTCTACGCACCGATTCTTCAGTCGGTGTGGTGATAGCTTCATCGTATGCATTGGTATGCAGCGAGTTACAATTATCATAAATGGCATAAAGCGCCTGTAAGGTCGTTCTGATGTCATTAAATGCGATCTCCTGTGCGTGCAATGACCTTCCCGAAGTCTGAATGTGATACTTCAGCATCTGGGATCTTTCGTTGGCTTTGTACTTATATTTCATCGCTTTGGCCCAGATTCTTCTTGCCACTCTACCAATTACAGCATACTCAGGATCCACTCCATTCGAAAAGAAAAAGGAGAGATTCGGTGCAAAATCATCGATATTCATACCCCGCGACAGATAATATTCCACAAAGGTAAAACCATTAGCCAGGGTAAACGCAAGCTGCGAAATCGGATTGGCACCTGCCTCAGCGATGTGATATCCCGAGATAGAAACTGAATAAAAATTGCGCACCGCATGGTCGATAAAATATTCCTGCACATCACCCATGAGGCGAAGTGAAAACTCTGTACTGAATATACAGGTATTTTGTGCCTGGTCTTCTTTGAGAATGTCTGCCTGAACGGTGCCTCTTACAGAAGACAATGCTTTGGCTTTGAGTGTTTGGTACACATCATTCGGCAATACTTCGTCACCGGTAATGCCTAACAGAAGCAGTCCGAGACCTTCGTTTCCTTCCGGCAAACTGCCTTTGTAAGAAGGTCTTTTTTTACCGGCTTTTTCATATTTCAACAATAGTTTTTCTTCCACCAAACTTTCCAAACCGTTTTGACGGATATATTTTTCACATTGCTGATCGATGGCAGCATTCATAAAAAAAGCACAGATCGTTGCGGCCGGACCATTAATCGTCATCGAAACGGATGTGGACGGATCGCAGAGATCAAAACCGGAGTACAATATTTTGGCATCGTCGAGACAACAAATACTCACGCCGGAATTGCCGATTTTACCGTAAATATCCGGACGGTAATCCGGGTCTTCACCGTACAGGGTTACAGAATCAAAAGCCGTAGACAATCTTTTGGCTGGTAAACCCAAAGATACGTAGTGAAATCGTTTGTTGGTTCTTTCCGGTCCACCTTCACCGGCAAACATCCGGGTCGGGTCTTCGCCTTGTCTTTTGAACGGGAAAACGCCTGCTGTGTAGGGAAACTCCCCGGGAACATTTTCCTGAAGATTCCACGTCAGTACATCACCCCAATCTTTAAAGCGAGGCATAGAAACTTTGGGTATTTTCAGATGAGAAAGAGATTCAGAATAAATCGGAACCTGTATATCTTTGCCTCTGACCTGGTAGGTAAACATTTCCTGCCGGTAAGCCTCCAGTTTTTTAGGCCAGGCATCCAGCAATCTTTTACATTGTCCGTCGAGATCTTCCGTTTTTTTGACGATTTCTTTTTGTATTTCTTCTGTTACCGGAGTGGATTGCGGCAATACATCGAGGGTTTTGGTCAAAACATACAAATCCGACGCTTTGGCACTTTGTTCTTTGGCCCACACGTCATAATTCCGGTTATTTTCCGAAATTTCACTCAGATACCTTACCCTTGGCGGAGGTATGATATATACTTTTTCGCTGTCACCTGTCGGCAGATCCAAAGTTGAAGTCCACGACACACCACATTTTTCATGGATGAGGTGGATGATATGTTTGTACAAAGCATTGGTACCCGGATCGTTAAATTGCGAAGCGATAGTACCGACCACAGGAAGCAAATCCGGATCTGTATCCCAAAGATTGTGGTTTCGTTGGTATTGTTTTTTTACATCACGAAGGGCATCGAGGGCACCTTTTTTATCAAACTTATTGATGGCGATGACATCGGCAAAATCCAGCATGTCGATTTTTTCCAATTGGGATGCGGCACCATATTCCGGCGTCATGATGTAGAGAGAAACATTGGAGTGATCTACAATTTCGGTATCTGACTGGCCGATACCCGATGTTTCGAGGATGATGAGGTCAAAACTTCCTTTTTTAAGAATGTTGAGGGCACTGTTGACATGTTTGGAAAGCGCCAGATTGGACTGACGTGTAGCGAGAGAACGCATATACACCCGTTCGTTATTAATGGCATTCATGCGGATTCTGTCACCGAGCAAAGCGCCACCTGTTTTTCGTTTCGAAGGATCGACTGAAACGATGGCCACCTTTTTATCCGGAAAGTCGATGAGAAAACGGCGTACCAATTCGTCGACCATACTGGATTTTCCGGCGCCGCCTGTACCTGTGATGCCGAGCACAGGAACAAAAGAAGATTCCTGATTGATTTTTTCAACCAGGTCGGGATATTTTTCAGGAAAATTTTCAACAGCGGATATGAGGCGGCTTAAAACTTTGGTTTCGCCGGTATGTATATGTTGCCACTCACCGTTGAGCTGATCGCCTACCGGAAAATCACATTGGCGGATGACATCATTAATCATACCTTGCAGACCCATTTTGCGTCCGTCATCGGGAGAATATATGCGGGAGATACCGTATTGGTGGAGTTCTTCGATTTCTGTAGGCAGGATGGTACCACCACCGCCACCGAATATTTTGATATGACCGCAACCCCTTTCATGAAGGAGGTCGTGGATATACTTAAAGTATTCATTGTGGCCGCCCTGATACGAAGTAATCGCAATCCCCTGAGCATCTTCCTGAATAGCTGTATTGACAATCTCGATAGCTGATCGGTTGTGGCCCAGATGGATGATTTCAGCTCCGGACTTTTGCATGATGCGACGCATGATATTGATCGCGGCGTCATGCCCGTCAAAAAGAGAAGCTGCGGTAACAATACGAATTTTATGAACCGGTGTATAAATATCCGTCTCCGTCATATGATTTGTTGTTTACAATTAAGATTTGTGGTGCAAAGGTAATAAAAATCGGGATAAGAAAAGAAAGGGTTCTGAAAGAAGACGACCCTTTTTGTCTGAAAATGACGAAAAAGCTGAGCCGGCAACATTTGCCCGAAAAAACATCATACCATTGACATAATAATCAAAAAATCGCAAAATAAAGTTGATTTAGATAATTCTGAGTCCAATAGTATTGGTTGCATAGGAATCTTTGTTGAACCCATAGATCGTAACTAAAGAGCTCGTTAATCATTATGCAATATGTATTTGAACGAAAACAGACATTCATTGTTCGGGTAGTTATGAATAGATCAAATGTAATAAAGTCTCTTAGGCCGGATATACCACAATTGGTAAATAATGGAGATACATCAGACATCGAATTATTCCAAAATGAAGTTTTGAGACCAATCCTAAAGTTCCAAAACGAAGTTTTAGTCCACCTTTTTGTCTGCCAGCTCAAAAAAAGAGAGGTAGACTTTACCAAGATGAATCTCACAGGAAGAAAAGAATATGTTACGAATATAGTGCAGAAGGACCTTGGTTTTAGGAATGTTCTCATTGGAATCGTTTTGGGCCTAATGACAGCCGAAGAAGTCAGTCAGTATTTTACACACGAGTCTGAATACCGAAGACGTATCACCAAGATGATGATCGATAGGTTGGCAGATCAGTTGGTTTAAGGATAGGTTTAGTGGACATCCTCATGCGAATAGACATTTTCTAAACTCCGGGTTTTTTATTGTATTTTTTTGAGAAAGGGATTGAGGTGTATGACTGAAAAAAACCCAAAAGTTGATTTATATTTGTGGTGCATTTTCACAAGTTGTCATCATTAAAAAAAATGGAAAAACTTAAAAATGGAAATAAGAGGACAAATGGTAGAAATTAACGTAAACAACAACAGACATTCTCTCAGATAGCCTTTATTTTCCGGCTTCCTGTAAACCTGCAACTTTTTATTTAACAAATTAAAATGATAAATTCTAAGTTGTCCTATTTTTACGCAAGTTAACAATTACATTGTAAAAAATTGAACTGTCATACAAAACAATATAAACAACTTATCCGGGTAGTAATTTTGGCTATAAAGTCATAAATAGTGACTTTAGAAGATATTTTCTGAAGAAAATTGATGTAATTTATTAAATAGTTATAATGAAAATCGTATATTTGTTAGACTATAGAGTGGCGTTGTCAGGTGTTCGGAATGATATTTTGTATTTTTCCATAGGGCGTTAAAATATTTGTTAATGTTCTGGAATTGACTTAAGTCACGTAGATATTATAATGTTATAGTCAATAAGTATGTGCGACTTATTGTGGGCGAAGCCATTAAAAAAAAGTGCAATCCGAAAGGAAAAACAAAGGACATTTTACAGGTGCCTACGGAAACATTTTGTTCATGATATAGAGATGCCATTCAAAAAACATCAATCTTCCTGACCGTGATCCGGCCTCCGAACCCTTTTGATCAGTACTTCCTGATCAGAAAAAATAATGTATGAAAAGTCATAGAGATAACGCACTTCTTTACCCTGGCTATTGATATGATAGTGGGTGATATACGTCCAATTAAACTTTTTTTTATCGAGTTCTATTTTAGGCATTTTTTTGTGCAATCCATTTTTACCCATGAGTTCCAGTAATATGGACCGGTTTCGATGGAGTATTTTGTCGATTCGGTCCGATGCCTTGAGGGTTACTTTAGTAAGTTTTTCGTGGTAGTCTGACTTGCACCTGGTACTACAGAATATTTTGTCCCGACGGCCAATGATATCGGATTTACACATTTTGCATTTTCGTATATCCATGTCAGTAATGATTTAAATTGGTGAAAAAGGATTTGAAATTAGGGTGTAAAAGTATAAATTTTTATGTAAAAATTGTCAGCAACGGTTAAAAACGTTTTTAACCGTTAACAACCGTTATTAAACGTATAAATCTGTTTTTCAATGCTTTAAGATTACATTACTGATAGTATATTTGTCCCTAATTTTAATTTTATCATTATGGAATCTAATACAAATAACACTTCAATAATCCATGTATCCAAAGGCACCCATTACGGAAAGACGGTGATTATTTGTTCATTCGCTTACGATAACACCATACTAAATACACTCAAAACTATACCAACACTTCGTTACAGCAAGACCCTGCGATCGTGGTATCTACCCTATACTAAAGAAGATTGGGCGGCATTTACAGCTTTGAGAACACCTTATCAGATAGAAAATTTCGGAACCACTGGCAGTACAAAGCCTATAAGTGACCATACCGACACAAACCTAGTTGTAATGCCTCCGGATTGTACCAAGCAGGCTGCAAACAATACGATTTCTATCAGATATCATCACCCGTTTTTTTATTTACGAGGGATAGACTTATATCAAATTCCAATTTTAAAATCTATCCCAAACACATACTGGAATGATAGATACAAAAATTGGGTGATTCCTGCCACAACAACATCTCTGCAGATGTTAGCAGCAGACCTGAACATCATTTCAAAACAGCAACAAGACATCTGGGTAAATCAAATCGCACTGCTATCAAATCCTCCTATTTGCTCATTGTATAGTAGCCCCGAATTTCCAGACAAAGTAGTCATTCAACTGACTGGTCATTGTATAGATGTAGATTTTGTTAAACATATACCAGAGAGGAAATACCATGGCGAAAAAAAAATATGGCTGATACCTGGTGATGTTAAGATCATCACGCGCATTACAGACCATTATACCAGCAAAGGCACCAAAGTGATCAATCGTATCAAACTGAATCATGTCAAATCCAAAAAGCCGACATACCCCGAGTTAAAAACCTATCTGGTATCTAAAAGTGATGAGAACATACGCTATGCATGCATTCCATACATCGATACGCTCATCACACAGCGATACAGTATCTCTACCATTAGAGAGTATTTTTCTAAATTTGCACAATATGTTTCTTACCTGTATCCTAAACAATGTAATGAAGTCAATGAAGCAGTTATCAATTCTTATTTGTGTGAAATAAGTGGTAAAAAAGCTTCTGAAAGCCTCATCAATAGTTATATCAATGCTATTAAATTTTATTACGAAAAAGTCATATACCTACCACAACTAAAAATAGAACGTATCAAAAGGCCCAGAACAGGGCATTATCTACCCAAAGTACTGAGTGTACAACAGGTAGACGCCACACTCAGAGCAACAGAAAATATAAAACATATCGCTCTGCTATATGCATTATACGGACATGGTTTCAGGCTCAATGAGGTATTAAATATCAGGCTTTACGATCTACTTTGGGACAGAAATCAGATTTTTGTACATAAAGGCAAAGGAAATAAAGATCGATATATACCTATGAGTCAGGAGTTTAAATCTTTAATGCAGCTATATATCCATACGTATAAGCCGCAATACTGGCTATTCGAAGGTCAAGATCAGAAGAGTCAATATAGTGAACGTAGTGTGCAGCAAGTCGTAAGTCAAAGTGCTAAAAAAGCGGGCGTACCGATAAAGGTAACACCTCACATGCTTCGACATTCCTATGCGACTCACCTGCTCGATGTAGGAACGCAGTTACCATATATAAAAGAACTACTTGGTCATAAAGATATAAAAACTACTATGATTTATACGCATGTGACCACGGCAAGTATAGAAAATGTGGTCAGTCCATTAGATAGATTGAGAGAAAAATAATGGGTTCTGATTCTTTTTATAAAAAAGTTTGGAAAAACCGCAAGTGTATCGTAGGTTTGTTGTACAAATAAGTAAGTTTGCATTCATTAAAAACAGAACTAAAGAAATAAAAATAGCATGGGATTTAATATTTCGGGTTTAGCAATAAACAAAAATTACGAAAATGATTTTGACCAATTACAAAAGGAATTGGGCTGGAATCTTGAAAAACAATCAGAAATTGACTTTGAAACAGCTTCGTCAAACTGGATGGAAGATGGAATTTGTAATGTTTATTTTACTGAAAATGGAACTTTAATGTTTATTGGTATGGATATGTGTAGAGATTCCTTCCCATTAAAAAATGATAACAGTTTATCTTTCGCTCTTTCCGAAACTTCAATGGTTTTTAACATAAATTATTGCGAAAAAGGAATTGAGAAAAGGTCAATAATGGAAATAAATGACGAACGAATGATAGATGAAGGTGAAAAGCTTGAAGTTGAAGTAAAATCAGAAGACACTTCTGAAATTATTTGGAACCAAATAGAAAAAGTAATTGGAAAAAGATTTTGGGATATCGAACCAGAAGAAAAGGCAGTTATGTATACATTTAATAAAGCAAAAGTAGAACCCGTTGTAGTTGAAAGTCAGCAAATGAATTCCTTTACAGCATCAAAAATTTACAATAATAAAACTGAATACAATTATAAAGGTAATGTTAAAGAAATATTCATCCAATCGTACTCAAACAGTGGCACTTTAGAACAACCAGAACTTGGCGAGAAATTGAGTTCAAGCAAAATTATTTTCATTGATAAAAACGGAAAGATTGAAAGTATTCAAATCTTCAATGAAGACGAAATAGGTCTAATAATAAAATTTGAGAATGATGGGAAATCTATTTGTACAGAAATAATGTATAGTGGTGAAGACGGAAGCATTCAAAGAACTACATCATACAAGCATATCAAAGACGACCAATTTGAATTTATAGTTCTAGATGCAGGAAAAAGAGAAGCTCAAAAAGGAATTAGAGTAGTACATCAAGATAAGACAATAAAAGAATCTTATAATTACTATGAGTCTATTTTGTACAATACCGACTTTAAATATGATAATAAAGATAGATTAGTTCATCAACTTCGAATAAGAGAAAAGAATGTATTAATTTATAATATTTCCTATAAATATTTGGAATCTGACGGATTTAATAATTGGACAAAACGAATAATTATTCACAGAAATGAAAATGATGCTGTCACATTCAATAGTATTGAAGTATGTGAACACAAATATTATGAAACAAACGAATGCTAACAATGTACACCATGACCATACTTCCTATCGGTCGTACAGCAGGTGTACCAACCGTTATACATAAGCTAAAAACAAACAATGGCAAAACAAATTGACATAGGAGTTGAAATTGACCACATTGATTCTTTAACAAGAGCAAATGGCAAAACTGCTATTTCAGAATTAATCTGGAATGCCTTAGATGCTGATGCTTCAGAAATAAATATTGATTATGAACTCACAAAATTGGGTGGCATAAATCAAATAATTATCAAAGACAATGGACACGGATTAAATTACCAAAAAGCTCAAGATGTTTTTGGAAAACTAGGTGGCTCTGAAAAGAAAAATAATCGTATCAGTCAAAATGGAAGACATTACCACGGTAAAGAAGGGAAAGGCCGTTATAAATCACTTGCCTTAGGGGATTTAGTACAATTTACTAGTCTATTTAAGAATGGTGAAGCTTATAAAGAATATACAATAACCTTAGACAGAAACCATTTGTCCTATTCTGATTTTAGTGATTTAAAAACTCTACCAAAAGGTAATTATGCAACTGGTTTTCAAGTAAAGATTGAAAATATAAATCAAGAAAATGCTATACAAGCAACTGATATTAGTTCAAGGAAGGAACTTGAACAAAAATTTGCTTCATACTGGATAAATTATCCAGATTTCACAATATTGTTCAATGGTAACAAATTGGAGTTCTCCTCTCTTATCAAACATAGCGAAGAACAAGATATCCTAATTAAGGAAGGTGAAGTGGATTATCGTTTTACAATTAAAGTCATTGAGTGGAGTTTCGACATTAAAAAACAAACCTATCTATGTAATACAAAAGGAATACCTTATCAAGAAACCAATCTAGGGATTCGTTCAACATTGCCAATTTCAATCTTCATACAATCAAATTACATAGAAAAATTACACCGAGAAAATAGACTTGCGTTAGAAGGATTTGACGAAATTTTAAATTCAGCCCTAAAAGATTCTAAAAAAATAGCAAGAGATTATGTAAGAAAGAGATTACATCAATATTCAGGAAAATTTATTAGTGAATTAAAGGCAAAAGGTCTTTATCCTTATAAGGACAAAGCTGATACTTTGATTGAAGAAAGCAAAAGGCAAGTTTTTGATATTGTGGCACTGCAAGTGAATGAATATCTTCCTGATTTTGAATCTCAAGATGATAAAAGTAAAAAATTAACGCTCTCATTAATTAAGGAATCACTTGAAAATGACACGAGCTCACTTCAGCGGATATTAACTGAAGTTATAGAATTACCCGAAGATAAGAGAAAAGACCTCTTTGATATTTTAGATGAAACTTCTTTATCAAATATAATAGATGCGATGACGGAAATTAAAAACCGTCTTAATCTTCTTAATGGTATTGAGCAACTTATTTATGATAAGGAACTAAATAAACAAGTTAAAGAGCGAAAGCACCTTCACAAAATTATAGTGAACGAAACTTGGATTTTTGGAGATAAATATACTTACGGAGCTGACGATGTGACTTTAAAAAATGTGTTAAAAGCCTATCTTAAAGATTCAATAGGTAGAGAAGATTTTGAAGAAGTGATTAGTTCAGATGATAACTCTGAACTAAGAACAATACCCGATGTTTGTCTATGGCAACAATTTAGTATGGGAAGTGCAGGAAAGGAAAATTTAATAATTGAACTTAAAAAACCTGATAAAGACGCAGGGTTTACTGAAAAAAGCCAAATAGAATCCTATGCAACAAAAGTTTCCAATGACCCTAGATTTCCAAAGGACAAAACTAAGTGGAAGTTTCTATTAATAACTAAAGATATCAAACCTGAAATTGAACCCTTACTAAATCAAAAAAATAGAAAATATGGACACGTTTCGGAAGGAGAAAACTTTGACGTATATGTTTTGCCTTGGGGTCATATACTATCAGAAGCGAGAACTAGACACGAATTTATTAGGGATAAATTAAATTTAAACTTAAAAGATAACGAACAAGGATTGGATTATTTAAAAACAAAATATAAGGAGTATTTACCAGAAGAATTCAATTAAAGCCTATGTATAACATTGTGTAGGATAGAATGCCTCCTACCGTCGGCACTCCGCCTACACTTGGACGTTACAAGTAAGGCAAATGAACCAACACAAATTAATAGATATGAATTACTTTGACCCAAAAAATGCAGCCGAAAGATATTCAAAAGGCAGACCATATTTCCACAGTCATACAATTTCTCACATCCAAAAGTATTTACACTTAGACAATAAACTTAACAAAGCATTAGATATAGCCTGTGGTACTGGTTTGTCAACTAAAGCATTGCTTGATATTGCTGTTGATGTCTACGGCACAGACACTTCAGAAGAAATGCTAAAATGGGCATTATCACAAAACAAAATCAATTACCTAATAGCACCTGCCGAAAATCAACCGTTTTCTAATAGTGAATTCGACTTAATTACCGTGTGTTCTGGCGTACATTGGTTTAATATCGACAAGTTCCTTGCCGAAGCAAACAGACTCTTAACAAACGATGGTTGGTTAGTGTTATATGACAACTTTTTTATCTCCGAAATGCAAGGCGTTGAAAGTTTTAGCAAATGGTATCCCAAAGTATATTTGAAAAAGTTTCCGCCTCCAAAAAGAAATAATAGTTACAATTGGTCAAATGAAAATTTATCACCGAAAAATTTCACTCTAGACAAAGAAGAAGAATTTAAAAATTCTATCTCTTATACTAAGAATGAACTTGTTTTGTACTTTACAACACAAAGTAATATAACTGCAATTACAAACAGTGGAGAAATGACATATAATGAAGTTGAAGAATGGTTAAACAATGAATTAACTCAATTCTATTCAAAAGACGACAAAAGGACAATAAATTTTGGGAATTGGGTAAAGTATCTTCGCAGAAACAATTAAAGCCCAGCTTATAACACCGATTTTGCGTCAGGCGGGCTGACGTGCAAACTTGGAGCTTTGAGCTTCTGTTTAAGTGTAGTGCCAATTGACAGTTTTATGCTCCGAAACCCGCCTGAGCGCAAAGCCCGAAAACGTTACCAGTAAGTATATGACACGACAGCTCATACATAGAATTTTTGCTTGGACAATAGACTTTGGAATTATTGTTTTGTATGCCATTTTACTTTTTGTTGTGACAAGCTTGTTCTTTGACGTTAGACAAGCAGGCTTGAACCCATATTTCGGACAGCTAATCGGCTTTTTGACACTGACATTGCCAGTAATAACCTATTCGTATTTGACAGAGAAAGGTAATTGGAAAGCGACCATCGGAAAAAGAGTGCTTAATTTGATAGTTTTGACTCCTGAAAATAAGACGAACAAGAACATTTTGATAAGGAATCTATTGAAATATTTACCTTGGGAACTTGCTCATACGGGAGTTCACTGGATTATCTATTTTGAATCAGTTGGCAGAGAAACACCAATTTGGACATGGATTATTCTAATTGTACCGCAGGTTTTGGTGTTTGTTTACTTTATTAGCATAATGCTTAGTAAGGGACAAGTCAGTGTTTATGACAGAATTGCAGGAACAACACTGCAACTTAGAACTGTTTGATTGGAAGAAATACCTACTGGTAACAGCATATTTGCAATTGGCAGGGTTTTGTATTCCGCAGACAGTTTTGTTTTTACAGAAAGTTCAATTCTCCGAAGTGACTTTTGTGCTGAAAAGCCCGCCCCTCGCAAAGCGGCAAACCGTTATCGGTCAGCTTAATAATACAACCGCAGAAATAGAAATAAACTTATGGAAATCATAAAGACAAAAAATATTAATAGTGACCAATTCCAGCAAATATATCAAATGTGGAATGATGAGTATCCTGTTAAACTTAAAGACAGATTTGGAATATTATTAGAAGGGGTTGAAAACTATAATCATTATCTAATTGAACAGAATAATATTGTTTTAGCTTGGGCGGTTGAATTTGAAAAAGAGAAAGAAAAAAGGTTCTCAATTATCGTTAAAAATGAATACAAGGGAAATGGATTTGGCAAGATATTAATCAATAGACTTAAAAGAGATTTGGGGGAGTTTTATGGCTGGGTAATTGACCATAATAATGATTTGAAACACAATGGAGAATTTTATATATCACCAATTGGTTTTTATTTGAAAAATGGATTTGAAATATTAACTCAGGAACGAATTGACAGCGAAATGATAAGTGCAGTCAAAGTCAAAAATAATGTCAAAATTTTTGCAGAAACAGAACGACTAATTTTGAGAGAAATAATTCCTTCTGACATTGACGGAATGTTTGAACTTGATTCTGACCCTGAAGTTCATAAATATTTAGGCAAAAACCCTGTGACGGACAAAGAACAAATTAATAAAGTTATAAACCATATTCGTCAACAATACACAGACAATGGAATTGGACGTTGGGCAATCATAGACAAAAACAACAAAAATTTTATTGGTTGGACTGGGCTAAAATTTGTAACTGATTTGACAAACAATCACAAATATTATTATGACCTTGGATATAGATTAATAAAAAAATATTGGGGTCAGGGAATTGCGACAGAAACAGCAATAGCTTCATTGAATTATGCTTTTGAACAACTTAACACAAAAGAAGTTTATGCTATGGCTGACTGCGAAAATGATGTTTCAAATAAAATTTTAACAAATGTTGGACTTAAGTTCATTGAAATATTTGACCTCGATGGAATAAAACATAACTGGTACAAAATTGAAAGAAGTGATTACGAAAAATCAAAGCCGAACCGATATCAACGCCTTGGCAAAAGTGGCGGGCTTGTGCTTTCAAATAAAAATAAAGTGCTAAATTTGGGCTTTAATCGGAGTTTGGAAGTTTGGTGGGTCAATCGCACCTTCGCAAAGCCGCCAAGCGTTATACACAACCATTACAAAACGAATGTTCAATAATCAAAATCAATAAAAGTTAAACAATGAAACAAACAATTTTAGGTTCAGGAGGCGCAATAGGCATCGAATTGGCAAAAGCATTAACGGCATTTACAACTGATATCAGACTCGTAAGCCGCAATCCGAAGAAAGTAAATCCTAATGATGAACTTTTTCCGGCAGATCTAACCAATCGCGTAGAAGTTTCAAAAGCAATAGCCGGTAGCGAAATCGTTTATGTTACCGTGGGTTTCGCCTACAATAGCAAAGTATGGCAAACTTTATGGCCTCCATTTATAAAGAACGTGATTGATGCCTGCATTCAAAATAATGCTAAACTTGTTTTTTTTGACAATATCTATGCTATAGGTGGTGATAATGTAAAACATATCACCGAAGAATCCCCCATCAGTCCGTGTAGTAAAAAAGGGGAGGTTAGAGCCGAAGTTGATAAACTCATTT
Organism: Saprospiraceae bacterium; assembly: GCA_016714895.1. Taxonomy (GTDB): domain Bacteria; phylum Bacteroidota; class Bacteroidia; order Chitinophagales; family Saprospiraceae; genus OLB9. The sequence continues at coordinate 163,858 of JADKBV010000007.1, read as the reverse complement.
TGGATGCCATCGAAAAAAGAAAACTTAATGCCATAATAGCCCGTTCTCCTGATTTCTTCAGCGAAGTGAAAGCTACAAGTATGTCAATGAATTTGATTTATGATAATCTGGCGAAGGGCAAAAAAGCTCAATGGTTATGCGATGCTCAAAAAATTCACAGCATGGGTTATACTCCAGACCTTGCCAGGGGAACTGCAATACTTGGTAATGCAGCGGATGCTTATAATCAAATATGGAACCTACCAACAGACCCGGAAAAAATAACTGGTGAAGGCTGGATAAATTTATTTGCCAAAGAAATGAATGCAAACAATAAATATCAGGTTCTACCAAATTGGCTTTTAAAAGTTTTAGGATTGTTTATTCCAATAATGAAAGAATTACCAGAAATGAACTATCAATTTGATAGAGATTACTATTTTGACAGTTCAAAATTCAATAAACATTTTAATTATTCGCCAACCAAAAATACAATTGCGGTTAAGCAAACAATTGAACGTCTAAAAAAAACAAATTCCGGCGTATAACAGCACTTTTGTAATAGGCCGGGTTTCGTACCCCGCAGACACATTTGTGGTTATTCAACGTTTGGTTCTACGCATTAAGACCGATAGCTGTCATTGTAAAACGAAACTCAAACAAGAAACGACCTGACAAAATATTGGCAGAAAAAATGACAACCGAAAACACTTTGACCCTTTTAAACTCAATTCATAACGACCTAAAAGTTGTGAAAGAATTGGTTTATGACAAATGTGGTTTTGTCTTGACAAACCTCAAGCAAAACGTCGAAAGTAAAGAATATGGAGCTTGTACTTTTGAACTTAACAACAAGATAATTCAACAACGAGTTTCTAAAATTACACCGACCAAAACAGGACAATTTGTATCGATTTGGAAACGAAACAAGGATGGAGTAACGGAACCCTTTGACAACTCGGACAATTTTGATTTTGTAATTATCACAGCAAGAAATCAGGAAAAGTTCGGACAATTTATTTTTCCAAAATCTGTGTTGGCTGACAAAGGAATAATCACACGAAATGGGAAAATCGGAAAACGTGGAATTAGAGTTTATCCAACCTGGAATTTGACTACAAGCATACAGGCGAAAAAAACACAAAGTTGGCAGACGAAATATTTTATAATAATTAAAAATGACAACTCAACAGACCTTGAATTGACAAAAAAATTATTAACATAATTAACTTAAAGATATTTAATCAAATGAATATGAATACGTCAATAAAAATATTTTTAGGATTACTTTTTTCTGTAATCCTATTTCACATTTGCATTATTATAAAGATTATACCATACAATATTGCTTGGGGTGGCAGACTGACAAATGACAATGAAATGTATGTTTTTGAAAGTATATCGATACTAATTAATGTTTTTTTATCATGGATTTTATTAATGAAAGGTGATTATGTTCAATTCAAGTTTTCAAAAAAAACGATAAATATAATCTTGTGGATTTTTTTTGGTATTTTTATACTTAATACAATAGGTAACATTTTTGCAAAAACGAACTTTGAAAAATTATTTGCAATAATAACAGCACTATCAGCATTCTTAATCTGGAATATAGAAAAAAATATAAAAACAACAAACAACTAACGCGGGTTTGGCCAAAGTGGGCTTTGGTGTTAAATTGAGCATTTGAAATTCTAATGAACTTTGAGCTGAAATTAAAATTTAGTGCTTCAAATCTCCCACCTGCACCAAGCCCGAAACCGTTAGCTGTGATTTTATGACCGACAACACTGCAAAAAATGGAACGAAAAGAATATTTTAAACTTTTTCACGACATAGATAAGGTAGATTACGACTTGCTGACCAAAAACCTGAAGTCAAAATCTTTTAAGAAAGGAGATCTCTTAACAGTTGCAGGACAAATACAAACAGAGCTCTATTTTGTAAAAAGTGGTGTTCAAATGTCGTTCTTTGACGCTGAAAGTAAAACACACGTAATTGCTTTTACTTATCCGCCAAACTTATGTGCTATTCCTGAATCGTTTTCTTTTCAAAATCCATCAAAATATTATTTGACTTGTCTGACAGACAGCGAATTGGAGTATATCACATTTGACGACCTTCAAAAACTTTTTGACCTATCGCAACAAATTGAGCGACTTTTTAGACGGATGACGGAAGCAGTTTTAGCGGGTATGATTAACAGACATATTGAATTGCACAGTATGACTATTGAAGAACGTTATAAAACTTTTTGCCAACGTAGCCCTCATTTACTTCAACTTGTGCCACATAAATATATTGCTTCGTATTTAGGCATTGCCCCAACGAATTTTAGCAAACTGTTTAATACCATAAAGTTCTAATGTTAGTATAGACCAACTTTTGTTTTCTGAATGATAACGAACTTTGCCAAAGTTTATCACACTAAAATCTTCACTTATGGCAAATAATTGGCTTGATCAATCAGAGTATCCGTTCTGCTCTAACTATTTTGACATCAACGGACAAAAGTTGCACTACATTGACGAAGGAAAAGGAGAAACCGTTTTGTTCATTCACGGAACACCATCCTGGAGTTTTGATTATCGCAACGTCATTAAAAAACTGAAAGAGAATTACAGGTGCATTGCTATTGACCACATTGGTTTTGGGCTTTCGGATAAACCCGAACGTTACGATTATTCAACACAAAACCACAGCAATACACTAGAAAATTTTGTGATGCAAAAGCAATTAAGCAACATCACTCTTGTTGTTCACGATTTTGGCGGACCTATTGGGTTACATTTTGCAATTCAACATCCTCAAAAAATTAAAAACTTAGTAATTCTTAATTCGTGGCTTTGGAGTAGTGAAAATGACCCTGACTATATGAAAATGAAAAAGATTTTGAAAAGCCCTTTACTACCTTTTCTCTATCGTTATTTAAACTTTTCGCCAAAGTTCATATTACCTCAATCATTTGGCGACACTAAACTTTCTAAAAAATTATTGGAGCAATATACCAAACCATTTGCTGACAGAACACAACGAAATGGAGCATTGGCATTTGCCAAATCTTTGCTTAACGACCAGACTTGGTTTGAAGAAATATGGAACAAAAAACAATCAATTTCGGATAAACCGACCTTGTTTGTTTGGGGTATGAAAGACAAAGTCATCAAACCTCATAACCTTGAAAAATTTCAGACGGGTTTTAGTAACTTCAAGACATTAAAATTAGAAACAAGTGGACATTTTCCGCAGGAAGAAGAACCAGAAAAAGTTAAAAATGTTATCTTTGACTTTTTGACGGAAAATAAAAACCACAGCTAATTGTAGTTTGGCAAAATGGCAGGTTCAATGCTAAATTGAACAGTCAGTTTTCAAAATATGTTTAGTACTAAATTGAAAGTAAGTGCTTCAAAATCCGCCACTTCGCCAAGTTGCAAACCATTAGGTGTTATTGTACAGCGATAATAAAATATAAATTAGCAACCAAAAATGATTGAGACAGAAAGACTTATTTTACGACCATTAACATATGACCAATTAGTGAAATACTCCAAAGGCGACAACTCTTTGGAAGAAGAGCTAAACTTGCATGAAACATCAAGGACTATTTCGCCTGAACTAAAAGAAGCCTTAGAAGAAACTATTTTGCCAAACGTTGCAAACAATACAAAAAACTTTTTGTATTCGACACTTTGGACAGCCATTTCAAAAACTGAAAATAAAATGATAGGCGATCTATGTATAGTTGGAGAGCCAAATGCAGATGGAGAAATAGAAATCGGTTATGGAACATATGACGAATTTCAAGGAAAAGGTTTTATGACAGAAATTGTCGGAGGAATAATTGAATGGACTAAAATGCAGCAAATTGTAAAATCAATTACCGCTTCGACAGACAAAACAAATACAGCATCTTTTAAAGTTCTTCAAAAAAACAATTTCATTAAAATTGGAGAGACAGATACGCAGTTTAACTGGAAATTAATAATTAATTGACCAAAAAGAACATCGAATCGCAAACAGGCCTTTGGCAAAAAAGCAGGTTCAGTGCTTAAATGAAGTTTTGTACTTGTAATAAACTTTAGCAATAAATTGTAACTTTGTGCTCCGAAACCCACCTTCGCCAAACATTTTCCGTTAGCAACAATTAAAACCAAATGAAAATAAAAACAAGAAACATTTTACTTATTAGCATCTCAATATTGGTTGCTCTGTTCTTTTATGGAAGACACAATTTTGACAACGACAGACGAAGTTTTAGAGAAATCGTATCATTAGCAGGTGTTGGAGATGTTAGTACTACATTTATCAGAATGGAAGAAAATAAAAGTTTCTCAAATCCGATAGTGAATTTTATTTATCAAAGATGGAAGAAAAAAATGTATGCTCGTTTTGTTTCAAAAGAAGAAGTGTTTGAAAATACCTCCGGAAACAAAATAGTTAACGATATTTCAAACATTTACCGTGAATATTGGCGGGTGGAACTGATGAAACCCTTGTCAGAAAACAGAACAGACTCCACGCTTTACAATAACATCTCTAACTATGTACTATCCAACAAGTTAACAAGCCTTTCAAAAGATAGCCTACGAAAAAATATTAAAGACGACTCTGTTTTGAAAAAAATAATTGAAAAAGAAGGATTTAAAGTAAATTTTAACTTTCGGAATGGTTTTCAAGAGTTATTTATTTGGAATAAAGAAAGCACCAAAAAGTATGATGTAATTTTGCCAAAAGAAACTATCAAAACTACAGTTGTCTTTATTGAAAGTTATCATATAAATGGCTATGACGAATTTTCAACAATTGGCGATTCTCAAGTGGGTGGATGGGCTACAAAAGGTTCTGCAACGCTTTTCTGCAACAAAGACACTTATGAATTAAATTCTGAAAAATTTAAAATTTCTTATTTAAAACATGAAAGTTTACATTTTACTGATTTAAATAATTATCCAAACTTAAGTTCTGCTGATTTAGAATACAGGTCTAAGGCTATTGAATTAATGTATTGTACAGAAGGAACTATTTTTGACCGAATCTCTGAATTTGTGTCAGCAGCGAATAAAACAAATAGAGACAATGCTCATCCATACGCCAATTATATTTTGATTCAAAATATGTCGAAATTGATATTCAATTCCGATTTCAACTCAGATATTAATCAATGGAAAAAAGTGTCGGTCGATAAAATTAACAAGGCCGCATCCTTTTTGTATGAATCAAATGAAAACATACTACAGAAGGACAATAGCTTAAAAGAAATAATATAAAATGTGGCTATCAGCACCTACCCAAAAGTGGCGGTTCAATAGATAAATCATCCCGACTTCTACCGGGACTGTGCTTCTGTTAAAGTTTCTGCCTGGTTGAAAGTGAACCACTCCGAAATCGTTATCTTCGGGCAGCTGCAAACCGTTATGTGGTACATTTACAAAATACAATACAATGACAAAATTATTCTTGACAATATCAATTCTTGTTCTCACAATTAACTTGTATAGCCAAGACAATTCAGTAACCATAAAAAACAATGATTACCCTGCATTATTGGATAAGGAATTTGAACAAGGTTCTGACATCATTTTACCGGAAGTAAATGATAGCTTAATTCATGATTTGGCATGCTTGGGAAAAGTTTGGGGATTTCTGAAATATAACCATCCGATCATAGCGGGTGGAAATTACAACTGGGACTTTGAGCTTTTTAGATTTTTACCAAAATTTTTAGCTGCAAATGACAATACAACCAAAGAAAGGTTAATACTGGATTGGATTAATAGTTTTGGAGATATATCTCAATATAAAAAAGTTAAAACGAAATCAAAAAATACATTTTTAAAACAAAATGTAGACTGGATATCAACCATGATAAAGGATGTATCCTTAAAAGAAAAATTGTATCAGGTTCATGAGAGAAGAAATCAAGGTGAACATTTTTATGTAGGGTCAAATCCTGAAGTACCTACTTTTCTGCATGAAGACCCTTATACAAATATGCCCTTTCCTGATGATGGGTTCAGGTTGTTATCCTTATACAAATACTGGAATATTATTGATTCCTATTTTCCTTATAAACATTTGACAGACAAAAATTGGGATGACGTACTGATTGAGTATATTCCTTATTTCTTAAAAGCAAAAAATGAACTTGAATATGAACTTATAGTTTTAAAAATGATAGGAGAAATACACGATACGCATGCGAATTTTTGGGATGGAGCCAATAAATTATATTATAAAAAAGGTGAATATTATCCTCCTTTTCATGTTCGGTTTGCGGAAAATCAATTAATCGTGGACGACTATTTTAATCTTGACAAAATGGAAAATACCGGCGTAAAAGTCGGTGATATTATTACGCACATCAATGGCAAACCAATTTCAGAAATAGTTGATAGTCTGTTAATTTATTTCCCTGCTTCAAATATTGCAGCTAAAATGAGGGATATATCATATGATATTCTGAGATCTCAAAAAAATGAAATAGATATAAAATACCTCTCATCTCATGTTTCGAAAGAGGAGAAGTTGACATTATACAAAAAACAAGAGTTACATTGGTATAATTGGTATAAAATTAAAAATGAGAAAGGATATAAATTATTGACGAATGATATTTTATACTTAGACTTTGCATTGATCAACGAAAATGATAATCCGGCGATAGAAGAACTCATAAAAAAGGTAAAAAATGTGATCGTTGACGTGCGGAATTATCCGAATATTATGGCCATGTATTCTTTGGTACCTTATTTTCAAACTACAAAAAAGCCATTTGCCGTATTTACGCACAGAAACATTAATAATCCGGGAGAATTTGTTTGGACTAAAAACTTCAGGATATATGGAAATAAAAATCCGTTTTCAGGAAAAATCATGGTCCTGGCAAATGAAATAACACAAAGTTTGGGCGAATTTACAGTTATGGCATTACAAGCAACGGGTAACGCAACAGTAATCGGAAGCCAAACTGCAGGAGCTGATGGCAGATTAGCATATATCATTTTGCCTGGAGGTCTTAAAACCAGCATTTCAGGTCGCGGAGTCTATTATCCCGACAAAAGAGAAACTCAAAGAATCGGTATTGTTCCAGATATTGAAGTTAAACCAACAATCAAAGGTATTCAGGAAGGTCGGGACGAACTAATTGAAAAGGCAATAGAAATGCTTGAAAAATTATCAATAGCGAAATAAAATCTGCTGCTAACCTCAGTTTTGCAAAATGACAGGTTCATTACTTCTAAAACAGTTTAGTGCAAGGTTAAGTACCGCTTTTCAAATGAACATTTGTATTGGAAATCCGCCACTTCGCAAAGCCTAGCACCGTTAGCAACAACCTTAATCAAATGACATTTATTAATGAATAAATTTATAATTTTATTTGCTTTTTTAAGTTGGGGTTCATTGACTTTCGGTCAAAATGGTTTGATTGTATCCAAAAACACTTTTGATATTACCAAGACGGAACTATGGGAAATCATCTCGTCAAATGATTCTATATTATCTGACTACCATTATGCCACCAATCTAAATTATTCTGAACTGGTATATAAAAGCGATTCGTTAACAGTTGAAGGTTTTGTTATTTCTCCCAAAGCAAAAGGACACTATCCGGTAATAATTTTTAATAGAGGAGGGAATCGTGACTTCAATAAATTAACGTTAAAAATGCTGTTTTTCTCTACGGCAGTTTTAGCAAATGAAGGCTACATAATCTTAGCGAGTAATTACCGGATTCATGACGAGTTCGGTGGCAAAGACTTGAATGATGTACTTAATTTAATTCATGTTGCAGACCAATTGGAAAATGCAGATACCTCAAGAATTGGTATGTTTGGATGGTCAAGAGGAGGCATGATGACGTATTTATCCTTAAAAAAATCGGATCGGATAAAGACTGCTGTTATTGGGAATGGTGTATCTGATTTGTTTTTAGCCATTGAACAAAGACCTGAATTGGAACTAAATGTGATTAGTGAGTGTATTCCAAACTATTGGCAAAACAAGGAAATAGAGCTAACGAAAAGATCTGCACTATTTTGGGCTGACAGTTTACATAAAAAAAGTAGTTTGCTTCTGCTTTGCGGCACCTTGGACGTTCAGGTTGATTACCGGCAATCTTTAAATATGGCAAAAAAACTTGATTCCATTAATTACACATACAAACTTAAAGTCTATGAAACAAATCATGGCTTTCAAGGGAAAAGAGATGAGTTAAATGCAGCATTAATAGATTGGTTTGATACTCATTTAAATGTTCCCCGAAAAACAGAACGTTCTAAAATTGCAATAACAATTGATGATGTTCCCAATACACGGGTATTTAAAGATAGCAGGTATAAATCCTTGTTGCTTGAGACCCTTGATTCGCTAAATATTCCAATTGCAATTTTTGTCAATGAAGGATTAATCACCAAAACTTCAGATACTGCTCAAAACGTGATGCTCCTGGAAGAATGGGCAAAAAGAAAGTATGTTACGCTCGGTAATCACACGTATTCTCATTTACGCTATTCCGATGTTGAATTTGATGAATTCAAGAAGGACATTGAAAAAGGAGGAGTTATCCTACATCAATTAGCAAATAAGTTCAACAAATCAGTCGACTATTTCCGATTTCCATATAACGATTTGGGGATTGATTCACTTCATCAGATAAAAATGGAAAGTCTGTTGACCACCTTGAATTATAAAATTGCACCATTCACTGTTGAAAGTTCTGATTGGATGTTTAATGCAATTTATGAGTACTACATTTCAAATTCAAAATTTGAAGAGGCTGATAAAATTGGCGAATTGTATGTTTCCAAAACGATAGAGTACATTCATTTTTTTGACTCGTTATCTCAATCAATATACGGAAGAAATATAAATCAGATTTACTTATGCCACGATAATTCCATTAATGCTAAATACCTTAAAAAAATCATAACCTTATTAGAATCTATAAATTATGAATTCATAAGTATTGACGAAGCCATAAAAGATCCTGCATATAGTCAAAATAATAATTACTATAAAAAATGGGGAATTTCATGGTTTTACAGATGGATGTCAGATTCAAATAAAAGAATGGAATGGATGAAAAAAGCACCTGATATGAGTGATACAGAAACATTTTATAGTACTATGATCAAATAAGAACATTCTTTTTATTAGGCTGTATGGCGATTTTTATCATACTTTGATCGATAAATAAAATAAAGATAATGTTTAGGCCTCAAACAAAAAAGGCATCTTGTAAAAGCGCCTGCCCAAAAGGCGGGGGTTGGTGTTCCAGAGACAGTTTGGTGGATAATCAAACAGTAGTTTTTCATCCCGAAATTTGTCGGGACAAGTTTTATGGTAAAAATCCCGTCCTTCTTGCAGCTGCAAACCGTTATAAGGCAGCATAAAAAACGAAACCGGTAAAAATGAAAAAGTTAGTAATTTTATCAGACTTATGGGGAAATATAAACCCGGATTGGTTGACCCATTACACAGAAATCCTCAAAAAACACTTTGAAATAAAATATTATGATTGCCGTGAATTGGGAGAAATTTATTTACAAGAATATACTGAAGAAAAAATACATCAACAATTTATGAATGGTGGAGCTGATAGAGCTATTAAAAATTTGCTAAAAAAAGAATTCAAAAGTATACATGTTTTAGGATTTAGTATTGGTGGATATATAGCTTGGAAATCTGCCCTCCAAGGGCTGAAAGTGGAAAATATCACAGCGATCTCATCAACAAGATTGAGATTTGAAAACCTCAAACCACAATGTAAAATTGACTTGTTTTACAGCGAAAATGATCAGTTTAAACCTGAAAATGATTGGTACATCAGACTTGAACTGAAAGAGAACATATTCTATAATGAAAAACACGATTTTTATAGAACCAAAGAAAATGCAATAAATATATGTAATGAAATTATTATAAAGAGAAAGCCAAATTATTAAATGTCGCTCTGTTCGGAATTACCGCAAAAGTTGGAGGGAAAACAATCCCGGGCAAAAAGGTAATATCAGTGATTAAACAACATTAGAGAAATTGGTAGTTTTGGACAATATGGAAGGAATCAATACATTGTTTATTCAACAAGGATTATCACAAAGTGACAGACTAATCCAATTCAACAAAGTTGCCATTACTCAAATGAAATCATTGATAAAAAGTATGGCCATTAAGAACCTAAAATAAAACCTAGAAATTGCAATGATCCGCTACCAGGGTATTACCAAAAACGGGGCTCACGGAACGTTACTCAACTTTTTGCTATATTTAAAATTTGGTATTTCTATTAAAATTCGGTGCCAAAAATCCCCGCTTTCGGTTATACCCAAACCGCTGGTGGTCATTATTATCGCAGACTCAAAAAAATGATAAAAGTTTAACTATCCAGTAAAATGAAATATGTATTCTACATTTTAATAGTTGGTTTATTTACAACTTGTGAAGATTCTCAAAAACTTTCACCTGTTTCAAAAAGCTATATTGACGAAGTCATTACTTTATTGCAGAATAATTCAATAAATAAAAACAAAATTAATTGGGAAGATTTTAGAAATGATGTTTACAGACATGCAAAAGGGTCGAAAACAATAGAAAACACCTATCCTTCAATTACTTATGCAATAACCAAATTAGCAGACCATCATAGTTATTTTGCTGCAAATATTGTTTCACAAGATACAAACGATTTGGTTCCATTGCCTATTTTGCCAGATGAAATTGTACCCGAAAACATTGGGTATATTAGAATTGGTTTTTGTATGGGTGACGAACAACAGAAAAAAAACTACATCAATTCTGTCATAGACAAAATGGCTAAACAAGATAAAATAAATCTAAAGGGCTGGATTGTAGATTTGAGGGGAAATTTTGGAGGAGATATGGTACCAATGTTAGTCGCAGTAGGTCCAATTTTGGGAGAAGGAGTATTAGGATATTTTTTCTATCCCGACAGTTCATTCTATACTTGGAACTATAAAAATGGATATCTATATGATGAAAATGGTATATGGTGGGAGCATCCCACTAATACCTATCATTTAAAATCCCCTAATCCTAAAGTTGCTATTCTTACAGATACTATTACAGCAAGTTCCGGAGAAGCAGTAGTAATAGCCTTTAAGGGGCGTAGCAAAACCAAATCATTTGGAACGCCGACTTTTGGAGTTTCAACCAGTAATCTTGTTTATAATTTATCTGATGGTTCAAGAATTAATTTAACTGTAAGTGTTTTTGCGGACAGAAATAAAACAAAATATGGAAATTGTGTTTATCCGGATGTGAAGTGTGATGAAAACAAAACATTAGAAGAGGCCATAAAGTGGATATCAAGCCAACATTAAAAACTACAGATTACAGGCATTTGGCAAAAAAGAGGGTTCGGTGTCAAATCAACCATTGGGAATTCTAATAAACATTAGTGTTAAACCGAAGTTAAGTGCTCCAAAACCGCAACTTGACAATACTTCTTGCCACAATGCCATTTTATCTGATTTTTAAGGTAAAAATATTGGTTATGGAATTGTAAAAACTACTTTACCGATAGCTCCACCTTTTTTGGCAAAATGGTAAGCTTCTTTAAATTCATCGATTCGAAATGTTTTTGCAACTGGCATTTCCACAATATTTTGAGACATCCAATTGCTTATTTCGTTGAAAATTTTTTGGTTTGGGTGGGCCTGGATGATAATATTTTTTTTTGCTGAAAATAAATTATTAAAAAATGCTTTAATCATATCCACAGGATTTGGCAATGTACTGACATAAATGCCATTAGGTTTTAATAGATTTTTTGCCTGGCTAAAAGGCAAACTACCTGCCAACTCAAAGATGGCATCATATTTTTCGGGCTTATTTGTTACCTTATCTTTTTTGTAGTCAATAGTTCTATCAGGATGCCATTTATGTATAAAATCCAGTCCTTTGCCACTTGCCACTGTGGCAACTTTCGCTCCCTTTAATTTTGCAACTTGCAAGGCAACCATACCCACGCCTCCACTTGCACCATTTATTAAAACTTCATCTCCTGCTTTGATTTTGGCTTTATTCAACAAAAAAATTGCTGTTGTGCCTCCTGTTAAAATGGCAGCAGCTGTTTCAAAAGAAACATTTTTTGGTTTTTTGCAGATGGATTCTGTTTTTACCACAATATATTCAGCCAAAGCCTCACCTTTCATAGCGTCTAATGTTCCAAAAACTTCATCGCCGGTCTTAAAATTTGTAGTATTATTTCCCGCATTTTCAATAATGCCCGAAAAATCAAAAGCAATCCCTTTTGGAAATTTTTTTCCTGTAATGATCTTTAATTGACCTTCTAATTTTTTCCAATCTAAAGGATTAATGGCAACTGCTTTTACTTTAATGAGGAATTCATCTGATTGAATGCCAGGAATGTCAACTTCGGCCATCTGCAAATCATCAAAACTACCGTATCTGTTATAAATTACTTTTTTCATTTTTTATAAAATAATATTTAATTGATAACGCAAATGTAAAACACTTGGTATATATTTGCGACTTAGTAGCAAAAAAATACAAGTAGTTTTTAAGATACTTACTTTAATTATTGAGTATGGAAATAACAAATAAACAGCAGGGAATCAAGGTAGTAGGCGATGTATTAGACATTGTGGGAGGAAAATGGCGTGGGCAAATTCTTGCGCATCTTTGCGACAATCCTAAACGTTTCAATGAACTAAAAACAATTTTATCCAATATTACCTCTTCTACGCTAACAAAAGAATTGCGGTATCTGGAAGACATTAAAATAGTTGAAAGAAATATTGTTCAGGATACACCTATAATTGTAGAATATAGACTTACCGACCACGGCAAGTCAATAAAAGATTTAATTAAAATCATCATTGAATGGGGACTTAAACACAGGAAAATTGTTTTTAAAAAAAATTAATATGTGGATTAAAGTAAAAACGCCACCTGCACACATCACCTATATGCAAATAAGGGTTTCGTATTTCGTAAAACAGGATGATGATAAATGTAAAGTTAGTTCTTCGTAGGAAGTTCAGTGGTAAAATTTCCAACCTGTATATAGCTGTTAATCCATTATTGGTAGTTTTTTACCGGACACCGTTCAAAAAAATATCAAATATTAAAAAATGAATAAATTATTATTTTTTGCAACCATTGTTATTAGTTTTACAACATCCTGTTTACATTCAGGTCAATCAGATAAAGCTGACAAATCAATCAACCAAAACTTACCATCAATTGACACCGGCAAAACGATTAAAGATAAAAAAATGATTATTCAAAAAATAACACCCTCACTTTGGGTTGAAACAACAGACGCAAAAGCAGTAGCAGACTATTATCTTTCTATTTTCAAAGATGGCCAACTGAAAGAGCATCACAAATATAAAAATCCTCCGGAAGCAGGAGGAGGAGACTTTGAAACTGCGATAATTGAAATTAATGGGATAGAATTTAATATTTTGGCTGCAGGACCTTACGTCAAGTTTAATGAATCTGTCTCGTTTGTTATTAATTGCAAAGACCAGGCAGAAGTTGATTATTATTGGAATGCTTTGACAGCAAACGGAGGACAAGAAAGTTCTTGTGGTTGGTGCAAAGACAAATATGGTTTATCCTGGCAGGTTGTTCCGGTTGAATATTTTGACCTGATAAACAATGCAGACCCTGAAGTCAGAGAAAAAGCTATGACAAATACACTAAAACAAAAAAAGATAATTCTTTCTGAGCTTAAATAAACTTAATTTATGAACATATACAAAAATGAAGAACCCATGATAAATGAAATAAAATCCTGATATAAATGTATCTGCCCCGATAGAAGCCAAAATTAAAAACTAAAGTAAAACTAACAATTTCAAAATAACAGAAAGCTGCATTCGTAGAGCCGGGTTATTGGAAAATACCTACGGAGTCACACAAAACTCCAATCTGATCTCTTTGCCCTCCTGATTCATCACTGGATTTCCGGCTGCATTTTTGGCATACCACACAAAACATATATTTTTTCCGCCTTCATCTTTTACTTCTATGACGCCAAACTGTCCTTCCTCACGGCTGTATCCCTGAGAATAAGGTCCGCCCTTGTATGAACCGGGTCTGTCAATAGCTGCCGCATGAAAAACATTTATCGGTGCACCGCCGTCTGTAGCATAGTCGCTGTGGCTTCCATCATCGATGGCAACCATATGGGCATCACCACTCAGAATACATAACGGAATTTCATTTGTTTTGATAAAATCCGCGATCCTTGTTCTTTCTTCAGGATAACCTCCCCAATTGTCTTTTTCACCACATTTGTAGTTTGGAGAACCCGGTGTATTAATCCACGGATAGGAATTGATCCAAAAAACAACATGCCCCTTTTTTTTGGCTGTAAGCAGAGCGTTAAAAAACCAGTTCAGATGATTGTCATTACCGAAGTTGGTTCCTGTAGTTAATTGTGTACAACCATCATAGGTAGGCGGAACCTTCTGAGATCTCATGTCACACAGTACATAGGTCACCCTTCCGACTTCAAAAACCTGACTGATGGGCAAGGTCTCTCCGTCAAAAGCCATGGGATAATGTGGAAAATAGTTTTTATACTGACGAATGGCCGTGGTTCTGCAAGGATTGCCCGAATCAGAATTGTTGGGACCAAAATCGTGGTCGTCCCACATATAAACCAAAGGTATAGTGCGATATAATGCAGTCTGTGCTTTGGAAGAAAACACTTTTTGATAAGCACTGTCAAAACGGGTTTCACAACGATCATCAATGTTTTCATAATGGAGGTCGCCGATCTGAAGGTAAAACAATGGATTTTCTTTCAGCATCTGCGAAAAAACAGGACTTTCAGACCCGGTCTGCTGACAACTTCCAAATACAACTTTATAAGAAGCGGCTTTGTCTGGAAAGGTAGTGAATCTTCCTTCAACCCAAACTTCTTTTTTATTTCCCGAAAGGGTATACTGATATTTAGTATCCGGCTTTAATCCAACGATATTTGTTTTTATAATGTTGTTTTTTGATAATTGAGTGGTTATCGTCTTTTCAAAAACAACCTTACCTCCGTCAGACTCCCTTACTACTATTAAAACGGATGTTTCTGCGGTAGTCTGCACAGATAAAGTCACACTTTCCGTTCCGACAGCACCTGCAATTACGTGATGAATAAGGTTTTTACTATCTTTTTGCTGAACAACTTTTTGTGCCGAACATGAAAACCAAAACAAAACTACAAAACACAAATACCACTTCATTATCAGAATATTTAGTGTAAAAATAATTATTTTTTTCTGATTCCGTTCGGTGCAAGAAACAATTCACTTCCGGCTATGTCTTCCCAACGATATAACTGGAATGTTCCATCTGTACTCATCGCTACAAATAGTCCATTGGTAAAGGTATTATTTAATGAAACAGAAGATACATCACTGCCGTCACTTTCCATCGTCGAAGTAAATACTTTTTTAATCATTGGATGATGATGCGGATCAGAAGGTGTACCCTCTCTTGGAAAAACCTGAAATGCATTGGCTTGCTGGTCCGACAGTAAAATATATCCGGTTCCGTCATTGGCTTTGTAAATGGAGAGCCCTTCATGATCCTGACGGATACCCTTGATTGCAAACAAAGCCAACTCCGTATTACTACTATCGGGGTGGGCATAATACTTCCGCACACCTACCCCTTCATCAGAACAATACACATATCCCAATTCATTATCCACGACAATAGCTTCGATTTCTTTTTTCCCGCTGAATTTTCCGAATTTTCTGACCAAACTTCCGGAAACCATTCCTTTGTCATCGGCAAAAAGTTTATACTGGTAAAGATATCCTGTCCCCGGTCCGGTTTTTCTTCCGACGATAGCATAAATATCACCGGATTTGTGGGTGTATAACGCCACACCCATAGGTGATTTTTGTGGACTGTCGGCAAAAACAGGAATTCCTCCGTTGTCAATTGATTTCATGTCCGGCAGTGAAAAAACCCGAATAGAATTCGTGTTCCTTTCCGCACAAACTGCAATATCAATCTTTTTTCCATTGGCATTCAACCCATAAGCAATATCCACATTATTGGGCCGGCTCAGCTTCACGGTCTTACTTCGGTCCGTTTTTCCCGAAAGGTCAAAAACATAAAGTCCTCCATCGCCGGTATCGCCACCTTTGTCAGTGCCAATGATCAGACTTTGAGAAGGATCCGTAGGGTGTATCCAAATGGCAGGGTCATCACTATCAACTGATACTTTTTCAGTAATAATCACCGGTTTTACGGCAAATTTTGAAATTTTCTGTACAGTACATGACAAAAAGATAACTGAATAAAAAAGTGTAGCTGCCAATGTTTTAAACCACATAAAATCTTTGTTTATTGAAAGGGCAAAATTCATTAAGTTTTTATGATATATATTGTGAAGAGATATTAATTTAATATTAAATCAAAACAAGATCTTTGAAATATGAATTTTTTGTATTCAACCAATTGAAGAACAAAAGACAAACATAAAAAGTAAAGTATTTTTCGATATATTTCGGATTTATATACAAACAAAATTTCCTTAATTTCCCGGTTAGGTGTAAAAGTCTTCACATATTTTTTATTTTGATGATGGTTTTGATAATATACAATTAACAAATAGTTTACATTGACAGAGTAACCTTGTGGCTTCATTCATTTAAAATCACAATTTATGTCAAAACTTTTACACGTCTTTTTATGTATGGTTTTATCCATCGTTTTTGTTTCCGCACAAACGGGATCAATTCAGGGTAAAGTCATCGATGATTTAGGTCTTGTCATGCCCGGAGCGGGAATCATGATCAACACTACCCCACCTCAGGGAACCATTTCTGACAATGGTGGAAAATATCAGATGACAAATATCCCTGTCGGAAATTACACCTTCGAAGTATCTTACATCGGTTATAAAACCCTGACTTTTGAGGTGACTGTGGAAGCAGGAAAAATAACGACTCAAAACATTTCTTTAATTGAAGAATCCATTATGGGGGATGAAGTTTTGATATTGGGAGACCGCCTCAGAGGTCAGGCAAAAGCACTAAACCAACAAAAAAATAATGCCAATATTACCAATATCGTAGCTGCCGATCAGATTGGAAAATTTCCCGATGCCAATATCGGAGATGCTGTAAAAAGAATTCCGGGAATCACCATGCAAAATGATCAGGGTGAAGCAAGAAATATCATCATCAGAGGAATGGCACCACAACTCAACTCTGTGATGATCAATGGAGAAAGAGTGCCTTCTGCTGAAGGCGACAACAGAAATGTTCAGATGGACCTCATTCCTGCCGATATGGTTCAGGCTATCGAAGTGAATAAAGCAGTCCTTCCGAATATGGATGCCGATGCAATCGGTGGTGCTGTCAATCTGGTCACCCGAAAAGCAACGGATGGGTTAAGACTTTCAGGAACATTGGGTAGCGGTTTAAACTTATTGTCAAAAAAACCTATATGGAACGGTTCTCTTGTCGTAGGAAACAGGTTCTTAAATAAAAAACTGGGTGTGGTACTTTCTGCATCTTACAATAATCACAATTTTGGTTCGGACAACTTTGAAGGTGTCTGGGCAGAAACTGACAATCCGGATTATCCGGTTGTTTTAAGTGGGTATGACCTCAGAAAATATGATGTGCAAAGGGTACGAAGAAGTGCTTCTCTTTCTTTGGACTATTCTTTGGGTAAAGGACATACGATCTTTTTTAATTCTATGTACAACTGGAGAGATGACTGGGAAAACAGATACCGATTCAGAGTGGACAGAATGGAAAGACCGATCGAACCCGGAGATTTTACCAAATTATCTGATGGCGTTTTGGAATTGACCGGAAGGGTTGCCATTCAGACCAAAGGTGGTATTGACAATGACAGAAATAAAGGAACCAGATTGGAAGATCAGAGAGTTGGAAATTACACTTTGGGTGGAGAACATCTTTTTGGTAAATTAAAAATGAACTGGACGGGAACCTATGCGACGGCTTCAGAAGACAGACCCAACGAAAGATACATCACCCACAGAAGCAACAAAACGGTAATTGTGGACACTAAAGACCCTTCAAAGTATGTCGTGAATCTGAAAAATATCGATGATGAACTGACCCTGGGATTAAATGAAATCTATGAATCCAATAACAATACCAACGAAACGGATATCAACGGAAGATTGGATTTTGACTATCCTTTTGCAAATAATAAAGGAAAAATTTATTTTGGGGGTAGATATCGTGGTAAAGACAAAGAAAGGGTAAATTCTTATGATATCTATGAGCCTATCGAAGATTTGGCTGCGGGTGGAAACAATCTGGGAAGCCTTCCCATTTCAAAACAAGATGAAAGAGTGTTTCTGAATGGAGAAAAATATGTTCCCGGAAGGTTTGTTACCAAAGAATATCTGGGAGGATTTAATTTGTCAGATGGCAATATTTTTGAAAAAGAAGATGCTTTGGCAGAATATATCACGACCAACTATAATGCAAACGAAAACATTACAGCAGGATATATCATGGCCGACTACAAAATTACCAATAAGTTTATGGCCATCGTTGGGGCAAGGGTTGAAAATACCAATATCACCTACAGCGGATTTGAATTTGACGAAGATAATGAAGAAGCGGTAAAAACACCGGAAGTCAATAAAAAATATACCAATGTATTGCCGGGTGCCCACCTGAAATACAATTTTTCAGATAACTCTATATTGAGATTTGCCTGGACCAATACATTGGCCAGACCCAATTATTTTGATCTGGTGCCCTATGCAACGTACAGTCCTGACAACATGACGCTCGAAAGAGGAAATCCGGAACTGGAGGCCACAACTTCCATGAACCTTGACCTGATGTTTGAAAAATATTTTTCTTCTATTGGTGTTCTATCGGCAGGTGGATTTTATAAAGACATTTCCAACTTTATATATTCCAGAACAGACCTGAACTACGATGACCCTCAATTTGGAAGGCTGATATCTTATACCAGACCTGAAAACGGAGGTAATGCAGACGTTTATGGTTTTGAGGTTTCTTTGCAAAGACAATTGGACTTCCTTCCGGGTGCCTTAAAAGGTTTTGGAGTCTATTTGAATTATACCTTTACAGAATCATCCACAACAGGAATCCAAGGCAGAGAAAATGAAGACCTCAGACTTACCGGAACTGCCAGAAATATGGTGAATGCATCTTTATCTTACGAAAATAAAAAACTGGTAGTGAGAACATCATTAAATTTTGCCAGTGATTATATCGATGAAGTGGGAGGTTCCGCATTTAATGATATTTATTACGACAAACAAACCTTTGTCGATGTCAACGCTTCATATGCATTCACGCCAAAATGGAGAGTTTATGTGGAAGCCAACAACCTGACCAACCAACCTTTAAGATATTATCAGGGTATTTCAGAAAGAACCTTTCAGGAAGAATTTTACAATGCCAGAATCAACCTTGGTATTAAGTTTGACTTTTTTGGAAAATAATACTATAATTTTTAGCATATATAAATGCCCGTTGACTTTGGTCTGCGGGCATTTTTTTTTGTAGCTAAGAAAATCAGTTGCCACCCGCCGATGTATACAGTTGACAAATTGAAGTTTTCTGACTATTAGAAGATTTGAATCGTAAGCATATTTAGCATGAGTCGATACATTGTAACCGCACCCATATGATTCAGGCATAAACACTCCTCCCCGTATCTTATACTCACCTAATACATAAGGCCTCGAAAGTATTTTGGTATGATTTTTGTATTACAATTATTTATAATATGTAATTAACATTTTATAAGTATTTTATGAATAACAAAAAATCATAATGTAAATTGAAAAACCGCCTCTATATATGGATGGTAGCAGCAACAGTTCTTTTGATGACTGTTGATCACAAAACCCCGGAATCACTTGTCGGGGTTTCGGCCATTCAGGTGTATGCAGGGGAAGATACCAATCTTTGTCCGGGTTCGTCAATAGAACTCTCTCAACTGGACGCCTACATCACCGGTGAAGTTTCCAATGGATTTTGGTTTACTTCAGGAGATGGCAGATTTGTTCCGGGTTTTACAACATCTTCGCGTTTTTCAGTAGCAACAATGTACATGCCGGGTGTCCTGGATAATGCCAATGGTGGTTTTACCCTTACCCTGGTTTCTGATGACCCGGATCTCGACCCGATCACCGGTACCAATGGTCCGAAAGTTCAGGTTTCTGATCAGGTGCGCATATCTTTTCCTCCTCCTCCTACTTTGGTTTGTAATACCAATCTTCAGGTTTCGCTGAATTTTGATTGTACCATAGAATTGGAAGCTGATGTCCTCGTGGCCAATCCGAGAATGCCTTATGATGACTATACGGTAACCATGTTTGACAAAAACAATCAGATTATTCCGAATAATCTGCTGACTAAGGAGCACCTCAAACAAAACATAACCTTCCGTGTCGGACATGCCTGTACCAGCCACTTTTGTCAGGGCAACCTTCAGGTGTATGATTATTATCCGCCGATTTTCGTCTGTAAAAATGATACCATTTCCTGCCTTGAAGATGCTGCTCCGCTACAATTAGGATTGCCGGTTCCTACAGGTGCTACAGTCGACAGCATCAGAAACGGAAAAATATATGTCCGGAATTGGGATGCATGTGGTCAGGTACAATTGACCTATACAGAATCTATTCAAAAAAGAGATTGTTCGATTCCGGTATTCGACAAAATCATCACCCGCCAATGGAGCGCCAAAGATGAATCCCAAAACCTAAGCACTTGTTTTCAAACCATCTTCATCCGAAAAACAAGCCTGACAGAAATCACCTTCCCGCCTTCATTTGATGATGTCCAGGCACCTTCTTTTGATTGTCTGGATACTTTCCCTGTTTTTCCAAACGGACATCCTTCGACAGACACTACAGGAATCCCTACAGGAGGAATGTGCGACAATATCGGGATCATTATGACGGACCTCAGATTTGAAACATGTGGTGCCGGATTTAAGATCGCCCGTTCGTGGTTTGTGATTGAATGGTGTTCTCAGGAAAGTGTGACAAGAAATCAAATCATCCTGGTCAAAGATAAATTAGCGCCTTCATTTGTTTGTCCGGAAGACTTTACTGTAGGAACAGGTTTTTACCAATGTGCTACCGGACAGGAAACATTACCTTTGCCGGAATTTGTGACAGATTGTAGTGATTACCAGACTTTGGTCACCATTTCTAATACTTCAGGCCAGAATTTTAATGCCAATCTGTTTTTTTCAAATCAAAATTACTACATCAACAACCTGCCTTTGGGCAATTATATTGTTACATATATTCTCATCGATGCCTGTCAGAATACAGCTCAATGTTCGTTACAAATGAGGGTTTTGGATGTAGCTCCTCCGATACCTGTATGTGATAAAGACACCAAAATATCAGTTGATCCATTCGGAAATGCCCGACTTTTTGCCACTTCTCTCGATGACGGCAGTTGGGATAATTGTGGTATTCAAAAATTTGAAGTCAGACGTAAAAACAGTTCGTGTGGTCAATCTTTAGATTGGCGGCCTTTTGCAGATTTTTGTTGTGCAGATGTGGGAACCCTTCAACACATAAGTCTTCAGGTCACTGATATTCATGGTCTGGTCAATACCTGCCATGTAGAAATTGAGGTGGAAGACAAAATTAAGCCGGTCATCACCTGTCCATCCCACATCACTATCAGTTGTGACAACGCCTACGATCCTCAAAATCCGGATCTTTACGGAAAAGTGGTCACCATACCGGCTGACAGAAAACCCATCATTATCTTTGACAGAATCAATCAGGGAATCGTAGGACAGGATGGTCTCGCTACCGACAATTGTACAATAAACATCACAAAAAGAGAAAAAATAAACGTTCAATGTTTTAAAGGCACCATTGAAAGAACTTTTATCGCAACCGACAAGGGCAATCTTAAGGATTCCTGTACCCAAATCATAACCTTACGAAATCCTGATCCTTTTGATTATGTTGATATCACATGGCCACAACATTATACCGGTCAGGGATGTAAAATCTCTGATGTGGACACCAGTGTATCGGGAGCTCCAAAATATAAAAACACCAGTTGTTCGACCATCGCTTCTTACTACGAAGACCAGCCGTTTTACCTGGCTGACAGTGCCTGCGTCAAAATATTCAGAAATTGGTACGTCATCGATTGGTGCCAGTTTGACCAAACCACCCAAAATGGCAAATGGGGACCGTTTACCCAAATAATAAAAATTCACAATACAACACCTCCTACCCTGTTGTCAGGATGCAGAGATACCTTAATTTGTTTTTATGGTGATAATTGTGGTGCCGAAGCGGTCTTTTTACAAGCTGCTGCAACTGACGATTGTACGCCGGCTGATGCCCTCACCTATCAGTATCAATTTGATTCGGACAATGACGGAACAATAAATTTTACCGGTCCTTCCCGGAATTTTGACAGGCCGATTCCCCTGGGAAATCATAGTATCACCTGGACCGTTTGGGATAATTGCGGCAATGTGACCTCATGCAAACAACTGATTACCACCAGGGATTGCAAAAAACCAACACCTTATTGTCGTTCACAGGTCAGCATGACCCTCGATGAAACAACCCACCAGGCCGAAATCTGGGCTTCAGACATGAATCTGGGTAGTTTTGATAATTGTACCCAACAACAAAATTTGGTTTTTTCATTTTCAGCAGATACGGCGGATCAGGTGGCCTTTCTTTCCTGTGACGATCTGAATGACGGCATCGCAGGTGAAGTATTGGTAGATATGTTTGTCACCGATCATAATGGCAATCAGGATTTTTGTTCTGTAAGCATTTACCTTACGGATAATCATGATGTATGTCAGGATGATATAACTTTTGGCGATATTTCAGGAAAGGTATCTACCACAACCGGCTTTACACCGGATGGCATTCATGTTCGTTTTAATATCGAAGGAAAAACAGAATTTGCAACAGCTCACCCAAATGCGCAGGGAATCTTCAGCATTCCTCAGGTCACTACAGAGTTTGAATATGTTTTAAAGCCACAATTATTGACGGAAGTAGAACGAGGTATTTCAGGACTTGACCTGATACTCACACAACGCCATATTCTGGGACTCAAAGAATTTTCTAGCCCCTACCAATGGATTGCCGCTGACGTCAATCGTTCGCGAAGCATCAATTCACTCGATCTGGTAGAGATACGCAAAATCATTTTAGGAACCAGAACTCAGTTTCCAAACAATGTACCTTCCTGGGTTTTTGTAGATGAAACCTATGAATTTCCGTTTGGTCCTTTGGGCGAAAAATTCAAAGACACCATCGTTACCCGATCTCCTTCTACCCAACAGAATTTTGTCGCAGTAAAAATGGGCGATGTGGACAACAGCTTTCAGAATGGATTCAGAAATTATGATCCTGAAAGCCGAAATCAAAAACATCATTTCGAAATATTACATAATAAAACAGAAGACGGACCCACCTGGACATTACGTAATAGTGCCGAAAAATCATTGGATGGCTTTCAGATATTTATGAAAGTTCCAAAAAAATATCAACCTGAATTGTGGACGATCAGCTCTTCTTTTCAAAAAAATGGTGTTCACTTTTTTCATCATATCACACCATCTGACAAAGATTCAGTTATCATAAAACTACTTTGTTACACAGATAAAAGCATACAACTCTCCGAAGAAGAGGTTATGGTTCAAATCAACGTTCCGGACAATGCCTCTATGATATTTCCGGCAAATGACATACATTGGCTGTCAACAGAATATTATGCCGACGAAAGCACCTTTCCGTTATCTGTATTGTCTGTGACAGACATAGTAAATAACATAGAAAAATCCGGATTTTCATTAACAGCCAATCCGGTGAGTGATGTAATCAGCATACAATATGCCCTTGAGCATGAGATGAACATAAGTTATGTTTTATCAGATATTTCGGGCAAAATCATCCTGGAGCAAAAAGATCAGTTTATCCCGTCCGGTCAAGGTTTTTTTGATATAAACTTAAACCACGATATGGTCTCCGGAATGTATGTTTTACATGTATTTTCAGATACTAGAAAAGAAACTTTTTCAGTCATTAAGATTGAATAAACAATATTCCTTAAGGAAAAAACATTGCTGTTTAACCGGCAGAAAAGGTAAATCAACAAATCTTACTTTAGTTCATTCAATATTTTTATAATCCAATCGGTTTCAAATCCTTTGGATAAAATATAACGGACCATATCATTTTTTTCTTCGTAATCAAAATCCGTTTTGCCATTACCTCTTTTTTGAATCCAATACCGGATAGCTTCTGCATAATCTTCATCTTTAATATTTTCCAACGCTACCCGAACTGAATAGGACGAAACTCCTTTTTGTTTAAGTGCCTGTTGAATTTTAATCCTGCCCCATCTTTTTATCCTGAACTTACCGCCGGCGTACATTACGGCAAATCTTTCTTCATTCAAAAAGTTGTTTTGAATCAAATCACTGATCAATTCTTCTAAAAAATCGCCGTAAATGCCGTGAGATAATAATTTTGTTCGGACTTCATCGTGGCACCTTTCCTGATAAGCACAATAACGTTCAATATTGATTGCGGCATTATCGCGATTCCATTTTTTGATACTTTTTTCCATCATATATTACCATCCGTGTTTTTTGAAGACCTCAATCAGATCCTTTTCAGGACGGTGATGATACACGTGAATACCCAGAGCAGCAGCAGCCTGAATATTAACCATAGAATCATCGATAAAAACACTTTCTTCAGCCTTAATGCCGGCGTCCGACAAAACATATTGATATATAGCCGGATCCGGCTTATGCAAACCTATTTCATATGAATAATACGTTTTGTCAAAAAAACGGGTTTCAAAATCGGTAATGCCATGTTTTGATTTCAAATCTCTTCCTACCCATTCAAGATGTAGGGTATTGGTATTGCTCAGTAAAAAAACCTTATACTTTTTTCGCAATTGATCCAGAAATTCAAATTTTTTATCATCCCAACCAAGCAACATAGCATTCCAGGCCAAAACGACATCATAACCCTGAGGTTTGGGGTCGGAACAAAGATGTTGAATATTCCATATAAACGTTTCTGTATTCATTTTTCCGGTTTCAAATTCCCAAACCAGTTTTTTAATATGCTCAAAAAAGAAAGAGCATCATACGTTCGTTGAAAATCTAAATCCAACAAAACACCGCCAAAATCAAAAATTATATTTTTTATCATGAGATGGATTTATGGTAATTGTTTGACAAACAAACCGTCTTGAATGGTTTTTTGAAATACCCGGATATAATCGATTTCCATGGTATTCGGAAAAACAGGATTTTTTTCTTTATGTTCCCAACAAACAGAATTATTGGCTATGACCTGAACCGGTTCCCCCGGATTGGGAAAAGCAGGATCCATATAATATTCACCCGGTGGCAGATAACATTGATAAATTGGTTTCTTTTTGAGCGTGTAATATTTAGGCACTACCCTGACCATCACGTTGTCGATATAAAATTTGATGAGATGAGGTTCGTATTCCATGCTAAAAATATGGTAGTCATCAGAAAAATCCGTTCCAAATTCCACCAATTTGGAGCGGTTGCTGTAACAGGGTTTGTTTTTTTTCGGATTATCATTGTCACAGGCTCTGCTCAACCAATTGTGGATAGAAAACTCCAGTTTTGTAGTGCCTTTGCACGGAAATTCGAAAATATCGATCTCTGTATTCCAACCAAAAACCCAGAATGCCGGCCAATGTTGTTTACCCTTTGGCAGTTTACAACGCATTTCATATTTGGCATATCGGGTAAAGGTCTGTTTTGAATGTACCATGCCTGAAGTATGTCGAAAATCCCTGTCAAACCAACGGATGGGTTGTTCTTTAGTCAAAAGATGCAATTTTCCGTCCTTCAACACACAGTTTTCATCGAGGTATACATTCGCGGAAGCATGGGTTCTGCAAAAACCACAGGAATCTTTTGTGTCATTGTCTCCATATGGATAATAGGTATACCATTTGTTGGTATCCAGGGTCTGACCTTCAAATTCGTCCGTAAAAACCAATTGGTAATACCCGAGATCACAAAAATCGGAATTTGTTACAGTTGTTTTAACCAGATTTTTTTGAGCAGTGATGCCATGAATGGTCATAAGCACCAATACTAAAGGAAGGAAATATACATTTTTCAACCGATACATTTTATATTTTTAAAAGATCCGACGGAATCATAAATCAAAAATTTGCGCTATTTATACAAAATAAGGTATGATCTTCTTTT
Source organism: Saprospiraceae bacterium (assembly GCA_016714895.1). Taxonomy (GTDB): domain Bacteria; phylum Bacteroidota; class Bacteroidia; order Chitinophagales; family Saprospiraceae; genus OLB9. The sequence goes on along the minus strand of JADKBV010000007.1, from coordinate 137,617 downwards.
ATGTCAGGGTGATAAAACCTGATTTTTGATCGGTCAACATACCTATATTTTTGAAGAACGGGTCAAATATTTGCAAAAAACACGACATTGATAAAATTTTTGAATATTTTTTTGAAAAAAGTTTCTCTAGTTGAAGAATAGCACTATTTTTGCACTCCAATTTAGAAAGTATCAAATTTTAATAATTTATGGCACATCATAAATCCTCTAAAAAAAGAATAAGACAGGATCTGAAAATCAGAATCAGAAACCGTTATTATAAAAAATCAGCAAGAACGTCAATCGCAAAGTTGCGTAAAATGACAGATAAAGCTGATGCAACAACCTTTTTACCAAAGGTAGTAAGTATGGTCGACAAATTGGCCAAAAAGAATACCTGGCATAAAAACAAAGCATCAAATTTAAAATCGAAGTTGACAAAATTCGTCAACAGTCTATAATATCACCCGTTAATCGTAAAAAAGGTGTGCCCTCATCAAGAGAGCACACCTTTTTTCGTTTGTATACATCAAAAAATATTTGGGTCTTGTAAAGGGATGCAAAAACAAACTACCAATACTTTTTTTAGCCTTTGAAGCATATTTCTGCTTTCTGATGATGTAATTCCTGTCCACATCAATGGTAAAACGTCAACTGAACATTGCCATGATTTTGTTAAACGGCACAATTTTTGCTTATTATATATTAACAATATTATTAATATGTTTTTAAGACCGGTCATTTTATTGTGCAGCCTGTGGTTTTTAATCGCTGTTGTGTCACTTTCTTCCTGTTCTTCCACCCAGAGAGGATCAAAATACAGCTCTTCCAAAAAAAGACATTCGCGGGATATTTCAAAAAGGTCTTCAGCTTCGTCAAAAACATACACCCACAAAACCAAAGATACTGAATCCAAAACAAAAAAAAGTGTATCATCTTCTTCTGTATCTTCTTCAAGGTTAAAAATAGTCGAATCCGCACACCAATATATCGGAAAACCCTACAAATCCGGAGGCAAAAAACCGGAAACAGGTTTTGATTGCAGTGGTTTTACAGGATTTGTTTTTTCGCAAAACGGCATTCAGATATCAGGGCCTTCACACGATCTGGCAAAACTCGGGAAACAGAAATCAAGGGAAAAACTTATTCCGGGAGATTTGGTATTTTTTGGCAATAAAGAAAGAATTTCGCATGTTGCCATCGTTTCTTCCGTCAATAATGATAAACTAGAAATCATCCATAGTACGACCTCAGCCGGTGTCAAGGTGGACAACATCGTAGGCTCCCCATATTGGGAATCCAGATTTTTATTTGGGGTAGACATTATTGATTCAAATAAATAACTTTGCCTATGTTCCATTGGTTACGCCAATTTTTTCGTAAATTTGCCCTTCAAATGAATAAAAAATCCATGATCAATATCGTTTTGTTTGGCCCTCCGGGTTCAGGAAAAGGAACTCAGGCCGAATTATTGGTAAAAAAATACAACATTCTCCACATTTCAACAGGGGATTTGTTTCGTTACGAAATGGGAAATAACACCCCCCTCGGACTCAAAGCCAAAGAATATATGGCAAAAGGTGAGTTGGTACCCGATGAAGTAACCATTGGTATGTTGAAAAACAAAGTGAATGACAATCCTGATGTTACAGGCATTATTTTTGACGGTTTTCCACGTACAATTCGTCAAGCGGAAGCTTTGGATAGTTTTCTGGCTGAAAAAGGCACAGAAGTCACCAACCTCATTGCTCTGGACGTTCCTGAAGAAGAACTGGTAGTCAGGTTGCTCAAAAGAGGGGAAGCTTCCGGCAGAGCGGACGACAAAGACGAAAGTATCATCCGCAATCGTATCCATGTATATCAATCGGAAACCAAACAGGTTTTTGATTATTACGACACCAAAGGAAAATCTTCCCTCATTTTTGGTGTAGGTACGATAGATGAAATATTTAACAGAATTACATCTGTTATTGATTAATCGAATTATTTTTTTTGGAGACTTTTTATACTTATTATAAAAGTCAGATATTTTTCATTCATTTTTATCAGAATTCCTCGTCTTGGCAGAACAAAATTTTGTAGATTACGTAAAAATTTGTTGTCGTTCCGGTTCGGGCGGTGCAGGTGCTATGCATTTTCATCGGGACAAAACCACTGCTTTTGGCGGACCTGATGGCGGAGACGGAGGAAGAGGAGGTCATATTATATTGAGGGGAAACTCCAATGAATGGACATTATTATCCTTAAAATACCGAAAACATATCACGGCTACATCCGGAGTAAATGGTGCCGGAGGTATGAAAACCGGCGCTTTCGGCAAAGATATATATATAGATGTACCTTTGGGAACTGTCGCCCGAGATGCCGAAACCGGTTTGGTAGAATTTGAAATCACCGAACAAGGTGAAGAAGTCATCCTGGTACCGGGAGGTCGGGGTGGCCAGGGAAACGCTCATTACAAATCATCTACCAACCAATCTCCGGATTACGCTCAAAAAGGAGAAGAAGGTATAGAAGCCTGGAAAATCCTGGAATTAAAAGTATTGGCTGATGTCGGACTCGTCGGATTTCCAAATGTCGGCAAATCCTCCCTTCTGGCTGCAGTCACAGCCGCAAAACCGGAAATAGCCAATTATCCGTTTACGACATTGGTGCCCAACCTCGGTATCGTGAGATACCGGGACGAAGGTTCTTATATTATGGCCGATATTCCGGGGATCATTGAAGAAGCGCATCAGGGAAGAGGTTTGGGTCTGAGATTTTTAAGACACATAGAAAGAAATTCTATTTTACTTTTTATGATTCCCGCAGATAGCGAGGATATCAACAAAGAATACAACATTCTGCACTACGAACTCAAAATGTACAATCCGGAGTTACTTGAAAAACCACGTCTTCTGGCCATTACCAAATGTGACCTCATCGATGATGAAATCAAAACATGGATAGATAAGGACTTAAAAATCAATATTCCCCACGTATTTATATCTTCAGCTACAGAAGAAGGACTGATTCACCTCAATGATGTATTGTGGAAAATGTTGCATGAAGGGTAAAGAGGATTGATCATCAAATAAACACACAAAACTATTCCGTAGTAATAAATAATTAAAAAATACTGTAACTTATTCACCTTAATTCCCGGATTGATGATTTGTATTCAGTTTTGAATACTTTGCTGATTTATCAAAAAATTCATCCCATTTTGATGATTTTTGTCTAAAAAACAAACAAAATTTCAATTTTTTCCAAAAAAATGAAAACAGGGCTTGTTTTATTAAAAATAAAAATTTAACTTTGAGTTCATTTTTTAAAATCATCAACATGGAAGTACTTAATCCACCTGCAGATATCCTCAAAGGAGGTCAGTTTCTTGTCAAAGATTCCGATCCGGCTTCTCTATTTATCCCTGAAGATTTTACAGAAGAACAGGAGATGATTCGTCAGACGATCAGAGATTTTACCGAACAGGAAATCAGGCCGGTTACTGACAGAATCGAAAAACTGGAAGAGGGACTTATACCTTCCATTATGGAAAAATTCGGAGAGCTTGGATTTTTTGGTACCCACATGCCGGAAGAATACGGAGGAAGCGCCATGGACTTTATTACCAATACCGTAATTGGGGAAGAAGTTGGACCTTCCGGCTCATTCAGCGTAAGCTACAATGCGCACACTGGAATCGGCATGTTGCCTATACTATATTATGGTACCGAAGCTCAAAAACAGAAGTATCTTCCGGGATTGATTACCGGAGCGTTGAAGTCGTCTTACTGCCTGACAGAACCTTCCAGCGGATCGGATGCATTGGCTGCCAAGACCACTGCATTTTTGAATGAAGCCAAAACCCATTACGTTCTCAACGGTCAAAAAATGTGGATTACCAACGCAGGATTTGCGGATATTTTTACCGTTTTTGCTCAGGTTGACGGCGACAAATTCACCGGTTTTATCCTTGAAAAAGGTATGCAGGGGATGACCCTTGGGGCAGAGGAAAAAAAATTGGGTATCAAAGGTTCTTCAACCCGAATGGTGTTTTTAGAAAATGTTTTGGTCCCTGTCGAAAACGTGTTGGGAGATATAGGAAAAGGTCATTTGATTGCGTTTAACGTGCTTAATATTGGCAGATTCAAATTAGGTGCCTCGACCTTGGGAGCTTCCAAAATGTTGGTCAATATTTCTACATTATATGCATTAGAAAGGCAACAATTTGATACTGCTATCGCCAATTTTGGTGCCATTCAATACAAACTTGCCGAACAAACCATTCAGTGTTTTACCGCGGAATCAGTCATTTACCGGGTTGCTCAGGCTATCCAGAATGTCGAAGAAAATGAAAAAGTTTCAGGCAGTGATTTTACAAAATCCAAACTAAATGCTGCCGAAGAATATGCTTTGGAATGTTCCATTGTTAAAATATTGGGCTCCGAGGTTCTGGACTACTGTGTCGATGAAACAGTACAGATACACGGAGGAATGGGATATTCTGAGGAAGGTGCCATTGCAAGAGCTTACCGGGACAGCAGGATCAACAGGATTTTTGAAGGAACCAATGAGATCAATCGTCTTTTGATCATCAGTACCCTTTTGAAAAGAGCCATGAAAGGACAGGTAGATTTGATGACACCTGCTATGGCTGTTCAAAAAGAACTTATGGAAGGTACCAACGATGAAACCGTATTTACCGGTCACTTTATTGAAGAACAAAAAGCATTAAAAGGTTATAAAAAAGCATTGATCATGTTGTTGGGCACAGCGGCACAACAAGCGATGTCAGGTACCCTCGATCTGAAAACAGAACAGGAAATCGTTATGAATCTGGCTGACCTTATCATGACCATTTACAATGCGGAATCGGTACTTTTGAGATGTCAAAAAATTGCCGATAAACCATCTGTATACCAACCTGAATTACACCATGCTTTGGTAAAAACCGTTTTTCATGATGCCAATAACAAAGTAAATACTTTAAGTCTGGATCTGACAGGTAGTTTTATTCCGGAATCCATGCAGGGAGCTTTTATCAGTGGTATTAGAAAATACACCAAATATCCGCTTCAGAATATTGTAAAACACCGAAGAACCATAGCGTCAGCGGTCATCGAAAAAAAGGGATATTGTTTTTAACCATTCTTTTTTACCTATAATAAAGAAGTATTAAAAACCGTCTTCTGTATCCTTTACATCCTGACAAAGTTCGATCAGGACTCCTGAGGTATGTTTAGGATGCAGAAAACAAACCCATTTGTTATCAGCTCCTCTTTTCGGGTTTTCATTGAGTAGGACAAAACCTTCATTTTGTAGTCGGATCATTTCAGACTTAATGTCTTCCACCGCAAAAGCGACATGGTGAATGCCTTCTCCCCGTTTGTTTATAAACGTTTGTATGGTACTGTTTTCTTCTGTTGCGGCCAATAATTCTATTTTATTGGGTCCGCACTCAAAAAACGAAGTCATTACCCTTTCAGATTCAACCAATTCTCTTTTGTACGGTTCGGATTGAAATATCAGGGCATATATTTTTTCACTTGCTTCAAGATCTTTTACGGCAATACCGAGGTGTTCTATTTTATACATAATCATTCAATTAAAAAGCTAAGGTAAATATTTGTTTCGAATGATATAAAAGATTTTATCTGGTGAAGGAAAAAAGAGGTGAATACGGAGATGGTACAGGAAACCCATAAAAAATTTAAATCCTGAAAAAAGTTTGGAATATCTCTTTGTTTTAGTGACTTAAACAAAAAAGGTCCTATTTTTGTATATCCTAATGATCTGAAGCCAAACAAATAAGGTCGAGGTATAAAAAAATGTCACCACCACCCTACTCCCGGAGAAATAAAAAAACAAAAGACTTGTCTTACTACCTTAATGGTTTGGCAGATTCAAACACTTTTGTTTTGGCTGAAGCCATCACCATCATCGAAAGTACCCGGGAAGACCACAAAATGATGGCCTCAACGATTCTGTCAGCGCTTTTTGAACAAAAAACCACCAAAAAAAGTGTCAGGATAGCCATCACAGGTAGTCCCGGTGCGGGAAAAAGTACCTTCATCGACTATTTTGGTTGTACGTTGCTAAACATGGGACACAAAGTGGCCGTTTTGAGTATTGACCCATCGAGTACGGGTTCAGGGGGCAGTATATTAGGAGATAAAACGAGGATGGAACAACTTTCTGTTTCCAGGAACGCATATATCAGACCAACAGCATCGGGCGATCTCCTTGGGGGAATTGCTGCCCATACAAAAGAAACGATTTTACTTTGTGAAGCCGCAGGTTTTGACAGAATCATCATTGAAACAGTAGGTATTGGTCAAAACGAGGCTGAAGTTTTTTATATCACAGATATCAATCTTTTTTTACTTCAACCCGGCGCGGGTGATGATCTGCAAGGCATCAAAAGAGGTGTTCTGGAAAACATAGACATAGCCATTGTAAACAAATCTGATGGAGATATGAAGTTTTTGGCAAATGAAACTGCCCGACATTACACACAGTCTCTTGCCTTTTTTCGCCATCCGCTTCAAAACTGGCATATTCCAGTGCACCAGATTTCTTCTGTTGAAAAATCCGGTGTGGAAAAAGTGATTCAATCTCTGGAATATTTTGAAAAAGAATCAAAAAAACAAGGTTTGTTTTATAATAAAAGGAAGGAGCAGGAACTAAAGTGGTTTGAGAAACAAATACCATCCTTGTTTTGGGAATGGGTTTTGACGCACACCTCCTTTAAAGAATCTGTCGATAACTTGCAAAAGGACATGATAAACAAACAACTTAACGGTGTATTGGCCATTCGTTTATACAAAAAATTGATTGAAACTTTTGATTGGTCAAATAGCTTCAAAAAACAACCTTAAGGATAAAACGGCAAAACGATCCCCGAAAACGGAGGCAAGTTCAGCTTTCTGTTGGTCACCAAATCTGCATTTCCAAATTGAAAACATGGTTTTTTTGTTACGATGCTGTTAGGTAAAAATATGATTTGTTCTTCAGCATTGTTATTTAAAATCACCAAATATTTTTCATTTTGATATTGTCGGGTGTATGCAAGAATATTTTTTTTATCAGCTATGGAAATAAATTCATAGTCTCCGTAAGTAAAAGCAGGTATATTTTTTCTCAAAGCAATCAATGATTTATAATAATCAAACCATTCCTGTTTGAAGGAAGGCAATTCTGTATATTGAACTTTTGAACCCGAAAACGAAGTTTCTTTTTCAAAAGGTATATCCTGCCATGGAAGAGGTTTGCGGCAATCGGGATCATCTGCACCGGTCATTCCCATTTCATCCCCATTCCAGATATGCGGACTTCCGACAAAAGTATATTGATGTAATAAAAATAACTTTACCCGTTGAATAACATCATTTTCGGGAGTTGCGGTATTATACAAATCATTATCTCTGGGCACTGCATTAAACTTATACTTGGAAGGATTGCCAAAACAGGTCAGCAATCGCGGTGCATCGTGAGAAGCTGAAAGATTCATCATAGCCTGACGGGTATATTCCGGATATTTTAAAAAAACAGAATCCATTCCCGACCTAAAAGCGTTAAGTGAAATTTTATTCTCCGAATTCGCAAAATAATCTCTGGCAACTTTATACCATTGATAATGCATCACTGCATCAAAAACATCCCCTTTGACCCAGGGTACAGGATCCATCAAAACATCAGGCCATTGTGTCCACCAATTTTCGCCTACAAGGTAGAACTCAGGATTTATATTTCTGACAAATTTTCTGAAATCTCTCCAAAACCCAAGGGGAACATGTTCTGCGACATCCAACCTCATTCCGTCAATACCGTCGTCAAATTTACCGTCTCCATTGGGATCAATCCATCTTCTGCTGACGTCAAATATGTGTTGGGTTGCATCAGGATGTAAGGTACCTTCAAAAGGATGACCGGGTCTTTTGTTTTGAGGATTTATTTCTTTCCATTCCGGCAAAGAAGATATACCGATCCATCCTTCATATTTATATTCCGTTGTACCTGTAGCTTCATTTTTCACAAACTCTCCCTGATACCAATCACTATATTTTGATTGTTGGCCATTTTTTTCTATATCTTTAAAAGCCCAGAAATTTTTGCCGGTATGGTTCCATGAAAAATCGAGAACCACGCGAATACCTTCACTATGCAGTTTTTTAACCAGATTTATAAATTTTTTATCTGCAGAAGTCAATACCCAGGTTTTTGGATCAGAAGGGTTTTCTGTAGCTATTAATTCCATGTCCTTTTTCGGATCATCTCCCAAGGTAACGTCGATATGGTGATAATTTCTAGCATCGTATTTATGTAAAGATGGCGCATCATTTAATGGATTAAAATAAATTGCATTAATGCCTAATGATTTGAGATAAGGAATTTTTTCTTCCACACCGTGTATGTCACCACCATAACGCCTCATCTGAATAGTCCGGTAAAAGTCCAATCCAGTATCTTTTGCCCAGGATTCCTGCTCGTACCAGTTTTGCCCCCAGGGAGTCAGTTGCCAGTCCGGTGGAATCTGATCCGACAGTGCATTCTGACAAGTTTCAGGTGTTGGATCATTTTGTGAAGATCCGTTTCGGAATCTTTCTATAAATATCTGATACCAAATGGCCTCTTTTGACCATTTTGGCGGCTGATTAAATGGCAGGTTTTTATTACTTTGGGCGCTTGCAAAACCTGGCAAAAACAGACCGATGATCAATACAAACAAAGGTTTATTATTTCGTAAATGCATATTCTTCGAATTGAGAATACAATGATAATAAAAAATTTGTTTTTTTGACAATACCTAAACAAAAATCAAATAAAAATGCCGGATAAAATCAATCAGGTAAAAAAAAAGCCGGTCAACAGAAGATGACCGGCTTTTAAAACCATTCAGGCACTTAATTTTATGAACTATCTGTCTACTACTATCAGTTTTGTGGTTGTTACGATGCCTCCGTTGTTCATTTCCAAAAGATACATTCCACTTCTGACATTATCCTGTAAATCCACTTCAATATGGAGTTGAGATAATTTTTTAAACGGTATTTCATTATTTCCAACCAATTTACCATCTGCTGTAAAAATTCTGATTTTGAGTTCATCCGAAAGCGGATTTACTGATAAAACCTGAAATTTACCCGCCGTCGGATTAGGGTAGATGGTATTCACACCATTACTTTCAGGATTAACAAAAACAAACTTTCTGCCTCTTCCTGTACATTCCATACAATCCGTAACGTCGAGCGAATACACAAATGAAATTGCCGGACTGACCATTATAGAATCTGTTGTGGCTCCGGTAGACCATTTGTAAAACAATGAGGTTAAAGAATCAGGACACATACTGTTTCCGGTAATTTCCGGTCTCAGAGTAATACTTTGTCCTTCTTCAATCATAATATCAGGGCCAAGATCAACTTTGATATTATTAACTCTGACTTCGTACGTTGATGTAGCTGAACAACCACAACAATCTGTTACGGTAACGGTATACTCACTGGTCTCTTCCGGCGAAACGGTCAATCCCGGTTCTGTGGATCCATTGGACCAGAGATAAGTAATTGAACCATGATTTCCTGTGTTACAACATCCACCCAGAACTTTGATTTCATCAATATCCCAAACACTGTGTTCAGCTCCGTTACCAACCGGACAATAAGGAATAATTTCAAAAATAAATTCCGTTTCATGACTGAAAGCAAAGTGATTGTTATTAGCAAAATCAAATGTTACCAAATTCCAATCCCGTTGAGAAGTCAACTCATCTTTGTAATAGATTATTTTTCCGTCCTTCAGAACTCTGATCAGGTATTTCTGTAAATAATTATTTGGACCTGAAATTCCCATTACCCATTCGAATTGTTCCGGAGAGGATTCGTAAAACTGCAATCCGGTAATTCTTCCGGTTTGTCCGGGCCGAATATTAACCGAAAACCGGAGAGCCTGATTATAATCAACTTTTGAGCTGTTACAAGTTTCCTGACCACCAATACACATACTGACACCGGTATCATCAAAACCAAAAGAACAAGAATGTTCACCTTGATTTCGCCGCACATTGGTTGCATTTACTTCCAGACAAGTCTCCGAAAATGTAGCCGGTATAAATTCAGAATAATTGATGTGTGTTCCCTGAGACGCAAAAGCGTGACAAGCTTCCAGATCCCAATATGCAAGAACCAATGAGTCAGATATTATACATTCATCAGGACATTGATTGTATTTTTCAAGCGAAGCAACTATGATTGCAGAATCACCGTAACAAATCTGTTCATTTCCGTCAAATACGATAACCGGTTTTGGTTTTACTTTTACCTGAACACTATCTACTGCATTACAATTAAATCCTGAAGTAACAGTTACAATATAGGTTGTGGTGATCAAAGGTGTGACCAGAATACCTTGTGAATTCTGACCGGTACTCCATTGATAAGTTTCCCCTCCGGAAGCCCTTATCAGAACAGTTGTACCTTCACAAACTTCACTGCTATAGACGATAAAAACATTAGGCAAAGGAGAAACGCGGATATTAACGGATGCAGAAAGCAAACAGCCTCCGGCATCGATGGAAGTAACAGAAAATGTTCTGTCAGCATCCGGTCTGGCAACGATCGACGCGGTGTTTTCGCCGGTAGACCAAAGATAGGTGGCACCACCTGATACTGTGAGTGTGGTAGAATCCCCGGCACAAATCGAAGTTTCACCTGTAATAATCAGCGAAGATGGTGTATTTACCACCACCGTCACACTTTGTGAATTTTTACAACCATTTGCATTGGTAACCAATACCGTATAAGTTGTAGTGACATCAGGACAAATGGCGATACTGGCTTCCGATGATGAAAAACCAGGTGCTGACCATTCATACTGACTACCTCCGCTTGCTGTCAATGTTGTACATTCTCCGGTACAGATCTGCAAGTCACCGATGATGTCGACCTGAAGATTGTTGTTAACATTTACCACAACTGATTTTACATCAGAACAAGCATTCTGATCCGAAATGGTAACCGTATATGTAGTTGTATTGGAAGGAGATACCGTGATTGATGAAGTAACTGCTCCAGTACTCCATAAATATTCACTTCCACCAGAAGCTGTTAAAACGGTAGTTTCACCGGTACAAAGATTGGTATTACCTGTAATACTTCCGTTAATTTTGTCTTTGACAATAACTTCGTAAAATAATTCTGTAAAACAATCGAGAGAGTCTGTCACCAATAAAGCATATGTTGTTGTTTCGCCAGGACAAACTTCGATGAAGGATTCATTAGACGAAAACCCGGGACCTATCCAAAGGTAAAAAAATCCTGACTGAGTTTCCAATTTGGTACACTCACCGACACACAAAGTATTATTGCCGCTGATATTCACAACAGGTCTTGGATTGACTTTGACCGTAATTTGAGCGCTCACCTCACAAGTTAAAGGACCGGATACGGTAACCGAATAATTTGTGGTAACATTCGGATTTACAATTATACTACCGGTTGTCTGACCTGTACTCCAAAGGTAGTCACCACCACCTGTAGCCGTCAATGTGGTACTGATGCCCTGACATATTTCTTCATTTCCGGTAATAGCTACAATCGGTTTGTCTTTGACAACAACACTAAATGCTCCTGTACTTTTACAACCAAATTCACTGGTTACTGTAACAAAATAAGTTGTATTTTCAGTCGGACATACTTCAATTAAAGCAGCAGAAGATTGGATGCCTCCTCCTGACCATTGATAAATGGTTCCTCCTGAGGCAAGAATTTGCGTACAATCTCCTTTACAAATCTCATTTTGGCCTTCAAATATTATGGTTGGGTCAGGTCTCAAATTGATGGTAACATTGCCGATTCCGTCACACTTTCCATTTCGTGTAATCGTAACTGAATAATTTGTTGTCGTGGTCGGACTTACTGTTATAGACTGTGTGGTCTCGCCTGTATTCCAAATATATGCATCTCCGGCCGGGGCGGTAAGGGTTGTTCTTTCTGAATGACAAATATCTTTGTCGCTTGCCAAAATAACTACTGCTTCAAAATCTCTAACCACAACCGTTACTGATTTGGTAGATGTACATCCGTTGGCGTCAGTGACTGTTACAGTGTAGGTGGTCGTTTCTTCAGGACACACTTCGATGGTTGGTTCGTCGGAGTCATTAGTTCCACAAGGCAAACATGTGGAATTATCACCTCTGTAATCTAATGGAAGACCTGAAGTGATCAGGCTTAGTCCTGCGGTGCTTGTGTTGATTTCAAATACCCTGCCCCGGTCGACTTGCCATCCATACAAAGTATTTCCTTCGTAGTACAATCCTCCGAATTCATCGGTTTGTGCGCCAACCGTTCCGGTGAAAGCCAAATTACTGTTTGGTCCCGGTGTACAGAATGCTGTATTGGTTGACAAATCTATTTTTAATAATGCATTTTCAATTCCCAAAAATGAATATAAATATCTTCCGTCCGGAGAAAGTGTCCAATCCTGGATGCCTCCCGATGGTTCTCTGCCTGCAGGATTTAATGCATACGCTCTGAAAGCTTCCACACAGGCATCCATGTATACATCACACGAAGCGTCGATGTTAAGTACTTCGTAACTTACATTCGATCCGTTGCCATGATTGCCTACATTGATGGTGCCGATATAAACGGTATATTGTTCGATCTGGAAGGTAAATGGATTGATCCTCGCAGATATCGCCGGGAATATAAAATCTCCCTCAGGTGTCATCTCGCCGATGAAGTTTAGGATTCCTGACACACCACCCAAACCATATGGATTCGGTGGAAGCGGAATGGCTCCCAAGACCGTGGTTGCACCTGTTCGTGCATCCGTCACCGCAAAATCCGCCTGGATCGCTGTCGTGATGTCATCCCCTTTTCTAACCATGCCGTAGATCTTTGGATTTTCTCCCTGACAATAAAATCCGACTCCATTTAATCTTGTCGTCCCGGTTTGTCCTATCTCCGTAAAGGTTCCTCCTGATGTATATCGATACAAAGATTGTGCTCCATTATTTTGTAATCCACCGATGAAGTAAGCTCCGTTACAATTGCTATCATTTACATTGTCCCATGAATATTCGATGCCGCCTGATGCAGTAAGCGTTGTACACTCGCCTTCACAAATGGTGTCTCTTCCCGTGATCGTGATATCCGGTAACGGATTTACCGTTACCGTTATACTTCCCGTTCCATTACATGCTTCATTATTGGTTGTGGAAACACTGTAAGTGGTCGTGCTGTTTGGGCTGACGGTAATACTTTGGGTCGTAGCTCCGGTATTCCAGATATAACTTGTTGCTCCTGCTGCTGTCAGGGTAGTGCTTTCGCCAAGGCAGATTACATTGTCGCCTGAAACGGTAATCGTGATATTTTCTTTTACCACAACCGTTACTGACTTGGTAGATGTACATCCGTTGGCGTCGGTGACGGTTACAGTGTAGGTCGTCGTTTCTTCAGGACATACTTCGATGGTTGGTTCGTCAGAGCCGCCATTACCACATGGCAAACAGGTAGCATTGTCGCCTCTGTAGTCCAACGGAAGTCCTGTTGTGATCAGGCTCAATCCTGCAGTACTTGTATTGATTTCAAATACCCTGCCACGGTCGACTTGCCATCCGAACAAGGAATTGCCTTCGTAGTACAACCCTCCGAATTCATCGGTTTGCACGCCAACTGTTCCGGTGAAAGCCAAATTACTGTTTGGTCCCGGTGTACAGAATGCTGTATTGCTCGCCAAATCTATTTTTAATAATGCATTTTCTATTCCTAAAAATGAATACAAATATTTTCCGTCCGGAGAAAGTGTCCAATCCTGGATGCCTCCCGATGGTTCTCTGCCTGCAGGATTTAATGCATATGCTCTGAATGCTTCCACACAGGCATCCATGTATACATCACATGAAGCATCGATGTTGAGTACTTCGTAGCTTACATTCGATCCGTTGCCATGATTGCCCACATTGATGGTGCCTATGTAAACGGTATATTGTTCGATCTGGAAGGTAAATGGATTGATCCTCGCAGATATAGCAGGGAAAATAAAATCTCCTTCAGGGGTCATCTCGCCGATGAAGTTTAAGATTCCTGACACACCTCCCAAACCATATGGATTCGGTGGAAGCGGAATGGCTCCCAATACCGTGGTTGCACCTGTTCGTGCATCCGTCACCGCAAAATCCGCTTGTATCGCTGTGGTGATGTCATCTCCTTTTCTCACCATGCCGTAGATCAACGCTTCGTTACCATTACAATAATAGCCGACTCCATTTAATCTTGTCGTTCCCGTTGGTCCTATCTCCGTAAGGGTTCCTCCCGATGTATATCGGTATAATGATTGTGCGCCATTGTTTTGTAATCCTCCGATGAAGTAGGCACCGTTACAATCGCTATCATTTACATTGTCCCATGAATATTCAATGCCGCCGGACGCTGTCAGGGTGGTACACTCGCCTTCGCAGATGGTGTCTCTTCCCGTGATCGTGATATCCGGTAATGGATTTACCGTTACGGTAATACTTCCCGTTCCGTTGCATGCTTCACTATTGGTTGTGGATACACTGTAAGTGGTGGTGCTGTTCGGGCTGACGGTAATACTTTGCGTTGTAGCTCCGGTGTTCCAGATATAACTTGTTGCTCCTGCTGCTGTAAGGGTCGTGCTTTCGCCAAGGCAGATTACATTGTCTCCTGAAACGGTGATGGTGATATTTTCTCTAACCACAACCGTTACTGATTTGGTAGACGTACATCCGTTGGCGTCGGTGACGGTAACGGTGTAAGTGGTCGTTTCTTCAGGACATACTTCGATGGTTGGTTCGTCAGATCCACCATTACCACATGGTAAACAGGTAGCATTGTCGCCCCGGTAATCCAACGGAAGTCCTGTTGTTATCAGGCTCAATCCTGCAGTGCTTGTATTGATTTCAAATACCCTGCCACGGTCAACCTGCCATCCGTACAAAGTATTGCCTTCGTAGTACAACCCTCCGAATTCATCGGTTTGTACGCCAACTGTTCCGGTGAATGCCAAATTGCTGTTTGGTCCCGGTGTACAGAATGCCGTATTGCTTGACAAATCTATTTTTAATAATGCATTTTCTATTCCTAAAAATGAATATAAATATCTTCCGTCAGGAGAAAGTGTCCAATCCTGGATTCCTCCTGATGGTTCTCTGCCTGCAGGATTTAATGCATAGGCTCTGAAAGCTTCCACACAGGCATCCATGTATACATCACACGAAGCGTCGATGTTAAGTACTTCGTAACTTACATTCGATCCGTTGCCATGATTGCCTACATTGATGGTGCCGATATAAACGGTATATTGTTCGATCTGGAAGGTAAACGGATTGATTCTTGCAGATATCGCAGGGAATATAAAATTTCCTTCCGGTGTCATCTCACCGATGAAGTTCAGGATACCTGACACACCTCCCAAACCATATGGATTCGGTGGAAGCGGAATGGCTCCCAAAACCGTGGTTGCACCTGTTCGTGCATCCGTCACCGCAAAGTCTGCCTGGATCGCTGTCGTGATGTCGTCTCCTTTTCTAACCATGCCGTAGATCTTTGGATTTTCTCCCTGACAATAAAATCCGACTCCATTTAATCTTGTCGTCCCGGTTTGTCCTATCTCCGTAAAGGTTCCTCCTGATGTATATCGATATAAAGATTGTGCGCCATTGTTTTGTAATCCTCCGATGAAGTAGGCACCGTTACAATCGCTATCGTTTACATTGTCCCATGAATATTCGATGCCTCCTGAAGCAGTCAGCGTCGTACACTCGCCCTCACAAATGGTGTCTCTTCCCGTGATCGTGATATCCGGTAATGGATTTACGGTTACCGTAATGCTGCCCGTTCCGTTGCACGCTTCACTATTGGTTGTGGAAACACTGTAAGTGGTCGTGCTGTTTGGGCTGACGGTAATACTTTGGGTCGTAGCTCCGGTATTCCAGATATAACTTGTTGCTCCTGCTGCTGTCAGGGTAGTGCTTTCGCCAAGGCAGATTACATTGTCGCCTGAAACGGTGATCGTGATATTTTCTTTTACCACAACCGTTACTGATTTGGTAGATGTACATCCGTTGGCGTCGGTGACGGTGACGGTATACGTGGTCGTTTCTTCAGGACATACTTCGATGGTTGGTTCGTCAGATCCACCATTACCACATGGTAAACAGGTTGCATTGTCGCCTCTGTAGTCCAACGGAAGTCCTGTTGTGATCAGGCTCAGTCCTGCAGTACTTGTATTGATTTCAAATACCCTGCCACGGTCGACTTGCCATCCGTACAAAGTATTGCCTTCGTAGTATAACCCTCCGAATTCATCGGTTTGTGCTCCTACCGTACCTGTAAAAGCAAGATTGCTGTTTGGTCCCGGTGTACAGAATGCTGTATTGCTCGCCAAATCTATTTTTAATAATGCATTTTCTATTCCTAAAAATGAATACAAATATTTTCCGTCCGGAGAAAGTGTCCAATCCTGGATGCCTCCCGATGGTTCTCTGCCTGCAGGATTTAATGCATATGCTCTGAATGCTT
This sequence comes from Saprospiraceae bacterium, assembly GCA_016714895.1. Classification (GTDB taxonomy): domain Bacteria; phylum Bacteroidota; class Bacteroidia; order Chitinophagales; family Saprospiraceae; genus OLB9. Next base: position 121,112 of record JADKBV010000007.1, on the reverse strand, counting down.
CCACACAGGCATCCATGTATACATCACACGAAGCGTCGATGTTAAGTACCTCATAGGTAACATTCGATCCGTTGCCATGATTGCCCACATTGATGGTACCGATGTAAACGGTATATTGTTCGATCTGGAAGGTAAACGGATTGATTCTTGCAGATATCGCAGGGAAAACAAAATCTCCTTCCGGCGTCATCTCGCCGATGAAGTTTAAGATGCCTGACACACCACCCAAACCATATGGATTCGGTGGAAGCGGAATGGCTCCCAATACTGTGGTTGCGCCTGTTCGTGCATCCGTCACCGCAAAATCCGCTTGTATCGCTGTGGTGATGTCATCTCCTCGTCTTACCATGCCGTAGATCAACGCTTCGTTGCCATTACAATAATAGCCGACTCCATTTAATCTTGTCGTTCCCGTTGGTCCTATCTCCGTAAGGGTTCCTCCCGATGTATATCGGTATAATGATTGTGCGCCATTGTTTTGTAAGCCTCCCACGAAGTAGGCACCGTTACAATCGCTATCATTGACATTATCCCAGGAATATTCGATGCCTCCTGAAGCAGTCAATGTCGTACACTCGCCTTCGCAGATGGTGTCTCTTCCCGTGATCGTGATATCCGGTAATGGATTTACCGTTACGGTAATACTTCCCATTCCGTTGCATGCTTCACTATTGGTTGTGGATACACTGTAAGTGGACGTGCTGTTCGGGCTGACGGTAATGCTTTGGGTCGTTGCTCCGGTATTCCAGATATAACTTGTTGCTCCTGCTGCTGTCAGGGTAGTGCTTTCGCCAAGGCAGATTACATTGTCTCCTGATACAGTGATCGTGATATTTTCTTTTACCACAACCGTTACTGATTTGGTAGACGTACATCCGTTGGCGTCAGTGACGGTAACGGTGTAAGTGGTCGTTTCTTCAGGACATACTTCGATGGTTGGTTCGTCAGAGCCGCCATTACCACATGGCAAACAGGTTGCATTGTCGCCTCTGTAGTCCAACGGAAGTCCTGTTGTTATCAGGCTCAATCCTGCAGTGCTTGTATTGATTTCAAATACCCTGCCTCTGTCGACTTGCCATCCATACAAGGTATTGCCTTCGTAGTACAACCCTCCGAATTCATCGGTTTGTGCTCCCACCGTACCTGTAAAAGCAAGATTGCTGTTTGGTCCCGGTGTACAGAATGCTGTATTGCTCGCCAAATCTATTTTTAATAATGCATTTTCTATTCCCAAAAATGAATACAAATATCTTCCGTCAGGTGAAAGTGTCCAATCCTGGATTCCTCCCGATGGCTCTCTGCCTGCAGGATTTAATGCATACGCTCTGAAAGCTTCCACACAGGCATCCATGTATACATCACACGAAGCGTCGATGTTGAGAACTTCGTAGCTTACATTCGATCCGTTTCCGTGGTTGCCCACATTGATGGTACCGATGTAAACGGTGTATTGTTCGATCTGGAAGGTAAATGGATTTATCCTCGCAGATATAGCAGGGAATATAAAATCTCCTTCAGGGGTCATCTCGCCGATAAAGTTTAAGATGCCGCTTACACCACCCAAACCATATGGATTCGGTGGAAGCGGAATGGCTCCCAAGACCGTGGTTGCACCTGTTCGTGCATCTGTCACCGCAAAGTCTGCCTGGATCGCCGTGGTAATGTCGTCTCCTCGTCTTACCATCCCGTAGATCAACGGTTCGTTGCCATTACAATAATAGCCGACTCCGTTTAATCTTGTTGTTCCCGTTGGTCCTATTTCCGTAAGGGTTCCTCCGGATGTATATCGGTATAATGATTGTGCGCCATTGTTTTGTAATCCTCCCATGAAGTAGGCTCCGTTACAATCGCTATCGTTTACATTGTCCCATGAATATTCAATGCCACCGGACGCTGTCAGGGTCGTGCATTCTCCTTCGCAGATGGTGTCTCTTCCCGTGATGGTAATATCCGGTAATGGATTTACCGTTACGGTAATACTTCCCGTTCCGTTACATGCTTCACTATTGGTTGTGGATACACTGTAAGTGGTCGTGCTGTTCGGGCTGACGGTAATACTTTGGGTCGTAGCTCCGGTATTCCAGATATAACTTGTTGCTCCTGCTGCTGTCAGGGTCGTGCTTTCGCCAAGGCAGATTACATTGTCTCCTGATACAGTGATCGTGATATTTTCTTTAACCACTACCGTTACTGATTTGGTAGACGTACATCCATTGGCGTCAGTGACGGTGACGGTGTAGGTCGTCGTTTCTTCAGGACATACTTCGATGGTTGGTTCGTCAAAGCCGCCATTACCACATGGTAAACATGTTGCATTGTCGCCCCGGTAATCCAACGGAAGTCCTGTTGTGATCAGGCTCAGTCCTGCAGTACTTGTATTGATTTCAAATACCCTGCCCCGGTCAACCTGCCATCCGTACAAAGTATTTCCTTCGTAGTACAATCCTCCGAATTCATCGGTTTGTGCGCCAACCGTTCCGGTGAATGCCAAATTGCTGTTTGGTCCCGGTGTACAGAATGCTGTATTGCTCGCCAAATCTATTTTTAATAATGCATTTTCTATTCCCAAAAACGCATACAAATATCTTCCGTCAGGAGAAAGTGTCCAATCCTGGATTCCTCCCGATGGTTCTCTGCCTGCCGGATTTAATGCATATGCTCTGAAGGCTTCCACACAGGCATTCATGTAGACATCACACGAAGCGTCGATGTTGAGAACTTCATAGCTTACATTTGATCCGTTGCCATGATTGCCCACATTGATGGTACCGATGTAAACGGTATATTGTTCGATCTGGAAGGTAAATGGATTAATCCTCGCAGATATCGCAGGGAATATAAAATCTCCTTCAGGGGTCATCTCGCCGATAAAATTTAAGATGCCGCTTACACCTCCCAAACCATAAGGATTTGGTGGTAGAGGTATCGCTCCCAATACCGTAGTTGCACCTGTTCGTGCATCCGTCACCGCAAAGTCTGCCTGGATTGCCGTGGTAATGTCGTCTCCTCGTCTTACCATCCCGTAGATCAACGGTTCGTTGCCATTACAATAATAGCCGACTCCGTTTAATCTTGTTGTTCCCGTTGGTCCTATCTCCGTAAAGGTGCCTCCCGATGTATATCGATACAAAGATTGTGCGCCATTGTTTTGTAATCCGCCGATGAAGTAAGCTCCGTTACAATCACCGTCATTGACATTGTCCCATGAATATTCAATGCCTCCTGAAGCAGTAAGCGTTGTACACTCGCCTTCGCAGATCGTGTCTCTTCCCGTGATGGTAATATCCGGTAATGGATTTACCGTTACGGTTATACTTCCCGTTCCGTTACATGCTTCATTATTGGTGGTTGATACGCTGTAAGTGGTCGTACTATTCGGGCTGACGGTAATACTTTGGGTTGTAGCGCCGGTATTCCAGATATAACTTGTTGCTCCTGCTGCTGTAAGGGTCGTGTTTTCGCCAATGCAGATGACATTGTCTCCTGATACAGTGATCGTGATATTTTCTTTTACCACAACTGTTACTGATTTGGTAGATGTACATCCGTTGGCGTCAGTGACGGTAACAGTGTAGGTGGTATTCACCAAAGGAGAAATTGTTATATCGCTTGTGGTTACGCCATTGCTCCATAAAAATGTTCCAACATTTGAAACCGACAAAACGGTAGTTTCACCTTCACAAATTGTATCTTTTCCTGAAATGAAAACGACCGGCAATGTGGAAACATTAACCGTTTTTGAGGCTGTTGCTGTACATCCGTTGTTTGCTGTTGCCGTTACGGAATATGTGGTTGAAACACTTGGTGATACGGTTATTGACGATGTCGTAACTCCTGTACTCCAAAGGTATGTTGATGCCCCTGAAGCAGTCAATGTAGTACTTTGTCCTTCACATATCAGATCATTGCCAACTATGGATATCGTTGGTAATATATTAACGTTTACCGTTTTGTTTGCACTCGCTGTACAGCCGTTGGCATTGGTAGCCGTGACCGTATAAGTTGTGGTCGTAATGGGTGTGACGCTTATAGAAGATGTTGTCGCTCCGGTATTCCAAATATAGGATGTTCCGCCTGTTGCAGTCAGTACAGCGGTTTCAGCTGTACAAATATTAGAAGGACCTGAGATGTTGATGACAGGGAGTACAAAAACTTCCACCGTTTTTAAGGCTGTTGCTTCGCATCCATCGATGGATGTAGCCGTAACCGTATAGGTTGTTGTTGTCGCCGGACTTACCGATATCGATGGTGTTGTCGCTCCGGTGCTCCATACATAACTATTTCCTCCATTTGCAGTAAGCGTAACATTTCCTCCCGGACACAGATTTCCGTTTCCGGTTATGTTTATGACCGGCGAAGTGGAAACATTAACTGTTTTTGAGGCTGTTGCTGTACATCCGTTGTTTGCTGTTGCAGTTACGGAATATGTGGTTGAAACACTTGGTGATACGGTTATTGACGATGTCGTAACTCCTGAACTCCAAAGGTATGTTGATGCCCCTGAAGCAGTCAATGTGGTACTTTGACCTTCACATATCAGATCATTGCCAATTATGGTTATCGTTGGTAATATATTAACGTTTACCGTTTTGTTTGCACTCGCTGTACAGCCGTTGGCATCGGTGGCCGTGACCGTATAAGTTGTGGTCGAAATGGGTGTAACGCTTATAGAAGATGTTGTCGCTCCGGTATTCCAAATATAGGATGTTCCGCCTGTTGCAGTCAGTACAGCGGTTTCAGCTGTACAAATATCTGAAGGACCTGAAATATTGATAACAGGGAGTACAAAAACTTCCACCGTTTTTGAGGCTGTTGCTTCGCATCCATCGATGGAAGTAGCCGTAACCGTATAGGTTGTTGTTGTCGCCGGACTTACCGATATCGATGGTGTTGTCGCTCCGGTGCTCCATACATAACTATTTCCTCCATTTGCAGTAAGCGTAACATTTCCTCCCGGACACAGATTTCCGTTTCCGGTTATGTTTACGACCGGCGAAGTGGAAACATTAACTGTTTTTGAGGCTGTTGCTGTACATCCGTTATTTGCTGTTGCCGTTACGGAATATGTGGTTGAAACACTTGGTGATACGGTTATTGATGATGTCGTAACACCTGTACTCCAAAGGTATGTTGATGCCCCTGAAGCAGTCAATGTGGTACTTTGACCTTCACATATCAAATCATTGCCAATTATGGTTATCGTTGGTATTATATTGACGTTTACCGTTTTGTTTGCACTCGCTGTACAGCCGTTGGCATCGGTGGCCGTGACCGTATAAGTTGTGTTCGAAATGGGTGTAACGCTTATAAAAGATGTTGTCGCCCCGGTATTCCAAATATAGGATGTTCCGCCTGTTGCAGTCAGTACAGCGGTTTCAGCTGTACAAATATTGGAAGGGCCTGAAATGTTGATAACAGGGAGTACAAAAACTTCCACCGTTTTTGAGGCTGTTGCTTCGCATCCATCGATGGAAGTAGCCGTAACCGTATAGGTTGTTGTTGTCGCCGGACTGACCGATATCGAAGGAGTTGTCGCACCGTTACTCCAGAGATAAGTTATTCCTCCGTTAGCTCGTAGAATTGTATTTGCGCCAACACAAATCTGATTATTGCCCGTAATGGTTATGGTTGGTTTTGGAAGTACCGTGATGGTTTTGGAAGCAGTAGCAGAACAACCGTTGGCGTCAGTTACCGTAACAAAATAGGTTGTTGTCACTAAAGGAAAAACGGTTATACTACTTTCACTTTCACCATTACTCCAGAAATAATCCACACCGCCACTTGCAGTAAGTTGAACTGAATTTCCGAGACAAACAGAATCTGCTGAAACACTAATTTGAATGTTTGGCTTTTGGATCACTTCAATAAAAACGCTGTCAGATTCCATACATCCTGCACAGTCTGTGACAGTTACAAAATATTCATTTGATTCAGACGGCGTAACCAATAATGTGGAATTTGTACTGCCATCCGACCACAAATAAGTGACATTGTCAAATATGGGCGCATTGGTACAACATGATCCAAAAACCTGAATATCATCCAATTCCCATCCGGACATGTTTCCCCCTGATGGTACGACACAATAACCCATGAGTTCAAATTCAAATAAAGCAGCTTCATGAGATGTAAAAGCCGGTATAGAAGTAAAATCGATAGTGACAAGATTCCAGGTTCTTTGGGTTTCGAATTCGAGATTTTCGTAAACCAAATTACCATTTTTAAATACTTTTACAAAAAACTTTGTATTGTAATTATTTACGCCTGAATTTCCATCCGTGGTTTGCCATATGAAAGGTGATTGTTCATAAAATGAAAGTTTGGTAATGCGGCTTGTTTTTTCAGGAGAAACCTGAACAGAAAATTTCACAGCATTGGCCGGATTGTAAAAAAGAGGATTACATGCATCCAAAGCAGGCACACACATCCCTACATTTTCTATACTTGGCGTACATGAATGTGCTCCCTGTTGTCTGAATACTGTTGACCCTTGTACTGCCAGACAATTTCCATTATTCGGATAAGCAGGTCTGAATTCTCTGTAATCATTTTGATTGGCAAATCCGTTGGCATTACAGAAATTCATGTCCCAACGAACCAAAAGTTTGGCTTCATCAACACTACAGGAACCGCGACAAATGGATTGTCCCGAAATCTGAGCGACCAGATTTTTTGATGATCCTTCGCAAATCGACATATCACTGCCGAGTTCTACTCTCAGGTCTTTGACCGTAAGTAAAAAATTTGTTGTTGAAGTACAACCCTCATTATTGGTATAGGTAATCCTGTAATTTCCGGTTTGAATGGGTTTTACATTTTCAAAAATCCAGAAAGAAGCACCGTCGGGAGTATAACTTTCAAATCCGTTGGGACCGGAAATACGCAATCCTGTCAAACCTACATTCTGTACACCTATTTTAACCCTGCTTCCTTTACAAACGGAGGCTTTGGTATGTTTTTGGTACCCACTTCCAAAATCAACATGGGGTGCCAATGCAGTCGGTGTGCCACCTGATATCTCTACAAACTTACTTTGAACATTTGTGCAACCACATTCATTGTATGCCAACACTTCATAATTGCCTGAAGGAATACCTGTAACGGGAACTTCTTCAAACCCTGAAGTTACCAACACAGGACCGTTGTAAACTTCGATTTTCCTTCTGCAGGGATTACCGGGTTGGTCGGTAGCATAGGCAATAAATGACCCGTCACTGGCGTGACATGTGCTTGGGTGGGTAATAAAATCCACATATAAATCGCAGTCGGATTGTGCTGTTATATTAGATTTTCCTATAACGTGTATCATTGTGAAAATCAATAATAAACGCCACAATTTTAGGTTGCATGTTAAATACTCCATCAGGTTCATTCTCGAATCGGTTAAAAATTGTAAACTAATTTACAAAAAAGAATACATCAATCTGTAAAATTAAAGAAAAGACTAACCTTAACCAATTATGCCACATGTTATTTAATATAATTTTTATTTCAATATTTAACCATAACATCAATAGATATTTATAAAAAATAATTAAACTACATATGTCAACTATTTTACATTTTCCAACCATACCTTATCACCTAAAATTTTGTCGTTTATTTTACATTTTTGTGTTGCCACATGAAATGTTTACCTTTGCGCCATGAATCTTATATCGACTATATCTTTGCGTTATCTTTTGGGCAAAAAATCCACCAATGCCATCAATATCATTGTTTGGATTTCAATATTAGGAATGACTATAGGTTCTGCAGCATTATTATTGATATTGTCTGTTTTTAATGGATTTGAATCCTTGTTATCCGGACTGTTAAGCGCCTTTAATCCGGATATAAAAGTTGAACTGGCAGAAGGAAAATATTACGCTGCGGACTCTGTAAATACAAAAGAAATTTACAAAATCGAAGGTATTGAGACCTGGGCTTTTGTATTGGAAGAAACTTCATTTTTTGAATATAAAGGCTCGCAGGAGGTGGGTGTTTTAAAAGGTGTTGATCCTTCTTTTTTATTAGTAACCCAACTGGATTCTACGATGATAATGGGTTCGCCGTCTCTTGCAGAAAATAAAAACAACATTACCTATGGTATATTGGGTTCGGGAATGTTTTCCAAACTTTCTGTCAATCAGGATGACCCGCTGACGCCGGTAATCGCTTATATGCCTTCAAAAAAATCCGGACCTTCGTTGGTCGAAGATCTGAGCACGCTCCCCGTATATCCTTCGGGTGTCTTTTCGGTGGGCAATGATATAGATGGCCAGATGCTCATCATAAACCGGTCTTCCCTGAACGGATTATTGGGTTTGGATAACCATTTTTCTGCTATTGAAATCAAACTCAAACCCGGTGTTTCTGAATCAGGTGTCAGGAAAAGTTTGGAAAATATCCTTGGATTTATCATTAAAAACAGAATACAACAGGATGATGGATTTTTTAAAATTATGAATATTGAAAAAATGATATCATACCTGATAGCCTGTCTGACTTTTTTATTGATTGCATTAAATCTTGTGGGATCATTATGGATGATTGTTTTGGAAAAAAAACAAGACATTTCTATCCTTAAATCGATGGGCATGAAAACCCGTTCCATAAAAAAAATATTTATTTATATCGGTTTGTATATTTCTTTAGCAGGGCTGTTACTTGGATTTTTGTTGGCTCTTGCTTTTTATTTTATTCAGACAAATTACGGAATTATTTCTCTTCCGGATGTATATATCATTGACTCCTACCCCATCGAACTCAGAATAAAGGATTTTTTTATGGTAAGCCTGACCGTACTTGGTATCGGTTATCTCGCCTCGCTGATACCTGCTCACAGAGCGGCCAATATCACGGCTTTTGTAAGGTATGAATGATTCAAAAAACCAACATTACCATCATTCCGGTTAGTAGTAAATTTTAAGAACTTTCTTTTTTAAACATTCAAATCAAAATATTTGTCCTAATACCATAAAACGGTATTACCGCAGTTATTAACCCATAAATTTGTGTCATGAAGAAAGGATTTGTGTTGTATTTGTTGTTTTTTTCATGACTCAGGGTTCAGGTCAAAGTTATTGGTTTGGCGTTAAAACAGGACTTTCGGTCAATTGGCAATCATGGGGCGGTCAATCCGGAAGCTCTCTTGACAGAAATCAATTATTGAGCATTCCTATCGATGCTTTTATTGAAACTTATGATGAAGAAGGAAAAGGCAGTTTTTATGCTCAATTGGGATTCAGAACCCGGGGAACATCTTACAGGTTTTTGAATAATTTCGGCACAGCAAACACCAATCTTGAATACAAATTTAATAATTTAGTCCTCGAGGCAGGTGTTTCCAAAACCATTAATAGTCTTACGGGAATATTTATCCCTTATTATAAAGTGGGGCTGCGCGGTGAATACACCATGACAACCAACCTGGATAATTTTGCAACTTTTAACAATGTATTTTATCCTTCCAATGATTTTGTCCGAAGGTTTCCTTTTGGTTTTACCGTAGGCGGCGGATTTAACTACAATATCGAAGACCTGTACGGATTGTTATTCGAATTTACGGTAAACCCTGACATCGGCCTGCAATATGAACAGCCACCCCTCGGAAATGTAAGAGATCCGTTTTCCGGCCAATTGGTGACGCTCGAATTGCAACAAATCAGAAATCTGTCTTTGGAATTTAAATTGGGTATTCGTTTTCTCAGAAAAGTAGAATATATCGATTAATTAATATGGTAACAATTCATCTATGATCAATTTTGGCTAAAAATGGCCATTTTTATGTCATATTTCAGCTATTTTATCAACAATAGCTCTGCTATTCTCTCAAAAATGAACTTTATCTGACAAAAAAATGTCTGAATTTTCATCTCAAAAGCATATAGCTGAATTGTTACTTAAAATTTTATGTACTTTTGTACTTCATTGTCAAACCATTTGTATGAAAAATCTTTTTATAGCATTCATTTTTATCCTTCCTGCCCTGAGTTTCGGACAGATCAGCATTAATAATTCGACTTTTCCGGATGCAGGAACCGTTCTGAAATATTTCAGCAGACAGAATTCAGGTGGCATTTCAGTAGGAACGGCAGGTGAAAATAAAGTATGGAATTACAATAATTTGTCCGGAGGACAACCTATTGTTGAAAAATACCTGACCCCTTCGAATGGTGTTTTTAAAGATTCGTTTCCTGATGCCAATATTCTGATCACCAATTCGGCACAGCAAGACGGAGAACAATACGGAAGAATTCTCAACAGCAGGATAGAAATTGTCGGTTTTGCCGGTGAAAACCCAATTCTGGGAGGAGATATCGCCATCAAATATTCAAAAAGACCACAACTCAGACGATCACCTATGTTTTATGAAACGACGTCTTATTCTGAAAGCTCTTTTAATCTTGCATTTTCTTCAGCCGTAATTCCCGATACGCTGTTGAGTTTATTTCCGATCAAACCGGACTCTTTGAGGATTACTTTTTCTTCTGTAAAAAGTGACACCATCGATGCCTGGGGAAAACTCAATCTCCTCAATCAGTCTTTTGATGTTTTGCGCGAAAAATCGGTCCTTCAAACGACCAATAAACTGGAAATCAAAGTGCCGTTCCTGGGTTGGTTAGATGTTTCAACCCTTATCGGAAATAATATTCCGGGTGGTGGCAATTTGCCGGGATTCGGCAGGGATACGTCCATCATTTATAATTATTATACCAATACCAAAAAGGATGTGTTGGTTTCCATAACGACAAACAATCGAGGACAGATAGAGCAGGTAGATTATGCCGATATCAACAATACCATCAACACTTTTGACTTCAACCTCAACCAAAATAATTTGGTATACCCGAATCCGGTCAATGATTTGTTGATATTTAAAAATGATCAGCTCCTTGCGGGAAATTATACCGCAACCCTGCTCAATGCGGAGGGCAAAGTGGTCAGAACCCATCAAATCAGCAAATACGATACAGAGGTATTGACTTTTGATGTTCAGACTTTGCCAAACGGAGCCTATACGCTGGTATTGACAGCAGAAAAAGGGGTTCAAAATATACGTGCACCCTTTATCGTGCAGCATTAATCTATGAAGGTTTTTGTCAAGGTTGATGCCCTGCGTGAACACCTGGATATCACCCGTAAATCGGGAAAAACGATCGGTTTTGTTCCTACCATGGGCGCACTGCACGAAGGTCATCTGGATCTTGTTCGTAAGAGCATCCGGGAAAACGATGTAACCATTTGTTCTGTTTTTGTCAATCCAACACAATTTAACGATAAAAAAGACCTTGACAAATATCCGAGAACATTGGAAAAAGACACTTCTATGCTTCGTTCTGTCGGCACCGATGTAATTTTTGCCCCCGAAATAAATGATGTATATCCCACAGGGTTGGCAATCGAAGTTCCTGACCTCAACGGATTGGATACCCTTATGGAAGGAGAGTTTCGTCCCGGTCATTTCAAAGGAGTGGTACAGGTAGTCAGAAGGTTTCTGGATATCACAGAGCCCGACAGACTGTATATGGGACAAAAAGATTTTCAGCAATTTACCATCATTGGCCACATGTTACGACAGATCAACAGCCCTGTCACTTTGGTCGTTTGCCGTACCAAAAGAGAAAAAAACGGACTGGCTATGAGTTCGCGAAACCAACGATTGTCGACAGATATCAAACAAAAAGCCGGTCTCATCTTTCGCGTACTGACAGCTGTCAAAAAACGATATGGCAAAGAATCCCCTTCATCGCTGATAGCTTATGCACAAAAACGACTCTCCACACCCGATTTTAATCCGGAATATTTTATGATTGTCGACGGAAACACTTTACAACCCATTCAAAACTATCAAAAAGGTCAGTATGCCGTCGCCTGTGTCGCTGTTTGGGCTGAAGGTGTAAGATTGATTGATAATATGATTCTGGAAAAAGGGTAAACCCGCATTTTTATTGGCAGTCTGAAATCTGTTGTTCACTTTTCATTCAAAAGTTTTGTCTTATTGAGTAAAAAAAACATTAAGATAGCTTTCCCTAAGACGAAAAGTCCGGAATTTCTATTATATATGAAATTTTATTAATATATACTACCTACATATAACATAAGTATTGTATATTTGCTTTTTCTAATGTGTTTAATGTGTTTTTTCGGTCAAAACCATTACAACATTCTAAAACTCAAAATATAAAAACCATGCAAGTGTCAAAATTTGTAGTATTTTTCTTTTTGGCAATGTCCTCCCAAATAATCGCTCAAGGTGACGAAGGTGGGCAAAGACTCAGAATCCGCGCGTATCTTGAAGGTGCATTAATCAACAACGGAAATGCAGTATCAGAAGACGGAAAACCACTAATGAGAGACAACCTCAGGGTGAGCCCGTTCAACAATCTTAACTATCTTCCGGCGACAGATCCTTATCAGACGACCATAAGCGACATTAACCTGTCTACCATCAATAGCCACGTGGGCACAGGAAGCAGCCCTGAGTTTTGTACTGTAGCACAACCCGAAGTGGTATTTGGTATTACCGGTGACAACGCTATCGTAGACTGGGTATTTGTCGAAATCCGCAAAGCCAATCAACACAACCTGACCCTTGCCACCCGTTCGGGATTGTTGCAAAGAGACGGCGATGTTGTAGATGTCGATGGAGTCAGTGATCTTTGGTTTCCTACCCTGAACGACGAAACGTTTCATGTAGTGATCCGTCACAGAAACCATCTCGGTGTGATGACTCAGGTAGTGACTTCAGAACAGGTAATCGACTTTACCTCTGCAATGACACCCCTTTTTGACTTCGGAACGACCATCATAGAAGGAATAAATTATGGCAATCTGGCACAAAAAACCAACGTGGTTCAGGGATACAGAGCTTTATGGGCAGGAGATTTTAACTCTGATTGCAAAATCAAACTTGCCATCCCTAATGACGATCTGACCACAGCGTTTTATGAGCAGGATTATAGCGGGACAGGATATACACCGGGATATTTTCAGGGTGATTTTGATATGAATAGTGTGGTCACTTTTACAGGAAGTCCGAATGACGCCGCACTACTCGAAAATCAGGCAAAAACCTATAATCTGAATCCTACGGCTCTGCCCAATTTTAACTACTTTATCGAGCAGGTTCCTCCAAGAAATTGATTTTAGATTTTTAGGTATCATAAGATTACAGGATTTGGTTAAAGAAAAAGGTGAGGAATCGTTGGTTTCTCACCTTTTTTATTTTGGTTTTTTCACTACGACCATCATTCTCAAAGCAGAAGGTCTCAGTATATTGGCCAATTGGTCGATTTTTTTCCAAAAAACAAAGGGAAAATATTTTAATACAACATGGGTATTCAGCTTTAGCAGATATTTGTTCATAAATACCGTTATGTTGAAACGGCTGCCTTCGGGGACTAAAGGTGGTATATTTTTTTCATGAAAACTATGCAAATGCGCATGTCTGGGCGTCGCCTGGTGACAATGAATACACAAAGAATATTCGAGTTTTTCGTGATAGGGTGTGGTAATAATTATCTTACCGCCGGGTCTGAGACAACGGTACAATTCGGCCATAAAAACCTTTGGGTCCACCACATGCTCCATGATCTCAGCCGCAATAATAATATCGATGGACTCGTTTTTTAACGGCAAAGAAAAAGCATCAGCCACCAGGCCGACATGTTTTTCTGAAGGATATTTTGTCACAGCTTTCAGCGGATTGATCCTGCCGATATCTGCCGAAATCACATGATGATCTTGGGGAAGACAACTTTCAGCTACCCAACCGTTTCCACACCCTATATCCAATATCATACAAGGATCTTTGGGAAGATTTATAAGAATCATTTCGTGCAGTCTGCGGTTTTCAAAAGCAGAAACCGGATGTTCGTTGATCTCTTCGTAATGAAACACTTCGGCATCCTTTTCATAATGACGTGCGTAGTCAAAATCATTTTCAGCATGATGTGTGTCTGAAGGTTTTAGAAGAATAGGAATACCTTCTTTAACATTGTAATAGGTTTTACGCGATGATGAAACCATTTTGTTTGCATTGGGATCGTAGGTCAGGGGTCCTCCGCCTTCCGGATCCTGAATTAAGTTTATCAAAAAATCGGGTATAGACTGATTCATTATACTTCAATATTTTTCCAATGACCTTTGCGGAAAATCCAAAATGCCATGATGGCAATACTGGTTTCCGCAATAGGAATGGCAGCAAAAACACCGGTCACTCCGGCATCAAAAACATAAGTCAATGTATAGGCCAGTGGAATCTGAAACAACCAGAAGCCGATAAAATTGATCCACGTCGGAGTTCCGGGTATCTCCCGCACCATTTAATGCCTGCATCAATACCATACCAATGCCGTAAAAAATAAAACCTGCGCCGATAATCCGCAAGGCTTCCACGCCATAAAGTATGACTTCCTGATCATCGGTAAAAAACCGGATAATGGGCTCTGACAGCAATACAAAAAACAAACTCACAAAAGCCATAAATACGGCATTAAACTTTGTGGCGAGCCAGACACTTTTTTCTGCGCGTCCCACTTCTTTTGCCCCGAGGTTTTGTCCGATGAGCGTAGCAGCTGCATTGCTCAGACCCCATGCCGGAAGAATAAAAAACACGACATTTCGTATGGCGATCTGATAACCTGCAGACGCCTGCGGACCTCCGATTTCTGCGACGAGTTTGGTAAGAATAATCCAACTGCCTGAAGCAATAATAAACTGAAACGTAGCCGGCCAGGCCAGGTTGATGAGGTTGGTAATGATCGTTTTTTTGACCCGAAAAAGGGACGTTTTGATTCTGATGACACCGTCACCGGCAAAAAGATGGTAAAGCTGATACAAAACCCCGCAACCTCTTCCGATGATGGTAGCGATGGCGGCTCCTTCAAGACCCCACCCTTGCCAGCTTCCTATTCCGTAAATAAAAATCGGATCGAGAATGATGTTTAATATGCTTGCAATCCACAAACTATGCATTGCGATAGCCGCATTGCCGGCTCCGCGGAAGATACCGTTGATCAGAAATAAAAACACGATCACCTGGTTGGTGCCGATCATCAGTCGGGTAAACATTTGCCCTTGTTGCGCAATAGATTCCGTTGCCCCCATAAACATCAGCAGTTGTTTGCTGTAGAATATACCTACGGCACTAAAAACCGTGGAAAGGATCAGGGCGATAATCAATGACTGGATGGCAGCTTCTGCAGCTCCTTCGGGATTTTTTTCGCCAACTCTGCGCGATATCATGGCGGTGACAGCGGTACTCAGACCGATGGCAAATGAATAGACGATGGTGGACATGGCTTCGGTGTATCCTACGATAGCGATGGCATCAGCGCCCAGCTTGCCGACAAAAAACATATCGACGATGGCAAATACGCTTTCGAGTGACAACTCGAGAATCATCGGTATGGATAATAATATGATGGCCTTTTGGATACTTCCTTTGGTATAATCGTGCTCCACACCTCTGATGGCGTCAAGAAAAAGGGACCAATACGATTTAATTTTTACCACAATATTTGATTACTAATCAGGAAAAACTCCTTATTCATTATCAAAAACACACCTTTTACAGCATATTTACCAAAAAATCATAAGAAACGACAAAAATAAGTTTTTTGTCTTACAATGGGTCTCAAAGGACAAAAAAACGGTGATGCAGACAGTCAAACTAAAATTTTGATTACTTTTGTGCATCAGTCGACTGCTTTCTTAAAATGAGAGAGCGGAACAAACTTAACAAAGCATGTACGACATTATATTGGCTTTTATTACTTCGTTTGCGTTAACCTACCTGGCTATACCATCAATCATCCATGTGGCCCTGAAAAAACATTTGGTTGACGAACCCGGAGAAAGAAGATCACACAAGGTGAGCACTCCGTCATTAGGCGGAATCGGAATATTTGCCGGCATGTTGTTTTCCATCATTATGTGGACTCCTTTCAATTATTTTGGAGACCTTCAGTATATTCTTTGTGCTTTTATCATCATTTTTCTCATCGGAGCCAAAGATGATATTGACCCGATGTCCCCTTCAAAAAAGTTTGTCGGGGAACTTTTTGCTGCAGCCATTCTGGTATTTAAAGCCAATGTAAAACTGACCAGTTTGTACGGCATTTTCGGAATTTTTGTATTGCCTGAATGGGCGAGCATTATTTTGTCCATTTTTACCATCCTCGTCATCATAAATGCATTTAATCTTATCGATGGTATCAATGGATTGTCCGGCAGCCTTGGATTTTTGATTACGGCGACCCTGGGCTATTGGTTTTATCTTGTCGACAGCATTGAAATATCCATCGTTGCTTTTTCTTTATGTGGTTCTGTTGTAGCATTTTTGCGGTATAACATCACGCCCGCCAAAATATTTATGGGAGATACCGGTGCTTTGTTATTGGGAATGGTTTGTTCGATTCTGGCGATCAAATTTATCGAATTGCACAACGAAATACCGGGTTCGCCTTACACTTTTGACGCAGCGCCTTCGATGGCTGTCGCTATATTGATATTGCCTTTATTTGATACCTTAAGGGTTTTTGTGATACGGATTATGAATGGTAAATCGCCATTCCATCCGGACAGGCTGCACATCCATCATTTGTTGATTGATACCGGATTGACCCATACCCAGGCGACAGCGCTGCTTTTTGTGACCAATGTATTGTTTATATTACTTGCCATAAAACTGCAACACATCGGCAATCTGGCTTTGCTGATAGTATTATTGGCATCAGCTGTCACATTGTCCGTGATTGTTTCCCGTGTTGCCAAAAACCGGAATTCAGAATCTCCTGAACGATGAAATTTTTACTCATATTTATTGGCGGTGGTGCGGGTAGTATTTTGCGGTATTTATTTTCTGTGTGGTTTGTTTTTCTTCCCGGCAAAACCTTTCCCTGGCCTACGTTTTTAGCCAATGTGGTGAGTTGTCTGATCCTTGGGGTGGCTTTCAAAAAACTAAATTCTTTTTTTCCATACGAACCTCAAACCATCTGGCTGCTGATCACCGGATTTTGTGGTGGTTTCAGTACCTTTTCCACATTTAGTTTTGAGATATTGACATTATTGCGTGAAGGGTTGTTTTTTCCTGCGGTTTTGTATGTACTGGCAAGCCTTATAGTCGGTGTAGGTTGCGTATTTATCGGGTATATGATTTGAGGAAGAGAATAAGGTTAAGGTTAAGAATGAGGCTGAGGCTGAAATTGAGGCTGAAATTGAGGCTGAGATTGAGGTAAAGAATGAGGTTAAGACTAAGATTAAGTTTTAAAATGAAAAAGTTTTACCTTAAGAATGTTGTCCCGCAGTCTCATTCTCAACATTATTCTCATCCTTAATCTCATTCTTAACCTTAACCTTATCATCAACCTTACATTCCCAAGAAATCATCTTCCCCAGCCTACATGGAGATTCCTTGATCACTGAGATCAAAAAATACTACACACCCAAAACTGTCTTCCCTTACGACCAAGCTCGAACCAAACTGTACAACGACATCTTCCTTCAAAACGATTCATTGGAGTGCTTTTATTCCGGCTACAAAATCCCTGTTCCATCAGGTACCAACATTTTATCCTGGACTGCCAAGTATGGCATCCAAACCGAACACCTATACCCAAGATCATTAGGATCAGCATTCATGCCGGCACTAGGTGATCTGCATCACCTGGTGCCATCCAAAGCCAACATCAACACAATGAGAAAAAATGCCCCATTCAGTGATATTCCCGATGACAAAACCAAATACTGGTTGCTGGATGACAAAGTATTTACACGGCTTGATCTCAAGCTTATTGACCTTTATTCAGAATCCACTTCTAATGTATTCGAACCACGGGAATCTGTCAAAGGTGAAATTGCCAGATCACTATTCTATTTCTATGCCATCTATGAAGGTAAGCTTTCAAATAAATCAAAATCATTTTTTACATCAATGTTGCCAGACATCTGTCGTTGGCATCGCAAGGATAAAGTTGATTCAACAGAGTATAACCGTACCATGGCCATTGGTCGGATACAGTCTAACGTCAACCCATTCGAGATCGACCCGACCCTCGCAGAACGATGTTTCTGCAAAACCCACACAGACATTCCACCCAAATCCCACATCGTAAACATCTTTCCAAACCCATCCAAAGGTCTCTTTTACATTGAAATTAAGGACTACATAGGACCAGTAATCATGAAGATATCCAACCAATCAGGGAAGCTCTTAGAAACGCACCATTTGATGTATACAGGGTTAATGAGTTGGAGGTTGGGACTTGGGATTTGGAAAGTAACTTTTATAACTGATCAAAATTTAGAAGTGTCAACAATTGTTGTTGTCCAATAGGCAATAACCTAATTGGTTTCTATTAATCACAAATTCGATTTTAGGTTGAATAATTTAAATTCAATCAAATTTCTTGTCTCTGAATAATCCCTCTTTAAAATAATTCTTTATTAAAACTTCATCCGCTGTATCCTTACGGCATTTAATATCGCAAGTAACGCTACACCAACATCAGCAAAAACAGCTTCCCACATCGTAGCAAGTCCTCCTGCCCCAAGTATAAGAACAATAGCTTTAACACCGAATGCCAATGAAATATTTTGCCAAACAATCTTTTTAGTTTGTTTACCAATGTTAATGGCCATAGGTATTTTACTTGGCATATCATCTTGAATAACTACATCTGCTGTTTCAATGGTTGCATCACTACCCAAACCACCCATTGCAATTCCTACATCACTCAGAGCCACTACAGGCGCATCATTGACACCATCACCTACAAATGCTACAGTTTCGTTTTTGGCTTTTATTTCTTTTACTTTACTGACTTTGTCTTCCGGTAGTAAATCTCCATAAGCATTGGTAATCCCGAGAGTTTTGGCTACAAACTGAACAACATTACTTTTATCACCACTGAGCATAGTTGTTTTCACCCCAAGTGCTTTCAGCTTGTCAACAGCAAGCTGTGCATCTTCTTTTATACTATCTGCAATAGTGAGATATCCAATAAATTTCCTGTCATATGCGATAGCAATTATCGTGTAAACAATAGAACCAAAGTCAACATCATGGGCAATATCATACTTATCCATCAATTTGAAATTACCCACTAACATATCTTTACCATTGACCATAGCTTTTAGTCCATGTCCAGAAATCTCTTCCACATTTTCCAATTTGATATTACTGTCAACTTTTCCTACATATTGATGAATGGCAGTAGCTACAGGGTGTGTGCTTTGGCTTTCAAGGGCATTCACCATTTGTAATATTTCATCTTTGTTTTGATCCGATTTTAATACTACATCTTGCACTTTAAAAACACCTTCGGTCATAGTGCCAGTTTTATCCATCACTACATTTTGAATATTGGCAATGATGTCTAAAAAATTACTGCCTTTGAATAAAATACCATTTTTAGAAGCAGCCCCATTGCCACCAAAATAGCCTAAAGGTATGCTTATGACTAAAGCACATGGACAAGATATAACCAAGAATATTAATGCCCTATATAGCCACTGACTAAAATCATAATTATCAACAAAAAAATACGGAAGAATAGTGATGAGTACAGCTAAAAGTACAACAATCGGTGTGTATATTTTTGCAAACTTTCTAATGAACAATTCGGTGGGTGCTTTTTGAGCAGTGGCATTTTGCACCATTTCTAAAATTTTGCTCAACTTACTATCGGTATAAATAGTTGTAACTTTTACTTGAGCAACTGTATTTAAATTGATCATTCCAGCCAAAACTGATTCTCCTTTAGTTTTTGTATCAGGCTTGCTTTCTCCTGTTAATGCTGCCGTGTTGAATGAAGCACTATTAGACAATAATTCACCATCTAAACCTAATTTTTCTCCCGATTTTAGTTGGATGATATCCCCAATTTTTGCAGTTTCCGCTTTTATCTTTCTTGCCTGATTGTTTTCTAAAATTGTAACTTCATCGGGTCTTTGATCTAATAAACTTTTTATATTTGCTTTGGCTCTTTTTACGGCTAATGTTTGAAATACTTCGCCAATGCTATAAAAAAGCATGACGGCTACACCCTCTGGAAATTCTCCAATAGCAAAAGCCCCTATGGTGGCTATGCTCATTAATAAAAACTCTGAAAATACTTCACCTTTACTTATCGCACCGATGGCATCTTTGATAACCGGAAAACCAACTGGTGCATATGCCCCCAAATACCAAACTAATCGAACCCAATCATTAAACCAGGTTTGCGGAATCAAATGATCCAATGCAAGGGCAAAAAATAAAAGGAAGAATGAAATGATGGGAAGATAAAACATTTTGAAAGTGCTCTCTTTCCCACTGGAATGATCGTGACCATCCGCTTCTGTATGTTCTGTACTTGTGTCGTGGTCCAGTTCAGTTCTATATTTGATCCCATGATAATGCCCATCGTTTTTATTATGCCGCTCTTTTAATAGGTCTTCTGCTCCTGCATTGGTATATATTTTTTCTTGTTGTGTGCAGCATAATTGATTACCTTCTGCATCATATATATGTTTGTGTTCCATACTATATTAATCTTTTTGTTTTGAGTTTATAATTCACATAGTCTTGGGCGTGTTGCTTTTGCAAAAATTCTTCTTCCAGGCGTATCTGTATTTGTATGACTATGTAGGTAGTTATTGTTAAAAAAAATGTAAGCGCATTAGGTACAATAAAAAATAGACCAACAACACTTAGAATCATACCTAAAAAAATAGGATTTCTACTGATTGAAAAGACACCATACGTTACTAATTTGGTTTTATTTTTTTCATCAATGCCTATTCTCCAACTATTACTCATTTGAAATTGTGCAATGCTTATCCATACCAAAGCAATATGTATTAAAGCCAAACCTGTTATAGTCAGTATTTGAGTTTGCAAGTAAGAAATTGGTACTAAATAGTAGTACATTTTTTCTGACATAGAATAAGTAAGCACAGCAACAAACAAAAGAACTATCAGCACTTTCATGATGAAGCCAATATAATCATGTGCATTATCATTTTTTCCAAAAGTAATTGGATTGATACCTGTCTGTTTATAGGTACGATAAGTAGGTATAACAAATGCTACCAGCATGTACAATATTAGATAAATGGGTAGATATATTTTTAGTGCCATAATGATTTAAAAATAAGTTGAAAGTCCAAAATTAAAACCTGCTGTATTACTGGGTGGATTACCCAACACATCTGTTTGTTTCTGAATCCGATAATTTAGTCGCAGTACTGATTGTGAGTTGGGTCGAAAACTCACTGCAGGCATAATGCTCCATAGGTGATCTCCGATGTTTGATCCTGTATCAATAAATTGACCCTTGTTCCAATCAACATATTCGAACCGGACTGCAATGTTAATGACTGCATCCTTCCACCCTGCTATGGTCCTTTTTACAACAGGTTGTACGATATCCAGAAAGCCACCAAACTGTTTATTCCCAAATTGCTCCGAATAGGTTTTTGGTACGTCTACATTTACCCAAGCACATTCTGTGGTGATAAAAGTATTGGTTTTAGGTAAAGTAGTATTAAAATCCAATGCAAAAACATGAATACTTCTCTTTTCATCAATGACCAGGCCGTCGTCCTGCCATTTATTATAAATACCTCCCATATACGACAAGCCTATTTCTCCTATTTTATTATGACGTACGGCAACCTTTGTAGTATATAGTGGCGTACCACTCGGCAGTTCTTCAAACCGTTCCGTATTTTTTTTTGCAGCCGGTAGAAATGTTTTATTTTCACTATTCTCTATAATTGAGTTGTCAAATCCACTGGATGCGTAAATTTCATATCCTAACATCCAGTTCTTATTGTACTTCTTACCATAAATCCCAAAACCTGCATTGCTCCAGGTGGCAGGCAACATGGCAACTGAAGATAAAGGTCTATCCGTAAACTCCCATTTGGGACCATCATGATTCTGATTAAAAGCACCTATAGGGTTTATGATCATTCCTCCTCTTAGATTAAACAATTCATTAAATTCCATATCAACAGCTGCAAACTCGATGGCAATTTCTTTGTCAGCAGGCTCAAACTCAATCTCACTTAGAAATTTTATCCTTTTAGAAATGGATGAAGCAACAAATAAAGTCATCCTCCGGAATTGAAGCTGATGTCCATCACTAATACCATCCGTTCCGATATGCTGCCAGTTTGCTTCCACATAACCTCCAAGGGAGACAGGGGCTTTCTTATTGGTTACAAAAGGTCGATCATAAATGGCGTCCATATTCAATAAATCCTTTTTAGAATGTGCCGTTGGATCCTTCAATAATGACGGATCAATCTGAGCTTGTATAGGTAATGTCATCCAAAATATACAGACAAACACAGTTATTATCTTATTCATACGGCTTTCAATGAAATTTTTAAATAATTACCTTCTATTGTGACAGGAAAAGTTCGAAGATTCCTGTCTGCTGGACCATTGGTTACCAACCCCGAATTACTGAATTCACTACCATGCGCCGGGCATTGGAGCTTATCACCAAACACTTGTACTTCATTTCCCTGGTGAGTACACTCCAGCCAAAGTGCATTGTATTTATTTTCTTCTATTCTGTACACACAGATGGGAAATTTCAGGACGTCATTATTTATAATGACATGCTTTTTGAATGTAATTTTATTATCTGAGACAGATTCAAAATCTGAAATAGCTACCATAAGATCACTATTTTCAATATTACCGGTGATGGTCTTTGTTACCGTACAACTTTGCATCAATATTACCATTGCACTTCCGCCCAAACATGCAAACCCGCATGTTTTTAAAAAATCTTTTCTATTCATCTTACAACGATTTTAAAAAATGAATGATGGCAGATTTTTCACTCTCATTCAACAGGTTGAATTTATCTTTGCTTAGTTTAGCTTCTCCTCCATGCATCATGATAGCTTCTTCGATACTTTTTGCCCGGCCATCATGCATTAAAAAATACTGACCACCCTGTGAATTTGGAGATAATCCAAGTCCCCACAATGGTGGCGTTCGCCATTCTGAAGTTTTCGCAAATCCTTCAGTATAGCCATCATCAAGGTCATTCCCCATATCATGAAGCAACATATCTGTATAAGGATATATGGTCTTATTACTCAATGCCGAGACGGGAGAAAAACCCGTTTTCAGTTGTGGTGTATGGCAGCCCGAACAATTGATTTGTGAGAATAAATTTTTACCCTGTACATTGATTGGATTTCCACTGTCTCTTTGTATTGGTGCCTTTAAAGTCTGTAAATAAAAAACAACATCTCTTACAGTTTTGTCACTCACTTCTGGATCAATTGTATGACCACTATATACATCATGTGGAGTAAAGGTGGAAGTAATACCCATATCCTGATTATATGCATTCACCGTTTGGTGAAGTAAATTGTAAGCAGCCGCTTTTTTGCCAAACCGGTGTATGTATTTTCCATTTTTAACTACAGCATTACTATTGGGTGTTATGAATTCCGGTAAATATCCAAAACTAGGCACTCCCGATATGCCATCGCCATTGCTGTCTTCAGGATCCGACATGGAGAGTATATCTTCATCACTCACCAGTTCTAAAAAGCCAAGTCCTGTGTTTGCAGGTGGTGTAAATTTTGATGAAGTAGCACCATTTGGTATGACCTCTGTTTGAAATCCGGGAATAGCTCTGTTTTGTAATTGTGGACCACCCAAATGTAAAAACTGATTGCCGGTACTATCAGTTTGCCCAAATCTCACCAGCGTGGTAAAAGGTGTGCCTTTACCATCACCTGCATGGCAACTTCCGCAGCTTGTTGCTACAAATATTGGTCCCAGTCCAGTCGCAGGAGTAAATATTTCATTATTAAATGCAATGTCTCCTGCCAAAAACTGACGATTCTGTTCATATGTCAACCCATTTACCGGACCATCAAGTATGGAATCATCATCAGGAGCTTCAGGCTCAAATTTACTACAGGATATGATTAAAAAGGTTATGGCAACCATACCAGATATAAATGTATTTCGTTGATTCATTGATTTTGATTTGTAATGCAAATATAAAACGTAGTAGTAATACGAATAATGAGTGAGATGCAATTTTTTTATTGCACCTCACACTTCTTTAATCTCTAATCCTCTGTATTCATATCACTATCTATTCTGAAAGATATGTTACAGATCACGCCATAGGAAATTATTTTCCCATCTTTTACATGAGCTTTGGTGTCTTTTACATACACCGAATCCACATTTCGGATGGTTTTTGATACTTCCGTGACCGCATTTTGCATAGCTTCTTCTATACTGTTTGGAGAGCTTGCAATGACTTCAATTACTTTTACAATGGCCATTTTTATTTGGTTTAAAAAGTTATAAAATATTTATTTGTGAACTTAAACTATGGATCAGATTTCAATCACTATTAATGTTCGTGACCGTCGCCTTCTTTATGGTCATGACCATCTCCTTCTTTATGATCGTGGCCGTCGCCTTCATGGTGATCATGCCCATCATGATCTTCATGTTCTTTTTTAATCAGATCCATTTTACACTTAGGACATTTGCCCATTTCATGGTAAACTTTACCTTTTTCGCAATCCATTGGGCATACATAATCGATATGTGCTAACTCCTTTGACCCTACAGTGTCTTGTTGCATCGAATTATTTTCCGGAGATGTTTTCTTTTCTCCACAAGAGACAAAAACAGTAGAAAATAAAATTAGAAAAATAAAAAAATTAAATGTTTTCATATTAAAAAATGATTAGTGAATTATTTAAAAATAAATTATTATTGATTTCCACGCTAATGAGCGTGCCCTCCGCCACCGGATTCTTTTGTCAGATGTGATTGCAGATAAAAGGCACCTTTAGTGACAATTTTATCACCCTCATGTATAGGTTCTAATAAATTTACCTGAACATTTCCAAGCTGGGACACACCTGTTTTTACTTCGATTCTAGCAAAAGTAATTTCACCTTCTTCATGTTGTTCATTTTCCATGATAAATATAAACTCTCTGCCTTCTGCTTTTATTATAGCATCCGAAGGTAATGAGCTTACTTTATTGCCACCCATCTCAACCAATGCATTGACATACATGCCTGGTATTAGATTGTGATTTAAATCGATGATATCCGCATGGACCGCAACAGATTTAGTATCATTTTCAAAGTTTTTGCCAATGTTTTTTATTTTACCCCTGATTTCTTTATTATTCTGATTGGTAAGTATAAAACGGACATCCTGACCAACTCTGACTTTGAAAAGATCCTTTTCATATATCAGTAGATCCACATGCATTTTTGAATTATCAAGTATGGTAAACATTGGCTTCCCTGTTTCAGCATTACTTCCTATTTTGATATATATATCTGATACATATCCTGATATTGGGGCATTGATGGACAGTACGGGTGATTTTGATGTACCGCCCAATATCAACATTTGGTCTGTGATTTCTATCTGTTCCAGCAGGTTTACAATTTTTTTTGTCTCTAATTCCAATTCAGACGCTACTTTCTGAAATGTCTTTTTGCATTGATGTTCTCCTCTGAGAGCTCTTTTTGCCTATTATATTCCACATCCAGGTATTGTTTATTGGCTTGTGCAGATTGGAGTGATTCTTTGAGTTTTGATTTCTCCAACCTTATCTTATTGTATTCAAGACTTTGTATGGTCGCCAGCGATTGACCCTGTTTCACATATTGTCCTTCTATTACTTTGATGGTCTTTACTATTCCACCCATCGTTGATGTAACATCTGCCTGATTTTGCGGTGGTAGTTTGGTGTATCCGGAAGCATTGATAGCATCACTCAAATTTTTCATCTCAAACCAGCCGGTATCTATCCCTGCATTTTTGTACTGTGCAGCATTCAGGTGTACAGTTTTGGTATGTGCTTCTTGCTCAATATGTTCACCATCGGCATGGTCATGACCACTATGGTCCTCTTCTGCTTCATGATTATGGCCATCACCTTCTGCATGTTCTTCTACCGCATTTTCGTTAGATTTGGATTTGCACGATGATACATTGATCATCAGTAATGGCAATAGGAACAGGATTAAAATTATCTTTATTTTATATTTCATTTTACTTTTTTTAAGGTATTAAAATTTCTATTTATTCATTAAATATTGAAGGTTTATGACTATTTCATTATACCGATTTAACGAAGCAAAGTAGTCCAGTTTTATTTCTCTGGCCATTTGCATTCCTTGCATATATTCGATATAGGAAATATCTCCATTGGTATAAGAAGTATTTGCATTCCTGATAATGATTGCTGCATTTGGATTTGCGGTCTTCTCAAAATATTCCAGTTTGCTTTTCGCTAAGTTCAATTCGCTTATCAATTGATTGTAACTAATAAGTATGCTCTGATTTGTTATGTCGGCATTTTTTTGCTGAAGCAATACATTGTTTTTAAAGCGCTGATCTTAGCTTTGTTACTCCCCAAAGACAAGATGGGTATCGACATACCAATCGTGGCCCCTGAAACCTGGGTACTCCGTTGTAAGATATAATCTGATTATTCACTTCTTGATTTCCTGTCAGAGATTGGATGAAATATCCTACACTAAACTCAGGTTTCATTTGTGCTTTTTCAAGGTTTACCTGCATATCAGCAAGTTTCACGTCTTGCAAAGCTATGCTTACAGCTGTATTTTGAGTCAACGATGCGGCATCACTTACATCAAAAAGATTCACCACACCATAATCAACTAATTCAAAAGTAATATCCTCTTTTAATTGAAGTACCAAGGCAAGTTTCTTTCTCTCCATATCCATCGCTGTCTGATTTTGACGTATCATTTGCTGAAATTCTTCCTTCCGCGTGATACTCATTATTTGTTCCAGCTGACTGGATTCTCCTGTTTTATATTTTAAAGCAACAGCTTTCACCTGCATGGTCAATAAGCTATCCTGTTCTATCAAAATCTCATTTAATTTCTGATAATACATAATGTTATTCCAGACTTGACGGACGTGCATAATCACTTCCTGCTTTGCAAAATTCCTTTTTAATTCAGCACTCTTGACATTTTCATTGAGCAGCTTCTTTTTAGGCCCGAACAAAAAAGGATTAAAGGACTGCGAAATACTATAATACTGGTCAATATTTTTTGAGTTAAACTGCCCTATATTCGCACCAATTTCAGTCTTGGGCAATTCAAATTTTGTACCCTTCAATTGATTTTGAATATCTACATGGATATTACTTGCCTGGACTTGTAAATTATTTTGAAGGGCAATGTCTATCGCTTCCTTAAGGTTCAATTTTTTCTGGCCATTTACAATGGTTCCGACAAGTAAAAAACCAATAATGACAACAGCAGTATCGATATTTTTTCTTAGTCGCTTTATACCTTTCTCAAAATATAAATACAATATTGGCAAGACGATTAATGTCAACAGTGTAGCAGTAATCAATCCTCCGATAACCACGGTGGCCAATGGTTTTTGAACCTCTGCCCCGGCACCCATACTGATGGCCATTGGTAGAAATCCAAGAGATGCAACCGCAGCCGTCATCACCACCGGTCTCAATCTTACTTTTGTACCTATACGTATTCTTTCAAGGACATCTGTGATACCTTCGGTTTTGAGCTGATTAAAATATCCGATCAGTACGATTCCATTCAACACTGCCACCCCAAATAAGGCTATAAACCCGATTCCGGCAGATATACTGAAAGGCATACCTCGTATCCAAAGAGCAAATATGCCACCAATAGCTGATAGCGGTATGGCCGTAAAAATGAGCAATGATTGTTTTATACTGTGAAATGTAAAAAATAGTAAAACAAAAATAAGTGCAAGTGCTGCGGGAACAGCTATGGCTAATCTGTTGCTCGCCTCCACCAGATTCTGAAATTGTCCGCCGTAGGTAGTATAATAACCAACAGGCAATTTTATCTTTGATTCCAATAATCCCTGGATTTCTTTCACCACACTTTCTACATCCCTGCCTCTTACATTAAATCCAATGACAATCCTTCTTTTGCCATTTTCTCTGCTGATCATGGCAGCTCCTCTTTCATACGTGATATCAGCCACTTGCTCTAGGGGTACCTGATCACCAGAAGGTAATGGGACAAACAAATTTTTAAGCTGTTCTATATTCTGCCTGTTATCTTTAGCTATTCTTACTACAAGATTAAAACGTTTCTCTCCTTCATAAACTACGCCTGCTTTCTCTCCGGCAAAACCTGCCCGAACCACTTGATTGAGATCGCCTACATTAAGTCCATACAATGCAAGTTTAGCTTTATTGTACCGGATAGTGATTTGTGGCAATCCTGACACTTGTTCTGCCCTTGCATCTTCTACACCTTTCACGCTCTGTATAATAGGCACCACCTCGTCAGCAAGTCCCGATAATAGCTCTATATCTTCACCAAATATCTTGATGGCCACATCACTCCTGACACCCGTCATCAATTCATTAAATCTCATTTGTACCGGTTGCGTAAATTCTGTGGTGACACCTGGTAAATCATTCAGCACCTTGTCCATTTTAGCCATCATCTCTTGTGTGGACGATGCAGAAGTCCATTCAGATTTTGGTTTCAATATGATCATTACGTCAGCCACTTCCATAGGCATAGGATCCGTCGGTATCTCCGCACTTCCGATCTTTGATACCACCTGTTCTATTTCAGGAAAATTTTTCAAAAGTAACGCTTCAGCTTTTGTAGTAGTTTCTATTTCTTGAGCCAGTGATGTACCCGGGGGAGTAATGATATGGGTAGCAATGTCCCCTTCTTCGAGTGTCGGAATAAATTCTCCACCCATATTACTGAATACAAATAGTGCAAATACAAACAACGCTACTGACAAAACAATGATCATTGCTTTGGCCTTTAGAGCTATTTCAAGTACAGGTTGATAAATACTGTATAAAAAGTCAATAATTTTATCACTTATATTTCTTTTGTGTTCCGTTTTTCTGCTTAAAAATAAAGCAGACATCATGGGTACATAGGTCAGTGACAAAATAAATGCTCCTAATATCGCAAACGATACGGTCTGGGCCATCGGCTTGAACATTTTACCTTCTATACCTACCAGAGCTAAAATCGGAAGATATACGATGAGTATAATTATTTCTCCAAAAGCTGCGCTACTTCTTATTTTTGATGCAGCTCCATACACCTCCGTATCCATTTGTGACGCAGTGAGTTTTCCCTTATTGATGGTCTGAAGTCGATGTACTATAGCTTCTACAATAATCACAGCGCCATCTACTATCAAACCAAAATCGATGGCACCTAGACTCATCAAATTGCCACTGACCCCAAATGCATGCATCATGATCACTGCAAATAATAAAGCCAGCGGTATCACCGATGCTACTATTAGTCCAGCCCGCCAGTTTCCTAGGAGCAATACCAGAATAAATAAAACGATTAATGCACCTTCTAGTAAATTGGTTCTCACGGTTGATATAGCATTGTTTACCATCTTAGTTCTATCCAGATATGGCTCAATAGCTACCCCCTCAGGCAAAGTCTTTTCTATCTGAAGCATCCTATCTTTCACTACCTCGACCACATCTGCACTGTTTTCGCCTTTGAGCATCATAACCATTCCAGCCACTGCTTCTCCCTTTCCGTCTTTTGTAGTAGCTCCATATCTGACCGATGAACCTATCTGAACTTGTGCAACATCTCGGATTAGGATTGGGATGCCGTTCATATTTTTTACGACAATTTTACCTATATCTTCCAATGAACTAATCATGCCGATGCCCCGGATAAAATAAGCATTTGGCTTTTTATCGATATAAGCACCGCCCGTATTTTCGTTATTTTTACGCAAGGCTTCAAATATCTCAATGATATTGGTGTTCATGCTTTTTAGCTTATCCGGCTCGATGGCAATTTCATATTCTTTAAGTAAACCACCAAGAGTATTGACCTCAGCCACGCCAGTAATACCGATTAGTTGTGGTTTTATGATCCAGTCCTGGACGGACCTTAATTCTGTTGCATGAAATTTATCTTCATATCCCGGCTTAGCAAAAACGGTATATTGATATATCTCGCCCAAACCGGTACTAATAGGTGCCATTTCAGGTGTGCCTAATCCTGGTCCAATATTGTCTTCCGCTTCTTTAAGTCGCTCATTGATCTGAACTCTGGCCCAGTACAAATCCACATGTTCCTCAAATACTACTGTGACTGTACTTAAACCAAATTTTGATACACTCCGCAATTCTACCACTTTCGGTACAGATTTGACCGCTTGCTCTATGGGGTAGGTGATCAGTTGTTCTACTTCCTGAGTCGCCAAAGTTGGAGACAAGGTCAATATCTGTACCTGATTATTGGTTATGTCAGGCAAAGCATCGATGGGCAATCTTGACAAACTGTAGATACCAAAAAGTACCATAGCAGCAGTAAACAGCCCTATTATAAACTTATTTTTTATAGAAAAATATATTATTTTATCTAGCATTCAATAAATGATTAAGGATGAATGAATAATGTTTTAGTCCGGATTATTTCTAATCTCGGACAAATGGGTGGAAATAAAATATTTTTTAAGAGAATGTTAGATTTTACTTATACAGTAATATCCAATTAAAAAAACATTCATTAATCACAATACATTAAGCATTAACCTTGGGCGGCTGCCATATAGTATTTCGGTAAGCAGTAGAAAGGCTGTCGTAGTATAAAAAGGTAATTTCATCTGTACTTATCTCAACATATAATATATCAGGTACAAAACTTTTAATACCAAATTCAAAATTTATTGGTGTATGACAACAAGTGCAAGTACAAAATGGACTGCAGTGCTTTTCAGTTTCTTGATCGTGGTCATGTGTAGTATGATCATCATGGTGTGCAATAGCCTGTTTTGATTCTTCCAATACTAAATGAATATCACTGCAGGGCATGACCGCCAGGCAAAAAATATAAACAGATAATATTAAAGAAAATAACTTCATGCTGTAAAAGTAATACTTTATTGCCGATTAAACAGAATTTAATTAAGAATATTGTGAATATGAAAAATTTATTCCAATTTTAATGCGATTTAAGAGTTAAAATGAAGTTATAAATTAAAAGTTGCTTTAGATGTGATATATTTATAAAAGCCTCGATTCAGATATTACAAATTCAACAAATTTTACAATACCAACAATTCCCCAAATGGTCATTCTTCTGCAAAATAAGTTTATTTTTGTATTTTAAATATCAAATCAATATATCGATGAATGGCAAGTTTTGTATCGTAATCACGTTAGTTTTTGTGATTTGGATGGCAGTATCTTCTTGTACAAAACAAAACGTGCCTTCTGAAGTACCTGACAACACCACGACTGATGCCATACCCTTTTTGGCGAGGGAGGTGGCGGGTAGTCTGGAAAACAAGTTAATCGACGAAGCTTCAGGATTGGTTGCATCAACTTCCTTTCCGGGATATTTGTGGACACATAATGATTCGGGTGACGAAGCCAGAATTTTTTTGACAGATGGTACCGGAAAACATGTGTCAGAAATCAAAATAAACGGTGCCATCAACCGGGATTGGGAAGACATTACCTCCGGAACTGATCCAATAAACCTCAAAAATTTTGTTTTGATCGGAGATATCGGAGACAACAACGCAAAATACAAGTTTGTAACATTATATCAGGTCTACGAGCCGTCTATCCTGCCGGTCAAAGATACAACGCTGCAAGTGGCAAAAAAATATACAGTAACTTATCCCGATGGCCCGAGAGATGCCGAAAGTCTTATGGTTGATCCGTTGTCAAATGACATAATTATTTTGACAAAAAGAGAGCCACAGATTTTTGTATACCGGATAGCTTATCCTTACCCCACAACAGATACCATTGTAGCCGAAAAAACAGCAACCTTGCCATTTACCCAATTGGTAGCAGGTGATATATCACAAAATGGTTTGGAAATTCTGATTAAAAACTATGATTCGATCTACTATTTCAAAAGAAATACAAACGAATCCATCTCCTCAACATTATATAAAATGCCTGTTGTCTTACCTTATATCCGCGAACCTCAAGGTGAAGCAATATGTTTTTCGAAAGATGGAACATCCTACTATACCGTCAGTGAAAAAACCGGCTTCGGCCTGACACCTGTTCTTTACAAATACCGGAGGAAGTAGCTTAAAAACAGGCTTCGGAATTGATTTTTTTTGACATTTTGTCGAATTAATAAGATAATAAAATTGAAAATATCATTTTTATAAATATTTATATTTTGATGGTTTTTAATGAGTTATTACTTAAGATTCAGCCGGGCTTTGGCACAATTTATTCATGAAAAAAATCATCTGGCACTGAACTTAAAGAAATGTACAAAACATCGGGTCTGCGCTGACTATATCCGGAGACACGATTCCGGAATAACCTGAATGACGTCAGCCTGATTTCTGTCTGAATTTGTTTTATGCCTGGCTTTACCACTCGTTTTCCAATTGTGATCGTTGTAGAATTAAATAATGTCTTATTTCAAAGTCGTTTTCTGTTGTAAGTCGTTTTTCTATTTCAAGAAATTTATTGCTTAAAAGGATAAATTTTTCTGATGCTAAAAACTTGTCTAACCAGTTTGAAAAATCCTTTAAACCATCTTGGTCGGCAGCGTAATATAACCGGTAATCCTGAGAATTATTAGTTTCCTGAGTTGTGCTTTCAAATTTATCGCGTTGGATTACAGGCCTTCCAAAAAAAATGTCGAACACATACGTATTACTGCAGAAGGTTTGAAACGCTTTTTTTTCTGCTTCTTTCAGTCTGCCGGTTTTGAAAAGCACAATAGTCCATTCTAATAAAAATTGGGAATAACCACTGTCGTCCGGAAAAATTTTATTAAACCAGTTAAAGTAACGAAGTCCGCCGGTAAAGTCATTTAGTTCTATATAATATTGTGGCGGAAGGTAACGCAGACCACGGCCATCGTGATATTGTCCACCCCAAAATTTTTTATCAGCTGCAAGAGCTAATTTAATTTTTTTAATTTTACTTTTTATTCTTTCTTGTTGTTTCGGTGTCATGGTCTTGCCAAAGGATATTATGTTATGTCCGGTGATGTCAGGTCTGATGATTTTATGACAGTAATCAGCCGTAAAAATAGTAAAATTGCAAAATAAACAATTGAATAATCTCCATGAAAATGAATAAGTTTACCGGAATCCTTTTAATAAAGGCTAACATAAACAATGAAAATGAAGATACATCTAATCAAAGATACCTCGAATTGGGTAAAAAAAATCCACCTTTACACCTGACATAAGAGTCACAGAAATATTATAAATTAGAGAACTCAAAAAATTTAGCGCGGAAATCCGGCAATATCAAAATCGCCAAAAAAAATTAATAAAACAAAAAATGAAACAGCAGGCCGCCCTACAGTTATAGCCAATATTATGGTTTAAATATTGGAAATAATGTCTTCCATCCATCTTTGTACGCTACATACCCACGAATAAAGAAGGCATTTACTTCACTCATAAACAGGTGTTCTCCGTCAGTCAGGGAGGCCAAAATATTATTTTCAGAATGCCATTTTTCTATAAAAGGTAGGAGTAAAACTTTGATAGGTTCGGTGTCTGATATTTTTGAATCGAGTTGTTTTATATCTTCCATGTGAGATAGTATTCTTTTAGCTGCTTGTGGAGCATCGATTTTTTTGACAGAAAGTTTGTAGCTAATATCTTTTATTTTTTGTAGGTGATGCCCAACTTTTTCAATAGGTTTTCCAGCTCCTGCAAAACACCCAAACATGCTGCTCATAAAAAATATACATATAGTCATGATGATGAATATTTTTAAAAATGAAGTCATACCTTTTGTCATTTGATTTCTTTGAGTCCTTTAAATTTTTTTGTTTGAGTGTGCCCGGTGCCGTATGGCCCTGTGACCACCCATTTGACTTCAATATCCATTTCTTTTATCCAATCATACTCCGGACTGAATTTTAAAAATTCACTGAGCAACATCGTGGATTTGGTGCCTTTCAACCATTTTTCGTCATTTACTACTTTAAATTCTTCCACTTCCTTTTTATCAAGAAACATAGGCAATGTACCGTTATAAACATCGTTTTTATCCCGTGAATAAGGAAATTCGAGAACTTCAAAAGTTTTTGGGTCTGCCTTCAAAATCACATCATTATCAAAAAAAACACGAAAATTGTCCTTCGCATAACCATAATCATTATCCGTCAAAGGAACAAAACCATCAGGCGTGGCATAACTGATTTTTCTTCCTTTAAAATATACTGAATTTTTATCCACAGCAAAACACTTATTTTGCTGTAGTACCCTGAAACTTTCAGGGTCAATACCTTCAATCCAATGGTCCCGGCTGCCAAAATGTTCATCATTAGTGACCCAAGCCCAATTATGCCCGCGTTTGACATAGCCCGTTTCACAGGAAGATATAAAAAAAATGACTATCAATGCCAAGGTGATGATGATGAAAATTTTCAATGGATGTTAAAATTAAGATTAAAAAAAATTAGTTTTGTTTTGAAATAAAACTGCTTTTGTTATTGAAATAAAGTCTTAAAAGATCCTCAGAATGAATTCAGATTTATCATTTTAAATTAAATAACAATACAAATATGGAAACAATTTATTCTGAAAGTTAAAACTTTTTTATAAAATTGATAATTCTGTGGTTAAAATTTGTTTACTTAAAAACCAACCAAAAATAGTAGGATAGATAACTTCTTCTCACTTTATTTTTCCGAAAAACGCCATACCCATAAATCCATTAGCTGCGGAGGCTCCTGTTAAAAATCTTCTGTTGGCACCATCAATTGACACGCTGTGCCCAAAGTATTCAGAGCCAAGCGCATTTGGATTAGAAAATTTTTGTATAGGAAGCAAAGTATTACCAAAGATTTTGTAGACAGAAACAGAACCATTATTTATTAAACCATTTTCATCATCAGTTTCTGTTCCAACCATAACATAATCACCTGAAATGGAAACACTAGTCCCAAACTCATCATTGTTTTCCGGATTCTTATTTATTAAAAGAGTTCTAAACTCCCAGACCCCTGTAGTTACATTCCGTCTAAATACAGAGACGGAACCAGAATTAGTGAAACCGTTATGATCATCTAAGCTTGTTCCCACTACGGCATAACTCCCGGAAATGTTCACACAATTTCCAAATTCATCAGTATTGGCAGGTGCGTTATGCACTAATTTAGTTTGAAATTCCCATTCACTGGTTGATGTATTTCTTTTATATATTGATGCTGAACCATTATTCGTAAATCCCCCTTCACTGTCTCTTTTAGCTCCTATAATTGCATAGTCTTCTGTAAAGCTAACGCTCCATCCAAATTGATCACTTATTGCAGGAAGATTATTTGTTAGCTTGCCCTGAAATTGCCATCCATTTGTATTGGGATTGCGCTTGTATATAGTAGCTGATCCTGTTTGTACCAGTCCCATTTCGTCATCATTTGGTGCCCCTACAATGACATAATCACCGGAAATGGCTACACTAAAACCAAACCAATCACCAAGTTCAGGATTCGGATTTATTAATTTAGTTTGAAACTCCCAAACATTAGTATTTGTATTTCTCTTGTAAATAGAAGCCGAGCCTATATCTGTTAAGCCTGATATATCATCAAAATATGCACCTACAACTAAAAAATCACCTGACATTGCTACACTGCTACCAAAGTAATCTGTGTTATTTCCATTTTGATTGGTCAGTTTTGAGTGAAACTCCCACAAACCAGTAGATGAGTTGTGTTTCATTATTGTTGCCGAACCAGAATTATTCAAACCCAATTCATCGTCCAGTGGGGCTCCGATAACTGCATAATTTCCTGTTATAAAAACACTATGACCATATTGGTCTAATGCTTGTCCATTTTCATCCGCTACAGGCTGATAGCCTGTGATATTATTGATACTACAATCGCCCCATGTGCCGTTTCCTGATGTTTCCTCTTCGTTATTTTGTGACATGGCTGCCCATGACATAGTACCATTTCCATTGGAGGTTAAGACCTGATTTGCCTGACCAGCTACACCATTCGGTTTTATTTCTCCGGTAGTCCGGATATTTCCGGAGACATCGAGTTTTTCAGCAGGCGTCGTTGTCCCTATTCCTACATTTTGCGCCTGCATTTGTATTGCCGACAATAATACTATAAAAATCATTACTTTGTTCATTTCTTTATGCTTTTAAATAAATAATGACGCAAAGATGGCAAGCCGGAGGCGTTACAAAAATTATAATACGTTTAAGCATACAAATAAAAAAACGAAGCACACCAAATCCAAAATAAAGCATTTATATCGTAAGTATTGTATAAAGTCTGAAAAATTGTATTAATTTCAAATATTCCTCTATTATAATTAAGAAACTTAACTTAAAAATTAAATATGGTTTATCAAAGTACAATGAAAATGTTTATTATTATTTATTCAGAAATTCTTCAAGATGTTTAATAAGCATCTATAACTTTGTTTGTCAAATTATAACCTGTCCAAAGCTAACCAAGTATACATTAAAAAATAAGTAATAAACTGTATCTTTGTTATGATGCTTATTGTAAAGCAGACCTATGCTCAGCCTAGGAATAACCGGGGAAGGAA
This sequence comes from Saprospiraceae bacterium, assembly GCA_016714895.1. Taxonomy (GTDB): domain Bacteria; phylum Bacteroidota; class Bacteroidia; order Chitinophagales; family Saprospiraceae; genus OLB9. The sequence goes on along the minus strand of JADKBV010000007.1, from coordinate 84,544 downwards.
TAACATAATTGCGCATAGAAGAACTTAAGATACTGTACTTGATAATATTGAATAAACTCACCAACATTAATCAAAGTAATTTGGAAATTAATTTTCTTTTAAATATTAAAAAAAACAAATTAGCAGACGTAATATCCTGTATCACTATTTTGGTACATCGAAATAAAAAAACAACATATCCGGTTCTTCAGTTTCTTTTTCATTCGATAAAACAAATCCTAAGGTTTTTAAAAGGCCGATAGAATTTATGTTTCCCCGATGAACAAAAGCTTTTATTTTTTTAAATTTCTTTACTTGTGTGACGTAGGAAATTACAGCTAATGCAGCTTCTTTCATCATTCCTTTTTTCTGAAACATCGGTAGTAATTCGAATCCGATTTCGCAGCTTTTTTCATTTTCATCCATATTAAAAATACAAATGGTACCTGCTGAAAACTGTTCTTCCATTAAATCAATGACCCAGTAACAGGTGTTTCCTTCAGCTATATTTATTGATATTTTTTGAATAAATGACGTAGCATCATCTAAATTTTCTGCCTTTTTCCTGTCAAGAAAAACATTTATTGCGTCATCTGAGCGCAAAGTAAAAATAAATGAAGCATCTGATAATTGCACCTGTCGAATGGCCAGCCGATTGGTTTGTAGTGAAGGTAAAATCATTTGTTTTGTATCCATTTCGTGTCCAACTTTTCTGATTAAAAACCAAACCAAAATTTTACATGGTTTGATTTCAAAAACAAATATAAAGCAGTTTTGAGTTAACTTATGTTTCAGATCGTTTTAAATCATAAAAAATACCATTTAATCTTGATTTTTTTTTTCACTAAGTAGATTAGTTTCGATCATCGTATTTTGTTCACCTCTTTCTGTAATAAAAAATTTCCCTTTCATTAATCTTATATTCTGCTCCTCCGGCCTGATCTCTTTGTGTCATCCTGGCTATATGTTCTATGATACGATCACGATCAGCCAATAAAAAACCTGTGTTATTTTCCCAATGTACACTATCAGGAATTAGGATAAAAAACATACAATCTCCCCCACCCATCTCCATTTCAAAACGTGCTGTTTTTCCATCTTCACTAAAAATGATATAGCCATCACGACCCGTGCTGAAATATTGGATTTTGGAAATAAATTTATCCCTGATTTTTTTTAACACCTTTTCCCGTAACAACAAATCTTCATCGGGCAAAATATTTCCCATTCCGTCTCTATAAACAATGGGTTCTTTGTCCCTACTTTCAACTTCCGGAACATGTTTTTTTGTAATTTGTGGTTCTTCTCCTTCAGCATATTTTTGAAAAAACATACCAAAACATAGCTGACCGGATCGTATGACCCTTAGCTGATACGTCCCGGGAGCAAAATGCAGGGTATCCAGTACAATCTGAACACTACCCGATAATATATCTGCTATATTCCTGTCAAAAACAAGGGTATTATCTTTTTCGTCAATAATGGTCATTGTGTCAAAAAGGTGACCGGGTTCCGGCATCCATAATATCAATTGCTGACAATCAGGATAAAAAACAACTTTGTAATTGCGATCTGTAAACGGGGCTTTGGTTGGTATTTCGGCAATATCAAAATTTATGATGACTCCGACGATGACTTTACCAAAATATGTTTGTGGTGATGTTTCCATATTGTGTCATATTTATCAATTGGCCGGTAAAAATCCTGCCATTATTTGGAATAAAGGCATTATTGACAACAAAAAAAAATTAACATTCTAACTTTGAACTTTCCATTCGCAATTATCAAATAAATGATATCATAAAAGTCTATGTAACAGTACAATAAATATTTTAATACTTTTATTTTCACAAAACACCAAGTTGCTTTTTTAAAATAACAATTGCAGTTTATAATACACCATCGGATATCCTATTCCACAAAATAATAAGCCGCATAAAAAAAGTTTTTTAGGTAAATCATCCGGAACATCATCTTCCAATGCCATTTCATGAATGGATTTATAAAATTTATAATAAATATCCACTTTCTGCCCGACATGATATGGTGATGGATTCCGGTAGGTCGGTGATACATGCGTATAATGTCCGTTTATTGTGGTAAACTCTACCACCGGTGCATAACCTGCCGGCTTTCCTCCCGGATACGTACTCTCAGGACGGCTCAACATTTTTACGACCGTTCCTTCAGTTTTGATACCTTTTTTTCTGACGTTGTCATACATAACGTTGCGCGTATACCCCAAAATAATCATGTAAGTCCCCATCAGGGAAATGATGCCGGACATGGACATCAGATAATGAACTATGGTTTGAAACATATGATGTATATTGTTAATGCGTAAAGTGGTAAATCCTTTCGGTGGTATTTTCGTTTAATACATCACTTTCTATTTGTATCAGTGTCAAATCATTTTTTGGCTCCGGATACGTAAATGAAAGTATAGATAAAGTATCCCCATCAACAGAAACATTAGCCATAGAGCGTATCAGATTTTTATTGCCTTTTCCCAATCTTTCTTTACTTACATAATCTTCAAGTATATGAAATAAATTGTGGTTTAGTACATTTTTTTTATCCTTATAATATTCATAAACGTATTTTCCGTATGGTCTTCCATCAAAAGTAAAGGTTATAATTTCCTTAAGATTTCCGTTTTCATAAGTCATCGTTTGCCTATAGGTATTTCCGGAGGCATACACATCCTGGACTGTTTCTGTAAGATAACCCTCAGTGTCGTAATAAAATCGATACGAACTGATGGATTCGTCGTTTTCACCTCTGATGATACTGGATTCAACTTTTTGATTTTTATCCAAAAAGTACGTTACAGAAGTTTGCCACTGCCCGGAACTTTTTCCGTATTTTTTTACAATAGAATCTTGAAAATAAAAAAAGTTGACTGTATCAATCAAAGAAAAACAGGTTAAAAACTCACCTTCCGAATTGTATTTATACCATTTTTCAGCATCCGGATCCGACCCGTAAGAAACCGAAGATATAAGTGGTTCTGATATTTTTACCTCCGATTCTGGTAAGGGAACCTGCCGTTTTGGCTGGCAGGTCCACAAACCGAATCCAATAACAAACACGTAAAAACTATGGATTAAAAATGACATGGGTATTTTAAAATGAAGGTGTGGATTTAAAGAATTTATGGTATTCGACCTTATTTTCCTGCCGGATACTCAGGATGTACATTCCTGCCGGAAGAGAAGAAACATCAAGGCCTTCTGCTGTTTGGTTCAGGTTGAAAAGGACCCTACCTCTGGTATCTTTTACTATCAGTTCATCAACATTCAATCCGTCAGGATTGCGGATATAAAGTTGATTTGTCACCGGATTCGGATACACTACATTTCGTAAAGCTGTCTGTTCTGATGCTTCTTTGACAGAAGATATCACGGGATCGGCGACAAAAGTAATGACCACGTCTCCTTTGATATCTGAAGGTAAACTATTTCCGGTATTTCCTGTCATCTGACCATATAATGCAACGTCAAATTTTCCGGCTTCAACTTCAAATATTTGTTTTCGGTTGAAGTAGGCGATTTCCTCAGCAATGTGGGTTGTTTGGCAGGAAGCACTAAATTCTTCAGTAAAATTGTTGTTGTCTGCTTTGACCCTGATGTCAAATTGGTCATTCAAACGAATATCCACCTGCCCGGTGGTTAGGACATAAACCGTTCCCTTTGAAGGGATGTCCATTGAAAGTTCAGAGAATAAATTTTCATCATCATATTGATTTGCAACACCCTCAAAAGAAACAGATTTTGTGAAAACATCTTGGTTGTCTTCCGGAAAAATCGTCGCGTAAAAAGTACCGTAATAGGCATTATTTGACGTGGTTTGATTTCCTTTGGTTTTGGTAGCTGCGAGAATAAATGTATGATCACCAGCGGGTAAGTCAAGGGTAGTGTACATAGATAGAATGTTTAGTTTTTTATGGTGCACATGATAAGAATCCGCTTTTCTCAAAGTTGAAAAATCAGATGACAAAATAGAAATTTCAATTTCATTATTCGGGTTGGAATACAATCTTCCGTCAGCAGACAATAAAACCTTACCTGGTTTTTGAAGACTGACTTGCAGGGTTTGAAGAGTTTTAACTGTATCATTCAGAACTATGGGATATAGGTTGATTCTTCTAAAAAACACCATTGGTTCTTCTTTTTCATCCGGAATAAATTCCAGAAACATTTGTCCTTTGGCAGAAAAAAATCCCGTTCCATTTCTGTCTGTCCAGTTTTGAGCAAGGGCATAAAAAGTATGGTCGTTTTTATCGACTTTATACACCATGGTGTGTTGAAAATGGTGTTGGGTGTAAATGCTGTCAAAGGACACACATCCTACATTTCCAAAGTTTGCACTCCATTGATTATAATTACTGACACCCATGGTGATTACATCATTTTTTGAAACTTCACAAAGACCTTCAATCCTGGCGATTACATAACCTGACGAAGGGATTTGAATTGTTTTTTTCAACATTTGACAGGATGTATCTGTCCTTACGTAAACTGCACGGACTTCAAAATCATATTGCCACATCATTCGTTGTCCGGAAGTTGTTAAAACAAAAAACACATTGCAGAAAAAAAATATAAGAAATTTCATGAAAAAGTATTTGATAAAATTATTTGATGGTGCAAATATGTGGGTAGCCCTTTCCTGAATAAAAATTTTAAATGGTGTAATGGTTGATGTTTCATCTGAAAGGTGGAAATTTTAAATTGAAGTGTTGACACGAAAAACTCCTTGCCCTTTGTGTAAATTCCCGAATAAATTATGTCCCAAAGTAGTCTTTTCAAACGTTTAAACATGTTTACCATCATATTCAATCTACCGTTTCCACATTTCGACTTTAAAAAATTGGTGTGATAAAAATGATTTCCGACCTTTACGAATCTAATGGTAATTTTACATAAAATTTGTACAATGAACAGACGTGAATTCCTTCGCAAATCAGCTATCGCCGGTACCGTTCTTTCGGCAGTACCTGAATCCACATTATCCTGGCAAGGTGCTAAAAAACCAAAACATGTGATCATCCTGGGTGCAGGATTTGCAGGATTGGCAGCAGGCCTCAAACTGACAAAAGCCGGCATCCGGGTCACCATTCTGGAAGCCCGCAAACGTATAGGCGGTAGGGTGTTTTCATTTCGTCCGGATCAGTCAAGTGACAACGTCATAGAACTGGGGGCCGAATGGGTCGGTGCGTCCCACACCCGGATGATAGAATTGTGCAAAGAATTTAATCTGACGCTTGAAGACAACCGGTTTGAAACGGACCTGATTCGTTCAGGTGTTCATTCAAAAACAGGTACGTGGACATTCGGTCCGGAAATGGAAATTTTTTGGAAAGATAAAGTGAAGATTTGGGAATCAATGACAGAAAAGGAGAAAGCCAAACTCGACAAAACGGGATTGGTGGAGATTTTTGTCCAATCAAGGAATACCTTATGAAGATCTTTTCATGCGCGACCTGATTGACTCCACAGATTTTGGGGAAAGCATAAGACATACATCTGCTTATGCTGCCTTTGCGGAATATGCCGAAAGCAGTGACAAAAATGAAATGGATTTTAAAATCAAAGGCGGAAATTCTAAACTCATTGATGTCATGGCAAATGCCATTGGAAAAAACCATATCCTCCTGGACCACAAAGTTGTTTCGGTCAACCAGCAGCAAAAAAACAACATATCCGTTCAATGTGTCAATGGTATCAAACTGGAAGGGGATTATCTGATTTGTACCTTGCCTACCAAAGCAATGTATGATGTCATCTGGTCTCCGGGTCTGCCGAAAGAAACCATAGAAGCTATTCAATCTTTGCAATACAGCAGAATCGGAAAGTTTCCCCTCGTGTTTTCTGAAAAAATTTGGGAAAGAGAAGATTTTGATATGATTACAGATACGCCGGCACATTATTTTTATCATGGCACCAAAAATCAAAGCAGCAAAACAGGTATACTGATGTGTTATGCTACCGGAGATAAGGCTGACGTGCTGAGTGCTGTCAGTCAAAAACAAAGGTTGGACATTATAACCGATGCCCTTCATCCCGCTTTTGGTGACGTCAGGAAATATCTCAAAGAAGACCTTTTGTATTATTGGGGAAGAGACGAATTTTCATATGGCGCCTATGCATTTTATGGCAAAAACCAATGGTTTGATGTGATGGCAACCCTGAAAAAACCATTCAGAAACACCCTATTTGCCGGAGAACATCTCGCTGACTGGCAAGGATTTATGGAAGGTGCTGTCAATAGTGGCGAAGATGCTGCTCAACATTTACTTTAAAGAAATCAAATTCACATGACACCTGAAGATATAAAAATCGTTCGTTCCAGTTGGCGCAAATTAATGGGTATCGACCCTGCTATATTGGGAGATGTTTTTTATGCAAAATTATTTGCTGAATATCCTGCCCTTCGAAGACTTTTTCCGTCAGACATGTCTGAACAACATAAAAAATTGATCGACATGTTAACTTCTATAGTGGCAGGATTGGAAAATTTTGAACAAATGCTCCCTGAAGTAAAATTAATGGCCGTCAGACACGTTGGATATGGTGTCAAAACCGCTCATTACGACATGGTCGGTAAAGCATTGTTATGGACTTTGGAAAAAGGTTTACAAAATGATTGGGATGATAAAACAAAACAAGCATGGACTTTATGTTATCAAACCCTGGCAAATGTCATGATTTCAGCGACAAACGAAAAAACAATTTAAACACCATGAAATCCGGTTCATTTTAATTTTACCACGTTTCATTTTAAAATTTTATACTCAATGATGCGTAAAATGTACCTTGCATGCCATATGAAACCATTTATCATCATCCTTCTGATTATTTCCGGATTTCAAATCATAACGTCAGGACAAAGTGTATCCTCAGACAGTACCTTTACGTCCGGGTTATCTTTTGAAATCATTTTTGATCACCTTACGGAAAAAGAAGGTTTGAGTCATAATATGGTGACTTCTATGATACGCGATCGTGAAGGCATCTTATGGATCGGGACCCAAAGCGGATTAAACAGATACGATGGAAAAAGGATAGAAATATTCAGAAATAAAAAAGGCGATCCTTCCGCATTAAAACAAAACCTGATAACGGATATGACACTCGATCCTTCAGGTGACATTTGGTGTGGTACCGAAGATGGTATCATCTGCTACCGCAAAAAAACAAATACTTTTACACCATACTTTTTACAAAAACCCGGACATATTCCCAGAATTAATTGTATCGTCAGTGACCATCGGGGAAAGATTTGGGCAGGTGGCGCTCACGGTCTTTCAAAACTCGACCCGGAAACAAAAAAAATTATACCTATTGCCCAAAACAATGCGGGTATCCATGGTTTGCCAAACCACAAACTGATCAAAAACAGTCTGGTTTTTGATCAAAAAAACAATGGCCTTTGGATAGGTACTTCTAAAGGAATGGCTTTTTTTGATATCCGAACTGAAAAAATAACCAGTATTCTGAATACCGGAAATCGTGATATTTTTAACGACCATTGGATTTCAGCCCTTCATCTTTCACCCAATGGGATGTTATGGTATTATGACAATACAACACAGGATATCATTGGGTACAACACAATTAAAAGCAAGCTGATATATAAATTTCCTTTAAAAAACAAACTTTTAGATCCGCACAACGGGTTCATTTTTGAAACGGGTACACACGAAATATGGTATTCCAGTAATAGTTATGAAATCATTCGGATAAACTACCAAAACGGTATAAAGTACGAATTAATAAAAAATGATATCACCAATCCGGCATCAATCGCAGGAGATTTGATTTGCGCAGCTTTTGAGGACGAAGATCAAACCGTTTGGCTTGGTACCATAGCAGGAATTTCAAGATATAATCATAAAAAATCCTTTTACAGAAAGGTAAAAGCATCACAGATTTTTCCGGAATTGGAGGAAAACTGGAAAATTACCTGCTTAGCAGAAAACCCTGAAAAAACAGAGTGGTGGATGGGTTCGAGAAGCAATAAAATCTACATCTTTGACTACAAAACGGGAGCATGGAATCATCTGGATCTGGCGGAATTTCCCATAGACAAAAAAGCAACGTATCTCACAGATATCGAATTCATTGGTGATGAAGCAGTGTTATGTTTTGCCGGTGCTCCGACCTACCAATACAACCCAAAAACTAAAAAAATGGTACCTTTCAAAGCGTTGACAGGATCATTTAAAGACTATAAAACCCGTGTGATAGTTCAGGAAACAGATTCTACCTATTTGTTTGGAAATAAACTGCCACTTTTACGCTGGAATACAAACACAAATCGTATCCAGGAATTAAAATATTTTAAAACTTTTGATAAAAACAATGTAAAATATGATGCCGGCTGGTTGAATGCTCAAAAAAACAAAGGAGCCTGGCTGGCTTTATCAAATCAGGACTTAGGTTATATACATCCCGGAGATTCTCTGGTGTATCCGGTTATTTTGCCAATCGGACAAAACATATTTAAAGGAGGGTATATCAATGCTTTACATGTCGATAAAAAAGGAGATGTATGGCTGACCTATTCAACTCAGGGTTTATACCATGTGAAAAAAAAGACATCAAATTTTACATCCTCAGACGATTATACAATGGAACAATGGACCATGTCCGAAGGTCTTGTTAATGATATTTTATTATCAGCAGTGTCTGATAATCAGGGCAATATATGGTGTGCTTCCTTTAATAAATTTTCGATTTTTAATACCCAAAACAATCATTTCCGAAATTTTAAAATTCGTCAAAGCGACAATAATCCTTTTTATTATAATTATATGATCCCTCTCACCAATGGTAATATTCTGACCAATATCAGAGGAGATCTCATCGAGTTTGACCCAACCAAAATCCAGGTTACCAAACCCGGCAATCCGGTAATATTGAGTACCATAACTTTGCCTGACAGAAAAATTTTTATCGACCATATGGCTGAAGTAAACCTTCAACCAAATGAAAACTTTATCAAAATTGGGTTCGGATCCCTGAGTGTGCCGGCCTTTACCACCTATACCTTTGAATACAAACTGGAAGGCATCAATGAAGATTGGATTAAAACCGATGAAAATGCCGAAGCCTCTTATACCAACTTGCAACCGGGAAGTTACACTTTCAGATTGAGGTCAGTATCCTCCGAATTTGATTGGAAATCTACTGAAAAAACATTTAAAATACATATCAAAGCGCCTTTTTACAAAACATGGTGGTTTCAATCTTTGGTCGTAGGAAGTATAATCACCATTTTGTTTTTCGGAATCCGGTATCGATGGAGAAATATCCGGAATATCAATATCCTAAAATCAAAAGCCCAGCTTCTTGAAAAAGAAAAAACCACGGTGATGTATGAGAATCTGAAACAACACCTGAATCCGCATTTCCTTTTTAATTCGCTGACATCTTTGAGCAGCCTGATCCGCATTGACCAAAAACAGGCCGGTGATTTTCTCGATAAAATGAGTAAAGTGTATCGATATATTTTGAGAAACAAAGATAATGAAAGCGTTCCTTTGAGTGAAGAACTGAATTTTGTCAATATGTATATCCAACTGCAGAAAACGAGATTTGAAGACGGGCTGGTGGTGGAACAACATATTCCAGAAGATTATTTTTATGCCAGAATTGTTCCGGTCACCTTACAGAACCTTATCGAAAATGCCATTAAACATAATACAGCAGATCCTGAAAATCCGCTTTTGATACAATTGTTTATAGAAAACGATTACCTCATTGTAAAAAACAATCTGCAGAAAAAAAATTATGTGGAAACAAGCAACAAACAAGGACAAATCAGCATGGTAGCGCTCTACCGGTTTCTGAGCCCTCTGCCGGTCATCATAACAGAAACCGAAACAGAATACATCGTTAAAATACCTCTTCTTTAATCAAAAAAAAAGTGCCATATGAAAACCATCAAAGCCGTAATCATAGAAGATGAAAGTCTCATCGCCAAAGAATTGATGTACAAAATATCCGAAATTGCTGAAGATATCCAGATCGTTCAGGTTTTGCCCAGCTTAAAAACAGCTTTTAAATGGTTTTTAGAAAATCCCGAACCCGACCTCATTTTTGCAGATATTCAATTAAGTGACGGGGTGAGTTTTGACATATTCAGCAGATATGATATGAAATGCCCGGTTATCTTTACCACAGCCTATGACGAATATGCCATTCAGGCTTTTAAAGTCAATGGTATCGATTATCTCCTAAAACCTGTTGATGCAGAGGAACTCAGTCGGGCCATTGCCAAAGCAAAAAGTATCCTTGAAAGTAAAAGTGAGTATCCGAATGACCTGCAATCGATATTACAACTGATCACCAATCCGACGTCACCCGCTCAAAAATATAAGTCTACCTTTGTGGTTCAACATCTGAAACAATGGGTCCCGGTAGCTACTGAAGACATTGCCTGTTTTATGAGAGATAACATCAATTTTGTCTATACCTTTAAAGGAGATCGGTTTATTCTTGATTTTACTACCCTGGAGGAAGTGGAGGCTCTTTTGGATCCTGCTGTATTTTACCGGGCTAACCGACAAACCATCATTCATTTTGGTGCCATTCAAAGTGTAAAACCTCATGAAAACCAAAAACTTACCGTTACACTCAAAGCACCTTTAAAAACAGAAGTCGATATTAGCAGAGAAAAAGCGCCTGCTTTTAAAAAATGGTTGGACAGATGATATAATTCAGGAGCACCTTTTTGCTATCTTCGAAAACCGGGTAATGTTTTTTGACATAACGATACTTTTTTGTATGTAATTTATAAAAAGGATTTTTTTCTTTTTTTAAAACTCTGACTTTACTTTATCTGTAATTTACTATCCCGGCAATAGCCGGCAACTTCGTATTGTTTCATTCTTTCTTCCCGTTTTTTCCCTTTTATTTCAGTTTATTCATAAATTATATTTATGCAAAACATATAAAACTTAAATGATTTATTATGAACAAGCTTTGTTTTGATTCATTAATAGATTGTACAGATATTACTTCATGAAGCATTTGTAATTTTTAGAAAAAAAACGGAATCGCCGAACACCGTATTAAAAAGTAGGCAACAAACAATATAAATATGAATGCGATAAAAATGATTTTTTTAGCGTTGGTTTTGCCTTTTTTATATTCCTGTAATCAGGCAAAAGATGAAGCCAACAAAATGATTTCTGAAACAAATGAAAGTGTTCAGAAAGTTATCAACGATTTAGGTTTGGTTTATGTCGAAGAAGGCGCACAATCCATCATAACCTATGATGAAGTGAATGCTGCACAACAAGCATGGTGTGATGCCTTGGTTCAGATCGGAAAATTAAAAGAAGAAGGCGGAGATTACAAAGCTTATGCTGAAAAAGTATTGTCAGAAGCATACAACTACGACCAGGGAAAAGTATTTTTTAAACCTACCCTGGCTTTTGGTCCACAAACATTCAGAAATGACAAAAAAGGTGCTTTAGCCTACTTTGTCGGAGGAGATCCAGATTATCCGGATGATAAAGGTTTTGCACTAAAACCTTGGGTAAAAGCAAGATATGACAACGCAGGCGACAACAATCAGGGAATTCAGATCTATGGATCAGTGGCTATAACCATGGGAAATGTTTGGGTCACTGACAAAGAAGGCAATGAAGTGATGGTAGATAAAACCTGGGTATTCAAAAAAGGAAAAGACGGTAAGTTAAGAATTATCGTCCATAAATCCTCGCTCCCTTTTAATCCTCAAACAAATTAGTCAACAATGGGGTTGTACTTAATATCAGGTACAACCCCAAATTAAAATCGTGTCCCTATGTATACCAAAGTTTGTTTTTCCCTCCTTTTTTTATTATTTACAACCTTAAGTCAGGGACAAAATACCAGATTGTTTAATCATAATACAATAGGATGGTATAATTATTTTGGCACGATTAAATTAAATTCAAAATTTGGTTTACACACGGAATATCAGTTTCGCCGAAACAACCTGATCACCGATTGGCAACAAAGTTTACTCAGGGTGGGACTCAATTATCAGCTACATTCAAGGGTACAATTGAGGTTGGGATACGCATGGATCGAAACGTTTCCTTATGGCGACATCCCTTTAAATAGTATGGGAAAAGATTTTACCGAACATCGTTTGTTTCAGATGGTGACCATCACCGATAAAATAAACCGTTTGGATTTGTCCCATCGGTTTATGCTCGAACAACGATGGGTGGGCCGGTATTCAGAAGCATCCCTTTCCTCAGAAGATGAATTCCCTTTTATGAACAGACTACGTTATATGTTCCGAATTCAGGTGCCACTGAAAGGAAAAGAAATCCTGAATCATACACCTTATCTGGTTTTTTATGATGAAATATTTGCCGGTTTTGGTCAAAATGTCAATGAAAATATTTTTGATCAAAACAGGGTAGCCCTTCTTTTTGGATACAGACTCAATGAAAGTGTAAGAATCGAAGGCGGTTACCTCAACCAGATATTGCAGTTGGGCAGAGAAGTGAATAACCAAAATGTTTTTCAAAATAATAACGGTATCATCGTCAGTGCCGTGGTGCAGTTTTTATAATCAACCCAATACATTTTAAATCAATCCTTTGTCTGCTGGCATCCTGAAACCGATGACCAGAGCAGAGAGGACTGTGAGGCCGCCGATAAAATATATAGCGTAATCTATCCCGAAATAATCCGCCAAAACACCTGAAAGAATGGCTCCCACAGCATAGCCCAGATCCCTCCACAATCGGAATGTACCTATACTTTCCGCCCTTTGTGCCGGACGGGTCGCCTGCGCAATGGTCGATAGAAAGGTAGGATAAACCAATGCTGTGCCAAACCCCAGGATTGTCGACAACAGAGCCAAAACATAAAAATCGTTTGTCAGTGGAATCAACAAAATAGCCAATCCCTGCATCAACATTCCCCAAAACAACATTGATTTTTTAGAATAATGATCCGACATTTTTCCGGTAAACAGTTGTCCCAAACCCCAAACCGTTGGATAAATCGCAGTGATAATACCGATATTTTTATCATCAAAATGAAGGGTAATCAGCATAACAGGCAACAATCCCCATATCATCCCATCATTGAGATTGTTAACCAATCCGGCTTGTGTCACCGAGCTCAGGGTTTTATTTTTGAACGTGGTTTCCAAAAAAACATGATCCAGTTTTGTTGTTTGATCCGTTACACTTTCTTTTTGTACAAAAGCCCGGGTATCTTTTACCCAAAATAAGGTCAACAAAAAACCAATAAGCGAAATAAATATCCCTATATAAAACGGATATGGCGTGATGCCATAATTTTCTGCAATATATCCGGTAAAAAAAGCGACCAACCCTACGGCGATATAACCCGCAAATTCGTTGAGTCCCATGGCAAAACCACGATCTTTTTCGCCTACCAAATCTATTTTCATAACCACGGTACTACTCCAGGTCAAACCCTGACTGATTCCTAATAAAACATTGGCACCGATCACCCAATTCCAACTTTGGGCATAAATCAGCATAAAAGGAACAGGAATAGCCAATAACCAACCCATCAAAAGCAGATTTTTGCGACCATACACATTGGCCAACCTGCCGGTATAATAGTTGGCTATTGCCTTTGATATACCAAAAGCAATAATAAAAGAAAGTATCGCTGTTTTTGATGAAATCCCAAATTCTAGCCCGGCAAACTGCGGAATAATACTTCGTTCCATGCCGACCATCCCACCGACAAATGCATTGATAATCACAAGAAGGGTAAATTGTTTCCAATTTTCCTTTAGACCCAAAGAAATATTTGGTGGCATCAAAAAGAATTTAAAAAGCGTAAAGGTAGGCCTAACTATTGGTAAGGTTGGCACCTTTAGTTACATTAAAAAGTAAGTACTTTATCGCTTTCGACAATTTGTTTGGTTAATGCTGCCATCGTGCTGATTTCGGCCTGATCTGTCAATGGTGTTTCTTTTAGTCCCCTTGCATCGAGACAGCTGCCGCATAAAAGTAACTTTGTTCCACTTCTGGTAGATAACTTCAACATTCGTTCTATATTATAATATCCATTGGGTGTATTTTGATTAGGGATTGCACAATTAACACCGTCAGCCATTAAAAAGATAACTACTTCTGTTTCAGGAAAGTCCTTATTCATTTGGTTGGCTATTCTTAATGCATTATATGCTTTTTCGCTACCATACGGAGCATCGTTGATGATGATTAATATTTTCATTTAAATGAGCTTTAATGTTTGATGAAAAATTAATTATGATTTTTTATTATTTTAAAATTGGTTTCTTTTGTATTATGCAAATGTAATAAATAAATTAGGCTTGACAAAACGAATTATGGATTCACTTTGCTTTTAATAACATCGACTACATAATAGACAAGTGGCACCAGAAATACGGTGAGTACTAAAGATGAAAGCAAACCACCAATGATTACCCATGCAAGACCATTTTTCCACTCCGAAGCTGTGCCTGAGGCTAATGCAATTGGTAGCATTCCTACAGCCATAGATAGTGTCGTCATCAAAATAGGTCTCATTCGTTCTTTACTTGCAGTAATCAAAGCATCTTTAAAGTATATTCCTTCAGCCTTGAGTTGATTAGTAAAATCCACAATTAATATAGCATTTTTTACGACAAGACCCATAAGCATTATTAATCCAAGTAACGCAAATAAACTTAGATTATTTAATGATAAGTTTAAAGCCAAAAATGCGCCAATAGCTGCCAGTGGTATAGAAAAGAGTACAACAAAGGGATAAACGAAACTGTCATAAAGTGCTACCATGATAAGATATATGAGCAAAAATGAAATTAGTAATACAGACCCCAATGCTCCGAAACTATCATTTTGTCTTTTGATATCACTGCCCCATGTCAGCTGTATATCTTCAGAAAGCGGATGTTGTTTTAAATAGGCAACCACTTCATCTGCCACAGTACCGGATGGTCTGCCTAATGCATCTGCTGTTAGGGTTACAGCGGGTTGTCTGTCTTTTCTTTCTAAAAGTGAAGGTGAATTATCTTGCTGGACTGTTGCAAACTGAGCAACCTCTACAGGAATATTCATTGGATTGATAACAAATAATTTTTGTACATCTTCAAAATTTTGACGATCAAAAGCATCTATCCAGACCCTAACCGGATACTCAGTACCATTTTGCGTAAGCGTGGCATCATCATTCCCTGTAAAAGCTGTACGTAAATTCATACCCACATAAGCCGTATTTAATCCCAATCTTTGCATTTTATCTTTGTCAGGAATTACTTTAAATTCTGGACTACCTTTCTCGACAGAGAGCCTTACATTATCTGAGCCGGGTACATTTTCTATAATTTTTTTTAGTACCAAGCCATTAGTCATAACATTTTCCTGACTATTTCCACTAAGTGTGATTTCGATAGGTGCCGATCTTGGTATCAATCCTAAAGCTGCCATAGAGTAATTAATACCAGAAAATTTTTGTTGCAAATCACTTCTCAGTTTTTTCATAAAATCTTCGGTGGGTGTTTTCTTCAATCCCAATTTTTTCAACTCATCTTTATTATTTTTTAGTTGTATGGTAAATTCTGTTTTGTTGGCTGCGCCTACACCAAGGCTACCAATTCCCGTACTTGGTCCACCAACATTACTGAATACTGTAGAAACTTCAGGCTGTGAAAGAATGTATTTTTCAATTTCTTCAGAAATTTTATTGTTTTGGAGTATAGATGTAGTTTTGTCATACTCCAGCGCCAAGCGAAATTTTCCCTGGTCACCTGTGGAAATGAGTTCTTTGCCGATGATTCCTTGTTTCATAATGCCTAGTGTCATTCCAAAAAGAATGAGGACAAAGATCGAAAATATTATTTTGTGACTCAGTACCCATTTAAGTTTATTACCGTACCAGATAGTAAAAGTATCAAGCTGATGCTCGAACCATAAAAGGAATCGATTAAACAAATTGGTGGGTTGTAAATCTTCTTTTTTACCAATACGGGAAGCAAGCCAAGGTGTAAGCGTAAAACCCACAAGCAAACTGGTAAGTGTGGATGTGACGACCACCACAGAAAATTGTTTTAACATGTCGGCAACAAAAACTTGCAGAAACAGGATCGGTAAAAAAACTACCACATCCACCAGGGTAATAGAGAGCGCAGAAAATCCTATTTCCATACGACCATCCATGGCAGCTTTTCTTTTTTCTTTTCCTTTATCCAGGTGTTTTTGAATATTTTCCAGCACTACTACCGCATCATCGACCAGAATTCCTATGATTAAAGACATCGCCAATAGGGTCATCAGATTGAGGGTATATCCTAATAACCACATTACGGCAAATGCTGTAACTAGTGATGTTGGAATAGCAACAATAACAATGATAGCATTTCTAAAGCTCCTTAAAAACAATAACATGACTAGTGATACAAGGATTACTGCAAGTATCAAATCAAATACAACAGAATTTACTGCAGCTATGGTATTGTCTGTACTATCATCGGCAATTATAAATTTTATATTAGCGCCAGCATTTTGCGACTCTATATTTTTGAATTTTTCCCGTACTAATTTTGAGACATCAACGGCATTTGCATCTCCTTGTTTTTTGAGTAAAAGACCTATACCATTCTTGCCATTATATCGGCTTACCGAGGTCATTTCTTTTGTACCATCTACAACTTCAGCTACATCTTTAACATAGATCGGGCTGCCGGGCATTGGCATGGCTATTTGTACGTAATTGATATCATCCACACTTGAAAACTTTCCGGTCAATCGTACCGAATTGCTTTCCTTATCTGTTTGCACCTTACCTGCCGGTAGATCTATACCAGATCTGTTGATAGCTTCTACCACCTGAACGAGTGAAATTCTGTATAGTTTTAGTTTGTTTTGATCCACTTTTACTTGAATTTCTCTTTCTTCTCCACCCAACGTTGTTATTTCTGCTACCCCTCTAATTTGTTGAATCTGAGGTAAAAAATCGTCCTTCATTTTTTGAAAGAATTCCGTAGAAGGAAGATCACTTGTGGCACTTACAGACATAATAGGCAAGTCATTGGGCGACACCTTACTCATCACAGGACTCAGTATATCTTGCGGTAAATCTTTACGAATATTGTCTATATATCGTTGTGCATCCTGCATGGTTTTGTCCAGATTTGTGCCATATTTGAGATTGGCAATAACGATAGAAGCATTGGGTAACGATTTAGTGACCAGATAATCCACACCTTCCAAATTGGATAGTGCATCTTCTATTTTTCTGGAAACAGATGTTTCTACTTCATTGGGTTCTGCTCCTGGATATCCTGTTTTTATTACCACCACGGGTTGGTTAAAATCCGGCATCAATTCATAACTCAAATTATTGTATCCAATAATACCGAGAAGTGCAAAGACACTGAATAATACGATAATCAGTGAAGGACGATTGATGGAAATTTCTGTAATATTCATTATAAACCATTAAATATTTTAAATAAATTGTTAGCAGTTTTGCATTATCTCTTAACTTGCTTACATTTGATGGCGAAACTCGAGATGTAAACATCAACTAAAGTTTTTGCAATCGAATTTTTATGGACGAAAGTAAAAGTATCTGACAGGTACATTTAGAAGTTGCAAGAATCCTTTTAGGCTCATTTAAATGTGCTCATATTCTATTCTACAAACCTTATTTTTTTACAGATACATTGGCTCCCTCAAACAAATTAATAAGACCACCAACGACTACCACATCTCCTGCGCTTAATCCTTTTGTCACAATCGCCTTATTATCTATTTTTTCTGAGATAGTGATTATTTGTGTCACTGCCTTTCCATCGACCACTTTATAAATGCTGGCCTGTTCAGCCGTACCTGTAATTGCTGACGTGGGTAGGATAAAACCTTGCTGCTGATTTTCATTTTTATTAATAAGCTTGCCAAACATTCCGGCTTTTATTACTTTATCATTAGAGTTTTTTATTTTTAATTGTATGGGAAAGCTAGATCCGATATTTGCTTTGCTGCTGATCAACGTAATTTTGCCTTCAAACTCCTGATTTGCAAGAGCATCTACCGTAACCCGATGGGTTTGGTTGAGCTTAAATTTTGCCAAATCCTGTTCAGGTACATTGACTGTAAATCTTACACTTGAGATATCGGTGATCTGTAATAGTGGTACGCCAGGAGCAGCAAAACTACCTACTTCGCTCATTTTGGCTGTAACAATCCCATTGAATGGGGCTTTAATAACAGTTTTTGCTATTTGCTCTTGCAATATTGTTTTTTGTATGCTTGTGGCCTTGAGTCCCAATATTGCCTTTTCCAGTTGTACACCTTGTATAGCATCAGCCTTAGATAAAACAGTATATCGGTCTACATCGGCTCTTAAACCTTCTATTTGGACATCGATCGCCTGAAGTTGTAACGCCAACAAACTGTTGTCCAATCTTATGAGCGTCTGGCCGGACCGCACAATGTCGCCCACGTCCACTAAAACCGAATTTATTTTGCCTTGCGACTCAGCACTTAATTTTGTCTCTCTGTCCGGCTCAAATGCACCACTGTATGTCAGCACATTTTCTATGTTTTTTAGCATAACAGTATCCACATCCACAAACAAAGTTGCATTTTTGTCGTATTGGTACACTTTACTGGTTGTCAATTCTTTGTTGGTTTTTAGTTTCCAAGCAACAATGCCTATCAAAACTACTACTACCAGTATTCCTAAAATTCTTTTCCAATTCATTACTTTGGTATTATATCTTTTAATTAATATTTATTTAGAAAGGGCTATATTTCCACTCAATTTCAGTATTTCTAATTCTGCTTTTAGATACTCAATCATAGCAGTGACAAAGTTTTGTTGAGCTTCTCTTAATGTATTGTCAGCCAATAAAATATCAGTAATACTTGCCACTCCTTCTTTTTGTTGCAACAACGTTTGATCATAAATATCATTTGCAAGTTCAATATGTGCTTGGTTTGTTGTTAAATTGTTTTTAGCTACATTACGCTGAAGTAGGGCATTTTTGGATTGTAATTCGCTTTGGGATTGTATTAATGCGTGTTGTATTGTATTATTATGCAATTCCAATTGTTTTTGATTGACTTTCCTGCTCATTGCTTTGCCGTCGTAAATAGGGTAATTAATCTGTAGTGTACCAAAGCCCATGGGATAGAAATTTAGAAATCTTTCTGGCTGACCGGAATATCCAAGACCTGTAGTACCAAATGAAGCTATAAGTTGAATGGTGGGTAATACTTTTGAATTTTTAAGTGTTGATATTTCATTACTTATAAGCTTACGTTGAGTTGACGATATTTGCATATCGATGGTAGCATTGAAATTATACAAGACTTCTTCTTCCATTATTACGGTTTTGTCAAGTTCTAACTTTCTGTCGAGCGGCAATCCCATAGCAAATTTTAAAGAGTTTAATACCTGGTCAATCTTGATCATGATATTGTTTTTTTGTGTGGTTAGCTGATCTACTTGAAGCTTTACTTTTGATACATCCGTTCCTTTGGCCATTAATTGATTGCGCATCAATTCCATATTCTGTAGGAGTTTTTTAGCGTTGATCAAATTAGTGTCAATAAATCCTAGCTGATAATACAGCACTTTAGCATTATAAAATAAAAATGAAACATTATATATCAAATCTTCTTTGCTCTTATGTAACTGTAACTGGGCGAGTTCCGTAGCAATCTCAGTACTTTTGACGGCACCGCTTATTTGTGGATTATATATGGGTAAAGAAAGTTGGACCGCCGCGTTTATATTATGAGGCACACCAAATTGTGCTTCTTTAAACTGTCCCTCAGGTGCAGATGTGTTAAAGGTAGATAAAGGAAGCAGTTGGTATGGGAGATTTGTAAAATACTTATAATCAACATTTGCTGTGATTTTGGGAATAAAATTGGCTTTTAACTCTTTACTCTTTTGTTCACCTATGGAAATATTATTCCTCCCTATTTGTAAGTTTTTACTATAAATCTGTGCAGTATCAATGCACTGCCGGAGCGTCCAGGTTTGACCATTTACTACCTGAGTACCTAGTAGAAATAATAGCAGAATTAATTTCTGTTTGTGAATACTTACTAACTTCATGTTTCAAATTTTTTACTTGATCAGCACCAATTGACTTAGTTCTATTCCTTCAACCCAATGTGTTACCATGGGTTCTATGTTGACATAATCACCAGACCTTAGTGTTTCTTTTACACCTTTTTCATTTTCAAAGATTACTTCGCCATCTATGCAAACCAGTAAAGCCGGTATTTTGGTGATATGTTCTTTTAGTTTTTCACCTTTTAATATTTGTATAGCGGTGGCATTCCCCTGATCGCTTTTAAAAAGTGAAATTGCAGAAACTGGTTTTTCCTGTGTATGAATTTCTTTAATGTTCATGATATTTATTTTTTAAAATTATTAATTTTTATTTTCCTTTTTACAACACAATTTTTTAGTGATCTACTTAGGAATAGGAGTTTTTACAAAAACCTATCAGGGTAAGTTATTATTAACTTCCTTTTTGGGAATGATCAAAAAATAGGAGACGATGGTTAATAGCAGAGTGACAGAAATTCTGAAAATCATAGCACCTACTGTTTTTGTTTCGTATAAACCACCGGCATTGATGTGAATTTTAAGCCCGACAAAAGCTATAATTAATATAACAGTCGAAAGCCCTAAAAGAGAGATCGTCCACTTTTCATTTTTCATCAAACCATACGCCGCTATCAAATAGATAATGCTGCTGATAAAATTGGACCAAACAACGAATAAAACATAGTTACCTTCTCTTGCTCTGATACCAAATAAATCAAAAATTACAGATGTACTAAGAAAAAGCGTCAATAGACCAAACCCTATTAAGATTACTATTCCGACATATTTCAATGACTTTTTCATTGGAAATGTTGGTTATAGAGTTCAAAAGAACTTTTTAGTTCGTTGATGATTTTATCGGCAGCATCAGCGTTATCTGCATCTTGCAAAGACTCGATTAATGCCATGTGTGGATGTAACCATTTGTGCAGCTCATCGTGGCTTTTACCATCCATGGTACAACTTTCTATAAGACCAGAATTTTTATCGGTCAGTTCTTTCGCCAATGTTTTGTAATCTGTGGATGCATTAGCAACATAAGTATTCAGTATACTTTCACTTTCCAGAATGAAAGGTTTCATCTCAGCATTTACTGACCACTTAGCTCCATCATTGAGTTCGATAACTGCCTGATGATCAGCTGCACCTGAGTGTGTTTGGTCATGATTATGATTTGAATTATTCTTACAGCTTGTAGCCGTAAAGACTAATAACCCTATCACATAGATTAAATTTAACTTTGTCATTATTTATGATTTTTAATTATTGTTAATAAAGATTGTACCATGTTGTTACCATTCCTGATGATATCAAACTGAAAGTTAGCGACTCGCCATTTAAACATTAATAATCTAAAAGTACCCATTACTATATGTATCAGTTCTTCCGAAGTAATAGCATTTGTAAATACATTTTTATGTTGGCCTTCACTGATTATTGGCATGAGATGTTTCATTTTTACGGACATGAGTTTAAGGATTGTTTCATTAATCTTTGCACTCTCGTCCATAAGCCCATCTGAGAAAACTGCCACAACAAAATATGGGTTCTTCTCAAAAAAAGAAAATTGATTTTCAAAGATCATTTTAAACTTTTGTAAAGCGTCATGGTCGCTATTAGTGACCTGCATATATCTCATATCCATATCATGTGCAAGATATTCTAACATTGCAACGATTATTTCCTCCTTGCTGGTAAAGTGTCTATAGATAGCACTTTCAGAAAATTGCATTTCTTTAGCCAGATTTTTTATGGTAAGCCCACTAATACCTGATGTCGACAGTATTTTGCCCGCTGCTGCTATGATTTCTATTTGCCTATCTGAAATAAGTTCTTTTGTTATCATGGCTTAAATTTAAAGTTCACCTCTTTCCCCTTCGATCCATCTCATCATCATTACTCTTTCCTGAGGAGATTGTTTGAAAGGTATATTTCCAGCTAAAAAATTCAAAAAGCGATCCCACAGATTATCTTTTTTATTTGCTTCTTCTTCCATTTGCTGTAAGGCTTTCATATAGTCTTTTTTGTAGTCAATGGCACTGTTCATATTAAATGATGCAGGAATAAACTTAAAAATGGTTTTCGTCAATTCATCCACTTCTTCGGCACTAAATTTTTTCAGCATTTGGAGTTGGATATTTGCGGATTGCGCTATGCCTTGAACAGCATAAATATTGGATTGTATCACGGACCAAATATTTGCCCAATCCACCAGTGAAATATCTGTAAAATACTGCGCGGGGTATGTACTTATTTTATTAAAAATAGAGAAAGTTTCATTTATTTCTCTCTCGAATAAATCAAAAGAAGCTTCCGAACCATCAGAAGATGGATTTTCTATATAACTTTTGAATTTTTGTATCAATTCTTCCACTTTAATTATTTGGTCCTTAAGCATACTCAGATCTTTTTCAAAATGATCTTTACCTAACGCACTTCCATGCAACTTGATGACTGTTTGAGCTTCCATAAGCATACTTTCGGTCATTTGTTTTGCATCATCCAGGAGTTGCCATTTAGTTTGTAGTCCTTTGGATAAGTTTCTAATTTTGATAAGAACTTCTAATTTATCTATTTGATTATTACTCATGATATTTGATTTTAATTTAATGTTTTTATTACAAAAAAGGAATAACCCATCCATATGACGGACGTGGTCATTGTAAGAGCGCCAAGAAGTACAAATATTGGCGAAAGACCCAAGTATATTTCTCCTAAGATGCCGAGTGGCATTAACAGTCCCGATAGAGCAAGCCAGGAGATTGTTTTTGTGTTCTGCAGTTTATCCTTAAAGTGTAGGAGTAGGTATCCTATTAGTATATTTAAAAAAGCGAATAAGTTGCCGTGTACATGAGCAAGCCTGCTTTCAAAATGTTTGCCAATGCTATATGAATTTACCCACTCTTCCTTGCCCGGAGCAAAATCTCTAAGATAAATTAATAAGAATCCATAAGCCATAAAGAGCCCCATGGTAAAAAAACCTACTGCAATATTATTTTTGCCGTTCATGATAAAAATTTTAAGTTAGTGAATATTCACTCTGCAAAGATAAGCTATTATCAAACACTAAAACCAAAAGATGACGAAGATCACCTATTTGATCCAATAAAGTTTGAGAAGTTTGGTTTTAACAAAATTTAGCTTTTTAACACAAATAACTCTTTAGTTGTAAATTCATAAGAAATCAATTATCCTCTATATTCCAGAAGTTAAGTATAAATAAACGTTTTCCATTGGTCCTATTTTTGGGGAGTGTCACACTATGGTTACATTCATCATCATGTTCTATCATTTTTTTATTATTAAATGTTGTATTGAAACACATGTTTTTTGATAATAAGATGAGAAATAAACCACTAATGTAAAAAATGATAAGTAAACCATTATTTGTTTACCTTTGTTAAATCAATATTGGTGCTTTCTATGATTTTGCATAGGAGGGTACAAAAACAAAAATTATGGCAAACAGTAATCTTACGAATGCAAAAAATGCTAAAAATGATGAGTTTTATACTCAATATCATGACATCGAAAAGGAGATCAATGCCTACCTGGAGTATAACCCTAATGTTTTTAAGGACAAGACAATTTTAATGCCTTGTGACGACCCTGAATGGAGCAACTTTACAAAATTTTTTGCACAAAACTTTGAACGATTCGGAATCAAAAAACTCATAAGTACAAGTTATGCACCGGAAAGCAAAAACTATAAAGCAGTGTATCAGCCGACACTTTTTGAAATAAATGACCCGCAGTTTGACGAGTATAAAACCGTAAAAAACGGTAAAATATTTACACTAACACGTGACAAATCAGGAGACGGAAAAATAGATGTCAATGATCTGGAATGGTCATATCTGGAGGGCAGCGGAGATTTCAAAAGCAAAGAGATCAAAAAACTGAGAGACGAATCAGATATAATTATTACAAACCCTCCTTTTTCATTATTTCGTGAATTTCTCTCTTGGATAATAGAAGCTGACAAACAATTCGTTTTAATCGGTAGTATGAATGCAATTACCTACAAAGAAATATTTGCACTTCTAAAAGCCGACAAAATGTGGCTTGGCAATGGCTTCAAAGCTGGTAATGCATATTTTGCTTCGCCTTTATCAAAGGACTATGCTGACGGAGTTTACAATAAAGAAACTGGCTTAGTCAAATTCAGAAATTGTTGCTGGTATACAAATATAGACCACGGCAAAAGGCACCAACCATTGGCACTTATGTCAATGAAAGACAATTTGAAGTTCAGCAAACACAAAGACATTAAAGAAAACGGCTATCAAAATTATGACAACTACAATGCTATTGAAGTTTCATACACAGATGCAATCCCAAGTGATTATGACGGAATTATGGGAGTTCCAATTAGTTTCTTAGATAAATATTCACCTGAACAATTTGAAATTGTAGGCAATGACTATGAAGTTAAAGAAGGGAAACTACCTGAAATTGTAAATCTAAATTGGAAAGGTAAATTAGACAGGGGTTATATTAACGGCAACAGAATTTATAGCCGAATTTTAATAAAAAGAAAGAAATAATGAAAACAACCCTTAGAACAGACATAACAATAAAAGCCATTTGTGATGGCTTTGTCTACAACGAACTGGAAGGTAAAGGTTTGTTTGGACTCTCGGGAAGATTGACGATTCAACCTGAATATCAAAGAAATTATATATATGCTGATGGAAAAAGAGACACGGCGGTCATTGAATCTATCTTAAAAAGATATCCGTTAGGTCTTATATATTTTAACAAATTAAGTGATAATAAATTTGAGGTTCTTGATGGCCAACAGAGGATAACCAGCATAGGCCGCTATGTTACCAATAAGTTTGCTATTTTGGACGAGAATAAGATGCCACAATATTTTGGAGGACTTGCTGCAGACAAACAAAAATTAATTCTGGATACAAATCTGCTTATTTATGAATGTGAAGGTACAGAAACAGAAATTAAAGAATGGTTTAAAACAATAAATATAGCTGGTGTTCCTCTTACTAATCAAGAACTTCTCAATGCTGTGTACTCCGGTCCTTTCGTAACCAAAGCAAAAGAAGAGTTCAGCAACAGTCAAAATGCTAATATACAAAAATGGAGCGCTTACATTTCAGGAAGTGCTAACAGACAAGAATATTTAGAAAGAGCCTTGGATTGGGTCAGTAAAGGAAATATAGGAGAGTACATGAGTACTCATAGATTTGACGATAATATCAACGAACTAAAAAAATATTTTACCAGTGTAATTGACTGGATATCTACTGTCTTTAAAGACGTTGAAAGCGAGATGCGAGGACTGGAATGGGGTAAGCTTTATGAAGAACACCATCATAAACCGTATGATCCTCAAAAAGTTTCTGAAGAAGTGCATCGACTCTATGCTGATCCTTATGTCAAAAATCGCAGAGGAATATTTGAATTTATATTGGAAGGTTCAGTCAGAACCAATTTACTTGATGTCAGGATTTTTGATGAGGCAACTAAAAAATCAGCGTATTCAATACAAACTCAAATGGCAGAAAAAACCAACACATCAAATTGTCCTTTATGTACTATCGGACATGATTCTAATAAAACAAAAATCTGGAAGCTTGCAGACATGGATGCCGACCACGTATCTGCATGGAGTAAAGGCGGAGCCACAGACCAAAAAAATTGTCAATTATTATGTAAAACTCATAATCGCGCTAAAGGAAACAGATAATTGATACATCATTTTTTTAAACTGTTCCATATTATTGACGAAATTAATATTACAAAATGGCAATACCTACGAAATAAAATACTACATTTTATTAAAATGAACTTACAATTATCTACAGATTAAGTATTGTAAGCCACAATATTCCATCTATGACTTAATTAACAAAAAAAGAGTATGACCTTTCATGTTTACTTTTGATTTTTCTAATCAAAATAAAAGTAACATGAACAACAGATTTTACTTATTTAATGCAATTTTCATTTTCATCTTTCACGCGGTGCCTTTTCTTGTTTGGGTAACGGGCAATAATGTGATTTTATTCATAGCCTATATTTATCTGGGCTTACTTTATTCGATTTTTAGTTTTAAAGCATATTACCATTATAAACCAAAACAAAAATATGAAATCCTTGTAAATTCATTAGTAAAGGTATCAACCAATCATTACAATATTGCAGTAATGCAGGATTACAGATATAATGAACTGGTAAAAAAACGTGACTTTCACGTTGAAAGGTATGAAGAGGCATCACAAATATTACTTAAAATTCAAGGTGTTTCAGCATTTCTTTTTGCTTTGGATTTTGTAAGGGAAATCACATTTTTTTGAATTTTTTCCTCAATAAACCTTGGTAATTCCGTCTTTTTTTTGTAAATTGTGTCAAAATTAAATGTATGTATTTCGAATTAAAACACAACAATTCTCAAATTTCTTCCACAGAACTACGGAACGAATTTTATGTACCTGACCATTTTTCCTTAAAAAACAGATCTGCCGTAATTACCGATAAGACGTTGTTAGTTAATCTTAATAAGCGGTTTCCGGAAGAGAAACCAGACTTACAATTGACTTCTTTGTACACGGCAGACAAAGTACATTATGTCAGTTTATTCGGTATGGACGAAGGCGGAGAACTACCGGATGACCTGACTCAGACAGAAATGTTACTGACCCGTTTACTTTGGGGAGAAGTGGATCGATATATTGCTGTTTTGTGTGTGGCTGCCCTTGAAGATATGTCTGTTGAAGATGTGGAAAAAAGCCTTCAGAAAATGAATTTGTTTTGATGATGAGTAGTAAAAACTCAAAATAATTTTGCATTCAATAACCAAACCTTTAAAATTTAAGCATAAACCTGGCTTGAACTTTCAGTTTTACTTAACAAACTGTCAGAAAACTCCAATCCAAACAAAATATAATATTCGGAAAAAAAATCACTGATTGCTGTATTTCATGAGTTAATAAAAAAGAATTTACTTTGTAAAAAAGGTAATCAGGCTTAGGTTTGATTTCCCTTTTGTATTAACTACGATCAACAACAAGTCACTTTTTCTCTAAACATATTCCAATACTTTGTAGTAATCTGAATATTTGTCATTATGTGAATGATAGCTAAAATGATAGCTCCAGGAAGTAAGTTTACCGAAAGAAAATAGAAAATTTCGAAATGTTTAAATCCTGACAAATCCTGTACAATAGCAATTTCGCCACCTTCAAAAGTTAATTTAAGTGCTAAAAAAACAGCTATCGATGCAAAATGAAATCCATTGACAAAAAGATGTAGTATATATTCCCACCTTGGAAGTCCTCCCATAAAAGCCCTGCTGTCTTTTTCAACAAATGCATCGATTCCTAATATCACAATATCTATCAACACAAAAAACAAACCAAGATAAAAACCAATATTATTATTTTGAACAATGAACAGAAAATAAACTATCAAAGGAAACAAAACTGCCCGTAATGTATGCGTAAAATGTTCAAATCTGCTCTCTTGACGATTGAATAATTGATATGTAAATATATGTAAATAAAAACCGTCAATTACGGCCAGTAAAGCAAATGCGAAAAGTAAGATCGATGCAATCAGTAAACCCATAAATATAATATTTAAAATTTGATGCAAAGATGATTACATCTGAAGATTAAAATAAAGGACAAATGTCCCTAAGTTTACATATTCGATATTTCTTTTCGAATCCGGGACAAAGTCCTCCGCGTCACTCCCAAATAGGATGCGATGTCTTCAACACTGGCTTTTTGTAAGATATCCGGCTGTTCTTCCATCAATCTAAGGTATTTTTCTTTTGCTGATTCATTATTGAGAACAGAGGCATACTTTTCCATCACCAGATATTCATTTTCAGCAAGGATTCTGCCTATGGTTTGCCATATAGAACTAATATCGTACAATTTGTATAGCCCTTCCCGGGAAATAACCAAAAGTTCAACATCTTCCATGGCCTGAATTGCCAACTCAGATGGAACTTGTTTGATAAAACTTTTGTAAGAAGTGACAAAACAATGCCCGCTACAAAAACAAGATGTAACTTCATCTGATTTGTGATTGATATAATATGTTTTTAACGAACCTTTATTGATAAATGCAATTTGTCTGCATATTTTATTTTGATGAACAAAATACTCACCTTTTTTCAAATTTTTTATTTCAAAATAAGGAATCGCCTTCCCAAATTCCTCATCAGAAATGGGTACAATCTGCCTCAAAAACTGTTTTAATTTGTCCATAAATAAAACTAACGGTAACGATTGGGTATTCATAGGTTTACCCATCACAAACAACAAAGATAGGACTAAAATAGTACTTTCAGCGTAATATCAGCATCAGGTCCGAACCGACACCTTTTTTTTAAATATGATAACCAAACTGTATAATTAGATGATATAAATCATCATTAAATAAATCTAAAATATTGTTCGCAAGATAACGAACAATCAAAACTGTTCGTATATTTGCGAATAATTTGATATATATGTCCACTGAAATCAAAAAATTTACCGAAAGGCAGGAAGAAATTGCAAATTTCGCCAATGCACTCGCCCACCCTGTCCGGGTCGCTATTCTCGACCTTTTGGCATCAAAAGCATGCTGTTATCACGGTGATATGGCCGATGAACTTCCTATTGCCAACAGTACATTGTCTCAACATCTCAAAGTGTTAAAAGATGCGGGACTCATTCAGGGAGAGATCACCCCACCCAAAACCAAATATTGTATACACAGAGATAATTATAAAAAAGCAGGTGAGATATTCAGCTTCTTTTTTGAAAATGCATTGGAAACCACTTTTAGTGAAGAAGGTGTCATCCTTTGTTCCTGATCTTCTCAAACTCATTCTCAACCTCATTCTTAATCTCAACCTCATTCTTATTCTTAACCTTAATCTAAGCCTTAGCCTTGTTTTATGACTGAAAATAAAAAATCCATCGCATTTTTTGAAAAATATCTCACGCTTTGGGTAGCACTCTGTATCGGTGCCGGTATTTTATTGGGAAATATTGCCGAAGAAAGCATGAATGCCCTCAGCAAAATGGAGATGTACAAAGTCAATCTGCCAATAGCCATTTTGATTTGGCTCATGATATATCCGATGATGTTGCAAATAGACTTCAGCAGCATCAGGAATGTCCGTAAACGTCCCAAAGGGATTATCCTGACGGTCATCGTAAACTGGCTCATCAAACCTTTTACCATGGCATTTTTTGCCTGGATTTTTTTTGACAAAATGTACAGCGCCTGGATAGACCCTTCGCTGGCAGGCGAATATATCGCCGGTGCTATCATTTTGGGAGCTGCGCCTTGTACGGCAATGGTTTTTGTATGGTCTTACCTGACAGATGGCGACCCCAATTATACACTGGTACAGGTTTCTGTAAATGATCTGATCATTTTGGTTGCATTTGTTCCTATTGTAGGCTTACTTCTCGGCATAACAGATATTTTGATACCATATGACACCCTGATCAGCAGTGTCGTTATTTTTGTCGTCATACCGCTTGTCGCCGGATGGTTATCTCAATTGTGGTTTGTCAAAACCCGTGGTCGGGAATGGTTTGAAACAAAACTGCTTCCAAAATTTAAACCGGTTTCGATACTGGCATTATTGGCAACTTTGGTTTTGTTATTTGCTTTTCAGGGGCAAAACATCATCAGCAACCCGTTTATTATTCTATTGGTAGCCATTCCGCTAATATTACAAACGTATTTCATCTTTTTTATAACCTGGTTTGCCGGAAAAAAAATCAATCTTCCCCATCCGGTTTGTGCTCCGGCGGCCATGATCGGAGCAAGCAATTTTTTTGAACTTGCGGTCGCAGTTGCCATTGCGCTGTTTGGTTTGCATTCTCCTGCTGCCTTGGTTACTGTGGTGGGCGTTTTGGTGGAAGTACCGGTCATGCTGTCCCTGGTAGCTTTAGCCAACAGGTGGAAATATTAAGATATAAACAAAACATATATATCATTTTAAATTAATTATACATTAAATAAAAAAATATGTTTGAGGATTTACAATCTACCATTTTTAACTTTTCTGAATCAAATATACCCCGGGAACGTAAGGAAATTTTATCTCCTTTGATCCAATATATCAAAAACAAACTGACTAAAAATGAAGATGTTCGTTTAAACTTCATTTGTACACATAATTCGAGGCGCAGTCATCTCTCGCAGATTTGGGCACAGACCATGGCATATCATTTTGGTATCCATAAAGTCACGTGTTACTCCGGAGGAACAGAATCAACCGCTATGTTTCCCAAAATAGCGGAAACACTCGTCAATCAGGGTTTTGAAATTTTAAAACTTTCAGAGACAAACAATCCGGTGTATGCCGTCAAATTTGCGGCGACAGAACATCCTGTCATCTGTTTTTCCAAAGAATATAATCATCCTTTTAACCCATCATCCGGATATGCAGCAGTTGTCACTTGCAATAGTGCTGATGAGGCCTGCCCGACAGTCTTCGGTGCGGATGCTAGATTTCCGGTGAAATACGATGATCCGAAGGCTTTTGACAATACCAATCTGATGGATGTAAAATATACCGAACGCAGTCTTCAGATTGGTGAGGAAATGTGGTTTGTTTTTAATGAAATCAATAAACATTAAAAAGATAACTTTAAACCAACGATCATGAAATTATTTCTGACAATAACCTTTTACCTTATTTTCTCTTCCGTTATTGATGCCCAAAATATTACCGGAAAGGTCACAGACGTCACCGGAAAACCACTGATCGGTGCTTCAGTTTATTGGGAAAACAAGGATATAGGTACGGTTACTGATGAAAATGGTTCTTTTTCCCTGAATGATATTTCAGATAGTATCAGGGTGCTGATGATTTCATATGTAGGTTTTTCAACTGAAAAAATCAAAGCCGGAACTATCCAACATTGGAATATTCAGCTTATGGAGGATGCTACTCTTTCAGAAGTGACCATCGCTGCCAAAAGTTCTGCTACACGTTTTGACAATGGAGTTGCCAAAGTTGAGGTCATCGGAGTTAGGGAAATCCAAAGGGCTGCCTGTTGCAGTCTGGCAGGTTGTTTTTCAACAAACAGCAATGTGGATGCAAATGTAACCAATGTTGTCACTGATGCAAAGGAATTGCGAATATTGGGGCTTTCGGGTGTATATAATCAGGTCTTGGTCGATGGTTTACCTTTGATCCAAGGTCTGGCTTATCCTTATGGGCCTAATAGTTATCCGGGGACGATGATAGAAAAAATATTTGTAACAAAAGGAGCCAACTCCGTCCTTCAGGGTTTTGAAAGCCTTTCAGGACAAATCAATATGGAGTTTCATCAACCGGAAAATGCACCGGAATTATTTGTAAATGTTTTTGCCAATTCCTTTGGAGAAAGTCAGTACAATGTCAACTACATGATGAAAAAAAACGGGTGGAGTAATCTGGCGATAGGACATCTGACACTACCGGCAACCAATATAGACAGGGATAAAGATGGATTCAGAGATATAGTAAGAACCAATCGTATTTCTTTTTTTAATCGTTGGTCTTATGATAACCCTAACAAACCAAAATGGAGAACATCAATCGCAGCCCGATATCTAAATGAAAACAGAGAAGGAGGTTTAACAACTTTTGACCGAAATCAGCACAAAGGTACATCCTTAGTGTACGGTCAGAATGTACATATGCAACACATGGATCTGTCTACAAAAACTAATTATATACTGAATGATAAAACTTCTTTGATTTTGCTTAACAGTGCTTTTATTCATCAACAAAACAGTTATTTCGGCATTAAAAAATATGAGGGAAATCAATTAAATATTACATCAACGTTATATGCCGATTACTATTATGGTAAAAATAATCATAATTTTAAAACCGGTCTTAGTTACCGCCATAACAGATTAAAAGAAGACATAATCTTCCTGGAACCTATCGATTTTTTACATTATGAAGGTCGATATAACACAAACTATGATATTCCCGGGATTTTTATTGAAAATAAATGGACCTGGTCAAAATTCACCATTCTAGCGGGAATGAGATATGATAAATTTGGTGATTTTGGATGGAAACTTACCCCAAGATTATTGGTGAGGGCTAATGTCACAAAAGATACTGACATCAGATTTAATATAGGGAAAGGCTACAGAATAGCTCATGTTTTTGCTGAGAACAGTAGTTTACTGGCCGGCAACAGATCCCTGCTCATCGCCAATGATCTGGCGCCTGAAGAAGCTATCAATACAGGTCTCAATTTTATACAGAATTTCAAATGGAAGGATATAAGTATCATTTTTTCAGGCGACGCATATTTTACCTTTTTTCAGAACCAGATATTTCCTGATTTTGATAAAAGTCCTAAAACAGCAATTGTGGCCAATTTTTTTGGAAGGAGTGTATCTCATAGTTATCAACTAGAAAACAAATGGATATTTTCAGAACAATTTGATGTTAAAGTCGCCTGGAATTATTTGCAGGTTTATCGTATTAACGAAAATGTGCGGCAAGACCTTCCTTTTGTTCCTTCACATAAATGGAACGTCAACACCTCCTATTCGACTCAAAACGATAAATGGCAATTTGATGTAACATACAGATGGACGGGAATCAAAAAAATTCCTTCTACAACAAATTATCCGCAAGGTTATCAAATATCTGACAGGTCTGTCCCATATTCGCAACTCGACTTTCAGATTACCCGAAGATGGAAAAACTTTCAAATCTATACGGGTATAGAAAACATATTTGATTTCAGACAGGAGTTTCCCATATTAGCTTATGACCGACCTTTTGGTGAATACTTTGATCCTGCCTTTAATTGGGGACCCACAAAAGGAAGAGAATTGTATATTGGAGTCAGGTATTCAGTTGAATAAAATACTTAATTCATTTACTTTTAATCTCATTAAAAAGTAAATTAAAAATACAACTATAACACGGAAAAATCTCATTAATTGGGTATTGATTCTTAAAAACTCAGGAAACCCATTGAAAATTTTTATTCTTTTTTCTTATAAAAGACAAATACTCTAATTGGAATAAATGTACTAATCCAATAAACGAATAAATAAACTTATAACTTTATGACCCTATGTGCAGTATTTTTTTTGTAACTGAATATATCATCTCATTACATATGATAAAACATTAAGTTAGGTTAGTCTTATTCACGATAAAGAAATAAAGCACCCAATATTAATAAAGGTTAACCACACAAAAATAAAATACGAACCTACCTAAAAAGGAGAGAGCCTAGCTGCGTGTGCAACAAGGCTCTCATAAAACAGGCGGCGACCTACTCTCCCGCAATCGCAGTACCATCGGCGCTGAGGAGCTTAACTTCTCTGTTCGGAATGGGAAGAGGTGGAACCTTGTCGCTATAACCACCTTAATCTTTTGTCCACGCTTTTGTGGTACTTATTTCTTTTTTGTTGATTTTTTCTTCTTGGATTTTATTTAACTTTTAACATTAAACACTAAACCTAAACGAATAAATCAATCTTTCATTGACATTGGGGGGAAAGAAACACAAGTTTTATTAATTTTGATATTTTTTAAAAAGGAAGCTTTCGGGTAATTAGTACTACTCGGCTCCATACATTACTGCACTTCCACCTATAGCCTATCAACGTCGTGATCTACAACAACCCTGTTCCCCGAAGGGATGGAATACTCATCTTGAAGTTGGCTTCGTGCTTAGATGCTTTCAGCGCTTATCCGTTCCAGACATAGCTACCCTGCGATGCAGCTGGCGCCACAACAGGTGCACTAGAGGTCTGTCCAACACGGTCCTCTCGTACTAGTGTCAGATCTTCTCAATATTCCCACGCCCGCAGTAGATAGAGACCGAACTGTCTTGCGACGTTCTGAACCCAGCTCGCGTGCCACTTTAATGGGCGAACAGCCCAACCCTTGGGACCTTCTCCAGCCCCAGGATGTGACGAGCCGACATCGAGGTGCCAAACCTCCCCGTCGATGTGAGCTCTTGGGGGAGATAAGCCTGTTATCCCCGGCGTACCTTTTATCCTATGAGCGATGGCCCTTCCATACGGAACCACCGGATCACTTTAGCCTAGTTTCCTACCTGTTCGACCCGTCGGTCTCTCAGTCAAGCTCCCTTGTACTAATACGCTCTACGCATGATTACCGACCATGCTGAGGGAACCTTTGCAAGCCTCCGTTACTCTTTTGAGGCGACCACCCCAGTCAAACTACCCACCACACAATGTCTCCCGTCTTCAACAGGATTAGAACCTAAGTATAAGAAGGGTGGTATTTCAACGATGACTCCACCATCACTGGCGTGACAGCTTCATAGTCTCCCACCTATCCTACACATCTTATACTCAAGCTCAATGTGAAGCTATAGTAAAGGTGCACGGGGTCTTTTCGTCCCACTGCGGGTAACCGGCATCTTCACCGATACTTCAATTTCACCGAGCTCATGGCCGAGACAGTGCCCAGATCGTTACACCATTCGTGCAGGTCGGAACTTACCCGACAAGGAATTTCGCTACCTTAGGACCGTTATAGTTACGGCCGCCGTTTACTGGGGCTTCAGTCAATACCTTCGCTTGCGCTAAGCACCTTCCTTAACCTTCCAGCACCGGGCAGGTGTCAGACCCTATACTTCATCTTTCGATTTCGCAGAGTCCTGTGTTTTTGCTAAACAGTCGCCTGGGCCTTTTCACTGCGGCCTCGTCATCGCTGACGAGGCGCCTCTTCTCCCGAAGTTACGAGGCCATTTTGCCTAGTTCCTTAGCCATGATTCACTCGAGCGCCTTAGGATACTCTCCTCGACTACCTGTGTCGGTTTACGGTACGAGCTGTATATACCTGATGCTTAGAGGTTTTTCTTGGAAGTTCGCTTGGGGAAATTATTCCCAACCCGCAAGCAGGTCAGGATACTATCGTGCCTCAGCTCAAGTGCGGATTTGCCTACACTATCAACGCCTACACACTTCAACGTACTATTCCGTCAGTACGCATTCCTTACGCCTCTCCGTCACCCCATCGCAGTATACACAGGTACAGGAATATTAACCTGTTTTCCATCGGCTTCGCCCTTCGGCTACACCTTAGGTCCCGACTAACCCTGATCTGATTAGCATAGATCAAGGAAACCTTAGTCTTACGGCGGGAAGGGATCTCACCTTCCTTATCGTTACTTATGCCTACATTTTCTTTTCTAATCTCTCCAGCTAACATCACCATTAACCTTCAACAAAATTAGAATGCTCCCCTACCTCTCGTCTCACGACGAGACCAAAGCTTCGGTAAGTATCTTGATGCCCGATCATTTTCCGCGCAAGAACGCTCGACTAGTGAGCTGTTACGCACTCTTTAAATGAATGGCTGCTTCCAAGCCAACATCCTAGCTGTCTTAGCATTCTCACATCGTTTATTCAACTTAGATACTATTTGGGGACCTTAGCTGTTGGTCTGGGTTGTTTCCTCTCGGCCACGGACCTTAGCACCCGTGGCCTCACTGCCGGTGCAGTGTAATGGCATTCGGAGTTCGTCAGGGGTTGGTAGGCAGTGACGCCCCCTAGCCCTATCGGTAGCTCTACCTCCATCACACTCTCGCCGACGCTGCACCTAAATGCATTTCGGGGAGTACGAGCTATCTCCCAGTTTGATTGGCCTTTCACCCCTACCCACAAGTCATCCGAAAACTTTTCAACGTTTACCAGTTCGGTCCTCCAATTGGATACTATCCAACCTTCAACCTGCTCATGGGTAGATCACAAGGTTTCGCGTCTACCCCCACTAGCTTGTCGCCCTATTCAGACTCGCTTTCGCTGCGCCTCCGTACCTTAAGTACTTAAACTCGCTAGTGAGGAGTAACTCGTAGGCTCATTATGCAAAAGGCACGCCGTCATCCCTTTAACAGGACTCCGACCGCTTGTAAGCGCATGGTTTCAGGGTCTTTTCACTCCCCTTCTTGGGGTTCTTTTCACCTTTCCTTTACAGTACTGGTTCACTATCGGTCTCTCGGTAGTATTTAGCCTTACCAGATGGTGCTGGCATATTCAGACAGAATTTCTCCGGTTCCGCCTTACTCATTATCACTATAATCACTCTTCGTCTACGGGACTTTCACCCTCTACGGTATACCTTTCCAGGTATTTCTACTCGCCTGACTATAGCTTCAGGGCTTCTCCGCTTTCGCTCGCCACTACTCACAGAATCACTATTGTTCTCTTTTCCTCCGGGTACTTAGATGTTTCAGTTCCCCGGGTTCTCCTCCCTTGCGGGATCCGTGATCTTCAATCACGTGGGTTCCCCCATTCGGACATCCATGGATTAACGCTCGTTTGCAACTCCCCATGGCTTTTCGCAGCTTACCACGTCCTTCATCGTCTCCGAGAGCCTAGGCATCCACCATACGCTCTATTTCCGCTTCCTATTCTTACTTTACTTTTATCTACTCTTTTTTACTCTCGTGTTCGTCAATCCAATTCAATCCTTGCGAATCTCCTCTTCATGACCTCTTTCCCTCCTGTCAAAGAACTTTTTACCAATTATACCCGTACTTCTTCCCTCGGACTCCCTAGACGCTACGGTCTATCTTGTCTACAGGGCACTTGTGTAATCAGCCTTTTATCTTGTTATCATCCCGTTGGATGACTCTTTTACTTTTTGTTGTTTGTTAAGTTGTTGAATTGTTGATCTGTTAAACTGGCTTCTTGTTAACTCTCTAATCTTTCAACTCTAAACCTTCCCCGATACTTATCAGGACTTTTTATGTGGAGGATAAGGGAGTCGAACCCTTGACCTCTAGAATGCAAATCTAGCGCTCTAGCCAGCTGAGCTAATCCCCCGTTCTTCTTTTGTCTTCCCGGTACTCACTGATTCTTTGTAGTCTCGGGCGGACTTGAACCGCCGACCCCTACATTATCAGTGTAGTGCTCTAACCAGCTGAGCTACGAGACTCTATTTCGTTACCGCAACGGCTTATGATCTTTCTGGTTTCATTTACGTTGTCCGGCTTCTCCCAAGACCTCGTACTTTCTGTCTCTCATTCCTTTAACTTCCCGCTTCCGGTTCTGTCTCTTTCTCTCTATTATTCCATTAACAGGTGGAGTTAGTACTAAATTCTTCTTTCTTCCTTCTTTTGACTATTTTTGTCAGGTAACTCTTAAAAGGAGGTATTCCAGCCACACCTTCCGGTACGGCTACCTTGTTACGACTTAGCCCCAGTTACTAGTTTTACCTTAGATAGCTCCCCGTAAAGTCACCATCTTCAGGTCCCCCCAGCTTCCATGGCTTGACGGGCGGTGTGTACAAGGTCCGGGAACGTATTCACCGCGCCATGGCTGATGCGCGATTACTAGCGATTCCACCTTCATGGAGTCGAGTTGCAGACTCCAATCCGAACTGGGACCGGCTTTCTGGGATTGGCTCCACCTCG
Organism: Saprospiraceae bacterium; assembly: GCA_016714895.1. Classification (GTDB taxonomy): domain Bacteria; phylum Bacteroidota; class Bacteroidia; order Chitinophagales; family Saprospiraceae; genus OLB9. The sequence goes on along the minus strand of JADKBV010000007.1, from coordinate 47,070 downwards.
CGGTCTCGCTGCCCTCTGTGCCGGCCATTGTAGCACGTGTGTAGCCCTAAGCATAAGGGGCATGATGATTTGACGTCATCCCCACCTTCCTCGCGGCTTACGCCCGGCAGTCTCGCTAGAGTCCCCAACTTAATGATGGTAACTAACGATAGGGGGTTGCGCTCGTTGCGGGACTTAACCCAACACCTCACGGCACGAGCTGACGACAACCATGCAGCACCTTGTTTCGTGTCCCGAAGGGAAAGTCCCCTTTCAGGGACGGTCACTCACATTCTAGCCTAGGTAAGGTTCCTCGCGTATCATCGAATTAAACCATGCTCCACCGCTTGTGCGGACCCCCGTCAATTCCTTTGAGTTTCATCCTTGCGGACGTACTCCCCAGGTGGCTAACTTATCGGTTTCCCTTGGATGCTCAAACTTTCGTCCAAACATCGAGTTAGCATCGTTTAGGGCGTGGACTACCAGGGTATCTAATCCTGTTCGCTACCCACGCTTTCGTGCCTCAGCGTCAATCAAGGCCCAGCTAGCTGCCTTCGCAATTGGTGTTCCATGACATATCTATGCATTTCACCGCTACATGTCACATTCCGCTAACCTCAACCCAATTCAAGAAAATCAGTATCAATGGCAATTCTATCGTTAAGCGACAGGCTTTCACCACTGACTTAATTTCCCGCCTACGCACCCTTTAAACCCAGTGATTCCGGATAACGCTCGCACCCTCCGTATTACCGCGGCTGCTGGCACGGAGTTAGCCGGTGCTTATTCCTCAGGTACCGTCAGACCCCCATAAATGAAGGCGTTTCTTCCCTGATAAAAGCAGTTTACAATCCATAGGACCTTCATCCTGCACGCGGGATGGCTGGTTCAGGCTTTCGCCCATTGACCAATATTCCTTACTGCTGCCTCCCGTAGGAGTCGGGTCCGTGTCTCAGTACCCGTGTGGGGGGTCACGCTCTCACGCCCCCTACTGATCGTCGCCTTGGTGAGCCGTTACCTCACCAACTAGCTAATCAGACGCACACCCATCTCCAAGCGCCTCAACTTTAATAATAAATCTCTATATCTATTATCACATCCGGTATTAATCCCAGTTTCCCAGGGCTATTCCGAACTTGAAGGTAGGTCATGTACGCGTTACTCACCCGTGCGCCGCTCTCAAGTACCGAAGTACTCTACCGCTCGACTTGCATGTATTAGGCCTCCCGCTAGCGTTCATCCTGAGCCAGGATCAAACTCTCCATAGTATAATCCTTAAGCTCTTCTAAAAGAACTTCTCTAATTCTCTTTTCTTACCTAACTAGTCAACTTCTTATCTCTAAAATCTTTCAACTCTAAAGCAAAAGTCTTTTGTACTACTCCATCCGTGTCAATGAACTTATTCTTGTTTCTATCTATTTCCCAAAAAAAAAGACTGCTCTTCCTTTTCTCCTCTCCTAATTTTAGAATATCTACTATTCCTTTTTTTATTTGAGGCCGCAAAGGTATACCTTCTTTTCTTATCTACCAAATTTATTTGAAAAAAAATTAAAAATAAATTTGTTTCCCGTTTTCAACTAACATCCGTTGATGTTTTCAGAACGGGACGCAAAGATACGGGTCTTTTTGATATTACAAACAAAAAATTAAAGTATATTTGTAAAAAATCTTGTATGATATTTTTTTAAATATATTTTTATTTTTTATTCAGTCTATTGCCTTCATTATTTTCTGAAAAAAAATTAATTAAAAAAATCAGGCAATACTCCGGAAACATAAAAAATACCAAAATATGCTTTATACATCTTCATTTCCAACTCCAATCGTTTGATTTCTGACTGAATCAGATTCTGTTCTCTGGTATTTACCAAAAATAATGAGCTTTCACCAATCTCAAACAATTGTATTTCAGCTTCGTACATCTGCCTGTACAATGAAACGGTTTCTTCAAGCAGTTGCAACTGCCGTCGGATATTGTTATATTCTACCACGTAGGCCTGGTACTTGGCCATGATCGTTGTGGTTTTATCCAGATTTTTCATCTTCACTTCATTCATCTTTGAAGCGATTAACCGGATATCTCCTCTTTCCTTTCTCAAATAGAGTGGCATATAAAAAGAAATACCGAATTTAAAATTATTAAAAGTCAGATTATTAACCAAAGTTTCAGACACAGGCTCAAACAATGGATTGTATGTCAATACCACATTTGGTTTGAGTTTATCGGTTTTGAGTCTCCTTTCCACTTCCATCTGATCCAACTTTAAATTGTATTGCCTCAATTCAGGATGATTCTGAACCAGCGATTCCAACGAAATAGCTGTCGACAAATTTCCCAAGGTGTCAATTCTTTCTTCCGGAACATCATTCGGCGAAAGCCCGGTATTTTTTAACCCTTCATTCCACAAGTATGTGTTGAGCAACATTCTGCTTTGAACCAAATCGGCTTCTGCCTGCTGCAATGAAATTTCCAACAGCTGCCTCTGGATGTTAACTTCCACAGTATCTATACCGGGTCTGTCGCCACTTAAAACCTGATTACGAATCGCTTGCAACCGTTGATTGACATTACCAACTGCCTGTCTGAACAAAATCGCACTTTTGTAGGATTGTGCCCAAGCCAGATAATGTAGTACGGACTGAAATACCAGATTGTTGTTGTCCGCATTCTGCCCTTCATCTGCTATATTTACACCGATTTCGGCCATCTTTCTGCCGGCACGTCTTTCGTCAATTACCAATCCCTGAAGCAACGAAGCTGATAAACCTGCATAGAGCAGACCTCCAGCCGGTGTATTTGACTCAGGATTTAAAAACAACCCGCGATTTGTTTCAAATCCGGTTTTAACGTCAAGGCCAAGTGGTGTGGGAATCTTTACTTCCGTCCGACCTATCTGATAGTAATTTTTTGATTCATAGTTCTTTTGATTCCATTGAAGATCAACAACAGGGTCAAACATACCTTTTGCTTTGAGAAAATCAGCACTGGCCTGGTCTGTTCTGAATCTTGCTTCCAAAGACTGCGGGTGGTATAAAAGTATATTTCTTACAATCTTTGATAAAGGTACCACCTCCTGACCTGTTATGGAAACAGAAAACGTCATACATAATATATATATAATAGCCCGCATTGTGTTTATCATCATCTTATTTTGGTTTTTGGTTTGCTGAATCCAACACGGATGGTTTATTCTTTTTGTAATAATCGGGCGGAAATCCATTTATTTGTCTCCATGCTTCATACCACACACTTACGTTTTTTAATAATGAAATCGCTCTCACACCAACGCCAACCCGAAGTTGTTCAGGCCAGGGATATTCTCCTTTTTTGGGAATTACCAACACCCTGTACATATTATTTTCAGAAATAAAGTTATCAATTGCCCATACTTCTCCGATAAAGGTTCCGTAAGAAACCCCGGGCCAACCTGAAAAAACGATTGCCGGCCAACCGTCAAACTGAACCATGACGCGTTGCCCCTTTTCAACCAAAGGTAAATCCAGGGGTTTGACGTACATTTGAATGGCCAAATCATATCGGGATGGCATAATACTGACTATTTGTGTACCTTCCTTCAGGATCTCACCGATACCTGCCTGAATGGCCTGGGTCACGTATCCGTCCTGGGGTGCCAGTATATAATAGTAAGATAACCGTTTTTCGTAATTGGCATACTGATTTTCCATCTTAGAAATCGCTGCGTCAGTATCAAACCTTCCGGATATTGCTGTAAATTTATCTGACCGGCTTTTTGCCAACTTATCTTTATATTCTGCATCAATTCTGTTCAACTCAATACGATTGTTTAATAATTCATTGGCAGATGCGAGATACATATTTTCTTTATAAATGAGTTTGGCCTTGGTCTCTTGCCATTTGAGTTTACGGTTTTCCAACTCTGTCAAAGATTTTAATCCTTGTTCATACAATGTAATAAAGCGGTTATACTGTTCCTGAGCAATTTCAAAGTTGATCTTTTCAGCAACAAAATCCATGCTGTCCGACTGAACCTTCAAAATGGTTTGTTTGATTTTGTTTCGTGCCTGTGCTAATTTCAGAGCCTGTTCGTTTTGCAGGGCTGTCAACTGATCTTCCAATGCCTTTACTTTTTCTTCATAAGATGACATCGAAAGTTTTTTGGCAAAAATCTGTTTGTTGGTGTTTTCCAACAACAACGGGTCAAAATATTCATCTTTGACCTCCGTAATCTGAAGAATGGTATCTCCCTTATTTACAAATTCACCTTCCTGAACGTACCATTTTTCGATTCTTCCGGCAATGATTGTCTGAATGGTTTGAGGTCGTTGTTCGGGTGATAATGCTATGAGTTCGCCACGTGCCCGAATATTTTGGGTCCATGGCAGAAAAAGTACGATTGTGAATACGAGCAAAATTCCGATCAACATACGTGTCAATCGCGAGTACGAATATCCTGAACCTTCCTGTAATTTTCTGAATGACGCAAATTTACTTTCGTCAATATACTTTGTGATGGAAAATAATGAAAATCTCAACATATCCTGATTAATTTAATTTGGTAAGTGATTTGTTCCTGCCGCCGTCCAGTTCCAGCACAGCATCTGTCAAAGCCAGTAATTGTGGTTCCTTGGTAACCAAAATGACCGTACATCCTTGTAAAAAATTCAAAAGATTTTTGAAAATATGAATTTTTTCAAACAAAAGCACATTTTTGAGTACGTCTTCTATGATATACAATCTTGATTTTTTAAGCAGACATCTTGACAAAAGAATTTTTTGCATCATAGCTCCGGACAACTTCTGTCCATGAGGTCCAATCATCGTATTCAGCCCTTCCGGAAAATCAACAATATGTTCTGAAAAATTTGTTATGTCCAATACTTTAAATAGCCGGTCTTCGTCATATTCCTTTCCCATCGTCAGGTTTTCAAGTATGCTACCGTCAAAAATTTTGGTTTCGCTAAAACATAAAGAGATTTTTTCTCTTAGCGCACCGATATTATACTGATCAATCGGTTGTCCGTCATATGCCAGAGATCCACCTGTTCCTTTGTAAAACCCCAGAAGTATTTTGACTAAGGTCATTTTTCCGGAACCACTTCTTCCGGTAAGGCCAATCCTTTCGTTTGGTTTAACAGAAAATGTAACATGATGTAAAACCTGATCATCACCGTCCGGATAAGAAAACTGTAAACCTTTTGCATCAATCGAAAGTCCACCGGTTTCAGTTTTGAAAACCTGGGGAAATTCATCGATTTCTTCAAGTTCAAGATCTGTAACTTCTCCGATTTTTTCGACGGAAGTCAATAAGTCATAAATATTTTCAAGTGCCAGCAACATTTTTTCAGAAGACTGAATCAACAATAAAACGATAATTTCAGCGGCCACAAACTGTCCGATATTCATTTGTTGGTTGAAGACTAAGATTCCACCGAGGACCAAAAATCCTGTTGCAACAAGAACTTTGAAAGTGATAAACAAATAATACTGTCTGATTAAGATTTTAAAATGGCTTTCCCGTGATGTGAGATAAGATAAAACAAGACTATCCGTATTGCGAAGTGGAATAGGAGAATTTTGTTCCATCTTAAAAGTGGTAAAAGTTCTGGCCATTTCTTCCAGCCAAAATGCTACCTTATACTTGTATTTGGATTCAACGATACTGGATTTGACCCCTCTTTTAAAAATGTAGGTACCTATAATATATACAAGGAATAAAATCAGAAAACTAAAAAGAACAAAAAATGAATGGTAAAAGGACAACAATATCAAACCAAATAATATCTGAAATCCTGCCGTTGAAAACTCAAGTAGGATTTTTGCCAAACCTTTTTGAATAGATATCGTGTCAAAAAACCGGTTCATGAGTTCCGGTGCATAATATTTGCTCATCGCACCCATTTTTATTTTGGGAAGACGGTATGCAAATTCGAAGGCCGAACGGGTAAACACGTCTCTTTGCAGGTCTTCGGTGATTCTCATCTGTACAATCTGCAGTGCCCCGGTGATGATAAATCCCAATATCACAATGGTCACCAAAACCACCCAGGACGCAGAAATCTCTCCTCCCTGAATGAGGTTGATGATAGCCTGTATGCCCAACGGCAAACTCAACGCTATCAATCCGTTGGCAAAAGCAAATATATATAAGTGTGTGATAGCCCTTTTATTGGGCTGCAACATTCGGAAAAAACGTTGTAAAGGAGTATACATTTTAGTCATTTTTTATGGTTGAAAGAATCAGATGATAATAAAAATCCGGTAAATAATTTTCTTCGGTGTCTGTATCAGTCAGCGACGGCAGATGATTGGCAAAAAAAATCTGGTGATGAATCCCTTCAATGACGGTGGAAACCAACATATGAACATACTTAAAATCAGGATTGATTTTTAATATGATATCACTTATGATTGCTACTATTTTTTTATAATTAAAATATAAACCCACCTTGTTGAGCTCATCAACGGATTTTACAAGATATGATTTTGATGATTCATTGATGATATTGTAAAATAAAATCTCCTGATTCAGATTTTTGTCATCTGCTTTGATCGGCCTACCAATGATTTCCAAAACATTTTTTAATTGTCGACAAGCATCCAAAAGGTTATTGTTGCGCATCAAAATGTGGTATTCCACCCAGCACCAGTAATAAGAAGTCAGATAAAGCAAAAGTTTGTGTTTGTTTTCAAAATATCTGTACACAGAGGCCTCCGTGGTCCCGATCTGTGTCGCCAGCTTTTTGAAAGTAAAAGCCTCAAATCCTATTTCTGCGATAAGCTCATTGCCGACACGAAGGATTTCTGTACCTAAAGTACTCTGCAAAGGGTTTTTTACGTAAATATCATGAACGATATTGGGTGTAAATGAAGATAATGTCAAATGCATATAATAGTATTACTATCATATAATAAAGTATTAATACTTTTGTTCGAAGTAAATCATTAAAATTTTGTTAAAAACCTTTTTTATGGTCTTAAGAAGCCGGTTTTTTAAAAAAATAGTCCTTTTTATCACAAAACAGGCTTTATTTTAAACGGTAAACCGCAAAATCATTTTCCCACAAGAACAAGGTTGTATATGAAGATGCATGACCTCAAACTTTTTTTTCCGTTAACTTTTTATTGGAAAGAAAATATAATAATAACTGATAATATTTTACGAAATTTGCGTGTTTAAACAAACGTAGTTTGAAATGGATTGTCAGAAACAAAAAGTAAGGCAGAGGAAATAAAAAACTTCCGTGATCCTTATTTTGGCAAAAAAAATATCGTTTCCACTACCCTATTTCTCATCATTTTTAATATAAAATAAAATGAAAATCCACAATTTTTCCGCAGGTCCTTCTATACTTCCGGCTTCTGTTTTTGAAGAAGCATCCCGTGCTGTTCTGAATTTTACAGGCAACGGTCTGTCTATCCTCGAGATATCACACAGGAGCAAAGATTTTATCAAAGTCATGGACGAAGCGGAATTTTTGGTGCGCAAATTATTACATGTTCCTGAAGAATATGCTGTTTTGTTTTTGTCAGGTGGTGCCAGTACACAATTTTTTATGGCTCCGATGAATCTTTTGCCTGAAGGTGGCAAAGCGGCTTATGCCGATACAGGTACCTGGGCAGCCAAAGCCATCAAAGAAGCCAAAATTTTTGGGACCGTCGATGTGGTAGCATCTTCAAAAGCTGACAACTACACATACATTCCGAAAGACAATCCGGTCACCAGCGAACATCAATATCTTCACATCACCAGTAACAATACGATTTACGGAACGCAATACCATAATTTTCCCGAGGTAGCGGTACCATTGGTTTGTGATATGTCATCCGATATTTTTTCACGGCCTTTTGACATCTCAAAATTTGATATGGTCTATGCAGGGGCACAAAAAAACATGGGTCCGGCCGGCACGACACTTGTGATCGTCAAAAAATCAGCTCTCGGCAACACCGGGCGAACCCTTCCGGCCATGGTAGATTTCCGCAATCACATCGAAAACGGTTCTATGTACAACACACCTCCGGTTTTTGCTATTTATGTTTCTATGTTGGTTTTGCGTTGGCTGGACAATCTCGGAGGTCTTGTTGAAATTCAAAAAATGAATGAACACAAAGCCGGTCTTCTCTATCAGGAAATCGAAAGAAACTCCCTGTTTTATTGTCCGGTTCATGTCGACGACCGCTCCCTGATGAATGTCAACTTTTTATTGCACGATAATACGTTGGAAGCTGCCTTCCTCGAACATGCCAAATCAGTAGGATGTCAGGGTATCGCCGGACACCGCTCCGTAGGAGGATTCCGCGCATCGATCTACAATGCCATGCCGGTGGAAGGTGTTATGGCGCTGATCGGAGCCATGCAAAGTTTTGAACAACAAAACGGATAATCCCGGATGATTTGTTATCTCAAAATCGGAACCCATGATATCCCTGTCAAAGTGATCCAGGAATGGCGCAGAAGTACCCGCGTCGCTCTGGGCAAAGAACACGTTATCCTTAGGATTCCGAAAACCTTGTTTCAGGATCAGATGAATGCCCACCTTTTATGGGCTTCCAAATGGCTCCATCAAGTGGACATCAAAAAACCAAATCTCCTGCTTCGGTATGTTCAGACCAGAAAATACGAAAACGGTTCGGTATATACCATAGGTGGGCGGGAGTTTATCCTGTCCATCACACCTTCTTCGTCGGGAACTGCCACCATAAAACTTGTCGGAGGTACTACCCTAACCATCGAAGTACCTTTTGTGCAGGGAGTGGATACCCAAAAAGTGATTAAAAAACTACTTTCCGGATTTTTTTGCCGTTTTTTCCTTCCGGAAATAAAGACGCGGGTCAAAGAAATCAACGATCAATATTTTGGTCAAAGCTACCGTTCTGTTCGTTTGAAATACAATTCTTCCAATTGGGGCAGCTGCTCAGGAGACCGCAACCTCAACTTTTCCGTTCGTTTGTTTTTTGCACCACCGGACGTAAGAGATTATGTCATCGTGCACGAACTCGCCCATTTGCTGGAGATGAACCATTCCCCAAAGTTTTGGAACATTGTAGAAAAAATTATGCCTGACTACGAGAGCAAAGAAAAGTTGTTGAAGGTCAAAAGCCACGAGTTTGATTTTTGAGGACCGCTCATTCGGTAATTCAAAATATGTGATAATCCATTTATTCAATGATTACTTTAGGTTTTATACTTTTTCCGGATAAGACTGTATATAAATTAAAACGAGTCTATTAACAACTTAACATACTATTTTCCAAAACAATCGTCCTCTCCCGGGGGAATGGTACTTATATAATTTCCTTTATTATCGGCTTGGACAGGAAAAAAACATCCTTCCTTGTCCCTGAAGATAGCGGCTTCTTCATCACATACGATACTACATGCAGACCCTTCAAGTTTCCAGACTCCTTTGCCTTCTACACTAACTATGATTTCGTACCAAAACTGGCCTCGCCAGATTTCCCATTTTAAATTGGTTGCGTTATAATACCTACCTCTAAATGCATAATTCGGTATATCGTTATAATTCAAAAAATCCAGGCTTAGCAAACTTCGTTTGGTTGCGTCATCATTGGAGTTATAAATAGCAAATAAAATAATACTACCATTTTTAACAATCGAAGTATCTAATATTGGATAAAAAAAGTCATTAATGCCATCTCCATTCGGTGTGAAAGCATTCGGAATAAACAATTTGATATCCGGTGCCAATTCTCTAAAAACATCAGAGGAAACACCACAACACGGCTCGTATTTTTCTGATTGGATAGGTGGTGAAATGATATCATCCTGACCGGTGCAACTTTGGAAAGTTAATGCAAACCCTAATGTTATGAAATATAAAACCGACTTGTTCATGTTGTGTATTTTTTGAATGTGATTGGATAAAGTATTCATTGTTTTATAATGGTTGTGGCGTAAATAATCTGATGGTCCTGACTTCGGATTGTCAAAATATAGACTCCAGATGAGTACCGGGACATATCGACCGCTGTAGTTTTTTCCTTTATGGTGCCATCGACTATCTTATGACCATTCATAGTTGTTAATGAATATTGGCCATAGAGGTCAGAATGATCTGACTGAATATTTACTATGTCAAAAGTTGGATTAGGAAACACCCTGATTTTAGTATCCAAATCATTTCTGATCAATTCTGTTCGTATGCCGGCTAAAGAATCCGATACAGCATGTTTTACCATTTCTTCCATATCGTCTTTTGATGCGGGTTTTCCACACCCACCCACATATTCACGTTTGATCCGATGGCCGGAAGCATTATAGGTGTATTGGATGTAGCATTGGGCAATCAAGTTTGATGATAAAAGAAAAAAATTAAATAACAAAATTAATTGTTTCATTGGATAGCATTTAAATTAATAATGTGTTACTTTAAAATAATTCAACATTTCACTTGGGATATCCGGAGGATCTCCTGAAAATAAAATAAGTCTTAGATAATTACCTTTTGTAGTACATGTCATATATTGGGACCACAAGGCCAATCATAAGAACCCTTGCAATTTAATAGAATTAAAACATTGGGATATAATGACAAACTGGTATTTTTAAATACTTCATCAATATATTTTACATAATCAAAATAATCAATTTCAGGGTTTAAAAAATTTTCCCATTCTGCATAATTAGAAATGGTATCAATTGTTTCAAATGCCCAATTTAAGATATTTTGATTAGGATTTTGTGAAGAAGAATAAATATTTATTCCTTTATATTCAAAAAGTCGTTGACTACATAACCTGTTAATAGATAGTAATAAAAATGTTATGGTTATAATAAAAATGAATGGTTTCATTATTTAATTTTTTTAATTTAATTTTAATAGTGGAGGTTGTGAAGCTGTCCAAATATTAATAGATAATAACGAATTTTTTATCATTGATGAATATGAGCTTGTACCTGTCAAAGATATTAAATTTGATTGGAATAAACGCCAAGTCCTAAGTCCTCCCATAATTGATATGCAACCATTATTTCCCATAGCACGTCCATAATTAACACCAACATGTAACAGATATTTTCCTATTATTTGAAAGCCCCCATATCTTGAATATGTAGGATTATAACTTTTAAGTTTATATGATCCTGCCGGCACACCCTGAACATAAGCAGATTTACCAGTTTGGTCTTTTACACCAAATCTAACAACCTCAAATGTATAGGTTACCGAATTTCCATCACCATCAATACCAGATACTGTCATTTCATAAGTTGGAACTTCATATCTATTTTGTTTGTTGTCAGGATGACCTTTCAAGGTTGTTTTACCAATTATTTTGTCCGTAACTTCAATAGTAACTTCTCTTAATACAGGATTTTGTTGAAGCGCCTCATGCGCCACATGATTCAAACTACTGGCTATCAACCCAAAAACTGCGCCTTCATAAAAATTACCACCTACCACTGCGGCCCCTACGCCTCCACTGAGAGCACCTCCTATAATCGTTGCTATATTTTTGCCACCAATGTTTTGAACGCTGGCCGCAGTCAATGAACTTGTCAAGCCTGATACAAAGCCACGGCCCGGATTGCCGCCTTGCAACATGGTTATAGCCGCCCCGGACCATCCATGCATCAAGCCTTGAAATATGGCTCTATCTGCAAGCGATGCTTTGGCGAGTTCAGAAACTATTGCTTTATTTCCTGTGGCCAAAAATCCGATTCCGGAACTGATCGCACCGGTTAAACCTCCTATCACAGCCGATTTTAGCCAACCATCGAAGAAATTTTTATCCTGGATGAGATTTGAGATTCCATTCATGGCAACACCAATAGCTGCTCCTATTATTATCGCGGATATAATCTCATTGCCATCAGGGTCTATGTATTTTAGGGGATTATTATTGGCATAACTGTATCTGTTATATCCTTGTGAACTATAAGGCATACTAACCATAATATCAGGACTCAGCATCCTTCCGGTCACCGGATCATAAAGCCTTGCGTTCATATTGATCAAACTAAACTGATCGTAACTTTCATGACCTGTAAAACCTCTGTAAAGCCATGTTGGAACAGATGATATGCCTGTATATGTCCATGTGTCAGGATTACGCTTGCGTCCCCAGGGATCAAAGTTTTGGCGAGTCACATAATTCATACTATTATCTGTAATAGCCAAAATAGAACCAAGATGATCAGTATGAGTGTAATAGTTTGTAGTTGTAGTACCTTCCCTAACGATGATGGCTATTAATCGCTCACCATTACTGACGTAGTGTATTTCTCGTGTTGTACTGCCTATGGTTTGTTTTTCATAGTTACCTACATATATTCTTGTTTCATCGACCACATTATTAGTCTTAAACGTCGCCATTCTTCTTTCATAATCAAAAGAATAAGCCAAATCCAATGACTTTGTGCTTTCATTGATATTTGTCGGTCTTTGATACACAGAGTACGTTATATTTTGTGTACTCAGAGATATATTAATTGGAGTTGATATTTTGGAAACTGCATTAATTTTACTATTGAGATATTCTAATCCTCCTACTCCAGCTGCATCTGATTTGACTGTAATATTTCCATCGGTACTATAATTTGACGTCAAAGCCGCGTTGGTACCTACTTTTGCCGAAGTCAATCTATTCATTATATCATAAATAAAGGACTCAGTTTTATTAACTATGGCGTCATTGCGAGAAGTAAGATTGCCGGTGCCATAATTCCAGGCAAGATTGAGATCTTGCCGTTTGATTGTAGCTGTAGAATTACGTGAATAATATCTTGTAGGATATGCAAAATAATAAGAAACATCATTAATAAGTCCATTTCCATACTGATAAGTTTTATAATTACCATACGAGGTCATTCCCTGATTCGTAAAAAGTGTAGTTGTGCCATTCTTGATGATTGTAACATAACCATTTATATCATATTCATTGGTTATGACAATGCCTGAAGGGTATGTTGTTGTTAAAAGATCATCATACTTATTATATGTAAATGAAGTAGAATATGGTATATTATTGATTTTTTCTGTTTTCGATTGTAATTTAGCGTAAACATTATCATAAGTGTATACTTCCTCATAACCTGTAGTAAAACTGGTAATCTTTTCCAGTTTATTGATCTTAACTCCTGATGTGTGGTACAAGTATGATGTAGTACCCTCAGTGCCTGTCCTCGAAGTAATATTACCCAAGGTATTATATGTGTAAGTCAGATTATTATTGCTTGGCTGATTTTCTTTGAACAATTCTCCATAAGCATTATATTCATAAGTTGTGATTCCGCTATTGATATCATTTAATTGGGTTTGTCGTCCCCAAGCATCATAAAGCATTGATGAGTATGTCACTGACCCTCTTTTAATATTTTGAAGATTTCCATGACTGTAATAAGTAAAATCCAATGTACCGGAGGCGTCTGTAGAACTGATTACTTTACCTGTAACATCAAAGGTTTTTGAAGTGATTTGATCTGTTTGCCCTACAGGGAGATCAAGTGTTTCAGTTATTTTTTTATTTCCATTTGTATAATCATAACTATAATTAATGGTTTGCAAAGAACTTGTAATGGTTTGAATTCTACCATAATCGTCATAAACGGTTGTAGTGTGTAGACCACTGGATTCTCCGGCAGTAGGCCTATGGGGCCCATTGTGAAAAATCAGATTACCGCTACCATCATAGAGAAATGTTTCTTTGATCCAATGACCTTGAAACCCTTCTGTTTCCTGAATAACTTTTCGACCTAAGTTGTCATAATATGTTTTAACATCAGGCTTGCCGGGATGACTACTAAGGATGTAATAAGATGTGCCAAAAGGACCCCACAAATAATCTACTGTTGTAAAAAACTCATCCGTAAGATCTTTTCTAAAATATGTCTTTTTTATCCGACCAAAAACATCATACTCAAATGTAGATTTTATTCCATCAACACCAATACTGGTTAATGGTTTAGCCCACTTAGGGTCATATGTAGCTGAAGATCCCTGACCGGCTGCGTTAGTTGAAGATTCAATATACCTTCCTTTGGAATCATAAATATTGCTGGATGATCTGGAAGTCAAGCCTGTAGCACTTACGGTAATACCTGTCAAATTACCCAAATTATTGTAAGAATAAGTTGAAGTAACCGCTTTAGATGTGGTAAAAAAGTCTATTTTTGTTTCAAGTTGACCTATAGGTGTAAACGTTTGTTTAACCATTGTTTGAAAATTAATCTGACCCGCCCTCTTTTTAGTATTTGTTATTACAGTAGGAACATTTTTTCTATGGCTTCCAAACATACCAAATACCGTTACTGTAGTTATTCTTTCTACTTCAGTTAAAATAGTACCTGATTTTGTATATTGTATCAAAACCGAATTTGTAACATTTCCATCTGTATCATATGTCGTATTAGAAGCCTGAGTTAATGTTTTTTCCAGTATATTATCGTCTGTTACAACAGGCATCTTGTGCCAAATAATTTTTTGTAAAGATTCTGTATTTTGCTGAACCAATTGATTTGTTATGGTCTTTTTATTTATTCTTTCATTTCCTCTTACATTAACTACTGAGTCAAGTAACATTATTGCATTAGTCTGGTCAAGGTTAAAGTAACTGTGCTGTTTATGGTTATATCTCACAGGTCCGGTATATGCTCTTGTACTTTGGCTATTATCTTTTATACCACTACCATTAACAGGTCCATTCTCGGTCACCCGTCTAAATCCCAAAAAACCCTTTCCTTTTCTATGCATTATAGCATCATGATAATTGAAAGTTGTCTCAACAAGTCCTTCTTTATCTAATCTGGTTACTAAATACATTGGCAATGATAAAGAGTAGTATGGATATGTAGAGGTACCTTTGTTATAATGAGAACCCGAATCGCACATTCTGGTATAATTAAAATTTGTAGTATGCCCCTCACCATTTTTCACTCGTTGCAATAACAATTCCTGACCGTTACTATGCATATATACGATATTAGAAGAAGCTGAATTGTTAGCTCTGTTAATAAAGTCTGATCGACCATCACCATTAAAATCACCAATGACATTGATGCTTGAATGTGCCGTCGTTATAGTCAATGAGGAACTAGGTTCAAGCGAACGTCCTGTCGAGCTGTATTGAACTACTTTTGATCCAAATAAATTGAAATTATGAATTATATCAGACTTTCCATCTCCATTAAAATCAGAAATCAAAATTTTATCACCCACATAATCTTCATTTACTTCTGGAACACTAAACAGCCACCCTTCACTAAATGGTCTTTCGAGCCACTCCTTTCCGGTACTTGTAGCAATATTCCATGGTGCATTATTATCATTTAATGCTGTTCTTGTTAAAAAATCTGTTTTCCTGTCTCCATTAAAATCACCAAAAAACATTAAATGCCATTCCGTAGGAAAGCCTCCTTCTTTTAATCTAGATAAACTTGTATTATTAACACTAAAAATTTCTGACCTGGGACCTTTGGTAATCATGATCTCTTGTTTACCATCACCATCAAAATCAATTGAGTTTAAATTATTTGTTACCCAATTATAAGTTGAGCCAATACTATTAAATAAAAAATAAGAACTTCCGGAAATATTCATTTCTGAAAAAACTGAACTACCACTACCACCATACCAAATAAACCCTTTAGATAATTCGTCAAGAAAAGGGTTATAATTTGGGTCTTGAGGACAAACCCTATTCTTTAGTGTTGTTAAAAAAACATCTTGGATACCATCACCGTTATAATCTCCAATAGAAAAAAACTTACCATCATCCACAACTCTACTAAAAACATTCATATTTACAGGTAATGTGACAACAATTTCAGTAACATTCTGAAATGTTGAATTAGATAAATAAATTCTTAATTCTGAAAATTTTCTACCTGAATCTGCAGAATAAGGTGAGCAATTCCAAGTTCCTGTTAATACATAAGCTATATCATCTAGTCCATCTCCATTGAAATCAGATGCTAAAACATTATATGAAGAATTTTGCTTACCTATTAATCCCCACATTGGTAGAGTTTTAGTATATTTAAAATCAAATAAATTATTGTTAGTCTTTTGTTTTGTGTATAATGAAAAACTTGTATGGTATACTTCTCCATCATCACTAAATCTATTTGCGGTAGCTATATCAGTATAGCCATCTCCATTAAAATCACCAGAAATCAGGTCATTTCCATTGGCATTAGAGAATCCTACATTAACATCAAAAATGGCATTAGGTTGGTCTCCATATTTAAAAATAGTAGAATTTAGGTTTGTAATATCATCAGATCCTGTCTCAATTATTTCATTCAAAAAAACATTTGTATTATTATTAGCGTATTTAAGTGTATATGATTTAAATCTTTGACCATCAGCATTTAAAATGATTTTAGTTAGTAATGAATTTAGTGAAATAGGTCTATCAACTTCATATGTTGTATTTTTAAACTTATTACCAGCATCCCTTGATTGGTATTCAAATAAAATACTATTATATGGTAATAAGTTAGGTATGACCAGGTTGTTTCCTGTATATTTAATCTCTTTTATTCTACTTTCATTGCTTACAGTTTCATAGATATAATCAATGTAATTTCCATCTTTATATTGAACCCTGTTTAATCTCCACATCAATACGTCAATGTTATTTTTAGCCATTAGCCTGGAATCAACTGTATTGCCATATTCTAAAACTAAACCTTCTTTTGTTTCAACAATAAAATACGTTGGTCCTGTTCCACTTGTACCATAAGAAGTAGTTCTTGAAAAATCTTCGATTTCTTTTGAGTACGTAGTGTTAATTGCACCATATGTACCTGCTGTTGCAATCAATCTTGCACCATCAATGGCAAACCTATCATTAGCATCTATATTGGCAGGTCCTACAAAACCATCGTGATAATAAGACTTTAGATTACGGGTTATTACGGAGAGACCAGTTAATTGCCATCCGTTACCTAATAACCCATCACCACCCTGGGACTGATACACAATGGAAAGTTGAGGCACAACATTGTTAGTTCCCACAGGCATTTGAATTGGAATTGTATAATTGGCAATCCCTTGAGAAACTGTTGCGGATCCTGTAATACTACCAACTGGTAATGAAGTATTTACTGCTCTTGTTTCCAGTGTAGTATTGGTGTATAAAGTTTGGTATGTAATGTTTTGTGCCCCAAGAAAATAAAACTTTAGAAAAAGTAAATATGTAATAGAATATCTAAGATTTTTCATAGTCTGATAATTAAACTGTTTCATATCATTAAATTTTTTTAATATTTAAAATTCACCTTATACCCACCCCAAACTCTCAACACCCTTTTAGTTTTTCCAAACTTTGAATGAATGTTAATTATCAGACAATCTAAAACGTTAATCTGAAATCTTTACAAAAACCAATAATATAATACTGTAGCAGCTAAATTTATGCTCAATGAAATACTTATATCCACATTGCTACCTTATTTAATACAAATATAAATCAAGATTTTTATATAACGTATAAAAATTTGTAATTATTTTCAAAAAAACAAAAAATATTTTTTTTTTACCATATAAAAATTTCTATGATGCTGCCTTCTGTTTATAAAGGTGTTCCTGAAATTCTATAAACAGTCTGCTGATGTTCGCTACATCTCCTAACATTTCTTTGGCATCTTCTAAAGATTGATACTTGTTGGTCAGCCAACATTCAGGAGCTGCTCAGAAGACCGAAACCTCAACTTTTCCGTTCGTTTGTTTTTTGCACCACCGGACGTAAGAGATTATGTCATCGTGCACGAACTCGCCCATTTGCCGGAGATGAACCATTCCCCAAAGTTTTGGAACATTGTAGAAAAAATCATGCCTGACTACGAGTGCTCTGTCCAGATAATAAGTTAAATTATAATGGCAGTTATTTTTTTGAAGATCAAGGCAAAAAACGCAGGCATAGCCGTAGCTACGGTGAGTATTTTTAACGCTGAGATTCGAAAAAAGAACAACATTTAATTAAGTTCTTTATCTGGACAGAGCACTATAGCAAAAAAAAGATGTTGAAAGTCAACAGCCACGAATTTGATTTTTAGACAATACTTATTTTTAGAACTTTGATTCTTCATACCGTCAAAATTTACAGGAAACGAAATTAACCACACATCAATGTGTGCATGACTTTTTTCGATCTTATCTGGTCAGAGTTTCCAAATATTTTTGAACACTTTCTTTATATTGTCTGCCTATAGCAAAGGAAGTACCGTTTACAAAAATTTCATTTTGATTAAAAGAATCCATTTTATTGAGGTTGATCATAAAGGATCGGTGGATTCTGATGATCCCGTAAGGTTTATAAGCCGTTTCCAAATCGGATAATTTGCCTTTGGTCAGGATTGATTGAGTACCGGTACTTATTTTCAGGTAATCTTTCACACTTTCTATGTACAAAATATCCTGAATACAAATTTTTACATGATTCTTATTAACATTAAAAAATTGATAAATACGCTGATCTTCTTTAATAAATTTTGGCTGAGTTTGATCCTTTTTAACGAATTTGAGTTTCGCAACAGCCACCATGAACCTGGCAAAATCAATAGGTTTCATTAAATAATCCACCACACCCCATTGATAAGAATCAACAGCAAATTCCTGGTAAGCTGTAGTAATGATATATTGATAATCGCCTTTGACAGCAGAAATAAATTCATTTCCTTTAATCCCCGGCATATTGATATCGAGAAAAATGACATCAATGGTATGATCCATCAGCCATTGAAGCGCCAAAACAGGATTGTTAAACACCGCCAAACATTCTAAAAATGGTACTGCCCCGATATAATCTGCTATTATCTCCGCAGCTATGGGTTCGTCTTCAATGATGATACATTTCAAAACTTCCATGTGCCAAGGTTGATTTGAAGCCGTACTACATACATCTTGTTTTCTTTAATCGTTTCAAAGGTAAAAGCATCCGGATATTCCAGTTCCAGTCTTCTTTTGAGATTGACAAGTCCCAACCCACCGGTTTCTGAAAAATTACTTCCTGAAACATGATTTTTTACAACAAAAAGAAAACAAGAATCATCTTTCATTTCGATAGATATTTCCACAAAAATACGATTCAAAACGTCACTGAAACCAAATTTGAACGCATTTTCTAACAAAGGCAATAACAGTCCCGATGCAATCATATTATTTTTAACGTCCTCTACAGGATGAACCACCAATTCCAGGGTATTGCCAAAGCGCAATTTCTGAATCTCAAGAAACTGATGGACCATTTCCAGTTCTTTTTGTAAAGGAATTTTATGATCTGTTGTCTCGTATAAAAGATATCTGAGAATTCCTGAAAGTTTCATCAGTGCAGGTCCCGCTTCGGGATCATTTTTTCTGACCAAACCATAAATGCTGTTTAATGCATTAAATAAAAAATGTGGACTTGACTGGTTTTTTAAAAATTGTAACTCAATAACTTTTTTTTCCTGATCTGCTTTACTTCGTGCATCGTACATCCAAATCACACCAAAAAATAACATGGGAACTGTCAAATCGGCAAAATTAGACAGAAATCTACCAAAAACAAAAAAGGTTTGGTGGTCGGGACGAACCTGATATATTTCAGGATAAATATAAAAATACAAGGCCAGCCGGTACAAAGCCAAACCAAAAAGAATTGAAATCACCCATTTTGACATAACCCAAACCCACTTTCCTTCACCATATACGATCTTCCGGATTAAAGCGGGCAAAGCAGCATAGACCGCCATCAGTTTGGCAGGAAATACCATCACAATTACCAAAACAGCACGCAGAAGTTTTTCGGAAACTGAAAGTTGGACCCCTTCAGGTAACATAAGGTTGGGAAAGATCAGCAACAGCAAATACACTGAATAGACCAACCAAAATATTATATCCCTTTTAATATGTCGTTCCATGACACAAAATTGTCAATAATTCCCGGATTATTTAAATCCTGAGGATAAAAAACAAAAATCTACGTACGAATGACAGGTTTTAACGGTAAAATGGTTTTAGTCATACACTTCCCACCGTCCGGAAGTAACACCTCGCCTTCTGTCATAACCCATATTTTAAACAGCCGAATGACCTTACTTTTGAGCATATAAAATGATGTTGTTTTATTTATCCAATTATAAAAATATTCAAATGTTTATGATTTTTTCCAAAAAGACAGGTTTCCTCTTTATCATCTTGGTTTTATCACAAGTATTGTCCTCACAAATTTCTTTTCGAAAATTAACGGAGGGTCCTTTGGTAAATACCTTAACTGATAGCAGAAGTGTGAATTTTTTTGATATCAACCGGGATGGAATGGAAGACCTTCTGATAACCCAGGGAAATGCCTCAGGTGCCACCGATCTCATCTATCTCAACCGGGGAAATCTGGTTTTTGAAGAAAAAAAGGATGTCACAAACGAAGTAAACGATCCTTCCGTTGGTGCAACGGTAGCAGATATGAACAATGATGGATGGCCGGATATTTTTGTGGCTTCCTGGTATAATAAAAATAATGTATTGTTCAGGAGTAGTCCGGACGGATTGTATACGACCCAAAAGATGGATCAACCTTCATATTCAGAATCGGCTACCTGGGGAGATTACGACAATGATGGTTATCTGGACCTATACGTAAGCAACAGTGGAAATCAATCTTCAGAAAACAAAAATTTTTTGTACAAAAACAACAACGGTCAGCTGATTCTTTTATCCGATCATAATACTGTATTTGAAACCAATTACAGCAGAGGGGCTTCCTGGATAGATTACGATAATGACGGAGATACGGACTTGTTTATTTGTAATGAAAATCAGACAAAAAATGAATTGTACAGAAATGATAAAAACGGCAACTTTACCAGAATAACATCCGCAGGAGATCTGTTGCGGGAGGCATCAGGAAGCATGAGTGCCGGCTGGGCCGATGTGAATAATGACGGCAATATGGACGTATTTATTTGTAATTCAGGATATTTTACCGGTCAGCCAAACAGATTGTTTATCAACAACGGAAACGGAACTTTTACACACAAACCGGGTATATTCGAAACAGATTTGGGATGTTCGTTTTCATCATCTTTTGCAGATTACGATAATGACGGAGATGTTGATCTTTTGGTTACGAATGGATTTTGTAATGGTACGATATCCAATTTTTTATACAAAAATGATGGCGGAGGCATTTTTTTAAAGGATGAAACATCTATACCTGATCAAACAACCCCATGTTCTTTTGGAGCTGCATGGGGAGACCTGAATCAGGACGGTTTTTTGGAGCTGGTGATAGCAAATTGTAAAAACAGCAATCAGGCTTCTGCCGTAACAAATACAGTTTGGGTAAATGAGGGAAATGACCATCATTGGTGTAAAGTCAGACTTAAAGGTACATCATCAAACACTTCCGGTATAGGTGCCCGCGTGTACCTCAGTGCGGTCATCAATGGAAAAAGAACCACCCAAATGAGAGAAAACAGTTCATTGTCAGGATATTGTAGTCAAAACAGCAATATCATTCATTTTGGTCTGAAAGATGCGACCACAATTGATACCCTTAAGGTGATTTGGCCTTCCGGAATAGTGCAAACTTATTTACACCTGCCGGTCAATGATGAAATCACGATAGAAGAATCCTCAGCAGCAACAAATCAGGAGAATCTCACCAACCTAAAACTGAGGATTTCTCCAAATCCTTCTTCTTCGACCATCAAACTGTCCGTCGATTTTACGACAGTTCCAGATACCGTAAGATTGACGATAACAGAGGTAACCGGAAAAATAGTCTATTCAGAAAACATCATCCGCCCTCAAAAAAACTGGACAAAAATTTGAATGCCGAAGATATAAATTTATACCCGGCATTGTATTACGTACAACTTTCTACTCCTTTTTGGCAGCTTACTGAAAGTTTGTCCATTATTCCCTGATAAAATAATTTTCACTCTAAAATCAAAATCATATGACTCTTTATTTCAAATCCATTTTTACCCTTGTCATTATCATCTCTTCCACTCTTTGGGGAATAGCCCAGAAAAATCCAAATCAAAAGCAGGGGAATCCGGTATACAACACCCATAAAGTTTTCCCAATGGTTCATTTAGGTATCGGCGCCGGCGACTATTCCTTTTCATCGATGGGTATGTCCGTATTTCACAAAATGAATCAAAAAGTAATGATGGGTCTGTCAGCCCAATACTTCGGTGAAAACGGGAGAGGAAATGCGCGTTTGATCAAATGGCAAAAAATACCGTTGACCCTGGAATCCGTAATGAATCTGAAGTCTTATCGAAACGACCGATCTGCCCTCTTGTTTGTTATGGGTTTGGGCTATAGTTTTACGTTAAACGGCGGCTACTTTGACCCTGAAGATTTGATCCAAAAAAAGGTAAGCAACGGATGGGTATTTACACCCGGATTGGGTTACCGGTTTAATATTTTGAAAAACACCGGCGTTTTGTTTGACATGAGATACCATCTCATCGTTGATAAAATCAAAAACGACCAAAAAGAGGTATTATCCGGCAAAAACTGGAGCCATGTATTGTGCAGAATGAGTATATTTTTCTAAAACGGTGCTAAACAAAACTCTATCTGATAAACACATTCAGGTATTACATATTTTGTTGTATATAGTTGGGTCAGAGGTTATCAAAATTTCTGACCCTATTTTTTTTTGAGATTGTTACACACTATATAAAAACCTTTACTCCTTGTTTCCAAATCACAAAAGTTTGAAACGAAACTGATCTGCGTTAACTAACAGCTTTTGGATCAACAATATTTTTGACCTATCCTGTAGATTTCAAAAGCAATAAAAAGGCACACTACCAGTAGGTGGTGTGCTTTTTTTATTTTGGGGAGGGTGGTTTGTATTAACGGCAAATTACTGGTAGATTCAGAAATTATAACGTTTTGGCTGTATCGGGAGTCGTGACGAAGGATCGGTTGCCTGATCACAGCTTGTTTTCTGCTTTTATTTTAGTGATTCAAACAAGTTAATTATTATTTCATCAGTACTTAATGTCTTCTTTTCGACTTGTCCTGTATCTCTCATGGGTGTCTTTTTTCTTGATTCTCTTCTTAAATCTTCATCGTGATGATCTAAATAATTTATGTGTCTGAAATAATAATCATCTTCTTGGTCAAGAGTTTCTTGCTCTTGAATTTTGGTTTTTATGTCTTCCATTTTCTCTTCAACTATCTTTCTCTCATTGTAAGTATCATATTCGAAATCAGTTTCAATTCTATATAATTTTTCTATTATATCATTATATTCATATACTTCTTCAAATTGTTCGTCTTTTAAATCATCTACTATGTAATAGAAGATGTCTCTATAATCCTCATCATTTTCTTCTTTGAATTCTTCAAATTCGCTTGGAAATAGATACTTGAGCGTATCTAACGATTTAAGATCATCATAGCTTAAAAACGAGGTTGAAAGATTACTTAGTAATTCAATAGGATTGATTTCTATTTCTTGATAAAAGTTTTCAAGTAAATAACAAAAATCATTTATTGAATGATATGATATTCTACTTGAATTGATAATTTTTTCAAATTGTTGTATTGAAAATTCTCTATCAAATTCCCTAATCTGAAAATAACATGTACTAAGCTTTAGAATGTGATTGTCTATTTCATTAGGTCTTGAATATATTGTAAACTTAGAATCATATTTTAATTCATTGAAATTATCTATTAAATGTTGAGTTAATAATGAAAGTTCAGTATCGTTGATATTAATTTTTTTATCAACTTTTTTTTCTATACTGAAATTTATTTTCGTGAATGCATTTTTAATAAACCTAATTGATTTTAGCAAAGACTCTTTGAGAATTGTATCTTTTGATATATGTTCTACTAAGAAATCCTGTATGGAAGGATTCTGAAATTCGATAATTAGATTTAATTCATATTTTTTAAAAATACTTATGAATGAATTTTCTAATTCTCTTAGCGAACTCTTAAAAGAATAATTATTTAAAGTAATGTTTATTTCATTTTCGTTTTTAATAAGATAGAATTTAAGTTGATCATATAACGTGTGGTATTCTATATCAGAACCAGAAATGATTAAATTTAGCAGTATGTATCTTGATAATTCAGAAATTTGTGTTTCATATGTATGTTCCCATACTAAGTAAGGATTATCAAAAAGATCTAAAACTGATTTAGCAAATTCTTTTGGAGAACACTTAGTCCAGAGTTTCGATTTTGTGAAAGACTTAATTATTCGTGGGTTATAATTTTGATGATTAATTATCTCGAATAGTTTATCATCCATAATTAAGCTCTGTACATATTCAAACGGCATTTCATTTATGTGAAAATGATTATACAATATTTCAGCTTTTACAAGTTTTGAATATTTTCCAATATCAAGAATACATTTTGAAAATTCAACTAATTGAAAGTCTTCATATTTTTCAGTGGCTTGATTTAGAATGTACTCACGTGTTGTAAATACTAAGAATTTATTTTTAGATTTTTCTATGCGTTGAATAAATTTAATTATTTGTTTTTCTTCATTCGTAGGTAGTTTGCTTTGCAAGAAATTCCTTCCAAGAAAATCATCGAAAAAAAAAATTTGAGATTTACCTTCAATATAAAGCTCAAATGCTTTGCTAATTGAATCTGACAAGTAAATAAACTGTTCAACGTCTTTTGCTAATAAGTGATATATTATCATTTCAGCAAGTGTAGTTTTGCCTATTCCTGGATTGCCAGAAATAATTACATATTTATTTACTTTAAGAATTTCTATTGCCTCTTCGAAACTATCATTTTGAACATAAACACCTATTTTATTGAAGATCTCAGATTGTACAAATTTGGATTGATTAATTACCTGACTGTTTACTATTTCTTGTAAGATAGTAGTACTTGAAAGCCATAGTTTATAATGCTTCTTTTCAACATCTGAATTCTTCGAAAGAATATTATTTAGATCTTCTCTGCCATAGATTTGATTCTCATTTTGAATGTAAGGATGGAACAGCTCCTTAATTTTAGCCTTTTGAGCTGGAAGTAAAGAAGCACTTGTACTAATTATATATTTTTTGGGATTTAAGATTTTTACTTTAGGTACTTCCTTATTTAAGTTCTGTAAAAGTGATTTATAATCCTTGTATCTTTTACACTGAACTATTGTATCGCCTGCTTTAGAATATCTAAGATCAATTCCTCCATCTTTCCCTGAGCCAAATGATTCAAAATCTACATTAAAGACCTTCTGTAATAAGTCTTTTGTTAGAATTTCAAATTCATAAGGAGATAATATTAAAAAATTATAGTTCATCAACTTTCTTTATTCAAATTGCAGCTAACTTATTTATACCCGCTACCATGCTACGATACACTAACTCTTTTTTCAACCTTTTTTGTATCCTTTTGATTTTCAAAAATGATAGGTTGAACTTTTTATATGTACATATCCCTGATTTCCCATGTTGGATATATTGATATTCAAAAAAAGTTTCTGTATTCATATCGCTACCTTATGATACAACAAAACTAAAACATATTTTGGAATGGTGGAGGAGTTTTGTAAAAAATTTTGAGAAAAAAGGATGGGTGTGATAAAAGCTTATTCAAAAGTACACAATATTCTACTCTGAACCATAGGTCTGAATCACAGTTTTAATGATTACAGCATGGGGAGAAGTTGCAAACATGCACCAACCTTCGGGTTGCAACATCATAAAGTGCAGACATTTAAAACATAGCTCTCGTACCTGCTGATAAATTTACCGTGATGTAATAAATCCACTTTTCATAGAACATCTATAAAAATCAGTTTTATTGCCATAATAAATTGAAATATGATAACCATAAACAACTGTATCCGTATTATAAAATACGTCAAGTCGATGCCAGGAAAAAAAATGGTCATCAACCCAGATATCACCCTTCATATCCCATAGGTCTCCGTAGGTAGGAATTCCTATATTTTGATGAATTACTTTTCTCTTTTGTCCAAGTTCAATCTTATTCCAATCTGATGGATAATTATAATAATTCAATAAAACAATCAAAGCTATTAAAAGGATTAAAAGCGGCAAATAAAATTTAAACTTAAATAACCTTTTCATTCTAATTTTCTATAAATGAATTAATAACTTTCTGCAAACTATCTGCTTTAGTGACGTTTATATCGACACCTACACCATGTCTGTACAAGTAAATCAACTTTTCTGCACTATACGAGTCGCCTGCTCTGGCTCCTTTTTCAAGCATGTACAACAAAAAATAGCGTTCTGCTTTATCAAGTTTGACAAAGTCTTCCATTTTGTAATTTTTTGTTATTCTAATGCCCATATAAGTTTCAAAAAAATAATAATTTGCGATTTCCATAGAGTTTGACATCTTTAATGAGTAAGCTAAAAAATCCTGGTAATTATGTTCACTGAAATAATTAGAAAGCCTGATATAACTGGCTTCATCATTTTTTGTCATAACCAGTACTTTATTTTCTTCCAGATCATTTTGATCCATTATTACCCTTGGATCATTAAATTGTAAATATAAAATTGATCCCACCAACAAGATTAGTAAAACCAATAAAATTATTGCCAGTATTTTGATTAAAACATTCACTTTACTTAATTTTTTATTACACTTTTATTGGACTACAATATTGTACTATAATCACCTTGCAATATCTAAAATGGATAATAAAGCTTAGTATTAGGTCCTTTAATATTAATAAAAGTGAGCTTTTGAGCAAATCCACTTCCTGTATTGTAAGCATGTTGAAATTTTTCATTATTAATATTTTAAAGATTTTTAATTGGATATGACCTTCAAAGTGTTTAAAAGTTCATTGGGAAATTCAGAATCATCCCCTGAAATGGTTATAAATCTTAAATAGTTCCCATGAACTGTACAGCTGATATATGATGTAAAAACATCATAGCCAAATTGATTAAAATGTTTTAGAATAACTCTTTTTTCTTTATTTGCTTCCTTTTTATTTGGGTACTTGACTACTAATACCTGGATTCCTCCGAAGTTTTCAATCTCATGGTCCATCCTGGAATAATAATAGGGAAATCGAGACAAAAATGTCTTATATTTAAATATATCCCGGTCAATATATATGGGATTATCCATAAAATTAGCATCAGGCTCCCTTATGCCAGAATCAAAAACCTGATGAATCGACAGGATAGTATCCAATGTTTTTTTGATAAGGTCTAGTCCCTTATCTAAAGGAATTATATCATCCATAGTGCTATTATAAATTTAAATCTCTTTATGTATCACAAAAGCTTGCCCATTACAAATATAGAAACTAAATATTAGAGGAATGAATAAATACTTCATAAATTTTAATTTAATTAAAGGAGGTCACAAACTAAAAATAATTAATAAATATTTCTGTCGTTCATATTCTTATAATTTCATATGATAAAAACCATATTCATTCAATAATATTATGTAATTTTTCTTTCATAATAGTGGTTATTGGATACTCCTCAGTGTCTGGTATCATATTATAGATAAAATAAACCACATTTCCTTTTCTTATGTAATAACAGTTGTAATGTTCAAGCTGTCCTACCTCCTCAGTTTTACTTTCTACAACATCTTTGTACTTATAGATTTCAAATGCTTGCTCCAACTTTTCTAATCCGAATATACACTCCTGGCAAGATTTTCATTTTCAAAGAACATTTCCATAAAAACGGTTTCGTGTAAAACTGAATAATGTTTGGTATAAATAGTATAAATCAATGCGTCATAATTTTGAATGCAATTGGATTTAATACGCTTAATTGAATTGTATCTGAGTATACTTGGCACAATACTTTTCCATTCCATTTTCCCATTAGCATTAGATTTGTAAAATTGAACATTTTGAAGTTCTTGTTTAAGGTGGTTTGAAATGGATTTAGATAAATCAATCTCTGTGTTTCTCCCACTATATAATGTATCAACTACAGGTTGGGAAAGCAGGATGTTATTAATCACTAAAACGACGATTAAAATATAAAATAAATTATTGATTTTCATAAAGTGAATTTAAAAATTAAGGGTACTTAATTATCGGATATGGTGTACTTACAATAGTTACTTTGATTATAGCAGTATGATTTAAGGATGGACTCCACGAACTATGACCTGCTGAAGATATTGCATTTATAAATGAATCCCATGAACTTCCCATCATTGTTAAACATCCAAAATTGCGATCATTATGTGACCATTGCTCATGAATGAAATATGGCGTTACTCCTATTCTCAATCCTTTTAGTATTCTTTTTCCTAACTTGAATTGTATAAGTATTTACTTTAATTTGATTCATATGATTCGTTTGATTTTAATACTTGATGACAACATACATATACCCACTACTATGCTATGATACACTAACGTTTTTTCCAACCCTTTTTGTATCCCTTTGATTTTCAAAAATGATTGGCAGAACTTTTTATGTGTACAAATCCCTGTTTTCCCATGTTGGATATATTGATATTCAAAAAATGTTTTTACAGTCATATCACTACCTTATGATACAACAAAACTAAAACATATTTTGGAATGGTGGAGGCGTTTTGTACATAATTTTGAGAAAAACGGACCCTTTTGCCTCGGAATAGGTGGCTCACTTTACTCCGGAATCTTCTTCTTTTATATTTCTTCCCATTAAAACCTTTCAAACCGGGACAACTTTTGTTTTTTTTTTTACTTTTACTACGAAAATAGTTCTTTAACTTTATACAACCCAAATGGATAGTACCTATACTGGTCGGTGACTGATTTCGATGCAAACATATATGATGGCATGAATACCCACATGGATGATTTGCCTTTTTATAAACGGTGGTTGCCAAAAATAAAAAACCGCATCCTGAACTTTGTTGCGGCACCGGCAGGCTTACCCCACCCATCGCTTCGGAAGGATACGATATAACCGGTGTGGATTATACGCCTTCTATGTTGCAAAAAGCAAAAACGAAAGCCACTGAAGCAGGATTGATATAAAGTTTGTCGAAAAAGATATGAGATTTTTACAATTACGAATCCTTTGACCTCATTTTATACCTTTTTAATTCTATCCACCATCATACACCAATGAAGATTTAAAGAAAACATTAAACGTAGTTAAAAATCATCTCAAAAAGGGGGAACCTTTCTGTTTGATTGCTACAACCCGAATATTCACATCATAGTCGATGGTGAAAAAGAACTTTTACCCATAACACAATTTACCACTCCGGACGGTAGAGATGTCTCGATCCATCAAATCATGAAATATGAAAAAATCCCAGATCAATCGTATTGAATGGCACTACTTTATCAACGGAACTTTTGATTCCAAACAACATCTGGACATGAGAATGTATTTTCCTCCAGGAATTGGATGCCTGGTTGAAGTGGATGGGATTTGATATCATCCATGTTTGGAAATTTTGAAGAAGCCCCTTTTGAAGATGATTCAGACAAACAGATATTTGTTTGCAGGTAGTCGATATTGGTTTTGTGACAATATACATTCGCAAACCCTAACCCATATCGCCTACTGCAACCCTCTTTGATGCAAAAAGGGACAATGGATTTTTTTTGTTCCATTGTCCCTATATTTTACCAGCTTCCGCCACCGCCACCGCCGAATCCGCCGCCGACACTTCCGCCACCGCTGAATCCGCCGCCGCTTCCCGAAGAACTTGGGGTACTGTTGAATACACTTTTGATTTCGTTCATACTGCTGTCAAACGACGAACCAAATGCCGGAGAAAATGACCGGCGTGATACATCCTCCTCGGACCGACATACTATCCCGGTGGTTCGAGCAATAAACCTTCAAACTTTTTGCTCCAGCTTTTGGCATAACCAAAACCATGGCATAAGGCAATGTTTTTCAAATACATCGGATCATCCTGAAGCATTCGTTCGATTTTATCTTTCTCCGCTGCTTTGACAAACATTTTGAACTCTAATGTTTCCTGATACAATCTGACACCATTCTGGTTTTTTTGACCATAAAATTGGTAAAGATAAACCTATACCACCGGCGAGACCTAAAGCAATGCCGACAGATAATAATCCGAATACAAAAGTCACCAAAATACCCGCACCGACCAACACAAAGAAAACACTCCCGTCAGTAATTGGTACTTTGCGGAAATCGGATAATAAATATCTTTGGTATTGAGGCTTTGTTTGAGACTGGTTTTGGCAGAAGTCATGGTTTCGTAAAAAGTATTTTCCAACTCAGAAACCATAATTTCATTTCCGGAAGAAAACAAACCATTAAACATGATTTTTTCGTACGCCGGGACATCATCCGGAAGATTTTTGATTTTGATCAGCTGATGATCGTCTTTTGCCCATTTTTTTTCTATCATCTTGATCAGGATATACCCGTTGTGTGCCCAATAAGGCAACAATGACAAAACGTCCACATTGTCCGCTCTTTCGTCGATGATAACACCGGCTTCAGAAGGCGTCAGCTCTTTGGGCGGTATGTATTGTACTGCACGGATGATCGGATATTCTTTGCCGTATTTGTACCACAAACGATAGAAAAAACCGAGTAATCCGGTAAAAAGGATACCTGCGATGGTCAACCAACCGTATTTTTCCATCCAAACTTCCCACTCGCCCGGTCTGACGATATAATCTTTGGGAAGTTTGATGTATAAGGTCATACCTTCACCCGGAGCCAATGTTTTGGTGGATTCTCCGACGATTTTGTTTTGTAAAAACTGTGCGGTGGCAAACGTTTCGGCAGATCCTTGTGCTCCTGCATTTACAAAATAATCCTCTTTGGTAAGATTGAGGTTTTTGTCAAAAAAGACGCCAAAACCGGCACTTTCTATGGTGGATGGCCAATCTGTTCCGGTCAGGTTCCATTGAAATTCGGTATGGTTTTCCTGAAACAGAAATGCTTTTTTGACTTTATATCTGATGACATATTTCTGGTCACCGGTGAGAAAAATATCCTTACGCCCGATTTTGATGACGACATTATTGTCCCTTCTGTCGACATCGTAATGATAATTATCGACAGTCATGTCATAAATTTTGATTTCGTATACTTTGCCGTCAAGTTTGACCTTGTAAGGAATATTTCTGAATATCCCCCTTCTGCTTTCGTGAAAAAAAACATCAATGGTCTCTGTGACTTCCATCACGCCGGAAGACTTTACATCGATATTTGTCTGAAAATGTCGGATGGTAAAGTCTTCAGCAGATAATGGGATACAGAAGCTACCAAAAATCAGAAATAAAAATATCAGGATTGTTTTGGTACTCATGGGTGGGGTTTAAAATTTAACTTCCGGAGTGGCTCTTTCTGCGTCACTTTCCAATTCGAAAAATTCAAACTTTCCAAACTGAAAGGCATTGGCGATGAGGTTGGAAGGAAAACTTTCCACGTACGTGTTGTTGTCTCTGACCAAAGCATTGTAATACCTTCTGGCGTTGGCGAGGCTTTCCTCTATTTCCGAAAGGGTATTTTGTAAAGACAGGAAGTTGGTATTGGCCTTCAGGTCCGGATAACTTTCAGACAGGGCAAAAAGAGATCTCAGGGTACCGCTCAAAGCGTTTTCAGCCTGAATTCTGTCGCCGATGTTACCTGAGTTGCCGGCAGACATAGCCTGATTTCTCGCCTGAATGACTTTTTCAAGGGTACCGCTTTCGTGGGCAGCATACCCTTTGACGGTATTGACAATATTTGGAATCAGGTCATACCTTCTTTTCAACTGGACGTCGATGCCGCTCCAGGATTCCATAACCTTGTTTTTTAATGAAACCAATTTGTTGTATGATCCCATAAAAAAGAGACCAACAAGCACTACTAAAGCAATTACGATAAGCATAATGGAATTATATTTTGTTCACCGTAATAAACCAAAACAGTTGCTAATAAGTTCTCAAACGACCTTCTTACCGACCAAAGAATCATTAAATCGGATCGGGTGAAGGAAAAGAACGATAAAAAGGGGGTAGCACGTCATATAGAATATTTGGCAGCGGATATCCAAAACATGTCAGCTACATCATCTGATAAGATCTGTTGAATGGTTTTTGTAAGTTTTTTTTATAAAATGATTAAAAAAGGTACAAAATGAGATCGTTGAATATGAGAGGATTGGGGTCCATAGCCGTAATATTACCGTAAGAGACTTCTCATACGGTAATCTACGGATTGACGGAGATAGTAAAAGGGTCAGCCTGTAAAAATCTTATATTCGAATTTGATCAGATAAAAAAATCACCAAGCCGGAAAACAATCTGAACAAATATCAAGGTTTAACTATTTTGAAGGTTCGTCGTTGATTTTTTGGATTAAAAATGGTTAAAAAATAAATTCCCGCCGGCAGTTGGTCAACTTCCAATGTATATACTGATGCATTCAAATCAAATTCAAGTACTGTTTTGGAATCCGTATGGGTCAGTACACCCTTTAAGTGAGTGTTAATTCCCAAATCTTCGGTCATAATGTTAATATGGTCGGTTGCCGGATTGGGAAATACCTTAATTTGGTAGGGTAATAAAACATTTTTAGTGTCGACGATTTCGCTGATTTCAAAAGGTTGCTGTACACCGGGTGAAATGGATATTGCGGTATTTGAAAAAGGTTCTACAAAAGCCTGTCCGACTGAATAAGATACAGAACCGGAAGTACTTTTTGCATTTCCTCCGGAAGACAGCACAGCCGATTGGGCTGATATGTAAAAATAAAGGAATAATAGCACATAGGTTAAGATATATTTGTTCATGATAATGATGTTAGTTTGTAATGATAAAAAACGATGATATTATTTCCATGACCAGAAATTGTCTTTGTAATTGATTTCCGGACTGACAATGCCTAATTAAAAGGATTACATATTTCATTTTTTTATTTTTATGGGTTAAAAATTATTTATTTTCCAACATTTCAATCCTTTTGATCAAGGCGTCTATAGTTTTGTTTTGTTGGTCAATCATGACCTGTTGTTCCTGAATGGCTTTGGTGAGAACAGGGATGAGTTCGGAGTATGTAACGCTCAACATTTCTTTATTTTCATCCCCATGCACTACTGTGGGTATTACTTTTTTCAGATCTTGTGCCAGATAACCTAACTGAAGTTGTTCATCTTTGTCCTCTTTCATTATATAAGATACAGGCTTCAATTGCAATACTTCCTGTAAACCATATCGGATTGGTTTGATGTTTTCTTTCAGTCGTTTATCAGAACTGATATCAACAGCTGTGTTTGTATACAATTTTTTCCATCTTTTTGAGGAGCTGCCTAAGTCGTTTTGATTTGTAGCATCCGGATTAAAATCTCCGGAACAATTAAAAGATGTCAAATCCGAAGTAATCTCAATATTACCCGCTCCACTGATTAAACTATTTACATAAATATCCCGGAATTTTTTTGTAGCAGAACCCAAATCACTTTGAGAACCATTCACCGGTATGATATGTCCGTCTAAATTGGCAGGCCCTACGATTGTATTTACATATAAGTTATCCCATTCAAAAGATGTACTACCCAAATCCATTGATCCATTGGCGGTAGGCAACCAATCTCCTTCGCTTTTTGCATTCACTATGGTATTTGCATATACTTTATCCCATTCAGCGTTTGTGCTACCCAAATCCACAGTTCCGTTAGTTGAAGGAAGCCAATCTCCTTCTGATTTTGCACCTATAATTCCTTCAGCATAAATATTATTCCATTTTTTGTCGGTGCTTCCTATATCATATGTTCCAAAAGGTATTGGTATAAGAGAACCCTGGACCCTTGCACCTGCATTTAAAATAAAAGTCCCATTAACGGCAACTCTTACAATTCCTCCAAAGATTTCATCAGCTCTAGCATTTCCTGTGCAACTGAAATCTCCAGTAACCTTTAATTTGTAATCAGGGTCTCCAAATCCTCCAATCCCAACAAATCCTGTTGGACTTTCAGTTGTAATATTATTCCCTATGTTTCTCCAAAGTCCATTATTCATTGGCAGCTCAACAGTTCCACCACCACTTGATAATGTCAGGTTTTGGCCTGAAATTGACAATGTTTGAATTTCGTTGCTGGCACTGGCATCAGGCAACGTTATACTTCCTCCTCCATTGCTTAAATTTACATTCGCACCTGCCAAACCGATTGTTTGAATCTCATTGGTTGCACTGGCATCAGGTAATACAATACTTCCCCCTCCATTACTCAAATTTATATTGGCTCCCGACAAACTGAGGGTTTGTATTTCATTGGTGGGCGATCCATCACCATCAGCAGGAAGGGTTATTGTATTGCCATTGGTTATAGTCAATGAATTTCCACTTACACTCAGATTTTGATTATCATTGTCTTGTCCAGGGATCCATGTGTTGCCATTGCTCTTAAGGACTTGACCATTGGTGGCGTTTTGGTTGTCAAGTTTCAAAGGTGATGCCGGCGTACCTTCTCCTTCGATAGTTGTATTGTCGGTTACAACGGTTTGTGTACCCCAGTTGTCACCACCTCCTCCTCCACTTGTAGGCAGCGTCACTGATCCGCCGTTTTGAGAAAGCGTTAGTACCGTACCGGACAAAGTCAGTTGTTGTAATTCATTGTCGGCATCATTATCGTTATCTCCGGTATTCGTGATAGTATTGTTATTAAGACTGATACCCGGACCCGCAGTGTAAGTGGTTACGGTTGGTAATGTTACGGTATTGGCACCTGTCAGTTTGAGTTGATCGCCGGCGATTTCGAGTTGTTGGATCTCATTGGTATTGCTCAGGTCACCGGTATTGCTGATGACATTATTTACATCGATCGAGATACCGGAGCCGGGGGTATAGGTTGTACCGGGTCCTCCTGTGGTTGCGTCATTAGCCGGTTTCCAGTTTGTGCCGTCCCATTTAAGCAATTGACCGGCTTGGATATTGACTGCATCGACATCGGTCAGGTCATCCATTTTCAGACTTGGCACATTTTCAACATTTTTGGCCATTAAGGCATAGGGTATCGATAATAATTGAGAAGTCGCCGAAATACTGTAATTGGCTCCTCCGTTGATATCAGTTTCTGTTTTGACAAAATAAGGTCCTGCGCTCCAATCAATTCCAGAAAAGCTGCCGTTGACAGAAAGACCTCCTCCGATTTCAACAGTCACCAAACCATTGGTATTGGTCGTTGGAAAAAACCGTTCGACAAATACGGCTGTTCCACTCTCTGAACCCTGAAGCACAGAAATCTGCATGCCAATGTTGCGATCTTTGATGAGTTGTCCTCCCCCGTCGCGGATGACGGCCTGGTATGACATTTTTTGAGGCGTTTGTGCCATCAGGAACCCACCCATATTTAAAAGAATGAAAATAATAATATAAGTTCGCATTAGTATTTTGTTTTTTGATTAATAAATTGGGTTACTTGTTTTTTTCAAGCTGATCCAGTCGGCTGGATAAGGATTTGATGAGTTTGTTTTGAGATTCAATCATAGTCTGTTGGGTATCCAACTTAACTTGTTGGGTATCCATCATAACCTTTTGTTCATCAATCATCGCTTGTTGCTCCTGAATGGCTTTGGTGAGAACAGGGATGAGTTCGGTGTATTTGATACCGTAAGAAGGCTCTCCGGGAGACTTTCCTGCTGCTTTGGCTTCTTCATACTCTTTATAATCTTCATCAGTCGGCACATAAACGGCACCCGGGACTATTTCCAATAAATCCTGAGCAATAAATCCCATAAAGGTACCCGGCTGTTTTTCATTTTTCCATTCCCAGGTGACAGGTTTGATTTTCATTATATCTTTCAAACCGTAGGAAACAGGAATTATATTCTTTTTCAGTCGACGATCTGACGTTTGAATGACTCCATTTGAGGCATGAACCACTGACCACTTATTCGTTGATATTCCCAATGAACGATTTCCATCGGTTGATGGCCTGAAGTTGCCATTGATAAAGGTAGCACTACCTATTTCATCTACATAGATTTTGTCCCAGATTTTTGTTGAAGTACCCAGAGAAAAAGCCAGTGAGCTATTTGGAGTAAAATTTCCTTCAATTGTAACTGGTATTGATAATTTTTCTATGTAGGCATCTAACCATCTATCAGTATTAAGTCCTATTCTTTTAATAGATCCCCAAGGTGCCAGAGTTTCACAAAAAACGGCACTACCAAGTAAAACGGTCCATGGATGATCGCCTGACCCACAATATCCACCACCTATTGGATAAAGGTCACCGTCAACAAAAATAGGGTCAATAATACTACCTGAATTTAAAGTTTTTACATAAAGATTATCCCATTTCTTATTAAATGACCCTAGATCTTGTGAATTAGTAATTGTAGGTTTAATATCCCCTATCACTGCCAATCCATCTGTACTATTATTAGTCAAAGTAGTGCCTCCAGGAAGATAAGACCAGTGCAATGGAAGATTTACACTACCGCCACCGTTTGATAAATTCAGCGTTCCCTGATTGGCCCCACTTAGTGATAAAACCTGGATTTCATTCATACTATTGGCATCAGGCAATGTAACCGAGCCGCCGCCGCCACTTAAGGATAAATTGGCCCCGGACAAGGAAAGTGTTTGTGGTGATGCGTTTGGCAAGGTAAAACTGCCGCCGTTTTGACTCAGACTAACTGTATTTCCGTTCAGTGAAATGGTTTGTAATTCATTAGTTGCGCTTGCATCAGGTAATGTTACACTTCCTCCGTTTTGGCTGAGTGTCAGATTTGAACCGTTGAGACTCAGATTTTGAAGTTCATTTGTCGCACTTGGATCAACAGCATTAATTACATAATTCAAAGGACCATTTGATGTACTTAT
This sequence comes from Saprospiraceae bacterium, assembly GCA_016714895.1. Taxonomy (GTDB): domain Bacteria; phylum Bacteroidota; class Bacteroidia; order Chitinophagales; family Saprospiraceae; genus OLB9. Next base: position 10,396 of record JADKBV010000007.1, on the reverse strand, counting down.
TACCTGAATACCATTGCCTTCCTGAATATTGACCGGTTTTCGTAAAACCCAGTTGTTGGTATTGGCATCAAAAATAAAGGCATCGTTGTGATTGGCACCTGTTTCGCTGAGTTTTGACGGTGTGACTCCTCCGTCTGCAATATCCAATGGGTTGGCTTGTGTACCGTTTCCTGCAAGTGCGGGATTTGTTTCCACATTTTGTGTACCCCAGTTGTCACCACCTCCTCCTCCACTTGTAGGTAGTGTCACTGATCCGCCGTTTTGAGAAAGCGTTAGTACCGTACCGGACAAAGTCAATTGTTGTAATTCATTGTCGGCATCATTATCGTTATCACCGGTATTGGTGATGGTATTGTTATTAAGACTTATACCCGGACCCGCAGTATAAGTAGTTCCGGTTGGTAAAGTTACGGTATTGGCACCTGTCAGTTTAAGTTGGTTGCCGGCGATTTCGAGTTGTTGGATTTCGTTGGTATTGCTCAGGTCACCGGTATTGCTGATGACATTATTCACGTCGATGGAGATACCGGAGCCGGGCGTATAGGTTGTACCGGGTCCTCCTGTGGTGGCGTCATTGGCCGGTTTCCAATTCGTACCGTCCCATTTAAGCAATTGACCGGCTTGGATATTGACTGCATCGACATCAGTCAGGTCATCCATTTTCAGACTTGGCACATTTTCAACATTTTTGGCCATCAAAGCATAAGGTATGGATAATAATTGAGAAGTCGCCGAAATACTGTAATTGGCTCCTCCGTTGATATCAGTTTCTGTTTTGACAAAATAAGGTCCTGCGCTCCAATCAATTCCCGAAAAGCTGCCGTTGACAGAAAGACCTCCTCCGATTTCAACAGTCACCAAACCATTGGTATTGGTCGTTGGAAAAAACCGTTCGACAAATACGGCTGTTCCACTCTCTGAACCCTGAAGCACAGAAATCTGCATGCCAATGTTGCGATCTTTGATGAGTTGTCCTCCCCCGTCGCGGATGACAGCCTGATAAGACATTTTTTGAGGAGTCTGCGCCATCAGACTAAAAAATGATAAAAATAAAAAAGTAACGGATAAAAGGTTTTTCATTGGTTTTATTCTTTAAAGTGTGAAAAGTTGATAAATATTTTATTGATTTTTGAAATCCTGCATCAGCTGTTTCCGGATTAATTTTTTTTGTATAAAAACCTCAGAGCTGTTGTTGCCGGAGCATAACCGGGCAATGCGGGATCATAAAAAGCTCCGGAATTAATCCCTGCGAAATTTGAAGAACCTCCCCAAATGACCCATTTTGTCCCTGTCCAGCAACCCGCAAAATCCCTTCTTGCCGCCGGTACATTGATCAAAGTTGTGGCAAGCCACGTATTGGTTGTTGGATTATATTTTCCGCCGGTGTTGTAATAGAGTGTACCTGAGTTTCTTCCTCCGCCCCAGACGATCATCTCTGTCCCTGTCCAGGCTACCTGGGGGTAATATCTCCCTTCGGGAGCAGTTGCAAACGGTATAGTAGTCCAGGTGTTCGTGACAGGATTGTATTTTCCACCTTCATTATAATAGGTAGAAGCCCCGTTATATCCTCCCCAGACAAGCATTTCTGTGCCACTCCAAACGGCCACATGACCAGTTCTGCCAAATGGTGCAAATGAAACTTCAGTGGGGGACCATGTATCTGTGACAGGATTATATCTCCCTCCTGAACCTGTCGCACTTCCTAAATATCCTCCCCAGACAATTACTTCTGTGCCTGTCCAGACGGCTGTGGGATTTGATCTTCCTAATGGTGCCGATGCGTTAGATGTTGGCGTCCAGGTATCCGTGACAGGATTGTATTTCCCGCCTGAATTTGTATATGTTCCGGTGTAACCTCCCCAGACAATCAATTCCGATCCTGTCCACACACCGGAATGCAATGTCCTGGCAACCGGAGCATTTGAAGTATTGATGGCTGTCCAGGTATCAGAAACCGGATTATATTTATGTCCTGTGTTGGTATACGTGTTGGTTGTCAATTGCCCACCCCAAATGATCATTTCTGTTCCTGTCCATATCGCAGTATGGTTGATTCTGCCTGAAGGTGCATTGGTGGTGGCAATGGTTGTCCAGGTATCCGTGACAGGATCATATTTATATCCGGTATTCAGATAATTGCCGGTACTTGGTTCAATACCTCCCCAAAATATAACATGTGTACCTGTCCAAATAGCTGAATGATTGGTTCTGGACGGCGGCAGGTTATCTGAATTCATAAAATCCCATTCTCCGTAGTTGGTTGAAGTGGGTATCGCAAAAAAATTAAAACTCATTGCACCTGTATTGGTAAATCCGGCATTAATTAAATTTGTATTAATTTCGGTTTCACTCAGTACAATCGCTGTAGAGGGAATACTACCTAAAGTAGCAGCGTCTCTTTTTTCCAGGGTTCCGTTGGTATTGCGTACGATGATGTCGCTGGCCGTATTATTAAGGGGAACGTCGCTTACTTTCAGTTGTCCGATGATATCTACTGATTGACTGTTAGCTGTAAAAAAGAAAGTCGTAAAAATAAAAGTGATTAATACATGAAGTTTCATAAACGGTGTATATGTTTGTGGATTTTTGTTTCCGGGTGAATGGAAAAAGTTAATTCAATTTTTTATATTTGATAAGGCAAAGGTAGGATACTGATGATGTGGTGTCAATCGCATGAAAGTAGTATTTTTTGATAACCGGGAAACAACTAATACAATTTTTCATACTTTTACAAAATAATTTAAATAATACATTTTGAAATGGAAAAATAAAATATCAATAATCATAATCCTGTTTTCCATTTGTGTCACAACCCGGGGACAACAAATCAAACCCTTTTTTAAAACCTTTTCAAAGGAGTTTTTAGGTCTACAGGAAAATGGTGTTATGTCTGTATACCAGGACCCAAATGGCTATTTATGGTTTTGCACATTAAGTGGATTGATACGTTGGGATGGTTACCATATAAAATCTATACCTGTAGACCCGTTAAACCCCAAAGTACTGCCTGATCCAAGAGTTTCAAGTATTGTTATGGATAAATCCGGTAAATACTGGATTGTAAACAGGTCAGGGCTCATGATATATGACCCGGGGAAGCCCTTAGACTCCTCTGTAACACGACTTGATACTATTCATAAAATTTGGAAAAATTTACCTGATTTATCGAATATTTCAAAACCAATACAACTTCGGATAGATAATAGCGGTATCATATGGGCAGCCGTAAATGAAAAAAATGGAATTTTAAAAATTAATCCATCAAAATCAACTTTTGATTTTATTGAGGTGCAATCAGAAGATAAGTCTCAAACATTAAACTTTTATGACATTCAGATTGATAACAAAAGTGATGAAATATGGGCATTGTCCAAAAATTTTGGTGTTTGTAAAATATATACGAAAACAGGAAAAGTTGTCAGATTTGAAAGCACATTAAAAAAGGAACTTCAACGAATCTGGAACGAAAAAGATGATATTCTCCAAAAATCACAATATTGGTGGTCAACTGATGGTTACTTGTGGTGTATGGCAAAAGACAAACCTTTTGTTCATTTTAATCTTACTACATTAAAGGCAAAAATTTTTCATATAAAAGGAATAGAAAAATTCACCACTGATCCTGCCTACGAATGGGAAAGATGTCTGGAGGATAATCAGGGAAATTTTTGGCTAACCAATTTTACAAATGGTTTGATTTTCATTGAAAAAGCCTCAAAATCCGGAACAGTTTTAAGAGCTGATGTTTCAGATTTGGGATCTTTGGCACATAATTTAACTAATAAAATCTCAATGGACAATTCAGGAAACATTTGGATTGCCCACAGAAAAGCAGGTGTGAGTTGTTTTAGTTATTATTATCCAGGGCCACATACCTTTTACCCACTCAAATTGGCAAAAGAACAACACCCGGACAACTATCATCTTGATCTGCATTATGATGAAAACAGTAATGAAAACCTCTACACCTATACCGGAGTTTTTCAAAAAAAATTTGGAAGTGATCACTATAATCAATTACAATCCATTAAACAAAATCCTCTGCCTTCTAAGGACGGACATCTTTGGACGAATGAAAACAATAAAATCCAATACCTTGGCACTAAATCAGGTCATAAAAAACCGTTGACGAATGATGTTTTACACGTAGTCGAAAAACACGTTAAGGGTAGATTTTTAAACAACGATAAAAATAACGAAATCTGGATGATTGTTCCTGATCAGGGTTTATTCAGATATTCAACAGAAAATGGCAACCTTGTTTTGGTATCTGATGATAAAGAATTATTTTTTGAAAAAAAAGACAAAATAATCAGTATTTATTTTGATAAATTAAATCGTCTTTGGTTGCATTTGGATAATGGTTTCGCTATGAAAAAACAAGATAATACATGGCAAAAATGGACGGATAGTGGCCCTGAGGCCGTTTCTTTAATCCAGGCTCCGATTGAAAAAATGATTTTTGATCACAACAACTTTATTTGGTGTATCTCCCGAAACAATATCATCCGTTTTGATGGTCATAAATTTACACAAATGGACCACCTAAAACCATATTCCTTTGTCAGAAATCTTGCTATTTTTAATATTAAAAAAGAAATCTGGATAGGGAATTTTGCAGGGGCTGTTCAGTATAACCCAATTTCCGGAAATTCAACCTTTTACCCTGTTGAAAACGGTGTTTACAGAATAAGGGTAGACTCTTTTGGAAAAGTAGCATTAGTCAATCTTGAAACAGTTTCATACGTTTACCCGGAATATAGAAAAAAAGCAAAACCAAAACCCGTGGTGAAGATTACAGATTTTAAAATTTTTGAAATTCCCCATGCTCATTTATTAATTGAAAAAAATATAACATTAAATCATAATCAAAATTTTATCACCCTTTACTTTGCAAATCAGGATTTTTTGAAAATTGAAGAATATGATTTTTCCTACCAATTAGAAGGTGTTGATTTGGATTGGGTTAAGCCATCGGACGGTAGAAAGTTCGCTTCATATTCAAAACTGGAACCCGGGAACTATGCCTTTAAAGTCAGAATGTATTCTAATGAAAATTTATCAGAATTTGTTGAGGATTCCATTAAAATTAAAATCAATACACCCTGGTTCAGAACTGTATGGTTCAAATTCATTATATTAATCATTTCGCTGGGATTTTTTGTATATTTAATCAAATTAAGAATCGACAAAAAATTATTAGTTCAAAAAACAGAACTTGAAAAACAATTCATACTCGAAAATGAACGCTCGCGTATAGCCCGTGATATGCACGACGACCTCGGCAGTGGACTGAGTGCCATCAACCTGCTTAGTAATTTTTTGAAAAATGAAAAACTCGATGAAAATTCTTACAAACAAATTGAAAAAATAGCCTCCTCCAGCACAGAGCTAAATCAAAAACTGAGAGAAATCGTCTGGTCGATGAATCCCGGACATGATTACATTCAAAACCTGGGAGATTTTATCAGAAGATATATTCACGATCTTCAGGATATTTACAAACATATTAAATTTTCATTTACCATCACAGAAAGTTTGCCGGATATCAATATTCCTAAAATGATCCAAAAAGAATTGTTTCTGTGTGTAAAAGAAGCCGTTCATAATGCCATCAAACACAGTGGCTCGGATGTTATAACTGTATCAATGAGCGTTAACAATAACACGTTGATCCTACGGATTACAGATCAGGGAAAAGGATTTGATACATCAATAGCAGATACGTCCGGTGGCAACGGTATAAAAAATATCAGAGAAAGAATGTTTATGATAAATGGTTCAATAAACTTCTCTATGGAAGCAAGGTCACATTGTGGAACTGACCTATACGCTGCCCAAATGATGCTTATATACCAAACAATTTATTGATAGCAGCCGTTCTGGTTTTAACCTGCAATTTTTCATATATATTTGAAATATGTTTTTTTATGGTCAAAGGACTTAAAAAAAGTTGTGCCGCCACTTCTTTTTCAGAAAATCCTTTGGAAATCAAAGTAATGATCTCTGTTTCACGTGCAGAAAGCAATTGCAATTCTGAATTTTGAGCATAAAATGACTGTGTTACTTTTCTGGCAATAGTCGGCGACATCGGTGATCCCCCATTTTTTACATCCCGTATCGCTTCTATAATTTTATCGCCCGAATCAGATTTCAGAATGTATCCCAATGCTCCTTTTTGTAATGCGTCAAAAACTTTTTCATATTCATCAAAAATAGTCAGAATCAATATCTGACTTTGGGGAGACAATGCCAACATTTCCTCTATGGCATCCAAACCGGTTTTTTTGAAAGCACCCAAATCGATATCAAGCAAAATTATATCCGGGCACAATTCCGGCAATTTGATAAGTGCTGTTTCAGCATCATAAAAAATGCCATCGATTTCAAAATCTTGTTGCTTTGACAGCACCATTCCCAAAGAATCGGCGTAGATCTTTTCATTTTCTATGATACAAACTCTAATGTTGTTGTTATTCAAAATATTGATAATTAATATGGATTACACAGCCACAAAGTTCGTCACAAAATCCCGGATTATAAATCGCATAAAAGTAGTATATTGATTAAAATGACTTAAATATTTTGTTTAGGACTTCTGTTCGGGAATGCACCTGAAACTTTTCATATATTGAGCGAATGTGCGTTCGCACTGTATGAACACTTATCTGATGTTTTTCAGCAATTTGTTGATAAGACAATCCATCTTTTAAACCCGAGATAATTTCCTGTTCCCGTGGACTCAAAATGTCAGGCAGAACGTTTTTTGGTCTCATCATTTCTACCATTTTGCGGGCGATGGATGACGACATCGGCGAACCACCATTTCGGACGAGATGTATACTTTGGAGGATTTTATCTTTTTCCGTTCCTTTCAACAGGTATCCTGTAGCTCCGGCACGCAGAGCATCAAAAACATGTTCATGACTGTCGTGCAATGTAAACACCAGATATTGAATGTCCGGATATTTGGGTTTTGTTTGTTTTATTGCTTCCACACCTGACATCCCCGGCAGGCCGATATCCATCAAAACCAGATTGGGTAAAAAATCAGAAAGCGATCGGATAAAAGCTTCTGCCGAATCAAAGGACAAAACTCTATGTATCTCCGAATCTTCTTTCAGAACCTCTTCCAAAAGATTTCTCATCGTGGTATTATCTTCTACAATGGCAACTGAAAACATGGTATCGTATTAAAAACCAAATGTACAAATATTTACGATAATCCAAAACTCTGTATTTACAAAAGCATGAAGCACAAAAAAACAATCCGCCCTGTCAGATATTGCAAAAAAGAAAAAACACACTACTTTGACGAAGAGGTTAATTATGAATTCAGAATCACCGTCGGCAACGAAGATCTGATGAAGATAAAAGGAGGAAGTCAGGTTTGTCCGGAGGAAGAGGAAGAGTAGATTAAAGGGTATTTTTTTTCAGAATAGCAGACATATATATATCCCAAAAAATAGTGTAACTTTGTTTACTATGATTGTCTAAATAGATTCCGATATAAAAAGAATAACGACATGATGAAAATAATTTTACAAAAGGATTGGCGAAATAACCTTTTTTCTTATCTTAGAATATTAATCCCATTGTTAATTGGACCCATTTTAAATTAAAAAAAAGTGACTATTTTACCTCAAACCAAAACCCCATTTTTTATCAGTCCTTTTATTATTTTATAATTTTAAATTTGGATTTTTTTAATATATAAATACCATTTGGAAGTAAAAAAATATCAATCATATCTGAATATCCTTCAGATATTTTTTGGCCGTTCATTTGATACAATGACCAGAAACACTCTTTGTTCAAAAAAATCTTATCTTGAGCCGGATTTGGGTATACAACCAAAGGGAATTTTTCTTCATGATCTTGTGTCGCGACAGAACTACAGGCTTCTTCTATAAATCTCAAGGTCATTCCGTTAATATCGGCCTTAAAACTATGTTCGGCATTTGTAACTTCTATTTGTTTTAGTACCGCTTCTCTTTGTAAAGGCGACAAACCTACAATAACCGGAAATTTTGCCGGATTATTGGTTACAAAAACACTTAGTGGACCGGCCAACAACTTCAAATAATTATTTGAATCAAGACCGTTATTTACTTTCAACTCATTAAATACTGAGCGTGAAAGGTTTTCACTGATCAGGAAAGATCTGTCAAATCGTTCAGGAAATAAAGGCGCTTTTTTTTGTTCGTGAAGTACTGCACAGGCATCTCTGTTTTTATAGTTCATTACATTTACTCTTGCCTGTTCATTTCCTGAAGGTCCTACTGCAGGATGGGTGTCATTTTCGTTGATTGCCGCAAGATACGGTACTGTAACCAATTCACTTAATGAAAGAGTCATATTGCCTGCAGATGTGTGATTCACGGCTGCTGCCCAATGTAAAGAATTGGCTATAAATTCGGAAAATGCGCCACCTGCAGACCAACCTATGGCTATATGTTTTGTATTGTTTTTTATTTTATTTTCAGAAATAAATACATCTCTGATCGCTCTTACATTGGCTATATCCAAAAGCATACTGTCAACACCATAGGTATATCTGTAAAAACCATCATTGTCAAAATCCAGATTAAATTCACTTTCTTCACTGGTAAGGGCCACGACTCCGTAATGATTAACCATCAGTAAATGCATCATCTGGCGGGTATCCGGATCTGTGATCATTTGCGAAGCATTTCCGTTGGTACCATGAAAAAACCAGGCCAGACCTTTTATATTTTGAATATCCGGAGGTAGATAAACAAAAACTTTTTTGTCCCTTTCAGCCCCTTTAATGGTCCGTTGTTCAAATTCCATATGGGGCAAAAGATCGGCATATATAGCTTTAAGGGATACATTTTTTGCCGGCATTTGCAAAACAACATGATATTCGTCAGAGGCATGGAGATCAGAAATGTCACCTTCCCAATGGGTAAATACTTTGTTGTCTGATTGTTTTGCCCATAGGTGTATGATTTCTCCTTCTTCATATTGTCCGCTGCCATAACCGTCTTCAGCAGTCAACGTAAATCCGTTGGTAACCGACTGATTTGTGTATTGTTTCATCCAGGACCAATGCGCAAGGGGTGCCCAATCCGGGTAGCTATGTGCCAGACCTTTGACCATTATGTATCTGAATTCCCGCTGATCCTGTGGCGAAAAAGGCAAATAGGTTGCCATCAAAACATTGTTTGAATCACCGGAAACAGTAAATTGTTCGTTATAGGAAAAGTTTCTGGTAAAATTTCTGGCTATCCTGTAATGTTTACCATTCTGGACACTTACGTTTGGATCTGACAATATAGAATCAAAATAAATCATTGGAATCTCAGGACCTACATTACCCGGGCCATAATCGCGATCTCCGATCTGAAACAACACAGGAATATTTCTTTTTGACACATAAATGGTGTCTAAAAAAAATGCTGATGCATTACTACAGACTGCAGCCAGGATATCACTCATTTCTATACTGCATCTGGCTGCCATCGCACCACCATTGCTAAAACCATTCAGGTATATTTTTTGTCTGTCGATAGCATAATTTCCGGTTATTTCTTCCACCACTTTTCGTAAAAAAGTTATATCATTTTTCCCGGTTTCACCTCCCTTAAATTCCCAGTTTGCGTCCGGGGTGTTATTCCATTTTGTTACATTTCTATTTTCACCATTTTCTGTAATCCTGTATCCTAGTGAAGATGGGAACACTGCAATAAATCCTTCTTTTTCAGCCAATTCAGCCCACCCGGAAGTCAAAAACATTCTTTCACCATCACCACCTGTGCCGTGCAGCATAAAAACCAATGGAATAGGTGTCGAAGGATCATAAGAAGATGGTATATATAAAATATATTCACGCTGTACGCCTTCACTTTGGAGCTGATGGACCAGTTTTTGTTGTGAAAAAATATTATTACAAAATAAAAATCCACAAAACAACATAAGACTACATGAAATACTTCGCATTTTCAAAAATATGAAGGTTATTTAATAAATACAAAGCAAATATAAAATAAATATTGGCAAAACTGGTTAATATTCTGTAAATATTAACAAATTTAAAATATTTAAATAGTATAAATATTTTTAACCAACTATAACATAGACCTATCTAAAAGGTATAACTTTAATCATACATTTAACAAAGGTATACTTTATACCGGTTCACTCCCCCGCCAATTCTGCGTACACCGCATCCAAACTTCTGCCGATGCCATCTCCTTTCCATTCTTCAGCACCGGTATCACCACGGTACCGGCTTTTACTTCTTAAGGCTTCTGCCGGAGACTATACACGATTGTCCGAATTGCGAAAGTTTTTCAAGATAGTTTGAAATGCACGTACATCTCCGCATTGCCGGTGACCTGATATCCTTTCGCCTTTGTGTCCGAAGATAAAA
>JADKBV010000006.1 GCA_016714895.1 Saprospiraceae bacterium | reverse complement strand
GAAAGCCGCCAACTCCCAGGCCAGGCGGTGCTTTTGCCAACCCGGCGATTTCAGCACCGATCGATGCCAATGTCGTGGAGAGAGTAAGGCTCCTGTTTGGATGTCCCACATGGACCAAATTGGTAATTTTTCATTAAAACTGGAAAAACAGCTGGAAGCGATCCAGAGGACAGTACCTCCAAGCAGTGGCCAATACCAAAATCAATGGTGGGAAACCCTTTGTTTTGATTTGTCTCTCAATTCTTTGGAAGGAAATATGTCTCTCCAGGCACCGACAAAATTTTATGGTTGTGTCTTCCCTGACTTTAATAGTGTGCCCATACGGAAGATGTAGCCTATTATTTTGACAACTTTTTATCTTTTCCGAAAGCACCGAAAAAGTTGTTTTGCTTGATTTCGAAACAGCAAGAAACCGGTACCGACTTTCAATATTTTAGGTAGTAGTCTAGACCTCAACAGACGACCGTCATTGACAATCTGACCCTTCAGGTGTCAATACTTCTGCTAAACAAGTAGTTCAATCAATCAAAGCTGCCAATGCGCAAACATGGGCAGGTGGTTTTCTAACCCTCGATCAAAACACCGATTGACGAAACCATCTAACACATGTTTGTGTGGATGTATGGATGGATCATATAGGTAATCTGACGCTTAAGCTCGAGAAAAATGGCGGAAACGATCCGGATAATTATATTAATACGATCGCCAATACCAAAGTTAATGAATGGGAAACCCTTTGTTTTGACTTATCTGTACCTTCTTTTTGAAGGCAATATGACTCAGGCACGGAAAAATATTCCAGGTTGGTTATTTTTCCCTGAGTTTTGGCACTCTGGAGGAACGGAAAATGAAACTTATTACTTCGACAATTTTATTTTGGTACAGGGAAGAAAGTTGCACTAAAACCGTTAGCTTTACAGGTTGATATGAATGGATACGGTGGTTCTTTTACACACCGTTTATGTAAGTAGAACGTTCAATGACTGGTCAGGTGAAACAACCCTTTAGTGATGCAAACGGTGATGGAATCTGGGAAGGTCAGGTTCTTTTGGACAATTCCGGTGCTTATGAATTTAAGTTACCCTTGACAATTGGACAGGACAAGAACAATTTCATCACAGATGAATGTAACAGTAGATCCTTCAGGACGATTTTTAACAGAAGCCTCCTGGTAGGCGCTGAAGCTACTTATGGTCGGTATGTTTAACTCTTGTTATGCATGTGGTGAGGAAGTATTGATTACCTTTAATCTGGGCATAGGCGGACAAAACGTTCCGGGATCTTTTTTGGTATATCTTACAGGAGTGGCACAATTGGTGCGCAGGGAGGAAGATATGAAAATGGTCGACTTTGATGGTGATAATGTATATTCCATTGAAATTAGAAGAGGAAAGGATATTCCACCTATTATACATTTACAAATAGTAATTGCCCTGATTTTTTCTTGTAAAGAAGTTGTTGGCGGACAGCGGTGCGAGACCTGAAAATTTTAATGACAGATTTTTAGGGGCCGTTGCCGGAAATGTTACCATCAACACATGTTATGGCCAAATATACAGACAATACAGATTGCGGCCCTTCTTCTCAGAAAGGAAAAGCAGCTTTCGGGGTTGATATGAAAAATCAGACAGTAACTGGGTATTATGTCTACATCGCGGGTCAACTGATCAACAACTGGTCGCGTACAGCAACACCGATGTCGGACTAAAACGGTGATGGTATTTATGAATTCACCATGGGGAATTACCTGAAGGTAATGTTGAATATAAATTTATCAATGGTGAAGATTGGGAAACTTTGAAAATGGTTCTCCTTGTACCATCCCAGACCCTTCAGGTCAGTTTACCAACAGATTGCTTGGTGATGGGAACTCAAGACACAACATTGGCTGTATATCGATTCGCAACCTGTGATATGGTATCTTCAGTTAAAGATCCTATTGCTGATGATATGTGGGACGTCACCACCTACTTTAGCTGATCAGCAATATATCAATGTCAATGCAAATCTGGATGAAGTTAAGAAATTACCATTTGAATCTTCAGGGTCAAGGGTAAAAAATATTTTCTCCGGTTTGGGACAAATGTTAAAACGCTTGATATTGGATATGACGCCAGGGAATGTATTTTGTTACCATCCTCACAAACGACGGACGTCAGGCGACAAAGAAATTTGTCAAAATAACAACCCGCACAATAATCTATCGACCAAAATTTTTTTTTTGGTCGATAGATTTTCTTTCACTTTACTAAAAAAACAAAACCAATGAATAAATGGATTTTATTGGCGGGGATGTTATTGTTTCCCCTGACAGCTTTCCTTCCAGACCATAACGGACTCGTCAAAGGCGGTGCCAATAATGAAGTTCCTGATCGGGGTTAATGTAGTAGAAAAAGGTACTTCCAACGGTACCATCACCGATATAGACGGAAAATTGAACTGGCTCTTACGACTCAAAATGCTACTTTGGTCTTTTCTCATATCGGATATCAGGACACAGAATGGTTGGTTAATAACCAGACAGAGTGTATGATATCACTGAATACTTCAACGGCTTTTTGGATGAAATTGTCGTTGTAGGATATTGGAGTAGAAAAAATCCGTTGTCACCGGAGCGATTTCAAAACTAAAAGCGAAGAGCTTGAAGATATGCAGGTGGCTCGATTGGAAAGTGCTTTACAAGGCAGAACTCCGGAGTAAGGGTAACCCAAAATTCAGGACAACCGGGATCCGCCGCCGTGGGTCGGGTAAGAGGAACGACTACCTTGGGTAATTCTGACCCTCTCTACGTTGTGGATGGTATCATCATTGAGCGGAGGTATAGATTATCTCAACCAGGGGACATCGAATCCATCGAAGTTTTGAAAGATGCAGCTTCTGCCTCTATCTACGGAACAAGAGGAGCAAACGGGGTTATTCTCGTTACCACCAAAAAGGAAAAAAAGGGGGTATGAAGGTCAATTACAGCGGTTTCTACGGGACACAAAGACCCTGGAGGAAGCTGGCTTTATTGGATGCCACAGAATATGCCACTTTGATGAATGAAGCCAGTCTGGCAGCCGGTCAGGGGGTTATTTTTGACAATCCGCGCTCTTTCGGAGCAGGTACGGACTGGCAGGATGCGGTATTCAGATATGATGCACCGATTCAACAACATGAATTAAGTATATCCGGCGGTAATGAAAAATCCACATATTTTGCTTCATTTGCCTTGTTGGATCAGGATGGAATTGTTTCAGCAGCTCAATCCAATTACAAAAATATACAGCGCGTTTTAACTCAGAACATAAAGTTTCTAAAAGATTTACTTTCGGAAATACCGTAGCTTATACCCGTGTGGATGGTCAGGGCATTGCTGAGAATACGGAATTTGGTTCACCGTTAGGTCGTGCAGTCAACCTTGATCCGATTACTCCTTTGTACGAAACCAATCCCGATGTACTCAATTCTACCGTATTTACAAATTTTCCGGTAGTAAGGGATGAAAATGGTGTTTTGGAATCTCCAATTATGTGACTTCTGAAATCCTCAACCCGGTAGCGGCATTACAAGTGCAGCAAGGCAACGGCTGGAGTGATAAAGTAGTATCCAATGTATTCGGAGAATTTGAAATTTTAAAGGATTAAAATACAGAGCAAGGCGCAGGAGGTGACCTGTTTTACGGCGGAAGGAATTTTACCCCAATTTTTACCTGAATGCAGCCAGCAAAATGATATCACCCGGTTCAACAGAACACAAAACAAAGGACTTCACTGGATCATTGAAAATCAGTTGATTTATCAAAACAGATTCGGAGACCACGATGTTACATTTTGATTGGTGCTTCCAGAGACCGGGCTTTCGGTGAAGGTATCGGAGGTACAATTTCCAAACATTCCGGTGGACAATATTGAAGACCTTCTTTATTGTTTGCAACACCGGTCGAAACACAGGCATTCTACGGATTTGAATACGATTCAAGAGTTGCTTCCACTTATTCGAGATTAAATTATAATTACAAAGAAAATATATCATCTCGGGTGTTTTGAGAAGAGATGGTTCTTCAAAATTCGGTAAAAACAACCTCTACGGAACTTTTCCTTCCGTTTCCAGCAGGTTGGGTGATTTCTGAAGAATCTTTTATTCCTACAAATAAAAACATCAATTTTCTCAAACTTCGTGCTTCATGGGGTCTAAACGGAAACGACAGAATCGGTGATTTCCTGTTTATTCCTACGGTGACTACAGGAAGTAATTACACTTTTTGGTGCGGACAACAATCTGATCATCGGTGCCACACCACTGATTCTGGCCAACCCTGACCTGAGATGGGAAGAAACCAGTCAGTTGAATATAGGATTGGATATGGTATTATTCAAAAATGTAAAGTTGACAGCTGAATACTTTTTTGAAAAAAAACCGACAGTATCCTGCAGACATTCAGAATTCCTGATTTTGTAGGTTTCAGTCACCGATCGGAAATATCGGTAAGATTGAAAATGAAGGTTTGAACTCGAATTGGGTTACGGCAAAAGTATTAATGGCTGGAATTTTGATTTTTCAGGAAATATTTCCTACAATGATAATATCGTGACTTTTATTGCACCGGATCGGGATTTCAATCCGGGGCAATTTTTTTCACCGCAAGGACTTGAGATTACCCGTACTTCTGTAGGTCAGCCGGTAGGATATTTTTTCGGATATAAATCAAATGGTTTGTTTCAGAATCAGGCAGAGGTTGATGCTTATACCAATGCTGACGGACAGAAACTACAGCCGAATGCAGCACCGGGAGATATTCGTTTTGTAGACCACAATGGCGACGGTGTCATTGATGCGGACGACAGAACCAACATCGGAGATCCTACGCCAAAATGGACATACGGAACCAATTTGAGGGTTGATTACAAAAATTTTGATCTGAACATTTTCGGACAGGGTGTTTTTGGCAATGATGTGTACAGAGCAACCCGACGTTTTGACCTGCAAATGGCAAATCTTACAGCTGATGCATTGGGAAGATGGACCGGAGAAGGAACTTCACAACATTATCCGCGATTGGTCATGAATGATCCGAATATGAATTTCAGCCGTAGTTCTGATTTTTATGTAGAATCAGGAGCTTTTTTCAGAATTAAAAACATGCAGTTGGGTTATACGTTACCTGAAAAATGGGCAAAAGTCCTTTCTTTAGTAAAAACCAGATTTTACGGAACGATCAACAATGCGCTGACGTTTACAAATATAGTGGTTTTGATCCTGAAATCGGTGCCGGTAATGGTGTCGACAGAGGAATTTACCCGCAGGCAAGGTCTTTCATTTTTGGTGTTAATGTGACCTTTTTGTAAATCAATTCAAATATTAAAAAATGAAACGTACATATATTATAGCTTTTATTTTGGTCGTTTTCAGCACCTTTTCGTGCAACGACGACTTTTTGACCCTGGAGCCCAAAGGAACAGCTCTTGAAACAAATTTTTACAGAACAGAAGAAGAATTGTATCAGGGAATTGTTTCAGTTTACGACGTGCTTCAATGGGGCGGACGAAATGGTTGGACCATGCAGCTAGGACTCATGAATGCTGCGTCTGATGATTGCCTGGCCGGAGGAAGTGATGCTTCTGACCAACCAGCATGGGTTGCCATGGACAATTTTACCGTTACACCCAGCTTGGGACCTCAAGCCGGAATATGGAGCAAATATTATACAGGTATTGCCAGAGCCAATCTTGTTTTGGAAAAACTGGAAGGTGCTTCAGAAAATATTAAAAAATCATTTATCAACAGAGCAACAGCAGAAGTTAAATTTTTGAGAGCTTATTATTATTTCGAATTGGTGAGATTGTTCGGAAGACCGGTTCTTACACTGGAAAGAATCAATCCGGATGGCATCAATGCTCAAAAACAAGTCACATCCGCAGAAGTTTATGCTCAGATTGAAGCTGACCTCAGGGATGCTTACAATACCTTTGATTTGCCGACAAGTGTTCCTTTATCAGAGACCGGAAGGGTTACCCTCGGGGCTGTGACTTCATTGTTGGGAAAAGTGATTTTGTATCAGAACGATCCCGCAAGAATGGCAGAAGCGGCCACCTTATTGGAAGAAGTTATTTCCTCAGGTTTGTATGCATTGGAAACCGATTACGGTCAGATATTTAATCCTGCCAATGAATGGGGCGTTGAATCCATTTTTGAAATCAATCATTCTGAAAACCAAAGAGGTGGTTATGGCAATTTTGGAAACGGCGAAACGGAAGGAAATTATAATATTCAGTTTTTCGGAATGCGTGATTTTATTCCTTCAGGAACAGCAGGATCCATTTTTGCAGCAGGTTGGGGCTTTTGTCCGGTGTCAGAATCATTGGTAGAATTTATGAAAAATGACCCGAGATTTGCCCACACCATCATCGATGGAAAAGCTTTAACAGCTTCAGGAGCCAGCTATTCAACAGGTTATCAGAATACCGATTATTTCATCCGGAAATATTGTCCGATTGAAAGTTTAAGAGCCGGTGACGGAGAGCCTGCACTCAATTGGAGAATGAATGAAAAGGTCATCAGATATGCAGATGTTTTATTGATGTGTGCGGAAGCTCATGCCCTTTCAGGAAATGATGCCAGAGCCAGAACATTAACAAACCGTGTGCGTTCAAGAGTTGGATTGCAACCGCTCAACAGCAGTGGAACTGCCTTATTGGATGCTATCTACAGAGAACGAAGAATGGAATTGGCCACAGAAGGTCATCGGTTTTTTGATTTGGTCAGAAGCGGCAGAGCAGTAGAATTTTTGGGACCTTTGGGATTCACAGCAAATAAAAATGAAGTTTTGCCACTTCCTCAGGTTGAAATCGATATTTCTAATGGCGTGATCAAACAAAATAATAATTATTAGTCTTTATTCATCAATTAAAAAATAAATCATGATAAAGTTTAGATATGTTTTTATTGCCATCATGATGGTAACAGGATTTATGGCTTGTGAGCCGGATACAGATGATAAAATTGCTTTGGGTGAAGCTCCCGTAAATGCTGATTTTACCATCACTGAGGATTTGGCAAATCCAAATACCTATATTTTGGAAAATACAACAACAGGAGCCTTTATCTTTAACTGGGAGCTGGGCAACGGAACCAAAAAAGAAGGTTCCAAAGTCAGTGCTTTTTACCAGAAAAAAGGAGATTATGTCGTCGTATTGACGGTAGCCAATGCAGGAGGACACAAAACGGTGGAAAAAACCATCACTGTGCCTGAAGATGCACCAATCAATTGTGAAGACAATGAAGTTTTGGAATTTTTGTCTGATTGTGGTCAAAAAGTCTGGAAACTGAATCCTGACGCCGGTGCCCTTTGGGTAGGACCTGCAGATGGCAGCCAAACCTGGTGGCAAAATCAAGTCATGGAAATCGATGTAAGACCTTGTGCATGGAATGATGAATGGACATTTACCGATGATCTGAAAATGATCTATGATACCAAAGGGGACTTGTGGGCAGAAGATTATATGGGATTTCCGTTTCAGTGTGTGGATGAAAATCTTCTGGCTGATAATGTAAAACCATGGGCTTCAGGAACACATAGTTACACAGTGTTGACTGAAGGTGGAGTCAATACACTTTCTGTAAATGGTTTGGGAGCTTTTATCGGATTGCCTAAAGCTACCAATGGAGCAGAAGTAAAACTTCCGGTCAGTTCAATAACGTATACCATTTCAAAAATGGAAACAAGAGCCAACGAAGATTTTCTGGAAATTTTTGTCAATTTTGGCCCGGGAATCTGGAGATTTCAATTGGTTTCTAAATAATGAATTTTTTGCCCGCAATATACATCCTTTTGGCTCTTTTATGGAGTCCGTATTTTGTTAATGGCCAACAATCATCCGATCAAACCTATCAATTGGTTTGGTCGGATGAATTTTCCGAAAAAGGAAAGCCCGATGGGACAAAGTGGGTGTATGATCTGGGTGACGGTTGCCCAACGGTTTGTCAATGGGGCAATCAGGAATTGCAATATTATACTACAGATTCTTCCAACGTATATGTAGATAATGGCTATTTGTATATTACGGCCAGAAAAGAAAACAAAGGGTCCCGTGAATTTACGTCTGCCCGGCTCAAAACCAAAGGGAAAGGAGATTGGACGTACGGGAAAATAGAAGTCAGAGCCAAACTTCCAACGGGTCGCGGAACATGGCCGGCTATCTGGATGTTGCCGACACAATCAGCCTACGGAGGTTGGCCAAAAAGTGGCGAAATTGACATTATGGAACATGTAGGTTATGAACCGGATTCGATATTCGGCACCGTTCATACGACATCTTACAATCATATCATCGGCACACAAAAAGGTGGGGCTGTGTATGCAGGAGATTGTGAAAAATCCTTTCATGTTTACGGCATTGAATGGAATGAAAATAAAATTGATTTTTTTGTGGATGACTTGTTGTATTTTACATTCACGAATGAAAACAAAACCAACAAAGAATGGCCTTTTGACCAACCCTTTCATTTGCTGCTGAATGTTGCAGCAGGAGGTAATTGGGGCGGAAAAAAAGGTGTCGATAAAAATATTTGGCCACAACAAATGGTCGTTGATTATGTTCGGGTATATCAATTACCTTCATCAAAAATGTAGTTTTATGAACAGATTAAAATATGTTACCGTTTTTTTGATTTCAGCGTTTATTTTTTCATGTGATGAAGGAAGCGGACCCGTTGATGAAAATCCGGTTGGTAAACAACTTGATGTCAGTGATGTGGTCAGGTTTGAAGGTAATGCAGGTGCCGCTTTGTTTACGCTTAATGCCAGGCTTTCAACGACATCAGATGCGGATGTAACTTTTGATTACGTAACCGAAGCTTTTTCTGCCAAAGAAGGTGAGGATTACAATAAAACTCAGGGCAGCATCACCATACCGGCTGGTCAGCGCAATGCAGTTTTTACGGTTGAAGTGGTAGGTGATACCTTAAGAGAAGAAGATGAAGTTTTTTATATCGTTCTATCTAATGTTAAAAATGCCGTTGCTGTCCGCGAAAAAATAAGCGTTACCCTACGGAATGATGACACTTTTGTCGAAGAAACGGAAGATGGATTTATCAGTCCTGATAATTATGCCGGATTTGATAAAGTCTGGGCTGATGAATTTGAAGGGACCAACATTGATCTGACAGCCTGGACACATGAACTCGGTGCATCAGGATGGGGAAACAATGAATTGCAGAATTATACTGCATCTCTGCAAAATTCGTATTTGACCCAAGGAAAACTGGTCATTGAAGCCAGAAGAGAAAACAATGGTCAATACACTTCTGCCAGAATGATAACCAAAGGTAAAAAGGAGTTTTTGTTTGGTAGAATTGATATCCGTGCCAAACTGCCTAAAGGAAGAGGTATCTGGCCGGCTTTGTGGATGCTTGGATCGAATATTCAACAAGTGGGTTGGCCTGCTTGCGGCGAAATAGATATTATGGAAGTAGTCGGTCATGAGCCTAATAAACTGCATTGTACGGCACACTGGGGCAATCAGGGACAATCTTTCAGTGTCAATTCTTCCAAGTCAACAACGTTGGATTCAGGAGATTTTTCAGATAAATATCATGTTTTTTCCATTATTTGGGAAAACAACCGGATTAACTGGTATCTCGATAATAAGCTCGTTCATACCCTGACACCTGCTAATACAGCAGGGTACAGTTATCCGTTTAATCAGGATTTTTTCTTTATTTTTAATATTGCGGTTGGTGGAAACTGGCCGGGAAATCCGGATGCATCAACCCAATTTCCGCAAAGGATGTCGGTCGATTATATCCGGGTTTTTCAGAAGAAGTAGTTAGTTAAAAAGAAAGTGTTTATTCCGGTGATATTCAAAAATATCGTCAGAATAAAACGTACATGTGGGTGATTTAAAAAAAACATACGGAATAATATATGTTAGATCGAGATATAACCTTGAGTACATATCATAAGATATAAAGAAGATATTTTGATGGGAAAAAAGCTTACTTTATTGTGTGAAAATCAACAAATAAAGACAAACCTTTCCCAAATGTAAGGGGTAGGACAAAATGAATTTCTTTATAAATATTTTTGAAAGCGGGATGAATTTAGTGGAATACTATATTTTTTCAGCTTGGATTAATAAGTGCCGGTCATTAAAAGCCGGCCACCAAACAGTCATTATCGACTTCTATAAAAGCGAGTGAAACATAATCAAATCGACATAAAAAACATCTATACATCAGATAATTTAATGGTGGAAATACCCCATGGGAAAATTGAACTGAGGGACGACAGAACTAAACAAAATTGGACTGTTGAGATAAATCCGTTTTTGCTTGCAAAATTTCCGGTAACACAAGAATTTTATGTTGCAATAACAAATGAAAACCCCAGTACAATAAAAGGCAACAAACATCCCGTAGAGACAGTTACCTGGAAAGAGGCTATCATTTTTTGTAATAGTTTATCAGTTAAGACAGGGTTAGAATCTTGTTATCTGATTCAGGAAGATAACGAAACAATAATCTTTGATATTAATGCAAACGGCTTTCGTTTGCCGACAGAAGCTGAATGGGAGTATGCTTGTAAAGCCGGGGATACAGGAATAAGATACGGAGAACTAAATAGTATTGCCTGGTACAAAGACAATTCGTTTATGAAATCGCATATTGTCGGACAAAAAGAACCAAATTCCTGGGGACTTTATGATATGCTGGGCAACGTTTGGGAATGGTGCTCGGACATCTATGACGAAACGGTTTACGGGTCATACAGAATTTTAAGAGGTGGTGGTTGGGCTGACGAAGAACGAAGTGTTATGGCTACAAATCGAAGAAGAAGTCATCCTTTACAATTTAAAATTGACGACCTTGGATTTAGAATTGCGAGTAATCAGACTGAAAATAACGAACCACTAGTACTACATTTGCTATAATCTTGGTTTTTTGTCCGGTATAACGAAAGGTGTGATTATTTTACTGAGTCCATAAATAATATTTTCCTTTTTGCTACCTCAAGTTTTTTCTGGTTTTTATTTTTTAATACAAAAGTAATTGTAATTCATTTTTTTCCGAAAATCCGGATCATAAGTGATTTATAATCAAAGTATTGGCAAAATGTTAAAGCGTTTTATCCCGAAATGCCTGTCATAAAGTATATATATCATCTCAGTATTCTTTTTATATCTTTCGGAAGTGAAATGATTTACCGGATATTGCAAATAAATTTAGTTTAGTAAACAAAATCCCTTCGTAAGACTTAAGTTTGATTGTATTTAATCATTGAGGGACTAAAAAATAAAAATACACATACAGGCTGGGGACAAAAAGCAGGTATAAAAATTGCCGGAGCCTATATAAATATTGGCTTTGGTGCAAATCATAGGTGAAAAATAATAAATATTCTTTACCTATGATTTGTTCCAAAACTTTTCAACAAACTCTATTTTTACCTACAATCCACAGGCACATTTACCGCCCATAATCCCGTGGGTATCTGAAAAAAACGGAAAAATATTGCCGCTGCCGTCGAGTTCCCAGAAAAATTTGCTCCTAGTTTTTTGGGTATTTCCAATTTCGTTCATGTTTTCGGTATCGTACAATCTGCCGTTGATCATGGTGTAGACCACCTTTTCACTCTGACGGATATCTGCTAAAGGATTGCCGTCGATGATGATGAGGTCTGCCAGTTTTCCGGCTTTGAGCGAACCGATTTCTTTTTCCATGCCCAGGAGTTTGGCACCGTTCATCGTGGCACAATACAAAGCTTCCTGGTTGGTCATGCCTCCTTGCTGCAACATCCACAATTCCCAATGGGCGCCGATACCCTGGATCTGGCCGTGGGCACCGAGATTGATTTTGACTCCGGCATCGTTGAGTTTTTTGAGGGATTTTGAGGTCAGGATGTGTCCGTTTTCGTATTCTTCGTCGGGGACCATCGTTCTGTGTCTCGATCTTGCGTCAATCACCGGTCTTGGTGTGAAGGTCAGCAATTTTTTATTTTTCCAGACTTCGGTTTTCTGATACCAGTAATATTCTCCATTGATACCACCGTAATTGACGATCAGGGTCGGCGTATTGCTGGTCTGTGTCCGTGACCAAAACTGAATGACATCGTTGTACAAGGGGGCGACCGGAAGATTATGCTCCACACTGGTATGACCATCAGCTACCATGCTCAGATTATGGTAAAAAAACGAACCACCTTCGGGAACGACCCTGATGCCCAATTGCCGGGCTGCTTCGATGACTTGTTGTCGTTGTTCTCTCCTGGGTTGGTTGTACGATTTGACAGAAAATGCTCCCAATGCTTTGGTACGGCGTAGTGCTGATTTAGCATCTTCGAGGCTATTGACTTCTGCTTTAAAATCCCCGTCGGCACCGTACAAAATCGTGCCTGTCGAAAAAATCCTCGGTCCGGTGAGGGCTCCGGCTTTGACCATTTCTGACTGGGCAAAGGTGATTTCGCTGTTGGACGATGGGTCGTGGGTGGTCGTTACTCCAAAGGCCAGATTGGCAAAATATTCCCAATGTTTTTGTGGACTGATACCATCTCTGAAAGCACCGAGATGTGCGTGCACATCAACCAATCCCGGCATGATGGTTTTGCCTTTGACATCAATCATTTTGGTGTTTTTTTCGACGGGCGCTCCTCCTGAAGAACCAACATAAACGATTTTGTTTCCATCAACGACCATTGTTCCGTTTTTGATCACCTGATTGTTTTCCATGGTGATGATATTTGCGTTTTTGAAAGCAATTTTTCCTTTGGGTTTATCGGATTTGACTTTCAGCACAATTTTAGTGCCTGTGGAATCCATCGGAGGTATGCTGTCCAATGCGCCTTCCAGAAACAAAAATCTTCTTTGTAGCGGTTCGGAAAAATATTCATTTCCCAGGGTCCAAAACAGTTTTTTGCTGTCCGCAGACCAATGCAGGTTGTAACCGGCATCTTTGGCTACCTGCGCTACCGGAACAGCTTTGGTTTTGGCAGAAATACCGATGGGTTGTCCGGTCGCCGGCATAGGAGCGACATAAACTTTATGAAGCTCTGTGAAGGCGATCCATAAATTGTCAGGACTCGGAACAAAATTTGTCGTATAGCTGGTATTAAAAATTATATGGGTCTTTTTATTTTCCAAATCATATTTTTTAAAGGCTTTGGAAATGGAGCCAAATAAAAATCCGCCGGTAGTAAACATGATTTCTTTGCCTGTTGCTGAAAATTGTGGTTTTTCTCCCTCTCCGGTGATAAATTTTGGTTCGCCGCCATCGACACTCAACGTATAAATCCCGGCTTCAAGGCTATAGAGATATCCCTGATGACCGTTGCCCCCTTCTTTGCGGTAGACGATGGTTTTTCCATCCGGAGAAAACGAAGGCGTCCGGTAGATGGCAGGGTCTTTGGTCAGCACTTTTGAAGTGCCGGTGGCCATATCGTACAATCTGATGGCACCCATGGTTTCGTCATTCCAGGTGACGTAGACCAATTTTTTGCCATCCGGGCTGAAGTTTGCTTCCGCTTCGATATCATCACCTGAAAACAAAGGTTTGGGTGTTCCGAAATTTTCAGACATATAAAGATTTCCCAGAGCACTAAAGACGACTTTTTTACCATCGGGCGAGGTTGTAAGGTTGCGCAAAACTTTTACTTCAAACTCATCTTCAAAGGCAGGATTTTCGAAAGCTACGGTCTCCATGAGTTTGTGATTAGCTTTGACGCGGAAGGGAATTTCTGTGGCAGATTTGGTTGCTACATCAATCTTCCATATTTTTCCTTTTGCCCAGATGATGATATGTTTGTCGTCAGGTGTCCAGTCAAATCCTGTATAGATTCCGAAGATGGTCCAGGCTTCCTGCTGGTCTTTGGAAAGTGCGTCGTATACCGGCCACTCTTTGCCGCTGGACAATTCTCTGATAAAAAGAACCGATTTTTCTCTGATACGGCGCACGAATGCCAGATGATCACCTTTGTGTGAGATCTGAGGACGACAGGCGCCGCCGCTTCCTCCGGTCACACGTTTGATTTCGCCGGTGGTAAAATCGTAAGACTGGATGACAAAGATTTCATTGTTCGGATCCTTGTTGTATTGAAAATATCCGCCGGGATACATGTCTTCACTGTAGAAAAGTTTTTTACCATCAGCAGAAATACAAGGTTCGTTGACATCCTGCTGATCGTTTTTTCTTTTGGTCAGTTGGATACCTTCACCGCCTGAGATGTGGTACATCCACATTTCGCCGGCTCCCAGGGAACGACCTGACGTAAAGTGTTTTCTGGCGACGATGTACTGACCATCCGGCATCCAGACGGCATTATTGAGGAGTCGGAAACTTTCTTTGGTGATTTGTTTTACATTTTGACCATCGACATCCATATAAAAAATGTTGTCTCCGCCTTTGTAATCGCTTGTAAACAATATTTTTTTACCGTCAGGACTCCATCTGGGCTGCACTTCCCAGGCCAGCCCACTGCGGATACAGCTTGCCTGCCCGCCGGTGACCGGCATGGTATAAATATCGCCGAGTAGGTCAAAAGCTATCGTTTTGCCGTCGGGACTCACATCGATATTCATCCAGGTGCCTTCATTGACATCAAAGGAAACATCCTTAAAGTTGCCCGGAGGATTATTGACATCCCAGGTCGGTTTTTCCTGAGCCAGAGAAAAAAAAGATAGGGTCAACACAAAAAAAAGAGATAAAAATATTTTGGCCATTTGAATTGGATTTCGGCGATTTGAAGAATAGAAAAAATTTGGAAGGAAATGCGTTTATGACCTAACCAATCAATCAAGAGGTAAAATTAAATGAATTGATGGAATAGAGGTAAAAGTACAGAAATCTTTTTGATTACAATTTACATTTGAAATAACCCGGTCAAACCTTTATTAATACACTAACGGATCTTAAAATAAACCAATAGCAAGGTTTTTTCATTATAATTGTGGGGATTATTAAAAATTTCAAACATTTTTAACGGTAAAACCTAATGGTTTTATCTAAAAATTAGCCAAAACAAATGAATCTTACCATCGAGAATATCATATTAATTGGTTCGCTCCTTTTGTTGGTGAGTATATTTGCCGGTAAAACTTCATTTAAATTTGGTGTGCCGACTCTTTTATTATTTTTGGCCATCGGCATGTTGGCAGGTTCAGACGGTATAGGGGGTATTGTATTTTCCAATGCAAAATATGCTCAGTTCATCGGGGTCATCGCTTTAAATTTTATCTTGTTTTCAGGTGGTTTAGATACAAACTGGAATGCGGTAAGACCTGTTTTGAAACAAGGAATCGCCCTTTCCACATTGGGTGTTTTGCTGACAGCATCCTGTGTTGGCGTCTTTGTATGGCAGATTACTGATTTTACTTTGTATGAAAGTCTTTTATTGGGATCTATAGTTTCATCGACAGATGCAGCGGCAGTATTTTCTATTTTAAGATCAAAAAGTCTCGCTTTAAAACACAATATACGACCTACCCTGGAGTTTGAAAGTGGCAGTAATGATCCTATGGCTTATGTGTTGACATTATCCTTTCTGACTTTAGTAGTTAGTCCTGATAAAAGTATATGGTCGGTGATACCGTTTTTTATCCAACAAATGGTCATAGGTGGATTGATGGGAATTGTATTTGGAAAATTTAGCAAAATAATCATTAATAAAATCCAGCTTGATTTTGAAGGTCTTTATCCGGTTTTGGTTATAGCTTTGATGTTTTTGACTTTTTCCGCTACAGATTTCCTTTCCGGAAATGGATTTTTAGCCATTTATGTTTGTGCAGTTTTTTTGGGAAATCAGGATTTAATGCACAAAAAAAGTATCCTGAAAATGTTTGACGGATTGGCATGGCTCATGCAAATCGTGCTGTTTCTTACCCTTGGTTTATTGGTTTTTCCTTCACAATTACCGCCTATTTTTGGAATCGGTATTCTCATATCTTTATTTTTGATTCTTTTAGCCCGACCTTTGAGTGTTTTTATTAGTTTATCATTATTCAACATCAGGCAAAAAAGTAAATTTTACATTTCATGGGTTGGTCTGAGAGGGGCTGTCCCCATTGTTTTTGCGACCTATCCGCTACTTGCCGGTATTGAAAAAGCGGACATGATTTTTAACATTGTATTTTTTATTTCGGTAACTTCTGTTTTGATTCAGGGTACGTCCTTGTCGAAATTTGCCAAGTGGTTGCATGTGGATATGCCGGAAAAAGTAAAACCACTTTCACCAACCGAAAAATTTCTCACCGAACGGCCCAAAGGTGCCATAAAAGAAATTTTAATTTCATCATCATATCTGGTTTCAGGAAAAAAAATTGTAGAACTAAAACTTCCTGAAAACACTGTAATCTCAATGATTCAGAGAGATAATAAATATTTTATTCCGGGAGGTGCGACGACTATCCAACCAGAAGATACTTTGTTTGTTTTGGCAGATACACAAGAAAGCCTTGAGATTGCTTCCCGGTTTTTTACATTATAAATATTGTTTTTAAATTATACCCTCCCTTTTTCAAAAAAAAAGTAAATCAAACATATTTTATAATTGTTCGTACAGTAAACATCTCCTTGTGGAAAAATTACTTACGATTTTAATAATAAAACTTGTAATTTTGCACTTCCTTAAGCCCAACGTATCAGAAATTAAATCCCTCGATGAGCGATCACATTAAACACGAGTGCGGACTGGCACTCATCAGGCTGTTGAAGCCATTAGAATATTACCAGGAAAAATATGGATCTTCCCTGTACGGATTGCACAAAATGCAGTTGCTGCTACAAAAACAAAGAAATCGCGGTCAGGATGGTGCCGGTTTGGTGACGATCAAAATGGATATGGAACCCGGCAACAGGTATATTTCGCGAAAGCGTAGCAACAGTCCTCAATACCTTAAGGATTTGTTTGATGGTGTTTTTGCGCATTTTAATGATCTGGCACCGGAACAAATGAACGACCCTGCGTGGTTAAAACAAAATAAACCCTATACCGGTGAATTGTTATTGGGTCACCTGAGATACGGAACACATGGGCCGAATACGATAGAAACGGTGCACCCTTTTTTAAGACAGAACAACTGGATCACAAGAAATCTGGTATTGGCAGGAAATTTTAACCTGACCAATGTAGACGAATTGTTTAATGAACTCATAGGTTTCGGGCAATATCCCAAAGAAAAATCTGATACGGTGACTGTTTTGGAAAAAATCGGTCATTTTCTGGATGATGAGGTTCAACGATTGTTTTCATGGTTTAAACCTGAAGGATACAGCAACGAACAAATCAATCAACTCATCATCGAACATCTCGACGTTCACAGGTTGCTGCAACGGTCAACCCGAAAATTTGACGGCGGATATGTTATGGCGGGACTAATAGGGCATGGTGATGCTTTTGTCATGCGCGATCCATCGGGTATCAGACCGGCATTTTATTACCATGATGATGAAATTGTGGTTGTCGCCAGTGAAAGACCTGCGATTCAGACGGTATTGAATATCAGATATTTTCAGGTGAAAGAATTGCAGCCGGGACATGCTTTGATTATCAAAAAAAACGGACTCGTCACCGAAGAATTGTGCAAACAACCATTGCCTAAGACACCGTGCAGTTTTGAAAGAATTTATTTCAGTCGGGGCACAGACAGAGATATATATCTTGAAAGAAAAAAACTGGGTGAGTTGCTGGTCAAAAAAATTCTTAAAGCTATAGATAACGATTTGGAAAACACCATTTTTTCATTTATACCGAATACGGCAGAAGTTGCTTTTTTCGGAATGATGAAAGGTTTGGAAGCCGAACTCAATGAAATAAAACAACAAAAAATCCTTGAACTTCAGCAAAAAAATGAACTGACACCCGAAAAACTCCAACAAATTCTTCATATGTCGGTCCGTGCAGAAAAACTGGCAGTCAAAGACGAAAAGCTGAGGACCTTTATAGCAGATAATGTTTCGCGGGGACAAATGGTTTCGCATGTATATGACGTCACCTATGGTATTGTGCAGAATGAAGTGGATACATTGGTATTAATCGATGACTCCATTGTCCGGGGGACGACGTTGAGAGACACGATCATTTATATTTTATCTACTTTAAGACCTAAAAAAATCATCATTGTATCTTCGGCACCACAAATCAGATATCCTGATTGTTACGGCATAGATATGAGCAAAATGAAAGAGTTTATTGCTTTCAGAGCTTTGGTGGCTTTGCTTGAAGAAGATAATAAAACCCATTTGATGCAGGAAGTATATGAAAGATGTCTTGAGCAGGAAAAACTCCCTATAGAACAGATGACCAATCAGGTTCAGTTTTTATACAGCCAATATACTCAGGAGCAAATTTCGGCAAAAATTTCACAATTGGTGACGCCTGACAACATTTTGCCCAATGTGGAGGTTATATATCAGACTATAGAGGATTTACATATAGCTTGTCCGGAAAATCACGGGGATTGGTATTTTTCAGGAAATTATCCCACCTACGGAGGGACAAGAGTGGTAAACAGGGCGTTTATCAATTATATGAATAATAATGACGAAAGAGCTTATTAAAAAATAGTTACAGGATTGTAAAAAATCTGACAATCAGCAGTTAAACCAAAAATTCGGTGTTTATTTTTCCTTGATAATCAAAGAAAAGTAGTAATTTTGCCACCCTTATATTTTTTCCAGTCATTGTCATCAATATATCATGAGACTTTTTAAGTTTTTCACTCAGGAATTAGCCGTAGATTTAGGAACGGCTAATACGTTAATTATTCAGAATGATAAAGTTGTGGTGGATGAACCATCCATCGTAGCTATCAACAGGCAAACCAATGAAGTAATCGCCGTTGGGAACCGGGCTATGCAAATGCATGAAAAACGCATGACAATATCAAAACCGTCAGACCGTTAAAAGATGGAGTTATCGCAGATTTTCAGGCCGCGGAGGCATTAATTCAGGGTCTGATCAATATGATTGGAGAAAAAAGAAGATTTTTTACCCACCTGAAAATGGTGATTTGTATACCTTCAGGAATCACAGAAGTGGAAAAAAGAGCCGTTTTTGATTCAGCAGACCACGTTGACTCAAAGGAAACCTATCTCATCCACGAACCAATGGCAGCAGCTTTGGGTATCGGTTTGGACGTTGAGGAACCTATAGGTCACATGGTCATTGACATAGGAGGAGGAACAACAGAGATTGCAGTAATTGCATTGTCCGGCATTGTCACCGACCAGTCCATCAGAATAGCAGGCGATGAGTTTACCAATGACATCATCGACTACATGAAAAGAAAACACAATATTCTGATTGGAGAAAGAACGGCAGAACAAATCAAAATTCACGCAGGTGCTGCCATGGCTGAAATCCAGGATGCACCACCAAAATATGCTGTAAATGGCCGGGACCTTCTGACAGGCATACCTAAACAGGTATTTACGTCTCATGGCGAAGTGGCTGAAGCATTGGA
The DNA here is from genome assembly GCA_016714895.1 of Saprospiraceae bacterium. Lineage (GTDB taxonomy): Bacteria > Bacteroidota > Bacteroidia > Chitinophagales > Saprospiraceae > OLB9. Next base: position 10,046 of record JADKBV010000006.1, on the reverse strand, counting down.
CAAATCTATTGCAAAAATAGAAGAAGCCATCCTCAAAGCATTGGAAGATACTCCACCAGAGTTGTCCTCAGATATCTTTAAAACCGGATTATACATGACAGGAGGAGGCGCATTACTCAGAGGATTGGATGTAAGAATCAGTTTGAAAACAAAATTAAATGTGATTATCGCTGACGATCCGTTAAGAGCCGTTGTAAGGGGAACGGGTATGGCGCTTAAAAACTCTCATAAGTTTTCCTTCCTGATAGACCGGAAGAGTATATGATTTTATTTGATAACAAAGTATGAACAGTGTTTTTCAATTATTTATAAAATATGGGTATCACCTCATTTTTATTATACTTGAGATATTTTGTTTTTACTTGATTATCCAATACAACAGGGTACAAAATGAAATTTTCTGGAACTCTTCGAATGTGTATATAGCCCGCCTGGCTACTTCCACCAATAAGATGTATCAATACCTGAATATCAGACAGGTCAACGATAGCTTGTCTCGTGAAAATGCCAATCTTATTGAAAATCTCATCCGTATAGAATATGTTAATACAGAGATCCCACAATTGGATTCTGCTTTTTCACAATATTCGATCATTCCGGCACCTGTATGCAATCATACATTTCAATTGGCCAACAACCATATAACTCTTTGTAAGGGCAGACGGGAAGGCATCGAACCCAATATGGGTGTTATCAGCGAAAAAGGACTTGTCGGCATCGTCAGAAATGTCTCTGACAATTATGCTCATGTCATTTCTTTGCTGCATAGTCAGACCCGCATCAGTTGCGCTGTTCAATCGAGAAATACCCATGGAAACCTCGTCTGGAAAACCATGGATCCACAGACCATGATTTTGGAATCAGTTCCTAAACATCAGTTTATAGCCATAGGTGATACAGTGGTAACCAGCGGTTATTCGACCATTTTTCCAAAAGGAATTAAAGTCGGCCGCATAGAAAAATTTGAGGTTGTCCCGGGCAGCAACAGTTTTGAAATCACTGTAAAATTATTTCAGAATTTATCTTCATTACCATACGCTTATGTCGTAAAACCGGTTTGCAGCTGAGCAGCTGCAATTGGAAGAGGAGGTAAAAATGAATAGTCTCTGGACAAAACAAATATGGCGATTTATCTGTCTTTTACTGGTGCAGGGATTGATATTCAAACAAATACAGTTTGCCAACGAACCCTGGTACTACCTGCATATTTTTGTTTATCCTTTGTTTACTTTATTGCTTCCTGTCAAACTTCAGAATTCTGTCGTTCTGGTGTTGTCGTTTGTCATGGGACTATTGGTAGATTGGTTTTACGATTCTCCCGGTGTTCATGCAGCAGCGATGGTGTTTACAGCTTACCTACGGCCTTTGATTTTAGGGATTCTTGAGCCGTATGAAGGTTATAATATGAATGAGATTCCCGGATTAAAAAGAATGGGGCTTGGTTGGTTTGCTTCTTATGTTTCTATTCTTATGATCGTCCATTTATTTTTTTACTTCAGTGTGGAAGCTTTTTCCTTTGTATTTATTTTTGACATCGTGATGAATACATTATTTACGTTTATCGCTTCCCTTTTTGTCATCCTGTTACTGCAGTATATTTTCAGTTCAAAGTAATATGGAAAATAAAGACAGACATAAAATCATCATCATCTTTGTCATATTAGGAGCCTTATTACTGACTTTCAGAAGTGCACAACTACAATTATTCACCCAAAAATATAAAGAGCAGGCGGCAAGAACAACTTTGTATAAAAACATCATTTATCCTGCGCGGGGTTTGTTGTATGACAGAAATGGTAAACCATTGGTTCTCAATTATCCTATCTATGAAATATTGGCCATCAAAAACAAGGTCGATCCGGCCATGGACACAACAAATTTCTGCCGGTTATTAAACATTGATATCGAAACTTTTAAAAAATCTGGATAAAGACTGGTCAAATCCAAAATTTCATAAAGCGATTCCTTTTGTATTTCTCAATAAATCAGCCCTGAACAATTTGCCGTTTTTCAGGAGCATATGTACAAATTTCCGGGTTTTATCCGGTGCAACGATATATACGGGCTTATCCTCATCAACATGGCGCCCATGCTTGGGTTATATGGGAGAGGTTAACAAAGAAATTATTGAAAAATACGGCGATAAGTATGCAGCCGGTGACTTCATCGGCATATCAGGCATTGAATATGCCTATGAAAATGAGTTGTCAGGAGAAAAAGGAGTGCAATATATTCTGAGAGACAACCTGGGCAGAATGGTTGGTTCTTTTGATAATGGCAGACTGGATTCTATGGCTGTTTCCGGAGAAGATATAGACCTGAGTTTAGATATTGACCTGCAGGCTTACGGTGAGTCATTATTAAAAAACAAAAGAGGCGCTATCGTTGCTATAGAACCTTCCACAGGGCAAATTCTCGCTTTGGTTTCGTCCCCTTCCTTTGATCCCAATTTATTGACCTTGGACGAAAAAGGGGAAAGGTATCAAATTATTGTTGCTTGATTCGATTAATAAACCGTTGAACAACAGAGCTGTAACCAACAAATATCCGCCGGGATCTATTTTTAAACCCATTTTGTCTCTGATCACGTTACAAAAAGGCACAACCTATGCTTCCAAAACCATTTATTGTCCGGGATACTACCGTTTGAGCGCTACCAAAGTCCAGAAATGTCATGGCCACAGTGTGCCCAAAGACATCAGTGAAGCCATTCAACATTCATGTAATACTTATTTTTTTCAGTTATACAGGGATTTTGTCGATCAGTACGGATACAAAAAACCGGGTGTAGGATTGGATACGCTGGTAAGTTATTTGTATGATTTTGGACTTGGAAAAAGACTGGGTGTCGATCTCAGTTATGAAAACAAAGGGTATGTTCCTACCTCTGAATACTATAACAGATTGTATCGCAAAGAAGTCAACGGATGGCGTTCGGTATGGACATTGTCCCTGGGTATCGGACAGGGAGAGATGCAGCTTACTACCATTCAAATGGCCAATCTGGCTGTGATTCTTGCCAACAGGGGATTTTATTACACTCCTCACCTTATCAAACAATTTCGGTCCGGAAAACCACTTCCCATAGAATATTCTATTCCTAAAAAAGTAAGAATCGATAAAAAACATTTTGCTCCTGTCATCGATGGGTTGGAAAAAGTGGTTTTATACGCTGCCCGGTCAGCCTATGTGCCGGGATTGGATGTTTGTGGTAAAACAGGAACTTCTGAAAATGTTCATGGCGAAGACCATTCGGTATTTTTCGGTTTTGCACCAAAAAACAAACCCAGAATAGCCATTGCGGTATTTGTTGAAAATGCCGGTTTCGGAGCTGAATGGGCAGCACCGGTGGCTGGTCTGATGATCGAAAAATATTTGAATAAAGAAATCAGTCCAGCAAGAAAATACCTTGAAGAAAACATGATCAAAGGCATTCTTGTCGACACCCAGGTTGAGTATATTGTACCTGAAGAACAATAAAACCTACCGCTTTTTGCCTCAATTTTGTGGTTCAGGATTTAGTTTTCCGAAAGTATAATCTGTGATTAATTCAATTTTTTGGATACAGAAATCTGCCCGGAGATATAATCAATATCATGTCGGTAATTTTCTGTCCGGTAAACTGGGTTTAAGGCTTTTCCGTACTGTACTTCCGTTGAAAATATAAAATCATTCCAAAATACCTTTTTATATCCTATCCCTGCCGTCATGGAAAGATTGAGATTATTCATTTGAAGGACGTCATAATCGACTGAAAAGTGTTTGTTTTTGATCGCATTGTGGTGACTTTGAATGGTGACATCTGAAATCCGGTTATTTAGGACCACTTCGGTTCTGATACCACCGGAAAGAAACAGACCTTCTCCCTGAGTAAGGGGAAAATATTCTACCGCCAATGGAATCGAAAGAATGTCTGATACATTGTCCATGCTAAAATCCAGCAACACATCTTCATTTTCATTTACCGCGCTGCCTGTAGATCGGGATAAAATGAGATATGTGCTGACATTTCCCAAACCGGTAGGCAGACTGTGTCTGAATTGGTTTTCATAATCATTACCACTTAACATTTCTGTCGATGTTGAATAGGGTTGATTAACCTGATATTGGGATTGTTGATTTCGACGATAATATTCCAAACCACCTGAAAATGACCATCTTTCGGAAAGTTTTACATTTGTTTTGATGCCAAAAAGAGAAGAAATTTCAGTTTTTTCACCGATTAACAGCTCGGAAAGAGGATGGGTAAAACTTCCTTTTTTCCTGTCCATCCAATAATACACTCCTGCGGATGGTCCTATGTAGATATCAGATGATGAAGATTCCTTTTTGATTTGCTGGTTTTTCGGTAAAAGAAGCAAAGGTTTGATCAGACCGATTTCAGGATATTGGATAAAAGGCCCTGAACTTATAAGCTGCGGCGGAAAAACCGGAGTATCGTTTTTTTCATCGACCACAAGAGGAATGTTAAGATTTTCAACCGGAGCGTCTTCTGCAACCATCAATTCTTTTGGTTCAGGAGATTTATTTTGTCTGATAAAAGAATTTGATCGGTTTGCTGAAGGAGAAAACGCTCTGTTATTCTGGAATTATTTGTTGCTGTTGGCGTGCAACAGCATTAATCTTTTCTGTTTCCTTTGGTTGCTGATTTTGTATTATGGCCGCATCATTTTGTAAAGTTTGGGTATTATTACAAAGTTGTAAGGCTGATTGAAGTTCGGCAATATTTTGTTTTTGCTGATAAGAATGATAAGAAAGGATTCCTGAAAGTAAAACAAGAGAGGCTATCACAAGGGGAAGCCATGGAAATCTTTTGTTGGTTTTTTGATTTTTGTCCAATTCTGATGAAATTCCGCTCCAGACCGCGTCGTCCGGTATATTCCATTTATCCGGTTTAACAGGTTGATTAAATTTATCCCTGAAAAATTTTTCTATATTTTGATTGTCGTCCATGATGTTTATTTTAATATCAATTCAAGTTTACTTCGCAACATTTTTTAGCTTTCATGAGCTGCGTTTTTGAAGTACTTTCTGTGATACCTAATTTTTGACTGATTTCCTGATGATTAAAACCTTCGATTACATACAAATTAAAAATGGTCCGATATCCCAAGGAAGACCCTGAATCATTTTTGTCAGGTCTTTTAATTGCAACTCTGATAAAATATCAACGTCGCTTTCCATTTCATGCTGGTTTTCTGATATAGGGCTGAATAATAATTTTTTCTTCCTGATTTTTTCCAGACAAGTATTGACAAATACTTTTTTTATCCATGAAATCAGGTATCCTTTATTTTCATCGTATTGATGCAAATCTCTGAAAACCTTTACAAATCCTTCCTGTAAAACATCCAATGCATCTTCTCTGTCACTAAAATATCTCTGACAAAGCACAAATAATGTGACTTTGTATGACTCATACAATTCTTTCTGAGCCAATCTGTTGCCGGCGATACATTGTTTGATTTTTATCGGATCCATAATGTAATAGTATATTGTGTTGGTGCGGGTAAATAAGTTGCCTGACTCTGAACAAAAATTTATCGTTTAGGTTTTGTTATAAAAAGATTAAACAAAATTTATTTTTCAGGCAACCTTTTTTTGAACCCGTCACTTTATCATTTGTCATTGAAACTTTTTTATCATACACAAAATACAATCACATGAGATTAAAATTTTTACTTTTAGTTGTGATGTTGTCCATCGTAAGATTGGTACAATCACAAACGGTAGTTGACATTATCGTCAATTCATCGGACCATGAAATCCTTGAAGCAGCTGTTATTGCTGCCGGATTGGATGGAGCATTAAGTGGTGAAGGACCATTTACGGTTTTTGCACCGACTGATGATGCTTTTAATGCGTTGCCAGCGGGAACGATTGATGCGTTGTTGAATGACATTCCAACATTGACGTCCATTTTGACTTATCATGTTGCAGGAGTTAATGTATTATCAACGGACCTGTATGATGGAAGAGAAATTTTAACCTTAAATGGAAAAGTTGTTCAAGTACGCATAACACCCAATGGAGTTTTTATAAACGACGCACAGGTTACAGTTGCCGATATTACAGCTGAAAATGGTGTAGTGCACGTTCTTGACGCTGTATTGATTCCTTCATCAGGAACCAGTGTTTTGACATCATAGAGGGTTCAGAGGTTCATAATACCTTGAAACAGCCATCAGAGCAGCTGAATTGGTAACAGCACTTTCTGATGAGGATGAAGTTTACACTGTATTTGCTCCAACAGATGCAGCTTTTGCCGCACTACCTTCCGAAGTTTTGGCTGCAGTTTTAGCTGACAGAGATTTATTAAGAGATGTTTTGTCATATCACGTTGCAAATGACACGTTAGACTCAGATTTTCTTGCATTAAGCGACGGCGACTATGTACAATTGTTAAATAACAAAACAGCAACCATCAAAGTAAATGACGATGGTATTTTTATAAATGATGTACAAGTTATTATAGCGGACCTTTTTGCTGACAACGGAATCGTTCATGTAATTGACGCAGTTCTGCTTGCACCTGATTCCACTGTTACAAATGTTATCCGAAATTCGCCGAACCATACTATACTGGAAAATTTACTCGATTCTACAGAGTTTTCTGTTCCATTGGAAGGTTATGGCCCATTTACCGTTTTTGCACCAACAGATGCAGCGTTTAATGCGTTGCCGGCAGGAACCATCGAAGCTTTATTGGAAGACATTCCAACATTGACATCCATATTGACATACCACGTGGCAGGTGTTGATGCATTGTCTACAGATTTGACAAACGGACAGGAAGTTGTAACCTTAAATGGAGAATCAGTCACTGTTACCACCATCAATGCAGATGGCGTTTTATCAACGATGCAAGAGTAACTGTGCAGACTTGGTTGCTGATAATGGTGTGGTTCACGTCATAGACGCAGTTTTGTTGCCACCGCAGAAAGTAATACTGTTGTTGACATTATTGTCAACTCACCTGACCATACCATTTTGGAAACAGCTGTAGTAGCTGCTGACCTGGCCGGAGCGTTAAGCGGCGAAGGACCTTTTACCGTATTTGCACCAACAGACGCTGCTTTTAGTGCGTTGCCTGCAGGTACGATTGAAGCTTTATTGGAAGACATTCCAACATTGACAGCAATATTGACATATCATGTGGCAGGTGTTAATGCTTTGTCTACTGATTTGACAAACGGACAGGAAGTTGTTACGTTAAACGGTGAATCCGTCACGGTAACCATCAATGCAGATGGCGTTTTTATCAATGATGCAAGAGTAACTGTAGCAGATTTGGTCGCTGATAATGGTGTGGTTCACGTTATTGATGCGGTATTATTGCCACCTGTTTCAACAACCGTGGTTGACATCATTGTCAACTCACCGGATCATACCATTTTGGAAACAGCTGTTGTTGCTGCCGACCTGGCAGGAGCATTAAGCGGCGAAGGACCTTTTACCGTATTTGCACCAACAGACGCTGCTTTTAGTGCGTTGCCTGCAGGTACGATTGAAGCTTTATTGGAAGACATCCAACATTGACAGCAATATTGACATATCATGTGGCAGGTGTTAATGCTGTCTACTGATTTGACAAACGGACAGGAAGTTGTTACGTTAAACGGTGAATCCGTCACGGTAACCATAAATGCAGATGGCGTTTTTATCAATGATGCAAGAGTAACTGTAGCAGATTTGGTTGCTGATAATGGTGTGGTACACGTCATTGGCGCTGTATTATTGCCACCAACCCCTACAACCGTGGTTGACATCATTGTTAACTCTCCTGATCATACCATTTTAGAAACAGCTGTAGTAGCTGCCGACCTGGCCGGAGCTTTAAGCGGTGAAGGACCATTTACTGTATTTGCACCGACAGACGCTGCATTTAGTGCATTGCCGGCGGGTACGATTGAAGCTTTATTGAATGATATCCCTACCTTGACATCGATTTTGACCTACCATGTTGCTGGTGTCAATGCATTGTCTACAGATTTGACAAACGGACAGGAAGTTGTTACGTTAAATGGTGAATCCGTCACGGTAACCATCAATGCAGATGGCGTTTTTATCAACGATGCAAGAGTAACTGTAGCTGATTTGGTTGCTGATAATGGTGTGGTACACGTCATCGATGCTGTATTGTTGCCACCGGCTCGAACTACCGTAGTAGACGTCATTGTCAACTCACCGGATCATACCATTTTGGAAACAGCCGTAGTTGCTGCCGGATTGGCCGGAGCACTGAGCGGCGAAGGACCATTTACCGTATTTGCACCAACAGACGCAGCATTTAATGCTTTGCCTGCCGGAACGATTGAAGCTTTATTGAATGACATACCTACCTTGACATCGATATTGACTTACCATGTTGCAGGAGCAAATGTATTGTCCACTGATTTGTATGACGGAAGAGAAATTTTGACATTAAATGGGCAGGTAGTTCAGGTGCGTATAACACCGGACGGCGTATTTATCAACAATGCTTTGGTAACTGTCGCTGATATCACAACAGACAATGGCGTGGTTCACGTGATTGATGCTATATTGCTTCCATCATCTGGAACAAGTGTTTTTGACATAATTGCAGGTTCAAATGTTCACAATACCCTAGAAACAGCCATCAGAACTGCGGAATTGGTAACCGCACTTTCAAATCAGGATGATATTTTCACCATATTTGCACCAACGGATGCAGCTTTTGCCGCTTTACCTGCCGGAGTGTTGGATGCTGTATTAGCAAATAAAGAATTGTTGAGAGATGTGTTGGCATATCACGCTGTAAACGACGAACTTGATGCCTCATTTTTAGAATTTGCAGATGGAGGATATATTCCAATGCTGAATGATAAAAACCACAACAATCAATGTCACTGATGACGGAATTTTTATCAATGATGTTAAAATCACTGTGGTAGACCTTATAGCTGACAATGGTATCGTTCATGTGATAGACGCTGTATTGCTTGCACCGGATTCTACCATTATTGATGTTGTAAGAAATTCACCTGTACATACCATTTTAGAAAATTTATTGGATGAGGCAGAATTTTCTGATCCATTGGAAGGATACGGACCGTTTACTTTGTTTGCACCGACAAATGCAGCCATCCAGGCATTACCAGCAGAAGTGATTCAGGCTTTGAGCGAGGATATCGGATTGTTAGAAGATGTTCTTGCGTATCATTTAGTGCAGGGAACAGCCTTATCAACCGATTTATCGAATGGTCTTACAGTACCAACCTTATTAGGTAAAAATATAACCGTAACCATCAACAATGACGGTGTATTTATCAATGATGCAAAAGTTATCCTGGCAGATATCAGAACTGATAATGGTGTGGTACACGTATTGATGCAGTATTATTGCCTAAGACAACAGTTGTTGACATCTTAGGAGAAAGAGACGAAATTGTCTACAGCACGTTTATTGGTCAATTTATCCGGATTGAAGCTTGGCTGAATGGTGACGGACCTTTTACGGTATTTGCACCTGATGACAATGCTTTTGACACAGCTCCTTTAAGTTTGTTGGAATATGCTACCTTCAAGCCAGGCAAATCTTCAGAATGTATTATTGTTCCACACTGTTCCGGGAAGAGCTTTGTCAACTGATTTGTCAAACGGTCAGAGCCTGACAACAGCCAATGGGAAAGCCCTTTTGGTAACCATCAACAACAATGGAGTATTTATCAACAATGCTCAGGTAATCGAAGCTGACCTTGTTGCTGAAAACGGAGTAGTACATATCATTGATGAAGTTTTAGACATTTTGACATCATTGGATGATATTATTGAAGATAAAATCAGTATCTATCCGAACCCAACGGCTGATTTTCTGAGAATCATCTATACATACAGCAGCGATGCGGTATATTACATAACAGATATGCAAAACAAAATCATCAGACAAGGCAAAGTTCAGGAAACAGAACAGATAGATGTTCGCGACATCCAGTCCGGTCAGTACCAATTATTGATTCAGGACGGACGCAAAGTAAGTTCAGGAAAGTTTGTAAAAGTTTTCTAATAGTTTTTTGTGTTAATAA
>JADKBV010000005.1 GCA_016714895.1 Saprospiraceae bacterium | reverse complement strand
CAACCGATCCCGGTATACAGGAATCTGATTTTTATGCCAGAGTCAGCTGGTAGCACTTTTTCATCAGCTATTGAAACAAAATGTTTGTTATAAAAGATACGGTCTATTTTGTTGTTGATCATAGTGGTCTGAGACCCGAAGATGTTTCCTGGCAATGAGTCATTTGGGGGGTGCGCGTATGCCACCAAATAAATTTCAAGGTCTTATATCAACGGGGCAGAGTGGTATCACCTGACCGTTTGCAGAATGTTTTGGAAGCAGTACAAAACCACCTTAATCTGATTGTAATCATCGTCAATGCGGGCTGTTGCCATTCCCGGAAAGGCATTAAAACGCGCGGGAACCAACCATGAAACTGGTGACTGGCACTAATCTTGGTGTAACAAACACCATCACCGTCACCGCCTGGGTCAAACCGAGTGGTATTCAACCCGATTATAGCTGCTATCTTTATGGGTGATGGTGGATGACGCGGGAATATGATTTTAAAACAAGAGCAACTCTTCGGCATATGGATGGCCTGGAGGGTCAATGGTGATCAGGATGGCGGATTGGTGTAACACCCAATATGTGATTTTGCAATGACCGTCAGTCCGACAGGCTTTCAACCATTTACTGTAATGAGTCTGGGCGACACCTTCTTATCAATCTTACTGCAACTGACATCCAGGATTCAGAATCAGCAGTGATTGCAAATAGTTGAAGGATGATCGGAATATGAATGGCTGGATTGATAGTTAAATGTATAACAGGTTTTGTCCGAGATGAAATCAGACAATTGAGGCATTTGGTCAAAATCCGGCGTTAGACAACAGTCTTGGCTTATTACCAATTTAATGCTATCGGACAAAGTGATTGCGACAAAGTTGGTGACATTGCTATCTGCAAAGATAATGCGTAAAAGAAAATGTCCGTACTTACATCGGAAAGGATTTTCACACAGGTTATTGGTCAATTCAGGAAGTGAAAGATTTTGGACTAATAGGTTAACAATGTTTTTCCCATCAGGGTGGCCTATCCTAACGGAGAATTGTCGTTACAAAACTCAATCAGGTACCCAACGCACCATTTCCGGGAGTAACCCTGCAATAATGATTGGATCGTCAAACAATTTGACAACGAATCGAATTTCACTATTTAGATTCGATTTAAAAAGTCAACAAATCTTGCAGGGTTATATCTTATTTTCTTTTTCTACCATAGGAGACGCACTTAGGCTGGAACACCTGGGGTGCGAATGAGACAGATAAGATCAACCCTTACCGGGAAGGTGGTTTTTTAGTTAACAATAGCGTTTCGTACAGCAGGATAATTTGTATGACGAGAAACAGATGGGAAATCCAAATATTTTGGATGTTTGCAAACGGCATTGACACCGTAACGGATTGGTTGGATGAAAATTATTCGTTATTAGTTAACAATGGAAATGATTCCGGCACCAACAGTCTCGGGCTATTGTGCAATGCGCGGCTCCGGTGAAAACCATTCAGATTGCTGCAGGCATTGATACCATTTTCATGACTAAACCTTTGAAATCAATAAAACCGATACAAATAGAATATCAAGGAACCGACACGTTGTTGTCAAAGGAAATCTGAATGCCTGGTTTTCAAATCGTGATTTGCGATAAAAGTTAAGGCCGGTATAACGTTCATTTTCAAAATTATATTTTTATCAATTAAACATTACGTTGGCTAAACCTCTGATGCGAAATGAGGGAAATATTTTATTTGAAAACTGTATTCTCGGAGAAATCCTAGCTGTAATGCAGAATAGTACAGTGAGCAATGCCGGTTTTAGCGCAGTGTCTGGATAAAATAAGGGTCGTGGATATCGTATATAAATATTATAAATCAATATTTTATATATCATTTTTATACTTTACTGGGCACTGTTTTATGGTACTAACATTTTGGGGTTAATAACATGTGTTTTTAATAGTTGGTCACGTCTCAGGGACTGACGAGGCGAGAGATTCATAACTGACTTTTTATATGTCTGAAACATTGCTTTTTGCTTGACTCCAACATTTTAATGATCCTGAATCATTCAGTTTGAAAAAGGCCTTTCGGACTCTCTTTTTATTATAAAAATACTGATTATTTTTTATTGTCATTCACCTCTTCAAATTCTACATCAGTAACGTCATCGGCTGTATTTCCTCCGGTATTGGCATTACCACCGCCTTGTCCGGCATCTGGTCCTGTTTCGTTACCCGGATTCTGATAAAGATTTTGAGCCACAGAGCTGAATACCTGATTCAATTCGTTCATGGCTGTATCGATAGTTGCCAAATCCTGCATTTTGTGTGCTTCTTTGAGACTGCCCAAAGCGGCTTCAATCGGTGCTTGATCAGGGGTAATTTTATCACCCAATTCTGTCAACTGTTTTTCGTCTGAAGATCAAAACTGTCCGCTTCATTCGTTTTTCAGCTGTTTACGGGCCTTTTATCTGTTTCAGCATTGGCTGCAGCTTCAGCTTTCATTTTGGCGATTTCTTCCGAGAAAGACCGTTGACGCTTCACCGTTGATATTCTGTTCTTTCCACTTTATCTTTGGCACTTACTTTCAAATTCGATCGTCCATGTCAGTTCACTTCAACCTGTGGAACTCCTCTTGGTGAAGGCGGAATTCCATCCAGGATAAATCCGCCTACTGACTGGTTGTCGCGTGCCATTGGTCTTTCTCTCCTGAAGAATATGAATCTCAACACTTGGTTATTGTCTGCTGCGGTAGAATACGTTTTTGGTCTTTTGGTATGGTGGAATTTGATTCACCATGCTATATCAAATACATTTCCAGTGGTCTCAATTCCCAAAGATAAAGGAGTCACATCGAGAAGTAAACATCTTTGACATCACCGCTCAAACACCCACCTGCTGATTAGCTGCACGAGGGCTACTACTTCATCCGGATTAACACTTCTGTTTGGTTTTGCAAAATCTTTAACCGCCTGTTGGATAGCCGGAATTCTCGTGGAACCACCCACCAGGATTACCTCGTCGATTTTGTCTTTTGAAAGACCGGCATCTCTCAATGCATCCTCACAAGGTTTTAAAGTTCTTTTGATCAACGTGTCTGCCAATTGTTCGAACTTCGCTCTGGATAGTTTCATTACAAGGTGTTTAGGAACACCATCCACTGCAGTTACATAAGGAAGATTGATTTCTGTTTCTGAAGATGAAGACAACTCGATTTTGGCTTTTTCAGCTGCATCTTTGGTTCTCTGAAGAGACATAGGATCTTTTCTGAGGATCTATATTCTCCTGGAGACTTAAATTCGTCAATAACCAATCGATGATGACCTGATCAAAATCGCCTCCTCCCAGGTGGGTATCTCCGTTTGTGGATTTTACTTCAAAAACACCATCTCCCAACTCGAGAATCGATATGTCAAATGTACCACCACCCAAGTCAAATACTGCGATGGTTGAGTCCATATGTTTTTTGTCCAAACCATAAGCCAATGCTGCTGCAGTTGGTTCATTGATAATTCGCTGAACTTTCAACCCTGCGATTTCACCGGCTTCTTTTGGTGGCTTGTCTTTGTGAATCATTAAAGTATGCAGGACTGTGATCACGCTTCTGTCACTCCTTAAAAGTCTTCCGCCGTTTTTCATTTTCTGTAAAACCATTGCGGAAACTTCCTGCGGTGTATATAGTCTTCCGTCAATCTCCACACGAATGGTATCGTTGTCTCCTTTGACGGTTTTATAAGCTACCCTTCCCGGATTCATTTCAACCTCACCAAAACGATTGCCCAAATCTTTTGATGGAAGCTACTGTTCTTTTGGATTGGTGATTGCCTGTCTTTTTGCAGGGTCACCGATTTTTCTTTCTCCGTTGTCCAAAAGCAACGATGGAAGAGTGGGTCCTTCTACCCTCTTCATTAGCAATCACGACAGGTTCGTTTCCTTCCATAACCGCTACGCAAGAATTGGTTGTACCTAAGTCAATACCGATAATTTTGCCCATTTTATACTAATTATTGTTGTTTTAAAAAATTGTAACAAATACCTATGTTCAATTGGTATGCCAAGCCAAAAATCAAGTTAAAATATGACGATATTGCAGAAAAAGCAGATGTTATGATGTGCAAAATGACATAATTCCGAAAAATATGCTGACATAAAGTCAGGAAAACAGCTACCCGGAAAATTACTGACAAGATTGCTCACTAAAATGGAAGGAATGATTTTCAGCCATTTGAAAAAAAATAAAAACCAGTTTATTCAGGTACCCTGAATAAAGTCAGAAACAAATTATTCGCTTGTGTTTGTTATAAAACATTTTATTGCGAACAAAAGTCCATTAAATACCTGCTGATAAAGTGTGGTTTGGTAATCTACAGCCTTATTCTCATGTAATTTCAAACCAATCGCCAAAAGTTGGCGTTTTCGGATGATTATATTTGGTTTTCTCTCAGAATTTTATCCATTTTCCGGTTTTTAGCCAGTTCGTCTACCAGTTTGTCCAGATATCTGATTTTTTGAGTCAGCGGATTACTGATTTCTTCAATTCTGTACCCACAAATCATGCCTGTTATTAGGTGGGCATTAGGATGAAGGGTTGCTTTGTCAAAAAAAGTTTCGAAAGTTACTTTTTGGTCTATCAATTCTTTCAATTTTCCATCATCAAATCCTGTGAGCCAATGGATAACATGATGCAATTCTTCTATGGTCCTGCCTTTTTTTTATTTTTAATGTAATGAGGATAAACAGAAGCAAATGTAAGTTTTGCTATTTTATCGTCATGTTTTTGTGTGTCATTCATATCAAACTGAAAGCTATACGTGAATAATAACTATTTTTGATTGGCCAAAAATCAATACCAACGTAATATTTTAGGAATCCGATAAAATCAGTGACTATGACTCTGTAGAAAAAATCAATCTTTTTCCACAAACAGAGCGGCGATCGACTTATATTCATGGGTATTTCTGATGGCCCTGGCAAACAATTTGGCACAGGAAAGCACTTTGATTTTTGGAGAACTTTTTTTCAAAGGAATACTATCTGTAACTATGATTTCTGTGATTTTGGAATTTTCAATATTTTCATAAGCTTTACCGGAAAGAACGGCATGGGTCAGGATGGCTTTTACGGATTTGGCTCCTTTTTCAATCAGCGCATCTGCTGCTTTACAAAGCGTTCCTGCGGTATCAATGATATCATCGACCAAAATAATATCAGCGCCATTCACATCACCGATTACGGTGATACCAGCCACTTCATTTGCGATTCTTCGTTCTTTATCGCAGATGACCAAATCTCGGTGGAAATATTTTGCATAACTTCTGGCTCTTTTGACACCACCCACATCAGGAGAAGCAAAAGTTACATTACTTAAATCTTGTTGACTAAGGTATGGCATAAATATAGCTTCACTTTTCAGGTGGTCCACAGGAATATCAAAAAAACCCTGAATCTGCTCAGCATGTAAGTCCATGGTCATGATTCTGTTGACACCTGATGCCTGAAAAAGATTGGCCACCAATTTGGCCGAAATAGGAACTCTGGGTTTGTCTTTTCTATCCTGGCGCGCATAACCAAAATAAGGTACGACCGCAGTGATATAACCCGCAGAAGCTCTTTTGGCAGAGTCAATCATCAGCAACATCTCAAGGAGATTATCCGAGGATCCGAAAGTAGAGCCTATAAAAAAAACATAACTTCCCCGGACAGACTCGTTGATTTCGACCTGCATTTCGCCGTCACTGAATGTCCTGAGTACGATATCTCCTAAAGGGTATCCATAATAATCTGATATTTTTTCTGCTAATGTTTTTGAAGAACTTGCAGCAAAAAGTTTTACCTCTGGCATGATTGGTTAAATTATATGGTGCAAAATTAAATAAAAAAATGAATATTACAATACAAGTACTTCAAGAGCAGAAATTAAAACGGTAAGATGTTGGTTTTATCAACAAACAACAAAAAAAGGAGCCTTAAGACTCCTTTTTTGGTCGGAATGACTGGATTCGAACCAGCGACCCCTAGCACCCCATGCTAGTGCGCTACCAAGCTGCGCTACATTCCGAAATCTGTTAAAATTCAAGGATCAAAAGTAAGAATACTTTTTAAAATTTATAAAATTATTGCATTTGAAAAATTGCGTAAACCACTAATCATCCAATCCCGCAGCTTGTTTTTTGATTTTCATCAAAGGATTAGCCCTGTCTTCCGCATAGCCGTTTTTGGTATTAAAAATATCCATAGCACGGTAAATGGCATGTAAAAATGAAGACGGATCGGCAATATTCTGTCCTGCAATATCATAGGCTGTACCGTGATCCGGAGAAGTACGGACAAAACTAAGTCCTGCTGTAAAATTTGTACCTTCACCGAAGGAAATCGTCTTAAAAGGAATCAGTCCCTGATCGTGGTACATTGCCAGGATTCCGTCGACCTTTGTCCATTTATCGCCACCAAAAAATGCATCTGCTGAAAAAGGACCGGCTACAAAATAGCCACTTTTTTTAGCTTCAATAATCGCCGGTCTGATAATGGTTTCTTCTTCATTACCCAGAGCACCTTCATCACCTGCATGTGGATTTAGTCCCAAAACAGCGATGACAGGTTTGTCTTTCCCAAAATTTTCAACCAATGTTTTTTGAAAAATCTGTATCTTTTTTAAGATGAGTTCTTTGGAAATTTTTTCTGACACATCTTTGATAGGCACATGATTGGTGACCGTGGCCACAATTAGCTGATCGCTGCACAAAACCATCAGATTTTCTTTTTTCCCGTCTTTATCAGCTAAAAATTCTGTGTGTCCCGGAAATAAAAAACCACTCAGTTTCATTGCGTATTTATTGATCGGAGCTGTCACGATTCCGTCAATAGCGCCGTTTTTAGCATCTTCGGCTGCTTTTTCCAAAGCTGCGGCTGCAAGTTTTCCCGCTTCCGCAGTAGGTTTGCCGAGGGTGATATTGATATTTTCATCCCCACAATTTACCAGGTTAATTCTGCCTTTCTGAGCATGTTCCGCTGAAGAAATGTTGGTAAACTGAATATTAATATCCGGAATCATATTTTTGTGATAAGACAATACCTTTGCCGATCCGTATATAACAGGTGTACATTTTTTCAGAATCAAGGGATTGGCCAAAGCTTTCAAAATGACTTCCGGGCCTATACCATTCATATCACCTATTGTAATACCTAACTTCATGTTTTTACATTTACTTTTGTCTGTTAAAATCTGATTATATAAATATCAGGCTTGAATAATTATGTAACATTGATGGCAGCCATACTGTTTGTAGCGGAAATATCATTCTTTTGAATAAAATCGTTCCCGAAAAAAATACGACCAATCGATAATTACATTGTGTAATTATTTAAAAAGAGAACAAAGATATAAAATATGGACATATGAAAAATCAAAAGATGGAATTGTATTTTTTTTGAGTGCAACTTTATACCGGTGTTAAACATGATTGTTTTGGCAAGTACCTGATTATACAACTCATATGAAAGGAAAAATATTCATTTTTATGAAATAATGTCAACTATGATTATGTATATCAAAATAATATTATATTTGCGAATAGAATTTTGATTTGGACATATCGATTCAGCCCCCCAACGCTGGTAAACATTTTATTTATTAATCATATTCAAATCAAAACAACATGAAACAATTTATCATTGCGTCACTTGTCGGGGGAGTCATTCTTTTTTTCTGGCAGTTTTTGTCATGGACAGCGCTCGACCTTCACCGGGTCACGGCCGAACATACCAGTAGCCAGGAGAGTGTATTAAAATGTCTGAGCGAAAACATTCAACCGGGATTTTATTATCTTCCTACCACTCCGAAAGGAACATCTCAGGAAGAAAATGCCAAATTTATGGAATCACAAAAAGGTCAGCCCTGGGCACAGATTTATTATCACAAATCATTTGATACAGACATGACTTCAAACATGGTTCGCGGTATGTTGGTAAACGTTGTGTCAATATTTCTGCTTTGCTGGATTATATTACAGTGCAGAGAAAGAAAATTTAAAGATACGGTGTTATTATCTCTTACGGTGGGTCTGATTGGCTACCTGACAGGTACATACTCCAATTCAATTTGGTTTGAATACCCTACCTTGCCAGACCTGATTGATGCGTTGGCAGGATTCGGACTTGTCGGCATTTGGTTGGCATGGTATCTGAAATCGTAACAGACATTATTCATTTGAAATAAAATATAAACTTTTTCCTCATAACCCCTGAAATCAGCAATAGTCCCGGAAGTCAAATGCCGGGGCTATTTTTTTCTATGGAAAACAAAAAAAATGACAGACAAATATTACATTTGCACCCTTACACTTGTGTGTTTTTTTTTATCTTACTTTAAATTTTATCAAGCTATGCCTTTTTATATCATGATGACCATTGTATTATTGTCCCTGACTTCCTGCAAACAAAAAACTTCCGATACGAACACACAAAATCCGGAAGAGGCCGGTCCGACATCCAGATTCAGTTATTCGTTGGCTCAATGGTCATTTCACAGGGCTTTGGAAGACAAAACCTTAGACCCGTTGGATTTTGCAGCCAAAGCAAAAGAGCTGGGATTTACCGGTATTGAGTATGTAAGTTCGTTTTACGCAGAAAAAGTAAAAGATTCTGTCTATATGTCAGAACTTAAAAACAGAGCTGAACAAAACGGGATTCAATCCTTATTGATTATGGTGGATGGCGAAGGAGACCTGGCGGTAATGGATGAACAAAAAAGAAATGAAGCGGTGGAAAATCATTATAAGTGGGTTGATGCAGCTGCATTTCTGGGTTGTCACTCTATACGTGTCAACCTTTTTGGTACAGGAACAGAAACGGATATGGCCGATGCTTCGGTACTTGCTCTTAAAAAATTGAGTGTGTACGGCAAAGAGAAAAACATCAATATTATAGTTGAAAATCATGGCGGTCAATCCTCTCATGGCATTTGGCTTAAATCCGTCATCAGCAGGGTCAACATGCCAAACTGCGGCACATTGCCTGATTTTGGCAATTTTTGCCTTCAGCGTGAAAACAATGAAAGATGGAATGCTCCTTGTTTAAAAGAGTATGACAGATACAAAGGCGTCAATGAACTTATACCTTATGCTAAAGGAGTCAGCGCTAAATCATATGGCTTTGACGATGCCGGTAATGAAACAACTATTGACTATGCCCTGATGGCAGATATTGTCAAACAATCTGACTTTAAAGGTTTTGTTGGCGTAGAATGGGAAGGCAACGACATCTCAGAAGAAGAGGGTGTCAAAAAAACCCTGGCGTTGGTCAAAAAACATTTTAAATAACCTTCACCTGATGACAGGTATTGCTCCTTGGCATATTTATTTAAAAAATCTGGTATTAATAGCCTTTGCGGTAGCATGTACGGCCTGCTTTTTTATTTTTTCAAAATCCGACTTCCGGCTTGAAGAAATCAGCCACCTTTCTTTCAGTAAAGCGACCGCTGAAGGTGTGGATATCAGTTCCCGGGCAAACATGTTGTACATCAACCTTTTTGTTTTCCTGTCTGTTTTTTTTTCGACTTTATTTTTTTTAAGAAAAACAATCCACAAACATTTACCTTTTTTTTCTGTGTCTTCAGCATTATCCCTGATTCTGATTGTGGCTTTGTATACAGCTTTAATCTGGAAAACCCATGCAGGCACCTACCAGATTCCGGGCCTATTACTTTTGTTTACTCTTTTGGTTTCATTGTTTCAATCAAACAACGATAAATCGACTATTTACGACACAGAAACTTTAGTAATTACCTTTGCCTGCTCTTATTCTTTTTCACTAATTTTTGGGTGGTGGCATTTTGCGATGATCATTTTGCAGCCAATAGTTCTGATGATTTGGGGATTTGTTTTCATTTCTTTGGTTATGTTTCAAATGAAAGAAAGAGCCCGACAAAAATTATTTATTTACACCCTTCTCAGATTTTTCATTTTTTTTCATTTTATTTTTTTTATTGTCAAAGGTATTTTACCTGCTCAGGGTTTTTGGAAAGGTCCCGGTGACCTATGGTTTATTGCTTGTGTTATGAGTGGTATGTCTGCTTTTTTATATTCCAATTATCAAAAGAAATTCGAACATAATCCAATAAAAACTTCTTATTTCCGTCCGACTTTTTTTTATGTTGTTGCATTGTTTTTATGGTCCGTTCCTTATCCTTATTACATACAAAATGCAGATGTATTTGAACTTGCCAACCCGGCCAATGCCGTCATGAGAATCTTTCAGTTTAATGAAATTCCTTTTCTTGATTTTTTTACTTCTCATCTTTTTTCAGAACAATGGTACGGCATTTTGTACGGTGTTTTGTTTGGTTATGACGGAAGCCTTGATTTTATGTCGTTTGCTTTTCTAAATGACTTAATATTGCTTATCGTTGTTTATTATGTTTTACAAAAGATTTGGAATCATCAACTATATCCTGCATTAGTCATCCTGTTTTTCCCCTTATTTCAGCTTTTGTTTTTCAAACATATTTTTATGACGGTCATCGGATATTTCTATTTGGAAAAAGTATTCGAAAAACAAAATGTAAAAAACATAGTCATATTTTTAACCATTACTGTATTACTGCTTGTCTGGAGGTTGGACACCGGTATAGCATTTTTGTACGGATTGGTTATATTTCTTCCTTACAGATTATTTTCCGGTTCAGAAAAATTTCAGGTATCCTCATTCATAAAGGCTTCAGGTTATTTTTTATGTGGTGTTTTAGTAATTTTTTTGGCCGCAATATACCTCAAAGGATTTGACACCATTACAGAGAGACTTCAGATGGCTTTGGCTTATGTAACCACACAACAGGAACATGGCTTACCCTTATTATCCTGGCAGGAAAACCACCACGTATATTTTCAATACATTTTGCTACCGCTGGCTGCACTGAGTTTATTGATTGATATGTTTTTCAGAATAAAAAAAACAGATGAATCTCAACTTCTTACTATTTACAGGTTGTCCGCATTTTTTGCTGTTGTTTTTTTAGCTAATTTTCAAAGATCGCTCGTAAGACACAGCTTTCTGATGGAAATGGACAATCTGTTAATGTCTACTTTTGTATTTTCTTTGATTTTATATTTGGCAGGAAGATTCAAAAGTATATTGACCCCTGATTCTTTGTTTCCTTTGGTTTACGCCGGAAGTTTTTTGGCCATTGTCACTATAAAATATCATGACATCAGTCCTTCATCCATCATTAGTCAGCAACAGGAATTTTTTTCAGAAAAAAGTTATCTTTTCGACAAAAATAAGGGAAGAGGGACTGTCAAAGATTCCATATTTATGGCTTCGCAGGTTGATTCTATTAAATTATTTTTGGACAACCATCTTTCTGCTGAAGCTACATTTTTAGATTTTTCCAACTCACCCATGTTGTATTTTTATACTCAAAAAAAACAACCCGGATATTTTTGTCAGAATTTGCAGAATACAGTGGGAGATAAAAGTCAGGTCAGTCTCATACAATCTGTGGAATCTCTTGACGTTCCTGTCGTTATTTATAACCAGCAACCACTTGGATGGGGCGACAAAATTGATGATATACCCAATCAGATGCGTTATTATCTGGTTAATGAATTTATATATAAAAACTATGTTCCTTATACTGAAATCCATCAAAAAAACATTTGGGTAAATCAAAAGATGTTTCAAAATTTGCCGGTTCCTGTCAAAAAGGCCACACCACCCAACATGTCTTATGACTACAGGTATTCTGCAGCATTTGCAGGAAAATTTCTGATGGAGGAAAAACCTGAATATTTACTATATTATACAGATGTCCGGTCGGATTCTCTTTCCTCAAATACCATGTCCTTCACTTTTTCTGACCTGTCACTCAGGGATGCAAACGGGGTTTTTGTCATACTTAACATAAACCAGCCTTCCGAAGGAGAAACCATCCATGTTCATTTGATGACATCTGATGGAAATAAAAGCGGTCATTTTTCATTTATAACCAAAGAAGACCAAAACAACTATGCTTTGCGCCTTACGAATGAGTACACCTGGTTTCAAAGGAATATAAAAGGTATTTGGATTGAAAATACACAAAACAAAAACATTCTGGCCACTTTCGTTAAAGACAAAAGAATATGAAAGTCGCTGTGCAGGTGTGGATTGATGGTCACGTGTTCAGACCATTAACTTATATTTTTAATATTATTACAAGGATTGTTGGACAAATTGCGCGTTTGGACCATGACCTGACGAAAAATTTTGATCGCATCGTGATATGCAAATTCAAAGGAATGGGAAGTATTGTTCAAACTATTCCTTTGCTAAGTGCACTACGGGAAAGATATCCGGATGCAACAATACTCTTCGTTACAACCGATGCGAACAAAACATTATTACAACACATTCCTGAAGTAAATCGCATAATAACTATAAAAGACACCAACCCTGTTTTTATTGTCCTTTCTTTAGTCTCAGCATGGTGGTCCTTAATCAGATTCAGACCACAGGTTTATCTCGATCTGGAGTTGTATAGTTACTTCAGTTCTTTATTCACCCTTTTTTCACTAGCTAAAAACAGAATAGGATTTTATACCAGAGGCGACCAATCGAAAATGGGCATATATACACATATGATGTTTTTTAATACGAATGTTGCTGTATCAAAGGTATACCAACAACTGGCATTTCTGATGGGAGGAGCAGAAAAACATTTTCCGGTTATGTTAAAACTTCCTGCAAAATCAGAAAGACCATCACAAACATATATCGTCATCAATCCCAATGCATCAGACCTTAGATTGGAAAGAAGATGGCCGGCAGAAAATTACAGGAAGCTGATAGCTGAACTGGCGGAAAAATACCCGCTGTTTCAGATAAAAATCATCGGTAGTAAAGATGAAAAGGATTATGTCGACAAACTTTGGCCAAAAAATGAATATCCTAATGTCGAAAACCTGGCCGGTAAAACCACTTTTAACGGATTATTGCAATTGATAGCAGAAGCAAAACTTATGATCACCAATGATACCGGTCCGATGCACCTCGCTTTTGGCTTACAGACACCTGTCATTTGCCTTTTTGGTCCCTGTTCACCAGTTCATTACGGAATGGAAGGAAAAAACATCAAAACATTTTATCAACCTGTATATTGCAGCCCATGTGTTCATGAATTTCTGACCCCACCATGTAAGGGTAAAAATGTCTGTATGCAAAATATTCTTTATTCAGAGGTATTCGAAAGTGCTCATCATTTTCTTCAGAACGGGTATTTTGAAGAGAAAAAACAACATGCCGGAGATATGACTTACAAAAGTACTGACCTCACGCTCGGTGTCATCAAAAGGTCATAAAATCAACACAATTTTTTCTGAAAAGTACTTATTCTCAGTTACCATTGCCAATCGACATAATTCGTGCATCAAAAATACTTTTGTAAAAAATGATGATTATAAAAGAATTAATTACTATATAAATAACTGATAATGAGCCTTCCCAATGTCAACTTTGACTTATTTTATCATAAAAATAGACAATCACGAATAAATTATATTAGTTTTGCGCCGATTTTTTCACTAAACGGATAAAATATAAGCTTCCATGGCCAAAAATCTTCTGATTGTAGAGTCTCCGGCAAAAGCAAAAACCATAGAAAAATACCTTGGTGGAGAATTTACCGTAAAGTCCAGTTATGGACACATACGGGACCTTGAAAAAGGAAATAAAGGTATTGATATCCAAAATGACTTTGAGCCCAATTATGTGGTTTCACCTGAAAAGGTCAAAGTCGTCAGAGAACTCAAAGAGCAGGTCAAAAAAGCAACAGAAGTTTGGCTTGCCACGGACGAGGACCGTGAAGGAGAGGCTATTTCATGGCATTTGTGTAAAGAACTGGGTCTGAATGAATATACCACAAAAAGAATTGTTTTTTCTGAAATCACCAAACCCGCTATACAAAAAGCAATCACAAATCCCAGAACACTTGACATCAATCTTGTCAATGCACAACAAGCAAGAAGGATTCTCGACAGACTCGTAGGATTTGAACTGTCCGAAGTTCTTTGGCGTAAAGTCAAAAATAAATTATCCGCGGGAAGGGTTCAATCGGTGGCAGTCAAACTTGTGGTTGATAAAGAAAGGGAAATCCAGGGATTTGAAACGGCCCCTTTTTTCAAAATAATCGCACACTTTACGGTCAAAAATGATCGTGGCGAGGAGGTAATTTTAAAAGCAGAATACAACAACCGACTGGATAACGAACAGGATGCACTGACATTTTTAGAAAATTGTAACGGAGCAGATTTTTCCATTCATGGTATAGAAAAAAAACCATTAAAAAGAAATCCTGCTCCTCCGTTTACCACCTCAACCTTACAACAGGAAGCCAGCCGGAAGCTTGGATTTAGTGTCAACAGAACCATGTCAAATGCACAAAGATTGTATGAAGAAGGTTTTATCACCTATATGAGGACCGATTCACCTAACCTCAGCGAACTGGCTTTACAATCTATCGGGGAAGAAATCAAAACACAGTTTGGTGACAACTACCTGCACACAAGAAGGTACGCTACCAAAAATAAAAATGCTCAGGAAGCTCACGAAGCCATCAGACCTACCTACATCGAAAGAAAAAATGTAAGTGGCGACAGAGATCTGCAAAGATTGTACGAATTGATTTGGAAACGTACCATTGCCAGTCAGATGTCCGAAGCAGAAATTGAAAAAACCATCGTAAAAATCGATATTTCAACCATGAAAGACCGGTTTTTACAGGCTGAAGGAGAAGTATTAAAATTTGACGGTTTTCTGAAAGTTTACATGGAATCTTCAGATGACGAAGAAGATGGAGATACCAAAGGCATGTTACCACCGTTGACCAAAGGTCAGGTTTTGCCGCTTCAGTTTATGGAAGCAACCGAAAGTTACACCCGACCACCCGCAAGATACACGGAAGCCAGTCTGGTTAAAAAGCTTGAAGAGCTCGGAATCGGAAGACCGTCAACCTATGCGCCTACCATTTCAAAAATCATGGAGGAGGAAAGGGGTTATGTGACCAAAGAAAGCAGACCGGGTGTTGAACGAAAATACCGGTATTTGGTACTTCAGAACGGTCAGATTCAAAAACAAACTAAAACAGAAAATACAGGAGCGACCACCAACAGGTTGTATCCTTCAGATATGGGAATGTTGGTCACTGATTTTTTGTCGGACCATTTCAAACAAATCATGGATTACAGTTTTACTGCCAATGTGGAAGAAAAACTCGATGAAGTGGCCACCGATGGGAAAGACTGGAAAAAAATGTTGCATGATTTTTACTTTCCGTTTCATGAAACAGTGGATGTGACCCTTGAAACAGCGGAACGAGCCAAAGGAAAAAGAGTTTTGGGACAGGATCCTGCTACCGGACACAGTGTTATAGCTCAAATGACAAGGTTTGGTCCGGTGATACAAATTGGTGACCGTGACGAACTGGAAGGAGAAGAAAAACCAAAATTTGCCAACCTGAAACCCGGACAATCCATCGAAACCATCAACATGGAGGAGGCTATGGAATTGTTTCAGTTACCGAAATCTCTGGGGGACTGGAATGGGGATGATATTACGGTAAATACAGGAAGGTACGGTCCTTATGTCAAATATGGTGAAATGTTTGTCAACATCCCCCGGGGGAAAGACCCTATGGCCGTAACTTTAGAAGAAGCAAAAGAATATATTCAGGCAAAAAAAGATGAAAATGCTCCTTTTGCCCATTATAAAAACAAACCGGTAACCAAAGGAAAAGGCCGTTTCGGACCATTTATTAAATGGAATGACATCTTTATCAATGTGCCTGTACGATATAAACTGGATACCATTAACGAGGCGGAAGCAACAGAACTGATTGAATCAAAACTCGAAAAGGAAGCCAATCGCTATATCAAACAATGGGAATCAGAAAAAATATCTATCGAAAACGGAAGATGGGGACCCTATATCAAGTTTGGTAAAAATAATATCAAAATCCCGAAAGTGGATGGTGTAAAACTGGAAGCTGCGGACCTTGTTGAAGTAAGCCTTGAAACGGTAAAATCATGGATTCAGGCTGAGTTGCCCGATGCTTTCAACAAACCGGTCAAAAAAGGCAAAAAATAATCAAGTTTCTGGTTGGATAACCCTGGATTTTTGTCAGACTACCGGCAGTGAGACATAACCTTTATAGAGGTTATCTTCCTCAAAAACCACATCTGTGTAGTCTTGTACTACATTGTATAAAGTATCTCTTTCGATGGCTTTGCGCCCTACCCTACGGATCATCTGTACCAACTCTTCTGTACTCAATGCCGGATTTTGTTCTTCACTACCTGCCATTGAATATATTTTAGTGGTATCGTCTATCGTGCCGTCAATATCGTCTACACCAAAAGATAAGGATAACTGAGCCATTTCGCGACCTATCATCGGCCAATAGGCTTTGATATGGTCAAAATTGTCCAGATAAATCCTTGATATCGCATAGTTTTTCAAATCTTCGACATGACTGACTTCCGGCAGATGCGACATCTGGTTGTCCTGGTTTCTGAATTTTAACGGAATAAAAGTCTGAAATCCACCGGTTTTATCCTGCAACTGTCTGAGTTTATCCAAATGGTCTACCCGGTGAAAATAACTTTCAATATGACCGTACAACATCGTGGCGTTTGACCTGCCACCCAATTCATGCCATATTTCATGAATGCGCAACCATTGTTCTCCGCTGCACTTTCCACCGGCAATCTGATCTCTGATTTCAGGATGAAAAATTTCTGCTCCCCCACCCGGCATAGAATCCAAACCTGCATTTTTCATCAGCAGCATTCCTTCTTCGTAAGATATTTTGTCTTTTTTGAAAATGTAATGATATTCTACCGGCGTCAAAGCTTTAACATGGAGTTCAGGTCGGTGTTTTTTAATTTCTGAAAAAAGACTTGCATAAAATGTGACATCATACTGAGGCAAAACACCTCCTACGATATGAACTTCTGTAACCGGTTTATCATCATAAGACTTTACGATGTCCATGATATCTTCCAGGGTGTATTCCCAACCTTCAGAACGTTTTTTAATCAATCTGCTGTAGGAACAAAACGAACAGGTGTACAAACAGATATTGGTCGGTTCGATGTGGAAATTTCTGTTAAAATAGGTATTGTCCCCATGTTTTTTTTCTCTGATATAATTGGCGAGGCTACCTACGAAACTCAGGGATGCTTTTTCAAAAAGATATTCTGCATCCTGATTGTTTATTCTCGTTCCGGCATACACTTTTTCAGCTATTTCACGCAAAACCGGGTCTAAACTTGTATCATTGGTAAGAATGGAAGACATAAGAACTATATTACGGTAAAAAATATACCTAATGTAATTAAAAAATGAAGGATTAGTTCACCAAAATCAAATCAAAATTTTACAAATCGTTGTGACCTTACTTGTTTTTGTCCGAATAATCTCACATAATATATGCCGCCCGGCAAGCCTGAAATATCAGTTTTCCATATATCTCCCTGATTCCACTCTCCACTAAAAACCCTGCTTCCGTTTTGATCATATATCATTACAGAAATATTTTCACTCAGATTTTTATATAATTTTTCAATAAACAAAACATCTGACACAGGATTGGGATATAAAATAATTTCCTCAGCTTCCGCAATGGTCGATTCTTCTGTCGAGGTGGTCCTCAAAACAACTACATCCTTCAGACCTGCGGTAGAACAAAGATTTTCGTCTTTGACGTGATAACAAATCGTATAGGTTCCCGCTGATAAATATTCATGAGTGACCGTACTATCGACATACCTCGTTCCGTCTCCCATGTCCCATGACACATAACTTACGTTTTCGGTCAATGAACTTGCCTCCAGAAGATTCGGTAACCTTACGGTATCTTCAGAAAGGGTAAAAAGAACTTCCGAAGTTATGCTGTCTGTTTGGGAGGAACTAAATTGATATGGTACCCTGCCGCAAGGTTCTGTGTGTTTGATTCTTAAGTTATAAAAACCAAGATATTCATTTGCCGCCTCCCCATTTTTGAATCCGGATTTTATCGTCACTACATCATCTATGGTATATGGAAAATTGAATACATTTTTATTACCATAAAGATCTTTACCCAATTTTTTGACCAGCTTATAATTTTTACCCGGAGGAATATACCATTGGACATTGATCGTTCTTTTTCCGATCGGCGTCTGAGGTCTGGATATGACATGAACCACATTATTATTTTCATTCAATACTGCAACATCTACTGTATGTTTTTGTGCACTATACACATCAAATGATTCCAATGTAAATCCAAATTCTGTATCAAACATCAAACCTGATTCCAGGCTGCTTTCCGGAGTCGGATTTTCTTCCGGAGCGTTTTCTCCGAAGGATTCATTGTAAGTAATTTCAGCATAAAGGGTTTTATCGGATTCATCGGCGGGGAGCAATAAAAGGTTGCCGGTATATAATAAATTTCCGTCAAAAATATCATCATACCATTTTGTGGTAAAGTTGCCCGTGGTACCTAAAGGGCTGGTGAGGACAATCTGAGAATTTTTACATATTTTTTCTGTTTCGTCTATATCTGCAACCACTTTTTTTCTTTCACTCAATACAATTGGTGCCGAAATAGAATTATTGAAAGGGCGTTCATCCGCTCCATCGTTAACAGATACGATAGACACGGTGATCATATCAAAATCCGATTCAGGTAAAAAAGCTTCCAGCGATATATATTTTCTTTCTTTGGGTGACATGGAACCAGTCCATACAAATGATTTTGTTTCCAGAGGGCCACCATATTCCACAAGAAAAGAAGTTACAATATCCACACCGTTATTTTCCACTAAAATGAAGGGTTCAACAATATTTTCGCAGGCATAAAAAGAAGTTTTTGCCTCCAATAACATCAGATCCCGCTCTTTGTAAGGATTAGCAGGCACATGACCGGCATTTACCAAATATTCATAAGCTGCAAATACATCAATGATTCCCATGCCGAAAATATTATCTTCTCCCGGGGCCCCTAAATCCCTGCATGTATTATATAAAGCAAGTTTAAAATCTTTACCGCCCAAATCAGGAAACGCTTCTTTCAACAACAAAATGGCACCTGAAACATGTGGTGCGGCCATAGACGTACCGTTTAATAAGGCAAATTCGTTTCCTGGAACACAAGACCTGACCTGAACACCGGGAGCGGAAACTTCCGGTTTGATTTTTATGGATCCTTCACCTTCACAATGAGACGGTCCTCTGCTCGAAAAATCGGCAATGGGAAGGGCGGATGAATTTCCGTTTAAAGCGCCAATGGTAAAAGCATTGACCTCATTGATATTGATATTATGAGGTTGGGTAATCGTTCCGGGATCCGGACCTTCATTTCCTGCAGAAAAAACAACGGCTACACCAATAACTTCCAAAGTCTGTAAAATAGGGACGTAAACACTGTAACAATCCAACTCATTGAGACTCGGATCATACCATGAATTATTGATCACATCAGGAATATCGTCTGCTGTATCCTCATTTCCATCAGGATCAACCGCCCATTCAAAAGCACCTATATTATCAGATGTTCCCACACCACAAAGGATAGCCCCCCAATCCAACTGGCGTTAAAAGCTACTCCGATAGTGTCATTGGTTTTCCGATCCAGGCCAAGAACGGTACCCGTCACGTGTGTTCCGTGATTGGAGCAATCAAAAGGTCCTCTGTCAAGGTTCTGTGGTGTAAATGTATTGGGATACCAAGCTTCAGATTCCGGAACATAATTTCCTTTGTAATGGTAAGCCAAAGAAGGATGGGTAGGATCAACCCCGGTATCTGCTGTGAAAACGGTGGTCCCAAATCCTGTATAACCTAATGCCCACATAGCGGGAGCATTGATAGCCAAAAGACCTCTTTCCGTTCCGTTCGGTGCCATTACTTCTACTTTTTCAACAGAATACGTTGTTTGGGAAAGCACGACATTCTCGCCAATCCATGAGATGATAGGCAAAGCTGCCAGTTCTTTGATTATTTCAGCGGAAGCATTCATCGAAAAACCATTGACAATCCAATGTTTTTTTATATTCGATACAGACTTTCCTGACGCCGGCCATTGTTCAAAAAACGGTATTTGGGTGGATTCTGCTTTTTCTTTCAGTTTTTTAATCAAAATTTTGCCCTTTCCTCAAAAGGCGTATGATTGGTTTCAAAATATTTTTCCCAATAATTCAAATCTACCTGATCGTCAAACATCACATGGACATCATATCTTGCCTCAGATCTCAATGTCAAAGCTTCATGAAGTTTGTTGGTAACTTTGTAACTTCCCTTATACTGTCCGGTTAGGGATGATGCTGTAAAAAACATCACAAAAACGACGGCAAATATTCTAAATTCAGGCATAAATATTTCTTTTATCATTCAAATGGCTAAGGTAGAATTAAATCTACTATACATACTATAATTTCAGGATTTTTTAAATAATTTGTCTTGGATAAACAAACGAATCAAAACCTCAAAATCATGAATCTGTTTATCAAATAAGATAAAATTTATAAAATTGTATTAAATTTTATTAAACTACAACTACCTCACCTCCAGAATTAATGACTCAATCTTTTCAAGAGTCAGGTGAAACGCACCATTTTTGTTTCTTTTTAAGGTTTTACCTTTTAGAATAATATTTTTTCCATCCGGCAATCCGTGCACAAAAAGCCTTATTTTTCGTTTTTCGCGCCATTTCCCCTTGTAGACATGTTTGTAATCAATCATTATTTGCGATGTCAAACCTTCATGTTTCATAGAAAAACCCATCAGATCAAATAATCCATCCTGACAAGCCAAACGGTCATTACCATCGTCGTCATACCATTCGGAAGTTGAATTTTGATTACTGTAGTAGTAGTGAATTTCTATATTTCCATCATCAAAGTCTTTCGTTGACTTTCCTGTTTTTTTGGCATGTAACACGATAAAGGAACCTTCTCTGACAAATATCGGCAGATCAAAATCTTCCACGTTCCAGGCTTGCCATCCCGTGTATACGCCGGATTTACCTTTATAGTTTCCTGATTGAAAAACATACCACTTAATTCCCTCCGGTAAATATAGTTTTTTCCTTTTTAGGTTTTTTTCAAGGACAGGAGCTACCAAAATATCTTTTCCCCACATATACTGTTCGACCGAACCTGCACTATTTTTGTCTTCAGGAAAATAATAAACCATCGGAGAAATCAAAGGCTCTCCATATTTATACTGCCGGTATGCCAAATGATAATTATGAGGTAACATTTCATACCTCAACAAAGTATATTTTTTTAAAATGGCTTCCCATGTTCCCCCTATCAAAGCCGGCTCGCTCGGATAGCTCACTGCTCCCGGATCAACATCATATACAGCTGTACCATGAGGCCGCAAAATCGGTGTAAAAACGGAAAACTGATACCATCTCGTGTATAATTCCGGGTCTTTTTCACCTAAGGCAAATCCTCCCGCATCAGAATGAATATAAGGAATGCCACTCAAAGCCATACCGGTCAGCAAAGGAATTTGTGCTCTGAATCCATCCCATGACCTGCTTACGTCTCCTGTCCAGGGGATAATCCCGTATCGTTGTGACCCACCAAATCCGGCTCTGTTGAGACTAAACAATTTATAACGCGGATGATTTTTTGCGTAATGTTGGTACAACATTTTTGTCCATTCATGACCATAAAGATTGTGGACATGACCTGAAGGTACGTTGACCGGTTTTCCCTCAATGTTCAGGGTGTGAAACATATCTTCGGGGTGTCTTTCCGGCTCGCCCAAATCTCCCCACCAACCGGCAACACCCATTTTGATTTGTTCGTCATATTTTGATAAAAACCAACTACGGGATTCCGGTCTGAAGATGTCTATCAATCCACCGTTTCCGAAGTAAAAGTCTGTCAATTCATAGGGTTGATCCATTTTATTGATGGCAAAATACGGTGAAGCAACATCAAAATTCAAGGAAGTTTTTAACACATACGGCTCTGTTATGAGGATGGTTTTTTTGTCCTTTTTGGCAAAATTACGGATCATTTTTTCCGGATTGGGCCACGCTTTTTTATTTACCCAGGACAGGTTCCCCATCGTGGATTTGATGCTGTCTCCAAACCAAAACAAATCGTAAATAATGGCATCATAAGGAAACCCTTTTTTGTCCATCGTTGACGCTATTTCTTTGACTTGTTGTTCACTTCTATACCCAAACCGACTCATAAACAGGCCGAAAGCCCATTTGGGAGGCATTTCTTGCGTTCCGGTGAGCTCATGGTATTTTTTCAAAATATCTTCCGTGGTTTTTCCTTCAATAACATAAACATTCAACTTACCACCACTGAACGAAACTTCTATCATTGTGGAATCCTTTTTGCCCAAATCGGCATATCCTTTGGATGGATTGTCAAAAAACAAACCATAACCTTCTGATGAAATAAAAAAAGGAACTGAAAAATTCAGATGGTCCGCTCCTACCCCATATCCGTACCAGGGATTATTGCTCAGTGGAAAAGCTTTCCCTCGTCTGGACACCGGCAAGGCCCTTCCTCCACCACCATATATTTCTTCATTTGGATTGAGGGAAATCAGAAAACCATTTTCGGTCGCATTTTTTTTAATCTTCAAAGATAATGACGGAATAAAAACAGAATCTTCAGAGACCATACAACCCATACATTCCTGATTTTCCTTCAAGAGGACAACGTCACTGTACTGATGTTGAAAAGCGGGATCACTACTGTTCCAGGTGAACTTACGGATGGAAGGATGAACTTCTTCGCAATAAAATCCCTGAGGTTGTGCAAAAATTCCGATTTGGGTCAGACACAAAAAAAAGAGTACAATTATTTTCATCATGCCAACTTATTTTTTTTGATTTTTTTCCACCACTTTTGCTTCATTCCACAATACATCCATTTCTTCCAGAGTCATATCACTCAGAGCCCCGGTCGCATGATTTTCAATGTATTGAAATCTGGATTTAAAACGTTTATTGACTTTTTCCAAAGCTGTTTCGGGATCAATCTTCAGAAATCTTGCATAATTGACCAAAGCAAAAAGGATATCTCCGAATTCATGTTCTATATGCTCCTTATTCCCTTCGGCGATTGCTTCTTTCAGTTCTCCGATTTCTTCTTCCACCTTTTCCCAAACCTGATCGATGTGATCCCATTCAAAACCAACCTGAGCGACTTTTTCCTGCATGCGATAAGACTTGACCAATGCCGGCAAACCATTTGGCACACCCTGAAGAACAGATGTTTTACCTTCCAAAAGTTTTAATTGTTCCCAGTTTTTTTTGACTTCTTCCTCATCCTTTACCGTAGTGTCACCATAAATATGGGGATGTCTGTGTATCAGTTTACGGCAGATGGACAATAAAGCATCGGTAATGGTAAACTTGCCTTCTTCATCTGCAATTTTGGCATAAAAAATCATGTGCAGCATGATATCTCCGATCTCTTCTTTGATATCTTCATGATTGTTTTCGAGCAAAGCGTCCGCCAACTCGTACATTTCTTCGATCGTCAGGTTGCGAAGACTGAGAAACGTTTGTTTTTTGTCCCAGGGGCATTTGTCTCTGAGATCGTCCATGATGTGAAGCAAAACCCGGAAGGCCTCAGTTTTGTCAGGTTCAGAAGGCCTTTTTCTGAGATCTTCCAGGATGGCTTCAATATTCATTTAAAGTAAATTTTAAGGCATTTTTAATAAACCTGACCTTACCAGCATGGCTTCAGGTTTTGGTTCTCTCCCTCTGAAATTTTTAAAAAGTTCCATTGGGTGTTGTGTACCTCCTTTGGAAAGGATATGGTCTCTGAAGTGTTGTGCTACGGCTTTATTGACTACCCCATTTTGTTTAAACATGGCATAAGCATCGGCATCTAAAACTTCAGACCATTTGTAGCTGTAGTATCCGGCTGAATAACCTCCGGCAAAAATATGGGAAAACGATGCACTGATTGAAATACCATCCACCTCAGGATAAAAATTTCTCGTTACATCTGATTTTTCTTCCACACCTTCTACTGAATACCCTTCCGGATTATTGCCATGCCAAGTCATATCGAGGTAGCCAAATGCTAACTGGCGCATCGTTGCCAAACCTGAAAGGAAGGTCGAACTTTCATTAATTTTGTTGACCAGTTCCTGAGGAATAACTTCGCCGGTTTCGTAATGTTTTGCAAAGGTAGCCAGGACCTTAGGTTCACTGACAAAATTTTCCATCAGCTGACTTGGCAATTCTACAAAATCCCAGGCAACACTGGTGCCTGTAAGCCTGCTGTAATTTCCTTTTGCAAAGATATTGTGGAGTGCATGTCCAAATTCGTGATATAAGGTTTCAACCTCTCCGAATGTAAGCAAAGCAGGTTTGTCAGCTGTAGGTTTTGAAAAATTACAAACGTTGACCACATGAGGTCTGACATCTTCGGTGCCTTCCATCCACTGGTCTCTTAACGTATTATTCCATGCACCGGCTCTTTTGCCCGGTCTCGGAAAATAATCACCATACCAAATCGCCAGTAAAGAACCATCTTTGTCATACACTTCATATACCATAACATCTTCGTGCCATGTCGGAATTTCTTCATTTTTTTTGAAAGTAATACCCCAAAGATCGGTACACAATTTAAACAATCCGTCGATGGTATTCTCAAGGCTGAAGTAAGGTTTTAATACTTCATCATTGATGGCAAATTTTTCTTTTTTCAACTTTTCAGCATAATAAGAAAAGTCCCATCTTTCCAACTGTTCTCCTTCGAATCCGTTCTTTTTGGCGTAAGCGGTCACTTCTTCGATTTCAGCTTTTGCTACCGGTATGGCACTATCTTTGAGATTATCGAGAAAGTCCATAACTATTTGTTTTGTATTGGCCATTCTTTCTTCAAGGATATAATCAGCCCAGGTATTGTAACCCAACAAAACGGCCTTTTCGTACCTCAGTTTTGCGAGATCTTTGATGATCTGGGTATTGTTAAATTCATTTTCTTTATAAGCTCTTGTATTAAAAGCAAAAAACATTTCTTTTCGCAATTCACGATTGTCGGCGTATTGCATGACCGGACCATAACTTGGTGCCTGAATCGTAAATTTCCAACCTTCTTTGCACTCTTTTTTGGGCTGCTTCTTTAGCTGCTGTCAGGGCAAATTCGGGAAGTCCTTTTAATTCCTCTTCATTTTCAATATATTTGGCAAATCCATTGGTTTCTTTGAGAACATTTTCACCAAAACGAAGACCTCTTTCAGACAATGTTTTATTGATTTCTCTCAAAACATTTTTTTTGTCTTCTGAAAGTAAGGCACCATTTCTGACAAAACCTTTGTATGTTTTTTCGAGCAACATAGCATCTTCTGTGTTCAGATTCAGGCTTTCTCTGACATCATATACTTTTTTAACTTTGTCAAACAGAACAGGATTCAAAGATATATCATTTCTGTAATCTGTCAGTTTGGCGGATACCATCTGAACGGTTTTTTGAATTTCCGGTGTTGTCTCCATAGAGTTGAGGTTGAACAACACTTTTGAAACCCTGCCTACATCTTCACCTGCATGTTCGAGGGCCACGATGGTATTTTTAAAGTCAGGTTTGGCTTTATTGCTTACAATGGCTTCAATATCTGCCTTACCTTTGACCATGGCATCTTCGATGGCAGGCATAAAATGTTCCACCTTGACTTTGTCAAAAGGAACAGTATTAAAAGGTGTATTATAAGCTTCCATTAACGGATTCTGCTGACCTACAGCAGATACAGTAAGCAGGCAGGCTATGCTCATACTCAAAATTTTACTTACTTTCATGAAATGTTTGTTTTATCTGAATGGGTTGAATAATATTACCTTCGGGGCATTTTTGGCATACCGCCCATAAGTTTGTCCATACCTTTGCCTTTGCTCATCATGTGCATCATATTTTTCATTTGGTCAAATTGTTTGATAAACATATTGACTTCGTGAATATTTTTGCCTGAACCCAGGGCTATTCTTTTTTTACGGTTCATGTTGAGCAGTTCCGGATTGGCTCTTTCTTTGGGTGTCATCGAGTGAATGATGGCTTCAATCCGTGAAAAAGCTTTTTCATCGATATTGATATCCTTGGTCAGTTTGGCCATTCCGGGTATCATGCCCATCAAAGATTTCAGGTCGCCCATTTTTTTAATCTGATTCATCTGACCGAGAAAGTCATTAAAATCGAATTTATTTTTTTTGATTTTTTTCTCAAGGCGTTCGGCTTCTTTTTCGTCAAACTGTTCCTGAGCTTTTTCAACCAATGAAACGATATCACCCATGCCGAGGATTCGCTGTGCCATCCTTTCCGGATAAAAAACATCGAGGGTATCCATTTTTTCGCCGGAACTGATAAATTTGATCGGTTTTCCGACAGCATATTTGATAGATAGAGCCGCTCCCCCTCTGGTATCTCCATCCAGTTTGGTCAGAACGACTCCGTCAAAATTGATTCTTTCATTAAAAACCATGGCCGTATTGACAGCATCCTGTCCCGTCATCGAGTCGACAACAAAAAGAGTTTCACTAGGCTGAATGGCATTTTTGATATTTTCAATCTCGGTCATCATATCCTCATCGACCGCAGTACGACCGGCGGTATCGATAATCACCAGATCGTGACTGTGAGATTTTGCGTATTGTATGGCATTTTGGGCAATACTTACCGGATTTTTGTTTTCTACCTCTTTGTAAATCGCCACACCGATTTGTTCTGCCAGTACGGACAACTGATCTACGGCGGCAGGACGATACACGTCACAGGCAACCAACAAAGGTTTTTTGGACTTCTTTTCCGAAAGGAATTTTGCCAGTTTACCTGTAAAGGTGGTTTTACCCGAACCTTGTAAACCCGAAATCAGGATAATGCCCGGATTGCCTTTGATGTTGATACCGGCAGCCTGACCTCCCATGAGCTCGACCATTTCGTCAAGCACGATTTTGACCATAACATCACCCGGCTTTACGGCAGAAAGTACATTTTCCTTTCCGAGCGCTTTATCTTTGATCTTATCGGTAAATTCTTTGGCGATTTTATAGTTGACATCCGCTGCTACGAGCGCCCTTCTGATTTCTTTGACCGAATTGGCAATGTTTAACTCTGTAAGTCTGGTGTCTCCTTTCAGACTTTTAAACGCATAATCCAGTTTTTCACTTAAACTTTCGAACATATAGGAACTTGCTTAAAATTTGGATGGCAAAGATACATAAAAAATGATATTCAAAAAGGGATAGCTTAATGAAATGTGAATGTAACACAAATTCCGACGGATTTGAAGGCATAATCATACATTTGTTATCTCATCAGGATACACTTAATCATGAAAATATTAATCATAGGCGGAGGAAATATGGGACTGACTTATGCCCGTTCTTTCATCAATTCACATGTCGTTAATGCCGAACAATTGATGATCCTCGAAAAAGACAAGGACGACCGGATCGAAAATCTAGCCCGGCTTGGATTGGCTCAGATCATCACGGATTATACTAAAATACCGGAAGCCGAATTGGTCATTCTTGCGGTAAAACCTCAGGATGCCACCTCTTTATTTTCTAAAATCAAACCCTACGTCGACGCCAGCCAGGTTTTTTTGAGTATCATGGCAGGCATCACCATTCAAACCATCCGAAAAGGTCTGGAAGTCAATAAAATCATAAGGGCCATGCCCAACCTTCCCGCTCAGATCGGATCGGGAATGACGGCATTTACAGCAACGGATGAAGTCAGCCGATTTGAAGAACAATGGATTCAGAATTTCCTGCAAACGACGGGAAAAACCCTCAATGTGCGCACCGAAACACAGATTGATGTGGTTACGGCCATTTCAGGATCAGGTCCTGCCTACATTTATTATTTTATGGAATCCATGATCAAAGCCGCCATGGAAATGGGCATTGCCACTGCTGAGGCAGAATTATTGGTCAAACAAACCTTTTTCGGAGCGCTGCAACTCTACCAACAAGGCAACTTTTCCTGTTCGGAATGGATTCAGAAAGTGGCTTCCAAAGGGGGCACCACGGAAGCGGCTATTCAGACTTTTCAGCAAAACAAATTGGATCAGATCATCATCGACGGAGCCACTGCTGCCTTCAAAAGAGCGGTGGAATTGGGAAAATAAACCAATAGGGTGACAAAATTTTTTTCTGAGAAAACATTTTTTTTGCCCTACCGATTTTCCTGTAAAAAATCAATCGATACCGATAAACTTATGGGTCTGAAGGCTTAGTTTCCACTTTGGGTGATTGAGACAATAGTTGACACAATCCCTGATGTGTTGTAATTGATTTTCATCATCCAAAGGTTGCAGATAAAAATGGTCAAAATTCAGTGATTCGTATTGTGCAGGTGTATTTTCCGGTTGGGGAAAAACCAGTTTGATTTCATTTCCTTTGGTGACAATGATCTCTGTATCCGCTTTGGGGCTGACACAAACCCAATCGATACCTTGTGGCAGGTCTACCGTGCCGTTGGTTTCTATAGCCATTTCGATACCATGTTCGTGAAAACAGGATATGAGTTCGTCGTCTATCTGAAGTGCCGGTTCTCCACCGGTACAGACTACAAAAACATTTTTGTTTTCTGATGTCGGCCAGAGCGACAATATCATGTCTGTCAGAGCCTGTTTGTCGTATTTACCGCCGTTTTTGCCATCCATGCCCCAAAAATCGGTATCACAAAAGCGGCATACGGCTTTATCACGGTCTTTTTCGAGACCTGACCAGAGGTTACAACCTGAAAAACGACAAAAAACCGCAGGTCTTCCGGTATGAAATCCTTCTCCCTGGATGGTATAATATATTTCTTTGATCTTGTACAAAAATAAAAATTTTAAGTGAGAAAAGCCGTTGCTTCAATCTCTACGAGAATATCGGGATTGATCATACTTGAGACGGCTACCATAGTACAAACGGGTTTGATTTTGCCAAAATATTCTTTATGAGCTTTGGCCACCTGTTGCCAGTCGTCGACATTGCGCAGATAAATCCTTGTTCTGATCACATCATCCAATCTGGCATCAAGTTGTTTTAAGGCATTTTCAATGATATTTAAGATATATCCTGCTTGTAAATACGGATCATGGGTATGGATGACTTCACCGTTTTTGACAGAGGCTGTGCCTGCTATTTCGATGACATTACCGACTTTTATGGCGCGGGAATAGCCTACTATATCTTCCCAAACCGCGCTGGAGCTCAATTTTGTTTTCATCCATCCGTATTTTGATGTGTGACCCGGATCAGGATATCATCAATATAATAAAAGATGATAGTCCGGTTATAAAAAGGCAAAATTACGAACTTACGGGAGATTTTTGTGTATTTTGGAGGATAATTGTACTGTTGTTGTATTTGTTGGATTTGTTAGAATTGTCGATCTGTATCGACGCGGCGCACGATGGGTCGACAATACCGGCCAGCTTCGTCCGGGTTTTACCCCGACCCTATAGGGAGCCCTGGACGAAGCTGGCCTCGGATTGCCAAAACTACTGAAATTTCATTACGGTATTCCATTTTCTCTGGCTCCCATTCAGTTGGGGTAAAACAGAGAAAATGAACCGGAATTTATGTTTGAATTGTTGGATTTGTTATATTTGTTTGATTTGTCGATTTACATCGATGCTTCGCAAGATAGCACGACAATCTCAAGGGCGAAACTTTCTCAATCTATGCATACCGTTGACACCTGATTGTAAGAGAGAGATTCCGACAAAGCCTATGGCTTTGTCGGAATGACATAAAATTAAATGGGGATAGAGAGAGGGGCGGCTTCGCCGCCCCTCTCTCCCAAAACGAAAAAGACATGTCATTCCGATACAGCTAAAGCGGTATCGGAACCTGCAATAACCACAAGGTTCGACAAAGCGGCCTAATACCTAAAGCCTTCTCCATTCTAAGAACGCAGGGCTAACGCCCCTCAAATTATCGTTTTTTGATTGTTCTACTAAGATAACAGGGCTAACGCCCCTATCCAAGATAACCATAAAATCTCAAAATATAACGCAAAAAACCCAGACCCTGTGCGTAACCCTTCCATCCTGAGGGAAGGGCGGGGATGGGTATGAACGGTCAATGCGTAGCATAAAAATGATCAGGTTCGACAATACAAAGGTTGGAACCATCTCAACCTCAATCTCAACCTTAGCCTCAATACACGATCCATTTTTTTGTAAATGACGTGGTACCGTCTTCGTCAGTCAGACGTATCAGATAGAGTCCCGGATTCAATTTGCCGGAAAAAATACATTCTAAGTGGAAGGTTCGGTCTCCGGAAAACTGAAGGACATGGGTCTGTATAGTCTCATGATCGGCCACCAGTTTTCCGGTGACATCGTACAAAGCAACCAATGGCTTTTTTTGCAGATTGGTGATCACAAAACGATTTGTCTCAGTAGATGACGGATTCGGAATGATCCGCACGGCTTCAAAACCCGAAACATCATCAACATCAGATGTCTCTGGTTTTTTAAACGTAAACCAATATACCGGTCTGTCATTTTCTGTTTCGCAATCCCGCTCCCTTTCGATATTAAACCTTCGGGACTTACTGTATGACTGATCGACCCGCAATTGAACCCTGACATCATTCGGGATCAGCCCCTGGGCCAGCGGCAACATATCTGTATTTTCAGAAAGAACCGGAAAAGCACACCATGTCAGAGATGCCACAGCTTTAAGTTTTTGGATCGTAGACACACCTTTGCGGAGTTTGGTGGCGATGGTCGCACATTCATCGTATTTCTGTCTTGTGACATAGACATAATGTTGGCCGCCTGCCACATAACGTCGCACATCATCTTCATCAACCATATTTGAAATCCATTGCGAGGAAGGATTAAACAACAGGTCGCCGCCAATTCCGACACCATCGGCAAGAATAGCCGCATTGTCACCTGAATATACGGAATTTTCACCAAAAAAGATGTTGAGCCGCTCTCCGGTTTCCACATCTATGGCATAACCCGGAAAATAACTGAATCCTACCGTTCCGTCATTCAACAATTCTCCGTCTTTACCTTTAGAAGGGCTTTGTCGCAATTCAAAATTTTGGGCATCACCAATGGTTTTATGACCGTCTCTGGTATAATAAAATGGATTGGCCGTTTCGACTACCACACATTTACTCCACTTGGATTTGTCAGACGTGAAGACGATATCGACATTATTGAGGTCTCTCATTCGCAGAGATCTGTTAGCTGGACTTAAAGATAAGGCAAGCAAAATGTTAGGCCCGGGACTTACATAAAATTTTTCTGATAGATCCGCCGAACTTTCCCGCTTTGAAGCAATAACAGGAATGAACGGGTTGTCATTCATATTGATGAAAGGTAGAAATGATTCATTACCTTCATCAACCTGATATGCAACACGCCATTGATCTTCATCAGATGAATTTTCCGCATCTTTTTTTATAAAAGAACCAAACCACTTACTACCTCCTTCGTCATCATATTGCATACTTGCTCCAATACTGCCGTAGTTACTTAAATAGTTTGTACCTGCTGATGGATAATTTTTTACTGTCAGCGCAAAACCATAAACATCGAGCATGTATTCCACAATAACATGTAAAGGTACATTTTGTAACAAAACCGTATTGGTATTCACATCCCTTAAAGTCCAAAATGCGTCATCGAGATAACTACATCTTTCCCGATTATTGTCGAACGTCCCGTCTATAAAAAGTTCAAACAAATAATTTTCATCCCATTTGGATGGATCAACAATTCTGCCCGTCAAAGGACCATACCCTGTTTGATAGACTACCCTACCGTCAAAACCCGGACTCAGGATTTTTTCATCCATATCATTTTCCATTCTTAAAAACTGATGCGGATTTCCTTTGCCTGAAAGTCGGATAACCTGAAGTTGTTGTTCGTCCGGACCAAATATATACTGTGGAGAAAAAGAGTAACTTTTGATATTGTGACTGCCCTGAATATACAATTCCTTTTGACCGCTTTCATTTTGCGGATCAAAATCCTGATAGTTGTTGTAACCATACGCTACGGCCATAAAATGATATTCCCTGCCATTGACCAGAGTTTTATTGCCGGTCGCAAAAACATCTTCGTCAAAAACAAATTCCGGATTAAAACCGGTATCATCACCTGAAGTCTTTAGTTTTTGTTGCCAGATAAAAGGTCTGTTGACATCATTGGCATCCGGATTGACCACATATTCCCAATTGTAGATGGTACTGACTCCGTTTTGAACATCAGTCTGGTACACCAATCTGGCAAATTCAGGTTTGTTTATATCGTTTACCGTGACATTTCTGTCACTCACCTGAAACACTTTTACGCCTTCAAAACGATAAAAAGTTTCATTTGGTACCCCTTCGATTTTTTCTTTATATCCCCAATTTTGATTGTTGGAAACCGCACTGTTATCCATAGATATGATCAATCGTCTGTCTCCTGATTCGGCCGTAAGATCCGGTGCATCGGGACCTATTATTTTGTTTTGAAAACAATTGTCAAACAAAGATTGAATTTTGTCGTCAATTTTTTTGAGACCTCCCAAATCAGGACAAGGATGGCGAACTTCAAAAGTACTAAACAAAGCATAAGTAAGAGTGATGGACTCTCCTGGTTGAAGGGTTCTTCTTCCTGATGAAAGCAATATCCTTCGGTCACCAAACGGTAAAAGCTGACTACACATTGACCATCCGTTCGGATCGTTAGGTTCTCCATCGAATGCATATTTAGATGTCATCTGTGTACCCGGATTCAGATGATCTCTGCCTTTTAATGCCTCAAAGAATTGTAGTTCATTTCCTTTTGTCGGATCACAATGGTCCGGATTCGGAAGTCCAATCCCGCAATTTTCAAAATAATTAAATGCTGTCATTTTGCCTTTGACCAAAGTATCCTGCAAACCACTTCCTTCAATAGGATC
The DNA here is from genome assembly GCA_016714895.1 of Saprospiraceae bacterium. Classification (GTDB taxonomy): domain Bacteria; phylum Bacteroidota; class Bacteroidia; order Chitinophagales; family Saprospiraceae; genus OLB9. The sequence continues at coordinate 34,462 of JADKBV010000005.1, read as the reverse complement.
GAGTAGTACCTTTTGGCCATTTTCAAAAAGAATATTTCCCTGATTATCCCTGGCAAATATTTTGGACACCATCGGAGGATGTGCAAGTTTGATGCCTAAGACAGGAATCTTTTGAACATACGATGGTGTTCCCTGACAATCAGCACCCTGTATGCCGTCTACTGAATCTTCATTATATATAAATCCAAGGTTTCGGGAAGGAAAACAACCAATATAGTCATCAGCGTAACATCCTAAATCCGGGTCCATCCAAAAACCGGTATACATATCTTTAACTACTTCATTACCTTTATTGATCATTTTATAATGATAAAAAGTGGCATCGTTCATTTCGTCATCCGTAACATAGGCAAAGGCGTGTACCTGGGTCTCAAGAGTCGTTTTTGCTAATCCGGATTGGGTATGATTGGCCATGACATCATTAAATACATAAAATACGATTTCAGTTGGAATGGCTTTTTCGATATCATTTGACGTTTCGCAAGATTCCACAGGTACAATCGGAAAATCCCCTTTACACGGATTGTAGATTCCGTTATTGTCTTCATCCCAAAATCCTGCTAAGGGAATATCCGGTAATGACCATCCATATTTTTGAGAAAAATAAGGGTTATTTCGTCCCGGCCAGTACAATACATCTTCCGGTATCTGATTACAATCTATTAACTGCCCGGATGACAGTGCTTTTTTTGCCAATCGTTTATGTTTGATGATATTTTCACCTTTGACGATAAAAAAACGGTTCCATTGTGAGCAGAAAGCAGATGAATCTGTAATTCCACTCAGAACCGGACCCTGAAAATGATCTCGTCCCAGTGAACGGTACGTACTTGCAGAAACGGCAGGTAATCCGTTTTCAAGTAATCCACCTGTCCAAATCCCAGCTGCATAGACCGATGCAACGGCCAGTTCATTTTTCGCAGGTTTCGGAAAAATATAAGCCGCATCACTAAAAAGATGCCCACTTAAGTGCAACCTTGCCCTGACATTATTGGCTGACAAATCATATTGAACAGGACTCTGACCACAATTATTGGTGTTTTGTGAATATATGGATACCATACCCGACAAACAAAGCACCCAAATCTTTAAAAAGGTAATTAAACTTTTCATACTTATATTGATAAAATTTTGAAAATAAATTGGATTCGTTTTCTTAACGTGAAGATATAAAAAATGTATGTCTCAAAAAAAACAAATCCCAAAAATGTTGCCCGCCACGACTTTTGGAGACAAGATTGGCAATGTTGAGATGAGCTAAAATTATCAAAAATGTAGAGCCGTAGTGCGCGAGGGTCGACAATATTATGGGTAAAAACTGCTGAACCTTAACCTAAATCTCAACCTCAGTTTAAGACATCAGGGCTACGCCCCTCAAATTGTCGTTTTGGATTTTTCTACTAAGATTTCAGGGCGACGCCCCTATCCTAGATAACCATAAAATCTCTAAAAATCAACCACAAAACCCAAACCCTGTGCGTCACCCTTCTTTCTTGAGAGAAGGGAGGGGATGAGTAAAAACCACCAATGCGAAGCATTGAAAAAAACCTTTTTTATCTTCCACAACTCCGGAAGGTTCGACAAAACAGCCTAAGACCCTCAAGGGAGCCCAGCACCTAATGCCTATGAATTCTCCACCCGCGAGCCGTAGTTCGCCGTTCCTTCCCTATTTTGAGCCCTTTCGTTTGGGGTCAAAATTGCTGCAACGGTCAGTCACTCTTGAGCGAAACCAGTTACTAAATTTCAGTTTTTGTCTCCAAATATCGCTCAGCGGTCTTCGTTCCTCAGCCGCCGCATGGATTACCCGGCCATACTCGTCAGAATCACAGATTATATTGACTACACAGATTCCACGGATTTTGAATAAGCAGTTTTCAATTCCGGTTTTTGAATTTTTCACCTGCGAGCCGTAGTTCGCAGTTCCTTCCCTATTTTGAGCCCTTGTGGGTGGGCTCAAAATGGCGCGCAACGGTCAGTCACCCTTGAGCGAAAACAGTAAGAAAGACATATCGTAAAATATAAAATACAGTTTTTTGCCTCCAGATATCGCTCAGCGGTCTTCGTTCCTCAGCTCGCAGGTCGATGGATTACCCGGCCATTTTCGTCTTATTATAAGAAAGAGATTCCGACCAAGCCATAGGCTTGGTCGGAATGACGGAAATTTAAATGGGGATAGAGAGAGGGGCGGCTTCTCCGCCCCTCTCTCCTCAAAAAGAAAAAGACTCAGTCATTCCGATACCGCTAAAGCGGTATCGGAACCTGCAATAACCACAAGGTTTGACAAATTCCACTCCTAATAATCGTGGCGTCCACAGGAGGATTGCATTAGTATTCGCCTCTGGCGGATGATTTAAAATTAAAAATAACCTCAAAAATCTCCTGGTTCATGACTCTTGCCTTAAAGGGTGTGAAGCAAGAACGGTATAAGTATGGAATAAAATGAATATCTTCCCCAAGCCCGGAAGGTTCGACAAAACAGCCTAAAACCTAACACCTATTTTTATCTCCCACAACTTTGGAAGGTTCGACAAAACAAATGTCAGTGCCTGAAATATGTTGACCGCCAAAAAGGTTTAAAAAGTTTAAAATAAGCGGTAAATTTATGGCAACAATTGATCAATTTAAAATGAGTAAGAAGGAGAAACTTAATCGAAGATTCGGTGAAGACTTCAAGGTTAAAAGGAGAAATAGAAAGGTACAAGTACACCAACACAAGCGAGAGCTATGATGCTCTTACCGGTTAGTGGCTCGACAAGTATGGGACAAATAAAGAGAGTACAGAACGATTTATCATTGAGTCAAAGAGGACACAGTATTAATAGCAAACATCAAAGAAAGATAGCAATTAGAGCGTCTTATTGGTCAAAAACAAGTGATGATTGATTTTCAAAGCAAGATCATTGAGCTTGCAGAACAAGAATACAGAATAGATATAAAAAAGTATTCAGACAAGCCATAACTTACTTGGGAACACAGGAACTGGATAAGTCTTATGAGTTTCGCATAAATATACAACAGGGCTACACCAATATCTAAATGCAGCTTATAACGGGATGATATACGTAAACAAATACTGAACAGGGCGGCCCGCCTTGTGTAGAGCTATTTATAGGAACCGCAAAGAGGACAAGTTGAACGTATGTGCAGGAGATGGGCTTCACCCCGAGAAGGCATATAAATCCTTGCGAACAACAAATAGATTCGATTTGATATCTACTGATAGAATAGAAATTACATCAATAAATCAAGTATGTCAAGCGATATTACCTATTATGATGTCCAAAATCCTTTATTACAACATTTATTTGGACAATTACAGCGGAAAATGTGGATTAGCGTTCCTCAAGACAAAACAGAGCATACGACGCTGGTGCATAAAGAGCGATAAAGTTAACAGGAAAAGAAGTTGAAAAGTAACCCGGGCCATACTATGATAAAATTTTTTTAGCCTTAACAAGGAGCATAATTTCAGTAATGTATGTGTGAATATGCTTTGAAAAGGGGCAAAAAGGTATTATCAAAATAACTATTTACGACACAAAACAAAAAACAGTTGAAGAACTATTGAGAAGGACCGAACAGAAAACTTTATAATCAGAAGACCAAAGTTTAAGATAAAACACTTGGAGTGAAAAGAAATAATATATTTGCAACAGCAAACCCAGCACACAAAGGAGTCATCGAAAAAGTGGTTAGGCTTCTAGCCACAACCAGAGCAAACCCAGCCTGACCGGATGTAATCTCTGAAAAAGACCTAGAATTTATGAAAACGAATGTTGGCCAGCATCAACAAAACCTAAACCCTAAACTTTTAACCCTAAACATTCCTAAAACCTAGCTCCTAATGCCTAAAACCTATTGCCTAATACCTGACACCTGTAAAATATTCTGCTACATCCGCCAGATTGGCCATACGTGCGTCAGGGATAGCCATGACATCACTGCCTGAAACTTCACTGTTATTTCCCACCAGGATGGTTTTCATGTCGAGTCGGTTGCCAAAAATAATATCAGAATCGGAATCTCCGATCATCAGGCTTTTTTTAAAGTCAATAACGGGGAAATCTTTTTGTGCTTCCAACGCCATCCCCGGATTGGGTTTGCGACAGAGGGGCTCGAAGTCGCCTTTGTATGGGCAGTAATAGATTTCGTCGATTCTGCCGCCGTGGTATTGGATAAACTCCATCATTTGGTGGTGCACATCGTGGAGCATTTCGTGGGTCATCAGCTCCTTGCCGATGCCTGCCTGATTGGTCACGATAAATATATGTCCGAACAAAGACGAAAATTTGGGCAAGGCATCCAATACGCCGGGCAAAAACTGAAACTCTTCCCATTTGGTGACATATTCACCCGGAATCCTTCGGTTGATGACACCGTCTCTGTCGAGAAATAAGGTCCAGGAAGGATCAATTTTAAAATTGGGCCACGAAAAAGAGGTTTTTATTTTAACCATGACTGTTGTCTTCTTCCGCCCGGACCATTTCCGCTTCGACCCATTGGCAAAGGATGTGACCTGCGGTGATATGTACTTCCTGGATTCTGGGTGTGACAGATGAAGGTACTAAAAGGGATGAATCCGCCAATAATGCCAGTTGTCCCCCGTTTAGGCCGGACCACCCATAGACGGTGAGTCCTTTTTCTTTGGCTTTCTGACATGCCAGAAGAATGTTTTTAGAATTGCCTGAAGTGGAGATGGCTATCAGTACGTCCCCTTTTTTGGCCAGAGCATCCACTGCCCTTTCGTAGATATGGTCATAACCAAAATCATTGGCTACCGCGGTGACAAACGAAGAATTGACGTGAAGGGCTTCAGCAGCATAAGCTCTGCGATTGAGGTAAAAACGACCGCTGAGTTCTGCCGCAAGGTGTTGTGCATCTGCGGCACTTCCCCCATTACCACAAAACCAGATGGTGCCGCCGGACTGAAGACAGGACAACATACCTTTGGCTTGGGTTATTAAATTTTCAACAAAGGATGTATCTGCCAATACTTTTTGTTTGACCTCTATACTTTCCTTAAATATATTTGTGAAAAATTCATGATTCATGACGACGTAAGATATTGTTACCTGCTTGATAAAACTGTCGCAAAGAAACAAAAATTTGACGGATTGTTGGTTTACGTTAAAGAATATTAAAACAAATATAATATTTCGCAGGGGATAAGCGAAAAACGCAGCGAACCCTTGGATTAAAAATCATTCCAATCAGAACTTTGGTAGAAGTAGCATTAATCAAATTTCCGTTGACTTATCCTGCTAACTTCAAATCTCAACCCCAGCTTACAATATAGGGAAAAATGCACCATTAGGTGTAAACAGGATAACTGTCCGTTACACCTAAAGTAATCACATTGATAAATCTCAACATGGAAATTTCACCTACACGACCATCATCATTGCATGAAATATGACAATATCATCAAAAATATCTAAAAGCCGAAAGTATAGTACAGAATCTTTTACCTACCTTAAATTTTTACAAACTTGTAGATAAAGGTTTCGTTTTCGCTTTCAATTTTGATATTGTACATTCCTGAGGTCAAAAAAGAAACGTCCATTTGTTTGAGGGAAGAAACCGAAACATCTTTAGAAACTTTGACGATTTCACCTATGGAGTTGGTCACGACACATTGAATAATTTCGTCGCTATCAAATCCATTGTACCCTAAGTTGAGCATGTCTGCTACCGGGTTCGGATGTAATTCGACTGATTTCGTCAAATTACAATCTTTGGTTCTGACAGGAATCTGATGGTGTAATTCTTCTTTTCCGTCAAAATCAACTTGTCGCAATCTGTAGTAATAGAGTGTTCCACCTTTTACGTTTCTGTCCGAATAAGTATAATTTGTTGCACTGCCGGAGAGATTTGTACCTTCAACTTTTCCAACAGGAATAAATGTTTTGCCATCCTCGCTTCTTTGAATTTCAACGTAGTCATTATTGATTTCTGCGGCAGTTTCCCAAAAGATGTCCACCCGATCGCAAGACTCAGAAGTTGCATTAAAAGCTGAGAGGTCAATAGGTAATAAAGGCGCCAGGATTTGAACTGTCACAATACCGTTATCATTTCCTTCATTATTTGATAAAAAAGGAGGGCCGTCAGGGTTGTTGAGTAAGGTAATAATAGACGTTCTGGTTTGCGGATACATAGGTAATGTACTTGCAATCATCCTTATAGTGACATCCACCTCCCCTTCTGCATCACATATTTCTGTATGATTCGTACCAATAACCGTATTTTCTGTCGCGTTATATACCCAATCAAAATAAGCCCCAGTACCACCTGCCGGACTTACGACAGATTGAAAAGTCACTCCTCCGTTATTTGGAAAAGCTACATAAACGAGGACACTTTCTGCTTCGTAACAACAATCCCCACCTTGCGCTTCATTGTAGACGTAAAACACAAAGTCAAAAGTTTCACCTACATGAAATGGCGTATTAGTAGGAACGACACTCATTCCCCCTGTGGCGATGTCGCATGTTTGGGACCACGATACTGTGGTTAAAAATAAAATAAAAAGCCCTGATAAAAATATTCTCATCTTTTAATTATTTTAAAATATTCAATTGAGTAATTGGTGGCATTAAAAAATCAATTGTAAAAGTACTTCAATTTTTTAAATTCTGTTAAAACAATGGTACAAAAATCATGCTGCAATACATTATGAAGCAAAATTTTTATTTTATTATTGCGAAATTTTGACAAATCTTTTCCTTCCTACGGCTTCGTTGCCTTTGATTGTGATGTAATACACTCCGGATGGCAAATCATTGATAAGGATTTCATTGGTTGTATTGTCAATATTATTGGCTATTTTGACCACTTCTCCTTTAAGGTTATTAAATGTCATTTGAACGGTTTCATTTTGAAGTGCACCTTTCAATCTGACATACATTTTATCGACAGCAGGATTTGGAAAAAAGTCAAAATCAGCTGATTTTAAAGAACAATCGTTTGTTATAGTTTGCCTTCCCAACGATTTTCTGCTTCCGTTTTTCATCACTGCGGTAAGTTCATAAATATAGGTCAATCCATCTGTCAAATTGTTTTTATCGGTATATATATTTTTTCCGGAAGAGTTCATCTGCGCTGCAATTAGGTCTGCAATTTTTTCAAAAATCTTCCCGTCTTTACTTCTGGTTACTTCAAAAGAGACCACATCTTTAATGTCTGAAGGATTAAAAATGATATTTGATTCATTGCAGTCAGAAGATATAACTTCAAATACAGGTTGTGACGGCAACTGACCTGACTTGATACGCAGTGAAACGATACTGTTGTCATTGGAAGCATTGTTTGACGGAAAAATCTGACCTTCATAATATTGAAGAATCGTCAATCCAAGAGTTTTATTTACTTCCTGTACGTTTATGACACCGGCTTTTATTCTGACCGTAATATTTTCTTCACCCGCACCATCCGGAATCGCTGTGTGATTTAAACCAATAATGGTTCTGTTTGGTGCATCATATACCCAATCAAAATACAATCCTTTTCCCTCAACCGGAGAGATAAAAGATTCAAAGTTTACACTATTATCCGGCAAAAAAAGTAAAACCTGAACACTGTTTTTATGATACGAACAAGGAATGCCTTTAGCATCATTTTTAATACTGAATATCAAATCCACAGACTCTCCGGTGGTTAATTCCTGTTTTACAGGTTGAAACCCCGTGGTAAATATATCACAGGTCTGACCAAAGGCTATCAAAGTCATGAAGACCAAAAAAGAAGTAATGAATATATTTTTCATGTGTTAATTTTTATTTATTTTGTAATGATAATAATGAATGTGTTTAAGAAATATTCATAACGTTTTGAGGTTTGACTTTTCCTGCTCATTCGATGTTTACCTTGTTATCTTGTCGGATGATTCATCCTATTTTAAAAATATAATATAAAAAAATGAAGGGGACAATTTTCTGAAAAAACAAAAAATTGTCCCTCTATGTCTTTAATTTATTACAAATGTCCTGACGGATTTATTATTACCATCATTATTATCCCCACCTGTACCGTTGATGATTGTCGACGTAAGGTTACCATTAGCACCACCTGAACCTGTTGCTGCGGCAATAAAACCTAAGCGCAGGTTACCTCCGGCAGGAATAACAGCTGTTGTTGTTACCGTTGTAAAAAACGCTCCTACTACAACTGTAAAGCTTGAATTCTGACATAATAAACCGCCATAAGTTCCTGAAAGTGGAGGAACTGAAATGCTGAAGTTTGCTATATTTGATATCCTGAAAGTCAACTGACCTGAAGTCGGTCCAGGCCCTGCATTCACAAATTGTATAACTCCTTCTTTGGTTTCCGCACTTACAAAAGAACCATTGATTGGCCTCGGGATGGTTGTGGAAAGATCACATGAGCTGGTCACGGTAATGACGGCGGTAGGTTTCGGATCCGGCAATGTATATTGACATCCGTTAGCATCTGTTACGCTGATGAGGGTATACGTAAATACACCTACAACGGCATTTGACTGAGCTACGGTAACAGGGTTACCCGGAGGGCCAGTCGTATGAAAAGTCGGAGGGTTAGCATTATATTGAATACTGTAATTAAAAACATATGGAGCTGTTCCGTTACTACCTGTAAAAGTAATTACCGGAGTTGTCGGTGCATTCTGCAAGACGGTCGCTGTTCCGCTTATGGTTCCTGTTGGATGTGGCCTCACAATCACAGTTCGCGTCACCTGAATGGCGGGATTACCACAATTGTCTGATACATTATATGTTACCGAATAGGTTCCGGCCACACTTGTATTTACCGGATTTACGGTCACAATACTTCCGGTGAGTACACCACTACAATTGTCTGAAGCGGTAGCTCCGGCATCTACGTAAGTTCCTCCAAAACATATGTATGTTGTCGCATCACCCAAAAGCGTGATAACCGGCAATTCTGTATCTGTTATGGTAATGGTTTGTGTGTATATAGCTGACACATTACCACAATCGTCCGTTACCGTCCACGTATTGGTATAGGTTCCTGCCTGTGGGCACGTCATTCCGGGCACAAAAGCTCCCGGCACTTTTACTACGTTCAGAACACTGTTATCACAATTGTCCATGGCAATCGGAACCAAAGCCTGAGCTGCAACGAGACCTGCGGCATCACTACATTCTACTGCAACATCCAACGCTCCCGGAAGTGAAGACCACACCGGTGCTGTGTTATCGATCAGGGTAATAACCTGTGTGTAAACATTTGATACATTACCGCAATCGTCGGTTACCGTCCACGTATTGGTATAGGTACCTGCTTGGGGACAAGTCATTCCCGGTACAAAAACGCCGGCATTTTTAACGACATTCAACACATCGGCATCACAGTTGTCCATAGCCGCAGGAACCAAAGCCTGAGCTGCTGTCAAACCTGCGGCATCACTACACTGTATGGTTACATCCAATGCTCCGGCCGTTGTAGTCCAGGTTGGAATGATATTATCAATAACAGTTATCACTTGTGTATATGTCGCGGATATATTTCCACAACGATCCGTAACAGTCCAGGTATTGGTGTATGTTCCAGCCTGACTACATGTCATTCCGGCAACAAAAACACCGGGAACTTTAACGATGTTTGTCACATCAGGATCACAATTGTCTGATGCCACCGGAAATAAGGCCTGAGCCGCAATGAGGGCAGCAGCATCACTACATTGAACGGTTGTATTTAAAACTCCTGCTACCGTAGTCCATGTCGGATCGACATCATCATTCACATCATAAGTAAATGTCCATGGAAAAACAAGATTATTACAAGGATCTGTATAATCATAGGTGTAAGTGATTTCACCGGTACATTCAGGAGCAACATATGTTTCTCTCCATAAAAGGTTATCCCAATATATATCATAAGTGACACCCGGAGAAGCTGTGTTATGGCCTTGTAAAATGACATTACCAATTCTGACTGAGGCATCAGGTGCCAGGTAAGAAGTTTGATAATTGAGGTCACCAACGGTAAACAAAAATTCACCTGAGGGAAGTACCCTCATCTGAAGGGTCACCCATTGATTATGTGTAAATCCACCAGGTAAACCCAGATCTTTCCATCCACCGGCAGGTGATGCCGGCCATACCCTGAATCTCGGTGTACCACCCTCGCTCGTATACTCAATGATTGGGAAACCTGAAACAGCATCTGTATTGTCATAAGCTGTGCCCCAGAAGCCCGCCATTCTTCTGCCGGTTGTTTGCCAGGCTGAAGGAACATACAAATCTATTTCTGCATAATTGGTTCCCGGACCTAAATCATACTTTCTTCCCTGGGTATTATAAAAAGAAGAAGTGAATGCCGGAGGCCTGCAACTTTCGCAATCTGCGGCATTGATAGAATGTTTGATATGGTTACCTCCTAAATCATTATTATTGGCAAAACCGGCAGGAGCATATCTATCGGTGTACCACACACCGGCTGCCTGTGTTGCGGATAAAGTTATAGCATCTGTAAAATCTTCGTCAATCTGTGATTTTTTAATGGCTGCACCGGGTGTCAAAGGACCTTCACCGCAAGAAGCAAGAACTTCGGGAAGGACTGCAGGTTCAATAGCCAAATCAGCACATGCCACCAAACCTGTCGAAGTCACAGGACCACCATCTTCTGATGGGTGAATGGTTCTGTCGACAGTGTAGGTATACGTCCAGGGATAAACCAATCCAGCGCAATCTGTATAATCGTATGTGTATGTGGCTATTCCATTACAAGAAGGAGCAACATAATTTTCTCTCCATGACATATTGTCCCAATATATATCATAAGTAACTCCCGGGCTTGTTACATTGTGTCCCTGAAGGATAACATTGCCAATCCTTACGCTCCCGGAAGCCGCCAAATGATTGGTTTGATACGTCAAATCACCTACGGTAAACAGAAATTCACCTGTAGGAAGTAATCTGATCTGTAAAGTCACCCAACTATTATATACAAATCCGGCGGGCAATCCTAAGTTTTGCCAATCTCCTCCGGGTGTTGCAGGCCATACTCTGAATCTTGGATTATTTCCATCACTGGTAAACTCAACAATCGGAAAGGCCGAAACGGCGTTTGCAATATCAAATGCTGTTCCCCAAAACCCGGCCATTCTTTTATTTGTCGTAGCCCAGTCAGCAGGAATGTATAAATCAATTTCCGCATAGTTTGCACCTGCTCCCAAATCATATTTACGACCTTGGGTATTATAAAAAGCTCCGTTAAAACCGCCTCTGCAACCATCACAGGCAGAAGCATCTATGGAATGTTTTAATCTGCCATCACCCATAAAAACTGCATTTGTAAATGCAAAAGGTTCAAATCTGTCGGGATACCAAGTATCTGCTGCCGCTGCCGGCGCTATCAGAACGGGTTCTGAAAAATCTTTATCGAATTGGGATTTTAAAATCGGCCCTCCATGAGTCGCACTTCCCCGCAAGAAGAGTTTACGACCGGAAAAGTCGTCGGTGGAATGACCAATGAGGTACAATTTACTGTTGAAGCTGTGGCCACAGGACCACCTGTTTCATCCGGAAAAATCGTACGATCTATCGTATATGTATATGTCCATGTAAATGCACTAAAAGGGCATCCGCCACAATTATTATATTGAAATGAATAAACTCTGGTTCCTTCACACGTCAATGTAGGTGGCGTATCTGTAACAGTAATCACCGGGCCGGTACATGAACCATCAACATTGAAGGTTGGTACCGGTTGAACGGCGGCAGCAATACAATTGACTGTCGAACTTCCGTTTGCCGGTGTCAGGGTTATGGTAGTATAGCCACCGTCATTATTTTCATTAGTGTTTGAAGGATAAATCGGTCCGTCAGGATTGTTGATGATATCCATGACCACCGTTCGGCATTCCGGATAAGTATTGGAAACAATCGGTGTCGCTACCAATAGAGCTGAAAAATTTTCAAACTCAGCATCAGCTATGGCAGTGTGATTGGTTCCCAAAATTACATTTTCCGCCATGTTGTAAGACCAGGTAAAATAAGGACCTACAGCCGGAGTAACAAAAGATTGAAAATTCAAGCCTGTCGAAGGTAATGTTACGATGACCAAAACACTGTTTATCGGGTACTCACATGATCCCCCTGCTGCGTCATTTCCAACCTGAAAACTTATGGTAGTAGTTCCTGAACCGGGTATAATGGAAGGAGAAGAAGAAATCCCTCCTGTCAAAATATCACATGTTGATGATTGTGCATTGACATCTGAAGGAGACGCAAACCAAAGAATTGAAAGTAAAATTATGATAAATGATCTCATGATTTTTATATTTTATTACAGTTTTAAAATCCGGGAATATGTTACTATTCCCGGCTTATTTCATCATTAAAAATTAATTAATTACAAATCTTCTGGTGGCTCTGTTGTTCGAAGTATTACTATCTCCTCCGGATCCGTTTACAATGGTTGCTGTCATTGTTCCATTAGAACCTGATAAACCTGTAGCTGTAAGTGTGTATCCGATTTTGATATTTGTTCCGTTTGGTATCGGATCATCAAAAGAAATCTCCCATACTGCAAGCAATTCATCAAAAGTACATTGACTATTGACCACAGATTGTCCTGCGGACATTACGGCATTTTGATCAATGACAAGGTTAAAATTACCTATTGTTTTTGGTAACCTGATTTTTGTAGTACCGTAGGTAGGACCATTTCCTCCATTTGTAATCTGCACATAACCTTCCTTGGTTTGTCCGTTGATAAATGAAGCGTTTAATGGTCTTGCTATGGACGGAGAAAGGTCAGGCAACAAATTGGCTGGTATAACGGTAATGGTTGCTGTGTTTTGCATTGGATTTACTTCACCTTCACAACCATTCACATCTGTTACTGAAACGAGTGTATACACAAAGGTTCCCGGAGTGCCGTTCGGATGCGGTACTGTGACGACATTATTCATTCCGATAGTAGAAACACTTTGAATCGGACCTCCATTTATGTGGTATGTAAAAGTATAAGGTGCTGTTCCGACAGACCCTGTAAATATTACGTTGGCTGTTGTTGGTGCGTTTTGAATAACAAAAGCAGTACCACTGATTTCGCCTTCAGGTATCGGAAGGATGGTAAGCACAAAGTTAGTCACATTGCCTGCAACATCTATACCGGCATCATACATCAAATTGCCATTGACATCGTAATAAGGTGTGGTGATAAACGTAATAGTCTGAGATGTTCCTGTGGTGTTATTCGGGGATATGGTCTGAGGACCTGCCAAAACAGCATCATCAAAACTTGCATCTACCGTTGCTGAAGGAATATTTGGCAATGTTGAAATATATTGTGTTTGTATTCTCAATGTTCCGCAAGCGTTTGCTGTTGTGTTCATGACGGGAACGCTGGTAGTAATATCCGTGTCGTGACAAATGGTATGCGTATAACTACCCCCTGAAGTCATCACCTGATTGTATAATCCGCTGGTAACCGTATTAGATATAGAAGGTCTCGGTTGAACTGTAAGTGTAAAGGTTATGATTCCTCCGGCAACATCAGTCCCGGCATCGTATTGATTATTACCATTTACATCATAATAAGGCGTCGAAACAAACACAATATTCTGGGCTGTTAACTGATGATTTTCCGGCGTTATCGACGTTGGTGGTGCTACAGAAGCTGAAGCATAATCAGCGTCAAAAGTTTGAGTCGGAGGCAGATTGGTCAACGTGGTTGTATAAACCGTTTGTACCCGCAATGACGAACAATTTGCTGCCTGGCTATTAACTACAGAAGGCGGACTGGTCGTCACTTCTTCTCCGCTGCAAATTGTCATTGTGTACATATTGCCTGATGTCATATTAATAACATTAGGTGGTACATCCGGACCTGTCACTATGGCAGAAATCGATGGTTCGTTGCAAGAACCTGCTACAGGTTGAAAACCAGGTGTTGCCGGAGCATCATCTATTCCATTGGTAAGGAAAGGATACACCAAAACATTTCCTGCGATTTCATCAGCAGGACAAACCATATCTCCCCACCAATTACATGTAGCATTGATGTTACCTGTGCCCGGCAGAGATTGTGCCAATTTTGTATCCGGATCAGCATTTCCGTTTAATAAGATGCTGTTGTTGTGTGCAATAATCTGATTTGTTGCACCATTTCCGGTTATCAAACCAAATACTTCGGTGGTACTCGCTGCAGGTAAGGTTATAAAGTTGTTTTGTGCAGTCACGGTAGCATTTTGTTGTGCGATGACTGAAAAACCATTATTACCACCTGTTCCAAATGCTGTGTGACCGTTATTCGTCAAAGTATTGCCCGTCATGGTAAGATTGACTTTTCCTCTGGCGTCGATACCTCTGTTGGCGTTATTATTTATGGTAGAGTTGGTAACGGTGACATTTTGAACATCAACTGCTCCACCGCTAAAGTCAGCATTATGGATACCGGCACTTGCCTGAGAAGGTGTACCTGTTCCGGTAATGGTAACATTATGAATTGCCAGATTTAACCCTGTAGCCGGAGTTGTTCCACCTGCTGTAAAACTGTAGACTCCTGCATGGATATTATTGGCCGGATTGGTCGATGTTCCGGTGAATCCTGACATAGATACGCCGGATACACCGGAGTTACTGGCTGCCAAAGGCCCACCCAGGGTATTAACAAAAGCAACACCCTGCATAACACCGGTAATACTTCCTCCCAGAATCGATGTCACAGGAGTGGTATTGATATTATATCCAACATATCCGTAAAATGCGTCAGTGATCGTATTATCAGTGATGGTCGCATTTTGTGTACCGAGAATATTTGTCAAAAGTACACCGATCGTTGGATTTGGACCGGCCATTTGATTGGTAAGGTCTATAATATTATTATCAATCGTCAATGTATTTGTCGCTGAAAGCGTCATAGCTGTAATGTTGACACCAACAGCACCGGCAATGATGTTATTATCTACAAATGATCCGCTGGTTGTTCCGGCAAGACTTTCTTCTGTTTTGATACCCTCAACTCCTGCTGTGATGTCACAATCTGAAACCGAAGCATTTACTTTACCGTGGGTCGTACTTGACGGACTGTCGAGCAATCTTACACCTGTAGTGGTTGCATTGATGGTAACATTTGTTATGGTTGCATGTGCTCCGTCTCCTCCGTCACTGACATAACCTTCATAATTGTTGAGGAAGATTCCTGTTCCGACATTACTGACATTTCCGCCGGTGATGGTTGCAGGAGCGTTATTTTTAACATTCCACAATTCAATACCTTCAGACGGATTCGTTATACCGGTTCCGTTGATGCTATTATTTAACGTATAAGAAGGAACCGACATTGAGGCAATCAACATTCCATCCCACACTGTTTCGTTTGCATTTGTTAATCCGGTAATGGTATTATTTTCAAATGTAAATGGTGAAGCATTGCTATAAGCAAGATTGTGGAAGATTCCGCGTCTTCTCGCCTGTATGGTATTTCCTGTAATCATCTGGTAGGAAGCTGCTCCCGGATTGGCCTGATAGAAATTACCGGTTTGGATTCCTCCTCTGACATTTTCCATACAATTGTTGACTACGGAAGCATATTGATTATTGTACAAAAGGATACCATTTCCCCAGAAACTGAGGTCAACCGTATTGTCATAAGTACCCAGATCTTTGATCAGGTTGCCACTGATGCTGTTACCTGCTGAAGGCACAGCTGTCGGGAAGTCATACATGGTAATACCAAAATATGAAAGGTTTTTGATGATATTATTGGTAATCACCAGGTTATTTCCTGTTCCGTATCTGGTTACACCTTCCGCAACATCTATGTCGGCACCGTTTGTACTTGTTTTTCCGGTGGTAATGGAAGGATTATCTCCATCCAATGTCAAACCGGAGATGGTAACATTTGAAGTCAATACTTCAATGAGTGTTCCATTATCTGTATCAAAATCTATGTCGGAAGCGGAAGTATAAATGATAGCTTCCGGATTTCTTGTACCTGAACATGCGTCAACCAGAGCGTTCGGCCCCAATATTGACACTTGTTTGGTCACTTTGATATTTTCGGCGTACGTACCCGCGCTTACCTGAAGTATATGGCCATTATTGGTATCGGAGTCATCAATTGCTGCCTGAACACTACAGAAAGTTTCATTGGTTGTTGTATTGGTCACCAAATTTCCTGAAGGGCACAAACAACCTGCAGCAGGTTGAAATCCTCTTGCCACATTACCATCTGTACCATTTGCCAAAATGGTGTTATATAAAATACTTCCTGTACCCGCATTTACAAAACCTGCCAGCATTGTCAAAACATCTGTAGTGCCATGCCAGTTACAAACCAGGTTGATGTCACTATTGGTTCTGTTGATTAATGCTTTATGTGCGTAAGGTCCTCCCAAATGATTACCCTCCAAAGTAACACCTGATGGTCCGGCATTTATTTTGCCAAACTCTCCGAATCTCACGCCATTTCTATAACCTGAAATCAGATTGTTTTTTAACAACACGTTAGAAAGGCTGGCGGATTTGTATTATAAGAAGGAGCATCATCTCTTGCTTTGATAGCTAAAACTGCCGGATTTTCCGGATCTGAAGCCGTGCCTGTCACACCAATTTGTAAATTCAGAATTTTGAATGGTGATATTCGTATATGCAGCATATTTGAGATTGATATCAATTCCGTTATTAAATCCGTAAGCAACGTCTGTACCTGAATTATTCATCAGAATGCCATCGAATGTAGCATTACTCAATGCTTCAAAGTACATTCCTTTTTGAGTATTGTCAGAAAAATCTGAGTTTGTTATGGTTACATTGTCAAAAGTCCCTCCTGCTCCGTCATTTTTTGCAACAAAACAACCCTGAACATTTCCTTTCACTTCAGAATTGGTCATCGTAAATCCATTCACCGTAGCTGCAGTACCCTTTCCTGAATCCAGATGTTGTATTATTATTCAATTTAGAATTTATAACTGAAACATTGGTTGTTCCATTGGCAAGTTCAAGTCCCTGATTACAGTTTGAAACAGATTCAACATTCGTAAGTGTATTATTGGATGAAGATACAAGTACTCCTGTCTGGAAGTTCGTGACTCTGAGATCTTCAATTTTAGCATTTGCTGCTGTAAGACTAACACCCGTACCCGAACAAGCGACACCTGGTGTTATGATGGTATTAGCAGGACCGGAACCTTTCAAAGTAACTCCTTTATTTACTACAACATTTTCGTTAAATGTGCCTGCTCCTACATGCAATATATGTCCGTCCAAAGTTTGTGCATCATTGATGGATGATTGTATGGAACAGAAATATTCCAGAGTGGTATTATTTTGAACAATTCCTGCGCCTACTCCAATATCACGGGTATCTACACCGTTTGTTGTAAAAGTATTTCCACTAATGGTGTTACCACAAGTCATCGGAGAGTTCCCTCTTCCGAAATAAAGGTCAACGAGATTACTTTGGTCTGCATCTCCGGGATATCCTGATGGATTTTGCTGTTGTAAAATACCTACATCGTTATTACTGATTGTATTTCCTGTCACTACGTGATTGGTTCCTTCCACTACGATACCAAAGCCTTCGCTGTCGGTAGTCTGCTGATAACCATTTACGTTGTTTCCGGTTATGGTGACACCATTAGGTACGTCCACATTACCTCCTAAAACGCCTCTTCTGAGAACAGCAATTCCTGCCCGGTCTCTGAGATCTCCGTTTTGAGAAACCAGATCAACCATATTATTGCTAACGGTCACGCTACCTGCAGGGTTTTTGATTTCGATACCGAATCTTCCACCCCCTGTTATGGTATTATTGTCTATAAGGTTTGCACCAACTGAAGGATTTAAACCTGTTAAACCTATAGCATTGTCTCCTGTTCCGATGGTTATCATATTTCCGGATACCGTAACCGCAGAAGCGTTTCCATCCTGTAATTCGATACCGCAACAATTATTGTTTGTTACCGTATTGTTTGAAATGTTGATATTCGTTTTCAAACCATCCCAGATTACGATACCTCGCGCACCGGTAAGATGATCTGTCACCATACAATTGGTCACAGATACCTGATCTATAACAGCTCCTCCTCCGAAATAAATTCCTGAACTGCTGCTGTTGTTGAAGATAGCAACATTATCTATGTCTGTATTGCTGTTACTGAGTAATCCTCTGATACCTGCCGTTGTATTCCCGCCTGATCCGGCAAAATTCTGAACTGTCAGGTTTTTAATGGTGCTTCCGGTAATATTATTATTTAAAGTGATACCACTTCCCGTACCAACTACTCCTGTACTTCCATCAAGGATATACAACGTTTTATCAGCAGTTACCCCTTGTAAAGTCAGGTCATTTTTGTCAATGACTACTCTTTGGTTGTAGGTACCTGCCTGAAGATTGATGATATCATTGGGATCACCGTATGCCACTGAGTTTTGAATCACATCTAATTTCACAAACGGAACGGTAAAGTTGTTGACATATTGGTTGTTTGCTTTGTATACAACTTTCCCTTTTCTGCCAGATCTTTCTTTATGGAACATCTGTGCTTCCATTTCAAAAAGCTGAGCGTTTGACAATGATGCACATGGTGTTCCATTGTAAGAAGATGAAGTAATATCCAATCTGAAATTTGTATTTACATTACTCAAATTGATAATCGAAGAACCTGATGTATTAAAATTATTGGCTCCAAATACATAAGTACCTGCTGTGGGTACTGCACCTCCGAACGAAATGTGCGTACCATTATTGGTAAAGGTATTGTTTAATACCGTATTGCTGTTTGAATGATCATCAATACTTAATCCTGTACGGCTGTTCTCTATCAGGTTGCCACTTAAAGTTGTGGTAAACGGTCCCTGATCCACGTAGACGGCATTATTCCATGTTTTATGTCCACTAAACAAATTTGAAGCATCACCCGTAAATCTGTTGTTGCTGATCACTTTATTACCACCGGATGTTCCTGTAGAAATCGCTCTTACAACGGTTCCGGTAACTGAACCATTACGTTCAAAAATACAATTTTGAACTGTATTCAAACCTCCTGCATTCAACAACAATTGATTTCCAACAAAAGCATCGGTTCTCAACAATCTAAAACCATCAACCGTAATATTACCGGCATTTGAATAGGTAATGCTACAATTTGATAGTGTGGATTCAGCCAATCTAACTCCGTTACCCGGAATTCCGACGTTGGCGCCCTGAAGCGTCACAGCTTTATTGACATTGATCGTTTCTGTATACATCCCTGCACAAACGTCAATCACTTGTCCATCTGAAGCTCCATCAATAGCAGACTGAATGTTCGGATAAAATTGAGTTAATGTGGTATTTATTACCGGATGATTATTGATAAAAACAGCGGTATTTGCTGAAGAACCATTTGCATCTGTAATGGTTATGGAATAAGCACCATGGATTAAATTTGTAATGGTATAAGGACTAGCCAGGATACCTGTTTGAACACCGCTTTCAGCGCCACTCCATGCAATGGAATAATTAGCACTACCACCACTGAAAACTACTTCAATGCTTCCGTTTTCCTGGCAAAACTGATTTGCTGACAAGCTAACCATGTCTATTTCAACCGGTGATCCGTTACAGGTTCCCGGCGTTATTTGCCAACCTAACGTACCTGCATCATCGTCATTAGCATCCAATCCCCAATTGATATAATCAACATTTGCTGAAGCAGCTCCTAATATATTTGGAGCACCACCCGGATTTGTTGAACTTCCTCCGTATAAAACCGGTATCAAAGCTCCATATCCGGGTTCTGAACTATTGGCTGTGGAAACAACGGGAAGATTTACACCGTACCAGTTACATTCGAAGTTTTTGAGGTTAGATCCCGGTACCGGCAATGAGCCACCCGATTGACGATCTACGATATCTCCGTACCAGTTGCCAACGATAAAGTTTTCGTTAAAGTTTGAATTGCCGGCTGATTGTGGAGGCATATTTGAACCGCCGCTTCCGTCCAAAAACAAAACACCTGCCGTCCAGTTATCGCGGATGTAGTTGCCGGTCATGACTGTATTATCAGTTTGATTTCTGAAAATCAATCCCGTTCGGTTAAAATCAATTTCATTGGTCAGAATCTGATTACCGTTACTGTTATTAATATCAATACCCGTTCTGTTACCGGTGATGATATTGTTTTGAATGGTAGCAGAAGCTGTTTGTCCCTGAACTGATATACCATTAAGATTTAATCCAGGATTATTCCAATCTGTAAGGTTATTACCTTCACGGGTGATGGTAAATCCATCGATGATAACTCCGGTGGCTTCAATTCTGAAGGTTGCACCTCCTCCGCCTATCGGACCACTGACAATCGTATTTGCCGGGTCAAGACTGTATATATTCAAATCATCTTTACCTGAAGGAATGAGAACATCTTCCAGATATGTACCTGTACAAACCTTAATAAAATCACCGGGATTCGCTGCATTTACAGCATCCTGAATGGTTGCATAACCAATATTTGTATTTGTATTTTCAACAGGTAGTAAAACAACAGTTGCTGTTGCTGTTCCGGTTGAACCAAAAGAATCTGTAACTGTCACAGTATACATGCCCGGAGCAAGCATCGAAATATCTTGTGTGGTTTCAGCATTAGACCAAAGATACATAAAAGGAGCTGTACCTCCTGTGACAGAAATGGTCAAAGCACCGTTCATCCCTGATACACAGGTAGCCGGTGTATTACTTGCGATCATCACCATAACCGGTTCTCCGTTACAACTTCCCGGTACAGGTTGAAAACCAGGTGCCACTCCGTCATTGTCCATTCCATTTGTCAGCCAGTTTGTAAAATCAACACTTCCTTCTGTTAAAGCCTGTATCATGAGGTCATTTCCTGTTCCCCACCAGTTACATTCAGCATCTATACTTCCTGTTCCGGCATCAGATCTTGCTAATTTACTGCCTGATTCTGCATTTCCATTCAGGGACAGTTTATTATCATGTGCATTAATTATATTGGTTGTTCCCAATCCTGTTATAAAACCAATTACTTTTGTTGTACTGGTTGCAGGCAGGGTAACAAAATTATTATTCGCATTAATAGTAGCGTTTTGTTGGCTATGACAGAAAATCCGTCATTACCTCCTGATCCGAAAGCCGTATGGCCGTTATTCGTCAGGGTATTACCATTCAGGGTAAGGTTTACTTTACCTCTTGCGTCCACTCCCCTGTTGGCATTATTGATGATAGAGGAATTGGTCACTGTGATATTTTGAACATTGGTCATTCCACCGCTAAAATCTGCGAGGTACAGACCACCACTCGCCTGAGAAGGACTTTCTGTATCATCAATCGTTAATCCATTGGCTGACAAAGTAATTCCCTGAGCAGGGGTCGTTGTTGCAGCTGTAAAGGTGTAAACTCCTGCATGAAAATTAATGGCAGGATTGGCTGATGTTCCGGTAAAACCATTCATGCCGACTCCTGAAAGTTGAAGGTTAGATCCCGCTAAAGGACCACCTACTGTATTAACAACGGCAATTCCCTGCATGATACCACTAATGGTTCCACCTTCAATCGACGTTACAGGAGCTGTATTTATATTGTATCCTACATAACCATAAAACGCACCTGTGATATCGTTATTGGTTATTGTGGCATTTTGTGTTCCTAAAATATTGGAAAGAAAAATACCAGCGGTTGGGTTTGGTCCTGCAATTTGTGAAGTCAGGTTTATGTCATTGTTGTCAATGGTTAATGTATTGGTCGCTGAAAGTGTCATTCCTGTTATGTTTACACCAACAGCTGAAGCAGTAATGTCATTATTTACAAAACTCCCGCTTGTAGTTCCTGCTACTGATTCTTCTGTTTTGACACCTTCCCCTAAGGAAGTAATATCAGAACCTGAAATTGAAACATTCACTTTGGCGTGCGTAGTGGAAGAAGGACTATCTGAAACCAAAACACCTGTATTTGTTGCATTGATGGTTACATTATTCAGGGTAGCATTTGCTCCGTCGACTCCGTTTCCAAAACCAGTATCGTGGTTAGAAAGAATAACACCAGTATTTACGCCCGTTACCGAACCATTACTGATTATCGGCCGGGAATTATTGGTTACGTTCCATACGTTGAATCCCTCTTTGTTGAGTAAAGTTATTGCTGAACCATTTATTATATTACTATTAAATAAAGAATTACCCATTCCTGTATTACCTACTGAAGTGATACGTATACCTCTCCATGAACCACCGAGTGCTTGTTCGTCAGTGCTGCTGTATCCTGTAATATTATTACCATTAACAGTCCACGGCGATTGTCTGAGTAAATTATAAAAAATACCTAATCTTCTCGCCTGAATCTGATTATTTTCTATTGCATGGACAAAAACTCCCGGGTTTGCGACCTGGAAGTTTCCTAATTGAACACCAATTCTGACATTCAACATTACATTATCCGTAATTTGTGTATAATGGGAATTCTGTAGTAAGACACCACCTCCGAATTGTCCCCAACCACCGACAACGGCTTGGTATGTTCCCATGTCCATAAACCGGTTCATTTTGATTTCATGTCCGGAAGAAACAGCCGGGCTTAGTCCGGTGGTACTTTGAATTCTTACTCCATAATATACCATGTTTTTAATGATATTATTGGCAACATAAAGATTCTGAACTCCTAAAGCATTATCAATACCATTTCTGATATCCATGTCTGCTCCCACATTATTGAGATAACCTGAGGTTAAAGACGGATTATCTCCATCAATCAAAAAGCCATTAATTTTAACGTTATCAGCACTTACAGCGATGATACGGCTATTACTTGTTCCGTCAACTATCGTTGCAGCAGTCAATAAAATCGATTCGGCTACACGAGGTGTTGTATTCGGATTTATGCCATAATTTGCACCTCTCAGTTCCAGGGACTTATTGACAACTATATTTTCAGTATAAGTTCCAGAAGCAACGGTTATAATATGTCCTCCGATTGTCGATCCGTCATCTATCGCATCCTGAATAGAACAAAACTCTTTGGCTGTATTAAGGTTGACCACGCCACCAACACATTTAGTCAGTACCACGTCGTTTCCGTCTCCTCCTGTGTAGTTAATGTCAAAAACATTTCCTCCTTGTGATATAGAAAATCCCTGGGCAAATTGTCCTACAACAGGATCCAAACCATCATTGGATATTAAAACATAAGAATCACCTAAAGTCGGAGCATATCCCAAATCCAGATTCAGCGTCGCTCCGCCAAGAGTAACTACGCCATTGATGATAAACTGATCATACCCTGAACAGGCTGTGGTTCCATCCACTTCCATTTCAAGGGTGTTCATTGCATTCAGTGTTAGATCACCTGTAATGGTCACACAACCCGGACTGTTACCGGGAACCAATGAAATGGTTTTTGTTGTGGCGTTTACGTTTTCGGTGTAAGAACCTGTAGCAACACCTATTCTGTCATTTGAATTTGCTGCATTAATGGCCGCCTGTATGGTCGGATATCCCAAACCTGTAGTAAGGTTTTCAATAGGACCGGGAGGAATAGAAACGATTTCCTCAATACTGTTTACCGCTCCGTTGTGGATAAATGTTACTTTAATGATTACATCTCTTCCTAATACAGGATTCAACCATCCTGCGGCAACTGCACCTGTTAAAGGATTGGTCGACGTGCGGAATTCCGTTTGATTGACCAGGGTGAGATTGTTTAACCAGTCAGGAAATCGTTCTGTGTCCGAAGAACGAACCAGGTATTCCTGCCAATATTTATTTTTAATAAGATTATTTCCGCCGGCAGTTTGAAGATATATTTTATTGACACCATCCATGTAGTAATATTCTGTGATGATGTCATCTCCGACTGCCAAAGCTGCTGCCTGAATAGCTGCCGGATTATTGCTGAGTACCGCCGCTTCAAGCGCCGTGTACAATGCAGCAATTTGTGCCAACTCTGCAGGAACATTTGGATTTAAGCCCGGGATGGGTTTTAACTCCAGATCATTGTCTGTTACATCAAACTGAACCAAAATACTTTCTGAAGCCTGGGTATGGGTAAGAACCAGGTTTTCAGGCATAGAAAACCCGACATTACACATACTTATAGCTGAGGATTTGTAAGGTACAAAAGCTACTTTACCCTTAATACCTGCAAAAACAGAGGCGTAAGAAGCACTACCATACCAATTACAATCAGCATCCAAAACACCGGTTGCGCGGTTGTCAATTTTCCAATCTACTACAGTGCCTGAAAAATCATTGTTGCTGATCGTAAGACCACTGATGTTGGTTGCAACATCCAGAATAGTAATATGCGACGTATTTGCACCAAAGGTATTTCCTGTAAAGACATGGCACCAATACCTTCAATCACCCAACCTCTGGTTGTGGTAATCGTATTGTTGCTGATGGTACCTGAACCATTACTCAGATATCCCGGTTGTCTTAAGGACTCAATGATATTGTTGGTAAAAAGTAAACCGGTCATATTGTTGGCTGACCAAACGGCAGCACGGGTCACTTCACCATCACCGTAGACATATTCTCCGGTGAATTTATTATCCTGAACCGTACAGTTTGACTGGAACAAACCTAAGATATTACCTTGCCCTTTACCTACAATTCTGAAATAAATATCTTCAATGGTAATGTTAACATCATTTAATGTAAAAGCATTAACTGATGGATTGGTAAACCATGAAGAGGATATATCTATAATGGTAGAAGCTATCCCCTGCCCTCTCAGGGTTATTTCTTTGTTTATATTAACCACTGAAGGTAAGGCCATCGTTCCGGCTTCTATTTCCAAAACATCACCATCAACGGTATTGGCAGCATCTATGGCCTGTTGAATGTGATAGTAACTGCCTTGTGTACCGGTGATGTCGTGAACTCTGCTGTCAATATTCCAGGTATATATATTTTCTGAATAACAACCTAAGCCTGCCGGATGCCTTCTGATGGATTTAATTTTTACATTAGCCAATAAGTAATCGGTTGTCGTAATAACATCGCCCGGCATATAAGGCAACCAGGTAGTTCCGCCATCTTTACTATATTCAAATTCATCAATACTCCCCGGAGCTCCTCCTGTTCCTGCTGTTCCGATTGTAGCAGAGATCATTGTTCCCGCCTCAACATTTCCTTCAGGATCACTAAGGTTAAAACAGCAACCGTTGGGTCGACAAGTACCTGTATCGTCTGGTTAGGAAAAACATCAAAGGAGACACCCCTGATCAGACTGATACTGTATGCTCCGGAAGTTGAATATAAAACCGGTGCAAAAGTCAGCGATGTGCCGGTCGCTGTAAGGGTTTGTGTTCCGGATGGTGGATTAGCATTCATAGAATACTGTTCTCCCGGTGTGGTGCCATTGACTGTCAACGTCACTTCTCCGCCTTCACAAACATACACAATTCCTAAAACAGGTGCCGGGTCGTATGCAGGAGTCTGACCAAATACATTCAATGAGAATGTCATCATAAAAAGGACGATACCTGTAATAAAACCTGGTTGGTTGTTCATTCTATTTTTCATACATATAAATTTACTAATTCTACAATTTTTTCTAAAAAAATCAATCTTAGGGAATTGATTCGTACGTTGTGTATTTTTTTGGTTGTTTTTCATTTCATATACTATTTAGTTTTTTTATTATAAAGCAGCTAAACTTTTAAATTTTCAAAATCATACAATCTCTTATTTTAAAAAAAATATTCAGGATTGGTTTTCTTTCACGAATAGAGAATAAATCATTCTTTTCATCCTTAAAAAAGAAAAAACAATATTCTTCAGCTCTATTGGGTACGAACTAAAAAAAAGAATATTAAATCTTAAAGGACTACGGTAAAAAAATAAGTTTGGCAAAAATTTCAGAAGTAAAAAATCATAAGAGAAAACTTTTGGCTTTTGAAAGCTCAAAGTTTCAGTAAAGAAATAATATGCAATATTACTTCTTAAAGAAATATTTCGGTTCTCTGAGGTTATCATTCTGAAATGTTAGTATCCGTTTTAAGATATTTACAGAAAAACATCACTAACTTTGTAACATCTTTCAAATCGATATCTTAAAGCACAAAACTACTCATTATTTTTATTTGACAAAAATAAAAGCCTGTTTTTTTTAAAAAAAATTTATAACTGGTCCTATTTAAGGGACAAGTGGTCTATAAAAATCGAATTTGGTTGAAAAAATGATTGGTTTTGACTTTTTTTGTTTGTTTGATGGAATATTTGTTTTGAATCTTTTTAAGACACCCGAAAAACGTTAAAAATTCAATTTAAAACACAAAATACCCTTTATGTTTTAATCAAGTAGGTTTAAAACCAACTTAAGACATTTTTTTACATTATCGTCCTGATAAAAAACAACTATGAACTATTTAATAAAGGTCTGATCACAGATGTTTAATTGGGTATAAAAGTGCAACACTAACTGTTGGCCTTTTATACCCAATTGTTTTTAATTTATGACAAAAGTCCTGACAGATTTATTGTTGCCATTGTTGTAATCCCTTCCCGTGCCATTTATGATAGTGGCCGTTAAGGTTCCGTTAGCTCCGCCAAATCCCGTTGCTGTCGTAATAAAACCTAATCTTAGATTTCCACCTGCCGGAATGCTTGCATTGGTAGTCACTGTAGTAAAAAACGCTCCCGGGACAACGGTAAATAAAGAGTTCTGACAATTTATTCCTCCATAGGTTCCTGATACGGTAGGTATGACAACGGCAAAGTTCAAAAGATTCGAAACCCTGATGGTCAACTGCCCGACGGTCGGACCAGGGCCTGCATTGGTAAATTGTAATACACCTTCTTTGACTTCTCCATGTACAAAGGCTCCATTAATTGGTCTCGGCATACCAGGCGCCATATCACTACTCATTAATACGGTCACAACAGCTGTGGGTTGTACTGCAGGCAACTGGTATTCACATCCATGAACATCCGCTACCCTCAACAAGGTGTAGGTAAATACGCCGGGAACAGCATTTGACTGGGCCACGGTAACCGGATTACCAGATGGCGATGTCCATTGGAATGTCGCCGGATCACCATTTTCCTGCTTGCTGTAATAAAAGGTGTAAGGTCCTGTGCCTCCGGATCCTGTAAAGGTTATAACCGGTGCTGTTGGCGCAAATTGTAAAACCTGCACCGTTCCACTTATGGTGGCTGTCGGCAAAGTTCTGACCGTAATCGTTCCGGAAGCAGATACATTACCGCAACCACCCGTAAGCGGGATGCTGTAATTAAACGTGCCGCTAACCGATGGTGTACCACTGATCGTAATCGTATTGGCCGTCCATGTAGCAGACACACCTGCAGGCAATCCGTTGGCGCCTGTAACGCCGTCATTTGAAATACCTGTTGCTCCTGTAGTAGTGTGGGTGATGACAGTCAACGCCGTGTTGATACACAAAGCAGGTGTGGATGATGCCACACTTACCGTATTGTTTGGTGTAACGGTGATCATACCTGTCGCATTCACACTACCACAACCCCCTGTAAGTGGAATGCTGTAACTGAACACGCCGCTTTCTGTAGGCGTTCCACTGATGGTAATAACATCTCCTGACCAGAATACATTTATACCCATAGGTAATCCTGATGCGACACCTACACCTGTTGCTCCTGTTGTCGTATGAGTAATGGCCGTAAGTGGAGTACTGATACATAAAGTCGGTGTCGAAGAACCAATACCTACCGTATTATCAGGATTCACCGTAATCATACCTGTTGCATTTGCAGTACCGCAACCACCCGTGAGCGGAATGCTGTAATTGAACACGCCGCTTTCTGTAGGTGTACCACTTATCGTGATAACATTAGCCGTCCATGATGCGGATACTCCCATCGGCAAACCCGTTGCGACACCAATGCCTGTTGCTCCTGTTGTGGTATGGGTTATCTCCGTCAGTGATGTGCTGATACAAAGAGTTGGTGTGGAAGATGCCGGGCCTGCTGCATTGGCAAGTATCACCGTAATCGTACCCGTGGCATTTACGTTGCCGCAACCTCCTGTAAGCGGTATTATGTAGTTGAATGTACCATCTACCGTTGGTGTCCCGCTTATGGTGATGACGTCTCCTGCCCATGAAGCAGATACTCCTGCAGGTAATCCATTGGCTCCTGACATACCGTCATTTGATATACCGGTTGCCCCGGTAGTAGTATGGGTAACAGGTGTCAATACTAAATTGGTACACAAGGTTGGTGTTGAAGATGCCGGGCTTGCTGTATTTTCCGGATTTACTGTAATCGTACCGGTGGCATAAGCTGTACCACATCCTCCTGTCAATAATATCTGATAATTGAATGTACCAGATACAGTAGGAGTTCCACTGATGGTCAATACATTTGCCGACCATGAAGAAGTAACTCCGGCAGGTAATCCTGTCATAATATTGCTTCTTCCTGTTGCTCCGGTGGTAACATGGGTAATGGATGGCATTAAGGAATTGGCACAAACCGTTGGTTGATCGGAAGCAACACTTGCGGTATTGTTCGCTCTTACGGTAATGTTTTTACTTACAGTAGAAACCGGTCCGCAACCTGCTGACATGGTGTAGATGACAGAAACCATTCCATCAGAAAGTGTCGTCAGCTCTCCTGTGGTAGGATTGATGGTGGCAATCGTCGGATTACTTGTCGAAAAAAGACCCTGACCGACCGGAAATTCTGCATTCGAATAATAAGTTGCCATGTCACCGATACACAAGGTATTGGGTCCGATGATAATTGTTCCTGCCGTCTGATCAGGATCAATATAGAAATAGAAGTAAGACGGATCCGTGGTATTGTTGCAACCTGTAACGGAATTACTTACCATAACTGTACAACCATATGGCACCAGAGCAGCAGGTGCATCCACTGGAATAACCACTTGTAATGGACTGGTACCCAACGGCGCATTGACGATGTCAACAAATCCGGCAGCTTCTGCTATCGGGTCAAAATCCATGGAATAGGTGTCGGCACCGTTCTCAACCGTAAAATTCATTTCTACAAAAGTAGCATCCAAACATACATGCGGTTGGGTTACATCTATATCTATAGTTGGACGGGCATATATCACCACTGTCACTTCAAATCTGTCGGAACTTTCACATCCATTGACTGTCTGACTGGCAAAATAATCCTGACCATTTACCAAACCTGTTGAACTTCCTAAAGGACTTCCGCCTGTTTCGTTGGCATACCATAAAATATTACTTCCTGTTGCTGTGAGATTTTCAACTCTGCGTGGATCATTATGGCAAAATTCCTGAACCGCATCACCCGTTGGTGCCGAAGGAAGGGCAAGAACGATGATCGAATTGGTAACAGAATTACTACATCCGTTCATGTCTGTGAAGGTATATTGTAATGTATGTGTATTCGCTCCGGCGACGCTGGCATCAAAGTTTGTACCTGTCACTCCCGGCCCGCTGTATACTCCTCCTGCCGGCATCCCTCCTGTCAGTTCATACATCGTGGAAGATACACATAATGTAGCCAAAGTTCCGGTAAATGTAACCGTTGGTAAAGGATTTACAGTAACTGTTATATTATATAAGCTACTTTCACATCCCTGTCCATTTCTCACCCGTAAGGTTGCCAAATAGGTATCAGGTGTTGCACCTCCGGGAACGGTGATGACAATTGGTGATGGCGGCAACGTGGTATAAGCTACATCCACAAATCCTTGTGCTTCAGCCAAAACATTAAAGTCAAGGCTATATTGCGTTGAATTTCCTGTTGGTAAAGAATAGGTTAGGTTTGCCGTGGTAACTCCCGCACAAACCGCCGGCGAAACACCAGGTGTTAAACCCGGGGTTGGACTTGTGTAAGCCTCTGCATTGGAACTTTGTCCGCAAATCGTCACGACCACATTTCCGGAACAAGGTATTCCTGCCGGAATGGTACCCACGATTTGGGTATGACTTTGGCTTGAGAACGTTGACATTGTTACACCACCTATGGTCACAGTATTGCCTGTTGAAGCAAAGTTGGTTCCTGAAATGGTGATGGTGCCTCCTTCCACTAATGCAGCAGGGCTGACGCCAAATATAACCGGGTCTGTAACGGTATATGGAAAGTCAACAGAAATGCCGCAACCTGCGGTAATGACCATGTTACCCGTACAAAGGTTGGCCGGAGTCGTAATCTCCATCTGGTTTGGACTGATGACCGTGTGACTTACTACAATTCCATTTAAAGTTACAAAATAAACACCTATAAAGTTGGAGCCGTTGATCGTAATTGTCTGCCCACCGGCTCTGCCAAAAACAGTCGGCATGATATTTGAAATAGTAGGATCTCCTACGACAACTGCCGTTGTGGAAGCAGTTGAACTACCACAACTATTGGTCACCGTAACCGTATATGTACCGGAATTGGCCAAAGGAACCGACTCAACTTGCGGAGTCTGACTTACTGACGAAAACATATTAGGGCCTTCCCATTCGTAAGTGAATGGTGCCGTACCTCCTGAAGTTACATTTAAGTTCAGTGTAGTACCCAGACAAACCGGTCCATCATTGGTTGCCATAACAGCAGATGGTGCATCTTTGACTACAACTACCACACTCGTATTAGTGCTGCCGCACAAATTAGTGACTGTTACTGTATAAGTACCGGAAGCTAATGAAGTAAAACCTGCAATGTCAGGGTTTTGATCTGTGGAAGCAAACATATTCGGACCTTCCCAGCTGTATGTGAATGGCATAGTGCCGCTTGCTGATGAAGTCAATGCAAGCGTTGCTCCTAAACATACAGGGCTGTTACTGCCTGCTAATGGTGCAAAAGGTATTGCCAACTGTGCATCTACACTAAACGAAGATGATGCCGCTGATGAACAACCGCTGTTGTTGGTAGCTACTACTGTATAGTTTGTACCAGTCATTATATTGTTGATAACTCCACCAAGTCCCGCTGTTGGGCCAACCGGATCGAAGGTGTACGTATTGTTCATATCATAATTGGATATGGTAGCTGTCCCGGCACTACTGCACGTGGCCGCGGTAACATCTACCATCGGTATGGCAGGGGTGGTACAGCTGCCAGGTACAGTCGTCAGGGTTTGTATCGCACTTCTGCATCCGGTCACGTCGTCCACACACGCATAATATATAGTCATCGATGTGGTCTGATTGTACGTCGGTGCTGTGGTTGTAGGATTTGATCCGGAATTATCACTATAATACGTCAGTGTTGTTCCTGCTCCACAGGCCGTAGTGGCCGTAAATGAACCACCGCTTACGGTACATCCTGACTGACAGGTGCTTTCCGTGGCAGTAATCAATGGTACAGACGGTGATTGCAAGGTATACGCTACCCCATTTGAATTTTCTCCACAAATGTTTACCACAACATTTCCGGAACAAGGTACACCTGACGGAACGGTGCCAATAATTACGGTGTGATCCTGACTGATGAATGATGTCATATTGACACCACCAATGGTCACGACATTGCCACTTGAAGCAAAATTGCTTCCAGTGATGGAAATCGTACTTCCTGTTGTTAATACCGTTGGGTTGATACCGGCAATAAATGGATCGGTTACAGTATAAGCATACGTATTGGAAATCTGTCCACAGGTATTCGTTACCGTAATATCACCGCTGCAAAGGTTTGGTGGTGTGGTGATCGTGATGGATGTTGCCGATTCAGAATTGACCAATACTGGATTTCCTCCTATGGTAACTGTATTGCCTGTGCCACTGAAGTTACTTCCACTGATGACCAATGATTGACCGCCGGCACGGCTGAGGGTGGTAGGATTGATACCGCTGATCGAAGGAGCGGGAACGGTATACGCTACCCCATTCGAACTTTGTCCGCAGATCGTTACGATGACATTGCCGGAACAAGGAATGCCTGCCGGAACGATTCCAACGATTTGGGTATTTGACTGAAAGGTCAAAGTTGTCATGGCTATACCACCGATGGTTACGCTATTGGCGGAAGAACCGAAATTGTTACCATTGATTGTGATCGATATACCTTCCATAAACACCGAAGGGTTGACGTCAGCAATAAACGGATCCTGGACCGTATACGCAAAACTATTAGAAACATTTCCACAAGCGTTCGTCACTGTAATATTGCCATTGCAAAGATTTGGTGGTGTGGTGATGGTGATGGATGTTGCAGATTCGGAATTAACCATTACAACATTTCCTCCTATGGTAACCGTATTGCCTGTGGTGCTGAAGTTGGTGCCGCTGATGGTCAAAGATTGTCCGCCTGCTCGGTTAAAAGGTATCGGGTTGACATCGCTGATAGAAGGGGTCGGGCAATCCAGAATAAACGTCGCACTAATCGTGTGATTTGAAGTTACGTTGGTGAATGCATATGAAGCAACCACCCCTACTGAATTTCCATCAACCAATACATCCTCTATCACATAGCCCATATCAGGGGTAATAGTATAGGTGGCATTACTTCCACAATTGACGCTGCCTGTGGTTGGTGTAATGCTACCGTTGGCTCCGGCGGTTACCGTTATGGTGTAGGTATTCAGTACAAAGTTTGCCGTCACGCTGATATTTGCCTGCACGTTCATATCGGTACGCGTGGCATTGGTATTTCCATCACTCCAGTTTACAAAGGAGTAACACGCATCTGCTACTGCTGTCACAGCTGAGCCGTTTGTTCCACAGGTTACGGTTTGTGGTGTTGTACCGCTGATGGATCCTCCTGATCCTGCTGTATAGGTCAGGGTATAAGGACCGTTTAAGGTAAATGTTGCCGCTATCGTTTGATTACTCGTCACATCGGTAAAGGTATAGGTAGATACTGCACCAACGGATACACCGTTTACCAAAACATCTTCTATACTGTAACAAGCGTCAGGGGTGATCGTATACGTCTGATCGCCTGTACCTTCACAACTTAATGTGGTAACGCCGGATGGTGTTACATTACCACCAGTGCCTGAGGTGGCGGTTATGGTGTAGTTGGGATTTACCGTTACAATACTTGTACTTGCTTGTGCCGTACACCCTGCCGGAGATGTGGCAGTCACTGTATATACACCACTGGCTGCTGATGTGATACTTGAAATAGCCGGATTTTGAACTGAAGAGGTAAAACTATTCGGACCTGTCCAGGCATACATAAGTGCGGTTGGTGTAAAGGTAATACTTTGTCCATCTACTAAGCTGACAGTATTGAATGAATATTGTATTGCAGAAGCTGCACTATAATTCAATCCAACCGTAGCACTTTGACCTCCATCAAATCCGGCAGCACCATAGGTAATATCAGGATAAACTAAGTGTATCTGACCATTTATTAAATCTAATTGTATCTGGAATGTAATGGTGCCGGATCCTGTTGCTCCGAAATTATCTTCATTAGTCCATTGAACAATATACTTATTCCCAATAGTCTGAGTTCTGATAGAACCACCTGTTCCAGGTGTCAGATCATCCCAATTGGCACAAATTGCAGCTAATGAATTTCCCGATCCTGTGATTAGCCCTGATGATGCTGAGGCACTAGCTGCTATTCCCTGTGGCAGCGCTGAATTTGTATATATGATATCACCTGTAGTAGTACCAAATACCAATGCACCATTATTACCTACGCGAGCAGAAGTGTATGCTACACCGTTGTAATTGAATGAAGGAATAGTGATGTTATGTTCGCTGTCATCAGCTATAGTTCCGACAGAAGTACCGGTCGTACTTATATCAATAAAAGCAACGCTACTGTTTCCATTCATCGTATATCCCGAGGTAACTGCCGAAGAAGATAAATTCAAAGTACTTCCTTCACAAATCGGGTTTGGAGCCGCTAAAGCTGTCGGGCTGGTAACTGCCGGTGCGACGGTCACTGTTTGTATTGCAGTATTGGCACAACCATTGGCATCTGTACCTGTCGCAGTGTAAGCAGTGGTTATTGTTGCCGCTGAAACTACTGTTGCGGATAAACCATTCGAAGGTGTAAGAAAGGTAGTAGGTGTCCATGCATAGGTCGAAGCACCTGATGCTGTCATACTCACAGATCCTGTACCACATATTAATGCATTGGCCGGGGTTGGTGTGATAGCAATCGTTGGTAAATCATTAACCACAACGGTTACATCAGAATTGCAGGAGCCGCCACAAGCATCTGTTATCAGACAAGTAAAATTGTACGTACCTGCCGGCAAGTTTGCTGTAATGGTTGGTGCGTTTGGATAGGAATTTGTGCCATCACTCCAAACATAAGTAAATGGTGCCCCACCTCCCGAAATGTTTGCTGTCACGGTAAAATTGCTTCCGGCACAACGTGTCGCCGAAAAAGTAGCCGGAGCACAGGTAAGCGGGTCTACGGTTACCGTGGTCGTCGCTGTAGCAGAACACCCGGCATTTCCTGTTACTGTTACTGTATATGATGTTGTGGATGTTACAGCTGTTGCTATTGGGTTGGCAATATTTGTAGCACTCAGAAAAGTAGGTGGTGACCAACTATATGTGAAAGACGGAGCACCTGTCGGAGTGAAAGTATAGGTAGTACCTGTTGGAATATTAGTAAACGCAGCAATGGTGTTATTTTCTGAACTTGTT
>JADKBV010000004.1 GCA_016714895.1 Saprospiraceae bacterium | reverse complement strand
ATTAGTTTTGTATTAATTCAACCGTAATATTTAATTTGGTAATAAACATTTCAACATACTCTTAATAACATAGGTGCATCATCGGCAAATAATGGTAGTAAAATATTTATAACATCATTATAAAAAGGGCTTTATAACATTGTTCAATAGTTTTAAAGTATTTTAGACCATTTTGAAAATTGGAGACATATCAATAAATCTTTCATTAATTAACTCTTTATGGCTTTCTTTCACTAAAGGCAGTGTAAACATTATTTGACCATTTTTTGAGTTTATTCGGTTTCTATTTATCCAACCTCCTTTTATATATTGAATATCATCAAACATAACAAAAACATCTACAGCTTCCATTAACTGAAAATATCCAATATAGGGAAATAAATATGGTTGGATTATCGCAATTTCCATCATATAAATTTACAAGATGAAATCAATTATTTTCTTTGTAATATTTTTTTTCCTAAGGTATCAGATATAAATTTTTAATTAGCCTACCTTAAATCTTAACTCTTCATTGCTTATCAATAAATCTATTTCTCTGCAAGTTTCTTGAAATTACTCAAATTCAACAATTATACCATTCTTCCCGTTATCAATAATATCCCTCGAACATGCCACAAAATCAAAACTAACACAAGGCAGTCCAGCTGCCATTGCTTCACATAATGCATTGGGAACCCTCCGATCTGAAGGAATACAAAAATACTTGCTTGCATAAAACTCATCTATTCTAAGTACTTTACCTAAAAAATCAATCCTGTGCAAAACATTATAATTAGAAATATATTTCAAGATGTTGCCCATTCTCATCACCACCAGCAAAGACTAATCTGCAATCTTCATTTTAACTAGCGCAAAACTTTGTATTAACAAATCAAACCCTTTGGAAATATCATTAAATCGTCCAACAGTAAAATTATTTTCACGCTTATATCAGGAAAGTAATTGATTTCTCGAACTTGATTATGAATAACTTCTATTTTCACATTTTTACCGTAATATACTTGTTGATATTTTTTTTGCAATAGTAGTTTGAGCAATTAAACCATCAGGTTTTTTATGCTGAAGCAAAATTTTTGATATTCTTTGACTTAATGGCCATACATAAAAAGGTGGAACGTTCTGATAAATAAATTTTATTTTAAAACCAAAGGTTGCCAACATAGATAATGCACCATAGATTGGCCAAACACCAAAGTGCTATCTGGGTTTATTGTTTTGATATTTTTCTTAAATATGTTATCGTTTTTAACAATGAGATACTATTTATATTAAATAAATTTGGTTCAATGAGTGTTATATTTGCATTTAAATCAAAAATGATGTTCTTTAGAATAACGAAGCGAAAACTTTTTATAACCTCTTCATTTAAGGCATTTGCTAAATTAACACTGGCTCTTCCATCCCCATAGTTAAAGGCCAGGTGAGATAAGACAAATTCTCTTCAATTGTATTTTTTTAATTGCAATAAAAATGTAACTACTTATACGTTTTAAATACTAGATTTGACTACTTCACAAATAAGTTTGATTTTGAACTCGAAAGAGTGTGAAATAATGGTAAACATAAAACTCTTTTAGAAATACTTTCAGAAACAGGTGTTTGATTTGTTGACTTTAAGTACCTAGGTTGGATAGTGACGGATAGAAATAACGTCGTGATAAATTTCATTTTTATTCAAATTAGTAATTATCTCAATTACTTCTTCTTCATTCTTCATAATAATTGGCATATAAGCAAAATTATAATGGCAATTTTCATTCACTATTATGAATTTAACAAAATTTGATAAGTGTTTATAATATTGAAGACATTGAAATTTGCGTTTTTCTAAGATCTTGTCTAAATAATTTATATTTACAATTTCCATAGCTGCATGAAACTCTGAATTTTTACCGTTGATACCTTGAAACCTTTCCGGACCATCGTGTCCGAAATTTCTCATATATTCCATTTATGTAAGACTTTCAGGTCATTTGTAAAACAGCTCCTCCTTCCACAGTATGAAATACTTGGTGGCATGAAAGCTTGTGGTAACAACATCTCCAAATGAAAATACTGATTTCCCTTTATTTGTTGCCAAAACAATGGGCAGCATCATAAATTACCTTGAGGTTATATTTTTTGGAAATAGCCTCAATTTTATCAATGTCACATGGATTTCCATATACATGTGTAGCCAATATGGCAGAAGTATTTTTTGTAATCGAATCTTCAATTTTATTAGGGTCAATATTTAAAGTTAAAGGGTCAATATCAACAAAAACAGGTTCACAACCTTCCCAAACAATACTGCTGGTAGTAGCTACATAACTAAATGGTGTTGTAATAATTTCACCCTTCAGGCCTAAAGCTTTAATGGCAATTTGTATGGCAATGGTTCCGTTTGACAAAATAATACATTTTGTAAACCTAAATAATCTTTTAATTTGGATTCAAGTTCGTTGACCAATGGCCCATTATTGGTTAACCAATTTCTTTCCCAAATTTCATTTATTAACTTATTGTATTCTTTTTAGGTGGCAAAAAGGCTTTGTAACAGTATCATTTGTAAAATTAATTTATTTGATAAGTAATTTGAGCAAAATATTCTTCTTTAGATGTCACTTTCTTTTGCATATTTATTGAATTATCAGATATATAAGCAAAATATTCTTTGGCTAATATTTCCAATATCAATAACTTGATAGTTTAGTTTAGTCAATTCATTTGCCAAAATTGTAGCTGTAACTCCAAGAGAACAAATAATTAATTTATCATTTGGGTAAATAGAAACAGTTTTAAAAATTTTGTCATAGAAATTATAAGCTTGTTTTCCAGGACAAATAATCCTTTCAATTTTTTTAGTATTTATTATTAAATCAGAATATAAACCAAAAAAAGTACTTTCTCCCTCAAGTATAACAATTTCTCTTGATTCCCATATTTTTCTAATTAAACTGAATAATTCAGGAGACTGTGATCTGTCTTTTAACCCTAAATAAAATCTGGTCATATTGAATTTCCAAATGCTTTATTTATATCTATAATTTCTAAAACCCTTTTAAAAAGTCTTTGTATAAAATATATTGCAGATAATCGGGCAGATAAACTCGATTCTTTTAGATTCAAATAATCTACATGACAAACAATCAATTTATTACTGGGATTTATTAAGACATTAATTAATTTATCTTGAAGTCCTTTATCTGTAGTTTGCAGGTTATCGCTTAATCCAGTAACATAAAGATATTCAGAATCACCAAATCTGGCAACAGAAAGTTGTTCATTAATTATCTTATCAATAGTTTCCTTTCGACTTAATATTTTAAGAGGTTTTATATTTAACTTAAAAGGATAATAAAGGAGGGATGAAAATATTTTTTATTGAAGTTCTTATTTTTTTAATATATTTATCCACAAATTGTATTTTATTTTTTTATATTTTAAAATAAGTATTTATCAATTCTTCAACCATGCAACCACAAATATCCGTTTTGCCTCTTTGGAGAACCAAATTGTCATCCCAATAACGCGGGCATGCATGATAAGATCTTTGTGCAAGAACATAATGGATTTCAAGAATAACCGGTCTGTGCTCTTTGTTATATACAAAATCATATGCCACAACCATAGCACCCAATTTTTACTGACTTCAAAGTAATCCGGATACAATCTGTATCAATTTCTTTTGAATCATATAATATATTGCCGCTCCCGGAAGCACGAAAATCATTTTTCCGGACCATCCTTTTTATTCCAATGGCTTTATTTCCTACAGTAATTATTCTGATGTCAAATTCATTTCCGGGCATAAATTCCTGAAAATATATATATCCTTTTCAACCGGAAAACACTGCGAATTCAGTGCCCGACGAAAATACGACGCAAACTCTTTAAAACATCTTTTAATGATCCTTTTGACATACGCCACCTTCGAAGGTTTTCTTTTATATCTTCTATTTTATTGTATTGGGGGAATCCTCTACCGAATGCCTGATGTATCAATGCATCCGCGTCCATTTTATTTTTGACCAATTTTACATTTAACGAGCCTGCTCCTCCCCTCAGTTTAAAAACTTTCGGATATTCTGCTGTTTCAGCCCATTCCATTGCATCCTTTTTATGATAAAACGCATATGATTCAGGCACAGGTGCACCGACAGCTTCAAGCAGGTATTTCTGACCCAGTTTATCATCAAAATGCCAACCCGTTTTCCAATCCGGAAAACAATTTTCCCTACCTGCTCCAATGAATATAAAATCTTTTGAGCTATAAGCTTGTCTTTGACAATAGTGTGATGATGATGCCACAAAATGATATCACAATCTTCTACATCGTTGATTACGGCATTGCTGAATCCATCTATAATTTTGAAAGGTATATCATTTTTTGTACAATACAATATCCAGTCTTCAGCAAATGAAGACCAAAACGTTTTATGAATAGCTATCTTCAATGTTGTATCTGATTTTTATAGTCAACCCATCCTGAAGGCATTTTCGCTTCTATAGAGATAGGTTTAATTTCAGAAAGATTGATTTCTTTGTTATTCAAATAAAATCTGATTTTTCTTTCTGAAGAAAATGCTTCTGCCGCCTGCAATAACGGAAGTCTTCCAATTTCCATTTCCATTAAAATGGCAGCTGTTATATCACACCACGAACTGTCATTTGTAAACATCAATACTCCGAGTGGTAATGGTTCAGGAGTCAAAGGTCCGTCTTTTTGCCCTCCAATGATGCCGTCGCAAAGACTGTACAGCAATCTTTGGGGCTCATCAGAAAGCTTTCCATCTTTTGTTGCATACGTGGCAACAAGGTTTAGATCCATGACCATTCTCCAAGTCGTATCATTGCCATACCATCCGGCTCCAAAGCGGTCTTCCTGTCCGGGAAAAGACATTTTCCAAAGAAAAGAAGCTATTCTGATCCAAATCCAGTATGACCGGTTACCCAAATTTCTGTTGGCCTGATCATAACATTTTTCTGACCAGTGTCGAAACAAGTTATAACCCGGATAAGCGTCTCCCCCCGCCCTGGTGCCACCAATCCTGTGGTGAGGTAAAAAATCTTTATCACCGTTGAGACCAACAATATTTTTGAGAGCATTGGTTATGCCGGACTTTTCGTGGGTTTTGATCTTAGGTACAGAAATCACAATATCCGCATCAAATAATTCTGTTGTTATACAGTACTTATGTACTCCCGGTTTGTGAGACTCAATAAATCTGTCTGGATTGTAGTGTGTGACTCTGAATTGATTTTTATCTTGTGAAGTAATTTCTTCAAGATAACTTTGTTTGCCGACATCAACAATCACAAAATCATCCATACCCTGTCTTACATTGACCATATCTTCTTCAGCAAGATTCATTACTTTCCTGCGCAGATCTTTTACTAAAATCGGCACCTGACTTTTTGAAGATATTATTTCCATCTCTTTTAAAAATCATCCGATATCATCTTGTCCCATTTACAACCCTGTATCGGTGCATCACCTATGACAACATTTTTTGCAGGAACAAACATATTCGACCAATGCCAAAGTAACTGCGTCATGCGTCCTGAGGCAGATTTCATCTGATTCAACTGAAGAATGTTTAACCCAATTGGGTTTAATAAATATTTTTTTGTTGCCACACGTTTCAAAGTTGATTTCCTCCCTTATCAGAGAAGAGATTTGTTCCATAAGCAACTTTTTGTCATCATAAATGAAATTCAGAGAAGTTATTTCCCTTTGTTTGTCATCTAAAAAGGAATGAATCTTCACAAAACCATTCGTACGGATCTTATTTACCAAAAGAAAACCATTTAGTCTTTGAAAATAAAAAATAACCATTGAAACAAAAGTAATTGTCAATAACTGAACCACAACCGGTGTTGAAATCAAAGATCCATCAATCCATGTTAATGTAAACAAATATATTTTAAAAGATAATAAATGAATTTACTGAATATGATGGAAAACAACACCTTCCAAAAAATATTTATTGAAAAAAATCTTGAAAGTATTTGAAATAAATAAATATTAACAGAAAGTTCCATCAATATCAACAGTGATTTTACGAAAACAGGATGACCCGTTGTCCACATCGAAAACAATGGAATGGTCACTGCAAGCACATATCCATTCATCTGACTTCTGGATATAAAATATCCGAATAATACAAACAGCCGCATTGGGTCGAGATAGTATAACGGAAGGGGTAATATATGTGATAATGCAGGAATCAAATAGGCCACACTAATAATCAAAACATCCAGAAATACGATTTTAGGAAGTGATAATGAAGGAATATGCGATGTGTGAAACATTTTTTAATGAATAAATGGATGAACAAATTCTACATCAGGCCAGTATTTTTTAACTTCCGTTAGAAGTTTCTGTAAGGATTTTAAACCAAAATCTCTGTTTTTTGGGTCAAGACTTCCGATGTAGTTTACCCTATGAGAATTGATGATTGCAGGGGCTCCCCAAAAAAAAGCATTTTTGATTTGTGACAAACCATAATCAACCCAATCCGAATTTCTGTTTGTCGATGGTTCAAAATAAACGTTTCTTACCGTATACATTTGCCTGGAAACATTTTTTTTCGCCCGTAGATCTTCTTTTAACAGAGTTTCCGTTTGTTCGGGAATAATTTGTGCTCTTCCTGATTGTAATACAGTAACCTGATGTTGATGAAAAAACCCCTCAACGTCAATATTCCACATATAACATGGTGCTATGGCAGAAACGGAATTGAAGCCCCAGATATCTGAAAACATTTTTAATCCTTCAGATATACTTTCACTGATTGTATTCAGATCCATATTATTGTAAACTGACATGG
Source organism: Saprospiraceae bacterium (assembly GCA_016714895.1). GTDB lineage: Bacteria > Bacteroidota > Bacteroidia > Chitinophagales > Saprospiraceae > OLB9. The sequence goes on along the minus strand of JADKBV010000004.1, from coordinate 964,684 downwards.
CATCCAGGTACTCTTTTTTGCAATCAGAACCAATTCCTGATGTTATCGTAAACATTCCCGCTTCAAATCCGTCTGTAGCGGTTTTACGCTTACTTTTCAAATCATTCATCCAGTTATTGATGTGAACATGTTCTCTTCCATGAAACTGAGGTAAAAAACATCCTGTGCGAATTCCTTCTTTTAATAACGTTGTAACCTGACCAGTATCATTGTATTGTTTGTAGGTCTCTGTAAATGGTTGGACATAATATTGATTGAAATCAGAATCTTTTATTTTTTCAAAATCCGGATTTCCAACAATATTATTTAATATCATCAAAGCAGGATGACCATATTGATCTGAAACCGAATGAAGCACTTCTGTTAAATTCCGGACATCTTCATCATTTTCCAACCGGTCAAATGAATTAAAAATGCAATCATCAATCTGATATCCTTTTGATATCAACGAAGATTTAACTTCATTAGATCTCATTCTTAACATTCCCCAATCATCCGATTCTATATATAGCATCTTCCTCCCGGTTTTAGTGCTGGTAGCATTAGTCCGATGTAAAGAGATTGCTGAAAAATTTTCTTAACACGGCTTACTAATTATTTAATTTTATTTAAAATATTCAATGAGCGCCGGAGAATCAGGAAAAAAAGGTGCTATCATAGGGTTTAAGAGGATACTGTTAAGTCCAATAAAATCAAATCCGATTCTGATTTCTACAATCAGGAAAATCAAAACAGGGATAGTATAAAAATAACCCAAACGCTTAAAAGTCTGTTGTCAGTATTTGCCTGAAAAATGTAAATAAAAAAATACACAAAAATAATAGCTCCCAATAAATAAAACCTGTCCATTGACGGTAAAGATGAAACGGAGTTTGCCATGGCAAGAATTAATAATCCGAAAGAAAATACTGATGCTGAAATATGGTCTCTTAAAAATTGCTTCCGTTTAAGAAATATATAAAATATGAAAGAATAAAGACAAAAAAGCAGTGCGTATAAATGACCTTTTACATACCAATTCATCCCTGTCGTGTTTTTTTGGACAAATTTTACATAATCTTTTGAAGAATATCCTTTGACTTTGTTTTACAAATACAGGCGCAAGTTCATAATTTTCATTGATGGTTTTCGGATTCAGGTCCACAAAAAAGGGAAGCTCCCAACATCATGATATACATCCAGGTTTTGTTGCCGATAAGTAAATATATTAAAAATAAAGCAGTTGGAAGTGCAAATGAAAAATGTATCAGCGGTGACATCAGAATGATTATTAAATATCCGTATTTTCTTTCAAAAAGTATGCGCAAAACACCAAAAAGAAAAACATGAGAAGCAGTATAAAAACGATATCCGTTAATATTCCAAAATGGAATAATCAAGGCAAGGGTAAAAACAAACAATACAGAAAGAAATAGAAGATTTTTATTCTCAAGGTGTTTCAGAACATAAAATAAATTCCTTGAGTAAAAATAACCGAATATAAGTCCGATAACCCCAAAAAATATCCTGAAGTCATTTGTAAATCTGCCCACAGTTGTGGTGATAAAATGAGAATAAACATCTGTTCCCGAATAAATTCCTTTGTTTGTAAAAGGGTCAACTAAAACTTCAGTATATGGAAGGTGATTTTTTGCATATGACCTTTCCAAATGCCATTTATATCTGTTGGCATCCATATCAGGATTAGATATTATAAAAGTATACCCGAAAAAAGCGCAGAAAATCCATAAAATGTTTTTAGAAAAAGAGGATCTGTAATTGATTACAGCAAAAATTAATGCAAAAAATGGCCATATTAATGCCGTAAAATACGCTGTCAGTGTCTGATTTTTTGTAAAACTATACGCCATCGTCTGCCAGTTTTATAAAAGATTCTGCCACATTTTTTATGTTAAACATTTCCGGTTTTTCAAAAACCAACGCTTCAGAATAATCACCTGCGAGAAAAGGAAGTATAACTTTGTTTATATCACTTTTTGCATTAATGGACAAAACTGGTCTTCCCATGAGATAGTAGTCTATCAATTTACTGGGCAATTGTTCGCTGACTTCATTTTCAATATTAACCAAAAAATCCATAGTACTCATAACAGCAAATAATTCAGTTCTTGGTACATAAGGCCTGATCTCTATTCTGCCTTTGGATTTTTCTGCATAAGGCTTTACCAAATCAACCATATTTGTATAAAAAACACAGAAATATGGTTTATCATATTCCAATAAAAATTGAAGAAATTTACCCGGATCTCTTTTGCCCGGACTCAAACTTCCTGCAAATCCAAATGTTGGTATTTCATTTTTTTTATACGATTTTCTTAATAAAATACTGTCTTCAAAATTAAAACCCTGCGGAATGACCCTGATTTTAGACTGATAGACCGGATAATAGGCATTGACAGCATTTTCTATCGGAACCGTAATAAAATCACAAAGCTTACAAAAGCGATGTTCCAAAATAGAGAACCATGGCATTTTAGGTAGTTTATTCATCTTTGCCCCCATAAACGGATCACCACAATCTGCAATCCATTTTTTTGAAGGCTTTTGTTTACAACTTTCCAGAAATGAGGCAATTCCCCAATGGATTGCATGTGGCGCTGCTACAGAAATCATCACATCGAATCCTTTGTAAAAAGAAACTGATTTTTTTGCCCAAAAATAATATTGAATATCCGGAAATTCAAAAAACCATTCCAATGCTCTGTTGAGATATCTGGAGAGTATCGGAAGACGAAAATACGCAGATGTAAATTTTGTGACAATCCTTGGCAGGGTCTTCCACCTGAATCTTCCATTTTTCAGCTAATTCTGCCTGAATAATTCCTTTATAAGGTGTCACCACTACAACTTCGTGTCCCTGAGATGCTAATTCTTTGGACAATTCAGTCGTTCTGAAAGATCTTGGAGAATTAGCAGGATAAAAAGCAGCTGAAACAATCAGGATACGCATTCTAGAAAAGCTTATTCTTTTTCAATTTTTGAATAAAGCTTTATGGCTTTTCTGTCAGCTTTTTAAAACCTGATTTAAAAACATTACAGGTTAATACATAATTTTCGATTTCTTCACAGTTCTTCAAAACAAATGATGCTTCCTTCAAATGTTTATCACCTCTTTCCAAAACAAGAACCGGTTTGGATTTGATATCAGATTTCAGGATGACTTCAGGACTAACCGCAAGATTTCTCCCGGAAGCATCAGCAGGAAAAACTTCATCAAATGAACCGTTTTCCGTTTCGAATAATATGGTTCTACCTTTCTGATGAAGATGAATGTAATATTCTGCCTGAAATTGTTTTCCTTTTTTATCTTTTGCAGAAAAAGATAATTTCAATGTCAAATCTTCCTCTTTGGCCATATTAAAAAGGCTCTGAAAATAAATATAATTCAAAACCTGAATTTTATCACCAGAATGTTTATTTACTGTAAGTTTTTGTTTGCTATCCGGCAAAAAAACAAAAGGAGACTTATCCTTTTTCCATACGGCATGATCAATTCTGATATCAGATTCAATTGATTTGCCATTTGGCCGAAGATGATTCGCATTTGCAAAATCATGAAGGTAAAAGGCATTCTCTTTTCCATGTATGATTGGTTTGTATTCATGGATTTCGGCATCCGGTAAAAACATTTCCAGACCTGTACTTGTCAGATTGAATGTATCTTTTATTATTACTTTTTTGTAATTATAATTTTTGTCGGGTATATCATTTTGATTGATTTGAACTCCATCCGGAAAATCTGCATATTTGAGAATACCATTACCGGTTTTCACAATAGAAATTGAATTGCCCGTTGAAATGAAATCACCTGCAGGTGCTGATGTTTTTCTGTCCAGTCTTTGTCTTCCCAAAAAGAATGAATTATCTTGCGAAACGGAAGATGGAATCATAGACGGACCGAAATATTCAATGACAATTTTGTTGTTTTCAAACCTGAAGTCTGCAATATCGTAAATTTCTGTACTTTTATTCATGACGGGAAAAACAAATGTATTATTTTTCACATGAAATATTTTTGTAAAATCTTTTTGTCCGCCAATTTGAAAAAAATCACAATAAAACTGGTTTCCTGTCAGTTTGCTCAGATCGTCATTTTCACTTTTAAGGGCTCCAATTTTTACCAAAGCAGACTTTTCCATTTTAACAATGTTATTTTCCATATAAAGTTTGTCTGACCACCTGTGTTTAATAACAGATGCCGGATGAGTCACACTGCCTCTTCCTGTTACATTGAGTATATTATTGTCCTTAACTGAAATAGCCCGGAGCCTGACTTGTAAAATAAAAAGTATGTACATCTGCATCTTTACTGTCGGAAAGAAGGTTTTCGAGTTTATTTCCGTGAAACTCCATAGATCCATAACCCCCTTTAATGACGCAAGGCGATAATATTCTGTCCGAAGGTACTTTTACAAATCTGTCATTTTTAAATGTATTTCCCATTATCCGGATAAGCCCTTTATTTTTCCTGAGTCCTTCGTAATAACTTTCTTCCAATCCGCTTTCCGGAATAGATATAAAGGAAGAACTGAAATTTGTAACAACATTATTCTCTATCAAAATATCCCGGTATCCCATATTTGAAAAGGCAAAAGGACTGTTACATTGATCAAACCTGTTCTTTTTCAAAACTATTTTGTCAATTTTACTGGAAGAAGTAAATTCACTGATCGTTTGGTTTTTGGAATGTGCGCTATAATATGAAACAGCGATATTTCCTCCTATAAAACAATTTTCAATCACCAGACTATCGATTGATGGTTTGGCTCCGGGATTAAACTGGTCCTGATAATAACTTCCTGAAAAAAAATATTCCGATTCTTTGTCAGATTGAATTCCTTTTTCAAAATCTTCTGTAATCAAACTCATGTTTTTTAAAACCAGATTAAAACCCTTATCTGATCTGAAATATGAATAAAACAGATTTTTATGTTTTGTCTTCAGAATCAAACCACTTTTTTCAGGACTTTTACCTTTAAATATCAGGTTGGGTCCGGGATTGGTAAATGAGGTTTCAGAACTTGCTTCAACAGGAACTTTTGTTTGTAAATAAATAATAAATTGATTCTTTAATAAATTTTCTATAGCAAGGAAATTTATTTTTGCGTTTGTTAGTGAAGAACCCAAAAACCATTCAATATATCCGTCATTTCCACTCCAGTCTCCGGAAAACGAAAATTGTTCAAATATTTTTTTTGGCGGAGAAACAATTTCACAATTATTGCAATGGAGTGTACCATTTTTTAAATAGCCATTTTCACTAAAAGTAATTTTTTGATGTTCTAACTTTATAAATTTTCCTTGCAGGTCAATGGTGCCAGCAATATTTATTGTTTTTTCTTTAAATAAGGACAATGCAGAACCGGATGAAGAGATATGTTCGGTTTTTGTTACAGAACAGGAAGCAAAAAATAAAATACAATAAAAAAATATTACTCTGACCATCATATTTTTACATCAAACACCTTCATCCATATACAAAATAAAATAATTCTCCAGTAAGTATAATCAAAAGGAAGTTTACCTTGCTGGACCTTGGTTAGATATTTTTCTGCTTCTTTTTCATTAATAATACCATCAGCAAAGCGAACATTTTTCTCTGAACATATCCAAAAATTCATCACGAAATTCTTTTTTTAAACCACTTTTCTTCAGGAGTTATAAAACCCTTTTATCTTTTCTACCGGCAATTTTTTCAGGAAGAATATTTCGTAATGAGGAAACCAGCAATTTTTACTTTCATTTGGCCCATCCAAAAATTCCAAAGGTAGGCTTTTGAAAATTCTACAAGTCTGTAATCCAAAAGGTACTCTTGCTTCTATTGAATGAGCCATGGAATTTCTGTCTTCCCATCTTAGATATTTTTGCAAAGGTTCAATGTTGATTTGATGTTCTGAAATTTCCTGAACACTTCTCTTCCTGTAATGCAATGCAGCATATAAATGAATATTTGCCGTTTTAAGTACAGTGTAATTTATAAACTTATTTAAATTAAAATTACCAACTATCCTTGTGCGAAAAAAAGATACTATTTTTTAAATTCCATCTGGTAATGAGATTGGAAACTAAAAAATTTTAGATTGTTCAGAATTCCGTTTCCTCTGGTTTCCTTTAAAAAAGAAATTAATCTGCCCCGTAGAAAAGTATTTATCAATCTGAGGGTTTTATAATCAGTGTATCCGCTTAAATATTCATCAGCACCCTGTCCGTTCAGAAGTACTTTGACGTTTTTTTCTTTTGCCTTTTCAAACACATGATAACCTAAAAAAGCTGACTGAGACTGGTACGGTTCGTCCATATGCCAAAGGATTTTTTCAGTCATTTGAAAAATACTTTTTCCTTCAGGATACACGAAATGGGCGTCCACTCCAGTGTATTTGACAATTTCATCCATCCATTCTTTTTCATCATATTTTTTATCATCTGCACATGATGAAAAAGTTTTCTGAAGTTCTGATTTTCCGTATTTTTAAGTAATATATTTATGTAAGAGACGATACAGGAAGAGTCCAAACCTCCCGACAAAGCACTGCCCACCTCTACATCAGCCCTGAGATGTCGTTCAATGGCTTCTTCAAAATACTTTCTGAAATTATCTGTTGCCTCAACAAAATTACCGACAAAATTTTCAGAACCCATTTGATACCATTTGTTTTGTAATTTATGAGGTTCATGATACCATTCATCTGTGTCCTGATGTTTTTTTATGTAATGTCCGGGCAAAATCCTGTACACACCGGAAAACATAGTACTTACCTCGTGGTCGGTAAGTGCATATTGCAGATAATCATTGGCTGCATCATGATTCAGTCTTGCCTGCCAACCTGAAACAGTAGTAAATTGTTTGATTTCGCTGGCAAAATATAAAGCATCACTACCATTTGTGTATAAATACAAAGGTTTGATTCCAAATCTGTCCCGTGAAGCAAAAATTTCTTTGGATGCTGTGTCATAAATCAAAAATGCCCACATGCCGTTAAATTTATGTTGGCATTCAACACCCCAAAACTTATAAGCTTCAATAATTACTTCCGTATCTGTTTCCGTTTTGAAAGTCGCTCCTTTAGATTTAAGCTCACTTCTGATTTCCGGAAAATTGTAAATTTCACCATTATACGTTATCCAATATCTTTCGTTAATGTCACACATTGGTTGATGACCACTAGAAGATAAATCAATGATGGATAATCTTCTGTGTCCCAATCCTACATTCAACAATTCTGGCTGTAAAGTATTTCTTTCCGGTTGATAATGACCTTGAAAGTTAAGCACATTCTCCGGAGTGTCTTTTCCGGCCAGAACAAACTTTTTACTTTCAACAAAACAAACAAATCCTTCATCATCAGGACCTCTGTGTCTGATGATATCATTCATTTTTACTAATTCTTCAAAAGGTGTGCCCTTTTTTGATATTATTGCAGAGATACCACACATATTATACCATAGTATTTTTGCCAATCTGAAAGAGCCAACTGTTTTAAAAACCTATAAGGATCAGGTTTGAAAATTTCAGATAATATCAAAATAATGCCTGTTCCTGAAACCAACTGAACAATCAATAAAACCGGTTTGGTAAAGCTGGTTCCGGCATCAATTAAATACACAATAATGCCCATGATTAAAGATATAAAAAAAACCGGTAAAATTTCTCTTATCTGATTCCAAAGGGTATAACCCGTTAATTTTCCAGAATTGTATCCAAAATTCCGTAACTCAGTAATGATGAAATGGTAAGAAAAAATATCATGATATTTACAGAAAAAAATATTCCTGAAAAAACAGACACAACGGTAAGTATTTGCATGATGGTTTGTAACCTTAAATAAATATCCGCTTTTCCGTAAATATTAAAGATGTTTAAATTTAAGGTCCATAAAGGGTATAATAAACCTAAAGGACAAAGGTACATCAGATATTGTGCTGAAGTTGTCCAATCCTCACCTAAAGCTATTAATATCAATGTATCTGAAACTGCAAATAACCCGCACATCAAAATAGAAATAATATAAAAAGTCATTAAAAATACCTTTCGGAAAAAATCTTTAAATGCTTCTTTGTCATCCTGTAGTTTTGCTAACATAGGATAAGCAACAGTTGAAATGATACTTTCAACATTCTGACTGGGTAAATTTTTAAAAAGTTCAGCGCGATTATAATATCCTACATCTGAGACGTGAAAATACTTGCCCAAAAGAACATAAACTATATTATTGGTTACAATTCCAAGCAAACCACTTACCATCATTTTTGAACCGAATCTGAAGAGCTCTGTAAAAGATTTTTATAAAATTTTATTTTGGGAATCCATCTTGATTTCAGCATCAATAATAAAGTCTGCAAAAAATCACGACTCAATGTTTTTATTACCAGAGACCAGACACCATATCCCTGAAATGCAAAAAATAGTGCCATCGAGCCTGACCCTATGGTTGAAAATACTGATATTTTATTTAAAGACTTAAAGTCCAAGTCTCTTGTCAATCGGGTCCTTTGAACAAAACTAAATGCATTAAATATCAAACCTGCTCCAAGGACTTGTACAATAGATGTTAATTGAGTATTTTGATAAAAGCCAGCAACATAAGGAGCTGAAATGTATAGAATAATGATCAGAAATATTGATATCCCAATATTAAATGTAAAAGCTGTTTCAAAATCTTTTTCTGCACATACAGGCATACGAATTAAAGCCTGACTAAAACCACTGTTCATTAGCGTTTCTGAAAGAATCAGAAATATAGTAACCATTCCTATTAAGCCAAATTCTCCAGGACTTAACATTCTGGTTAAAATTATACCTACGACAAATTCAAAAGTAAGCGTAAATATTCGTCCGGTAAAACTCCAAAATACGCCGGTAATAGCCTTTTCCTTCAGGGACATTTACAATTGAAATATTGTCTCAGTACAATCCAAAACGCTAATTATATTTAATATCATTCGATATTTTTTCTATAATTCTTTCAGCTGTCTTCCCATCCCAAAGTTCAGGTATTCCTCCTTTTTTCCATTTACCATTTACCATGTCCTTTATGTATTCAATCATATTTTCAGGTTTCGTTCCGGCAAGAATATTAGAGCCCATTGTAACTGTCTCTGGTCTTTCAGTAGTATTCCGCAATGTAATACATGGAACCTTCAGGACCGTGGCTTCTTCCGTAATTCCTCCTGAATCAGTTATTATACCTGCAGAATTTTTGATTAAATAAATAAATTCAAGGTATGGCAAAGGATCTGATAAATAAATATTTTTTAAGTTATGAGTAACTGATTCAAAAATCTTTTTGTTCTTGGATGAATTGGAAATATCACTTTTTTATTTTCACAATGACTGTCAATTATTTGTAATAAATGAATTAATTTTTCCAGATTATCAACATTCGACGGTCTGTGTAAAGTCAGTACTACATAGGAATTGATTTCCAAGTTATATTTGACATATATTTCAGGTTGTACTAACTTAGGTAAATTATGTAACAAAGAATCAATCATCGTATTTCCAACAAAATAAATATGATTTTCTTTAATACCTTGTTTTTTAAGATTTTCACCTGCTGATTTTGTAGTTGTAAAAGAAATCAGAAATACTGTCCGTAACAATCCTGTTGATTTCTTCCGGCATATCCATATCTCCTGATCTTGATACCTCCCTCCATGAGCAACTTTCACTCCTGCCTTTTTTGCAACTATGCGCAAGCCATTGTGGAGGTAACATCACCGACAACAATACACAAATCAGGCTTTTTCCGATTGCAAAACTTTTTTCGTAACCAATCATGATTGCTGCTGTTTGTTCTGCCTGGCTGCCTCCGCCTGCCCCAAGATTTATTTCAGGTTTTGGTATTTCCAACTGTTCGAAAAATGACTCACTCATCAGTTTATCATAGTGCTGACCGGTGTGAATAAGTCGGTAATTCAAAATATTTTCAGCTTTTGAATTATGTTTATGTATGGCATGAATAATCGGGCAATTTTCATAAAATTAGGCCTTGCCCCTGCAATAATATCTAAATAAACTTTTTATTTTTTGAATCATGTAACATGATATTGCGACTTCAAATTATAAAATAAATTTTAAGTCGTTTTAATAATTTATTAAAACAAGAAAACAGAATAATTCAAAATTCAAAATGGCAGGTTTACACACTTTTTTTATAAAATATAAAAGAGGTTTTTAATCCTTCCTTTAATAAAATTCTTCCAGTATACCCCAACAACTCTTTTGCCTTTCCCACATCCGCCAGACTATGAGGGATATCCCCATCCCGGTTCGGACCATGATTGGCTTTTTGGGTACAACCGGCAACATCGCATATCAACTCCCAGAGCTGATTGAGGCTTGTTCTTTCACCGCAGGCAACATTATAAATCTGGTTGACGGCTTCCTGTTTGTCTGTAAAAAGGCTCAAAAGATTGGCTTCAACGGCATTATCCACAAAGGTAAAATCTCTCGAATTCGTACCGTCACCATTGATGGTTGGTGCTTTGTTTTCCAATGCAGCTTTAAAAAACAAAGGAATCACTGCCGCATAAGCACCATTCGGGTCTTGTTTGGGTCCATAGACATTAAAATACCTAAGACCGATATATTCTATTCCATAAGTCCTTGCAAAAACATCAGCATACAATTCGTTGACATATTTGGTGACCGCATAAGGAGACAAAGGTTTTCCGATCTTGTCTTCTACTTTCGGCAGTCCGGGACTATCACCATAAGTAGATGATGATGCTGCAAAAACCACTCTTTTTACTCCCTGCTGTAGTGCCGCCTGAAAGATGTGGAGTGTTCCCGTGATATTTACCTCATGGGTAGTCAACGGGTCTTTGATACTTCTCGGAACAGAACCCAAAGCTGCCTGATGTGAAACAAGATCTATTCCTTCACATGCTTTGAGGCAAGTGTCAAAATCCCGGATATCTCCTTCAAGAAATTCAAACTTTGGGTTTCCTTCAAACTCCGAAAGATTTTTCCGAAATCCGGTAGCCAGATTATCCAAAACCCGAACTTTTTTAACCCGATCATCCACAATTAAGGCTCCTATAAGATTAGAGCCGATGAAGCCGGCACCACCGGTTACCAAAATGGTGTTTTGGTGTTTTGGTGTTTTGGTGTTTTGGTGAAATAGTCCTTTGGAGTTTGCCATGTACTTTGGTATTAATAAATTATTTTCTGGCTCCAATCAATTTAGCCAACATATGAGAAACATGTTCATATTCAGTGATAAAATAATCATAATCTTCTTTAGTAACATAATCAATTTCAAATGCTATTATAAGTTGGGTTATAATTTCAGCGGAAGAACCCTTTGCAATGAAAAAAAATTGAATGCTCTGATTATTGGTTTTTAATTCGTCTCCTTCAGCAATATTAGAAGGAATCGAAATTGCCGCTGCCCGGATTTGATCTCTGAACCTAAAGTCCTTAGTAAAGTGTCCTTTATTGGTTAATTTATAAATCCTGACTGCAAGGTCTTTTGATTTCTCCCAGACTTTTAATTTTCTAAAATCTCCCATGAGAAAGGTTTTTTGGTGTTGGGGTTTTGTGGTTTTATTTTTCTAACCAGGATCTGTAACTCATTTTTCTTTAATATTACTGCTTGCAATATATTGAAAAATTTTACTTTCCATGTTACCAAAAAACCATAATACCAGGGATATTATAATGAAATTTTTTACTTTCCATATTACCAAAAAACCATAATACCACAATACCTATCATAGTCTTCCATCTACCAATTCCTTTGGCAAAAACGCCTTCACGTCATACACAACACATTTTGATTTTTTAAGTGCTTCCATTTGCAAACTACCAAAAGTTTTGTGAGAAACTGCCAGAATGATCGCATCATATTGTTTGTCTGAAAGCGAGGTTTGAGAATGTATACCATATTCATGGTATACTTCTTCTGTATTTGCCCATGGGTCATAGACATCCAAATTCAGGTCGTATGTTTTTAATTCGTGATAGATATCAATGGCACGGGTATTTCTGATATCAGGACAATTTTCTTTGAAAGTAATGCCAAGCATCAGGATATTGCTTCCTTTGACAGGTATATCTTTTTTGACCATAAGTTTAATCACTTCTGTGGCGACGTGTTGACCCATGCTGTCATTGAGCCTTCGACCGGCCAGAATGATTTCAGGATGATATCCCACTTCCTGTGCTTTTTGGGCCAAATAGTATGGGTCCACACCGATACAATGTCCACCTACAAGCCCGGGTTTAAACGGAAGGAAATTCCACTTTGTTCCTGCCGCTTCCAATACTTCATGGGTATCGATACCTAAGCGGTTGAAAATTTTTGATAGTTCGTTGACAAAGGCAATATTGATATCGCGCTGACTGTTTTCAATCACTTTAGCTGCTTCCGCTACTTTAATGGAAGCAGCTTTAAACGTGCCGGCAGTGATCACAGAATTATACAATTGGTCAATGACAGTTGCTGCTTCCGGGGTTGATCCGGAAGTTACCTTCAATATTTTGGATACGGTATGTTCTTTGTCACCGGGATTGATACGTTCCGGACTATAACCGACAAAAAAGTCTTCGTTCATCTTTAATCCGGACATTTTTTCCAATACCGGCACACATTCGTCTTCTGTTACACCGGGATAAACGGTGGATTCATAAATGACATAATCCCCTTTTTTTAAGACTTTTCCAACGGATTCACTTGCTTTATAGAGTGGCGTAAGTACAGGTCTGTTGTTTTTGTCGGTAGGCGTGGGAACTGTCACGATGAAGGTATTACAAACATGAAGGTCATCAAGATTTGTAGTGACAAACAACCCATCCTGATCAAAATCTTTTGACGAAGCCAAAACTTCCCTGAGAAGATCATCTTCAACTTCGAGGGTAAAATCTTTGCCCTGATTCAATTCATCGATTCGTTTCTGATTGATATCAAACCCAATGACGGGATATTTTTTAGCAAATTCAACCGCTAAAGGCAATCCCACATACCCCAGTCCGATGATGGCTATTTTATGTTGCATAAATAATGTATATATATGTTATTTATTCCTGTTCATGACATGTATCCTGACAGGTTATTTTTAATGATGTTAAACGATCCCAAAATCAGGTCTCTCAGACATATACCCTTGTGCCTGTAATTTTCTAAAAATGTTGTGGTTTAAAAAGGAAAGTTTATGTAAGATCTTTTATAATTTTTTTTGCCAAAATTTCATTGATTTCATTGTGCCTCGGTACTGGTTGAGTGGTGCCCTTTTCAGGGTTGTGATAAATATCATGTTTTCCACCATTTCTTATCAAAACACAATGATGAGCAAGTAGAATTTTTATCAAATCTTTTCGTTTCATGAAACGATGAGTTGCTCAACTTTTTTAATACCTATGATGGGTTCTTTTGTGAATAAATGGTATAAATCTAATAAATGTTCTTTTAAATCCTGAAGGTTGACGCCTTGTGTCCAATGGTCAGGATAATCATTCAGGTAGCCGATATATTTACCGTCAGATTCTACCCAAAATGTAAAACTCACTTTTATTTCCATGTATTTTGGCATTCTTTAAATAACAAACTTAAGAAAAAGTTAGTTCCTCAGGAGTTTATGTTTAATAAAGATTTTTTACAGAAAGACTAAAATATTAAAACCAAACTACTCGACTTCCACGTCGTGGCCCATTTTGTCCTTTTTGGTTTTGAGATAACCTTTGTTTTCTTTTTTGGGCGTGATGATCAAAGACTTTCTTTCTACCGATTCAAAGCCGGCTTCTTGAAGTGCGCTGAGTTTTTCGGGATTGTTGGTCAGTAAAATGATGTTGCGGATGTTCAGTTGTTTGAGAATATTGATCGCTGTGTCATACCTTCGGGAATCGATTTCAAACCCCAGGATTTTATTGGCTTCGATAGTATCCAAACCTTTTTCCTGCTGACGGTAAGCATGAAGTTTGTTGATGATACCGATACCTCTGCCTTCCTGACGAAGGTAGATGATGAGGCCGCCTTCTTCACTGATGATTTTCATCGAGAGGTCGAGCTGTTCGCCGCACTCACACTTCATACTCCCGAACAAATCTCCGGTGATACATTCGCTGTGGATCCTTACGTGAACGGGTTTGTCCAGTTTGGTGCGGTCATTGAGCAAAACAATGGTCGGAACATAATCTGTCTCCGAACAGGAATAAGCCCGCATCCGGAATTCACCGTATTTGGTCGGAATGTTGGCTTCGCCCTGTAATATGATGTCTGCCACTTCTATTTTTTTAATATTTTGATGAGATATTCACCGTATCCGCTTTTCAGAAGCGGTGAAGCCAGTTTTTCTAATTGGCCGGCATCAATAAAACCCATTCTCCAGGCAATCTCTTCGATACAACCGATTTTATATCCTTGTCGTTTTTCGATCACCCGGACAAATTCTGATGCATCATGTAAAGAATCAAATGTACCGGTATCCAACCAGGCGATTCCTCTGTCCATGATACCAACAGACAGTTTGCCCTGATCGAGATAATATTGATTTACCGTGGTAATTTCATATTCTCCGCGGGCTGAAGGTTGTATGTTTTTGGCTATATCCACCACATTATTGTCGTAATAATACAAACCCGGAACAGCAAAATCTGTTTTTGGTTGTGAGGGTTTTTCTTCTATGGAAATGGCTTTTTTGTTTTCATCAAATTCCACCACGCCATATCGTTCGGGATCATTGACATGATAGGCAAAAACTCTCGCTCCATCATTTATCATGGCACTGTCCTGCAAAAGCCTGCTCAGCCCTGATCCGTAAAATATATTATCGCCCAGGACGAGACAGGAAGTGTCGTTTCCGACAAAATCAGCTCCAATGACAAATGCCTGTGCCAATCCGTTGGGAACTTCCTGAACCGCATATGAAAAATGACATCCGAGTTCGCTTCCGTCACCCAAAAGGCGTATAAATCCGGCCTGATCCTCCGGAGTGGTGATAATCAGCACATCTTTGATACCTGAAAGCATCAATATCGACAAAGGATAATAAATCATCGGTTTGTCGTATATCGGCATCAATTGTTTACTGATGGCTTTTGTAATCGGATAAAGTCGTGTGCCGGAGCCGCCGGCGAGTATAATACCTTTCATTGGGTTGTATAATTTGTTGGATTTGTTTGAATTGTATAATTTGTTACATTAAAGAAAAAAATTTAACCTGGTAACGATTTATAAAATGCATTGATTTTATTGGTAAGTTCCTGGGTTTGATTCCTAACCTCTGAATATTCTTCTTCTGTGATGTAATTCAATTTATAAACCAAAATTAGAAAATTTAACACCTCTATTGAAGAGCCAAATGAAATTTGCAAAAAACGTTTCCTATCTTTACCTGATTGCACTGTCTTCTCATTCTTTCCTTTCATCTTCAGGGAATTTTTTTGTCAGGTTATAAACTGTTAATGCTAATTCAATAGCAAGGTTCCAGATTTCTAACTTTTCAAAATTAAATTTTTATCCCCGCTTTGCTACAATTTTAACAAATCAGACAATTCAAACAAATTTTACATTCTTTGAAATGGATGCTTTTTCAATTCCAAATTACAAAAAGGATGATAGTCTCCTGTTAAACCAACCGGGTGGATGCACGATTTAGAAGGTCTTACTTCTTCACCCCAAACCTGACAGCATAAAAGCCGTGTTGTCTTACTCAAAAACCAAAACTTTTGCTTTATCCAACCGGCGCCCGGCAAAAGTGAGGGGCTAATATTCTGAATCTCGGACCCAAAATCCAGCAGCATGTCAAAAAATGGCCTGGTGGCGTGCCCCCCTTCCCCGTAATATGGTCAGATCGATATCAAATTTTGTTCATCAGGCGTTATCAATCTTTTTCAAGTAAATTTTACTTTCTTTCCATCTCTTGTAAAGGGTCGGTTAATACCATGGGTTTCGCGTGACATCAGCTCCATACCGGGCCAAAACGAGTGCCCCAATCCACCTTCACTCCGTTTTAACTTTTCAAGATGTCGGTCAAAACGTTCAAATTCAGTAAAAAAAGCTGCCGATGGAAAATAACTGTCCATCACGCCCAACATTGGGCCCCCTACCCGTTTCGGAAAAACAAATATAAGTCGATTTTTCATTATATACTTTAATGATCTTGGTACTTTTTTAGCACTCAAATCACTAGTTCAAAGTTTCTCGGTTTTTGAGGGAGGTTTAAGCTTCCCAATCGACTAGCCAACCACACTTTGCAACCAATTCAAAACCTTTATCTTCAAATGTAATAATTGGAATTAGTTTTGAACCATACTCTGACCTCAAAATCTTCCTTCGTGTTTCTTTGTTCCTGGGTTATTCTTTTTGACCTTTCCATCTTTCAGTTCATATGATTCTCCGCTTTCAGAACAAACTGCCATTCCATTTTCATCAAAATGCAGACGTTGGCCGTATTCACTCATCCAACCTATCTGTTTTCCCGGGTTTCCGACGATCAACGCATAATCCGGCACCATCCTGGTCACTACAGCACCGGCTCCGATAAAAGCATATTTTCCGATATCATTTCCGCAGACAATGGTAGCATTGGCACCAATACTCGCTCCTTTGCCTACCGTGGTTTTTTGATATTCATTTTTTCGGTTGACTGCACTCCGTGGATTGATCACATTGGTAAAAACACAGGAAGGTCCCAAAAAAACATCATCTTCACAAATCACTCCGGTATAGATAGATACATTATTCTGAACCTTGACATTATCTCCTAAAACCACCCCCGGTGAAACCACAACATTTTGGCCGATATTACAATTTTTGCCAATCACGGAGCCCGTCATTATATGACAGAAATGCCATATTTTTGTATCGTCTCCGATGGTGCAATTATCGTCAACGTAAGAAGATTCGTGTTTGAAAAAGGAAGGCAAAAGTTGAAAATATTTTTGTTTAAGGTTAAAAGTTTATAGTTTAGTTATATTGAAAGTTGAAAATTGATTGTATATTTATTTAAATTAAGATTCAATAAACCAGACCCTGAAACCAGATAATTCCATACTATTTAGTTAGCTTGTTCTTTAAATGATTTTCTCAGCGCACTTAATTTATTTGCAATTATGTCAATTTCATTTCTCAATTGTTCAAATTCATTTTGAGGTATCCATTCAAAATCATTACAAATAATAAGACAATTTAAAACTTCCATCAGACTTGAATATGAAATTTCAATAAATCTGATTTTTTCTTTAAATGAATTTCTTGAAGTTCATTCCGCAATATTTGAAGTTATTGATATTCCGGCTCTTCTTATTTGATTTGTCATCCCGAATCTTTCTGATTCCGGAAAATGAGATGTCAAAGTATAAATTTTTCCTGTTAATTTTCTGGATAACTGCCAAACTTCAAGTTTTTCAAAACTATATTCTTTCATTCTTTGTAATTTTTTTTAACCATATTGTATCAACAATAAACTATTAACTATAAACTATTTACTATCAATTTCTCATCGCATCCAATACAATTTTTCTTCCTAATACAAAACTCAATGCAAGTAAACCACCCATAAGTGCGCCTTTGATCAGTTCTATAAGCAATGATGGTGCATTCGGATCCAAAGGTGGAATAGGTTCGTCAATGATGGAAATGTCCGGTGTTCCTGCTGACAAGGTAAAATCAGCCAACTCACGGTTTTTAGTTACTTCTGCGTACATGGTTTTCAGTTTTAACAATTCTGTTTCCATGATCTTTTTTTGTGTCAAAAGTCCGGGGTCAGTTAAGTTGCGATGGGAATCATTAAACTTTGCCAGTTGAAATTCTTTAGACTGCATTGTTCTGAAAATGGAATCACTTTTGGCTTCCGCAAATTCAAATGTGGACACATTTCCTTTGGTAGAATTGAGGAGGTAGTAAGCTTTCAATTCCTTATAAACAAGATTACAAAATTCAATGGAAAGTTGTTCGTCAGGCAATACGGATGAAATAGTTAAAATTCCGGTATCTTCATTAAAGCCGTTAGAAAAAATATTGTTTTTTACATTTTTTCCACCCACAATTTTTCCAAAAAGCATTTTAAAAGCAAACAATTCTTCTTTGGAAAATTCAGATATATTTCCGTGTTTAAATCGAAATCCGGTCCAATCTTTTGTTTTGTTGATCCATAGTTCGTCCAGTTTGTATAAAACAATGATATGATTCGCTATAAAATCCGGTTTGCCGGGAAAAGTATCCAGCTCCACCTTTTGGAATAAAACTTTTTGCTGTATGTTTCTGGATTTTGACAATTCAATAATTTTATCGAGATTGACTTTACCTCCTTTTCCCAATCCAAACGAACCCAATATTCCAGAAAGAGCGCCTCCGCTTCCGCTTCCGTCATTCAGGGTATATGTCAAACTTGCCGAATAGGTTATTTGAGTATTTTTTGCCTTGTACCCAAAATAAACGATAAATGGTATAGTAAACAATATAATCCACCACTTTTTACTCCAGATTTCATACCAGAATTCAAGGATTTTTTCAATGATTTCTTTTAAAGTGATCTCATCCTCCGGCGGATAGACGGATGGATTTACCGGAGGAATATTTTTGTCTGTACCCTGCATTTTTTAAGGATTTTGATTGTCAGGTGCTTTTTCGGGCCTTTGTTTTTTTATAGCGGCAGCACCTTTTCGTTTTTGAATCAATGCTCTTGCTTCTTCAAGGGATACGAATCCCTGATTCTTTTTTATTTCTCTTTGTTTTTCCAGGTGATCATCAAACAATTCATGCGGTTTTTTAGGTTTTTCTGACATACTAATACATTTTCAACATTATTTAAGATATATTACGGTATCTATGAAAAACAAAGTATTATTCATTTTCAGTACATTTTCCTCATGTAAATCTTCTATAATGATTCCAAGTTCTGAGTGGGTGTAATCATTTCTCCTTTTTAAAGAAAATCCTTTATCTATCATATAGCTTCTAACTTCTTCAATATCAGTATTTTGATTTGACATAATAAAATCCTGTTGAACAACAGCATAAAGTAAATCATTGATTTTAACAAATCCGATTAAAGTATAATTTGTTTCCTTAAAAAGGATGTTGTGAATAATTAAACTTTCAAAAAACTGTGACCAATTTACATAAAAAATGGCATCATTCAATTTTATTACTTTTTTATCCTTCTCAAAGTAAAAAACTTTTTGTTCAGCACCTTCATCAAGGTATGTCGCAAATGGAAGATTCTCATATATTAAATTATTTTTCAGTACGAATTCTTCCAACAACTTTTGTTCAGTTTCTTTACTTACATAATTTTCAAAATCTGTTTTGTAATCCTGACTATGGTTTTCAAGATACGTGTACACACTTGTAATCAGGTCATTTGGAACAATACATTGAAATCTGTTTTGAATTTTCAAAATATTTTCACTTACCATTTTACTCTGAAAATTACTTTTTATTTGTATACATCATATCATAATACTCCTGATAGGATCCTGATGTAACGTGATCCAACCACTCCTGATTGTTCATGTACCAATCTATGGTTTTGGTTATGCCCGTTTCAAAGGTCTCCTGAGGAACCCAACCCAGTTCGTTTTTGATTTTGGTAGCATCAATAGCATACCTCAGATCGTGTCCCGCTCTGTCTGTGACATAAGTGATCAATTCCCGGCTTTCACCAATCTTTCTTCCGAGTTTGTCATCCATTGCATCACATAAAAAAGTAACAATGTCAATGTTTTTCCACTCATTATGTCCACCGATATTGTAGGTTTCACCTGCCTTTCCATTATGGAGTATGACATCTATGGCTCTTGCGTGGTCTTCTACATACAACCAATCCCGTACATTTTCTCCTTTTCCGTAAACAGGTAATGGTTTTTTGTTTATGATATTGTGGATAATTAAAGGAATTAACTTTTCAGGAAAATGATTGGGACCGTAATTATTACTGCAGTTAGAAATTACTACCGGCATGTGGTAGGTATGATAAAACGCTCTGACCAAATGGTCTGAAGATGCTTTGGATGCAGAATACGGCGAACGGGGGTCGTACGGAGTGGTCTCAGTAAACATTTGATCGTTCATCTCCAATGAACCATATACTTCATCCGTGCTGACATGGTAAAAAAGTTTGCCGTCATATTTGCCATTCCAATATTTTTTGGCGACCTGAAGCAAATTGGCTGTTCCTATTATATTGGTTTTCAGAAAGATAAGCGGATCTTTGATACTTCGATCCACATGTGATTCTGCCGCCAGGTGTACAACATGGGTTATCTGATGTTTATCGAAAATTTCTGACACCAGGTTTTCATCTCCGATATCTCCTTTGACAAAAGTGTAATTTTTTGCCTGCTGAATATCTTTTAAATTTTCAAGATTTCCCGCATAGGTCAAAACATCAAGATTGACGATATGATAATTTGGGTATTGGGTCACCAATCTTCTGACGACATGTGATCCGATGAATCCGGCACCACCGGTAACGAGAATATTCATTGAAATAAAATATTTTTAAATTATAAAAACTACCTGCCGATACTATCATAATAAAATCCCATATCCCTGACAGATTTTACATCATAAATATTTCTTCCGTCAAAAATGACCGGAGTTTTCATCAGGGATTTCATTTTGTCAAAATCCGGGGTACGAAATTCATTCCATTCTGTCACTATGGCCAATGCATCAACCCCTTCGATAGCATTATATTCATGTCCGCAAAATTCTATTTTATCTCCGAATACCTGTTTTACATTGTCCATAGCTTCCGGATCATAGGCTTTGATGTTTGCGCCATGGTGCAATAATCTTGAAATAATGGTCAATGCCGGAGCTTCCCTAATATCATCGGTATTGGGTTTGAAGGCCAGACCCCAGACCCCAATGGTCTTTCCGGACAATTCTCCACCAAAATAATTCAGGATTTTGTTGGACAATATTTCTTTTTGCAAATCATTGACCATCATGACGGACTTCAGAATTTTAAAGTCATATTCGTTTTCCTGTGCAGATTTGGCCAATGCCTGTACATCTTTCGGAAAACAAGAACCGCCATATCCTACACCGGGAAATAAAAATCTTTTTCCGATTCTGCTGTCACTTCCCATTCCTTTTCGGACCATATCGACATCTGCTCCAAGACGTTCACATAGATTGGCAATTTCGTTCATAAAACTGATTCTCGTCGCCAGATATGAATTGGCAGCATATTTTGTCATCTCTGCACTTCTTTCATCCATAAAAATGATGGGATTGCCCTGACGAACAAAGGGTTCGTACAATTGAGACATGATTTGTTTTGCTTTTTCTGAAGAAGTCCCCACAACTACACGGTCAGGTTTCATAAAGTCTTCGACAGCGACACCTTCTCTAAGAAACTCCGGATTTGAGACCACGTCAAATAAACTGTGATCCAGTTTTTCCAGAAGGACGGCTTCCACTTTTTCAGCGGTACCCACCGGCACTGTACTTTTGTCGACGATGACCTTATAATCTGTGATGATTTCTGATAAGTCAGCCGCAACTTTTAATACAAAAGACAGGTCAGCAGAACCATCGGCTCCCGGTGGCGTCGGAAGTGCAAGAAATATGATTTTGGCATCTTTGATACCTTCTGCAAGGTCTGTGGTAAAATGTAATCTCCCTTGTTTGGTATTGCGCTCAAAAAGTGTCTCCAGGCCGGGCTCAAATATCGGCACAAACCCGTTTTTCATTTTTTCGACTTTTGTTGCGTCAATGTCCACACAGGTCACATAATTTCCGGATTCGGCAAAACATGTGCCCGACACAAGACCTACATACCCGGTTCCTACTACGGCTATTTTCATTACAAAATTTTATAAAGATTTTTGATTCTGATTAAAACTCAATATTCCTGTAAATTTTTTCTATGTCAATATTGATGCCTACTGACTTCAATTCCAATGATGTCTCCTCTTCATGGTATACACTCACTCTCCAAAGATGTTCCTCCTCGCGATACCAGGTTTCTATACCTTTTTTATCCTGAATGACCATGACATATTCTTTAATAGAGGAAATATGTTTGTAGGACATAAACTTTGTCGTCCGGTCATAAGCCTCGGTGGAAGGCGATAAAATTTCAACAATGAGGATGGGATTGAGCAATACATCTTTTCGTTGATTCCAAAATTCTGGTTTTTGATATACAACCAATGCATCAGGATACAATATTTGGTGCAACTGTGGTATATAAATTTTTTGATCACTGCTCAGTACCCTGAAAGGTTTATTGTTATTTTCTAATTCAGAAAGAATTGCCGATGAAATTTGAACGGTAATTTGATTATGATAAAATGATGATCCCGGTCTTTTTCTGATTTTTCCATTTAAAAATTCGTGTTTTATGTCAGATTTTTTTTCCCGATCAAGATATTTTTCAATCGGTGATTTAAATCTTGACGAGATGGATTTTACTGATTCCATATCCACAGTTTAAACACAATAACAAATCAGGCAAAAAACAAGTTTCCTGGTAAAATCGCCATACCATTCAGTTTGGAGCTCACACTTTTACGAAAAAAACCGAAGTACGTGATCACAAATATATCGTAATTGTTCTTCCGTCATTTCGGTATGAATTGGCAAAGAAATGACTTCCTGACACAACAATTCAGTGTTTTCCAGATATTCCGTCCCGTTGGATGATGCTTTAAATGCTTCTTGTTTATAAAGAGGAACCGGATAATAAATCATGTTTGGAATCTTATGTTCGTCCAAAAAGTCTTTCATAACATCTCTTTTCCCGTTTTTGATACGAAGTGTATATTGATGAAAAACATGGGTTGAAAATGTCGAACGAAGTGGAGTGATTATCTCCGCATGTCCGGCAAAGGTTGCATCATAAAAGTCCGCCACTTTTTTTCTTGCATCATTATATTCGTCGAGATGTTTGAGTTTTGCAGAAAGAACGACAGCCTGAATTGCATCCAAACGTGAATTAACACCTACCACATCGTGATAATATCTGACTGATTGGCCATGATTGGCAATTTTCCTTAACAGAGCGGCCAAATCATCATCATTGGTCATCATTGCTCCTCCGTCACCATAACAACCCAGGTTTTTTGAAGGATAAAATGAGGTACATCCTATATGGCCAATGGTACCGGTTTTTTTAACGGTTCCATCCGAAAAAGTATAATCAGCACCAATAGCCTGTGCATTGTCTTCCACAACAAATATATTATGTTTATGTGCCAGATTCATAATGGTTTCCATATCGGCAGACTGACCGTACAAATGAACCGGTACAATGGCTTTGGTCCTGGGTGTAATGGCTTTTTCAATATCTTCAACAGATACATTAAATGAATCCGCATCAACATCTACCATCACCGGAACAAGTCCCAAAAGGGCAATGACCTCTGCCGTTGCAACATAAGTAAATGCAGGAACAATGACTTCATCTCCCGGTTTGAGTCCAAGAGCCATCAAAGCAATTTGTATGGCATCCGTACCATTCGCACAAGGGATTACATGTTTTACGCCCAGATAAGATTCCAGTTCTTCCTGAAATTTTTTCACTTTGGGACCACCGATAAACATGGTTGTATCCAATACTTCATGGATACCACGATCAACTTCTTCTTTAATTTTTAAGTATTGGGACTTTACATCCACCATTTGTAATAACATTTGTTTTCAGTTTATTTGTTGATTTGTTAAGCTGGATATTAACTTTTTGAATGAGTGTTTAATTTCCTGTTTTAAGCATTAATTTTATTTGAAATTTCATTAACGATACTACAGTATTTTTTCAGGTCTTCGGAAGAAATGTAATTTAATTCATATGATATCAATAACAAGCTGATAACTTCCATGGATGAGCCATATGCAATTTGAAGATATCTTGATCTTTCCTTTTCTGTTATTTTGTTAACTCCTTCAGCAATATTTGTCGGAATAGAAACAAAAGCCCGTCTGAGTTGATTTGTAATTCCAAATTTCTCTGAATCCCGAAAATCTTTTGATGCATTGTAAATCATCACAGTGAGATTTTTACTTAACTGCCAAATTTCAAGTTTTTCAAAATTATAGGTATACATAATCTTTGTGAATATATTGCCTCATCAATTCAACAAAAAACAACTCATCAAAAAAACAACTTAACACCTCAACAATATTTCACATGGCTTCGCCGCTGATAAGTCGCAGGTACTTATCAGGTTATTCATAGTCCGGAATTATGTAACAGCCTCTAAATCAAATTATTAACTCTTTGTCTTTTATCGGTTTCAACCATTTCAGATCAATATTGACCAAAAGATGATAACCTATGGTTTCCAATGCAACCACAAAACTTTTTTTACCCGCTCTGTTTATTATTTTGCCTTTCATACCTGTAAGCTGACCGGAAGTCACTTCGACAATCTGCCCTTGATCCAAAGTAAGAGCATCTGCTTCAAACGTTTCCTCTACCTGACCGCCGACTCTTTTAAGGATTTGAATTTCATTTTCCGGAATTGCAAACAAATCATTGCCGTTTTTCAAAAACTTCATGACGAACTCCGTTTCCAAAGTACGCAGGTAATCCTGCTTTTTTATTTTGACAAAAACATAACAATTGATAAGGGGAACCTCATAATGTTTGATCTTTCTGCTGTATCTTTTAGTTTTTGAGAGCAATGGAACATAAGCATGAATATTTTTTTTGGCCAATTGAGCGGCAACAAATTTTTCACACTTATATTTGGTATAAACAGCAAACCACTTTTCATCCTTATCGGACAATTGGTTTATATTTTCCTGTTTAAATGTTTTTATTGCTGCAGACATCCCTTTACCATTTATTCATTACACCACAACAATAAAGCATTCTCATGAGATTGTTTCCACTCTGTATCAGCTACTTCATTTTCCTGAAAAACAATATACCTTATCCTTCGGGATATATGTTTTTCTACCTTCTCAATCAACTCAGCAAGATATACAGTATTAATGTTACCCACAAATACCAGATCTATGATTTTATCATCTATTCCACGGGCAAAGGCACCCGTCACATACACTTCTCTGACTTCACCCAATCTCTCAATGACTGTGTCAATGATTTTGTCAAATCCGATGTATTTCAGTAATAGGTTGTGGGTGTCTTTATATAGAGGATGGTCAGTATTTGCTCTGAAATATTTTTTATTGCCCTTGGAATAAGCTGTCAACATTCCTGCTTTTTCGAAACGATTGATCTCTATTCTGATGGCGTTTGATGAATCCCCGAATTCACTCTCCAAACCCCGCAAATACGATGTTGACTTGCTATTCAGAAAAAACTTAAGTAAAAGTTTAATCCGGGTTTTTGAAGATATGAGGGTTTCGATCATTTCCTAGAGAAAGATTGAGTAAAAAAATTGCTCAAAGATAACAGGATTTTAATTATCAATTCACATTTTGAATCAATAAAATTAAAGAAAGAATAGCTGTAGCCTGAGCGATGGAATTTGCAAGCACTTCGCCCCATTTGACATCATCTTCTTTTTCCTTATCTTCTTTGGTTTTTACATCTTTGAATCCGACATTAATGGTACTTCCCGGTTTTACTTTTGGATATTTATAAAAAAATAAAAACCTTTCTGTCTTCTGGACCTTTCCGGAAGCATCCACCACAGAAATTTTAGAACGGGACGCATTTTTTGACAATCCGCCGGCATATTCATTAATGTAATACGTAGCCGACTTGTTTTTTGAAAAGTTGACATTGATTTTGCCTGAATCGGCTATTTTCTGAGGATACCATTCATATGCATTGGTTGCACCGGTAATAGACACAAGATCGTTCCTTTTCGGAATAAAAATCTCATCTCCTTCCTGTAAAATGATATTGTCCTTTTTATTATTCTGCTCCAAAGCCTTTTCGAGATCAAAAATAATAAAACCTACCTGATCTTTTTTTCTGAGCAATGTTGCCCCGGCCAAAAAACTTTCCGTGGTAGGTCCTCCTGCCTCTTTTAGTAAAGTCGAAATCCTCATATTATAACTAGTCAATGCATAAGTACCGGGATATTTTACCTCACCATTGATGACAACATTCCTTTGCAATTCAAATTCAGGTGCGTTCCTGACAAACACCTGATCAAAAGGCTCCAACTCAAAACTGTCATCTCCGCCGATCACGTTCAATTCAGCATCCAATTTGAGTTTTGCTACAAGTACTCTGGTACTTTTATTATTACTAAGATCCAATCTGTAAATGTCCACTCTGTCCATAGCCGCTTCCTGCTTAAGTCCGTTTGCCAGTAAAATCACATCCCGAAGGTTGAGTGAAGGATGATAAGGAAAATCACCTGGTTTTCTCACTGCACCTCCTACTGTAATAATCGATCCGTCGATGTAATTATTTCGCGAATACACTATCATTTTATCATTAGGCTGGAGTAAAATATTGGCTGGTGAAGCCGGATTTTCCACTGCTTCTTTAATATTGACATATATATATTCCGGCGCTTCCTTTTCTTCAAAATCCTTTCTGTAAATGTATGCAAAATCAGTAGCGTATTCCTGCAAACCTCCGGCCAGAAAAACCAGATCCGAAACCTTGAGATTGGATTTTACATCCAGATCTATTTCCGTCGGCATTCTTACAGCCCCTTCAATGGTAACAACCCCTTTTTCAACAAAAGATTCTTTACTAACTATGATGAGCTGGTCTCCGGGTAGCAAAATCTTGTTATCATCTGAAACAGGATTTTTCAGAATCTCCGTGATACTGACAAATTCATACCGAATGGTTTTTTTATCATCGTTTAATCTTTTCAGGTAGGCAATATCTACGATGGCATTTTCCATCAATCCTGCCTTTTTAAGCAGATCTGAAATCTTATCTCCCGTTGAGATAGCAAACTCTCCGGGTGTTTCAACAGCACCTTCAATGGTAACTATGTTTCTTACATTATCATTAATACTCAATACCTCAATGACATCACCATGTCTTAAATCAAAGTTTTTAGCTCTTTTTTCCAACTCAGTATAATTGACGTCAATGACCTTAATGGAATCATTTTCAATCCTGGTAATCTTCAGATTCCCTTTTAGTGCATTGACTTTAAAACCCCCGGCAAATTTGATCAATTCCTTAAGATTTTCATTAGCCAATAACTCAAACTGATAATTCCTGTTGACTTCTCCTTTGATCGTAACCACTTTTTCAGCTACAGGAACAAAAATGAAATCATTTTCAGCAAGATAAAATTCCTGACTGATGACCGGATTATTTAAATAGGCATAAATGTCCATTGTTTTGGGTTTCTGTCCCGGCCGTGTTACCTGAATTTTTCTGACACTACCTATATCTGTAGGCCCGCCGGCAGCAATCAAAGCATTAAAAGCTGAGTTGATGGCAGAAATATTAAAGGTTCCGTTGGTAAAAAACCTCTCCATAGATATTTACATTGATGGTTCTTGCGGTAGTGACCGTCAATTCAAAGTTTTCCTTCTGAAAAAAATAATAGTTCCTCAAACGGGAAGCCATCAGATTTTCAGCTTGTTCCATGGTCAAACCCGCCAGATAATACCGGGGCAATCCTGTAGGTTGTATGTAACCGTCTTTTTCTATTTCCAAAGCAAAATTTTCTTGGGTCGGACCCCAGATTGAAATAGCTATTTTATCGCCGGGTCCCAATACATAAGACTTGGATGGTTTTGCATCCTCTGCAGTTCTGTATAATTTCAGGGACTTATCACGGAAAATATGCTGGCCATAAGTTATAGCAGTTGGAATATTTTGTTTTGTTGTTTCCTGTATTTTTTCAGCAACTGCCTCTTCAATAGTAGCTCCATCTTTCACCGCTTTTTGAATATCTTTGGTTTGGGTGCCCAATGCCGCTTCATCCGCAGTTCGCCTTTCTTCAGAGACAGGTTTGGATGGCGGAGTATTAACCGGTGGCTTGTCACCGGCCTTTTTAGACTGATTTTTTTCCTTTTCCAACATGTCAATCACCTCTCTGATGACTTTTTCATGTGAAAGAATTTGTTGTTTGTTATTGGGATCTATATTGTTTAGATCTACTCCCCGTTTTAACAACTCTTCCCTGACCCGACCTTCATCAAGTCCTCTTTTGTCCAATTCTGCCTTTGCCAAGGCCTCCATATTGTTCTGAGCAAAAGACTCTGAAAACACTAAAAAAAACAAACAAAGTAACAGGTATCTTACATACATGTACAAAAAATTTATTGATCAATTATATATCATAACACAAATGTGATGCCAACCATTTTTCAACGGTTTCCAAAGGCAAATTTTTTCTTTCCGCATAATCAACTGCCTGATCTTTTTCAATATTGCCCAAACCAAAATATTTTGATTCCGGATGAGCAAAATAATAACCACTGACACTGGCAGCCGGATACATCGCTTTACTTTCCGTAAGAAAAATTCCCGTATGTTTTTCTACATCCAGCATTTCCCAGATGGTATCTTTTTCGGTATGGTCAGGACATGCAGGGTAACCGGGAGCCGGTCTGATGCCACGATATTTTTCTTCTATCAGGGACTGATTGTCTAATGATTCGTCTTTACCGTAAGCCCAATATTCTTTCCTGACTTTTTCATGAAGATATTCAGCCAATGCTTCAGCAAGCCGATCTGCCAATGCCTTCATCAATATGGCACTGTAGTCATCATGAGCTTCTTCATAACGACGGATATGATCTTCTATACCTATACCGGCAGTAACAGCAAACATGCCAAGATAATCTGTTTTACCGGAATCCGAAGGGCTGATAAAATCTGAAAGACAATGATAAGGCAAACCTTCAGATTTTTTGCGCTGTTGTCTCAGAAAATGAACTGTTGTTTTTCCCCCTTCTGACAAAATCTCAACATCATCTCCAGTACTATTGGCAGGAAAAATACCAAATACTGCTTTTAAGGTCAGCTGTTTTCCCCTTTTGATTTGATCCAGCATCAAAAGTGCCTGTTCATAAAGTTCTTTGGCTTCTTCTCCGACGTATGCATCTGAAAATATATCCGGATACTTACCCTTTAATTGCCAGCTACTGAAAAACGGTGTCCAATCTATATACGGTATTACATCTTCAATATCAATATTGTCCAATACAAAAACTCCTTGTGATGTTGGTACCGGAGGATTATACGTTTGCCAGTCTAAAACCATCTTTTTTTGCCTGCAGGTTTCGAGACTTACATATTCTTTATCTGTTTTTCCTTTTTCCCGCTGTACCCGGATTTCTTCGTAAGATTTTTTTGTTTGTTGGATCAGGATATCTTTTTCACTACCTAATAATTGGCTCACAACTCCTACACTTCTGCTGGCATCCAGCACATGAACCACAGGACCATCATAATTTGGCTCTATTTTAAGGGCTGTATGCGTTCTTGAAGTAGTGGCACCACCGATCAGTAAAGGCAAATTCATATTTCTCCTTTTCATTTCAGAAGCAACATGAACCATTTCGTCCAATGAGGGTGTGATCAAACCACTCAAACCTATGATATCAACTTTATGTTCCAAAGCTTTATCCAAAATAGTATTGGCCGGTACCATGACACCCAAATCAATAATATCGTAATTATTACAGGCAAGTACCACACCCACAATGTTTTTCCCGATATCGTGTACGTCTCCTTTTACTGTTGCCAACAATATTTTCCCTTTAGTCTGCACTCCGGCTTTATCCTTTTCAGCATCAATAAAAGGTGTCAGATAAGCAACGGATCGTTTCATCACCCGTGCACTTTTAACAACCTGGGGCAAAAACATTTTTCCGGCACCAAACAAATCTCCTACGATATTCATCCCGTCCATCAAAGGTCCTTCGATGACATTGATCGGCGATGGATACTTTTGTCTGGCTTCTTCTGTATCTTCTTCAATAAAATCGGTTATCCCTTTCACCAGAGCATGTGCCAATCTTTTTTCAACCGGTTCCAGTCGCCATGTTTCATCTTTTTGAAGGACTTTTCCGCTTCCTGAACTTGTTTCAGCATAAGTCGTGAGCTTTTCAGTCGCTTTTTCATGCCTGTTGAACAAAACATCTTCCACCAATACCAAAAGATCTTTGTCGATTTCTTCATATACTTCAATCATCCCTGCATTGACAATACCCATGTCCATACCTGCCTGTATGGCGTGGTATAAAAAGGCAGAATGCATGGCTTCTCTTACTTTTTCATTTCCTCTGTAAGAAAATGAAATATTACTTACCCCACCACTTACTTTGGCGCCTGGACAAAAATGTTTAATCTGCCGTGTTGCCTCAATAAAATATTTGGCATAATTGTCATGTTCGGAAATTCCGGTCGCAACAGCAAATATATTCGGATCGAAAATGATATCTTCAGGAGGAAATCCTATATCCTCTGTCAATATTTTATACGCCCGCCTGCAAATGGAAACTTTTCTTTCAACAGTATCAGCCTGTCCTTCTTCGTCAAAAGCCATTACCACCGTAGCCGCACCATATTTTCTCAATAATTTTGCCTGCCTGACAAAACTTTCTTCTCCCTCTTTGAGTGAAATGGAATTAACAATACATTTTCCCTGAACACATTTTAATCCGGCTTCGATAACTTCAAACTTTGAGGAATCAATCATAACAGGTACTTTGGCAATCTCAGGTTCTGACATCGCTAATTGCAGAAAAGTCTGCATGGCCTTTTTTGAATCCAACAGTCCCTCATCCATATTGACATCGATAATCTGGGCACCGTTTTCTACTTGTTGTGCGGCTACCTCAAGCGCTTTGGTATAATCATCTGAGGCAATCAACCGGGCAAATTGCCGCGAACCGGTTACGTTGGTCCTCTCGCCGATATTGATAAAATTCAGGTCTTCTCTTACGATCAATGGCTCCAGACCGGAATACATGGATAATTTTTTAGGTTCCGGTATTTGCCTCGGAGTCATATCCTTTACCGCTTCCGCCATCAACCGGATGTGATCGGGTGTGGTCCCACAACATCCTCCCACGATATTTACCAGGTTGGAAGAGACAAACTCCCGGATATAATTTTTCATTTCTTCCGGACTTTGGTCGTATCCTCCCAATTCATTAGGCAGACCGGCATTGGGGTAGGCGCTGATAAAACAATCAGCTATCTGACTCAGATCGTACAAATGGGGCCTCAGTTCTTTAGCTCCCAAAGCACAATTTAAACCGACACTGAACAATCCTCCATGCTTTACTGAAATATAAAATGCTTCTGCTGTTTGTCCGCTTAATGTCCTGCCACTTGCATCGGTTATTGTACCTGAAACCATCACCGGAACATCATTATTTCTTTCTTCTTTTAACTGACTGATGGCAAACAAAGCTGCCTTACAATTGAGGGTGTCAAAAACAGTTTCAACCAACAATATATCGGCACCGCCATCCAGCAATCCCATGGCTTGTTCTCTGTAATTTTCTGCCAATTCGTCAAAATCCACTGACCTGAAACCGGGATTGTTTACGTCTGGTGACAATGAAGCTGTTTTATTGGTAGGACCTATGGCACCTGCCACAAATCTGGGTTTATCCGGATTTTTTTCGGTAAACTCCATAGCAACTTTTTTGGCAATTTCCGCTGAAACTTTATTAATTTCATAAGCCATATGTTCCAAATCATAATCAGATTGGGAAATTCTGGTGCCATTAAAGGTATTGGTTTCAATAATATCAGACCCTGCTTCAAGATAAGCTCTGTGAATATCTGAAATGATATCCGGCCTGGTCAGAGACAACAAGTCGTTATTTCCTTTCAGATCTTTGTGATGGTTCAAAAAACGTTCTCCCCTGTAGTCAGCTTCCTGAAGCCGGTAACGCTGTATCATAGTACCCATGGCACCATCAAGAACCAAAATTCGTTGTTTTGCTAAATTCTTCAGATTTGTCATACAAATGCAAAGGTACAAATACCTTGTCCTTTTCGGAAATGAATTTTTACAAACAATTCGTTAATGATTATGGAAATCAAAAGTTTATCAAAAAAAATGTGTCGGTTAAACTTTCCAATGACAAACAGCATATTTTATGATGGCCTGTTTATCTTTATATTCGCTGTTGATTTCTGAATACATCTGAATTTTCCCTCCTTTTCCCAAAAACAGAATTTCATCTTTTTTGGTATCATATTCCACAAACTTTTCTTTTTTGGTTATAAAAAAGTAGGGCATCAGTTCATAATCCAAATCCAATTTTTGGTTGATCTGTGATTTTATATTTTCCTGTTCTTTTTCAGGCATGGACTCCGATCGCAACTGAGAACTAAAAAGTTTGCGGTCAATGATACTTTCAGACAACAAAGACAGGGTTTTATCTTTGGAATACATACCTTTTTTCAGCATGTACAATATATTGGTATCATCCAGTTTTACATACTTATCCAATAAGGAAACACCGTTTTCCTGCCCTCCGGCCAATACAATATCTCTGAAATCTTCATCCTGGAAAAAATCAAAACCTTCTTCAATCAAATGTTTGCATCTTTTGACCGCCGAAACCAAAACCTGTTCAGCCCCAATAGCAGCTTTGTGAAGATAAACCTGCCAATACATGAGCTTTCGGGCCGACAAAAAGTTTTCTATGGAATACATTCCTTTTTCTTCAATAGCCAGATTTCCTTCAGCAACCGTCAACAAAGTGATAATCCTGTCATAACCGATAATTCCCTCTGCTACACCTGAAAAAAAACTGTCCCTCGTCAGATAATCCATCCTGTCCATATCCAGTTGGCTACTGACCAATTGATTGAGAAATTTTTTATGATATCTGTTCTGATATATTTCTTTTGCCATCGAAAAATCTTCATTCAGATCTTGTTCCATTTTTCCGATCAACAACAGGGATATCTCTTCATGGGACAAAGGAAGGATCAATTTTTCCAAAGCATGAGAAAACGGACCATGACCGATGTCATGAAGTAATATGGCAATACATGCTGCTTTTTTTTCTTCTTCAGAAATTTTGATACCTTTGTTTTGCAAAAGCATTAATGCCTTTGACATAAGATGTAATGCACCTAATGCATGTTGATACCTCGAATGCTGGGCACCGGGATACACATAATGTGACATCGCTACCTGTGATATGCGGCGGAGCCGTTGAAAATAGGGATGGTCTATAATCCGGTACAAAACCTCAAATTCAAAATGCATGAGGCCGTATATCGGGTCGTTGAATATTTTTTTCTTAACCATAAGTGGTTACCTTATCTATATTTAACATAACATTACAAGTATAACTAACAATAATTCAGCCAAAAAGTGGTTTTCTTTAATACAAAATATAAAAAATGACAGACCAGATCAAAATATTGTGGGCCGACGACGAGATAGATTTATTAAAACCACAGTTGTTTTTTCTTGAAAAAAAAGGGTACCATATAACTACCGTTAGCAATGGTCATGACGCTTTGGACGCCTTGGAAGAAGATAGCCTGATTGATGTGGTTTTCCTCGACGAAAGTATGCCGGGATTGTCCGGATTGGAGACATTAGCCAAAATAAAGGCGACCAATCCACAGATTCCGGTCGTGATGATCACCAAAAATGAGGCTGAAAACATTATGGAAGAGGCGATCGGCTCCCAGATTGACGACTACCTGATCAAACCTGTCAATCCTAATCAAATATTGCTGACCCTTAAAAAAATCATTGACAATAAAAGATTGGTCTCTGAAAAAACGGCAACGGATTACCGACAGGAATTCAACAAAATCACTATGGACATTATGTCCGGTCCGGATTACAACGAATGGGTCGATGTGTATAAAAAAATCATTTCCTGGGAACTCCGTCTCGATGAAAGTCAGAATCCTGAAATGAAGGAAATTCTCACCATGCAGAAAAGTGACGCCAACAAAGAGTTTTCAAAGTATATCATCAAAAACTATGAAAACTGGATGAAAAAAAATGAAGGTCCGCTTAAATCTCACGAACTTCTGAAAACAAAGGTTTTTCCAACCCTTGCCTCCGGTAAAAAGGTAATTTTTTTATTGCTCGACAACCTCAGGTTTGATCAATGGAAAATCATCGAACCCATCATTTCCGAACTCTACCGTGTGGAAGAAGAGGATTATTTTTATTCCATCCTGCCAACAGCCACACAATACAGTCGAAACGCAATTTTTGCCGGTTTGACACCATCTGAAATTCAGGCAAAATTTCCGGATGACTGGTTGCTGGACTTCGAAGAAGGTGGTAAAAATAACAGTGAAAACAAGTTTTTTGCCAGCAATATCCAAAGAGTAGTCAAAAAAGACATCAAATCTGATTATGTCAAGGTAACCAATGTAGCAGCAGCCCGACATCTTTTTGATAATGTACACAATTACCTCAACAACGACATAACGGCTATCGTGTACAATTTTATAGATATGCTTTCTCATTCCCGCACCGAAATGGAAGTTTTGAAAGAACTGGCAGGTGACGAAAAAGCTTACAGATCTCTGACCAAATCCTGGTTTTTAAATTCGCCGCTTTGGGGAGCACTTCAAAAACTGGCTGATAAAGACATCGTTCTGTTTGTCACAACGGATCACGGTACTATCAGAGTCAATACACCATCAAAAGTTTTGGCCGACAGAGAAACCACCACCAACCTCAGGTATAAGGTAGGCAAAAATCTGCAATATGACAAAAGGGATGTATTGGAAATCAAAAACCCTTCTGAAGCCGGACTTCCCCGACCGAATATGAGCAGCACTTATATATTTGCTAAGGAAGATGTGTTTTTCCTCTATCCGAATAATTATTCTTACTACCATCAGTTTTTTAAAGATACATTCCAGCATGGCGGCATTTCTTTGGAAGAAATGATTTGTCCGGTCATAAAACTGGTGCCGAGATAACTTTATATGAATTGAGAATGTAAGAAGGTTCAATGTAGATATTGCCGGAAATACATTTTTTCAGTTTCAAAATCACATTGCGGTAATATCTTTTGTAATCCGTCAATTTCTTCCATCTGAAACCTGCAAAATTTTAAAAAATCAGCATGTGTCGGAAATTGTGGCCTGTGGTTTTTGGCAGTAATCAGTTTTTCGACCCTCCGGACTATATTCCTGCTATCTTCTGTCATCATATTCCGGCAAAAGTAGTCCCAAAGAACTTCATGTGCCATACCATTCGGATGAATAAGATCTTTTTCAAAAAAACGGTAATCTCTCAATTCATCCAATACGATTTCATAAGATGGAAAATAGAACACATCCGGTTGTTCTGCCACAATCCGGTGAATACCTTCCAGCAATCTGGCTTTTGACAGGTTATTTTCCACCAGACCATCACGAATGTGTCGGACAGGACTCAGGGTCAATACGATTTTTATGTTTTTTTGAATTGCCCTGATCCCGGATACCAAAACAGAAAATGACTGAATTATTTCATCTACCGTCAACATCCTCTTACGAAAAAACGAAGCAGGAACTTTATGGCAGTTGGCCACAACTTCTCCTGTATCCAATCTTTCATAAACAATCGAGGTGCCTGGTGTCAAAATAACAACTGAGGCTGTTTTCAGAAAATTTTTTGTCGCCGTTACTTTGTGATGAATGTTTTCCGGGACATCATTTAATTGAAGACCATTCATATCACTATGAAAATCAAAATGAAAAAAAATCCCGTTATTTTCGTTAATGCTCTGCCTGCTTACAGTAAGCTCACCGGATACATATCTGAATAGTTTTTCCATGCTGGCGGGATTATATATGGTCCCGAATGGATTGTACAAACAAGAAAACTTAGTATCAGTCAGTTTTTTTCCAAACACCTCAGAAAACAGGAACCCATCAAAAATACCGGCGTATTGTAATCCATTTTGAATGGTGAATGAATGTCTGCGACTTTTGTAAAAAAATTCATTCGTTTGCTACTTTATTCTGAAATCCAATACCTTTTGACCTTCCAAAAAGGCCTCCAATCGGTCGCCGATATTTATTTTACCAACGCCCGCAGGTGTACCGGTATATATCAAATCTCCTTTTTGCAGCGTAAAATATTTGGAAACATAACAAATCAGGTGATCAAAAGAAAAAATTAAATCTTTTGTATGACCATCCTGCCTGATTTCCTCATTCACTTTTAAAACAAAGTGAATATTGTTTTTGTCATAATCCATCAATGGAAAAAATGGCGATAAAACAGCCGAATGGTCAAATGCTTTGGCTATTTCCCAGGGATGTCCTTTTTGTTTAAGTTCGTCCTGAAGATCTCTTGCCGTAAAATCTATTCCCAAGCCGATTTCATCGTAATAATCCGATGCAAAAGCCGGTTGAACCTGTTTTCCGTTTTTACTGATTTTCAAAACCGCTTCCAATTCATAGTGAATATCATTGCTGAAATCCGGATGGTAAAACGGTTTATTATCCAACAATAAAGCGGTCGGAGGTTTCATAAAAACAATAGGTTTTGAAGGCAACGGGTTTTTTAGTTCCGCTGCGTGATCCGCATAATTTCTGCCGATACAAAATATTTTCATCGATATTCTTTTTATCTGTTATCTAAAGTTTTATGTTCCGAAAAATTATTCATCAACATAACAATGATCATCGTTTTTGTGCATTTAAAAGATGGGGAATGCTCTTTTTCGGATTTTTTTAATTTGCTGAAACAAAAGTATATAAATTTCCCGTTTCCATACTTACCATTAGGTTTTGTTTCAAAACTCAATTTTCTTCATCATCCGAAAAATTGAGTTTTAAAGGCGCATTTTTGGTGACAAAATTACACCATCCGCATTCTTCTTTTCCGCATCCGATGGAAAATTCATGGTTTTTGATTTTTTCATAAACCACTTTTAATTCTTCTGAAACATATTCTTTGTCCTGTGCTGTAATGGTTAGTTTTGCTGTATCATATTGTCCGGCTTTGTTTTTTTCGACAAAGTCCATATAAGCTTCTTCAAGTCGCCAGGTGTTCCTTTTATCGGCATCCATTAACAGACTGTAAAATACCAATTGTCTCCAGTAATCGCCCACTTTTCCTTCTTTATCTTTTTGAAAAGGTTTGAGTTTATCACTTTTAAAACTTCCGGTTTTATAATCCGTGACCAATATTCTACCTTCAAAAAAACTGATTTTATCCAGTTTTCCTGAAATGGGAACCCCGCTATGTTCCACATTTTTAATAGCATATTCTATTTCATATTTTTTAGGCTGCAGCCAATCTTTGGCGTAGGTTTCGTAATAACTATTCAAAACTTCTTTGCCATGATAACTATATCTTTCCATCTCAGCTTTTGTAAAATGTGAATGATATTTTTTCATGCCCTTTTCAAAAAATGAAATGAGTTTTGAAACAGCTCCGATAGAACGCGGACTTGCAAGTTCTATGTCTCTGAAAAACATCTCCAAAGCATAGTGGATCGCATTTCCATAACCCATCGTAGCATTTCTTCCCATCGGGATTCGCAATATTTTTTCATAATAAAAAGTAATCGGACACTCCAGATATTTATTGAGACTTGTCGCACTTATGCTGAAGTTTTCAAGTATCTGGTTCAGATCAGATTTTGAAATCAGATATTGGACCTCCGGACTATACATCATCAACGTATTTTTGTAACTCAGGATGGCGTTTTCAGAAACTTTTAATAATGGTATTTCAGACAAATCACTAAATATTTCAGACAAAAACTGCGTCGGAACTTCATCTTTATTTTTGTCATCTCTGATCGTATAACTCAGAAACAATTTTGTTTTTGCTCTGGTCAATGCTACATAGAACAACCTCCGGTGGTCCTCAAGCTCCACAATTTTTGAGTCTGAAATCAGATTTGGCGGAAAAGCAAATTGTTGGTTAATTCCACGTTTTTTCTCCCAGGCAGTCTGATTGTTACGAAGCATAAAAACATAATCAAATTCCATCCCTTTGGCACCGTGTGTTGACATAAACTGAACACCATCTTCTTCTGTTACTATTTTATTGACATTGAGCCTCAAATGGTTTTGTTCCATTTTTTTGACCATGTCAAGCAATTCTTTGACGCCAAATTTTTCTGTTCTGGAACATTCGTCTTTTACCAAATCAAAAAAACTGTTGAGCAACTGCAAGTTAAATCCGGAATCCGCTCCCGTCAGTACCCTGTGTAGTATGCCGCTTTCCGTCATCACTTTCTGAATAAGCAACTGAATGGTCACATTAAAGTAATCACGGATCCAGGTTTCAAGTAAAGCCGCTTTTCCCATTACTTTATTTACTTGTTCTACGCCGGCCTGCTCCAGAATTTTTGTTTTGGCTAAAACATTGCGCCATTTGGGATAATCCAGAATAATTTCATCATCTTCTACACTCATAGGGCTACCGCTGCGGCAATACAAGGCTATTTTGCCAATGTCTCTTGGGTCAAGATCCAGAAAATCAAAGTGTAACATCTGAAAAATCAGAAACTCTCCGGCATGAGTTTCTTTACTTTCTTCGTACACGTATTGCAGAATAGTCAGCAATTTTAAGATCAATGGTTGGGTCAATACATTAACAGATCGTTTTACCTGTACGGGAATTTTTTCCTTCTGACAATATTCAATGATGTTTTCTGCAATTTTGTGTTTCGGATACAAAACTGCCATTTTGCTGTATGGAACACCGGATTCTGCCAGTTCTTTGATTTTGAGAATGACACCAATCTCCTCTTGTGTATAGTTCTCAAATTTTAAGATTTCAGGTTCTACCACCAATTCTTTTTTATCCGGATGGCTGGCAATGAGATTTTTTGTCAGACCGTCAAATTGACTGATGAGTCTTTTTTGATTGTGCTGGATCAAAGATTTGGACAAATCCAGAATGGTCTGTGTAGACCGGTAGTTTTCTTCCAACACAACAACAAAAGGCTCAAATTTTCTTACAAAATCTTCGATACTGCTCATGTTTGCTCCCTGAAACCTGAATATACTCTGATCGTCGTCTCCGACTATAAAAACATTGGGGTTTTCCCAGTATGAAGCCAACAAAAACAAAAGTTGATTTTGTGCTCCATTGGTATCCTGATATTCATCGACCAGAATGTATTGATATTTTTCCTGATATTTTCCCAACAAGACATCTTTTTCTATAAACCGTCGGATTACCCACAATATCATGTCATGGTAATCATACCGTTCGCTGCGTTTCATCAGGGACTGAAACGTTTCAAATTCGGCAGCGGCATCGACTATAACTTTGTATTTTTTTAAATCTTCTTCAATCTTGTTGACTTTAAGATCACCTGCCATAAAAGTGACTCCTTTGGAACTGTACTTCTTTTGATAAACATAATCAGGATGCGGATCATTTGGATCAGATATAGATTTGGCAAATAATTCGTATGCTTCCTTAATGGTTTCATACGTCCATCCTTCTTGTTTCATCATCCCGAAAAGGTTTTTTAATTTCGGAACTTCAAAATATACGTCCTGTTTAAATCTTTTTAATGGATGGTCCACCGAAAAACCATCAATCAGCTTTCGCAACAACTCGATTTCTTCCAAATCAGTGATCTGCTGCAAATCTCTGTAATCACCAAAATCACCCATGTTTTCCTGTATCACCTGATTACAAAATCCATGAAACGTAAAAATATTCACCTGATAGGCGTCCGGTCCGATAAATTCAAGTAAACGGTTACGCATCTCGACAGATGCAGCATCTGTGTAGGTCAGGCATAAAATATTGTGAGGATAAACATCGGTATTTTTGAGGATGTAACCCACTCTCATGGCCAACAATTGGGTTTTTCCTGTCCCGGGACCGGCAATGGTCATAACCGGACCTTCAATTTGGGTTACCGCTTTTTTTTGTGCTGCATTCAGTTTTTCAAAAGCCGTTTCATATTTGGATTGCAGTTGTTTATCAGGTCTGATCATAATAAAATAAGTTATATAAACTGAATGATATCAAATGGTATTTTACGGTGAATTATTGACAATTACACAGCCAAAGATAAACAATAAGATGATATTTGATGTTTAATTTATTGTATATGTTTAAAGGATTTATATATTTCTGGATTTTTTCGCTGATGACTTTTACGGTCGTTGCAACTTTTTCATTGTCCTCCCGGAACAAGGTTGTTGTTGCTTTGGAAGAAGAAGAAAGACCGGTTTCCAATAATCTTTTGGAAGAATTACATAAAGCTGCAACATTAGAAGAAAATATTTCATTAAAAAACGATTTCAGTAATATCAACAGGAGGGTAAAATCTGTTATGCATACTTGTAAATTGCTGAAAGATACCCTCTATCTCAAGTCCTGTGACATCCCGCCCGAAGTGCTTTCATAACATTTTATTTTCTCACAGAAATACACATTTCTGAACATTTTTGAATTATCTGTCAATTTTGTAAAGTAACAGGTTAATTCTTAATTTATGGATATTTTATTATTCATTTTTTGATTCTGAAAGTCAAAAACACAAATTTTATGTTAGCATCAAATATTACCACAAAATATTTTAAAACAGATTTTGCCTCCGGATTGGTGGTATTTCTGGTCGCCCTTCCTCTTTGTCTCGGTATAGCGTTGGCTTCCGGCGCACCGTTATTCTCCGGCATTATTGCCGGGATCATTGGTGGTATCATTGTGGGTGTACTCAGCCATTCTAATGTAAGTGTAACCGGCCCTGCAGCAGGATTATCTGCTATAGTTCTGGCGGCTATATCGACACTGGGTTCATTCGAAACTTTCCTGATGGCTGTTGTGTTGGCAGGAATCCTCCAATTAATCCTGGGGATTGCCAAAGCTGGAAGTATTTCCAACTATTTTCCCAATAATGTTATCGAAGGGATGTTGGTCGGCATCGGGATTATCATTTTCCTCAAACAAATTCCTCACGCCCTCGGATATGACAAAGAAACCGAAGGGGCCATGAGTTTTGAAGATGAAAAAACCCATACCACAACTTTTGAAAACCTGATGAATTCTTTTGACTATATTCAGTGGGGTGCCGTGATTATTACTTTGATTTCACTCGCCATTCTTTTAGTTTGGGATAAGGTCCCTGCCCTCAAAAAAATAAAACTTCTTCCCGGTGCTCTGGTGGCTGTTTTGTCAGGTGTTATAATCAATGAAATATTTATTCAAACCGGTTCTCCGCTTGCAATAGATGCTACCCACCTGGTTTCACTTCCGGTGCTCAGCAACATCAGCGAAATTTCTACGCTTATTACGTTACCTGATTTTTCCAAAGCATTAACCTGGCCGGTTTGGGTGACTGCTCTTACGATTACCGCTGTAGCTTCGATCGAAACCCTACTTTGTATAGAAGCCGGAGACCGATTGGACAAATTCAAAAGATATACCAGCACAAACACTGAATTGATAGCTCAGGGTATAGGAAACACTTTGAGTGGCCTGATCGGCGGATTGCCTATGACTTCTGTTGTCGTCAGAACAAGTGCCAATATAACTTCAGGGGCAAGAACCAAACTTTCAGCGATTATCCATGGCGTTTTATTACTTCTTTGCGTCCTGGCTATTCCTGCGATACTTAATAAAATTCCATTAGCTACATTGGCAGCTATATTACTCCTGATCGGTTACAAATTGGCTAACCCAAAACATTTTAAACATTTTTACAGTCAGGGTCTGTATCAGTTTTTGCCTTTTATCGCTACCGTTGTAGCTGTGGTAGGTATTGACCTGCTTAAAGGAGTGGGAATCGGTATGCTCATCAGTGTATTTTTTGTTTTAAAAGGCAACTTAAAACGTGCGTATTTCCTTAAAAAAGAAACCTATAAATCAGGAGATATCATCCATTTTAATCTGGCTCAGGAAGTTTCTTTTTTAAATAAAGCAGCTATAAAACTTACTCTGGGACATTTTCCTCCCGATAGTACCGTCGTCATTAATGCCACCGATTCTGAATACATCGCCCACGACGTCCTGGATATCATTCGCGAATTTCGTGAAATCGGAGGTCCTGAAAAAGGGATTAAAGTAGAATTGGTAGGATTTAAAGAGAAATATAATATACAGAATACCATCGACGCAAATCATCCTTCTATCTGGGTTGAATCTGCTAAAAAGGCCGAATTGATCAAATAAAACCGTGGTTTTATCAAGATAAACCGTCTTTTTTGACCAAAAAGCAATTTTTCCGTTATTTTTGCGCAAAAAAAAGATGTTGCAAGGAAAAGTTGTTTTGGTAACAGGTGGTTCGAGAGGAATCGGTGAATCTATCGTACGGAAATTTGCCCAACATGGAGCGGATATCGTTTTTACATATCTGTCTTCTGCTGAAAAGGCAGAAGCATTGGCAACAGAATTGTCCGAAACGCACCATATCAAAGTCAAAGCCGTCAGATCAGATGCTTCAAAATATGACGAATCCGAACAACTCATCAACGATGTCATAAACGAATTCGGGAAATTGGATGTACTCGTCAACAACGCCGGGATTACCAAAGATACCCTAATGCTCAGGATGAGCGAAGAACAATGGGATCAGGTCATCGAGGTCAACCTGAAGTCGGTCTTTAACCTCACCAAACACGCCCTGAAACCGATGATGAAAAACCGGTCAGGATCTATCATCAATATGGGTTCTGTCGTAGGTGTTTTCGGCAATGCCGGCCAAGCCAATTATGCCGCTTCCAAAGCAGGTATCATCGGATTTTCAAAGTCGATCGCCAAAGAAGTAGGCTCCCGAAATATCAGATGTAATGTCATTGCTCCCGGATTTATCGAAACCGATATGACCCATGTATTGACCGAAGAACAAAAAAAGGCTTATGCCGAAAGCATTCCCCTCAAAAAATTGGGTAGCGGTGAAGACGTAGCCAACGCATGCCTGTACCTCGGTAGTGACCTTGGACAATATGTTACCGGTCAGGTTTTAAGCGTTTGCGGAGGATTAAATTGTTAATATTTATTTTGGATGTTCTCTTGGATTGCCAGAATAAATTTTTAATTTATATTCATTAAATAGAATATTATTTCTATTATCTATTAAAACAAGTAACCAAAAATATCTTTGGAAAGCAAGAGTCTCAATAAATACATCGCCGAAACGGGTTTTTGTTCCCGAAGGCAGGCAGATACCTATATCGAACAGTCCCGCGTAACCATCAACGGCGTAACGGCCGTCAAAGGCAATCGGGTCAATCCCGGAGATGTGGTCAAACTTGACGGTGAACTGATCGCTCCTGCAACCAAAAAAAGGGTGTATATAGCGTTGAACAAACCGGTAGGAGTGACCTGTACCACCGATACAAGCGATCCCGACAACATCATTGATTTTCTGGACTTTCCGGAAAGGATATTTCCGATCGGACGATTGGACAAAATGTCGGAAGGACTGTTATTGCTTACCAATGACGGAGACATTGTCAATAAAATCCTTAGGTCGC
This sequence comes from Saprospiraceae bacterium, assembly GCA_016714895.1. Classification (GTDB taxonomy): domain Bacteria; phylum Bacteroidota; class Bacteroidia; order Chitinophagales; family Saprospiraceae; genus OLB9. The sequence continues at coordinate 921,472 of JADKBV010000004.1, read as the reverse complement.
GCAACAATCACGAAAAGGAATATATCGTAAGCGTCAATAAAGTCATCATTCCTGAATTTATCGAAAAAATGGGATCCGGTGTTCCCATATTGGACACCATTACCAAACCTTGTTATGTCGAAAGATTGGATGACTATACCTTTAAAATCATATTAACCCAGGGCCTTAACCGCCAGATCCGAAGGATGTGTGCCCACCTTGGCTATCACGTCCGCAAGCTTGTCAGAGTCAGAATCATGCACATTACCCTCGGAGATTTGCCTTCCAGGTCGTGGCGCTACCTCACAGAGGAAGAGATGAAAACCTTGAATATGATGGTTCAGGATTCAGATAAGTGACGTGCCAAGAACTAGGTATTAGGTGCGAGGTTTTAGGCATTAGTCCGATGGCTCCTAGATTCCGCAACTTAGCTAACTTATTAAAGAAAAGTATGGTTTTAGGGGTGTTTGGGTAATGGAATTTCCTTTTCCTAAGTAAAGCGGTTTTTTTGGTTTCTTATTTGTACAGAAATTAAGCTTAGTTGTTATAAAACGGGACTGAAATTTGAGTAAAGGGCATACCTATCCCAGGTTTTCGTGAAGATTAATAGTAGTTTTCCTTGTGTGTTTATGTTTGTAGTGGTATTTTGCCGTAAACCCTCAGGTACCATTGTCTTGATGCTTTTTTCCAAACTGAGGGAATGGCAATGAAATTAAAAATGAAGCGTTTCATTCTGTGGTGAATGTTTACATTTTTATAGATTTTCGATAGATTAGAAATAATAACGTTGTAAAGGTTACGGCAAATAGCACCAAAATAAAAGAAAACGGTGTTTTTTGACAAGTCTGAAAATGGAGGATAATTCCAACCAAAATCGTTTTTTAAAATATCAAATTGTTTTTCACAAGCTCCTCGTCGGTTATAAAAGTTTATTGCTTGTGGCAATGAAGTGGTAAAATCATTGGTCAAAATGGCATGATAGTCATAAGGCTCGTTGGTAAACAGGTTGAGTTGTCCGTCTTTTCTCAGTTTTTTCTTAACAAGTAGCCTGTATTTTTTATCTTTATTGCCTTGCTGGACAAAGGGCATGTACTCAATTTCACCTATAAAAATATCCTCACCACTTTGATCTTTGGTGTGGATCCAATTATCAATCAAGGAAAAATATTTTTCCACGTAGCTATTTTTCGCCCCAATGTAAAACAACTTTACATATTTTTCAACAAGTGTAACCACTTCAAATTGGTATGATGCTGAATCAGCCCTAAACTTGTCAATTTTTGAGATTTTATTAGATTGTAAATGTTGAAACATTCTGTTTAACGTATCCGTTTGAAACGCCTTAGCGTCGCTATTTCCGTTTCTGTTTTCAATGTATAAAACGTTTTGTTCGTTTAAGATACATACTCCAGGTTGATAGCCATAATCACGCTTGTAGGTCATTTTACACCCTTCTTTTTCCGTGAAAATAATTGTGTTATCATAATCTAGGACCACTTCATTTTTATTAAACTCACCCAGCTTCTTAAGTAACTTAACGTTCATATCAGTAAGGGGCTGGTTGATATTGAACTGGTGCTCTACAGTACCTCGTTTCGTGTTACAAAGTAATTGGTCAGAGGAGAGCCCACCCATTCTACGAAGTAAGGTGTCCGGACTACACAATTTAAAAATGGGATTACTTCCAAATTGATTTGAAAGAATAGTCTTTGCATCCTCAATACAGTTTCCACCACAGAAATAAATACTGGAAAAAGAATAAAATATATCTCTCCAACTATAACTTGACTTTGGGCTTAAGGAAGGTAAATTGTCATGAAGAATATGGCCAATTTTCAATTTCTCAAACTCCTCAAAAACAAAATTTATTCCCCCAAATGCATTAATACTGTTAGAATATCGTACTTTCATGGCACTTATTGTTAGCAGCACCAATATAGGTGAATAAGTACAAAAGGCAAAATGTTATTAATCAACATTTTGCCTTATTTTTTATAATCTAGTTGCGGAATCTAGGGGCTATCGGGAAGGTGCTGATTTTGAAGGTGTTAAGTATAAGGTACCTCCTCATAATACAGTAAGATTTAACAAATTTTATAAATTAGTCAAATCTAAAGCTATGCAGCGTTATGGAAATTCAACAATCCAAAATTGTTTAAAATGTTTTTCTGCCATAACATCCAAATGAATTTGGATGTCCGAAATAACCCCAAAATACCATTTCACCATAAAACCACAATACCACAACACCTTTCTACATTTTCACCACTTTCCCTTGTTGTAATACCTGATTTTTTTCAACAAAACGATATACATAGCTACCCTGAGCGAGGGAAGAAACGGAATATTGATTGAGTCCGAAATACACTTTTTGGTGGTGGACCAACTGACCTAAAAGATTATACACTTCAAAATACATGTCAGAAGGTACGATACCATCTACACGAACCATCAGATCATTTTCAACCGGATTGGGAAAAATGGTCAGCAAGTCCCGGTAGTTTGTTGGATCTTGTGATGACACCGTCCCCACATGGATATCTTTACATGACGTATCTGATCCGTTTTCATTGGAGACGGTAAGGCACACGGTGTAAGTACCTGATTGTTCGTATTTGTGCCAGTACGGCTTTTTACCTTCAAAAGTCTGTCCGTCACCAAAATCCCAAAACCAGGTCTCAGGTCTGAAATAACTCGCGTCTGTAAATCTCAGGTTTAGATGGTCACTCGTATCTTGTGCATACCTGAACTTAGCTACCGGCATATTATTTAATCCCAGAGTATCGCATGAACTTCCATCGAGTGGCCCCATCCTGAAATTTGGAAAAGAAGGTAAAGAATTAAAATTTTGTGTTTCCAATTTGATGCTGTTTTGGATGACGGTGGCATCCTCCCCGTATTCATCAGGATATTCAATAGTGTGCATGGATCTTGCATTGCCGGGAGCTTCAATATAAATTTTTCCATCAGGTCCCATGGACATTTTACTGAATCTGAGTTGAGTAGGTGTATCCCATTCTGTGTATTGAAAAGTAGAACCGTCATACTCAGCAATGATATTTACATTAGAAATTAAAGTGTCCTGTAAAATTTGATATTGAAAAACATTGTTTCCATTAGTAATATATAAAAATTCTCCATTATCAGAAAACACTGCCGAGCCAACTGATACAGTTGGTATTGAAAAATCAGAAAGTTTGTTTTCAAACATTCCGTTACACCTGTTAAATTTATACATTTTAACATTTAAAAAAGACTCAGTCCCAACCTCAATTTCTGTAGTAATAAATAATTGTCCATTTGGCGAAAATACACTCATTTGTCCATATCCATCATCAATAATTTGATTATTAAATGGGCAAAAGTGACTAAAGGTAATTCCTTCAGAATTTAAAAGAAATATATTAAAACCTTTATTGTTTTCATCCTGTAGGATTATCCACCAATCAAGACCATTTCCATGCTTTACAGCAGTTACATTAGGTTTATATAGACCATTTGATATGATTTTATCTTTATATATAAATTTGTTAGTTTCAGAATTTATTTCAACTTTACATTCCATCAATGCAGTAGTTTTTAAAATTTCTGCATTATTAATTATTTTAATTTCATATTTTGGATAATAAATCATATAATCTTGATTATTAGGGGCGGGAAGCATTAAAATTGCTTGTCTTATAGGCAAACCAGACGGCCAGTCAGATCCATCGGGTAAATAATTTTTAAAATTAAACCGCTCCCAATAACTTCCATACGCAATGGTGTCTAATCCTGGTATAGAGGAGTGATCACCATATTTAATGGTCATACCATTTGAGTATAACCTTAGTTCTCCTAAATCATCTGATAATGAAGAATTGGTTTGAAATAAATCCAACTCAATTAAACTATCATACTTAAAGTTTATTATCTCATTTTTAAAATCAATTTTCATTGTTCCCCATTGGAATTCAAAAGCATACTTATTTTCTGATGACGCTCCCATAATCCACACATAATCATTTTTTTGTGAGTGGGATAGCGTAAATATCCCACCCACAAAATGTATGATAATAAAAACCTTATACAAAACTTTTTTATACATAATTCATTAACGGACAAAAATCACTTTTTTAAATATTTTTTCACCTTTATTACCGTGTATAGTAAAATAGTATAATCCGGCAGGCAAAGATTCAGCTGACACTTCATAAGAAGTTCCGGAAAGATTTTTGTTTGCAAATACCGAGGATCCCAGATGATTAAAAAGTTGTATTTCTGCAATTTGAAAAGTTGTTTTAATAAAAACTTTATCCAGAGCTGGATTTGGATAAATATTACAATAAAGAGATGAATATTCAGAAACCGTTTCGAATTTTTTGCTTCGGAACTCTACACTCAAACAATTATCCTCAAAATCACCTTCATCTCTAAATCCTTCCCCAAGCAGCATTTCTCTGGCTTTATAGACTACTTTTCCATATTCTAAAGGACATAACTCTGCTATCAAAGATAAAGAGATAGTATCACCAAAACTCAAAGGGTTATCAAGAATAATTTTGTTATAAAAAATTTGATAATATTCTTTTAAGGTTGAATACACAAGATTGTTTTGAGGTAAGGAATTGATTTTATTAATCAGAATTTGATTTTTTGTCAATTTGTCATTGTTCAATTGATTGTACAAATTTTTGATGTCCTGAAATACTGTTTCACCTGCCAGATAGAGTCTCACCAAATGTATGGAGTCAGCAGGAATCGTATCTGTGAGTAAAGCTGCCAGTTTGGACAATCTCTGCAAGTATAATTCTTTTTTCTTAATATTTTTGTTCGTATTGTTGCTTTGTTTATGATAGTCCTCCAAAAGATATTCAACTTCCATGATGTCTTTGATGTCATCATCACAAAGATTGTTATACGCCATAGCCAATATTTCGCTTTGTTGTCTCAATACAGGTGTTGTATGTAAAATTTTGTACAATGCCTCCTTGGATTCAATGACATTTAATGCATCGTAAGGGGAATTTACGACAGGATAATTTGTCAGTTTTTCCAGATTCTGAATGTCAAAAGTCAATCCTCCCGGTGCACATCCTAACTGCAAGCGATGATCACCATTATAATTTGTTGGAGGTAAACAGTTGCCGATGACCGGATCAATAAAGGGAATAAAAGGTACATCCGGATCTCCGTCATATTGATCACAAACGCCATCGCCGTCCGTATCCAAACTATTAGGATCACAAGGATCATTGGCGTCAGGGTCGGATGTATCACAAATGCCATCGCCGTCCGTATCCAAAGATAAAGGTGTACAAGGATCATTGGGGTCCGGGTCAATCGGGTCACAAACGCCATCACCATCCATATCCATCATAATCGAAGAGCAAGGATCATCAGGATCCGGATCATTCTGGTCACAAATACCATCTCCGTCGCGGTCCAATCCTGACGGATAACAAGCACCTAAATCCGGGATATTCAACTCATCCTGATCTTCATCATCATTAAAACTTCTTCTGACGAAACCGCAACCAGCTGTACATAGCATTGAACTACCATTAATATCGTTAAAAAACCAATCATCAGCAAATAATAATGGTTCAATCTGCAACGGCTTTATTTGACCAAGGTTCAAATTACTTTCATTCACATTTACAGTAAATCTGTTTGATGAAGGACTACTTGCCAACAACAAGCCAGTTGTCTGACCTTTAAACCTGTTTCCGGCGTGTGGATTGTCACCAATGATGCTATTTTCAAGAATAAAGTTATTATTATTAAAAGTGGTGTTACGGATGCCGGTTAAAGAATTCGTACCATAGATGTGAACACCGGTTTCATTATCGCTTAGATTGTTACAGCATAAATTAGTTTTTATGCCATTCGACAGCTTTATAAATGGTTTGTTTGCGGTTTCTGAAAAATTAGATAACATTGTGTTATTCTCTAAATCATAAAAGAAGGGAATTTTTAAATCAATTCCTACTGCAGGTGTATTTAATATATTAAACTGGTTATTCAAAATTCTCCCTTGGCTACCACCATAAATTGAAATACCAGCTATAATATTGTTGGAAATACTTGTATTGTTTGAGATGCTTAAACCTTCAAACCAGTCAGAAATATATGCGGATATACCTATTCTATTTGAACTTATTTGCGTATTTCTTCCAATACTCAGGATATTAAAGACATTTTGATACAATTCAATACCGGAGCTAAAACCTGATATTATATTATTGCTTGAAATCCTTAAGTTTGTTCCACGGGCATTTTTTACATGAACCCCAAAAGATTTTAAAAATGTCGAATTACCGTAAATTGTATTTTCTAAAATATTTGCAATAGATCCATTTTCCAAACCATCAATACATATACCACATGATGATATATTTGTTAAAACATTTCTTTCTACAAGTAGATTTACATGCGGGGTATAGATTTTAAATCAAAAATATTGATTGCCTTTACACAATTAGTAAATGTATTTCTACTTATTGTGATTCCTTCAGTATTGTTACATTTGATTCCAATATTTTGATTTTCAAATAGGCCGATATTATCAAATATTATTGCTCGATGGGTGCTTAGAGGATCATCGTTTCTTGGGAAATCATCCACTTGTATGCCAATATCACCGTTTTTAAATTGGCAATCTGAAAGAATATACTCTTTCATCGAAAAAGGTCCAACAAAATGAGCTCCAATATTATTATTGTCGAAAGTTACAGTGTTTAGATTTAATCTTCCATTAAACCTATTTGTTGTAAGAATCTTTAAACCAGTTTCTGCATTTTTAATTGTCGAATTAATAATACTAAGGACAGGTCCATTGTCAACACTACTTACATTATAAGTTATTCCCTGCCAATAATCATCATTACATCCTATGAAAGTACAATTTTCAAACGTAACCCAAATTGGACCGGGTCCTATCATTGATGTAACACTTGGGTGTTTACCAAAACTTATTGATCCATTTTCAGTAAAATTGAAAGTACATCCTTTAAATTTAGAGTGCCTGTCAATAATTAAATTTCCGTCAATGGTCCAAATTTTATTTTCAAAATCAAAGGTTGGACCCGGAGGAACTCCACATGGGAAGAGACCAATGTCTGTTAAACTGCCACTACCAAGGTAACAAGGGTTAAATACACCATTAGGAGGCCATGTTGGGTTTTCAAAAATACAATTTTGTGAAAAGCCAATGTTCACAAACATTAAAATAAAAAGAAATAACAGTTTACTCCAAAATTTAATTTTGGTATTGCGTTGTTGCGTTGTTGCGTTGTTGCGTTGAAAATTCATCACCTCAAAATTACTCAATTTTTGTTTCATAACAAAAGATTTTTTGATTTTTGCAGTTTTATGCCCCTAAACAATAAAATTTACATCCTTATATGAGTGCGCGCTCCCCATACTTTTTTTCGGTTTCCGAATTTAATCGGTTGTCAGGTCCTCTTTCTACAATCATCGGGTTAATAAATATAAATACATACAATTTTAAATTTAATTTTATTCAAAGATAGTGTATTGATTTTAAACAAAATACATCATTAACATATGGAAAAAACATTGATATTCGCTTTTTTAGATATGATAAAAGCCTGGCAAAAAAGGGGGGGGGGCGGGGGGGGGGGGGGGCCCGCCCCCCCCCCCCCCCCCCCGGGGGGGGCCCCCCCCGGCCCCCCCCCCGGGGGGGGGGGCCCGCCCGCCCCCCCGCCCCCCCGGGGGGGCGGCGGCCCCCCCCCGCCGGGCGGGGGGGCCCCCCCCGCCGGGCGGGGGGGCGGGGGGCCCCCCCGGGGGCCGCCCCCCGGGGGCCGCCCCCCCCGCCGCGGCCGTTTGGGGGGGGCCCCCCCCCCCGGGGCCAAAGATGTATTCAGAAGAATATTCCTTCTGTTGTTTATTCATACAAAATATTATAACATTATGATCAGATATCTTTGCAAAGTACAAAATAAAATTCTGTTTTCTTTTTAATATTAATTTTTTTCACTTTTTAGTAAAATGTCTTCGTTACGACATTTTTTTCGGAAACCCGAAATGAATAGTACGCAGACAAATAAAAAAGTCCTTTCATCAATATTATTTCATCGTTTTTTTTTCTGTTGTCTTTCAAACAGCATAAAATAAACTTTTGACAACCAACGATTATTTATCTGTCTGATGATTATTTTTTATTTCGATTTCATAATTGATGATTACATCTTATTATAATGCGTAGTCAAAAATCCTTCAAATAATTCCATTCCCTTTTTACTTCGGTTCGACGACTTTTCCGCCCTGTTGACTGTCAATATTTTTATACGTAGGATTGCCTTTGTACGTCAAAACGGCTCCTTCTGATACTTTCCCGGAAAGGGCACTCTCAGCATATACATTAACTTTTGAACTTCCTGAAGTTTCCACATTCACTTCTTTGGCCCATAAGGATTCTGCTGATACAGTCGCTTGAGTCAACGCCCGGACCCTAAGGGTTTGTGTTTTCCCGGCTAAACTGACAAAACAAGTCTGGGATGCTTCCACACTCAAATCAAAACATCGCAGCGTAAAACTGCCTTTACCGCTTTTGGAGCCGCTGATTTTCAAAAAATTGGCCGAAAAAGTATCGCGGTTACTTATAGCAGACAAATTTCCGATGTTTATTTCCCTGAGTTCTTTACAATATAGTTTCACTTTGGCTTTGGTGACCAATCGGTTGTATTTTGACTTTTCCGGCGCTTTTACCCGGATTGTCAGCAAATCATCTTTCATTTCAAACACTAAATCCCTCTCAAAACCTTTAAGGATGGTATATTCTGCCTTGTGTTCTTCAGATTGTATAATCTCAACACTGACATCTCCCGCAGCTTTTATCCGCTGAAACGGATTCAACTCCTTCACTTGTGCTTCCGCCTGAAAAGCCGGAAAACATATCCATACCAGAAAAACAAACCGAATGATTTCAAACCGATATACTACAGCACAAAACATATATTTGATATTAAATTCTTAAAAGTAATCTACTCCCGGATTTTCACACGTGTTGACGTTAAAACCGGAATTACAAGTAAATAAACGTTTCGGGAAAACGGTTGTCTCTACAAAGATAATTAAATTTTAAATTTCGCTACAAAAAAGATCAAAATTCTGCCCGGAGCATGATCCTCTTCCCTCCCGGCTCTGAACTAAAACCTCCGAACTTATCCTTCCTAACTTAAACCTCCTACCACTTTTGTTTATAAAAATACAAACTTTCATAAATGATTTCCTGAGGCACTTCCCAGTTGTATACTGCATTCCCTACACCTTCGAGCAATGAAAATCTGATCTTGCCGTTCCGGTTTTTTTTGTCTTTATACATCAGTTCGACAAGTTGTTCAGGTTCTGAAACCCATCTGGGGTTGTGCCCGAAAATGGAGATTATATATTGCCTTATGGCAAAATTTTCACCTTCTGTCAATAGATTCATCCTGTATGAAATATAACTCTCGCATATCATTCCAACCGCAATAGCTTCACCATGCAAAATCGGTATTCCTTTAATCAATCCTGAAGTTTCAATGGCATGTCCTATCGTGTGACCAAAATTTAATATTTTACGTAAACCTGTTTCTTTGGGATCTTTTGTCGTAATGTCGAGCTTGGTTCTGATAGAAGAAGCTACCCATTTTTCAGGATTTTTATCATAAGAAAAAACTTCTTTACCCGCTTCATAAAATGATTTTTGATCTGCTATCAACCAATGTTTGATCACTTCTGCAAATCCGTTTCTTACATGTACTTGTGGCAATGTCTTCAAAAAAGATTGAAAAACAAACACTTTTTCGGGTTCCTGAAAGACACCGACCACATTTTTTAAACCTTTGACATCCACACCCAATTTACCGCCGACACAGGCATCAACCTGACTCAACAACGTCGTAGGGATCGATACAAATGGAATACCGCGCATATACGTGGCACAACAATATCCTGTCAGATCACCTACCATTCCACCACCTATCAATACTCCCAGACTTTCTCTGTCTATATTTTTCCGGATCATCTGTTCATACACATATGCACAGGTGTCCAGGGTTTTATGTTCTTCCCCCGCAGGAATGCTGATTACCCTGACTTGCCTGTCTATATGCTCAAAAAAGGTAAACAAACATAATTTTTCCGTATTGCTGTCCACAAAAACGACTACCTGACTGTATTTAGGGTCATTGACTATGTCACGAACGGATTCCCAATCCTCAAAAATTATCTTTTGTTGCACGGTTTGGTTTTTGGCTACTTTTGCTGCGGGTTGCGTTAATATCATTTCAGATTAAGGTTTCTAAAGTTTTTAAAGAAAAAGCCATAGGCTTTTCGTCAAATAATATTTTTGTTTTTGCCCAGGTGGTCTCAAATAAAGGTGATTTCCTGTATGCTTCCAGACTGTCTTCATGATCCCAAATACTCACGGTGTAATATACGCGTTCATCCTTGACGTCTTTGCACAACTCTAAATGTTCACAACCGGGAAATGTTCTGATTTTATGTTTACTTGTGTGAAATATTTCTTCAAATATTTCTGTATTTTCTTTTTTAAAACAAAGTCGCACAATTCTTTTAATCATTTTTTTTAGCTCTAATAAAAATTGATCTGAATGTTTTCGTTTCGGTGAAGATTGAACGACGAACAAGCTTTACCCATATTAATAGCAATTTCCAGATATCCTGAACTGTTAAAAAATGCCAGCGGATCTCCAATAGCCACATCACCGTAATGTCTGCTGAGATAGTTTATAGGATCGTGTTGTTTATAATAAATTTCAAAAGATCTGTTGTTGCGGATTTTATCAAATTCCTCTTTTTTAAGATTGACAATGACATTGTCATAATGATCGACATATATAATGGTCGCCCGTATCTGACTTTGGGTTATCACCGGCTTCAATTCGAGTCTTTGTACAAATTCTTCCGGATGATTTCCGATTTCGTCAAGTGGTAGTCCGGCACTTACATAACCCGTCGCTCTCGCATACAGCTCTTCATAAAAAAGCGTTTGTGGCGGTAAGTCATTGATGAGAAATACATCTTTGGCTGACAATTCTTCAAAAAGCAAAGAAAAAACTCCATTGTTGGGCCCGATAAAAAACTGCTCTTCCCGCTCAAAAACCAGATATTCACTTTTTTTTCGGTAGACGTTGTTGACCGCAACGATATGGATACTCCCTTTTGGAAACTGCCGGTAAATATTTTTGATAAAAAATGCCGCCTCAATAATATCATAAGGCGCTATATGGTGACTTACATCTATAATCTGTAAATCCCTCTTTTGCTGAAGAAGCTGACCTTTTAACTTAGCTACGTAATAGTCTTTTACGCCAAAGTCCGTGGTTAATGAAACTATTTGCATGAAAAACGTGTTATTTTTCAAATAAATTTTCAGGAATCCTATCTGATTTTGAAAAATTATTTAATATTTGTGTGCAAAGAAACTAAATATTATATAAATATCACATATTAAAACATTTTTTAATCGTTAAACAAATTTTTCACATAGTTTGAGCGACATTATCCTAACCATAGAAGGCATTGATCCTATAGAATTGTACGGAGAAAACAATGCCAAAATAGCTTTACTGAAAAAAGCTTATCCCGATGTTCAGATTACTTCCCGGGGGAATCAAATCAAACTGAAAGGAGATAAAAAACAAACCATGAACGTCAAAACCAAAGTGGAAGCGATGGTTCAAATGATTCGTGAAAAACATGAACTCACCACACAGGCCGTGGAGGATTTATTGTCCAGCGACCATGCTCCGGACAATAAAATCAGTCAGCACGCTCCCGGTGGTGTGATCGTGTACGGCAAAAACGGAAATCCGATTAAAGCAAAAACCCGCAATCAAAAGGCATTGGTCGAATGTTGCGAACAAAATGACATCGTTTTTGCAGTAGGTCCGGCCGGCACAGGTAAAACATATGTCGCAGTAGCATTGGCAGTCCGTGCATTAAAATCAAAACTGGTCAAAAAAATCATTCTCACCAGACCTGCTGTCGAAGCCGGAGAAAGTCTGGGATTTTTGCCCGGTGATATGAAAGAAAAAGTGGATCCATACCTCAGACCTTTATATGACGCCCTCGACGACATGATTCCTGCCGATAAACTGGCATTTTTTATCCAAAGCAGAGTCATTGAAGTGGCTCCCCTTGCATTTATGAGAGGTCGTACCCTGGACCATGCTTTTATCATTTTGGATGAGGCACAAAACTGTACTTCCATGCAGATAAAAATGTTTCTGACCCGTATAGGACCCAGTGCAAAAGCAGTAGTGACAGGAGACTTATCACAAATTGACCTGCCGGGTCATCAAAAATCCGGACTTCGTAAGGCCCTGGAAATCCTGGCACCCATTCCGGGTATCGGACAACTCATGCTAAGCTCTGAAGATGTCGTCAGGCACAGATTGGTCAAAGAAATCATCCGATCTTACGACCACGCTGAAGAAGGCGAAGAGGCAGAACGCATCAAAAAGAAAGAGCAAAGAGAAAAAGAAAGAGAACAAAAATCCGATTTTAAAGAAAATAATCATGACAACAGCTAAAATCATTTATCAGGGAGACCTGAGGACACTGGCCACTCATTTAAGGTCAGGACAGGAAATCATAACAGATGCTCCGGTTGACAACAACGGCAAAGGAGAAGCTTTTTCACCCACTGATCTGACAGCTACATCCTTAGGTTGTTGTATGGTCACCATCATGGGCCTGGCTGCTGATACGCACGGTATCGATATCAACGGGACGCAAATCAGCATAACAAAACATATGGTTTCAGACCCGAGAAGAATCGGAGGCATAGATGTGACTTTCACCATGCCGGATATTGATTATTCTTCAAAAGAAAAAAAGATTTTGGAACATGCAGCACTGACCTGTCCTGTCGCCAAAAGCCTGCATCCCGATATCAGGCAGAATGTCGAATTTTTATGGTTTGAACAGGCGTGAACAAGACCATAAAAGTTTTTCATCCGACTGGTGAGGTGGAAGGAATCATCTCTTTAGAAGGTTCTAAAAGTATTGCCAATCGGGTTTTGATCATTCAGGCGTTGTGTAAACAACCGTTTTCTGTTTCAAACCTGCCTGAATGCGACGACACCCTGGTTATGAACGAATCGTTACAACATCAGGACAGACCCTTACATCACGTAAAACTCGCCGGAACAGCAGGAAGGTTTTTGTCGGCATATTATGCTACCCGAAAAGGTACACAAATTATTGATGCTGATGAAGGTTTGAAAAACCGCCCCGTTTTGCCTTTGATAAATGTTTTAAAAGAAATCGGATGTGATATACAAAGTGTAAACGGAGACGACAGATTTCCTTTTATTTTCGGATCTTTTGAAAAACAAAAATCTTCAGAAGTTTTTCTTAACGAAAATATCACCTCGCAGTTTGTGTCGGCTTTGTTGATGACAGCACCCGATCTGCCCGAAGGATTGACCATTCATTTACCTGAAAATCAGGTATCTGCACCATATATCCAAATGACCATCTCTGTGATGTCGTACTTTGGTGTAACAGTTTCACAAAAGGACAATGTATTGATGGTTGCGCACCAACATTATCAGGGAAAAGATATTTTTATTGAAGGAGATTGGTCTTCAGTTTCTTATTATTTCGGAATAGCCGCTTTATCACGAAAAGCCAAATTAATTTTACATGGCCTGTCGGCAAATAGTTGGCAGGGAGATTCTTCTATCGTGGATGTAGCTGCTGTTTTTGGTCTCGATGTTTTTTTTGAAAATAACACTTTGATCATTGAAAAAAATCCGGAAATAAAAGAAAAAAGATCATTTGATTTTGATTTTAAATCCACACCTGACTTATTTCAAACGCTGTGTATAACGGCAGCCGGTTGCGGAAAACAAGGGGTTTTTACAGGATTGCAGACCTTACCTTATAAAGAAACTGACCGAATCAAAGCAGTACAGGAGACATTGACAAAATGTAACGTGTTTTTATCCGCCATGCCTTCAAAATTTTCCAAAAAAACCGGAGAAACCGTTTATTTTCTGGACGGTGACTATCAGCATCCGGATGAAAATGTGGTATTTGACACATATCACGACCACAGAATGGCCATGTCAATAGCTATGTTGGCTACGAAAGGAGTGATACATATCAATGATCCTTTCGTTGTAAACAAATCGTATCCCTCCTTTTGGAAAGACCTGCAACTTATAGGTTTTGTCGTCGAAGAATCATCGCATTAATTACAGAAAACGGTTAACAAAAAAATTGGATATTTTGGGTCAAAAAACTTTTTAACTTACTAAATCCATTGATCAGTCTGCTTCTTGTACCTAATGTGAATGACCATCCCAGGCATAAACCAATAAATAATCTGTTAATACCTCGGCACAAATCTTACATTCAATCTCAATTCCGTTTTTATAATTCTTCCGGTAGTGCGCACCCTACCGTTTCGGATTTCAAACGTGTCAACCATCAATTCTTTTCGGAAATCAACTTCTTTTCTTCCATATATTTTATACATAGCTTCTTTGGCGCCCCAATATACATGGATGGCATCGAGAGAATATATTTTTTGAAGATCTTCCAATTCTGAATCCGACAAAACCCTGCCGACGATTCTGGTGATTTTTTCAACTTTATATTGTATATCAACTCCTACTACAGCTTTTGACGCAATGACAGCAGTCAGCTCATGCGAATGGCTCATAGAAATGTGATAATCCGAATTTTCCAGATAGGGTTTGCCGTATTCATCCTTCAAACATGCCCCCCGAACTTCTCTTTCTGACAAAAGATGTAAAATATATCTGGAACAAAACCACTCCTGCCTTTTTCTGTCTTTCAAGCCTTTTACCTCTTCAACTTCGGCAGGATAAAGGTTAAGTTTTTCTTCAAAAAAAGTTACCGGCTCCATGTTTTGCCATATACCCAGCCATGCGTCCGGTATAATATCCAATTTGTAGTAATCCAGAAGCGGCATATGAAAAATTTATAGCAAAGTAAACCAAAAAATAGTTTATATGTTGCATTCAAAAACATTCCCTTGGAAATTTTCAAAATCATTCAATATACAGGACACCGTTCAGCAATATACTCCATGGCCGATATTCCGGACAAAAACTATTTTGTTTCTGCAGGAGGAGACGGATGGATTGTAGCCTGGAAAAAAGATGGTTCTGAACCCGATGGTGAGCTTCTTGCCAAAACTGAAGGGAAAATTTTTTGTCTGGCTTACAGCCAAATACATGGTTTGTTACTCGCCGGCGATATGGACGGGCATCTGTATTTTATTGACCTGGAAAATAAAACAATCCTAAAACGTCTTGTCATTCATAAAGGCAGTATTTTTGATATTGCCATTTCAGGAAATATCGCATTTACCTGCAGTGCGGACGGATACATCTGCCGCATTGATTTGCTTACTATGCTTCCGCAATTATCCATTCAGGTATCTTTAAGAGGTCTGAGGTGTTTGTTTTTGTATCAAAACTCGCTTTTTGTTGGCGGAAGTGACAATTCCATCAAAAACTTTGACCTTCAGACATTGGAATGTGCAGAAACGATGGTCGATGCTCATCAAAACTCCGTTTTTACCCTTTGTTTGGATGAAGATGCCAATTTGTACAGCGGCGGACGTGATGCCATGTTGAAACAATGGTCCATAAACCCGATAACTGAAATCAAATCACTTCCCGGACATTGGTTTACCATTAATAAAATACTGGTTTTATATCAAAAATACATCCTGACAACCAGCAGAGACAAAACTTTCAGAATTTGGGAAAAAGAAAGTTTGTCACTCCTGAAATCTGTTGATTTTGCCAAAGACGGTCACATAAACTCTGTAAATTCTGCCCTGTTTTTAAAAGATTCTGACCTGATAGCGACCTGCAGCGACGATAGAAGTATCATTCTTTGGAAAATATCTGAATAATATTTGGCAAAGGCATAAAATCCTTATACTTTTGACAGATTATTCATTTACGTATCCCAAAGATATATGATCCTTACAGATAAAGAAATTCTTAAAAGCATTGAGGAAGGTAACATCCTTATTGAACCATTTGACCCAAAAAGTCTGGGCACCAATTCTTATGATGTTCATCTCGGAAAATGGCTTGCGGTTTATGAAAACCATGAACTGGATGCAAAAAAACATAATACCATAAGACATTTTGAAATCGGCGAGGATGGTTTTGTACTACAACCCGGAACACTTTATCTCGGTGTTACTTTGGAATATACAGAAACCCACGATACCGTACCTTTTCTCGAAGGCAAGTCAAGTATTGGACGTTTAGGTATTGATATTCATGCGACTGCCGGAAAGGGTGATGTTGGTTTTTGCAATACCTGGACCCTCGAAATCAGTTGTGTTCAACCGGTGAGGGTGTATGCCGGCATGCCGGTAGGACAATTGATCTATTTTAAAATAAGTGGCGAAATCAACCACTACTACCACAAAAAACCAAATGCAAAATACAACCAACGGACAGACAAACCGGTCGAGAGTATGATGTGGAAAAATTCATTTTAACCCAATCCTTTTCTAAAATAATAAAAACATCCAGATGAATCAAAAATCCGTAACCATTCTTTGTGTTTCCAGATATTTTAAAGGAAGCGAACTGATTTCTGCGGCACATGCTGATGGCCACAAGGTCTATCTTGTCACCTCATCAAAACTAAATACCAAACCCTGGCCCTGGGAAAGTCTTACGGAAGTTTTTTACCTTGATGAAGACGAAGACGGAAACTGGAATACTACCCACCTGATTGAAGGATTGGCCTATCAATTCAGAAATATAAAATTTGAAATATTTATTTCTCTGGATGATTTTGATGTGGAACATGCTGCATTGTTGAGGGAATATTTCCGGATTCCGGGCATGGGTGAAACTACAGCCCGCTATTTCAGAGACAAACTTGCCATGCGGATGAAAGCCAAAGAACAAGGAATTCCTGTGCCGGCATTCACCGCTTTGTTTCACGATGCAGACATCAATCATTTTGCTGATACCGTTGCTCCGCCATGGCTGATCAAACCTAGAGGACAGGCAAGCGCCACCGGAATTAAAAAAATTCACAACAAAGAAGAACTTTGGCAGGCTTTGGACGCATTGGCCAATATACGGCATAGATACCTCCTTGAAAAATTTGCGCCGGGCGATGTTTACCATGTCGACGCCTTGACATCTCACGGAAAAACCGTTTTTTCCTCCGTAGGCCGATACCTGGATACACCTTTTGATGTAGCACATGGTGGAGGTATCTTCAGATCCGTTACGCTGACAAAAGGACAGGAAGATGAAGCAGCTCTTCAGGTGTTAAATGATAAGGTGATGAAAACCTTTGGTATGGAATACAGTGCTTCCCATACCGAATTTATCAGGGGAAAAGAAGACGGTCAGTACTACTTTTTAGAAACTTCTTCCAGGGTTGGCGGTGCTCACCTGAGTGATATGGTAGAAGCAGCAACAGGTATCAACCTTTGGGGAGAATGGTCAAAAGTTGAGGTGGCCTCATATCTCAACAAATCTTACAAACTTCCGAAAGTAAAAAATAAATTTGCAGGCATCATTGTTTCTCTAAGCCGGTATCCACATCCGGATACTTCTTCATTTAATGATAAAGAAATCGTTTGGAGACTTGATAAAAAGGATCATATCGGATTTATTGTCGTATCTGACAAGGCTGAAAGAGTCAGAGAATTGCTCGATCAATATATGTTCAGGATTCAACAGGAATTTCATGCCAGTCTTCCGGCTCCTGAAAGACCAACCAATTAAGACGTGTTTTTTAATACATATTTATAAATTTTAATATATATAAATGCGGCAATTAATCCCATTTGTGTATAATTTTTCAACCAGAATAAACCACATTCCGGCGAAAATCCGGTTTTATACTTTATGATACTTGCCGTAGATATCGGAAATTCCAACATCGTTTTATCCGTTTTTTTTCAGGATGAATGGAAACATACTTTTCGTTATGAAACCAAAGGTGTTCGTGAAGAAATGTATTACGAAATGGCTCTCCGGCAAATTCTGATGGAGTGGGACATTCATTACACCGATATACAATACGCCGCCATCAGTAGTGTGGTGCCGGATCTTAACCATTCAGTCAAAGAAGCTGTGACAAAAATCTTTTTGTGCCCGGTTTTTCTTTTGGGGCCGGAAATATTCAAAAATATCGACATTGATATTCCTCTTCCTTACGAGATAGGTTCTGACCTTGTAGCCAATGTTTATGCTGCTCTGAACCTTTATCATGATAAAGTGATTGTTGCAGACTTTGGCACTGCCCTGAGTTTTGTTGTAGCAAACAAAAAAGAAGGTATCCTGGGAGTGACCATCGCTCCCGGATTAAAAACTGCTGCTCAGGCTCTTGGTACGCAAACCGCACAATTACCGGTAGTGCCTTTGGTTTATCCTGATTCACCTATTGGTAAAGATACCGTAACTGCTATTCAAGCCGGTATTATGGTAGGTTATACAGGACTATTTTCGGAAATTATTCATGAAATTAAAAAAGTGACAGGTCAGGATTATAAGGTGATTGTTACCGGTGGACATTCAGGAATCATCTCTAGGATACATGAAAAAGCAGATTATACCGATAAAAATCTGACACTTGATGGAATCCGGTTGTTGGCAGCCTTTGTTTTCGAAAAACGTACTGACTTATTGAATCTGTGAGATACTGATTATGGACAGACAATATTATAAACAATATTATTCCCTTGAAAGAAATCATTGGTGGTTTGTCGTCAGATCAGCTCTCATAAGACAATGTCTGGATATGCATCTTCCCAAAAGCAGACCGCTGCAGATTCTGAACATTGGAATCGCTACAGGAGCTACGTCGCAAATGCTTTCACATTTTGGTGAGGTGATCTCCTCAGAATATGACGAAGAGACCTGTCGTTTTGTAAAAGAAGAATTGGGTATAGAAGTTATTCAGGCGTCTGTAACGGATTTGCCTTTTGAAAACGATACTTTTGATCTTGTTTGCGCATTTGATGTCATCGAACATGTGGAAGAAGACGCTCCCGGAGTAATTGAAATGAAAAGAGTCTGTAAAAAGAACGGTTTTATCGCTATTACTGTGCCGGCTGACATGGCTTTATGGAGTCAACATGACGTAATCAATCACCATTTCAGGAGGTATAATCTCAACGAAATAAGTGATTTAATGTCAAAACCCGGCCTTTCAGCAACTTACAGCGGATATTTTAACACGATACTCTATCCCCCGGTATTGTTGGTACGAAAACTTAAAAATATATTTACCAACTCCAAAAAACCGGCATCTGACTTTGACATGTCACTTCCCGGTTGGACCAATTATTTGTTAAAAACTGTGTTTTCTATTGAAAAATGGTGGTTTGGTAAATTACAAATGCCCTTTGGTGTTTCTATCATGTGGTTGGGACAGAAAAAGGAATGAATCTTTGCCACAGATCACACATAATTTAACTTTACTTGATTAGTAATAAACGATAAAAGCTACATAGAAAAAATCACCAATGAAAATCAAAATTAAAAACAAACATTAAAATCACAGGCATTGGTTTTGATTCGTTTTTTGCCATGGCCGTGGGCCTGAAAATAAAAAAGCATGACATAAGTCATTGATTTATATACTATTTGGTATTTTTCATAAGCACCTGCAGAAACAAATTCTAATGTAATCCATTGATTTAAAACTCATTTTGTTTTTTTCAACTGACTCAAAACTGTTTGGGCAGAAAAAATCTTATCCTCCATCAAATAGAACAATCTGAAAATAATTGTAATTTTGGGATTTATTCAGAATACAATGACACACCAGATTAATCCGTTTTTTTTATGTTTCCTTTTTACCGGACTTTTGAGTTGTTCCAACAAAACAACAACTGTTAAAACCGTGGATTTTGTGGACATCAATAAGTATTCAGGAAAATGGTATGAAATAGCCTCTTTTCCCCAATCTTTCCAAAAAGGTTGCCATAATACCACAGCAGAATATTCTATTGGTAGTGACGGAAATATTGTTGTCGAAAACAGATGTAATAAGGACAGTCTGACAGGAAAAGAATCTTATGTCAAAGGAAAAGCATTTGTTGTTCCTAATTCAGGGAATTCCCGTTTAAAAGTTCAGTTTTTCTGGCCTTTCAAAGGTGATTACTGGATTATTGATCTGGACGAAAATTATACGTATGCCGCTGTAGGAAGTCCGAATAAAAAATATCTCTGGATATTATCCCGAAAAACCGTGATGGAACAGGATACTTATGCTACATTATTGAAAAAACTGGAGAATATGGGCTTTGATATCAATAAACTGCAAAAAACAAAACACCTTGTACAATAGATGAGTTGGGATAAAAACACCTATTTCGCCATTATTTCCTTAAGCGTGGTGTTCGGACTGACACTTCCGGTGTTGATTCAGGATGCTATGTTCCAGGATGCGGTATTATACAGTAGCGTGGCACACAATCTGAGTATCGGGCACGGTACTTTTTGGTTTCCTCAGTACAGTGCATTAAATCTGGAAGGAATACCATCATTTCATGAGCAACCACCTTTGGTTTTCGGGATTATGTCACTGTTCTACAAACTTTTTGGTAGTAGTATTTATGTAGAAAGAGTGTATACTGTGCTGATGATTGTACTTAATATTTATTTCATCAGGGTTTTGTGGAAAGAAGTTTACCTGGCAGCAAATTCTTATTCAAAAATGTGGTGGCTTCCGGTTTTTTTCTGGATCATCATTCCCGTTTGTTTCTGGTCCTTCAGAAACAATATGATTGAAAATACAATGGGCGTATTTATTTTAATCAGTGTAATTATATCAATAAAATCTATTCAAAAAGAAAATTTTTGGTTGGGTTGGATAACTTCAGGCTTATTCATTTTTCTGGCTTCTTTCAGCAAAGGAGTTCCGGGTTTTTTCCCCATTGTGTTGCCTCTTATCTGGTGGTTTGTTTACAGAGAGGTTAGCCTGGCAAAAGCCCTTCAATACTTTGCGGTGTTAGTATTGATTCCTTCATTGATTTATGGAATCATATTGATGTTTCCGGGACCCCGGGAAAGTCTTTCGATTTATTTTTTTGACCGTTTAATCAGAAGGGTGGATGATATGCATACAACCTTCAACAGATTTGAAACAGCCAGAAAACTTTTTGTAGAAATGTTGCCTGTATTAATATCAGTATCCATTCTGATGTTGGTTAAAGGCAAACCATTTTTTAAAAGAATTGCTGAAACAAAAAAAGAATTCTGGTTTTTCCTTCTTTTGGGTTTTGCAGGTTCCTTGCCGCTTATGCTTACTAAAGTGCAGAAAGGTTGGTATATGGTGCCTTCATTTCCATTTTTTGCCATAGCGTTTGCTTCTATTTGCCTGCCATTTGTCAGCGAATGGTTGTCTCACATGACAGTCCGGTCTGTCCGGGTTGTAAAAACCATAAGCTTTATACTTGCTTCAGGAGTTTTGGTGGTCACTGCCCTGCAATTCGGAAAAATCAGCAGAGAAGAAGCCATTCTGACTGATGTATACAAAATCGGGAAAGTTGTGCCACAGTTTACGACCATGTCAGTTCCCAAAGAACAATACGATCAGTACAATTTTATACTGCAGGGGTTTCTGGTAAGACATTTTTTTATCAGCATAAGTCCTGAAAAAAACCTTCCATTTTTCCTTACGGAGAAAGGTAAAAAAGTAGCTGTCCCCTATGGGTATGAAGAGATAAATCTGGATTTACGTAAGTACTCTTTGTACAAACAAAAAATCAATATTAAAAAATAATGGCAGTTTTGTTTATAAATGTTTTCTCAAAATATGATCAAGTCAGGGAAAAATTTATTAAACGATTTTAAATTTTTTGTAGCTTTGTTTTTAAATTTTTATGTTATATCAAATATTTGTCAAACCGATACTTTTCCTTTTTCCACCTGAAAAAGCACACAAAATCACCATAACTTTGTGGCACGGTATATTATCCGTGCCTTTAATTTCCGGTATTGTCAAATGGTGGTTCAGAGACAATAATCCTTCTCTTGTTAAAAAAGTTTTTGGCCTGTCATTTCCGAATCCTGTTGGTTTGGCTGCCGGTTTTGACAAAGATGGCAAATATTTTGAAGACATGGTCCATCTTGGTTTTGGGTTTATTGAAATAGGTACCGTAACACCAAAGCCACAAGGAGGAAACCCGGTACCAAGACTTTTTCGTTTACCGGAAGACAAAGCTCTGATCAATCGTATGGGCTTTAATAATGATGGTGTGGATGCAATGGTGAAACGATTAAAATCCAGAAAAAATTCCGGTTGTATCATTGGTGGTAACATTGGGAAAAACAAAGATACACCTAATGAAAACGCCTTGGAGGATTACAAAATTTGTCTTCATAAACTTTATGATTTTGTTGATTATTTTGTGGTGAATGTCAGTTCTCCAAACACACCGGGTTTGCGCTCACTTCAGGAAAAAGTACCACTTACTGAAATATTAACAGGTTTAAAGAAGGAAATTGATCTAAAATCGGTTAAAAAACCTGTTTTACTTAAAATAGCTCCCGACCTGACCAATGAACAATTAGATGATATCATTGACATTGTTATAACATCACATACAGACGGAATCATTGCCACTAATACAACCATAGATCGAAATGGCCTTAAGTCGGATACAGAAGACATCGGAGCGGGTGGATTGAGTGGATCTCCTGTCAAAAACCGAAGTACGGAAGTCATTCGTTACTTATCTGTCAAATCTAAGGGTAAAATACCTATAATAGGTGTGGGTGGTATCTCAGATATTGCGGATGTTAAAGAAAAAATGGAAGCAGGTGCCAGTCTGATACAAATTTATACGGGTTTGATTTATAAAGGACCCATGATGGTCAAAAATATTAAAAAATCACTTGTGAAATAAAAAATTAAAATGGAAGTACAAAATGAGATTCCCGCAATAAATTTCCCGATTGCCGATAAAGAAGCCTGGATTCAAAAAATAGTGTCGGATATGAAAGGCAATAAGGGGCCTGAGGATTTTATGGTTGAAACCGAGGGTTTGGTTTTAGATCCCTTTCAAACGATAAACGAAGTTAAAGAAAATTATCTTCCGTTGGATCGTATATTTGATGAAGCCAAAACGGGGATTTTTTTTGAAATCACAAATGCTTTAGAAGATAATAAAACCATCCTGTCTTTTCTTGAAAAAGGTGCATCATGTCTTTACCTGGATATCAATAAAGCGGTAGATCCGGCTATACTTTTTTTTAATATCCACTTGGAATACCTTTTTGTTTGTATCAGAACAAATGATATTAACGTTAGTAATTCCTTTCATAAATATGCTGATACGGCATTTGAAGATAAGAGTTTGCAAGTTTATATCCTATTGAATGGAAAATGTAATTATCCGTCTAAAACAGAAGTTTATGATGTCGATATGAGCATGACTGTCATTAAAACGTTTATTCAGGTTTTAAAAAAAGCCGAAATAGATATAAAAAGGGAAAGACCTTTACGTTGTATCTTTATATTTGAGTTGGGCAAAAACTTTTTGTTTACGGTGGCTGCTCTCAGGGCTTTTCGTGTTTTATGGGAGAATCTCATTTCAGAATTGGGTTTTGAAGGAGATATTCCCTTAGTAATAGGTGTTTTACCCAAAGTTGAGGTTTTGTCTGAAGACTCCAATCAGGCATTGACAGAATGGACATATATGGCTTTGTCAGGTTTTTTAGGCAACACAGATATGAGTTTTAGTTTGGCTAAGGCAGAAAAAACGGGTCACAATTATAGTAAAACAGCTTTTCTGGCCCAGCAGATATTGCTTGAAGAAGGTAAAGTCGGACACGTCAAAGATCCTCTTGCAGGAAGTTTATTTATTGAACAAGCCACGCAGAAAATAGCGTCTCAGGTTTGGGAAAATCTCTTTTGAAAATAGGGTTCAATAGTATTCTATTGACAAATAAACAGATATTATAATTCATAGGATTATCGTTGAAAATATTATTGTTATATTTCAGCCTGATTCAAAAATAATCTCTAAATGAGGATACATTTTACCGACAGATACAGGTTCTTAACGACTAAGAGCTCTTTTATTTTACTTTTAAGTATGGTATCGGCGTCCTTTACATATTGCCAAAACAGCGATACGCCAAAAGAAGTAACCCAAACCTTTTATTTCAAAAATATCAGGGTAGTACCAAAACCGGGTCAGCTTCTGGAAGGCCATCAGCTCATTGTAAAAAACGGACTGATTGAAGCCGTCGGTAAAAACCTGCCCATTCCGGCAGAAGCAATGGTTATTGCAGCAGATTCATTGTTTGCATACCCGGGATTTATTGATGCATTTTCACATACCGGAATTCCAAAACCTGAAAATAAGGATCAGCAAAAGGTGACCGATCCCGGCAATCCTCCCGATGATGTCGCCGGTATCACGCCTCAAAAAACTGTTTCAGAAACATTTAAAACCGGAGATAAAAGTATTGGTGATATGAGGTCTGTCGGCTTTACCACGTCAAATGTTTCGCCCAGAGGCCTTATGTTGCCGGGGAAAACATCTCTATTACTCCATTTGGACGAAGAGGTCGATAAAGTCTCTTTTAAAAAGGATATCGGAATGACCGCACAATTTACAACCAACAGGAGTGTTTATCCTTCTACCGTAATCGGTGTCATGTCAAAATTCAGGGATTTATATAAAAATTCAGAAATACTGGGTGCCAGCCATGATAAGTATCTTCTTAATCCTTCCGGACTGCACCGTCCTGTGTATAAAAAGAAGAATGGGCACTTTTTCCGGTT
Organism: Saprospiraceae bacterium; assembly: GCA_016714895.1. Classification (GTDB taxonomy): domain Bacteria; phylum Bacteroidota; class Bacteroidia; order Chitinophagales; family Saprospiraceae; genus OLB9. The sequence continues at coordinate 896,704 of JADKBV010000004.1, read as the reverse complement.
ACTCAAAAAAAGTTGCCCGTTTATTTTGTTGCGTCAACTTCCAATCAAATTTACAGAGCTTTGGAGTTAAAAAAAGAGCTGGGATTTTCTTTGGTTCTTGTTGATGCAAAACAAGCATGGGCGGTGATTCCGGAATTAAAAAAATATCAGGTTCAGGTTGCTTTATCACTGGATCTGCCTGAAGAAGTGAAAGAAAAACCTGCCGAAAATAGTAAAGACTCTACAACTGTCAAAAAACAAATTTCTGCCGAAGAAATGGAATTTGAAAAGAAAAAAATTCAGTCTTACAAACAATATGTGGGTCAGGCAGCAGAATTCGAAAAAGCAGGTCTGCCTTTTTCATTTTCGGCTTTAAGTGTTAAACCTCAGGATATTCCTAAAAACATACGTCGTATGGTAAAAGAGGGCCTTTCTGAAAAAGCTGCATTGGAGGCTTTGACTACATACCCTGCGTCATTATTGGGCGTTTCATCCACCATGGGCACCATAGAAAAGGGAAAAGTTGCCAACATAGTGATAACAGAAAAAAACTTTTTTGATGAAAAATCAAAAATAAAATATGTTTTTGTCGATGGCAGGATGTTTGAAATTACTGCTCAAAAGACAGATAAAAAAGGGAATGAAGAAACGGGAAAAGGTCCGCTTTCCGGAGTTTGGTCCTTTACAGTAGAAATGGGGGCTCAATCGCAGAAAGGAACCATGACCATAAGTGGAAAACCTGAAAAATATACCATATCGCTTACCACCGATGACAAACCTGATGAATCAGAGAGTGCATTTGATATCAAAGTACAGGATAATAAAAATGTCACTTTTTCATTGACCACAGATACAGACGGGTTTACGATCACGCTTGATTTTGAACTGAATTTTGAAGGTAATGCTTTTTCAGGTGAGGTCTCAGCCAATGAATCCGGAACATTTCCGATTAAAGGAGAAAAAAAATCCAACCCTAATCAATAATACACATGATGAATATCAGAATAATATACGCCACTATACTCTGTTTTTTGTTTCCGTTTTTTGGTTCCGGTCAGGGAAGTATTCTGGTTAAAAACGGCACTGTGCTCACAGTGACCAAAGGCACTCTGGAAAATACGGATGTATTTATAGAAAAAGGTAAAATCAATAAATTAGGTAAAAACCTGAAAGTACCGGAAGGTACCCAAATAATTGATGCTTCCGGTATGTTTGTTATGCCCGGAATCATAGACGCTCATTCACATATTGCGATCGATGCGGTAAATGAGGCTACAAGCCCGAATACAGCGGATGTTTATGTCGGGGACGCCCTGAACCCGCTTGATGTAGCCATATACAGGGCTCTGGCAGGTGGAGTGACCATATCTCATGCTATGCACGGTTCTGCCAATGCCATTGGCGGTCAATGTGAAACAATCAAACACCGCTATGGCGTAATCAATCCCGAAGAACTCAGAATGGCAGATGCCCCGCGTACGATAAAATTTGCCCTTGGTGAAAATCCTGTAAGAGTACATGGTGAAGGAAATAATATTGCCCCGGCGACCAGAATGGGCGTGGAACAGGTTTTCAGACAAGCATTTTCTGAGGCAAAATTGTACATGAAAGCCTGGGAAGATTATAAAGCAGGGTTAACACAAAGTTCGCCGATGTACAACCGAAGATTGGAAACTATAGTTGATATATTAAAAGGAAATATCATCATCCACTGTCATAGTTATCGAGCTGATGAAATTCTGATGCTGCTGAATGTCCTGAAAGATTTTGGAATAAAAAAAATATGTTTTCAACATGTCAATGAAGGATTTAAAGTAGCACCTGAATTAGCAGCATTCGGAGCCAGCGCTTCTGTTTTTTCAGATTGGTGGGCTTACAAATTTGAAGTTTATTATTCTACGGCATATAATGCTGCCATTCTGACAAGAAACGGTGTAGTTACTTCCATCAATTCGGATTCAGATGAATTGATCAGGCATCTTTATCTCGAAGCAGCAAAAACGCAACGTTACGGTGACCTCAATGATGATGAAGCTTTGGCTTTAATTACGATTAATCCTGCTAAACAACTGGGTATTGATCATAGAGTGGGTTCTATTGAAGTCGGAAAAGAAGGAGACATCGCCATTTTTGACAAACACCCGTTATCAGTGTACACCATTCCACAAAAAACAATTGTTGATGGTATCATAAGATTTGATATCAAAAATGATGCTCCTGATATGCGATTGGATGTCAATCCGGAAGATAAATTTGCTTCGGATTATCTGGAAGAAGCACTTATTAAAGAGGATAATTGTCTTCAGGGCGTATCTGAATGGTTGTTACAATCTGATCATGCATCGTATCTGAGATTTATTTATTCACAAAGACACAGCCATTAACATGATATATAAAATTCAGAAATTTTTGCAGATACTTATATTATTATGTGTTCTTTTTACACAAAATATTTCTGCCCAACAAATAAAAAAAGCTGTAGCCGGACCTTTTTTATTAAAAAACGGCACAATACATTCAATAACCAATGGAAATTTTGTCGCTGATTTACTGATACAGGATGATAAAATAGTATCGATCGGTAAAAACATAGCAATACCACCAAAAACTACTGAAATAGATTGTAGCGGGAAACATATTTATCCGGGCTTTATAGATGGTGGAACAAGACTCGGACTTGCAGAAATTGAGTCTATATCCGTAACCAATGATTTTCAGGAGTTGGGTGATTTTATTCCTCATATGAAAGCCCTCACGGCTATAAACCCCAACTCTGTCAGTATCCCCGTTACACGTGTCAACGGTGTAACTACTGTCTTCAGTAAGCCTGAAAGAAGTACGTTTCCGGGCACTGGCGCGCTGATTGATTTATTCGGATATACACCGGAACAAATGTTTGCAGGTGCTGAAGGGGTAATGATGACTTTCCCTTCTACAGGTCGCAGAGGCAGGTTTGACAGAAGATCGGATGAGGATATTAAAAAAGATTCTGACAAAGCAATGCAAAAAATTAACGATATCTGGACAAAAGCAAAACTTTATGCAACCATTGATTCAGCCCTGACGGTAGAAAAAAAACCCAAAAACACGTATAACCCTCAGATGGATGCCCTGCTTCCGATTGTCCGTAAAGAAGCCAAACTGTTTATTGAGGTAAATAAAAAAGATGATGTAGAAGCCGCCGTTAAATGGGTGAAAGAAAACGGCATTCGAGCTGTATTTACCGGTGTCGCAGAAGGCTCAAGGGTAGCTCCGTTGTTGAAAGAAAATAATATTGAAGTGATCACTGGACCCGTCCTGAGAGTGCCGGGCAGAGGAAGTGCTCCTTTTGACGAATCATACAGGAACGCTTCAGAAATGGTTAAAGCAGGAATATTGGTTGCCATTCGAACCAATGATGCAGAAAATGTGAGGAACCTTCCCTTTAATGCTGCTTATGCGGCAAGTTTTGGATTGGGAATTGAAGAAGCGTTAAAATGTATTACCATTAATCCAGCCAAAATTTTTGGTGTGGACAAAACCTATGGCAGTATAGAACAAGGTAAAACCGCCAATCTTTTTATTTCAAACGGTGATCCTTTTGAACTCAAAACCCGAATAGAATATCTGTTTATCAGAGGCTGGAATGTCCCTATGGAAAGCAGACACACCTTGTTGTATGATGAATTTATTGAGAGGAACCCAGGAAAATAAAAAACGTTTATGTCAGAAAAAGATGAAATTCAACTAAAATTTGAAGCACTTCGCACTTTTCATGATGATGGAAATACAAGAAGTTATGAATTCAGAATCAATAGTCTGAATAAGTTAAAAAATGTGTTAACTGAACACCTAACGGACATTCAGGAAGCACTGAAAAAGGATTTTTCAAAACCTGAATATGAAACCTATCTGAGCGATATCGGAGTGGTAACAGACGAACTTAATCATGCTATCAGTCACCTCAAATATTGGATGAAGCCCAAACGGGTATCAACTCCATTGGCAATTATACCTGGATATAAAACGGATATTTACCCGGAATCAAAAGGAGTTGTTGTCATTTTTGCACCATGGAACTATCCGGTTAATCTCGTTTTTATACCATTAATCGGGGCCATAGCCGCCGGAAATACCGTCTTGGTCAAACCCGCACATGAAACACACAACGCAGCAAATATAACGGCAAAGATTATAGAAAAGGCTTTTTTGCCGGGCCATGTATATACTGTTTTAGGTGAAGGAGAAACCCTCGGACCGATAATTTTGGAAAATTTCAGGTTTGACCATATATTTTTTACCGGTTCACAGAATGTCGGGAAATATGTCATGTCCAAAGCAGCGGAAAAACTGACACCGGTCACCCTTGAACTCGGTGGTAAAAATCCGGCCATCATCGATAAAAATTGTCATATTCAACATACTGTCAACCGCCTGGTATGGGGAAAATTTTTTAATGCCGGACAGACCTGTATAGCACCTGATCACCTTTTGATTCATGAAGATGTATATGAAGAAGTTATAAAAAAACTTGTGGAAAGAATCCGGACTACCTTCGGTGATAATCCAGCTGAATCACCTGGTTTTGCCCGCATTGTCAATCAGACAAGATGTGAAAAGATTGTTTCTTATTTAAACCAGGGAACCATTATTTCCGGTGGTCGGTATGACATTCAGCAAAGATATGTTGAACCGACAATTTTGAGGGTAGATGATATCGAGGCCCCGGTTATGAATGAAGAAATTTTCGGACCGGTATGGCCCGTGACTACCTGGAAAAATAAAGAAGAATTGCTCATCAGGATCAGAAAAAACAGATATCCTTTGTCTTGTTATATTTATTCCAACGATGTTGCAACCACTAATTACGTAATTCAAAATATTGAATTCGGAAGTGGTTGTATCAATGATAATATGATTCAGTTTGCTAATAGTGCTGTCCCTTTTGGTGGAATTCAGACCAGCGGAATGGGAAGATATCACGGAAAATCCAGTTTTGAAACATTTTCACATGCAAAAGGAGTAGTCTCCAGTCTTTCCTGGTTGGAACATACTTTAAAATATACACCTTATGATCAATGGAAATTTAGGATATCCAAGTTATTTTTGCAATGACAAACTCTTAAAACTTCGTTAATATATATTGATTATCAGCCAACACTTTGTAAAATAGCGTTGTTATGGTAAGGATATACAAATAAAACAAAAATCAAAATCCATGAGACTATTTTCCCTTTTCGTGTTACTGTTTCTTTTTGCAGAAAATATCCAAGCTCAGAAAGAGCCTGTTTCCGTAATTGAATTTTCAGGTATGGTGTTTGCCGAAGGAGACGACGGAAGTCCTGTGCCGTTGCCATATACCACGGTTGCTGTCAAGGGAAGCAGCAGAGGAGCTTATTCAGATATTGACGGATACTTTGCTTTTATTGCTTTGGCCGGAGAAACGGTCTCTTTTTCGCGAATCGGATACAAAACAGTTGAAATAGTTGTTCCGGATACCTTGACCTCAAATCACTATAAATGGCTTCAGATCATGACGTCTGATGATTATTTGTTGCCTGAAGTTATTATTTTCCCATGGCCAAGTAAAGAACATTTTAAGCAGGAATTTTTTGCATTGGACATAAGTAATGAAATCAGAGAAAAAGCTCAGGAAAACCTTGCTTCAGAGGCTATGAAAGAGATACGACACGCAACTCCGGCAGATGGAAAAGAAGCCGGTAGTATTGTTCTCAGACAACAGGCTACGGACTATGTTTATACCGGACAAATTAAACCACAAAATATTTTCAGTCCGCTGGCGTGGAAAAAGTTTGTCGATGCCTGGCGCAGAGGGGATTTTAAGAAAAAGAGCGAATAAAGAAGGTTCGTTCAACAGAAAACCCATAGACTTAAACAGTCTGGTGAAAAAGTCAGAAATGAACAAAATTCAAGGCAAAGGTAAAGAATTTGTATCTTAACACCTCGATTTGACTTTAACTCAGGCTCGTCTTAAAGTTGAAAATAGCTATCAAAATCTTTCCTTAGAATAAAATATAACACTCAGTTATAGCCTTGTTTTGATCAATATCCATACATTTAATTCAAAGATAATTAACATTAAGTAATTGATTTACAATATAATTTGTAGTTTTCAACAGACTCTAAACAGTATTGGCCTTTTAGAATAATTTAAATCAGAAAACTCAATGTTTAAAATCTGAAACCCATTGATAAACCATAAGCTATATGTCTGTCAAAATCATTTTTGAAAATAAACTCACCATTTGCATCCACTGACTTTTTTGAAGGATCCATTCTGTTATTAGTAAGATCTACCAATCCATAGTCATATCGCAGGCCTACAAAAAAGCCTTTGGTTATAAAGTAAGATATTCCACCGGTTAATCCATAATCAAGGTTTTTATAAAGATTTCCTGACTTTTCTGACGAACGGAATTGATAATAAGCTCCGGTATTTTTAAACAATGTAACTTTATCTTTATCTAAAATGATGGTAGATCCGGAAGCGGATCCGCCTCCTGCCACATCTTTTTTGTAATTATGGGTTAATGTCTGTCTGAAGACAACATCTTCCGGTCGGTCAAAACTTTCAAATCTCTGATTTCCGGCCCTCTTGATTGAATTAAATAATTTACATATCCGCCAAAAGTAATTTCCAGTTTTTTCTTGAAAGTATATTGAAGTTGGATAGGAATTCCCAAATACGTGTTATTAACTTTAAGATCAATATTGGTAGTACCTTTTTCCGTAAGGGAAATTGTATTTGTATTGATTCTGAAATAAGTCTCACCGTTATATTCCAACCTGTTTCCATATTGAGAATACATAAATTCAGCTCTTAATGACAAACTTTCGTAAATCGGATAGGAATAGGTAAATCCGAAATGGAAACCATTGGAAAGTTTGTTTTTTTCAACATCCGCTTCAACAGGTCCCTGAAAAGTTGAATAGTTTAAGCCGGCTCTGATACCAAACGATTGGGCCTGTAAGGTATTTATTGACAAAACTATGATAAATAGGTATAGGTAAATCAAATGTTGCATCGTAACTAAAAATTAATATGTTATTAAAACGAATATTTGCGGATTTTGTGTTATTCTCAGACTATTTTGTGTGAACACTCATAGCAGCTCCTACGATTCCGGCATCATTGAGAAGCTGAGCTGTTTCCAGCCTGCAGGGAACATTAAGATATTGGCTGTATTTTGCAAAATGTTTACTTACCCCTCCGCCTACCAATATCAGATCAGGACTAAACAAATGGTTTACATGATTAAAATATTGATTCAGTTCTTTAGCCCAGGCTTTCCAGCTTAAACCTTTTAATTCCCGAGCTGAATTTGAAGCATATTTTTCAAAAATACTCTTTTTATAATATAAATGGCCTAATTCTGAATTTGGGACCAATACTCCGTTGTAAAATATGGCAGATCCGATTCCTGTACCCAATGTTATCATAATAATCAAAGAAGCAGTTTCTTCTTTGCCTTTTCCAAAAGTCATTTCTGCAATTCCGGCTGCATCAGCATCATTAACAACCTTTACTTCAGTGGATAGTTCTTTTTCCAGAAAGTCCTGAAAAGGAAATTCCAAAAATGTTTCGTCAATATTACTGGCACTATAACACACCCCTTTTTTGACAATTGAAGGAAATCCGATTCCGATCGGCTTGTTTTCCCATTGTAAAGTGGTTATCATTTCTTTAATACAAGTGGTTATCGCTTCCGGTGTTGCAGGAGTAGGTGTTTTGATTTTTACCTTTTCTCCCGTTAAATTTCCGGCCGAAAGATCAACAATACTGCCTTTTATACCGGTTGCTCCTACATCAATTCCTAGTGCTTCCATAAAAAATAAATTTATTTAAGAACCGTTACTTTTAAAATTTTTACATCTTCTTTAGGTCGGTCATAAGAATCCGTTGGTACTGTTGCTATCCTGTCAATGACATCAAAACCTTGAATTACTTCGCCAAATATGGTGTATTCTCCATCGAGCTGCGGAGCTCCTCCTGATGTTTTGTATGTATTAACTACATCATCAGGATAATATATATTTTTCTGCCCTTCAAAGATATGTAATTCTTCAGAGGTTGTTTTTCTGCCATGTACAATGTAAAACTGACTTCCTGAAGATTCTTTTTTTGGGTTAATATCATCACCTGTTCTTGCAGCAGCCAAAGCTCCTTTGATATGAAATGACTTTTGGTGTATTTCAGCCGGAATGGTATACCCCGGATTTCCACCACCTACTCTTACGTCTTTGGCAGCATTTTTAGTATCGGGATCGCCACCCTGCATCATAAATCCATTAATGACCCTATGAAAAAGCAGGCCCTCGTAAAATCCCTTTTCCGCTAATTGAATAAAATTATCCCTATGAAGGGGAGTTTCATCAAATAATCTGATTACCATAGAACCTTTTGATGTCTCCATAAACAAGAGACATTGATCAGGTGCAGGAACAATTATTTCTTCGGTATGCACAGATGTTTTTTGACCTTTTAAGGCTGTAAGTTGCATCTTGTACCTCCCGGACAAAAGGTATTGACATGATAGATTACTTCCTTCTACCTTCACGCCGTTACCACAGTCCAATAAAACATTTTGAGCGTGAGCAGACCTGTCCTCAACAGAAAATGTTGCAGGATATCCCGATTGTTGTTCTGTCACAAAAAAAGCCTTGGGTGCAGTACAACCTGATAAAAACAGGAACACCAAAAAAGGCAAAATTTTGTGCATTATTTAACCTTTTTTATAGAAATAATTTTGATGTCTTTTTTAGGCCTGTCAGCAACTCCTCTTTCTTCGGCTGCGATTTTATCCACTACATCCATTCCTGAAATTACTTCTCCAAAAACGGTGTAGTTTTGGTCCAAAAACGGCACACCACCATTTTTCAGATACTTTTCTTTTTGTGCTTCCGTATATTTAAATTTTTTGTTGGTTTCTTCCAAAACCAACATACCTTCTGTCACCGGACCACCCTGAACAATAAAAAACTGACAGCCTGATGATTCCTTTTCAGGATTCATATTGTCTCCTAATCTTGCTGCAGCCAAAGCTCCTCTCGTATGAACTTCCTTAAATTCAGGTTTCAAATTATATCCCGGTCCTCCGTTTCCTAATAAAGATTCAGGGGTGGCTTTTTTTGAATCAGGATCACCACCCTGAATCATAAATCCCTGTACAACCCGGTGAAATAATGTTCCATCATAATAAGATTCTTCAACCAATTTGACAAAATTGTCCCGATGTTTCGGAGTACTGTTGTATAGCTGAACGGTAATATCTCCCATGTCTGTTGATATAACCATTTGTTCCGGCTCGTTTGAACAACTTTGAAATGCCAGTAAACTGAATGTGAAAAAAATAAATAAAATATGTCTCATAAAGTTAATATTTATACGTTAAAATGATCGATTTGGTTGTATTCTTTAAAATATCTGATAATGTTTGTTTTTAAAATCATTTCCTGATCCTGTACACCTTTCACATTAAATGGAATGTTTTCTTTCCAATGAGGCCAACCGTCCTGATCTCTGCCTTCAAAAGTATAATATCCATCCTGTTCAAGCAAGGTGCAAACAGCAACATGCATTAAATCTTTTTTTTCCTCTTTGGTAAAATTTTCCTTTTTCCAACGACCTAATTCCTGTACGCCAACCAGAAATAAAATTGTTTGAAAATCAGGAAGATGCTCTTTTTTCATGGCATCCTTTACAATGTGGCGGATTTTGAGCCACTCAAAGTCCAATTCCCAGGCTTCCATGTTTATTTTTTTAAAAAGAGGTGCAAAAGTAACGAATTTATGTGTTTTATCACAAAAATGGTTGGTGATAATTAACATTTATATCGATAATGTTCTGATTTGGGATAAAAATAATTTTCTCAAATACTGATTATTGATGGAAATAACTTCTTTATTTTCATTTTTTGTGATCAATAGTCTAACTGTATATCTTGCATATTCATTCTTATTCCCAACGAAATCAATGAATTCTCTTTGTCTGAAACTGATTTTTCCTGTCTTAACTGATATCTCAGATCGATAAAAGTATTATGGTAAAACTCATAACTTACATCAAAATGTAAACTGAATATCGTAGTGCGTATACCCTGACCGATTTTATTTCCATAAGGTACAGGCAACGTGGTATATGGTTTAAAAATATTTTGTCCGTTATTTTCACCCGGACCGTCTCTGCCTACCAAAGTGTTCAAAATTCTGGCCTGCGTGTACAGTCTGTTGGTTGGTTTGTAACGAATCAAAGCGATAAACTCTTTAAAGTTGGCTCCTAAAGGATGAGCAAGTGGCTGATTGTGTGTAGAATAACTGGCACTTGAAAATTCAGGAAAAAAATCGAGAGTATCCCGGTGACTGTAGGTATAAGGTCGCACGACATTGTATTCCAATTGAATATCGAGTTGGTCAATATCAAAAGCATTTATGTATTTTAAGCCTATCTGTCCCCCAAACTTATTGGCCCACCAGCCTGAGTTATTTAATACTTCATTAATTTTAAATTCATCAGCTATGATTTGACCATACAATGAAAATCTTTTTAAAAAATTCCATTTCAGATTAAGCCCCAACAGAATATTATCAGGACTACCGAGTGAATGTTCTACCGCCCGGTATAAAATGATGGGATTTAAGTATTGGAACTCAAAATGATTGGGCCTTTCAAAAACAACGGTTTCAAACAAACCTACTTCGAAATGGTGATTGGGTCGAAAGGCCAGATAGTGAGTTGCTGCATATTTTTTGGGCAAAATATTGTCGCCGCCTCGGTAAACAAGGGTAGAAATTGGTGATAATTCTTTAAACAAATTCTGATAATGAAATTTCCACACCCTGGTATTGATTTTAAAATAAAAATAAGGGGCACTGAAATCCGATAATAACAATGATCGTTGACCGTTACCGATAAAATGATTGCCGTGGCCAAGCTCCAACTGCATACTTTTGACCGGATTAAAACCAATATAGGTCCGCGCATTAAAATAATCGTAACCTTTCAGGTTTTTAATGACGGAACTATTAAACCCCTTGCTGAATCCCTGTCCCGGAATAGCTAGGTAGGTTTGTATTCCTTCTTCGACAAATGAAGGAAAAGAACGCTGATTTTCCAATATATGGGCAAAAAAATACACTTTTTTGTCTATATAACCTTTTATTTCAGCGCCGCGTGTGTTTTGAAAAACGATGTTATCATTGCCCGTCTCATGGGTGTACAAAAATTGTAAAACGGGATTGATATATAGTTGAAAAGAAGGTGTTTCTAAATGTAAAAGGTGAGCCGGAGTCCGGTAAAAATATTTACCGACAGGATTGGAAGAAAAATAAGATTTGTCCATTACTGGAAATTCCGGATTTTCTTTGTAATTATTTTCAAAAAAACCGGACGTTACGGCTTTATTTTCTTTGGATTCCGGCAAAAATTCGATATATTGTTTAAAAAAATGTTCCAGATTGTATCGGTCTTTTGCCGTTATATCCTGTCTTTTCCACACATCCATAAGGATTGCCGAACTCATTTTAGCATCCGGATTGTTAAGCGAAAAACATAAAAAAGTATCACTTTTCTGAAGAATATCATATCTGTCCAAAATGTGATTTTCAACAGTGTGTCTCAATACATAAGGTGATTGAGCCTTTACAAAAAGGTGAATCATAAAAAACAGGAGAAAGACCGGAAATCGCATCATTTTTTGTGTTTGCCGGTGTAAAAGTCGGATTTTTTTTTAGTTATATACTATTGTACTCCGATTATTTACAAGGACATTAATGACTAATTTGAAAATAATTAATCTCAACTAAGATATTTTCCGACAATCGGCATTCTGCGTCCTACGCCAAAAGCTTTGGAAGAAACACGAAGAACAGGTGCTGTCTGGTGTCTTTTAAACTCATTGATATTAACCATCCGAAGGATTCTTTTGACTAATGTTTCGTCATATCCGGCTTCGATAATTTCGTTTGGTCCCATATATTTTTCGATATATAAGCGCAAAATCGGATCTAAAATATGATACTCCGGCAAAGAATCACTATCTTTTTGATTGGGTCTCAATTCTGCAGAAGGTGGTTTTGTAATTGTATTTAATGGAATAATTTCGCCATCTTTATTGATGTAATCAGCCAACAAAAATACATCGGTCTTGTAGACATCTCCGATGACCGACAATCCTCCGCAAAGGTCACCGTACAGCGTGCCGTAACCGACAGCCATCTCACTTTTGTTGGTCGTATTGAGCAATATATGACCAAATTTATTTGAAATAGCCATATTGAGGATGCCTCTGATCCTGGCCTGAATATTTTCTTCGGTTACATTAAACGGTAAATCACCAAACAAGGGTTGTAATTGCGCTTCAAAAGCACGGAACATACTTTCAATCGGAATGATGTCGTACCTGATACCGGTATTTTCTGCCAAAGCGACAGCATCATCCACACTATGTTGTGACGAAAACTGTGACGGCATCAGCAATACACGAACATTTTCAGAACCCAATGCCCGGGCCGCCAAAACTGCGGTCACCGCGGAATCAATACCGCCGGACAATCCCAAAACAGCTTTGGATAATCCTAATTTTCCGAAATAATCTTTGATTCCAAGCACCAAAGCATCGTGAATATCTTTCATTTTGTCTTTTGGCTGTACGCTTTCTCTGCCGCCCTGTATCACCTTTTCCAGATCAAAAATGGTCGATTCTTCCTGAAAATAGGACATTTCCTGAAAAACATATCCATCCGTCGACATGACAACTGATCCGCCATCAAAAATCAGTTCGGTTTGCGCCCCGACATGATTAACATAAAATATCGGCATTTTATACCTTTTTGCATTACAACGCAACACGTGAAGTCGTTCTTCAGCATGGTCAAAAGCAAAGGGCGAAGCCGAAAGATTTATCATAAAGTCCGGCTGAAAAGGCATCATTTCATCCATTGGACAAATTGTGTACAAAGGATTTTCGTTTCCTATATTCCAGATGTCTTCACAAATGGTAAGAGCGATTTTTTTACCTTTATATTCAACTATTCCAAATGCTGAAGCCGGCTCAAAATAACGGTATTCATCAAAAACATCATAAGTGGGCAGCAATGTTTTATGCTGAACAAACTGAATTTTTTCATCATACAAAAAATAAGCTGAATTGTACAAATCTTTACCTTCTCTGACAGGGTTCCGCGAAGGTGCACCGACGACAATGGCGATATTTTTGCTGTAAGGAAGTAATCTGTTTATACCATTGTCAGACATTTTGATAAAATCGTCAAATTCCAGAAAATCTCTCGGCGGATATCCGCATGTAGCCAACTCTCCGAAACAAATGATATCAGCATGTTTTTTAATTGCCTCTTCAATCGATTGAATCATTTTTTCAACATTCGAATCAAAATTGCCGATATGGTAGTTTAATTGCGCCAAACAAATTTGCATGATATTTGTAATTTATGGAAGATTCAATATATTATTCATGAAAATGCCTTTTCAGATGAAAGTATTTTGTTTACTTGAACAAAACATTTTTTAAATATTAGGCATCTTCGTATCTTTGCGACTTCTTAACAAAATCATCTATGTCAAAGTTCAGAAAAGAAAAAGACAGCATGGGATACATCAATGTTCCTGCTGATAAATATTGGGGAGCACAAACCCAAAGATCATCAGAAAACTTCAAAATCGGAGGTCATCGGATGCCTCAGGAAATCGTGGAAGCATTTGCCATTTTGAAAATGGCCGCAGCTCAGGCAAACCATGATTTACAGGTCTTGCCTAAAAACAAAATGACTTTGATCGAAAAGGTATGTAAAGAAATTTTAGCCGGTAAACTGAACGACGAATTTCCTTTGGTGGTTTGGCAGACCGGTTCCGGAACACAATCCAATATGAATGTCAATGAAGTAATTGCCAACAGAGGCCACGTCCTCAACGGAGGAAGCCTCGATGATGCTCAGAAAATATTACATCCCAATGACGATGTCAATAAGTCTCAGTCTTCAAACGATACCTTCCCGACTGCCATGCACATAGCAGCTTACAAAATATTGGTTGAAAAAACCGTCCCTGCTATGGAAGTTCTGAGAGATACCTTACATGAAAAGTCAAAAAAATTCATGAAAGTTGTCAAAATCGGCAGAACCCACTTCATGGATGCTACCCCTCTTACATTAGGTCAGGAATTGAGTGGATATGTTTCCCAACTTGACCATGGAATTGTCGCAATAAAAAATTCTTACAAACATTTATCTGAACTCGCTTTAGGAGGTACCGCAGTAGGAACAGGTTTGAATACACCCAAAGGTTATGACAAGCTGGTAGCTGAAAAGATTGCCAAAATTACAGGTCTTCCGTTTATAACAGGAAAAAACAAATTTGAAGGATTATCCGCTCACGATGCTATTGTCGAAGCACATGGCGCTCTTAAAACAGTGGCTGTTTCACTAATGAAAATAGGTAATGACATAAGAATGCTGGCTTCAGGACCAAGATGTGGAATCGGTGAGATTACCATACCGGAAAACGAACCCGGCTCTTCAATCATGCCGGGAAAGGTTAATCCTACCCAATCAGAAGCTTTGACCATGGCTATGGCACAGGTTATGGGCAATGATGTTGCCATAAATGTAGGTGGTATGAGCGGTCATTTTCAATTGAATGTTTTTAAGCCGGTTATGATCTTCAATTTTTTAATGTCTGCCAATCTGATAGCAGATTCCTGTCTGAGCTTCAACGAACATTGTGCCGTTGGGATAGAAGCCAATGTGCCGAGAATTCAGTTTAATCTCGAAAACTCTTTGATGCTCGTGACAGCATTAAATACAAAAATCGGATACGATAAAGCAGCTGAAATAGCTAAGAAAGCCCATAAAGAAGGAACTTCTTTGAGGCAGGCAGCTGTTTCATTAAAATACCTTACATCCGAAGAATTTGACGCCTGGGTAAAACCTGAAAAAATGATATAATCAGGAAGACCGGAAAATATTTTTTCTCCACTCTGTCATTATGTAATAGAATTGGTAAGAAAAATATATTTTTACGTTTTCATACAGAATTTAATATTGAATTAATCAAAAAAACAATATCCGATGCCATATTTATTTACATCAGAATCTGTTTCCGAAGGACATCCGGACAAAGTAGCAGATCAAATATCAGATGCTTTGGTAGATC
Organism: Saprospiraceae bacterium; assembly: GCA_016714895.1. Classification (GTDB taxonomy): domain Bacteria; phylum Bacteroidota; class Bacteroidia; order Chitinophagales; family Saprospiraceae; genus OLB9. Next base: position 881,559 of record JADKBV010000004.1, on the reverse strand, counting down.
ACTTTTTAGCTTTTGACGCAGATTCCAAAGTCGCATGCGAAACGCTCGTAACCACAGGACAGGTTGTATTGGCCGGAGAAGTTAAATCCAACACTTACCTTGATGTACAGCAAATTGCCAGAGACGTTATCAAAAGAATTGGATATACGAAGTCTGAATATATGTTTGAAGCAAATTCATGTGGTATCTTATCAGCTATTCATGAACAATCGCCGGACATAAACCAAGGAGTAGATAAGAAAAAAAAGGAAGATCAGGGAGCCGGTGATCAGGGAATGATGTTCGGTTATGCCACCAGTGAAACCGAAAACTATATGCCTCTTGCTTTGGATTTATCACACAAGATACTTCAGGTTCTCGCGACCATCAGAAAAGAAGGTAAAAAAATGAAGTACCTGAGACCTGATGCAAAATCTCAGGTTACAATTGAATACGATGACAATAACAAACCCATCAGGATTGATAGTATCGTAGTGTCAACACAACATGACCCGTTTGATAAAGATGCCAAAATGCTTCAGGTAATCAAAGAAGATGTTAAAAAAATAGTGATACCAGCAGTGATGAAACAAATCAAACCTTCCCTGCGAAAACTGTTTAATGATAAAATCACGTACCACGTAAACCCTACAGGAAAATTTGTTATTGGTGGTCCTCACGGTGATACGGGTTTGACAGGAAGAAAAATTATAGTCGATACATATGGTGGAAAAGGTGCGCACGGTGGTGGTGCTTTTTCTGGAAAAGATCCAAGTAAAGTCGACCGTTCTGCGGCTTATGCTACACGACACATTGCAAAAAATCTTGTTGCTGCCGGGGTTTGTAATGAAGTATTGGTTCAGGTATCTTATGCCATTGGAGTTGCAAAACCAACTAATATTTATGTAAACACCTACGGTACATCCAAAGTAAAACTTTCAGATGGTGAGATCGCTCAAAAAGTATACGACATTTTTGACATGAGACCTTATGCCATCGAGCAGAGATTGAAACTGCGCAATCCTATCTATTCGGATGCTGCAGCTTATGGGCATATGGGCCGAACACCCGAGGTTAAAAAAGTTAGTTTTAAAGATGGTTCAGGAAATGTAAAATCTATTAAAGTTGAAACATTTACCTGGGAAAAACTTGATTACACAGATAAAATCAAAAAAGCTTTCGGATTGTCCTGATTTATTGAGGTTTTTCAATTTTGATTTCAGTCCTCCGGTTTGCCTGATGTTCTTCTTCCGTACAAGATTGACCGTTTATACATTTGTTTACAGGCATTGATTCGCCATAACCTTTTGCTGTAATTCTGGAAAAATGAATTCCCTTATCAAAAAGGTAAGCCAGCACTGACTCAGCCCTTCTTTGAGACAATCTGAGGTTGTAATCATCTTTACCTCGTGCATCCGTGTGAGAACCCAAACTTATATTTATGTCAGGGTTTTCATTAAGGAATGACACCAGATTGTCCAGCTCAAGAGACGCATCTTTTCGGATTTCCCATTTGTTATAATCGTAGTAAATGTGTTTAAGTTGAAATACTTTTTTATCAACAGCTTTATCTATTTTGATATCTGCTTCAATTTTTAATTGTTTATTTCTGTCAAAGTCTTTGGTAGAAACCTCTTTAACCGGAGCAAAATGACCATCTTTTTTTGCGGTGACCAAATAGTCTGAGTCAGGACTCGTACTGACTTCAAATTCACCGGTTTCATCAGATGTAACCTTTTTTGAATCCTTTGTTGATTTATTGATAAATGACAACTCTACTTCAGGAATGGCTTTTCCTTCTTCATTGATGGTTGTACCGGTGAGAATAAAGTTTTTGGAATTGTACACTATGGGTATATTGAGTATATCACCTTCCTGATTGAGTAAGTCATCAAATTTTATTGTTTGCAACAAACTACCCTTGTAGGCAATAACCACACCGGCATTTTTAAATTTTTCAGCCGGGAAATGAATTTTCCCCAATGAATCAGATACATAAAAAATACCCGGACTGTCGTCTCTCAAATAGACGACACTCACGCCCTGAATAGGCAATCCCGAAATACTATCAATTATGGTAATGGTCACATCTTTATAAACTTCAGGCTTTTTTCTGAATGCATAAATATTATCAATACCCTGATCATTATCTCTCGTACTGGTAAAATATCCCTGAGAAAAAAGGTCATCTGAAATAATGCCGTAATCATCATATGATGAATTAAATGGTTTGCCCAGATTGACAGGATAAGACCAGATTCCCTGCGTAAATCTGGTGGTAAACATATCCAATCCGCCTAAACCCGCCGGTGACTCAAGGCTGAAAACCAGAACACTGTCGGACAAAAATACGGGAAACACCTCATCCTTCATGTAATTGATATATTCAGGTAGTTTTTTGGGTTTTGACCAGTTTTCATCTGATGAATTGCGCTCACAAAGATATAAATCCAATCCTTCACTGCCTCCCATATCACCTGCAAAAGCAAGTAATCTGCCATTTGGACTGATGGATGGATGGACGTAATTATATTCAGGATTCTGATCAATGACAGGAGCCGGTGTCAACCATTTATCTCCTTGATATTCAGTTCGTAATATCAGAAATGTAGCTACATTTTTTGAATTTAGTTTATCTCTGTTTTTAGTAAAATACATTTCTTTGCCATCAGATGAAAAAGACGAAGAACCGATATTATACAGTCCTGCAATTTCGTTAGCAAAAGGTAATATTTTTTGTCTGTTTGAATCATAATAAAACAACCTGGAATAGTTTTGTGAGGTGTAACCGTCGATTTCTTTATTCATCATTCTCGTCGAACTGAAGACAATGGAATTTTTATAAAGTGCAGGACTATAGTCCGATTGCGGCGAATTAAAAGGTGCTGATTCTATCAGATAACTTTGATTTTCATCAAAAATAATCTCCTTTTCAAAAACATTTTTCATATTCAGCAATTGCGGATGACCGGAATGTGTCGTCAGGCATGTTTCCAACCAAGTCAGGGCAGCATCTTTATTTTCAAGAGCCCTCAATAAATAAGCAAATTCTATTTTTGAAGCAATAGACATATTGTCTCTGTTTTCGATTCTGTAATAGGTTTTTAATGACTGTTTTGAATTACCCAGAATCTTGTATGCATTGGCCAGTTTTTCCAGGGATAGAATCTCTTTCCCGCTTTTAATACACTTTTCATATTCATCAATAGCAACACTGAACAACAGACGGTTGTAGGCAGCATCTGCTTTTTCACAAGCTAAAACGGCGGTGCTCTTCCAAATAAACAGAATGATAAAAACGAATTGGAAATATTGTATTTTACTTTTCATAAGACTCCTTTAAAATCGTGGTAAATTCGATATTTTGTGAATAGAAGGTACTTTAGGTTTTTTTCGGTTCCACGTATATTCGATATTGACTTCATGGGCTCCTGAACCTATTTCTCTGAATAAACTATTGGTATAATCATATGCATAAGAAAAATGAAGACCTTCCATGACTGGTATTTCAACCATAGCGGCTAAGGCATCTCCGGTGCGATAACTTCCACCAATCGAAAACACATCTTTATACCAGAATTGTAATCCCAAATCAATCTGTGCCGGTGCTGAAGGATGATATTTAGCAAAAATAAAAGGTTTGAGTTGTAACAAATCTTTTTTCAAATCTATGACGTATCCTGCCGAACCATAAAAGTGTTTGCTTTGAAATGCCTGATCATCCACTAATCTTACCGATGATTTCGGAATAAATGCCACCAAACCGGGAACGGAAGCTGAAACAAACCACTTGGATGTATAATACATGATCCCTGCTCCCATCCTGGGGATCCAAACGTTTTGTTCGATATGAAGGGGATCCGGCAAGTCCGGAGTGACAGCTTTAGCAAATTCCGAAAATACTAATTGTGTTCCTCCTTTGATACCAAGTGATAGCGTACCGCTTTTTCCGAATGAAACCCGATAAGCATAATTGACCTGTAGAGAAATATGGTTGTCAAATCCGATCTTATCCTGGTAAAAATTAAACCCCAGACCTGCTCTGTTCTCATCCAGAGAGGTTTCAAAATTACCGGCAAATGTCGATGGAGCTCCTTCAACACCCGCCCATTGTAATCTGTACGCCAATCCCGCGTGATAATCGCCTGTTCTGCCTACGGCTGCAGGATTATACAAACCCTGATTCCGGTACATATATTTGGTGAAATGAGGATCCTGTTGCGCATAACCGTTTATTAGGCTCAGCATCAGGATAATAACCGTGTAAACATATATATTGAAATGTGTCATCATATTCCTTTTTATTGTCTTCGCAAATCAATCATTCCTGTTCTTTTTATCTGAACATTGGCAGATTCAAGTAAGATATAATAAGTTCCTTGTGGCAAATCCGAACCATTATCTGAAATTCCTTTCCAGGCATTATTAAACGGGAATTGAGTATACACAACATTTCCCCATCGGTTAAATATGGTTATTTTAACTTCACAAATACCAAGATCAGGAATAGTGTATTCATCATTAATATCGTCGCCGTTAGGTGAAAATGAATTAGGTATATTTATTGATTCCAAAACACAAATATCTCTTACTATTACTGAAAGGTTTTGGGTCGTGGTACAACCAAGTTCATTAAACGCAATGATGTTGTAAACGATGTCTTCAGATCCGGTGATGACTACATCATTACAAATCATACAGTTCAGGCCTGCAGACGGTGTCCACTGATAGGTGTATTGTGGCGGTAAACTGATTTGTATGGTCTGACCTTTATCAATAGTAATACTTTCATCAATGTCAAAATTTGGTAATGGAATGATTGATATCTCCAGATTAATAATACTGTCACAGCCTTGAATATTTTGAGTTGTAATAGTATAGTTTCCATTGGTATCAAACACCTGACCCATAAAAACAAATGTTTGTCCTTCACAAATTTTTTGCTGCAAATTTGTTTCTGCAGGCTCAGTGACTGTTAGGTTAATACAACTTATATTTTTGCAGTTTCCCGTTGTTAAGGTATCACAATAAATACCCGCTTCTTTGAATATATTGTTGCCAAAAACGATACTGTCTCCCTGACATATGGTAAAATCACTTGTTTGAACTCTGATGTCAGTAAATCCAACAATGAGTATATCTTCTGTAATAGAACAACCATTTGAATCCCTAGCCTCTACTGAAAATGTGTATACCTGATTTTCTAAGGGTATAAATCGTATTAGTGAACAGGAATCATTCAGACAATCACCCGAAAAATTTGCTCCCCAATCATAGTTGTTCGCACCTTCAAGGGATACAATAACGGAGTCACCGGTACAAACAAAAAACGTATCCTGAATGCCTGTAATGACAATTTCATCATAAAAGACTATGCTTACGGTATCGGTTCTTTCACATCCTTCGAAATTAGTTTGCAGATAAATCTCCGTATCTGACGTTGCCGAAACAGTACTGATAGAGTCATCCGGGTTGAGGAGAATACCTTGCGGATCTATCCAGGTGTAGTTGAAATCTGAAGATGGAATATACCCTACGACAGCTTCCTGACCGAAACAAAATGAATGGTTTTTGATAAAGTTTGGTGCCGGAATTTCATAAACAACAAGATAAATGGAATCGGACTCTGAACACCCGTTTGAATCTGTCATGTCCACATAAAGCCAACCGGAAGTGTCAGGTGAAACCTTTACATTACTTCCTTCATTAATAATCAGATCGTAACCGGACCATTCATAAGTCTCAGAAAAATCAGTAGTAAAAACCTGTATTGTTTCTGAAGAACAAACAGGTTCCAAAGTGCTGAGTATTCTGGGTTTTGGTAAAACGGTTATTTCATAAGAATACCGCTTGGTACAATTGCTGAACATGCTGGTTTCTGTAAGTATTCTGTCATAAACAGATGAAATAAAATTGTTTGAATTAGGTATACTGAATGAAGGATTTGCACACTGAGAACAACTTAAACCTTCAGATACATTCCACTGATAAAGATTTTCGTTTTGAGCGTTGACACCAAGGGTTATACCTTCATTCCAACATAAGGTGATTTCTTGCAATGGATATTCTATCAATGGATTTACAGGACGAATAGCTTTTTCACAGATACAGTTTTCATCCTGATCCAAAACCAGAAAAAGTCTGCAGGCATCCTGAAACAAATTTATGTTGAAAGTAGATTCATGAACCAAAAATCCGGTGGAACTGGACTGAGGATCAAAAACCATATTTCCGATGATTATATCCTCATTTGTTATCAGGTTATCACCATTAACATCATAATATATATTTCCCCTTATGGTATCCTTTTTTTCATTGGTAAATATTTCTGCCCTCAGGATGTAAGATTGATTATTCCCTTGTCCGAAAATATCAAATGTAACAATTTCAACCCTGGATTTTGAAATGGTAACCGGTATAATAGCTTTTCCTGAAATATTTTGTACATCACAAAAGTTTTGTGAAGCCACACAAAAAGTTTCCCTACCGGAAGTTGTATATATTTCTATCAAATCTTCTGTACAGCCGGCATTTGGGTTCAATTGGATTTCAAATTGAAGATCAACCGCTGATATACCTTCAGGGATGTCCCATTCTAAAACACCGTTATTTTGAAATGGAGTAATCACCGGAATGTTTCCTGTAAAACTTCCGGAAACAACTAATGTACTTTCAGGTAGTAAGACGCTCAACAGAGAAGCATCCGTATGTTGATTATCATATTGAACGTGGATCCACTTTGTTTCTCCGCATGATAATGTATCCGGACTTTCAATATTCAAAAGGATATTTACATCAGGCTCATTTCCGGGAATCGTCAATAATGGCCCGGTTTTGGTCACCATGTTGGTAGCCTTACCACAAACCTGCTGACCGGAAGAGCCGTATTTTATACTGGTTCCGGAAATAAAATCACAATCTGTCGTTATTTGATAAACGATCTGAAAAGCATTGGTATTTCCTTCACTGACAGAGGCAAGACCAAAGTTTTTATGATCATCCCAAAAATTTGAAAGCTCCCATTTATAAACTGTACCTGAAGATAAAACCGGTGATGGAATCGGAAATGATTGGCCAGAGCCGGCAGGAAATATTATCCTGCATGAGTTTTCAACAATCTGAACACCTCTGGGTAAATTAATTGTTGGTTCCACATCAAAAACGTAACCCAATCCACTATTAAAAACCGTAAAGTTAAATTCCTGTATGGTATCACATAAAAGAATATTGAGCGATTCCTGAGCAGAATTTATATCAAGTTCTCCTTCCGGAAATTCAATAAAGAACGAATCCCGCTTCAATAAACAAGGTCTTTCTGCCGGATTGCTGTACACATCACAATCGTAACCGTATTCAAATACTATTTTCTGTTGGTTACAATTGATGGACGAAGCCTTAAATCGTAAATTTCTGTTTTCACTTTGAAAAAGATTGCCCAAAACATAATAACCATTGATATCGGGATACTGCACAGGAAGTCCTGCTAATTCCAGTTTAACATTAAAAAAACTCTGTTCGTCGTAAATCGGTCTGATAAAAACATTTCTGACCTGGCTATTAACTTTATTGATAATTTTGAATGGTATGTCCAATTCTTTCGTGATGGCTGTATAATCTCTTTGCTGAATTTCAAGATCTATATTAGGAACAGCATTGACATTTTGTAAGGAATATGTAAATTTGTCATTGAGATATTTTTCTCCTAAAGGTGATCTGTAAAACAAAAGATCACATTTTGCAGGTGCAATCGGTGCGGAAATACATTCATCAGACGAACGATAAAGCCAGAATCTGATGTTGTTTCTGAAATTTTTTTCTTTAGCAAAATCTTCAATATCAATATAATAAGAATCATCATCTTCCATAAAAACTTTATACGTTTTTTCTGGAAAAATTCCTGATGAAACGGCAACACTATCCAATCTGATAAGATCAACCTTGTCCACTCTGAATGCAGAAGGTTTCATGTAAAATTTCACTTCCCCCGTACTCTGAATCGGATATCCGTAATTGAATAACATGCCGAAAGCACTTGATTGACCCGGACATTGAGTGATGCCGGGTATGGCCCATTGTGTCCAATAATTAAAGCCTACCACTACTACATCTGCTACAGGACACCCGCATCCAAAATAGAAGGTTTCAGGTAAGATTATTTCATTGGTTACCGTTAGTTTTGACCGGTATTCGTACCTGAGATCATGACCATTCCAGCCTACAAAAGGGGTCGGAAAGTTTTTATTAAATACTTTAAGAATGGTCAATGTTATCGAATCTCCATCTTCATAAACAAAATTCGAAGGAAGGTCTGATGAAAGATTCAAAAGTACTTCGGACGACAGATCATAAGTATATTGCAGATTGGTAAAATCCGGTATAATCGTTGGAATGCTGTAATACATATTTTCCGAAGCGTCCCACAATCTTACTGAGGCGTTGACTATTTTAATGTTATTCTGAATTATATCTGAACCCACATTGGATTGAGAAACCAGTTTATCATGAAAAATCTGAAGAACAGCATTTTCAAAGGTAGCTCCGGGTTTATCAACAATAACTTCACCAAAAACCTTCAATTCAAAGGTGTCTCCAAGAAAAACCTGATTTCTTTTAATTTGGCTTTCATCATATATTCCGTCTGTATCCGGTATCTGGTCATTATTTTTATCGGGAAGTCCAAGCGTCAATCTTCGTAAAACCATATCAAAATCCACGTAACCATCCACTTCTTTGATACACTCTCCGGCAGTACAATCGCTTACAAAGGATGTTTTTGCACATGATTTTATCAAACCTGAAGACGGACAATCCGGATTGATAATCACATTAGCCTCCGCAAGTATTTCTGTAAATGCCCTGGCCTCCTGACATATAATCAAACAACTGGTCTGCAGGCTGTCTTTACATGGCAATATTGAAGGATCTGAGCAATCGGCAATCACCGGAATGGTCAAAATCTGATTGGTACCTGAAAGAGGAAGAGGGTATGTCAATTCGATAATGTTATTTAGTCCTGCCGGTGTGACCTGGACAGCCGGAATGACAGCACCCAAAGCATAATTGGTATTTAAAATCTTTAATAAGGCCGGTATGGTCAGTTTTACGACCAGAATTCCGGTAGTTTGGGTCAGGTTTTCATTACGAAGATTATACCTGATAGCACCGGCTTTCCCATCCGTTACCGGATTGGTCATCAACAATAATAACTCACTGAACGTCGGGTTTTGTTGCGGACTTGTGGCAGTTGTTTTTCCGGTATGGGTCTTATCTGACAACCTCGAACAAGCTTTTTCATATTTATAACTGACATCCCAACTGACTCCCGGTGGGTTGCATAAGTTTTTGGCGCAGAATATACTTTGAAAAGAAATATCAAATTCCTGAAAGGAAGAAGAAGCAAAAATAGTATCAATCTGAATTACCAACAACTTGGAGACAGCATTTCCGCAACTATCGACCACAGTATTTTCATAAGATACACGAAAATCTTGCGGAAGGACAGCGGATTCCATAAGGACTGCTCTGGTGTCAAAATCCTGTTCAATTTTAATATTTACATCGATAAGGTCTGATACTGTCGGAGCAACTCTGAGCTTCAGATTTTGTATCGCCACGCCGTTGACATAACAATCCGGCTCTTTGGTTTGGGTCAGAATGGTAAATTTGTCTCCGTTATCCGCTTTAGGAAGGATTTTAAAAGTTGCTCTTGCAAAATGGGAATTGCAGATTTTATCTTCACAACCCCAGGAAACATATAATTCCGACTGAATAAATTTCTGTACCAATAAACAACCTTTGGTAAATATTTTTTCTGTAATGACGATCTCTTCATTAAAATCAAAATAATCATCCTGGTTGCCGATTTGTCTGAAATCTTCTGCTCCCAAAACGACCCGCGCAATCCCGGGACCCGCTGACAAGGTAATTCCCTGATTGAAGGTGATTTCTAAGTCCGGTTCGTGGTAATCTTCAAACACAAAATTTTGCACCCTTCCCAATCTGGTGTTTTTAACCGATATTTTTCGCAAAGTTTCCGTACCGATTTCATTTTCCAGAAAAGGTTCTTCGATTTTGGTCATTACCAGGTTGGCGGTTTCGACATTAAAATTATCCGAAACGACAATTTTTTGTCCTTGCTGACTGGTTAACAAAAATTCATTTTTAAAAATAAAGCCGGCATTAAGACATTCTAAAGATGTACATGAAAGATTTGTCAGGATGGAAAATGTTTTTTCGGTTTTCTGGCCGATATTTCCCAAATCAAAGCGGGGAACAGATGTATTGATCACATTGGATTCTGCGGCACCTGACACGGAACCCGCAACATATGTAAACCCGCAGGGAAGCTGAATACTTAGCAGGTTGGCATTCCAATCCGTATTTTCATCATTTCTGACAGTAATGGTAAATTTTGTTTGACCACAAACGTTTATTTGTGAATCAATAGTTTGTCTTATACTTATATTCTGTGCTTTGGAAACATAAATTCCAAAAAAAGACAGAAGGAAAAAACCAATCCGCAGACTGGCAATTATTGAATCATTGGGCTTCATCTCAGGTGGTTTTGTATGTCACAAACGACTGCAAAAAATTTGTAAACAACATGCAATATTACAGATAATTACAGAAAATTTGCCTTCAATTGTAAAATATCTTACAAATTGTCATAAAAATGTTGTCAAAAAACATTACTGAGCTTCTAAAATGAAAAATAATGGCATTCTACTTGGCTATTTTTCTTTTTGCTATATCTTTGTTTTTCAATTACAAATAAACAACCTAATGAGCACAACCTCTTCGAATGATTTTTTTGATAGTAAGGTGCTGGGGCACCCCTCCGGACTTTTTGTTTTGTTCTTTACTGAAATGTGGGAAAGATTTTCTTACTATGGGATGAGGGCATTGCTTGTCATGTTTTTTACGGCATCGATAATGGATAGCGGTTGGGGCTGGCCGAAAGAATGGGCTTATGCCATTTTCGGTACATATACGTCTTTGGTTTATCTTTCCACTATTCTGGGAGGTTATATGGCGGATAAAAAAATTGGTTTCAGGTGGGCCGTAGTAGTCGGAGCTTTACTCATGACATTAGGTCATGCATGTATGGCTCTTGAAACGTCCTTTTTTATATACACCGGTTTGATATTACTCGTATTCGGCAGTGGATTTTTTAAGCCGAATATGACTTCCATGATCTCTGAATTGTATAAAGATTTTCCTGAAAAAAAGGATGGAGCCTATACCATATTTTATATGGGTGTAAATGCAGGAGCTTTTTTTGGCATCTTACTTTGCGGATATCTGGGTGAAATGGTCGGATGGTCATGGGGTTTCGGTCTGGCAGGGATATTTATGTTGTTTGGTCTTATGCAATTTTGGCTTGCCCAAAACATATTCGGAGAAGTAGGCAAAGTTCCTTTAGGAACCAGATTTGCTTCGGTAACTGAAGAAGCAGGCGACAAACTGAATCCTTTTACTTCGATCGAGTTGGTTTTAATAGGCATAGCCGCTGTTTTAGGATTGGCCTGGACAATAAATGACCCGTTATTTAAAATATCTGAAGGAAGTGTCAATTTGTTTCCGTTTTCAGTGATGGGGTATCCCGGATCTACAGCAGCTATTATTATAGCCGTGGTTTTATTTTTGGCTGTTGTTGCTGTCAGATTACCAAAATATTCAAAAGTAACAGGAGACAGAATGCTGGCAGTATTGTTTTTCTCTTTGGTCACAATCTTTTTCTGGGCTATTTTCGAACAATCACCGGGATCACTTACCATTTTTGCCAAGGATTATACCAACAGAGTTCTGACCGGCAGTGCCGGAATGACCTTTAAAATTGTCAATTCTTTGATGACATTGGTTCCTTTGGCTATCATAACCTGGGTTTTGGGGCTGCTTTTCAAACAAACTTTTGGAAAATATTCTATATCAAACATCGTATTGAGTTTTAGTTTCTTGATGATCTGGGCTATCGCTATCTGGATGTTATCGACCGAATTTCAAAAAGATGTGGCAGAAGTTCCCGCTTCATGGTTTGGTGTCCTCAACTCATTATTTATCATCACCTTTGCACCACTTTTCTCTAAATGGTGGGAAAGCAAATACAATCCTAACGCCAATACAAAATACGCTATCTCTATGTTTTTATTGGCTTTAGGTATGGCTTGTGTTGCTTATGGAGCAAGTTCTATTCCTGCAGGTGCGGCAACAGCATCGGTAAGTATGATCTGGTTGATTCTGGTATATTTATTCCATACTCTGGGAGAATTATGCATTTCGCCGGTGTCTCTTTCTTATGTCAGCAAACTCGTACCTCCGCGAATGATCGCTTTTATGTTTAGTGTATACTACCTCGCAGTAGCGATTGGTATGAAAACTGCCGGTGTATTCGGCGAAAAATCGGAAGCCATTGCTCAGGAACACGGTCTTTCCTATTTCTTTTGGTTGCTGACATTTTTATCATTAGGTGTTGGAGTTTTAGCTCTTGTTTTTACACCGGTAGTCAAAAAACTGATGCATGGTATACGATAAAAATTGAATAAAAGATATTATTTTAATTCACATTAATAAAAAAAACGACAAAGGTAAAATCAACTTTGTCGTTTTTTTTATAAGAATTTTTTAATGCTATAAAATTTCTTTTTATGGGTTTATATAATATTATATTATGAAAATACGTAAAATACTATTTTATATTTCATTAATTTCCTTTATTCCTTTTTTCTTAAAAGCACAGGAAAAAGATACCTTATTAAAATATGTTGAAAATGAAATTCTGTTCATCCACTCCCGTACTCCTAAAAAACTTCCTGTCAACATCCACACAGACTCGCTGACTTTTACCGACCGTTTTGCTCCGAATACCGACGTTTTATTCAATAAAATGCCGGGATTACTGAGCCTTAATAATGAAAACACAGCACAGGACATCCGTCTCACCATCAGAGGTTTTGGTTCGCGGGCACCTTTTGGCATCAGAGGCATTCGTATGTCTCTCGATGGGATACCGCTTACGTCACCGGATGGGACGACCCAAACCGACGAATTGTCTCTGTTTTTTCTTGAAAGTGTAAGTGTTGCAAATTCCAATACCGCTCCTGTGTCCGGTAATGCCGGTGGTGGTGCCGTAGCTATGCGAAGTTTGTCTTATTTTGACGGTTTGCATGGACTTGTACGTGGTCAAACAACCGGTGCTTATGACGGCGGTTTGTTATGGGGGATTTCACATAAAAAGAGCAAACATGTGATGTCGTTAAGTCACCATCGGTTTGATTCCGCAAGAGATTTTGCCTCCGGTCAAAACACCGTGTTATATAACAAAAATCTTTTTTTGCTGCGTAAAGATTGGTCACTCGAAGCCATTTTGCACGGATATTATTCTCCGGAAGGAAAAGATCCGGGCTCTTTGACAGAACAGGAATTTGACAATAACCCTTTGATGGCCAATAATCGGAATGTTTTGTACAATGCCGGAGAAGAGGTCAAAGGCGTCAACATAGCTTTAAAATCCACCAAAACATTCAGTGACAAACATTTTTTGAAAACAACAATTTTTCAAAAAACCCGGGATTTTACCGGAAGGTTGGGCTTCCAAAACAGTGGTTATATTGAGTTTTTAAGAAATTATTCCGGGATCTCTAACGTTTTTGAATGGAATCCTTCCGAACCTTATTCCTTCGTTTTGGGACAGGGATATGACAGGCAACAGGATGACAGAAGGAGATTTGCCAACGATTCGGGCATCAAAGGAATAAAAGACAGCGATCAAAAAGAAAGGGTGGATAATGTCTACGCTTTTCAGCAATTTCATTTGAAATTCAGAAAATGGTACCTCCTGCAAATGTTGCGCTATGACGTATTTTCCTTTTCGCTTACTGATTTTTTTTCGGCTGACGGCTTACAATCGGGGTCAAGGTCCTTTCAAAACCTATTGGGTGGATTAGGTGTGTTTTTCGAACCCAAAAGGTATTGGAAAACATATGTCAATGTCAGTACCGGATTTGAAACTCCGACCCTCAACGAATTTACCAATAATCCGGACAATGAGCCCGGTTTTAACCCAAATCTGTCTTCTGAAAAATCGCTTCAGTTTGAATTGGGAAATGAGCTTGATCTTGTTAAAAACCTGAATATCAAATCATCTGCTTATTCCGTGTTGTTGAATGATGTCATCTCCGGTTATGAAACACCCGATTTTCCAGGCAGAACGTTTTACCGCAATGTCAATCAGGGCAGAAGATTTGGTGTCAATATTACGGCGGAACTAAACATTAAAAAATCGTCATTTATCCGGTTTTTATACGAATGGAGCCATTTTACATACCGGGATTTTACCTCACCAACCGGACAAAAAACGGATTTTTTCCAGCCTTTGATCCCGGAACACCGTATTAGTCTCTTTTATGATTATGCCTACAAATCCTGGTTTTTTTGCAGCCTGAGAGGCAGTTATCTGTCACCCATGTTTCTGAATGATGCCAACACCGTCAAAAGTCCGGGCCAGGGCAATATCAGTTTACAAATGAATTCAGGAAGTAATATCAGCAAAAGCCTGACTTTTGGATTTCAGCTTCACAATCTGTTTCACCTGACCCGGTATTCAAACTTTAGGGCTAATGCCGCTGGAAACAGGTATTACGAAGCTGCCAGCCCTCCCAATCTTTCTGTTTTTATTCAATACCAACTCAATAAGAAAAAAGAATAAAACTTCAGATATGAAATAGTTTCAACTTTTTTCAGCTCTTAGTTTTTTAAGGCCAACCGCAACACATAACTGCTATTTGTAATGTACAATGTCCGTTCATCATCCGATAATGCCACGTTACTTGCAGGATAATCCAGTTTGAATAATCCCAGTTTTTTTTAAGATTAATAAAAGAACATTTTAATTATATCTAAAATTTATAAAGTACTTCAGCTTTACTGATCTGATTATTATAATTCTTTAAATAAATAATATATGTACCTTGATTTAAAGAGGATACATCAATTTTACATAGTTTAGAATTTTCTATACGTAAAGATTGTATGAATCTACCTGAAATATCATGGATTAAAACAGATCCTGTAACTAACTCATCAAATTCTAAAGTCACTTGATCTCGAGCAGGTATTGGATAAACTTTACAAGTAATTGTATGATTATTAAAATCCGTGCTGGCAGTAATTAAATCGGATGTTTTTATATATGTCCATGCCATTGCCGATGAATGTACATCAAAAGTTATTTCACCAAATTGATCATAATAATAAGTTCTTTCCCACCAATTAATCAATAAATGATCTGGATTGGTTTGGTGTATCTGAAAATCTGCCAAAATCCTTAAAGAATCTTTTATATAAAACCGCTTATCGACAATCATGTTGTTGTCTTTCCAATTAAGGATGTCCAGATAAGAATATACCCTATCATTTTCATCAAACTTTATCCCACATGCTATAATTCTAATTTCGGTATGGTCATTGGCATTAAGAATTGCAAATTTGGATGTATAATATTTATCTAAGGTTGTTCGACGTAATATTTTACCTTGCCTGTCCAATACAATCAGGTCATAAGGGGTAGGATCAATTCCATTTGATACATTCTGATACGAAATTAGTATAGTTTGGTGCACCGGATCAAATCCCTTAAATCTATTGCTGTTGGGGTTAACACCAATAAATTCTGAGGTGTACTGCTCTTTCAGATTAAACTCTTTATCAAAATATAAGATATTAACATGTCCTGAGTCTAAACCCTTCTCAACTAAAATATATTCATTTTCGCTTAATCTCACTAAATTTTCATATGTTGGTAAATCATTACCTATTACAACTTTCGTCTTTAAGTTATTTAAAGTTGTTGTATGGTCAATTGTTGAAAATAAATGGTTTTTCTTTACTCCATTATCTATGTATGTATTAAATCTGTAATAAGTAATGCTGTCTGAATTGTTTTTAAGAAATTTATTGTAGTTTACCCAAATACTAAAATCTGTCATTAATAGAGTACTGTCCATTACATTTGGTGATTCAAAATGAATAAGTTGTCCTGTTTCCTTTTGGTATATCCTTTTGGATAACAATGTATTATCATAAGTAGATAGCAGATCTTTCGGATCTTTATATTTTGATGGTTTAAGTTGGCTTATAACTTCCAGTTGGTCAAGATTATTGATATACATAAGTCTCCCGAATTCCTGATATGTATCAACCGGCAATCCATAATATATTTGCCAAATCAACTCCCCGGTTTCAATATTTCTTTTTTCAATATACGTACCGTTTGCCTGATAAACACCCCACTTGTGATAGATTTTATAAAAATATGGATACTCAAAAAGGACATCAATAAAAAAAGATTTTTCAAATAAATTATATCCATCACAAGTGTCTCCACCAATAAAAGTTGAATCAAACGAAGTTTCATACCAAATCGGGCTCAGTCCTTCAATTACCAATTTTTCATAAGGCCTTTCAGGCAATATTTCGACTTGAGCACTTAATCCAAACCATGTTAAGAATAAAATAATTTGCAATAAAATTTTTGAAGGAATTTTACAATTAAACATAGTTGTTAACTTTTTTTAAAAATAACAAAATTAATCAAAAATTAGTTTGGAGGAAACAAGAAACTTCCTATTTCCTCCCACTGATTTATTGTGAACAAACTTCCGGACAATTAGCTATATTAACGGTACACGGATCTAAAAAATTAAGATTGTCTTGTTTACATTCATTTATAACCTGATTTGTAGCTGTTCCATAACAAATATTGCCATTACTATCAATACAAAATGGTCTGGTTTCAACACAACATCCACTATATCCACATTTAGCACTTCTTAATAAAAATAAAGTAATTGATGGATCATCTGGGTCAGGAAATGATCCATCTACACATTTACTCCAGCAATCTACTCTTAATGTCTTAAAGGATCTTGTATTCGGATTATTGCATGGGTTAATACTTGAACAAACAAAGTTTTGCTTTTCATTTAATGTCAAAAGATTAGAAATCAAATAATTTCTTAATTGATTTTGAAGATTCTGATGAATTTCTCTGGAAAACTCATTAATTAATTGTGCGCCAACAAAAGGTATTAATCTTAGATTATTGTATTTTCTAATAATTTCCAAACATGGTCCAGAATTAATTGGCTGACCATTGGCAATTTCATATACTGTTTGCATAATAATTTGGTCTCCACAAATCCAGGCTCTTCCAGATATGCTGAAGCTACATCCTTGATAAGGGAAAATTTGATCAAATAATACTTCCCTACATCCGCTAACATCAAAGTTTCCGCACGATGGGGGTGGTTGATTTTCTGATCTGTTTACTACATTAGTTTCAGTAGAAATATTATTGTTGTCACCTATTTCCTGATGACAAGACGTAATAAAAAATAAAAGACACAGAACCCCTAAATTAGTAATTCTTCTTAATCGAAAAAAATCAATTATTAGAATTGATTGATTGATTGATTGATTGATTGATTGATTGATTGATTGATTGATTGATTATATCCCAAAGGTACCAATTGGGTTTTGTGGCATCAGAATTGGCTACGAGCAGTTGTTTTTCTCCTGGAAATAACGATATTCCGTTTGGTCGGGAGATGGAGTCTGTCAGTAAAATCAGATTGCCGTTTTTGTTGATTTTGTAGATGCCATTCCAGGCAAGTTCTTTAGCCGGATCCTGATCGGATTGCGAAGGAAGGCCGTATGGAGGATCGGTAAAAAATATTTCTCCGTCACCGTTTACCACCAGGTCATTGGGAGAATTAAGCCTTTTACCCTTATAATCTTTGGCCAACACCTTAAATATCGGTGATGCTTTATCCAGGCCGGACTCCATACGCACTACAGAGCGGTTGCCATGTTGACAAATCAACAAATTTCCGTCAGTATCAAGTGTCAGACCATTGCTGCCGGATTCACCACTGTCACTCGGCATCTCTTTGGTATATCCGCTGGGCTCGAGATATACCTGCGCCCCTTTGAGAGCCGTCCATTGGTAAATTTTATTGCGTGGGACATCGCTAAAGATCAGGGTTTGTAAATCCTCAAGCCATAAAGGACCTTCACTCCAGTCAAATCCTGTTGCCAAAACTTCTGCTTCTGCGCCCAAACTAAGGATACTGTCCAAACCAGCCTCATATTTTTCCAATTGTCCAATCATATCACCTACCTTGTATACGGGAAGAACAGGTTGGTTATCTTGTTTTGGACTTTCTTTACAGGAAAAAAGAAGGAAAAACAGACCGATCATTAAAAATTGTTGCATATCTTTGATTTATGTAGCAAAAATAGGATTTACTTTGGTTTTTTTGATGAAGAGGAAAAAATCATGTTGCCAATCATTGATTTTTAAAGTTGACTGTCTGGAATTTGATTTCAATACACAGTAGACGTTAAAATTTAAGAGAAATTTTTATTTTTATTAATCATGTCATGATAAAACCGGTTTAACCTAATGATACCAAAACAAATTGAAGGAATATTCTATTCATGGGCGGGAAATTTTTACCCTCAAAACCAATAAAAATCCCTACTTTTGCAGCTTGTTTTTCATTTTTCGTCAAAATGACGGTTTTAAGTATATAGAAGCATGGCAAAATACGATGACAGCATGAAACAGCTCAATCTGCCGGAGATTGATGCAAAAATTCGAAAGTTTTGGGATGAAAATTCTGTTTTTTCCAAAAGTATCGAAGAAAGACCCGCCGACAACAGTTTTGTGTTTTATGAAGGTCCTCCTTCAGCAAACGGAAAACCGGGCATTCACCACGTCATGGGCAGAACAGTCAAAGACCTTTTCTGTCGTTTTCAGACCATGAAAGGCAAAAGGGTCAACCGAAAAGGTGGCTGGGATACCCACGGTCTTCCCATCGAACTCAGCGTCGAACAATCACTCGGTATTACCAAAGAAGATATCGGTACCAAAATATCCGTCGACGACTACAATGCTGAATGTCGCAAAACGGTCATGCAGTACAAAGACCTGTGGGACGACATCACCCGAAAAATGGGGTATTGGGTCGATCTCGATCATCCTTACATCACTTTTGATAATGAATATATTGAGTCGGTTTGGTGGCTTCTCGGACAGCTCTACCAAAAAGGACTTCTTTATAAAGGATATACTATCCAACCGTATTCGCCGGCAGCAGGAACGGGTCTCAGCTCCCACGAACTCAACCAGCCTGGTTGTTATCGGGATGTGACCGATACTACCGTGGTCGCCCAATTTAAAACCATTCAGGACACCTTACCTGAAGCCCTGAAAGGGTATGGTGATATTTGTATTTTAGCGTGGACGACGACACCTTGGACATTACCTTCTAACACAGCGCTGACAGTAGGACCCAAAATCGAATATGTCCTGATCAAAACCTTTAATCAATACACGTTTGAACCGGTCAATGTCATCATTGCCAAAGCATTGGTAGAAAAACAATTCGGCCAGAAATATTTTGAAACCGGAGAGGAATCAGCTTTTTTACAATATCTAAGCAGCGACAAAAAAATTCCTTTTTCCGTGTTAAAATCAGTAACCGGCGAAGAACTTATCGGTATCCGGTACGAACAATTGCTGCCTTATGCCCTTCCTTATGAAAATCCGGAAAACGCATTTCGGGTGATCGGTGGTAATTTTGTCACTACGGAAGACGGAACAGGTGTCGTACATACAGCCCCGACATTTGGTGCTGATGACATGAAAGCCGCCAAAGAAGCCGTTCCTCCGGTTCCTCCGATGCTGGTGTTGGATGAAAACGGAAATGCCGTTCCTTTAGTCAATCTTCAGGGAAAATTCCGAAGCGAACTCGGAGATATCGGCGGAAAATACGTCAAAAACGAATATTATGCCGAAGGAACAGCTCCCGAACGTTCTGTCGATGTTGAGATTGCCATTCGCCTCAAAGAAGAAAATAAAGCCTTCAAGGTTGAAAAATACGTCCACAACTATCCGCATTGCTGGCGGACGGACAAACCGGTTTTGTACTATCCTCTGGACTCCTGGTTTATCCGGTCCACAGCGATGAAAGACAAGATGATCGAACTCAACAAAACCATCAACTGGAAGCCGGCGCATACCGGTGAAAAACGATTTGGCAATTGGCTCGAAAACCTGAATGACTGGAATTTGTCCCGTTCCCGTTACTGGGGCATCCCGCTTCCGATCTGGAGGACAGAAGATGCAACGGAAGAAATTTGTATCGATTCTATCGAAAATCTCGGGAAGGAAATCCAAAAGGCAAATGAAAAATTGGGATTAAACCAATCCGTTCCCAAAGACCTGCACCGGCCGTATATTGATGACGTTAACCTGGTTTCTCCTTCCGGAAAAAGCATGAAACGCGAACTCGATCTCATCGACGTCTGGTTTGATTCCGGAGCTATGCCTTACGCGCAGTGGCATTATCCGATGGAAAATAAAGACCTCATCAATCAGGGAATCACGTTTCCGGCAGATTTTATTGCGGAAGGTGTCGACCAGACAAGAGGATGGTTTTTTACCTTGCACGCCATTGCCTCCATGGTTTTTGAGAACGTAGCCTATAAAAATGTGGTGTCCAACGGATTGGTCCTCGACAAAAACGGCGTCAAAATGTCCAAACGTTTGGGCAATGTCATCGACCCGTTTGAAACCATCGAAAAATATGGTGCTGATGCCACAAGATGGTATATGATTTCGAATGCTCAGCCGTGGGACAATCTCAAGTTTGACCTCGAAGGTATCGATGAAGTGCGAAGGAAATTTTTTGGTACCCTGTTTAATACCTACTCCTTTTTTACCCTTTATGCGAATATCGATGGATTTGTTGGGAAAGAAGCTTCCATTCCGATGGAGAACCGTCCGGAGATCGACCGTTGGATTATATCATTGCTGCATTCACTGATCAAAGATGTCGAAGCAGACTTTGCGGATTACGAACCGACCAATGCGACGAGAAAAGTGATGACTTTTGTCGACGAACATTTGTCCAACTGGTACGTGCGTCTTTGTCGCAGGAGATTCTGGAAAGGCGATTACAGCGATGACAAAATAGCGGCTTATCAGACCTTGTACGAATGTTTGGTGACCATTTCCAAACTCATGGCTCCTGTAGCTCCGATGTTTGCCGATTGGTTGTATAAAAACCTCAACGATGCGACCGGTCTTGAAAAACATGAATCCGTACATTTAGCGTATTTTCCGGAGTCTGATGTTACCAAAATCGATACAAAACTGGAACAGAGAATGGATTATGCGCAAAGGATATCTTCTTTGATATTGTCTATCCGGAAAAAAGAAAACATCAGGGTGAGACAACCATTGACCAAAGTGATGTTACCTATTCTGGACAATGCCTTTGTGGATCAGGTGGATATGGTGAAGTCATTGATTTTGTCTGAAGTCAATGTCAAGGATATCGAATACCTTACCGAAACGGAAGGATTTATCAATAAAAAAGCAAAGGCCAATTTCAAAACCTTGGGAAAAATCCTTGGAAAACACATGAAAACCGGCGCTCAGATGATAACCGAATTTTCTCAAAACGATATTGCAGAATTGGAAAAATCCGGTTTGTACAATATGGTGATTGAAGGCGATAGTTTCACTTTGACACCGGAAGATATAGAAATTTCCTTCGACGAAGTGCAGGGTTGGCAGGTAGCTGTTGACCGCGACATAACTGTTGCCCTCGACATCAGCCTCAATGAAAACCTCATTGCGGAAGGATATGCCAGAGAATTTGTCAACCGTATCCAGAACATACGGAAATCCAGTGATTTTAACGTGACAGACCGGATTGTGGTAGAGATTGAAAAACACCAGGTCAGCGAAGAAGCCGTTTCAAAATTTGAAGATTATATCAAAAATGAGGTCTTGGCTGACCGGATAAAATTGTCAGAAAATGTCGACGGAGAATCGGTAGAAATCATAGACGGACTCAACCTGAATATTCGGGTGGAGAAAGTGTGATTTATTGTATTTTGTTGAGTTGGTAAGTTGTTGAGTTGGATAGATCATACCTTTAGTATGTGTGGATTCTATTCATTTAATGTTGTTCCAACCGATAATTCGACAGCTTTAGTTTTTTCATTTT
This sequence comes from Saprospiraceae bacterium, assembly GCA_016714895.1. Lineage (GTDB taxonomy): Bacteria > Bacteroidota > Bacteroidia > Chitinophagales > Saprospiraceae > OLB9. The sequence continues at coordinate 859,501 of JADKBV010000004.1, read as the reverse complement.
CAAATTTAAAAATAAGTAGAAACGGAGAAAAAGTTTGGTAGTACTCTTCACATACTTCAGACATGTTATAACTCATATCTTTATAAATATTTTTTTATCAGAAATTCTGGTTGGGCTTCCAAAAATATCAATGATATCTTCAGGGCTTAAATCCATAAAACAATCTTTATTTTCTAAAATGGAAGATATCAGTTTTAGCAATGATATACACTTTATATCACAAAATAATTTAATATGAAAAGTAATGCTTTAACAAATATACCACGTGATAGAGAAGTTAAATAATAATTTTATTTAATCATAAACAAGAAAAACATTTTAAAAATGATTCTTATGTATTTTATAAACATTCACCTGAGATACAAGAAGAACTTAATAAATTCTTGCCTATAATGTCGGATCGTTAAGGTAGTTTATGGGATTCTCTTTGTAAAATGATAAAATAAGTTTTTGAACTTTCAACGTTTTGTCAAGTTCACGTTGTATCATTGGTTCATGTATCATAGAAAAATTATGAACGTGTTCAATCATGTATTCATACCATTTATCATTTTCTTTTATAATTCCAGTTTGAATTACGGTATAAATAGGGTACTCCTCTTTCAAAATTGGTTTTTCGTGTAGTTCAGTTTGGTATTTTGCATCAATGTGTGTGTTTAATAATTCTGGAGAATCGGTTATTTTGAAAATTATTGATGTTTTAGTTATCATGGTATTGTGTTTTGTTGATTATTGAAACGATTTATTTGATTTAAAAGTTCCCTTATTGACGAGATATTAATCACAGTTCAAAATTTAATAACAAATTGAGCATATATTTACACCAAAAAGTTTTGTACTTTGAAATAATAAGCATTTTTTTACACCAAAATACAAATATACTAACAGAAGTCAAAAGTATCTTAGATTTATTAATAGCCTTTCCTAACGAACAGTCATGTATTAACCACTTAGAAATGATTAGATGGAATGTTGAAGTTGTGTCTCCTTTTGATGAAAATTCAAAAGTTTATAAATGTGCAAACAATAAGTACAAGTGTAAAAGTACTGGTAAATTTTTCAACGTTCGAACAAACACGGTTTATGATTATACTAAAATTACTTTACAGAAATGGTTTTTAGTTTTGTATGTATTTTCGTCACACAAAAAAGGTATCAATAGTCACCAATTAGCAAAAGATATTTCAGTTACTCAAAAGTCAACATGGTTTTTATTGCACCGATTGAGTTATGCTTTTGAACATCCTAATTTTAAAGCCATTTTAGAAGGACATGTTGAAATAGATGAAACTTTTGTTTTTGGTTATAATAAAAACCGCCACCCTGATAAGAAGGTTGAAAATTCACAAGGAAGAAGTTACAAAGACAAAACACCTGTTTTGGGAATGTTACAAAGAGAAGGTCTACGCCAGTCTCTTACACCGGAAGTAGAGAGAATAACTTTAATTAAAGTAATAAATTCTTTAGAAACTTTGACTTCTATTTCGGACACAAGAACTAAATTTTTATAACTAATGAAAGACAAATATTATCCAGATTTACAAATATCTTTGTTTCCTGAATTAGACATATTAGCTAAAAAAGAAGTTAGGCAGGAAGCCCTTCCTCGGACCAATTTTGACACAAAGTTGAAAAGACTACTTAGTCTGCCCCCAAATAAAAAAAATTTTTACCTCAAATCTGAACCAAAATAAACCCAGATGATATGAATATGATTTACTTAATTTTAATGAGTTCTTTTGTAGAATTAAATTATATATTTGAATTTATCATTTGGGCTTTAGTAATATTGTCTTTAATTTTATTGTCACGAATATTTAGAAAGAATAAAATTGGTAAAGTAATTGGCACAATAGCATTCTTCCTTTTAAATTGTTATATTTTTATTACTATACTCTTTATTATAGGGAGTATTTCATTTTATGAAGGAGAAATAAATGGATACCCTACATATAGTCGATTCAATCCCCAAGCATTTTTATATCAAAATGGATTTTTCAGTTTAATATTGATGATAGTAATAACTATGGTTCTCAAAAAACATTTTCTCCCTTTTATAGGAATATTGGAAAATAGAGAATATGTTAATATTGAGAATTCCAGTATTAATAATAAAGAAAAGATTTCGGATGATATGGTAAATATTGTCATTCCGCCAAAATCTATTGTTATAAATCCCCCGTCAGAAGAACATGTGAGCAGAAATATTTCAAAGCCACATGATTTATATAGTTTAAAAAAAATATTGTTTATCTTCTTCACAGTTTGTGGTGTTGGTTTTGCAATTTTTCTTTGGTATTCAACCCTACATGATAATGAAGTCATTATTGAAGAAGGTGAAACAACAATGGATACAATAATATATAAAAAAGTTGAGGATTATATATATGAAATGAATTCTGGTCAAACTAAAATATTTTCAGTAAAAGATCATCCTAAAGCACATGGAGCCGATTGGCAAATGAAAATACCAACTAGCTGGAATATATTACAGGGAGAAAGATCTCATGTTATAATTAAATTGGGTACTAATGATTTCAACCCACATGTTAATATGGCAATTAGTTCCCATAAATTACCTTTACATAATGGACAAATTTTGACACCTTCCGATATTGAAGATTTCTTTGGAGATAATTACTTTTTTTCAAACATTGTGCACGATCGAGGAAACTTTGTTTCTGGAAAAAAAATTGTCGTAGATGGTTTACCAGGCTATATGGCCGAGATTGAATCAATGTATAAAAATATTGACAACGAAATTAAAATGAAATCATTAAATTTTTTCTTTATAGTTGACAATGTTTTGTTTAATCTAATTTGTAATGTTTCAACTGCGGATTTAAAGGAGGATCTTTCAATAAAAATGAGTCAACATAAAGATTTTTTTAAAATTGTCGCAAATACTATAATAATTAATAGAAGTTTGATCGAAGAAAAACGAAATGAAAATATTCCAATACCGACAGGATATAGAATGCCGAATAAAGATGACATAACCGTAGGAACAGACTGGTTCAATTTTAGGGACGAAAAAAAAGTTCCCTATTATACTGAAGGTTATTTCAATGAGGATAATATATTAGATTACGCATGTTTATTAATAAATATTAGCACTAACGAATTGCACTTTTTCTGCTTTATGTCAAACGCATTCGGTATTGAAACAGTTTTTATGGGTAATTATGGATATAATTACCAAGACAGTTGGATTATGAAATATGATAGAGGCGAAAATATTTGTTCAGATGACGAACTCATTAATCGTCCAATAAAATATGATGGTATTGCAACAGGGGCTTATGAAAAAGGGGATGTAAGTGTTTATGAATACAACATTGATGCAAATAGCTTTTCTGTTTTTTGGGCATGTCCAAGTCAGAATTGAGTAAAAATGTTAAATAGCAGTAATTTTTAACAAACCTTTTATTTTTTAATAAAGTTAGTGAAAAAATGTATATCAATACCAAAAATTAAAAAGAGAGATAGGAAAAATTTGTTCATTACTGGTTTTGCATAAAATTGAACGTTTAATAAATCATTTAACCGTTAAAAAAGTCGAAATTCCTCTTTTAAAATGATGTCTGTCAGTTTCTGATTTTCAAATGTAAAATTAAGAGAATATAGTCTTGAAGCTGGTTTGGAGCTATTGCAATTAATATAAAGATCGTATATAAATTGATTGTCACTTTCAGCTGTGGGAGTATCAAAAACGGCCATTATATTTTCCTTTTTTAACCCGATTAAACACTCTTTTTGATGTATTATTTCCAAAACTATTTTTTCATTATACTGTAAACACTCAAAATATTTATCATGAATTTGAAACTTCTTAGGAATTCTTTTAAACAGTTTTGTACACTTTTCATTGTCTTTATAATGAAGTATATCATTACTGGCATTTTTTTTCGTAATGGAATTACAGGAAAAAAGAACGATAATAAATACTATCAAGTTTGAATATCTAAGCATTTGTATATCTATATTTTTGATAATTTCGTAACTACCGGCTTACTCAAGTAATTGATTTATTACACAGAATTTCAATTGCATATCAATGTCGTTCCCACCGATAATTCGACATCTTTGGTTTTTTGATTTTCAAATTTAAAAATAAGTTTAATCAGAGAAAAGGTGTCCTCATCACATACCTCAGACATTTCATATCTTAAAATAGTATAATTTTTTTTATCAGAAACTCTGGTTGGGCTTCCAAAAATATCAGTGATATCTTCAGGGCTTAAATCCATAAAACAATCTTTATTTGCTAATATGGAAGATATCAATTTTTTATGATAAAAATAGCACGTGGTGTATATTTTATGTTGCTGCCATTGTTTGGAGATCCTTCTGAATAACCTGTCACATGGTTTGTTTTCACTTTTATATGAAGAATGAATTGCACTAAATTCTTTTGATTTTAATGTGCAGCCATTAAAAATTAAAAAGACAAAGAGAGATAGGACAAACTTATTCATTTAGAGTGGCTATTGGCTTTTATTTTTTTTTCAATTCTATTTGATGCATTTGTGGATTGAAGTCTTATGCTAAACCACTGTCAATTACATCCCGGATAACCTTTCGTAAAACATAAAATTTTTGTTCTTCTTTTTCAGGTAATTTCAAACCGGCTCTTATCACTTCACTGGCATTTGTGTGCCTTCCTTCTCCAATTCTGGTTTGTACAAATTCTTCAAAATGATAACCTAAAGATACAGATGTATTTTTGTCCATTACCTTTTTTATTCAAAGTTAATAATATTTGGTAATACTTTCAATTTATTTTTTGTAGAACAGGTTGGAAGCGTCGATTACCGGTTTTGCCACCAACTTTGTTTGAAGTTTTAGGATTTTATGTTTTATATTAAAACATATATTTGTTTTGTATTGAAACAATGCGTAACTTTGTTACGTTAATCATCAAAACGTACATTGATATGAACATAAAATTGACGCAAAAAAAAATAGGTCAGAGGATTGCCGAAGTTCGCAAAATGAAGGGCATATCTCAGGAAGATTTGGCTAAAAGTATCAAAATTTCCCGACCATCTTTGGCTCAGATTGAGTTAGGAAACAGAAAAGTAGATATTTTTGAATTACAAAAACTATCCATGGTTCTGGAATTTTCATTGGACGATTTTATGTCTGAAGATTTTCAGGTAAGTTTGGATGTTGATATAAATGAAGAAAAAAAAGTTAAAAAAGAAGAAGAACGTATTTCGGTGCCTACATTGCAGGTCAATAAGTTTAAAAACATCTTGTTGTATATTCTTGAACGCTGTGCAGGTAAGTCTAATGTTGGCGAAACTGTGCTTTATAAATTGCTTTATTTCTCGGACTTCAATTATTATGAATTGTATGAGGAACATTTGACAGGTGCTACATATCGCAAGTTGCCCTTTGGTCCTGTTCCTCAAAATTTAGATACAATCATAGGTCAGATGATTGAAAAAGGACAGCTGCAAAAAGTATTCACTGAACATCACGGCTATCGACAAACCCGATATTTGCCTTTAGAAAAACCTGATTTAACCGAACTGCTGGCTATTGAAATAGATGTAATTGATAAAGTTATTGAACAAATGAGTGATTGGTCTGCCAGTATGATTAGTGATTATTCTCATAAAGATTTGCCATGGGAAGTTACTGACGAAGGAAAAGACATTAGTTATGAGTTGGCTTTTTACAGAGAATTGCCTTATTCAGTACGGGTTTATAACGACGAAAATGAATAAGTTATGGAGTTTAATCAATTACCAGAATTCAATAAAGACTTAAAATCACTTTTGAAGAAATACAGAACTTTAAACGATGATTTGGGTGAGATTAAAACCATACTTAAAAAACGACCCGACGAAAGACCACCGTTTAGTTTTCGAATCGATCATTTGGAGATAAAAACATGTATTATCAAGATTAAAAAAATTGCTTGTAAAGCGTTGAAAGGAAGAGGAGTAAATTCTGGGTTTAGATTGGTTTATGCTTACTTTCCTGACAAACAAAAAATTACTTTCATAGAATTGTACCACAAGAACGACAAGGAAAATGAAGACAGAAACAGAATTACAGAAAATTTCAAATAATTATGATGGTTACAGCCCCCGGGCTTTGTAAATTAATATAATTATAAAAATCGTTTTTTATCCTCCTCATCCGGTACCAAACACTCCGTTTGCCACCAAAACAACCGGTGCCTGTACTTTGCAATCAGGTCGTAAACAACATTTCTCAGGAATTTTGGCGAAATATACCAAATATATCTGGCCGGATGGTTCAACGCTTTCAGGATGACAAAAACAGCATCAGACTTGTCAAAAACCTTTTTTTTGAACAAAACAATTATAGAATCTGTCTCCTGCAATCTTTTGTCTAAGGAGGAAATCAGGGATTTTGCCCCATCACTTTGTAAAGGAGAAAAATAGAATTCCCGTTTTTTGTCCCGTTTGAGTACATATTGTACCCAAAAATTACAAAATGTACAGTCTCCGTCAAACAGAATGACAGGATGTTTTTCTGATATTTTGTTGATGTTGGTTATTTCCGGATTTTCCATATCAGCCGAATACTTCTCTGAGGATGTCGTCGACTTTGGTCACCGTTTCCAACTGAATATTATACTTTTTGCCCAGATTTTTGTCAATAGCGTGTTTTGAAGTATACATTACCTCAAATCCGAGCCTTGCAGCCTCCTGAATTCTTTGTTCGGTGCGGCTCACAGGCCGGATTTCACCAGAAAGGCCCACTTCACCACAGAAACAATATTTTTTATTTACATAAATATCCTCCAAAGAGGAAATCAGCGACACCACAACAGCAAGATCAATCCCGGGGTCAGTGACTTTTAGTCCTCCCGCCATATTGAGAAAAACGTCATTTTGCCCAAAGGCCAATCCACATCTTTTTTCTAAAACAGCCAATAACATTGACATCCTTCTGAGGTCAAATCCTGTGGTCGACCGCTGCGGATTGCCGTAAATAGCCGGACTGACCAATGCCTGCGTCTCAATCAATAAGGGTCGCAGTCCTTCCATGGAAGCTCCGATCGAAGAACCGCTGAGTTGGTCTTCATTTGGAGAAATCAACAATTCCGAAGGGTTGGATACTTCTTTCATGCCTTCATACTGCATAGAATAAATGCCGATTTCGTCGGTGGAGCCAAATCTGTTTTTTAACGTTCTGACGATTCTGTAGGCATAGTGCTGGTCACCTTCAAACTGAAGCACCACATCGACTATATGTTCCAAAAGTTTGGGTCCGGCGATGGCACCATCTTTTGTGATGTGTCCAATGATAAAAATCGGTATGTTGGTTTCTTTGGCAAATCTTTGTAACTCACCGGTACATTCTTTTACCTGAGAGATACTTCCAGGCGTACTGTCGATATGCGGACTGACGATCGTTTGAATCGAATCCACAATAATCATATGCGGTGAAAGCCGGGATGCTTCCTTGAGGATGGTTTCAACATTGGTTTCAGTATAAATATAACATTCCGGGTTTTTATAAGAAATCCGGTTTGCCCGCATTTTTATTTGTTCTTCACTTTCTTCCCCGGAAATGTAAAGGACCCTTGCTTTTTGTTTTAAAGCTATCTGAAGCAAAAGTGTTGATTTTCCAATGCCCGGCTGACCACCGACCAAAATCACCGAACCGGCCACCAGACCACCACCGAGGACTCTGTTTAATTCCTGGTCCAACAAGTCAAAACGGGCATTTTCAAGTGGAACTACCTCATCAAGTCGGACAGGTTTGGCTTTTGGCTTACTGCTTTCTTTCCAGACTTTGGTTTTTTCCTCTTGTGTAGTTGCTTTTGAAATCACCTCTTCCTGATAGGTGTTCCATCCACCGCAAGACGGACATTTTCCGATCCATTTAATAGACTCTGCTCCGCAAGCTGAGCAAAAAAAGGCTGTTCTTACTTTTGCCAAAATATTTTTTTAATTTTTTTTAAATTCTTCTGTGGTCTTCGTTTTTTTTAAACGTCTAAGAGACAATAAATGTGCTTTTTGGTCCAATAGTGGATGTAAAATACACGTTTTCAATTGGTTTTTTGGGGTTATGCAGGGTTTGGATTTATCCCGACCCTGCTTTTGTTTATTCTTTGATTGTCACAGAATCTGAAATCTTAATGATGGCATTGTTTTCATTTTTGACAGATTCTTCTGAATCAGAATTATTGTTTTCCACCAAAACATCGTCCATTTCAAGATAAGCCATATTTCCTGTGTTTAACGCAGCCGCCGGTCCCTCTGACGCAAAACAAAACTGTATCCGGCTTTTCCTGATTTTTAATTTTCCTTCATTAAGCAGACCACCGGTTTTATTTTGGTTGGTTCCGATGCCATCCGCAAAACCATAACGAATGGCAAATCCGTCTAATATAGTCGTATCAGTAGAAGCGGGCATATGAACCACATAATAGGTATTATCGGTATGTTGGTTTGAAATTCCTATGTCACCGCTTAATACAGTTTGATATATATCCGAATTTCTCTGACTCCAGTCCGGATTATTATTATCCGGAAAACCACCATATATACTGATTCCTTCCGGAAGAATAAAAGATTTTGATCTTTGGTTGGTCGTGTTGGGAAAATAAGTACCCTGGGCAACCCATATTTCAGAAACATTATCACAAAATGAAGCTGCCTCCAACGCTTTTTCCAATGAAACAAAAGCATTTTGCCAGTTAGAACCATTATTTATACCATTGGCAATTTTATTGACAAAAAATACATTTTTTCCGGCTGTCAATGTCGGTTTATTACATTGTTCCCAATTTAGCAGATTGTTGTAATCTGAATTTCCCCCCGCACCTGTCCAGAATGAAGGCATGTTGACCGGTGTTGCAGGAAAAGCAGAAGTGGTGACATTGGACGGAGCCTGATAACTTAGTTTGACATACGCTTTTTGTGATGGAACTCCACTACAATCTCCGGGATTACCACAATATGCAATTTGATTACAACCATCGCCCGGATTATGCCTGATTTTCGCTATAATCCATCCGGTAGAGTCATTGGTAAAACTTCCGGAAAAAGAGGCCACATTACAATGACAAAATATTTTTTCTCCATTCAGATAATAAAATTCGAGACAATTATCCTCGTTTGTCTGAAGTTCGTCTTCAAAAAAATCATACGTGATAGTAGAATTTTCTTTTACAAATATTTTCCCCACAATCCGGTAAGCACAGGAATTTTCCGGCAATCTTCCTCCCTGAACCAATGATTCACAATGACTGTCACCCAGATCGTCTTCCATTTCCCATTCCTGGGTAGTGGTGATAGGTCCGCGGCTGTAATTATCGACTTCGTTTTGTCTGCTGACCGGTGCCCAGATCGCATAGCCATGATAATGAATACCGTGATCCGAATAGGTTGTTGAATATGTAAAAGATGGAAAACCTACTGCACGGCATTTTACATTCACCCGATTGCTGCTTCCCCCGGGTTGTGGTCCAACAACAGTCGTATTATTTGTTATTCCTCCTGAATAATCTTTTAATACAGTTCCTACAGGAAAATCTGTATCTATCCAGCAATCCTGATCTGTCAACCAGCTGTCTGTGGCACAAATAATTGCTTGTTGACTTCTTTCGATGACAATGACATCCTGATTGTTGGTTGAAGAAGTGACAACATTCCAAAAAGAGGATAAACTGCTCGGAACTCTGTAATCTCCGGCTTTAAAACTCAAAGCACCATGCATTCTGATGATATTAGCAAGATCTGTATGTTGTGGCAATTGAGCTACGTTGGTAGGATTATGAGTAAAACGTTGGCTGGTATTGGCTACGTTAAAAACATCTTCAAAAAAGGATTGTGGATTGCCGTCTACAGCATGCATAACAGCATATGCTGCTCCGAGTCGGGGTTCGCGGGGATCTACGTGCGGCGAAAGTTCCTGTCCGGTGTTCCAGCCGGTGATATTTCCTAAAGTATTGACGATAGGTCGGTAGGTATCGTGATTGTTGACAAAAGGTACCGTCCGGTGAATTCTGGTGCCGGAAACGTCAATAAATCGTCTGTTTTGTTGTGCAGCCGGCAATGTCGACATATTAAAACCTCCGTTTCCATAGATCATTGAGTACAAACCCCCGTTTCCATCAAATGCTCTGAGGCCAAAATCAAAAGTTCCAGATCTTTCTTCAACAGCAAGTGTCCAGTTGTCGAGATCTGTTTTTCCACCGACCCATTCTCCTACGGCAAACATGGTATCTGTTGCAGAAGCCCAATCCGCCAAATTTTGAAGATTAAATAAAAAGTCGCTGGAAACTTCATTTTGAAAATGTTTTACGGCATCAATACGTATACCATCAAATCCCGTTTGTTTTTTATACCAAACCATCCATTCTCTGAGGCCTTTTCTCATATACCCGTTGTTGGTGCCGGTTCCTCCGTTTCTGTATGGCGAATAGGTAGCCTGATTAGGGTTGTATGTGGCATTGCTGCTCAGACCTGAGGCACAATCATCATATGCTATATCCGGACCGAAACCCTGCCAGCATATTGGATTCGTGTTCGGATCGCAGAGATTACAATTATTACAGCCTATGATGGGATGGAAATTCTGATGATTTTTCGGCCATCTGCCTTTTTTGGATAGGTAAAGAGCAGAAGACGGATTGAGCGCCGGAGTTTCCCAACAGGAATAACGAAAGTTTTTCCACTTGTCTGTACAAGGTGCATCCGGAGCGGCAGGATCTAAACCACCTTCCCCGGTGTCACTTCCGGCGCCGATAACGTGATTGGGTACAACGTCTTGTACAATTTCTATCCCGTTGGCATGAAGAACAGCAATCATTCTGAGCAATTCGTCTTTTGAACCCAATCGGGTTTTTTCATCAGATTTTTGAAATTTATCACCCAAATCATAGTGGTCAAAAGGAGCGTATCCGACACCTTTCTGGCCAAAAAACTGATTTTTAACACTTGGCGGAATCCAAATCGCGTCAAAACCCATAGATTTGAGTCGTGGTGCCAGATCTGTGAGATAATTTGCCCATCCGTCAGGATAATTTTGATTTTCATAATCCCACCAAAATCCCTGGAATACGGTTTTTTTCTTGGTATTGTTCTGACCATTGACTGAAAAAGCTACCAATAAAAGGATAAATACCCAAAAAATTTGACGCATATAATAGTGTATTTAAAATTTTCGAAAAATGGATTCGGGGCGTTTTCCGAACAAAAATACACAAAATTTTAAATTAGTGTGCTTTTGACAATATGTTGTCCGGATTTATTTTCTTTCTTTCGAAGATTTTTTAAAATATTTCGGATGAACAAAGAGCAATCCGAACGAAACACCATCCTCTTTTCCTGTCTTTGAGTGATGTGCTCCATGAGCTCTGAGTATGGCTCTGCTGTAAGGACTGTCTAATTGTTTAAACCATGAAAATCGTTGATGGATATACACATCATGGATGAGGAAATATATCAGTCCGTAAATGGATATGCCGACTCCTACAAAAAACAACCAGCTGTAGGATTCACTCATAGAACCAATCATATAAGAAGCGGCACTTGGAATGGCAAAAACCAGAAAAAAGAGGTCGTTTTTTTCAAAAAAACCTTCTTTTTCAAAGTGGGGTTTGTGGTGGTCTTCATGCCAGTCCCAACCCCATCCGTGCATGATGTATTTATGAGCCAGCCATGCAACAAATTCCATAACTATTACGGTGCAAAGGGTAATCAATATATTGGTAAGAATCATGAATATCTGTTTTTCAGCTAACAAAGATAGTACTTATTTGTTTTTTTTCCAAAAAATGATTTTTGACACTTTTGGTTCATAAAGATGAAAACTGTATAAATTGGAAGGCTTCTTTTGTGAGAAAACAATAAATATCTGAAAATTTAACCAAATTTGTGGCGGTTATTTATTTTATCTACATATTTTGACAACAAACATCCATTTTGATTTTTGGCTTTTTATTGCCGGTTTGGGAATTTTTCTTTTTGGAATGTACCATCTTGAAAAAGGCATAAACGGGTTGGCCGGCAAATCATTCCGGAAATTTTTGAAAAACTTTACCAACACTCCGATAAAAGGTATATTGACCGGTACATTTACGACCGGAATATTACAATCCAGTACCTTGGTTACATTATTGACTTCAGCATTTATCGGAGGTGGTCTGATCAGTTTGCAAAATGCCATCAGTGTCATTATCGGCGCAAATATCGGCACGACATCGACAGCCTGGATAGTTGCGGTTTTAGGTTTTAAAATTAATATTTCGACTTTTGCCAATCCGTTTTTGGCCATCGGGACCCTTACCTATCTGTTTATGGACAATCGTCCACTACTAAAAAGTATCGGAAGTTTTTTAATGGGTTTTGGACTTTTATTTCTTGGGATCGATTTCATGAAGGAAACGATGGAAGATATGACAGAACATCTGGATTTTGAACAATTCGGAAATTACGGAATGTGGATGTTTTTTATTTCCGGAATGTTGATTACAGCCATGATACAATCCAGCTCTGCGATGATGGTCATTATCCTCACAGCGCTTCATACCGGAGCCATAGACATCATTCAGGCATCCGTTATGACCGTAGGAGCCAACATTGGGACAACTTTTTCTCTGGTTTTGGCTTCTGTCAAAGGGACAGCTGATAAAAAAAGATTGGCGGCAAGTCATGTGATTTTTAATCTGGTTTCCGGAATGGTGTCCCTGATCTTTTTATATCCCATTTTACGTTTTATTTCCGGAACTTTATCCGTTTTAGATCCGGTCATTCAGGTCTCCTTATTTAATACCGCCGTAAATGTGTTGGGCGCAGTGATATTTTTCCCGTTTATTGTGTTTTTGGCAAAAAGATTACAAACATTTTTTGTCGAAAAAACCATTACGGCCCAATGTAAGTATATTCATAAAGTATCTGTCGATGTAACGGAGATTGCCCTGGCAGCATTGGACAATGAAATCAAAAATATATTTTTCCTTACCAGAGATTTTATTTATAAAGTCCTGAGAAGTAAAGGAATTGGTGAAGAAGAGGAACAAATATTCAGCAAGTTGTGGATGAAATCTGAGGATCCTTTTGAGACTTACCATTTATTAAAACAAACCGAGGATGAGGCCACAAAATTTTATAAAAAACTTCAATCCAAAAACCTTTCAGAACAGGAATCAGATATTCTTGCGGCTCAAATGGTCAGACTCAGAAGCCTGGTATATGCAGCAAAAAACATGAAAGATATTATTGCCAATATCAAAGAATTGTTTGAAAATGAAGACCACCTTTCCAAAAAAATACTGAAAAAAATCAGACATATTTCAGAAGAAAAATTAGTGGTGTATTCTGATCATATTGATCACGAAATCAAGGAGGACAAAAACATTGAATGGCATGCCGAACTCGATGTTTTTTACCATCATTCTATAGATTACATCTACGATCATTTTTCTGAAGTTGAAAACGGTTCCGTATCTGTATCAACCCTGACCAACGTGGTTAAAAAAACAGTTTCCTGTCTTGAAGAAATGGCTAATGCTGCCACCGATGAAATCAATATCAAAGTAAAAAACGCAGATTACCATCATTAATTGGCAGGACATTTTTTACACCTTTTACCCTTTTTATATTTTTTACAACACTTTTTTAGTTCATAAGGATACATTATGTCATATTGCAGCACCTGTAACGCAAAATATCCGCTTTCAACTTTTTTAGGGTCGGAAGGTTTGAGGTTTATGGCTAAAAGTTCTGGATGACAGTGTAACACTTATTTAGACTAATTTTAAACAAAGGTACAAAGGATTTTTATTTTGGTAAAGAAATAGCGATATTTTTTGAAATCTTTTAATGAAAATGAAAACACCATAGAAACAGATTTATCCGGCACTTTCCTTAGCTTTGTATTTATTTTAAAATATTATATTCTTTTTTAAATATGAAACTTTCAGACATTCATCCGTTACCTCAATATTTTGGTCGTTACATGGCTCTTTGCGACAATGTCAGTATTTCGGAAATCACTGATCTGTCCAAAACCGAATTAAACACCATACCCTTGGACTTGTGGGAAAAGATCGGCGACCGGGTCTATGCTGAAGGCAAATGGACTTTAAAATCCATCATACAACATCTTATCGACACAGAGCGCATATTTATCTACCGGGCTTTGAGTTATGCACGTGGCGAAACAGAAACGATGCTGAGTTTTGACGAAAACGTTTATGCTGACAATGCAGAGGTCGGCCACAGAACGTTACAGGATCTTATCGCAGAACTCTCACATACCCACGATTCATTAAGATTGTTTTTTGAATCCCTTCCGGAAAATAAATTAGATTGGGTCTGTCAGGGATTTGCCGGAGAATATACCGTGGGAGCCGTACCTTTTATTATGGCAGGGCATCAAAAATGGCATTTCAGGGTCATCGAAGAACGTTATCTTCCATTGCTGAATCAATAAAATCAGGAGATTTCGCCGCCGCAACTACTACCTGCGCCGGCTGTACAACCATAACAATGTTGGTTGACTACCACGGTTCTGTCTGTTAATTCCGTAAGATTAAAATCATTTATGTGTTTTACCTTACTGTCTACTTTCAGGTCCAACATTTGATTGAAATCACAGTCGTAGATGTAGCCATCCCAACTAACAGACAGCGTATATCTGCACATCAATCCGTCTACTGTGGCAGGATTGTAGGCATCTACCAAAGAAGTCATATAATCGTGATAATTGCCTGATTCCAACAAATAATCCAGAAAACGACTGATCGGCAGATTGGTGATGACAAAAAGATTGTTAAAATATATGTCATATCGTCGTTTCATTTGTGATTTGAATTCGTGTTCCAAAGCACTTTGATTGCCCGGTAAAAAAGCACCGGAAGGATTGTAGACCAGATCCAGGGTCAAGCCGGAGCCTTCAAGTCCATAACCTACTTTATTTAGTCTGTGTAATGCCTTAATGCTGTCTTCAAAAACGCCGTCTCCACGCTGGCTGTCCGTCCGGTTTTTGGTAAAATACGGCAGAGAGGATATCACCTGTACCTGATTTTTTGCAAAAAATTCAGGCAGGTCGTGGTACACAGGATTGGCCTCGATGATGGTCAGGTTACATCGGTTCATCACATGTTTGCCGAGCTTGCGACATTCTTCCACAAACCAACGGAAATTCGGATTCATCTCAGGAGCTCCACCGGTGATGTCAACGGTAGGAATGTCATTTTGAGCCAAAATATCGAGACATTTTTGCAGGGTCTCCCTCGACATGTTTTCTACCTTTTTGTCCGGTCCTGCATCTACGTGACAGTGTGCACAGGATTGATTACAGAGTTTTCCGATATTAATCTGAAAGACAGTAGGTGCCATAGGACGAATCGGATGACCTACCTTCGTTGAAAAAGCCTCAAAATGGTCGTTTACCTTTTCCTGACCATTGAGGACTTTGAGTTGAAAAAAAGTATTTGCCAAATCACTATGTGAAGAACTGAGTGATTTGGAACGTTGTTTTACGCCCATGGGTAAGATTTAAAAAAGATTACATCAATTTTGCCTTGATCGTATTCATCATAGGAACGGCATTGACCAGGGTGGCACCTCCTTTGATTGCCGCAGCTACGTGCACGGCTTCCATCATTTGTTCTTCGTCACAACCGGATGACAGGCATTCAGAAGTGTAGGCGTCCATACAGTACGGACACTGAACGGTATGGGCCACAGCCAGAGCAATCAGGTTTTTTTCTCTGACGGTCAGGGCACCTTCTTTAAACACTTCGCCATACCAGTCAAAAAACTTTTTTCCCATTTCGGGTTGTAAATCGGTGATTTCGCCAAATTTTTTTAAATCTTCTTTTTTAAAATAACTGCTCATGTATTGATTAAATTGATTTGATTTGCAATGATACTTAAAGATACGTTAGGAAACCATTTTTGGTTTTATTTTTTCAAAAAAGGGTAAACAATTGTCATTTTGCATCAGATTTAACAGATATTTGTGTTTGAATTTGTTTTTTATCGCTTGAAAATATAAAGGCATTTTTTAATCATAAGATATGACACCATTATTCAAAAAACTCAATTATAAGGATCAAAAGGTCATTTTTGTCCAAAATCCGCCGGAAGAATTCAGCCTGGAAATGAGTTCTATGTCCGATTTTTGTCCGGTAGAGACTCAATTACCAACCAAAAAAAGTAAGATCGATTTTATCCTGATTTTTGTGACCCGATCTGAAGAAATTGAGCAGTCTATCCAACAAATATTTCCGCTTTTGGAAGAAGATGCGGTATTGTGGTATGCCTACCCGAAAGCTTCATCCAAAAAATACAAATGCGAGTTCAACCGGGATACCGGATGGAAAAGCCTTGGAAGCTATAATCTCGAACCCGTCCGTCAGGTTGCTATAGATGGAGACTGGAGCGCATTGCGGTTCCGGAAAGTGGAATTTATTAAAAATTTTACGCGCAATGAAGCGATGATATTGTCAGAAAAAGGGAGAGAAAAAAGAAAAGGATAGATAAGGTTTATAACTTTATCATCTTTTGGTATTGAATGATACCTTTTTGCGTTTGATATTGTATAATGTACATTCCGGAAGTCCAATTCTTTGCATCAATTTCTATATGACCATCCAACCCTTTTCCAATATATTTAATCTCGCCGGTAGGATCAAAAATTCTGATCATTATGTCTTCGCTCCGGTTTTTTTCCCATATTAGTTGAATAACATCATGTATAGGGTTGGGACTCACCTTAACCTCAATCTCTTCCCTTTTTTCCACCTCCTCCGTCTCCGAAATCAGATCATTCAACTTATTAAGCACACCACATCCAGGTGTGATACATCCGTCCGCATCGGTGGTGAGTATGAGGATGTCCGTGTAAGGTGGGACGTTGCCTTCTCTGATCTGACCTACAGCCATGATGCGGCCATCGTCATGTTCGATCATGTCAAAAATCAAACCTGTTGAAACCCTACTCGCTCCATAATCGGTAAAGTAGGTTCGTTCCCATAATAATTTTCCCTCTTTACTGTACCTGCACATGAAGGGTGCCTGAAAAATTCCCGGGATATAATCTCTTTCATCATAATATCCCATAACCAAAATATCACCATTTCGCATTTCTTTTACTCTTGCCGGATACCTTTTTTTGTAAATTTTGGGTTCGGGAAAAAAGTGGCTCCATCGGGTTGTACCGTCTTGGTTGATTGCCACGAGATTAACATTGGAGCGGTGATTCCACTCCGGAAGGCAAACTACAGTGAATCCTTCACTATGTTGAAAACCATAAGGTTTAATAGCATCCTGAATCGGCGGACTCACCCAATCCCACACCACTTCTTTATCTTCATTGATCTTGATTATACGGGAGCGAAACTCGTATTCATCAAAGTTGTCATACCAGAAATGAAAGGTGAGCAGGCCGTCGTGATCTACGTATTGCTCCCAGATATTGGTATTGCCCCGGGTAAACTGAAAAGTAAGCAAGGTGTCGATGGTGTAGTCCGGATAAAGGAAGTAAACTAAAGAATGATTTCCCTTAATATCCGTTGCCAAGCCATCACCACTTACAATTAAATTGTTGTTATAAAAACAAGTTCCGTTTTGAAACAAATTATAAAATGGATTTGATTCTTCCTTTATTGAAGTGCTATCTATAATTGTGAGATTTCCACTTTCTATAATATACATAAAATATTCATCATCCTTATTTTCCAAATTTCTTTCTCCGGTATAAATTAATGTATCAGAATTTGGTTTCTGTACTAAGGCATGTAAATTATGGCTAAAATGATTTATCTTGATATGGTTTAACAAATTTCCTTCTATATCAATCTCTGAAATACCATCACAAATAAACGTGCCACATGAATTAAAAGTGGAAAGAAAATACTTTCCGTTAATTTCTTTGATTTGCATGGCATACTGAGGTAAACTATCTAAGTCTATTATTTTAACAAATGTGTTCTGCCCATTTAGAATTACCTTAGTAAAAACTAATAAAATAATTAAAATTAAGTGGATTCTTTCAGCCTTTTTCATATTCTCAGGACTTTAGTAAAACCTTGAAATGCATTCTCCATCCAATACTCCAGGAAATAAAGACCGGAGGGCCAGTTATCTGTATTGATATTTATCTCACTGGATTGTACTTGATGTTCTTGTAACAAGACACCGGCAGCATTATACACCTTCAGTTTTACTAATTTATTGTCGCTTTTTTTAGATGAAATCAATAAGGAGTTATGAAAAGGATTGGGACTGACCTTTACCCCAAACTCTTCCTCCTTTACCTCCTCCGTCTCCGAGATCAGGTCATTGAGTTTATTAAGCACACCGCACCCGGGAGTGATACATCCGTCTGCATCGGTGGTGAGGATGAGGATGTCCGTGTAAGGAGGTACATTTCCTTCTCTGATCTGACCGACAGCCATAATACGGCCATCCTCATGCTCGATCATGTCAAAAATCAGACCTGTTGAAACCCTGCTCGCTCCATAATCGGTAAAATAGGTTCGTTCCCATAATAATTTTCCATCTTTACTGTACCTGCACATGAACGGTGCCTGAAAGATTCCCGGGATATAATCTCTTTCATCATAATATCCCATAACCAATATATCACCATTTCGCATTTCTTTTACTCTTGCCGGATACCTCTTTTTGTAAATTTTGGGTTCAGGAAATAAGTGACTCCACCGGGTTGTACCGTCTTGGTTGATTGCCACGAGATTAACATTGGAGCGGTGATTCCACTCCGGAAGACAAACAACAGTGAATCCTTCACTATGTTGAAAACCATAAGGCTTAATAGCATCCTGAATAGGCGGACTCACCCAATCCCAAACCACTTCTTTGTCTTTATTGATCTTGATGATACGGGAGCGGAACTCATATATGTCAAAATTGTCATACCAGAAATGAAAGGTGAGCAAGCCATCGTGATCTACGTACTGCTCCCAGATATTGGTATTGCCCCGGGTAAACTGAAAGGTAAGTAAGGTGTCGACTGAGTAGTCTGGTTTGAGGAAATAGTTTACAACCTGATTGCCTTGACCTCCTACTTTAATTCCATTGCCTGAAATTACTAAATTATCATGATAATATGAAGCTGTCAGTTGAATTTTATTGTTAAATTTTAAAAGTGAATCTGATATAAAAAAAGAATCGAGTATAGCCAGATTACTTGGATCAATGGTGTAGAATACAAATTTATCTCTTATGAGTTGTTGTGTTTTTTCTCCGGTATAGATGAGGTGATTATTTAAATTATCATACTGTAATGAGTTTAAATTATGACTCATAAAAGGTATTTCAATACCATAAATGAATTCGCCATTTTCTGATATTTCTGATATCCCATCACATACATATGATAAGTTTCCACAGGAGTTAAATTGTGTAATAAAATATCTATCTTCTGCCTTCAAAAGCTGCAAAGCATATTGTGGTCTGTTTTCAATGTCAATAATTTTAACAAAAGTGTTTTGACAAAAATGTGTATTATAAATAGTAAAAACAGCTACTAAAGTATAAATAACTTTAGTAGCACAAATTTTTAAATTGTTCATAACTTCACCAACTTACTGAATCCTTGGATTTTATTGTTTATTTTAACTTCAATAAAATAAACCCCTCTGCTCCAGGAATCTGTTTGAATTTCTGTCATATTGCTAGTATCAAAGCTATGATGCTGAATCATACCCAATGTATTATATACAGTTATATCAATCTTTGATTCTGAATCATGTAACAAATTAACTCTTAAAAGAGAATGGAAAGGGTTTGGACTAACTGTCCAATGTTGGGTAAAGTTTTCTTTGCGTGTCCTCGGGCCCGGTTCTCCTAATTTTGGTGTGGTGACCGGAATAATTTCACCCGTGATCTCACTGTACACAGATCTCGCAAATCCGGCATAACCGTGTTTTTTATTGCCAATAGTATATAAGACATTTTTATCAAGGGCATCTACCAAAGACGTATCCCGATGAGACAAAAAGTCAAGATAGATCTGTTGGGTTTCTTTAAAGTCCAGCTCGGCATCCGTGGTATAGGTCAGCGTAGTCAAAAATGAATCTGCTCTGCTGTACTCACCCGAGTGCATCATGAGGCCATAGGCACCGATTTTTATTTCAAAAATATCCTGTACGCTGAGATAGTTTATGGTGGCTTCCCTGTCCGTCTCAGTGATCAGTCTGTACGCTGTGATTTTTCCTATCACACTTTTTAGACACCTCCTGAGTCGCACCAGTTCCCTTTTTTTTGCCCATTCAGAGAGTCCGGAATTATTTTGGATGGCTATGATCTGGTTTTTAAGACTCGTCTCCATGTTTATCATCAAATGTATAGAGTCTGGCACATTACATTTCCTATACCCGTAATTCCATCCCCCACCGCCGGAAAATCCGCTGTTTCCGCAATCATCTGGATTTTCGTTTAATGCTTCATCAATTAGAGTCCAAGGTTCTCCGACATTTGGACTTCCGGGATGTTCACAAGAAGAAGTTAATGTACCCTCTTTAATCCAATACTCAAATCCTTCGGCATTATTTCCAAATTTGAATATCGGTTTGTTTTTATCAAAACAATTGCCTGCGGCATTTTCAAAATCTCCCTGATCATAAAATATTTGAGCTTCATCATACAACTGTACATTATCTTTCGCAATCTGCTCGAAACAATTGTCATTGATTTCGGTACCATTTTCTCCGTTGGCATAGACACCATAAGCGACACCGTCACAAAGGTTGTTTTTAATATAAGACTCATTCAAGGCACCGGTGCCCACCACTTCTACAGCAGAACTGCCGTTATAAAAGGTGTTTTTTGTGATATCAAAACGATTACTTCCTACCATAAAAATTCCACTGATTTCAAAATCATTTTCGTGTAGTAATGTAGGACTGACAAGATTGGTATTGTTGTCCCAATGCAAATTTCCATGAGAAGTAAATATATTATTTATTATGTCAGAACCTTCTGGATATGGATAACTAAAATTTGCAAGAATTGGATATCCCCACCCATCAAAAGAGGTGCCAGTAACAGAAATTTTAGAATTTTTTGCCCAGATACCTATAGGTACTCTATGGCCATCACTTAGTAAATTACTTTCAATCACTTCTAAACCACGGTTCTTTTCAGCCACAATACATCTATGAGCTTCTATCGTAGTATTCTGGATATAACTCTCATCGTCAGAAGAAATATTATACCCAGGAATCAATTCTATATCATAATACCCGAAAGGTCCTATATTGATACCGGTATTACAATTAAGAATGGAAGAATTTTCAACGGATATTTTTGCACCGGAAAAATTTAAAGCACCAAACATACCGCCAAAGACCATGTTGGATGTATTTATACCAGTGACTGCATTTTCGATAAATGAACCGTTTTTTACTTCGACTGAAACCAATGATTGATTGATAATAAATGGGTTGCCTATAGCCCTGATTCCTTTCCATTCTTTATCCTCTGCGGGTTGAGAACAATCACCATCTATACTTGTAATTCTACCTCCATCTAAAATCAGTTGGGCGCCGTTTTCAACTATAATTTCCATCCCCGGCATCATGTATATGTTGGTATTTATGGTTAGAACTGCAGGAGATTTAACGATAATATTTCCATTAATCACAGATCGTGCAAGATTGGTTTGGGATGTATTGATTGTAATGTCTTTTGGGGCCAGATTGGCATCAATAAAGGGTGATAATGCTTTAACATTACCAAATATAGAAGGCAGAGTTGAATAAGATGATTCACTATTGGGTGGACAATGTCCGCTTACAATTCCAACAAGAGTGGGTTCACCATCAATGTACATAACAGCCGGACCGCCGCTATCTCCATCTCCAATAGCAATTCCGTCTGTCCAAAAAAACAATTTACGGTTATTGAGCCAATTATTAAGAAATTGATGTGGACAATTAGGTTCTCCGTCTTCCGAAATGATACCTGTAGCGAAAAAGTCACTAAACAAAGGCATTTCAGCACCATATAAGACAGGACTACAGCAACCGCTTCCCGTACTGCCCCACCCTGAAATTGTTGCATTATTTCCATCTATTAATTGTGTATTTTGATTAGCATAATTCACAGGTTGTACTTCGTTAGTATAACATAACGGCTTTTTCAAATGCATCAAAGCAATTTCATAATCAGCTCCATTATTATTATAAAGCGGATGTAAAATTATTTCATCAACTTCGACTCTTTGCCCTTTACTATTATCTGTCTGATCTGTTGACCCTGCGTGAATGACCACATTGTCTCCAGTAAACAAAATTCTACCCCCACCTAATTTGTCAAAAAGGCAATGTCCTGCTGTAACCACCCATTCTTCATTTAATATGGTACATCCACACCAATGCCCGCCATTTTGAGTTTTGTGATTTTCAATTGAGGCTTGCCAGGGCACTTCAGTTATCTCAATCAATTCACCACCTATTACCAAAGATGGTTGTGATTTAATATTAGCTCCTGAAACAATTAAACTATTAATAATAAATAATTTAAAAAAATAATATAAACTCTTCATGGCAAGTAAATTTATCAGGCTATAAAATAATTATTCAAATATAAGGTATTTCATATTGTAAACCAACATTTTTTATCAAATTTGTCTTAATTATGACATTTTTAGTATGAATTTTTTAAAATTTCATTCTTTTTTGGACCCCTTACAACAAGAATCCCAACAAACCTGGGATAAATTGGCAGATTTGTACTGGGATAAATTTTCTGCCATCAGCATATACGATGAGACTTATGACTATTTTCTGAAATTTTTGCCCGAGGGTCAAACATCTGTTTTGGATTTGGGTTGCGGACCGGGCATCATATCCGCTTATGTACGTGCTAAAAGACAAAATATCCGGATAACGGCTGTTGATGTTTCACCCAATATGGTGAAAAAAGCGCAGGAAATGGTCCCTGACATCTTTGGTATTGTCCTCAATATATCCGATATATGCACATTACAAACTCCTTTTCAAGGTATCATAAGTGGTTTTGTTTTGCCATATCTTTCACCGGAAGAAGTAGTCACCTGTATCAAAGATTGCCACGATTTGTTATCTGACAACGGGATATTTTATCTGAGTTTTGTCGAAGGCCATCCGTCACAATCCGGGATAAAAACCGGTTCTTCAGGCGATCGCACCCTCTTTTTTTATCATCAGAAAGATGAAATATTGAAGTCCCTGGAACTTTCCGGTTTTACCGTATTAAAAGAATTTACCGTTCAGTATCCTCTACAAAATTCGGAAACAGAAGAACATATCATCCTGATTGCAACAAAATCAAACAAAAAAGCCGGATAAAACCGGCTTTTATTCTCAATTATATTTTTTCTACTCTCTTCTGATGCCTGCCGCCTTCAAAATTGGTGTTCAGAAATATCTTAACCATCGCTTTGGCCAAGGTGAGACTGACAAATCTGGCAGGAATACAAAGTACATTGGCATTGTTATGTGTTCTGGCTAATGAAGTCAGTTCTTTATTCCAGCAAAGTGCTCCACGCACGTTTTTGTACTTATTGACCACCATACAAACACCATTGCCACTTCCGCAAATGACGATGCCCAGGTCTGCTTCTCCTGTATCGACAGATTTGCCAACAGGATGAGCAAAATCCGGGTAATCCACCGAGTTTGCATCAAACGGACCAAAGTCAGTGACCTGATGTCCCGCCTTTTTTAATAAAGCGAGAACGACTTCTTTATATTCAAATCCGGCATGATCGCCACCAATGGTTATCTTCATTTTATTGAAAATTTTGCGGGTTTAACTCCGGTTGTTTGCTGTATTCACCCATCAAATCCTCCATTTTTTTAGTAAATGCAGGATCTCCGGCTTTTTTGGCAATTTCGAGAATATCCTGTACGGTACTCATACGAGCTTGTTCGTCCTGTTTAAAATTATCAATTACTTCAGGATCCGTCTGAGAAGCGTAAAAATCAAGGTATTGCCTGGTTTCTGTTGCCAGTATGGAAGTATGTTTTTTGACATCTTCCCAGGCTTCTCCCTGTACCAAAACATTGATAAAAGGCACAATACCGTAATCGTAAGGGAAGTTCATGTTAGGAAATGCTGCAAAATATTTATTGGCCATTTCTACAGATCTCTTTTTGTCACCTGCTCTTTCAAATTCGATAGCAGCACGTAACATAACCAGTTTCATCGCCTGTAATTCAGCCATATAACTTCTGTCAACAAACAAGTGTTTCTGGTCAAAATTACCCCATTTCCATTTATTCATGACCATATCGTAGGTCTTGTTTAAGTCCATATCTCCATAACCGTAGATGCTCGGAAGCTGAGATTTTGCTTTTTGTTTGGTCGGTGAAATCCTGAGAGCCAGACCTTCCATTTCGACATAATCATTAAGACCCAACAATTTGTCGGACTGACAAGTGATGGCAAAATAAATCGGACGATCATAAAAATTGGAAGCAATCACATCCATGACAGCCAGATCATCTTTGGTAATAAAATCTTTACCTGAGAAGTTAAAATCGAGTTTGTCGACCCATTCTGAAGTATCGATTGTCTGAACTCCCAGCGCATTATATTTTTCTCTGTCAACAGGTAAATACAATTTCTGCGTATTCAGGATGGTCTGACCTTTGATGGTATTTTTCGGGTCTTTGATAAATCTGAATGCTTCAAAAATATTGGTAGGACGATTCAGGTCGCCACCCAATGCGTCGGTAAAAAATATCTGATTCCTGTTTTTACCACGGTATTCTTCTTCAGAAAGCTGAAGTTTTAAAGCGGGTGAGTCATTAACCTTATGACGAAGTTTATTGATATACCAATCCACGGCAATCAAACTTAGATTGACTACACGAACATCCCTCCTGATGCCTTCTACTTCCTGTGCATACCACAACGGATAAGTATCGTTATCACCGTAAGTGAAGATGATACTGTTGGGTTCGACACTATTCAAAAAGTTGGCTGCATAATCTCTGGAACCGTAATGTTCTTTTCTGGAATGGTCATCAAAATTTTCGGTAGCCATGAGATACGGCGCAGATAGCACCAAAACACCGGCAAGTACAGCTGAAACCATAGCAGGAACTTTGCTGCGCATAAGCTGAAACAAAGCCAAAACCCCGAATCCTATCCATATACAGAAAGTCATAAATGACCCTGCAAGTACATAATCCCTTTCTCTTGGTTCGTTCGGCGGCTGATTGGAAAAAATGATAATTCCTATTCCCGTAAGGATAAATAAAAAGAACATCGCGCCCATTTCTTTCGGTCTTTGTTTGAAATGGAAAAACAAACCGATCAGACCAAATATTAAAGGAAGGAAGTAATAGGTATTGTTAGAAAAGTCATTTTTCATCGAATCCGGCAAAGAATCCATTTTATACAATTTTGCCTCATCAAGCGATGTGATTCCTGATTGCCAGTGACCACTTCGTACATCCCATGGGAAAAATCCTTGTTCAGCATTCTGTTTCCCGGCAAAATTCCACATAAAATACCGGACATACATCCATTTTACCTGATAATTCCACATAAAACCGAGGTTGTATCCCATTCCCGGAGCACCTTTGGTGTTTCCGCTGATGGCTTCTCTCCAGACACCATGCAGGTCAACCCTGTCTGAATGCCCGATTCTCGGGAAAAACATTTTATCTTTATTGTCGTACACATAGTCCAGTTTTTCATCGACAACTTTGTATTTATCACCGACTCTTCCGTATCTTTCTTTACGGGTGACATCTTTAACTTTTGCATTATAATGTGGTCCAAATAAAAGAGGTCTTTCACCGTATTGTTCCCTGTTCAGGTAAGGCAACAAACGCATCGCATCGCTGGGTACGTTCATATTCACCGGAGTGTCTGCATTGGCACGAATGACAACCACCCCAACAGTCGAAAATCCGATTCCCATCAAAAGAGCCGCCAAAGCTATGTTCTGTACCAATTGGTTGCCATGTTTGTGGGCATATCTCAATAATAAATAGATTAGACCTCCCAACAACAACAACGTTGGTATCAAACCTGTATGGAATGGTAATCCCAGAGTATTAACGGTAAACAATTCCATATTTTTCCACAAAGCTGGAATACCTGCGATGACAAATCTTTGTAAAAAGATCATTACACCTCCTCCGGCAGCCAAAGCAGCAAATGCTCCTGTCCAATTGTGATTCTGGTATTTTTTTAAGTAGACCAACAATCCGATAGTTGGAAATGTAAGAATACTCAATAAGTGTACACCGATAGAAAGCGCTCCGGCAAAAATGCTGAATAACAACCACCTCATAGCGGCGTTTTCATCGGTATTCATATAATATTTGATGGCAGACCAAAGAGTAAGCGCTGTAAACATGGTTGACATCGCATACACTTCACCTTCCACCGCTGAAAACCATATAGAGGAAGCAAAAGCCGTGCTTAAACCCGCTACCAATCCGGCGAAAGACAGAGCAACAGATTCGGATGTGTCGGTTTCAGCATCTTTGGCAACAAAAAACAATTTGCCCAACATCATGGTCACCTGAGATATAAATACAGCCGCCAGTGATGTACAAAAGGCCGACATCAGATTGACTGCAAAAGCTATATCAGACGGATCATTAGAAATCATCTCCGCTATCCAGGTAAACAATCTTCCGATGATCAGAAACAATCCTGCTCCCGGAGGGTGAACAACCTGAAGTTTATAGGCTCCTAATATAAATTCTCCGCAATCCCAAAGACTTCCTGTCCTTTCGACAGAATGGTAGTACACCATAAAAGTAATCAGTAATACCAGGGCGCTGGTAATAGCGGTAAATCTTTTCAATGACAACATAAGGTTATAATTTGCTAATAAGAGGGCAAATATATGTAATTAATTTATTATAAATCAATTGTCCACTCAAATTGTCCCAACATCAGCAAAAATTAAGCTTTTGTTAATAATTCATTCAGGTAATGAATATTTGGTTGTTTCTAAAATCATGAAACAAAACATAAATATTTACAATTTGACACTGCCCAAACCTCCATCGACACCAATAATTTGTCCGGTGATCCAATCGCTTTTTTCCTCTAATAAAAAGGAAACCAAAGAAGCTATTTTTTTCGGATCTCCTATTTCCTGCAGCGGATGTCTTTTGGCTGCTGCTTCCCTTTTTTCAGGAGTATTGAGCAGGCCGGAGGCAAGTTGGGTATCCGTTAGTGAAAGTGCCAGGGCATTGACCCTGATTTTCGATCCAGCCCACTCTGCTGCCAGACTTTTGGTTAGTCCTTCCACGGCAGCTTTTGAAGTAGCAATCGAAGCATGAAACGGCATGCCCAGTTTACTGGCAACAGTCGAAAATAATACAACACCGGCGCCTTTTGCTTTTTTCAGATTCGGCAAAACTTGTTGTAATATCCGCACAGCTCCCAAAACATTTTGACGAAAGTCGTTTTCAAAATCATCCAACGTAAACCGGTTGAATGGTTTTAAAGAAATGGAACCCGGGCAATATACAACGCCATGCAGCACCTCAGGAAGAAAATTTTCATTCAAGGTTGTCGTAAGCGCATCTTCCCAAATTACGGGAACACCGGTATTATTCAGTTCTTCTGAAAATGATCTCGAAACGGCAAATACATTTGTCGTGTTTTTTAAGGATTTTACCAATTCAAGGCCTATACCATGACCAGCTCCGATGACGAGAATGTTGTTCATATTTTATTGATTTTTGATTTATTTTTTTGACATTTTTCACTACAATATTTTACCTCATCCCAGACTTTTTCCCACTTTTTACGCCAGGAAAATGGTCTTTGGCACACGATGCACATTTTTGACGGCAGATGTTGTTTTTTGATATTTTTCATGTTGAGGTGGGCCTTACAAGGGTTTCAACAATCTTTCTGCCTTCTGTTTTTGCCTCTTCAGTTTTTCTTATGGACCAAAGTAAATGTCTTTGTTCTTTAAAGGTATTTGCATCGACAATGGGTTTCGGATAATCTTTTCCCAATATAAGTCCGTACATCTGTTGTTCCATGTCCGACATCAGCCAGGGTTGGTGAATATATTCAACAGGAAGATGAGCCAGCTCGGGACACCATTTTTTGATAAAAAGCCCTTCAGGATCGTGTTCCAGACTGTTTTTTACCGGATTATATACCCGGATGGTATTGACTCCGGTACAGCCGGCCTGCATCTGAAATTGTGTAAAATGGATGCCAGGTTCGTAGTCCAGAAATTGTTTGGCCAAATGGTAAACCCCTTTTCTCCAGTCCAAAAAAAGGTAATGGCATAAAAATGACACGAGCATTGCCCTCATCCGGAAATTAATCCAACCGGTTTGTATCACACAGCGCATATTGGCGTCTACCAACGGATATCCGGTATGACCTGTTTTCCAGGAATGAAGTGTTTCCTCATCCCTTTTTTGCCACACATGTTCAAATGCCTGGTTGATACATTTATTTTCGTAGTCACACCGGCTTTCAAACTTCTGAATAAAATGACAATGCCACTTCAAACGGGTCACCGCATTCATCACCGGCCTTTTGATGGAAGGATTGTTTTGATTTGTCATCGCCTGATAAACCTGCCGGATACTCAGGTTTCCCCAGGCTAAATAGGGTGACAATCGCGAGCAGGAAGTTCTGCTTTGCAATGGTTTGGAAATATGTTTGGAATAATTTTTACTGCGGGCTTCCAAAAAAGACCTCAGATACTTCCATCCGTGTTTTTCTCCCGGTGGCTGAAAGTTTTCCGGGTAAACCTTCAGAACGTTTTCCAACCTTTCCGGCAAAACAAAGGGATGCAAACATTGGATTATTTTATTGGGACTATACGTATTTTTAATGATGGGTTCGTGCATTTTGACAAACCATTTCTGATCCCAGGATTGGCGGTTTTTTATGCCTCTCAGGACACCGTCTCTTTGAAACTCTGTCCATTCAACGTGATATTGACTAGACAATTGAGTTACTTTGCGGTCAATATCGTACGTTTTGAGAATCCCGGATTCACGGTATGAAAACATTTTGTGAACAAGATAGCTTTCAAACAGCCATAACATGATTGTTTCCGTTGTACCGTACATGATATGAACGGAACTTATTTCTGGATGGATAACCGAGTTCATGGAGATTACGCTGTTATATTGAAATCTCAAATGACGCAATGAAGTATCCGGATGAGAAATAATCTTTTTGTCGAAAATACATAAAATCAGATAAGGTAATCCGTCGGATTCTGCGGCTGCCAGAGCCTCGTGATCCTGTGTACGCAAATCTCTTTTCAACCAAACTACATTGATTTTTTGTTTTGTCATCTTAAAAAATCAGGATTTACTGTTTCGTTTACTGATTTTATTGGAAGAAATATGTCTTTGCCTGCTACATTTGAATCTGCTGATTTCCACATTTCTTTTTTCAACATGTTTTTGGCTGATGCCGGAATGAACTCTTGCCCTCCACAGTTCAAAACTGCTTCTTTTCAGTTGTTGGCGCATGAGGCGGACCACTTCGTTTTCTTTTAATCCAAACTGAATAAATATGGCTTCAAATGGCGTCCTGTCTTCCCAAGCCATTTCAATAATTCTGTCTATGTCTTTGATTGTCAGGCTCATGATATAATGGCTAAATTTCGTAAATCCTGTGTGGTTAATACCTCTTGCCTTCGGGAGACAGCATTTTTGACTTTGAAAAAATAAGAAGTATGATCTCCGGTTTTTAGAAAGGATATTTTTTCAAGTTCCATATACGCACAGGCATCTTTTAAAACGGTGAAGTTTTTCCATTCAGACAGCATATCTTTTTTCTTTAAATATAAATATTTATTATATGTAATTCCTGATTTTTTACCTAGAGTGCGAACCAAAGAAGCCTGATCTTTATGTAGTATCTGAAGGACTGCAGTATCAGCAGTTAAAATATTTTCGAGGGTTTTGGTTTGTTCATAGACTGCAACCATCATAATTTTTGGCTCCATACTTACGGCTGTAACATAAGTACAAATATTCATGTTTACAACGCCTTCATTGGAGGTTGCCAGGCTGTAGACCGGCAATTCAGGCAGGTTCCACGGTTTTCTCATATTCAAGGTTTTTCAGGTATTGATTTGCTTTGTCCAGATACTTACTTTTTTTATCTTCCGGCCATTTGTCAAAAGTGGTTATTAGCATGGCCAGTCTCGGATTTTTTTTGAGGACATCCCGGTGTACAAAAAGAAACCGCCAGAATAATGCATCCCAGATTTCGGTCCAGGGGGCGTTTTTTTTATAATTACTCATTTTTATGATGTAATTACTTCCGCTGATATAGGGTTTTGTGCACATCAAACCACCGTCGGAAAACTGACCCATTCCATATACATTGGGTACCATGACCCAATCATAAGCATCGATATACATTTCCATAAACCATTGATAAACACTGTCCGGGTTTCTTTCGGTAAGCAACATAAAATTGCTCAGTATCATTAACCTTTCAATATGGTGGTTGTATGAGGATTCTAAAACTTTGTGAATGGTTTTATCCAGGGGTTCTATTCCGGTCTCACCGGTATAAAAGGTGTCAGAAAGTGGTTTGTCGAAACCCCAGAAGTTTTTGGTTCTTTGTTTTCTGCCTTCACGGATGTACTCATAACGGATAAATTCCCGCCAACCCAGGATTTGTCTTACAAAACCCTCCAGACTATTAAAAGGAATGTTGTGTTGTTGTGAATATTCTATGGCTTGGGAAATCACTTCGTTCGGATCCAGGAGACCAACATTGAGTAAAGGCGACAAAACTGAGTGGTGCAAAACATTTTCTGTATCCACCATGGCATCTTCATAGACACCAAATTCTGAAAAACGATGATGTAAAAAATCTTCAAACCAGGTTTGAGCATCAGTAAATCTTACCGGATATGGAATAAAAAACGGTAGATTGCCTGGATTATCAGAAAAAAGTTGATTTACATAGTTTGTTGCTTCCGTGACAAACTGACTATTTTCTGAAGATGGCAATAACGGGGTCTTTTTACCTTTCGGATATGGTTTTCTGTTGTCGGCGTCAAAAGACCATTTTCCATACAATGGCTGCCCAGCTGCATCAGTGAGAATACCTCTTTTTTTGCGTTGATAAATATAAAAATCTGTTTGAAAATAAGATTTTTTTAATTTTCCGTACGTTGCCAGATCTTCTCTGGTATTGATAAACAAAGGAGATTCGTGGATGGTAAGACTCAGGCCACATTTGTCAGCAGACTCTGTTATTCTTTTTTCCAGCAAGTCATCACAAGGATCAAAAGTATGGATGTGCTGATATCCCTTTTCAGAAAGTGAAACCATAAGTTGTCGGATGTCTGACCGAATATCTTGATTGTCTATATATTCAACTTTGAGGTTCTTTTCTTTCAGAAACTGCTCGTATGCCTTCATTGAAGCGCGATGGAAAACCAGTTTTTGTTTGTGAAAACGATATTGGTTAAAAAACAAATATTCTTCCGTCAAAAACACATGGGAGACATTGGCAAGATGTTGCCATTTTCCGGACAGATGATGCGGAAATACGATCCATGTCGTAAGAATTGTGTTTGATTTTATATCCATGAAGGCAGCGTAACAAAAAAAGCAGGGCTTGGTTCGGATATTAGGGTATTCCTTTTTTCTGCCTATACTAATCAGCTCATTGGAAATAATACTTTTGAAAATTATAAAATAATTTGAGTAACTTATAAAAAATTGAAGCATATATGCAAACAAACTTCCTGTTTTAACACTATTTTATTATATTTTTAATGTTCCCTTAAGAAACTGAAATTTTAGCAGCTTGTTTTTATGTCAGATCAAATCACCATTTAAAACCTTATATCATGAGAAAATTTTTATTCCTCTTATTTTCCATTCCCGTTTTTATGACGAGCTGTGCTATTGTAGATCCGGGAGAAGTGGGTATCGTTCAGAAACTCGGAAAACTTTCCGATAAAGTCAAAGATCCCGGCCCTGTATATTACAATCCATTTGTTAGCAAGGTGGTCAAAGCCTCAGTACAGACTGCAAATCTGGAATTAAGTATGAGCCTTCCAAGTAAAGAAGGTATGAGTGTCAATTCTCAAATTTCTATTCTGTATAAACCAAAAAAGAACAGAGTTCCTGATATCATCAAAGATTTGGGAATGAATTATGATCAGGTAATATCCAGTGTTTTCCGTTCGGCTGCTTCTGATGTTTGTGCAAAGTTTTACGCTAAGGACATGCACTCGGGCATGAGAGCTGAAATAGAAAGTCAGATCAAAACCCGGATGGATGAAGTTCTTGACAAACAAGGTATCATCATCGAAGCGGTATTGATGAAAAGTATTCAATTACCCGTAGGTTTGGCTCAATCTATTGAATCAAAATTACAGGCAGAGCAGGATGCTTTGCGAATGGAGTTTATTTTGCAACAGACCAAAGCAGATGCTGAAAGAAAAATCATCGAGGCACAAGGCGAAAGTGATGCTCAGAAAATCCTTTCTGAAGGGTTGACCGAAGAAATCATCCGTATCAGAACCATAGAAGCTTTTAACAACCTTTCGAAATCTCCGAATACAAAAATTATCATCACCAATGGAAATTCTCCATTGCTGATTGATCCTAAATAGGGTCGTAAATAAAACATAATTGGCATTTGGAAATCTGATTATAAAGTCGTATCTCTGAATGTCGAATCCGGAGCTTTACAGGTTTATTCTCTTGCGTTTGCTATTTTAATACCTGACAAATTGTTTGGTTGAAATATGAAAGATTTAAGGTAAACATTCTGTGAAACAGAGAAGCCTTAAATCTTTCTTTTTAAAGTCCCGGTTGGCTGATTTTACATAAAGATGTTTCAAAAGACCATCGAAAAGATCATTATCAATTAGTAAGCATAAAATTCAAAAATACTGACTTCCAGACATGCTTACAAAACAAGACAATTTTCATTATTCACCTTTTTCTGTTATGTTTTGTAAAAAATACCGATCAATTGCTACAGCTAAAGCTTCGTCTTTTTTTGTGATTTTTCCTTCAGAATGTGTACTCAAAAAAAAAGTAATATGGTTATAGCCATAAATTTTTACATCAGGATGATGATCGGACTGATCTGCAATTTTTGCAATATCGTTTACTATTCTGGCCGCTTCTGAAAAGGTTTTTACTTTGAAGGTTTTTTCAAGTTTGTGGTCAATGGTCTTCCATTCCATAATGTGATTTTATTTTTCTAACTTTTGTATGAAAGGATTCTTTCAATTCCTCTTCAATAATGCCCAGTTCTGCATTAAAATTTTCTCCGAATTTTGGTAATGAAAAATATTCCAATATTTCTGCTCCATGAATCGGAAATCGCACCAAAGCTGTGTCCATAACTCCCTTTCCTCCTCTTTGCCCCGGCGAAGTGGAAAGTAAAAATAGATTTTTATTTTCAAAACATTTACCATTGTGTCTTGATACCCAATCAAATATATTTTTAAATGCCGCTGTGTACGAACCGTTGTGTTCAGCTAAAGAAATGATCAAAAGATCTGCTGATTGAAGTTGGTCGCAAAACAAAATGGCTTTGTCGGGAATACCAAATTCTTTTTCGCGATCAGAACTATATATCGGGAGTTCGTAATCATTAAGATCCAATACTGAAACATCTGCTCCCAAAAAAAAGGAGGTTGTAAAAACCGCAAATTTTTTGTTGATCGATCTGCTGCTGTTACTGGCACCAAAAGCTACAATTTTCATACAAAAACCATTTTTTAGTAATGTTGTAAAAAAGAAGCAACAATGATATTTACATTAAGTTGATGTTTCATCTTTACAATTGAAAAGGGATCAAAAAAAGTTTTACCATTTTGGGAAGTAGATAAATAAAAATTTTAACAATTGCTAAAAGTGATTTGGCCCAAACATGGACAAAGTGGTAAGTCCGCAAAAATACCGATGACTCATGAAATGTGAATAGCTCTTTAAAATTTCACATAAAATGAGTTTTTACTTACTTTCCTGAATTTTGGTATGTTAAATTTTTTAGACTTTAGAACAATATATCTTATTGATTATGTGGTTATTAAAAGATATATTTTGATGATATTTTTGTATATGGTTTGACCATTTCGGTAAAAAATCTTGTCTTTTTTTATCTTTGGTCTTTCAAAACACCTCATACATGAATTGGAATGGCGTTTTTCCGGCAATAACTACCAAGTTTACAAAAGATGATTCATTGGATTTGCCTCTTTTTCGTTTGAATATCCGGGCACAGGTTGATGCGGGAGTTCATGGATTTATACTAGGTGGGACCCTCGGAGAAGCGAGCACTTTGAGTCTGGAAGAAAAAGAAATCTTGGTAAAAACCACTATTGAAGAAGTAAATGGTCAACTTCCTGTATTGCTCAACATTGCGGAAGGATCTCTTAAAGAAGCAGAACGTCAAGCTGTTTTGTCCAAAAATTGGGGAGCCTCAGGATTGATGGTCCTGCCGCCAATGAGATATGTTTCTGATCATCGCGAGACTGTTCATTATTTTCGTTCTATAGCTCAGTCCACTGATTTGCCATTGATGATTTATAATAATCCGGTAGATTATAAGATTGAAGTAACCCTGGATATGTTTGATGAACTATCATCAGAATCAAATATTTCAGCCGTCAAAGAATCTACAAGAGACATTACCAATATCACCCGGATGATCAACCGTTTTGGTGCGCGATATAAATTGTTGTGCGGGGTTGATACACTTGCTTTGGAGTCTTTGTGCGCCGGAGCTGATGGATGGGTGGCTGGTTTGGTTTGTGCCTTTCCCAAAGAAACCATGGCCATTTACAACCTGGTTAAATCAGGAAAAACACAAGAGGCCCTGACCATATACCGCTGGTTTATGCCGTTGCTTGAACTTGATATCAAACCCAAGTTGGTACAATATATAAAATTGGCAGAACAAATGGAAGGTATAGGTTCTGAATATGTACGAGCTCCCAGATTAACCCTTATCGGTACAGAAAAAGAAAAGATCGAATCCATTATTGCCGAGGCTCAAAAATCCCGGCCATTCTAAACAAATAATAGTTTTTTTTATCATGATTAATGAAATCAATGCCATAGTTCAGGATGCTCAGGAAGCTTTTGAGATTTTCAGAAATACCGATGGCGAAACCCGAAAAAACCTCTTATACAAAATAGCGGAAGAATTGGAAGCTTTGGGTGAAAAACTCTGGAAAACCGCTTCTGAAGAGACCAATCTTCCTATGGTTAGATTTCAGGGTGAAAGTGCCAGAACTTGTTTTCAACTCAGACTATTCGGTGACCTTGTTGCAGAAGGAAGTTGGGTTCAGGCAGTCATTGAAACAGCCGATGAAGAACGCAAACCTTTGAGAAAACCTGATATGCGTAAAATGTTGGTACCCCTGGGACCAATCGTTGTTTTTGGTGCCAGTAATTTTCCGCTTGCCTACAGTACCCCTGGTGGAGATACGGCGTCAGCGCTTGCTTCCGGCTGTCCTGTGATTGTAAAAGGTCATCCTGCTCATCCAAGAACTTCCCAAATGACAGCTGATGCTATTTCATCGGCCGTTTCAGCTTGCGGATTGCCTCTTGGTGTTTTTCAACACATTATGTCTACTTCTTTTGAAGTTGGCAAAATATTGGTTCAGCATCCAGGAATAAGCGGGGTTGGTTTTACCGGTAGTTTGTCGGGAGGAAAAGCTTTGTATGATTACGCCCAACAAAGAGAAGTACCAATTCCTGTATTTTCGGAAATGGGTAGTGTAAATCCTGTAGTGTTATTTAAAAATGCTTTGATTGATCAGGCTCCTGAATGGGCAAAAACTTTTACTTCCTCAATTACGATGGGAGTTGGTCAGTTTTGTACCAATCCGGGTATACTTATCAGTATAAAAAGTAGTGCACTCAATCACTTTACAAGTCTTTTGGCTTTGGAATTATCCCTGACAAAATCATACAAAATGCTGCATCAGGGCATTCATGACAATTATACCAAAGGAGTTGAAAAAGTTTTATTTGAAAAAGGTATAGAAACCATTTATCATGCTCATGAAAGTGATGAAAGTCTGGCAAGTCCTGTCCTTGTGAGGGTTTCTGCTATGGATTTTTTGAGAAATCCAAATTTGCGTGATGAAATTTTCGGACCGTTTTCCATCATTATAGTATGTGAAAATCAGGACGAGTTAAAAGAAGTATGGAAATCTTTTCCCGGCCAATTAACAACTTCAATAATTGGTACGGTAGAAGACATTAAATCAAATCAGAAACTCATTGAAGAATGTTGCCGGTTTTCAGGTCGTATTGTTTATAACGGAGCACCAACTGGTGTTGAAGTTACACATGCGACCGTACACGGGGGACCTTTTCCGGCTACAACGGATGGACGGTTTACGTCTGTCGGATCAGATGCCATTCTGAGATGGGTGAGACCTGTTTGTTGGCAGGATTGTCCTTCTTTTATGTTGCCAATATCACTTCAAAATGAAAATCCCTTGGGAATCTGGCGCAAAGTTAATGGTCAATTTTCTCAATCAGTTATATGATTTCTAAAAAAAGATTTTTTTGTATCGATGCCCATACCTGCGGTAATCCTGTTCGTCTTGTTGCGGGCGGCGGACCAACATTGGAAGGCAATAATATGATGGAAAAAAGAATAAATTTTCTGCATCACTCGGATTGGATCCGAAAAAGCCTGATGTTTGAACCCCGCGGTCATGATATGATGAGCGGAAGTATTTTGTATCCACCTTCTGATCATGAAAATGATGTTGGAGTTTTGTTTATTGAAACAAGTGGTTGTTTGCCAATGTGCGGACATGGTTTGATCGGCACCATCACGATCGCAATAGAAGAAGGTTACATTCATCCGAAAAATCCTCCATTTGTTAAAGTTGAAACTCCCGCAGGCCTGATTATTGCAGAATACAGCCTCAAAAATCAAAAGGTTGACCATGTAAAGTTAACCAACATAGCATCGTTTCTCCTTTTTGAAAAAATTGAGGTGTTAAGTGATGTTTTAGGTCCCGTTTATGTTGATATTGCATATGGAGGAAATTTTTATGCCATCATAGATCCTCAACAGAATTTTAGGGGAATGGAACATTATTCTGCAGACCAGCTGATATCTATGAGCCGGGGAATCAGAAGTTATATCAACAATCATTATGAAATTATTCACCCTGAAAATCCTGAAATAAAAGGTTGCAGCCATGTCATGTGGACAGGAAAAGTTTTGAAAGACAGTTCCACCGCACGAAATGCTGTCTTTTACGGAGATAAAGCTATTGACAGGTCACCCTGCGGAACCGGGACAAGTGCCCGTATGGCTCAATGGGCACATAAAGGATTATTAAGTGAAGGACAGGATTTTATTCATGAAAGTTATATTGGAAGTCAATTTACCGGAAAAATTGAAGGCCGTACTTCGGTAGGGGACATTCCGGCAATTATTCCTTCCATTCAGGGATGGGCGAAAATTTATGGATATAACACCATTTTGGTAGATCCTGAAGATGATCCTTATGCTGCCGGCTTTCAGGTAATCTGAATTATTCAACATTTACAGGAGTAAAAAAATATAATTCTTCTTTTTATAAAGAATTATAAATACATTAATTTATGGTCTGTTGAAAAGTCAACCATGTACAGTTGACCAATCTTCAGGCGTATTAAAGTTTTTAAATTTTATTTCGTCAGGTATTGGATTTTTGAAAACCTGATTGTTTTCCAGTATTTTTTGTAATGATAATTGATTTTTTGATATTGCATCTTGTAATATCCTGATAGCTGAAATTTCCCAAATACCAATCAATGGTTCGTAACGATCTTGTGAAAAATCGTAAAACACTGTACATATTTCGCCTTCATTTCTTGATACCACAAGTTGTTTCAAAATTCCATCATCAATCCATGGAGTATCACAGGGAAGGCATAACACCGGCGATTGTACATGTTGCAGTACAGACAAAATACTTCCCATTGGACCTGAATCAGTATATGAATCGTAAATAATGACATGTTCGTCTTCAGGCAGTTTACATGATTCCTTTTTATGCGAAAAATAAAGTTTGTCAACAAAAGGGATCAACAAGGAGGCCATGTGTTTGTATAATGGTTTATCCTTATATAAAAGTAAAGCTTTTGGACTCCCCATTCTTTTACTAAAACCTCCGGTAAATACAATACCATTCAATTTGCCTGAATTTTTTTTATACATGGATTCTGTGTCCATGGGTATAAATATTAAAGCTGTTTTTTTTCAAAAAACCAACTAACGTAATTCCTATCTCTTCCGAGAGTTCAATGGCAAGTGATGAAGGTGCGCCCACAGCACAAACAAAAGATATTCCTGCCATCGCTGCTTTCTGAATCAATTCAAAACTTGCTCTTCCGCTAAGTAACAATATCTTATCCGACAATGGCAGTTTGTCTGCCATCATAGAATGCCCGATAAGTTTGTCCAAAGCATTATGCCGTCCTACATCTTCACTATGATACTGATATTGACCTTTTGAAGAAAATAAAACGGCCGCATGAATCCCTCCGGTAGCCTGAAATGCGGTTTGTACATCAAACAATTTATCCTGAAGTTGTAAAAGAATAGTCGGTACAACCTCAAAAATCTGTTGTTTGATGTTATAAGGTGTTTTTTGGAATATGGTCTCTACCGACGTTTTTCCGCAAACACCGCAACTTGATGTTGTATAAAAGTTTCTTTGCATGGTGGAAAACGAATTTTCTGACTGGCTTTCCAACATTACATCTACCGTATTTTCATCAATTTGTACTACATCTTTAATTTGTTGAAAATGATGTATCACACCCTCTGTTGAAAAAAAACCTAATGCCAGGGCTTTGTCGTCTCCGGGAGTTCTCATCGTAATACTGGTTGCCACTCCGTTCAATAAAATCTGTAAGGGCTCCTCAATAGCTACCAAATCATCTTTTGATTCGCAATCATCAGGTTTCCACTTTGTGACCAAAACTTTTTTTCCGGGTGTTTTCATGATGTTCACATTATTAAAAAAGGAGGAATACTAAAAAATATTCCTCCTTCACTATTTTTTAAATTCTGATGGCCGTCCCTATCATAAAGGTATTGAAGTCATAGTTATTGTTTTCCCGAAACAAATTACTGAAACAGTATCTGCCTATGATATTAAATCCTCGTACACCTAGACTTACTTTAGCGCCATAAATCCAATTGTTTAATAAATAATTGGCTGACCTTTCTTCATTAATTCTTTCGTATCCTGATTTGGTTTCCAGTTTTTGGACCGTATGAACTCTGTACCCTGCGAATCCTCCAATACTAAACTGGAATCTTTTTGACAATTTAAAATCAAAAGCTACCGGAACAGTGAGGTAACCGACATTAAGTTTTGGATTTTTTTTGGTATCTTCGACATTTATGAAAAAAGGCTGATCATTCAAAATATCTACTCTCAAATCATTGTCTATTGAAAAACGATTGATCAGGTACGTAAATCCATAACTAAGGGCCACTTTACTGGTTTTTCCTCCCAATCTGTTTTTTGTTAACAACCCGAACTCCCAATACCAGGATGCCGGCGTATAGATATCAGGATCACTTAAACCATTACCTACTGACTTTTTATTCAGGTTGTTTATTCCGAATTGTATTTCAAATGTTGTTTTTATTTTATTTCTGAAAGGTATAAACCGACTCATCCCGAATCCTTCCATTTCATCATCCTCCTCCGTTTCAGGAACACCCGGATCCCAGTTCTGGTCTGTTTCACCTTCTTCTGAACTCCAATCTTCAGCTTGTTCTTCGGGCATTTCTGCTTCAACAGTTGGTTCTGCCTCAGGCAATTGAATCGTATTCAGATATTCCTCCAAAACAGCATTGTGTTTTTGCATTTCAGCAATCAATTCCAAAACTTTGGGATCCTCTGAATTTTCTTTCATAAATTCAAGATTTTCTTTGATGGTCGTATTGTAATACACAAGATTATTGTGTTTTTCAATGATTTCATTTTGAGCCTTCATTACAAAAGGCAGGATAATCATAATTAAAAGCAAATAAAACTTATTCATATGTATGTTTTGATGGTGAAAAATCTATTATTAAAAATATTTATTCGAAAAAATGTTTTAAAAAATTGAGATGTATCCCTTTTTGAACCCGAAAGATACAAATTTTCAAATGGTTATGAATAAATAGATAACAAAAATAAGACGAATATTGACTTTTGTCGATAAAAAATAACGATTCGTATAGTACTATGTTAAAAATTGGTACTATGTATAGCCAAGTACTATAAAATAACATATCTTTGCTTCATCATTTATAAGACATAAATTTGAATGAACAATAATATTTTTAA
This sequence comes from Saprospiraceae bacterium, assembly GCA_016714895.1. Taxonomy (GTDB): domain Bacteria; phylum Bacteroidota; class Bacteroidia; order Chitinophagales; family Saprospiraceae; genus OLB9. Next base: position 819,217 of record JADKBV010000004.1, on the reverse strand, counting down.
CATTTTAAAAACAGGACCATGTCGGATGTAAAATTAGAAAATACAAAAGCGCAAATGCGAAAGGGCATCCTGGAATTATGTGTTCTTTCTATTATTTCAAAAGAAGCATCTTATCCTACAGATATCATTAACGAACTGAAGGAAGCAAAATTGATTGTCGTAGAAGGTACTTTATACCCTCTTCTCAATCGATTAAAAGATGCCAGTCTTCTGGAATACAATTGGAGAGAATCAAAATCAGGACCACCTCGTAAGTATTACCAAATCACTGAATCGGGTCAGGATTTTTTGTCAAGTCTCAAAGAAACCTGGGAAGATCTTAATCTGGCAGTAAATTATTCACAATCAAAAATAAAACAAAATGAACAAAACAGTTAGTATTAATCTGGGAGGATACCCTTTTCATATAAATGAAGATGCCTTTGAGTATGTACATCAATATCTTGAATCCATCAGAAATCATTTTTCGGCTTCGGATGGATGTGATGAAATCCTTTATGATATAGAGGTACGAATGGCAGAACTTTTTCAGGAACATCTCAAAGGACGAACCATCGTCAGCATGAAAGAAGTTGATGAAGTGGTTCAGGTTATGGGCAAGCCCGAAGATTTTGGAGCTGAGCCTTTAGAACAACCTACCTATCAGCAAAATCGCGACAAATCGTTTAAAAAAGGTTCTATCAAAACCGGAAAAAGATTGTTTCGCGACCCTGATGATCAGAAACTGGCGGGTGTTTGTTCAGGAATTTCAGCATACTTTGGTATTGATGATCCGGTATGGGTACGTTTGATTTTTGTATTGTTTACATTTTTCGGCGGTTTTGGGGTAATGACCTATCTCGTATTGTGGTTTATAGTTCCTGAGGCAGTGACATCCAGTGACAAATTGGCCATGAAAGGCGAACCAACCACGGTCGAAAATATTGCCAAAAAAGTGGAAGAAGAAATCAATGAACTTGGTGATAAAATATCAGAGTGGGGCAAGGAATTTGGCAGTAAAAAAAAACGGCACAGGTAAGTTCGGGTTTGGTAGCCGGAGTACAAATGACAAGCCGCATTGTGGAAGGTCTTTTTGGAGTCCTTCGTAAAATTCTGAGATTTATACGGCTTGGTTTTGTGCCTTTGATTAAGTCAATCTCTGTTATCATCATCATCGCATTGATTTTGTCCGGGGTAAGCCTTTTGGTTAGTATATCCTTAGGAAGTCCGGTCTTAAGGATTTTCGGACCGGATTCCTATTTTATTAATCAGATTGGTATTATTTCTCTGTTTTTTCTGGTTGCTGCTCCCATATTTGGCTTGATCGTTTTTTTCTTGCGGTTAGGTTTTAAAACAAAAGTTAAAAGGGAAGTCAGTTTTACTGTATGGACTGTATGGTTTATTGCTTTGTTTGCAGCCTTCTATTCGGGTACCATGACCGGAATAGATTATAAACACAGGGAAGTTTTGTCTACTTCATCGGATTTAACCATAAATTCCAAAGAAATATTTATCAACACCTGGGATGAAAATCTTGATCTGAATAACCTCGCACAATTTGTAGAAGTGCCTCTGAAAATCAAAGGAGACAGCCTGTATTTTCACAATGTTTCCGTCATATACAAAACTACAGACAGTCCTTTTATTACCATAGAAAAAGTAGCAGAAGCCCGTGCATTAAACCAACCCCGAGCCAATGAGCGGGTAAAATCCATCAATGCTCCATACAAAATTGAAGGTAACAAAATTATGATTTCACCTTGGATGAGAATGCCTCAGGACAGCAAATGGCGCGCGCATCAAATTCATTATACTATTTATGTACCGAAAGATATTAATGTGCACTTTAATTACAATCAAAATAATCCCAAACCAATAAATATTGGATATACAAGATAATTAAGAATTTTGTTTTGTTTTTAGTAATTGTTGAAGAAAAGGTAGAAGTATCAGTTATACATGAACTTCTGCCTTTTTTGCATTACATAGTAAGCTGAACTATGCCAGCCATTGTACCAACAAAACCCAAAATATAATAATCAGCGGTCCTGTAAACCCCATAACCAATCCTCCGTATAAAAATTCTTTTTGTTCGACTTTACCATAACTATATGCCACAGCATTAGGTGGTGTTGAAACTGGTAATGCTAAAGCACAGGAGGCCGCCATACCTACAATCACAGGTGTGATCACCGGATTTATACCACTGAGGGTAGCCACAAAGGTTACTGCAACAGGCAAGATAATAGAAACAGCAGCGGTATTACTCATAAAGTTGGAAATGACAACTGACAACATACCAAACATCAAAAAAACAGAAATCGGTTGAATCTCAAAACCCCTGAGTTTTTGAATATAATAATCCACTAATCCCTGCTCCTGAACGGCCAAACCCAAAGCAAGTCCGCCGGCAACCAACATCAGGGTGTCCCACGGCAAGGTCCGGACATCATCTGCGTCAATAATACCCAACATCGTCAAAAAAACGATCGGAATGCCACTAACAGCCGCCACAGGTATACCGGTCCATTCTGAGGTAAGCCATAATAATAAAGTCGTCAAAAAAACAAGTAGTACAATTCTCTTTTTAGCTTTTTCTTCAGTATATGATTCATCATCAAGGTTTTGTTCCTTAATTAACACTTTTAAATCAAAACTTTTGTCTTCTAGTTGATACTTTTTTACCAATATCCACCAAAAAAGCGTTGTAAGAATAATAGCAATGGGTATACCATAAATCATCCATTCTACAAAACTGATTTTGTGTCCCATGGACTCAATGGCACCCACAGCAATCGCATTAGGTGCTGAACCTATGATAGTGCCCATTCCTCCGAAAGAAGCAGCTCCGGCCACACCAAGTAACAGTGGTTTTTGTAAGGTGGTATCCGAAAGTGCAAAAATGGGCGATAGGGTTGCCAAAACCATCACTGTTGTCGCAGTATTACTCATAAACATAGACAAAACAGCTGTTATCATCATAAAACCCAATAAAATACCGGGCATTTTATTTCCCAATCTGGGTATTGTAAATCCTAATAACTGGTTGTCTAATTTGGATTTTTTCATTCCTTCAGCCAAAAAAAAGCCACCCAAAAACAACCAGATCACACCATCGGACCAGGTATGAACATATCTTTGGACATCCATATTTCCGATTTGTCCCATAGTAAACACCAAAAATCCAATAATCAGAATACCCACAGCAAAAGGGGGAATTGCTTCAGTTACCCAAAGGCCAATGGCAAAAAATAAAATAAATAAAACATAGTTTTGGGTCGGATTAAAACTCTGATCCTTTGTCAGCATGACCAATCCTAAAGAAACCAAGGCCGACAATAAAAACATGATGGTTTTTTGTTGTCTTTGGACCTTGTTCCGAATTCGCAGATATTGTTTTGATGAATAATAACGGGAATCAGACATTGTGTTGATGGTAAAACATAACAATATACATATTAAATGCTTTGTTCAAACAGCATTTCTTACCTATTTAATTTACAAAGTTACTCTTAATTTCAGGATATCATTTAATTCATATAATTTTTTCTGAACATAACCCCTTTATAAGCATCATATGGTGTATTAATCCCTGAATCCTGAAGAAATTGTCTGTTTGTATCTTCTCTGAGATCAATGATAAATACCTTGCAACCCAGTGCTTTGCATAATTCAGGATGCGATGATTTCCATGAATAAGCAAGTTCAGCTGCTGTTGCATTATAATTTTTTGTCCACTTTTTTGAAAGGGTTACCTCAAGATATATGATGCCATTATCATACTTCAATAACTTTGAAGACAGACCCAAACTAATTCTGTAGAACATGTCTGTCGCTATGTAATGCCGTTTGTTGATTTTCTGTATATCCATATTCAAAACAATACACAAATTGTGCCATATTTGGGCAGGTGGTTCAGAATTTTTATCTTTGCATTCAACAGCAGGAAAACACCTAAATGTAAAACGAAGTGACGTTAAAACGTATCAATGCCCATGGTCATGTCCTTCCCTACCAAAAGGATATTCCTTCATTTATGAAGGAAAAAGAGGTGTTTTGGATATCTGAGGATAATGCTTTTATGTGTCAGAAAAACTGGTCCAGACCCGTGACACATCCCAGTTTTTTTGTAACTGAAAAGCTGGAATGGATGGAAAAAAACAACATTGATCATGAGGTGGTAATCACTTTGTCACAACTGTATGGCAATGGCATGGACAAAGATTTATGTCACGATGTGCTCCGGTTTCAAAATGATTTTCAACATCAGATACAGGATTCATTTCCCTCCCGTTTTACCTGTGGTTTTGTGGTACAACCGGCTTATACAGACATGGCCCTGAAAGAAATAGAACGATGTGTATCTGTTTTGGGTTTGAAAGTGTTATGTCTTCCAACTCATTTTTTGGACACGGATCTTGCCTGGAAATGTATTGCAGATCCAAAAACAAAACCCATTTTTGAATATGCTGATGCATTAGGTCTTGCGATTGAAATCCATCCTTATGACAGCGAAAAAATGATCAGCCTGGAAGATAAATTCTGGCGCTTTCACCTGATCTGGATGTGTGCCCAGACAGCAGATGCTTTTCACATGTATTCAGCTTATGACTTTGCGCATTTATATTCAGATACCAGAGTTTGTTTTGCTCACGGAAATCAGTTTGGACAGGTAGGATATGGCAGAAGACAACAGGCTTTTAATGGCCGGCCGGATCTTTTTACCGATTCTGCCAATCCTAAAGATACAATTTGTTGTGATAATGTATATTTTGATACATTGGTACATGATGTGTATTCTTTTGAATTATTAGTAAAACGTCAGGGTGTCGGCCGGATTGTGGCGGGGTTGGACGATCCATATCCCCTTGGCGAAATGGACGAAATCGAATCTTCTTACCCGGGCAAAGTACTTGATGACGCAGTGCAGCACAACATCATTTCTGATCATGAAAGGCAAATGATCTGGAACAATAATGTTATCCATTGGCTGGGCTTTGTACCTCCGTTAAACACTTAAATTTTATACCATGAACGATTCATTTTACACTTATGCTATAGAACAGGACCAACAGGACCCACTGGGTACATTCAGGTCATTGTTTAATATACCTGTTAATGATGGCGGGGAAGAATGTATTTACCTTTGTGGCAACTCGCTGGGTCTGATGCCCAAAGAAACTGCTGCCAATATACAACAAGAGCTAAATGATTGGGCAAAACTAGGTGTAGAAGGCCATATGCATGCCAAAAATCCATGGATGCCTTACCATGAATATCTGACTGAAAATCTTGCAGAACTAGTTGGTGCCCTTCATGAAGAAGTGGTAATTATGAACAGTCTGACAGTCAACCTTCATTTATTGATGGTTTCGTTCTACCGTCCGACTAAAGAGCGTTATAAAATTTTAATTGAATATTCGCCATTCCCGTCTGATCGGTACGCTGTCGAATCACAAGCTACTTTTCATGGTTTTGATCCAAAAGATTCCATTATTGAATTAAAACCAAAAGAAGGAAGTTTTGAAATTACTTCTGAACAAATTGAAGATATTCTTAAAAAAGAAGGTGATAAAATCGCCCTCATTCTGATGGGTGGAGTCAATTATTATACCGGTCAGGCTTATGATATCAATTCCATCACCAAAACGGGACATAAATACGGTTGTGTTGTAGGTTTTGACCTTGCTCATGCAGCAGGAAATCTGCATCTCCACCTTCATGAAGACGGTCCGGATTTTGCTGCATGGTGTAGTTATAAATATATTAATGGAGGACCCGGCGCTTTATCCGGAGTATTTGTGCATCAGCGCCACGCCAATAATAAAGATCTTCCCCGGTTTCAGGGTTGGTGGGGTCATGACAAAACCATCCGATTTCAGATGGGTGATGATTTTGTTCCGATGTCAGGGGCAGAAGGATGGCAATTGAGCAATCCTCCGATTTTTTCGATGGTTCCTGTAAAAACATCTTTAGATATATTCAAAAAAGCTGGAATACATAACTGTCGTGAAAAATCAGTAAAACTCACAGAATTTTTATTAAAAATGTTGGATGAAAAACAATTGCCCGGTATAGAAATCATTACTCCGAGAGATCCCGAAAAACGAGGGTGTCAACTTTCTTTAAGAATGATTAAGCCCGATAAAAAAGTTTTTGAAGCCCTTACCAAAAGAAATATTATTGCAGATTGGAGAGAACCGGATGTCATTCGTGTAGCCCCGGTGCCATTATATAATTCATTTATGGATGTGTATCGGTTTGTTGGCATTTTATCAGAAGAAATCAGTTCATAACCAAAATCTTGGTCACCAAGGTTTCTGGATCATTTGAAACCTCCTGACTCGATGAAAATACCAGATAAACTCCGGAAGCAACTCTTTTGCCTGTGTAATCTTTTCCATCCCAGATAGCCTGTCCGCCATCTGCTATGGTTTCGTGTACCAATCTTCCGTTCATATCGGTGATTTTCACATTCGCATCCCGAACCAACCCATTGATGGCAATGATTCCCTGGTACTCCGGTCTTACCGGGTTCGGAAAAACATATACATCACTATGTACCCTTCCTCCGGCGGTGGTAGTCGTCCGTAAACTCTGAATACCGTTATTTGATGATATCCACATTTCTCCTGATTCGCCGTTGAAAGCCATATATCTGACAACGTTGTCCAATAATGGAGAGTTTTGGGTATCATATTTTGTGATCAGGGTGTCACCTGAAGGTGATAAAACAAATATTCCGTTCCGTGTTCCCAGCCATTTTCTGTTGGCTCCGTCGGCAACAATGCTCAGAATCTCTTCTGTTTTTAATAAAATAGCCGGAATTCCATCCTCTATAACTTTACGTGTTGCACCGGTACAATTGTTGTTGAAGGGGTCCGCACAATCAAAAATAACGGGGCCTTCAGAGGTACCTACCCAAACACTTCCGTTAAGATCCGAAAAAACGGTGTGCACTCTGTTTGCTTTAATTTCACTATTAGCAGAAGTAATATACCGGATTTTATCGTCAGAAGTATCAAAAATATCTGAACCTTCATTAAAAACAAGAAGACCGTTACCTACACCCTGCACAGAAAACCACTTATTCTGGTTTTTATCGATCGTCATTTTAGCAAGATTGTTATTGCCTGACATAGAAAAATTTTGCCATTGACCATCTTTTGTCATCACCACAAGCGGACGGGAAGAACCAAAATTGGTAATCCAAAGATTATCTTTGTTGTCAAACATCATAAACGGAACTCTTGTGCGAAGTGTATCTCCCACTCTTGGGAGAAATATTCTGTTTGTATTATCTTTGTTAAAATGTTCAGTTGTATTGTCCTTTGAATTCCATTTCAACATACCGTTCCAGTAACTTCCGATATACACATCATCATTTTTGGGATGTGGAACCACCGTCTGAATATAAGAAAAATCATATTGACCTATAGCCGGAAGGTTTTCGTTCAGGTAATTGGTCCATATTTTATTTTCATACGTATAAAATCCAAAACTTCCTGCAGGATTCTGATAATCTTCCGTCGCACCTCCACCGGCTATAAAAACTTTATTACCTTTAAAATTGATTTCTCCGGTACGGTTACCCAAAGGGGAATTATATTCAAATCTCTGACAACCCCACTCCATATTTTCAGCATATTTTATAGGGCTCCATTCATCAGCAAACCAGATTTTACCATCTGTATCTTCTACGGCATAGGTGAGTCTTCCTGTACAATTGTTTATTCCTGTTTTGAGATCTCCTGTGAGATTGATGTAATCGATTTTACTTCTGTTATTGTCAAAATCACGGTTTCCGATGATAATATTTTTATCCGATGCTGATAAAAAATTTATGTCAAAACCGTTGAGAGGTTCGTATATTTCTGTAAACCCAGTTTCGTTATTTCCTGAAAACAAGACATTATCCACGGTAAAATAAAGCTTACCGTTAAAAACTTCAAAAACATCCACTTTGTAATTTTGCGGTAAGCCGGGGATTCCCGTAACTTTTTGCCATCGACCGAAATCCGCAGGATTCAAATCAGACGAGGATATGTAAAAAATTCCGTTATCAGAAGCCGCATATATTTGATTGTTTAAAAAACCTATAGCATTGATCGCAAAAGAGGTAAATGTAGTGTTGACAAATTCTCTTCTTTTCAAATGAAAGGAAAGTATACCAAAATCTGTAGCAATATAGGCAAGATCTTCATTGATAACATGAAAATCATTGACCTTTTTACTTCCTATAACAGTTCTGTTATCTTTTATTGATGATATATTCAGTATTTCGTCTCCATTTGATAAAACGTCTATATTACTATCGTCATAAAAAATGATAAGCTGATTATTAAACGAATCAAAAAATATTTTTGAAATACTGACATCTGACAGACCGTCTTCGCGCGATAAAAACCGGACTGAATTGTCTTCTTTTGACAAAATAATCAAGCCTTTGGCCGCAGCATAAAAAACAGATTGATCACTTTGGGCAACCCAGATTCCTTCTTTATAAGCCAGATGAGACTTCCAAACACCAATAGGAATGTCTGATTGTGCGTAAAGTGCTATAAAAAAATGTAAGAAAAAAAAAGTGAATATACTTTTTAACATGGGCAGGTTATTGATATACAATTAACAAATTTATAGCTTTTTTATTGTATTTTTTTCAAAATCATAAATCACTTAGCCCTTTTTGACATTTTTGTAAATTGGATTAGCCTCCAGATAATTAAAAACCGGTTCAGAAACTAAATATCTGATGGATTTTCCTTCCGCGAGTCTGTTTCGGATCATAGTGGAAGAAATTTCAATCAAGGGAGCGTCTACAAAAAGTGACTCTTGAGAGAAGTGTCGGATCAAAATCTTTATATCCTTTTCGGTTGTACACAAAAATATCGAAATCTCTGAGCAGTTTTTCGTAGTTTTTCCATTTATGAATGCTTTCCAGATTGTCACCGCCCATTATAAGGCAAAATTGTTTTTCCGGATGTTTTTCGCGAAGATACGTTAACGTATCGATGGTAAAAGATGGTTTGGGTAAACTGAATTCGATATTGGAAACCTTAAGTCCGGGATTGTCTTCTATTGCAATCTTTACCAAATGTAATCTGTCATGATCTTTTGCCAGAGAAGTTTTTGGTTTTAGAGGATTGTGGGGAGAAACCACCATCCATACTTCAGAAAGTCCTGTGTATAAAGCTATATAATCAGCAATAATCAGGTGGCCGATATGGATAGGGTTAAAAGACCCAAAAAATAATCCGATTTTCATGGCATTCATTTATAAACCACAAAAACGATCCTCATTAATAAGATTGTGTGGTCATAACCGGCATAAGGAGCATAACAAGTACTTCATCCGATTCTTCTTCTGCAGGCACCATCAGACCGGCTCTGGTCGGAGTGGAAAGCATCATTTTAACTTCATCACTTTCCAAAACAGTTAAAATTTCAAGGAGAAACTTACCGTTAAAACCAATGGTTATTGGTTCAGCGTTAAATTCGCACGTTAATTGTTCTGTTGCCTCATTGGAAAAATCGAGGTCCTGAGCAGAAACGGTCATACTTCCTTCTGCAATATTCAGAACAATCTGATTGGTGGATTTATTGGCATATATGGCCGTTCTTTTTAAGGAATTCAGAAAATCTTTTCGATTGATGGTCACAATATTCGGATTTTCGACCGGTATAACGGCGTTGTAATCAGGGTATTTTGCATCTATCAATCTACAGGCAATTTTGGTTTTGCCCATATTAAAAAAAACATTGGTTTTGTTGAAACTTACCTGAACATCTTCATTGTCAACCAGTGAGTTTTTAACCAGCATCAATCCCTTTTTAGGAACTATAAAAGAAGCTGCAATATCTGTATTGATATTACCAACTGTATATTTGACTAATTTGTGTGCATCGGTAGCGACAATATTGATTTTATTGAAATCAATCTGAAAAAAAACACCTGTCATTGCCAGCCTGATGTCATCGCTGCTCGTCGCAAAAATCGTATTGGTGATACCTTTCAATATCTTTTTGGACTTTATCGTCAACGTTTCCGTATCAGCATCAGAAGGTGGCGAAGGAAAATCGTCAGGCGCATCTCCGGATAGTTTATATTTTCCGAAAGAAGATAATATGGTGATTCCGTTTGTCTCTTCGTCAACGGTAAATGTTATCGGTTGTTCCGGCAAAGCTTTTACGGTCTCCAACAACATTTTTGCAGGAATAGCTATGGTTCCGTCCTGCTCGGAAATGATATCCATGGATGTGATAATGGTCGTTTCCAGATTAGTCGTCGTAATGGTCAGATGGTTTTGTTTGATATCAAACAAAAAGTCTTCCATCACGGGTATGACCGGATTTGAACCAATGGCACCTGCGGCTAAATTCAAATGTTTTAATAATTCGGAAGAAGAAACTTCAAATTTCATATGTCGTGTGAATCGTTTGTAAAATGAAAACCCTCACGGGATAAAGCACAAAGGTAATATTTTTAATCAAAATCAGATAATAAGTAAGGACAAAAAACGAAAGAGGCCTTGTGTCAGGAGCCTCTTGTTTTAACCCAGATTACGCATTGGACTTTATTCGAAAGGAAATTAGGCAAAATAGTAGTGAAGCACGAAAATTTTATTCCGCAGACGCAGCCTTAACTGCATTGAGGTCAGAAAATTGAGTACTGAAACAAATATGAAGCCTTATTTTTTTGTTGTTAATTTCTAATGTATAATCCGTGTTTAATATCTTTTTTACGATCAGTTACAATGGAGGTCAACTCTGGATTGAGGATCCGCATTAGGAAAACACTGTCCTGTCGGCAAAGATGAAGGAATGTATCTCGTCAGATTGTAGTCATACAGACTTTTAAACAAAAATGCTTCCAGATCATTGATTTCATCATTGGTCAGTCCAAGAGGAATGAACTTACTATCCACTTTATCTTTTGGTATTCTTGGATTTTCAATGATGGCATTATTTTTATATTGTAATACCTGCCGGATGGTTCTGAGACTTCCTCCATGGCCGTAAAAAGGTGCATCTTTGAGATTATAGAGTTGAGGCACTTTAAATTTGTAATGATCCGCCTGATTTCCAGTAAATCCGCCACGTCCGAGATTGGCGGAATCGTTGGCGTTTGTTTTCAGGGTTGGTTCCGGACAATCTACAAAATCTCCCATTCCCAAGGCATAAAAATTCATGCTGTTTAAGGCTGGCCCGGTGTGGCAGGAACTACATTCCGCTTTGCCAAAAAACAGTAAAGCACCTCTTTTTTCATCCTCTTTCATCGCATACATGTTGCCTTTCAGATATTTCTGGAATCCTGCCTCATTTGCCATCAGAGTCCTTTCATATGCCGCTATTGCCAGACCTGCATATTCTATGGACATTCTTTTTTCGGTAGGAATTTCAGGAAAAGCAGCGTCAAACAGTTTTTTATAGGTTGAATTGTTTTTTATCTGATCATTGATTTCCAGTCGGTGAACACCCATTCCTGCAATAGCCTGGGTTTCTAAACCCTCATAACCTAAAAAATTGGTTTCTATCGGAGTACCGGCTTTCCATTGGTTTTGAGTACCTGAATTGAGGTCGGTTGCGCCAAACTGGCCGTTCCATAAAGTGACTTTCTGAAAAGCACCGTTCATTGCTGACGGCGTGCGTATTGGTTGTACATCATGGTCTGTAATATCTGCTTTGGGCAATCTTTTTTCCCCGTTTCTGCCGAAGCCGTTACCGCCTTCACCGATTCCCTGCAATACACCGGCCTGAAAACCGGCACCTGCATGATGACAGGAAGCACATGAAAAAGTTCCTTTCATCCTCGGGTCCTTTGCGGCTGACGACAAACCCGTTTCATGAAAAAGGAAAGCCCCTAACATGGTTTTTGCCTGACTTAACGGATTTTTCGGATCCTGTGGTATTTTGGCGTATTCGTCTGATTCCGGAAATATAAAATAATCGATTTTACCTGTAGGTGATTGAGAGGACAACAAAGTCAACAATTCATCATCTATGGTTTGTTTATCAGAAATTTCTGGAAGATCCGGTGTACAGGAAGCCAAAAAGATAAATGTCGCAAAAATGCTTAATTTTAGATTTAACTGGCGCATTTCAATAAATATTACACATTATGAAAAATAATAATATGTAATTACAAACATTATACCAAAAAGGTTAGACTTAGCCATTTACATCCAAATTCGGGCTATTTACCCACAAATACCAGTTTATTATGCCATTTTATGATCCAAATCATCCCGGAAGGGACGAGGAAAATCTACAACATCTTCAGATCAATCCGCAAAGTTTCTTTATCTGAGCTTAATACCCTTACCCTTACTTTTTTGCCTATAAACAGATCCTCACCTCCTCTTTTTGCAAAAGCTTTATACTTATTTTCAGCCACAACGTAACTGCTATCCATTTCTGAAAACGCAATAAATCCTTCAGCCTTAGTATCCTTGATTTCAATAAAAACACCTTTTTCAATCATGCCTGAAATGATGCCGTCAAATTCTCTCCCGATAAAAAAGGCCATATATTCTGCCAATTTGTATTTGACGGATTCCCTTTCGGCATCCATGGCTTTTCTTTCCTGTAAAGAAATATGTTTGGTTTGTTTTTCCAATATCGCAATATCTGCTCTGAACTCATCCCTAAGATTTTTAAAAAGCAAACGATGCACCAAAACATCGGCATATCTTCGGATCGGCGACGTAAAATGGGTATAATAATGAAATCCCAACCCGTAATGTCCGATATTATGCGGAGAATATTCTGCTTTTGACATGGTTCTGATAGCTAAAGGTTCAAGTAGTTTTAAGGTCTCATTTTTTCTGATATCATCTGCGAGTCTGTTAAATGACTCTGTAATACCTCCAGGCGTTTTCGTATGAAATTGAAATCCCAGTTCTTTGGCGAATAATACAAAATCTTCCAGTTTATCGGGATTTGGCAAATCGTGAATTCTGTACACAAACGGAACCGGCGGAACAGTTTTTTTGAATACATATTCAGCAACTTTTTTATTGGCAAGGAGCATAAAATCTTCCACCAACATGTGTGCATCCTTCCTTTCCCTGATTTTTATACCGGTCGGGACCATTTTGTCATCAAAGGTAAACTGAATTTCGTCAGTTTCAAAATTGATGGAGCCTTGCTGAAAACGTATTTCTCTCAGTTTTTTGGCAATACTTTGAAGAATATTGATTTCGCCAACATAATCGCCTTCACCCGTTTCAATTCTTTCCTGCGCCTCTTCATACGTAAATCTTCTGCAGGAATGAATGATGGTTTTGCCGTACCATTCAGCATATATTTTGCCTTGTATATCCATTTCAAAAACAGCAGAAAAAGTGTATCTGTCTTCATTGGGTACCAAAGAACAAAGATGATTTGACAGCTCTTCAGGCAACATCGGACAGACCCTGTCTGCGATATAAACAGAAGTCGATCGGGAAAATGCTTCTTTATCCAATTCCGTATTTTCTTCCAGAAAATGGGTTACATCTGCTATATGAACTCCGATTTCATAATGGCCGTTTTCGAGTTTTTCGACTGACAGGGCATCATCAAAATCTTTGGCTGTCAACGGATCAATGGTAAAACACACTTTGTTTCGGAAATCCCTTCGTTTGGCTGTTTCTGATTCATTAATCTTTTTGTGCAATTCTCGTGCTTCTGCCAGGACATTTTCCGGAAAATCGATATTAAAACCATTGGTCAACAGGATATTCTGCATTGAGATTTCATTTTGATCACCTGCATCCAAAATTTGCTGGATTTTTCCCCAGATAGATTTATTCTGACCTTTGCCCCAGTCTGTGATATGAACTTTCACGATTGCGCCATGCATATCCTCATTGATCTCTTCCAGTTTGATAAATACATCGGGAAATTGTTTTGGTTGTTCGACCTGGACCACTCCGAAACGCATAAAAACCTGCAACGTCCCAATAACATGCGAAATACTTCTTTCCACAATATCGACTACTTTGCCTTCGAGACGACGATTTCTGCCCTGAGGCAAAATCTGCACTTTTACGACATCTTTATGTAAAGCTCCCATCAGAGATTTGGCGGCGACGTAAATATCATCTTTTGCATCAGTGCCCGTTATATATGCTGAACCGGACCGTGTCATATCCACATATCCCTGATACGTTTTAATGGTACCGGTGGTAACTTTTTTTAATGACGGGAAAATATATGTACCGTTTTTGGCATGTTCTAACAAACCACGGGTCACCAATGAAAGGCATTCCTTTTCTATGGATGTTATCGGATTGGAAAGGTTTAACTTTCGTGAAATCTGTACAGCATCAAACCTTTTTTTGGGATCTTTTGACAACAATTTTACAATCTGATGTTGTAATTCCGGACTTTTCAGCTGGCGTGGTTTACGCGACATGATTCAAATTATAATTCGTCCAAATGTAAGACAATTTCTCCGTTAAACAGAATTTCCATGCTGAATTTTTGTGTTAATGAGGAATCGTACAAAGCACCGTCAATATTTTGACCTGCCAGGATGGTAATGTTCAGGTCAGGATCGATATAGGCTGCAGATTGTTTGATGACAGAATTTTCGACGACTGTGGTTGCAATAGGTTTTTTGCTGATGAGTTCTCCCTTTTTATTGATTGTGGCCAGAATAAATTCATATTTCAACAAACCTCCTTTCCAATATACCAAACCCAGATATTCTTCCTGAACAGGCAAATGAGCGCAAGGGATAAATTCTGTAAATTCATCAATCTCCTTTTCCCAAAGGGTTAGCACTTCTTCAATAAATTGCGCTGAAAACGGCTCATTGATATCCGAAAAATCCGGCAATTGGTCCTGAGACAACATCAATGGCAACTCTGCCTCCGGAAAAAAACGAATAAATTCTTTTTGTTCGGGAGACATCATTTTTGGTTTGGTTTCCATGTCTTTGTTATTTGTAGTAATAGAAAGATACAGGTATAAGGTAAATTTTTACTTCATCACTTTCAGACTCAGATCCAAAGTTCCTGCTGAATGTGTCAATGCGCCCACCGAAATATAATCCACTCCGGTGAGTGCGATTTTCCTTACTGTAGATAAAGAAACTCCCCCGGAAGCTTCTGTTTCAAATCGTTTGTTGACGTGTTGCACTGCTTCCCGAAGGATGGGAAGTTCAAAATTGTCAAACATAATTCTGGTGATTCCGCCACGATTCAGGACTTCCTCCACTTCGACAAGGTTTCTCACTTCCACAGTGATATTGAGATTTTTTCCTGTTTTTTGCAAATAGTCGTGCACGGCATCAATAGCTTTGGTGAGACTTCCGCATGCATCCACATGGTTGTCTTTGATCATGATCCAATCGTACAATCCGATTCTGTAATTTTCACAACCTCCGATTTTTACTGCCCACTTTTCCAAAAACCGGAGTAAGGGTGTGGTTTTTCTTGTATCGAGAATGGTCACGGGAAGACCTTCTACTTCAAAGGCAAATCTGTTGCTTAAGGAAGCAATACCACTCATACGCTGCATCACATTTAATGCCAGTCTTTCGCCTTTGAGTAAAGCTTGTGTGTTGCATTCGACATAAAAAACAATGTCACCATATTTGATATCCTGACCATCACTGATGATTTCTTCAAAAACAGCATTCGGGTCGAGGGTCAGAAAGATTTGTTTTGCCAACTCCACTCCGGCGATGACACCGTCGTCTTTGACCAATAGTTTTGCTTTACTTCGGGAATCAGCCGGTATACAAGCCAGAGACGTATGGTCGCCGTCTTTAATATCTTCATCCAAAGCAGCCTGAATAAACCAATCTACCTGAGCTTTATCAATACCTTTCATATTTTTATTTTTTGTTTATAACGCTCTGCGTGAATGTTTTTAATGGTCATATGGAATTCGCATGAGACATAATCATCCTGTTTTGTATGATTGCCTTATGCTCATTTCATATGGTTTCAATGTAAAAAGATGCAAAATTACGTCAAAATTTAATATAAAAACAGACAATTCTGAAGTCACTATCCTGAATTTTATTTCACAAGTGCATCCATTTCCAAAAATTGATGTTTATTTGTGACATCATAATGCATCTTACATGTTGAAAATAGCAGGAGTTTTAAGTTTGATTTTTTTCCTTTCGGGAAATGTTTTGGGCCAGTATAAAAAGGACGTTACCCAGCCCGACACCAGTCAAAATATAATCCAAAATATGGATATTCCGAGAGTCCGGTATGCAGAAAGTATTACGGCCAGAGAATTAAAAGCTCATCTTGATGTGCTGGCGTCAGCAGATATGGAAGGCAGAGAAACGGGAACGCCGGGTAATGATAAAGCAGCGGATTATATAGCCAGATATCTTAATAATCTGGGTTTATCACCGATTCCGGGCACCAAAGAATATAAACAACCGGTCGCTTTTACTTTCAGCAAATGGCTTAAAAATGAATGTAAAATCAACGGAAAATCCTTTAAACATCTTTGGGATTATCTGGTATTCCCAAGTGACAACAAAGGGGAAAATATCAAAGCCGCCGAAATTTTGTTTATGGGTTATGGTATTGAAGACGAGACCTATTCTGATTACAAAAAAACAGATGTACAAGGCAAAGTTGTGTTGATCAATAAAGGTGAGCCTACCATAAATGACAGTATTTCTATGATTACCGGTACCACACGAATGTCAGTATGGAGCAATGGTTTGGACAAAAAACTGAAACTGGCCAAAGAAAAAGGTGCTGTCGCTGTTTTAATCATTGACAATGATATCAAAAAAACGCTGGAAGAAAACAGAAGGAAAATTTTGGGTTCATTTCTCGAATTGGGAGACCTGAGCCAAAAAATTTATGAATATCCGACTCATGCCTATATTTCTACAACTATGGCTACAGAAATCATAGGAAAAAAACAAAAAAAGATCCTCAAATCCAGAAAAAGAATGGCTAAAGGCAAAGGAAGTCCGGTTTCTTTGGTGGCCACTCTGGATCTCGATCTCGAAAAAGAAATTAAAATATTACAAAGCAATAATGTCATCGGATACATCGAAGGAACGGACAAAAAGGATGAATATCTCGTTGTTTCGGCACATTTTGACCATCTCGGCAAAAGAGGGGATGACATTTATTACGGTGCCGATGACAATGGCAGTGGTTCGTCTTTATTACTCGAACTGGCACAATCATTTCAACAGGCAGTTCTCGAAGGACAAAGGCCTTCACGGAGTATTGTTTTTTGTTGGTTTACCGGGGAAGAAAAAGGGTTGTTGGGATCAAAGTACTATGCTGAATATCCGGTATTCCCCTTACAATCAACCGTAGTGAATGTCAATGTGGATATGGTCGGAAGAACGGACGATATTTACGGCGATAAAGCCAATTATACCTACATTATTGGCTCCGACAGATTAAGTTCGGATTTACACAAAATCAATGAATCCATGAATCAGCAATATACCCAGATTGTGTTGGATTATAAATACAATGACGAAGCCGATCCCAACCAGTTTTATTACCGTTCCGATCATTATAATTTTGCCAAAAACGGAGTTCCGGCCATATTCTTTTTTACAGGCACACACAAAGATTATCACCGGACCACTGATACGGCAGATAAAATATTGTTTGACAAGATGGTGCCGATCGGAAAACTCATATTTCAAACGACCTATGAAATATCCAACAGAAAAGACAGGTTGGTTGTGGATGGCGTTATAAAAGATTAAGTCATGACCTTAGGACAATTTTTTGAAGTCGTGGGAGACAATCCCACCATTGTGGTTTTTTATTTTGTTGCTATGCCTACGACCGCTTTATTGGCGGGATTATTAGGCAAAAACGAAGGACACCTCGTTCCGTGGAATTATCTCTACTCATTTTTGATTTATGCGGTGAGCATTCCGGGCATATTTGCGGTGAGTCTGGCGATTTACCGATTTTTATTCGAAAGAGGCAGCATTATGGATACCAATATTTACACCCAGATATTGCCGATACTGACCATGTTTATCACGTATTCATTGATCCGGAGAAATGTTGCTTTCAAAGATATTCCTGGTTTTGACCGGATCAGCCAACTCATTTTTATGTTGTCTGTGCTGATTGTTTTTATGTGGGTGTTGGAAAAAACCCATTTGTTGGTCATCACCTTTTTACCTTTCTGGCAATTTATGTTGTTTTTTGTCGGTATACTGGTACTGTTGCGTTTTGCCTGGATGAGGATGTTTAAATAATGACAGGTTTTATGGTATTTTGGTTTTATGGTATTTTGGTCGAAGACTTTAGGGATGGTGTTTTGGATTGAAATATGTCCATGTATATCGTTTTTGGGAACTATATATCAATAAAGTATATTGCTTTGGTATTACCATTTCAATATCTTTTTATATGTCAAAATTAATATCCGTCAAAATTGATGAAAAAGTTCTTGAGGAAACTGACGAGATGGTCAAAAACCTAAACATATCGAGGAATAAATTTGTCAATGAAGCCATTCTGGAATATACAAAAATGAAAAAAAGAGCTGCCCTGGAGCAACAAATCAGAATTGCATCATTTATTGTCAGAGAATCCGGTATGGAAGTTTTTAAAGAATTTGAAGCATTAGAAGATGACTATGAATCAATTTGATATTTGGCTGGCTGACTTAAATCCTCCAAAGGGAACAGAACCGGGAAAAATCAGGCCCGTTCTTATTGTACAAACAAATTTTCTTAACAGGATAAAACATCCATCAACTATTGTTTGCCCGTTGACAACAAAAATTAAAGAAAATGCTTTTCCGCTGCGGGTCAAAATACAAAATACTAATTATGAACTTTTCAAGGATTCTGAAATCCTGATTGATCAGGTCAGGGTCATCGACAATAAAAGATTCATCCGTTATGTCGGCAGCCTTGATGAAAAAACGGCGTCACGGGTCAAAGAAAGTTTGGGGATTGTGTTGGATTTGTGATAAAGGTATAAGCAAAATATAAAATCAAATCACTTCATTTTATCTTCAATCATTTTTATATTACCATTTTATATCATACCTTTGTGACCCAATAACCATTTTCCACTACTCATGCCTAAAGATACATCCATTCACTCCGTACTCATCATCGGAAGTGGCCCTATTGTTATTGGTCAAGCCTGCGAATTTGACTACTCCGGAACCCAGGCAGCCCGCTCGCTGCGCGAAGAGGGCATCGAAGTTTCCCTCATCAATTCCAATCCTGCCACCATCATGACGGATAAGGTCGTTGCAGATAATATTTACCTGTGGCCGCTTACCCCTGAAAGTATTGTCAAAATCCTGGAAGAACGTAAGATTGATGCCGTACTGCCTACCATGGGCGGACAAACAGCCCTGAACCTCGCTATAGAAGTGGATAAAATGGGCATCTGGAAAAAATACGGCGTCAAAATGATCGGAGTAGATGTGAATGCCATCGAACTCACCGAAAATCGCGAAGCTTTCAAACAACATGTCGTCAAACTCGGCATGCATGTGGCTGACTCACGGATCGCCAATTCTTTTCTGGAAGGAAAAGAAGCCGCTCAGGAAATCGGTTTTCCCCTCGTCATCAGACCATCCTACACCCTGGGAGGTACCGGCGGTGGTTTCGTCATGAAAGAGGAAGAATTTGACGAAGCACTGCGCCGCGGTCTGGAAGCATCTCCTACCCACGAGGTATTGGTAGAAAAGGCTGTTTTCGGTTGGAAAGAATTTGAATTAGAACTCCTCCGCGATAAAAACGATAATGTCGTCATCATCTGTACTGTCGAAAACCTCGATCCGATGGGAATCCATACCGGCGACAGTATCACGGTTGCACCGGCCATGACCCTTTCAGACACTGCTTTCCAGCAAATGAGAGATGATGCCATCCTGATGATGCGCTCTTTGGGCAATTTTGCCGGTGGGTGTAATGTACAGTTTGCCCTCGAGCCGGAAACCGAAAAACTCATCGCCGTAGAGATCAACCCCAGGGTATCACGCTCTTCGGCACTTGCCAGCAAAGCCACCGGATATCCTATCGCTAAAATAGCAGCCAAACTTGCTATCGGATACCATCTCGACGAATTAAAAAATCAGATTACCAAAACAACGTCTGCCTATTTTGAGCCGACCCTGGATTATGTCATTGTCAAAATGCCAAGATGGAATTTTGAAAAATTTTATGGCGCCGATACAACTCTCGGCCTTCAGATGAAGTCTGTTGGTGAAGTAATGTCGATAGGCCGTACTTTCCTGGAGGCTTTACAAAAGGCCTGCCAAAGCCAGGAAAACAACCGCAGTGGCCTGGGTGCTGACATGAAAGAATGGATACAGACAGAAGATATCCTCGGCAGACTCGAAAAAGTGAGCGATGACCGTATCTTCAGGGTCAAAGATGCCCTTCGTCTGGGTGTTCCCGAAAAAACGGTTCACAAACTCACCAAAATAGATCCCTGGTTTATCAAACAAATCAAAAAACTGGTTCAGACGGAAGAAAAACTCATGCGCTTCAATGTTGCCGAAGATATTCCGGCCGATTATTTCAGAGAATTAAAAAACATGGGATACAGCGATGCTCAGATTGCCTGGGTTTTGCGTATTAAAGAAGAAGAAGTCACCAGACAACGTAAAAAACTCGGCATCAAAAGGGTCTACAAAATGGTGGACACCTGCGCTGCAGAATTTGAATCCAAAACGAATTATTTTTATAGCTGTTTTGATTCTGAAAATGAAAGTATTCCTTCTGATAAGAAAAAAATCATCGTTTTGGGTTCCGGTCCCAACCGGATTGGTCAGGGAATTGAGTTTGACTATTGTTGTGTACACGGAATTCTGGCTATAAAAGAAGCGGGTTATGAAGCCATTATGGTCAATTGTAATCCGGAGACGGTTTCCACAGATTTTGATATATCTGACAAACTGTACTTCGAACCGGTATTCTGGGAACACCTGGAAGAAATCATCGACCACGAACAACCGGAAGGAGTCATCGTTCAGTTGGGCGGACAAACAGCCTTAAAATTGGCTGAAAAACTCAAACAAAAAGGAGTCAAAATCATCGGAACGGATTTTGACAATATGGATATTGCCGAAGACAGAGGTCGATTTTCTGATTTGCTCAAAGCTTTGCACATACCTTATCCAAGGTACGGTGTGGCACATGATGTGGACGAAGCATTGGAAGTGGCTCGTGTCGTCTCTTATCCGGTACTGGTTCGTCCTTCTTACGTATTGGGTGGTCAACGGATGCGGATTGTTATCAATGACGCAGAGCTTGAAAAACACGTGTTGAGCATTTTCAAACACATGCCGGACAATAAAGTCCTTATCGACCAGTTTCTCGAAAGAGCCCGTGAAGCCGAAATTGATGCCATCTGTGATGGAGAAGAGGTGATGATTATGGGAATCATGGAACACATCGAGCCGGCAGGTATCCACTCGGGTGACAGTTCTGCGGTACTTCCTCCTTATTCGCTTTCGCAAGATGTGATTGACACCATGATTGCTCATGCGAAAAAACTTGCATTTGCCCTGAATATCAAGGGACTGATCAATATCCAATTTGCCATTAAAAACGATCAGGTTTACGTCATCGAAGCCAATCCGAGAGCATCGCGGACAACGCCTTTTATTGCCAAAGCGTATCAGGTACCTTTCCTGAACATAGCGACCAAAGTGATGTTGGGCACCCACAAAATCAAAGATTTTGTAGTCGATAAAAAACTGGAAGGTTATGCCATCAAAGTTCCGGTATTTTCGTTTGATAAATTTCCGAATGTTGATAAAAATCTCGGACCTGAAATGAAATCCACCGGTGAAATGATTTATTACATCAAAGATCTCAACGATCCGTATTTCAGAGACCTCGACAGCAAACGATCTATGTTTTTATCAAGATAAATATATACTCGTAACCAATAGATGATTCAGACACCCGATTTTTCATATCTGGAAGGGCTTAATGACGTCCAACGACAGGCTGTGACCACGTTGAATGGTCCTGTGATGGTCATTGCCGGACCGGGATCAGGCAAAACCAGGGTGCTGACATTTCGGATTGCGCATCTCATCAAAACCGGTGTACCTCCGGCAAATATTCTGGCCCTGACGTTTACCAACAAAGCTGCCAGAGAGATGAAAGACCGGATAGAAGTCGAAGTCGGTCACCATGCCAAAAGGGTGTGGGCCGGAACATTCCACTCGATATTTGCCAAAATCCTTAGGGTGGAAGCACACAGAATCGGATTTCCCAATGATTTTACGATTTATGATACGGATGATACCAAAAGTCTGATCACGGAAATCATCAATCAGCTCAACCTCGACAAAAAAGTGTATTCTCCGGGTGCGGTAAAATCCAGGATTTCGGCGGCAAAAAGCAACCTCATCACGCCTAAGTTGTATGCAAACAACGAAGAACTGATGGGTCTGGACCGTATGAACAGGCGGCCTTTGATCTATCAGATATATGAAAAATATGTGGCAAGATGTCAACGGGCCGGCGCGATGGATTTTGATGATTTATTGTTGCAAATGTTTCGTTTGCTGTATCAGAATCCGGATAATACGAGGGAAAAATACCAGAATCAGTTTCAATACCTGATGGTGGATGAGTTTCAGGATACCAATTACCTTCAGTACGAAATTCTGAAATTGCTGACAGTGTATCCGGGCAGCAACCACAATATCTGTATAGTCGGAGACGACGCCCAAAGTATCTATTCCTTCAGGGGAGCGACAATAGAAAACATCTTGCAGTTTGAGTCTGACTTTCCGGAACTACAGACTTTTAAGTTGGAACAAAACTATCGGTCTACCCATTTTATCGTAGAAGCGGCCAATGAAGTTATTACATTTAACAAAAAACAGATTCAGAAAAAAATCTGGACAGACCGGCCTGCAGGCAATAAAATAAAAATGGTCAAAGCCGCTTCCGAAACAGAAGAAGGCAAAAGGATAGCAGATAACATCATTGAACAAAAAAACCGGCATAACCTTAAAAACAAGGATTTTGCCATTTTGTACAGGACCAACAGCCAATCGAGGATTTTTGAAGAACAACTCAGAAGGTATAACATTCCGTACCGGGTTTTCGGAGGACTTTCCTTCTATTCCCGTAAGGAAATCAAAGATGTACTCGCTTACATCAGATTGGTAGCCAATGACAAAGACGATGAAGCCCTCAAAAGGGTAATCAATTATCCCAAAAGAGGTATTGGCGACAGCACGGTGGATAGTATATCACAACTTGCTGAAGACAATGACATGAGCATGTGGGAAGTGTTGACTAAAATCGATTTCAGCCAAAGAGCCAAAAAGGGAATGGTTGAGTTTGTTCAGCTGATCAAAGCCTTTAAAGCCAAAGCTGCTTCATCTGATGCGCACGCTACAGCGCAATACATCGCCAAACATTCCG
This sequence comes from Saprospiraceae bacterium, assembly GCA_016714895.1. Classification (GTDB taxonomy): domain Bacteria; phylum Bacteroidota; class Bacteroidia; order Chitinophagales; family Saprospiraceae; genus OLB9. Next base: position 795,864 of record JADKBV010000004.1, on the reverse strand, counting down.
GTATCATAGACCACCTCAAGGCCGACAAAAGTGTGGAAGGTCTTTCCAGAATTGAAAATATCGACTCCTTGCTCGATGGTATCAAAGAATTTGTGGAAGACGACGAACTTGAAGTCAACGAAGAAGTTACCATTGACAAGTCTCTGACTACGTATTTGCAGACCATATCCCTGATGACGGATGCCGATCAGGGCGAAGAAAACCCTGATACCGTCAGCCTGATGTCCATCCATGCGGCCAAAGGTTTGGAGTTTAAATCTGTTTTTGTCACCGGGTTGGAAGAAAATCTTTTTCCTTCTTATCAATCTATGTCTGACCCGAACCTCATTGATGAAGAGAGGCGATTATTTTATGTGGCTATAACCCGGGCAGAAGAATTGTTGACCCTGAGTTTTGCCAACGCCAGGTATCAGCACGGAGACATGCGTTTTAATGATCCGAGTCGTTTTCTGGAAGAGATATCCGAAAAAAACATTGACAATATCATTTCAACGACGGTAAAACCAACATTTGGAGAGCCAAAAATTCTGGGTGCTTTCAAACCCAAACAATTGGGTGGTCCACCTAAAGTGGATGTCGAAGGATTCAAACCGAGTGATCCGAAGGATATCCGTGCCGGACAAAAAGTACTCCATCTGAAATTTGGAGAGGGAGATGTCAAAAGTGTGGACGAAAGGATGGTTGCTTCCATTTTATTTCCGCAGGTCGACCCTGTCAATGAAAAAAGGATCATGCTCAATTTTGCGAAATTGCAGATTTTGGAGTGAGAAAATGTTTTCTGAAATTTATTCCATCAGGCAATCCATCAAAAAAACCACTAATTCCGGCCTTTTTGATTGTATTGTATCAATTTAACCTGTTGGTTTTCATCAATTTACCCAAACAGCATAACGTTGTCTTTTCAAAGTAGCGGCCAACTCTTTTTCTGCTTTTAATGCATCCTGCAAGGTTTTATAATGCGGCAAATGATGGTACAGGCTTGGCCTCAGGTAAGAACCATATTGTTTGACGATCTTTGAAGAAATATCCATTCCTTTGTTGCTCAGGCTGCCGTTCACGTGCTGGTCAAATCTTTCTTTTGGTGTTTTACTGGTCATACCTACATATAAACATTCAAGAACACCATTAAACTGCGGATTGGATTCGCGGAATTTTCTGTTTTCTGTAAAAACCTTTTTTCTGAGTTCTATGACGTACAACTGATACATAATTACACACCGAATGGTCGTTTTGTATGGCAAAAAGTATTCCAAAAGATTATGCTCCGTTAAACTAAAAAAATCTTTCCTGTAAGGTACAAGTTATTATATTTGTTCTTTTTCTGTTAAAATGAAATTCGGTTATGACAAAAAAGTCCGTTTATCTTATCTTGTTTTTATCCTTTTGGGGTTTAACCCAAATAACAGCTCAAGAACTGTCTTTGGCTTCCGACAGTGAGGTAACCACACAACATCAGGTTACCATTAAAGGAAATCTTGTCGCCTATTCAGCAACGACAGGCACTCAACCGGTTTGGGGTGAAGATGGAAAAGAAATAGCCTACCTTCATTATACATATTATAAACGAAATGGCCTAAAATCCTATGACGAAAGGCCTCTTTTGATCTCCTTCAACGGAGGACCGGGATCAGCATCTGTCTGGATGCATCTCGCCTACACCGGCCCCAGAATCCTAAACATTGATGATGAAGGATATCCTGTACAACCTTATGGATTTAAAGAAAATCCATATTCTGTGCTTGATGTTTGTGATATCATCTACGTTAACCCGGTAAACACCGGTTATTCGCGTACGATTCCGCTTACCGGAAAGGATGTAGACAAAACAAAATTTTTTGGCATCAATGCGGACATTAAATATCTGGCAGAATGGATCAATACTTTTGTTACCCGGGCCGGAAGATGGCCTTCACCAAAATATCTCATCGGTGAAAGTTATGGTGGCACAAGAGTCGCCGGTTTGGCATTAGAACTTCAGAACAAACAATGGATGTACCTGAATGGGGTCATTTTGGTATCACCTGCTGACTATAAAGTATTGCGACAGGACAATCCGGTATCTGATGCATTGAACATTCCTTACTACACAGCTTCAGCCTGGTACCACAAAAAATTGCCTGCTGACCTGCAGTCAAAAGACCTGGAAGAAATCCTGCCTGAAGTTGAAAAATTTGCCATTGAAGAGGCCATTCCTACATTTGTGACAGCAGGATTTACGGAAATCGCAAAAAAGAGAGAAATGGCACATAAACTGGCTCGTTATACAGGCCTGAGTTATGACGATTTTATGGAAAACAATTTGGTGGTGTCTCCCTCCTATTTTTGGAAACATTTACTTAAAGACAGTATGGGTTATAATGTAGGTCGGCTGGACTCAAGATATCTGGGTATTGATAGAAAATTGAGCGGTTCGTCGCCTGATTATAACGCAGAACTTACCTCCTGGCTACACTCCTTTACTCCCGCTATAAACCATTATTTCAGAACAGAACTTAATTTCAAAACGGATGTAAAATATAACATGTTTGGCGATGTTAGTCCCTGGAATAATGAAAATGACAATACACGCGACAATTTGAGGCAAGCCATGGCTCAGAATCCATATCTGAAAGTTTTATTTCAATCAGGATATTACGACGGTGCGACAACATATTTTAATGCAAAATATACGATGTGGCAACTAGACCCAAGCGGCAGGCTCAAAGACAGAATGTCCTTCAAAGGATATCGGAGCGGTCACATGATGTATCTCAGAAAAGAAGATCTTGCTAAATCAACCGATGATTTGAGACAATTTATTCTTGGTTCACAATCCGGAGGAAAACCGGCAAAATATTAGAAGATTATTATAATAATCCAAATTTATTTTGGACAAGAGACGTAGTAAGTACAAACAACTTTCTTTTGTCTGATACCCTGATTCGTTTTTCTATAACTGATGATGCAGGGAGAGATTTTATTTTATAAAAAAGATTCAGATAATATTTGTATGCACAATAAACACCCAATCGGGAATTGGAAGGAAGTTTTTTAATTCCTTTATAGGCCATCATAAATTCATTATGAATATCTTCCTCAATACGAATTTTATCTTCATTAGTAAAATTTTCGAAGTCTACATCCGGAAAATATACCCTTCCTCTTTCCACAAAATCCGACTTCATATCTCTTAGAAAGTTGATTTTCTGAAAAGCTGAACCCAAAGCGCAGGCGTACGGTTTCAGAATTTCATATTGGACGTCATCATTTTTGACAAATACTTTCAGACACATCAGGCCGATTACTTCCGCAGAACCGTAGATGTATTTTTTTAATAAAATATCGTCATAAATAACCGGCTCAAGATCCATTTCCATACTCTCTAAAAAAGCTTCGATCAATTCAACCGGGATCTGATAATCATTCACTACTTTTTGGAAAGCGTGTAAAATCGGATTCAGACTCAACTTTTGGCGGATTGCCTTGTACGTATCGGTTTTGAATTCTCTGAGGAGTTGTTTTTTATCACTTTCGTGAAATGTATCCACAATTTCGTCAGCAAATCGTACAAATCCATATATCGCACATATAGGCAGCCTCAAATCTTTGGAAAACATACGGATTCCCAATGAAAATGAAGTGCTGTACTCGTTGGTTACCAGTTTGCTGCATTGCATACATACTTTATTATAAAGTGCATCCATGGTTAAATTGCATTTTGAATGATGAAATTGGCCACTACCTGACCTGAAATAATTGATGGGGGAACACCCGGTCCCGGAGTGGTAAGTTGACCTGTAAAAAACAGATTTTTTAACGTTTTATGTTGCATTTTGGGTTTCAGAAATGCTGTTTGTAACAGCGTATTTGCCAGACCGTAGGCATTTCCTTTGAATGCGTGATAATCTTCCTGAAAATCAGTCAGGCAATAACTTCTCTTATATTCGACCAGTGGTCTGATATCTGTCCCTATGACCCTGAACATTCTGTCACACATAATGTCAAAATATTCTTCCCTTTTTTGAAGGTTGTCGTCCAAACCCGGTGCTATCGGCATAAGCATAAACATATTTTCTTTTCCTTCCGGAGCTATCGTATGATCTGTTTTTGAAGGACATGATACATAAAACAACGGTTTTTCTGGCCAGGCAGGATTTGTATAAATCTCATCTGCGTGTTTAGCAAAATCCTGATCAAAAAACAGGTTATGGTGTAAAAGTCCGTCAACTTTCTGACTAAGTCCCACATAAAAAAGTAATGAGCTGGGAGCCATAACTCTTTTATTCCAATATTCCGGACTGTAAGATCTTTGATTTTCAGATAAAAGAACCTGATCTGTATGGTGGTAATCACCCCCTGCAATCACGTAATCAAAAGTGTATTTTTGTTTTGATGTAGTAAACCCTACTGTTTTTTTTCCTTCGGTATCGATAGAAACGACCTCTTCACTGAAATGAAAGTTTGCTCCCTGTGAAAGGGCGATTTTGTGAAAAGCTTCGACGATTTCGTACATTCCTTTTTTAGGATACCATGTACCGAGTTTTAAGTCTGCGTAATTCATCAGACTATATAAAGCTGGCGTATTTTCGGGTGTTGCTCCAAGAAACAAAACCGGAAACTTTAAAATTTCTCTGAGTTTGGGATGGGTAAACAAGGTGTCCACTTCCTTTGCTATGGAAGAAAACATCTGAAGTTTGAAAAGACTTTTGAGAATTCGGAGATCAAAAAATTCGGTAACGGAAAGACTGGGTTTCCATACAAATTCGTTCATACCCACTTTGTATTTGTATTCGGCTTCATCCAGAAACTTGTCCAAACCGGCACTACTACCCGGCTCAATACTTTCGAAAAGTGTTTTCAGCGCCAGATAATCTGCCGGAACATCCACCAAATCGTTTTGACCAAAATATACTCTGTAAGAAGGATCAAGTCTGATCAATTCATAAAAATCTTTGGCAGACTTTCCGAAAAGATTGTAGAAGTTTTCAAATACTTCAGGCATCCAATACCACGAAGGTCCCATATCAAATACAAAACCATCTTTTGAAAATTTGCGCGCCCTGCCACCCGGGGAACTGTTTTTTTCAAATACGTCCACTTTGTAACCTGCCTTTGCCAAACAAGCTGCTGCTGACATGGAAGCAAATCCGGAACCTATGATACCTACACTTTTCAAATGAAAAAAATTTTTGACCAAACAACAAATGTATTCGAATGTTTGTGTTTACTTGATATTTTTTGAATATCCGGTAAAAACAAAAACATCAAAAATGTAAAAAGCACAATTTATGAAAAATTTACATGATGTAAAAATTTTACATTCAATTATTGTAAGTATGGTTTTTGAATTTAAGTTTTTTTGAGTGCCGGCTATATAAAACAAAAGCGAAAATACCATTTTAAAGTATTTTCGCTTTTATCAACCAAACCTAAAATAAAAACTCAAAATCTGTCAGGCATTCAGAAATGCCATTTCTTTTTCCATCATCATTTTACGGAGATTGATGAGTGCATATCTCATTCTTCCCAAAGAAGTATTGATACTCACCTGAGTCATCATTGAAATCTCTTTAAAACTCATATCTCCATAATGTCTCAGGATAATTACCTCTCTTTGTTCATCAGGTAATTGATCCACAAGATTACGTAATTGTTCGTGCATGGTATCTTTCATGATCTTACTTTCCATATTATCATTTTTGCATTCGATAATATTAAAAATATCAAAACTTTCTGAAGATGAAACTTTAGACATTTTTTTGGATTTTCTGAAATGGTCCACACACATGTTATAAGCAATACGCATAGCCCATTGCAAAAATTTACCTTCGTTGTTGTATTTGTTTTTACGTAGTGTATCTACGATTTTAATAAATACTTCCTGAAAAAGGTCTTCTGCTGTTTCAGTATCCTTCACAAAAAGATATATAGATGTAAATATCTTTTCTTTGTAACGATTTAATAATTCCTCAAATGCTAAGTGATTGCCCCCTTGATATAAGGTAATCAAATCCTGATCAGCTATCTTACGCATATTCATACTCACACGATTTTATAGGTCAACGAAAAAATAAGTTGTATAAAAAGTGTAAATATTCTAACCGATAGACAAAAATTTGATTTTTAAAAATTTATGAACTGCAAATATAATACGAATTATTATACAAAAACCATAATGCGGCAGATAAATTTCATATTTTTTTTTTTAGATGTATAATATTATTACAATCAACTATTAATTTTAATAAAAAAATTCCAAACACCGCATAAAAAATTGGTGTTTGGAATCAGTTTTATTATGATTTTGTTCTGTTGAGTTCCGAACTGATAACTTTTTTGTATTCACCGACCAAATAAGTAACTATCTCTTCATCTATAGGAAAGTTTTCCAAATGCAGATCCAGTTTCTTTTTGGTATCTTCATACAACGCTCTTTCGTCGCCAACAAACATCATTCCGCGATCTGCAAAGGCAAAATGAACATTAATTGGTTTTTCAGAAATAACACTGTTCCTTTGTAAATCGACCAATCGTACACCACCTTCAAGAATTGCATTTTTTTCTCTGAAGGTTTCAATCAGATTTGCCGAAACAGTTTGATAATATTCTTTAATTTTTTCTATTTCGACACTATCCTTTTTTTCTATCCATTTGTCAGTTCTTACCAAAATGTCTTTTTGTTCTGTGAAATGAATATTATTTTCTTTTTCAGGACTGATATCGAGATGGTGAATATCCAACAAAACCAACATATCTCCGTTTTCCATGTCATCTTCTTCTCTGAAGCGGAAGCTATGCCACAGGTCATCATGCCTGCCAAGCGCGTAGTTCCACATGGTTTTGTCAATATCCTTACCTGCTCTTCCGGAGATATCATTACGGATATCAACATAGATTATTTTGTGTCCAAGGGTAAGGGCTTTCTCTTTCAGGGTTCTGACATCTCTGAAATTAAAGAGATAAGATTCCACTTTTTCAAATTCAACATAAGCCCTTTTGGCCATGTTTTTGTCTTTTTTGATCTCTGCCTTAGCCAACATATCACTTGCACTTTGATAGATAACGAGTGCTGCTTGTTCTTTGGCATTTCTGACTAAAGAGGCGTAATCTTTAAATTCGAAAACTGCTGTGTAACCATCTTCACTGACCAAAGGCAAAATTCTGTTCAGGGTAAACTGCCTCCTTTCCAGATTTTCATACATTCTGACGATGTGTGACCAGGAAGCTGGGCCGGAAGACCACTTTAATCTCTCGATTTCAGCCAGGTCCCTTTCTGTCAGAAGCTGATATGCCTTTTCAAATGCTTTGACATCTGCTGTTTTTCTTTTTTTGCTGCTACTGAAATAAGATATTCCTTTGCTGAAGGCTTCTTCGTAATTTCCTTTCCGGACAAGTTTGTCAACAGAAGCACAGGAAGCCAATAAAAACATAAAGCTGAGGGTGTAAAGTATGGTTTTCATATCTGTTGATTTTAGGTGTTATTAATAATTCAAAAACCATAAAACCGCCTATTATGTAACAGATTGTCATTATCTTACAATATTTTTAACTATTACGTTAAGAAAAACTTTATTTTTTATACTTTTGAACGTTGATTGCCTGAAATATCTTAAAATTATCTAAAAATGAAGTTGTCTTTTTCTTTAATTCTGACCTTTTTGTTTGTTTATCATGGGTTTTCACAATCGAAACCGACCCAAAATTCTGTTGTATATCCTTCCGTAAAGGTCAACCCTTCGGTTTATTTCAGTGAATATAAACACGAATTGGGTATTCAGCAGGCATCTGATTTTGTATTGGAAAAAACCGGTTTTTCAAAATTCACCAAAAATCATCTCAGATATCAACAAAAATTTAATAATATTCCTGTATACGGTCACTATGTCTTTTTACATACCAAAGAAGGCCTTGTTGACCATATAACCGGGCAATGGGCAAAAAATATTGACATACCTTTCGGCGAAAGCCTTGACAGTCTGACGATTATAAACAGGACAAAAGAAATATTTTTTGAAGATCAAATTTCTGATGTATCAACATCCCGGGATTTTGAAATCAATCATTTTGAGAAAATAATTATTGACAAGTCTTTTCCGCAAAGTTCGGGTTTCTACAAATTAGCATATGATGTACATATATCCTCTTTGTCCAATCAAAAATATTATCAATATATTCTGGACGCAACAAATGGAAATGTACTTTTTTCACAAAATCTGGAGTGCACTTATTTTCCGAAAGGTACCGCCCCGAGTTATCATTATGGTACAGTAGAAATTGAAACAGAACAGGTAGAGCCCAATAAATTTGTATTAAGAGATGTCACCCGTGGTAACGGAAACTCAACTTTTGTCAATACTTCCGCGGGAGATATCATGCTAAGTGATGACGACAATGTCTGGGAAAAACCATCTGTGGCAAAACTGGCACATGTAGCGTATGATGCTCATTATGCAACCATGAAGTTTTACGATTTTCTGGTCGACCGGTTTGACTATTCAGGAATAAACGGAAATGGCCGATCGATGATTGCCCGGGTAAACATCAATAACGGGGCAGATCTTGTCAATGCTTCGTGGAACAATCAGAATGCCGCGTTTGGTAACGGTAATTGTCATTATCATCCGTTGACAACCTTCAGTATTGTAGGTCATGAATTTGCTCACGGAATCACTTCTGAAAACGCCAAACTTGTTTATTCAAATGAATCAGGTGCTTTAAATGAAGCATTCAGTGACATCATCGGAAAAGCTTTTGAAAAGATTGTTGACCCGGACAATTTTGACTGGCCGATTGGTCATGAAATTGTAGCTACACGTTTTGCAAGACCTTTGCGCTCTATGCAGGATCCGAATATCTACAACAATCCGAAGATGTACAAAGGCAAACATTGGAGAGACGGGGGAAGTGTACACAGCAATAGTGGAGTATTGAATCATTGGTTTTACCTGTTGGTGGAGGGAGGAAGCGGCAAAAACGAAGTGGACACAGTCTATACCGTTATTCCTCTTGAGATGCAAGACATCCTCGATATCGTTTTTTTGTGTCAGACATCCTATCTTATGCCCGGCTCGACCTATCCGGATATGTATACCTATTCTCTCCTTGCCTGCGAAAGCCTTTTTGGTATAAACAGTCAGCAATATCGTTCACTTGAACAAGCGTGGCAGGCTGTCGGTCTGCCGTACGAAGATGTTGTCATTGAAAATTATGATGATGTAGCTGTTTCAGCCAAAATAAAAAACGATCCGAATAACAGTTATACCTGTTATTTGGGACAACAACCTGAAATCAATATGTATTTTATAAACAGGGGAACCATTGTGTATCCTGAAGGACATGTGTTTACGTTTACCATGACCCATAATGGGGAAACCTTAACCAAAACGCTTAGCCTTCCGCAGGAGCTTGCGCCGGATTCTACAGTTATCATTCCATTGCCGGAGTTTAAAATTGTGGATAAAACTGAATATTTCTCCATTGAAATTAATCTTGTCCACATAGATCAGGTAGCGTCAAACAACAGATTTTATCTGTATTTTCAAAATTATGCCACTACAGGAGTAGAATATGCCATTTCCGGTGTTTCGCACAAAGAAGTTGACTGTTTTAACACAGAAGTTGTTTTTTCTGTCAGGGTCAGAAATAACAGTTGTTTTACAGCCCCGGCAGGAACAACCTTTACCCTGAATGTTTATGATCTGGACAAAAACAAAAATTATACTTTTAATCATGTTCATCAGGCAGCCATGGCACCAAGGCAGGAAACGGTCATTTCTGCTACTATTCCCTATGATTGGACATCACTTAATTTTTCATATGATTTCACTTCAGCGATTGATGTAAATCCGGACAATAATACATCACAATATACATTACTTGAAAAAGGAGTTATTGAATCTTCAAAAACTTTTACTTTTGAAAACACCGATTTTGATGAAATATTCCGGCACAATACATCCTTTTCAAGCTTTTTGTATGAGGGCGAATATTATTTTCGTTCAAAAAACAATTTTTCATCTACCAACCTTCCTTGTCTTGAACAGATTGACAATTTTAAAGTAATAAACGGTGGTCTATCACAATATACTGTTGCGGAATCCTGTCTTGACGTTACAGGTATGGTTCAGCCGACAATGCGTTTTGACATGAGACAATTCAGGTCTGAGGTTTTTAACGATTTTCCTGAATTGGGTGGAAATTCCACCATCCTAAAATTAGAATTTTTATCCCCTTCCGGAAATTTTACACCGGAGACATTTGTGAACAGTGCGCAAGGTTTCACTCAGGAATATACACTTCCACTGCCTAAGGATTTCAAGGGCAAATTCCGAATCATTGCCTTTACATCCCGACATGACGGGACATCAAATATCAACGTAAAAAATGATGTTATTTTGTTGGACAACCTAAGTTTTTTTAATGTTATTTCTTCAGAAAATCCAACAATATCAGAGATTATGCTTACGCCAAATCCTGCAAATGATCGGGTGAAAATCACTTCATATGATCAGTTGATGTACGATTTTGTGTTAAGAGACATCACCGGCAAAGAAATGCTTTTGTACTCATTTCCAAACGGTGTCAAAGAATTGTATCTACCGGTTCAAAATTTGGTATCCGGCACTTATTTGGTAGAAATATCAACGCAAAGCGGGAGGATGGTTAAAAAACTAATCAGGTAGACCGGCCGCTTCCTAAGGTAAATCCGAAAATACTTCCACAAATTCCGCCGATGATGTGTGCAGTTTCGGAAATCTGGTTTTCCTGAAGGGCATTTAACACCTCTTTACCTACAAAAAGGGTGGCGACCAATATAAAAGTGACAGGAATCTGACCTGAAGACACATTGGTGAAGGAAACCAACAAAATAAACATAAAAACGATACCACTTGCCCCTAAAAGTCCGGTATTAAAAAAAAATACATTGACAAGACCAGTGACCAAAGCCGTAAAAATGACCATAAATACGGTATTTGACGATCCGTATTTTTCTTCAATGATGGGTCCAAGAAGAAGGATAAATGTAAGATTTCCTAATAGGTGTTCTACTGAGGCATGACCTAAAGAGTGTGTAACCAATGTAGCGATAGAAAACGGATTGGACCAATTTACTGAATCTGAGACTGTAAAAAATGGTATAAGATTATTCATGAAAAAAATATTACCTAAATAAACCAATGTACATAGTAGAGAAAATGTTAAGGTCACCGGTGCATTAAACTTAATTCTCATGATCACTCCTGCAGTTTACTTCCAAAAGCCAGGTCTCCGGCATCGCCCAGTCCCGGTACAATATAAGATTTTGCCGTTAATTCTTCATCTTCCGCGGCCATCCAAAGATGAGCCTTTGGAAAAAATCGTCTGATTTGTTCTCTGCCATAACTACTTGCAATCAACGTTACGATATGTAAAGACCTGAAATTTCCGTATTCTTTTAATGCTTCGACAGCTTTCTGAATTGAAGCTCCGGTAGCAAGCATAGGGTCTATAAGGATTAAATCAACGTTTTCCAGGTTTGGACAAGTGATATATTCCATATTAATCTCAAAACTGCCATCCTTGTGATTGCGCCGGTAAGCAGCGATAAATGCATTATCCGCATGATCAAAATAGTCCAGTAAACCTTGATGCAGCGGCAGACCAGCTCGTAGTATCGTTGCGAGAACAATCCTGTTTTTTATTGTATGAGTATCCGCAACACCAAGAGGCGTTTCCACTTTAGTGTCTCTGAATTCTAAAGTTTTGCTGATTTCGTATGCAAAGATATTGCCCAGCCTTTCAAGGTTTTTTCTGAATTTCAGTCGGTCTGTTTGTCTGTGAACATCCCGAAGTTCTGCCAAAAATTCAAGAGCAAGGGAGTTTTGTTCTGAAAGGTTGTGAATCATTTATTTTTAAATTTGACGGCTAAGATAAAGGAATTTTGAAATGTAAAGCGGATAATTTTTTAAAAATTGTTTCATTAAACTTGATGAATAGTCCTATGCATAAGTTTTAACAGATATAAAATCAATTGTAAAAATTCAGTTTCATAAAATGAACCTTTATGACTCAGTCTAAACTTTTAAATACTTTTAAAACCACTGCCTTTAATTCATGATTACTAAAAAAACTCACTATAAAATATAATATAGTAACCGCAAATACTAAAATAAAACCCAACACAGTACTATAATTAACAAAAATAATGTCTTTTATAAATGTAAAAAGAATAAATAAGGACAAGGCAATAAGGATTTGGATTCTAAATATTTTTAGAAAATGAATCAGATTCACTTTTAATAATGAACAACCCATTTGCCAAAAAAACAATGAAAAAATTATGGAAGATATTGTATACATAGTACTTAAAGCAACGATATCAGGATTGATCATTGTAAAGTAAACAAAAATGATAAGATAAATGGGTTGACTGACTAAACTAAAATATAATAAAGGTTTCGTATTCCCATTGACAATAAATAGATTACCAAAAAAAGGACTAATCGATTGAAATAATATTAAAATACTGAATATCTTCAGAAGAGGAACCAAATCCATCCATTGTTGCCCGAAAATATGTAAAACTATTTCGTTTGTGTAAATGAAAAAGAGGCAAGAAACGGGACAAATAATCACAAAAACTACAAGTACGGACAGTTTTAACAGCTTAAATTGTTGATCAGGAAAATTATTCAATTTTGAATATGTGGGTAATAAAACTCTATTTATGGCACCCGATAATTGTTCGTTGGGAAGTCTTAAAAATTTGTATGCTCTTTCATAAACCCCTAATGCTTTAATTCCTAAAAATTTGTCAATCAGAAGATTATCTGCATTCCGGGAAATATACCCTAAAACATCGCTCAGTATCAAAGAAAGTGAAAATGACTTATACTTCTTTAAATTTTTAAATATAAATACAGGTCTGACAAATTCATTTAATGTTATGGTGAACAATAACATACCCATGCCCACGTACACAAAATGTTTTAGCAACAGAGCCGTATGATCTCCGTAATGATAAGCAGATGCCACACCAATCAATACACTCAACGTAGTAATCAAAAAATTAATAAAAAATAATTTTTTGAATTGCATATTTTTTCTCAAATAGTTTTCAAACACCAGTTGCGGTACCGTAAAGTAGAAAGATATTCCCAAATAAAACATTATCCCGGAAGATGTGTCACTACTTGTCCATAGTTTTACAAAACCCGGTGCAAAAAAGACTAAAATTGAACCTATTAAAAGGGTGGAAATTATATTGAAACCAAACAACTCTTTCAGCAGGAAAGGATCTTGATTGTTACCGATAAATATTGTCTTTAAGGTTCCAAAATCTTGTAGTGTTCTGGCCAACGAATATATAATAAATGGTGTAACAAATACTCCAAAATCTTCAGGACGGAGCATTCTTATCAAAAGAAGATTTGAAAAAAATAAGATAATCTGCATTACAAACTGGTCAATGAAGCTCCACTTTGTGCTTAATGCAATAAAATTATTATTCAATGTTTGCTAAATTAATGTATAAAAGTACTAAGAAAGCAGGAAAAACAAATCATAATATGAAATAATATTCCCAAAAGGACAGGGGATACTTTGAAAAGATCTGTACTCAGTAAGATTAAAAACAAAGGTAAATACGTCCGGAAACGGAGATAAACCACACACAAAATGATTTGCCTAAGATTAGAAAATCCAAGAGTCTTTCCAGAATTTTGTGTTTCAAAAAATCATTTCCTGCCCGTATTTTTTTGCATCCTAAATAAGCAGTAACTTTCCATTTCAACGTCACTTTATCTGAGTCATTAAAAATCTAATGTAATAAACTCGTCGGACAAATCACATGGAAATAATCCCTCAACTATGTTTTTTTTTCGAAATGCTATTAGAACCCCTGATTATTAAAATCTCAACAAATTAATGCAAACCTTTTTAATCAGATAGTTAAAAAAAAACGTCTGCCTCTTTGAAGAAGCAGACGAATCAAAACAAAACGAAAAACCAACTTTCTTTAACTAAACCAACTTATAGTGATTTCTTGAGAAGCAACGGTATCATCATCTCTTTTCCTTCCCTGTTTACTTTAACTTCTACCTTGTCACCCACTTTTTTGAGTTTTAAGGTCTTCTCAATATCTTCGTAGTTTGCTATTTTTACTTTATTGATTTCTATTATTACGTCGCCGGGTAATATACCCCCCAATTGTGCAGAACTTCTTTTGTCAACCTCATGAACGTAAAATCCTGAAGGTATTTTCAACTTTAAGTCAAATTCTTTGACCAGATCTTCATTGACATCATAACCGCCGATACCAAGATTGGTAGATCTGTCAATATCTCCTCCGTTTTCAATAATGTCGGAGACCACTTTTTTGACAATTTTACTTGGAATCGCAAAGGAATATCCTGCAAAAACTCCGGTTGGCGTGGCTATGGCTGTATTGATTCCCACCAATTCACCTTGCAGATTGACCAAAGCACCGCCACTGTTTCCGGGATTGATGGCTGCATCTGTTTGTATAAAATCTTCAATGGTTTTTTGACCTTTAATGATATCAAGAGATCTTCCTTTAGCGCTGACTATACCTGCTGTCACCGTTGATGTCAGATATCCGAAAGGATTACCTACTGCCAAAACCCATTCACCAACCTGTATAGCATCAGAATCTCCGAATCTTATGGGGTTGATGTCACCTGACGGTTCAATTTTTATGACTGCCAGGTCTGTACTGCTGTCTGTTCCAACTTTTTTTGCAATATATTCTTTGCCGTTTGAGTCGGTAACTTTTATTTTGTCAGCAAATCCTACAACGTGATTGTTCGTTATGATGTATCCTTCTTTATTGTATATCACCCCTGAACCGGTTCCGTTTTTAGGTCGGTAAAAATTTTCGCCAAAAAAATCTTCAAAATTAAAAAAGTCTGATAATGGATCCACGGATTGTCTTTCCTGCCTTTTTTTAGCCATAAGCTGCTGACTTTCTTCCGCATAAATATGGACTACCGTATTGGTCGTTTTTTTGGCACTTTCAATAAAATTAATATTGGTATTCACCGCATTGGTAGAATGACCCGTTTGAACGACAGGGTACGTATATCCGGCAATGTCCTGAACAGACTGATTCTTTTTGGTAAAGAAGAAAACGACAAGCCCTCCTAAGATTCCCGCAAAGAATAATTGAATAAAGGTTTTCATTTTCTGTTGGTTGTTATGAATCCTTAAACGCCAAAGATTGAAACAGGATTTTGAAAGACCTTGAGTTTAACATAATCTTAACGCCAAACCTTACATAGTGATGATAAAAAGCCGGAATTCTAAACAAAATGGCTCAAAAAAACACCGTCTGATGGTTCAACTTTCAACAAATCAGGTGTTATTCCAAATTTTTTAAAATAGGCTTCTGACAAAATTTCAAATATTTTTTCTGCCTGATCAGTTTTCATCAGATTGATGGTACAACCTCCAAAACCTCCTCCCATCATTCTGCCTCCTGACCAACCATCCTTACCGGATGCCAGGGATACTAAAAAATCGAGCTCTTCACAACTGACTTCATAGTCTTTGGATAAACTTTCGTGGGATTGGATTAATAATTGGCCACAAGCAACAAAGTTTTTGTTTTTCAAAAACTGAGTCATTTGCAAAGTTCGTTTGTTTTCAAAAATAATGTGACGGGCCCGTTTTATTAAAACCGGATCTTCTAAACCCTTCGGGAAAACATCATTTTCGATATTTTTATACAATAATTCCGGCTGACCTTTTGTTTGGCGGATGATCTGTAATGCCTCTTCACTTTGTTTCCGACGTGTGTTGTACGGGCTGTCAACGAGTTGATGTTTTACATTGGTGTTGATGAGATAAAAAGCATACGGATCTGTATGCACCGGAATATATTCATGAGAGGCTGATTCACAGTCCAGGAGTAAGGCATAATCTTTTTTTCCTGACAAGATGGTGTATTGGTCCATCATACCGCCCAAAACGCCGGAACCGTGTTCTGCTTTTACCGCAAGACCAACCAATTCGTGTTCGTCATAACCGCATCCATAAACATGATTCAGCAAATAAAGAAATCCGCAGGTCAATGCTGAAGAAGATGACATTCCGGCACCTATGGGTAAATCTCCGCCAAAAACGATAGACAAACCATAAGAGACATCCTTTAGTCCCAACTGTTGAAAAGAATGATGCAGGTATGTTTGCCACAGTTTTTGGGCATTATCCTTCATGTCCGATAAAACAAAAGTCTGATGCTCCTTTGTATCTAAAGCAAAAATATTAAATTCCCTGGTTTCATTTTTTTTTAACCAAAAATGAACTCCCTGACGGGTTGCAAAGGGTAAAACATATCCGAGAGAGTAATCCGTATGTTCTCCGATGATATTTGCCCTGCCCGGAGCAAATACATACATTTCCGGAACTCCGTATTTTTCCCGGAAGACATCAAAAACCTGAGATCGGGATAAAGCCATCAATCCAACTTAAAAGCTTTGTAAGAAGAAGGATTATTGTTGTTGCCTGAAATGGTGATCAACATACTTTTTTCATCCAATCTTTTATATTCTACCTTATTGGGATAGTCATAAGCCGGATTAGAAAAAACCAATTTGTTGGTGGTTGAATTTTCAAGACCCAACATGATGACTCTCGGGTTTTGCGGATCGAGTATCCGGGTTTTATACATCCAGGATCCTGCTACTCGAACGATTGAAAGTACTTCTGTAATTTGTTTTGCTTGTGCAGAATACATATTTCCGGCCAGGCTGTCTCCCTGTATGGCCCATGACTCTATAGTTGACTTATCTTCACTTTCCCATGAACCCTGAAGCCAGGTCAGATCATCAGGTGATTTGATTTTTTTGAACACATCACTGGTTTCAATTGGGGTGATCGTGGTTTCAGGCGCTTTTTTGTCCTGTTTGCACCCAACCATAAAGACGATCAAAAAAAAGGCATAAAAACTATATTTTGTCATAAATAAAATTTGTCATTTTGGTAAAAAGATGAATTCTGGCGTTTTCACCGTATATTCCGTGATTTCTGTTGGGATAAAAATAGGTGTCAAACTGTTTTTTATGTTTAATGAGGGCGTTGGCCATTTCCACAGCATGTTGAAAGTGTACATTGTCATCTGCCATTCCGTGTATCAAAAGGTAATTTCCTTTCAATTTGTCAGCAAAATAAACCGGAGAATTTTCAGCATATCCGGCTTGATTTTCAGATACTGTTCGCATATATCTTTCGGTATACACAGAGTCATACCATTTCCAACTGGTGACAGGAGCCACTGCTATGGCGGACTTAAAAACATCGTTGCCTTTCAAAATACAAAGTGATGACATAAATCCTCCGTAACTCCAGCCATAAATGCCGATTCTTGATCCGTCAACATACGGCAATGAAGCCATATATTTGGCTGCTTCTATCTGATCCAGGGTTTCGTAATGTCCAAGTTTCAGATAAGTCATCTTTTTAAATTCTTCCCCTCTGTTTCCTGTACCTCTTCCATCCACACAAATGACGATATATCCGTTTTGGACGATAGATTGATACCACCAATAATTGGTACCCTGCCACCGGTCCACCACGCTTTGACTTCCCGGACCACTGTACTGCGTCATAAATACCGGATATTTTTTGTTTGAATCAAAATTTTTCGGTTTACACATCCAACCATTGAGTCTTACTCCTTCACTGGTGGTAAAGTCAAAAAACTCTATTGGAGACACTCCGTATTCCGATAATTTTTCGGTAAGTGCGCCATTTTTTTCCAAAACCCTGACCAATGTTTTGTCTCTTTTGAAAACTGAAGAAACGGGAGGGGTATTAATGGTACTTTTGTGTAAAACAAAAATATCAAAAGTCGAACTAAACTGCGCCGAATGACTTCCCGATTCATCTGATAGCGGTGTAAAATACGAACCATCAGGATTGATGGAATAAATAGCCGATTCCATCGGATTTTTGACGGAAGCTTTAAAAAATATCTTTTGATTGGCTTCGTCCACGCCATATATTTCGCTTACATCATAATTTCCGGGGGTCAGTTTTTTAATTTCTTTACCCGACATATCGAAGAGATATATTTGATTGAACCCTTCTTTTTCTGAAAGGGTAACAAACCTCTTTCCATCACTCAGAAAAAAAGTATAATCGTGAATATCCACATAATATTTGTTTTTTTCTTCATAAAGAAGACTTTTATTGCCTGACACTACATCAAAATTGTACCAGGAAAGATGATTCTGATGTCTGTTTAACGAATAAACAACCAGATTTTTATCATCTTGTGTCCATTTTATTCTGGGGATATACATGTCCTTTTCGTTTGAAACGGAAAGGTCTTTTACTTTTTTCTTTTTGACATCATAAACCCTGACGCCTACTTCCGCATTTTTTTCACCAACCTTGGGATATTTGAATGTTTCGCGTACAGGATACATTTCATCATAATAAAAGTCCATGGTAAACTCGGGAACCATTGATTCATCAAAACGAAGGAAGGCTATAAAACTCCCGTTTTTTGACCATTCGTAAGCTTGAGTAAATGAAAATTCTTCTTCATATACCCAATCACACATACCATTGATTATATTGTTTTTTTGACCATCTTTGGTTATTTGAATGGTTTTTCCACTTGACAAATCTGTGTAATAGAGGTTGTTTTCGTATACAAAAGCTACTTTTGATTCATCCGGAGAAAATGAAGCGTTTGAAATTTTTCCTTCCGGAAAAACGGCACTGATTTTTTGTGATTTGCGATCATAAACAAATACTTTGTTTTTTGAAGAATGTCTGTACACAGGTTCTCCTTCGCTTGTGATCAAAATTTTATTTTCATTGCTGCTGAACGTGTAATCTTCAATTCTTCCACTGAAGCCTCCTGTGTTTTCCAAAGTTGACATATTCATCAAGTCTTCGACAAAACTTCCGTCCAGGATATTGTACTTTTTAATGACATTTCCATCTTTACGTGTGTAATGAACTCCGTCATTTAAAAAACGAAAGTCAGATACTGATTTTGTCTGGAACACATTTTTTTCATAAATATCTTCAAGCGTTATAGGTTTTTGACCATAAACAGATATTTGAAAAAAACAAAATATCACATAAAACAAGGGAAAACGAAACTTCATATTAATCGTTTTGATGATAAAAAATCGGGTCATTATAAATGAAAAACAAAGATAAAAACTATTTGCTGCTTTTCAGCTTTTCCAAATCTTTGATAAATTCAGGATTATCGCTGTCAAGATTGACAGCTGTTTCAAGATCCTTGATAGCTTCATTGATTTTTCCGCGATCTTTTTGTGTCAAAGCCCGAAAATAAAACCCGTTGGCATTAGTTGGTGCAATACCCGTCAGAAGATTAAATTGTTCGTACGCACGATCCAAAGAATCTAATTCCCGGTACAAAATCCCGGAATTCAGGTAAGCATCCTGATAGTCTTTGTTTGTAACTATGATTTCACGGTACAATTCCAAAGCCTTAGGTATGTTGTTGTGGTTTTGGTAGTAATAAGCTAGTGCATGTTTTGCTTGTGGTGAAGCCGGGTCTGATAAAACGGCACTTTCATAATATTTTTGTGCCCGTGTATCTTTGTTTTTTTCCATTAATTCTCCCAGCATCAACCAGGCATCAGTGAGCTTTGAATCCATTTCCACCGCTGTCTGAAAGCTGTTGATTGCTCTGGGTATACCATTCAAAGCCCTGAAATTAACACCTAACATAAAATAACATTCTGCGTTTTGAGCATCAACTTTTACCGCTTGATTAATGGTCAGAATACTGTTTTCGTATTCTTCCAGAATATACTGCAATTCAGCTGTTTTTAATAAGGATGGTACTCTTTCAGGATAGAGCCCAAGCACTTTAAACATGGTTTTTTTTGCATTGACACCATCTCCGCTGTCCAGGTAACAATCTGATAAAAAGTGGTAGAGAACAGGATTAAGACTGTCCAATGAAATGGCTTTTAAAACATCAGGTATAGCCCTGTCATAAAGATTTTTTTCATAAAAAAATTTGGCTCTTTGCATGTAGAGCTCAGGTTTGTCCGGATTTTTGACAATTTCCTGAGAAACTTTTTCAATTTCCGGATAGCCTGAAGATTTGGTATTGGTTTCCGTATTTTTGTCTTTACAACCAAAGATTATCAAAAATCCAAACAGGAAAAAATAATAAAAAGAGTGTTTCATACTTTACAACTATGGATCAAAATCGAATGATGTGGTGTTATTCTAAAAAAAATTTGCAAAAAAGGTAAATAAAACCACAAGGTAACACTATTTATTATCTGTAAGTTTATGGAAATGGTGTCGGTTTTTTCAAATCTTTGGAAATGTACTCCGGAATACACACAAGCTTGGTCAAATAAAAGTGGATTTTTAAATACATAATGCCTTTCAATCCTATAAATATATTTTGCCAACCCGATATTCATAAAAAGAAGTAATTTTGGCATTAAAAAAATGACCATAAAACAATACCAACAAGAAGTAGATTCATGGATCCAAACCGTAGGTGTCCGATACTTTTCTCCCTTGACCAACATGGCCATTCTGACGGAAGAAGTAGGCGAAGTGGCACGACTTTTAGCCCGAATCCATGGAGATCAATCCTTCAAAGAATCAGAAAAAACAGAAAATCACCTTTTAAAACTGGAAGATGAACTGTGTGATGTCATTTGGGTAGTCACCTGTCTGGCCAATCAAAGCGGCATTGATCTTACATCTGCTTTGCAAAAAAATTTTGAAAAAAAGAATACTCGGGACTCAGAAAGACATAAAAACAATAAAAAACTCAACGGCTGAACTTAAAAGTAGACTTTATGTTCTTTTTATAAATAAGTTTTATGTCAAACAAAAATGTATTAATTACAGGTGGTACCAAAGGTATTGGATTCGGTATTGCTGAAGTCCTTTTGTCTCATAATTATAATGTAGTCATCACCGGAAGGCATCAGGAAGGTGTGGACAAAGCAATAGAATCTCTCAAAAAAATATCCGGAACGGGCAAAATTCTGGGTTATGCCTGCGATGTGACCGATATGCAGTCTATGACAGAAATGATGGACAAAATTCATCAGCAAATTGGCAAAACAGATGTCGTAATCGCCAATGCTGGCATCGGACATTTTGGGTCAATCGAAGATTTGACATCTGATCAGTGGCAAGAAACGATGGACATCAACCTGACCGGCGTTTTTAATACGGTCAAAGCATCGCTGGAAGATGTAAAAGAAAAAAAAGGATACATTATCACCATTGCGAGCCTCGCAGGGACCAACTTTTTTGCCGGAGGATCTGCTTATAATGCCAGCAAGTTTGGATTGGTAGGTTTTTCTCAGGCTATTATGTTGGATTTGAGAAAGTACGGCGTAAAAGTGACCACCATTATGCCGGGTTCTGTGACAAGCCATTTTAACAACCATGTTCCCAATGAAGGAGATGATTGGAAAATCCAACCGGAAGATATAGGTCAAATGGTTTTGGACTTGTTAAATATGAATCCGAGGACATTACCGAGCAAAATTGAAGTCAGACCGACACTACCAAAATAAAGATTATGTTGGTATTGGATGATGTTTTGATCAGCGAAGAAATATTCACAGAGTCTTTTATTTGCCATCTTGACAAGTGTAAAGGAGCCTGCTGTTGGGAAGGAGATTACGGTGCACCTTTATCCGTCGAAGAAACTGAAATTCTGGACAAAATACAGGGCAAACTGACTGGTTTTATTCCGGAAAAAACCGTGGATTTATTAAAAGAAACTCCCGGATATGTATATGAAAAAAAGGCAAAAACCTGGGCTACCCAATGTTATGAAGATGGCGCCTGCATCTATCTGCAAAAAGACGAAACCACCGGTTTTGCTCAATGTGGCATAGAAAAGGCATATCTTGCCGGTGAGATACGATACCAAAAACCGATGTCCTGTCATTTGTACCCGATCAGGGTAACGACAAACAAAGACTTGGGGTTTGAAGCCTGGAATTATGATCGCTGGGATATATGCCATGCAGCCTGTGCCTTGGGGGCAGAACACAAAATGCCGGTTTTTCGTTTTTTAAAAAATGCCATCATCAGGTACAAAAATGAAGATTTTTACAACAGAATGGAAGAAGCCTATACATATTATAAAAGTCAATAAATTTTGGGTTTTAAAATAACTGTATCTTTGTGGATTAAAATGTCCGTAAAATGCAGATCAATATCAACAATAAATATTTTTACTACATCATACCTTTGGCTATTGCAGGTTTGATTTTTTATTATCTGTCTGATATTGTTTCTTATGTAATCCTCGCATGGGCTTTGTCAATGATCGGCGCACCTATTGTTCGATTTTTTAAACGGTTTATGGGCAAAAATGCTGCTGCTTTGCTGACCATTGGTGTTTTTCTGATATTTTTTATGTTGCTGATGTGGATTTTTATCCCGCCTTTGATAAATCAGGCAAGAAATCTGGCGAGTATTGATTACACCAGCGTAATCAATGCTTTGGAAGAGCCTGTCCAAGATTGGAAAAACTGGTTGGTAGATAAAAGATTGTTGCCGGACAGTACTACAAATATATTGGTAGAAACAAAAAAAGAAGCCGCAGAACCATACATTTTTACTCATCAGGTTTTATTGGATAGTTTGGGTCAAAATACAGACTCCACCACTGCCACAAATAATGTAGCTATTTTGGTAAAAATAGATGCTTCTGAGATGATGGCTTTGCAAAATGCCGGAAAAGAACCGGGTTTGGAAGAAAATGAAGATTTTTTTGAAAACCTCAAACAAAGTCTTTCAGATTTTTTAAGCCCTAAACTTATTCAATCCGTTTTCAGCAGCATCGTTGGTGCTTTAGGCAATATTTTAGTCGCTTTTTTGTCCATCTTTTTTATTGGTTTTTTCTTTCTCAGAGAACAGGGACTCTTTGACAATATCCTTGCCGGAATTGTACCTACGGGATATGAAGAACAGACCAAAGAAGCTGTAGGAATTGCCAGCGATTTGTTGATTCGTTATCTGATCGGGATTCTGACCCAAACAACTATCATCACCGTTTTTGTATCTGTTGCTTTGGGCATTTTGGGTGTTAAAAATGCACTCCTGATCGGGTTTTTTGCCGGATTTATGAATATCATTCCTTATTTGGGACCAATTTTTGGGGCTTCTTTCGGACTGTTGATCACCATTTCTTCCAACCTCAACGAACCGTTTTATACCGTATTAATGCCGATTATCATCAAAGTTATGATCGTATTTGCCATTATCCAATTGATCGACAATGTTGTTTTACAACCCAAAATATTCTCCAAAAGTGTGAAAGCCCACCCACTTGAAATTTTTATCATCGTTTTGGTGGCAGGAAAACTTGGTGGTATTTTGGGAATGGTGCTCGCTATTCCGCTTTATACAGTTTTCAGGGTAGTGGGCAAAGTATTCCTCAAAGAATTTAAAGTCATACAAAGTCTGACCAAAAATATGTAGGCACCTGGTTTTGTGATATTTTAGTTTGAAATGAAAAACATAACCACCTTTTCCATCCTGTTTTTCCAGGACAATTGTTGTTGTGCATAGTTTATGATTTCAACAGATGGATAACTTCCTTTCCTGTAAAAATCGAGGATTTCCTGAATGGAAACAGGCTCTTCGTTTGGTGGAAATTGATATATAAATTTGGCTTTACCGCTAAAATCCGGGTCATCTGTACTGAAAACAAAAGGCAGTCCGCAAATAGCATACAACCGGTGTTTTAACGGAGAATGGGATACTAATCCTTTGCGAAACGAACCTAAAACCCCGACCCCCACATGTGCCTTTTGCAGGATTTTTTTTGTGTCTTCTTCTGTTTTTTCACCTAAAAAACGGATGTGTCGGGTCAGCCTGAGTTCTTCGGTTATGTCTTTATATTTAGCAAGATCCTTACCATCACCAATGACCAAAAGTTGGATGTCTTTTTCAGGTGATTGGCTCAAATATTTCGACATTCCGGATAAAAACCGGTCCAAACCATGCCAAAACCGCCAGTTTCCCACGGCAACAAACATAAAAATTTCTTCTTTATTAATATTGTTTATCGCCAGGTCCGGAATTTCTGTTCCATTGGTAAGATTGATGGTTTGGATACCTTCAAAAGACTGTTCATTGCCATACGTGACGACGAGGTCTGTATATTTTATCAGATTTTTGCGGTAATAGCTGTCTACCCAAAGTTTCCACTTTTGAAATAAAACAAATTCTCGGCCATATGGCAATGTTGGAACTTCAAGTACTATTTTAATATCGGGATAATGACTCCTGACAGCGTTCAAAAACCGGATAAAACCCGGCGTCGAAAAAGGATACCGGATGTACAACATATCCGGTGTTTTGTCAAAAGATTTTAATCTGGACTCAACTGCCGAAAAAAAAGAATTTCTAAGCGAAAAACCTGAAAGTGATTTGACAAAATCTCCCCGGTCATTAACGACTTTTTTGCCGTATAGATATAAACATTCTGTTTCATATCCCAATTCCCGGAAAGCATTGGCCTGGCCGTTCATTTTTGTTTGTAATCCGGATAGAACAGGATTCTCAAAATCGGTAAATGATATTAAAACTACCTTTTTTTTCGTCATCAAACCGGTTTTTACAATTTCCCGATAAGGGTGAATAACATCGTCCAAAACCGGTTTTTTGTTTTTGAAATTTCAAAATACGGCACAGGTTTCCCGCCAAAACCCTGATAAAATGACTGAATGGTAGGCAATCTGCTTCCTTCAAAATCAAAAACATTGACCCTTTCTGAAGCGATTTTAATACTTTCCCAAATCAGAAAGGATGGCCCTCCCTGATTAACCCGGTCAAAATCGGTTCCAAACAACATATTGTAAGCTCTGTTCTGGTCAAAAACCAGAAACATTCCGGCAAGTATTTGACCTTCTCCATCCTGGACAAACAAAATTTTTCGTTGTTTTTTGCATGTTTCATTTAACCTTTCTAAAAATGGTAAATCAAAAGGCATTCGTTCTTTTTTTCGGGCAAATGTTTTTTCCAACAGTGAAAACAAAAGGCCGATATCTTCTTTTTCAACGATGGTCAGATCTTCTTCTGCCTTGCGGATGATATTTCGGGTATTGGCTTTAAAACTGGCAAAAACCGTATCGTGATCCCTAATATTATCCAATACGTAGGTATAATAAGTAGTTTGTTTGAATCCGGCAAAATAAAAAGGAAGCCACATCGTATACTCCGGGTGGAACCTCATTTTAAAAAAAGTGTTTGCCGGAATTTTAGCGATAATGTTGCGACTTATTCTAAAGATATAAGATTGTTTTTTTTGCTCCTTCCAGCCGTTAATATCTTCTGCAATATAGATGCCCTGGTGTGGTGTAAGGACGGGATTGGTAATGGCTGTCAGGCCTCTTTTTTTAGATATAAATACAGGCATAAAAGCCTCAATGTCACCATTTGTGTCCAATGAACAGAGAACGTCCCAATTCTTACCGGTCACAGCATCGAGCCAAAAGGGTTGATAAAACAAAGGAATTCCCCTGTTTTGGTCGCAAAAAATGATATATCGTTCTTTATCAGTCATGCGCAAATTTAAGGATTTTTGTTCCAAACAGATTCAATATATTTTGATACCTCTGAAGATTGGTACATTTTCAAAACATTATGATCTGGTAAAAAACCGGGATGCTCCATAAAATACAACAGTTGATCTGCAAGTTCCGAAGCTGTAGAAAAACGAAAAGTCATGTGTTCCAAAGCTTCGGAAACCGGATAAAAATCGGGAATTACAAGGGGAAGACCATAACGGACTGCATCCGCGATATTGCCGCTTTCTGTCGAATAACCATACTTTTCATTGTGAATTCCGTAAGAAGTATTGGGTTGTAAAGGTGCTACCAAAAGGTCCGCCTCCGACATGATGGTATCAAATTTTTCCTGGGGAATAAATTCCTGAAAAAAGACAAAATCCAGCCTCTTCTGATCAAGCTGTGAAAACTTTTTTAATAAAAAATCACAGGTATGGTCTTTTTGTTTCCCGGCTAAAGTCAGTTTAATCTTTTGATTCGTTTTTTTCAAAACATTTTTTAATGCTTGATAAACAATGTCATAATCTCTGGAAAGTGTGGTGATATTACCCGGTATGACAATGTGAAACGGAGATTGTGGTTTTTGCAACCGTGGTTTGTCTTCTGCCTTTATAAACGGGATAACCAGGGGATCCGGAAAGCGACCCGATAAAAAATGTTGTTGATAATGTTTTTTCAAATTTTGGGTCGGAAAAATGATTTCATCCATATTAGACAACCAATTATTTTTAATAATTTCTTTTCCGGTAAGGTAAAACCTTAATATCTTCAAAACGTCCAATACCGGATTTTTACCCTGATGCAGGTGAGTTAAAGGTTTGGCAAAAAATAATGAATGTTGTGAATCAGAAGCCAAACCTGACATTCAAAAACAGTGAAATCTATGTTTGTCAAAGGCTCAGGAAACGAAGTGAAAACCGTAAGTTGGCAGTTTTTAATAATTTTCCGGTGCTTTTGAACAAATGATTTATAATTTTCTTCATTGTCCATAATAATCCAGAAGACGGGTTTGTCGACAAATTTATCGGCAATTTGCTCCAAAATAAAATCATGGGTGAAAACATATATTTGAGAAACTATTGGCAAAAAATGAAAGATATAGGCTTCAACCACTTCATTGTGAAAAGCAAATTCAAAGATGGCCACCGTTTTTTGTTCGCGACTTCCCGGACTTATATGTTTTGTTGGTGAAATAAACTGTTGGTTTGGTGAAAAAATATAAAAAGACGAATATTGATACTCAAAGACACTGCAAAATAAGTATGAATACCTGTATTATGTCAGGTTTTAGCAAGATTTCTCATGAATTGTATCTGATTTTTTACCTTTGGGTTATGAATGTATCTTCAGGTCCTTTGTTTAGTGTTATTTTACCAACGTACAATCGTGAGGTCTTATTACACAAAGCAGTCCAATCGGTATTGAATCAGGAGTTTCCGGACTGGCAACTAATCATCGTGGATGACGGATCAACAGACAATACTGCAAAATTGGTATCAGAAATGGCGGACAGCCGTATAAAATACGTGTTTCAGCCTCATTCCGAAAGAAGTACTGCCAGAAATACCGGCATTTTGCACGCTGACGGTAAATATATTTGTTTTTTGGACGACGACGATTACTATCAATCTGACTTTTTAAAAAACTTTTATTTATATTTTCAAAAAAATCAGTTTTGTGATCAGATTCTCAGACAGGGTTTTTATCGGAAAAAAGGTGAGAAAAACAAGTTTTCAACAAATTATAATCTCAGAAAACATAAAAATCCGGTCAACTTTGCTGCTTACCATATGTGCGGTGTTTGGTCATTAAGCATACCAAAAAAGTATTTGGATGATGAAAAATTTCATCCCGATTTTCCGCACTGGCAGGACACCCATCTCATCCTCCGTTTGTTTGCCCGCTATGGAATGACGCAGTTGCCGTTCTATACATATGTCTATATTATTCACGAAGGAATGGGTTCAAAAACAATGGGTAAAGATCCCGATGCCAATATCCTTAAAAATACAGATCCCATAGAACATTTGTTTTCTGAGTACGGAACGCTTATCAATCCGTTTTTAGAAAAAAACACTAAAAACTTTTTACTGGCAAAAAAATATATTGAGTTTGCCCATTATTGTTTGTTGGAAAAGGACAAAAAAAGAAGTATAAGAAATGTTAAAAAGTCGTTTTCTTATGGATACTTTTTGAAATTATGGAAATATTACCTGGTTTTGATAAGAGATTATTTTGTCATTCTTTGACAAAACCATATTTTTTTAAAAATCCAATCCTTCCTTTTTAAAAACTAATATTATAAAATAAAAATATTGAAACTACCTGAAATTCCAGCATTTTATCTGATTATTATTATAAAAAGACTAATATTTGTAAGTTGGTTTATACAGAGATAACATATAAATAACAACATTATTGTAAAAAATACACTAACTTTGCCGACTTAATAAAAAAATTGAAATTTTATGGCACCTTTGATACCGATTGCCAATCATAAAAAGACTAAAATCATAGCAACCGTTGGCCCGGCCAGTTCTTCCAAAGAAAATCTTATTGCGTTGATTAAAGCCGGAGTTAATGTGTTTCGACTGAACTTTTCTCATAGTTCACATGAGGTACATAAAGCGGTGATCGACAATATTCTCGAAATAAATGAAAAATATAATGTTCATGCCGGTATTCTGGCCGACTTACAAGGTCCGAAACTCCGGGTAGGAAAAATAGAAAACAATGCTCTTCCGATAGCTCCGGGCGACATACTTACTTTTACAAATACGGAATGTATCGGTAATAAAGACCGGATATACATGAGTTATGACCACTTTGCGCAGGACGTCAAAGTAGGAGAAAGGGTTATGGTCGACGATGGTAAAATCATTTTGGAAGTTGTAGAGACAAATGATAAAGATCAGGTAAAACTTAAGGTGCTTTACGGAGAACTTTTGTCTTCCAACAAAGGCGTAAATCTTCCCGATACAAATATATCACAACCTTCACTGACAGAAAAAGATCTGGAAGATCTTGAGTTTATCCTTACCCAAAAGGTCAACTGGATAGCTTTATCTTTTGTCAGAACAGCAAAAGATATCACTGACCTCCAAAAAAAGATAAAAGCTAAGGACCACATAGCTAAGGTGATCTCAAAAATTGAAAAACCTGAAGCTATAAAAAACTTAAAAGCCATTATCAAAGCTTCTGATGCTGTCATGATTGCCCGAGGTGACCTTGCAGTTGAATTGCCAATGCAGGAATTGCCGGGATTGCAAAAAACAATCATAGCAAAATGTATTGAAAAGTCAAAACCCGTTATCGTAGCTACACAGATGATGGAAAGTATGATCACCAATCCTTCTCCGACAAGAGCTGAAATCACCGATGTAGCCAATGCTGTACTGGATGGGGCTGACGCTGTTATGCTTAGTGCAGAAACATCCGTGGGAAATCACCCGGAATTGGTTGTTGAAGCAATGACAAAAATTATTTCTCATGCAGAGACACAATATACCATGCATGGAAAAAGATATAAACTCGACCCGGACTCAAGCACGTTCCTTTCTGACGTTCTTTGTATGAATGCCCCTAAATTAGCGGAAGATATCAATGCCAAAGCCATACTCGGTCTGACCGTAAATGGATATACTGCCTTCAAAATTTCAAGTTATCGTCCCAACTGTAATATTTATATTTTTTCAGACAGGGCTTTTATGTTGAGTACGCTTTCACTTGTTTGGGGCGTTACCCCATATTTATACACTAAGTTTACAACAACAGACGAAACTTTTGAAGACCTGAATAATATACTGAAAGACGAAGGGGAAATTTCCGTTGGTGACATTGTCGTAAATACCGGAAGTATGCCTCTGCACAAAAGATTCCGTACAAATATGTTAAAAATAACCGTTGTAGAATAATGGTTTGGTACCGAAAATTTAAAAGTTTTAATCTGTTTTTTGCCTTTATCGTTTTGGCATACTTTTTATCCCTTTTTTATTTTCAATCATATATTGTTGTTACAAAACCCTTAATTGTAGCCAGTCTTCTTGGTTTTTATATTTCCACCGTTCCTGTACAAAACAATGTCTTTTTATTGGGTCTGATTTTTGCCATGTTGGGTGATATCAGCCTGATGTTTGACGGAGAATTATTTTTTAGTCTGGGTCTTGCCTCATTTCTGATTATGCAATGGTGTTATGTTTTTGTATTCCGGTCCAGAATGAAGGTTCCCCAACGATCCGCCTATATGTTTATTGGGGTTTTGGCTATTTTTTCAGCCTTAATACTTTGGCTTTTATGGCCTCATGTCGGAAACATGAAACCTCACATCGTTTTGTACATAATTTCTATTTTCACCATGACCGTTATGGCTTTTTTACGAAAGCCGGATTCGTCAATTTCTTTTTATTTTGTTTTCTGGGGTGCTGTGTTATTTATGATTTCTGACACCTTACTTGCTTATAATAAATTTGTTTTGCCAATACCTGCAGCCTCTTTATTAGTAATGATTACTTACATAGCTGCACAATACGGAATTGTGAGGGGTATTATTGAAGAATCCTCTGTGGACCACAATAAATCATCAAAATAACATACCGATTATTTATTCTATAAATGTCTTTCGGCGTGGTAGCTGCTCCTTACCAAAGGACTGCTTTCTACAATCTGGAATCCTTTGGATAAACCTATTTCTTTATAATGGGCAAAAAGGTCCGGATGAATATATTCAGCCACTTCGATATGCATTTTTGTTGGTTGAAGATACTGTCCTATGGTCATTACATCACAGCCATGCTCTACCAGATCATCCATGATTTTATAAACGTCTTCTTTGGTTTCACCCAAACCTACCATAATTCCTGACTTGGTTCTTTTGCCGAACTCTTTGGTTCTTTGGATTTGTTCAAGACTTCTGGTATATTTTGCTTGTGGTCTGACCATTCTGTAAAGCCTTTCTACGGTTTCCATATTGTGGGACACGACTTCCTGTCCGGGACTTATCATCACCTCAAGTGCATCCCAATTGGCTTTTACGTCGGGTATCAGGGTTTCAATGGTTGTTCCGGGAGAAATTTCTTTAACCTTTTTGACTGTTTCGTGCCAGATGGCCGCTCCTCTGTCCTTGAGTTCATCGCGATTGACAGAGGTTAAAACCGCATGTTTTACATTCATCAAAAAAATGGCTTCAGCTACCCGTCTCGGCTCATCTTCGTCATATTCATTGGGTTTTCCTGTTTTGACGGCACAAAAAGAACAACTTCTGGTGCATACATTTCCCAAAATCATAAAAGTTGCAGTTCCGGCACCCCAACATTCTCCCATATTCGGACAATTGCCGCTTTGGCAGATCGTATGCAGTTTATACTGATCAACCAAAGTTCTGACTTTTTTATATTCTTCTCCAATAGGCAATTTTACTCTTAACCAATCCGGTTTTTTGTTTTTGACTTCTGCCTGTGCGATGGGTAATTCTACCATTATACTATTTCTGATTTATTTTAATTGCTTCTTTTACCAAATTCTACCGTAAGATAGAGATTTACAAAATATGACTTGTTTGAAACGGTTGGTGTTTCAACCATCACAGGCACCTTTTTAACATAAATATCTGCCATGATTCCTACTTCAAGAGATTTCGCAAATTCCTCAAATGCGCCCGGAGAAAAAAACAGACCTAATTTCCCTTGAAGTCCCGGAATAACAGACAATTCTGAAAAACCTTTGCCAAATCTTGCACCACCGAAAACACTGTTATAGTCTAAAAATTTATCCGCATTTTCAGGTGAATATTTTTCTTCTTTCAGTTCGACAACCAGTCTGTTATCTACATTTTTTTGATATACGAGCTCCAGATAATATGGCTTAATAATGGCAATGGATGGTCCCGCCTGCATATTATAGCCCAATGCCAGACCTTTTCTTTTTGCCTTATCAGAAATCAGTTTTTTTATGCCTCTTCCTGCCCTGAAGACAAAAACACTGTTTTGTTTACCAAATCGGAATGACCTGGAAACCCTGTTGACTGAAAAAGGAATATTTCTGTTTTGTCGGTATTCTCTAGGATCGTACAATAATCCTAATTCATAACTTGAATAAACCGTTTTATAATATGTTTTTATCTTTCCTTTGTGATAAGAAACAAAATATCCGTTGGTATGAACAGCCAATATTCCAGTAGATTCTTTTCTGTATATAATACCTTTGAATTCAGGATCTTCCTGTTTCGGTTGAAAAGATTTCTGGCCATACAAACCAAAAGATAACAGTAAAAAAAATATTAACAATCTATGCTTCATCCTGAATGATACATCAATACAACACAAACAATATCTTTTTGCTTACAAAACAATCCAAAAGTACAACTTTTTTATTTATTTTGTCTCATAATCGTACTTTTAATTGATTAATGATACATATAATAACTTCCGGCACATCGCCCAGACTGCATTATGTTCTTGATTTTATATTCCGCGAGGTATATGAGACAGATTATCATATTATAACACCTGATGAAGCAAAATTTTTAGATTCAGGCTTAGTTATTCTGTATTCCAATTATATTTTTGAGCATTCATTAAACATTCCAGTTATTCAGATTCCCTGTCATGATCTTCTTTTTGAAAAGGGAATAATTTTGCAGAATCCTGAAGTAAAATACGATCCTGCCAAAGGTTTACCTTATGCCTTTGAAGTTCCTGATGTTAAGGATACAAGCCTACCTTTTGACATATTCGCTTTTGTTTTTTATCTTTTAAGCAGATATGAAGAATATTTTCCTCATAAAAAAGACAAATATCAGCGTTTCCCGGCGGAATTGTCCCTTGCAGTTCGGAATACGTTTATTGAAACTCCGGTGGTGGACATTTGGCTTACGGTTTTTATAAAAATGGTTTGTGAAAAAGCACTTTTGACCGTAAGAAAAAAACAGTGTTATGACATATATCCTACAATTGATGTTGACGCTGTGTGGGCTTTCGCTTTCAAAGGCATCAATAACCTTCCCGGGATAGGAAAAGACATTCTTCTGGGCAGATTTTCAAATGTAAAAGATCGGTATGTAAGCTTTAAAAATCCGGAAAAAGACCCTTTTTTCACTTTTGATAAAATAGAAAATATTTTAGGCGACGTTAAACATAAAACTCCTTTTTTTATTTTGTACGCCAAACATCCCAACCGGTTGGATACGAACCACAAAAGAAGTCTCA
This sequence comes from Saprospiraceae bacterium, assembly GCA_016714895.1. GTDB lineage: Bacteria > Bacteroidota > Bacteroidia > Chitinophagales > Saprospiraceae > OLB9. The sequence goes on along the minus strand of JADKBV010000004.1, from coordinate 763,121 downwards.
AACCATTTTCAACCTGGTTGAAAACATTTTCAAAAACCCACAAAATCGGTATTCATCCTTCTTTTTTCTCTCATTCCGGAACCAAAGAACTGACAGAAGAAGTTTTGTCTCTGGAAATGGAAACCGGAAAAAAAATCAAACAATCCAGGCAACATTTTTTATCCTTCAGTTTGCCAAAAACATACCGGATGCTGCTACAATGCGGCATTACTGAAGACTATTCAATGGGTTACCCGGAAAAAACCGGGTACCGGGCTTCTACAGGATATAGTTTTTTGTGGTACGATCTTTCAGAAGAAAAAACTACATCTCTGAGGTTACATCCGGTTCAGATAATGGATGTAACAATGAAAAAATATCATGGCTGGTCGGTTGAAAAAGCCATTCAAAAGGTAGAAAATTTGAAAAAAAATGCCTTAAAATGTGACAGTCCCCTTCGATTTATCTGGCATAACAGTTCTTTTTACAAAGGATTTGGCTGGGAAAACTGGGAAAATGTTTTCACAACCATGATGAAAAAAAACTATGAGGAAGATTAACAAACAATAACCTCCGTTGTGCATTTAGTGTTTATCTTTGCTATATGAATCGTGAATTAGCCTTATTAGAAAAGTTGGAAAAGGAGTTGAGTTTAAAACAACTCCAGATAAAAAGTTTGTTGACCATAACACAAGCGATCAATGATAATGTGTCGGCAGAAGGTTTGTTTAACATGTACAAATCTTTTTTGAGTTGGGAGATGGGAATTGAAAAAATGGCTTTGTTTATTGTTCAGGAAAATATCTGGACATGCACTACACACATTCATTTTGATGAAAAAAATGCATCAGAGTTAATCAATATTCTGTTGCAACACAAAAGATTACACACCATTAAACCCGACGAGCCTGAAATACTGAGTGGATTTAATATCATCATTCCGGTTTTTCACAAAGAAATACCAATTGCCTATTCCATAATCGGAGGTATTAAGGAGAAAGAAGATTTGTACAATAAAATACAATTTATTACCACGATAACCAATATTATTGCGGTGGCGATTGAAAATAAACGTCTGTTTAAAAAACAGATTGAGCAGGAAAGATACCAGAGAGAAATGGAATTGGCCAGCCAGGTTCAACAATTGCTGATTCCTGAGTTTTTACCATCCGAAAAAGCTTTTGCCCTCTCAAAAATTTATAAACCGCATTTTAACATAGGTGGCGACTATCTCGACTATATCCGATTTGATGAAAACCGATTTGCATTTTGTATTGCAGACATATCCGGAAAAGGGGTCGGTGCAGCATTATTGATGGCAAATTTTCAAGCAATAACCCAAAGTCTTATCTTTCAATACCGTGATTTGGAGACGTTCGTCTTTGCTTTGAATCAGTCGGTCTATAGAATTACCAAAAGTGATAAATATATCACGTTATTTGTAGCCGAAGTTGATTTAAATAAAAAAATCATGAGATACGTCAATGCCGGTCATTATCCGCCGATCATCAAAAGTAATGGTGTCGTAAAACGATTGGAAAGTAGTTGTTCCTTTATCGGTGCATTTGAAAAATTGCCTGAAATCAAAGAGGAACAGGTTTCTTTGAGTAAAGATACCATGATATTGTGTTTTACAGATGGGTTGACAGATCTGAGAAACAACCAGGAAGAGTTTTTTGGCGACAAAGCATTGGAAGATTATGTGGACAAACACGACCATTTACATCCTGAAGAATTTAATGCCGGTCTGATGACGGAAATTGATCTTTTCAGAGGAGAATTGGATATCAATGACGATATTGCCGTATTGACATGCAAGATATTTTAAACCCAAAGGTATATTTATGAACCGGAAAAACAGGTGGTTTGCCGCAATAATGGCTATGTTTTTTGGCACATTCGGAGTACATAAACTGTACTTAGGAAAGGTGGGAGCGTTCTTTTTCTACTTTTTTATGTTCACCCTATCCATTTCAATATTTTTTATGCCCCTGACCTTTATTTTTGGTCTGTTGGATTCCTTCAAAATCATGTCTATGTCAGACGAAGAGTTTGACGAAAAATATAATAAAGGGATTCCTTCCGGAATCCCTCGTGGCAGATTGGAAAAAAGGCGGGATGAACAAATGGAAAAAGTAAATATCCCGAGACAAAGTCCGACTCAAAACTATAAAAATAAGTCGAAAATCGCCGAACTTAAAAAGACAGGATTAAAAAAATACAAAGACTTTGACCTCGAAGATGCTATTGAAGATTTTAAAAAAATACTTGAAATCGCTCCCAATGAAGCAGCAACGCATTTTAATATTGCTTGTGCTTATTCACTGACCGAAAAAAAAGAAAAAGCCTTCGAACACATAGCTTTATCGGTACAATATGGTTTAAAAGACGTTTCTAATATACTTTCCCATGATGATCTGGCTTTTGTACGAATCCAACCTGAATTTGAAAATTTTAAAAATTCCGGATTCAGAAATGCCTATGTTTCAGGTCAATCCGGAAAACCGGATGCTTTACTCCAACAATTGCAACAAATAGCTGATTTGCGTAGCAGAGGACTGATTTCAGATGAAGAATTTAATCTGGAAAGAAAAAAGATTCTCAGAAGTTAACCGGAAAAAAGAATATCGTTATTTTTACCATCTTTTTTTTTGGTCAGAGGAAAAGGGTCGATTCTTCCCTGATAATCTGATTTGTAACCTCCTCAATGTGATACAAATGGATTTGAACAAATACGTATTTTCTGTAATTTTTGGAATTTTTTTTTCCTTAGCTCAAATTTCCGGTCAAAGCAACGTTCTTTTTGTTGATGACAGTGCTGACAATTTTGGTAATTCCCGCTATTTTGCCTCTGCATTGGACAGCCTGGAAACTGAATATTTTTACTATGATACCGGAGAATCCGGATTGCCGGGATTGGATTTTCTCCTCGGGTTTGACCTGGTCATCTGGCATACATCCACCTGGGGCCTCGATTTGTTTATGTGGCAATCCCTTGATACAGAAAATCATTTATTAAAACAATATCTTGACAATCAAAAAGCCAATTTATGGTTGGTGGGAAATGACTTTATGTTTGATCAGTACGGTGTTGCACCTGTTACTTTTACTGAAGGCAGTTTTCCTTATGATTACCTGGGCATTACATCTTACGCTGCACAATCCAACGCAAATGACGGCGGCCTTGGGGTGCCTTTTTTAGTTCCTGCTACTGAAAATCCTGTTGAAGATCTAACCAAAGTCAACTGGACTTTTCCGACATTATTTTGGGCAGATGTTTTTGAATTGCGTGAAGAAGCATTGCCAATATATGTGTTTGGCGGTGAAAATTATCCTTTAAAGGACGGTGTTACCGGCTATTATTTTCCAAGAAACAACGGAAGTAAAGTCGTTACTTTCGGCTTTGACCTTGCTCTGTGCTCAAATCATGATACAATTGTCCACACGACAGATAAAGTAATTAATTGGTTTCAGAAAGTCAGAGCAGGAAATTCACAAACCATAAAAAATTCTTTATTTCAGGTTTTTCCTGTCTTGATCAGGGAAGAAGTACGAATCACCATTCCGGAGGGCGCAGAAGGTGAGATTAAGGTTCGTTTTTTGACGTCTTCAGGTCAGGTTATCTGTCAGTCAGATGAACAATTGCAAAACAAACAGCATATAACCATACCTATTCCTCAACACATACCACAAGGAATGATTTTTTGCGAAATCCGACACGGAAAAAGCCGTGAAATACATAAGTTGGTGAAAAATTGAATGTGGAATTGAAGAATTCAAAAGTATTTGTTTATTTGCTGTTTTGTACCTTTTTGTTTCCAATTGGATGTAAAAAAATAAGTCATCAGGGTCAATCCTAAACATACATTTTCTGAAGTTTTGTGCCAACCGGACGCTTTGCCCCAATTTGATAATATCGTAGTTCAGATTCCTGGAAAATACATGCTGTAGCGAAATATCCATTTGGAACTTCTACTTTGACTTTTTGGTTTCATAAAAATCTCGGTTTTGTGAAAAAAGAATATACAAACTATGGCGGGCAGACCCTTTCGATCCCACTTGAAGAGGTCAAAATAAATTAATTTCAGCCTGGTAAACTGTCTTTCTCCATCATAAAATACATAAATTTCCGGTTATTTCAGAAAAAGTTCGTACTTTTAACTTCTGAAAGTGAAAGCCCTTGACAGCAAAAGATATCGTTTCTCATGAAATCATGCCTGCCCGTACTTCTGATACGGGAGAAGAAGTATTAACAATGATGCATCTTGCGCATGTACGTCATTTTCCCATTGTCAATAACACCCAACTTTTAGGTTTGGTTAGCGAAGGCGATTTGGTCATGCATGATCTTAAAGAACCTGTCGGTAATGTTGCACTCAGTATGTTCAAACCTTATTGTCACGAAAAAGATCACATTTTTGATGTGATGGCTCAGGTAGCTAGATTTGAATTGACCCTCATTCCGGTTATTGATGAAAAAAATCATTTTACAGGTGTGGTTACTATTGAAAAATTAATACAGTTTTTTGCCTCCAGTTTTTCTTTTTCAGAGTTCGGCAATGTGTTGACTATTGAAACAACCGAACAAAACTATAGCATGGGTGAAATTTGCCGGGTGGTTGAATCCGAAGGGGTTAAAGTATTAAGTACCTTTATACACAAAATTCCGGATTCCACACAGGTGCAGATAACGGTCAAAACAAACGCAAAAGACGTCTACAGAATAAAACAATCACTTGAAAGGTTTGGTTACGATGTCGTGGTCTCTCAGGGCATTGATGAATATAATGATAGCCTGAAAGACAGATTTGATTCATTAATGTCATACCTCAATGTGTAAATGGATAAAAACAATATACTTATTGTTGTTTTTTGGTCTTAGTATTTCAGCCCAATCGACAAAAGTTTTTATTCAAAGTATCGTTATCACCGGAAATACCAAAACCAGCCCCGAAGTCATCCTGAGAGAATTGGATTTCAGTGTTTCTGATTCAATTTTAATATCTGACCTTCCCGGTATTATTTCGATCAACGAAAAAAGACTTTTAAGTACCGGTCTTTTTACGGAAGCGGATATTAATATTTCTCAATGGAATGTTGAAAACGCTGAAACAGATATTTCTATAACGGTAAAAGAAGGTTGGTATATCTATCCATATATCATTTTCGAATTGGCTGACCGGAATTTTAATGTTTGGGCAAAAGAATTTGATTATGCAATTGAAAGACTAAACTATGGTGTTGCCCTGACACATATAAATTTTACAGGGAATAAGGACAAACTAAAAGCAAAACTGCAATTTGGTTATACCGGCAAATATGAAATTTTTTATGAGTTTCCTTATATCAAAAACGGTTGGGGAATGAATGCAAATCTTTTACATACCTACAATAAAGAAATCAATTATATTACCTATCAAAACAAACCGTTGTTTTACAAAGCAGAAGATGAAAGAAATTTATTACAACAATGGCGGGCAAGTGTTGCCGCTACCTACCGAAAAGATGCTACTACCTTTCATGCGGCTAGATTGCAGTATTTTCTCGGAGAGGCAGATTCATATATTGTCAGAGAATTAAATCCTGATTATTTTTTAAATGGCGCCAATTTATTGAGGTATTTACGTTTGGAATACGAGTTTACCTTAAACAAACTTCATTACCCGCTTTATCCCGTAGGTGGTTTTTACACAAGGTTATTGGTGAGAAAAGATGGTTTTGGTGAAAATAAAAATATCAACAATACGTCTGTATCCATTGAAGTCAGCAAATTCTGGAATATCAATACTTCTTTGATTGTTTCCGGATCTATTAGAGGCAAAACAAACCTGCAACGCAATAAAATACCTTATTTTCTTAACCAGGGCTTAGGTTATGAAGGGAGTTCCATTACCGGGTATCAGCTATATGTTGTGGATGGAACCGATCTTTTTGTTTCAGCCAATACCGTCAAATACAGAATTTTTCAAAAAAACCTGAATTTAAAAAAATGGGTCCCCCAAAGACTCAGACCTCTCAATATTCAGGTTTTTGCTCGAATCAACGGAGATTTCGGATATGTTTACGAACCAAATTATTTTGAAAACAACCCCTTGACAAATACCTTCTTATACGGTTACGGACCTGGTATCGATGTCATTTTACTACATAATTTTGTAATTTCAGCTGACTTCTCTATCAATAAAAACCATGAAAAAGGTTTCTTTTTTAGTGGTGGATTCCAATTTTAACCCAAAGTAAAATAAATTTTTAATTTTTTTGAAATTTCAGGCAGCGAATTTTATTCCCTGGGGGTCTATATATGCAGTAGATGTTTTCTACTCAAAGTAAATTGATATTCTTTTCATTTTTAATGAAAAAATCTTTAGCGAAGTAAAAAGCCACCTGAAAGCAGGTGGCTTTTCTTTTTTATATCTCTGATGTTTTTTCCTTAAGGGTTTAATCTGTAGCTTTGGCAAAATTTTCACTTATGTTACGAATTGAATTTCACACTCAAAACCCAAATAAACGAGATTTAAAAAATATTGCCGATAAGATTAATCAGGGTGCCATTGTAATATTTCCAACAGATACCCTTTATGCATTAGGTTGTCTGATGACAAATAAATCCGGTATCGACAAAATTTGTAAAATATTAGGCAAAAAAGAAAAACACACAAAAATGTCTCTGATATGCGCCAATATCAGCGATGTGTCCAAATACACCGTCCAACTGGATAATGACGTATTTAAAACAATGAAAAGATATCTGCCTGGTCCTTATACTTTTGTTTTGAAGTCCAATAATTATGTTCAAAAGTTTTTCAAAAACAATAAGGAAGAAATAGGTATCCGTATTTCAGGAAACCATATTCTACAAGGTTTGCATGAGTTTTTGGATGCTCCCCTTATCTCCACATCTTTGAATACAAACGGAGAAGAAACTTATCTTTTTACGGATCCCGATGAAATTTTTGAAACTTTCGGAAGTAGAGTCGATATACTTATGGACGGCGGGCCGGGAAGCATCGGAGAATCAACAGTTATTGATTGTACAGGTACAGAAATGAGCGTAATGAGAGAAGGAATCGGTTCAATTGATTAGTTTTTTTTGAATAATCCTAAACCATTATGTAACTTTGCTGTCCTAAAATAAAAAAAGTTATGGCTGAGATAATTCGTATGCCTCGTTTGAGTGATACCATGGAAGAGGGAAATATCGTCAATTGGCTAAAAAAAGAAGGTGAAAGTGTAAAGCCAGGTGATATTCTGGCCGAAGTTGAAACCGATAAGGCAACTATGGAACTTGAAAGTTACCATTCAGGTACCTTAATTTATATTGGCGTTAAAAGCGGACCGGTAGCTGTTGATGGTATTATTGCTATCATTGGAAGTAAAGATGACAATGTCCAGGCTATACTCGCTTCTGCAGGAACAACAGCAGTCCCAGCAAAAAAAGAAGAAGTTTCAGAAACCAAACCGGTAGAAAACAATCCGGTTGTTGTTGCACCATCAGTTCCAAGTCCTGTCAGTATTTCAACACCACAACCAGTGGTTCAGGCAGGCAGTGACGCAAGACTGAAGGCCAGCCCTCTTGCCAAAAGTCTGGCAAGTCAGGCCGGTGTAGACCTTAGTCAGGTAAAAGGTTCAGGCGATTTCGGAAGAATCATCAAAAAAGATATAGAGTCCTTTTTAACCAACCCACCGGCACCTGTTTCCAATAACGGAAGTGTGTCTGCTGCAGTGGTTTTACCGGATTTTCATTATGGTGACGTTCCTGTATCTCAAATGCGCAAAACCATTGCCAGAAGATTGGGAGAAAGCAAATTTTCAGCTCCACATTTTTATCTGACACTGGAAATCAACATGGACAAAGCCGTTGAAGCCAGAGAAGGTATCAATAAAGTTTCTCCGGTAAAAATTTCTTTTAATGATTTTGTAGTCAAAGCATGTGCTTCTTCTCTAAGAAAACATCCGGCAGTCAATTCTTCATGGTTTGGTGATAAAATCACTTATCACAAAGATATACACATTGGTGTGGCTGTGGCAGTTGAAGATGGATTGTTGGTACCTGTGATTACACATACCGATACTAAATCTCTTACGACCATCAATCAGGAAGTAAAAGAATTGGCAGGAAAAGCAAAAACCAAAAAATTGCAACCTCAGGAAATGACGGGAAATACCTTCACCATTTCCAACCTGGGGATGTTTGATATCGAAGAATTTACAGCCATCATCAATCCACCGGATGCATGTATTCTGGCTGTGGGTTCTATTATTAAAAAACCCATCGTCAAAAACGATCAGATCGTCATCGGAAATATGATGAAAGTTACGCTTTCCTGTGACCACAGAGTGGTGGACGGAGCAACAGGAGCTCAGTTTTTACAGACGCTCAAAGCCACTTTGGAGAATCCTGTGTTGATGTTGGTGTAACATGAGTTTGATCGCACAAATACTGATTGGTGTGGTTGCTTTTGAGCACCTTTACATTTTATACATGGAGATGTTTGCTTGGGAAACCTTAGGTAAAAAAACATTTCGCGGAGCTATGCCTGATGACATGTTTCCAAAAACAAAAATATTGGCCATGAATCAGGGAGCTTATAATGGTTTTCTGGCGGCTGGTCTCATTTGGTCATTGTTGATTTCAGATCCGGTTTGGTCAAAAAATATTGCTCTTTTCTTTTTGAGTTGTGTTATTATTGCCGGATTAGTAGGAGCCATTTCTGCTTCAAAAAAAATATTTTACACCCAATCCGTTCCGGCAATTATAGCTTTGATTTTTGTTTTGTTGGCCTGAATTATGGGTTCCTGACTTTTTTGAGCACCGCTTTTTGATATCCGGTGATTGAATAACTGAATACCGCAGGAATATTTTCTCCTTCGTGTACCAAGTCTCCGGTTTTTGACGTGGATTCTTTAGTATATACGATAATTTCAAACTTTATGGTTTGTTCGTTTTCCACACTCAAAGACGATATTAATGTGTTTTCCATGACTGTAAAAACATTAATAAAAGTATTTCCGACTACTTTTCCCTCTAAAAATATCCCGTTTTGTTCATCCACTTCCCAAATGCCGCGGGATCTGTCTTTTGCCTTCAGTAAGTAATTACGTCGCCCGGCAATAGTGTCAGGTCCGTAGGTCAATGCCCAGATATAAACATCCGGATTGTCCGTTCCCAGATTGTCAACCCTCATGGGCACCTTTTGTACCACTTCCTGTCCCTTATAAATTTGCAACTCTCCCTCCCAAATGCCCAACCATTGATTTGGAAACAACAGTATACCGGAATCTGCCTGAGCTTTAAGACTAAAAATCCAACATCCTGATATCATGAGGAGAATGAATATCTTTTTTGAAATTGATAAAATTTGGTTAAACATCATATTTTTTAAACCATTTAAAATTGTCATTCGTTTATACAGCTATTAACACCTTCAAAGGTAAAAATTATTTAAAATTGGATTATTATTCTGTTTCATAAAAGGTTATTCTGTTAAATATTCTGGTTAACAAAATTAAAAAAATGAATCAGATCATTACATTTTAAAAGTTTTATCATTCCATCATTATATTATCCAAAAAACAAAAAGAGATGAAAAAATTGATTTTAATGTTGATTTGCACTTTTTATGTTTTGGCATCGTATAGTCAAAAGAGTGAAGTTGTCATCAAAGTGAAAGACACCGTTTCAGTTGGTACCCCGTTTAAACTTGAGATCGAACTTAAAAATGTTTCAGGAAGCTTTAAAACTCCGGTTTTTGAGGGGTTGAGATTGGTGGGAGGTCCCAATACTTCTTCAAGCTTTAGTATGATCAATGGTGAAACCACCTCAAAAACCATGTATACATACTATCTCATGGCTGAAGAATCCGGTAGTTTTATCATTCAACTACACGATATGGAGTCAAGCAAAGAAATGTTGACCTTTGAAGAAATTCAGATTACGGCAGTCGATACTTTTTCCGGAGATTCTCAACTCATTAAATATTATGAGTCCGGCACTTCATCAGAACAAAAGGTACAAAGTTCCAAACGAAAAATCAGAAAAATCTGATATGTCGGAACTATTACTTATTAACCGACTGATTTGGATTGTGGCTTTTATCGGTTTGTACCTTCCCGCCCAAAGTCAAACCGTACTTTTGAAAGCTGAGGTCAGCAACGTCAGTGTTGAAGCCGGAGAACCTTTTAAGTTGATGTATACGCTGGAAAACGGAGAAATGGAAAACATCAGCCTGCCCCAATTGGCCGGATTACAAATATCCGGCAGACCTTCCGTTGAAACATCGATGAGCATCGTAAACGGCAAACGGTCGGGGTTTATGCGATATACGTACACCGCGGCCATTGAAAATGAAGGAAGTTATACCATTCCTCCTGCTACAGCTGTTATCAAAGGTAAAAAAGTTATGTCCAACAGTGTAAAAATCAAAGTTTCAGCATCTGATCCGAACAAACATAAAGATGTCAAAGGTGATGTTTTTTTTAAGGTTTCTCTCACTCCGGAAAAAATATATCTCGGTCAACAAGCACTTCTTTCTTATGATATTTATACTAATAAAAATGTAGTCAATGCAGAGTTTTCAAAAGTTCCTGAATTTGAGCACATTTTCCTGAAACCTGTTGATTTGCCGGTCACCGGTAGAACCGTTACCATCCATAAAAAAAACTACTATACACAACCTATTCAGACTTTTCATCTATACGCCCAAAAAACGGGTAAATTAAAACTCGAAAAAGCATATATCACTTATAAATATGAAATCCCGTCGAGTGGAAATCCGTTTTTCAGCGATGTAAAATCTGAAACATATTCGACTAATGAATTAAAAATTGACGTTCTGCCACTTCCTGCTGAAAACGTTCCTTTTTCCTTTTCAGGTGGCGTAGGAGAATTTTCCATAAAAACATCTTCAGATAAAAAAACAGTACCCACCAATGATGTTTTAAAAATTGTAATGGTAATAAAAGGAGATGGCGATCCGAAATATTGGAAAGCGCCAGCTTGGGACAGCCTGAAAAATGTTGAATATTATGAACCCAACCTGCTTCGGGAGGAGTCAATCATAGAAAATGGCAGAGAATTTCATACAAAAGTGTTTGAGTATATTGTCCAGTTTGACAAACCCGGATCATTTATCCTGAAACCTAAGTTTTCTTATTTTTCTCCTGAAGATAAAAAATACGTCACCCTTGAAGATCAGGCCATCAATGTAGAAGTTGTGCCGGGAGATGGCGCCCCATTAGCTGAAAACGAGACTTCTGATTTGGACATAACGGGCCAAACAAGCGGATTTTTTTCCCTTCCTGTGATTTTGGGTGTTTTGAGTATATTTTTAGCCGGTTTGGGATACTTTTTATTTTGGAAAAAGAAATCTAAAGAAGTTTCCGAAACTCTTAAACCAGCCGACGAAGTAGCCAAAATTTTCCTTCAAAAAGCAAAACTACATGAGCAAAAAGGAGAAAACCGATTGTTTTTTGAGGAAATATCTTATTCCATGACCCATTATATCAAACAAAAATACGGTATTCAAAACGATACTTTTGACAAAGAAAACATTATAGATCTTTTTAAAGAAAAAAACATACCGGAATCGCTCATTTCAACCTTTTTGAAGATATACGCCACCTGCGAATTTGCCCTGTTTGCCGGACAAAAACCGGAGATGAAAGATATTTTGGAGGAGACTATGACCTGGATTGGGGGTATGGAAAGGGAGAAGTGAATAGGTAAAAATTATTCCTAAATCGAGTGTTTTTGAAATGACCTGTAAAAAACCTGTAATACCCACAACTTTTTACTAAAAACACATTGATATTCAAATCTTTATTTTACCTTTGCGGCCTGTTTTATAAAATTTAATTTTTTTAACCTCTATCGTCAATAGGACGATATACAAAAATGTTTGCAAAGTCATGGAAGACAACGATTTAATCGTAAATGAATCATTGGATGGAAAACCGGAAATGGAAGACATATCTGATGTGGTTCTTGAAGAAACGAAAGAAAATTACTCTGCCGCACATGATGACTATGATTGGTCAATCGGCAAAAGAAACATTGTAAAGTACGACACAAAAGAGCAGGAAAAGTATTTCAATGAGTATGACAACACATTGAACTCTATTGCAGAATTTGAAGTCGTCAAAGGTCGGGTTACTGCAATCCACAGCGGAGACGTAGTTCTTGATATCAACTATAAATCTGACGGTTTGGTTCCGATGTCTGAATTCAGAGACACTCCGGACCTCAAAGTTGGTGATTATGTAGACGTTTATGTAGAAAACAAAGAGGATTACAGAGGCCAGTTGGTTTTGTCCAGAAGAAAGGCAAAATTATTGAAAGCCTGGGATAGTCTTGTTGATTCTTACAAAAACGGTACTATCATCAAAGGTCTTGTGATAAGCAAAACCAAAGGTGGTTTGATCGTCGACTGTCTTGGATTGGAAACTTTCCTTCCCGGATCTCAGATTGACGTTAAACCTATCGTGGATTATGATATCTACGTTGGTAAAACCATGGAATTTAAAGTGGTTAAAATCAATGAAGCCATCAAAAATGCCGTTGTTTCTCACAAAGCACTTATTGAAAGTGATTTGGCAGAACAAAGAGAAACCATCATTTCAGGTCTTGAAAAAGGTCAGGTTCTCGAAGGTGTGGTTAAAAACATCACTGACTTCGGTGCATTCATGGATCTTGGAGGTGTTGACGGATTGTTGTACATCACGGATATTTCATGGGGCAGAATCAATCACCCGAACGAAGTTTTAGCTTTGAATCAAAAACTCAATGTTGTAGTTTTGGATTTTGGCGAAGACAAAAAACGTATTTCTCTTGGTCTTAAACAATTGCAACCACATCCATGGGAAGTTTTGGATTCAACCATTTCAGAAGGCAGTGTAGTCAAAGGAAAAATCGTAAACATTGAAGATTATGGTGCGTTCCTTGAAATCATACCAGGTGTTGAAGGATTGATTCACGTTTCTGAAGTTTCCTGGAGCAACCAACCGGTTAATGCCAGAGATTACTTCACCCTTGGTCAGGAATACGAAGCAAAAGTAGTTACTATCGAAAGAGAAGAACGAAAAATGTCTTTAAGTATCAAACAATTGACAAGTGATCCTTGGAGCATTGTTGCTGCAAGATATCAGGTGGGAACAAAACATACCGGAGTAGTCAAAAACCTGACGCCTTATGGTGTTTTTGTTGAGCTTGAAAACGGCATAGGTGGTATGGTTCACATATCAGACCTGAGCTGGACAAAACGATTTTCACATCCTTCAGAATTTACAAAAGTAGGTGAGTCTATTGATGTATATATCATGGAAGTCGATGAAGAAAACCGCAAATTGTCTTTAGGTCACAAACAATTGGAAGAAAATCCATGGGATACTTTTGAAAACGTATTCCCTGTAGGTTCTTACCATGAAGCAACCATTATCAAAAAAGATGACAGAGGTGCTATCGTACAGTTACCTTATGGACTTGAAGCATTCTCTCCTTCCAAACATCTGAAAAAAGAGGACAATTCTTCCGTAAATGTTGATGAAACCGTTACATTTAAAGTAATCGAATTCAACAGAGACGACAAAAGAATTATTGTTTCTCATGCAAGATATCTGGAAGATATCAAAAAAGAGGCAAACGATATGGTAGCTTCTGAAAAAGAGAAAGAAAGAGATGAAATCAAAAAAGTAGTTAAAAAGACACAATCACAAGTCGAATTATCAACTTTTGGTGACATCGAAGGTTTCTCCGAATTGGCAGGACAATTGGCAAATGCAGCAGCAGCTCCAAAAGCTGAAGTAAAAGCAGAAGAGCCAAAAAAGGCTGAAAGCGCTAAAGGTGACGATCTTAAAAAAATCGAAGGTATCGGACCAAAAATTCAGGAATTACTGAATAACGACGGTATTTTGACTTTTGAAGATCTTTCCAAAACAGATGCAGAAAAAATCAAAGAGATTTTACATGCAGCCGGTTCAAGATACCAAATGCACGATCCGACAACATGGCCAATGCAGGCCGGTCTTGCTGCGGAAGGCAAATGGGACGAATTGAACGAATGGCAGGAAAACGCCAAAGGTGGAAAAGCCGAATAATCTGATTTTAATTTAGATGTGAAATAAAAGGTCTTGTTGTAAAAAACAAGGCCTTTTTTTATTTAAGATGCGTACATTTTTCACCTACGGAAATATATCCCTCTTCCGTACACATAAGGTTGGTTCCGAAAAATATTTTATTATTAGTTTTCCGATACGCGTTTAATGTTGCTAGCGGCTCCTTTTCCGATTTTGAAGTCTGTTGATTGATATTTACAACCATACATCTGGCACAAGGTTTCATATTTAAAAACGGCACCTCTCCTATAATGATTTTACCATAATCATCTTCTTCATGAGCTGTGATTGTTTCCAAAACAATATTGGGCCTGAATCTGTCTATAGAAACTGGAAATTCAAGTTTGGAATTAAGGATATCCATGCTCCTGGAGCCGATACACAAATATGGATAGCCGTCAGCCAAACTTACAGGAATATTTTTATTCAATTTTACGTCAAAATGTTGCCTTTCATCTTTTTGACTTTGTTTGACCAATCTCACATGGGCGCCAAGAAGATCGGAAAAAAACCTGTCAACTCCTTTATCCACTTCCTGAACATAAGCTATATCATCCCAAACTTTGGTCTGTAGTTGTTTAATTTCTTTACGATTCGTTTCCCAGAAAAATTTTTCCTCTCCTTTAAACACATGTACCTGTCCTTCTGAAATATCACTTGAAAATGTTGAAAGCTGAGGAAATTCTCTTTGGGTGATAAAACGATTGTTTTTGTCAATCAACATCCATGTTCTGTCATATTCAAATCCGGAAGGTGTTGCCTTCCAGGTGGTTTTGTAAGACCCTCCCAGGCTTTTTACAGGATAGATATATAATGCATTTACCATTTTTATCTGTCAATTATTTGTTTTTGTATACCGTTTTCATAAATTTTTAATGTTTTTCCGGGAGATACCAACACATCTTTTAGTCCGGTATCTTCTTCATCAAAAGAAAATAAAATTTGATTTTCGAAGGTCGATAAAGAAATATATTTTACATCTTTTCCATCAAAATAATATATGTTATTTCCATCAAACTGAAATGATCTTGCATTGTCAGCTATATATGATGATAAATATTGACCAAAATTGTCAAAAATCAAAAAACGTTTTCCTTCATCCAATAGCACAACTTTATTCCCGTTTTCAATAATTTTTGAAATTTGAAGTGCCTGTAAACCAAAATCCGAAACATTTGCTGACTCAAATGCTCTTTTACCATTCGCGTAAATTTTAATCAGCCTGAACCTGAGCGGGTCGTAAATCCAAAATCCGTCATCATTGGAAACACCAATTGCACTAACATCAGTAAAGCCAAAATCCGACAGACTAAACTCCTGAATTTCAGCGAGCGTATTATCCAATTCAAGAATCCTCCCAAAGTCTTTATTATATATTACAATTTTTATGGGATTGCTTACATTGATATCGGTAATATTGCCTATTCTTTTATTGGCAAAACGAAAAATCTCTTTATTGTTTTCATCAAAATGTATAACCTGATTGGTTGTGGTGACAACATATAAACGATAAAGCTTGTCCAAAGCAGCGAATTTTACTTTAATCTCAATATCAGGTTTCGGAAAATCTTTATGTTGTGAAAATACCGGTTTTACCTGACAACTTTGCATAAAAATTATCATAGCGAAATACATGAAAAAAGAAATTTCAGTCCGCATATTCTTTCAAATGATTTGAAATAAGCGTTGTGTCATCATCTCTGAAAAAACGGATCTCCATGTTTTTTCCGTCAAAACAAGCAAAGGAAAAATACTGAAACCAGTCACCAATATTAATATATCTGCTTTTTCCGTTGCTCAATTTATGATCAATAACAAGGTGGCGATGTCCAAAAATAAAATAATCTGCGTATTTTTCCTGAAGCATTTCTTCGCAAAACGTTACCAACCATTCCTTTTTCTCATTCCACCCTTCATCGCTACTCAGTCCTCTGCTTTTACCACTGAAGAACTGCATGAGTCTGATGCCTGTATTTGGATGTATGCGGGCAAATAACCATTGGCAAACCGGATGATTGAAAATCGATTTAATTACTTTATATCCTTGATCTCCGGGCCCGAGCCCGTCTCCATGGCCTACAAAAAGAGTTTTACCGTTTATCTGCCAAAAAACAGGTTTTTTACATAATGAGACACCTAATTCTTCTTGAAGATAGGTGAACATCCACATGTCATGGTTCCCGGTGTACACGATGATTTCAATGCCCTGATCACACAGAAATGCAATTTTACCTAAAAGTCTGACATAACCTTTAGGAACAACTTTTTTGTATTCAAACCAAAAATCAAAAATATCCCCAACTAAAAATATAATTTCAGCATGTTTTTCAATTGAAGTCAACCATTCGATAATGAACTGTTCCCGTTGTTTTGAGGTATACTTTCCGTCAATTCCCAGATGAAAATCTGAAGCGAAATAAACTTTTTTTCCCGGGGAAATGTGCCGGCTCTCTGAGACGAACATATTTAATTATTATCGACAAATCTTTTATCACTTTCCATAATGGTGTGACAATTCGGACAGGTTCGTTTGTTTTCCGAACTGTAATAATCTTTAAATCTTGGTATAAAATCTTTTTCAATATTGGTAAGATGAAAATACGATTCGTGCAATTTTGTGTTACAATTGTCGCAAAACCACAATAATCCATCGTTGTCCTCCGGTTTTCTTTTAAGTTCAACAACCAAACCTATTGAGCCTTCGGACCTGATCGGAGAATGAGGCACTTTAGCCGGTAATAAAAACATTTCACCTTGTCGGATAGGAACGTCTACGGCTTTACCGTCTTCCTGAATGCGGACAACTATATCTCCTTCAATCTGATAAAAAAGTTCTTCTGTTTCATTGTAATGAAAGTCTTTCCTTGCATTTGGTCCAGCTACAATCATGACTATATAGTCACCAGCATCTTTGTAAAGATTTCTGTTGGCAACCGGTGGCTTTAATTCATGGCGGTTTTCATCGATCCATTTTTGAAGATTGAAGGGTCGGGCTATGGCCATATTCACACAATTTTATAATGAACAATGGTCAAAATTACAAAAATTCCTATAATCAAAACATTTTTCATCTGTTTAACGAATAGAAACCGCTGTTTTCAGATTATCAGATAAGGTAACGATCGCTGGTTTGTGTTCCAAACTATGAATTGAACTATTATTTTTGATATCGTACAACTTGTTTCCGTTGAAATATTTTTCCATATCGATAATAATTTTTACGGTTGTGGTTTCATTTTCCCTGACAACAAAAATATGATTGAAAGAAAACGGCACGATCGCTTCATCACCACCTGCATGCAAAGTAAAGGTGTCTTCCATATTCCCATCATTGTCAAAATCTATATTTCCTTCCGTCCGCATAAATATATAACTTTTCCATGCCGTCCAGTAATTGGCGCTACTGCTAAGCAGGCTGCCTGCCGAAAAATCTTTAGGTTCTTTTGCATTCAGATTTGTTGGAAGACCCATCGCCAGACTAAGCGCACTATAATTTCCCGGATCTACATTTTTAAGTGTGTAAGTAAAACCTTTATTCTGTTTGGATTCTGTGTGTGCATTTGAAAAGTCCAGAAAATCAACATCCTTTAAAAGTAGGTTTGAGCCGTCAGCATTTCTGATGCTTATGTCAGAAAAATATGCTGCTATCCTTGAAAATTTCAGTTTATAATTTTCTGTTGGATACACAAATGTATCAAAAATAACTAATGGTTTCCCTCCGTATTCCAAAAAAAACACCAAATCGAGATTGCCCTTTTTATTTTCTTTTTCGCAGGATGAAAACAAAATCAATCCAAGTAATACAAAAAAATATTTATACATTTTTTACGTTTTAACAGCTAACTTTAATAAAAACAAACCAAAACTTCGACTTACGTTCTTATCATCACATGTTCATATGTATATTGATAAAACCATTTACTTGAAAAAAGTTCCTGTAATTCACAAAATCTCAAAGTGACCTTTCAAAATACGATAATTTGTACTGCTGATACTTTTATTTACTGAAGATTAAACCGGAACATAATTCCTGTTCTTACCGTAAGTACCGGAAAACTTTGTGTCGTTTTTGGCTTATTGTAAGAATATTCAAAATAATATCGCAATGCCAGATTTTTATTCAAATCGTATTCAAGGGTCGGATTGAATGAAATGGTGGTACTTCCTCTGTCCGCTCGTGGAGTATCCAGACCGTCCTGAAGGTTGAAGACCAAAGATTCATCATCACGATAGGAAAATGCGGCATTAAACCTGAGTTCTCTTCCTTTGACCGTTGTGCCTTTTTTAACATTAGTAGGATCAGCTATTGCTTCGTCAATGGATTCTGCTTTTTTAGATTTCTTTTTACCTTTTGATTTACTTTTTTTACTGAAACCCCTGAAGTTTTTCCAGACATATCCCGACCCGAATATAACTTCGGTATTGTTGGTTTGTAACAGTTGGGTTTGGGTCAAGGTAATCCCTCTCGCTTTTTTAAATTCAAAATCAATTTTAAAATCTTTGACCGTTTTGATACTTATACCAATAAGGGGAACAAAACTTTCATTGATGACAACATCCGGAATTTCAAAACGTGAAAAATATCCACCATTGGGGCCAAGTTCCAGAAAAGGATCGTTTTCGTTATAATTCGGTTGTGTTTCGAATCTGTTTACCCTGATCGTACTTCTGTAACCGTGTTTGATCGTGATATTAGAAAATCTTTTTTTCATTCCTTTCAACTTGGATAAACCATTATAATTTAACTGCCAGTTGGGTTTCGGAATATAAGAGAGTTTTGAAAACTCATTACGTTGATCCAGGCTGATGGTATTAGGATCAAGTTTTGTATATGTTGCTATAAATGCGGGAATTGTTACCGCATTATTTGTAGGACCATAACCAAAAGCATGATTTAATGAATCCAAACCGGCACCCGGAATATTTGGCAGCCTTTTGGAAATTATAATTCTATTGTTTTTAAACTGATTATACAGGTCTTTAGCATCCGAAAACATGGTACTAACAGCAATATTTGATGCATCAAAGGAACCAACATCATATTTTGCCAGTTGTAAAAACTCACCTTCTGTTGCTCCTTTTGCTCTAAAGACTTCTGTATGGTTCTGGCTGTAATTTTTATTAAAATTAACATCTATACTAAAGTCTTTAAAAGGCTCAAGCAATACTTTTACATCAAAATTGTGACGTTTATTTTGTTGCAGGGCATTATTAAAAACTTTACTGTCATTAAACCATTGTTTATTGTTTTGAAGCCAGTTATTTTCTCCTGAAATACGAGGCTGAAGTCCTGCCACAAAATCCAAACCCGGCGCATCAAATCCCGGATTTAATCCAAGTAGTTTTGATTCCTGCATATACCCGGGAATCATGGTTGATAGCTCTTCTTTATAGTTAAATTTAACTGACCGAAGCGTCATAAGAGGTCGGATGAGGATTCTTTCTGCCACGGTAGGATCTCTCGGTTTATCCTCTTTCTTTTTATCCGTTTTTTTATCCTTTCCTTCTTTATCTTCGACAGTTCCTTTACTTTCCTGAACATCTCCTCCTTTACCTTTTTTAGCATCTCTAATGGAAAGAGGTGGAGATTTTGTATTGTTCTTTTTTTGTTTTCTTACCCCTTTTCCTGTTTCTATGGATTTGAGGTAATCCCATTTATTATACAATTTATCAAAGGAGAATGTCGTGTTAAGTCCCCTGTTCTGGCCGTTCTGAAGGATATTCCCTATCGGATTATTCAATTCGTCTATTGGTTGTAGTGAACCTCCTTCCCAGCCATAATTCATCTTATAATCAGCCGTTCCGGATACCCAGTTTAGTATAGGTATCAGGTTAAACGGTAACCGGTAATTTACGGATGCATTGTGGGTATAAAATTTGGCCCGTCCCAACTTGCGTATATTGTTATTTCTGTAGTCACGGACATAATCTTCTACTCTTACATCCGAAGGTATTTCCTGTCTGTTACCGAATTCATCAAACCAGGGCCTGTTTTCCGGATTATCTTCAATTCCGGCTTGTCTGAGTTCGTCTATCAAAGATGTTGCATTAGCCCTGAAATTGAACCTGATTGACTTGGTAATATCCCAATCTAATGAGTAGTTTCTGTCCCAGGTAAACCTCAGATCTTCAAACAAAAATACCGGCTGTTCGGGCAATCTGAATCTTCGGCTGTTGTTAAGCCTCACCATTTTACTATTGAATGAAAAATTGTTAGGCAGTAACCCGAAATTTAATTCACTCAACACCTTTAATGCATCAGATTTTATAAATTTTAGTGGTTGAAAATAGGTTGATTTTCTGCTAAAAACATAATCCAGACCTATAGTCCTTGTAACGGATTTTTCTTCTTCAATAATCGGCGTTTGCCTTGTATTTTCTGTAAAGGAATAACTGAAGCCAAAATTTTTGGGCGACCATGGCATTTCTTTTCCTTTATTGATCTTAAGATTGGTTACTGTAAAGGTTTTGATAGTGGTTTCGTCGATATTTCTACCGATAATCTCATCTTTTTCAGCCTCTGTCTGAGCCATATTAATTTTATCTCTGACTTCGATGTCCCGGTCAAAAGCATCATATTGAGGTATAATCCTCGTTTTTGAATACTGTGCAAAAACAGGTGCTTTCACTTCAAGAGATTTTGGAAGTAATTTGCCGGCTTCAATATTTACAGCCGCGTCGTATTGTAGTACTTCCTCCCTTTGTCGTTCCTGAATTCTTTGATCAAGTCCGCCATAACCATTAGAGCTATAATTTCCGGCGAGATTAATTTCCCCCAAATCTGCCATCTGAACCTGAAGTCTTGACTGGGCGGCAAAGGCGGGGTCTTCCCTGAAATCAACCAATCTCAATTCGTTGACCCAAACTTCGACACCCGTCGTATCATTGGATGACTCAGCAAAACTTTTCATACCGACGTACCAGACCTTGACTAAACCAAGTGAAGGGTTACCGATAATTCTCAGGGTATCACCTCTTGCCGGGGAGCCGGCGATAGAAAATAATTCCGTTGCAGGCGCACCAGCTGCATTTCTCAGATTTTTGACCAATAAAAGGCTATCCAAATTCAGGTTTATAAAGTTTTCTTTCATCCAAATAGAATCAGGGTTACGCGGAAAATCTTTGTTGGATAACTTTAAAGGCATCTGATACTCATAATAGTTGTTGACAAAGTCTTTTCCTATCCTGAATACAAATGCCATTTTTTCGTGTTGGGTTCTGTTCGTTTTATTTTCTGCATGAACGAACATCTGAAGTCTTTTATATTGGTTGATGTCTAGTCTCGTCAGTTTAGTGGCCCCAACAGCACAACCTTTTTTCAGATCGGTAACACTCAGGGATAATGACTTTTCATCAAGTCGGATATTGTTAGTTCCCTGATTTACAAACTGATCCACAATTCCGGCCGGTGTAATATAATTAAAAGGTAATCTTTCAGAATTCTCCTGTAAGCCTACCTCATCCAACGTGAAATTAGGGTCAAATTTAGTATCGTCGTCACATATTGTGTTTTGTTTCCTCCATTGGCTTCTCAAAAGTTGGAATTCTGCCATTCTGAAAACTTTGGGTTTTTCAAAATTGGTGACGTACATTCTCATAAACTGAATGGACCTGAAACCGGTGATGTCATTTATAGACCTGCCGTTAGAGAGAGGTACCACAAAACGATACCACACTTCGTCAGGTCTGCTGCTTCCTCCCGGAACAAAAATAGATTGTTTGTAATACTGGAGGTTTGTGGTATCCAGAAAACCATTGTTATTTTTTATTTTAACTCTGTATTCATAATAACTCTCTGTTTTGTCGAGGGTTTTATTATTGTTCATGTCCTCCGTTTCAGGATACCTGTTTCCCCGTACAAATTGTGAGTTTGCGTTATTATTATTCAACGGAGCATTTCCTTCAGGACCGTTAAAATTTTTCATTCTCTCCAGAAGGTCCAGATTTTCAACTTTCGGATCATTAAAAAACACAAAATCATCTGCTGACGGGTCCAGGGTTACTGAAGGTATATTGCCTCCGATTGATGCAAGCCAAACAGCATGTTTGTCCAACTCTCTTGCATTGTCCATACCGTCATAACCTACGTCCTGTTGTTGACCTTCCTGTAAATCAAAACCATTGACCAAAGGCACGGAAGTTGTTGTCCTTCCATATACAGTTGGTTTGATAGGAAAAGGTTGGTTGGGTGTTGGAAGCGCATTTTCAAAAAACAGAATGTCATCTTTGATTACATCTTCTGAAACATTTCCCAAGTTAAATACAATTTCTCCTTCTTCTCCCGTTTCGTGTTGAACACCATCCGGTCTTGTCATGAATGGGTTTAACAACCAGAATTCAATAAATTCATAGTTTGCCTGTTCAAAATCAGGATTTTGAAAATACCTCATAATCCCTCCCCATCTGGATTTGGGATCGTTTAACCGGATTTGATTATTGTCCAGCCTGATTCCCTGTGTATACCCGGTATACCCTCCCGGAATATCAAAATTATAAGGCCCTCTTTCTTCAGGATAATAACTGAGGTCAAAGGTAAATAATTGATTCTGACCTATTGGTGTTTCACGTAATTTGAATAATTCATTTTGTAATACTTGTCTTGTGTAGGGATTTGAATTGTTTGGTGCAACCCCAAGATCCAATACATACCAAGCCAGTTTTGCTCTGTTTGCCCCATAAATCAATGAATTATCCAATTGACTTTCAGGAAAATTTAAACCATTATCCGGTGTACTGGATAAAATCCATTGGTTAGGGTTAAAACTTCCCAAATTAAATCCGGTGATGGCACCTTCAAAATCATCCACATGTGCAATACCATCATATTCTGTATTTCCATCAATAAATTTATTATGTCCCGGCAAATACAAAACTGCTTCTGAGGCAAAGTTTAATGTTGATTTTTCTTTAGTACTGTAAAATGGCAGTTTGTCTACCAATTTTGTCATCCAGGGTATATCCGCTGTTTTGGTAAAATCGACACCAATTACCTGATTACTGACCGGGTCGTCACCTATTGAAACTTTACCTGTAAATGGTCTTTCTTTATATCTCAGATAGGTCGCTCCTAAAAATGTGTTTTTATCAAAAGTATATTCTGCACGAAGACCGTTCATGGTTTTTTGCTGAAAATTAAACACACTATTATCTTCAAAACTGACATTTACAGGTGTACCCTGAGCGAGATAGGTCTCATTGATGATTCTCAATGTACCCAAACTGTAGTCAATCTCATAATCCTGACCTTCTATAAGGGCTTTCCCTCCGGCGGTCACTCTGACAGAACCTTTTGGTATAAACGGACCTAAATTGATGATACCATTGCTGGCTCCTTTTACTTTTCCTCTCAGAACAAATTTATTTTTTTCCAGGGATTGTCTTGCTATGGTTATCGTAGTATCGTATAATTCGTTGTAAATGTACAAGCTGTCAAGTGTTTCAATTTCTTCAGGGGTAAGTGGTGTACCCTGAATGTCATTAAAAAAATTGATGGTGTTGTTACGAAGAGACTGACCAAAAGGCTCCAAAACCGGGAAAATAATACTTCCGGTGTTTTCAATGACCGTAACTCCTGATATAAAATCAAAAATACCATCGGGTTGCGGGTCTCCGTACCTGTTTAATCTATCCAGATTAAAAGCCTGCAATAACGGAAGTTTTCTTAATTTTTCTTCCGGAATGTATTTTAAAAGTTCTCCCTTTCCAAAGTCATTTTCATAAAAAACATCAAACTCAAAATCCTGTGCATTTAATTGAGATGTTCGTAGAGGATATACGTTTTTCATCATCAGATCCCAAAGAGGAGAGGTTGTATTCTGATTGATGGGTTTAATTAATTTGGTAAACATTACTTTTGGAGAAGCCACGACTACAGTGTCCGGGTCTGATCCCAAAGGAGGTGTTTGTTCTCCAAACTGAATAGACGATGACGCCAGTTGACCAACCTGAAACAAGGTATCACATTTGTCGGTGTAATAATAGTTGTAGGAAACCGCTAAAACCTGATTGGCTCTGAGTCTTGCGTTTAATGAAATGGTTCCCAACTTCGGGTGATAGGTATATTCGCTTGAATTAAGTCTCCGTCCTCTGAAAACTTCAAAATCTTTGGACTGTTTTAATCCTATGACCCTGAGTTTTTGTGAAACTTTATCAATATCAACAATCGTGTTGTCATTAATAATCTGAGCATACAGATTATTTGCATTGTTCGTGGGCAGGCATTTTCCGTCGGCAGTTCTTATTCGACAATTGGCGTTCACAACTCCGGGGTCAGATGTCAGATTCTCTGCTTCTCCCAGGTCAGCAATTGCAGCTATCAGTGTGCTGTTTGATTGAAATTCAGGCCTGTCGTCTGATACCCAGACTTCCATTTGAGCGATTTGATAAGATGTTGCAATAAACGGAACTGTCGCTAATGCTTTTTCGTATTCATTTCTGTTGAAATGGGATAAAAAGAAGTGTCTGTTTTCATCGTATTCATCAGGATAAATTTCAAATTCTGTGATATTATTTCCATTTTGAACCTTAAGATTGTTTTGTTTGGCTCTTTGTTGAGACACCAATGCTGTCAATCTCAGTCTGGCAAATTGTAATTCTGTTTTGATACCAAACAAACTCTGAGCTCCTTTGATCAGATTGCTTCTCAAAGGAAGGTTGACATTTCCAACTTCAATTTTTTTAATAATATCGTCTTCATTAAATGCATCGGCACCATATCCGATTTTCATCAACTGATCAAAATTGAAATTGGCCTGTGTATCGTAATTAAAATCAAGATTTAATTTTTTACCAATAGCTCCATTGACATTCATACGTATCGCCGGTTGCCGGATTTCAGGTTGTGATTGTCTTTGTGCTCTGACCGGCAAAGATGGATCACTCCTTCTGCTATATAACCACCCAACACTCAAATCGACATTACCCTGAGGTTTGATGTTGATTTCAGAACCTCCGAACAAACGATCGACAAGGCTTTTACTGACATCAATTTTTTCCATCGGATCAAGCTTGCCTGATTCTGATTTTTTATCTGCTTTAATTCCTGCCAATGAATTAAAATATGTTTTTTCCTGTTCTTTTGCGCTCCATTCTAGGTATTCATCAAAAGTCATATATGTCGGAGTCCTGTAATATTCATCTCCGATTTTTTCATATATAACATATTGGTCTGTGACCGGGTCGTATTCTACTTTTTGTTTAATTGTTGAAGGAAAAACATCGAAGGGGTTATAGGTTTTGTCCGTAATGTAGTCTCCTTTTCTATCTACTAAGGGTATAGTGTCTGTTTTAACCGATTCTTCCTTTGGTTTTTCTTCAGGATTCGTCAATCTTTCAATATAACGGGTATCTGTACTCATGATTGTTTCTATCATAAAAACAATCATTATGGCTACAAATACTTTTGTCTTTACTCCAAAATGCATAACGTGATTCCTTATTTTAACCTATTTTGTCTACAGATACTTAAAATACATTCGTGTATAACGCAAAAATGCCCGTTTATTGTATGTTCAGCGTCCAATGATATTTAATTCATCTGTTTTAATACTCTTTTTATCAACTCTTCTACCTGAAGGGT
This sequence comes from Saprospiraceae bacterium, assembly GCA_016714895.1. Classification (GTDB taxonomy): domain Bacteria; phylum Bacteroidota; class Bacteroidia; order Chitinophagales; family Saprospiraceae; genus OLB9. The sequence continues at coordinate 737,455 of JADKBV010000004.1, read as the reverse complement.
CTCAGCTTCAGCATCCGGTATTGCTTTAATATGTTTGTCAACTGCCGGTTTAGGAAAACCTAAAGCAAGCAAAGCAGACATCGCTTCACTTTTGACAGATGGTGTGATACCATCCTGAAATACAGGCATTTGAATATCTCCGGCTTCTTTCATGACTTTTTCCTTTAAATCCAGAATAATTCTTTTGGCTGTTTTGGGACCAATTCCTTTTACTTTTCCCAAAGCAAAAGCATTTTCCTGAATGATAGCTGTTTTGACCTCTTCCGGAGACATGTAAGATAAAATCACTCTGGCAGTATTGACACCAATACCTGATACAGATAACAAAAGGATAAATAATACCCTTTCTTCATTGTCAAAAAATCCATAAAGAGATTGTTCGTCTTCCTTTACGTGAAGATACGTCAATATTTTTACTGTATCCAGATTTTCCAATTTTGAATAGGTAAATAAGCTGATATTGACGTGATATCCTACTCCCTGACACTCAACATATATATAGGTTGGTGTTTTATATGTGATTTGGCCTTTTAAGTATGCAAACAATGCAGATTTGTTTCTGTGTTAATAATAAAAAACGATTGTAAAAGTGCAAAGGTAGAAAATATATTATATATTATAATTATTTTATATACGAATTTAATATTTGACTGTTTTTCCTTGAAATAACGCGTAAAAACGGCTATCTTTACACTCTTTTACGTCAAACTAATAGTATGGGCATGGAATATCAAATGATAAAAACGGAACAGAAGGCATTGGAAATTAACCTGAACGACCCTATTTACGGAACATTTGCTGAAATAGGTGCCGGTCAGGAAGTGGCCCGAAATTTTTTTCAGGCAGGAGCAGCTGCTGGTACCATTGCAAAAACCATGTCCGCATACGATAAAACCTATTCCGACGCCATTTACGGACCGGAAACCAGCAACCGATACGTCTGTGAAGCCAGATTATACAAAATGCTGGAACATGAATGGACGCTTATGGAAGAAAGGCTTTCGTCTTCAAGGCCTGATGCTACTTTTTTTGTTTTTGCTGATACTGTACAAGCTATTAATTACAGCAGAACAATCAAAGGTAACGGATGGCTTGGTCTACGTTTCAGATTAAAGCCTGACGGACCCTACAATGATATGGTCCTGCATGTAAAAATGTTGGATACAAATAACAGACTTCAACAGGAAGCCATTGGCATTCTGGGTGTAAATATGATATATGCTTCCTTTTATTTTAATCGTGATCCGGAAAAAATGGTACAATCCCTTGTCGATAATATAAAAGACAGAGTTTCTATCGATTTATTAAGGATCAATGGTGAGGATTTTAATTTTTTTGATAAAAGACTGATTTCTCTTTACCTGATAAAACATCATTTAACGAAAGTAACACTTTTTGATGTCAATAAAGAAAGTATTCACGCATCAGAATTTTTATACAGGGGATCCCTAATGGTCATCCGGGGAAATTTCAGACCTCCCACCGTCGTAACCCTTGATGTAATAAAATCCGGTTTCCAACAATTCAAAGCTGAATCCGGAGCTTCTGAAGACAAACTGTTTCTCATGCTGGAAATGACCAAAGAATATTTGACAAATGAACACGGGGTCATAGATGAAAAAGACTTTTTGGACAGGGCGGATATGTTGCTGGCATTAGGGCATCGGGTTTTGCTGTCCAATTGTGAAAACCACGAAATGTTGATCAATTATCTCAGTGATTATAAAATTGCCAACCTGGGTTTGGTTATTGGAGTTTTGGAATTACAAAAGATTATTTCAGACAAATTCGAAAATAATCAGGATGGCAGATTACTGGCTTCCTTTGGGGAATTGTTCAGCCAAAATATCAAAGTATATGTTTATCCGGCTCTTGACCCGATGAGCGGAAACCTTACAACCGCTTTAAACATGTTTGTTCCGGATAAAATAAAGTTTTTATATCATTATCTTCTGGACAGTAAACAAATCATACCGATTCATGATTTTACGGAACAGAACCTATATATTTATCCGAATGATGTGCTTAAAAATATCCAATCCGGTGACAATACCTGGGAACAAAAAGTGCCGGATGCCTTGGTAAAACTTATAAAAGATCGTCAGCTTTTCGGTTATAACGAATCATAGTTACCAAATGGTTTAATCAACAATATAATTTTTAAATACATAAAAAGTGTTTAACGTAATCATTGCTTACCTTCCATGATGCTTTTTCTGATTTCTTTATACTCCTTTTCTGTATATTTTCCGGCTTTGTAGGCTTCCTGCAGGTTTTTAAGTCTCAATAATTTTGAATTTTCATGCACTGAATTTGAAGTCTCCTGATCCAAATTTTCGGGAAAATCATTATACGTTTTTTGCTTAAGATGGTAAGCATATTCTTTCTTAAACATCCTGTCATAATCAAAAGGGAAAACCAGTATGTAGCCCAAAACTCTGTTAATCTTATTTGTTTTCCCATTTTTATAAAATATGGTGTCAATACTGACAAATCCTTTTTTTTGAATATTAATCCTTAACAATGTTTCATCTGAAATGGTAGTTGAAAACTTATACGGGGTTTTACCTTTGTATCTTCCATTAATATAGACTTCCGCATCTGATGGTTCGCTCAAAATCTTACATGATGATGTACAGGATTGTAAAACAGATACAATAATTAATAAAAAGATGGTTTTTAAAAACAGATTAATTTTCATTAGATAAATTTTTACTTAATAAATATTTTTTTGGTTATTGTATGGAATCTTTTCAACAAAATTAACACCATTTTTGAAACCATTAGTAGGATTTTAAAACAATTTTATTTTGATTATTTTTAAAATGTTAATCCCATAGGTAAAATTGCGGATTCATATAACCTGAATGGATCTTTTATCAACAAATGAAATAAAAAGTTTTACTCAAAATCAAATAACAAAACAACTATCCGTTTTTGTCATCGTTATACAATTAATACTTTTTGTACATGTAAAAAGTGATTCCGCCAATTATAAAACGATAAAGATATTTATGGTTATTGCCTTCGATGCTAAAAGACTTTTTACAAACTTTACAGGGCTAGGTAATTATAGCAGAACCTTGGTCAAAAACCTGCAGAAATATTATCCGCAACATGAATATCATCTCTTTACGCCAAAAATCACTGAAAATGAAGAGACCAGTTACTTTTTTGATAAAAATAAATTTACAATCCATACTTCTTCCGAACCCCTTTGGAGGACTTATAAAATGAGTATTGTAATCAATCAACTCAAACCCGATATATTTCATGGTCTGAGTCACGAAATTCCGTTAGGATTAAAAAATAATATCAAAAAGGTTGTTACTTTTCATGACCTGATTTATGAAATTTATCCTAAACAATTCGGAATCTGGGACCGTAACATGTATAAACTAAAGTACAAAAAAGCAGCAAAAACAGCAGATATGGTCGTTTGTATCAGTAAAAGCACACAAAATGATCTCATCCGTTTGTATAAAATTCCTGCTGAAAAAACCTGTATCGTATATCAAAGCTGTCAGGAAGTTTTTCAGGAAAAACTTGTTTCCGTACCAAGTTTATCGCTACCTGACATTCCTTATTTTTTGTATGTCGGCTCAATAATTCCCAGAAAAAATCTAAAATCCATTGTCGAATCTTTTGCTGTGTTGGACGATTCTTTAAAAAGACCTTTTGTGATTGTGGGTTCTGGACCCGAGAAGTACGTTGATCAGGTCAAACGGCAGATATCGGAGCTAAACCTTAAATCATGGTTTCATTTTTTCAGTCATGTCGATAATCACCAGCTGGTACATGTTTACGATCAGTCTTATATGTTGTGTTATCCTTCGGTTTATGAAGGTTTTGGTATTCCTGTTATTGAATCTTTATTCCGCAAAAAACCAGTCATTACCTCCAATCTTTCATCTCTTCCGGAAGCTACCGGTCCGGGTGGTCTGCTGGTCGACCCCACAGATCCTTCGGATATAAAACTTGCTTTTGAAAAGCTTTCAGATAAAAACTTGTATGAAAAACTTTCGTTTGAAGGTTATGATTATGTAACCCACCATTTTTCAATGAAAGCTACGGCCGAATGTTTAATGGAGCTTTATCTTTCTTTATGTTCCCGATAAATCCCTTTTTGGAGGTTTTGTTTTTGCAATTTCTCTGACGATAACAGGTACCAGCAACAAACTGGGGCCAAGCCAGGCTATAATATCAGGTACATCCCACTTCCACGCCTGATTGACTGTAAAAGCTGTGACCGCTCCGATATAGCTGCCCAGTATATTTCCGATATGTACCTGCAACCAATCTGAATTTTCCGGTTTTACCAAAAGAAAAGTTATGATATGGCTTGCGACAAAATAAACGCCGGCTATACCAAAAATTAACGGTATGACAGCATTTTGCCATCCGTAAGAATATCCGACATACAGTCCAAACACAAATAACCCTGTATTGGCTATTCCTGATATGATATCAATGATCCAGTCAATAACTTTCCTGTTGCCTTTTTTAATTTTAATCGCCCTGTAAGCTATACATACACTGTAGTACGTAAAAAACGCAATAAACAGAAGGAACCATTTTTGGTGAATAACCGAAAGCGGTACCGCAGTTAAAAAAATGATCGTCATTCCGATCATATACATCCTGCCTGTTAATCGGTGTACTGTATAATTTTTTTTGAAAATAAAGGCTATTGGTCCTAAAATTAAAACCATAAATCCAACCATAACATGGACAAAAGTGCTTATTTGTATAAATGACTCCATAATCTATTTTTTTCTGTATTTTTTAAACGTACTGACTCTGTTGAAAAAATATACGTATTGGATAAAATTAAACTCCAGATAGTCGTACATCATTTTTTCACCACCAACTTTCAAATGTAGTCCAGGCATGTATCGAAGATTGGTTCTTAAAAGACTGGTTTCGACATCCGACAAATTGATATCCCAACCAAAAACAATTCCTAAAGCCAGTTTTGTATCTGTAACCTTCAACTTTTCTTTATGGTCTAAAGTCAGATGTTCAAGATTGACTGAAGGACCAACAAAAGGAACAAAACCTCTGTAATTAAATAAAAAGTGATAGGCCTCCAAAGCTAATGAGCTTCTTGTTACCTGTATTTTGGTATCAAAAGCCTTGATATGCTGAGACATATATCTCGCAGCCATATTCACATTATAACGGCCTTTATGAAAATATCTTCCCGCTGCCAATTCAGGTACAAACCCTGAAAAAATCATCTGATCGTATTGGTAAGGTACATTTTTTTTCAAATAAGGAGACCGGCTCATCTGTAGGGCAGTTGATGGCCCGAAAGCGACGTACCAACTGTCAAACGCCTTTTCTTTTGTCAAAACATAGTGTTTTTTATTCAGCTGGTCAACTGATTTTTCACTGGAATATCCTTTATCTGTGTCCATATATCGTATGAAGCCAATGTTAAAATTCCAGGGACTAATCGTGACAGGTACGATATTTTCCGGCGACAGATAATAATCGAAACTATTCCTCCAATTGTAGCGGGCCCCTGCTGAAAACAAAAACTTTTTACCGGTAAAAGTCAAACCAAGTTGTACAGGAGAAACAAATCCGGAATATCGTGCACCACCATATTCTGTAGTATAGTCTTTTTGGTCAATCCGGTAAGTAAAAGGTTGAAAACTCATTCCGATATAGGGTCGTAATGTATTCACTTTTAGTGCCAGAGGATAAAATTTAAACCCCGTTTCCACACTTTCTCTGTTAACAAATTTTGTGGTATTTTCAGGTCTTTTTCCAAAATTGGGTCCTATCGGAAAGGTTACATAAAAATCAGCATGACCCCAAAAGTGTACGCCTCCGATGGTAATACCGGGTCTGAATTGAGCTGGTGTGGTGATTTGACTGCTTCCGGATCCAAAGCTGCCTTTTCCTATCGCCATCATATCCAATCCTATCGTCAAAGAAGCAAAATCCGTGTTTTTTTTCATGACCTCAACCCTGAATACCGTGTCGATTTGTCCTATTAAAGGAATGCAGGTCATAAGTCCGAAGACAAGTGCTGTGATTTTAAAAAATTGAATCATACCTTTTTTTGATTTATGTTGGCAAAGGTATGGGCTCTTTTTTTACCCGACTGAACAAAGGGACAAACAACCCGGTTTTGGGATATTGATCAATGATCCGGGACATTTATCCGGTTTTGGGACAAATGACAAAGCAAGATCAACGCTTTTTGGAACCAATAAACGACAATATCACCTGACCATAGTTTCTTGAAACCGGAATTTCAAGCTTTTCTTCTTCGAATACGAGTTTATATCCCTGAGCGTTTCCGGTGACATGATCCACTCTGTGAAGATTGGCGATAAAACTCCTGTGGCACCTTTGAATGTAAGTGGATCCAATCTGATTTTCAAATCTTTTTAACGATCCTCTTATGACTGTATGACAAATTGTTTTTTCATCCTTATAGACAACCTTAGAATAATTGTCAAGACTTTCAAGGTATAATATTTTTTTAGCAGAGACCGTAAATGTATCCTTTTCATTTTCAGCTATGAACGTAATTTTTTCATCTGATGTGGTCAAATGAAGTTTTTCTTCATCATTAAAAACCTTCATTTCCGTTTCAAGAACCTTAGCACCTTTTTTGTTTTTTTCTTTATACCATTGGTGATATATCAAAACTCTGGCTGTCACCGGAAAAATTCCCACACAAACAACGATCGGGACAAAACCTAAAAATACTTCGGGAGAAATACGAACAATACCCAGAAAAGCACTAAAAATCGTATTTCCTAATGCAATTCCAAGTATATATAATAGTAAAAAAAGGATTTCTTTGCCTACCGTCCATGTTTTTTCCAGTTTTTCTAATGAAAAAAAAAGCCTGAGTACTAAAAAAAATAATGTTGGGATGAAAAATGTGACTGCTCCATAACCGAATATTTTCCAGATTTTGTGGTTGGTTTCCCAATGATTCAGTTGAAATGGTTGGAATATCAGTAAAAAGAGAAAAACAAAAACACCCAGACCAAGATTGGATCTGAGTGTTTTAATTACTTCTGTTTCAAACGGATAAGGTTGTTTGAGGATTGAAAACATCTACCATCCTAAAATTATGGCAAACATTAAAGGTGCAACAATCGTTGCATCACTTTCAATCACGTATTTTGGTGTGTGTATATCAAGTTTTCCCCAGGTGATTTTTTCGTTCGGTACGGCTCCTGAATATGAACCGTAACTTGTTGTACTGTCACTGATTTGGCAAAAATAAGACCAAAAAGGTATATCATGCATTTCCATATCCTGATATAACATAGGTACCACACAAATCGGGAAATCGCCGGCAATTCCACCTCCAATCTGGTAAAAACCTACTCCTTTGCCCTGGCTGTTTTTGATATACCAATCAGCAAGCCACATCATATACTCAATACCACTTTTCATTGTGGAAGCCTTGAGTTGACCTTTGATACAATATGATGCGAAGATGTTACCCATAGTACTGTCTTCCCAACCGGGTACAACAATCGGAATATTTTTTTCTGCGGCGGCCAGCATCCAGCTGTTTTTCGGATCAATTTCATAATATTGCTCCAAAACTCCGCTCAACAACATTTTGTACATAAACTCATGTGGAAAATATCTTTCCCCGTTATTTTCCGCTGTACTCCATATATCCCAGAGGTGTTTTTGCAATCTTCTGAAAGCTTCCTCTTCAGGAATACAGGTATCTGTAACCCTGTTGTAATGATTTTCCAACAAATCCCATTCATCCTGAGGACTAAGGTCTCTATAGTTGGGAACTCTTTTATAATGGGAATGTGCGACCAGATTCATGATGTCTTCTTCAAGATTGGCTCCTGTACAAGAAATGATGTGAACTTTGTCCTGACGAATCATTTCAGCAAGTGACTTTCCTAATTCTGCTGTACTCATCGCACCTGCAAGAGTGATCATCATTTTTCCACCTTCATTCAGATGGGTGATATATCCTTCAGACGCATCAATAAGTGCAGCTGCATTAAAATGTTTGTAATGTTCTTTTAAAAATTCTGTGATTTGCATTTGTACTATAACTTAAGATAAAAAAATGTAACTGCTGTCATTCATCATAACCCAGAATTTGAAGCATCTGCTCAGCATTTTGTTCATCCCGATATAACCTGTCAACTATATTTCCCTTTTCGTCCCGATCGATGATTATCTGTTTGGGCGAAGGAATCAGGCAATGTTTAATCCCTCCATATCCACTGATTGCGTCCTGATAGGCGCCTGTGTGGAAAAATCCAAGATACAAAGGTTCTTCTTCTTCACCTTTGTAGGCCGGAAGTAATATTTGCTGATTCATATCTTCAGAATTATAATAATCGGAATGGTCACAACTGATACCTCCGATACTGACCTGTGTATATTCATTTTCCCATTTATTTACAGGAAGCAAAATAAATTTTTCAAAGATAGACCATGCATCAGGGATGGTATTCATAAGACTATTATCAATCAGATACCACAATTCTGCATCGTTTTGTTGTTTTTGTTCCAAAACAGAAAATATAATCGCTCCGCTTTCACCCACTGTATACTTACCAAACTCCGTAAATATATTTGGTTCTTCAATGCCTTCCTGTTCGCAAACCTCTTTGATATTACTCACCAATTCATTGATCATGTATTTGTAGTCGTATTCAAAACCAAGGTTGTTTCTGATCGGTAATCCACCCCCAAGATTAATGGAATCAAGAGACGGACAAATTTTTTTCATCTCTGCAAATATTTTAAGGGCTTTCCTGAATTCCCCCCAATAATACAGATTATCTTTGATTCCTGAGTCCACAAAAAAATGAAGCATTTTAAGTTTGACTCTTTTTTTCCGTGCTATTTTATTTTTATAAAAATCAATGATTTCTGCACTTCTGATACCTAATCTCGAAGTATAATATGCAGATTGAGGTTCTTCATTGATGGCCATTCTGATGCCAATAGTGATTTCTTCTTTTGTTTTTGCATACAATCTGTCCAACTCAACTTTGCTGTCCAAAACAGGAATAACGGTTTCAAAACCATCATTCATCAGTGAAACAATTTTATCCAGATAATCTTCTGTTTTGTGTCCGTTATGAACCAAAATAGTTTTTTTGTCTATTTTACCTTTGGCATATAATCTTCTGATGAGATCAATATCAAAAGACGAAGATGTTTCAAGGTGCACATTGTGATTAAGTGCTTCATTGATAACATGTGAAAAGTGGCAACATTTTGTACAATAACAATAATAGTAATCACCTTTATAATTATTGGCTTTCATCGCCTTATGAAACAAATTTCTTGCCTTTTTTATTTGATCCCCTATTCTGGGTAAATAAGTCAGTCTGAAAGGGGTTCCATACTTATCTATCAAATATTTTAATGATATTCCATGAAAGGTCAAATTACCCTGATGGAGGTCAAATCCTTCCTGTGGAAAAAAATAAGTCTGGTTTATTAATTGAAAATATGTGTTTTTCATTAAACGGTATCAATAAAACGTTTTAAAATCGGAGTGCAAAGTAAAGATAATTCAGCATAAACGGAGCAAAAATCCGAAGGATATTTTTCTGTTCAACCAAAACCTTAATATGGTGTTTATATTATTTATTGATAAAAATGGCATGAAGCACTTATTTTTACTTATTTGTTTGTCTTTTATACAGATTTTTACCGGCACTGCAGGCGGAAACCCTACCCTGAAAATGGGACTTCTCAAGTACAACGGCGGTGGAGACTGGTATGCCAATCCTACTTCTTTGGTTAACCTGGCAGCATTCTGTAATAAAAACCTGAATACAAATTTTGATCCTGAATATGGTGTGGTGGATGTAGGAAGTGCAGAAATATTTAATTATGCCTTTATCCATATGACAGGACATGGAAACGTAGTTTTTTCTGATGCAGACGCCGCAAATCTGAGAAATTATTTGATTGCGGGTGGTTTTCTTCACATTGATGACAACTACGGGATGGATCCATTTGTAAGAGTGGCTATAAAAAAAGTATTTCCCGAACTGGAATTCACTGAACTACCATTCAGCCATGAAGTTTACAACCAAAAATTTAAGTTTCCCAACGGCCTCCCAAAAATCCACAAACACGAAGATAAACAAGCCAGAGGTTATGGAATGTTCTGGCAAGGAAGATTGGTTTGTTTCTATTCTTATGAAAGTGATCTGGGTGACGGCTGGGAAGATCCCGAAGTTCATAAAGACCCTGAAGAAGTCAGAACAAAAGCACTCCGGATGGGAGCTAACCTCATACAATATGTTTTTTCCTTTTAAGTAATTGATACATGAATTTTATAAAGTATTATGTTTTTAGCACTTTAGCGGTTCTTTTTGTTTTACAAAGCCAAACATCGTGCTCTTCGTCAAAAAAAGCCACTTCGGGTCAAACTTCCGAAAAAGCTTTATTGTGGGAAATATCTGTTCCGGGATCAAAAGAAGTTTCTTACGTCTTTGGTACCATTCACATGATTCCGGCAGAAGATTATTTTTTACCTGAAGGAACCATGAGTGCTTTTGACAAAAGTAAAAAAATATTTTTTGAAATTGATATGGCTCAAATGAGTGATCCGGCAGCTCTGATGGGAATGATGGGTAAAATGTACATGAAAGATAACAAAACCCTTAAAGACCTGTTGAACGAAAAGGACTATAAAACGGTTACTGATTTTTTCCAGAAAAAAGGTCTTCCGATTTTTTTTCTGGAAAGAATTAAGCCAATGTTTCTGACTGTTTTTACTTATGGTGATGTCAGTCCGGGTAGTCTGCAGGCAGGAGGAGATATCAAATCTTATGAATTTGAATTTATGGAAATGGCAAAAAATACCGGTAAAAATACCGGAGGACTTGAAACCATTGATTTTCAATTAAGTGTCTTTGATAAAATACCGGAAGAAGCGCAAGCTAAAATGTTGATCTCATCTATAGAAAGTGGCACAGGTGCTGATGACCAAATGAATGAGATGGTCAAAATCTATAAAGACCAGGACATTGAAAAATTAGTAAACATGATTGGTGAAGAAGAAAGCGGAATTTCAGAATTCGAAGATATTTTGCTCGTAGACAGAAATCAAAACTGGATACCAATCATGGTAGAGGAGGCTAAAAAACAAACCAGCTTTTTTGCTGTGGGTGCCGGACATCTGGGCGGATCGAAAGGTGTACTGGCATTACTCCGTAAATCAGGTGTCAAAGTCAGACCTGTAAAACTTTAAGCCACCTCCTGAATCAATTCTTTATAATTGTTTCGGACATTGTTAACTGCTTTATCTACCTTATAAGCTTTTGTGTTTTCAGACGGATAAGGCTTAAGCAGCGACAATAGCTCCTTTGTTGGTATGTTATTGTCAATCCAGAGATTTTCTTCGTCCCTGAGTAATATGGCAGGCATCCGTTCATGAAGTATTTTCATATAGTCATTGGCTTCAACCGTGATGATGGTAAATGTATAAATTTTATTACCTTCCGGAGATTGCCATTCTTCCCACAAACCAGCGGCAGCAAAAATATCCTGATCCATAGTTTGTATTCTGTATGGTATTTTTTCACCGTTTATTGTTTTCCATTCATAAAATCCATCCAAAGGAACCAAACATCTTTTTTGCGAAATAATATTGCGGAAAGCTGGTTTTTCCATCAATGTCTCCGCCCGTGCGTTGATCATTGAAAATGACATTTTCGGGTCTTTTGACCATGAAGGTATCAATCCCCATTTAAATAAGTGTAAATGTCTGACATCTTTATTAATGATAACAGGATGATAATGTGTTGGTGCAACATTATAATTTGGCAATGGATTATACCTTTCTAATTCATCACTGTAGAAGGTGGCCTGAAATCTTTTTTCAATCTCCTTTTCTGTTTTTGTGAGGGATGAGCGGCCGCACATAATTTTTTTTATTGCTTTTGTTTCACAAAAGATTCTACACCCTTATTCCTCAGATCCTGAACCACCAATTCTGCCTCGGATTCACTTCCATGTCTGGAAACAATGACAGAATGATATTCGGAAGCAACAAAAATTTTTATTTCTGCAGAATTATACCCAAAAGTTTTCAGTTTTTTTAACTGGATTTTGGCATTTTCCTCTTTGATAAAACTACCGGCGATTACCATATATGGTCCTGTAGTGTTCGTTTTAACAACGTTTTCTTTTTTTTCTTTATCCGGTGAAACCACATTTTTTTGCTGAGTCACCTGTGGCTTAGAGGTTTTTGGTTCTGCTTCGCCTGCGAGTTGATCAATAGCCTTGTCCAGGTTTTCATACATTTTGTCACTATTTACAAGATCATCATTTGTAAGAATGTCTTCTCCGTTTTGTATATCTGATGTATCCATGGTTGTATTGAGGCTGTCTTGTACAACCTGAGAAGGGTTTTGTCTGTTGTTATTGTCCTGATAAGATTTGAGTAATGATGTTACCCAAAAATATAAAATCAATACAACGATTGCATATAAAATGACTCTGATCAATCTTGCCATTGTTTCATTTCTTGATTTTACTCAAATGTTTCTTTTTAATCATTATTTGATTTCAGGTCTAAACCTGATGCCACAATTATCAATGTGGTAAAAATACTATATTTTCTGAAACTGTATCCAATAATTATCAGTATTACTTTGATATTGTATTAACATTAAGTTAAATACGCCAACCACTTATTTTCTTCTTTGCCTGATTTTATTGCATGATAAATAAATTCCATTCCCTTAACGCCTTCCTTGATACTTGGAAAATCATACAAGTCTCTGTCAACATTTATTCCTTTTTGTCGTATGGCCATGGCAACATTTCTGTAAATATTTGCAAAAGCTTCAATATATCCCTCAGGGTGTCCTGAAGGTAAACGACTATGCACCATAGCATGTTGACAAAGGTCATGACTACCGGTTCTGTAATATTGTGTGGGTTTATCCATCCATTTGACGATAAGTGTATTGGGTTCCATTTGTGACCATTCCAAACTGCCTTTATCTCCATAAATGCGGATTTTAAGGTTGTTTTCTTCCCCTGCAGAAATCTGACTGGCATACAATATACCTTTAGCGCCATTGTGGTATCTTAACAAAATATTTCCATCATCATCCAAAGCTCTTCCTTCAACCAAAGTACCGATATCGGCACACATTGAATGAATTTCCAAACCAGTTATATATTGGCTCAGATTTTCTGCATGGGTTCCGATATCTCCTATAGCCCCGGCGATACCTGATTTATTTGGGTCGGTTCTCCAGGAAGCTTGTTTCTGACCTTCTTTTTCTATAGGATTGGTAAGCCATCCCTGAGCATATTCCGTAACCACCTTCCTGATAGTCCCGATTTTACCGGATAAAACCATATGTTTTGCTTGTTTAATCATCGGATACCCCGTATAATTATGAGTCAAAGCAAAAATACATGCTGATTTCTCAATCAATGCCAACAGTTCGTATGCTTCTTGCAAATCAAAACAAAGAGGTTTGTCACAAATCACGTGAAAGCCTGCCAGAATCCCCAATTTGACCGGTGCATAATGAACATGATTCGGAGTGACAACAGACATCAACTCCATTCTTTTTTCCTCAGGAAGAAGCTGTTCCTTTTCAATCATTTCCTCATAAGTTGTATATATTCTGTCATCGTCCAAACCCAAAGATCTGCCTGATTCAAGAGATTTTTCAGGATCACTGCTGAAAGCTCCGCATACCAGCTCAATTTTTCCATCCAGAGCAGCAGCCATTCGATGCACGGCACCAATAAATGAACCGATACCGCCGCCAACCATTCCCATTCTTACTTTTTTATACGTTGGCATTTGACTGTAAGGCATTTTTGTTTTTCAATAAATATATAATTCCCGCAATACCGATTAACACAAAAAGCACACTGATATATTGTGCTTGTGTCCAATACAAGCCCAGAACATGATATTTGTCATTAACTCTTATCGTTTCAATAAAATATCTTTCTATACCATTATACACCATGTATATAAAAAACAACATACCTGTTATTTTAATACGCTTTCGCCACAAAAACATCAGACCGAAGCCCAATAAAGAAAAGAAGATTTCATAAATCGGAGTGGGATATACACCCGGTTTTAGTTCATGACAGTAACGTATACCACAAGATTCCACACAACGATCCTCCATAGACATCCTTTTACTGAGCAATTCCTGGTAGACTTCAGCATTACAATGAGACATAAGTATGCCGTCATTATTTACATTGTTGGGATAGTGATAGGACCATACCCAATCCGGTAAAAACCACCATGCCGGCTGTTGGGCAGCTACGATTCCCCAATCACCGTCTCCTGAAAACTGGCATCCCATTCTGCCCACTGCATAACCAAGCAAAATTCCCATTCCCCCAATATCCATCATATACCATGGGTGAATTCCTATTTTTTTAACATACCAGAGAACTGAAAAATAGGCTAATATCAAACCACCGTATACATTTAGACCGGCACCAGACAATATTGCACCTAACGGATCGCTAAATAAGTCCGAAGGGTTTTCCAGAATTGAAAACAACTTACTGCCCAAAACACCGGTCAAACCAGCAATCATGATAATATCATTGGTTTTTTCTGAAGGCATAAACGTAATCATTGTCTCTTTTTCACCTTTTGGCGACTGACTGTTTTTATAAAGATAATATGCAATCACCCCTGCGCCTAAAAGAAAACCAATGAGCCATTCACCTTGTTTTGAAAACAATAATCCTGCAGGATCTGCGGAAAACGTTTTTGTATCGTGAATAATCAATGGTAGTTTAGCTCCGAAAAAAGTGAGAAGTGCTGCATTCATAAGAATGTCAGTAATCGAAATCTGCTGACTGATGGTCACTTTTTTGTTTTGAGGCAGGATTTTGCCCTCTCTTTCCAGTCTTTTTAGTTCGTATTTCAAAAAAACGCCGCAAGCCAGTAAGGCCATAACCAGCATAAAACCAAATGTTTTAAAAATCGAAGTCCAATTATCTACCGGAGTTCCAAAAAGGTCATTAAAAAAGTATGAAAGATCTGGATACATTTTTATCATTTAAGAAACAAAGATAATATTTTTGGAGTTGATGATGGATATTGCCGGATAAAAAACAAAAAAATCCCATCGAAAAAAGGAGGATAGAAAAAAGAAATATAGATGATCTCTTTTTTATTGTTTTTGAATTCAGCCTGATTATTTTGAACCATCCGATAGTGTATCCAATCGTTGATGAGTTAATAAATTATTGTACTTTGACAATTAACAACACATTAATCTTATTTATTATAATAATTTATATTTTAAATTTGTATATACGATACAAATAAAAATAATATTTTATGCCAATTAATTTGTCGTTATGTGAAATGGAAGTTAGATACCTTAGTATTTATCTTACTTTAAATTATTGGTATATTAATTGTATAAAACAATGTAACTTATATTTATAAATTTATAATATGCGGAAATTCTTAATGTCAATCGGCTTTGTTTTGTTAGCTTTTCATGTCTACTCACAGTCAGGTGGTGTTTCAATTCAAACAGGATTGTCTTATGGTTTTACAAAAAATAAAACCCTTACTCAATCCGGTCATGCTCATTATGGGTGGATGGCGGGATTGGATGCCCGATTATTAGGCGGAGACATGTATTTTATGGTGGGTGCACAATATCACAGGACGTCATTATTCTCAACAGAAAATGTCTCGTTTTTTAAAAACGACATGGATGTAGTAATGACAAGGCTTGGATTAGGTTTCACCATTTGGAAACTCGGATATAAATCCTATCTGAGAACCAAACTTTTGGGTTCTATTAATTTTGTTTTGGATGGTCCTGACCCAAAACCGTTTTTTCCGAATGCTGAATCGCCAGCCAACCTGAATGATTCCTTTTTGGGCGCAACAACTGGTCTTGGATGGACAAAAGGTGCCTTGGATATTGATTTGGAATTTCAATATGGACTTTTGAACTCCGTTTTTAAACAGCCTGAGTCCAAAATTAATTATATTACGTTGTTGGTAGGTGTAAATTTTTAGATCCGGATACAACTATTTAGTGTTACATCGGTTACCATAATCAAAAATAAGCGATGTTGAAAATCGCCTTTTCTCCGGTTTATATATACCCTTTACCGGAAGGTCACAGATTTCCGATGATCAAATATGAACTTTTACCCGAACAATTACTTCGGGAAGGTACGGTAGTTGATAATAATTTTTTTTGTCCTGAACCGCTTTATGATTCAGAAATTCTGACAACCCATACTGCTGAATATCTCAATAAACTTAATTCTCTGACGCTTTCTCCCAAAGAAATTCGAAATATCGGTTTTCCGGTTAGAAAAGAACTGGTAGAAAGAGGAAAAATTATAGCCTCCGGTACCTATCAGTGTGCTTTATATGCGATGGAATATGGTATCAGTATGAACATTGCAGGTGGTACGCATCATTCATTTTCCGACCGGGGAGAAGGTTTTTGTATATTTAATGATGTTGCGCTTGCCTGCCGTCTTTTACTAAAGAATAAACAAATACGTAAAATTTTAATCGTAGATCTTGACGTTCATCAAGGAAACGGAACGGCAAAAATTTTTGAGCATACTCCGGAAGTATTTACCTTTTCCATGCATGGAGAAAAAAATTATCCTACAAGAAAAGAAAAATCAAATCTTGATATAGGTCTGCCGGATAAAACTGAAGGAGACCTCTACCTAAGCGTTTTATACGAAAACCTCCATAAATTGCTGCATAATTTTTGTCCCCAGATTGTATTTTACAATGCCGGAGTTGATATCTTGGCAACAGACAAACTCGGCAGACTATCCGTAAGCAAAAAAGATACTTTAAAAAGAGATGAGATGGTGTTTCATCTCATGAAAACAAATAAAATACCCGTTGTGGCCGTCATGGGCGGCGGGTATTCGGAAAAACTATCTGACATTCTGGACGCTCATGCCAATACGTACCGCTCAGCTCAGGCTATTTACTTTTGATAATAATTCCCTTACCGTATCCGATTCAATATTACCGTCTTTCATGCGGACCACTCTTCTGGCAAATTCTGCAATATCAGGTTCATGTGTGACAATAATAACCGTATTACCGGATTGATGTATTGATTCAAATATATTCATGATTTCAACCGAAGTTTTGCTGTCAAGATTTCCGGTTGGTTCGTCGGCAAGGATAATCGCCGGATCATTCACCAATGCTCTGGCGATAGCTACTCTTTGGCGCTGTCCTCCGGACAACTCATTCGGCTTATGTGTCATTCTGTCTTTCAGATTCACCTGCTCAAGCACCATCGCTGCTTTTTCTAACCTCTCTTTTTTTGAAACTCCTGAATATACCAATGGTAAAGCCACATTTTCCAATGCTGAAAGTCGTGGTAATAAATTAAATGTTTGAAAAACAAATCCTATCTGTTTATTCCTTACTTCAGCCAATTCTCCGTCTGACATACTGCTGACATCAATTTCATTGAGAATATATGAGCCTTCCGAAGGACTGTCCAGGCACCCCAATATATTCATAAGTGTAGATTTTCCGGAACCTGAAGGGCCCATCAATGCAACATATTCATTTTTAAATATATCCAGAGACACTGACCTCAGGGCATGAATAACCTCTGAGCCCATTTTATATGTTTTCCTTAAGTCTCTTACCTGAATGATGGCAGACATATAATCCTTCTTTAATATTGAACAAATAAAACGCTAAATTACTACCTTGACTTCAAAACACCTATTTTTTTAGACAATAGTAACCATAAAATCGGTTAATAAACCGGTTTGTCAATAAACTGACTATTCCCGGGTTTTTTTCTGCCTAAATTCTTTTTAAGGCTTCTTCCCGGAAAAGAAATATATGTTGTCAGAAAATTATTTTATTTTTAAACTTTTAAAAACATTTTTATGGCAAATCGCAGAGATTTTATTCGTAATAGTTTTTTAGGAGCCGGAGCCTTTTCTGCTCATTCATTGTTTCAACAAATTCATGCAAAAAATTTCGAACATTTTTGCAACACAAAAACAAACTCTCCCGAAGATTTTGACAAAGAAGATGACTTCTGGACGTATATCTCTCAATCATATACCGTAAATCCTTCCATTATAAATCTTAACAACGGGGGCGTAAGTCCTTCTCCAAAAATTGTACAAGATGCCTTGTTCAAATATAATTCACTTTCCAATGAAGGACCTTCTTATTATATGTGGCGTATTCTCGATCAGGGCAGAGAACCTCTACGTAGAAACCTTGCCCAACTTGCAGGTTGTGATCCTGAAGAAATAGCCATCAACAGAAACGCAACGGAAGCACTCAATACCATTATTTTTGGTTTAAATCTCACTTCAGGTGATGAAGTGATTGGCACAAAACAAGACTATCCGAATATGATTCAGGCCTGGAAGCAAAGAGCATTAAGAGATGGTATCTCTTACAAACAAATATCTTTTGATTTTCCGGTTGAAGATGACGAAACGATCGTGAGAGCTTTTGAAAATGCTATCTCTTCAAAAACAAAGGTAATCCATATCACACATATCATCAATTGGGTGGGGCAGATACTTCCTGTAGCTAAAATATGTGCTATGGCAAAAAAATACAACATCATGACGTTGGTAGATGGCGCCCATAGTTTTGGACTGCTTGATTTTACCATACCTTCCTTAGGATGTGACTATTTCGGAACATCTTTACATAAGTTTTTATCAGCTCCTATAGGAAGCGGAATGCTTTGGGTAAAAAAAGAAAATATAGATCAGATTTGGCCTTTACTTTGTAATGAAAATCCCCACAGCAAGGATATCCGGAAATTTGAAACACTCGGAACCCGAAGTTTTGCCATCGAACAAGCCATTGGCGAAGCGATACATTTTCACAATGGTATCGGTCCGAAAAGAAAAGAAGAAAGAATTAGATTTTTAAAAAACTATTGGGCTACAAAGGTTGTAAATATTCCGGGTGTTTCTCTTCACACTTCTCTACAGGATAAATATTCCTGTGCAATCTGCGGTGTCAGTGTAGAGGGAAAAACACCTGCTGAACTTGAACAGTTTTTATTTGAAAAACATAAAATTCATACCGTTTCTATTGTTTGGGAAAATATTCGTTGTGTGCGTATTACGCCTCATGTTTATACCAAAACTTCTGATCTTGATCAACTTATTCAGGCAATAGAAGATTTTACTAAAATCAAAAATTAAAACCCTTTGCTCCCTTGATAAGTCAAGTTGACATCCTTATCGTTTGTTTATCTTCTTAAAATATACCTTTTGAATTGATTCTCAACCCAAATTTATCACACGAGCAAATGGAGGTTTGTAAATTTTTATATTAGGATAATTTTTTGGGAATTAAATCAAATTTTAATAATGCTTCGGAAAAACGGGAGCCTTTAAATTCCGGAATGAATTTTTTTACATTGTCTTTTTTTTGAAGCACCTAAACCGGTAAATTAAATCTACAAGATAATACTTTCATTTCCGGAACTAAAAAATATTCTGATTGTTTCAAAATAAATCTAAATAAACCAAAATGTTGAAATACTTCTTTTCGGGTTTAATATTTATATTTTTGTTACTTCCTGGTTGTGATAAAAATGATAGTCAAACAAATGATATTAAAATAAATATTATTAGTCCTGGCAAAAACGAAAAGATTGAGAACGCTTTAAAAACAGACATTCACGTTTTTGTTGAAGCAGAAGAAGAAATTCACGAAGTGGAAATTGTCGTTTCACAAGTAATAAATCCGGACAATATTGTCCTTTCTTTTTCTACTTTTGTTCACAGAAAAACTTTTGAGTTTCAAGAACTTATTGACTTATCCTCCTATGCTCAGAATACTGAATTTATTCTGAAGGTCAAAGCATGCAAAAATCATGAATGTGGATCTTCTGAAAATATTGAACTACCGTTCATATTATAGTGTTGCCGCTTGTTATGAAATCATTCTTAAAAATTGGTTTTGTAAAATGAGTTTCAGATAACAAAGAATTATAAAAACTTCTTTTACCCTTTGGGAATGTCCTGTTTACGGACACTTTAAACATCAACCAGCTTTCAACAAGTATTAAAAAATTGACGTGGGTGTTACATTTTTAAGTTTTCAGAATATGCTGCTTTATTTTGAAAATCTTTGATTCCGTTTGGTTTTTAATACGGTTTTTACCCATGTGAGCTAGTCTTAAAGGTCCATTTTTGAATTGTTTTGCTGAATATTTTTTATTATATTTGGGACAATACGATTCAAGACACCAACTTTTTATTACTTTCACACCTCGATAAGACGAGTATATCAGACCGTAAGCAAAATGCATTCTAAAAATTGATTTTCTACTCTTTTATCAGATTTATATCTTTTCAAAAAAACCTTTAGTTTTTATAAGAAATAATCAAAATATGGTAGAAAGTTTGGATCAGTTCCTTTCAGATTTTTCATCTTTTACCTGGGGTTTGCCTTTATTAATATTGCTTATTGGCGGAGGTCTTTATTTGGGTATTCTATCATCCTTTGTGCCTTTGGCTCTTACGGGAAAAGCCATAAAACAATTATTACAGCATGCAACAAAAAAAGAAGACAAAAAAGATCATCATTTTTCACCATTTCAGGCATTAACCACCGCGCTCGCTTCAACAATTGGAATGGGAAATATTGCTGGTGTGGCAGTAGCAATCAGTATTGGCGGACCAGGTGCTATATTCTGGATGTGGGTTAGTGCAATTGTCGGAATGATCACTAAGTTTTTTACATGCTCCTGACCATCATGTTTAAAAAAAGATGGAAGATGGAACCTATGAAGGAGGACCAATGTATTTTATCGAAATGGGTTTGGGAAAAAAATGGAAACCTTTGGCTTTGTCTTTTGCAGCTTTTGGTTTAGTTGGTGCTTTTCCTGTTTTTAATGTTAACCAACTGACACAAGCTACAAAAGATATATTGCTGTTTCCTCAGGGAGTTGACGATAGTTTTATGACCAATGTAATGATCGGTTTGGTACTTACTGCATTGACAGCTTCCGTCATTTTGGGCGGGTTAAAAAGAATTGGGCAAACTTCTGAAAAGTTTGTGCCTGTTATGGTTGTTCTCTATTTTATTAGCGTGATGTACATTATTTTCAGTTCGCCATCCGAAATCCTTCCTACTTTCAAATTAATTTTTTCTGAAGCTTTCGATCCTGCCTTTTATAAAGGCAGTCCGTTTTTAGGCGGCGCCTTGGGTGGATTAATTCTTTTAGGTATACGAAGAGGTGCTTTTTCAAATGAAGCCGGTATAGGTACTGCAGATCTGGCTCATGGATCTTCTTCTCAGGAAGAACCTTTAAAAGAAGGTATGTCTGCTATGCTGGGACCTTTGATTGATACCCTCATCGTATGTACTCTGACCGCATTGGCTATTTTAATTACCGGTGTATGGCAATCTTCAGCCGAAAGCGGGGTTACCCTTACTTTAAGAGCTTTTGAACATGCAATGCCGGGTTTCGGATCTTATATTTTATTGTTATGTATTTTTGTTTTCAGTTTTTCTTCTTTGTTTTCTTATTCCTTTTATGGTACTAAGTGTACTGCGTATTTGTTTGGTAAACAAAATGCTCATTGGTACCAATACGTTTATCTGGCAAGTATTATCATCGGTGCTACCACCTCTTTAAATATGATGATCAATCTTATTGATGGATTTTATGCATTGATGGCAATTCCTACGATGACCGGAACTATTTTGCTGGCTCCACATGTTGTCAGGAGGTTAAAGGAGAAAAAACACCTGCTTTGATTCTTTCATAAAATCTGTGGTTATTATAACCTGAGATCATTCTTTTACACCAATAAATATCCACATTAGGATGAATTCACCCTAAAGGATGAATTTTTACAAAAAAATATCCATCATTTTTACCCTAAAATATGGATTTGCGTTAGCCGGGATTTTACTTCCTTAAAATATCTGGCATTGGACAAAGATTCTTATAATTTATTAATTATTAACCTCTTTTGAAATGAATTTTCACAAAATGCAGGGTTGTCCTATATAGACTTTAATCTCCGGTGATAGTTTAACATCAATTCTGACAAATAAATCTTCCTTTAATTCTGCTTTACTTTTTTTGTGAAGGACGATTGTGGTTTTTAACACATTGAGAAATAGTTTCAGGGTTTTATCGGTCTTGAACATTTCCAGATACTCTTTGATTTTTTCTTCAGTAAAATCTGCTGTTTTGCCTTTTAATTCTACATTGAGACAGGGACTGATGCTCATTGATATACCAAATGCAGTGGTTTCAAATCCTAAAGCCTTGATTTTAGGCAAAATTTCGATCCAGTCTTCTATGCCGGACATGATTTTTTCTTTGGCGCTTTCATTCAATTCACCGGCTTTTTCTTTTACCAAATCTCCGGTATCCTGAAGGGTTTTTATGATATTTTTTAGCATAATACTTAGTTTGCTTAATATTATCTTTCAAAGATACAAACGAAATCTTAAAGAAAGTATTTTATTAAACTACCTTCCAACAACACAATATACCGCAGTTGTATAAAAATCTTTTAAAAATGGAATTGCCATAAACCCAGGTAACTTTTTGGGTTGAAGTCCAAACTTTACCTCGTAATTCGGATTGATCATGTAATAATCCTGTTTTTTTATTTTAAAGCCTCTGTTTCTTAATATTTTGTGGAATGTGGCAATAGATAGTCTCGTATTTTTAATATCAATCAGGTCCTGTATAGTGACTTCTGCTTCTCCAAATAATGTTAGGGTTCTTCTGTATAAAAATTCCGGTAAAATATGAAAATAAGGTAGTTTACTCAACCATTTATGATGACATATCTGTTGATGTCCTCCAAAAGGCATTCTCCACGGAGGAAAAGCAAAAAATATAATTCCTTCCGGTTTTAAAAACGATTTGACATGTTCCAAAAATCTGTCCTGATCCGGTATGTGTTCAATGGTATCTCTCATGATAATCAAATCAAAAACAAATCCGCCGTAGCCCTTTATTTGATATATATCCTGAGCTATCAGTTCCAAATTGTTTTTTTGAGGATGGTCTTTATAATACTCAATCCCGTTGGCAATTTTATTGTCAAGTATATCAACACCTGCAACTTTACATCCCATTTCAATAAATGGTAGCAGGTTTCCTCCTTCTCCGCATCCGATTTCAAGAACAGATGTCTCTGAGGTTATGGCTATTACTTCAGAAATATAAGGTATAACATACTTTTTGGTCGTAAATGACTGTTCTTTAAAATACCGCTCTCTGTTGATATGTCTCTCCTGCATGTCGATGTTTAAAAGGCAAATGTAGATAATATTAAAGACTTTGGATGAAGAACTTACATCCTATGAAAGGTTTTATTGTCAAGATATTGTGCTACTTCTCCGGCTTGGATACTTTCTATACAAACACATTTTCCTCCTTTTTTGCAATCAGAACAAAATTTTTCTAAACAAAAAACTTTTGTATCCGGTCCGATCGGCTTCCACCTGGCGGGATGAAGCGGACGCATTGGCGGGTACAATCCCACTGCTGTTTTTCCTAAAGACGCTGCAATGTGCAGTGGTCCCGTACTGCAGGCCACTAAACCATCACATTCTGAAATAAAAGAAATAAATTCACTTAAACTGAGTTTTCCCGTCATATTTACCACATGGGAAGGCAAATCATTTAAAAATATACCCATCGTTTTTGCCTCTTCTTTTGTACCTGAGATATATATCATATACTTGTCAGGAGACAAAAGACGAATCAGTTTGGCAAAATTTTCCAAACCCCATTCACGACTGCTTCCTCTTGATCCGGGATGTATAATGATGTTGATTTTGTCTTTTGATATCTGTTGAAAAAAACTTTGTGGTAAGGGTTGAATCCTGTGCATTCCTGTCAATGAAAAAAGTGTCTTTTCATCAAATACAGGAACATCACCAAATGGTTTTAACAATAAAAAATTTAATTGGGCTTCATGAAGATCTGATTTTTTTCTCGAAAAAAAAGGCCTTCTGTTTGCATACAACCAATGAAACCAACGATGTGCAGTTCCTACTCTGTTACGAATACCTGCCTGAAAAGCGAGTTTTGCTATCTCTTTATCAGGGAAAACAAATAAAATAATCGTAACTCCTGTATTTCTAAATATCTCAATTTTTTCCTTTTTCCCTAACTTCCGGATTTCATTCCAATCCAAAAAACCATCAATGTTCTGACAGCAAGATATTACATCTTTTGTGTAAGTTTTTCCTAAAAAAAATATTTTTGATTCCGGTTTCAACGATTTTAAATACCCGGCTAATGGCAAGGTCAAAACCACATCTCCGATAGCATCTGTTCTGCTGATGATGATATTTCCCTCAGGCAATTGCATTATTGGTTTTTATATTTTTCTTTCAAAAACACATATTTCAAAAAAGTTGCATGCGCAGAAATCATACATATGACAAAACCATAATACCCGTCCAGAATACCAAGCTTAAAAATATAATCCCTGACAAATCGAATAAATGGAGAAAAAACGATATGTATAATTCCTGATTTTTTGCCTTGTTTGTAAAAACTTTCAGCAGATATTGCAGAAAATTTAACAGCCTGTCTGATGTGTTCTTCAATAGTGTAATAGGAATAGTGCAACAAATCCCCGTCCAACGTGCCGGATTTTTCTCCATTGTTTAGCGTGACACCTTCGTGAATATCCACTCCTGTCCAACTCCCTTTCGTTCTGTCCCAAAGCCTTAATTTTGCGTCAGGATACCATCCGCAATGAAGTATCCATTGGCCGCAGTAGTTGGTTAGCCTTTTAACATAATATCCGTTTTTGTCTCTGTTGGATTTTATCTTAATAACAGATTTTTTTAATTCTTCTGACAAAACTTCATCTGCATCCAATGACAATATCAGATTGTGTTTAGCTTGCTGAACCGCCAGATTTTTAGTGTTTACATATCCTTGCCATTCCTTCTGAATAAACTTTACCCCTTTTTCATTACAAATGTTTTGGGTATTATCTGTTGAAAAAGAATCAACTACAATAATTTCATCTGCTATACCGACAACTGAATCCAGACAACGGCCTATATTTTTTTCTTCATTCAGGGTGATAATCACAACGGATACCGGCTCCATAGAACTTATTTTACTTATAGTAATATATTACTACTGTTTTATCATTTTGCCAAAATAAGTATTTCCTGATTTACTGTTTATCCGATACATATACATACCGGTATAGTGTAAATCTGTTTTAATTGTAATGTTACCGGTTTCCAAACGGTTACTTGTTTGATATAATAGTCGTCCATCAGCACCATAAATTGCAACAAATTCAATAACTTCATCATTTCCGAAAGAAAATGTCACCTCGTCTCTCATTGGATTCGGAAACACCTTCAAAGCGGATTCTTTTTCATTTGAAGTATTGCTGATATAAGTTTGTGCTTTTAAAACAGCTGCAAGTGCATTTATTCTTCCGAAACCATACACCGGATTGGGAATTTGATTACCTGAAATGTCATTACAGTCCTGATCCGTCGTTTTCGGATCTGCTGTTGACATGATGATTTCTTCTATCAGTTCAACCTGACCTTCCAGAGCAGGATTGGCAGAAATGATCAGCGCAACCAATCCGGCAACATGGGGTCCTGCCATACTTGTCCCGCTGAAATTAGCAAACTGTCCGTTTCTGATTACAGAACGTACTCTTGCACCCGGTGCGCTCACATTGGGTTTCATCACAAAACTTGAATCAATCGTGACGAGTCCCCTTGAAGAAAAACCTGCAATGGTATCTGATTGATTTGTAGCTCCAACACTAAAAGACTCAGCAAAAATAGCAGGAGGACCTGTCACGGTGGAACAATTACTTCCACTATTACCGGCAGAGACGACGACAACGACTCCGGAAGCTTTTAAATTGGTAACAGCGTCTCGCATCAAATAAAAATTGGACAAGTTGCATCCCTCCTCTTCCGAACAATACCATGAATTATTGATAACATGTGGTGCTTTTGAAGGATCGGGATTTTCTTTATTTTCATCGAATGGTGCCAAAAACCACTCAAAACATTCCAGATATGTTGATGGTTTCCCCCATCCTCTGTCCATATTTCTGCAGGCAATCCATTGTGCTTCAGGAGCTACTCCGATTTTGTTTTCTTCGTCCTCACCGACCATGGTTCCCATTGTGTGGGTTCCGTGATTGTTATCGTCACAAGGGGCTAATGAATTGAAGCCGCATGGATTCAGTAAAGAATCAGGAAAATTCGGATTACTCTCATGTATTGCATCATACCAATTGAAACGGTGTTCTGTAGTGGTACTATCCACATATCCTCTGTATTTGTTTTTCAGCGGTGACACTTCCCAAGAAAAACCAGTATCCTGACCTCCAATGACGACATTTTTCCCTTTGATTCCCATTTTCCAGACACTATCTGCCTGAATCATCTTCAGTCCCCATTCAGGTTCGACTTCTCTGGGTATTAAAGTCTCTTTTTCAACTTCGTACTGTAAGAGTTTAATGGGTTGATTATAAAATATCCACTCTGCTTCTTCTCTTTTTGAAATCCACAAAAAGGTTTGGATGTCAGACTTCACTAATAAAGCATTTGTCACATAAAATGATTGAAAAAATATATTGTTTGATCTAAGATATTCAACAATTTCTTTTTGTGTTATTTCTGCTTTCTGAACCAAAGACCGGTATACAAAATTGGCTTTATCTGTTTTTTTCTGATAAGGAATTCCCTCTCGGAAGCTGGCCCGATCTTTTAGATAAACAATGTATTCCACTGTTTCTGACGTAACAAAAGCATCATATACTGCCTCTTCAATTTTGACTTGTTGAGCTTTGGATTGTATAAGAAACAGGAAAAAAATGTAAAAAAATAAATTGATTCGTAACATGATTATGTAAATTCAGAGCGTAAAGGTAATGAATCTTGGTTTTTAAATAAGTAGTCACAAGAAATAAACTAACGGAAAGGTCTTTCAAAACAGAAAAATGTGTATGTTTGACATTCAAAATATGATTTTCTTTAAAAGATTTATCCATGCACAAAGAAATCAAAGAATGGTTGGAAAATGGTGTCATAGACAATGATACTGCTGTCAGAATAGAAAATTATATTGCTTCAAAACAAAAAAATACTCAATCCTATTTTCTTGTTTTTGGTATTATCGGCTCTTTGTTGATCGGCCTTGGATTGATGTTAATCATTGCACACAACTGGGACCTCTTTTCAATTATTACAAAACGGCCATCTCGCTATTGCCTTTGATAGCAACACAGATTTTGTCCGGATTTGTTTTATATAAAAAATTCAACAGTGATGCCTGGAGAGAAAGCGTTGCTACCCTTTTGTTTTTTTCAATCGGTGCCTCCATCGCGCTGATCAGTCAGACTTACCATATGGAAAGCGATGAAAAAAGTTTTATGCTGACCTGGATGTTGCTGGCTTTACCAGTAGTGTATCTGATGAATTCATCGATGACTTTTGTCTTGTTTACTTGCGGAATTACTTTCTATGGCGCTTTAAAAGGCTATAGCCCTGTTCCTTTTTATAAAAATGAATATTGGTTTTTGTTCCTTTTGATGCTTCCTTTTTATATCAAAAATATCAAAGTAAAACCTTCCGGTTTATTTACTTACCTGCAACATTGGCTTTTACCTTGTTCTTTATTGGTTGTTTTTGGCTCCCTGCATGCTGAAGGAGAATCCTGGATGTTACCTGCTTACATCAGTTTATTAAGCTTTTTTGTCCTTTTCAGTTATTTACCTGTTTTTACCAATCTGCATTTTTTTGGTAACGGATATAGAATTGTCGGTTTTACAGGAACCATCTTGTTACTTTTTATTATTACTTTCAAAGATTGGGATAGCCATAATTATGTAACCAGTGCATACTTTTCTGTTTCACCACTTAAAACAGACTTTTGGACTACTATATTTATTTTGATAAGTTTTATATTGATCTGGTCTTTCAATAAAATTAAAATTCCTTTTTCACCTCTTTTTTTGGTTCCCGGAATTATTTTATTCTTGTTTTTAATTCCGTTGCCTTATTATGTTCCGGCTACTATCCTTAACCTTTTTATTCTGTTTCTTGCTGTTTTTTACTTGCGGCAAGGGTTGAAAAAAAATCATTTGGGAGTTTTAAACGGAGGTCTCGGAATATTGACTATCCTGATTTTTTGCAGGTTTTTTGATACAGATATATCTTTTGTTTTAAGAGGTATAATCTTCCTGTTGGTTGGTTTCGGTTTCTTTTTTGCCAATTATTACATGTTTCAAAAACGAAAAAGTGATGAAAAATAAACCTGTTCATTATGTCCTTTTTGCTGTAATGTGTTGTATACAGCTCTATATTCCTTTATCCATGGTTTTACAACAAAACGATACATTAAATAATGGCGTTCCTTACAAGTTTTTAACCGCTCCTGTTGATCCAAATGATATTTTCAGAGGGAAATATATTTATCTTCAATTTTCCGGAAATGAGGTTGTTGTTGATTCCACAAAAGTCTGGCATTATGACCAGGAAGTTTTTGTTTCTTTGGAAAAAGATGAAAAGGGTTTTGCAAAAATCAAAACGGTTTATACGGATCAACCTGCCGTACAGGGAGATTTTATGAAAGCAAAAATTCTTTCAATCTTTCCCGACCAACATAAAATTACTTTACAATTTCCGTTTGAAAGATATTATATGGAAGAATTTGACGCACCTGTCGCAGAATCAGTTTATGCAGAAGCTGCTATTGATACTTCTTCTGTTACCTACGCATTAGTCATGGTAAAAAACGGCAAAACAACGCTTAAGGACGTTTTTATTGACAATATTCCGGTTAAAACCATAGTTTCTCAAAAATCGAAAGAAAAGTAACATGTCTGATAATAACAAAAGCCATATTTCTCAAAATCAAAAATCGTGGGACGAAAGGGTTCACGTACATATTCATTCTGATTTTTATGATGTTTCTTCGTTTTTGAAAGGCAAATCGTCATTAAATCCCGTCGAAATAAATTTATTGGATAATATCCATGGTTTATCTGTTCTTCATTTACAATGTCATTTTGGACAGGATACTTTGTCTCTTGCAAGAATGGGCGCAAAAGTCACCGGTGTTGATTTTTCATCCGCAGCCATCCAAAAAGCCCGTGAATTAAATGATCTTTGCGGATTAGATGCCACTTTTATCGAATGTGATATTTTTGATTTACCAGAACATCTTGATCAAACTTATGATCTCGTATTTACAAGTTACGGGACGATTGGTTGGTTGCCGGAACTTACATCCTGGGCAAAGCTGATAAAAAAATACCTTAAACCCGGAGGCAGATTTGTTTTTTGTAGAGTTCCATCCGGTTATTTATATGATGGATGATTCCTTTAACCATTTTACCTACAGCTATTTCAACAAAGGAAAAATGTTATTTACTGACCATTCTTCTTATGACGGCAGTCCTCTCCGGGAACCTCAGGAATATACGTGCTGGAATCATAGTCTTTCTGATATATTCCAAAACCTGATTCTAACCGGAATGACTATAGACTATTTTCAGGAATATGATTATTCACCCTATTCTTGTTTTCCAAACATGACTGAAGTCGAAAAAGGAAAATTTATGTTTAAAGGATTTGAGGAAAAACTTCCTGTCGTAATGGCCCTGTCAGCAACGTCAAATATCTGATTCTAAATTCATTTTTATGCCCACCCTCAGCAAAAAACCTAACATTAAAAAAATAAATCCCGGATTTAAAACCATAATATTTTTTATTTTTTTATTTCCGGTTATATTATTTGGTAAAACTCTTGAAGTCGGACCCGGAAAACCATATTCCTCTCCGGCAGCAGCCAAAAACTTTGTTTTGCCGGGAGATACCATCCTCATTTTTCCAAATGTTTATCCAGGCGGAAACTTTATTGATAATCTTCATGGAGAAGCAGATAAATACATCTATTTTATAGGCGTAAATGTAGAATCCGTCATTTTTCAGGGCAATAGTCAGGCTTTTCATTTTTCAGATGTTTCTTACCTCCGCATTGAAAATATAAGCATAACCGGTCAAACAGGTAACGGAATGAATATTGATGACGGAGGCACTTTTGACACACCCTCACATCATATTCACTTAAAAAATTGCCGGTTTTTTGACATGGCAGCTCAGGGCAACAATGATTTATTAAAACTTTCAGGCCTTGACCAATTTATCATCGAAAAATGTACTTTTGTAAACGGAGCTTCTGGAGGTAGTGGTGCCGATATGGTAGGATGTCATTATGGTACTTTTACGGAAAATCGATTTGAAAATATGGGCTCAAATTGTATTCAGGCCAAAGGAGGTACTCAGTTTATTACCATTACAAAAAATTGGTTTGTTAATGGTGGTCAACGCACTTTAAATCTCGGAGGAAGTACAGGATTAGCATTTTTCAGACCCCTTGATGCTCCTTTTGAAGCAGCTGATATTGATGTCTTTGCCAATGTTATCGTAGGGTCATGGGCTCCCATTGCTTTTGTAGGATGTGTGCGGGTGCATGTAGTCAATAATACTATAATAAACCCGCAAAACTGGATTATACGGATTCTGCAGGAGACGGTTGATACCGGCCGGTTTTTGCCCTGTGGTCAGAATAGTTTTGTAAATAATATCATATATTACAGCAATTCCTTGTCCCGACACGTAAATATTGGACCAAACACGGAGCCAACGTCATTTACCTTTGAACATAATTTATGGTACAATACCGATAATCCTTCCAATTCCAAACCTGACCTTCCTGTTCAGGAAGTTATGCAGATAGAAGGTAAAGATCCACTGTTTTCTGATGTTGACCAACAGGATTTTACCCTAACCTCTCAAAGTCCGGCAATTGATGCTGGAAAAACAACTCCTTATCCATTTGATTTTTCGGGAAATCCACTTCCCCAGGGAATTTCTTTTGATATCGGAGCTTTTGAATTTTTTAATGTTTCATCCTATCTATCAACTCCGGACAATGAAGAGTTTTTAGCTTTTCCAAACCCTTTTGAAAACATTTTGTACATTAAAAATAATCTTGAAACCCCGCAATCGTTGCACATTACGGATATTACTGGTCAATTCATGTATGTTAATAAAACGATTGCTGCTAATTCAGTTTCCGAAGTAATGTTGGATGACCTAACTTCAGGCATATATGTAGTTTGTGTAGGTAACCGCACTAAAACCGTTTTTAAAAAATAAAAACTTTTCTTAAAAATGTAATAATAATATTTTAATCACATTTCAGCATCGTCTCAATCTTGGTTTAAAAGAATTGGTATTGCTGATTTGATTGTGTTTCTTTGCACTTTCATCAAAAATTGTATATATTGATCAGGATTTTAAAAGTTTTGCTGGGTTTAGGACTTTGCCTGATTTTATATAACCAATTATGGAAAGAAAACAGGTCTCTACCTGATTTTAATACAAATCTATTTGAATATTTTCCTTTTATCCTTGCTGTTTTATTGGTTCCTGTCAATTGGTTTCTGGAAAGTATAAAATGGAAGATTCTGATGAAACCTCTTATTTCTTTACATTGGTATCAAAGTATTCAAAGTATTCTGACCGGTGTTTTTGTAGGAATTTTTACGCCCGCCAGAATAGGAGAATATGGAGGTAGAATGTTGTATTTACCGGAAAATTATCGACTACCATCCCTTGCCGCCACTTTGTATGGAAGTATCATTCAAAATGGATTTCATGTAATTTTTGGTTTTAGTTTAAGTTATTTTTTTATTAAAAACCTCATTCCTGAAACTCCTGTTACCATTACCCTGTTCATTTTTGCAATTAGTTTATTTATTATCGGATTTTTGATGGTTTTGTTTTTGCCAAAATACTTTCAGGTTTTTATCCCATGGATTTCAAAATTTAAACTGACTTCTTTTTTTAAAAAGTTTGTTTATCTAAAAGATATTTCTACTCAAAGTGCTATCAAAGTCTTTTTACTATCCGGATTCCGATATTTTGTTTATTTTTTTCAATATATTTGTATTTTATGGTCATTTGGCGTTGGTTTGCCTTTTTTGACCCTTGGTTCAGGAGTATCTTTCATTTATCTCATTCAATCCGGACTTCCGTTGCCTCCTTTACTCAACTTGTTGGGAAGAGGAGAAATATCAGTCTTGGTGTGGAACCAATTCGGAATTTCCTCAAATATTGCCCTTTTAGCAACGCTCACCCTTTGGTTTATCAATGTTCTTTTGCCGGCTTTGGCAGGATATGTGTTTTTTATTAAAAATAAAACGTTAGAAAATTCTCTCAAATGAAAAAGTTCTTTTTTTACCTACTTTTGTCTTCTGTTGCCCTGGGCGCTGCGTGGTGGTTTGGAGCAAAAAGTTCTTTTCTGACACCTGTGACATCTGTTAATTCAACGGTTTTACTTGAAAAAGTAAAATTGGTAACCAAACTGGTTAGTGTAGAAGGGCATTTTTCGGAGATATATGAAAAAAATGAAGCCTATGAGTATGACTTTTTTAATCTTTTTAGCAAAAAAATATTACTCCGGGTCAAAGCAAAGGTGTCTGTAGGCTATAATTTTACGTCACTCAACATTACCGTTGATTCATTGACTAAAACCGTTATATTAAATGAGTTTCCTGAACCGGAAATACTTTCTATCGATCATGATCTGGATTATTATGATATTCAGGAAGGAACGTTCAACAGTTTTACAGCAAACGAGTATAATGTTATCAACAAAGAAGCCAAATCTTTAATCTTAAAAAAAACACAGGAGTCAGATCTGCTACAACAAGCACAGGAACAAAAAAAAGTATATATCGATATGTTGACCATGGCTGTCAGGAGTATGGGCTGGAAATTTGTTGTCAAATCAGATATAAAACCGAAAGGATAATCCGTTATATTTGAAATGTATATAATGAAGGTAATTCTGATTTTTTTATTTTGTTTGCCAATCTCGATTTTTGCTCAGAAAAATCCAAATCTTCCGAAACTTAGTCAGAAGTTTGAAAAACTTTTTATTGCTGCCAGCGCTGAAAGTAAAAACGGTGAATACGAAAAAGCTATCAAAAAGCTTGATAAAATTATTCTTGAATATCCTGATTATATACCGGCCTACACTAAAAAGGCTGGTATCTTGTATACTCAAAAAAATGTTGACGCCTCCATTGAGACCCTTTCATCTGTGATTAATAATTTTCCACATGCTGATCCGGAAATCTATTTTTCGAGGGGATACATGTACTTTGAAAAAAAATTATATCGTAAAGCTTCGGATGATTTTTTATCTTTTTTAGCTCTTCCGGATATCAAAACGGACAGACTTCAAAAAGCTTCCCAATATCAGAAATCAGCTTTTTTCAGAGACAGCCTGATATCGAATCCTGTGATATTTAACCCGGTTTTATTGCCCGAAACGGTTAACAGTTCTTTTTCAGAGTATTCTCCAAGTTTAAGTATTGATGGTACTTCGTTGGTTTTTACCCGGCGAATCAACAATCAGGAAGACCTTTATATTTCATATTTCGACTCATCGGGAAATTATTCTATGGCTTTCCCTCTCAGAGATGTAAATACAGGGTCAAATGAAGGCGCACATTGTATCAGCGCAGATGGGTCTTTAATTTTATTTACAGGTTGTGATCGGGATATATTGTTTCGCGGTTGTGATATCTATTATTCTGTATTCAGGGACAGTTCCTGGACAAAACCTGCTAATATCGGTAAAGTTATAAATACTCCTGCATGGGAATCACAACCTTCGTTGTCCGCTGATGGAAAAACCCTTTTTTTTGTTTCAGACCGTGTCGGTGGTATAGGTGGAAGGGACATTTGGTATACCAAAAAAAATGAACGTGATGTTTGGTCGGAACCTGTAAATCTTGGTCCTGATATCAATACTGAAAGAGATGATGAAACACCTTACCTTCATCCTGATGGTAAAACTTTATATTTTCGCAGCAATGGTCGCCTTGGAATGGGTGATTTTGATATCTACACGGCTCAATGGTACGAAGATAAACAGGTGTGGCATCAAATCCGGAATATAGGATACCCTATCAATACTGAAGGAAATGAAGGAGGTTTACTCGTTTCTTTAGATGGCAGATCTGCTTTTTTTGCCACTGACATCTTCAGCCAAAAACAAAACATTTCTTTGAATCTGGATATTTGCAGATTTGAATTGCCTGCTTTTGCCAGAGCAAATCCTGCGTCTTATGTCAAACTTATGGTTTACGACGCAGAATCAAATAAACCATTAACAGCTTCCGTGGAAATCAGAAATCTCAACAATAACAAAGTATATTATTCCGGCAAAACACAAAATTCCGGATTGTCTGTCACTGCTTTACAAAACAATAAAAAATATGCAGTTTTCGTAAAAAAAGATGGTTTCACTTTTTTCAGTACGCATATTGATCTGGACAATGTGTACACCTTTGATAAACCTTTTTTAATTGAGGTGCCTCTTCAAAAGTTGATTTCTCCGGTAGTCGCAAAACCTACCATTCTTCAAAACATCTTTTTTGCTTCCGGTTCCTACACTTTATTGCCTGAATCAGAAGCTGAAATAAATATGTTGTTTGATCTTTTGCAAAATAATCTTTCTGTTAAAATTCAAATCGTCGGTCATACGGACAATCTAGGAAAACCGGAAGATAATCAGGTTTTGTCTCTGCAAAGAGCCAATGCCGTCAAAAATGTTTTGGTAAACCGCAACATTGACACAAACAGAATTTTAACTGAAGGAAAAGGTCAGGAAAATCCTATTGATACAAATGAAACCGCTGAAGGTAGAAAAAATAACAGAAGGACTGAGTTTGTTATCATCCAATAAGCCTGACCATTGTTTGTTGATTTGTTTAACCCATTCCTTGTTACAGCTTTGTAGCGACAATTTTATACGTCAGACAATCATTTGCTTCTTTTATACAATATTCAAGTTCTAACGTGTTACCACTAAAAAAACCATCACCTTTGATTGTTGCAGTGGTATAAATTTGTTGAGAAAGGATGTCGATATCTTTTACTGTAAGATCTTTGTCGTCAATATCTGCTTCTGTAATTGCCCAATTAACGCCATCAAAAGGTGCTTCAATCAATACATTATCCCCGCGATCAGAGCTGATAATCAAATCAAAAGGCCCCGCAACACCTAACACATGTGCTCTGTAAATTCCTACAAGAGGGATTATTTCTTCATCAACCTGACAGGAAAAAAGGGTAAAGGAAGTCAAAAGAGTAAAAATTAATTGTTTCATGTTTTTTTATAGAAAAACTTTGCCGTTTACCCTTTTGTGTCCAAAAAATTCAGGTTTAGGTTTTTTTTAACTTACAGGAATTTCGTTCCCAATGAACTTTCTCAACACTTTAAACATCGTGATGATGGCAATAATGCCGAAAATCGGGTGAAAATATTGTGGCAGAATCTGGGTAAAAGAATTAATGCTGGTAAGAACACAAACGATGCCTGTTATGATAATAAAATATTTATATCCCGATTTTCTGAAAAGAAAATATAAAAATCCGGGTATCGTCCACAAAATATTCCAGTTGTTTTTGGTAGGCTCGTGATCCGTTAAAAACCACATGATAAGTATGAGGATTCCGATAAAAACCAACAAACCAAACCAAAAGTGATCATACCTAAAAATGGTTCTGTTAGCTTTTTTTGATAAAAACAAATAGAGTTCAATGGCCATTAATAATAAAAACACCAAAAGTGGACCAAAGAAAATTTTTCTTAAAAATGAAACCTCCTCTTTGTTAAATTCTAACAATTGTTTTTCCTGGCGCACCAACGAAGTTTCACGAATTGTGGTTTCAGAAGCATATTTTTTAACAAAATCAGGAATAAACATCTGTTCCTCTACCGTTGCTTCTTTATCAGCTTTGGATCCGATGATTATATCTATACCAAAATCGGTCCAGGGAAAGTTTTTCTGATAATGTTTTATTATGTCTCTGAATGTGAGCTTTTGTTTTGTCCCCTTGGGCCAAACAACATCTTTTCCAGCTCCAACATTAATCACATCGTAGATTCTGGTCGCACAGTTATCATAAAAAAAGTCATACTTGTATGCTCTGTTTTCAGGCTTTAAGTTATTATCCAGAAAACTTATTATTTTTTCCGTTTCTGTTGAATCCAGATTGATTATCTGTTCCGTCACACTTCTTTCAAAATAATTATATTCGTACATAAAATCCTGAAAATGTGCAGCTGTCAGGTAGTAAGGCAGTTTTCCTCTTAAAAATTTTAATGTAAAATTTGGGGTTTTAAAGTCAAATGTACCATAATTAAAAACAATATCTCTTCCGTCTCCAAACTGTATTCTCAGTGCATTGTGACCATACATTGAATACACTTCTTTGCCGGGATCACATGTAAGAACAGATATAACAGGCTGGTTTGCATAAGCAAAAGATAAAAAAGCCATCCATAACATAATACATGTATGGATGGCTTTTGTGATATACCTGTTTTTTGTCATTTTATATGGCAGAAATCATTAATCTTCGGTTTCGGCTTCAGTTGCTTCTGCCAATGCAGGTTGGTACTTTTCTTTGATTTTATTTTCAATTTCAAGAGCCAACTCCGGATTATCCTGAATAAACTGTTTAGCACCTTCTCTTCCCTGAGCAATTTTGGTACCTTCATAACTGAACCAGGATCCGCTTTTGCCGATGACATCTGTCTCCACTCCAAGGTCGATAATTTCTCCGGATTTTGAAATACCTTCCCCAAAAACGATATCAAAGGTAGCTACTCTGAAAGGTGGAGCCAATTTATTTTTTACTACTTTTACTTTGACCGGTGTACCGACAGTATTGCCATCTTTGTCTTTGATGGCTGTGCCTGATTTTCTGATATCCAATCTGATCGAAGCATAAAATTTAAGAGCATTACCTCCCGTTGTTGTTTCTGGATTTCCAAACATCACCCCGATTTTTTCTCTCAATTGGTTGATAAAAATGCAGCAGCAACCTGTTTTTCCGATGGTCGCTGTCAGTTTTCTCAATGCCTGAGACATCAATCTTGCCTGAAGACCCATTTTTGAGTCTCCCATTTCACCTTCGATTTCACTTCTCGGCACCAATGCTGCCACAGAGTCAATAACCAATATGTCAATGGCACCTGAGCGAATCAGATTTTCAGCGATTTCAAGTGCTTGTTCTCCGTTGTCCGGTTGAGAAATCAATAATTCTTCTGTATTTACACCCAATTGTTCTGCATAAAAC
The DNA here is from genome assembly GCA_016714895.1 of Saprospiraceae bacterium. Taxonomy (GTDB): domain Bacteria; phylum Bacteroidota; class Bacteroidia; order Chitinophagales; family Saprospiraceae; genus OLB9. The sequence continues at coordinate 700,233 of JADKBV010000004.1, read as the reverse complement.
CTGTCAAAAGCGTGCTCAGCATCTATAATAGCAGCAATTCCATCTTTTTTCTGACACTCCGCAATCGCATGAATAGCCAGTGTTGTTTTACCCGAAGATTCCGGTCCATAGATTTCTATGATACGTCCTTTAGGTAATCCACCTGTGCCAAGCGCAATATCCAAACTCAATGAACCTGTAGAAATGGTTTCAACGGCTACAATTTGTTTATCTCCCAATTTCATAATAGTTCCCTTGCCATATGTTTTATCCAGTTTGTCCATTGTAAGGGCAATGAGCTTCAGTTTTTCTTCTTTTTCTTTAGACATAATATTTGATTTTTGAAAATGATTCACAAATTTATAAATTAATTTTTTTCTTAATACATATTCCCTGAGATAAATATTATTTATCCCCATCATTACAGAATAGCACTACGGCGGACGCAGATATTTTTTTTCCATGAAAATAGTTTTACAGTTAAAAAAATTTCCCGGATAGCCTTAAATGGTCTATCCGGGAATTGTTTTTATTGGATCAAAGACTGAAGTTTCATTGCAAGACCCATATCTCCTTTGATTTTAATTTTTCCTGACATTACAGCCATCATCGGATTCAGTTCGCCGTTTTTTAATGCCAGAAAAGTTTCCGGATCGGTTGAAATCGTGCAGTTTGCTTCTTCATCATTTTGAGAAACAATGTTTGAATCTCCTGTTCCATCGATTAAAATTATACTTTCTCCCAGAACAAATTTCAACTTTGCTCCGAAAGGTGCTACATTTGCTGCCTGGGCAGAAATGGCTTCAAAAATATTCTCCATTTTTTTTTGTTTTATATTTAAAGTAAAAAAGGTTCTTGTTCTGACTCAATAGTCAACGTTTCTTTATGTAATAAGGTTTCTGACAATGCTTTTGTTTTTGGCAATTCGTATTTGAAATAAAATCGCATGGTTTGCCATTTTGATTGGTAAAATTCATATTGAAGTTGAGGATTTTGGTCCAGATTTTCTTTTGCTGTCAAAGCAATTTTCAACCACTCATGGGCTATAACCACATGAGAAACCATCTCCATAAAAATGGTCGCATCTGCCAGAAAATGTTCATAATCTCCTTTCATAGCAAACGGAAGTAAGTGTTCCAGTGTTTTTTGTACTGTCATCAGATGATCTGACAATACATTCGCATACGTTTTTGTTGCCTCATTTTGCGTGGCTTTTTGAATCGTATTTTTGAAAATATCCATCAAAAGGTGAAGTGCTTTGCCATTTTCCATCACTACTTTTCTTCCTAATAGGTCAAGTGACTGAATTCCGGTAGTTCCTTCATATATCGACATGATTCTGATATCTCTGGCATATTGTTGTAAAGGGAAATCCATACAAAATCCATACCCTCCAAGGATTTGCAGCCCGTTACTGATCGATGTTTTGCCCATTTCTGCAGGATACGTTTTGGCAATGGGTGTCAGAAGCTCAAGCAATAAAAGAGCATTTTGCTGTTTTTCTCTGGTTTCACATAGGGTAAGATCCTGCAGTTTTGAACAGTATAATAAAAGACTCAAAGAACCTTCAACAATGGCTTTCTGAAGATACAACATCCGTTTTACATCAGGATGGTTGATGATTATGGTTTGTTGTTCACTTACCTCCTTTTTACCAGTTTGGTTGATTTTTCTTCCTTGAGGCCTTTCTTTTGCGTATTGTAATGAATGATAATACGCAGCAGTTGCTGTTGATGCGGCCGTCATTCCTACATCTATTCTTGCTCCGTTCATCATCTGAAACATATAAGAAAGTCCTTTATTGGGCTCTCCAACCAAAAAACCTTTTGTCGGGCCTTGCTCTCCAAATACTAAATGAACCGTACTATACCCTCTTTGTCCTAATTTCTGAAAATCTCCTGCTGTTTCTACGTTATTATAGGTAGATCCTGTCTCATTTTCAAGATACTTCGGGACTACAAACAAGGAAATACCTTTGGTACCTGTCGGTGCACCTTCTATTCTTGCCAGGGTAAGGTGAACAAAATTTTCTGTTGCTTCGTGGTCGCCGCCTGATATAAATATTTTTTGACCTTTTATTAAAAAAGTGCCATCTGCCTGTGGAACAGCTGTTGTGGTTATATCGGAAAGAGAACTACCTGCTTGTGGTTCGGTCAGTGCCATGGTGCCTCCCCAGGTGCCGTTGAGCATTTGGGGAACATATTGTTTTATCAAATCTTTATTTCCAAAAGTCGTAATGAGATGTGCAGCTCCTGAAGTCAACCCGAGATAACCCGGAATGTGGTTGTTGGCTGCTTCTAATATATGATTGGCTGCATTGGATATGGTAAACGGCATTTGAATGCCTCCTTCTTCATACGTGAAATAATTTCCTAAAAAACCGTTTTCTCCTGCTTGTTTAAAAACTTTTTTTAATACAGGATGTGAATAAACCTTTCCTTCTTTAAAATATACCGGTTTTTCATCCATTTCTCTGTAAAAGGGATAAAAATCCTGATCTGCCCATTCTTTAATTGAATCTAAAAATATGGTTGAAAGGTCTTTTGTATATTCGGAATATCGTTCATGTAAAAATAATTCTTCAGCATGATGAACCTGAAACAACAGAAACCGCAATGTATCCATGCACATGTATTTGGCCATAAGGTATATTTTTAGAAAATTAAACTCGAAGTTAAAGTTTAAATGTTATATGAAAACTATTTTTTTTTGTTTTTAACAAAAATATAATATTTCAGATTGTTCTACAACACGGTTTTCTGACAATATTTCAATTAATGCCTATCTTTGCACTACAACTTAATTTATGGTATCATTTTGCAGGATGTTTTTTGTTTTTATTCTTTTTCAGTTTCTAACAGTTCCTGCTAATAGTCAGGCACTGCATCAGAATATATTTCCGGGATTAGAAAATCAGGAATTATTTGATTCATTAGTAAGTAATTATAAAACGTTCAGTCTCTTACCATATTCCACTTGCAGAGATACTTTGTTTGCCAAAATTGATGCTGTCAGAGATTCTTTGGAATGTATTTATACCGGAATGAAACGATATCTGCCTCCGGGAACTGACCCTACTGATGCCGTATTATTAAATGGTCAACCCAATGGGATTAACACAGAACATACTTATCCTCAAAGTAAGGGTGCTGAAGGTTACGGAAGAAGTGACATGCACATTTTATATCCTTCAAGGGTTAAAGCAAATTCTATTCGGGTAAATAATCCTTTTGGCGAAATCCCCGATAATCAAACACAAACCTGGTTTTACCTCACGCAGGAATTAAATTTTCCTCCTTCAGTCAACAGAGATTTATATAGTGAAAGTACATCTGCTACGTTTGAACCCCGCGAAAAGTCAAAAGGAAATATAGCCCGGTCTATGTTCTATTTTTACACCTTTTACCGAACTGATGCTATAAACGCTGATCCCGTTTTTTTTAATATACAAAAGCAGGATCTATGCGCCTGGCATTTTGCTGACCCTGTAGATTCAACTGAATGGAAAAGAACGATGTTAATCAGTCATTATCAGGGCAATATAAATCCGTTTGTATTGGATTGTTCTCTGGCAAGCAGATTATATTGCGATCAGATTTCTGATAATTGTGCCATCCTTTCGTCCACAAAACTTATTGACTCTGAAAAGGTAAAATACAAGGTATCTCCGAATCCCGGATATGGAATTCTGAATATTTTACACGCAGAGGGTGAAGGATACTTTACGCTTTCTGTAATCAATTATGAAGGATCAACCGTACAAAAACATCAGGTATTTTCATTTAATAATCAGGTGAATATTACTCTTTCCGCCCTTCCGCAAGGCATATATTTTTTACAGTTGACAAATGAGCTTAATCAAAAAAAGCAGATGCTGAAGTATATTCATTTGGGTGAATAAAGCTGTTTTTAACATAAATTTTTCGGACATTACCTGTTATATGGCGCAAGGATAAAAAAATTCAAAAATATTTTTTATCAAAAAACCTTCATTTAATTAAATATTGTCATGTGTTAGTTCATGTTAGCGAAAGAATTAACCAAAACAAAAAAAGGGCATATTAGTATATTATACTGATAATCAATTATATATAAATATTTTACATACAATTAAATTGTGGAAAAAAATATTTTCAAAAGGCATACCGCTATACCGAAACTGTCTATATTTACACCGTCGTTTAATCCCTGACTCAGTAATAGAACATATGGAACATAAGACAAAACGAGATGCTGCGCTCATCAATCTTGTTTCAGATTTTGAAACAAAGTTTGAGCAAGGTAATCTTGGATATATAGAAGACAAAGCATTTATCAGACTCATTGAATATTATGAAGAAGAATATCTTCCTGAAAAAGCTTTGGAAGTTGTAGATATTGCTTTAGAACAATTTAAGTACAGGAGTGATTTTTATATCATCAAAGCTAAACTTCTTCTTAATTTTGGGAAATACGATTATTGTTTGGATTACCTAGAACAGGCTGCTTCCATAGCACCGTTTGAAACAGAAATTTTATTACTCAAAGCAAGGGTTTTTGCTTTGAAAAAGGACATACATTCCGCATTAGATATTATCGGTGAACTGAAAACTTTTATTCTTAAGGATGATATGATAGACGTTCTCATCGCAGAATCGTTTGTTTATGAGTCTATGAAGGATTTTGATAAAATGTACGATTGTCTGTCAAAGGCCGTAAAGTTGGACTCTAACAATGTTGAGGCGATGGAAAGGATCTGGATCAGTGCAGAACTATCTAGAAGATATAATGATAGTGTTAATCTTCACATGGAAATCATTGATAATGATCCTTATAATTATCAGGCCTGGTACAATTTAGGTCATGGATACATTTGTACTTATGAATATGAAAAAGCGATAGAAGCACTTGAGTATTCTTATATTATCAACGAAAATTTTGAAAGCGGTTATTTGGATTGTGCCGATACTTGTCTACAAATAGGTAATTTCAAAAAAGCACTTGAAATTTATCTGGAGGCAAATCAAAAATTCGGTCCAAACAGTGAATTGATGGTCAACATCGCAAACTGTTACCTGAGACTAAATCACACCGCTTTAGCAAAACAATGGCTGTTGAAATCCATTAAGATTGATACTTATAACGATGAAGCATATTTTTTACTGGGTGAGAGTTATTCCAGAGATGCCGTTTGGTACAACGCGATAAATGCCTACCATAAAGCCATAGATTTAGACAACAGACGTGAGGAATATTATCTGGGACTCGCCAAAGCTTATCTCGCCGTAGAAGATTACAACAAGGCGACCGTTAATTTTCAAATGGCCACACAAACGGGTCCTGAAGACACCCAATCTTGGTATGAATATGTTCGTTTTCTGATCAAATTGGGTCTGATTGATGAAGCCAATCTGGTTTTGGAAGAAGCGGATGAAAATACTTATGGTAGTGAACTGCTTTACTGCAGTGCGGCAATTGCTTACATCAGAAAAGACAAATCCACCTGTATTGAATATCTGGAAGAAGCTCTTGCAGAAGACCATTCAAAACACCAGATTCTGTTTGATCTTGTTCCTGAAATAAAATTGGAAAAAGATATAAACGGAATAATCAGATACTATAAAGATTCAGAAGAAGAATAATTTAAATTAAACAACGAAAAACTCTTTTTAATAACCAAAACTGAAGAGTATCTTTCTCGAAGGATACTCTTTTTTTATTGTTTGCCTGGAAAGGACGTTGTTCTACAAAACCTGCTTCTCTTTAATTTTCTTTTGGCTTTTGGTTGTTATTTCCAAATCGTTTTCCTGAGTGAGAACCTTTATCCTGTGAGGGTCCTGATTTTGGTTTTCCTTTGTGATTTGAGTGGGGTTTCCCTTTACTGTTTTGACTTCCCCTGACCGGTTTTTGAAAAGTTCTGGATCTGACAGGTTTCCATTCTGGACTAATCCCAACCGATTCGGGAATAGTTCCCTTCATGATCTCTTTTCCAAGTTGTTTTTCAATGATATTCATACGGTACATATCTTCACTACTGACCAAGGTGATGGCAACTCCTTTGGAATCAGCCCTTGCAGTCCTTCCAATTCTGTGTACATAGTCTTCCGCATCATGAGGCACAGTAAAATTGATCACAAGTTGGATGTCTTTTATGTCAATCCCTCTGGCCAGTACATCCGTGGCTACAATTATTCTGATTTGTTTGGCCCTGAAACTATTTAAGACTTCTTCTCTTTCTTTTTGTTCAAGATCAGAAGAGATTCCCTCTACAGCAAATCCATTGCTCCTTAATGCTCTGGTAATATCTGTGACATGTCTTTTTGTAGAACTGAAAATTATAACACTGTCCATCAGAGGATTTTCTCTGACAATATGGCTTATGAGCGCTATTTTATGGCCATCTTCCACTAAATAAACTTGCTGATCAATACCTTCTGAAGGTTTGCTGATTGCTATACTGATTTCTTCGGGATTGTTCAGATTAAGTTTCGCAAGTTCTTTAATTTTTGGAGGCATGGTTGCAGAAAACATCATCGTCTGCCTCGATTTGGGTAAAAAATCAATGATTCTTTTGATGTCATCATAAAACCCCATATCCAACATTCGGTCTGCTTCATCCAAAATAAGATATTTCAGAGATTTAAACAGCGGATTCCCCATATTCAAATGAGACAACAATTTTCCAGGTGTGGCTACAATGATATCAACATGATTTTCCATACCTTTTTTTTGTTGCTCCCATTCATTCCCTGAACCTCCTCCATAGACAGCAATGCTTGATACACCAGCAAAATAAGCAAATCCCTGAATTTGCTGATCAATCTGGACAGCCAATTCTCTGGTCGGAACAATAACCAACGTCGATGTACCTTTTTGAGGATTTTCTTTCAACATGTGCATGATCGGCAGCATAAATGCAGCCGTTTTTCCGGTTCCCGTTTGTGCAAAAGCCATCACGTCTTTACCTGCTAATATAGCGGGTATAGCTTTTTCCTGAATTGGTGTTGCAGCCGTAAAACCCATATAATCAATAGCCTGAAGGATATCTTCATTAAGGCCAAATTCTTTAAATTCCATTCTGTAAAAAAATTAATGTTAAAACAAACAGTGGTTTTGAAAAAAATAGCCGGCAATTATAACCGGCTATAAGTATTTTTATAATCAATGTCAGTCAAATGACTGATTATCTTGTTGTGCCCTTTTTACTAATTCTCTGTATTCCTTGGGTGAAAGTCCGTCAAGAACATAGTCTATAGGATTCACCGCATTTCCGTTTATCCATATTTCATAGTGCAGGTGTGGAGCAGTAGAAGTTCCGGTACTGCCTACCAAACCGATTTTCTGACCTTTTTTAACTCTTTCTCCTTGTTTTACCGTAATTGTATTCATGTGAGCATAAAGCGTTTTATATCCATATCCATGATCAATCAAAATATGTTTACCATATCCGCTTCCAACTTTATTGATACTTACCACTTTCCCGTCACCTGTCGCCTGAATATCCGTACCTTTTGGAGCTGTAAAATCCATTCCTTTGTGAAAACGACGGATTTTATGAATTGGATGAATCCTCATTCCGAACCCCGACAAAAACTTGACTCCTTTTTGTAGTTCATCTTCTTTTACCGGCTTAATAGATGGTATGCTTGATAATTTTTTTTCTTTATTTAACGCCAAACCATATAAACTGTCCAATGACAATTTTTGAATCTCCATCTTTAGTTTTAGTTGGTCTGCTTTTGTGTGTGCTTCCTTTATTGCTTTTCCGGAATCTTCCATATTATCAAGATACTGATACTTGTCATGACCTCCGATACCACCTTGCCAATATGACTCATCCATAGGTTTAACACCAAAAATCATTCTGTGGACTTCGCTATCTTTCTCGTGCAGACCTTCCAGTTTTTGAGAAATAACATTAACTTTTTTACCCAAATTAGCCACCTGAAACTTATACATTTCGTTTTCTTTGGTCAAAATTTGTTCTTTTGGTGTCGGATAAAACTTATATGCCAAAACGAACATAATGACTGAAGTAAAAACAATGGCGGAAATAAACTGAATACTCCTTTTTACTTTTTCTTTAGGAGATAATTTATATTTTTCATATTGTAACGTGTGCGGATTGTAAATATATTTTTCGTTTTTCATACTCTACCTGGTAAATTGACTGTATTGAGGTTTAACGCAAATGACTGCATTTTTTAAAATACTTTTTGTTATGGACGATGAATATTAATTTCCTGCTCAGAAACAAAAAAGTTTTACTTTATTTTTTTCCGGCAATTAAGGCTTCATTTTGATATTTAAATACAACTTGTGTGGAATATTTAAACAAATGAAATCATCCTGATAATAACCAAATACGTTCGTGGGTGTCGATATTCAAGTGTAAAGATAGAAAAGGTATCCGTTTCAGCCAATATTTTGTGCCAATATTTTCATTTTTTTTATATTATAATTTAAAATATATAAGCCGTTCACTTTGTTTTTATTTGCATTTTTCTCTAATAAAATGCGCTTATTTTACTGTATATGATTCAACAATACATAGCATAAAAACATAATGTGACAAAGTCTTTAAAGCTAAGCCCTACAAAGTCAATAACAAAATTAATATTAACTTAATATATGTTGAAAATTATTTTTACCATCTTTGCCTGTTCAAACGAAACAATCATGGAACCATTCATCTACATTGGTTTAGCTATTCTTTTAGTTCTCGGAATTTTTGATATTTTTGTTGGTGTCGGTAATGATGCTGTCAATTTTATGAATTCAGCCATTGGATCAAAAGCGGCCAAATTCAAAACCATATTATGGATTGCAACTGTTGGTTTAATTTTTGGGGCCATTTCATCAGCCGGAATGATGGAAATTGCCAGAATGGGCATTTTTAATCCCCAATATTTTTCGTTTGAAAATGTTATGGTCATCTTTTTGGCCGTCATGCTTACAGATATTGTATTACTAGACGCATTTAATACCATTGGATTTCCTACCTCAACAACAGTGTCGGTAGTATTCGAATTGCTGGGTGCATCCATTGTGGTTGCCGGGTTTACCATTCTTCAAAATGATTTACCTATGAACTACCTGTTTAATATTGATGATGTCTCTCAAAAAGTGGTTGGTTATCTCAATTGGAGTAAAACCAAAACCATAATAACCGGAATTTTAATATCTGTATTTCTCGCTTTTACCGTTGGTGGAATAGTTATGTGGATCTCAAGAATTCTTTTTAGTTTTCAATACCAGAAAAAATTAAAAATTACCGGTGTCATCTGGGCATCTGTTGCGATGTTATCTATGGGATATTTTTTAATCTATAAAGGATTAAAATCAACTTATTCCACTGTAAAAGTTTCTCAAAGCGAAATCATCGATTATTATAATTCCGTAAATCCGGGTAAAAAGGAAGTATTAAACTTTGATGATAATATCATTATTAAAAATGTAAAAGGAGAAGAGATGTCCTTTACCTATAAAGAAACGCTTCCCGAAACAAATGAAAAGGTGTATACCGTGTTTTTTGGCTCGCCTGAAATAAAAAAAATTATAGAAACTATTCAGGATAACATGATCTTATTTTTGAGTGTATTGTTTTTGGCCTCCCTTTTCTTTTTTATCATTTACGAAAGAAGGGGTGGTAATCCTCTAAAAATTGTTGTTTTCGCCGGTATTTTCAGCCTTGCCATGGCTTTTGCAGGAAATGATTTAGTCAACTTTATTGGTGTCCCTTTTGCCGGCTTCCAGGCCTATGACCTTTACAGTGCTGCCAATCTTAGTGCCGGAGGTAATTTATCTCCTGAAAGTTATATGATGGTCGGGTTAAAATTTCCGTTACAAACTCCACATTTATATCTTTTATTAGCGGGATTTTTTATGGTCCTTGCTCTTTGGTTTTCTAAAAAAATAAAAACCGTGTCTGATACGGAAGTTAAACTTGCTTCACAGGATGAAACGGCAGAAAAGTTTCGTTCGAATATCTTGTCTAGAGGTATCGTTGAGTTCAGCGTAAAACTTTCAGGAACATTCAGCAAGATTTTACCTGCTCCATTAAAAGAAAAAATTAATAAACAATTTACCCCCCTAGTTGCTGCAGACGACGCTGACGCTCCGGCTTTTGACCTGGTCAGAGCTTCTGTCAATATGGCTGTTGCCAGCATGCTGATTGCCCTTGGTACATCTTTAAAGCTTCCTCTCTCCACAACCTATGTGACATTTATGGTTGCAATGGGATCCTCATTGGCTGACCGCGCCTGGGGAAGAGAGTCCGCTTCCTACAGAATTGCAGGTGTATTTAGTGTCATAGGAGGCTGGTTTTTTACTGCATTTTCTGCCTTTTTTACTTCCGCCATTTTAGCTCTTGTTCTGATTAATTTTAAACTTTTCGGTCTTATTTTTATAGCAGCTATGGTAGGTCTTTTTGTACTGTACACACATATTATTCATAAAAAAGCACGATTAAAGAAGATACAGACTGAAGCAGTCACCAATTCTATCGATCTGACAACTGATAAAGCTTTGTCTAAAACGGCCAATCAACTTGCTTCCAGTTTACGTAATATTGCAGATGCATATTCTATCTCTATTGATGGTCTTTTAACGGAAAATAAAGATAAAATCAAAAATGGACATCAGATTTATATGAATCTGAAATCGTATTACTCTGATATAAAAAATAATCTGTTTAAAGCTGTTAAAAAGTCTAAACTTAACGAAAAACAAACAGCACAACTTTATATTTTGAGTAATGACATGATGCAGGACATTCTGCAGTCTCTTGAACTCATCATCACAGCATGTGATAATCACGTTAAAAATTCTCACAAACCACTTACTGAATTACAGGCAGAAAGCCTAAGAAAAATTGAACATGATTTGTTACTATACCTGCACAATATAGCAGAATATCTTGAAGGTCATGAGTTCGGAACCATCAATGATCTTAAAAATGTGAAACGTTCTCTTTTTGACAATATTGAACTTTCATTGTCCCGTCAAGTGGAAGGTGTCAACCAAAAGGCCTACGGTTTTAAAAACACAGATCTGGTTATGTGCCTTCTACTTGAGACCAAAGACCTCATTGCTATTTCTGTCAGATTTTCAAAATTGCTTCACCGACTGATTAAAGGAGAAAGTCCTTTAGGCAACAGGGATAAGTAATACATAATCTATGCCTTGCCGACGTTCTTTGATCGTCGCATTTACCGTTATTGGAGAATATTCTGATCTCTGGCTCTTTATTGATAGATAATCATTACCTTTGATGTAGTTTTTATCATTTTTACTATTCTGAATTTTGGCAACATTAGGAAAAACAAATCAACTCCGCATAGTTAAAAAAGTCGATTTCGGTCTTTACCTTGATGGTGGTCCTCTGGGAGAAATATTACTGCCCAAACGTTATATTTCACAGGAAATGAATGTTGAGGACGTTATCCCTGTTTTTGTATATCTTGATGGTGAAGAACGTTATATAGCTACTACTGACATTCCAAAAGCAGAAGTAGATCAGGTGGCGTTTCTGAAAGTCCGTTCTATAGAAAAAGTCGGTGCCTTTTTAGAATGGGGAATTATGAAAGATGTTCTTGTACCCTTCAGTGAGCAAAAAATCAAAATGGAGGTTGGTAAATATTATGTCGTATTCCTATACATCGATAAAATCACTGACAGGATTACAGCTACTATGAAATTAGAAAAATTTATTCATAAAACAACCCTGCCTATAATACGGGTCAGTCTGTTCATGGTTTAGTAGTTCAAATTACAGATCTTGCCTATAAGATTGTGATAAATCATGCGCATTTTGGTCTTCTTTACAAGAACGAAGTGTTCAAACCTCTGATGATAGGTCAGAAGATTGATTGTTTTATTAAAAAAGTTCGTCCTGACGGTAAAATTGATCTGTCAGCAGAAGTTCAGGGATTTCAGAAATTGGACGCTGTTTCCCAAAAAATTTGGGACAAACTGGTATATGAAGGCGGCTTTTTACCTTATCATGATAAAACGGACGCTGAAGTTATTTACCGTCATTTTGGTCTAAGTAAAAAAGTGTTCAAAGCGGCAATAGGCACTTTATACAAAGAAAGAAAAATATTAATCTTACCAGATGGTATAAAATCCATTTAACACAAACTTCAGCAGTTTTTTATTTTGATACTTTATGTTTCCGGTTTGAATTGGAAAAATTGTTGTGTTGCCAAGCGGTACAAACAAGAGAACAATTACCATTATCTCTTCTGAATTTATGAGATATAGTACGGGTTATCCTGTCTGTAAAGTCTATTTTTTGCGATGAACCTTTACTTCCGTTGCCGGCTGCATGGTTTCATCCGCTCTGACAACCTGATAATTTTCAAATCCTTTCCTTACGGCTTTTACTTCCCAATCAAAGCTGAAATTTCCATTTCCCTGCTTTAATTCTTTTACTATAAAACCATTGGCTTTTTTCTCAACTACAGCAAGTCCGTAAGTATCGGTTGAATGTGGCGTCAATAATACCGTTACCGTTTGGGTATTGGCTACCCATTGATAATGTTCTGAATATGCCACAAAAACTTCTCCGTTTTTAAGTGTAGCTGTACCCCTTTCATAGGCAGCAGCTTCTGGTCCTTCGATTGATGCATACCAAATGCCGGAGTTGTTTTGTGTAGGATGATCCATTCTGAAGTTTTTGATATCGGCAAATATCTGACCCTGACCCGATGAGTTCACATACATTCCTGATTTTATATTCCCATTAGCATCAGCAACACCAAGATAACCGTTATTTGCATAATTATTCAGATTGGAACCAATGACATTAATATACCCGTTTAAACCATATAATCTGGACAATCCTGAACCCTGATCCCCAATGGTCAAATCAGACTGAAAATATCCTTCTTCATCTCCAATACCTATGTAGCCTTTATTTGCATTATTAAATCTGGTTGAAAAGTGAATGTTAGTACTGCCGTTGGGACCATAAAAATCAGCTGTTCCATACCCCATCGGAACAATGCCCATATCTATTTTGGGATTACCAGCCATATCAAACATTGAAAAAAGTGGCAAATTCGGTTCAGCTGTCGTGTATGAAAGTAAAAAATTGGGATTCCCGTTTTGGCCGTTTATTTTTAAAAATCCAAGATCCGACAAAACAGCAACTTCTTCGCCTGCCGGGGCACTGACTTTTACATCTCCCCTTACTTCCAAAGATGCTGTGGGAATATTGGTTCCTACGCCTACATTACCTTCATGATAAAAAATATCAGCTCCGTTTTTAGTCCAATAACTGGTTCCCGGAGGACCTTGTATTCCTTGGTCCCCTTTGTCGCCTTTAGAGCCTTGTGGGCCGACATCTCCTTTCAGTCCTGGTAAACCCACCGGTCCCTGCAGACCTACCGGTCCCTGATCACCCTTTAAACCTTGTATACCCTGAGGACCTTGCAATCCCTGGGGACCAACGTCTCCTTTTAATCCTTGCAATCCCTGATCACCTTTATCACCTTTTGGGCCCTGTGGACCGGGCTGGCTATTGGATGCATACAACGCATAAGGGACACTCATCAATTCACTGATACCCGTTATACTATAATCAGATCCACCGTTAGGGTCTGTTTCTGATTTAATATAATAAGGTCCCTGCGCCCAATCTATAGTCTGTAAATTACCCAAAATAGTCAGTCCTCCGCCAATAGAAACGGTTATTAAACCATTTTCATTCGTTTGCAGATCATGCCTCTCTACAAATACCGGCGTTTCTCCTTCTAAAATCTGGATTCGCATAGTCACCGTCTTACTTTTTATGAGATTTCCCTGATTATCCCTGATTACTGCCTGATAATTCATTTTTGATGGGGCCTGCGCTTCAGCAACAAATACCCAAAAAAGCACCATACTAATTACGTAAAAAAGATTTTTCATTTTTATGGTTTTATGATTTTATACGTTTTAACAATTTTGTTGTCCTTGTAAATTATTAATAAAAAGAGGTTGTGTGAATAATATTGCAAAGGCACAGTCATTTCTTCCCGATCAATTTTTTGATCTTCCAAGATTTTACCTTCAATAGAAAATAGTGAATAAGAAAAGTCTGTCCCCTCATTTTCAACCTTTAACAACACAAAGTCCTGAGCAGGATTGGGAAACAGAGATATCGATGGTATCGAATTATCAGCAACACCTACAACAAATATTTCGTACGGTTGCTGCATTCCTTCATTGACCTTTCCTGTATTATGTGTCCATTGATGATAAAAAACCTGACCTATAGTCAAACTTACACTTCCTGTTTCTGAAACAGCGTCAAATCCCGATGAAGAAAACCCGCTTATGCAAAACAAAACCGGATTTGCATATCCATAAAAACAAAATTACATAAAAATTAAACCCTTTCATATCAATTGGTTTTGATACAAAATTAGATACATTTACAAGAAAAAACAATGACTTTAATCACTCAAACCACATGATTTTCAGTTGTTTGTACCAGCTTTTAAAACAGATATTTATTCTTGTGCTTTACAGATTTTTTCAAGTGTTTTTTCTTCATTTTTTAGCCAATGGGTGGAATTGTAATATGGTTTCCCTCAAATAATTCCGGTCGACGTGTGTGTAAATTTCCGTTGTGGTGATGGATTCATGTCCTAACATTTCCTGGACGGCCCTAAGATCCGCCCCTCCTTCTACCAGATGTGTCGCAAATGAATGTCGAAACGTGTGAGGGCTTACCGTTTTTGTAATACCTGCCAACACAACCAGCTCTTTAACAATCGTAAAAACCATAACACGGGATAACCCTTTTCCCCGGCGGTTTAAAAATACTGTATCTTCATAACCCTTGGCAATAACAGGCAAATGTTTTCTTTCATTTTCAATATAAAAAAACATATCTTTCAAAGCTTTTGTACCGACGGGAACCAATCTTTCTTTATTGTTTTTTCCAATAACTTTCAAAAAACCCTGATCAGCATTAACATTGGTCATCTGAAGGGTGATCAACTCACTTACCCTTAATCCACATGCATATATTGTCTCTATCATAGCCTTGTTTCTGTGAGCATGTGGCAAACTCATATCGATCGAATCTATAATTTTCCTGATTTCTTCATAAGAAAGCACATCCGGTAAGGTGCGCTTGAGTTTGGGACTCTCCATCGCAGACGAAGGATCTTCATAAATCATGTCTTCCATCAGCATAAATTTATAAAATGCTCTGATACCTGATATAATTCTCGCCTGACTTTTTGCCTCAAGACCCAGGGAGTCAAGATGATAAACAAAATCTACCAAATGTTTTTCGGATAATGCCTCAGGGGGCAAATCAATTTTTTTGTATAGTACAAATTCCAGTAATTTGCCTACATCTCTTATATAAGCTTCCACGGAGTGTTTTGACAGCGACTTCTCCAATTGCAGATAAGCTTTGAATGATTGAAGGGCAATTTTCCATGGAGTCATTTCAGTCTTTTTAAAAAACAATGTAACTCATGTCTAACGTTGCTTCAATAGCATTCGGGACAAAGTTCCTGATGGTTAACCTTATTTCAATGTCAATGTAATCTTCACTTAGTATTTCTTTTAGCTCCGCCGTCCCGCTTTGCATTTTGATTTCCTCATCAACCACAAAAGGAACAAATTCTGAATAATACATTTCTTTTTTCAGCTTCCGGTCTTTTCTCGAAATAGCAGTAATCGATATATCCTGAATAAAATCAAGATCCTGTCCTCCCTGCAGAGTAAGCATTCTACCATAAGACGCCTGTATACTTTTAATATCTTCTACATTCATACCTATATTATTTGATAGGCGTGAAAAATCAGTATATACATTTTCCAATATTATATAGTGCGTCAGGACGGTATTTAACCCACTTGGAATAACAAAACGCGATTCAAATTGTCCTTTGAATATAAAGTTGTCTTCTTTTCTGCATTGAGAAAATAGTAATAATGTTGCGGTAGCGATGATAATTACTCTGTGCAATCCTGACATAATGTTATTTTAAACTTATTAAACGAAAAGAACAAGATAAAGATTACATAATAATCTTTCTTCTTTTAAAGGAACTGTCCTGATTTTTGTTTTAACTGATTACTTTACGGTTTGCTATTGAGGCATTATTTTTCTCAATTAACTCAGATATCTGCTTATTTGTCGTTTAAGAGGTTTTCAGATGAAGTTCCGAATTTGTATATTGCTATGAATTCTGACCTGATTTTAATAAGTGGTTGTCATGTCTTCATCTACACAAATAATAAAATCTGCCACACTTTCATTGGTTTTTTCCAGCTTATTTGTTTGTTTCTGTAAGACGGTTGAAATCGTTTTTATTTTTTTAGTGGCGTCTTGTTTTTTTATGTACCAAACAATTCCTTCATAATTATCCGAATGATAACTACCATTCAGATGGAAAAACAAACCTCCCGGAAGGTGGTTTTTAAGCATAAAGTGGGCCATGGTTGCATCTTTAATGGCTTGTGCCTTGGGAAAATTTTCTGAAGCTTCGTGACCTCCCATATCCATTTCTCTCATTTTTCTGTAACACGGTACTTCCGCATCATACATCACCGGCAAAGGTGCAATCCACCTTTTGTCCCCTACAGAAAGCGTATCCAATGCCTCAAACCCTCCCCTGAATACCAATCTCGCGAATGGTCTGGGTATATTGGTCGCTATAAAGGAAATGTTATTATCTTTTGAAAAATCAACTATTTTTTTGTAATCTGTATCATAATTGTTCCACAAACGAACAGCTTTTTTGAAAGAATCCTGATCCGTTATTCCTTGCAGATAATCGTCCAATCCTTTTTGATTGTCCGCTTCAAACATTTCCGCACCGATCACCATTTTACGTTTTGTATGTAGACTTTTCACCAATTCATATTGCAACCAGTGCGCAATCGGGTCATTATGCAACTCGCCAAAAAATACGATATCTTCATCCTGAAGTTCCTGAACCATTTTTTCAAAACTAATCTTTTTACCTTTTGAAGTAAAAATTTCATAACCATTCACTTTTTGAGCGATCATGCCGGTAATAAAAAGTAAAGACATAACAAGGGTAAAATACATTTTAACCATGAGTTGGTTGATTTTTGTTCTTACCGTTTATTATGGGCAAGATGATTAGAAAAAACAGTCCTAAAACAACATTGATTCCGACTGAAACAGAAAAAAATACAATGTTGGCAAATGAAAAGCCATCAGCACCGGTTATACCATACATGGACAAACCTTCTCCAACCAACATATGGTAACTTCCCATTCCTCCGGGAGACGGAAACAATATCCCCAGACTTCCGAAAGCAAAAACGACCAACCCTTCCACTGGTCCCAAATGTGCGGTAGCTTCGAAAGAAAAAAAGCTTATGTACATCATCAGAAAGTACATAACCCAAATCGCCACTGTGTAAAATAAAAATAGTGGTACACTGGAAACTGTTTTTACACTGTTGGCTCCATCAAGAAACCCTTTTACCCTGTGCCATATTCTTTGTCCTAAAGAAGTTTGTAACAATCTTTTTCTGTATGAAAAAAGCCAAATAAAAAAACCCGCTCCTGCCAATGCTATTGCAGACCATACAAACGGATATTCTGTAAAAATCATTAATTTTTGTCCCAGATCGATATTTACATTCAAATAATTGTAAAAATCACTTCCACCGAAAATTAAGGTCAGAACCAGAACGATAGTTAAACAAAAAACATCAAAAATTCTGTCGGTAAAAATGGTGCCCAGTACTTTTTCAACAGGTATATCTTCATAACTCGTTATGAGTCCTGCTCTGATGATTTCACCCGATCTCGGAATTCCGAGATTTGCCAGATAATTTATCATGATAGTACCAAATAGATTGACATATCCCGGTTTATAACCCAGACCTTCAAACATCATTCTCCAACGGATGGTTCTGAAAACATTGGACATGAGAAAAAGAAAAAGCACCAAACTGATCCACCGGTAATCGGCACTCTGCATATCCGATATAACCTTGCCTATCAGACTGCATTCTCCTTCCGGTATATTTTTAAATAAACACTCCTCCTGATATGCTTTATTTTGTCTGTTGTATACCAGATAAAAAATAAAAAAACCTATTCCAAAAAAAAGGGACGCTTTTACAGATTTTGATACAACATTGGACATGAAAAATTACACCAGTTTATTCTCAGCGTTAGGAAAAACGGTGACTGCTTTATAGGTTTTAGCCTCCTCAACAGTCATCAGGGCATAGGATATGATGATTACAATATCTCCGACTTCTGCTTTTCTGGCTGCTGCACCATTCAGACATATTTTTCCTGAACCTCTTTCACCTTTGATGACATAGGTTTCTATTCTTTCACCGTTATTGTTATTGACAATCTGAACCTTTTCACCCTCCAGAAGATTGGCCGCCTCCATAAGGTCTTCATCAATGGTGATAGAACCTACGTAGTTCAGGTTGGCTTCTGTTATGGTTGCCCGGTGAATTTTTGATTTATGAATATGAAGAAACATTTTCTCTGTTTTGACGTGCAAAGATACACATTTTTAAAGAATGATATTAAGGCTTATTGTAACAGTCCTGACATTGTAAGGTTTATACTTCGTCAATAATTTCTAATAATGTCCGGAAAGCAGCATACCGATTCTGATATTTATTGGCGTGTTCCTGCTGCAATGCTCCTGCAAATTGTTTTTGGTAAAGCTCAAACTTATTTTTGTTTTCAGCAACATACTGTATCGCATAACCTACACCATGTTCATCAGGTTCTTCGACAATTTTAGTAAACCTGTAAGACAAAAAACAACCTGTTTTCATTACATCCGGAATGTGAATATCCTTCATCCAACGAACCCATTCATCATGAACCTTCCCGTCAATTTTAACGGTCACATTGTATATAATTTTATTGCTCAAACTGCCTTTTTATTACTGTTTTAAAAACATTCTGAATCCGTTTCCATGAATGTTTTCAATCTCAATTTTAGGGTCTTTGCTCAGGTATTTCCTGATTTTAGTGATAAAAACATCCATACTTCGTGCTGTAAAATAATTATCATCATTCCAGATTTTGGTCAGGGCCTCTGAACGTTGTAATACATCATTCATTCTGAAACAAAACAGACGAAGCAGCTGTGCTTCTTTAGGAGAAAGTTTTTCCGTGGAACCATCTTTCGTATAGGTCAATACCCGCAAAGCATAATCAAAATGATAGTCACTGATGATAAATTCTCTTCTTTCCTCAAGGGCTACTTCAGGTTTTTCATTTCTTCTCAAAACGGCTTTGACACGATATAGTAACTCTTCGGAATTAAATGGTTTAGTGATATAATCATCCGCTCCGAGTTTAAAACCTTCCAATACATCTTCTTTCAGCGTTTTGGCTGTCAAAAAGATAATGGGCGTATCATGTTTGATGGCTTTTACTTCTGTTGCCAGGGTGAAACCGTCTTTTTTTGGCATCATTACATCAAAAATACACAAATCAAAACTTCCTCCTTTGAAGGTTTGAAGACCCGCTTCGCCGTCTGTTGCCAGGGTAACCTGATAATCATTCATCTCGAGGTAGGAACGAAGTACATCGCCAAAATTCTGATCGTCTTCAACCAGTAAAATGTGTTTATCCATTGTGAATTATTTTTTTAATTTGAGTGGTAAAATTATGCTTTATTTTGATTAACAACCTTGTATGGTAAAAAAATCGTAAAATTACTTCCCTTCCCCGGTTCACTTTGTACGGTGACTTTGCCTCCGTGAGCCTCGGTCATCGCTTTAACATAACTCAATCCGAGGCCGAAACCTTTCACATCGTGCAGATTTCCGGTATGAACTCTGTAGAACTTTTCAAAAATCATTTTTTGTGCATCTTTTGTCATTCCGATTCCATTGTCAATGATAGAGATTTCTATACCTTTTTTAAGACTTTTGGTTTGGATGGTGATTTGAGGTTTATCCGGTGTATATTTTTCAGCATTGTCCAATAAATTATTGATCATATTGGCGATATGGGTAGCATCACCTTCTATGACGGGATTTGCAGCGTCAAGGACCGGCGTTACAGACCCTCCTTTCGCCTGAATTTTCAATTCAGCATTGACCATGGCATCTTCGATAAGTTCATGAATATTTAAAACGCCAATTTTCAGGTTCAGATCATTTTTTTCAATCTGTGCCATTTGCAGGACCTTTTCAACCTGACCCAACATTCTGGCGTTTTCCTGTTTTATGATTCCGATAAATCTGCGGATTTTGTCGGTATTCTCAAGGATAGAAGGACTGAGGATAGAGTCTGATGCCAGGGAAATGGTAGCAATCGGAGTTTTAAACTCGTGAGTCATATTGTTGATAAAATCAGTTTTCATTTCCGATACCTTCTTTTGTCTGAAAATGATATAAATGGTATAAGAAAAACAGAATAAAATCAAGCCTGTAAAAAAAGAAGAAGTGAGCAGTATCGGGATAAAGCTCGACCACAAAAACTTGGTTTTCCCGGGAAAATTCAGGTTCAGGTGTCCCGGCTCAGAAATTTCATTGGAAAAAAGCGGCATTTTATACTCTGCCAGATTGAGCGGGTTGATGGCAGCAACATTACTTGATTTAGTAGTATCACCGACAGCTGCAGCTACATAATTTCCATTGATGATGATATAGTCTTTGATTGAATTAGCATAAACACCGTATTCATAACGGATATTGATATTTTGTTCTTTGAGTTCCTTTTTGATGTATTTGTCCAGTTTGTCTTTATCGATCGTTTCGAGAAAATGATCTGCATTAAAAAGGAAGTAGAGTGAACCCGCATCAAGGTTTCTGTGATTTTGCGGCCATGAAGATTTGTCCCCTGTGATGATTTCCTGTTTTAGTTTATCAACAATAGAGTTTTGAAACTTTATTTCTTCGACGCCTCTTTGCAGCCTTTCCTGTGCATCGGCTACCAATCTTTCTTTTACATTATTTAAAGCAAAAATAACTTTATCATCAAAGTTTTTTTCTTCCAGATCCACTGAATGTTTGATCCAGAAAAACTGAATGACCCCCACGACAATCAATGACATGGACATGATGACGATGATGGTTAATATAACTTTTTTGCTCATTGTCTGTAATCAATGCAAATTTAGAAATATTTGCATGTAAAAAATCTATTTAAGAAAACATTATGATATAAAACACAAAAGCCCTCACTATCAGGTGAAGGCTTTTGTTCTGTTTATTTCTTTTTAATTATTGATCTTAATCAATTCCACTTCAAAGATCAAATCACTTTTTGGCGGAATGGCTCCCGGATAACCTCTTTCGCCATAAGCCAATTGATAAGGAATGTAAAATTTATATTTGGCTCCTTCTTTCATCAGCTGAACACCTTCCGTCCAACCCGGGATGACCTGATTCAAACCGAAATCAATCGGCTGTCCTCTCTGAACACTGCTGTCAAAAATATTTCCATCCAGAAAAGACCCGGTATAATGCACTTTGACATTGCTGGTAGATGTCGGTTTGTTTCCGGTTCCTTCCTGCAAAACTACATACTTTAATCCACTTGCTGTTTCGTTGGTAAATTGTTTTTTGATTGCTTCCGCAGCTGCAGCCATGGCTGCTTCCTGCTCCATTTTTTTCTTAGCAGCAGTGGCTTTTGCCTCTTCAAATGTTTTGGCAGCATCAAATGCCTCAGCTTCCTTTCCTTTTCTGAGAATGGTCAGCTTTTTAATGGTATCGTTTTGTGCAATGGCATCCACGATATCCTGTCCTTGTACAACGTGTCCGAAAACGGTGTGTTTTCCGTCAAGCCAAGGAGTTGCGACATGGGTGATAAAAAACTGAGAACCATTGGTGGCAGGTCCTGAATTGGCCATACTGAGGATTCCCGGACCGGTATGTTTCAGACTTGAATCGAATTCATCATCAAACTTATAACCCGGATCTCCGGTACCTGTTCCCTGAGGACATCCTCCCTGAATCATAAAATCTTTGATGACTCTGTGAAACTTCAGACCATCATAAAAAGGTAATCCATCTCCTTTTGCTTTGTTGGCTATTTTACCTTCGGCAAGTCCTACAAAATTGGCTACGGTCAAAGGAGTTTTTACATGTTCCAAAACGGTGTAAATATCGCCTTTATTGGTTTCGAAAACGGCATAAATACCGTCAGGCTGTGTTTTTAAAAATTCCATATTTTTTTTATTATTTTTTTGTGCACTTACTGCTAATGACAGACCCAGTCCTATCACAGCAAATAAAAATTTTCTATACATATTGATTATTTTTTGTACCGAGACGCAAATGTAAAAAAAAAGGTACGTTTATGAATATTTTATAACGTAATTTTAACTTTATCCGTCTGAATATCTCCTTTTTTAACAGAAACGCCCCGTTTTTCCACAAAAATCAAATAAATTGCTAATTTTGTGGCTTTAAAAGATAAGGAATATTTATAATGTATTGCGTTTTAAAGTTTGGTGGTTCTTCTGTAGGAAGTCCTGAAAGGATTAAACATATCATAAACATTCTGAAAAAATATTATTCAGATAGAAAGGGGTTGGTGCTCGTTTTTTCGGCATTCGGCGGTATCACTGATGTTTTGCTGGATCTCTGTAACAAAGCCTCAGAAGGGGACATTTCTTATCTACAGCTGTTTGAAGATTATAAAAACAGGCATGATGTGACCATAAGTGAGTTATTCGGAGAGGCAAACTCAAGTATGATAAAAGAAATAATCCGTGTGAATCATGAAACATTACAAGACCTCCTTCACGGAATATTTTTGATTCGGGAGGTTTCTACCCGTACTTCTGATCTGGTGTTGAGTTTTGGTGAAAGAAATGCCAATGCCATTATTGCCGCTGCCTTTTCAGCAGAAGGAATTCCTTCGGTTTTTACTGATGCACGGAATCTTATCACGACCAATAGTGATTTTGGACAAGCAAAGGTAATATTTGAAAAAACAAACAAACAAATCAGAAATTATATTACCGATCTGAACGGTAAAATTCCGGTTATAACCGGATTTATCGGCTCGGATGAACATGGTCTAACGACTACTTTGGGACGGGGGGGTTCTGATTATACTGCCTCCATATTTGCAGCAGCTTTGGATGCTGAAGAATTAGAAATATGGACCGATGTGAATGGTGTGCTTACTGCCGATCCGAGAAAGGTAAAAAAAGCATTTACTCTGCATCATTTGTCGTATGCCGAAGCAATGGAAATGTCGCATTTTGGGGCCAAAGTGATCTATCCACCAACCATTCTTCCTGCATGTCAGCAGTCTGTTCCGATCCGTATTAAAAATACATTCAATCCTTCTTTTGTCGGAACGCTCATCACAAAAAATGTAATCTCTTCAGAAAAATCACCGATTAAAGGGATCAGCTCTTTGAATAATATCTCCCTGATAAACCTGCAAGGTAGTGGATTGATGGGAATTCCAGGGATTGCAGCACGTCTGTTTTCCGTACTTGGCAGAGAAAAAGTCAATATTATCCTGATCACTCAGGCATCATCAGAATATTCCATAAGTTTAGCTGTTGAGTCAAAAGATCATTATAAAGCTCGTCAAGCCATTCAGGAAGAGTTCGTCAAAGAAATATTGGATGGGAGTATCATTCCCGTAAATGCCGAATCTGATTTATGTGTTGTGGCTGTCATCGGAGAACAAATGCGACATGTTCCCGGGATTTCCGGAAAACTATTTAATGCTTTAGGAAAAAACGGTATCAATGTTATGGCGATTGCTCAGGGAAGTTCTGAGCTGAATATCTCTTTTGTTGTACACAAAAAAGATGAAATCAAAACCCTGAATGCTATTCACGATTCGTTTTTCCTGTCGGATGAAAAGCGCGTTCACCTCTTTATTGTGGGAACGGGACTAATAGGAAGTACATTATTGAAACAAATCGAACAACAAAAAAAATTTTTACACGACGAATTACATTTGGACATTATTGTAGCAGGTTTGGCCAATTCAAAAAATATGTTTTTGGATGAAAACGGGATAAATATCAGCAATTGGCAGCATATGTTGGAAAAAAACGGTTCAGATACAGATATGGATGTTTTTATTCAGGAAATGAAGCAAAAAAACCTGCCAAATTCGATTTTTATTGATAATACAGCCAGCAAATACATTCCATCTTTTTATCATATTATCCTGGCGGGAAATATATCTGTTTGTACTCCAAACAAAGTTGCGGCATCTTCACCTTTGTCTGAATACAAAGCTTTAAAACGGCTTGCTAAAGATAAAATGATTCATTTGTTGTTTGAAACCAATGTGGGTGCAGGATTACCCGTGTTGAGTACAATGCGTAATCTTATCCTTAGTGGTGACACTTTGTTAAAAATTGAAGGAGTTTTATCAGGGTCGCTTTCTTATATTTTCAACACTTATGAAGCGGGACAATCTTTTACCGATTTAGTATATCAGGCAAAGGAGTTGGGTTATACGGAGCCGGATCCTCGTGACGATTTGTCGGGCATGGATGTTAAACGGAAAATCATGATATTAGCGAGGGAAGGGGGATTTGACGTTGAAGAAGAAGATGTCATAATTGAACCCATCCTATCGGCTAATTGTATGTCTGCACCCGATATTGATGGATTTTTTAATAGCTTAAAAAAAGAAGAAGGTATTATATCCGATCTTGCTGCATCTGCTAAAAAAGAAAACAAATATTTGCGGTATTTGGCTTCTTTTGAAAAAGGCAAAATTCATATTTCTCTTCAGAAAGTAGATCATACCAGTCCATTCGTGTCTTTGGCAGGAAGTGACAATATGATTGTATTTACAACAGAGAGATACAAAGAAAGACCTTTGGTAATCAAAGGACCGGGAGCAGGTGCTGAGGTAACTGCAGCAGGTCTTTTTGCAGAGATCATTGCAGCCGGACAATAATTTTTTTTATATATAATAACCTCTTTTTATCGGTTATTATCTTATATTTTTTTAATTTAAATTATTTTATATGAAACCTGGAATAAAAG
Source organism: Saprospiraceae bacterium (assembly GCA_016714895.1). Taxonomy (GTDB): domain Bacteria; phylum Bacteroidota; class Bacteroidia; order Chitinophagales; family Saprospiraceae; genus OLB9. Next base: position 675,315 of record JADKBV010000004.1, on the reverse strand, counting down.
TATTTGCTCCCGGAAGTATATCCAATGTTTGCGTAGGGTTTGATATTTTGGGGTTTGCTATTCATGGTCCGGGTGACGAAATTATCATTTCTGAAGGAAAAGAATCCGGACTTAAAATCACCGAGATCCGAGGAGCGAAAGGAAAATTGCCTTTAGACACAAGTCAGAACACTGCCGGTGTTTCTGCTCTCGCTTTATTACAACATTTGGGGGAAAGTGGTCGACCTTTGGAAATGATTATCCATAAAAAAATGCCTTTCGGAAGTGGATTGGGTTCATCAGCTGCCAGTGCTGTAGGAGGTGTATTTGCTGTTAGTGAATTTTTGAAAACCGGATTATCAAAACTTGATTTACTGCCTTTTGCCATTGAAGGTGAAAAAGCAGCGGACGGTGCTGTTCATGCCGATAATGTTGCTCCCAGTCTTTTAGGTGGGATGATTATCATCAGAGACAATGTAAAATTTGATGTCAAAAAACTGCCTATTCCTGCCGGTCTGTTCATTAGTGTGATTTACCCTCATGTAATGATATTAACCAAAGAAAGTCGGGCTATTCTGAAAAAAGAAGTTCCCATGGATCTTTTTATCAAACAACAAGGTAATCTGGCAGCCTTTGTTTCTGCTATGTATACTTCGGATTTTGGATTATTAAAAAAATCGTTGGATGATCTGGTCATTGAACCTCAGCGGGCTCATCTTATCCCTCATTTTTATGAATTAAAAGAAATGGCCTTGAGAGAAGGGGCCCTGGGTTTCAGCATTTCCGGAGCGGGTCCTTCTATGTTTGCCATTTGCGATAACAGTTTTATTGCTGAAGAGATAGCCAAACAAGCCCAATCGTTATATTCAAAGCAAAAATTGATATGCGATACATATGTTTCGAAAATCAATCACGACGGAGCGATCGTTTTATAAAAACTAATACTAAAGATGTTATATTATTCTACGAAAAACAGAAATCATAAAGTTTCCTTCAAAGAAGCCGTTCTGAACTCTTTAGCACCGGACGGAGGCCTGTACATGCCTGAACATATTGATTCGTTTCCTCAAAACTTTTTTCAGGATATAAACAATAGATCGTTTCAGGAAAACAGTTACGAAGTAGCCAAACAGCTGATCGGGGATAATGTCCCAAACAATGAGTTAAAACACATTGTGGAAGAAACCATCAATTTTCCGGCTCCTTTGGTTTATCTGGATGAGTATACAGCTTCTTTGGAACTCTGGCACGGAGAATCCCTGGCTTTTAAGGATTTCGGGGCAAGATTTATGTCCAGAGTAATGTCATATTACCTTAGGGGAGAAAACAAAGAACATATTGTCTTGGTAGCAACTTCAGGAGATACAGGAGGAGCTGTTGCTGCAGGATTTTACAATACACCAGGAATTAAAGTGGTAATCTTGTATCCTTCCGGAAAAGTAAGTGACATACAGGAAAAACAACTCACTACCTGGGGTAACAATATTATTGCTTTGGAGATTGATGGTAACTTTGATGATTGTCAAAGAATGGTCAAACAAGCCTTTACTGACAAAGACCTAAAGGAAAAACACAACATGGCGTCTGCCAACAGTATTAATATTGCAAGGCTGATACCACAAACGTTTTATTACTTTGAAGCATATCGTCAGGTCACAAATAAAAATTTACCTATTACTATTTCCGTTCCAAGCGGCAATTTCGGCAATCTTACTGCCGGATTAATGTCCAAAAAAATGGGTTTGCCTGTCCAGAGATTTATTGCTGCGACCAATGCCAATAATGTAGTCCCTAAGTATTTACAAAGTGGTGTATTTTCTCCTAAACAAACCATCCCTACAATTTCCAATGCAATGGATGTTGGACTACCGAGCAACTTTGAAAGAATTATGGACATGTATGGTTCCACGTGGAACAAAATCACTACGGATATTTTTGGTTTCTGGTTAAATGATGAAGATAACCATAAAGCAATGCTTCAATGTTATGATAAATACAATTATATTACTGATCCTCATGGGGCTATAGCATACCAATCATTGAAAACAACGCTAACTCCATCCACAAGAATATTTCTCGAAACAGCTCACCCTTGTAAATTTCTACCGGTTATTAATGATAAAATTCGAAGTCAGATTCAATTACCGGAACAAATTATAAACATTCAGGATAAAAAGAAAGAATCCAAACAAATAAGCAGTAATGTGCAGATATTCAAACAATTTTTGTTGGATACACTTTAAATATACCATTTTTTACTTATAAACTGCTGATTATAAAAATTAAAACTTAAAATATTTGATAAATTCATATATAAAAAATACATTTGTTCATTCAACTTTTTATTCACCTTTCAAAATCATGTAGTATGAACAGTTTAATTTCTTTAGGTAAGTATTTATTCGCCATTCCTTTTGGTATCTTTGGTATCATGCACTTTGTGGCTGCGGACCAAATGGCGGCTATGGCTCCAGGAGGTACCATTATGGTTTACATTACCGGTCTTTGTCTTATTTTAGCTGCAGTTAGTATTATTCTGGGTAAAATGGATAAATTAGCCTCCGTTCTGTTGGCCGTATTACTTTTGTTATTTATTATTCCCCATGTACAAAATATGGCGGCTAATGAAGCTGAGATGTTTAATATCCTGAAAAATATAGCCTTAGCCGGAGGCGCTCTGTTATATGCCGGTCAGGCAAAGGACAATGCTTACATTGGTTAAACAAAAATATTTAACTAAACCAAAGGCTCACATTCGTGGGCCTTTTTTGTTCCACGTGGAACAATGTAAAAACTTTTTATTTTTACATAAACCAAATGGTCCTTATAATTGTATTAAATCCGAAAATATAGAATTGTATTTTCATACAAAAATTAAGGAACAACATTTCCAATAAACTAATACCATTCATTTAAACGCGTTAACCAATGCATAATAACAAGTATCTTAAAATCCTTCTTTTATCCTTTCTTTCAATACAATATATCAATGCACAGGAAAATACGGATCAGAATCCTTTCAGACAAATGTATGATATTCTCCCTACGCCGAATTCTTACCGAACAGCAACAGGCGCTCCCGGAAAAGATTATTACCAACAAACAGCTGATTATAAGATAGAAGTTATTCTTGACGACATGAATCAAACTATTTCCGGAAAAGAAAAGATTACCTTTTTTAATAACGCTCCGGAAACACTAACCTACCTTTGGTTGCAACTTGATCAAAACCAAATGGATAAAGAATCTGACACTTACAAAATACAGCAACATAACCTTGAAGACAAAATGTCGGTAGATCAGATAAACAGAATAGAAAAAACATTTGAAGGTGGTTATAAAATAGTAAAAATAACAGATGATAAAGGAGTACCATTATCCTACGTTATCAATAAAACTATGATGCGTTTAGAACTTCCGAATGCATTAAAAACAGGACAGAAATTCAGTTTTAACATAGAATACTGGTACAATATTAATGACAGATTTAAACTGGGAGGGCGTTCAGGTTATGAATATTTTGCTGAAGACGATAATCATCTATACACTATTGCACAGTTTTTTCCCAGGATGTGTGCCTATAATGATGTTGAAGGATGGCAAAATAAACAATTTCTCGGATCGGGTGAATTTACTCTGATCTTTGGAAACTATGAAGTTAGTATTACCGTTCCTGACGACCACCTTGTAGCAGCCACAGGAGTTTTGCAAAATCCTGATAAAGTACTTACAAAACCACAATATGAAAGATTCAAACAAGCAGAAAAATCCTTTCTACAGCCTGTCATAATTGCTACACAAGAGGAAGCAATTGAAAGAGAAAAAACAAAATCAACAGGAAAAAAAACCTGGACTTTTACGGCACAAAACGTGAGAGATTTTGCCTTTGCCTCTTCAAGAAAATTTATTTGGGATGCAATGAATGTACGTATAGGTAATAAAACCAGTATGGCCATGTCCATGTACCCCAAAGAAGGAAACCCATTGTGGGAAAAATATTCAACAAAAGCAGTTGCACACACACTCGTAACTTATTCAAAATATACAATCGATTATCCGTATCCGGTTGCATGGTCAATCAATGCTGACAGAATAGGTATGGAATACCCTATGATTTCTTTTAATTTCGGCCGATGTGAAAAAGACGGTACCTATTCTAAAAGAACAAAGTATGGCATGATATCCGTAATCATTCATGAAGTGGGTCACAACTTTTTTCCAATGATCATTAATAGTGATGAAAGACAATGGACCTGGATGGATGAAGGTCTAAATACATTTGTACAATACCTTTCCGAACAGGAATTTGAAAGAGAATATCCTTCTTCAAGAGGTGAAGCCCAAACCGTAGTAGACTATATGAAAGGAGACAAAACCAAAATGAGTCCTATCATGACAAACTCCGAATCCATTTATCAATTTGGTAATAATGCTTATCATAAGCCAGCAGTAGGTTTAAATATACTTAGAGAAACCATTATGGGAAGAGAGTTATTTGATTATGCATTTAAAGAATATGCCAGAAGATGGGCATTTAAACAGCCCTATCCGGCTGATTTTTTCAGAACCATGGAAGATGCATCAGGAGTTGATCTGGATTGGTTTTGGAGAGGATGGTTTTATACAACAGATCATGTAGATCTTGCCATTTCCGATGTCAAGTATAAACAGGTCATGCCTCAGAATCCCTTAAAAAAAGAAGCTGCCAAAAACCAGGATAATGCGGAACAACCATTAAACATAAGTAGTATAAGAAATAAAACATCCATTAAAGAAACCTATACAGAAAGAGATCCTTCACTTATTGATTTCTATTCTACTTATGACGAAAATAAAAGCACAGCGAGTGATTCAATAAAATATGAAAATGTAATTAAAGACTTAACGGAAGAAGAGATAGAGGCTATTAATTCAAACAATCATTATTACGAAATAACATTTGAAAGGCTAGGCGGACTGGTCATGCCCTTAATTTATAAAAAAGTATACGAAGACGGAAGTTCAGAAATTGTAAGAATCCCTGCAGAAATATGGAAAATGGGTGAAACAGAAGTCAGAAAAGTTGAAATATCGGATAAAAAGATTTCATCATTTATCCTTGACCCTTATGTGGAAACAGCCGATACAGATACTGAAAATAATTATTTCCCACGCGTTTTAATACCTTCGAGATTTGAGGTATTTAAAAATAAATCAAGGGAAAATAATGAAAACCCAATGCAAAAAGCCAAAAAAGAAATAAAACCCTGATCAGGCTATAGTATAAGCTTCTTTTTTAGAAGCAGGAAATGATCCGTCCTCAACACGATTGACAAAACTTTCAAGAACCTGGTTAAATACGTCAGGTCTTTCCATCATAGGAGCATGTCCGGTTTCCTCTATTCTTACCAATTCAGAATTTACAAGGAGCTCATTAAACTTTTCGCCTACCCATAATGGTGTCACTGTATCCTGAACGCCCCAAACAATTAGTGTATTGGTCTTAATTTTATTAAGTTCATTCTCAAGATTGTGTCGAACAGCTGATTTTGCAACAGCAACTATACTCATAGCCCTGCGCAAATCGTTAACTAAAAAATATATTTCATCAACTAATTCTTTGGTAGCTACCTCAGGTCTGTAAAAAACACCTTCACACTTATTTTTTATAAATTCGTAATTTCCTCTTTTTGGAAAAGTTGTACCCATCGCACTTTCAAACAAACCACTGCTTCCGGTAAGAATCATACCCTTTACTTTTTGAGGATACTCGAGAGCATATAATTGAGCAATATGTCCACCCAAACTATTTCCCAAAACGTAAACCTGATCAAAACCTTTATACTCGATAAACTTAGCAACGTGTTCCATCAAGGTAGTGACAGACAATTTTCTAAGCGGAATATCAAAAAATGGTAATATAGGTAATACAACTTTATTTTTACCATTAAAATGAACAATCAAATCGCCAAAGTTACTCAACGCACCCATCAGACCATGCAATAAAACAATGGGTGTTCCTGAACCATCAGATTCGAAATAACTAAATTCTCCTTCTTTTTTAACTTCCAGATTCATACAATACGATATAAAGATGCGCAAAGAAACGGAAAAAATTAATGCACTTTCCTATTTATTACAAAAATAAAATAAATTGTTGCTGCCAACAATAACAAAGCACCTGCCTGATGAGCCACACCAATAAATACAGGAACTTTACCAATGCTAAGTAAAACCGTACTTATTCCTAAAATTATTTGTAATACAAGTCCTGATACCAACAATACATAACTTAAAAAATAGCTATTCCTTAATGTGTATTCTTTCTGTATTCTAAAGAACTTATATGATATCCATAAAAAGACTATCAATAGTAAATACGCAGTATTTCTATGAAAGAAATGAATGATTGCAGGAGTAAACTCATTCGTGTCATAATGGTAAAAATTTTCCCAATTCCACTCCTTTAAAGACATAATGATACCAGGAATCAAAACTCCATTCATATCAGGCCATGTTGGATAAACCACAGCAATTTTCATTCCTGACATCATTCCCCCTAAAAATAATTGCAATACAAAAACAGCAAAAAAAAGAAATAACACATTTCTTAGGGAAACAAATGTACGATCAATGCCGATTTTATCATATACATAGTTCAGATATGTCCAAAACAAATATCCAAAAACCGAAAAGGCCAGAAGAAGGTGAATACTTAGTTTGTAGGCATTAACCCAAGGCCTTTCGACAAGACCCGAGGCTACCATAATCCAACCAAAAGCAGCAGCTAACGAGGCAAGTATAACCACTATACCCAAATCCTTTTTCAACTTTGCAGTCAATAATCCTTTTCTATAAAAATAGATAAACGGAATGATGAACACAAATCCCATTATTCTGGCCCATAATCTGTGTATATATTCCCAAAAATAAATAAACTTAAATTGTTTCATGGACATACCTTCATTAATTTCAAGATATTGAGGTGTCTTTTTATACAACTCAAATTCATTGTTCCACGATTCTTCAGACAAAGGTGGTAATGTACCTGTCACAACCTCCCATTTTGTAATAGATAGTCCTGACTCAGTCAATCTGGTTATTCCGCCGATGACCACCTGCATAAAAACCATCAACAAACCTGTAAGTAACCAAATCTTTATAGCTGATATATTATTCATTTTTTAAAATATTGAACAAAAATAATGTATTTTTTAAAACAACAATTTCCACATATCACACAATTGATAATAATATCATTTTATATTTAAATTCAAATCTATTTATTATTAGCATTGTTAATAACCATTAAATCAGGGTGTTTACTATACATGATACTGTTTATTCCACATTTATTTTTTTACTTTTACACATATATACATTGTATTTCAATATATTAACTATACCACACATTTTTGTTAATAACCTATTGTGGATAAAAACGGTTGTTAAAAAGCTGTGGATAAAGGAATAGTTCGCTGTAAACCAACCTAAATATATTAAGAATTTTAATATATAATTTTATATTTTGAATACTTTTAAAAGTTTTCCCGATTATATCCACGGTATTATGTGGAAAAATCAGAGGTTGGGTTAAAAATATCTTAAAATCGATCCAATTTTGATTTTTTTAGTTTTTACACTTAATTTTGTGTGACTTTAAACTTATTGAATATAAAAAGATAAACTATGTTGACAAAAACGTATGCCAGTGCTGTACATGGGATTGAAGCACAAACGATCACTGTGGAAGTTAATGCCGGTGGAAATATTGCTGCAGGAAAACAATTTTATTTTTTAGTAGGATTGCCGGACAATGCAGTTAAGGAGGGATTTCAAAGGATTGAGGCAGCCATAAAAAATATTGGTTATAAAATGCCCAGAATAAAATTGGTGGTCAATCTTGCTCCGGCTGATATAAAAAAGGAAGGATCGGCATATGATTTACCCATTGCCATTGGTATCTTATCCAGTACAGGACAATTGATGAAAGATCCCGGAGACAAAACACTGATGATTGGTGAGTTGGCATTGGATGGCCATCTTCGTCCGATAAAGGGTGCCCTACCGATAACGATTCAGGCGATGAAAGAAGGGTTTACTAAAATTTTGTTACCCAAAGCAAATGCCCGGGAAGCGTCAATTGTAAAAGATATAGATGTGATTCCTTTAGAAAATCTCAAAGAAGCCATTCAGTTTCTGGAAGGTATGATTGAAATTCAACCCTTAAAACATAACACCAGGGAATTTTTTGAAGATCATAAAAATAACTATACGGCAGATTTTAATGATGTTAAAGGTCAGGAAAATATCAAAAGAGCACTGGAGTTGGCAGCTTCAGGAGGGCATAATGTCATTCTGATAGGTCCCCCGGGGGCTGGGAAAACAATGTTAGCGAGAAGGTTACCGACTATTTTGCCGCCGTTAAATATGTATGAAGCTTTAGAAACAACAAAAATTCACTCAGTTGCAGGATTATTAGGGGTAGATACGGCTTTGGTTACAGAAAGACCTTTCAGGTCTCCGCATCACACCATAAGTGACGTAGCACTTGTAGGAGGAGGGTCAAATCCAAATCCAGGGGAAATTTCGCTGGCTCACAACGGGGTGTTGTTTTTGGATGAATTGCCAGAATTTAAAAGGCAGGTGCTTGAAGTTATGAGACAACCGATGGAAGAAAGGAGGGTAACCATATCAAGAGCAAAAATATCTGTAGATTATCCCGCCAGTTTTATGTTGATAGCCTCTATGAATCCATGTCCCTGTGGTTTTTATAACCATCCTGAAAAAGAATGTGTTTGTCCGCCCGGTTCTGTTAAAAAATATCTTGCCAAAATAAGCGGGCCTTTGCTTGACAGAATTGATCTTCACGTTGAGGTCACTCCTGTAAGTTATGATGAATTATCAAACTATCAATATAAGAGTGAGACGAGTGCGGATATAGCCAAAAGGGTTGTCAGAGCCAGAGAGATTCAGGATCAGAGATTTTCATCTTTTCCAGGGATTTTTTATAACGCACAGATGCCCAGTAAAATGGTAAGAGAAGTTTGTCAACTTACTCCTGCGGGTATAACACTATTAAAATCGGCTATGACTAAAATGCAATTGTCCGCCCGTGCATATGACCGTATTTTAAAAGTCGCCAGAACTGCTGCCGACCTTGCTGATAGTCAGGATATAAAAATTGAACATCTTGCTGAAGCGATACAATACAGGAATCTGGACCGGGAAGGTTGGGCCGGATAAAAAATATTTGATCAATCTTTATAAAAAAGCCATTTACCCAATTCTTTGAAAGAGGCTTTTTTTCCATACATAAGGATACCTACACGATAAATCCTTCCGGCCATCCATACGAGAAAAATAGTAAAAATTATGAGGCTGGCCAGCGAAATGATAATTTGCCAAAATGGAGGATCAAAAGGCAATCTGACCGGCATTACAATAGATGACAACAAAGGTGTCATGGAAGCATATACTGCAAGCGAACTGTCGGGAGCCTGAACAGCACTAAATCCGATATAAACTGCAAAAATAAGCGGAAGCATGATCGGCATTGTCAGTGATTGAGCCTCATTAATATCTTCTCCAACAGCAGATCCGACGGCCGCAAATAAAGCGGAATACGCAAAATAGCCCAGGAAAAAGTAAATGAGCGTCAAGGGTAAAATTTTCCACCAATTTAAACCTTTTAATTCTGCCAGAATCTGAATAATTTTGTCCTGCTGATTTAATACTTCTTCTGCAGCACCGCTTGCAGGAAGGGATTGGACTGCATTCAGGTCTATTCCAAAAATCATCGTTCCTAAAAAGAATAAGGAAGGAATCAAAATAATCCATATTCCTATTTGGGTCAATCCAACAAGTCCCACACCCATCACTTTACCCATCATAAGTTCGAAGGGCTTGACTGATGATATGAGAACTTCAATGATTCTGTTGATTTTTTCTTCCATGACAGAACGCATAACCTGAGAGCCGTACAACAAAATGATAAAAAACAAAGCATAACCTACAATACCACCAATTACAGAGCTGACAATGGTAGTCAGGGAAGTAATATTTTTATCTTTTTTGATTGTTTTTGGTTCTATGGTAACTTCCGTATCCAATGAAGCAATAATGTTTTCATCCAGTTTCTGGGCTTTCAGTTTAAAGTTTCTCACTTTTTTACCGATAGCCTTTTCAATGGAAAATATTTCATCAATTCCTAGTTGGTCATCCGAATAATATTGAACGATGTACTTTTTTTGCATTGTATCCGGAGCGGAAGATAGTTCAAGAATTCCCACAACTTCTCCTTTTTCATACAAGCTAAAAAGCTGATTAAGAGGTAAATCTTTAAAATCAAAAACCAGATTGTCTCTGCTTTTCAGCTCTCCTTCCAGAATTCCTGTACGATCTGCAACCACGATATTTTTTACTTTATCCGACCCGGTATTCATAATAAATCCGAGCACGATAAAAAATATCATAAACCCCAAAGGTGTGAGGAGCGTAGTCAGGATAAAAGTTTTATTTAAAACTCTTGATAAATATTCTCTTTGTGTTATTAACCAGATTTTACCCATTGTTTTGTTCTACTTGTTTAATAAAAATATCGTTTAAAGAAGGTAAAACTTCATTAAAATGATGAATTTCCAAACCATTTTCCATTAGTTTTTTGAGCAGATTATTCGGGGAGGTATCCGAATCCAATTTCAGTAACAACGTATTATTTTTATTTTCTATAATTTTGTAACCAAAACCTTCCAGAGAAGATGTATCCGGCAGACCCTCATATTTAACTGAAAAAAGATTTTCCTTAAAACTTTGTTTGATTTGCTGAACGTTACCATCCAATATTTTCTGACCATTATTGACCAGGATTATTTTTTCACAGATTTCTTCGACTTGTTCCATTCTGTGTGTTGAAAACAAAATACTGGTACCTTTTTCTTTAAGGGCAAAAATTTCGTCTTTTATGAGATTTGCATTAATAGGATCAAGTCCTGAAAACGGTTCATCTAAAATAATCAGAGAAGGTTCATGAACTACAGTTGCTATAAACTGGACTTTTTGCTGCATACCTTTGGAAAGATCGCTGATTTTTTTATCCCACCAGGTCAGAATATCAAATTTTTTCATCCATACGGTAAGCTTTTGTTTAGCTTCTCTGTAAGGTAATCCTTTAAGCTGAGCGAGGTAAATTAGTTGTTCTCCGACTTTCATTTTTTTGTACAGACCTCTTTCTTCTGGCATGTATCCGATTTTTTCCGGGTGAAGGCCATGTAATTTTTCTCCGTTTATTAAGATGGTTCCCTCGTCAGCTGCGGTGATACGTGTAATAATTCTGATTAATGAAGTTTTGCCGGCACCATTTGGACCGAGAAGACCAAAAATAGTACCTTTTTCAACTTCAAAACTAATATTATTAACAGCCACATGGTTGTGATATTTTTTTACAATGCCCTGAAGCGACAGAACTGATTCCATTTTTACATATTTTGATTAAATATTAGGGCAAAGTTTACAAAATTATCCAAAATTTGATTACTTTTTATACTAATTTTCAATTAATTCCGACATATCCAGCATTTTAACTTGTAAAACAATCTTTTTTTATAAATATTTGCACGGACATACATAAAACAATACTTTTAGCTTAACAAATTAACATCATCAATATGCAGGTACAAAGACTTTTTGATTTCATTCAAAAACAGATAAACGAAAAACCTTTAGAAAAATTTATCGGATCAAAGGTTGACGGGCATTGGAAGTTCTATAGTACATTAGAAATCCAAAAACTGGCCAAAGAACTGGCAAACGGGTTGATTGCTGAAGGTATCATGCCGGGCGATAAAGTCGGTATAGTAATATACAAAAACCGTCCGGAGTGGGTTATTGCCGATTTGGCGATACAATATGTAGGAGCCATAGGGGTACCGATGTATCCCACCATCAGTATTCGTGAATATGAGTATATCATGAATGAAGCTGAGGTCAGATTGTGTTTTGTAGGCATAGATGATTTATACGATAAAGTATCTGCAGCACAAGCCAAAGTCCCGTTTTTAAAAAATATTGTTTGTTTTGACAAACAAGGTGGAAGACCGTACTGGAAGGATTATTTGAATGAAAATCACGTTGAGGAAGTTGAAAAAAGGAAAGAAAATGTAAAGTCAGAAGATCTGGCAACCATTATATACACATCCGGAACGACAGGAAACCCAAAAGGGGTCATGCTAACGCATGCAAACGTCATCAGCATCGTCGATGAGACCATGTCATATTTGCCATTAGAAAAAGGATATAAAACATTAAGTTTTTTACCGTTTTGCCATATTTTTGAAAGAGCGGTTATTTATGGATATACCAGTCGTGGTGTGGAAATGTATTGTACCGGAACGGATAATCTCGGAGGGGAAACCGGGGATTTGGCCATGGTAAAGCCACATTTTTTTACCACTGTTCCCCGTTTACTGGAAAAGGTGTACGAAAAGATTTATAACAAAGGGCTTGCTTTGACCGGAGTGAAGAAAAAACTATTCTTTTGGGCACTTGCCATGACAGATGGTTATGAGGTCGGTAAAAAATATTCAGGATGGGAAGCAATACAGATGAAAATCGCTGATAAATTGATTTTCAGTAAATGGCGGGCAGCATTGGGAGGTAATCTTATTGCAATAGTTACCGGAGCTGCGCCATGTCCTGCAAAAATAGCCCGGGTTTTTTCTGCTGCCGGAATTCCTATCCTTGAGGGATATGGACTAACAGAAACTTCTCCGACCATTTCAATCAACCACTACGGTGATGGATTGGCTAAAATAGGTTCAGTAGGAATACCTATTCGTGGTATTGAGGTTTATATTGATACTTCAGATGGTAATTACCGGGAAGGAGAAGGTGAAATTCTGGTTTCCGGTCCAAACATCATGTTGGGATATTACAAACAGGAAGAGCAGACAGCCGCGGTTTTTAAAGAGATCAACGGCAAAAAATATTTTATGACCGGAGACATCGGAATGTTTGTCAAAGGTCCGAAAAATCAGGATTTTTTAAAAATAACCGACCGTAAAAAAGAATTGTTGAAAACTTCCGGAGGAAAGTATGTAGCACCGGCACCGATAGAAAGCAAATTGAAGGAAAACTTCCTGATCGAACAGGTTATGGTTGTAGGTGACAATCAAAAATTTGTATCTGCATTGATTACTCCTTCTGTTGAAGCATTACAATCCTGGTGTTCTGAGCACGAAATAGCCTGGACAAATGTTACCGACGTTTTGAAAAACGAAAAAGTCATTCAATTATATCAGAGTGCTGTGGATGAAATAAGCCCGAATTTCAGTCAGATTGAACAAATTAAAAAGTTTGTTTTGGTAGCAGCCAACTGGGAGCCAGTAAAAACCGACGGAAGTGAATCAGAGCTTACACCAACCATGAAACTTAAACGAAGAGTGATCATGGATAAATACAGGGAAGAGATTTCCAGACTCTATTTTTAGGATGAAGATAAAAACTATCAGGATTTAAAAACCTCGATAGTTTTTTTCATTTTAATCAGGTCGGTAAACTTACCTTTAAAACGGGTAGCTTTAACAAGGTGATTATCAATCCAGTGATAATTGCCCCCGCGTGGTTTGCCGACCAGGAGTCCGTGGTATTTAAAACCGTGTTTTTTCAACCAATTTTCAGTTATCTCACGATGTGCTTCAGTTCTTGAGGTAAAAAAAGTAATGATATGACCTTCATTGAACCATTTATTACATATCTCCAGAGCATCTGAATAGGGTTCGACCAATGACATTCTTTCAGGTTCTTCATTGGGAACATCGTCACAAATAGTACCATCAATATCGATCAGAAAATTTTTAATTTCCTTGGGCAGAACAGGACTGAGATTTTCACCCTTTTCATTTTGTATTGCTTTTAGTTTCATATACTCTACTTTAAAGGTACAAAGGTAGTAACAATATATATCAGAGGTAGAAAATAAGACTAAACAATCAATAATAAATGGTAATTATTTGTTAAAATTGATGAAGCTTGCAGGGTTGACTGATTTTCCGTCGTACCAAAGTTCAAAGTGCAAATGCGGGCCGGTTGTCATTTCTCCTGAATTACCGATAATGCCAATAGCCTGACCAGTTTTTGCGAGGTCGCCCGTTTTTACCAGGGAGACAGAAAGATGTTTATAAACAGAAACAACATTTTTCTGATGTTGGATGTATATGGTGTTTCCCATATTGGCTGTCCAGTCTGCGCTGATAACAACACCATCCATTATGGATTTTATGGGTGTGTTTTTTGCAGCAATGATATCAACGCCATAGTGATTGATCATGGGTTGATAAACGGCAGAAATGGTACCGGTGATTGGTGTAATAAATCTCAGGAAATTCAGTTCATGTGTTCTTTTTGAATCAGAAAGATCGTCTTTGGTAATCATTTGAGGTTGTGATACCGAAGGAACATCGTTTTCATTTTCTTTATTTCCTGTCAGCAGATTTTGAAGACCTTTAGTATAGATTTCACTTGCGGCAACCTCATTTTCCAATTCTTCAAGTTTGGCTGTTAATTCAATAAACTTTCTGTTGTCAGAGATGTCACCATATCCCGGAATTAATCTTTTAACCGGCGTAAATACAATAAAAGAGATAACAAGAATGGACAACAAGAGACCAATAACCGAGATAAAAATATAAAAGTTTAACAAACTTACGTTGTAAGTACCTACTTCTTCGAGGTTTTCATCATCGAGAATGGTAATACGGTAGGTGTCTTTCAGCCTCTCCCAAAGTTTTCGTTTCACGGCACTACTATCGGGCATCGAATAAAAAGTTTTACTAAAATAAAATATTTTAGCTAAAATGAAGTTATATTATGATTTATAAAAATGCAAAAATAGGTAATTATACTGAAACAAGACTTATATTTGCAGCGTTTTTAAATATTATACAAAATTATAATATATTTTGAAGATCAGATTTAACATATGGATTACAGGGTTGGCAATCATCTTTTTGTTTTCCGGATGTGTCACAAAGAAGCGAAAGAATGAAACTTCCAAGTTTGGAAAGTTTTATCACAATACAACATCCTACTATAACGGATATTGGAATGCCACCGAATTGTTGCGGCTGAATATGATTACTATGCGGCAGGCAAACATTGATGATTTTAACCAGATTCTGGAAGTTGAAGATTTTACAAATCTACCCAATCCCAAAATGGTCGAAGCTGAAATGAACAAGGCTATAGAAAAGGTCATAATCGTCAGCAATGTACACGAACCGAGTGATTGGGTGGACGATTGTTATGTTTTGATGGCAAAAGCACAGTATTTCAAACAGGATTATGAAACTACAGAGACCACCTTAAAGTATTTTCAGGAGGTTTTTAATCCAAAAAATCCTTATGGAAGAAATTATTTCAAAAGTCCGTATAATAAAAAGAAATTAAAAAAAATAAAGGAAAAGGAAAAAAAAGAGGTTAAAGCAGAGAAGGAAAAAGTTAAAAAAGAAAAGGAGGAGGACAAAAAAGAAATTGCTAAATCAAAAGAGAAGGAACGCAAAGACAGAGCAAAACAAAAGGAAAGAGAAAGGAAACAAAAAGCAAAAGACAGAGAAAAAGCCAGAAAGGACAAAGCTAAAAGTATAGTCACTGAAAAACCTGTAGTTACTGAAAAAAGTACTGAAAAGCCTTTGAAATCAGTAACACCGAATACTCCGGATAATCAGGAAGAAATTGTTGAAAAACCAAAAGAAAAAAAGCCGGAAGAAGATAAGACTGCCTATAATGAGGGTTTGTTATGGTTGGCAAAAACATATATAAAAAGGCAGAATTATTATACCGCTGAATTGATTCTGAATAAACTTCGAACAAATCCTCAATTGCCAAAAAAGATCGGAAAGGAAATTCCGGCAACCTTTGCAAGCCTCTACATAAAACAGAATAAATATCAGGCAGCATTAGAAGAGCTGGAAAAGGCTCAGAAAAATACAAAAGATAATGAATTAAAAGCCAGATATGCATTTATTACCGGACAATTGTATGAAAAGGAAGGCCGATATGCGGAAGCATATAAAAATTTCAAAATCGCGAATAAAAAGTCCAAAAACAATAACATGTTATTGATGGCCAGTATGGCCTTATTAAAAAATGAGTTCAGAATAGGAAAAAAGCCAAAAAATGAAATCATCGCATCTTTAGAAAAGATGGCTAATGAAGTAAAATATGTTGAACAAAAACACATTATATATTTTACAATGGCTCAGATGGAGCTTGAGAATCAGCAATTAGAACAGGCAATAACCTATTTTCAATTGTCCCTGCAGAATAACACCGCTGACCCGAAGTTAAAAACTGACGCTTATTTTATCATAGCCACGGAATTTTACAATAAGGAAATGTTTTACAAGTCGAAACTTTTTTATGACAGCACCTTATTGGTCATGAATAAAAACGATGTAAGATTTTCAGAAGTTGATAAAAGGGCAAAAAACCTTGTAGATATTGCTAAAAACCTTGAGATTCTTGCTCATCAGGATACATTGTTTTTATTGTCAGAATTAACTGGTGATGAGCAAAAAAAAGCTATTCAGCAATACGCCAAAAGCAGAGAAAAAAAGCTGGCAAATAAAGAATCTAACTCCAAACCGGCGAGCATGAATCTGAAGCCATCTTTGGATATTTCTAAAAGTAAAGATTTACTGGCTACCTCGTCATTTTTTGCATATAACAGAGATTCAAAAGAAAAAGGAGAACAGGATTTTCGCAAAAAGTGGGGAAGAAGTATACAACTACAGGACAACTGGCGGTTAAGCAGTAAAGCCAGGGAAGTTATCAACAATCAGGATGAAGTAAGAAATCAGGCAATAACTGAGAAAGAAAGTGAGAGGGAATATGAAGATAGTCCAGAGTACAAAAACTTACTAAAAGAAATACCTCAAAATCCGGTACAGAAAAAAGAAGTTCAGGAAAAGATCATTAATACAATGTTTGCTCTAGGAAAACTGTACAGGAATGTAATTGAAAAATATAAAAAGTCAAATGATATGCTTGAAAACATGCATACCCGGTTTGGCCCGACGCAACATGAACTGGAAAGCTATTATCATTTGGTTTTAAACTACAGAGACCTTAATCAGGCTGACAAAGCAGAAGAATATGTAAACAAATTGGTTAGAAAATATCCGGAATCAACCTATGCAAAAATATTAAGTGATCCTAAATATTTGGTATCTGTAAAAGAAGAAGCAGGAAAAATTGATAAATTTTATGAAGACACGTACAAGTATTTTAATTCCGGAAACTATAAAATTACCATAGAAAGGATTCAGAGTTTAAAACAACAATTTGGGGAGGAAAACAAGTATTCAGCAAAAATAGCCCTTTTACAAGCCATGTGTATTGGCAATACTGAAGGAAAAGAAGCTTATATAAAAGCATTAAATGATGTTGTTATTGCTTTTCCAAATACGCAGGAACAACTAAAAGCAAGAGAAATTTTGAGATTTCTTACAGGTGATGCTGAAGCGTTTTCAACAGTGAATGAGGAGGAATCCATGAAGTTGTATACATTTGACGAAACCAAACCACATTTTGTGGCCATAGTAACGTATGGGTTAAATGAGATGCAGTTTGTGGATGTTAAAATTTCTATTTCAGAATTCAATAAAAACTACTTCAAGACAGAAAAATTACAAATGACAGATGCTATGTTGAATCGCACAGACAATTCACAATTGGTGGTAATCAAAAAGTTTGCAAATGCATCTGAAGCTATGAAGTATTATAAAAAAGTAAACCAACTGAAACCTGAATTTATCAAGGGAAATGTACAATATGAAGTTTTACCTATTTCCCAACAGAATTATTTAAAAATGTTAGGTCAATATTCTTCTAAAGCATATTTTTATTTTTTTGAAAAACACTACAGTAAAATTGAATAGACTAAGGAATTAGTGTTAACAGGTTTCATAACAATCAACCAAACATTGATTTCATATCATTGTAATTTTATATATGATTGATTAACAGCTACTTTTATCTTTAGATTATTAAGAGGAGAGAAATGTAAAATTTTTTACAAAATTGCTTTTTTTTGTTGTCAGAATGAAAATGCTGACTATTTTCGTGGTGTAAAAGAGAAAATTTAAAAGGTATAACAGGTAATGAAGTGGTAGAACCCTTATGGTTGCTATCACATTATAATTAATGCTATATCATTGTTGATGATACTTTTTATTCCGAAAATCGTAAAATCAATTTATAGCAAACCTTATTACCTGATTAATGCGGTTTAATATTAACTCGTTTTACAATGATGTTATAAAAATATAATATCAAAAAAAATACCGAAGGGATTCCGACCCCGGAAGTAGTTTTATAGTGAACCTAAAAATTTGAGAATGCAAAACGTTTACACCCGTGCAGAAGGCCAAGAGGTCTTTTGTGAAGAAAATCGTAATGATGGTATTGGTATGTTATTTTCTGCCAAGAAAATAAATGCAAAAAACAGAGACCATTATTTAACAATACTAACACTATTGTTACTATTATTACAAACAAATATTTTATCTGCCCAAACCTGTACCTGCACAGGTACCAACCTGGTTCAAAACCATTCTTTTGAGAGTGGGACCAACAATTGGTCGTGGTCAGGAGGAAACCTGTACTCTGATACTTATGCTGCCCAGTGTGGTACCAAAGCTGGTCATTTTCAAATTACCAATACGGGAAGTAATTGGGTATCTCAACAAATAGGCACTGTGGGTACTAACGGCATTACGGCAGGATCCATTCTCAATCTGAGTGTTTACGGAGGGACTCATAATCCTTCGTTTTATCATCAGGTTGGTATCAGTTATTTCACAAGCAACTGGACATATATATCCGGTAATTATACTGAGGTTAATGCACAATTGCCCAGTATGTCTCTTTATAATATAACGAGTACCGTACCTGCAAATGCTCATTTTATCACCGTAGAGAAAGGAGGAAACGGAGATTGGATAAAAACGGACAGATGGTGTCTATCTTTATCTCAATGTGATCCGGATAATGGTTCCTCTCCGCCTTTTTGCGCACCACAACCGATTTGTCCGTCAGGCAATAACTTTTTATGGAGTCAATCAATCAATGCATCGGATGGATCACCTTCCAATGTCAGGTTAATATGTAGCTCTAAATTGACGCATATTATACCCGGACCCTATCCATCAGCTTTCAGCGGACCGGTTAATGTTAATGTATCGGATGTTGTATCTTACGATGGATATGCTGGAAGAAATAGTGTAACCCAACAAAACGAAAGATGGCGGGTTGTTTTCAGAAAAAACGGAAGTACGGTTTATGAATCTCCTTATACTAATGATGTTCCGGACCTAAGAAATCAAGGTTATTGGAGGGGAGCTCTGGGAACTACGGTTTATTTACCTAATGGTGCAGATCAGATTATTATTGAACATTGGGCCGTTGCTAATAATACTACATGTGCCAATGGACCAAATTCAGTTGTTCCTGTTAGTGTTTGTGTTGGCTTCACACCTGTAACTTGTAGTAATGTTACCAATGGTGGTCAGATCGGTAGTAATCAGACATCATGTCTGGCTACATATGATCCTGCACCAATCACAAATACTACTCTTCCTTCAGGAGGTACAGGAAACCTTGAGTACATGTGGTTGAGAAGTACCACTACTTGTATTGCTCCAAATGGGACAAACGATAGTGAATGGGAACAAATATCAGGTGCTAACGCATCTTCATATGATCCTGGGCCATTATATCAAAATACATGTTACTTAAGATGTTCCAGAAGAGCGGGATGCACAAATTGGGACGGTGAATCCAACATAGTTTCTGTAACTGTTTCCGGACCTGCAGTTCAGATTGCTTCTCCGATAACCTTAGTGAAAGACAGAACCATTACAAACGAAGTCCATTGCAGTAATTCAAATCAAAGAGTATTGTGGATGGATTGTTTGATTGCTAATGGTCCCGGGGGCAATACTGAAACAGCAAAATATTGGAAAATTATATCAGGAGGATCGTTCAAAGAATATTGTGACGGAACTGCGTATTTTGAAATGAGGGTACAAAACTTAGTAACATCAACTTATCAGTTGGATGTTAAAGTTGTTTTGAGTGGCAGGACATATAGTCCGCCGGTTGGAAGTCCTCATGTCGAAGGATGTACATCTTCAGCACAAAGTGATTGGTATTACTACACTAATATGACCGGAACCATTTCCGGTGTAAACGGATTGGCGGGAGCTCTTTTATCAATAGATAGAAAAGGAGCTTCTTTTCAGGTAGGTACAAATGCAAGTCTATATGCCAACGCAGGACAATTTGGTGCCAGCGGATGGATGATTTACAATGTTATTAACCAACCATCAAACTTCAAGTTAAAAGCTGAATGCGGGGCCGATTTCAATTTCTTGTTATCCGGTGGTGCATTACAACAAGCACAGTCATTTGCCTGCGGTACAATCTGCAGAGGGGAAAGTGTTCAATTAACGGCCAATGGTGCCGGAGGAAAACCCGGATACACATACACTTGGGACAATGGTTTGGGTGCAGGACAAACAAAAACAGTTAATCCTCTGTCAACTACAACATATAAGGTTGTAATTACAGATACCAATGGTTGTAGTTCTTCTTCCCAAACGACGATCACAGTTAATCCTCAACCTGTATTGAACGCTGGTCAGGATGTTGAAATTTGTATTGGACAATCAGTTTTATTAACAGTCAATGCAACTAACGGAACAACACCATATGTTTATACCTGGCCGAATCCTCCGGGGGGTACAGGAAACAGTAAATCAGTCAGTCCGACCACCACTACTACATATGTAGTTACGGTAACAGATGCAAAAGGTTGTACAGCCACTGATGATGTGAGGGTTACAGTCAATCCGAATCCGAGCATAAGTGCTAATGCTAACGCTGTGTGCAGCGGTAATACATTACAAGTTACATCAACACCGGTTGGTGGTACATCTCCATATCAATTTAGTTGGACAGGACCAAACGGTTTCACTTCTGCAACGCAGAATATTTCCAGACCGTCTGCAACCAGTTCTATGGCAGGAAGTTATTCAGTTACGGTGACCGATTCCAAAGGTTGTTTTGCAACAGCTTCAACTACAGCAACCGTAACACCAGGTCCGACTGTAAACCTTGGACCGGACAAGTCGATATGTAACGGGGATCAATATGTTATCAACTCAGAAGTTTCTAATGTTCCTACGTGTGGTACACAGGGAATAAACAGGTGTGATAACCCTATTGTTAATTCTAATGGATATATATCAAATCAAAGTACCGCAGCTGTATGTGGTGATAATGCCGGTGCTAAGTTATGGACTCAGGGAGGTAATGGTACATCATACTTAACTTTGGATATGGGGACTTCAAGACCAACAGGGACTCAAATTTGTGTACGGGTTAAATTAGAACATTGCAGTAGCTCCAATTCTACCAACTCTGATATGAAAATCAGACAATCGGGTTCTGCGGATTCAGGATTTACTGATTTGGAAGCTTCAAGGACGTTTTCACATTCGTCTTACCAAACGTATTGTTATACTCTGGCTACTCCAGCCAGATATATAAGAGTTCAGGATAACGGTAAATGTTCTTTCAGGCTCGATTATCTGGAATTCACAACACCAAATACATTCAACAATTCTATAAATTATGTTTGGTCAGGACCAGGAATCATTGGTTCAACTACAGGTTCATCTGTCACAGTAAATCAAAACGGAGCGTATGTTTTGGTTGTAACAGACTGTAACGGTTGTACGGCCAGTGACCAAATAAACATTAATATTCATAATAATGTGGTAGCCAGTGTAAATAATTCTGAAATCTGTTTGGGACAATCGACAACACTAACAGCAAACTTTATAGCGGGAGCAACTTATGAGTGGACGGAACAAGGAAGTAGCACCGTAATTTCAAATGCACAATCAATTACCGTCTCGCCAACTTCTAATAAAGTGTATATTGTCACCGTCAGAGTTAATGGTTGTGAAGATTCGGATGACGCTACGGTTATTGTAAATCCCACACCTTCAGTTTCCACAACTGCACCTGAAGTTTGTTTAGGTGCAACTTTAGGCATAACATCCAATCCTACAGGTGGAACACCAGGTTATACTTATGTTTGGACAGGACCAAGCGGATTCAGTGCCAGCACACAAAATATCACACGAAATAATGCTACGCTTATTATGAGTGGAACATATAGTGTGACCGTCACAGACACAAAAGGATGTAAAGCTGTTTCTAGTACACAAGCAACGGTTAATCCTGGATTAAATGTGACAACCAATGCACAGGAAGTCTGTCTGGGAACAACTTTAATGATTTCTTCAACGCCTAGCGGTGGTACTCCAGCTTATACATACATATGGGCAGGACCAAACGGATTTAGCGCAAGTACTCAGAATATAACGAGAAACAATGCCGCTTTAAATATGAGTGGTACGTATTCAATTACTGTAACCGATACAAAAGGATGCACAGGTGTTTCCAGTGTGGTAGCAACCGTGAACCCAGGATTAAATGTTGTTACTAACGCGCCTGAAGTTTGCGAAGGTAGCACATTGAATATCAGTTCTACTCCAAGTGGAGGAACTGCAGGTTACACATACATATGGAGTGGACCAAACGGTTTTACCGCCGCTACTCAAAATATTACAAGAAATAATGCAACGGTCAATATGTCCGGAAATTATAGTGTGACTGTCACAGACACGAAAGGATGTACAGGAACTTCAAGTACATCTGCAGTAGTCAACCCTAATCCAACATTACAGGCAAGTTCTAATTCCCCTGTTTGTCAGGGTGAACAGATAAATTTGTTTTCCACATCTTCCGGAGGAACGCCATCTTACACTTATGTTTGGTCAGGGCCTAATTCATATAATTCAGTTGTTCAGAATCCAGTCAGATTAAATGCAGATAATACGATGACGGGCAGTTATAATGTAACTGTTACAGACTCAAAAGGATGTAAAGCAGTAGCTTCAACAAGTGTTACACTCACGTCAAAACCGGTATCAGGTATTGAAGGACCTCAAACAACTTGCGCAAAAGAAGCTGTTTTGTTCACCGTTAATCCACCAGCAGGTGCTGGTTCTGTTTATACATGGACGTTCCAGGGAGGAACACCATCGACAGCGACAGGTCCAAGTGCAACTTCGCAGTGGAATTCTCCGGGAACATACAATATAGAATTGGTTGTTACAAAAGATGGATGTACATCTAATTATACTAAAACTATAGTAATAACACAAGAAGTCTTTTCATTAGCAGGACCGGATAAAGATATTTGCCAGGGAGGAAATAGCATCATAAACGGACAGGGACCATCAGGCGGTAACTTTAGTTGGACTGTTGTATCTGGAGACCCTACATCTATTGATGGTGGTGGATCTTCACCAAATCTGAATGTTTCACCATTATTCACTACTGTTTACAGACTTACAGTAAGTCAAAATGGTTGTGTCAGAACAGATGAAGTTACCGTTTTTGTAAACGTTAGTCTTAATCCGATTGCAAACGCAGGTAATCCATTGAATATTTGTTCCGGTGTTACTACAACAATCGGAGGAAACCCGACGGGTACACCACCGGCAGGAAATCCAAATACACCGCTAGGTTATATTTGGAGTCCGGGTGCCGGATTAAGCTCAACAACGGTTGCAAATCCGGGTCTGACACTTGTAACTCCGGGTACATATACATATCAGGTAGTCGTCGTTGCTTTAGCAACAGGATGTAGCGATACTGCAACGGTTACACATACAATAGACCCTAAACCAAACATCTCTGCAACTACAACAGAAATATGTTCCGGTTCCACATTGACAGTAAATTCAACGCCTAGTGGCGGCACACCTGGATATACGTATGTATGGAGTGGTCCAAGCGGCTATAGCGCAACTACTCAAAACGTAAGCAGAGCGAACGCAACACCGGCGATGAGTGGTTTGTACAGTGTAACTGTTACCGATAGTAAAGGTTGTGTTGCGAATAGCAGTGTACAGGCGACGGTAAATCCGAATCCAACAGTACAAACAACGACGACAGAAATATGTGCCGGTTCCACATTGACAGTAAATTCAACGCCAAGCGGCGGCACACCGGGATATACCTATGTATGGAGTGGTCCAAGTGGATACAGTGCAACCACACAAAACGTAAGCAGAGCAAATGCAACAACAGGAATGAGTGGTTTGTACAGTGTAACTGTTACCGATAGTAAAGGTTGTGTTGCGAATAGCAGTGTACAGGCGGCAGTAAATCCGAATCCTACAGTACAAACAACGACAACAGAAATATGTGCGGGTTTCACATTGGAAGTTAATTCCACGACTAGTGGTGGCACATCTGGTTATACTTATGTATGGAGTGGTCCAAGCGGATACAGTGCAACTACACAAAACATAAGCAGAGCAAATGCAACGCCGGCGATGAGTGGCTTGTACAGTGTAACTGTTACCGATAGCAAAGGTTGTGTTGCGAATAGCAGTGTACAGGCGACGGTAAATCCGAATCCTACAGTGCAAACGACGACGACAGAAATATGTGCGGGTTCCACATTGACAGTAAATTCAACCCCTAGTGGCGGCACACCGGGATATAACTATGTATGGAGCGGCCCGAATGGCTATAGTGCAAGCACACAAAATGTGAGCAGAGCGAATGCGACACCGGCGATGAGTGGATTGTATACTGTGACGGTAACAGATACCAAAGGTTGTGTTGCTAATAGTAGTGTACAGGCGATAGTCAATCCGAATCCAACCGTTCAGTCGAGTTCAAACTCACCTGTTTGTGTTGGAAATCAAATAACCTTATTTGCAACTCCGTCAAGCGGCACACCAGGTTTTACATATAGTTGGACAGGACCAAACAATTACACATCTTCATTGCAAAACCCTGTTATTTTGAATGCCGGGCTTTCAATGGCCGGTGTATATAATGTTACAGTTACAGACTCTAAAGGTTGTGTTGCAAATTCAAACACAAGTGTTACCATAACAAGTAACCCTGTTTCCGGGATTGATGGACCGCCTACTACATGTGCAAAAGAAGCGGTTTTATTTATTGCGACACCAGCCGGACCCGGTTCTACTTACAACTGGACTTTCCAGGGAGGAACTCCTCCGACTGCAACCGGACCAAGTGCAACATCTCAGTGGGATACACCGGGAGAGTATCTCATTACCTTAGTAGTAACAAAAGATGGATGTACTTCTTCTTATACAAAATCTATCATCATAACTCAGGAAGTATTTTCAATAGCAGGACCGGATAAAGAAATTTGTCAAGGCGGTAATATTACGCTTAACGGACAAGGACCTGCCGGTGCTAACTTTAGCTGGACGGTTGTATCAGGTGATGCTACTTCAAGAGACAATGGTATCAATTCAATGAATTTGTTGGTTTCACCATTATTTACAACAGTATACAGATTGACTGTAAGTCAAAATGGTTGTGTTAGAACGGACGAAGTCACAGTATTTGTAAATGTAAATTTAAATCCTATTGCCAATGCAGGTAATCCATTGGATATTTGCTCCGGTGTTGTAACAACCATTGGTGGAAATCCAACAGGAACACCTCCTCCGGGAGCTCCAAATACTCCGTTGGGTTATATTTGGAGCCCTGCAACAGGATTAAATTCAATAACAGTTTCAAATCCTACACTTACCCTTAACAATACCGGTTCTTACACATATCAGGTTATTGTAATTGCTTTAGCAACAGGATGTACAGATACTGCAACAGTAACACATACAGTTGTTCCTAAACCAACAATACAAACAACAACGACAGAAATTTGTGCCGGTTTCACATTAGAAGTTAATTCAACCCCTGGCGGCGGCACACCTGGTTACACCTATGTATGGAGCGGCCCAAGCGGATACAGTGCAACAACACAAAACGTAGGCAGAGCGAACGCAACGCCAGCGATGAGTGGTTTGTACAGCGTAACTGTTACAGACAGCAAAGGCTGTGTAGCTAATAGCAGCGTACAGGCGACGGTCAATCCGAATCCTACAGTTCAAACAGCAACAACAGAAATATGCGCCGGTTCCACATTGACCGTTAATTCAACACCTGGCGGTGGTACACCTGGTTACACTTATGTATGGAGTGGTCCAAGCGGATTCAGTGCAACGACACAAAATGTAAGTAGAGCAAACGCCACACCTGCGATGAGTGGATTGTACAGTGTGACAGTTACAGACAGCAAAGGCTGTGTTGCCAACAGTAGTGTACAGGGTACAGTCAATCCGAATCCTACAGTACAAACGACGACGACAGAAATATGTGCAGGTTCAACATTGACAGTTAACTCAACACCTGGCGGTGGCACACCTGGTTACACATATGTATGGAGTGGTCCAAGTGGATTCAGTGCAAGCACACAAAACGTAAGCAGAGCGAATGCAACACCAGCGATGAGCGGTTTATATAGCGTTACAGTTACCGACAGCAAAGGTTGTATTGCTAATAGCAGCGTACAGGCGACTGTCAATCCGAATCCTACAGTACAAACCACAACAACAGAAATATGTGCCGGCTCAACATTAGAAGTTAATTCTACCCCAAGCGGAGGAACACCTGGTTACACATATGTATGGAGTGGTCCAAGCGGATTCAGTGCAACGACACAAAATGTAAGCAGAGCAAACGCTACACCAGCGATGAGTGGATTGTACAGTGTTACAGTTACCGACAGCAAAGGCTGTGTTACCAACAGCAGTGTACAGGCGACTGTCAATCCGAATCCTACAGTACAAACGACAACAACAGAAATATGCGCCGGTTCCACATTGACAGTTAATTCAACACCAAGCGGTGGCACACCTGGTTACACATATGTATGGAGTGGTCCGGGCGGATTCAGTACAACTACACAAAATGTAAGCAGAGCAAACGCCACACCTGCGATGAGTGGATTGTACAGTGTGACAGTTACAGACAGCAAAGGTTGTGTTGCCAACAGTAGTGTACAGGCCACAGTCAATCCGAATCCTACGGTACTAACCACAACAACAGAAATATGCGCCGGCTCAACGTTGGAAGTTAATTCAACACCTGGCGGAGGCACACCTGGTTACACATATGTATGGAGTGGACCAAGCGGATTCAGTGCAACGACACAAAATGTTATCAGAGCAAACGCAACACCAGCGATGAGCGGCTTATATAGCGTTACAGTTACTGACAGCAAAGGATGTGTAGCGAATAGCAGCGTACAGGCGACGGTCAATCCGAATCCAACAGTACAAACAACGACGACAGAAATATGTGCCGGTTTCACACTGGAAGTTAATTCCACGCCAAGTGGTGGTACACCTGGTTACACGTATGTATGGAGTGGTCCAGGCGGATACAGTGCAACTACACAAAATGTAAGCAGAGCAAATGCAACGCCTGCGATGAGCGGTTTGTACAGCGTAACTGTTACCGACAGCAAAGGATGTGTAGCGAATAGCAGCGTACAGGCGACGGTCAATCCGAATCCAACAGTACAAACCACAACAACAGAAATCTGTGCGGGCTCAACATTGACAGTTAACTCAACTCCAAGCGGTGGCACACCGGGTTACACGTATGTATGGAGTGGTCCAAGCGGATTCAGTGCAACTACACAAAATGTAAGCAGAACAAACGGAACCCCAGCGATGAGCGGCTTGTACAGTGTTACAGTTACCGACAGCAAAGGTTGTGTAACAAATAGCAGCGTACAGGCGACGGTCAATCCGAATCCTACAGTACAAACGACGACGACAGAAATATGTGCAGGTTCTACATTGACAGTTAACTCAACTCCAAGCGGTGGCACACCTGGTTACACATATGTTTGGAGTGGTCCAAGTGGATTCAGTGCAAGCACACAAAACGTAAGCAGAGCGAATGCAACACCAGCGATGAGCGGTTTATATAGCGTTACAGTTACTGACAGCAAAGGTTGTGTAGCGAATAGCAGTGTACAGGCGATTGTAAATCCTGGGTCAACAGTACAGGTTGTCACATCTGAAGTTTGTACCGGATCAACATTAGAGATTAATGCAACGCCAAATGGTGGCACCCCATCTTATACTTATGTGTGGAGTGGCCCGAATGGGTTTAGTGCAACAACTCAAAATATTGTCAGGACGGATGCTACACCTGCGATGAGTGGATTGTATAGTGTTACAGTTACTGACAGCAAAGGTTGTGTTTCAAATAGTAGTGTTCAGGCGACTGTCAATCCAAATCCAACTATTCAGGCTACCAGCAATGAAGTTTGTGTTGGGTCAACATTACTGATTACTTCGACTCCAAATGGAGGTACACCGGGTTACACCTATGTATGGAGCGGTCCAAATGGTTTTAGTGCAACTACGCAGAATGTTACACGACCAAATGTTACCATTACCATGGCAGGTGGATACGTAGTGACGGTAACTGACAGCAAAGGTTGTTCTGCCACAAGCGCAGTTTCAACTACAGTAAACCCAAATCCGGCAGTGGTTTTAAGTGCACCTTCAGTTTGTGCAGGTTCTACATTAGAAATTAATTCAACACCGAGCGGTGGCACACCGGGATATACTTATGTATGGAGTGGACCAAACGGATTTAGCGCAACGACACAAAATGTCAGCAGGCCTGATGCAACAGTTGCTATGAGCGGATTGTATAGTCTGACTGTTACAGATAGCAAAGGTTGTAGTTCTACAAACAACAGCATCAATGCAGTAGTAGAGCCAAAAGCATTTGTTGGAGATTTTGTATGGGAAGATATCAACGGAAATGGAAGACAGGACTTAAATGAGCCTGGAATAAACGGTGTGGCCGTCAATTTATTTAATGCTTCCAATAATGCGCTTGTAGCTTCTACCTTGACAGCTTCTAGAAGCGGCAATGCAGGATTTTATCAGTTTGAAGTTTGTAAAGGTAGCTATTACATCGTATTTGGTGAAGTTCCTGATTATAACAGGACTCCAAAAGGAGCACCGGGTACAAATGACGGAAATGATAGTAATCCTAATGTTACTACAGGAAGAACGGATAATTTCAATCTGAATCCTGGTGACAACAACAATACAATAGATGCAGGATACTTCAAACCAGCAAGGCTTGGAGATTATGTTTGGGAAGATTCAGATGTTGATGGTGTCCAGGATGATAATGAAACAGGAATTTCAGGAGTGACCGTTAGACTTTTGGATGAAAACGGAAACCAAATAAGGTTTACCGTTACCAATTTGAATGGTTTCTATTTATTCGACAATCTTGCACCTGGAAATTACATTGTCAAGTTTGACACCAAAGCAGGATATATTCCAACTGCTAATGAAAGAGGTGGAAATGAGGAAAAGGATAGTGACGCAGATCCGGTTACAGGGTAGAGCACCGTTAGTAACATTGGTTTCTGGTCAGTCTGATCTTACGATTGATGCCGGATTCTACAGATTAGCGCGTATCGGAGACTTTGTCTGGGAGGATACAAATCTAAACAACGTTCAGGATCCGTTTGAGCCGGCACTTGAAAATGTTTCTGTAACGCTGACAGGTACAAAAGGAACCGATGGCAGTTTAGTAAATTTAGTCACTACTACAGACAACATGGGCAGGTATGATTTCAACAATCTTACACCAGGATCTTATGTAGTCACATTTACAAGGCCAGGAAGTCAATATCTTTCGGTTGTACCTAATTTTGGTTCCGATGATACTAAAGATAGCGATGCAGATGCAGTTACAGGTCAAACGCAGTCATATCAGTTGAAATCCGGGGAATACAACAATACCGTTGACGCCGGGTATTACCGATGTGCTAAAGTCGGAGATTTTGTTTGGTTGGACTTTGGTAGTAATGCAAATGTTCAGGATGGCGGAGACTTGGGAATAAATAATGTACAGGTTCAGCTTTTCCAAGCTTTTACTAATACGTTGATTGAGACCCAATTAACCAGAAATAGTCCGATAGATGGAAGACCGGGTTATTATTTATTCGATTGTGTCCGACCAGGTACTTATTACATAAAAGTAAGCAGACCAGCTCCGGGTGCGGGTGTAACAAGATATGAATTTGTAGTTCCTAATCAGGGAGGTGATGATATGTTGGATAGTGATGTGGTTGATTTTATTAATGGTACAACCCTTAACTTTACCGTGGGTTATGCTCAGACCATATTAGATATTGATATTGGATTTATCAGCATACTACCTGTTGACCTTAAAGAGCTTTCAGGATGGTGGAATAAGGACAAAGATGTGAATCAATTGAGATGGGTAACCACAAAGGAGATTAACAACAGTCATTTTATTCTGGAAAGAAGCCTTGAAGGAGGAATTTATACCCAAGTCGCAAAAATTAATGGAAAGGGATTCAGTAATAATGAAGTTATTTATGAATTTAATGATTGGGATATCTCTTTGAACGGCATTTATGAATACAGAGTCAAACAAGTCGATTTTGATGGTAAAATCAATGAAATCGGAACAGTTTCTATTCATGTTAATCGTGAAAGATTGGTTGGAATTCAGGTGTATCCAAATCCGACTAAAGATAACGTACAGCTTAAAATTAATGCAGTCGAAGGACAGAATGTCACTTATGATTTGTATGATGGAACCGGACGTTTGATTCTATCGAGAAATATCGGAGAAACCCTGCAATCTGGTATTGATACATATTCAGTAGAAATGCATAGTCTGATTCAGGGAGTATATTATCTTCGTGTTCATGTAGGAGCGGAGACTTTTATTCAAAAGATAATTAAGATTGATTAATTTCAACAGACTTTACAGTATAATCATTGAGGGAGTGGTCAAAAGACCATTCCCTTTTTTATTGTTTATAAATGATCTTGCTGCGAATATAAAATTGTTGTAAGATTTAATTTACTGTACTTTCAAATTGGGGTTAATGATTAGGTGTTTTGCGGAGGCACGTAAAAAAACATCCATAACAAAATATTAAAGATATAGATACTGAAGGACTTGCATTAGCATCAATATAATCAATTATTAATCAAGTAGTTGTATTTATCTTGTACATTAGTTTATGGTTTGATAGAAAACAGCGGATACACTATAAACTAAATGTGTATAGTATGATTCTTGATTTTAGGTACACTAAAATTTATTGAATACTGTAAGTTAAACCTTCGTCAACAGCTTATTTTAGTTGGTTGGAACCCCATTCATCAGGCAGAAAAATGGATAAGTAAGTGGGTATTTTTGACAAATAAATGTATCTCGGTAAGAGATCAAACAGCCATTATGCAGATTTAATTTATCACATTCTTTTTTTTACAGGAATATCATCGATATAAATTGATGCATCTTCAATAATCGGTCTTGAATCTGACTTATTTCAGGGACTCCCTAAAAGGCTTTAGTGTAAAATTATTTCTGAATTTATAAAAACCTCATCAGTGGTTTTAAGATTGTTTATTTCTAATAATTTTTCCAACGGTATCTGATAGGTCAAAGCAATTTCTGCCAATGATTCTTTTCTCTTTAAAAAATGTTTTTTCGCTGTATTAGATCTTGGATATCTAACAGCTGTTGTATAGTCGGTTATTTTTTCTGAAACTACCTCCCGTAGGGTTGATTTCAGATATAACATATTTGTTTTTGTTTCGGCAGTAGCATTTGTTAATGCTGAATTAGAATTATTGTTTTCTGTATTATTGTTTACATAAGACGATAGAAAAACCAGATCCTCAAATCTTTTTGTTTTTTCCAAATAGGTAAACATCACAGGTTCAGGAAGAACTAAATAATATTTGCCTTCATTATTTTGCGGAATAACATCTTTTATGTAAACCGGATTTAATTTTTTAATAATAGAAATATCCAGAGAAAGTTCTTCACTTAAAGACTTAAATGAAGTTTTATTGTACATTTTTATAATTCCGGTATTTTTATATTCTTCAGCCGGTTCAATTGGCTCCAAATCATGTAAATAGTAATAATTCATCAGGTAGCTCATAGCGATAAATTTTGGAACGTATTCTCTCGTTTCTTTAGGAAGAAAGGGAGCAACTTTCCAATAGTTTGTTGATCCTCCTGCTTTTTTAATTGCTTTGTTTAGGTTGCCGGGACCACAATTGTAGGCAGCTAAAGCAATTGTCCAATTGCCATAAATATTGTATAAAACCTGCAAATAGTCAAGTGCTTTATCTGTAGAAATTTCGATGTCTCTTCTTTCGTCGATATATTTACTTACTTCCATACCATATAACTGGGCAGTTCCTTTCATAAATTGCCATAAACCTGCTGCCCCTTGTCTTGATACGGCATCCGGTTGCAAACTTGACTCTATAACGGCTATATATTTCAACTCGTCAGGCAAACCTTTAGTACGGAGAGCGTTTTCTATTTTTGGAAAATACAAAGAGGTTCGACCTAATATATAGCGACTGTCTTTACTTTTTTTATTGACGACAAAGTCAATCTGCTCCTCTACCAAATCATTCATTCGTATGTCAATAACCGTATTTAAATTATGAATTCTTTCGGTATAATCTGACTTTTTTGAAGCAGAGACAGAAATGGGGGAGAAAAATGTTATTACTAAAAAGGATAGTGTTACCAACTCTTTCATGGGATAAGGTTTCTTGTTTACAAAAAGGGTTTTCGGGACGATAAACTTCTATAAAGCTATAAAACGCTCTATTACCGATTAAACCTTTTCGTTGTCTTTATCAGACAATATGGTTAAAAATCAGTTGTTAGGTTGGTGGTACTCTAATGAGAACCGCAAATATAACGCCAAAATTGTTAAAACAGAGGTTTGAAATTCACTTATTACCAAATATTTGGGGAAAATTAACAATAATCGAACTATTTTGTTATCATTTAGTTCGGACCTTTCAAATTTATGTCTGTTCGATGTAAAATTCTGACACGTTGTCATATCTTTATGATTTCTTAATATGAGTTCAATTTTTGAGACTTTTATCAAATGCGCTGAATTTATGTCAAATGATAGATACTCACCTAATATGTTTATGTATATGAGCGGAAATACAATCAATAGATGACTCAATTTAGTAAAAAGATGTTTTACCTGAAACCACAAGCCGGAATCAAATACAAGGCCTATAAGTCATTTTTTCAGTTGGTAAGATTCTTTCTTTTGATTTTCCTCTGCTCTTTTATAGTAATGGAGCTAAATTCACAAAGTATCAACACGGAATTTGGAAAAAACAGGATACAATATCACGATGACTTTTCGGATTGGTGGCAGTATGAAACACAAAACTTCATAACATATTGGTATGGAAAGAGCCGGAATGTTGCTGTACATACACTTTTATTGGCAGAACAGGATCATAATGATATTCAAAAAATGCTTGAGCATAAAATCAATGACAAAATTGAGATTATAGTTTATCTGGACATTTCAGATTTGAAACAAAGCAATATAGGGACAGAAGAAACTTTTGTGAATAAAACCGGTGAAACCAAAATCATCGGTAACAAAATGTTTGTGTATTTTGATGGCAATCATTCAAATCTGAGACAAAAAATCAAAGAAGGAATAGCAAACGTCTATCTTAATCACATGCTTTTTGGTTCCAACTTTCAGGAGATAATTCAGAATGCCTTACTCATGAATATTCCGGCATGGTATCGAACAGGTATAGTTAATTATTCGGCTCAGGGGTGGAATATGTATATTGAAGATGAACTCAGGGATGTGTGGAACGCCGACCCCAAAATGCGTAATTTTAAAAAGCTATCCATAGAACATCCCCGATTGGCCGGACATTCATTTTGGTACTTTGTAGAACAAAATTACGGTAAATCTTCCATTTCTAATATATTGTACCTGACCAAGATCAGCAGAGGTATTGACAATAGTTTTTTATATGTTTTGAATGAAGATTTAAAAAGTGTTCAACAAGAATGGTCACGATTTTTTATACAATATTTTGAAAAGGAGAAAGAACTTTTTGATGTCTACAACAAAGAAAATGAACTTACTTTAAAAAAGAGAAAGGAAGTGCCTGTGAGCCAATTAGCGTACAGTCCGAACGGGAAATATCTGGCTTATAACAGAAATGATAGAGGGAAAAGCAGAATATACATTAAGGATTTGAAAACCGGGAAACATAAAAAAGTTTTTTCGCATGGTTTTATAAATGATTTTCAGGAAACAGATTATAACTATCCTTTGTTTTCCTGGTTTCCAAAGGATGATGTTCTGGTAATTTGTTATGAACACAGGGATGTCATTAAAATGAAAAAAATTGATGTCAGCACCAATAAAAAAGAAGAACATATCATCCCTGAAGCTATTCAGAGAATTTACAGTATCGCTGTTGCGGATAAAAATGAATTTATTTTTTCTGCATCAACTAATGGTTTTTCTGATCTGATAAGATATAAGTACAAAACCAGAAATATAGAAAATCTGACAAAGGATTATTATGATGATCTCGATGTGTCTTTTGGAGAATTGGATGGGAAAAGAGGCATTTTGTTTGCTTCAAACAGAAGTGGAAAGGATCCAGGCCTGCCTAAACTCGACACCATCATTCCCGAAAAGGTTTTTAATATTTATTTTTATTCTTTGGATGACACGATTAATAAAATCGTAAAATTGACCGATAAGATTTTTACCAATGTTAGATACCCTTACTTTTTTGATGAAAAGTCTGTTCTTTTTATGTCTGAGGAAAGTGGTATGGTAAATATTAAAAAAAAGTATGTTGACGCAAATCAGGAATCCTTTGTAACAAATGGCGACAGAAATATAATAAGATACGCATATGCTAAGGGCCAAAACATACTTACATCAACCTATTATCAATCAGGCTCTTATAAAGTTAGAAACCAAACAATATCATCAGGCTATACCATAAAACCTGACCCTACACCATTGACAATCAGGATAAACGGAGGAGGTCTTATGGTGCAGCAAGTTGAGAACGAACAGGAAAAAGTAGTTGTTGAGATTCCTGAAGGATATTTGTTTCAGTCACGATTTGAAAGTCAGTCAAGTGACAGAAGGCCGATTGAAAAAGAAGAAAGACAGGTAATGGTCTCTAAACAAAATGTTTTACAAGGAATCAGAATACCTGACCAACAAATCAGCAAAACATCCTTTAATCCTGCCAGAATAACTACCGCCAATAAGAGGTTCAGTTTACATAAAGTGACCACAAAGTTTGATAATGATATTTTATTTGAAGGACTTGAGTCTTATACAGGAGACAGACAACAACTATTGGGAACACCCATGGGATTTCTCATGAAGGCAAACATTAAGGATTTGTTTGAAGATTATTCTATTGATATCGGCACCAGATTGCCGTTGTTATTAAACGGTTCAGAGTTTTTTATCGTTTTTGACAATAAAAAGAAATTGATAGATCGTCGGATGGCTTTGTACAGAAAGTCACAATCATATAGCAATCCTGAAAACAACCAGCCGGGATCTTTGGCGCCGACCAGATCGGTAAAAGTAAGCACTTTAGGGCTATATCAATGGAAAATCCCGTTTAATATTTACAAAAGTTTCAGAATCACTTCTCAACTAAGGTTTGACAGGTTTTATGAAAAAAGTACTGAAAACGTAAGTCTGAACGAGCCTTTTAGTACGGAACAAAGGTTTTCAGTACGTGGAGAATATATTTTTGACAACTCACACGATGAAAGTGTCAATATTAAATTTGGTTCAAGATACAAAGTATATGTTGAGGCTATAAATACATTTAATGTAAAATTGATCGACGGTTTTGAATTTGATGCATCCAAAGGATTTGCTACAATCATAGGTTTTGACGCAAGGCATTATATACCGATTTTAAAACATTCGGTTTTAGCACTACGAGCTGCAGGAGCTTCCTCTTTTGGTTCAAACAGGATGTTGTATTATCTCGGAGGAATGGAGAATTGGCTTTTTCCTTCTTTTGATAACAGCATACCTCAAAGAACGGATATTGATTTTGCTTATAAAGCAAATATCGGGCAATTGAGAGGGTTTAATAATAATATAAGAAACGGAACCACCTATGTTTTGGGCAATGTAGAACTACGTGTTCCATTTGTACAATATATCTTAGGAAAAAATAAAGGTTCATCTTTTTTTAGAAATATGCAAATCACAGGATTTTTTGATGTTGGTACCGCTTGGTACGGCTCTTCCCCATACAGCAAATTAAATCCTTTAAATTCGGTTACGGTTGAAAGTCCGCCCATCATCAGGCTGGAAGTCGAATATTTTAAAGATCCCGCAGTTTTCGGGATAGGTTATGGTTTCAGAACCCAACTTTTCGGATACTTTGTAAAATTTGATCATGCCTGGGGAATTGAAACAGGAAGGATTCAGAGACCCATTTATTATCTGACTTTAGGACAGGATTTTTAGATAATTTTTTTGGCATACACCAAAAAAGTAAATTGATGCATCTTCATATAAAGCACAAAAAGTTGGGCATAAGATTTTATTTTTATTCAGCCTTGGTGTGGACAGCAGTCATTTTGATTTTATCTTTACTTTCAGCTGCAAAAATGAAAGAGTTGCAGGTAGTAAATATTATCGGAATGGATAAAGCAGGACATATTTTTTTTTATGTAATATTGTCCTTTTTATGGGCTAAAGCGACAGGTGTAGATATAAAATCTCAAGGTTTAATAATTTTTTTGTGTATTTCTTTTGGTTTTTTTCTGGAAATACTCCAATTTTACCTTTCCATTGGAAGAACGTTTGATTTTTACGATGGTTTTGCCAATGTGATAGGCGTATTTATAGGAATATTCCTATTCAATAAAACACTAAAAACAAATTAGCATGTTCAAAGAATTAGAAGTTTCAGGGACAGGCGTGTTGGTTTTTTATATTTTGATTGCCGTACTGATCTTAGGATTGATTTACTTTTTCAGAAGAAAGTATTCTCAATATTCTCTGGAACAGTTAAAAAACAACAATCAGAATGTTAAAAACACCGATTTAGGTAGCCGGACCAAGTTTCCCGAGGTTGACAACTTTAAGTTATCCAAAAGTTTTATAAACTTTGGATTCGCTTCTGCAATGGCAATTTCATTGGTCACCATGAGTTGGACTGTGTATGAAAAGAAAATTTTGATCACAGACGACATGTTGGACTTTGAAGATGAGGTAGAAGTGGAAATACCACGTACGGCAGAGCCGCCACCACCGCCACCACCGCCACCGCCACCAGTTATTCAGGAGGTTCCGGATGAGGTTAAGGTAGAAGAAACCAAGTTTGAAAGTCAGGATGTACAGGAGGAAACAACGGTTCAGGCTCCGGTTGCAAGTAATGCACCACCGCCACCACCGCCACCACCACCACCACCACCACCACCGGATGAAATCTTTAAAAAGGTTGAGCAAATGCCTCGTTTCCCTGGTTGTGAAGACATGAAAGGTTCAGACGCAGAAAAAGAAGAATGCGCCAAAAAGAAACTTTTAGAGTTTATTTATGGTAACCTCAAATATCCTGCTATAGCCAGAGAAAACGGTGTTGAAGGTAACGTCGTGGTTCAGTTTGTTGTTGACAAAGATGGTTCAGTAAAAGATATCAATATTGTAAGAGATATTGGTGCCGGTTGCGGAACAGCAGCAGAGACAGCAGTTGACGCCATGAACAGTATGGGTAAAAAATGGACTCCGGGCAAACAGCTTGGAAGACCTGTAAAAGTACTTTATACCTTGCCGATCAGATTTAAATTAGAGTAATTTTAATTAATATTAATAAAGAAGGCTTATACAATGTTTTTTGTATAAGCCTTCTTTATTTTATAGAATGACATATCTCTCATCTTATATTATTCTATTTCTATAATATTCAATTTATTATATTAAAAAATGATTACTTATCAAAGATTGCATCTAATATTTTCTCTCGTTCTGATGTCAGGTTCACTGTGGATGTACAAATCTTCTGTCAATCCTTCCATTATACACTTAAGCCCCTTTTTACTGGGTATTATTTTATTGAGCTTAAACAACGGTATACGGGACGGGGCAAAAGAGCAAAAAAAAGTATCCTTTTATTTGGCTTTAGCATCGATGATCGTATTTGTTTTATTAATTATTATACCAAACAACTGGAAAGACGAAGGATTTACAACCAACCTGATCATCATGCTGGTTATGGCCACTTTGGTCGTATTGTATGATATGATGGATCGAGCTAAAAAAACTAAAGCCAGGTAGTATCCTTGTAAGAAAACTTATCAGGATAATCAGTTGTAAAATGTAAACCCCTGCTTTCTTTTCTCATACTGGCGGCCTTTGTAATCAGATAAGCTATAGTAATCAGGTTTCTCAATTCACACAACTGCGGAGACAAGGTTGTCGTGTGGTATAAATTTTCAGTTTCTTTATATAATATCTCAAGTCTGTCCAGAGCCCTTTTCAAACGAACATCAGATCTGACAATACCGACATAACTGCTCATGATTTCTTTAAGCTCCTTTAGACTTTGAGTAATTAATACCATTTCTTTGGGTTCCGTTGTACCTTCTGCATTCCAGTCAGGAATATTGTTTTGAAGACTAACTCCATCAATTGTATCCATAATATCTCTCTGTATTCTTTCAGCAAAAACCAATCCTTCCAATAATGAGTTTGAGGCCAGCCTGTTTGCACCGTGCAATCCTGTATTGGTGCATTCACCAGCTGCATACAAGCGGTTAACAGAGGTTTTGCCCATTTCATCTGTGTTAATACCTCCACATATGTAATGACATGCGGGGACTACAGGGATGTAATCTTTGGCAGGGTCAATACCCAAACTTTTGCATTTATCGGTTATGTTAGGAAAATGTGAGTAAAAAGCTTCCTGATTGAGATGGGTACAATCCAGATAAACAAATTCTTCACCACGAATTTTCATTTCATTGTCAATGGCTCTGGCTACGATATCTCTGGGCGCAAGAGACAACCTTTTATCATATTTGTGCATAAATTCTTTACCATCACTCGTTTTTAGGATGGCTCCGAAACCTCTTACTGCTTCCGAAACCAGAAATGCAGGATTATCCCCTGCCGGATTATATAAAGAAGTGGGATGAAACTGTACAAATTCCATGTTGGCAACTCTTCCTTTTGCTCTGTAAAACATGGCTATACCATCGCCTGTAGCGATGACAGGGTTTGTAGTTGCTTTGTAGACCTGACCGGCGCCTCCCGTTGCCAACACAGTGACTTTTGACAAAAATGTTTCAATTTCTTTTGTTTTTTTATTTAGTACATAGGCTCCGTAACATTCGATATCAGGCGTGAGTCTGGTGATATTCCTTCCCAGATGATGTTGGGTTATGATATCAATAGCATAATAATGTTCGTGAAAGGTTATATTTGAATATTCCTTAGCTTTATCATTTAATGTTCGTTGTATTTCCCATCCGGTAATATCTTTATAATGCAGGATCCTGTTTTCAGAATGGCCGCCTTCTTTACCAAGATCGTAGTTACCTTCCTTGTTTTTATCAAACCGCGCACCCCAATCAATGATATCAGCTATGCGTTCAGGTCCTTCTTTTACTACGATTTCTACAATTTTTTCATTACAAATACCATCGCCCGCATCCAGTGTATCCTCAATATGTTTTTGAAAATTATCCAGACTTTTGTCCCAAACGGCAGCGACACCACCCTGTGCATAACTGGTGTTGCTTTCTTTTTCGGTACTTTTGGTCAGAACAGTGACAGAAAGTTCAGGTCTTTTCTGAGCCAGTCTGATAGCTAATGAATATCCGGCAACTCCTGCGCCTATGATTAAAACATCTGATTGATTCACATTTATTCTGTTAGATTTCTAAAATCAAGAATATTTCCCATTTCAAAACAAAGCCGGCATCTTGGTTCGTATTTATCCTTTTCACCCAAAACTACGGTTTCTTCTTCGTCGCTGAGTCGATACGAATGTGTTGCCAGGTTGCCGCAATGAGGACAAATAGCATGAACCTTTGTAATATATTCAGCGACCGAAAGCAAAGAAGGCATTGGTCCGAACGGCCTTCCTTTGTAATCCATATCCAGCCCGGCTATGATGACCCGGATTCCTTTGATAGCGAGTTTTTGACACACCTCCGGCAAAGAATCGTCAAAAAATTGAGCTTCGTCAATTCCTACGACATTGATATCTGATACGTATTGATAGATTTCTTTACTGGTCCTTATGGGAATACTGTCGATACTGTTTTCGTCATGGGAAACCACTTTTTCAATGTCATATCGAATATCTTTTTCAGGTTTGAAGATTTGAATCCTTTGATTGGCATATTTTGCCCGTCGTATCCTTCTGATCAATTCCTCTGTTTTCCCGGAAAACATGGACCCGCAAATGACTTCAATCCAGCCACTACGTTGATTCCGAAAACTTGGTTCTAAAAACATATAAAAAATTTCCTTTGCAAAGGTAAAATAAATCTGTTGCTACATGGTTGATTGACAGAAAAATTCGATTCTTATGATGAGGTCTTTATGACAAAAAACCGGCATATTTGTTTATCACACTTGTTGCCGGATATATTTGAAATGATATTTTTCACTAAAAACTGATAAATCTTCTTCAACAAAATTTTCTTCAATAAATCCGGGAATGTCAAAAAGGCCGTCACCTTCCCTGTATATCAACGTCACCGGAACTAAAGGACAATTATTATCCAGACATTGGATCAGTGAGGCTTGATTGGCATACACATAAAACTCTCTTTTGTATAATATGCAGGGTATTGGATTCAAGAAAAAATCTGATTGTATCTCTTGGTAATTGTCTGAAAAATCCTGCGTTACAGTTGACCGGGTCGGTAAAATCCGAAGAGGAGATAACCAGATTTTAGGGGCATTTTGGTTTTCGCAGTAACTTTTGTACAAGGAAATTATCAACTGTGTGACTTCGTTTATGCTGGCCGAGGAGGTGTCAACTAAGGCATCAAAATCGGTAAACAACCCGGGTTTAACACCATAGTTAGTGGCAAATCTTTGGTTTTCACTTTCTCTTCTTTCCCTCAACTCTTTGATTTTACCCTGAACATCGTTGGCTCCGGGTTCTCCTATTCTTTTGTCATCTTTTAAAACTCTGGTAGCAGCGACTTCATCCAACGCCATCAGATAAATCTTAAATGAAGATTTGATAAAATGCCAGGCAAGTCTCGAATCGAGAATATGAGGTTCAGAGACTTGATTTATTTCTTTTACTTTATTATCAATATAATCGTCTATATGCAGGTTTTGGTCTGTAAAACGATTAAACTCCAACGTATTCATTCCCATTTCCTGAGCAAGATTCCTTTGTATTTGCCCTGTAGATAAATATGTAAAGCCCAATATCCTGCAAAGTTCTTTAGCTACAGTGCTTTTGCCGCTTCCTAAATCTCCGGTAATGGTAATATGCATAATGGGTATTGTTGTAAAAGGCAGCAAAA
This sequence comes from Saprospiraceae bacterium, assembly GCA_016714895.1. Classification (GTDB taxonomy): domain Bacteria; phylum Bacteroidota; class Bacteroidia; order Chitinophagales; family Saprospiraceae; genus OLB9. The sequence continues at coordinate 633,930 of JADKBV010000004.1, read as the reverse complement.
GTAATCCATTCTGAAGACTTTTACAGAAAGCTTTGCATCATTTCTTATCATGATGATAATCATTTGATTTTTGGTAAAATAAAAGCAATTTTGTAAAAAAGAAAATATGATTAAAGAAGTTAGTGGCGACATTTTATTATCAGAGTCCAAAACCATCGTACAAAGTGTGGCACCAATGGACCATTGTGATCAGGGTTTGGCTTTGGCCTTAAGGGAGAGATATCCCTCTATGGTCAAAGATTTCAGACATTTTTGCAAACTCCACAACCCCAAAACAGGTGAAATATGGGCTTGGGGAGGGGTAGGCGGTGTTCAGATTGTCAATCTTCTCTGTCAGGAGTCATCGGAACATTCTAAAGGCGGTCATCCCGGAAAGGCGTCTTTAAGTCATGTGGATCATGCTTTAAAAGAACTTGCCAAATGGATTAAAAAGGAAAATATAGACAGTTTATCCATTCCCAAAATCGCTACAGGTGTTGGTGGTTTGGAATGGGATGATGTGAGAAATTCCATCCACAAACAATTAAACGATTTGCCGGCACAAATATTTGTCTATTCAACCTACCAAAAAGGGGTTAAAGCAAAAGAAGAATAAACAAATACAGCTCCGATCAGGCAGTAACGACAGGCTCGGCCAGAATTTTATGGTTTACTTTGGCCTTTTTAAGCATGTCATTTTTGTTTTTTGATTCCTGAATAAGGGTGTCGACCTCTTTTTTAGTTTGCTCAAATTCTTTTTGAAGCAATTCAAGATTTTTTAATTGTGCATTGGAAGGTACACCGGGATAATTGACTATTTCACTGTACAAGGCAGCTATTTTTTCACGTAATCTGGGTTCTGCCTGACCTACATAATTGTCACCGGTTAGTACCACCATTTTTTCTTTGGTTTGGTCCAATTGTTTTTTGTATCCGTTCAGGTTCAACTTTTTTGCCAACTTTTTATCTTTGATCAACGCTGAAGCTTCTTCTGTGGTTTTGATTAAAAGGTCCATTTTTTCCACTTCTTTGGCAAGATCTTCAGACATACGATAAAGCATCATACTTTTTTCATATTGCGTTTTTCTTTCTGCCTCTGAGATAATGGATTGGTCTGCATATTTCAGATTTATGTCCTGTTCAAAAACCTGATTGCCTTTTGTCATTCTGACTTTATACTTGCCGGACGGATATTTTGGCGCAGAAAAACCACCAAAAGTTAGTGTTTTTCCCTTGGCCACTTTTGGCATCTGATGGGTATAGTTCCACAAAACTTCGTTCAGACCTTTGCTTTTTCCGGGAGGAAGATCAGCTACTTTATTGCCGTCTTCATCAAATATTTCCAAAGTCATTTTACCAAAAGTGTGTCTTTTGTTCATATAATACACAATTCTGGCAGCCGTAGTTGGATTATCTCCTGTAAACTCTCCGACTTGTGGAAATTCTTGAAAAGTCACTGTTTCATTGATAGTGTTTGGTCTGAGATCCACAAAAACAAAATCTTTATCCAAAAATTCCGGTTTGATTTTTTGAATAGGTGTCAGGTCATCAATGATGATAATACCTCTTCCATGTGTTCCAAGGATCAAGGCATTTTCTTCTTTATGAATGGACATATAATGGATAGCCACAGAAGGGACATTATTTTCAAATTTTGTCCAGTTTGTACCACCATCAAATGACAGGTATAATCCCCATTCTGTCCCGAGATATAAAATCTCAGGATTTTGAACATCTTCTTTGACTGAGCGAACAAAAACCGGAATCTGGTCATTAACGATGGACTTCCAGGTTTTTCCTCCATCTGTTGTTTTTTGTACATATGGTCTCATGTCATTTTGGGTATGACCATCAAAAACCAAATAAGCTGTATTTTTATCATAATTACCGGGCTCAATAAAATACGTCCATGTATTTTGAGGCACGTCTTTTATATTTTTTCTGACATTTTCCCAGGTTTTCCCCCCGTCAAAGGTTACCTGAACATTTCCATCATCGGTACCGGCCCAAATAATATTTTTATCTAAGGGCGACTCATTGATGGTAAACACGGTACAATGGTTTTCTGCACCTGAATTATCAGCGCTTAACCCGCCTGATTCAGCCTGCATTTGTTTTTTAGGGTCATTTGTGGTCAGGTCAGGGGATAGTTTTCTCCAGGTTTCTCCTTTGTCATCAGAAACATGTATAAACTGGCTGCCGACATATACCCGATCCGGATTATGCAAACTCGTGGACAACGGTGCATTCCAGTTGAATCTGAGTTTGGGATCACCGTCCTCTCTGTATGGTTTTATGGTTTTTGCCAGACTTTTGGATACGTTGACCCGCCAGATGTTTTCAGCACCCTGCATTTCTGAATATACCGTATTCGGATCAGTTGGATGCGGATAGACCCTGAAACCATCACCATAACCCACGGGTTTCCAGTCACTGTTTCTGATACCTCCCGGCTTGCTGCTTGGTCCTACCCACGAACCATTATCCTGTAATCCGCCATAAACCCAATATGGTTTTTGGTTATCTACTGAAACATGATAAAACTGGGAAAGAGGAAGTCCTTTGACCATTTCCCATATCGTACCGCCATCCCAACTTCTGTATACACCGCCATCTGTACCTACCACCATTTTGTCAGAATTATTCGGATCAAAAATAAAGTCGTGAAAATCTGCATGAATACCGCCTTGAATAGATCTGAATGTATTCCCTCCGTCTTTACTCATGTATCCGAATAATCCGGCTTTTACAAGTACATCAGGATTTTTCGGATCAACTACAATTCTTGAAAAATAAAACGGTCGTATGACAAGTTCGAAATCACCATTCACTTTTTTCCAATTTTGTCCGGCATCATCTGATCTGTACAATCCTTTGTCACTTTCTTTTTCTGATTCAATGACTGAATACAGGCGATTTGGATTTGAAGGCGCAACAGCAACCGTGATTCTACCTAATTTTCCGGAAGGGAAACCGTTGTGAATTTTGTTCCAAGTCTTCCCGCCATCTGTTGATTTATAAAGGGCAGAGTTGTAGCCTCCCGAATTAAAAGAATAGGCCGTACGTCTGAATTCCCAAAAAGAAGCGTACATTATTTCCGGGTTGGAAGGATCAATGATCAGATCTGAACAACCGGTTGTCGGATTGATATAAAATATTTTAGTCCAGGTTTCTCCGCCATCTTCTGTTTTATAAATGCCTCTGTCTTCGCTATCACCCCAAAGAGCGCCTAAAACGCCGACAAATACAACTTTGGAGTTTTTCGGGTGAATGACGATGTCACTGATTCTTTCTGACTTTTCCAGACCCTTTTTTTGCCAATTCAGACCACCATCTGTTGATTTATAAATTCCGTCTCCTATGCTGACACTGTTTCTTGTCCAGGTTTCTCCCGTTCCGACCCAAAGGGTATTATCGGGATCACTAGGATCAATTTTTACGGTACCTATACATTGTACATGTTTGTCAAAAACCGGATTAAAAGAAATTCCTCCGTTTATGGTTTTCCAAACACCACCACCTGCAGATCCGACATAAAATATTTTGGAATTTGTCGGATGTGCCTCCAGATCGACGACCCTGCCACTCATGACTGCCGGTCCGATTTGTCTGGCTTTCAGACTATTGAAGACTTCATCACCTTTGACAGGAACGGGGACTTGTGCTGTTAATGTAAATGAAACACATAAAAGAATAAACAGGGTATAAATCTTGTACATCATTAGGGTGTTATATGGTTTGATTATATCAGAGACCTTTGTGCAAAGGAAATTACACAAACATATATAAAAAAATAAGAGCTAAGAAGCTATTTATAACAAAGGGCTATGTTGATCGATGTTATTCTCCCGGAAAAACAAATTCAGTATCGTTGATAGGAACGTTGATTTCTACCTTTTCTATAGCAATCGACGCTGCGATTTGACCATCATATTTTGATGTTATTGAAAAAGGGAAAACCACTCCGTTTGTTTCCTGATAATCAGAAAGAACAGTTTCCTGATATTTCCCTTTTGCCGGGCCTTTAGGGATTATCGATTTGGTTAAAATAGGAACAAAATTTTCTTTGTCGAAATAGTAAATGGTCGAATTTTCTTCCTCAACACCATTGACGATTAATGGTTTTTTTGTGAGTTTTATTTTGAAACAGTCTGTTCCTTCAGCTGTCTCACTTCCTAACAATTCGGCTTTGTATCCTTTTTCTTTATATTTCAAAAAAGCGTCCGGAAAGTCTTCAAACTGCGATTTTAGCAACTCGCTGTCTTCTTTTTCCATTTTTTCAGCTTTCATGTTCATAAAGTTGGTTTGCCATCCCGTTTCTCCATCAAAACAAGGTTGTACAAACTCCATACCCTGAAAAGAAAAAGAGATTTTTTGTTTTACACCTTTGGAAAGCATTATGGTTGGAAATTCCATACCCTGAGCTTTTACTTTTCCGGTCATTCGGGTTGACGTGATATTGCTGATAGCCTCTTTTCCCCCGATATTTTCAAAATATTTATGCAGTATTTCATCTACTGTTTGGCTGTAGCCTACAGAATTCAGGAAAGTAAATAAAATGATAAAAAGAAGATTTTTTGATTTCATGTTGAATAAATTGATTTGATTTAAAAGATTTACATCAAAAGTATTTCTTTAAAACATTTTTTAATACAAAATTTCGACAAAAAAGGATTTTTATCGGATAATGATGATGTTTTTGTCACGTGAACTACTTTTTTTATGGTATTCATCAGAATGATAACCACCAAAAGGTAAAGGTCACTTATAAAAAATAGTGTCCTTTCAGTATTTGGAAGGAAAGCCTCTTTACTTGCAGGATATTGCAAACGATAAGCAAAACCTAAGCTTTAAGGATAAAAATAAAAATATTTGAGTATTTAAGCAATAACAGGCTTGCCAACAATTATTATGGCCAATCCGGACTCAATGTCAGTTGTCCGCAAAAGTTGTAAATCATATGCTAAACCATTCTTACTCTTCACTGTCGCAGGGAACAGGGTTTGTCAGGAGGCACTTACGCTGTCAGGATTATTATAAAAAGATGTTGTCAAAGTCAGGAAAACCTACGGAATAAATCAGGTCAATCAGATGGATGATTACATTAATTTTACCTTGTGGTACAAAAGGAGCACTGTTTTTCCGTCAAAGGACAATTATGAAACTGGTTTTCACAAAAAAGACCAAAACATTCTTTTTTATGTTGCAGCGAGTTGTTTTATAAACGTACCGACATCTAAAACGACTTTCAGGTTTATGTTCAAGCCTTCAAAAGGAAGAATACAAAAAATAAACACACCAAAATATTAAACAACATCGTACATTTAACCTTAAATCAGACGAACCTTGTTTTCCGCCATTTTATATTATATCCTCATTTTTCCGATTTCCAGGCTGCCTTTATGGTTAATATACCTGATTGCTGATGTATTTTATTTTTTGTTACGTACGGTATTTCCTTACCGGAAAAAAGTCATTATACAAAATTTACAACGTTCTTTTCCCGACAAATCTCAGGAAGAAATTCATCTTTTAAGCAACCATTTTTATCGTCACCTTGCTGACCTCATGGCGGAAGGTATCAAAAATTTGAGTATTTCACAAAAGGAGCTTTCTAAAAGAGTAGTGGCAGATAATCCGGAACTTTTGGAAAAATTATACAAAAAAGGAAAAAGTGTCATTTTGGTAGCAGGTCATTACAACAATTGGGAGTGGATGATTACTTCACAAAACCATTTGTTTCCGCATCAGGCAATCGGTATCGGAAAACCACTTTCAAATGGATTTTGGGATAAAAAACTGAACCAACTGAGAGGCCGGTATGGTATGATCATCGCTCATGCAAAAAACTTTAAGGACATTTTGGCAACCAATAAAAATACTCCGGTTTCATTATTGGTTTTGACAGATCAATCTCCGACAGATTCGGGTAAAAGTTATTGGCTGCCTTTTTTAAATCAACAAACCCCTGTCCTTTTTGGTGCAGAAATGATGGCATTTACTTATGATTTTCCGGTTGTTTATTACACAATGAAAAAAGTAAAAAGAGGATATTACCGCATTATTTTGCAAACAATTACAGAAGATCCCCGACAAACTTCCTGGGGAGAAATCACAGAGGCCCACACCCGTTTGCTTGAAAAAGACATACTTGATGCTCCTGAATATTGGCTCTGGTCCCATAAACGATGGAAAAGAGATGTTCCAAGTGATTTGGAAGCATTAAAAAGCCAGCAAAAACAAAATTTTGAGAAAAAGTTTGGAAGGGTATAATCGAATTAAGAGACTGAACATACTCTCATCAATTTTTATATCACGTGAACATTTTTACATTTAATCTATTTATGTTTTTTTAATAGTCAGTTATATTCTGTAGAGGAGAAGATTTGATTTATTAAAAAATAATTTCGCAAAAATTTTTGAATAAACAAATATCCTGTACATTTGTCCTGTTAAAATAAATATATGCTAATTTCTTTACATCATCATCATCATTACAATCGCACTTGGACGAAGTAATCGTGATATGATGTAAATCAAAATATTAAAAACCCGTCTGAGTAAATCGGACGGGTTTTTTGTTTATATACCCCTTCATTTACTCAGTCTTGAAAATTGTTCAATCATGAGTAAATTAAAAATCGCCCTTCAGAAAAGTGGCAAGTTAAGTGAAAAATCATTGCAACTTCTTTTGGATTGTGGTATAAAATTTCCCAACGGAGGAAGTAAATTGATTACGGAAGCTACAAACTTCCCGGTTGAAATCCTTTTTTTAAGAGATGATGATATACCGAAATATGTAGAAAACAATATTGCGGATGTAGGCATCATCGGAGAAAATATATTTTTTGAAACACAAACGCAAATAAAGGTTATCCAAAAACTTGGGTTTTCTCATTGCAGATTGAGTCTTGCTGTTCCTAAAGACGTAAATTACCCGGGATTATCGTATTTTCAACATAAAAAAATAGCTACATCTTACCCGAACATTTTACATCGGTTTTTTGAAAAAAACGGGATACAGGCTAATATAGAAATCATCACCGGAAGTGTAGAAATTGCACCGGGAATCGGACTGGCAGACGGAATTTGCGATATTGTAAGTAGTGGCAGTACCTTATTTTCAAACGGACTGAAGGAGGTTGAAAAAATACTCTCCAGCGAAGCTGTTTTTGTTGCCAACACCCAATTAAACCAGGAAAAAAACAAAATTCTGGAAAAACTTTTATTCAGAATAAGGGCTACAATCCATGCAAAAGGGAATAAATACATATTATTGAACGCTCCGGATCAAGCTCTTGAAAAAATATTTACCATTTTACCCGGCATGAAAAGTCCCACCGTTCTTCCGTTAGCTGCTAAAGGTTGGAGCAGTGTTCATTCCGTAATTAATGAAGATTCTTTTTGGGATATTATCGATGCTTTGAAGGAAGCAGGAGCTGAAGGTATACTTGTTATTCCGATTGAAAAAATGATTCTTTGATGTTTTTAATACTCTTTAAACCTTAAAAAGTTATGACGATATATAATAATCTTTCTGAAGAGTTTTGGGCAGACAAATGCCGAAGACCGTACATTCCGACGGTAAATTTGCAAAATACCGTTAAACATATTATTGAAAGGGTTCGGACCAAAGGAGATAGTGCATTACTGGACTTTGCCTTTCAGTTTGATGGTGCTACTTTGCAACAACTTATGGTCACAGAAAACGAAATTGAAAATGCCACGAAACTTGTTTCGACAACTTTAAAAGATGCTATCGGGGTAGCCATTAATAATATCCGCATTTTCCACAAGACTCAACAATTAGACGAAATTAAAACGGAGACCACAAAAGGTGTATTATGCTGGAGACGTCAGGTAGCTATCGAAAACGTCGGGTTGTACATTCCGGGAGGCACGGCTCCTCTTTTTTCGACCCTGATTATGTTGGCCATACCAGCCCAAATAGCCGGCTGTGAAAGAATTGTACTTTGTACACCACCGGATAAAAATGGCATCATTGATCCTGCGATATTATACACAGCAGGATTGTTGGGTATTACCGAAATTTACAAAGCCGGTGGAGCTCAGGCTATAGCAGCCATGGCTTACGGAACGGACACAATTAAAAAAGTTGATAAAATTTTTGGTCCCGGCAATCAATATGTCACTAAAGCTAAGGAAATCATTCAACAGGAAGGTATAGCCATTGATTTGCCTGCAGGACCCAGTGAAGTCCTCATAATTGCCGATGAAACAGCAGATGCAGACTTTGTTGCCGCAGATTTACTTTCTCAGGCGGAACATGGTACCGATAGTCAGGTGGTTTTGCTTACCACAGAGGCCAACCTTGCTGAAAAAGTACAAAAAGCGTTAAAGTACCAACTTTCTGAACTCCCCAGAGCTTCGATAGCCCAAAAATCTCTGGAAAATAGTTTTTGTGTGGTTTTGCCGGATATAGAACGATGTTTTGACTTCAGCAATATGTACGCTCCGGAACATTTGATTTTGGCTTTAAAAAATCCAGTGGATTTTGTTAACCAGGTTGTGAATGCAGGTTCTGTTTTTTTGGGACATTATTCCTGCGAATCTGCCGGCGATTACGCCAGCGGTACCAACCACACACTACCAACAAACGGACTTAGCAAAAGTTACAGTGGGGTGTCTTTAGATAGTTTTGTGAAAAAGATAACTTTTCAACACATTTCAGCTGAAGGATTACAAAATCTGGGAAAAACGATTGAAGTTATGGCTGAGGCAGAACACTTGTTTGCTCATAAAAATGCCGTTTCGATAAGATTAAAAAAACTGAGTGTATGACCATCATAACAGAAAAGCTGGTAAGGCAAAATATTCGTAACGTTACGCCCTATTCGAGCGCCAGAAGTGAATTTTCAGGCAATAAGGGTGTTTTTTTGGATGCTAACGAAAATCCATACGGACGTTACAATCGTTATCCCGATCCTGATCAAACATCCTTGATTCATCAAATAGCAAAGGTTAAAAATTTGAGCCCGGAATCCATAATTATCGGCAACGGTAGTGATGAATTGATCGACCTTTCTTTACGTGTCTTTTGCGAGCCAAATCTCGACAAGGTTATGATTTTAACCCCCACTTATGGCATGTATGAAGTTTGTGCGGCAATTCATGGTACTCCTTTGATTAAAATTCCTTTAACAGAAGATTTTCAAATTCCGGTCAATGATATAAAACCTTATTTTTCAGACAAAAACCTTAAAATAATTTTTATTTGTTCGCCAAATAATCCTACGGGAAATCTAATGCGTATAGAGGACATTGAGTATCTCCTGCTTAACTTTGACGGCATAGTTGTTTTGGATGAAGCATACATAGATTTTTGTGACCAACCATCTTTTGCTGAAAAAATCAGTACCTACCCGAATCTTATCGTATTGCAGACCATGAGTAAAGCATGGGGACTGGCAGGATTGCGAATAGGTATAGGCATCATGCACCCGGAAGTAATAACCTATTTTAGAAAGATCAAACCTCCGTATAACATCAGTTCGCCAAACGCAGACATTGCGATCAAGGCACTAGAAAATTTGGATCTTTTTAACAGCAGAGTCATCGAAATAATCGCAGAAAGGGATATGATGACATTGGAATTGTCACAAATGAAATCAGTAAAAAAAATATATCCTTCTGACGCTAATTTTATACTGGTAGAAGTCGACAATGCGCCAGACCTGTACCAAAAGCTGCTCAAACGCAATATAATTGTGAGAAACAGGCACGCTGTTATAAAAAATACCATCAGGATAACCGTAGGAAGTCCGGCAGAAAATCAACAACTCATTGCAAATATTAAAGAAGTAATCCATGGCTAAAAAAGTATTATTCCTTGACAGAGACGGAACCATCATTCGCGAACCGGAAGACTTTCAGATTGACAGCTTTGAAAAGTTGGAATTTCTTCCATATGTCATCAGTTCGTTGTCAAAAATTGCGGCAGAATTGAATTATGAATTTGTTTTAGTGACCAATCAGGATGGTTTGGGAACAGCTTCTTTTCCTGAAGACACATTTTTTCCGGTACAAGATTTTATTATTGAAACCCTTAAAAACGAAGGGGTTGTTTTTTCAGATATCTACATAGACAGGTCTTTTGAGCAAGACAATAACCCGGGAAGAAAACCCGGTGTAGCTATGTTGAGTAAATATATTTACGGAGACTATGATAAAAAAAATTCTTTTGTCATCGGTGACAGGTTAACAGATGTCCAACTCGCTAAAAACCTCGGGACAAAGGCAATCTACCTGAGCGATGAAAAATCATACGACGCGGAACTCACCACAAAAGATTGGAAAGAAATATATCATTTTCTGAAAACCTTGCCCAAAAAAGCGGCCGTACATCGAAAAACTACAGAAACCGATATATTGGTCGAAGTTAATCTCGATGGAACCGGAAAAAGTAATGTTTTTACCGGATTACCATTTTTTGATCACATGCTGACACAAATATCAAAACATGGTTTGATAGATTTATATATAAAGGCTGAAGGGGATTTGTTTATTGACGAACATCATACCATAGAAGATACCGCAATCACACTTGGAGAAGCTTTTTACAGAGCTTTAGGTAATAAAAAAGGAATCGAACGGTATGGATTTTTATTACCCATGGATGATTGTCTGGCTCAGGTAGCACTGGATTTTGGTGGCAGGTCCTGGATAGAATGGGATGTTCGGTTCAAAAGAGAAAAAATTGGTGATGTTCCTACAGAGATGTTTTATCATTTTTTTAAATCATTTTCTGACAATGCGCGGTGTAATCTGAATATTCGATGTGAAGGAGAAAACGAACACCACAAGATAGAATCTGTATTTAAAGCATTTGCTAAATCACTAAAAATGGCGGTCGGGAAGTCAGGAAGTGATATGATACCCAGTACAAAAGGAAGCTTATGATAGCTATTTTGAAATATAATGCAGGAAATATTTTTTCAGTAAATCATGCAGTGTTGGCACTGGGTTATAAAACGGTAGTGACGGATAATCCGGACGTACTTTTGAAAGCAGAGAAGGTTATTCTTCCCGGGGTGGGTGAAGCATCCTCTGCCATGAAATATCTCAGCGAACATTCACTGGATGTGGTTATAAGGTCTTTAACGCAACCTGTTCTCGGAATTTGTCTCGGAATGCAATTGTTATGTTCTTCTTCTGAAGAAGGAAATACTTTTTGTTTGGGAAAATTTGACCACAAGGTCAAAAAATTTCCACCGAAAGATTTGGTACCACATACCGGATGGAACAGCGTACATAACTTAAAGGGAGAACTTTTCCGAAACATCAATCCGGGAGCAGATTTTTATTTTGTACATGGATATTATGCTGAATCCGGAGCACAAACCATAGCGGAAACAGAATACATTCTTCCTTTTACTTCAGCTATGCAACATGACAATTTTTTCGGAACACAGTTTCATCCGGAAAAATCCGGAAAAATCGGTTTATTTTTACTTAAAAACTTTTTATCACTATGAGAATCATACCCGCAATGGATTTAATCGGAGGCAAATGTGTAAGGCTTACACAGGGAGATTATTCCACAGCAAAAATATACACCGACAATCCGCTTGACATGGCCAAAATTTTCGAAGATGCCGGTTGTAAGTTTCTTCATTTGGTTGATCTGGACGGAGCCAGAAACCATCACGTGGTCAATATCCGGACGTTGGAAAAAATAGCTTCTCAAACCCGGCTGACTATAGATTTTGGTGGAGGAATAAAAACTGAAAGTGATCTTCAACAGGTTTTTCAGTCCGGTGCTTCTCAGGTGACAGTAGGCAGTATAGCAGCGGTACAACCAGACCTGATGATTTCCTGGATAGAAAAATTTGGTGCGGAAAAAATAATATTAGGAGCCGATTGCAAAAACAGAAAAATTGCTACTCATGGCTGGAAAGAAGAAACGGACATAAATATCCTTTCATTTTTACAATATTATGAAAAACATGGAATAAAACATTCAATTGTGACGGACATAAACAAAGATGGAATGTTGGAGGGGCCGGCAATAGATTTGTATCAGGAGATCATTCCCGAACTTTCCGTTCAAATTATAGCAAGCGGAGGTATTTCTTCCATGACAGACATCATCAGGGTAAAAGAAACAGGTTGTGAAGGTGTCATCATTGGTAAAGCATTATATGAAGGTAAAATCCAATTAAAAGAATTGTCAGCATTATGTTAAAAAAAAGAATAATTCCCTGTCTGGATATAAGAGACGGCAGAACCGTAAAAGGCATCCACTTTGAAAACATACAAGATGCAGGTGATCCGGTAGAACTGGCTGAAAGGTATATGTCAGAAGGCGCGGATGAACTGATATTTCTTGATATCACAGCGACAGTGGAAAAAAGGAAGACGCTCATTCAATTGGTAAGCCAAATTGCTTCCGTGGTACAAATTCCTTTTACAGTAGGAGGAGGTATTCAGCAAACAGATGATGTACGTTCTTTGATAGATGCCGGTGCCGATAAAATAAGTATAAACTCAGCTGCTTTTTTGAAACCAAAATTGATATCAGACATTGCAGCAATTTTTGGAAGCCAGTGTGTTGTGGTGGCTATAGATACTTTTTTTAACGGTGAAGATTGGTATGTTTGCCTGAACGGAGGCAGAACACCAACAGAGGTAAAAGCTGAGGAGTGGGCGAAAATGGCATCTTCTTCAGGAGCAGGAGAAATACTCCTTACATCGATGAATAAAGACGGAACAAAATCAGGATTTGCTTTGGATATAACTTCGAAGATAGTAGATGCTGTTTCTGTGCCGGTCATTGCATCCGGTGGTGCTGGAAATCCCGAACATTTTTTTGAGGTATTTACCAAAACGAAAGCAACAGGAGCTTTGGCAGCAAGTGTTTTTCACTTTGGCGAGTTGACCATTCCCTTATTAAAACAATATTTATCTGATCAAAAAATTTCAATACGATTATGAAACCGGATTTTGCAAAAAATAATGGGTTGGTTCCTGTCATCATTCAGGATTTTGTCACACTTCAGGTTCTGATGTTGGGTTATATGAATGAGGAGGCCTTTGATAAAACCATACAGGAAAACAAAATTACCTTTTTCAGCAGAAGCAAAAACAGGTTATGGACAAAAGGCGAAACTTCAGGAAACTACCTGTTTGTCGAAAAATTTTATTTGGATTGTGATCGGGACACCCTGCTTTTTTTGGTAAATCCAGTAGGACAAGTCTGTCATACTGGTACTTATTCTTGTTTCAGCACAAAAGATAATAAAGGTTTTATTTATCAGTTGGAAAAAACCATTTCAAAAAAAATAGAGTCAAATGATTCATCATCGTATACCAACGCCTTATTCAAAAAGGGCATAAACAAAATGGCGCAAAAAGTCGGTGAAGAATCTGTAGAACTGATCATTGAAGCAAAAGATAATAATCAACAACTTTTTATCAACGAAGCAGCAGATTTAATGTACCATTTACTAATATTACTGAAAGCCAAAAATTGCAGGTTTGAAGATATTGAAGCGGTACTTTTGAGCAGGTCAAAAAACACCTGACCAAAAGAATATTTAAATCAAAGTGGAATAGAATGACGGCTTAATTCGGTTCTTTTTTTAACAGCATATATTTTAATGAAAACGGGTTAAAATGTAATGTCATTATTATTTACACAACCGGTGCCTTCAAAAAATTTTTTAAAGTTTTGTGAAAGATAGCTGAATTTAAAGATACAAAAAACAAGTATTGTGTATTAAATAATTAGATAAGTGTACTTTTGAGTAATATATTTTTTTTCTGATGCGGGTCGCTTTATATCAAATGGATGTTTTATGGCTGCAACCAGCCGAAAACCTAAAAAACATACAAACAGTTTGTGCTCAAATATCGGGAAAAGCCGATATGCTCATCCTTCCGGAAATGTTTGTCACAGGATATGTTCTGGATACAGATTTATTGTCCATCGAGTGGCAAATAGATATTATAAAAGGGTTAATGGAACTTTGTTTTGATTTTCAGCTGATCATATCGGGTTCAATACCTTATTTTCATGAGGGAAAGTGGTTTAATAAAATGATTACAGTAGACTCATCAGGACTGATACATGAATATGACAAAATTCATTTGTTTTCCCCGGCAGGAGAGGATAAAAATTACACCAAAGGAGACAAAACTTCTGTTTGGAGTGTGGGCGAATGGAAGGTTTTACCCTTGATCTGTTACGACCTTCGTTTTCCTGATGTGTCATTTATCAAAGAGATGCCGGATATCATCATTTATGCTGCTAATTGGCCGGAGAGCAGAATCCATCATTGGGATGCGTTGCTGAAAGCCCGGGCCATCGAAAATCAATGTTATGTCATCGGAGTTAACCGTGTCGGAACGGATGAAAACGGTTATGTTTATCCCGGTCATTCAGCGGTTTATAATTATGAAGGTAAACAAATTTATTATGCTGAAAACATTGAAATTTGTGCAATCTCAATTTTAATGAAAACAGATTTGATATCATATCGCCAAAAATTGCCTTTTTATAAAGATCGCCTTTAAGACTTTTTCCTTGGGTTTGTGTCATATTTAGCTCACAATTGTATTACATTTGAACTTAAATTAAAAAAAACTTGAATAATGAAAACGTTTATCTTTTTCCTTTTCATTACTATTTTTCATTTTTCCCTGACCTTTGGTCAAAACTGTATTCCAGTGGCAATAGTGTTCAACACACAACAACAGGTTGATGATTTTCCGGCTAATTATCCGGGTTGTTCTATTATCACCGGGAATGTAGGAATCACCGGGAACGATATCACCAACCTTGACAGTTTGATTCAGATAACCCAAATATCGGGCAGTCTGCAAATTCTGAATGCAAACAACCTTTTAAGCCTTTCAGGTTTGGACAATCTGAATAGTATCGGAGGTAGTTTGATTTTAACCTCGCTGCCATCTCTTACAAACATTACTGGTTTGGGACAATTAACAACCATAGGATCTTCATTTACGGTAAGTAATTGTAATGGCTTATCTTCTTTAACGGGCTTTAGTCAATTGACATCTATAGGATCTTCATTTTCAGTAACTTCGTGTGGTAACCTATCTTCAGTAACTGGTTTTGGAAATATTACCACTTTGGGTGGCAATCTCGAAATAGCATATAATAATTCAATTAATTTTTCTGGTTTTGGAAGTTTAACCTCAATTGGTGGAAGTTTAATTATACTTTCATTTGATTTGCTTAATTTAAGTGGATTAAACGCATTACAAAATGTGTCGGGAAGTGTTGAACTTAATGGGAACATAACAAATTTGCCATCGCTAAACAGTTTAATTTCTGTAAACGGAAACATATCCATCAGTAATAACGATCAATTAATTGAACTCAACAGTTTTCAAAACCTGACCAATGCCGGTTTGTTAACAATTAACCAAAATAATCAACTTGTTGCTATAAATGGCTTTCAGAACCTGGAAAATATTGGCCAACAATTAACGATAAGTGGCAATACGTTTCTTTCAAGTATTTCCGGATTTAATCACCCGGTAACAGCACCACAAATAAATATCAATGGTAATCCCTTTTTATCTGAATGTGCCGTTGAGGCAATATGCCAGAAATTATGGCAAACAGGTACGGGTGTTTCTGTTCAAAATAACGGAACCAACTGCAATTCGGTAGCGATTATATTACAAAATTGTGGCAATGCGCCGGATGCCGACAATGATGGAGTCAACGATTTTCTTGACAATTGCCCGAATACAGCCAATCCCGGTCAGAATGATTGGAACAATGACGGGGTCGGAGATAACTGTCAGGATTCAGATGGTGATACAGTATTGGATAACTTAGACAACTGTATTGAAACAACAAATACTGATCAAGCGGATTGTAATGCAGATGGTATAGGCGATGCCTGTACAGACTTTACTTCGGATACGACAGTATGGAAATGTTATTATTTTACCTGGACAAACGGGGATGGAAATACCTACACACAATCCGGCGTATATCAATTTGATACCACCTATGCAAACGGTTGTACCTACTCATTCACGCTAAACCTAACAATTACAAATAGTGGCAGCAGTAGTTATACAGAAAGAGTTGCCTGCAACGAATTTACATGGAGTAATAATGAAGGTGGTAATGGCCAAACGTATACTGAAAGCGGTACTTATATCTGGTACCCAAATGAGTGTTATAGATCAGAATTGGTATTAACCATAAATACAATAGGAAATCATACTCATCAGTATGAAAGTGATTGTATTTCTTATACATGGGCAAACGGCACCGGACAAACATACACTGAATCTGGCGATTATGATTATTATACTACGGGTTCTAATGCTTGCCCCGATACCTTAACCCTGCATCTCAGTATCAATGAAGGACCGGACCCGGATAATGATGGATGGAGCAATGATTGTGATAATTGCCCCAATGTGGCAAACACAAACCAATTGGACTGCAACAACAACGGCATAGGCGATGCCTGTGAGCCTTTGGATACGGATTGTGACGGTATTTTTGATTCTGTTGATAATTGTCCGACGATCGCCAATCCTTTTCAGACTGACCAAAACAATAACAATATCGGAGACCTCTGTGAAGACTTCCCCAAAATCGGCTTAAACACGGATGACCCTCGAACAGAACTCCACCTTTCCAACGGAACACTCTATATTGATAATCCGGATAAAGGAATTATTCTCAAAAATTACCAGGGACAGTGTTTTATACTAAAAATGGTGGGGAATAACCTGACAACTACCCAGATTACATGTCCGTAAGACATCGGGTAAATACGGTTATATTTAATTGGTGTACAAAAAATTTACCTTTTAAATCATTTTAAACATCCTTAAAACAGGAAATAATATACAATCTGAATCCAATAAAAAGGGATTTTTAGAATTTAACCGACTACGTTTTTCTTCTTTTTAAACAACTTTGACAATTTTTTCAGAATCCATTTTGTAACAGAAACTTCAAATTTTCCGGTAAGGTAGGTTTTAACTTCATGTTCCGCGATTGACATGCTCTCTGTAGCAAGTGCCGACAAGGAAGTATTCGTTTTGAGTTGTGCTACTTCTTTTTTAATTTTTAAAAAAGCAATTTCACGTTCCATTTTAAGGACTTCCATCTCTTGCTGAATTTCGAGGAATGATGAATATTTTTTCATGATATCAGGTTTTGTTTCAGTCATCAAAAATGATTTCGGATAAGTTTCTTAAAATTAATTTATCAATAAAAACCGGTTTCAGGTAAATCAGCAAAATGACTAAAACCGCATAAATACCTGATACGATCAAAAAGCCATATACATAGCTGCCTGTCATGTCTGAAATAAACAAAGCAAGGGAAACGGATAAAAATATGAGGCAAAAAACGACAAATAATAAAACGAAAATAAATTTAATGAATAACGATACCGACTTTGCAAACACTTTGAACAGCCAAAGCTTAACAAGTTTGATCGTGCTTTCGGCATATTTTTCAGAATTTTCTCTGATTTCCCGAATATTATCTTTTACGTCTTCGAAGGGCATAATAATTTTTTTAGGATTTTTGTTCCAGACTTTCTTTCAACCGATGTAATTTTTCTTCCAACAGGGTAATGATTTCCTCTGTTTTTTCTTTCCCGCCATCTATAAAATCATTAAAAGACTTTTCAAGTTTTTCTTTGACATTTTCGGCGTTATTTTTTAACGTTTCTGCGAGGTGTTCTGATTCTTCAAACAAAAAAGTTTGTCCTGCTTCAAATTTTTTTCTTAACTTTTTTCTGGTTTTTTTACCTTTTTCAGGGGCAAACAAGATTCCGATTGCAGCACCGACAATGAATCCTCCTAAAAGAATTTTTAAGGTTTCTGAAGTTTCTTTTGACATGATAAAAAATTTTTAAAATCAGTTTAGTAAAGTTCAAAGTTAATGATTTTTTTGCACAAAAACAAGTATATTTCTAATTTAGAACCGATACAGGTAAGATAAATGGGCACAATAAACCATGTTCGATGTTAATCGAACACCAAATACAAATATGTTGGTTTACCTGGTGGTCGTCAGATCTTCACATGTTGTAAAGGAAAAAATTAATACAGGACCGAAAAAATGTAGTTTTTATTTTTTAAAATAGGATTCAAGGGCTTTATACCTGAAGTCAAAAATTTCCTGAACTTTTTTATGCACAAATAATTTACCCGCTATCCACCCGAAGATCCATTTACCAACATCGTAATGTAGAATATCTGTCATCATAACGCCACCGGTCACTTCTTCAAAATGATGTTCGTGATGCCAGGTTTTGTAAGGCCCTTTTCTTTGTTCGTCAACAAAATATTTTTTGTCTTTGATGTGTGTTATCTCCGTAACCCAATGTACAGGAATATTGAGCATGGGTTTGACGTAATACTGGATGATCAGACCTTCATACATAATTTCCGGAATGTGGCCAAGAATTTTGAAATCCAGTTCTTTTGGTGTGACTTCATTCAGGTTTTTCGGCGTTGCAAAAAAATCCCACGCTTCGTCGAGGGTGATCGGTAAAAATTGTTTTCGGGTCAGGGTATGCATAGGAAAAAATAAATATTTCCATCCCAGACAATTGAAGCTCAATATTGTTGATAAAAACGGCTACTCTTTATTTTTTGTGTCCATCCAGATGGTGACCGGACCGTCATTGACCAAAAAAACCTTCATATCTGCACCAAAAATGCCACATTCTACAGGTTTGCCACTTTCTGCGGCCAGTGCTTTTTTAAAATGTTCATATAAAACTTCTGCTTTTTTGGGTTTTGCAGAGCGGATGAAAGACGGACGGTTCCCTTTTTTGGTCGCAGCAAACAAAGTAAATTGGCTGACAACCAAAAAAGATCCGTCTACATCCTGAACAGACAAGTTCATTTTGCCTTCACCGTCGTTAAAAATGCGCAATTGATTGATTTTTTTAACCAACCAGTCTATATCATCCTGAACGTCGGCTTCTTCAACACCTAAAAGAATCAATAGGCCAGAGCCAATAGCTCCTTCGACGGAGCCATCGACGACAACCTTTGCTTCACTAACTCTTTGTAAGACAACACGCATTTTTTATAAAAGCGATTCCAGGGAAACGTTATTTCCGATTTTTGTTTTGATTTCGTCGATCGAAATCCTTTCCTGAACAAGGGTATCTCTGTCTCTGATGGTCACGGTATTGTTTTCGAGTGTCTCAAAATCAATGGTAATACAATAAGGTGTGCCGATAGCATCCTGTCGTCTGTAACGCCTGCCGATAGCATCTTTTTCGTCATATTGAACTGAAAAATGTTTTTTGAGTGAATGAAAAACATCCTGCGCTGCAGAGGTCAATTCTTCTTTATTTTTTAATAAAGGTAATACTGCCACTTTGACAGGAGCCAAAGCCGGATGCAAACTAAGAACTGTTCTGACAGAATCCTGTCCGTCAGCGTCAGGCACTTTTTCTTCTTTGAGGGCATTAGCGACCATAGCCAAAAACATCCGGTCACAACCTATAGAGGTTTCTACCACATAAGGCGTGTAATTTTCATTCATTTCAGGGTCAAAATACTGCAATTTTTTACCGGAAAGATTCTGATGTTCTCTGAGGTCAAAATCAGTTCTGGAGTGAATACCTTCCAATTCTCTGAAACCAAAAGGAAATTCAAATTCTATATCAACAGCGGCATTGGCGTAATGGGCCAGATTTTTGTGGTCGTGATATTTCAGTTTGTTCGGATTGGTGCCGAGAGCGGTGTGCCATTTCAACCGGGTTTCTTTCCAGTAATTGTACCACTCCATTTCGGTTCCAGGTTTAACAAAAAACTGCATTTCCATTTGTTCAAACTCCCGCATTCTGAATATAAACTGACGGGCAACGATTTCATTCCTGAAAGCCTTTCCGATCTGGGCAATACCAAACGGAATCTTTTGGCGGGTTGATTTCTGAACGTTAAGGAAATTGACAAAAATACCTTGTGCTGTTTCAGGACGCAGATAGAGTTTACCTTCTTCACCGGCGATATTGCCGAGCTGGGTATTAAACATCAGATTAAACTGTCTGACTTCTGTCCAGTTTCTGCTTCCGCTTTCCGGGCAAACAATTTCGTATTCATTGATCATGTTGCCCAAAGCCTCCATGTCTCCGGCACCCATGGCTTTGGCGAGTCGATCCAGGACCTCATCGATTTGTTTTTGACGCTCGATAATTCTTTCATTTGTACTTCTGAATTGATTTTCATCAAATGAATCACCAAACCGTGCTTTTGCTTTTTCGATGTCCTTGATGTTTTTGGCTTCAATTTTTTCAGCATAACCTTCTATAAGTTGGTCAGCCCGATATCTTTTTTTAGAATCTTTGTTATCTACCAGAGGATCGTTGAAAGCATCGACGTGACCGGAAGCCTTCCATGTTTTAGGATGCATAAAAATGGCAGCGTCTATTCCTACAATATTTTCATGCATTTGCACCATACTTTTCCACCAGTATGACTTTATATTATTTTTTAATTCCACACCATACGGACCATAATCATAGACGGCACTCAGCCCGTCATAAATTTCGCTCGATTGGTAAATAAATCCATATTCTTTACAGTGTGAAATCAAATTTTTAAAATCCATTATACTTTGAAAATTGTTTAAGAATGCAAAAATACGACTATCCTGTCAAAATATAGTTTAAAATAAAGGATAACCCTTGCCGGAGATTAAAAAATGTATATTTTTGTCCAAATTCTTAAACATGAAGACAAAAATTTTTTCATTTTTATTGGCTTTTGTTCTTATCGGCTTGTACTCTTGTGGTAACAATACAGATGAGAAAGTCGATTGTACAGGAGTCACGCCAACCTACACGGCGGATATTTCTCCGATACTTGCATCTTGTGCCATTGACGGATGTCATGGTAATGTAGCTACTCAGGCAAATATTAACCTTACTACTTATGCAGGAGCAAAAAGCGGAAGTGCAAACAGTAAGTTTTTGAAAGCCATCAAACATCAAAGCGGTGCTGAAGCAATGCCACCATCAGGAAATGATAAATTGAGCGATGCCAATATCAAACTGATCGAATGCTGGATAAATAACGGCAAACCGGAATAAAAAAAGCCGGCAGATACATTCTGCCGGCTTTTTTTATGTGTAAAAGAAAAACAGAAACAGTTCAATGTGATTTTGAAATGCTTCTTTCCTTAAGTTTACGTTTTTATATGTTGTAAGTCAAGCCAACAACATAATAATTTTGGAAGTTTCCATCAATGTTCAGAAGAGCCTTTTCCTGTGGAGAAAATCTGAGCCCATGTTCTATACCCACACCGATCCCTTTCCACAAAGTAAAAGACAACCAGTTGGTCCAGGTTCCGTTATGAAGAGCAGGATCATTGTTTTTGTAACTAAAAAATCCGGAAAGATTGGATCTCCAATTGATACCTTTGGTTAATTTTGTATTGTAATCACCTACTACTTTACATCCCAATGAAGGGGTAAATTGATCGCCGTTTTCTGCGAAAATAAAGTTATAATTCAACGGGTGGAATACAAAGACCATATTTTTTAAAGGAGTATACGTCACCCCGACTCCGATATCCAGATATCCCGGATTGTTAAAATTTTCGATAACAGATGTTCGGTATTCACCTAATGCAGAAGCGGCCAGTTTAGGTGCAATGTTGTATCCAAACAAAGAATTGAGGTTAAGTACGTCGGCAATGGGTGTAAAATCCGGATCCGGAGCGATATCGTCAATCTTTAATTTTTGCCATCCCAGACTAAGACTTCCGGCATTTCTCCAAAAATATTTTTTCTGAATCAGGTTAGCAAAGGAATTCAAACTCATGGAAAGGGTGGTTGAAGTTGCATTTTTGTTGTCTCCTGCAGCAAACCAGTTATTTCTGCCAATAAAGTTGGCACCTACAATACCGGACACGCCGGTGTACCATCCGGGCAGATTGGCGATAGCCGCATCGATTGCTCCCATTTCAGCCGTCAGTGGATCAAGTTGTGCTTTTACCGGAGCCATTTTTTCCTGAAGGGCTTGTTTTTTAGCTTTCAGTTCTTCTAAAGTCATTTCCTGACCATGTACTAAACCAGCTAAAACAATAAAAAAAAGAGTAAATATTTTTTTTACCATGATAATAAAATTTTAATTGAAAAGAATGTTGATTATTTATGAATTGTTAAAAGATTTGCATACAAAAAACCCCATATCCAAAACAAAGATATGATAAATTGGCAATTGAAATAATAACAAATTGTTTTTCATGTCGGAAAATGAAAAAAATAATATTTTCAAAAAAAAGAAAGTGAAATAATCAGGCCAGCCAGGTAGACCAAGGGATTCTGGAAAGAAGAAGAACCAGACCTAATGTATAATAAATCAATATTTTTTTGCTTCCGTCATCCAATTTTTTAGATTGACTGTGACCAATCGTAATCAGAATAATCGCAATAATATTCATTAAGGGATGTTCTACTGCCAAAAGCCGGGTAAAGGAGTCTTTCATGGTTTCTCCTGAAAGATTGCTGAATCCCATTGGGGAAATAAAATATAAAGTAAGACCTAAAAGAAGTTGAATATGGACAGTAATCAATCCAAATTTAGCTATTTTCCGATACGTGTCTTTAAAAACACTTTTGGAAAGCATCGCTGCCACTACACTTAATACAATAAGTCCCAATGCCAACCAGGCAAGGTAACTGTGTAAAGGTTGGATGTAACCGTACATATAAAGATAATTTCAGATTAATTAATTGTAAAAGTCAGACGATACCGACTACATCCATCTCATGGCTTTGACGAAATAGGTCGTCAGAAAGGGCAATGCGACCCAAAACCATTCAGGCGAAAAATAAAGGAAAGCAAGTGTTGCTACCAATGAAATAATGGTATACAACCAATACAATTTGACAGATTCTGTTGCTGTTGTCATGTTTTCTTATGATTTTAAGATAAAAGGTTATTTGCTTTTATCAATGAAAAGGCAAAAATAAAACATTTGTTTGAAAAGTAGGTTAATAATCTGAACAATTAAATGCCTTTGACAACTTTAAAAGCATATCCTTCAAAAATCCTTCTTTTAGGTGAATACACGGTCACAAGAGGTGCTCCGGCTTTGGCTATTCCTTTTTTTGGTAAGTCCGGGTATTGGAAAAAAGAAGACAAACCATGTAGCAGACTGCCGGAATTGATTCGTTATTTCAAAGAAAATGGTTTTGACAGTATATTGGACGTAGAAGCTTTTGATAAAGATGTTAGAGAAGGTTGGCTTTTTTACTCTGAAATACCATCCGGTTATGGTTTAGGTAGCAGCGGAGCTCTGATAGCAGCTGTTTATGAAAAATATGCCTTTACAACGAATTATAACCTTGAAAAGTTGAGATTGCTTTTTTCTTCAATGGAAAATTATTATCACGGCAAAAGTTCAGGTATCGACCCTTTGGTTTCTTATCTGAGAGAGGCGGTTTATATGGAAAACATTGATACAATCAGTAAAGTTAACCTTCCTCCGTTTATGAATGTTCAGATTTTTTTATTGGACTCTTTCCAGTCGAGAAATACGGAATTTTGGGTAGAACATTTTCGCAAAAAAATTGCAGACTCAACGGAATTTTCAAATGCTGTTGACCTTTTGGCCCGGATCAATCAGATGGCAATTGAATCATTATTGGACGGAGACAATTCTCTTTTTTGGGAAAACATCAAAAACATCAGTAAGCTGCAGTTTGAATATTTCAGAGAATTTATACCTGAAGCGCACCTGGATATATGGAAAGACAGTTTGGAAAACAACGAAATGGTATGTAAATTATGTGGTGCCGGCGGCGGCGGTTATACCCTGGGATTTTCAAAAAACATGTCCATAAATTATCATAAAATCCTGACTTATAATCCCCTATGGGTCGAATAATCCCTCTTAGCGTATGACTTTTCATAGTATTTAAAATAAAAAACTACATGCGTAGGTACTCTTCACAGGTGTGTGAAAGAGAAATGAAATACAACATAAGGTTTATTCCGTTGTTATAATGTCTGGCAATTAATAGTACATCATCATGAAGGGTTTGCTGCTCTTTTTATTTTTAATTTCATTTGGACTGAATGCACAGATACCGCTTTACGAAAAGTATAGCCAATTTGAAAAGGTACTGCTAAAGACAAATAATGACACACAATATATTTTTAATTTCTGGGCAACGTGGTGTAAACCCTGTGTGGAGGAATTGCCACATTTTGTGGATTTTTCAAAAAAATCCGGGAATGAAAAAACAAAAGTTGTTTTTATAAGCCTGGATTCAAAAAAAGACAGTGAAAAATTAAAGATTTTTGTTGCAAAACATCTTCCTGAAGAACATGTGATACAATTTACGGATAATAAATATAATGACTGGATTGACAAAATCGATTCAACGTGGTCCGGAAGCATTCCGGCAACCTTGTTTGTTTCCGAAAACAGAAGAACGTTTCATGAAAAACAGTTTGAGTCTTTTGAAGAATTGCAAAACACGTGGTTAACATTTTTAAAACAATAATATCATGACAATTTTATTTATTTTTTCTTTTTTGTGGGCACTACAGGGTCAGCCAACCACAACGACCGGATATCAGATTGGCGACACAGCTACAGATTTTTCTTTGAAAGGAGTGGATGGCAAAAAGGTCAGCATGGCAGATTACAAAGACGCCAAAGGTTTTATCGTGGTTTTTACTTGCAATCATTGTCCTTATGCAGTCATGTATGAAGACAGAATAAATGATCTTGCAAAAAACTACACCAAAAAAGGATATGTTCTATTGGCGATTAATCCCAATGATCCGGAAGTTCAACCGAAAGATAGTTATGAACTAATGATAGAAAGAGCCAAAGAAAAAGGTTTTGTTTTTCCATATCTTTTTGACGAAGGTCAAAAAGTTTATCCACAATACGGAGCCACAAAAACGCCGCATGTTTTTTTATTAGACAATAAAAGAGTCGTAAAATATATCGGCGCGTTGGATGATAACGCACAGGATGCAAGTGCCGTCACTGAAAAATATCTTGAAAATGCCATAGAAGCTCTTGAGAAGGGTTTAAAACCAAACCCTGAAACGACAAAAGCAATTGGTTGTTCTATTAAAACTAAAAAATAATCGTGTACTTGTCCAAACATATTTTTTTCGGAATGATGTGCCTTTTAGTTTTGTCCTGCGGAGAAAAAACCTCCTCTGAAAAAGGCAAAACCACGCTACATAAATACGGAATACCTGTTTCCCTTTTATTACCTGTTGACGTCGACATCAGAAAGACCAGTGATGGCAAAATATCTGCTGTAGCCATCCGGAATGATTCAGGATACAATATGCTGGTTCTGATGGGTGAAACAAATTTTTCAACTGCCCAAAAGGCTAAGTTTCAACAGCGGGAACAGATAGTGAATAATCCGGCATTTATTAAAATTGTGGAAGATTATGAAGATGGTTTTTTGTTTGAATGGCAAGGTGAGGATCGAATCATGTACGATTTCAGACACATTAAAATAGTAGGCAACAAAGAAATAGTTTTTCAGGCAGGAAGCACCTGCGAATGTCCTGAGGATGCTGTCATGAATATGTTGGCATCAGTAAAAATATAAATGATATGTTGATAAAGTTAGAATCAACCTTCGGTTCCATGAACTATAAAGGAACGAATGAAAGGGGACAATCCCTGCAATTGTCAGGGGATCAGGAAGCTCCTTCACCAATGGAAGCCGTACTCATGGCTGTCGCCGGCTGTAGTTCGATTGACGTGGAGCTTATTTTGAAAAAAATGAGACAGGACCTTCAAAAAATGGAAGTTTCTGTACAGGCAACGAGAGCGGAAGAAGCACCTAAAGTGTTCAAGACCATAGAGATACATTATATTTTGCATGGAGATATCAAAGAAGAAAAGGCAAAACAAGCCATCGAACTTTCTATGGAAAAGTACTGTTCGGTGTCACTTATGCTTAAAGCAACCGTGGATATAACCTATACATTTGAAATTCGCCCTACCACCTGGCATGAGGGATTATAATATCGCATCACTTTCATTTTAATATATCCTGTGAAAGCAAAAAAGTCATACGGACAACATTTTTTAACCAACGAAACTTTTGCTTCGCATATAGCTGATAGTTTGATATCGTTAGACCACAATAAAAATGTTTTGGAAATCGGTCCCGGTAAAGGATTTCTGACAAAATATCTATTGGCTAAAGATTTTACCTTCAGAGCGATAGAGGCGGATGAAGATATGGTACATTATTTACAAAAAACCTATCTGCAGCTGGAAGGAAAAATTATTTTCCTTGACTTTCTGAAGCTCAGTATGGAAAAGGTTTTTGATGGTGAAAGCTTTCGGATAATCGGAAATTTTCCATATAATATTTCCTCTCAGATTTTAATAAAAATGGTCAATCATCATGATTTGGTGCCTGAGATGGTCGGAATGTTTCAAAAGGAAGTAGCTGACAGAGTGATTGCCCCTCCGGGTAGTAAAACGTACGGGGTAATAAGTGTTTTGGTTCAAGCCTTTTATGAAGGAGAAAAAATACTTGAAGTCGGACCTGAAAATTTTAATCCTCCACCCAAAGTGAAATCCGCGGTCATCAGATTAACCAGAAAAAAAGATACAACATTGGGTTGTAACGAAAAATTGTTCAGGCATATCGTTAAAGCTACCTTTAATCAACGTCGGAAAATGCTGAGAAATACGTTGAAGCCTTTGGTGACTGACGAAAGTGTTCTTTCAGATATTTATTTTGATAAAAGACCTGAACAACTTTCTGTACAGGATTTTGTATATATTGTACGTACTTTAGAACCTTTTTTAAAATCGACATAATGAGTTTAGAAGCAAAAATCAACAACGACCTTAAAGAGGCCATGAAAAACAAAGATCAGGTCGCTTTACGTGGAATCCGTGCGGTAAAAGCTGCTATTTTGCTGGCCAAAACAGATGGAAGCGGTGAAGAATTGAATGAGGAAAAAGAAATCAAACTTCTTCAAAAACTTGTCAAACAAAGACAGGACTCTTTGGAAATTTACAGAAAACAAAACAGAGAGGATCTGGCTGTGGTAGAAGTAGAAGAAATTGAAGTAATTCAAAGATATCTTCCTGAACAATTGAGCGAAGAGAAGCTCCGAGAAATCATTGGTACAATCATAAATGAGACCGGAGCATCAGGGATAAAAGATATGGGTAAAGTGATGGGTCTGGCTTCTCAACAACTTGCAGGTAAAGCCGACGGAAAGGCTATTGCAGCGGCAGTTAAGAGCCTTCTTTCATAAAAAGACAATCGCCGTATAAAATAAAAAAGCCCCGACAATATTTCTTGTCAGGGCTTTTTTTATTCGGTGACTTTAATATTTATTTGATAAACTCCAGACTCTTTTCAATAAAGGCTGAAAGTTCTTCTCCTTTCAACATATTTTGGTTGAGAAGAGCGAGATTATGAAGGTAATTGGCAAAATCTGCCTTTTTTTCTTCACTTTTCATTTTGAGCAATTTGTCAGCAACCAGGCTGTGGTTTGTATTGATGACCACATTGTGTGCATCGGGAAACATATTCATGTCCATTCCCTGCAAAGCCTGCATTTCTTTCATCCTGCGCATAAACTCAGGTTTGGTGATCATCACAGGATGGTCATTTGGTGACAATGGCTTCAATTCAATCTGACCACCGTTGAGATTCTTTAACGCTTCAGAAAAAATGGTTTTTACTTTATCCTGTTCTTTTTCGCTTAATACACTTTCTTTTTTCTCATCCTTTTGAACGAGATTGTCAGGCGTATCAGAGTCTACCCGTACAAAAGTCATTTCCATTCCTTTGTACTCAATGTGTTGCATAAAGTGGTTGTCAATGATGGTATCAAATTCCAGGATATCATAACCATATTCTTTGGCAGACTTGATGTAGCTGTGATGCCCTTTGACATCATTAGTATACAAACAAATGATTTTATTATGTTTGTCTGTTTGGGTGTCTTTTATTTTGTCTTTATATTCTTTTATGGTATAATGTTCCCCATCGATATTTTTCAAAAAAGCAAAATCCGTGGCTTTTTCGTTAAATTTTTCGTCAGAAATCATACCATATTTGACAAAAACGCTGATTTCTTTCCATTTATCTTCGAAAGCTTTTCTGTCCTGTTCGAAGAGAGACTGAAGTTTTTCAGCTACTTTTTTGGTGATGTACGTATTGATCTTTTTGACGTTGTGGTCTGCCTGCAGGTAACTTCTGGATACATTGAGCGGAATGTCCGGTGAGTCTATAACACCATGTAGTAGGGTGAGGAATTCCGGAACAATTTCTTTTACATCGTCTGTGACAAATACCTGGTTCGAGTACAGTTGGATTTTGTTTTTCTGAACTTCCAGATTGTTGTTCAGCTTAGGAAAATACAAAATACCTGTGAGGTTGAACGGATAGTCGATATTGAGATGTATCCAAAAAAGAGGTGGCTGAGCGAAAGGGTATAATTCGTTATAAAATGACTTGTAATCTTCATCCGTCAGGTCTGCGGGTTTCATTTTCCACGCTGGTCTCGGATTGTTGACGATATTGTCAATTTCCGTTTTTATTTCCTGTTTGTCATCTCCTTCACCTTCAAATGAAGTTTCGGTTTTGGTCCCGAACTTGATTTCTATAGGTAAAAATTTACAATATTTGTTGAGAAGTTCTTCAATTCTCCATTTTGTGAGGTAATCTTTATTTTCCTCATTTATGTAGAGTATAACTTCTGTTCCCCGATCCGTTTTATCATGTGGTTCGATATAATATTCCGGATTTCCTTCACACATCCATTTAACGGCTGCTTCATCTTCTCTGAAAGATTTGGTGATTACTTCCACTTTGTCAGCAACCATAAATGCAGAATAAAATCCCAGACCAAAGTGACCAATAATCGTTGCGTCATCCTTGTAATTTTGCAAAAACTCTTCGGCAGATGAAAAGGCGACCTGATTCAGGTATTTTTCGACTTCATGCTGCGACATACCGATACCTTTGTCGATGATG
This sequence comes from Saprospiraceae bacterium, assembly GCA_016714895.1. GTDB lineage: Bacteria > Bacteroidota > Bacteroidia > Chitinophagales > Saprospiraceae > OLB9. The sequence goes on along the minus strand of JADKBV010000004.1, from coordinate 604,951 downwards.
TGCAAGGTTTTATTTTCTTCATCTATCCTTACCTCTATGCGGCTATCGCCAAGATCTCCTTTGACTTCACCTCTTGCTGCAAGGGTTTTGACCTTGGTGGTAGCATCTACTGCATTGGAAACCAATTCTCTCAGAAAAATTTCATGATCTGAGTATAAAAACTTTTTGATAATGGGAAAAATGTTTTCCGCCTGTACGGATATATTGCCTTTTGTCATGGTATTATTTTTTGTACACAGTTAGTGACAAAGCCTATGCCAAAGGGAAAATTGCGACAATTTGACACAAAGGAGAGGAAATTTTGACAGGATATGAAGAATTGTATTTTGATTTGTTTTCTTCAAGTCGTTTAAGAGACAAAACGTACATCGTTTTTTTTTGACTTTTTATTGGTTATTCGTTAAGGAATAAGCCTGTGTGCAACAAAAAGTAGAAGCAATGGTCGGTTTCCCCTTCCTTTTCCTTATTTTTGCGGCCTTATTTCAAAAAACATGGACAGAATAGCCGAATTGGCCAAAAGAAAAACCTTTGGTATTGTTTCTCACCCGGATGCAGGTAAAACCACCCTCACTGAAAAATTACTTCTTTTTGGAGGAGCCATTCAGGAAGCAGGGGCTGTAAAATCCAATAAAATCAAAAAACATGCAACTTCAGATTTTATGGAAATCGAAAAACAAAGAGGTATTTCGGTGGCAACGTCTGTTATGGCTTTTGAATACAGAGATAAACAGGTAAATATTCTGGATACCCCGGGCCACAAAGACTTTGCGGAAGATACATACAGAACTTTGACAGCAGTTGATAGTGTCATTGTAGTCATTGACGTGGCCAAAGGTGTCGAAGAACAAACGGAAAAACTCGTTGAGGTCTGTCGGATGCGAAATACGCCGATCATTGTTTTTATCAACAAATTAGACAGGGAAGGTAAAGATGCTTTTGATTTATTGGACGAAGTGGAAGGTAAATTAAAACTCAAAGTCACTCCTCTCAGCTGGCCGGTCGGTATGGGCCAAAGATTTAAGGGCGTGTATAGTCTTTATGAAAAAAATCTGATTTTATTTAATCCGCACGGAAAACAGGAAGAAGAAGGTATCGTTAAAATTGAAAACCTGGAAGACAAACTTCTCGATGCCAGAATCGGTGAACGGGAAGCTGCAGAATTAAGGGAAGAAGTTGAAACCATAACTTCTGTTTATCCTGAATTTGACAGACAAAATTATCTCAACGGCAATATATGTCCCGTGTTTTTTGGTAGTGCCGTGAATAATTTTGGCGTCAGGGAATTGTTGGATTGTTTTATTGATATTGCACCGAACCCGTTGCCACGTGAGACCGAAGAACGGGAAATTCTACCGGAAGAAGAAAAATTTACGGGTTTTGTATTTAAAATTCATGCCAACATGGATCCGAAACACAGAGACAGAATTGCATTTTTAAGAATTTGTTCCGGTGTTTTTGAAAGAAATACCAACTATTTTCATGTGCGACAAGGCAAAAACATGAAATTTCCCAATCCGACGGCATTTATGGCTTCAAAAAAATCGGTCATTGATGAAGCTTTCCCGGGTGATATTGTGGGCCTATATGATTCTGGTAATTTTAAGATTGGTGATACCCTGACAGAAGGAGAAATCCTTCACTTCAAAGGTATTCCTAGTTTTTCGCCAGAACAATTCAGGTTTGTAAACAATACGGATCCGATGAAAACCAAACAGCTTGCCAAAGGATTGGACCAGCTTATGGATGAAGGCGTTGCTCAATTATTTACTAAAGAAGATAATGGCAGGAAAATTATTGGTACCGTTGGCGCATTACAATTTGAGGTTATACAACACCGACTCAAAAATGAATACGGCGCTTCCTGCAATTACGAACCGGTCAATCTCTACAAAGCTTGTTGGGTGACATGCAAAGATCCCCTTGCTTTGAAAGAGTTTATTTCGCGTAGAAAAAAAGACCTGGCAAAAGATACGGACGGGAAACTGGTGTTTTTAGCTGAATCTGCATGGACAATGAAAATGGCTCAGGAGAATCATCCAGATGTTGAATTTCACTTCACCAGTGAAATTTAGTCTTTAAAAAAGGGATTGGTTCTTTTTTCATGTCCGACTGTAGTTGAAGGTCCATGCCCGGGAAATACTTTAGTGTCGTCCGGAAGGACAAAAATCCGGGTTTTGATACTTTCAATCAGGGTATCATAATTGCCTCCCGGCAGGTCGGTACGCCCGATACTACCTTCAAATAAGACATCTCCGGCGATTAATTTTTTACTTTCTTCGTCGTATAAACATATACTGGCAGGCGAATGTCCCGGAGTAAACAAGACCTTCAGCTTTGTATTTCCAAAAGAAATGATATCGTTTTCTTCATAAAATACCGTGATATCCGGTGATTTATCATAAGGAATCCCATACATAGCTGAGACCTGAATACCTGAATCCAGAACAACTTGTTCGCCGCGATGTGATCCCAAAGGCAGATTGTACTTTTTGGAAATATACAGGTTCCCTAAAATATGGTCAATATGGCAATGAGTATTGATCAACAAAACAGGTTTTAATTGATGATCTTCTATAAAACCGGCAAGTTCTTTTTGTTCAGCCATCGTCATACAACCCGGATCTATAATGGCGCATTCCTTACTGTTGTCGTATAGAAGGTAGGTATTTTCGTAAAAATCGTTAAAGGTAAATGACTTGATGTACATAAAAATAAGGGTTGAAGTTTTAAATGGATGTCAGAACAGACATCAAATGGACGAAAAATCAGATTAATATGATGTATAAATAGAAAAACGTAAAGGAAGGTTGACAAAATATAAAAAATCTCTTTCGCCGGCTTTACCTTTTTTCAAATGTAATATCAAAGTGGGTTAATCCATATGCATCCGAATATAATTCAAATGTTGCATGATGCAATAAAAGGATTTCCCGGATGAGCATTAATCCAATTCCCTGCCCTTGTGGTTTTGTAGAATAAAAAGTTCGGTGAAACAATTGTTCAGAAACCTCTTTAAGCAAAGGAATACCATTATTCGTTATTCGGATGAAAGAACCGTTTTGGTTAATGGAAACCACTATCAGACCTTGATTTTCAATTGCCTCTTCGGCATTTTTCAGAATATTCAAAAAAACCTGTTCTATTTGAACCGGATCAACCGAAATCATTTCAAATGTATCTTTTTTACTTTCAATTTTGAAAAGAATGTTTTTATATGATGTGTTAAATTTTCTGATTGAAATCGCTTTTTCAATAAGATTTCTGATGTCTGTTTCTTGTTTTTGAGGAGGATAAATTCTCAATACCGATGCATAATTTTCGACAAAAGTGGTAAGGTTTTTATTTCTTTCAATGGCTATATTGGTGATGTCCAACCACTCTTTCCCGGTGTTTTGACCATCTAAAAAATCATGAATACTTTGCAGAATAGAGGAAACAGCGCCGACAGAATTATTGACTTCATGCGCCATCATCCTGATAATTTTACCATAAGCTTCTTTTTCTGTGGCGAGAAGTTCGTCCGTAAGGTCTTCGATCAACACAACGTTACGGTAAAATCCTTTGTATCGTACCCTGTCAGAAATCAATCTGAGTCTTTTTTGGCCAATGGAAAAAATGTTTGTTTTTTCGTTTTTGAAGTGTTTTTCTGGCAAAATAAGCTCTAGGTTTATGTCTTTAACTGCATTCTGGTTTTTATTTAATGCAAGCAAAGCACTTTTATTAATTTCCAAAACCTTGTTGTCGTAATCGGTAATCACAACGCCTACCGGTGATATAGCAATCAAATCTTCCAGAAATTTTCCCTGACCTTCCAATCGGTATCTTTCTTCCCGAAGATTCGAAATCATCTTATTGTAGGTGCCGATAAATGAATCAATGTGTTGATTGCCGGTTTTTGCAATAGTTGAGTTGACATCTTGTTTTTCCAGATTTTTTATATGGTCCAACATTACCCGAAAGGGTTTGTCGGACAGATAGTAAAAATATATTCCTCCCAAAAAAGACAAAAGTAAAGGAATCTGAATCGTCAGAAAAATCCATTTTTCTTTAAAATAAAAATAGCAGATTACACCGATTACAAGATGAATGATAAAAATATAGACAATAAACCACTTCCTAGAATTCATAAGGAATGTTGTGTTTTTCCAGCCTTCTGTACAAAGAGCTTCTGGTAATGCCCAAGGCAGCTGCTGTTTTGGCAACTGATTTTTGACAAAAATCAAACGCTTTTTTAATCATCAGAATTTCCAATTCTTCCAAAGTAACCTGTCCAACTTCCGGTAAATTGAGTTTTTCTGTTACTTTAGGATTGGCATTAAATATTTTTTCCACATCCTTTGGTTGGAGTATGTCTTTTGTACTATTGAGCAAAATACACCTTTCGACTACATTTTTGAGTTGTCTGATATTTCCGGGATATTCTTTCTGACAAAGAAAAGAAACCGAATCTTCAGAAAAAGAAACAGGCGGCAAACCATACAAAACACAGGTTTTATCGGTAAAAAACCGTATCAGGAGTGGAATATCTTCTTTTCTTTCAGAAAGGGAAGGTAAATGAAGGTGTATCAGATTGACTCTGTAAAACAAGTCTTCTCTGAAGGAACCCTGATATATCATTTCCATCAGATTTCTGTTGGTCGCACTGATGACCCTGCAATCTGTCTTTTTAGGTGTGCTGCTGCCCAACACTTCATATGTTTTTTCCTGTAATACACGCAATAGTTTGACCTGTGATGTGAGGTCAAGATCTCCGATTTCGTCCAAAAAAATAGTCCCTTTATCTGCAAGGGCAAATCTTCCGGTTCGGTCAGAAACGGCACCGGTAAATGCCCCTTTTTTGTGTCCAAACATTTCACTTTCAAACAACGAAGCCGAAATACCGCCTAAATTTACTTTGACAAATGACTGATCCTTTCGTCTGCTGTGATAATGAATCATTTCAGCCAATAATTCCTTACCGGTTCCGCTTTCTCCGGTGATCAAAACACTTGCATCGGTGGCTGCCACGTGTTTTGCCTGTCTGATGATGTCAGACAGTATTTCACTTTCGCCAATGATCAATGCATCATGCTGAGGGGTATAGGGATTAGGTTTCCGGATATCAAAAATGGTTTTAACAGAATCCAGTAAATGGTGATTGTCCCAGGGTTTTGCCAAAAAGTCTACTGCTCCTCTTTTCATTCCTTCCACGGCCAGTTGAACGGTTGCCCAGCCAGTCATTAAAATCACAGGAATATTTTTATGGATGTGTTGTATTTTTTCCAAAGCCAAAAGACCTTGTTTTCCTGAAGTATCTACCGTAAAATTCATATCCAGAATGATCAAATCCGGACGAAAGTTGATCATGGTATCTTCTATGCCGGAGGGTAAATGAAGACTTTCGGTAATATATCCTTGTTTTTCGAGCAACAGACGAATTCCGGCACAAACGGCTTTGTCATCATCAATAATTAAGATTTTTGGTTTATTACTCATAAGAATTCATACAAAGATAAGGGTTTGAGAGAAAATTATAAAAATTCGAATCAATTATATATTATTCTTCTTTTAATCCAATTGCCGGGTGCAAATTTGAAGCTTTCCAGGCAGGATAAAGGGAACATAATAAGACCATGGTCAAAACAAACATACCGGAAAATGTCAATCCTGTATATATCATTTCAGATGGAATCTCAACCAAAGAATACAAAGGAACCTGAACAACCAATAAAGCTGCCGGTATCATAGCAATCATGGCCATACCCATGGCCTCTGATACAAATTGACTCAGAATGTTCATATTGGTGGCACCCATTGCTTTTCGAATACAGATTTCATGTCGTCTTTTGTTTATCGTATACCATAATACACCAAAAAGACCCATAGCAACATTAATAATCAGAAACAGGGCCAATGCAGACATTGCAGTGATGGCAACCCAGGAAGATTTGTTTTCTGTTATCCTGTTTTCTTCGAGGTCTTTGATTTCAAAATCAGTAATTCCCATGGTTGATGCGGTCATTTTGTTTATTTTTTCTTCAAAAACAGCAGAAGTTCCTTCTTTGACATGGTAATAAATACACTGAGCATTTCTGTTCCATCTTCCAATGTAATCAATCATAATGGCTTCATCTTCAGAAAACTCACCATTGTATTTATAATTATTAAGGACGCCGACAATCTTTTTTTTGCCATTGTGCTCTATTAAACTATCTACCATGTTTACACCATTAAAATTGCGCTTCAGGAAAGCTTCATTAACGACTACTTCATCTATGGCTCCTGTGTCTAAAGGTGCATCAAACCATCTTCCGAAAAGTAAAGGGACATTCATGGTTTTGGCATAGTTTTCGTCCATAGCGGCGCCCAGTGACCATATTTTAGTATTGTTAATATTGGTATTGCTTGCCCAGGTATTGTAGCTGAACGGATAAACCACATTTCCGAAAGATACGGAAAGGATTTCAGGTTGGTTTTCTAATGAATTTTTCAACAAATCTATTTTTGAGGCATATGCAGCAGAATCCAGAAGACTGTTATCATAAAAAATAATCATAAATCTGTTTTTGGTCTCAAAACCAATCGGTGTGGACACTTGTGTATAATTTTTGAACAGATAGGTCGAAACAGCTGTCAGGATAAGAAAACTTACAAAAATTTCAATGATGATCAAAGCATTGGATTTTTTGTGTTTCCACAATATTTTAAATATATGAGAGATCATGTTAATTGTTTTTGAGTGATTTTACTACACTTGATTTGGAAATTTTATAGGCTGGAATGAAGCCTGAAAGAACTCCAAAAAAAAGGGCTATGATAAAACTAAATACAAAAAAAGGAAAGTTAAACATCAGCTTTATATTGTCCAGCCAATGGTTTGTGTTGATCAAAAAGATTAAAAGAGTGGTAATCATCAATCCGATAATTCCTCCGACAAGGGTCAATAAAATATTTTCAAATAAAATTTGCCCAAGAATTTGGTTAGAAGTTGCTCCAAATGCTTTTCTGACACCGATTTCAGCCGATCTGTCCATTACTCTGGAAATATTGAGATTGATGAGATTCAAAACCGGTACACCACAAAACAAGAGTATTAATAAACCTAAAGAATATATAAATTTGCCGGCACTTTCTTCCGGGTCTTTAGCATAAAAGAAAGCCAATGTGTTGTGTTGAAAATTGTCCATGGCATGTACTTTCATAAAGTTGAATGAAGCGCCGTTAGATTCTGAAGGGTCCAAAAACGGAATGGTTTTGGTTATGGACTCAATTTCTTTTAAAGTTGCTTTTGTATCCCCGTTTTTTGCCAATAAAACAGCTGCGTAAGGGCCGAAGTGTCCGTTTTTTTCCCTGTTTCTGTCAATATAACTCAATGGCAGAAAAAGATCACCATCAATATAATCATTATTGATTTTTGCTTTTTTGACGACACCCTGAACTACAAAATCTTTATAGTCCAGATATACTATCTGTCCGGTCAAACCCGCTTTCGTTCCAAAGTAATCTAAAGCAAATTCGTCAGTGATGATGACATTATGTGCGGTTTGGGTTATGTCTGCCTCATTCAGAACCCTTCCTTCAAGTAATTCAAAGTTGAAAATTTCAAAGTAATGATGATCTACATGTTTTGCATCAACTTTGATTTTCCGGTTATTTTTGAAAAGGTCATAAGATCCATATTTTTGAATAATGCTAAAGTTTTCGGAAGTTGTCATTTTTTCTCCTGAATAATATTTTTCGAGAAAATCAATACCAAATCCGGACTGTGAGGTCCAGCTGTCGTTTTCGCTTGTTTGCATGGTACTGTCTTTTTCCCATATTCCGTTGACCAAAACAGAGTCAATGATCCAGGAAGTATCCTGATCTACTTGTTTCTGTTCCAATTGACGAAGGTAAACGATACTTTTTGCCTTTCCCAAAGGATGATTATCACCAAACTGACTTTGTAAATAAGAAACCAAAAGCATTAGAATGGCGAGGGTAAAACTGATGCCAAACAGGCTGACCCCTGTAAAAAAAGGATTTTTACTAAGAACCCTGAAAGCCAGTTTTATATAACTTGTTATCATTTTATAAATTTTATCGCTTTTTTATTAAAGTTGTCTTCCGTCATAGAGACGGATTAACCGGTCTGTCTTGTGAGCCATATTTTCATCATGGGTTACCATAATGATGGTTGTTTTTTGTTCCCTGTTGAGCGTCAGGAGGATATTCATAATTTCATTTCCCATGATGCTGTCGAGATTACCTGTCGGTTCATCAGCCAGTATGACAGCAGGATTTCCCACAATAGCTCTGGCTATGGCCACTCTTTGTTTTTGGCCACCTGAAAGTTGGGATGGAAAGTGTTCCAATCTACCGGAAAGACCTACAGCTTCCAAAGCGATTTTAGCTTTCGATTTTCGTTCTGATGAATTGATCGGTCGATACAAAAGTGGTAATTCAACATTATCTAAAACATTTAATTCCGGTATTAAATGAAAACTCTGAAAAACAAATCCGAGTTTTTCGTTTCTGAATCGTGCGATCTGACTGCTGTGATAATTATGAATCCTTTGATTGTCAATCACTATCTCGCCTTCTGTCGGATCATCGATCAAACCGATTATATTCAGCAATGTACTTTTGCCACAACCTGAAGGACCCATGACGGAAACGAATTCTCCTTTTTGGATGTGAAGTTGAATATTGTCCAAAGCGGTGGTTTCGATGGTGTCGGTGCGATATCTTTTGGTGATATTTTTTAGTGTTATCATAAAAAAGTATTTGAAAGGTATTATTGAATAAATTGTCTTATAATGTTTGTACCGGTAAGTCGCGAAAGATCGTGATAGGAAACATATAAATTCCGTAGTCCGTTGAGATAATTCCGGATGGCAAGATCTTTTGCCGATTGGGCCATAAAAAGTTCATTGACAGGCACAACACCGGCAATATATCTTTCTTTGCTAATATTGTATCTTGCTTCCGAGATTTTGACGATTTCTTTCTGTTGAATAACTCTTTGTTGAACTTCCTTAAGATTTGAAACAAGTTGTTGTATTGTATTAGAAATTTGTTGTTTTTCTTTTTCAACCCAAAGTGTTGCCTGAAAAATGTCTGCATCAGCCATGGTAACAGCAGCTTTTTTTCGTCCCCAATCTACGACCGGAATGGAGATTCCGGCAAATATCTGTTGTTCGTTAAACGGGTTTTTATACACATCACCCACTTGATTACCACTTTGTGCAAGGCCTACGGAAGCATAAACCTGTAGCGATGGTCCCCATTCTGCACGGGTTCTTTTTTGGTTTCGTTTTGCATTTTCTGCATCCAACAGATATTGTCTGATGGTCGGAGCGTTTTTGATTGCTTCTTCTATCAAATCAGATGTGTTTACATTTTCTACAATAAATGAAGAAGGAAGCAACAGATTGTATGTAGTGTCAATTTCTGAAGAAAATCCTTTTTCCATTTCGAGCAGTGCTTGGTGATAATTGTTTAAAGCCTGACGGTATTGGAGGTCAGACATCTTATATTCAGCTTCCATTTGTAGTTTTTCCTCAGTAGAAATTTTACCAAGAAGATATCGTTCTTCTGCGATGGCTAATAATTTTTGATTAGATGTACGATTTGTGTCTGCGACAGAGCTTTCCGTTTTGGCCATTAAGGCATCAAAAAACAGGATTACACCGGCAAATCGAATGTTTTCAACTTCGAAGTTGTAGATGTTTTTTTCGTTTTCCCAGTTGATACTTTCTATTTTTTGGTTCCATTTCCAGGTATTAAAACCTAAAAGCGATTGAGAATATCCCAATCGTAGCGGAATACCGTTATAAAACACAGAGCGTTGTCCAAAATTATCAAACCTTTGTAATGCAGACTCAACAAAAAGGGTTCCTCCGGTCAGGACAACAGGGTTTTCAACACGAACAGAAAAAGAAGAATTGTTTTGAAATACCGGTTGAAAAGCAATGGTTCCGTCCGGTTGCGTTACAGGTACAGATGTCCTTGTAAAACCGGGAAGTCCTGCGGAGATATTTACCTGTGGTTTGAGTTGACTCCTGAAAAAAGAAAACCCTGCTTCTGCTTTTTCCCGGCGTGTTTGTGCAATTTTGACATCATATCCGGCTGATGAAATTTGTTCAAGATATTCGTCCAGACTATAGTTTTGCTGGCTTTGAGCAAACTGTGTCCATAAAAACATTAAGGTTACCGTGTAAATAATCACTGCTTTCATTTTATTGAAAATTGTGTAAGGTGATTGAATTTTTCGGTATCAGAAATAATTACCCGGTCTCCGGGTTTAAGCGGCGATATGATTTCGACAAAATCCGGATTGGAAATACCTTTTTCTATTTTTGTTTTTGAAGCTAAATTGTTTTTGACGACATAAACTAATTGGGTTTTTGCTGCGTTGATGCCCGGACCTGTTTTTAATTTTAAGGTATTCATTTTTTCTTCAGTGATGATAAACACTTCTGTTTTTTGATTGGGGCGAAGCATTTCAGATGACGGGTCCTCGAGCGTCACATGAAATTTTAAAGTATTGTTGTCTATCGCAGGCAAAATATGAGAAATGGTGCCGTTCATGTCTTTTTGGTTGATCCGGACTCTGACCATTGTCCCGGGTTTTACATAAGACATATTTCTGTCTGAAGTTACTGCTTCGACTCTGTATTGGTTGAGATTGGCAATGCGCACCAAGGGTTCGCCGGGCTGAACGGTTTTTCCGATATTTTCATTGATCCAGGTGATGACTCCTTCCTGTTCTGCTGTGACCGTAGTTTCTGTAAGTTTTCTTTGTAACTCCTGCAATTTTTTGGATTGGATACCGTATTCCAGCTCCAAATTTTGTTTTTCGACTACATTAACTGTACGCTTGTACTGAAGATCGTTTTCAAGCATCTTTTTTTCAAGAGCCATGATATCTAATTGAATTTTGATTTTTTCGACTTCCTCTGCAGCTGCTCCGCCTATATTTTTGAGTCTGATCTGGGATTTTAGCAAGGCATCCGTTTCATTGATGCGCAAAGCTTTGATTTGATTTTGAACATCAAGATCTTTTAATTCTTTATCAAACAGAAGTTTTAATTTATTGATATTATTTTTTCTCAACATGAGTTCATCTTTAAGCTTTTCATATTCCAGTTTGGTGTACTCCTGGTCCAGTTCGAGGATTTTACTTCCGGGTTTTACTTTTGCTCCGTTTGTTAAAAAAATATGTTTAATTTCAGTAATGACCGGCGCATTGATAGTATATTCATAGGCCGGAACGACTGTACCGGATGCCGATAGTGTTTGTATGATACTACCTTCTTCAACAGTTGCAATAAAAAGTTTTTTAGGGTCAACTTCAGGTTTAAGCTTGTTTTTAAGATAGACAAACCCTAAGATAAGTATTCCCAAAAACAAAATCCATTTGATTGATTTTTTCAAAGCAGCAAGCCTTTTTTCTTTTTGTTCCAAAGGTCTGTCCATCAGAATACATTTAAGGATTATTTGTAAGGTATTAGATTCAAACTATAATAATCCAAGGCCGTGCCAATGTACATTTAATTGATTAATAGAATATTATACATTATGTAAAACATTATGTGTTACGAAATCGAAAATTATTGTCCGATATCGGACAATATAACCAAAGGTAAAAGTGATTTTTTTTGCGAAAAACATTGATTTCAACAATATTGAAATGGCGATGTATTTATTTTTTTAAACAAAACAGAAGAAACATTGATTTTATCTATATGGCATTAAACTGATTTTTTATCGCAAACAGCAAAATGAACAAGGTTTGCGTAAGGTTTAATTTCTTTTTTGGCAAATGTTTGTTTTTTATTCCAAACGGGAAGTCTTTTAAATATACTTCATGAATATACAACAGTTAGAATACATCATTGCTTTGGATGTCTATAAAGGATTTGTTCCGGCAGCAGAAAAGTGTTTTGTGACACAATCCACGTTAAGTATCATGGTCAAAAAACTGGAAGAAGAACTGGGGGTGGTTTTATTTGATCGGACAAAACAACCGGTCACAGCTACAGAAATGGGCAGGAAAGTAATCCGTCAGGCAAAAATTATATTACATGAAATCAAAAAACTGGATTCCTTGATTGTTGAAGAGACCCAACATCTTTTTGGAAACTACTCTTTAGGTATTATACCGACGCTGGCCCCTTATTTATTGCCGTTGTTTATAGAATCTTTTTTAAAAAAATATCCGGAAATCACCTTACAGATTTTTGAAATGACGACAGATATTATTATCCAAAAGTTGTTAAACCGTGAACTTGATGCAGGTATTCTGGCGATACCGGTCCTGCATCCGGAAATTATTGAACATTCGGTTTTTAAGGAAGAGTTTGTTGTATATGCACCTGACAATAAACGGTATGAGCAAAAAAAATTTATTTTAGCAAATGAGATTGACACAGACAATTTATGGTTGTTGGAGGAAGGACATTGTTTGAGACAACAAGTTATAAACCTGTGTGAGCTCAAGGAAAAAGAGAAAAAAAATCATCCGCTTAATTTTTCTGCCGGAAGTATTGAAACACTAAAAAGACTTGTTGAAGTAAATAAGGGAATCACGATTCTTCCATATTTGGGTATTGATTTTTTATCAGACAAAGAGATGCAGCATATCTATTTTTTTGAACAACCGGCTCCGGAGAGAGAAATAGGTATCGTTACCCATAAATATTTTGTAAAAAACATATTTTTGAAAGCTTTAAAGGATGAGATAATACATGTTCTTCCTCCGTCATGTAAAAAAAATGAGCTTCCTTTATTGTAAAAGAAGCTCATTTTTATCAGATTTGATGAAAAGGAAAACGTGTATTATTCCTCTTCTTTATCAAAAATATCTTCAACTTTGTCTACGAGGTCTTCGATTTTATCTTCGGCTACTTCAATGACAGCCTTGACAGAATCAACCACATCTTCTACAAGATTTTCAGCAGATTCAGATATTTGTTCAATCATGGCTTTCGCTTTAGACTTCGGTTTTTTCTGACTCTTGATATTTTCTGCAGCGATAGTGAGTTTGTCAGAAATTTTATCCATTTCTTTTTGTGTCTCACTGATATTATCTGCAATTTTTTGTTTGACAATTTCTTTGGCTTCCTCTATTTTTTCTTGTTTTTCGAGTTTAGCCAGTTTCTTTTTTTCTTTCTCCAACTTACTCTCCAGATCAACTTTTGTTTTTAGCATATCATCGAGTTTTTCCTGTTTGGAAGAAATTCTCTCTTCGATCATTCTGATTTTAGCCTTTCTCAGTTGAGATTCAAGCTGTCCATCACTGTCTTCGACTTTTTTATTCTGAAAATCCAATTCTCTTTGGTCGATTTGGATAGATTTCTGCATTTTTTGAACTGCTCCTACCAATCCATCATATCTTTTTTGAATTCTGGAAGCAGTGTGTTGGGCGTGAGCTTCGTTTTGATTACCCCGTTTTTCCTTAATACTTTTAAAAGCAGCATCAATTTTATCCCACATTTCATTGCGGTCATCTTTTGTAAACTGGATGTTTTTAATTTTCTGCTGTAACCTTTTCAGATCTTCGAATAATGGATTAAGTCCTAAACCTTGTTCGACTTTTTGTTCTATTTCTTTGAGCTCATTTGAAAAAGTTTCAAGAGCTGATTTGGAACGCGTTTCATATTCTGACTCAAGAACTTTTTTCAGACTTTTTAATTTATCAAAAAGACCGTTTGTTCTTTCTCTAAGAGAAGCGGCATGTTCTCTGAAAAGATTTCTGTCATTAACCTGATTTTGAACTTTTGACCAGAAATTTTTTAGTTCTTCCCAGATTTTATTATCGTACTCTGATAAATTTTCGATTTTATCTTTAAAGTCTTCGATTTCGGATTTGTACAAGCCGTACAATTTTGATGATAGCACCACAAAATGCCATTCTGCCTGTGCTCTCGTTATCAGATCAGGTCTTTCAACCCGAATTTCATCCGGGAGAAGGCTGTCTGAAACGGACAATTTTCTTTCAATTTTTTGAAAACCATCGGGAAACTCGACCTCCTGGTCGTTTTTCCAGTTTTCAGACATCTTTTTGTAAAAATCTTCTGTGGCTATTTTTTCAGGAAAAGTAAAAATATTTACTACATTTTCATTTTCCAGAAGTTCCAGTGCAACCAACATTTTTTCATCTTTCTCATTGGTTCCCCAAAGTACTAACTTGCGTCTCATGTTCCTATTAATTTTGCAAATGTGTAATCAAATAATACGATTGTAACTAAATCAATTTGTGCTCTATCAGGTATTGAACTATTTGTACGGCATTTGTGGCGGCGCCTTTTCTAAGATTGTCGGCGACGATCCACATATTTAAACCATTTTCTACAGAATCATCCATACGAACTCTTCCGACAAAAACTTCATTTCTGTTTTTTGCAAAAAGAGGCATGGGATAACTTTGTTCCGCAGGATTATCTACCAAAACTATACCATTTGTTTCGGAAAGTGTCTTTTTGATATCATTAATGTTAAATTTTTTTTCAAACTCAACATTCACTGACTCAGAATGTCCGCCGTCTACGGGTACACGAACTGCGGTAGCTGTTATTTTTATGCTGTTGTCTGATAAAATTTTACGGGTTTCATGAACCAGTTTCATTTCTTCTTTGGTATAGTCATTTTCTAAAAATGAATCACACTGAGGAATACAATTGCCAAAAATCGGGTATTTATATGCCATTTCATCCGCAGATATTTTTTCATTGTTTTTCTCTTTATTATATTGATTCACAGCTTTAACTCCTGTCCCGGTAAATGATTGATAAGTAGAAATTACCAGTCTTTTGATTTTATATCTTTCATGCAAAGGTGCCAGAGCCATGACCATCTGAATTGTAGAACAGTTTGGATTAGCTATGATTTTGTCAGATTTTGTCAATTGTCCTGCATTGATTTCAGGAACAATCAATTTTTTGTCCGGATCCATTCTCCATGCAGATGAATTGTCCACAACTACTGTTCCTTTGGCAGCAAATTTTGGTGCCCATTCCAAAGAAGTATTTCCTCCTGCTGAAAAAACAGCAACATCCGGAGCTATCTCTATAGCTTCTGATATAGAAATGACCTTATGTTTTTGACCTTTAAAAACAACTTCCTTTCCCACTGAATTTTCAGAAGCAACAGGATAAAATTGAGTAATGGGAAGGTCCATTTCTTCCAAAACCTCTAATAAGACACTTCCTACCAAACCGGTGACACCTACTATGGCTAGTTTCATATTTTACATTTACTTTTTTTAATGGTACAAAAACAAACTTCTGATATTGAAGATAGTTAAGGATAAAATTCAAACGACTGAAGGATATTTTTATTACTTTTGCTTCTCGTAAAGATGTTTTTTAAACCATTTTTAAAAGAAGGCACAAATATATACTTTACGTTAAAACTAAAAATAAAAACATGATTTCTCGCTATATTTTTTTTGGACTTTTTAGCCTGATGAGTTATATTTCTCATGCGCAACTTACAGAAGACTTCAGCGATGGAAATATTTTGGTCAACCCTGTCTGGACAGGTAATACTGATCATTTTACTGTAAATACGGATTTTCAACTTCAATTAAATGCTTCAGCGGCAGGAGAATCTTTTATTTCAACGGCGTATGTATTGCCAAAAGACAGTTTACAGTTTGATTTTTATTTCAAACAAACCTTTGACCCGAGCGATAATAATGTTTCGAATATTTATTTTTGTATTGACCGTACAGACCTTACAACAGCCAATGGGTATTATCTTCGTTTGGGTGAAAACGGAACCAATGATAATATCAAAATATTCAGGTTGAAGGATGGCATCTCTACCTTACTCGCTTCCTGTACAATGGGTGCTATCAGCAAAGATCCCTCACAGGCCAGACTTCGTATCAGTATCACAGAAGATGGTATCTGGAATGTGGAAACTAATTATAACGGTGAAAATTTGTTGACTCCGGATGTAGAATTTATAGATACCGATCTGGCATTGATGCCTCAAAATGTGTTTTTTGCTATTCAATGCAAATACACTTCAACCAGAACCAAAAACTTTTTTTACGACGACATTTCGATTCAAAAATGGGTCAAAGACACCATTCCCCCTCAACTTGTTTCGTCAAAAGTGATTGATGACCGAAATGTGGAATTATTATTTACTGAACGTCTTGAACAGGTATCTGCTTTAGATCCTTTGACATATCAAATGGATAATGGAATTGGAAAGCCCGTTACAGCAAATTTTGGTATGTCGGACAATCTGGTTCGGCTAACTTTTGACGCTCCCATATTATCAGGCATTAATTACACGTTAATGATTTCTAATCTGTCAGACATTGGTGGTAACACCCTGAATACAACAACTTCTCTGGTATTAGCGGTCGTTCCGGACAGGAAAGACCTTGTGTTGAACGAAATTCTTACAGACCCGTTTGTTGGCGGCGAAGATTTTATAGAACTGTACAATATTTCGACTAAGTTTCTGGACCTTCAAAACCTGATTATCAGAAACGAATCAAGGGGAGAAGAAAAAATCATTTTTTCTTCTTTTATCCTTTATCCGGGTCAATATGTTGCGGTAAGTAAAAACACCGATTTTCTCAAATCGACATACAATACACCGGAGGAAGCCTTGTTTTTACAAAACGATCTGCCTGCATTTAATGTAAGTGACGCTTATATTCAGGTCATCAGCAATATAAACGGCACGAGGGTTGTAGTTGACTCATTCGATTATATCGAAGACCATCATTTTTCATTATTAAATAATACCAAAGGGGTAAGTCTTGAAAAAATAGTTCCCGATGGTGTATCAAATCAGGCAGATTTATGGCATTCATCCTCACAGGCTAATGGATTTGCCACTCCGGGATATAAAAATTCAAATTTTGCAACCTCTCCGGGGAGTGATACAGAGGAAGTTTTTTTGGATAAAAAAATATTTTCACCATACAGTTTGGGTTTGGATCCTTTTCTTTTGATTTCTTACAATGTTGCCAAAAGCGGTTTTTTAGCTACGGTCAAAATATTTGATATTGACGGTTTCCCTGTAAAAACTTTGTATGAAAATCTTCTGATAGGCAATGAAGGCAGTTTAAAATGGGATGGAAGTGATGATGAATTACAATTTGTCAAAAGAGGGTGGTATATCATTGCGACACAGCTATTTCATCCTGATGGTGAAGTTAAATCATTCAAACACACAGTTGCGGTCGGTGAAAACTGATCTGCATAAAAATCCTGTATGAAAAGGTTTTTATCATTTGGTAATTTTTTTATTGGAATTGGAATAATTTCATTAACGCTTATTCTGATATTTTTACCAAATTATCATATGCTGGAGTTTTTGAATGAATACATGCTGCATTATGTTCTGTTTCTTTTGGTTTCCGGGCTTATTGGCCTTATCATTCAGAATAAATTTATATTGTACATCAGTTTCGGTTGTGCATTTATGTTAACCTTGTTTCTAAAATACAATTCGAATACGGATCTGAAATTACCTAAACCAAATAACCAGCCGACCTTGGGTTTGGTGCATATTAATCTAAGTAGTATTTCCGGAATTGAAGACCTCCAAAGATTATTGATAGATCAAGCATATGATGTCATTTCTTTTCAGGAATATACTCCGGACTGGACAGAAGTGCTTAATGAAGTTTTTTCAGATTCCTTTCCACATAAACACCTGGATGTTCAATTAAATTATCATGGCAAAGCGATTTTTTCAAAACATTCATTTATTCTAAAGCCAAAGATTGTTCTTAATGATATAGAAGCATTACTCATTGAATTGAACAAAGGAGGGGAAACCTATCAATTGATTTCTGTTTATCTGACACCACCTTTGAATGAAAAGGATAAAAAAGCAAACGAAACCGAAATAATACACTTGTCAGAAGTAGTTTCTTCATTAAATACATCTACATTTGTTTTTGGCGAGTTAAATCGGGTTTATTGGGCGAAACCGGTGATTCAATTCCGAAAACAAACGTCCTTAATGAACAGCCGCAGAAATGCACCATTGTCTTTCAAAACATCTTATAATCACATTTTTTATTCCGGAGATATGGAATGTTATCATTTTGAAGACGTATTTGACAAATCCAACGTGACTATAGGCTGCAGGGGATTGTATCAAAAAAAGAAAAGCAGATTACCTAAGAGAAAATTCAGGAAAGATGAAAATTGAATTGAAAACATTTAATGATCTTGACCTGACATCCTTATATCATATTCTGGATTTAAGAAACCGTGTTTTTGTTGTAGAACAAAATTGTGTTTATCTCGATACAGATTATAAAGATTTATTATCCCATCACCTGATGTTTACTGATGAAACGGGTCAGCTTCACGCCTATGCCAGAATATTGCCCCCCGGTTTGGTTTATAATGGTAAATCTTCAATAGGGAGGGTGGTCACATCTTCGCAACAAAGAAACTCCGGTCTGGGAAAACAATTGATGAAAGAAGCGATAAAAAATTGTTTACAACTGTTTCCTGATACTGCGATACAGATTGAAGCACAAAGTTATCTCATCCGGTTTTACAGCAGTTTTGGTTTTGTTGTTATCGGGGAAGACTATTTATTGGATGGCATTCCGCACAGAGAAATGATCCTTGAAAAATAATGAGATCAGAGTTGTTGTATTTTATGTAAAATGGACAATTGTGATCCATAACACAAGCTCAGGTTTTCTTGTGTAAATAATTTTTCTGTATCTCCGAAACCGATGAGCCTTTGGTTGATCAGAATGATTTTATCAAAATATTGCTGCACGGTGGTCAGGTCATGGTGAACCAGAAGAAAAGTTTTTCCCTGTGCTTTTAATGCGTGCATAATGGTTACAATGCTTTCTTCTGTCATGGCATCAACACCGGCAAAAGGCTCATCCAGAAAAAAGATTTCAGCTTCCTGACATAAAGCACGGGCAATGTACACTCTTTGTTGCTGACCTCCGGATAATTGACCTATTTGCCGGTGACCAAGATTTTCGATTTGCATGGCTTTCATAGCATCAGATGCTTTTTGTTTGTCCTCTTCATTGATTTTTTGAAAGATTTTTTTATGCGGATACCTACCCATAAGTACAATATCAAAAACTGTTGCAGGAAAATCCTGATCAAACAAGTCCTTTTGTGGAATGTAGGATATTTTTTTTCTTGAATTTTCAATGTTGCTGCCGTAAACGGTTACAGATCCATGACTGGGTTCGACCAGACCCAATATTGCCTTAAATAAAGTCGATTTTCCGGCACCGTTTGGTCCTATGATTCCATAAGCATGTCCAGCCTCGATATGAAGATATACGTTGGTAAGTACATTTTTTTTGTCATAAGACACATTTAATCCTTTTACTTCAATAATATGTGATGGGTTCATATTGGGTAATTAACTGATTCGGTAAGCAAAAAAACCGGTCAAAGAGATTAAAAATATAATTATCATTAAAAACATAAAAACAGAAGAAGTCTGCGGCAAAAGATTAAAACCTTTTGCCTCAGCATTTTTCGGTTGCAGGGAGGAAAAAATGGTTTCTGCATTCTTTTTTAACATTCCGATATACGTATCGGCATCACTTTCAGGCGGACCAAGTGAATCAGAAAACAACGACCCTCCGATCCGGATACCTGCATCGTCAGCAATTTGTTTCATCAACTGCGGATTTACAGAAGTCTCTATAAATATCGCAGGCACTTTGGATTCCTGAATAACATGAATTATTTTGATGATGTCACTTGTTTTGGGTTCTGCTTCAGTGGAAACACCCATGAGAGGAACCAATCTTAAACCATATCGGAGACCAAAATATCGGAATGCATCGTGATTTGTGATCAGAATCCGGCTGGTTTCCGGGATTTTCAACATTTTATTTTTGATATAATTATCAACAAATCTAAGGGTATTGCTATATTTTATCAGATTGTTGGTGATAAAAGTTTTTTGATCAGGCCGGATCCTTATTAATGTTTCCGCTATATTGTTCACATAATATATACCATTTGCGGCGTTCATCCAGGCATGCGGGTCGGGATATCTTCCTGTAGAAATACTTTTGATACCTTGGGTGAGTAAAACTGTTTTGGCTTTTGTCCTGCTGTTTTGAATCAGTTTTTCTATCCAAACCTCCAGATGCAAACCATTAATAAAAATAATATCTGCTTCACGACAGATAGTCACATCGCTGGGTTTTGCCTCGTATCGGTGAGGGTCACTACCTAAAGGTACTATAGAATGAACCTCTACAAGATTTCCACCAATAGATTCAATCATATCTTTAAAAATCGATGTTGTGGTTACGACTTTTATGGGCTGAGTTGCAGAGGATAATAAAGGGAAAAGGAGGAAAATCAACATGAACTTCGGCATAACATTATACTTTTTTGACCAATAACTGATGAGCCACATTTTTGGTAATGAGATTTTCGAATCTTCCGTCTATCAGTATCCGTAATGATTGATCATAGGCTGTTTTTTGTAAAACTTTTATCGAAGTTCCCAGTTTGATTTTCATATCATTGAGGTAGAGCAAAAAACTTTTATCATGCTCCCTGACACCCAGAATGATTCCGGTATGACCGGGCAGAAGTTCCGCTACTGACCATTGCGACCTTAGCGTAAATTTACCGTCCATATTAGGTATAGGGTCTCCATGAGGGTCAAATTTTGGAAATTCAAGGTATTTTTCAAGCCGGAGGACAAGATCTTCTGATTGAATATGTTCCAGTTGTTCTGCTATTTCATGTACCTCCTCCCAGGAAAATTTTAATTTTTCTACCAAAAAAACCTCCCAAAGCCGATGTTTTCTGATCAGTTGGATGGCTACCTTGCTTCCTGTTGCAGAAAGGGTGACACCTTTGTATTTTTGATATTGAATCAGTTCCTTGTCAGCCAGTTTTTTCAACATATCGGTCACCGAAGCCGGAGCAGTATTCATGTAAGCTGCAATGGAATTTGTACTGACAGCCTTTTTTTCCTTTTCGGCAATTTTAAAAATTGCTTTTAGGTGATCTTCTTCAGAAACACTGAACATAACATTATTTTGAGACAAATATAATAATTAATTTTAGATTTGTCTAAATATTTTTTATTTCAAAATGATTTTTTACCTTTGATGTTGTGGTTATCACCCATGTTTAAATAAGTATTATGCAATATTATTTTAGTCAGGAGATCAAAGGAGATAAAACCATTTTGTTATCCGGTGAGGAGCATCAGCATTGTTCAAAAGTGATGCGGCATAAAAGGGGTGATACACTTTATGTTTTGGATGGTAAAGGCCATATATTTGAAACCGTAATTGGTGAAATAAACAGAAATGATACGCATTTAATCATTCAGAAAAAGATAGAAAAACCTGAAGCCGGACCACAGAGATACATTGCTATTTCACCTACAAAAAATCCTTCCCGCCTGGAATGGTTTATTGAAAAAGCCACGGAACTGGGAATTACCGGATTTATAATTATTTTTTGTCACAGAACAGATAAGAAACCGGTCAAAACCGAACGGCTGCAAAAAATTATAGTTTCAGCATTAAAACAATCCGGACGAACGGTTTTGCCGACACTGAGGGTATTGGACAAGTTTGAAAATATGGCTGAAATCCCGGGGTTTATGTTATATAAAAAATTTATTGCACATTGTGAAAAAAACGAAGAACATCTTTTATCAAAAACGGATAAAAAGGAAGATCAATTGGTTTGTATCGGACCGGAAGGTGACTTTACTCCATCAGAAATAGATTGGTCAATAGAAAGGGGTTTTATTCCGGTATCTTTGGGAAGCACCAGGCTCAGAACTGAAACAGCAGGTTTATATGCCGCCACATGTTTAGTTTTGCCTTAGTTTATGGTTTGATAACTTTTTGCGGATTGTCTTTAACAAATGAAGACCAGTCGGCGGCTTTTTTCCTGGATTTTACCGGTGATTTTCCTGTTTTTAAAGGTCCGTTTTGATTAAAGTGACAAACAGCCACACCCAAAGCATCCGTAGCATCCAGATATTTGGAATCAATTTTGATTTTGAGAATATTTTCAAGCATAGCGGCGACTTGTTCTTTACTGGCATTACCATTTCCCGTAATAGACTGCTTCACTTTTTTTGGAGCATATTCTTCTATGGTAAGGCCCATGGTCATCCCGGCGGCCATAGCTACACCTTGTGCACGACCTAATTTCAACATAGATTGAACGTTTTTACCGTAAAATGGTGCTTCAATGGCCAATTGCGAAGGTCTGTAGGTTTCAATGATTTCCTGAATTTGTAAAAATATTTCTTTCAGTTTATCATGATGATCCTCATATTTATCAAGATGAAGCACACCAAAATGAATAACTTTCAGTTGATTGCCATCTACTGATAAAATAGCGTAACCAAGGATATTTGTTCCCGGGTCAACGCCTAAAATTTTGTATGAAGCAGAGAGCATGTGGTAATTTTACGATCTGTCTTGTTTTGCAAACACTTTTTTTAACAGATCAGAGGACCTTTGCTGCAGATCCGTTCGGATGCCCAATTCCTTTTTTTCAATAAGATCAAAAAGTCCTTCCAAGGCTTTATTGGTCACATGGTCCGCCAGATCCGGATTTATTTTTTCAACAAAGGGCAGGTTGTTGTATTTGGTGATAGCATCTTTCCACAGATTCAGGGCTCCGAATTTATTTAATGAATTGAGAATGACGGGATTGAAGTCCTTATACAAGTTACTGTACGTTTTTTGGTAAAGGTATGAGGTAGCAGCATTTTTTTCTCCCATCAGAATATTGGTGACATCTGTAAAAGTCATCTGTCTGATAGCCTGTCCGAAAATCGGTGCAGCACTTTTGGCAGCATCTTCTGCTGCCTGATTTATTTTTTTTATGGCTTGTTGTTCTAAATCAGTAAATCCCGGAATAAATTTTAATTTATCAATTACCTTGGCCGCCTGATCCGGCAACAATATTTTATATACAGACTGATAATAACCGTTAGTTGCAGAAAGTGTGTTGACACCTTGTTTGACTCCCAGGTCGAGGGCTTCTTTGAGTCCGTTTGAAATATCAATATTGGTTACTGCTGCAGACCCTGCATTTTGTAAAAGTTTTTCAAAATCTTTTGGATCACAGGATACCAGGAACAAGACGATAAATAAAAATGAATACTTCATGGATCAAAATCATTAAAGGTAAAACAAAAAATAAGATTGGGGAATCTTCTCTAATCAAACGCCGGAGTTTAAAAAATGTTACTTTGGCAGAAATAAATCTCTGCAGATTCAGAATATAAAGGTTCTTTCAATGGAATATAAATAACCAAAGAACCTCCTAATCAGGCAATCAAACGTTTTAACTTGTCCAGATCCCTGATAAGTAATCTTTTTCTGTCAAAAGTAAGCACACCTTCATTTCTGAGATCATTCAACAAGGTAGTAACAGATTGGCGGGATGTAGCAGTTAAATTAGCTATTTCCTGATGGGTGATAAAATTCCGAACAACCCATTCATATCCTATTCTCTGGCCTTTTTTGTCAATTAGATTAAGTAAATATTCGACGATTCGTGTTCTGCTGTCCTTAAAAATCAAGGATTCAAGCCGTTGTTCCATTTCCAAAACCCTTGAACCCATAAGTTTCATAAAAAACAAAGATAATCCATTGTGTTCCTTCATCATGGATTTTAGTCTCGATGATGAAAGTATGCTGATATCAGAATCATCAACTGCAATAGCAGAATCATTATACATGTGGTCACCGATAATAGATCTTTCACCGAAAACTTCTCCGGGACCCAAAATTGCTTTAACGATTTCTTTACCTGAATCACCCTGAGAGCCGATTTTGACTTTCCCGGAACGTATTAAAAATATACTGTCTGCAAATTGATCAGGATGATATATGATAGCTCCTTTCTCATATTTTTTGTTGACAACACCTTCACCGGAACTATCTAATTTGTCATCACAAAAAATATCTGCCAGATTTATATTTTCTAAATACCAGATGGTTTGGCTCGACATATTTTGGATATTTTTGTTCTTAACAATAAAATCACAAGAATGATTATAAAAACCACCTAAAATTTTGTGACAACGAATATTTATGTGAGAAAATAAAATAAAATTCAGTTAAACGTGCAGTTATAACCCTTTGTTAATGCAAAATCTCTGTATCCAGTTTCAACCCTAAACTTTTGATCAACTCCTGTAAATGTTCATTTTTTTCAGTCATCATCTGAAATTTTTCACGTTGTGTGAGGGTAGCATTGGCTTTAATCTCTTCAATCTCAGGAAAACGAAGTTTGTCCACTTCAATCTGCAACGCAAGTTCCGGAGTACCTAATTCTTCTCTAAGTTTATCAATGAGATGGCCCTCCTGCAAAATAAGATCTCTGCTTACATTATTCGGCACATAAACCCTGACTGTAGTTTTTTCCAGATGGATATCTGTATTTTTGAGTGCCAGTTGCACACTCATCGATGGGTTATTTTCTGTATATAGCTGCCAAATGTTTTTAACTGCTTCAACATGAAGATTTTTTCTTGAATCAGCCTTTTTGGCTTCATCCTCTATTATTTTTTGTCTGATGGCATCAACATTGCCAAAACTTTTGAATTTTTTTACTTCGGTAACGGGTTGTTGATTGTTTGGAACAGAAGCATTTTCCTGACCATTGTTATTCGGCACACCAATAGTTTCTGAACTTTTGGCCGATAAAGGTTCATTTATGTCATTTTTTTTTTCTGACATCGCTGCTTCGAGGATGTCTACAGATTGTAATTTTTGTAAAAAGGTGATTTTGCTTAATGCCAATTCCACATGCAAACGCCGGTTTTTTGCCCGTCCGAGATTCAATTCGCACTGATTCAGGATATTCAATCCTGAAAAAATAAGTGCCGGCGGACAGGATTTTGCCTGTTCGATATATCGTTCTTTCAGTTCTTTACTTAATTCAATAATTTTGTGTGTTCCGGGAAATTTTGCAATCATCAGCTCTCTGAAATGATCAGCAAGTCCGGTGATATATTGTTCCGGATCAAAACCGTTTTTCACAACTTCATCGAGAATAGAAAGGGTACTTTGAATATCCTGCGACAAAAATGCGTCAGTAGCCCTGAAGTAATACTCATAGTCGAGCATATTCAGGTTTTGAATAACATCTTTAAAAGTGATATTTCCGTTAGTAGCACCAGCGATTTTATCAAAAATGGATAGTGCATCTCTCATCGCACCGTCTGCTTTGAGGGCTATGGTATGAAGGGCTTCTTTTTCTGCGGTAAATCCTTCTTTGGCACAAATCATCTCAAGTTGTTTGACCGCATCAGTGATCTGAATTCTTTTGAAGTCAAATATCTGACACCTCGACAAAATGGTCGGTATGATTTTGTGTTTTTCCGTGGTCGCCAGGATAAAAATGGCGTAAGAAGGCGGCTCCTCCAATGTTTTCAGGAAGGCATTAAATGCCTGAGAGGTCAACATATGTACCTCGTCAATGATAAATATCTTGTATTTTCCTTCCTGCGGCTGAAAACGAACCTGCTCGATGAGCGCCCGCATGTGGTCGACACTGTTGTTTGACGCAGCGTCCAACTCAACGATATTAAAAGAAGCACTTTCGTTAAAAGATGTACACGAACTGCATTGGTTGCAGGCGGTAACTTTGTCGATAGGTTGTTGGCAATTGATCACCTTAGCCAGAATCCGTGCACACGTCGTTTTGCCTACACCACGTGGTCCGGTAAACAAAAATGCATGTGCCAGTTGATTGGTTTGCAATGCGTTTTTAAGGGTTTTGGAAATATGGTCCTGCCCCAAAACTTCGTCAAAAGAAGAGGGTCGGTATTTTCTGGCAGAAACGATAAATTGACTCATAATCCAAAATGGAAGGCAAAGATACACATTTCTCTAAAATTTTAAGGAAAGTAACTTCTCCTTTTCAAGAATAATATTCCGACTAAAAGTGTGGACAAAGCCGGCAAAACAGCCACATTTTTTAAAAAATACTGCCCCAAAGACAAGGGATATAGATTTTCAGGAAGATAAACATTTACAATAGAATGATACCAATAAGAACAGGCAGGAATGTCAACAATCAGAAATATTAACATTAAAAATGTGGTATTCAGCCACAACTTTTTACTTTGAAATATCGATCTGGATTTTTGTTTGCCAAAATATTGGTCCATAACCTTCATCAGGCAAAATACCACAATTCCTGTTAACGACATGAAGCCAATAAATAAAAGAGCATGGGTAATTCCTGCTGAACGTGAAAACAAACCCAGAAATACCGTTTGAAAAAACAAACTCAAAAACAGTGTTAAAAGGACAGATTGGTGTGTAAAACGGGAATTCCTCTTATCAAGTTGCCAAAAAATCAACCAAAAACTTAAAATGCCCGATATCCAACCCGGTGTAGTGTATACGGAATGGTAAAAAGGCAAACTTAGCCAAACGAGAAGCACAACAGATAACACAGCAGCTGAAATGAGGATAAATATACTTTCTTTACGTGAATATGTATTAATGATTATTGTTTCAGGCGGAGTTGTTTTAAAAAAAATCCGGGAAAGAAAAAATAAAATAACCCAAAAAATTATGGTCAGAGGGATATAAATTTCAGGAAAATCCCACATTTTCCAAACAAAAATCATAATCAAACCTGGTATATTTCCTAAAAGAACAGATTTCGGGGATCCTTTCAGACCGGGCAAAAAGCAGATACTAAGTAAAAAAACAGCAATCGGAATACCCCATTCAACATTTAAAAACATCAAGCTACTACCCCCAAGTCCGGACACCAGAATGGTTATAAAATGCGAAAAGAGTTTTTTAAAATAATTCGTCAGCCAAAATGCCATAACCGGTATGGCAAGGTAAATGTGGTGAACACAAGGGGACAAAAGACCTTCTTCAAATTCTTTGGACAAAACAAAATAAAGAGATACCAGGAGGCCGGACCAGGCTGATATTGCAGACAAAGGTTTATTCATTGTTGTTTTTTAAGCCTGATATTCTATTTTTTCCTTTCGGAAAAATAAAAAAAACAATACAAAAACGACACATGAAAACATAGCGGGAATCAGCCAGATCATATTCCAGTCTCCGGCATATTTTTCAACAATGATACCCGAAATCCAGAAGCCGATCAACATTCCGATACCATAGGTTGCCAACGTGATCAGACCCTGAGCCGCACTTTTGGTTTGTGCTCCGGCTTTTGAGTCTGTATATATCTGTCCGCTGACAAAAAAGAAATCGTAACAAATACCGTGCAGCGCAATTCCCAGCAGGAGCATCCAGGTTGTGGTGCCTGCTTCTCCGTAAGCAAACAAAAGATAACGGATTGCCCAGGCCAACATTCCTACTAAAATGGTATTTTTAAAACCGTATTTTTTGAAAAACAAAGGGAGTACCAACATAAAACCAATTTCTGACATCTGACCGATGGTCATTTTTCCGGTAGGATTCGTAATGCCTGCATCAACGAGAAATGGATTGGCATTGGCATAATAAAATGCCAAAGGAATACATATCAGAACCGAAGAGATAAAAAATATCAGAAAATTGCGGTCATTGAGGAGTTTGAGCGCATCGAGACCCAAAATCTCACTGACTGAAAGTTTTTTGTTTCTGTCTCCGACCGGAGGAGTAGAGGGCAGGGTAAAACTCAGAAAACCTAAAAGGGCAGCACTTCCTCCTGCAAAATAAAAGGTATTTTTTAAAGCTCCGTTTTCAATAGATCCGGGAGCATCCCATCCGAAAAGATAGCTGATACATAAACCGGCGATAACCCATCCTATGGTGCCAAAAACACGGATATTGGCAAATTCTTTGGTGGGGTCACTCATCTGTCTGAAAGCGATCGAATTTACCAATGCCAAAGTAGGCATATAAGCGACCATGTATAAAAATACATAAGGATAAAATGCCGAAAAATCAGAGGTATTGGCCATGAGGTACATCAAAACAGCTCCCAAAAGATGTAGGATGCCCAGTATTTTTTCGGCATTAAAATATTTATCTGCTATGAGCCCGATAAAAAACGGAGCGATGATGGCACCCCAGGATTGGGTACCGAATGCCTGACCAATCTGCCCTCCGGTAGCCGCCATATTTTTTGACAAAAACGTTCCGAGAGTTACAAACCAGGCTCCCCAGATAAAAAACTGGAGAAACATCATGGCTGACAATTTTATTTTGACATTGTTGTTCATATTTGTTTTGATTATGAATGCCAAAATAAATAAGATTAAACGGATAAAACAAATAATTATGTTGATTATTTGTTTGGCTGTTCCTTGTTTTGGAAAAGATGAAGGACTTTATTTAAACTGAAGGGCTTGAATAAGGGAAGTCTAAGCTGTTAAAGTTTATGGGTTTGACATGTTTTTGCCAAAAAAACCTGAATCATTTTAGTGTTCGTGAGGACCAAATTGAATTTTCACAGATTTCAAAAAACAAAAAATCATTACTTTTGAGGTGAATGTTGATTGTCATTATATAACATCTTCAAATGAAACTCATATATATTGCTGTTTTTTGTTTTGGTTTTTGCAGATGTGCGGCCTCATGTTTTGATCCGGAATACATCATCACTGAAATTTTGGCAAATAAGGAAGATAAACACCACATCTTCACGTGTAACGTTTTGTCTACTTTTAACGGGCCTGGCGGATACAACAGCCTGGCTGTGGTGAAGCAGGTTTTTCGGGGAACACCTGTTGA
The DNA here is from genome assembly GCA_016714895.1 of Saprospiraceae bacterium. Classification (GTDB taxonomy): domain Bacteria; phylum Bacteroidota; class Bacteroidia; order Chitinophagales; family Saprospiraceae; genus OLB9. The sequence goes on along the minus strand of JADKBV010000004.1, from coordinate 576,285 downwards.
TACTGTTTATATTGTCACCGGAGGAAATACAACACAGGGAGGAAAAAGAATAGCACCGGGCACAGAATGGCTGATAATCAGTCAAACAGAAGATCATCTGCACTATGCGGCGACCATTTGTCATCAATTGTCCCGAAGAATTGATGATAATTATATTGAGTGTGAAGCGTCAGACAACAAAGAAGGAAAAAACTTTCTAAGCATTATTACTCAATTTTTCCAATTGAAAAAAAGAGGTTTTAGCGGCCGAACTGTCTTGAAAGCACAAAATGAAATATATGCTGAAGCTCAATTTTATAAAGGAAAAGCACATGGCAGATGGAAACATTATAGTTTCAGTCACGAATTGAATGAAAGACAACCCATCAGTGAATTTGATTATGTCGAAGGTCTTCCGGAAGGTAATTATATTAAATATATGAAACATGCAACTCCTCCGATTATCGAATTTGAAAGTTTTAAACAAAAGGGTCAGATACAGTGGGAAAAGTGGTATGGTAATAAAACAAACTTATATACTTATTCAGGAGATACGATAAAAAATCCAACAATCTCTTTTGATCGCAACGTCAGGAGATACATTGAGAAATATCACCACCATATTCAGAGATTATCAAAATGAAGGTTTTTTGTATATCAACTATAAACATGGATATTATTACAATATCGCGGACTCGTCTCAATTCCAACCATTATGTGAAGGTTTTTATGTGAATGGTGCAAGAGTGGGGAAATGGGTGTTTTATAACAAAAATAAAGAAGTTGTCCAGGTTCAGGAATATACCTTACCTGATACTAAATGCACGGCATCCCTTTTTTACGATGACGATAGTAACATTTTATTTGAAGGGCATTTCAGAAATGGCCGCAGAACCGGTCGTTGGAAACAATATTACAACGGGGTCCTAGAAAATGAATGGATTTATAACACTTTTTCAGACCCTGTTTTGTGTATTCGCCACTATATAGGAGGTGGAAAATTGGTTTCACCTTATCTTCACGGGAAAATACACGGGCAACAAATGGAATACAGCACTGAAAATAAAATCCAAAAATTGAATGAATTTCGTCATGGTATCAAACACGGGAAATCTCTGATGTTTAATCCTGAAGGAAATGTGGTAAAGGAATCTGTTTTTCAAAACAACAGAGAGACAACATTGTCGGCATTGTCAGGTACCTATATTTTAAAAAACGGATTTCTGCAAGGATATCAAATCCGATATTCTGCTGTGACTGGGCGGAAAATGTCTGAAGGCGCTTATGATACAGGGTTTGCGATTGGTAAACATGTAGAATATTGGGAGAATGGAAGGTATACCGTTTTTTATTATCCGGAAGATATTACAACTCAAACACGACCATGCGGTGAAATTGGACCTTTTAAAACAGAATTTTATTCAAAAGAAGGTGTTGTGATATCTTTTGAATAGTACGTAAAGCCGGAAACACCTTTTTTATTGTAACTTTTTTAATTTTTATACTGTAAATTGATGATAATAAATTGATTCAAAAATCAAACATTCCCTGAAGTCATAAAGGATTGTTAAAAGATAAACCGTATAACGTTTATAATTTTTTGCTTACCCTTGAAAGTAGTGTCGTTGTCAACAAAATGTCACCAAACTACAAGTTTGAGGCTGAGGTTGAAACAATTTCAAGTCTAAATATTGATTTATTCTAAAATAATTATTAGCGCCAATATTTCCACTTACACTTTCGCAAATCATTCTTTAATTGTTGATTTTTAGTATTTTTGGGTTTTTACAATACATGTTTGGTATGATTCGAAAATTTATCAGCTTATCCGGTTTTTTGTTATTCAGTGTGGTCATTTATACCCAAACATACTCACTGCGGTTTCTTGCTTCCGGAAATGATATCAATACGGACATTGACCGTGTAGTTATACCTTTGGACAATCCGGAAAGGCCGGTAGATGTCGGAATGGATTTTACTATTGAATTTTGGATGAAAGCTTTTCCCGGTGATAATACAGCTGCCGGTTGTACCCCCGATCAATGGTATTACGGAAATGTCATCATAGACAGAGATGTTTTTGGTGATGGTGATTATGGCGACTATGGTATTGTTTTGTGCAACCGAAGGATTGTCGCCGGTGTCCAGAGAGGCAATTTGTCCCATGGAGGTGTCACCGGCAATACCATCGTTGATGACGGAAACTGGCACCACATAGCCGTTACCCGACAGGCATCCACAGGCGGAGTCTGGCTTTATGTAGATGGTGTGTTGGACGGTAGTGATCCTTCCAGCTCTTCGACAGGGGATATCAGCTACCGAAACGGAAGAATGTCGGGATTTCCTGATGACCCAACGTTGGTATTCGGATCGGAAAAACATGATTATCCCGGCTCTTTGTATTATAAAGGTCATTTGGACGAGTTCCTGATTTCGAATATCATTCGTTATAACAGTAATTTTTCTGTGCCAACAAGTCCTTTCGTGCCGGATGCCAACACCAAAGCTTTGTATCATTTTGATGAAGGCGGTGGTTTGGTCCTTTCGGATGTTTCCGGAGCCGCAGGTGGTCCTTCCAACGGTCAGATCCTTTATGGTGGAAATCCTTCGGGTCCGCTTTGGTCTTATGACCATCCTTTTTTTCCGGTTTGGGAAGTCCTCAATACACTGGATGTTGGCGCCGGTTCTTTTAGACAAACGGTGATCGATGCTCCGACTGGTTCGGTTATAGTTTTTGCTCCCTACCTGCAAAATCAAACGCTCACCCTGTCTTCCTCCATCAGTATTAATAAGAACCTGACGATCAGAGATTTTAATACCCAAAAAATCAGCATCGAAACCTCAGGAAGTGGACCGGTTTTTTTGATTTCTTCGTTGGGCGATGTGACCCTTCGCGATCTGGAATTGCGTTCCGGAAACGGGTTGAATGCAAGGGCTGTACAAAATCAGGGAAACCTCGTTTTACACAATGTTGTCATAGACGACACCAATCCCGGAACCGGCAATAGTATTCTCAATTCCGGCACTTTACAGATCTTTGGTCAGGTAATTGTCGACTAAATATAATTTTTTATCGAAAAAACACCTTTGCTTTTAATAATTATTTCGATATTTGTCGAAATATAAAAATCTTTTGATTTGAACACAGTATTTAAAGCATTAAATGACCCGATTCGCAGAGAAATTCTGACCCTTCTCAAAAAGAGCGACTTGACTGCCGGAGAAATAGCCGACCATTTTCAAATCGGCAAACCCACTTTGTCGCATCATTTAGATTTATTGCGTCAGGCAGATCTGGTCTCTTCCAGAAAGGATGGACAATTTGTCATATACAGCCTTAGTACGACCGTTCTTGACGAAATATTGCAATGGATGTATCAACTTTCACAACAAAAACAATAAAACCTTATCAACATGAAACCTTCTTTAGTAAAAATTTTGACGTTAGCCGTTTTAGTCTTGTTGCCATTCGGCTATTTGTATTTGATTTATCCTGGTTTACCACAAAATGTTCCATTACATTATGGTTCTGACATGCAAGCCGATCGATATGGTGACAAATCAGAATTGTGGTTTCCTATCATTTTATTGATGTCCGTGTCTTTAATTTCATACCTTCTCATTACCAATATTTATAAAATTGATCCGAAAGTTACTGAAGACCAGCCACAAACTGCTATGCACAAAATAGCTTTTGCTATTGTAGCCTTTTTTTCTGTGATTTCTACGTATATTATTTATTCGACTGTAAACGGAGGCTCCAATTCTTTTTTGTTTGTCATTTTGGGTTTGTTATTTGCCGTGCTTGGTAATTTTATGTACAATATCAAACCTAATTATTTTGTGGGTTTGCGTTTGCCGTGGACTTTGAATGATGATGAAAACTGGAAACAAACCCATCGCCTTGCCGGAAAAATCTGGGTAACCGGAGGACTTTTGATTTGTATATTATCATTTTTAGTACCTGTTACCTGGATGATGCCGATTATGATGGTAATCATATCCGTTTTGGTTTTATGGCCAACAGTTTATTCTTTTTTGTTTTATTGGAATAAAAAAAATGTAAAGGATAAATAAATCCGGACACTATTCTCCTCCCGGCATGTTGAATATATTTCCCTGTTCTTTTTTCTGGTTCATACCAAAAGAATAACGCATGGTCATGCCCCAACGCTGGTTGTCGGAATAACGGGCTCCCTCAAAAAAGATGCCACCTTGGTCCAGCACAAATCTGTTTTCCATTGTTCGGAAAATATCCCTGCCGAAGACACTGATTTGTAGTCTGTCGTTGAGAAAGGATTTGTTGAGTGTCAGGTTTAATTGTCCGAAGTTTTCGAGTTCCAAAAAGTTTTGTTGCCCTTTTGTCAATAAAAATCCAAACATACTCAATCTCCATGTTTTCGTGATTTTCCAGTTGTGAAAGGTAAAAAACCGCCAGCTTCCCCGGCTGAAGGAGATGGGTTGACCATTGTACAATCCTTCGTATTCACTGTGGTTGTATTGTGTCCCTACCACAAAAAAGTATTTTCCACCGGGAGGAATGGCACCTACCAGCCGGAAGTAAGTCTCTTTGCTCTTACCGATGTTGTCAAAGGTGTTAAATGTAATATCTGCTCTGTTCGGGTCTTCGTACAAAACATTGGAAATGATTCCTGTGGTGTAGTTTCGTCCGATAGCAAAAATCGGATTGTCGTCAAAAGAAACATTAAATTCGAAATTGTCTGTAAATTGTGGTGCCAGCGTCGGGTTTCCCGAGGAATAATTAAAAGGATCCAGGATTTCTATAGCAGGATTGAGATTTTGATATGATGGCCTATTCAGTGTTTTTCGGTAAATAGCAAAAGCTTTGAGCGGGTAACCTGCGATTTTAAACAAGTCTCTGCTCAAAAAAAGATAAGGGAAAAAGTCGATCCTGTTGACCGTAAAGGAAGTGTCTGAAGGAAATTTTTGTTCTCCCAACATGTTTGTTGTTTCTGCTCTTACACCGGCTTTAACCGTGATTTTTAAAGGTAAGTCCCGGCTCAACTGAGTATAAGCCGCAAAAATATTATCCTGATAGGTAAAACGATTGGATCTTGAAGTATCCGGCACATTTCCGGAAGAAACCGGTAGAAAAAAGTCGGTTCTGTTGTCAAATTTCTGGATATCTCCTTTCAAACCGGCTTCAAGCAATACTATTTTGTCCCATTTTTTGGTAAAATCAATTTGTGCAGTCAGGAAATTCCTGGTATTGACGATGTCGCCATTACCGGTTAATGTCGCCGGAAAAGGGATGATCTGGCCAAAAACATAATCCTGTTGTCCATCCAAAAACGATTGGCCCAGACTAAGTTTAACATCAATTTCAGAGCCTATGGTATCCAGTTTTTTTAACCATCCAAGGTCATGTCTGTGTGAAAAAAACGGATTTCTGTTGTTTATCTGGTTATTACTGGAAAATATCGTTTCCAATCCCTGATCGTAAGTATTGGATTGAACTGATATAAGGGTGTTGAGATTTCCCTGAAAAGTGCCGAAGTAAGTGAGTTGGTGATCTTTTTTTGATGTATAATCATAACCCAAGGAAGCAAAAATGTTGTCATTTTTTCGGGTATTGTCATTGACTTGCCGGAGTGTCGGGGTGTTTAGGGTGTTTCGTTGGGAAGAAAAATCTTCAGCCACGGCATTATGATTATAGTTTAGCTGAAAACTGAAACCTGATTTTTGTCCGGTATGATTGAAAGAAAATCCGCCAAAACAGCTTCCTTCTCTTCCTTGGTTCATGCCGGCATTGACACTTCCGTATTGGCCGAGTTTCACGCCTTTTTTAAGGACAATATTGATAATTCCACCGGAAGAAGCTGCATCGTATTTTGCTGAAGGGTTGCGCAAGACTTCGATTTTCAAAATATTGCCGGGAGGTAGGCTACGCAACATGTTCATAATATCCTGTGTGCCGATTCTTTGTTCCCGTCCATTGATATGAATAGCTGCCGGATTGGCATTGTTGAGAAAAATACCGCCTTCAGGGTCGACGAGCAATCCCGGGGTCGCTTCCAAAACTTCCAATGTATTTGTTGAAAAACCAAGCAATGGTTCAGGATCAATGATTACTTTGTCTCCTTCCTGCCTGAGTAGTGGTCTTTTACCAACTATTTTGATCTCATCAATAATTTGTCCTGTGGGTTCGAGCACAAACTTAAAAGTATGGTTATCCTTTTGTATGGTGATAGAGTCTGAAATGGTTTCAAACCCCAGGTAGCTTACTTCAATCAGATAATTACCTGAAGCAAGCTGATTCAGAACGACCTTACCATTTGATTCTGTAAAATGATTTTCTTCTGAAGCAATAGAAGTGTTTTTTAGCGTGACCAAAGCGGCAACCAAAGGATTCTTCTCTTTATCTGATACCGTTATTTCGGTTTTTTGAGCAATCGAAACTGAAAACCAAAGGGAAAAAACAGGTATCAAAACGTAAGAAAAAAGACGCATAAAAAGTGAGCGATAAAAATGGGGGATTAATAAAAATATTGCCTGTAAAAAACGGAAAAAGTAAAATGGCAGTATCAAAACTTTGAAATGAGCGTATTTGTTGTGATCGTAATTTGGAAAAACAATAATGGAATAAAATTAAACTGTTGCTTTAAAACAAAATCGCGTATTAAAAAAATAAAATGCAAGACGTGCCAAAAAAACAACTTGTTAGGTACAAATAATGTCAAAATCAGATTTATTTATATATAATCTGCACATTAAGAATTAAATATATATAATTTAATTGTAAAAATATTTTGTGATTCGTTATGAAAATTTTAGTTTTGCACGACCAAAATTTCAGGCATATCAAAACGAAACATCACGGCAGAGGCAAGCTATTACTCACAGGTGAGTATGCTGTTTTGGATGGGGCAAAAGCATTAGCCCTTCCTACGAAATCAGGACAAAAACTGACCATAAAAAGAACCACTTCTTCAGATCTGATATGGGAAAGTCTGGATATGAATGGGAAAGTCTGGTTTGATTCCACGATCTCACTTTTTGATTTTTCACCTGTGCAAACATCTGACGAGGCTACTTCAGATTTTTTACAAAAAGTTTTGAAAAATGCAGTTCGGCTCAACTCCGAATTTCTTTCCCAATGGAATGGATTTAAGATTGAAACACAACTCGAGTTTCCGTTGGAATGGGGCTTGGGGTCCAGTAGTACCCTCATTTATCTCATTGCGGAATGGGCTGAAGTTAACCCTTTGTTATTATATTTTAAAACAGAAGATGGTTCAGGTTATGATGTAGCGTGCGCCTTTGCTAATGGTCCTATTACCTATGTCAACTCACCGGATGAGGTCTCGTACACGGAGATTGACTTTATGCCTTCTTTTCACAACAATCTGTATTTTGTATACCTGGGCCAGAAGACCGATTCGAGAATAGCCATAAAAAATTATATCAAAGCGGTAAAAAACAAAGCCGGATTGATCAAGAGTATTACGCGTATCACTGAAGATATTCAGGAAGCCAAACAATTTAAAGATTTTACAGGTCTTTTGGACGAGCATGAAAACATAATTGCTTCACATACCGGCTTTAAAAAAGTGAAAGACGAAAGATTCCCCGATTTTTGGGGAAGTGTCAAATCTTTGGGAGCCTGGGGAGGTGATTTTGTTTTGGTAGGTTCAGATAAAGGGGCTGAAGAAACAAAAAATTATTTTGCTTCAAAAGGTTACGATACGATCATAGAGTACAAAAAGATGGTGCTGTAAACTTCCCGATCAGTGTCTCTTCCTAAAGAACAGACCAAACCTCACGACTATTTTGGCATGTTTGCTCTCATGACAAAGCCTAATGGGTAATCCGGCTTAAACATTTCTTGTCATGTTGATACCTTATTTTCGATTGAGTCTAAAACCTGATTCATTTTGGTCCTTTTCAGCAGACATTTATTAAAATGCTGAAAACTGTTAAACCAAGTCGTGTTGAAAACGTTAAGCTACATCAAAAAAATATATGATGACTTTAGAAGCAGGGTTAAAATTGCCGGATTTTGAGTTAAAAGATGAAAACGGGAATTTCGTAAATAACCGGACATTTTCGGGAAACAAGGTTATTATCAGTATTTATGCTCAGGACGACACACCTTCATGCACCAAGCAGGTATGTAGTCTTAACGAAGACCATAGTGTTTTTGAAAAAGCCGGATATAAAGTGTACGGACTCAGCCCGGATGCTGAAAAAAAACACCAGAAATTTATAGGAAAATACAACATAACCTATCCTCTTTTATCAGACCCTGAGCGGGAAGTTCTGAAAAGTTGGGGCCTTTTCGGACCTAAAAAATTTATGGGAAAAGACGTTACAGGTGTGTACCGATCAGCCATTGTCTTGGATGAAAACGGGGTCATTACCCATTTTATTGACAAGGTGGTTACGGCAACGCATGGCCAGCAGTTGAAAGAAATATTGGGATTATAACAACATATTCCGGCAAAAAACCTGCAAAGGACTTTATCAGTGTTCTTCGTCGTAGTATAATACGTAATACTTTCGGCCTTCATCATCTATTCCCTTCTGAATCATATTTTTGTTGCCATGAATATAAATATGAAAGTTTTTATCCAGTTTGATGATGGACTTAAAAACCCTGCTTTGTTTTTTGACAGCCTGATCTGAAATGCCAAATTCGTCAGTGAGCTCTATCTGTTTATAGTTTTCATAGTCTTCTTTAAAATCTCTGAACGCTTCGACGATTTGTTCGTCTTTGAATACTTTGGTTGCATAACCCACATGGTCAAAAGAATCTTCTTTTTGAAAATAATCCAAAGAGCGCTGCATCGTTTGTGCCTGTTGGGATTTGTCGGCATCAAATTGTTTGCCCAATCTTTCCTGGACAAACTCTTTTGTCAGTTGTATATATTCCTTGGTGTGATGATAGTCATCGGACCGGGGAGATATTTTCAAAAAATCATCGCGCCAATATTTGGCATCCTGGTTTCTGTTGGAATGGTCAATATTAAAAATCTTAAATCCGGAATCCTGTTCGGTATGTAAAATAAAACACGCCTTGTCTGTTTTATTCAGATTAATACCGGGATTGATATTCAAATCAATATCTTCTTCAGCATTTTCCGAAAAAGAAAGATAGTTTTCTTTGTTTTCGATCTTAAAGATCCCAATACCTTCAAGTATTTCGTCTTCTACCAGGATGTTTTCGATCTTACAAATCAGAACCTCCCCACTTTTGATCTGATGATGTTTTGACTGTGAAACCAACCACTTTGTCACCTGAATACTCCAGTCATGAAAATGGCTGTCATCGTCAAAACAAGACATAACGGCCTGGTACATGGTATTATCTTCCATCGATCCGGCAACAGGAAGAAACCTGAAAAATTCAGGCTCTTTAAAGTTTTCCGTAAAAAAGGACAACAACGATTGATGGAGCAATTCATCCGACAAATCAATACCTTTTTCTGTATAAAAGGTGTGTTTTCCTTCCAGTTCACTACCTACAAAATGAGCAGACAGGTGGGTAATGACGGCTTCTTTTCTGTTGATCATAGATTATGGATTGCAAAAGTGTAAAGGTGAATAAAGTTTAAAAAAGAAATGAAAGAAACATATAGTAAATGTAGTTTTAGAAATTGGTGAGGATGTAAGGTATCAATGGAACAAATAAAAAAAAACCTCTTTCTGAACATCAGAAAGAGGTTTTTTATATTCTTAAAAGAAATATTATCCTTTGATTACACTTGGTGCAGGAGCAGGAACAACCATTTCTTCTTCAACTTTTAACACTTCACCTACAACCTGAAGGATGTGTTTTTCAGGACCTTCATTGGTAGTGATGGTGATTGATTTGTTGATTTTACCAACTCTGTTTGTGTCATATCTCACTTCGATAACACTGCTTTGACCAGGCAGAATAGGATCTTTAGGCCAAACAGGAACGGTACAACCGCAAGATCCCTGAGCACTTTTAATGATAAGTGGGTCAGTACCTGTATTGGTAAATTTTACAGTTCTTAATGGTTCGCTTTTTTGCTGAATAGTACCATATTCAACCATCATCGTTTCAAAAGTCATTTTAGCATTGGTTCTTTCGACAACTTCTTCAACTTTTGGCGCCGCAGTATTTACTGCATTTTTTTGAACGTTCACTTTTTCAGCCTGAACAGGAACCGGAATTGCTGCCTTTTCAGTGGCTTGAGAAAATCCGTTGTAACTAACAAAAGCAACTAATAAGAATAAAAACAATTGTTTCATTATAAAATATCTTTTATGGTTTAAAAATAACGTTTACTTGCAAATAGAATGCAAATATAATGCTAAAAACAGTTGAATCGGAAAAAAGTGTCATTTTTGTTGTTAAAATACTGTTAAGCAAAATTAACACATTTGATTTATTTTTGATAATAGTAACAAAAAATGATTGAAAAAGCTTATGTTTTAATGACAAAACTACAAAAAAACTTAGAATTTTTTATTGTTAAAATTAGAAAAAACTGCTAATATAAAAGACGGTTAAAAAAGTATTTATATGAAGCTTATTTTATTTTCATTTTAAAACCAGGCACTCAAATCCATTAAATCCGTGTTAATCAATTACCGAAAACTGACCATTAACGGAGATATGTGTATTTTTGCACGTTTTATCAAATTCATGAATATCAAAGAGGCCATATATTTCAGGATACTAATAATTTCATTCGTGACAGCAGTCTGGTACGTGGTTGTTTTGACTTCCTGCGCAAGTACCGGAAAACTATTATCCGGACCTATAGATAAAAAACCTCCGGTACAGGATTCCCTGAAATCAACGCCTCATTTTCAAACACGATTTGTCAAACAAGACATTATCATGTTTTTTGACGAATATGTGGAAGTTAAAGAAGCCCAAAAACAGGTTTTGGTTTCACCTCCGCTCGTTTATCTGCCCAAAGTGACGGGCAGAGGTAAAAAGGTGACTTTTTCATTTCACGAAAGTGAAGTGCTCCGGCCTGATGTAACCTATACCATCAATTTTGCGGAAGCTATCGTCGATTTTCATGAAGGCAACAAGCTGACAAACTTCAGTTATGTGTTTTCTACCGGCGACGTTCTGGACAGTCTGACGATGAGTGGCAAAATATACGATGCCATTGATTTTACACCTGCTGAAAACGTCCAGGTGTTATTGTACGATACACATTTTGATTCCATAGTAGCGAAAGAAAAACCATATTATTCAACAAAAACGGATAAGTCGGGTAGTTTTACTTTCAAAAATATCAAAGCTGATACCTTTAAAATGTTGGCTTTGGTGGATAAAAATGTCAATCTTAAATATGATCTTGAATCGGAAAAAATCGGTTTTCCGGATTCATTAATCGTCCTGGATACCAGTTCCCAAAAAACAGAACATATCATTTTGGTGTCCAATCCAAGGGTCAAACAAAAACTATTAGCCAAAAACTTAAAAACTTTCGGCGTAGTTGATCTGGTATATAATTCAAATCCGGAAAATATCAGACCAGTTAGTATGGGGGGTCAGGAGAAATTATATGTTAAACCGGTAAAAGACACGTTAAAAGTTTTTTATAATACCAATCTGGAGTCCTTTGATATAATCGCCGGAAACGATACAATCAAGGTAAAAACCCCGTTAAAAGAGGGTAAAAACAAACCAAAACCTTTGTTGCTGAGTTACCACAATCTGTCTCCGAATCTTTTGCCATCGGATAGCCTGACATTTCAGTTTTCTGCACCATTAGATACCCTTTTTACAGAAAAATGGAGCCTTTCGGATACTTTGGGCGAAGTGGCAGGGCTCACATTCGGGCTTTCTGAAAACCGGATGAATGTATCTGTAAAGGGAAAATGGAGGGTGAATATGCCGTATAAAGTTATGTTTGATTCCACATCATTAACGGATATTTACGGACAAACTATGGATTCGACAAAATTATCTTTTAAATGCCTGTCCCAAAATCAAACATCAGGTTTGCTAATGGATTTTTCATCATTTGATTCCACAAAACACTATTTTGTGATGTTGAAAAGAGGTGAAAACATTATGGATACATTTTCCATTTCGCAAATGGCTTCTTTTACTAAAAAGTACAGTTCGGTAGTCCCTGATGTTTATTCGCTTGAGGTCATTGAGGATAAAAATAGAAATTCCGTCCGTGATCCCGGTAATTATTGGGAAAAAACCCAACCCGAAAAGATGAAAATATATAAAATAGAACGTCCGGAAATCAACAGAGAAAATGAAGTGCCGATAAAATGGTTATCACCGAACGACGTATTGGATACAATTCCTGTTCAAACCGATAAAAATATTAAAAAATGAAGTTCAGGTCTGAAAAATTAGTCAAGTTTTATGGGGCACGACAAGTGGTCAAAGAAGTTTCCGTCCATGTTTCTCAGGGAGAAATCGTAGGCTTACTGGGACCTAACGGCGCCGGTAAAACCACTACGTTTTACATGATGGTTGGATTTGTTTCGCCGACTTCAGGCCACGTTTATTTAGATGATGAAGAGGTGACAAGCGATGCCATGTACAAAAGGGCACAAAAAGGTGTGGGATATTTGCCTCAGGAACCAAGTGTCTTCCGTAAGTTGAGTGTCGAAGACAATATCATGGCAGTTCTGGAGATGATGCCAATGAGCAAAGAAGAAAGATTCGAAAAAAGGGAGAGCCTTTTGGCAGAGTTCAGACTGGACAAGGTACGCAAAAACGTTGGAGATTCGTTATCAGGTGGTGAACGACGCCGGACAGAAATCGCCCGTTCTTTGGCTTCAAACCCGAAATTTATCCTGTTGGATGAGCCTTTTGCCGGTATTGATCCAATTGCTGTCGAAGATATCCAATATATCGTCGCAAAGCTCAAAACCAAAAATATCGGTATTCTGATCACAGACCACAACGTTCAGGAGACTTTATCGATCACCGACAGGGCTTATCTGATGTTTGAAGGACAGATATTACGCGAAGGAACAGCAGAAGTACTTGCTGAAGATGAAGTTGTCCGAAAAGTGTACCTTGGCAAAAATTTTGAATTGAAAAGAAAAATCATCGACTTCAGTGAAGAACATTTTTAAAGCAGGAATACTGATTTTTTTCGGGCTGATGTCGTGTCAGGACGGGGAACAATTGTCTCCCGAACAACGATATATTGTGGATACTTTGTATGCAAGGCAATTGAATACTTTGAGATTGAAGGGAGATTCTATATGCAGGACGCAAAAAGATTCTATGTATCAGATGGCTGTAGATTCACTTCAGGACGTCTATCTCGAAGAATTTGAATACTATTTCAGAAAAACTTATGAATAAAGGGATTGTCGGAATTTTGTTGGTTTTTAGTTGTTGTTCCTGTTTGCAGGAAGCTTCTCCTGACGACCCTATTGTATTAAAAAAACTGGCAGAAAAAAAGAAAGACTATCTGGAAGAGGTGATGCTGAGATGTCGTGAAGAGGCAGTCACCAAAGCAGAATTGTATGTCGATTCTTTGTTTTCAGAACAAATACAAATCAGCCTAAACGATTCGATTTATTTTCCGCTCAAACCGGATAAACCTGCTTCAAAAGGTGTGATTGAAATTGTGGATTTTCAGAGAGCAGAACCGGTATTCAAAGACTCATTTTTGTGGAAAATACAAAGAGATTCTGGCAAAATGGAATTTCGCAAACAAAAACCCGATACCATCAGGTAAGTTTTTTGACTTTCGTCAAAAAGGGAATTTAGAAGGTTTAACCCAAATTAAACCTCCGATAATTTTTCTGTAAAATGTGCAACAAATTCACTTACCGACATCGTACCGAGGTCACCTTCTCCCTGGCGACGTACGGAAACCGATTGATTTTCAGCTTCTTTGTCACCGATGATCAACATATAAGGAACACGTTTTAACTCAGTATCTCTGATTTTACGACCGATGGACTCTGCTCTTTCGTCAATAAAACCGCGGATATCGTGTTTTGCCAATTCCTGTTTAATCTCTTCACAATAAGGAATCCATTTGTCTGAAATCGGAAGTAAGGCGTACTGGTCCGGTGTAAGCCACAGCGGAAATTTACCGGCTGTATGTTCGATCAGAATAGAAATAAATCGTTCCATTGACCCGAAAGGCGCTCTGTGAATCATCACCGGACGATGCGGCTGGTTGTCAGCACCAATATATTCGAGGCCAAACCTTTCCGGAAGGTTGTAATCCACCTGGATGGTACCCAATTGCCAGGAACGGCCCAAAGCATCTTTGATCATAAAGTCCAGTTTAGGACCGTAGAAGGCAGCTTCACCCAATTCAGTGGTTGTGATTAAATCCACTTCTGAGGTAGCTTCGATGATTGCTTTTTCAGCAGCGTTCCAGTTTTCATCAGAGCCGATATATTTTTCCGGATTGTCCGGATCGCGCAAAGAAATCTGTGCTGTAAAATTTTCAAAACCCATTTTTTTAATCACCATGGTCGTGAGTTCAAGTACTTTAAGAAACTCTCCTTTGACCTGGTCTACCGTACAAAATATGTGGGCATCATCCTGTGTAAATCCACGTACTCTGGACAATCCGTGCAATTCGCCGCTTTGTTCGTAACGATAAACCGTCCCGAACTCTCCGATTCTGAGCGGTAATTCTCTGTAAGATCGAGGCCTGTGACCGTATATTTCGCAGTGGTGAGGGCAATTCATGGGTTTGAGTAAAAACTCTTCCCCTTCTTTAGGTGTGTGGATGGGTTGAAAACTGTCAGCCCCGTATTTGGCATAATGACCGGAAGTTTCGTACAACGATTTACTTCCTATATGTGGGGTAACTACCATTTGATAGCCTTGTTTTTCCTGTTCGGCGCGCAAAAAATTCTGTAATCTTTCTCTCAACTGAGTTCCTTTGGGCAACCAAATGGGAAGACCCTGACCTACTTTTTCAGAAAACATAAACAGTTCGAGTTCTGCACCTAATTTTCTGTGGTCTCTTTTTTTTGCTTCTTCCAATAACTCCAGATATTCAGTCAGTTCTTTGGCTTTCGGGAAAGTGACCGCATAAATCCGCGTCATTTGTTTGCGTTTTTCGTCACCTCTCCAATAAGCGCCGGCAAGATTCATAAGTTTTACCGCTTTGATGGAAGATGTATCGGGAATGTGTGGTCCTTTACACAGATCCGTAAAATTGCCTTGAGAGTAAAAAGTAATCTGTCCATCTTGTAGGTCCTGAAGCAATTCAATTTTATATTCATCCTTTTTTTCGGTAAAAAAACGGATAGCATCGTCTTTAGAAACTTCTTTTCTGATGTATTGGCTTTTATTTTTTGCCAATTCAAGCATTTTTTCTTCGATTTTCGGAAGATCTGCCGGTGTCAGTGTTTTGTCACCTGTGTCAACATCGTAATAAAACCCTGTGTCAATGGCAGGGCCAATACCAAATTTAGTGCCGGGATAAAGCGCTTCCAAAGCTTCGGCCATGAGGTGTGCCGAGGAGTGCCAATACGTTGCTTTTCCTTCTTTATCATTCCAGGTGAACAGTTTAACGGAAGCATCTGAAAAAATAGGTCTGGAAGCGTCCCAAACTTCACCATTAACAGAGGCGGATAATACATTTCTAGCCAGACCTTCACTGATGGAGGTGGCGATTTCCATGGAAGAAGTTCCTTTTGGGTACTGACGGATACTTCCATCCGGAAGGGTAATATTGATCATTGACATAATAAAAACAAATTATTCTGCAAAGGTAAAAAAATACTTGTTCCTACCCAAATATTGGAGGGCTACATAAAATCAGGATGACAGAATGATGTTGGAAGGGGTTTTTAAAAACGATTTACATCGAAGGCAGAAACAGGAATTTCAGTTTTTTGGCCGGAAATAAGCTGACTCAACAATAAACCGGTAGCTGCAGCTGCAGAGATACCTATCATAGCGTGACCACAACCGAAAAAAAGGTTGTCAAATCTTTTGGTTTTGCCAATATAAGGAAGACCGTCCGGACTCAAAGGACGAAGTCCTGACCAAATTTCTGTTGGTTTTGGTAAATATAAAGACAGTTCGTCATAATAATAATTGGCAGCATTGATGATAGGAGGAATTCTGTTTTGACTTATTGAAAGATCCAGACCAGCGACCTCCATGGTGCCTCCGACCCTGAGATCTGTTCCCAAAGGCGTCATAGCCACCCGGTGATCGACCAGAATAGCAGGATATTTGATGTTTTTTTCCTGATTTTTGTAGGTATAGCTGTAGCCTTTGCCCGCTTGCAGCGGCAAGTCAATTCCGAGGGATGCAGCGACCTGGCCTGACCAGCTACCTGCAGCAATGATGATATTTTCAGGATTTACAGATATATTTTCACCAATGATTTTGGAGATTTTATGATCCTTTTTTTCGAAAGAAATATTTTTTTCATTGAAATAAAATTGAACGCCCATTTTCACCAGATAATCCTTCAGTATGGACATCATTTGACCCGGGTGAAGATGGCAGTCTATCGGATAATAAGCGGCTCCCAGGACATTTTGACTGATCAAAGGATCCATTTCTTTCAACTCTTTGTTTGACAACAAAGGTATGTCGAGACCAAAATCTTTTTTTGCCAACATGGCCAGGTCAGTTTCATGTTTTACACTTTCATTATTGGTACAAAGCATGAGACAGCCATCCGTATAAAAAGGGTAATTTGTATCCAGATCCCGGTGAAGATCTATTGACAGATTTCTACTTAGGAGGAGAAGATTGTAAAGGTGCGGAGCATTTTCAGTGACCTTTTTGTGGTTGGCACTTTTATAAAAATGGTAACCCCATTTCATAAGAGCGCCGTCCAATCTTGGTTTGATATAAAAAGGGCTGGTATTGTCGAGCATCCATTTAAGTCCTTGCCAAACGATTCCCGGCGTAGCGAGCGGTATAAAATGACTGGGAGAAAGATATCCGGCGTTGCCAAAACTACAGTTGTTGTCCGCCGAATTCTGATCAACTACAATTACCTTTCTGCCTGTTTTGGCAAGATAATATGCAGTATGCAGACCGATGACACCGGCACCTAAGACGACATCAGCCATTTTTAATCTTTCAAAAGATGTCTGAAAGGGTCCTCGGATTGATCGTACTTATATAGTTCGTAGCGGATGATTTTTTCGATAAGTTTTTGAGCGTATTGAGGATCTGTTGCGTATCCGCTTTCTTTTAGACCGTAAGCCCAGCTTGCATAGTCATCTTTAGAAATAGAAAAAAGATGTTTGTATCTGTCAGATTGCATTAAAAAATTCGATCTGTCGACATATGAATCTACCGTATTTCTGTAAGCTCTGAAACAAGATTCTAACAGATTGCCGTTGGCATCAAAATCATCATCTTTATGGAAGTATGTTTTGCCAGTCCACCAGGATTTACATTTTATGCCAAAATGATTGTTAGCTTCAATAGCCAGTTTACTGAGACCATAATTTGACTCGTGTAATCCTTGTGCGAGTGTAATGCTGGCCGGAATTCCGGTTCTGTACATTTCGACTACTGCCAGGTCTTTATACTGTTCAATGTATTCATTGGCAGCACTTTCAGGGGCATGGTTAAATGAAGCGAATAACAATGAGCCGATTATAAATACCAAAAGGGACTTAAACATATTACAAAAAACTTTTATATGAATTGATTAAACTGTGCATATTTTTATATACAAAAAGTTTGCCAAACGTTTATTTTACCGTAAGCATATCAAATTTCTGGAGAAAAACAGGGTCAAAATCGGCACCATGACCCGGATCGTCCGTAACGGTGACCTGCCAGTCTTTACTGTACTCCATGCCACCGATGACAGGGTCTTCAGAGAGCATAAGCGGAGAATCAAGATCATGGAAAATGATATTATCCCATGCCATATCAAAATGGACCAAAGCAGTAATTCCCAATCTGGATTCAGAGAAAGATCCTACCTGACAATACATATCGCAAGCCTGAGCCAAACCTGCAATTTTCATGGCATTGGTGATACCTCCTGATTTTCCTAATTTTATATTGAAAGAATCTGCGGCACCTTCTTTGATAACCAAAGCAGCATCTTTGTGGTTAAAGACGGTTTCATCGGCCATAATAGGAATCGGACTTTCCGCGACCAATCGTCTCTGATCAGAGATATTTCCGGCTTGAATCGGTTCTTCGCAATGTTCTATATTAAAATCAGCCATAGCCTGAAGGGCATATTTAGCCTCAGCATAATTCCATGCCTGATTGGCATCAATACGCAAAGGCAGATCATCTCCTATACTTTTCCGTATAGCTTTAATTCTGTCAACATCTTTTTTGGAAGGTCTTTCGCCGAGTTTTACTTTAAGAACAGGAAAACCCATTTCTTTAAATTTCAAAGCTTTTTCAGCCATTTTTTCTTTTTCAAGCAAACTTACCGTATTGTCGGTGTATATTTTTTTTGATTTATCACCCAAAAGATAAGCATAAAGAGGCAGTCCGTCCATTTTAGAGACCAAATCGTACAAAGCCATATCAAAAGCACACTTTACAGAGGCATTTCCTACGATCATTTTGTCCATCAGAGCTATATGTTTTCTGATTTCCCGTGGATCCTCTCCTAATAAATTTTTTGCCAGTTCCCTTGCAAAAGCAACTGTTCCGGTTTGGGTTTCACCGTGAATGGATCGGTAGGGGCAACATTCGCCGGTCCCGTAAGTGCCATCTGTATTATATATTTTAATAACCGTATTTCTTGCATGAGTCAGGGCACCTTTTGAAATGACAAAAGGTTCGGTGAGTGCGATTTCTATAGGAATGATCTCAATTTTATGGATGGTTGTTTTGTGCATGATTTTATTTTACATTCTGAAATCAAAGGTACATCTTTCCTGACAGGTATCAAATAAAAAGATAACCGGTCATTCGAAATCTTACCTAAGCGCATAAACAAAAAAGGCCGGTAAATACCGGCCTGTATATATTTTATGAGGAGCAAAATTATTCGGGTATACCAAGTTTTGTTTTTAATACAGAGGAAAGATTTTCAGATTCAATAGCGTGGAGTAACAAACCTTGGGATGAATCAAGGATCATTGAATAATTACCTTCTTTTCCTAGTTTATCAATTTCATTTTTCACTTTGGCCATAATTGGTTCAAAAAGTTCAGATTGTTTTTTTTGGAGCATCATTTCCATTTCACTTTCATAATTTTTAATTTCCTCCTGTTTTTTAACGAGTTCCTCCTCTTTTTGCGACATCTGTACTTTAGACAAAAGACCTGCATTTACATCATTCATGTACAGTTTATATTGGTTTTCGAACAATAAAACCATTTGTTCTCCTTTGGCAGCCAATTCTTTTTCGTAAGACTCCAATTGGATGTTGGCTATTTTTACTTCTGTCATTTTGGAAAGAATTTCCTGAGAGTTTACGTAACCCAATTTTTGTCCCTGGCTTACTGCCGGGAGAAGGATCAATAAAAATACTAAGTTGGATAAAAATTTCATTTTATAAATTTTTGTTTTAAGACTATTTTGCAGAGATTTCGTTACTTGTCCAAGACATTTTAACAAAGAATTATTATTCCGGCTCAAATCCAAGAATAATGTTAAAAGTACCATAATCGGTCAGTTTAGAGCCTGCGGGCAGGTTTTTGTCAAAACCAAAACCGTAGTCAAAACCTAACAAACCAAACATGGGTAAAAATACACGGGCTCCCAATCCGGCTGATCTTCTCAGGTCAAATGGATTATATTGTTTGAAGTTTGCATATGCATTACCACCCTGAGCAAAAGCAGTGACATATATAGTAGAATTTGGATTGAGAGATAAAGGATATCTCAATTCTACAGTATATTTATTAAAAATCGGCGCACCTGCCAAACCATTGCCGGGTATTTCATTAACTGCATATCCTCTCAGGGCTAAAATTTCCTTACCCTGAAGTCCGGCCGCCTGATTGGTAATACCATCTCCACCGATCTCAAATCTTTCGAACGGGGATAATCCCAAATCATTATTGTACCTACCCAAAAATCCCATTTTAATGTTGGCTGCCACGACCAATTTGTCGAAGAGGTTGTAATACATTTCGGCATTAAACTTCCATTTGTGATATTCAAGCCATTTGAATGTTTTGGATTGAATTTCTGTTGCAATAGCAGCATTTATAGCTGCCTGAGTCGGTGGGTTGCCCGGACCTCCTTCTTCATTCAATCTTTGGATTAACTCCCTTTCTTCTTCGGCAGTAAGTTTGGTGTTGTCGATTCCTCTGGCTAAAGAATATGGCAGGGTAGCCTGAATACTCAAAGAGATTCTGGAACCACGTCTGGGAAAAAGAGGATCACTTACACTACTTCTTGTAAATGTCTGCCTTAAACTGAAATTATTAAAAACGCCTGTATTTACTCCGAAAGTGAAACCGGTGAAGTTTTCGAGACTGATTCTTTCTAAATTTAAGGTTGTATTGGTTGAGAAGAAGTCATCAGGCCATTTTAATTGTGAGCCCAAACCGATAAAACCTCTGGTAATGCTGAATTTTCCCTGATTTTGAAGACTATAATCAAAAGCTGTTTGTACTGCACCTACAGTAAACGATTGAGGTTTTTTACCGCCCAACCAAGGTTCTGTAAATGAAAAATTGTATGTCCGGAAAAACTGACTGTTGGACTGAACCCTAAGGGAGAGTTTCTGACCATCACCTTGGGGAAGAGGACTCCATGTGGCTCTGTCCTTCAGATTTCTTACCGAAAAATTATTAAATACAACACCGAGCGTACCAATCAAACCGCTGAATCCGCCATAACCTGCGGATAATTCCAGCTGATCGGAAGGTTTTTCTTCCAGGGTATATTCTATATCTACAGTACCTCTGTTTTGATTGACGGGAGTGTTAATACCCAGTGCTTCCGGGTTAAAATATCCCAGATTGATAATTTCTCTTTGGGAACGTATAATGTCTGACCTACTGAATTTTTTTCCGGGACGGGTACGAATTTCACGACGGATGATATGTTCGTTTGTGCGGTCATTGCCTTTGATAACCACATTTTCGACGGTAAATTGGGGACCTTCAAAAATTCTCATTTCGAGATCCACAGAATCACTTTCGATGGCGATTTCGGCAGGCGTGACTTCAAAAGCAAGATAACCATCATCGAGGTACAAAGAAGAGATATCTCTTCCGTCGAGACTGAATTTTAATCTGTTGTTGAGCAACTCAGGATTGTACACATCTCCCTTGACGATTCCCAAAATGGCATTAAGATAATCATCCGTATAGAGAGCATTTCCTTTCCAGGTAATATTTCTGAAATAAAAACGATTTCCTTCATCGATTTTAAGTTGAATCAACAAATGTTTCCCCGGCCTCGTTACGGTATCCATTACAATAGATGCGTTTTTAAACCCTTCTTTGTTGTAATAAGCGATCAGTTTTTTAAGGTCTTCTTTATATTCTTTTTCTATGTATTTAGACTTTTTGAAAAGGGTAAATCTTCTTTTCGTTTTTTCCATGTTTTTTCGGAGTTTTCGGCTTTTAACCTGATCATTTCCTTCAAAAACGATATTACCCACTTTAACGCGGGGTCCTTTGTCCACATCAAATTCAAGTCTCACAGTACCCGGTCTTTGTTCGTCATTGTATTCCTTTACCAAAACTTTTACATCGAGTCTGCCTTTTTCAATATAATACTCTTTGATTTTTCGTTGAGCCAATGCTTTTTGATCGTCGGTGACGATACCGCCTTTTTTTAAGGCACCTTCAAGTATTTCGTTCAGGTCTTCCTGGTTTGATTTAGTGATACCTTTGTAAGAATATCGGGACAGAATTGGTTTTTCTACCAGATTGATGGTCAAAAAAACCACATTTCCTGCAGTGCTGTCTCTGTAAATTTGAACATCATCAAACAAGCTCAGTTTTAATAATGATTTTACCGCTTTCTGAATCAAAGGACCAGGCACCTGAATTTTATCACCTTCTCTGAATCCTGCTATAGATTTGATAGCATTTCGGTCTCTCGTTTCTGCACCTTTAATGGTTATTCCTCCTATTTCAAACAATTTAGGGTCATTTTGAGCCTGAATATTTGATAAAAGGACACATATTCCAACAAAAACACTGGATAATGTTTTTAAATTAAAATTCATATAAAGTTTCGGGTTTTTACAGCAACGCATTATATGTATGATGTGCTGTGTTAATCCAATAAAAAATGTATAAAATAAAGATATTTTTTCCAAGTCGGTCTGATTTAAATGATGGATATGGTTTCTTTAGAGACTTGTTCTCCTGTCTTTCCAAACCTGCGTTCTCTTCCCTGAAAATCCAGAATGGCCTGATAGAAGTCATTTTTTCTGAAATCCGGCCATAATACATTTGTAAAATAAAGTTCCGTGTAAGCAGACTGCCACAATAAATAATTACTGATTCTATGTTCTCCGCTTGTCCTGATCATAAGGGAAGGATCCGGAATGTTTGAGGTTGAAAGATGAGCTGCAAAAACTTCATTATTAATATCCTCTTCTTTGAGGGTTCCTTCTTTAACTTTATGAGCGATGAGTCTGGTAGCTTCCACTATTTCCCAACGGGAACTATAGTTCAAAGCAAGGATCAAACACATTCTTGTATTATTTTTTGTCATTTCAATGGCGCCTTCCAAAGCCAAACGAGTTTTTGAAGGTAAACGTTGGATATCACCTATGGTCTGAAGGCGAATATTGTTTTTTTGAAGGGTAGAAATTTGTTTTCCAACTGTTTCAATAAGCAACCCCATCAAAGCATCTACTTCCATCCTTGGTCTGGACCAGTTTTCTGTAGAAAAAGCATACAAAGTAAGGTATTTTATGCCTATTTCTGCAGCAGCTTCAGTAACTTCTTTTACAGCTGTCACGCCGTTTTTGTGTCCAAAGATTCTGGGTCTTCCATGAGATTGAGCCCACCTGCCATTACCATCCATAATTATGGCAACATGTTCCGGTAAAGCATTAAGAAGTATCTGATCTTTGCTGTTAGGCATGACGTCTATTAAATTTTAAGTGTGCAAAGGTAAAAAAAGTAAACGTATTTTGGCCATTTTTTGTATCTTGAATCTATTTATTTTATTGAAAATAATAGGATTAGGGAGGAAAAATGCCATATTTTTAGTACGGATTTTTATTTCCAAAAAACAAAAGACAAAAAATACATGTTAATCTGAAAATATTAATTTTTGCAATATATTCTTGAAGGACTGATATTAGGATTGTCACTTTCCGTTTTATTAGGACCTATTTTTGTAGTGTTGACACAAACTTCCATTAAATATGGAATGAGAGCCGGGCTGATGGTTGGCTTGGGTATTTGGGTAAGTGATATACTTTTTATTGTCGGATCTTATTTTTTTTTACATAAGATTTCAACATTCATTAAAGATGAAAATTTTTATTTCTGGATAGGGAATATCGGAGGATTGATTCTTGTATCTATGGGTATATACATGTTTTTTAAGAATAACCAATTGCAAAATTCTGTTGAAGCCAATAAAGTATTAAGAAATTTTGGGTATTGGGGAAAAGGGTTTTTTGTCAACACCTTTAATCCGTTTACTTTTGTTTTTTGGTTTGGGTTATTAGGTTCGAAGCTAACCAAAACAGGAGGATATATCGATGGGGTTTTATGGGTCAGTGTGACGATACTTACTACAATTATTGCAACGGATACATTAAAAGTGTTTAGTGCCGGGTGGATTTCAAAAAAACTGAAGAATCAGGTCATACACAGAGTCAATGTAGCAGCGGGTATATTATTGATAATAGGAGGGTTGCTTTTGATTGGTAAATCATATTGGTAAGGCAATTTTTTAAACGTTAGTTTCTAAAATGCGGATTCTTTTAGTTCAGCCTTTCGTTTTTATTGTCAAATACAACTATTGTAAAGGCAATTACATTTTTATCATATCAGGACGATTCCTTTTGAAAAAGCAGAATAATTGCATTTTGAAAACAAAAATTTGATTATCCTGTTTGGTGACTTCAAAATTATAATTTTATGTCATTTAAATATGTTGTTGCTTTTTTGGTAAGTTTTCAGGTTTGGTTATCAAGTTGTTTTAATGCAAATAAAGTTGCTTCTGTACATATGCAACAGGAAAGCCCGACAGTTAAAGGTTCTTTTTATGATCTTGAAGCAATAAGTCTGGAGGGTTTAAATGTAAAAATGTCTGACTACAAAGGAAAAAAGATAATTATTTTAAATACTGCATCAAAATGCGGTTATACTCCTCAATATGCAGATTGGCAAAAATATTATGAAAGCAATCTAAAAGATGTGGTTGTTTTAGGATTTCCTTGCAATCAATTTATGGACCAGGAACCCGGTTCAAAAGAAGAAATTGCTTCTTTCTGCCAAAAAAATTACGGGGTAACATTTCCTATGTTTGAAAAAGTGGATGTAAAGGGAAAAGACCAGAGTCCGGTATATAATTGGCTTAGTGATCCGACTAAAAACGGATGGTGCAGTGATGTACCATCCTGGAATTTCTGTAAGTATGTTGTCGACGAAAAGGGACAACTGACTCATTTTTTCGGATCCAATATTAAACCTGACAGCCCGGACTTCGTCAAAGCTATGGCATCAAAATAATACTCAGACTATCAGGAAAGTCTTTTAACTCCGGCTTTTAATTCTTCGACGCATTCCGGATTAAGTAATGTTGAAATATCACCCAGGCTGTCATACTCACCTTCTGCAATTTTTCTGAGGATACGCCTCATAATTTTACCGGAACGTGTTTTAGGCAATTGACTTACAATCTGAATGGCATCCGGTTTGGCGATAGGTCCTATATGTTTTGATACAATATCCAACACCTCTTTTCTGAAATGGGCATGGTCTCCGACCTCTCCGCTTGTTATGACATATGCGTATATACCTTGTCCTTTGATGGAATGAGGAAAACCTACAACTGCTGACTCTACCACATGGTCATGCTGATTGATGGCATCTTCAACTTCAGCGGTACCAATCCTATGGCCGGAAACATTGATTACATCGTCTACTCTGCCGATGATGCGGTATCTTCCGTGTTCATCTGTTTTTGCTCCGTCTCCGGTAAAATATTTATTATGAAAGGTTGAAAAATAAGTTGTTCTGCATCTTTCATGATCCCGATAGGTTGTCCTGATCATAGAAGGCCATGGATATTTTATACATAAAAGGCCTTCCTGATTGTGTCCATGTAATTCTTCACCTTGTAAATCCACCAGACAAGGTTGTATTCCGGGTAATGGGTATGATGCGAAACAGGGTTTGGTGTCTGTGATACCGGGTAGAGGTGAAATCATGATGCCACCGGTTTCTGTTTGCCACCAGGTGTCCACTATAGGACAATGACCTTTGCCAACTTTAGAATGGTACCACATCCAAGCTTCTTCATTGATTGGTTCGCCAACAGAGCCGATAACTTTCAAAGAAGACAAATCATAATTGTCCGGTTCTTCATGACCTGAAGCCATTAAAGCCCGTATAGCCGTCGGAGCAGTATAGAATTGGTTTACTTTGTGTTTTTCACAAACCTTCCAAAACCTGCCGGAATCCGGATATGTAGGAACACCTTCGAAGATAAGAGTTGTAGCTCCTGACAGAAGAGGTCCGTATATTATATAGGAGTGTCCTGTAATCCAACCGACATCAGCAGTGCACCAGTAGACATCCCCGGGTTTATATTGAAAAACATTTAAAAAAGAATAACAAGTATAAACCATATATCCTCCGCAGGTATGGACAACACCTTTAGGTTTACCTGTAGATCCTGAAGTGTATAGGATAAACAACATATCTTCAGAATCCATGGTTTCCGCTTCACAATAATCACTTTGACCTTTCATGGCATCATCCCACCAAACATCCAAATCAGGATTCCAGTTTACATCTTGATTGGTTGAATTATATACCAAAACTTTTTCAATGGAATCACAACCCATGGCTATGGCTTCGTCAACTACTTCTTTTACCGGGATGTTTTTTGAACCCCGTTTGTTGTAATCGGAGCAGATCACCATTTTACAGGTACAATCCTTAATTCTGTCTGCCAGGGAAGTTGCGGAAAACCCGGCAAAAACAATAGAGTGAACAGCACCAATTCTTGCGCAGGCCAAAATAGAAATAACCACCTGAGGAATCATGGGCATATAAAAACAAACTCTGTCCCCTTTTTGAATACCCATTGATTTAAGAGCATTTGCGCAAATACTGACTTCGCGGAGTAGTTCCTTATATGTCAGTTTTACAGAAGGGGTATCTACATCGTTTGCTTCCCATATAATAGCTATGTCATCACCTTTATCTTTTATATGGCGGTCCAAACAATTTTCTGTAATATTTAATTTACCTCCTTCAAACCAACGAACGTCAGGAGAAACAAAATCAAAATGTACAACTTTATTCCAGATTTCTTTCCATGTAAAATGTGAAGCAATTTCATCCCAAAAAGCTTCAGGATTGTCAATACTTTTTTGATACGCTTCGTGATAATCGTGAATATTGTTTATTTGTAAAGACATGAGATAAATTATTTGTGCAAACGTAAATATTACTTTATAAATATATCAATTTTTTTTGAATAAATTTTTAAAAATTGATTTTAATCATTTTTTTCTAAAAAACATGAAGTTCAAAAAATTTTTAAAAATATTTATCACGATAACATATTTTTTTTCATATATGTTATAGGTTGAAACTATTGGTTTTTTGTCAGATACTATTGAAAATTTGAAAGAAAGAGTCAAAGAATCAAGGGTTTTTTCAATAAAAACGAATAATTTTTTTTCAAATAAATTTGGTAGATAAGAAAAGAAGGTATACCTTTGCGGCCTCAAATAAAAAAAGGAATAGGAGATATTCTAAAATTAGGAGAGGAGAAAAGGAAGAGCAGTCTTTTTTTTTTTGGGAAATAGATAGAAACAAGAATAAGTTCATTGACACGGATGGAGTAGTACAAAAGACTTTTGCTTTAGAGTTGAAAGATTTTAGAGATAAGAAGTTGACTAGTTAGGTAAGAAAAGAGAATTAGAGAAGTTCTTTTAGAAGAGCTTAAGGATTATACTATGGAGAGTTTGATCCTGGCTCAGGATGAACAGCGGGAGGCCTAATACATGCAAGTCGAGCGGTAGAGTACTTCGGTACTTGAGAGCGGCGCACGGGTGAGTAACGCGTACATGACCTACCTTCAAGTTCGGAATAGCCCTGGGAAACTGGGATTAATACCGGATGTGATAATAGATATAGAGATTTATTATTAAAGTTGAGGCGCTTGGAGATGGGTGTGCGTCTGATTAGCTAGTTGGTGAGGTAACGGCTCACCAAGGCGACGATCAGTAGGGGGCGTGAGAGCGTGACCCCCACACGGGTACTGAGACACGGACCCGACTCCTACGGGAGGCAGCAGTAAGGAATATTGGTCAATGGGCGAAAGCCTGAACCAGCCATCCCGCGTGCAGGATGAAGGTCCTATGGATTGTAAACTGCTTTTATCAGGGAAGAAACGCCTTCATTTATGGGGGTCTGACGGTACCTGAGGAATAAGCACCGGCTAACTCCGTGCCAGCAGCCGCGGTAATACGGAGGGTGCGAGCGTTATCCGGAATCACTGGGTTTTAAAGGGTGCGTAGGCGGGAAATTAAGTCAGTGGTGAAAGCCTGTCGCTTAACGATAGAATTGCCATTGATACTGATTTTCTTGAATTGGGTTGAGGTTAGCGGAATGTGACATGTAGCGGTGAAATGCATAGATATGTCATGGAACACCAATTGCGAAGGCAGCTAGCTGGGCCTTGATTGACGCTGAGGCACGAAAGCGTGGGTAGCGAACAGGATTAGATACCCTGGTAGTCCACGCCTAAACGATGCTAACTCGATGTTTGGACGAAAGTTTGAGCATCCAAGGGAAACCGATAAGTTAGCCACCTGGGGAGTACGTCCGCAAGGATGAAACTCAAAGGAATTGACGGGGGTCCGCACAAGCGGTGGAGCATGTGGTTTAATTCGATGATACGCGAGGAACCTTACCTAGGCTAGAATGAGTGACCGTCCCTGAAAGGGGACTTTCCTTCGGGACACGAAACAAGGTGCTGCATGGTTGTCGTCAGCTCGTGCCGTGAGGTGTTGGGTTAAGTCCCGCAACGAGCGCAACCCCTATCGTTAGTTACCATCATTAAGTTGGGGACTCTAGCGAGACTGCCGGCGTAAGCCGCGAGGAAGGTGGGGATGACGTCAAATCATCATGGCCTTTATGCCTAGGGCGACACACGTGCTACAATGGCCGGCACAGAGGGCAGCGAGACCGCGAGGTGGAGCCAATCCCAGAAAGCCGGTCCCAGTTCGGATTGGAGTCTGCAACTCGACTCCATGAAGGTGGAATCGCTAGTAATCGCGCATCAGCCATGGCGCGGTGAATACGTTCCCGGACCTTGTACACACCGCCCGTCAAGCCATGGAAGCTGGGGGGACCTGAAGATGGTGACTTTACGGGGAGCTATCTAAGGTAAAACTAGTAACTGGGGCTAAGTCGTAACAAGGTAGCCGTACCGGAAGGTGTGGCTGGAATACCTCCTTTTAAGAGTTACCTGACAAAAATAGTCAAAAGAAGGAAGAAAGAAGAATTTAGTACTAACTCCACCTGTTAATGGAATAATAGAGAGAAAGAGACAGAACCGGAAGCGGGGAAGTTAAAGGAATGAGAGACAGAAAGTACGAGGTCTTGGGAGAAGCCGGACAACGTAAATGAAACCAGAAAGATCATAAGCCGTTGCGGTAACGAAATAGAGTCTCGTAGCTCAGCTGGTTAGAGCACTACACTGATAATGTAGGGGTCGGCGGTTCAAGTCCGCCCGAGACTACAAAGAATCAGTGAGTACCGGGAAGACAAAAGAAGAACGGGGGATTAGCTCAGCTGGCTAGAGCGCTAGATTTGCATTCTAGAGGTCAAGGGTTCGACTCCCTTATCCTCCACATAAAAAGTCCCGATAACTATCGGGGAAAGATTAGAGTTGAAAGATTAGAGAGTTAACAAGAAGCCAGTTTAACAGATCAACAATTCAACAACTTAACAAACAAAAAGTAAAAAGGAGTCATCCAACGGGATGATAACAAGATAAAAGGCTGATTACACAAGTGCCCTGAAGACAAGATAGACCGTAGCGTCTAGGGAGTCCGAGGGAAGAAGTACGGGTATAATTGGTAAAAAGTTCTTTGACAGGAGGGAAAGAGGTCATGAAGAGGAGATTCGCAAGAGTTGAATTGGATTGACGAACACGAGAGTAAAAAGAGTAGATAAAAGTAAAGTAAGAATAGGAAGCGGAAATAGAGCGTATGGTGGATGCCTAGGCTCTCGGAGACGATGAAGGACGTGGTAAGCTGCGAAAAGCCATGGGGAGTTGCAAACGAGCGTTAATCCATGGATGTCCGAATGGGGGAACCCACGTGATTGAAGATCACGGATCCCGCAAGGAGGAGAACCCGGGAACTGAAACATCTAAGTACCCGGAGGAAAAGAGAACAATAGTGATTCTGTGGTAGTGGCGAGCGAAAGCGGAGAAGCCCTGAAGCTATAGTCAGGCGAGTAGAAATACCGAAAGGTATACCGTAGAGGGTGAAAGTCCCGTAGACGAAGAGTGATTATAGTGATAATGAGTAAGGCGGAACCGGAGAAATTCTGTCTGAATATGCCAGCACCATCTGGTAGGCTAAATACTACCGAGAGACCGATAGTGAACCAGTACTGTAAAGGAAAGGTGAAAAGAACCCCAAGAAGGGAGTGAAAAGACCCTGAAACCATGCGCTTACAAGCGGTCGGAGTCCTGTTAAAGGGATGACGGCGTGCCTTTTGCATAATGAGCCTACGAGTTACTCCTCACTAGCGAGTTTAAGTACTTAAGGTACGGAGGCGCAGCGAAAGCGAGTCTGAATAGGGCGACAAGCTAGTGGGGTAGACGCGAAACCTTGTGATCTACCCATGAGCAGGTTGAAGGTTGGATAGTATCCAATTGGAGGACCGAACTGGTAAACGTTGAAAAGTTTTCGGATGACTTGTGGGTAGGGGGTGAAAGGCCAATCAAACTGGGAGATAGCTCGTACTCCCCGAAATGCATTTAGGTGCAGCGTCGGCGAGAGTGTGATGGAGGTAGAGCTACCGATAGGGCTAGGGGGCGTCACTGCCTACCAACCCCTGACGAACTCCGAATGCCATTACACTGCACCGGCAGTGAGGCCACGGGTGCTAAGGTCCGTGGCCGAGAGGGAAACAACCCAGACCAACAGCTAAGGTCCCCAAATAGTATCTAAGTTGAATAAACGATGTGAGAATGCTAAGACAGCTAGGATGTTGGCTTGGAAGCAGCCATTCATTTAAAGAGTGCGTAACAGCTCACTAGTCGAGCGTTCTTGCGCGGAAAATGATCGGGCATCAAGATACTTACCGAAGCTTTGGTCTCGTCGTGAGACGAGAGGTAGGGGAGCATTCTAATTTTGTTGAAGGTTAATGGTGATGTTAGCTGGAGAGATTAGAAAGAAAATGTAGGCATAAGTAACGATAAGGAAGGTGAGATCCCTTCCCGCCGTAAGACTAAGGTTTCCTTGATCTATGCTAATCAGATCAGGGGTTAGTCGGGACCTAAGGTGTAGCCGAAGGGCGAAGCCGATGGAAAACAGGTTAATATTCCTGTACCTGTGTATACTGCGATGGGGTGACGGAGAGGCGTAAGGAATGCGTACTGACGGAATAGTACGTTGAAGTGTGTAGGCGTTGATAGTGTAGGCAAATCCGCACTTGAGCTGAGGCACGATAGTATCCTGACCTGCTTGCGGGTTGGGAATAATTTCCCCAAGCGAACTTCCAAGAAAAACCTCTAAGCATCAGGTATATACAGCTCGTACCGTAAACCGACACAGGTAGTCGAGGAGAGTATCCTAAGGCGCTCGAGTGAATCATGGCTAGGGAACTAGGCAAAATGGCCTCGTAACTTCGGGAGAAGAGGCGCCTCGTCAGCGATGACGAGGCCGCAGTGAAAAAGGCCCAGGCGACTGTTTAGCAAAAACACAGGACTCTGCTAAATCGAAAGATGAAGTATAGGGTCTGACACCTGCCCGGTGCTGGAAGGTTAAGGAAGGTGCTTAGCGCAAGCGAAGGTATTGACTGAAGCCCCAGTAAACGGCGGCCGTAACTATAACGGTCCTAAGGTAGCGAAATTCCTTGTCGGGTAAGTTCCGACCTGCACGAATGGTGTAACGATCTGGGCACTGTCTCGGCCATGAGCTCGGTGAAATTGAAGTATCGGTGAAGATGCCGGTTACCCGCAGTGGGACGAAAAGACCCCGTGCACCTTTACTATAGCTTCACATTGAGCTTGAGTATAAGATGTGTAGGATAGGTGGGAGACTATGAAGCTGTCACGCCAGTGATGGTGGAGTCATCGTTGAAATACCACCCTTCTTATACTTAGGTTCTAATCCTGTTGAAGACGGGAGACATTGTGTGGTGGGTAGTTTGACTGGGGTGGTCGCCTCCAAAAGAGTAACGGAGGCTTGCAAAGGTTCCCTCAGCATGGTCGGTAATCATGCGTAGAGCGTAGTACAAGGGAGCTTGACTGAGAGACCGACGGGTCGAACAGGTAGGAAACTAGGCTAAAGTGATCCGGTGGTTCCGTATGGAAGGGCCATCGCTCATAGGATAAAAGGTACGCCGGGGATAACAGGCTTATCTCCCCCAAGAGCTCACATCGACGGGGAGGTTTGGCACCTCGATGTCGGCTCGTCACATCCTGGGGCTGGAGAAGGTCCCAAGGGTTGGGCTGTTCGCCCATTAAAGTGGCACGCGAGCTGGGTTCAGAACGTCGCAAGACAGTTCGGTCTCTATCTACTGCGGGCGTGGGAATATTGAGAAGATCTGACACTAGTACGAGAGGACCGTGTTGGACAGACCTCTAGTGCACCTGTTGTGGCGCCAGCTGCATCGCAGGGTAGCTATGTCTGGAACGGATAAGCGCTGAAAGCATCTAAGCACGAAGCCAACTTCAAGATGAGTATTCCATCCCTTCGGGGAACAGGGTTGTTGTAGATCACGACGTTGATAGGCTATAGGTGGAAGTGCAGTAATGTATGGAGCCGAGTAGTACTAATTACCCGAAAGCTTCCTTTTTAAAAAATATCAAAATTAATAAAACTTGTGTTTCTTTCCCCCCAATGTCAATGAAAGATTGATTTATCGTTTAGGTTTAGTGTTTAATGTTAAAAGTTAAATAAAATCCAAGAAGAAAAAATCAACAAAAAAGAAATAAGTACCACAAAAGCGTGGACAAAAGATTAAGGTGGTTATAGCGAGGAGGTTCCACCTCTTCCCATTCCGAACAGAGAAGTTAAGCTCCTCAGCGCCGATGGTACTGCGATTGCGGGAGAGTAGGTCGCCGCCTGTTTTATGAGAGCCTTGTTGCACACGCAGCTAGGCTCTCTCCTTTTTAGATATAGTCGAATTTTATTTTTGAAAATGATTCAGTGCTTTATTACAATTATTTAATTATATATAATCATATCTTGTCAAACTTTGAACCATAAGGATTGTTATTCTTAACAAATAACCATCCATGGATAATAATAAGTTGATAGATTCTTTTGACCCTAATTCCCCGGGTAGTCCTGAGGCCAATATTTTTGGTCTTCCTTTTGATACAACCAACGCTAATTTAGTCATATTGCCTGTTCCATGGGATGTGACAGTATCTTATGCCAACGGAACGGCAAAGGGGCCTAAAGCTATTTTTGATGCTTCTTTTCAAGTGGATTTATATGATCCGCTAGTAGAAAATGCATGGAAAATGGGAATAGCAATGGATGAAATCGATATGAAAATATGGAAAAAAAGTAAAGAACTTAGAAAATCCGCAGAATCTTACATCGATTTTATTGTTTCGGGAAAAGAAAGTACGAAAAATAAAACAATGACAAAAATTCTGAAGTCTGTCAATCAGGGTTCTGAATGGTTAAACAAACAAGTGCGCAAAAAAGCTACCCATTATTTATTAAAGGGGAAATCGGTGGCTTTGCTCGGAGGGGATCACAGTACTCCTTTAGGTTTGATCACAGCACTTTCTGATTTTTATCCTGATTTTGGAATTCTCCAAATTGATGCACATGCCGACTTGAGAAATGCGTATGAAGGTTTTACCTATTCCCATGCTTCAATTATGTATAATGTTTTGAGAAGCCAATCAGTTTCGAAGTTGGTTCAGGTTGGTATCAGGGATTATTGTGAAGAGGAAGTAGCGGTGATGCAACAAGATACAAGAATTAGAACTTTTTTTGATAAAGATATTAAACATCAGCAGTATGAAGGAAAATCCTGGAGTAAAATCTGTGATGATATCATTTCAAATCTACCTGAACATGTCTATATAAGTTTTGATATTGATGGGCTAGATCCAAAGTATTGTCCAAATACCGGAACGCCGGTTCCGGGTGGTTTTGAGTTTGAACAAACTTTATATCTTTTTGAAAAAGTGGTAAAATCCGGACGAAAAATTATAAGCTTTGATATCAACGAAGTAGCTCCGGACAAAACCAATGAATGGGATGCAAATGTAGGTGCCAGACTTTTGTACAGAATGGCAAATATTTTGCTTCATCAACAGACAGCATGATTTATTCCTCAAAAATCTGTTTTTTGCATGTAGTTTTTGCACTCAAGATTTTTTTTGACATAAGATGGAAGATATAAAATATGATTTTTATCATTAACCATAAAAACTTTTTCAAAAAACATTGTTGTTATACCTATATTCCATAACTTAGCGACGGAATTTTTAAGAATATAATTTCTGAAAAACAACATATCATTTCGGATATTATAAACATTATCACAAACCCATAACATATCAAATCACCCAGATGGACCCATTAAAGGAAAAATTTTACCAAAAATCCAAAATTTTAAAAGAAGAGTTAAAATCAATTCTTAAAGAAAAAGGAGATATTGTTGTAGACAAAGTTACAGTCGAACAATTAATAGGAGGAATGAGGAGTGTCAAAGCTATGCTTTGGGATACTTCATCGTTGGACCCTGAAGAAGGAATCCGGTTCAGAGGATATACAATTCCGGAATTAAGACAAGTACTTCCGCGTGTTCCTCAGGGAAAAGAACCACTTCCTGAAGGATTGTTTTGGTTGATGATGGTCGGTGAGGTTCCTACTACTGAAGAGGTATACGCATTCGGAAAGGAACTAAGAAGCAGAGAGAATGTAGAAAAATCTGTTTTTGATGTTTTGGATGCTTTGCCTATCGAAACCCATCCGATGACCCAATTCAGCATAGCCATTAATGCCATGCAGAGTTCTTCTATTTTTGCTAAAAAATATGAAGAAGGGATGAATAAAAACGATTATTGGGATGCTATGTATGAAGACAGTCTCAACTTAATCGCAAAATTGCCAATTGTAGCAGCCTATATATACAGAAGAACATATCATCAGGGTTATCATATTCCATCAGATCCGGATTTGGATTGGGCTGGTAATTTTGCTCATATGTTGGGTATTGATACCAGAGATTTCAAAGCATTAATGAGGTTGTATATGACCATCCATGCTGATCAC
Source organism: Saprospiraceae bacterium (assembly GCA_016714895.1). Lineage (GTDB taxonomy): Bacteria > Bacteroidota > Bacteroidia > Chitinophagales > Saprospiraceae > OLB9. Next base: position 541,783 of record JADKBV010000004.1, on the reverse strand, counting down.
GAAGGAGGTAACGCTTCAGCACATACGATGCATTTAGTAGGTTCTACCTTAAGTGATGCTTATTTGTCATTTGCTGCATCCATGAATGCCCTGGCGGGACCATTACATGGACTTGCAAATCAGGAGGTTATCAAGTGGATTATGGAAATGGTTGAAGAATTAGGTACGCACAGGCCTTCTAAAGAGGATATCAGACAGTATGTTTTGAAAACCCTTGAGGAAGGTAAAGTTGTCCCGGGTTATGGACATGCTGTACTTAGGAAACCTGATCCAAGGTTTATGGAGCAAAAAAGATTTGCGGAAGAAAATATTCCATCTGACCCTACCGTTCAGATTGTCTGGAATCTTTTTGAAATAGTCCCCGAAGTTCTCGGATCATTGGGAAAAGTCAAAAACCCATGGCCGAATGTAGATGCACATTCAGGAGCTTTATTGGTTCATTACGGGTTGAAACAATTTAATTATTATACTGTCCTTTTTGGAGTGAGTCGAGCTTTGGGCGTTTGTGCCGGACTTTGCTGGGACAGAGCATTCGGTCTTTCACTTGAAAGACCAAAATCAATAACAACAGATTGGTTAAAAGAATTTATTTCAAAATCATAAAACAAACAAAATGAATTTTCCAAAGGATGTAAAATACACCAAAGAACATGAATGGGTGAAAATGGATGGTGATGTTGCAGTAATCGGAATTACTGATTTTGCGCAAGGTGAACTGGGAGAGTTGGTGTACGTCGAAGTAGATACAATAGGAGAAACATTGGGAAAAGATGATATTTTCGGAACCGTTGAAGCAGTAAAGACTACATCAGACCTTTTTATGCCTGTTTCCGGTGAAGTTTTGGAATTCAATAGTGAACTATCTGAGGATGGTGGAGATAATCCCGGATTAATCAATGAAGACCCTTATGGGAAAGGTTGGATTATAAAAGTAAAAGTATCAGATGTCAGTGAACTTGAGCAACTTATGGATGCTGACACCTACGCAACGTTGGTAGGATAAAAACAGTAAAAGGTACAATTTGGGAAGGAAATCCTGACATAAAGGTTTTTCTTCCCTTTCTTTCATTCCTTTTCAAACTATAGAAAATTAAAATGCTAAAATAAAAATGGAAACCCTTTTAAGGTTTCCATCCTATAATAACAAAACAATCGACAAGGAGTAAAAAACTATTTAGATTATTTTTCATAATCAACTGACTTAAGTTTTTATTCATTAAAAACTATCTGATTACTTGATACAAGACGAATAATATTTTAAAAGGGTTGTAATGGCCATATTGGTCCGATTCGCCTTATATCTTGTTTCATATTACAAATTATTTTTATATCTTTGTGGTTTTAAAGACAGATATGATGGATCAACTGATAGATAGTTTTCCTCAACAGATTAAAGAGGCTTTGGAGATTTCCCGTTCATTGGACCTGACTACGGGAAATGTTGAAGTTCATGAAGTAGTTATAGCCGGTATGGGCGGTTCAGGTATCGGGGGAGATTTTGTACAACAAATACTATCAGATGAATGTCATGTTCCGGTATTTGTAATAAAAGGATATGACTTACCAGCATTCGCAGATAAAAATACATTAATAATTGTTTCTTCTTATTCCGGAAAAACCGAAGAAAGTGTTTCCGTACTTCACAAAGCGATGATCTCATCCTGTCAGATAGTCTGTTTATCTTCAGGTGGAAAAGTAGAAGAGGAGGCAGTAAAAAACAAACTCCCGTTCGTAAAAATTCCTGTTGGATATTCTTCACCAAGAGCATGTCTTGGATATTCCGTTGTGCTTCAACTGGCCATTTTACAACAATATGGATTTGTAAAGTCCGGAATGATGGATGGGTTTATGGTGGCTTCTGACCTGATTAAATTTGAAAAAGACGAAATAAAAAATAAAGCAAAAAATATCGCAGAACAACTTATTGGTAAAATAGTGGTCATTTATAGTACCGGTACGTTTGAACCTAATGCAGTAAGATTGAGGCAGCAACTCAATGAAAACGCAAAAATGTTATGCTGGCACCATACTTTTCCTGAAATGAATCACAATGAGTTGGTTGGGTGGGCTGATAAATCACCTCTGGCAGTACTTTTTTTAAGAAATAAAGATGATTTCCGGAAAAATGCTAAAAGAATGGATATCACCAAAGAAATTATTCAGGACAAAACAAATACATTGATAGAATTGTATTCAAAAGGCCAAAGTAGAATTGAAAAAATGATTTACCTAATTCATATTTGTGATTGGATCAGTTTTTACGTGGCAAAATCAAGAAATGTCGACCCTGTCGAAATCCGGGTTATAGAATTTTTAAAATCATCATTGGAAAAAGATAATATTGTATAAATTGTAATTTTTATGGAAACATCAGGTATTCAATATAACGAAGATAACATTAAATCCTTAGACTGGAAGGAACATATCCGTTTACGTCCCGGAATGTATATAGGAAAACTCGGAGACGGTTCTTCACAAGAAGATGGTATTTATATACTCTTAAAAGAAGTGATTGACAACTCTATCGATGAGTATGTCATGGGAAATGGTAAAAATATTGATCTTAGTATTCAGGATGGAATCGTAAGAATCCGTGATTACGGACGCGGAATCCCCTTGGGGAAAGTGGTTGATTGTGTTTCCAAAATCAATACAGGAGGAAAATATGATTCAAAAGCCTTTAAAAAATCGGTTGGTCTGAATGGGGTCGGAACAAAGGCCGTAAATGCACTTTCCAAACATTTTAAAGTACAGTCCTTCAGAGATGGAGAAACAAAAATAGCTGAATTCAAAGGTGGTGAAATTTTGGTTGATGCTAAATTAACGAAAACCACGGAACCTAACGGAACCATGATTGAATTTATCCCTGATGACAGTATATTTAAAAATTATAAATACCGAAGCGAATATGTAGAAAATCAGTTGTGGAATTATGCATACCTGAATGCAGGACTAAAGCTAAACTACAACGGAAAAACATTGGTTTCCAAAAACGGTCTTCTCGACCTCCTTGAAAGAAAAACCAATGTCGAAAACCTGTTGTATCCGATCATCCACCTAAAAGGAGAGGATATTGAAATAGCTTTGTCACACAGCACCCAATATGGTGAGGAATATTACTCCTTTGTAAATGGCCAAAATACCACGCAGGGTGGAACACACCTTCAGGCTTTCAGGGAGGCGATAGTCAAAACCTTCAGAGATTTGTACAATAAAAATTTTGATACCAGGGATGTACAAACGTCCATTGTTGGTGCGATCAGTCTCAAAGTGGAAGAACCGGTGTTTGAGTCCCAGACAAAAACCAAATTGGGATCACAAAACATGGAACCTGAAGGAACTTCGATCCGGGCTTTTGTTATGGATTTTCTAAAAACCAATCTGGACAATTTTCTGAGAAAAAATAAAGAAATAGCTGACGCTATCCTACGAAAAATTCAACAATCAGAACGGGAAAGGAAAGAAATCGCAGACATCAAAAAAATTGCCAATCAAAGGGCCAAAAAAGCCAACATTCACAATAAAAAGCTTAGAGATTGTCGAGCCCACCTCACCGATGGTAAAAAAATTGAGGATGAAATCAAATTGGGATCGACCATATTTATCACTGAAGGAGATTCTGCAAGCGGATCAATCACCAAAGCGCGTGATGTCATGACACAGGCAGTATTCAGTTTAAGAGGAAAGCCACTCAATTGTTATGGCATGACAAAAAAAGTGGTGTATCAGAATGAAGAACTCAACCTCTTACAACATGCATTGGACATCGAAGATGGAATCGAAAACCTCAGATATAACAGAGTGGTGATAGCTACAGATGCTGATGTCGATGGTATGCACATCCGGTTGTTACTTTTGACCTTTTTTCTTCAGTTTTTTCCGGATTTGGTTAAACATGGTCATTTATACATATTGGATACCCCACTATTCCGTGTGAGAGACAAACAAAAAACATTTTATTGTTACAGTGAACAGGAAAAACAGGAGGCTATAAAACAATTGAGAGGCAAACCGGAAATCACAAGGTTTAAAGGTTTGGGAGAGATTTCTCCCAACGAATTTGAAGATTTTATCGGGGATAACATCCGATTAGATCCTGTTATTTTGGGAGAAAAAACAAGAATTGAAGATTTATTGTCGTACTACATGGGAAAAAATACACCTGAAAGGCAGGTTTTTATCATCGATAATCTCAAAGTTGAAATTGATGAAATTTTGGATGAGCAGGAAGTTATGGACCTAAACGGAGTACAAGAAGAAGTTTAATGTCTATGATTACCGGAACAACAAACTTCCGACCCTGACCATTGTACTTCCTTCTTCTATGGCTGTTTTATAGTCACTGCTCATGCCCATAGATATTTCCCGGAAGTTAGAATCGTTGGCAAAAAACTGTTCTTTCAATTGGTCAAAATAAGTCTTTAGTTTACTGAATTCTTTTCTGATTTGTGTTTCATTTTCCGTAAGGGAAGCCATGCCCATAACGCCCACAATTCTGACAAAATTTTCTGTATTATTTTTATGAAAAGAAATAATTTCAAGGGCTTCCCGGTAGTCCAATCCGAATTTTGTTTCTTCCGTAGCGATATAAAATTGTAATAAAACATCAATAACCCTTCCTGCTTTTTTGGCTTCTTTGTTTATGGTCTGGTATAGTTCCAAACTGTCGACAGAATGTATCAGATGGATAAACGGTGCAATAGATTTAACCTTATTACTTTGTAAATGACCAATCAGGTGCCATTGAATGTCGGCCGGAAGTTGTTCTTTTTTTGCCAATAACTCCTGTACTCTGTTTTCGCCCATATCTCTTTGTCCGGCCTGATACAGCTTCAAAATATCATCCACACTCCGGGTTTTGGTCACAGCTACCAGCCTTACATGGTGTGCTTCCGTATATGTTTTTACATCGTTAAACATCAGATATCGCTGAATAAACTGTGAATTTCCCTTTCGATCATTTCGATGACAGTACCTAGATCTTCAGGGTTGTTTTTAAAATCCATATTGTCATTTTGTACAATCAAAAGATTGCCTTCTTTATAATGGCTGATCCACTCTTCATAACGATCATTGAGCCTTTTGAGATAATCCAGACTCATATTACCTTCGTATTCACGGCCTCTTTTTTGAATATGGTCCACGAGTTTGGGAATACCTGATCTTAGATATACCAGGAGATCCGGAGATTGAACCTGAGAAGACATGAGATGAAAAAGGTCGATATAATTTTTAAAATCCCTTTCTGACATCAAACCCATATCATGAAGATTCGGCGCAAAAATATGGGCATCTTCATAAATTGTTCTGTCCTGAATCACGGTTTTATCCCCTTTCCGGATATCCAAAATCTGACGGTATCTTGAATTCAGAAAATAAATCTGAAGGTTGAATGACCATCGATTCATATCATTATAAAAATCCCCTAAATATGGATTAGTGGTTGTGTCTTCAAAATGTACATCCCAATTGTAATGTTTGGCAAGCATTTCGGTAAGCGTGGTTTTGCCGGCACCAATGTTTCCGGCAACAGCAATGTGTTTTATGTTGGGCATAAGGCCTGATACTTATTGAAGGCTAAAATTACAATATTGTATGAAACTCAGGTGAATCAGGAAGGAAAATCATTCCAGGACTTCCATTTTTCTATTAATCCTCTTGTCGAACCATCTAAAAAACCACTGTCGGCATCGTTTTCAAGTACCGGTAATATATTTCCGGCAAGTTGTTTACCCAATTCCACGCCCCACTGGTCAAAGCTGTATATATTCCATAAAATTCCCTGAACAAATATTTTGTGTTCGTACATTGCAATCATCATACCCAGATGAAAAGGGTCGATTTGTTCAACCAAAATACTATTGCTTGGTCTGTTGCCTTCAAAAACTTTATAGGGAATGATATGCGATACTTCTTTCGGAGTTTTACCGGTCTTCAAAAATTCATTTTCTACTTCATCTTTGGTTTTTCCTTTCATTAATGCCTGACTTTGGGCAAAAAAATTGGACAACAATAAAACATGGTGATTGCCGATCTGATTATAACTTTTAGCCGGAGCGATAAAATCACATGGAATGATGTCTGTACCCTGATGAATAAGTTGATAAAACGCGTGCTGACCGTTTGTACCGGGTTCTCCCCAGATGACCGGTCCGGTTTTGTAGGTAACTTTATTTTTGTTTCTGTCCACATATTTACCATTACTTTCCATATTGGCTTGCTGAAAATAAGCTGAAAAGCGATGCATGTATTGATCATAAGGTAAAATAGCCTCAGAAGTGACCCCAAAAAAATTGACATACCAAATACCAATCAAAGCAAGAATAACCGGGATGTTTTCTTCCGGTTTGGTATTTCTGAAATGGTCGTCCATGGTTCCGAAACCTTTTAGAAGGTCTTCAAAATGTTTAGGTCCGATGGCCAATACTATGGACAATCCGATAGCGGACGTCAAAGAATAACGACCTCCGACCCAATCCCAGAATTCAAACATATTGTTGGTATCAATTCCAAACGCTTCCACAGCTTTTGTATTGGTGGATAATGCTGCAAAGTGTTTGGCAATATGTTTTTCATCTCCTGCTGCATTTAAAAAAGTTTTTCTGGCAGTGTTTGCATTCGCCATGGTTTCCTGAGTGGTAAACGTTTTGCTGGCAATCAAAAACAAAGTGGTCTCCGGGTTTATTTTTTTTAAGGTTTCTGCGATATGAGTTCCGTCAACATTCGATACAAAATGTATTTTCAGATGATTGGCAAAAGGTTTTAACGATTCTGTGACCATGACAGGTCCCAAATCCGAACCACCAATGCCTATATTCACAATATCGGTGATGGATTTTCCGGTATAGCCTTTCCATTCTCCGCTGATAACTTTTTGTGCGAAAGCATACATTTTTTCTTTTACTGCAGCAATATCTTCCCTGATGTTATGACCGTCTACAAGCAATGGACTTTTATCAGAATTTCTCAATGCTGTGTGTAAAACTGCTCTTCCTTCAGTTTCATTAATGGTTTTTCCGGAAAACATCATGTCGATGGCTGTTCCGAGTTGACATTCCTTTGCCAGATCAAACAACAAAGACATAGTCTCTTCCGTCATTCTGTTTTTTGAGTAATCCAGATATAATCCAGACATTTCGAATGAAAACTTTTTTGCACGATCCTTATCATTGGCAAATAATTCGTTCATGTGAACGTCTTTTATCCTTTCAAAATGAAGTTGTAATGCTTTCCATGCATTGGTTTTGGTTGGATTGATAGCTGGTAACATAAAATGAATATTTGCCGCAAAAGTAACACAATCAGCTTTAAAAACACCATGAGATAAAGTTAAAAACCATTTTATTCATTTGTAATTAATATTAAACCTTATGAAAAGAAATGTAAATAAGGTGGTGGATAGGCTTTAATAATAAGGACGTTTTACTACCTTTGCGGGGCCAAATTTCTTTTTTCATTTTAATCACTTTCCATTGAGTTCTACAACTTCTATAGCTACCCGATCCGCCGATAATATCAGAATCCTTGCTGCTGCCATGGTTGAAAAAGCAGCCTCAGGACATCCCGGTGGTGCCATGGGCGGAGCGGATTTTATCCAGATATTGTATTCTGAATACCTGAGGTTTGACCCAACTGACTTGTCTTGGCCACTCAGAGACAGGTTTTTTCTGGATCCCGGTCACATGTCTGCCATGTTGTACGCCCAAATGACATTACTAGGTATTATGAATATGGAAGACATTCAGTCTTTCAGACAATGGAAAAGTTGTACTCCCGGACACCCGGAAGTCGACGTTCAAAGAGGAATTGAAAACACTTCCGGTCCCTTGGGCCTTGGTCATGCATTTGGTGCCGGTGCAGCCATTGCGGAAGCTTTTTTAAAACACAGGTTCGGTGATTTATTCAGTCATTATACCTATCTATACATTTCTGACGGTGGAATTCAGGAAGAGATATCACAAGGTGTCGGGAGGATAGCCGGTTATTTGGGTCTGGGCAAGCTGATTATGTTTTATGATGCCAATGATGTTCAGTTGTCCACTATGGTGGATGAGGTAACTGCTGAAGATACCGCAAAAAAATATGAAGCATGGAATTGGCATGTGATCACGATAGATGGTAATGATGAGGCAGCCATAAGGTCAGCTTTGGAAGCATCGCAAGCTGAAACAACCAGACCTTCGTTGATCATCGGCAGAACCATCATGGGCAAAGGAGCCGTCAAAGAAGATGGTACTTCATACGAAGGGCAGGTTGAAACTCATGGAAAACCCCTTGGAAAATCCAAAGCATCTTTTGCACAAACCATAAAAAATCTGGGAGGTAATCCGGAAAACCCATTTGAAATATTTCCGGAAGTGGCTGATTATTATCAACAATTGATAACTAAGAAAAAATCGGACGCAGCTCAGAAAAAAGCAGAGTTTGATATCTGGAGAAACAATAATCCGGAAATGGCTAAAAAATGGGATATTTTTCAAAGTCTTGAATTGCCAGATTTTGATCTGAATGAAATTGCAATCGGACAAAATGAGGCTACACGTAACGCATCTGCCAGGGTTTTGGGCTATCTTGCTGAAAGATATGAAAATGTTATTGTTTCTTCAGCCGATCTGAGTAACAGTGATATGACAGAAGGTTTTCTTAAAAAGAGCAAAGCTTTTGGAAGACATGATTTTTCCGGTCAGTTTTTGCATGCAGGTGTTTCTGAATTGACAATGGCAGCTTTGTGCACAGGAATGGCGCTTCATGGTGGAATTATTCCTATCTGTGGTACTTTTTTTGCATTTTCAGATTATATGAAACCTGTCCTCAGGGTAGCTGGGTTGATGCAAACCCCGGTCAAATTTTTATGGACACATGATGCCTTCAGAGTAGGTGAAGATGGTCCAACGCATCAACCTATAGAACAGGAAGCACAATTGAGATTATTAGAAAAATTGAAAAATCATGACGGGCAATCGTCATTTCTGGCACTAAGACCGGCTGATAGTGCTGAGACATTAGTTGCCTGGGAACTGGCACTCAAAAGTAAAAACAGACCTGCCGGTTTGATTTTATCAAGACAAAACATAAAAGATCTTCCTCCTGTAGGTACATCAAGACTGGAAGATGCGGGTGCAGCTAAATCAGGGGCTTACCACGTCCTAAAAACGACGGAAAATCCGGATGTGGTATTATTGGCTAATGGTTCGGAAGTAAGTACCTTGATCGATGCGGCACAGAACCTCGCTGATGAACATTCATTAAAAGTTAATGTCGTATCAGTGCCATCTGAAGGATTGTTTAGAAACCAGCCGAAAGCATATCAATTATCATTATTGCCCGAAGGAATTCCTGTTTTCGGATTGACGGCAGGTTTGCCAGTCACTCTTGAGGGAATGGTTAAAAACGGGTATGTACATGGTTTGGATCATTTCGGATATTCTGCTCCTTACCCGGTTTTGGATGAAAAATTTGGTTTTACGCCTGAAAATGTCGTAAGAATGGTATTAAACATGATGAATAAGTAAGTCTTTTCAATTAAGTAAGATTTGAAAAAACCAATTGTCATTCAATATGTTATAATCTTCACACCATTCATTTTTGATATATGTTAAAAATTGGATTTGGAAACAGGATAAAAAACCGGACCTTTGATTATAAACCAAGGTTTTATGATCCGGAGAAAGAAGCATTTCAGGAAAGAATGGAAATGCTTAGGGAAAAGTACGCCGATCAGGCAGAAATTGATGGTGAAAAAATGAAATTAAGGATCAGACAAGGTTTTAAGAATAAAGGAGCCTCTGATCCGTCTTATCGTTCGAAGATGGAAAAAACAGCTGCTGTCAGAAGGCTTGTTATTGTTGGGGTTTTGCTTTTAATCGTTTATTTATTTTCTCAATCAGACAGAATAGAACAATTTTTACGTTTATTATTTCAGAAACAATAATTTTGTCCTGAACATGAACGATATCATTCAATTATTACCGGACAATATTGCAAATCAGATTGCAGCAGGAGAAGTAATACAACGACCTGCTTCGGTAGTAAAGGAGTTGCTTGAAAATTCGATTGATGCCGGAGCAACGGAAATTAAAATGATTCTGAAAGATGCAGGAAAATCATTAATTCAGGTTATTGATAATGGCAAAGGAATGTCCGTATCTGATGCCAGAATGTCATTTGAACGACATGCAACTTCCAAGATCCGGGAAGCAAATGATTTATTTCAGATTAAAACTATGGGCTTCAGAGGGGAAGCATTGGCATCTATTGCATCTATTGCACAGATTGAAATGATTACCAGGAGAAATCATGATGAAGTAGGAACCCGTATTGTGGTAGAAGGAAGTAAAATAACCAAACAAGAACCGGTTCAGGCACCGGAAGGAACATCCATCGGGGTTAAAAATTTGTTTTATAATATTCCTGCCAGAAGAAAATTTTTAAAATCTGATCCTGTAGAATTAAAACATATTATGGATGAGTTTCAGCGCGTAGCCCTCGCTTATCCTGAAGTGTTTTTTACCATGCACCATAATAATAATGAAAGTTACCACTTGCCGAAAAGCAATCTCAAACAAAGAATTGTAAGTCTTTTAGGAAAACAAATTCAGGAGAAACTGATACCGATTCAGGAACAAACGGATATGGTGTTAATCAGTGGTTATGTCATTAAGCCGGAAGGTTGTAAAAGAACTAAGGGAGACCAGTTTATTTTTGTCAACAGACGATTTATAAAAAGTACCAATCTGAATCATGCTATCAAAGGGGCATATGAAAATTTGTTGCAGAACGATCAATATCCGGGATACATTCTTTTTTTGGAAACAGACCCGTCAACCATTGATATTAATGTTCATCCCACCAAAACAGAAATAAAGTTTGAGGACGAACGACTCATTTACAACTATGTAAAGGTAAGTATTAAACATGGTTTGGGACAATACAGCCTGGCACCAATGTTTGATTTTGAGAGTGACTCCAATTTCCAGCAAAATAATAAACATCTTTCAAAACAGTTTGAAAGTACACAGGAAATTACCTGGGGAAAACCGACACCGAATCAGGGTTTTCAAAATTCGGGATTCAATTCTCAAAAAGACAAAAGAGAGGCCATCCAGTCATGGGAAGACATTTATAAAAACATTCAGGCTACTGAAATAGCAACACAACCCACGACACACATGGAGGATGAAAATGTTTTGGGATTGATGGAAGAATTGGATATGCACCATCCTGATATTCCCTCAATCAAAGCACCATTTCAGATTCATCAGAATTATATCGTGACGCAGATAAAGTCAGGGTTGATGATTATTGACCAACAGGCTGCTCACGAACGAATATTGTATGAACATTATAAAAATCTGCTTTCAACGGGAGAATTTGTTTCCCAAAAGGAGCTTTTTCCGAGGGTGGTAGAACTTGATGTTGCTAAAGCCGGCGTTTTAAAAGAAATATTGGATTATGTAAATGCGTTAGGATTTGAGATAGCACATTTCGGTAATCAATCCTTTATCATACACGGTACACCTGCCGGATTGGACAGTAGAATTTCTATTGAAAATCTTTTAGACAAAATCATTGAACAGTATATGATCAATTACGAATTTGATTTTGGAATTGAAGATAATATTGCCCGTTCTATGGCTGTTTCAGCTGCAATCAAAAGGGGCAAACAATTAGAAACAAATGAAATGCATCAGCTTGTTGATCAACTTTTTGCCTGTGAAATACCATTTAAAAGCCCATCAGGTAAAAATTGTTTTATCACGATGGAACTCAACGAAATTCAAAAACGATTTAATTCATAAATAAAAATCTGATGCTTAGAATCACAGATGTAGTTAAAAACCTGATCATCATCAACGTCATTGTTTTTTTTGCAGTGAGATATCTGATTCCTATCCATGGTGTCGAAAGGTTTTTTGTTTTGGTTTTTCCCGGATTAGAATATTTAGTGAATGATGTTTTATTCAAATTTGAGCCGGTACAAATAGTGACCCACATGTTTATGCACGGCGATGAAAGGCATTTGTTATTTAACATGTTGGGACTGTTTTTTTTAGGGCCTTTGGTTGAGTCGGCTTTGGGCCCCAAAAGGTTTTTTATATTATATTTTGCCAGTGGTTTTTTTGCCACCTTTCTGCATTTTTTATTTGTTCAGGGAGGAATGGTGGTCGGAGCTTCAGGAGCTATTTATGGTATTTTGGCAGCATTTGCCACCATGTTTCCTAATATAGAGCTGATGTTGATGTTTATTCCAATTCCAATTAAAGCCAAATATGTGGCTATGGGTTTACTGGCTTTTGGTTTGTATAGTGGTCTTGGCGGCAGTGGCGATAATATTGCTCATCTTGCCCATGTCGGAGGCGCGGTCATGGGATTTATTTTAATCAGATCTTGGAAAATGCAAAATTTAAGATAACATGTTCAGGTCCATATATGATGATGTAAGAGAATCGTTTTTGAACGGAAATATGATTGTAAGAATCATCATCGTTAATGTTGTTGTTTATATGGTTTTGGCATTGACCCAAGCTATTTTTCCGACATTTTTTAATACTATTTTTCCTTATATTGCTTTGCCGGGAGATATCAAAGAATTGGTATATAAACCCTGGACACTTTTGAGTCACATGTTTGCCCATACCGGATTTTTTCATATGGCCTGGAATATGATTATTTTGTATTGGTTTGGCAATATAGTAGGTGATCTTATTGGTGACAAAAGGATAGCACCAATATACTTTTTCGGGGGACTAACGGGAGCTTTGTTTTTTATACTGTCTGCATATTTGTTGCCTTCAGTAGCATCGTTGGCAATAGGAGCATCAGCTGCCGTTTTATCGATTGTTTTTGCAGCTGTGGCTATTTCGCCCGACTACAGAGTTCATTTGATTTTACTGGGACCAGTAAAAATCAAATTTATAGGTCTGTTTATTTTATTTTTTGATTTATTGGGAGTTGCTTCCAATGTAAATACAGGAGGACATATCGGACATCTCGGAGGAACTTTATTTGGTTTTTTATTTGTATATTTGTTGCGGGATGGAATAGATTTATCAGACATCAAAGCCATTTTTGTTAAAAAGGAACCTAAAAAAAAATCACCGCTCAGGGTAGAATATGTGGCAAAAACCGTTAAAACAACCAGAATTGCTGAGGCAAAAAGGATGACTATTGAAGACGAAGTGGACAGAATACTTGAAAAGATAAAACGGGAAGGATACGATAACCTTACAGAAAACGAAAAACAGACACTTCATAAAGCCAGTACAAAAGAATAATATATTATAAAATCCATTTAGAAATACATAAAATCATTGACCCGAAGTAAAAAAACCAATACAAGTTTCACTACCAAAGTGATGATATTAGCTAATGTTGTATTGGCCGGGGTTACCTTTTTGTCCTTTTTAACCCCTTTTATTCATCCGAAATATTTTTGGGTTTTTTCGATCATCGGTTTGTTTTTTCCGATTTATATGTTGGCACATGCCGGATTTTTATTTTATTGGCTGACAACTTACAGAAATAAAATATGGCTTTCTTTTTTCTGTTTGGTTTTTGGTTTTCAACATGTGCAGAACTACGTAGGATTTCATAGTAATGAAATGTTGATTGATGAAGAAAAAACTTTTCAGATTGCAACCTATAACATAGGGTATGGTTATTATCAGATTGAAAAAAACAAAGTAAGTAAAAAAGAAAATAGTTTGTTATTGGCTGAAAAACTGCAGGAACTTAAAGAAGTGGATATTATATGTTTTCAGGAAGTAGGAGATTATGTTTATGATATCCTGAAAAAATCATTTCCCAAACATAAAAGTTACAGGATTGAAAAAGGGGTTGTCATTTTTTCAAAGTTTCCTATTGGGAATAAGGGTTCAATAGAATTCGGCACTTTTACCAATTCCTGTATATGGGCGGATGTCACCATCAAAGGCGAAAAGGTAAGGATCTATAATTTTCATCTTCAATCCAATAAAGTCAGTAAGGATGCTGATGGAATAGTTGAAAATCTGCAGAATAATGAAAATGTGAAATGGTATAAAGATATCAAAGGCATTTTGAGAAAATATAAAAACACCAACATCAGCAGGTCCCGGCAGATTGACAAGGTAGTAAACCATATGGAACAATGTCCTTATCCTTTTTTGGTGGGCACAGACATGAATGATGTTCCTGTTTCATATATCTATCGACAAATTTCAAAAATCAGTTCTGATGCTTTCCGTGAAAGGGGAAAAGGAGTAAGCACAACATATGCCGGAAACATTCCATTGCTGAGAATCGATTATTTATTTTATAGCAAGCCATTCCGTTGTTTACAATATAAAACTCCGGTCTCCAACATTTCGGATCATTATCCGGTGATTGCAACATTATCTCATCATTTCGAAAATTAAACATTATGGTTGACGAACAAATTTTTACCAAGGCAAAAAACACGTTGGACTTGTATGGATTTCTCAATATTGATGTAGATCCGACGCTTGATCTGGTGGAAGAAATTCAAAAGTTGAAAAAAGAAAAAAACGCTATAATTCTGGCACATTATTATCAGGAGTCTGAAATTCAGGATGTGGCGGATTATATAGGTGACAGTCTTGGTCTGGCGCAGAAAGCAGCAAGTACAGATGCTGAAATGATTGTTTTTGCAGGTGTTCATTTTATGGCTGAAACGGCAAAAATGCTGAATCCTCATAAAAAAGTGGTTCTTCCCGACCTTAAAGCAGGTTGTTCTCTCGCAGATAGTTGCCCGCCGCATATTTTCAGAAAATTTAAGGAAAAATATCCTGAACATGTTGTCGTAAGTTATATCAACTGTACAGCTGAACTGAAAACTTTAACCGATATCTGCTGCACATCTTCCAATGCAGAAGCCATTATAAATAGTGTTCCTGAAGATAAAGGAATCATATTTGCGCCAGACAAAAATCTGGGTGCTTTTTTGAAGAAAAAAACCGGACGGGATATGATTTTGTGGAATGGAGCCTGTATGGTTCATGAGATTTTTTCCCATGAAAAAATTACCAAATTGATGATCAGACATCCACAGGCAAAGTTTATTGCTCATCCTGAATGTGAGGCACATATTTTGGAAAAAGCACATTTTATCGGTTCTACGACCCAATTGTTAAAGTTTACACAAACGGATAGTGCTGACACGTTTATTGTTGCTACAGAATCGGGTATTCTGCATCAAATGGAAATCGCCTCTCCTCATAAAACATTTATCCCTGCTCCTCCGAATAATCAATGCGCATGTAATGACTGTCCGCATATGAAAAGAAATACCATGGAAAAGTTATATCTTTCTATGAAATATGAGTTGCCTGAGATTTTACTCGATGATTATGTAATCACGGAGGGAAGAAAATGTATTGACAGAATGTTGGAAATCAGCGCTCAAGCGGGTTTTAAGATGGGATAATTTGTATGTAAAACGTCAGATAATGTACAATTTATAGTATTTATTTCTGCATTTAGATACATTTTTTTTTCATTTGGACAATATTAAGTACATTTGTAAGTTTAAGAGAACAATCAATACTACATATTATGTATTTGTTTAATATGAAAAGTTTTATAGGCGTTTTATTTATTTTATTTCTGCATTTTGGACAAAGTTTGTTTGGTCAGTCCGTTAAAAATTCTACCGGAATTGAATGGATTAAACCCGGCCAAAAATATTTAAAAACAAAAGTTGCAGAAAACGGAATATACCGAATTTCAGTAAACGAGTTATCACAAGCAGGTCTTGATACTTCCAATGTGAAAGGAGACCATATTCAGGTATGGAATTTTGGTAAACAAATTCCTGTATTTGTTTCAAATAGCAACACCTTATCATCAAATGACTACCTTGAGTTTTATGGTGAAAAACTGACTATTGGTATTGATAGTTTGTTATTTGTTGACTGGAAAAATGAAATGCTCAATACAGAATATAGTTTTGTTACAGATTCTAATACGTATGTCGTTACATTTGATTCTTCATCAGTAAACCTCAGATATGAAACGGTAATACCTGATTATGAAAACGAATCACCCACACCACTGGATTATTACATCCACGAAGACAAGCAGGTATTTACAGACATTTTTTATAAAATTCAACACGGTGAGACCCAATATTCCAATTTTGAAGCAGCTGAAGGATGGGCCAAAAAGGGAGAAAAAGAAACAAATACCCTATTTGAACTAAAAGATTATCAGAATAATGGAATAGCAGCCAGAATAGGCGCCAGATTGAGTTCTACCATATTTTTTTCCAGACTGTTGATTAATGTAAATAATACATTGGTAGATTCATTTAATCTCAACCCGATCAGAACGCGTCAGATAGAATATGATATTCTTCCGCAGGATATACGCAATAATATGACATTGACCATAAAAAATGGTTATAGTGAAGACTTACACAGACTGGCCTTCGGTTTTATTCGATATCCTCGTCAGCTTAAAGCTTCAGATAGTAAACTGTTTTTTATGCAGTTTGGAGATGTGAATGGCACACACCTTTTGAGTGTGGATAATTTTAATCAGGGTAATTTACGACCTGTAGTTTACAATCCTCAATCACGAAAGAGAATTCTGGCCAATATCGTTTCACCACAAACAACCAACATAATTCTTGATGTCAAACCAAATCAGTCTTATTATCTTTTGAATAGTGAATCGGGTTTTAAAAATGTAGTTTTGGCGGAGGTATTTGAAGGTAAAACTTTTGAAAATAAAGAAGCCGATTATCTTATCATTACACATAAAAATCTTCTGGATGGAGCCCGGGATTATGCTGATTTTCGTTCTGCTTCTCAGGGCGGATCCTATAATGTGGCTATAGCTGACGTGCAGGATCTGTATAATCACTTTGGTTATGGTATTGACAGACATTTTTATGCTATTAAAAATTTGGCAAAACATCTTAAAAAGGAATGGGATAGTCTTTCACACATATTTTTATTGGGTAAAGGATTGAGTTATACCTTAATGAGGACAAGTGACAACATCACCTCTTTTGATGGAGTCCGATTTTTTGTTCCTACTTATGGAGTTCCTAGTTCGGACAATATGTTGTTTTCTGAAGAAAACAAATCTGACCCACATTTTGCCTTGGGAAGATTGGCGGCATTGTCAAATCAGGAAGTCAGGGATTATCTCGAAAAAATAATTGATTATGAAAAAGTTTACAGTGCACCACAGACACTGGAAGATAAATTTTGGACAAAAAGAGTATTACATTTAAGTGGTGGAGGAAATGTAAATGAGCAGTCGTTGATCAAAAACAATTTGCTTAACATGGAGGAAAAAATTGAAAATTCAAAACTTGGTTCAGAAGTTTTTACTTTTTATAAAAGAAATTCTGATGTATTGGCTTCCGCAATTCTGGATGGAATTACAAACCTGGTCAATACAGGTGTAAGTATAATAACCTTCTACGGACATTCAGCCCCGGGTACCTGGGACTTTAATCTTGAAGATCCTTCAAAATATAAAAATACCGGCAAATACCCTTTCATCAACTCTTTAGGTTGTTATTCAGGAAATATTTTCGGTGATAAGGCCGAAACTATTTCAGAAAGATTTGTCAAAATTAGAGGTAAAGGAGCTATCGGTTTTGTGGCATCCGGAGGTACAGCGACCATAAATCAACTGGGTGTATTTGGAATAGAAAAATATAATCAAATAGCCAATGAAAATTATGGCAAAAGTATCGGAAGAATTTTGCAAATTATGAATTTTAATCAAACCAGTTCTTTTAATTTTAATGATCCGTTGTATCAACAACTCATTTTACATGGAGACCCTGCTGTAAAATTGTATCATTATGAAGGACCTGATTTCATATTTGATTATACATCCTTAAAAACAAAACCTGAATTAATCAATAGTTCCACGGACAGTATCTCACTTTCTTTTGATATTTACAATCTCGGTTATTCGATTGAAGATAGCCTTGATGTTGAGTTCTATCATCAGCTGCCATCAGGTATATACAATGATACTGTCAGAATCAGGATTCCTGCTCCAAAATCTCATGGGAAATATGAAGTATTTTTTAAAAATGCAGGAGTCAGGGGTATTGGCAAAAATCAGATTTTTGCAAAGATTGATCCGTTAAATAAAATAACAGAGTTGCCGGAACCCAATGCGGAAATAAACAATGAATTGGTGAATAATGGTATTCCTGGATTTACTTTTTATATTCTGGACAATACGGCTTTGCCTGTTGAACCTTGTGATTTTGCCATAGTGACAGATCCGGATATCAGCCTGAAAGTTTCGACAAGTAATGCTTTGGTAAAAACCGGAAATTTTGTTTTTCAGATAGACACCACAAAATTGTTTAACAGTTCTCAGCTTACTGAGGGAAAACGGATTGATGTTCGGGGTTTGATAGAATGGAAACCTCAGATGTTGTTTACACCCGGCACAGTTTATTATTGGAGAGTGAGCCCGGATAGTATCTCTCCGGAAGCCGGATTTTTATGGAAAGAGGCTTCTTTTGTTTATGAACCTCAACTTCAACCGGGATTTAATCAAAGTCATTTTTATCAATATGTTTCCAACAATAAGAGCAACCATATATTTATGGATGAAGATAGAAAATTTAAATTTTTTACAGGGGAATATTTGATTGAAATAGTGAATGGTATCAGAAATGACTTTACAGGTATTGTAGGTTATAAGTTTAATTTTGACAATCCTGCTTCCTCCATCAGACCCTGGGACTTCATGCCAAACGGAGGTGTTTGTATTGTATTGATGAACCCATTAATTGCATCCCATGTAGTCAATACAGGAGGTGCTTTTGGAAGTATTGCAGGTGGAAGTCCGTCAACCCGGTGTTTTGGCTTTTTAACCAATACTAAAACGGAAAGAAAAAAAGTAATTGACTTCCTTCAGAATAATATACCTGCCAATCACTTTGTTTATTTTTTTACAGTAATGAATGAAAAAAATATTGATTTAAAGGTAGAAGAATGGGAAGATGATGTAAATGAATACGGTACCAGTATTCCTCAATTATTGAGAGATCAGGGGGCGGTTTTGATTGATTCTTTATTGGCAAAAGGTTCTTTTCCGTATACCTTTAAATTTGATTACAATAAAGGAGCTATAAACGAAGGATTACTTGAAGATTTGAATCAAACCATTTCCACCAAATCATTTGTTCCGGTTATCAATGTTGACGGAACCATAAAAATTGAAAATATCGGGCCGGCAAAAACCTGGGACAGATTAGAATACAGTTTACAAAATCAGGAAAATTTTGATTCAACATATGTAAACGTTTATGGTGTAAGGCAAGGAAAATTTATAGATACACTGATTCGTAAGGAAAAAATGTTTAATATTTCATTGGCTAATGTTGATGCAAGTATTTATCCTTATCTTCATGTCGAATTATATTTCAAAGATGTAGTAAAGAAAACTGTTCCTGATGTTAACCATTTCAGAGTTTTCTTTAATCCGGTTACTGATTTGGTCCTTGATCCCAAATCAAATTATACCTTTTTGGCAACAAAACTTACCAGAGGGGAAACCTTGGCTGTTTCTGTTGACCTGAAGAATCTCACAAATGAAAATATAGACAGTATTCAGGTTAAATATTCTATAGTTAATCTGGAAGACAACTCAGAATATAATGAAATCAAAAAGGTTGGCCCTATTGCGGGCAATAAATCGGTACCTTTAAATTTTAATAAAAGAATGTTGAATAAACCGGGTAAACATTTGTTTGTCGTAGAAGCAAATTATGATCAAAATCCGATGGAAAAACATTTTTTTAATAACATCGGAAAACAGGAATTTGAGGTTATGCCTGATAAATTTAATCCATTTTTGGATGTATACTTTGATGGTCAAAAAATCCTGGATGGTGATATTGTGTCTTCGAATCCGGAAATAAAGCTGATTCTCAAAGATCAAAATTCTTTTATTTCTCTCGATGACCCGGAACTTTTTTCAATCAAAATTGATACAGGCAGAAATCAGATCAAGGAAATACCTATGAATAGTACCGATCTCACCTTTACTGCTCCGACCTCCCCTGAAGAATCTGCGGTTATGACTTACCATCCTTCCTTCAGTTCCGGTGAGTATAAACTTATGGTACAGGCAAAAGACGCTTCAGGAAATTTTGCCGGGAATAATGAAAAAGTTATTTCATTCCGGGTTATTGAAGAAGAATCGGTGACCAATGTCCTGAATTATCCCAACCCGTTCAGCACTTCCACACAGTTTGTTTTTACCTTAACCGGATCAGAAGTACCTCAGGATTTTACGATAAGAATTTTTACGATCACGGGAAAATTGATCAGAGAAATATCTAAAGAAGAACTGGGTCCTTTGCGTATTGGTCTCAACCGAACACAGTTCAAGTGGGATGGAACTGACGAGTTTGGCCAAAAGTTGGCAAACGGCGTTTATCTTTACAAAGCCTTTATTCAGAACAGCAATGGTGAGACATTTAAAAATTTATCCAACCAAAGAATAGATTCAGCATTTCAGGAAGGTTTCGGGAAAATGGTTATCCTTCGGTAATAAATTTTCCGTTTCAACGTAAGGTTTGACTCCAATTTTTTAGTGTATTGTTTAGCTGAAAAATATTATGGGCAATATCTTAATATTACCATAGACGTAACAATTTATAAATCTTCTTGATATATAAATCTGAATAGATTTGTATTGCCCTAATTGGTAATCAATGTATGTAAGGTTTAATATCTTAATTCAAGATTATTTATAGCTTAAAGAATTAAAAAAATAATAAAGTTCTTTATCTAATAAGAGTTGATAAATAAAACTAAAGAAATTGAAATAATATCTTTGGAATCAAAATAATAAAATTGAATAAAAAAATTTTAATTTGTTTTACAACCTTAGGAAATGGTGGTGATTTACTTTTGGTTAAGTCCGTTTATCAATTTATAAAAGATAGATTTCCTCAGCATACAATGACCTTAACGGGATATGGCTATAAAAATTTTATCTCAGTAAATCCTGATCATAACTTACCTTTGTACGGTGAAAAATTTGATGATATACATTCGAAATATTCTTGGATTCAATATGGTATCATCAAACTTAAAAAATGGAACATTCTTCAAATTTTGCAACAAATATTTTATTACAAACAATATCGTAAACTTGATAAGATATGGACAGATTCAGATATTGTAATCACTTGTCCGGGTGGTTATTTTCACCCATATTATGATTGTAACTATAAGCTACGTTTATTAGAAAAGGTTATTGGAGAAAAAAAAACCTGTATTTTGTTAGCTCAATCTTTTTCTGAACTTCCACTTTGGCCGGAAAAATATAAACATTTATTGTTGAAGGTATTAACATCCGCTTCATTGGTAACACTGAGAGAAACCAACCAAAGTATCGGGGTTTTAAAGTTGTCTAATACATTTTTGACCTATGACATGGCATTTACTTACAAAAATGTTATATCCAAAACAGATTATCCTGCCAGACCCCGGAAAATATGTATCAATTTCAGGAAGTGGAAAAACATTTCTGAAATTAAAGAAAAAATATTTCTTTATCTTCAATATATAGCCGCTCAAAACTGTGACATTTATTATTTATCTACATGTCAGGGTATGTCAGGTTATCCTGATGATGCAGAATTTTTTAAATCCTTATTATCTGGTTTTAAGGGCTGTACTATTAAATATATTGATGGTTATCATGATACAGACGAATTGATCAAACTATATTCAACCTTTGACCTCGTCATAGGAATGAGATTGCATGCATGTATTATGGCACTTTTGACAAATACTCCGGCAATCAACATAACGTATGAATCTAAAGGAAGAAAGTTGTTTCAAAATATAGGTCTTGAAGAATTTGTTTTGGAACTGGAAGAATCCCCGGAAACATGGATACAAAAGACTGAATATATTATGTCTGCATATCCGAAAGCATTGACCAAAACCAGGGAATGTGTTGAAAAAGGCAAACAATTGGCTTATAAGAATATTGAATTGTTATCAAAATTTTTGTAAGTGAAGATAGTTTTTTATTTAGACGAATTTCTGCCTCCCAGTCAAACTTTTGTAAAAACACAAATTGACGAGTTCATAGCACAAAAACATTCTGTTTATATTGTAGCCCAACGTCTTACATTGTTTGAGCCTTATGATGTGTATACTCTTTTTGAAGAAGGTTCCTTTGAATACCGTGTAAAAAAGAGATTAAATAAATTAGGATTATTTACGTTTCCTTCTTTTTTAAGTGGTAAAAAATTAAAAAAGGTAATAGAAAAGATTGATCCGGAAGTGATCATTTGTCAATTTGGGATAAATGCTATTGATCTGTATAAAGCAAAAGTTACTGTTCCTGTATTTACGTTTATGCAAGGATATGATGCCAGTAAACTCCCTTATTTATATGCTGATTATCGTAAAGTGTTGTCGGATATTTCCAATCATAAAAATTTTAAATTATTTTTTGTTTCAGAATATTTAAAAAATGTGTGTAAAAAACACATTTCTGATATTAAAGGAGAGGTTTTTTATTTTGGCATTCCTGTACATGTAATCAAGGGCAATAGTGACAAAGGTGTTTCAGATGAAATTAAGATTTTACAAATTAGCAGGTTAATTGAAAAAAAAGGAATTTTTCTTACACTTGGAGCTATAAAAATACTTAGTGGGATATTGCCTAAGGAAATAAAATGTAAACTTGACATAGTTGGTGACGGACCAATTAAAGAGGATATTATAAAAATGATCCTTGAATATGGAATAAGTAAATATGTCTGTTTGCAAGGCAATTTATCTTATGACCAAACGCTTGATTTGCTTGCAGATACCGATATCTATATGCAGCCGAGTATAATTGCAAAAGACGGCGATTCTGAAGGGTTGAGCAATTCCGTTTTAGAAGCAATGACAGCAAATAAATATATTGTAACAACGGAATTTACAGGCATACAAGAAATTATAGAACATAAGGATTTTCCTGTTTCTGTTTGTGAACCGGATGCTCACGTATTAGCAAATGAGTTATTTGATATAATTATAAAAAATAAATATTTTGTTAAAAATCAACAAATGAGAGATTTTATGTTGGCCAATTTTAATATTAGTGACAGGGTAAATAATTTAGTCAGGTATATAGAGACGTACAAAAAAAAATAAGAGAATTCATTAACGGAGTTCTTGTTTAAAACCAATTAAGTGACAATTTTTGATATGTCTTGTTTTCACAAGTTTACATCACTTCCTATTTCTTAATAGTAATTCTGCATATAATTCCAGGCGGAATCCGTCGTTCCGTTTTTGTCGATATGACTGAGCAAAGTGTCGTATAAACTGTCCTTGCCAATGGTGGCGGAATCACCGATGATAATCAGTTTTTTTCTCGCACGGGTCATGGCCACATTCAGCCTTCTTTCATCTTTTAGAAATCCGATTTCATTTCTGTCGTTGGATCTCACGAGAGATATGATGATCACATCCTTTTCCTGTCCCTGAAATCCATCGATGGTGTTTATTTCGATGTCGAGGCCTGCAAGATCGACATCTCCCTCCGTCTCGCTGCTGATATAACGGACTTGTTCTGCGTACGGGCTGATGATGCCGATATCTGCTCCGAGTAATATTTCTTTTTTCTGAAGAATGTATTCCCTTATGATAAAATATTCGCCGGGGTTTTTATAACTTTTTTGTTGCGGGTTGTTTTCTTCATCAAAACTACATCCTGCCGTGTCGATAAAAACCAGGGTTTCCGTATCGTTGGGAAGGGTTCTGTTTTCGACATTATCAGCTGAGCGCAAAAGTCCCTGATAAAACATGATATTGGAAAAATCCAAAATTTTGTGATGCATTCTGTATTGGACATTCAGCAATGTGGATTCGTGGATGTTGCCCATCAAATGGTCGAGAATCGTTTCTGAAAGTCCAAGCATCATCGCTTTATTACTTTTAACTGTAGGAGGCAATTGTAAGTGGTCACCTGCAAAAATGACTCTGTCGGCCTTAAGCATAGCGTTCCAGCACTCTGGCTCCAAAGCCTGAGAAGCTTCATCAATGATGAGGGTTGGAAAATACATTTTGTCCAACAAACTGTGGCTTGCACTGATCAGGGTTGTGGTTATCACTTCACTTTCGTGTAAAATGTCATAAGAAAGCCTGTTTTCAAGCTCCCGGGACCAGTTTCTGATATCATAGGCTTCTTTTTTAAGGGCTTTACGTTCTTCTCTCGCTTCGGGCGTAAAACTTCTTTTATATTGTCCTGCTTTGCGCATGATCTGATCGGCCTGAATTTTCATTTTTTTGATGGTCGTCCAGTCAGGATGATTGCGGATTTTTTCAGCTAAGGTCAGATCAGTGATATTATCATGAATTCTGGTGACATTGCCGATACGAAGAACTTTCACTCCTTCTACATGAAGTCGTGCAGCAAGAATATCCACGGCATTATTGCTGGAAGCGCACACCAAAACCCGTTTTTCGGTTTTCAAGACATCTTTTACCAAAGCCACCAGGGTGGTTGTTTTACCTGTGCCGGGTGGTCCGTGGATGACAGAGAGGTAATTTGCGTTTAAAGCCGTATGTAGTGCTTCTTTTTGGGATTCATTGAGTCCCGGGTGGTCTGCAGGATGGATTACATCATAGGTTTTTTGGTTATCTTCGATTTTTTGGTGATTCAGAGCTTTTTTCCAGATTTGAATCTTAGGTTTGGTAGATTGAATAACCTGCTGAAGGGCAGTTTTCATCACCTGATAAGGTTTTTCATCGTACATGAGCTCCAATCCGGTCAATCCCTTTTGAAAAGCTTCAATATCTTCTATTTCGCCGTGGGTGAGGATGGAGATCACACCTTTGGAAAGATGAGAAACGACACCTTTTAATGGTTCAACCTCTTTTTGGGAATTGAATAACAAAACGGAGACACCTACCTTAAATTTATGGCGTGAAGCACCCGGATCTGTATTTTTTGGTTTTACCCGAACCTCGAGATAATCCCCTAAAGTGTAGTGGGTAGACAAAATTTCCAGCGGATACCAGACAAAACCTTCCTCTGTTTTTTCTTTCATGGACTTTTGGACGCTCATATTTTGAAAAAAAGCTTCTTCAGCTTTTCGTTCTTCCTCTACAGCTTCCAGCAATCTGAAAAATCTTTGATGTATATCCATGATTGATTAACCTGTATTATGCGTTAGAACTTCGTAGTGAGGGTTGAAATGGCAATAAAATAAGCACTTTTGTGATTGAGCCATAGTCGACACTATGGTGAATGAGCAAAAGTGAGCGTAGTGACTTATTTTGCAGCCATTTATTCATTTCTTCTTGTTTATTTTAACGGCATTCATGAACCTCCTTTGTCGGTTTAAGACCGTAATAGATTTTCAAATGCATATTACGGGTTTTAGGTATCCATAAAAAAAGCCCCGGAATTTCCGGGGCTTTGTACCGAAGGCGGGACTCGAACCCGCACACTATTGCTAGCACTGGATTTTGAGTCCAGCGTGTCTACCAATTCCACCACTTCGGCAAAAATTAAAGGCCTGCAAAGGTAGAAATATTTTCCTGAATCCGCAAAAAATATTTTCTTTTAAAATAATATTCTTTGATCTTTTCCAGAATTTCATTCGAATGATCACCCTCATCAAAGGTCTTCATCAATGGCAAAATCCTGTCATCCAGGGTTTTTTGAAGTTCATTGGCTTCTTCGACCAACTGACTGATTTGGATTGCATCATTTTCCATCTGAGCATCCTGAAGTTTTTCATTAAAATCCATCATTTCCATTAAAAACTCCGGATCCATGGCTTTTTTACCTTCTGCTTCCATATCATAATACAGAGAAAGAAGATAAAAAAGGCGTTTGTCATAATCGGTAAGCGTGGTATAAGCTTTGTTGTTTATACTGCTTAACTCCAATACTTCTTCCTGTTTTTTTTCATCAGCATCAGAGTAAAAATCAGGATGATAGATTTTGCTGAATTCAAAATATTTCCTTTTGATGTACCCTGTATCAGGAAAAAAACAAGGTTGTAATTCATAAAATGAAAAATAATTATCAGCCATCATTTTATATTAAAACCATCTTGAAATATCCAATCCGATAGCAAAAATCATCAATGTGATCAGAATCAAAAAACCAATATAGGTGACGACTTCCATAAATTTATCATTCGGAGCTTTTCCGGCGAAGATTTCCCATAACAAAAACAGGACATAACCTCCATCAAGAGCGGGAATCGGTAATAAATTAAAGAAGGCAAGAAGTATGGACAAACTTGCGGTAATTCTCCAGAATTGTTCCCAGTTCCAGCCGGCATCAAACATGGTGGCGATAGAAAAGACGCTACCGAGATTGTCTTTTGCTTTGATTTTTCCGGAAAACATCTGTCCGAAAGCTTTGATCTGATCACCGAGGAAATTGATACTCATGGACCAGCCTTTGCCCAGGGCACTTCCGATGCCGTAGGTTTGTCTCGAGATATTCATATGTTTTTCATGGGACTCAAGGGCGATACCTATGGTTCCCTGTTCGTTGACCTGAATCGGTAGGGTGATGGTATCAGTATTATTTCTTAGAATGGTAAAATCAAGATTTTTACCTTTGTTGTCAGAAAGAACTCTTCTGAAATCATGGAGATATTCAGCTGGTTTTCCGGCTACACTCAGGATTTTATCATTGTCCAAAAGACCGGCTTTGGCGGCATTTCCATCTTTGGTGACAGACTTCATACTGAAAGGTACTCTCAGAAAATAAAGGGCTTTGCCTTTGTTTTCGTATTTGGTCACTTCCTGAGAAAATTGAGGGGGAACTGGTAATTTCAGGGTTTCGCCATTTCTTTGAACGGTGATTTCTTTAGCATTGTTCAGGATAATTTCCTTAACGACCAGACCTGATTCTACTTTTTCCATTTTTACGGTGTCGGCAGCCAGAACGAGGTCGCCATCCATTAATCCGAGTTTCATTCCCATAGAATCAACAGCAATACCGTATTTTGCATCTTCGGTTTTGACGTAAGTCTGACCCCAGACAAACATAATCATTGCGAATAGAAAGATACCCAATAAAAAATTAACCGTGACACCACCAACCATGATGATCAGTCTCTGCCAAGCCGGTTTTGATCGGAATTCCCAGGGTTGTGCGGGTAGTTGCATCTGGTCTTTGTCCATAGATTCGTCGATCATCCCGGCGATTTTTACATAACCACCGAAAGGAATCCATCCGATACCCCATTCTGTTTCGCCGATTTGTTTTTTGAACAACGAAAATTTAGGGTTAAAAAACAAATAAAATTTTTCTACCCTGGTTTTGAACCACTTGGCGGGAAGATAATGGCCAAACTCGTGTAAAACCACCAGAATGGATAAGCTTAATATCAATTGTAAAGCATAGCTTAAAATATCCATGAATTATATTATTACGATTTTAAAATGAAGGACCTCACACATGGTATGAGGTCTTTGTGAGATAAACAATGTAAAACCATTGTTTTGTCTATAATGTTTCAAACCAGGCAAGTTTAAACCAATTGGTCAATAACCTGATTAAATGTTTTGCTTGGTCTCATTACGACATTTGTTTTTTGAGTGTCCGGCATATAATAACCGCCGATGTCAACTTTTTTGCCCTGAACTTTGATCATTTCGTCAACGATGGCTTTTTCGTTGGAAACAAGTTTTTCGGCAATGGGTGTAAAAGCAGCTTTGAGCGCCTGGTCTTTATTTTGATTGGCCAAAGCCTGTGCCCAATACAAAGCCAGGTAAAAATGGCTGCCTCTGTTGTCTATGCCGCCAACCTTTCTGGAAGGTGATTTGTCATTATTGAGCAATAACTCAGTTGCTTCATCCAATGCTGAAGCGAGAACTTTTGCTTTTTTATTTCCAGTGGTTTCAGCAAGATGTTCGAGAGAAACTGCAATGGCCAGAAATTCGCCTAATGAATCCCATCGGAGATAATTTTCCTCAACGAGTTGTTCGACATGTTTCGGAGCTGAACCACCGGCACCGGTTTCAAACAATCCGCCACCATTCATCAAAGGTACGATCGACAACATTTTGGCACTTGTACCCAATTCGAGAATGGGGAAAAGGTCGGTATTATAATCTCTCAGTACATTACCGGTGACAGAAATGGTGTCTTTACCGGCTTTCATTCTTTTGAGGGTAAATTTTGTAGCCTCAACAGGTGATAATATTTTGATTGTCAAACCTTTCAGGTCATGATCCTGAAGATATTTTTCAACTTTTGTGATCAATTCTTTGTCATGTGCTCTTTTGGCGTCAAGCCAGAAAACAGCAGGAGTTTTGCTCAAACGCGCTCTGGTGACGGCCAGTTTTACCCAGTTTTGAACCGGAGCGTCTTTGACCTGACACATTCTCCAGATATCACCTTTTGATACGACATGTTGCATCAGGACATTTCCGTCTTCGTCTGACACTGTGACCGTTCCGTTGAGCGGAATTTCAAAAGTTTTATCGTGAGAACCGTATTCTTCTGCTTTTTGAGCCATCAACCCCACATTGGGCACAGTACCCATGGTGCGCGGATCAAAAGCCCCGTTTTTTTTGCAAAACTGGATAGTAGCTTCATACACACCGGCATAGCTGCTATCCGGAATGACGGCCTTTGCATCCATAGATTTTCCATCTTTATTCCACATCTGGCCGCTGTTGCGAATCATAGCCGGCATAGAAGCATCAATGATGACATCGCTTGGGACGTGAAGGTTGGTGATGCCTTTATCCGAATTGACCATAGCCAGTTGTGGTCCCTCATCCAAAATCGATTGGAGTTCTGCGAGGATGGTCGATTTTTCTTTGGCCGGGAGTTTTTCTACCTTATCCAACAAATCGCCGAGGCCATTATTGACATTGACACCAAGTTTGGAAAAAGTTTCTTTATGTTTTGTAAAAAGGGGTTCAAAAAAAGTAGTAACGGCATGTCCAAAGATGATCGGGTCAGAAATTTTCATCATGGTTGCTTTCATGTGTAATGAAAACAAGACACCTTTGGCTTTTGGTCAGTGATTTGTTTTTTGAGAAAAGATATCAATTGTTTTTTGCTCAGGTAGGTACCGTCGATAATTTCGCCGGCCAACAGGTTGATTCCACCTTTTAAGACGGTTTTTTGCCGCGGCTGCTTTCAAAAACAATATTTACTTTGGTTGGCTTGGGAACGGTAACGGAAATTTCATTGTGGAAAAAATCACCTTTTTTCATAGTTGCCACATGGGTTTTTGAGTCCGACGACCACGCTCCCATTGAATGGGGATGACTTTTTGCATACATTTTTACCGGTTTAGGTGCTCTTCTGTCCGAATTTCCTTCTCTCAGTACAGGGTTTACGGCACTACCGATTACTTTTTTATATCTGTCAGCGACGTCTTTTTCTTTGGCTGTTTTTGGATCTTCAGGAAAGTCCGGAATGGCAAAACCTTTAGCCTGAAGTTCTGCGACAGCATCCTTCAACTGTGGAATAGAAGCACTGACATTTGGCAATTTGATGACATTTGCTTCCGGCTGTTCCACGAGTTTGCCCAATTCTTTGAGGTCATCTGAAATATTTTGATCTTTATTCAAATAGTCCGGAAATTGGGCTAAGATTCGGGATGCCAATGATATGTCTTTGGTGATGACATCAATATTTGCAGTCTTTGCAAAAGCCTGAACGACAGGCAACAGAGAATAAGTGGCTAAAGCGGGTGCTTCGTCTGTAATGGTATAAATGATTTTTTCTTTGCTCATCGATTTTTAAATTTCAAAATGGAAGTGCAAAATTAGCGAAAAATTACCTATTTAAAGAAGAAAAAGGATAGCTTGAATGTATAACAAATTACATATTTGGGTGAATGCTTTAAAAATACGACTTAAAATAGAGAAATTCAGGGGTAAGCTCGCAGCTCGAAGGGGCAAGCTCGTATCTTAGAAGTGTGAGATCGAAGCATTGTCTCAGGATAATTTTAAAAAAAAATAATAAGGCAGAAAGTCGATTTTGTAAAAAAGGAACTTTCACTTACATCATATTTTTTTATGAGTAGATTTTAATGTCTTATGTTTTTTAAAATTTTCTTAAGTTAATGATAATTATGAACAAATTAAATACTTGTGTTTTTAAGTAAGGCTAAAAAACAAGTTATCTCTTAAATATAATGATTTTTAAAAATATTTGTGAATATTTGTTTGGATACACCAAATATATCATTTATTTTTGTTTAATTATTCAACCTATAAAATTAATTTTATGAAAAAAGTACAAAAACAGTACAAAAACAGTACAAAAACAGTACAAAAACAATTTCCTTTATTAGTAAATTTTTACTTGAAAAATTGAAGCTAATTCATGTTATTACAAGTTTCATCTTTATCTTATTTATTACTTCTTGTAATCAACCCATTGTGGAAAATGGAAATATCGAAGAGGTAGAAGTTGAGTCTCGATCAGGTTGTTCTGTAACTACTTCTCTTCCAAATTGTGATACAAAGAGCTTTACAACTACCATAACATATCAAGGATGTATCTTTACATACACTGTTACATATTTTGAATGTTCTTTTGGAGTCATTATGAATGAGCCAGTAATTAGTTGGCCTAATCCGATAAATCAAAAATGTTCGGCTTTTGCAACTTTATTGAACAATACTATGAATAATGGAACACCCGGAGAAAGGGCAGAAATTTTTAATGGTATGAAACGTGCTATTTCTATTGACGCTCAATACAAAATAATGAATTCTTATGCAGGTTCGAATAAGTATAGATGTGTCGGGTCTCCTTGTATCCATGATCAAGTTGCTCCTGTTTCATTCAAGCGCCAATCGGCGGATTGTCTTTCTCTTTGTATTGACATTATTAATGGTGATGTATATGTTTCAGAAATAGTTTGTGCAGTATCCTGTTGTTGGAGATCTCAAAATTTCTGTATTGATCCGACAACGGGACAGTTATGTTTAGATGATGTGACGACCAGTGGAAATAACGATGGTTGTCAAATTATAATAGGATCATGTACATCTAATAATAGTGGTTGTAGTGCACCTTGTGATCGTTTATAAACTTACATCTGATTCTATAGTTTAGGAATTTAATTCATTTTTAAAAATGTATTAAATTCCTAAACCTTTTTTTGAAATATAAAATTCAATTACCATGCCAGTTTTTAAATTTTTTTTATGGTTATTTATGGTGCTGCCCTTTTGTTTATATGGACAAATCATGAAACCTGTCCGGCCTTTTGAAAAAATAACTTTCTCAGATTTTTCGCCTGAATGGCACGCAACCTGTCAGGATTATTTTTATAAAGAACCCGGCGGTGACGGATACAACCAGTTTAAATTTCCGGAATACGTCAATATGGTTTATGATGAAGAGGCTGTATATATCATATATTATAATAAAAGTTCTAAACCTCATGATTATGGGACCTACATTGAAAAAAGGAGTCTGGAGACCGGAGCATTGTTGTGGCAAACGTATTACGGATTGCCGGTATCGCTCTACCAGGAATTTGGTGTAAAAATGAAAATGAATAAAAATAATCAGCTTGAAGTATACAGTCTGATTAAATCCACGCCATTCGAGGTTATAGATCATGTAAAGCCCCTTATATTGTCAAAAAGATTGGTAAATAAAGATAACGGGTCATTTATAACTTTGGTACATCAAGCTATTGAAAATACCTACGCATTTCCATATGCTTTTAATAATGACGAATATGGTTCTGATTTCCATTTTATTGAGGATAGTATATTGTATTACAAACAGATAGTAGAAAATGCAAAATTGGTCCATAGCACACAATTGGTAAACGAAGGCAGCCTCATTACCAATACAACCACTTATAAATTGCCATTAACCTATTATCACACCCTCAACAAAATGTTTGAAGTGGGAGAAAATAAATATTTGCTGGTAGAAAAAAAATTTAATCCTGACCAGCTATTCCTTAGGTATGTGGATAAAAAACTCAATGTACTTTCAGAACATTTATGCCCTGATATTAGTAGTAATTTGTTTTATGCTGGTATTACACAAATCGATAAAGCAACCGGAAATATCCTGATACAAAACGCTATCATTCCTCAAAATCCTTTTGATACCATACAAATGGAGGTCATCATTCTGGATAAAGAAGCAAATCTTATTAAAAAAGTATTGATACCAAAAGAATACAGCTATGTATTTGGTGTTTTGGAATGGGTGGATGATCTATGGGTGATAGGTTCAAATTTTCAACTTACAGATAACAACAGACTTGTATGTTATATGGATATTCTGAAAGAAAATGATGTAAATAAGCTGGAAGTTGTCAAAAGATATACACCCATTGACTCTTTGAGATATCCGGTAAGATACAGGTTTGAGCATCTGGATGCACAAAAAGGATTGATGCTTTGGACAGAAGAAGCATTTTATGAAAAGAGTGTCGGCTTTGCCACAGATCTGAGTGCCAAAGCCCGAAGTGTTTTATTACTGGATAAAGCAGCATTTTATCAGGATGCAGTACAAGTTGAAGACGTTTCTTCACAATCTTTAGTAGTATATCCAAATCCTGCTTCAGACAGATTATACATAAAACATGAAGGGTTGACCATTAGCAATATTAACATTGTAGACATCACCGGACAAAAGTATCCTTGTGATATAACAAAAGATATTGTGGAAACATCGATCTACACCGGAGCGTTGAGAAATGGGTTTTATATATTGAATATAGAAGAAAAAGGTGGTAAACTTTATAATTCTAAGGTCATTATTCAACATTAATTCTTAGGCAAAATATATTTATTTGAAATATTCAGGCACAAGTCGCAAACTTGCGTTAGCAAAAAGTTGATTTTCAATACAATATATAATAATCAATCCTGAATAAAAAAATTAAGAAAAAAAATTGACATGATTTCTGTTTTTGAATCAGGATATATGCTTACTTTTGGCTAAAACTCAAGGACATGTCAGATATTAAGTTTGGAACGGATGGATGGAGAGCCATCATAGCAAAAGATTACACCATCGAAAATTTGGAGAGGATATCTGAAGGTACCGCCAAATGGATGTTGTTAAAAAAGATGAAGCAGGCAGTTGTAGGTTATGATTGTCGTTTCGGGGGTAAAATGTTTTCAGAAACGGTCGTGCGTGTTTTTGGAAATTATG
Source organism: Saprospiraceae bacterium (assembly GCA_016714895.1). Classification (GTDB taxonomy): domain Bacteria; phylum Bacteroidota; class Bacteroidia; order Chitinophagales; family Saprospiraceae; genus OLB9. The sequence goes on along the minus strand of JADKBV010000004.1, from coordinate 508,645 downwards.
GTATCAAATGTATGTTATCTACCGATTTTGTGTCAACGCCTATGGTGTCATTGGCAGCGGTAAAAACAAAAAGTGATTTGGGGATTGTTATAACAGCATCGCATAATCCACCGGAATACAATGGTTTTAAGCTTAAATCTTCCTTTGGAGGGCCATCATCTCCGGATGATGTAGCTGAAGTTGAATCTTTGATTCCGGGTTCGGCATTGGTTTCTTTTCCATCCATAGCTGAAATTCAGGAAGCAGGTCTTCTTGAATACCTGGATATGGAAACTATGTATCTGGATCATGTTAAAGCCAGTTTTGATATGGCTTTGATAGAAAAAACAGGCGCACATCTGGCTTATGATGCGATGTACGGAGCCGGTCAGAATGCCGGTCGAAAGTTATTTCCCAAAGCCAAATTTTTACATTGTGATTTTAATCCCTCTTTTTTAGGTCAGGCTCCTGAACCAATCGACCGAAATCTTGGTGAACTAAAAACATTGGTAGCCAGTGACAAAAATATATTGATGGGATTGGCTAATGACGGGGATGCAGACAGAATCGGCTTGTATGACGAAGACGGACAATTTGTGGATTCGCATCACATTCTTTTATTGTTGTTGCAATATTTTTATCAGTATAAAAAAATGACCGGAAATGTCGTCATTACCTTTTCTGTGACGGATAAGATGAAAAAGATGGCTGAAATCTTCGGCCTGCCGGTAGAAGTGACCAAAATCGGGTTCAAATACATCGCCGAAATTATGACACAACAAGATGTTTTGGTCGGCGGGGAAGAAAGTGGCGGTCTGGCAGTCAAAGGTCACATTCCTGAAAGAGATGGTATCTGGATAGGGTTGGTCATCATGGAATATATGGCCCTTACGGGAAAAAGTATCAAACAACTCATTCAGGATGTCTATGCTTTGGTCGGTTCGTTTTATTGCGACAGAGATGATCTTCATCTCACCAACGAAAAAAAGATCGAAGTCATGGAAAGATGTAAAGCCGGTCAAATCACCAAAATCGGTGATCGTGCAGTCGTCAAAACAGAAGATTTGGACGGATATAAGTTTTATGTCTCGGATGACGAATTTATCATGGTGAGGGCAAGCGGTACAGAACCGGTACTCAGGGTTTATGGTCAGGCTCCTGACTATACCAAAGTGAGGGTTTTGATCGAAGAAGCCAAAAAAACCCTTTTGAGTTAGGATATTATAAAGACCCGATAGTATTTATGTAACCATCGGGTCTTTTTTTTTAACCTGATTTTTCGCAATAAATTTCTAATGCAGACTCAGGGTTTATTTCACTTTGCTGATGACAAAAGCAATCACCGCACCTGCGATGGCTCCCATAACAGCATTAATAGCGATGTCAGTGACCATATTGGTGACGTTTGGTGTCTTGCTGGTGTACATAAAAAAGTTCATGCCGGCACCGTACAACAAACCGATGATACCACCCGAATAAAAACCGGTCATGGCATTAGAAATGCCCGCCCATTGAGTAAACACATAAGCGACCAAAACACAAAAGGTAAGACAGCCCAAGTAAACAAAAACCAAATTTTGTTCGCCTTCAGCAGGATAAATATCCGTAAACAACATTCCGTAAAAAACCCACCCCAACATAAAATAGACGATACTTCCGACAATACTGGAAATCAAAAAACTTTTTGCATTCATTTTGTAAAGGTTTTGTGTTAGTAAATAAAATTAGAATAATTGACTGCTAATTATAAAATATGCAAGGCAAATATAATATTTATATTCTAAGAAAGTATTTTATGACGGTATTTTTTAAAATATATAGCCATAACGGATGCCCGTAACATAATGATTAAGAAAAAACAAGTCAAAGGAAAGCACAAATAGTAACTAACCCCATCAGCAAGTGGAAAGATGGGCCACAGATTCAACAACGTAAACAACAAATTAATTATTGATCCAATAAAGAAGAAACGATTTTTTCTATTTCTTCCTCCAACATTAATGCTTGTTGTACGATCTTTTCGCCTTCACTGACAACATTTTGAACATACGCAACATCGGAAAAACCCTTACAATTTATTTTTACATTCATAAAGGCACCACGGATAGCGGTAACACAACACAAAGCGCCTACTCCGGCATCTGTAACGGAGTTTGGATTGCCTGATTTTACCATTTCCAACAAAAGAGACATGGCTTCAAAAGAAGTCCTCATGACAGCCATCGGCACCTCGATGGCGCCTTTGGTAGCATCGTGAATGGCTTGTTTTCTTTGAGCTTTTTCTTCATCTGTCGATTTGGGCAACGCAAAAGCGTCCATGATTTCTTTGAAGGCGTTGGTATCGGCATCCACAAGGCGCAGCAATTCGTCTTTCAAAGTCTGACCCTTTTCTGCCCAATCGGAAAAAAAGTCAATTTTGTCGTCCCAACCTTTTTTGTGTGCACTCAGATTGGCTACCATGACACCTAATGATACACCCAGGCTGCCGACGTACGCACTGATACTTCCTCCTCCGGGAGCAGGACTTTCAGATGCAGTTTCGTTGGCAAATTCTGTTAAGGTGTTCTGAACCAAACTTTTTTGGGTGTGGTTTTCCAGCAGGTATTCGATGATTTTTTTGTCAGGGTCAAAAGGTGATAATTCATCCAGACCTAGCGATTTTACAGCGATACGAATGATTTCTTTTTCAGAAATGCCAAGAGACCTGCCTTGTTTTTTCAAAAATATTTTCCTGCGTCAATTAATACTTTTTTAGGAACCAGACCGACGAGTTCGGAACCGGTGACCCTCATCCCTCTTTTGGCGGCACTGTCGACACAGGCATCAAATGCCTGATGAAGCGGCATAACATGGATATTGGTCAGATTCATGGAAATCTGTGCAATGCCGTATTCTTCAATATACCAACCAATGGCTTTGACAGATTTGCACAATCCGGGTTCTCTGAGGGCTTCACCATTGGCGTCTGTCAGGTTTTTGCCGGTGACGGGATCCACTTTCACACGACCATTTTCGCGAACATCAAAGGCTACGGAGTTGGCTCTTCGGACCGAGGTGGTATTGAGATTGACATTGTAAGCGACCAAAAATCGCGGGCACCAATGACGGTAGCTCCGGATTTTGGGTTAAAAACGGGTTGACCATAGTCAGGAGCCCAATGCGGATTTGTTATTTTGTTGGCAAGACCTTCATATTCTCCGGCACGGATGGTAGCCAGATTTTTTCTGTCTTCTTTTGTGGCTGCTTCTTCGTACAGATAAACCGGAATATTGGTATTTGTACCGACCATTTCTCCCAGTTTTTTAGCGTAAGCTACGGTTTCTTCCATAGAAATGCCGGAAATAGGAATCAGTGGACAGACATCTGTAGCGCCCATTCTCGGATGTTCGCCCGAATGTTTGGACATGTCGATGAGTTCACCCGCTTTTTTGATGGCATTAAAAGCAGCCAAGACTACCGCTTCCGGATGGCCTACAAAGGTTACTACGGTTCTGTTGGTCGCTTTGCCGGGATCTACGTCCAGTAATTTTACACCATCCACTTTTATGATTTCGTCGGTAATTTTCTGAATGACGGACATATCTCTTCCCTCACTGAAGTTGGGAACACATTCTATTAAAGCATTTGGGCTCATGGTATAAAATTTTGTGCGAAATTATCAATTTGAAGGGACTCGAAAACGGATTGGGTCAACTATTTGTCTGTTGAAGCGACAAATCCCAGGGAGATCAGTCTTTTTTCGATTTGTGCGGCTTCCATATATCCGTTTGATATCCTGTGGATTTTGCCATCTTTGAGAGCAAGTAAGGAAGGAAATCCCTGCACTTCCATGGTGATGGCCAACTGAAAATCCCTTTCGGTTTCATTGATGATGACCGGCGATAAAAAGTACTTTTCAAATTTGTTGGTATCTATTCCCAGAGACGCGGCAATATTACTAAAGGTCTTTATATCTGTAGGGTTTTCATTTTTAAAATAAAAAGACGACTGAAGGGCTTTAAAAAACAGATATTCTTTTTCCGGAGCGATGGCACGGACTGCGACGACGGCTCTGCAAGCCGGTTCGGTATTGTACACCAGATCAGAAGATTTGAGAATGTCGTAAGAAAAAGGTTGACCGCTTCTTTTGTGTACTTCTTCCCAATGTTCATGTAAAAACGAGGACAATGAACCAAAAGATTCTGTGCCGTGGGCTCTCAGACCGCCGACAACAATTTTGAGAGGAAGGTCAACAAAATCTGAGGTTACTTTGTCCAATTCTTTTGAAAAACCATAACACCAGGAGCACATCGGGTCGCCGATATAAATCAAAGTATCTTTCTGGCCCAACGCTTTTTGGTTTATTGATAAGAACATAATCAGGGTAGTTAGAAAAATAAGACGCATAGTATTAACTGTTTTCAGGGCTTACAGGTGCCAACTCAACTTCGAGGCCATCCAGATTTTCGCGGATTTTGATCTGACATCCGAGACGACTGTTTGATTTGACAAAAAATGCCTGATCCAACATATTTTCTTCATCTTCACTCGCTTCGGGAAGATCGTGGTCACTGAGGACGTACATGTGGCAGGAAGCACAAAGGGCCATACCGCCGCAGGTACCTTCTACCGGAAGTTCGTATGATTTACATACTTCCATCATATTCAGACCCATGTCTGTCGGGACATCGAGTGTTTGCACCTTTTTGTCTCTGTCGGTGACCTTAATTTGAATGACTTGATCCATATAAGATACTAAAACCCGTTTACCCCTGCAACTGTTGTGTATTTGAAGGATAATTTTTGATCGGGATAAATATATTTGAAAGCGGACTGTACCATCAGGGTTCCTTCGTGAAATCCACAGAGGATAAGTTTCAGTTTTCCGGGATAGGTATTGATATCGCCGATGGCATAAATTCCGGGAATATTGGTGCTGTAGTCAAAGGTATCGACCTTAATGGCATTGTTGTCAATCTCGAGACCCCAGTCACCGATAGGACCCAGCTTGGGAGCGAGACCGAATAAAGGTATAAAGTGGTCGACCGGAAAATAATAATTTTCTTTTCCGTCCTGTTCTATCAGGATTTCCTGCAGGACGCCGTTGCCTTTCAGGCCGATGGCCTGCGCCTCGGTGATGAGGTTGATTTTGCCATTATGGGCAAGTTCCATGACCTTTTCAACAGAATCCAGGGCACCTCTGAAGGAAGTTCTCCGGTGGATGAGGGTCACCTGCTCAGCGATATCAGCCAGAATGATACTCCAATCGAGGGCAGAGTCACCTCCTCCTGCCACCAATACGCGTTTATTCCGGTATTTTTCCGGATCTTTGATGATGTAGTCGACCCCTTTGTCTTCGAAAGCGTCGATATTGTCGATAGGTGGTTTTCGGGGCTCGAAACTACCCAAACCACCGGCTATGGCGATGACCGGAGCACAGAGTTCTGTACCTTTGTTGGTCGTCACCTTAAAAGTTTTGTCTTCCAGCTGTTCGAGTTTTTCAGCCCTTTCGCCCAGGGTAAATCCCGGTTTGAAAGGAGCGATTTGTTCCATCAACCGGTCGGTGAGATCACCTGCCAGTACGGAAGGATAACCTGGTATGTCGTAGATAGGTTTTTTGGGATAAATTTCTGTCAGCTGACCTCCGGGTTGGCCCAAAGAATCTACCAGATGACATTTAAGTTTGAGTAAACCGGCTTCAAAAACGGTAAACAGTCCGACGGGACCTGCTCCTATGATGAGAATATCTGTTGAAATCATGGCGCAAAAGTAAGACATTCAGGGAAAATGACCAAGAGGTCACAAAAATGATCCTGATTTATGTGGAGATGATTGTGGTCATTGAGGTGGGGTATGGTTTTTAAAATGACTTTTTATCTGTCATCGCCATCAGTTGGAAATTTTTGGTGTTTTAAAAACCCAAAAACTATAATTCTTGTTGGTTCTATTTTAAAAACAATGGTACAGCTTTTGAAAACACAATCTCTGATTTGAGGGTCGTCAAAGTATACTGATTGCCTGAATATAAAGGGGTTAAGTGCAATACTTTGAGTTTTTTTTAACAATTGATTTTTTAATTTCTTAGCAGCTTTGAGATTATCTGAAGCTATAAATTCTATATGTTCTTTTAGTCTGCTTTGAAATGATTTTTTATAGACGATCTTCATATTTGGTTATAACTTCATTCAAAGAACTTTCCAATTCTTCATGACTTACAAATTCTTCATTACCATTATTGATCTCTTCCAATTCTTTTTGCAGATATTTTTGATTGTCCAGATAACTTTGATCTTCATGAATAACCATTAACTCATCAGAGGTAAATGCGTTTAAAGAATGCATTACCCTGTCCAGCGCATTTTCTTTTATTTTCAATCTAATGGTCAACATGGTATTGGATTTAATATTTAAAACGATGATCAGGGATAAAAAGTTTGCCATTCTATTCCTTCAAAAGCTTGTAACTTCGGTCTCCGATTACAAAGATAAGGACTTCTGACAGAATTTGAGAAACTATTTCACTGATTAACTTAATCAGTTTCTAAACCATATTTAGTTTAAAATTATATACTACGTTGTCCATTTTGATACGATTTGATACGTAAAGATACGAATACGTTTTGAAATCGCAAGAAAAAATGATACGATTTGATACGCTTAGATATGATTACGATACAAAAAGTGTGTACTCTGTACTTCTGACGTTTATTGCACCTGTAGTACGACCGACAAATAGGTTGTAAATGTATCATACTACCAAAGCATGGCTTATTCATGGAAACATCAGGATCCGGATGCATCCTACGCCGAACGGGGGTGTAATTCGACATAAAAAAGGGGTTTAACACCTTTTTAATTCCAAGGGAAACACCAGTAATATAAGGTGTTTTCATGCTTGATGACCGTTTTTCATGACCGTATCTTTGTTTCATATTTTTTAACCATTTAAACATAAAAAAATGAATTCAAAAGATTTGGATGACCTCATCAAAGGTCAGTTTGTAAAAAACAGTCGGTTTCAGGAACTTGTGAAAACCGATGCCACCAAGCCCGTGAAGGCGATCAGTTCAAAAGTCTCTGACCATAATATCACCATCAGGATTCGTGATGTTAAAGGATTGCCCGATTTTGCCAAACCACTGGGTTGTCGGCCCAGAACACAAACAGACGGAAGACCAACCTTCACATTACCTGATGTATTGATAAAAAATTTTGATGTCATCAATCAGAATTTGTCAAAATGGTTGGCCGAAAACAAAGACAACAGCAAATTATTTCTGGAAAATCCCATGAAAGCTATCCAATCAGCAGGTGTCAAACTGGACAGATCTGCCCTTAAAGAATTACATAATATTCATGCAGATGGTATGTCTAAACTCATGGTAAGTCCGGAAGTAAAAAGTCTGAAAATATCAGCACAATATAAAAAGGGTGCCATCACAAATGTGGCCGACCGAAAAACAGAATCCAAATAAATTATATAACCAAATAAAAAACATATTATGGCACTTGACAGAACAGGAGGTTTTGACTTATTGGTACAATTGTCAGAATCCGAGATCAACGAACAGATAGCAGCTGCTTCTATCATGGGAACATTGTTTCCGACGTCGATCAACATTCCCATCGCCAGCCCGGCATTTTCCGGGTCAGCAGATATCAATTTCGGTACACCAACCATTAATTTCGATCCTGCTCCACGGGTAGAATTGCGGGTACCTTTTTCAAATTCACAATTGAATATCACGGCACCCATTCCATTAATCATAAGCCCTCTCGGAGGCATGATCACCATCACGGATACCCTTGAAGTAGTCAATCAAGGTTCATCCATGCAAATTGCGATGAATTTTAATAACGGCACACCTACTGTGACAGTGGCTTTTGACGCTTCATCCGCCGCTTTGTTGGCTCCATTATTGGCTGCTGCGGGTATGACATTGGCCGATGCCCAAAATATCGTTGCGGGCATGGTCCTGAGCAATTTACAAACCACCAACGGCGGTTTATTTGCCTTGTCACCGGAAATACCGGTTGCAGATGATAATGACCCGACCACCATTTTCAATTTTGAGGTAAGACCTTTTAATGACAATTCAGCACTGGACAGAGACTGTCTGAGTATTGGCATACGTATGTCGAGTGCCTCAGGGGGCAACATCAATCTCATCAACAGTAACATGTTACCACCGGGAGTTAACAGTATGGTGATGATGAGCAACTTCTGGTTGTTGTCGCAGGTGATGCGCCGTAATTTAGCTACTGCTCTGGGTATCTCCTTATCAGATATTGACACGCCTTTCCGCCTCAACCGTCCTGTACCGGCACCGGGTGGCGAAGGTACACTCACCAGACTGGAAGCCAGAGTCGACGGCAACAGGATCAGGATTGATGGAAGAGCCATTGCCGACGGAACCGGTTGGTCAGCAGAGTCCAATTTCCATTTTTTTGTTGAACTCAGGCTGGTTGACGGATCCATAGCGATCAGTTCTACTGTTCCCGTTGTCGACACAGACATAGATCTTGAATGGTGGGTATGGCTTGCAGCGGGATTTTTGGGCGGACTCTTTGGTGGTATTATTGGAGCCATTGTCGCCATCATCGTAACTGCTATCGTCGAATCCGTTGCAGAAGGTATTGTCAATAACCTGGTGTCAGAAGGCATTTCCGGTGGACTTGGTGATATTCCTTCTATTCCTTTGGGACCGATCGGAAGTGGATTTTCTATTGATACTATCCTGCTTGATGACCTGGAATTGAGGTGCTCCATATTTAAAGCCCTCAACATACCGATAAAACACCAGGGCCAATATGCAAGTCGAAATCGTTTCGGGATAGATTTGGAAACAGGTGCCATCAGGACAACACCCAATCGAAGTACCGACCTGATATGGGATAATACGCAGGGAATCTCCATTGCAAATACGGCAGGTTTGAGATTGATCAACAAAGGTTTTAACAGTGTGTCCCCTTTGGACATTTCCAGGTTGCCGCTCACCGGAACACGTATTTTGCCCCATCAGATTCCGATGTCGTTACATTCCGTCATATGGTTTTTGCCTCGAAATGAAATCGTATTTGGTATCAGAACCGCTGAAGGCAGATTGGGTAAGGTAAGAGCTTCTATCAATCTCACCACTCAAAACCTTGAATTGGAATGGGTGATTTACGATACACCGATACCAAGTCTTGATTTGGATGTTAGATGGTATAAATTGGAAAGAGGAAACGTGAATCACTACATTACAGATGATTGTAAGTATTGTACGTCGGCTGAAATCCGATGGAGGGGTGTATTCACTGCCAAATCAAAGTTGCTTGCTTTCCCTGTTAATTACCAATGGTGTCTTTGCGGACAGGTTTTGGACGGTAAAGAAGGTGTCATTGAGGTGAATGGTGAAAAGCTCAAATATACCATCCGGGGTAACCAACTCATTCTGGATGCCACAAGGATCAATCAATCCATAAAATGTCAATTATGTATAAGTGCCATTGACTTCAAGGGCAGAGAATTTTTCAAATGTATAAAAATTGACCAGGCAGGGCTTTTGGTTCATTGTCGAAGATGTGAAGACAAACCAAGAGTGATAGACAGAATTGATGCCTCCCGTGTATTCAGTACAATGGAGTTGCGACCTCTGGAATTGACAAAACATCTGATAAGGTAAAAAGTATCCGGATTATCAGAATGTATTAAAATAGTTGAGCCTTTCCGTTGAAAAACGGAAAGGTTTTTTTTTGCTTATAAATATCTGAAATACAAAATTATTTTGTTCCGATATGCCCAAAAACTATTAATCAGACTAAATGTCTGAATAAAATGAGAGAACCACAATATCCATTGCGGCCAGGTGGAATATTTACGTAGGAAGGTGGTGTGGGAGGCGCGTCCTATCAGCTTCGGGGGGGAGGGCCATGTACTCGATTGGTGCCAGAATTCATTTTAAAATACGTTTAAAATGAAATGATATATTGTTTTATTCAAAACATTAATTTTATGTTCTGATTTGTAATATTTAAATCCATTAACTTCAAGCTCTGCGAATGAATTTGATATAAAACCAATTTCGTCCTTTTTAATCATTTCTTTATATTTATCATCTATTTCATGGTTTCTATTTGGATTAACCATAAGGATATATCCTTCTTTATCAGAGTCTGTCAAATAACCATAAATTTGTTTAATTGTTTCTTTGTAATCATTTCTTCCCCAGACCTTAAATTCTATTATTTTTCTGTTGCTTTTACTAAAATAAACAACTAAATCTGTTCTTCCAGTTCTACTTTCTTCTTCAGATGTCACATTAAAGTTTAAACTGATTATTCTATGAAATTCACTTCTAAAATCATCTTCATCAAGTTGATTTGTTACTCCATTTTTAAATTGTTTGATAAATTTGGGATTTTTTTCTTGAATTGAAATGATAATTTTTGCTATCATTTCCTTCAAATTAACTGATTGAGAATTAACATCACCATTAATAAATTGATGCCCTTTTAAGGTTATCCTTAGATGGAGTTCTTTGTATCTTCTAGTATCAAAATGTTCAGTTGGGCCATTTCCAATGAATGCCCATCTTCTACCTATCATTTGTCCACCTTTCTTTTCAATTAATGATTCTTTTACCAATTGTTCAACAATTGATTGATAATTTCTTGAATCTTTGTATTTAATTGTTGTAGAAGGGAAACTTTCAAAGTTATGATATTCTCCATCTCCCCAATGCTTGTCAAGGGCTTTGATGACTAAATCTAAATTTAAATTCTCCATTATTTTGAGGTGATGTTTAATTTATCTTATTGGCACTACAGTCCAAGTAAATGCGGAGGGCAACCAAAGGAAGCATTATGTCATGTATAATGTTACTGATGGATATCATCTATTTGCCACAGCATTTACAATAATTTGAGACTGTCGGACCTACATCAAGTTTGGCTCTTACTTCATTTTGATATCCAATTTTATCATATTTATTTTCGAAGGCTCTAATTTCTTCTAAAAGAAATTTCCTTTCTTCTATAGATAAATTGAAGTAGCCATTTAATACTCTTAATACATTTTTATTATTTGTCATTTTATTTTTTTATATATTTCCACAAATTTTACATTCTGTTTTAGTCATAGATACGGCCTTTTCCGTGCACCCGGCACATGGCCATTGATATTTAATTAGAGCATATCTCATTCCTCTATTTCTATCCTTAATTGATAGTTCCACTTTTTTATCCTGAACACCTCGCTCGCTATATTTTGCATTTATGACACTAAATCTTTTCTCTAATTCCTCAACATCTTTCTGTGGGATCTTTGCACATTCCTTAAATTCATCAGATAGGTTCAAGTTGGCAATACTCGATTCTACAAAATAACTAAAGTCTTCGTCCCATCTGGCAACAAGGGACCATAACCCTAAGATAACTTGAGATATTGCTAAAGGAATGAATGCAATAAGTGTATATTCAAGGGTTTTATCGTTTTGACCATATCCTAAAGCTACTGCTCCTACTACTAATGGCGAAAGAAAAGTCAAAAATGTAAGCCATCTTCTTTTCTTACCGAGTAATTTGGCTTTTTCAGACATAACATAAGAAAGGGCATAAGTTTGAAATGAGTTTTCCCACGCCTCACCTCTAAGTTTTTCTTCTCGTTCATCATTCATTGCTTAGATTTTATCCAATTCTTTAAAATGTACATAAGATGTTCCTAAAGTTCCAGTTTCTTTAGATTCCTTTTGCCAGATAGTAAATATTACCCAGTAATTTTTTATCTCATCAATTGACTCTCTATTTATTTTGAAATCTCTTGGGTCAATTTCAATTGTCTCTCCCTTATTTATTATTCGATCAATCTCCATAGATTCACCTTTTTGAGCAATATGCCATCTACCGTTCTCATTATAAGTACCTAAACCCACCTCAATTTTTTGGATATATGTGGAATTATAAGGGTATTTATCAGTCAATTCAATTGAACCTTTATCCAATTTAACAATTACTTCGTTGAGTTTTATTGTACACTCACCATCAAATCCACTTTGTACCGAAAAATTAGATCCTTCGTTAGTAGCTTTCATAGATACTTTACCCGTTCTTAAAGCTGGGATATTTACTTCTGTTTCACCACTAATAACCTTATCCAGCTTGCCATCATCGTCCTTGATCGCTCCAATTGCTCTCATAAATTTTAAATTATTCAAACTTTTTCGGTAATTATCCGTGTCAATTGCTTTTAGTATAAGATTTGAGTTGAGTTTTTCACGTTCGATTGAGATTGAATTAGACTTATTGATTTTACTAAGTATTACATCACTAAGGACTCTAACAATTATTCCAATTATTGTAAGTATTCCTGAGGCTAATGCCACACTTATTGCTGGATGGTTTTCTATAAAATCTATCATTTTTTTATTTTATTTTGATCAGCAACTAACTACCATACGAACCAAAATATTATAAATTTTCGGTTTTTTACCAAAAACTGGTTTGTTTGTACAGATCTCTGCGGTCATTTTTTTTTGCTTGTTCATAACTTATAAATATATCACCTCCATTTTTCCCTCAGTATAAAACAATGATTTACAAACCATATAATTTTTACTTTTCTTAGTGTACAATCGTTTTTTAACATTTACGATACGTTTACAACCGGTTATCCCTATCCTTACAGATTACAAATATATATAGTATTCCGGAATGGTGGTGTTTTTTGAGAAAATATTTTGGAAATATTTGGGAGAGGGATATTTTTTTTATGTGTGGATGTGAGGGACTTTAGAAAATTCAGCGAGGAGCCGTATATCTTTCCCCCAGATCAAAGCTTACGTGGAAAAGAAACTTTCCAAACCGAACCGCCGCATAGCTTTGCAGCCCCTGTTATTAGCAACTTATATCTCAGTTAGTCTTCTGGAACAATAAAGTCCTCTAATTCTCCATAACTGTAAGGAACCTTAAAAGAATTGGGAACGTTCACCTCTCTTTCTACGACTCCAATTCTGACATTTACGTTTACAGTCAATTTGCCTTCACTTTTAAAATCTTTAGATAATAGTTTCCATTTGATAACAATCTTATTGGATTTATGATTAGGTTTTATAAAAATTTCATCGGAACAAAAAGTATCATTACTGACTAATATTGTTTTTTGTGGAATCACTTTGACTTTTTTCCCATTCGGATCCAAGTCAATATTGGAGTTGAAGAGTTTAAGACTTAATCCGCCAGATTTATTCGAATCATCTATTTTTTGAATGTCTCCTCCAAAATCCAGGATAATTTTAAAATCTTCTATAGCTTCAGTTCCTGTATTGTGTACTTTAATCATTACCGGAAAAAAACTACGATTTACATAAACTTTAAAATTAGCGACTGGTGAATAAGGCTTTAAATTCATATAGTCAAAAATGCTGTGATTCTCATTCGCATCCTTAGCATTCATACCGTAAACACTTTTATTTAAAGGTTTAAGAAATATTGAAGTTACATCAATTATGTTTGAATCATTGGCAAAAGTAATCGTAGCTTCTTTAGTTGATTTAAATTTTTGAGTATTTACATACCAATCATGAGTGGACCTGTTTTCATCAATTAATTCAACAATATCCTCCCATGAAAACAGATGGACTTCAAACAATTTGTTTTTTATGTTTTCTATATTTGTAATTCTTACAAAACTTTCAATATCTGCATCCTTTGATGATGTTGTTGCGAAATAGAGTTTTTTTAATTCAGGTTTAAAGGACTTTGCTTTCTCGATTTCTGTTATAATCTCTTTCTCTGTAAATTGTTTATTAGTATATTCATCCTTTCCCTTGCATTGAATCCCATAAAATTGATTTTCACCTTTTGGTATCCCATAAATATCGACGCCGTTTTGAGATTGACCATTCCTACCATTTTTCTTTATTTCCGAGCAATTCCAAATTTCTCCCCACAGTTTCTTGCAAAGAGTTTCAAAGTCTTGCCAGTTGTTTGGTCGTCTTAAGGATTTGGATGCTTGCATAAATTTTTTTATAAAGGTTCAAATGTATACTAAATTTCAATGGTTTAAAAATTAACAATTAGAGACATAAACACAACTGATAGTTTTCAATCGTGATGGTTTGCACTCACGGTTTACAGCTTGACGAAGTGACGGATTTAGAAGCGCAAATGTTTATTAGAATTCTGCATGTTCAATTTAGCACTGAACCCGCCATTTTGCCAAACTGCTGTTTATGCCGTTTTTTTATTCGTTAAGTATCTTTTCAATTATTATTTCTATGTCGGTTTTTCTATCCTCTACTATAGTCGCACAATTTATCCATTCTTCTTTTGTCATTTCATCAAAAATGTCAAAATTGTTTTTAGATTTAAAGTTAAGTCCTGAAGGAGCTAATATATGCGTTTTTATTTCCTCTTTAATGTCGGTATAATCTTTGATTTCAAATTCTGCTGGTAAAATAAAGTCATTTCCTAGTAGTCTTTGGATTGCATCTTTAGAGTAATAATTTTCAATTTCTCGTTTTCTTAAAATATCAAATTCGCCTCCTAATTCTTGCACTTTGGCTATTAATAAAGCTTTGTTTGCAAGTTTAGAAACGTAATCTGTTGCTCCTTTGTCTGAATCTAAAATAAATATAAATCTTCTATTTATTTTTCTACAAAGTTCTGCATTAACGAAGAATTCTACTTGGTCTCCACCACAAGGAATAAACAAAATATCTGCCGGTAAACTACCATTGATTTTAAGAAAGGCACGTTCCCAAAATTTGACATCACCACTTCCTTCAACAAAAACTGCTTTTCTAAAATTATCATTCAATAAATTGTAATTAGGTCTTATTCCAAGTTCTTTAATTACTACATTTAATATATCTGCTTCGTTTTCATAATTAAAATATTCTGATATTTCATTTGTCTTTTTAACTACAACTATATTTGAATCCCTTGTCGCTCCTGCAAAAACTGGTGAATGAGTTGTAATAAAAAATTGACTGCTTTCAGAAAGTAAAATAATAGATTCTAATAAGTCATTTTGAAGTTCCGGGTGTAAAAAGGTTTCTGGTTCTTCTATTCCAAATATTTGATATTTTTTTGTTGTTTTTTGTGCAAGGTATTCAAAATACGCTACCATTAATAAACGTTTAAATCCTGTTCCCTTATTTGCAATAGGAATTTCAAACGTGTCAGAAGCAAATTTTAATGATAGGTCAAATTTTACTAAAGTTCCCCAATTACAAGCGACATTTGGTTTTATTTTTTCTAAATTCGGTACATTTCTTTTCATAAGTTCAGTAATCAAACCGAATTCTGTTTCTAAATCTCCTTGTACATTTGTTTCAATTTGATAGGTTAAAGCGGAATTATTTTGAAGTGATTGTGTTGCAATTGGTTTAAACTGAGATTGAAAAGTAGTTGAACCAACATTCAAATCTTGTTCAGCATCAAACAAGGAATATTCAGGAAGTTCTATAAAATCGTATTGTTTTTGAATGTTTTTAATAAAATCATCAGCAACATTTATTTTTTCTTTTCGCCCAAAATTTTTTGTGTTTTCATCTACTAATTCAATTTTGGATAAGTTAGTTACTCCACGTCCTGACTTTGAAAATTCAACTTCTAATGAAGTCAAATATCCATTAATGTCGGCTTCTTTAACACCCCAACAATTATTGTATTGGTCATTGTTTATATCATTGCAAACATAAAAGAATTCTTTTGCTACTTTACCTGCGGTTGTAAATGAAAAAGTTTTAATCAGTTGGATTTTACCATCAGCATCTAATGCTAATGGATTAATTTGCTGTTGAGTGTCAAATCTAATTGTGATTTCCGTTTTTTCTTCATTTCCAATTCCTTTGAAAACATCATTTGAATTAAATTTTTCATTAAAAAATAAGTCAAGTGCTTTCAATATATTGGATTTTCCTGAATCATTTTTACCAACAAATGAGTTTATTTCTCCAACTTTTAAATTTGTCAAGGATTTAATTCCTCTAAAATTTTTAATACTTATGTCAAATATTTTCATAAATTTCTGTTTTGTCGGTGAGTCGCTCTAAAATTACATATAACTCATAAATATACGCACCGCCATTTTCCCCTCTTTGTAAAATAATGAATTACAGTACATACAATTTTTAATTTTTTTATTGAACTTTCGTTTTTAAACCGTTTACGATACGTTTATAACCGGTTATCCCTATCCTTATCAAACACAAATATAATCATCTAATAAATATGGAGGTGACTTTTTTAAAAGATTTTTAGAAAACAGGATAGTTGAGTGCTCAAATGGTATCTCAATGTATGGTGACGTAACTCAATGAAGCAGGCTGAAAAAAACTTAGGGAAGCAAAATATTGAGTTCGTACATTCAAAATGTTATTCGCCATTAGAAACATATATTTGGATGATATTTTTTTTATTTCACCATCCTGTATATGTATGTTCGGCCACTTTTTTTATTATCATCAATATATCCATACATCTTATCCGGTATTTTTTATTTTTGACCAAACTTACATGAAAGTTGGGGGCTTTTTGAAAGAAACGGAGAGATTTACGTGTATAATGGGGACTATTTCACAAAAACGGAGAGATATTCATGAATAATGGGGACTTTTTGACAAAAACGGGAAGATTTACGTGAATAATGGGAGGTCATACACAAATATCGGCATTTTATACATGATATTTTGCCATTTATTTTTTGATCCGTCCATTTTTACATGATATTTTGCTATTTATTTTTTGATCCGTCCATTTTTACATGTTTTTTTGTCATTTATTTTTTTGTCTGCCCATTTTGAAACGTTTTTTTGTCATTTATTTTTTGATCTGCCCATTTTGACATGTTTTTTTTGCCATTTCTTTTTTATTTCGTTAAAATGAACATGTATTTTCGGCCAACTTTTTTTTATTTCAACAAAATATACATGATATTTTCGCCATATATTTTTATTTTTCTAATATGAAAAAGTATTTTTTGCCGACTTTTTTTTGAAACGACAAAAAGTAGATGTATTTTCTAAGAATATTTTTTTTGTTTTCTGAAAATGTATTACTACACTAACCCCTTTGAGCTGAATCCATTGAATATGCTCTTCTGAACCCTGAACCTACTCTTCAAAGTCCAAAATATACCCGTTTTACCCTCAAATTATCTTAAATTTCTCTTAAAACAGGGCTTAGAACGTTAAAAAGAGTTAAAATTTTATTTGCCCTCTTGACACATAAAATATTTTGCCATTATATTTGTCCCATCAAGTTTAAAGAAACTTAAAATTATTGTCACTCAGAAAATTACCCGCCTCTTCAAATCTGATACTGTTAAACGGATTTGAGAGAAAAGATCAAAGCACACTGTATTCCTCATTTTGTTTTTTCTGCCTGACTTTTGTATCATCGGTTGTGAATAGTCTCTGACGACCAACAACCCAACTAACGAAGGATTATATTATTTTTATTTTTTAATTATTTAAAACTTTCATTGTATGAAAACACTTAAAACCGCCATGACAGGCAACTACACAACGGGAGAAATTATCCAATTTTCAACCAATGTTACTTATGTCTACAACGAGTCAAACATTGAGGCCTTAAAGCTCAAAGCCCGGGTAGACGCTCTGATTCAGGCCACTTCGGTCCTGGATGAAGTATTTTTGACACCCACCGGCACGGAAAAATCCGGTGATGTAAGACAGGTCAATATTGACAGACGTGACGCAGTAACAAGTTTGCAGTATTATTTGAAGTCCTTTACCAAATCAAAAGATGAGGCAAAAAGGAAAGGAGCAGAAACCCTGTTGAAAAACCTCAAAACAAACTGCAAAAACTTTACCTCCGCCAGCTACCAGGACAGAACAGCTCAGGTAAATGCGATGCACAAAGATTGGACCACCGAGACCAATCTGAAGGAAGCGATCGTTTTATTGGGAGTGACCGACAGATTGGAAGAACTGAAAAATTTGAATGACGAATTTGATGCTTTGTTTCTTTCCAACTCCAGAACGTTGAAACCCAACTCCGGCATTCCTGAAAAAAGAGCTGCCGTCCTGGACGCTTACCGCCTTTTGATCCGCGACACAGAAGCATTTTCGTTTGTTGCTGATGACAAAACGCCTTATCAAAATTTGATCAAAGAAGTCAATAATGTCATCACCCGATATAATGCACCTGTAAAACAACGCAAAGCAATGAGAAAATCAAATCCGAAAGAAACAACCGGTACGGTTTTAAACGCCAAACAAAACAATACCGGTTCAAATCCGAAAGATTCTGAAGAATAAAAATTTGGATAATTTAACATAACAATAGATTTTAATGATGGAAGCCTGTGACCAAAAGTCACGGGCTTTTTTTATGGAAGACTTTTGTCAATGTTGCGCAATATCGTTCGTACCCATCCCCGTCCCTTCCCTCGAGATGGAAGGGTGACTGACCGTTGCGAAGCAATTTTGAGCCCAACGGAAAGGGCTCAAAATAGGGAAGGAACCGCTAACCACGGCTCGCGGGTGGTACATTAAAAAGTTACTGTAAATCACGCACAGGGTCAGAGTTTTAGTGCGTTAATGCTTGGGATAAAAGGAAGTTTTAACTATTTTTGCATCACGACAAACGAGCCTCGCATCGCAAAATCATTGGTCGCAAGCCACACCCCTCTATTTTAAGAGAGGGGCCCGGGGGTGAGTAAAAATTGTGTCTAAAAATTCATTAACTTTTGTCAATGCTGCGCAATATCGTTCGTACCCATCCCCGTCCCTTCCCTCGAGATGGAAGGGTGACGCACAGGGTCTGGGATTTGCGCGCTATTTCTTGGCTTTAAAAGGAAGTTTTAACTTATTTTTGTGAGTTGGAAATATTACGGACATGTGGCAATCATTAGGCTAGCGACACACCCCTCTATTTTAAGAGAGGGGCCCGGGGGTGAGTAAAAATGACTGCCGACAGCGTCGGCAAAATAAATAAAACAAAACAATTATGAGATATTTTGAAACATTACAATTGGCTAAAGAAAACCGTCGAAATCAAACAAAAGCAGAAAAGATTTTTTGGGAGAAAGTAAGAAATAGAAAAATAGAAGGATTGAAATTTAATCGGCAATTTCTACTTGAATACAAACAAATATTGGGCAATAAATTGTATTACATTGCCGATTTTCATAATTTTGAAAATAAATTAATTATAGAAATTGATGGAAGCATACACCAATATCAGGCAGAATCCGACAGAGAAAGAGAAGAAGACATCAAAGCACTAGGATATCACGTACTTCGGTTTACCAATGAAGAAGTCTTAAATCATTGGAAGGATGTTGAACAAAAATTATTACAGTATTTGAATAATCTGTAAATTTAATTCAATTATTTGTTTTGGTAAATTCCTACAAATTTTATAATGCTATGAGTTGTTTTTTTCAATGCTGTGCATTGAACCGTTTTTACTCATCCCCGCCCTTTAAAAAAGAATGGTGATGCACAGGGTCTGGCTTTTGTTCACTACATCTTTTTATATTCACAACGTTGTAAAACCATGTTTTTCAGCGATAGAGCCGATTTGTAATACGTCTTCCGTTTCGATATTCCCGAAAGAAAAACTGGTAGTAAGCCCTTCCATTCCCATCAAAATGGTTTCTGCCAGACATTCATAAGACATTCCTTTTGATAACGGAATGCCTCCGATATTAAACGTTTCCTGCTGAGGAAGTTTAATCATGCCGCCGTTTACAAAAGTGATATCCGGATCATTTTTGACACTGTCAAAACAATTGCAGGGAATAGAAAGATCCACCACCAAACTTCCTTTTTTAAAGTCGGAAGCTCCCAAAAAAGCTTTGGATGCGCTGGTGGCTATCAACACGATGTCGGCTTGTTTGATCAGAGATAAGTCCCAACCACCAATGATTTCGCTGTCCGGATTTTTTGTTTTCAGAAAGCTTACGTGTTGTTCTATCTTTGTTTTAGAGTTTTCAGAGCTGCCAATAATGTACATTTTTTTGCTATAAGCCAATATCATTTCTGACAATGTCAAAGCGATATTACCACCGGCACCTAAAACAGCAACGGAAACACCCTCTCCAAATTTTAAAATATAGTTTTTCGCCACATTGTATGCTGCAAATATCGTCAGACTGTTGCCGGTAGTAATTAATGCCTCATCCCGTACTACATCTTTGCCATTTCGCATGATGATGGAATTAAATTGTCCCAGGCCAATGGTAGAAATCCCGGATGTAAGACAATAATCTATAGCATGATTTATAGCTTCGCGGTAAGACATGATGCCATTTCTTGTTGTTTCCAGGGTGTTTCGTATCATTTCGGTTGTATAAGGCAAACCGACAAAGGTTACCCGGGTTTTGGTCCCGGTATTATTGGTAATGATTTTTTTACCCAACATGGCAGGCTGATGGAATCCTGATATTGCAGTCATAAGCCCTGAAATTACTTCATGTGGAAGTATCGAAAGGGATGGTTCGCAGGTCAGCGCTGTTTCCATTGAAATATAATGTACTATAAAAGCTACCTCTGCATCAACTTCACCTGTTTCTAATGGAACTTTTCCCAAATCAAAAAAAGATGTTTCTCTGAGGTTTTGAAATTCTTTTGGCAAAATGTGATTCGTCAGACAATACAAATCTCGGTTTGATAAAATCGTACAAACGGTTTTTAAACCTTCCACCAGGTTTGTGACGTCTTCTTCGTCATTAAATATATTCAGATGCAACCTGAGCGTATGTGGGTCAGACAATGTTACGGTAATCCTGATCTGATGCCGGTGCAATAAATAAGAAGAAACCATATACCCCAAATAACCTGATTTTGACAATATTTGGAATGCGTAGGATCCGTCATTTTCAAAATCAAATAATTCTATGCCGATCATAAAGCCCTCACCCCGAACTTCTTTAATAATTTGTGGAAATTCTTTTTGAAGAGATTGTAATGTATCCAGCCATGTTTGAGAGGTGTGTATAATATGATCCGAATACATCTTTCCAAGTTCGAGCGCTTTTAAAGAGATCATACACGATAATTCATCCTCACCAAAAGTGGAACTGTGGATCATACTCATGGCGGGTAAAAATAGTCGGGAACTTATACAACAAGACCCTGTTTTTGACAAACCCCCACCCATGGCTTTGGAGAGCAATACATAATCAACAAAAATACCTTTGGAATGTAAGTATGAAAGATGACCGCATCTGAAAAATCCTGTTTGTACCTCATCCGCTATCAAAGGGATACCATGATATCTGAGAGTTTCAGAAAGCTGTCGAAGGTATGATATATCCAGAGGCCTGATGCCTCCTTCTCCTTTGATGGGTTCGAGGATAAAACCTATAATATTTGATATGGTCGCTTTTTCAATTTTAATTTGTTTTTTAGCATTGATTTTCGGAACCAATAACTCAATTCGTTCACCATGAATGAATGGAAGGATGTCATCGATGATTTCATCACATTCAGCAACCTGTAATTTAGGTAATAAAGAAATAGCAGATTGATAATAAGGATTGTCGGTTAAGGACAGGGCTGCGATAGTTTTTCCATGGTAACTTTTTTTATGAGATAACATAACGGGTTTAAAACCTGACACAGCAGCTAAATTAAAATCCTTTATATATTTTGAAAATGATGAATAGTCTTCAAAATCAGTGAATTCTTCTGAAGAAACCATAATCTTTTTGTGGCGGAAAAAATGTTTGATTTCAGATAAAGCTGATGAAATTTCTTTTTGGATATGATCCATTTCAACCTTTTTACTGTAAGCTGCATGTTTAACCGCAAATTCGACGGCTTCGGCTCCGCTGTTTATAAAGGTGGAGATGTATTGATCGTGCACCGGATTTGACAACAAATCACTGAGTTGTTTTGCCAACAAAGTTGCCGGTTGCCTTACGGACATTTGTACAAAATCTGGTATTTTGGATTGTTGGTATTCTGTGATACATTCCCATAATGATTCATGATTTTGACCAAACAAGGAAGCGCCGTACCCTCCGATTAAATCCAGTACTTTTACTTCATTTCCATCAACCATGGTGTAGAGATATTTTCCTTCTCCTTTGTGAAATATAAGATCCAAACCCAATAGTTTCAGCTTTTCTCCGAGTTCAGGACGTACATAAGAAATATAATCATCTTTCAAGTCCAAATTATTTTTAGTCACATTCATCATTTTTTCAAATTAACAGATAAAGATAAAAAATTGAAAATAAGTAATCCTAATCGTGATGAAATTTTAATAAAATTTTGTTAATTTTTTTTTAGCAATTCAAAATTATATTATTTTTACATTAAAATCATTCGCCATGAAAAAAATCAAAATTCTTCTTATTAGTCCAACGGGTTTAGATAAAAAAGGAAAACCTATTGTTCAAAACAAAACGTATCTGCCGGGTCTGACCATGTTGCAATTGGCAGCCGTGACCCCTGAAAATTTTGATGTCAGGGTTGTATCGGAGACCTCTGAACCAATACCTTTTGACGAACATTGGGACTTGGTGGGTTTAACAGGCATGGGAGGTTCGGGTGTTGTGAGAGGATGGCAACTGAGTGACATCTTTCGGGCAAAAGGAGTTACCACCGTCATGGGTGGAATTGCCGCTTCCTTATGCAAACCTGAATGGACATTAGACCACACGGATTGTTTGGTGACAGGTGAAGCAGAAGATACCTGGCCGGTCGTATTGGATGATTTTGTCAACGGGCGATTGAAAAATTATTATAAGATGGAAACGGTGCCTGATGTTACCAAATTTCCGGAACCGGTTTATGAAAAACTTAATAAAAGATATTACGGATTTTGGCGGCCTGTACAGGCGACGAGAGGATGTCCCTTCCCATGCACCTTTTGTTCAATATCTGAATTTTACAAACGTAGTTACCGAAAGCGTCCTGTTGAGCAGGTGATACGGGATGTCAGGGCAGCTAAAGCACACGGGACCAGATATATTACGTTTATAGATGACAATATCGGCGTTGATTTTAAATACTGCAGGGAGTTGTGGGAAGCACTTATTGAAGAAAATATCATTTGGGCCAGTCAATGTTCTTTGCAGCTTACCGAAGATGAGGATATGCTTGCACTAGCTGCAAAGAGTGGTTGCAGAATATTGTCTTTTGGTATTGAAACGGTAAATCCCAAGAGTCTCGAACATATAGATAAGGAATGGAATCGTCCGGAAAGATATGAAAAGGCCTTCAAGGTGGTCCAAAAACATGGAATTGCAGTTTCTACTGAAATGATTTTAGGTTTGGACGGGGATAATAAAGATGTTTTTGAAACTACCTTTGATTTTATCATGAAAAACCAAATTTCATTGCCGAGACAATATATCCTCACACCAGTTCCGGGCACCCCTCTGTACGAAGAAATGTTGACAGAAAAAAGGATTTTTGATCACGATTTTGTCAAGTATAACGGAGGTGATGCCGTCTTTCATCCCAAAAATATGACAGCGGAAGAACTGCAGGCCGGATATTGGAAATTATACCAAAAATTATACAGCGCAAAAAATATTTTCAGAAGAATTGCCGGAAATCCATCAGGACTTTCGCCATATATGAATATGTTTGTTTGGGCTACCAACATGGTGTACAGAAACCACATCAGCAGAGATATAACTCCTGGTATAGTTTGATAAATTATTTTTTTATGCAAAATACCACATCATCTGATCTTTTTATGGAAGAATTAATAAAAAAAGTTTATTCGTGTTATTATGAAATAATTATTTTTGTATTTGGAAACCCACAAAAAAGAAACTACAAAATATTTTTGAAAACGGTTATTTATTAAATTGATAAAAAACTATTACATGATAAATCTGATACATAATTATTTTTTTGACGATTTGTCCAGAGCTTTTTTAGACAATGCCGCGAAGTGCACAGCAAGTGGTGAAGTCTACAAAAAAGGAGATTTTTTTAAGCTTAATATGCCGTTGACTTCAATATATATTGTCAATGACCCAGATGTTTTAAAATATGTGCTTATAGACAACGAACCAAAATATGAAAAAAGCAGAATATATTGGAAAGAATTGAGAAGAGTCATCGGTAAAGCGATGGGAAGTGTGGAAGGTGATGAGTGGACTGTACTGAAACAAATTCAAAAATCATTTTTTACAAAATCACAGGTTGAACGCTATCTGGAAGATGTTCGTAACATAAGTAATGAAGGTGTTTTTGCACTGCCTGATGATCAAAAAATAAATCTGCTTGCAGAATTATCGGCTACCAATTTCAGGATAATACTTAAAACAATATTTGGAATAAAAACAACCGAAGGTAACATTCACACCCTGGTAAAAATTATTGACGATGGTGAGGCATTTATATTTTGGAGGAGTAAGTATCCCT
The DNA here is from genome assembly GCA_016714895.1 of Saprospiraceae bacterium. GTDB lineage: Bacteria > Bacteroidota > Bacteroidia > Chitinophagales > Saprospiraceae > OLB9. The sequence goes on along the minus strand of JADKBV010000004.1, from coordinate 484,340 downwards.
GGCGGCCTTTCACTTCAATATTTACAAAAAGGTGGTTTACAACGCAAAAATCGCTTCGTATATGTACAGATTGGGTAAAGACACTATTAGATCATAAACACTATGCAAAAAACTCACTGACAGAAATTCTTTTGGAAAAAGGATATTCTTACAACCATATCCGCAATGAAATGATTATTCATTTGGGGGCAAGTACCGAAACCGTAGCTGTGGCAGAATGTTGGACCGTATATTTGCTGACACAACATCCTTCCTGGTATGTCAAAGTGAAACAGGAGATTTCAGCGCATTTTAACGAAGGAAACTTTGATCCGGTACAATTTCCTGTTCTCACAGCGTGCGTAAAAGAAGCCATGCGATTATATCCACCTTCTCATGCCATCGTACGTGATTGTGTTTGCGAACAGGGAGATTTGATCGCAGGACAAAAAATTAACAAAGGTGATGTTATGTATATAAGCGCATACGGAATACACCGAAACCCAAATTTTTGGCAGGAGCCTGATCGTTTTATTCCGGAAAGATTTTTACATAACAATGAAAAAAATATAGAAATAAACACCTATTTCCCGTTTGGTGCGGGCAAACATGCCTGTATCGGAAAATATCTGGCAATGCCCATGGTATTAACAACCCTGGTTCATTTATTGAACCGTTATACCATAACTTTTGATGACACAGTCCCAAAAGAGCCCGTTTCGTTGAGTACGTTGAAATCAAAAAATGGTTTTTTTGTAAATCTTATTAAAAATCAACAAATATGAAGATTTTACTCGTCCGTCCACCGGTACCTAAACATACCATTGGTTTGAAACATATCATGATTTGTGAACCCCTGGAATTGGAATACATAGCAGCTGCCATCCCTTTGGAACATGAGGTCATGATATTTGACCATCTGGTTGAAAATAATTTTTATAAAAGATTGATTGATTTTGCTCCGGACATAGTGGTCAGTAGTTGTTATAAAACGGGCACCAATGAAGTTATAAAGTTATTCAGAAAAGTTAAAACATGGAATCCTCACTGTATTACCATTGCCGGGGGGGTCCATGCCACATTGGTACCCAAAGATTTTGTCGATGTTTCTGTCGATATCATAGGCAAAGGTGACGGTACTTTTTTACTACCTGAAATCATTGAAGCATTGTCTTCCGGAAAGTCATTGTACAACATCAGTGGATTGGAAATACCAATCGCAGACAGAAAAACCGATAGTACCCCGGAACGGCAATATATGCCAAAAGCTGATTTGCTTCCCTTGCCACGTCGGGATCTTATCAGTCACCTGCAACATAAATATTATTATCTCATGCACCAACCAGTGGCAACCATAAAAACAACCTGGGGCTGTTGGTATAAATGTAATTTTTGTTTTACCTGGAAAATTACTGATGGTGCGACCTATTCGAGATCACCGGAAAATATCGCAGATGAACTGGATTCTTTAACCGCAGAAGATGTTTACATAGTTGATGATATTTTTTTAATAAAAAACAGCCGGCTCAGAAAGCTGGCAGATATCATTAAATCGCGTAATATAAAAAAGAAATATCTGGTATATGCAAGGGCAGATTTTATAGCTGAAAATGAAGACGTCATCGCTGAATGGGCCGGATTAGGATTGAGTGCCGTATTTATCGGACTGGAAGCGATTACAGACGATGAACTGACCAGTATGAACAAAGAACTTCCGGCATCAGACAATATCAAAGCCATTGAAGTATTAAAAAGGTATAAAATTGACACGTACGGATCATTAATTCCCGGAGCGGATTACACCGAAAAAGAATGGAATCAGCTTTGGACTTTTATTAAAGACAATGGTTTGTATTATGTCAACATTTCGCCGCATACACCCTTGCCCGGATCAGATATGTGGGAAGCGACCAAAAATCAGATCACCATACCTGAAGATGCCCATGGTCTTTTTGACTTGTCTCATATGATTTTGCCCACCAAACTTACGCTGAAACAATATTATTGGCAATTGTTGAAATTATATGCCAAAACAATCCTCAACCTTTCACGTGCACAAGATGTAACACAGCGAACATTACCTTCCATTTGGAGTGTTAAATATTTCAAAGTAATCTGGGGATCATTAAAAATAGGAAAACAATTTTGGTCAGCTCACAAACACCACACTCCTAAAGAAATTGAGATAGCCCGTTACAAAGGGGAAGTTGTACCGGGGTTGACATATCAAACAAAATTGGCACATCCTTCATTTGTTAAAAAAGCCATTTTTTTTCCTTTGCCAATATTGTCTGATCCCGGATAATACTTTTACATTCAGAGGATTAACAAACATAAATTGTATGTCTCCGGACGGTTATTTGTCTTCGTCATACAATCGGTTTATTTCTGACTTTTTCAGAAAAACAAACTTTATCATATGCTCAGCACAGAAATTTATCGTTCAATTTATGATCTTGACCAAAATGAATGGAACAGCCATATGGACAAAATCCATTTTTATCACCACTCAAAATTTTTGTCTTGTCTTGAAGACGCAAAAGTAGAAAATGCTGACTTTTGGTATGTCGTGTTAAAAGAAAATGACACATTAATTTGTACAGCTGTCCTTTCTGCTTTTACCATCAATCTTGACCTGATGATTGGAAGTCATTGGTTGAGTAAAATGGTCCGCCTGAGTAAAACCGGACTTTTTAAAGTGAAAATATTGTTTTGTGGAACACCTGTTTCAATCGGGCACAAAAATATTTTTATAAAAAAAGGATATGAAAAAACCTGCCTATACACAATAGCTGGAACCATGGATCACATTGCAGCGGAAACCGGAATAAAACATATGGTTTTTAAAGAATTCCTTGATGAAGATGTTTCGATGATGGAAACCATTTTTTTGGATTTGGGGTATTTTCGCGGGTATTCATTACCGTATATTACGCTCGTCAATAATTGGAAAGATTACACTACCTATTTAAAAAACCTGCGTAGTGGATATAAAAGACAAATTTTATTATCAGATAAAAAATGTGGCCGGGAAGATTCAGTAAAAATCATGGATACCATCCAATTTGATCCTACACTTTTTTTTAACTGGTATCAAAAAGTTATGGACAGGGCTGAAGTAAAACTGGAAATTCTCAATGAATCATTTTTTAAGCTGTTTTTTGAAAGGATGATTGAAGAGACAAAACTGTTTGTGTATTATAAAGATCAGGAGCCCGTCTGTGCTTTATTAACCATAGAAATTGATAAAATGCTTTATTTTGTCTGGGCAGGCAAACCTGAGGAGAGAAATTCCGAGAGTGATGCGTATTTTAATCTGCTTCATCATTTGGTAAAGTACGGTATTGAACATAAATTTGAGCTGATTCAATTGGGGCAAACAGCATATTATACCAAACAACGTTTTGGGGGCAGTCCGAAGGATGTTTTCCTTTTTTATAAAGCCCGTAGTAGGTTCAAACATCTGCTTCTCAAAAAACTATCACATATTATTTTTCCAAAAATTACACTTAAAACACTCCATGTTTTTAAAGATAAATGATTTGCTGCCGTTTTTTGTCATTATGAATACAAATCAAAAATGGAGTAATTTTATATAAAAACTACATTGTTCTGGTTAACTACGCAATTCCAAAGCATTTTATCATGATGTAAGCAAATATAATACCTCCTACCTCAATGTATAATTTTTGTATTCACCCGGTCGCCAGCCAAATAATTTTTCAATCCAAAAGGACAGTTTTTCTTTGAAAGACATTCTTTTTTTGGATGGATCATAGGAAAATTTCCAGTTTTTTGAAACAATTCTGTCTTTCATGACTGCAGGGTGCGTACCTTCAAAACGATCGAGAGATTCCAGCAGATCGTAGTCAAAAGACGTTGCATCGACATGTTCGGCGATCCACTCATCATCGTGCCAGTATTTGTTAAAACTGACATTTTTTTTCAGTTGTGCTTTGGGATCTCTGACCCAACCGTAGTGATAGATGTAGGCATCGACGGCTTTGACCTGTAGTTTTTTACCGTTTTTCCGGAAACCTTGTGCATCTTTATAGGATCGGATCGACGGATCATTGCGGACAATACGGATTTCGTGACGGTACCATTTTCTGCTGGTGCCGATGTATTCGTACGAACCATAAAAATGGTGGTAATGAAACAAAAGACCTTCAACTTCGGGGTGGTCATTCCATTTTTGTAGTGCAGAACGTACGTTTTCGAGATATTTTTCGTGGATGACTTCGTCGCCCTGGATGTAAAATCCCCAATCTCCGGTGATGTGGTCCAGGGCAATATTGGTCTGTTGGGCCAGGATTTCGCCACCTTTTCTCAGGGATTCATCCCAAACAGTGTTTATGATCCGGATTTTTGGGTCCTGAAGTGCCAGGATTTTTTCTATTGTTCCATCAGAACAATCTCCGACCACAATGACCATTTCGTCGACGGCCGGGAGAACAGAGGTAATGGATTCTATAAAGGGGTAGTCCAGTTCGACACCATTTCTGATAAAGGTAAAACCACTGATTTTCATAAACAAAGGTAAAATTGTGAAGATGTACGGACTGCAAAAGTAGGTTTTAAAAACAAATTGACCGACAGAATCAGCAAGAAGTAAAGATTGTTAAAAAAGTCAGAGCTGTCTTTTGGTATTAAACAGTCAAAAGTTCTACATTTGTCATTCAAAATTAATTTTCAAACAAATGGATACAGAAATCAGCAGGCTTATACAGGCAGAACTGGAAAGACAACGTCACGGAATAGAGTTGATTGCATCAGAAAATTTTACTTCACAGGCAGTTCTTGACGCTATGGGTAGTTGTCTGACCAATAAATATGCTGAAGGTTATCCGGGCAAAAGATATTACGGAGGTTGTGAAGTCGTGGATCAGATCGAACAACTTGCCATCGACCGTTTGTGTACTTTGTTCGGAGCAGAATATGCCAATGTTCAGCCCCATTCCGGTGCTCAGGCCAATGCTGCTGTATTTTTGTCCGTTTTACAGCCCGGAGACGCTATCCTGGGTTTTGATTTGTCCCATGGCGGGCACTTGTCTCACGGCTCACCGGTCAATTATTCCGGCAAGGTATATCAGGCCAATTTTTATGGTGTGGAAGAAGAAACCGGCACCATAAATATGGACAAAGTGGCCCAAAAAGCGCGGGAAGTGCATCCGAAACTGATCATTTGCGGTGCTTCGGCATATTCCAGAGACTGGGATTACAAACGATTCAGAGAAATAGCCGATGAGGTCGGCGCTTTATTGCTGGCAGACATTGCCCATCCTGCCGGACTGATTGCCGGAAAACTGTTGAATGATCCGATTCCTTATTGTCATATCGTGACTTCGACAACCCACAAAACATTGCGCGGACCAAGGGGAGGAATCATCATGATGGGAAAAGATTTTGCCAACCCATGGGGTAGAACCACCAAAAAAGGGGAACCGATTATGATGTCTGCTATCCTCAACAGTGGTGTTTTTCCGGGTATGCAGGGAGGGCCACTCGAACATGTGATTGCTGCCAAAGCTGTGGCTTTTTATGAAGCTTTACAACCCGATTTCAGGGAATACGGAAAACAGGTTATGGCCAATGCAAAAGTAATGTCGGAAGAATTGGTCAGTCGCGGATACAAAATTATTTCCGGAGGAACGGAAAACCACTTAATGCTCATTGACCTCCGGGGCAAATTTACGGATGTTTCCGGCAGAGATGCTGAAAATGCCCTGATCAAAGCCGACATTACCATCAATAAAAACATGGTACCATTTGATTCGAGATCGGCATTACTTACTTCAGGAATACGAATCGGCACAGCAGCTATGACCACGAGAGGATGTACAGAAGACCATTTCAGACAAATGGCGGTCTGGATAGACGAAGCGATATCCAATGGTCAGAATGAAGCTAAACTTTCAGCCTTAAAACATGAGGTGAATCGGTTTATGAACCAATTTCCTCTTTATTCCTGATTGTTGTCTTCTTCTTTTATTTCTTCTTTTTCTTCTGATGGTTGTTCCTGATACAACTCCTCAATCATGTTTCTTTCTTTGAGAAAGGTAAACCATTTGATGACCTTTTTCATATCGCTATGGTATACACGATCCCTGTCATAATCAGGGATAACCACTTCAAAGTACTTTTTTAAGTCCTGTTGAGGGCTATTCGCATGTGGAACAGGATGACTTTCGAGGTGATCATTCATGCTTTTAAAAACAGATTTGATGTCAATCGTATCATCATCCGTGTATATTGCAACGGTTTGCATAGGTGTAAACTGATGAACACGAACAGAACAAAAACGGGTTTTTCCTGAATCAGGATCTGCTACCAGAAGACCATTGGATTTTGTTGCCACCAATTTATACAATCCGGGTAAGCCACTTACAGCAACCATTTTATCAATTGACATAATCTGAATTTTGAATGATAATATAAAGCTTTTATGTTTTAAAGTAACGTATCAACCTAACATTTGTGACCTGATCCTAAAGAATTGAAACCACTAATAAGGCAAATACACGATATTTGTACATGATTATTTTTATCAAAATTGTCATTATAATTTCAATAATCACAAAAATATCAAAATCTATCTGACAGAATGAAACATATCACAGAATTATACTTACATAAATCAAAAAGTATTTCTGAAAATATGTTTAACCTGAAACTTTTCTTTAAAAGCGGCCGCAAAATTATAAATATTTCTGATAAACCCTGCTCATTTTACAGGCATTAATCAGAATTATATGGCCGGAGTTAATTTTTGCAACTTTTTTTTATGAGGAATAATTTAAACAAATATTTCATAAAACATTGATTATCTTTGCACACTTTTATCAAAACAGTCCAATTTTTCATTCTGATGAGGCGTATTTTTATATCCGGTATTTATGTACTTTTTAGTATTGTTTTGTTTAATGCCTGTACCACTACTAAAAACACAACAACAAGTGTTGAGTCAACAAAAGATTTCAGAGAGGAATTGCTCGACACGATGGTTTTTTCGCCGGATGATGAACAAACGGACAGTGTTCCTAAAATCTACAGACCGACAGCAACCATGCGGTATGATTTACTGCATACCAAACTCGACATTCGTTTTGATTGGGTAAAACAACATGTATTAGGCAAAGCGACCCTTGACCTTACCCCTTATTTTTATCCGATAAAGGAAATCAGTCTTGATGCGGTCAATTTTGATATTCATGCGGTCAAACTTATGCCGGAACAAAAAGAAATGGTCTATCAATACGATGGTGAAAAGATCCTGATTAACCTGGGAAGAGAATATAAAAAAGGAGAAAAAATCCAAATATTTATTGATTACACTGCTAAACCTGAAGAGTCCACGGATAAAGAAGGTGAAGCCATAACCTCTGATAAAGGATTGTTTTTTATAAATCCGGAAGGTAAAATCAAAAACAAACCCAGACAAATCTGGACACAAGGAGAAACTGAAAATAATAAAAAGTGGTTTCCGACCTTTGACAAACCCAATGAAAGGTGTAGCCAGGAATTATGGATAACCGTTGACGATATATATACGACACTTTCCAATGGTAAACTGATGTCTTCCACCAAAAATGCCGACGGAACCAGAACGGATTATTGGAAACAGGATTTGCCGCATGCTCCTTATCTTTTTATGATGGCTGTTGGTGAATTTTATGAAGAAAAGGAGATGTGGAATCAATTGCCGGTACATTATTTTGTTGAAAAGGGTTTTAAAAAGTCCGCAAAAAAAATATTTAATCACACGCCGGAAATGTTGACATTTTTTAGCGATAAACTGAAATATCCTTATCCTTGGGATAAATATGCTCAGGTTGTAGTAAGAGATTTTGTTTCAGGTGCGATGGAAAATACCACGGCTGTGGTTTTCGGAGAATTTGTTCAGAAAACCGACAGAGAATTGATTGACAATGATAATGATTATATAGTAGCTCATGAGTTGATGCACCATTGGTTTGGCAATCTCGTCACTTGTGAAGAATGGACAAATCTTACCTTAAACGAGGGATTTGCCAATTATGCTGAATATCTCTGGTTTGAACACAAATATGGCAAAGAGCGGGCTGATTATCACCGGCTGACGGAGATGAACGGATATTTTTCTCAGGCTTATTCGCAGGGAGCACATCCATTGATTCATTATTACTATGGCAATAAAGAAGATATGTTTGATGCACATTCCTACAATAAAGGGGGATTGGTCCTTCATATGTTGAGAAATTATACCGGTGAAGAAGCTTTTTTTGCTTCTTTAAACAAATATCTGAAGGACAATGCTTTTTCCGCCGTTGAAGTGGATGAGTTGAGAATGGCTTTTGAAGATACACTCGGAGAGGATTTATCCTGGTTTTTTAATCAATGGTTTTTGCAATCCGGTCATCCTACGTTTGATGTGACTTATGTATATGATGATGTTACACAATCCATGAAGGTTCAGGTATCCCAGACACAGGATAGTATCCAATATCCATCAGTTTTTGTTATGCCGTTAGACATGGCTGCTTATTATGCAGATGGAAAGGTAAGCAACCACAAATTTATGATGGACCAGCGAAATCAAACGTTTATCATAGAAGGTTTACAAACCAAACCTGAAGTTGTGGCTTTTGATGGCCGGAATTCTATTTTGGGTTTAATCAACGAAACAAGGACAACGGAAGAAAACATCGCTTTATATAAATTTTCAAAAAATTTTGGTGATAAAATGATGGCATTGAGCGATATTGAAGACAAAAGTGTCATTATTAATGATTTGTTGTCCGAAAAATTTTATTTCCTTCGTGCTATCGGAGCAGAATCGGTGACGGAAGAACGTTTTCTGAATATGCCGGAAAGTTGCAGGATTTGGTTTTGTTTGACGGGCATTCTCAGGTGAGAGCATCGGCTCTACAGGTATTATTGACAAACAGTGAAGAAGAAGTCCTTCCTTTATTAAAGAGAGTAGTTGAAGCTGAGCAGGCCTATCCGGTTTTGGGATTGGCTTTGGAGGCCCTTTCGTTTTATGATATTGAAACAGCTGAAAAATACGCTAAAAGAAATATTGAGGACAAATCCGAATACATCACAAACAGCCTGATGACGGTTTTTGCTGCTACCGGAAAAGCGGAATATCTGTCATATTTTCATGAAAAACTTCAGGAAGTTACTTTATACCAACTTTTTGATTTTTTTGAAAAATATACAGCATATGTAGAGATGTTGCCGTCACAAAACTGGGAAGAGGCTGTTTTGGTATTGTCAAATATGGCACTTGATTCCGGCGAAGATCCTTATAAAAAGTTTTTTTGTGTAAACGCGCTTCTGAAACTCAAAGATTCGGCCAAGGCAAAAGAAGGTCAACCATATATGATTTTGGCTGAAGACATAAAAAATAAATTAAAAGACATTAAAAACTCAGAAACTGATCCTTTGTTAAAAATGCGATATTCAGAAATGGATATCGAATAGACACCCTAAAATTCAAATAAAATTGAGACAGTTATTATCTATTATAGCAGGATTGTCCACTGCATTTCTGATTATCGTTATGGCAAATATGATCAGGGAAGGATTGTATCCCACACCTGACGATCTCGATTTTAGTGATAAAAATAAAGTTGAAGCCTGGTTTGCGACATTGCCGCCAAAATCCTTTATCATTACTGCCATTGGGTATGCATTGGCGGCATTCAGTTCGGGATTTATATCCTCTTTGGTCTCCGGGATCAATAGGTTTATTTTTGGTTTGATATCAGTTTCTGTTGTTTTTGTAACCGGAGTAATATTTTTATTTACCTACAATTATCCGACATGGTTTGTGATTTCGGATATCGTGGCTATGGCAATATTGGGTTTTATTGGTGTTATTCTCGGAGGAAGTAGGTATAATTCCTGACAAGGATAGGTTTTAGGTACCAGGCATTAGGGGATTAGGTGTTGGGAGTAAGGTACACGCAATTGTTTATTACTTTCATACATATGATAAAATTTCGTAATTTTGACCCTTTAAGTTACAAATCTATCATAAAATGTCATCCAGGAATACACCATTTGAGTCCAAAAACAATTCCGGTTCGACCAAAACATCCTATTCATGGATATATATCAGTTTTGCCGCATTGGTAGTATCTATGTTTTTGTTGTTTATGTACATCCGTACTTTTTTGCTTCCGGATACGGCAGAGCTTGAAAATCCGAAATACGAAATTGCCTCTGATTTTATTTCTGCTGACGGACAGGTATTCGGCAAAGTATTTAAATTTAACAGAGAGTGGTTAAATTATGAAGAGATTAATCCAAAGATAATCCAGGCGTTGATAGCCACTGAAGACGAGCGGTATTTTGGTCACAGCGGGATCGATTTTAAAGGAACGGGCAGAGCCATTTTTTTTATGGGCAAAAAAGGTGGAGCAAGTACCATTACCCAACAATTGGCCAAATTGTTTTTTACACAAAGGTCACCCTCCTTTTTTAAAAGGGTCTGGCAAAAACTGAAAGAATGGGTTATCGCTGTGGAGTTTGAAAAAAGATACACCAAAGAAGAAATTCTGGCCATGTACCTGAATAAAAGTGATTTCCTGTACGATGCAGTGGGTATAGGTGCTGCTGCGAAAACCTATTTTGGTAAAGATCAATCAAAACTCAGTGTAGAAGAAGCCGCCGTTTTAATAGGTATGTTAAAAAACCCAAGACTTTACAATCCGATCATTTATCCTGAAAACTGTTTTAAAAGAAGGTCCGTTGTATTAAAACAAATGGTTAAAAATAATTATCTTTCTGATGAAGAGTATCTGAATAAAAGGGTTAAAAATATAAATACTTCAAACTTCAGAAGACAGGTTCATTTTGATGGTATTGCACCTTATTTCAGGTCCGAAACTACAAAATGGGTAAAAACACTTTTATCAAAAGACGAATATAAAAAACCTGACGGGACCAATTACAATTTATACACAGACGGCTTAAAAATTTATACAACTATTGATACAAGGATTCAGAAGTATGCCGAAAAGGCAATGTTTGAACATATGTCAGCTGTCCAGGAAAAATATTTTTCCCGATGGAAAGGGCTTGATCCGATAACGTATAAAGCAGGAAAAGAATTGGCTGAAACACGTCAGAAAGCGCTAATACAAATGATGAAAGACTCTGACCGATACAAAAGAATCAGAACCAATTATTTGTCAGGTATATTAAATGACATTTCCACGGCACTACAATTTTCTCCTTCAGATACAGATGTATTCAGAATGTTTGAAGAAAAAAAGAAAGCAGGACATCTCAAAAGATTAAAATCCGAAGGAACCATTACATCTGCGCAGTATGACCGTTACATTGATATGTTATCCAGCGAATATTGGTTGGAATTCGAAAAACAATGGAATAAAATGCAAAAGGTGGTCAAAACCAGTTTTAACACCAAAGTAAAAATGAAAGTTTTTGCTTATAATGAATACGGTGAAAAACAAATTGATATGACACCCATGGATTCCATCAAATATCATTTACAACATTTGCAGATCGGATCAGTAGTGGTCGATCCTAAAAGCGGCAACATTTTGGCGTGGATCGGAGGCATCAATCATAAGTACTTTCAATATGATCACGTAAATTCCAACAGACAGGTTGGTAGTACTTTCAAACCATTTATTTACGCAACGTCAATCATTGACAATGCCATGTCACCTTGTCAGAAAGTTCGCGACATCAAACAATGTATTCCTGCAAATGATCCGCATTTCGGATTAATGCAAACGTGGTGTCCAAGCAATGCAGACAATAAATACAGCGGTGAGGAAATGACATTGAGGCAGGCTTTAAAGGAAAGTAAAAACTCGGTATCCGTATATCTGATGAAAGAAATCGGCAATGTCAAAACGGTTAAAAACCTTGTCGGTAATCTTGGAATATCTCAGGATAAAATTCCTAATTCACCTTCAATCTGTCTTGGCACAGCGGAATTATCTGCGATGGAAATGGCAACAGCATATACCGCATTTGCCAACAACGGAATACTTACCAAACCCATTTCTGTGACGAGGATTGAAGACAGAAACGGTAGGGTCATTTATAGTGCTGTTCCCGAACAAAAAAATGCCATCAACGAAGGGTATAATTACGTGATAGTAGATATGTTGAAATATGTTGCCACACCTATTGCTTCTCAATTCAAATCTCAGGTTGCAGGCAAAACAGGAACGACCAACAGTTATAAGGACGGATGGTTTATGGGATTTACACCTGAATTGGTGGTTTCTACCTGGGTGGGCGGTGACCAGGAATTTATCAGATTTAATAATCTTGCTGACGGACAAGGATCTGCGATGGCCAGACCATTTTTTGTCAATTTACTCAAAAAAATTGAAGCAGACAACACCCTTGGGTTTGGAAAACAATTGGTTTTTGAAGTGCCTGAAGGTGAAATTATTGAATTGGATTGTTCGAAATATGAAAGTGTTATAGAGTCCTCTGAAGAAAATAAAGGAACGACAAAAACAGATGTTTTTGATGAAGATTTTAATTGACGGAAAAGGTCATTTTTTCAGATAGGGTAATCCTTGATTACCTTGTAAACCACCGGTATGTAACCAAACGATGACTGATTTGTCCGGAAAATAGTTTTTTCGGATCAATTCAAATAATCCGTACACTGCTTTTCCGTTGTAGACATAATCCATAGGAATTCCGGTAATATTTTCAAATGAATGTATAAATTCAAGGAGTTCCGGCGTTGTTTTGGCATAACCACCGAAATGGTAATCTTCAAAAAAGGTAAAGTTGTTTATTGTCTTTTTGCCCGCCATATTTTGTATTTCATCCTTTAAATGGTTTGACTTCAGGGATGAAAATCCCAGAATGTGTGTTTTTTGCGGACCATGTTTTAACAATCCTGCCAATGTAGCTCCCGTACCAGCCGCACAAAATATATAATCAACAGGTTCGTTTATTTGTAAGGTTAATTCGTTCCAGATTTCTGCGACACCTGACAAAGCTTCAGGGTTAGACCCACCTTCCGGCAAAATATAAGGATGTGAATATAGATTGATAATGTCTTTGACCAGTTCGGAATCTGTTTTCAACCGATATTCATTTCTGGGAATAAAATGCAGAATCATACCCTTGTCCCTGCAAAACTGAAGAGTAGGATTGCCTGAGGACGTTTCTTCACCTCTTACAATTCCGATACTTTTAATTCCGAGATAATGGCAAGTCGCCGCTGTAGCATGAAGATGATTGGAAAAAGCCCCTCCGAAAGTAATCACGGTTTCAGCATTTGAAAGTTTGATTTTTTCCAGGTTAAATTTGAATTTACGGTACTTGTTCCCTGAAATTTCCGGATGAATCAGATCGTCTCTTTTGACAAACAGTGTAATGTTTTTTTCTGACAAAAATGGATGATTACAGCGCATTAAAGGACTGGGTAACACCAAATCCGGCATTCCCGGTTCAGGCAACATAAGTTTCTGATTTGAGCCTGATAAGTACAGACAGACCTTCTCCCGGCGAAGTATCAAAGGATAATGAACCATGCAGGTAATTTACCCGGGAACGGATGTTTTCCAACCCCATACCTTTTTTTGCCAAATCATACTGATTAAATCCTATTCCGTCATCCTCGTACTGTAAAACCAAATCATCATCTTCTGAATTAATCTGGATGAGAATTTCTTTGGCTTTGGCGTGTTTGAGCGAATTGGTGAGTAATTCCTGGACAATTCTGTACACGGTGAGGGACAACATTTTGTCCATTTGCGGAGGGAGATCGTAATGTTGAAAATAGATTTCCGGTGTATTTTCTCCTTCAAAACGATTGATGAGATCTTTAATTGCAGCCACCAAACCTAATTTTTTTAATGAAACAGGTTGAAGATTTCTTGATATAGTCCGTACTTCTTCTACGGCAGTATCAATCAGTTCGTGAGCCCTGTTGAATACGGCTTTATTTTCATCAAAAGGAGAGGTTTTGGCATTATCGATCTGAAGTTTGATGGTGCTCAAAAGACCACCCAGACTATCATGAAGTTCTTTGGCAATTCTTTCTCTTTCGATTTCCTGACCTTCGATCACAGAATGCATGCTGGCAATCTTGATTTCATCTTCAAGTTCTTTGATTTTGCGTTGATTGATTTCTTCTCTTTGTTGGTTGATAATATTACTGGTGGTAATTCTCTGGTCATAAAATCTTTTAAGAAAATATAAAAAAATCAAAGCAAGAACGAGACCGCCTGCCAGAAAATACAAGGCTCGTCTTTGTTGTTTATTTCTTAAATCCGCATATTGTTTGTCGATTTCCAAAAGTTTGATGTTGGATTCTTTTTCTCTTGTACCGTATTTTAAAGCCAGATTGGAAATAGACTCGATTCTGGCCTGATTTAAAATGCTGTCGTTCAGTGCGGTATATTTTTTTTTGTATATGAGGGCAGATTTAAAATCACTGAGTAATTCATAGGTATTGGCCAGTTCTTCATAGATTTTTTTTCTGTTGATGTCATAATCTTTGTAAGGTATCAGTGCCTGTGATTTTAATAAATATTTGACAGCATTGGGATAATTTTTTTGTAATTTATTGATATAACCGATGTAGAAAAGCGATTCAGACAGCAACTCCATATTTTTAATGTGGTTGCTTACACTAAAGGCATTAAGTGCTGAAATCAAAGCACTATCCAGGTCATTAAAATAGACGTAAGAATCAATTTTCCCTAAATTGTACCTTGCTTCGAGAAGGGTATTACCATTAAAATTATTAACAGCTTTTGATTGGTCCATAAACTGCAGCGCTGCATATTGATCTCCTTTTAGTTTTTGTAGTTCTGCCAATTCAAAAAGTATCCAGGATTTATTTTCAGGGTAATTTTCTGCATAAGGTTTTTTCAACAGACTTTTCAGAATGGATTCAGCTTCGTTGTAAAAGCCTGTTTTTATATATTTTTTGCTGATAGCATGTTGGGTTTTGCTGACCTGAAAGCTGTCTCCCAAAATTTGATAATATTGTTTTGCCCGGGAAAAGTATTCGAGGGCTTTGTCGTAGTTTCCAAATTGTTTATCTTCATATTCTGCCAACAAAAAATATACCTTGCTCAGCGTTTTCTGATCTTTATTGATCCGGGCATTTTCCAGGATATTATTCAGTTCTTCATAGGTATAATTTTTATCGGGATCAATCTGAGCAAACAAACTGCCTGTGAGGAACATCAAAAAAACCAAAATTGTTGGATACTTTCCCATTTCAAAAATATCTGAAGAATGAAGACGTAAAATTACAAAAAAATACCTCTTGGGGAAAGATTATAACTATTGTCCTGATTAAACGAAAAAAAGCTGGTTCTTGTTTAAACCTTTTGGTTCACCAGCTCAATGATTTCTTCGTAATAGTTTACATATTCGGGCAATAAAGCGGTGATATCAAAATTGTGGGCATGTGCAAAAGCATTTTTTCTGAATGTTTTTAATTTTTCGTCATCAGAAAGCAATTCAATACAATAAGCCGCCATGGTATCCACATCTCCGATTTCGCATAAATAACCGGTTTCACCATGGATGTTGACTTCAGGAATCCCACCGGTATTGGAAGAAATCACAGGAACTTCACAGGCCATAGCTTCTAAAGCAGCCAAACCAAAACTTTCATTTTCTGACGGAAGTAAAAAGATGTCAGAAATAGCCAGTAATTCGTCGACGGCTTCCTGTTTACCCAAAAATCTTACTTCATCACAAAGATGCCATGCACGACATAATTCTTCCAGATGTGTTCTTTCCGGACCATCACCGATCAACAAAAGTTTTGAAGGTATTTTTTCGTGAACAGATTTAAATACTTTCAACACGTCTTCTACCCGTTTTACCTTACGGAAATTTGAAATGTGGATCAATATTTTTTCGTCATCCGGGGCAATCGCTTTACGAAAATGGTCTTTATTGGTTTTTTTGAATCGTTTGAAGTCGATAAAATTTGGTATCACTTTGATCGGTGTGGTAATAGAAAAATTTTCAAGTGTTTCTTCTTTTAAATGATTGGACACGGCGGTGACACCATCTGATTGATTGATACTGAATTCTACTACCGGAGAAAAGGATTTGTCGGCACCTACCAGGGTGATATCGGTTCCGTGCAGGGTTGTAATGACAGGCAGTGTGATGCCTTGTTCCTTTAATATTTGTTTGGCCATGTATGCTACTGCTGCGTGAGGGATAGCATAATGAACATGAAGGATATCCAGTTTTTCAAATCTGACCACATCTACCAATTTGCTGGCCAGAGAAGATTCATAAGGCGCATATTCAAAAAGCGGATACTCAAGGGAAGCCACTTCATGAAAAAATATATTCGGATAAAAACTGGTTAATCTTACAGGTCTTTTGTAGGTAATGAAATGAACTTCGTGACCCAATCCTGCAAGACCTATACCCAATTCTGTGGCTACCACACCGCTCCCTCCAAAAGTTGGGTAACAAACTATACCAATCTTCATGTTTCGATTTTGATTATAAACAAAGAATCTGAAAAAACGTTTTACGAATTAATTTTAATTGTCGAAATAGGTATCAGACCTTCTAATCAGGAGTTTTGTACGTTACAAATTAACCATTTTAACCATTTTACATGCGGATCGCCACTCTGTTTATCATGTTTTTTTTCCAACTTTCTTTGTTTGGGCAACAATGGAATGAAATAAAAAAAGAAGATATTTCAATATCTGGTATTCAGGATATAACACCCATAAAATATACGTTATACCGGGTCGATGATGAACAAATAAAACAAATATTATGGTCAGCACCGGATGAAATAACCGGCGTAAAAAACTCAAAAACCGAATTACATATTGGTTTACCTGATGGAAAAACGGAAACATTCCGGATTGTGCGATATGCCATGATGGAAGAAGGTTTGCAGGTACAATATCCTGATATACGAACATTTCATGGTATTTCAACTACCACCAAAGCATGCAGAATCAGAATCGATTATACAGAACAAGGATTCAGAGCGGTGATTTCTTCACCTGAAAATGATAAAATATTTATTGACCATTTTCAAAGGGGAGATAAAAACACCAGAATTGTGTACTACAAAAAAGACTATAAAAAAATCCCTTCCTGGGGATGTTTGGTTGATGACGAATTTTTGAGAGAACATAAAAATGAGCAGGCTTCCGGTTTGAGAATAGGTGATTGTCAGTTCAGAAGTTACAGGTTGGCACAAGCCACTACAGGTGAATACAGCAGATATTTTGGCGCATTTAATCCCGGTCAGTCCGGATTGGTCCTTTCTGCAGTAACGACAGGAATCAACCGTATCAATGAGGTGTATGAATCAGAGATTGCAGTCCGCTTGATATTAGTTGCCAATAATACGCAGATTTTTTATTATGACCCGACAACGGATCCTTACACGGCGACCAATGCATCCACCATGTTGGGAGAAAACCAAACAACATGCACTAATGTGATCGGCTCTGCCAATTACGACATCGGACATGTGTTCGGAGCTTTAGGCAATAACGGTGTAGCTTCTCTGGGATCGGTTTGTTCCGTAAATAATAAAGCGAGAGGCGTCACAACCTCAACGGCTCCGGTCAATGATCCTTTTTATATCGATTATGTGGCTCACGAAATGGGGCATCAGTTTGGAGGAAATCACACCCAAAACAATAATTGTAACCGGGTGGCAGCTGCAGCACGCGAACCCGGAAGTGCTTCCTCGATCATGGGCTACGCCGGCATTTGTGCGCCGAATGTTCAGTCAAACAGTGATGCCTATTTTCATGCGTACAGCCTTCAGGAAATAAAAAACTTTTTATTGGGTAACGGAGGCAACTGTGATAATTTTGTTCCGGGTTTTAATAATTCTCCTCCTCTGGTTACTTCCCAACCAAATTATGTGATTCCCAGATCCACACCCTTTGCGTTGACTCTTCAGGCATCAGATCCTGATGGAGACGATTTGGTATATGCCTGGGAACAAATGGACAACCAGGTAGCCACGATGCCACCGGTGTCAACAAATACAGGAGGGCCTACCTTCAGAAGTATTCTTTATACATTATCGCCGACACGTTTTTTTCCTAATAAAAGTACGATATTGGCAGGCAATACCGCAAACACCTGGGAAGTTGTACCTTCAATAGGAAGAAACTTGAGTTTTCGCGGAGTAGTGAGAGATATTTCGGAAAACAGTACTGCGTCCTGCAATTCAGAGATAAACCTGACAGTTACGACGGTGGCTGCAGCAGGACCTTTTGTAGTTACATCTCAGAATACACCGACAACGTGGTTGGAAGGTCAGTTGGCGACCATAACCTGGGATGTTGCCGGGACAACCGGAAACGGTATCAATTGTAATAATGTGGAGATTTTGTTTTCAACCGATGGTGGCCAGACTTTTCCGGTTGTTTTAGAAAGTAATGCACCTAATTCCGGGAGTTTTGAGATTACTGTACCAGCTTTGACCACAACTTTGGGGCGAATCATGGTAAAAGGAGTCGGAAATATATTTTTTGATATCAACAATACAAATATCACCGTTTCACCGGGGGCTGCTACTTTTACGCTTACCGCAAATCCGATAAGTCAAACGATTTGTCAGGGTCAATCCAATACATTTGATGTGTCGGTAGGGGGGATTTTGGGATTTTCTAATCCGGTTACTTTATCCCTGCCCGGTCTGCCGGCAGGATACACTGCAAATTTTAGTATAAATCCTGTGCTTCCCAACAATACTTCTATCCTTACCATTACAAATGTATCTGCACCTGTAGGGACCACTAATCAAAACATCAATGGTGTCAGTGGAAGTATCAACAAAAACACCAATGTTACCATTATCAGCAACAACAGTACCTTGTCAGGAGTTCCGGGATTGACATTTCCAACGGATAATTCCGTGGATATAGGATTAAAACCTGTTTTTACATGGACATCTGTGTCCGGAGCAAGTGCGTACGAACTGCAATTAACAAGAACTGAGGATTTTTCTGAGGTCGTCCTGGAAAATCTGAATGTTCCCGGAACATCTTTTGGTTTTGCTCAATTTCTTGAAGGGGGCAGTGAATATTTTTGGAGAGTAAGGGCCAAAAATGATTGTATAACAGGCACCTGGTCAGATGTAAATAGCTTTTCGACCGAATCCTGTTATTTTTATGGTGCACAAGACCTTCCTATAACCATTCCTCCTACAGGAACGCCGACTATTAATTCTTTCAGACAGATTTCTGATAAAGGAACTATAACGGATTTGGATGTTCTTAATCTGACGGGCACTCACACTTATGTAGATGATCTTAGATTTACCCTCTTTGCTCCTGGCGGCACTTCGGTGATTATTTGGGATCGGCCTTGCGATGGCGAGGATGATTTTAACATCAATTTTGATCAACAGGCACCTGTCGGTTCGTGGCCGTGTCCGCCAACAAACGGCGGGAGTTACAGGCCAACAAATTCTTTAAATTCTTTTACAAATCTTTTGGTTACCGGGCAATGGAGATTACAGGTTCAGGATATATTTAATGATGACGGAGGCAGCCTTAATAGCTGGGGAATCAAAACTTGTTTGAATGATTTTTGCAGATTGGTGGTTGACAATCCTTTTCCAAAAGGAGCCGGTTCTTTGTATGATGCTGTACAATGCGCTCTTCCGGGAGATACCATCCGTTTTGCAGCCCAGCTTGATAATGATACCATACAGCTGGGACTTCAAAGTCTGAACATTACCAACGACATTGTGATTGAGGCAGATATTTCCAGAAACATCCATATTAAATCTCAATCGACCAATCCGCTTATTTCTGTTTTAAACACCACCAATGGTGACGGTTTGAGAATTAAAGGACTTCACATTCATGCAGTAAACAGTGCAATAGGAGGAATTGACAATCGCGGAAAACTTATTTTGAATGATGTTATTCTTTACAACTTTGCTGCAACACCTTTCACGACCATTAATAACAGGACAGGGGCTATTCTTGAGCTGACAGGAAATTGTTCTGTCTTAAACGAATAAGTCCACCTAAGGATTCACAAGTTTGGTGTTCTTAAACTTTTTTCAATTAATTTTGGAAAAATATACAGCAATTAATTTATTTCGTATATTTGCAAGTATTATACTTTGCTTTATAACTTTATATTGTAATCGGGAATTCTAATTTTGTAAAGTATGATGAAGGCAAAATGAAATATTATTTGTATTTGATTTTTTTGTAAAATCTTATACAAATTTGTCGATGGGTTTTGAGAGGGTTTAAAAACAGAAAAGAGTGTAAATTTATTCAAACCATTTTTTATGATAAAAAATACATTAAAAGAGATTAAGTTTTCAATCATTCAAACCCTGTTTTTATTGATTCTGATGTTTTGTGTTCACGATGCCCGGGCACAATTATTAAAGCAACAGTTTACAGTTTCCTCCGGCATCAATGTGTCATTAAACTTTAACTCAAAGAAGATCTTTCATAAGGCATTTCCCGGAATACGGGCTTTTATTGGCATGAATTACAATGCCGAATTAAATTTTATCGGGCAATCGAAAGGGTTGTTCAATTTTGGCACTTCTTTAGGAATTTATAATAAATCATTGGGAAACAGTCTGAATCTGGGTTTTCAGGACAATCAGATAGATTGGACAACCAATATAACGTTGGGCACAGGATGGGGAGATACACTTTACTACAAACAATTACAAAGTATCAACAATCTGCCGTTTTATAATATAAAACACCGTTATAAATATGCGACGATGGTAGGTGTCAATTTTATCATGAATAATTACAAACGAAATCAAACCAACGGAACTTTTTCATTTACAGCAGATAACTTTTCTTTGACTTATTATAACGACGGAGGTCCTTTTTTCAGTTGGTTGGGACTGGGAGATTCTTTTGACAGATATTGGACAGGAGGTCTTATGTTGTATCTTCATGCAACAAGAGATACCTTTCAGAATCCATTTAACCGTGTGGAATGTACTTTTGACCAATTTACCGGGTATAAGCGGGGACTTTACGAACTTCAGGGCATTTTAGGGGTAGATCTGCAGGATTATGATATTTATGATAGCTCAATTGACAGTATATATGCATTTTCTTTGAACGAAAAAAAGGCATTACTCAGTGCATCGGGTAATACAAGATATGATTTTAATGCCTCCCAATACAGGGTTATGTACCGTTTTGATGAGTTTGTAGGCGGAGGTTTCGGAATGATCGGTTCTTTGAGATCAACGAAAAAAGAAAGATATTATGCCTTGCAGGACATCATACACATTTTGACCAAAGCACCGATACACCCAAACCGAAACCTGACCAGATTACAATTATTGTTTGAGTATAATCAAAACTTATTGAATCCATGATACCGGTTTAAAATAGTCATAGTTTATGCGGCACAAACGGAGATGATTGATTTTTTATCAAAATTCGATGTGGTTATGAAAATATAAAAATATACAGATGAAACATTTTATTTTTTTTGGCTTTATTTTAGTGTGCGTGGGTGCTTGCAGTCCAAAATATTTTGAGATTCCTGAAGATAGTATCATTCAAAATAAAACAGGTCTTGACTATTGGAAATGGAACAAGTATGAATTTAATCTAAAACCATACGATATATTTAAAAACAATATCAATACAACATTATTGTTGTCTGACAGCACGATTTTAAAAAAATATCTGTTTAATGTTGGTGCTAAAGCAGATGTTTATCACAATGATTATTCATTTATCGAAGATTCATGGTATAAAATGGAAGTTTATATTCAAACTTTAACAGAAAATGGCGAGCCTGCAGAAGGTTCTAAAGTTTTGTTGAAAAGCATTTCGGGCAGAAATCAAAGGGACGCTAAATTATTATGGATATTTTCAGGCAGGGTTGGTTCAACATTTGAAAACAAACAAATCGTATATCTGGATTCCTATACAGAATACAGAGGCAAAAATAAAAAATGCCAACCATCATTTAAAGCATCAAAGTCGAATGTTGTTAAACCCTTTCTGACCATCATTACCGGGAAAGCAGATACAAATCAAACCAAAAAGGATTTATTTGTTTATGCCATGATTGACAACGGTTTTAATAATAAGTCAAAAATACCTTTGATTTATGAAATGAGGAGGGTGTTCGGTAGTGAATTGTTGTTGACCTGTAAGAATTAAATTCTGAATTAACGGTTTAATTGATCAGTCGTCAATTTCAAACCCATTGTTGTAAAGTTTTTTATAGCTGTAATACTTTTTTGTATCATAACATCTACATCCTCTTTTTCATCATTTTTCCATTTTCCTAAAACATAAGCAACTTGCTGGCCCGGAAAAAAATCTTTTCCCACCCCTACACGGAGTCTGATGTAATTTGAATGCCCGAGTTTTGCCTGAATATCTTTGAGTCCGTTATGTCCACCATCACTTCCTTTATCTCTGAGACGTAGTTTTCCCAAATCCAGATGAATATCATCTACAATAACCATCAGATTTTCAATAGGAATTTTTAATTTTTGCAGCCAGTATTGAACTGCTTTACCGCTGAGATTCATGTAGGTAGTTGGTTTGATAAAAACAAGCGTCCTGCTTTTCCATTTTCCTTCTGCTATTTCTACCAAAGTATCCGTTTTAAACACTCCACCTGTTTCATGTGCGGCCTGAGTCACGATGTCAAAACCTATGTTGTGTCTCGTATGAGTATATTCGGAGCCCGGATTGCCCAGACCTACAATGAGATATTTCATTTTATGTGATTAGCGTATCATAAAAATGGAATTCCGGTCTGTTTTGTTGCAAAAAAGAGGTGTCAATTTTACGTAATTTAATAGTCAAAATCTTGATTTTTGTCCCGTTACCGACAATTGTAGCAGAAAAGTTATGTAAATTCTTGGAAAACAGTACTTTTGGCCTCGTATTCTATTTTTTAACGTAACAACAATTTCAATGAGGTTTATTTTTACACTTTCCCTATTTGTATTATTACAAACTTTAAGTACAGCACAAGTACTTTACAAACAAGACTTCGAAGATGGTTTCGGAGACATGATTTTAATTGATCAGGATAAAAGACCGCCACATCCCAATGTTGGTTCTCTTGTTGATGCATGGAATCTCAGAGCGGCTAATGACGATTTAGGTATTTCTGCACTTAGTACATCATGGACTCAGCCTGTTGGTAGAGCTGATGACTGGATGATAACTCCGGTTATTTCAGGTTTCGGACCAAAAACCTTTTTATTATGGAATGCATTTGCGCTTGATGCAAACTTCAGAGATGGTTATGAAGTTCGTGTTTCAGAAAACGGAGGTTCGGAGATTGCTGATTTTTCAAAAGTAATTCTTACTGTGAATGCTGAAAATGCTGAAGTTACAGCAAGATCAATCAATATGTCTCAATTTGAAGGTAAAAATATCAGAATTGCATTCAGAAACAATTCTAATGACATGTTTATTCTTGCTATTGATGATATTCAGGTTGTCAATCTGAAAGACGTTGACATGTTGGTAGAAGGAATGACCACAACTAAATATTATCCTGTTGGTTCAGAGTCAACGGTTCAATTTGTTGTATCGAATACAGGATTAAATCCGGTTACTTCATTTACGTATGAATGGTCAAACGGAGAAGAAACTTTTACAGAAACTGTAAACGGTGTTAACCTGGCTTTCGGACAACAATATATCGGAACCCTGAAATTTAATGCAGCTCAGGTAAAAACATATAATGTTGCATTGGAAATCACTGGGGTAAATGGTACTTCTGACGAAACACTTGATAATAACTTCGGTTACGCATCTGTTTACGGTTTGAGTAAATCTATAACCAGAAAGATGGTTGCTGAAGAAGGAACAGGTACATGGTGTGTTTGGTGCCCTAGAGGAGCCGTTTTTATGGAGAAAATGACTGAAGAATATCCAAATGAGTTTGTGGGTATCGCGGTTCATAACAATGACCCTATGGCATTTGATGAATATGATACCCCTTTCGGAGATTATATCAGCGGATATCCGAGTGTGGCTGTCAACAGAGTTTATGAAGTGGATCCACAGGACTTACCTGAATTTTACACCACC
This sequence comes from Saprospiraceae bacterium, assembly GCA_016714895.1. GTDB lineage: Bacteria > Bacteroidota > Bacteroidia > Chitinophagales > Saprospiraceae > OLB9. The sequence goes on along the minus strand of JADKBV010000004.1, from coordinate 460,317 downwards.
ATAGTGAGTAAAGAATTTTCTCCTATTGAAATGAGTGCAACACAGTCCATTACAAACAATGTATTAAGTGTTTCCGGTAATGTTACTTTTTATGGTAACATCGAAGAAGCTCAGTTTAATGTGGTTGGCGTAGTTCTTGAAGACAATGTAAAAGGTTCAGGTCCGGCATGGGCGCAGGCAAATGCTTATGCAGGTGGTGCCCAAGGTGTCATGGGTGGATATGAAAGCCTTCCTAATCCGGTACCGGCTTCTCAAATGGTATATCAGGAAGTAGCAAGAGCATTGCCTTTTGGTTTTAGCGGAAATGCAGAAACCATCCCTGCAGAAGTGACAAATGAGCAATCTGTTGCTTTTAATTTCTCTTATGAGATTCCAACAACAAGTATTGGAAAAAATGTTTATGCAGCTATCTTCGTAACAGATGATCAGGGTATAATCGTAGGAGGAACAAAAACGGATGCATTATATACTAATGTGGAGGATATTAAAGTTTTGGAAAATCTTTCTGTTTTCCCGAATCCTGCTGATGACGCTACTTATGTAAGAATGAACCTGAATGCTGATGCACAAGTTCAGATTTCATTAGTTAATGTATTAGGTCAGGTTATTTCAAGCAGACAATATGGAAATGTTTCAGGAGACCAGATATTCCCGGTTCTTACTGAAGGTTTGAACACCGGAATGTACCACATTCAGATCCAAATTGATAATCAAATGATTAACAGAAAACTAATGGTTAAATAAGACCGGTTTTCTGAATGTTATACAAAGGGCAGTTCTTTTGAGCTGCCCTTTTTTTATGTAAGGGTCAGCCTAAAAAAATATCTACTATAAACCGGTACATTTTACGGTACGTAAGAATGTTTGTTTATAGATATATTACGTGATTTTATGAAGGTTGAGAAAAGCTCTTTGTAAACACCATCCATTTATTCGGCTGAACAATCCTTAACATCTCTTTCATTCAGGTAAAATGGATGTTGAATTCCTTTTATATAGAGTGTCATAAATTTAATTCTATGTATTAACCTTTTTATGAAGTTGAGTCATAATTCGGGAATATCAAATATTTTTCTGTACAATAAAGTGAAACAGATTGACTTCTGACTTTATAATTGATCTGATATTGGATTTTCTGAAGTTTTGATTTCAGAAAGGACAGTACAATAGTAATTTTATTAAATGGGGCAATGCTGATAACCTCCATATTTAAAATGGAAAATCAGAAATGAATCTTTTTATTTTTAAAATCTATAAGTACACCTTTATTTGCCATTTCAGAAAGACTCAGGATACCGGATATTTTTTTTGAAAATCCATCTTGTATTTTTGAAAGGTCAATGCTCAAAATATTAATATTTTGGTACACATGATTTTCAAATTTTAATTCAGAAAGGCACGACTTTTTTGAAGAATTTTCTGTTGGGTTTGTGCTTAATGTTTGCAGATTAATATCAGCATTTTTATCAGTAATCAGGTTTTTATGATTTTCCATAATGGAAAAATCAACCAAATGTATGGAAGCACCACTATCCAGAATAAAAGAATATTCAGCATTGTCAATGGATACTTTAACTACCGGTACTCCGTTTTCCCAGTCAAAAGATGATGAGTTCAGTAATGTGTTTTTATGGTGATCGACATAAGAATCAAAAAAATGAATGGTGTAATCTGTAAAATTGATATAAACCGAATGAGGAGTGAAAATGGTTGTTCCCATGATTCCGGCAAGATCCATCTGAAGGACATTTTCAAGATGGGTCAGGTTTGTTGTGTATGCCGTGACGTTACGTTTTTTAATATTGCCAAAGGAAAAATGTTTGATAGTTATTGACTCAACTTCCATATCTCCGGATAACGTTTGATAGGTCTGTGAAGAAGCTGCTTTTCCGCTGTTTTGTTTGTCAATAAATAATCCGTCAGAACCCGTGTCCAATATAAATTGCCCCTCACTGTTATTGTATCCTGCTTCAATAATGATTAAGCCATTGACCATTCTGAAAGGAATGATGTTGTTTGCTGCGAATGCAGAAACAGATAAACAACATAAAACCAGAAGAAAATGAAGTCTGCGCATGGCTTACTTAATATATAATTCATACGAAGTTAACACAAAATTAATATTAAAACAAGAGGTTGTTAAAAATATTTTGATATAAGTCAAAATATTATAATTATATATGATTATTATTATATTGTAAAAAGCTGAAATACAATAATTTAAATCAAATCTTAAAGTTAACCCAGGCTTAACTTTAACTTAATATTAGCACTTTACTTTTGCACCATCATTAAAACAAATTCAATTCAAATGAAGACATTTAACAAATTATTGCTTTTGGCTTTTGCCGCACTTTCTATCGGATTAGGTAGTTGTGATAAAGAAGATGAGTGTACCCTTACTTGTGGTACGGATGAAGTCCTGACAGCAGATTGTACATGCGTAAAAATTAATGCTTCTAATGAAGTTAAAGTTTCGTCTAATGTTACAGCAAACACAACTTGGACTAAAGACAAAATCTGGATATTAACTACAAGAATTACAGTTTTACCAGGTGTTACATTGACAATCGAACCGGGTACTGTTGTAAAAGGTGAGGCGGGTTCAGGAGCAAATGCTACTGCTTTATTGGTACCAAGAGGAGCAAAGTTGATTGCAAAAGGAACAGCAGCTGCCCCTATCATTTTTACATCTGTTGCCGATGAAATTCAACCGGGACAAATCGAAAGTCCAAACCTGGATAATTCAGTAAATGGCCTTTGGGGAGGATTAATCGTATTGGGAAGAGCGCCTATCTCAGGTTCAGGTAGTGCCGAAGCAGTACAGATAGAAGGAATTCCTGCCAGTGATGTAAATGGTTTGTATGGTGGAACGGATCCTAACGACAACAGCGGAGAGTTTACATACATTTCTATCAGACACGGTGGTGCCAATATCGGTGAAGGTAACGAAATCAATGGTTTGACTTTGGGAGGCGTTGGTAGCGCAACAAAAGTTGAAAACATTGAAATTATTTCTAATCAGGATGATGGTCTGGAAATTTTTGGTGGTTCTGTAAATGTTAAAAATGTTGTTGTATGGAATGCAGGTGATGATCAATTTGACATGGATCAGGCATGGACAGGTACATTAGACAATTTTATTGCCATTTTAGGTACTGATTCTGATCACGGATTGGAATTTGACGGACCTGAAGGAAGCAGAACAGGTGCTTTTACCGTTAAAAACGGAAGTTTGAAAGGAAAAGGTAACGGTACAGCTATTACTAACGGAGAATACGTTGATTTCAGAGATAAATTGGAGTGTACTCTTGAAAATGTATATTTTTTCAACTTCAGTACATCTTCTGATTTTGAATTGGATAATGCTGGTGTTTCTGACAACTGGGCAGCAGGTAAATTAGTATTAAAAAATCTTGAGTTCAATGTGAGTCATTTGACAAGCGGAAATACTACACTTGACGCTATCTTCAAAGATGACGGTGGAAGAGATGCTGAATTTAATACTGCAGCGGCAGGTTTTGCCAAAATCGTTACATCCAAATCTACAGGAGCAAACAAATCTGCTTTTACAGGATGGACAGTTTCAGATAAAAAAGGTCAATTAACTGATTTTTAAGATCATTTTATAATATAAATACACATCCCGGTACGCCATATCCCGGGATGTTTTTTTTTAATCAAACACAACGTAAAGTGAAAAACATCATTATTTTTATTTTTGGTTATTTTATGATAACCACGTTTTCTTTCGGACAGAAAGGAATCATCAGAGGAAAAATGAACGAAGCAAAAACAGGTGAGCCTATTTTGTTTGGAACAGTTTCTATCAAAGGTTTTGACAACCTTGCAACTTCAACCGACTTAGATGGTAGTTATCAGATCAATATCGATCCGGGCACCTACACCATGGAATTTTCTTATTTAGGCTTAAAAACTTCTTTTATTGAAGGTATAGTCGTAAAAGAAAATGAAGTTACACTGGTAAATGCTCAATTGGAAGAAGAATCTCAGGTATTGGAGGAAGTTGTTGTTAAAGCTACAGCTGCGCGAAATACCGAAGTTGCTTTGGCCACTATCCGAAGAAATTCTTCCAACGTTATGGATGGAATATCTTCAGGTAACTTTAAAAAAATCGGTGACTCAGATGCAGCGTCTGCCATGAAAAGAGTAACCGGAGTTTCTGTAGATGGAGGAAAATATGTATTCGTAAGAGGACTTGGAGACCGGTACACTAAATCTATTCTCAATGGTATGGAAGTTCCGGGATTGGATCCTGATAGAAATACGTTGCAAATGGATATTTTTCCTACCAGTATTCTGGACAATATCATTGTGTTAAAAACATTTACAGCAGAGTTGCCGGCAGATTTTACGGGAGGTGTGGTAAACATTGCTACCAAAGATTTTCCGGAGGAAAAAATATGACTATTTCCGGAGGGTTATCTTACAATCCCAATATGCATTTTAATAGTAATTTTTTGACTTCTTCAAAAAGTAGTACCGACTTTTTGGGTTTTGATGATGGATTAAGGGCAATTCCTACAGACAAAAATACCAACATTCCTTTCAGAACCAATGCTTTGGTAGATCCTTACGGTGTAGGAACACAATACAGAAAAATACTTGATGGGTTTAATCCGAATATGGCGGTAAGTCAGGCAAGAAGTTTTGCGGATTTTAATCTAGGTTTTTCATTAGGAAACCAAATTCAGAAAAGAAATTATTCTATTGGATATAATGTAGGACTGTCTTATATTAACAATACCGAATATTATACCGATGTTGAATATAATCTGTATGGGAAGGACAGAAATATGGCTAATTTTGAATTGGAAGAAAGGGTAAAACAAAAAGGTAGCTACGGATCAAATAACGTGATTGCAGCCGCAATTGGTGGCCTTTCTTTTAAAACCAAAACATCAAAAATAGCTTTGAGTTTGATGCGTATTCAGAACGGAGAGTCAAAAAATGGTATTTTTAACTTTACCAGTACCAATTTCGGAGCTAATTTTTCTGCATTCCAACACAATATCGAATACAGCGAAAGAAGCATTACCAATGTATTGTTGAAAGGTGAACATACTATGGCTAAAGGAAAATGGGATCTCAGATGGAATCTTTCACCAACTTTGTCAACCATTTACGATCCGGATATCAGAATAGCAAGATACAGAAATGACGGAACAAGTCTTACCATAGGTACAGAATCCGGAATTCCTGAAAGAGCATGGAGGTTTCTTGACGAAGTCAACTATAACGGAAATACACACATCGACTACAAGTATAAAGTAAAAGGCCAGAATTCCAAATTAAAAATGGGACTCAATGCAGTCGTAAAACAACGGGATTTTGAAATTCAGAATTTTCAGATTTATACAAACGGGTTAACGCTAACCGGTAACCCGGATGAAATATTCAACCCTGAAAATCTTTGGAGTCCTGAAAATTTGAATGGTGTAACCTACGATCCGCAATTTATTCCGTTTAATCCTAATAAATTTAATTCATCATCTTCAAATTTCGGAGGATATGTTTCTAATGAAATGTTTATCGCCAGAAAACTGAAAATGATTGCCGGTGTACGAGCTGAAAAATTTGACTTGTTGTATACGGGAAGAAATCAAAGTGGTGAGACATTCAGAAATAAAAAGATGTTTGACGAGTTAAAGTTTTTCCCTACGGCAAACTTTATTTATGAGCTTACTGAAAAACAGAATCTGAGGGTTTCTTATGCCAGAACTGTTGCAAGACCATCATTTAAAGAAGCTTCTTTTGCTACTATTCTTGACCCGATTTCCGGACGTACCTTTATAGGTGGATTCTTTAAGGATATCAACGTTCAAAACGGAGAAGAAATCTGGGATGGCCAATTGGTCAGTACAGATATCGACAATTTTGATATCAGATGGGAGTTGTTTCAGGAAGAAGGACAACTTATATCTGTAAGTTCATTTTATAAAATGTTGAAAAATCCTATCGAAATTGTACAATATGTACAAGCTGCAGGCAATTTTCAACCGAGAAATGTTGGTAACGGAACTATTTTGGGATTTGAATTTGAGCTTTTCAAAAATCTATCTGGTCTGAGTGACAAACTTTCGGATTTACATTTTAATCTGAACGCAACGTATGCGTATTCTCAGGTAGAAATGAGTGCATCTGAATTACAATCCAGACAATTAACAGCAAGAGAAGGAGAAGTCATTAAAGATACCAGACCTATGGCAGGACAAGCACCATTTATTATTAATTCAGGTTTGACGTACAAATCACCAAAATCTAAAATGGAGTTGGGTGTTTTTTACAATGTACAAGGCCGAACACTTAGATTTGTTGGAGTTGCTGACAGACCGGATGTTTATACGGTTCCTTTCCACAGTCTTAACCTGAACTTTAACATCCCTTTTGGTGAAGATGACAGATTTTCAGCTGGGTGTAAGGTCAACAATATCCTGAATAGTGTAAGACAAGAAGTTTTTTCAGCATATAATGCACAGGATCAGATATTTACAAATTTAAATCCGGGAACATCATTTAGTATTCGTTTTGGATATCAAATCAGATAAATAAAAAAAAAGAGCATCCTTAAAAAGGTGCTCTTTACAAAATTTCACTTTACGTGTATATGGCAACGGCACCCTCGCAAGAAGGTGCTGTTTTTTTTTAGCCTAAACTGTCATTATGGATTCCGGCGATCGCTCTTCCTGAAGGGTCGTTTTGATTTTTAAAAGCCTCATCCCACTCGAGGGCGATTTTGGTGCTGCAAGCGACAGAAGCTTCCTGCGGAACACTCAGTGCCGCTGTGTCGGAAGGGAAATGTTCCGTAAATATGGAGCGGTAATAATATTCTTCTTTGTTTGTCGGTGTTTGTATCGGAAAAGTATGATGTGCATTGATCATTTGAGCGTCGCTCACCTTTTCATTAACCAAAGCTTTTAATGTATCAATCCAATTGTAACCCACACCATCTGAAAACTGTTCTTTTTGTCTCCACACTATTTCCTGAGGAAGTAAGTCTTCAAAAGCTTTTCTAAGAACCCACTTCTCCATCTTGTCTTTGCTTACCATTTTATCTGCCGGATTGATTCTCATGGCCACATCCATAAATTCTTTATCCAAAAAAGGAACCCGACCTTCGATCCCCCAGGCAGCCAGTGATTTGTTGGCCCTGAGACAATCATACATATGGAGTTTGCTTAGTTTACGCACCGTTTCTTCATGAAATTCTTTGGCATTGGGCGCTTTATGAAAATACAGGTAACCACCAAATAATTCATCGGCACCTTCTCCGGATAATACCATCTTAACTCCCATAGATTTGATTACTCTGGCCATGAGATACATCGGTGTTGAGGCTCTGATGGTAGTAATATCATAGGTTTCCAAATTGTAGATAACATCGCGAATGGCATCGAGACCTTCCTGGATGGTGAATGTCACTTCGTGGTGGACGGTACCTATGTGTGCGGCCACTTTGCGTGCGGCTGCCAGATCCGGAGAACCGTTCAAACCTACCGAAAATGAATGTAATCTAGGCCACCAGGCTGCCTGGGTATCATCCGATTCTATCCTTTTTTCAGCAAATTTTTTGGCAATAGCTGATGTTATGGACGAGTCAAGTCCACCGGATAATAATACACCGTATGGAACGTCTGACATCAATTGTCGGTGAACTGCATCTTCCAAAGCCGTTCTCAGCGTTGTAATATCTGTGGAATTGTTTTTTACCGCATCATATTCGGCCCATTCCCGATTGTACCATTTAACAAAAACTTTATCATTGCTATTGTAAAAGTGACCCGGAGGAAAGAGCTCGATTTTATTGCAAAACCCTTCTATTGCCTTGAGCTCTGAAGCAACATAAAACGTACCGTTTTTGTCCCATCCTATATATAACGGAATGATACCGACATGGTCCCGGGCAACGAGATATTCATTTTTTTCAACATCAAAAAGCACAAAACCGAAAATACCGTTAAGATCGTCAAGGAATTCATTACCTTTTTCTTTGTATAATGCTAAAATCACTTCACAATCAGATTCTGTCTGGAAATCGTAAGGCTCTTTCAATTTTTTGCGCAATTCGCGGTGATTATATATTTCACCATTTGCAGCGAGAATCAATTTTCTGTCCGATGAAAACAAAGGTTGTTTTCCGGAAGCCGGGTCTACAATAGCCAATCTTTCGTGGGCAAGAATCCCATGTTCATCCGCATATATACCACTCCAATCAGGGCCGCGGTGTCGGATTTTTTTGGCCATTTCCAATACCTGAGGCCTCAGTTTTTCACTGGATTCTTTTAATTCAAAAGCACAAACGATTCCACACATAGTGCGTTATTTTTTATAATATGAAAAATAATGTCTTGATGATTTGATGTTTCTTTTTAAGTAAAATCGCGGCAAAGTTACGTTTATTTACAAAACCAAAATTAAACGCCTTGTTAATTAGAAGATACAATATGTATAATACAAAGAAATTTAAGTCAATAAAAATAAAATATCACCATGATACATATTGTATAATGATCTTTAGCTATAATATAGAATGGGAAAATTTGTCATAAATAAAGGGACATGAAATATGGAAAATAAAAATTACACAAATGAAAATTTTGTTAATCAGGAATGATACCTTCGCCATAAAAATACAATGTTGACAAATACATTTCTTGGCAATACGACTGAAAACTGGCTGATTGCAGTATGTGTAGTCGTTTTTTCCTTCTTGATGTCAAAAATCGTTTACCGGATTTTAAGATTATTTGTTCAACGTTGGACCAAAAGGACAAAAACCAGTCTGGATGATCTGATTCTGACACGTTCAGGTCCGATCATTATGATTGGTATTATCCTGTTTGGTTTCAGAATAGCGTTCACCTTTCTGGAGTTTGATATAATGGTTTATGAAAGAATTCAGCGTGGTTTTATATTGGCAACTGTTTTTGTAATCACCTGGTTTTTTTCGCGATTAATTAGTACACTTATAGAAGAATTTCTGAAAAATCAAACGCGAAACGAAGTTTCGGAGATGGAAAGGTTTTCTCCGGTGTTGATCAGAATGGTTACCATTTTGATCTGGGCTTTGGGTATCATTACCGGACTCAACAATGCGGGTATGGATGTAGGTGCTCTTCTTGCAGGACTGGGTATAGGTGGTTTGGCAGTTGCTTTGGCATCACAGGATACAGTTAAAAACATGATCGGGGGTTTAATTATTCTGTTTGACAAACCATTCAGGATAGGAGAAAAAATAAAAGTTGATTCTTTTGAAGGTATCGTGGAAGATATTGGTCTTCGGAGTACCAAATTAAGAGGTGTGGACGGAATGTTGATTACCATGCCAAACACTTTGTTTTCCGACAGAACCATCATTAATATTTCCAGATTAAAAGACAAAAAAGTAGAAACAAAAATAAGTCTGTCCCGGAATAATGAGCCGGATATGGTAAAAAAAGTATGTTTTGAAATTGAAAATATACTGAACAACAATCCTTCTGTTATAGTCAAAAGCGGGAAAGTATTGATATCCTCAATTGGGGCCACCACAGTAGTTTTGACCATGGAATACCGAATCAAAGACGAAGTGGATTCATCTTATGAACAACATCAGCTCTTATTAGAAATCTACCGTTATTTACACGAAAATAATATCATTATTTCTGATCCGGAATAATTTTAGAATAATACCCATTATAACTTTTTAAACCGGAATATATTGGCTCCCAGACTTAAATGATGGGTGGCACCCGCAACATGGTGGTAGGCAATACCATAGTCAAGTTTGAAATAACTGATTTTTATGCCCAAACCCATAGAAAATCCTGCCAAACTCCGTAGAGACTGAAGTGAAAGTTCCTTTCGTCTCAAATGATTGTAACCTCCCCGGATACGTAGGTTCTGAGATTTTCCCAACAAAAACTCACCGTTCAGGGCAAAATGTCTGAAAAAGTTATCCAAACCTACCTGAAAAGATGTTTGTTCTTCTTCTTCACCGAATAGATTTGAATTCTGGACTTTATTGGGGTCGTCATACCGAACCCCCCAGTTTTGTAAATTCTGAAAGATGATTGAAAACCTGAACGGAAGATATTTGAGTCTTTTTGAATATGCAAGCTGAATGTCTAAGGGGGCTATTTTATTTTCGGAATTAAATGAGGTGATTTCTCCCCCGATATTTCTGATCACTAGTCCAATAGCTGTATGAGCACTGTCAAGTTTATAAATGGCTCCGATATCCGCAGCAAGGCCGTAGGCATTGTAAGATTCAAAAGAGCTAAAAACATTTTTCAGATTGACACCGACCGACAATTTATTTTCAATAATTTTAGAAGCACCCAGTACAAATGCTGTTTCTGCAGCGCCAAAACTACCTTCTTGCTGTCCGATCTCATTACCATAATTAAATTGTCCGTAGTCAAAATGGTGAAAGCCGACATGACTGTTGATTCCCCATTTTTTTAAATGATGTCCATAAGCAGCATAGGTATGTTGAATATCTGCAAAATGAAACTGATGGGACACACTGACATGGCCGTGATTTAAAGGATTTAAAGCGGCAGGATTCACATAACCCAGCGTCACGTCATCATCCTGGACGGTGATCAGACTTCCGGCCAGAGATGTGATTCTTGCGCTGTTCGGAAGGCTGAGAAACTGAAAGGTATAACGACCACCGGTCTCCTGAGCGTAAACATTATGTACGGCAATAATGATAAAAAGAAGGGTTAAAGTCCGGATCATTGTTTATATTTTTGATCGTAGTTTTCGATTTTCCAGGTTGATCTGCAGATGGCAAAACTATCACACATCATTTTTTTGATGAGGATACCGGTGCTGTCAAATTCTTCTAATTCACCAAATTCGTTAGGACCGTTCAGGTAGGTACCTTTCCATTGGACTTTTCCATTTTCAAAATATTCTGTAAAAGGACCATTTTCCTGACTGTCTTTAAAATAAACCTCTTCAAAAAGTTTTCCGTTTTCATAATACACCAGAACTTTTCCCTCAAGTTTATTCTTTTTATACGTTTTTTCAGCTTTAATCTGACCGTTTTTGTAGTACGTAATGTATGGGCCGTCGAGTTCTCCCTTTTCATTATAATGTTCCACGATTTCAGGTTGTCCGTTTGTGAAGTGTAAGATTCTTTTTCCGATAAGTTTACCCTCTTTATAGGTGGCTTTTTCATACAACACGCCGTCGTCATAAAATGCTTCGTATGTACCGTTTTTTATACCATTTTTGTCAACGGCAAAAGACTCCATCAATTGACCGTTTTCGTGAAATGTTTTTTCTGTTTTTGTGCCGCATGAAAAAAGCAGGAATAAACAGGCAAAAAGGCTGACTATGTTAAAATTCACTGGACATGTTTTGTTTACCATAACGGATAAAAGATTCAATTGATTGTACCAAAACGGTTGCAAAATAAAAATGATTTATCGGAATATAAAAATTATTTTCAATCCTGACTTTATAAACGTGAAAAGAATGAAAGTTTCAAATCGTTTTTTGAAGGATTGTTCAGGTGGTTTTGTCGAAGTTAATTTTTAGTTGATGAGTTTTATGACAAATCCGGAAGTTTATTCCATCAGAAAGTGAGGACTTGTCGGGTTTTTTATATATGGTTAATCAAAAAAAACAAATTAAATATTATTCAAAATGAAAGGCATTTCCGGTATCAGATATTAGTTTGGTATTTATTAACAACTACTGTACAAAATAGTCCTAAATTTGCCGTGCTTATTTTTTTACCTAAGCAAGTAAAATGAAAATTGTCATAGCTGGAGCCGGCGGTATAGGCTTTCACTTAGCAAAGTTGCTATCATTTGCACAACATGATATTGTGCTTATAGATTCTAACCATGATGTTTTGGAATATGCCAATACACATCTTGATGTAATTACGGTCCTTGGTGATGCAACGTCATTGGAGATTCTTGAGATTGCCAGGGTATCGTCAGCAACTATTTTTCTAGCCGTAACTACCTTGGAAAATGATAATATAGTTGCTTGTATTCTGGCTAAAAACCTTGGATGTAAACAAACTATAGCCAGAATTAATAAAGTGTCCAACTTAAGGGATGCATTTAGAGACACTTTCAGGCAATTAGGAGTAGATAAAATCATTTCGCCGTCCAATCTCGCAGCACAGGAAATTTCGAGACTTATTAAAGTGGGTAAAGTCACAGATAGTTTTGAATTTGAAAACGGCAAATTGTCCCTTATTGGTATCAGCATCAAAGAAGACTCTCCTTACATCGGATTATCTATTGAAGAAATAAAAACCATAAAAGGAACTAAATATAATCCGATTGCCATCCTGCGTGGTAATGTCACCATTCTGCCCAGAAATCCGATAAAAATCCAAAAAGGTGACCACATCTATTTTTTGATTGAAACCAAAGAGATTGAAAGTCTTTTGTGTGCTATTGGAACACAGTCAGACAACAAAATAAAAAAGCTGATGATTCTGGGAGGTAACGAAGTTTCGATTCAGGTCGGAAAGTTGCTTGAAGATGATTACCACATTACGATAGTCGAAAAAAATGAATCAATCTGTAAACGTCTGGTAAATGAGTTTCAAAACGTTTTGGTCATCAAAGGGGATCCCTCTAATATTGAACTCTTAAGAGAGGAAGGGCTGGCAGATATGGATGCTTTGATTGCTTTAACACAGGACTCAGAAATCAATATCATTTCATGTCTTATGGCAGACAAAGAAGGTGTCAAAAGAACCATTGCACTTGTGGACAATATGGAATATATACACATATCGCAAAATATCGGTGTGGACACGATAATCAATAAAAAACTGATTGCAGCAAATTATATCTTCAGATTTGTCAGAAAAGGTAAAATTGAAGCGATCGCCTCATTACATGGTGTAAATGCTGAAGTTATTGAATACGTGATTCAACAAGAAAGTCAAGTGACAAAAAATACATTAAGAAATCTGAGGTTTCCGGAAAATGCCATCATCGGAAGTGTGATCAGAGACAATCAGTATTTTATTCCGACAGGTGATTTTGTATTGAATCTTCATGACAAAGTGATTGTTTTAGCCTTGCCGGATGCGTTAAAAAAAGTGGAAGATTTATTCAGGTAAACATAATGAATGCAGTTTAATCTACAACCCATTTCCAATGTATTAGGTGTCCTGATGATCATTTTCGGGTTGTCCATATTATTTTGTGGCGGAGTTGCGGTTTATTACGGAGGAAATGATAGCGAACCTATCATAAAAGCTGGTCTGCTAACCTTCTTTTTTGGGGTATTGTTATGGACATACAAATTCAGAAGCAGTGCCCAGGTAAATAAAAAAGAGGGATATCTCATTGTAGCTTTGGCATGGCTATTTATGAGTGTTTTTGGTGCTTTGCCTTATTATTTTTCCGGAGCAACACCATTTTTTACCGATGCGGTGTTTGAATCTGTTTCAGGTCTTACCACAACCGGGGCATCTATTTTCAGTGATATTGAAGCCCTTCCGAATGGTATTCTTCTTTGGAGGAGTCTGTCCCAATGGATCGGAGGAATGGGAATTGTCGTTCTCACCATTGCACTATTTCCGCTGCTGGGTATAGGTGGGATTGAGTTGTTTGTCGCTGAATCGCCGGGGCCGACTGCGGATAAACTCCACCCCAGAATCAAAGAGACGGCAAAACGACTTTGGTTATTGTATTTTGGTATAACCCTGGTTTTGATTGTGTTATTATGGGTCGAAGGAATGACCTTGTTTGACAGCATCAATCATGCCTTTGCGACCATTTCAACAGGTGGATTCAGTACAAAAAATACGAGTGTGGCTTTTTATGATTCTGCGGCAATTCATTATACCATTGCCATATTTATGCTCATTTCAGGGACAAATTTTACCGTATTGTATTTTGGTTATAAAAGATATTTTAAAAAAATGTGGTACAATGATGAATTCAGATATTACCTGTATTTTATCATTACAACTACATTAATCATCACTTCATTGGTTCACTTTCTTCATGCCGGTGATCTTGAAAAAAACTTCAGAGATACCTTGTTCCAGTTTGCAAGTATTGTCTCAACAACGGGATTTATTACCTATGATTACACAACCTGGGGAAACGGGATTACGATGATTTTTTTCCTGCTTTTATTTTCAGGGGCATGTGCCGGGTCAACGGCCGGAGGCATAAAAATCATCAGACATACAGTTTTTGTTAAAAACACATTTTTGGAATTCAGGAGGATATTGCATCCCAGAGCGATCATAAGGCTCAAAATTAATAAAGAGATTGTACCACCCAGAATATTGACCCATATTTTGGTATTTTTGTTGGTATATTTGATGGTGATAGTACTTGGTAGTCTGATTATGATGTTTTTGGGAATCGACATGCCGACATCCTTAAGTATGGTAGCAACTACTTTGGGAAATGTCGGGCCGGGGATAGGATTGGTAGGTCCGCCTTACAATTTTGGTAATTTTCCCGATCTGGCCAAATGGACGTGTAGTTTTCTGATGATCATCGGAAGATTGGAATTATTTACTATATTGATTTTGTTTTCCCGATCTTTCTGGAGAACAAATTAGATTTATTATAATATATAATTAATGGGTAAAAACGATGATTATGTCAAATGAAACCCAACTCATTTCCGAAATTAAAAAGGAATTTTTCCGCAGAGTTTGTGAAGAATCAATAAGCAGAATTAAAAAATGTCTGTCCATGATAGATGATACACATCTTTGGTACCGCCATAATGAAAATGTCAACAGTATCGGCAATCTCATTCTGCATCTGGAAGGAAATGCCCGCCAATGGATTATTTCAGGTCTGGGACAAAATCCCGATTTTCGCAACAGGTCTTCAGAGTTTGAACCTCAAAAAAATCTTTCAAAAAATCAACTTATCATGTTGCTGGATACCCTGGAAAAAGACATGGAACCTGTCATACAGAATCTCAATGAACAAACACTGACTGAAGTAAAAAAAGTGCAGGTTTTTGAAGAAACGGGTTTATCCATTGTGATACATGTTATAGAACATTTTTCTTATCACACAGGTCAGATCACGTTACTTACAAAACAACTCACCAATAAACAAACGTTTTATTACGGCCATTTAAATCTGGAAATCAATGAATAACAACACAACACCGGTAATCAGTCTTCAGGATAAAGCAGTCATCATCACCGGATCGAGTAAAGGAATAGGTTTGTCCATAGCAACTATGTGTTTACAGGCCGGTGCTAAAGTATTGATTTCCGGTAGAAATGAAGAAGAACTAGCCAAAGTTGACCAACATATATCCCATCCCAATCTTTTTTATACAAAATGTCATGTGGGTATGGAAGCGGACCGAAAACATCTCGTTTCTTTTGCTGTCGAAAAAATGAAAAAAATTGATGTATTAATCAATAATGCCGCTATTAATCCGGCTTTTGGCTCCATTCACGAACAAAATGAGACTCTTTTTGACAAAATTATGGACGTAAATGTCAAAGCTGCTTTTTTATTAAGCAATGACGTTTTTCCACATATGCAAAAAACCGGTGGATCTGTCATCCACATCAGTTCTGTCGAAAGCAGAAAACCAAGTCCGGGTTTGGCCTTATACAGTGTCAGTAAAGCAGCTTTAAGCATGTTGTCCAAAACGCAGGCAAAAGAATGGGGCAAATACAATATTCGGGTAAATGCCATTTTGCCGGGGCTGATAAAAACCAAATTCAGCGCGGCTATATGGCAAAATGAAAACTTTTTGAAATCCTGGACAGCACAACTTCCTTTACAAAGAATGGCTGAACCTGAAGAAATAGCCGGATTGGCCGTTTTTCTGGCTTCAGATGCATCGTCATACTGCACCGGTGGTGAATACGTAGCTGATGGAGGTTATCTTATCTGAGCCATAAATAACCCGTTGAAGAATCTGGTTTTCAGACCTACAATTTCACAAATTTTGTGGTATAAACTCCTGATTGATGATTTATCCGAAGGTAATATACGCCGGCATTAAGTCCTGAAATATCCACATTATGATGGTGCGTCAATACTTTTTTAAGATAAATCACCATTTTTCCTTCGTTATTAAACACAGAAATATCTGCCGGATCATTTATGGATGTGTGAACTGCTATTTTTTCATGGGCAGGATTGGGTAAAACAGATATTTGTGCAACATCGTTTTGATCTGTCGTTTTGGTGGATTTATCATATACCGGCGAAACCCACAATCCACGTCCATAAGTTGCAGCATAAATTTTGCCTTCCGCCCGATTGATTTCCAATTCATTGATGATGACGTTAGGCAGGTTGTTGAAAAACGGTATCCATTCTTCGTAGGTATTGTCGATGTAAAAAATACCATAATTCATTCCTATATATAATCCATCAGTATTGTCTCCATGCCAAGCTACCGAAAGCGCTGTAAAATTTGGCAGATTTTTTCTGAAAGATAACCATGTAATGCCTCCGTTCTCTGATACGTACACTTTTTCTCCGCCTGTTGTGACAATGGCAACTTTTTGAGGGTTTTCAGGGTGGATAGCAATATCATTGATATTTCCCGAAAATCCGGAAAGTCTGATCCAGCTACCGGTACCTGTGACGGTTTTAAACAAATTACTGCCATGTGCGGCATACATAAAATTATTGTCAGAAGGTGCAATTTTAAGGTGGTTCAGTTTAGCACTAAAGATTTGTGATATCTGAGACCATGTTTCTCCTTCATCGCTACTTTTGTACACTGCATCAAATCCTGTGTAAATGGTGCCCGGAATAACAGGATCCTGTTCAAAAGGTGTTACCCAGTTGCCGGATTCATTGGTGGGTCTGTCAATATAGCTGATGTCGTCAAATTCATTTTTTCTGTACAAACCACCGTTTTGAGTGGTACCATACAAAATCAACGGATTGTCTTTATCTACAAATCCTTCCATGCCGTCTGCACCCAACCAATCCAACCATCCGGTGGACTCTGAATACCACGAACTGCCATTGTCCTGCGAACCACCGGTTATTACAGCGGGTGTTGTCTGTGAAACTCCGATTTTGTAAAACTGTCTGATTCCCAAACCGGTTGTCAGGTCTTCATAATAATCAAGATCTATGGTTGTAGTATTTTCAGCTTTGAATATTCCACCATCCGAAGAGACGTACAGTTTGTCCCCGTAAAAAGACATATCACATATATCAGCGTGACAATACCCTATATTAGCATCATAGGCATTATCAGGTATCCAATCAGAGGTTGGCGAAAAAGATAAACCACCATCGTTTGATTTGAAAGTCAAAATTCCGCCAATATGTACTTCATCAGCGTTTTGTGGATGAACAGCAATCGCCATATTCCGGGGTGCCTGCCCTCTGTCATCATTGGCATTGATGTCGTAACCAAAATAATTTTTATTCGCATGATCCAACTTAGTGAAATTTTCACCGCTGTCAACAGATTTAAACAAAGCACTAAAAATATTTTTATTTGCTTCCAAAACATATAAAACGTTTGGATCATCTTCAGAAACTCCAATCATTTTCGGTCCACTTTTCATCGTATTTTCGCTGTAAAAAGCTTTTTGCAAAACGACCGTAATTTCTTGAGATTCCAACTCTGTTTTGAGTTTTTCCCCATCTTCAAAACTGATCATCACAGCAGGTATGGAGATTGAACCATCACCACCGCCCATATTGCTGGCACCTCCACCCGCAATGCTGTTCATTACGATTACAGCTGCAGCTCCGTATTGTTGGGCTTTCACAACTTTTGATGCAAAAGCACAGGTTCCCCTTTCTATCAAAACTATATTTCCGGAAAATAAATCACCATTTTTTGGGTTTTCACAACCTAATGAACTTCCGCTCAGACTGTCTATATACAATACTACTTTTCCCGTCACAAAGTCCGGAAAAACGGGAACAGAAACGTAACCGGGATTGAAGCTGTTTTCCACAGCACTGATGTCTCTGACCAGAGAGTCGGGACCGGTGATTCTCACCAATTCGCGGTTTCCCTGACCCTGATTGATCGTTCTGAAAGTAAGTCCGCCGTCTTCTGAAATGTGTACTGCAGTTCCGGAGAGGTAAACGGTGTTCGGATTGCCGGGTTTAAATTCTGCATCGTATGCCTGTCCGTCCGACGTTATTTTGGTCCATGAATCACCACCATCATCCGATCTGAAAAAACCGGAATTTTGGGTACAGGCATACATGATATTTGTATTCTGCGGATGAATCAGAATTTTTCTCACTTTTGACGATCCTGCATTGGCAAGTTGTGTCCAGGTATCTCCTTCATCACGTGAAACATAGATTCTGCCTCCGGTTGACCCGAAATAATAAATATTTTGGTTTATGGGATCCATAACCACACATTCCACAGCAATATTGGAAAAAAAATCCATCAATGGTCGCCATGAGATGGCACCATTGGTTGTTTTCCAAACTCCTCCGGTTTCAGCACCGGCTATGATGTGTTTTTCATTTTTGGGATCTATAAAAAAAGAAGTAAGACGTCCCACTCCGGGATTCCAACTTGTCGTAGAACTATAATAATCCGGTCCCATTTCTGTCCAGAAATCATTGTTTCTCAAAATCAGGTTGTTACCAACATTTAGTTTTGAATTCATTTTTTCCCATTCCCTGAGGTAAAACGTATCAGACTTCAGATATCCGTTTTCATCTGCCATCCGGAGTGCATTGTATTCCCACCTTTTGAATTGTTTATATCCGGTGCCTTTGCCTCTGTCCGTTGTTTTAAAATGATTTTCAGCACTTTCCTGAATTTGTTGCAAACGATATTCTCCGGATTCAATCATACGAAGGTATGCCTGTCCGGATACGGAACTACCCAAACAACAAAAGAACAAAAATAGGAAAATGATGTATGACTTCATGGTCGGTGTATTGTGGTAAAATCAGTGCAAGGTAATTCAAAATGGTTTTTGGTTTGCCAAAATACAAAGGAAAAAATAAACAGATTGTGGAATTTTATGATCAAATGTCGTGATAACAACATTTTTGTTAATGAAAATAGTGTTTTTTAACAAGCCATTTTGGCAAAAACCATCTTCTTAAGTTTACAAATTATATGATTCCTGCATTACATTTTCATCTTAATCCGGCACACTTATATACTATTAAAACATCATACAATCTTCTGTTGTTATATTAAAAGAAAGCTATTGAAAATCAATAGATTGAAATAAAAAACAAAATCAACATTCAGATGTTGAGGGTCTCAAACAGTGTAAATTTAAATAAAAGAATGTTAGCTGAATTAATCAAGGTAAGTAAAGAGTACAAGGCCGGTGATGGTAAAATCATCGCTCTTCAGCCCACAGATTTTAAACTTCAGGAAGGTCAGTTGACATTGATTTTGGGTCCTTCAGGAAGTGGTAAAACTACCTTGTTGTCCTTGTTGGGTTGTGTGATTTACCCTACTTACGGCGATCTTTATGTGATGGGTCAACATGTAAACAATCTCAACGCTAAAGAATTGTCTAAACTTCGCCTCGAAAATATCGGATTTGTTTTTCAGCAATTTAATTTGTTGGCACCCCTAAATACGGAAGAGAATATCGGCATGCCGTTAAAAATGTTGGGCCTTCACGGCCGGGAAATCAGACAAAAGGTAAACGAAGCCATGGAACTGGTGGATATGACCGACAGAAGAAAAAGTCTGCCGAAACAGATGTCAGGAGGACAACAACAACGTGTAGCCATAGCCAGAGCATTGGTTACAAATCCCAAAATCATTTTGTGCGACGAACCAACCGCTTCTCTTGACAAAGATAGTCTTGCCGTCGTCATGACCAAATTAAAAGGCCTTGCCGAAAGTGGTAAAGCAGTGGCAGTCGTGACCCATGATCCGAGATTACAAATTTATGCCGACAGAGCCGTGGAAGTAAAAAATGGTTTTGTAACCGATTTTGTCATTCAAAAAGATGCCAGTAAATAGTGGAATCATGGATAATAAACTGTTTTCAAACAATAACATAAAACGTAGTCTTTTTCTTAAAACCATGGAAAAAGACGACACAAATAAGATGATGATAATTTTTTTATAAAAAGTTCTTCCCGCCGGCAGAGTCTGACAGTGAGGACCTTTAGGTAACCCATAAAAATATATACATGAACTATTTTTTACAATTGGCTTTTTTACTGGTAATGACGCTGACTTTTTCCTGTCAGGGTGATAAAACAGAAGCGCAGAAATTTGATTCGACCAATAAAAATGTTGTGGTGAAAACCACAAACGACCGGGTTTTGGGTGTTGCCCGCATCGAACCTAAGGAAGGCATCATAAATCTGGTAGCCGGTGCTTCCGGAAAAATATTGGATGTGATGATCGAAAACAATATGACCATTCAAAAAGGACAAACCCTGCTGTTGCTGGACCAGTCTGTCGAAAACAGTCAGTTACAACAGGCAAAAAGTAAAATCACGCCGCAAAAAGTAGCTGTTTCAGCTCAAAAAGCAAATGTCGAAACAGCCAGAACCCGTTTGAAAAATGCAAGGGAAGTGATGAAGCGCAATCAGGAACTTTATGCCGGAAATGCGATTACCAAACAAGCTTTGGACGACAGCAGATACCTCGTTGAGCAGTTGGAAAAAGAACTGTCCGCCGCAGAATCTCTCGTCACACAAGCCAACAGCCGCATTTCGGAATTGGAAACGGATATTACCTATTACGAAACTTTATTAAATCAAAAAAAGGTAAAAGCCACTCAAAATGGCAAAATTCTCAAAGTAAGTGTCAAAAGAGGTGAGTATGCCCAAAATGACAAAGTCATCGCTGAATTTGCGCCGGAAGGACCCTTGGTGGCAAAAACCGAAATTGATGAAATTTATGCCGAAAGAATCAAAACAGGTCAAAAAGCCATCATCCTTTCTCAGACATCGGGTGATACATTGGCCAGAGGAACAGTGTTTTTTGCAGCTGATTATCTCAAAGCAAAATCCCTGTTTAAAGATCAGTCGACTGAGCTGGAAGACCGGCGTATTCGCGAAGTTCATATCAAAATCGAAGAAGGTCAAAAACCTTTGATCGGAAGTCGCGTAGATTGTATTATCTTATTGAATTAGGCTTATGTTAAGTATCGCATTCAAATTTATGTGGTTTGACAAAGCCAAAATGTTTGGTATCATCACCGGTATCACCCTTTCTGTTTTTCTGATTGGCCAACAGCTCGGTATTTGCCTTGCCCTTATCGGCAGCGCTTCCTCTTTGGCAAGTTTTAATGATCAGTACATCTGGGTTGTCAGCGACAAAAGCCGCGAAGTCAATGACCTGCCCGAACTCGACATGCGTGTGGCGCGCTCCCTCGTGTCGGTAGCCGGAGTTAAAAGAGTAAACCCGATGGTAGTTGTTCCCGGTGCTGCCAAATTTAATAATGGCAAAAAAGTACAACTAAGTGTGATCGGGGTTTCGCCACAGACATTTGCCGGTGGCCCCTGGAAATTTAAAGGCGATAAAAGTGTGCTTTTGCAGGAAGGAGCCATCATCACCGATGGTTGGGAAGCGGTGTTGAATGAAAATGTGAAAGTAGGTGATAATTTTGAAGTAAACGGCAACAGAGTCATCCTTGTGGATTCTACCGAAGGAGCCAGGGGATTGGGTCAGTCTTATGCATTTACAACGGTACAATTGGCACGTAAGCTCGGCAGGGTTTCACCGGACAGGGCTTCTGCTTTTTTGGTAGAATGGGAAGATGGAACCTCTCCGGAACAAGTAGCCAAAAATATTGAAACGGAAATTCCCGGTGTTAAAGCCCGCGAAGGCAAAACATTTGCCAGAGAGACATTGATGTATATTTCGACTTCAAGCGGTATTGTCACTTCTTTTGGGTTTTTGGTTGTTTTTGCCATTATCACAGGTTTTGCCATCGTAGGCCTTACCTTGTTTTCTGCTGTCAAGGATCGGGTCCGGGATTACGGAACACTCAAAGCCATAGGAGGCACAAACGGTGTGGTCAGGAAAATCATTCTTTATCAGTCCGTTATTTATGCCATCGTAGGATTTTTATTGGCCATCATCATGGTAAAATTTTTTATCGAAGGGACCAAAAAATCATTGGACGCTCAATTGCCCGATTATTTGATTGTTTTTATGATTTTTGTGACCATCCTGATTTCCGTCATCAGCAGTCTTTTT
This sequence comes from Saprospiraceae bacterium, assembly GCA_016714895.1. GTDB lineage: Bacteria > Bacteroidota > Bacteroidia > Chitinophagales > Saprospiraceae > OLB9. The sequence continues at coordinate 438,186 of JADKBV010000004.1, read as the reverse complement.
GCCATGAGGAAGATTACAAAACTCGAACCTGCAGAAGTGTTCAGGATGTAATGGAAAAAAACCTTATGATATCCTCTTTTAAAATATGATTCTAAAATAAAATAAACATGGTAAGATCATTCCTTTTGGTATTTTTACTATTCATTTTTGACAAAGTATATACACAAAACCTATCATTGCCTGAAGCCATAGAAATCGGTATCAAAAACCGGACAGAAATAAAAACAGGAAGTCTGTTGCTTCAATCAGAACAAATGAAGAATGACAAAATCAAAGCTTCGTGGTTGCCTCAGTTCAGCGTGGCAGGTGATTTTCGGTACAATGCCATCCTTCAGCAAAGTGTTTTGCCGATCGGAGAGTTTGGAATACCGGGTGTCGGTCAGGATGCCACCACAACCGTGGCTTTTGGGGTGCCGTTTAATACCTCGGTCGGTGTGGATGTTAATCAAAAAATTTTCGACCCGAACAAAAAAATCGATAAAAAACTGAATATAAATGCGGTCAATAATCAATCTATTGAAATAGAAAAACAAAAAAAAGACATCCGTTATGTGATCACGGAAGCGTATTATCAGGTTGTTTTTCAAAAAGAAAAAGTAATTTTTTCCGAACAAGCCGTCAGCAGGGCAGAGGTGAATCTTGAAAATGTAAAAACCCGATTTGCTTCAGGTACGGCATTGGCCAATGATGTGGATCGCCTTTCATTGGATCTGAGCAATGCCTTGATTGCTGCCCGGAAAGCACAACAGGATTATACTTTTGCTATCGAACAGTTGAAATACCGGATGAATGTTGGCAAGGATACAAAAGCCGAAATATCGGAAACCATTCAATCCATGATACAATCCGGAGACCTGCAGCAGACTGAGACATCTCCCGTCAACACGTCGATCCTCAAAGAACAAATCGCCATGAACAACAATGAGTTGCTGGCTCAAAAAGCGACCCGACAATTTGTCCCTACGATTTCTGCTTATGGCAATCTGTCTTTGCTGGCACTTAATGAAAATGTCTATCCGTTCAGTTATGTGGGAATACGCACAACCATGCTTTTGTACGATGGCAAACAATCAAACCTGGCCAAACAGGATTATTTGTTAAAACAACGAATCAACCAACTAAACATCGATCAGTTGACTTCCGATCTTGATTTTGAAATCCGGTCAGCCCGAAAATCACTTGAGCAGGCAAAACTCGATCTGAAAGAAAGTGAAAAAAATGTCAATTTGGCAAGAAATGTATATAAAACAGATGTTTTCCGTTTTGAAAAGGGCAATCTCGTACTGAGTGATCTGAAAAATTCAGAATTTACCCTGCAAAATACCGAAAACAATTATCTGACGGCTGCTTACAATTATCTGATGGCAGCACTGAAACTTGACAAAGTCCTGGAAAAATAAGAAGTCGGAAAATGCTGATCAAAATTACTGCATCAAACAATTAATTCTACATAACTACGAACTGCAACTCAACATCGAACAACCGATTTTATGTTCTGCCCACTCGGGTCTGAGGGCAAACCACCTTTGGTATTCCGGTTGCTCATCATAGGGTTTTTGCAGCAGGGTATAAAATTCTTCGATGAAAGAATAGTCGCCTTTGTCGGCAGCGTCAATGGCGATTTGTGCCATATAATTGCGCAATACATATTTGGGATTGACCGAATCCATCAAAGCTTTTTTATCGGCATCGGCATGTAACAACAACAATTGGTTATACCTGTCCAACCATTCTTTCCACGCAGGGATAAACCGGTCAAATGATTTGGAATAAGACATTCCGGACAACTTTTCCACAAAAGTGGTATCGTTTCCTTTGTCAAAATCACTCAACGTCCGGAAAAACAGGGTCATGTCCATCTCACTGCTGTGCAACAACTCTTCCAAAGAGGCGATCAATCCTTTTTCTTCGTCAAATGTTGTGGTGAATCCAAGCTTCTTTTTCATCATTTCGCGATAAGCAGATTCATATCTTTCCTGCAGACTATGGATGATGTCTTCCAGGGGTTTTGCTTCTTCAATCAAAGGATAGAGTGCATTGGCCAATTGATACAGATTCCACGAAGAGATCGCCGGCTGATTGCCGAAACGATACCTTTTTCCGTGGGCATCCGTTGTATTGGGCGTCCATCCGGGATCATAATTTTCCAACCATCCGTACGGTCCGTAGTCTATCGTGAGGCCAAGGATGGACATATTGTCGGTATTCATCACCCCATGGACAAATCCCACCCGTTGCCAGTGCACGATCATGTCGATGGTCTTTTGTGCGACACTTTCGAAAAAGCGGATGTAGGTTTCTTTTGAAGGAGGACCCAATTCCGGAAAAAAGTGTTTCAGGGTATAATCCGTCAATGCTTTAAGATTTTTGGTCTCACCACGTGCTGCCAGAATCTGAAAATTGCCAAACCGGATGAACGAAGGTGCTACCCGACATACGATAGCTCCTTTTTCGTAAGCAGGATGGCCGTCATACATCACATCGCGCAATACCATATCACCCGTTTGCACCAGGGACAAGGCTCTGGTCGTCGGTACACCCAAAAAATACATGGCTTCACTGCAGAGGTATTCTCTCACCGAACTCCTCAACACCGCCAGTCCGTCTGCCGATCTGGAATACGGCGTCAATCCTGCCCCTTTGAGCTGAAGAGCCCAACGTCGGCCATTGACCACCGTTTCAAACAGGTTGATGGCCCTGCCGTCACCCAATTGGCCGGCCCAGGAACCAAACTGATGACCACCATAACACATAGCATACGGAAAACAACCTTCCGGAACTTCATTGCCGGACATCAGCTTTACAAACGAAGGATCTTTTGTATCCTCCGCTGTAATGCCCAGTTTGTCCATCATATCAGGAGAAACATGGATCATCGATGGCGCGGCACAGGGAGTCGGGTCGACATACGAAAAACAACAATCAGCCACCTGTCTGACCTGATTTATGGTGATCGGATCAGCAGGAAGTTCTTTTGTAAAGGTATCGTCGATGGCAAAGATCATGAGGAAATATTTTCAATACTAGGCAAACAACCAAAAAGCTTAAGAGTTTTTCCCTTGTGCCGTTGCAGGTACTAATATTTTTATGAAGAGATTAGGGAGGTCAACCAATTACAAAAAAAGTAAAAGCCTTGCCGGCCAGAAGAAGAGTAAAACACTATGTTCTTAAGACGTACATTCCATTATAATAACATAGATTCAAACGTTCCATTTTAATAAACACATTTAATATTCAAAAGAAAATTTGGTGTGAAACTGAACATGTTTTTTATCGCACAATCGTTTTTTTCCGCCTTTTTATCTAACAGGACATCCAAATTTATTTGGATGGTTTGAAAAAGTCAATTTGGTTTTTCTTCTTCAGGTTAAAATGTATTTAAACATCCGGACATCTCCCTCAGAGATATCTTGTCGCTCCGAAGACATTTTACTAAAAAGTGAAAAAATTAATATTAAAAAGAAAACAGAATTTTATTTTGTACTTTGCAAAGATATCTGATCATAATGTTATAATATTTTGTATGAATAAACAACAGAAGGAATATTCTTCTGAATACATCTTTTATCATATTTAAAAAAGCGAATATCAATGTTTTTTCGATATGTTAATGATGTATTTTGTTAAAAATCAATACACTATCTTTGAATAAAATTAAATTTAAAATTGTATGTATTTATATTTATTAACCCGATGATTGTGGAAAGATGACCTGACAACCGATTAAATTCTGAAACCGAAAAAAAGTATGGGGAGCGCGCACTCATATAAGGATGTAAATTTTAATGTTTAGGGGCATAAAGCTGCAAAAATCAAAAAATCTTTTGTTATGAAACAAAAATTGAGTATCTTTGAGGTGATGGATTTTGGACACAACACCACAACACCACAACACCACAACACCACAACACCACAACACCACAACACCACAACACCGGCAATGGTATTGGTAAGTTTTTAAAATTATGTATCTTGATGTGGATGCTGATGAAAGTGGATGTAGGATGGGGGCAGGTTGAATGTGGTTTTCAGCCTGATCAATCAGAAATTGATGCAATACAAAATTATATTTTAGGCATGCAGCCCCCAAATGCAAATCCTCAACAAAACTGTTCTGATATTGCTTGGAATGGAGGAGATGTTACGTATAGATTAGTTATAGAATATACCGACCTTACCCCATTATCTGTTATTGAACCCGTTGTAGAATATACAAAATCTTTTTATTTAAGATTTGGAATTAATTTTAATGTAATGTATGTAAGGAATGAATGTCAAAACTGTCCGTTAGCAACCAGTTCTGGTTGGGGTCAGCCATTTACAAATAATATTAATTTTCCTAATTGTTTGTATGGTAGGATAACAAGAGATTGTAGCCTAAGTCTAGGCAGAACAGTTTGTGGAAATGGGCTATTAGGTAAAGGTATTTTTTTCGTACAATTGCCCAATAGTTTAGGGAAACAAAATATGGTACACGAGTTAGGTCATGCTTTAGGCCTTTTTCATACTTTTGATTCATTTAGCGAAACTTCACATGAAAAGGTAAGTCCCTCTACAACTTGTGCCTGTAATTGTTTGACACATGGAGACAGAATCTGTGATACTAAAACAGACCCTTACAATCAAGATGATCAAAATTGGAATAACAGGATGTTTAATCCTATATTAAAGACAGTGCAGAATCTTGATAACAAATCAGATATTTGTGGCACACCTTTTAATAATATTCCTAATCAGTCAAAGTTGTTTTCAAATATAATGAGTTATCATTATACAAGTACAATGACTTTTAATGAAATAGAATATGAACCAGGACAAGTAGCATTAATTAAACATTGGAATAACAGTAAACCCTGGAAAGTAGATGCTCAAACAGGCTATACAATAATGCCAGGATTTGTTGTAAATGCCCCGACAGAAATAGTTGGTAAAAATTATGTGATCACATCAGATATAGTGCTAAGTTCAGCGTTAAAACTCAAAAATTGCCAAATAAGGTTTACAAATAATGCAAAAATTCAGGTTCTCAACAAAGGAGACCTTTTAGTTGATAATACGGTGTTGGGAAAATTTGTATCTGATAACAACAGTTGTTTAAATGTTTCAAGCGAACAATGGAGAGGAATATCTGTAGAAGCTACAAATTATTTTCCCACTATTAATATCAAGTCTAACAGTATTGTATCAGGGGTAACAGGAGCAGTTATTAAAACCGGATCTCAATCCAAACTTAGGTTATTTGTGACTGACAATTCAATTTTAGAAGGAACCACGGCTTTGGATATGAGTAATAAACTCTTATTTGCATATATTTCAAATTCTACCATAAGTGGCCTTATTCAGTCTAATCCGGATGGTCCGGGATTTATTAGGATAAATAACTCGGATGTTGTAGGAATAACGGCATCTGGTAAAAACATTAGTGTTGTAAATCAATCAAATATTTTAACCTTATTAGCGACATCATCATATGGAGGTCAATATTTGAACACTCTTAATTCATTTGTTCAAGGATCAATTTCTCTCAGAAATTCCGGACCTACAAATATTTCAGATAACTATTTCACAGGAAGTGTTAATATTGAAAATGTAGGATATCCAAAGCTTACAATACGGGATAATGAATTTAACACCGGTAGTCAAAAGATTATATTTAGAAACAACTTGACTTCAAACACATCAAATTTGATTTTTAAAAATGATTTTAATAATATCTGGGGAAATGCCATGAAAGTTTTCACAGATAATCCCAATTTAAATTTGGAATGTAATGATTTTCATCAAGATCCAACCAATTCTACATTTACCACAGATTTTAACCTGGAAGCCAGAATTGCTTCACAACAGGGAGATAATCAATTAGCGGCCGGTAATCTGTTTTCCAGAACAAATCCGGAGATCAATTATACTCCTTTGAGCAGGTTAGATTACTATTATAAAAATCCTGGAACAAAAGAAGAGCCGATTTATATAAATGGAAGTAATTTTTTTAAAAACAATAACACCAATTCCCCCGGTTCAAAGTGCAATGTCAATTATCCGCCGATACCCGAGGTAAACCCTGCTCATTGTTTTAATGGTGTAAGAGATGGCAATGAATTCGGAGTCGATTGTGGTGGCTCATGTTTGGTCTCTTGTCCCGAGATTGGAACCGGAGAGATAGGAATTACCCCGGTTTTTCCAGCCCATTGCTCCAATGGCATATTAGACGGAAACGAATCAGACATTGATTGTGGTGGATCGTGTCCACCTTGTTTTACAAATAATCATTGTAGTGATGGTGTTATGAATGGCGACGAAACAGGTGTCGATTGCGGTGGCTTGGATTGTCCTCCTTGTAATACAGATTATTGCAGTGATGGCATACAAAATAATGGCGAAACGGGCATCGATTGTGGTGGACCTTGTGGGCCATGTTTTGTCAATTCGTGTAGTAACGGATTGTGGGATGGAGATGAAACAGGCATTGACTGTGGCGGTTCTTGTATGCCATGCGCACCGACATGTTTTGATGGTATTCAAAACGGAGAAGAAACCGGTGTGGATTGTGGTGGTGGTTGTGCTTCCTGCGGTGGCAATTGTAATGATGGTATTCAAAATAATGGTGAATATTTTGTAGATTGTGGTGGACCTTGTAGCCCGTGTGTCTTTGATGACTTTACGCTGCCTCAGGAACCTGATTACACAGATTTTATTGATGAGTTGAACGGAATATACAGCACATCCATGATTCCTACAGGAAATGATATTGAAATTGATTCGGACAATAACCTGCTCAATGCATTGTACGACAATGGGAATACCCCCTATATCATAAACCTGATTGAGACACAAAGCGCATCGAACCCTTCATCAGTTTATTCAAGTTTAATTCAGGCATCCCCTTTTGTTTCACCCAAAGCCTTTCATACATTATTCAAATACAGTATTCATTATACTGAACAACAAGTTGTTGACATATTATCTCTCAATCCGGGTGCATTGGAAGATTTATATGTATATTATGTAGTTTTTCAGAGCGGAAGTTTTTCTAATTCAGTCAGACAAGGTCTGTGGTCTGCTATGCAGGTTGAAGATGCCAGAACAGCTTTAAATGACAAATTACGGGTTAAAAAATTGTATATGGATTATATTATTAATCAAAGAATTGTATTCCAACAAGAGATGGTAAAGCCCGATTTTTCAAAAATCAGATCACAATATCAAAAAAACCACGATTTGGATGTACCATATTTTGTTTACCATACTTACCTTGAAGAAGGTAAATATAATCAGGCATGGAACTATCTGAATGGTATTAATACAAACGTTATCAGTGACCCATATTACAAGAGCCAGATAGATAAACTCAAAGAAATGGAAGCCATTCTCTTTGATTATTATTATGCTGGCAATAGTGTGGTTAGTATGCCGGGAGCTCAAAGACAAGTTTTAATTGATATTGCCAACACGAATCATGGTCTGACCACCAAAAAAGCGAGAATAATTCTGGAAAGTTTATATTCCATGACTTTTGGTGATTTCCCATCCAATGACCACTATCAACCCTTGCAGTTTTTGAGTAGCAGTAATCCACGTACAAAAGAAAAACCTTTTGTTTCTGTAATTCCTAATCCTGCTACTGACCATATAAGGGTAAACCTGGGAGGTTACGATATTTCGGTAAACCCGGCAGAAATTCGTATATCGGATTTGTCCGGCAAGTTGTTACTTTCAAAAATCCTTAATGATAACAGTTCTTTAGTTGATATCACAATGCTTCTTTCAGGTGTGTATCAATTTAGTATTTTATTATCTTCAGGTGATACACTTAACGGTAAATTAGTTAAAATAGATTAATTAAATAAACGGAGGCCGGGTCATTCCGGCTTCCGTTTCAAATTTTTTTTCATGTTTAAATATATATTTTTTTTCCTTTTATGGCTTAACTCATGTATACCCTTGATTTGTCAAGGTGAAAAATTTTCAAGAAGTTTTTCATACGGATTGAGGCAAGCGCAAGCTGAAATATTGTATGAAGATGAAAATTATTATTATGCCATGGGTTATGCAGAAGATTCAATTGGCCCTGAATTGGGACTCCATGTGACGCTGCATGACAAAACCAATGGTGATGTCATCCATAATGCTTATTTTGAGCTGGATAGTACATGGATGTTTATTGGAAATAATATCCGGGTGCATAATGTATTTGATACCTTATATTTTTGTGCTACAGCAAGAGGCCGGGTACATTTAATGGCCTATGCCAAACAGAGCCGTGAAATTTTTATCAAAAGAAGTATTATCAACCCTTTTGAGGGAGGAACCTATACCCATGATATGGTGAGGGAAAATGATCGTTTTTTGATTACGTTTACCGCAGATAGTGATGCCGGTGCAAGACCTGCCATATGGCTGGCGTGGGATGACGGACGGGATGAATTAAAAATTATGGACAATAATGAAAAGTTTAATGTAGCCGGTAAAATTATTCGACTCAGTAATGGCAATTATCTGATGGCTACCACATGGAATCCGGTTGCCTATAAGTATACCCTAAACCTGAGTGAATTAGATACAAATTTTAACGTGCTATGGACATGGAGTACAGAGGATTGGGAAAAAGCATTTATTAATAGTGGTCTATTACAAATAAATGAAGAAGAGGTATTGGTTTTATACCGGGCTGAAGTACCGGATCAAATAACACTAAATCGTTCATGGCCGCACCATTTCATGCGCTTTAATTTGAAAACCCGTAAAGCCATTTGGAAAAAAAATGTAGCTTTGCCAGCATCATCTTTTCAATCATATATAGGTAGCATGGTCAAAAGTCAGCGGGATACAGGTACAATTCTGGCGGTAACCAATGCCTGGGGTGAAAATGTACGATGGCATGATAGTTTGATTTTAAACGGTCGTGTTTTAAAAATGGATTTTAATGGCAAGATAATTTGGAAACGAGATTACACCATTTACACGATTGCCCCACAAATAATAAATACTTTTCACAATATCATATCAACTTCAGACGGAAACTATCTGATAGGAGGAAATACTGATGATAAACAAATCGTTGCATGGCTTGTCAAAATCAATGAAGACGGACATATTTTAGGTGATACCACTTCTTCCGTTCAATGGGAAAAAGAAGATTGGAAGAGTCTCATCACCATTTATCCTAATCCGGTCAGCGATGTTTTGTACATCAACCAGGAGGACATTATGGATGTAGGTTACAGTCTGGTAGATATGACTGGAAAAGAGGTGGCCAGGTACACAGGACAAGGAGCTTTTCAAAGTACGGTTTGGGACATCGGCCATTTGGCGGTAGGAAGTTATATACTAAGTATAAAAAAAGAAGGTGTATTGATGGGTAGTAAAATGATTATTAAGATAAGGTGATATTAAAAATATATAAGATGAATTGTTATTGATTTTTTTGCATATACTTAAAATAAATGCTTCCGGAAAATTTGCTCAGACGCTCAGACACAAGTTACAAACTTGCATCAAGTTTCAAAAAATCTCAGGTTGGAAAACCGATGGTCGAAGTCTGCGACTTCGATCCAGTACATTAATGAATTTGTAATTCATTTCCATATCACTACCTTTCCCTTATTACATTCCTTCTGCGTGAATTACAAATTCATAACTCATGGCATCGAAGTTGCAACCTTCCACCATCGGAACTTCCCTGGACATCCAAATTTATTTGGATGATTTGTATTATCTGTACCAATCTTACTTCAACATGTACCACAGAAAGTCTATATTTGCCATCAAATACCTGATTCCATGTTTTACCGGTTGATTTTAGTGGGTTTGGCTTCTTTTTTTGTGATGGTTTCTTCTGCCCAATCCATCATCGTCAAACCCTACCTGCAGGATATCACGACGACCAGTGCCAAAATGATGTTTGAAACAAACACCACCATCACGGCTTTTATCCACTTTGGTGACAGTCCTTTCAACCTGTCCATGACTACAGAAGCTTTTTCGCAGACGGGCAACGGAACAAGCCGGATATTTACCGGGCAAATCACCGGATTGTCGCCCCTCAAAAAATATTACTACAAAGTGGTTTTGGGCAATAATGTACAATCTTCCGTCTATCACTTCCTGACTTTGGATGAAACCCACAAAGAACAAAACATCAATTTTGTCTCCATCTCCGATATCCAACGAACCTCTGCTTATCCCAATGTCTATACCAATCTGGTCAATCAGGGCATCATTCCGGTAATGAATCAGGAACTTGAAAACGGCATGGATGATCTGCACGGCATCATCGCTCCCGGTGACCTGGTGCAAAGCGGCGGTACCTACAGCCAGTGGAAAAATGATTTTTTTGACCTCGGTGAAAACATGACGACCATCGTACCCATGTATCCTTCCGTCGGCAATCACGAATATTACTCCAACGGCCTTCAAAACTATCTCAAATATTTTGATCTTCCGCTCAACGGTCATACAAATTTTCCGGAACAATGGTGGTACAAAGATTTTTCCAATATCCGCGTGATCGCCCTCAATTCCAATTCCAATACCACAGAACAAAACCTTCAGCTCACCTGGCTCAACAATACCCTCAATGCCGTTTGTACCGATCCGGTCATCGACTTTGTATTTGTCCAGCTCCACGCTCCCTACAAAAGTGAGATGTGGACACCCGGTGAGTCCAATTTTACCGGTCAGGTCGTCACAGCGATGGAAAATTTTACCCAAAACTGTCAGAAACCCACCATTCACCTCTTTGGTCATACCCATGGATACTCGAGAGGACAGTCCAAATACCACGACCATCTCTGGATCAATGTCGCTTCTGCCGGCGGGGCTTTGGACTATTGGGGCCAGTTTCCCAACCACGATTATGAAGAGTTTACCCACAGCGAAGACGAATACGGTTTTGTACTGCTCAAAGGACAGGCCGGACCCGACCCGGAAGTTTTTGTCAAACGATATTCGCGGGGAGATGATGCGTTGATGAAAAACAATGAAGTGACCGATTCTGTGATACTCAAAATGTTTGACTTTCCTCCGGCACAACCCTACGGCGTATGGCCCGATGATTCTGTCGACTACAATTGTGTGACCCTCAAAGCTTCGGCATTTTTTGATCCCAACAATTTTCATCAGGCAAGCCAATGGCAGATCTCTGACCAGATCAATTTTTCAAACATCATCCACGACAGCTGGCGTCAGCACGAAAACCTCTATCAGAATGTCGACACCCAGACGTATGATGACCTCACCGACGAACAACAAATCGTCGTCTCACCCGATCAAACCTATTACTGGCGGGTGCGCTACAGAGACAATTATCTGAGGTGGAGCGATTGGTCCGTACCCAAAACCTTTATCACCCGCGAGGCGACGACCACACCCAATCTTTTGACCAATGCAAATGCTGAAAACGGCATCACCGGCTGGAACGGACAGGTCGAAGCCCTTACGTCCAATCAATGCAACTCCGTGCCCGTCTATGCAGGTACGAGGTTTTTTGGTGTCGGCGGCATCTGTGCCAATGAGCAGGATCTTGGCCTGGCAGATCAGACCGTCAATGTGGCGGCTTATGCAACAGATATTGACAACGGTACTTTACAGGTGTTTTACGGGGGTTATCTCCGGACCTGGGCGACCAACAATGATTTTCCGGAGGTATCCGTACAGTTTATTACAACTGACAATCAGGTCATCAATGCCCCTTTTGTCGGCAACAATCAGCCACAGTGGTTGCTCGTCCAAAACATGGTCCCTGTGCCACCATTGACCCGGAGGATTAAGTTTATCATGAGAGGTACCCGCGTGGCGGGCGGCGACAATGACAGTTATTTTGACGAATTGTTTATGACCCTGACCTCTGCGGTGACCTGCGGTCCCTGTATCGGGGCATCCGGTATCGATGTGGATGATGACGGTATGTGTAGTGATCAAGATTGTGATGACAATGATGCCTCGGTGTACAGCGGCGCAGCAGAGATCTGTGACGGAGAGGACAATGATTGTGACGGCGTGGCGGATAGCGGCGTTTCGGCCTATTGGTCAGGTGCCGGCGACGCTACCTCGTGGGAAGACCCTGCCAATTGGGTGCAGAACATGGTACCCCTGCCTTGCCAACATGTATATATACTCACCGATGATACCGTCGTAGTCACCGACTACCGCGCGGTCAAAAGTGTGACCATAGGCCAGGACGCGACCTGTGTCGTGGAGGCCGGTGCCCATATGATGATCCATTCCGGTATGGAAGCCGGCATCTCGTGTTGGAATTTATCGGGCAGATTAGAAAATTATGGCCGCATCGACATCACCCAATCAAACGTTGACGGCATCGTCCTGTCCGGCACCCTGCTCAACGAAGGCAGGATATACATCAATGGCATCCAGGTGCGCAACATCGTCGCCCTGGACGGCAGCATACTGGAAAATCAGGGGCTGATGATAAACAAGTAGGTTTTTTGTGAAAAAAGGGGTAAAAATTTGGGGTAATGGGTGGCAATTTTTTTTTGACACACAAGGTATAAACTTGTGGGAGTGGGGGGGTTAGGGCAGTGGAATCATAATGTGGTTTGGTGTTTCATAGATGAAAAATCAAAGTAAATCATGGATTATTCATTTTATTAGAAGATGAGAAAAAATTTCAGAAAAAGCTGATGTTTGTAATTTTAATCTATAAAAAACTGAACAGATTAATTTTTTTTTCGAATATGTAAAATACTTCTATATATATAGTATTAATTTTCATATTAACTTAGATTATATATATAAATATACCAAAAATAACCCAAATTTACCCAAACATTATACCGTACAATTGAAAAATAAAAACGATATTTGTTATGTTAAGAAATTTGGTGTAAAAAATGAGGGAATATATTTTGGTGCCGGATTTCTATGATTAAATAACTTTTTAATTGTATTTTTACCATGAAAAATGTAAAATTTTTATTAATGTTGATGTTTGTTTCATTATTGATCGGAAACGGATGTAGGAAGGATGAATCGTTAGAATTTGAAAATTATGTAATTGAAAAAAGAACATCACATTTTCTGGATACAAGTTTTTTTGAATTTCATCATATTATTAATATTCTATCGGAACAAAGTGATTCTATGATTGCATTTCAGACAAGGTATGGTTTTCCCTCCGTGTATGGCACTTTTAAGAAAAAAAATGAAACAATAAAAATAACAACGATTCCGCTGGTAAAATACAATAAAATCACTGGTGTTTTTAGGATATATATTACCCATGAAGATTCTGTCAGAATTCACTTTTTTTCTAAAGAAAATATTGATTCTGCAATGACAACTTCATTAAATTCTAAAAATTTTCATTTATACAACGGCGCCATTCAGGGTTATGTATTCAGTGCTGCAAAACGAGGCGAAACCATTGACAACAAATATATTCAATGGCTTGAAGGTAATCAAAACAGGTTGGAGGAAAGGGTAGGTTTTTACTGTATAGAGGATTGGGATTGTATAGAAGCTTTTCGAGATTCAAATACAGGAAACATCTATTCTGATCGTGAATTTACAGATTATATAGGCCCGGGTACCAATGCCAGTGGCAATGGTTTATACGGCTTTTTTCATTGTTTTTTAATAAGTTATGAATGTTATTATGATTGGTCTCAACATGGATATATTTCAACTTCAGGGAACAACTGGAATCACTATCCATGGGTAACGAATTCAACATCCGGAGGAGCGGGAAACGGCAATAACAATCCCAAAATCAAACCGTGGGAAGAACAAGTTATACTTGACGCCAAGGATTGTCTTCAAGATGCAGGAATAAACGGAGCAATAGTCAAAGCGGGTCTTGAAGAAGTTGCAAAAAACTCCTGTGGAAACAGCTATAATGATTTATTGGCAGAAACCTACATCAACCTCATCGAACAAAATAAAGATTGCACGGATGGGGAAGCCTGGAAAGAGGAGATGGAGAATACTATAAATAAAGAATCAGGATTTGGTTCAACACTTGATCCAAATCAAGGTAATCCACTATCATCTACTAACCGATTGTGTCCAGACAATATTATTATTAAACAAAGTTCATGGGAAAGTAATTTTCAGAATGTAGGTGGTATTTCCGGCCTTCAAATATCACTAAATGGAGGAGTAGCCCTTACTTTTGAAAATTTGTTTTTCGATGTAGACCAACCTAAGGATTGTAATTACCCAACTCAAAATCTAATTGCTGATGCAATAAATAGTGCTATTACAATATCCAATAATAATTTGGACAACAATTTACCAATCTTTAACCAAGCTTCTTCATTGAGTCAAAATGTTCAATTTATAAGATTGTTAGAAAAACAGCTTGGGCAGCTAGGTAGAGATGCAGGCTGTACTTACACCACACCAAACGGTCAAAATTCATTCTTTTCAGGAAGTGTTACTCCTTCAAATTATGAAAACGGTGTGGGTCTTGACTGCCATAAAGGTGCCACCTTTGTCAATTTTACAAATTTATCCACCGGATGTTAAATAATAGTACCACGGTGTTTTTATTAATATTTTTTTCAGTGATTTACATGATTTCTTGTACTTCACTAAAAAAAATCTTTGTCTACCAACCTTGTTCGGTGGACAATAAAAATTTGATAGTCAAAGGTAATGATTTTAATTTTGAGGACAGTATTGTTTCTCATTATAGAAGTGTTCCAACTGCTATCCGATTATTATCAAATTTTACATTTGAAGATGGTTACAGAATACATGGACCAGATTTACAAATACATCCAGTACTAGAATATAAAATCTGCCATTGTCGTGATACCGTATGGGCTAAAAAACAATTGCTTCAGGAAGTGGCAAGAAGATACCCATATCACATTGTTGATTCAATAGAAAAGCATAAGGTGTATGATATGACTTTTTTGGATACAAGCTATTTTGGCACTCCAAGTTTTAGAAACATTTATCATTTGGGTTTTTCAGTAAGCGAAGATGGAAAAACATTGACTAAATTCAACCAAGAATATCCGAGTATTGTCAGTGGGACACTATTTACTTCTTTTGAAAACAAAGGAAACCGGGTTCATATAAGAAACATCACACCTGAATATCTGCGTTATCAAAGATATGACGTACAGTTTCCTTATCAACTATACGATGCAGAAAACATATCCATTTCAGATTACAGCCAGTACCTCAAAGACTCCATGGGAATTGTGATAACCCTCGCAGAGGAATACACCATACCCATCAAAGTGATTCAATTGAAAGGAAAATAGTTAACCCCCGATCGTCGCAGTTTGTTACGGCGATGTGATGTTTAAAGAATTTGTAATTCGTTCTTTTCCAAATCAACACTCATTGCCAGAGGGAAGATTCTACTAATGTACAAGACCCCTGATGATTTTGATCCGGAGCGATAAATACATAAGTTACAAACTTGCGCGAGCAGTGGGCTATGAGTACCAAAATTTTTCACCTTTACGGCTTTTAAACCCTAAAATCTGAATTTTTAGGGTAGTTTTGACTCGTTGTATAAAATGTTGAATCAATTTGACATGATTTGCAACATGGAGTACCTTATATTTGCGATGTTAAACAACTTTTCAGCTTATGAAAAATTCAATATTCATTTTTCTCCTTTTACATTTCCATTTAGTTTGTTTCAGTCAGCTTGGAATACAATGGGAGAGGGTGGCAAGTCCTGATTCATCATACCGGGAGTTTGCTTATATCAGTAAAGCCGGAACATTGCTGTATAAGGATAAAAATACGTTTGAGTATTTTGCTTCTTATAATTACGGTGATTCGTGGGAAAAACTCGACTATCCTGTGTATCGCCTTGCGGTAGGATTTTCAAGCGTTTCAGATCCAAATTTTAAAGAAGATAATGACAACAATATATATTTTTTAGGTCAGGAGTTTAAGTCAGTAAATAATTCGGGCAACTTTTCTTCCAGCAACCACATCATCTATAAGTTTGATAAGTTGACCCATGAGATTTCGGTTTATTTTACCAATGGATTTGCAAATTCAATTACGGACTTTGATTTTTTGAGCAACGGAGATCTGATCGTCGTGACCAGGAAGGATATGCGGGTATTGGACGCAACAACAAAAACGGAAAAGTTTAAAAAAACAGTCACCATTACCAGAGGTTATGTATACTTGTCCAAAGGATATAAAAATTATGTAGACATCGGAGGGCCATCGTCAACTACAGGTTTTCAGGAATTTACAGACAGTCTGACCTTTATAGGTGACAAAATTGAGTTTCCTTATTTTACCAAGCTTCATTATTCAAAAGGCAGGTTCCTTAAGAGTGGAAAATATTCAGACGACGGAGGAAAAACGTGGCAAACATTGACTGCATTTTCCATTTTTGATGATAATTCTAATGTAGGGAAAAACGGATATATATTTAGTCAGAAAGATGCTCAATATGTTTATTCGACGGACAATGGAGAAACTTCAAAGGTTTTGTTTGACAATATCCGCTCATGGGTTACTTGTGACAGTTCCGGAAATTTTATCAGAATGCCTTTACTGTGTACAGAAAATAAAATGAACCAGGTTTCTTTTGATCAGGGCGACACCTGGCAGGATATTGCCTGCAATATACAGCAGAAAGCGTATGCTTTTTCTGTCACCGCAGGAATCAATGGAAATGTAATAGCCGAGGATCAGTGCGAAAGATATCTGACCTACAAAAAATCAGAGGATGACTGGCAGGAAGGCAGCACGAGATTTGGCGTCAATGTCAGCCAATACATAAAATTGGGTTTACCCAATGGCAAAGTATTTTTTAATGTTCCCTACAATAATTATATAATTAATGAAACCTTTGATGATATAACATTATGTAATTTTATTTTCACACTTAGCGATCAGGCTTATGTAAAAAACGATAAGTTGTACATTATAGAGTCAGGCAATATACATACGTCTGAAGACTACGTAAATATCAAGTCGTCTAAAAGCTTTAATAATACCAATACTTCATGGAGTATTCCCACCGGCAACAACAAATTAATACAGAAAGGCAGTTATGGTTACCGGATCCTTGATCTTGCGACCAACAGCACGAAATCACTACCTTTTGTCAGTGCTTTAGGGGTAGAATCATCATACGACGGCAAAAATATTTATGTTTTGACAAACGTACTGGTGGGTACAACAAACAAACGGGCATTGATTTTCCATATCTCAACAGATGAAGGGAATACATTTATAACGGATACCATTATTCATGATATGGGAACTTTGATTTTTAGAAAATTTACCGTAGACCATTACGGAAATATTTATATTTTGTTTCACAACAGAATACTGGCCTCATTTAATCAAGGTTTGACATGGCCGGATATCACACCAAAAGATGCCAGAATAGAATATCTGACGGATATTTCTGTCAGTTTTGATCATTACATCTATGTAGCTACAAGCGGCGTAGGTATTCTCAAAACGGTTGTGCCTGATTCTGACATATCAAAATTTATTAAAGTCAGGGGGCTCAGGGATGAAAATTTTAATTGTGCTGCGGATCCGTGGGAAGCCAGACCGGTGACCGGAGTAGTAGTGTCAAGTGACGGACGTCAAAGACCCCTGGACATCCATGGGGAAGCCTATATGTATTATAGTACGGACGCTACCACCTTTTCACTCAATTATAACAGAAATTTTTCTGAAGTATGCGAAAAAGAAATTTTGGTAAAAGATTATCACCCGGATAGCACCATCACTTTTCATGTCAAAGTATATCAGGAATGTGCAGATCTTACATTGGGATTGAGTACATCCTTTTTGAGAAGATGTTTTGATAATACGTACTACGGGAATGTTAAAAACAATGGTAATGAAACGGTAGAAAACGGATTCATTTATATCACGTTGGACAGTTTTTTTATTTTTAAGTCCGGTAATCTCGAAGTGGTTTCTTATATACATCCTGAGTTGGTATTAAAACTGCCGGATCTCGAAGTAGGAGAAGATTTGAGATTTAATTTTTTATTTGAGCTGAGTTGTGAAGCCGATTTGGGGCAGGAACATTGTATTTCAGCATTTGTTGAGGCGGACAATGATTGTGACCAACCGTTACCAAAAAATAATGGCAAAGAATGCAGAATAAATGTGGGGTCTTTTGATCCTAATGACAAAGCCATTTTTGTCAATGGTTATAAAGATGTTTTATATCAAAGTAAAGAGGACAAAATAGAATACCTGGTCAGGTTTCAAAATACAGGGACGGATACCGCTTTTAATGTCAGGATCGAGGATGTCATCAGTCCTGTTTTTGATATCAATACACTTCGGCCCGTGGTAGCGTCTCATGAATTTGAATGGGAGATTCAACCCGGAAGAAAACTTGTAATCTATTTTCCGAATATTCAGCTGGTGGATAGTTTTACCAATGAACCCGGGTCAAATGGTTTTGTGAAGTTTGACATCGCTCTTGACAGTACGATACAATTGGGAGACACCCTGCAAAACGAAGCGGCTATCTTTTTTGATTTTAATGAACCGATTATCACAAACAAAGTAGTTACCCTGTATGACTTTCCGGACAAAACAAAAGATGTTATCAGACACAGGATTTTTGCCATTCCCAATCCGACAAACGCCACGGTCGATATCAAAGGAGATTTTACAGCCCAACAATCTTGTCTGATTCGTTTATATGACATCTACGGCAGATTGATTTTTTCTGAAACAGGAAATACGTCAAACATCACGGTTGATCTCGGTTATGTAAGGTCAGGATTGTATGTGATCGAGGTAAAAACAAAAGAGTATAGGTATACCTGTAAAGTGTCTAAGATATAGGTGTCGTTTACAGCACGGATACAGGTAGAACGAAGGTAGGATTAGTTGTTTTCGTGTGTCGTATTCATTAAATTTCTGTTGGAATAGTCAGCAATGAATCAAATTTAAGGCGAAGTCTAGAAGATGGATAAAAATACCTCCTTGGCAGCGCGGGTTTGCAACCAGCGTCTCTAATCACACACATAACTTCCTTTTAATTGTACCGGATTTAAAATTATGTTAAAATCTGTTTTGCCTATTGACGGTTATTATTTTTCGCCATTATATTTGTGCCATTAAATTATTATTGTTAACTGAAAAAACAAATGTTATGAAAACAAAGAATTACAAAATTCTGATTTTACTTGTAGGTTACTTTTTATGTTTTGACTTCAACCCGCTATCGGGGCAACAAGGGGTCGGTGTCAAAGTATTGATGGAGTATGCTCCTTTTGCAGGAAATATAGTAACCGACTTTTCCTATGATGACAAAAGGACATTTACAGACAGATCCATGGCGCATATTGAGTTGGAAAAACAAATAAATAAAAGATACAAGGCCGGCCTTTTACTGGGTTACGGAAACGAATCACTAAAAATTCCTTTTAATTTTTCGCACTATGATACAGACCGTCTGACCGTGAATATCGATAAAATGATACTTGCAGCAGGGTTCGGATATAAATTGGACAATTATAGTTCTTTTTATATGCATTACGGCCTTTGTTTTTACAAACCTGAGTTAAATGGCAGTTTGATCAATGACTTTCACGGAGCGGAAACGATTCTGTCAGGCCGTAAACTTCATACAAAAACAGATGATTTTTTGATGATGAAGTTTGAATTTAATATACCTGTGAGAAAAAATTTGGATTGCATCATATCGGCAGGTGGCAGGTATCATTTTAAAGAAACGATAATAGAAGAATTTTTGGAATATGATCTTGTTGCATTATTTGGTCAATTGGGTCTGCGTTATACTGTTTTTTAATTTTTTAACTTTTTAAATAAACTATTATGTATAATCAAACCATTTTTAAAACTTTTATCCTTGCCGGAATTATTTTATTTTTTTCCTGTGACAAGGACAACAATCTTTCAGATGTCGACCCGTGTGCCGGAGAGATTGTCTCATTATCCATCGATAAAGAAATAACAGTACCTGTACGCTGTTTTATAGAACACACACAGGCTAACGATCGTTATGTAGTATATCAGGGTTATGAGCGAAACAATTCACAACAAAAACACATCATGGTTGTGGATAAATCAATTGACTCTTTAAAAGATTTTCCTTTTACCGGAAATATGACTGATGCTGTTTTGGTAGACGACAAAATCTATTTTCACGTTTTCGGCCAACCCAATGCACAGAGCATGGATGTCGAAACAGGTACCACGACCTCTCTTCCGGTAGAGATCAATAATACCTATTATGATTTGAAAAGAATATTTCATTTTGAAAATACCTTGTATTATCTTTTTGTCAACAAAAGCGGCAATAAATATAATGTCATCAGTTATCATATCCCTTCAGGCCAGGTCAAAGAGGTAATATCCGTTTTTGATATAAAAAATACAAAAATCGACGCGTGGAAAGAAGCTTTCATGAAAATGTACCGGAACCCATCAGGTGATTTGTGTATTTGGATCATGTACGCAAACAAGGCTGTATATCATGAATTCGTCGTTTATTCCTTCAATCTTGATCAACAAAAAGAAGAATATGTTTTTATCATCGACCAGATCTCTCAGAGTAATAATCATCAGGTAAAGGATGATCCTGACCAACAATTTTTCGAGTTGAATACTTTTTCTTATAAATCCAATCTTTCGGTGAAATATGTTATCAACTGCCACACAGGAGAGGTCAACAAGTATTCAGACAAGCACAACATTAAATTGCCTTATGTGATCAGCCCGGACGGCAGCATAACGGATCTCCGTACCAAAAACGTCATCCGAAGTTTTAACGTACCGGTAAGAGGAAATGCCGATTGGTTGGACTATGATGTGGCTGGCAATCAGATGATCTACGAAGACAGAAGTATGATTTTATTTCTTGATCTCAGCACCAATTGTTTTGCAAAACAAGTTGCCACATCATATCATGCCATATTAGATTTTGACAAAAAAGTATTATATGACTACGATTATGGTGATACAGGGAGTGACATCATTCGTGTGGTTACATATTGATAACATGTAGGGTTGCCAACGTTTTACGGAATCATAATTTAAAATTTTAAAATAATAATTTAACGTTTTTCTAATTTATGTCTCGTCAGTGTCTCAAAAAACATGACGAAACAAATCAAAAGCAAGGATTATAAAAATCGCACAATAACAGCACCGGCTCCTTTTCTCCGACATCACCCAAATTCATTTGAATGATTTGTTGGTTCCGGGAGAAAACTATGTTAAATTTACTTTTTAGGTAAAGAGCGTGAACATCAGGCTTTAAACCACATCAGAAACATAAGCCCATGGAGGTATTTTTTAACATGTTACCCTGATTCTCCACTAATCAGCCCTCCTCAAAAGTTCTTTGTGTTGGTAGGAAGACTAATTTAGTAGAGCTAATTAAGCTCCCCAAACATAATCCCACCCAAAACTTTATTCTTCTTAACGGGTAATGTATCTTTGTGCCTTCAGTAAGATATACATCATGGATCATAAAGTTTTTAAGTTCGGCGGGGCATCCGTCAAAGACAAAACAGGTTTTGAAAATGTAGCCAACATCATCCGCAGGTTTCAACACGAAAACCCCGTCGTCGTCATCTCCGCCCTCGGCAAAACCACCAATGCCCTCGAAGATATCGTCAAATCCTGGTATACCGGCAAAGGAAATACCCGGGATTTACTCCAAAAACTTCAAAAACAACACGAAGATATCGCCTCCTCACTCATCCCGGACGCCACCGACATCCTGACAGAAATCAACGATACCCTGGTCGAAATAGACTGGATCATCGAGGACAGGCCGGAAGAATCTTTTGACTACTACTATGACCAGATCGTCTCCATCGGCGAAATCCTCTCCACAAAAATCATGGCCGCCTACCTGATCTCTATCGGCTTGCCCGCCGTCTGGGTCGATGCCAGAGATTGTATCCATACGGACAATACCTACCGGGATGCCCGCATCCTCTGGGACCATACCCAAAAAAAGACGGTACAAAAGATGATGCCCCTGATCGAACAGCGAAAAATCATCATCACCCAGGGTTTTATCGGCAGTAGCAGCGAAAATTTTACGACCACCCTCGGCAGAGAAGGTTCTGACTATACCGCAGCCATCCTCTCTTACTGCCTGGATGCCAAAAGTATGCATATCTGGAAAG
Organism: Saprospiraceae bacterium; assembly: GCA_016714895.1. GTDB lineage: Bacteria > Bacteroidota > Bacteroidia > Chitinophagales > Saprospiraceae > OLB9. The sequence continues at coordinate 416,086 of JADKBV010000004.1, read as the reverse complement.
ATGTACCCGGCGTCCTGACTGCCGACCCGCGATTGTTTGAAGATGTACTGAAGCTGCCCCGGCTTTCTTACAAAGAAGCCATAGAGATGACGTACTACGGTGCCAAAGTCATACATCCGAAGACGATCAAACCTTTACAAAACAAAAACATTCCCCTCTACGTAAGACCCTTTGACGATCCCGAAAGCGAAGGCACCCTCATCAGTGATGTCATGGAGCTGAGTTATCCGCCGGTCATCGTCATCGAACCCAATCAATGCCTGCTCCACATATCTTCCAATGACTTCTCTTTTGTCGCCGAACATCACCTCAGCAGTATTTTTGCCCTCCTCGACAAACACCGGATCAAAGTCAATATGATGCGCAATACCGCCATCAGTTTTTCTATCTGTACCAATTATTTTCCGGACAAAATCAAATTGTTTGAAACTGAATTGGGTTCCGACTTCCGATGTGTGACGGATGAAGACCTCGAGCTCATCACCATCCGCCATTATAATGACGAAACCCTGCAAGCCATGAAACTTTATCGTTTGGTATTGATGGAAGAACGGCTCCACAAAACCATTCAAATGGTGGTAAAAAACATCCCCGTGATGAAAAGAAAGGAGGTAGATTAGATTTTTTTAGGCGTTTTTTACCAGCGGTTTTTGGTAACAACCCGGTACACCGCCAATACAGGATAATACAAAGCCAACAGGATTTCTCCGACAGGATATAACAATATCCATGGCCCGGCTTTCAGTTTTGTAAATCCTTTGTAGTGAATCATCATCTGTAAAAACCATTTAACGGCAAATAACAAAACCAACATTGTCCATTCTAGCCACCCAAACCACAGAAATAGGACAGAACACACATACATGGCCATCAGGGCAAACGAAAATAAAAATAATTTTGCCGATATCCTGACCGGATAGACGACAGACGTTGAGATATGACGTGACTTTTGCCTCAAAAAATCAAAAAACGTCTTTTTGGGTGATGAATACATAAAGGTATCAGCGTCCAGACAACAGGTGATGCGGGCTTTTTCAGCCACCAAAGCCTGCAAAGTGAGGTCATCATCGCCGGAAGGTAAGTTTTTGCCTTTGATTTTTTGTTGGACATCGAGATACCTTTGTTTTTTGACCAGCCAGTTGCGCCCCACACTCATATAAGATTCGCCGGCCAGATGAAATCCAAAATACAACATAGCCGTCATCACCGTTTCAAATCCGGAAAACCACGCAACCGGTGTTCTGACAGATTCCATAGGTCCGTAACCCAACACAACATCTGCCTTTTCCGACACCATCTTTTCCATCATTTTTTGGGTCCATAGTCCGGATGCTGGTTTGCAATCGATATCTGTAAACAAAATATAATCAAATGAAGCCGCCGCAATGCCATCGAGGATCGCCTGTTTTTTGCCGGATACATCTTTTGTGGATGGGATGAGTTTGATACCTTTGAAGGAAGAGGTGTTGATAAATTCCGTTATTTTGCGGACATCTTCATCTGAAGAAAAATCATTGACCAGGATGATTTCTTTGTCGGTATATTTTTGGTTTGTAATGGCCGTCAGTCTGGAAAAAAAGTCTTCGGGCAAACCTTTAAAACAAATGACGATACTGACCGGCGGAAAAATTGCTGTTTGTCCGTTATATAAAACATCATACCGGGAGACCCTTCGGAAATAATACCACCAATAAGATAATTGGATTCCCGCGAGGGTGACCAGGATCAAAAGAGCCATCCGAATGTTATTTTACACCGTGCATCAGTTTTTTAATAAACGGAGATATCAACAATAGAAAACCACCAATGATGATACCTGCATAAAACAGGGTAGAAAACAGATTTTTATAAGCTTCAACCGCCAGAGCGACATCAGCAACTTCACCATTATTGGTTTCTAATTGTGCAATATTGGCCAGGATAGCAGCGATAAACTCTGAAGCCGCGGTAGCCAGAAACCATACACCCATCATAAATCCTACGATTTTTTGGGGTGCCAGTTTGGTTACAGACGAAAGACCTACCGGCGACAGACACAACTCTCCGAGCGTATGGAAAAAATATGCCAGTACCAACCAGATCATTGCAATCTTAGCTCCTTCTCCGGTCGTTTGAATACCGAATACCAGAGCACCAAAACCCAATCCCACCAAAAGAATGGCAATACCAAACTTAACCACAACATTCGGATCGTATTTGCCCAATCTCACCCAAACAGAGGCAACTACCGGAGCAAAAACGATGATAAACAAAGCGTTTAAACTCAAAAACCAGGGACCGGGGATTTCCCAACCGAAAAAGTTTCTGTTGGTCACTCTTTCTGCATAGAGATTGAGAGAGGTGTATGCCTGTTCGAAAAGAGCCCAAAAAACGACCGAAAATATAATGAGAATGGTCAGGGCAAACAACTTATCCCTGACGACTTTTTCTGACGTAAAACCAAAATACAAAATCATAATCAATGATAATAATCCTGATATACGCAGCGTCCAGTCGACGATGGTATGATTTTGAACCATCTGACTGATGATAAACAATGACCCTACAGCAAGGATATAGATCAGCCATTCGGTATTGAGCGGACCCACCACAGGTTTTGACAGTGCCACAACATCCTTGGGTTCAGCTTTTCCATGCAAAAATTTCTGGCCGTAGATAAAGGTGATCAGACCCAGTACCATACCGACACCGGCCGCACCGAAACCATAACCCCAGCCATAATTTTCGCCCAGCCAACCACAAAGTAAGGTCGCCATAAAAGAACCCAGGTTGATTCCCATATAAAAAATGGTAAAACCGGAATCCCTTCGCTGATCATTTTCTTCATACAAGGCTCCAACGATAGAAGATATATTTGCTTTTAAAAAACCGACACCTAATATGATCAGCGATAAAGAAAAGAAAAAACTCTGAAGTGCAAATCCGTCTCTTACGATATTGCCGGCCGCATCGACATAAGCTTTGTTGCCTTCAAAAGCCAGACCAAGGTGACCCAATACCAGCATGACACCACCAAAAATGACAGCCTTGCGAAATCCGAGATACCGGTCAGCCAGATATCCGCCGATCACCGGCAGGGCATAAACCAAAGCCGCATAACTTCCTACGATAAAATTTCCTCCCTCATCACTGAACAAATGATATTTTGTCAGATAAAAGATCAGCAATGCCTTCATACCATAAAAGGAAAACCTTTCCCACATTTCGGTAAGGAATAAAATAGACAGACCTTTAGGGTGCCCGAAAAAAGCTTTATCCTGAGAGAGAGGTGTGTTTTCTGTTGCCATATTTGTGTATAAACCTGTTTCAGATTAGAAAATAAAGGCACTAAGATATATGAATTTTTTAGAAAACACACCAAGGCGACAAGATAATGTTTACCACCAGACAAAAGTCTGGCTAAGATTTTTTGGGTTTTATTTCAATAAACGGAAAAGTGCCAATATTTCCGGTACAACGTATCCTCCCCTGATAAGTGCTTTTGACGTTGGATTGATTCTGCTTATAAATAATGGGTCTTCCGTTTACTTGGTACAAACTTATTCCGTACTTTTGCACGCTTTTTACAAACAATCATTCACTTGCATTTTTACATGTCAAAGATGCAAAACAAATTTATAAAATCATGAAGTTCAATACCAAAGTTATTCATGCCGGCATTCAGCCCGATCCCACCACAGGCGCTATAATGACACCGATATATCAGACCTCTACCTATGTACAGGCAGCTCCGGGAGATCATAAAGGTTATGAATATGCCAGGACACAAAATCCTACACGTACTGTCCTCGAAGCCAATCTTGCCGCATTGGAAAACGGTGCGGATGCCGTTTGTTTTGCTTCCGGACTGGCCGCTTTGGATGCCATATTAAAATTGTTGAAGCCCGGCGATGAGGTCATAGCGACCAATGATTTGTATGGAGGATCTTACCGCCTGATGACAAAAATATTTGGCAATTACGGCATTCATTTTCATTTTACTTCTTTTGACAATACAGCCGACCTCGACGCACTGTCAAATGAAAAAACAAAAATGATCTGGATAGAGACACCTACCAATCCGATGCTCAACATCATCGATATTCAAAAAGTGGCAAACTGGGCAAAATCAAAATCCATCCTGGTTTGTGTGGACAATACCTTTGCATCACCTTATCTTCAGACACCTTTGGATTTGGGTGCTGACATCGTTTTACATTCTGCGACAAAATATCTGGGTGGCCATTCGGATGTGATCCACGGAGCCGTTATCGTCAAAGATAAAACCATCGGAGACCAGCTTCATTTTATACAGAATGCTTCCGGTGCGGTACCCGGACCACAGGATTGTTTTCTCGTGTTGAGAGGAATCAAAACCCTTCACATTCGGGTGCAGCGCGCCTGCGAAAACGCAATGTACATAGCTGAATAAACTGGCTTCACACCCAAAGGTGGCAAAAGTGTATTTTCCGGGATTTGAAAACCATCCCAACCACGAGGTAGCCAAAAAACAAATGAAAATGTTCGGTGGTATGGTCTCGTTTGATCTGCACGACAATACCGAAGAAGCAGCCCGAAAGGTATTAACGGGAACCCATTATTTTTCTTTGGCAGAATCGTTGGGAGGTGTGGAGTCGCTCATCGGTCATCCTGCTTCTATGACCCATGCGAGTATCCCGAAAGAAGACAGACTCAAAGTGGGACTGACGGATTCTTTGATTCGCCTCAGTGTGGGTATCGAAGATGTCGAAGACCTTTGGGAAGACCTCAATAAAGCTTTGGATTTGGTATAAAAGGTTATAAACCTTTTTTTTTGATCTTTGTTTGTATTTCTGAAAAGGAACAAATTAACTATTGTTTCCCTGACTTTATTTGTAAAATTTTGTATTTGAAGATTTCAGATGCGAATATTATGTTTAAAAAAACTTAAAACTATGTTCAGAAGTAAAAACATTACCCTCAAAGATTGGTCACCGGAAGACAGACCCCGTGAAAAATTGTTGGAAAAAGGAGTAAGATCGCTCACCAATGCAGAATTGATCGCCATACTTTTGGGTTCCGGAAGTGTAGGTATGCCGGTCGTGGATTTGTCCAAAAAAATCATTGCTGATTACAACCACAGTCTTACCGAATTGGCTAAAGCTACGATTCCTGACCTGACAAAAAAATATAGAGGTGTAGGCGTTGCCAAAGCTGTCACTATCATATCTGCATTGGAACTTGCCAGGAGACAACAATCAGAACAAGCTATCGACAAGCCGGTAATCGGCAGCAGCCGCGAAGCATATGATAGGATGAAACCTGTGATAGCATCCCTGAAACATGAAGAATTTTGGGTTATTTTTCTCAACAGAGCCAATAAAGTGCTGGCAGTCAAAAACTTTGGTTCGGGTACTTTGACCGCAACATTAGCGGATACCCGCATGATCGTAAAATCTGCTTTGGATCACAACGCAACGGCCATCGTCCTGGCGCACAATCATCCTTCAGGTGTGGCAAAACCATCGCAAGAAGACAAAATCCTGACGGATCAGATATATAAGGCGGCTCATTTTTTTTCGATTGTATTGTTTGACCATATCATCGTTTGTGAAACCGAATTTTTCAGTTTCAGAGACGAAGGTTTGATTTGAGTATCATACCTTTTTTAAAAGGGGTAATGTTTATTCTTTAAAAAATTCATAGTCTCTTTCGACCTTGCAGATTCTGGTTTTAAAATGTTTATACCAGATTTTTCGGCCTTTTTCTCTGATGACCGTATGTTCGGCATGGTCTCTCCAGTTTTTAATGGATTCCTGATCTGCCCAATACGATATGGTAATTCCTACCTGATTGCGGGCACTTTCCACACCTAAAAATCCTTCTTGTTGGGCTGCCAGTTCCATCATTTTTTCAGAAGCTTCAGCATATCCATTGTCGGATTCTGTGCGCAGAGATGTAAAAATTACAGCATAATAGGGCGGAATAGGTGTATTGGCGATCATTTTATATGTGTATACATGAATATAAAGGAATCAGAATGTATAAAACCTGCCATAACAGGTAAAATTTGTTTTCTAAACGGCATGAAAGGTAAAAACATTATATGAATCCAAAAAAATATTTGTTAAAAAAGAAGATGCCGAATGATGTACATCACAAGGTAATCTATTATTTTTACCAATAAAATAAAATTCATACCATGTATACATCCAATGGATATAAGTGCCTTTTCATTTTTATACTTGTAATCATTTCCATAAAACCTTCCTTTTCACAAGATACTCTGTGGACGCAAGTTTTTAACTTTCAGTCAACTACAAGAGATACTATGGTCAATTTTCCGGAGGGAGACCATACGCAATATGAAAAAATTCTGATGTATTACACCATGCGATGTAAAAAAGGATTGGTTTCCACCGGTACCAACAGAAATCTTGGTTGTGGTGAGTGGGATTACAGTTGTAATACCAATGTTATCGACTCTTCTATGGTAGACTCTTTACAGGCGACCCATCCGAATTATATCATCAGCGGGTTTAATGAAACATTTTTTCCGTATACTACCTTACCTACACATACGATCCATACTTTTCCGGTCAAAAACATCAATGTGACAAATCAGGGTATGCTGACATCGTTTTCAACAGTTCCTGTATTGGCGAAAACAGATGTCGCAGTCTCAGATATGCGACCGGTCAAAGCGTATTTTGTTTTTCATAAAAATGAACTGGCTTCCCTGACCTCAGGTAATCTCAACGGGTTAAAACTTTTTACCAAAGGAAATGGTAAAATCGATTATTTTGTCTGTAACCTTGCCCAAACCAATACAAATGATTTGTCTTATGAGACTGTCAGTGCGCTGCCTTTTACTTCGGTGGTACAGCGGGGCCTGAACTTCAGCGGAACAAATCAGAATATTTTATTTGACAAACCATTTTCCTATACTGCAGGCAATCACATCGTACTGGAATTGACATTATTCGGACGAACGGCAGAACTTCAGGATTTATCCTTTTCATTTGACAATACACCTGATGTTTTGGCTTACAGCAATACGGGCGATCAATATATACAGATGGGAAGTCAGGGAATTGCATCTTTGCCCGTAAATGCTTTTTCAACCATAAAAAAAGAAATTACAGTCGGATTTTGGTCCCGAGGCAACAGTCTGGTCCTTCCGAATAATAATTCTATTTTGAAGCAACGGACGGAACAGGCAACAGACAGCTCAATGTCCATCTCCCCTGGTCAAACGGAAGAATTTATTGGGATGCAGGTTTTTCAAACGGTTCTTATGACCGGATTGACAAGGCAGCAGTCGCCGCTGAATATACCGAAAACTGGAATCATTGGGTTTTCACCAAAAATACAACGACAGGAAGTATGAAAATCTACCTTAATGGTAATATTTGGCATTCAGGTACCTCAAAATCAAAGGAGATGAACATCCGGAATTTTTTTATTGGCGGCGCTGCTAACGGTTCATTGGTGTATCATGGAGATGTTGATGATTTTGGTGTATGGGACAAAGAATTAAGTCCTTCACAGATTCAAAAATTGCTGACTTTTGACCCGACCGGGGAACCTGAATTGGCAAATAATCTGGTAGCGTATTATGATTTTAATAAAGAAGATAATCAAACCATATATGACCAATCAACTTTTCAGCAATCTGCAGTCTTTACCAATGCCATAGCTCAAAAACGATTTGCGGTTTCAGAACTCTTTAAAGCGATAAAACCAAATAAAAACAGACTTTCTGTCGAATTTTTAAGAGGTCAGGTATCTTTGACAACATCCAATGCTTTTGTCAGTGATTCTGTGATAAATCCGCCGTTTCAGGTAACGGAATATTCGGTAGAAAATTCTAATCTGGTAAAAGGACAAACGAGATATCTCTGGCAGGCAGGATTTTATCCTGTTTACAATGAAGTTGGTGATATCATTGGTGAAACTGAATATCCGGAAGAAGATGTCATTATCATTGAAGACCTGATTTATTACCGCAAGTTTCCTTCAAAATATGAACTTTTGTCTTTTGTGACACCATATGGTATTGGTCTTGACTTTGGAATGTCAGGCAAAACCTGGGTTTTTGACGTAACGGACTTTGGTCCGGTGTTAAAAAACAGAAAACGGTTTTTAATGGACCGCGGAGGTGAATGGCAGGAAGAAATGGATATTCGTTTTGCTTTTATCAAAGGAATTCCGACGAGACCGGTTTTGTCCATACGACCGATCTGGCCGGTCGAAGCTTACGGTTACACGTCGATTTTGTCAAATGATCAGCTTGAACCCAGAAGAATTACGGTCGAGCCTGATGTCCACTCGATGAAAATCCGGAGTATTGCCACCGGTCACGGACAGGAAGGAGAATTTATTCCCCGGACACACTCCATTTTGGTCAATACTACCAATTTTGCATGGCAATTGTGGACAGAATGTGCTGATAATCCCGTGTATCCCCAAGGAGGTACCTGGGTTTATGACCGTGCAGGATGGTGTCCCGGAGCTCCGAGTGACTTAAGAGAATTTGAAATTATGCCACTCATCGGTTCAGGTCCCAATTTTACGGTGGATTATGCACTCAATACAGCAGCCGGGGACAGCAGATACATTATTAACAACCAATTAGTCAAATATGGTCCACCCAATCATCAACTTGATGTATCATTGGAGGAGATCATCTCACCATCTACATCTATCCTTCAGTTCAGAAAAAACCCGGTTTGTGCCAACCCTGAAATTTTGGTCAGAAATAACGGAACAACACCCATAACATCTGTTGAAATCAAATATGGCGTTGAGGGCCAAAATACCCATACATATACCTGGACAGGAAATATTACGTTTTTAAAAAATCAATCCATCACCCTTCCAAATCTGCCCGGTCAGGAGTTGTGGAACGGTGGTAATTTTGTCGTTTGGGTAAACAAAATTAATGGTGTGGAAGATGTTTATAAAAAGAACAATCAACTTCGTTCGACCATTGAAAAAACACCATTTCTTCAGGATGGTATAGTCATATCCATGAGGCCCAACAATGCGCCACATGAAACTTCCTGGACATTAAGGGATGAGGCTGGTAATCTGATCAAACAAAGCAGATCCGGAATGGCAGCTAATATCATGTATAATGATACGATTTCAAACCTCAACGGATGTTATACCCTTCAGTTCAGAGATAGTGATGATGATGGTATTGCCTGGTGGGCCAACGGAGACGGCAATGGATTCATTCGGGCAAAGGGATTGAAAGAGACAGGTTTCAGGGTATTCCAACCCGATTTCGGAAGAGAATATTCTTTCCGATTTGTCGCAGGCATGATAATTTCAACAGAAGCAACAGAAATATCAGCAGGAATCAGGATCAAACCAAACCCGGTATATGATCGTTTGGTTGTAGAAATTAATGGACAGACCCAATCAGGCAATCTCCAAATATATAATATTTCAGGTGAAAAAGTGTGGGAAGAGTATTTACCCGTCAATCAATCATTTACGTCAGAGGTCAATGTAGATGTTGTAAGATTACCTGCAGGGATGTACACCATAAAATGGGTTGATGGTCAAAAAAGTTATGTGAAAAAGTTTGTCAAATTATAAGTTGACTTACAGGAAGGTTTTTTTGGGTATTATTTTATTTCACGTAAAATATCCTCAAATTCAGAAAGGATCATAGCTGATGCACCCCAAAGGTTTTTGCCAAAAATCTGATAGGTAGGCACATCATTGATGGTAAAATCCCGGACAGAAATATCGACTTTCTTTTTATAGCCGGAGTCTGTTACGATTGGCACAGGAACTTCAAAAATTTGATGAACTTCACTGGTCTGAATGATAAATTTCGGATAATCTGTGGTAAAACCGATGAATGGATGGACCAAAAAATTGCTGACCTTAACATAAAGCGGGGTCAAAGAGCCTAAAATTCCGATTCCTCCCGGATGGATGCCTATTTCTTCATATGTTTCTCTGAGAGCACAGTCTTCCAGTGTTTTATCGCTTTCATCCAGTTTCCCTCCGGGAAAACTTAGCTGTCCGGCATGTCTGTCATTGGGGTCGTGATTACTTCGTTCTATCAACACAAAATTCCAATCATCATTTTTTGGAAAAAGAACCAACATCACACAAGCTACTTTGTGATTTTCTTCAGGTTTGTAAAAATGTTCTGAAGTAGTATACCCGGCCATTTTCAGTTGTGATTCAAATCCGGGAAGTGGTTTTTCCAACCGGGATTCCAGATTTTGAATGAATCGGATATCCATAGGTTAAACCATAAAGAGTAAAAAAAACAACCTATCCGGCTTTATGTCCATTATTGGCTTTTTGAATGTAATTTTCCAATGCCATAGTCATAGAAGGCACTTCAGGAGTTGGAGCCTTTATATTCACAAACAAACCTTTATCTTCAGCTGCCTTGTAGGTAGTGTTACCAAAAACGGCAATTCTGGTTTTATTCTGATTAAAATCAGGAAAGTTTTCAAATAAAGATTCGATACCTTGCGGACTAAAAAATGCGAGAACATCGTAATATACATCACTAAGATCTGACAAATCACTCGAAACCGTGTTGTACATAATCACGGGCGTAAAATCAATGTTGATTTTTGTGAGATAACTTACAAGTTCGGAAGAACCTACATTGGAGCAAGGGAGCAGATATTTTTCAGTTTTATATTTATTAAAATAGTGCGCCAGATCGTCAATGATCCTTTTGCCCATAAACACTTTACGTTTTCTGTAAAGGATAAATTTTTGTAAATAATTGGCAATAGCTTCAGTCAGACAAAAATATCTCGTTTCTTGAGAAATTTTAACCCTTGTCTCTTCGCACAGTCTGAAATAATTATCAACTGCTCCTTTGCTGGAAAAAATAACACAGGGATAATCTGCCAGATTGATTCTGTTTTTTCTGAATTCCTTTTCTGAAACAGATTCAACATGGATAAAAGGTCGCCAATCGATGGTTAAACCGTATTTCTGTTCCAAATCGAAATAAGGGGATTTATCTACCGGTTTGGGTTGGGAAATCAAGATGGTCGAAACCTTGCGGTATTCATCGACATAAGTTGTTGATTCTTTATTTACACTACCTTTTGTTGACATGCATGTTTGATTTTAAACTTCACCTTGATAGCTAATGGTTTACCTGATACATCAAAAATTTTACCAAAATCAACACAGGTAAAATTTCGAAGGCGCAAAGGTACATAAAAAATTGAAAAAACCTACCATTCCAAAATTCCAAACTAATGAATAGTCCTCTTCCGCTTTTAAGGATCAATAAACCAACTATGAATATTGACGCCAGAATGAGTATAAATGATGAGATCCCCTGGTTGGCAAAAGCAATTGAAAAATTAAGGGGAAGTAAAATAATTCCTGCAAAAATATGATAAGTTGCTATGGAAAAATTATACAATCCTGTTGTTTTACTTATGTTAAAAATAAGTCCGATAGCGGATACCAAAATATGTTTGGCCAAATAAAAAACAGTGATACCAGCCAAAATCTTCAGCCAGAAAGAAAGGTTTAACGTGACATCATCTTGTTTTAGCCATAAAAAAACAATCGTTGCAGCATTGATAAAAAAAACAAAATATAAAAACAGGAATGACGGGGAAAATCCATTACCTTCTTCTCTGTGAAATAATTTAAACAAATTCATATTGATCAAAGATCTGAAGACCAACTTGATAAATGACAAATTCAGATTGATAACTATAGCCAGGAAAGCAGCAGACAAAAGTAATATCCAGAATAAAAAATTATTGGACTGTTGTTTGCCCGGGATATTATTTTCTTGTCCTGCAACCTTAGCCCTTTCAGGTTCTGATTTGCTTTTCCTCAACGGCAAATGATCCACATCAAAGGGATTTGTTGCTTCAAGAGAAAGGCTATCGTTTGAATTTATTAATGTTTCGTTGGTTGAAACAAGGGTGTCACCCATAAAACCACTTGTTTGTTCTACAGGCAAAGCCTCCACAGAATCCAAACGGGATCTGATTTCAAATGGATTGGTGTTTTGTGCAGATATTCCTTGTATTGTAGCGCACAATACAAGAATAGTCAAGATATTTCGGAAAATATTATGCCACATATTGCCGCAAAGGTACGACAATAATTTTGTAGAAAAACAAATTTAAAGCTGAATCCTGCAAGAATCAGAAATTATCTGTTTTGACAGGATTCAGCTTTATGGGAGGAGACACTTAATTATTGGTCTTCTTCTGCCTCTTCGATATCTTCAATGGTGTCGTTGAGGTCTTTAGTGGCATTATTAAGTTTTGAGAGATTTTCCTGATTTCTTTTTTTCTCCAAAACCTCCACTGCCGGTTCAGAATCAGATTTTTGTTCTCCGAAGGTAAAACCTTTTTTATCTGTTCCGATATGAATTGTTTCACCTGCAGAAAATTTTCCGCTCAGAATCTCTTTTGCCAAAGTGTTGATGATCTCTTTTTGTAATACGCGCGCCATAGGTCGTGCACCGAATTGCGGATCATATCCTAGATCTGCCAGAAGGTCCATCGCAGATTCATCAAAAACGATGGATATTTCTTGTTTTGCCAGATTTTTTGTCAATTTTTTGATCATCAGAACGGCAATTTGTTTGATTTCTGCCTTGGAAAGAGGAAGAAACATAATTTTTTCATCAATCCTGTTCAAAAACTCCGGTCTTAAATTTTCCTTCAGGGCATCAAAAAGTTCGATTTTTGTCGTCTCAACGATATCTTCTCTGTGTTTGTCACCCAAAGCATCCAGGTCTTCAAAATTTTCAAGAATTCTTTCTGCTCCCATATTGGACGTCATGATGACGATGGTATTTTTAAAATTTGCGATACGACCTTTATTGTCAGTCAGACGACCATCATCCAATACCTGAAGTAAAACATTAAAGGTATCGGGGTGGGCTTTTTCTATCTCATCCAACAGAATGATGGAGTATGGTCTTCTTCGGACGGCCTCTGTGAGCTGCCCCCCTTCATCATATCCTACATATCCCGGAGGAGCACCTACCAGTCTGCTGACAGAATGTTTTTCCTGATATTCACTCATATCGATTCGGGTGATGGCTGTTTCGTCATCAAATAATACTTCTGCAAGCGCTTTGGCAAGTTCGGTTTTGCCCACACCTGTAGGTCCGAGGAAAATAAAAGAACCTATTGGTTTTTTTTCATCCTGTAGACCGGCTCTGCTACGTCTTACGGCATCGGATACCGCTTCAACCGCTTCTTTCTGACCAATTACTCTTTTACCGATTTCATCTTCAAGCGTTAACAATTTTTGTTTTTCGCTTTGCATCATTTTTGAAACAGGTATACCGGTCCATTTGGATATTACATCTGCAATGTCATCAGCGGTCACCACTTCATTGGTAAAACGACTGTTTTCAGGGAGTTTACTCAATGCTTCGTTGGCTGCTTTAAGTTCGGTTTCTTTTTGTTTTAAGTCACCATACCTGATTTTTGCCACTTTTTCGTAATCACTTTCTCTTTCAGCCTTCTGAGCTTCGTATTCCAGTTGTTCGATCTCCTCTTTCGTTTTTTGGATTCTGTCCACAATGTCTTTTTCTGACTTCCAGGCTGCTGTGGTCGAATCGAGTTTTTCTTTTAAATTGGCTATCTGTTCTGTGAGAACGGCAAGTTTTTTAGTATCATTTTCTTTTTTGATAAATTCTTTTTCGATTTCCAACTGTCTCAACTTACGAATCAACTCGTCTATCACTTCCGGAACGGAGTCAAGTTCCAGCCTCAGTTTTGAAGCTGCCTCATCTATCAAATCGATGGCTTTATCAGGCAATTTTCTTTCAGAAATATATCGGTGTGACAACTCTGCTGCAGCGATCAACGCTTCATCCAGGATAGCAATTTTGTGATAAACTTCATATTTTTCCTGAATACCGCGCAAGATAGAAATGGTGTCTTCTACGGAAGGTTCGTCGACCATAACTGTCTGAAATCTTCGTACTAAGGCTTTGTCGTTTTCAAAATATTTCTGGTATTCGTCGTACGTTGTGGCACCGATAGTTCTTAATTCACCTCTTGCCAAGGCGGGTTTCAGGATATTCGCTGCGTCCATGGCACCTTGTCCTCCGCCGGCACCAATGAGGGTATGAATTTCGTCAATAAAAAGGATAACCTGACCTTCAGAATTGATGACTTCATTGATTACAGCCTTTAACCTTTCTTCAAATTCTCCTTTGTATTTGGCTCCTGCGATAAGTGATGCCATATCCAGGGTGAATATTTTTTTGGAAATCAGATTTTCAGGAACATCCTGTTGCACGATTCTCCAGGCAATACCTTCTACAATGGCTGTTTTTCCGACTCCCGGATCACCCAATATGATGGGATTGTTTTTTTTCCTTCGGGAAAGAATGTGCAGGATCCGTCTAATCTCTTCATCTCTTCCGATGATGGGATCCAGTTTACCTGCTTCAGCTTGTTCGTTGAGGTTTACGGCGTATTTTTTAAGGGCATTGTATTGATTATCTGCATGGGCATCAGTCACTTTTCTGCCCTTTCTCAATTCAAGGATGGCCGTTTTAAAATCTTTAGCATTTAATCCCTGGCCTTTCAGGATGGTGGCCATTTTATCATTACCATCAAGAATTCCCAACATGATCAATTCCAAAGAAATAAACTCATCACCGAATTCTTTTAATAAATTTTTGGCTTTAGCCAAAGCTTTATTGGCATCGTTGCTCAGGTATTGTTTTTCGCCACCCTCCACCTTGGGATATTTTTCAATTTCCAGGTTAATGTCTCTTTTCAGCGTAGTCACATTAACGGATGATTTTTGTAATAAAAACTCGGTCAGCTTAGGATCAGTTTCCATTATTCCTTTCAGCAGGTGGGTAGTATCCACAACTTGTTGTTCGAGCCCGCCTGCAATTTGTTGCGCCTTTAATATAGCTTCCTGCGCATTGACTGTAAAATGATCGTATGTCATGTAATTGTATTTTAACATGATATATCAAAAATGTTACCACATCAAAAACATGACAATTTGACATATAATTGGACGATTTACCTGTCATTTGTGCACCCTTATTTCTATGTTTTTGTCTTTTTTGGTATATTTTTTATTTATCAAACTTTGCGAATTCCGCAAAGGCATTTTTAACATTGTTTTTTAGCAAAAAAAAGGAGTTAAAATGGATATAAACCAATTTAACTCCTTTTTATGTATGTAAAAAAGATTATTTGCAATCAGAACTACAACAGCAGCAACAATCATTGAGGGATATTCCAATTCTTCCGCCAAAATAAAGGGAAGACAAATCCAGTTTTTCTCTGAAAGCAAGTGAATATCCGCTTTTCCAGGTGGTCGGCAAATTGGTTTGGTAACCTCCGTTTGCTGTCAGAGAGACGGTAGAACCCAACATTTTGAAAGAATATCCAAGGTTTAAACCAAGATCACCGGTAAAACTGAAATTGCCGATCTTGTTTTCCTGAAGGCTGCCGGAAAAGCTCGTAGAAGTACTGTTTCCGTTAACATTTCTTACGGTGGTCAATTGGTAGTAACCAGCACCCAATTCGATATATGGAGCCAGTACAATAGCGGGATGTTTGATCAGGTCTCTTTGATATTTTTCTTTCAGACCAAAACCATACAAAGATGTGTAGTTGGAATTGGTCAATGTTCCCAATTGCTGGTACAAAAATATTTTGGGAAACTGACCGAATTTTACCGCAATTTCTGAAGCTTGTTGGTCAAGTGAAAAGCCTGTTGCACTCAATTCATTTCGGGTTGATTTGGCAGGATCAAGATAAACTCTGTATTCTACAGAAACCCATGGTTTTTGTTTGACATTGGTCGAATCACAACAAGCAGTCATATTTTTTGTCATCATCGAATCATTTGACATGGTAACCACAACGTCCTGGGACCATAAACCTACACTTAAAAGACTCAGAAAAAAAGTTGTTAGTAATCGCATTTGTTTTGTATTAAAAGTGAGTAAACAGTTTTTTATAAAGCGGATATTTATTTTTTCATCATCAGATTTACGTCAGCAATAAATTCCTGAGCAGAAGCTTTATAACCGGTAGAACCTAAAGCCTGAACCTGAAACTGATTCAATTGAGCATCTTTAGTTAAATGAAATACCCATACGGTAGGGTAACCTCTGACCTGAAATGCTTGCTGTAAGCCTGCATTTTGTTCCTGAATATTGGCAGGAAGCTGTTTTCTTCTCGGAAAATCCACTTCCAATAAAATGACATTATCTGCTGCCCATTTTTTAAATTCATCCTGAACAAAAACGGATGCTGTAAGTCTTTTGCACCATCCACACCAATCACTACCAGTAAAATTGGCCATGATAGGTTTGCCGGTTTTTTGTGACAATTGAAAGGCCTCTTCAAGATTGACCAACCAACCTTCATTTTCGGCTTTATATTCAGAACTTGCCGGAGTTTGTTGTACAGATTCTGCATTATTTGCAGCGGGAGGATTAGCATTATTCTGACAAGACACCATATTGACGAATAATAAAAAAATCACAGGAATTTGAACAAAACTTTTGATATTCATTGATGTAAAAATTATTTGATTGAAATAAAAAGATTCTTCCGAAACATCAGTTTTTGAAAGATATCTTTATAAAATCTGATTTTTCAGCACAAAGTTACAAGAGAATCTCATATTTTTTAAAAATAAGAAAGTTTTAACGTTTTAATTTTATCATATATGTGTATACTTTCAGATATATAAAGCTCTATATTGCAATTAATCAGTTAAAAAATGCGGTCAAAAATATCGTTACTACGTATTTTTTTTACTTCAGTTGGGATTGTTTCATAATCTGATGGCCGATACGACAAGATAAACAATGTTTATATGAACAATAATCTGAATACAAAAATAATAGTGCCTGAGAGTCCAGGGCAGAGTGAACGGACATTCCGGAAGTTTCCCATTGACGGATGATTTTATTGTTTTCTTTTTTCATTTCACCAAAAATTTTGAGAATCCAATCAATCTTATGATCCTGACCATAGGTTTTGGCAAAAACAAAAATCAAGGGTAAAAAGGCGTTGATGAGTAAGTGATTTCTGAAATCGTTGGTTATGTTTTTATGCACAACTTTGGCGAAGGTATTAAATACATAATGATCAGACCAATATTCATCAGGTTTGGTTTGAATCAGGTCGTGCATTGACTTCAGATTATCAGCTTCAGAGAGTGCTTGAAACAAAGAGGATCCCAATTTATGTAAAGTTGAAAATTCTGCCAATCTTATGGTAGGAAAATTTGGGGGCCTCAACTTACTGAATTTCCATACTACCGGTTGCAGAGGGGTAAGACGATATTTGGTCTGTAAAAAACGGTAATTTGATTTAAGGCTGACGGAATAAGGATGTGTACATTCGTTATCCAATAAGCCGGACTGACCGAAAAACAATGCCTGAATCATCATGGGGTCGTCCGCATTTTTCCTCACCAGGTCAAGTGAAGTTCTGTCAGCCAAAGCTTCAAAAGGAATATCATTCACTTTGCCGCCAAAGTACCTTGCCAGTAATATATAGAAACAGGTTTCCCAATCGTAAGTATATTTATGGAGCAAACGATTGATCAGCGCTTCCTTTTCTTTCAATTTTTCCAGTAATAAACGGTCTTTCCAGAGATTAAAAACCGAAGGATCCACATTTTGCAGCACTCCTGCACATGGAATCCATTTTTTACTCTTGATCAGTTCGTGGTATCGTTTAATGAGGACTTTCGGAATTTTGTTGTAAAGGGATAAACAAGGGACCTTTCTGCCATCCTGTTGAATCTCTTTGTCATGAAAGTAGACAACATGCAGAATGACATTGTCATAGGCATTGTCATGCTGATGATTATGTTTTTCCCAATCAGAGCTGAGGACATGGATTTCTATATTTCCAACCCAGGTGGTATTTTCAATTTTTACGACACCATGGAGGAAGTCCGGTCCTGAATCTTCGTTATAATGGCCGAAATGAACTATTTCTACCGGTTTTCCATCTGTAGTGATGAGTTGCTGGTTGATGATTTGTTTGGTCCGCCAGATATAATGAAGGAAAAATTCATTAAACGGAATGTTTGGTTTATTCTTTTTCATACAGCGTTTTTAGTTTAACAGTCTTTGATTTTACATATTGATCATTTATTTTTCTTTTGGTATATTAAAAACGAATAGTCATATTCATTTTTTTCATCTTTCTGATGGTCGGTTTTTTCTAATAATTCCCATTCATCGGTATTGATTTGAGGAAAAAACACATCTCCTTCCACATCTATATCAACATGTGTGATATACAGTTTATCCCAGAGATCCAGCGTCTGTTCGTATATTTGACCTCCCCCGAGGATAAATGCTTCCGGAGCTCCTGAAACATATGCTTCATGCAAAGCTTCAGGAATGGAACGGCAGACCACACAATTGGATGAAATAAAAAACATATCTCTGGTGACGATGATATTGGTGCGTTTTGGCAAGGGTCTTCCTATGGAAACATAACAATTCCTTCCCATAATGACAGGTGCATGAAGGGTTGTTTTTTTAAAATATTGTAAATCAGCCGGCAGATACCAGGGAATGTCATTATCTTTTCCAATTACATTGTTCTTGCCTACAGCAACAATACAGGATATGGTCATGTCTTTAATCTTCAATTTTTAATAGTTTTTTTTAGTAACGATATTATTACAAAAATCGTTGTCAAAAACTATTTTATTAAAATTATTTTAACGCTTTTATTGTTTATTTTCCTTTTTTTGATCTGCTTTAGACTTAATGGAATCCATAGCTTCCAGTGTTTTGTCCCAAAATCCTTTAAAAACCGGTTTCAGGGAAGCAAAAACGGCTTTTCCTTTTTCCGGTAATGGTTCCAGTGCGGAATAAGTGATGCTGGCTTGACGAACCTCCGGACTCAATACATTTATTGTCGTAAGCAACCAGAAGCTCAAACTCAGCAAGTAAGCAAAAAACAATGCCTGTAAAGTCCCGCCTGCTATTTTATTGATAAAATTAATATTAATGGCTTCCAGCATCCCTTCCAGCTTACGTCCGAAAAACCTGATTAATGCCAGAACACCAATAAAAGTGATAACGACACCCAATAAAAAGGTAACAGCCGGAGAAATCTTAAGGAAACTCTGAAGAATATTGATGGTAATTGGGGACAATTTTAATGCAGCAACGATACCTACAATTAACGAAAGTGAATCAAACACGGTTTTAATCAAACCTCTGGTATATCCCAGATAAAATCCCAATGAGACGACGATAGCAACGATAACATCCAACATCATATTTGTTTTTTGTTTTTACATTCACTATTCTGGCATTTGCCGTACAAATTGAGAGAATGATGTGTAACCTCAAACTTCAGGATATCACCCATCATATTTTTGATTTGCTGAATTCTTGGGTCACAAAATTCCAGAACTTCGCCGCAATCCAGACATATCAGATGGTCGTGTTGTTTGAAACCATAAGATTTTTCGTATTGGGCAAGATTTTTACCAAACTGATGTTTGGTTATCAGATCGCAGCTTACCAACAATTCGAGTGTATTATACACAGTGGCGCGGCTTACCCTGTAGTTTTGGTTTTTCATGTGGATATATAAAGCTTCAGCATCAAAATGATCTGTTCTTCTGTAGATTTCTTCCAGAATAGCATATCTTTCGGGAGTTTTCCTGAGGGCAAATTTTTCGAGATAGGAGGAAAAAATTGTTTTTACTTCCTCTAAAATATGAGATATTTTTTCATCCTGTCGGGTCATAACGTGCTTATTTAAATTTTTTATCTGTTCTTTCAACAGAAGAAACCCATTCGAGGTTTTCCAGAGATTGGACCACCTGATTGAGTTGGTCTTTGTTTAATACGAATATGCTTATTTTTCCTTCAAAAAATCCACCGTGGCCTTCGATGCTGAAACTTCTGATATTAATGCCCAGTTTGTTTGAAATTTCGTGTGAAAGTGCCTGGATAACACCGACACCTGAGTCTATACCACTGACTTTAAGTTCTACGACAAAATTGGAAAGTTGATTGTCTTCCCAATCGGCTTTCAGGACTCTGTAGCCGTAATTCGCCAGTAGATGGGTGGCATTGGAGCAGGAAGTTCTGTGGATTTTTAAGCCTGCGTTGGTCGTCAGATAGGCAAAAATATCGTCACCCTGAACAGGATTACAACAAGATGCCAATGAATATTGGTACATATCTGCCGGTTCTCCGTTGATCAGAATGTTAGATCGATTTTGTTTACTAGGTCTTTGCTGGATTTTTTTCAGTTCTTCAGTTATGGGCGAACTTTTTACCAATTCCGAAGGTGGTTTGAAGGATATTTTGCCGTTTTCAATGATAAAATTTTTGATATCAGATATTTTCATATCTTCATTAGACAGGGCATAATAGAGATCACCTCTGGATTTATGTCCAAAATGTTTGGCAATGATTTCTACGTTTTCTTCAAAATCCAGTTTGAGGGTTTTCAGTCTTCTTTCCAGAGCTTCCTTACCGTATTCTCCCTGTCTTTTTCTCTCCTCCTTCATGGCAGACCGGATTTTTGCACGAGCTTTTCCGGTCACTACCAGTTTAAGCCAATCTTCCGAAGGTTTTTGACTTTTGTTGGTGACTACTTGTACCTGATCACCGTTGTTGAGTTTATAACCCATAGGGACCAGCTTATTATTCACCTTGATGGCTGTTGCGTGATAACCAACGTCGGTATGGATTTCAAAGGCAAAATCCAATGCAGTGGCTCCTTTCGGAATGATACGCATATCGCCTTTCGGAGTATAAACATATACTTCTTCGCTAAAAAGATTGGTTTTGAAATCCGTTACAAATTCCAGAGCATTTGCGTGTTTTGCATCCAGCAATTCACGAATATTGTCCAACCAGTTGTCAAAGACATTTTCTTGTTTTTTAATGCCTTTATATTTCCAGTGAGCAGCAAAACCTTTTTCTGCAATTTCGTCCATTCTTTCTGAACGTATCTGTACTTCGACGTATCTTCCTGTAGGACCTATGACTGTTGTGTGCAATGATTCGTACCCATTACCTTTGGGTGTGGTGACCCAGTCTTTAAGTCTTTCAGGTATCGGTTTATACACATCTGTGATGATGGAATAAATCTGCCAGCAAAATATTTTTTCTTTTTCAACCGGCACGTCAATAATGATTCTGACGGCAAAAATATCGTAAATTTCTTCGAATGAAATTTTACTGGATTTTATTTTGGTATAGATTGAAGAAATGGCTTTAGGTCTTCCCAAAACCCTGAAAGGGATTTCGAGTTTACCCAATTCTTCTTTTAATGGTTTAATAAACTGAATGATGTACTTGCTTCTTTCTTCATCACTTGCGTTCAGTTTGTTTTTCAGATCTTCATAAATTTCAGGTTCAGTTATTTGAAGGCAAATATCCTGAAATTCCGTTTTTATATTATAGAGACCCAGTCTGTGAGCCAGCGGAGTATAAATATATTCTGTTTCGGCAGCAATTTTTAACTGTTTATGTCTTGGTTGTGCGCCGAGAGTCCTCATATTATGAAGACGGTCAGCCATTTTAATTAAAACCACCCTTACATCGGTGACTAAGGTACTAAGTACTTTTTTGAAGTTTTCGGCTTGCGGATTATCCGGATTTTCGAGGTTGTAGGTTCCGTCGAGTTTGGTGAGACCATCGACGATCAATGCTACTTTAGGACCGAACATTTTTGTAACATCATCCAAAGAAACCGGAGTATCTTCGACTACGTCATGTAATAGTGCACAAATGACGGCGGTAGGACCCAAACCAATCTCCTCAAAACATATTCTTGCCACTTCAATCGGATGGTGAATATAGGGCTCCCCGGATTTTCTTCTCTGAAATTTATGCGCATCAACGGCTAAAGAAAATGCTTTTTCCAGATTTTCTTTGTCTTCAGCCTGAAGAGAAGATGCCATTTTTTGTAATAAGGAATCAAATTGTTTCCTTACCAATTTTAACTCATCTTCATTAATGGCGACACCTTGAGGCATGACTTTTTACAAATTTTATAAAGCTACAAAGATAAAGGTTTTTAATTAATTTTATCAGACTAATATACATCTGATTCGTGTAAAGATCGCAAATTTGAGCTTAAAAACGTAGTTTTTTGTCAAACTCAGACGTATCTTTCTTTTTTTTATTTGAAATCTGAAAATAATTTAAGATAAATTACAGGACTTCAGAAATAATAAATCAGATCATAAAAACCAAAATTTACTGGATGGGTATTTTTTGTCCTGTGATTTTTTCGATATGGTGATGAAGAGTAAACATTTGGGCGGCACCGAGCTTTTGACCAAATTGGCTGATGACATATAAAAGGATAATTCCTCCTGATAAAAATGGCAATGACCACAGAATATTACTTTCTATTCCAAGGCTTAGTTGGGAAAATCCCACGATGGAAATAAAAATCAACAAAGTAAACAAAGCGAGATAACTAAAAGCAAAAATGACCCATACATTGGGCATAGGTCCATAGGTACCCATGAGTTTTGTTTCGTTTTTTTCTGAAAAGAGGATAACAGATACCTGAGGAGACCAGAAATGCCTGTCTTTTGAAAGTATGCGAAGGGTGATATGGTCCTGCATGGCCAAGCCTTTAATTTCTGCATCAGGTGCTGAAAGATATTCGCGGGTTTCCTGAATTATTTGCTCGAGAGACTTGGGAGAATAGATCGTAAATCTGGGCCGTACTCTAAAACTCGACATAGATGTTAATTTCTGACAAATGACGTGAATATTCTGATATAACGAACTGTTTCAGTATATGATTTTGATCATACAGTGATGTTTATACTAAATTGAAATAGGATATACAATCTTGTTTTTCGAATAATGAGTTTATTTCCTGCCGAAATCTGCCGGAATTTCGCCCCATTTAACCGTGTCCCATTTTATGATTTTATTTTGATAAGAATTATTTTTTAACCATAACAAGGCACGTTCAAGCATATCAAATATTTCTTTATTTTTTGAAGTTCTTTCCAGTGTGGATTTGATTTTTTTGTCCCGTACCCAAGCCATGGCTGTCTGAGAATCAGTATAAATAAGGGTATCCTCTTTCTTCAATTTTTTTAATAGAGCCAGTGCGTGGACCAAGGCAAGAAATTCTCCTACATTATTGGTTCCATCAGGTAAGGGACCGACATGAAATATCTGACGACCTGAAGAAGTTTCCACGCCCCGGTATTCCATATTGCCCGGATTTCCGGAGCACGCGGCATCAACGCAGATACTGTTTTTTTCGATTTTATAAGGTTGGAGCGGAATTTTTTTTGTTGAGGTATCTTTTCCTGCTTTGAATGAAAGCAATGCTTCGTCGTAACTTTCATAAGATTTGTATCTGGCTTTTTCAAAACCGGTTATTTGAAGCTGACAATCTTCCCATGTATTGTAAATGCCTGGTTTTACGCCACTCCAGACAACATAATATTTTGATTTTTTTGCCATGCTTTTGTATTTGTTAAGAAACACAAAGGTAATCAAGCGACAAAAAATACGACTGAATCTGATTATATTTTAAGTATTGGTTAAATATTTCTAATTTTGCGGAATGTTTACAGATACACATGCTCATATTTATGTTGATGATTTTCAAAGTGATTTGGATGAAGTTTTACAAAGAGCGGTAAATACAGGTGTACAACATATTTTTATGCCTAATATTGACAGTTCGTCTATAGAGGCATTACATCATGTGGAAAAAAAATATCCGTTTTGTCATGCTATGATGGGTTTACATCCTTGTCATGTAAACGCACAATTTGAAGAAGAATTAGAAATCATTTCAGGATGGCTGGAAAAAAGAAAGTATGTTGCCATTGGCGAGATAGGCATTGACTTGTATTGGGATAAAACATTTGTTAAAGAACAGGAAACGGCTTTCAGAAGGCAGATAGAATGGGCTGTAAAGTATCATTTACCCATTGTAATTCATTCCAGAGATTCTCTTGATTTGACCATTTCGATAGTTTCAGAATACAAAAACACGGGTGTTACGGGGATTTTTCATTGTTTCAACGGTAGTTTGGAGCAAGCAGAAAAAATCATGGATATCGGATTTTATATGGGTATCGGAGGAGTAGTCACGTATAAAAATGCGGGAGTTGACGGGGTAGTATCTCAGATTCCGCTGGAATACATAGTTTTGGAGACTGATTCTCCTTATTTGTCACCGGTACCCTATCGCGGTAAAAGGAATGAACCGGTATATTTGGTCGAGGTAGCGCGTAAAATCAGTGAAGTTAGTGGCAAAAAAATGGAAGAAATTGCCGCCATCACGACAAATAATGCAAAAAAGATATTTTCAGATACAACTTTTGAATGGTGAAAAGTCATCTTTTAAATAATTGATCTTGTAAAAGTTGATAAAAAATAAAAAATGAATTAAGTATCAGTAAGTGTATAAAATACACATTATAATTATATTAATTAATGATACAAGTTTGGTGGTTTGGTTTTTTTTTTCAACTTTTGCCCATTATTTCGAAAATGGAGAGTTGTCCGAGTGGTTTAAGGAGCACGCCTGGAAAGTGTGTATACCTCAAAAGGGTATCGAGGGTTCGAATCCCTCACTCTCCGCTGATAATTTTTATTTTGAGATATCAAATTTAGTTTTATTTTTACATTTTGAATTCTTTTAACTTTTTCTAAAAACGTAAATTTTACAAATCATGCGAAAATTCTTAGTTTTTATCGGTTTATTCGTAGCAACTGCATTTTTCGGGGCTGTTGATATTTTAGCTCAGGCAGAAGCAGCCGCAGAAACTTCCATGTTCCAGGTATTGAAAGAAAAATTCATTGAAGGAGACTGGAAATTTATGAGTATTGTACTCGTCTCTTTGATTTTGGGTTTGGCTTTCAGTATTGAAAGAATCATTACCTTAAGTTTGGCTTCAGTTAATACTGACACCTTAATCAAAAAAATTGATGAGAAGCTTGCACAAGGTGACCTTGAAGGTGCCAAAGATGTATGTAAAGCGACTCCTGGTCCTGCAGCAAGTGTATTGTATGAAGGATTGAGAAGCCATGCCGGAGGTCCGGATGCAGTGGAAAAAGCGATTGTCAATTATGGTTCCGTTCAAATGGGTCTTTTAGAGAAAGGTTTGGTATGGATATCATTATTTATAGCCCTTGCACCGATGTTGGGATTCCTTGGAACGGTAATCGGTATGATTCAGGCCTTTGATAAGATTGCAGCTGCGGGAGATATTTCTCCAACAATCGTTGCATCAGGTATTAAGGTGGCCCTTCTTACCACGGTATTTGGATTGGTTGTTGCGATGATCCTTCAGGTATTTTATAATTATATTGTTTCCAAAATTGATTCTATCATCAACAGAATGGAGGATGTTTCTATCGGATTGGTGGATTCAATGGTAAAAAACAAAATATTTAAATAGCCCTTAACATTAATTGATATGTATAATAAATTATTAAAAAGCGGTACTACTTATGCCATGATGTTGGGAGTTATTCTCATCTTCATCTTCGGTGCTGGTATTTTTGCCGGAGGTACCACAGTAAATGCTGATGGTGTCGAGGTGGTAGAGGTCGGTGTAGGATTGCAAATCACAATAGCATTAACGATAATTGCAATGTTGGCTATGATAATAGGAATTATCATGGATATTGCTCAAGCAGGTAAAAAAGGTTTAAAGGCTATTTTAGGATTTGTAGTGTTGTTGGTATTATTTTCCATTCTTCAGGCTTCTGTTACCGTTGAGAAAGGCGGTAAGTGGGATGTTTTACACAAAGAATACATGGTAAGTGATTTTGCCAGTAGCTTTGTAAGTGCGGGTTTATATACATGCGGGGCATTATTGGTAGTTACAGTAATAGTATTCGTATACAGTGAAGTAAGAAGTTTCTTTAGTTAATTTTTTAATCCAAAATCATGGGAAAAAAGAACAGCAGAAACCGGATGAACAATGAGATCAATGCAGGGTCAATGGCTGACATTGCTTTTTTGCTCCTTATCTTTTTCCTGGTGACAACGGTTATCGCTGAAGACAAAGGAGTGTTGGTCAAACTACCACCTTGGTCTGATGAACCACCACCGGAATTAACCATTAACACAAGGAATGTATATTCTGTGTTGGTGAATGCACAAAATCAGCTTTTGGTCAGAAATGAACCGATGGAGATCAGTAAATTAAAGGATAATACAATACTCTTTATTACCAATCCGCAAAAAAGAGCTGATTTATCAGAGGACCCAACCAAAGCTTTGGTGTCTCTCAAAAATGACCGGGGTACTGAATACAAGACGTATCTGGCAGTTTATAACGAACTGAAAGCTGCCTATAACCAGATTTGGGAAGAAGAATCACTCAAAAGATTCAGCAGACCTTATGAGGAGCTTTCCAAAACTCAAAAAGATGAGATTTCAGCTGCATATCCATTGGTTATATCAGAAGCAGAACCGACCAAATTCGGGGAGGAAAATTAATTTATTAACCCATAGAATGTAAAGACTTATGTCAAAATTTAGTAAAAAACAAGGAAATACAAACCCGGCAATATCAACTGCCTCATTACCTGATATTGTATTTATGCTTTTGTTTTTCTTTATGGTGGTAACCAAAATGAGGGATACAGACTTAATGGTCGGTGTAAATACTCCTCAGGCATCTGAGTTGACAAAACTCGAAAAAAAGTCTTTGGTCAATTTTATATTTATTGGTAGACCAACAGCTAAATTCAGAGATGTATATGGTACAAAACCAAGGATTCAATTGGGTGATAAATTTTCAAATCCTGATGATATTCCTTTGTTCCTTGAAAAGCATCGTGTAACTGTACCTGAAGGTTTTAAAGACAGAATAATTACCTCTTTAAAAGTAGATGGTGAGGTTACCATGGGAATAGTTTCTGACGTTAAGACCTCTTTACGAAAGGCAGGACAGATAAAGATTAACTATTCTTCGAAAAAACGGGATAGAACAAAATAAAAATTGTTCAGAATATAAAAGCCTTGGGAAAAATCCCAAGGCTTTTTTGTTATTAAAGCGTTTGTTTAGCGCAAAAGCCAGAGTATTGATAAAATATATTCATGAATATATTGTCATTTCAAAAAATAAAATTTACCTTTGCGCGACCTTTTACGAAAGGTATGTTCTTTATCAAGCGGGTGTGGTGAAATTGGTAGACACGCCAGACTTAGGATCTGGTGCCGTGAGGCTTGGGGGTTCGAGTCCCTCCACCCGCACTTGATACACCCGAAGCTGGTAAAGTTTTAATCCATCTCGATCTCATACATATTCATCTAATATTTTTCTATGCAAATCGTTAGAAAAGAAGTAAGCCCATTGCTTTCACAGATAAAAATTACCCTTGAACCTGAAGATTACAGCACAAAATTTGAAGAAGGTTTAAAAAAGTATAAAAATAAGGTACAGATAAAAGGATTCAGAAAAGGAATGATTCCTATGAATACTTTAAAAAAGATGTATGGAAAGTCACTTTTGGCTGATATCGTCTATGAAGTGTTGAATGACAAATTTAATACTTACCTCAACGAAAACAAAATCAACACTTTGGGTTCTCCGCTTCCTTCAGAAGACGAAGTGACTGAATTGGATTTTGATGTTTACCATTACCGTCCGTTTACTTTTACCTTTGATGTCGGTATTATCCCTGAATATGAAATTTCAGGAGTAAGTGAGCAAGACGTTTATGATATTGATGAGGTTCAATTAGAAGATGCCGTTATTGAAGATAATTTTCAGGATTTTTTAAAGAGAAACGGAAAACAGGAAGTTGTAGAAAACGGAATGATTGAAGCCATGGACCTTGTGGATATTGAAGCTGAAGAATTGGATGAAGATGGGAACATCAAAGAAAATGGCTGGAAAACAGAATTTATGATCATGCCATCTCATTTGATTAATGAAGAGGTAAAAGAAAATATTTTAGGCAAGTCTGTCGGATATTCTTTTAATTTTGATATTACTTCCTTAGAAAAAGGAGGATTAGAATATGCGGAAAAATACCTTTTAAACAGAACGGAAGCTGATAAAGATACGGTCATAGGAAATCTGTTCAAAGGTGTGGTAAAAACCATCAAAAGACAGGTCCCTGCACAACCTACGCAGGAATTTTTTGACGGTCTTGCAGATGAAAAAGTCAAAAGTGCTGAGGATTTACGGGAAATCATCAGACAGGAAATGAATGAAAATTACAGCAAACAAGCGAATAATCTTCTTGAAATAAAAATATTTGAAAGAATTAAGGAGCATACAAATCTTGAAATTTCAAAAGAATTTTACAAAAGATTGATCAAAGCAAATGAAACAAATGCTCCTGAAGAAATAGATGATAAAACGCTTGAACAATCTATCGAAACGGTAAAATGGTCGATCATCAGGGATGACCTGATACAAAAACATGAAATCGATGCAAATGAAGGTGAGATAAAAAATCATTTTTTCAGACAGGTCATGGACTATATGCGTTATTATCCGAATATGGACTATTCCATCATGTTTGATTTTGTTGAAAAACAAATGAAAAATAAAAATGCCGTCGACAAAGCAAAGGATGAAATTCTGGTCAGTAAATTATTCGCCAGATTGACAGAAATCGTGAAGAAGAATCC
This sequence comes from Saprospiraceae bacterium, assembly GCA_016714895.1. Classification (GTDB taxonomy): domain Bacteria; phylum Bacteroidota; class Bacteroidia; order Chitinophagales; family Saprospiraceae; genus OLB9. Next base: position 387,503 of record JADKBV010000004.1, on the reverse strand, counting down.
GGTGGCGATTACTTCATCAGATTTTGAAACAAAAATCAAATCTCAGAACCAGGCTCAATAACATTTTTATCTTTTTTTTGTTACTATACAAAAATCTGATAGAATGTATTCACAAGAAGAGTTTAAGAAATATGCGGTGCAACATTTGGGGATGAGCACCATGCATTTGGAGAAGTACATGGAAGCATCTGTTCCTAATGTGACTGGTTTTACCCCGCAAGTAATTGAAGAAAGACCTATGAATATCGTTGGTATGGATGTTTTTTCCAGACTGATGATGGATAGAATTATTTTTATGGGTGTTCCGGTAAACGATTATGTTGCCAATGTTATACAGGCACAATTGTTATTTTTGGAATCTACCGATCCTAAAAGAGATATACAAATGTTTATCAATAGCCCGGGAGGTTCTGTTATAGCCGGAATGGGAATATACGATACTATGCAATATGTTGCTCCGGACGTTGCGACGATTTGTACGGGATTGGCAGCTTCTATGGGGGCAGTGATTCTTGCTGCCGGCAAGTCAGGAAAAAGAACATGTCTCAGACATGCACGTGTAATGATCCATCAGCCATCAGGCGGTATGCAAGGTCAGTTTTCAGATATGGAAATTTCATATCAATTGATCAAACAATTGAGAGATGAATTATATCAGATTCTTGCAGATCATACAGGTAAAGATGTAAAAACCATTACCAAGGATTCTGACAGAGATAAATGGATGACAGCCAAAGAAGCTAAGGATTACGGATTGGTTGATGAAGTTCTCGACAGAGAAAGTGGTAAAAAGAAGGTTTAATTCAGTAAATTACACCAAGTGTCAAAGTATAAAGAAAATTTAAAATGTTCCTTTTGCGGTAAGGACAAACGGGATTCCCTGATGTTGATTGCCGGAATAGAAGGACATATTTGTGAAACTTGTGTTGAACAGGCTTATGAAATTATTAATGAAGAATTAAAAACAAAACCCTCCAAAGGTGGTAAAAATTCTTCTTTTATGTTGCCTTCATCCATTACACCCAAAGATATTAAGTCGTTTTTAGATCAATATATTATTGGTCAGGATGATGCAAAAAAATATCTGTCGGTAGCTGTTTACAATCATTACAAAAGATTGAATTCAAAATTGGATGATATTGAAATTGAAAAGTCAAATATCATTTTAGTTGGTGAGACAGGGACGGGAAAAACACTGCTTGCAAAAACCATTGCCCGATTTTTGGATGTTCCTTTTGCCATAGTGGATGCTACCGTTTTTACGGAGGCCGGATATGTGGGTGAGGATGTGGAAAGTATGTTGAGCCGCCTTTTACAAGCGTGTGATTATAATGTGGAAGCTGCTGAAAAAGGAATTGTTTATATAGATGAAATTGATAAAATTGCCAGGAAAAATGACAATCCTTCCATTACAAGAGATGTATCCGGTGAAGGTGTTCAGCAAGCATTATTAAAAATGCTTGAAGGTACGGAAGTCAATGTTCCGCCTCAGGGAGGAAGAAAACATCCGGAACAGAAAATGGTAAAAATCAATACATCAAATATACTTTTTATTTGCGGAGGAGCATTTGCCGGAATCGATAAACTGATTGCCAAAAGAATGAATACTCAGGTGATCGGGTATAATTCTGATGAAAAACATACCATCGACAGAGAAAACATGATGCAATATGTAACACATCAGGACCTCAAACATTTCGGGATGATTCCGGAATTGATAGGAAGGCTGCCGGTGTTGACCTATCTTGAACCATTGGATCTGAAAACATTAATAGCCATTCTGACTGTTCCAAAAAACGCATTGATCAAACAATACGAAAAATTGTTTGAAATAGAAGGTATTAAGTTGACCTTCACCCAAGAGGCCATTGAATTGGTAGCTCAAAAGGCATTAGAATATAAACTTGGAGCCAGAGGTTTAAGATCTCTTTGTGAAATGATTCTGACTGACGCCATGTTTGATTTGCCTTCAAAAGATGATGTAACCGAATTTGTTGTTGACCGGACCTATGCAGAAGATAAAATAAGAAAGTCTTCCAAACTTAAATTGTTGGCTGCATAAATACCCGGATGAGCCGTTACTTTTTGGTATTATCTTATTGCGGAACTAAATTTAATGGTTGGCAAAGCCAAAACGGACAACAGGAATCAAGATGTGTTCAGGAGGTTTTGGAAAACAGTTTTTTTACCCTGACAAGAGTACAACATGATATCGTAGGTTGTGGACGTACGGATACCGGGGTTCACGCCAAACGTTATATAGCCCACATAGATAGTGATATCGACCTCACAGATTTCCGCTTTTTGATTAAAATTAATACATTATTGCCGGAAGATGTCGTTTTACACGACATCTTTAAGGTAAAAGATACTGCTCATGCAAGATTTGATGCGGTAAGCAGATCTTATTCTTATCATATACATCTTTCTAAGACTCCTTTTCCGGTATTGTCATATCATTATTATTATAAAAAACCAAGATTGGAGGTATTAAATGAAGCTGCCGGATTATTGTTAAAGTATTTGGATTTTAATACTTTTTGTAAAACAAAAACGGATGTTGCATCCACCCTTTGCCACATAACAAAAGCTAACTGGATTCAGCATGATGAAGACCACTTGGAGTTTCAAATAAGTTCTGACCGGTTTTTAAGGGGAATGGTAAGACTAATAACGGGTATGTGTCTTGATGTCGACAGAGGGAAATTAAGCCTGGAAGAAGTCAGAAACTCATTAGATAAAAAAAGCAGGCTGCCCCGTCATTGGAGTGTGCCTGCTATAGGTTTGTTTTTGAAAGATATTGAATACCCGGATTCTATAAGATGAATGTATGGGTTTTGAAAGAACCGATAAAGTTCAAAACCTTAATCTTTAATGATGGTGTTCTTCATCCTCTTCTTTATGAGCATCAATCAGTTTTTGTTGGATATCTGTCGGTACGGCCACATAATCTGCAAATTTTCTGGTAAAATTAGCTCTTCCCTGAGATATAGATCTCAATTTTGAAGAGTATTGATACATTTCTGACAGAGGTACTCTCGCTTTGATTTTTTGGTGGTGTCCGTCTGAATCCATTCCCATAATGATGGCTCTTCTGGTCTGAAGATCACCCATGATGTCTCCCATAGCCGATTCCGGACAGGTTATTTCAACATCATAAATAGGCTCAAGAATCTGAGGATGAGCATTTTTGAATGCTGTTTTAAATGCACCAATAGATGCAAGCATAAAAGCCATATCATTTGAGTCGACCGGGTGCATTTTTCCATCATATATACAAACCCGGATATCCTGACAATTTGATCCGGTCAAAGGACCTTCCACCATTTTTTGCATGATCCCTTTTTTGATGGCACTTGCATATTTTGCATCGACCGTTCCACCGACGATACACCAGTAAAAGGCTAGTTTGCCTCCCCAGTCCAGATTTTCAACTTCTATGTTTTTAACGGTTAGTCCTGAAGGATCGGGCATTCCTTCATAATTAGGTTCAATGCGCATATGTACTTCACCGAATTGTCCGGCACCGCCACTTTGTTTTTTATGACGATATACTTCATTAGCAACTTTTGTTATAGTCTCGCGATACGGAATTTTGGGCTGTTCAAAATCCATGTGAACACTATTAACTTTTTCGATTCTGTATTTGATCAGATCCAGGTGGAGTTGACCTTGTCCGTGTAAAATCGTTTGTTTTAATGTAGGTGACTGTTCAAGAATAAGCGTTGGATCTTCTTCTTCAATCTGATGTAATGCTTTTATTAATTTTTCCATATCATTTTTGGAAGGAGGCATTACGGCAGTATCAATTCGTGGAGCGGGAAAGTGAATCGGGTCCAGTGATGAAGTAAAACCCTTTGCTGCCAGGGTGTTATTGGTGTGAGAATTTTTAAGTTTCAAGGTAACACCTATGTCACCGGCCTGAAGATAATCGATAGAATTTCTTACTTTACCGTTAGCTTCATAAACACCACTGATTCTTTCGCCTTGAACATTTTTGAGATTTGTCAGATCATCACCTGCTTTGACTGTGCCCGAGTACACTTTAAAATAACTCACCAGACCAACCTGTGGTTCGGACATGGTTTTATAAATGAATAAAACGGCAGGACCTTTGGAATCGCATGCAAGGGTTTTACCATCTTCGAGTAAAGCTGCCGGTCTGTCAGCGGGAGAAGGAATGATATCATTAATGAAACCCATAATTCTTCCGCTACCCATATTTTTTAATGAGGAAGCACAAAAAACGGGATATATTTGTTGATTTGCCAAAGCTATTGTCAGTCCTTTTGAAAGTTCTTCTTCAGACAGTGTACCTGACTCAAAATATTTATCCATCAGGCCTTCATCATTTTCTGCTGCGGCTTCAACGATGGCATTATGTAATGCTGCGGCTTTTTCTTTTTCACTATCCGGAATGTCCTGTTTTTGAGGTTTTCCTCCCTGAGGGTCAAAAACATACATAGTCATTCTTAAAGCATCTATGATAGAATTAAATCCTGAGCCTGAATTATAAGGATATTGAAATAATATGGCTTTTGGCCCAAATCTGTCCTTTATTTGTTCTGAAGCCAGTTCAAAATCAGCTTTTTCGTGATCCATCTGATTAATGACAAACATAGCCGGTGTTTGAAATTTTTGAATATATTCCCAAATAATTTCAGTTCCCACTTCCACACCATGGGCAGCATTGACCAAAACCAAAGCCGAATCAGATACCTTCAGAGAACAGACTACTTCGCCAATAAAGTCGTCAAAACCGGGAGTATCAAGGATATTTATTTTAGAATCTCTCCATTTAACATGCATTAATGTACTGAAAAGAGAGTTTCCTCTTTCCTGTTCGATATTGGTAAAGTCAGATATAGTGTTGCCACTTTGTACATTACCCATTCTGTTTATGGCTCCGGATTCGAAAAGCATGGTTTCTGCAAAACTTGTCTTTCCGGAGCCGGAATGGCCCAACAAGACTACATTACGGATTTTTTTGGTATCTACACTCATGATACATGGTTTAGGTTTTTGTAAATTTGAATCTGATGATATTACCAGTATTCTATCGACCGAAAAGGTAGCACTTTCTGAGTTGTTAACAAAATATTTACAAATAAAAATGAAAGAAACAGACATGATTTTTATCAGTAGAATGTTTTTGAATATTTAGATTGTTCAACATCAGATTGTTGTAAATTATTAATTATTCTATATACTTTTTATAGTGAAACAAAGATAAAATGTGTGTTACTTTGTCATTTGAAATTTATGTCAGATAATAAAGTAGATAAAACGGCTTGGTTGCTGCTTATCGGGTTAAGTTTGATTTGGGGATGTTCCTTTATACTGATTAAAAAGGCCTTGATTGCCTTTTCACCTTATCAGCTTGGAGCATTGAGACTGGGGATATCCTCTTTGGCATTCACTCCGGTAATCCTTATATACAGGAAAGAAATTCCTTGGAATCGGTTAGGAACTTTTTTTATGGTTGGGCTTACAGGAAGCGGATTGCCTGCATTTTTATTTTTTATTGCACAGACAAAAGTAAATTCATCGGTTGCCGGAGTTTTAAACAGTATGAGCCCGATCTGGACATTGATTTTGGGCGGATTATTGTTTAAAACGGGTTTTTCGAAGTTAAAAATTGCCGGAGTATTTCTGGGATTTGTGGGCGCTGTATCTTTGATGTGGAAAGGAAGTGGTCAGGATATGAGTAATCAGCCTTTGTATGGATTATTGATCTTATTGGCAACACTTTGTTATGGTACCAGTGTCAATATGGTTCAATATTATTTTTCGGGAGTTCGACCCTTAATCATCAGTGCGGTATCTTTTTTTACTGTCGGAATTCCTGCTGTGATTTATTTATTGACAACGGATGTTTTTACAATTGTGCAAAACCACCCTGAGGCGATGTATTCATTGGCTTCGGTTACGGCATTGTCCATATTTGGTACCGTCATAGCAAGTGTTGTTTTTTATCACCTGGTACAAAAAACCAATGCTGTTTTTGGAAGCACTACTACTTATTTTATGCCAATTGTAGCATTGGCCTGGGGATTTCTGGACAATGAATACATTGGAATTCAACATTTATTTTCAATGATGCTGATTTTATCGGGTGTTTATTTAATCAAAAAAGGATGATATGATGCATGTTCCGGGTTTATATATAGTGTATCAGGAAGGCAAAGGAAGGTCAGTTTTTACTTCTATCCCTCTGAGAGATGGAGATTTGATTGAAATTTGTCCGGTTATTGTGATTCCGTCTGTTGAAGTACCTGTTATCCATAAAACCTTTTTGCACGATTATTATTTCCTTTGGGGAGAAAACATGAAATCCTGTGCTATCGCATTGGGTTATGGCAGTTTATATAATCACGCAGTAGATCCCAACGCTAATTTTTTACTTGATTTTGAAAATGAACATATCGAAATTCACGCTATAAAAGATATTGAAGCAGGCGAGGAAATTACGATTAATTATCACGGAGAACCCGGAGATGACGAACCGTTATGGTTTCCACTTTAGCATAAAACAGAATAATATGTCCACAAATTGGTATGATCATTTTTTATTTGCATTGATTGGTATTGTTATTCCGTTGATGAGTTTTTATTCAAAAATGGTTGTCAGGGATGACGATGAAGATTTTATATTCCCACCAAAAAACCAGATGTACATCAATAACCTGTTTCTTTTACTTATTGGAGTACTAATGTGTCTTACTGCCTGGCATGCCGGTAAAAATGACTGGAGTATATTGGGTTTTCAAATGCCGGTAACCAATACAGTCACATTGGTCGGTATCGGGTTATTAATGGCTGTGTACATAATTGACGGTTTGATTCAGATCAGAAGTTTTCGGCATACAGATGATAGTGAAACAATTTTAAGCGACATCCTTCCGGCCAATTGGACTGAATATTTTTATTTTCTCCCTTTGGCAATAATGGCTGGTATAAGTGAAGAAATTATTTTCAGGGCATATCTGTATCATTACCTTATAAGTTTTTATCCTGATTTTATTTGGGGTCCTTATCTGACTATATTTATTACATCAGTAGGATTTAGTTTGTCTCATTTGTATCAGGGCTGGTTGTCAGCGTTTAAAATCTGTTGTATTTCATTTTTATTTGGAATCATATATATAAACTCCGGTTCGTTGTTTTTTGTGATTATAATCCATATTCTTATAGATGTGTTGTCCGGAATGTCCTGGTTAATTCTGCCTGAACACGAAGAACATCAAAATCAGGAATAAGGTAGTAATTTGTTTTATCTTTCCTCATAAAGGATATTTCAGATTATAAAGTATAAAAAATTAATGATTTAAAAAAACTGACTTTTCAAATAATTACCATTCAGGACGAATAATGCTACTAATAAGACATAAATAAATGAATGTTTCAACTGAAAGCAGGTTTTCAGAAGTCATTTTTGAGAATAGTATAATCCTGTAGAATGAACTGTACAGATATAAAATGTTTTGTATTAAAAACATATTTTGTACAAATATTCCTTTATATGACATCATCATTCAATAAATAATTATATTTGTCATCTTAAACCCGTTAAATTTATTTTCAGAGATGACTAAGATATTAGTAGTTGATGACGAACAGGATCTGGAACATCTGATCAAACAAAAATTTCGTAAAGAAATAAGGGAAAAAGTATATGATTTTTCCTTCGCTTTTAATGGGAAACAGGCATTGCAGGTATTGGAAGAACAAAAAAATATTGATGTAATTCTCAGTGACATCAATATGCCTGAAATGGACGGTCTCACCTTGCTTTTAAAAATGAATGAAAAACCGGGTCTGACAAAAACCGTAATGGTTTCAGCGTATGGAGATATGGAAAATATCCGGACAGCTATGAACAGAGGAGCATTTGATTTTGTATGTAAGCCTATAAATTTTGATGATCTCAGCCTGACTATTCAAAAGACTATTGATCATGTCAATGATTTGAAAAAAACCATGCAGGCTATTAAAGAAAATAATATTTTAAAAATGTATGTTGATGAAACGGTCATTAAATTTATGGAAAGCCGTGAATTTGAAGATTCTCTTCAGGATAATGAATCGGTTGAAGCTACCGTTGCATTCATCGACATTTGTGATTTTACAGCAATTAGCGAAACAGAACCTGCAAATACCGTAATTCAGTTGCTTAATAACTATTTTGATATTATTGTAAAGGAAATCATTAAACAAAACGGAGTCATAGATAAGTTTATCGGTGATGCTATCATGGCGGTTTTTAAAGGAGACTATCATTTGGACAGGGCATTGGATGCAACACTTGCCATTCGAAATGCCGTAAAAATAATAAATCTACCTATTGGTGAAAACACGTTCAACCCACAGGTATCCATTGGTGTAAATTCAGGTCTGATGGTATCGGGCAATATTGGTTGTAAAACGTTAAAGCGGTTTGATTATACAGTCATTGGTGATGTCGTGAATGTTGCCGCAAGATTGCAGGGTATAGCTGGTAAAGGTCAAATTTACATTACTGAAGAATCTTTTAATAAGATAAATGAATCCTTCAAATGCAATTTTGTTGGTGATGTAGATATAAAAAACAAAAAAGAACCGGTAAAGGTCTACGAAGTACTCGAATAAAAATATATATAATTTACCTTGACATACAAACCATATGAGTAGTATATATCAACCTGTTTTTTCAAAAAATCCTGAGCCGGGTCATGAACCAAAAGACATTCTTACATTTGATCAATTTCTGCTTTTATTAAAAGAAGAAGAGGATTATTATCCGGGAGAGCAACATCAAACCAAGCTTATGATAACCCGACTCCGGAAAATATTTTATGATAAATGGGGTTGGAATAAAGAATTAATCAAAGGCGCAGCAAAGGTAGAAAGTCGATATGACGTACTTATCATCGAAGAAGGCACAGAACATACCAAAGAAATAAAAAGATTTAAAAATTTTGCATACAGTCCCAAACACCGAAGTGTTGTGTACAAAAACAATGATAAAGTATATGGAGATACAAGGGCCGGGCAACCAACATTTATCTATAGTCATGACCATCAAGAAGTAGTTTTGCCGGATGGCAATTATTGTGATATAGCACATATTTTGGCAGGCATTGATGCGGCTAATCACAGGCAAATCGTTACACCTTTACCGGATTTTTTACGCTTTTTACAATTTATGGCTCCGTATGTCGGGTTTAATATGGACATGGCAACATGGCTTGGAGACATAGGTAGTGCTTCAGGAGATTTCTTTTTTTACAAATTACTTCATGGTATACCTGCTGATATAAAAGAACAGCAGAATTATATAGAAATCAACGCTCCGGGCTCGGATATGCTTGGCAATATAGATACTTATGTTATTAATTCAAGTTATGATGTAAGAACCAATAACGGTATGCGGTTTACAGAAATATTAGAAGACTATTATAAAAATGATCAATCTCCCAGAAAGTCGAGAATAACTATTTTTTGTAAAGAAGTTGGTTTAGGATCCTGGAACGGGACATCATTTTCTGAAGAAGAAAAATGGATAAAATATTATCAAAAACAATTGAGGAATGAGACTTCATTTCAGGTATTCAGTGTTACAGATGAAAAAATCCATAGCGTTTGGATGCCATTAGTAGTTTGGTTTGGATTTTACAAAGACATACTTAAAGGAGATGAGTTATTAAAAATATTCTTAGAAGCATTAAAAACAGAAATAAAAAAGGAGATGTAGGCATTTAAATTTCATTCAAAACAAAATTAAATAAACCATCATGAGCGAAACAAAATCTTTAAAGCTGCAACTTTTAACAATTGCCGCAATTTTTGCAGTGCCTTACCTCGGTGCGTATTTTTATTATGGAGGTGTATTTCCTGAGGATTATTTTGCTTTTCCTCATTTAACGGCATCAGATAAACCATGTTTTTCAATGCCTGTTTTTATTGCGGGCTGTTTAGCAGCAACAGGATTGACCATATTTCTATTATTTCCGGGCTTATTGGGGTTTAAAAAATTAAAAAATGAAGATCAGAAACCCATCCAAAAAGTATCTTTTCCTAAATGGTTTTGGGTAGGATTGATTATGTGGGGAAGTGCCATGGTATGTTTTGTATTTCAATTAGAAAATCCAAAATTATTGGTCAATTGGGCAGATTTGCCGCTTTTCTGGGGATTAACACTTATGTTGGACGGATGGGTTTATGTACGCCGGGGAGGCCACTCCATTATTAAAGATTATCCCAAAGCCATTATAGGTATCGGAGTCTCAGCTATTTTGGGTTGGTTGATTTTTGAATACCTGAATAATTTTGTTTTAGAATCGTGGTACTACCCCAAAGGTACTTTAATTCCTGAAGATGAATTTGTCATTTATGCAGTTTTAGGTTCATCGGGTTTGATTCCGCCGGCAATAGAGTTTTATGCATTATTAAAAACATTTAAAGGACTTTCATTAAAATATACACAGGGACCTAAGATTACATTTCCGAACTGGGCTTTGTATTTTGTTTTAATTATTTCACTTTTATCCTTATTTCTGGCACCCTATTATCCGGATATATTATTTCCTGCTTTATGGTATTCGCCTTTGATGTTGATAGCGGTGGTACTTACTAAATGTAAAATATGGACACCCTTTACACCGGTTAAGAATGGTGATTATTCTTATGTTATTTTGTTGTCATTGTCATATTTTTTATTGGGTCTGTGTTTGGAATGTTTTAATTATCTGAGTGCAACGCACATTTTAAGCCAACCAAACGCATGCGGAGATATTGTAAAAGATATTGATGTCACTTTTAATGCCAGTTATTGGGTTTATAGTATTCCTTATCTCAGCAAGTATCACCTTTTTGAAATGCCGATTTTGGGATTTTTAGGTTATTTCCCTTTTGGAATTTATTGTGCCGTTTGGTGGATATTATTTGCAAATATTTTGGGAATCAAGACAAATTTTAAAGAAAACGGTTGTTAATTTGAAATATGAATAAATTCAGCCTTTACATATTTTTATTCTGTTTTATTCCGATTTCATTAAAAAGTCAGGAGACCTTTATATGGAATGATAATCAGAATTGTAAAGATATTACGAATAGTGTCAGGTACGTAATCGATGAAAATAAATCATTTTCAATTGAAGATGTTGAAAAATTAAATCTCAAAGATTCTTTGAAATTAATTGGAAAACAGATATTCAACTTTCCTATAAGTGCCGATGTATTTTGGTTTTATTTTTCTGTAAAAAATCCCGATACATCAGACCTTGTGATAGCTTTAAATCAAGCTGTAGTCGGGGATATCAAACTTTTTTTTAAAGAATCAGACGGAGTTTGGAAAACCAAACAAATTCCACAAAGAGGACTTTGGTATAAAAAAGAAATGAAGAGCCATTTGAACTCTTTTATGTTATCCAAAAATATAGAAAATTATTATTTAAGGATTGATACCCGAACCACACCATTCATATTCAAAATCTGGAAAAAAAGTTCTTACGATGAACAAACCATAAAAAACCTGATTGTGCTGGCAATGATCTTTGGGTTTATGCTGTTTGTTGTTCTATACAATTTATTTCTTTTTTACACTTCACGCAGAATTGATTACTTTTTGTATTGTCTGCTCATCGGTGGGTATATTCTCTTTTCGTTCACAAACACCGGTTACTTACATTATCTCATAAAAGATGCTGAAATCTGGCAATGGTATAAATGGCTGCCTATCATATTACAACCTTTAGGGATGTTGTATACCATGATATTTCTTAATATTAAAAAGTATCCATTACCTTTTAAAATAGGAAGTGCGCTTTTTATTTACTTCATGTCTTATTGGATTTGGAATCTGTTTTTACCCATCCCAAGTGTAGCTTTGATTTCTCAAATGCATGCCATGATTGGTATGCTTGGTCAGGTAGGATTAGGTGTATACGCAGGTAAAAAGGGTGATAAAATAGGCTACTATTTTGCTGCTGCTTACATTATGATGTCTATTTTCGGAGCATTAGATATCAGTTTTATCAATTTTGGTGTTCCAAAATATCCCTTTGATATAAACTATATTACCATTGCTTTCTTATTTGAAGTGATCATTTTGTCCTATCTTCTTACTAAACGTATTGAATGGGAAAACAGATCCATTATTCAGTCCAGAGAAGAAACTCAGAAAAAATTATTGGCTACCACACTTGAAAATGAGCGTATTATCAAAAATCAGAATGTAATACTTGAACAAGAGGTAGAACAAAGGACTAAAGAGCTTCAAAACTCTTTGGATCATCTTAAGAAAGCGCAGGCTCAGTTAATACAATCTGAAAAAATGGCATCTCTTGGTGAGCTAACAGCTGGTATTGCTCATGAGATCCAGAATCCACTTAATTTTGTCAATAACTTTAGTGAAGTAAGTGCTGAGTTGGTGGAGGAAATTGATGCTGAACTGAATAAAGGAGATATAAATGAGGCTAAAAATATCACAAATGATCTGAAATCGAATCTGGAAAAAATCAATCATCACGGTAAAAGAGCGGCTGATATAGTAAAAGGTATGTTGCAACACAGCCGGAATAATTCTGGTCAGAAAGAATTGACAGATATTAATGTGCTTTGTGATGAATATTTAAAATTGGCTTATCATGGTCTCAGAGCCAAAGATAAATCGTTTAATGCCACGTTGGAAACAGAATTTGATTCTTCAATACCTAAAGTAAATGTAGTTTCACAGGATTTGGGTCGGGTGATATTAAATATCATTACCAATGCTTTTTACGCTGTAAACGAAAGAAGCAAAAATGTGTTGGCTAATAATAAGGATTATTCCCCGATGGTATCAATCCGGACCAAAAAGTCAGGTAATAAAATTGAAATTGCTATTTCTGACAATGGAGCAGGAATACCAAATCATATAAAAGATAAAATTTTTCAACCGTTTTTTACTACCAAACCAACAGGGCAAGGCACGGGATTGGGACTTTCATTGGCTTATGATGTTATAAAATCTCATGATGGCGAATTAAAAGTGGATACAGAAATAAATAAGGGTACAGTATTTACCATAACCCTAACAATTTAAAAGTATGAAGTTTTTAATAGTAGATGACGAAAGGGACGTGGAGATGTTGTTCAGACAAAAGTTCAGAAAAGAACTCCGCAACGGTCTTCTGGAACTTGAGTTTGCTTTTTCAGGTCAACAAGCGCTGGAGATACTCAGAGGAAAAAAACCACCTGAAGTAGTGTATGTTTTTTCGGACATCAACATGCCCGGCATGACGGGCTTTGAATTATTATATATGATTAAAAGTGAATTTCCTTATATCAAGGTCAGTATGATTTCTGCATACGGAGACAAAGAAAACTATGAAAAAGCGATGAATTCCGGCGCAAAAGGATTTTTTACCAAACCGATCGATTTTGAAAGTTTAAAAATGGAAATTTATGATATTATGAATGTTTAAAAGGTCTTTGTCGGTCAATATATGAAAAGAAAAATTTATATATTATTTCTGCTTATTTACTTCAATAATATCTATTCGAAGACTTAAACGGAGGAAACTTTATTGACAATTTTTTGAAAACTAAAGATGATACTAAAAAGTCTGTTTGCCTCAAGAGAAAACAAAATGAAAATTGATTTTGATTTTCAGTTTTACAAAAGGTGAAAATTAAAAATGTTTTTTTCGATTTCAGATGAATAAAAATTCTGTTTCGTATATTTGTGAATTCGTAGGTTGTTTTTAAATCATTTTCAAAACATGGCAATGTTTTGATAAATACAAACCGTTTTTTCATTAAATCAGAAACATTGAGCAAATCATCATCACATACCGTACAAGCTCCTATAGATTGGGCTGCTGTTTTTTCACAGAAGTCTCTTCTTTATATTGTGGCCGGAGTTTTTTGTGCTACTTTGGCATTACAGGGATTTATGATACCCAATCATTTTCTGGATGGTGGCGTGACAGGGATTTCAATTCTCATTCATGAATATTTTCATATTCCGATTTATCTGCTCCTTTTTGTTTTGAACCTTCCTTTTTTGTATGTCGGATATAAAAAAATAGGTAAAATATTTGCTGTACAAACAGCATTGGCCATTTTTTTGCTCAGTGTTTTTATGGCATTTATTCAAATCGAAGAGGCATTTACTAATGATAAATTGCTTATAGCTATTTTTGGTGGTTTTTTGATTGGGTTGGGCATCGGATTAGTGATCAGGGGTGGAGCTGTTATCGACGGACTTGAAGTAATGGCGGATTATACCCACAAAAAATCAGGATTTTCCACCTCTGAAATTATACTTGTAGTCAATACATTGTTGTTTTTGGGTGTTGCTTTCAAATTCGGTATTGAAGCGGCAATGTATTCTATATTAACGTATTACACGGCTTTAAAAACTTCAGATTATGTTGTAGATGGATTTGAAGAATTTACTGCTTTGACCGTAATATCTAAAAATCATGAGGAGATTAAATCCGTTATAGTCAATGATTTTGGTAAAGCCATTTCTGTATATAAAGGAGAAAGAGGATATTTACCCGGATCATTTGATATTTCCCATGATTGTGATATTGTTATGACGATTGTCACAAGATTAGAAGTTCACCGACTCAAAACCGCTTTATCAGATGTAGATCCGCAAGCTTTCTTTTTTGTGCAAACGATCAAAGAAGTAACAGGAGGCGTTGTTAAAAACAGAAAATCCCATTAACTCCATAAGCAGGTATTGTAGTTCTGTTTCAGACAAAATGTAAGGAAATTCGTGTCAGTTCAGTTTAAATGAAAAGCCCAAACTTTCCAATTCCTGAACAAAAAGACCATCTGCATTGATTTTGTAAGTCTGAGATTGCATATCTATGTCTACATCAGCTTCTTCATCTTTGATTTTAAGTTTCAACAAATGTTTGCCGGGTTTGCTTTCGCACAATTGAATCAAAGAATTAATAACTTCCGGATTAATATGATTCAGGCCTACCCTGACGGTGATCGACTTTGTTCTTGCCTGACCGACAGTATCCAAAAACATGATTTCTTTTACCCTGAAAAAAGCACGGTCGGAGTTCATTCCTTTTTGATTGATTCCTTCCACGTACAAAACATTTCCGGTAGAAATCAAATGTTTCCACATTTCATGTGATTCATTGTACAGGGATATCTGAAATTCTCCGGTAAAATCCATCAATGTAAAACGGGTATAGGGATTTCCTTTTTGGGTAGCTCCGAAATGAACATCCTTTACCATACCTCCCATTTTGAGCATTTGTCCTTCGATCTGATCTGCTTTTTCCAACGGACAGTTGATAAAGTAATTAAACTCCAGGGTGTAATCATCCAAAGGATGGCCGCTGATGTAGATTCCCGTTACTTCCCTCTCTTTTTCAAGTTTGTCAATCTGATTCCACTCACCTACCTTTTCAGGTTTTGGCTCCAAAACCATGTCGTTGAGACTATCCCCAAACAAAGATATCTGTTGGGTTTCCTTTTGTCCCTGAATATTGTTTCCGTATTTAATCAGCTGCTCAATAAAGTTTTCACCTTTTTCATTGACAGCAAAAAACTGAGCGCGATTGAATCCTTCAAAACAATCCAAAGCACCACTTAAAGCCAGACTGTCCAGACATTTTTTATTGACAGACCTGAGATTCACTCTTTTCATCATTTCATAGATGTTTTCATATGGTCCCTTGGCATTTCTTTCGGCTACAATGTCTTCTACAGGGCCTTCACCTACACCCTTTAAGGCAGATAAACCAAAACGTACGGCATCACTTTTATTAACTGTAAATTTGATATTACTTTCATTGATGTCCGGCCCCAGTACCGGAATTCTCATTCTTTTGGTTTCCTGAAGGTAAAAATTGACTTTGGAAATGTCGTTTTTGTTGTGATTTAACACGGAAGCCATAAAAGCTGCCGGAAAATGGGCTTTAAGATAAGCCGTTTGGAAAGCGATATAAGCATAACAGGTAGAGTGCGACTTGTTAAATGCGTAAGAAGCGAATGCCTCCCAGTCCGTCCAGATTTTTTTGACAGCATCTTCCGGGTGACCATTGGAAGTACAACCTTCCACAAATTTAGGAAACATTTTGTCCAAAACTGCTTTTTGTTTTTTGCCCATCGCCTTACGCAACATGTCAGCATCACCTTTTGAAAATCCGGCCAACTTTTGTGAAAGCAACATAACCTGTTCCTGATACACGGTGATTCCATACGTTTCAGCAAGAAATTCTTCCATGTCAGGAAGGTCAAAAACGATGGTTTGTTTTCCGTTTTTTCGTGCGATAAAGTCAGGAATGTATTGAAGTGGTCCGGGTCGGTACAAGGCGTTCATCGCTATGAGATCCTCAAAACGCGTAGGTTTGAGTTCCCGCAGATATTTTTGCATTCCGGGAGATTCATATTGGAATATTCCGACCATTTCACCTTTTTGAAATAGTTGAAATGTTTTTTCATCCTCTAGGGAAATATCGTCAATATCCAACGTAATACCATATCTTTCTCTGATGATTTCAATAGCATCTTTAATGATGGTCAGGGTCTTCAAACCCAAGAAGTCCATTTTCAACAATCCTGCTTCTTCGGCTACACTGTTATCATACTGAGAAACCAGCAGATCTGAATCTTTTGCTACGGAAACAGGAACATAATCAGTGATATCTCCGGGTGTGATGATGACACCACAAGCATGAATACCTGTATTTCTGACGGCACCTTCCAGTTTTTTGGCGGTTGTAATCATTTTGCCGATGTCGTCATGCTGACCGGCAAGTTTCCTAAAAGAATATGCTTTTTCAATATCGTCTGAAGTGAGATTTTCTTTCAGTTTGGGATCTATATCGTTTTCCGCAAGAACACCCTGAAGGGTTGCACTCAGATGGGTAGGAAAGGTTTTAGCCACTTTGTCCACTTCACTCAGAGGAACATTCATCACCCGACCTACGTCTCTCAAAGACATTCTGGCGGCCATGGTACCATAGGTAATGATTTGGGCGACCTGATTTTTTCCGTATTTGTCGATGACATAATCAATGACTTTTCCTCTTCCTTCATCGTCAAAGTCAATATCGATATCCGGCATAGAGACCCTTTCAGGATTGAGAAAACGTTCGAAAAGCAAATCGTATTTGATCGGATCAATATTGGTGATACCAAGGCAATAAGCGACGGCAGAACCGGCAGCAGAGCCCCGACCTGGTCCGACAGACACACCCAATTGTCTTGCCGCACTGGTAAAATCCTGAACAATCAAAAAGTATCCGGGATATCCGGAATGATTGATGACATTCAATTCAAAATTGAGTCTTTCTTCAATGGCGGGCGTGATGGTGCCATACCTTTTTCTTGCGCCTTCAAAGGTCAGATGTCTCAGGAATAATTCCTGAGATTCAAAACCCACCGGAAGAGGAAATGCCGGCAATAAAACATCCCGGGCCAAATCAAATTCCTGAACTTTACCCGCAATATCCATGGTGTTTTCAACAGCTTGTTTGACATCGCCAAACAAAGTATTCATTTCAGCCTTTGTTTTAAAATAAAAGTCCGAACTTGGGAAATTAAATCGTTCTTTCTGCTCCAGCAGTGAGCCGGTATTGATACACAACAAAACATCATGGGGCGCCCAATCTTCTTCTTCGACATAGTGGGCATCGTTGGTGACGATGGTTTTGATGTTATATTTTTTGGCAAAACCAATCAAAACCTGATTGACATCTTCCTGACTCATGCCGGTGTCATCAATTTTTTCCAATCCCCTGTGGCGTTGCAATTCGATATAATAATCTTCCCCAAACATGTCAATCCACCATTTTAGTTTTGTTTCAGCGCCTTCGATATCTCCTTTCAAAATGGTTTGGGGGATTTCTGCACCTATACAACAACTGGTAGCAATGATACCTTCGTGATATTTTTCCAGCAAACTTTTGTCAATCCTGGGAAACTTTCCGTACAATCCTTCTGTAAAACCCAAAGAAGCCAGTTTGGTAAGATTTTTATATCCTTGAGGTGTTTTAGCGAGGAGGAGTTGGTGATGCCGCACATCTTTCTGACCTCTGGATTTTTCAAAACTTTTGATATGACGATCTTCAACCATGTAAAATTCGCAACCAATGATAGGTTTGATACCCTGTTGTTTGGCTTCCTTGACAAATTTAAATACCCCGAACATGTTACCATGGTCCGTTATAGCTACAGCACTCTGTCCGTCCGCTTTTGCTTTTTTCATCATTGTTTTGATGTCTGAAGCACCGTCAAGCAGTGAATACTGAGTGTGGCAATGGAGGTGACAAAAATCTACCATGGAAATAAGTTGAGTAAGTTATCCGAAATGCTGAAAAAATCAGAAAAGGGTTGCAAATATACAAAAAAAGGCTTTTCAGTTTTTTATTATAACAATTGCTTTAATGTTTTAATTCCTTTTTTTTCAAAAAGATGAATCAATTTTATAAACAACAAGGCTGTAAGAAAAGCATCACCCAAGGCTGTGTGTCTGTCTTTTGTGACAATATCAAACCTTTTGCACAAAACATCGAGAGAATAGTTTTTTCCGTCAAGACTGTTTGGATTCATTGGGTTGTCCAGTCTTTTTGCCAAAAAAGAGGTATCAATAATCAGGTTTTTTATAGTTCCACCACCATGATGTAAGGATGTTTTTTCGATCATTTTAACGTCAAAACCAATATGATGACCTATGATAATATCAGATTGGATATAGGCAAAAAACATAGCTAAAGCTTCATGTGCGGGAACTCCTTTTTTTTCCGTTTGAACCAATCCGTGGATGGATACGGCATCCTGTTTGTGAAGGATATTTTGGCGGATACTACAAGACAGCACATTATGTACAGGGATTTCCTGGTTTTGGATTCTGACCGCTCCCAGGGTAATAATCTGGTCCGTTTTCAGGTCTAACCCCGTAGTTTCTGTATCCAAAACCACATAAGATAATGTTGACAGTAAAACGTTTTTGTCAGGAGGATGATAAGTTTTTTGATATTCATTATACCAGGTTGCCCAATCTTTTTGCGGCTGGCCAAAAAAGTTTTTAAATCCATTCCAAATCATACCTGAAAGCGGATTTTGATGATTTTTTGGATGTCATCGATAGGTTGAAACGCATTTCTTAATAAGAGTTTTGACATTTTGTCCATTTCTTCCGGTTGGATATATCTGCCTGAATTTTTTTGTCTTAGACCGAATAATGTTCTTATTCTGATCAGGATTTCATATGCATCTGCGGCAAGGTAAAGAACTTCTGCATTGGCAGGATCTGATTTTGCGAGTGCCTGATATCTTTCACCTGTATTGTTAATTCCGGATAGCTTTTTTTCAAGAATCATCAGTCTGGCAGCGTCGACTAATGGCATCATGGCTCTGAGTTTGATATCAAAACTGTCTTTATGTTCTCCGTTTTTTTCCACAATAACATTTCTGAAAAAGGAAAGTGGGGGAGGATTCTGCAAGGCATTTTTGGCCAAAAAGTGTAAAAAAACCTTTTGTTTATCCAATAGTTCGAAAATGTATTGAGACAAAGAGTCTGCCAGGGATTTATTTCCGTATACCGGGCGAAAATCAAAAAATATGGTGCACATCATAATTTCTTTTTCACCGGGTTGGAAGATCCATTTTTCAAATGTTTGTTGCCATTCTTCCACACTTTGACACCACAAGGGGTTGGAGGCCATCATTTCAGCGGGGCAATATTCAAAACCGATTTCAAAAAGCATACGGTTTACCTCTTTAGCAAGATTGATTAAGAGCTCTTTTTGATTAGGAATATTCGGGTTGTTGGTATAAATGACTGCATTATCCTGGTCCGTTTTCAATAATTGTTCTTCGCGGCCCTCACTTCCCAAAGCCAACCAGCAGTAATCCATTTTCCTGTATGTTTCTCTGCCTAAATTTTCTTCAGAGAGGTATAAAACGCGTTTGATGATTTCATCATTTAAAGTGGATACCACTTGTGATACAAAATGAATAGAAACTTCTTGTTTAAGCCATTTTTGAATCAGGATTTCGATTTTTGAACGGATTGCGGATAGTTGTTTTTCGTTATCGGATTTCAGGATAGTTTTTAATAGAAGGGCAGGACTATCTGTCTGCTGAACCACTAAATCATGTTCAGACACAACACCTACAATTTTACTTTCTGTACTGCCGTCTTCAGTGATGACAACATGACTGATTCTGTGCCTGAGCATCATCATTTGCAGTTGCGTATAGGATTGATTCGGAGGAGCACATTTGACCGGAGAAGTCATGATGAGTGTAACATTTTCTTTTTTACGAATATCACCAGCCACTACTTTGGTCCGCAGATCTTTATCGGTAACAATACCTATAGGTTTTTCATCCGGATCACAGATTACAACAGAACCAACTCCTTTTTCGACCATTATTTGAGCAGCTTCCTGAATCGTAATGGCAGGATCAACAGTTACAGGTTTAATTCTGGTATCTATCGAAACAACTTCTGTCAGGACATTTTCTGAAATTTCATTACTACTTTGGTGATTTTTATGGTAATATTTATTTCCAACACCGACTGCAAAATTGGTTGCGAGGAAAAGACTTATTTTGGGATATTTTTCGATTAATGGTAAAAAATCTTTAGTGGTAATGGCGTATAACAGGGTTTCTTCACCTGCTTTTGCAGTTAACAAATAGGGTGAGTGTGCCAGTAAAGGCCTTATACCGAATACATCACCTTCGTCACAGGTTTCGACAAGGTCACCATTCGATTGGAAAAGATGTATGGCTCCCTCTTTGACGATATAAAATCGTTGGGGCGGCAGGTCTCCGATGGAAAACAGAATATCTTCTTTTTGAAGGTATTTGACGGTTGATTGGGAAGCGAGATGCAGAATCTCTTCCTTCGAAAGAAAATGAAAGGGCGGAAATTCTTTTAGAAAGTCATAAATTCTATGTGTCAGTTCATGTGCCATGATGCAAAAAAAAACAAATATTCTATAAAAATGCATGATATATATCATGATACGGATATTTTTATTTGAACATTCTTTTAATATATGTATTTATATATATACATGTATGCAAAATACCATGAATACGCCTTTTGACATAGAATTTCTTGAAGACGCGACCGAAAAATTGAAAGCCATAGCTCATCCGATACGTTTTTTGATGGTCGACATATTGTATAAAGAAACCAAACTATCTGTTACGGATATCCATGAAAAACTGGATATCGAGCAAGCTGTAGCCAGTCATCATTTAAGAATACTGAAAAATCAGGATGTTGTCAAAGTTGTCAGGGATGGAAAAAATTCTTATTATTCACTATCGCGACCATCATACTATGAAATCATCAAAAGCCTGACGAAAGATTAAACTAATTATTTTCACATTCTCTTTGTAGTTTTTTTCCTTTTTTTTGCGGGTACTAATACAACAACATCCGGATCTATGTCCGAATGAACAGTATTATATGTTGTATAAATTAATTTTACAGAATAATGTATTAAAATTATGGTAAAAAAATAAAACTGCAATTTTTTTTGAAAAAAATGGGTCAAAAAATAAACAACATATCTATATATCTATATATGATTGCATGTAGATATTTATATTTGTTTATTCGATCTTTCAAAATATAGTGTGATGACCAAACAATTAATTTTACCGCTTATTATTTTTTTCTCTTTTATAAGGTACAACATAAACGCTCAGGAAGCTCCGGTTGAAGATCATACCTACAAACCACTAACACTAAAATTAAATGAAAATGGTTCTAAGTATGTGCGCTTTATCATGTGGCATCAATTTTGGGTGACGGCTACCCAAAACAACCCGGGAACCAGAGATGTCAACGGTAATCTGATAGATGGAACGAACAATACTGCGTCATGGAGTTCAGATATTGCTTTACGCCGATCGCGTTTTTTAGCGTATGCTCAGGTTTCGCCGAGGGTTTTGATATTGACCCATTGGGGAATCAACAACCAATCCTTTATCAACGGAGCCACCGCACCAAACGGTCCGAATCCGACTTCATCACCAAGCAATCAGGGTAAAAAACCACAATTATTTTTACACGATGCATGGACAGAATTCAGAATCATTCCTCAAAAATTGTATATAGGCGCCGGTCTGCATTATTGGAATGGGGTAAGCAGATTGTCAAGTCATTCGACCTTAAATTTTATGACATTGGACGCTCCGATTTTTAACTGGCACAATATCGAAGCCACCGATCAGTTTGCCAGACAATTTGGTATTTACGCCAAAGGTCAGCTAGGCAAACTGGATTACCGGATTGCGCTCAACAAACCTTTTGTCAATGGAGCCAGACCTGCAGATGTTCCAAAAAATGCGGAAGCACGCAATGTTTTCAATGAAAATTATGCCACAGCAGGATATCTTAACTGGATGTTTTGGGACAAAGAATCCAATGTTCTTCCGTTTTTTGTAGGTTCTTACCTGGGAAGTAAAAAGGTATTTAACATTGGTGTGGGTTGGTATAATCAAGCCAATGGCTCACTTTATAAAACAACAACTGATTCAAGTTATCATAATCAAATGGCTTTAGGTGCTGACGTTTTTCTCGATATGCCGATTAACAAAGAAAAAGGAACTGCTATTTCTGTTTTGGCAACTTTATATTCACTGGATTACGGTCCGAATTACATAAGAAATATCGGAATTCTCAACGAACATACCA
The DNA here is from genome assembly GCA_016714895.1 of Saprospiraceae bacterium. GTDB lineage: Bacteria > Bacteroidota > Bacteroidia > Chitinophagales > Saprospiraceae > OLB9. The sequence continues at coordinate 364,840 of JADKBV010000004.1, read as the reverse complement.
CACCGACACCTTCAGATGCAAGCTGGTCCGGTGGAGGAAATGCCCAACCGACCATCGGAACCGGCACGATTGGCTATTTACAGGCTGGTTATGTTTTACCAAAATTAAAAAATGGTACTTCTTTTATGCCATACCTGACCGCAACGTATAAAGATTTTGAGAAACTTGCCGATCCGAGTTTTCAATATGGTTTGGGTCTGAACTATTTTGTTACAGGTCACAATGCCAAAATCACATTGGAATATGCCAACCGACCGGTCTATATTTCAACCACAGACGGAATTTTCCGGGATGGTTCTAAAGGGCAATTTATTTTACAAACGCATATATTTTTATAATTTTTTAAACTTCATAAATCAGTTTTTATGTCAAATAATCATTTACAAAATTATTGGAAAAAAAATCTTTTTTACCTGGTAGTTCTTTTGGTAATATGGTTTTTTTCTTCTTATGGCGCAGGAATACTGTTTGCAGATAACCTTAATTCCATTAAAATCGGCGGTTTTAAATTAGGATTTTGGTTTGCTCAGCAGGGCTCAATTTATGTCTTTATCATCATCATATTTGTCTATGTTTATCTGATGAACAAACTGGACAAGGAGTTTGATGTCGACGAAAAATAATCATCATTTTCAATTACTAATAAAATAAAAAATCATGGATGTTAAAACTTGGACATATATTATAGTAGGCTTATCTTTTGCCTTGTATATTGGTATCGCTATCTGGTCGAGAGCCGGATCTACAAAAGAATTTTATGTTGCCGGCGGAGGGGTTTCTCCTTTGGCAAATGGTATGGCTACCGCGGCAGACTGGATGTCAGCAGCATCTTTTATTTCAATGGCGGGTCTGATTTCCTTTATGGGATATGACGGCGCTGTATATCTTATGGGTTGGACCGGTGGTTATGTGCTTCTTGCCCTTCTTCTTGCACCTTATCTGCGTAAATTCGGAAAATATACGGTTCCTGATTTTATTGGTGACAGATATTATTCCAATACTGCGAGAACAGTAGCGGTTATTTGTGCGTTAATCGTATCTTTTACATACGTTGCCGGACAAATGAGAGGTGTAGGGGTCGTTTTTTCACGATTTCTTGAAGTCAGCATTGAAATGGGTGTGGTCATAGGTATGATCATTGTTCTTTTTTATGCTGTCCTCGGAGGCATGAAAGGCATCACCTATACTCAGGTCGCTCAATACTGTGTTTTGATTTTTGCTTATATGGTTCCTGCTATTTTTATCTCTATAGCCCTTACGGGAAATGCGATACCGCAATTGGGATTTGGTGGTGTGATAAATGACGGATCCGGAATGTATCTTTTGGACAAATTGGATGGATTAAATCAGGATTTGGGGTTTGCAGCCTATACAGACGGGACAAAAAGTATGGTTGATGTTTTTGCGATTACCTTTGCCTTGATGGTAGGAACAGCCGGTTTACCGCACGTTATCGTAAGATTTTTTACCGTTCCTAAGGTCAAAGATGCAAGGGTTTCAGCAGGATATGCCCTGTTGTTTATTGCTATTCTGTATACCACAGCACCTGCGGTAGCGGCATTTGCCAGAACAAATATGATCAATACAGTAAGTAATAAAGAGTATTCTCAAATGCCTGAATGGTTTAAAAAATGGGAAACAACCAAACTCATCAAGTTTGAAGATAAAAACGGTGACGGCAAAATCCAATATGTCAAAGACAAAGACGCCAATGAATTGACCGTTGATAATGATATTATGGTTTTGGCAAATCCTGAAATTGCCAATCTGCCCAATTGGGTTATTGCACTGGTGGCTGCAGGAGGACTTGCAGCGGCTCTTTCAACAGCAGCTGGATTGTTGTTGGTCATTTCAACTTCAGTTTCAAGAGACCTGATCAAAATGCAGTGGAACCCAAATGTTTCTGAAAAAAATGAATTGTTGTATGCCCGTTTATCGGCAGCAGTTGCGGTGATCGTTGCAGGTTATTTCGGCATCAACCCTCCGGGTTTTGTTGCTGCAGTAGTAGCACTTGCTTTTGGATTGGCGGCGGCTTCATTTTTCCCAGCCATTATTATGGGGATTTTTTCCAAGAGAATGAACATGCAGGGTGCCGTAGCCGGGATGGTCGTCGGTATTTGTCTGATGATATTTTATATGTTGAAATTTAAGTTCGGAATATTTGACGGCGGAAAAGATGCGGTTGACGGATTGAAAGATGCCTGGTGGTTTGGCATTTCACCGGAAGGTTTTGGTACAGTTGCTATGTTGGCCAATTTTGCTGTAGCTCTTGTGGTTAGTTATATGACGCCACCACCGCCACAATCGGTACAGGAAATTGTAGAAAATATCCGTATTCCAAGAGGATCAGGAGAAGCTCATGCTCATTAATTGATTACATTCCCTGAAATATTTATAAAAAGCCGTTATTTTTAGAAATAGCGGCTTTTTTTGTAAGTTTTACTATCTTTGTTTTATAAATTAATGCAAAATATGAATACCCTTTTCTCCAATATTTTTGTCATTTTATATTTGGCCGGTACATTATGGCTTCGGTTTATGCTTGAACCACAATTGCAGCAACGATATCTGATTTCGATATTATTCGGACTATTTGCTTTGCTTTTTTTGTGGGCTTTGATCAAAAGCAAAATAATTAAACCAACCATTTTAGGTTTGCACCGGTTTTCTGCACAAACTCCTGAAAAGTGAAGTATTATGATACGGAACAAACGGGAATTTAGGGTTTTTGTAGTGATAGTAGCGATGATTCTGATCAATTTTCCAATTTTGTCAATATTTAATGTTTCAGGGGTTCTTTTTGGTTTACCGTTGATGTTTGTATTTCTTTTTTCTTTTTGGGCATTCATGATATTGGTTACTTTGAGATTGACCAAAAAATAAACTTATGGATTCAGGAATTGTCATATTTGTTTCCCTGATTTATCTGCTATTGTTGTTTGTTATAGCCATTTATGGCAACAAACAATTAAAAAAAGGATCAAGTATTGTCAATAATCCGCTTGTATATTCCTTATCTCTAACCGTATATTGTACAGTATGGACATTTTATGGAAGTGTCGGTCGTGCAAGCGAGCAGGGACTTGCTTTTATTCCTGTATATCTTGGACCAACCCTTGCAGCACCGGTAATTTACATGGTCATCCGAAAAATGATTCTGATATCAAAAAAAACTACATATTACATCCATTGCAGATTTTGTTTCTTCCAGGTACGGGAAAAACACATTTTTAGGTGTTTTGACAACATTGGTTTTATTATTTGGCATTATTCCATACATCAGTATTCAATTGAAGGCCATCGGATTGAGTTTTGATGTAATGACAGTGCATAAAAGTATGAATGAATTCTGGGATGGTTCAACTTTTTATAAAGACAAAGTCAATTATTTTACGATTCTTCTGGCCATTTTTACGATTCTTTTCGGAACCCGAAACCTCGATCCAAATGAAAGACATGAAGGATTGATAGCAGCTATTGCCTTTGAATCAGTGATCAAACTCATTTCTTTTTTGGCTGTCGGAATTTTTGTGTGTTATATTCTGTTTAACGGCATGGAAGACTTGTTTTCTCAGGCTGCTTTAAACCCTGCAACAAATAAATTACTTGTTTTACCAAATGATCATACGTCTCAAAGTCACTGGTTTTGGGTGATGATCCTGTCAGCTTTCGCTACCATGTTTTTACCAAGACAGTTTCATGTTTCAGTAGTAGAAAATACCAATATTACGTATACAAGACAAGCATCATGGATGTTTCCTTTATACTTATTTTTGATTTGTTTTTTTGTTTTGCCTATTGCAATTGCCGGAATTTTATTATTACCTGAACTAACGGATTCTGACACTTTTGTGCTTAGTCTTCCCTTACATTTCGGGTATGAGTGGTTGGCTCTTTTGGTTTACTTAGGTGGGTTTTCAGCTGCTGCCAGTATGGTTGTCGTTTCTGTTATCGCATTAAGTATTATGGTATCCAATAATTTGTTGATGCCTTTTCTTTTAAACACAAAAACAGCAAAACTGGATGGATATGCCTTATTGTCTGACAGACTATTATCCATAAGAAGAATAATTATTGTTGTCATCCTTTTTTTGGCATATGCTTTTTACCAAGGAGTAAGTCACCATTTTTCATTAGTTTCTATTGGTTTGATATCCTTTGTGGCCATTTTTCAACTGGCACCTATCATCATTGGAGGATTATATTGGACGAAGGCAAATACAAAGGGTGCTATGGCAGGTCTCATGTCAGGGGTTTTTATCTGGTTGATTTGTCTGCCCATACCAACGCTCGCAGAAAGTGGTTTGTTGGGTAAAGATTTGCTGACAGAAGGATATTTTGGTTTACATTTATTAAAACCTTATGCACTTTTTGGATTGGAAGGTTATGACCACATCAGTCATGCCTGCATATGGAGTTTGTTTTTTAATCTTGGTTCCTTTGTAGTAGTATCTATGTTGACTTCACAAAGTGTTGAAGAAATAGCACAAGCTGATTTTTATGTGAATATAGAAAAATATGTTGGTTCTCCTGATATGGAAGTTATCAAAAGAGAGGCAAGTGTAATAACCTTGAAAAAGAAGTTGGTTCGATATTTAGGAAGCAGCAAAACAAGGACGGTTTTAAATGAATACAAAGGTAAAACGGAAGTAACTAAAAACAGTGATAATGCAAGTCCTGAATTTATCAATTACGTAGAAAAAATATTATCAGGTGCCTTTGGAGCCGCTTCGGCAAGACTTATATTGGGGACAGAAATCCGACAGGAACCGGTGACTTTAGAAAAACTACACGAAATTCTGAATCAAACGAAAGAAATTCTGGAATACAGCCAGGAGCTTGAAGAACAAAAATCCGAATTACAACGTACCGGTTTGGAACTGGCAGAAGTAAATCAGCAATTAAAAAAACTGGATGAATTGAAAGCTGAATTTATATCAACGGTGACACACGAACTTCGGACACCAATGACAACTATACGTTCTTTTGCCCAAATGCTGGATAAAAAAGAAGACCTGCCGACTGAAACAAAAAAAGAATTTTTATCTATTATTATCAAAGAATGTGACCGGGTAAAACATTTGATCAATCAGGTATTGGAGGTTGAAAAAATTGATATTACACTGGATGTTGAAAAAAAATCATGTAACCTGCATAAAGTAATACATGATGCAATCCAACGGGTTTTGCCATTGATTGAAGAAAAAAATATAGATCTGAAGTTGGTAAATGATGACACAGAAAAATATCTGCCGATTCAGGAAGAAAAATTTCTTCAGGTCATGCTGAACTTACTGACGAATGCCATAAAGTTTTGTGATCATGAAAAAGGTATCATTTTTATTAGAGTAGATCAGACATCAGAAACAGATTTTATCACCGTCGGGAATAACGGTAAAGTAATTCCGGAAGAATTCCTGCCAAGAATTTTTGATAAATTTACCCAAGTAAAAGACGGGAATCTGGCAAAACCTGAAGGTTCCGGATTAGGACTCTATATTACAAAAAAATTTGTAGAACAGGCAAACGGACAAATTCATGTGATTTCGGATATCGATCAGGGGACACAATTTATTATGAAGTTTGCAAGAAGTTGAAAGGATTTAAAGTATAATAGATAATAATTTTTACTTTTGACCTCTGTCAGTTTGTAATACAAGATTAATATAAATGAGCCACATCAAAAAATCGGTATTGGTAGTTGATGATGAAGTTAACATTGTTACCGCCATAGAATATATTCTGATGGATGAAGATGTTACAGTTTTTAAAGCTTTTGACGGTGAGGAAGGATTGTTGTCAGCAATTCAGAACAAACCGGATGTTATCATTCTTGATGTAATGATGCCGGGTATGGACGGGTTTACCGTGGCAGGTAAAATCCGGGAAAATGAAACTTTACATCATACCAAAATATTATTTTTAACCGCTAAAGGTACTCCTGAGGATAAAAAAACCGGTTATGGTTCCGGTGGAGAATTGTATGTCGTCAAACCCTTTGATAATGACATATTATTGGAAAAAGTACAGGAATTACTTTCATATTGACACATATTATGTTTTTTGAAATGATTTTAATCATTTTTCATAAAAAATCAGACTGAATATATGTACATATATAGATAAATATATACATTTGGATTTTATAAATTTAAATACCTAAAAGTATTTCTCAAAAATCTGTATGTATGAACAATCAATACGATATTTTATACCAGGAAAGCTTGATGGAATCTCAAAATTTTTGGGAAAAACAGGCAAAAAAAATTCATTGGTTTTCTTTTCCTGAAAATATTTTGACAACGGATGAAGACGGTCTGCACAGATGGTATAAAGGTGGAAAAATGAATACTTCTTATCTTGCTTTGGATCATCATGTATTACATGGCAGGGGACAACAAATTGCCATGTATTATGATTCTCCGGTTACCAATATAAAATCTTCTTACACCTATAGCCAAATGTTGGATGAGGTTTCCCGTTTTGCCGGCGTATTAAAACAAAAAGGGATAACAAAAGGAGATCGCGTTGTTATCTACATGCCTATGGTACCACAAGCAGTATTTGCTATGTTGGCCTGTGCCAGAATCGGGGCCATTCATTCCGTAGTTTTTGGTGGATTTGCAGCTCACGAACTCACCATCAGAATCAATGATGCCAGACCAAAATGTATTCTTCTTGCCAGCTGCGGAATCGAAATCGATAAAATTATTCCTTATAAACCTATTGTTGATCAGGCAATTGAAGACGCTTATTTTAAACCTGAATGTTGTATCGTTCTACAGAGAGAATTTTTAAGCTGTGATATGAAGCCCGGTTTTGATGAGGATTGGAATGAACTATTGGCAACAGCAATTCCGGCAGGTTATGAAATGATGGATTCGTGGGACCCTTTGTATATTTTATATACCTCAGGAACTACCGGCCCGCCCAAAGGGATCGTCAGAGACAACGGAGGACACGCTGTAGCTTTGAATACAAGTATGGAATATGTTTATGGTGCCAACCCGGGCAGCACATTTTGGGCCGCCTCAGATATTGGTTGGGTGGTAGGGCATTCATACATTGTTTATGCTCCTTTGATCAGAGGTTGTACAACCATTCTTTACGAAGGAAAACCAGTTAAAACTCCGGATCCGGGAGCTTTCTGGAGAGTTATTGAATCATATGGTGTAAATACTTTTTTTACCGCTCCGACTGCCATCAGGGCCATAAAAAAAGATGATTTTTCAGGTGAATTTTACAAAAAATATAATACCGACAGTTTGAAACACCTATTCCTTGCTGGAGAAAGAACGGACGTAGCAACGTATGAATGGGCTGTAAACCTGTTGCAAAAACCAATCATTGACCATTGGTGGCAGACAGAATCCGGTTACCCGATGCTGACCAATTTTGCCGGGATTCAACTACATAGTACCAAACCCGGGTCCGCCGGCAAACCTATGTTTGGTTTTGATATCAGAATATTAAATCAGGACCATGACGAAATGTTGCCGGGAGAAGAGGGAGCCATATTGATCAAAACACCTTTGCCACCGGGTTGCCTTCCCGGATTATGGAATGATAATGAAAGGTTTGTTTCGTCTTATCTGCAGGAATTTCCGGGATACTATTTTTCAGGCGATGGAGGTTACAAAGATGATGAAGGTTATATATATATCACAGGTCGTATCGATGATGTGATCAATGTTGCCGGACATCGGTTATCGACCAGTTCGATGGAAGAAATAGTTGCTGCTCACAGCGCAGTTGCTGAATGTGCGGTTGTGGGCTGTCATGATGAATTAAAAGGCCAGGTTCCGGTAGCTTTTGTTGTGCTAAAACAAAATTCAGATATTACAGATGATACCATCAGGGAAGAATTGATTTTTTCCGTCAGGCACACTATCGGAGCTGTTGCATCTTTTAAGATTGTTCACATTGTTGACAGACTTCCCAAAACCCGTTCAGGTAAAATATTGCGAAAAATCATTCGTGCCATTGTCGATAACGTTCCTTATCAGGTTCCGTCCACTATTGAAGATATCACAGTTCTGGAAGAATTAAATTGGAAAATAAATCAGCAATAGTTTACGGGTAAAATACTTTTTTTAAATACACCGGTTTACATGAATTTACAACTGATTTGTTTTGACGAATCCACCTGTAGCCTAAGTCATTTGGTTTGAAATTAAGCCATATGTCATCATTTTGTAAATTAAAATAAAATCTGATTGGTCAGGGAAACGGATTTTATTTTCTTACGTTTTAGTATAAAATTGGTTTAATGAAAAATATTCTGATTTATCTTTTTTTATCAACTTTCCTTTTTACATCATGTGAAAAAGATTTTGAAGTTGCCGGCAAAAAACCTGTTTATTATTCTTATGAAGATTCAACGGTTATCAGGAGATTGGAGCCAAAAACTTTTGGTGATTTAGGAAAAATAGTCACTTCAGGAAATTACATTTTTATCGGAGAAAAAAACATGGGAATTCATGTAATTAACAATATTGATCCCACAGCCCCGATAAAAGAACATTTCTGGCAAATACCCGGAAACAGAGAATTTACTGTTTTCGGAAATATGTTGTATGCAGAAAATGGGAAAAATCTTTGGGTGATAAATATTGAAAATTTTTCAAAAATCACTGTTGAAAACATCATAATTAACCAATATTATCCCCGTTTTGAAGAACGATATCCGCCTGGCTATTCAGGCTATTTTGAATGTTATTACGAAAAAAACGGAATTTTTAAAGAATGGAAAGACACCATGCTGGTTAATCCTTTATGTGAAACTTTATAATTTTTAACTGAAACTTAGGTATAAACCTTCATTATCAAACACAAGGAATTTTTCTGATTTACAAATAAAATCAAATGAAACAGACAATTTATGTATCGTTATTTATTTTTTTGACCATCTTTTTCCAAAATTGTTCGCAAGAAGATATTTCGTCTTCCACCCAGGTCGGGTCGTACAGTACTATGTTGACTATCGGCCAAAAATTGTATTTGGTCAATGACAGTCAGATTAAAACTTTTGACGTCACCGATTCCAAAAACCCCGTGCTCCTGAATACAACAGATTTGGGAGACGAAATTGAATCGTTATACCATTATGATGGATTGTTATTGGTAGGTTCAGCTACGAATATGTACATACTTGAAATTAATGACAAAGGAATTCCGGAGCAAAAAAGCAGGACATTTTACAACAATGTGGAATTTTGTTCGAATGACCCAATTGTTGCCAGGAATGATATTGCGTATGTCACCCTTTCATCTGTTGATATACCAGTTTGTGACAGACCGGTTTTGGACGAATTAAGAGTTTACGATATTCAAAATATTGAAAGACCGGAATTTTTAGAAAGTATTGACATGACAAAACCTAAAGGCCTGGGTTTTGGTAAAAAATATCTTTTTGTTTGTGATCAGCAAGATGGTCTGGTTATTTTCAATATTGAAGATCCGAAATCACCTGTACTTTCCTCCACCTTTGGAGGTTTCAGCGCATTTGATGTAATCATCAGAAATAATAAACTGATCGTGGCTTGTGATAACGAACTCCGGCAATACGATATCAGTGACGAAGATAATATTCAATTTTTGGGTGCCATACAGATTTGACATGTGTAAAACAACGTTCAAGGTATTGGTTTTTTTAATCTTATTGTTTCATGCAATAAGTTTGCAGGGAACTACATATTCTGACAGCCTTATCCAAAACACAAAGAGATACAGAATAGGGTTCACGGCAACCTCATTGTTCAACAGGTTACCCGGATTACAATTGACCCAAACATATAGGTTGAACCGATGGTTTTCAGCTGATCTTGAATCCGTATTTTCTTTTGATGCCTTGTTTTTGGACGAAAGATTTGTCCACAATTACGGATTCAGGGTTCGGCCGGGTATTCGTTTTCACTTTACGCCTGAAAAAAGCAATAATGATTTTTACGTTAAATTTCTTTTCCACTACCGGTATGCACATTTTAAATTTGAAGATGATGATGTTGTCAGAGCCGATGGTGCGTACACTGAAGACATCAGAGAATCAGTTTCTTCAGATTTATTAGGATACGGATTAACTTTTGATTTTCATGAAAGGTTTTTTGAAAACAGTATTCATGTAGGGTTTGGGTTAATTGTCGGAAATCAGTTTACAAGATATTCATCAGAACAAATTCCTGACAGAGGGTTTCTGTTTATGAGTGGTATCATGAGACAAGGACATAAACGATCTTATTTTCCGATCATATATATACATTACCTTTTTTGATGGTAAAAGGCCTTATTTATATACTTTTTTATAGGAGTTGTTCATAACCCATTTTCCCCATTTTTGATTATAGGTATGCACCTTTTTTACTTCTTGTCCGGCAGAAAAAACGGGATAACCTCTGTTGACCCATTCAAAAATACTTCCATACAAATTGTAGGTATTCTGATATCCTGCTTTTCTAAGTTTGTTTGCTATTTTTTCACTCCTGTAGCCAATACTGCAATAGACTATAATATTTTTGTTTTTGGGAATACTGTTTAAAGTTGAAAGGGCAAAGTGGTCATAACCAATGTGTTTTGCTCCTTTTATATGTGAAACTTTATATTCTTCTATCTCCCGGGCATCCAGAAATAAAAAATCATTTTGTTTATCATACGCATCATCCACATCCATTACCGGAGCAGAATAAGACAAATATCCATTTACTTTCTGATCAAATGCCAGATTTTTACAACTTCCAACCTTTGGAAATTGAGCTTTTGCTTTTTGAAAATAAAAAATACCGGCTAGCGTAAGTGTGCCGATGATTATCAGTTTGTACATCATAGGTTTATATTTCACGGTAAGGTCCGTCTCCGATGCCGTCTTTGATTACCCTTTGTTCCACACACAAAGGATAGATATCATTGTCCAAAAAATCTTTGATTATGTCTTCAATCTCTCCTGGATATAAAAGATGCATATTCGGACCGGCATCAAAACTGAAACAAACAGGAAGACCGGATTTTTTTCTGTAATTTTGAACCAAAGCTATCATTTTTAAAGACGTCGGTTCAAGAAGAGTGTAGGATGGTTCAGAACACATCATCAAAGCATGCAGTGTCAGGGCTTCTGATTCTGAAATAGCTATAAATGTGTTGAGGTCACCTGATTTTAATGCCCGAAACAAATCATGGACTCTGGCATTTGCTTGTTGGTATCTTGCCGGAGCATACACATTATTGACCATAAGCTGGTGACCCGCCGTCGAAGAAACGGATTTTTCCTGTTCACTCACAATACATATATCATTGTGAAAAGTTGTAAAAACAGGGTGAACATCCTGAAAGACAGGAATGGCAAAATCATCTGAAGAACCATTAAAATCAGGATGATTTCCCCATACTGCCCATTGTTTATAAACAGATCTGGAAGCACTTCCACTACCTAATCTTGATATGTAGGAAGCTTTTCTGTAAAAAATATCATCCGCCATATCAGGTTCAAACAGTTCTTTTTCCATGCTGCATAAACATAAGGCCAATGCACCCATCGCAGAAGCTGAAGAAGCAATACCACTGCTGTGAGGAAAGGTATTTCTGCTTTCTATGGAAAGCGTATAATTTTTGAGAAAAGATAACACTTCAACTTGTAGTCCGGATAAAAACTTTTCCAGTTTTTGTTTAAAAGCCGGATTTTCATCACCCTCAAACAGAAAGGATTCGAGAATGGGTTCTTCATTGTGAATTTTTCGTTTCCAGGTCAGGGAAGTTATGGTTTTGGATTCCTTCAATGTCATGCTGATGGATGCATTGTTGGGAAGCTGATTACCGTGTTTTCCCCAGTATTTTACAATGGCAAGGTTTGAAGGACAATGCCAAACGATCCTCTGTTCTGTCATTTTTTTTCTTTTTTACTTCTGTCCAGTTTTACATATTTTAAGGACGTTCCGTTTTCGATGCGGTAAGATACATCAAAATCCTGAAGCACAGCGTCAAGAATAGGATATTGACCTTTGTTGTATCCTTCTTTAAGCTCGTAAGTATATATTTTTGAAAAAGCATTCCAATAAAAAGCAGAAAACCCACCTTTAAGATCTTTAATCAGATCATACATCGGTTTTCCCGTTTCTTTTTCAATCATTTTGATCATAATTTTTCCCTGAAGTTTGGTCAGGTTTTTTAAAGGCTCTTCAAATTCCCTGGAAAGCTCTTCTTCAAGTTCTTTAATTCTCTTTTTCTTTTCTCTTTTGGAAAGATGAGTAGATGCATATTCCAATTCCCTGAATATGCGGATAGCTTCTTTTGCATAGGGGAATACAACCTGTGCATAATTTCTGAAACGCATATACTTTCTGTATGCTTCGTCATCATCAAACTTACGCAATGCCGTAATCTGAAGTTTATCCAGATCAGCTAATATCAATGTATCACCGTCCGGAGTGATATATGCTGAATATATCTGTCCGTTCATATTGATTTTGGTTTCTTCTCCTGCAGGAGGATTTACCTGTGCCTTCAAAAAAGACAGGGAAAATGTACATAATAAAAGAAACAAATACTTCATTTGAAACTATTTTCTACCATAACGTCTATTATCCATGATTGGTTATATAACTTTTGGTTTTTTCAAAACATTAACAAGAAATGTGGCAGGATTTTTGAAAAAATATTGTGAATATTTATAATATATATTCTATTTGTTATTAAAATTTAAAATGACACGGTTCTTGTTTTTTGTCCTTTTTTTATCTGATACCTTGTTCCTTACGGCGCAACATTCGCTGCTAAAGTACGATTATCCGGTAAATTCTGACAATTATGACGAAATAAACCCGGTTTTATCATATGATGAAGACAAAATTTATTTTACAAGAATTGGTTCTCCGGATTTTGACCCCACACTTTGGATTGACAGTGTAAATGTTTATGAAAATGCTGATGAAGAACAATATCAGAAATACCTTCAAAAAGTATTCAAACAAATAGCCGGCAAAGAAATCACAAATCCGTCGACATCTTCCTTTAATCAGGATATCTGGGTCATACAACTCGATTCCCAAAAAAACATCATGGACCTGTCACATCCCGGATATCCGCTCAATAATGCATTGCCCAACAGCATATGTGCCAGATTTGATGATCATGACCGGTTTGTATTGATCAATCAATTTGAAAAATCAGGGGGACTTGATAAAGGTTTTTCAGTGACTCAACAAAAAAAGGATGAATATTCCTTTCCCGAGTCTATTCACATCGAATCATTTTTAGTCAAAGCAGACAGAGTCAATCTGACCTGTAGTCCTGACCAGAAAATTCTGATTCTTGCTTTCCCAGGAAAGGAAGGTCATATGGATTTGTACGTTTCTTACCGGATATATCACATGTTTTATACCGAACCCGTAAAAATAAAAACCGGTGTAAATACGACCTACGATGAGATGACACCTTTTTTGTCCGGGGACACAAAAACTTTGTATTTTGCATCCAACAGGCCTGAATCAGCAGGAGGAACAGATATATTCAGCGTACAAAGACTGGATGAAAATTTTATGGAGTGGGGCGATTTACAAATATATTTTCCTCCACTCAATTCGACAAAAGATGAAATGTATCCCTGTCTTCCGAAAGAGGAAAAAACCATCCTTTTTTCATCAAATAGGGAAGGAAGTTTTGATTTATTTCAAACATCTCTTTTCAGAGAAAAAAATATCAGCATCAAGGCAGAAATATTTATCATAAACGGACAGAATCAAAAACAAATGCCTGGTGAATTGTATTGGGGAGCAGCTTATGAAGCAGGCAAAAATGATGAAAATTTCTTTCGGTGCAGAGACGGAAAACATATATTGAATATAACAGAAAATAAACCATTGATGATTCAGGCAGTCAACAGAAACCTGAAAAGTCAGGCAGTCATCATCGATCCTCAGGAAGTTATCCTGCAACAAAACGGATATATCAGAATAAATCTGGTCCTTGAGACAAATGCGCCGGCACCAATAAATAACCGTGCCCAAAAACTGGAAGTGTTGCCTTTCGAACAACTTTTGGAAAAAGCAGACAGTCAGGAGATAAAAAAGACTTCAGCAGTATTTAAAAACATTATGTTTGAAAAGTCAACTGCAAATATTCTGGAAAGGTCTTTGCCTACGATTCTGACGCTCGGCAAATTTTTGAAAACCAATAAAAATATAAAAATCGAAATTACCGGGCATACAGATAATATCGGTGATGTCGGTGCTTTAAAACAGCTTTCATTAGACCGGGCTAATGTCATCAAAGACGTTTTGGTAAAACAAGGTGTGGATGCATCACGGATATTTACATCAGGCAAAGGAGATACACAACCTCTCCAAGATAATGAATCGGAAGTTTCACGAAAACAAAACCGACGGGTGGAAATCAGGATTGTAAAAGATTAATGTTAGCAGAAAGTTAAAACCAAAATATGTTGTGACAAAACCCTTAGGTTTTTAGTTTGTTATCTTACTATCCAAAATTGTGTTTATGAATATTTTTCAAGTAAGTACTTCCATTATAAAAACCATTCTATTTATTTTTATTCCTGTTTTTTCATTTTCTCAGGGTATTGTTTTTTTTGAAGGAACCTGGAAAGAAGCATTGGAAAAAGCAAAAAAGGAAGATAAAATTGTATTTGTAGATTCGTATACCACTTGGTGTGGTCCTTGTATCAAGATGGCAAAAAACGTATTCACTCAGGAGAGTGTCGGTAAGTTTTTTAATGAAAACTTTATCAACATCAAATTGGATATGGAAAAAGAAGATGGCGTGAGTTTCGGACATAAATACCCGGTAAAAGCCTATCCAACCCTTCATTTTATCGATGGTGACGGGAAAGTGGTCAAAAGAGTTCAGGGTGGCCAACAGGCTGACGGTTTGATCGCATTGGGTGAAGCAGCCTTGAAAAACAATGATCAAAGCGGTAAATATGCTGAAGAATACGAAGCCGGCAACCGGGATTATCAATTGGTATTGAGTTATGTAAAAGCATTGAACAATGCCGGAAAACCGAGCCTCAAGATTTCCAACGACTATTTAAACAGCAATCCGTCTATTACAGAAGAACAAAAGTTTTTGTTTATCTTTGAGGCAGTTGTCGAGGCTGATTCCAGGTTGTTTGAAAATATGGTAGCTCAATCGTCCAAAATCATTCCTTTGGTTGGAAAAGACACCTATCTCAAAAAAATTAAAAAAGCTTGTGACAATACCGTTGAAAAAGCTATTCAATTTGAAACCTATTCACTGGTCGAAGAAGCTTCCGACAAAATGAAATCACACTATCCGGAACAAGCGGAAAACTTCGGGTTTAAAGCGTCTTACAAATATACAAGGGCGTTCCGTGACGAAAAAGGTTTTATCAAAGCCTACAGAGGTTTGGTCAAAAACGACAATAAAAATCCGGATGTTCTGTACAGTGTTTCAAAAGATATCATCAATTCGTTTCCTGAAAACCAGGATATGCTGAAAGATGCAGCTTCCTATGCGGAAAAATTTTATGAAATTAAAAATGACAACGAGGCTTTGAATTATTTATGCCATGTTTTGATGGTTCAGGGAGATATCAAAACTGCTCTGAAACACGTCAACGCCAAAAAAGATGAAGTACAGAAAAAAGGTGAAGACACAGGGTTTTACGATAATATGATCAAGTTTCTCGAAGGAAAAAAGGCCTAGGTAATCCTTTTTCTTCAATCGTGCCTGAAAAACTTTTTCACCCTGAATACATGAAATATGGCTGGAAAAACCGCATTCAAAGAATCTCTGACACCACCTGTTGATCCGGGAATTGCAAGAATAAGCGTGTCCTTCATAAATCCTGCAATACTTCGGGACAACATAGAATAAGGCGTTCTGTCCTGACCATAATTCCTTATAGCCTCGGCAATACCCGGAATCTCGACATCCAATAAAGGTCTTACGGCATCCGGAGTGACATCTCTGGGCGATAATCCCGTACCTCCGGTAATAATGACTAAAGAAATTCCCTGATCTGCCAACTTTTTGATTTCTTCCTGAATACGATCAGAATCATCAGGTATGATAAGATACGATGCAACAGGTGCGCCGAATTTTTCCATTTTTTCAACGATAAGTTTGCCGGATTTATCTTCTTTTTCTCCGGATGAAATGCTGTCCGAACAAACAATAACGCCAACTTTTACCTCGCCGGCAATAGCCTGATAGTCAGTTTTTCCACCGGTTTTTTCGAGTAATCTGATGTTTTGTATTTCTATCAGCTTATCTATGGGTTTCAGCATGTCGTATATGGTGAGCGCTACAACAGAAGCAGCGTGCATGGCTTCTACTTCGACACCGGTTTTATATACGGTGTGTACTTCCACCTTGATGACAATTTCAAGATCAGTCAATTCATATGAAACCTTTGTAAACTCCACAGGAAGTGGGTGACAATCGGGAATCATTTCGCTGGTTTTTTTTGCAGCAAATAATCCGGCCGTTTTTGCCATTTCAAGGACATCACCTTTAGGAACGGCTTTTTGTCTTATGGCTTCCATTGTGGCAGCTTGTCCGACTTTTACGACAGCTTGTGCAATGGCTTTCCTCAGGGTCATAGATTTAAAGGTAATGTCTACCATGTTGTGTTATTGGTTTATTTTCCAGGAATATTCCTGATTTTCCAGGATTTCTTTACCCCAGACCGGAACTTCTTTTTTGATTCTTTCGACAAGATATTCATTGGATTCAATGGCTTCCTTGCGGTGTTTTGAAGATGTAAAAACAAATAAACATATTTGTCCTGTTTTGACAATGCCCAGGCTATGGTAAATATGCATGCAGGTAATGTCAAATTTTTGAAAGGTTTCCTCTCTGATTTCATACAGTTTTTGTTCAGCCAATTCCATATGTGTTGTATACTCAATTGCCACTACTGAACTACCTTCTAATTCATCTGCCCGGACCTGGCCCAAAAAAATGCTGTGACCTCCGATTTCTGTTTTGGTGCTGTGTTTGGTAATGGAATCCGCAATAAATGCGGGATCTATCGGACCTTCAATAAATACCGTTTTCTTTTTAGACATGTTGATAATATTCTAAGATTTCAAAAACTCCGCCTTCGACATGGTTAACAGACTTTTCCGGCAAGTTGTTTTTAGCCCATAACATAGCCTGTCTGCTTCTGTGACCACTTAGACACACAAAGAAGATTTCTTCATAACGGTCAAAAAAGTTTTGATTGTTTTCCAATGAAGATAGAGGAATATTTTGGTGAGGAATGTTGTTTAATAATGGTTGTTCTCCAACCTCACGAACATCGACTAAAATGGCTTTAGAGTTATCGGATAACGTTTTTTGCCACGCTGAAGATGGATTAAGTACCTTTTTCAGACACATCACCTGGTAGTTTGTATTTTCAATGGTCTTTTTATCCGGATGAAATGTATTTGTTTTGTTTTTCTGTATATGAAAAATATGTTGTCGGTTATTTTTGAGGTGATAATGCAATAATTTACCGGACAACAGGTCTTCAGAATCAACGATGTATTTGACCACTTCATTTGCCATCAATAATCCGATCAGATTAGGCACCAAACCCAAAACACCGGCTTCATTACAAGATACCGCACCGGTATTTTTGTCCGGGTCCGGAAATAAATCACGGTAATGAGGTGTTTCCTTATTTTGAACATTAAAAACGGAAACCTGACCTTCATATTGATATACGGCTCCATATACCCATGGTTTGTTTGTTGCTATACAAACATCATCGATAAGGTATCTGGTATATATCTGATCCGTTCCGTCTACGATGATATCAAAATCCTGAAAGACGGAAAAAATATTTTTTTCGTGTACAAATATCGGAAAAACAACCACTTTTACCTCAGAATTCATCGATTTGATGACTTCGCCGGCAACTTCTGCTTTCATCAGTCCAATGTGTTTTTCAGCATAAAGATGTTGTCTGTGCAGATTGGTCAGCTCTATTCTGTCACCATCGACAATGCCCAAACAGCCAACTCCCATGGCGGCCAATTGCATCAGTACCGGGCAGCCTAAACCACCGGCACCAATGACCAAAACACGGGCTGCTGCCAGTTTTTTTTGACTTTCCGTGCCGAAATCGTCCAATTGAATATGCCTTTGATATCTGTTCATCGTGTCATTATCCGCCAGAAAAGGGTGGTAAAAGGGAAACTTCATCTGTTTCTGCCAAAAAAATATTTTGATCGCTGTTTAATAGGGTCGTGTTGATCGCTATCATAAAACTTTCATTTTGTAGTGCCGGATATTGTTCGAAAAGAAATTGTTTCAAATCTGACCATGAAGTATAACCGTTTTGGATATGTATTTCACCAGGAATGATATCTGTGATTTTACCGAATGGAATAACTTTCATGTTAAAAGGTTATTAGTTTGAAGATAGCAATACTCAAAACCACAGCCAGCATTTTTTTGAGAATCTCGGAAGAAAACTTTTTTGATCCGTAATAACCGCCGATCAATCCACCGGCGACCGCAGTAATCAATAAGGCCGGGAAAATCACCGGAATGTTCAAACCGTATTTCATTAACCCTAAAAATCCGGCAGCAGAATTCAAGACAATAAACAGCGCACTCAGCAAGGCTGCCTGTCTGGCATTTGTCCATCCAAACCATAAGAGTAAAGGAGTCAGTATAATACCACCTCCGATCCCTAGCATACCCGATAATAACCCGATGCTGCCACCTGAAATAAGTAATGCTGTAGTTGATGGTGAGTTGATTTCCCGGGTTTTAAAGTTCCATATTCCCGAAAACCGCAACACGGGAAGCATCAGAATCAAAGCCAGAAGATACATAAAAAAATGATCTTTTAATTGAATACTGCCGCCGAGATATGCCATCGGTATGGAAGAAAAAAACAATGGAAAGGCCAGTTTTTTATCTGGTTTTTCAATTTGTAAAAATTGAAAAAAAGAGATACCTGCTACAGCAATGTTGAGCAGCAGCGCATTGACTCGTATTTCCGGTGGAGCCATGCCAAACAAAGCCATGACGGCTATATAACCGCTGGCGCCTCCGTGACCGACTGAACTATACAGAAAAGCTACAAAAAAGACCAGAAACAACATAAAAACGTCTGCTTCCATCGTCAGATTTTAATGTATTTTACAAATTCTCCTTCATAGATGTTTTCACTGTCTTCTTCGAGAATGACCAGTGCATTTGCTGTTGTAAAAGCATCCATTTTATAACTTTCCTGACCGGTGAGCATTGTGAGTTGTCCTTCGGAAACCACACTTTTAAAAAAATGAGTCAAACCTTTCTTTTTGGAAAAATCATGAGCCATTTTTGCTGTTTCAATATGAATATATTTAGTTTTTCCGGATATAAAAGCTTCGATAAAAGGGCGTACATAGACTTCAAAACAAGTAAAAACTGAGGCAGGATTTCCCGGAAGGGCAAAAACGGATACATCCTCTTTTTTTCCGAAAAATATTGGTTTCCCTGGTTTTTGTCTGATTTTGTAAAACTGTTTTTGAACATTGTTTTTCACAAGTGCATCCTGAACAAAATCATAGTCTCCGACAGATATTCCGCCGGTCAGAATCAATATGTCGCAAGATAAAAGGGCTGCTTTTATTTCTTTATTTAAGACTTCAGGTACATCGGGAACTTTTTTTACAAATACAGGATTGAGCCTGATTTCTGCCAATAGAGCAGTTAATGCGGTTCCGTTGCTTTCGTATATTTTGCCAAATTCCGGAGTTTTTCCCGGAGGAACCAGTTCGTCTCCGGTGATCAGAATGCCTATTTCCGGAAACGGGAAAACGGATATTTTTTCCAAACCGAATCCGGCCAAAAAGCCTATAATGCCCGGTGTCATTTTTGTTTTTGCCGGCAGAATGAGTGATCCTTTTTGGGTTTGTGATCCTTTGGGACGGATATTCATTCCCGGTGACCATGATTCATGCATGATACGTACCATATTTTCCTGAACGTCACATTGTTCTTTCATGACTACCAGATCGATTTGTTCAGGTACCGGAGCTCCGGTAAAAATCCGGATGGCTTGCCCCGGCAGACAAACGGGAAGGGAGGAAGAACCTGCCTTACTCTCACCGACGATCGGATAAAAAGTATCCGGGGAAAGATTTTGGTTTATAAATCCGAAACCGTCCATGGCGGAATTATCGAATAAAGGAATGTCTACAGGTGCGTATATATCTTCTGATGTATAATGACCAAGTGTATCCGGAAGATTTTTCTTGACGGCTTGTTTTTCCGGAACGGAATCAAATAATAATTGCCAGGCGTCCTGATAGTGAATAAAGTTCATCAACCTCCGATTTTAATCATGCTTCTGTTTTGAATAGATTGTGCATCCGTTTCGAGGTAGGATGATGAAAACTGACCGCCCATGATAGCATGTTTTCGGGTGACAGATGTTCTGATGAGATTTTCGATATCTTCTCCATTTCTGAGTGGTGATAAAAGGTCAATTTCTTCTTTGCCGAAAAGGCAGTTTTTGATTTTTCCATCTGCGGTCAGTCTCAAACGGTTACAATCTCCGCAAAAAGGTTGGCTCATGGTCGTTATGAAGGCAAACGTTCCCTGGTGGCCGAGAATCTGAAATTTTTTGGCGGTATCGTGTTTTTCGTCAAGCAATTTGACCACGGCATATTTTTGGTAGAGGTCAGACATAATTTCTTCAAAAGAAATGACTTTGGTTTTGTCCCATCCGTTTTTGTCAAAAGGCATAAATTCGATAAAACGAACATGAACCGGCCAATTTTTGGTCAGGGCAATAAACTGTTCTGTTTCGTCATCATTCACATGTTTCATGAGGACAATGTTGAGTTTTACGTCAAAACCCATTTGAATCATGAGTTCGATATTTTTCCAAACCGTAGGGAAATGATCTCTTTTGGTAATGGAAAAAAATTTTTCTCTGTCGAGTGTATCGATGCTGATGTTGACACCTTTGAGTCCTTTGGTTTTACAAAGACCGGCATATTTATCCAGTAAAAATCCGTTGGTGGTAAAGGTGAGTGTCACCGGTAAATCTGCCAGTTCAGCATATATTTCTCCAAAATCTTTCCGGAGCAGAGGTTCTCCGCCAGTGAGGCGGATTTTTTTGATACCCAGGTCGACAAAAGTTTTTGCCAAAGATAAAATTTCATCCTTTTGCATTAAACGGGACGAGGGGAGACATTGGATTTTTTCTTCCGGCATACAGTACGTGCACCGAAAATTACAATTGTCGGTCAGGGAAATACGTAGATAGTCGTGTATGCGTCCGAAGCTGTCGAATAACATAAATCAATGGCTGTAAAGCAAAGGTACATTAATTTTTGCTTTCGAAATGTAATAAAAGTTACTGAAAACATGGAGGTAAGATTCCTCACCTTGGTTTATTGCAGGTATTCTAAAAACAGATAATTGATATGTTTACACTAAAACACAAAACTTATATCTTCACAAACATCATTCTTTTGGTGATATAAGGCAGTATGCTTTTACCTTCTAAAAGGTAAGTACCCGGAACCAGCTGGTCTATGGAAATGCCCTGAGTAACATCTGAAACTGTAATAACAGAGCTTTGTCCGTTGATCGGATAAACTGACCAGGAGGTTATTGTTGAGGAAGTTTTAACGTACAACCTGTCTGTTGCCGGATTGGGGAAAATCATAAAGTCAACAATACCGGTATTTTCAACAGATGATGTACCTACAGGAGTCAAAGTTTTTTTATTTGAAACCGGATGATCACCTGCAGTGCCACCGTTGAGGTTCGCGGCAAGACCTGAAAAATAAAAACTGATATTTCCTTCATTGACGGCCGGTGCTTTCCAATTCATGGTAAAAATCCCATCTGCTTTGGGACTTGATTGTACCATGTATTTTCTTTGGAGAAGGTTGATGGATTTGACCCTTTGACCGAGGTTTGACCAGATTCCCATATCTTTATTACCGGTTTCGGTGAGTGCGACCATTTGAAATCCATAGGTTTTGGCATTGGTGTTGCCCGAAACTTTAACCTCAAGTGCATATGTCTGATCTGGTGTGTAAGATGTTACGATATTTCCTCCTGCATCTTTTATTGTAAGGGCTACCTGGGCATCAAAATTTCCGCCCGAATGGCAGGCACTGCAGTTTTTTCCGGATTCTCCCGGAGCAAGGGTTACTGCCTGAGGCACACCACCTGAGCTGGAAATGAACGTATATGCTGTAAATACTACCAGCAATAAAGTGATATATTGTTTAACTTTTGCCATAAAACCGGTTTTTGAATAAAAAGATTGAACTAAAATTTTTGATTTGATTTTCAATAACAGATTAAGGTAGTAAATGTTTTTTTGTACTAAGGTTTTCAAAAGTTTTTAAGAAAACTTAATATAAACAGACTTTAGCAGAATGTTTTACGTAAAAAAACCATCAAAGATATATCGACAAATCGCTGGCTAATTCCGGGTTTTTGCCCACAGTACCCATAAAATGTTTTGCAAAAAACTTCATATCTTCATCAAAATTTCCGGTAGGCCAAAAAGGATCACCGTAATGCACCTCCATATTTTTGTAGTCAAATTTGACCGGGATGATCGGAATTTTTGCATTCAAAGCAATATAATAGAAACCTGTTTTCCATCGATCAACTTTTTTTCGGGTTCCTTCGGGAGCAATGGCAAAGGACAACCTGTCGTATTTGTTGTAAAGATCTGTCATGCTGTCCACAAAGTTTGTTCTTTTTTTACGATCAACAGGAATGCCACCCAATGCACGGAAAATCCATCCGTAAGGCCATTTAAACAAAGAATCTTTTGCCACATAATTGACATCCATGGGGATGCCTCCTTTCATGAGGATACCCAGCGGAAAGTCCCAATTAGAAGTATGTGGATATACGACGTATAACTTTTTTTTAATTTCAGCGGGAAAGTGGCCGGTTATTTTGAAACCCCAGATTTTCAATATAAGTCTGCAAAATAATTTTATCATGTGCACAAAATGGTAATAATGATTAAACCTTTGAAAATATTTACTGTCAAAAGTACAAAATAATCAAAATAAACAGTCTTTAAGAAAAAGATTTCACATGACAACACAAATTCTTCAAACAAAACCTTCCATCGACGATCGGTCTTTATTGGCTTTGATCAGGAATGTTCAAACCCGGGAAGAAGGTTTCAGGTTGTTGATACGTGCTTATCAGGTGAGGTTATACAATCATGTCAGGACCATCGTAGGTTCACATGATGATACGGATGATGTGTTGCAAAATACTTTTGTAAAAATATTCAGAAACATAGAAAAATTTGAAGAAAAATCATCTTTGTTTACCTGGATTTACCGGATTGCCACCCGGGAATCCCTGAATCATTTACAAAGCAGAAAAAGCCATCTTTCCATCGAAAGTGACCTTATAAGTCCTGTTTCAGAAAAACATGCAGACGGATATTTTGATGAAGAAACAGCCGTAAACCGGATCAATGAAGCCATAGAAAGTTTACCTGAAAAACAAAAAATGGTTTTTCATCTCAGGTATTACGAGGCGCTGTCTTATCAGGATATTGCGGATATCACGGAAACCAGTGTCGGAGCTCTTAAAGCGTCTTATCACCATGCTGTTAAAAAAATTGAATCATTTCTCAGAGAGCAATAAAGAAATATTATGAACACACCTAGATACGAAGTAGAAGAAGAAATTAAGGAGATATCGCCGGGGATTTCAGAGATGCTGAAGCAAAGAAGGATAAAAGGTATACCGGAAGGATATTTTGAAACCAATGAAAATTTGTTGACCGCTCTTGCCTTGTTGTCCGTTAAAAAGGAACATAAGTATGATGATATTCCGGCAGGATATTTTGGAAAGACCGAAAATAAAGTGATTTCAAAGTCAGTACACAAAAAAAACTGGGTTCAGCCGATGTATTGGATGGCGGCGGCTTCAATGGTTATGTTGCTGACAGCATTGGTTTTTTGGCCAACAACAGAAGACATCAATACGGACGAAAACGAAATGGTATGGTTGTACCTTGAAGAACAAAGTCATACCCTGGATCTGGACGATCTTGTCAATGCAGGTTTGATTACGGAAGAAAGTTTTTCCGAAGATGAGTTTCCTGAAGATATACTTTATGACAGTATAGATTTGTCTGATTGGGAAGACGATTTATAACAACCGAAACATTTTTAATATTTTTATTCACATTAATATATCATTTATCATGAAAAACATTTGGAATTATGTATCCCTCTTTTTATTAGTCGGTTTTTTTACAACCGGACTGAGCCATGACGTTTTTGGTCAGAAACCCGGAGGAGAAAACAGAGAAAAAGTCAGGGAAAAATTAAAGGCTCATAAAGTGGCATTTATTACCGACAAAGTACAATTGACAGAAGCTGAAGCCGAAAAGTTCTGGCCTATGTACCATGCTTACGAGGAAGAAAAGAAGAATAACAGGGAAGATATTTTTGAAAAAGGTAGCCTGAAAAAGGATATGACAGAAGCGGAAGCCGAAGCAACTTTAAAAAATATGATGGAATTTAAGTCAAAGGACCTTGATCTGGAGAAAAAGTATATTTCCAAATTCAGGACTGTTATGCCGGCTTCAAAAGTAGTCAGATTGATCAAAGCAGAAAAAGAGTTTAAGGCAAATATGGTTGAAAAAATCAGAGACAGGCCGGATCGTCGCGGGAGATAATTTTTTGATATCCTGAACTATTACAAATGAAAGCAGATTCCTTTTTGGGGAATCTGCTTTTGCTATTCAGAAACTACTATTTACCTTTCATTTGTTTCAGAAAATCCGGGTCTGATTTCATATTAAAGACAAATTCTGCTGCTTCGTTTATTTCCACATCATCCAAGTCAGGATTTTTGATTTTTAAAGCTTTTGACAATGCAGAAATATCTTTTACAGCTGCAAAATCAAAATCCCAGATAACTCCTTTTACTGCTTCTACTGTATTTAAAGCTTGTCCGGAAGCAAGGGGCACACTGTAAGCCAATTGGTCAAAATCCAGTTCATCCAATACATTCGGATTTGGAAATGCATTGTCTAAGTAAGTACCTCTGTATTCCGGAGTGACCAACAATTGGGCAGAAGGTTTTTTCCATAAGGAAAAAGTTTGAAATAATTCGACATATCCTCTGTATTCGACATCAGTATTCTGTAGGATTAAGGGGTCGGTTTTGGGCAAAAATGCCAACAAACATGTTTCTTTAGGTGCAAGGGTAAAGGATTGAATGGAAGTCATTAAAGCTCCAGATGGTGAATACGTAATACTTGCACCTATGGTTTTGGGAAAATTCGTGATCATACCATTATCAAACAAACAATTGAGATTGGAAGGTGACAGTGCTCTGTTGCCTGTTGCAGAGGTTGTTGTCATTTTAGCGTACAAATATAAGGTACGTTTTGGTTCGAGATTGGTTACTGTCAGAAAATATCCCTGAACAATTCTTCTGAATACGGCACCCTCCGGGGTAGGTAAAGCAGGTCCGAATCGGTTGACGAGGATTTCAAAATTTGAAACTAACATAAATTTTTATTTTTGGATTTTGCTTACTCTTTTCAGTTTTCAGCGGCCCTGTCCTACTCTTAAAGGTTTTTCGGAATCCACCATCAATTCAGGTTTTAAAAAATATTGACAGGACAAAGGTATCTGTGATAATTTATTGTAAAACAGGGAAATACAAGGTTTTTGAAGAAGAATTTTCCTCTTTTTTCTACAGGAAAATACGTCTCAGATATAAGTGTTTTTCGGTATTTTCATAATGTAATACACAAATAAAAAAGGGGAAAAACACCCTTTTTTTTCAAGGTTATTCCTTACTTTGAGGAATAAAGCAAGATGTACCTTTGTTATTATTTCAAAACGTAAACCAAATAAGAATGAAAACAAATTTTTTTAACCTATTCCGCCTTATTATTTTGGGAACAGGGTGTACTTTTTTATTATCATGTTCAAATCAAGGATTATTAAGTCCTTATGTTACTGACACACCTGTTAGAAGTATTACCGTAAATCAGGCACAGCAGTTACAGAAAAATTTTCACGATCTCAAATTGTGCGATCCGGAATCAAAAGATATTGATTTGACCAATAATGCATGGATTTCGATGGAATCATTGGCAAATTATCTTAATTATGCATTATCAAATCCACCAGGTGGACTTACGGCTGATAAAATTAGTGGTTTACGTATCTATTTTGGCAGATATCCATATACCATAGAACCATCGGGACAAAGTCCATCTTTTGAAGGCAATGACCGATTAACAGTGTTTATTGTACCTACGGTGAAAGACAATGGTAGTGACCGGCACAATGATGCTGATTTGAATTTTGCCATACTCAATTATGGAAATGCCGGACAACCACCAAGAAAAACAATACCGCATAATTGATTCTTAACTGCATGACTGTACAAATAATAATATCCTTACTTTTTCCATTTTTATCGCTATTCAGTTCATTGCTTCCGATTAATAAAACGACCAAAATTGATTTTCATTTGCGGTTGTTGTTTGTATTGATGTTTGTCACTGAACTCCTGGGCTTTTTGATCCCCCTCTATTCAGAAAAGCAGAACTATTTTATTTACAACATGTATACCCTGGGATTTTTTATGATTTGTTACAGTGTTTTTTATCAATTGTCGAAATCAACCCGTTGGAAGAAAATAATCCTATGGCTTTCATTCGGGTTGATTTTGTTTTTTTTCTATGACAATTTTTACAAAGTGTTGTTTTTTGACAAACTTCAGTTTAAAACTTTTGTGGCGGGAGCGGTCATACTGATTATTTTATGCATTCAATATCTTGTTAAGTTTTTACATACGGATGAGATTTATGATTTTTACTACTCCAGATCATTTTGGTTTTCGTGCGGATTGTTATTGTTTACCGTTCCGTTTATTCCCATTATCATCGGGTTTCAATATATGGTAGATGTAAAAAATCTGGAAATTTTACAGTTTTTAAGTAAAGTTCTCATTATTTCCAGTCATATTTGTTTCATTATTTCTTTCCGATGGACCAGATTGTTATAAGTGACCTGATTGTAGTATTTGTATTTATCCTGATTACGCTGGTTATCATCATTTTTACATTATTTTATACTTTTAACAAAAGAAGGCTTTATTTTATAAGTGAAAAACAAAAATCCCGGATAAAATATGAAAAAGAACTCGAGGCATCGAGGATTGAAAACCAGGAACATTTGCTCAAAGCACTCAGTTGGGAATTGCATGACAATATCGGCCAATTATTGTCTGTGAGTAATCTTCAACTGTCTATGATTTCAGAAGATGTGACCGAAAAAGACCGGAATCTGATCGCCGATACCAGAGAAATTTTGTCCAAAGTACTGGAAGATGTGCGAAATCTCTCCAAATCACTAAATGCCGATTCCTTTATTTTTTTAGGTTTGGCCAAAGCTGTCAGTTTTGAGATTGAACGCCTGAACAGACTGAGATTTGTTGATGCAAAATTAATATTTGAAGGAAAAGAAACGGAGATATCAAACGAACACCAAATCATCCTTTTCAGAATCATTCAGGAATGTATTTCGAATATGATCAAACATGCACGGGCCACCAGATTTTCGGTTACGTTTTTGTCCGAACCTCATATCTTTACCATCATTTGTGAAGACAATGGTTTGGGAATGAGTCTGAACACAAAAAATTACGGGCTGGGCCTTAAAAACATTGTTTCGCGGGCAAATATGATTGGTGCTGAAACCATGTTTGAACCTGTAACCGGAGGAGGATTGAGAATTAAAATATTTTATCCATTGCGGTAACAAAAGTAAATAATATAACAACTTATGAACAGTTTGCCATGAATATAATATATTTACATTTTGAACACCTTCAACAGGTATGTATGAGGCGAATGACATTATAAGGATTTAAAAATATATAAAATGTATCAGGTTTATATTGTCGATGATCATGCTTTATTCAGTAATTCACTTGAAATACTGATTAATCAGTTTGATTCATATCATGTGGCACAATGTCTACAAAACGGCAGAGAGCTGATTTTTAAGCTTCAGGATCAACAACTGACCAAACCTGACCTGATTCTCCTTGACATCAATATGCCGGTCATGAATGGTTTGGAGTCCATGGCATGGCTAACCAAAAATTATCCTGACATTCCTGTTATGGTACTGACTATGCAGGATGACGATCAAATGATGCTCGAATTGATCAAAATGGGTATCAAAGGGTACCTGCTCAAAGACATAACACCCCAAATACTGTTAAAAGCACTGGATGATATCATAAAAATAGGTTACTACCACAGTGAAAAACTGACCCAAACTTTGATATCTGCCCTGCATAAAAAGTCGCCGAATAAAATTGATTTAAAGGAGAAGGAAATCACTTTTTTGCAGCTGATCTGTACAGAAAAAACATATAAAGAAATAGCAGATGATATGCACCTGAGCCCAAAAACCATTGACGGATACCGCGACTCCCTATTTGAAAAACTACAGGTCAGATCAAGGGTTGGATTGGTCCTTTATGCAATTAAAAACGGAATATTCAGGTTATAGATCCCTGATTTCAGTTTATTGCCGGCAATATTTTTCTATATAATCACAAGCTCTGTCACATCCTAATGCTTCTGCAGATTCGAAATCAGAACAAGCCGGGTCGTATTTTTTTCTTTTGAAATAGACCATTGCTCTGCTGAAATATGCTGAACAGTTGTTGGGATCCAGATGAATTGACATGGTATAGTTTGAAAGGGCTTTTGAAAAGTTGCCTGTATAATGATGTGTAACACCGGCTCCATAATAAGCTGCTGCATAATAAATATCCAATGTAAAGGCTTTTTTAAAATCCTTTTTTGCTTCAGTATATTTTTTTTGATTAAAAAACATAACTCCTCTGTTGTAGTACCCTTCTTTATCCTTTTTTCTGAACTTTATAACTTTTGTAAAATCATTTTCCGCACCTTCGAAATCTTTTAAGGAATGTTTTAATATTCCTCTGTTAAAAAAAGCATCGGCATAATTAGGCCGTATTTCGATAGCTTTATTATAGTCTCTCATGGATTCGGTAAATTTTTGTTGTTTGAATCTGGCATTAGCTCTTTTGTAGTAGATGACTTCATTGTTTTTTTCCAGTTCAATGGCTGTTGTGTAATCAAGGACAGATTCAGTATAATTTCCGGCATCAAATTTTTGCTGACCACTTTTTAATAAATCCGAAACATTCTGACTGATAAGACCACCCGAAAGCAGCATACAATGACAAAGGATGATCAAAAAATTTCTATTCATACAGATGGTCGAAAGAACAAAGGTATAAAATTGTATAAAATAAGTTTCTTTGATCCGGTAAGAATGATGAATAATTGTAAAGAGACATAATCATAACCGGGTTATGTAAACGAATCTATCAACAATATTCTGATGTTCTTCACATTTTGACCAGTTTTCCGTCACTGATCCGTACACCTTTGTCTTCAACTGACCAAAAATACATACCGGGCTGTAAAAAGTCCATGGTGATTATATTTTTGCCATCGTTTATCGGTTGGTTGTGCAAATGTTTGCCGGTGACATCAAAAAAACGGATCGTACCCTTTTCAGGAATGTACTCACCAGTGTTTACCTCCAGAAAATCCGAAACCGGATTGGGCGAAAGGATGAAATTATATTTATCCACATCCGAAGAAGAAGTGGGTGAACATGAATTTTCATCAGGGTAGATGAAGGATTCGTTTTTGTAACAGAGAAATTCATACCAACCAACATATGCTATATGACCAATAAAAATACCTGAAAGGCCATGTTCTGAACCTATGTTCTCAACTACTTCCCCCAGTCCGATTTCAGTTTCATGATCTGTTGTGAATCTTTTCAATTTACTTCCATTCGATGTTAAAACAGTGTCAATCTTTTCTATCACCAATCTATAGGGATTTTTAAGCCTAAGTTGATCTGTTAAATCCTGATGTCCACCTAATACTGAATATGTATGGGCATTTTTACTTAAATACGTTAACATCGTATCTCCGACATTCAGGTTAAAATCATACATGGGCCAGAACTGTCCGTCTTCATAAAAAGTCATACGGTTGTCTTTATAATAAACAGGCAGCGGACTGTCTTCCTGAAAAATCCCTTCAAACCAGGAACCTAATACTCTGCATAATTTTCCATCGATCAGGGTGTCTCCTATCACCTTTACTTCAATAACCCAGGGAGGAGAGGTGAATTCTCTGACTCCTGCGTATCTCCACACACTAAAACCGCTCATATCTGTGGTATCTGTAAATAATCCCTGATTTTTGAAGACAGACGAAACTTCACTTTTGCCAAACAAAGACCCGCAAAAAAGTAGTACACATAAAATGGATAAGATGGATTTTGTTTTCATCATAAAATATTTTGAACTTACAATTTTACCATTTATTTGGTAATAAACGGTCCGTTTTGGCTATAAAAATCATAAAATAAGACGTGACAGAGACAATTATTTTAAAAATCTATGTTTAAACATTAATACAGGTAAATAATTTAATATGACTGTTGAAGTTTTAGGGTTAAGCGTTTATCGGTATTTCCGAATGCAAAAAAAACAAATTGGTTCTTACAAATTATCAATACAAATTTGAATGTCCGGCGAAACAAAAAGGCTGAAGAAAGGCGTTTTTGCGAAAAAATTTTTTCATAAATATCTTAGCATTGCTTTTGAACATTTTGAAATGCAAGTCTTTTTTATCTTCTCTTTTTCCATAAATATTCCGTAACTTTACCTCCTTAAGACTGAATCATGAGAATTCTCCCATTTGATGCTTTTTATCCCAACAGTGAGCTGATATCCTCACCCGAATTGTTTTTTGATGAAGCAAGCAACCAATATCTCGAATTTAAAAAGGCAGGTTTTTTCAAAAAAAACGGACAAAAAGCTTTGTACGTATACGAAATATCCAATCCGTTTAACAAACATCTCGGATTGATCGGATGTCATGACATCAGGGATTTTGAAGAAAATAAAATCCTGGGTCACGAAAACACCATCGCGGAGAGAGAACAACACATCATGCAACTCATGCTCATGAGAAAAGCCATGATCAAACCGGTCTTGCTGACACATGAACCCAACGAAGAAATTTCTACATTTCTGCAATCCATTTCTACAAAAGAAGAACCTCTGATTCAATTTTACCTGAAAAGTGAAAATGAATACCACAAAATATGGACTGTCAGCCGGGAAAAAGACATTCTTTTTTTGGTTGGTCTTTTTGCCGAAAAAGTAGAATCCCTCTATATTGCAGACGGCCATCACAGGTCATCCACCACCATCAGATTGTTGCAGAAACATCATCTGGAAGGTAAGGATCCTGATGCATCGGCTATTCTTTCCTGTTATTTTGCTTTTGACCAATTGAAGATATATGATTACAACAGGGTAGTAGATGTATTTTCCATTATGTCGCCTGCAAAATTTATCTCATTGTTGTCGGTTTTTGCCACGGTCAAACCCATAAAAACAGGGCGAAAACCCAAAAATAAGTTTGAATGTACTATGTATATCCAAAAGGAGTGGTTTGTTCTGAAATGGAAAAAAAAGTATATTGAAGCTGAGCTAAAATCACAAAAAACGGTATTGGATGCTTCATTGGTGAATCATCTGATTATGGAAAAAATCCTTCAGATCAAAGATGTGAGGACGACAAAACTCGTTCAGTACTTTGAAGGCAAATCAGGTATTACCTCTTTGGTTAAGGAAGTTAATAAAAATCCGAATCTCGTCGGAATTTGTATTTTTCCGGTTGATATAAAAGAAGTCGTGGCTTTTTCTGATGATGGAAAGTATCTTCCACCCAAAAGTACCTGGTTTGAACCAAGGATTAAAAATGGTTTATTGGTAAAAGAAATCGTTTAAACACTTTATTTCATGCACAAAATTACGGCAAAAAAAATATTTGACGGCAACGGAAATATTTGGGAAAATACCATGTTGACCTTACATCAGGACGGTACCATACTTTCGATAGATCAGTTGTCTGAAACGGATTCTGATGTAAAATACATCGATGGTTTCATCTGTCCCGGTTTTGTAAATACACATTGCCATCTGGAGTTGTCCCATATGAAAGGCAAGGTTGACACCGGCACAGGATTGATTCCTTTTATCAAAAATGTGGTGACTAAAAGAGATGCCGACCCGGAAGAAATTCAGGAGGCAATCCGACAGGCGGATGCAGAAATGTATCAAAATGGTATCGTGGCAGTAGGTGATATTTCCAATAAAACAGATACACAGGAGGTAAAAGACAGGAGCCAAATAGCCTATTACACTTTTGTGGAAATGTTTGATTTCATGCAGGAATCTTTAGCAGAATCCACCTTTGACCAGTATTTTGAGGTTTATAAACACTTTGATGAAAGGGGAAATAATAAAAAAAGTATCGTTCCGCATGCACCGTATTCAGTAAGCGAACGATTGTACAATCTGATTCGGGAGCATAATACCGGACTCAAGACGATATCCATTCACAATGAAGAAACGCCGGATGAGATGTCTTTGTTTTATGATAAAAAAGGAGGATTTCCCGGTTTTTTTGGCGGGTTTGGATTTCCGATGGATCATTTCCGACCAACTGGAAAATCACCGATCTTTCACGCCATCCATCATTTGGATCGCCGACATAAAACCTTATTTGTTCATAATACACTAACGACTGAGGAAGGAATTATCGCTGCGCATGAATGGTCCGACCAAGTGTATTGGGCGACCTGTGCCAATGCAAATTTGTATATTGAAAACAGATTGCCCGACTATCGTTTGTTTCTCAATCAACAAGCCAAAATGACGATTGGTACAGATAGTCTTACCAGCAATTGGCAATTGTCTGTATGGGAAGAGATAAAAACGATATCAAGATATGCGTCTTATGTTCCGTTTCCGGAACTTATTATTTGGGCTACCAAAAATGGTGCTGAAGCTTTAGGTTATGAAAACATTTTTGGAACCATTGAAGTCGGTAAAAACCCGGGATTGGTCGCATTGGAAAATATAACAGAATCTGAAGGCAGATATTATTTGGACAATGCGACAGCTGTAAGAGTAAACATGTTTAGGGATTAAAGTTAAGTTACTAACAACTTAACATTTCAACCATTTATCAGTTTCACAACTCAACAACCATTACCCGGATCAATAAAAGCTTCCTATCCTTTTCTGCTTTTTTTAACTTTTGTTGTTTTTTTGGTGGCTGAGTTGCCTCTCGGACCGGTGACGGTTGTTGATTTTTTAACTTTTGTATTGCCTGCGGGTCCTGTAACTTTGGTTTTGGTTTTAGTCACTTTATAATTTGATCGTGCCCCTGCATAACGGGTTGTGACTGTTTTTGAACTTACTTTCCGCCCGGAATAAATATTTCGGGCTGTTACAGACCTGTGCGTTGTTACCACCCTTACTTTAGGGCCGTGATACCTTACTTTGAATGGTCTGTAAACATGATAAGCCATAGGTCTCCAAGGTCTCCACCATTTAGGATATACCCTCCATCTCCAGGGAGAGATCCATGGTCTGTAACCAGGTGTGTACACAAATCTGACTGAAGGCCATGTCCAGACATTTACAACTATATAATTATCATCAGACAAACCAGGATTGGGTCCGCGTCTGACATCATTTTCTTTGATTGAACCTTCATCGGATGGTTCCACTATGGTTTCTTCACCAAAGATTTCCTCATCTCCGATGATTTGGATTTGTGCTTCTTCCTTGCCGGTTTTTTCCAGTTGTATGGTAGCAATATCCTGATTTTCAGTTTCAGAGACAGCAACCTGAAGGACAAACACGTGAACTTCTTTTTCTGTCCATGCGTTTACTTTGATATAGTCTACCTCACCATCTTCGTTCAAATCCAGATTATTGATATGATTATCCTCTGTGTTTAAAGATTTTTCAAAATTTTCCGGACTGTCGGCTTGCTGAAATAAGGTGAGGGCTCCTTCGAGGCTAAAATGATCACCCGGCATACCTGTTTCTATGTCACGGTTTTCCTGAGCGGAAATGTGAAATGTCAAAAAGAAGACAATCAATACGTAAAAAATGGAATTTGTTTTCATCTTATTATTTTTAAGGGTCAGATGGAATCCACATTAAAAAATTATCAATGAGGTTTGTATACGATAAACCAATAATATTTTTTAAATTGAATTCGCAAGGATATTTTTAATGTTTTACAAATATACATTCATAACGCTAAACTGTAATTTTTGTACTCAATATTTTGTAGTAAATTACCTAAAATGTTGTTAAAACAAAAAAAGGCGGTCCATTTGGACCGCCTTCGTTGTTTTTCGTTTCCCTTTTCAGAGAAATATTAGTTGACTGCGTCAGTCAATGACTTTCCTGCTTTAAACTTAACGGAAGTTTTTGCAGCAATGCTGATGGTTTTACCAGTTGAAGGGTTTCTTCCTTCTCTTGCAGGTTTGTTTACAGTTGAAAACGTACCAAAACCAACAAATGCAGCTTTATCACCTGCTTTCAATGAATTTTCAATACCACCGAATACAGCGTCAACAGCATTTCCAGCCTGAGCTTTTGTTATACCTGCTGCTTCAGCAACGGCATTGATTAAATCTCCTTTGTTCATTTTTCTAAGATTTATGAGTTTAAAATTAAGACTGCAAATGTATGTTTTTTTCATATTTCTACAATACTTATGTGTAATTAATTTTAAATTTAGTCGAAAATGCAGTACATTTCGGTGTTTTCCATGATTTATTTCACGTTTTACATATTTATTTGTTCTTAATGAATTGTTAACGGGTATACAATAAGTGATTTCAAAAAGTAAAGTAGACATTTTACACAACAACAATTTACCCTGAATTACCGTTTTTTTAAAAAAAGGCAGATGAAATACAAATCTTTTGGTTTTTTCGCATTATTAATATTGGCAACAATTACCCTGTCATTTCAGAGTTCTTGTAAGGCAAAAGAAGGTTGTGGTCTTGAAGAAAAGTACAATAACCCTGATATGAAGTCTAAAGGAGGAAAATCCAACCTTTTTTCAAAGAGTCACCGTAAAAAAATGAAAAGAAGCTGATACAGACTATAGATTTTCGCCTCTGAGGATTCTGTATCTTTTTTTGGCTTCGACGGCGTAAGTGCTTCCGCTGTAATCCGTAAATATTTTTTCATAAAGTTGTTTTGCCTTTTCTTTATCCTGA
The DNA here is from genome assembly GCA_016714895.1 of Saprospiraceae bacterium. Lineage (GTDB taxonomy): Bacteria > Bacteroidota > Bacteroidia > Chitinophagales > Saprospiraceae > OLB9. Next base: position 329,675 of record JADKBV010000004.1, on the reverse strand, counting down.
ATTGCTTCTTCATATAATTCTGCAAGTTCGAATAAAGCATCGTCTGCTTTAATTTCTTCAGGAAATTTTTCAACAAGATTTTCGAGAAGGTTGACAGCAAGGTCAGTTTTCTTTTGTTTTTTGTATATCTGGGCTTTCAGGTAAATAATATCATCTTCCAAAGAATGTTCAGGAAACAATATTTTTATGGAATCCATAATATCAATGGCTTCCGTATGTTTATTCTGGAATATGAGTAAATCTGCTTTGGCAAACATTTGCAAAGTGGTTTCAGTGGTATCAAGTCCTAAATTATCCATAATAAACACGGACATATCAATAGCATCGTTGCTGATTAGTTTTGAAGTAGCACCTTTAAGTATTTTAAACTGTTCCTGTGCCCATTCAAAGTCACCGGCATAATATGATAGTTTTGCATTTTTGTACCTGGCATATTCGCCAAGAGTGCCTTCTTTAAAGTCTTTATCTACCTGACTGAAAAGAAGACTGGCTTCCCAACGGTCTCCACTCATCAGATAATAATCAGCGAGATTCAGTTTTGCCTGTGCGACAGCTTCTTTGCTTATACCTCCAAATTGTCTGAGTTCCTCAAGTGTTTCAATCGCCAAAGGAAGATTATTCATGTACAGGGCTTCAAATTCTGCATACTCCAGCATCAAACCGGCTGTCTGAGTATTTTTTCCCATTATGGTAAAAAAGTCCAAATATTCTGCCTGCAAACTCTGAAGGTCAGTGGTGGTATAATCATATTTGCTGATAACTTTCGCTTTTTTTGCATTCAGCAGGCCTCTTCTTGATTCAATGTAATAACTTGAATTTTTCGGATGGTTGTTTGCAATATACCCAAAACCATCAATGGCGCTATCATAATCTTCATCATTAAAAGCTATGTAAGCCACATTAAAAACCCGAACTCCGTTTTCTTCAAATTGCCTGTCCAGGGCTTTTGCCTGTCGCAGTGCTTTGTTGTAATCTTTGATGGTAATAAAGGTCCATTGCAACATTTCGGGGTAGGTAATGTCATTTGGTTCTTTTTGAATCAGTTCGTACAACTGACTTTGTAACTCCTTGTAATCATCAGTTTGCAGGTAACGTTGCATATTTGACTGAACTGTATTCAATCTTTGAATATCATTGTTCAGATATTTCAGATTGAATGTTATCATATTCGGGATATCGCCTTTTCTTCGGTACAGTTCAGCCAGATTGTAGGTATATAGATTTTTGATTTTAATCAGATTTTCTCCTTTCAAATACGTGGCGATGGCCAGGTCCAGTTTATTTAATTGGCTGAAGGAATTGGCTATTTGGGCTATCAGATTCTGATCCGGAGATAATTTTTCAATAGTCTTCTCATATTCCTTGTCCGCTTTTTCTTTTTGTCCGCCCCGTTCGTAAATGTTTCCTAATGAAATATAAAGCGGTAATTGTTCCGGCGTTTTTTTGATTTCATCTTTCACTACTTTTTCTGCCAAAGTCAACTCGTTGATTTCGATCAGACACTGAACATATCTACCGAAATAAAAATAGTTGTTTTTGTTTTCATTGTATAATGAAAGGTATAGTTCATTGGCTTTTTCGTATTCGCCTGTATTGAAGTATTCATTGGCAAGATTGGCTTTTTGTGTGCTCTGGCCATATACATCACCGGATGAATAGCCGCATAAAAAAACAAAGAAAAACAGAAAAAGAAATCGGTGCATATTATAATATTCACATCATTAACAAAGAGAACAAAAAATAAGTTTCTACCAACCGGGTATTAAGTTCAAACCAAACTGGAAGCTACTTCCTTTTGTCAGAACTCTTGCGTAGTATGGTTCGACGATTAAGGCTCCGAACAAATTGATTCTTGCAGAGATACCGACGGAAGTGAGAATGGAAGGTTTTACATTTTGAAAACCATATATAACATTTCCGTTTTGGTCTACCAGGATTTGACCGTTTTCATCGCGAACGACTGTATATATTTCCGTACCTGTGCGGAATTGTTCAAAATTGTCAAAAGTCACACCACTGTCAATAAAGAGATTGAGGTCTGATAAAAATCCGCTTGCGTTGATCAGTGCCAATTGTTTTGGTCCGGTAAACGGTAATCTTACTTCACCACTCAACATCATAATTTTTGATCCCAACAACTGTCTGAAGGTGAGGCCGAGACTTTCGAGATCAGCATTGACAATGCCACCTAATCCTCTCAGGAATCCCATATTGCCCAGATAAAAAGGATAAACGGAATTGACTTCTTTTTCGAAACGGAGGTAGTTAGTGGATCTTATGGCCAAACTGATTGGTTTCAACCAAAAATATTTTCTGTAATCAGCAAGGACAGCGGTATAATTGTCATTGCCGAAAAATTGTTCGACACTAAATCTGAATCTTTGACCCGCGAGCGGAGCTGTAAATCCAAAATAACTATTGTCACCCACCAGACCGAAGTTTACATTTCCTCCGAAACCTTTCAGAATGGTGTAGTATTGGTCAAGTTGAAGACTTTCTCCTGTAGGAACTCTTTGCCTGTCAGAACCCACCAATCGATATCCTGTAAATTGATTTCCTACATAATAATCATTGTATTCATCCCACCTGAAAGATCTGTGTGTTCCGGCTATACCGGCTTCCAAACGCAACGTGGTACTGAATGGATAGTGTGCAAAAGCGCTAAGACCTTTGTCAAAAACCCGTATAAGATTGGTTTGGGCTGTCACGCCTTCATACAGAACACCATCAATAACAGCACCGTTTTCAAAAGACTGAAAGCCCGTTCTCAAAGGAAAATGCATCACCCCGACTCCCCAGGCCACTCTTGAAGACCTGTTGATATAAGAGACCATGCCGCCAATATCAAGAATTTCCCCATTCATTGACAATTGCGAAAAAATCTGATTATCTCCCAGAATATCACTGAAGATCATGGCAATACCGCCACCCATTCCGACATTATTATTGAATGAACCTGTATTGGTTCCTACACCTACCATACCTGCACCACCGGTGATATAATCAAGTTTGAAATGCGGTCTGTAGTTCACGTTTTTAGCGTACAGGGTATCCAAGGCGCTCCTGTTATCAATATCTTTGAAATGTGCTCCTACGATGTCATTGGTCAGGTTTTGTAATGGTGGCAAAGAACCTTTGGTGAGATTGACCGATTTCAGGTCAGAAACCGGGATTTTGGACAACCTTTCTGTATTACTCTGATAAATCGTATATTCACTATTGTAATAATGAGTAAATACAATTCTATCTCTTTTGGTACTTGCGGACAACATAGGAGAGTGTCCTGAAATGCCACTGAGACCAGTTAATAATTCCGTTCTTTGATAAACCGTGCCGGAAGTAACGTCGTACGAATATAGATTGCGGAAACCATCTCTGTCACTGACAAAATAGATATTCCCTTCATGGTCAAATGAAGGGTTCAGGTTGTCGGCACCAAAAAAAACATCTAAAACCCTGATTTGCCTTGAATCCACATTCATCAAAGCTATATCGAAAGTATATCTGCCGTTTTTGCGGCCTTCATCAACAGATCTTTTGTCATAACAAAAGGCCATAGTCATGCCATCCGGTGAAAAAGATATCATATTTTCACTATAGATATCAAAGGTGATTTGTTCAGTTTTTTTGGATTTTAGGGTATATTTGTAGATATCCACCTGACCGTTTACCAGACCGGAAACATAAATATCTTTTCCGTCGGGACTGAATACCGGATTTGCGAAAGCTGGAACTCCGGGAATTTTTATGGTTTCGAGTGTTTTACCTTTGGAGACATCGGCCATGACGATGACATTATCTCCATTTTTGACCCCTACATAAATAAAATTTTCACTATCGGGAGACCAGGATCCGGCAGATTCCATGACATTGATATAGTCAAGGTCGCCATTGGATGCATTGGAAGAAACTTTTCGGATGATATCACCTTTTTGAGCATCAGCAAGATAAAGGTCCGTGGTAAAAACATTTTTTTCTGAGAGAAAGATCAAATATTTTCCATTAGGGCTGATGGAAGGCGAAAGATTCATTTTGCCTCCATTTTCGCTACTGATGAGTTTTTTACCCTGAGGTTTTTCTTTTGCGTCACCCAGATTGTATAGTTCTTTGAGGTTTCTGTGCCATGCGTTGGTAATGGTTTTAGTATCGACGCCCAACGCATCTATAAAACCTAGTTCGAGACCATATTTTGCTGTACTGATAAAGAGATTATTCAGTTTATCATCGCCGAAAGTGCCGCCAATAAAAGCGATCAGGGAATGTCCGTATCGGTATGGAAAATAGCGGAAGTCATTCATTTTATTGATGGAGGGCAGATGATTGTTGAGCACAGCATCCCTCATCCACATCGCAGTAAAAGGATCGATCCGGGACAATGAAAAATATTCAGCCATTCCTTCTATCATCCAAAGCGGAAGATTTGCCAGTGAATTGAGATTGGTTGAATCACCTGATTGAATATTGTTAAACTGAAAAGCGTGTACCAATTCATGAGCCAGAACGTGATGCGTAGCCTGGTTTGAAAAAGCAAGGGGCATTACCACCCTGTTTTTTAGTGCTTCCGTGACTCCTCCGGTACCGATTCCTATTTGACCTGAGATGGTATTGGTTTGTTGGAAATCAGCATGATCATTGTAAAAAATGATTGGATTTTTAAACAGTATATCTTCTTTAAATATGTTTTTATGATTTGTATACCATTGTTGAGAAACAGCTGAAAGCCGGTTTACCACTTCAGGATTTTTGATATAATGATGAATTTTGAAGTTGGTCGTTTCGACTACTTTGAAGTCAAAATTTTGGTAAACAGGTTTATTTCTGCCAAAATTTTGTGCCTGTAAGACAAGGCTGCATAAGATAAATGCAAGAACAAAAGTGATTTTTTGCATGATAATATATTTTGTCTGCTTTACAATGGATTTTATGAAGTCAACAAAAATAAGACGACAAGGTATGTTTGTTGATTATAATAATAACGTAAAAAATGAAAAAAGTTTGTGGAATCGCCTCATTTTGACAAAGTTGTGGATTTTTATCATAACAAGAAGGAGAATCATCTTAAAAAATTTAAGGAGTTGGGAAAAAAAACTCAAAAAAACATGGAAGACATCAGAAAAAAGTGGCATAACCTAACTGTTAGTATAATTTTTCTAAAAAAAATTTAATAAATCATTAACACTGCTAAATTTTATAAATAATAGATAATAAGACATTTGTGTAAAATATTAATGTTTTGACGTATCGCTATAGAGACCGAATGTTAAAAAACAGTTAATTATTTTTTGATATTATTTGGAAAATAATGGGCTGTGCTATTATTTTGGCTTTTTATTTCAATTTTTTTACAACAATTTATTTAATAACAAAACACAAATTAGTGTGAAACAAGAACCAACATGTAACAAAATGGTGACATGTCGTCTATGTTTATTGTGTTTGATGTGATGTAACAAAACGAATTGAAAAGCAGGATATTTTTTATTAGATTTTTTTTTCTAAACTATCCCCACTCACAAACCCGGGAAAAAAGCATCTTCGAAATGATTAATCAGCGGCTCTTTGTTTTTTTCAAAAACAACTGAAATAATGTCAAAGCGGATTTCGCTTTCGTATTGATGTTGGATCATGTACTGACTGGCGGCATCGATAATCAGATTTTCCTTATACGCTGAAATGCTTTCTTCGGGTTCTCCGAAAAAGGTGTAAGATCTGCTTTTAACTTCAACAAAAATCAGAATGTGATTTTGTGAGCAAATGATATCAATCTCAGCTCTTCTGAAACGCCAGTTTTTTTCGAGAATGGTATAACCTTTCGATATCAGATATTCTGTTGCAACAGCTTCACCTCTTTGACCCAGGTGTTTTTTTGTATTTTCCATAGTGGAAATTTTGTATCAAATGATATCACAAAAATGATGGTTTTCCCCTAATTTTAAGGTTTTTTTAAAAAAAAAGACATAAAAATATAAAAATATGAAAGCTATCTGATAATTTTGGTGTTTGTAAGCAGCACTTTCCCTGAATTGTATTTCTAATAATTATGATGTAAGAACCAAAAGGCAAATTATTTTGGGTTACATCAGTTTATTTTTTAATGTAAAAAACAAGATTTTTAGTTATTAAGGGTGTAAACCTGATGACCATAAAATAAACGTGGAATGTTATTTGATATTAACCATAAAACCAAAGATATGAAGTTTATATTGACCTTTGTTTTGAGTTTGATTTGGGTGTTTGTTTCCGCTCAGGAAAACAGACATAATACCTCAATACAAAATGCATGGCTTTCTTGCACCGCCAGACCGGGACCCAATCCGGCAAGGGGTTCTTCGCATTGGATTTTGTATGATTTTAAGGACACATATTCAATGCATGAATCCACATTCTGGAATTTTAATACACCCGGCAGGATCAACAATTACAATTTTGAGCCTTGGTCTCTGCAGGAATTGGAAGGAGATCTTCAGGATGGCTTAAAAGATATTTTTGTTGATATTTCCATAGATGGCGTCAGCTGGCAGGAATGGGGACGTTTTACCTTACCTCAGGCTAATGGTTCCGGTTTTTATGAAGGATCTGCAGGACCTGATTTTGGTGGTAAAATAGCCAGATATGTTTTGATAACGGCCAGAAATAATTATGGAGGTAACTGTTATGGATTAAGTGAAGTAAAATTTAATGCTACACCAGCGACCATTTCGGCCACCAATGAAGAAGAAAAATCACCTTCGTTTATCAGTGTCAGTCCTAATCCGGCTTCTCAGTTTATTCATATCGGATTGGAAGCTTTCCCGGAAGGTAGTGTTTCTTATACCATAGCAGATATGTCAGGAAAAGTTGTTGCTTCAGGAACCTGGGACGTAGCCTCAACCTGGACAAAATCGACAGTTGATGTCCAGAGTTTTGTCAACGGAGCCTATATTCTGACGGTATCTTCCAAAGATCTGACGCGGAGTGTGGCTTTTGAAGTATTCAAATAATACTTCAAACAAAATGATTTTTTTTATCCAATGTAAAGAATAAGAAATGAGACACAGTTTATTATTTATCAGCATATTTATTGTCAATGTAACGCAGGCCCAGCTATACAATGATTATATAGGAGCAGGTCACAACAGCGGTATTACAGTCACTGCAAGTAACAGTGTCGGGAGCTCTACACCTGAAAAAACGCTCGATGCATCCGGAATGGATCACAAAACCTTTGAAGCTTCCAGATTTTTAGCACAAACTACTTTTGGAGCTAATATAGATGTTATTGAAGATTTTAGAGATAATTGGGAATATGAAAGATGGATAGACTCACAGTTTGTCAAAAGACTCGACCTTATCACCCCGGAAGTTGATGATATTTGGGCAGAGATTTTGTCAGAATCCGATGATCCTGACAATGAATTTGGTCCTACAGCCTTACAATTTAACTATGCCTGGTGGACTCAAAACATCGGAAATGAAGACTTGTTAAGACAGAGGATTGCCTATGCATTGAGCCAGATTCTGGTTATATCTTATAATTCTGATTTGTCCAACTGGGCTGAATCAATTTCAGGATACTACGATGTTTTATTGGAACATTCCTTTGGAAATTACAGAGATTTATTGATGGAAGTTACCCTGCATCCTTCGATGGGATATTATTTAAGTCATTTGAACAATCCGAAAACTAATATTGCTGCCAATGTAAATCCTGACCAGAATTATGCCAGGGAAATCATGCAGTTATTTACCATTGGGTTGGTTCAACTGGAACAAAACGGAACACCTGTTACCGATGCGAATGGTAATCAGATTCCAACCTATAATAATGAAGATGTAGCGGAGCTCGCCAAAGTATTTACCGGTTTGATGGGAGGCGGATTGGAAGAATGGGTCGATTGGAAATCAAATGTAGATTTTGGAGATGATATAGGAATGATCAGTAAGGTGCTACCCATGGTAATGTATCAACCACAACATGAAACAGTTTCCAAAACATTTTTGGGATATACGATTCCTGCAGGACAACCGGGAATGACGGATATCCAACAAGCTGTTGACTTTTTATTTAATCATCCGAATACAGCTCCTTTTGTTTCTTACCGATTGATACAAAGATTGGTAAAATCAAATCCTTCTCCGGATTATGTAGGCAGGGTAGCTGCAGCTTTTGCCAATAACGGTCAAGGTGTCAGAGGTGATATGAAGGCGGTTATAAAAGCCATTTTATTAGATATTGAGGCCCGAAGTGCAGAATCTATGGCAGATCCTACCAATGGAAAACTCAGAGAGCCAATGCTCAGGTTTACCCACGTAGCTAATGCTATGCCTTTGTTTGCTTCCAGAAACAGATACTGGAATAACGGATACGACTTTTATGAAGCAACCCGACAGCATGTCATGTATTCACCCAGTGTATTCAATTTTTATCTGCCGGATTTCAGACCTGTCGGCGATATAGCTACCCAAAATTTAGTAGCACCGGAATTTAAGTTGCATAATACGTCATCCTCCATTACGTATATCAATCGGGTCAATGGTTGGGTTGGCGGTGTATGGTTTGATCAGGAACAACAACAGCTTAATGAATGGGGATCTTTATTCTGGAGTTGGCATGGAAGTGAACAATACGGTGAAGACTATGTCAGGCTTGTTTTTTCTGAATTAGAACCCATAGCGGAGGATTCGGAAAATGTCATCAACGAGTTGGACAGAATATTTACTCACGGTCAATTGTCGGATGAAACCCGTCAACTTATGAGAACCTCTCTGAACGGAACTTACTGGACCTGGGGAAATCCTATCGAATGGAGATCTCATAGGGTGAGAAGTGCTCTATACATTATCTTGAATTCTCCGGACTACAACATTTTCAAATAAGAAAAATAAAAATAAAATGGGACACAAACACCATAAAATATCAAGAAGAGGATTTTTAGGACAATTAAGTTGTGCTGCTGTTGGATATACCACCTTTTTTAGCACGCTTACCAACTTAAAAATGCTGAACGCAGCAGCTGGTTTTAATTCTGCTGTTCAAAATTCCGGTGATTACAAAGCATTGGTCTGTATTCTGACTTCGGGAGGTCTGGACTCTTTCAATATGCTGGTACCCAGAGGAAATACGGAATATGCTCAATATGCCGCAGCCAGAACCAACATGGCTTTGGCTCAGAACCAATTACTTCCGATTACTGCGGCAACACCTGATGGAAGACAATATGGTCTTCACCCGTCCATGACGAGGTCAAAAACGTTATTTGATCAGGGGAAAATGGCTTTTGTCTCTAATGTCGGATCACTGGTACAACCTTTGACCAGACAACAGTTTTATGATGGAAACATTCCGGTTCCTCTTGGTTTGTTTTCTCATTCGGATCAGGTTCAGCATTGGCAGACCGGAGTGCCGCATGCCAGACAGGCAGTAGGCTGGGGTGGAAAAATCGCTGATATGCTGGTAGCAGCCAACGACAATGAAAATATTTCTATGTCCATGTCCTTATCGGGAACCAATCTTTTTCAGACCGGTAACAATTCCGTAGAGTTTGCATTACGTCCCTTAACGGGAGCTGTTGGTGTTGATGGCAGAAATGATAATTGGGTTGTCCCGCAAATGAAAATGGCGGCATTAAACGGTATGATGAATAATACGTATTCTGATATTTACAAAAAAACATATACCCACACTATCAAACAATCAATGTTGGGTTTTGAAGAATTGCAGCCCATTTTAGACAATCCACCGGTTTGGACTGTGCCGTTTGTAAACGGAAGACCCGGAAGTTGGAACCCTACGTTGAATATGTCTTTTGAGATGATTGCCCGAACCATAGCAGGTCGTGAACAATTGGGCATGAACCGTCAAATCTTTTTTGTGGATTTTGGTGGTTGGGATCATCATGATGAATTGCTCAACAATCAGGCAACCATGCTTACGGAACTGGATAATGCATTACATCAGTTTAACGCAGCTATGGAACAATTAGGTATTGCAGATTGTGTGACAACTTTTAATATATCAGAATTTTCAAGGACTTTGGCTTCTAATGGCAACGGTACAGACCACGCCTGGGGAGCAAATACCTTTATCATGGGTGGTGCTGTCAACGGACAGGATATTTACGGTACATATCCGCAACTCAACATCAACAACAGCAACCCATTGATGTTGTACAATGGTGTTTTATTGCCAAGTATGTCGGCAGATGAATATTTTGCTGAAATAGCCCTTTGGTTTGGTGTGCCACCTTCAGAACTTGCTACCTTATTTCCGAATATAGGATATTTTTACGATTATACCTCAGGAAACAACCCGGTTGGATTTCTCAATTTGTAGAGCTCCCTGCCTTATTCAGAATTTAAAATACACTCATGTTTTTGAAATATGGGTGTATTTTTTTTGTGGATATTATATCTGCAATGAATGTAAAACAATTCTAAAATATGTAGTTTTGCAACTCAATAATTTTTTTTGAACAGATTAAAAAAGTGGAAATCGTGGTTACCATCTGATACATTGAATGGTATCCTGATTTTTAATCCGAAAAAACTCAGAGAAAAAGGTACTTATTTTAAGGCTATTCTGGCATTGGCCATCGTCAGTATTTTGTGGGGAACAACCTGGGTTGTTTCAAAATACGGGGTAACATATTTACCCGGATTGCAGCTGGCAGCTTACAGACAATTGATAGCAGGGACCGCATTTTTATTATTTTTTCTGATAAAAAAATATCCTCTTCCCAAAAAAAAGGATCTGGGAATACTGGTGGTACTTGCCATACTTAATTTTGTACTGAGCAATGGATTGAGTACCTGGGGTGTAACTTACATTTCTGCCGGACTGGGGTCAATCATAGGTGCTATTTTTCCTTTATGGATAGTTTTGATCGGACTTATTGTCGATAAGACCAGACCACCACTCAGGTCCATATCGGGATTGATAGCAGGATTTGCGGGTATTTGTATCATATTTTACAACCATTTGGCTGATTTTGTCAATCCGGACTTCAGATTCGGCATATTTTTGTCATTGATATCCACCCTTACCTGGGCTATCGGGACGATGTACACAAAAAAACATGCTAAAATCTTTAACCCTTATTTTGGTTTGGGTTTTCAATTGACCATTTCGGGATTAATTCTGTTTGTTGTTACCTGGTTTGACCCGAATACTGTTGATTGGCGGCTAATACCCTTTGAAGGATGGTTTTCGATATTGTATCTTGTTATTTTTGGTTCAATGATAGGTTTTGTTTCCTATTTATATGCGCTGCAGCATCTCCCCACTGAGCAGACAGCTGTATATGCTTATATTAATCCATTGGTGGCTATGATAACCGGAGGAATCGTATTGGGAGAAAAAATCGGATTGTATATTGTTGTCGGTTGTCTAATCACTCTGACCGGAGTATATCTGGTGAATACGAGCTATATGGATAAAAATAAATCCATCCGATAATCAAAAAAGAGGTATTTTGTTTCGGATTCCGTTTTTTGGATCATTTTACCGATTATTGTTATGGTTTTTTGGAAGACATCAGGAAGACGGACAAACGAAATGCGATAGGGATGGTAGCGGGCACGAACGGAGTGAAGCGGAGAGGAGTAAAGCGGACAGCCCGACCTGAAAGGGATCGCCCTTATTTGTATACCCTTTATAGTCCTTAAAACTTAACATTTTATGTTGTTTATCGAAAATACAACTAAAAACAGGGCATGATCCGGTAAATTTACTTTTTTTGCATTTATATTTTTATTACGACATTCAAAAGAATCATATGCCCAGACTTACTACCCAAATACATCCAAATACTATAAGGCAGATATTTTTTCTGGCTTTATTGATATTTATAGGGCTGATTATCCTCAGGGAATTGTATTTTATGCTTGGAGCATTTCTTGGGGCGGTGACTTTGTATGTAATATTATTATATCCAAAAAAAATCCTTACGATAAAGTACAGCTGGCGTGGATGGACAGCAACATTGGTACTTATGCTGGCATCATTTATCATTATGATTATTCCACTGGCCTATCTGACCAGTGTTGGTGTAGAGATGTTGACTCCGGTAATAAAAGATCCGTCCCTTCTAAAAAATGCGTTGGAAGATGTTCATGACTTTTTATTGACCAGTTTTGGTGTTGATGTTTTTAATGCAGAAAATGTGGGTAAAATAACGGAACAAATCTTACCATTTTCGCAAAAAACATTAGGGAATACGATGTCAACCATAGGAAATATTGTTTTGATGTATCTGGTGCTTTATTTTATGCTGGTACAAACCAAAGATGTTGAGTTGTGGCTAAAAAAGACATTGCCACTCAAAACTGCGAATACTAAAAAAGTTATATCCGAAATCCGTAACCTGGTATACAGTAATGCTTTGGGCATTCCGATTGTTGCTGTTTTACAGGGATTGGTTGCTGTGATTGGGTATTCTATTTTTGGTGTTAAAGAATTTTTATTGATGGGATTGCTTACAGCCATTTCTTCTGTTATTCCTATTTTGGGTACGATGTTGGTTTATTTGCCACTGGCTATATTTCAATACAGTAATCATGGTGTATTTTCAGGCGTTGGTGTAGGTTTGTGGGGATTTATTGTAATCGGATCAGTAGACAACATTGCCAGGTTGATGGTACAGAAAAAACTGGCAGACGTTCACCCTTTGGTGACTTTGCTGGGTGTATTTATGGGCGTAAGTTTATTTGGATTTATGGGTGTTATATTCGGCCCGTTATTGCTGTCGGTGTTTTTTATGCTGGTCAGTGTTTATATCAGTGAGTTTGGAAAGTTTGACGCCAATGATCCGGCAAAAACGGTTGAGTTTGAAGAAACAACGTAAATTTTACAGAAATACATAATTTTGAATTTACATAACATTAGAAATTAAACTTCTGTGTAAAATTCAGAATATCAATTGTTTTAGGTGAAAAAGTTCAATAATTTACATTAACTTATTTTTGAAATCACATTTCCTTAACATGTAAAGCGGAACTTTGTCTGATATAAATATTGGACATAATATGCCAAAAAGAAAAGTTGAGGTGGTCGTTATAAGCGACATACATTTGGGTACGTACGGGTGTCATGCGGATTGTTTATTGAGATATCTCAAAAGCGTTGAGCCGGAAATTTTGGTTTTAAACGGAGATATTGTGGATTTGTGGAATTTTAAAAAATCCTATTTTCCCAAAAGTCATCTTCAGGTCATCAGGCAGATATTAAAAATGACGGAAAACGGTACCAAAACCTACTACATCACCGGAAATCACGATGATGCATTGAGGAGATTTTCTTCTGTTTGTATCGGAAATCTGATACTTGACGACAAACTTGTGCTCAATCTGGACGGGAAAAAGACCTGGATATTTCATGGGGATATTTTTGACGCAACAACAAGAGGATGGGCCAGAATTCTGGCAAAATTAGGCGGCAAAGGTTATGATATACTAATCCTGATGAATCGATTTACCAACCATGTTTTGGAAAGATTCGGACGGGAAAAAGTCAGTTTTTCTAAGAGAATCAAAAACGGTGTCAAGCGTGCCGTAAAGTGGATTAATGACTTTGAACAAACGGCGGCAGCATTGGCCATTGATCAGAATTATCACGTGGTTATCTGCGGACACATCCATCAGCCGCAAATCAAAATATTATCTCATGAGAGGGAAAGTATATTGTACCTCAACTCCGGTGATTGGGTGGAAAATTGTTCTGCTCTTGAGTATAATCAGGGAGAATGGCGTCTTCATTTTGAACCTGTTAAAACTCCCCGGACAGCTGTCCACAGCGAATGGGAAGAAGATTGGGAAAAAGAAGCGGAAACGGAAGTTTTTGATTTCATTTTCAAAAATGGTGTGGAGGACAAAATGATGCCTCAGACTAAGACCGCTATATGAAAATATTTTATGCCGTACAGGCCACCGGAAATGGTCATATAAGCCGGGCACATCAATTGTTGCCTTATCTGAGAGAAATAGGTGAAGTGGATATTTTTTTGAGTGGTTCGAATGCCAGTCTTCCTTACGAACTCCCGGTCAAATACCGAAGTGATGGACTTAGTTTGTTTTATTCGGAATGTGGTGATCTCGATTATTGGAAAACCATCAAATCCATAAGGTATATGAGGGTATTGAAAGAAGCCAGAGATCTTCCGGTAGAAAAGTATGATGTAATCATCAATGATTTTGAGCATATTACAGCAAGAGCTTGCCGAATAAAAAAAGTACCTTCCGTTCAGTTTGGTCATCAGGCCAGTTTTATGAGTAAAAATACACCGCGACCGGACAAAAAAAGTTTTATCGGTGAGTTTTTATTAAAACATTATGCCCCGGCTACGAAATACGTTGGCTTGCATTTTGAATCTTATGATTCTTTTGTATTTCCGCCCATTATTAAAAAAGAGTTTTTGACGGCAACCCCTAAAGACCAGGGACATGTCACAGTTTATCTTCCGGCCTATGATTATGATTGTGTAAAAAAAATATTCAATGAAATCAGTCCGGTCAGGGTACATTGGTTTTTACCCGGAATAACGCATCCTTATGACGAGGGAAATATTACTTTTTTTCCGGTGAGTCAGCAATATTTTAATGAAAGTCTGATCCATTGTCACGCACTTTTGACAGGAGGAGGTTTTGAAACACCGGCTGAGGCTCTTTTTCTCAGAAAAAAAATAATGGTTATTCCGATCAACGGTCAATACGAACAACAATGTAATACCGCAGCCCTTGAAAAAAAAGGAGTGGCGCGTTTGTCAGCTTTAAATGAAAAGACCAAACAGGTCTTTTTTGACTGGTTGCGTGCTCCTCAACAAACAGGTACCGTTGAGGCTAATGATATCAAAAAAACCCTCGAATATTTGATGTTGGGCTAAAAAACTGCCGCTTTCAAGAACAAGAATTTATTTTTATTTTTATAAAAGGGTGGAATCATATATGTTACCACACTTTTTTATGGAAAATTGAGTACAAAATCGTCAATTTTGCGTTATTAGGTTAACCTATATCCCAAAATTTTTATGGTATCAGACAATTCCTTCCATTCATGATCCGAAAAAAATCAATTAAGGTTTTTTTATATTTACTTTTGTTTGTGATGCTGTTTTTGCCGGATCATGTGTACGCTCAGTCAAAAGACAGTTTTACAGTCTATGTGTTTTTGTTGGATGAATGCAGGATCTGTCAGGAAGAAGCTCCGGAACTCAATAAAATATACGAACGTGCCAAAGAATCCGGAATTGGTTTTATAGGATATTTTCCCAATCATTCGACTACAGAACAAGGAATGGAAAAATTCAGAAAAAAGTATAAAGTAAAATATCCGATTCAAACAGATCATCAGAAAACCGTTGCAAAACAATTTAAAGCCACCATCTTGCCTGAGTGTGTCGTATATAATGAAAGTACAAAAGAAGTGATATATCGGGGTGCGGTCAACAATCGGTTTTACGCTCCCGGAAAAAGACGGTCGTCCATCACCCATAACTACCTGAAAGATGTTATATTTGCCATTCAATCCGGCATAACTCATACAGTTTTGGAAACACAACCTATCGGTTGTTTCATCAATTATTCAGAAAATCCATTTTGAAAGATGTATAAAATAATATTTACTCTTTTCCTTTTGTCAGCATGGCAATTCAAATCTTTTGCTCAGCCAACGTATACAAAGGATGTTGCTCCGATTATATACAAACATTGTAGTTCGTGTCACCGACCGGGTGAGATAGGACCGTTTTCACTGACCAATTATCAGGAAGTATCCAACTGGGCGACCAGTATACGGTATGTCACGCAAAATAAAATTATGCCACCGTGGAAAGCTGATCCGACGTATAGCAGGTTTATGGACGAAAACTATCTGACCGACACACAAATCAAAACGATAGCTGATTGGGTCGAAGCCGGCACACCGATGGGCAATCCTGCCGATGAACCGGCTTTTCCGGATTTTCCTGAAAATTCTTTGTTGGGAGAGCCCGATCTGGTGTTGACTTTTGACAGGAGTTATACCCATAAAGGCACCGGGACGGATGAATACAGGTATTTTGTGTTGCCGTCAGGGTTGACCCAGAATAAAAAAATCAAAGCCATAGAACTCAGACCGGGAAATACTAAAATTGTCCACCATGCTTTGTTTTTTTCGGATGTTTCCGGCAAAGCGAAACAATATGACGATCAGACACCGGAGTATGGATTCAGTGCTGATGAAAATCCTGACTTTGACGTGTTTGAAGTCATCAACAGAGACCAATATCCGGGATACGTTCCAGGACAGAAACCGAGGAGATTTCCTGATGGAATCGCTATGGACATGGCTGCAGGAAGCGATCTGGTAATTCAGATGCACTATGCTCCGTGGAGTGTGGACGAAACTGATTCTTCTACGGTTAATATCTTTTTTGCTGAAGATTCAGAGTTTATCGACAGGACGGTGAGAGATTACATCATGTTGCCGTTTAATCTCACAGGTGGTACCAACAGTTTTTTTCTGATGCCAGGCCAAATCAAAACCTTTGAAGGTGTGTATACTGTACCTTTTGATGTCAGTCTGGTAGGTATTTTTCCGCACATGCACTATCTGGGCAAAAATTGGGAAGTGTATATTGAAAATACGGATGGCAGCAAGACCAACCTGATCAAAATCAACGACTGGGATTTCAATTGGCAGGGAGGATATTATTTTGATCGCTACAAAATCGCTAAAAAAGGAAGCCGTATCCGGGCATTTGCCAAATATGACAATACTGCTAACAATCCGGCTAATCCGAGCAATCCGCCAAGGTTTGTGACCTGGGGAGAAGGCACCAGAGATGAGATGTATTATTTACCTTTGTTGTATGTTCCTTATAAATCCGGTGATGAAAACGTCGTCTTTGAGGATAATACCAGTAGTGTGTATGATTTTGAAAGTTCAGAAATCAAGGCAAAAATTTATCCAAATCCCATCTCCGTCCAACAGACCTATCCGGCTCATGTTCAGTTTCAACTACAAAGTGGAACAACCGTGTCCATGGAAATATACAACGAAGCCGGCCAAATGGTGAGAACCCTGTTCAGGAATGAATATTTTTCTGAAGGAGACCATATCGTCCATGTTGAAACCTCTAAAGCTGTCAAGGGCAAATATTTTGTCAAAATAGTTACCAAAAACGATGTGGTAACCTTACCGGTTTTGGTGGTGGAGTAAACAGGAAGTTGGGAAGATGAGCGTTCTGAGTACTAAGATGTGTAAAAGCAGTTTGAAGGGTATTTAATAAATTAAATTACCCAAAAACGATACTTGTAGTTGCAGGGTCTAAAAATTTGAAACAGCCATAGTTCATATTTTTATCACTTTTTTTCAATCGCACATCACACCATCTTTTCCTGATACAGCTCCCTGAATTTTTTGAGTTTGGGTTCGATGACAACACTGCAATAAGGATTTTTATTTTTATTGAGTTCAAAATAATTCTGGTGGTAATCTTCTGCTTTGTAAAAATATTCAAAGGGTACCACTTCTGTGACGATTGGATTTTCAAAATAAGGCGAAACCTCAGCCGTAACGTTTTCTATAATTGATTTTTCTTTTTCGGATCTGTAAAATATTACACTGCGGTATTGGGTTCCTCTGTCTGCACCCTGACGGTTTAAGGTCGTCGGATCATGGGTGGTCATGTGGATGCGCAATAAATCTTCAAAAGAAATGATGTTTGGATCATAAGTGATTTCTACCACTTCGGCATGTCCGGTCAGGCCGCTGGTAACTTCATGATAGGTAGGATTTTTGATTTTTCCCCCACTATAACCACTGACAACCTTATGGACACCTTTCAACTTTTGAAAGATGGCTTCCGTACACCAAAAACAACCACCTCCAAACACAATGGTGTCCGTCTCCGGATGATCATTTGATTTAATTTTTTCAAGCGATTCGGCGTTGATACAATACCTTAGACCTCCGGGTTTGGGTCCGTCCTGAAACACATGTCCGAGATGAGCGCCACAGGCATTGCACAAAGCTTCAATGCGGTACATACCATGAGAATGATCTTTGTAATAGGAGACCGCATTGGGTTTGATCGGTTGTGTAAAACTTGGCCATCCGGTACCGCTGTCAAATTTTTGGGTACTGTCAAAAAGCGGGGTTTTACAACATAAACATGCATATTTTCCGGGCTCAAATGACTCACACATGTCAGAACTGAAAGGTCTTTCCGTTCCTTTTTTGCGGGTGACGTAATATTGATCTTCAGAGAGTATTTCTCTCCATTCATCATCCGATTTTTTGACTTTTTGGTCAGGAGACGGATTGCCCGCTGTCGCAAATCTGAGTATATCAAGCCAGGTAAGCATAATGGTATTTTGACTACCAAACAGGCAGACTACGGCTATGTTTTTAAAACATCCATAAAATATTCTTAATTAAACCAATTTTCTCAAAGGATAATATTTATTTTTTAACACTTAAATCATTGATTACAGATTGTTCTGAAATCACTTTCAACAACTTATCTATGGAGACATTTTGAGCATCATAAATTTCTTTTAATAATTTTTGTTCTTTTTGTAAAGAAATCAAATCTGCCTGTACCTTATTCATATCTTCCATTTGTTTTTTAAGATTATCTATTATCTCTTGTTGTTCCTGAATTGCCTTTACAAGAATAGGTGTCAATTTTTCATAATTTAATCCCCATAAGTCTTTATTTTCATCTTGTGGTATGGACACAATCTCAGGAATGATATGTAAAACTTCTTGTGCTAAAAAGCCTATGTCATTGACACCTTTTTTGTTAATAATAAGGTTGCCTGATTCAAATTCCGAGTTATGCTGAAAATATGTTTTAGGACTTAAAAGCAAAACTTCTTTCAGACCATAAGGGATAGTTTCTACTTCAGACTTAATTCTTTTATCAGAATAGGTTGTCCAGGCATTTGCCCTGGCTCTGCCACCTTCATCAGTGTTTGTATTTGGAAGATGAAGTCTAAAAGTTGGTGTAAGGTTACCAACACCTAGTTTACCTGTTCCAATTAATACATTTCCCTGTAATGCTTGAATTGCTGATTGGGTGTTTGTTGGTACAGCTATCAATATACCTGTCCCTGAAGTAGAACTCACTCTCAATCCTACTCCGGTAGAAGAAGAAATATCAGCACCATCACCTGAAACAGAACTCGCGGCAATGCCATCTCCGGAAGTTGAAGTTGCCCACATCCCTCTCCCACTGTTTGATGCTCCTACAACTCCTTCTTTAGTATCACTGTTACCTCTCACACCTTGTCCATTTGAACTTTCTCCCCAAACTCCTCTGAAAGAGGATGATTCACCATATACTCCGGTACCAATATTTGATTCTCCACGTACACCAATATTGGATGGAGATTCACCTTCAACACCTACGCCATCCGCAGAAAAGCCTCTGACTCCCCGACCTGAAGTTCCGGTTGATTGACCGAAAACACCTCTGTTTCCTACACCAAAAACACCAACAAAATCAGACTCTCCACTAATTCCAAACCCACCGCTATCACCTTTGACATTAAGGCGACCACCAGTAGTTGTTGGATTGTTAATATTTATTTTGTTTGACTCTTGATTCATGACAGAGTTAGTCAACGAATTACTTCCATTCCATAATGGTATAGTCCCACTATTTCCAGATCCAGTTATTCCACCTCCACTTGTGCTTATTGTATAAGATGTACCTTGGCTGTTGCCAATAATGGAAATTCCACTGCCTTCAACAAGGCTTGGACCATCCTGTCCTGGAATCCATTTAGTGCCATTGAATTTTAAAACATTTCCAGGATTTGCCCCGGTCGTACTTATATCATCACCAGTTATGGAGCCATCAATAATATGTGAGCTGTTAATACTATTATTAGCAATTGATAAAGGATCTGAATTTGTACCATTACCAGTTAAAGTACTTGTTGTTACTACAGTCTGAGAACCCCAGTTATCTCCCCCGCCTGCAGCCGGTAGAGTAACTGTTCCCCCTCCCTGAGACAGTGAAAGTTGCGTACCAGATAAAGACAATTGCTGCAATTCATTTGAAATACTGTTATCAACAGCACTAATGGTATTACTTTCAATAGTTATCCCTGAACCTGCAATATAATTTCCTGCATTTCCTGGAGGACCCGGATCTCCTTTGTCACCTTTTGGTCCGACATCTCCTTTTTCACCCGGATCTCCTTTTTTTCCATTTAATGCATAAAGAGCATATGGCACGCTATTAAGCAACGAAGTTGAGATGATGTTGTAATTTGTTCCTCCATTCAGGTCAAATTCACTTTTTATAAAATAGGGTCCTTGTGACCAGTCAATATCTTCATATTTATTTACACTTAAGGCGATCCCTCCGCCAATATTAAAAGTCACCAAACCGTTTTCATTGGTCTCAGGATTCGGATTATAAATTTCCTGGAATATTATTGTTCCATTATTGCTTCCTTGTACTATGGCAACCCTGGCTCCAATGGCTTTGTTTTTAATTAAAAAACCCGATTGGTCACGAATTACAGCCTGATAGGTTATTTTATTTGATGGTTGAGCTATTACATCAAAAATAATAATGCAAACATAAATTATGATTAAAACAAATTTTAAGATAGATTTCATTGTTTTATAAGTTTATATGTTGAAAGAAATTGATTTTTATAAAAAATGGAATAAACATAAATTCCATTTGGCAAGTCATGCGTGGAAATGTTGTTGGTCAAACCTAATTGTCCACGGCAAATTTTTTGTCCGGTAATTGTTGAAAATACATAAGTTAATTCATCAATATTTTCATAAGTTAAATTGACAATTATGTCATTTTTAAAAGGATTTGGCCAAATTTTTACCGCCACCTGAATATGATCCGAGGTAGACACGATATCGTGTATTTCATAAGGATGTTGTACTCCTTCCTGTAAGGTATAATTTTCAGTATTAACAAAGTTTGTAAAAACTTGACCAACGGAACTTGATATACCTCCTTCGTTTGTCAAAAAAGATTCACCTGATGATATCATATTTGATTGAGAACTTGCTTTCCAATAAGTCAGGACAAGAATAATTAAAATGAGTTTCATACGTTCAATTTAAATTTTAATAAAAGAAATTTCTTTAGTTTTACCTTTTTGTTTTGACATAAGTTTTATAATATAATATCCGTTTTTCAATGTGCTGATATCTAAAATGTTTGATGAATTATTTTTAGTCAAATAGTGAATTCCCATATTGTCATATATTTGTATAACATAATCTTCCATATAGTCAATGTCTAAAATCAGACTTTCACTTGCAGGATTCGGATAAAGCAATATGTTTTCCTGTGTAGTTTGATTTTCACTGATCGAACTCATTTCATCTTCTTTAATGATGCTCAACAATCCGTCCTGAGTGCCGTTTAACAGTTTGTCATCAGCATCCTCAGTATGTAATCCCTGACTTCCGGCAGTAGTAAAAAATACAAAATTGCCTTCTGAATTTAATTTTACGTCAATACCCCGGTCATTACCATTGCCGCCATGAAAAGTCGACCATATTAATCCTCCATTGCCATCTATTTTTATATAAACAGCATCCCATGGTCCTCCTCCAAAACTTTCCTGCATTGCATCTCTGATTGGCCAAAAATTGCTGCTTTGGGTCATCAGACATAGTATTGCGTTACCCTCAGGATCTACATCCATTCCGAAAAATGTATCCCATTCATTGCCTCCCAGATATGTACCCCATTTACGGTTTCTGTTTTTATCAAATTTTACTAAAAACACATCTTTACTTCCTGAATTTGTTTCATTTATAACTCCCGGTGTTGCAATATTATCACTACTATTAGTAGGACCGCCAAACCATATATTCCCGTCTTTGTCAATATAAACAACATAAATTTCATCCGTATCACCCCCGCCGTAATAAGTACTGTAAACTTTTTTGCCATCCTGATCAAAACTTATGAGTAATCCGTCTCCTCTTCCTGAATTAAAAAAACGATAAGCATTTGTTGTACTTAATCCTGTCGTACTGTAAGAAATCCCTCCCAGCCAAACCTGATCATTTGCATCAATATCCATCGCATAAATGGCATCGAGTCCTGTTCCTCCCATATAAGTGCCCCAAAGTAATTGTCCATCTTCTGAAAACTTAGCTAAAAAGCCATCAGAATTTCCGGCCAAAGCCAGTTGATAAGATCCCGGTGTTGCTATTTTTGAACCTGAATATGTATAGCCACTTATGTAGAGATTACCTTTACTGTCTTCAACCAAACCATAAATAGCATCTTCTCCGGATCCCCCATAATATGTGGCCCAATCTAATGTACCGTCATCATTAAATACTGCTAAAAACCCATCATAAGAACCACCGCCGTAGTTATTCTGATACCCTTCTTTTGCTATATTTGCATTGCTGTTTGTCTGACCGCATAAAGCGATTTTTCCATTTTTTAGTAATATAAATTTATTTACAGCATCTTCCAGGCTTCCTCCGTAATAAGTACTCCAAATTAAATTCCCTGCTTTATCACGTTTTTGCAACAATACATCACTTACACCACCTGAATATATCGTTTTATGTACTCCGGGTGTAGTGACACATCCTGTAGTTGCTGATACTGCTAAAAAAATGTCGTCATTTTCTGATAATTGAAGATTCGCTGCGTAGTCAGCACCCAATCCACCGATATAAGTTGCATAATCGATGACCTGTGTTTTTTGAGCATGGCAAAACTGAGCCATTAGTAACATAAAAAAAAGTAAAAAAGCTTTCATTTTAATAAATTTTGATTTGTAAAAAATTGTAAGATTCTCTTGTTCAGGTCGTTAAGTATCAAAAAGGCATTACTGAGTATAAGTCAATACTCATCTTAATTACTTGTCTGTAGCAACAGGTTGCATTTTTGTACTTTTATGTTACCCTTAATACATGTTTTCTCAAAATATTAACATGTCGGATGGTAAATCAACCAAGTTTTGAATAAAAATAGTTGAAACCGGAAGTCACAAAGATTTTCTCAAAGCTTTTTTTGATAGAATTTTAATCAATAAAAAAACCTTACATTTGAGATAATTCAAGAAAATTTTACAATATCAGCAGTGTCTTTTAAAGGTTTGTATCCAAACATCCTTCTTTTTTCGAAAATAGTCAAACAACAGAAATAAAGTTGTTCTTATTCATACAACACAAACCCCGCCCAATAATAAGGTTCATATTTCTCTTTCTTCATCTGCTTCTGAGCCAATTTTAAAGCTACTCCAGGTTTTTGTTTTTCTTTAAGTAAAAATGTGTAAAAGTACTTCATAAACTCTGAAGTTGGATAGTCATAAATATTCCAAAGAGAAATAACAACTTTTTCAGCTCCGGCTAATTTAAATGCCCTTGTAAAACCGTAAACATTTTCTATGCCCGAGCGAACTCCAAAACCGGAATGACATGCAGACAAAACGACCAGTTTGGTTCCTGATAATTCCAATTTACTAATATCAAAACTCGTCAATATCTGATTTGGATTGACATGTCTCTCACTATCATGTTGGCTATCCGGAGTAAAAACCAGAGACGATATTTTCAAAGAAAAATCTTCCTCGATATATTTATTGTTGTATTTGTTGAGTTCAGAGGAATGTCGTCCTAATGCCAAGGTATCAAAATACGTATGTGTAGAAATATGTATCAAATCATTTATCCCGGATTCTTTCTCTGAAAATGTTTTTATTAAAAATTCCCTACTCACCTGATTTTGAAATGCCCTGGTTTCTATACTTTCTGATTTCATTAAATCTGAAATAAACTCAATTTCTGTCTTTGCATTTTTTAATGTTGGCCAAATACCCTTTTTCTCAGCCCGGATGTTTCTGTCTGATACAATAGAATCGTTTTCATCCTTAAACTCATACTCAATATTCCCAATAAGTGAAGCACTCTCCAAAGAAAAAAGGCTATCGTTTTTTGATAATATGTCTTTGGCAAACATGATAGGTCTAACGTCAAAATAATCTCCAAAAGTCTGATTTTTATAAGAAAGAGAAGAAAGATTGATATGATGAATGACTCCTGAAGATACCAAATATATTTTTTTCTTGGTATTAAGTTGTTTCAG
The DNA here is from genome assembly GCA_016714895.1 of Saprospiraceae bacterium. Lineage (GTDB taxonomy): Bacteria > Bacteroidota > Bacteroidia > Chitinophagales > Saprospiraceae > OLB9. The sequence goes on along the minus strand of JADKBV010000004.1, from coordinate 305,616 downwards.
AATATTTTTAAATAAGACTTCCAATATTTTTTTATTTTCATATAAATTATTGATACTTTCAAAATCATTCCTTTTACCCAACAAAGCAATCAATTCATCCTTTTTAATCAAAGGCACATACTGAACTCTCATACTATCCTTATTCAATACAAATGCGCTGATCCATATCTGATAATCATCATTTTTAAATTGATTCTGATGTTCTATTATTTCTATTAAAATTTCATCACGCTGCAACTTTTCAAATAATTTTTTTACATAATTGTCCTGCATATTAGAAGTATCCTTTGAAAGTAATTTTACCAATTCCCTTTCTTTTGTAATGATTTTATTTTCCAATAGAATTTTATAGTCAGGACTCTCTTTTTTTGATTTTTCCTGTAAACTTTGAAGTTCCCTTAACTCTTTTTCCAGTCCTTTTATTTCAGGATTTTTCTGCTTAACTGCATTTATTTTTTGATGCCGGTAGTAAATAAAACCTTGTTTAAATAACCACTTATTATAAAATTCGTCAATGTTTATATCTTCATTTATATTATAAAGATTAGATAATGCCAGATTAAAAAAGTTATTAAATTTTAACAATACACCGCCCAGGTCGGAACTGGTTATATACTTATTTCTTTGGTCAGTATTTTTGACGTAGTTATATATCCATTTTTCACATATTTTGAATGCATGATAAAAAGAATCCATTTTATGCAATACAAAAGAGAGTTTATATTCCTCACTTAATTTAAAAGTACTGTCATATTGTAAGGAATCTAGAGTATGTAAAATATTTTTTCTTATTAAATATGCTTCATTAAATTTATTTTGTTTTTCTAATAGCGCAGCTCTGGAATTCTGAATTCCCAACTTATAAATATAGTTTAATAAACCTTTTTTATTGTGAATATCTTCTAATTCGTTAATATATTTATCAGTTTCATTATATTTTTCCAGTCTCATGGTAGTTAATATAACTTCTTTCAGCAACAATTCATGATAGTTACTATTTTTATAAGTTTCATAGTCATCCAATAGTAAAAATGCCTTTTGCGAATGATAATAGGCTGAATCATAAAGATTGGTGTATGTATAAAGCCTGACCATTTCAATATTATATTCAATAGCTTTCGCCAAATCTTTTTTATTTTCTGCATCCTCCAACACCTGTTTAGTTAATATCAAAGCTTTGTCCAAATATTCTTGCTTTTGAAAAAATGTATATAAGTTAAATTGTATATTTCTATAATAATGGCTTTTGATACCAGTCGCTGATTTTTCATATACTTCCGATGATTTCAGAAAACAGTAATTTGATTCTTCATGTTCATTTAAATATGCCAAAATAAATGCTTTCAAATAAAAATAATAGGCATAATCATCTGAAATAACAGTTGAACATTGCGAGCAAATTTCAAGTATTTTATTGATAAAATACAAAGTTTGTTTATAATCCTCAACTTCCCAATGTACAGTCATAGGTAGATAATAAAAGGCAGCCTTAAGTTCGCAGGGAATTTTTGATTTTGCTTGTTCTAATTTATCTATTGCATCAAATATATACCCGGAACTTTTATTAAATGATCCGTAATTTTCAATGTTGTGTCCGGCAACTATCATTAACCTCAGCAGACAGGTATCTTCATTATTTTGAAAACAAATGGGTGCAGTTTTAATAATATGATTCCAAAGTTCTAAAGCCAAAGTTTGACCTTTTTCAAATTTAAGAATCTCGGCATAATATGTTATAAGAACAAGATTTTTTAAATCACATTCTATAGATACTGAGTCATTTTTAAATTTTTCTTTTATATAGGATATAAAATCTTCATTATTTTCTGCTAATTTTAAATTTTCACTCAGTAAATTGCAGTTTTGGATTTTGTCTTCAAAATTATTGTTCTGACAGAATGTTTTTTCATTTTTGATAAAAAATAGACAGAAAACCAAACTTAGTTTAATTGAATATGCTGACATTTTATTTTGATTGCTTTTAAAAATAAATCCAACAAACATGAAATTAATGAATACATTTTTATACAAAAAATAGTATTCATTAATCATGTATTCTTCGCTGTTTTAATAATTTTATATACTTTTCAATATCTTTATCAAACCTGCTTTTATTTTCTGCTTTCAAAACTTCCAAAATAGCTTCAGCTTTTTTGTACTGTTTGTTTTCTATCAGACAAATAGCATATTGAAACATGAGATTGGGGTTCAATTTTTCTTCTTCTGAAAGCTCATTATATTGCAACAATGCCTCTGAATATTTCTCTTCCCAATACAATTTTAAAAATATATTTCTTTGATTATCTGTTTCCTCTCCCCGCAATGTAGGCTCTAAAGATTCATGTCTGAAAGGTTTGTAATGGGCTGCAAATAGTGAATCTGCTTTTGTTTTTTGTTTATCATACTCTAATGCCTTTTTTTGTAAATCATTTTCATTTAAATTTTCTTTTCTCTCTGCGATAGTATCGGTTTCCGCTTTTTTGTTCTTTTCAGTTTCATTTACATTTGTCATTGGGTTGGTTTTTGATTGATCAAACCTTATTAAGGTATAGTACCCTGCAATCAACATAATACCTGTTAAACCAGCTGCTATACCTAATCTTTTTGCCCATTGTATCTTATTTTTACCGACTGTATTTAAAGAAATTAATTTTTGTTTCAGATGATTCCTGCCTTCGGCCTGTATGACACTGAGCACAATTTTGTATTCTTCAAATTCTTGTTTAAATGCCTCATTGTTAGCCATCAAATTCTCAAATTCTTTCTTTTCGTCAGTATTCAACCCTGAACCGAAATATTTCTCTATTAAATCAATATACTCCTGTTTCATTGGACCCCGTTTTTAAAAATTAATTCTTTTAATTGTTTTATACATCTACTGATTGATGCGCTTACTGTGTTTTTTGATGACAAACCTGAATCCATACATATTTCTTCCACAGATTTACCGTAATAATATCTTGCTATCAATAATTCCTGGCAAGATTTTCCCAGCTTTGAGAAGGTACGCGATGCTAAAATGTTGGTTTCTTGTTTAAGTTCGTCTTCTCCAAAATATTGAAAAGTATCATCTTCTTCCTTATTGATTTTGTGATTTTCCAAATTGCGGTTACGTTTGTCTAATAATTTATATATTAAATGTTTACCAATAGCATACAAATAAGTAATCAACTTTACCTTTAATACCTCAAGCTTATTTTTCTTAACATTTTCAAAAAAAATAATCACGACCTCCTGCCAGATGTCTTCTATATCTTCAATATGCAACCCGTATTTTTGTTTCACCCATTCTGTAAAAGCAGGTTTGTATTCCAAATATATATTTTCCAGGAGTCTGATATCTCCGTTTTTCAATCTTTCGACCAATTCATTATCCGAATGTTTCATTTTGCACGGGTATTAGCTGAAAAATAAAGTAAAGTTATATATATTCCTGTAAAAACCAAATATGAAATCATCTAGAAGTTTATACCTCATCTTATCCTAATGCAAATATAGAATAGCCAATCTGAAGGAATAATGATAATATGGTTAGTGATAAAAGATAAAAGGTTTCTTCATGCCACATGACCCAATACAGGCCATAGGATGTAACGTTTTATCAAACCTACTTCTTTGTATTTTTCAAAAAATGCTTTTCATCTGCCGGTTTTTGATCGAATTTAAAGGTGTTTAGTCTCAATATACCGGAAATTTACTAATATTGTCCGATCAAATTATTTTGCTCTTTTGAAAAATCTTTTTACCTCCTTTTTGTTTCCGCTCACCCTGATAGTTTTCACGTTGGTACATTGGTTTCCATTGTTTGATATGTCTGAAAATGAACCTGACCGGGTATTGAAAGCAATACAAACTAACGAAACACTCGTTCAACAAGACACAAACAGAGAAAAATTATATTATCAGGTTCAGTTTGTATTGGCACCAGAAGTGTTGTCCTGTACATTATCTGCGGATTCGACCAACAGAATTGATTTTGTCCGGAATTCAAACGGAAAAAAGTTTTTTTTAACCATTCAGAATCCATAAAAAAATGTCAGAATTGGTTACCCTTCTTACTTTTGTTGATATCATATTACTCTGTTTATTTTTTTTAATTTGGGGTCAAAAATCTTTATTTCCGGATTATCTGACGAATGTGATAGCCATATTGATTAGTCCTGTAATCGTCGGTACTTTGTATTCAATATCGCTGTTTTTTTCTATACAATATGTGTTTTTATTATGCCTTCCCTTATTGACGATTTTTCCGGTTTTTAATAATTTTAGAAGCAAAATTATCCGGATTTTGTTCCCGGATTATCGGTTTTTGTGGATTATTTGGATCGGAATCCTTGTTTTTTTGATGTATACAGAAAAATGGGGAGAATGGGATGCCTGGGCCATCTGGAATTTGCATGCAAAATTTTTGTATTATGAAACATCATGGACATCTATGCTGCATCCCAATCTTGCCTGGTCACATCCCGATTATCCGTTATTACTTCCGGCTATGGTTGCCTCGTTCTGGAAGGCTTTCGGTGGTATCCATGCTTTTGTTCCCGCTATGATATCCATGCTTTTTTACCTTTTAATCCTGTATGTATTGTATTCCGTTTGTAAACCTTTTGTATACATCGGAATATTGCTTATGGTGGCTTTATTGTTGGATGTTAACTTCATGAATTTGGTGTCTTCTCAGTATGCCGACAGTTTTATGGCGCTGCTTTTATTGTTGATCGTGATACTGCAAACCGAAAAGCCTGCTAATTTTCATCGCTGGACAGGATTTTTGGTTTCGGTCGCATTGTCAGTCAAAAATGAAGGTTATGTCTTTTTGTTGGCAATATGTATCTATATTTTTATTATTGAAAAAAACAGATTTTCTGCCTTTATATCCTTTTTTTCAGGTCTTATACCTTTGCTTATACCTGCTTTGTACTTTAAACTCGTTTACGCCCCGATGAATGATCTTGTAGCCGGACAATCAGGTTCTGTTTTTGATAAACTGCTTTCGCCTTACCGGTATTTTCACATCATACGGTTTTCGTTGGAAACGTTGTTTACCAAATACTATACTTTTGTTTTGTTAGTAATCTTACTCCGAAATTTTATCACATCTATCAGGAAAGAATGGTTGATTCCGGGGCTCATCATCGGCTTTTACCTTTGTATATATCTCATTACACCAAGGGATTTACTTTGGCATATGTCAACATCTATGAAAAGACTATTTCATCATATATATCCTGTTGTTTTGTTTTTACTGATCAAAAATATTGATTTGACTGCCGTTAACGATTTGCTGAAAAACAAATATTTATCGCTGACCGGCAACAAAACATAAAATTTTTACTCAAAATCCGATTGGGTTTTCACTTCTACCTGGGGAGGAATCAATTTGTACAAAACCGGTGTCACCAGACGGCTTAATAAGGTACTTGTTATCAATCCTCCTATTAATACTTTAGCCAATGGGCTGATCAGTGGAGAATTTTCAAGAACCAGAGGTGTCAAACCTCCGATAGCTGTCAAAGATGTAAGTAAAATGGGTAAAAACCGCGTTTCTGCGCCATCCATGACTGCTTCGTACAAGGGCATTCCTTTTTCCCGTAAGGAATTGGTATAATCGACCATCAGAATGCTGTTTTTGATTTCTATTCCCACAAGGGCAATAATACCCACTGTTGCAACAAAGGACAATGATTCTCCGGCAAAATACAGGGCGAGTAAGGCACCGATAATTCCCATCGGAATGACACTCAAAACGATCAGGGTAGACTTAAAGGTTCTGAATTCGAGGATCAAAATAGCCAGCAAACCAAAAACCGTCACAATAATGATGGTGCCCAATCCTCCGAATGATTCTTCGCGGGATTCTCTTTCTCCGGCGGCAACTACCCGGTATCCTTTGGGTAACACCAGTTTTTGATCGATATTTTCCAGGATTTCGGTGGTCACTTTGTCGGTGTTGTATTCTTTTTCGACAAAACTGCTTACCAAGGCATATCTTTCTTTATTGTAATGCAATACGGTCGAAGATGAAGGCAAAAGCGATATTTCCGCTACTTGTTTCAGAGGAACCAAAGCACCACTTAAAGAAGTGATATTGATCTTTTCAAAGGTTTCTATGGCATTAAATGTATTTTCCTGAAGGCTGACTCTCAGGGGAAATTCGTCACCTTCGTCATTTTTTATATTTCCGACATCAATGCCTGCCATAGCCAGTCGGATGGTTTTAGCGATTTCCGCTCCAGTAAGACCAAACAAGCCGGCTTTTTCTTTGTCGATTTTCACAACCAGATCATTTCCCTGATATTTTAAATCATTGCGCACATACATGCTTCCTTTTGTATCAAGGACAATTTTTTCGACCTTGCTGCTTAAGGTTTGTAAAGTGTCCAGATTGTTGCCCAAAATCCTGATTTCAACAGGCGCTGAAATAGGTGGTCCTTGTTGAAATCGTTTTACCTCTATTCTTGTTCCCGGTATACCTTTTAATGCATTTCTCGTTTTTTCGGCGAAAGCCACGATTTCAGGAACTTTTGTTTTGGGATCGAGATAAATAATGATTTGTCCCAGGTTTTCGGCATTTTGTTTTTGAAATTCATTGTAGTAAATGCGCGGATTCCCTTTGCCGGCATTGGCGCTGATATGGTGTACTTCGGGCATCGCCAACAATAATTTTTCGATTTTTCTGACTGTTTTGTCTGTATGTTGGAGACGTGAACCCGGTTCTGTTTCGATGTCGACGGTTATGATAGGTTTTTCAGATTCAGGAAATAAACTGAAACCCAATTGTGGCACGAGCAATAAAGAAGCGGCAAACAAACCACCGGCAATCATCAGTGTCACATATGGTTTTTGCATGCACCATTCCAATAAACGTTGATAGGGAGAATTGATATATTTTTTGAAAGCGTTGAAAAAGAAATTTCCTTCAGAGTGGCTTTGTTTTTCGTGAGCTTTTAACAAAATGCTCGAAAGAAATGGTATGATAGTCACCGAAACAAATAATGAAGCAAGTACCGTAACCATGACCGCCATCGGCAAAGACCGGATAAAATCACCTGACCCTTCCGGCAGGTTTGCCAGGGGTAAAAAAGCCAGTAATAAAGTGGCTGTACATCCCAGGATTGCTACCATAATATGGTTGGTGGCTGAAATGGCGGCTTCTTTGGCAGAAACACCTTTTCGCATATATCTTTCTATATTTTCGACCACTACAATACTGTCGTCTACCAGCAATCCTAAGGAAATAACCATTCCGACGATACTCAATTGATTTAATGTGTACCCCAACATATCCAAAGCAAAAAGACCAATACTTAAGGATAGAGGAATGGAAATCATAACTACCAGGGAAGCTCTGGTACCTAAGGGAAGTAAGGTGAGTAAAACCAGAAAAATAGCAATCAGAAAGTCCCTTCCGAGGCCGGCAAGTCGGTTTTTTACTCCTATTTCCTGATCAAAAGACTGCTCCATTGTCACGCCTTCCGGCAAATCTTTTTCGAAGGCTTCGAGAACCTTTTGCATTTCCTTTCTGGTGGTAATGATATTTTTTTTGTCCTTCATAGCGGTGTTGACCCAGATGGCTCTTCTTCCGTTATATCTGGCAATATGGTCAAACTTTTCATGGTCCGGATATACATTTGCTATCTGACCCAGTTTGACGATTTTACCTTCTTTACTTACATGAACGACAGCATTTTTTATATCCTCCACATCTTCAAATTCTGTTGTCGCTTTCACGTTGTATTTTCTGTTGGACAAGTCCAGAGATCCTCCGGGGATATTGATATTATTGGCTTGTATCAGACCCAAAACCTGGTTTAATCCCAGTTTCATGGCTGACATTTTTTCAAGATCGAGGTCAATTCTGATTAATTTATTTGGTGTTGCCTGAACTTCTGACCATTTGACATCCTTGATTCTTTCCATCTGTTTTTCCAGATTTTCACCCAATTCTTTCATAGTCTGAATAGACACCGTATCACTGATAATGGCAGTCTGCAGGATAGCAACATCGCTGCTGGCAGCTTTTTTGATGTCCAGAAGCACAATACCTTCCGGCAAATCAGGACGGATTTTATTTATTTCCCGAATGACATCGTTATTTTTTGCCTCAACATCTACGCCGTAATTAAACTCGGCCAACATGACGACCAAACCGTCTTTGATGGTGGTTTTGATTTTTTTAACGTCCGTGAGTTGATAAATCTCTTCTTCTATGGGATCGGCAATGAGTTTTTCCATATCGATCGGATTGGTTCCGGGATACACAACCACAATTGAAAAAATCGGTGCTCCGAAGGGAGGGTCTTCACCTCTCGGCATGTTGAGCAGTGCATTGACGCCTAATACCATTACAGCAAAAAAAACAACCAGGGTAAATTGCCAGTTTTTGACAAAAAATTGATTAAAGTTCATGTGTATTCATTTTTTTAATATCAGAAAACCGGTTTGTTAAAAAGAAACTTTTTCTCCGTCTTCAAGGTAAACGGCACCAATCGTGATGACTTCACTTACACCTTCCAAACCCTTGGAAACAGATACATAATCACCTGAGATTCGGGCTATTTCTATGGTGATTTTTTTTGCTTTGCCATTTTCTATGGTAAATACCTCGGCTTTCTGACCATTAGTCCTTACCAGGGCATCAACCGGAATTTCTGTAAATCCGTTATTGTTTTTGGTTTGGATAGTTACATGGGCAGTCAACCCTGCGGCCAATAATTGAGGGGACCGATCAAAAACGATTTCCACATCAAAGGTTCCGCTGGTATTCCCGCCGACCGATGTTTTGTTGACCACTTTTCCGGTAAAAGATTGTCCGGGATAGGCATCCAGTTTTATTTCAGCGACATCATTTTTCTGAACTCTGGCCCAATCTTTATCTACCAGGCCGACCATAATTTTCCAATCGCTTTCGCCCACACCCATGATGGCATAAATTGGCATTCCGGGTCCGGTAATTTCACCGGATTTCATGATTTGTTTGACAATTTTACCGGAAATGGGTGCTTTTACTTCGCTGTATGTGCGATTGAATCTGGCTATGTCAACATTTCTTTTGGCAACTTCATAGGCAGTAGTCACATTTTGAAACTGTTCGAGCGTGGCGACACTATCGGCATATAGATTTTTGACTCTTTTTTGGTCTCTTTCGGCCTTAAAAAATCCTTCTTCTGCTTGTTTGACCTGAGCTTCGATTTCGTCCATTATCAGGGTCGCCAAAAGTTGTCCTTTTTTGACAAAGTCTCCTTCTTTGACATACGTTTTTTGAATCACACCACCGGTTTTAAAAGAAGGTCTGGCTTCATTTTCACTCATTACCAAACCGAGCGCCGTTACAGAGTTATCAGCACTGCTGTTTTTTACTTTTTCTGTTTTAACAACGGTGTTTTCAGGGACAGAACGTTGGGATTTGATGGCTGATTCTTTAGAATTACAGGATATTATAATAATACTCAGGGCCAAAGGGAAAATATATTTTAAAGATAAAATTTTCATGATGTTTTAATGTTTCAGGATTAAAAAATGGGATAAGATGCTGTTGAATATACATAATCAGCCCATTTCAACCAGGCATTCTGACGGGCAAGATTATATTGAATCTGTATTTGAGTGATTTGTGTCTGTGCGTCGAGCAATTCCAGATAATTGGCGCTGCCTTCCTTGTATTTTGTGAAAATTTCGTTGTACAATTTTTTAACTGCGTTCATTCGGGCTTCAAATGTTTTGGCCTGCAGGATTGCTGTTTCAAGGTTTTGCAGGGTTATGGTTTTTTGAAGTTCAAACTGATCAAAAACATATTCTTTTTGTTTTCCAAGGGCTATACTTTCAGCTTGGTAAGACGATTTGCGGTGTTGGTGCCTCTTATTGTCAAAAAGGTTGATTTCAGCATTGATACCAAAAAGAGCATAAGGCTGAAATCCGAAATTAAAGTCCTGGGATCCCAGATCCAACTGTGCCCCGATTCTGGGAAGGTAAAAAGATTCTTCTTTTTGAATGGCAAGTGCCAACATGGATTGCCCTTTGTCAATCTGTAAAATTTCTTCTCTCACCTGAATATTACCTGCATTTGGGTCAGGCAATTCCGGCAGGTTCAATTTCTGAACGTCATTTTCTCCGGTGATAAACTCAAAATAGGATAAGGCATTTCGGATATTCCCTTCTGCTTCAAGCGTAGTAGAATACAATAAAGATTGTTGGGTTTCAATTCGTGCCAATGCAGAAGGAAGCGCTATACCGTTTTTGATCATACTTTGGGTGACACGTTTGGCTTCTGTGAGTAAGGTGTCATTGGCTCTGTAGATTTCAACAGCTCTGTTTGCACTTTCGAGGATAAAGTAAGAAGACATAACTTCTTTGGCTATCAATCTTTTAAATGCGAGGACTTCCAGGTTTTTTTGTTCTGCGGATTCCTTTTTTATTTTTTTATTGATGGCAAGATCAGGGTAATAAATCGGTTGATTTATTCTGAATCTGGCATCATAAAAATTGTTTGGTAAAAACTGTTCTTCTACATTTTGAATTGTAGGAAACTGATTGCTTTGCGTGATGGAGTTCAGGGTGGAATAGACCGGATTTAATAAGTCTCCTACAGGAAGTTGAATACTTCGACCGCCCGCTGCCAATGTGTATTGTACACCAAAACTGGCCGTTGGTCCGTACATGGATTTTGCTTCCTGAAGTTGGAGATTGGCACTTTCCAGTTGAAACTCTTTAGCTTTAAGTTGTTGGTTGTGGCCCCAAGCTTTAGCTACCATGGTGGTAAAATCCTGACTTTTTATTCCTGACCAAAACATCAATAAGCAGGAGGATAATAATATTTTTTTAAACGACATATAAATGATGTTATTAATATAAACACTGTTTAGTGTTAGGTAAAAAAATTATTTTTTAAAGATACAATGTAACATAGAACTGAGTACTTTTTCAATGATTTCGTGTTTGTCTGCATGTTCTACAATATCCAATCTGTTTGTCAGTGCCAGATTGACCAGACCATGAACACTGCTCCAGAGTTGCAGTGCCATAACATTTTCATCGATGGTAGTCAGATCATATTTTTGTATGGCTTCTTTGCAAGTCATGGTCAGAAAGTTAAACATGGCCATTCCCTGATCCCAGTCTTCGCGGCATTTGGCCATATGTTGCATTGGTTCGTCGGAATTAAACATGATATCATACCAATCTTTATTTTGAATGCCGAAAGAAACATAAGCTTTGCCGATTTCGTAAAGACGTTGTGCCGGATCTTTTTCAGCATAAGCATGCGCCATATATTTGTTTTTTAGCATAAAACCCATTTCCATCAGCTCGTGTAATATTTCATCTTTATCCTTAAAATACAGATAAATGGTCGCAGGACTGTATTCGATTTCATTGGCAATTTTACGAATTGACAATCCGTTTTTACCGGATTTTAATAATATCTTTTTTGCTGTATGAAGAATCTGCTCTTTTAATTCTGCTTTTTCTCTTTCTTTCCTTTCCGAAGAACCCATTTTTTAAAATTTTAAATAACAACGCAAATATAATGAACAGTGTTCAGTAAAAGGAAAAATATTTTATTTTTTTCGACGAAAATCTGGTTTCTGTGTACAAAAAAATCTTTTGACAATGTTTTTGCATCCGGTATCTAAGCTATAACCGTTTAATTTTGCTTCTTTTGGTTCAATTTTTGTTAGATTATGCTAAATCCAATCTCTATGGCAGCATATTTCAGTTACCAACCTACCAGAGCACAAATATCCCGTACTTCCATACAGCGTCTGTACATCGCCATGAAACATCTGTTTATGCGGGGAGCTTACAAACCTTTAGGGATTTCAGGTGAGACCATCATTGATGCTCTTCTGGCACTGAAACCTGAAATTTACGGTTCCGTAGCTGATCCTGAAAAAGTAGAACTCAATGGTTTGTTGTACATCTTTCAAAGATTGCCTGTAGGTATAGAACAATGCCGCTATATCAAACTCATTTCCCGGGAAGGGTATGAAAACTCTCAATTTGAAAAACATGTGCCTCCGCGTCGTGTCCGCAACTGTTACCGGATTGACGCAGATCAGATGTATATCGAAATGACCAGAGGCGGAAGTGACGTATATGATATCCTCACACATCTCACTTTTATGTATATAGAGGCTGAAAAAATCCGCAAAAATGCTCTCGACATCAAAGACCGCAAAAACCAAAACTGGACCATGCTGGAAGATATCGTGCGGAAACTTAAAAACGGTGAAGAAGTCAATAAAGATATAGGCCTGACATGCCTGAATGTCCTTTTGGGAAGAACATTCAGTGAAGTTGCTGTCACTTACGAAAAATTTGATAAATCGGCAGGAGTCAATAGTTTGTTTGAGATCACCTACTGGCTGGGAAAACTCAGTATGGATGAATATTTTGAGGGTAATGACCGGGAAATCACTTTTTCTCCGGCTTTACGCGAAAATTTAGGACATCACCTTTATGGCGAAAGATGGGCCAACCACATCAAAAAAACGTTGTTTGACCTTAATCTCATCGACAGACCGATTCACATTATTTCTGCCAATCTTCATAGCGTGATGAACTGTTTTTATGCCAAAGCAGCTCTTTATAAAAAACTGAAACACGATCATATCGAACCTTACGCTGAAGTATTAAGCCAAAGCGGAAATGATGTTTTACGGGATAAGGTCAAAGATTTTGCCTTAAAAAATGGTATGATTCAACTTTCAGATATTAGCGGAACCAATATTGGTGTACAAATCTTTGATTTGGCCCAAACAGATGGTAAAACTCTTCCTGATGGGCTCACCATGAACAAAAAGGAACTTTCCAAAACCCCGGTCATCATTGTAATGGATTATGCATTTGGAGAACAGGCTTATGAAACCATGGATGAATTGCTCAAACCTTATGAAACCGAACCCGGTAAAAAGACCTTTCTGAATGTTTTATCCGTCAATATAATGGGTAAGGCCGGCATTCTCGAAGGTACTAAAGGCGACATCATGATTCCGACAGCACATGTTTTTGAAGGAAGTGCAGACAATTATCCGTTCAAAAATGAATTGAAAGCATCTATGTTCAAAAATTCCGGATTGGGGGTATATGAAGGAACGATGATTACGGTTCTGGGAACTTCACTTCAAAATAAAGATATTCTCACCTATTTTATGAAGTCATCCTGGCAGGCAGTCGGGCTGGAGATGGAAGGAGCACATTATCAGAAAGCGATTCAGTCTGCATCAAAAATTAGGAAAAGTATCAAAAATAATGTGACAATCCGATATGCTTATTATGCCTCGGACAATCCTTTGGAGACGGGAAGTACACTGGCATCCGGCAGTCTTGGACTGGATGGAGTTAAACCCACTTATCTGATTACCATGGAAATCTTAAAAGGTTGTTTGTTGTAAAAAAGAATATGTTTTTTATAAATCACCTGTTTTTAACCAACAAATCTTTTTAATAATTATGTTGAAATACAATTACATAAAGGTTGACTAAACTTTGTAACGTTTAATATCATCGTTTAAAACAATAAAAAAGTAAAAGCATAAGATTGGTTATTTATTTTCAGTTTTTTAGATAAAATGATGCTCTATTCGGGTATTTATCGTTAAAAATGTCGTTTAACTGACGATTGTACAAAATTAAACATAAAATAACGATACAATTTAAGAAAAGGCATTATTTTTGTTCCGTTAAAATGATTTTTGAATAAATCGTTTTATTTCAGGTATTAATCCGTTTTGATATTTCTAACAGGATTTTACATGAATAACTAGAGAAAAGATTTTTAACCCCGATTTTAAAGCCAAATTTTAAGCGATGTATTTACTTATGCTGTGTTTTTTTGTACTATCCTATGGTTTAGAGGTACAATCTCAAAATCCAATTATCATATATACCAAAATTGTTCAGGAACAATGTGCTTCTTATGAGATATATGATCATGGAGATCAAGGTACCTATTTTGATAAAATCCTTGAAAATAGAGACGATGCGGCATTTTATTACATAGATGAAGACAAAAAAGAAATTCTCGTTCAGAAAAAATGGCAGGACAACCAATACCTGCTCAAGTATATTTTTGTCGTTCAGAAAAAAACTTATGAAATCATCATGAAAACTTGTAACGAACAATTATCTCAGAATAAAAAACAATTGTACATCCTGCAGGAAAAAATAAAAGATAAAGAACTCTGACCCTGTCTACCTTTCTTTTTGGTTTTTGCGTAATGTAGGGTAATTATATTCTTTTTTTTGGTAAACTTCGGGTTCTTCAGTCAAGGGCAAACATTCTTTAAGGCTTCGGTAGCACATTTCAGGCAGCTGTTGATACAATTTTGTTCCTTCTTTTTTCCATGATATGGTATCTTCGTCCAGCGTTCGTATGATTTTTGCCGGATTACCCGCAAGCAGGCTTTTTTCGGGTATAATTTCTCCGGCTTTAACAAAACTCAGAGCTCCGACAATACTATCTCTTCCTATGACAACTTCGTCCATTATGACACTGTTCATCCCGATCAATACATTTTTACCAATTTTTGCACCATGGATTACAGCACCATGCCCGATATGTGCTCCGGCCTCCAAAATCACTTCTATTCCCGGAAACATATGAATCACACAATTTTCCTGAACATTACACCCGTCAGCTATACGGATACAGCCCCAGTCACCTCTTAACACAGCTCCGGGTCCAATGTACACATCTTTTCCTATGATGACATGTCCGATAACTATAGCCGTTTGGTGGATAAAAGCTGTCGGGTGAATGACCGGTCTGATTCCTTCAAATTCATAAATCATATCGTTATTTCTTAAGGTTATGGTGCAGGGTAAGTTTCTGTTAGTTTTTGGAGAATATCCGCTGCTTTTTGTACCGCGGGACAAACATCGACATTTTTGGCATTGAGGTGTGGTCTTTTATAAAAACCGGGATCATCAATATGCGGATACGCTCTGCAAGCTTTAGGTCTTACTTCATAGATTGAACATTCGTTATTATCTTTCAAAAACACACATGGAACAGTTTTAAAGGATAGTTCTCCGTTTATATCTTCCAAAACATATGTTTTTATGAAGTTCTTAGCAGACATATTCAACACTTTTGAAATTCGGTTGACATCTACCTTGGTTACCATAGCAGGTGTTGTTTTACAACAATTGGCACATTGAAGGCAATCTACATCCTTAAATGATTTTTCATGTAAAATCTTAGGTTCCGGTTTGTTTGAAAGACTTGCCGATTTTACAAATATCTCTTTATAGAACCGTTCCTTCGTTTTTTTCATCTTACAGTCAGAATAGTGGTATTATCAAACGTTTGGAAACGTAGCCTGACAAAATAATGTCCCGGTTGATATGCGTCCGCGTCAAAAATTTTGTGTGACGCATTGCTTTCAATTTGGGAAATCATTTTTCCTTCCAAACTTTCAATTTCTATAGTATACCATTTATGATCAGGATTATTAACAAAAAAAGTAGTCGGACCTATGGTATATAATGATATGCCGAAAAGAGACATCGTTTTAACATGTATATCAACGGTAAAAAATTTACCTTCAGCTCTGTATTCCTGACAATATTGCGTTTGATGTAATGGTTTAAGCCGCCAGTAATACAATTCGTTTTTATCTAAATGGTCGAGTTTTATCTGATTTCCGAATACAAATATACTTTTGACGACTTTTGTAAATTGAGCGTCCATAGCTACGTCAAGCACATAATGATTGATTTCAGGATTTTCAGGCCAGGCGAATACAATATCTTTATAATATACGGTTGTATTTTCAGTCGGTTTTGTCACTTCCAATTGTCTGGAAAAAGCAGGAATTTGTTTGTGTTTTTCGGTTTTATTTCTCAAAACCGAGATTTTTTTATCAATATTTTCTTTATCGTAAAAAACTTTACAACTCCCTTTTTCTATAGGAAAACTTAAAACTGAATCCACCATAAAATCAGGAATACCTGAGTCTGTTATCGTAAAGGATATATTTTCGTTTAGGTAAAGTTCGTTGAGTTCGCACAAAGTTTCAACTACCTTATTTGCACAAAGTGTCGATATGGTTAAATTGTTTTTTGATGAAAGCTGAATAATTTTTAGTGAAGGTGTGGTATCCTGACTAATCGAAAAATAAAAAATCTTTTCGGCCTTTAAGTCCGGAGTATAAAAACCCGATGATAAAATGAAAATACTGCAGAAAGTGTAAAAATTTGATAACATGAGGCAAAAATCTTAAAAATTCCTCAGACTTCCGGTACATGGAGAAAGAATTTTCATTTGCCTAAGCATAAAAAGGCAAAGATGAAGCACCTGACATAAATATACTTTCTCAGGAAATAACACCCAGGATTTGAAAAACGACCCTTACTGAACCATGTTCCAATAACAATTGATTGGCTTTTTCGTATGAGATTCCGGTTTTATGGACGATTTGTTTGGTTCCTCTGTCCACCAGTTTGGCATTACTCAGCATCATGTCCACCATTTTATTGTCCAGGACTCTGCCCAAAGCGATCATCACAGAAGTGGAAATCATATTAAGTATCAATTTTTGGGCAGTTCCGGACTTCATTCGGGTACTTCCCGTGATGTATTCAGGCCCTACCTTGGCGACAATCGGAAAATCTGCTTCTTTTTCAAGTGGTGAGCCGGGATTACACGTTATACTTCCAGTGAGGATATTGTTTTTTTTACATGCTCTCAAACCATGTAATACATAAGGTGTCGTGCCCGACGCGGCAATTCCTATCACCACATCAAGATTGCTGATCTGAAAAGCTGAAAGGTCATCCCAGGCTTGTGTCTGACTGTCTTCTGCATTTTCGACTGCTTTTCTGATGGCCTGATCTCCTCCGGCAATGAGGCCGATCACCCAGTCAAAAGGAACACCAAAAGTCGGCGGACATTCAGATGCATCCAGAATACCCAACCTTCCGCTGGTTCCTGCTCCAATATAAAACAACCTGCCGCCCGCTTCCATTTTTGTAATGATGACATGAACCAGCTTTTCGATTTCGGGAATAGCCTCCTGAACAGCCAAAGCAACTTTTTGGTCTTCCGTGTTTATATCTGTCAATATTTCACGAACCGATTTTTTTTCAATATGGCGATATAATGAGTCCGATTCTGTGATTTTATCAAACATAACTTTCTGATGATTTGAAAAATGAAATAATGTATAGTCCGATAAAGGTTAGAAAACCATTGAGCGCTATAATCAGATTGCCAAATTGAAAACCTCCGAAAAAGATATCAGCATGGTCATTCAAAATGTAAGACAAAACAGGAGCCAATAAACAAACGACCACTGTAGGGATTCCCGGTATCCATTTTTTGCTCAATATGGCAAAAGCAAATAATCCCAATAACGGACCATAGGTGTAACCCGCAGCCTTAAAAAGATTGTTGATGATGGCAGTATCGTTCATCTCGCGGAAAATGACTATCACAACGGCAAGTAAAACCGAAAAACCGACGTGTACCCACATTCGGCTGGCTTTTTTTTGCTCTTCCGTACGATTTATTTTTTCAAAATTCAGGAAATCCACACAAAAAGAAGTAGTCAGGGCTGTGAGTGCAGAGTCAGCAGAACTATAGGCTGCGGCAATCAGACCGATGATAAAAAGGACTGCAAAACTTTGAGGCATAAGTTCCAAAGCAATTTTAGGATAAAAAACGTCCGTATTGCCGGGAATGTCGATAGACAGAGCATCGCTATAAAGATACAAAGCTGCTCCCATTGTCAAAAACAACAAATTGGTAAAAATCAACACAATGCTAAAAACAACCATATTTTTCTGGGCATCCTTCAGGTTTCGGCATGTAAGATTTTTTTGCATCATATCCTGGTCCAATCCCGTCATTACCAAAGTAATTAAAGCACCGGAAATAAATTGTTTGACAAAATTGTTGGGGTCATTCCATCCGGAATCAAAAAACCAGATTTTACTGTAAGAACTTTCATAGATGTTGTGAAATAAACCGGAAACAGATACATTCATCTCAGCAGAAATAAAATAAATCGTAAGAATCACAGCGAGCAACATAGCCGCAGTCTGGAACGTATCGGTGATAACGATAGTTTTGATTCCCCCCTTGTACGTGTATAACCAAATTAATAATATGGTGACAAATGTGGTCACAAAAAACGGGATATTCATTTTGGAAAAAACAAATGTGTCAAGAACCAAAGCTACCAGATAAAGCCGGAAAGCAGAACCTACCACCCTTGAAAGAATGAAATACGCAGCTCCTGTTTTATAGGCATGACTACCGAATCTTTTTTCCAAAAATCCGTAAATGGTCGTCAGATTGTATTTGTAATATATAGGCAATAATACATATGCAATGGCTAGATAACCTAATAAATACCCGAATACCATCTGCATGTAAGAAAATGCCTGATTCAAACCTGAGCCGCCCACAGCACCCGGCACAGAAATGAAAGTAACACCCGATAAGCTTGCACCGATCATGCCGAAAGAAACCAAATACCACGGACTATTCCTGTTGGCAGTAAAAAAAGTCTGATTATCAGCATTTTTTCGGGTAAATAATGATATCATGATCAATAACAAAAAATACCCCAGAATAATGGATAAAATGATGGATGGACTCAGTGTCGTCATGGGTCGTGGAGGTGAAATTCAGCTGCAAACATACTATAAAATTCTGAACATGCTTTATTTCTGTTTGAATGACTAACCTAACTTATACGGAATCGATCTGAATATTTATTTCCTCCGGTGTCTTTCAAACCTGAAAATTATTGTAATTTTGGCACTCAATTTATAATGAGTTATGTTTACTATCAATATTTATGTAAAATTTGCTTTGATTGGCCTTTTTCTGGGAGGAGGCATTATCCTGTCACTGATCTATGGATTCGGGTACTCGTGGATTCTGATTATAATCGGTTTGATTTTTTTGCTAAGTTATGTACTTTTAGGTACTATCCAGTCAGCTTCGGAACTATTGCAAAAAATGGATTTTGATGGTGCCGAAAAAAGATTGGATCTTACTTTAAAACCGGGTTGGCTCTATGTTACGAATCGTGCTTTTTATTATATTCTCAAAGGTTCTTTGGCCGCAAACAGAAAAGACAACAATGATGCGGAGGCCTATTTTCAAAAGGCATTGACATTAAAACTGCCCACAGACAATGAAAAAGCAATGATTTTGCTTCAGATGGCAGGCATACAGGCGAACAAAAATAATTGGACCGGAGCCAAAAATTACTTTTACCAATGTAAAAACCTGAAAGTCACAGAACCTACTTTGAAAGACCAGATTAAACAATTTGAGGTTGCCATCAACAATCGGGGTCAGGCTAAATTGGCACAAAGTATGGGAATGAAAGCCGGGCAATCAGGTATGATGGGTGGTAAAAGACGACGACCCAAAATGAGATAATCACTTATTAATAATTGATTATCATTAGATAATGTATGGTAATTAATGAGAGATAATATTTCAGAGGGAATCCTTTTTTTAACATCAACAATAAATTAAACACAACTATTGAAAAAAAAATGCCAAATAGTTTGCAGGATAGTTGGAAACGACATATTTTTGCACCGCCTTTCAAAGTAAGGGCTTTTTTTTGCACTAATTAGCAAACTCAAACTCAATCTCATAATGCCTCCTTAGCTCAGTCGGTTAGAGCGACGGACTGTTAATCCGCAGGTCCCAGGTTCAAGTCCTGGAGGGGGCGCAAAAAACCCGATCATCTTTTGGTCGGGTTTTTTTGTTTATATACTTTTCTACTTTCATATTTTCCGAATTATTGAGCACGTTAAATTTTTTGAATATGGCATTTACCGAATCAAACATGATGGCATTGGGTTCAAAAGCACCGGATTTTACCTTGTGGGACAGCATTTCTCACCAAACATTATCTTTGAAAGATGTTAAAGGTGAAAAAGGCACCTGCATTATGTTTATATGTAATCATTGTCCATACGTCATTCATGTAAATGAAGAATTGGTGCGAATAGCCAACGAATACCAACAAAAAGGTATTGGATTTGTCGCCATTAATCCGAATGATGTGGAAAATTATCCTGAAGATGCACCTGACAAAATGAGTATTGTAGCTAAAGTACTGAGGTATCCTTTTCCCTATTTATTTGACGAAAGTCAGGATGTGGCAAAAGCTTATGATGCTGCCTGTACTCCCGATATTTACGTGTTTGATGACAAATTGTTTTTGTATTACCGCGGAAGATTGGATGATTCAAGACCTAAAAACACCAATCCGCTCACTGGCAGGGATCTGAGAGCGGCATTGGATTTGTTAATCGACAAAAATACTGCTCCGGCAATACAGTACCCGAGCGGCGGATGTAATATCAAGTGGAAAAAAGTATAAAAAAAGACCAATGCAGTGTATCTTTGTGGATTAAACGGTAAAAGTGGAAAACAAACCGACAGCATTATCACTGAATAAAGGGCAATCAGCCACCATAGACTTTATAGAAAGTAATGAATTCAGCAGTCGCCTGCTCAGTTTGGGTATTGTACCCGGTAAAAAATGTAAAATTGTTGGCTTGGCACCATTTGGCGGGGCAAAAATAATGGCTTTGGAAAACCATCTGATCGCCCTTAGAGACGAAGAATTATCTTCTGTTTATATTACATTAGAAAACCGGTCTGCCCTATGAAAAATATAGCACTGGTCGGTAATCCCAATTCCGGAAAATCAACTCTTTTTAATCTGTTGACCGGACTCAGACAAAAAGTTTCTAATTTTCCGGGTGTAACAGTAGAAAAAAAGACAGGCACCATCACCCTGACTAACGGAGAAAAAGTCAATCTCATAGATTTGCCCGGAACATACAGCCTTTTCCCCAATTCCGGAGAGGAAAAAATTGTAGTTAATATCCTTACCAATCCTACTGACGAGTGGTACCCCGATCTTATAGTATATGTTGCCGATGTAACCCAATTGGAAAGGCATTTACTTCTGGCATTACAAATCCAACAGCTCGGATTTCCGATGATATTTGTGGCAAATATGTCAGATCTCACCGGAAAAAATACAGATATCAAACCTCTCCAGGAATTTTTACATATTCCTGTGTTGCTTTCGACAGCTACTTCCAAAAATGATTTGGAAAACATAAAAGAGCATATTACAGCTTTTTTTTCTGCGCCTGTAAATCAAAAGGAATTTATATTTGAAAGAGCTTTACCATTTTCTGAAGCTGAAATATCAACGTTTTCTGAAGTATCTGAAAATTCAAGTCAAAGGAGTTTATACCAAAACAAACTTCTTTTACACCATTACCATTGGATCAAAGCCGGAGAAACCCGAAGGTCTGAAATAGAAAGCCTGGTTAAAAGTAGATCATTTCGCAATATGGATAGTCAGGTAAAAGAAATCATGTATCTATATGATCAGCTTTTACCGGTTGTTAAAAAACTCAATCCGGAATATCAACAAGCGCCTGAAATGTCTGGTATTGATGTTGTTTTAACACATAGATGGCTGGGGCCGATTATTTTTTTCGGCATTATGTTGTTTGTTTTTCAATCTATTTATACCTGGGCAACGTATCCGATGGATTGGATTGAATCGGGTTTTACCGTTCTTTCGCAATGGTTTTCAGGTTGGCTTCCGGAACATTTTATGAGCAGTCTTTTTATTAACGGTATTCTTGCAGGATTGGGCGGAGTTTTGGTTTTTGTACCTCAGATTGCCATTTTATTCCTGCTGATTACGTTATTGGAAGAGTCCGGCTATATGAGCAGGGCAGTATATATGTTTGATCATATCATGCAGAAGTTCGGGATGAATGGTCGGAGTATTGTATCTTTGATTTCCTCCGGTGCTTGTGCCATTCCGGCTATAATGGCTACACGTACCATTCAAAACCCCAAAGAACGTTTAATAACGATTATGGTCAGTCCTTTGATCAGTTGTTCTGCACGATTGCCGGTTTACGCTATCCTCGTGGGTTTTGTAGTGCCTGATGTCCGGGTTTGGGGGTTTTTAAACGCACCCGGGCTTGTTTTTATGGGTTTATATTTGTTGGGTATTGTAGCCGCTTTAGGGAGTGCATTTGTTTTTTCCAAAATATTAAAAAGCGGCGAATCTTCATTTTTAATGCTTGAATTGCCATCTTATAAAAAACCTGACTGGAATAATGTCTGGATTACGACAAAAGATAAGGTGATGTCATTTGTCCGGGAGGCAGGAAAAATCATATTGATTATATCCGTTATACTTTGGGTGATGTCGACATACGGACCTGAACAGAAGATGATACAGGCCAGAACCGAAGCGATAAACCTTGCGCAGTCTCAAAATCTGAATGAAGAAGAAACCCAAACCCTGATAAGTCAGAAACAACTGGAATCATCATGGGCAGGGATGGTTGGTAAATTTATCGAGCCTGCCATTGAGCCTTTGGGCTATGATTGGAAAATCGGCATTGCGTTGATCACCAGTTTTGCCGCACGGGAAGTTTTTGTAGGCACTATGGCGACCATTTACAGCATTGCTCAGGATGATGAAGGGACCACCTTACGGGAAAAGATGAAAAATGAAAAAAAACAAGATGGTATCAAACCTATGTATGATGTGGCAACTGCTTTATCCTTATTGGTTTTTTATGTTTTTGCCCTGCAATGTATGAGTACTTTGGCTGTCACGAAAAAGGAGACTGGATCTTGGAAGTGGCCGGTTTTACAATTCAGTTTTATGGGTGTTCTTGCTTATGTTGGTGCCTGGGCAGTATATCATATTTTCAGTTGAGGTTAAATTATTTGATTTTAGGATAAAAACGATTCATGTGAAAAATGTCATATGTTTGAGTTTTATTTGTCAAAACCTTTACTGCTTTTTAAACAAACCTATGATTTATTGATATCCGGTCAGGTGTTAATTCATTTGATTTTGACTCTAAAACAACATGTTTGATATTTATAAGAATAACCTTAGTAGGAAGGGTATTGAATACCCGGAATTTTGGTATTTTATGGTAAGCAATAAGGGAGCGGCATGTTTTAAAAAAGAATTGGTTGTCACTTGAATCTTATTGATTATTTTTTAATTTTATATCCTTGAAAATCAAAATGTTATTTTTTGAATATAAAAAAAATATTTTGATAAGCAGCGTTTCGTGTTAAATTTATGTTAAGGATATTACCCTTGTTATGTATATTTATTAACATTTGATGACAAGGACAAATATTACATAATCATTTAATAACTAAAAAATCAAGTATGAAACATGTCGTATTTTCGATTTTAGCCGTATTTTTTTCGGTTAGTATGGCATTTGGCCAGTCAAAGGTCACAGGAAAAGTGACCGATTCAGCCGGTGAGGCGTTGATTGGAGCCAGTGTTGTTGTCAAAGAATCCCCAACGGTAGGTACTATTACCGACATTGATGGGATGTATGAAATGATGGTTCCTTCCGGGGGCACCACTTTAGTTTTTTCCTATACGGGTTATGAGACTAAAGAGGTAGCTATCGGTGGTGCATCTGTGTTGAACATTACCCTTAGTGAAGGTAAACTACTGGATGAAATTGTGGTAACAGCTCTTGGTAATGTTAGAAATTCACGAGAAGTGGTGTACTCAAATCAGACTGTCAACAGTGAAGATCTGAATAGAAACCCCAACAAAAACGCACTTGAAGCTCTTAGAGGTAAAGTAGCAGGGGTTAGAATCACAACAGGTTCCGGTTCAGTAGGTGCATCAAGTAAAATTGTTTTGCGTTCAGAAGCATCTCTTACGGGAAATAATAATGCTTTGATTGTTGTTGACGGTATTCCGATTGACAATAGTTCTGTATTAGGTGGTGAAAGAGCCGGTGAAGGAGGTTATGCTGACTATGGTAATAGATTTGGAGATATAAATCCAAACGACATTGAAGCTGTAACAGTTTTAAAAGGTCCGGCAGCAACCGCTTTATATGGATCAAGAGGTGCATCCGGTGTTGTTTTGGTCACGACTAAAAAAGGTAAATCAGGAAAGCCAAGAGTTTCTTTTAACTCTACAACTTCCATGGAAAAAGCCTATGTGTTATTAAAAAGACAGGATCAGTACGGGCAAGGTTTGATCAATCCTGATGGATCAACAACTTTTGATTCGGGAGAGAACTTTTCATGGGGCCCTAAATATGATGGAGTTGTAAGGCCATGGACAAGTCCGGTTGATACAGATGGAGATGGTACATATGAATTTTTGTCAAGACCTTATTCTGCTGTTCCGGATCAGCTTGAAAACTTTTTCAGAACAGGGCGAACTAACATCAATAACCTGGCTATTGAAGGAGGTAATGATAATTTTACATATTATGCTTCTTATTCAAATACTTTACAAAGGGGTATTCTTGACAATACAGATTACAGCCGTAATTCTTTGTCTTTTAACGCAACTGCAAATCTGACAAAAAGATTGAGATCTTCTTTTGGTGTAACTTATGCATTTATTGATCAGAATACTGCTTTGGAAGGTTCAAGAGCATTTGAAGGTAATAATTCATATGCTTCTGCTTTACAGTCTCCAACCAATATCCCATTTAACGAATTGAGAGATTATAATAATCCTTTCCATGGTTTTGCCGGATATTATGGAACTTATACAATCAATCCATATTTCATTCTTAATGAATACAGAAACCATGGAAAAATAAATAATTTAATGGGCAATTTTGCCATTAATTATGACATCCTTAAGAATTTAACCTGGAGTACTAAAATTGGTACAAACGTTGTTGGAACCAATATTGAAGAAAGTACTCCGCAGTTTGCTTATGGAAACCATTATATCTGGGAAGATGAATTAAGACTTGTTGAGAGAACAGGAAGGCAATCTAATGGTGGTTCTTATAGAAGAGACAACCTTAATACCAGAAACGTTGACCTCACTTCAACATTAAATTATAATACTAAATTGGGATCCAATAATGATTTCGGAATGAATGTAGCCTTGGGGTATAATATTTTTGACAGAAATATAACTAATAATATAGCAGAAACCAGAGGAGGGTTGATAGTTCCGGGAATATATAATCTTGCAAATTCAGTTGAATTGGCAAGAGCCAGACAAGAGGATCAAAGATATAGAATCATGGGATTTTTTGGCAACCTTCAATTAGATTGGAAAAATAAAATATTCCTCGAGTACTCTGCCAGAAATGACTATTCCTCTACATTACCGGTAAACAATCAATCCTTTTTCTATCAGGGATTTGGTGTTTCGGCAGTTCTTTCTGAATTATTTAATATTCAGAGCGATGAGATTAATTTCTTAAAAGGAAGAGTGAATTATGGTACAACTGGTAAAGATGCCGGTTTATACCTGTTGAATTCTGTTTTTCTTGGGAACCCGTTGGTTGAAGACTGGCCTGATATTTATGATATTACATTGCCATTCAATAACCAATCAGGTTTTAGCCGTGGTAACCAGATAGGAAACCCTGACCTCAAACCTGAGTTGACTACAACATTAGAGTTAGGTATTGATGCAGGATTTTTCAAAGACAGGGTAAGTCTTGACTATACCTACTTCAGATCTGTACATGATAATCAGATTGTAATTGTTAGTTTATCAGATGCTTCAGGATTTGGAAATACTCCTAAAAATGTTGGTAGAATTATTAACAAAGGTCACGAAATTACATTAGGTTTAAAACCATTTACTAATAAAAACGGATTCCATTGGGATATAGATTTTAATTTTACTTCCATTAATAATGTGGTAGATAAAATTTCTGATGAAACTGATGAATTGGTTATTTATGACAGTGGAAGAGGTGTTACTCTTGTTGCTGAAAAAGGAAAACCTTTTGGAACATTTAAAGGAACTGCTCCAAGATTTGACCCTAACGGAAATCAGATAGTAGCAGGAGGATTGCCGGTTTACACAAGCGAAGCTCAGGATTTAGGAAGTATACAACCTGCCTGGATAGGTGGTCTCAGTACTCAGATTGGATATAAAAACTGGTCATTCAATGCATTATTGGATACAAGACAAGGAAATGATATCTTTTCTTTGACTAAATTTTATACAGAATTCAACGGTACAGCATCAACAACAACTATTTTTGACAGAAAACCTTTCGTAATTCCAAATAGTGTTGAGGAAACTGTAAATCCGGACGGAACAACCACGTATACACCAAATACAACTGAAACCTTAGCCAATGCATTTATTGATGATGGAAACTGGGGTAGAAATATTTTGGATGGTAGTTTTGTAAAACTTCGTGAAGTTGGACTTTCTTATGTTTTTCCAAAAAGATATGTTGATAAAATTAAAGCATCTGATTTATCATTAAGTTTTTTCGTAAGAAATCCATTTATTTGGTTACCTGAAGAAAATTCATTTGCGGATCCTGAAGTAAATGGACCGGGTACGGCTCAAAGTAACATTTCAGGTATTGAGACAACACAAACACCACCTTCAAGAAGTTTTGGTGTATCTCTTAATCTTAAATATTAATAAAGTTATGAATATTAAAAATTTTATCATACTAGCCATATTTTCTTTCAGCTGGATGTCTTGTGGAGATGATTTGGCAGAATTGAATGTTGACCCCAACAATTCATCTACGGCAAGACCTCAGGAGGTTTTAACCTCCGGTCAGGTGAATTATGCCAATGTTTTGGATGCCATAATCAATGAAAACTGTGCTCTTTATGCTCAATACTGGGCAGGAGGTCCGGGTGTTGCTATCCTTGACCACGAGAGATACTTTTTTGAAGCAGCTGACTTCAATGGAACATGGAGCAGAACTTACAGACAATCTTTATCAGATTTAAGTTTTGTAATTGATAATGGTAATAACTCCAGCAAAGCAGCTGCTCAGATATTAAGTGTACATATTTATCAGCAACTTGTTGATGTTTTTGGTGATGTACCTTATACTGAAGCATTAAGAGGAAGTCTTGAAAAAGGAAGTATTCTGACGCCTAAGTACGATAGTGGCAAGACAATTTATGATGATTTATTAATAAAAGTAGATGAAGCTCTTGCTTTGTTGCAATCTCCCGGAACTATGGGTTCTGAAGATCTTATTTATGGAGGTGATGCTTCAAAATGGGTTAAATTCGCCAATTCATTAAAACTAAAACTTTTAATGAGACAGTCTGGTAAGGATGCTTCAGTGGCAGATGCAGTAAAAACTGTTGTTGCTAATGGTAATTTTATTGAATCTGCATCAGACATGCCTTTGGTAAGGTTTTCAGGTACAACTGGTGGATGGAACCCTCAATATGCAAGAAGAGAATCTGGTATTAAAATGTTTTATGTAGCAAGCGACTCTTATGTTAAAAAGATGGAAGAGTTGGGCGATCCTAGACTTGAAGTACTTTTTAACCCTGCGGTAAATACAGGAACCATAGTGGGATTGTTACAAGGTCATATCAATGATCTGGTATCTCCTCAAAAGGCTGACTTTAGTTATCCTTCATCAGTACAATATTCTGCCAGTAACTCTGTAGTTATTATGAGCAACTGGGAAGTTTATTTCTTAAGAGCTGAGGCTGCCATGAGATTTGGTACAGTTGACGATCAGGTAAATATGTTCAATAATGCTATCTCATCTCACTTTACTTATGTTGGCGCTGGTGATGCAACCTCTTATTTAGAGTCAAGTGCAACACTGAACCCTTCACTGGATTTGGAGACAAAATTGAATATTCTGGCAACTCAGAAGTGGATTTCAATGTGTGGTATTCAGGAAACTGAAGGTTGGATTGAAACAAGAAGATTTGACAGGCCGGGAAATCAGGTTTTTACGGGTTCTGCAAATGGTATTTTCCGAACTCCAACAAGAACAGTTTTGGGACAGGGAGTATTTCCATCAGTATTTCTTATACCACAGTCGGAGTTGAGTTTTAACCCTAATGCTCCGAGAGATAGAAAAATTACAGATAAAGTATTTTGGGATAATTAATTATAAAAAATAATAAGATGAAAAGTAGTTTAAAATTTTCAATATTTAGCTTTTTAATACTAGGATTTAGTTTCTTTTCTTGTGGTGACGAAGATTTGGTTTCATACAAGGAAGGAGGAGTATTAAAAATAGCAGATGCATATTTGGATGTTCTGACTCCGGTTGTATCATTTCAAGCAGGCACACCTGATTATACCATTTCTATGGATATTATTAACGGTGAAAAGAGAGTGAATAAGGTAAATGTTTACTCAGTATACACAGACGCAGTATCTGGAAAAACCTCAAATGAGGTATTATTGGCGGCTATTGATGTTCCAGCTGGAAACAAAGTCAACCTCAGTAAAAAGCTGACCTACGCCGATCTTAAAAATGGTGTTACTGTAAATGGCGCAGGCCTGCCTGACGACCAGAATCAATTATCAGTAGGTTCAGGCTGGAAGTTGCGTTTTGAAGGGGAAACTTCTTTGGGCATAGTTCCTTTGGTAGGCAATATCAATCTGGCTGTTTTGAGCAGATTTGCCGGAATTTATAAAGTGGTTGAATCCCATTATTATAGAATTGGTGTATTAACTGCTGATTGGAACGGGCAGGAGAGGTTTATAGGATCAGTTGATGACAACACATTTTCTTATAATGATTACTGGGGAAATTTTGCCTGGGCAGGTTGTTCTTTTCGGTTTAAAATTGATTTTGCCACCAACAAAATTGAAGTTCCGATATTGACATCCTGCGGTACATTTGCAGGTAACAGAGCTATCAGTTGCCCTACCGATGAGGCGTTATTTGCTGAATTCGATTGTAAAACATTTGACGTCTTTGAGCCAAATGAAGCAACAGGAAAACACAGAATTAAACTAACCTATGGTTATTTTACTGATGGTAGTGGTCCTCGTGCATTTTACGAAGTTTTAGAAAAAGTTCAATAATTTTAAAAAATTGAAAAATGAAAATAATAAATAAATATATCATATTAGCCTGCTTAAGTGTTTTTTACATGTCTTGTGCAGAGGAAGAAGCTGAGGTTTCCACTAATACAACCTTTCCTGCTTTTACTTTGGATGGTTTACAGGACAAATATGTATTTGATGAAGCAGACACAACCATTTTACTTCCGTTTACATTAAATGATAATCAAATCTACGAATTAGAAATTGATGTTGTGGTAGGAAGCGGAACAACGGCAACTGAGGATGAAGATTTTGCTTTGGGTTCTCATAGTATTACTGTTCCAACATTAAAAAAGTCTGGAGCCATTGAATTCATTTTAGGATCTGATATCTTTTTAGAAGGAGATGAAAAAGTATTTCTTGAACTAACTTCTCATTTGCCTTCAGGTTTAAAAGGGACCAAGATTATCGAAATTACCATTAAAAATGTTGGTGGTTGCCCTCCTTATGTTCACAATGATTTTGTAGGTGATTATGAAGTTGTTAGTGATGCTTGGCAGGATTATCCAGTTGGTACAACGGTTACTGTGGCAACTGTCGGTAATAATATTCTTTCGTTCAATTACAATTGCGGAGCAAATGCAAAACCAATTTTAATGAATGTAAATCCGAACACTTTCGGAATATCAGGTATTAAGCAAGAATATTGTAGTTATGATTTGCCGCCGCTTACCAAATTTTTCGGCGACATCGTTGAAACAGGAGCAAATGCGAGTTTCGTTAACACCTGTACAGGTGAACTGAATGTTACAATTGCCCATACAGACGAAAACAATAATGCCTATGGTTCAGGAAAAATTGTATTAAAAAAGAAATAGTATTTTTCTTTTTTAGCAAGTAAAAAAAAGGGGCTATCTTTAAATGATGGCCTCTTTTTTTTTGTTGGTTTATGGGCTATCCCTATTACCTCAAAACTTTTGTTTTGGAAAACCTTTTTTCTAAGGAGTCTTTTAGAAAACCTCTTTGTTGTTTAAAAATATAAATTTATATGATTTTACCGTGTAATATAGGGTAAACAAATTTTTATTTGTACCAATTTTGTCATTCAAAATTCTCTATAATATTTTTAACCCCTAAATCTTTAACTTTCCAGAATTATGACCTAAATCATATCTTGTTTAGATTTAATCTAAACAATTCGTTTTAATTTTGTCCGAAATATTTGACAGGATAATTCCTTGATAGTTTCATTTATTTCAGAAAGTTTAAGATTATGTGTTTTCGGGAAATTTTGTGCGACACCAATGATGGCAGGATAGAACGTTCTAATTGCGGGAATTTTTTTAAAGTAAGTTTTTTTCACATGGTTATGGTCTATCCAAAAAATGATTTTTATACACTTTATTATGCCATGAAAGAATGTTACGAAACGGTAAGGTTCGATACAAATAAGCACAACAAAAATATTGTTTTTTCAACACCTGTCGAAAGTATGAAACTGCGATTTTCAGTAAGTGATATTGAACAGATGTTTTATATGATTGAAACTTCTTATCTATTTGCTAATTCTTTGCACGCACAAGAAACAATTATCTGAAAAACATTTACCTTCGTATTAATTTAATTAACATAAGTATGAAGGATTTTAAATTAAATGATTTTCCTTTTGTTTCCTTTGATAAAATTCGATATGCAGATACGGACAGGCAAGGTCACGTCAATAATGCAGTGTTTTCGACCTACCTTGAAACAGGCAGGGTTGAATTTCTCTATGATCAAAAAAACCCTTTATTTTTTGGCCAGTCAAGTTTTGTTATCGCTTCCCTTCAAATAAATTTTAAAAAAGAAATCTTATGGCCGGGGAATGTTGACATAGGAACAGGAATTATCAGGATAGGCAACAGTTCTGTTAAAATATTTCAAAAACTTTTTCAAAACAATCAGTGTGTCGCAGATGCTGAAACGGTTATTGTTCAGGTTGACAATGCTACATCAACATCTATAACTTTGAGTGATGATACTAAGTTTCGATTGCAACCATATCTGATACGAACTGATAGTTGACTATGAGTTCATGATTTATATAAAAGGTTAACAATGCGTCAGATTTATGTAGTTGATAACAAATCTGTTTCTTCTTACCATTACTGTATTGACGGTCACTGAATACTTTAGTTTAATAAAAACCCGGTCAAACCTTCAAAATAGGTTTTTTGATCATCATACATACACATATGACTTCCGTTTGTACAGTATAAATAGGTTCCGTTTTTTACCTCTGAAGCCATCCATTCCATGTGTTTCGGATCCATTGTATCGTGTTTGGCACCTATGACCAATGTGGGTACCTCAATTTCTTTCAATCTTTTTTTGACTGACCATGTTTCAAGTTTTCCGGCTATACCAAATTCGCTGGGTCCCTGCATCGTTACATATAAGGATTGATTTAATCTTCCGAAAGAACGATTGACAGGTTCCGGCCAGGAATCAAGGGGCAAACGGAGGATATGTTTTGTATAAAAATGAGCGTTCAGTAATTCCATGTATTTCGGATTGGCAAAATCACCTTTTTGTTCTATCATACGGATCGAATCCAAGATCTTTGGATCCATAAGTTTTGCTAAAACTTCATCCGCATATTTTCCATATTCCGGGGCATCAGACATCATGTTGGAAATAATCAAACCCTTCAGATTATTTTGATACTTTAATGCATATTCCATACATAATATTCCTCCCCAGGAATGGCCCAGAAGATAAAAATTGTCTTTGTTCAGACCTAGAGCAACTCTTACTTGTTCTACTTCATCCACGTATCTTGGCAAATCCCACATCGTTGTATCATTTGGATTTTCTGAAAATCCACAACCCAGCTGATCATAATATATTATTTCTATACCTTCGGCCGGTAAAAAACTTTCAAAACATTCGAAATATTCATGCGTCATACCCGGACCTCCGTTGAGAAGTAACAATTTAGTGGTTGGATTATTACCTATCGTTTTTGTCCACACGGTAAATTCCCCTTTTGGAGTTTTTATCGGAATGAGACGGATACCTCCGGTCTGAATTCAGGTATTTTGATGAGTAAAATAAGTTGAATTTTTGTTTGTTGAAACATGATTGCAACCTGTCATCATGAAGCTGAGGAAAAATCCTGTGATGACAAATATAAAATTTTGATATATAATGGATGAATGCATTGTAAGTATGATTACATTTTAATGTTAACTGAATAAAAACCTTGTGGTGCTGTTCGGGGCATCGTCTCCGTTTTTCCGGATTTTGATGAAGCAGAAATATAGTATTCTACCGTTGTTTCCCCTGTGTTAATTGGAAAAGAAGTATTAAAATGAATACCATTTCCTTCGGATTGAAAAATTTGAGTATTCCATTTATTATCACCTTTTATCCTCCAAAATAGTTGTGGAGATGCAACAACTAATCCTTTTTTACTATAATCGATAATCGTAGTATAAACTTTCGGAGTATCTGCTGATTGGATTTCTGATGGTAATCTTTTTACTGTTATATAAAGCATTTCGGGATCCCAAATGGCTCTGGTGCGGCAATGTAACGCATCACCAAAAGTCCACCCATAACCACTTGAATAATTATTTTTCATTTGTTCCGACATCACTGGTTCTTCATCCAAAACAAAAGTAAAACCTTTAATTGTATATCCCGGCATGACTTCTTTCCATGTTTGAAGAGCTATACTATCATCTCTGATATTAAATAGGGGAACATAAATGGTTTTGTTGACTATAATGGAGTTGGTGTAAGCAGCCAATAAGTTTTTCCGGTACCTGCCGGTCTTTAATCGCAGGATTTCATAAGGTCTGCCATATATGGTTCTTAGTGTTTTTAATTCATTTTCGACTATATCTTCGTAAATAGGATACAACTCATGATCTTTGGGAGGTTCAGCAACCAATATTCTTTCTTCATCCAATAGTTTCATCAAACAATCTATATGTTGAATACCTCGTTGTTCGAAATTAGAAAGAATATGATAATTTTTATATCCTGAAAGAGAATCATTGAGTTTGAAAAAACGGGATTCAGAAACGTTAAAATATCGGTTTTCATTCAGAATAATACAACTTGAAAATGCCGTTCCCAGACCATCTGTCATCACATTTCCCCCGGTAGTGATAAAAGGAAGGTCAAGTATAGGTATATCTAAAGTTTTACCAATAGGTAATGTCGCATTGTCTTCAATCTCGGTTTTGATGATGTTATTATTTTTGTCTGTATATAAAAATCTGAGGGTATCATCACATTCCAATCCTGATTCAGGTGTAGCATAAATATATTTACCATCTCCAAGGTGCAACTTCCCTTCCGGTGTAAACACGGCACTTGGACCCCAATCTCTGGTCCACCAAACATCGATACCCTGAGGGGCGGTTATAAAGGTGGTTTTAGCAGAGTCAATTCCCCATTTTGCGTACCATATTTTGGCTTGTTTTTTATCCTTTTCATTGTCAACCAAGGTATAAAGATGGTTGTCTTTAGATAATTCAATGACCAATTTGTAGGGTATGCACAAAGGCCAGGTTATCATAGTACCTTTTGCGGGTTCCCATTCTGCAGCTGTTCTGTTAGCATTTCCGGGGTCATAATAATGGGTCTCGGATGGTTTTGATTGTCCTAAGATTTGGTTTGTGCAACTAAGCACTACCCAAAGGATCGTTATATATAAATATTTTGGCTTTCCGGAAAATAACATCAGTTAAAATTTAAGACATAAATATCAGGATTAATTTTTAATTGTGGCAAATAAATTAAAAATTTCCCCATGGATCTGCTTGATATTGGGCATTCTCTTTTGATAGGTTATGGATACTTTATTCCGGTGGATATGATGAATTCTGTTCCTGTTCAAAAGGAGATATAATAACATCACAAACAATAAAAAAATGTTAAAATTTATTAATGGTTTTGAAAATACATAGATATATATATATCTTTGCATCTTAATTTTGTAAAATGGTTTTAACAGACAGAATAGAAGCGGATAAATTACTTGTAGCAGTCAACATGCTCAGAGTAATAGCGCATCCGGTCAGATTGGCAATTGTTGATTTATTGAGTGAAAAAGAAAAACTTACGGTAATGGAAATTCAGGAAGCCTTAAGTTTGGAACAAGCCATTACATCCCAACACTTGTCTCTTATGGAAGACAAAGGGGTGTTGGTCAGCGAAAAGGTAGGAAGGAACAAATTTGTTTCCCTAAGATTCACCAACATGAAACATATTGTCGAATGTCTTGAAAATTGTTGCCATCTGAGTTGATTTTTTAAAACACAAACACATAGTAAGATATATATGTGTTAATCTTTATATCATTTTTTATCATTAAATTTTTAATACATGTTTGGATTCTTTAGTAACCTCATGGGCGGAGGAGCCGGAAACGAAGCTCTTCAGGCTGTTGTCAAAGACAATGCTTTTTTAGTGGATGTTCGTTCTCCGATGGAATTTGCGGAAGGAAGCGTCAAAGGTGCCGTTAATATTCCTTTAGATCAGATTCCTTATCAATTGGCTAAGTTTAAAAACAAAAAAAACATCGTTGTTTTTTGCAGAAGCGGCGCCAGAAGCGGACAGGCTAAAGCGATATTGGACCAAAATGGTTTTTACAATGTTACAAATGGCGGAACCTGGAATAATGTTCGCGAGGCAGTTTCCCAAGCCCAATAATTGATTTTGGTTTTTTTAAGGCATTTTCTATCAAACAGCAAAATCAGCAGTTTTTAGATATTTTGACGAATGGCTTAGAACTATCCGTTTCATAATATAACAAAACATGAAAGTCAGACTTAACGGCTTTCATGTTTTGTCTCTTTCAAATAATCCGATGATTGGTGTAGCAACACACATATTATTGTACAATTATCTCACTGATTTTATCGGGGTAATCCGGATTTTTTTTAAAAATTCAACGAAAAAAACAAAAAACATAGCTACTATTAAAAAGACATTGATTTCTGTAAAAAAAACAACAGAAACCGGATCAAATATTATTGTCTCTCTTTTTTTGAAAAATGCACTAAAATCATCATCTTCTTGCCATTTCTACTATTTGAAAAGTTATTTCAGGGGTATTTTCAATTATATATATATTTATTTTCAACCATTTACTAATCAAATATTTACATCATGCAAAACCATTTTCAAATCCTCATTGTCGGAGGTGGAAATGCAGGTATTTCATCTGCAGCCAAACTTTTACTCAAAGACAAAAAGCTGAATATCGGCATTATTGATCCTTCGGAAAAACATTATTATCAACCTGCATGGACACTTGTAGGTGCAGGTGTTTTCGACATCAAAAAAACCATCAAAAACCAAAAACACTTTATTCCTGAAAAAGCAACATGGATAAAAGATGCTGTGGATGTTTTGGATCCACAAAACAATGCAGTAATCTGTACTTCCGGTAAAAAGTTTACGTACGATGTTATGATTCTTTGTCCCGGGATTCAGTTGGATTGGGATAAAATCAAAGGGCTGAAAGATACCTTGGGAAAAAATAACGTATCTTCCAATTACTCTTTCGCGACAGCTCCTTACACATGGGAAATGATAAAAAATTTTAAAGGGGGAAGAGCGGTTTTTACCAATCCTGTATCACCGATTAAGTGTGGCGGAGCCCCTCAC
Source organism: Saprospiraceae bacterium (assembly GCA_016714895.1). Lineage (GTDB taxonomy): Bacteria > Bacteroidota > Bacteroidia > Chitinophagales > Saprospiraceae > OLB9. Next base: position 270,160 of record JADKBV010000004.1, on the reverse strand, counting down.
AAAATCATGTATCTCGCTGTCGATTACTGGAGAAAACAAGGCATTCTGGACAAATGTGATGTTCATTATTTATCAGGCGCCGGAGTCATTTTTGCTGTTAAAGAATATGCAGATACCTTGACCGGAATCGTTAAAAAAGGCAATATCAAAACGCATTTTAATGTAAATGTTGTAGAAATCGACAGTGCTTCAAATACCGTTTTTTACGAAGAAAAAAATGAAAACGGCGAATTGGTCAGAAATTCAATGACTTATGATTTTTGTCACGCTGTTCCACCTCAGTCGGCACCTGATTTTATTAAAAAAAGCCCTGTGACAGATCCGAATAATGCCTACGGTTATGTGGAGATCAATCAAAAAACCATGCAACACGCACGTTTTCCTAATATTTTTGCACTGGGTGATTGTTCGAACGCTCCTTGCAGTAAAACAGGGGCAGCTATCCGCAAACAATCTCCCGTAGTTGTGCAGAATGTTTTGTCTTTTGTCCGTAATGAACCACTCAAGGCTGAATATACCGGTTACAGTGCATGCCCTATTCCTACACAATACGGAAAACTCATGCTCGCAGAGTTTGATTATACCAATAAACCAACGATGACTTTTCCATTTGATCAAACAAAACCCAAAAGATCGATGTGGATATTGAAAAAAAATGTCCTTCCTTGGTTATATTGGAATAAAATTCTGAAGGGAACAGATTAGTTGGTAAATAATGGTTAGAAAGGTTTGGTTTTAAAATTATATATAGGGTTTATATACTTCTAAATACCAAACCTTTTTTATTATTTTCTTCAATATTCTAACAGCACGGTTCCAAAAATTGAGGGTTTTGAGCCAAAAATCAAAAAAAATAAAGTAAATCGACCCGAGTAGTAAAATTAACGCCTCACTTTCAACTTTATTTTTTGAAGATATGTAATTTTGCATTCTCATTCAATTTCCCCCGTCGTATGTTGACCTTCTTCAAAAAAAATGAAATTATCTACGCTGTTGAATCTATGTCTTCTTTGACAAGCGATTCAGCTCAACAACTTAATTGGTTATTCGGAGGAACAGAGATGTTGCCTGAATCCGCATTATCCGGTTATTTTTTAGGTCCACGTCCTTCAATGGTCACTCCATGGAGTACAAATGCGGTTGAAATCACTGTAAATATGGGAGTTTATGGAATTTCCAGAATCGAAATGTTTCAAGAATGTACTCCGGAAAAATCGTATGACCCTATGCTGAAACATTTGTTTCACCACTTGGATCAGGGTATTTTTGACATTACTATTCCTGTCGAACCAATTTTATTTATTGATAATATTCAGGAATATAATGAAAAAGAAGGTCTCGCACTCTCCGTTGAAGAAGTAGCCTATCTTCAGGATATGTCAGATCGTTTGGGGAGATTGTTGACAGATTCTGAAATATTTGGATTTTCTCAAGTTAACTCCGAACATTGTCGCCATAAAATATTTAACGGTACTTTTATCATAAACGGTGAACAACAAGACTTGTCTTTATTTCAATTGATTAAAAAAACTGCTGCAAAAAATCAGAATTTTATCGTTTCTGCTTATAAAGACAATGTTGCCTTTATAAAAGGTCCGGAAATGGTTCAATGGGCACCGGAAACTTCAGAAATCGCTGATTTTTATAAAAAAACAACAACGTCTTCTGTTCTTTCTCTCAAAGCAGAAACCCATAATTTTCCGACTACCGTTGAACCATTTAACGGAGCGGCAACAGGTTCAGGTGGTGAAATCCGTGACAGATTGGCCGGTGGACAAGGATCTTTACCTCTTGCCGGAACAGCGGTCTATATGACGTCTTATCCAAGGCTTGAAGAGGGTAAGTATTGGGAACAACATAACCCGCTCAGACCATGGTTGTATCAAAATCCTCTCGATATTCTGATCAAAGCATCCAACGGCGCAAGCGATTTTGGAAATAAATTTGGACAACCATTGATTTGTGGTTCTGTCCTGACTTTTGAGTTTTTTGAGGAAAATCAAAATCTCGCATTTGATAAAGTAATCATGCTTGCCGGTGGAGTCGGTTACACAGATGCAAAACAGGTGGAGAAAAAATTACCCGAAAAAGGCGACAAAATCGTTTTGTTAGGAGGTGATAATTACCGTATCGGCATGGGAGGTGCCGCCGTATCTTCTGCTGATACCGGTGCTTTCAGTTCAGCGATAGAACTGAATGCTATTCAACGATCCAATCCTGAAATGCAAAAACGAGTTGCCAATACCATACGTGCTATGGTGGAAAGTGGTGACAATAAAATAATTTCAATCCATGACCACGGTGCAGGCGGTCATTTAAATTGTTTTTCAGAACTGGTTGAATCTACAGGAGGAAAAATTAATATTGACCAATTACCTGTAGGAGATCCGACACTTTCTTTTAAAGAAATCATAGGCAACGAATCACAGGAAAGAATGGGCCTTGTGATTAAAGAACAGGATATTCCGCTTTTGAAGGAAATCGCTGAAAGAGAAAGGGCTCCAATGTATGTCGTCGGAGAAATTACCGGGGACCACAGATTTAGTTTTTATTCTGAAAAAAGCAACGAAAAACCTATTGATCTTGCTCTTTCTGACTTTTTCGGGTCTTCGCCAAAATTGATTCTCAAGGATACAAAAACAAATCAACAATTTGATGAGGTAAAAACAGATACGAAGGACTTTATTTCTTTGTTTTACGAAGTCCTTAGCCTCGAGTCCGTAGCCTGCAAAGATTGGTTGACCAACAAAGTGGACAGATGTGTTGGTGGCCGTGTTGCCAAACAACAGAATACCGGAGTTTTTCATTTACCACTCAATAATTGTGGTGTAATGGCTTTGGATTATGATACAAATTTTGGTGTGGCTACATCTGTGGGTCATGCACCTGCTGTAGCAATTATTTCACCGGAAGAAGGCAGCAAAATGGCTATTACGGAAGCTTTGACCAATCTGGTATGGGCTCCGTTGACTCATGGTCTGAATGGGGTCTCTTTGTCTGCCAACTGGATGTGGCCGTGCAAAAATCCCGGAGAAGATGCCAGATTGTATGCAGCCGTTAAAGCATGTAGTGAATTTGCTATCGAATTGGGCATCAACATTCCGACCGGAAAAGACAGCCTTTCGATGAAACAAAAATATCCGGATGGTCGGGAAGTGCTTTCTCCGGGCACAGTAATCATTTCTTCCGTAGCAGAATGTAATGATATCTCAGGGGTCATTGAACCTAATGTTCAAAATTCGGATGACGCCTTATACTATATTGATTGGTCCAAAAATAAACCATCACTCGGAGGTTCTGCTTTTGCGCAGACACAAAACAAATTGGGATCTCAGGTTCCCGGTGTTTTAAGTGCACAATATGTAAAAGATTGTTTTGAAACCATTCAGGAAGGTATTCGACAAAACCTGATTGTAGCAGGACACGATATTGGAAGTGGCGGATTGATTACAACATTATGTGAAATGGTATTTAGTTCGAATATTTCCGGTCTGAATATTACAATACCCGAAAATGTTGATCTTATTTCTTTCCTGTTTCAGGAAAATAACGGAGTCGTTGTACAGGCAAAGGATTCATTTATTGAATTGTTAACCAATAACCGCATCGATTATATCAGGCTGGCAACACCAAATCATTCCGGTAAAGTCGTTATTCACGACAAAGAACAAAAAATTGACCTTGATACGACTGATTTGAGAAAACAGTGGTTTAAAAAATCTTACCTTTTTGATAAACACCAAACGCGGGAAGATAAAGCAACAGAAAGGTTCGAAAATTTTGATAAAACTCCTCTGCAATATACATTTCCTGGTGATTTTACCGGAAAAAGACCGGAACCATCTCAAAAGAGACCCGTTGCAGCTGTCCTCCGGGAAAAAGGCAGTAATTCTGAAAGAGAACTGGCCAACGCTTTGTTTTTAGCAGGTTTTGATGTGAAGGATATTCATACCACAGACCTGATGTCAGGCAGGGAAGACCTTCGGGATATTCAGTTTTTGGGTGCCGTCGGTGGATTTTCTAATTCAGATGTTTTAGGTTCGGCCAAAGGTTGGGCCGGAGCCTTAAAATATAATGAAAGGGCAAAAAATGTATTAGCCGATTTTTTCAATAGAGAAGATACTTTATCTGTAGGTATTTGTAATGGTTGTCAGTTATTTGTGGAATTGAACCTCATTTATCCCGAACACCGGACGCCACCCAAAATGTCGTTTAACGACAGCAGAAAACATGAAAGCGGGTTTGTAAATGTTGTCGTCCAAAAAAATAATTCTGTTTTGATGCAAAATCTGGAAGGAAGCCGCTTGGGTGTTTGGATATCTCATGGTGAAGGAAAATTTTTATTACCGCTTGAACAATCCCAATATCAAATAGTAAGTAAATACAGTTATTCCTCTTATCCGGCCAACCCAAATGGTTCTGATTTTGATACTGCCATGTTGTGCAGTCAAAACGGAAGGCACCTGGTGATGATGCCGCATATTGAAAGATCTGTTTTCCCATGGAATTGGCCATATTACCCCAAAGACAGAAAAGATGAAGTCAGTCCTTGGGTTCAGGCTTTTGTTAATGGTAGAAACTGGTTAATAGATAAAAGGAAGTAACCTCCGGGTTTTAGAGACATAGTCCCGATATTCAGGACTGTCTTTATATCTTACGGAATTGCCTTTTTCTATCAAAGGGATACCACTAATCCCGATTAACAATACAATAATCCATATCGGACTCACCACAACAAACCATTGCCATCCCAACAAAACGGGTGTGACATACCAAAATACAGCAACCCACATGATGATTCCTCCCAAATAGTTGGGATGCCTGACATAAGTGTATAGCCCTTGGGTTATCAAAGCATTTTTACCGAATTTGGTTTTAAAAACAAATTTCTGAAAATCAGATGTAGCTTCCAAAATCCAGCCAAAACTAAAAAGTATGAATGCATACATGTGAAAATCCAAAGTTTTATAAGATGTCAATCCTTCTGTAACAGGAAGAGCCAGTATCCATATGCTGATCGTTTGCAACAACCAGAATTTCAAAAATCCGGATTTGCTGTTTCGGAAGTCCTCAAAACGATCATCTTTTCCCATTTTCAGGATGCGATACAATAAAAAGCCACCCAATCGTAATGCCCACATAATAATCATGAGACCAAGGATGATCTTACCTGCCGACATGGGGTAACTGAATAGTAAAAACAATGTCAGAACGATAAAGGACAAACTATAGGTTATGTCCGTCAGTTTGTCGCTTTGGTTTTTAAAGGCCCAAAGGTAAGCTGCCATGTTTAAAGCCAGCACAATAAAAAATAAAATTACATATTCTGTCATGCCACCTTAACAAAACAAGTGGTAAAGAGTTTTACATAATTTAATTGGTTTTCTTTACCGTAAGTATCTGGTTTTTAATATAGTAATGGCTTCAGGTATGACTTTAGCAGAAACACTTTTTTGGACTTCAAATGGTTCTCCGTCCACATGACCGAATCTGTATATGGTTTCAATGAGGACCGTTTTGGAAGTGGTCATATATTGTAAATAATTGTTTGACTGTAATTTTTTGGTAAACAATCTGAATATAAATGCAGGTAGTTTATACCATGGTATCTTTTTTACCAAAACAAGTTCAACCATTCGATCAAAAGGGTTGGCCAAAGGTGCTATATAAGCATGATTACCGAATTGCCTTACATTTGCCACAACAATTCCCCAATAGGTACTTTCAAAAGTCTGACCATCGACATGTATTTTGGCTGAAAAAGGAGAAAATGACAAAATTGCCTTGGTTGTCAAAACGATATATTTCCACAAACCTCTTTTTTGCTGATGTTGGAAAAGACTGGCCACATATCCGTCAAGTCCGATACCAACAAGGTTGACACCATATTTTCCGTTTGCCATACAAAGGTCCATAAGAAGGGTTTGTCTGGCATTAATATCTTCGATCAGGAAATGAAAATTATTCTTAAAACCGGTTTCCAAGGCAAATCCATTGCCGGACCCGGAAGGATATACACATAATACCTTGTTTTTATTTCCAACAAAAAATGGTAATAATTGATTAATGGTTCCATCACCACCTACGATTATACAATACGTAAATCGGTCTGATTTTTCATGTAAAACATCAAGGGCATCCGAATAATTTTTACTAACGTAATATGATATTTCCGGATAATCAGTTTGCAATACACGAATAAAATTTTCACTTCGATCGATTCCTGCATTTGGATTGATCAACACAAATACATCTGAATATTTGCCGGACAACATAAATTTAACTGAGATTACGTGTTAAAAGTGAATCAAAGGTGTTGAAAACCGATAAAACACAAATCAAAATATCAGGAAACATGATGGAGCTTTGCAGGGTAATAAAGGGGCTTACCAAAATAAGTTTTTGTTATGTACGGTATACGAATAAAAATATCATACAGCTATAAAAAAAAACCACCTGATAAAATCAGATGGTTTTTTGTTTTAATCTTTTCAATTTATTGTTTATAGAATGGAAACGAAGCACTTCCATCTTTAGTGATAATCTGAACAAAATATAATCCGGGTACAAATGATTGAACATCCACAAAACCAACATTTTTTTAACTGTGGAGTCATTTGTCTTCCCATCATATCAGTGACAAATATCGTATATTCCTTTAACTGATCAAACGAAGATTTTACATAAACCAAATCACTTGCAGGATTAGGAGAAACCGAAAATCCTGAAGCCAGAATATCATTTGCCGAAGAAGTTTTTTCAAACCTGGTAAAAATGGTTCTGTTGTTGGTAAAATTATTATCAGAACTGAAAACCGGTTTGATAACAGAACCATCCTTTTTAAGGATTTCCACTCCCGGAGTTGGTTGGGTTGCAGTATTATAAAATTGCATACCATTGTTTGCCCCATCTGTGATAATCAATCGAATGCAAGAAATATCTTCTGTTGGTAAAGACACATCATAAGTAAATGTTTTATTTGCATCTTCCCCTCCGGCTCCGTTGGATGAATTTCCTGGACGATAACTTTGAGACATGATAACGTTGTTTTTGTTATCTATGAGCTGCCAGGAAGTTTGTCCTGGATACAAATCCGTTGTAAATTTAATTTTGTAAGTATTGTCATTCAACACCGGTCTGAGGTACGAACTTTTAAAATTAAGTCTGTTTGCCTCTGAAAACAATTCGCCATTAGCACCGATCAAAGTTACTTCAAATTCAGTTGATTCGTTTAATCCGACAATGGTAGGTATAGGAATGGTTACATTGCTGAAAACCGGAATCTCTTGGTTTACCGTCAATTCCTGAACAACGCCATTTCTGGAGTAGTTATATTGTAAATTCTGAATATTGGACTTACCCATATTCATGAAGGTTGGTTTGTCTGTAAAGGTAACTGTATTGCAGAATGTTTTGGATTCCATACCATTGATTGTAAACAAATCAACATCCAAAGTCGGAAACATTGCTTTTTTCCACATAGCGTCACTACTTCTGAATTCTCCGACCTCAAATACTCTTTTGTCGGGTCTTATTACATACAACGTAGGAAAAAAGGCAATTTTTAATAAACTATTGAAAGTATGATTATTAACAATGTGATACTTGACTCCTGTGGTCCAGTTACCCAATGCAGAGTTGTACAGCGTCGCCTCCGAAGTTTCTCCGTCGCCTTCTATTGCAACTATCCTTAATTGGTCGGTTCCATCCGGGCCGTACTGTGCATATAGGTTTTTGAGATAACCACTTTCGTGAAAACCCCAGCAAGGGCCACACCAGGTCGCAAAAATATCCAAAACTACTATTTTTCCTTCAGCGAGCCATTTCTGAACATCTACAGAATCTCCTTTGATATCAACGGTTTTGATTTGACCACTCAATAAGGAACCGCTGGTAAGCTGTGCTTTGGAAGCAAAATTTACCATAAAAATCAAACATAAAAGTAAAACGTGCTTCATTGAAAACTTTTTAAATGATTAAATAAATGTCAATATTACAAGGGATCACAGAATTTTCTGAAAAAAACCCTTTAAAATGCAAGAATACGACAATTATTGTGTAAAAAAGTTAAAATTTTCTAAAAATCGAATTTAATGTAAAAAAAATTGCCTCTGATAAAATATTTTGCGTTAACTTGCACCCGATTAAGTGTTCTCATTAATAGAATAATTTTAAAGTTATGGTTAGAAGTATACTTTTTGTTTTGTTTTTAGCTTTGGCCAACATCAGTCAGGCTCAGTTAACGTACAATCCTGATCCGTTCAGTATTGTAGTGGCTACTTTGGAAGATAATTATAGTTATACCAAAGAAAAATTGAATTTTACGGTAAGTACAGACACATTATATACCATTTATTGGAAAATGGAGTTTCCCAACATGAAAGAAAAGTGGGAAGTTCAGTTGTGTGACTTAAATCTTTGTTACGACTTCAATGCCCGTCAATCTAGCCCGAGTCTTGGTATGTCAAATAAAATGGACAAAGGAACACACTCTTTCGAAATCGGATTTTATCCAAGGACAGTTCCCGGAACCGGAAAAGCAGTTCTGAAGTTATACGGAGACAATCAGTTCACTAAATTGATTAAAGAAATTGATATTAACCTGTATGCTGGTACAACTTCTTCAAAAGATGTAAATATCAATACAGTTCGTGTTTTTCCAAATCCTACCACTGATTATTTCCAAATAGCTAATGGCAGTCAGGTTTCAAAAATAGTACTTTATAATGTATTAGGAAAGGAAGTAAAAACATTTTTTCATTACAACAATGCCAATCATGATGTAAGTGATTTAAGAAAAGGAATTTACATGGTGAGAATGTTGGATGCAAAAAACAAAGTGATCAAAACAGTAAGATTAAGTAAAAACGTGGACGGAGTTTAATCTTCTTAGAAAATATGTTAAAAGCCTTTGTCATTTTTTTGGCAAGGGCTTTTTTTTTGTAGCAAACAAATCACTATATTTGTGTTTCAACCAAAAAATATGGTCGTAAAATCAGTATTAGGCAAAACTCCCGTTTTTGGTGATGACTGTTTTCTGGCAGAAAACTGTACCATCGTAGGTGATGTCACAATGGGTGATCAATGCAGCGTATGGTTTAATGCAGTGATTCGCGGAGACGTTCATTTTATTAAAATGGGTAATAAAGTTAATATTCAGGATGGCGCCGTGATCCATTGCACGTATCAGAAATTTCCAACCATCATTGGTAATCATGTTTCAGTTGGTCATAATGCTATTGTGCACGGATGTACGATCCATGATAATGTACTCATAGGTATGGGTGCTATCGTTATGGATGGTTGTATTATTGAAAGCAATACCATTATAGCTGCCGGAAGTGTTGTCACGCAACATACCCACGTCCCGTCAGGGGTTATTTTTGGTGGAGTTCCTGCCAAAAAGATTAAAGACATCAGCCCCGAGCTCACCAAGGGAGAAATCGAACGGATAGCTCAGAATTATGTGATGTATTCATCCTGGTTTAAAGAATAAGTTTTTGAATTTTAAAACATTATTATGAATATAAAATTTTGTGGAGCAGCAAAATATGTGACCGGGAGCAGTCATTTGGTTACTCTTGACAACGGCTATAAAATATTGCTTGATTGCGGTTTGTTTCAGGGCAGAGGTGAAGAATTATGGATGTGGAACAATGAATGGTTGTTTGACCCGAAAGAAATAGATTGTGTTATTTTATCTCACGCTCACATTGACCATTCAGGCAGATTGCCGAAGTTGGTAAAAGATGGTTTTACAGGGCGTGTCATTTGTACTTACGCAACCAGAAGTTTATGTGGGGTTATGTTGCTGGACTCTGCCAAAATTCAGGAATCTGATGTTGAATATCATAATGCCAATATTCTAAAAAAAAGGAAAAAAGATTTTAAAAAAATACGTCAGCCGTTGTATACCGAAGGTGATACCATGATTGCATTGTCTCATCTTGATGGTTATGCTTATGAACAATGGATTAAGATTAACCCGTCTGTTTCGGTTTACTTTACCGATGCAGGCCACATATTGGGAAGCGCCACCGTTTCCCTGCGTATTCGTGAAAACGGGAAAACAAAAACGCTTGGTTTTACCGGCGATATTGGAAGGCCGAATCGTCCGATATTAAAGGACCCAAAACCAATGCCAAGGGTGGATTATCTCATTTGTGAGTCCACCTACGGTGACAGAGTACATGAATCCGAACCGGAACAAAACAACAGGTTTTTGGAAATTATTAAAAAAACCTGTGTCGACAAAAAAGGAAAACTTATCATTCCGGCATTTAGTTTAGGAAGAACCCAAGAGCTCGTTTTTATGCTTGATAAAATGGAAAATCAGGGATTACTTCCTCATATTCCGGTCATTGTGGACAGTCCCCTGTCAGTAAATGTAACTGCCATATATCGGGATCATCCTGAATGTTTTAACCATGAACTCAAGGAATACCTGAAACATGATGACAACCCTTTTGGCTTTAATAAGTTAAGTTACGTCAAAGATGTAAATGAATCCAAAATGCTGAATACAGCCAAAAATCCGATGATTATTATTTCAGCAGCAGGTATGATTAATGCAGGTCGTATAAAACATCACCTATTTAACAATATAGAAAATCCCAAAAACACCTTCCTGATTGTAGGATATTGTACTCCTGAAACACTCGGAGGTCAACTGAGAAGTGGCGCCAAAACGGTCAATATCTTTTTTGAAGAAAAACAGGTTTTGGCAGATGTCGAAATTATGGACTCATTTTCTGCACATGGTGATAAAAATGAAATGGCTGACTTTATCTCGAATCAAAAAGGAAGAGTCAGAAAAATCTTCCTGGTTCATGGTGAGGAGGATACCCAAAACAGTTTTAAGTACTTTTTAGGTACCAAAGGTTTTAAAAACATCCACATACCATTTAAGGGTGAAACCGTTGTTATATGATCTTACAAATATTTAAAAACTATAGATTTATTTCAAATGTAAAAATGTGATCAAATGATAAAAATGAAAAATTGGTTTATATATTTTTGTCTTTTTTTTATAGCATTATCTTTTCAAAGTTGTTCGGTCACTGATGACTTTAATAATCCTGATATTGGTGACCACACCTATCAATTGGCCGTGCCGTTGGTAAATACAAAAGCAACCGTAGGTTATTTTGCTGAAAATGCTGACGGGAATGTCACTTTAGGTGTTGATCCCTCGGGCAAAACAACTTTGTTTTTTAATGGGGAAGTGCTGCGAAGAAACACATCAAGTTTTTTTCCACCCTTTCCGGGTTTAACAGGAATACCGATAACAGACACAATATTCAGTTATCCTGTTCCTTTTAAAAATAACCCGGAAATTAAAAAAGCAACATTCAGAAATACAAAAATCAATTTTTATTTTGAGCACAATGAAACGGAAAATGTTACCGTGACATTAACCTTTAAAAATTTATTCAAAAACGGCATTCCTTTTTCCCAAAAAGTAATCATGCCATACGGAGGTATGTCATCAACAAGATTGACAACGGATAAGGTAAGTGTAGATGGATATCAGATGATCAGTGAAAATAACTCATTGGATATCTATTATGAAGCGGTCACAGCCGGCGGAAAAAAAATTAAACTCAACAGAGCAGAATTTTATTTTGATGTAATTGTATTTGCATATATGGAGGGATACATCGGTTATCACATCTCACCTGTATCCGGAAATTTTATCAATATCAACCTTTTTGACAAATGGTTGTCGGGTACTTTTGATTTTGAAAATCCAAAAATTAGTATCATTGTTGAAAATTCTTTCGGTTTTCCGGTCAGATCGAAAGTAAACAGTATGCTTTTAACAACTATATCAGGTAATCAGGTCAACCTGGAAAGCGAATTTATTGAAAATGGGATTGATTTTAATTATCCGTCCATTAGTGAAATCGGCCAGACCAAAAAAACATTATTTTCATTTGACCGTACCAATTCAAACATCAGAGAGGTATTTAATGAAAAAACAAAAAGAATAGATTACGATATTTCTGCTGAAATCAATCCCGAAAAAGATCCTTCCATTCAGGGATTCCTGGATGAAAATAGTTTTTATGTCGTTTCAGTAGCCGCGGAATTACCTTTACAGGGATCCATTAATGATGTAGTTCTTACCGATACCCTGGCTTTTGATCCTTCGTTTTTGGATGGTGTGTTAAAGGCAGGATTTAAAATGAATATTGAAAATACTTTTCCCATGGACTTGTATGCGGATATTTATTTTCTTGATGAAAATAAAAACAGAATATATTCTTTATTCGGAACGGAGAGCTTATCCTTGCCATCACCAGGACTTAACAGTTTGGGATTGGTCAATCCGGGCAGTTTGGTTAAAAAATCTGTCGAATTGGATGACAATGCCATAAAGAACATCAAAAAAAGTAAGTATGTTACCATAGTAGGTAAAATCAATACCGTTGATCATCCTAATAATGAACCAGTTTGGATTTACAATAACAATGGCCTTTTGTTTCAAATGGGTGCTTTGGTTGATTATCAAAAATAATACAAAAAATGAAGTTGTGTCTTCAAAACAAATGCCATAAAAGATCGGGCGGTACTTACCCAAAGGTTAATTATGCTAAAGGTATTTTTTTTATCATGATCCAGATTTTAAGTATCGGAATGATCCAAAAATCCAACAGTCAGGATATAAGCCTGCTTGCTTTAGGCAGTAACCTCCGGCAAACATATGTCAATCCGGCGGCCTCTTTAAACAAAAAATGGAATGTATCTCTGATGAATACCCAGGTGGAACTACTGACGGATGGTCCTGCAATAAATCAACTTACTTCCGTAAATTCAAACGGAAGGCGATATATTCATCCTGATAATTGGCAAAATCATGTAAATCCTGAAAATCTGATATCAGGCAATTTTCAATTAAATACCATTGATATTGGGTTTAAAACAGATAAGTGGACTTTTTTGGCTGGTCATGCTTTCCGATCATTTGGTTCGCTCAATTATACAGAAGATTTACTGAAACTTGCCGCAAACGGAAATGGACCTTATATAAATCAAACCCTCCAAATCGGACCTATTGCAGATTATACCACTTTTAATGAAATTTATGTAGGAGTACAAAAAAAGTTCAATAAATTTACAGTGGGCATCAAAACAAAACTTTTATTCGGGGTCAGTAATCTCCGAACAGAAGAAGCAGATATTCAGTATAAAACAAATGATGATTTTTATCAATGGGAATTAAATACAAACTACGTCATCCGAAGCAGTTCGACTTTAAATTTCAGAAATATTACTGACTTTAATTTTAATTCATCAGGTATTACTTTCGACCATTTATTTTATAATAATGTAGGAATTGCGTTTGACTTAGGGGTCAATATGCAACTGAGTAAAAATTTCCAAATTTTCTGGAGTGCCCTGGATTTGGGCTTTATCAAATGGGATTTTCTTCCTCGTCATACTGTTTCCAAAGGTAAATTTACGTTTGAAGGTATAGACCCGCTTACCTATCTTAACGATACTACCGGAATTAACTTCTCTGATTCAATAGCAGCTTTTATTCCTTTTACTACGATAACAGAATCCTACACAACAACGCTGAACAACAGATTTTATTTAGGCGCTCATTATGTCTGGAAAGAAAAATGGTCATTTAATGCTTGTGTCCGCTTTCATCGCTCTTTTGTAAAATCCAATGCTCAGCTATCCCTTGCTGCCACCCGTTCGTGGAAGTGGCTGGATGTCGGAATAAGTTACGCTGTGACTAACGGAAATCTTTGGAATATCGGTGCATTGCTGCAGGTAAAATGGAAACCTGTTCAGGTTTTTGTTGCCACGGATAATCTTTTCAGTCTGATTTCATTATATGATCAGAAACTTGCTAATGCAAGAGGTGGGTTAAGTATTTCATTTTAGACTTACCGGATGAGAAGTTTCTTTTTTATTTTGTTCAGTTTATTGATCTACGGAGAGATATCTGCGCAGAAACAACCATCCTTTTTGAAGGATTACAATCAAACATGGGTTGATTCTGTATTTAATACCATGACAACGGATCAAAAGATTGGTCAGCTGCTGATGCCCCGTGGAAACTATTCCGGAAAAGCACATGATACAACACAATTGTTACAGTGGGTCACTCAATATAAAATAGGTGGATTGGTTTTTTTTGCAGGTAATCCGACACGGCAGGTCGAAATCACCAATTGGATACAGTCAAAATCAGAAATTCCTCTTTTTATAGGACAGGACTTTGAATGGGGCACCGCTATGCGGTTGGACAGTACGGTAAGATTTCCTTATGCAATGGCTTTGGGGGCTATACAGGGTGAAGAGCCCCTGCTTAAAGCCATGGGAATTTCTATAGGAAAACATTGTCAAAGACTTGGAGTTCATATCAATTATGCACCGGTGGTTGATATTAACAACAATCCAAAAAATCCCGTAATCAATTTCAGATCTTTTGGTGAAGATAAATGGCGTGTCTACCAAAAAGCCAAAGCTGTCTGGCAAGGTATGGAACAACAAAATATTATTGCAACAGCCAAACATTTTCCCGGACACGGAGATACACAAGTTGATTCACACTATGATCTTCCGGTTATTGAAAAAAGTATGGATTCATTGACAAAAAATGAATTATTTCCATTTCAAAAATTGATCGATGATGGCCTTCCTGGAATCATGACAGCACATATTCAGGTTCCGGCAATTGATAATGCAGCCTATATGCCTTCGACACTTTCCCGTAAAACCATCACCAACCTTCTGCGTCAAAAAATGGGTTTTCAGGGTTTGGTGTTTACGGACGCCATGGATATGTCAGGTATCGTGAAATATTATTCTCAAGGGGAAGCTATTGTAATGGCCCTGATTGCAGGAAATGATATCATTGAGACCTTTATGGATGTGCCTGTGGCCGTCGAAGCCATAAAAAAAGCCATGAACGAAGGTCGCCTTACCCGTGAATGGCTTGACAGTAAAGTTAAAAAAATCCTCAAGGCTAAATCATGGGTCGGTTTAGATAATTATCAAACTGTTTCTATGCTAAATCTGACTCAGGATTTGTCTGATATTGAATCCGGGTGGTATCATGAAGCCATGGCAACCAAATCAGTTACCGCACTGACAAACAAAAAGAATCTTTTACCAATCGCTGATTTTTCAAAAAAAACAGCCCTTGTCTCCATTGGTTTGACTGGTGAAAATCATCTTTTGACGATGGCCCGACAATTTACCATGGTGGACGAATACCGAATTTCTTCTGAAACTATTGACAGTTTTTTTTTCGACTCCCTCAGAAATCAATTGTCAGCCTATGATGTAATTTTAGTTGGTTTTTTTTCTAAACAGATCAGACCTGCTCAAAAATACGGATTGACTGACAAACAAAAATGGATCATCGACGAAATGGGACGATTACCGAATTCAATACTTTTGTGGATGGCAAATGTGTACGGATTGTCATCAATTAATTTTGATTCCTATACCTCTGTGCTGTGTGGTTATCAGGACACTGAATTTGTGCAAAAGGCGATGGGACAGGCGATCTTCGCAGCCAATGAGATTTATGGCACTCTGCCTGTATCTTTGAATTCTAATCATAAGGTTGGTTCAGGAGTCAAAATAAAAAAACAGTTGATTCCCGGTTATACCCTTCCTTATGAGTACGTACATCGATACAAAAAACTCCATCAAAAGGTGGATTCTATGATGATGGAAGGATTATCTAATACATATTTTCCGGGAGCAGTTGTACAAGTCATACATGAGGGAAAAGTGGTATTGCAAAAAGCTTATGGAAATAAAAAGTATGGCTCAATTGAACCTGCGTTTCAAAACAATAAAGAATCCGACCAAAAAACGGACGTAATGGATCTTTCCACATCAGGAAAAACTGTTGGAAAAATGATGCCTAATGTTTCTAAAACAGCAGATCTCAGGATAGATAATCTGTACGACATAGCTTCATTAACAAAAATTGCCGGCACAGGACTGGCTGTGATGAAATGGGTCGATGAAGGAAAGTTGGATCTCGATGTTCCGTTTTATACGTATTTTCCGGAATACAAGGACTATCCTATGGCATCAGCCTCCTTCAGAGATATGCTGACGCACAGAGCGGGACTTACAGCCTGGATTCCCTTTTGGAAAACTACCATCGACAGCACAAAAACATTGGAAAATGTTTTGGTTTCCAACCCGGAATGGTCTGCATTTTATGCTAAAAAAGAAAAAAAACCATTTTTCCTGGCCAGATGGTTCGGAAAAAAATCAAAGATGGTTATTGATATTCAAAAATCTGTCAGGGAAAATAAACCGGACCTTTGGAGTAAAGTTTTTTCATCCGGTAATTTGGTTTGGAAAAATGATGTGTACAATAACTGTAAAAAGAATGGGTATTCTGTTTATATAGCTGATGATATGTGGTTGCGGGACGATTATCAGGATAGTATTTTTTTTCAGATATTATCTTCGCCCGTCGGAGCTAAGGGGAATTATCTTTATTCAGATTTGCATTTTTATTTTTATCCTGAACTTTGTAAAAGGTTGACAGGAAAGTCTTTTGATGTCTATCTTGAAGAATTATATCAGTCCCTGGGATTACACTCTTTGATATTTAATCCATTAAAAAAGTTTCCAAAAGAGGTTATTGTTCCAACGGAATTGGATAGTGTTTTTCGGCACCAATTGATCCACGGAACGGTGCATGACGAAGGAGCGATTATGATGGGTGGTATTTCAGGACATGCGGGATTATTCGGAAATGTAAACGACCTGAGCAAATTGATGTATATATATTTGTCAAAAGGTCAATATAACGGTGAGCAGGTCATTTCGGAAAAGGTGGTGGATTTATTTACTTCATATCAATTTCTATCAGAAAATAACAGAAGAGGTTTGGCTTTTGACAAAAAAGATCCGACAGGCAAAATAAATAATGCACCTTCATTGAGTAGTCCGCTTTCCTATGGACACTCAGGCTTTACAGGTACCTATGTGTGGGTTGATCCTCAGGATGAATTGCTGATTACGTTTTTATCAAACAGAGTGCACCCCGATAGAAAAAATAATAAAATTAATGAAAATCTATTCCGACAAAAATTGTCTGATGAGGTGTATAAGGCTATACGATCTGACAAATAATTACAGGCCGTTTTCCAGGTAAAAAATGAAAAATACCCTTGTTTGTTACCTGATTTTATGGATTTACAACATTGGCAAAAACCTGATCGTGGGTTTCGAAAAAGGTTGGAACGATACTGCTGCAAAAGGAGCATGTAGAATTAAACAGGGCAACCATGCCCCATTCTGAGGCCGGGTCAAAAGCTATTTCAGCTCTGAATCCATTGACCAATCCTCCATGGTAAATTAATACACGGTCCTGAAACCGAAGAATTCGCCATCCGAGACCGTAAGCGCTTTCTTCGAGATTATCCCATCTGTTGAAATATTTTGGGGCGTTAGTTGTAAACACATAAGGCGAAAATGCTCTCAAACGAACTTCTTCACTGATTACATCAGGCGAATAACCCATAAGAGCTCTCAACCAACTCATCATATCTGTCAGAGAAGAATTCACACCTCCTGCAGATGCCGCATTGTAGTAATGCGGTTTTAAAGGCACACAAACAAACTGACCTTTTTTACCGCCCGGTTTGTGCCCGGAACAATGATCTCCTGACTGCATGATGGCATTGTAAGTCACTGAAGAGCGGTTCATTTGTAAAGGAGAAAAAATATACTTTTGCATGGCTTGCTCATACGTCAGACCTGTTGTATTTTCAATTACCTTTTCTATCAAAGCAAAAGTTGCATTTTGATAATTGTATACTTTGCCTACTCTGTCTTTGAGCGGATATCTGTTCATCGCTTTGATAATCTGATCCATGGGCACATTATCATCTACGAGATTTGAAAAGGCATGCTGTACATAGCCTGTCGTGTGCGATAATATATCACGGATCGTGATGGTGTCCATGACCGATTTTGTCTTGATTTTCAGCTCAGGAATATATTTGTTTACCGGATCATCGAGTCTGAATTTTCCTTCTTGTATCAACATGGATGCCAGAACACCGGCAAACCCTTTGGAGACAGAGCCAATCCTGAATACTGTTGTGTCAGAAATTTCCTGCGTGGTTCCTTTGGCTTTTGTTCCCAAATGTTTCATAAAAACCACTTCCCCTCTGTGTATTGCACCGACAGACAATCCAACACATGCCGACTGGCTCATTTTTTCTTTACATTGATTCTCAAACTGAGCATAAAATGTGGACACCCTTCTCATATAATCTTCAGAGACCGGATCAGAAGTCATCGACTTTTTCCCATACAATACCGGATGTAATGCATCATTGAAGGGTAATAAGGTAAAACAACCAAAAAGGCCCAATTGAACTGCCCACGAATAAAATTTTCTTACTATCACGGTTTTTTTGATTGAAAGACAAATATATTACATATTATCAATATATACTATATATTCCTTAGAAAAACTATCTTTTGTTAAAAAAGTTGTAAAAATAGTATTTAAAATGTATTTTTACACTTTATTAACCGTCTTATTCCTGATAAAATTAATTTTTTTTTCACATTATAAAAATACTTAAAATGAAATATTTTGGTACTCTTGTCTTTGTTATATTTTTATCCTTGCTTCAACTTTCAGGACAAAATATAACCGAACGCAAAGTCAGTATGAGCCTTGGTTCTCAGAATGCTTTTGTTGCTGATGTAGAAGGTGCTAACAAAAAAATAATGGAAGATGTATTTAAAAAAATGATGAAAGAGTATGGAAAACTTCAGGAAAACAAAAAAGCCCGGGAGTTTTTTATGATGGCGACAAAAGTGAGTAAAATCAATGGTTCTTCACCGATTGATTTGTATGCAAAATTTGAAGAAGGAAAAGGAATGGCGACCACCTATCTTTGGGTGGATCTGGGTGGTGCGTTTGCCGGTTCGGCAGAATATCAGAAACAATCAGAAGCTATAAAAATATTTATGCAGGATTACTATTACGAATGCAGAAAAATTGTGGTTCAAAACGAACTGAAAGAAGAAGAAAAAAATCTTGAGAAGCTTGACAAAGAATTGGCAAAGCTTAAAAAACTAAATGAAGGTTACCATAATGATATTGAAAAGGCCAAACAAAAAATACTGGAAGCTGAAAAAAATATAGAACAAAATATTGTGGAACAGGCTACCAAAACCAAAGACATCGATAGTCAGAAAAAAGTAGTCGAGGAGGTCTCTAAAAAGTTAAACAGTATAGGTAAAAATTAATACCTCAGAGTTTTTTTTAATAGAATACGAATGGTCACGCCTGAATATTTCAGGCATGACCATTCGTGTTTTATAAGGGTTGATGTTGGAAAAATGGTGAATATTTTCAAAAACTAAAATCCATAAAAAAGATAATTGATTGAAAACCGGACTATGGGAACTAATTTTGAAAACATTTCGTTAATGGGTTAATAATCCATTAGTTATGAGTCAGATGAGATTTGTCACCATCCGAAATTATCACGATCCTGTTTTGGCGGAAATCGTGGTCAATGCACTTCATGCAGCAGGTATAACCACATTTCCTATTCATGAAAACAACTCAGGACTTACCGCAATAACCCAACATTATGAGGTCAAAGTACCCGAAAAAGATGTTGAATCTGCCCTGGAGATTATTGAAGAACAAGAAAATCTTTAATGTACTGTTTTTTATAGAAAGATGAAAGATTGATTAAGGATTGCCAGTAAATATTTTGTTTGTTTTATGAACATCTGACATACCGTAAAACTTCTTTTACATTCCGCTTGTTTTCTGAATACAATGTTTTTTCATGTCTAATTCTTTTATCAGAAGGCTTTTATTGCTTGGAGGTTTATCGATCATAGGAGTCATCTTCATACAGTCCTATTGGTTGCTCAAAACGTGGGATATCAAAGACAAAGAGTTTGACCAATCTGTCAATATTGTTTTGCGGAAAGTTGCTCAAAGATTGGCAGCATACAACAATACCGTTCTTCCCAAAACAAACCTCATCCAAAGAAAATCTTCCAATTATTACGCTATCAATGTAAATTCTTCGATAGATCCACCCATTCTTGAAGAATATCTTTTTCAGGAAATGAATAATCAATCACTGAATACAGATTTTGAATATGCCATTTACGATTGTTTTAATGATGCATTGGTTTATGGCAATTATTGCAGCATTTCAAACAAAGAAACCAAACCTACTAAATGGAATAAACAATACAAATTTGACGATCTGGTTTATTATTTTGTCATCCGGTTTCCGCAAAGAGAAAACTTTTTATTGGCAAATCTTAATATGACCGTGGTTTCCACCATGTTTTCTGTTTTGGCAATCCTGTTTTTTTTATACAGTATCTGGGTCATTCTAAAACAAAAAAGATTGTCGGAATTGCAAAGGGATTTTATCAACAATATGACCCACGAATTTAAAACGCCGATAGCCTCTATAAAAATTGCATCTGATGTCATAGCCAATGATGAAAAAACCAAAGAAGACAAAAGACTTTCCAGATATGCACAAATTATCAGAGAACAAAATGCCAGGCTTAATGATCAGGTTGAAAAGGTTCTGAACATAGCCAGAATGGAAAAAGACAGCATTGATTTGAAAAAGGAATGGATCAATCTTCATGAAACTATAGACCACATCGTAAAAGCTGAGACATTAAAAATCTCAAACGGCTTTATAAAATATGATCCTGTCGAAACGGAAGCTTACATTTACACAGATAAGTTGCATTTTGTCAACGTCATTTGTAATATGATCGATAATGCTGTCAAATACTGTCAGAAGGAAAATATAGAAGTTCACGTCAGGACGTCCCTTCAGAATAGTCATATCCTCATTCAGATCGAAGATAATGGGATCGGTATTGCGCCGGAAGATCAAAAAAAGTTATTTGACAAATTTTTCAGAGTTTCCACCGGAGACAAACATGATGTCAAAGGATTCGGTCTTGGGCTTTTTTACGTAAAAAACATCTGCAGAGCCCATGGATGGTGGATTTCTGTCAGTTCTGAAATCGGTAATGGTACCACATTTACCATTGATATTCCTGAATTTAAATATAAATTATAAAATTATTGTATATATTCCTCTAAACTATTTTATATTTACGAGCGTTTCAAAAAAACATGAATATGCAGAAAGAAAAACCAAAAATTTTATACGTTGAAGATGACGAAACCCTGAGTTTTGTCACTAAAGATAATCTTGAGCTCAATGGATATGATGTAGAACATTGTATGGATGGTGAGGCCGCCATTTCATTGTTTTATAAAAACCCATACGACCTTTGTATTCTGGATGTCATGTTGCCCAAAATGGATGGTTTTGAGGTAGCCCAAAAAATCAGGGCAGCAGATCCTAATGTTCCCATTCTTTTTTTAACGGCCAAATCGATGAAGGAGGATAAAATACACGGGTTAAAACTGGGAGCCGATGATTATCTCACAAAACCTTTCAGCATTGAAGAGTTAATCTTGAAAATTGAGGTTTTTCTTAAAAGAAAATTTGTTTCTGTTCCTGTTAATGATGTTCATAAAATCGGTCAATACGTTTTTGATTACAGAAATCTGACCTTGTCTATCAGAGAAACAAAAAGGAATCTGACACAAAAAGAAGCGGATTTGTTAAAAATGTTGCTTGACCATAAAAACAATGTTGTCAAAAGAGGTCTCATTCTTGAAAAATTATGGGGAGAGGATGATTATTTTTTAGGACGGAGCATGGATGTATTTATCAGCCGTCTCAGAAAATATCTGAGTGAAGACCCAAGTATTAAACTCGATAATATCCACGGTGTGGGTTTCAAATTACTTGTTGAATAAACGACCCGTCTTTGTTGTATAAAGAAGCTTGTGTAGATACGATTGATGCAGCCCTGAGTGCAGAAGCAGCCGGTGCTCATCAGATCGAGTGGTGCAGTTCTCTTGAGCTTGACGGCTTAACTCCTGATTTTGAAGAAACCCAAAAATTGCTCAAAATAATCCGCATACCTGTCAAGGTGATGATCCGACACCGCCCCGGAGACTTTATATACGATACATTGGATGAAAACATTTTGGTCAGTCAGGCAAAACAGTTTTCAGAACAGGACAAGGTTTCAGGATTGGTTTTCGGAGCCTGTACTCCTGAAGGAAGTCTGGATATCAGACAAATAAACAACATTGCCATGATCGCCGGAGATAAATCTTTAACCATTCATAAAGCCATCGACACCTGTAAAGATATCCTCACAGAAACCACCCGCCTTAATCAAATACCCGGGGATTTGTATATTTTGTCTTCCGGAGGGCACAATACTGCATGGGATGGGAGGGACCTTTTGCTTGAAATGAAAGCTTTATTTAAAGGCCAAATCATTGCTGCCGGAAAAATTGATTCCCAAAATTTGGTAACATTACATAGTTTTTTAACGTTACTATATTATCACGGAAGAAAAATAGTATAAAAAAGGATTCATTAATCTTATGTTAATGTGGTTTTAAATCCTGATTACCGTCATTCCAATGTTATAATTTTGTCACTTAATTTTTTCATATTAAATATATACTCATGAAATTACAATTTTCTTTCAAAATGTTCACGCTTTTATTAGCGGGAAGTTTATTTTTTACTTCTTGTGGTGATGACACCGTCGAAACACCTACTTCACTAAATTTTATTTCCGGTACAGGTTACCTGACAGCTGATGCAAATGT
Source organism: Saprospiraceae bacterium (assembly GCA_016714895.1). Lineage (GTDB taxonomy): Bacteria > Bacteroidota > Bacteroidia > Chitinophagales > Saprospiraceae > OLB9. The sequence continues at coordinate 247,434 of JADKBV010000004.1, read as the reverse complement.
TGTTCCCGGCGAAGTATTTACAGTCAATGTAAAAGCTACAGCAGGAGATAACCCTTTGAAAACATTAACGATCAAAGATAATAACAGTACCATTTCTGTATCAACTGACAGACTGACTATCAATGGTTCAGCAGCAAGTGTAAACCCGATTTTGTTGGCAGGTGCTGATAAAACAACTTTTGATTATGTTATCGGAATCAAAGCACATACCGCAAATGAAGCCAGAAATTATACTTTTGAAGTTGCCGATGATGCAGGTAATATTTCAACATTGACCTTAAAAATTACGGTTTCAGCTACCCCTGTTACCACTTTGACAGGAATACTTTTTAATCAATCAGGTCCTGCAGGAACAGGAGGATTAAATTTATTGACAGGTGTAAGTACAGGAACACAGGCTGGAGATATTAACTCTCAGATCAGAGATATGGGAATTGACAGTTCTTCAACAGTTGTTGGAACATGGAAACAAAAAGTTGGAAGTCTGAATGGTTCTGTATTAAAATACATCAAAAAAGGTCAGAATGGTGTCGCTGAAAACTTCACTTTTGGTGGTGTGGCTTATAAAGAAGAATTGGTTTCATTGTGGGAAAAAGGTTCAGCTTCTTTCAATGTAAGTGAAAAAGTGAATGTAGGTGACTTTATTATGGTTTTACACAATAACACTTATTTCCTGATTGAAGTTAAGGAAATCAATGTCACTACAAATAATAATTCTGACAATTACAAGTTTGATATAAAATATTAATCAAACAAATTTAAGTTAAAAAGAAAGCCGGTTTTAAAGCCGGCTTTTTTTGTTTATGCCATCAGCATTATATGAAACTGATTGGTTTTTTTGTGTGACAGGTTTAAAAAGACTAATTTTGCACCTCGAAATAGTAGATTTATGACAGATAGTGATCGCAAGTTTAAAGAAAGGTGGGAAGGTATCAAACAGAAGGGCAGAAGTTTTTACGCATTTACCCACGGAGCAGGATTTGGATTTCTGGTTTTTTTAATCATTAATTTGTATTACCTGAAGGATAAAAGTTTTCAGGAGGTATTTGTCAACCAAAGGGCAATGGAACAAATGTTGACCATGGTGTTTGCCGGAATCGTAGGATATGGTACCGTCAAATGGTGGATGAATGAAAAAATTTATAAAAAAATTGTAGAACTCGAAGACCGCGAAAAACGGGCATCTTAATAAACGAATGATATCTCTCAAGATCTTTAGATGGCAAAAAATAAATTAAAAAAATTCAAAGAAATCAGTACGTATGATTTTGTTTTTGAAAATCCGGATCCCAAACAACCCGCACTTTATCGCAATGAATCAGAAAAAGTAGATTTTAAAGGTAAATGGATCAGTGATTTTTTTAAGAACGATAATCCTTTGATTCTGGAACTTGCCTGTGGAAGAGGTGAATATACGGTGGCATTAGCTGAAGCTTTTGCTGATAAAAATTTTATGGGCCTTGATGTAAAAGGAGCCCGAATATGGCAAGGTGCGACTTTTGTAGCTGAAAAAAATCTGAACAATGCTGCTTTTTTGCGAACCAGAATCGAACAAATAGCCTTGTTTTTTGGTGATCAGGAAATTGATGAAATCTGGATTACCTTTCCGGATCCTTTCACCAGAGCCAGCAAAGAAAATAAAAGACTCACATCGAAAGCTTTTTTGAACAGATATAAACCATTGCTCAAGCCGGGAGCTGTGATGCATCTAAAAACCGATGATGAAGGTTTGTATCTTTTTACTTTGGAAGAGCTCAAACATTTTGATGGTGCCAAAATTCTTTATCATCATGATGACATTTATGCTTCAGAGCTTCCGTTTCCTGAGCTTCAATACAAAACTTATTATGAAAGAGCACACCTTGAAGCCGGAAAAACCATAAAATATATACGTTTTACCATCAATGGAACAATAATATGATACAAAAACAAATCATAGAACTTCCGGTAACACAAAAAATCGACATCAGAAAACTGGATTTGTCAGAAATAGAAGAATGGGTAAAAAGTCAGGGTAAGCCAAAATTCAGGGCTGCACAAATTTATGCATGGCTATGGGAAAAATCTGTTACTGATTTTGACTCCATGACCAACCTTTCAAAAGAATTTAGAGAACTACTCGATGTACAATTTGAAATACTGCCTATACGAATTGATGCCGTACAAAAAAGTTCAGACGGAACCATAAAAACCAGGTTCGTTCTCCATGACGGAAACAAAATAGAATCCGTTTTGATACCTGTTCAGGATGACAACCGCTTTACGGTATGTGTGTCTACACAAGTCGGTTGCAGCCTTTCCTGTAAGTTTTGTGCTACCGGTCTGATGAAAAGAATGAGAAATCTGAGTGCCGCAGAAATCGTTGATCAGGTTGTTTTGGTCAACAAACAGAGTATGGATCATTTTGGTCATCCGATAACCAATATTGTGTATATGGGTATGGGAGAGCCGTTATTAAATTATCAGGCTACCATCACCAGTATTTTTCATATCACTTCACCCAAAGGTTTGGGTATGTCACCGAAAAGAATAACAATCAGTACGGCGGGTATAGCAAAAATGATCAAAAAACTGGCCGACGACGGACTAAAATGTAATCTAGCCTTATCACTTCATGCTGCTGATGATACAAAGAGGGACGAAATTATGCCCATCAATGAGCAGAATAACCTTGAAACATTGATGGAAGCACTTCAATATTTTTATAAACAGACCAAAAACAGAATCAGCTTCGAATATGTCGCTTTGCACGGGGTAAACTTAAGTATTTTGGACGCAAAAAATCTGGCCAAACTTTGTCGGAAATTTCCTGTTAAAGTGAATATTATTGAATACAATACTGTTGAAGGCCTTCCTTTTGGAAGGGCTGCAATGGAAGAAACCGATGCTTTTGGTCTGGCACTCAGGAATCTTGATGTGACTGTGACCATAAGAAGAAGCAGAGGCAAAGACATTGATGCAGCTTGTGGTCAATTGGCCAATAAAGATTAAAAATATTAATCATGCCTACAAAATGGTACGAATCAGAAGTCGTTTCTATTAAAAAATTGTCTCCTGATACCAAGGAGTTTGTTGTCAAAATTCCCGGTGAAGAAATATTTATTTTTGTACCGGGACAGTTTGTAACCATGGATTTGCCTGTAGGCGAAAAAAGACAACAAAGATGGCGGAGTTATAGTATAGCCAATGCTCCCGATCAAAAAAATCACCTTGAATTTTGTATTGTCAGATTTGAAGATGGCCTGGGAAGTTGTTATTTTCATGATGTCGTAAAAGTCGGAGATATTATCCGATTTAAAGGACCGGATGGTGGATTTGTATTGCCTGAAAAAAACGACTCACCCTTACTATTGATTTCTACTGGCACCGGGATAGCCCCTTTTCGAAGTATGCTACAGGGAATATTTTCTAAAAATGAAGTTCTGCAACCGATTCATCTTATATTCGGAACCAGAAAGGAAGAAGATATTTTGTACAGAGATGAAATGGAATATTATGCAAAAAAATACCCTAACTTTTTATATAGTACAGCTTTGTCCAGGGAAAATAAGCCTGGTTTTGTTCATGGATATGTTCATGAAATCTACAAAAAGGCAGATTATATCATTCCTGATGATGCTTTGATTTATTTGTGTGGTTGGTCAAAAATGATAGACCAGGCCGTAGAATATTTGTTGATTCATAAAAAGGTAAGGAAAGACCAAATCAGGTATGAATTGTATGGGTAATATTCAATATTTTTGACATCACCCAAAAACAGATTTTTGCAACCTGAAGTTCAGTTATATTATCTGTTAGCGCAATTATACAAATCTCAGATGATTGCAGCAACATATTACTTCCATGGATAAGCTTCTTTTTCTTGTCTGACAGGTTTTGGACGGATTAATAATCTCAAAGACGGGTCAAGAGATAAATAATTCCATGCCCAATTCATAAAAACATCAAATTTGTTTTTTACCCCCACGATAGCCATCAGGTGTACAAAAAGCCAGACTATCCAGGCCATAAAGCCTTGAAATTTGATAAAAGGAAGATCGACTACAGCAAGTTTTTTTCCCACAGTAGCCATAGAACCTTTGTCATGATAACTAAAAGGTTTCCATGTTTTATTTTTAATTTCTGTTTTCAGATTATTTGCCAATAGAGAAGCTTGTTGGATGGCTACCTGGGCTACCTGGGGGTGGCCATTTGGATATTCTTCAGACGTCATTATGGCAAGATCACCAATGGCAAAAATATTAGAATAACCTTCAACTTTATTATATTCATCCACTTTCCATCTGCCTCCGCGACCGATCATTTTTTCGTCAAGTCCCGGAATAAAATTTGCTTTGATTCCTGCTGCCCACAACATCGTGGTGGATTGAAGTTTGGTGCCATCAGCAAGCAATATATTGGTGCCGTCATAATCCTGAACAGCGGTATGCAGGAATACTTTTACACCCAACTCTTCTAAAAATCTCAAAGCCATTTGTGAAGATTTATCAGACATTCCGTTCAATAATTTGTTTCCCGCTTCCAGAAGATACACATTCATCTGACTGAAATCGAGGGTCGGATATTCTTTAGGAAGAACAAATCGTTTCATTTCTGCGAGGGCACCGGCAAGTTCGACGCCGGTAGGTCCACCACCGACGACAACTACAGACATTAAAGCTTGTCTGGCATATTTATCGCCAATATTGAGGGCTTCTTCATAATTAAAAATGATTTTATTTCTGATGAATAGTGCTTCTGATACTGATTTCATCGGAATGGCATTTTCCTGAATGTTTTTATTGCCAAAATAATTTGTATCACCACCGACGGCTACAACGAGATAATCATAGGTAAGTTTGCCTGCGGCTGTGCATATTTCGTTTTGCTCCGGACAAATTTCGAGCACAGTGGTCATTCGCACATGAATATTATGTTCGTTTTTGAAGGCCTTACGCAAGGGAAAAGAGATATCGCCGGGAGCAAGACCAGCCGTAGCTACCTGATAAAAAAGAGGTTGAAACTGATGATAATTATTTTTATCTATCAAAACTACCTGATAATCTGTGTTTGCCAGTTTGTAGGTGAGTTTCATTCCGGCAAATCCTCCACCAATAATGACAATTCTTTTGGTTTTTGCTGCCGGAATATTGGGCATGTATTGAAGATTGTCCATGATTTTTGTTTTATGCTACACCTGATACAAAGTGAAGTAGTCAGGTGTTTTACATAAAACCATCTTTAACAAACCTTTATGTTTTGGTTTATATACAATCTGTCACAAATTGTTATCAGCAATACTTAGCCTCAAATAAAATGTATTACACAGCTACATTATAATCCCGCAATGCTTCATTTAGTGAAACTTTGGTATCAGTAGACGCTTTTCGTTTTCCGATGATAAGGGCGCAATTTACCTGGTAGGAGCCTGCCGGAAAATCTTTGGTGTAACTTCCGGGTATAACGACCGATCTTTCGGGGATTTCGCCCTGAAAATAAACGGGTTTTTCACCGGTAACATCAATGATTTTTGTGGACTGTGTAAGGACAACATTGGCACCGAGTACAGCTTCTTTTCTGACCCTGACGCCTTCAACGACAATACATCGGGAACCGACAAAGCAGTTGTCTTCGATGATAGTGGGACTGGCCTGAGGTGGTTCGAGAACGCCTCCTATTCCTACACCACCGGATAAGTGTACATGTTTTCCGATCTGTGCACAACTACCGACTGTGGCCCAGGTATCAACCATGGTCCCTTCGCCTACGTAGGCACCGATATTGACATAAGAGGGCATCAGGATCGCACCTTTTTCAATAAAACTGCCGTATCTTGCGATGGCATGAGGCACAACCCGCACACCCAATGAAGCAAAATTCTTTTTTAAAGGTATTTTATCAAAAAATTCAAAAGGACCGACTTCTATAGTTTCCATTTTTTGAATAGGAAAATATAGAATAACCGCTTTTTTAACCCAATCGTGGGTTACCCAACTGTCTCCTTCCGGAGAAGCAACTCTTAATTGGCCGGCATCGAGGCTTGCAACGGTTTCCAAAACTGCGGAAACGTGTTCAGTTGAATTCATCAGGCTTCTGTCCGCCCAAAATTGTTCGATTTTATTTTTTATATCTTCCATGGTATTTTAAAAATATATTTGAATGGCAATCATCTGACTCAAGATACCTACTACATAACCACCATAAATTTCATCTTTTTGATGGGCGTTGAGCAATAGTCTGGCTGTTCCAACCAGTCCGGTGACGATCAGGGTTATAAGTAGTATCAGGTCGTTGGAAATTCTTAAAACGACGTCCCACTGCGGAAGGTGGACATCAAAAGTAGGAAAAACAAAAGTCTGATAGATGTACAAAAAGCCTGCAAGAAATCCTCCGGCACCCATACAATGCAGCGATATTTTTGAAAAACTATTGATAAACAGACCTAAAAAAATGGAGATAACCGAACCAAGAACAAAAAAAGTAATCATGTCCGGCACCAGGGTGTTTTTGCGAATATTGACATACAACCAAAGGTAAAATATGGCTATGACAATCAGAGGACCTATTCTTTCTTTTTTTGTTTTCATCTGTAATGAGCTAATAAGCCCCTGCATTCTCATCAACGAAATTCCCAGAAGTGGAAACATCACAGTAAGTGCCAGAAAAGAAAGAATGACAAATGTTTTTTGCCTGGGATCTGGTGTGCTAAAATTTTGGGGAGCTGCATACATAACATACATAAACATATAGAATACCATACCTATCGGATGAAAGATAACCGAAATTGTTTGAGCAAATATTCTGTCTAAAGTATGCATCATGGCGCAAATTTCGTCAAATAAACGAATAATCATGAAAGAAAATGAAATAAAATGAAGATATCTGATAATTAGAACCTGAAAATAAATCTGTGGAATGATATGGGGTACCTGATTTGATCACGGACTGCGGATTTTCTTTAACCTGCATTAAAGTCATTCATTTTTTTGTCATTATAATAATTATCCTTATCTTTGTAATGTGATATTTTCCTAAACTGCGACTCCCTGCGTATTTACAGTGTATTTTTTTGTCATTTGGTTATATTTTTACAATTTATAACTGTATTTCACTTATTTACACATAAACAAATAATTTAATATAAATAAATGGTTTGATTTTTGTTATATTATCTCATTCATTCAATCCTGAAACCAGGGACGAAAATGGATACGAAATGACTTTGAAATGCGTTTTGAATAGTATAATATTGATTGGTTTTGCCGGAATATTGATATAAAATAGTTAATTTTGCACTTTATTATCTTACAACAAATTGTTCTTCTTATGAGGAAATTTATTTTCACCCTATTGATTGGACTGACATCCCTGATTGCTTATGGTCAGGATCCGGTCGTATTAAAAATTGCCAATGTGGAAGTTGCCCCCGGAACGACCACAGCTACAGTAGATGTTACCATTGACGGTTTTGTCAATTTACAATCTGCAGCTTTTTCTTTAAATTATGATTCATTGGTTTTAAGATATGGTTCCATTACCAATTTTAATACAGCACTTGGTCTGTCCATCAGTAATTTTGGTACGCCAGGTATAGGATCTATCAAACCGGGCAGAATCCGTTTTTTGTGGGACACGCCCATGGCTAATGGACAGACAGTTCCTAACGGGACCCGACTGTTTTCTATCGTATTTGATATTCTTGGAGGTCCCGGTTCTATGTCTGCTATCACCCAGTCCAATGTGGATTATGTAAGAAATCTGATGCAAGTGACCAACTTTTCCTCTCAAAATGGATCAGTCAAAGTAACTACCGGTGGTGGTGGTGGTGGTGGCGGCGGTTTTATCGACCCTTGTCCTGATGCAGTTTGTGCGAGTCCTACCCGATTGTTGTTTTACGGTGATACCATTTATACTTCACCAGGCCAACAAATCAAAATGCCTATCAAAGTGAAAAACTTTAAAGACATACAAACCGGAGATGGTTCATTTAGTTTTGATTCGACAAAACTGAAGTTTATCAATATTAAGTCAGACGTATTGACAGGGGCAGGAATGGTATTTGCGACTCCCCCGGCAATTAAAAACGGTACAATCAGGTATAGTTATTTTGATAACGACGGGCTAACAAAAACCCTTGCTGATGGTACAACTGTTTTTGAGATAACTTTTGAAAAAATCGGCGAAAGTGAAGATACTTCCCGTGTGTGTATCGGAAAAGAACCGGTGCCGGTTATGGACTGGGCAGCTGTTATAAACGGAACAGCTCAAAGTGTTCCGTTTTGTGTTCAGGCGGGTACTGTAATAGGGAGAACATCAGTGGCACCTCCGGTAAAATTTAATGTAAACACAACTTCCGGTATAAAAGGAAGTACGGTTTGTCTGGATGTCACGGTAGAAAATTTTATCATGATACAAAATGCACAGTTTTCTATCAATTGGAATCCGGCGCATCTCGAATACATATCAACCGGTATGTATGGATTGCCAGGAATAAATCCAATGAATAGTTTCAATAACTTCATTTCAACCTTAACTTTTTCGTGGAATACTTTACCACCTTTGATAACACTTCCGAACGATCAAAAAATATTTCAGGTTTGTTTCAGATTGATCGGAAATTGTGATATCACCACACCTGTACAGATAACCGGTATGCCAAGAGAAATTGAAGTGAATGGTACATACAACGGGGTAAACGATTTTGAATTTGATACCGAAATCACCAACGGAGCCATAACTATAACTTGTGGTGACCCCTCTATTTGTAACATAAACTCTACGACCAATACATCTTGTTTCGGATCGACAGACGGTGCTGTTTCTGCAACAGTGACTCCTGCTCAAGGTTTAACAAACTGTATGTGTGTTTGGAAAAACAGTGCAGGTGTAGTTATTAAATCCACAGCAAATCTGGCTGATTGTAATCTGGCTAATGTGGCAGCAGGATCTTACACCCTTGAATTAATCTGTAGCGGAACACAACAATGTACAAGTAACGCTGTGGTCGGTCAACCCGACAGAATCAACATTCCGGGAACAGGAATTACCAATGAGGCATGCGGCACCAAGGGTTCTATCAATGTCACTGGCATCACAGGGGGAAATCCTCCATACAATACTTTTACATGGAATCCGAATGTCGGCACTACTGCCAATGTGACGAATCTGAATGCAGGTACCTACATGCTTACTGTAACAGATAGTAAAGGATGTACAGGCACTCAATCTTTTGTTGTGACCTCATCCAATACACCACTTTCGGGAACTGCTGTGGCAACACCCGTTAAATGTTTTGGAGGAAATGACGGTGCCATCACCGTTACACCTTCAGGAGGTTGTCCGCCATATACAATTACACCGACTGTCAGTAATCTTACAGCAGGTTCTTATACGGTGACCATTACGGATAGTTCAGTTCCTGTCAATACATTTACCATTCCTAATGTGACGGTAACACAACCAACAGCGCCACTGACCATAGTGTCTGACGCACAAGATACTCCGGCAGGAATGAGTGCAGGTAGAATCATGTTAACCATCACCGGAGGTACTCAAAATTACAACATTGTGTGGTCGAGTATTGCTACACAAATAGCGGCAAATACCAATCCTGCCACCAATCTTTCTGTAGGTACGTATAGCGTGACGGTGACAGATGCCAATGGTTGTACAGCAGTAGCGCTAAACATTCCAATTGATGAAATAACAGGCCCTGCTGTATTAGTTAAATTTGAAACCGTGCGTGTTTCATCAAACTTTAACGGTTTTGGGGTCAATTGTAACGGCAATTGTAACGGGGTTATATCCGGAATTCTGGCCGAAGGTACATTACCTGTCAGATTGGTCCTTAAAATCGGAAATGTCATTTTGACCGAAAGAAATGTTACCGCTTTGGGCGCTTTTGAATTTAATAACCTGTGTGCAGGTAATTATACGATAGAAGGTATCAATGAGGCGGGAACTACGATCAGCGATGCGGTCACAGTAACCACTCCGTCCCGATTGATTGGCGGCAATCCCGCGATTCAATGTGTGACGGAAGGAGAGTCGGATGGCAGTATATCTTTAAATATTACCACCGGAGTTGCTCCATATACTTATGCATGGTCCACGCCGGGCAGCATTACCAATGTTTTAAGTGGCCTGGAAGTCGGAACGTATGCAGTAACCGTCACGGACGCTAATAATTGTGTCATCACTTTGGGTAATCTTGATGTCAGACCTTGTAATGTTGTCGATGATGAATGTGGTAAGGGTAATCTTGTTCTTACGCCAAACGGAGATCAGCAAAATGATAATTTTGTGATTACATGTTCTGAAGATTTGAATGGTACTTTATCAATTTATGACCGATGGGGCAGATTGGTATACAATAAAATGCTCTACGATAATACGTTTATCGGGATTGACAATAATAATAATGAGTTGATAGAAGGTTCGTATATCTGGATTTATGAAGTCAATTATGGAAATGGACTTCGTGAGACTTTTAACGGAACATTGACCTTATTGAAATAATTTGTAATTGAACGCACTCATAAGTGACAATCATAAAAGAATAGTTAAGATGAATAAAATAAAATTTCTTTTAATCGTGTGCGCGGGTTTAATCACCGCCGGACTTCAGGCTCAGTCCAGATACTTTGACGAAAGATATATCTACACACAGGCAAATATCAATCCTCAATTGATCAATCCTGCAGCTTTTGGTTCCAAAATGAAACATAATGTTTTGTTGAATTACCGCAGGAAATGGGCAGGCATCAATGATTCTCCAAGTACGACAACCATTGCTTACGACGGTCCTATGATCGACAGATTGGGATTTGGGGCTATGGTACTGAGAGATAACTTTGGTTTGTTGGAAACGACCAAAGCATTAGCCGGAGCCAGTTATATGATCAAAAGTGAAACCAATCAGATAGGTTTCGGATTGTCCGGAGAGTACATCAAACATGGTTTGTCTTCAGTGACAGATCCGGCAACGATAGCTGATCCAAGAGTATTACAAGCATTAGCCGGCACAGAATATTTTGATGTGACGGTAGGTGTGTATGGATTGTACAAAAATAAATTGTCTTACGGATTGGTTCTGCCGTCTTTAGTGAGCAGCCGTATCAATGGGGAAGCTTCAGCAGCATCAGAAGACAGAAATGTAGGTTTTATATTTCATGTAGGATACGACATCAAAGCAAAAGATGCAGATGTGGTATTCAAACCTTCTGTTTTTGTAAAAAACCTTGCCAACGTTCCGACCCATCTTGACATTAACCTGAACGTATCATTTCTGGATGAAAAATTTACAGGAGGGGTTTCTTACACGGTTGGTGCGGATAAGCGACTGGGATTTTTGGTAGGTACGTCGATTGATAAGTTTAGTTTGTTCTATTCATACAATACGTCTTCCAACCCACTACAGGACTATAATAATGGTTCGCACGAACTCACCCTTGGTCTGAGTTTTGGTGGTGGAAAAAAAGATAAAATGTAATATTTACAAACATTTAAATAAAAAATAGGGTTATTGATTCGTCGGTAACCCTATTTTTTTACCGGAAATATGAATCAGATAAACAAACAAATGGTTACCAAACAAATCCATCAAAAGGCCATGGATTTGGGGTTTGTTTCTTTCGGCATATCTAAAGCCGGATTCATGGAAGAAGAAGCGCAGCGGCTTGACAAATGGCTCAACCAACATTATCATGGAGAAATGAGTTATTTGGAAAATCATTTTGACAAAAGGGTCGATCCATCATTGTTGGTGCCGGGTGCAAAAAGTGTTATATCGCTTGCTTACAATTATTTTCATTCTGAAAAACAAAAGGATGCTTCTGCTCCCAAAATATCTATGTATGCTTATGGCAAAGACTACCATAAAGTAGTCAGGAAAAAGCTGAATACATTGTTTGAGTATATTAAAACCTTGTGCGGGTCAGTTGAAGGAAGGGTGTTTGTTGATTCAGCGCCTGTTTTGGAAAGAGATTGGGCAAAAAGAAGCGGCTTGGGTTGGATAGGGAAAAATACCATGTTGATCAACCCTAAAAAAGGTTCTTTTTTCTTTTTGGGGGAAATCATCCTTGACCTTGAATTGGAATATGATCATCCCATTAAAGATTATTGTGGTTCATGTACCAAATGTATTGATGCTTGTCCAACTGAAGCTATACATCCCGAAGGGTATATCATGGACGGGAAAAAATGTATATCATATCTTACCATTGAATTAAAATCAGCGATCCCGGAAACATTTCATCACTCGATGGATGGATGGATGTTCGGGTGTGACATTTGTCAGCAGGTATGTCCATGGAACAGATTTTCTGAAGAACATGAAGAACCACTTTTTTTTCCGCAACCTGGCTTACTGGACATGACTAAGAAGGATTGGGTTGATCTGACGGAAGATGTTTTTGAAACTTTATTTCAGGGAAGTGCGGTCAAAAGAACCAAATATTCGGGATTAAAGCGGAATATTCAAGTTATTAGGGATACTGAAAAATAGGGTTTTATTCAGAAATGACTTCTTCTTGTATGGATACCCAAAAATTATTGGCACCGTCACCCTGATTTATTTTGACTTTTTGGGTATTTAATAATTCCAACAATGCCAGAAAGGTTACTACAGCATGCATTCTGTTTTCCAGCGTCAGAAAGATATTTTCGAATTTTACTTTCCCGTTAGCATAAAGCATTGAAAGCAAAAAAGATTGTTGTTCATCAATATTGTAGGCATAGTTGATGATTTTCGGGACAGGTCTGTTGGATTCATCATCAAATCGTTGTAAAACTTTTTGAAAAGTCTGAAAAAGTTTATACAAACTCAGGGATTCCAGTTCAATATCAACCAATGCTTTTTCAGCCAATTCTTTAAGTTCGTATTGTACATTTGCTCTGAGGAAACGTTCGTTGCGGAAGTCTTCCATATTGCTTAGATCCTGCAGGACTTCTTTAAACTTTTTGTATTCCAGCAATTTCTGGACAAGCTCTTGCCTCGGGTCGATTTCATTACCTTGTTCGTCCACTTCTTTCCGGGGAATAAGCATTTTAGCTTTGATTCGCATAAGGGTGGCGGCTACCAGAATAAATTCGCTTGCAATATCAATATTTAATTTTTCGAGGTGGCGGATATATTCTAAAAAATCATTGGTTATAGAAGCTATTGGAATATCATGAATATCCAATTCGTCTCTTTCGATAAAAAAGAGAAGGAGGTCAAAAGGTCCTTCAAACTGAGGTAATTTTATCTGATAAATTTCCATCAATGATTTTGTATCGTATACGGTTGCAGGGCGTCGGCAATTTTTCGGTCATTTGCGAGTCGGGGCACTTTATTTTGCCCACCCAATTTTCCTGAATCTTTCATAAAATTTCTGAAACTGTCTTTTTGTAATGACCTGATTTTGAGCTTTTGTAGTATATTACCTTTGATGAGGTCTTCGTAATATATATTTTGTTGACACATAGCTTCATCTACTTCGTCCACGATAGTATCGGGATTAAACAACGGATCGTCAAACTCTACAAACCATTCGTGATAGGGGCTCCCGCCTTCCGGAGGATTCACCTGGGGAGCAACGGTAAATTCAATGACCTGAATACCATGTTTATTGCAAACACCCATCAAAGCTTCTTCCACTTCTTTTCCGATGACATGCTCTCCAAATGCAGAAATAAAATGTTTTACCCTTCCGGATACAATTAATCTGTAGGGATCAAGGGATAAAAAGCGAACACAATCGCCTATAGAATAACCCCATAATCCTGCATTATTATTGATGATAATCGCATAATCGACACCAGTTGAAACCTGACCTAGGTGCAGCCTTGTCGGGTTTTCAAGATGAGCCTCTTCTACAGGGATAAATTCAAAAAAGATACCGGAATTGGTATTAAGAAGTAATCCGGAACCATCAAGTGTATCCTGGAAAGCGATAAAACCTTCTGAAGCGGGATAGGTTTCGATACTGTCGATTTTTTTTCCTATTAAGGATTCAAGTTTGGCGCGATAGGGTTCGAAGTTGACACCACCATACATAAAAAGGCTGTAGTTTGGAAAAACTTCAAGGACGGTTGATTTTCCGGTTTTTTCGAGAAGTCGTTCGTAATACATCTGCACCCATGGAGGAATACCACTGATGAGTCTCATATCCCTTTGGTAGGTTTCTTCGACAATTTTGTCCAGTTTTTCTTCCCAATCTTCAATGGTATTGGTTTTATATGACGGAAGTTGATTGGTTTTTACCCAACCCGGTATTTCGTGATTGACGATTCCTGAAAGCCGGCCTGTCGGGATTCCGGCTTTTTGTTCCAACTCAGGAGAGCCGGATAAAAATATCATGTTACCTTTGAACAAGTCTGCATTTCCGGAAAGGGTAATGTAGTTCATCATGGCATTTCTGGCCGTATTCATATGATTCGGCATACTTTCTTTAGTAAGCGGAATATATTTTATACCACTTGTAGTACCTGAAGTTTTGGCAAAATATTTTGGTTTTCCCGGCCATAATATATTTGCTTCTCCTTTGACGAGAAGATTGATATAAGAGATAAGTTGTTCATAGTCTCTGATGGGAACAAATTTTTTAAAATCATCATAATTCCGGATTTTTTCGAAATGGTGATCAACGCCAAATTTGGTATTCTGAGCGGTTTTCACCAGACCCAACATGATTTTTAATTGGTCGGAGACTGCATGAATCCGTGTTTTGTCAACGGTTTTTTTCAAATAACGGGCAAAAAGTCTTACGGCTTCTACTTTAAGGTTCATTTTATTATTTCATTATCATCAGGATGCAAAAATAGTTGAAATTTTGGAATTATTTGGGTATAAACCATATGTTCCTTACGCTGTCAAAAAATCCATTCCAACTTTATTGTAATTTTGGCTAACCTAATCAATGATCTTTGACAGATTTAAGTAATTTGATAAAAATAAAATTAATTATTATTAAATTATAAATAACACATTATCAGTATTATATGAATATTTTCATAAAAAATCTAAAAAAAATTCAGGTTAAAGTTCTTATTTGAAAAGATTGGAATAGTTTTTTCTATAAGATAGGTAGTAAATTTTGGTGAATGTACCTTAAAACCATAATACAGGGAAGGTTGGAGTTTGGAAGCGAGAAGAGTTATGAAAAGGTAACCAAAATGTTTTTGCAAAGGGTTGAGACCTATTACAAAACGGATGTCCTTTTCAAATTCGAAGATATTTTCAAGGAGGATGAGTTAATTCTTGAGATTCCTCGTTACGTAAATCAGGTGACGGAAAAAGCCTTTAAGGTTACGACCGGCATTTTAGCTTATTGTGCGCAATTTGCTGTGGCAGGATCTGTAAGAGCCTGGCTGATCAAAGAAGGAGAAGTAGTAGGTTTTGAGACGCTTGAACCCGCCAGTGATAAAGCAGCGGTACAATCCTTTGTCAAGGGCCGTAAACTAGTCAAAATAAAGGGCAAAGAAGAAGAAGCCATTGATGCGTTGAGCAAAGCTATTGAAAAATATGACAGACATGCTCAGGCTTATGAAAGGAGAGCTAAGGTCAATTTTATAATGAAAAATTATCATGACGCACTCCGGGATTATAATAAATGTATTTTACTGGATTCAAGTATTCCGACTGCATATTATGGAAAAGCAAAAATACATATTATGCGCGGAGAATTGGATGAAGCGATTGAAAGTCTTGAAGAAGCTATAAAAAAATCTATAGCTTTACAAACCTTGTATTGGAAATCCAGGAAATTAAAGGCCGATTGTCATATAGAAAAAAAGGAATGGGCTAAAGCAGCTTTTGATCTGAAATTATTTACTTCCAGAAAATTTACAAAAGATGATCCGAACAATTATCGGATGCGCAAAGCTCTGTATCAATATGGAATGGTATTGATGGAACTGAATGAAAATATTGAAGCGATTGCAGCCTTTGACAAAGCATACACGACTCCGGGAGAAAATGACGATCTTGATGAGGCTGAAATATTAACATGCAGAGGACAGGCCAAACACAAAGCCGGTAAGACTGGTCATATCAAAGACATAAAAGAAGCTGCTGAAATGGGCAGTAAACGTGCAAAAGCTTTATTGAAGACAATTCAGAAGAAATAAAAAAATATTTTTTTATTCAAATCCTGAAAAAGCTTGTTTTAGTTAGGCCAAATGATCGTTTCTCCGTCTTCAGCTACATCAGGAAGAATCTGGAATTCAACAGCGTGGCCTTCGTCAAACCATACCAAAAGACCAACATCTTCTGACTCCAACATATAGAAGTCCGGATTTTCTTCATCTGAAAGGTCCTCAGAGTTTGAAATTTCAATACCCAGATTTTCAAAAAACTCCTCAAATTCTTCCAACGGCATACCAACTACAGGTCTTCCGTGAAGGGTGTAGAAAGGATCACTTGCAGAGATAGAAACCAATTTCCAGTCGTACAACTTATCAAAAACAAGGGATATTTCTTTTTCGTCATAATGCCAGGAAACCAGGTCATCATTTACAGCCTCGTCAATTCCGGGAATATTTTCAATTTCGTCAGGATTTCCCAATAGATTTTTTACTTCATCTTTAGTCATTCCGAAGCGTAAGGAATCAATTCCTTCACCAAATTGTATTTCTTTAATGTTATTGTTCATGTATTACAATGATTTTCAACCCAAAGGTTGTGAATATTAATGCACAAAAGTACCGAAATAACGTGTGCATAGGTTTATTTTATGCTGAATTGGCAATTAATTAACAATGAATATCCTGATTTATCGAACAAAGAATCAGAATATTCAGGGTCAAGGTAAAATTGGGGTAAAAACTCCGGGTTATTCCGTAAAGGAGAACCACTTTTTTTTAAAAACTATCTTAATTCACGACGTAAAATTTTGCCGACATTTGTTTTGGGAAGTTCTGTTCTGAACTCTACGTGACGGGGCAATTTATAATTGGTGAGATGTTCGCGGCAATAGGACAATATTTCATTTTCTGAAAGAGAATGGTCTTTTTTGACGATAAATATTTTGGGAACTTCACCTGATTTTTCGTCAGGGACGCCGATACAGGCAACTTCGAGTACTTTCGGATGCATAGAGACAACTCCTTCGATTTCATTTGGATACACATTAAAGCCGGAAACAAGAATCATATCTTTTTTTCGGTCAACGATATAAAAATAGCCATCCTGGTCCATGTATCCGATATCTCCGGTACACAACCAACCTTCGCGGATGGTATTCATGGTTTCATCCGGTTTGTTATAATAACCTTTCATGATTTGCGGACCGGTAGCCTGAATTTCTCCCACTTCTCCAACCGGTAAAACCTGATATTGATCATTGACAATCCGCATATCTGTTGAAGAAACAGGAACACCTATACTACCTTGTTTACCACTTCCGTCCAGTGGATTAACAGTCAGCAAAGGTGATGATTCCGTCATCCCAAAACCTTCGGTCAATGGACATCCGGTGATGGCTTTCCAACGGTCGGCAACCGATTTTTGAATAGCCATACCACCACCTACGGTTATTTTTAAGCTTGAAAAATCCACAGTGCTGAAATCAGGGTGGTTCAACAGGGCATTAAACAAAGTATTTAATCCGGTCATCAGACTAATTTTATGGGTTTTAAATTCTTTAATGACTGATTTTATATCTCTCGGATTGACCACCAAAACCGTATGGGCTCCATAACTCAACATTGCCAGACAATTGACGGTAAATGCAAAAATATGATACATAGGTAGTGGTGACAAAGTGATTTCTTTGCTTTCCTGAAGGTGGGTGACCATCCAGGTTTTGATCTGAATCATGTTGGCTACCAGATTTTTGTTGGTCAGCATTGCACCTTTTGACACACCGGTTGTTCCTCCGGTATATTGGTGTATGATGACATCATCAGCACAATTTTCAAATTCAGGAAGTGAAAAATTAGCACCTTCGCGCAATGCATGTTTGAAGGAAACCGTATTAACCAAATTGAATTTTGGAACCATCTTTTTTATGTGCCGTACTACAAAGTTGACAACAGTTCCTTTCAGCCAGGGTTGTATCTCACCGATCGAGGTTACAATGATCGTCTGAATGTTGGTGTTTGGCAAAACTTTTTCAAGATTGGCTGCAAAATTTTCCAAAATGATAATACCTTTAACATCACTGTCTTTGAACTGATATTCCATTTCTCTGACGGTGTAAAGCGGATTGGTGTTAACAATGACCAAACCAGCTTTTAAAGCACCAAAAACCGCAATTGGATATTGTAATAAATTGGGCATCATGATGGCAAACTTATCTCCCGGCTTCAAACCTCTGGAGTGAAGATAAGCACCAAATTGGGTTGATAATTTGTCTACTTCGCCGTAAGTCACAATTTGACCCATACATTCAAAAGCATTATTTGACTTATATTTTTCAAAAACCTCTTTAAAAAAGTCTAATAAACTTTCATACTCACTTTCGTTGATATTAGCAGGTACTCCTGCAGGATAATTTTTTAACCAAGGTCTTGTTTCCATTTTTGTTGATTCTGATTGTTAAAGTTTTGGGTTTTTCATTTTTATCAGGTCAAAAATAATACATAGCTTATTAAAAGAAAAATACAATCAGGTATTTTCAGGTATTTTTTGAATAAAGTGACAATTCAAGCCGGATTTACTTTAAAACCGGTAAAATTTTATAAAAAACTGTCGTTGATCCGGACGATTATTCTGCAAACTGAAACAAAAAAAGTGTCCAGTCATAGTTTTGATAAGAAAGATCAACTTTTATGCCGGGGATAATGCCTTCCTCAGCTAAAATCTTTTTAATTCCTTTTTTACCTCCGAAATCTCCCCGAAACCACGAAAAAAGGGGTGTGGTAACTACAGTTTTGGTATTTGCATCATAAGAACTTATTTTTTTTAAATAGTTGGTTGTGGCTTTTTGTAATTGTTTTTCCAAATTGTCAATATCCAGAACAAATACAGGCGGACATGATTTGGCACCACAATTCAAAACGAAATGAATGCGGTAATCTCTTTTTGTGACGCGCATTTTCCTTTCGATTTTTGGAGGAAACCAGGTTTTCATGTAACCCAAAAAATATTCATGTTGTGATCCCCTCAGAATACCATGTTCTATATCAGCAAAACTCCACATCCTGTTGCCGATATTGATTTGTTTCTTTTTGAAAAAAGAACTTCTGTCCTCATACAATCCGGGATTTTGTTGTAAAATGTGCAGAATATACCCATTGTATATATTGACCCAAAAGGTTATCTTTTGATCATTCGTACCTAATTGATTGTTGAGTTGATCCAAGTTTGCGAAAGCAAAAATATTAAGATAGTTCTCAACATTCTGACGGTTTTTTAAGGCTTCCACAAATTCAGTTGAAGCTCTTATGTAATTGACCGGCTTTTCAGGAAGAACACTTTTTTCTTCGCAACTATTAAAAAAAAGAAACAAAAAAATCAGGATTTTCATGGGTTTACATTTTTATACTTTGTTGAATGTTTTGATTTGAGCGTTTTGAAACTAAATGATTACAAGTGATTTAAGGTTTTGGTTGGCTTCAAAAAATATATGATTTATATTTATCGGGGATTCATTCGAATCAGATGAAATATTTTATAAACTTTGCACAAATATAATTCAATCGCGTTGATTTCAGTCATCATACCTACATTAAATGAACAATCAAATCTGGAACGTTTGGTTCCATATCTCCTGACTATTCAGGAAATTGATGAAATCATTATTGTCGAAGCGGTCTCCACCCATCAACATTATTCACATAACGATCCGAAAGTTACATTGGTTAAAGACCGGGTCGATAGCAGGGCTGTTCAAATGAATACCGGTGCAACTTTATCATCCGGAGATATTTTGGTATTTTTGCATGCCGATGTTTTACCCCAAAAAGGAAGTTTTGAAGCTATACGACAAAAAGTAAATGAAGGATTTGTGTATGGATTTTTTAGTTATAACTTCGAACCCTCATGCTTTTTGTTAAATATAAATGCTTCCTTTACCCGCAAAAAAGGTGTATTTTCAGGTGGAGGAGATCAAATGATATGGATTTTAAAACATGTTTTTGAAAAAACCGGAGAGTATGATGCTGATATGGTCATCATGGAAGATTTTGATCTTACCCGAAAAATAAAAAAAAGTAAGTTGCCTTATTGTATTATTGACCTTCCCTTACAGGTATCTTCCAGAAAATACAAAAACAACTCCTATCTCCTTGTCAACGTGACCAATCTTGTTGCTTTTATTTTGTTTTCTGTCAGGGCACCCGGTATTTGGATTAAAAAATGGTGCGGGTTTGTATTGCGATGAGTTATTATGCCTGTTGTGGTGAAATAAAATCAACCAACAAATGATTCACACCTGTTTCAAGGCCCGGCGCGTAAGCCAAAATACTTTCTCCTGACAACCAGTGGTTTTTTTTCTGAATGGTAGAGACTTTTCCGCCAGCTTCCAGCACAATCAGTCCACCGGCAGCAACATCCCAGGGATTGAGACTTGTTTCGTAGTAAACACCAAATCTGCCGCATGCCACAAAACATAAATCTACAGCAGCGGTACCTATCCGTCTTATGCCCCGGGTATTTTCCAAAACGTTTTTTAATGTTGAGAAATGCGCTTGGGTGAGATGTTCTTTTTTGTAAGGAAAACCTGTGGCAAACACTACATCTTCCACTTTTTCAGCTTTTGAAACATGGATTGCATGGCCATTTAAAAAGGAACCATGACCTTTAATTGCGGTAAACATTTCATCGCCGACTACTTCATAGACGATACCCAATACGGCTTCATCGCTTTGTACCAAAGCCACGCTGATTGAAAAGACCGGAATATCGTGCAAAAAATTGGTCGTACCATCCAAAGGATCGATGATCCAGGTAAAAGATTTATTTTCCTGTTCTATGGTATCTTCTTCCGTTATAAAGCCAACATCATGTATCAAAGGAGTCAAACCTTCCACCAGAATTTTTTCGGCATTTTTGTCAACATAAGACACCAGAGAATTGATGCTTTTTGATTCAATCTCTTCAACCGATACTTTATTTCTGTTTTCTCTGATAAATGTGCCTGCGGAATATACTACTTCTGTTGCTTTGTGCAGTACTTCAAAAAAATCGATGGGATTATAAGACATATTATCCCATTTCGGAGACTACCTCCGTTACTTCGGGAACCATACGTTTCAACATGCCTTCAATACCGGATTTTAAGGTAACCGTTGAAGAAGGGCATCCACTGCAGGATCCTTGTAATATAACGGTTACGATGCCTTTATCGAAGGATTTGAACTCGATATTGCCACCATCCATTTCTACGGCCGGCTTGACATAGGTGTCTATCAATTCTTTGATTTTTTCTACCAGAATCGCTTCGTCGCCGGTATATTCTCTGGTGGATTTTTCTTTTTCGATTTCCTTCATGGCTGCTTCAAATCCTTCGTTAACGATCGGTTTTTCGTCAGCAACATATGCTTTGATAAACTCTTTCAGGGGCAGCATGACATCTTCCCACTGATAGGTAAATTCTTTGGTTACGGTCACAAAGTTATTGCAGATATAGACACCTTTTACATAAGGAAAAGCGAAAAGCGCTGTTGCCATTTCAGACCATTCTTTGGCTATGTTTTCTTCTTTAAAATCTGCTGTTCCTTTGTACAACATTTTGTTTGTGACAAACTTGAGGGTTTCGGGATTCGGGGTTTGTTCCGTGTATAACATTACGGGACTTTTTATGGCTTCCATGTCCTATTTTTTTTGTGATTAACAAATGAAAAGCAGACTTGGTTTAAAAAATTCATGATTATTTAGAATTGTTCTAAAAACCAATAACCTATAGAAGTTAAGTGAAAAATTGGAAGGTTACTCTTTTGTTATCTGTTATCCGGATTCCATAAAGTATAAAAAGATGATTTATATCATATAATGCAGTAGATTTATCCTGATAAAAATTATCTTTTCACTATATAATTTCAAAAAATATATAAATTTACGTCGTCTATATTGTATTCGTTAAATGACAATCATTTGTTTTTATGAACCCGACTAATTACCATGATCCGGAGTACTATCACAAAGTGGTAGATTGTCAGTATGCTTGTCCGGCGCATACTCCTGTTCCCCAGTATATCCGTTTGATTGCTGCCGGCAAATACACGGAAGCTTATATGATCAACTGGGAATCCAATGTATTTCCTGGTGTTCTGGGTAGAACCTGTGACCGGCCATGTGAACCGGCGTGTCGCAGGGGTAGAGTGGAAGAAGAACCTGTAGCTATTTGCAGGCTTAAACGGGTTGCTGCAGATTTTAAAGGAGAAATCAGCCATTTGCTACCGGAGATTCCTAAAATCAAAAATGGTAAAAAAATAGCATTGATAGGAGGTGGTCCTGCTTCTCTGACTGTGGCCCGGGATTTGGCACCTTTGGGATATGAGATACATCTGTACGACAATCACAATAAAGGGGGCGGCATGATGCGAAGTCAGATTCCTGCTTTCAGGTTGCCTGCAGAAGTGCTGGACCAGGAAGTAAATACGATATTAGATATGGGAATACATACTCATTTTAATACATATGTGACCAGTCTTGCCGATGTACTCGACAAAGGATATGATGCTGTTTTTATAGGTACAGGAGCTCCCCGAGGTAAAAATCTGGATTTGCCGGGCAGATATGATGCAGTAAAAAATATTCATATTGGCATTGAATGGCTGGCAAATGTAGCTTTTGAACATATTCATTCGATAGGAAAAAGAGTTATTGTTTTAGGAGGCGGAAATACGGCCATGGATTGTTGCCGTACCTCCAGAAGACTAGGCGGAGAAGATGTCAAAGTTGTGGTCAGAAGTCCTTTTAATGAAATGAAAGCTTCACCATGGGAAATCGAAGACGCCATGCATGAAGACATTCCAATCACGGATAATCATGTTCCCAAATCATTTTTTGTCGAAAATGGTCAGTTGAAAGGTATGTATTTTGAAAAAGTGAAACCGGAATATGTAGATGGTAAGCGCAAATTGGTTTCTACCGGAGAGCCGGATGTTTTTTTTCCTGCAGATGATGTCATCATTGCCATAGGACAAGAAAATAAGTTTGAGTGGATCGAAAGAAGTCTGGGTGTGGAATTTGATCAATGGGATATGCCGATATTGCAAAAAAATACCTTTGCCAGTACTTTGCCCGGAGTATTTTTCGGAGGGGATGCGGCTTTAGGTCCTAAAAATGTGATTACCGCAGTAGCTCAGGGACATCAGGCGGCTATATCGATTGATTTATATTGTAAAGGAGAAGACATTACCCAAAGGCCACCTGCGGACACCAAACTATTCAGTACTAAAATGGGCATCCATGAATGGTCGTATGACAACGATATTGCTAATGATCACCGTTTTATAGTTCCTCAGGAAGCCAAAGAACTGACCCTTAAAGACAGGAAAAAAGAAGTGGAATTGGGTTTTGACCTGAAAACAGCTTTTAAAGAAGCACAAAGGTGTCTCAATTGTGATGTTCAAACTGTTTTTACTGAAAATAAATGTATTGAATGTGATGCTTGTATGGATATATGTCCTACAAACTGCATAACCTTCACCACTGATGAAGAGGAAGAAGATGTACTGAGAATGAAGTTATTGGTTCCGGCTATCAATAAAACTCAGGACATTTTGGTATCTGATGTACTGAAGACTGGCAAATTGATGGTCAAAGATGAAGATATGTGTCTGCATTGCGGATTGTGTGCTGAAAGATGTCCTACTGCAGCCTGGGATATGAAACAATTTTTATATAATACTGCCAAGGCAGGTCATTTTTGTTATGTATGAGTCGAGTTAATGATTTTGTGGTAAAGTTTGCCAATGTAAATGGTACCGGTTCCGCGAGCGCCAATTTTTTATTTGCCAAAGCCATCTTCAGAATGGGTGTGCCTGTATCGGCAAAAAATATTTTTCCTTCCAACATTCAGGGACTGCCGACATGGTATGAAGTCAGGGTAAGTGAAAAAGGGTATCTTGGTAGAAAAGAAGGAATTGATCTTATGGTAAGTGTCAATCCCCAAAGTTTTAAGGAAGATATAGCCTGTGTAAAACCGGGAGGATATTTTTTGTACGACAGCACTAAAAAGCTTCATGAAGAATTTCTCAGAGAAGATATCCATTTTATTGACATTCCCCTGATGGAATTATGTAACAATGCATTTTCTGATCCGCGACAGAAGCAGTTATTTAAAAACATAGTTTATGTCGGTGCATTAGCCGCTCTTTTGCAAATCGAAATTCCGGTCATTGAAAACCTGTTTTCAGAACAGTTTAAAGGCAAAGAAAAGTTGATAGAACCCAATATGCTGGCATTAAGTCTCGGAAGCGACTATGTCAAAGCACATTTTGAATATCCGTTGCCTTTTTATGCCGAAAAAAGAAATCTCACTCAGGATAAAATCATGATTGACGGAAATGCAGCAGCAGCCTTGGGTGCGGTTTACGGTGGTGCTACGGTGGTGTCCTGGTATCCTATCACTCCTTCTACTTCATTGGTAAGTTCTTTTGAAAAATATGCCACCAGAATGCGGATTGATCCGGTCACCGGGAAAAACAATTTTGCAATTGTACAAGCGGAAGACGAGCTTGCGGCTATCGGTATGGCTATCGGTGCCAACTGGAATGGCGCCAGAGCATTTACGGCTACCAGCGGTGCGGGGATTTCGTTGATGAATGAGTTTTTAGGTTTGGCATTTTATGCTGAAATACCTTTGGTACTGGTTGATGTGCAACGGGGGGGACCTTCAACAGGAATGCCCACCAGAACCCAGCAATCTGACTTGCTGACTTGTGCTTATGCTTCACACGGTGATACAAAACATGTGCTGTTGTTTCCTTCCACTCCGACGGAATGTTTTGATATGATGGCCGATGCATTTGACTATGCAGAAATGTTGCAGACTCCTGTCATTATGATGTCAGACCTCGACCTCGGAATGAATGACCACGTAACGGATCCTTTTTCCCGGGATGAAAAACAAACATTCAGAAGGGGAAAAGTTTTAACAGCTGAAGATTTGGAAAACAGAAAAACCTGGGGCAGATATCTGGATGAAGAGGGTGACGGAATACCTTACCGCACTATTCCGGGCACATCCGACTAAAGGTTCTTATTTTACCAGAGGCTCGTCCCATGACGAATTTGCCCGATATTCAGAAGATTCAGACACCTATAAAAGAGTGGTAGACAGAATTGCTAAAAAATTCGAAACAGCGAAAAAAATCATTCCGCCACCACAATATACCGAACAAAATCATCCGTCAAATTTCGCATGTATTTATTTTGGAACATCAGAACATGCATCATTGGAAGCAATGGATATCCTGGCTGCTGATGGATTATATGTTCATGGGATGAGAATCAAGTCATTTCCTTTTCAGGAGGAAGTGGCCACTTTTATTAACCGGTATGATAAAGTATTTGTCATTGAACAAAATAAAATGGCCCAAATGCGCAGTTTATTGATCAATGAACTCGAAATTTCACCTGAAAAGCTGATTCCGGTGACTCATTATGACGGAACTCCGGTAACTGCCGAAAGCATATTGTCACAGGTTAATCATCATGTTTTTGTACCCTCAAATTAAAATGTCATGTCCTATATAAAACCTAAATTTGCACATCCCAGACTTCCGAAAAATGAAGTCGGATATACTAAAAAATATTATGAAGGCGTCATCTCAACCTTATGCGCCGGATGCGGACACGATTCAATCAGTGCAGCCATTGTGGAAGCTTGTTTTGAACTCAACGTAGAACCACACAGGGTAGCCAAACTTTCAGGCATCGGTTGTTCTTCCAAAACCCCGGCTTATTATCTGAGTAATTCCCATGGGTTTAATTCTGTGCACGGTCGAATGCCATCCGTTGCTACAGGGGCTAATCTGGCCAACCGGTCATTGATTTATCTTGGGGTATCCGGAGACGGAGATACGGCTTCTATAGGAATGGGCCAATTTGTTCATGCGGTACGACGAAATGTTAATATGACTTATATTGTGATGAACAACGGATGTTATGGATTGACAAAGGGTCAGGATTCCGCAACCGCAGATTATGGTTCAGTATCCAAGTCCGGTCATGTCAATACTTATGAGGGCATCGATTTGTGTGCGCTTGCCATCCAATTGGGAGCTACTTATGTGGCACAGAGTTTCAGCGGGGATAAACAACAATTAATTCCGCTGATCAAAGGAGCTTTGTCTCATTCCGGATTTTCATTGATTAATGTGGTTTCGCCTTGTGTTACATTCAACAACAATCCGGGATCTACTAAATCTTATGATTATGTCAGAGAACATAACGAAGCAGTGTCGAAAGTAGATTTTGTACCTATAAAAGAAGAAATAACAGTCTCCTATGATCATAGTGTGGTCACACCGATTGAAATGCATGATGGCACCCAAATCAATTTTCACAAGCTGTCACCGGTCTGGGATCCTGAAAATAAAATTTCTGTTCTTTCTGCTTTAATGTTTGCCAAAGAAAAACATGAAATGCTTACAGGTTTGTTGTATTTTGATAAAAACAGCAAAGAATTGCACGAATTATTACACACAACAGATACGCCGTTACATCAATTGACAGAAAAGGAATTGATTCCAGGATTGGAAGTTCTTGAAAAATTTAATGAGAGTATGAGGTAAATGAATTATTTTTACAAATAATTTGTTACCAATTACACATTCAATGGCTTCTTTTCTGAGGATTTTAATATTTCTGTTGATTGTCCAACAGCTTAATAGTCAACATCAATATCCGTCACTTCAATATTATCTTCCGGATATTCCATATGACGAAAATATCCCTACTCCGGAGCAGTATTTTGGATTTCAGGTGGGTGAATGGCATCTGAGTCAGGAAAAAGTGCAAACATATTTTGAAAAACTTGCCACAAAGTCTGACAAAATTGAATTGGTAGCCTATGGGACGACACATGAAAACCGCACATTATTTGTTGCGATGATTTCCAGTGAAAAACATCTGAAAAACAAAAAAGAAATACAAACTTATCATCAGGATCTGAGCTTAGGAAAAGGTGAAGTTAACCTGTCAATGCCCGCGATTTTGTATCAGGGATATTCCATACATGGCAATGAACTTTCAGGAATGCATGCTTCTGTTCTTGCTGCTTATTACCTTGTAGCAGGTCAATCTCAGGAGGTTGAATCTATATTGGATCATGTTTTTGTATTGATGGATCCTTGTCTCAATCCGGATGGAACACAAAGATTTTCGACATGGGTGAATAGTTTCAAAAGCAACCAACCTGTAACCGACGTTCAGAGTTCTGAATTTTCTGAATCCTGGCCGGGAGGAAGGTACAATCATTATTGGTCGGATATGAACCGGGACTGGTTATTGCTTGTACATCCCGAATCAAGGGGTAGAATCCGTTTTCTTCAGGAATGGAATCCAACGGTTTTGACGGATCATCATGAAATGGGAACAAACAATACCTTTTTTTTTCAGCCCGGTGTTCCTGAACAAAATAATCCGAATACTCCCAAAAATAATTTTCTGCTTACTGAAGAAATAGGAAAATATTATGCCCGGGCTTTTGATTCCATAGGTAGTTTGTACTATACCAAATATAATTTTGATGATTATTACTATGGTAAAGGATCGACATACAGCGATGCTATCGGAGCTATAGGCATTTTATTGGAGCAAGGCAGTTCCAGAGGTCACGCCCAAAACAGTATCCGGGGAATAATTACGTTTCCATATACCATAAAAAATCAGGTCTCCACTTCGTTAGCTACTTACCGGTCTATTGTTGACCTGAAACCATCATTATTAAATTACCGGAAAAATTTTCTGAAAGAAGTATATAAACAATTGGATGGTCAAAAAATAAAAGGATACATTTTTACAGATACAGATGATGTAAAAAGAAACCGTTTTCTGAAATTACTTTTCCAACATGGTGTTGAGGTTTATGGATTGGATAAGGACAAAACCATCGAAAATCATTTTTTTCCGAAAGGAAAAAGTTATATAGTGCCATTAAAACAAAATAAACCGTTGATAGCAAAAACCATGTTTGAAGATGTAACCAGTTTTTCGGACAGTTCATTTTATGATATTTCAGGATGGACGTTGAGTCGTGCTTATGGACTTACGGTCAAAAGTTTGTCAGAAACAGAGGTTGAAAAACAAATCAAAACAATCGAAATTCCTGAGATGGCAGGAGAGGTGGTCCATTATTCCGAAAAGGTTTATGCCTGGATTATTCCTTCAGACCAATGGGAAGTCCACAAGGCATTATGCCGATTGTTACAAGAGGATATCAGGGTTCAGGTTAGTTTTATGGATATAGCCTATGAAACATCAGGTAAAAAAGCTGTATTTCCAAAAGGTAGTCTGGTGATCACCGTGTTT
The DNA here is from genome assembly GCA_016714895.1 of Saprospiraceae bacterium. Taxonomy (GTDB): domain Bacteria; phylum Bacteroidota; class Bacteroidia; order Chitinophagales; family Saprospiraceae; genus OLB9. The sequence goes on along the minus strand of JADKBV010000004.1, from coordinate 219,047 downwards.
AATCAGAAACATTCTGTTGAATACATTGCCGAAAAAATGGAAGAACTGGCCAATAAATTTTCTTTGATGATCCATGCTCTTGATTCCGGTAATGGTACATCAACCCAAACATTGGGACATCCGGAGATTAAACCACTACAAAAACCGGAAGTTGGTATTTTGACGGGCAATGGTCTCAGTCCCACTTCAGCAGGAGAAATCTGGTTTCATACCGATAAGGAATTACAAATACCGGCGACATTACTGGATATTCAGAAATGGGGGAATTTCAGATTGGATAAATACAATACCCTTGTGTTTCCTTCCGGGAACTATGGTGATATGTCAGAATCAGATGTAAATAAACTCAGGGATTGGATTAAACAGGGAAATACCCTGATTGCGTTTGGAAATGCAGCTAAATTTTTATCAGGTCAAAAAATCCTGACCTTAAAGACTAAAACAACCACAGATTCCGGAAAAAAATCCGGAATTTACGGCTCATTTGACAAAGATAATGCAGGAAAATCCATCAATGGCGCCATTTTTTCAATCGATATTGATATTTCACATCCGGTTTTTTTCGGGTTTGAACAAGGTATTTCTTATAGTATGAAAACGGATACTCTATTGTATCAGCCAACATCAAATGTATATGCTTCTCCTGCAAAATACAGTCAGAATTATCACATCTCAGGATTTCATCCCGGCCACCTGAAAACCAGTATTCCCGGGTCTGCTGCGGTGACTGTTCACGGTTATGGAAATGGCAGGATTATCTGTTTTTTAGATCCTTTTTTATTTAGGAATTATTGGTTGGCAGGGCAAAAAGCGTTCAATAATGCCTTGTTTTATGGTAAAACCATTTCAACGGGAACCTTAGAAAAGGGACAAGAGGAATAGACAAACCATTCAAATGAATAAAAACAGGGATAATTTCTGAATGAAATATAACAGTGCTCATTGACAAAATCATCAAACCGTTTTTTAATCATCAAAAATTGTTCTCTTAAGATGAATTTTTCGTTGATTTCATGAGACACCTTACCTAAAGAATAGAGTACCTTTGGCACATATAAAACGTTTTCGACCTTCATGAATACCTTTGTTGAAGCATTAAAAAAAATACAGACCTCAGAAATAAAATGCAGTGAACTCGATCTGGCATTGTATGCCACAGATGCTTCATTGTATCAGGTCAAACCCCTTGTGGTGGCTATTCCGACTTGTGAAGAAGACCTGATCAAAATCGTATCTCTTGCACATAAGTTTAAAGTGCCCATTCTGCCCAGAGGAAGTGCCACCAGTCTCGCAGGTCAAACGACCAATGAAGCCCTTGTCATCGATTTTACCAAATATTTTAATAAGATTTTAAAGATCCGACCGGAGTTAAAAGAAGCAATTGTGCAGCCCGGTGTTGTGCGTGATCAGTTGAATATGGAGGCAAAAAAATACAGTCTGCATTTTGCCCCTGATCCTGCTACGACTAGCAGGGCTACCATAGGTGGTATGATTGCCAATAATTCGTCGGGGACCAAAAGTATTTTGTACGGAAAAACCATCGATCACATCAAATCGCTGAAAGTATTGTTGTCTGACGGAACGATATTGACCCTTTATAATTGTTCGCCGGAAGAGTGGGAAACCAAAGCATCGGAAAACACCCGGGAAGGAGACATATACCGAAAATTCAGGCAACTCATTTTTGACAACGCTTCAGAAATAGAAAGCCGTTTTCCCAAAGTATTGCGCAGGGTGCAAGGTTATCCTCTGGATGAGTACCTTCATACCGATCAATGGAATCTTGCCAAAATATTTTCCGGTTCGGAAGGAAGTCTCGGCCTCATCCTTGAAGCTACTGTCAATCTCGAACCTATTCCTAAGCACAGAGCAGCGTTTACATTACATTATCACGACAGGCTTGAAGCCATCCGGGAAGTTAAAAACATGATCATTTTTGAACCGGCAGCTATAGAAATGCTGGACTATCATGTTTTTGAAAAAAGTCAGAACAACCACATGACCAAAGAGCTGCACAAACGATTGATTGTCGGCCAACCCAAAGCTACCTTGTCTGTAGAATTTTTTACCCTTAATGCCTCTTTGCTCGGAGAAAAGATCCAGCAGTTTGCAGAATGGATTAAAAATAACAGCAAGGCATATGCCTATCCGATTTTAAAGACCGATGACGAACTCGAGGATTCCTGGTCACTCAGGAAAAACGGACTCGGACTCATCATGGGTGACCCTGAAGGACGTAAACCTATACCATTTATTGAAGACATGGCTATTCCGTTGGAACATTTGGCAGATTACATCGAAGAAGTTTTGGATTTATGTGAGAAAAAAAAGGTAGAAACCATATTATATGCTCATGCCAGTGTAGGTGTCCTCCATGTCAGACCGGCGTTGGACATGACCCGGCAGGAGGACATCGATTTGATGAAAAAAATATCGGATGCTGTCTTTATATTGGTTAAAAAATACGGCGGATCGTGGTCCGGAGAACATGGTGACGGACGAAACCGAGGACATAAACTCAGAGAATATTTTGGCGAAAAAATTTATCAATGTCTGAAAGACGTAAAAACCCTTTTTGATCCCGACCACCTGATGAATCCCGGTATTGTCATAGATGTTCCGCCTATGGATACCCACCTGAGGTATGGAGCCGGTTATGAGGACAAAAAAAATAATTTTGTCTATCAATACCGGAAAGATCATTCTTTTGAAGCTTTGGTCCACAATTGTTCCGGTGTGGGTGCCTGTCGAAACCATTTTGGAGGAACGATGTGTCCGAGTTTCAGAGCCACATCTGAAGAACAGGACAGCACCCGGGGAAGGGCCAATGCACTCAGGATGGCGATTTCGGGACAGATGGATTTTGATTCTTTGATAGACCCGAAAGTACTCGAAGTCATGGATTTGTGTCTTTCCTGCAAAGCCTGTAAGTCAGAATGTCCGTCCAATGTGGATATGGCAAAACTGAAAAGCGAAGTGCTTCAGAAAAAATATGATGACGGCAATATTTCCTTACGGGAAAAAATGATCCGCAACAATCACTTTTTTGCCAAAACTTTTTCAGGATGGAAGGCTCCTGTCATCAATTTTGTGCAAAAAAATGTGATTTTCAGAAAACTGGCTGAAAAAGTAATCAAGGTTGACCAAAGACGCATACTTCCTGAATATGCCGGAGAAACTTTGGAAAACTGGTTTAATCAACAGACTGATACAAAAAAATATTCCAAAACAGTGGTATTATTTGCAGACACGTATATCAATTATCACGAACCAAATGTGGGCAAAGCAGCTATCCGTTTGTTGAATGATTGCGGATATGAAGTGGTTTTGGCTTCTGTGGGTTGTTGTCAAAGACCTAAAATTTCGAATGGTTTTCTGAAAGAAGCCAAAAAAGAAGGCAGTGTTTTGGCTGAAAAACTCAAACCATATTTTGAAAAAGGATGGACAGTTGTGGTTTGTGAACCATCTTGTACTTCAGCATTGACAGACGATTTGCCGGATTTGATCGAGGATGATCATTTGGCAAATCAGATGGTAAAAAACATTAAAGCTATAGATGTTTTTATCGCTGAAGAGATGGCAAATGGCCGGATCACCGGAAGGTTGGAAGCAAAATCAAAAGACATCCTCCTGCATGGTCATTGTCATCAAAAAGCGAGTTTCGGAACCAAAGGTATGTCAACATTTTATCAGCAAACGGAAAAAATCCATCTAATGGAACCGGATTCCGGATGTTGCGGAATGGCAGGATCTTTTGGTTATGAAAAAGAGCACTTTGAGGTATCAAAAACCATAGGTGAAAACGTTCTTTTGCCGGCGATTAGACAATGTTCACAAAGTACCATGATTGTCGCAAACGGATTCAGCTGCAGACATCAGATAAAGGACTTTTCCGGCAAAAAAGCGATTCATTGGGTGGAAAGTGTGGAATGGAAACCATGATTTAAAATTTTCGAATGAAAATCCCAAAATTTTATGCTACATCATACCCTCCATTTCTTCTCTTTGTGGTCTTTGTTGGTCTCTGTCGGATTTTTTCCTGTTAAAGCGGTAAGTAAAACCAAAGGTAATTTGTCTGACTCTCCACTGCATATTTGTGTAAGAGTATAAAACATCCGGAATATTGGCTTCAAATATTCTCCTTCGCGAATTAAAAACATCATTGATATTGATATTAACTGTTGCTTTATCTTTGAGAATATCTTTGCTAAACGCAAGATTTAAGGCTGCTATCCCGATATTTCTGCCTTGAGCAGTTTGTTGTGGTGCATTATAAGAAAAGTTTGTTTGCCAATCGATTTTGAAAGGCAACGTATATTTAGCGTTTAATCTTGCTGACCAGGTGAAAGCTTCATTTTCAAGATTAATGGTCAGATTTTCACCGGAAAGGCTGGTGTAGGTAAAAGACCCGGTATTTTCAAGTCGGAAAAAATTGATATTACCGTTGATTCTAAGTTTTTTGGTTGGGTTGACATTGGCTGTAAATTCAACTCCGATTCTTTGTTCGTTACCTGCATTGACAGGGCCGGTGAAAATAACGGGAGATCCATCGGGAAGGGTCAGACCGGACTGTCTTCTCACAAACTGAAAGGCATCAGTAGAAACGTTGTAGTATGCAGAGGCATTCAGGGTGACCATTTCCCATCTTTTAATCAGCCCAAAATCGATAGCATCGGTAAATACCGGGTTGAGATCGGGATTTCCACGGAAAATATTGAGGTTGCTGCTGATTTCTGAAAAAGGATTCAATTGTCTGCCTCTGGGTCTTTGTACTCTGCGGCTGTAGGAAAGAGAAACGCCGAAACTTTCATCAAATTCGTAATTCAGGAAGGCACTGGGGAAAAAGTTGTTGTATCTTTTATTGTTTAAATCATTAGCTGTAAATTGGTTGACGTCAATGTTTGAATCTTCCCATCTCAGGCCGAGGAGGTAATTAAATTTTTTGATTTTGCTGCCGTATTGAGAATAAAAAGCATGAACAAATTCCCGGTATTCAAAAACATTCGAAAAATCAGTCTGATTTACCCAATCGTTGTCCAGAAATTTTTCATAGACAAAATCTCTTTCTGAAACCACAAAATTTCCCCTGTAACCTGCTTCAAACCTGCTGTTTTCGCCTACAGGCTGAACATAATCCAATTGATACATCTGATTAAACTGATCGGTGGTAATATCATTTTTTTCTCTGGTAATATCCTGAATATCAAATAGTTCGTCATCCATACTTTTTGAAATAGAAATATCAAAAGTCAGTTTGTGGTCTTGTTTTTTAAAATTATGTCTGAAATTGGAAGCAAATTCTATATTGTTTTCAAAGCCACTTCCATCATTTATTCTGAATAGAGAATTTTGAAAAACCTCATTATTGTCAAAATAATCCAATTGTGTATTAATCAATTCATTCTCACCGGAATTACGGTACATAACCATGTTTGTCCAGGTAGTTTTAGGGCCGGCATACCAATCAAAACCCAGATTGCCATTGTAGCCCAGATTGTTTCTTTCAAAACTTCTGTTTTCGTTGATGTAGTTTCGGGTATCACCTGTTTGTCTGTCAATAAATCTCGATTCATTCAGAAAAGTACCCGGACTGGCTGTCTTTCGGAATCCCTGAGAAGTAAAAATATTGATTTTTTTCATTTTGTAATTGAGATTTCCCGTTAGGGTGGTATTTTCCGGATATCCTGCGGTAGCCGTAAAAATTCCGTTTAAGCCGGTGTCTTTTCCTTTTTTCAGGATAATGTTGATGATTCCGCTGCTTCCTTCGGCGTCATAACGGGCAGAAGGATTGGTGATTACTTCGACTTTTTCCAGGGATTCTGCCGGTATAAGTTTGAGGGCATCATTGATATTGATAGCATTGGATGGTCTTCCGTCGATAAAGATGCGCACACTTTCGTTGCCTCTTAGGGATACATTTCCTTCAGCGTCGACAGCAACGGAAGGAACGTTGTCTAATACATCACTTGCTGTCCCACCTTTTACCATCAGGTCCTGGCCGAGATTGTAGACTCTTTTATCCAGTTTCATTTCGACTGTTGTACGTTCTGCTCTGATGGTCAATTCGTCGAGCAGCTGATCGTCAGGAGCCAGGGCAAACGATCCAAGATCCATAGTGCTTTTTAATTCTTTGTTGGGAATGGTCAGGGTTGCGTAGGAAAGAAATTCAATCGTGATGTTGTACACCCCTGCCATCATGTCGATGTCAAAACGACCTTTTGCATCTGTGAGACCTCCGGTGATGATTTCGGATCTTCTTACATGTTGTAAAGTGATGGAAGCAAATTCCAATGGTTGTCCGGAGACTTTATCTGTCACCATGCCGGTCACTTTGATCTGTGGAGGCTTCTGACCCGAACCCGGTTGTGCAGTGACTGTATAAAATACAAAAAAGGAGAGGATGAAAATAAAAAGCTTCATGCAGGAATTTGGTTTAAACGAAAGGTAACAGGCCAGGGAATTTATTTGTTGCAACAAATAAAAGACTGACTGTTAAAGTTATCTTAAATATTTTTAGAATGATTTTTGGCAAAGTTGTAACATAGGATTACTGTAAAATAATTGTTAATTTTGCACAACCAATTGATAAAAAACAATTGAATCATAATAAAGTCACAATATTACGTAATTTCAACGATTATTTGACCACAACACCTTCACATGCTCGTACAAAATACCCTTATCACCGGAATGGGAAGTTATATTCCTGAAATCAGAAAACCCAACAGCGCCTTTCTGGACAGTCAGTTTTTGAATGAAGACGGTACTCCGGTGTCAAATCCGAATGACGTAGTGATTGAAAAATTTATGGGCATCACCGGAATTGAGGAAAGACGTTATGCTGAACCAACATTAAATGCCTCTGATCTGGGATATTTTGCTGCGGAAAAAGCCATTGTCAATGCCGGTGCAGATCGTGAAACCATAGATTATGTCATTGTGGCTCATAATTTTGGCGATGTGAAGTCGGCTGCCATTCAAAGCGATATATTGCCGAGTCTGGCGTCAAGAATCAAACACAGGCTGGGCATCAAAAACCCGAATTGTGTAGCCTACGACATCCTTTTTGGTTGTCCGGGTTGGGTAGAAGGCCTCATACAGGGACACGCATTTATCAAAGCAGGGATTGCGCGCAAGGTATTGGTGGTGGGCACTGAAACGCTGTCCAGAGTTCTTGATCCTCACGACCGGGATTCGATGATTTATTCTGACGGAGCAGGTGCTTGTATTTTGGAAGCTAAAGAAGAGTACGTCAAAAGAGGGATTTTGAGTCATGCCACCCGTTCTGATACGACGGATGAAGTTTATTATTTATTTTTCGGCAATTCTTACAATAAAAACGAAGATCCTGATGTGCGGTATATCAAAATGCATGGAAGGAAAATCTATGAATATGCGCTCAAAAATGTACCGGTCGCGATGAAGTTTGCGTTGGAAAGTTCTGCCGTCGACATCAAAAACCTGAAAAAAGTATTTTTACATCAGGCCAACGAAAAAATGGACGAAGCCATCATCCACCGGTTTTACAAACTCTACGGTGTGCCTACACCGGAACACGTCATGCCCATGAGTATCCACATGTTGGGCAACAGCTCCGTGGCGACCATTCCGACCTTATTTGACATGGTCCTGCAAGGCACAGTAGAACATCAGAAAGTCGAAGATGGCGATGTCATCATGCTCGCTTCTGTCGGCGCCGGTATGAACATCAATGCTTTGGTGTATAAGATGTGATGGGAAATGTTTAAGCAGATAACTTAAACAGACCTAAGCCTATCAGGTATTGTCTACCAGATAGCTTTTCTTTTCAACCTACAACTTCACAAATTTTGATCTGATGATTTCTCCGTTTGGTGTTATGTATTGTGTCAGATACAAACCTGTTTGAAAGGTACTGACATCGACTTTGTCTGTTTTGGTTATCATTTTTTGCAAAATCAATTGTCCATTGCTGTGATAAACGGACAAGACACCGTGATCAAATTCACTTATTATGATTATTTCATCAGAAGTCGGATTCGGGTATATACGGAAGCGTTGTATTTTACTTTCATCTGCGGAAGTAGTCAGGCAATCATCTACATGGTCAGATTTATACACCAGGGTATTGTTTTCGTAAAAACACCTCAACGCCAGATGAGGAGGATCAATAGCACAAACATATTTTCTTGCGAATAATAATTCTTCGGAACAAATTCCTTCTGTGAAGGTTATCCACCAATTTGGTTCCGGGATGGCAGTTCCCGGTTCCCAATTGCAATAAAATTTTAAAGAAACCCTTGCCTTGCCATCAGCATAAAATATCGTATCTCTTTGAGCAACAATGAGAGAGGTACTTTCATCAAAGACTTCGTTCAACATGGTATCGCCAACCTGAAGCGAATAATCTATCACAAGACGCTCTTTAAATGTGTCGTACTCCCAGACTTTGTGTCCTTCCTGTCTGTAAAAAACATTGGTTTTTATGGTATCGTGTATTTTTGCTGTCGTGTGATAAAAAAATTCTTTATACCATTTTCCATTCAACAGCGTATCCTGATTTGAAAAAGAATACACCCGGACTTCGGTAGATACCTGAGTCTGTTGCCAACCATCTGTAATCCATGTATTGGAAGGGTCTATGGTGGGGTTTTCTATTGATGAAAGTATGGTACATGATTCATTTGCAATACCATATCTTCTTTGTCCTCTGTCAAAATAACACAACAAATCTGTCTGTGTTTCATTGATCCAGTCATAATAGTATAATAAACCATTGGGACTGCCTATGCCTTCAATCCAGGTCAGAAGGCCGAATTTTTTGTGATTGTCTGTGTTATCATGCCGGAGAATTAATCTTTTACGAAGTTTACCATCGGATAGAGGTATACTGTCCACTGTTATGACAGTAGCAGTACCAAATCCATGAGGCAAGGTAAAAACATCACCTTGTATGAGAGCAAAATCATACATAGTGCTGTCAGGATAAACCGTAAATCCTTTCCACGGTTTTATAAAATTGAGCTTGCCTTCTTTTGTCCATCTGAACTTGATGGTATCAGTGGATGTATCTGCACCATCTGAGGTGGTGGTAACCCATTGATGATATTTCCGCCAGTCAAATGACGGATCAAAAATCATAGTGTCACCTTCAAACTTTTGAACTGTCCATTTAACATGACCATATTTATCTTTGATGCGATATCTCCATTCTTTTTGTAGTACATTGATCTGGTCATAAATGTACCAATTATTAACAGGATTGAGGACTATATCATAATTACATCTGTCCTGGTCGAGACATCCATGTTCATCTAATCTAACCATCCAGATATTTGAATTTGGTTTGATAAATCCTGACGCCACATCAAAGTATTTGTCTTCTAAATAACCGAATAAAGTAATTTTCATATTATCTTCTTCTGTAAAATCAAATATTGAAGCAGGGTTTGCGTATTGAAAACTTCCTGAATCGTATCCTCCTGAAAAATCAGAAATACTGCGAAACCATATAAGCTTGCCCGCTTTTGATATTTTTGCTACAAAACCAACCTTGGGTAGACCATCTATCAAATTTCTGTCGTACTTGCCTGCTATCAATATATCATTTGATTTACTTTCTTTGATGGCATATATGTCCATTGTTTCAAACCAATTAAGTGTAAATTCCCATAATTTATTTCCACTTAAATCAAAAGCCATTATTGTTTGTTCGCTTTTATACTTTTGAGGATATTGCGCCAAAATAAATATATCTTCTTTCGTTAAATAACATTTAAAATTATCACGATAAGGATTATAACCACCTTTATACCAAGAATCCATTTCATGAAGATTATGGTCATAAATAACCAATCCGCGGTATTCGGCATTATTGGTACCTTCGTTTTCATACTCAGAAAAAACTGCGAGATTACCATCTTTTGTAACAAAAACATTGTTAAATGAATTCCAGCTGCTGCCTTTGTCATAGATGACTACTTTATTGACCTCCAATGTATTTTTATCAATCGAAATCAGAAAAGATTTGACCCTGTCATGATCCAATTTGTCTTTGCAAGTTCCTGCTAAAATGATGTTTTGTCCATATAATATGGCATGTCGGGTGGAATATCTGTATATTCCGTCTGCCAGATTTGAATATACTTTGACGGTAGTCTCATTTGTAGCTAATGAACGCACCGAAATATTAAACAGGGAATCAATATAAGGTCTTGAAAAACCAAAAATAAAAACATGGGTTGAATCAGCCACCGTCGTCTCTTGTAAATACGTTATGGTCGTATCTTCTGAAGAATCCATAATATTACCATCATAATCTATCTTCAAAAATTTGGCATAATCTGAATAAAAGTTTTGAATTCCTGTATATCCTAATTTTGCAGAAGTCAGGTAATATATGGAATCAATAAACTGTACATTCAAGACTTGTTGTCTATGGGTAGAATCATAATCCAATAATTTTGAAAAAGTATGCTGTGAGTGTACGGACATAACACCAAATAACAATAAGCAGAAAAAAAGTATATATTTCATGATTCTTTTTTTTAATTTAATAACACCATTTTAAATAATAATATACGTACGATTACTCAAACGCAGTGTAATATTTTGAATATAATCCAAATCCTATTTTATAAATCTTGTTATAAATAATTTGTTCCGGAGGCATTTTATCTCCATACTATTTAAAACTGCATATTTTAATAAAGCTATCATATATTTTTCCTTTGTATGGACTATGAATGCATATAAAAAGGGATTAAAAAAGGATAAGTGGATGCTTTATAAATAACATCCACTTATCATACGTATTATTTTATAACAACAAACTTATCTCTGAATAATTGGTTTTTTTGATTATTGATATTCAGAAAATAAACACCGGAAGAAAAACCAGACACGTCAAGGGTTATAGTTTTTGAACCATCAGATTTTTGATCGAATAAAACCTCTCCATGTTGATTGATGACTCTTATGTTAAATATCGCATCTTCAGTTTTATTTCCGTCAAAAGCAATAAAATATTGATTGTTTTGTACAGGATTAGGATAAGCTCTGATATTCACTTCATCCAATGAGGTCGAAGAATTTCTTGGGGTTGGATTATTGCCGGATTGAATGGGATTTGTAGGGATTCGGATTCCTGTAATGGTGTAATACAAACCACGTGCGTATCCTGACAAAGGTGAAGTCTCATTACCAATGCTCAACAAAGAACTTTGATCAACATTCGACAATGTGTATCCATACATATTTTGTCTGAAATCTATATTGATCTCCTGAACCAACTTAAAATCAATCTGTTCGCTTGTGGTCGCCGTCATTTCAGACAAATATTGTAACGCCTCAGGATACCTGCTTTCTTCGATCAACATGCCTAAACCAATGGCTTGATTTTCAAAATATTGAGCCGTTTTTGCATAAGCAATTGCCTGATTTCTGCGACCATTCCTGTTATTTCCTTCATCATCTTTTATGATGATGATGATATCGCGTTCTATTTTTTTAAGACATGCTTTATATCTCGCTATTAAAAATGCTATTAATTCCGGACTTAGCACCTGATTTGATTGAAGGTTAAGTATTTCCTGTTCCAATTGAGCCTTCATCTGCAAAGCTGCAGCCTCTGTCTTCGGTATCACACATCTTCTGAAAATAATATTAACCGCCCCTGATCCCGGTAATTCTGAGCCACAAGTTCCCAAGCCCTCGATAGCCGAATTATCATATGTAACCGTATAATTTCCCGGCGTTATTGGCACTTTACAATCTATTGTATTATCCTTAATAAAGTATTCGAAATGATCGTTATTGATCGCTGTAATATCTGGTACTCCTCCTTTGCTAAAACAATTACCAGCTTCCAAAAAAGTATTAGGTCTTTGGAACGGATGAATACTACCTGTATTTACTTCAATATCTTTTCCATTGTATTGATAACAATTGTGATCATATAAAACATCATTTTTGAAATTATTCAAATTACTGAGATTGTTGGAAGAAAAATTATTTAACTTAATATCATCATTTGTACCCAATTCTGTCCCAAACAAATGAGTACCGAGATTTTGCCCTACAAAATCATTGTTTTGAATTTCAAAATGAGAAACACCGTCCAGTTTCACTCCTGCCAAATTGCCCCCGATGATGGAGTTGTTGACAATATTTAGTCTGTTGGCATTAGCACTTGCGGTCGCATAAACACCATAGTCATTTGCCTGAATTGTATTGTCTGTAATACTTGTGGCATAAGGTAAGGTTGTAGTGGAAGTAATATCAACACCTATGGCAACATTGGTAAAAACATTTTCGGAAATATTCATTTGAGAATCATAAGGACCAATAGCGTGATTTATATTTGTAAAATTGCAATCAGAAACAGAGACTCCATTATTGCTCCATGCCGTAATACCTGTAGTACAATTCAAAAAGGTACAATGTTCAAAAAAGCTGTTATCAGCTGTACTGTTTACTCCATACTTCATAAATTCTACTGCTCTGCCACAATTGCTAAAGTTTGAATAACTTGCTTCTACCAAACCTCCCCAATAATCTTGCATTGCCGGCCAGCCCAAATAAGTTGGATTCATCGAGATTCCGTTTTTTGCATTGTCTATAACGGCATTATTCTTAAGCTCTACTTTTCCGGCTAATGTCTGACTCCCTGAGGCATTTCCTTCCACTATGATGCCTTGCCATTTATTTTCTGGACACAAACTTGTCATTGTTCCGCCATTTACAATCAAATTAGCCCCTCTTTCTACAATAATGTGTTTGTTCCCTTCCATTTGTACGGTGCAATTTACTTCAACTGTTGTTCCCGACTTGATAACAACATTGTTTTTAAATATCTTATTTTGATTCCATAGAATCACATTATTTACATCTTCAAAAACGATTGGTTCAGTTGATGTTGTTGACTCACACAAATCCAATAATTGATAAGGTCTGGGATTATTTATCATATAATTCCATAGTTCTGTAAACTCACATTCTGTAAAATAAATTTGTGACCCGTAAGACATTGTAAGTTCCCTGTTTGAACAATTAAAACATCCCGGGCCATTGTATGGCTGATTTACACAACTTCCACAACATTCATGGTCTGAATCTATGTCTGTTCCATTACATGGGTTTCCACAATAAAAAGCATGGTGCAAATATCTGGTATGTCCAAATTCGTGATTGATTAATCTTGCTACATCCCAAAAATAAGTATTACCTTGACTAAACTGAGTATAAACATTATTAACCCATATTATTCTACCTCCAAACGAAGTCCAGCCTCCGTTTGGGCCTGTCGGCTCATTTTCAAATCTTATGTTTATTGCATCAGGAACATCAACAAATGATTGATTATAATTATATATAAAAATTCCTGGGCTACAATTGCCTTGATCAGACAAAATAAAATTAATCTTCATACTACTACTTCCTGAGGATGTAAGTCTGCCTGTACTCATTCTTAGATTCATTTCATTTAAAACATAAGAAACAGTTGTAGGTGCATACAAAAATTGATTTTGAATTACTGCAGGATCATTGGAATCACATGAAAAATTCTGATTATTAGAGTTCGCTTTAAAATGAAATACAACTTTGAAGGTAGCGTCAGGTAGTGCCAATATTTCATTTACTCCTAATTCAAATTTCCTACAATCTGAGCGGCCACCATTTTCATTTTGTTGAATTGAATCTGTCAAAAAGCATGAATATTGAGAATAGACAGGCAAGGGAGTTAATAGATAAATTAATAATAGAAATATTGCAAATCGCTGAATCGCTGAATCGCTGAATCGCTTCTGACCTGAAGCTAAGGTACTAAAAAATTTCATAATATAAAAATTAAATGGTGAAAAAATACTTCATAGTAAATACTGAAAATATAGGAATTAACCACCCTTTTACAATAGGGATTTGTTTCAGGTACTAAATTAGAAAAAATATTTTATTTTACCAAATATTTTTGTAAAAATATTTTATTTTGACAATTGGAGACACATTAATCCATAGATTTATATGATTATGAAACACGCCTGATACTTTAGGTCATTTTACTTCCAGATAGCTTTTCCATTCAACCTATAACTTCACAAATTTTGACCTTATGATTTCTCCATTTGGTGTTTTGTATTGTGTCAGAAACAAACCTGTTTGAAAGGTACTGACATCGACTTTGTCCTTTTTGGATATCATTTTTTGGAAAATCAAGTTCCCAGATTTTATCATATAGCTTATTTTTTTACCAACTTTGTCGTCAGGAAATAATCGGGACGGGAGTTTGGATTGAATAAAACGACATAAGTCGCTGATGATACATGTTGTATATCAATCTTATCGCCAGTCAAAAAGCATTGGACTCAAGGTCAGCTGGGTTTTGCTTAGGTGCCGTCTGTAACTTCTGAAAAGAGATTCAAGCTTACATCAAAAATGTGCATGCTGAAAAAAATAATGGTTTTGTATTATTTTTCGTCAGAGTCTGTTTGGAACTTTTCTGCATGGTTTGGAAGATGATAAATACATCAAAAACCGTAAAAGTCAAAGAAACCGGTGTCAGAAGTGAAAGATTTTTTATCTTGTTGCGTATACAGTTTACTTACGTAAGTTTTCTAAATGTATGTCAGTTTTCAGAGCAGAACTTTGTGATGGTCTTTCAGATCGGGAAGTGATTTTATCCTCATTGGAGGACATTGCTTATTTTGCTTGTTTGGTAATCAGATATGAAACGAGATTATTACATTATATCCAAAAGATTTCTCAAAGCAGTCAGGAAGAAGCAGAAGACATCTTACAGGAAGGTTTTATCAAAATATGGAAAAACATCAGGGCTTATGATACGTCACTGACGCTTGAAAACTGGATTTTCAGGATTATTCACAATGAAACTATCAGCTATTTTCGAAAAAAAACATCCTATGCCAAAGACCACGTGGTAGATATTGATAATGAACGAATTCGGTCACTCCTGCCTGTTGAAGAAATCGGGGATTTTGACACCGATAGTAGTTCGAAAATCATTGAAGAAATATTGCCTTTATTAAAACCTGATTATCGGGAAGTACTGGTATTAAAATTTTTCGAAAACAAAAGTTATGAAGAAATCTCTGATATTCTGAAAATTCCGGAAGGCACAGTTGCAACCAGAATCAACAGAGCCAAAAAGTCTTTCAGAGATTTGTCTGAAGGAAAATTTGATCAAACCATATTTAAATGATACAAATATGAGCAACGCACAAAAAATTCTCAGTAAAATACAAAATGATAATATTCAGCCGAAACCGGAATGGATATTTACTTCCGGAGAATGGGCAAAACGATTGGCTTATTTTGTTTTTATTCTGATGGGAAGTGCTTCCTTTTCCATAATTCTGTACGCCATTTCGGTCAATGGCTTTGACCTGTTGCAACATGTCAAACACTCAAAACTGGAATCCTTATTGGTGCTTTTACCAGTTTTTTGGTTGGGGATTTTAACGTTTTTTCTGGGTGCTTCTATCTTCAGTGTTTTATATACCGGCAAAGCATATAAATATTCTTTCGGAAAGTGGATGACTCTGAGCACCGGAATCAGTCTGACACTAGGAACTTTATTTTTTATCACCGGAGGAGCAAAATGGCTGGAAAATTCTTTTGAAACCAATATTGAATCTTACGAAAGTTTGCTGGAGAAAAAAACCGCAATCTGGTCACAGCCTGATTTAGGCACTTTGTCAGGAGAAATTACGGAAGTCGGAAACGATTTTATTGTATTAAAAGATTGGAAAAATCAGCATTGGACTATAGATACCAAATCAAGTTTTATTGCTCCGATACTTGAAATGGAACCCGGAATTCAGATCAAATTAAACGGTCAGAAAACAGGTGATTTTGGTTTTACAGCAGAAAAAATCAGACCATGGGGCGGAGCACCCGGAAAATGTGCCGATGAAAAAAAAATTGAATAAATTTTTAAAAAACTGAAAGAAAAAAGGAAGCCTTGCGTATACCTTATGAATCGATATTGATTCATGTATTTTTAAATCTTTCAGTTATGAGACACATAACATTTATGGTTTTTTTGGGTGTGTTTTTGATGTTTTCTGCTTTTGTTTCACAAAATAATCTTCCACTTTCCGACGAAGAAAAAGAAGGCTTATTGTTGATGAGAGAAGAAGAAAAACTCGCTTTTGAAGTGTACTCCGTTATGTATAAAACATGGAATCACCGCGTATTCAGCAATATCAAAGAAAGTGAAACCTACCATGGTGAATTGGTAAAAGGGTTGATTCAAAAATACAATCTCAAAGACCCATACATTGCCGAAGAAGGAAAATATGGTAATCAAACGTTACAAAACCAGTATAATTTTTTGATAAACAAAGGAAAAAAATCTTTGACAGATGCTTTTGAAGTAGGCGCCACGATTGAAGACCTTGATATAGCAGATCTTGAAAAACTCATTTCAAAAACACAAAATGCCGAATTGAAAGAGGTATATGAAACCCTGAATCTGGGTTCAAGAAACCATTTGCGCGCTTTTGTCAAACAATTGAATCGTAATGATAAACCATATTCACCTCAATATATCAGTCAAAACAGATTTGAAACCATCGTAAGCGGTCAACACGAACAATGTTCCGACAACAAAACCTGCGTAGGAAAAAATGAAAACAAAAAATGTTGTTCGTCTGATCAAAAAGGAAAGTCCTGTTCCGGAAATGGTGGTAAAAAAGCTTGTGCCGGTGAAAACTCAGGTAAAAAAGCTTGTGCTGCCGAAAATTCCGGAAAAAATTGTTGTAAAACAGGAGAAACCGGCGGAAAAGATATGTCGGGAAATAAATCTTGTTGTAAATAATAATTGTATAAATAATAAAAATTAACATTATGAAAAATGTAATAATTTTAAGTATTTTTGGGTTGGTCTTTTTATTTTCATGTAATAAAGAGGACAACAATCAGAATGTAAATCAACTTACAGAATCTGAAAAACAAGGTCTCTTATTCACCCGACAGGAAGAAAAACTCGCCTACGATGTGTACCGGTATGCATACGATAAGTATGGAAGCAATATTTTTAATAATATTTCCAACAGTGAGTCGACACATCAGAAAACCATTGATGATTTATTGGTCCGATATAATCTTGAAAATCCTGTGAAAAATATGGCGCAAGGTCAGTTTGAAAATGATGATTTACAATTGCTGTATCTGCAGTTGATTCAAAAAGTTGACTTATCTTTGACGGATGCTTTTGAAGCAGGCGCGACCATCGAAGACCTGGATATAAATGATTTGATGTTACTTACCACTGAAACCAATAAAACGGACCTGATCAGTGTGTATGAAATGTTGACTTGTGGTTCCAGAAATCATATTCGCGGATTTACAGATCAGTTGTCAAATTTTGGAAAAACTTACGAACCTCAATTTTTGGATCAAACCGTTTATGATACCATTTTAAAAGGCAGCCACGAAAGTTGTAGTAAATAAATACATATAAAGGTTTTGATTTTATGATAATCAAAACCTTTATATTTTACAAAACACATAAAAATGAAAGAATTGAAATATTTATTATTTGTCATTTTGATTTTCACCGGTCAAATCTTTATCGCCGCTCAAAACGGACAAACAGATGTTTTGCTGGAACCAATAGAAATAAGTGGTTTGGGTGGCGTTCAATCTTATGCTTTCGGACAACACGAAGGAAAGTGGTTGATTATCGGTGGTAGATTGGACGGTTTGCACAGAAGGCAGCCTTTTGCGAGTTTTGATGTAGCAGGACACAATACTGATATCATAGTCATTGATCCTGTTCAAAAAAAACAATGGAGAAAGTCAAATAGTGTTTTGCCGGCATCCATCCGCGAACAGTTGAGCGCTACCAACCCGGAGTTTCATCAGGAAGGAGACAGACTTTATATCATCGGTGGATATGGATTCAGTGCGACATTAAATGATCATACGACCTATGCCAGCCTGTGTGCTGTAGATGTTTCCCAAGTCATCGATGCTGTGATAAACAATAAAGATATGGTTTCATTTTTCAGGCAGATACAACATGAAAAGTTGGCCGTAACCGGTGGATATCTGCACAAATTGTATGAAACTTATTATCTGGTAGGTGGTCAAAAATTTATAGGTCGTTACAATCCGATGGGTCCTGATTTTGGTCCCGGATTTTTTCAGGAATATACCAACGCCATCCGAAAATTTACCTTGACAGATGACGGTGTAAATCTTGGTGTGACTTTCAGCGATGAAGTATATGATGCAGAAAATTTACATCGACGAGACTACAATGTGGCACAACATATAAAGCCCGACGGAACATTTGGGTTGACAGCATTTTCAGGAGTTTTTCAGAAAGATGTAAATTTACCGTTTCTCAATTGTGTTCATATTGACAGCAGCGGATATTCTGTTCAGCCCGATTTTAATCAATATTACAATCATTACCATTGTGCCCATATACCTTTGTACAGCAGTTCTTCACAACAAATGCATACCTTGTTTTTTGGTGGTATAGCCCAATATTATGATGATAACGGAGTACTCACCCGAGACGATGAAGTTCCGTTTGTAAATACTATCGCCAGAGTTACCAGGTCAAAAGAAGGTGACATGACAGAACACAAATTAAAAAGTGTAATGCCCGGATTATTGGGTTCCGGTTCTGAATTTATCATCCATGAACAAATACCTGTTTATGAAAACGGGGTGATAAAATTTGACGAACTGATCGCAGACACCACCCACATAGGTTATATTTATGGTGGTATCAACAGTTCGGCGCCAAACATATTTTTTACCAATACAGGAAGTCAAAGTAATGCCAGTAATCGGATATTTAAAGTTTTTTTGGTCAAAAATCAATCTTCCGATACAGATGATCTGAATCTTCAGAGCCAAAATGGATTAGGTATGCTGGTTTTTCCCAATCCGACTTTTGATAATATTCAGATAAAATATGACATACAAATACCTTCCGAGGTGTCACTGACTATTTACAGCATAAACGGCATAAAGATTAAAGAATATTTTTTAGGAAATGTAATGCCGGGAACACATCAGTTTCAAGCCAACGAACGATTTGAAAATCATCATCAGTTGGTTTTGAATTTGCGGGCAGGAGATAAGATTTCTGTTCAAAAAATATTATTGAAATAAAAATAATAAAAACAAATGGCCCACATATTAGTCGGCCATTCGTTTTTTTTGAAATATTTTTATAATTGGATGATTCTGGATAAAATCAGAATTCTACAAAAATCTCCCTACCTTATCTTCCTTCTTCATCAAGCCACAAAGTTTTGGATTTGATAAATTTCAGGATAAAATACATGATGGCTGTACTCACTGCCAGATATATAAGGATTGGTTTTTCACAACCCCAAACGGATGTTCTCAAATAGTTGAGCCAGATATCAAAAATAAGGACGATCAGAAAAATAGCAAAAAGACCATTTTTTTCTTTTTTTAATACTTTTTTCCAACTAAAAGAAATCAAAGGTTTTTTCCATGAAGATAATTTTGGAATAAAAGCCGGGGTATTCGCAGACCACTTGGTGTAGGCATCGCCGAATTTCCGAATCAGAAATTGTTCTTCAGCAAACATAATTCTTTCGTAATACAACCAATATGCGAGGACAAAAGCTATGATAAACCAAATCTCGCCGGTTAAAACAGCGATACCCAGCCACATCAAAAAATTGCCGACGTACAAAGGATGCCTCACCATACTATACATTCCCTTGGTGTTGATGGTATCTGCTACCTGACCTTGAGCGGTATTCCTTCCTGAAGTATTGGCAGGAGCATATCCGATTGTGAATACCCGGATCAATAGTCCAAAAAGACAAATGACAATGGCGGATATTTCCAGCCAGGTTATCTGAGTAGTAGAAAACAAATACGGATCCTCTTGCTGATTATATGCCAACACCCAGAATGCAGGCGGGAAAAGCAAAAGCGGTAAATAACTTCTGTATCTGAATAAAAAATTTCCTTGGTTTTCAAATTCATGGAATAAGGCCATTTATGTTGTTGTTTTGTAAAGATTATAGGAAAACCGCCAAAATTAGGAAATAAATCTTCTGATGAAATATTTTCCTGATTTTTCGGTAATAATATTTTTATAAATAATGTAAAGGAAGTCAGATTAGCTTAAGAACTATTAAACAAAACGGTAAACGCAGGATTTGGGTTGCCTCTGCATTGTATGATAGCCATTGGATAAAATTTCATGTCCTGGCAGGTTTTCTGATATGATAAACGTTCATAATGTTGTTTCAAAATCCATTACATTGTACATGTAAAGAAACCATCGCTGCATTGAGACCATCGGTCCTGTTGTACAATCCTCCTCTGAGTTCCAGCTGGCTGACAGCAAACAAACCGGCGATGATTTTAAACGGTGTATATCGGACACCCAAACCATAAAAATGACTGTCAAATCCCGACAAGTCAAAGTCTGAACTGTAATACGTACTTCCGGCTACGTTTTTTTCTTTCGGAGCAAAATAATCGATGGCAGTCTGAGTATGAAATCTGTAAAAAGGGGTGATTGAATAAAATGAAGAGATTTTGTAAGGCAATTCCATCTGGAAGGTATGAGCCTTCATGCCCCAATCATCCATGTAATATCTGTAGAATGACCTGATAATCATTTTTTCACCCAAAAAATAGTTGGCTCTCACACCTACCGGAATTTTGAATCTTTTGTCCGGCAAATTCTCCCTGAGCAGGGTGCCATCATTCATATAGACCCTGTGAAAAGGTGTACTCAGGAGACCGTTCTGGTAGGAAAAATCCATTGTCAGAGCCATTTGAAATTTTTTCGAAATGATTTGCGATAAGGTCATAGACAGATCAAAAGTATTTCTGGCTGCGTTGCCGATTTCTCCTTTTCTCTGTTGACGTGAAGGCAGGTTGGCCCGAAACTCCGAAGCTACGATCTGCCGGTAAGTATCCAGAAAAATATTGGCTCTCGCACCAAACTCTGTATTTTTATTTCGGGAAGTTTTGGTAATATGATAACCGCCTCCTACTGAGAAATAATCATATTCATTTGAAAATGCCAGAGTTCCGCCTTTTACAAAACCTGTTTTTTCATTTTCCACACTATAATTAAGGGAAGGATAGACCCTGACATCTGAAGATGAAGCCGAAGAAACCTGCGTATCAATTTTGTCTGACGATGCTGAAGTGTAATAATCGATTCCAATGTCTCCACCGAAATAATATTTTTTTCCTTTTCCGTTGTTGTACGATAATTTAAAATCAATGACATTGGCAACGTCTGTAAGTTTTTCTGTTCCGATGCCGCCGGTGATGGCAGAATGATTACCATCCTGTTGATAATAGGATGACACAATATTGGCCTCTTCAAATTTCAGGCTTCTTTTACCATATGTTTGTGTTGAATCGAGTTTGAAGGATTGGGAAAACATTTGTAAACTCAGAAACAAAATAAACAAGGTATGCAAAGATAATTTTAGCATTTCTTATATTTGAATATTATTAATTACAACCGCAACCTCCGCTGCTTTTGCCTCCTGTGGCTCCCGAAGCGCCCTCGCGGTATAATTGAAAACTTACTTCTGATTTTTCAATTTTTCGGACAGAAAGAATCATTTCACCGTCGTTAATATAGACCTGATCTATGGATCTGGAAGAGGAACAAGAGGAAAGAACCAAAAGTAAAAGCACAAAAAAAGTTGTGTTTTTAAAATGCATTTTTGATATGCGCATATTTATGAAATTTTAATGTTTTTAGAATAATACATTTTATCGGTATTGTCAATAATAATTGCTTCGACACCTTGTATCTGATTGATAATGTGCAGGCCTGTTTCAGCTCCTGCAATAATTACCGGAGTGGTCAATGCATCGCAGAGTTCTGCAAAAGGAGCTATAATTGTTACAGATTTCAATCCTTCAGCTGGTTTACCGGTCACCGGATTTATGGTATGTGAATATCTTTTTCCTCCGATGATAACATATTTTTCATAATCACCGCTGGTAGCTACAGACCCGTTTTTGATTTCGAATCTGCCGATGATATGATGACTGATATTCGGGTTGGCCACACCAATCGTCCATGGTTTGCCATCAGCCTGATGCCCCCAGGCAGTCAGGTCACCTGAGGCGTTGACGACGCCATGATCAATGCCCAGACTTTTCATTACTTTTTTGGCCATATCTGCTGCATAGCCCTTTCCGATTCCTCCAAAACCTATTTTCATACCTTTTTCCCTTAATAAAATGGTGTTTTTAATTTCATCAATCAAAATATTCCGGTAGTTGACCAATCGGGTGGCTTCCAATGACTTTTCTGCATCCGGAAGGGATTTCATTTCTGTATTAAAATTAAAAAAATCTGAGTTGATACTTCCATAAGTGATATCAAAGGCACCATCTGTAAGTTGTGATATTTTTTTGCTCCTTTGTATAAGTTGGATCATTTCAAGAGGTACTTCAACAGGTGTCTGACCTGCATTGCGATTGACCAATGAAGTAAAACTGTCTTCTTTGTAGGTGGAAAGTAAAGCTTCTATTCTTTGAACTTCTTTTATGCCTGCTGATACCGCTTTTTCGGCAGTAACCCTATCGGAATGACAGGCAGTAAACTCAAACCGGTTGCCCATAAGTTTGATCTTTTCTGTGTATGATTGCATATAGATGAAACGGAAGATATATTTTTTTAAGTATAAAATTTCCGGATTACAATCAATATGTAATCCGGAAAATATATATGGAAAAGCGAAATATAAAGCTTAATCATCCTGGTCATTCTCACCTCCGTTGGGAAGTGAAAAATCTGATCTGATTTCTGTATGTCTGATTTCACCACCTGTGGTTCCTGTCATTTTGCCAAAATAGATTCCTGCGAGACCAAGAGCCAAAACAGCAATGGCGATATAATTAGCAAAAGATTTTTGTTTCATAAAAGCCCAAAAACCAATCAGAGATACAAAACCTAAAAGGTAGTTGATGATTGCTAAAGTTTCTGCTTTTTCTTCGTGGGCCTCAATAAGAGCATCTGTCACTGCCGGCAATTTTTCAGCGATTTCTTCAGCACCTTCCCCGGTGTACATAGCCGGAAAAGTCATCAGAGCACCCAGAATAAAAACGCCAAAAGCGGTTTTGAGAACCGAATCTGACTTGGCCAATAAACCGACAATTAAAATCAACATACCGACTATCGGTACAATAATCGGAAAATGATTAACTACTAAATGCAAATGTGCGTCGTTCATGATAAGAAATTTTGTAATTATAAAAAATGAATATTCGAAAAAAAATTAGCCGGCTATCTGTACCCCGATGATACTACCGATTCCGTAAGTAATCGCAGCAGCAGCCAAACCAAAAACAACTTGTCTCATTCCTGAAAACAAGATACTTTTATTGGTAAATAGGGTTATAGCAGATCCAATGATAAATAATCCGATGGCACTGACAAGAGTACTTGCCAAAACGGCATTAAATCCCGCCACAAAGAAAAAAGGAATTACCGGAATAATGGCACCAATGGCAAAAAGTAAAAATGAAGTTACAGCAGCCTCCATGGCAGAACCTTTTAGTTCTTCACTGTTAATCCCCAACTCTTCTTTTACCAATAACAAATGTGCCTGGCTTTTATCTTTAATCATTTCTGCTGCCATAAAACGGGCTTGATCCTGGGGTATGCCTTTTGACATGTAAATCAGGGCGATCTCTTTTTCTTCGCCTTCAGGATTGAGTTCAAGTTCTTCCATTTCAAGATTCATTTGGTTTTCATACAATTCCTGAGAACTTTTCACCGAAATCCATTCACCCAAAGCCATAGACAAAGCCCCCGCCAACAATCCAGCCATTCCAGCCAGTAAAACTTCTTCATTACCACTTGTAGCTCCGGCAATACCCATGACCAGACTGAAATTGGATACCAATCCGTCGTTACCACCCAGAACTGCAGCACGAAGGGCGTTACCACCAACTGAACGGTGTCGTTTTTCAAACCTTGCCAGATTGGAACCGGAAACTTTTGTTTGGTTTTCCAATAAATTTTTCAGGATGGTAACATGAGCTGTATCAGAAACAGATGAAGATTCAGGTTTTAACTGTTTTCTTGTTTTCAGAATGGTGTTTGAAAGACTTTTTTCAGTATCCATCAACACACCAAGAATATAATCATAACCCATCACTTTGCCAATCCATTCAAGCATTTTGGCTCTTGCCGATGGTGCCGGAAAGGGCTCTGCAGGAATATTATATTTATGTAAAAATGACAAAGCATGACTTTTTTCAATTTCGCTCATCTGACGAAAAATTTCTGCCACATCGGCATCACTTTCATGATCTGCCAACAATTTATACAAGTACCACGCATCGATTTCAGTTTGTATGCTCTTATTGAGTTTGTTCATAACTTTTTTTTTAAAGAATTAAAATTTCTATTCCTCTACATTTTTCATTTTCATCAATAAAGTATAAGCACCTTTAATGACTACTTTTTGATCTTTAATGTTTTGGTCATTCAGGATCTGAATATTGTTATTTTCTTTCTGACCTGTTGAAATTTCAACCATTTCGTAAGTTCGTTTTTCTTTTTCAACAAAAACATATTCTTTACCTTCAAAATGGATGATTGCATCTTCAGGAACCGTCCAACTCTCCATACTTTGAGCTTCAATACCGGCATTCAGGTACATTCCCGGAATCAATGGTTCTGAAGATTGATCCATAGAACAGATAATATTTGCAAATCCTTCCTGACCGATATGTTGGACTATGTAATCGATCTTTCCGTTTATTTTTTTATCAGGCCGGGTATTGGAATAAATTACAACTTTTTGGCCTTTTTTCAGGAATGGAAGGTCTTTTTCGAATGCTTTTAATACTAATTTTGAACCGTTATAACCTATCATGGAGATCATATTGTCACCAGCCAAAACATATTTGCCATGATTCACAGAAACGTCTGTGATGGTACCTGATTCCGGTGCCGTGATGACGATTTGAGAAGTCATATTTTCCGATGTCAATGTTGCCGGATTAATGCGGATCAATTTAAGTTTAGATGCCAGAGATGTAACCAAAATCAAACTTTGTTTTACTTTCTCTTCGGCTTGTTGTAATACTTTATCACTCGAAGCCTGATTTTTGGAAAGTTCTGTTTGGCGCTCCAGATCCAGTTTGGCATAAGCCAAAACATTTTTTGCAGAAAGATAATCCTGTTGTAACTGAATATATTCTTTATCTTCCAATCGTATCAAAACTTCTCCTTTTTGGACCGTCATTCCCGGAATCCATTTGATTTGCCGGACAAAACCTGCCATGGGACTGCTGACGGTGATGGTATTTTCAGGCATCGCTTCTATTTTTCCGTTCAGGGTTATGATGTGCCCGATCTTCATTCTTTGCGGACCTGAAATCTGAAGATTCGCATTGTTGTATTGTGCTTCTGTGAGCAAAACCCTTCCGGGCAATGCAGAAGTTTCTGTCTTTTCTTCGGAAATAGTGTTTTCTTTGTTTTTGCAACTTTGAAGCCAAAAGATTCCTGCAAAAAGAAGTATTATGATTGATATTTTATGATGTAACCTCATGTCGTATGATTTTTAAAATTAATAATTGTTTGTCAGATAATGTAAATTGATGATGTACACATTCAGATTGCGTTTCAGTTCCAGGTATTCGCTTTCAATATTGATAGCCTGATTGGTGAGCATGACATATTCCAGATAATTGATCTGACCATTTGAAAACTGTTTGTCTGATACGGATCTTATAGTTTTTGCATTGGGAAGTGCTGTTTGTTCATAAAGATTGACTTGCTGAATGGTCTCATTATACAAAACATATTGTTGTTGTATTTTGGCAACTATTTCCTCTTTTTTGGCCGTATATTCATGTGTTCTGATGTCTTCCATGATTTTTGCGGAACTGATGGCAGATCGTATACCTTTAGTAAAAAGTGGTAAACCTATACCAAGCTGAAAACTGCTGAATCTGTCGCCACCCTGATACACCTGATTATCTGCTCCTGTACCTCTGATGCTGACATTTCGATAGCCGGCCATAAATTCAGGCAACAAGGCTGATTTTTCGACTTTTGTCAATGATTTTGCGAATAATAATTCCTGTTCTGAAACCAATATGGAAGGATGATTTTTAACTGACGAGGTATCATAAAAAATATTATACGGAAGTATATCCGTTTTTCCTGTTTCCGGAATATAATTTCCCCCGTCATTGAGCAACCAATTTAAGTGGATGATAATATAATCTTTCATTTTGCCCAACATAGAGAGCTGATTTGAAATGTTGAGTTTTTGTTGCTCAGCGGTGGTCTTTTCCAGAATATCCGATTCTCCTTTTTCCCATCGTAAAAGAGATTTTTGGGCAAAAGCGTTATACAGACTGTCCTGATATTTCAGAAGACCTTCTTTTTTGGTCAAAAAGCTGTATTCTGAAAATAACTCATCCAATTGTTGTCTGATCTCAGCTTCACTCAACCGTACGTAAGCTTCACCTGATTTGACCTGATACATGTTTGCTTCAGCGCGTTTTCTGTATACTTTCGGAAGAAAAAATGACTGTGAAATGCCAAAACCTGTGTCAAAAAAAGCGCTGTTGAATTGTCCCAATTCGACATTAAATTGTGTAGGATCAAAACGATAAGCTGTATTGACTAAGGCTTGCCGGTATTGCACCAATTTTGTTTCAGTTCGTAATTTGGCATTATTATTTTTTGCAATATCGATAGCTTGTGCCAGAGTAATGGTGCTCTGTGCTATCAGCATACCGTTTAATAGCGCAAAAAAGGCGATGATGATATATTTAATTAGTGGTCTCATTTTTTAATGTTGTTTGTGGTGATAAGGAAGTTCTGTAAGATCTTCTTTTTCAATATGTTTCTTTTCGAAAAGAGTATAAAGTATAGGAAGGACGATCAGAGTCAGAAACGTTGCCACCAGCAATCCGCCAATGACCACAGTAGCCAAAGGTCGTTGTACTTCTGCACCGGCTCCGTTGCTGATAGCCATAGGTAAAAATCCTAAAGAAGCAACAAATGCCGTCATCAATACCGGTCTCAACCTTACCTTGGTGCCCATGAGCACAATTCGACGGAGATCCTTCCATCCTTCAGCCCTTAACCTGTTGAATTCTGCAATCAATACGATTCCGTTTAGTACGGCTACACCAAATAGTGCAATAAATCCTACACCGGCACTGATACTAAATGGCAAACCTCTGAGCGCCAGGAAAAATATACCTCCTATAGCTGAAAGAGGAATGGCTGAATAGATCAATAACCCTTGCCTGATCGATTGGAAAGCAAAATACAGGAGGATAAATATCAAAATCAGAGACACCGGCACTGCAATCAACAACCTGTTTTTTGCCTGATTGAGATTTTCAAAAGCTCCTCCGTAGGTAATGTAATAACCGGCAGGAAACTGAATCTTTTGAGAAACCTTGTCCTGCAATTCATGTACGATGCTCTGAACGTCTCTGCCTCGCACATTAAATCCAACGACTATTCTGCGTTTGGCGTCTTCGCGTTGTACTTGGTTGGGTCCGTCCATAATGGCCACATCAGCCAGCTTTGATAGCGGTACCTGCTGTCCGTTTCCGGTAGGTATCAGTAATTGCTGAGCATTTTCAAGGCTTTGTCTTGAGGCTGCTTTCAGCCTGACAACGAGATCAAATCGTTTTTCACCTTCAAAAACCAAACCCGTACTCTGACCCGCAAAAGCCATATTAACCGCTTTGTTGACGTCAGTTATGTTAACCTGGTATTGAGCCATCGCATTTCTGTTGTATTTAATGATAACCTGTGGAACACCCGTGACGGCTTCAACATACAGATTTTTTGCCCCTTCAACGGTATTGACCAATTCTCCTATCTGATGGGCATAAGCAGCAAGCGTGTCCAGATTTTCACCAAAAATTTTACATACCACATCCTGACGTGCTCCGGTCATCAATTCGTTAAACCGCATTTGTACAGGATATTGAAAACCGGCGGTGATTCCGGGCACATCTTCCAGTTCTTTGCTCATTTTAGCTGCCATTTCGTCAAAAGTTTTGGCGTTTTTCCATTCTTTTTTAGGTTTCATTATGACCATCATGTCGCTGGCTTCCATAGGCATCGGATCTGTAGGAACTTCACCACTACCGATTTTGGTTACTACTTTTTCAACTTCCGGAAATCGGGTAAGCAGAATATGCGCTGCCTTTTGTGTAAATTCAACTGTTGTATTTAGGTTGCTTCCGGTTAAAACCCTGGTGTCGACCGCGTAATCACCTTCTTCAAGGGCAGGAATAAACTCACCACCCATTCGGGATAGAACAAATACCGCGATCACAAACATAATCATCACAACACCTATGGTAATTTTGGGTATTTTCAGAAAAAACTCCAAAGACCTTTGAAAGATAATTTCCAGTTTTATCATGACCCGATCCGAAAGGTTGGCTTTTTGATTCATTTTTTTGCTGAGGACCAAAGTACTCATCATAGGGATGTATGTCAACGAAAGTATAAAAGCTCCCAATAAGGCGAAAGCAACGGTTTGCGCCATTGGCATAAACATTTTACCCTCAATACCTTCCAACGTGAAAATGGGAAGATAAACGATCAGGATGATAATCTGACCAAATACAGCACTGTTCATCATTTTACCGGCAGAATAGGTTACTTCTGTGTCCATCTGATGACCAGTCAATCTGCTGACCGTCTGATAATTTTTACTATGCCTCAATTGGTGCATTACCGCTTCAACAATAATGACGGCACCGTCTACAATCAATCCGAAATCCAATGCCCCGAGACTCATAAGATTTCCACTGACACCAAACATATTCATCATGATCACAGCAAAAAGCATTGCCAATGGTATCACAGACGCGACTAATAAACCGGCTCTCAGATTACCCAAAAAAATCACCAAAACGAAAATAACAATCAAGGCACCTTCCATCAGATTGGTCGTTACCGTGCTGATGGCATTATTTACCATTTTTGTCCTGTCGAGAAAAGGTTCTATTTCCACACCTTCCGGTAAAGTTTTTTTAATCTGTTCTATCCGGTCTTTGACATTTTTAATGACTTCAGAGCTGTTAGCCCCTTTGAGCATCATCACGACGCCTCCTGCTACTTCTCCCTGATCATTGTAGGTGACGGCACCGTATCTGGTAGCATTTCCTTCAGTAACTTCAGCTATATCCCGAATCAACAGGGGTGTGCCGCTAACATTTTTCACCGGAATTTTTCCTATTTCGTCTTTTGAACCGATCAATCCTTCCGTTCTGACATACAATGCAGTTGCATTTTTTTCTATATATCCCCCGCCTGTATTTTGATTGTTGGCTTCCAAAGCATTAAATACATCATAAATGGTCACACCTGAAGCATTCAGTTTGTTGGGATCAACTTCTACCTGATACTGTTTGAGTTTACCTCCAAAAGAGGATACTTCAGCAATACCTTTCACACCCATAAGTTGCCGCCTGACTACCCAATCCTGAATAGTTCGCAGCGAAGTGGCATCATATTTTGATCCGTATCCGGGTTTGGCTTTGACTACATATTGATATATTTCTCCCAAGCCTGTTGCTACCGGACCCAATTCAGGTGATCCGATATCCGGCGGGATTTCTGTTTGTACTTTTTGCAATCTTTCGGATACTTGCTGACGTGCCCAATACACATCAATGTCATCCTCAAAGACCATGGTAACCAGAGAAAGACCAAATCTTGAAAAACTTCTTATTTCCTTCAGTCCTGAAATATTGCTGTTTGCCTGTTCTATCGGAAAAGTCACCAATCGTTCGATATCTGTAGCTCCGTAAGCAGGCGCTTGCGTGATGACAAGTACCTGATTATTGGTAATATCAGGTACAGCATCAATAGGAAGCTTAGTGACCTGATAAGCACCGATAGCAATAAGTGCAACGGTAAACAAACCGATGATGAGTTTCTGTCTAATCGAAAACTCTATAATTTTATTAAGCATTAACCTTGATTTACGTAAAAATAATAGTTTGAAAATTGCCCGTTTTTGATGTAAACTTTTCCAAACTTTATCAGTACTTTTCCAAACTGATTTTTTTCTGAGATTGAAAAAAATGTTTGTAAAAAGTCCGGTATTAATGGGTTTACCCAAAAGGACCAGAGAGCAAAACGAAAGATGAAAAATGAAATATCAACGACCTGAATATAGCAGGCTTTCAAAAGCACTTTGTTTTAGGTGATTATGCTGTAAAAGGTTAATACATGTTGTGTAAATTAATTTACATGATGTATTACTTTTGAATGAATCCATTGAAACGAAACCTTTTCTAATCAGTCTAATTACCGATTTAGGTTTTCATTGCAGTAAACCAGAAAAGATAATATCAAAAGAATTCAATACAGAAATCAAACCTTCATCTAAGGAGTTGATGACTTATTTTACATTAACGTCAAGCAGACAGATAGTTCAGCTCCTTTGGAGGGTGGAAAATACCGTGCAGGTGCGCATCGGATTTAATGTAACGATAGTTTTCAAAAGGTTTATGGGTCTTATTGTCAAAATATAAAGACAAAATTTGTACACATTCTTTGTCTTCATGAATAATAAAAACAGGTAACTGGTTGTGATCCAATAATTTAAATGGCAATTTCATGTCCTGTTCGTAATCTTCGTCAAATACGATTCCATGAGCATAATGTATATCAAAAAATTCAGAAATAGTCATTTCAGGATTTTCATTCACATGCGCATAGTAGTGAAATATCAAAACAGGTATCTTACCTAATTCTTTGACCGGAGTCAGAGAAAACAGATATGTAATCAATAAAAAACCTGCTAACTTGCTTTTCATATCACAAAAGTAATGTTTTTTACACATAAATCTTACAATAAATTGTTAATTAGCGTTAGTTTAGATAGATTCAAAATAACTTATTTTATTAGTAAAAAATGTTTTTGTATATGAATATGGGGCTTGTTACTTTATACATTTTTTGATGATAATAAAATTTCACGTAGGTTTGTGGCAGTATTTTATCCGTACAACTCCTCAAAAAATGTTTATCCGGCTTAGTTTGATTTTTGTAATCCTGGAAATTTCTGTGTTTTTAACCCAAATTAAAAGCCAGGAAGTTCCCGAAATTATAGAATATGCCTCACATCAATACGGAGCTGCTCCACAGAACTGGGATATTCAGAAAGATTGTGACGGTTATACCTATGTTGCCAACTCAAGTGGAATTCTCATTTATAATGGATTTTTGTGGCAAAAACTGCAACTTCCGGAAAACGCCCGCCCCAGGACCCTGTATTTGGGCAAGGATTGTAAAGTTTATGTCGGAGGATACGAAATGTTTGGATATATCGACAACAATAAAAGGGATCAGCCGGCATTTGTTTCAGTATCCGGTCAACTCAAAGGCAGCCGCGAAGAAATCTGGGAGATTTTTGGCAACAAGGACAAACTTTATATGCAATCATTCGCATTGGTCTGGACGTACGATTACAAAAGTATAAAAAAATTTCAGCCTCCGACAAATATTATGTTGGGCAATTATTGCCGGAATAAAGTTATTTTTCCAAAAATTAACGGAGGGATTTACGAATTTGAAAACAATACATTTATTGACATAAATCTCGGCGAAAACTTTCCGGGAGAGGCTAAAATCATTGGATTGGCAAACATGGGCAATGGTAGAACACTGATTGCCACCGAATTTCACGGACTTTTTATCTATGATGGTAAAGTTTGTGAATCACTGAAATTGCCATCAAATGATGTCGTGAAAAAGCAGCAGCTGAATAAAATGATTGTTTTGAAAAACGGTGGTTTTGCCATAGGAACCATCCTTAATGGTTTGTATATTTTTGACCCAACGCTCAATATAAAATATCATTACAATAAAAGTTCTGGCTTGTCAAACAATACGGTATTATCCTTATTTGAGACAAAGGAAGGCAATATTTGGGTGGGATTGGATAAAAATATTAACGTCGTTTTTTTAAGCAGTTCGACGACCTATTATTATGATAATAAAGGAGTGTTGGGGACGGTTTTTACCACAGAACAATACAGAGGTCAAACTTATTTGGGTACCAATCAGGGAATTTATATCAAAAAAAATAAAGATTTTGAGATCATACAGGGTTCAAACGGCCAGGTATGGGATTTTGAAACGTTTGACGGAAGATTATTTTGTGGTCATAACAACGGTATGTTTGTGATAAACGATCATACACTGACCCCGGTCAAAAATATAAGCGGCACTTCTTGTTTAGAAGTCGTAAGTGAAGAAACGATGATTGGTTCTACGTATGCTGGCTTGTTTCGGTTTTCTGCTGAAAATAATTCTATTGTTTCAAAAGCATTAACCGGTGGAAATTATCTTATTGATAAATTTATCATCAAAGGCAATGTTTTATATGGATTTCATTATCATTCCGGATTTTTTTGTTTGCGTTTAAGTGAAGATTACAGTAAAGTCGAGGCGAGAATTCAGCATATAAAAGACATTGGAGGTAAACAAATATCCGACGTCGAAATGGTTTTGTTTCAGGACGAAGTGTTTGCTTTGATTGATGATAGGTTGTATAAAATTATGCCGGACAAAGTTCAGGAATTGTCATCGGAAAAAATTGAATTTTTACTTGAGCAGGATGCTTTTGTATTAATACGTACGAAAAGACAGTTCCGTTCAGAACAGAAATTATTTCAACATATGTGTTTATACAAAGACGATATAAATACATCGGTTTTGGTAGCTTTTCCTGAGGGTTATGCCTTATATTCCGCATTGCCGGATCAAATTTTTGAAGAAAAGGCAATCGAAATTGACTACATCCTCGTAAATGGAAAATTGTCAGGGGAAGATGACCTTATATCCCTTAAACATACCCAGAATAATATCCAGCTATATTTTAAAAAAAGAAATGATCATCAGATTTCCGGACAATACCGATACTATTTGTCAGGTTGGGACAATAAAGAACATATTTTTCCTGAGTCAGGTAACATACCTTTTGTCAATCTCAGGGATGGCACGTATACTTTTTTAATAAAAAAAGATGATGATCCTGTAATTACCAAAGTTTGGAATCTGAGACCCCCATGGTATAAATCATGGATAGGATTTTTATTGTATTCCGGGTTGATATTTTTTCTATTGTATTTTTATGAAATATGGAGAAAAAGAAAAATTCAAAAACATCTGGACGATGAAAGATTGTTTAAACAAAGAGAGCTGGAAGAAAATATGTTGAAAGCTAAAGCAGAACAACTCGAAAGAGATGTTTTATTTAAAAGCAAATTATTGGTCAACCGGACACTTACCATTATCCAAAAAAACAAAATGTTGCTTGAACTGAAGGAGCTTATTAAAAAAACCAAAGGAGAAGTTTCCCCTCAAAAAGTAATTCACCTCATTGAAAAAAATATGAGTAGTGATGAAGATTGGGAAATATTTGAAAAAAACTTTGCTGAAGTACATCAGGATTTTTTGAAAAGCCTTCAGGAAAAATTTCCGGATATTACTGCCAGCGAGCTGCGTTTGGCGGCTTACATCAGAATGAATCTCAGCTCAAAAGAAATTGCTCCGTTGATGCACATTTCCGTTAGGTCGATTGAAAATAAAAGATATCGGCTGAGAAAAAAATTGGGTATCAGTGAAGATGTGGGATTAATTGAATTTATGATGAGGATGTAAGTGAGCTGATGTATTTGGATAATTCCTCAGAATTATTGTATAATCATTGTAAAATAAACATGTTTATATATTATATAAAAATATTATGTAAATATTCAATACATAATATGATGAGGTAAATGTGAGGTGGGCTGTTATGAATTTCTTTACAAAATGTTAACATTTATATAATGTTTGTTGTAATTTTGTCAAGCTTTTTGTATCTTGTATTTTATTGTAACAAACAAACGAATCATCATGGTTAAAAATGTCATAACAATATGTCTGTTATTGTGTATCCGGCTGTTGACTTTTGGTCAGGGTACCATTACCGGAAACATAACATCTTCAGAAGATGGTCTCGCTTTGATAGGCGTCACCGTTGAAGTTCTGCCATCGGGTAGAGGTACCCTCACAGATGTGGACGGAAATTATGATATTAACAAACAATTGGACGATAGTATCCGGTTTTCATATATCGGATACAAAACCATCACCATGGTTATCGGAGCTAAAACAAAAATAGACGTTGTGCTTCAGCCGAATGCTGAAATTCTGGATGAAATTGTGGTTATAGGATATGGAACCATCAAAAAGAGTGATCTTACCGGCTCCGTTTCTTCGATTAAAGCAGAAGATATTGTAAAGGTTCCTGCTCCAAATGCTATTCAGGCATTACAAGGGAAAGTTGCCGGTATGCAGATTCTGAATACAAGTGGTGACCCTGGTGCTGATCCTGTTGTTCGTTTGAGGGGAGTCACAACGCTGAATAACAATAATCCCATTGCTGTGATAGATGGCGTAATATCAGATGTAAGTCAGGTAGCCCAGTTAAATCCTAATGATATTGCCTCTGTCGAAGTGCTGAAAGATGCTTCGGCGACAGCGATATACGGTTCCAGAGGAGCTGCCGGTGTCATCATTGTTACCACCAAAAGAGGTAAGTCAGGAAAAAATGTGGTAAGTGTTTCTGTCGAACAATCCATTGAAAATGTCGAACGCAAAATCGATGTAATGAATGGGAGAGAATTTGCCACCTTTCTGAATGCCATCGATCCCGGTTCTTACAACAATCTGGACGCACTTCCCAATACTGATTGGCAAAATGAAATCTACAACAGCAATACGCCGATTACAAATGCCAATTTTTCAGTGAGCGGAGGAAGTAATACCTCCAACTTTTATTTTGGACTTGGTTATTTCGGCCAGCAAGGTATCCTTCCTAAATCGGCCCTCTCCAGACTGACAGGAAAAATGAATCTTGGGTTTGATGTGACAAAAAATATAAAAATGGGTTTCGATTTGTCCCTTGCCCTTTCTGATAAAGAAAATGCACCGGGTGTGATAGGTACCGCCCTGAGAGCATGGCCTGTCGACCGACCCTACCTTGAAAACGGCAATTTTGCTGATGTCATGGGCGGAAATCCCGTTGCCGCTATAGAATATACCAATAGTGACAGAGGTTTGATCGCAGGATTGGGCAACTTGTATGCGAGTGTAAATTTCCTTAAAAATTTTACCTTTAAAACCAGTTTGCAGTTTACCCATGATGAAGGAAGAGGAAGATCTTTTGTTCCGTTATATTTTGTAGGTCCTTTACAACAAAATGAAAGAAATGATCTCACGTATTCCAATGACAATGCAACCACACTTATTTTTGAAAATACTTTATCTTATGCAAAAGAATTCGGAAAAAATTCACTGAACGTACTCGCAGGATATACAGCTCAGGATTCGAGAAATGAATTTATAAGCGGTCTTACCGAAAACCTGATCAGAGAAGATGATTTGTTCTGGTATCTGAATTCCGGTGAAGATATTTACGAACGAGTTTCCAACAATTTCACCCGTAACACTTTATTATCGTATCTCGGAAGAATAAATTACTCTTTTGACAGTAAGTATTTATTGACAGTATCGATGAGGAGAGACGGTTCATCTAAATTTGGTGTCAACAACCGATGGGGCAATTTTCCGAGTGTGGCTGCCGGATGGAATCTGGACCGTGAGAGCTTTTTTCCAAAAATCAGTTTTCTCAACTCCTTAAAATTAAGAGCCAGTTGGGGAATCATAGGAAATGAAAGAATTCCCGGGGAAGCACAGTTTTCATTGATATCCAATGATTATAATACGGTATTCGGACAAAATGAAACCCTTCAACCCGGTGCCAGTTTTAATGGAGGCGGCAACCCGAATCTCAAATGGGAAGAGACAAGACAAACCAATATCGGGATCAATGCAGGGTTTTTGAATGACAAATTGACCGTAGAATTGGATTATTATATCAAAAATACTGATGATATATTGGTGCCGCTTGAGCCGATAGGTTATACAGGAGTTGGTGCCTTCAGGTCTATATTTTATAATGCCGCCAATGTACAAAACAGTGGATTTGAATGGAACATTAATTATAGAGAGACCAAAGGTGATTGGTCTTATGGGATCGGTGTTTTAGGTACAACCATCAAAAACAGGGTCACTGACATAGGTCAGGGCATTGGTGCTGATTCCTTATTGGTCGGTGGGGATCTCGGCAACGGACAACAAGTGGCCAGAACCGCTGTAGGTCAACCCATCGGGTATTTATACGGATATGAAGCGATAGGTGTTTTCCAAAATCAGGCCCAGTTTGAATCAACACCCAGCCTTTTTGGTCAGACTGTCGGAGATTTGATTTATAGAGATGTTAACGGGGATGGCAGGATTACAGCTGCAGACAGAACCTTTATAGGCAGTTCCATTCCAAATTTTGTTTATGGCTTTAATCTCTCTGCAGGCTATAAAAACTTTACTTTATCAGCAGATTTTCAGGGTCAGACCGGCAATAAAATATTTAACGGAAAACAAACCATTCGTTTTACCACCCTGAATTACGAAGAAAAATTTAATCAGTTCTGGACAGGAGAAGGATCCACTAATGAACATCCACGTCCGACGGTAGGTGGTGTCAATTATCTTCCCAATTCCTATTTTGTGGAAGATGGTTCTTTTATTCGGTTGCGTTCGTTGACACTCAATTATAAATTACCTTCAAAAAGCAAATGGAAAATCAACGGTGCCAATGTTTACATCAGAGCAACCAATCTGTTTACTTTGACAAAATTTACCGGTTATTCTCCTGAAATTGGAGCAGGTTCTGCCATTGACGGGGTCATAGACCGCGGAGTGTACCCCATTACAAGAATTTTTTCATTAGGATTGAATGCCAATTTTTAAAATTAATAATCAGTAGCCATGCGTAAAAATATATTTCTTTTTTCTCTGATCAGTATTTTTTTGGTAAGTTGTAATGAGGATTTTCTTGATCAGACACCTCGGTCTGCTTTGACTGTAGGTACCTTTCCCGTAAGTGAAAGTGATGCCATTCTGGCTACCAATGCCATTTATAACGGATTAAGAGCCTGGCACATCAATACAGGAGGATTTCCAATTTTGGATATTATGGCAGATGATGCCAGTAAAGGTTCCAATCCCGGAGATGGTACTCAACTGAATGATTATGAAACTTTTAAACACAATGCTTCTGAAGGAAGTATGGAAAGATGGTATAAAACGCTTTATGAAGTCATCAGAAGATCAAATCTTGTCGTAAACGAAGTTCCCAAAATTACCAATATGGATGAAACCCTAAAACAAAGGTTAATCGGCGAGGCAAGATTTTTGAGAGCTTACTATTATTCATTATTGGTCAAAGGTTTTGGTGATGTTCCCAAAGTATTGGTCATTGATCCGCCTTTGGATTTAACAAGAACTCCTTACACTGAAATCCTGAATGACATCATTTATCCGGATCTGGAGTTTGCAGTCAGTGTATTGCCTGAAAAATCACAATATGCTGCCAATGATTTAGGCAGAGCAACCAAGGGAGCGGCAAGAGGATTATTGGCCAGAATTAAACTTTTTTACGGTGATTTTCCGGCTGTCGAAAAGTTGTGTGAAGATATCATAAACTCCGGAGAGTATACTTTGATGAGTGATTATAGAGATGTTTTTTCAGCTAATTTTGAGCACAATTCTGAGTCCGTTTTTGAAGTATCTGCTATTCCTGACAGTTATGTCAACGGAGGAAATCAATATGCCAATACCCAAACGGTCAGAGGTACACCAAACCGTGGATGGGGATTCGGAAGACCTACCTATTCTTTTATCACAGAAATGCAGAATAGCAATGACAAAAGATTGGATCCGACAGTTCTTTTTGTGAATGAAGTTATTGACGGAATACTGATCGTCGGGGATTCACCGACTCCCGACACAACCTACGTAAACGGCGTTATTGTTGAAGTAGAATGTTACAATCAAAAAGTATGGTATCCCGGTCCTGACCCGAATACATCCTTCGGACATAACAGAAGAATCATACGTTATGCAGATATTCTGATGATGTATGCTGAAGCACTCAATGAAAACGGAAAATCATCTCAGGCTTTGCCATATCTGAATCAAATCCGGAACAGAGCAGGGCTCCCTAATGTTACCACCACAGATAAAAATCAACTGAGAGACATCATTATTTTGGAAAGAAAATATGAATTTGGTTTGGAAGGTTTAAGATTCTGGGATTTGGTTCGGACAGGAAAAGCGGAAGCAGTCCTTGGTCCTTTGGGATTTGTCAAAGGGAAAAATGAATTGTTGCCTATACCACAATCGGAAGTGGATATTTCTCAGGGAAGAATCAAACAAAACTTTGGGTATTAAAAAATCGGATAAGTGTAGAAGTATGGAGGAAGTTTTTTCCAACCGCTTTGTAATTAATAATATTGTTTCATTAAAAAATTGTAGTAAAATGAAAATTTTAAAATTCAGTTCTTTGTTTTTGGCAATTGCCATATTAATGGTTTCTTGTAAAAAAGATCCCGATGCACTAAAAGTTACTGCTATTGAAGCCGGTGGTACAAGTTTTCAAAACGGAAGTGCAGTGACTTCTGATTTAAATGGCTCAACTTCTGCTACTGACGTAGCATTAAACGCAACCATCACCGTTACATTTGACAAAAATGTTAAAACAAGTTCGGTTTCTTCCACTACGGTAAAAGTTTCTTCTACCAGTGGTGCTGTTGATGCAGCTGTATCGGCAAGTGGAAACAAAATTACCATCAACCCGACTGCTGATTTTGTCAGAGGTACATTGTACACCCTTACCCTTTCAGGATTACAGGCTGATGATGATGGAGGATTTACCGATTTGAGCAGAACATTTACAACTGAAGGACGAGCTCCTGTGGTTGTTCCTTTTGCTGACAAAATGGTGGCTTACTGGCATTTTGACGGATCGACAGCTGAGGCAACAAACAAATACTCCACTGCAAACGAAGTTAAAGTTTCTTACAACAATGACAGATTTGGACAGGGAAGCAGCGCTTTGTCATTTGATGGTGACGAAACTTTGGTGGAAGTTGCTAATGCATCTACTCTTATGGGTACCAAAGATTTTACCTTGAGTTTCTGGATAAAATCTGATGGTTCTGACGTTAATGCGGCAGGTGAGACCAGAGGTCAGTTTGTTATGGGTTTAGCTGCATGGCATGGTTTCCAATTCGAAATTTTCGGTAATTATGGTGGTTGTAAATTGGCTACCCGTTACGAAATAGCCGGAGGAAACAACAATGCTGAGGACTTATGGTGGTCAACCAATGGTAACTTAGGCTGGATGGGTTGGACCTTTGATGATGACGTATCTGCAGCAGGTGGATTGGCAGGCGTTATAAAAGATAAATGGGCTCATGTCGTTTGTACATACAATGCTACTACTAAAATTGGTGCCATGTACATTAATGGTAAACTGAGAAAAAGCCAGGACTTCAACTTGTTCGGAGCTGCACACCCAATGTTTGGCACTGTAGGCTTGAAATATGCTGGTAATCCTGCTCCCGGCGACAGATTGGCTTTCGGATTTATTCAGGGAAGTGAAAACAGAATCGTTACGGACGACTGGGCTAACCCTATTGGATCACCGGACAACAATCACTTCAAAGGTTTGATGGATGATGTAAGAGTTTTCCATGCTGCTTTCTCAGCGGCGGATGTAACATCGCTTTATAACGCTGAAAAACCATAAAATTATTAGTTTCGGTCGTCGACCGGATACCATAAATATTTACATATAGGAAGGATAAATTGTCTTCCCTGTATTTAATCAAAAATCAGCATACTGTTTTAAGATCTTAGGCAAAACAGATGTTTAAAAAAGTGTAAGGTCAATTTTGGACATCTGCGCTGAATACTTACTAAAATCAACATAAACATGAAATTTTCCGGGACCATATGGGTTGTTTTTTCTTTTTCCATGTTTTTATTTTCTTGTGATAAAGAAAATAAAAATGCAAGTGATTTTCAATTGGTATTTGCCCGTTTAGGTCAGTCCTCCATTCTGAATCAACCCGCAGTAATAAGCGATGATGAAATCGTCCTGGGTTTTGATGTCTCTATTGATGATAAATCAACAGCAGGAATTTCTTTACAAAACGGCAATCTTCAGATTCCGGTTTCATTGTCGTATTCAGATCAGAATAAAATTATCAATATTAAAATACTACAAACGCTTGAAGAAGGAAAAACCTACAAACTGAATATACCAACTTCGTTAAAATCAGGAAACGGAGCTGTCTTTAAAGGAGCAGAGATTTTATTTTCCATTGTATTGGAAGATTTGACCATCAAAAAAGTAGAAGTTGACGGAAAATCTTTGCACCCGACCAATCAAAATATCAATATTTCCGCACAGCCGGTTTTTTACGTCACTTTCAGTCACAAACTGACCGCAGCAGCTATTGAAAATAATGTACTCCTGACAGGAAAAGAAACCTATAATATCACATCAAAGTTACTGAATGATACTACTGTTGAAGTAAAAACGGATCAAATATTACCCTCCTTCCTTAAGGTGAGGTTGTTTTTCAGTGGTGTACTGGGTGATAAAATCGGCAGAAATTTTAAAGCTACTCAATACAGCTTTTATACCGGAGATAACCAACAAAAAGTTTTTCCGCAGATCTCTGATGAGGCTTTGCTGAATTTGGTTCAGGAAAAAACATTTGAATATTTCTGGTCGTTTGGCCATCCGGTAAGTGGTATGGCAAGGGAAAGAAACAGCTCCGGTGATTTGGTTACTTCCGGAGGTAGTGGTTTTGGTTTGATGAGTATGATTGTTGCAACTGAAAGAGGTTGGATAAGCAGAAATGAAGCCGTCACCCGGTGGAAAAAAATGGTGGATTTTCTCGAAAAAGCAGATCGTTTTCATGGTGTCTGGCCACATTGGATGAACGGAATCACAGGCAAAACCATACCTTTCAGCACAAAAGATAATGGTGGTGACCTCGTGGAAACAGCTTTTCTGGTGCAGGGTCTGATTACGGTCCGTCAGTATCTGAAGGAATCCGATCCAAATGAAAAATATATTATTGACAAAATAAATAAACTTTGGTCTGAAGTTGAATGGAACTTCTACCGCAATCAGAAAAATGTACTTTACTGGCATTGGTCACCACAGTACAATTGGGAGATGAATCTTCCGATTTCCGGATACAATGAAGGTTTGATGCCTTATGTATTGGCAGCTTCGTCGCCGGATTACAGCATACCTGCAAATGTTTATCATGAGGGATTTGCCAGAAACGGCGGTATAAAAAACGGAAGAATGTACTATGGATACACCTTGCCTTTGGGCTATGATTTGGGAGGACCCTTGTTTTTTGCTCACTACTCATTTATGGGACTGGATCCGAGAAATCTTAAAGATACATACGCAGGCTATTGGCAACAAAATGTAAGTCATTCGAAAATAAATCACGCATATTGTGCGGCAAATCCCAGAAATTTTGTTGGTTATTCAGATCATTGCTGGGGACTTACGGCGAGTGACAATCATCAAGGGTATAATGCACACAGCCCTACCAATGATTTAGGTGTTATTTCACCAACAGCTGCATTATCATCTTTTCCGTATTCTCCGGAAGAGAGTATGAAGGCAATGAAGTTTTTTTATTATACCCTGGGAGACAGATTATGGGGTCAATATGGTTTTTATGATGCATTTCACCTCGGAGAAGGATGGACAGCGTCTTCTTATCTGGCCATAGATCAGGGACCGATCGTTTGTATGATCGAGAATCACAGGACAGGTCTTTTATGGGATTTATTTATGTCAGCTCCGGAAATAAAATCCGGATTGACCAAACTGGGTTTTACATACTAAAATCATTTGTAAAGTGAATAAGATATTGAACATACATATTATTCTTTGTAGTATTATAATCATCTTTTCTGCTTGTGCTGCCAAAAAGGAAATGATCTCTGCCATAGCTGCTAACCCAAAAGATGTTTTGTTAGATAAGGTGCAAAAGGAAACCTTTTTGTATTTTTGGGAAGCTTGCGAACCCATATCCAAGGCCGCAAGAGAAAGATTGCATATGGATGATGTTTATGGCATACATCATAAAGATATTACCACTTCCGGAGGTACTGGTTTTGGAATCATGGCTTTGATTGTGGGAATAGAACGAGGTTTTATTTCCCGTAAGGAAGGTTTTGAAAGATTAAATCATCTGGTAAACTGGCTCGAAAAAGCAGAAAAATTTCATGGTGCCTGGTCGCATTGGTGGAATCCTGATGGTACTGCTTATCCTTTCAGCAGATATGATGACGGTGGAGATCTGGTTGAAACAGCATTTTTGGCTCAGGGATTAATTGCAGCAAGACAATATTTCAAAAAGGGAAATCCTGAAGAAATTGTATTGGCTCAAAAAATGGATGCGCTATGGCGAAATATTGAGTGGTCGTGGTACACCAAAGGTGGGGAAAATATTTTGTACTGGCATTGGTCACCAAAACATGGTTGGAAGATGAATTTTCCGGTCGGTGGATATAATGAATGTCTTATTATGTATGTTTTGGGCGCTTCCTCACCGACTTTTCCCATTAAACCTGAGGTATTTCATCAGGGTTTTATGAGAAACGGGGATATCGTTTCCAATAAAAAATTATATGGCATCGAGACAGTTCTGGACCATTACGAACATGATGACATAGCGGTAGGACCACTATTCTGGTCTCACTATTCTTTTCTGGGATTAGACCCCAGAGGACTGAAAGACCAATACGCTGATTATTGGAAGTTATGCAGGAACCATGTAGAGATACATTATCAACATGCAAAAAGAAACCCATATGATTATAAAGGTTATAGTGAAAAATGTTGGGGAATGACTTCCAGTTATTCCATCAACGGATACTCCGGACACAATCCGAAGGAAGATCTTGGAGTCATCAGTCCCACTGCTGCTTTGAGCAGTTTTCCTTTTTTACCTGAAGCATCTTTCAATTTTTTAGCCTATTTATATGAGGAAAAACCACAATACATCGGAAAATATGGTCCTTATGACGCTTTTTCAGAACAATCAGACTGGTTTGTTCCTCATTATCTGGCT
The DNA here is from genome assembly GCA_016714895.1 of Saprospiraceae bacterium. Classification (GTDB taxonomy): domain Bacteria; phylum Bacteroidota; class Bacteroidia; order Chitinophagales; family Saprospiraceae; genus OLB9. The sequence continues at coordinate 175,973 of JADKBV010000004.1, read as the reverse complement.
ATTGATCAGGGACCGATTCCGGTTATGATTGAAAATTACCGTTCGGGATTGTTGTGGGATTTATTTATGTCAGCTCCTGAAATTCAGCGGGGATTGGATAAACTGGGTTTTACCTACCGAAAAGTGAATACATATTGAAAATTTTGCTGACCATATTAGCGATGGCAGTTGTTATATTAACAAAAGCTCAGGAAATAGATGTTATTACCTATAATGTCCGTTTGGATGCTGCTTCTGACGGTGCAGATAATTGGCATCATCGAAAAGCAGAATTTGCCGCTTATATTTTGGAAAAAAATCCTGATTTTTTAGGTGTCCAGGAAGCCTTACTGCATCAGACCCTCTTTTTGGACACTTTATTGAATGACTATGATTATATAGGTGTGGGGAGAGATGATGGTTTGTTGTCCGGAGAATTTATGGCGTTATTTTACCGCAAAACATGGGTTTTGCTTCAGGATACCACAATCTGGCTTTCAGATACACCCGGAATTCCTTCCAAAGCTCTGGATGCCGGATGTTTTCGAACCTGTACTGCCGGACTATTTACGAATGGCCGGGATACCATCAAAGTTTTTAATACTCACTTTGATCACATAGGACAGAAAGCCAGAATATTGAGTGCTGGCATTATACAAACTCTGGCGGAAAAACTCTGGCCAGGATTTCCTGCGGTTGTAACGGGTGATTTTAATGTAACACCTGACAATCCCGTTTATGGCATTTTGACACAAAACTTATTGGATGTTTGGCGATTTCATCACCATGTGGAAGAAGGTACTTTTAATGGATTTAAAAAAGGTGAAGTGTTCCGCGATCGGATAGATTATATTTTTATTAATGAACAATTGATTTCTTTGTCTTGCGATATTGAACATCCTTTTACTTCACAAGGAAGACAATTGTCTGACCATTTTCCGGTAATATCAAAATTAAAATTTCGACATGAATAATTTTTTTTCTACCTTGTTATGTTTCTTTTTTTCTGTTTGTTTGTTGATAGGGCAGGAGCCTAAGGATGTTTTTGAAGCGAAATCCTTTTCTTATGGTGAAGTTAACCTTCCTTACCGAATTTTATACCCGAAAAATTTTGATACAAATGCAAAATATCCATTGGTTTTGTTTTTGCACGGAAGTGGTGAAAGAGGAAATGACAATGAAAAACAATTGATTCATGGAGCAAGGTTTTTTATGAATCAATTGGAAAAGTATCCTGCTGTAGTGATATTTCCACAATGTCCTGAAAATGATTTTTGGGCGAATATTGAAAGAATTGAAAATCAGAACGGCCTTCGTTTTGAATACAAAGAAAATGTTGCTCCTACAAAGGCGTTGGCGGCAGTCATGAATCTTATTCGTGATTTTGAAAATAAATCTTTTGTAGATCCTGAAAGAATATATATTTCCGGTCTTTCAGCCGGAGGAATGGGAACGTGGGAATTGTGTGCCAGAATGCCTGAAAAAATAGCCGCAGCTGCACCCATCTGCGGAGGAAGTCACATAAGCAACGCTAAAAAGATGATTTCTGTTCCAATATGGGCTTTTCATGGCGTAAAAGATGATGTCGTTCCGGCATGGCATACCACTCAGATGGTAGAGGCAGTTCAAAAGGCGGGCGGTAAAGCAAAAGTGACTTTATTCCCTGAAGCAAACCATAATTCGTGGGAACCTGCTTTTGAGGAACCGGAATTTTTATCGTGGTTATTCAGCAAAAAGAGAGGGACAAAGGAGGAAAAAGATTTTATAGATCAATTGATGTCACAAATGACCCTCGAAGAAAAAATTGGTCAATTAAACTTATTAACTCCGGGAGGAACAGTCACAGGTGAAGTTGTCAGCAAGGATGTCAATTCTAAGATTCAACAAGGGAAAGTTGGTGGTATTTTTGGAATCCGGGGTGCCGAAAAAGTTCGTTTGGCTCAGGAGATTGCCGTAAAAAACAGCCGGTTAGGCATTCCGTTGATAGTCGGGATGGACGTAATCCATGGTCATCAGACGGTCTTTCCTATTCCCTTGGGGTTGTCATGCTCCTGGAATATGGAATTAATAGAAAAAACAGCTAAAATTGCGGCAAAAGAAGCAACCGCTGACGGCATTATGTGGACTTTTTCGCCCATGGTGGATATAGCCAGAGATCCGAGGTGGGGCCGGATCGCAGAAGGTGCAGGTGAAGACCCTTTTTTAGGTTCTGCGATAGCGAAAGCAATGGTAAAAGGATATCAGGGTGATGATTTGAAAGATCCAAAAACCATGCTGGCATGCGTAAAACATTTTGCCAATTATGGAGCAGCTGAGGGTGGAAGAGATTATGGAACCGTAGATATGTCAAGGTTAAAATCTTTAAATGAATATCTTCCGCCTTATAAAGCAGCTGTAGACGCAGGCGTAGGTTCTGTAATGACTTCTTTTAATGTATTGGACTATGTACCGGTATCTGCAAATAAACAATTGTTTAATGAAATTTTGAGAGATAAGTGGTCTTTTGAAGGAATAGTAGTGACAGATTACACAGCCATCAATGAGATGACAGAACACGGTCTGGGTGATCAGAAAGAAGTTTCTGCTTTGGCATTGGAAGCTAATGTCGACATGGATATGGTTGGTGAAGGATTTTTGATGACACTCAAATCATCCTTTGATGAAGGCCGTATATCTCAGCACCAGATAGATGCTGCCTGCAGGAGAATTCTTGAGGCAAAACAAAAATTGGGGCTTTTTGACGACCCATTCAGATATTTTGATGAAAAAAGAGCCAAGGAAGATATTTTTACAAAAGAACACAGAGAATTTGCGAGAAAGGTGGCACCTGAAACTTTTGTATTATTAAAAAATAAAAATAATGTCCTGCCATTAAAAAAGTCAGGTAAAATAGCAGTGATAGGTCCTTTGGCAGATAGCCGAAGGAACATGCTGGGAACATGGAGCGTAAGTGGGGATCACAACATGGCAGTGACCGTATTGGAAGGAATAAAAAATGTAGTCGGAAATAAAGCAGAAATCATCTATGCAAAAGGAGCAAATATCAGTGATGACCCGGCTTTTGCCAGAAGAGTTAATGCTTTTGGTGAAGAAATCGTTATTGATAAAAGGACTACAGCATCCATGATCGAAGAAGCTGTGAAGGCAGCTCAAAAATCAGATGTAATAGTTGCAGTAATGGGTGAAGCAGCAGATATGTCAGGAGAATCTTCAAGTCTTGCCCATATTGGTCTGCAACCGGGTCAGGTAAAATTACTGGAAGCTTTGAAAAAAGTGGGTAAACCTATTATTTTGGTATTGTACAACGGAAGACCTATGACCTTGGTGTGGGAAAATGAAAATATGGACGCTATCCTCGACGTTTGGTTTGGCGGAACAGAAGGTGGAAACGCTGTTGCTGATGTATTATTCGGCGATGCAACACCTTCAGGAAAACTAACCACGTCATTTCCGGTTCATGTAGGACAGATACCGGTTTATCACAGTATGCTGAATACAGGAAGACCGGATAACGGAGGACAAACCAAGTTCAGAACCAACTATCTAGATATTCCGAATCAGCCCCTGTTTCCATTTGGTTACGGATTGAGTTATACCACGTTTTTATACAGTGATCCGGTTTTGAATAAAGAGACAATGTACCGTAATGATACTTTGTTTGTAAGTGTAGATGTGAAAAATATCGGAAACAGGGCAGGACATGAAATTGTCCAATTGTATATCCGCGATGTCGTCGGATCAATCAGTCGTCCCTTGAAAGAATTAAAAGGATTCCAAAAAATATATCTTGAGCCGGGACAAAGTAAAAAAGTCATTTTCCCGATTCATGTTGAACTGCTTAAGTTTTACAATACAAAAATAAAACATGTTGCTGAAGATGGTTTATTTGAAGTGATGACCGGCCCGGACTCTTCACAAACAAAAAGTGTCTCATTTGAATTGAAATAACCAGGTTATTCATAAAAAATTGGTTATTATACATGATTATATTATGTAACCAAGTAATTTTGCCCTAATATACATTATAATATGGCTTCGGGAATTTTTGCAGTTTTGGACGATATCGCTATCCTGATGGATGATGTGGTCATGATGAGTAAATTGGCTACTAAAAAAACGGCGGGTATCCTGGGTGATGATTTGGCGGTAAATGCGGAAAAAGCTACAGGTTTTGTTTCCTCGAGAGAATTGCCTGTTTTATGGGCTATCACAAAAGGATCTTTTGTCAATAAACTCATTATTTTACCGGTTGTTTTTCTGTTGAGTTATTTTCTGCCGGCCTTGATCAAAGTAATTCTGATACTTGGTGGTTTATATCTGGCTTATGAAGGTGTTCATAAAATTTTTGAATATCTGGTTAGTAAAACAGGCAAAAAAGAAAAACATGAAGGGCCGGATTATAAAGTGGAAATAACAGAAAGCGAAAAAGAGAAAATTAAGTCAGCCGTCACTACCGATTTTATTTTATCTCTGGAAATCGTTATTATTGCCATGGGAACCGTTATGGACAAGTCATTACAAATTCAGATATTGACGGTAAGTGTTGTTGCTTTCATTGCCACTATTGGTGTTTATGGTTTGGTAGCGCTGATCGTCAGAATGGATGATTTTGGTCTGATGTTGATAGGTAAATCAAAAGGAAATGCCCTTATGATTTCCTTAGGTAATGGCTTTATTAAACTTCTGCCTTTGATTATCAGATTATTAGGCGTTGTGGGAACGATTGCTTTAGTTTTGGTAGCGGGTGGGATTTTTGTTCACAATATCGAAGTTATACATCATTGGATGCCTCATTTTATGCCGGCCATGGTGTTTGAATTTTTAACAGGAATTCTCGGAGGGATTGTTGCATTGATATTGATTACACTGGTACAAACGATCATAAAAAAGTTAAAAAAATAAGCCCGGAGGACATTTGGTTATGTGACCGGAAATGAATCTTCTGAATGATAAAAAATTTTCGGTTTTTTTATCTCATGATAACAGTTTTACCTGATGTCATGGTTCCATTTTCCGGATTCCGCAAGACATAATAATACAACCCTGAAGGCAAATTGTATTTTTGAATATCAATGATATGATCCCGGGTTTGTATGTCCATTACAACTTCCCCATAAACATTTATGAATTGGCAGGAAATGTTTTGATAATCGGTTTTTCCTTTGATGGTCAGAGGGCCTGATCCGTCACTTACAGTTGGAAAAAGTTCAGCACTGAAGTTTTGTGTCTCCTGAGTTTTTACTGTTTCTGTTATTTTGATGATTTCAATATCATCCACCCAAAAACCTTCTCCGGAAACGAATGCGTCAGAAAACATTCTGAAACGAATCCATATCTTTTTCTGTCCGATATAAGATGATAAGTCCATTTCTTCACGTATCCATTCAGTTTGGGTCCCATCATAAACCGGTTCATCTTTCAATTGATTATCTGATCCCGGTTTTGTGTACAGTCCGCACAAAGGTGAAAAATTGATACTATCTTCTGAAACTTCCACTACGGCATAATCAAATTGTTTTTCTATATCCCATCTTGTAAAAAAACGCAATAGGGCCAACTTTGTATCACTCAGGTCAAACGGTTTTTTAATCTGTACAAAGGACTCATAATTTAACGGCGTCGAAAAATCAGCGGATTCTTTAAAACAGGAAGGTGCTGAATTATAATGGTTTGTATTCAGGTCAAATCCTGAACGAATCCAATTTTCATCATTATCTATCCGGTCATAATAATATTGAATTTGTGTTCCCTTTACCCATGTTCGCCTGAATGTTGTCGTATCCTGATATCCGTCCTGGTCAATTATCAAATTAAAACGTATTCCTTCAGGATAATTTTTTGAAATATCCACTTCAAATTCAAATTGTAATAACTTTTCTTCATTAATAGCCAGATTGACGGTTTCTGCAGGGGTTTTTACAATTACTCCATCTGTGTCGGTATGTAATGTGACCTTAGAACTACCGTTTTTTAGACCTGATTTTGTAATTTTTACATCGATATATGATTTGGTACCTAAAACGTATTTAGAAGAATTTATAATATCTGCAGTATAAAAATTTCCGGTTACCAAGGCGGCATTCAGATTGGTCCATAAGGATGAACGATTGATGACAACAATATCGTCGGGAGAAGGCCAAAAACTATAGCCTACTTCAGGTGTGTAGGCATAAACAGGATTTTTTGTTACAGCTTCTCCATACATCCAGTCATCACTGTTTCCATTTGCAAAATATCCTAGTGTCTGAGCTACGGTACCCAACGAAAAGTTGTTATACCGGGTCATGGATTTCCCGAAATTTTTAAAGATATTGTCTTCCTGACTCAGGGTATTATTATAACCCCAAGGATGAATCATGATGTTTCCGAAACTGTGATAATTGAGTGCTACTACAAAATCAAAAGTTTCACATAAAGCTTTGACAGCTCTTGTTTCCGGTTCTGAAAAAGCAGACGGACCTCTGAATACCTGTGAATTCTCTGCTGAAGAAGAACCCGAATCATCATATCCCCAGGAATATTCGTAATTGCGGTTGAGGTCTACACCCATAAGGGTTCCCTGATTGTTTTTCCAGACATTTTTTCTCCACATGCCTCCTCCTGAAGGGTTTTGTGTTTCATTCAGCATATAACCGTCAGGATTGATACAAGGAACAAATACCATTTGTGTTTCATTCAATAATTTGGTAACCATAGGATCAGTGCCATAATTTTCAAGTAAAAACCACATGTAATACAACATTTGAGAAAGGCTGTTTGGCTCTCTGGCATGGTGTAACGCTGTATAAAGGATCTGTGGTTTATTGGTATTATACAAATAAGGTTCGTTGGAAACCCGAACATAAAAGAGGTAATTGCCTTTATGGGTCGGAATGGAGTCAATAGAATAATCTGTCGATATAAGATCGGGAAATTTTGCTCTCATTTCATCAAGAATGTCTTTCATCTCCTGGTATTTATGGTAACCCCCCATAGTGCCGGCTTTGTAGTTTTTTGGTTCGTTAAATGAAAATGATTTTGTTGACGGAGGTTCGCAAAAATTATTTTTTGAAGCTGTTTCAGATAATGCAGAAGGTCTGTTTGGGTTTTTATAATACGTAATGACATCCTCAATCAGAATGTCAATTTCAAAACCGGCGTTTTTTATCAAATTAATTTCCGACATCGAATAATCATTGATTATATAACGATACGGGACTATGATTCCATGATCAGTTTCTATACCAAGATTTGAAAGTTCGCGAATATTTTTGTTTGTAAGGTTTATTTTTACTTTGGCATATTTTTCAGTTTCTTGTGCAAATGTATTGGGTAAACCAAAAAACAAACACATTAAGAGTGTAATGAAAAGATATTTATTCATTCGTATAATTATTTGATCTGGCAATGATACTAAAATTCGGAATATCAACCTTTAAAATAATGGATTATGTGTTGTACCTGACAAAAAAAATACATCAGGTAATTTTTTAAGGAAAGCCGGTCTTAATCAATAGTTTTTGAAAATAAGTAAAATTATTTTGCGTGAAAAGTACTTTTTTGTTTTATTTTTCGTCCTTTTAACTGAACATATTTTTTCGTAAAAAGGAACATGAAGAATTTAATTGTCATTTTTATCATTTTCGTTTTTGGTTTTAGCAGTAGTCAGGCACAAAGTTACAAAACGGCTGCGGGTCTGCGGATAGGTAATGACATATCCCTGAGTTTGTCTCAGAGAATTGTTAAAAAAACAACCATCGATTTATACCATCAGACAGGACTATTTACTGGTCAGAATGTGACAACTTTGGCGGTAAAACAACATTTTCCCCTGATATCCAAAAGGTTGAATGTATTTGCCGGTATTGGCGCTTATTACAATACGTTTATCAAATCAAACTTCATTGATAACCAGAATCAAAAATCAAATGCTTTTGGCATTGCTTTTCCTTTAGGAATGGATTTTACAGTCGGCAGACTGAATGTGGCATTTGACTACCTTCCGGCTTTAAAACTGGCGGGAGTAAATGACAAAGGTATCATATCGGCTTCTTCGGCTATTACTTTGCGATACGTCATTATAAAACAGGATGGGATTGTAAAAAGAACCAAAACCCGAATGAAAAAGAAATAAGATTTTAGAAAAGAGGCCAAATATAATATGGCATACTACATCAATATAGGATATAAATTTTATTTTAAATCAAATATTTTTATTGGATTAAAATAAAATATGGTCTCACAATACGATTGTTTTGTTTGTTTTTCAAAAAAAATCCTGAAAAATCAACATTTTGACGTATAAAAATCAGTCAAAAACTTTCAGGGAAACAAATAAGGCTTATCTTTGTGGCGTTTTTCAGAAAATTCCAACATTTTTCCAAAATAATACCAGTTTTATGGCTAATATCGGGCAAATTAAACAAATCATCGGACCAGTTGTCGACGTGAGCTTTGCAGCTGCAGGATCAACTCTTCCTGAAATTTTTTACGCACTTTCGGTAACAAAAGCAAATGGTGACAAACTCATTCTTGAGGTTCAACAGCATTTAGGTGAAGACAGTGTTCGTGCGGTATCTATGGATTCAACCGACGGTCTGACCAGAGGAATGGATGTCGTGGATTTGGGTGAACCAATTTCCATGCCGATAGGTGATCAGATCAAAGGTCGGGTATTTAATGTAGTAGGTGATCCTATTGATGGTCTTCCGGCATTGGACAAAACCAATTCGTATTCTATCCATAACAAACCACCGAGGTTTGAGGATTTGTCTACTGAGTCTGAAGTACTATACACCGGGATCAAAGTAATCGACTTGATTGAACCATATTCAAAAGGTGGAAAAATCGGTTTGTTCGGAGGTGCCGGAGTAGGTAAAACGGTATTAATTCAGGAATTGATCAACAATATTGCCAAAGGTTATGACGGTATTTCGGTTTTCGCCGGAGTAGGTGAAAGAACCCGTGAAGGTAATGACTTGTTGAGAGAGATGTTGGAATCCGGCATTATCAACTATGGTCCTGAGTTTATGCACTCCATGGAAGAAGGTGGATGGGACTTATCCAAAGTGGATGCTTCCATGTTGAAAGAATCAAAAGCAACATTTGTATTCGGTCAGATGAATGAACCTCCCGGAGCGAGAGCAAGGGTGGCATTGTCAGGATTGACATTAGCGGAATATTACAGAGACGGAGATCTTTCTGATCCGAACGGAGGAAAAGATATCCTCTTTTTTATCGATAATATATTCAGATTTACTCAAGCAGGATCTGAGGTATCAGCTCTTTTGGGAAGGATGCCTTCAGCGGTAGGATATCAGCCTACCCTTGCAACCGAAATGGGTTTGATGCAGGAAAGAATTACATCTACAAAAAGAGGATCCATTACATCAGTACAGGCGGTATATGTACCTGCGGATGACTTGACTGACCCGGCTCCGGCGACTACATTTGCCCACCTTGATGCTACGACAGTATTGAGCAGAAAAATTGCTTCTCTGGGTATTTATCCTGCTGTGGACCCTTTGGATTCCACTTCCAGAATTTTGAACCCTGCGATTATAGGTGACGAACATTACGGATGTGCACAAAGAGTAAAACTGATTTTGCAGAGATACAACGAATTGCAGGATATCATTGCCATCCTGGGTATGGAAGAATTGTCTGAAGAGGACAAATTGGTCGTATTCAGAGCGAGAAAAGTTCAGAGATTTTTGTCTCAACCATTCCACGTAGCTGAGCAATTTACCGGTATTCCGGGTGTTTTGGTTCCGATAGAAGAAACCATCAAAGGATTTAACATGATCATTGACGGAGAGTTGGATAGATATCCTGAAGCAGCATTCAACCTGAAAGGTACCATAGAAGAAGTAATCAAAGCAGGAGAAAAGATGTTGGCGGATGCAGCTTCCAACAATTAATAGAAATTTTCTTTTGGATCAAAATCATATACAATGAATCTCATCGTTCTCACTCCGGAAAAGGAAATATTCAACGGGAAAGTAACATCGGTACAAGTGCCGGGTATTTCCGGAAAATTTGAAATTCTGAATAACCACGCTCCTATTGTTTCTGCGCTGTCAAAGGGTAGGGTGCGATTGGTGTTGGAAGGAGGAGATAAAAAGTCCTTTGAAATCAAAAAAGGATTTATTGAAGTATTAAAAAATGAGGTTTCTCTCTTAGTACAGGGAGTTACTGAAGAATCTTAAAAATAGCTTCCTACTATTTCAAAAGCCTTTGACTAAACATAGTCAAAGGCTTTTTTTATGCAATTATGTACGATTGCTGCTGTAGCATAAACTACAATAATACCATCATATACATTAACGGTTTTTTTGGGTATCACAGAACACTTAATGTAGTTATTGCAATAATGATCCTGAAATCGCACCCATAAAAACATAAGATTTTCAGCTTTTACCTTTTTAATGATCATTCTTATAAAAAAGTTAAAGAAGTTTTTTGATTGAAAATATAAGAAAGATTCTTTTATGTTTGCCCTGAAAAATACTTACTATGCATAAATTACATGATAAATTTGTAAGAGCTGCCTTTTCAGATGCCATAAGAGCTGCTGCCTTTTTTGAAAAATTTTTACCAAAAAATATCCTGGAAGAATTAGACTTACAAACTTTAAGACCATTACAGGAATCATATATTCAGGGAAATCTGAAGGAATATTTTTCTGATATTGTTTTCGAAGTCACTGAAAAAAATAATGATAATAAAACAGATATTGTCTTACTATTTGAGCATAAGTCATCTCCTGACAGGTTTGTATTATTCCAGATCGGACATTACATGTTTTCTCATTGGTATTTATGTATTCAAAATAAAAGACCTCTCAAAGTCATCATTCCGGTAATTTATTATCAGGGGAAAAAGAAGTGGAAATGTAAACCTCTTTTTGAAACTTTTAGGAAAAACAAAAGTAAGCTTCAATATTTTATACCTGAAATCCCTCATTTGTTTATAGCCCTCAGATCTTTGTCCGATGATGCGATAAGTGATATACGAGACAGATTAATGGCAGCTTCAGTTATGGCACAAAAAAATGCTTTTGATGTAATAAAACTTGCGGAAGATCTTGAAAAAATTTTCCGTTTGTTTCCGGTGAATGATAATCAAAGGAACTTTTTAAATCAAATAATTGTTTACGTACTGTCTGTTTCAGAAATTCCGAGGCCGGAATTTGAAAAAGCATTGGAATCCATTCCTGAAGATATTAAAGAAAACCTCATGACAACATATTCCTGGATTAAAGAAGAAGGAAAACTCGAAGGAAAACTTGAAGGTAAAACCGAGGAAAAAATTGGTGTCATTCTTAAAGGTTTTGACAAAGGTTTGACTATTTCAATTCTTGCCGGTATCACGGATCTGACAGAAGAGGACGTACAAAAGATTCTTATCAATTATAGAAAATTAAAATCTTAATCCTGAGAGGATGTCATTATCAAGACCATTTGGAAAGTTCTAGGTCCGGTTTTCAGGAATATTCTATCCTCACTTTATTTTTTTCTAAGAAATATCATTTTTACCCCATTGGACTGCCTCAATTCTGATTACATCCTGATCATGTCCGAATCAATGGTTTAACGCTCCCCATTATTTTATTCGGCGGTCTAAGCCGATATAAGAAAATTATTATACAAATATTTCCCTTCCTGGTTTTACGACAATCACCCGAAATAAGTGCGATTTATGCTCTTGTAAAAATTTGGCACTGCTTTTGTATTGTAATAACCGGATTATTATGCAACGAATTTTTATTAATAACATAGTATGTAATTTATGGCATTAAAAGCTGTTATTGCAGATCATCAGTCCATGTTTACGGAAGGTCTGCAGGCTATAATCAATAATATGAAAATGCCTCCGATTAATATTGTTGGCATTGCACATCAAACAGAAGATTTACAAAAGTTTATTTCTTTTCAGTTTGATATTTTAATTATCGATATAGGTATTTTTGATTCGAAAGAAATGGTGACCATTCAGGAATTAAAAAAAACCAACCCAAAAGTAAAAATAGTTGCTTTGACCCAATATAGTGAATCGTCCATCGTAAGAGAAGCATTTCTCAAAGGAGTGGACGGTTACATTCTGAAGTCAAGCCAAATCATAGAATTGTTTGAATGCATAGAAGATGTATTTCAAAACAAAACATATATAGGAGACGGCGTTAGAATTTCACCGGAAAAAAAATCGGTGAAAAAAAATGCAGACCCTCTTTCAACTTTCAAAATCTATGAAGATAGATTTTTATTAAAACAAAAATTGTCAAGACGGGAGTCCGAAGTGCTGAAACACATTGTAATGGACAAAAGCACTAAAGAAATAGCCGAAGAGTTGTTCATCAGCAATCAAACGGTCAGTGCTCACCGAAAAAGTATCATGAGAAAATTAGGCGCAAATACAACAGCAAACCTGATCAAATTTGCCCTCGAAAATCAATTGGTATAGTTTTTGTTTATCTTATCATGATAGTAATCCAACCCGGTATTCCCCTACCGGTACTTAACATAGTAACAAATTTGCTTCACGGGTAATCTTCAGAAATCTGATGATGATTTAGGAATCATTTTTTTAATCTTATAATTAAATTTTATTATCCCATGAAGTTGGAGAAATTTACACTAAACACATTTGCTCGTTTTGGTATGGTTATCAGAATGAGTATTCTACCTGCACTGCTGGTAGTGGCACAGTTTAGCGTTTCCGCGCAGGTACAGTGCCCTTTAGCGTGTAACAATCTCGTTCAGGTATCCATGGATGAAGATTGTGTGGTAGAAATTACTCCGGCGATGATGTTGGAAGGTGTTTTACCTGCTGGTTGTAGTTACAGTCAGTATTCGGTACAGGTTATCGGCGCTAACGGCCAGCCTTTGTCACCTGCTAATATTGTCAACCGAAATCACCTCAACCAAACCCGTGATGTAAAGGTATGGTTGGGCAACAATCATTGTTGGGGGAAAATCCTCATTCAGGACAAAAGCAAACCGGTAATCGCTTGCCCTGCAGATCTGACCATAAACTGTTATGATCAGGCAGCGTTGATTACACCGACTGCAACAGACAATTGTGATCAGTCAGTCCCTGTGACTGTAGAAAGCAATAATCTGGTAAAATTGACCTGTACAGGTGCTTACAGCGCTATCAGAACCATTATTTATAATGCGGTTGATGATAGCGGTAACGAAGCCGTTCCTTGTGTACGCAACATTTATTACACCAGAGCAACTTTGGATGCTCCGGTATTCCAGTTTCCTAGAAACAGAGATGACGTACAAGATCCTGCCTTAAATTGTGATAATGTTCCGGTATGGGATGTTGTTCGCGAAAACGGCACAGCAGGAAGAGATTTTTATCCTCAACCTTCTGAATCCGGCGCACCAACCCTTGGCGGAGTTCCTATTTGGCCTAATAACACCGTTTGCGAAATCAACGCAACGTACCAGGACCAAAGAGTAGAAATTTGTACAGGTAGTTTTAAAGTACTCAGACATTGGTCAGTTCTTGATTGGTGTACAGGAAGATTAGAACAATCTTACCAAATCATCAAAATTGTAGACAAAAGACCACCAGCAGTTACGATTGTTCCTACGATTCCACCGGATATGACGATTACCAATTGTTTAGGTAATGTATCTTCTTTGGTAGAAGTAGATCCTTACACGTGTTTAGGTACCTGGAATGTAGTAAGACCTACATCAACTGTTCCTTCCAGAGAATGTAATGAGTGGACATATACAGTAGCTTTCCTTTTGAATAACGGCACAGAAATACCACCATTAAACGGGGTTTATATCACTGATAATGGCGTTACTAAGGTAATTGGTAATGCAACAACCGGATACCAGATTATTGGTTTGCCTCAGGGTTGTGCATGGATCAGATATACTGTTACAGATGCTTGCGGTAATTCTGCCACAGCACTGACAGAAATATTTGTTCAGGATAGAATTCCGCCAACACCGGTTTGTGACAGAACAACTGTTGTGACACTTTCTAACCAAAATAATGGTTTTGCAAGGGTTTTTGCTGAAACATTTGATGATGGATCACATGACAATTGCAGTAACGTTACGTTCAGAGTCAGAAGAATGACCACTCCGCAAAGATGTAACATCCCCGGAGGACCTAATACACATAGCTTCGGACCATTTGTAGACGTATGTTGTGCAGATGTTGGAAGAGAGTTGATGGTAGAACTTGAAGTAAGAGATGCTTCCAATAATGTCAATACTTGTATGGTATTCGTAGAAGTAAATGACAAAATCGATCCTTCTATCTTCTGTTCGGGACCAAAAACCATCGAATGTAACCAACCATTGGAATTTGACGCTCCGACAGCAACAGATAATTGCGGAACTCCAACCATAACAGTTGTATCTACAACAGGTGAGATAAGCACTTGCGGTACAGGCTCAAGAACAAGAACCTGGAGAGCAACAGATGCAGGTGGACGTTCAGCTACTTGTTCTCAAACGATTACCGTAGTAAACAACTTCCCTTATACAGGACCAACAACCAACCAATGGCCGGCTAATACCACCCTGACAGGTTGTTTGAATGTAGACACTGACCCAAGCAAAACTGGTGTTCCTATCATCGTATCTCAGGCAGGTTGTAGCCAGGTTGCTTACGCATATGAAGATCAGGTATTCCAGTTTGTCGAAGATGTTTGTTACAAAATTTTGAGAAGATGGACCGTGATTGACTGGTGTAAGTTTGCACCAAACAGAAATGCCAGCGGTGCATTGTATCCATCAGTACCGACTATTGGTGTCAATACATGGACGTATACTCAGGTAATCAAAGTTAATAATCTTGATAATCCTGTGATTGCCAACAGAACAGACGTTACCGGTTGCGGTGAAGGACAAACTTGTGACCTGAGATTTGTTTTGACAAATTCAGCTACAGACCCTTGTACACCTGCAAGCCAGTTGAAGTGGAAATGGGAAGTTGCTCCTTTTGACGGACCTAACTATACCATCACCGGAAATACAAACGACGCTACAAGAGTATATCCTGTAGGTACCCACAGAATCAGATGGACCGTAGAAGACCTTTGCGGAAATCAGGATGTGGTAACATATTTGTTTACCGTTCAGGATTGTAAAAAACCAACACCTTATTGTATCTCTGATATCACCACCGTGATCATGCCTTCATCTGGTACAGTTGAAATCTGGGCTGTAGATTACGATCTGGGAGCCACTGACAACTGTCCGGGAGATTTGTACTTCACATTCAATTGTGAAAAACCAAATCCGGGTAGAGTACAAGCCGGTCAAAACCACTACTTCAAAGGAAATGGTGTGTTGGCTACAGAAGCTGAATACCTTGCAGGAAATGCACAATATTGGTTGCATGACACCAGAACTTCAGGTAAATTATTCACTTGCGACAACGTAGGATTGAATACACTGGATGTTTGTGTGACGGATGCAGCAGGAAATCAGGATTTCTGTACAGTAAGATTACAGGTTCAGGCCAATCCGCCTGCTTGTATCAACTTCTCCAGAATTGTGGGTAATGTAGGAACAGAATCCAATGAAATGGTGCCTGAGACTTATGTAATCATCGAAAACATGGCTACCAATGAGACCAAAGCATTCAAAACGGATGAAAACGGTGAGTTTTCTTTCAACAGCATGCCGGAATCTTATTCTTACAAAATCGTTTCTGAGAAAAATACCGACTATTCAAACGGTGTTTCTACCCTTGACCTGGTATTGATTCAAAGACATATCCTGAGCATCAACCCATTGGGATCAGCTTACAAAGTGATCGCAGCTGATATCAACAACGACAAAAAAGTCAACTCTCTTGACCTTGTCGAATTGAGAAAACTGATCCTCGGTGTATACGATGAATTGCCAAGCAACAAGTCATGGAGATTCGTAGATAGAGCATACACTTTTGCTGATATCACACACCCTTGGCCTTACAACGAATATGTTATGGTAAATAATTATACAGGTAATGTATTCGATAAAGATTTTGTAGCGGTAAAAATCGGAGACGTCAACAATGATGCGGTAGTTAATGCCAAATCTGAAAATGTCGGATCAAGAAGTGCTAAAGCGTTGAAACTGGTTGCTCAGGAAGACACTTACAAAGCCAACGAAAAGGTTTTTGTAGAAGTCACTGCAGACAATTACAACGAAATCTTCGGATCTCAGTTTACCCTTACTTTTGATGCAAAAGCAGTACAATTTGAAAAAATTCATGCAGGAGCCGTCAAAATCAACGAAGGTAATTATAATACAAGATTAGCCGCCACAGGAATGGTTTCTATGAGCTGGAACCACGACGAAGCAGCGACATTCAGCAAAAATGAGGTATTATTTACCATCGAATTCACAGCAACAACGAACAATACAATTTCAAGAACACTGAACATCGGTTCAGACATAACATCAGCCGAATCTTACACACACACACTTGATGTTATGAATGTTGAATTGGAATTCAGATCAGGCACTGCTACTAACCAGGTTACCTTTGATTTGTATCAAAACAATCCTAACCCGTTTGCAGACAATACCGTCATCAGCTTTAATCTTGCCAAAGCCGGTACTGCAACGCTTACATTGTACGATGTAACCGGTAAGGTGATCAAAAAAATCATCAATCAATATCCTTTAGGTTATAACGAAGTCCTTATAGACGGAGATGACAACCTTACAGAAGGAGTTATTTTCTACGAATTAGAAAGTGACGGCTATAAAGCCACTAAAAAAATGATTAATTTGAGCAAATAATAGTGTAAATAGGATTTAAAAATATTCGGAACCCAAACGGTGAAAATCGTTTGGGTTTTTTGTTTTTGTGAAATAAGGTCAGTCGAAAATCTGAATTCGGGAAACATTTTTCCGGCAATATAATTCAGGGAAATCCCTTGTTTTGACCACGTATAAATACCTGATTTTGTAAAAAAACGAATCTTTTTTTGTTAATGTCCTTGTTTTTTTAAAAAGATTGTTTTATTTTTGAAAAATTATTTAACCTTAAAAAATTTTATCATGAAAAATTTTATCAATTCAATTCAATTCAATTCAATTCAATTCAATTCAATTCTAATTGGATTAAACAATTACCAAAACATCTGAAAATCGGTATGGCCATGATGATGCTGTTTTTATATGCCTGTGCCGATAAAAATGATTTGAGTGGCCCGACAGTCGAGGAGGTGTATGCGGAGAACAGAGAATTAGGTTCATGCGAGTTTTATCTTTGTGATGAAGTACCACCAATAAAATGGGACACAATTACGGATACTTTGGGAATAAGAGATTGTCAGGTATATGTAACATATGAAAAAAGACAATGTGACGAGGGATTTGAAGTCAGAAATTTTGACTTTACACCCAATATGAGTGATCCGGATTGTATGGATATTTTAGATTCGATAGCAACTTTTTGGTTAGCTGAAGATTTCGAAGAAGCTCGTGACATGTATAATTCATGGTATAGGGAAATAACTCTTGAAGTTCAAAGCTTAATACTCGATGGTTTGGACCCTGGAGATTTTAGTTCAGGAAATACTAAAAGTTTTCAATTTATTGAAGTTGATTGTCAGACACTATGCGTTGATGTATTTCTTGATGAATTTGAAAATGTATCTATTGGGTTTATAGGTCACACTAAATGTGGAGAATCATGTTGTGTTAGGGTTGGAACCTGGAGATTTGATTTGAATGGTGATGCATTTATAGTGGGACAAGGTGTGCAACCGGGTACAGGAGACTGTTCGTCTACCTATATTAACTGTTCAGGAGATTATAACCCTGAAATGTGTTCTCCCGCATGTGATAGATTATAATATTAAACTTTAAATAAGCCCAAAGAAATATTTTTTGGGCTTATTTAATAAATTAAAATATCAGAAAAATGAAGAGATTATTTACCTTAATATATATCTATTTTATTTTAATTAATACAAATCAGGCTCAACGCCTCAGACCATTCCAAATTATCGAATTTTCAGGATTAAATCCGGATTGGATTGTCCCGTTAAAAGACACTGTTCTATCGGAAAATACCACTGTAAATTTTGTGGATGAATATAATGGCATAGGTTCATATTCATTTTTACCTGAAATTATTATACACAAAAATTATATCATCCAGCCTATGTTAATTGGGGGTGGGTCACCATTAGGAGGGTGTTTGATAGATTGCAGAAACCTACAAACGGGTAAATTAATTTGGCAAAAAAGATATGGTGTTTATGGTGATAGTATCCAGGCGGCAATCAGAATCATGAAAATTGATACCTCCGGACACTTAGTAGTGATGGGTCAAAGAAAGAAACATCCTTTTGGTTCTCCATTGAATACGCAAGGTTTTTTAGACATGGTTCTTTTTGAAGATATTTACAATCTTGAGACAGGTGAATTGATAGGAAGTTCATTATGTGATTATGGAAGTAATTCAATATTTTATACATTATTTCACCCTTCTGATGCAAGTACTGCAAGTGGAGCTTTTTTTCAGGAAGGAGAAAATTATCGTCTATATGAATACAGAGGGTATAATGGCGATAAATTTATACGCACATTTGTGTTAAACAAATGTGGAGAATTGTTGTCCGACACCTTTAAAGTTCAGGTATATGACAATATTGATAAAGTAAATTTAATTGAAATCGGCCCGGATACCATCATGATATTATCCAAAAAATATTTGCCGAATGACTCCTTATTTGCATTTAACTTCAAATATTACACCCGGGATCTAGTGCTTTTGGACAGTATATTAACGGATTCATTTCCAAATTACATGTTGTCGCAACAGATTTTAGGACTATCTAAAGATAGAAAAAAATTACTCCTAAGATGGTCAAAAATAGTCAGTGATTTTTCATTTCCTCCTAGACCTCAAAATGTAGGCGTTTTTGATTTAAATGGTAAATTATTAAAAGTAGCAGAAATTCCTGCTTCACGTTTTTCAAATCCTTTGGCAATTGACTGGGAAAATGAAGACCAAAATATTACGGTCATAAATACAGATTTCAGCCAGCAAAATCCAAATACAGCGCAAACTTATTTAAAAACTGCTATTTATAAAAGTGGAACAAGTGAGTCGGAAGTGCTGTCTCTTTACAAAGTGGCCGATTCATTACAAATTGGAGGATTCAGTAAAATATACAGTCTTCCGGAAAACAAATTTTTGATGGTAGGCGGGCAAGTTGAACTTTATATCAAACCCTCCGGAGTGGTTTCTCAGGATTCTGATGGTTTTGCTACCATCCTCATGCTTGTCGACAAAGACCGATTTACCAAACCCACCAGCAGCCAGGAGGTAGCAGAGGCCGATGAAGGATTGATTATCTACCCCAATCCCGGATCTGACGCCCTTACACTGGCCTGGCAATATCCGTTTTCGGGAGAGATATCAGTCCATAATGCTCAAGGCCATTTTGTACGACAATATCCTGTCGATCAACACCAGGAATACATCATGGATGCATCGGCCTGGCCTCCGGGATTATACCTCTTGCGGATCTACAACAGACAAAAACAAGTCACCAACATCAAAAAATGGGTAAAGTATTGATAAGAAAGTGACGAACACCAAAAAATATTCGGAACCCAAACGGTGAAAATCGTTTGGGTTTTTTGTTTTATAAAAATAAGGTATAAAAGTAGCACGCTAAAAAAAACAAAAATACCTGCTTTGTTATAAGGTTGGTTAATCTTCTTCGCCCTTGAGTTTTTCGGCATTTTCAGCAACCTGAAGGGCTTGAATGATTTCGTCGAGGTCACCCTCCACGATGCTGTCGAGATTGTACAAAGTAAGGTTGATTCTGTGATCCGTAACCCTGTTTTGCGGATAGTTATAGGTTCTTATTTTGTCGGATCGGTCGCCTGTACCTACAAGCGATTTTCTTTTATCTTTTTGTTCTAAATAATTTTTTTCTCTGACGGCATCCTGAATTTTTACAAAAAGCCGCTGCAAAGCAATCTCTCTGTTTTTGTGTTGGGATCTCGAGTCCGTACTTTCAGCGACAATACCGGTAGGAAGGTGGGTAAACCGCACACCGGATTCCGTTTTGTTTACGTGCTGACCACCTGCTCCCTGAGCCCTGAAGGTATCCGTTTTCAGTTCGTCTTTACGGATATCGATTTCTTCTTCTTCAAACTTGGGCATGACCACAACGGTGGCAGCTGAAGTGTGGACACGACCCTGAGATTCAGTTTTGGGAACTCTTTGTACACGGTGGGCGCCTGATTCAAATTTTAATTTGCCATAGACATCCTCACCGTATACTTCGAGCACTATTTTGTTATATCCTCCCACAGAACCGGGATTTTCGTCCAGAATTTCTGTTTTCCAACCCTTTTTTTCAAAGTATTTGGTGTACATCCTCAAGAGGTCACCGGCAAATATACTTGCTTCGTCTCCACCGGTACCGGACCGTATTTCAAACACTACGTCTTTGGTATCTTCAGGGTCTTTAGGTATCAGGAGAAACTTCAGATTTTCTGTAGTTTCCTCCAATTCCGGGAGAAGTTCGTCGATCTCGGCCTGCGCCATTTCTCGGACATCAGGGTCACTGTCGGATAATAATTGTTTTGAGCCCTCCAGGTTTTGGCTGAGAGACTGATATTGTTTGATGGTCTCCACGACTGTTTTCAGGTCTTTGTATTCTTTATTTACTTTGGCAAATATTTTCATGTCTGACAAAGTCTCAGGGTCGGACAATTTTTCCTCGAGATAGTAAAATCTGTCGACAATGGCATCTAATTTATCAAACATGTAATGTTATGTTTCAAAGTAATATAAAATAACGTATAAGCCCACTTTTAACAGTGCGGTAAGATGTAAAACAAAATGTGGTTAATATACCTCTTCGCCTCTTACGGTTCTGAGAATATCAAACCATTGTTCGTTGCTGATTTTTACATCCAACAAATCGGTAAACTCTTTAATTTTGTTGATTTTGGGAGCACTGACGATCGGTCTGATTCCTGCCGGATGATGTAATAAAAAGATGATAGCCATTTCGGTGACGGTCCATTCGTACTTTTCAGCCAAAGCTTCCAGTTTTGAATACCTTCTTTTTCCGGTTTTTGTTTTGGTGAAGATGACATCTCCTGCGATCGGAGCCCATGACATCGGAATAACCTGATGTTCCATACAAACATCGAGAACACCATTGTACATTTCCTGATGGCGCAACATAGATACTTCCATCTGTGCTCCTTTTACCGGAAAATGTTTGTTCATCGCCTGAATCTGCGTATGATTAAAATCCGAAACGCCAAAACTTTTAACTTTGCCACTTTCGTACAAAATCTGAAAAGCTTCTGCTATTTCACCAAAATTAAGCATCGGGCTTCCTCGGTGTATCATATACATATCGAGATAATCCGTGTTCAGGTTTTCCAGAGATTGGTCTACAGACTCCAGAATGTACCTTTTGGAAGTGTTGTAGTGAGAAATCGTAAATCCCGGCTTTTCAGCACAAGGTTTGATGATTCCGCTTTTGCCGATCAATTGAATTTTGTCTCT
The DNA here is from genome assembly GCA_016714895.1 of Saprospiraceae bacterium. Taxonomy (GTDB): domain Bacteria; phylum Bacteroidota; class Bacteroidia; order Chitinophagales; family Saprospiraceae; genus OLB9. The sequence continues at coordinate 154,487 of JADKBV010000004.1, read as the reverse complement.
TGAAATTCCGCTGAAAATTAAAGCATCCCCAAACTCCCTTTCGGTTGTATAGTTGCCATAAATATCAGCAAGATCAAATGTGGTCACACCAAGTTCTATACAGGAGGCCATCACGTCTGCCATTTTAGTGGACGAACGTTTTGCACCCCAACTACCCCATCGGATAGTTCCTGCGATTACTTTTGAAAAATCACTCATTGTTTGAAATAGTTAAATGATAAAATAATACAAAAAACAATATTCAGCAGCCTGAACTATTACTTTGATACTTCTACGCTTTCGGGGATGCAAAAATAATATGCTTGGGTTATTATAAAAACTTTTGCCCTACAAATTTTGATTTTAATTGTCGGATATTCTTCCGCTACTTCTTTTTTTTGTAAAAAATTATAAAAGTTTGTGACGCTTAATATTGATTTTCAGTATGATAAACATGGAAATTAAAAAATGTGAGAAAAAACACATTAAAAAAATACATTATATGTAACAAACTGTATATCTTTGCACTCGCTGATTTATTGAATGATCAGGTTCCATCCCAAAAACACCGGATTTTTTTTCATTAAACGCGAATAACATGCCCAAACCGATTTTCGCGCTTTGTATGACACTATGTGTCTACCTGGCTAGTTATGGTTTTCATTCATTTAATTACACAATTTCTGATGAAAACAACTCTTTAGAAAAAGAAGAAATTGTGGCCCCTTTGGCACTTTTGTGTCCCGCGCCGGTGACTATCAGTGTTCCGGCACATTCGTGCACTGTTATGGTCAACATTCCGGCACCCGTCTCAGATGACCCGAATTGTCCTGTTGTTTCATTGTCAAACAACAGGACGGGCACCAACAATCCAAGCGGGATGTACAGTCCGGAAACTTTTGTTCTGGTTTGGACAGTTACAGATGCCTGCGGCAACACCCGTACCTGTAATCAACTGATTTCCATCACAGACAATACCGCTCCCATACTTGAATGTCCACAGAACATCCTGGTTCCTTGTAGTATTACTGATGCTCCGGCTTACGGGGATATTGATGCTTTTTTGGCAGCAGGAGGACAAAGTACGGATAACTGTGTCCTGGATTCATTATCATTTGAGTTGGTATCACAGAATATCGTGATGATTTTTCCGGTTGTCAGATACAGTCGTGTTTACAGAATTTTTGATGTTCATACCAATCAGGCTACCTGTATGCAGAGTATTACCATCAGTGACCTGGAGCCTCCTACCATTATTTGTCCTCCGGATATCACAACTGGTAATAGTGATGATGGCAGAAATGTCATGGTCATCGTAGATATGCCGATTGCGGATGACAATTGTGCGGTAGCTTCAGTAATAAATGACTACAATGATACCAACGACGCCTCCGATTTTTATCCTTTGGGCACGACCATCATTACCTGGACGGCTACTGATACATCCGGAAATACAGCTACCTGCCAGATGTCGGTATTTGTGTTTGATAATTCGCCACCTGAAATAACCTGTCCTGATGACGAAAGATTCGGATGTCTGGATGATGTTCCGCTTCCTTATGCTGATCTGGATGAATTTCTGGCAGCAGGAGGTGATGTTTTAGATGAAACAGCAATCGACAGCACTAGTTTTGATTTATTAGAAGAAAACAGCGACGGTATGTCCTGTCCTGAAACGATCACCAGAATTTATGTGGTTTCAGATACAGCCGGCAATTCTGCTACCTGTACCCAACAATTTATCGTTGATGATGAGACAGTTCCGGTCATACAAACACCGGCCAATCTTCCGGATATAAATTGTAATACACCTTTGCCGACACCTCAGGTGCTCACAGCAACTGACAATTGCGGGAATATTCCGGCTATGGCTGAGGTATTACCTTTTACCATAAATATATGTAATGGTTATACAGTCACCCACAGATGGACGGCCTTGGACGCCTGCGGGAATATGGCGGTACCTGTCACCCGGAGTTTTTTAGTCCGGCCGGATACCCAGGGACCAATGATTACAACACCTCAAAATATAACCGTCAATACAACAAATAATCTTTGTACAGCCAATGTGACCGTACCTCCTTTGGTCGTCACGGACAATTGCAGTACCTTTTCTGTTACCAATAATTTTACCAATACAGCCAATGCCAGTGGTATATATCCAGTCGGTACGACTGTGGTTCGTTGGACAGTAACTGACCTTTGTGGCAATACAGCCACGGTGAACCAATCGGTTACCGTTGTTGATAATCAGGGGCCAAACCTCATTTGCAAAACAAATCTTGTCATAGCCCTGAATGATTTTATCAATGATCTGGTACCGGCAGGCCATTTTGTAGAAAGTGCGACCGACAATTGTGGCGGAAGTGTCCAGCTTGCTGCCCGACGAATGAGTGTCGTTTGTGGTGTTTCCTCAAGCAACACATTCGGTCCGACCGTTCCTTTCTGTTGTGCAGACGTGCCGCTCACCAATATCATGGTGGAAATAAGAGCTACCGATGCAGGGAATCGCACTACAACTTGTATGGTCAATGTGGATGTTCAGGACAATATGCCTCCAATCATCCATGACGAATTGCCGGATATCAGCATTTCCTGTGCTTTTCCACTCAATCTGAATAATCTGTCTGTGTTCGGCACCTTTGTGGCCGAAGGACAGCCAAGAGCCAATATTCAGATTCCCGATCATTTTTATTTGCCTTCGGGATTTGCAGGACGGGATGGAGTGTATTTTGAAAACTGTTCGGCAACGGTAACCTCTACAGTCAACAATAACCTGAATATGTGTAATACCGGTACCATTGAGCGGGTATTTACCATTACAGACGGACAGGGACTTACAGCTACATCGACACAAACCATCACGGTCATTGATGTCAATCCGTTTACATTGTCAGATATTACCTGGCCACAACAAAATGTATATCTCAACGATTGCACCATCACCAATCCGAATCCGAATATCACCGGAAGACCGGTTTTAAATAATGACAAATGTAGTCAGGCAGCTGCTACCAGCACGGATATGACTTTTCCCAATAATGCGTATTGCAGAGTCATCCGAAGGACATGGACCGTTGTAGACTGGTGTACTTATGTACCCAATACGAATCAGGGAAGATGGACTTTTGATCAATATATTTATATTACGAATACAGTACCTCCGACAATCAACCCTGACGTTTGTCAGGCAGCTACAGTTTGTACACCTAATGGTGGTTGTACCGGTGTTCTGTCTTTTACTGCAAGCGGTTCAGACGATTGTCTGCCTGTACAATTGACTTGGTCCTATAAAATCGATGAAGGAAATAACAATTCCATTGATTTTTCAGGAAACGGAAATACCGTCAACAGACCGGTTAGTCGTGGCATCCACAAAATTATCTGGGAAGCCAGAGATGGATGCGGAAATAAATCCACCTGCGAAAAGCTGGTTACGGTCAGAGAATGTAAAGCGCCAACAGGAATTGTATTTCACGGATTGGCGGTCAACCTTCCGCCACCGATGGGTATGGCTACGATAACCGCTACAAATTTCAATAACGGAAGTAGCGATAATTGTACTCCTGCCGCACAATTGAGATTTTCATTCTCAGCCAATGTAAGCAACACCACAAGGGTTTTTGATTGCAGTCATCTGGGTCAGCAGCCCCTTCAGATTTGGGTCACCGATCTCGAAGGAAACCAAACCATTGTCAATACCTATATAGTGGTTCAGGACAACAACAATGTCTGTAATTCTTTAGGCAGAATTTCTTTGGCCGGAGTTATTACTACAGTTGATAAAAAAGAGTTGGTTGACACAAAAGTGATTCTGGAAGGAGGTGAAACTTCAGCAGACCGAATGACAGATGAACAAGGCAAATACTGTTTTGAAAATCTGGGAATGTTTAATGATTACCGGATTGTCAGCGAAAGAAGTAAAGAGCCGATGAGAGGTGTTTCTACCCTCGATCTGGTTTTGATTCAGAGACATATATTGGGAATGGAAAAACTTTCATCTCCTGAAAAGTTTATCGCTGCAGATATCGACCGATCCGGAAAAATCAATTCCGTCGATTTGGTATCATTACGCAAGCTGATATTGGGAAGTGTGGATACCTTTCCATACAATAAACCATGGGAGTTTGTCAAAGAAGGCCAGCAATACCTCGATGAGGAAAATCCATGGTTGGAAAACCTTGCTTTTTCGGTTGAAAATCTCGATTCAAGCAGGATGAATACCAATTTTATCGGAATCAAAATCGGTGATGTCAATCATTCTTATTCCTCGGACTTAGTTTCCGGTTTGATGTCCTCCAGATCAGTCACAGCTCCACAAATGGTAATTGAAGATGTGTTGATGAAATCCGAAGAATTGACCTCCGTTCCGGTTTTGGCCAAAAATCTGAAAAACGTTATTGGATATCAGTTTACCATTGAACTTCAAAACAACGTTTCATATTCAGGATTTGAAGCCTTAAATATGCCTTTATTGCCCGAACAGATTACAAAGGTGGTGAAAGACGGCAAAACGTATATAACTTGTGCATTTCACGATATGGAAGGAATCAATATAGATGATAACGAAATCATTTTTAATATCCTGTTGACTCCGGACCAGGATGTAAGACTGAGCAGAGTCATAAGCATGTCCCATGATATCACGCCGAGCAAAGTATATTCCGGAGAAAGAAATATGGACGTTCTGACGCTTCAGTTCAAAGCTCCTGCAAGACCTGAGATGGCAGAAATCAAACAAAACAATCCGAATCCTTTTAAAGAAGAGACCACGATACAGTATCAATTGGTTGAAAAAGGTCTTGTTTCGCTGACTGTATTTGACGGAGCGGGCAAGATGGTTTACAAAACCCAAACAGAAGGACAAGCCGGATTAAATTCAATTACTTTAGGCGAAAAAGAACTGGGCGAGTCAGCAGGAATTTTATTTGTCAAAATAAAATCCGGCACCTTCAATGAAGTAGTCAAAATGTTGCGGATTGAATAAATCCATTTTAATAAGTGAGAACCGAGTATGATAATAGGGGCCATGACTAACCATCATGGCCCATTTTTTTTAAGTAGAGTCTGCTGATAAAGTCAGAATTGGAGTTTCCTTCAAGAAAAAAAAACATCTTCCCGAAAAATCCAACGCAGAAAATTATCTGAAAACAAACTAAATGATTATGGTGATTTGATGCCAATCCTGCATATCCGTATCATCACCGGGAGATTTAAAACTTTGGTCGAAAAAACGATGGAGATTTTGTAATTTTTTTGTTTATTTAACATAGATTTTAAATTTTTATCAACAATTACATATGCAAAAAATAATTTTAGGAATCGCTTTGATCGTTCTTTCTTTATCAATCCTTGGATTCAGAGTTTACAAAGGAGTCATCCTCAAACAAAACGTGACCGGACATCTTAAAAGGGCCGGAGATGCCAACACTATCGACCTCGCCAAAGAAGAACTCAATTACGTTATCAACTTTCTGGACAAAAACAATATCAAAGAAGGATATACCTCCATTTTGTGGAAAACACCGGATGAAGATGTTACTTTCTGGTACAAAAATCTCGTGGCCAGCAAAGCGGAATTGGACAATTACAAAGGAGACAGCGCTCTTGAAAAAACAAATATTCTGATGAAACTCCGCGAAACCCTCATCGATGATGGAGAAAAAACGAAAGTGACCATTCCTCCGGGTTTAAGTGTCTTTCCGGACAATAAAAGGTGGGCAGCATTCACCGTTTTTGCTTTATTTGCGGGCTTGTTGGGACTGACCCTGTTAATTCCAAAAGATACATCCGGCAGTCAAAAGCCTGCTGAGGGAGGGCAGCCGACTACCTAAGATTTTTTTGATAGACAATTGTCTTTTTGGCATTCTTGGTTTTACCCAAAATAAGTCAGATTCTGGTCCGATAGGCTTAATCTTTTTTTTGGTTCAATGTTTAAACCCGAATTTCTCACGGTTTTAATCTATTTCTTACCACGCTGATGTTATCTTTTTCAATGAAATTCATTAATTTCGCCCCTCGTTCATAAAAAAGAGCATTTGTCCGCAATATCAGAAAATATCAAAGCAGCCTATACCAAGGTAGCCACTGCCATTTCTACCGTTATGGCACCGGTAACCCAACGTCTCGAACCTTATCTTTTGCCCATCAAAAGATCATGGCGGAAGTATGCCGAAAAAAATCCAAGAGAATCCAGAATATTTAAATGGTTGTTTATCAGTGTTGGATCGGTTACAGGATTTTTGATGTTGCTTATCATTCTCGTGTCTTTGGGGGCTTTCGGTCATATGCCATCAAAAGAAGAATTGCTTAATATCGAAACAGCCAATGCCTCGGAAGTATATGCTGTAGATGGAGTTTTGTTGGGAAAATATTATACCGAAAACCGGACAACCATCAGCTTGGACAGCATCTCCCCATATTTGATTACGGCTTTATTGGCTATTGAAGACAAACGATTTTTTGTACACAGCGGAATCGATCTCAGATCGTGGCTAAGGGTTTTTAAAGGCCTGGCAACGAATAAACAAAATCTCGGTGGAGGATCAACCCTGAGTCAGCAACTCGTTAAAAATCTCTACGGAAGAAAAAATTACTTAATTCCGGGTTTCAGTCTTCTGATCAACAAAATCAAGGAAAATATTACCTCCATAAAACTTGAAAGACTTTATAACAAAGAAGAATTGCTGACACTGTACCTGAATACCGTTCCTTTCGGTGGAAACCGGTTCGGCATTCAGGAAGCTGCCAGATATTTTTACAATAAAAGACCTGCAAAACTTACACCGGACGAAGCAGCAACCCTGATCGGAATGTTAAAAGCTACAACAGCACTTGACCCTACCCGAAATCCGAAAAATTCGAAGGCAAGAAGAGATCTTGTACTTAGTCAGATGGTTAAAAATAAAGATTTCCGGTTTGAATCTGCAGAAATGGCCACCATTTCCAAAATGATCAATACCGGAGCTGTTACGGATGAAATGTATCAAAAACTTATCGATACACCCATCACCGCCAAACCTCATGACGACTTTGGCAATAATGACGGACCTGCCACCTACTTCAGAGAATATCTTCGAACCAAAGAATTGCCTAAAATCCTCAAAAATATAGTGAAAGACGACGGCAAACCTTATAATATCTACACGGACGGTTTAAAGATTTACACGACACTGGATAGCCGAATGCAGGAACATGCACAATATGCGGTCAACAAACATATGTCCTACATACAGAAAGAATTCCGCAAACATTGGAAAGGCGTCAAAGATGAATTGCCATGGGGAGATGACAAATGGATCGACGAACAAGTTGTAAGAAGTGACCGCTACAATAGCCTGAAAGCAGCCGGTATGGACACCCTTCAGATTGATTCAGTATTCAATATTCCTGTGCCAATGCCTCTTCTTATATGGACGGACAAACCGGAAGTTATCGATACAGTCATAAGCCCTTTGGATAGTGTAAGATATTATTTTACCATGCTCAACACCGGTTTTATGGCTATGGATCACACCAATGGTCAGGTCAAAGCCTGGGTAGGTGGAACAGATTTTGTACATTATAAATACGACCATATCCTGAGTAAAAGACAGGTTGGTTCGACATTTAAACCTATTGTCTATGCTGCCGCTCTAAATGATAGTATCAAACCGTGTACTTTTTTTCCCAACTCAGAAATAACAATTGAAGACTGGACACCCAAAAATTCTGATGGTAATTACGGTGGTTTTTATTCCCTTACGGGCGGACTAGCCTATTCCGAAAATGTAATTGCTGCCCGATTGATTGAAAAAGTCGGCATCCAAAAAACAATTGAAATGGCACAAAAATTAGGTGTCACTTCCAAAATGCCGAGAGAATTTGGTATCAGTCTTGGTGCTGTCGAAATATCACTGCTCGAAATGATGCAGGCTTATGCTACCATGGCCAATTACGGTTATGTGACCGAACCGGTTGCAGTATTAAAAATAGAAGATCGATATGGAAAAGTGATTTACGATCACGCTTTAGCCAAGCCGCAAAACCCCGTACAGGTGATTGATTCTACAATAGCTTATTCGATGACAAGAATGATGCAGCATGTTGTAATTTACGGGACGGCCAACGCTCTGAGAAGTCAGTTTTGCCGCCACTGTGATTTTGCTGGAAAAACCGGTACAACGCAAAATCATGCTGACGGTTGGTTTATCGGATATAACCCAACTTTGGTTACCGGAGTATGGGTAGGTGGTCCGAGCCCTGCAGTCCGTTTCAGAAGTATGTTGTATGGTAGTGGTGCAGCCCTTGCCTTACCGGTTGCCGGGCATTTTTGGTATCAATTGTCTATAGATCCAAAGTTTGCGGCCCTGACCCAACAACAATTTGTCAAAAATGAAAAAATCCTCAAAGAAATGGCGTGTCCATTAAAATTAGGTTTTTCTCCGGATAAATATTATGAGGTTATGAAAGATTCTGTATTAAGAGACTCCATGTTGCGAACAGGCTTCCGGGATCTGAATATAGTGATTGGGGAGAAGTTTCCTGAAGATTCTTTGAAAGTAGCAGAAGATGGAGAAGTTTTGGAAGAAACGGAAACGGATAAAGATAAAAAACCGGTTATCAAAGAGGTATTGCAGGCTATAGGTGACCAAATAAAAGGAAAGGATAAAAAAGAAGAAAAACCCGCTCCGAAACCATCCAAAGATATCCCGCCAAAGGATAACAAAAAAAAGGAAAATTAAGCTATCATGGCAACACCAAAAACGGTCGCATTTCATACGCTTGGGTGTAAGTTGAATTTTTCAGAAACATCAAGCATCCGGAGGTCTTTTGAAGATCATGGATACAGTACCGTATCTTTTGAAGATGGGGCAGATGTCTATGTGTTGAACACATGTTCTGTGACCGATTTTGCAGATAAAAAATGCCGTTATGAAGTGCGCAGAGCCTTAAAATATGCACCTCAGGCCAAAATTGTTGTTGTAGGTTGTTATGCACAATTGAAACCTGACGAAATAGCTGAAATTCCGGGAGTCGATCTCGTCCTCGGAGCAGCCGAAAAATTTAATATTCTGAGTTATATAGACGGTATTTCCGAAGCACCGGCAAAAGGTCTGGTTGTTGCCGGAGATGTCCGACACGCCAATCAGTTCGTCAGTTCGTTTTCTTTCGGAGACAGAACGCGTTCTTTCCTCAAAGTCCAGGATGGTTGTAATTATAAATGTTCTTTTTGTACTATTCCCCAGGCCAGGGGAAGCAGCCGTAGCGATACAATTGAAAATGTTTTAAAAAATGTAAGGGAAATCGCATCAAAAGGTGTCAAAGAAATCGTATTGACAGGTGTCAATCTTGGCGACTTTGGGAATGGAACAGAAGTCATCGAAGGGACAAAACCCAAAAAGGAAGCCATGTTTATCGATCTCATCCGTGAATTGGACAACGTGGAAGAGATACATAGATACAGAATCAGTTCCATCGAACCCAATCTCTGCACCGAAGAAGTAGTGGATTTTGTAGCCCAGTCCCGATCCTTTTTGCCACATTTTCATATTCCTCTTCAATCAGGCAGTCCGTCCATACTTAAAGAGATGAGGCGCAGATATACTACAGACCTTTATGCCGAAAAAATCCGGTATATCAAAAAAGTAATGCCTTCGGCCTGTATTGGCGTCGATGTCATCGTAGGTTTTCCGGGAGAAAGTGAAGAAAATTTTCTGGAAACGTACCACTTTTTGCAGGAACTGGATATTTCTTATCTTCATGTTTTTACATATTCTGAACGCGACAACACACCTGCCGCAGAGATGGCTGCTGTGGTTCCTATGGAAGTCAGAAGAGAGAGAAACGAACGGTTGCGCATTCTTTCTCAAAAGAAAAAATATCATTTTGTCCAGCCATTTTACGGACAAAAAATGGAAGTTTTGTGGGAACATTCAGGAAATCCCGGTATAATGACCGGTTATACACCTAATTTTATCAAAGTTTCCGCTCCCAATAATTCCGATAAAATCAATACCCTGGAAGAAGTCGTTCTAGGAGAGTATTTGGTCGGTGAAGATGTTTTTTCTTTAGCTTTCGGTTGACCTGGAAAGATATTTTTATGGAAAAAACAAACGATTCACCAACTATCTGGCAGCGATATCCGCCGACTGACAATCATACGCTACAGGCGTGGAATGCGGCAGACGAATTTTTGGTTTCGGAATATCAAAACAGCTATACGGATAGCAAAAATACAGCGGTTTTTCACGATCGGTTTGGATTCCTTTCGGGAAATATAGATGGAAAAAAGTTTGATGTAATCGTTTATCTCAAAAGTCAGCAGAAAGCCATCAGAATAAACACGGAAAACAAAGGTTTGGGAGTAAACATACGTTTTTTAACGCCTTTTGATGAATTTTCCGGTCAAAAATGGGAAGTTTGTATCATCCATTTGCCCAAATCTATCGAAATGTGGGAAATATACCTGAAGATGATACACCGGTTTTCGGACGAAAAAGTAGAAATTCTGACTGGTTTTATGACCAGACATTTTACAGAAAACTGGATGGAGGTGGCCAAAAAATACTTTTATAATGTCAGACAATCCAAAGCATGGAAAAAGGCAAGATTGATGACCCTTTCGGGAAAAAAAGAAGGTGCAGATACAGATTTACAGGTAAAAAAACTGACCTTTCGGGAAACGGAGTTTTATCAGTATCCCGGTGTGTTTTCCAAAGATAAAATCGATGACGCAACAAGGTTTTTATTGGAAAATATATCTCTGAAACAAGAAGAAAAAACGATTTTGGATTGGGGTTGCGGCAATGGTGTAATAGGTAAAGTTTTGACGGGTGAAGATAAGGATCGGGATGTGTATTACATGGACGATAATATAATGGCAACAGAATCGGTAAGGCAAAATATCATTAACGGACATATATTTTGGGAAGATGATGTATCTCTTTTGAAAAATGTTTTATTTGATATCATCATTACCAATCCGCCATTTCATTTTGAATATGAAAATGACATTACGGTTTCGCTTCGTTTTTTTGAAAAAGCTAGCGGTCACTTGAAAAAAGGAGGAAGATTGATCGTTGTCGCCAATCGTTTTATCAACTATAAAACTCACTTGGTAAAATGGTATGAAGGCGTGCAGATTGTCGCTGAAAATGAAAAGTTTGTGGTATATGAGTGTCAAAATACGGGCTTGAATCTTTAGACCAAATTAAATCGACAGGAACCTGAAATTTTATTTTCCTATTATTTCAACTAAAAGCCAAAAACCTACTAATATCTTTCTGGCAAAGAGAATGCTGCTTATCAATACATAGTGGTCTGTAAAAGTTTTAAAATTTTATAACGGATTTTTTAATGCTACCTTTAACAACAACAATTATGGTTTAAGGCATTTTGAAAGATTGAAAATTTACGGATGATTCCTGAAATTTGCCGTTATCATTTTTCGTCAACAACCATGAATGTATCCGATAAATTTAATCGTTTTGACAATTTGTATATTTTTTCACATTAATTCCGCGATTCAAACGGGTTGATTCACATTAATTTATTAATTTTACCGTTTTTACAGTCGGAAAATTGTGCCTGTTCAAGGTATTCCGGGTAAATCCGGATTTATTCTTTTGACGGTAAACAGTTTAAAAATTATTAATAAATATATATCTATCACATGTTGAGATCCCTCCTGATATTGGTTTTGTTGACAGGCTTTTTTGGCCTTCACGCTCAAAATGATTTTCACAGGACTTACACGGTTGATCCGGGACATCATACTAAAAATCTGACGGCGACCCAGTTTGCCAATGGTAATTTTGTCAGTATGGATTTGTTGGAAGATACAATAAGAAATGCTGCTAATGATATCATCATCACTTTGTTTGACAAAAAAGGTGGTATTTCAAGCCTCGGAGCGAATGGTGGCGCCAAAGCATTCAGACTCTCGACGTTAAACAGAAAACATTTGTTTTTACCTCAAAGTACATCCGTTCTTCAGTCGGGTTCCAATATCATGTTTACAGCAATCTTGTCAGAAAATGACACGATTTATAAAACTTTCGGAAGTTTTTCTGGCTCAACCGGTCAGTTGAACTGGATGCAAAGATATTCATTACAAACAGGTTTGTCAGCAAGTCTCAATTCATCATTCAAAATGACTAATGTCAACGGTGGATTTTACCTCGCTACCACTGAACCGTTTGTTAATCGCTCATTGTTTACCCTTGCAAGGATCAATGATTCCGGGGTAGTCGCTAATTCAGGGTATTATATTGTTACCAAAGATTCTTCTTCAGGTCCTTTGGTTACCACGATATTATCCAATTTGGAATCCACGGTTGATACGACCATGACTATCGGAGGTTTTATCAACAATGCTACCAGTCGATTACCGTTTTTGGCAGAATTTGACACATTAGGTAGTGCAGTGATGAGTAAAATGTATTACGATACCTTGGATACATATTCTATCAGAGAAAGGGTTAAATCCATCAAACTCCCGGATTCAACCTTTGTTTTGGCAGGTTCTATGGACAGTGTCAATAGCGTATTTAACTCTTTTGGTTTTGTCATACGAACCGATACCATGGGAGAAGTAGTTTGGGCACAAAAAATCGATTTCGGTGACAGTACACTAACCCGACTGACAGATATGGTGGTTGGCATCGACAACAAAATAGTAGTGAGCGGAAGCCGGAGAGACAGCCTGGACGGACCTGAATATCATTGGATGGCAAAACTAAACCTGTCAGGAGGACAGGAATGGGTCAAAACTTATCCGAGAATAGAAGTGGATAATAGAATCCCCGGAAATCTGGTCGCAGCCATGGATAGTGGCAATGCTTTGTTTTCGACAGTAGATAATGGTAATAATTTTTTAAGCTTCATTAAAACCAATATCAACGGGGAAACCACTTGTGAAACAGAAATATCAGAAAACATTCTAACAGACATTTCATTTGTAGCGGATACTTTGATTTGGAATAAATTTAATTCAGTTGCTGTTCAACCAACTGATGTAAGAACCAGAGATTATATCCTGAATCCACCGATCATAACCCTGGAAAGAGATCCGGTATATTGTCCGAAGGATACCATTGACCACTTGTTTGATGCTACGGTAGAAGACGCAGTATATTACAAATGGAGTACCGGTGTCGAAGGTGATTCAGCTTCCATGATCAGAGTTTCTGACACGGAAGTATATACCGTTATAGCAACCATAAATGATGGAAAACAATGTTTTACTTTGTGTGATACAGCTCAATTGCGCAGATATGCATTGCCAATTGCACAAATTTCCTATGGTCTGGGCAATTTTTGTACAACTGGTCTGGTAACTTTGACAGCTAATGTTTTTGCTGAAGCGGGTATTAAAAATATTATCTGGAGCACGGGTGCCACATCAAATAACATTCAGGTAGGACTTGCCGGCCAATATATGGTCACCATTACTGACAATTGTGATGAAGTTGTTGTAGCAACGTATGATTTGGTCAGAATGCCCCAAATTGTTACTGAAGTCGTTATTTTTGAAAACTTTAGTGCCATTTGCCAGACCGGACAGGGAATTTTAGAAGCAATAGATAATTCTTTTGGCTTACTGCCTAAACAATTTGAATGGAGTAACGGAGAAACCACCCAAATTATCAACATTTCTGAAGGGGGAACTTATAGTGTTACCGTCACTGATCTATGTGGCAATACCGCTTCGGCGTCCATATCCGTTGATCAGGCCAAATTCAGACAAGTGCGTATTGATGATGTCATTGTGGATTTTACCAATCTTTGCATCAATGGCACAGTTACAGCAGAAGTTTTTACACCGGTGATGCCAATATTTTATGGAGTACTGGTGAAACCACAAAATCCATTGTGGTAAGCCATACAGTACCTTCAGTCACCGTTACTGTAAGTGACAAAGTTTGCCCTAATTTTGATGCATCCCGAGAAGTTATCATCCCTAAGATTGATCTTCTTGCACCTATAGAAATTGGTATCGACAGACCTGTTGAGTGTGTTAATAATCAAGTTACGCTTACAGCTTTATACGACAGAAGTTTATTCTCTTCGTCAGAATTGACCTTCAGGTGGAATACCGGAGAAACGACAGAAAGTATTCAGACAACTGCAGACGGAATTTATATTGTCACAGTTACAGAAACGAACTGTGCTTTCAACACCGCAACGGCAAGTACAAATTTTATTTTTCCTTTACCAACACTTGATATAGAAATTGATACTTCCTCATTGTGTATAGACGGTACAGTCACTATCAATACATTTTTAAATGATGATGATGCCCCAATTTCAAATCCATCTTATATTTGGAGCAACGGAGCGACCACGCCAGACATTGTGATCACCCAAAGCGGAACTTATACCGTGACTGTTACTGATCCGCAATGTATTCGCAATACGGTAACAGGATCCGCATCATTCAATTTTCCTGACGGTGGTTTAAAATATGCCAAAGTATTTTTTCCAAACACAGTAGATACACTCACTCAACCCTATAATGCAACTTTCGGTCCTTTTCTGGGAGAATCTCCTTGTCCGGAAAGTATCCGCAATTATGAGTTTTATATCTTCAACCGATGGGGACAAAAAGTTTTTGAGTCCTTTGATGTTGCTACGGAATGGAATGGCACCATGAAAAACGAAAATGAAAGCAGAAATCCGACGGAAGTGTATATCTGGGCAGTGAAATATACCATTTTTGGCGTAGAATACGAGTTGCACGGAGATGTTACGCTGATCAGGGACTAGATGTCCTGTTTGGCAGATATTACCAAATCTATTTTTTGGTTGTTTATATATGTTTTATTTTTATTCGGTAATATCGTTATATAAACATACTAATAAAACAAGGTTTTTATAGAAAACAAGGTAAACCCTGTTTTGAGTTTTTTTAATGTTTTGTTAATCAGATATATATTGTTATTCAACTCAAACATTTTTAACAGTTTGATGTTTCTAAAGAAATTTTTAATATATGATAAGCACAGAAAATTCATTGAATTATAAGGTAAAAGACCTGAGTCTTGCGGAATGGGGAAGGAAAGAAATTCTTCTGGCAGAAGCAGAAATGCCGGGTCTGATGGCGATCAGAGAAGAGTATAAAAACCAAAAACCATTGGCAGGAGCCAGAATTGCAGGTTGTCTTCACATGACCATACAGACAGCTGTATTGATTGAGACATTAATTGATCTTGGAGCAGAAGTTAGTTGGTCATCATGTAATATATTTTCTACACAAGATCATGCAGCCGCAGCTATCGCTCAGGTGGGCATTCCTGTTTATGCCTGGAAAGGTATGAATGAAGAAGAATTTGATTGGTGTATAGAACAAACTTTGTTTGCCTTTAAAGACGGCAAACCGTTGAATATGATTCTTGATGACGGAGGAGACCTTACCAATATGGTTTTTGACAGATATCCTGAACTCGTTCATGGAATCAAAGGTCTTTCTGAAGAGACAACCACAGGGGTACATCGTTTGTATGAAAGACAAAAAAACGGTACATTGGTGATGCCTGCGATCAATGTCAATGATTCTGTGACAAAGTCAAAATTTGATAACAAGTACGGATGTAAAGAGTCCTGCGTGGATGCTATCAGAAGAGCTACAGACATCATGATGGCCGGAAAAGTGGCTATCGTTGCAGGTTATGGAGACGTTGGGAAAGGTTCTGCTGCTTCATTAAGAGGAGCAGGATGCAGGGTGATTGTAACAGAGATCGATCCTATCTGCGCATTGCAGGCAGCTATGGATGGTTTTGCCGTCAAAAAGATGGAAAATGCGCTTAAAGAAGCCAATATCATCGTTACAGCTACAGGAAATAAAAATATCGTCAGTGCACAACATTTTAAAAATATGAACGATAAAACCATCGTTTGTAATATCGGACACTTTGACAATGAAATCGACATGGCTTGGTTGAATGGTAATTATGGTAACACAAAGGATACCATCAAACCACAAGTTGATTTATACAATGTTGACGGTAAAGATATCATCGTACTGGCTGAGGGACGATTGGTTAATTTAGGATGTGCGACAGGTCACCCTTCTTTTGTGATGTCCAATAGTTTTACCAATCAGGTATTGGCACAACTAGAATTGTGGCAAAATGCAGATCAATACGAAAATCAGGTATACACTTTGCCAAAACACCTGGATGAAAAAGTTGCCAAACTCCACCTTGCCAAAATCGGTGTGGAATTAGAAGATCTGACACCGGAACAAGCAAGTTATATCGGCGTAGATGTTCAGGGACCTTTCAAACCTGACTATTATAGGTATTAAAATGTGATTAAATAATTTTATATTTCAGAAGGCTCGCTTTTGCGGGCCTTTTTAATTTAATCTGTGGTGAAGTATTTGCTGATGGCGGATAACGTAATTTAAAAATCTTTTTCAGCCATTTGGCTTGTATTATTACCAATTACTGAGTTTGAATCTATTTTTGATTGAAAACTACCAATCTGACATTGGGTTTATGGTTAAAATGTACCTTTGTTTTTTTATTGATTTAACAAATAAAATATCATGAGACTTTGTGTTTATTGCGCTTCCAGTTCTAAAATTGACCAATCGTATTTTGATGCCACTGAGAATCTTGCGGGTATCCTTGCCGACCAAAAAATTGACGTGGTATATGGTGGAGGTGCTTATGGACTGATGGGCAAACTGGCTGATGTAATATTGGAAAAAGGAGGGAATATCAAAGGTATTATGCCCAAATTTATGAATGAGGTAGAATGGGCACATCGAAAAGTAACTGATTTTGAATTTACGGATACGATGCATGAAAGGAAAGCTAAATTTTTGGAGAATATAGATGGAATCATTGCCCTCCCGGGAGGTAGTGGAACTTTGGAGGAATTATTGGAAACCATCACATTGAAAAGGTTGGGTTTGTTTACAAAACCTATTGTGATCCTGAATACTAACCATTATTACGCTCCATTAAAAGTGATGTTGCAACAATGTGTGGACGAACATTTTATGGACGGTCGTCACCTTGATATGTGGTCATTTGTTGACACACCTGAAGAGGTTTTGCCTGAAATCCTTGGCTTCAAATCATGGGATCCTGCTGCTATCAAATTTGCTGCCCAAAAATAATGGACATTCTGAAATTAGCGGTTTGTTATGATTTTTTTTCAATTTCTTTCAGATTTTCCATTCTGTTGCGAATTAAAAAATCATCAATGGTTTCAAAATGTTCGATGACCCGTTTGTTTTTGAATTCAAATACTTTTTCAGCCAATCCCTGTAGAAAATCCCTGTCATGAGATACAAGGATCAACGTTCCATCAAAGGCAAGAAGGGCTTCTTTCAAAACTTCTTTCGATTTAAGATCCAAATGATTGGTAGGTTCGTCGAGAATAAGGAAATTTACCGGCTCTAACAACAATTTTACCATAGCGAGCCTGGTACGCTCCCCACCGGATAAAAAACCGACTTTTTTGTCAATATCATCTCCGGAAAACATAAAACAACCCAGGATGGTCTTCAATTGAGTTCGGATTTCACCTTCAGCAACATCATCTACTGTCTGAAAAACCGTTCTATCAGGATCCAATAAGGATGCCTGATTTTGGGCGAAATATCCGATTTTTACATTGTGCCCCAACTGACAGGTGCCTTCAAAATTTATTTGTCCCATGATAGCTTTTACCATGGTGGATTTTCCTTCACCGTTTCTTCCGACAAAACTGACTTTTTGTCCCCTTTCAATCGTCATCGAGGCATCCTGAAAAACGATATGGTCATCATAACTTTTTGACAGATGGTTTACAATAACAGGATAGTCACCGGATCGGATGGCAGGTGGAAAACGGAGTTTTAATGCTGAAGTGTCGATTTCATCGATTTCTACCAGTTCCATTTTTTCAAGCATTCTTTCTACAGAATTAACCTGATTTGCCTTTGAATAAGTGCCTCTGAATCGTTCGATAAATGTTTTACTCTCTGCAATAACTTTTTGTTGTTCTTTGTAAGCTTTGATCTGATGTGCTCTCCGGTCTTCTCTTAATTGCAGGTAATGAGTATAATTTGCTTTATAGTCATATATTTTACCCATTGTGACTTCAATTGTCCTGTTGGTTATGTTGTCAATAAAGGCTTTATCGTGCGATATAACCATAACCGCTTTAGCTTTATTGACCAAAAAATCTTCCAACCAAATGACAGATTCTATGTCAATGTGGTTGGTAGGCTCATCCAAAAGTATTAAGTCCGGCTTTTTAAGCAATATTTTGGCCAGTTCTATACGCATTCTCCATCCACCACTGAATTCTGATGTCGGACGGTTAAAATCTTCTCTTAAGAATCCAAGCCCAAACAAAGTTTTTTCAACTTCTGCATCAAAATTGACATCATCTAAAGCATAATATTTTTCTCCGAGTTCGGAAACCTTTTCGATTAGTTTCATGTAATCGTCAGATTCATAATCGGTACGTGTCTCAAGCTCTTTATTGTATTTTTCCATTTGGTCCCGCATTTCAAAAACATGTTGAAATGCTTTGGATGCTTCTTCAAAAACGGTACTCTCGTCTTCTGTGAGAAGGTGCTGAGGAAGGTACGCTATCACGGCATCTTTGGGTGCCCGCACATTTCCGCGGGTAGGTTTCTGTGCACCGGCTATTATTTTCATCATGGTGGATTTTCCGGCACCATTTTTACCCATCAACGCAATTTTATCGTTTTCATTGATGAAAAAAGAGATATCGCTAAAGAGTGTTTTACCACTGAATTCTACGGTTAAGCCGTCAATTGAGATCATGTTTTGAAATTAAGCCGCAAAAGTAGGAATTTTAAACAACTACGTTTTGCCGTTTTAAAAGTGTTAACAATACAAGTTGAAAATTTACAGTAAAATGGGTGATTTTTTTAGAATAAAATCTAAAAAATGGTTTTTTCGCAATAGAAGTCCATTTAATTTAATACAAAGTCAGCAACCAAAATAAATTCCGGAATGTCAACAAAAAACTTTTCATGGGTAACTAAATCCTCAAATTCATAAGTTCCGTTCATTTTTCCAACCTGACAATTTATCGGACACCAGGAAGTATATAAAAAAGTATCACCGGGTATGATTTCCGGTTGTACCCCGACAACTCCTTCTCCCTGAACCTCTCTTTGTATCAGGATACTTTCGTATATAAACCAATGGCGGTTTAGAAGTTTTACCGTGTTTTTCCGGGTATTTTTAATTCTGACCTCATATGAAAAAATGTACTTGCCAATGGAAGGGTTGGATTCCACCGGCATAAATTTGGGAACAACACTGATGCTGATTCCTGAGCTCAATAAATTATACAATCTTGGATGATTCATAATTGGTTCATTGGCTTTCTAACAAATCAAAATGAGTTTGGTTTTTATCATCTGCCGATTGGTGAAAAATCAAGGACTTACGGCAAACAAATTTTTCACTAAATTCACAAAATGTAAAGACAAAACAAAAACAATAATTTTTATTATATTAAATTAGACTATATCTAAATAAGGTATATCTTTGTCAAAAATTTAATCATATGAGCGAAAAAAAATTTGTTGCTATCAATTACATATCCTGCAAGGATCATTACAAAACAAGGTTTGAAGAATTGTTTGCCACTCGTAAAGGAGCTATAGATCTGATGCCCGGCTTTGAGTTTATGGAAGTTCTTCGCCCGAATGACGGAAGTGAATATCTGATCGTAAGCCATTGGTCCAGTGAAGAAGCTTTTAAGGATTGGACAAAATCAGAAGCATTTTTGGAAGGTCATAAGAGGGGATTTGAAGATCTTAGGCAGGCAAAAGAAAGGGGAGAAGAGCCTCCGATGCAGTCGTCATTCAAAACCTATGAAGTGATAGCAAAATAAGTAGGTATCCTTTTTGAACCATTTTTTATTATCATTGTATACTTTGTTATGTTAGAAAGATTAAAAGCACGGTGGAAACTTAAAAATGTATGGCAAGTTGTCGTAGTACTTTTGGTTTTTGCCTTAACAGGCACAACGGTGCTTTTAATTAAAAGACCGATTATGTTGCTGGTTTCACCGGAAGGAAATTATCCTTTTTGGTTCAGTGTATTATACTACATTCTGATTTTGCCGGTTTACAATTTGATTTTGTTGATTTACGGGTTCATTTTTGGTCAGTTTTCATTTTTTTGGGAATTTGAAAAACGGTTTTTCAACCGGATGATCGGAAAAAAAGTCAAAGATATTGCCTGAACATTGGCAAACTTCGTTCAATTTTCTCAGAAAACCTGAATAAAATATTTCAAAAAGACTTATTAAAACCGAACGCCTGCACCTAGTGAAAGCAATTGGTTTCTGATGCCAAAACCGCCGATTTCAACTCCTTGTTCGTCTGTAAATGTGATTTTATTGGAAAAGGTAAGACCCTGATGATAGCTGAGTTGTATGATTAACCATTTATAATTATAAACCAAAGAAGGGGAGACACCAAAATCAACTGATTTTTTATAGATGGGATCATCGTCCCATTCAGTGAAATCACAAATTTTATATTTTTGGTTTGTAATATCAAATTGCAGATAAGGAGAAACCTGCAGAGACAGATTTTGAAGAATTCGATACCCAACACCTCCTCCAATCATCAACTGGTGTATTTTTTGATCTATTGCATTACATCTTACCACGATACGGTTTCCGTCTTTATCCAATATTAACAAATAACCTTGTGTTTCAGTAGCATTGTTGCGTTGGACATAGTCTGCAGTAAGACTTAAAAACCAGGCATCATTCAGGGAGTAATTCAATTGGGTTGTCAAACCATAACCAACTTTCGAAAGTATGTTTGGAAAGGCATTAAAACTTCGCGGATTAGGAAGGTCTTCCCAATTTCTGAAAGAAATATTACTATTGGCGGCAACAGAAATCTCCCATTTTTTTACTACATGCTGTTTCGAGGTTATTTTATCCTGACTGATAATCCAGGTGGTTGGTGTAAAACAGAATCCGAAAAGCAGTACAAAAAGTGAGATTCGATTTATAGTCATTTTTAATATTATAATTGTGAAAGAAGATATTTTACAATAAAAAGATTATGTATAAACGGTTGAACCGGTAAAAAATTTTAAAATTTTATATCTCATCCTAAAAATGAGAACGTTTATATGTAAGCTGCTATAAATTAATTCAAAAACATTGCCTATAGTAATCCTTATAATGACATAATATAGGTAACTACATCATCGATGTCTTGTGATCCGTTCAATTGTTTTACAATAGGCAACATTTGAGAACCAAAAGCATCATCCGGATGCGTACCTCTTATCCCGTTGACATAATTTTGAAGTTGCTGTTTGAGGTACCAATCCTGAGAGCCTTTCAATTTGGGAGAATTCATAGCCAAAATACCCTCTCCCTGTGGTCCGTGGCAAGCAACACAAAGTTTTGTGTATACTGCTTTGCCGTTATTAATGTTGCCTTGTATGTTTGATACCGGTTTTTCGTGTGTAAAAGACGAAATGTAAGAGACCAGTAGAACAATGTCGTCCTCACTCAGATTTTTTATAAAGGGGCTCATTTGTTTACCATAAACATCATTTTCATGAAATCCTCTGATACCTTTTTTGAAATTTTGTAATTGTCTTTTCAGATACCAATCTTCCTGATGAGAAAGTGCAGGTGCGTGAAGTGCTTCCATACCTTGTCCTTTGTCTCCGTGGCAAGCTCTGCATGCTGTGAATAATGTTTTGCCTTTTTCATCTGAAGTTATGGAATTTTCAGTAGTTGCAGATGTTCCCGGTGCATTTTGAGATTTGTTATTACATCCTGATACTACCAACATAACTATCAGAACTAATACAAGGTGAAGTGAAGTTTTCATTTTTAAAATTTAATAACAAAACCCAAAATTAGTGATTCTGAACCATTTTGCCTTACAAAATTATGTCAAAAGTTGTTTAAAATGTAAATCATTTTTTTGGGAAGTTTGGCAAATGATGCCATAGATTGTACCTTTGCCGCATGAATCATCCAATAGACAAAAAGATTTTGTTACGTGCATTTACCCTTATTTGCCAGGCAAAATCCATGACAGAAGTATACGAAGAAAATTTTAAATGGGTATCCAAATATGTCCATGCTACCTCAAGGGGACACGAAGCAGTTCAGATTGCGCTGGGTCTTCAGCTTCTTCCTATAGATTATGTGGCGCCATATTACCGGGATGATGCTTTATTGTTGAGTATAGGTATGAATCCATATGATCTCATGCTTCAGGTTCTGGCAAAAAGGGATGATCCGTTTTCCGGAGGAAGGACGTATTACAGCCATCCGAGTTTGAGGGATGAAGACAAACCCAAAATTCCTCATCAATCCTCTGCAACAGGAATGCAGGCAATTCCTACAACGGGAATTGCAATGGGACTACAATACAAAGAAAAAACCGGTATGCCCCATGATAAAGGAGCTATAGCAGTTTGTTCTATCGGAGATGCTGCCATGACGGAAGGTGAAATAGCTGAAGCATTACAAATAGCAGCTTTAAAACAATTTCCGATTTTATACTTTGTACAGGACAATGAATGGGATATTTCGGCTACTGCTAAAGAAATCAGGGCTATGAATGCTGCTGAATATGTAAAGGGATTTCCCGGAATTGAGGCGGTTTCTATCGATGGCAGTGATTTTGAAACCTGTTATCTGACTATACAAAAAATCATTGGGCAAATCAGAGAAGAACGAAGACCCTTTTTGCTACATGCGCGCGTCCCTTTGTTGAATCATCATACGTCCGGTGTTAGGAAAGAATGGTATCGAGATGATTTGGAAGATGATAAATTGAGCGACCCTTTTCCGAAAATGGTTCAGCTGATGTTGAATAATGGATATACACCAACCCAACTTCAAGAAATAGAGTCTTTGGAATTAGAAAGTGTAAGGAAAGATCTTTTAAGAGCCAGAGACGCTGAAGACCCAAGACCTGAAGACTTGTTTTTACATGATTTTGCTCAGACAAGTGTCACGCAGGAAGTGGGTGTCCGGGAGCCCAAAGACGGAGTTGAGACCGTTATGGTCGACAGTGCCCTGGTTGCGGTACAGGAGCTCATGGAAGATCATCCCGAATGTTTGTTGTACGGTCAGGATGTAGGCGGACGCTTAGGCGGGGTTTTCAGGGAGGCGGCCACTTTGGCACAAAAATTTGGTGACCAAAGGGTTTTTAATACACCAATACAGGAGGCATTTATTGTCGGAAGTACCGTGGGTATGTCGGCGGTGGGATTAAAACCTATTGTTGAGGTACAGTTTGCTGATTATATCTGGCCGGGACTCAACCAACTTTTTACTGAGGTCAGCAGAAGCTGTTACTTATCCAACGGAAAATGGCCGGTCAGCATGATTTTACGGGTTCCTATCGGAGCTTATGGAAGCGGAGGACCTTATCATAGCTCCAGTGTTGAATCCGTACTTACCAATATCAGAGGGATCAAGATTGTTTATCCAAGCAATGGTGCCGATTTTAAAGGATTGATGAAAGCAGCATATTATGATCCGAACCCTGTCGTCATGTTGGAACATAAAGGATTGTATTGGTCAAAAGTAAAAGGTACGGATACAGCTAAAAGGGTTTTACCTGATAAAAATTATATGCTGCCTTTAGGTAAAGCAGATATGACCATCGAGGGTGATGTTAATGTACATAATAAAGTTTTGGTCGTTACGTATGGTATGGGCGTTCATTGGGCTTTACGGGCATCAACATCATATCCAGGGTTGATCGGTATATTGGATCTGAGAACTTTATATCCTTTGGATGAAGAGCTGATATTCACAAAAGCAAAACAATACCATAAGATATTGGTACTAACGGAAGAACCTGTGAATAATACATTTGCACAAAGTCTGGCAGCAAGAATTCAACAGGAATGTTTTGAATATCTGGACGCACCGGTAATAACTGTTGGAGCTGAAAATATGCCGGCAATCCCTTTAAATGAAATTTTGGAAAGGACCATGTTGCCTGATGTCGATAAAGTTGTTGTTGTGATGCAAAAACTTCTGTCTTATTGATTGGGTTGGAAAGACTGAAATTCCTGTCTCCTTTAGGTTATAAGATTAAGGACATTCTTTTTCTGCCTAATTCAAATGAATATGTGATATGATTCCACAAAACCCGGAAAACATAACTGTTCGGGGACGTTTAAAAAAGAGGTAAATATAAATGGGGGAAATAAAAAAGGGGAGCCGAACGCAACCACCCGTTAAAAGTTGGCCAGCTCTCCCTACCTATATTAACAGTATTTGTCTTTGTGAATGACTTTATATAAAAGCATTTGTCATAAGATTGTGATAAATCTTTCCTTTATATCACAAAATAGGCCCCAAATACCTTACTTTCATCCAAACCTTATAATTCAAGCCACTCGATCATTACCTATTGACAATACAAAGGTAAGTTGAGTACGAAATTTAATCTATAACTTAATAAATAGTATTATTACTAAGAAATATTACAATTTCTATACAAAATAACATCGTAAAGTATAGTATATCAACGTATTAAGAATTTATAATTGAATTAAAATTACTTAATACATTCCATTTTTTGTCTTTAAAACGGATTTTTTTTCGGTAAAAAAACCTGTTTTGTATATTTTTCAGGATAAATATCCTTCTATTTTTCTAAAACTGTGGTCATATATGATTCAACTCATGTTGTTAAATCTTAAGTGACTATATGGTATTTTAGGCTTTTAATAAATACTTTATTGCATTTGAATTTAAAAAAGTCTAATATCCTTCGTTTTCGTCTATAATGATGGCCAATAAAGATTCTATGATTTCTATTAAAGTTTCCATGATGGTTTGATGTTTTGATTTATTAAAATTAGAATATCAATGTATTTGAACAGGTCAAACAACTAATATCCTTCATTTTCATCAACAATAATGGCCAACAATGCTCTGAAAAATGCGATTAAAAGTTCCATGTTTTTTGTTTTAAGGGGTATAAATTACTAACTAACTGGTTTCTGATACAAAGGTAAGGTGTAATCATTGACCCCCTAATAACAATAACAACTTCGTTATTACATATAAAATAGGCAATAAAACGGTGTGTATCAACAATAATCGATACAAAATCAAGTAAATACGTAAATTAATTTAACCAAAGAAAGGTTAATTAATAGTCAGAATTTTATATATTTGTCGTGTTATCTTAATAAATTTTCAAAATTTTAACAAAGGTAAATGATTATAGGTCAAGACCAAATACAATTCTTATCCTTAAATTACAGAGATGAATTCGATGTATTTGTAGATTTATTTCATGTAATTGTTTAGTAATCAATTTATTATATTTTTATAAAAGAATGCCAATGGACGAACTCAAAGTACTTTTAAAGTTGTCAGACAAATTAAAGGGGCAAAATGAGGCTATCCATGAAAATAAAGTATGGGAGTTTGAAAATGCCATCCGGAATAATTTGTTGGCAAGTGAAGAGGAGTTGAAGTCTCTTTTTTTTAAAGGAAAAAAAAATAATAACTATTATGGTGTTCTAAAATCACGACTATATCAGGAATTGTTTAATCGTATTCTGGTGGACAGTGGTAAAAAAGAAAACATCAATAACCGACTGAACAAACTTTTTGATATTCAAAGAAAATTTATTGTTGCTTCAATTTTGCTTGAAAAAAATGAAAGGGTTTTGTCCATTAAAATGTTTGAAAAACTTTTTAAACTTTCCAAACAATGGGAATATACCTTGTATACCATGCTGATCGCCAAAAACTTGTACACCCATTATGCTTTTGTTGTTCCGAATAAGTATAAGATGTTATTGTACAAGGACGAATTTCGTTTAAATGAGGTTTTGTTTTCAAAAGAAAATCATATCTATGCCATCAATGCAGAAATTTCTCACCTGTATCAAACCAATCGTTCCGGAATCGTTAACAAAAATCTGGAAATATTGGACAATCTCATAGCTGACGTCAAAGAAATACATTCAGGATTTGACTCTTATTCCATTAAATTTTATTCTTACGATCTTCTGGCATTCTATTATTTGACCATTAAAGAATATGACGAGGTAATACATATTGCGGAATCCGGCAAAAAGTATTTTTTATCCAAAAATTTTAAGGATATAATGGGTGTGGTTAATAATAATGTCAATATCATCAATGCATATATTTATAAAGGAATGTTGGAAGATGCTTCTTTGATTTTGAAGGAAACTTTTGGGTTGGTCACTCTGGGTACAAGAATGTGGGTGAGGTTAAAAAGTTTTGAGTTTATCATATATACCATTCAAAAAAATTATGAGGCTCTTTATACCGTTTATCTCGACACCAAAGCCAGACTCAAACTCGAAATCGACAAAGAGGAATGGTTAATACGTTCTGCATACATTCATTTTTTAATTCGTGCCGGCAAGGTAGATCCTAAAAATATGGACACCAAAACCCAGGATAGTTTTGTATTGACAAAATTTTTAAACAGTGTTCCGTTTTTCTCAAAAGATAAATCAGGACAAAATATATCCATTATCATAGTTCAGATGTTATTTTATTTCCTGGATAAAAAATGGGATAAAGTTCTTGACAAAATTGATGGTCTCAGGCAGTATTCATTCAGATACCTGACCAGAGATGAATCGATGCGCTCAAATTGTTTTATCAAAATGTTGATTGCTGCAGAAAAAGCCAATTTTAACCGCCAATTGACAGTAACATATACTAAAAGTCTGTACGAAAAGATGATTTCTTCTCCTTATGTATTGAGCGACAATTCAGCATTTGTTGAAATTGTACCTTATGAAACACTTTGGGAACTAACCCTTGAATTGCTTCCTCAAAGTAGTAAAAAAATTTCAAGGTTTACGTAATCGTGATTTGTTATCTGCATGTTAAGCAGTTTCAGTGTCACCAAAATATATTATTTTTTTGTAGATTTGTTTTACAGTTTTATAAAATGAAGGAAAGTCATATCAAAATTCTGACTGTTCTGGGCATAGTAGCCATCGTCTTTGTTTTTGTGATTCAGATTTTTTGGGTCAGACAAGCATATCATGTTACAGAAAGTCAGTTTGAACATACAGTTACTGTTGCATTAAGACAGGTAGCTGAAAAAATAAGTACCAAAAACAAAACGCAGTTTTTACAGAAAAATCCGGTTATCAAAGTCAACCCAAGACATTATATTGTTGAAGTCAATAGTGAAATTGATGCTACCTTGCTCGATCATTATCTTAAATCAACATTTGATTATTTTAATATCAATCAGGATGTCGAGTACAGCATCTACAGCTGTGAAGACAACACCATGGTGTATTGTAATTACATTCAGAAAAGGAAACCACAAAAGGTTATGACATTGGATGTTTTACCCAAATTTGAAGGATTGGATTATTATTTCAGTATACATTTTCCACATTATCCGATTATTTCTATGAATAACATTCCGATGTGGATGATTACATCGGCTGTTCTTGTTTTTGTAACTTTATTTTTTGTCTATGCTTTGTTTGTTGTTTTTTATCAAAAGTCTGTTTCACAGGTTCAGAAAGACTTTATCAATAATATGACACATGAGTTTAAAACACCTATATCAACGATTTCTCTGATTCAGCAGGTATTTTCAGAACCTGATATATCCAAAAATCCGGAAAGAATCGCTTCCTATTCTGGTATTATAGGCGATGAAGTACAAAGGCTGAACGCCCTTGTTGAAAAAGTTTTGCATGTTTCCACACTCGAAAAAAAGGAGTTTGAATTACATTATTCAGAAATTTCAGTAAATGAAGTGGTTGACCAGGTCATAAATACGTTGTCAAGTATTGATTTTGGCAAAAATGTGGTTTTTTCAAAAGACTTTGGCAGTCGTTCATATTTTATAAAAGGAGATATTGTCCATTTTACCAATATCTTGCACAATATTATTGAAAATGCAATCAAATATTCATATGAAGAAGTACATATTCTGATAAAAGCAGAGGAATTGAAACAGGACATGATCCTGACAATCAAAGATGATGGTTTGGGTATTTCAAAAAAGGATCAGCATAAAATATTTACAAAGTTTTTCCGGGTTGCAACAGGAAATAAACACGATGTAAAGGGTTTTGGTCTGGGACTTTATTATGTCAAACAGATTATTAAAACACACCGCTGGAAAATCGAGGTTCAAAGTGAACTGACTAAAGGCACAACGTTTAAAATTTATATCCCTAAAATCTGATAGTTATGGCAAAAATATTTTACGTTGAAGATGACACCAATCTGAGTTTTGTAGTAAAAGACTGTCTGAATTTAGCCGGACATGATGTACATCATTTTACAAACGGTGCCGATGCATGGCAGGCGTTTATGAAATTTCAATACGACATCGCTATTCTGGATGTTATGTTGCCCAAAATGGATGGCTTTTCGCTTTTGAAAGTTATCAGAGAAAAAAATCCCAATATTCCGGTAATATTTGTTTCCGCAAAATCACAACTGGAAGACAAACTCGAAGGACTTCAATTGGGTGGTGATGATTATCTGTTTAAACCTTTCAGTATTGACGAATTACTGCTGAAGGTGAATATTTTTATGAAAAGAATAAAAGGAAATGTTATTGAAAAACTTGAACATCAACCCATGTATTATCTGGGTGATTTTCGATTGGACCCCAACGAACTATCACTTTATTCCGGTGATCTACAGGTAAAACTTACCGGAAGGGAAGTGGATTTGCTGATATTTTTTATAAAAAATAAAAACAGGTTGATTAAAAGAAGTGAAATTCTGATTGCCCTTTGGGGAAAAGACGATTACTTCCTGGGACGAAGTCTTGATGTCTTTATTTCGCGACTGAGAAAATTTTTATCTACTGATCCAAAATTAAAAATTGAAAATGTTCCCAGGGTCGGTTTCCGGTTTTTGGAAACGGAATAGTTCACCCAACAACTTAAAAATGTCCGTTGTCATGTTCCTTTTGTCCGCATGTAGACATAATATTTATTTTTTAGTCAAAACTATAAAAGATACCTTACATTTGAGGTTCTGATACAGGATACAGGTAAGAGGCAACGTCAGTATTTGATATCACTTTAAAATTCCTCTTCTCCAACATCTTTTTTAATTTTTTTAACTCTAGGTCTAATATACAAAAACCGGATAATGATTGTGTCAAAGGTGTTTTTGAAAAAAATATGCTCTTTATTATTGATTTTTGGTTTGACAACCTTCAATTTTATTCTGAAAAGTCAATGTGACCGAACCAGAGACTCCCTGGCACTTGTGAAACTTTTTAATGAAACCGATGGTAATGATTGGACAAATAAAACCAATTGGATGGTATCCGGTTTTCCTATTAATACCTGGTACGGAGTTGTGGTCAGCACCGAAGGATGTGTCATGGAATTAAACCTGAACTCCAACAAACTAAAAGGCCCCCTACCGGACGAAATCACGCAGCTGAGACAAATTGTTAAACTGCAACTTAATGACAACAACCTGACCATAGGAAATAATACGGATTCTCTTCCGGTTGGGTTGAGTCAACTGCAAAATCTTGAAGTACTGAACCTTTCGAGCAATTTGTTCGGAGGTCCGCTGAATGAAGAAATCGGTCAATTAACAAATTTGAAAATTCTGAATCTAAGCATCAATTATTTTACCGGGAATATTCCGGAAAGTTTTGGAAATTTAAAAAATGTCACCAAAATTCTGCTTAATCAAAATTCCATTTCAGGTTCTTTACCATCAAATATCGGTTCTATAGAAAATCTTGAAGAACTCATTTTGTCTCAAAATAAAATAAGTGGAATCATTCCTGTCTCGCTAGGAAATCTCGCTAAATTGAAAATTCTTTCTATGTCTCAGAATCTGCTTTCCGGTGTGATTCCCCAGGAAATAGGTCAGCTCACCAACCTTCAGTTTTTGTACATGAATGAAAACAGCATTACCGGAAACATTCCGGCTTCCGTCGGTAATCTCACAAAACTTCGCGAGCTTTGGCTCAATGATAATCAAATCTCAGGATCATTACCCATTGAAATGGGTAACCTGACAGATTTGCGAAGAATTGTTGCCAATAATAATCAGATTACAGGGACTTTTCCAACGGTATTGACTACTATACAAACATTAAATACCTTGATTATCTCTTATAATCAATTGACAGGAGACCTGCCTTCCGGACTGACAGACCTTATAAATCTGGAAAATTTATTATTGGATAACAATAATTTTACCGGATCACTTCCCGACGATATGGGCAGATTAACCAAACTACTGAATTTCCAATGTCAAAATAACAATTTTACAGGAACCCTTCCTTCTACTTTAGGCAATATTTTGTCTTTAAGGAGAATATATTTTCAAAATAATCAATTTTCAGGATGTTTTCCTCCTTCTTACAGAAGTTTTTGTAAGACCGTGTTTAATGAAAACACCAATGAAAACGGACATAATTTTTTAGGCAATGCTGATTTGGTTTTTGAAGGTAATTTTTTGCTTTGGTGTACTTTGGATTATAAACCAAACGCAGTATTTACTACCAATGGACCTTTGTGTGAAGGCAATACATTGATGCTTTTACCTGAAGACTTGACCCTTCTTTATCAATGGTCAGGACCTGATAATTTTTTAAGTACGGCAAATAGTCCTTCCATAACAGATTTTGCTGGTCTTAATGCCGGTGTTTATGCACTTACCGTCACGGATTCTTATGGATGTACTGCTACTTCTTCTGTTGATGTTATGCTGATTTCAAGTGGAAGTATACAAGTTAATTCACCGGTATGTGAAGGCAAAACAATTCAATTTACTATATCTGAAGGGTTGTCTTATATTTGGGAAGGTCCGTTAAATTTTACCAGTACTGAAAGAAATCCGTCCCTTCCTTCTGCTACCAAAGATATGGAGGGCGTTTATAAAGTTAAAATCTTTACCAGCGATTGTATCATTGAAAAAGAAATCCTTGTTGAGTTGACCACCATAGGAAGTGTAAAACAGCCGGATCCCGTCTGTTTGGGAAACTCTCTGACCCTCGAAGCTTCAGGAGGCAATTCGTATAATTGGTCAGGTCCGTCCGGTTTTTCCGGTTCATCAGGGGTGATGGTGATTCCGGACTTGAAAACAATAAACGGCGGGCTGTATTCTGTCATCATCAGGGATAATACAGGATGTAGGTCCGAATATACTGTTGAAGTTCAGGTACTTCAGCCTGAGGTGCCAGTTTTGATGGAACCCGGTGTTGTGTGTCAGGAAGCGGAACTTGTAAACCTTCCATCAGAGCAAGGTGATTTTACCGGAAGCTGGTCAGGTTCCGGTGTGGAAATAATTGACGGGGCATATTATTTTAACCCTTCGTCACAAGCCGGTTTTACGGAACTGATTTTTTCGCCTGGACCAACATTTTTATGTGTTTCAGAAGCAAAAACACAAATATTTGTTCACGAATTATTGATTGAAGGCCGCGAGTTATTGCCCAACACGGCTGTAACAGATGATAACGGTGCCTTTTTAATCAATGTCAGCGGCTCGGGAAATGAACTGTTGGTTTCGTGGCAAGGTCCCTCATCGGGAATGGAAACAAAAACCGGTTCAGGGATCATTGAAGTAAATAATATACCATCGGGTGTCTATACTCTTTTGCTCAGCAATGATACCGGATGTAAAACGCAAGACACAGTTACGGTTCAAAACTTCTATTCTGAATATTTTTTACCAAATGTAGTCCGTAAACAGAGTTTTTCTCCTGAAAATTCTTCATTTACCGTTTATGGTAAAAATATTTACTCCTATGATTTGGAGGTATACGACAGATGGGGCAACATAACCTTTTCAGGTAAAAAACTTACTGCTAATGATTATCTGAACGGATGGAATCTTTCCGGTTCGACTTTACAATCAGGGGTCTATTTGCTGTTGGTCAGATTATACCTTCCTGCTGGTGAAAAAACCATTTTTGAATCATTGACCATACTGGAATAAAAAATTTTCGCCCGCACGGGTTAAATTTACAGCTTAAAGATTCTTTTTTCCTAACAGCACGATTTGAAAAGGATTGTTGATTTTTACCATTCCTTTTTCTACTTTGGTAAACCCTTTTGAATAGTAATCATACAATACCTCGCCATCTTTAAAAAGACCTTTGACAGGAATCAATTTTTCGCCTCTTTGCTGCTCCAATGCAAAAACCACAGTATTTTTGATTCCCGCTTTTTGATACATTCTACCGAATACATTTTTATCAATATCTACATGTTTGCCGGCACCAACAGCCGGATTGTTTATTCTAAACTGCCCCAACTTTTGCCAATGATCCAAAGCTATCATTTTGTCATTGTCTTCAAAACTTTTCCAATCCATAGCAGACCTTAATTGTGCATCACCTGTAGCATCAGCTGTCAGAGTCCTCCCGATTTCATCTCCATAATATATCTGGGCCATACCCGGTGTCAGCATTAATTTAGTTCCTGACTCCAATACTCTTTCACGTTTTTTATCATAAGGATTGCCATCATCATGAGAACTGACATAATGAACAAATTGATTTTCTCCTTTATTTAATTGAATTATTCCATCATATTTTTTGAATAATTCCGTATAAGATAACTTTGCATCCCAAACAAAACCAAAATTGATCAAAGCATCAAAACCATTTATGTAATAATCGACTTTTTTATCACCAAAATCATACAGTGGCCCATTTACGGCATTGTAGCCATACAATTCACCCAACATAAAAAAGGATTCCTCTTTTGGTAATTCTGTAGGAAATTTTTTCTTAGCTACTTCAAAAGCGTATTGCGCTTCATTTTTCAGACTCTTCCACACAGACTCTTCAACATGTTTTACGGTATCCACTCTGAATCCGTCAATGCCATACTCTATGATCATGTCTGTAATCCACTTTATAATATAAAAGTGAGGCAGTCTCGGATGTCCTGTCCTTTTAAAAAAGGCATCCAAAGAAGACATTTCCTGTTCAAAACGTCCTTCTTTTTTCCATTTTTCCTGAAGGTAAGCCGGAACTTCCACTTCTTTGGTGGTATTAGTCAATATATCCGGCAGATTATCAACCAAAGTACATTCTACGGTAGAACGATAATCTTTATACGAACATCTTGGGCCTGTCCTTACCCAATCAGAAGGCCAGACAGGATCTTTTGCGGTCACAGGACCGGTGTGGTTGATCACCACATCCATGATGACTTTTAGTCCTTTATCGTGTGCTGCTTTGACCATATTGCGGACATCTTCTTTAGTTCCTAATCTCGGGTCAATAGCTGTCCAGTCTTTGATCCAATAACCATGAAATCCAAAACTGATACCAGTCCCTTCATCGACAAATCCCTCAATGTTTTCAACCAATGGAGTCATCCATAATACATTGGCTCCCAATTTGTTAAAATAACCTTCTTCCACTTTTGCTGTAATGCCTTTGATGTCGCCACCTTCATAACCACGAAGCTTAGCAGGTGTCACATCAGGTTTGAAATCATTTGACTTATCAGCGTTATAAAACCTGTCGGTCAACAGAAAATAGATGGTGCTGTTTTCCCAAACAAAAGGTTGTTTTGTACTGTTTTCCGAACCTGCAGGGTGTAGCTTTTGAGAACAACCCATGGTCAGAAAAACGGACAGAAACAAAATAATACTAACGAATAGGTATTGAGAGATCTTGGTCATGGGTAAGCTAAATTTTTAGATTTTTCTGATTTTAATGTTTTTGAACCATACTTTATCGCCATGATCCTGAAGAGAGATTTTTCCTTTTTTGGCAAGGCCAAAACCAGGCATGTCTTTAAATTTGCTTTTGGCGATTCTTTCTTTCCAGCTGGCATCAGACATAGAAAATGAAACTACATTATGTCCGTTCAGCCAAAAAGTGACTTGTCCTTTATTACTGACAATACGTGCTGTATTCCATTGACCGGCCGGTTTGACCGACGGATATTTACATTCGATCATATCGTACAAATCTCCCGCTCTGTGGGTCGGATATTTGGTGTCCGGATGACAGGTGTTGTCCAGAATCTGCATTTCAGGACCGGTCTGCCATACATAGTCATACTTGTCACTTTCAATTACATTATACATGATGCCACTATTGCCGCAATTTGCAATTTTCCAATCAATGGTAAATTCAAAATTTTCATATTCTTCCAAAGTGACCAAATCGCCACCATCTTTGGTTTGCCAATGTCCGTCCGGATTTAATTTTGCATTCAGATGAATGGCATTCTGGTCAATAATCCAATCTTTTCCAAGGGTTTTTTTGCGGAAGTTTCTGAAATTAGAGATTTTTTGACCATCAAACAGAAGGTTCCAACCAGCCTTTTTTTCTTCCTCTGTAAGTGTATTATCCAAAAATAATGAAGGGGCTTTTTTACTAACACCCGGTTTGTTTTTAGGTATCTGATTCATCGTGTACCAGGCTTCCGTGCTCCAAAGCGGAGAACCTTTGGCACTGATGAAGTTTTTCAACAGATGGACATAAACGACATGATTGTCTTTCATCCCTTTCAGTTCGAGAAAAACCCTGGTTTTGTCATCTGACAAGGTAGTTGAAACAATATCCAGATTTCGCAGATCCATTTTTGGTCCACCGTAATTTTCATTTGGAAGGTAATACCATTGTTTTACTTCAAAATCTTCTTTTTTCCAACCATCGCTACCGGTCAACGGTTCGGTGAAAGTGATTTCAACACCGTTAGTTCTTGCTTCTACTTTCAGCATTTCGAAGGTGGATTTTTTATTATACGTCAATCTTTGTAATCCGTAGTGCAATTTTCCGGTTTGACCCCAATTGCCAGGATTGCCAATGCCTCCGACGTAAAGCGAACCATCAGGTCCCCAAACCAATCTGTTGATCCCTGCTTCCAATCCCTGAATAAATCTGAAGACACACCCTTGTAAAGAACCATTCACTTCTTCGACAAAAACACGTTTTACACCACCGTTGGTGACTTCGCCATGGATCATCTGACCTTTATAAGGGCCAATATTCAGATAAGATGGCGTACTGGGCGAATTGCCGATTTCATCCTGTGGCAACCAAACAACGGGTTTTTGTTCCACCAGGTCTTTTGTACCTACCGGATCCACTGATCTACTACCAAAAAATGCACCTTCTTTGACATGCAATATTTTGGAAGAAGGAAGCCAGTCTCCTTCGTTGTCAGAAACAAAAATCTCGCCGTTATATCCGATACCTACTCCGTTTGGCGTTCTGAGACCTGAAGCGATAAAACTGGTTTCGCCTGTGTTTCGGTTGACTTTTACGACGCGACCTCTATGTTGTATCTGAGGTTGTGTACTTGCACCACCCGGATTGATGGCTGTCGCCAGGGTTGCATAAAAATATCCGTCTTTATAAGCAAGACCGAAACCGAATTCATGAAAATTGGCAGATACATCCCACGCATCAGAAAGCGTGCGGTATTCGTCAATGATATCATCTTTGTTGGTATCTACCAATTTGGTAATCTCTTGTTTTTGCATGACAAAAATAGTGTCATCCACTACTTTTAATCCCAGCGGTTCTGCCAAACCAAAGGCAATCCTTTTGGCTTTCATTTTTGAAGGCTCGCCACTTTGTGCATTCTCAATAATGTATACCGAACCTTCTGCATCCCAGGTACTGATGACCAGTCGTCCGTCTGACAAGAAGTCCATACCACCTACTTTGGGTTGGAAATCATCAGGTCTTGCCTGAAACAAGTCAAAAGAAGGGTGAACATCCTGCAAAGCATATTGATCTCCGGGAATTTTGGAAACTTCGGCCATAGGCAAAGAATAACCCTGAAGGTCACCCCGCATATCCACAGTATGGAAAATATTAAACGGTGAAATCACTTCATATTCTTTGTGTCCCGGCCTTTTCCAGTTGAAAGAGAGGAATTTGCCTCCGGTACCCTGAAAATAATCAAGAATAAACGGATAGTATCCTTTGTTGAGGGTGAGCGTAATTTCTTTATATTCTGTACCGTGCAATCCGTCGTTGTCCAGAATTTTTTGATCTCCGAGTGTTATTTGAGAACCGTCATCGCTCCATACCTGAATGATGTAGGTTCCTGCTGTGTCTACCTTCAGGAAACCTTTGGCTTGCAGGTAAAAGAAATTTTCGAGATTTTTAAAATCGCCTCCGGAAATATTGTCAAAATTAGCCATAATTCCTGCAAATTTTGGTTTACCTGCGATCTTAATGTCTGCCATTTTTTGCACTGTTGGTTTGATATCGTAGATTTTTACCAATGATCCGGGGATAAAGTTGTCTTCTTTTAAACCTGACACAGGCGCTATATCAAAGGACGCTGCCTGTGTATTTTCAACTTCTTCTGTGTGTTGGTGAAGGCTCAGGATGTAAGAAGTCATTTTTTTAAGGACATCATCTGAAAGATCAGGGTGGGGCGTCATCGCCTGATTTCCCCATACTCCGGAACCCCCGGTTTTTATTTTTCCGGCAAGTAGGGCGATATTTTCCGGCGTGTTTTTATATTTTTTAGCAATATCAGTATAAGATGGTCCAATTGTTTTTAAAGTTTTATTGTGGCAGGTTTTGCAATCGCTTCGACCGATGAGGGCTAAACCTTCAGGAACTTCTTCTTCTGATGATTCCTCTTCTTCAAATGCTCCGTTTTGATTCGGAATCATCGGGTTTGGCATCAATTGGGTATTGTAGAAAGTGGTGGAATTGTTTTTTAAAGTAAGCACTCCGTCAATATCTTTATAGGTAACATCTCCTTTGGAAACATCTTCGGAAGTTGTGACCTTCCATTGGCCGTCAGTTGAAATTTTATTTTCAGCAACGATACTGGAAACGTTGATTTTTTGACAGATTGAAATGCCTTGCGGAACGTTTTCTGTGGTATATATTCTTTCAAAAACGGTTTGCCCTGATTCAGGTTGCTGATGTTCAACTTTTTCATAAAGGTAAACAGGTTTTTTCCATGATTTTTCAGAAAGAGCGTACATCAACTCAACCTGACCATTGACAAAACGATGACCTTTGTATTGAAAAGTTGTTGCCAAAGTGTCGCCTGCAGAACTCAGTGCAAACCACGGAATTTTATGTTTGTTGACAAAATAGCTATCTCCGACTGAAATGGGTTGCGGACCATGAGCAGTAGTATAAACCGGACCGTCAAACATGACATTTCCTTTCCATGCTTTGTAAAGAGAGCCTGTTTTGGTAAAGTATGAAACCCAGAGATTGTCGTGGAGTGCCACAGTGAGGATCCTTGGGTTTTGGTCCAAAACGGAACGGAAAACCCAGACTTCCATAGGTCTGTTTTTTGAAGTGTTATCCGTTTTACTACAGGATAAAAGGAATATTAAGATACCAAAAAAAATGATTCGGAGCATACTTAGTGTTTTAAAGCACTAAAGTATTAAAATCTTTTATTTTTAGGACAAGTACAACAAAATTATTTCATAAGGACAAACGCAATATCATAGAATAATTATTTATCCTGAAAAAAGAAATGCTGATATTTCGGTATAAAATATCAGCATTTATTAATTTATTAGTAGGAAATATGGATATTAAGAGAAAAACTCTTTCATTTTTTCAAAAAATCCTCTTTCTCCTACTTCAGGATTTGGTTTAAAATTGGGCATGGTCTTCAGTTTTTCCATCAATGCTGATTCTTCAGCATTCATGGTTTTTGGCGTCCATACATTTACATGAATGAGTTGGTCACCTTTATCATAAGATTGAAGTGCAGGTAGCCCTTTGCCTTTTAATCTGAAGATTTTTCCGGATTGTGTACCTGCAGGGATTTTTACTTTGACTTTCCCGGTAAGGGTAGGAACCTCAACATTGGTGCCCAAAGCTACATCGGCAAAATTGATAAACAGGTCGAAAATGATGTTGTTACCATCCCGGGTAAAATGATCATGCGGTTTTTCTTCTATATTTACCAACAGGTCACCTGCAGGACCGCCGTTTTGACCTGCATTTCCTTTTCCTCTTACAGAAAGTTGAATACCTTCCTGAACACCTGCAGGGATGTCGATTTCGATCATGTCTTCCTCCATGGTACGACCATCACCACGACATGTTGTACAATGTGCTGTGATGTTTTTGCCACTTCCGTTACACTTAGGGCACACGACGGTAGTCTGCATCTGTCCTAAAAAGGTGCTTTTGATCTGGCGGACATAACCTGAACCGTTACATGTTCCACAAGTAGAAACACTACCTTTGTCTTTGGCTCCCGAACCACTGCAGGATTTACAGGTAACTTGTTTTTTAACTTTAATTTTTTTGCGGACACCGGCTTCAATTTCTTCCAGCGTAAGAGCAACTTTGATACGAAGATTGGTTCCTTTCTGACCTCCGCCGCTTCTTGATGATGACCTTCCGCCAAAAAAGCTGTCAAAAGGACTTCCTGAATCTCCAAACATATGTCCAAAATGTTCGAAAATGTCATCCATGCTCATTCCTTCACCGGAAAATCCGCGACCTCCGCCGCCCATATTTTCCAATCCGGCATGGCCATATCGGTCGTAACGGGCCTTTTTGTCCGCATCACTTAATACTTCATAAGCGATGGCGGCTTCTTTAAATTTTTCTTCAGCTGCCTTATCATCCGGATTTCTGTCGGGATGATATTGCATTGCCATTTTTCGGTATGCCTTTTTGATGGTACTTTCATCGGCATTTTTGTCAACGCCTAAAACTTCATAAAAATCCTTCTTCATTCTTTTTTCTTAAAATGATTATTTTCCGACTACAACTTTGGCGTAGCGGATGATTTTATCATGCAACAAATACCCTTTTTCTACGGTATCCAGGACTTTACCTTTCAAGTCTTCCGAAGGAGCAGGGATATCAGTGATCGCTTCATGCCTTTCAGGGTCAAAATCCATCATAGTGGATTCCATTTCCTGAAGACCTTTATGTTGTAAGGCAGAATACAATTTATGGTATACAAGGCTTACCCCTTCTGTAAAAACTTCAGGTGAATTAGGGTCATCAGCGCTTTTTTTGGCTCTGTCAAAATCATCCAAAACCGGAAGCATTGAAACAATGGTTTCCTGTGCAGCTGTTTTCATCAGGTCAAAACGTTCTTTAACCGTTCGTTTTTTATAATTGTCAAACTCAGCAAAAAGCCTCAGGTATTTATCTTTGGCTTCTTCCAACTCAACTTTTAACTGATGTAATTCCTGTTCCAAAACGTCTTCGTTTTCTTTTTTTTCCTTTTTTCCTTTTTTAGGTATTGAAGCATCCTTTTCTCCGGACATAAATTGTTTTATTTGATTTAGCATATTGATAATCATCAAATCTGTTGCCATTTTTAGTTTTCGCCAAAATGTCATGTTTTTTTGGCGAATATTGGTAAAAATGTCAATAAATTCCGTCTTTTTTTACTTGGTTTGACAAATAATCATGTACGTCTGCGATCGAAGGATTTACCAGAACTATCATTCCATCCGGATTGATAAGATATTTTTGAGGTATTTCGCGAACTTTGTAGAGCATGGCTACCGGGCTGTCAAAGGTATTTTCGAAAATCAGGTGATCAGGCCATATCAAACCATCATTTTGAATGGCTTTGATTGCACCATTTTTGTTTTTTTCCAAAGCAATACTTACAATTTTAAAGGCGGAAGCATTTTTGAATGAAGAATCTTTGAAGTCGGAATACAACTTAGTCAGTTCCTTGTTTTCTTTCCGGCAAGGTCCGCACCAGGAACCCCAAAAATCCAGTAGTACATAGTTGCCTTGTAAGGAAGATAAAGTCAGGGATTGGCCGTCAACTTTTGTTTCGGTAAAATCAGGTGCTTTTTCTCCTGATTTTTGTTTGGGATATAAATATATTTTTTTGGCTATAAAGACCAATATCAGGGCGACGATCAGGATATTGAGAATTCGGTTCCAATTTAGATTCATTTTAAAAAGATTAAGACAGTTCAACAAAATGAAAGCGAATACAGTTTAGTTTTTATACAAAACAAAAAAACAAATGAAAAAAGGATTCAATCCCAAAGAGATGGCGACAAAAGATTTGCATCAATTAATCATATCTTCCGTAGCTCCCAGACCTATTGCTTTTGTGAGTACTAAAGACGAAAACGGAAATCTCAACCTGGCGCCTTACAGTTTTTTTAATGCTTTCAGTTCGAATCCGCCTATACTGGTTTTTTCATCCAACAGAAAGGTGTCAGATAATTCTACCAAAGATACATTGCACAACGTAAGAGCGACCAAAAAAGTGGTCATTAATGCGGTCAGTTACCCGATCGTCCGACAGATGTCCTTAGCTTCTGTTGAATTTGATGCCAGTGTCAATGAGTTTGAAAAAGTTGGCCTTACACCTCAGGAATCCGTTATTGTTGATGTGCCTGGTGTCAAAGAATCTCCTGTCAATATGGAATGTATAGTAAAAGAAGTTGTTACCTTGGGAGAACACGGAGGAGCGGGTCACCTCATCATTTGTGAAGTCGTGCACATCAGCATCGACGAAAATATGTTTTCTGATGGAAAACTTGACCCAAACAAACTCGATCTTATGGGAAGATTGGGAAGAAATTATTATGTCCGGGCGAGTGGTGACGCTTTGCTGGAAATCTATCAATCGGTCACAGATAAACCATTAGGTTTTGACGGACTCCCTGAAAAAGTCGTAAAAAGTTCGGTTTTGACCGGCAATCAGATTGCAGCGATGGCATCATTGTTGGCTTTTCCGGATGAAAAAACAAAAGAAGACGTCAAAATCAAATATTTTGGTGGGACAACACCTTCTGAAGAAACATTACACCGTAAAGCAGCAGAACTTATACAGGACAAAAAAGCGGAGGAAGCGCTAGCTTTGTTGATGGGGTAGTATTCTGTTACATAAAAAGATGAAAGTCTTTTAAAAATTTATTTTAGGTCTTAAAAAGGAATTACAGATAAATCTTTCAGCATTTTATACCTGAATATACTATCGGTACAACTCCGACTTCATGACACCCATTTTATTCAGACAATGTACCAGTGAGACCCAAAGAACACCCAGACCATATTGGGTACTTCGTTTAAAATTGATGGAAGATGCTTCATCAAAATATTTGGTCGGGCAAGTGACTTCGGCGATGTCAAAACCCTTGTAAATGATTTGTGACAACATCTCATTATCAAAAATGAAGTCGTCAGAATTATTATTAAAATTTATGGACTCAAGTACTTCCCTGCTGAAAGCGCGGTATCCGGTATGATATTCAGATAGTTTATACCTTACCAAAAAGTTTTGAGTCATGGTCAGAAAACGGTTAGCAATATACTTATACAACGGCATACCACCTTTTAAAGCACCTTTCCCAAGGATCCGTGAACCTAAAACCACAGGATATAAACCCTCGCCGATGATATTGACCATCGAAGGTATCAGTAATGGAGTATACTGGTAATCAGGATGCAACATGATGACAATATCGCCACCTAAATCAAGCGCTTTATTATACAATGATTTTTGATTGCCGCCGTAACCTTTGTTTTTTTCGTGAATGATGATGTGTTTTATTCCCAATTCTCCGGCCACCCTGACTGTGTGGTCTTTACTGGCATCGTCGCACAGAATGACCTCATCGACAAGATCAAAGGGAATTTCTTTATACGTTTTTTCAAGGGTCATCGCTGCATTGTAAGCAGGTAATACGACAACCACTTTTTTGTTTTTATACATGGAATACCAATACGGTCAATTAAATCATTTTTTCTTTAGCAGAATATTTGTTTAAAGTGATCCGAAGATTACAAAAAACGATCAAAATATTCAGATAGGTTTAAGGATTAGGAAGGAAATGACCATTTTTTTGATAAATCCATATCAAAAGAATGATAAAAAGGATGATGCTGACCACTATCTTTCCGAAAGTAGCCCCTTTTTTCCCAAAATCGTTATTTGATGCCATAACTTGTTTTATTTGGTGCAAAAATACACTTTTTTAAAAAAATCGTCATCTCTGAGTCGAAATTGTGAAAATCTTTTTCATTGCTTCCCTTTCATAACGTGTAAAGAAGTTACTTTTGCAGAAAATAATCATACGTGATCAGAGGTTTTATTATAGGAGCAGGAATTTTATTCAGTATGTTTGGCTGTGGCCCTGAAATTGTTTTTGAAGAAAAAAAAGATTTGGGCAGCACCTGGCACTATCGTGATGTTCAGACTTTTCAGTTTGATATCAGCGATACCTTGCCGGCACATGACATTGTCCTTGAGGTAAAACATCAGGCTGATTTTCCTTTTCAGAATATTTATACAAAAGTAAAAACGGTTTTTCCGGATCAACAGACAGCTGAGCACCTCGTTTCACTCAATCTGACAAATGAAAATAATCAATGGGTAGGGGATTGTGATCAGAAAACCTGTACAGCAAAACTGATGCTTTCTGAAAATATTTATTTTAATAAAACAGGCAAATATTTGATTTCGATAGAACAATATGGAAGAAAAGACAGCCTTTCGGGTGTGGAAAGTCTGAATTTTCAGGTTACTCATCATCAAAAATCCTGATATTATCAAAATGGAAAATAATGGTAATCTTTTGACAAAAAGAAGTTTTTTTTGGGAAAATATTGGTTGGTTGACCAGTGTTTCGATACTGATCTACCTGAAGTTTTTTGTCCATGAATTGTGGAAAGATGAGTGGCAGGCGTGGTTTGTGGCTAAAGACAAAAATATTTTAGAAGTTTTTTCTTTTCTGAACTACGAAGGGCACCCTGCATTATGGTATCTGTATCTGAAACCGTTTACCTGGATGTCAACATTGTTGCCATTAAATGAAGAATATCTTTTGTCCTTTGCTCATTTGCTTCCGGCTATTGCTGTTTTTTACATTTTCTGGAAAAAATTTGAAATTCCTGACCTGATAAAGTCCTTATTTTGCTTCAGTTATTTTTTTATTTTCGAATATGGTTTAGTCAACAGAGGATATATTCTGGTCATTTTATTTCTTTTTTTGGCCGTGTTGTACTTTCAAAAAGATAAGATAAAACTTCTCGGGATTTCATTGTTTTTGTTGTGCCAGACAGAAGTTTTCGGTGTATTTATGGCTGCTGCATTGGGAGCTTATCTCCTTTTGGTAAATGTAAAAAAATATGCCGTTTCTCTTCAATACCTTATAGTCGGAGGTATTGTATTTGTTATATCGGTGTTTCCGAGGGAATCAGGTCACATCGCCCGTACACAAGGCAAAATATTGAGTTTTGGTGACAGGATTTTTACTTCAGTTCAGGGAAATATCACAAACGCTTTTTTACCTGGTCTTACAGATGATACTGCAGTTTTCGGATGGACGGTTTTCGGGATGGTTCTGGCTGTTTTAGTGTTGGTTTTGTTTGTGTATCTGTTTAAAAATTATAAACAAATTTGGGTGCCTTTACTGCTTGTAATCCTGATGTCAACCGGATTTTCACTTTTCTTTTTTGTGGGGGGTATTCGTCAATGGGGTATGATGTTTGTGTTTTTTGTAGCGTTATTGTCTCTTGCACCAGTGTCTTTCTATCAAAAAAAGTTTAACATTCTTTTGTTATGTTTTATTGGTGTGGTACAATCTATCTACGGAATCACAGCGGTGTATCAGGATATTAACTCCCCATTTACCAATGCAAAAGAAACGGGATTATTTATAATGGAAAAAATTCCTGAAAAAGTTCCAATAGTTGCTATCAACAAATTTGAGATCACACCCGTCATTGGTTATGCCAAAAGAAAATTTTACGAATTACCTTCCGGTGAACCATTCTCATACTTTAAATGGGTCGAAAAAATATATATGCCTACCCAGGAGGAGTTGAGACTGTTTGCAAAGTTTAAAAATGTTGGTGGGTTGGTCATTATTTCTCCTAAAAAACTGGACCCGGGACGATTTAGTGACGCAACCCTTGGAAAAGAATTTATTGGTAAAAATATCAAAAACGAAAACTATTTTATATACACTTTGGCAGTAAAATAAGGGTATAGTATATATTTTTAGTTTAAAACTATCAGACAAATTAAAAATTCTATACCTTTGTGCAAGACATACAACATGAACGTTTTTAAGCCATTTCCATTAACCGTTAAAATCTGAATATCATGAAGAAGATAGGAATTTTGTTTGGTTTCGAAAATTCTT
Organism: Saprospiraceae bacterium; assembly: GCA_016714895.1. GTDB lineage: Bacteria > Bacteroidota > Bacteroidia > Chitinophagales > Saprospiraceae > OLB9. Next base: position 110,450 of record JADKBV010000004.1, on the reverse strand, counting down.
TTCCACAAGCTTTTGTAGATAGAATTAACTCCAAAAATATTAAAGGAATTGTTGCAGAAGCCGTTTCGGTTGATGTATTGCAACAAGCTGACCCAACGGATTATACCGTTATTGTTGACAGAATTTCTCAGGATGTACCTTTTTACAGAGCTTATTTAAAAAATGCAGCTTTGAACGGTACAGCAGTCATCAACAATCCCTTTTGGTGGAGCGCGGATGAAAAGTTTTTTAACAACTGTTTGTCAGTAAAACTTGGGGTTCCTGTTCCTAATACAGTGCTGTTGCCTTCTTATGAAAGACCAACTGATACAACGGAAAAATCATTCCGAAACCTCAAATACCCTACGGATTGGGAGAAAATATTTAAATACATCGGCTTTCCGGCTTATATGAAACCATTTGCCGGCGGGGGTTGGAAAAATGTTTACAGAGTCAATGATGCCAATGATTTGTGGCAAAAACATGCTGAAACAAATCAATTGGTGATGATGCTTCAGGAAGAAATCGTTTTTGATCATTATTTCAGATGTTATTGTTTAGGAGGAGACAGGGTTCATATTATGCCTTACGAACCCAGAAATCCTCATCATTTGAGATATGTGGTTGACAATCCCACCAAGGATAAAAAATTGTTGGCTACTGTTGAAAAATATACAAAAATGTTGTGCCAGGGATTGGGTTACGACTTCAATACAGTAGAATTTGCTGTAAGAGACGGAATTCCTTATGCCATAGATTTTTGCAATCCCGCGCCGGATGCAGAAGTTACTTCCGTTGGAGAAGAAAACTATGAATGGATTGTTGAAAATGCAGCTTTAATGGCAATCGATAAAGCCAAAAAACATAAAGCGGGACAAATGAACCTTACTTGGGGAACTTTTATTAAAGATCAGTTTCCGGCAACAAAATAACGAAGTCTTAACGTGCGTGGATTTTTAATAAGGATTCATCACGTGCATCAGTAAATACCATGGAACATAAATTAAAATTGGCCCTTCTTGACATGAATGCAGGTCGTCCCAACCAAGGGATGAGATGTATCCGTGATATTGCCAATTTATACAAAAATGAATTTGATATTACAGAATTTGATGTCAGGGTGACAAATGAAGTTCCTGACACAAGTTTTGACGTATATATCTCAAGTGGAGGACCAGGAAATCCTTTGGAAGGAAACGGAATATGGGACAAAAAGTGGTATAATCTGGTGGACGAGCTTTGGGCCTACAATCAAAACAACCGATTTTCTAAAAAATATATGTTTTTTGTGTGCCATTCTTTTCAGATGGCATGTCATCACTTTCAATTGGGAGACCTGACACCCAGAAAATCCACATCTTTCGGCATCATGCCGGTACACAAAACCAAATTCGGAGAAATTGACCCGATTCTAAAAGATTTGCCGGACCCTTTGTATGCAGTTGATAGCAGAGATTGGCAACTCATTCAGCCTGATCTTACGGTTTTCCAGCAACATGGAGCGAAAATACTTGCCCTTGAAAAGATCAGAACCCATGTAGAATATGAAAGAGCCATCATGGCTGTCCGCTTCTCAAAAGAATTTGTCGGCACACAATTTCATCCTGAAGCCGACCCTGAAGGAATGTTATCACATTTTGGCAAAGAGGAAATCCGTAATCAGGTCATCGAAAATTTTGGGCAGCCAAAATATGATGAGATGATGACACATCTTAATGATCCGGACAAAATTGCCATGACCCATGATACGATTTTACCATCGTTTATTGAAAATGCTCTTGATTCGATTTACACTCAAACTCCTGTATTGGTATGATTCCTTCCTACAGAAAATGGTATAACGAACAATTTTCTGATGAAAAATATCAGGAATTGCTCAATGATCTTACTAATCAATATCATAATGTTCCCAACTTCAGGGTAGCAGAGAGTCCGTTTTTTATTCCGAAATTATTAAAAGACAGAATGCTCGATGCGTGTGAAAAAATCACACAGGTTTTGTTGAGAGAAGATATCAAAGAAATCACTCAGGGAGCTTTATATGATCCTAAATATATTGTTCCGGGTGAAGATGATCATACGACTTTCCTACAGATGGATTTTGGTATTACCCTTGATGAAAATCGGGAACCAATGCCCAAACTTATTGAAATTCAAGGTTTTCCCTCTGTATATTTTTTTCAATATATGATTGGAGGTGCCTTTAAGAGAGTTTTTGATTTGCCAGACAATCTGACAGCTTTTTTTAAAGACATGTCGCCCGAAGAGTATAAAACCATGATGAATGAGATCATTGTTGGCGATTCCAATCCGGAAAATGTTGTTCTTTTAGAAATAGAACCGGAAAAACAAACCACTTATATCGATATGTTGAGTACTTCTGTAGAATTAGGTATACCATGCCTTTGTATTACAAAAGTTCTGAAAATCGGTAATAAACTGTTTTACAAAAACGGGGAAGGAAAAGATATTGAAATCAAAAAAATCTACAACCGCGTTATATTTGATGAATTGGATCAGAGAAAAGACCTGAATCTGAATTTTTCTTTTACCGATGATCTGGAAGTCGAGTGGATAGGCCATCCGAATTGGTTTTTCCGTATATCAAAATATCTGCTGCCTTATCTTGAAAATGAATATGTTCCGAAGACTTACTTTTTAAAAGATATTAAAAATTATCCGGAAGACCTTGAAAACTATGTACTTAAACCTTTGTTTTCATTTGCCGGTGCCGGTGTGGTTATCGATGTATCAAAGGAGGACCTCGATTCCGTATCGGACAGAGACAATTATATACTTCAGGAAAAAGTACACTATGAGCCTATCATTGAATCACCGGATGAGCCTGTAAAATGCGAAGTACGATTGCTCATGTTGTGGCCAAAAGAAGAAAAAAGACCATTTATTGTCAATAATTTGGTGAGGATGTCAAAGGGCAAAATGATAGGCGTGAAGTATAATAAAGACAAAACCTGGGTTGGAGGCAGTGTGGGATTTTTTGAGAAAGACTGATTTTCAGTGTTTTGTTCCTATTATATTATCTTGAATATATCTCTGATTAGTTATTATTGCTTAATTTTGCGATTCCCCTAAGAATCAATATTTTATAAGTTTTATTTCTTTTTAAAAGATAAAAGTATGCCCAGCAAAATTTTATTAGTTGAGGACCATTTTAATACCGTACAATCCATTAGTAAAGGTATGAAGGAAAACAACATTCAGGTTGAAATTGCATACGATGGAAAAACAGGAAGCGACCTTGCTATCTCTGAAAACTATGATGTCATCATCTCAGATGTTGTGATGCCTGAGATGACAGGTATCGAATTATGTAGGTTTTTAAGACAACACGGTGTCCAGACGCCCGTTTTACTCTTGTCTGCATTGGACTCAACAGATATGAAAATAACAGGCCTTGAATCGGGGGGAGACGATTATATGACCAAACCTTTTGAGTTTAAAGAACTGTTGGCACGAGTAAGGGCATTACATAGGCGAAAAAAGGGAATCGAGGTCGAAGATATCATTATTGTAGTTGGTGATATGATTGTTAATACACATAATAAAACGGTTTTCAGAAATGGGGTAAAAATTGAATTGACACCCAAAGAATTTAAATTATTGGAATATTTGGCTCAAAAGAAGGGTCAGGTCGCCAATAAAGCAGAATTGGTAGAAAATGTATGGGAAATTCACTTTGATCCGGGAACCAATGTTGTTGAGGTTTACATAAATTATCTGAGAAATAAAATTGATAAAGGATTTAGTAAAAAACTCATACACAACAGATCAGGAATAGGTTATTATATTAAGGATTAATCTTTTAGCATGCAGATCAGATCACGTCTTACAATCCAATTCAGTTTTATTGTCGCATTTTTACTTTTATTGACGATGGTGTTGATTTACACCATTTCTAAAGAACAGTTAAAAAGTGAATTTTACAAGGGACTGGAATCCAAAGTATTGATGACCGCAGAAATGGTGGTTAAATACCACAATCTGAAGCCGGAAGACTATCTTTCTTCTTTGGAAGAAAAGCAGGAAATTCATTTGCCGACAAAAGAAAAAATATCCATTTATACATTGGATCAACAGAAAGTATATGCATTTCAAAGATCAGATGAGGTTCCGGCCAACGTTTTAAAAGAAATTTCCGGTCTGGATAATATGGAATCAGTCCGGTTTAAAAATGATAATTATGATGCCATTGGAATAAAATATAAAAACAATCTGAATAAAGAATATCTGCTGGTATCTCAGGGAGTTTTTACTTCTGAGGAGCTTGTCAGGTTGTCTTATATTCTTGCTGTTGTATTTTTTATTGTAATTTTTCTCGTAGGCTTAAGTGGGTATTTTTTTTCTGTTCAGGCACTTTCACCAGTATCGCACATTATCAGGCAAATGGATGAAGTGTATCCTTCTCAAATCGGTAAAAGGCTGGATTCCGGTAAAAATACTGATGAGATTTCCAGGTTGGCTGTAATGTTTAACAACCTGCTTGAAAAGGCGGAAGAAGCATTTCTGAACCAAAAAGGGTTTTTATCCAATATTTCGCATGAATTAAAAAACCCTTTGGCATCTGCGATTGCGCAGCTTGAAGTTACACTCCTCACTACCAGGTCACAGGAAGAATACAGCGAGGTACTTGAAAGTATTCTAGGTGATATGAAAGACCTGAAAAATGTTGTGGATCAGTTGATGGCATTGGCAAGAATAACCTCTGGTGATGATAAAGCAGCATTTAAAGAAGTAAGGATCGATGAACTCATCTGGCAAGTTCAATCTAATCTGAAAAAAATACATCCGACATATTCCATCAGGGTAGACACCACATTACTTCCGGAAAATCCGGATTTGTTAATGATTCAGGGTAATGAATTGTTATTAAAAACAGCTATTTCAAATCTTTGTGAAAATGCATGTAAGTTTTCACCTGATCATACGGCTTATGTAAGAATTCATTTCAATAAAGAAAATCAACCAATCCTGGAAATAGAAGATAAAGGTCAGTCGATTCCTTTGGAAGAACAAGGACTGATATTTAAATCATTTTACCGAAGTCCGAGTACCAGTCATATAAAAGGAACCGGAATCGGATTGCCGCTGGTACAACATATATTAAAATTGCATAAGGCTAAAATTGGTTTGAGCTCAGAAAACAATCGTGGCAATAAATTCACTATTTGGTTTAGCCAATGGCAACAAGAATCATTTTCGCAATTAAAAGGAGCTTAAACATTGGAAAAGGAAACGTTTACAGGATTTAATGTATTTCGATTCAGGAGATTTTTGTTTCCCGTATTTTTTATTTTGTCGCTATGTGTTTTGATATTGTTGAGATGTTCAGAAGAAGTACCTGTAAATCATCGGGGCGAAAGATTTGAAGCGAGCCCCGGAGCAATCATTTATGAATACCATAAATTATACACTGAAGTAGAATCAATGGACATGTTTATGTCTCCGATTATTTCTGCCAGATATTTAATGACATTAAATATTGCGGTGAATGAAGCTGTGAAGGCGTCAACCAATCCGGAAAATTATACGTTGGATTTCAAATTTTCGCCAAAAAATGTAAACACTAAAATCAAAGATACCTTACTGTTAAATAATCTGTTAAATGCTGTTTTGGCAAATCATATGTCCAATATGTTTGCCAACAGAGTTCATAAAAGTGATAGGTTGATAGAAGGTAAATATACAGGTATTTTATCAATGATTAATTCCGAAAACAAGATAAACAGTATTGACCATACGTTTATTTCGTCTTTGGCTAAAAGTATTTCTGATTCCATTAAATCAGTATTTTTGCCGGAAGATTATTATTTAAAAGATAAATATTCTGTCAGAGATTCAGTTACAACCATTGTAGTCCAAAAATCTGTTGAATCAGAAGTTACTTGGGTGAAGTCTCTCATAAGATACGAAAGTATTTTACCTGCTTTGGGTTTAAAGCCCATTAATTTGCCGCCTAAAATAAAATTCAGACCTTTAAATGACAAAGATATGTACAGAGAGGCTATGGAGATTTATACTTTATCGAAACCATTGCCTTATGAATCTGAATGGATAGCAGAATTTTGGAGCGATGACCTGCCGGGTATCACTTTTACTCCTGCAACCCGATGGATTAATATTTTGAACCAATTGGTTATTGAGGAAAAACCCGATTTTTATGTTATTAAAAATATGTATTTTTACATGAGCCTGGCTATTCATGAAACTGGTGTTTTGTGTTGGGACCTGAAGTATTCAAATAATCAAGTGAGACCTTCACATTTCATACAGTATCATATTGATCCAACCTGGCGACCCTTTCATGAAAATCCTGATTTTCCTGCTTACCCTTCCGGACATTCAGCTTTTGGGGCAGCAGCTTGTACCGTTCTGGAAAACTTTTTTGGAAAGGAACATCCATTTACCGACAATAGCCATAAAGGTAATAAGGCATTTTTAAGTGAACCCAGAAATTTTAAGTCTTTTCAGGAAATGAAGGAGGAGAACGCAAGGTCTAGAATGTATCTAGGTGTTCATTTCAGAAAGGATTGTGAAGATGGTCTGTATCTAGGCGATATTATTGGAAAAAATATTATGGAAATATATTTATCAAAAAATCCGGATAAAAGAAATATAAATATCTGATAATAACCATGTAATTCAGGATGTGGTTATTAATGTCCGAAATTTATGTCAGAACCCTTTACCCAACCCATTTTTTTGTCACTTCCTTGAATTTTGTACCAGGTTGGATAACTTGCTAGTTCACCTTTTTCGTTTGTCATAGAAGTCTCAAGAAGATATATAGTCGAACCTTTTTGTAGGGTTGCGATTTTTTTAGACCCGGTACTTTGTTCTTCGTATAAGATAACATGGTTTTTACCTACATACCCCTTTGGTCCCGGAATCGTTGAACTTTCAGTTTTTTTTGTTATTTTTGATTGTTCGTCTGCAGGAGTTTTAAGTGATTCCTGATTGACAACTTTCTGCTGATGTTTGGAATCTGGAATCTTAGATGTATTATCTTGGGATAAGCCTGTATCGCCATTAAATTCATTCTCAGGTGTAATATTTTTTTCATGTGGTGTAGTTTGGTTTTTGCAGCTGAATAATATAAACGATATTATTAACAGGTTGAATAACTTATTATATGACATATAAAATTTGATTTATTGGGTAGTCAAAAGATGCGGACCGTTTAAATAAAATTTATTTCTTTAAAAGTGTTTCATTAACTTTAATAAACTTATCATTTTCCCAAAGAGCTTCAAAAAATAATTTTCCATCCTCGTTATATTTTCTGGTATAACCATGTTTTTTGTCATCCTTATAATCCGTTATCATTTCTATAGCTCCGGATTCATAAAAAACAGTATCTGATTTTTGTCTTTTCCCGTTTTCGTAATATTGAACTTCCTGAATCTTGGTACTTGGAAAATAAAATACTGATTTTCCTTCCTGAATATCATTCATAAAGTTGTATTCAGAAATAAGAAGATTTTTTTGTTCCATGCTGTATCGCTTAAAAGTTCCTTCCTTTTTCCCGTTTTTGACATAATATTCAGCTTTGATATACCCATTTTCATAATATTCAGTTATTTTTTTTGGTTTGTCAGATTCACAAGCAACCATACTGAATACAATTAGAATAAATGATGTAAATACTGATTTTTTTATGATATTCATTTGTATATAAATCAAAAATTAGAAATTAAAAAAAAGAGGCACTTAATAAATAAATGCCTCAACCGTTTTTAAATATTACATTTATACATTATTTTTTCCATGGCAGGTTGTTTACGGCTCTTCCGATTACTGTGCCATGTCTCACACCTTCTTCTGAATCCATTCGGAAATGAACTCCCAACGGAACTCTTGACCAGGCATTTTCCAATCCCATTTCGTACAAACTTCCAAATGTTCGCGGCATTCCCAAAAAGTCTGTCCTGTTTTCATGACATCTGTCCGTCATAGAGTATGCATAACCAAAAACACTTGCCAACGCTTCAGCTCCGGCAGCTCCCATGGTTGAGTGTCCTGAAGGGTAGGCAGGGAACGGTGGAGTAAAACCCTCATCACCGTTTGAAGGATTATTAAGACTTGGTTCCCAGTTTGGATCAATAACTCTTTTAATGTAAGATTCCGGTCTCTCAACATTGTAATGATATTTTGAATGCCAGCAGGCTACTGCAGCGTCAGAAGTTGCCATTCCAACTTTTGCATAAGCTTCAATAGATGTTTCAAGGTTTGAATTTTCATTAACAATAATTTGATTGGCAATGGCTACCCATCTTGGTCCCGGACTAAAAGTTACATTAAGAAAGTCATTACTCCAAAACTCTCCGATCCATTGACCTTCAAAAGATGCACGATGATTTGCATACACTTCTATAGCCTGAGCATACAAAGCTGATGTAGGACTTTCACTATATGCCAATGGTGGTCTGGACAATTTCATTTCTTCCGGAATAGCAAAAGTTCTTACTTTACCCCAATGAGGATACATAGGCTGCGGAGGTCCGGGTACTGTTGGTACCCAATCACCATCTCTTCTGAATGCTTGAGCCCAGTCATAATTTTTGAAGGGGTCTAAATATGCATCATGGGCATAAGAATCTGTTGATGACCATTGCCAAACAGCGTCACCAACTTTTTGGCCATGTAACAAAGATCTGTTAAAAACATCATTACCGGCTTCTTCTTTTAATTCTTCATTAAACCTTTTGATCAATAATTTCATTTTACTGTCAAGATTCGATGCAGTGTTTGGAAAAAATCTCGGCATCATGGAGGAATATACACCATGCACCACCGCAGGCCAGTAATATTCTTTATCATTTTCAACAGCAGGTAATTCCAGTCCGGCATACCTGTTTTTTAGTGAGTTGTATTCAGGCATACCTGTAATACAAGCTTCGTAAACGGCCAATCCCATATGGCCTAAAGCCCTTGGAGCAGGACCAGGTCTGTAGCCTGCTGCATATCGTTCAATTTCCAAAAACAACTCATTCCAGGCTAAAGGAACTTCATGATTAAATTCACTTACTAATGCAAAATTATTTTCAGCAACATCATTATCTTTTCTACATGAAAAAAGAAAGATCGTCAGACCTAAAAATACGACAGCATACTTTAGAAAATTTGATATTTTCATTTTGAATATGGTTTAAATTTAATAGAATAATTATTTTGACGATGCAAAGATATATTACAAGGTTCAAAATCAAGTGAGTATATCCGAGACTCAAACAAGATAAAGTTACTATACTAATATTGTAAATATAAAAATAGTTGATTAATAGATAAATATACATTACATATTATTGTTATGAAATTCATTCTAATTATATTCTAATATTATTTTTAATCAGTATAAATAAAAACATGGTTTTGGATGCAGGTTTATTGTTTTATGTCACTTAACAAAACGTTGCGCTAAACTTAAATTAAAAATATCATTTTTTTTAGCGTCATTTTCCGATCCAAAAAAGTAGGAAGTTGTATGTGTTTTTATCTCTGTATTGACTTTATTGAACTATCTGATCTCCCAGTCTATCGTTTTTTGACCGGTTTTTACTAAATAATCATTTGTTTTGCTGAAATGACTGCAACCAAAAAATGCGCCACCGGCCAGAGGTGAGGGGTGAGCAGATTCCAAAATTAAATGTTTTGACCCGTCAATGAGGTCTTTTTTACTTTTGGCAAAATTACCCCACAACATAAAAACCAAATGTTTTTTTTCTTCAGATAATTGCCTGATTACTGCGTTGGTAAAGGTCTGCCAACCTATGTCTTTGTGTGAACCTGCTTTGTTTTTTTCAACGGTAAGCATCGCATTTAATAAAAATACACCTTGTTCTGCCCAATGGGTCAGGTCTCCGTGTCCGGGAATGTCAAACCCTAAATCACTCTGAATTTCTTTATATATATTGCGCAAAGAAGGAGGAATTTTTACCGATTTTGGAACGGAAAAACTTAATCCCATGGCTTCTCCCGGATTATGATAAGGATCCTGTCCGAGAATCACTACTTTCACCTTGTCAAAAGGGGTTAGTTGAAATGCCCGGAAAATATCCTGACCCGGTGGATAAATCGTTTTTCCGATGTTTATCTCATTTTTTATAAAACCGGTCAATGACAAAAATAGGCTTTCTCAAATTCTTCAGAAAGTTGTTTTTTCCAGCTTTCTTCAATTTTTACCTGATTTTTTGACATATTTTTATTTTAGAAAGGGAACAATAAATCACTTTTACGGGTTTTTAAAAAAGGTTGAGATAACCGAAATGAACTTTCATATTACCAAAATCAAAGCCGGAATTTAATCGGTTTCCCGCAGCAAAACTAACGTTAAATATGCCGGCTCTGGTACTGAAATTGATTCCCAAACCCAAGCCAATCGCTTCATCAAGTATTTTCTGATTGTCCACAACAATACTGGTCAAACCAAAATCTACAAAAGGAAGAGACAAAAACGAATTTCTGTCGAGAAAAAGTCTGAATTCTGAACTAAAAACCACAAACTTATCCGTCCAGATTCCTTCTTCATCAAAACCTCTTAATGTAGCATTGCCTCCGATCCTGAAAAATTCGTTTTGTTGAATTTCAGCTGTTCCGGTTCTGATTCCTCCCAATACCCTGAGACGGACAGCACCATAGGTTTTTACAGGGACAAAGTATTGAAAATCAATTTCTGATTCCAATTGCAAACTTGGTTTTAATACATTTTCATAAACATTTTCTATTCCCGGAATAGAAGAAATCAGACTGTTTTCCAATATTTGTTTTTGCCCGATATTGAGTTTTGACTCCAACAATATTCCTTTGGACGGATTAAATCTGTAGTCAGTCTCCAATATCTGCAGGCTCACGACCCCGGACCTGTAGACTACGTCAAGATTGCCGGGCAACCTGCCTGTACTTTGTATCAACGCTCTGTTAATATCGATCAATCTCGAAGATTTATAATGATATCCGAATTTTATATTATTTAATCCTTTGTAAAGATACTGTATACCACCTGTAAAAATAATATCTATGTGTTCGTTGCCATTACGAAATAACCGGAAGTCACTATCCAGTCCAAACCCGAAATTATAGATGTATGGCATCGAGTATTTAAGAATAATCTCCTGATTTTCAGGTCTTAATTTTTTATACTGACCGAATATATATTCCCCCTGACCAAAACGATTGTAAAATTCTGCCTTAAGGTCTCCGGAAATGGTCCACCTGCTTTGTCCTTCTGCCGGATTGTTATTTGGTAAAACACCGAGTAAAAAGTCAAAACGGTTTATCGGTGCTCTGTTCAGATACAAATAGGTTATAGCTTGTCCGTTGAGGAATTTTACCTGGGATTTTGCCGTCTCTTTTACAAACAATATATTTTTTATGCGACTGTTTATTGCCAAAACTTTGTTATGATGGTACACCATGCCGGGCTTTATCTGAAAATACCGGTACAAAAAATTTTTACTGATTTTTGCGTCACCTTTGATGACTAATGAATCATAAAATACCCTTTCTCCTTTTGCTACCATAACCTGAGCCGATATATTTTTTTCTTCAATGCTGAAGTTTTCAAGATAGACTTTACAGAAAGGATAGCCTGAATTCATAAAATATTCTGTAATCTTTTTTGCTTTTTTCGGCCAGTTAATATTTTTTTTGCCCGAAAGCAGGGCCCTTTTAAATATTGGATCTTCTGAAGGCAGTGAACGCCCAAACTGAATCATACATAATATCGGACATGGTAAATCGCTCTCCTTTATAAACAAAGGCCGTACAGGTATCGGAAATACATTGGATCGAATCAAAATTGGCTAATACATATCCTGTTGATTTCCAGTTTTCTATTCTGCTTAAAACACTATTGACTAACTGCATAGAATCAGAAAACTGTTCGTATTTACTTTTTTTTGTTAGTTCATTAGTTTCATTAACGGATAACCAGAACGACTTCTGCGCCATAACAAAAAACGGATTCACTATGATTAGTATCAGAACAAGTAACCTCATGTAAAGGGATTCTCTTAAATTGTATACTTTTACATTTTGATTCAAAAATAACGAATAGTTTTATGTCGGGCGTATACATTCACATTCCTTTTTGTAAACAAGCCTGTACTTATTGCAATTTTCATTTTTCAACCTCACTCAAATATAAGGATTCGTTGATTTCTGCGATATGTAAGGAAATCAAATATCAACAATCCTTTTTTCAAAATAATGAGTTGACTTCTATTTATTTTGGTGGTGGCAGCCCGTCTCTTTTGAATGAAAACGACCTTGATCTCATCTTTGAAGCCTTGTCAGCATCTTTTGTATGGCAAAAAGACATCGAAATCACCCTTGAGGCCAACCCGGATGATATCACAAAAAAGATGTGTGATGTATGGAAGAAATGCGGAATCAACCGGTTAAGTATCGGTATTCAATCTTTTTTTGAAAAAGATCTCCAATGGATGAATAGGGCACATTCTGCCGAACAAGCTTCATTTTGTATTCCATTGGTACAGGACAAAGGTTTTCACAATCTGACCTGCGACCTGATATACGGTATTCCGGATAGTGATATGGTACAATGGGAAAAAAATATTCAAAACCTTTTGAATTTTGACATTCCTCACATTTCTTCTTACGCACTTACTGTTGAAGAAAAAACATTACTTCACCATCAGGTTCAAAACAAAAAGGTTCAACCGGCAGATGATAAGCTGGTCGAACAACAGTTTTTATTTTTAGTGCAAAAGCTTGAAAATGAAGGATTTGACCATTATGAAATTTCGAATTTTGGTCGACCGGGACATTATGCCGTACATAATACTTCGTATTGGAAGGGTTTTCCTTATCTCGGCCTGGGCCCTTCAGCGCATTCTTATCAAGCCGGAACGAGATATTGGAACATTGCCAACAATGCTCTGTACATAAAAGATATCGAATCTGGTATCCTGCCTCAGGAATCAGAATTGCTTTCGCCGGAAGACCAATATAATGAATATGTAATGACAGGCCTCAGGACGATGTGGGGTGTAGAAACAAATACTTTGATGGGTGATCATTTGGCTTTCGCCGAATGGTTTTTACAGCAGATTAAAATTCCATTAGAAAGAGGTTTGGTTGAAAATAAAAAGGATACTTATGTACTTACCAAACAAGGAAAATTGTTTGCTGATGGCATTGCCTCCGATTTGTTTTATATACCTGATTAACCGACGCGGACTGATGTCATGCTTAAACTTCCGGCCATGAGTTTGTCGTTGTAAAAGGTAATTTTGTCCTGTTTGTCCTTAAGACCCAGAACATACATCAATGGTAAAAAATGGTCCGGTGTTGGGATGGCATTTTGAAATGCTTTGGAATGTGTATTATACTGAAACAATGGTTGATAATATTCATCCATGATATACTTATTGATTTCAGCTCTTGCCTCAATCGCCCAATCAAAACCGTGGTTGTCTTTGTTGAAATTTGCCCAGTCCACCATCCCCAGATTATGTACTATATTGCCACTTCCTATGATGAGAATACCTTTATTTCTTAAATCTTTTAGTTTGCTACCCAATTCAAAATGTTGCCGGGGATTCAGTTTTTGGTCAATACTCATCTGAATGACCGGAACATCTGCTTTAGGATACATGTGTTTAATAACAGACCAGGCACCGTGATCCAATCCCCATTCATCTGATACATGAACCGAAAGAGGACTCATCATTTCTTTGACCTGTACTGCCAGTTCAGGACTTCCCGGTGCAGGATATTGTACATCAAACAAAGCTTGTGGAAACCCGCCAAAATCGTGAATCGTCGATGGTTTTTCCATGCCGGTTACCATGGTTCCTCTGGTGTACCAATGCGCCGAAATACAAAGAATAGCTTTTGGCGTGGGAATACCCTTCGCCATATCCCGAAATCCTCTGACAAATTCATTTTCCTCAATAGCATTCATCGGACTGCCATGTCCCATAAAAAGAGCAGGCATTTTTTCTGTTTTTTGCCCTTTGTGCAGGAAAAACATGATTTCGTCGAGTCTTGTCATAGCCAATAAAAAAGGCGTTGCTGCCATCCATTTGAGAAAAGAATTTCTGTCCATTTATCTATGATTTCTATTGATGATTCTATTTGTATTTCCCCATCTCTTTGTAGTATATAAGGTTCCACCCATCCGACAATTTGGCAAATCGCCTTTCCATAGTGAACAAACCGGATTCGTCTGAGATGATTTCAATGACCATTTTGCCGGCGAGATCAAGCATTTCAACCGTAAATGTACCATTGGCATCATCAAAAACGCCGTGTATTTTCCAATCTTCACGCTGCCATTGGTGTTTTAATCCCAAAGTGTCATTTTGATCAGATGGTGCCCTGATACCATCCAAAGGAAATACGATATGTTCCATCTGAAAGGCACTGTCTGTTGAAAATTGTTGATGAAAATTTTTAAACTCTTCGGTTTCATATAAAGCGATTCCCTGTGGTGCCGCTTCTTCTGCCGAACGTTTGCAGGCAACAAATACCAATAACATCACAAGGATGCCAAAAATTAAAAATTGTTTCATAAATAAAATTTATTTGTTACAACAAATGTTCTGTTGATTAATACAAAATTAAGGAATAATAAGTTCATTTTGAGATAAAGATTTGGTCTTTTCTTTATATAAGGCCATAAACAATCCCAGAAAAAAACCAAAAACAAATATGCCGGTTTGTGTTTCCAAATGGGTCTCATAACATAAGCTCAACACGACTGGCAGGTAAAAAGCAAGAAACATCAGATTTTTTCGGTAATAAACCAGAAATATCAAACAAAACATCAATATTAATATCCCTCCTGTTATTCCTCCGGCAGCCTGATATATCAGCCATTGAGAACTCGGAAGAAAATAGTTATTAGGTGTAATTACAGGTTTATGGATTTTATACCAATCATTCATTTTTTGTTGCAATCGGGCAAATCCGACACCGGTTACAGGTGCTTCTTTCACCATTTCGATACCACCTTCCAAAGAATACAACCTGAGCGCATCACTTAATCCGAATTGAAAATTATTCCTCTTATAATGATAATAATCGTGTTTGGTATATTCCACCCGGTTGTAAAAGGATGGGATGAAGTGGTAAGCCAATACAGGAAATAATAATATTGCGGGTAAAATGATCAATGCCCATTTCCTGCCTTTTTGAATAATAACCCCTAAAAGAAGTACCAAAAGCGTTGAATATAAAGAAACCAGACCGGTTTTTGCACTTAGAATATGGATATAGACAAACTGGAAAATGATGGCCAGCCATAAGGCTGTTTTAATCCATTTGTTTTTTTCAGTAAAAACAAAAACAAGTGCCAAAATAATGGTAACCACTGTCGCCCAACTTATTCTGATGTGGTCAGAATAGGACAAAACTTTCATGACTTTTGCCATTCCGTAGGCATCAGTAACGGCTGTAAAATTTTGAAAATACCCGACCAAACTGTAAGTGGATGCGAAACTTAAAAAACCAATAGATAAAAAAGAAATATTTTTTAAAAAACCTTCATATCTCAGGGTACCGGCAAAAAATATTGGATAAACGATCAACGACCATTTTAAGGTATTCTGTGCCCTTAAAAAACCGGCCCCTTCAAAGATCAAATCATGGATTGTTGGAAATAATATAACACCAAGCAGGATGTAAAGCGGCCAACTTTTTATCATCTTCCAGGAATCTTTCAGGTATATGACGGCATGAACCCCTGCCAGCAATAAACCGACATTATTGATAACCCTGTTGAACAAAAAACCTGTCAGCAATAAAATAACAGCCGTATAAGCCAGATATTGGGTATATTTTTCCGGAAATTTTTGTGCTGACATGGAATAAATTACTCAGAGATGTAATGACAAAATGACTGAAATGATAACTTCGAAAAGCTCCTTTTTATTTTGTCAGATACAATATCCTGTTGACCAACATTATTTTTCTCCCAGGGTTTTGTGAATATCCGTTTTTGCCGCCTGATATGCCGGGATCAAAGCTGCTATCACACCAATGACAAGTGAAACCGCCAATAAAATCCATTCGACCTGCAAAAAGGTCATTCCTGAAAAGGTATACTTATATCCTTTTTTCAGATAAACGGCAAGCAACTCCATTCCGGCATGACTCAAGACAGTTCCAACTACAAATCCGATCAAAGCCAAAATCATTCCCTCAAGTAATACAAGATTAAATATTTTGCTTCGTCCTGCTCCCATAACCCGCATCAGGGCAAGTTCGTACTTCCGCTCTCTCATGTTTTTATACAATGAGATAAAAATGCTGATGGCAGACACAAAAGCGATCAATATGGCCAATGCCCGCAAGGCATCTGTACCCACACCAATCATTGAATACAATCTGTTGATTTCTATAGCCGGTGACGCTGCCTGCATTTCCGTATTTTCATTGATGTTTCTTCCGAAATTAAGAGATTGGAAATTCTTTTTGTTTTTGTATTGTATCAAAACAGTTGTGATTTCTTTGTCAGGAAACATCAATAATTCTTCATTGCTGTTTTTAACGACTTTTTCTCCGGTATCCGAATTGATAAGTGCTGTGGTTGGCGTAACTTCTGGCTCATGAACATGACCTTCTTCAGTATGTTCTTCTTCATGTTCATGACCGTGATCATGGACCAGCCAAATAGATGCCGTATTAGTGAGTATCAATTGATCGATGACGGCACCTGTTCCTTTGAGGATACCGGTCACTTTAAAATTGGCATCATCGTGCGTGTGATCATCATCACCTCCGAAACCATGAGAACTGATAAAAGTATCTCCGATTTTTAACCCTGTCTCATCCGCCACCGCTGCTCCGATGATAACTTCAAAATCTTCTTTGTAAAGATTGCCGTCTCTAAGTTCTGCTTCGTACAATCCCAAAAAGTCGTGGTTGGTACCGACAATCCTATATGATTTATAGTTGTCGCCTAAGGATAAAGGAACAGCTAATTTGATCAACGGATGTAATGGTCGTAACAAAGGGGTAGCATTTTTAATACTGATATTTCCCGTAGGATTATCTATATGGTACATACCGCAAAGGATGAGCTGCAATGGACTGCCTTTGGCACCGGCAACCAGGTCCACGTCAGCAAGATTTTTTTCAAACTTATCTTTTAATTGTTCGTTAAACAACAATAAAAAAGATATCAATCCGATACCCAATCCGAATAATAATACATTCAAAATCAGGTTAAGCGGATTTTTTATGATGTTTTTCCAGGCTAAAGTCGAAATACGCATGATTTGAATTTACGGTTTATTGTAGAATGACCTGATTACTGACAAGTTCTTTGAGTCGGGTGTCATGAGTTACGATGACCAAAGCACTTCCCACTTCTTTTGCCTGCTCCTGCAAAATGCTGACGACTTCTTTGGTGTTTACATCGTCAAGTGCGGAGGTAGGTTCATCAGCCAATATCAATTTGGGATGGTTGACCAATGCGCGGGCTATAGCAACTCTTTGTTTTTCGCCCTGGCTAAGGTGGTGAACATAAGCTTTTGATTTGTGTCCGATGTTAAGTCTGTCCAGCCATTTTTGACAGACTTCCTTGTTGACCGGATTGCCGGCAAGAGATTGTGCCAAAGCAATATTTTCCAACACATTGAGCGATTGTACAAAATGGTTGTTTTGAAAAATAATGCCGATATTTTTACCTCTGAAAGTATCCATTTGTTTACCACTCAGCTTGTTTACGGATTGATCACCAATGGTGATTTCTCCCTGGGTGGCAGTGATCAGTCCGCCCAAAAGATGAAGCAAAGTAGTTTTACCCACACCGGATTTTCCCAATACCAAAAGTAGGTCTTTGGAGTCACACGTTATGTCCGGAAATACCATTGGTTTTGCTCCGGGATAGGCATAAGAAAGGTTTTTGCTGATAATCATGGTAAAAAAATTTTCGGAGAATATAAAAACAACAAGAAATAAAGAAATCTGTTCTCTTTCTGTCAGATTTTTATTTCGTCCAGCAAACTTTCCACCAATCGGACAGCTGCCATCAGATCATCGTGCAAAAGCCGGTCTTTTTCCATAAAAGGTATAGTCTCCCGAACCTTTTGATACAAAGATTCAAGTTCAGGTGTAGATTTTTTGGGCTTTCTGAAGGTAAATGCCTGACAAGCGGTCAATAATTCGATGGCCATCAACATTTTGACATTTTCCAGAATCTTAAAACACTTGGTTCCGGCATTGGAGGCCATACTTACATGATCTTCCTGACCTTTGGAAGACACGATGCTGTCCACAGATGCCGGTGTACAATACTGCTTGTTTTGGCTGACGATAGACGCAGCGGTATATTGGACTATCATAAATCCGGAGTGAAGTCCGGGTTCAGGTGCCAGAAAAGCGGGTAAATCCCGGTCTCCGTTGATCAACTGGTAAACCCTTCTTTCGGAAATATTGCCCAACTCTGCCAAAGCGATGGCCATATAATCTAATATCAATGCCAATGGCTGTGCATGAAAGTTTCCTCCTGACAAAATTTTGTCTTCCAAATCAAAAATATTCGGATTGTCGGTGGCTGCATTGATTTCTGTTTCGATGACTTCAAGGGCATGCCGGAATGCAGTATAACTCGCTCCGTGCACCTGCGGAACACATCGGAAAGAATACGGATCCTGAACACTGTAAGATGTGTTTCTCATCTCTGATCCGTCCAGTAAAGCATATATTTTTTGAGCGGTAAGAATCTGTCCCTGATGTGGACGGATGTTATGGATGCTTGGGTCAAAAGGCGATATCGAACAACCATAAGCTTCCATAGACAGGGCGGCAATCTTATGGTACAATTCAAAAATCCGAAGAGCTGTGATGCAGATTTTGCTGCTGTAAGCCAACGAAAACTGGGTTCCGTTCAACAAGGCAAGACCTTCTTTTGCTTCCAGGGTCAGGACATCCCAGCCCAGGGTTTCCAATACCGTTTTGGAAGCTCTGATCTCTCCTTCAAAGTACACCTCGCCTCTGCCTAAAAGCGGAAGACTGAGGTGTGCCAATGGTGCCAGATCTCCTGAAGCGCCCAGAGAACCCATTTCATAGATGACAGGTATGACATCATGATTGTACATGTCAATGAGTCGCTGTACGATCACAGGTCGTACACCGGAAACTGCCTTGGTAAAGTTTTTTATTTTTAAAAGCAGAATAAGTTTACAAATCTCCGGCGGAACCTTTGCACCCATACCACAAGCATGTGACAAAACGAGATTTTCCTGCAATTCTTCCAGCTCGTGCTGTGATATCTGAATATTACAAAGTGACCCGAATCCTGTGTTAATGCCATAATATACGGCTCCCGGCTCTTTGATTTTTTGTTCTAAATAGTTTCTGTTATCAGCTATTTTTTTTTGAATGTCTTCAGAAAGGGTCAGGGTAATCTTCGGATCTGTCGAACATAAATGGTCAATCTCTTCCAGCGTATGGTGGTCAGGTAAAAACATCTGTTATAATAAATGATTTGCGCTGCAAAAATAGCTTTCTAAACCCATTTTTTATGAAATTAAGAGGGTTTTGTTTGTACAAACCTAATTATGATGTGGTTTTCAACCCTAAGGATAACATCCGTATCCTGATCTCATCACCAAAATACCACAATACCACAAAACCATAAAACCACAATACCTATTCCTATTTCTGTACCATCACTTTTTTGGTGATGACACCTAATGATGTGGTCACCTGAAGGGCATAAATTCCGTTAGGTAGGGTAGCGGTATCAATACTTGCACTTTGTTGGTTGTGTTGATCTTTTTGGACGATGATTTGTCCGAACATATCAGTCATACTATAACTGTATATGGTGTTTCTGCCATTAAAATGCAGGTTGAC
Organism: Saprospiraceae bacterium; assembly: GCA_016714895.1. Lineage (GTDB taxonomy): Bacteria > Bacteroidota > Bacteroidia > Chitinophagales > Saprospiraceae > OLB9. Next base: position 90,623 of record JADKBV010000004.1, on the reverse strand, counting down.
CTGATCTGCCACCGGATTAGGAAATACCAGAAGTTTGTCTTCTGTCGGCACCGGTTGGGATTTGTTTTTCTTGATGGTAATGTCTACAAAGCTATCGGATACCTGTGCGCGATCACCGTTTTCATCTTCTGTGATGATGTTGTTGAGCCATATCCTGGAAGTGATTGGGGTATTGGTGCCATCTCCTTTGAAACCATCAAATTCATCAATAACGATAAAACTAATTTGACCGACCGGACCACTTCCGCTCACTCCGGAACCGCCACTTCGGGTGAATCCGGCAAAAATATTGCCTGTTTCAGGATGGGCCATCATCTGCAGAGATGGTGAGGCATAGGTAAACCATCCATTTTTGTAAAAATGTCCGGCAAAACTGCTGCTGTCCATGATGGACGGATTGATGTTGAGCCCGAAAGCCAATCCATGCAGATCCAGTACCGGATAGGTTTCATTACCTATAGCCAAGGTTAATACTAATAGATCTCCGGAATCTAATTCCGTCTGATTAGGGATTAAATAAAAAGGATAATCTTTGATCGAAAGTACCGGCTCAGGTATGAGGTTATGGGTTTTTTGAAAGTGGTTTTCCAAAACTTCCTGATCTTCTGTATTTAAGACACCGTCACCGTTGGCATCAATGTAAGCCAAATCCGATCCTGTGTTTTGGGTTAGACCCCAGTTTTCTTTTTGCTGACCGTGCCAGTATCCGTAGTCGATATCGTTTCTTGGATTACCACTTATACCCAGGTATCTTCCCAGAGGCAACAAATCTTTGGTTGTCACCACACCGTCATTGTCAAAGTCTCCCGGCCATACACAGTTTTTACCGATACAGTGGCAAAGAGTATCCGAAGGTCTGTCGTGTATGGTAAGGTGTATTTTATAAATGATACATTGTGCTCCGTCTATACAGTAATTGACCTGAAATTCATCCGTACCGTAATAATTCTGATCCGGAATATAGACAAACATGGCTTTGGATGACAAAGTATTGCATGACCACTCCAATTCTTCACCATCTTCAAAATAGGTGACGGTGCCGAAGTTGGGCTGGACCACCTGAGAGAAGCTGTATCCATCGATCGGAACATCGTACTGAACAGCTACCGGTACATTTTTACTGGTGTTAAATGTATATTCAATATCTTGTTTTGGTGCAACATTTCCGATGTTGACAAATATTTTGCCCGTAGATGTATAAGTCCCGTAGTTTACACGGTAAAAAAATTGTTTTACACCGGTAAAACCGGTGGGAGGTGTGTAGCTAAAATTACCGTTTCCTGAATACACCAATCCGTTGGAATACAAATTTATCGGAAAATTCCGGCTCAGGTCATTGTCAAAAACATTAAATGATACCGGTCGGTTTTTTGCTGTATAGACCACATCGTCTCTGACGCTGGAGGTCTGCTGTGGTAATGATTTTAACAGGATTTCCACCCTGATTTCAGAGCCATTTTCATGCGAAAACGTAAAAATGTCGGTACCTGTTACAGATTTATTCGGAGTATACACTACTCCAAAGGCTCCTGAGGTCTCTAAACTTCCTTTTTGCGGATCATTATCCGCTGTAAATCCTGAATAAGGTAATAAAATGGTTTGTTTTTGGGTATTGAGTAAGGTGAACGTCAGGGTATCATGTACTACTGTTTCAGGTGCGGCATATTTAACATAAATTTTTCCTTGTTTTTTACTGTTAAAATTGTCAGATGCTGTGTAAAGGATGACAGCATCAAGGGTATCTGAAGGGCTAAACAGGATGGTATCACCTGAAGTGATGACACTTCCGTTGACAACCTGACCGATATTGTTGAGCAACAAGGTATCACCAGTGGTTTCATCATTCGATAATGGAAAAATTTCTACATCATCCTGACCGTTGTGGTAAACAAAATCAGGATTCGTGTGGATGACAGAGTTGATACACTGAATGTTGTACTGAATCCATCGGGGTTGCGGGGGAAAACCGGTTGTTGTGTATTGAAAGGTAACTGAGGCAGAGCCACGATAATCGTATGGTTCTTTCAGGCTGATTTCAATGGCAAATTTTTGCGGACCTGCCGGAGTTTGCAAAACATTTATGGCATTGGATGGAGTTATCAGGTAGGTTGGCCCAAAATTACTTTGGATCGTATCCCGAAACACAATTCCTGGGGCAAGTGTCACCGAAACCTGCGCCGGATTGGTCTGACCGTACAGCGCAGGGGAAGCCATACAACTCAGGACTAAAAATATGGATAATAAAATTTTGTTCATCTTGGCTAATAATTTACGCTATTCGCTGTAAGCTGCAAAATAAAACAAATTTCTTCGGTTGTCCAAAGGTATTTGAAGAAAATTTATATTAATTTTACATTTTTGTTTGATGTTGACAACAAATGAGTTACGTATTCCACAACATCATATAATAAATTAAAAAATATCATTATATATAATATTGGTAAATTGCCAGAAGGTAGCTTCATTTTGATACGATACACGGGTAAATTGAATGCATGTTTTTAAAAACATTAAAAATTATAAAGAATCGTTTATAGGAACAAAATTTTTGAAAATGGATGTGGCAAAAGGCACCTCAATAATATGTCCAAAAAAATGTAATGTTTGTTTGAATAGACAGATCCCGTACATTCTTTCACAATAAGAGCAAGTAAAATATATTAAGAAATAAATGGCACAAATCTGAAAAAAAAGTAGAATCATATACTGATTTATGATAGGAGAACGAAAAATAGTATTGGCATTACAAAAACTCGACAAAAAAGAATTAAAAGAATTTTTGATTTTTGTCCGCTCTCCCTATTTTAATGTAAACAAAGGCATTACCCTGTTATACGACACAATATTTCCTCTACTGGAGTCTAAAAAAATTAAAGAATCACACAACGACACATGGTTGTGGTCGGTTTTGAATCCGGATGAAAAAGAGGTAGATGCCCGTCGATTGAACCTGCTTTTTTACAACCTCGGCCTCCTCTTTGACCGGTTTATCGCCCAAAAAGAATTTTCAGAACAAACATTTTTTCAAAAAAAATTGATGATGGAAATTCTCTCCAAAAGAAAATTGCCATTAGAAAGAAGAATGTTGATCAGAACAACCCTGGAAAAACCTGCAGAAAAATGAAAATTATTCCGCTACTTCTGCCGTATATCAATATTTTATCAAAAAAATGGCTAAGAAAAAGAAAAGAGATACTGAGGTAATTTTATGGTTGAATATTTATTTTTTAATTGAAAAATTGAGTGCCTATGTTACTTTATTGAGCTGGAAAAAAATGTATAAATTAGATGTTGAATTAAATTTTATGGATTACGTATTTACCTTATTGACTTTTGAAGAATATCGTAACCATCCTACCATTAATATATATCAAAGTATAAGTGATACATTTTTGTATGAAAATGATAAAAAGTATTATTATATATTGAGAAATCTAATAAATGAGCATGTTAATAAATTTGATATTGATTTTCAAAGAGAAATTTACACAACAGCCATTAGTTATTGTATAAATAAAGGAAATCAAACAATTGTAGAATTTGATATAGAGGCTTTTAATTTATTCAGAGAATCAGTTGAAAGTAGCATTATACAAGAGAATAACGAAATTTCAGTGTCGGTTTTTAGAAACATTGTATTTGCGGCTATTCGTGTAAAAGAATTTAATTGGGCTGAATATTTTATTGAAAATTATAAATCCTATGTGAATCCCAAATTCAGGGACAACGCCGTCTATTTTAGTCTGGCCAGGTTGGAAATCAATCGGGAAAACTATACAAAAGTATTGGATTACCTGCAACTCATCAACTATGAAGATGTTTGGTATCAATTAGGTGCCAGAACAATGCAGATAGCAGCCTATTATAAATTGGGGGAGTTTGATGCATTGGAGTCATTGTTAAATGCTTTCAAAATGTATATCAATAGGGAAAAGTCTTTGACCAAACCTCGGAAATTAACACACTTAAATCTGGTTAAATATACCAAAAAATTAATTTATATCATACCTTCTGAAAAAACAAAAATTCAGAATCTCAGAAAAGAAATTGAAGAAAATCCATCTATTGTCAACAAGTCCTGGTTGTTGGAAAGGGTAGATGAATTGTCAAAATCCAGATATTAGAGGGCGCTACGTAAACAAAAACGTTACCTCTGTCGTTTATGATATCAATAAGTTATGTGACCGTTGAAATATATCATCCTCTCCGTTCTTGTGTACTTTTTGATTAAAAGTTTTTTTCCTGTCAGGATTCAGGCCGGCAGTGGTTTCAGACCAACCCAAAATCCTGATCCATCTCAAAAATCCAGGGAGGGAGATTACATAGACTACGAAGAAATCAAAGATGAATAGCAATCCGGATTGGGACAAACTCCTTGAATTAGGTAAAAAAAAAGAACTTTATTCCATTCTGGAAGAAAATGAACATTTTCTTGTAGTGTATAAACGAAATGGTATCGCCGTTCAGGCTACTTCCCAGGCACAGATAGACCTCGAAAAAATTCTTTCCGAAAAATATAAAAAGCCGATTTACGTGCTCAACAGAATTGATCAGCCGGTCACAGGTCTCGTCATCTTCGGCAAGACCAAAAAATTTGCTGAAGCGTTTACCGAAAAGATCAAAGAAAGGGATATCTCCAAAACTTACCTTGCCATCGTCAGCGGATCACCGGAAGAAGGCCGGGTAAAACTCACCCATTATATTAAAAAACTGCACAACAGAGCCATGACGGCAGACGAAGCCATGGAAGGTTACAAAGAATCTGTCTTATTTTACGAAAAAAAGCAGGTTTTTGATAATTACTGCCTGCTGAAGGTAGACCTTATCACCGGAAGATACCACCAGATCAGGGCACAAATGGCTACGATGGAGATGCCGATCAAAGGCGATCTCAAATACGGTTCACGAAGGCCGAATCTCGACAGAAGTATATGTTTGTTGTCCTATCGCCTTGAGTTTACCGATCCGCTCAGTGGTGTTGTACATAAGTACAAAGCGCCGCTCCCCGACAATGATGTACTTTGGTCTTTAGTTGACGAATCAGTCCTGTGATGCCCAAACGGTACACCCTTCGGTACAGTTATTACATATATCGATTTTGTCCCTTCCCTGTAGCAGGGTTTTTCTGAAGCGTTCATAAGCCTCTCCCTGCCATATTTTTTTGAATGATGTGCCGTCCTTTATATTTCCGAGCTTGTGGGTGGCATCTTTGTCAAAACAACAGGGTACCACCATGCCATCCCAGGTGATCACACAGGCATGCCACAACTTCCAGCAATGATTGAGCAATTCGTTTTTAACCCGGTACGTCCCGTCTTTGGTTTTGGCATACCGTGAATATTTGTCCTGCTCCGGAATCAGTGGATTACCGTTTTTGTAATCATACACCTGGGCTGTTTTGAGTTTTACCTCATCCACGCCGATTTCTTTTGCAAGAGCATAAATTTCTTCGATCTGATGTTCGTTGGGTTTGACGACCAAAAACTGAAATATGATGTGTGGTGTGGTACTTTTTAAGGCTTTTTTCCAGTAAACTACATTTTTGGCACCTTGCAGTACAGCTTCGAGATTGCCGCCCACCCTATAATTTTCATAGGTTTCCTGCGTGGTACCATCGACAGAAATGATCAGCCTGTCCAATCCGGAAAGGATGGTTTTTTTGGCATTTTCATCGTGGAGAAAATGTCCGTTGGTTGAGGTAATGGTGTAGATCCCTTTTTGCTGAGCGTATGCGACCATATCCAAAAATTCCGGATTGATGTAGGGTTCGCCCTGAAAATAAAAAATCAGGTACAACAATCTTTCATGTAATTCATCGATGGTAGACCGGAAAAAATCGGATTTCAGATTTCCGGTTGCCCTGGTAAAAGAACGCAAACCTGATGGACATTCCGGACATCGAAGATTGCAGGCTGTCGTGGGTTCAAAAGAGATGGTCATCGGCAATCCCCATTGGATAGGTCTTTTCAGCCATTTGGTCAGGTAGAAAGAAGAGGTGAGCAATATGACATTCCAGACCCTTTTGATCGTCAGTTTGGACAAAAATCTGAAAACATCATGTGTATACATCATTCTTAAAATAAGGGGTCAGATTATAACTCTAAATAGATAGGACAATGATCCGAGCCCATCTCCTGATCCAGAATGCCGGCATCTTTAAAGGGAAGATTTTGATCTACCAGAAAATAATCCAGTCTCCAGCCCAGGTTTTTGGCACGGGCACCAAACCGTGCACTCCAAAAGGAATATTGAACTTTGTCCGGGTATAGTTGTCTGAAGGAATCGACAAATCCTTTTCCGTGAAGGTAAGTCATCCCGTCGATCTCTGCCTGCGTATACCCGGAAGTTTTGTTGTAATTTTCTTTAGGTCGGGCAAGATCAATAGGCTGATGAGCCACGTTAAAATCACCGGTGACGATAACCGGTTTTAGTTTTCTTTTCGCTTCAAGGAAATTGCCGAAATCGCGATCCCATTGCTGTCGGTAATCCAGTCTTTTCAAACCATCCCCACTATTAGGAACGTAGACATTCACGAGATAAAAGGAATCAAATTCTGCGGTGATCACGCGACCTTCGTTGTCGTGTTCTTCCATCTGAATATCTTTTTCTACAGAGACAGGTTTATGTTTGGAAATGATGGAGACACCGGAATAACCCTTTTTTTCTGCTTCATTGCTGTGAATATAATAATCAGACAAAGACGACAATGCTTCTTTTACCTGATATTCCTGTGCTTTGGTTTCCTGCAGACAAACAATGTCGGCATTAAACGATGTAAATTGAGATAAAAAATTTTTTTGAACCACGGCCCTGATACCGTTGACATTCCAGGATATAAGCTTCATGTTTGTTTTGATTTTATATTGCGAAAGCTGATTTTGTATGATCAGATAATAAACGGTCTGAAAACAGGATTGTTTTATCTGGTCGGGAATCGTATGAGAATTGGTGACTTACAAAGTGTGATACATTTCCCTGAGTTGGTTGATTTTTTTTCTTTGGGCTAAAAAAAACTGAAAACGATATTTTTCTGATACTTCTGAAAGCAGGATGGATTTATTCCGCATTTGTTCGACCCATTTGCCGCATTCTTCCGAAAAATCTGGCGCAAACGTCATCAGGTGATTAAAGGAGTTGAAGGTAATATAGGTATAAACTTCTTTACCTACGGTAGCCTGGATACAATTATTAGAGATGTAGATGTCACTTTGATACATTTCAAACGGAGAACTCAGATATCCATTTTCGTTGAGGATGGATTTTTTTCCGGATTCAGCTTCTCTTTCGAGTTTGTCAAACAATGCATCGAGGTCGTCGCAGATTTTGTCAAAATCATTTTTCGAGGCAAAAAGACCTGAATCGATATAATATTGAATTTGTTTTAAAGTGCTGTCGATAGTCTCCGGGGCCCAGATTTCATAAGAGGCCACACCATGATAGTAATAATTGATTAAATCGGTGATGTTTTCATAGTCGACGATGACTTCTTCGGCATCAAATTTTTTGTGCCGGTGATTTTCAAGGTTGAGTACGGACCTTTGCCAGAAAAACAATTTAAACCGACTGAGGTGTTTGAATCCAAATTGTCTGAAATACGGCAGATCCATGGCGGTCATGGATATCTGACCTTTTTTATGCTCCGACATATTTTTTACAGCGGATAAAATACTCTGAAGATATTCAATGATGTGAAACTTATCCTTAAACATGGCATTAAACTGAAAAGGAACGAGTTTGCTTTGATACGACATCACTGAATCAAAAGATACCTGGAAGTGGCGGCATAGAAGGGTGATCTCTTCCAGGGTCAGGGCTGTGGTTCCCCTCATCCTTCTGTAAGCTGCATCAGGATTGACGTGGAGCAAGTCTGCAACATATTGCGCAAAGTTTTCTCCCTGATATTTGTCTTTGCAGGCTTTGAATAATATTTGTTGAATTTCCATTATTTAATATTAATAAAATATTGACAAAAATAATTATAAAATAATAATTATGGTTAATTATTATAATAAAAAATTAAATGGGGATATTTATATTCTTATCATTTTGTTAAATTTGTACAGTATGTAGTATTTAAGGGTGTTTGTATTAAAGTGTATTAATATTTAATAAGTTTTAGGTTTTCCGGCCACCTACCTTTGCAGTATTAATTCACTTAAAAAACAAATACATATGAAAAATGTAATTTTTTTATTCGCCCTTTTAATACCTGTTTTTTTAACAGCACAAGCCCCAAGATTAGCTATTGTAAGTTTTGATGCCAATCAGCAGGAACTCAGACCCGATGAACTGCTTGAAATGGTAAGAGTAGAAATCAGCAAACATTCAAAGTATCAATTGATTGACCGGTATGAAATCCATGAAGTATTATCGGCTCAAAATATTGAATCCGGTACATGTTTCAGTCAAAGTTGTCTCTTGGCCGCAGGAGGACATTTAAACACAAATTTTGTTATGACAGGAAGTGCAGACAAATTGGGTGATGCGCTTTTCCTGAGGTTGAGAATGATTAATGTCAAAGAAGACAAAATTGAAAAAGAAGTGGTTCGGGAGTTTTTATTTATTCCACAGAAAGTTAATACCATGATTACTTTATTGGTGAATGATCTTTTTTCTGTAACCAATGATCAGTCTATTGTCAACAGTTTGTCCAACAAAGAATCCTATGAAAGTGCTATGAACAATCCTGAATACCAACGTTTGAATCTTTCAGGTCCAAGGATGGGTTATACCTTTTTTACAGGAGAAACTGCCAAAATTCTGGGAAGAGAAAAGTACAATGGTGGATTTGATGCCCGACCAGCCTTTTTTCAAATAGGTTATCAGTTTGAGGCTCAATATCTCAACGAAGGTAAATGGCAGGCTTTGGTAGAGTTTATTCCAACCATAACAGGTATGGATCAGGGTTTATTCATCCCTAGTGTTGCGATTCTCAATGGTATCCGAAGCAATAAAAACGGAATAGAATTTGCCATCGGACCGGCCTTTAACGTAGTCAAAAAAGCAGATATGGTTTTAGTAGATGAAGTGTGGCAATTGGCTGAAGATTTTCCAAATGTCAGGGAAGTTGAGTCAAGAATGGATAGCAGAGGCAAACTCAATTTTTCAAGCTTTGTGGTTATAGCCGGTGGTTATTCGCTCAGATCAGGAAAATTAAATATTCCCATCAACTTTTATGTTATTCCTGCAGATGATGTTCGTTTTGGGGTATCCTTTGGATTTAACCTGAAAAGAAGTTAAACACTGCCAGAGGAAAAATGTAAATGGAAAAAAGTAATAAAAACAACTGTATCTATGAAAAAAGCTATTGTTTATGGAAAAAACTACTTCAAAAAAAACGACAGGCTATGAAAAAAACGATTGTTTTTATTAATAAATAAGAATCAACCGGAATCTGCTGAACATGAAAAAAACTATAGCTATTTTGGGATTGTACTACGATGGTAGTCCGGGCTGTCAAAAGTGACAGCCTTTTTCTTTTATAAAAAATGGAATTTGTTCAGGCTTTATCTGCGATCATTTGTATCTGATGAGAAAGGAATATTTCCCTTTTGGAGGCCTGCGGAAACAGACTTTGATATAACATAGCTTTGGCAACGTCATGAGCTTCGATACCTTTGTACATACGTAAAGGACCAACAAATAAAAAGGAAAACAATCTGAAAAACCGAATGGCCAAAGCCTCTCCGAATCTTTTTTCTGTGCGGTTTCCCAACAAAAGGGAAGGTCTGAAGATAGAAACTTTTTCGCAGGATAGCTCGGAAATATATTGTTCTATTTCTCCTTTTACTTTCGAATAATATACCTTAGATTTTGTGTCTGCGCCTAATGAAGAAACCAACAATAGATGACTTGATCCGTTTTCACAAGCCAGTTTTGCCGCTTCAGCCGTATAGGTAAAATCTACTTTGTAAAACGCTTCTTTGCTTTTAGCTTTGGCCATCGTCGTTCCGAGACATAAAAAAGCAACATCCGCCTTCAGGTTTTCCCTAAAATCGACCAGGTTCTCAAAGTTAACAACGATTTCTTTTATCTTCAGGGAAGTGAAGGTGTTTTGCACTTTCCTGACAGGTAATATGATGTTTGTATATTTTTCTGAACCTATCAGCAAAGACACCAATTCTTTGCCAATCAATCCTGTGGAGCCGTAGACAATGGCTGTAAGACCAGCCATTTCTATAATTTTTCTATGATCATCGCACTTGCTCCGCCACCACCGTTACAGATAGCTGCCATACCATAACGACCGCCATTTTGTTGTAAGACATTCTGCAAAGTACAAAGGATTCTGGCTCCTGAACAACCCAATGGATGACCTAAGGAAACCGCACCGCCAAAAACATTCACTTTATCCTGAGAAATACCCATTTGTTTAATGAATGCCAAAGCCACTACTGAAAATGCTTCATTGACTTCAAAAAAGTCGATGTCACTCAGTTGTAAACCTGCCCTTTCCAACACTTTTTTTGCAGCAATTACAGGAGCTGTGGTAAACCATTCTGGTTCCTGAGCAGCATCCGCGTAAGCCACGATTCTGGCTACAGGTGTAAGATTATATTTTTTGACAGCATCTTCACCGGCTACCAACAACATCGCTGCACCATCATTGATGGTTGATGCATTGGCAGCGGTGACCGTCCCTTCTTTGGTAAATACCGGTCTTAAAGTTGGTATTTTATCGAAAAAAACATTTTTATATTCTTCGTCCTGGTCAAAAACCCTGACATTCCCTTTTTTATCTTTTAATTCCACACCAACGACTTCACCGGCAAATTTTCCACTTTCCCAGGCAGCTGCACTTCTTTGGTACGACTGAATGGCAAAGGCATCCTGTTCTTCTCTGGAAATATCAAATTTTGCTGCGGTTGCATCACCAAAACATCCCATGGCACCACCGGAATACGCATCAGCCAAACCATCTCTTACCAATCCGTCGGTCAATTCACTGTTGCCATACCCATAACCGTATCTTGCTTTTCCAAGATAAAAAGGGATGGATGACATATTTTCCATACCACCTGCCAAAACCAGGTCATTTTGACCCAATTGAACGGATTGTGCTGCAAACATGACAGATTTCATACCAGAAGCACACACTTTATTGACTGTGGTACAAGGGGTTTTGACATGAACACCACCTTTGAGAGCTGCCTGTCTTGCAGGAGCCTGACCGGCATTTGCCTGAACCACATGACCTACAAAAACTTCGTCAATTTCTTCTCCTGTAAGGTTGTTTTTGGTCAATGTCGCTTTGATGACCTGGGCTCCGAGTTCGGTAGCCGGTACAGAAGCAAGGGATCCTCCGAAACTTCCCAAAGGTGTGCGGAGTGCAGAAACTATATATGCGTTATTCATTTGTTTATTTTTTAAATTATGTTGCAAAAGTAAATATAATTATCGGATATATTTGATTCTAAATGGGTTTAGTGGGTATAAAGGCCTTACAAATATTTTACTTTTTTATATTTGTTACCTCTTGTACAGTTACCATCTCAGAAGTGGTATTTCCCCAGCTAAAGTAGATATAATTCATTACATCTGCCACTTCTTCGTCAGACAATCCAAGAGGTTCCATTTTTTTATTGTAAACCGTTCCGTTTACGGTAATTTCACCCTGCAGACCGTATTTTACAGCATAGATACTTTCTTTTCTTTTATTCAATAAAAAATCAGAATTTGCTAATGGAGGATAATTTTTACCAAATCCGGTACCGTTGGAACGGTGGCATGTTACACAAAAATCTTCATAAACCAATTTGCCCCTTTGTTTGCTTTCTTCAAGCCCGGGATTGGTTTGCCACCATCCTGCGATAAAAAATGTTGTACTTAAAAAGATGATAAAATGATACATTATTTTTTCTGAGGTTTGATTTTTAAAATTCCTTTATTTTCGATAGCAACGTAGATCGTTCCGTCCGGAGCGGTCAACACATTTCTGACGCGGCCCATATTTTCAAAAAGTTTGTGTCTGGCGACCACTTTGTTATTTTTTAATTCCAATCTTTCCAGATATTCAAATACGAGTGAACCTACCAAAACATTTCCTTTCCAATCGGGATATACCTTGGCATCAACAAAACACATACCACTCGGCGCAATCGAAGGAATCCAATAATAAAGGGGTTGTTCCATTCCCGGACGACTGGTTTCTTCTGTGATGGTCAATCCTGAATATTCTTTACCATACGTAATCACCGGCCAACCGTAATTAGCTCCTTTTTTAATGATGTTGATTTCATCACCACCTTTGGGACCGTGTTCGTTGGTCCAGACTTCATCAGTATCTGGATGGACAAACATACCCTGAAGGTTTCGGTGTCCGTAGCTGAAAACAGCTGTAGGTTTTCCGTCATTTCCTTTAAAAGGATTGTCAGTAGGAACGGAGCCATCGTCGTGCAATCTGTACACTTTTCCTCCGTCTCTGGTGACATCCTGAGGGTTCAGGTCCCGTTCACCGCGATCACCTATGGTAAAATACAGGTATCCTTTTTTGTCAAAAGCAACTCTGCTGCCAAAATGATGTCCTGCGGTTGTCAGGGGAGTGGCCTGGTACAACAATTGATAATTCTGAATGATTTTTCCGTCAAATTCAGCAGAAAAAAGGGCTGTGTTGCCACCTTTTTCACCTTCAGGCTGACGTGACATGGTAAAATACACTTTGTTATTTTTTTCAAAATCCGGATGAAGACAGATATCTAACAGACCTCCCTGACCACGGTAATACAAGTTTTCCGGTCTTCCGACTTCTGTTTTTTTACCATTTGATATGTGATAGATAATTCCTTCTTTTTCTGTGTAGAGAAGACTTCCATCAGGAAGAACAGCCATGCCCCATGGGATATTTACTTCCTGAATCACCCATTCATAGTCAACCTCTGCCGGATTGGTTTTGGGAGGATTGGGGTCTTTTTGTTTACATAATGTAAGCAAAGTCATCATGATCAAAGCATAAAATTTGGTGACCATAAAAGGAATTTTTTTAAACCAACAAAAGGAATTACTATATAGTTGAACTATAATTTTAATTACTTGTTCATTCTGAATGGAAAATAATCAGCCTAAGTCCTCTGATTTTGTTTTGCTTAAGCGGGTATTAAGCATTGCACAACCTTTCAAAAATTTGTTTTGGTGGTCAATTATTTTATCAATATTGATTACACCCTTTTCGATTGCGCAACCATTTATCGTACAACTGATTGTTGATAAACATATTGTTCCCGGTATTAAAGAAGGAATATTAACTTTGTCGTTATTGTACGTTTTGGTTTTAATAGTGAATGTGGTGATGAAATATTTTTTCATCTATATCACCGCCAAGTTAGGTCAGAATGTTATTAAAGACCTCAGAACCAAAGTCTTCAGACATGTCATCCGATTGAAGTCCAGATATTTTGATACGACGCCTATTGGTACATCCACGACGAGAACCATCAATGATATTGAAGCCATCAATAATGTTTTTGCCCAGGGTGTGATAACGATCACTGCGGATGTTATCACCATTTTTGCGGTGACTGGTATTATGTTGTATACGAGTTGGCGGCTTACGCTTATTGTTTTTATTACCATGCCATTCATGATATTGGCTACATGGATTTTTAAGGAAAAAGTAAAAGTTTCTTATCAGAAAGTCAGAACGCAGATAGCCAACATGAATGCTTTTTTGCAGGAAAGGATTTCAGGTATGAAGACCGTTCAGATTTTTCATGCTGAAAATAAAGAAGCTGCAGTTTTTAAAGACATCAACAGGAAGTACACGTCTGCAAATCTTGAAAACGTTTTTTATTATGCCATATTTTTCCCGTTCGTGGAATTGGTATCTTCGGTAGCTCTCGCTTTATTGATTTGGTTGGGAGCTCAGGGTTATTTGCAGGATAAGGTTACTTTCGGAGCATTGGTTGCTTTTCCGCTATATTTGAATTTATTATTCCGACCCATCAGATTTTTGGCGGATAAGTTTAATACCATGCAAATGGGGCTCGTGGCAGCAGAAAGGGTTTTTAAGTTATTGGATACCAAGGAATATATTCCTGACCATGGCAAAGTAGAGCGTGATAAATTATTGGGCAATGTGACCTTTAAGGAGGTTTCTTTTGCATATGATAATGAAAATTATGTATTAAAAGATGTAAATTTTGATATCAAAGCTGGTGAAAAGTTGGCTATTGTAGGTAGTACCGGTAGCGGAAAAAGTACAATTATCAATATTCTGAACAGGTTTTATGACATTCAAAAAGGTGAAATTAAAATTGATGATGTTGATATCAAAGATTATAAACTTTCAGCATTGAGGGAGAGGATAGCCATAGTTTTGCAGGATGTGTTTTTATTTCATGGTACCGTATATGAAAATATTACCCTGATGGACAAAAACATACCTTTGGAAAAAGTGCAACAAGCAGCAAAAACCATAGGTGCAGATGTATACATTGACAATATGCCGGGAGGTTACGATTTTTTAATCATGGAAAGAGGAGCCAATCTTTCTGTGGGTCAGAGGCAATTGATTTCTTTTGTCAGGGCATTGGTTTTTGATCCGGATATTCTCATTCTTGACGAAGCTACCTCATCTATTGATACAGAAACAGAAATGGTTATACAACATGCCATTGAAAAACTGATAGAAAAGCGCACATCTATCATCATTGCGCACAGATTGTCAACAATCCGTCATGCAGACCAGATATTGGTTTTAAATGAGGGAAAAATTGTTGAGACCGGCAACCATGACACTTTATTGGAGAATGATGGCGGTTACTACAAAGAATTGTACGAAATGCAATTTGCTGAATCTGTGGTTTAAATGCCTTTAATCCTGTTCCAAAGAGCTGAAAAAATAGCTCCGATATCACCATCTCTTGGCCTGTTGGGCTGTTTGTTCATGACATAAGACCCATCATTTTCATCCAGATCAAATTTGAAAACAAATTCGTCTTTATGTTGCGGCGAAAGCCTGAAAGAACCGAACCTTAGGTCATACCAATAAAGTTTGCCGGGTTCCGGTATATTTACATGAAAATATCCGTTTGAAAACCATTTTAAAGTTTTCAGTGTAATATCGGTTTCAAGTGGTTTTTGTACTATTTCATGGTTTTTAGAAATTTTTTGAAGAACAAATTCTTCTTTTGAGTCAAATAATGAATATTGACCATAATAATACACAGAATCACTTTCAGCAATACCACTCCACAACACATTGTTCAGAATGGTGGGTGTCGTCATAAAACGTTTGTATTCAATGCCTTGTTTTTGAAGTGAATCTGTAAAAATATGGTTTATATATTGTTTGTTGGCCAGGGTAAACATCATGTAGACAGAACTGATTCCGATGCCCCACAAGTTGAAAGCGGATCTCAGCTTGTCATTGGCAGGTCTTCTTATAGCAAGTAATAAACCAAAAATAAGCGGAAGCGTGTACAATGGATCAGCTACAGCAATATTGTCAAAAGCGACCCTTTTATCAGAAAAAGGAAGCAGAATCTGTGTGCCATACGTTGTAAAACAATCCAAAATGGGGTGGGTGATCAGTGACCACCAAAATAATCTTTGCCAATCACCTGTCGTAGCGTCAATATCGGTATTGTATTCAGGACGTTGGTATCTTTTATAAATGAAATATCCAAGGAGGGTTAACAACATGATGGAGAAAATGGATTTCCCAATTGAAATGCCGCCGGAAAAAAAGATGGAACCACTTAGCAGCAGTCCTGTAATAAACCAGGATGAAGCTGCTACCCATTTATGTTTTTCATATTTGTAAAGCCGATGCACAAGCCAACCTAAAATGAGAGCTCCGATAAGACATACTATGGCTGCGTGCGTAATACCCCGATGGAATGCCAAAGCATTGATTGGGGTCATAAAAAAATTGGCGATAACATCGAGGTCAGGAAGGGTACCGGCTACAGCACCCCACATCATGGCACGATTACCTACTTTTTTACCCAGAGTTGCCTCACCAACTGCGGCCCCGAGGACCATTTGTGTCAGAGAATCCATAAGATTATTTGCAAAGAAAAATTGAAGTTCTTAGATATAATGGTAATAGGGTAAAATGGTTTCAGAAATGTTTAAAAAACTGAAAACGTTATTCAGTTTACCTTCTCTTTTCCTTAAGGGGGTTAACTTTTAAAACGTTCAGGAATTATTCTTTATTCAAAACCTGAAAGTGGTCATTTTTTAATCAACATCCATTACTTTTTTTGAAAAATGCCAATCCATTAAAAAAGAAAGACCATGAATGTACATAAAGCCGCGAAGTTAACCTATAAAATCTCCAGTAAAGCAACCACTTTCAGTGATGCATTTTGTTCTGCGGATTTTTTATTAAAATCCTCTGCTGTAGCCATTTCTTTTCCGTCTATGACGACAGCAACTTTAAAACAATCTCTTTTATCAAGTTTGAATTTTGAAAGCGTGACAAAGGAGATTTCTTTACCGTTTTTCTGGCACCATTCCAGCAATTGGGATTTATGATTATCGTCTTTTGATTCCAGTTCTTTGATATCCAGATATTTCATCAGGATATTTTTAATAACGTAATTTTTGGTTTTTTCATAACCGAATTCAATATATACGGCTCCAATGAGTGCTTCAAAAGCATTTCCCAACATGGAGGAGCTTAACTTGCCGAGACTGTACTCAGAAAGGATGACGTCAAGTCCCATTTTGTCTGCAATCTCGTTTAGGGTTTGCCTTTTAACAATTTTTGACCTCATCTTGGTAAGGAAACCTTCGTCTTTGTTGGGATATTTTTTAAAAAGGTATTCTGCGACTATGGTAGAAAGGATAGCATCACCTAAAAACTCCAGTCTTTCGTTGGACATTTTTTTCGGTGAATCATTATTCATCGAACGGTGGTAAAATGCCATTTTAAAAAGCTGAATTCTACGTGGGGTAAAACCGATGATAGGTCTTAAACGATTGGCAACATCTCTGTCTTTGGACAAATATCTGTTAAAAAGTCGGATAATCAAGTCCAAAGCTATTCAAATTTTTTAAGGATGACGGAAGCATTATGCCCGCCAAAACCAAATGTATTACTTAAGACCACATTCAGTTTTCTTTCCTGAGCCTTGTTAAAGGTAAAATTCAATTTGGGATCCAGATCCGGATCATCCGTAAAATGGTTGATAGTCGGAGGGACAAATCCATCTCTCATAGCAGCTATTGCCGCAATGGCTTCTACAGCCCCTGCACCTCCCAAAAGGTGACCTGTCATTGACTTGGTGCTGCTGATGTTCAGATTATATGCATGTTCCTTAAATAATTGCTGTATAGCTTTGGTTTCGGCAATGTCTCCTAAGGGAGTTGATGTACCATGAACATTGATATAATCAATATCTTCAATGTTTAATCCTGCATCTTTGATAGCCAACGCCATAACATTTCTGGCGCCAATCCCTTCGGGATGAGGAGCTGTCATGTGATATGCGTCTGCGGTCATACCAATTCCTATTACTTCAGCCAGAATATTGGCACCTCTTCTTTTGGCGTGTTCGTATTCTTCCAGGATAAGAGCACCCGCTCCCTCACCGAGAACAAATCCATCTCTGTCGAGGTCAAAAGGTCGACTGGCTGTAAGCGGATCATCGTTGCGCTCAGACATTGCTTTCATGGCACTGAAGCCGCCCACACTTGCTCTGGTGATAGCAGCTTCCGATCCTCCGGTGATCATAACATCTGCTCTTCCCATTTTGATATAATCAAAGGATACAGCGATAGAATGTGTGGAAGAAGCACAAGCTGAAACGGTTGCAAAATTAATACCTCTGAAACCATATTTGATAGAAATCTGACCCGGGGCGATATCAGCAATAAGTTTTGGAATCAAAAACGGGCTGTATCGAAGATCTCCGTCCCAAAGTGCCGCTTCTGTAATGCCATTTTCCATGGTTTCAAAACCACCGATACCACTTCCCCATACGACTCCGGCTCTGTCAAGATCTATTTTTTCAGGATCTAACCCTGACATTTCCATGGCTTCATGTGCAGCCACCATAGCGTAGACTGTAAAGGAGTCCATACGTCTGGTTTCTTTTTTAGGAACTATCGGTTCGAAATCCGTATTTTTTAGTTCACAAGCAAACTTAACTTTGAATTTTGTAGTATCAAATTTGGTAATAGGACCGGCACCGCTTACACCTTTTTTAAGATTTTCTTTATAATCTTCATAAGTATTTCCGATAGGTGTCAATGCTCCAACTCCTGTGACAACGACTCTGCGCATAAAATGTATTTAAGTTTACAGGCTCAAAATTGCACTATTTTTTCGGGCTAAACAAATATAGTGTGTAATTTTTACCACCTTGTCCTTTAAGAAACACGCTTTAACCCAAAATTGAGTTAAGGAAACTATCTGATTTGTTCAATATATCACAACAATATATATAACCTGATTGGTTATATCAAAAAACAGTTTCTAATAAGAATTCAGGGACTGTCTTTAATCTAATGGTCATAAATAAAAAATGTCCGACAAAAAAATTTTGCCGGACATTAAAAATTTTTAGAATTTTTTAATTAGCGTGTGCTTCGATAAACTCGACAGCCTGGCCAACGGTTTGTATTTTTTCTGCCTGATCATCAGGTATAGAAACATCAAATTCTTTTTCCAGCTCCATGATCAACTCAACGGTGTCTAATGAATCTGCACCAAGGTCATTGGTAAAACTTGCCTCGTTGGTGACTTCGTCAGCATCAACTCCAAGTTTGTCGATGATGATTTGTTTTACTCTTTCTGCGATTGTTGACATAACAATTAAAGTTTAAAATTTTTATGAAGATGCAAAGTAAAACATTAAAAAAAAGATAAACAAATTTTAGCGTAAAATTTTAATGAATACTATTAGACAAGTTCATCAAAACTGCTTTTAAAACTTACTTCATCCTCTTCTTTTCCAAGTCCTGTTACATCTGCAAAACCATGATAGTCCGCAGCTCCGATAACCGGAATGGCTACCAATAACCCGACAAACAAGGCTAAAACGCCTAAAATTGCTATTAAAACGCACAAAAACATAAAACCAAAGTGTGCAAACCAGTTTTTATTAACCAATCTGAAACTTTGTTTTATAGAATCTACCGGAGAATAATTATGGAAGTAATTTAATTGTAGGGACCATCGTAAAGATATGGCTACATAAATAAATATAGCTATCAAAACTAAAAAAAGAATGCTATTGGCAGCAAAGGAATCCATGGAATCCATAATAGCTTCGGGATCGCCGGAAGCCATATTCATAAAAAAGCTGAATCCTATGATAAATATAGCGGGAAGCATAATAATCATGTAGATGATAAGCTGTAGAATATACGTTGCGAACAACGAACCAAATTTTTTAAAACCATCAAAAAAGTTTGAAAATTCAGTGCTCTGATTGGTGTGTAACCTGTGCGTAAATATGGCATAAGCCAGACTGAGTGGTCCCGCAATGACTAATGAAACTAATTGACCCACGATTGGGATAACGCTTAGAATAATGGATATAACCAGATAAGCTACGGTATAGCCAATGTACTCACCGACCCTTTCTTTAAAGGATTCATAACCTCGTGAAAAATAGGTCGAAGTCGAAAATTCATAACCATGCTCTG
This sequence comes from Saprospiraceae bacterium, assembly GCA_016714895.1. Classification (GTDB taxonomy): domain Bacteria; phylum Bacteroidota; class Bacteroidia; order Chitinophagales; family Saprospiraceae; genus OLB9. Next base: position 71,027 of record JADKBV010000004.1, on the reverse strand, counting down.
CGGCATGTTCTACTTGTTGGATATTTGCCATATTGATCGTGTTTTGATGTGACGGAAAATTACACAATACTTATGAATTAAACATAATGTTGATATTATTTTTTTAATTATTTATAATTTTGACCATCAATACAAAATAAAATATCAAATTTTAATAAATGAACGGGCGAATGTTTTGTTGTTTTTTTCTATGAATACCCAATAAGTACCCGGCTGCAGGAAAGAAATATCGATCCCATTTTTGTCTGCAGAAAAAATAGCGGACATCTGTTGTCCTAAACTATTATATATTATACAATTTATATTTGTTTGACCATCATCTGAAATATATAACAGGTCAGATGCAGGATTCGGGTATATTTTAATATTTTCTGTTTCAACTTCATTGTTGGAAACAGTTGCGGCATTTTTGATAAAATAATCCAGCTGACTACTGATAAAACCATTTTCCATCGGGCCCTGGGGACCTGTTCCTTTGATACTTCCGTCAGCGTTTCTGAAAACTGCTGTTATCCAATACGGAAACTCCGTATTGGTCAGATTGTAATAGGTCTTCGGAGTAATTTTTAGTTCCCAACGATTGGTGCCCTGAACCTTTGTCATGGCGCCAACACCATCATCTGTACCCCAATTGCCCACGACTTTTTGCCAACCGTTGATTTGTGGTGTTTGGTTGTCTACCAGGCTTACACCACTATGTATGTATATTTTGGTTGCATTCAGCAATTCGCGGTTGCCTCGGTCAGCGTGAAAGGTAATCGTAATTGGTGTATTCGGCTGAAAAGCCGGCGGATTGATGGTAACAATGGGTTCTGTTGAGGTAACATTGACCGCTATAACGGAATTTCTGAAGCCGTAGCCAAAGTTTGTATTGTCAGCATCTCTGAAGTACATACCCAACTGTGCGATATCTTCTCCTGATGGTACATTGTAATAATCCCGGGCTTTGATTTTAATCTGCCAAAGGTCATTACCCAGGTTGGTCATAACGCCTAATCCATCATCTGTCAAAGAACCAACTGTTGTTTGCCATTGATTTGGTTTTGATACATCTTTGATGGTTCCTGAATGATAGTATACTTTATCTGAGCCTACCAAACCGGCACTTCCTTTTTTAGAAGCTTTTTTAGCATCAAAAGTTATGGTGATCTCCTGATCTAACGTAAAAGGGAAAGGTGCTATCGTAACCGGATTGTCAAAAATTTCCACTGCACCGGGAAATCCGTTGGAATATTTTTTTGTTGTATAAATGTGCCATTCTCCCGGTTTGAGGGTAAAGGACTGATTGACGTTGATTATTACAATAGAATCACCGGTCATATACTGATACCAAATTCCAGGCTTTGGAAATGATGGGGTAAAATTGATATTGCCCAAACTAAAATTTCCAAAAATGACCATATCAAAATCATTTGAAGAATAGGCGACTTTTCTGCCATTACCTCTAAGGGTATAGCTTTTGGTAGCCGTGACCATTTTTTGAGGTGTGATGATGTTTCTTAAGGCCAGGATCGCCTGATAGGTTGTATAAATATGTTGTCGCAACGAGTCTTCGTAATATCTGAGTGAACCCGGACCCCATGGCAATGGTTTTCTTCCGGTTCTTCCATTCAGATTGATATCGATATCGTATCCCAGTTCGTCAAACTGCCAGATCATTTTTAGTCCGGGTTGCAAATAGGTAAATGCAGCTGCCATTTTGACCCTTTCATACATGATTTCTTTGGTTTTGACATTATATGCTCCTGAAGACCGTCCTTCAGTAAGGCAGTGTTCTGCAATACGTCTTTCATCATGACTGTTGAAAAAATTGACATGTGTTGTTGTAGACATCCAGTCAAAATGTCCTGTAGAAGGATTTCCGATAGTAGGTTGGACAAAATCATAACTTCTGTTGGCCCACATTTTCATACCGTAATTGCCGAGTTCTGATTCTTCATCAAAACCAGCCCAATGTTCCAGGATGATGTAAGCTTCAGGGTCAAAAGCCCTGATTTTGTCAGCCATTCTTTTTAATATTCCGATTCTCGAAGCGTTATAACCATCAAAAGGGTGGTTTGGTCCGGTAAAACCTTTTGTAAAGTCAAATCTGAAACCGTCAAAATGAAATTCACGTAGCCAGAAGGTATTGACATCGTCGACAAATTGTTTGGTATACGGACTGTCGTGATTGAAGTCGTAACCCCATTCGAAAGGACCGACATAATCTCTGTAAAACCATGGATTATTGGTTGCCGGTTTATTGGCTGATTTGTCAAAATACATCTGTACCATAGGTGACTGTCCGAAAGAATGATTCAGAACAATATCCAGAATGACCGCTATACCATGTTGGTGAGCTACGTCTATAAATCGTTTCAAATCATTTTTTGAACCATAATATTTATCTACGGCAAAATAAAAAGAAGGGTTGTATCCCCAGGAATCGTTGCCTTCAAATTCATTGATCGGCATAAGTTCTATGGCATTGACACCCAATCTTTTGAGATAGGATAAAGTGTCAGTCAGATCTTTGTAAGAGTGTGAACCTAAAAAGTCCCGGATATGTAGTTCGTAGATAACCAGATGGTTGACATCCGGTTTTTTCCATTCGGATTCTTGTGATGACCAGCTATACTGAGATTGGCTGGTTTGAAGAACGGAGGCAATGCCCAAATCTTCTCTGGAATAGGTAGGAAGGTTAGGAAATACAGAACTTTCGATCCATTTGTCATTCCAAGGGTCGGCGATTTGTTGGGCATAAGGGTCGGCTATATGCAGATTGCCGTCTATCCAATATTGGTAAACATATTGTTTTCCGGGTGTAAGTCCTTCTATATCAATCCAAAAATATTCACCATCCTTTTTCATTTGGTATTTTTCCTGAACTTTCCAATCTGTAAAATCACCGACTACATAAATCAGGCTTTTTTGAGGAGCCAGAAGGCTTAGTCTCGTTTTGGTCGGATCGGAAAAATAATTGGCACCTTGTAATGTTCCGGCAGGCCTTGGTTCTGAAAGATTTGGATTTTTAACGACAACATCATAAGATTTTTCAAAATCAACATCTGCGCCATTGATTTTTGCAGTAACCCGGATTTTCAGGGTTTTGGATGTCGTCACCTGATAATTATATTGGATGGTTTTTCCCGAAGTAACCATTGTTTTGGATTCAAAACCGTTTCCTTCGTCTATGAGGAGATTCATTTCGGTGACATCAGAGGACGCTGTGGCTGAAATCAACTGGCTTTGACCTGAGTCGTAAAGACCATAATTTCCCGTAGGTTGGTTGATTTGAATAAAATCTCCTGAATTGAGATTGATAAAAATATCGAGATTAGAAGCTATGGTACCCCAACCAAATTGTCCTGCAGGAGCTGTACCTTTTTTTGTTCCGTCAGCACTGCGGAAAACACAAGATATACGATAGATGTTTTCAGAAGCGGGTACTCCAAAATAACTTCTTATATTTGGGGTTATCGTAAATTTCCATTTATTTTGTTCCCCTTCGACACGGGTCATGAGTCCGACGCCATCATCAGCACCCCAGTTGCCTTTGACGTATTTCCATGCTGTTCCGTCGGGTTTGTCTGTGACGACACCATGATGGATGTATACTTTTGAAGCTCCGGCCAATTCTTTGTTGCCCTGATTGGCATCAAAAATAATCGTTACCGGATCCTCAGGACCAGCAGTGGTTGGATCGAGGACAACTATCTGCGCAACTGTGGATAATGTCGAAAATAATATATAAAATAAAACAGAAATATGTGAAAATCTCATGATGATAATGGTTATGAATTGGTAAATATAGGGATAAATATAATTATCCCGTTTGTAAAAGAGACAAAAATGTAAAATGACGACAGTGTATTAGTGTATTTTTGACAATAATAGGTTGAAGCTGGCTTTTACGAATATTCAGACTTTTGTAAAAAACAATAATTTCATTTATCTTTGTTAAAATGTTTTAAATTTGAAATATCTGACAGCATTTGATAAATGGCGCGGAAGTCTGACAGCTACTGAGGCTTGTGAAGCATTGGCAAAAGGAATATTGCACTATGATAATAAAGGAGAAGTTTTACTTTGTCCACTTGCTGATGGAGGAGAAGGTAGTTTGATGATTGTTTCACAAAACAAAAAGGGTCATTTTGAAAAAGTGATAACTGAAGATCCTTTGGGAAGGTCGATACAAACCCATTATTATCTTGAAAAAAACGGAGTGGTATATATCGAAAGCGCGCTGATCATCGGCCACCATCTGCTCAAAGCTGATGAAAAAAATCCTATGGTTACGCATAGCCGGGGATTGGGATTGGTTTTAAAAGCTGTAAAAGAAAGTGGTGTGAAAGAAGTTCACTTATTTTTAGGTGGTTCGGTGACTTCAGATGGCGGAATGGGTATGTTGGATGCTTTGGGTGTCAGATTTTATGACTTTGAAGGACGACTTTTGGCACCAAAAGGAGAAAATCTTAGAAAAGTACATGATGTTGACATAAAAAAATGTCTTGATTTCGGAGAAATACTATTACATGTTTGGTGTGATGTTTTGTCGCCGCTTACGGGACCGAAAGGAGCGGCATTATTGTTTTCGCCTCAAAAAGGAGCGGATGAAAGGATGGTTAAGGTTTTGGAGGAAGGAATGTCACATTACCAATATCGGATAAGCCAAAAATATATGTTATCCGATATTTCAGAACGCCCCGGATCCGGTGCTGCCGGTGGTTTGGGTTTTGCTGCCGATGTTTTTTTAGGAGGAACTATCGGGCGAGGGTTGGATTTTTTTTTGGAAATGACAGAATGTGAAAAAAAAATCAAGGAAGCGGATTTTATCATCACAGGTGAAGGAAAATTTGACAAACAGAGTTTGTTGGGTAAAGTCACTAGTGGAGTTGCGGAATTGGCAAAAAAGTACCAAAAACCCTGTTTTGTCGTTTGCGGAATCAATGATTCTTCAGATTGTGATTTTTCTGAATCGGGGATTGATGGTGTTTTTTCTTTGAAAGATGAAGAACCGGATGAAAAAAGGTCACTACAATACGCAGAAAAATTGTTGGAAAGGATAGGATCTAAAATCGTGCGTCAAGCAAAAAAAAATGCTGAGTTGTTTTGAGTGCCCGGAAGCACATTAAGGTAGAAAAAGAAAGGAACAAACCAATTTATTTGGAGATACATCAGGGTGACAAAAACTTTTTTATATCTTTGCCATCATGGGATTACAATTTCAATATAGCGGGAGACTCAAGGAAGCCGGATTGTTGCAGGATTTGATGAATGAAATCGAAGACATCTGTGATACATTGCGCTGGCCGGTAGATGTAAATGAAAGTAAATTTGAGGAAGAACTGTTTTCAGAAAGTGTGGGAAAGGATAATTATGGTATATCATTTACACCCACGGATTGTGACCCGGTTTTTTTTGTTTTTAATAGCCAGGGACGATTATGGAATCCTTTTATGAAAGACATTTTGTCTGATGATCATCCCAAAGAAATCAAAGTTTTTACTGTTCAGCTAAATCTCAATGATGATGATCCCGAACCGGTCATTATGGAAGGAAACAAAGAAGTTGATCTGGATATACTCGTATATAAAATAACTGTAAAAACCAAAACCAATAATCCGTCATCATATATTCAATTAATAGAACTGATCAGGTACATCAGTGAAAAATATTTTATAGATTTTGAGCTCATTGATGACTCAGGATTTTGGAAAACAAAAAATGTAGATGTCCTGACCAAAAGGATGATTTCTGCCAAATTGATATTAGATGAATTGCATCAGAAAATGTCAGAAATGAGTTTTAAGGATCCGGAAGATTTTTTGGATTTTATCAAACAACTGAGCAAGACCTTAAAACAGTCACTAAAAGACGAAGAGGAGTAGGGAAGGAGTGACATCCCTGGAAAAAATTCTTTTCCAATTACATTAAAAATCTATACTTACCATCTACCACGGTTTTTTGGGAATTTTCCGGTCATCGCTGCCCCGACGAACTTTTTGATTGACTTTTTGTCTTCGTTTTCGATAATTTCCATCAGTTTTTCGGCTTCTTCAGGAGTGAGTTGTCGATCGCGATTTTGGTTTTGTGGTTTCTTTTTTTCTTGTTCTGAAGGATTTTGATCTTTATTTTTGTCTTCCTGGTCCTTTTGATTTTGCTCTTGCTGTTGTTGCTTTTGGTCTTGGTTCTGATTGTCTTTTTTCTGTTGGTCCTGTTTGTTTTTTTGTTGTTCCTGTCTTTGTTTTTGCAATAATTTTCTGGCTTTGAGGAGGTTTTCTATGGTTTCTTTGTCATTCGGACGATATTGGAGCGATTTTTTATAAGCTTCTACGGATTTGTCGTATTGTTGGGATAAAAAATGTGTATTCCCCAGATTGTGCCACGCATCACTAAGATTTTGATTGTCAGCTTCCTGTTCTACAGCTTTTTCATATACTTTTTGTGCTTCTTTGTATTTTTGTTGTTGGTAAAAAGCATTACCAAGATTATACAATGATTTGAAATCAGGATTGAGCTTTGCGGCTTCTTCATATTGTTTGGACGCATCCAAAAAACGATCTGATCCATACAACTTATCACCGTTTCTTAAAAGCTGATGAGCGGATTGTCCGGACAATCCATTGGCACAGAATACAAAAAGCAGAAAAACCAAAACTTTGTTTTTTGAAACCAAAGACAACCAAAATACAGATAATAATGAAATCATCGCCAGGATCAGAAATAACATAAAGTGGCTGTTGTAATCTGAATATGAAACCATTTCTGCCCACTGTTTTTTGACATTTTCCAGTTGAATACCTATATCTTTTATAACATTCTCAGGAGATGATAAAATATAAGATTTTCCGTTTCCTGCATTGGCCAAAGATTTCAGAAAACCATAGTCAACCCTGGAAATTGCGGGTTCGCCGTCATCATTTCTGGCGACATCTTCACCTTCGTCAGAAAGGATGGGTATGATGCCTCCATTTTCAGTACCTACGGCTACCGTAAAAACCACAGTTCCGTTTTCGGCTGCTTCTTTTGCAGCCTTGACAGCTTCTTTTTCATGGTCTTCGCCATCGGAAACGATGATCAGAGCTCTTTGACCTTCAGATTCCTGGTCATTAAATTTTTGAGAAAGTTCAATAGCTTTTCCGATGTCACTTCCCTGTGTAGGCGCCATATCGGTTTGTACTGTTTTGACATACATAAGCGCAGAGGCATAATCCAGGGTCAACGGCATTTGCAGGTAAGCATTTCCGGCAAAAAATATAATGCCAATTCTGTTGTTTTTTTGTGCCAGAATCAGGTCTGAAACAAATTTTTTGGCTTTTTCAAGTCTGGAAGGTGCTACATCAGTTACGTTCATACTGTTTGATATGTCCAAAGCAATATAAATGTCTGTTCGTTCCACTTTTTTTTCTTCTTTTTTTTCTCCCCATTGTGGATTGGTTAGTGCTATTACGGAAAACAACATTCCGGCAAAAAAAAGATTGTTTTTTAAAGAAAACACATCTTTGAAACTGACTTTATTTTGGGTTTTGGCAATCAAAAGATTCCACAGTAGGATCCTTTTGGTTTTTTGAAGTTGCCAAAAGTATTGAAGTCCGATCAAAACCATAAGTCCGATCAGAAAATAAAAATATTCAGGGGATTCAAATCTAAACATATCTGTCAGTTTCTTTGAATATTTTTAAAATAAGTATTTTGTAAAACAATCGAAAGTAGTAATAAAAATATAGCGCTAAGTAAAAAAGGTCTGAAAGCTTCGCTATATTTTTTGAATACATTCTGTTCTATTTGTGATTTTTCCAATAAGTCTATTTCGTTATAAATCTGTTGTAAACTTTCATTATCTGTTGCTCTGAAAAACTTACCATTGGTGGATTCTGCAATGTATGTTAATAACTCCGTATCGATAGAAACACGTGTTGGTACATCCCGACCATGACCAAAAATATTGCTTGGCATCATAGCAACTCCGGTTGTTCCTACGGCTATGGTATAAATTTTAACATCGTAATTGATAGCCAGATCGGTTGCCGTTTTCGGATCTATGTAGCCGGCATTATTTTCACCATCAGTGAGTAAGATGATGACTTTGGAAACTGATTCGCTGTCTTTCAATCTTTTCACAGCTGTGGCGAGACCCATTCCAATAGCAGTGTTGTCTGCGAGAATACCCACATTAATTTGGCTGATAAGGTCTGTAACTACCTGATGGTCAGTAGTCAGGGGACATAAAGTATATGCTTCACCTCCGAAAATCACCACACCGATTCTGTCATTAAATCTTTTTGAAACGAAGTCTCCGGCCATCAATTTGCAGGCTTCCAGTCTGTTTGGCGAAAAATCTTTGGCCAGCATACTCGAAGACAAATCGAGGACCATCATGATGCCAATACCGTCGCTGGTTACTTTTTCTTCCTGCAGAGGCAGTCTGGGACGGGCTAAAGAAACAAACATCAAAGCCAAAGCCAACCAGAACAGAAGGGGTTGGTAGGGATACAATCTTGTTTTAAATGTTTTCGGAATTGATCTGTTTCCAACATGAGGAAGTAGAATGTGGTGTATCGTATTTTTTCGTTTAATAAGAGACCTCCAGGCTCCGTAAAAACATAGAATGAGACCCGAAAGAACATAAGGGTACAAAAATTCCACAGAAGACAAAAAATTCATTTTTTTTCATTTTTTGTGTCCGTAATACATTGGATAGCCTGATTTATCAAATCGTCAGGTTTGAACTCATTGGTTTTTGCTTTAGCAAATTTTACCATATCCGAAACATAAAGGAGATGATATATTTGGCTGATCAAATTGGTATTTTCAGCAAAAATCAGTTTTATTTTGTCCATGATTTCAGGTGAAGACATTTCAACAGCCGGAAAGTTATATTGATTTTCAAGGTATTCTCTGAAAATAAAGGATAACCGGGCTAAAAATTCTTTGCCGTCGTCCTGATTCCAAAGGTCGGAGGATTTTAGTGTCTGTAATTTTTCAAAAGCAATTTCTTCAGGAGTTTGAAGCCTAATGTTTGCCGGCTCTTCAACGTTTTGTACTTTTTTATTGGATTTCAAATACCGATAAATGAGGTAAATAAGGATCAATCCGAGAAGAATATACACCGGAAACATAAAGTCCGTCCAATCAGCGGGCTCAGCGAAGATGGGTTTAATAGGGTAAAGTGTGTCCCCGGCCATTTGTTGGATACTATCAAGTGGAGGAACGATAACCTCTATGGTCACCGAAGTGTTTTCCTGACAAGGGGAACCATTGAGCAAAGGATAAAACAAAGTAAAAATGCCTGGATTATAAATGGCTACTTTTAAGGTTGTTTCATAATGCGAAAATCCGTTTTCCGGTTTTGACGGAACATTTTTAAGAGGGAAACCTTCTGTCAGGGTGAGATTTTTCCAATCAGAAGATAATAAAACCAAATCAGCAAAAGGTTCTAAATCTACAGAATCCTTGATATAAAGCCGATTGGGTGCCTTTAGTATATTTTCAAAAGACAAGGTGTCTGTATTGCCGCTTCCATTTAACTTGAGAGAAACAGTTAATTCAAATGGTTCGCCGACCAAAACTGTGTCTTTAGAAATAGTCAGGACACAATTTTGTTGACTTTGAGCTGTTTTTAACACCATTCCAAAAAAAAGGACGAACAGGAATGACCTGTAAAAAATGGATGAAGGGTAAAAAGAAAACCGTTTAAAATGCATCATTTTCCCGCTCTTTTTTTGAAAAATGAATGTAATGTTTTGACATAATCTTCTTCGGTAGATATTTGAATCAGATCGGCACGAGCTTTAGTAAAAATGTTTTTTACTTCTGTTTCATGCTGTATAAAAGCTTGTAAATAAGTTTCAACCACTTTTTTGTCGGTGGTATCTATCAAACAAGTTGTAAGTGTTTCCGGATCAGTTACTTCTATCAATCCTACGTCAGGAATTATTTTTTCTCTTTCATCAAAAATAAACAACCCAATTACATCGTGTTTTTTGGACGTGAGACGCAAACTTTTTTCAAAAACATAACCTCCAAAATCAGAAAGTATAAAACAAATACTTTTTTTCTTTTGGACATTATTCAGAAAGTCCAGTGCAACACTAAGATCCGTACCTTTATTTTCCGGTGTAAAACCGATCATGGTGCGGATTATATGAAGGATATTTTGTTTACCTTTTTTAGGGGCGATATATTTTTCTATTTTGTTGGAAAAAAAGATGGCACCCACTTTATCCTGATTCCCCATAGCTGAAAATGCAAGGACTGCTGCCATTTCGAGGGTTAATTCATCTTTTTGTTTTGATTGTGTGCCAAAATTAACGGAAGCAGAAACATCAATAAGCAACATCAGTGTCAACTCTCTTTCCTCTTCGAATACCTTTACGAAGGGTGTTGAAGTTCTGGCTGTCACGTTCCAGTCAATATTTCTGACATCATCGCCGTAAGTATATTCACGAACCTCGCTGAACGACATTCCCCTTCCTTTGAAAGCACTGTGATAATCCCCTGAAAAAAGATCCTTGGTAATGGCTTTGGTTTTGATTTCCAGTCTTCGAACTTTTTTTAAGATTGATATGGTATCCATATTAAAAGTTTCTGAGGACAGATTTATTTTTCAATAAAGGTTTTAATTCTTCGTAAGTAAGGATAACTTCATGCTCTCCGAAGATATTGCTGAATTTTGTCTGGAAAGATAATCCTTTTTCATGTAAGGTGATGTGATTAAAAGGTTGTTTACAAACCCATTCATGTAAGCTCGGATCTTTAAAACAAATATTTTTAACTTTTGAAGCGACCAGAGAATCAATTTGTAGCGGATCAATAAAGGATTCCTGAAGAAGCAGGGATGGTTCCACGATTTTTGAAGATTTGGTATCAAAAATAAAACTTTTTTTCTCAGTTCCTTTTTTCCATGAAGACTGAGTAAAGATATGACCACTGATATAGTTATTGTCCAGATAAGAAATTTCTACCCAACCATATCCGATGTCTGTATATCTGTGGTGATTTATGACGGCTTCATCTGTATTGACAATAATTTTTTTACGACCTTGTTCGTGCCAGGTATTAAATTCCTTGTCAAGCCAAAGTATAAACTTTTTATTTGGAAAAACAGGTCTTATGGTTTCAAGTCGTGTGGTAAAATTGGCAAATTCAAAACATTCGAATTGAATATAAGCTTCTTTTCGTAGTAAAAAGTTTTGATTATTCAGGTTGTTTTCTACGACAAGATATTCACCTGAATCAAAGTCAAAGATGATTTTGTGGTTTTCTGTCAGGGAAAGAGAAAAAACATAATTTTCTGTTGTTTCGATAAATGAGTCCGTTTTCGAAATATCGCCCCATTTTACATACACATAATAATCATGTTCGTTTTTTCTGGCAAAAACCTGTGCGGGAAGATTATCAATTTTACCTTCATAATAAGCCTGCCACATTTTATGATCGCATAAAACAGGTTGATAGGTATCAAAGGATTCAAGGACTTGGGTGCGAAACGGCAGTTTACGGGATTTGTCTACCTGAATCCAGTCACCGGTAAATTTTTGTCCGTCAAAGGAACCGATAATAAAACCGGTCGTTTTTCCCCTTTTATTGGTTTCAATAAATGTATAAGAACCTTTTGATTCTTCTCCTTCCAGTTCAAACCTTTCACCGCTGCTCCGGAGGTAATAAAATCCTCTGTAGGTTTTACCGTCTGTACCGAAAGCCATGTCCACAATATGAATATCATCCAGTTTGCCACTTGACAAAATAACCCATACATTTTTTACTTTTTTGTCAAACATAGATTTTACTTCTTCTCTGACGGTTGTTGAAGAAGCTACATGTTGTGCTTTACTTTGGTAGGTGTAAAACAGCACAAAAAAGAATATAATGTATGGATGTTTAAACATTTTATGATACAGAATTATGGAACTTCAATGGTTTGTATCAATTTATGAATAACATCTTCTCTGGTTATATTTTCGGCTTCGGCTTCATAACTGAGACCGATTCTGTGACGTAACACATCTTTAGCAATACTGCGTACGTCTTCGGGAAGAACAAATCCTCTTCTTTGCATAAAAGCATGAGCCTGAGCGGCCAAAGCCAGATTAATACTCGCTCTTGGCGAAGCACCGTACAACAACCACGATTCAAATTCTTTTAACCCGTATTTGGAAGGCTGCCTGGTTGCAAAAACCAAATCAAGGATATAATTTTCGATTTTTTCATCCATGTAGACCTTTTTAACTGATTCTCTGGCTTTGAGAATGGTTTTGATATCTACTACGGCATCTATTTTTTGTTGAGTTTCCCCTGAAATAGACTTTCGGATGATATCTCTTTCTTCCTCTTTCGCAGGGTAATCGAGTTGAAGTTTGAGCATGAACCGGTCTACCTGTGCTTCGGGCAAAGGATAAGTTCCCTCCTGTTCTATCGGGTTTTGTGTGGCAAGAACAAGAAAAGGTTCTTCAAGTGGAAATCTTTCTTTGCCGATGGTTACTTGTTTTTCCTGCATGGCTTCCAACAACGCGCTTTGAACTTTGGCAGGAGCTCTGTTGATTTCATCAGCAAGAATAAAATGGGCAAAAACAGGACCTTTTCTGACGGTAAATGCATTTTGGCCGGGATTAAAAATCATGGTACCAATAATGTCCGCCGGCAAGAGATCGGGAGTAAACTGTATCCTGCTGAAATCTGCATCTATCGCAGATGCCAAAGTTTTGATAGCCAGTGTTTTAGCTAATCCGGGAAGACCTTCCAGCAGGACATGTCCACCTGATAATAATCCCAATATCAGTCTGTCAACCATATAATGTTGTCCGACCAAAGATTTTGATATTTCTTTTTTCAAAACCGGAACAAAAGCACTGTCCAGGTGAATTTGTTGATGTAATAATTCTAAATCCAAAGCAGGTTGTACCATTATTTTACAGATTTATTAATTTTGGAATTCCGGAATGTCCGGATTTGTCTAAAAATATGCAAACGGTCGGCAAAAATAGATTATTTTTAAGATAAAACCACGTTTGTACATGATTAAAGGGTTTACCATTGTTCATTCGGATCATATTTTTAATAAATTCTGATGTTTGCCTTTGACGGGATCTTATGAAAGAAACATTAATTTCCTGTTTTTTGTATTGTTGAATGGTTTGTTTTATGCAACGGGGCTAACATTACCCATAAATTTTTGATAACTTGGTTTTTTGTATTATATTTTTTTCGTGTCTGGCGCAATATAAATGAAGTTTTACTTTTAAACATAATCATTCGATATTATATTCGGTCGCCTGACAAGGTGTTATATATAACTAAGATTATTCATCTATGTCTTTACGGATTTCGCTTTCTAAAAAAGAAGACAAAATTATATTTGTAATAAAATAAAAAGAGAATCGAGACAGTTTATTAACTTAATTTTAACTTCGCACCATGAATCGAATGGTTTTTTACAAAGTAAGTATATTTATTATATTGATAATCAATGTAATGAGTCTCCGATCGCAGGATTCTGATTATGATTATGCACAAATGGAAGCTCAAAAGCTTAAAGAATCGGTTTTGGTCGTAAGAGTACCGGTTAACGGCCCTAAAATACGGTATTTAAAAACAAAAATTAAAGAATCAGTTGATATTAAAATCCTTCAGTCACTGCAGGAAGAGCTTGATCATACAGAAAAAGATAACCAAAATCGTTTTGAAACAATACGTGAAGTTTTTAAGAGTCAATACACCTTTTCGGATGTATTGTTTTTGCCTGATTCAAGTTATCTCGATTTTGAAAATGATAAAAAAGTGAAAATTTACAAAGATTCGGGTGAGGAAATTCTAATAACCAAAAAGCCTCAAATGTATTTTTTATTGGTAGCAGGTGAAAATGCTGACCAATGGATTTTGGTTAATGACGGTTTGAAACCATTAGATAAACCATTTCCATACAGAGCGACAGTTTTTATGTCCGGATTTAGAAGGGTTTTTTACAGAAAAACTTATTATAAAAGACAAATTAGCTGGTTTCAGAAAAAATTGGACGCCTTATTGATTTAAAACCAAAATTTGAATATTCTTCGTATGATAAGTAAAAGCAGAAACATTTTATACCGGATATGTATACCGGTTTTTCTGATATCCATGCTGTTTTCGTGTAAAACTGACCGAAAAGAACATAAAGACGAACTTATAACTGAGGCTGAAGGCAACAATCAGGATACTTTAGAGAAAACATCATCGCAAATGGATGAAAACAAAAGGTTTTCTTCTGTCAACATACCGGAAAAATATATGGAAATCGTTGCTGATACTTTAGGAATTGTCGTTGATATCAGGTATGCTTCTGAAAATAATTTTACCAAAAAACAAATTTATGATTGCCCAAGGTGTTTTTTCAGAAAAGAAGTAGGAGAAAAAATTTTGGCAGTTCATTTGGATTTGAAAGAAAGATATGGGTTTGGCATCAAATTATTTGACTGTTACAGACCTTCACCATATCAAAATAAATTATGGGAAGTTAAACCTGACCCCAATTATGTCACACCTCCGAAAAAAGGATCGATCCACAGTCGGGGAATGGCTGTAGACCTTACCATAGTAGATAAAAGCGGTAAAGAACTTGATATGGGAACACCTTTTGATTATTTTGGCAAAGAAGCGCATACAGATTACATTGAATTGCCTGATCAGGTGTTAAAAAACAGGCAATTACTGAAAAAAATTATGGAGATTCATGGTTTTAAAGGTATCAGAACGGAATGGTGGCACTACAGCTACAGGGGATTAAAAGGAAATGTGGATAAATGGATCTGGTCTTGTGAATAATAAAAAAAATATACGACCCAAAGTGTTGATAACTGATTATGTGCATCCCATCATGCCGTCAACTTTGGAAAAGCAGGGTTTTGAAGTAATTTATGACGAGACCATGAACAATGAAAAGCTTAAACTGTGTATTCACGAATTTACTGGATTGGTTATAAACAGTAAGATAACCATCGATAAAACAAAAATTGATCTTACTTCAGCACTAAAATGGGTTGCGAGGTTGGGTTCTGGTCTTGAAATTATAGATTTGGAATACTGCAGACAAAAAGACATAAAAGTTGTCAATTCTCCGGAAGGGAATTGCCATGCTGTAGCAGAACATGAAATCGGTATGTTGCTCGCCTTGTGCAACAATCTGTTGAAAGCGGATCGGGAAGTCCGGAATTTTATTTGGGACAGAGAAGGTAACAGGGGTATAGAGCTACGGGGCAAAACCCTCGGGATCATAGGTTTGGGTCATACAGGCAGTGCTTTAGCTGAAAAAATGTCGTCGTGGGGACTATCTGTTATATATTATGACAAGTACAAGGAGCACATTCCTGCCGGCCTTCGTTTTGTTACAAAAGTAGGTCTTGAGGAGTTACAACGTCGTTCAGATATTATATCCCTTCATGTGCCTTTGACAGATGAGACGAATCAATGGATAAACAAATTTTTTTTACAAAAATGTAAAGATGGTGTTATCATTTCCAATACTTCCAGAGGGCAGGTATGTCATACCCGGGATCTGATTGAAGCGCTGCAATCAGGTAAAATTTATGGAGCCTGTCTGGATGTTTTTGAAAATGAAAAACCGGGAACTTTTACAGACAATGAAAAAGAAATGTACCGGTTGTTGTACAGAATGCAGAATGTAGTTTTATCGCCACATATTGCAGGTTGGACCAAGGAATCACTTTATTACATCAGTGCATATATATTGCAAAAACTCGGTTATTCTGAGTGAAAATCAGCAATATGATTTTTTGATGATGATGTTTTAATGATTTTTTAACATTTGGTCATTGTCGGCAACCTTCAAAATCCGGCAAACAATTTATTTACTCCCCTATTAAAAACTGTACAAGATGTCAAAATGTAACACAGGGTACATTTCCTAAGGAAAAGTTAATAAAAAATTTGGCTGGTATGATGAGAATCACTAACATTGCGGACTCTTAAGAATTTATTAACATCGTAAAATGGATTATATGATGAAATATTTATTTTCATTAATGTTTATTCTCCTTGCTTTCAACGGATTGGTGGCACAGACCACTATTGAAGGCAAAGTTAAGGATACAAAGACAGGTGAACCGATTATGTTTGGTACTGTGGCTTTGTACAGAGGTGGTGTACTGATAACAGGTACAGAAACCGATTTGGATGGCGCATATTTTTTCTCCGACGTGCAGCCTGGTACTTATGATATGGAGGCAAGTTTATTGGGATATGCTGCCCAAAGAGTCACAGGAATTGTGATTAAGGCGGGAAGAACCAACAAAGTTGATTTTCAAT
Source organism: Saprospiraceae bacterium (assembly GCA_016714895.1). Taxonomy (GTDB): domain Bacteria; phylum Bacteroidota; class Bacteroidia; order Chitinophagales; family Saprospiraceae; genus OLB9. Next base: position 54,749 of record JADKBV010000004.1, on the reverse strand, counting down.
TATCGGATGATGCCATTTTATTGGATCTCGGTGTTGAAATTAAGGCATATAAAGTTCCGTTGATAGAAATTGACAATACCACCCAAGGTGCAACGGTTACTGCAGAAAAAATCAGAAGTTTACCTACCAAAAACGTAAATGCCATTGCGGCGACCACTGCGGGTATTGGTGTTACTGACGGAGGTGATGTGAATGTCAGAGGTTCCAGAGCCAACGAAACCATTTATTTTATCGATGGTGTACGGGTAACAGGAAACCTGATTCCTCAATCTGAGATTGAGCAGATGCAGGTTGTTGTCGGAGGTATCGAAGCCAGATATGGTGACGTAACCGGTGGTATCATATCATTGACTTCCAAAGGTCCTTCAGACAAAATATCCGGTGGTTTTGAAATGGAAACCAGTGAATATCTTGATGGATTCGGATATAATTTGTTGAGTGGAAACATTGCAGGTCCGATTCTTAAAAATAAGAAAAAACAGACAATTTTAGGATATCGTTTTTCAGGACAATACAGATATGTACGAGATGAAAGACCTTCAGCTGTAGGAGTATACAGAGCTCCTGAGGATCTGATTGCGGAGTTGGAGGCTAATCCTACCTATTCTATTGCTGATTCGCGATTTCCATCATTAGAAACCATCGGGAGTGACCGGTTGGGTGATCCTTTGAAAGCAAAACCAAACGAACAAAATGTTGACCTTGACTTAACAGCGCGGCTTGATGCCAGGGTTAATGATAACATTGACGTATCATTATCAGGTAACTATAATGACAAAACAGATCGTTTTTTACCAGGTAATTCCGGAGTACGTGGTTCCGGATCTTCATGGGGGCTGTTAAACTGGATAAACAATCCTTTTGAATATTCAGATAAATATAGAACGAACCTCAGAATCAGACATAAAATCGGCAAACAAGGAATGTCAGCTGAAGATGGTGAATCAAGCAAAGGGGTAAGAAATTTTAGTTATACCCTTACTTTGGGTTATGAAAAGTCTTTGACAAGAAGAGAAGACTTCAGACACGAAGACAGACTCTTTAATTATGGCTATTTTGGTAAAACCACAAGAGATTGGTCTCCGACTTTTGGTCTTTTGGACCCGAGTGTACCACCGTTTAGATTCATTGGACATACCGGTTGGGCTCAAAACGTAAGAGATTATATACCTAATCCTGATATTAACCCGGTAGGTGCATCTTACAATGCACTTTCTACCGGAGCTGGAGTTAGTTTTCCAACAAATGGTATATTGAATAGTCCTTTAAATTCAGCCTGGAGTAACTTATATGCCAATGTGGGTCAGGTTTATAATGTATTCAGAAGAACGGATGATGACATTTATACTTTAAATCTTATAACAAGTTTTGACTTATTTACCGGTAAATCCGACAAAGCCAGACATAATATTCAAATCGGATTTATTTATGAACAGTCCATAAGAAGAAACCATACTTTAAGACCTTTCGAACTTTGGAATGCCGCTGAGATTTCAGCAAATGGTCATATTGCCACACTGGATTATACGAAACCTTATTGGGATGAGCAGTGGAGCCCTGTGTTTAATGATTCATTGTTTTTAAGTGTTGTAAACCCTATTGGTAATTATACTTTTTATCAAAAGGTCAGGGATTTATTAAATGAAGGACGAGAAGATAATAATAAATTAAGCCTTCAGGACAGAGTTAACGTATGGGAAATCAACCCTGATCAGTTATCATTAGATATGTTTGCTCCAAGGGAGTTGATTGACTATAATCTTGTCGACTATTATGGTTATGATTACCTGGGCAATAAACTTGGTTCCAACATCAGATTTGATGATTTTTTTGATAGTAAAGATGCAAACGGAAACAGAACATATCTTGTTGCTGCTTCTCAGCCGATCTATGGAGCGGTTTTCCTTCAGGATAAATTTTCATATAAAGACATTATCTTCCGTTTAGGACTGAGAATGGATTATTATGATGCCAATACCAGAGTAATGAGAGATCCTTATGCTTTGTATGAAATTGAAAAGGCAAATGATTTTTATGCCAGAACAGGAGAAAACAAACCCGGATCTGTAGCAGATGACTACAGTGTTTATGTAAAAAGTGAAGATTCTGATGAAGTTGTTGCTTTCCGTAAAGGTGACCAATGGTACTTACCAAATGGTACAGCAGTAGCCGGAGGTAACCTGATTTTCCAGGGAGGAATTGTTACACCAAGTTATGCAGGTAAAACTACAGGAAGAATTTTAGATATTCAAAGTGATAGTTTTGATGTTGCAACTTCATTTGTTGACTATGAGCCACAATTGAATTTTATGCCAAGGATGGCTTTTTCTTTCCCTATTTCTGAAGATGCAGGATTTTTTGCACACTATGATGTTTTATATCAAAGACCAGCAAGTGATGATATTGCTACTGCTTTGGATTATTACAACTTTAATGATGTGAGTAGAATCAATCCGTCAGGAGGAGCTTTGGCAAATCCAAACCTGAAACCTATCAGTACGATTGATTATGAGGTTGGTTTTCAACAGAAATTGAGCAATACCGCTGCTTTAAAAGTAGCTGCATATTACAAAGAAATCAGAAATCTGATTCAGCAAAGAGTGTATGCAGACGTAGCTTCTCCTGTAAACTCTTACAAATCATTTGACAATATCGATTTTGGTACGGTAAAAGGATTTTCATTTACATTGGACAGAAGAAGAACCAATAATCTGGAAATTTCTGCTACTTATACCCTTCAGTTTGCGAATGGATCAGGTAGTGACGCAAACTCTTCCAATGGTATCAATAACAGAGGACCGGTTAGAAACCTTCTTCCGTTGTCTTATGATGAAAGACACAGGATAACAACAGTTGTTGACTACAGATATGATTCAGGTAAAAATTATAATGGCCCAAGAGTGTGGGGATATGATATTTTTGCTGATGCAGGTATCAATCTTATCGGTACGGTTGTATCAGGAAGACCATTTACCAGAAGAGCCATCCCGGGTGATGTGACTTCAGGTTCAAGTGGATATATCGGCTCTATAAACGGCGCCAGATTGCCATGGAATTATTCTTTTGATCTGAGATTGGATAAGAGATTTAAACAAACCATCAATAAAGAATCAGGTAAAGCAATATATTATAATGTGTATTTCAGGGTTCAGAACTTGTTGAATACACAAAACATCATCGGAAATTATGCTTTTTCTGCTGACCCTGATAATGATGGTTTCCTTACCTCTTCTTTTGGTGTTGACAGAATAGAGGGTGTTGTTAATACAGGAAGAAATGTTGATAACTTTTTAGATGCATACCAATGGAGAATGCTTAACGGTGGGTTTTTTACTTTACCGAGGAGAATGTTTGTTGGTGTAATTCTTGATTTTTAATATAATTTTAAAACAATAATCATGAGATTAGCAAAAATTTTATGGGTAATTTTAGCGGGATGTATGTACCTTCCCGTTGGAGCTATAGAAGATCCAAGCAGAAAAGGTGAACAAGCACCTGCTGCACCACAATGGAGGGCGGCATGTACAAGACCCACCAATCAATATGATATGCAAATCAATAATGTTCGTTCCAGAATGCACGTTGGAGGACACGTTTGGTCTGATGCAGCATATATTGTTCCTAAGCCGGCACCGGGCGAATTGGCTGTTTCTGCTTTGTTTGCCGGTGGTGTATGGATAGGTGGTAAGGACCGTGCCGGAAACACAAAACTATCAGCAGCCACATACCGATCATTAGGTTTTGACTTCTTTTCAGGTCCTTTGGATCTTCAGACGGGAAGTACAGAATCTCAAATTTGTAAGGACTGGGACAGATTTTTTGTGGTAAATGGAAATAATATTCTTGATATGATCAAAGAATATGATCTTGATCCGGACAATTTTGATTGTGATATAGTAGCGGAGGATGTTAGATATTGGCCGGCTCAAGGAAATCCGTATTTTAATGAAAAATTTACCTTTACTTTATTGGATCAACCTTTAGCAAATTATTGGGACCAGGACGGTAGTGGTGATTATGACCCTTGTAAAGGAGACTTTCCGATCATTGACCTGAGAGGTTGTGAGCCGGAAAGCAGAGAAGAAGCTAAAGAATTGGTTCCGGATGAAATGGTATTCTGGATTTACAATGATAACGGAGGAGCCCATACTCTTTCCGGTCCGGCTGCCATTCAGATGGAAGTTCAGGTTCAGGCATTTGCATATGCTACCAATGATGCCATTAATGATATGACATTTTACAGATATAAATTATTAAATAAAGCAACTGAAGATATCGGGGAATGTTATTTTTCTATATGGATAGACCCGGATTTAGGTTGTTATCAGGATGATTATATCGGATGTGATGTTTCCAGATCGTTAGCATATGTATACAATGAAGACGCAGTCGATGGTATCAATAATTGTGATTGTCAGGGTACTCCTTCATATTGTACAACCGTTCCTATTTTGGGAATGGACTATTTCAGGGGTCCAAGAGCACCTAAAATTTATTTGAGAGATTCATTTACTAATGAAATTATATTAGACACCCTTAAAGACGAAAATGGGGAATATGTTTTGGATGAAGATGGAAATTTAATTTTAAATCCGATTCTTATAGACCCGCCATTATTTAGTGGTGAGCAGGATGTATTGGTAGAGTTGGGTATGTCTTACTTTATGTATGCTGAAAATGGTGGTATCGGCTCTCCGAATCCAAACACAACTGACCCTCAGAGAGGTAATGAAGAACAATTTTATAATTATCTTAGAGGACTTTGGTTGGATGGAAATCCATTAACATTTGGTGGCACCGGGTACAATGCCGGTTCAACAAATGTAGTAAATTATGCTTTCCCTGACGAGCCAAATGATCGAAACGGATGGAGTATGTGTACAACTCAGTTGCCATTCGGAGACAGAAGAACCATGCAAACCACCGGTCCATTGACGCTGCAGCCAGGAGCGACCAATGAATTGATTATGGGAGTTGTTTTTGTTCCGGATATCAACTATCCATGTCCGGATATCACAAGATTACAGTTTGCAGATGATATAGCTCAGGCATTGTTTGATAACTGTTTTGATATTCCTGACGGACCTGATGCACCGGATGTAACAGCTGTTGAATTGGATCAGGAATTGATTCTGTTATTATCTAATGAGCCGGGAAGTAATAATGCTAATGAAAGTTTTGCAGAAAAAGATCTTCAGGCTCCAAGAGATGTGGATAGTTTGTACAGATTCGAAGGTTATAAAGTTTATCAATTAGCTAATGCCGCGGTAACTACACAGGAATTGGGCGATATTACAAAGGCAAGACTCATTCAAACAGTGGATGTTAAAAATGGTATTACAGAATTGTACAATTGGACAGGTTTACCAAATCCATTGCCAAGTCAGGCTGGTACTCCTATATGGACCTATACAAAACGAGCAGAAGGGACAGATCAGGGACTGAGAAATACCTTCCGGATAACAGAAGATCAGTTTGCTGTAAGCAACAGAAGACTTATCAATCATAAAGAATATCATTTTCTTGTTTTGGCCTATGCTTATAACAACTGGAAAGATTTTGATGCAAAATTGGTGGAAGGTCAGGCAACACAGTATCTTGAAGGTAGAAGAAATATCGGACCTGGAGGTAATGGACGACCTTATACCTTAGTACCAAGACCTATCGTATATGATAAGCTTCAATCCCAATATGGTGACGGACCTATTGTGACGAGATTAAGCGGTGAAGGTAACCCTTCAGTGTTTCTTGACATGGAAGACGGTATGTATGACAAAATACTTGCCGAAGGATTTGATGGTAAAATTACCTACAAAAAAGGTGCAGGTCCTGTACCTGCAAAAGTCGTGGATCCTTTAAGTGTACAGGAAGGTAAATATTTACTTGAAGTTACCGGATCATTTGATACCAACAGAGAAAGATGTGCATACGGATCGGGAGCTATCTGGAAGTTAAGTAATATCACTGATGCTAATAATCCTACAGTTTTATTAGACAACAAATTGTTGGTCGATATTAAGGAATATATTTTGAATAACCTTGGTGTTTCTATTACCGTAAACAACGTTAATGAGCCGGGAACAAGAACAGATGCTAATAACGGCGCCATTGATGCAAGACACGAATATGCTTCCGAGACAGGAGCAAAATGGTTCCGGGGAATTACAGATGGCGGTTCACCTCAATCAGGTGTTACCTTCCCGTTCCTTGATTTTGTAAGGAATCCTGTGGAAGATCCAACAGGTTCTTTTGCGAGAATAGGAAATGGTATGTTTGTTCCTTGGTTTTCTGCCAAGTTTGAGCCTGACAACGTTACTCAGCCATTTTTCCTGAGTCCGGCAGCAAGAGAACAACAAGCTTTGGCGTTATCCCCTGCCAACAGATCCATCAGATTAAGAGATCTTAATAACGTTGACATTGTGTTTACTAAAGATAAATCTAAGTGGAGTCGTTGTATAGTTGTCGAGACTGCAAGCCCGGATTATTATAATAATGGATTGACGACAATCGGCGAGGCTAAAAACTTTGAACTCAGACAATCTCCTTCAGTAGGTTTGGAAGGTGAGAACCTGAATGACGGAACAGTAGGTTTCAGTTACTTCCCTGGTTATGCTGTTGATGTAGAAACAGGTAAAAGATTGAATATCTTTTTTGGAGAAAACAGTGTTTTTTCCGGAGATAATGCTCAATTTTTGGATGACAATAATCCTATCGGAGGTGATATGATATTTAATCCGAGCGCCCAATTGATCAATGAAGAATTGAATGATGCCAGAGGAGTAGTAGCCGGAGGACAACATTATATTTATGTTACCAAACAAGAATATGACGGATGTCAGACCTTGTCTACAAAACTCAGAAAAGGTGTTTCTACCATTCAAAAACTGAAAGGTGTTGCTTCTGTATCCTGGACAGCATTCCCGATATCTGTAAATTCAGCTCCAATGACAACCATTGATAAAGGATTAATTCCTAATGATCTAGTGGTTAAACTCAGAGTGAATAATCCATACGGACAAAGCAGAAGATTTAATATCGAAAGGGAAAGAGATTGTGAGACGGATGGAGACAACCCAGCTTATGAGTTTGAATTCAAAGGCGTTCAATCAGAGTCATTGGTAACACAAGATGATTACAAAGGTGCTCTTGCTAATGTAAACGTGGTGCCGAATCCTTATTATGCTTACAGTGCATATGAAACATCACAATTTACCAATATCATTAAAATCACTAATCTTCCGGCAAGAGCAGTAGTTACTATTTATACCATTGACGGTCAGTTTGTACAGCAATTTAACCGGGATGAAAGAAAGGCTATCAGAACAGGTACCAACCTTCCTACGTCGACCACACAGGTATATCCAGACCTGAATTGGGACATGAAAAACAGTAAAGGAATTCCTGTGGCCAGTGGCGTATATCTGATTCATGTACAAGCACCTGAATTAGGTGAAGAGAGAACATTAAAGTGGTTTGGTGTCGGAAGACAGTTTGACCCGAATGGATTGTAAAAATAAAGCCCGGATTCTAAATATCTGAATCCGGGCAACTTTAATATAATGACAAATAAATTTAAAATAATGAGCAGAAATTTTTACTATATATTCATTTTTTTAGGTGTTTTCTTGGTAACCTTTGAGGTTAAAGCGGGTAACCCTGATCGTCAGGGTGAGGCAGGAGCATCAGAATTACTTATGAATCCGTGGGCAAGAAGTTCAGGTGTCCATTCCATAGGTACTTCCTTTGTATCAGGTTTGGAAAGTATGAGAGTCAACGTTGCCGGATTGGGAAGAATCAAAGGTGGTGAAATAGCCTACAGTAATGCACGATTGTTTGAAGGTAGTGGCATGGGTATGAACGCTTTGGGTTTTGGCTACCGGATTAAAAAGAATTCTGTACTTGGTATCACATTTACTTCTCTTGATTTTGGTGAAATACCGGTAACCACAGTTAATTTGCCGGAAGGTACCGGCGGATTTCTGAATCCAAGTTTTTTTAATTTGGCTGTAGGATATGCTTACACGTATGAAAACAAGATTTCAGTAGGTGTTTTATTCAGAGGTATTTCAGAGTCTATCCAGGATGTCAGTTCCTTTGGTTTTGGTATTGATGCAGGTGTACAATACGTTTCCGGTGAAAAGGATAATTTTAAATTAGGAATCACATTGAGTAATATCGGTAGCCCGATGAAATTCGGTGGTGAAGGTTTGTCGTTTCAAGGTGCCAATCAAGACCCTGCAGGAGGAACCACCTACAACCTGACCTATAATGCCCGGGCGGCTCAATTTGAGTTACCATCCATGCTTAATCTTGGAGTTTCATACGATTTTTACTTTGGCGAAAAGATGTATTTAAGAGGTATTGGTAATTTTACTTCCAATGCATTTTCAAGAGACCAATTAGGAGCAGGTGTTGAATTTTCTTTATTTGACAAAGTGGTCTTAAGAGGAGCTTATAAATATGACCTGGGAAGTGAAAATGATGCAGTTAAAAATGTATACACAGGATTTGCTGCTGGAATTTCAGTACAAACTTCTTTGGATAAATCCAAAAAGAATAATATCGGAGTTGATTATGCCTATCGGACAACAAGTCCTTTCAAAGGAACTCATAATTTAGGTTTGCGATATAATTTTTAAGAATTTTAGATAATTAGACTGATATTGGAAATTGTTTGAACTTTTTCCTTTAATACGTCGTTTAAAAGATTGTATAATAACCGGAACGTTTTCCCTAAGAATGGGAAAACGTTCCTTTTTTTATTGTTAACAAGTTAAATCATTTATATTATGTCTGGTATATCATACATGACAGAAGAAGGTTATGAAAAATTAAAAGCTGAGTTGGAAGAATTAAAAACCAAAGGTCGGGAAGATGTTGCCAAGGCAATTGCGGAAGCCCGGGAAAAGGGGGATTTATCCGAGAATGCAGAATATGATGCTGCCAAAAATGCGCAGGGAATGCTTGAACTGCGTATAAATGATCTGGAAAAAGTTTTTGCCACCGCACGAATCATTGATGAATCGCAGTTGGATACTTCACGTGTTACTGTACTGACTAATGTGACCATAAAAAATATAAAAAATAACGCTGAGATGACATATAAACTGGTCGCAGAGGCAGAAGCAAACCTTAAAGAGAAAAAAATATCGGTCAATTCTCCTATCGGACAAGGTTTATTAGGAAAAGAAGTTGGAGATATTGCTCAAATACAAACACCAAATGGAATTATTGATTTTAAAATTGTGAAAATAAGTCTGTAATGGCGTCAATATTTACCAGGATTATAAATGGAGAAATTCCTTGTTATAAAGTTGCCGAAAATGAACATTTTTTTGCTTTTTTGGATATTAGGCCTGTAGCTTACGGACATACGCTTGTTGTACCCAAACATGAGTCAGAATATATTTTTGATATGGCAGACAATGACTTGAGTGAACTTATAATATTTTCCAAAAAAGTAGCAAAAAGTTTAAAAAAAATAGTTCCTTGCATTAGGATCGGAGTTTCCGTTATTGGTTTGGAAGTACCTCATACGCACGTACACCTGATTCCTATCCATAATATGGAAGATATGAATTTTTCAAAGTCCAGGGTAGATGTAAAAGAGGAAGACTATATTCTGTTGAGTCAAAAATTGCAGGAAGTTTTTAAAAATTCCTGATCAGGAAAATACGGACATTTTACAGGTTTGGGTATACCTCCAATTTAATATGTGTGAGGTAGCTACCAGTAAACCTCCTAAAACACTGAAAACAAGCATCCATCCATGGTGATCAATCATACCGATCAGTAAAAAGGAAAAACCGATGGCTGCAACGATTAATGGTTGTGGTTTTCTATGTTTTTTCAGAAAATCCCCAACAATCGCATAACCTGCGATTACAATACCAATGCTGATGATAATCCAGTCGAAAAGGTGATTGTGCAGCCATGAACCCGAACCAATAAGTCCTAAAGAGATCATAATTGGAATAGCTGAACAGTGAATGGCACACAATAAGGATGTAAAAAATCCTGCTGAATCAGCATGTAAATGAAAAAACCTTTTCAACATGTTTTAAAAATTTTGTCAAAGTTAAAAAAATCTTTGAATATGCAACTCTGTTGCATTTGTTTTTTTCATTTATTTAACATTTTGAAAAGAATTTGGTATTTTAAAATTACAAAATTCAATTAAAATGTACTTTGATTTTTTAATTGAAACAAATATGTATGTACAGTAATTTTTAAAATGTTAATGAAGTCATTTCAAATGATTTTTTATCGTTTATGAAAGACATTTTTATATGTTAAAAGTTATGCAGGCGAGGAAGGCAAAGATTACCTCTGCCTCCTCACCTGACAAGCGAAACATGTACCTTACATTTGTAATTGATATACATTGGGCAGTTCTTCATTACTGCAGTAATTTACTTCAAGATCTTTTACCAGACCGTCATTAATCGAATAGACCCATCCATGAATCCATAATTGCTGGCCATTTTTCCATGCATTCTGAACAATTGAGGTTTTTGCCAAATCCCATACCTGTTCCTGCACATTGACCTCAACGAATCTGTTGAAACGTTGATGTTCGTCTTTGATAGCATCCAATTCTGCCTGATATAATCTGTAGACATCTTTGATGTGTCGGATCCAATTGTCAATCAGGCCAATGTGTGCATTTCCCATTGCAGCTTTAACGCCACCACATTCGTAATGTCCACATACGATTATATGGCGGACTTTCAGAACATTTACTGCATAATCCAGGACACTCAGCATATTCATGTCAGAGTGGATTACCATGTTGGCAATATTTCTGTGGACAAATACTTCTCCCGGAAGGGTTCCGGTAATTTCATTTGCAGGCACTCGGCTATCCGCACAACCGATCCATAAAAGGGGAGGGCTTTGTCCTTTTGCTAATCTTGAAAAAAATTCGGGATCAGCCTGAACCTTTTCTTCAACCCATTTTCGGTTGTTTTCTAATAATTTTTGATAAAATCCAGCCATAAAAATTTATTTTAAGTGTTAAAAATTATATACAATATTTGGAAATAAAACGCCGATTTATATTTTGTGATGTTCGAAAATTTGAATCCGAAACTAAGACGTGATGTAAAAAAAATAAAAATAAGACTAACTTTTCAAACGTAATCCTGTATTGTTAAGTCTGATTTGGTACAGCAAAAAGAGGGTAAAGTATTTATTTATTAAATACTAGAAACCACTGAGTGGGTTTCCGGAGGTGTAAAAATATTGTGAAACGTTTGTAAATCATAGTTTTTTCTTATTCTGCAAAAGTTTCCTTTAGTATAAAAAACATCTTTCATGTAGGCAGCATTGACATGGTTTATTTCTGATATACTTGAATGGATGTGTTTTGTTTCAGTTTCTTTTTCATTTTCAGGAAGGTTTTCTTCAATTTCCAAAGGCCAACCTGCAAAGACCGGATTGTCTGAAAATACTGATGGGGATATCTGCATAAAAAGTAAAACAGTCACTCCAAGGAGAACTAATCGGAAAATATATGTTTTGAACTTTGTAAACATACCATTTGAAACAGTATTTTTTAAGGATAGTTTGACAAACTTAATGTTTTTTCTTTACCTTTTGATAAAAATATACAACAATTTATTTCGTTTTTAAGTATCAAAACTATTTGGTTGAAAAATTGTACTTTTGTCCATATTTACTTTTTATGTTTTTTCCCATTGGTGATACTCAGGTTACGGGCGGTTACAAACCGATAGTAAGTTACAGCTTTATCGGAATAAATGTCCTGGTTTTTTTGTTTCAGGTATTTTCACCGGGAAACCTCATTTGTGAATTTGCAGCGGTGCCCATACATATTTTACAAGGTGAAAAAACACACACTTTGGTGACCAGTTTATTTTTGCATGGAAGTTGGATGCATCTAATAGGAAATATGTTGTTTTTGTGGGTTTTTGCTGATAATATTGAAGCAAAAGTTGGAAATATCTCTTTTTTTATATTTTATATAACAGGAGGAATCTTTGCATCAGCAGCTCATATTTATTTTAGTGCCAGAGGTGTCAATCTGGAGATGATTACCTGCGAATTGTGCTTTACTACTTCTCCTTGCGAAGGTGAAATCAATCCACATGAAGCTGTAATACCTTCTCTTGGGGCCAGCGGGTCCATTTCGGCTGTAATGGGTGCTTACCTATTGATGTTTCCCGCATCAAAGGTTAAAGTTCTGATTTTATTGTTTTTCAGGTCCTTTTATGTACCAGCCTTCCTGTTTTTAATATTGTGGTTCGGACAACAATTAATTTCAGGAATAGGAAGCTTACATATGGCTACCAGTGGTAGTGAAGGTGTAGCATGGTGGGCCCATATCGGTGGTTTTGTGTTTGGTTTAGCAGCCGGTTTATATTTTTTACCACAATTGAGATCTGAAAACGATTTTGATTAAAATGTGTTTGTGATGTATAAAAAATCTCTTTTCATCGTTGGTTTTTTGGGAATGACAGCTGTTGCTTTGGGAGCTTTTGGTGCACACGGTTTGAAAATATTGTTAGAACCTGAACAAATGGAGACATTCAGGACGGGGGTATTATACCACTTTATTCATACATTGGCGATGCTGGCTTTGGTAGTGGGTAGGCAACATTTACAATCATCTTATCTGATGCCAATGATATTTTTTACCATAGGTATATTTTTGTTTTGTGGTTCATTATATTTATTAAGTTGTAAATCCATTTTAGGATTAGAACATTGGACATTTTTAGGCCCTGTCACACCGATTGGGGGGATGTTTTTTATTGCCGGATGGATGAGTTTGATGTTTTTGAAAGTGGAAAAAAAGAATTGATTTTCCAAAAACGAGCACTATTTTTTTGACAGGAAGCATTCATATGCTCATAAATTTATACTTTAGACTGGATAAAAGACCTTTAACCTTTTTTGTAAAAATAAGTTGACAAAGTCAATTCACAAGAACCACTCTATGTTTAATACCCGCTAAATTCATTTTGGATAATGAGTGTAAAAAGAACCATTTTGGCCAAATACAACATTATCCTGATACATTACAGCTTTATATAACCTACCTTTTTAATTTTTCCGGCAAATCCCTTTTAAGGGTGTGATTGAAAATTGAGGATTGAGGATTGACGTTTGAGGAAGAATATAAAATTAATAAAAATTAATTTGGGTATTCGATTCTGACCAGATTTACTTTGTTGATGTATTCACTGGGAACAATCATTGTATTTCCTGAAGTTTGGATAGCGTCTTTAAATCGCAGTTTGAGATTTTGATATTGTGTGTTAAGTACACTTTTTCTTTCTACATTGCCTAGCGGGTCTATTACGTATTCACTAACAGTATTATTTGATTTTATTTCATCATTGTATACAAATTTCAGTCTGGTGGGTGTCAAAAATAAAAAACAAGAAGAATACATAGCGTTGTCATCTTGTGAAAACTGCTTTTTGTACAATATTTTTTTCCAGAATTCCGAACCATCAGCATGCAGAGCAAGTACAATGATATCTTCATTATAATAATCTATATAGCCACGGCCGTTATAGACATCTCCGAATCTTGTTATTCCTCCTGAACCGGCTCTTCTCAAAAACTCTTTTTTAATTTCCAAAACCAAAAGAGAACCGCCATCCTCTCTTAATATCATGTTTTCTAAAAAGATGTCATTGATTTTTTTAATTTTGGTTGTTTTTTTACCATAAACTTCACCTATAAATTCCAGAGAAAATAATTGTTCATTTACAAATAGTTCTATATCTGTTTCTTTTCCTGTTAATGAATAGGTAAAATAACCAACTGCGGCATCTTCTACATTTTTACTTAAAAGTCCTGCAAAACATAATTTTTTATTTTTTTCGTCATACTTCATTTTTAGTTGAGAAATAAGATAATTTTTTGCCCGAAGATATTGAAGGTTATATTCCTGGTTTTCGATAGCCAACAACATAAATGATTCCTCTGAGAGATTATTCCAGGAACGGGCTTTCTGACCCAATAAAAATATATTTCCCTGATTGGTCAGTATAATTCCCATAAAATCAGTCTTAAAATTAAAATTTTTATTTTCAATTTTTCCGGCTTCAATTATTTCGCATTGGTTTTTATTACTTAAAACCATGTAATTAAAAAACTTGTTTTCAACCCAGAATATTGCCAGTTTTGATCCGTCATCTGAGGTAACATGTCTGAACTTTGGTGGAATAACGGATTCTAATGAAAACACAATGGAGATACTGTCCAGCTGCTTTCCGTTTTGGTCAATTGACATCTTTGCAAGATGAAAAAACGGTGGTTCTTTCCAATGGAAAAAAACATTTAAAATGGAGTCCGCTTTTTCGACGGAGATTATATCAACATTTTTGTCTGGAAAGTTAATTTCTGAAGAGTGCTGAAATGTTAGATTTTCATCATAAATCTCTAAAAGATGTTCTTGTCCTCTGTCATGATAAAATATAATATTTCTGTTTATGTCAGGGAAAATATCGTAAGCATAGTTGTTTTTAACATTAATTTCTTTGGAAACAACTACTTTTTGAGCCGATATTTTAATTGAAAATAAACATATAAACAAAACACATCCTGCTTTGCCGATTTCGGAAAAAGAATATTGTTTGAAATGATAAAAAAAACGCAGGATACCAAAAAGCAAAAATGTCATATTTATTAGCTGTATAACGAAAGTTTGCACATTAAGGTTTTAGGATTGACAGATTTTGTCGAACTTTACAACCATCAATTTTGTTGAATGGTGATATGTTAGACTTTTGATAATGATATCATGTGGAATACAATAATACTTTTGTTTTTGTCCCTTTTTTTTTCTGATGAAGGTCTTCATCTACATGATTTTCATGTGAGTAAACTTGATATGAACATAAATCCTGTCACCAACTCCCTGGAATGTTCTTTACACCTGTTTGTTGATGATTTGGAGCGAGCCATGAAACAAGGTGGGTTTATTCAGAAAAATCTGATATCGGGCAATGTTGAAAATGAAGATCAAAAGATATCCGGATATTTATCTCAAAAAATCAAATTTAAACTGGATGGAAAACCTGTTGCGTTAAACTACATAGGCAAAGAAGAGGCAGAGCGTTTTGATGCGTATTATGTTTATTTTGAAGTAAAAGCTACTTCTTCGACCAAAAATCTGGAGATTGAACACAAACTCTTTCATGAAATCTTTGATGATCAGAAAAATATTATTTCTTTTACCAAAGATAAAAAACTGAAAGATTTTTTAATTCTTGAAAAGGACCATTTACGACATACCTTCAAGTTATAAAACATGTCATTTTTAAAACAAATCTTTATTTTTCCAATCAAGTTGTATCAATGGTTTATTTCACCATTACTTGGCAAAAACTGTCGGTTTGACCCTACTTGTTCACACTACATGATTCAATCAATAGAAGAGTGGGGCATCCTAAAAGGACTGTTATTGGGCATAAAAAGAATCGGAAAGTGCCATCCCTGGGGACCACATGGTTATGACCCTGTTCCGAAGAGGCCAACCGATAAGTAAACTACAGGATTGTCGAAATTCAGGACGCGTATGATATATCCTGATATTAAGCGTGTTATTGAAAAATTCTTTAAATTACAATCTTTCAAATATTCCTGCAATGCCCTGACCACCACCTACGCAGGCGGTGACCATCCCGTATTTTTGATTTCGTTGTTTCAACTCTTCCAACAATTGTATGGACAGTTTTGCTCCGGTACAACCCAGAGGATGACCTAAAGCAACCGCACCTCCGTTGACGTTGACAACATCGGGATTTAAGCCGGCAACTTTGATGACAGCCAGTGCCTGTGCTGCAAAGGCTTCATTTAATTCAATGAGGTTAATATCCTGTAATGAAAGTCCAGCCTGATTAAGTGCTTTTGGAATCGCAACACAAGGACCTATTCCCATATATAATGGATCAACACCACCTAATGCACAGGATAACAACCTTCCTTCAGGTTTTAATGCCAATTCATGCATCATTTTTTCACTCATAACAAGTACAAAAGCAGCACCGTCGGAGGTTTGTGAGGAGTTTCCTGCAGTCACAACGCCATTCATTTTGAAAGCAGGTTTCAATCTGCTTAATCCTTCAAATGTTGTATCCGAGCGCACCCCTTCGTCTGTATCGACCACATGGCTGGTTTCCACTCTTTTTCCATCGATAACATTTATGTCTTCTACAGTTACAGGTACAATCTGGCTTTTAAATTTTCCTGATTTGATGGCAGCAGCAGCATTGGTATGGCTTTTTACGGAAAAAGTATCAGCTTCTTCTCTGGAGATGCCGTATTTTTCTGCGACGGCCTCTGCGGTATGTCCCATACTCACATGATAATTAATATTTTCTAGACTGGCTTTATAACTGGGAGACAGTTTATATCCGGTCATAGGAATCAGGGACATACTTTCTGTTCCGCCGGCGATATAACATTCACCCATACCTGCTTTTATTTTGGCTACTGCTATGGATATGGCTTCCAGACCTGAAGCGCAATATCTGTTGATGGTCATGCCGGGTACTTCAATACCCAAGGCGCGGGCGGCAATTAATCTTCCCACCTGAAGGCCTTGTTCTGCTTCCGGGTTGGCACATCCTACGATAACATCGTCTATTTTTTTAGGGTCAAGAGCGGGCACCTGTGAAGTCAGGTATGTAAGAATATCTACTGCCAGATCGTCAGAACGATAATTTCTGAAGCCACCTTTTTTGGCTTTTCCAACTGCAGACCTGAATCCTTTTATGATATATGCTTCCATGATATTTTATTTGGGAAAGTGATTTTTTTAATTTCTGAGAGGTTTGTTGTTCATGAGCAGATATTGAATTCTGTCCAATGTTTTTTGGTTGCCCAACAATTGTAAAAATGCTTCACGCTCAATATCCAGAAGATATTGTTCAGATACCCGTTGAGGTGATGTAAGGTCGCCACCACACAATACATAAGCCACCTTTCGACTGATTTCGACATCATAATCGCTCATGTATTTGCCTCTGTAAAATTCGTTGATGGCGGTATATAATGTTCCTAAGCCATTGCGACCCAAAACCAAGGCATCTCTATGAGACGGGGCGACATATTTTTCTGATAATTGAACAACCTGTTCTTTTGCGGCGGACAAAACATTGCTCAGATTTATTTCTATTTTATCTCTTTTGGCATCCAGATATCCGAGTTTGAATCCTTCGTATGCCGAGGTAGCGACAGAAGCGGTGGCAATGGCTTTGAGTTTTTCGATAATGGTAGGAATCTGTACATCCCCTTCAAAAAAGGCATCTGATGCGCGCAAGGCAAACTCTTTAGTTCCTCCTCCTCCAGGTATAAGACCAACGCCTACTTCAACCAATCCTATGTAAGACTCTGCGTGACAAACAGCTGCATCTGTATGCATCAACATTTCACAACCACCGCCAAATACGTATCCTTGTGTTGCAGTGACAACTGGCACTTTACTGTACCTCATGGCCATATTGATTTGTTGGAATCCATTGACCATCTCTTCAAGTTTGGCAAAATCTTTTTGCATGGCGAGCATACCGACTGCCATCAAATTGGCACCTACAGTAAAATTTTTAGCATTATTACCAATGACAATACCTCTCCAGTTGCCATTTTCAGCTATCTGAAGGGCCTCTGCCATTCCGGTACCGATACCTTCACCTATAGCATTGGATTTGGTGATAAACTCAAAACAAAGGACATCATCTCCCATGTCGTGCAAGATACATTCAGAGTTTTTGTAGACTGGTGATTTTTGTCTAACGTTGTCAAGATGAAAATATTTTTCCGTTCCCGGAATGTCTTTATAGCTTTTTGAAGCGATGTCGTAATATTGTTTTTTATCGTTTGCAATCCTGTAGAAAGAGGAACAACCGGCGGATTCCATGTCAGAGATCCACGACGGAAGTTTTTCACCTGTTTTTTCTATCCAGGATTTTGCCACGTCAAAACCCAGCATATCCCAATATTCAAAAGGACCGTAACCCCAGGCATAACCGGCTTTCATGGCATCGTCTATACTGTAAGGATTGTCACTTATTTCAGGAATCCGATTGGCCGCATAAGCCATGATACCACAGAGTAAGTCACGAAGGAAGAGACAACTTTTATCTTCGTTGGCAAAAATTTCTGAGAGCCTTTTCGGCAAAAGTTCGATTTTTTTGGCAATACCTACAGCTTCAAGTCTTGGTTTTACAGCAGGTTTGTATTCCAGGGTTTTCAGGTCCAGAGCCAAAATGATGCGGCTGCCCGAAGCGTCTCTTTCATTTGTTTTTTTGTAAAATCCTTGTCCTGATTTATCTCCCAGAAAATTATTTTCCAATAAAAAGGTTGTGGCTTGAGGAGTCGGGAGATTTTTTATTTTTTGAACGTATTCATCATCCGGACAATTATCGATGACACCTTTAGTTACCTTGACGCTTGTGTCAAAACCAACGAGGTCAAGCAGTCTGTAACTTCCGGTGTTTGGCCAACCAATCGTGTCTCCTGTGAGTTTATCGACTTCTTCAATAGAAAGATCATATTGGTAGGTTAGTTCGCCGACTTTATTGCCGCTATAAAATCCGATACGGTTTGCAATAAATGCCGGGGTATCCTTACAGAGGACACTTTTTTTGCCTAAAAAATCTCTGGCAAAAGACATAAAAAAATCAACAACATCAGTCGAAGTTTCCGCATGCGGGATCACTTCAAACAATGCCATATATCTGGGTGGATTAAAAAAATGTGTGCCGCAAAAATGTTGTTTAAAGTCTTCTGATCTACCCTGAGCGAGCATTGATATAGGGATTCCTGAAGTATTGGATGTTACCAAAGATCCTGTTTTCCGGAAGGTATCCACTTTTGTAAAAATGGTTTGTTTAATATCCAATCTTTCAACGACAACTTCAATAATCCAGTCACTCTGGTTTATTTTTTCAAAATCATCCTCAAAGTTTCCGATGGTAATCCTGGAAACAAAATCCTGGTCATAGAGAGCTGCAGGTTTACTTTTTAAGGCATTTGCCAAAGCATCAGCTGCTACTTTATTTCTTAAGGCAGCATTTGTAAGCGGGGTTTCTGATTTTGGTACAATGTCCAGCATCAGTACATCAAAACCTGCATTGGCGAGGTGACAAGCTATTCCTGCTCCCATGACACCTGATCCGAGTACGGATACGTGTTTGATTCTCCTATTCAACATAATTCACCGGAGTTTTATATGATTTTGTAAATGATTGGCTAAAAGTACAACCTTCTTAAAACATATAAAACTTTTTAGAGGTTTTTTTTAACTCGCAGTTAAATTTTTGTCAGATACGTCTTTGATAAAAATCAGTTAACATGCAACACCATGGTTTACTTCAGAAAAAAGCAGGAGGTTTTTTATCATAATTTGGCTGTATGCAACCCGAATGATATTTATGTCTTTATGACTATTTGGATAAATACAATTATTTTTCCTGTTTAGAAATCATTTTATTTTATTAACTATAACACTTTCATGAGTGCCCAAACCAGGAAAAACTGGAAAACAAATATCAGTAATCCAAAAATAAACCCTTTTTGACCTGTTTGTATTAATTTTTTAAAGCCTATTTTTAATCCGATGGATGCCATAGCAATAGTTAAAACCACCTTTCCGATTTGTTCTGTTATTTCAATCCATTTTTCGGGAAACGTTACAAAAGAACCCAGAACGGTGATAGCTATAAAGCTCCACAAATACCAGGGAAGGCTTACACTTTGTTTTCCTTCACTGTCAAGACTTCCTTTTTTATTTAACAGGTAATGGAAAAATATCAAACCGGGAGATAATAAGGCAACCCTGGCCAACTTAATGGTGATAGCTGCTTCACCGACCTCATTATTTACGGCAAATGCGGATCCTGCAACATTGCCGACCGAATGTAATGTTCCTCCCAACATCATACCGATTTCCTGATTATTATCCAGAAAAAGACCCAAAACAAATGGCAGGGTGATCATGCCCACCGTTCCCAGCAGATTGACTACAGCCATGGAAATACCGACATTTTCTTTGTTTTTAGCAACCATTGGAGATAATGCGGCGATAGCTGAAGAACCACAAATCGCTGTTCCAAAACCAATCAGCCAACCGGAAGATTCAGGACATTTTACCTTTTTAGCAAGATAGTATGTCAGAATCAACATGATAAATACCATCAAAACCACTGTCAGAAACGAATTGAGACCCAGATCGGCAAATGTTTTAAAATTGATATTAAATGCTAAAAATACAACTGACAATTCAAATAGTTTGCTGCTGGTAAACGTGATACCGGGCTGAACGCTATCCGGAATTCTGATCAGATTGTTGATTGCTATACCCAATAAAAGGGATATCAAAATACTATTGAGCCATGAAGGAGTAAATCCTGACAAAACCATTGCTGCTATCCCTAATGTCAGAGAGAGTATGATGCCGGAACTATTACTTTTGAGCATATATGAAGGAATATCGGCTATTTTGTAAGACCTCCAGACCAATTCAAAACTCCACCGGAAAGGTTATACACTTTTTTGAAACCTTTGCCGGCCATAAGTTGTGCAGCTCTGCCGCTTCTTGCGCCACTGCGACATACCATAATATAATTTTTTGATTTGTCCAGAGCGTTAATTTTTTGTTCAAACTGGGCATCGTTGATATCAATAAATTTTGAAGTTCCTTTGATATAGCCTTCTTTAATTTCGCCGGGAGTTCTAACATCAATAATGACGGTATTTTTGTCAGCCTGAAGTTTTTTAAAATCAGCCTGATTGATGTTTTGTACCTGAGCATTCACCTGAAAAATGGTTACTACCGAAAATAATAGAACTGAAAATAATTGCATGATTTTTTAATTTTGTGCAAAGGTAGGAGGAATGGACATTAAAATACGTAACAAATGTTACTCCGGAGAATCAGATCATGTTATCATATAGTCGCAATGGAAAAACAGAACAATCTGCTTTTTGGAATAACAAATTATTTTTTACCCTTGTAATCAGAATTGTTTGGGTTTAAGGTTTTGGCCTGCAAGATTTGCTATTTCGATTATCCTTTTTTGTCGGGTTTCTGTTTTTTTAGCAGTGGCGATCCAAACCAACATATTTTTTTTAACTGAATAGGACAAACCTGAAAAAAAGGTTTCTGCACCTGGTACTTTTTGTAACTCAATCAGAAGATCATCCGGAATCGTTTTGTCATCATAAAACTCTTTTTTGTCCCAGGAGCCATTTTGTTTTGCTTTCTGTACACAGACTAATCCGGCTTCAGACATGAGCCCTTTTTTTGTCAGGTCGACTACTTTTTGTTTATTGATTTCTGACCAATTGCTTTTAGGTTTTCTTTTGCAGAAATATTGTTTGTAACTATCTTCATCCAAAGATTTTTTTACACTGTCTATCCAACCGAAACAAAGGGCTTCATCCACTGATTCACTCCATGTTAAAGAAGGTTTACCGGATTTTTTTTTGTAAAATAGCAACCAAACGGAATTTTTTTCAATATGATTTTTTTCTAACCATTCTCTCCAATGTTTGGGTG
Source organism: Saprospiraceae bacterium (assembly GCA_016714895.1). Lineage (GTDB taxonomy): Bacteria > Bacteroidota > Bacteroidia > Chitinophagales > Saprospiraceae > OLB9. The sequence continues at coordinate 33,208 of JADKBV010000004.1, read as the reverse complement.
ATTTTGGGTAAAAAATCTTTTCATCATCAGCCATAAAAAATTATTTTTTATCAAAAAAGAATTTTTAGTCAAATTAAAATTCCGGTAACGTAAGGGAAGAATCTTTGGTCACAAGTTGTTTTTGACTGCGTTTTCATGATGTTGGACATGGTATATCGTAAAATATATCATTTCTCTCAGGGTTAGTTTTCCTAATAAAGGGTGTGGCAAAATATAAAGATCAAGGTCCTTTTCCGGGTATTTGTTCAGGTTACGGCACAGTTTTTCTACCTCTTTGTGCAACAACTTGGTATATTTTTTTCCATCGGAATATGAAATATTTCCAGGCAAAAATCTACCGGAAGCTCTTCCTCCGGACTGAAGTCCAACCAAATATTTGTTTACCAATTCGTCATAAGTTCGGGTCTTTCTGTTGGTCAGCCCCCACACCATTTTGAGAAAAAAGGAAGGAACACCAAATAATTGCCTGACTATTTTAACACTTTCATAGATATGTTTAAGGTGTTGTACAGGGGACCATTTGTTGTTTTTACTCAAGGTAGCAGCTTCTTCAGATATTCCGGATAGGGTGGATAAAAACGAATCATGCTGTTTTGTCAATTTTTCCTGTAGGATAGGGATGTCCATCTGTAATTCATTTGAGGTTTAAGATAATTTGTAAAATCGTACATCAAATCTACCTTTTATTTGTAAACCGACAAATTAATTTTACAAAACTACAAAACTGACATTCGTTTTATTTTATTTCAAATTTCATATTTTCTTAAAACTATTAAGAAAACAGGATTTGGAACATTACCATTATTGCCCCTGACCCAATGAAAATCCGGATTTACCATCAAAAGAATAAAGGTTTTCCGTTTTAATAACCTCTATATTTTCGTAGAAGGCATTTTTTAAAAGTTCCGGGACAACCATCAAACTCATGTCTGTACCTTCTTCGCAAATAAAACGACATCGCCAATGGTCAGTACAAAAAGTTTCTTTAAAACCGTTTGGCCAGACTTTGATGCCTCTGTTTGTAATCATGGATAATTTGATTCCCGGGTTTTTTATGTTTTGTATTTTTTCAGCCAATACATCGGGATTTGTTTCTTTCCAATGTACAAACAGATCTACGCCAACCAGTTTTTTTTCTGCTGCCGGTTTGCGCTTATAAGGCGGAAGAAACATGGTTGTATTATTCAGAAAGGTTACAGGTTTCAGTATGGAAGGTTTACTTCCCAGATTGTGGATAACGGCTTCTGCAAATTCTTTAGTACCGACTTTTTGTTTACTGATGCCCTCTCTGAAGATATCAGCAGTATGAATCCCTTCTTCCAGGGTTTTTAACCAGGCATTCTGTACTTTTTCAGCAATATCATTTTGGCCGATATGATGTAACATCATCATAGCACCTTGCAATAATCCTGAAGGATTTGCGATATTTTGAGCGGCAATATCGGGTGCAGAGCCATGTATAGCTTCAAACATGGAACATTCTTCACCGATGTTAGAAGAGCCTGCCAATCCTACGGAGCCGGTAATCTGGGCTGCTATATCGCTGATGATATCTCCATAAAGATTTAAGGTTACGATGATATCAAATTTTTCAGGTGTGTCTGCTAATTTAGCAGCTCCTATATCAATGATCCAATGTTCTGTTTCAATATCCGGGTATTCGGTTGATATTTCTTTAAACACCTGATGGAACAAACCATCCGTTTGTTTCATGATATTATCTTTGGTAAAGCAGCTCACTTTTTTGCGGTTTTGTTGTTTCGCATATTCGAAAGCATATCGTATAATTTTTTCACGACCGGGTCTGCTGATCAGCTTCAGACATTGAATGACTTCATCTGTTTGTTGATGTTCGATTCCTGCATACAAATCTTCTTCATTTTCTCTTATGATTACCAAATCCATGACCGGATGTTTTGTTCCCACGAATGGGTGAAAACTGATACATGGACGTACGTTTGCGTAAAGACCCAGAAACTTTCTGGTACTGACATTCAGGCTTTTGTAACCTCCTCCTTGTGGTGTGGTGATCGGCGCTTTCAGGAATACTTTATTTTTTCTGATGACTTCCCATGAGTCGGGTGTGATTCCGGCAGTATTCCCTGACAGGTAAACTTTTTCTCCGACTTCAATTTCTTCAGTCACTATTGATGCACCTGCTGAGTTAATTATTTTTAAAGTGGCGTCCATGATTTCAGGACCTATGCCATCTCCTTTTGCAATGGTTATCTTTGTCATATCAAGTTATATTTTTAAAATGATGGACAAAGTTGGGGAAAATGATTCATAAGTAAATATTTATAATATTAATGTAATGTATAAATATTTTTGATGGATTGTGATGGTGAATGGTGAAAAATAAATTTGTGTCGGAAGTAAAAAAGGGGGAAAGTAGTTGTAAAAAAGGGGGGCAATTAACATCAGAATCTTTCAATATCAGAATCAGGAAAGGTGTAAGAGATGGTAGAAATTGTAATTTTCTGTTTCAAAAAGTGTAAAGAACTGTGACCATTAAGAGCATACAATCTCCCGGGTCAGGTCAAAATTAAATGGTAAAACACTTTTGCCCGAACTTTTTATTTCAGGCAAAAAGTGTATTTATTTTTTTAACTTTTCGGGTGGTGAAATGGTGAAACAACCTTTGCATTTGCCAGTTTCTATTTCGAGTAGTTTTTTATTTTTTAAATCAATAAGAATTTTTTCAAGAGGTTGATTCAGGTCAATTACTACGCTCGTTTTTGATTTTAATCTTTTTTTCTTGACAATTTTCAGTTCTTTTTTGAATTTTTTACTTAAAAAATCAATCAGATCTGTCATTCTGTACGTTGCGTCTAGTGATTCATTTTTAGTTTCAGCGTCGTCTTCTTGTTGATTTTGTTCAGGCTCAGCCTCTTTAACTTTTTCTGCTTTTTCTATAGATTCATACGTAAAAAGTGTTTTCTGTTCAAAAGGCGAACCATTTTGAGATAAAAACAATTCTCCTTTTATTTCTTTAAGAGCATCGTTTGGAGAAAGTGTAAAAACATCTTTTGATTCCCCTTGTTTGGTAACCTCAACGCTTCCTTCGTGATGATCAATGTTGACCCCGCTTTTATTTTTTTCGACTGTAAAAACGGTTCCGGTGACTTTTATATCCAAAGGATAAGAAGAGACTACAAAAGGTAAAGGATTTTTGGATACCCTGAATGTAGCTTTACCTTGTTCCAAAACCACCCGTCTTACGACAATATCATTTGATCTTACCGGATAATGAATGATGGTGTTTTCGGCAACTTCTATCTGTGTACCATCAAATAATGTCAGTGTTTGTTTTTCATTTTTGGTGATCAACGTTTCCGTGAAGTTTACGGGTTTACTGATGAAGACCAATGCGGCAAACAATAAAGTGATTACTGCCGCGTAAGAAAGGATAATCAGAGGGGATAATCTTCTGACCGGTTTTTGAACAACAACTTGAGGAATACCTGCTTTTTCAGCAAATAAAGCCCATTCAACATCGACATCAAAATGGACATAGGGCTTCACCCGAAGTCCTGCTTCGATGCCTTGTTCCAATTTTGTATTTTTGTCTGATGCCATATTATATTTTGATTTATTTTTTATATTAATGTTAAATTTTAGAAAACATAACTAATTAAATATTTCTTTATTATTTTTTAAATGTTCTTTCAAAAAAGACATGGTTCGGGATATATTATCTTCGACACTTCTTTTAGAAATCTTCAGATATTCTGAAATTTCGTCGTAAGTCAAACCTTCGAATTTACTTAATTCGAAAATTTCACGATTTTTGGGTTTTAACTGGCTTATTAGGTTTTCGATTTCCGAACGAATGACAAATGGATCCAATTCTTCTGAGTTCGTATCTGCGATTTTTTGTTCCAAACCGTCGTCAACATCAAGATGTCCTTTGTGTCTTTTATTGGCCCTGATATAATCTATCATCGCATTTTTTGCTGATTGATAGATATATCCCTTTAATGAAACCTGAAATTGAAGAGAATCTTTGTTTTCCCAAAGTTTAAAAAATACATTTTGAACAACTTCTTTACTATCTTCAACATTACCGAGATAACTGTTGATGAAGTTGACCAAAGGATTATAATAATCTTTGAAAATAACCTGAAAATCCCAATTTTTTTGGCTCAAAGGGTTGATTGGTGTTTAATATACTACTAATACGTTATAAAAAAAGAAACGCACATTTTTTATTAAAAAAAAATTATAAAATTTCAATACCTAATGCATGATGTATGACTTGTTCCATTTTATCCACATACGTAATGCTGAGATTTTTGATATAATCAGCAGGAATCTGGTCTACATTTTTTTTATTATCAGAACATAAAATCACTTCCTTCAGGCCTGCTCTTTTTGCGGCGAGAATTTTTTCTTTAATACCTCCTACAGGAAGAACCTTGCCCCGGAGGGTGATTTCGCCTGTCATGGCGAGATGCGGTTTTACTTTTTTCTTTTTGAAAGCAGAACAAATTGCAGTAAGCATGGTAACACCTGCGCTGGGACCATCCTTTGGAATGGCACCTTCAGGAACGTGAATGTGCAAGTCATATTCATCAAAAACGGCGGGATTCAAACCTAAAGATTCACTATGGGCTTTGATATAAGATAATGCTGTTGAGGCGGATTCTTTCATCACATCACCGAGATTGCCGGTAAGGATGAGTTTCCCTTTTCCTTTGCTTATACTTGCTTCGATAAATAAAATATCTCCGCCTACTTTGGTCCACGCTAATCCAACGGCTACTCCCGGGACATCTACTTTGCTGTAATCTCCTTTTTCAAATCTTTCGGGTCCCAAAGCGTCGAGTACCAAGTCGCGTTCGATATTGCTATTGTATGTTTCATCCATCGCTACTTTTTTGGCAATACTGCGCATGACGGCACCGATGGTTCTGTCCAAAGATCTGACACCTGACTCTCTGGTATAATTCTGTATGATAAATTCCAGAATATTTTTTGACATTTTAGCGTGTTGTTTTTTCAGACCGTGTTCTTCCAATTGTTTCGGTACGAGATGTTTTGAAGCAATTTCGAGTTTTTCTTCGGTCGAATAACCGCTTAGTTCGATGATTTCCATTCTGTCGAGCAATGCAGGCTGAATAGAACTGAGGGAATTTGCTGTTGCGATAAACAAAACTTTGGAGAGGTCGTAATCCACGTCCAGGTAATTGTCGTGAAAGGTCGTATTTTGTTCCGGATCAAGGACTTCGAGCAATGCAGATGATGGGTCACCCCTGAAATCTTTGCCCAATTTGTCGATTTCGTCCAGAATAAAAACAGGGTTGGATGTTTTGGCTTTTTTAATGGATTGAAGAATCCTGCCGGGCATAGCGCCTATATAGGTTCTGCGGTGCCCTCTGATTTCGCTTTCATCATGCAGACCTCCCAGAGACATCCGAATAAAATTGCGGTCAAGCGCAGTAGAAATAGATTTGCCCAAACTGGTTTTTCCGACTCCCGGAGGACCGACAAGGCACAAAATCGGCGCTTTCATATCTCCTTTGAGTTTGAGGACAGCCAAATGTTCGAGAATTCTTTTTTTCACATCTTCCAAACCAAAATGATCTTTATCCAGGACTTTTTTGACCTTTGCCAGATCAAAATTGTCTGTTGAATATTCGTTCCACGGAAGTTCGAGCATAAATTCCAGATAATTCAGGGTTACTGAATATTCTGCAATCTGCGGGTTAATTCTTCTGGCTTTCAACAATTCTTTTTCGAAAGCTTCCCGGGTATCTTTGGACCAAACTTTGGTTTTTCCTTTAGATTCCAGGATATTGAGTTCTTCTTCCTGAGGATTTCCTCCGAGTTCTTCCTGAATCGTTTTGAGTTGCTGATTCAGAAAATATTCTTTTTGTTGTTTTTCAAGATCGCCTCTGACTCTGGATTCAATCTGGTCTTTGAGTTGAAGCAATTGTAATTCCTGATTCATGTAGTCGACAAGCATTTCGGCTTTGACCTGAAAGTCCTCTGTTTGCAGAAGTTCCTGTTTTTTATCAACTCCGAGATTCAGATTGGATGATATAAAATGAACCAGAAAGGCATTATTTTTTATGTTTTGCAACATAAAATTGGCTTCTGAAGGAATATTGGGTGAAAGTTCGATGATTTTTTTGGCAAAATCCCTGATGGAAGCCATGGTAGCATTAAACTTGATATTTTTTACCGGAGTGACATCTTCAATAGTGGAAGGTTGCACTTCCAACAATTTTTCAGACACATGAAATTGGGTTGCTCTGAATCTTTTTCTGCCTTGTAATATAGCTGTTGTATTTCCATCCGGCATTCTCAGGATTTTCATGACTTTGGCGATGGTCCCGATTTCATGTAAATCTTCAGGACCGGGATCTTCATTGTTTATATCCTTTTGGGTGAGAACGGCAATAAATTTGTCTCCTTTTTCTGCTTTTTGCAGCGCGCGGATAGACTTATCTCTTCCTACCGTGATAGGTATGACCACACCCGGAAAAAGTACGGTATTTTTAAGGGCCAAAACAGGCAGTATATTTCCGAAAGCATCATTAAACTGTAGTTCGTCGTCATTTATAGAAAACAGAGGAATGGTATCACCTTCTTCGTTAAAATTATCAGGATTAAAAAAGTTCTGTTGAAACATGATGTTTTTTTGTGTCAATTTGTCTTTAAAAAAAACGCAATTCAGAATTATCTTATTTGTCAATATTCATACCATCTGTTTATAACACCAAATTTAACAAAAATGTGTGACAAAAAGGCAGGATTTAACAAAAGAGTCTGTCAATTGTTGTTTTTGAGTCAAATCAGGGGCACTCATATGTCGGGAATGTGAAGTTTTACTTCAAAGTCTGAAATTATAAATAATTGTAATATATTTGACCCGAATTTGAAACACTAATATAATTCCAATATGTCGCAAGAAGCCTTCAAAGTACAGGGAAATGCAAGATTATCCGGAGAGATCATACCTCAGGGAGCCAAAAATGAAGCATTACAGATCATAAGTGCTGTATTACTGACCAGCGAACCGGTCAGAATAAAAAATCTTCCTGACATTCTGGATATACAGAAACAAATCAGCCTGGTTCAGGGGTTGGGTGTGAAAGTAACCCGACACGATGCGCATGACTATACTTTTGAAGCCAATGGGGTGGACACTGATCATTTGTCCAGTGCCTCTTACCAGGAAAATGCCAAAAAAATTCGTGGTTCGGTGATGTTGCTTGGTCCTTTACTGGCCAGATTTAAAAAAGCATATCTGCCTAAACCGGGTGGTGATAAAATCGGAAGAAGAAGGTTGGATACCCACTTTCATGGTTTTCAAAAAATGGGTGCAGAATTTAAATATGATGGTGATGGTGACCAATATTATATAGGTGCCGACAAACTCAAAGGATGTTTTATCTGGATGGATGAAATATCAGTAACCGGAACGGCTAATGTACTGATGGCTGCTGTATTGGCTGATGGTATTACGCAGATTTATAACGCTGCATGTGAACCATACATCCAACAATTATGTAAGTTGCTCAATAATATGGGTGCCAGAATTGCGGGTGTGGGTTCTAATTTGCTGACCATTCACGGGGTAGAAACTTTAAAAGGCGCAGAACATACCATCCTGCCTGACATGATTGAAATCGGTAGTTTTATCGGACTTGCAGCCATGACCCAATCAGCCATACGTATTAAAGATGTCTCCGTACCGAATCTTGGCATGATACCGGATACATTCCGCAAACTGGGCATTCAGATTGAAGTGGAAAATGATGATCTCGTCATCCCTCAACAAGATATATATGAAATACAAAGTTTTATGGATGGCTCTATCATGACCATCTATGATGCTCCCTGGCCGGGATTTACGCCTGACTTACTGAGTATCATCCTTGTGGTATCCATTCAGGCGAAGGGAAGTATTCTGATTCATCAGAAAATGTTTGAAAGCCGTCTGTTTTTTGTTGACAAACTGATAGATATGGGAGCTCAGATCATCCTATGTGATCCGCACAGAGCGACGGTCATCGGTTTGGAAAGAAAAGCACAATTGCGCGGAATCCATATGAGTTCTCCGGATATCCGTGCCGGTGTCTCTCTATTGATAGCTGCTTTGTCTGCCAAAAGTGAAAGTACCATTTACAATATCAGTCAGATAGATCGTGGATATCAATATATCGATACCCGTTTGAATGCTTTGGGAGCAAACATTGAGCGGGTAATCGTCTAAATTTTATTGAATTTTCAAAATTGCCGAAAAGGGCATTACCGGATGCTGGTTTTGTTCTCTTGTGAAGGTGTATTATAAAATCACTTGTGCTCAGGCTCATCAACATTATTGTAATTATTACGTTTCGGAATTTGTGTTTACTCTGTTTGTTTTTTCACGAGATTCCATACATTTTTGCACAAAGCACATAAAAATATAAGCCGGACAACTTTTTATAAGGAAGTTTCCAAATGGTTTTTCGGCAATGGTTGGACTTACTTACCTTTTCAGCAGGAAGTCCTGGAAGCATACCGTCAACAAAAATCCGGATTGATCAATGCGCCGACAGGCAGTGGCAAAACCTATTCCATTTTTCTTCCTTTTCTGGAAAAATGGGCTGAAAAAAGGGTAAAGAGCCAAAAGGGTTTATCCTTAATCTGGGTTACACCTATCAAGGCGTTGACTCAGGAAATTTATTTATCCTGTCTCAGAGCCTGTCAGGTATTGAATCAGGACCTTACCATTGAAATCCGAACCGGAGATACCAGTTATTCGGCTAAAGCCAAACAACTCAAACAACCCCCGAATATTCTGATAACCACACCGGAAAGTCTTCATGTTATATTGTCGACCAAAGGGTATTCGGATTTTTATAAAGGTGTAGACACCATTGTGGTTGATGAATGGCATGAATTGTTGAGTTCCAAAAGAGGAGTACAGACTGAACTTGCCATAGCTTCCATCAGAAATTTGCAACCTGACCTTCAGGTTTGGGGAATTTCGGCTACTATCGGAAATCTCGAAGAAGCGATGGACGTATTGTTGCATTTTGTTCCTTCGGATCAAAGACAACTCGTGGTATCGGATATTGTAAAAAAGATGGAAATCCGTACGGTATTGCCTGACGAAATCGACAAATACCCATGGGCAGGACATTTGGGTCTGAAGCTGTCATACAAAGTATTGCCTATACTGTATCAGGGAGGGAGTTGTCTTTTATTTACCAATACCCGGGCACAATGCGAAATCTGGTATCAGCACCTACTGGATCTTGATCCGGAACTTGCGGGACAGATGGCTATGCATCACGGCAGTATAAGTAAAGAGATGCGCTCCTGGGTCGAAGAAGCATTGTATGAAGGAAAACTTAAGGTGGTGGTATGTACATCAAGTCTTGATCTGGGTGTGGATTTTCAGCCTGTAGACCATGTCATTCAGGTAGGAAGTCCGAAAGGGATTGCCAGGTTTACCCAAAGGGCTGGCAGGAGTGGACATGCTCCGGGAAGACCCAGTGTCATCTATTTTGTGCCTACACATGCCCTTGAACTGGTGGAAATCAGTGGTATCCGTCAAGCTATGGAAACCGGATTTATAGAATCCAGAATGCCTATGGTACAATGTTGGGACGTATTGATTCAATATCTGACAACGCTGGCGGTTTCTGAAGGATTTGATGATCGGGAAATGTTTCCATTGCTTACTTCAACCTTTGCATATCATATGATGAATGAAGGTGAGTATTATGACATTCTTGATATGCTGGTCAATGGTGGTCAATCTTTACAGGCTTATGATGAATACAAAAAAGTTGTTCGGGAAGGTCATCACTATATGGTAAAAGACAGGTACATGATCCGGAAGCACAAGTTGTCTATCGGTACCATTGTCAGTGAAGCCATGGTCAGGATACAAATGAAGAGCGGTAAATATCTGGGAACTGTGGAAGAATGGTTTATCACCCATCTGAATCCCGGAGATGCTTTTTGGTTTGCCGGGCAACCTTTGGAATTGATTAAATACAAAGAAATGACGGCATTGGTCCGACCTTCAAGCGGGAAACGGGGGAAAATACCATCGTATCAGGGAGGGAGGATGCCATTGAGTTCGGTGGTATCTGATTTTTTACGTGAAAAGATATCATCTGTACTTTCCGGAGCATCATTGGATATTGAATTGGAAACCATTAAACCCATTCTTGAGTTACAGCAGGAGAGATCGGTGGTTCCCTCAAAAGATGAATTGCTGATAGAATATTTTGAAACCAAAGAAGGATATCATTTGGTCATATTTCCTTTTGAAGGAAGAAATGTCCATGAGGGTATGGCATCTTTTGTTGGAAAAAGGATTTCAGCAATGTTTCCTGTGACATTTACGATGTCGATGAATGACTATGGTTTTGAATTGTTGTCAGACCAACCTATGGATGTTGAAAAAATACTGACTCCGGCATTATTTTCCACTGAAAATCTGGTGTCAGATATTTATGCATCGGTAAACAGTGTGGAGTTGGCACGACGCAAATTCAGGGAGATAGCCAAAATAGCAGGTTTGGTTTTTACAGGATATCCGGGCAAAGAAAAAAAGGAAAGGCATTTGCAGGCATCTGCTCAATTGATATTTGAAGTATTCAGAGAGTACGAACCTGAAAATCCGTTGTTTATGCAAACCTTTGAAGAAGTATTACGGGATCAATTGGATGAAAACAGAATGAGGCAGGCATTACACAGGATATTGCACCAAAAGTGGAGGGTGATGTATCCGTCTTTTCCTACGCCCATGTCCTTTCCGTTGATTGTGGACAGGCTCAGGGAAAAAATCAGTTCTGAAAAACTGGAAGATCAGATTAAAAGGATGACCTTGCAGTATTTACATAAGGGATAGAAATTAGGTGGTAGGTTGTTTAGGGATAAAAGTTTAGGTTTTATCAGCATTTTGTAAAAAGTTTAAAAGTTAATGGTTTAGGCTTGTTGTACACCATCGAAAAATACCTGCTCGATCCTAATTTGGTCTTTATATTCAATCATGGTTTTCACATGGATCAAGTAAACTTTTTATCACCTGGTCAGTAGATCTTAAATTGGTATGTTTTTCTGAACAGGAAACTATTTGTTAAAAAAAATAAAAATTATCTTTGCACCAGAATTACTAAATTAACTTACTATTATGAGATATCTCGACCCTAAAAACGATCTGGTTTTTAAAAAAGTATTCGGACAACATGCAAATATTCTTTTGAGTTTTCTCAATGCAATGCTTCCATTGGATGAAGGACAAGTAGTGCAATATATTGAGTATTTACCTGCGGAATTGGTGCCGGATATACCAGTGATAAAAAATTCTATTGTCGATGTCAGGTGTATAGATAATCGTGGAAGACAGTTTATTGTGGAGATGCAAATGCTTTGGACGGATAGTTTTAAAAGCCGGGTTTTGTTTTATGCCTCAAAAGCCTACGTCAGGCAATTGGACAAAGGTGTGGAATACAAGGGGCTAAAGCCTGTGTATGCTTTAAGTCTGATTAATGAAATTTTTGATGAGGAATCACCCTTATATTACCATCATTACCGATTGGTGCATACTATCGATCAACATAAAACGATTGACGGACTTCAATTGATTTTTGTGGAAATACCGAAATTCGCACCAAAAAAACATAACGGATAGGAAACTCTTTGTATTATGGATGCGTTATATTTCAGAAATCCAAAATGGTCAGGAAATGATAGACGAACAATTATTGAAGGAGTTGCGCTCCGTTCCGGAAATAGCTGAAGCATTAGAGCTTACCAAAGAAAGTGCGTACACAAAAGCAGAACTTGAAGCATACGACAAGTATTGGGATTCAATACGCACAGAAAAAACACTTATAGCTGATGCAGAGGCCAAAGGTGAAATAAAGGGAAGAGAAGAAGGAAGACAAGAAGGAGAACAAATAGGTAAATTTAAGGAAAAGGTGTCAGTTATCTTAAATGGTATTAACAACGGACTAACAACCTCACAATTGGCGCAAATCACAGAACTGACTGAACAAGAGGTAATCAAAATCCTCAATGAAAATGGTATGATGTAATATGAGTTCTGGTATCAGGTACGAAGAATGAGATACAATGAATCAGGTGTCAGGTGTTACGTTTTTGAAGGATTTAATGAAGAACAAATATTTTTACATTAAATATTTAAGTTTCTATTCATAGGTTTTACTTGCTGATATTTAGTTTTGAATTAAAAATTTATTTGATTCAATCACTACCTGATAATTACGAACTTAAAAGAGTTCAATCTAATTCAGTCATACTGATGTGAGACTAAACTTTCCAATTTCCACCTTTTAACCGACAAACTAATAATTTAATTGTACCTTTTTGCCCGCTCTGGGGGTCATTTATATTAGCTGATATCTGAGCAACGCTGAGGTTTTTTGGGCGAATGTCCATAAAGAATATCTGTCCGATGGCTTCTGATGAGGTGTCGATTTTAATTTCAGAAAATTCCATTTTTTGCAAAGTTTGTCTTTTGTTTTGGTAAAAATCGTTAGCTTCATTGTCAACAATTTTAACCATCAATGCCTTCATTTTAGTAAGTTGATCCTCAATATTTCCGGTCGGTTTTTCATTATTCCAGTCAAAATGAAGGCTCAGATTATCTTTTGCAAGTTCGTTTAATTCTGATTCTTTTGCAAAAATTATATGTTTAAACGAAACAAAATCTTGTTCGGATGTGGCATTTTTTAAACGTAAAATGAATGCTTCAGGCGTATCTTGCAATTGTGCCGCAGTACAAGAAACTACAAAACTGAAAAGGGTAAAAATGAAAAATTTTATCATAAAATTTGATATCATATCAATAAATGTCACACCTATTCTGTTTTTATTTTAAAAATATAACAAATCATATTGGAATATAATTGAAGGTGATGTCAACATCCAACAACAAGATCAACCCTTCGGGATATACAAAAACTGGGCACCGAGGTCGCTCAATGAAAAAATACATAAAAACAATTCGGGGTTTTTGTAGTTTTTACGAAAGTCGTCGATTTTATCTTCGAAGATGATGCCTTTGGTGACAAATTCTTCGAGGGTGGAGACATTGACTGACCATTTGTAGGTTTTCCGGTCGGCTTCGATCAGTGGTATGCCCATGGCTACTTCCTGTTGGTGAACGACAAAAATCGGATATTTGGAAACGTTTTCATCCAGGACTACTTCTGCTGCTTGTGCCAGTATTTTCCTGTAGGGTTTGAGTTCGTATTCGAGCATTAAAAATTTGTCTGCGCCTTCCATATTTTAGGTTTTTAAGATGATTTATTTTGATTCCCGGAGTCCTTGCGACGACAAACCGCTTTGCGATAGGGATGGGAACGAGCACGACCGGATGCCGTCATCTTAAAATGACGGAAGCAGGGAAGTAAAGTGGACAGCCCGACCCGAAGGGGATCGCCCAAAAAATACATAGATTGTATATCATGACTCATTTCAAATCACTGATTTTTGAGGACCAATCTCGCCACACATTCGATGTGGTGGGTATGAGGAAACATATCGACAGGTTGGATGTCGGTCACTTCGTACTTTTCTGACAAAAGGGCAAGGTCCCGGGCTTGGGTCGCCGGATTACAACTGATATACACCAATCTGGGAGCAGCAAGTTGGAGGAGGGTATGGACCACATCTTCGTGCATGCCAGCCCGCGGCGGATCGGTAATGATGACATCGGGATTGCCGTGTTTTTCTGCAAAAGCAGGATTAAGAATATTTTTGACATCACCGGCATAAAAAACGGCATTTTTTACTTCATTGCGTTCCATATTTTCGATGGCGTCGTCGATGGCGGGCTCTACTTCTTCGATGCCGACCACCTGTCTGACCTTGTGGGCCACGTAGAGTGCAATACTACCCAAACCCGTGTAAAGGTCGTATAGGTTGTCTTCGGGTTTGAGATCTGCGTAGGACACTGCAATGTCAAACAAACGGATGGCTTGTCGGGTATTGGTTTGAAAAAAGGACTTGGGACCGATGCGGTAGGTGATGTCGCCGAGGGATTCTTCGATATAATCTTTGCCTTTGTATACAAAAACCTCCTGATCAAAAATGGTATCATTGAGTTTCTGGTTGACGACGTACAAAAGGGACTGGATCTCCGGAAATCTTTCAGCTACAGCTTTCATCAGACCTTCGATTTTGGGTTTGTCTTTGTGGCCGAAAATCATAATGACCATCCACTGACCGAGGGTGGTATTGCGCACGATCATATTGCGCATGTCACCTTTATGGGTTTTGGTATCGTAGTAGGTATACTCGTTTTCCAACGTATATTGGCGAACAAAATTTCTGATTTCGTCGCTTTTTGAAGCCTGGAGGTAACACGTTTGAATATCGACAATTTTGTCATGGAAACCCGGTCTGTGAAAACCAAGTGCCGGTGTCTGCAGATTGACCGCTTCACTTGCGGCTTCTTCGTTGGTGATCCATCTTTTGTCTGAAAAACTGTATTCCAGTTTGTTGCGATATCTGAAGATTTCATCACAACCGATGATGGGACGGACGAGATCGGGGTTGAGTTTGCCGATGCGCTGCATCACATCTCTGACGACGATAAACTTATGTTCCAATTGTTTTTCGTAAGAAAGATGTTGCCATTTGCAACCACCGCAGACGCCAAAATGCTGACAAGTCGGTTCTATTCTGTCTTGTGATAAAGAATGAATCTGAAGCGGAATGCCTTCGTAGTAAGACTTTTTTTTCCTGAGTACAAGGATATCAGCGACATCGCCCGGCACGAGATTGTCTACAAATACGATATGACCTTCGGCAGTTTTGCCGATAGATTTTCCCTTGTCAGCAATCCCAATGATATTGACATTGTGCAAGGTGATTTTTTTTCTTTTAGCCATGATTATGTGGTCTTTTTCTTTTTTTTCTTTTTGCCTTTAGGTACGACGATTTTCATTTCGTTGATGAGTCGGTCAGCATCGGCATAGATGTCGACTACCCAAAGGATATAACGTGTATCTACCATAATATTGCGACAGATCGAAGGATCGTAATTGATATCTGACATGGTCCCTTCCCAGACCCGGTCAAAATTGATGCCGATGAGATTGCCGTAAGCGTCGATGGCAGGACTGCCGCTGTTTCCACCTGTGGTATGGTTGGAAGCTACAAAACAAACCGGAAGTTTGCCGGAAGCATCGGTGTAATCTCCGAAATTGCCGGCTTTGACCAGGTCAATATAACGTTGCGGAAGGTCAAACTCGTAATCACCCGGTACATATTTTTCCATCACTCCGTCGACATACGTCATGTGATCGTATCGCATAGCATCTTTCGGGCTGTAGCCGTTGACCTGACCGTAGGTAACACGCATGGTGCTGTTGGCGTCGGGGTAAAATCTTTTTTCCGGAAAGGTTTCAAGTAAAGCCTGGGTGTACAAGGCCTGTTTGAGGTCGATTTCTGCTTTGAACTTGTTGTATGGCGTGATAAAATGTTGATTGGCGTGTTTGGACCATTCCATCACGGTAGCAAAAAGCGGATCTTTTTTGATGATGTCTGTTGCTGTTTTGGCATCTTTGGCAAAAATGCCGGTCAATTCTGCTGCAGAAGTCAGAGATGATTGCATAAAAAGGTCATTGACCATAGCGGCATAAGATTCGTCTGAAGACATCCCGAGGCTGCTTCTTCGGAGGAGTTCGGGAACAAATTTTTCCGGAAGGTTGTCGACATATATTCGGAGCAGGGCAGCAAATTTTTCCGCATCGATTTGCGTATTGAGGTCTTTGAAAAAAGGTTCGAGTCCGCCTTTAAGGCTGGAAAGTTGTTTTTGGTATCCGGCTTCGCCATTATTGTCGTAAGCATTAACGAGACGTTGCAGGGTAAACATGTAAGAGGTTAGTTCTACGTTGCGCTGCACGATTTCTGAATAATATTCTCTGGCGAGTGCGTAGGTAGCAATGGAGTCATACAAGGTATTTAATTCCGGAAGCAGGTTTTTGTAGGGAGAATCAGCTTTCAGTCGTGAGGAAAAATCTTTTTCGAATAAAGTTTTTTTGTCCAAAGCGTTGGATTTTTTCAGTCCGAGATTTTCGCCGATCCATTTTTTGTAGGCATTGGCAAGAGAAGCGTATTTGGCGGCGTACTGGATTTTGGTTTTTTCGTCTTTACGCATGTATTTGTCCATGATGCCGAGGGAAGTTTCGCGGATGGCGATACGTGCCGGATTGATTTCGTTCAGGATCTGGTCCACCGCTATTTCGGGAAGGTATTGAGTGGTTCGTCCCGGAAAACCGAAGACCATGGTAAAGTCACCCGGTTCGACACCTCCTTTTGATACCGGAAGAAAGTGTTTTGGTGTGTAGGGAATGTTGTCTTTGCTGTATTCTGCGGGTTGGTTGTTTTTGTCAGCATAGATGCGGAAAAAAGCGAAGTCACCGGTGTGTCTCGGCCAGACCCAATTGTCTGTGTCGGCACCAAATTTTCCGATAGATTCCGGAGGAGTACCGACGAGGCGGACATCAGAAAAAGTGGTGGTAACGAAGGCAAAATATTGGTTTCCGTCATAAAAAGGGCGGACGAATACCTTTTGGAATTTCTCAAGTTTATAGGAAGAAGTGACTCCTTCCAGGTTTTTGTCGATGAGTGACTGGCGTTCTTTGGCCGACATATTTTTGGTCACGCCGTTTAATACTTTTGGGGTGACGTCATCGATATAGTTGATAAACGTAGCGGTAAGACCCGGATTTGGAAGCTCTTCTTCAAAAGAGCGCGCCCAAAAACCATTTTTGATAAGGTTATTTTCTACGGTTGAATGTTGCTGAATCTGACCAAAACCACAATGGTGATTGGTGAGCAGGAGTCCTTGGGAAGAGATCACTTCCGAAGTACAAAAACCACCAAAATGAACGATAGCATCTTTGAGAGAGCCTTTGTTGATGCTGTAGATATCATCTGCGGATATCTTCATTCCCATAGACTTCATCTCCTTTTCGTTGAGGAGTTTGAGGAGTTGAGGCAACCACATTCCTTCCCCTGCAAAGGTAAGGTTGAAACGGAGAGCAGAAGGGTAAAAACCAATAAATAACGTTTCAGACCGGAATAAAAAACCATAACCTGTGATTTTAGATATTCAAAAAATGAGTACAAAGGTAGGAAAAAAAAATTAGTTGGGAAAGGTTAGCTCGGAGGGGTAAGTTCGTAGCTCGTAGGGGTGGGTTCGTAGCTCGTTGAGGTAAGCTCGTAGGGTCTTGTGTCGCCCCAACTTTATCAAATAATCAATTTATCACATCGTCCATTAAAAAACGGGCGTTAGCCCTGTTATCTTAATAGAATGATCAAAAAACGATAATTTGATGGGCTTAGCCCTGATGTCTTTGAATATTGTCCAATTATTTTCGTTCATTTTTGTCGTTTACCCCAAACCCTGAATTGGTGACTGACCGTTGCGCAGCAATTTTGAGCCCACCCACAAGGGCTCAAAATAGGGAAGGAACCGCGAACTACGGCTCGCGGGTGAAAAATTATAAAAGTTACTGTAGATTACGCACGGGGTCTGGATTTTGTGGTTGATTTTTAGAGATTTTATTGTTATCTTGGATAGGGGCGTAGCCCTGTTATCTTAGTAGAATCATTCCGAAACGATAATTTGAGGGGCGTTAGCCCTGATGTCTTAAAATATTGTCCAATTATTTTCGTTCATTTTCTCTGTTTTACCCCAACCTGAATGGGAGCCAGAGAAAATGGATTCCAGTAATGAGATTTCAGTGGTTTGGGCAATCCGAGGCCATCATCGTCCGGGGCTCCCTTGAGGGACGGGGTAAAACCCGGGCGATTATGGCCGATGATGTCAACCCCCTCGCGCGCCGCGTCGATACAAATCGACAAATCTTACAATTACCACAAATAAAACAATTATAACAAATCCAACAATTATAACAAATCAAACAATTCAAACAAATCCCACAAATCAAACAATTCCCACAAATCCTACAACAACAAAAAAGGCCCCCGACTTACCATCAGGGGCCCTTAAAATGAAAGCATTCTAAACTACTATGTTCTTCTTATTCTTCCGAGTCTTTTACGACGTCAGTAGTGGCAGTATTGTTTTCTGCGACGGTAGTGGCAGCAGGAACCAATTCAGATTTGGATTTTCTCGCTGCTTTTCTGATAGCTACAGGAAAAAAGTACTTTTCTATCAGTTTTGCTGATTTTTGATTGATTTCTTCATACATAGTCGTGTCGTCAGAAACATTATAAAAAGATTCCGTCATCTTCTGAAGTTTGTCGAAAGCCATCACAACATTTTCTTTTTTGACCGACACATTTTTTTTCCTGGAGTTGGTTTGCGCATTTTCAAAATAATGTTCCTCAAACTCTTTGTTCCACTTTGCCAAATCTTCCTTTTCGTTTCGCAAAAAGACAACTTTGCAGGCTTCGGCAAGTTTTGGATCGGTGGTCCATTCTTCCAGAATCTTATTAATTGCGGTGGTTTTGTCCTTGTAAGAACCTCCTTCCATTTTGTTTTTGTGTTGGTCAAAATGGGAAGAAAGCATGGTGGCCATTTCAACAAGGGCTGTGTCCGAACTTTTTTCAAGAGACTTAAACAGGTTTTTGATAGAACGAAATACCCGGATTCTTTGAGCGTTCAAAAACCGAACTTTACCGGTGGATGCTTTTCCTTTACCATTGACTGAAACTTCTTTCAGTTCAATACTTGCGGTAAAAGCGCGTCCAGACATTCAACAATCTTAGGTGGCAGGGAGCCAAACGTTCTAAAAATCCGGCTCAAGTCATTGGTAAGTGATACCAATTCCAGGGTGGAGAGTTCTCTCAGTTTTGTAATAGATAACTTAATCATGATAATAATGATTTTAATTGTTAAAAAATAAAAATTTTCACATAAATCCAAAGTAGTCGTCTGAGATAGTTTGATACAGGTATCTGAGGGTTAAGGGTAAAATAATCCCAAAAACCGTGTATGTAATATCAATAATTTGTTGTGGAGGAGTGCAGATAAAAACAGAAGCAATACAGCATATTGGCTGGTCAATAAACAGATCCGATAAGGCGGCATCTTTTGAATTTGTGTTGTGCTTACTGATGGATCATCCGAAAACCATTCCGGTCAGGACCGGCAACAAAAAAACAGACTTGTAATAAAGAAACGAATAGCTATTATCTCAGTAAAATTCCTTTGAATTTTTTTTCTGTAATCAATTTTAAAATAGTTGTTTTTTTTAAGTAGACCATCTTTGAAAATGATTACGACACAAAGGTAAAGTGGAAAATAATATCCGTCAAGAGTTTGTAATGACTTTAAGAAAATTTTAACTTTGAGTATAATAAATGCCCATGTTTTTTTATTTTTTAATAACCGACAACATGATTTGTGTCCACATGCACGTGTTTATGTCTTCAAATCAAATGAAATTAATCAACAGGTACGTACTTGTATGTCCAAATGAAATGAAATGAAGCAATGAACATGTACTTAAGTGTCCAACTGAAATGAAATGGATCAATGAACACGTACTTAAGTGTCCAACTGAAATGAAATGGATCAATGAACACGTACTTAAGTGTCCAACTGAAATGAAATGAAGCAATGAACATGTACTTAAGTCTTCAACTGAAATAAAATGGATCAATGAACATGTACTTATATGTCTAACTGAAATAAAATGGATCTATGAACACGTACTTAAGTGTCCAACTGAAAAAAAAAGTTAACTTCGGTACGTACTTTTGTCTTCAACTGAAACGAAAAGTTAACTTCGGTACGTACTTTTGTCTTCAAATGAAATGAAATGAATCCTAAAGCACGCACTTTTATTTTCAACTGAAACGAAATGAATCCTTGTGCACGTACCTATGTGTTCAAATGAAACGAAATGAATCCTTGAATACGAACATATGGGTTCAACTAAAATGAAAATAATACTGAGGTAGATATTTAGGCTTTCAAATCCAGAGATGGGAAAAGTAAAAGCCCCGGAGGCTTGAGGCGGAGGAACACAATTAAAATATTTCGGTTTTTGACCACTCTCCTTTGTACGACAAATCCGGCTCAAAACCAGTGTGACCGAGCGATCTTTTTGAAAAAAAGTGGAAACCCATGCGTGGTTTCCAAGTGAGGGAACCGCTAAGCGGGCTACGACAAATGCTCTTGCATAATTCTTTCTTGCGGCATATTCTGTCAAAGTGCGCAATCACCTTTTTTGAGCCTAGCCCTTTTGTTTACTTTTGTGGTCTCGTCCAATAAGACGAGAACAAAAGTAAAAGCCCCGCCGGCCTGGAGGCGATGAATGTTATTAAAAGCACCTCCGGAAAAAATATAGACATTCCAACAAAAAAATAAATGCCTAAGACTTGCCAAAGAACCATTCTTTTGGCAACAAAAGACCCTTTGGCATGGATAGACTTGGTTTTGTGGGATGTTGTGCGCCGCATCGATACAGATTTTACAAATCTTACAAATAAAACAAATCTAACAACTCTTCAAATAACTCAACTCTTCAAATAGTCACCAAAAAAAAACTTTTTATAAAAATAATACCAAAAATGTTTTTCAATTCCAAATGAAATGTTAATTTTGGCCTGATAAGCAGTCACAACGCTGTTGTTTCATTTAATAGTATTTACAACCCAAACCATGTTATAGACACCTAAATCCCAAAATTCTATGATAAAATTGGTGCACATATTATGTATATTACTGCTTTTGACGACTACTCAGGCAGCAAAAACCATTACCCTCATTTCTTGGAATATAAAAGATTTTGGTCAGTCACGTGATGACGCCGAGATAGACGCCATAGCTGATTACGTCAAACATGCTGACATCGTCGCCATCCAGGAGGTAGTCGCCAAACATCCCGGTGGAGCACAGGCAGTAGGGAGATTGGTGGAAACATTAAACAGAAAAGGCAGTGCATGGGACTACAGGGTGAGTGATCCGACTCAAAGTTCATCGGCTCAAAAAAGAGAACGATATGCCTTCCTCTGGAAACCTTCCAAAGTGACCATCACAGGTGGCGGACCGAAGTTGTTGAGTGATCTTTCTGACTTAGTGGAACGAGAACCCTATCTCATACAGTTTAAAGTGGATGGCAAAGTGCTCAATATCCTCAATTATCATGCATGCACCCATGATAATACCTATCCGGAAAGATTGGAAATAAACGCCATTACCCGTTGGATCCAAAACCAAAACCTGTCCAACCTAATATGGGCAGGAGATTTTAATCTTGAAGTCAACGATTCAGGTTTTAACAACCTTAAATCCCTTGGATTCAGTCACTCCCTGAACGGTCAAAAAACTTCTCTTAAAAAAACCTGCAAAGATGGACAATACCTCAGCAGTGCCGAGGACAATATATATTATAAATGTACCGACTTTACCATCACCCGCCCCAAAGTCCTAGATTTCATCCTAAATTGCCACGAAGTGGCTTGGAAAAGAGATAGTTTGAGTGATCATTTGGGGGTGGAAGTGGGGGTAGAGTGAGTGAATAGAAGTATTTTAATATTTGTAAATTGATGAAAAATAGTGCAGTTTTTATTTTATGTTTTATATTAATCTTATGTTTTGGTTTTTTGTTAAAGCCATTTTATGTCGGCAATACATTAACAGAATTTGAACCAATCTTTGATGTAAATTCTGTAGTTCCAAAGAAATATAATATTGATAGTGTTTTTCTCCGTAATAGTTTAAAAAATAATGATGAAGTTATTAGTGAAATTAAGACTTTATCTAATGATCCTTTCTTTTTTACAGATATAAATCAGTTAGATGAAATCACGGATAGTTTAATGAAATATTATAAAGATGATGCTGATAATGCACTATATAAATATTCTTTAATCCTTACTGAAACCAATAATCATTTAAAAATTAAATCGTTTAAAGCAGTTTCATTAGATACTTTATTTTATTGTTATAATTGGACAAGCCAGTTTAAATTTTTAGCAAAAATAAATGATGGGAATAAATCATTTTTATATAATGCCATTTATGATTACTGGATGTTAGAAATTGTAAAAAGTTTGGAAGAAATTGTAAAAAGATTGCCTGATCAAAAATTCACGATAAGATATAAATCACTTTCAAAGTTATGTGAAACTAATGGTTATAGTCCAAATAGTGATATGTCTTGGTTAGAAAAAGTCTTATATAATGTTGAAAATTCAAGATATAGTTATATAGTAGGTCGCTTTTATCTTGTTTTTGGAATGGCGGGACTTGTAGTAATATGTATTTTTACCTTAATTACATTTTTAGCTTATTACTTTTTATTCATGAAAATTGTTTATAAATTTAAAAATATATATCATGCCAAAAATTAGTATTTTATTTTTAATAGTTTTTTTAAATTCAAATTTATTTACTTATGGTCAGGCGTATGATAAAAATATGATTGATATTTTTACTAATCAGCCGTATAGAGGAGATAACTATGACTATGTCATTATGAAACGTGAAGGAAACAGAATAAAAACCAAATACTTTGCAAGGAATTATACTTCTGTTGAGTCTGATTACAATAGTTTTGCCAAAAATAATGGGATCATCTGCTATGCTGCTGCCGGATATTTGACTGGAAATTTTGATCGGGTTGAAAATTTAACAATTGTTAATGGTACTATTATTGAGCGGAATATTCCAAAGGACAGATTTGACGCACTTGTTATAATATATGCTAGTGGTGGTGTTGTTGTTTCTGATTTAAGAAAGGGAAATCTCAGATTACAAGGGGGTAATGCTCCTGACAGAGCCTTAGATATTCGAAATAATTCTTTTGACAGACAGATTTTTTATGAATGGTGCAGGTCTGAATCTGCAACAGTTTTTCAAACTCACCTTTTAGCACATGACGCTCAATTCCTATTGCCTGCCAATGCTGATACGCATTCGCCAAATGCTGGCAAAAGATTGAGACGTTTTTTAATTGTTGGGAAAGATTCAAATAATAGATTAAAACATTTAATTATTAATAGTCGAAGTGATGTTTTTCTGAGAGAAGGGGCATTAAAATGTTTCAATTTTTCAAGAGAAGTATTAGGTTTGAATGTTTCGTTTATGATTAATCTTGATACGGGAGCTCAAAATGTTTTTGGAGTTTTGAATCCCAATGGTGCCAGATTTAGCGGAATAAAAGAAGATGAGTCTAGTTTGCCTATAAGTAAGGCTCATAATCTATTAGTTTATTATTACGAATAATGACTGAACTAATTGTGATACTCAATGAAATTTATAGCAGATATTGATTTTATATAAAATTAACCAGTAAAATAATGTTTTTTATAAACTCTAAATATAAGTTCCATTATCTGATTTCAAGCTTTTTACTCATTTGTTTTAATTGTATATTTGTAACAATTGATGAAGGGTATCATTTTTCACAGGATCAAATTGATAAAGATATCCTAATAGATTCATTACCTGTAATTAATAAAAAATCTTTAAATGTTAAAAATGACGGTATTTATGATACAATAGAAAAGTATCATCAAATCGCTTTGCAATTGGAGCAAAAAATTAAAGATTTAAAAATTGAAATTGAAATAAACAAATTAAAACTATCTAATATTAACCAATTTTTAGCATCGGAATACGGGATTAGTGGAAACAGAGCATTTAAAGAAAAATTCAAAAATACTTCTTTTGATTGTTATGAAGTTATTAGTTCAAATTTCGGAAAGATTCATTTTTATCTGAATGATTCGGCAGGGAAAAATATTTTCAGTTTGTCAAATTTGTCTTCCATGTTAAAGTCTGAACACAAATTATTAGTTTTTGCTACAAATGCAGGAATGTATACGAGTGAACATCAACCTCAAGGTTTATATGTTGAAAATAGAAAAATTAGAACAACACTCGATACAAGAACAGGTTTATACGGTAATTTTTATATACAACCTAATGGTGTGTTTTATTTAGATACCTGTGAGGAGGCTGGAATATTAAGCACAAGTAACATAGAACAGGAATTGTTAAATTCATTTAAGTATGCTACACAATCTGGACCAATGGTTGTTGTAGATGGCAAAATAAACCCAAATTTTAAGGAGGGTTCTGAAAATACAAATATTCGTAGTGGCGTTGGAATTAATGAAAAAGGGAATATTGTTTTTGTTATTTCTAATGAAAAAGTTAATTTTTATGACTTTTCTTCATTTTTTAAATATAATTTAAAATGTAAGAATGCTTTATATTTGGACGGGGCAATTTCTGAAGCATTTATTCCAGAATTGGGTCGGCGACAGAATGGAGGTATGTTTGGTCCAATGATTGGTATTGTAAAGTAGTTTTTGATTAGTTCATTATATAACATTTGGTTTATATTTAAAAGACACAATTTGTATTTATGGTAATTTTAATATTAAATATAAAAAAATTAACTCGAAGTTTTAGAATTAAAAAAATTATATATGTAATTTGTGTACTTTTTATTTTTTCAAATATAGGGGTTTGTCAAACTCCTATTAACTTGATTGAAAGAGATATATATTACCCATTAAATGAGGTTTTGGTTGATGGATTTTTGGATGGATTAGATGTTTCTATTAAAATTTTACCCCCTGTTCCCAGTAGTGGTTGTTATACCAAAAATACAATTGCATTCAAATTGGAAGGTAGGTTATCCAGTAGTTATAGGTTTTTAACTTTTGATATAATATATAAGAACTGTCAGAATATAAGTATGATAAAAACTTTCAGTTTACCTTTAAGTGAAAATGGATTGAGAGACTATCTTGATATTAATGAATTTAGTTCTCAAGATTATATTTCTAATATACTTGGTAATAATGAAAGTTTAAATATTAATGATCATTTCAATTTCGAATCTGAAATATTGGTAAAAATTGATAATGTTGTACTTACGAATTCATATCAGGGAGGTCGAATAAGAAGAGAAGATCAACTTGAATCACCGCAAAGAATTAATATTTATAATGCCCCTGGTGAAGAAAACAGTATTTACGACAGAGCTGAAATCAGCAGTAATGTACGACTTTCCATTTCTGGTGGTTTTATTCCAAGAGGAGGATATTGGGTTTGGTATGATGATGATGCTCAAAGAAATGAAATTGGTCGTGGAGATAATATTACCTATTTTACTATGGATTCTAAACCGGAAATTCAATTTTCAATTGTCGGTTTTGATAATACCGGTAAGTTAAAGACAAATCCTGTTAAGAGAAATTTATATGTGGAAGTCAAACAGGCCTCATTAAGTAAAATTGAATTACTGATACTTAAAGATGATTTGGATCAGGCTTTAGATCGTATTAATGAATTGAAGATGTCATATATTAATGACTATGATATTAACAGAATGTATAATCGCATAATTGATCTACTTAAACTTGCTGAACAAAAACAAGAAAGTGAAGCCTTAGACAAAATATTAGAGACTAAACATTTTTTTTCTAAAGATTTTCCTGAGACTGACAGATTAATAAAGATGGAAGTTCAAAGTCTTTTAAACTATAAAATATTTGATGATGATGTATACTCTGATAATTATAAATTGTCTGTTGATTACGATTACAGGTCAGATATTGGTTTTAGATTCAATACAAAAAAGGAAAATGTTATCAATGATTATTTAGTTAATGGTTTGAATGCCAAAAGAAAATCATTTTCAATACCACGCGTGAAATATTACAAAGATAAAACTACAGAAGTTTATGCCACAGGAAATTATACCTTAGATTTTCAAATTAAAAACAGTTTACATAAAGTTAGCAAAAAGAATGGTCGATGGAAAGTTTCAGATATTGAATTATTGATCCAAATTGAAAAAAATTATGGAGTAAAAAATTTTATAAATATGGATGGAACCTATTCAGTATCAGTTAAAAAAGTTACGCTTGATAACAAATCTTATTACCAGACATCTGGGGTTTGTGTAAAAGGTGAAGACGGAGTGCATAATGTTCTTAAGTCTGCAATATTCTCACCCAAAGGGCGAACTAATGTTGGTCTAAAAAATGGCAAGTTAATCACCTTTTCTATAATAGGTCTGGCTTTAATTTCTACATCGAGCAAACTGTTTTCTAATATTCAATATGACAAGTTTTTAAATGCAACGGATCAAAAATCCTTAAATAGTTATTATTTTAATTCTAATCTTAGTAACAAAATATTTCTAATAAGTGCAGGATTAGGTATTACTCTTTATTCGTATGATTTGATTGCAGTTTTTTCGAAAGGAAGGAAGAATTCAAAAAAGATGCAACCTAATAAAATACTTCTTTCTAAAAGTGATTTTATACTTCTTCTAAATTAAATCGATCATTATGCTTGGATTTAGACAAAATTTAATACCTTTTACTTTACTCTTCATTGTATTTGCTCATATATCTTGTCGAAAGGATGATCCAGTTTGGAACTTAGAAAAAATTCCTCCTAAAATTAAAACTATAGAAGTTCTGGATATTAATTCAAATTCGGCATTAGTTAAGATACAAGTTATACATAATGGTGGTTCCAGACTTATTGAACATGGATTGTGTTACAATTCTACACCAAATCCAACCGTTTCAAATTCGGTAAAGATTTTAAGTACTGAAACAGTTGGTGTTATTTTAATCAGAATAGTTAATATTACAGCGGGAAGGAAATATTATGTTAGATCTTTTGCCCAAAATGAAATTGGGTTAGCATATGGTGAAGAACTTGTATTTGAAACTAAAATCGGCGGAAATGTTGTTACTGTTTCTTCAAGTAATGTTTCAGGAAGTAGTGCAGTTCTGAAAGGTAATTTGATTTCTTCAGGAAGTAGTACTATAAAGAAGAGAGGGTTTTGGGTTAGTGAAGGTATTGTACCAGAGGAAAATGGAATTAGGTTTAATCACACTTCAAATATTTTAGGTGAATATGAAGTTACTGTAACCGGACTGAAATTGAATACTAAATATTATTACCGGGCTTACGTAGAAACTGACTCAGGTGTAAGTTATGGAGATATAAAAGATTTTACAACTAAATCTGAAACTTTGCCAACAGTAATCACAGTTAGTGCTATAAAAATTTCTGCTACCACATTCAGATGTGAAGGTAACGTAACATCTGAAGGATCCTCAGCTGTTACTCAAAGAGGAATTTGTTATAGTACATCCCAAAACCCAACTATTAATTCAACTGTAGTAAATGCAACAAGCGCTGGTTTAGGTACGTTTACCTGTAATGTTGATTTCTTTCAACCTAATGGAGTAACTTATTACGTGAGAGCTTTTGCCAGAAATAGTGTTGGTGTCGAGTACGGGAATCAGGTTGTATATGTGGCGAGTCCTTGTTTACCTACTTTATCTACTACAAGTGTAAGTTCAATAACCTCAAATTCCGCTATTTCAGGAGGTACAATTTCAAACGATGGAGGATCTAGTATAACATCCAGGGGTGTTGTGTGGAGCACTTCACAAAATCCAACAGTCAATTTGTCGACAAAAACTAATAACGGAAGTGGGTCAGGTTCATTTACGAGCAATTTAACGGGCTTGTTTCCAAATACAACCTATTATTTAAGAGCTTATGCAACCAATAGCTGTGGCACAAGTTATGGGAACCAATTATCTTTTCAAACTTCAAATTCGAATTTTGTTGGTACAATAACGATAGGTAACGATGTTTACAGGGATAAAACAAATGACGTTCCATCCACAACTCCATTTGGTACTTATTTTTCAGATGTCAAACATACTTATTTGATTCAAAGGTCGGAAATAAATAATGCAGGGGGTATGTCTGGTTTTATTAAAAGAATTAGTTTTGATGTAGTAAGTAGGTCCAATATAGTAATAAATAATTTTACAATTAGGATGGGATTAACAAATGATAATGAAATTGATAGAAATACAACATATTATTTTGATAAAACCTATTATTATCCCACTTTTAATCTAATAAATTCAAATAATGGTTGGAATTCCTTTTCTTTTGGTTCGCCCTTCTACTGGGATGGAACTCAAAACCTAATTTTTGAAATATGCTTTGATAACGTGTCTTCAAATCTAAATTCTTTAGTAAATTCAACAAAGTTTTATTTTACTTGCAACAGATTGAATGCTACTTACAATGACTCTGGTTGTTCTTTACCATGGCAATATTATTCCGACTTTAGACCTAATGTTAGACTAACCTTTGAATAATAATTTCAGATATAGAAAAAAAAACATTTATAAAATTAATTATATTTATTTCAATGCAACTTTTACAACAACCCAACCATTCAATCTTTTTTCTAAAAAATAATATTGTTCCCATAATCTGGATTCATGTGCCGGGTCATCTGCATAATAATGTGCATAAATAACTGCATTCAATTGATTAATCGTTTCCGTTCTGACTTCCAGGATTTTTACACTTTGGATACTTCCAAAAGAATTTTTTGATATAAACCAAGGCAATCCTCCTTTAGATATCCATAAAGGATTGTCGGTTAATGAATAAGCATCAATAAATTCTCTGTTTCCTAAATGAGTAAGATATTTTTTTACAATTTTATCTGGTGTATCTGTAGATCGATTTTGAATATCATTTATGTTTATTTTTGTCAGATTAATGGCAAAATTAAGGTTGGCTTGCCCAAAACCACTTGTTGTGATTCCTACTACTTCACCTAGTGAATTGAATAAAGGACCACCACTGCTGCCATGAGTAATTTCTGCTGAAGTTTGTATATAAGCTTCATTGTCTCTGTAACCTGAAATAATCCCTGTTGATAATGTTTGATCCAATCCAAGAGGGTTTCCAATCGCAAAACAGGATTCTCCAATGGAGGGTTGATTTGAAGCGATTTTTAAATATGGTAATTGGATTCCTTGAATTCTGAAGACAATAATGTCTAAATCAGGGTTAGCGTATATAATACTTATATTTTCATACTCATTTTTATTGTAATCTATGGCAACTGCATTTTCTTTTCCATCAAAGACATGATAATTTGAAACAGCCAAACCATCAGGACCAATTAAAAATGCTGAACCCTGTGAAACATTAGTGTCTTTTACCGTATATACTAAAAGTACAGATACTTTGTTGGTTTCAAATTTTTCATTTAATTTATCAATAGATGTCTGACAAAATCCACTAACTGATGTTATGAAAAGAAAAATAAAAAGATATTTTACCTTCATTAAAGATTTTAGAAAATGAGTTTTCATTATAAATGGTGTTAAACATGTTAATTTACCCTTAGGTAGTTAATTGAATATGAACCGGTCTTATTAAGAATATTTTGTTTATCAAAATTTGGATAAGTAAATATCCGCCGTAAACTATTATTCTTTACCGTTTGATTGCAAATGTCTGTAATAATTTTGATATGGGCAACTATATTAACATTCTTAATTTTATTTCTATATCCACCTCACAATTTTCCCACCTTTCTTCCCCAATCCCATATTATCCATTATATTTGCCATCGAAAGTTTGTTTGGTGTCGAAAATACCTCAACTGTCTTAAATTATTATAAACTCCACATTAACCATTGTCACATGACCTTTAATGAGGATTCAAGAGTAAAAATCCCGGCTATTCAACATCTTTGTTGTTTGGGTTATGAGTATCTGTCACTGTCAAAAATGTCGTGGGATAAGGAGACAAATATATTTCCTTCCTTGTTTGAACAAGCAATGGAAAAACTGAATCCGGGTATCGAATCCTCCGAAATTAAAGAATTACTCAACAGGCTTTCCCTGGCATTGGACAATGAAGATTTGGGACAAAAGTTTTATGATCTTATCACTTCAGAGACCGGACATACAATCATTGATTTTGAAGATTTCGGAAATAACCTGCTCCATGTAGTCACAGAATTGCCTTTCATCAACGGAGATGAAGAATTCAGACCGGATATCGTCTTGCTGATCAACGGACTTCCCTTGGTGTTTGTTGAAGTTAAAAAACCTAACAATCACGATGGTATTCAGGCTGAATACAAACGAATGACAACCCGTTTTGAGAATAAAAAATTCCGGAAGTTTGTCAATATTACGCAGCTGATGGTCTTCAGTAATAATATGCCGTATGATGATACAGGCACCCAACCTTTGCAAGGTGCTTTTTATGCAACCACCGCTTACGGAAAAGTAAAATTTAACTTTTTCAGAGAAGAAGATCAATTTGACTTTTCATCCATTTTCAAAAATATATCTGAAGAGGAAGAAAACAGGATATTGCTCGACAATAATCTGATCACCATCAAACATTCATCAGAATACCTTACCAATAAAAATCCCGCTAGTCCGACACATTCGATATTTAATTCACTTTTTCAACCTAATCGACTCGCCTTTTTACTCAAATATGGGATCGCCTATGTCAAGGGTGAAAATGGTCTGGAAAAACATATCATGCGATATCCGCAATTGTTTGCTACCAAGGCCATTGAAAAAAAGTTGGATGAAGGAGCGAAAAGCGGCATTATCTGGCACACACAGGGAAGTGGCAAAACTGCATTGGCATATCACAACGTTAAATATTTGACACATTATTTTCGCCAAAAAGGTATTGTGCCGAAGTTTTATTTTATCGTCGACAGATTGGACCTCGCTATACAGGCAGGAAAAGAATTCAAAAGCCGTGGATTGATTGTACACAAAATTCATTCAAGAGAAGATTTTGTAAGGGATCTGCGTACGACAACTGCCTTGCACAACAGCTCCGGAAAACCGGAAATCACTGTAGTCAACATCCATAAGTTTGAAAATGATCCTGATGTCATCAGCAATAAAGATTATAATATTCAGGTACAAAGGGTCTATTTTTTGGATGAAGTGCACCGGTCTTACAATCCCAAAGGCAGTTTTTTGGCCAATCTCAAGGAATCTGATGTCAATGCCATTCGTATCGGTCTGACAGGAACCCCTTTATTGGGTGATGAATACA
Organism: Saprospiraceae bacterium; assembly: GCA_016714895.1. Classification (GTDB taxonomy): domain Bacteria; phylum Bacteroidota; class Bacteroidia; order Chitinophagales; family Saprospiraceae; genus OLB9. The sequence continues at coordinate 2,333 of JADKBV010000004.1, read as the reverse complement.
ACTCCAGGGCATTGTTCGGCGATTATATTCACAAATATTACTACAATGCCTCGATAGCCGATGGTTATACCCTCAGACTCATCAGGGAAGAAATAGAGACAAGTTATCATTTCAAACTGAAACAGGCGCTGGAAGATATCGAAGTTCTCAAAGGCAAATCCAATAAAAAATTGATTTATGCAGATGCCGGTTTTGTCAGACCGATGCTGGAATATATCGTTCAGGATTTTGAGAAATTCAGGCTTACGTCCAATGATCCGAATGTAGGAGGTATGGTGATATGTGATTCTTCCGAACAGGCAGAAAAACTTAAAGAAATATTTGATGAGGTTTATGCCGCCAGACCGGTAAATGATGTTATGCCTTTGGCAGCGGATACATCCGTTTCTTTTGAAAACATAAAAAAATCTGAGTTGCATAAAGTCAAATCTGCAGCCCTGATATTGCATGATGCAGGTACCAAAGAGGACAGAGAAGATCTTATCGATGATTACAAAGAAGGAAAGATTGATTTTTTGTTTGTCTACAACATGTTACTGACAGGTTTTGATGCTTCCCGTCTGAAAAAATTGTACATCACCAGAGTCATAAAAGCACACAATCTCCTGCAGGCACTGACAAGGGTCAATCGGTCTTACAAAGATTTTAAGTATGGTTATGTGGTCGATTTCGCAGATATACAAAGTGAATTTGACAAAACCAACAGGGACTATTTTGATGAGTTGCAAAGGGAATTGGGTAGTGAGATGGAACATTATTCCAATATCTTCAAAACCAAAGAAGAAATCCATCAGGATATAAGTCAGATCAGCGAAGTCCTGTTTCATTATGATACCAACAATGCAGAAAAGTTTTCACAACAGGTATCACAAATTACCGATAAAAAGACCATCCTCCAATTATCCAAAGCGCTTAATACAGCCAAGGAACTATACAATCTGATCAGGTTGAGCGGCCAGTATGAAATGTTGGAAGAACTCGACTTCCGGATGTTGTCTTTATTGGCAAGGATCGCAAATGACCGCCTCGCACTCATCAACGCCAAGGATGCTTTGGAAAATGATACTGATGTGACAAACCTTTTGCGGGTTGCATTGGAAGATGTATTGTTTACATTCCGGAAAGTAGGTCAGGAAGAAATGATCATCGCTGACAAACTCAAAGAACAATTACGAAAAACCAGAGAAATCCTCGGCAATAATTTTGACCATCATGATCCGGTATTTATCTCATTGAGAGAAGAACTCGAACGTATGTTCAAAAAGAAAAACCTGAGTGAAATCACCGGTGCAGAGATGTTGGAAAATATCAAAGATCTCGAACTGGTCTACGAAAAAGCCAAAGAACTGGAACGTAAAAACCAATTGCTCAAAGCCAAATATGAAAATGATGCCAAATATGCACGTGTACATAAACGGCTGATGGAAAAAGATCCTTTGACGGATAAGGAGAGCAAACTTTTTGAAGCACTCAACAGTCTGAAAAAAGAAATAGATGAACAAATCCGACAAAATGCCCACATACTCGAAAACGAATCTTTTGTTGAAAAAATGGTTTTGAAATTGGTCATCAAACAGTTAAAAACAAAATATAATTTACCTTTGGATGCTGCCAGATCGCAAGTCATCCAACGAATGATCGTGACAGAATACATGAATGAATTTCATGGCAGAGTAGCATAGTTTTATACCCATCCCCGTCCCTTCCCTTAAAATGGAAGGGTGACGCACAGGGTCTGACATTTGTGCTTTAAAGTTTAAGTAAAAAGTTATTTTAAACGAAATTAGCAAAGCCAAGAACAACATTGACAGCCAGAAAACAAAGAACGAATGCCTCCCCCCTCTCTATTTAGAGAGGGGTCGGGGGTGAGTAAAAAGATGTAATTTTTTATATTAATAAAAAGATGAGATATTTTGATACATTACAATATGCGAGAGAAAACAGGAAAAGTCAAACCAAGGCAGAAAAGATATTCTGGGAGCATGTTAGAAACAGGAGGCTAAATGGTTTGAAATTTAATCGACAATATCTTATTGATTACAAAGAAATTTTAGGTAATAAATTATACTACATTGCCGGTTTTCATAATTTTGAACATAAATTGATAGTAGAAATTGATGGCAATATTCACAAATATCAGGAAGAATATGATAAGGAAAGAGAAGAAGATATTAAAGCAATGGGATATCAGGTTATCAGATTTACAAATGATGAAGTATTAAATAATTGGTTAGATGTAGAAAAAAGGTTATTACAGTGTATACCCATCCCCATCCCTTCCCTTAAAATGGAAGGGTGACGCACAGGGTTTGATTTTTGTGCTTTAAAGTTTA
>JADKBV010000003.1 GCA_016714895.1 Saprospiraceae bacterium | reverse complement strand
AAGGAAGTCCGAATAAAGAAGTTTCACCTTCATATTCTATTTGTTGGATGTTGCGAATTTCATCAAATTCAGCAAGGGTTCCATCGATCGGCACCACTTCAAAAAATCTCGATATATTGGCATCCGTGATGTGAATATGACCCCAAAATCCAAATATTTTGTCGGTGATTTCTTTTTTAAATCCTTTGGTTACAGCTGTGGTCATGATCATCACGACCATACTGATGGCAATAGTAGCTATGGCAATGCGTATGATTACCCTGGTAAAGGACCGATCCGGTGTGAAGGCAATCCGTTTTGCCATGAAGTGGGAAAAATTCATATTGCCTGTTGAGTCAAAAATATAATATAATATTTCAAAGTTTGTTGTGTCTTTTGTAAAAAATGTAAGGAATTGACATTAAAAACATCTTCATTTGGATCGATTTGTCCATTACACCTTCCGGTCAACAGGAAAAAGCCGCCAAAACAGATAAATTCTTTATTTTTGCGCAAAAATAAACAAAGATCATGAACTTTATCGAAGAATTAAGGTGGAGAGGTATGTTGCACGATATGACTCCGGGCGCTGAAGAATTTATCAACTCAAAAAAAATAACGGGATATATCGGTTTTGATCCTACTGCGCCCAGCATGACCATCGGCAATTACGTACAACTCATGATCCTGACTTTTTCCAAAAAGCCGGTCATTCTCCTATTGTTTTGATGGGAGGAGCTACCGGCAGAGTGGGTGATCCTTCTTTCAAAGAAACGGAAAGAGACCTGAAAACCTACGAAGAACTGGACAAAAATCTGTCTTTTCAGATGGAACAGGTCAAAAAAATCCTTGATTTTGAAGGATCCAATCCGGCAAAAATCGTCAACAACCTGGATTTTTACAAAAACATGAACATCCTCGAATTTTTGAGAGATGTCGGCAAGACCCTTACCGTCAATTATATGATGTCAAAAGATTCCGTCAAAAACCGATTGGAAACCGGACTATCTTTTACAGAATTCAGTTACCAATTGCTTCAGGCTTATGATTTTCAGTTGTTGTTCCAGCACCACGATTGTCACCTGCAGATGGGAGGATCGGATCAATGGGGCAACATCACCTCCGGAACGGAATTTATCCGCCGCAATACAGAAGGCAAAGCTTATGCGGTGACCACTCCCCTACTGACCAAAGCTGATGGCACAAAATTCGGTAAGTCTGAACAAGGAAACATCTGGCTGGATCCGAATCTCACGTCACCCTATCAGTTTTACCAGTTTTGGATCAATGCTGATGATGCGGATGTTTCCAAATACCTGAGGTATTTTTCACTCAAAACGCATGAAGAAATTGAAGCTTTGGAGGCGATGATTCCGACCGATCCCAGAGCGGTCAAAGCTGCTTTGGCAGAAGAAATTACGGCCAGAGTACATTCAGAAGAGGCAGCTTCAGGTGCCCGGCAGGTAAGCACCTTGTTGTTTGGCAGGGAAGCGGACCATGAGTTTGTAACATCCCTTTCCGTGGTTTCTCTTGAAGATATTTCCAAAGAAATCCCTTCCTACAATATTCTTATTCAAAGTTTTAAAGACCAAGGAATAAATGTGTTGGAGCTAATTAAGGATCTATTCACTTCAAAAAATGAAGCGCGCAAAGCCATTCAAAACAATGCGGTCAGTATCAACAAAATCAAAATTTCGAGCCACGAACATATCATTCAATCAAATGACCTCCTTCACGGGAAATACCTCATTGTCGAAAATGGCAAAAAAAACAAGTATATACTGAAATTTGTATAAATGGTTGCCTACATGTTACGATAACACAGAAAAACAGTTATTATTTGTTTATATCATCATTTTATGATGTTACATTGAACATTCAAATTCATACTTCATTATAATTAAGAAGTAATACCAATATGTCCAAAAAATATAATCTTAACTTATATAAAACAAAATAATGGAAGCGCCTCATTTCGAACTTCCTTTTTTTACCAATTTGTTGATATTATTGGTATCTGCGAGATTTTTCGGTGAAATATTCGAAAGATTCAAACAACCGGCTATGATTGGCGAAATCTTAGCCGGAATCATTGTTGGTCCAAGTTTGTTGAATCTCATACACAGGACAGAAGAAATCAAGGTCATCTCTGAATTAGGAATATTTTTGTTAGTGATCATTGCAGGTCTGGAAATTAATATAGATGACATCCTGAAATCCTTAAAAGGAAGAAACATCATTATATCAATCCTCGCTTTTTTTATCCCTATTTTTAGCGGTATAGCCGTAGGATATTACTTTGATCTGGACATTATGACGACGGTCTTTATCGGATTATGTGTAGCTATAACCGCGCTGCCCGTCAGCATCAGAATTTTAATGGATTTAGGAAAAGTAAACTCAGAAGTGGGTCAGAAAATCATTTCCATTGCGATATTTGACGATGTTCTGGCTTTGACCATTTTGGGTGTATTACTAAATATACAAGGTACAGATAAATCTGTGGAAGCTGTAGTGAATGTAGGTTTGATTTCACTATTAAAATTAATAATTTTTATCACACTACTCACAATAGTATATCTTTTAATTCGAAAAATCACACGAAAAGGAAATTATCTGGAGATTTCATTAAACAATCTTCTGGATATTCTGAAAGGCAAAGAACCATTATTCGCTTTATTTTTTGCTTTTGTACTTCTTTTTTCAACATTTACAGAATCGTTGGGTCTCCACTTTATCGTGGGAGCATTTTTTGCTTCATTGCTGATCAGTGAATCCCTGATTGGAAAAGAAAATCTGGAGACGATTGAAAAATCAACAAGTAATATTGCCATGGGATTTTTGGCACCTATCTTTTTTGCCGGTATAGGTTTGGAATTTAATATTTCGTCCATTGACAATATTGCATTATTGGTTACTGTGGTTTTTGTTTCCTATTTTTCAAAAATAGCAGGTGGTTATTTTGGTGGCAGGCTGGCAGGCTTAAATTCAAATGTATCCCTCACCTTGGGCATTGGCTTGAATGCAAGAGGTATTATGGAACTTGTTATAGCCAATATTGCTTATAAAGCAGGTTTGATAAACACTGAAATATTTTCCATTCTGGTCCTTATGGGAATACTGACCACGCTTACAACACCTTTACTCCTTAAAGATGCTTTTAAAAGACTAAAAACAGGTTAACAATAATTTTTTTCTCAACAATTACCATTTTAGTCTGTGAACAGGATTGCCAAATGATACAAACCTAATAAGTTGTCCCTGTTTTTAGGTTGACCATTGCTTAAAAATTCATTGTTTTTTTTTGTTGAAACCCCATTTTGAATCTATCCTGATCAATTTTACCGAATATTTTTTTGTCAAATACAAAGCAACAGGCAACTAATCTTCCGAAAAGGACAATCATTTGTTTTTGTGATAAAAAATATCACCCTGAAACCAGGATTAAACTTAAGACAAATGTCTGAAATATATAGAATCCGGAGGTATCCCTACTCTTTATTTTCCGTTTTTATAAAATCCAATGAAACGGAATTAATACAATATCGCAAACCGGTAGGTGCCGGACCATCCGGAAATACATGGCCGAGGTGTCCTTTGCATTTACCACACATCACTTCTTTTTTCGTTCATAACCGATATCGTAGTCCGAATCAAAAATAAAAGCATTGGTATCGACCACTTCATAAAAACTCGGCCATCCGGTTCCGCTGTCAAATTTATGTTTGCTGTTGAATAAAACCTGGCCGCAACCTTTACAAGTATAAAATCCATCCGCTTTGTGGTCATGAAACTTTCCGGAAAAGGCTCTTTCAGTTCCTTTTTCTCTCAATACGTAATATTCCTGCGGCGACAATTTTTGTTTCCACTCTTCCGGACTTAATATGATTCGTGGCACGGTGTCTCCATACATCGTAACAAAATAAGGAACATCCGTTTTGTTTTCAACGGCATTTTCTACGGAAGGCATGGTTTTGGTTTTACATCCTGAAACCAAAAGAGCCATGAAAAAAAATAACAATTTAAACATCTTTTATATTTTATATTAATACCAATCTTCTGATTCTTTCTTTTTGGCATCGCTTCTTTCTGCCAGAAAAACCAAAAACCTGATGAGGTTGACAATAGATAACAATACCAGATAACCAAAGGTAAATACAGTTAACACCCATCTGATTGATCCCGCTTCATCAATATTTTTTCCGCTGATGCCCCAGGCTGTGAGACATAAAAACAAAAACAACAAAGCATAACTTATTATAGAATATAACCAATATTTCTGTCCGTCCGTTGCTTTGAGGGCAAATACACTATTGGCCATAGCAAAAAACAACAACATAGCACATGCAATGACCCAGGGCATGGTGGCAGCAGATTTGACATTAGGCGACATAGGAAATACAGAGGAAAGTCCCATGAAAATTAATGCTACAGCAGCCACAAAAATTGCCTGCCGGAAAGGGGTCACCGGTTTGTCAAAAAAGGATTCTCGTTTTGGTAATGATGTCATAAAACAAAGGTATAAAATAACGGCAACATAACAAGTTTTGAACAGGAATGTTGTTATACAAAATTATATTATATTTGGAAATAACTTTTTCCAAACAAACTATATAGCCTGATGTAAATTTGTCCCATAAAATGTAGAGATGTATTTTTAAACAAAGAGCCTTAAAAACTGTATAGTTACCAACAATACAAAAAAAAACCTATGATAAAAAGTGTTTTCAGAATTATATTGGGCAGTTTTATGTTGTTCGCAGGTATTGCACACCTTACTTTTCAACGAAAAGAATTTTTCGCACAGGTTCCTTCGAGGTTGCCACAGAATCCGTCATTTATGGATTTTGTCGTTGTTTCTTCCGGAGTGGTGGAAATCCTGTTAGGTCTTTCCATGATATTTTTAGTCAGGCATAAAATAAAGGTGGGCATTGTTTTAGCTATCTTTTTTGTGCTGATTTTTCCTGGAAATATTTCTCAATACGTAAATGGAATCGATGCTTTTGGGCTGGATACAGATCAAAAAAGATTCATCAGATTGTTTTTTCAGCCTGTGTTGATTTTTTGGGCTTTATGGTCTACGGATGCCATCGCCTGGTATGTAAACCGCAAAAAATAAACCGGTAGCATTTGGTATAAGGAAAACCAAAGCTACCGGTTTGACATGAAACGTAATCTATAACGGGATATTAACGTAAACTAAATGTAAAATTTATCTCACCACAAATTTTTCCGTGATCATCATATTAGTATGGTTTGTTTTTGCGGTAAACAAATAAGTCCCCGGAGTCATAAAACCCGGAAGAGAAATTTCATCAATGACCTGACCGGGGACCAATTGACCGGTTGTGACTTCTTTTCCGTTGATGTCATATACGACATAAGTATTTCCAATCAAATTTTTATCAGAAATATAGACATTCAGTTTGTCTCCCTGACTTACGATATTCGGATACAAAGCCACAGAAAACAATTCTTTATTTTCATCTTTTGAAGAAGTCGCCAATTCTGCATCATGATCACACATAAAAAAATCAATTGGTTGTGCGGAAAAAGTATTTCCCCCATAAAAAAAGCTCGCCAAATACAAAAACAGTCCCTTACGGTAAAAATTAATTCTGTTACCTAAGTTGGTTTTCTGACCTTGTTGTATCGCAAATCCATTCAGGATGGTTGGAGGTGCCGGCTGACCACCAAGGTAAAAACTATCTGTTGCAGAGATATTGATTCTGTCGACCAAAACATCATAACTTTTGCTGGGACCCAGTTCTGTATAAATGCTCATTTTACCAAAACCAATGATGGTATCTTTGCGGTTAACATACCAAACCATCCTTGCAGGAATATTATTGAGATTAAAAGCTGTCACTGAAATGGTAAAATCTATATATCTTCTTCCGACAGATGACCATGAACTTTGATTCGTAAACGGAAATTTCATCTGTTGAACAACATCACTATAAATATATCCCTGACGTGGAATGATGAGTGAATCTTTATTATTTCCTGTAAAAGGGGCGAGTCCATATCTTTGTTCTTCGACATACATACCTTTTTCTTCGACTCCGTTTTCATTAAAATCAATTTCTATATCTGTCAAAAAATTAAAATCTGCATTAAATTGTTTGCTCACTGTTCGGTACACATCTATTCCGGCGGCTACAAAATCAGGTATTTCTTCTTTTAGAAAAGACACCGCAAACATCTCTGTAGGAATGATGGTGCTGTAATTCCAAACTTTGTTGTTAAAATCATTCTGCAGAGAAGGAATCGGTGCAGCAAAAACCCGGAAAGATTCGTCAGGTATGGGAATATCTGTAGCTTCAATGGTAATCTGAGCTTTACCGAAAAAAAATGTGGCTAAAAAGAAAAGTGTAAAAACTGTTTTCATGTACAAATTATTTAAGGTTAAAAATGTGCACAAAGGTCAATATAAACTCTATAACCGGCAATAGTGGTTACCTACCATTTGACACGGTGTATCATAAGAGCACTTTTGAATCAGATCAACTATCAGCTTTTTTTTAGTTTTAATGCAAACTTCAGCAAAGCGTTTTTTTCAGGTTCCAATTCCAGCTTTCGCGAAATATTGGCCCGATGATTTTCAATGGTATTTGGGCTGGAAAACAAAAGTTTGGCAATTTCCGATGTGGTTTTTCCTTCCGCCACGAGTTTCAGGACTACGTTTTCTGTTGGTGTCAATTTTGATGCCACCAACTTCAAGGTTTGATCTTCTTCAGTCTCCAAAAGCCGGTCCCTGACATGATCACTGACATATGGCTGACCCAACCATACTGTTTTGATACAGTCCAGAATATCTTCTACCGCATTGTCTTTCAACAAATATCCGTTGACACCGGCCTCAATGGCCGCATCAAAATAATGTTTTTCTTTGTGCATGGTGAGAATCACGACCCGAATGTTTTTAAAATCTGACCTGAGTTTTTTGCACAATTCCAGACCATTGAGTAAAGGCATTTCCAAATCAAGGATGACAATATCGGGCACTTCAGACAACACCAAATGGTAAGCTTCCATACCATCTCCGGCTTCACCGACAAGCTCTGCATTTGGGATACTTTCGATGGCCTGTTTGATGCCTTGTCTGAATAAAGGATGGTCGTCTGCAATAATAATTTTCATAGAATAACGTCTAAAGGTAAAAAAATGGTAAAGGTTGTACCGCTTTGTTGTTCGGAAACCATGAGAATACTTCCATTGAGCAAATGGATCCGTTCTTCCATACTAAATAATCCGACAGATGGATTTGATTTTTGTCTGGCAGTTTCTATATTAAATCCACTGCCATTATCCTGAAGAATGACTTTTAACGTTTTACCCACAACTTCTGATGTAATCCTTACGGCACTTGCATTCGCATGTTTGACGGAATTATTGATAAATTCCTGAATGACCCGAAAAATATTGATTTTAGTATTTTTGTTTGTGACTTCATCAATTCCTGATAAATCACTGCTGACAAACAGCGAAAACTCTCCTGAAATTTGTTCGGAAAGAACATGGACAGACTTTTCCAATCCAAGTTTTTCGAGATGAGCCGGAAATAAATCTTTAGAAATATTTCTCACCTCAGCCAAAGTTTCATCAATGGTTTGATTGAGATTTTTTTCGGTATCGCCTGATATTTTTTTCACCTGATTTTTGATAAACAAAATATTTTGTCCTATGCTGTCGTGCAATTCTGCGGCGATTCTTTTCCTTTCATTTTCCTGCGTCATCAACAAAGTTTTGGTGAAGTTGCGGGTTCTGATTTCATCTTGTTTTTTGTGTCGGTACACCAAATATAAATATACCAAAACCGCAAGTAAGAGTGCAGAAATTATTCCCAATGTGAGTCGTTGTATCTTTATAGATGAAACTTTGTGCTGAAAGTCGAGCTTTTCAATTTTTGCCTGTTTGTGTTCCAATTCATACAGAGAAGACAGCCCTGTAAGTTTGTTTTCAAAACTTTCTGTAAATACTGAATCTTTGAGATTTATAAACTGTTCGTGATGCAACAAAGCTTCTTTGTATTTTCCTGATTTTTTATAAATGTTATATTGGGTTTTGTGACATTCAAATAACCAGTCTTTCGAATTAAATTTTGTAATGTACACAAAAGCAGAGTCCAAAAATGTCTGTGCATTTTTCAAATCATCCAGGTGAAGATAAGTGTCTGCCAAATGTTGAAGTATCGCTCCTTTCAGGTAGGTGGATGACTGAATATATGTGGATTGCAACAAAGGAATCTGGTATTTCAAAGACTTTTCAAAATCCTGCATTTCAAAATAAACGTTGGACAAATTATCCATTCCATGAGCCCAGGTAATTTCATCTCCTTCTTTTTTTGCATTGGTAATGTTTTGTTCCAACATCCGGATGCTCTTCTGAAAATCACCCAATCCCGCGTATTGTATGGCAATCTCCATATTCAACTTCAGGGTGTCGGCATAATATTTTTTTTGGAGGCACAATTTTTTCGCTCTTTCAAAAAGTTCCAGTGCTTTGGCATACTCACCGATATTAAAAAAATGCAAACCCAATTCATCGACGATGGCAGCAACTTTTTTGGCGTCCTCTTTTTTTTCGTATGTCCGCAACATGTCGTACCAGATTTTTATAGATTCATCAAACTGGTCCAAAACCCTGAGTGCTCCCGCTTTTTTAAAATGGACGATATAAGCAAAAGAATCAGCCGGCAGGGAAGGCAACAATTTTTCCATCTCCAGGATTTGATTTAACGCTACAACAGGTTCATGGTCGAGGGACACACTGCTGAGACTGTCGAGTTTTTTGAATCGTTTTACAGGTGTTTCCTGTGCAGGAATATCCTTACTCAAAAACATCAGAACAACAACCAATCCATAAAATGCCAAACGACTATAATGTATCATGTCTACAAAACATTTAAACGAAAGAAATAATTTATGCTATTTTGCCTTATTATGCGGATTTAAAAAGGTAAATATATAGGTTTATATTTTAAAAAAATAGTATTTACGTTGGCCCGGTTTGTAAAATATCAATTTTTGATAAAATATGAATAAACCATCATTCCTGCCAAAAAAACCTATTCTGCCAAAGAGGCCAAAGATTATGTTTGAAAAACTTTATAATTTTTTATTTGTAAAAACTTTTTTCCTCAACAAAGTATTACATTATATCATATAAATCACCAGGTATGCAGAAATCATTTTTTCTAATATTTTTTTTCATTTTTTTACATTCCGGTATTCTTTTCAGCCAGTCACCCGTCAGAATACCGGTCACCGTTGGAGAAAACACCTTTTATATTGAAACCTATGAAAAAGCCGGCGAAGGTATAGCCTATGTCCATGTGCACGAAAATGAAACCGCTTCTCTGGAGGCAGGTAAACATATCTGGAATCGTTTTGGAGGAAAACTCATTACGTTGGTACATTCGTTTGATGGAACAAAAAACAGAAATGTCACCTTTACCTGGAAAAAAACGGTATATAAATTTGACCCGAACAGGATATATACAAAAGACAAAAATGTATTAAAAAACAATATTTCTGTTGTTAAAGGCAAAGGAGAAGTCGATGATTTTATCATTGAAGAAGTCGAAAAACTGGCCAGAATCATTTGGGCTGAAGTTGCCGATTTTTCTTATATCATTGCTTTGCACAACAACAAAAACGAACCCGGTATGCTGGTGAGAAAAGGATGGTTTTCCAAAAAATACGAGCCGGAGTCATTCAGTATCATAAGTTACATCAAAAAAAATGATGAAAGCAGCGACTCCAACCTAAGTTGTGAAGATATTTATATCAATCCGCGTATCAACAACAGCGAATTTTTTATAGTAACCGAGCGCAGGGACTTTTCATTGTTGTACCGAAAAAGGTATAATGTAGTCCTGCAAAATAACCAACCTATAGACGACGGTTCGCTTTCTGTTTTTGCACTCCAAAATAGTATTCGTTATGTGAATTCCGAAGCCAAAATGGGTAGGGTCAAAGAACAGATAGAGATGTTGACCTTATTATTTGAATAATTTCAAAATCAGAATAATCCAAGGCCAACATCATTATAAAACAATAGGTACAATGACATAAATATTATGGACCAAACCAGTCTAAACAAACTCAAATTTTTACGAGTTTACAGGTCAGTATACGATTGCCTAATCTCACTTTGAGGAAGTAAACACCTGCAGGCAGATGACCTGCTTCCACATCAATCATCCAAATTTCGCCCTGACGTTTGAAACTGATTTCGGCAACCTGAACCTCTCCCCGGGTATTTACCAAAGTTATTTCTTTAGGTTGATCTTCTGCGGAAAGTCCGGACAACTCAATTTTCACCTTATCAAAAAACGGATTAGGATACACTTTCCAATGGACAGATGAAGCAATATCTTCTGTGGAGGTTGTTGATTCATCGGTACAATCTGCACAAGGTTCCTGTAAATTTGGTTCAAGAGCCAGGAATGCCGTAAACCGTGACAAAACCCTGTGTGACAAACTTAAATCAATGATATCCAACCTTTTGGGATTAAGGCTAAGATTTTCCATTTGCAATATTTTTTGCCCCTGGTGTATTTGTTTGTACCATTCAGGTTTTGAAGGCTCTTCCAAAGAGGTCATGTTTAGTTTTCGGGTAAAAACCTGATTATCTAACCAAATAATGGCGTCCATTTCAAAAGGAGGTGTCCCGACAAATCTTCCGGTTTGCATCCAACCACCTGCGTTTTTCCTCACTTCTATATTATCGTAACAAAGACCGTTTTGAGGTTTCAGGCTGTATTGAATTTCAAATGGTTTTTGGGTTAGAAAACCAAACTGTGTCCCGAAATTTTTCCAATGTTGAAGCCAAAGATCTTTTGAAAACACGTTTGAAGCAAGGGTCATCAACAAACCTTTGGAATTGGTGGTCAGAATAGAATGTAACAAATCATTGCCTCTGTAGGTAATATTTGCGTACCAACTTTGCGGTGCATTCCCGTTGGCATAAGACAAAACAAAAGTTTTTATCAATTCGCCGTATTGGTTTACCAATTCATTTTTTAATGATTGTGCTGTTGCCGGAGAACTGACATTACCCGCAGAAGAAATGATAATGATGACCGGATTGGTTCTGTTTTTCAGATTTTCATACGTTTCAAACAAAGAAGCAGGCATATTGCTGAAATTACCCGGCCGTATATGGCTTACCGACGGAAAATTATTTAAAGACTCAAAAGGTATAAAATTTGGATAATGTTTTTTTATCCCGTTTCCATTATAAACAACCTGCAAAGAATCACCGGCTTGCAGGTTTTCTTTGATAAACAGATCCACTGATGACATCACTTCGGCTTTTTTGAAATTGCTGTTTACAGAATCATGTTCAACGAGAATCAACACATTTTTTTCAAGGTAAGTCGAAAATTCGAAGGCTGCTGATGGTTGTACCGAAATCTGATAAAATCCTCCGGTGGGGTTTGTGTCCCCGTCATAAACAAAAGACAATTTAGGTATATCCTGCTCATTTTTAAGTTTAATCGTGTAGCTGCTTACATCAGGCGTAACATTGGTTTTATAAATAAGACCTAATTTAGGATCATTTTCCAACATCAGATATTCCCCACTTTCATTAGTATAATCATAATTATGTTCATCTACAATCTTTATGACCACTGGATTTTTTATGTCCGAAGACGTGACAGGAGTCAGTGGTAGTGAAAAAGATCTGTCATGGAGATTGACATCAACGGGAATCTGAAAACTTAGTTTTACCCTTCTGGTATTGTTGTTAAAGATGGGGTATATTTTATAATTATAATTTGTTGCTGAGTTTTTTAATAATAAAGAAGGATCTCTCCGACGGTCAACGATACCTTCATAAATATTAATGGCAGTGTTTCTCTCAAGGATAAGGGCTTTCATGATAAAGGAGTCTACCCACAACCATGAATCTGTCACCAAAATATTTTCCGGTAATATAAAAGAATGATTGACTTCGTACTGTACATCATTTTTAAAATTGTTTGCTTTACATTCGTAAGTCATATAGAGGTCACAATCCACAAAGTTTATTCCCGGTCTGATGATGTATTCCGCATATGAAATGGAACCGGTGATACTTTCCCATGTTCTGTCAGGATTCTGAATCTGCAATTTGTTCTGACTGCATACGTCGACTGAACTAAAAACCAACAAAAAAAAGTAAATCCAAAATGAAGTTTTCATAAACACAAAATATAAATTGAATAATGTGCTAAAAGTAAAGAAAATTTTGACACTATTTCATGATTTTTATCATTAAATGATAGTTTGTCGCCTCCGATAACAAAATCTACCTTTTGACATCCGGGTCAATACGGTATTTCATAAGATGACTGACCAAACAAATCTTTTGAAGGTTAATTTTTATGTTTCCCGGCAGCAGTAAAAGCCAGGTTCAAACTAAATATTCCAAAAAAAACAAAATATTTTTATTTTTTTACACAATAAAATATATTTTTATGACATTTATATATAACTTTGCATCTCAAAGTTCTTTAAAGATGTTTAGATAAAAAAATACGGGACAGTTGAAACATACATGATAAGGTATCATGATATTATCCCAATTTTCTTTTTAAAAACCCTTCCAACTTTTTAATATGTCAGAATATCACAACGACCTCAAACACATCCGCAACATCATGGAAAGGTCGACTACTTTTTTGTCCCTTTCCGGATTGAGTGGTGTAGGTGCAGGTTTTGCTGCTCTTGCCGGAGTACTTGTCACCTTTTTTATTCTGGACCGAAATCAGATTTCGTATTTTGACGGAAAACCAAATAGTATCAATCCCGAAACTGAAATAGAAATAGCGATCGTTGCATTGATTACGCTTGTGCTGGGATTGACCTCCGGCCTATGGTTTTCCTGGCAAAAATCACAAAAACAAAACCTCCCTTTCTGGACATCAAGTGCCAAAGAATTATTGATTGCAGGCGCTATGCCCCTTTTGGCAGGCGGACTTTTTTCCATCATTTTGTGGAAATATGATTTGTTTTTTCTGATTGCTCCGGCCATGTTGATTTTTTATGGTCTGGCTTTGTTGTCCGCATCAAAATACACCCACAAAGATATTTTTTATCTTGGTTTTTGTGAAGTTGTCCTCGGATTGATCGCAGCCCTGGTTCCTGGTTATGGCCTGGTATTCTGGGGTTTAGGTTTCGGTATCCTTCATATTTTTTATGGTACCATGATGTATTATAAATACAAATAAGATGAAAAAAAATATCGATATTACTTATATCAACAAAGATTTTGAATCCCGCGTCCGCCTGGGTATCATGTCTGCGCTGATGGTTAAAGACTGGGTGACTTTTGTCGACATGAAAGAAATCCTCCAACTGTCTGACGGTAATCTGGCAAGCCATGCAGCAGCTTTGGAAAACAAAAAATACATTGAGGTCAAAAAAGCGTTTATCGGCAAAAAACCGGAAACATCCTATCGTGCAACTCCGGAAGGTAGATCAGCTTTTCAAAAACATATTGAAGCCCTCGAAAAATTAATTCACCGCTTATAAAAAATCCTTTTTTTAACCATTAACTTTGAATTTCAAAGTTCTTTTAAAATAAATTATTATGAACACAGAACCTTCCACATCCTTCTTACGGTCGACATCCGTACAAATTACCCTAAAACTCGGTATAATCACCGTGCTGGTTTTATTTCTGATGATACCCAAATTTATGATTTTGGATCTGATAACCGAAAGGGAAAACCTCAGCCACCAGGTAACTGATGAAGTCGCTGCCGGATGGGGCAGCAGCCAGATTTCAACAGGACCTGTACTGGTCATTCCCTACAACGAATGGTTTGAATCAGCCGGAGAAGACAAAAAAAAGTACACCGTCAAAAAAAACCTGCTTGTATTTCCTGAAGAACTAAAAACCTCAGGAAATCTCAATACCCACAAAAAGTATAAAAGTATCTACAAAGTTTTGTTGTACCAGACCCAATTGGATGTTCAGGGTACCTTCATCATTCCCAATGATACCCTTACCGGTATAAACCGAGAAAACCTCCTGCTCAATGAAGCTGTCATCATTCACGGGATTTCAGATATCAAAGGCATGAAAAGTCTGGTAAACATGAAGGTCAACAGTAAGTCATTTGTCTGCAAACCCGGACTGGACGGTCAATCCTTTGCCATCCAAAATATTCCTTTTGCCTATAATCAAACACAAATGGAAAACAGTTCCTTAACACAGGGAGCGATAAACTCCGGTATATTTGCCCAACTCAGGAATATCGATCTCTCACCCGGTAAAACACTCTCTTTTTCCTACAAATTACAACTCAACGGAAGTCGCTATCTGTATTTTACCCCGACAGGAAAAACAACCAGGGTCAACCTGAAATCCACCTTTCCTGACCCTTCTTTTGCAGGAGCTTACCTTCCCGAACATACCACTACCCGGGAAGGATTTGATGCCAAATGGTCAGTACTTGAGTACAACAAAAACCTGCCCGAATTTATAAAATCTGTCGAAGCCATCCCTTTGGGCGCGTCTTCTTTTGGTGTTGAAATCCGCGACATGGTCAGTCATTATGACGTCACTTACCGAACCGGAAAGTATATGATACTTTTTCTTGTCCTGACATTTTTGGTGGTCTTCCTGACCGAAATCGTCTACCAGCTGCGAATTCACATTTTTCAATATACGCTGATCGGTCTCGCTCTCGCACTGTTTTTTACCTTACTGCTTTCATTTTCAGAATTTGTCGGTTACGTTCCGGCCTATATCATTGCTGCATCTGCGACGATTATCCTGATTTATTTATACAGCCTGAGTGTCTTCCGGCATCATAAAAGTTCGTCGATACTCCTCGGATTATTGTTATCGCTTTTTACCTACATTTATCTCATCATTCAAATGGAAAAAATGGCTTTATTGGCCGGTACCGTTGGGTTGTTTATCATTCTGGCAGCCACCATGTACGTTACCAGAAAAATCAAATGGTACGAAGATAAAATCTAACCGGATGCTTCATTAAAATGATAAAAAAGAAAGACATCTTCAACAGGATGTTTTTCTTTTTTAAACTATGTTTATAAAATTAAGAAATTCCCGCAGCCTTAAAACTTTGTTACCAGTCATTTTATCACCCAAAACTATAACCCGAACCAAATGTTATTTTGTATTCAAATCTTAAGCATGAATCAAAAACAAGTGAGTTTCTCATGGTCCGGAAACAGGGCTGATATCAACGGGCTTCCTATCTTACGGATGCTGCCCAACCGATATGTGCAGGCAGTCGGTTCTTTTGTTTTTCTGGATCATTTTGGTCCGGCAAAACATCCGCCTGTCGAAAACAAAGGTACCGGCGTTCACCCGCATCGGGGTATTGCTACCCTAAGCTACCTCTTTAAGGGAGAAGCAAACCATGAAGACAGTGCAGGACATAATCAAACCATTCATTCCGGCGGATTGCAATGGATGAAAGCAGGAAAAGGTATTTTGCACAACGAAACCATACATGGAGAAGCTGAAGATCCTGAACATGAAGTCCATGGTGTTCAGTTTTGGATCAACCTGCCTCCGGCTATCAAAGAAGAAAATCCGGAATATATGGCATTAGATGACCAGGATATTCCATCTGTCCGACTTTTTGACCATGCCGGAACGATTAAAGTTCTGGTAGGAAATTATCACGAAACCACCAGTCCTGTTCCGACTTATAATGAAGAATTTTTATTTCATTTGAAACTTTCGAAACTTTCAACTTTTATTTTCGAAACTAAAACCGGTCATGAATACGGTGTTTTTCTTCCATCAACAGGAATAACGATTCAAAATCAGCATTTTGATAAAGGAGAATTTATCGAATTTGACAGAAACGGTGGAATGTTGACATTGTACAACCCTTCAGAAAAAGATGCCGACATCCTGATCTTCGGCGGAGCTCCCTATACAGATCCGATTGTTGCCGAAGGCCCTTTTGTCATGAACAGCAAACTGGATATTGCCCTGGCCTACCGCGACTTTCTGGGAGGTAAATACGGAAAGTTGGGCGATATAGGCAGATAAACAATAGGTGAACAAAGTAATTCCTTATAATTTATAACAGAATATCAATATTTTTTTTCAATTTTGCACCATGATAGCAACAGATCACAATTTGGTGGATAAAATAAATCAGGCATTGGATGAAGTCCGGCCTCATCTTGCCGTCGACGGAGGTAATATCGAATTGGTTGAAGTGACGGAAGATCTTACAGTCAAACTCAGATGGCTGGGCAACTGTGCTTTTTGTTCCATGTCAGAAATGACCATGAGGGCCGGAATCGAACAAGCCATTAAGTCCAGGATTCCTGAAATCAAACATGTGGTAGCCATTAACGATTACTTACCGGAATAATTTTTTCAACACAAAGAATAAACCACGCATGGACTATATCCGACTGGTTTCTGAGATCAAACGCAAAAAATCCAATTTGTGTATTGGTCTGGATACTGATATTAAAAAAATTCCTGAATTTCTTCTGAAAGAACCCGACCCTATCTACACATTCAATCGTGAAATCATCCAAGCTACTTCGGATCTTTGTGTCGCTTACAAACCGAATATAGCTTTTTATGAATGTATGGGACCTAAAGGCTGGGAAACGCTTTCCAGAAGCATGGAACATATAACCGAAGAACTTTTTACCATTGCGGATGCCAAACGGGGAGATATAGGCAACACCTCCGAAATGTATGCCAAAACTTTTTTTGAATATTACAACTTTGATGCTGTCACGGTATCACCCTATATGGGAGAAGATTCCGTCACACCTTTTTTGGGGTATCCGGACAAATGGGTCATCGTCCTTGGATTGACGTCCAACAAAGGCAGTGCTGATTTCCAAAGACTGGAATGTGATGGAAAACCCTTGTATCAACATGTATTGGAAAAAGTATCAACCTGGGGAAATCCGGGCAATATGATGTTTGT
Organism: Saprospiraceae bacterium; assembly: GCA_016714895.1. Lineage (GTDB taxonomy): Bacteria > Bacteroidota > Bacteroidia > Chitinophagales > Saprospiraceae > OLB9. Next base: position 17,762 of record JADKBV010000003.1, on the reverse strand, counting down.
CACCGGTGCTACCCACGCCTCAGACTTCGTTGGTTTGAGAAAAATCCTGCCATTACATTTTTTCCTTGTTCCCGGTGTAGGTGCTCAGGGTGGCGATCTCAACACCATTCTCGATTCAGGACAAAATCAGGATTCCGGATTATTGATTAATGTTTCACGGGATATTTTATACGCAAGCAATTCCAAAAATTTTGCGGAAGCAGCCAGAAATAAAGCACTCGCTTATCTTTCCGCCATGGAATCAAAAATTCCGGTCTGATATGCAGCACAAACTCATCGCATTCGAAGGTATCGACGGCAGCGGCAAAAGCACCCAAATCCGTCTTCTGGCGGAACATATTAAATCATCAGGTCAGGAGGTATATACCACCTTTGAACCCACCGACCAATACATCGGAAAAATAATTCGGGATATTTTCAGCCACCGCAGAGAAGCCACGCAGGAGACCATAGCAGGATTGTTTGTCGCCGATCGCCTCGAACATCTCCTCAACCCGGATTTTGGCATGCTCAAACAATTGGAAACCGGACATGTGCTGACCGACAGGTATTATTTTTCTTCTTATGCGTATCATGGAGTTCATGTAGATATGGATTGGGTTATTGCTTCCAATAGTTTGGCGGTCAGTCGCGGCAAAGCTGATTTGCACATATTTATAGACGTGGATCCGCAACTCAGTCTTCAACGTATCCACCAAAACCGCGAAAATATAGAGATGTACGAAACCCTTGACAATCTGATCAAAGTCAGAAATCAATACCTGCTTGCATTTGAAAAAAATAAACAAACAGAAAATATCGTTTTTGTTGATGGCAATCAAACACCGGAAAAAGTAGCAGAACAAGTCCTTTTTCATTTTAATTCGTTGTAGTACAATGGAATCACAAATCTGGAGAGTTTATCTCGATCTTGGTTTTGACCACATCCTTGACCTGAACGGGTATGACCACATCTTGTTTGTCACTACCTTGTGTGCGATATATACTTTCAAAGATTGGAAAAAAATCTTATTGCTGGTTACCGCATTTACGTTGGGGCATTCATTGACCCTGGCGCTGGCAGCTTTGGATGTGGTGGACTTTAATCCGGACCTCATAGAGACCCTGATCCCTGTCACCATCATCTTAACCGGTTTATATCAGATATGGAGAACCTTGCGACCTGAACTCACAGGTGGAAATATGGCGGTGTCTTATACCCTTACGACAATATTCGGATTGATTCACGGTTTGGGATTTTCAAATTATTTCAGGGCGATATTAGGTAAAGAAGACAGTATTGTTCAACCTCTGTTTGCATTTAATATTGGTGTGGAAGTGGGACAATTGATTATTGTTACCCTATCATTGATGATCGGAACGATTATGGTGCAAATGATGCGTATTCCACAAAAAACCTGGACCCTGATTTTGAGTTTTTTTTGTACGGTACTTGCTTTTTACTTATTGTTTCGTTGAACCAAACACCTCACCTGTTATGCTAAAACATGAATAAATCCGGCATCAAATCTCTGATAGATCCCTTTGTGGTTTTGCTTTTGGTGACTGTTGTAGTGGCTTATTTTTTTCCGTCCTGGGGCAAAAAAGACAGTGACATTCCTTTGGATAACATCAGTAGTGCGGGTATAGCGTTGATTTTCTTTTTTTACGGTCTTAAACTCAGTCCTCAAAAACTTCGGGATGGCCTGAAAAACATAAAACTGCATGTGTTGGTGCAGACTTCCACCTTTGTATTATTTCCGTTGTTGGTTCTCCCTTTTTATTGGACAACGACTGCAGAACAAAACCAAATGATCTGGCTGGCCTTTTTTTTTCTTGCTGCCCTGCCTTCGACGGTATCTTCATCGGTAGTTATGGTTTCTATGGCCGGAGGAAATGTTCCGGCAGCGATTTTTAACGCCAGTATTTCAGGTTTAATCGGGATTTTGGTTACACCTTTTTTGATGAGCTTTTTTATTGTGAATACAACCGGTGATTTTGATTTATCTGTTGTTTACATCAAACTGCTCACAGAAATCATTCTCCCTGTTTTTGCCGGTCTGTTGTTACAACCCTATCTTGGCCAATTCACTGCCCGTTATGCCAAAATCCTCACACAGTTTGACAGAGCGGTAATACTGCTGATCATCTATAAAAGTTTTGTCAGGTCTTTTGAAGAAAATGTTTTTTCCACCGTTGCGACGAAAGACCTTGGGCTTATATTCCTGTTGACTTGCGGGCTTTTTGTACTGGTTTATTTCCTTACGGGAAAAATGTCGCGGTATCAACATTTCAGCAGGGAAGACAGGATAACAGCACAATATTGCGGAACGAAAAAATCTTTGGTTCATGGTACGGTTTTTTCCAAAATCCTTTTTCCGGCAGCTTATCCTATGGGTATAATTTTACTTCCTCTGATGATCTATCATGCTTTACAGATTTTGGTGATCAGTGTATTGGCCGGAAAGGAAGGAAAACTTACAAAATGAAACATTTTTTCAATGGTGAGATTCTTATAGGTTATCGTCAATATGCTTCTCGATATAACTTATTCAGAAATCAACCTTTTTCATAAAATAATTTTTTCAAAAGAGCCATAAAATCAAAAAAGTTTGGAAATTTCTCTCTCTTTATGATCTAATTTTAAAACTGTCAAAGTATATTTGTGGCACTGGAGGATTTTTGTGAAAAATTCTAATTGAGGAACTAATAAAAATCTTGTTTAATTTGGGTTTTTACCTAATCAAGGTTTGATATACTTCTTTTAGGATTATGAAATGGCAAGTAAATATCCAAAATACGTACAAAAACCCACTTCAGACAAAACAAGTACAAATACTTAATATCACATAAAAATATAATTGAATACATTTAAAAATTTAAAAATGAATAAAGTTTTATTGTCTTTATCTTTGTTATTGTTGAGTTTACCATTATTTACACAAAACATATCATTTGAGAGTAGCAAAGTATTATTTGATCATCCTGGTTCTACCAATTCAGGTCTTGGCAATCCTTTTATACCCTTAGATTACAATGATGATGGTTTTACTGATTTTATCGGAGCCACATTTAATGATCAATTCTTATACAAAGGTCTTGATAACAGTAATTTTACTCAACTAGTGATACATCCCGGATATGATGACAACCCATTAAAAGTTATGGATTTTGATAATGATGGTGATCATGACATCATCATGGAGGGACATATAAAACTATATGATAAAGATGATAATTATATTATTTTAAAACCTAATATTAATTATGATGAAACAATAATTGAAGCTGCTGACTTTAATAATGATGGATTAACTGATATTCTTATTCAAATAAAAATACCTTTTGAAAATGATCAGGTAATCATACGTTTTAATCAGGGAAATAACCAATTCGGGCAGCCTATTGTCATTCACAATAAATACGATTATACAGATATCTCCGTTGGCGACATTGATAATGATGGTGATATTGATATTGCTGCCATCTTGGAATTTGAGGATATTCCCATAGTGATTCTTTTTAATCAAAACGGAACTTTCACAGAACGGGAATTAAAACACAAATTTGATATAAGCCGCACAACGATCAAACTTCACGATTTAGATGGCGACAACGATCTTGATATCATGACTTCAGGTATATTTGATGATATTATCTTACTTCAAAATGTGAATAATTATACCAATGAAAATACAGTAATTAAAATCAAACAATTTGATATAATTTATTTCAATATCAGTGATTTAAATAATGACAATAAAATTGATATCGTGACATTAACGTCCTCTACACAAGGATTTAATATTAATTTTATAGAAGGAAAGGGAGGTTTTGACTTTAAAACTCCGGTAAAAATTGAAACGTTCAAAGGTTCAGATTTTTTTGGCTATCCGAATTACAACTATATAGTCAATAATTTATCCCTGTATGATATGGATTCGGATGGAAAAACCGACATTATTTATACCGATGGCTTTGGCACACCTAATCAGATAAAGTGGTTAAAAAACAAATCTGCAACGGTATCATCTTCAGAAGTTAAGTCTTCAAAAAAATCATTTTCCGTTTTCCCGAATCCATCGCATCAAATTCTGGAAATCAAAGGAATATCTGAGACTATGAATAATAGCGAATTTAAAATTATGTCCACTTGTGGTCAGACTCATTTTTTTAAAAGGTCCATAAACAACAAAATTGATATTTCTGATCTTGATCCCGGTTTATATTTTATTACTTCAGATGAATTAAAAGTAACACAACGATTTGTAAAAATATAAATCCTCGAAAATTCAATTCATTACAGGCAGGAAAAACTTCTTTTATCGTCATAAAAAAAATATGACCATGACCCACTTTGTTTTATTGCCTACCACCTAATGCCTCCCACCTTTATCCTTTTTCATCTCATTCAACACAATGCACCAATTTTTGTTATACCCTAATATTCACATAATAACTTTTATATGATTAAGATCGCCCTGATTGCTCACGACGGTAAAAAACCGGAAATGGTATCTTTTGTCAATTCCTTTAAAAAACATCTGAAACATGCGAAATTGTATGCAACAGGTACTACAGGAAGTTTTATACAAAAAGAAGGTTTTGAAGTCAACCTGTTAATGTCCGGACCCAGAGGAGGCGACGCGCAGATAGCCGCTATGGCAGCAACCGGTGAAATCGATGTTATCATTTTTTTCAGAGACCCGCTGGACAAACATCCCCATGAACCGGATGTGCAGATGTTGTTGCGGATTTGTGATGTTCACAATATTCCACTTGCCACCAATCCCGCCACCGGTTCTCTGATACTCAAAGGTCTGGTCGGAAGCAAAGCATTTTCTGAAGCTTAAAAGAAGAATTATCTTATGTTAGCTGAGGATTTTGCAGAAATTTCCCCTACCCTGCCCAAAGAACCCGGAGTCTACAGGTTTTTGGACAAAGATGGCACCATTCTCTATGTAGGAAAAGCCAAAAATCTGAAAAACAGGTTGTCATCCTATTTTGGAGACAAAAACAATCTGGCCTACAAAACCGTAACCATGGTGCGCCACGCCTCCCGGATTGAATATACCGTGGTGACTTCTGAAAATGATGCTTTTCTGCTTGAAAACAACCTCATCAAAGAATATCAGCCCCGATACAATGTCAGGCTGAAAGACGGCAAATCCTATTCTTATATTGTCATTAAAAATGAAAAATTCCCCAGGGTATTTTTTACCAGAAAACTGATCCGGGACAAATCTTTGTATTTCGGTCCTTACACATCAAAATACAGAGTCAAAATATTATTGGAAATAATAAAAAAAATATTTCCGCTTCGCACCTGTCCTTATCAGCTTTCTCAGGAAAATATACAAAAAGGTAAGTTTAAACTTTGCCTTGAATACCATATTAAAAATTGTCTTGGACCATGTACCGGACTGGAAAGTGAAGCTGATTACCAATACAAAATAGAACAGATTAAAAACATTCTCAAAGGCCAGTTCAAACCGGTAAAAGATTATATCCATCAACAAATGTTTGTTTATGCCGAAAAGATGGAATTTGAAAAAGCCCAGGAGTGGAAAGAAAAATTGTCGATTTTTGAAGATTATCAGGCTTCGTCGACCGTAGTTTCCACCAGTATTGAAGACCTGGATGTTTTTTCTATTGCATCAGAAAAAAACCTGGCATGTGTACATTATCTTAAAATTGTCAACGGCGCATTAATCAACACCGACAATATGGAAATGGAGATGAACCTGGATACTGATCCGACAGATCTCCTGGAAATGTGTATTCCTGTGCTGCGTGAAAAATATGCTTCTGTAAGTAAAGAAATTCTGGTGGACAGACCGATCCATCTGCCTTTGGAAAACGTAGAAATCACCATTCCTCAGCGAGGGGATAAAAAAAAGTTGCTCGATCTGGCCAAAGACAACCTCGATTACTTTTTTATTCAGAAACGAAGAGATGAGACGTTGAAAAACAATAAAGTGAGCTCTGCCGAAAGGATCCTCACTACACTAAAAAACGACCTCAACATGAGTGCGGTTCCGTTGCATCTTGAATGTTTTGACAATTCCAATATTCAGGGTACCAATCCGGTGGCCAGTTGTGTGGTTTTTAAAAATGCCAAACCTGCACTCAAAGATTACCGGCATTTTAAAATCAAAAGTGTCGAAGGTCCTAATGATTTTGCCTCTATGGAAGAAGTGGTCTTCAGAAGGTATAAACGACTTTTGGATGAAAATCAGGATATACCCCAACTGATCATCATTGATGGTGGTAAAGGCCAGTTGTCTTCTGCTGTAAAAAGCCTCGAAAGTCTGGGCTTAATGTCCCGCGTGACCGTCATCGGCATTGCCAAAAAACTTGAGGAAATCTTTTTTCCTTATGATCCTATTCCACTGTATATCAATAAAAAATCAGAATCTCTCAAACTCATCCAACAAGCCCGGAATGAAGCCCACCGTTTTGCTTTAGGTTTTCATAGAGACCTGAGATCCAAAAACTTTTTGGGTACACAACTTACCAATATCAAAGGAATCGGTGGGAAAACATCAGAAAAGTTATTAAAACATTTTGGTTCTGTCGAAAAAATCAAAGCTTCCGGCATAGAAGAAATTTCAGAACTCATCGGACAGAAAAACGCATTGGCAGTAAAAGGTTATTTTGATCAGGAATAGGTAAGGGTACATTTTTGATGATCGAAGGTGTTCCTGCGTAGTTTTTGGCAACATTGACCAAAGTATGTTCAAAAATAAATTCCCGCTTTGCGATAATTTTTGTATTACACTATGAACCTTCAGAATTGATTTTATCTTTGTCGTAAAATCAACCATATGTTATTGTCAACCATTGATTGGATTATCATTCTGGCTTTTTTTATCCTCACTCTGGGTATCGGGCTTTGGGCAGGTAAAAAGTCAAACAACAATTCAGAAGATTTTTTCCTGGGTAGCAGAAAGATGCCCTGGTGGTTATTGGGCGTATCCATGGTAGCCACTACCTTCTCTGCAGATACTCCCAATCTGGTGACAGACATTGTCCGCGGAAACGGTGTAGCGGGAAACTGGGCTTGGTGGGCTTTTTTACTTACCGGTATGCTCACGGTATTTATCTATGCGAGGTTATGGCGAAGGTCCGGAATCAGTACAGACCTTGAATTTTACGAATTGCGTTACAGTGGCAAAGAAGCGGCCTTTTTACGTGCTTTCAGGGCATTGTATCTCGGTGTGTTTTTTAATGTTCTGATTATGGCTACCGTTATTTTGGCAGGTATCAAAATCGGAGCTGTCATGCTGCAACTTGAAGCCTTACAAACTGTGTTGATCATTTCCGTTATCACGGTGATTTATTCAGCGGTAGGTGGATTTAAAGGAGTGGTTTATACAGATTTTATCCAGTTTATTATTGCCATGGCAGGTATGATATGGGCAGCTATATATGTTGTACAAATGCCTGAAATCGGTGGATTGAGCGCGTTGATCAGCCATGAAAACGTACAGGACAAACTATCTTTTATACCTGATTTTAATAATCATAATGCTGTTTTGACTTTATTGATTATTCCACTTGCTGTACAATGGTGGAGCGTATGGTATCCCGGTGCCGAACCCGGTGGTGGTGGTTATATAGCACAACGAATGCTTTCTGCCAAAGATGAAAAAAGTGCCGTCTATGCAACTTTATTTTTCAATATCGCTCATTATGCTCTGAGGCCGTGGCCATGGATTCTGATTGCACTCGCTTCACTCATTGTCTTTCCTCAGTTGGAAAATCTGAAAAGTGCTTTCCCTTACATATCGGATGATCTGATTAAAAATGATCTGGCTTTTTCAGCCATGCTCACTTATCTTCCTGCGGGTCTGGCAGGATTGGTCATTGCGGCGTTGATTGCGGCGTTGATGTCGACGATTTCTACGCATCTGAATTGGGGCAGTTCTTATGTGGTATACGATTTTTACAAAAGATTTATTGACCCGTCAGCAAGCGAAAAAAAACTGGTTATGATCGGACGATATTCGACCGTTGTTCTGATGATTTTGTCAGCTGTGCTGGCTTTGACCCTTTCAAATGCTTTGCAGGCTTTTAATATATTGCTGCAAATCGGAGCCGGAACCGGCTTATTGTTTATCCTGCGTTGGTTTTGGTGGCGCATCAATGCATCGGCAGAAATTGTTGCTATGATCGTATCTTTTGGTGTTGCAGTTGTTCTTCAGATTTTTGTTGGCGATTCGTTGCCTGACCATGTCAAATTGTTGACCGGAGTCGGTATCACAACTTTGAGTTGGGTAGCTACCGCTTTTTTGACCAAACCTACGGATAAAGATGTATTGTATCGTTTTGTCAATCTGATACGTCCCTATTCTTTTGGTTGGAAAAAAATAATTGCAGAAGGAAAAGCGGAAGGAAAAATCACTTCCGGTTCGGATAACACCGGCTCCCTTCCGGGTGACATTGTCAATATGTTTTTAGGTTGTGTATTGGTTTACAGCCTTTTGTTCGGAACCGGAAGCCTGATCTACGGACACACTCAATATTTTATCCTGGGTATGGTTGTTTCCGTTATTTCAGCATCAGGCATCTGGTATATCCTGCAAAAGAGGACGATATGAGGAGATGATAAGTTGAAAGTTAGTTACATGTTTATTGTTCTTTGTTTACTTTTTAGGGCAAAAAATTGTAAATCTGAACCTACATACTAAACATTTAACTTTTTACAGCATCTCAATTTCAGGTTACATAATCAAGTTGTATCGATACAATGCACAATGGTCGACAAAATTTCTGACACATACGTCTTACCTAATCTATCTTTTAAGAAATTATTATGATAATTTTAATTTATCCATGAAACAATTACCGGAATATTGCTGTTAATGTAGCAGTTTCACAATTAAAAATAATTATAATGGCATTTCAATTTACAGATAGCAACTTTGCAGATACTGCCTTAAAAGGTGGTGTTTCAGTGATCGACTTTTGGGCAGAATGGTGTGGTCCTTGCCGACTGATCGGCCCGATCATTGAAGAATTGGCTACCCAATACGACGGGAAAGCAACCATAGGCAAAGTGAATGTCGACGAAAATCCGGAAATTTCTATGAAATATTCCATAAGAAGTATTCCTACCATTCTCATCCTGAAAGACGGAGAGGTTGTTGACAAACAAGTAGGACTTACCACCAAAGCTGCACTCGAAGCAAAAATTCAGCCGCACCTTTAATCACAGATATATCTTATCACGTAAAACTCCTGTTTGGCCATGCCGGATAGGAGTTTTTTTATTATCTTTGCCTTAAACTAATCGCTTTTATGTCCTTTTTTGATCATTTTGATGTCAAACAGATTGAAAACATCGAACTCCTCGCCAAACAGGTAGTTGAAGGTTTTATCATAGGTTTGCATAAAAGCCCTTTCCACGGGTTTTCGGTGGAATTTGCCGAACATCGTATATACAATAAAAAATGTTTTCCAAAAAGTATGAAGAAGAAACCAATCTGCGATGTCAGATCATCATCGACGGTTCTTCTTCGATGTATTATCCGGAGGCTGGCACAAATCAGATCAGCAAACTACAATTTTCTGCCCCGCTGCTTCACTTATGAACCTCTTTAAAAAACAAAGAGACGCTTTCGGGTTGAGTATATTTGACAATGAAGTAAAAATCCATACCAAAGCCAGGAGTTCGACCTTACACTATCGCCTTCTGCTGACCTACCTCGATCAGCTTCTTTCTGAAAAAGAAGGCAAAAAAACAACGTCAACAGCCAAATCCCTGCACCAATTGGCAGAATCCATTCATCAAAGGTCTCTGATCGTAATTTTCAGTGATATGTTTGATTCAGAAGAATCCAATGAGGAATTATTTTCAGCCTTACAACACTTAAAATTTGCCAAACATGAAGTCCTGATGTTTCATGTCGTCGATAAAAAAAGTGAAATAGATTTTGACTTTGAAAACAGGCCTTACCTCTTTATTGACCTTGAATCCGGTGAAGAAATCCGCCTTCAATCTCATATGGTCAAAGAACATTATGTGGAAAAGGTCAAAAACCTATAAAGATATGTTGCGCATGAAATGTCTTCAATACAAAATTGACTTTTATCGAAGCAGATATCAATGAAGGTTTTAATCCGATTTTGCAGTCCTATCTTATTAAAAGAAATAAATTAAAATAAACGTCAGCTTATGATTTCTTTAGCATCCATTCCGACGGGTCCCGTAGAAGATCTGAATAAAAAAAAGATCATCAAACAAACAGCTGTTTTAGCTCAGGAAATCGGTGATTGGCAACATAAATTATACGCAGAAGGAAAACAAAGTCTTTTGGTCATCCTGCAGGGTGTCGATGCCAGTGGTAAGGACGGAACGGTAAAAACGGTGTTTTCTACGTGTAATCCAACAGGTATTGATATTTATGGATTTAAAAAACCAACCGAAGAAGAATTTGCGCACGATTTTTATGGAGAGTGCATAAAAGCACCGCTAAAGGAATATAATGGTTTTCAACCGTTCTCAATACGAAGATATCCTCATTCAAAGAGTGCATAAATGGATAACAGAAGAACATGTTCACAAAAGAATGGCCGCCATCAATGCTTTTGAAGAATTAGTTGAATTTGACAGCAAAACCAAAGTTCTCAAATTTTATCTTCATATTTCAAAAGAAAAGCAGGAGGAAAACTTCAGGAACGTATAGACGACCCTACCAAAAGATGGAAACACAACGAAGGCGATTGGGAAGAAAGAAAACATTGGGACAAGTACATGGAATGTTATGACTATGCAATCAACAACAGCACCATTCCTTGGAATATTATACCTTGTGATAAGTCTTATTATAGGAATTACCTTATCGCACAAATCGTTTTGAAGACTTTAAAAGAAATGAATCCGGTTTTGCCCGTATGATATTATGAAGGAAGTTCCAAAGGTTCGTATCGATAAATGGCTTTGGGCCGTACGTTTGTTTAAGTCGCGCTCTCTGGCTACTGATACGGTCAAAAGCGGTAAAGTCAAAATGAACGGAAAAGCCTTAAAAGCTTCTTATCTGGTTATCCCCGGCAATATCATCGAAGTCAAAAATGGATTTAATCTTTCTGTAAAAGTAGAAAAACTCATCGACAAAAGAGTATCGGCAACTTGGCGACAGAATGTATTACGGATTTGACTCGGCTGAAGAACTCAACAAATACAAAGATTGGTATACTGGCAAAGCACAACCTGAATTCCGTGAAAGAGGTGAAGGCAGGCCCACTAAAAAGAACGACGTGTAATCGACGATTTTAAAATCTTTTATCTTGAAGATGAGGACGAAGAAATATAGTGTGTTTTAAGAACCGCCACCGTCCGCCTATACTTTTTCTGCCTTTTGTAAGATATTCAACAGCTCCGATAGCCTGTCCATCACATAAAACTTTTCGTGAGTGAGGGTGATGTCCACCTGCTCGTGGATCCACGTGGTATGAAAAGGAACATGTACGGCAAAAGCTCCGATTTCCAGTGCGGGAATCACATCCGATTTCAGCGAATTGCCCACCATCATAAATTCATGCGGTAATATGTCCAGGTGGTTGATGATTTTCAGATATTCCTCTTCTCTTTTTTCGGAAACAATTTCTATATGGTGAAATAAAGATGACAGGGATGATTTTTTGAGTTTCCGCTCCTGATCCAACAAATCACCTTTGGTGACCATGACCAGGCGATAGTCATTTTTTAATTCGGTAAGGGTAAACTTTACATCTTCGAGGAGTTCTACAGGCATTTCCTGAGTTGCTCTTTGCCCATTTCCCCATGATACGTTTGATCATTTTATTGGGAATGGTTCCGCCGGATAGGTCGATTGCAGTTTCGATCATAGACAATACAAAAGCTTTGACACCATAACCATAGAGATTCAGGTTGCGGATTTCTACGGTGAGCAGGTGTTTCATGATATCATGTCTCGGACAGTACGGTTCGAGCATGTCGCAAAATTTTTCTTCGCTATCTCTGAAAAAGGTTCGTTGACCCACAAGGTGTCATCCGCATCAAATCCGATGACTTTTATGATTGATAAATCAGGTTTCATTATCGTTGGTATAAAACAGGGTGCAAAGGTAACAGATTTTTTTTACCTTGGGTATGACACAAATCAGCGTGAACCAAAATTCATGCTTTACTACCTAAGTATTAGAATGGTTGATTGGCTAAAACTTCAACAAAATGGTAAAATTCTAGCCTCCCGCAAGGATATTTCTGCTGATGACCAGTTTCTGAATCTCGGAAGTTCCTTCACCAATGGTGCAACAACTTGGAGTCACGGAAATATTTTCCACCGGAAAATCTTTGGTGTACCTGTAACCTCCGAATACCTGAATGGCATCGGTAGCTATTTGAACACATATTTCAGAAGCATAATATTTGGCCATGGCGGCAATGGTGGTCATTTTTTCTCCGCGGTTTTGAGTTCCGCAGCTTTACGGGTCAGCAATTCCGCAGCCTGGATTTTGTGGCCATATCTGCCAGTTTAAATCCGATTGCCTGAAACCTGCAATGGGTTTGCCGAATTGTTCTCTTTCTTTGGCGTATTTGACACTGGCTTCGTAAGCACCTTTGGCAATTCCGAGAGAAAGGGCGGCTATACTGATTCTTCCTCCATCCAGTATTTTCATAGCCTGAATAAATCCTTCTCCTTCTTTACCGAATATTTGAGATTTGTGCACGCGACAGTTTTCGAAGATCAGTTCTGCTGTCTCTGAAGCCCGCATTCCCAGTTTATTTTCTTTTTTGCCTGCCGAAAATCCCGGAGTTCCTCTTTCTATGACAAAAGCGGTGATTCCTTTGCTGTCCAAAAGATCTCCTGTACGAACCAAAACCACAGCCACATCGCCGGACTTTCCATGGGTAATCCAGTTTTTACTGCCGTTGATCACAAAATAATCGCCGTCTTTTTCTGCGACACACTTCATTCTCATGGCATCAGAACCGGTATTTGCTTCGGTAAGTCCCCAGGCGCCGATGAATTGTCCGCTTGCCAGTTTCGGAAGATATTGTTGTTTTTGTTCCTCGTTTCCGAAAGTCAGAATATGGTTTGTACACAAACTATTGTGCGCTGCAACGCTCAAACCTAATCGAACCGCAGACTTTTGAAATTTCTACGATAACGGAGATGTATTCTGATATCCCAGACCTGAACCTCCGTATTCTTCGGGACCAAAACACCCATAAATCCGAGTTCTCCCATGCTTTGAATACAGGAACAGGAAATTCCTGGTTTTCATCCCACTCCATTACGTGAGGTAAAATATGTTGTTGCGCAAAAGTTGCTGCCGATTCCTCAATCATGCGGAGGTTTTGAGTCGTATCTGTCATATTGATAGGTATATTCGGGGTGTTTTGATTATGCTTTCAAACAGGATTAAATATAATATGTTTACCGATTGTTTTTAGAAGAACTTTTTCACGTTGGATCCCGGAAAAAATTAGTCGAGGATCATCACTCCGAAGCCAGAAACTTCAATTCTTCTTTGGGTTCGGTGATTTTTTCTATTTCTGCCGGGGTCAGACCTTCGTCTTCGCAAAATGTTTCAGTTCTTCGACGAGGTGACTTCGCGGAAAGCTTTTCCGGTCATAACCACTTTTTTCCCGGCAAGGTCTTTAGGCATAAAAATCCGTAATCTTTAAATTCGACAAACATTGTCTCAGCTTCCTTGTTTTGTTCAGAAGAGATGTCCATCCACAACCTTTGGCCTGACATACAGACGATACCAAACCTGTGACTTTGGTTTCTATGGAATCCGCACCTTTCATAGCGACCAATAATGAGTCGTAGGAAATGGCACCGGTTTCGTCCGTTTTTCTCCGAAATATTTTTCGGATACTTCGGAAGTATCTTCTTTAGACTTACATGAAAATAATGAAAGTGTTAAAAATGATATAAATCCAAAAACGACATACTTTTCCTTCTGATAATGTGTTTACTTTTAAATATAAAATAATTTGATATGTTTCCCGCAGACCAAAAAATCAACAACCATCCCAAAATCAGGCTTACCATCTTCATTTTGGCATTTTTGATTTGGACAGGTACAGAAATGAACGGTCAATGTGTAGCCGGCAACTGTTCAGGAGGCAAAGGTACGTATTTATTTAAAGATGGTTCTTCCTACGGAGGTTCATTTAAAAATTATTTTCCCCATGGTTACGGGAAAATAAAGTACAAAAACGGCAACACTTACGAAGGATATTGGGAAAGAGGTAAAAAACACGGTGAAGGGATATTAACCTACAAAAACGGTTCGGTCTACAGGGGCAGTTTTTTGCAGATGTCGTATCAGGACAGGAACGATGGCATTTTCCAACGGTGACCGATATCCGGGCATGGCTTCAACACAAAATACATGGGAAGGAACTTATCAGTATAAAACAGGAGAAATCTACGAAGGGAGATTTTTACAAGGGAAACAAACAGGAAAAGGACTGTACCGATACCCGAACGGAGCCACTTTGCAGGTAGTTGGTCACAGATTACCGGGAAGGAGAAGGAACCTTTACACCCCCTTCCGGAGAAAAAAAAAGTGGCAGAAGTACCAAAAAACCAACTCCTGGTTGAAAAAATATTAAGTGAAGAAGTGGTCCGACAGGAAGTAAAAACTGAAAGACCGAAACGTTACAACCATGTCATAAAGCCGTTTGCCACAAGGTAAAGGATTTTATCTGTATGGTGATGGTTCCAGGTTTGAAGGATATTTTGTTGATGGCAAAGCGATCGGAAACGGATATTGTCGTTATGCTTCCGGTGACACTTACCGGGGAGAATGGAAAGACCATGCACCACATGGTACCGGGACCATGACGCTTGCCGACGGTCAAAAATATCCGGATTTGGGAAAACGGCGTATTGACAGAAAATGAAAACCAAAGAAACGGACATTTTGACTACAGGCCAGGAAAAGAACCTCAAACAGGAGACAAAGTGGCTACCAAAATTTTTGCACTTATCGTTGGTGTGGCAACATATAATCACACCACTTCTTTAAAATACACCGATGACGATGCTTATCGTTTGTGCTTTTTTGAAAAAGCCCGGAAGGAGGCGCCATTCCTGACGAACAAATCACCGTACTGATTGATGATGCCGCTACAAGGCCCAATATACTTAAAGCGATGGACAGGATGACCGCTATGGCCGGAGAAGATGACGTCATTTTGATTTATACGTCAGGCCATGGACTGAAAGGGTCTTTTGTTCCTTATGATTTTGACGGAACGACCAAAAACCTGATTTCTTATGAAGAATGGTTTACAAAACTGGACAAAGCCGTAACCAAACACAAATTATTTATTGCCGATGCCTGTCACAGTGGCAGTATGATCGCATCAGCGAGGTCGGCCTGGGAAGCTGATCTTGGAGTTGTTTTTAGACAGGTACCAGCCTTGGTCACTGTGGGAGAGTTGTATGATTTTGTTTCTTCAGAAGTGAACAAATACACTGCCGGTGCACAAAACCCGACCATCAGCGGAACGTATGATTCCGGTATGCCGGTGGCCATGGTGAGGAGGAGATAAATATGTAGCCGCAATGGTTGGCAGATCAAAGGAAAATTTTGATACCGTATATTTTAACAAAGTTCATATTTTTGCCAAAATGTGGAAACCTGGGATATTGCAGACATCCGCAACAACGTGATCATTTTTATTCAAAGACTAACCAAAGAGACAAAAACAGTTTGTGGTTTAATTGTCATCAATTAATTCGTATTAGGTTATAACTAAGCTTGGCAAAAGAAGTTGGCGTAATTGCTTCGAAATGTATGACTCATCTTTATCAATTTTCTTTTTTGGTTCGCTGGTTGCGTTTATCATAAACTCTCCAACCTCAAAACCCCTCTCGGACAAACTGCGCTACAGATACCACAACCGACACAAGATGCACGAACGATATCTTCCTGCCTTTGGGCATGATTTGGACATCGATACCCATCTCGGCAATAGGTCGAACAATTTGCCACAGGAAATACATTGACTTCCGTTGGTGGTGATCCGGAATTTGACATGCGAGTGGATTCTTTTTCCAGGAAGTTTGATGGTAAAACGTTGCAAATACCCAAATAAGCCGCCATCGGACAGCCAAACCTGCCCAGACTCTGCTTCCTAACAAAGGATAAGCCTACGCCAACCACACCGGAAAAGCAGCTCCGATCAAAATCCGTAAACCTGGCTTAATGTACCGCTGTCGATCAAGAAGATATTCCTGATTCCGGTAAATCGGGCGATAAGCACAGAAACCGTCATCAATACCACAAAACCAAAACACTGTGGATCATCCAACGTTCGATCTTCCAGGCTTTAAGGGATTTGTCCGACAAATGTCGGAAGGGATCGCCTGCTGTCTCTGCCAATCCACCGCAACCACAAACCCACGAGCAGTACCATCTTTTGCCGTAAAAATAGGTCAATACCGGAGTGATTACCAAAAAGAAAGGATGCCCCAAAACAACATAAAATATCCAAAGGTGCCGGCGCTAACATAGCGTCAATATTCCAATCAAAAAGAAGTAATAATTGAGTGGCCAGATATTTTTAAAATTGTAATAGTTTATTCAGACTTTGCATGATCTCAGGAAGGATAAATGCAATGGCAGTTTGAAACATGATAGAAAAAGTTCTGTACACCTGATACTTGTTGTGCCGGTATTTGTAGATAAATTTTATACCCATCAACAGAATGGTAATCGTGTAAATGGCACCATAAACAAACCATTGGCTGGCGGGTTTGCCTTTCAGTAACATACTCAAAGGGTCAAAAAGAGCTACCAATCCCGTATTTGAAATACCCTCTCTTCCCAGTCCGAGTAAATGTGGAAACCAATACAGGATTATATAAAATCCGGTGAGAAATATGACCAAAATCCATGCAAATGTGCCTCCTGATGTCAGGGGATGAAAACCAATTGTGGTTGTTTTTGATACCTGGGAGGGTTTGATTGTATTGATTATATGTATACCAAAGCGATCCCAATGTCACCAAACCTATGGAAGACCAAAGCCAAAGGCCTGCACCTTCAGACCGGAAACTAAGCCAAAAAACCATTTGGAGCAGCATGCCAAGGCCTACCAGGGTCAAAGACACTTTTTGGGTGCTGTTCAGGCTGTCCGTTTGATGATGGGCAGTGATGGAGATGGATTTGTATGGGTAAACATTATGTAAAGTTGGAAAATGAATTATTTTATCAGTTTAATATTGTATTGAATAAAGATTTCGATTCTGCAGACATTAAAAATATCCTTGATGCCAGCTTCCGGCAACCAAAAGTCTGTCAAAAGGATCGTTGTGAATTAAACGTAAATCCCTTTAAAACCAAAAAACCTGTTTACTCAAAAGGGCCAATTCTTCAAAACCTTGTTCATAACAAATATTTAGTATATCATCCGGATAAATTAACTTGTTTTTTGATGCTTTGGGCGCCATCGTTTAAGGAAACTGAACTAAAATATATTAAATCTTATTTGATTTTCAATAACTGTCTGAAAGCCCATTACTCAGCCTTTCATTGTCCTCCAAAACCATATAATAAACATGTCTATCTAAAAGAATTTTCATTCGGTGGTAATTTAGTATTCTTCAACAGCTTTTATGATTTCTGTCTAGCTTCCCAACAATCTTCGCTTGACCATAGTTTGCCCTTTCAGAATTCTATCCTTTCTTTTATATCTTCTTTTAAATGCAACCAATTCAACTACCGGCTCATTATTTCCTACTGATAACGATTTTTTCTCTGGCTAAAACTTTAACCAATTCTGACAA
>JADKBV010000002.1 GCA_016714895.1 Saprospiraceae bacterium | reverse complement strand
ATTCAGAATGTTCAAAGTAGGAAGATTAATTTCATTAAGGTACAGACTAAAATTTTGCCGATAATTAATTGGATAATTATTTTTTTTTATAAAACCAAAGACCCTTTTTCCCTCAATAAATATTTATTTCAGTCAAGGCACTATTCACTTCCAACCAGTAACCATCAGGATCTCTGAAAAGTACTTGTTTGTCTGCCATCTGGGTCTCTGGTTGAATTTTGTATTGACATTATATTGGTCAAGGGACATAACCCTCAACCCCTTAAACCTCCAATTTTACGATCAGGATCATCAAAACGATTGATTTGAAAGGGCAAAATATGGACATAGCTTTATTAATAATCGCAGTTTCTTTAACTACTGAAATCTGGTGTAATTCTGTTATCAATAGAGAAGGCTCACCACGATTAAGCTACAATCCCAACCTTGTTGGTTGTTTCTTTCAACCCGGGCATTGCCGGATAAAAGTCTGCCGATTTGCCGGATCTTTTGCCGATAAGGAGCGCATGGCGTTACAAAACTGCATTTTAGATTCCATCGGTTTGTCGGAGATGAGATACGCCTTAGAAAACATAAAGACATGAAATTACGCGAGACAAGCACAGAAATTAATGTAAACATCAAAAAGAGGAGAGAGAGTTAATTTAAGCCAAAACAAAGTTAATTGTTTTCACAGTTATTTTACCGCATATTACCCCATTTAAACCTAATAAAATTCTTTGTATCCTGGTATTGTTTTAAACCATGGAGAATCTTCTCTTACAAAGCAGGGGGGGGTGACCGTTGCTCGCCATTTGAGCCCCACGAGAAGGGGCTCAAAATAGGGAAGAAGAACGAGACAAGCTTTAGGGTGAAGAAAAGGAATTAAAATAGGTATTAGGGTGCTGTGTATTTAGGTGTGTTTAGAGGTTAAAAGAAGGTTTATGGTTTGAAACTATGTTGTGAATCTTTCCAGAGTTATTAGGAGATAAAAGGTTTTTAATGCCGCATTGTTCCTGTTTGGCCTCTAAATCTCCCCGGAGAAGACTTTAGGGAAAACACAACAAGCAATGAAAAAAATCCTATAATTTAACTTTGTCGACCATCGAAATTCCCCTCCCTTCGGAGGTTTTGAGAAAGACCAAGAATCAGCTGCAAAGATTTAAAATCCGTTCACAGTGTTCCCTTCTTTCGGTCGGGACCATTCAGTTTTCCTCGATTTTTCCCAAAACCAAAAGATTTGAAAAAGTTGTAACCACATGTAAAATTCCGGGGATAACAAAAAAAAAACCAACCGTGGTGGTTGGGGGCGATACTTTGAAAATACCCCGAATTTTATTCGGGGCTATTGTTGTTCAATACTTTCCGGATTGTTGGGATAAGGCACATATACTCAAATCACTTCATTTCTGGCCCGTTTTTTATAAAGAGATGGTGATGATTTTATGGGATTTATTATCAAATACCTTAAGCTTGGTATATATTTGCAGGAGATATTCGCAGATTAAAATCTGTTTAACAATTTATTGAAAAAATATATTTTATGTTTTCTTTTCCACTTTCATTTTTGAAAGACCTATGTTTGTTGGTGATTTTTGCTGTGTCAGCAACTGCACAGTCATCTGAGTGGCAAAAGGAATTTCAAAATAAAACGTCCAATCTGACTATCATAGATAAAGAGATTGCGGTAATGGAATACAATTATCGTTTTGGGTTGATCAGTATTAAAAGATACCCCTGATACCATCGGTATATGAAGGTATAAATCTGGTTTCGACATTATCGCGGGCTATCGTAGCCGGCATTTCAAAAATGGGGTTACGGACTACAAAGAAGTCAGTTTGTCATTCCGATGGAATACA
The DNA here is from genome assembly GCA_016714895.1 of Saprospiraceae bacterium. Classification (GTDB taxonomy): domain Bacteria; phylum Bacteroidota; class Bacteroidia; order Chitinophagales; family Saprospiraceae; genus OLB9. The sequence goes on along the minus strand of JADKBV010000002.1, from coordinate 28,115 downwards.
GGACGATCAGTGAAAATGGAGGACATTTTATAGCTGAAATTGATTCTAAAATGTTTTTATACGATGTTGAAGGAAAGTTGTTACAAACATGGGATGCCACGGATATCGAATCTGTGGATGTCAGAAACAAACTTATCATCATCAAAGATAAATACCCGTTAATGGGAATACAAAATTTTGGTGGAAATCAATTTTCCGGTACAATATGAATCCATCAAAAAAATCAATCATGAAAAATATTTACTACAAAAAGACAACAAATATATGTTATGGCATATTTCGAAAATAATGAAGAAAATAATTAGTTGCGAAGAGAAGTTATACGCCAATCAAACAGGATTTGTCTCCCAAAAAGAGACAGATCGGGGAAGTGTACATGATGAAAACGGCATAAGGTATACATTTGATCAAATCACCATGAATTATAACGACAAATATGTGATTGGTGAAAATGAATCTCAAAGTATCTTATTTGACGAAACATTGGATGTTATTGACAGTTGTTCTTTTTGCACCATTCGGGCACTCGACAGACCACAGGTTAAATATATACATTACGGGCACTAAGTTCTGCGGTTTATTATATGATAAGCAAAAAAGACAAAACGAAAAAACTTTTAGGAAAAAACAATCTTCGAATTGAAGGCGACTATCATTATTTTCAAATCTATGGCAATTATATTCTCGGTGTAAAAACATATGCCATTGATTTTTTTGACAAAACAGGCAACTGTTGGAAACCATCAAAAGGCAACCGGTTTCAACCCATGAAGGCAATGTGATCATTGATGTAAACGACTCTTTATCCGTAACTATTAACCGGGATTTTCAAAAATTTGTTGAAGGAAGGGCAGATTGCGTCAGGCTCAAAACTTTTTATGTCTATAATGATCAGGACGATAATTATACAATGATTAATGAAAAGGGCATGCTACTTTTCGTTGTGATCAAATCAATTCTTATCCCTTCACACAAAATAACGGTGATGCCATCCTGACCTATGAAATACAAGGAAAAAAGGATGGATCAATTCAGAAAAATAACACAACCATCTTATTCTGATATCGTGTTTTTTCCTGATGGTACAGCTTTGGTTAAGAAAAAAAGGAAATTCAGAGAATAAATACCAAAGAAGAAGTATTATTTGATTTTTATACGAACAATATCATGTATTAAATCAATCCATAATATTTGCTTTAAAAAAGGGCGATATCTGGCACATATTCCGGAAATGCTGAATGGTTGGACTCAACAGAAACTTTGTCATTTGAATATGATTTTTTAAATACAAAAGGGTGATTTATGGAAAACCATAATAAAATGGCCAAATTTTCCGTTCAATCTGGAAAGTACTTATAAAGATTATATCACCTGTGAAAACAAACAATGCAAAATGTATATTCGTCATAAAGATTATAAGGATTTTTTTGACATTTGACACCATTTTCCAATCAGGTTATGAATATGTCGGTAAAATTAAAGACAGCCTGTACTATTTTAATTATCATTCAAAGGTTGAAACAGTAGTCAAGGGAAATAAACCTGAAGGAAGGGGTATCAGATTACAGGATATATGATGACGGAGATTCATTGGTCATCATCAATAGAAGGGATTTAATCCTTACAACAGGTCTTTTAAAAATTCAGCCTTTTATTACGGTGATGTAATTTTTATATTCAGGAGAACAGGAAATATACTTTTTGACAGAAAAACTTCAAAGTACACCATTGAGGCGGACACCCCTTTATCAGATAAATGAAAATATTTTTGCCATCAGAGACAAAGGCAAATATGATTGGCTGAATATCGAAACCAACAAAAAAATTAAACCGGTAGCCAAATCTATTTTTTCTCAAACTAAAAAAAATTATTTAGCAAAGGACTCTTTATACTTCGATCTTTTATTGGATAAAATTATAATATTCTGGCAGGTCCTTTTTGACCAGATAAAATCATGGGGGAGATGAAAAATATTTTGAAGTCAGCCAGAAAAATAAAAAAAGCAATGTTGGATACGGAGGGCAATATTTTGATTCCGTTAGATACCTATGATTCGTCTTTCAAAGTATTAGTATCTTTTGATTTCAGCTTCAAAAAACGGTTTGGTCGGCGTATATCATACCGAAGAAAAAAAATGGTATCCCGCCGATAAATACCAGGATATAAAGTCCTGCAATATCAGGCTTCCGCTCAACGGAGAACTGTTTTTGTTCAGGCAAAATGGCAAATATGGCGTCATGGATGAAAAATGTGACGTCCTCATCCCCGGTGATTATTTATCCATAAGACCTCAGGGTAATTACCTTATTCTTGATAAAGAAAACTACAAAAGTATTTTTTATTATTTACCTTCTTTAAAACAAGTTGATCAGGAATTTGTCAACTATAAATTTGCCGGACAATCAACAGACAATATTATTGTCAAAACCCAAAATGAATATTTAAAATACGAAAGAGATTCGATCACGGCAAGGACATCTTACGAATATGTTGAGCCAATATACGGAGAAAAAAGATTTTTCTTCAGAGGAGACAATGGTTTGTTGGGTACTTTGGATGAAAATTTTAAGGTTGTGATTCAACCAAAATATGACTACCTTTTTTCCCGGTACAACGGATTTTATCAGGCACATATTGATTCATATCAAGGATTTATTGATGCGGAAGAAAAAGTGATTCTTCCTTTTGTATACGACGAAATAGAAGTAGTAGGAAATCATTATAGCTGTAAAAAAGATAAAAAATATTATATTTTTAATAAAATTGAAAAAACACTTCATCCGACAGCTTATGACAGCATTTTTGAACAAGGTGAATATCTGATATGTATATTCCAAAATAAATATATTGTGAAAAACAATTTCCTGGAGGATGTATATGAACTGGAAGGAGATCAGATTTTGGTTTTAAATGACCAATATGTTGGTATAAAAAGGGATAATTTCTGGCGCTTGTACAACAGAAACACCCAAAAGGAAAGCACAGAAAAATTCAGATTTTTTGGCAACTTTATAGCAGCCGACAAATTGACTGTCATCAGAGAAAATGAAAAACAATACAGGCTGTTTGATGTAAACAATCAAAAATATGATGCTGATCTCCCGTTATATGGAATTTATATAGATGTAAAAGCAGATGGGTGGAAATTGCTCAAAGTTCAGGACATAATTCCTATATCCAGTACGCTTTTCAATTTATTAAAATACAGGATACAAAAACAGAGTTGATCGGATTGGCAAATGTTATCGGAGACGTGTTTGTTGAACCTCAGTACGAAGAAATAGTTTATTTGTATGGTTCTTCTGTTTTCGGCACTTGCGTAAAAAACAAAAAACACGGTATTATCCTGAAAGACCTTACTTTTTTGCCCAACCTTTATGATTCTTTGGAATTTATATCAAACAGTAAATTCAGGGCAACCATCGGTGAAAAGACGATTATTCTGAATGAAAAAGGTGAAGAAGAAAAATAGATTTTAAGGAAATTATTTTAATACTCCATTTTGCATAGGTTTGTGTAAACCTGTTTCAGGACTGGTCATATTTTGAAAGTTTTCACCCTCTTTTTGTGTCGGGACACCTGTTTATTCAGAAATTTCCAGTTTATAACCTACGCCATGAACACTCGTGATTTTAATCCTTTCGTCCAAACTCAATTTTTTCTGATTTTAGAAACCAGTACGTCCAGATTTTTTCCAACAACGATGAGTCCGCCGGAAGCCAAATTTCTTTCATGAGAAAGTCTCTGCTTTGTACAATATCCTTGCTTTCCATTAATAATGTCAGCAAACGGAATTCTTTATCTGTGAGTATTTCACTTTTTCAGGTGAATTAGTTTTTTTTCTGTCAAACCAATTGATATCCCCCAAGGGACCATATATCATTACTGGTTGGAAGTTCTGTTTTTGATTTTTTACTTTGAATAAACTTATAGATAGCCAAGGACCCAAGGATTATGGGCAAAACCATCCAAATCATCCACATCATATTTGACTTTTTCAGGATGGTAATTTCTACTTTATAACACCCCCACCGGCGAGTTTCTTCCCGCACAGAATGGTGTCCCTGGACCGGCTGATTATAAATGACAAAAATACTTCCTGAGTCGTACACTCTTTTAGTTCTGCGACAAAATCCCAAAATCCGGCTTTTGACAATTCTGTTTCAACAATTTTGTACAAAGAATCGGCAGTAACGTGGATTTGTTTTTCAAAAGAAATCTCAAACGTATGGTCTTGTAATATTTTTACCGGTAATACCTGGAGGTTGAATCTCGGAAGAAAGCAACAGACGATGACCGATTTGCGTTGTACTACCTGAAGTTCTTTGTCTTCTGATGTTGCTGCCTGAACCGGTCTTTGACAGAAAAGACATAAAATGATCAGCAAAGGTATTTTAGATATCATGCCGCAAAACTAAGGGATTCTGCCCTTGTAAATCGTTAACTTTACCATTATTTACCAAAAATTTACCAAAATAGTGCGCTGTCCGGCCTACAATCGCGTTAAATTTGCTGTATAGTTTTTATTATTTATTAAATCATTTAACATTCATTTTATGAAAATTTTAAGCAGCATAATAGTTGGTGTCCTGTTGTTTCATAGTTGTAGTTTTCAAAGTCAGGAAACTGGATCCGATGAAAGACTTTAATCCTGTTGTGGGTTTTACCGGCAACATCATGGTTTTCGGATGACGGAGGAAAAACATGGCAACCTGCAAGCCCGGACTTACCTGAAAACTTTGTTCCGATTTCCGTAAATTATGACAATAACAATATAATCTTAGGAAGTAACTGGCGATATCTACAAACTCAATCGTAGTGATTTGTCAAAGACAGAAAAAGAAAATACGTTGACGGCTTTTCCATCTGTAGAACCTAAAGATCATCATTCAGTTTTCGGTATATTTAATGGTCCTTCCGGTCAATATGTTTATATCAACGGAACAGGTATATTCCATAAAAAACTTAATGCCGGCTACTGGGAACCGATTCCTGTTCCTGAAGGTGTTAATTATTTGGTGCAGGTAAAAGAAGATGATAAAAACAACCTGTATATAGCAACTCCTTTCGGCGTGTATCATACGGCAAACAAAGGAAAAGCTGGGACAGGATTTTTGACTTGGATTTGCCCACAATGTGATCGTATATCAGGACAGGCTGATCGTAAACGGCATCAACGGCGTGTATTTGTCATACGATGGGGGTGAAACATGGAAAATAAACTCATCTCTCAATAATCAGACAAACGACAATAAAAACGGTAATTCCACGATGTATCAGGACGGAACAACCTTCTCATTGTTAAGAAGCTGGCCAGTATGGTTTACGATCTCGGAACGGAATACGTTTTATATCATTCCAACGACCGGGGTGAAACATGGTCAAAACACCCGTCCAATACCTTCCTTAAAAGTGAAAGGGATATATATTCCATGACATTGGATAAAAACAAAATTTTCTGCAGCATCAATCAGGGTCTGATGAGTTCGGAAGACAATGGCAAAACCTGGACAAAAGTTTTGAGTTTCCTGAGGACAAAAGCAATTACGGATACCGGGTATTTCATGCCGGCGAAAAGTGATATGTGTCAGAATGTTTATGGGATGTTGACTTTTTGTTTGGAATATGTTTATGGTTAAAAGTTTAGGGTTTAGGCGTTTTATCGAACCTTCCGGATTTTGGAAGATAAAAAGGTTTTTCAATGCTTCGCATTGACCGTTGCTGGCCCCTCTAAATCTCCCCGGCAGGGGAGACTTTGGAGTTCACGACAACCCAAAGAAGTTATTACCAGCTGACATTGGTCGACAAACCGAAGTTCCACTCCTTCGGAGGTTACTGACCTTTACGCGCCATTTTGAGCCCAACAGTAAGGGCTCAAAATAGGGAAGGAACTTCGAACTACGGCTCGCAGGTGAAGAAATATAAAAGTTACTGCAGATTACGCACAGGGTCTGGTTTTTTGTGCTTTAAAGCTTGGGGTAAAACTTATTTTAGCTATTTTTGCATCACGACAAACTTGCCTCGTAGCGCAAAATCTAAGGTCGCAAGCTACACCCCTCTTTATTTAGAGAGGGGCCGGGGGTGAGTAAAAACCTCGATATTCCCGGCACGCGCGCTGTTTTCGAATCAGCTTATCATTCCGAAAGTTTTCGGAACCAACTCATCAAAACGTCCTTTAAAAAGGGGCGTAGCCCTATATCTTAATAAAATAATCAAAAAAACGGTAATTTGAGGGGCGTTAGCCCTGAGTTCTTCAATTGAGATTAAGGATTAAATTGAGCAGTTTTCACCCTTAAGATGGTTGTTCTTTCACGCCGCCCCGACTCAGTTTTATCATCCCGATAGCTTATCGGAACCAACAAATAAAACAAAGTGAGACAGTAGTTTATTGGATAAAACAAATCATCCGAATGATTTTGAAAATCCTATTTAGGGCTAATCAAAATAATGGCCTAATGCTGAAACAATGACAACGTATTTATCAGGTTCTTCGATTACCTGATAGACCAGTCTGTCTTTTTTATTGATTCTGCGACTCCAGTATCCATGTAAATTGTGTTTTAATGGTTCCGGATGTCCGGTTCCTATGTAAGGATTTACGGATAATTCCAGAATCATTTTTTCAACTTTTTTAATAATTATTTTATCGCCTGACAAATAGATTTTTTCAAAATCTCTTTGTGCATTTTTTCTATTTCAATCTAAACTTCCCCATAAATCTTCGGGATTTATCGTAACTGTATTTCCATTTTTTGCACTTTCAGCACGTTCCAACACCATTTTTACAAATTCAGGATTGTATGGCTTTTCTTTTTCTTTTTGACGTAAAACTGACTTTCATTTCTTTAAAAAATCTTTGATTTTTTCTGTATTAGTATCGTCTTCAGATTTGATAATGATGGTTTCCATAAATTTTAATTATTACACAAAACTGGTTTCAATTATAAATACCAAAGATATAAAAAAGTTCCACCGTCTGACTGTGAAAGTAATTTATAGGAAAAATTCAGGTAAAAACCTGAGAAAGATGGTAGAGACGGTCGGACTCCAGGAAGGTTAAGGTTGAGATGGTTTTAGCTGTTAGGGTTTGGGTCTTAGGTCTGTTTATGGTTAAAAGTTTAGGGTTTATGGGTGTTTTGCCAAAAGGTTGAGATAGCAGAATAGTCGTGGGTTGCGTCGACCCAATTTATCAAATCGTCCTTTACAAAAGGGGCGTTAGCCCTGTTATCATAGTAGAATCATTCCAGGACGATCAATAGAGGGGCGTTAGCCCTGAGTTCTTCAATTGAGAAGATATTAGGTCTGCTTAGGGTTAAGAGTTTAGGCGTTGTTGTCGAACCTTTCGGGGTTTTGGGAGATAAAAAAGGTTTTTTTCAATGCTACGCATTGACCGTTGCTGGCCCCTCTAAATCTCCCCGGCGGGGGAGACTTTGGAGTTCACGACAACCAAAAGAAGTTATTACCAGCTGACATTGGTCGACAAACCGAAGTTCCCCTCCTTCGGAGGTGACTGACCGTTGCTCGCCATTTTGAGCCCAACTGTAAGGGCTCAAAATAGGGAAGGAACCGCGAACTACGGCTCGCAGGTGAAGAAATATAAAAGTTACTGCAGATTACGCACAGGGTCTGGTTTTTTGTGCTTTAAAGCTTGGGGTAAAACATATTTTTAACTATTTTTGCATCACAACAAACGTGCCTCGTAGCGCAAAATCTAAGGTCATAAGCCACACCCCTCTTTATTTAGAGAGGGGCCCGGGGGTGAGTAAAAACCTCGATATTCCCGGCACGCGCGCGTTTCGAATCAGCTTATCATTCCGAAAGTTTTCGGAACCAACTCATCAAATCGTCCTTTAAAAAAGGGGCGTTAGCCCTGAGTTCTTTAATTGAGAATGAGGATTAGGTTGAGCAGGTTTCACCCTTAAGATGGTTGTTCTTTCACGCCGCCCCGACTCAGTTTTATCATCCCGATAGCTTATCGGGACCAACAAATAAAACAAAGTGAGACAGTAGTTTATTGGATATAACAAATCATGCGAATGATTTTGAAAATCCTATTTAGGGCTAATCAAAATAATGGCCTAATGCTGAAATAATGACAACGTATTTATCAGGTTCTTCGATTACCTGATAGACCAGTCTGTCTTTTTTATTGATTCTGCGACTCCAGTATCCGACCAATTGGTGTTGTAAAGGTTCCGGATGTCCTGTGCCTCTATATGGATGAAATTTTAATTCTTCCAACATAGATTCTAATTTGATAACATCTCCTTTATTTCCTGATGCAGTCATTTTTTTTTATATCTTTTAATGCCTTACCTTCAAATACTATAGTGTAAATCATATTCCTTTTTCATTCATTTAAAATCAAAATCAAGCCATTCAAAGAAACATTATCGCTTAATTCGACCCAATAGAACCCATTATTTTTTAAATAATGATCAAGTCTTCTTTTATTGAGTTTTGTTGACTCCATCGAATAGTTCCTTCTTTAACTTTTCATCATAAAGGATGGTATTTCCATTTTTTGCACTTTCAGCACGTTCCAACACCATTTTTACAAATTCAGGATTGTATGGCTTTTCTTTTTTCTTTTTGGAAGTAAAACTAACTTTCATTTCTTTTAAAAAATCTTTGATTTTTTCTGTATTTTTATCGTCTTCAGATTTGATAATGATGGTTTCCATAAATTTTAATTATTACACAAAACTAGTTTCAATTATAAATACCAAAGATATAAAAAAAGTTCCACCGTCTGACTGTGAAAGTAATTTATAGGAAAAATTCAGGTAAAAAACCTGAGAAAGATGGTAGAGACGGTCGGACTCCAGGAAGGTTAAGGTTGAGATTTAGGTTGAGATGGTTTTAGCTGTTAGGGTTTGGGTCTTAGGTCTGTTTATGGTTAAGAGTTTAGGGTTTATAGGTGTTTTGCCAAAAGCTTGAGATAGCAGAATTGTCGTGGGTTGCGTCGACCCAACTTATCAAATCGTCTACTCTTCAAATCGTCTTATGAAAAAGGGGCGTAGCCCTGACATCTTAATAGAATAATCCAAAAACGACAATTTGAGGGGTGTAGCCCTGATGTCTTCAATTGAGAAGATATTAGGTCTGTTTAGGGTTAAGAGTTTAGGGTTTAGGCGTTTTGTCGAACCTTCCGGGGTTTTGTAAGATAAAAAAGGTTTTTTCAATGCTTCGCATTGACCGTTGCTATTCCCTCTAAATCTCCCCGGAAGGGGAGACTTTGGAGTTCACGACAACCAAAGGAGTTTATAATCTGCTGACATTGGTCGACAAACCGAAATTCCCCTCCTTCGGATGTGACTGACCGTTGCGCGCCATTTTGAGCCCAACGGAAAGGGCTCAAAATAGGAAGGAACCGCGACCTACGGCTCGCAGGTGAAAAATTAAAAAACTGGTTTTGTAAACTGCTCATAAAAATCCATGGAATCTGAGTAATCAATATAATCCGTGATTCTGACGATGTTGGCCGCAATGGTCGACCCTCCGTGCGACGCCCCGACTCAGTTCTTACAAATCCAACAAATCCAACAAATCCAACACTCCAAGTGACTGACCGTTGCTCGCCATTTTGAGCCCAACAGTAAGGGCTCAAAATAGGGAAGGAACCGCAAACCACGGCTCGCGGGTTGAGAATTTTGGAGCAAAAACCTCGATATACCTTACCCTCCCTGCGCCGCATCGATATAATCCCGATGTATTATTGGGAAATAAACATCCTAAATCCGCAACTTTTGAGGTTTGAACCTTTTTTCGAAGGTGATTTGACCCTTTTATTTCCAAAATTTCGGAAAAAAACACGTGATTTTTGAGCCCGCCGACGATTTTTAGAAAAAAAACACGTGATTATTTGTGTCCGCCGACGATTTTTAGAAAAAAAACACGTGATTATTTGTGTCCGCCGACGATTTTTAGAAAAAAAAACACGTGATTATTTGTGTCCGCCGACGATTTTTAGAAAAAAAACACGTGATTATTTGTGTCCGCCGACGATTTTAAGGAAAAAACACGTGTTTTTTTGTGCCCGCCGACGTTTTTTGAAGAAAAAACACGTGTTTTTTTGTGCCCGCCGACGTTTTTGAAGAAAAAACACGTGATTATTTGTGTCCGCCGACGATTTTTAAGGAAAAAACACGTGTTTTTTTGTGCCCGCCGACGTTTTTTGAAGAAAAAACACGTGATTTTTTCTGTCCGCCGACGATTTTTAAAGAAAAAACACGTGTTTTTTTGTGTCCGAAGTCCGGAAGATACCTTTTTCAAAAGTGTTTTTTGAGGCAGAAATTACCTTATATGCACCAGTGTTAAGTCGTACCAAAAGTAAATTATTGTGAAGAAGTACGCTAAATTCCGGTTCAAATATACCACATTTATAACCTTATTATCAACATCACAGTTTATGAAAATTCTGGCATAACAGAAATGGAAATGGATTTAAAATTTATATATGTTTACATATAAAACTTGTGGCGGCATTTGGAATGTCAATAAAAAATAAATGCCTCAGACTTGCCAAAGAACCATTCTTTTGTCAACAAAAGATCCTCTGGCATGGATAGACCGGGTTTTTCAGGGTTTTGTGGACGGCTTCGCCCCAACTTATCATTCCGAAAGTTTTACGAACCAACTCATCAAATCGTCCTTTTAGAAAGGGGCGTTAGCCCTGAGTTCTTAAAATTGAGAAGATATTAGGTCTGTTTAGGGTTAAGAGTTTAGGGTTTAGGCGTTTTGTCGAACCTTCCGGGGTTTTGTAAGATAAAAGTTTTTTCAATGCTTCGCATTGACCGTTGCTGGCCCCTCTAAATCTCCCCGGCGGGGGAGACTTTGGAGTTCACGACAACCAAAGGAGTTTATAATCTACTGGCATTGGTCGACAAACCGAAGTTCCCCTCCTTCGGTGGTGACTGACCGTTGCTCGCCATTTTGAGCCCAACAGTAAGGGCTCAAAATAAGGAACGAACCGCGAACTACTGCTCGCGGGTGGAGAATTATAAAACTGGTTTTGTAAACTGCTCATAAAAATCCGTGGAATCTGTGTAATCAATATAATCCGTGATTCTGACGAAGTTGGCCGCAAAGGTCGACCCTGCAAGGTTGCACCCAAAAAAACGTTTTATGCGGTTTTCCATAAACTCAGAACTTTATGTTTTGAAACGGATGCCGACACCACTTCCTTAGAAGCGGAGATCGACCGGATGGTCTACGACCTGTATGGATTGACGGAAGAGGAGAGGAAGATCGTGGAGGGGGAGTAGATTTAAAACTTATGAAAGCAAATCAAATGGGAAAAGAGATAATCTTTAAAGTTTTACCTGAGAATTCTGAGATTCCAGATAATCAAACTGAAACAAATGAAGCATATAACGCAATCTCAGATTCAATCATTCAAATAGTTAAAACAAACGAGAATGCTGTTACTATTGGGATAGAAGGAGGATGGGGTACGGGTAAAACAACTATGATAGATGCCCTAAAGAAAAAATTAAAAGAAGAATCTCAAATAGATTACTTTTACTACGATTCGTGGGCTTATGAAGGAGATCCATTAAGAAGAAATTTTTTATTTAAAATACTTGAACAAGCAAAAAGGAAATACAACTATAAAGATGATGAACTTAATAAAATTGAACTTTCATTACAAGGGTTTAATTATAATGTACTTTTTTCAATAATAATTGGAATTTCTTTATTATTTGTTCCACTTGGTACAGAGTTACTGACAAATGCAAATTTTAATGAATTAAGTCTGGCAAGTAACTTATTTATTATATTCTACTATTTATTAATATTAACTAGCTTATTTTTTGATTCAAAATTCTTACACTTAATTTCATTAGGGATAATGACTTTGGTATTATGTTACTTTAAACCAAATGAGCTTTTGACATATAAATTTGATTTATTCTTTTCCTTAGCATTATTATTAACCACATTGCCTTTTATAGCATTATTGTTTCGGGAGAAAGCTATACTTTTACTTTTAAAAATACTTAAAAACAGATCAGAATCTTTAAAGGCATTTTCTTATTTTTTTGGAAATAAAGTTAATGATATTGATAGTAATGAATATGAAAATACATTTATAAATATTTTATCAGTTTCTGATAACGTAAAAAAAATACTGGTTATTGATAATCTAGATCGATTAGAAAAGGATTCCGTTAAAAGTATCTGGTCCAATCTACAGATATTTTTACAACATAGGAATCCTGAAGGATTGTCAAATCAAAATTTGGGTTTAAAAAATTTGTGGATAATACTTCCATATGATAAGACTGCCCTTTCGCAATCATGGGAAGAGAAAGAAAATATTGTTCCTAAAGAGAAAAATGATGCTGCTGAGAGTGATAATTCTGATTCTAATATTTTAATTTATTCTATTAATAATAAAGAGCCATTTATAGATAAGTCGATACAACTTGTTATTAATTCGCCTAAATTATTGCCAAATAATTGGATTAACATGGCAAGAAGATTTATAAAATGCTCACTCATAAACATAGAAGATTTTTTAGTAGAAAAAATAATTGAAGTTCTCAAAATTCATTATTCAAATAAATATTATCCATCACCAAGAGTGTTGAAAAGATTTGTAAATCAATTTGGGTTTTATTATTCTATAACCAGTAAACATATAACACCTTTTTCATTTGAAACTTTGGCTGTATATATTTTGGAAAGGTATATTAAAAATATATCTGAAATGGAACTAATTGATAGATTGTCGAAAGGAGATGGTTTTAGATTAGATTATCCAATGCTAGATACTAACTATAAAGATGGCATGGCAATTTTTATTTTTAAATTAGATAAGAATAAATCCTCAGAACTACTAATATTGGAATATTACAGGAATTTAATTAAACTTCCATATGATCGAAATGTTAAAAATGAGGATTCGAAGGATAGTTCAATTAAAACTACGCCAGTTTTAATTAAATCATTAATGACACAATCACCTGAATCTTTTTGGATGATATTGGATAAGTATTATCCTGCCGAAGATTCAATTTTTAATGATTTATGTGTTTTTTATGATAGTATATGGGATGAAAAAAAATTTTTTAAATATAAAGAACAATTAAATTCTGAGGTATATAAATTCGGAAGTAAAGATGTAATCGATATTTCGTATTTTTCAGGACAAAACCTAAATAGAACAAATAATAATGTTCAATTATGTATTGAAATATTAAAGAAAGTTAATAAGCATGAAACTATAATTACTAATATTGAAAGAATATTTAAGCAATTGGATGATAAGAATTTAAATGAAATTGTATGGAATAATGATCTTTATAATTTAGAAGAAGTTTATAGAATAATCAACGATTATTTAAATAGAAACTCTAATTTAAATTTAATAAGATTTGAATTTAAAAGTATACACACTTTATTGTATATACTTTACTACTATAAGAATAAGGATTCAATTAAATTCCAAATAGATGACCTCAATCAGACTGATTACTTAACTTTAATAGGACAGAAGTCAAAATTTACTTGTTATGAAAATTTGTATAAATTCGTTTTGTATTGTTATGTAAATAGTATTGTACTATCACCTTCTTTTGTAGATGAGGTAATAACATTTGTAAATCGGATATTTACCATGAAGAATTTAACATCAAGAGAAATAGATAGTCTTGTAACGTTAATTTTTATTTTAAACTCTCATTATGATAATTATGAAAAGTTTCAAACTTATTTTACAAGTTCTAGTTTTTCTAATTTAATAAATAAATTAGAGAACTCAATTGAATATTCTATTCCTGTTATTGCAATTATTAAATTTTACATTAGGTCAGATGGAGAGCCATATAAAAGAATTTTTAAATTAAATATTTTGGATAATAAATTATGGATTGATGGGATAGCTAAGTTTTTAAATGATAATAATTATGATTCTAAATGTAAGATCCCAGAAACATTTTTACAACTAATTCGATATGGAGATGATTTATTTTTGACTGTTTTAAATTCTAAGTACTTTGAAATTGATTTTTTTAGGATGTATAGTCCTTTTCAAATTTTAGATTCAATTTACAAAAAGGATTACGGAAAATTAAATGAATTTAATAATAATTATTTTAATCGGTTTAAATCGGAAATAAACCGTATTCTTGATGATGAAAAGTCCTATGATATTGTATACAAGTATCCTCAATCATTGCTTTTCCTTGAGCAAAATAAAAAAATAACCAAAAAACAGCTTAAGAGTATTTTAGAAAATGAAAAGTTTGTACAGTTTATATATTCAAAGTTTAAATGGAATGCTTCTGAAGAAGATATAAATATTTTAAATAGGATGAAGGACATGCTAGAAGAATTTAAAAAATATGAGTTTAGATTGTTAAATCGTGATAGTTAAGTTGGTAATCATTCAATTAATAATACAATGAAGGAGTTGAAAAATTATTTTGATAAAACATTTAAATAATATTTACTTATATACTAAAGGCTAAAGTTTGCAACTTGTGCCTTAATTATTCGCTTCCGTTCCACACTTTCCTATTTCATAACCCAACCAAATCACACATCAATCCAAACCAAAAAATATTTGACTTAAAACAAATATATTTACTTGTTTCTGCTGAATTTATGAATGGCTTGTATTACTTTTGTACATGATTAGCGTGTGAAGGAGGTTCAGAAGAACTTCTGTATGAAATGGATTGAAGGATTGTAAATCATAGTAATGATGAGATGGAAGAGCAGGAATATCCAACTATTTTTTGTAGCAGCTGTCCTGCTGATATCTCTATTTCTGTTTAGGAAAAAGGATGGTTCATCTGAATCCAGGTATTACAAAACAATAACAGCATTAAATGTCAGAAGAGGTCCGGGGAAAAATTATACCTTGCTCTTTACATTAAAAAAAGGGGAAAAAATAAATGTACTATCCAAAATAGAGGATTGGTATAAAATAGAAAAATACGGCCGGTCTGGTTATGTTCATTCCAAACATGTAAAACCGATCGGCAATGGTATTGCGGAAGATCCTTCGTCATTTTTTTCTCCAAATTTATCCTTGAGCAATTTTTTTGTTTTATTGTTAATGTTACTTTCTAAAGTTACAACTACAGAAAGAGGTACATATTCTGAAAGGGATTTGGTTTTAAAACTGCTCCATTATGGCGTTCCGGAAGAAAAAATATTTCATGATCTTTTTGTTGAAGAACACAAAAATCATTTTTCGCAATTGGATGTGGTAGCAGTTACAGAAGTCGGAATCATCGTTTTTGAAGTAAAAGATTTTAGTGGTTGGATTTATGGTAGCGCAAGTCAACATAAATGGACGAAAGTTTTGAATTACGGAAAAGAGAAATACAGGTTTTATAATCCCATTCTCCAAAACGCCAATCATATCAA
Organism: Saprospiraceae bacterium; assembly: GCA_016714895.1. Taxonomy (GTDB): domain Bacteria; phylum Bacteroidota; class Bacteroidia; order Chitinophagales; family Saprospiraceae; genus OLB9. Next base: position 12,730 of record JADKBV010000002.1, on the reverse strand, counting down.
AGAACTGCAAAAACATCTGTCCCATATATCAAATATACCATTTATTTCCGTGATTGTTTTTTATGGTAATTGTGAAATTAAAGAAATTGATTATGTACCAAGACATACGTATGTAGCTTATGAAAGCAGGGTGTTTAACGTTTTGGATAAAATTTTAACTGAGTACCCCAAAGTGTATTATACAGATGAAAATCATGTTTTAAATGTATTACGCAATGCTGTAATAAACGGATCTGTTGTTGAAAATCAACTGAAACACATCGAAAATATCAAAGATATGTTGGGCGAGGATCGGGTGTTTGGGTAAATACCTTACAGATGCAAATTTTAATGTTCGAACTTTGAACCACTCAGAACACGCAGGAACACGAAGTAAAATTTCTTAGTGAATCTAAGTGCCCTTAGTGGTTGTAAAAAGAAATAGGCCCCATTATTTTAACCACTCAGAACATGTAGGAACACGAAGTTTAAAATCAAAATGACTTTTTGCGCCATTAAAAGAATTCTGATTGCCGGGAGTATTTACTATTTTTGTACTATAATTTTTTTGTAAAATTGGTTACCAGTTGACGCATTTTCAATTTTAACAAAATATACTCCTGAAGCTATTTGAGATAAACTTATTTCCTTTTCAGTCTGTGGGTAAATAATCAAAGTTCCTACGGAGTTATATAAAGAGTAAAAGTATTTGATATTAATATTATTATCTATATATAAATAATCTGTTGCAGGATTTGGATAAATATTTACAATTGATGATTCAGGATTTTGAATAGAAGTAATGATATCTGATCCATCACAATTTTCATCTATACCATTATTAGGAATTTCATTCGCCATTGGGTGAATCAATGGGTCGTCATCATTACAGTCTTCCCCGATTGTAAAACCATCTCCATCATAGTCATTATAATTATTACAAGTTACATTATCATAAAATTTGTATTGGTGTATTTCACTTTTATTATCCTGACGGTAGGTTACATATAGGGTACTGTCATTTTCTGCAAAACTCTTTACAAAATTATCATTATTACATTTAAGATAATGACTTGTCAAAAATCCATCTTTAGTCAACTTTACATCCTGAAATTCATCTCTATATAATATGGTTTGATCATCTATGATTTGTTGAATTTGTGCGATTTTTTGGTCTTTTCTGATCCAGGACAATCCTCCATCTGAAGAAGTATAGAGGTTTTTATCGATATCAATTCCATACCCAAAAGTTGGGTTAACAAAGTGAATGTTTTTCATTTTTGGCTGTAAATGTAAAAATGAAAATGTCTTTCCTTTATCTACTGATTTTAATAGAATATAATTACCTAAATCTATCAAACCCTGTATCCCATGTGCTATTATGGTGTCCCCGGAAATCAAACTGACATCGAGTATCCTTGCATTATCTTGTAAGTCAATTTGCGCCCAGCTTTCTCCATAATCATTGGTAAGGTGATAATATTTTTTGTATGCTCCTCCCGGAAGAAGAAGTGTACCATTTTTACCTGTAACTAAATTTCGTACATAATATGATCCTTCAACGGAAGGAGACCATGTCTTACCACCATCTTCTGTAATAAATATATTAGGCTTTAATGACGTGCCTGCATCAGCCGTACAAAATATGCCAATTTTTTCATCCCACAATTTAATATCAAAAATGGTCCGTTTTTTTACAGCAGGATTTATGATTAATACTTCTTGCCATGTCTGACCCCTGTCTTCTGACCTGAGTATAATCGTGTCTAAAGTTAAAAGTAATAAATTACCTTTACTTGTCAACGCACCGGCATTTCCTTCCACTTCATTGATTATTTTTACATTTTGTCTAAAACAAAGGCTGGCTGTTTCCTGAATGACTAACTGATTTCCTGTACATTTATCAAAAGATTTTAGTGTAACAGAATAACATCCCGGGTTCAAATATGTATGATTGGGATTGAAATCAGCAGAAGTATATCCATCTCCAAAATCCCATTCCACCGAATCTGTATACAGACTCGTGTTTTTAATTTGCAAATCAAGATCATTGGTCTCAAATTCGAATGCTAATTTTGGACTTACACAAGCGTATTCATCACAAAGTTCCGGTTCGGTTCCTTCAAGTAGTAAGGTATCTCCGACTTTAGCACAAATAAAGGAAGGTCCACCTTCAAAGTCACTCCATGCTGCGATAAGCCCTCCGTTTACATCTCCTATTCCTTCAACAATAGTTCTTTTTACATTATGTAAGGTAAGCTCAAACTTATACCTGTTGCGCCCGTCACTATAAGTTTGATTCTCCTTTTTTACAACTCTAAATTTTTGTCTTTGATATAACACAGAATCGCCTACTTCTCCTCCAAAATCATACAATTGAATTTTAGTCGAAGAATATTTATAATTCAAAACACTTCTTCATCTTCTACTGAAAGATAGATAAAGGAATTATAACGATGATCAGCATATACCAATACGGGGCGCCCATGTAAAGAGTCTTTTCTAACATAAGAAAAAGAAGTATTAAAAGTTCCATCAAAAAAATTATAGTGCTTGGAATTGATTGATAAACCTTCGATAGAAAATAAATCCTCGAGGTTTTGAGCTTGACAAAAAGAAAGCTTGTAATTGACGGATAACAAAATAATCAAAAGTTGCGTTAAAACAAATTTCATAATTTTTGAACCATAAAAATTCTTCTTCATATTATCTGTTTATAAAAGTTACATATCATAAAAAATAACACGTGCCCAAAATAGAAAAATGACATGATAAAATATTCCTATCTTTTGGGTGCAATCACTCATGCCATTTCAGATATAAAAGTAAAAATATTCTGCCGGATTATTAATCATTTCTCCCGAAATATTTTCCATAACGCAAAAATCCATAATATCTTGCTTAAAAGCAGCAGGGAAATCAAAATGCACCATTTTTATCCCAGAATTCAAAATGTGGTAGGAAAACTGTAATACACCCCATTTTTTTAACCTCAGAACACACAGCAACACAAAGTGAAATTACTTAGTGAACCTAAGTGTCCTTAGTGGTTTTAAAAAAGAAATACACCCATTATTTGAACCACTCAGAACACACAGGAACACGAAGTGAAATTACTTAGTGAACCTAAGTGTCCTTAGTGGTTTTAAAAAAGAAATACACCCCATTATTTGAACCACTCAGAACACACAGGAACACGAAGTAAAATTTCTAAGTGAATCTAAGTGTCCTTAGTGGTGTTAAAAAAGTAATACACCCCATTGTTTGAACCACTCAGAACACGCAGGAACATGAAGTGAAATTACTTAGTGAATCTAAGTGTCCTTAGTGGTTGTAAAAAAGAAATACACCCCATTATTTGAACCACTCAGAACACACAGGAACACGAAGTAGATTTTCTTAGTACGTCTAAGTGCCCTTAGTGGATAAAAAATAAAAAAAATTACTCCGACAGTTCCTTCTTCAGGGTTTGCTGCACAAACTGGTTGAGGCTGATACCTTCTTTGGTGGCTTTGATAAAGGCCAGCTCGTGGAGTTTAGGATCTGAATACAAAGCCTGTTATCATAAAATCTTATGATGAGCATCATAACGGGTAGAGGTGTTTTTACTTTAATTTTGTAACTATGAAAAACAGAGTAATATTTGTTGTTTTGTCTTTATTGTCACTGATGTTTTCAGTCAGTATGTATACCGATTGGAGAGGGTATGACCATGGCCTTTTTATTGGGGTCAGGCGGTACTTCCACTGGAATTACCTCTGCATTGGATGGGTTTGTTAGGCACAGGATATGAGCCTGTTTTGTTGTACAATATACCCGACGGACTTTGGATGTTTGCTCTTTGTGCGATGATTTTTGCGGTTTGGGGATTGTCTGATAAATATAATGTGGCGATTTGGTTGTTTTTAGCTTTGATGTCAGGGGTGATTTTGGAAATATTTCAATATGCCGGCCTGGTCCCTGGCACCTTTGATTGGTTGGATATATATGCGTATTTTATTTCTTTAGGATGTATCGTTTTTTTATCACAAATACAAAATAAATTACAATGGAAAAATGGATAAAAAATGTATTATCATTTATGGTAATTGTCTTTTTTGGTTATTTAGCTATTGCTTGTACCGATGGATTTGACCCTCCGATACCTGGTGGTTGCCTGGATCCCCTTTTGTATGAAAAAGAACCGCTTGATAATCCGATAGGTCCGGTGATTTATTACAGCCTGACGCTTCTGGACAAAGAAACCAATCAACCTGTTTCCGGAATTTATGTAAAGGCATATTGGAACATAGCTTTTTGTGATGAATTTGCCCCATGTCCATTAAAATGTTTGATGCTTACGCCAAGAAGTATAGATGATAATACTGCGGAACATTTTACCAATGCCAATGGCAATATTGACGGGCAAACTTTTCCATTTGAATTCTTAGATAAAAAAGACAAAGTTCTGGTAACTTTTGATGTGGAAGATACCCACGGGGTTTATGTTGCCAAACGAATCAGTTTCAGGTATGACTATACCAACAATTCACAATCATACACCGCTTATTTACTTAAAAATGACGCCTTATGAAACGTTTATTCCCTTTGTTTATCATCTTTTGGGCTTCTGCAGTAAGCAGCCAATCATTTGAATTTATTGAAACCAATCCATTTAATATCCAATTGATAAATTTTATGGATTCCAGTAATGTAGCCTTGAAATACGATTTTATTGATACTGACAGAGACGGAGATCTTGACCTGAATCTTATGGGTTTAGGAGAATCTGATTCTACATCTTCCAGTGAGATTTACAATCTGAAATTTTTTATGGAATATCAGGAAAATATTGGTACCAGAAATGTACCTTTATTTAATACCAGGAAAATCGTTTTCCTAATTTTTCATTTCCCAAAGGGAAAGGTTTTATGATACCTTCCTCAGCTGACCTCAATGGAGACGGATATGTCGATTTTGTTGTCAGTTCAGAAGTGGATTTATATGATGCTCAATATTTACAATTTCAGATGTCTGATGGCAACGGAGGTTTTGTTGTCACGAATTGTCTGGATTGGGGATTGGATCCGTTTCCGGCATTTAGTTTTTTAATGCCAAAACTGACCGATTTAGACCATGACGGGGATTTTGATATTTTGTTGGGTGGCTATAGAAAGGGCTATGATGATAACAATGAAGCGATTGATATTCCGGTTTATTTTTATGCAAAAAACACCGGGAATGCCTCTCAGCCAAAATTTTTGGGTTGGTTCGAAAATCCATACGGTCTTGTCCCCCTGACAGGAAATTCTTTTTTTACCACCGGAGATATTGACATGGATGGTGATATAGATTTGCTTACATTTGATGTGAATGAAGATGATGTAACGATAGTCCATTATATCCAAAACATTGCGGCTCCCGGTCAAAAACCTCGATTTGCTGCGCCGGTAATTTCTCCTTTTGGTTTGCCTGTGGCAGGTGCGGAAACCGTATTTATTTTTCCAGAATTGGCAGATATCGATACAGACGGGGATCTGGACTTGTTTTTTATGTATCTTACAAACGAAATTACCGAATTAAGGTATTACCGCAATAATATGTGTGTGCCTGACAGTGACGTGATCAGAGTCAGTTTGTGCCAGGGAGAGGTATATGAATATGAAAATCAGACATTTTCTGTTGCCGGAGATTATTATGTCCAAAAACAAAATGATCAGGGATGTATCACTGTTGTCCATCTGATAATTGAAATCAAACCCGATTTTCAGGTAGTTATGCAGCAAAACGGAAATGTTTTATCTGTTCCTGATATTTTGGGATATACATACCGATGGTTTGACTGTACCACCGGGTTGTTTATTGACATGGCAACAAGTGAAACATTTACACCGACCTATTCCGGTTCCTTTGCTGTTGAGGTCACTGATGATTCCGGATGTAAACATATTTCTGCTTGTATCAGCGTTATCATCATCGCTACCAACGAAATTATTCCAAAGATTCAGGTGCAAATTTCGCCCAATCCTTGTGATGGTATGTTACGTATACGCCACAACCATTCAAAACCCGTTTCTGATATTCGGATTTATGCTGTTGACGGGGCTTGTGTTTTTGAAGGAAAATCACACGACAATAGTGTAGACTTGTCCGGTTTAAACAACGGACTTTATGTAATCAGGTTTGATTTCGGACAGGAAGTGGTAGTCAAACGTGTTGTGATTCAAAAATAAAAAATGCAAAGGATTCGGTACATATTCATTTTTTTGCTCGTGGCGGGGTTTGTTTTTGTCGCTTTAAAACAAAATAAACCGGACGGAATAGTGGTAAAAAACAGCCATTCAACACCTATTTTTCTGCATGTCAATCATTGGCTCAGGAAGATGGTTGTTAAAGATCCGCGATTGGCTTCAGAAGTTGATCATGTTATTGAATCCAAACCCTATTTGAAAAAAGTAAGGCAACAATTTATTAATGAGTATTACAAAAAACCCGGGAATGGGAAAACGCTGTTTTTGGATTTTATGTTGTATAAACGTAACCAAAGCCGTGTGTTTTCTTCCCGGAATAACGCGAAATAGAAAATCCATGTTTCCGTTTTTACAGATGAACGTCAGGAGAATAATCATATCTTTTGTAATGTGATTCACAAACGTACATTTTAACTTTGTAAGGCGACATGATTTTGTGTAAGAATCTGGTTTTGTTAATGAGAGAGTGAAATTTTATCAATTTTTTTTGTCACTGTATTTCAGGAGAATAAAACAAAATTTACAATTAAAATCGGGTAAAGTTTCATCATTTTTAAACAACAACTCATTTTATGAAAACCAACCATAAATGTTTCATTTTTACAGCCGTAGCAGTTATAGTTTTTTTTGGTTCGTGCAGTACGTTTGATAAGGCATCCGTACATGGTTTTAATAGTGGGTATTATAAAACGGATTTGGAAAAAAAGGAAAAAACCGTATATGTACATGTAAAAGAAGAGGAGATTGAGGTTTATAAAACTGAAAAAAATGTCGATAATAACGGATTTATTTATATACCGGTTATACTTTCAGACAGTTTGCTAAAAACCCCGTTACAATTTAGAAAACAGGGTCTTGACATTGATATTACAGGAGTTCCTTTAAAATTTCGTGCATCTGTTTATGGGTTGCCAAGTCAATTGACTTCGGAATTTAATGCTGCTTTGTATGCAGGTTGGAGGCATGACAATTATAAATTAATTAGAAAAACGGATCCATTGGGCAATCGTTTTGACAAAATCATCAATCGTGGATATGATATTGGTTTTTTTGCCGGCCCCGGGATTACACAAATCAGTCCTTTTAGTACCCAAAATATTGGTGTAAATGAATATAGCGGCATGATTATGCAAGCCGGAATTGCAGGTTTCCTTGAAACAGATTTAGCCAGTTTTGGGATCGCTGTCGGATATGACTATCTTTTGAATCGCGACAGAAATATCTGGATTTACCATAATAAACCCTGGTTTGGATTAATTGTGGGAATTGCATTAAATTAGCCTCGATACAAGTTTGTAACTTGTGTCTTTAATTATTATTACCTCTTCCTATCCAGCCATTCCCATCATCCCATTGATAGCGCAATTTTGTAACTTGTGCCACTAAAAGGTCTTTTTGCCGATTGTAAAAAGCTTTTTCTATTTAACGTATGTTTCATGGATGATGTTCTTTAATTTATTTACGGTTTCCATTTCAAGCCTTCCGATGATTTTAATAATTCTTGATGTATCAATGGTCCTTATTTGATCGACTGCTACCATTCCATTTATTTCCTGATGGGATATCCGTACCCTTGTGGGATATTTTTTAAGCGTTGAAGTTATAGGGACAATGACAATAGTGTTTAAAAAATGATTCATTTCATCAGGTGATATTACCACACAGGGTCTTGTTTTATTTATTTCACTTCCTAAGGTTGGTTCCGGATTAACAAGAACTATCTCGTATTGATTAATTTTCATTCCCGGTTAGATTCTTCTTCGAAAACATTTTCTATCAATAAGGTATCGTGACCGTTTTTTCGCATTTCTTTGAACGATTTAGCCCAATAAGATCGTGGTTTCGAAACGGGTTCTATGATGATGCAGTTTTCTTCCATTCTCATATTTACAGTTTCTCCGATATCATACCTGTCCAGAATCGTTTTACTTAACCGAAGTCCCTTGGAATTACCTATTTTTATGATCTTGGTTACCATATGAAAATTTTCAACAAAGTTGTTACATTGTAATCACATAGGCAAATTTATTTTATTTAACAGTAAAACTTCACCGTACACCACTATGCCTACTTAGGTTTTTAATTTGGGCCTTTATGGAATTACCCGGACCTTAATCAAATCTGTTGAGGGTTAAAGGTGTAGGGTTTAGGCGATTTCTGATGTCAATCAGGTTTTGTCGACTGTCTTGGGTCGTGTTGTGACTATTAAACAATTCAGCAAATCATATAAGTTTTTATACGATGCGAAAGTCAAAACCTCTATCTCAATGATTTATATCATGTCCATGGCATCCATAAATTCTGTTATTTGAGGAATCATCCGGTCACTGCAAACGTTATACGTTTAATAAACAAAATATAAAACCATGAAAAATGTAATGTTGTTTGTTTGTTTTTTCCTCTTGATGCTCGGAAGCATCCGCATTAAAGCACAAGTGGATTTATGCAGGACAGTACCTACATCTTTGAAATGAAAGATGGTAATACCTACATCGGTACCGTCCAGGTGATTGAAGAAAATAAAATTTATGAAGTCACCACCAAAATTGGTGTTCTGTGGCTACAACAATCGGATATTATCACCGTTAAAAAATGGACACTTCTAATGTAGTTGCGGGAAATTATTGGCCTACCAATCCACATTCCAGCAGATATTTTTCAGTCCCAGTGGTTATGGTCTCCGCAAAGGGAAGGATACTATCAGAATGCATGGATATTATTCAACCAGGTCTCCTACGGGTTTTCTGATTATTTTTCCATGGGAGTTGGAACTATTCCTACTTTTTTATTTGGTGCCGGTGGTGATTTTTTACCGGTATGGATTACTCCGAAATTTAATATGCCATACCAAAATGGCAAGGGCGCTTTTGGGGTTGGAAGTATTTTATTAGGTGTTATGGGAGATGATGATGTCAGTACCGGGGTGGGATTGGTCTATGGTACCAATACTTTCGGTACGAGAGATAAACAACTCACTTTGGGTATAGGATTTGGATATGATACGGATGGAGGATTCAGCAGATATCCTGTTTTTAATGCCAGTGGTTTGATCAGGACAGGAAAAACTGGGCTTTTGTCACAGAAAATTACTTTTTTACGTTTGACGAATTCGGAGCATTAATCAGCGGAGGTGCCCGATACATGGGGAAACGAATGGCGCTCGATTTCGGAGGATTTATTCCTGTGTTTGCAGATGTGGATGGTCTTTTTGTGATACCTTGGCTGAGTATAAGTGTTCCTTTTGGCAAAAGGTATTAAGGCGAACATCATATTATGAAATTACCTGGCTTCTTTTTCATTAAAATTTTAGGTAAACAATAATTTGGCTGTTTTTTACAAACTGAAAGGATGAACGACTGTTACGGTCAAAAATAAAATCATGTTCGGATTATTTAAGAAAAAAGTAAATCAGAAGTTTTGTTGGAAAAATACAAAAAGCTTCAGGAAGAAGCTTTTCGTTTGTCATCCGTAGACCGAAAAGCAGCTGATGCCAAACTGGGTGAAGCGGAAGAGGTTATGAAAGAAATAGAAGGCCTGTCACAAACCACATAACGTAACACATTTTGTATTATGAATAAACTGTTTGTGTTTATATCAACAAAGTAACCTTACAAAAAATTTGTGAAAGTAATCGTGAAGACCTATATTTGTCTTGCGGTTTTGATTCGTGTTTTGTTAAAAGGGTATAAACCCAAAAAGCCGGCAGGAGTCTTTTTATTTTCACCTCATTCACTTTTTTTTGTATGAAAATTTTTCGTTTGTTTCCTGTTTCGGTATTTTTTTTCCTGTGTACAGGTTTAGTTTCTGCCTAGATTTCTTCAAAACAAATAGATGTTTTGATGGAAGATGCTTGAAAAATTTAAAGTGGCAGGTGCTGCAGTCGCTGTGGTCAAAGATGGTAAAATCATCCATGCCAAAGGATATGGTGTTTCGATATCAATACTTCCAGGCCGGTCACGGAAACAACCAATTTTCAGATCGCGTCTATCAGTAAGGCTTACATCAACAGCACTGGCTATATTGGAAGATGAAGGAAAGTTATTTTGGAAATGATAAGGTCACAAAGTATATACCGGAATTCAAATGTACAGTGACTACGTGACGGAAAATTTTACGATTTTGGATTTGCTGACTCACCGGAGTGGTTTAGGGCTCTCGGGGTTGGTGATCTGATGTGGTTTCCTGATGGAGCAGATTTTACCATTCAGGATGTAGCTTCTTGTTTTCAGTATTTTAAGCCCCAATCAGCTTTCAGGACTAAGTTTGAGTACAACAATTTATTATATATTGTAGCAGGAGAAATTGTCGCCAGGGCCAGTGGATTAAGTTATGAATCTTTTTGTTCAGCAACGTATCATAGAACCTTTACAAATGAATCATACTTATGTTGGCAGTTTGCTGAATGATACTTCCAACTTGTCAAAACTCACTTTCTGAATCCGGCACTATTCAAACGATTGAAGCCTATAAAGCCGGTATAGGTAGTGCTGCGGAGGTTTATATTCCAATGTCACAGATATGACAACATGGATGATGGTTCGTCTGAATAAAGGAAATACGGACCTGATCAAAAATCAACGCTTTTTTCTTAAAGAACCACAACGAAATGTGGCGGTTACACACCGTAACGGAAAACAATCCCAACCTAAGGTACAACGCCCATTTTAGCGGATATGGCCTCGGTTGGGACATTACTGACGTAAAAGGGCAATTTAGGGTGTCACATACCGGCGGCATCCCGGGAATGCTTTCGATTCTGACACTATATCCGACCTTAATCTGGGCATTGTGGTGCCCACCAATACGGAAACCAGCGGCAGTGGACTTTTTCAGGGCAATCAGCAATACAATCGGTGATGCGTATCCTGGTTTGGATGATTTTGTGGACCGACAAAATCCTTACCAGAATGGATGAAAGGAAAACAAAGGGACGCAGTAACCCGTTCGGTTTGGGCCAAAGTGGAAGAATCAAAAAACATTCCAGTCCGAAAGAGGATTACATCGAATATTTGAAGACCTCTGGTTTGGAAAACAGAAGTTTTGACAAAGACGGACAACTGTGGATAAATCTTACCGGTCTCCAAAATTGAATGGTCCGATGTATTATTATCAGGCCAATACTTTTGCAGTGAAATGGAATATCAGGCGATGAATTGTGATGCTTTTGTTATGTTTTTCTTGACGAGAATGGCAAGGCTCAATCCATCAAAATGAAAGGTATATCACCGAATATTGATTTTAGTTTGATTTTCACGACTGGATTTACAGCGAATCCCGTAAGGATTTCTGATAACATCATTTTTCAGGTAAAATTAAAAAATTGACTTATTTGTACGCGAAATCATATATTTAATAATTTTGTATTATTGAATAATTTTGATGTAAATACACGAGATCAGGAGAATTATATTTTTTACATAATTCTTGTTTTAAGCAGGAAACAGGTAAACTCCTTTGGAATGGAAAGGTGGTCACTGACAAAAAGGTCCTTGTTATTGTTGCAACCTCAGATACCATTTATACACTTCAAACCATACCACCGAAAGTATACCTAAACCTATACTACCTAGGATCATGTCATAAGACAACCAGGTTACCTGAAAAAGGCACTACCGCAGGAATGGTCAGTATAGCTACCACACACAATACAGTTGCACCAAGGATGTAAGTCATCAATTCATTTTTGGTTTTCATCATCAAAAACATAGAATGATAAAAATGAACGGTTGTAAGAGAAAGGACTATATTGGCCGTAATGAGTAATAAAAACACCATCGTTCGAATGGTTTCTTCTGACCATTTTTGATGTAAGCCCCAACTGTAAACACCAGGTGCAAAAAGCAATTATGACCAATCCTGAACGATGCTGAGGGGTTGAGTTATTTAGTGAAATAAATCCTTTTTCCCGGGTTCCGGAGGTCTGGACATCAATCCCGGTTCGGCAGCTTCATTTTCATACACAATCGAACAGGTAGGCCCCATAACCAGTTCCATGAAAATGATGTGGAACCGGAGAAAAATGGAGGCATATTCCTCTGCCTAAAAACAAAGGTACCGAAACTACAAGGATAATGGGAACATGAATCGAAATGATATAACGGGATGGCTTTCAGATTATAATATATCTTTCTGCCGGTTTCTATAGCGTCAAGATTTTTCCAGTTTATCATCCGTTATGATGATGGAGGAAGCCAGTCTGGCTATTTCCGTTCCTTTTTGCCCATGGCTATGCCCACGGTGGCTGCTTCAGGGCAAGACCGTCATTGACACCATCACCAGTCATCGCAACGATGCCGTGTCGGTTCAGGACTTGATGATACGTAGTTTTATTTCCGGTGATATTCTGGCAAAAATGTTGTTTTTCAGGACGGATTTTTCAAAATATCATCATCGGCTTCCAAAAGTTTTGATATAGAAAACAGGTGGCCGCATCTGCCATTCCCCGATTTTGGCAAACAGGTTGCAGTGGCTTCATTCCCTGGCGTAATCATTTTTACTTGTATACCTGCTTGTCGAACTTT
>JADKBV010000001.1 GCA_016714895.1 Saprospiraceae bacterium | reverse complement strand
AGAAGAAATGATTTTTGATATTTTTAATTTGAAATCTGATATAACCATATTCCAAAATGATATCCGTTTTTGATAATATAAATCATCATTCCGGATGTAATTACAGTGATACACGCTTTGAATAGAGCAGAATCACAAAAACCATTTTTTGGTGTCATGATTTTATTTATTTTTTAATGTTAAATGAGACGATTAAATATTTTTAATTTAATTATAAAGTGCAAAAATGAGGAATAAATAATTTAACCTCTTTATCCAATCCTGCTATTTTATTTCAAAAATTTTACCCTGATATAAATCAATGATTACATCCCTTATTTTCATCCATCGTCCATAGTTTTTTAATAACAAACATTTTTGTTTTTTGGCCTTCTTCATTTATTTTTTCTTCAAAATCCCCTTGAACGACCACATAGATCCAGGTGCCTCCTTCGACTTTTTGAAGATACATTTTTTCAACGTCGATATACGCTTTTTCCATGGCTACGGGATATATTTTTTGTTCGTTGCACAACCTGAAAACAGGCGCATCAGCAAAATACATAAATTCTCCGCTAATTTCCGATTCAAACAGGGGAGGTTCTGTTGTGACGGGTAAGTTTTTTTTTGTTTTACATTGACAAAAAAGAATGATTACACAAAAAAAAAAGGTTATTTTTTTCATGCGTTTGCGGTATGGTTTTGTTCTGATATAATCGAGGGTTTATCGTAAAAATAAAAATAAAAGCTCATCAGAAATGAAACACCGAAATACAACAGGATAAAAATATTAAGAGCATAGTGATAAGAAGTGATTCCAAACCAATCAAATCCTTTAGGATATAAAACAGAAGCGATATACATTATTTTTACAGATTCAGCGCCGGGTCCGAGCGAACTGCCGTCCATCAGAGAGGTATAAGAAAAAATCTGGATGAATATAAAAAAGCCGTACAGAAATATATCAGTATTAGAAAGGTCGCCAATAACCATAAAAAAATACAAGGTAAAAACCAATGTCATGATCAGTTGAAAACCGGACCAGCTTTTAAAAAACAAAGATGCTTCGGTTTCATATTTTGTTCTGTGATAAATATCTTTTGTGTAGGTCACCGGATATTTGTCTTTGACATCTTCGGGTCGCCAACCGGTCGGCATAAACCATATTCTGATTTTGTCATACCATGATTTGGTTCTGAAAAAATCAAGTACTAAAAGCCAGAGATGTTTGAAGTTGATCAGCCAGGGATTCCAGGTTTTTACAGCTCTTGTGACACCATAAACCGGCGGTATTTCTTTTTTTTCTTCCTGAAAAGTACCAAACCACTTGTCCCAAAATATAAAAATCTGGCCGTAGTTTTTGTCCATATATTCAGGATTGATAGCATGATGAACCCTGTGATGTGAAGGCGTGACGATGATATGTTCCAGCCAGCCCATTTTGTTGATCAGGCGGGTATGATACCAGAACTGAGCAAATAAATGAAGCGGTGCGATGGTTGCAATGACCACTTGTGGAACACCCAACAAAGCTAAAGGCAAATACAAAATAGTAAAAAGGGCAAATATTTCAGAAACCGATTGTCTCAATGCACAGGAAAGGTTAAACTCTTCGCTGCTGTGGTGGATGATGTGACGATTCCAGAAAAGATTGATTTCGTGAGAAAAACGATGGGTCCAGTAACCGGCAAAATCTATCCCTAAAAAGGCAAGTACGTACACCAACCAGCTTTGTTCGATCCGGGTAATAGCCCAATGATCAACCATATATCCGTAACTGATGATGACAATGCTCAACCCAAGGATGTCTTTTACAATATTGGAAATCCCACTGCTGAGACTGGATATTACATCAAACCAACGGTTGATTTTTACCCCTTTGAAAACAGAAATAATATGTTCTGCGGCAATCAGCAGTACAAAAAAGGGAATCGCATACAACAATACCTGTGCATAGGTCTGCATAACCTTACATTTTTATAAACCGATAGTAGGAATAACGACCGTTTTGAAAAATGCCGACCGTATACATGCCAGGAATCAGATGGTCCACCGGAATGTGTAATGATGCCGACTCTGAAACGTTTGTATTGGATTCCATTATTTTTTTACCGTCGTTTGAAAATATTTCGATTTTTGATACAGGCTCTGTTGTTTTGATGGTGAGTTGATCAAAAACCGGGTTTGGAAATAAACGGATATCAGTCGAAATATCGTCTGTATTATTGATGGTTGGAAGGCTGTATTTTTTGAAAAAATTCCAGATTTCTTCATTAGAAATGATATCCCGGTTGGTAACTCCGATATTTAAAACAGCGCCCGGCCAGGTATGTGCCCCACCGATTACTTTATAAAGCAGGACGGTGTGGTCGTTTTCGCAATCTGTAAAGGTATATTTTTCAACTGTGCTCTGATCTGTGGTATTGATGTTTGGAAGGTTTTCTGTTACAACAGTGCCGGTACATCGGTTGTGAGAAGCCCAGAATGCCATCACAGAATCTACCGGAAGGCTGACATTGGCCGTTCCGTCATAAGCGACCACATCATCAGCCGTGCCGTGGATTTCCAAAACCGGAATGGTGGATGAAGGTTGGCAATTTTCAAGGGAGCCGGGCACCATACTTCCCGTCACAGAAGCGATAGCAGCGATTTTATTTGTCAGTTTGCAGGCCAGATGGTAACTGAAAAAACCACCATTGGACATGCCACAAGCGTATATTTTATTTCGGTCAAAACCATATTCGTCAACAAATTTTTCAATTATGGCTTCTACAAATCCGACATCATCCGCCTGACTGCCGAACGACCATCCGACATTCCATGCTGCGCCGACACCGTTGGGATAACAAACGGCAAATCTTTCGCGGTCAGCTACGGCATTCATACCTGAATACAATTCCTGTTGCGTCGCATTGGAAGTAAACCCGTGGAAGTTGAAAACCAGAGGGAGTGTTTCACTTTTCTGAAAATCTTTAGGCAATCGCAAACGATAATTTCGGGTAAGATTATCATGCACGAGGGTACCTGTGATGGTTTGTTGTCCGTTGACGACCAAAGTTGATGTCAGAAAAAGGAATAAAAATAATATATGTCTGTTCATGATGGTAAAGATAGTACTTTTGTGAAATTGAAAGAAAAAAATGAAAAGAAACTGAAGAAAACGGAACTCTCAAATCAGGGAATTGTTCATCTTTTTGCCATTCTTGGGTCAAAAGGGAAAGATTCTATGTGTTGGATATGTATTTTTTCAAAATCCTCATGGTAAGGGTTGATTAAAAAATTGAAATCACCTTTGGTAATGGCTGAAGGAACTTTTAATATGGGTGCTTTTCTATTTTCAATAAAGGTGTTTCCGATGAACTGTGTTGAAACCGGGTGAGGAAAGTTCCGCCAGTCGGTGGGTAGTGAACTTTCAAAAATCTCAAGAACCAACAGGTCGTCGGGAATCAGAACGGTAATCATTTTGTAGTCATCCGGCAGGGTAGCGAAGGAAAAATGAACAGCTACTTCTGCCATGGCCAAAGATCTGTTTTGGGCGGTGTAAATCATTTCTATGCCGGGAGAATTCCATCTTCCCCCTTTCAAAGCGGCACCTATACCGGATAGGGTCGCAGCAAATTTTTCGCGTGAAAGTCGGAAAACCTCCATGTTAAGATAAAATTCCGTGTTCTATTCTGACCAGTTCTGCCAGCACCAATTCTTTTCCGTATGAATCCTTCAGCAATTCTACCGGTTTCATATTGCCTAAAGCATAATTTGGCGTTTCAAGCCAGAGGTACAGCTTTTCCGCATTTCCGAATATGTCCAGACCTACGTGTACAACCTCTGCTATTTCCAGAATTTTTTCTGAATACACAGATTTAAAAATATAATCAGGTTCGTTGCTGTACCGTTGTAGTGATTTTGTGGAAATATTAAAAATGTCCGCCCACTCTTTTTCTGAAAAAGGAGTGATTTCACGGATCAGACTGAAAAGAGAATAAGGAATACCTTGTCTGATCAAAAGTACAAGGAGTATTTTATTATTCAAAAAATCGTGGAAAGAAAGACCGTCTCCTTCTTTTGGAAGATAGTTTACGAAATCATTTTTTTTCAATATTTTTTTACCTCTTTATTTAACTTAGTCTGAATGGAAGCTGTATACATGGCTTTGGACATTTGTCTGCAAATATAGGACAAATTTCTGTATATTCCAAATATTAATAAGTTATTATTTTAGAATATTTAGGTTTATTTTAAAGAATGGATAAACTTTAATCATGATGTTAACTAAAATAATCAGGTAATCAATTTTTTTGATACAACTATGATAAAATATAAATGTAAGCTGACATAATCATCATCAGATACTTTTTACCAACTGCGCATCTCTTTTGTGTCTTGCCAGACCGAGTTCGATGATGCGATCTATCAGACTTGTATAAGGCAATCCCGTGGCTTCCCACAATTTGGGGTACATGCTGATGGAAGTAAAGCCGGGTAGGGTATTGATTTCGTTAAGGACGATTTTGCCTTCCGTCGTCAGAAAAAAGTCTACCCTCGAGAGACCTTCACAGCCGATGGTTGTAAAAGCTTTTACAGCAAGACTGCGCAAGTTATCACTGGTGTCTTTGTCAATATTGGCCGGAATGGCCATGGCAGCACCATCGTCGTCCAGATATTTGGCTTCATAGGAATAAAAAGAGGCCTTTGGAATGATTTCACCCATAACCGATGCTTCGGGATATTCATTGCCGAGAACGGCACATTCCACTTCTTTGCCGATGACGGCTTCTTCGATGAGTAGTTTGGTGTCAAAACGGAACGCTTCAGTGATGGCTTGCTCAAATTCGACTTCATCGGTTACTTTGCTGACTCCGACCGACGAACCTGCATTGGCCGGTTTGACAAATAAGGGCAATCCCAGTTTTTGTTTGGCCGCTTCAAAAGTTACAGATGACTTTTCGTGTTTTTTAATACATATAAAATCGGCAACAGGAATACCGGCATCGCGCCACAATCTTTTGGCCATGTCTTTGTCCATTCCCACTGCTGATGCCATCAGCCCGACACCTGTATAGGCTGCACCGACTGACGTAAATACACCCTGAATCACGCCGTCCTCTCCATAAGTGCCGTGAAGCACCGGAAAAAAGAGATCGATTGTTAATCGCGCGGTTCCGGTAGTATCCAAACAGACGACCTTGCCATCAACATTTCTGATAAAAACCTCTTCCGCGTTGTTTTTGAGTGCGATTCGTTTTGTATCCTCCGGAAAATCAAGAAAATCACCGGATGGGTACAACCAATACCGGGTATCATGATCAATGCCTATGACATGGACGTGGTATTTAGTTTTGTCGATGGCCTTCAAAATGCTGTTGGCAGATAACAAAGAAATTTTATGTTCTGTCGAAGGACCTCCTGCCAATATAGCTATGGTTAGTTTGTTGGATGACATGATATTCTGATTTAATCTGAAGGTAATAGGGTAGCGATACATTCACCGAAGCCGACGCGGATATTTTCCTTTTCTGCATATCCTTTTAACGTTACGGTATCACCGTCAGCTATAAAGGTTCTCGTCGTACCATCACTCATAGTCACCGGTTTGGTTCCTTTCCAGGCTATTTCCAACATAGAACCATATGAATCCGGTGTGGGTCCGCTGATGGTTCCGGAAGCAAGTACATCTCCGATCCGCATATTACATCCATTAACGGTATGATGAGCAAGTTGTTGTATCATACTCCAATACATATATTTAAAATTCGAATGTGATACCAAAGTATCTTTATGTTCTGCCGTGGAAATGATTACATCCAGTTGGATGTCATAATTAAACTTGCCTTCACATTTTAAATAGGGTAGTACCTCGGGCTCTTGTTTTGGACTTTCCACCCTGAAGGGTTCAAGAGCTTCCAGTGTTACAACCCAGGGTGACATCGTTGAAGCAAAGTTTTTGGCAAGGAAGGGACCGAGGGGAACGTATTCCCATTTTTGAATATCTCTGGCAGACCAGTCGTTAAACAAAGTCAACCCGAATATATAATCTTCCGCTTTGTCTACCGGAATGGATTCGCCGAGGGCATTTTCTTTTCCAACGATAAAGGCCATTTCCAATTCAAAGTCAATTTGTTTGCTGGGACCGAAAACAGGTTTGTCAGCATCAACTGGCAGGGTTTGTCCTTTGGGTCTTTTGATATTTGTACCCGAAACAACAATAGAAGATGATCTTCCGTGATAACCCACAGGCAGGTGTAGCCAGTTAGGGAGAAGGGCATTGGCAGGATCTCTGAACATGATGCCTACATTGGTCGCATGTTCGCGGCTGGAATAAAAGTCCGTATAGTCGCCAATACGTACGGGGAGTGACATGGTAACCTCACCTGCAGGAAAACCGGTTACAGAATCCGGATGGTTTTGTTTGAAATATTTTTGAATCGATAAACGAACCTCCGAAGTTACTTTTTTACCCAGACCGATAAAATCATTGAGGAAGTTTGATCTGAATATTCCGTCCGGAAGAGTTAGATGGTCAAAAAGCCCTTTTTTCTGTAAATCTTCCAGCGTAAAAACTTCATCTCCCAACCTTGTTGAAACATAAGTTTGGCCATTGATGACAGCAATCCCAAAAGGTATGTTGTGGATGCTGAAATCACTGTTATTATATAATGTATGCATTTTTGTGTAAAAAGTTATGTCTGAAAACAGATTTGTATTTGAATGTACAAAAGTAAAAAAAATATATGGAGTCAGCTTTCTGTCTGTAACGAAATATCAAAAAAGAAAAAATATCGTATTTTTTAATAGTCAAAAAAGGAGGTATGATTGGTTGTTCGTTTTTATGGTGGTTCTTCTTTTGGTTCCTTTCTGATGAATGGATTCATAATATTTTCAGCATTACTTTATATATATGTATAATGTAAAAAAATATATGAGTCATAACTACTAGATAATCAATTAGAAAAAAAAATGAAAAAAAAATAATATAACAGATACAACATATTATAAATAAATTATATATTTGCCCCATCGTTTGGTGTATCCGATACTGTTCGGTTGGTAAAAGGTATAACAAACGTCCCAAAGCAGTAATACAAAAATGGATTTTAAAGCCCGATTCGGTAATAGGGTTTTATATTTTCTTAAGTATTATTAATCAAGGTCTCAAATGAAAAACAGAAAACTCCCGTTGCAAAACAGGAAGCGTTCAGCTTTCGCGTATTTGTTAACAAGCGCCTTATCGTTATTATTTATGACGGTAGGACAATCACAGTGTATTCCACAAGCAGGAACCGTAGACGGTTTCGTATTTCAGGATGTTAATTATAATGGTATCAAAGACCCCGGCGAGGCAGCCATTGCCAACGTCAGGGTATCTGCATTTAATGCGGCTGGTAGCGTTGTAGGTAATATGATGACAGATATCAACGGTAACTACCGGATATCCAATCTACCTGATGGCAGTGAAGTACGTCTTACGTTCCAACATGCCTCTTATTATGATGGTTTTATGGGACAGGACAACGGAACACGTGTTCAGTTTGTTCCCGTTCCATCCTGTTCAAAAGGCGTAGGACTCTCCTCTTCACTACAATATTGTAATGAAGCTACCAGAATCCTCACTACTTGTTTTGTTCAGGGTCCCACGTCGTCACTTCCTGCTGAGCCGACCATAGTCGGTATGGAGTACGGTTTTAATTTGGGTTCTTTGCCACAAAAATTGGCCATGTATGGAGAAACAGGAACAATCTGGGGAGTTGCCTGGAATAAAAAACAAAAAGCGCTTTACAGCAGTGCCTTTATAAAACAATACGGAGGATTGACCAATCATGGTCATGACGCCATTTTTAAAACGCTTGTTCCGGAAGGTGCTATGTCATCTACTTCTCTGTTTGCCAAGTTGAGTGACCTGGGGCAGGATGTCGGTACATTGACCACACAAAATATCAATGACTGCAGTTATGGAGCTCAGGTTGGTAAGATAGGTCTCGGAGCATTGGAAATTTCTCCTGACCAGAAGTTATTATACACGATCAACTTGTATAATAATACGTTGGTTGCCATCCCTACAGAAAATCCTAAGGCAGCCAATACACAATCATATAAAATTCCTGACCCGGGATGTTCTCACGGAGAATACCGGGCTTTTGCATTAAAAATGTATAACAATAAATTATACGTTGGGGTCACTTGTACAGCAGAGACCTCAAAGTCAGAAGCTTCTTCATCTGCAAATGTCTATGAGTTTGATCCTGCCAAAAAAACATTTACCCTTGTTTTTTCCACTCCTTATCTTAAAGGATATTGGAAAGATACTGAACCGGGTCAGATATTTACATCTCAATGGTTGACAGACATCGACTTTACAGATGACGGTCACATGTTATTGGGACTTTCTGACAGAATAGGACACAGATATTGTACGGTCAATTTTACCAACAGACTCGATGATCAAAGACCGGATCTGTTGATGGTCGCATATAATAATGTATCAAAAACATGGGAACTTGAAAATAACGGAAAGGTTGCCAATCTTACCGGTACAGGTGTTGGCAATGGTCAGGGTCCCGGCGGTGGAGAATTTTTCGGCAAAGATCACTGGCCTAAAGATCCTGCTTACCACCCGGAAGTGGCTTTGGGAAGTATTTTTGTGATGCCCGGAACAAATTCTGTAGTTGCTACCGTTTTTGATCCACATCTCAATGCATATTCAGGTGGTTTACACAGATATTCAACCAGTAATGGTGATTTGTTGGGAGCTCTCGAATTATACAGACTGAACACTACGGTTGCTTTCGGAAAAGCTACGGGTTTTGGTGATATCGTAGCCACATGTACAGAACCTTCTTTAGAAATAGGAAACAGAGTTTGGAATGATACCAATAAAAACGGAATTCAGGATGCCGGCGAACCCGGACATGAAGGAATAGGTATCGTTTTATACAATCAAACATGTGAAATATTGGCTCAAACGACAACAGATGTAAAAGGCCAATATCATTTTAATCAGAACAACGTTGCCGGAGGTCTGTCTTCCGGTGAAACATATTATTTAGGGATTGATCCTGCCAAATACGATGTTCAGGCATTGATGTATGCTTTCGACGGCAAATATTTTACGCTTTCAGGTGTCAGAGCCGGTGAGGAATTGTTGGGTAGTAAAGCACTTGAAACACTGCCTGCCTGTCCTTTGGCACAAATAGAGGTGAATACTTTGTTTTCAAATCAAAATTTTGACTTTGGTTTGTACAATGCCTCTGAATGCGGTATGCGCATTGAAGCATCTGTTAAAAATGACAAAGCTATCCGATTCGCAGGTTCCGTCACCTTTGACATTTGTGTGACCAATACAGGTACGCTTCCTGTCAATGGATGGTCACTGAATTATGTGATGCCAAAAGGAAATATTTTGGACGGAAGTCTGAATCAGGGATGGACAAATCAGGGAAGTAATGCCACAAAAACTTTTAATCAGGTTTTGGGAAGAGGTGCTACTTACTGTACTGAAGTAGTAGTTAATTTTAATGCTTCAGAAAACAGTCCGGCATTCAACCACGAATTTTCAATCAACCGCGTATTGGATCTGAACAATAATCTTCTGGAACTGGTTACAGCTTGTTCTGTAGCTCCTGAAGACATCGTGACGGTTAACACATTACCGGTTTTTGATTTGGCACTCAAACACGAATTACATACTAATGGCGTGTTTTCGAATGGATCAGAAGTTAAAATGAATACTACCGTATATAATCAGGGCAATATTGCTGCAAAATCATATACGCTTATTAACTACCTGAACGAAGCATTTATATTTGATCCTGCAAAAAATCCGGGTTGGGTATTATCACCGGATGCACTTTCCTTGTCATTTGTAAATGAAGGATATTTGTTTCCGGGAGAAAACAGGGTTCACATGCTGACGTTGACTCTTAGAGAAAATGCTCCTTCAGGTGCTGTCATCAATTATGCTGAAATTCTGGAAGCGTATGATGAAAATGGATTGGCAGTAGACTTTGATTCTTATTCAGATGATAATGCCAAAAATGATATGGGTGGAGTGGTAAACAGTATCACGGATAATATGATCAATGATTCAGGAGTGATGGACGAAGATGACCATGATCCTGTAGTGGTTTTATTGGATGTGGTTGATGTTGCCATCATTAAAAAAGCCGTAAAAAGAGAACTTATACCTGGTCAGGTATCAAAATTTAGCCTGGAAATCATCAATGAAGGTACCGTTTCTATTCAAAAATTTGTTTTGCGTGATTATATTCCTCAAGCTCTTTCTTTGAATGATGATCAATGGACTTCTCTTCCGGGAAATATTGCAGAAAGAGCGATTGAGCTTGAAAAACCACTCAGACCGGGCGAAAGTACCTTTACAGATATTACTTTATTGGTAGCTGAAACCCTCGTAGGTCCGAGAGTTCTTACAAATGTTGTACAGGTTTATAGAATTTATGATACCGATCTGAAAGAAATTTCAGACCTCGATTACGATTCAAATCTGTCACTTACAGTAGAAAATAATGAAAGCAGTGTATTACAATATTTAGGTCAGGATAATTATTCTTCAGCTGATGTAGTATTGCTTGGTAATATTGAAATCTCAAACCCTTGTATTTGTCTGAACAATGCCACAACGCCGTTTGATGGTCAATTCAGTGCAGCTATCGGTTTGGAAAGTGCTTCAGGCGAAACATGGTTTATCGAACAAATTGTCGGCTTGTATGACGAATTCAGTCCTGCACCTCCGGCTTCACCGACTCCTTTTATCACAGGATCTGGTGGATTTCTTTTGGATGAAACAGTTTTGGGCAATGGTATTTCCAGATATTCTTTTGAAGGAAGACACATCGAAGGTCAGGGATTTTTTATTGTGCTTCAAAATAATTTTGGTTTAACCAGATCTTACAGATTGGATCCGGGATTCTGCAGTTACAACACCGCTCAGATTATTGGTCTGACAAGTGTGTGTAATAGTATCACATCTGATTATTCAGTAGAATTACGAGGAAATAATTATATCTTTTCCTGGACTTTGGACGGAAATCCGATAGGAGCTGACCAAAGTTCGGTTTCCATAGATTGGTCGGGTGTAGCTGACGGACAGCACGTATTAAGACTTGAAATCGATGCTACGGCTATAGATCAGTGTTACAGTCCTGTCACCTTAAACATCTCTTCAGGTGTAGGTGATGCAGGTGCGATTTCCTGTATTTCCAATGTAAATGTTTCTTTGGATGAAAACTGTGTGTTTACTGTAACTCCTTCCGTATTGATAGCCGGTACATTTAATACAGGTTCTCCTTATCAGGTCATCCTGATGGATAAAAACGGGAAAGTGATTCCGAATGCAACGTTGACTGAAGTACATCTTGGACAAAACATCATGGCCAAGTTGATCGACGGTTGTGGGGGTAATTCTTGTTGGGCTACCATTTTTGTGGAAGATAAAATTCCGCCAAGAACTTTCTGTCAGGATATCGTTCTTGCATGTCACGAACTGGACACTTATGTAGGTCCTTTTGAAAGTGATAATTGCGGTGGTCCGGTAGAAAATACATTATTATACGAATTGATTACACCATATGTTTGTAATGAATTATATGTCAAACAGATAGAAAGAAGATATATTGCAAAAGACAAGGCAGGAAATATTTCACTTCCTTGTGATATGACAATTTTTGTAGCCAGACCAAACCTCAGTCAGGTTGTTATACCTGCTGACAGGACTATGGCAAACAATAATCCTTTGGTTTGTGATAACTTTCCTTTGGACGAAGAAGGCAGACCTTCACCGGTTTTTACAGGTGTACCTACCTTGTTTGGCGATGACTTGTTTCCACATTATGACAAAACATGTCAAGTTTATACAGGATTCAGCGACAGAGATCTCGGAAAAATCAATTGTGTCCGCAAAATAGCCAGAGAATGGATTATTTTTGAAAATTGGTGTTCCAATGATACTCCGCTTCGTTTTACCCAGATGATCGAAATCACAGATACCATCGCACCGGTTTTTGAACCGATAGCAGATATAACGGTAAGTGCATCTGTAGGAAATTGTCTGGCAAACGTTCAATTGCCTCAAGCAGTCGTAACAGATGAATGTGAAGGAATTTTGAGAGTGGATATCGTATATCCGGGTGGATTTGTTTTAGGTCAGAATACGGCTTTCGTAGAACTTCCAAGCGGAAAAAACACCATTAAATATATTGCTTACGACGAATGTGGAAACAGAGATTCATTATCTTATACAATCACTGTTCTGGACAAAACATCTCCTACCACTATTTGTAAAGGAGAATTGGTGGTAAGTCTGAACTCTTCAGGTGAAGCTTATATGCGTCCTGATCATGTCAACGACGGTAGCTGGGATGCTTGTGGTATCTCTCATTATGAAATCAGAAGAATGGTTGCCGGTTGCGGTAATCAGAATAATGTTTTTGGTCCGTTGGTTGATTTTTGTTGTAACGATGTAGGAAATACCATCATTGTAGAAATGAGGGTAACTGACATCAACAACAACTCTAATACCTGTATGATACCTGTGACGGTTCAGGACAAATTTGCGCCGCAGATTACCTGTCCGCCAAATGAAACCAGAAGTTGTGATGAAAATATTGACATAGCTGATTTGAGTGAATTCGGTATAGCTGTTGCAGTTGACGCTTGTGGCGCTACAGTAACAGAATTGACTCCGGTATCATCATTAAATCAATGCAGAACAGGTGTTATTGAAAGAATATTTGAAGCGAGAGATAACCTGGGCTTTGCCAGATGTTCTCAGTTCATTACCATTGAAAATTACGATCCGTTTAATGAAAATGACATCGTTTGGCCTTTGGATTTTGAAACAGACAAAGGATGTACTGCTTTGGATTTACATCCGGACAATCTGGATACTTTATATAGTTACCCGGTTATTACAGAAGATTTTTGTGATAATGTTGGCGTAACATTTAAGGATCAGGTTTTCAATTTTGTTCCGAACGCATGTTTTAAAATAGTAAGAACATGGTACGTCATTGATTGGTGTGCTATGGAAAATAATCCGAATTATCAGCCTATCACATGGCAACAAACGATAAAGGTTCAGAATGACATTGCTCCGGTTATTACAAGTTCATGTGATTCTTTGACTCAATGTACACCAAAAGACAATTGTGTGGATGGTTTTATCACATTAATTGCTACCGCTACAGATGTTTGTACACCGGCTAATTTACTGAGCAATGTTTACAAAATCGACGCAAACAACGATGGAACCTATGATACCGAAATCAGTAATTTCGGTGGGACCATCAATGCTTCAGGTGTTTATCCTGTTGGAACACACAGAGTACAATATTCATTTGAAGACAGATGTGGTAACGTGACTACCTGCGATCAGATATTTACCATTGTAAATTGTGATGCTCCTACAGCGATTTGTGTAGAAAGAGTGAGTGTGGGACTGGTGCCTATGGATACCGACGGTGATGGTGAAAATGACATCGAAATGGCATGTATTCTGGCTGCAAGCCTGGATGCCGGAAGCTCACATCCTTGCAGTGATGATTTATGTTTTGCTTTTTCAGCCACAGATACTACGTTTACCGAATATTGTTATGACTGTTTTGATTTGGGAACATATGACCTTACATTATATGTAATCGACAAAATCGGTGGTGGTGTAAGCGAATGTGTCATCCAGGTAGAAGTACAGGATAACAATGATGTGGATGTTTGTCCGGATCTTGAAGAATGTATCGTTTGGCCGGGTGCAGTGGACACAACAGGATGTGCCTTATTGATTGCAAATGTAGGTTTTGACAAAATTCCTGCATTGCAGACTGATTGTGATTGTAATGACGTTACCGTCACACATGTAGACAATCCTCCGGTTTCTTGTGGTGATGATTGTATCACAACTTCCAGAATCTGGACAGTAACCTTCAATTGTTTCTCAAGACCTATATCTTACAATTATTCTCAAAGTATCACAGTTATTGATGATACACCAAATGCAGAGATAACCGGAAATAATATCATTTGCAGGGGTTCCTCTACAGTTCTTACTGCAAAAGGAGGGGGAACTTACCTTTGGAGTACCGGGCAGACAACGGAGTCAATAACCGTGAGTCCTCAAAATAATACAAATTACAGAGTTACCGTGACATCATCTTTAGGATGTACAGCCGTAGCTGAAAGATTAATAACCGTACAACCATTACCATTGGCACAGATACAAGGCAACAGAACGATATGTCTTAACCAGTCTACAACATTGACAGCCGTTGGCGGAACATCTTTTGTTTGGTCTAATGGTCAGACAACTGCCAGTATAACGGTCAATCCATTAGTTACAACTAATTTTATCGTCACTGTTACAGACGTAAACGGATGCCGTGCTTCTGCTACAGCAACCGTAACTGTCAATGCACTTCCGAATGTTCAGATACAAGGCACATCTCCGATTTGTGTTGGTCGTTCTACCACTTTGACTGCATCAGGAGGAACCGCATACCTTTGGTCAAATGGTCAGACAACAGCAGCTATAACGGTTAGTCCTGTTGCTTCACAAACTTATACGGTTACGGTGACCAACCAAAACAGTTGTTCTAATACCGGTACATTTAATGTTGTTGTTAATCCTTTACCTGTTGTAAATATTACAGGAGACAATATAATATGTCGTGGTGAAACCACAACACTTACGGCTACAGGAGGAACTTCCTATGTTTGGGCTACAGGTCAGACAACGGCTGTTATTCAGGTTAGTCCGACACAGACTACGATGTATCGTGTTACAGTGACCAATGCTAACGGTTGTTCAGCTACCGGAACAAGAATAGTAGAGGTAAATCCTTTACCAAATGTAACAATAACAGGTAATTTAGATATTTGTCTTGGCGAAAGTACAACACTTACAGCAACAGGAGGGCCGGGATATCTTTGGTCTACAGGTCAGACATCTGCTTCAATTACTGTTTCACCTGCACAAACGACAATGTACAGAGTCACAGTAACAAATGCCAATCTTTGTTCCGCAATACAATCTGCTACGGTTCATGTCAGCACCGGAAATGCTACATGTGAGACCAGAGATACCACAGTTTATCTTGACGCAATGGGTATGGTATCCATTACACCTGCATTGATAAGTATTGGAGATACAACAGGTTGTGACGGTGATATCGAAGTAGAAGTGACTCCGCCAAATTTATTCTGCAATCAGATCGGAGTAAATACAGTAACTTTAAGAGTGATTAATATTACCACTCAGGATACTTTGGAGTGTTTTGCCGAGGTTACCGTATTGGATACATTGGTACCTTCTTTGGTTTGTCCTGCTGACCTGACTATCGGATGTCTGGATTATGATCCGGATGCACCGTTAAGTGTATTCGGTCAGGCAACATTCAGCGATAACTGTATGGCTGGATTGGAATTAGAAGAAACGCCGATAGCAAACCTTAATGTCTGTAATGTAGGTATCATTACCAGAACATTTGTGGTCACAGACAATAGTGGTAATTCGACACAATGTGTGCAATCCATCACCATTGAACCTACCAACGGTATTACAGAAGATGATATCGTATGGCCTCAGGATACAGTTACTATTTTTGATTGTACGGAAGCCACACCAATGAATACAGGTATTCCGGAAGTGAATGACGAAGGAAGTGATTGTTCTATTATTTCAATAGATTATGAAGATATCAATCTGCCGGTTGACGGATCAGGTTGTGCCGATACCATTATCAGAAACTGGACAGTCGTTGATTCCTGCCACCTGGTACCTGGTACCAACGACGGAATATTTACATTCACGCAGATTATTTTTGTCAACGATACAACGGCGCCGGTCTTTTTCAACCTGCCTCCTGCCGTGGTGGATGTCACTGTATCTGTAGCAGAATGTGCTATTTTTGTTGACTTTTCCGGAATTATTGCCACAGATTGTGATACAAATCTTGTCCTTACCAATAATGGTTTCTGGGCGGATGATCAAAACAGTATCGATCCTTCAGGAACGTATGACGTAGGTATTTATCCGATTACCATCACGGCACAGGATCATTGTGGTAACATAGCTGAATATAGCTTTATGTTAAAAGTCCACGCATTCAGATCATTGTGTACCAAACAATTCCTTGAAATGCCGGATACACTGACCAAACCTATGTTTGCCAGAAGATTTTTTGCCTTCACCAATATTTGTCCTCAGACAGGTCATTTTCTTGAGACCTATTCATTTGACCTTCAGGATACCGTAATGATTCTGGATTGCAGCGACTTGTCTATGGTAGGTATTGACCTGACCGTATACATTTGGGATACCAGAAGTGGTGATACATTACTTTGGGATTCTTGCCGAACACAATACTTCCTGACAGATACAAACGATTTCTGTAACGGTGGAAGAGGTATCATTTACGGTAGTGTTGAATCACTATTGAATGATCCGCTTTCAGGTGTTGATGTGACGTTGAATGGTAGAAATACGCTTCAAACAGATGTAAATGGTTTATACCGCGAAGAAAATGCCGTCATAGGTGAGTCATATAACGTTAAACCACGTAAAGTTACCGGTGTTCTGGATGGTGTTTCTACC
Organism: Saprospiraceae bacterium; assembly: GCA_016714895.1. Lineage (GTDB taxonomy): Bacteria > Bacteroidota > Bacteroidia > Chitinophagales > Saprospiraceae > OLB9. The sequence continues at coordinate 1,479,876 of JADKBV010000001.1, read as the reverse complement.
CTGGATCTTGTATTGATTCAACGACATATCATGGAAATCAGTGTATTTGATAATCCGTACATGCATCTGGCTGGAGATATAAATAACGATAAAAAATTAAATTCACTCGATCTGGTAGAATTGCGGAAAGTTATTCTCGGTGTGAAATCTGAATTTCCGAATAATGACAGTTGGAGATTCCTTCCGGATGGTTTCAGTTTCATTGATCCGACAAATCCTTTAGGTTCTTTCATTCCGGATTCTTATTTCCTTGAGTCATTATCCGGAACAATGAATGTCAGCTTCAAAGGTTTGAAAGTTGGTGATGTCAACCAAAGTTATCAGATTAAGCAACAGTCTGCTGAACAAAGGTCTAACGACAATCTGCACCTCAGATTACTTGGTAATAAGGTGACTTCAAAAGGAAATATAGAAATTCCTGCTGAAAATGTCGAAGATGTTCAGTTGACAGGATTCCAGTTTGCTCTGAAAACTGAAGGTTTGAACAATATCAGAATTGAATCAGATATCATTCGTTTTACAGACGAAAATTATCACGTCTCCAACGGTTATGTATTTATCTCCTGGTCACAACAATATCCTGTACAATTGAAAGCAGGTGAGGTATTGTTTGTTGTCAAAGCCAATGCAGCACAAACAGGTCCTGTCGCACAACTGATTACGCTGGATAAAGATGTGATGTTTGCAGAAAGTTATAACCACGAATTAAAAGTTGCCGGTGTCCAGATCGGATATGGTCAGGATCATGTACATAAAGCTGAATTTTTGGAACTTGGAAATATTCCAAACCCATGGAGTCAGTCTACCAATGTACAGTTTTATGTACCACAGCCTGGTCAGGTTGACCTTGTGGTTCGTGATATAGCCGGTAAAATAATTGTTACCAAAAAAGCATACTTCGACAAAGGCGTACAACAGTTTGAGCTTCTCAAAACTGAGGTATTAAATTCAGGAGTATTGTTGTACGAATTGAAGTTTAATGATACGGTCAAAACCGGTAAAATGGTTTTAATCGATTAAGATAATTGGTTAGTGAATACAAATTTTGAGCAAAAGGGGAAGCTTCACGGCTTCCCTTTTTTTATTTTTAAAAATACAGGAAACAACCATAATAACAAATCATTTTTATCTTTTTGATTTTGAATATCGACATCAAAAACAAAATATATCATTATGGCAAAAGATCGCAAAAAACCACAAAATTTTAGTAATTTCAGAGAAAAACTCCACGAAATTATCTTTGAAGCCGAGACCAAAGAAGGAAGACTTTTTGATATTATTCTGCTGATAGCTATTGTTTTTAATATTTCCATACTCATGTTTGAGTCGGTTCCCGGACAAAGTGAGGAGATGGCGCATTTTTATTATGTGACCGATTGGTTTTTTACCATTTTTTTTACGATAGAATATGGTCTCCGCCTATATACTGTCTATAATCCGGCAAAATACGCTTCATCTTTTTTTGGCGTCATTGATTTACTTTCTGTTCTGCCGACGTATTTGTCGGTTTTATTCCCGGGTGTTCATTCACTGATGATTATCAGGGCCTTGCGTTTGTTGCGGCTGTTCAGGATTTTTAAATTGCACCAGTTTGTTGCCCAGGGGCAGATGTTGCGCAAATCCATTATCATCAGCATACCCAAAATCCTCATATTTCTGTTTAATATTCTTATCTTAGTATTTATTTTCGGTAGTTTGATGTTTGTCATTGAAAACGGAGTCAATGAAAAATTCGACAGTATACCCCGCAGTATCTATTGGGCCATCATCACAGTCACAACGGTCGGATACGGTGATATTTCTCCTGTCACGACAGCCGGACAGTTTATTGCTGCTTTTACCATGCTGATAGGTTATGCTGTATTGGCTGTGCCTACTGGTATCATGACTTCTTCTATGTTGTTGGTCAGTAAAAATGAATCCAATACCATCAGTTGTAAAGAATGTGGATTGGAAGGTCATGCGACAGATGCTGAATATTGCAAAAAATGTGGCAGTAAATTATAAGTCTTGTGTCGGTTCTTTTTTTTTGGTTTTGTGAAAATTGACTGAAGGGCTGATACTTCCGGGAATTTTTTGTTAGTTTGTACCCTGAAACACCATTAATTTTAATTCCGTGAATATTTCCGGCTTGATACAAAAGGTTTTTAACGATGTTGTGACTGCATATCAGTATGCTAATATCGCAAGATATATACAGAATCTGTTTTTAAGCATCGTTATGGTCAAATTCGGATTGTCGATGGAAGACATAGGAACCTTTGAACTCATTTTGTTTACCATCACAATATTTTCACAATTTTGGATCAGCGGACAAAGAGATGCCATGGTCACTGCTTACGATAAAAGTTTACAAAAGCAGGATGTTTTGATATTTGGGTTTTTAATATCTGTTTTTCTAGGAATGTTGACATCCGGGTTGTTATTTCTGTTTAAAAACCATTTTTTTTATATCAATGCGAAGGTTTTGCCAACTGACCTCATCCTGTTGGCTTGTATTTATCTGATTTTTCAATCACTTTCAAATATTCCGGAGACTCTGTTTTTGCTCATCAAAAAGGCAAAAATTTTGTTTTGGTATGCTTCTGTTTTTAGTGTGATGTATATGATGGTCATCGGGTATTTTTTGTGGTTTTTTCCGGATATTAAGGTTTTATTATTGGTTTTGATTGGCTTGTCGGTGCTGAAAATGGTATTTGGTTCAATTTTTTTATTCAAAAATAGTTTTCAATTCAGCCTTTCATCATTTTTTGATTTTTTAAAATACAGTTTTCCTTTTTTTCTTATTGCTCTGACGGGAATCGCCATGGATATGATCGACGGTCTGTTTGTCAGATTTTATTTTGATGCTGAAACTTTTGCTGTTTATAAATACGGAGCCAGGGAGTTTCCTCTTTCGTCTTTACTTATGAATTCGCTAAGTATTGCTATGATACCACTTGTAAGCCTTGCCGGGGATTTGTCGGTTTTGAAGGATAAAGCAACAAAACATATGCATCTGCTTTTTCCGGTTTCTATCCTGTTCATTTGGTTAAGTAAACCGGTATTTACCCATTTGTACAATGAAGATTTTACACAATCCGCCCTGATATTTACTATATATCTGCTTATTCTGGGATCGAGATTGTTGCTTCCCCATACGGTGCTTCTGGCCAGGGGAAAACAAAAATGGGTATTTTGGATCGGCATATTGGAAATTGTAATCAATATAATTTTGTCTTATTGGTGGGTTAAGGTCATTGGTTTGGAAGGATTGATTTGGGCCACTGTGGCAGCTTATTATCTGCATAAATGGATGATGTTTTTGGTTATTTCCCGCTATTTTAAAATAAGTATGAAGGATTTGATTGACGTGTCCTGGTGGATCTTTTATCAGATTCTTGCGATACTTTCCTTTTTTCTAAGTAAATTTTGGTTATGATCAAAACGTACTATCAAAAACTTTATGACACCCTATTGGAAAACGGCCAAAACAACAGAGAGGCAGCAACCATTACCAAATATTTGTGGGAAGACCTTTCTTTTCCTGATACAAATTCAGATATCCTTCCGGGAAAAGATTTTATTTCAGGGATCGAAGAGGTTCTGGAAAAAGTGCGCAATCACATTCCCTGGCAATATATTTCCCGAAAGGTAAACTTCTACGGCAGGGATTTTTATGTGGACGAAAGGGTGTTGATACCCCGACCGGAAACCGAAGAACTCGTCTACTATGTCTTACAACGAGGGAAAGGTAATAACATTAAAACTGTTATGGATGTCGGCACGGGAAGTGGCGCTATCGCCCTGACTCTTGGTTTCGAAAATCCTGCCTGGCAAATCACCGGAATTGACCTCAGTGCAGAAGCTCTGGAAGTTGCTATAAAAAACCGCGATACCTTTCGTTGTAACAATGTACATTTTTTGTCATTGGATTTTTTGGACGAAGAGGCCGTTTCTATGTTGCCTGATTTCGACCTGATCGTCAGCAATCCACCCTACATTGATTTAAATGAAAAGGATCATATGTCAACTTCAACATTGCTCCACGAACCGGACATTGCTCTTTTTGTTAACCATCATGCTATGGAATTTTACGAAGCTCTGGCTCGTTTTGTTGCAACACGAAATGGTCCTTGTATAGTCCTGGCAGAAATCAATGCTCTTCGAGGCAAAGAAACCCAAACTGTTTTCGAAAAAAACGGCTTGCAAAACGTCGAAATTATTAAAGATATGCAAGGAATGGACAGGATTATTTTTGCGGAAAAATCAGGTAGAAAGCAAGATATTGATTAAGAATCAACATATTAAGCAGATTCTGAATTTTATTAAGTTTTAAAATGTTGCTATGGAACTAAAATTAAAAGTTTGCAACTTTTATTCAATATTTCTTAAAAAGTGATTTCATGAATTTATTTAACAAAGCTGAAGTTTTTAATTTTTATACATGAGATTAGAAGTATAATTATAAGGGGTATGGAATAAACTACTTAAGTAAAGGTGATAATTTGTTTCCAGGGGCGTAGCCCTGACATCTTTGTAGAATAATTTAATGAGAAAATTCAAGGGGCGTAGCCCTGGCATCTTAGATTTATAAATTAAGTAAATTAAACCTTTGTTTAACTTCGCCAACATAATTTAAATTTATAATTTTGGTGAACAAAATCTCCTTAAAAGAACTTTAATTAAAAAATACTATTTATGGCAAATACTTATTCTCAGCTGTACATACAATTTGTGTTTTCTGTCAAAGGTCGTGAAAATTTGATACAAGAATCATTCAGAGATGAATTGGAAAAAATTATGTGTTCTATCGTGAGTTCTTCCAAATCTAAAGCTTTGGCTGTCTATTGTAACCCTGATCATACGCATATTTTGGTTTCATTACATCCATCCATTTCGCCCTCAAAGTTGATGGAGCAAGTAAAATCAGGGTCTTCAAATTGGATTAATAAAAAGAAATTGGTACTTGGGAAATTTGCCTGGCAAGATGGTTATGGAGCTTTTTCGTATACAAAAAACGTAATTGATCATGTAATAAAATATATTTTCGAACAACGCGAACACCACAAAAAACAAACATTTCGAGATGAGTATTTGGATTTATTAAAAACTCTGGATATATCTCATGAAAAAAGATATCTGTTTGAATGGTATGATAAATAGATATCAGGGCTAACGCCCCTCGATATTAAAGACATCATTTTTTGCTACAAAGATTACCAGGGCTAACGCCCCTCTTAATATGAGTATTCTGATTGTAAAAAAAAATCAGAATATCTCCCAAAATTTAAGCGCTCCACTTTTTTATTTCCCAAACGCTACAATGGTAAAGGTCGTCCTTCTGTTTTTCTGATGTTGGGCTTCGGTACAACTTTCACAGACGCATAAATCAGCAAGTTTTGTTTCTCCGTAACCCACGGGTGTCAGCCTGGTTTCTTTTATGCCTTTTGAAATCAGAAAATCTACTACCGATTGAGCTCTTTTTTGCGAAAGCTCCATATTGTAATCATCTTCACCCCGACAATCTGTATGCGAATTTAGCCGGATTTGAATTCCCGGATTGGCGACCATCATGTTGGCAAGTTTTTCAAGGGTAGGAAAGGCTTCTTTGGTTAGATCCCATTTGTCATACTCGTAATAAATATTTTCTAAAATAATTTCTTTGTCAGGATAGATTTTGGATAGGACGAGATCCAGGTTTCGGGTCACGGTATATTCCCCGTCTTTCGGTTTTTGTTCATTGATAAAAATCTCTTCGGCACCAGTGAGGTAGTTTTGTTTGTTAGCTTTCAATATGTACTTTTTGTTTTTTTCTACTTCAAAAAGATACACTGATGATGAAGAACTTCTGGTTTCTGCCATCAAAACACCTTCTGTATTGAATAACTGAACTCTGGAATCCGGAAGCAGGATTTTTTCCATAATATCTTCATCTGGATTATCATCTTTAAATATTTCCGCAAAGGTTTTTCCACTTACAAAATAGCTGGTTTCCGGTTGTGGCAGTGAGTCTTTTTCGGGCTTTTTTTCTTTTTTTAATTTCGTATAAACAAAAATTTCATCAATCCCTTTTTGTGACCTTGACGAGGTAAAATAACCTTTGCCGGTTTTATTGGCATTTGTTTTGAACGTTTTGTCCACTACGTAGGAAAAGTCATCTCCTCCGGAGTTGACCGGATACTTCATATTGACAGGAGCGGCCCATTTTCTATCTTTGGTCAGAAAGGTTTTGAAGATGTCATATCCTCCCATGCCTGGCAGGTAATCCGAACTGAAATACAGCGTATCGCCATCAGCCACAGGAAATTTTTCATTTCCGTTGGTGTTAATGGTTGACGGCATTTTTTCAGGATCGGCCCAGCTACCGTCTTCAAACAATTCGGTGTAGTACAAATCAAAGTTGCCTCCCGGACTTTCGAGGTCTGATGTAAAAACCAGAATACTATCGTTTTCAAGCAGAGCCGGGTGTCCAAACTGAACATTGGGCTTGGTGAAAGGTAATGTTTCCGGATCTGTCCATGCACCGTCTTCCAGATAGCTTACCATAATTTTGCAGTCATCATTTTCATTATTATCCCTTTGACATCTGGTAAAGTACATAGTCAGGAAATTGTTGGTAAACACCGGCGTTCCTTCGTTATGTTCGGTATTGATGACCGGATCAAAAGGGGTAAGCAGATTTCCTGTTTTTGAAAATAAAAATAAGTCTGAAAATTTTTGCCCTGTCCAGGGGTATACTGACTTTCCGGTGGCCTCCTGACGATCAGAAGTGACGAGGAGATACTGATCCCGATACATGACGGGAGCATAATGTGAATATGAGGAAGATTCAATACACTTTTCAATGACCATAGGTTCCGGATCGGCCTTCCACCGCATGGCTTCTTTGCAGATGAGAAATTCGCGATCGGCATCTGCCCGATATTCCGGGACGGATTTGAGTTCTTCCCAAAACTGCATGGATTCAGGGTATTTTTCCTGTTGTTTGAGCATAAGTGCCAATAGTTTGGTCGCTTCGGTTCCGTAGGACCATTTTTTTGCCTGACCATACCATTCAGCTGCGGCAGCGTAATCCAACGTTTTTTCGTATGATTTTCCCAGTAAAAAAGCTGTTCTCGCTTTTTGTGTCGGATTATCGATATTTTCTATTTCTTCCAAAAATAAATCTATGGCTACGGTATATTGTTTCAATTCAAAAGCCATATCCCCTGTTTTTACTTTTTTGGTAAACGAACAGGAAATAGAATGGGATATAATGAGCCAAACAAAAAGGAACTGAAAAAAAACTTTACCGGTTTTTACCATAAACAACGATTGGTTTTATGTAGTGTTTACCAAACTTTTTACAGTTATTGACAAACTTACCATTCATTAACACAAAAATGCTACCGCATGTTTTCATATTTCAGATAGTATTATATAATGAAAGAAACATTTAATTTTAAAAATTGTAAACTGAAATATTTGCAAGTGTTTTCAAGATGTTTAACAAATTATAATCAGGTTCCAAATTATTTTTTATAAATATCGTATGTTTGCATTCTGTAATATAAAATCAATTGATTGTCATGCTAAAATATAGTATTCACATCATTCTGGGGCCGGTCCTGATGTTTTTATTTTCGTATATAGGTGTTCAGGTTGATATGAATCAGGAGGCAGCCTATACCCTGGGGATAACGGCCTGGGTGGCTTATTGGTGGGTGACGGAAGCCATTCCGATTCCGGTGACTTCTTTGATACCGATGATTTTATTTCCGGCATATTCTGTGTTGAGTATGGATGAAGCGACCAATGCATACTCTGACAAACTCATCTGGTTGTATGTCGGTGGATTTATCATCGCCCTGGCTTTGGAGAAATGGAAACTTCACATCAGAATTGCCAAAATATTGTTGGTGGGTATCGGCACCAATCTGCATAAAATTATTTTGGGATTTATGATCGCTTGTTTTGTCTTGTCCATGTGGATCAGCAATACGGCGACAGCTTTGATGATGCTGCCGATTGCGGAGTCGATTATTTCCCGGTTAAAAGACAAAACATCGGCAGGATTCAGCAAAGCTTTGATGCTTGGGGTGGCTTATGCTTGTTCTATCGGAGGAATGGCTACGCTGATCGGCACACCGACCAATCTGGTTTTATCTGGTATGGTGGAAAAAAGTTATGGGGTGAATATTTCTTTTTACGACTGGTTTATTTTTGGTTTTCCTATCAGTGTGGTTTTATTATTTATTGCCTGGTATGTGTTGATTTATATATTTAAGCCCGGAAAACTTTTGATCACTTTGGATGAAATTAAAATTGACCCATTTGGTTATGAAGAAAAGAGGGTATTGGTTGTTTTTTTAGTGGTCGTATTCGGATGGATTTTCAGTCCCTTGCTGATCAAACCCTGGTTGCCTGCCGTCAATGATACCATGATCGCTTTATTCGGAGCCCTGTTATTGTTTATTATGCCGGCAAAGGACAGGCAACATAAAATCATGGATTGGGATACTGCCAAAAACCTGCCTTGGGGTATCGTTTTGCTTTTTGGTGGAGGTCTGGCTATAGCCAAAGCATTTCAGGAATCCGGTTTGGCGGCCTGGTTTGGCGAAAATCTTACGGTATTGCAGATAATGCCTTATTTGGTGGTTCTTCTCATCGTCAGCCTGATCGTTAATTTTCTGACAGAAGTCACATCCAATGTCGCTACAGCTTCGGTCTTTATGCCGGTGATGGCCGGTGTGGCGCTGGCGATGAATGTTCATCCATTTCCGATCCTGGCGGTGGTTACGTTGGCGGCATCCTGTGCCTTTATGCTTCCGGTAGCGACACCGCCCAATGCCATCGTATTCGGAAGTGGGCACATGAAGATGAAGGATATGATTCGGGTCGGTTTATGGTTGAATATCATTTCCGTTATATTGATTGCCCTGTATGTTTATCTGGTGATTGAACCGATGTGGGGTATAGATATGACACAATACCCGGAGACATTCAGGTAGGATAAGCGGAAGATAATTTGAAACAACAGACAACCTTTAAATGGTTTTTGATCATACGTATCTTCCAAATATTGCTGTCAACCGGAATTTCTTCATCAAATTTAATGCATTTTTATCCACTTAAATCGGGAAACTGTACCTTCCGAATCCACTTGAATGATATACATTCCTTTTCGCAGAGAAGAGGTATCCATTTCCCACCCGTCTTTTTGTTGGCTTTTTTTGACCGTATCCAAAATATGTCCTTCCATATTCATCATCATTACCGATGTTTGTTTTGTCCGGAAAAACGGTATAAATACGGAATTTAATCCGGGATTGGGTCTTGGTAACATGTCCCAAATATTGGTTTGACCCAAATCCTGATCTGTTTGTGTTGTTTGTGTTTCACACACCTCATTGATTCCCGACAACACTCCCGTAGTGGCAAGTAACAAATCTTCCACATCCGCACCAATGTCCAAACCGTCTGATCCAGCACTACTAAAAACACTTCCCGGTTTTAAACGGTAATCTCCTCCGATACCTAAGTTAAAGGCCTGAAATCCAATATTTTCCATCGGACCGGGAAAATAATTTTCTGCCGGATAGTTAGAAGCTGTGCCTCCGTTTGATGCTTTACCATCTGTGAGCACGTTATGATGAAATTGGGCTCCCGGGAAATAAAAATTAAGTGCAGGATTGCCGATACCTTTGCCGCTTCCGTGTAGTCCGTAGACTCCGTTTGACGTGATATTATTGAGGTAGATAAAGTTTTCATTAGGAAAGTTGGGCCCGTCTGCATTGACAAATGTTCCACCCAATGGGTTGATAAAGGTGTTATGTTCAACAGTCAAATGATGTACGCCGTTGAGCACCTGCAACGATCGACCATCGCCTCCCCAGGTATTTCCATTCAAATCCTCGATCAGGTTGTTGCGCAACAAAATATGATTGGTGTGAATGGTTGAATAATTATTGTCCCTTCCGGAAATATTAAAGCCACTTCCAGTATGACGAACGATATTTTCCTCAAAAGTGACATTTTGTACCGTTATCCACGGACAACTGCCCGCTTCTGTCCGCGGCGTAAATAAAATAGCAAATCCATTTTGTGCGTCAGACCAATTGTTTTCAAAGATGTTGCCTTGTATCCAAACCCGGTCAGCATTTTTTAATTCAAATAAATTTTTAACAGACCAATGGGTTCCCTCATAAGTCGGGTCGCCCACACGCCAGGACAATGGTTTAAAAAAATGGTTTTGACGCACCTCAATATCAGAACAAAGTAAATCTGTAATAGCCGGTTTTGCACCTCCAAACATCACATTTTCACCGGCACCTTCTAGATAGTTGTTGACTACTTTAAAGGTTTTACCGTTCCATGCGCAGATGGCCTGACTGTCAAAACCCACTTCTTTAAAATCAGAAAGCCAGGAATTTACTACGGCAATACGGCGTCCATTCATGGCAATTCCCCTGCGGCTTCCCAGGGTTTTATGTCCGTGGAGGTACACCCGATCGAAGGTTATATCGTGAGGGAGATCGTCGATGTTTTTTTCGCCACTTCCTATTTCCACAACATTCCATGAAAAATCGGTTGCCGCAATTTCTATCCCTAAAAAATAATAATGGTGAGCCCCCGGTTTTGTTTTTATCGCACTCAAACCCGGTTTTGCCAAAATTTTTGCCAAAACAGGAGCATACTCCGGTGTGATACGTTCATTGGTGGAAGGAAGCTCGTCATCGTCCACAGCAGTTCGAAAAACAATCCATCCTTCACCGGTTTTTTTCGACAAATCATAAGGTCCGGTGTAGCTGACCCCTTGCTCCAGCAATATAGTCGTACCCGGTGTAGCCGATTGAATCGCCTGTTGGAGTTGGGAATTTAAAAACGTACAACCGGAGCTGCAGACCGTGATCGTTTTGTCCGTCTCCGGTACACAGGTTTCTATCCATTCCTGAGGTTTTTCAGGCAAGACCTGACTTTGTAAAAAACCAAATGGAATAACGCAATACACTAAGTATTGGAAAACACAAAATCTTATGGTGGAGGACGAATTTATCATTTTATCTTTGAATTAACTCATCACAAAGTTATAAAAGATTTTATATTGAAGGTTGATATTTTTTGCAGTGGGGGTTAATTGAACTAATCGATTTATGGACTTACGCAAGTTAAGAAACTGTTTTTATTTCTAACAAAAATAAATTGTTTAAAGGACCAAAAGGAACGTTTTTTATGGATTTAGTAAGTAAGGGTATTAACAAAAATCTCCAAAAATGACAGGAAGACCCCATAAAGCTACCATGTATCAAATAAAAAAAGTTTTAAAAAGAACTCAGGGTACTTAAAATATCACAGGAATGAAATAATATGGATTATCTTTAACCTTTCCACTATATAATTGACCAAATCATCCAATCTTATGTTGTGTTTTCAAAATATTAAAAGGGTTACCATCAAAAATGTATTTTTTTTTCTTCTGACCTTTTCTTTTTTTTCCTGTAATGGGCAAGGAAGAGACAAGCCGGTTCAAAATACCGAACAAATCTATCCGGCACCCTTCGTAAAAAAACCTACAACTTTTCCACAGATTCATAGCAATTTGAATGGTAAGGTCCGTGAGTTTGTCAGAACGATGTTTCAGGACAAAAAAGGAAATTATTGGTTTGGGACAAACGGCGACGGAATCATCCGATATGACGGAAAACATCTGGAAACCATGAACATCGAAGGCATTCATCCAAACTTCAGAGTATTGGAAATCGTGGAAGATCAGATTGGACATATATGGTTTGCTACGTCAGAGGGCCTTTTGCATTACGATGGTCAAAAGTTTTTTTCATATGCTAATAACGAAGGATTACAAAGTGTTGATGAGGAGATCTGGGGTCTGACCTTTGACAAAATCGGGCGTTTGTGGGTGGGCTCGATGAGTGGCTTGCGACTTTTTGATGGTAAAAAGTTTACTCCCTTTCCATTGCCGGACACAAAAGTTGAAAATCAAAATCCTATGCTTGCGGCTCAATTGGTTTTTAAGATCATCGAAGACCAAAAAGGAACGATGTGGTTTGCCACTGATGGAAACGGAATATTTACCTATAAAAACGGCGAATTTACACATCTGACGACCAAAAACGGACTCAGCGACAACCATGTGGCAGACATCCTCGAAGATACAAAAGGTAATATCTGGATAGGATCATTTTACGGCGGCGTAAGCAGGTATGACGGTAAAAAATTTACCCATTTTACCAGAGACGGAATCATAAAAGGGGAGGAAGCGTACAATTTGTATGAAGACAGCCGGGGCCATATTTGGTTTACAGCAGAAGGTTATGGTGTATACCGTTATGACGGGACCCATTTCACCCAATTCACTTCTGCCGATGGTCTGACGACAAACGTGGTTCAGAGTATTCTGGAGGACAACAAAGGACAATATTGGTTCGGTACCTGGCAGGGAATGTGTATTTTCGACGGACAAAAATTTGTAGACGCAAAAGAAAAAGAACCATGGACCAAATAAAGATGATTTTTGTTTGTGGTCAATAGATTAAAGTGTTCTTTTGAAAATTTTAAGCGGCTGTAATTTGATCAAATGTATAAGATCAGAACCTACCTATGATAAGTTTTTTATAAAATTCTGATTTCAAATTACAATGGTTAAAGTTCTCACCATCAATTTAAGAATATTGGACATAGACCTTATTCAAAAGTTCCAGCACAAAACAAAAACTGTCCGTTGGTTTTTACAACTAACGGACAGTTTAGGGTCAACAATTTAATTAATAGAAAAAAAATGTTCTGAGCCTTGTTATGTGGGCATGATGAAGGTTTCCGTAAAGATTTACAGGTTGACTTTTTGTGTCTTCAACCTTTATTTGATTTTAACATCAAAACTGCCCCCGGTAATTACTTTTTTAGTTGCCCCGCTGGCTTCAGGTGCTACGTATTCAAAGGTACCTTTGATATTGTTAACGTTTTTTCGGTCACCACCAATTTTCCGGATCCACCCGGAAAAGCAGAATTGTACAATACCGCCGTGGAAGGCTGCAGGAATGATCCCGAACCTACATCGTTATTGGTGATTTCATACGTTCCGGTGGTTGGTTCTGCTGTCAGGCTGATATACACATTTCTGAAACCTTGTTTCGTAGCATCTTCGCTGCCATATATAACAAATAAATCTGCTCCGGTCTTTTTAGCATAAGCGCCTGTCTCTCCGGTAATCTTGTAATCCTGTCCGTCGATTTTACATTGAAAAAAAGATCCTGAATCTGATCCACCTGATGAATCATCATCGTTATTACAAGCGGTAAAAATAAAAATCATGGATAAAAGGAAAATAATTCTTGTTGTCATGTCTGTTTTTTTAAGATGAATTGTTATCAAAATATTTTAGTAAGAATATAAAAAATTAGTGTTTAACGACTTTTGTAGTCCTTCGTTCTCCGGCAATTGTATAAGCTTCCACAAAATACATTCCGGCATTCACCCGGCTAAAATCGAGTAATATTTCAGGATTGGTTGCTTCATTTTTTTGTTCGGATATCACCTTTCCGACAGCATCAACGATTCGTACGGAATGGATATTTTGGCCTTTTAATGTACAAAAATCAGCTACAGGATTGGGAGAAATCTGAATATCGGAAACTTCCTTTGTTTCTTCTGCATCAGCTGGAAAACCGGATGATTTATCCACTATTTCAATTTCAATCAGCGAAGAACTTCTGTTGCCGAATGTGTCCGTTACCATCATATGTACAAATAATGGAGAGGGGTCAGAATGTCTCGCAAAAGCAGGTTCAAAACTGGTTTGAAGTTCGGTACATTGATCATAGGAACCCTGATCCATACCTGTCTTATTAAAATAAATGGTATCTGTATTCAGAAAAGTAACCACCATTTTGTCTACACTGATTGCAACAGGTGGTGTGGTATCTCTCATCATGAGCTTTGACACACATCTTTTTATATCATCATCTTTAGAAACTTTCATGATGACGTAAAAGGGGATGCCGGGTTGGCGGATTATGGTTGAACCTGTCAGATATATACTGTCATACCCATAAGAACCATCATCAATATCGCTGATTTTTATGTCGTATGTACAGTCGTATGGTGAAGTGTATACTGTAACCGATTCTTTGCATTTGGCTTCAAATGTTGATACTATGGCAGATTCTGTATCCTGCGTTTGGCCAATCTTGTCTTCAGTGATTTGATAACTTTTATTGGATGCCGGTGGTGAAACGACAAGGGTATAATCCTCCACGTCACCCAATGACCCTGATAGCGGGCAAGGGGTGATACTTCCCTGGTTTTGTTTTAAAATGACCACCCTCAACCTGGTTGTTCCTGTCAAGGCTGTCGGAGGTATGGTGAAAGTGAAATTTTTAAGATTGGTAGTGGAAAGAAATCCCACACCAAACACTCTTTCACTTGGTTCGTACACATAATTTTGATTGGCATCCAGATAGACAGCGACATTGTATTTGTTGCCGGAATTGATTTGTCCGCCTCCGGCCAACCTTAGCGTATAAGTATTGCCAAGGACAACGGGAATCAGAGAATTTCCATAAAAGTATCCGTTCGGATTTGCTCCGGATGTCCACAGAAAACCATTTAACTGAAAATACCGGATATAGGCCGCACTGTTGTTGAGTGATACACAATTGGTTGTAAAAGTGCTTACAGGAGAATACAAACTTGTATTATTTGCAGCACAAACCCTGGCCACTCTGACATGGTATGAGGTTCCCGGATCCAGACCTGATATGGTTTGCATGGTGTTAGAATTGGTCGTAATACTTGTCCAGGTTGATACATTTACACTTTTGTATTCCAATAAATAAGAAGCAGTCCATGGTGACGACCATTGAACTTGCAATGAATTATTGGTAAAAGCAAACAAGGTCGGAGCCAAAGGCGAGGGACAAGCAGGTTGCAATGTGGTAAACTGAGAGATTACCGGTGCACTGTCAAAATATGGGCAATCCAGATTGATACACCATTCATAGGTTGTGTTTGGCTGGAGATTTGCCATGATGTAAGATGAACTATACGGATTTACATTGAGAGATATCCAGCTGCCCGATCCCAAAGGTCGGTACGCAAGCATGACACCCATAGGCCAGATGGGATCATTTTGATAAAAATTTGTCCATTGAAGTGTTGCCCCTGTTTGGCTGATGTTGGTGGTAAGAGGATTGGTTGGCTCCGGGCAGGGAATGGTAAAAGGAAATACAGAAGAGTCGTGTATATCTCCGTTTTGACAGGTAACAGAAATATAAAATTCGTAAGAACCACTCAAAACCCCGCCGGGAGTCAAAAATACATTATTAGTGGTTGTTGTAAGAAGCTCCCATCCGTAGCCTCCTGAATCCTGTACCCAAAGTTCATATTGGGTGGCATCCGGGACCTGATCCCACGAAAATGTGTTTATTCCGTTGTTAAACTGATGTGAAAGGTTGGTTGCCGGTCCACACTGACCAAACACCATTTGCTGGCTCAACCATAAAAGGATAAATGTTAAAATCAAATTTTTCATACATGATATTTTTGTACATTATTGAATGTGACAAAGGTAGGCTGCATGACTTAGGACAAAACGGGGTAATTAATAAGTGTGCCACCAGGGTTAACAGGCGGCAATAAATAAGGTGTAAATAATGTAGGTGGATGGGTTGTGAAATACGTATCTGATCGTAATTTTTTGTCTTATTTACCCTAAAAACAGTTTGTTTAACCGCATCAATATTTCATCTTTTTTTCGGGTAGAAAGAGGTATGCGGTTTTCACCCTCCAACACAAGAGTATTCCCGTCGTTTTTATCCATAAATTTTATCTTTCTCAGATTGACCAAAAAACCATGATGACATCTTGCAAATGAATAAGGTTCCAATAGGGTTTCATATTCTTTCAGATTGCGGGAAGTAATGATTTTGTTTCTTTCATGGATGGTAAATGTAGTGTAGGGACCGGATGCTTCACAATATATAATTTCAGATATTTTTACAAAATAAATGTTATTGATATCTTTCAGCACGATTTTCTGATCCTGGTCCAATGGTTTTTGAAGAGTGGAAAAAAGCAGTTGAATTTGATTTGCCATGTCGACTTCATTCAATTTGGAACTTGCCTGCACAATGGTTTTTTGTAGCGCTGACGGGCTGATGGGTTTGAGCAGATATTGTATGGCACTGTATTCAAAAGCTCTTATGGCATATTGATTGTGAGCTGTGGTAAAAATCAGTTGAACACCCTGATAATCGACGACATTTAAAAAGTCAAATCCCGTTCCGTCATCAAGTTCTATATCAAGAAACAGAATGTGCGGTTTGTTTGACGCCATCGCCTGAATACCGGTACGAACTCCATCAGCTTCACTGATTTCATAACTGTCATCACAAAAATGCCTCAACATTTTTACGAAGGCATTTCTGATCGGGGCTTCATTATCAATGACTAAAATTTTCTTTATCATACAATTCCGGTAATGTTATATGGACATTGACGCCTTGCCCCGTTTTTTCGTTATTTTGTATGCTGAATTGAGCATTGGATTTTAACTTAAGATTCAGCAAATATATGCGATCTTTTATAATCTGACTGGCTCTGCTTATATAAGGTTTTGATTTGGGCGACTGATTATTGAAACCACGACCATTATCGGTTATGTTGATAAGCGTATTTCCACCGTGGTTTGAAAATTCCAAACGAAGAAAACCTGTGTAGTTTATATCAGCAAATCCATGTTCCACACTGTTTTCCACAAAAGGTTGAACAATCATAGAAGGAATAAGCGACAATTGAGAATCCGCAACTGAATTTACGATTTCAAAATTAAATTTTCCCGGAAAACGCATTTGTTGAAGTTCGAGATATTCCGTCATGAAGTCGATTTCCTGTTGGATTGAACTGTATTCCCGGTAAGTATTTTCGAGTGTTTCCCGCATGATGTGCGAAAACTTGGATAAATTTTCGGCAATCGCCATCGAGTCCGTTTCATTTATGGCAAAACTTTGTAAGGAAGCCAATGCATTAAAGAAAAAATGAGGATTCATTCGTGCGCGGTTGAGTCGCTGTTCGGTTTCAAGAATCAGCTGATCCCGTTTCATGATTCTGTTTCTGTAAATATAGTATATCAGACCACATAATAAAGTCAGTATTCCGATTCCGCCCCACAGCACATATTTTTGATTGGACAATTCAAGGATTCTTTTGGAATCTTTTTCCTTTTCATATTTTTGTTTCAGTTCATTGATGATTTCTGTTCGTTTTGTAGTCTGGACACTGTCTTTGATTAAGACATATTCTTTCAGCGAAAGTAAAGCTTTTTGTGTCATACCGGCATCTTCAAAAATGTCGATTCCGGTTTTGAGATAATTGGCCAGATAACTTGGTTGGGCATATTTTCTGGCATAAAAAATGGCTGAATCCTGATGTCTGGCTGCTTCAGATTTCATACCCAATTCCTGCAATGTATAAGCTCTCATCTGAAAATACATAGGAAGTTGTGCAGGAGCATTTAGTTTTTGAATATATAAAAATATAGAGTCGTGGTAAGTAAGACTTTTTTTGAAATCGCCCCGATGATATGCAAGAGCTTCTTTAGATTGAAATGCAGTTTTAAGCTGGAAATTCATGTTCCATTTTCTGGCTGTAACCAATGCTTTTTCAGCAAATATTTCGACACTGTCCAGATAATCCTTATTTTCTTTGGCCGCATACATGGATTCAAAACTGCGGGCCAGCCAGTTATAGATAACAGGCAATTCTTTTTCATTTTTCACTTGTCTGACGTATCTGATCACTTTAGGAACAAAAGAAAATGCTTTGATATCATCATCCTGTCTCCAGTATATCGTCGACAAAATGGACATGGCGCTGCAGGCATTGTCTGCGTCGTTGATCTTTTCAGCTTTTTGCAGTAAGTCATAGGCTGTTTTTGTAGCGGATTCGATTTGATCAGACTCTTGAAAATATTCTGCTTTTAAGGCAAGCATGTCATTTTCAACTTTCGGACAGTTTAATTTTTTGCTTAAAGACTCTATCCTGCGAAGATCAGCTTCCCAATTATCAAACTGATGGTTTTTTATTTTATATTTTGTTTTGATGTATACATAGATGAATTGACAAAAGTCGCTTCTTTCGTTAAATATTGGTTTTGTAAGAATATCAAATTTTTTTTGATCTTCTGATGCAATGGTTTCACTGATCTGAGCCGATTGGTCATCGTAAACTTTACAGCTACACTCTTGCGCAACAGAAGTGTTTAAAAGAAATAAACCGAAATGAAGAAGAAAAGTCTTTTTAGTATATAAATTTTACTTTTATAAAAATACATATTAAAGTTTTGTGCATCACAAAATAACCATGATGGCCCTTTTTATGCCAAATGGTCAGGGTGTTTATAATAAGATTGCAATGATATGCCAAAAATATTCAAAACCTGAACTTTGATATATAAATGTTGATATATTCCCGTTAATCGTGTGGCATGGATTAATAATCGTAGCGTGGTAAACAAAATTGTATGGGTCTTTGTGGGGAGATGGTCCATATTACTCCGAAGAAGTTTAAAAAAATGAAAGGATACATTTCATTTTTTTTCATCAGCTTAGAGAAAATTTGAAAAGAAACAAATACGCTAAACTTACCTTTGGTTATAAAACATCTTACCGAAATGCATCCTCCAATACGGTCATCAGAGTTTTACCTTCAGAACCTGCTTTCCGACAGATTTTTGATTTTTATGTATCTTTGTGTTTGTAATCTTTGATACGTATTAAATTTTAATTTTGGATATCTTAAGAACTCTTTATTACAGACTTTCACCCGAACATCGTTTTTGGATTCGCAAAATCTATTATTTCCCTCAAAGTATCTTTTCAAAATCTCAGGAACTGGTACCACCCAAAGCCCTTATTTATACCGGAAGGGGAGATTTTTTGCAACAAGGTCGCGATTGGTGTTTGTTTTTTATAGAAAACGGATTGTCGGCAGATCATCGTTTTCTGGATATCGGCAGCGGAATCGGTCGGATAGCCTTAGGTCTGACAACTTTTCTCAAAGGACCTTACGAAGGTTTTGAAGCCATCAAAACCGGTGCAGATTGGTGCACTCAAAACATAACCCCAAAATTTCCGAATTTCAACTTTTTTTTTGTCAACCTGCACAATGATTTATATAACAGCGATGGTTTAGATGCGGCATCCTATACTTTTCCTTATGAGACAGACTCTTTTGATTATGCTTGTGCGATCTCCGTTTTTACCCATATGACGGACGACGAGGTGGACAACTATCTTTCCGAAAGTGCCAGAGTACTCACCCGCAACGGATTGTTGACCGCTACTTTTTTTATTTCAGATCAAACCCAAAATATTGAAAAATCAAACGAAGGACAAACGTTTGTTTTTCCCTATGAATATACCCATTATTTCCTTATGGACAAAAAAGTGAAAGGTGCGAACGTTTGTTTTAAAAAGGATTATCTTTTTGACATCATCGCCAAACACGGTTTTACCATCGAAAAATATATACCCGGAAGCTGGCGCGGTATTCCTTCCCAAAACCCGCTTGCCTTTCAGGATGTTTTAGTCCTTAAAAAAAATTAATTTTTTATAACACAATAAATTCGTTTTTTTATGAATCCGGATTCTAAACATACCACCAATTATTTTAATACCCTGGTAGAAATTGCTCCTGATTGTCCGGTCGATGTGGCCGAAGAACCCAAAGACAGCGAAACCCAAAAGTCAACAGCGAGAAAACAATTTGAATGGATCAAACAACATCCGTATAAACATACCTCCGACGATGTTATTTTTATGGCTTTCGCCGAAAAAAATGATGTCTCCCAACATGAAATGAACACAAAAAGAGAATTGTTTTTTTCCAAAGGGCAGCCTTGTCTGCGTGCTTCAGCTCTGACCAAAAGATATGGCTGGGGTATACATTATAACCAGGAAGGCAAAATTGCTTTGGTACCAGTCGAAAGTCCGGAATATAAAAAATTGCTTGAAGATCCGGCTACAACAAAATATAAAGCAATGAGATCCTCAAAAAAATAATCCGCCTTTTCGTATTTTTTATATATTTACCTTTTGATATCGGTTGTTTATATTTAGTGAACATGTTTTTTTAAGTCACAAACTAATATAAAAGGTCATTTTATGAAACCACATCTTTTTATCTTCTTCTTTTTATCGGGAATATCTTCATTATTAGCGCAAAATACCTTTCCCGATTTTTTGATCGGAACATGGAAACAAGAAGGTAAAAACAACTATGAACATTGGGACCAACTCCAAAAGAATCACTTAAGAGGTTTTTCCTATTCTTATAAAAATGACAGAATACATGTTTCTGAATATCTTAGTATCAAAAAAACAAAGGACAGTGTTTTTTACGGAGCTACAGTCATCGGACAAAATGAAGGACAGGAAGTTTTGTTTCAGTTACATCAGGAAAATAATTCCTACATATTTTCCAACCCAAAACATGATTTTCCAAAATATATCACTTATACATTAATATCACCCAACAATATGACCGTGGTGGTTTCGGATGGTGGTCAGAAAAACATAACTTTTTATTTTACAAAATCAGAACCAAAAACAATAGCCCCGGATTCTACGATTCAAAATCCGGAGTACGATCCCTCACTGGCACAAAAACTCAATGCGGACCCTTACGGAATGAAAAGTTATTCGTTTGTGGTGCTCAAAACAGGAACTAATACGTCAACTGACAAAAATTTTATCAAACAATGTTTTGAGGGGCATATGAAAAATATTAAAAAAATGGTTTCCGAAGGCCAGTTGATAGTCGCAGGCCCTTTTGGAAAAAATGACAAAACATATCGGGGTATTTTTATCCTGCAGGAGACAGATGAATCCAAAGTCAAAACATTATTGGCGGAAGATGCAGCCATCAAAGAAGGATTTCTGGACTTTGAGATATTGCCATGGTACGGATCTGCAGCCTTACCGGAATATCTTCCTTTTTCAGATAAAGTTTGGAAACTTTCATTCTGATTCTTTTCTTTGTGACTTTTTATAACAAAACAAAACAGACACATTCATGAAAATTGTTTCCACTGCCATCATATTAGGCCTTACTTTACTGATTGTGCCGCTGATGACCTATTGGTTTGGCACACCGCTTAACGAATCTGAATGGGCACTGATAAAAAAACTTTCAATGATCACCGGAGGTGTGATCCTGTATTGTTTTGTCGTCGGTGAAATTACCAAAAACAATAGTCAGGTAGATAAACTGTGGAGCTTAATACCTATTGTATATGCCGTGGTGATTACCGATCACGGTGATTACAGTCAGAGACTTATATGGATGACAGGTTTGGTAACGTTCTGGGGGGTGAGGCTGACTAATAATTTTGCAATAAAAGGAGCCTACAGCTGGAAATTCTGGGACGGAGAAGAAGATTATCGTTGGGTAATACTGCGTAAAAAACCGGAGTTCCAACCTGCCTGGAAATGGACTTTGTTTAATCTCTTTTTTATATCAACATACCAGAATATTCTGATTTTAATGTTTACACTTCCGATGGTTGTCGCTTTACAAAACAACCACGTACCTATAGGCACGGGAGATTATATCGTTGCCATTCTCATGGGAGGATTTATCCTTTTTGAATTGGCGGCCGATGTTCAACAATGGCAGTTTCAAAGCGTTAAGTGGAAGCTGATCAAAGAGGGAAAACCACTGCCGGAAGCATATGCCAAGGGTTTTTTGGACAGAGGGTTGTGGTCATTAAGCCGTCATCCCAATTATTTTGCAGAACAAAGTATATGGATTTGTTTTTACTTTTTTAGTGTAGTGGCTTCGGGCCAATGGATCAACTGGAGTATGGCAGGTTGTTTGTTGCTGATTCTTTTATTTCAGGGTTCCGCTCAGTTCAGCGAAGAAATCTCCGCCTCAAAATATCCTGAGTACAAAAACTATCAGGCAAAAGTGCCTAAGTTTATTCCCGGATTAAAGCCCTGAGATATCTGAGCTTTTGTCAGAAAACATTTGATATTGTTTTGTTGATCTTTTTTGGAAAAGTCAACAATCCTTCTTTTTATTTTGATATCAAAAACCAATCCTTAATCCGAGGGTGCCGGTGGCGTAATCTACCTTGGCGTTAGCTCTGTCCGTTGTAATATAATCTGATAATCCAAAAGAATAGTTAAGGTCAAAAAACAGAAACAGGATATCAACACCAATACCTACTACGCCGGAAACCAAAAAATCGTTAAAATCTTCTTTTTTTAGGTCTGAAAAGACTTCATCGATTTTTTTATTGACATTAATTTGAAAATCCGGTCCGGCAAAAATCCTGAGTCCAAATTTTGTAGGCCCTTTATCTGCAAATAATTTATACCCGGCCATTACCGGAACGTTTAATTCTGTAAGATATATATTTCCGACCCCATCAACTGAGAGATTGGTTCTGCTGAGCAACAATCCGGGTTGTACATAAAACGGGCTGCCGATCTGAAGGTCAGCGCCAACTAAAAATCCTGAACCTCCACTGACAGCACCTGCCAAAGAAGTATAAGAAAAATCAGCTGCTGTCACACCAACCTGAGGTCGCAGAGATACCTGAGCTTGTACGAAACCCGTTAAAGCTATCATCAAAATACTTAAAAAATATGGTTTCATCATTTGGTATATTTATAGTGAGGTTGAAAATCGAAGACAAATCAATAAATCACCAAAGTTTATTTTGCAATAAAAACTTTGGTATTCATTTATTTATGATTACATTTGACAATGAATAACATACATATGACAAGAAGAGGATGTTCTGTGTTGAACTATTCTTGCGCAATATTTCTTATTAGGATGGTATGTTTTTAATAACTGTTCGGTACCTAAGTCTGTTCGTTTGCAAATAACCAAAAAACCAGGTTGATGCACGAAGTATAAACTCAAAGATGGTTTTTATGCCAATCATTCACTTTTTGTATAACGGTTTGAAGAGTGACAATGTTGTTTTTTGACATCAGAACACTGATTGAGACCATAAAATAATGTGTTTTTGGTATTTTTAAATTTGTAATCCCAAATGTGGATCATAGTACATCGACTGAAATAAAATTCGGTATTAAAATCCAAAAGATGTAATTTTGGCGATATTTTTGGCCTTACCTGCAAAATAGTGATCAAAAAATATAGAGATATTGGGTTTATATTTTTCAAAAAATAAATAATTTTATCATTCAAATATGAAAGAATTTTTACAATATCATATCATAGCATACGGTGATCATGTCATCCGGGTGGAAGCTGTTTTATTTTTATTTATTTTTGTTTTTGCTGCTTATTTTATATCAAGAATCGTCAGGAAAATCATTTATCAACTTCACGTTATTGATGAGGCAAAAAAGTATTCGATATTCAGTTTGTTCAAATACTTTTATTTTACTATGGTCTTTATGATCGGGCTGAGAATTTTAGGTTTTGACGTGACCATCCTTCTGGCAGGGTCTGCTGCTCTTTTGGTAGGTTTGGGTTTAGGTATTCAAAATCTTTTCAGCGATTATATCTCCGGCATCATCATTTTATTCGACAACAGCATCAAAGTAGGCGATATTATTGAAATCAACAAACTGGTGTGCAGGGTTCAGGAAATCAAACTCAGGACGTCTTTGGTTTTGACAAGGGATGACAAATATATTATCATTCCCAACACAGAGCTCACCAAAAATCCTGTTATCAATTGGACGCATCATGATTTTTCAGCCCGGTTTGAAGTCACAGTTTCTGTCGATTATGCCTCACCGATAGGATTAGTAAGACGTTTGATGGAAGAAGCTGCAAAAGAACAACAACAAATATTGGCCGAGCCGGTGCCTTTTGTCAGATTTTCAGAATTTGGTGAATCTGCCTTGACTTTTTCGGTTTTTTTCTGGACACAGGATGTTTTTCGCGTTGAAAACATCAAAGGTTTTGTTCGGGAGACCATCATAGAAAAATTCCGAACAAACAATATTAATATACCTTTTCCGCAAAGAGTTATTCACACCCAATAACCAATAAACAAAAATATTAGGTAATCAGGATAAGGTAGAAACCAGGGAATAATTATAATTTTTTCGGTAAGATTCACCTTCGGAAAACCGGATTCATTAATTATTTAAAAAGAAAATATATGAAAAATACCATATTTGATTTTATCAGTCTTCACAAAGGTGAAGAATCCAAAGAAATTGTATTACGTGATGTCAAAGACAATATTTCGTTCAAAAATGCCAATCTTTGGATTCTCGTATGTGCCATTTTAATAGCTTCCATCGGATTAAATGTTAATTCTACGGCAGTGATCATCGGCGCGATGCTGATATCTCCTTTGATGGGGCCCATTGTAGGAGCCGGTTTTGCTATGGCTACCTATGATTTTGAATTATTCAAAAGAGCATTAAAAAACCTGTTTATAGCTACTTTGGTAAGTTTGTTGGTGGCTTTTTTATATTTTCTGATCAGCCCGTTTAAAGAAACACAATCAGAGATTTTGGCCCGAACTTCCCCGAATATTTATGATGTACTGATAGCTTTTTTTGGTGGTATTGTGGGTGTCATATCACTTACCCGTGTGGACAAAGGCAATCCTATTCCCGGGGTGGCTATCGCAACAGCTTTGATGCCTCCGCTGTGTACTGCCGGATATGGTCTTGCCGTAGGAAATTACAGCTATTTCCTGGGGGCTTTTTATTTGTATACCATTAATTGTTTTTTTATCTGTATTGCTACCTTTTTTATTACCAAATTCTTAAAGTATGCACCAGTCATCCATGTGGATAAAAAAAGAGATGTTAAAATCCACCGGATTATATCTGCTTTGGTGATCATTATGGTATTGCCGAGCTCCTATCTGGCTTACGACCTGTATAAAGAAAAACAATTTATTCTCATGGCAGAAAACTTTATTACCAAAGAATTTACCGGAAAACGTCAGATTGTCATTTTTAAAAAAATCGATTACCACAAAACTCCCAAAATTATTGAGTTGGCCATTTTAGACAAGGTGTATTCCGAAGAAGAAATTCAAAAGTACAACCAACAAATGTCTTTTTTTGATCTCGAAAATACCAAATTGGTTTTTCGCCAGGGTTCTCAGGATAATGACAAGGAATTTTTGGATGAAATGAATGGCAAAATGAAACTTTTGAATGATAAAAACAAGGAAATTGAAAAATTAAAAAATACAATCAAAAGTCAGCAAATTGATACCGAACCCTTGGCTAAAGAACTGGCCATTTTATTCCCTGAAATAAATCAGTTTTCCCTGGGCAGGCATTATTCATCTGAAAGTTCGGATAACAAAGTGTTATACTTTATTTATCAGGTCAGTCAGAACGTGCCTCATGATGCAGTCAAATGTACTTCCTGGCTCAAAACCAAGTTTGAAAGCGAAGATATACGCGTGATCCGAGAATAGGTCAGAGTGAATAATTCCCTTATTTTTACACAACAATTATTGTGTAAAAAGTGGATATTTGTCTTTATGAAATCATTTTTTTACTAATTTGAAAAAATATAAATACATCAGGGAACTATTTTGACCATAGGATCGTTCTTCTGTTAAAGCAGCAAGCTTACTTCGCTAAAGTTTCACATCGGATTGTATTTAAGAACCTTTAAAATATCATTACCATGATGAACGAAGAAGTACGCAACATTATGACCAAAAATCCCATAGTTGCGAAGCCAAACCAAACCATTCAGGAGATTTACGAATTAATGACCGGGCAACAGATTCAGCAATTGCCTGTTGTTTCAGAAGACAACAAATTACTGGGTATGGTCACAGCTTATGATTTACTCAAAGCCGAAAAAGGTCACACCGACGCCCGTTTGGTAAGTGACATCATGTCGACCAAAATTGTTAAGATCACCCCTAAAGACAAAGTCGGAACTGCAGCAGAATTGTTTGCTGACAAAAGATTTAAAACCTTGCCGGTCGTCAATCTGCAAAACGAGTTAAAAGGTGTCGTTACAGCATTTGATGTCATCAGATGCGCTTACAGAGAAGAATACCCGAGACCGATTTTGTACAAAGATGAGTTTGCTTACAATTAACGAGGTTTGGTAAAATTGGTGTAAACAGAATTTTTATCTTCTGACAAAGATGGATTGGTTCCCTTTACGTATACAAAGGTTATCATTTGGCAGACTCTGTATTACCAATTATTTAAATTCTAAATACTTCAGAAAAATCTGATAGAGTATAGTTTGATTTTCGTCATCATAAAAAGGCATAAATATACTTTTGTGCCTTTTTTTATTCAGGTATGGTTTTAAGTTCTTTTTGATTATCTTTAAAAAGGCGATACAATTCCTGTCCCATTTGATAGAAGTTTCCCAGGTTTGATTCAGCAACCAAATGGTCCAGTTTGTAAAACAGCAAAAAATGATTTGAAGCTTCTACATACCATCCTTCTTTTTTGGAAAACCATGTCAATACAGTATCAGAAAAATTGGAGCGTATCCATTCTTCATCTTCTCCTGTCAGATGATATCTGGATGAAAAAATTTCATTGCTTTCAAAATCAATATCTTCCCAACCAAACAATGCTGCGATTTTGTGCCCCAGATGTTCAGGTTTTAACAGAAAGGAAGGTAAAAACATATCTCTGTCTTTGACAAAAAACAGGGTTTGGTTGTATTTTTTCTGATGATTATTGCGCATCACTTTGTATTGGTAGTCAAAAACATAAAAGGATTTCGTCAGGTTTTCATCTTTGGACATACAAAGATTGGAAATTTTACCATTACTCCGGTGAATTTCAAAAAAACGTAAAAATGTTTTCACGCCAAATTCGTCTGTATCAAAAAACTTTTTCTGATACGTAAAACACAACTTTCTGAAAGCTGCACTTCTGTTGCTGCTATTTTTTCCGAACATGCAAAAAATTTAGTGCAAAATAAATCAATTCTTCCGGATGAAGCTCATATTATTTATTTTTGGTTAAGATGGAAAAGGACTCAAAAAACAGATTTTCATCAACAATGAGACATTAAATCAAACTTTAACCATTTAGACAAATTCTAAATAATGAATATTAAAAATCTAATTTGGAAAAGTGTTGTTCAAAGTACTACTTTTGCACATCACTAAAACAATACGGAACATGCAATGGCTCGTTCAATTTTTTTCTTCCGGTATTGGTAAAAAAGTCCTCATGAGCCTTACCGGCCTCTTCCTGATTCTTTTTTTAATTGTACATTTAATCGGGAATTTACAACTTCTTAAAGATGACGGGGGACAAGCATTTAATCTCTATGCAGATTTTATGGTCCACAACCCGCTGATCAAAACCATATCTTATGGTCTGTACTTTTTTATCTTGTTACACGCAGTATTGGGTTTGCTGATTGCCGCGTACAACAGAAAACAAAAGGGTCAGAAATATTCGGTCAGTAATTCACAAAAGACAACATGGGCATCAAAAAACATGGCGTTGCTCGGAATTTTGATTCTGGCATTTATCTTCCTTCACATGGGAGATTTCTGGTTTAAGATGAAATTTACCGACCAACTGAACCTACAGACTTATGATGGTGTCACAGTCAAGGATTTGTATGCCAGGGTATCTGTGGCATATCAGGAATTGTGGATCGTTGTAGCCTACCTCATCGGACTGTTTGCCTTAGGCTTTCACTTGTGGCATGGATTTCAGAGTGCCTTCCAAACCTTAGGACTCAACCATAAAAAATACACGCCTGCAATCAAGGGATTGGGAAAAATATATGCCCTGGTGATTCCTTTGGCATATGCTATCATTCCGATATACCATTATTTCTTCATGAAGTAAATCAGAAAAAATGTTAGAATCAAAAATACCTTCAGGCCATATTTCGGAAAAATGGACTAAATACAAGTCAGAGATTCCGTTGGTTGCGCCCAATAATAAAAGAAAACTCGAAATTATCGTCGTTGGTACCGGATTGGCCGGTGCAGCTGCGGCGGCCTCCTTGGGAGAATTGGGATACCATGTAAAATGTTTTACATTTCATGACAGTCCGCGAAGAGCGCACAGTATTGCAGCTCAGGGTGGTATCAATGCCGCCAAAAACTATTCTAACGATGGAGACAGCGTATACCGTTTGTTTTACGACACCATCAAAGGAGGGGATTATCGGGCAAGAGAAGCCAATGTGCACCGACTTGCGGAAGCCAGTGTGGATATCATTGACCAATGTGTTGCTCAGGGAGTTCCTTTTGCCAGAGAATACGGCGGACTCCTTGAAAACCGCTCTTTCGGAGGGGTTCAGGTCTCCAGAACTTTTTATGCCAGAGGACAGACAGGACAACAATTATTAATAGGAGCTTATCAGGCATTGTCCAGACAAATAGGTTTGGGGACGGTACAAATGTACAATCGTCATGAGATGATTGAATTGGTCCTCGTGGACGGAAAAGCCCGTGGAATTGTCACCAGAAATCTGTTGACAGGAGCTTTGGAAAGTCATGCAGCTCATGCTGTGGTATTGGCTACCGGTGGTTATGGTAACGTTTTTTATCTTTCTACCAATGCAATGACCTGTAATGTAACTGCAGCCTGGCGTTCTGTCAGAAAAGGGGCATTGATGGCCAATCCATGTTTTACGCAGATTCACCCTACCTGTATTCCGGTGTCAGGAGAATATCAGTCCAAACTTACACTGATGTCAGAGTCTCTTCGAAATGACGGAAGGGTTTGGGTTCCGAAGAAAAAAGAAGATGCGATCGCCATTCAACAAGGAAAGTTGAAAGGTGTCAACATAAAAGAAGAAGACAGAGATTATTTCCTCGAAAGGAGATATCCTGCATTCGGTAACCTGGTGCCAAGAGACGTTGCGTCCAGAGCAGCTAAAGTCGAATGTGATAAAGGGCACGGAGTGAGTCCTACAGGATTGGCTGTTTTTCTTGATTTTTCTGCGGCTATCGAAAGATATGGCAAAACGGAAGCTAACAAACAGGGATTACATAATTTGTCAAAAGAACAAATCATCGAATTGGGTGAAAAAGTTGTTTCTGCCAAATATGGTAACCTCTTCGAAATGTATGACAAAATCACCGGCGAAAATCCGTACAAAGAGCCAATGAAAATCTACCCGGCGGTTCATTACACCATGGGTGGACTTTGGGTGGATTACAACCTTGAAACCAATATTCCCGGTTTATTTGCTTTGGGTGAATGTAATTTTTCTGATCACGGAGCCAACAGATTGGGAGCTTCTGCTTTGATGCAGGGACTTGCCGACGGATATTTTGTCATTCCTTATACCATAGGAACCTTTTTGTCAAAAGAAATTTCCACACCAAAGTTTGATCCTAAAGGACCTGCCTTTGTCGAAGCAGAACAAGCTGCCAAAAACAGAATTCAGACGTTGCTCAATATCAAAGGCAATCAGACAGCTGAAAGTTTTCACAGACGTTTAGGTAAAATCATGTGGGATTATTGCGGTATGGCCAGAAATGAAGAAGGTCTGAAAAAAGGTCGTCAGATGATCCGTGACCTGAAAGCTGAATTTTATAAAGATTTGTTTGTTCCGGGTAATGCCGACGAATTTAATCCTGAACTGGAGAAAGCACTTCGTGTTGCTGACTTCATGGAACATGGTGAATTGATGATGGTAGATGCTCTTGAGCGCAAAGAATCCTGTGGCGGACACTTTCGGGAAGAATCAGTAACGGAAGAAGGAGAAGCTAAAAGGAATGATGAATCATTCAGTTATGTGGCAGCCTGGGAATGGGATGAAAACCAACCTAAACTGCATAAAGAAGATTTGGTTTTTGAATATATTAAATTGGTAACCCGAAGTTACAAATAAAACAATACAATATGTCAGATTTACATTTGAATATAAAAGTTTGGCGTCAGAATCAAAAAAACGATTCCGGTCATTTTGAAACATATAAAGTTACAGCCAACGAACATATGTCCTTTTTGGAAATGTTGGATGTACTGAACGAACAATTGGTCAGAGAAAAAAAGGATCCCGTAGCTTTCGAACACGATTGTCGTGAAGGGATTTGTGGAACCTGTTCTATGGTTATTAACGGACAACCACATGGACCATTAGCGGCAACTACAACCTGTCAGCTTCACATGCGTTTTTTTAAAGAAGGAGAAACCATCGTCGTTGAACCCTTCAGAGCAAGTGCCTTTCCGGTTTTAAAAGATTTGGTGGTTGACCGTTCTTCCTTTGACAGAATCATTCAGTCCGGAGGATTTATTTCCGTCAATACCGGTCAGGCCCCTGATGGTAATGCCATTCCGATCGAAAAAGACAAAGCAGGTAAATCTTTTGAAGCAGCTGCCTGTATAGGTTGCGGAGCTTGTGTGGCCGCTTGTCCTAACGGTTCTGCCATGTTGTTTACTTCTGCCAAAGTTACCCATCTGGGCCTTTTACCACAAGGTAAAGTCGAAGAAGAAAAGAGGGTACAAGCTATGGTAGCCCAAATGGACAAAGAAGGATTTGGTATGTGCAGCAACATCGGAGCCTGCGAAGCTGAATGTCCTAAAGAAATCAAACTCGAAAATATCGCTTATCTCAACAGAGCCTATCTGAAATCGGTTTTCACCGGAGAATAAGTCTGAGGTTAAGGCCAAGACAGAGGTTAAGGTAGGGACAGAGGTTGAGACTGAGGTAAAGCAGAGGATGTTCATTGCAGGATTATTACGACCATTCAATTATTTTTCCATTCACCTTCAGGTAGGTTTAAGGCCTATGGTATGCGGTAATGTGTGTGTTTTGACATCGGTTTGTTTAAGGTTAAAACGTTTAGCGTTTAAGCCTGCTAAAAGAACATACAGTTGTTGATGATTCTACCTATCTCTTTAACTAAATACTTTTTACAAAGAAAACTAAATGACTACAATACCAAAAAAACGTAATACCAAAAGACCAAAATATATCCTTTCTGCAAATAAACCTTACTTTTGCGGCAAATTATAAAGCATGAGTCGTTTTGTTTTGTTGCGTAAAGGCAAAGAAGTTTCCGTTCTTCGGGGACATCCCTGGGTTTTTTCAGGAGCTATTCAGAGGGTGTCGCCTTCTTTGGAGCAGGGAGACATCGTCGAAGTTCAGCAATATGACGGAACATTTATCGGTAAGGGGCATTACCAACATGGTGGTTCTATTACGGTAAGAATGCTGACCATGAATCAGGAAGAAACAGACGCAGAATTCTGGCGTCGTAAAATATCTTCCGCCTATACCTACAGAGAAAAGTGTGGTATCATTCAAAAAGATATCACTGATACGTACCGGCTTGTACACGGCGAGGGCGATATGGCTCCCGGCTTGATCGTCGATGTTTACGGACAAATTGTCGTCATCCAATGTCATTCCATTGGGATGTATCGGAACAGAAAAGAGATAGCTGAAGCCATCCGGCAGGTATTGCCCATAAAAAATCCTCACATCTATGTCAGAGCTAAGGATACGTTACCTTCATTACCGGGTTTGATTTGGGAAGACGGTTTTTTATTTGGCGATGTATCTGAAACCACGGTATCTGAAAATGGTCATATATTTAAGGTCAACGTAATTGAGGGACAGAAGACTGGATTTTTTCTTGATCAGCGGGAGAACCGTTTTTTATTATCACAATATTCGAAAGGAAAATCAGTGCTCAATACTTTTTGTTATACCGGTGGATTTTCGGTATATGCACTTAAAGCAGGTGCACTCAAGGTAGATTCTGTGGATATATCTGAAAAGGCGATGGTTTTGACAGATAAAAACATAAGTCTCAATCCTTCAGAGGGTATACACAGGAGTTTTACAGAAAATGTTATGAATTTTTTGAGTCAGCAGGAAGTGCCATCTTATGATATTGTAGTCGTCGACCCACCGGCTTTTGCCAAAAGTCTCGCCAAACGGCACAATGCTGTACAAGCATACAAAAGGCTTAATATTCTGGCATTACAAAAAGTCAACCCGGGAGGATTTATGTTTACGTTTTCCTGTAGCCAGGTTGTCACTCCGCAACTCTTTTACAATACTATCGTAGCTGCAGGTATGGAATCCGGGAGATCTATCCGGGTTATCCGACACCTCAGCCAGGGAGCAGATCATCCGGTCAGTTTGTTCCATCCCGAAGGACATTACCTCAAAGGATTGTTATTGTACGTGGAGTAGGGTAGGTCATTTTACCTTATCAAAAGGTACAGGTTTGAAACATGTAACTTTAAGGAATTTTTTTATACTTTTACCTGAAATTACCAGTAGCAGTTCTCAAATTAATGAGTTATATGTGATTTTAAAGACCCGACCCGACAATTGAAACGCAATGAAATATAGAAAGACAAAGGGAAATGAAATTGAAGGAGAATTAGACATATTCATTTCTCACAATGAGGACGAATTTGAAGGAGTAACCACAAGTTGGAACGAAGTTTTGATTCACGGAAATTCAGAAGGACTAAAATCTTTTGCAAAATTACTTTTAGAAATAGCAGAACTTAATCAAGAAGAAGTGGAGGATAAATATTTGCCAATTGGAGCAAGAGAGCATTATCATTTAAGACCAGGAATTGAGTTGTCAAAAAGCTCAATTGAAGTAATTGTTGGAAGACTTGACGCAAAAGGGACTGGAGAATTTTACAATAGTTTTATTCCTAAAGACAAAAAGTAAATTGCAAACTAATTGAATGAAGGAAATAGAAAGAAAAACCACACATAACAGCACCTACAAGAAATTGGCGGTTCAGTGGTTAAATGAAGCTTTGTGCTTCGAATCAAGTTCAGTAGTGGCAGACAGTTTTCGTCTCCGTAATCACCAACTTCTTGTAGCTGCAAAACGTTATGTGTAAAGATATTGATGTTCGCACAAGTTTCAAACCTGAGCGAGCAAACACCAAAGGTGCTATTAGCAAACTTAATCGGACAGAGGCCTTCTGAGAGGCTTTTACATATTGTTTATTGACCTCCTGTTTTAGCAGGATCTTCCTCCGGAGAAGTATATTCTTTTTGTTTTTTTCCGAAAAGGGAAAAATGTGCGTATCTTTTAGGATTGAGCCTCAAATCCTGCAATAAAAGGCTTAGTTCTCTTGAAGTGGCGTTGAGATTTTTATACAGGTTTTGGTCGTAAATCAGTTTGGAAACCGTACCATCACCCTTTTTTACATCATGCAGGATACCTTGAAGATTATTCAGGGTTGATTTTAATTCGTCGATACTCATGGTGGCAGAGTCCATCGTTTTATCCAGTTTTCCGAATGTCTCATCCATATTGGTTTTGGCGAGGTCTCCGGACAGTTTTTCGAGATTTTTGATGATGTTGTCTATATTTTTATTGTTATTGGCCACACCCTGAGAAACTTTTGCCAGATTGGACACAGTCGCATCAATGTTTTTGGCGTTGGACTCAATCAATTTTTGGGTCGTAGCGGTAAGGGAAGCGAGATTTTTGGAAATGATTTCAATTTGGCGTACAGTTTCGTTGAGCGAACCGGGTTCACCTTCTTTACCGAGATTGGCGATGATGGCTTGTGCCGAAGTCGACAGTCCCGTAGAATATTTATCTATTTCTCCTTCGCCCAACATGGAATCCAGAAATCCCATCACTTTACTTTTCAGTTGGGTTTTGTTTTTTGCGCAATTGTTTCCGTCACATGGTTTGTCATATTCCAAAGAAATGGCTTTACCTCCCATGACACCTTTTGAATACAAAACAGCCTCGGTATTGTCCGGTATATTATAATCTCCTTCGATAACGAAAGTGACAATCATTTGTTTGACATTGGCCGGGTCGGGTTTGATATCGGTGATGGAACCAACTTTAAATCCATTGATGACAACCGGAGCCGAGATGGTCAGATCGGTTACATCATCGTAGATAGCATACAGGGTGGTGGTGTCGGATAGAATATTTCTACCTTTCAAAAACATATACCCCCAAATCATGATGGCGATCACGATAACTGACAACAACCCAATTTTGATTTCCTTTGACATGCAAACTGTATTCTTTTAACGAAAAAATATCGGAAAGTAAACGTCCTGAAATGAATTTTGTTGCCAATACGGCCTTCCTTCAGTTAATATTACGGTATCCTGACGAGGAATGCTCCGGAATATCCCAGTTTTTTTAATTTTTCTTTGGCAAATTGTGCTTCTTCGACGGTTTTGTAATCTCCTACCAAATATTTGGTCAGGTCATTGGTTGTGACAGTCGAAAGTTTACCGATTTTGCGAAGTTCGGCTGAATCCATGTCTGCCTTGACCGTCTTCATGGCAGCAATCTGAATTCTGTATATACCAGACGTTTCGGTAGTGGTATCAGAAGGTGTCGCTGTGGTTTTGGTGGATTGTGCCACAGGTTGTTCTGTTTTTTTCTTTTCGACAAAATTTTTGACAGCTTCAAGCATGGCATTACAAACCTTTTTCTGCCCTTCTTCCGACATCAGAAATTTTTCTTCCTCTTCATTACTTAAAAAACCGGCTTCTACTAGAACAGCCGGCATGGCGGCTCTGCGCAAGACAGCAAATCCTGCCTGTTTGACACCCCTGCTTTTTGAAAACTTCATATTTTCAAAAGCTTTTTCGACAAGGGCCGCAAATTCTATACTTTTTTCAAGATAAGCATTCTGATACATCGACATCATGATATGGCCCTCGACACTGTTGGGATCGTACCCATCATAATTTTCTTTGTAATTATGTTCCAGAAAAATCGAAGCGTTTTCTCTTTTGGCGACTGCAAGGTTTTCTTCCGCACGGTGCAGACCCATGACAAATGTTTCCGTTCCTTTGGTATTCGGATTGGTGATGTGATTGCAGTGGATGGAAATAAACAAATCAGCGTTTTCTTCGTTGGCGTATTGGATTCTTCGAAAGAGAGGTATAAAAACATCCGTATTTCTGGTGAGAAGAACTTCCACTTCAGGGTGATTTTTCTGAATCATTTTTTCAAGACACAAAGCCATGTCCAATGTAAGGTCTTTTTCTTTACTGGTCTTACCGACAGCTCCGGGATCGTGACCGCCATGCCCTGCATCCACGACAATGCGGATGGTATTTTTGGGTTTCGGATTTTTGGGTCCGATAAAGGAATGATTATTTAGCAAAACATTAACATGATTTGCCATGACCAAAAGTGGTAAAAACCCAAAGACAAACGTTAGAGTTTTTACAAGATTCTTGAGATTAATTGAGACCATTAGTGTATTTTTGCTGTTTAAAAGTGCAAATATAATACATTTTTATAATATGTAACACGTAATTAGTTTGAAATTAAACTTTTATATAGTATTTTTTATTTTAATATGTTTTTCGAATGTCGGCAAAACACAAATATTGCCTGCGAAAGATTCTGCAAAAGGAGAATTTTTTAAAAAAGACAGCTTGTCGGTAAACTTTACAACAAACAACCTCAATATTGTTTTGGACTCAATTCCGGCTGATAGTTTGTCTCCGGCGGCCAATAATTTTACGCTATCTGATGATGCTTTGGAGGAGGAGGTCGACTATGGCGCGCGGGATACCGTTTGGAACGATGTTACAAACAATAATGTACATTTATTCGGAGGAGCTTTTGTCAATTATAGTACAATAAAAATCACCGCAAAATATATTATTTTTAATTTTGAAAGTAATACCCTGGAAGCCTATGACTTTATACCCGACTCGTTGGCTTCTTTTGCGGTCGCTGTTGATACAGCTAAAGTTGAAAAACCAACGTTTATAGACGGCGAAAGCACCTTTACTTATAAAAAACTTCGGTATAATTTTAAAAGTAAAAAGGCTTTTGTTGATCAGGCGCTCACTAAAGAATCGGATTTTTACCTCCATGGCAATCAAACAAAATTTGTATCCAAAGGAGTTGACAGTCTTCAATTGGAAGATATTATATATAACAAAAATGCTTATATAACAACCTGTGATGCAGAACATCCTCATTTTGGAATCCGTGCCTCGAAGTTAAAATTTATTCCCAATAAGGTGGCAGTCATGAGTCTGGCCAATCTTGAGATCAGTGATATTCCGACACCATTGTTTTTACCTTTCGGGTTTTTTCCGCTATTTAAAGGAAAATCTTCAGGTCTTATTTTGCCAAAGTCTTATGACTATCAGGAGGATTTGGGTTTGGGATTCCGGGATATTGGATATTATTTTCCCATTTCGCAATATATGGATGCCACAGTAACCGGTGATATTTATTCCAGGGGTTCACACGGAATCAGGGCTACCGCCAATTATAATGTACGTTACAAATACGAAGGTGCGGTAAATATCGGTTATACCAACAATATATTTGAAAATGCAGAAAACGGAGAACGGCGCTCCAGCAAATCTTTTGGTATTACCATCAGACACAGTCAGCACGCCAAAGCCCACCCTTACAGAAGGTTGAGTGGCTCTGTCAATATTCAGGCCAACCGATTTGACCAGCGGACCTTTGTCGATCCGAGATCAGCGGCCCAAAATTCCTATAATTCCAATTTTTCTTTTTCACATTCCATGCCGGGAACACCATTTAATTTTACGGCTTCTTTCAATCATACTCAAAATACGACAACCAGAAGGATGAATATCGTCTTTCCGAAAATGACGCTGAATATGAACACCATCACACCTTTCAAATCAAAATCTTCTACAAAAGAAAGGTGGTATGACAACATTGCCGTTTCATATAAAGCAGATTTTGACAATGCGACCAATACGACAGATACGACATTATTTACCAGCGAAACCCTGAGAAATCTCAGAACCGGACTGAAACAAACCTCTACGGTCTCAACCAATTTCAGAATATTAAAATATTTTAACCTCAATCCGAGTGCCAATTATGAAGAAATCTGGTTGCTCAACAGGTTTGAAAACAGTTTTGATCCTACACCCGTAATTGTCAAAGATACGATAAAGTCTCCTGAAGGCGAAATTTTGGGTATCAATGACCGCGTGGTCAGATACGGGACAGTGGATACCTTACGGCAACTTGGATTTTACAGTTACCGGACTTTCCGAACGGGATTTGACCTCAATACCAAGGTGTTCAGTACGTTGCAATTCCGCAAGGGGTTCATCCGTGGTATACGGCATCAGGTCACACCGTCCGTCAATTTTACCTATACACCGATGAATACCGACAGATATCAGAGATCGGTGGATACAGACTCAAGAACTGAGGTCAACCGACCCAGGGTATATTCAATCTATCAGGAGAGTCCGTTTGGTGCTTTGCGGGGAACAGACGCAGCTATGGCGATAAACTATAGTTTGCTCAATAATTTTGAGGCCAAAATTGCTACCAAAGATACGATCCGAAAGGTAAAACTACTTAATAATATCGGAGTTACAGGTTTTTATAATGCCGTGGCAGATTCACTACGTTGGAGCGATATCAGAGTCAGTGGCAATACCAACTTGTTTGGTGGAATAACCAATATCAATTTGTCTCTAAATCTCTCCCCCTATGTATTTGTTGATCAGATTAAAACAAATACCACCAGATACAATGCCACCAAAAATGTGCTGAAGGCTGTCGCTTACCGCGATTTTAATGCCGGAATCAATACCGGATTTACCGTTCAACAACTCCTCAAAGTATTTCAAGGCAAGGAAGATCCACAAGGCAGAAATACACCCAAACCGAACCCTGATCAAAAAACGTCGAAAGAGGGTAAAAGTCAACCTAAAAATGACGACAACAAAACCGAACTGCCTCAATTGGCCGATTGGTTTGAACAACTGAGTTTTTCTCACAATTTTCAATTCAGGATTCAGAATCTGGATACACGCGATACGACCATCATCATTACCAATACGGTGAGTATGTCGGGTAGTATTGCATTGACAAAAAACTGGAATATTGGTATCGGAAGTATTGGATATGACTTTAAACAAAAAAGAATTACATATCCTTCGTTTTCTTTCAATCGAAACCTGCACTGCTGGAGGCTTTCATTTGATTGGTTTCCTCAGGCCGGGACATATGGATTTTTTATCGGAGTAAATTCCGGATCTCTGGACTTTCTTAAATACAATTACGGACGTCAGAATCAGGGTGGGGTTTTGGGTCGGCGTTGATGAAACCCTGCACCGGCTCTTTTGTCTAAAGGTTATATCGTATCCGTTTCAAACATTTTGCCTCGATTTATGGACAAGACGTCTTGCCCATAAATCGGATAAAGCAAATTCAAAAACATCCAAGGAGAAGGGTTACATCCAAGGTTTCGGGTGATTTGATTTCTGTGTTTTTGTGCACCAAAAATAAAAAACAAGGGGAAAAAGCAGATTAATATCCTGGTTCGGGGAATTTAGGGAAATCTAAAATACATAAAATAAGGAAAGCTGAACCGGTACCCAAACATCACTTGATAATTTTTTATCCATGGCTTGATTGAAGTCAAGGTTTAACCGGATATTTTCCCATTCAAACATTAAAGAAAAATAAAAACCCATTCTGTCTGCATTTAATTCAGGACTGTACAATGGTCCTTCCGTTCCGCCTACGATACCGGCACCAAAGCCGACCATTGGAAGGTTGTTTTTGGAGGAAATTACCGGTTTTTGCATGTAAAATAACCCCATTTTTGTACTTCTGAACTGATCAAACCAATATAGAGAAGTATGGAATCCATACTTAGACCTGACAAAAGTCTGACCGTAGGGATAGACAGCATAGTTTGCCACAGCTAATTCCGTTCCAAGGCTGACGCCCAATCTGTCCGGCCCGACAGAAGCTCCCACCAAAACATTAGGTGTAAAAACTTTTTTGGTTTGAAAACCCAACTTTCCTGTATAAACCAGTTCTCCGGAAATATCGCTAAAATACAAATCGGTACTTCTTACCAACTGATAACGTGATACATATTTTCGGGATTTTATATTGTAATGTAAATCAACAAAATTGATTTTTTTCAGTAACAAAAGGTCATCAACCTGATCAAAATAAATAAACATATCCTGATCGCCGGCACTTACAATACGAAAACGGTGAAGCCCGTGAAACAATAAACTTGAATCCTTAGTATGGTAAGTGACCGGACGAATATTTCTGTAAATATGCATCTGAACGGTCTGACTCATTTGTACCAATACAATATCCAATGGTTGGTTTGTATTGGCTTCAAATCGGATCTCTTCCAGATATGACAAGATGACATCAGTAAAATCAGGCGTTTTCAGAATGCGGTCATAATACGTTTTCTGACTGAAATAAGAATATGTGACAGGCCATTCAAACCTCAGTTTGTTTTGATAATTATAATTAATCACCGTAGAATTTTTAGGTTGTTCCACTTGTGCAGATAAATGATAAAACGATATAAAACAAAATAAATAAGGTAACACAATTCGTAAGGTGTACATAAGTTGATATTTAAATGGTTAATAAAATTATTGTCTTTTGACTGATGTAGAATACATGAGACCCTGGCTGCTCCACATCCATTTTGTCCTGACTTCTTTAATTTTGGTTGTGTCTGAAATAAAAACAGGAAGAGCATATGTTTTTTTGGTTCTTCCGCTTTTATGAGGAGAAATCATGTTTGATTCAACTACTTGTATTACTGTTTCCTCCTGGGAGTCTTTTTGTTTTGTCGGTAAAAACTTGTATTCATCGACTAAAGTATCCGCCTTATTGATCAATACAAGTGTCGGAGCAATGGTTTCAAACGTATCCCTTTTGGGCGTTTGGATCTTTTTTAGTGTTTTTAAACCTGGTGATTTTTTTTCAATTGTCACATAAAGCGTATCAGTTTTTACCACCGTCCTCTCCTGAATGCGTATACTATCATGTCGTTCGGGTAATTGTTGATCAGGAATGGTTTGATGATGATCGACTCCCATTCGGTATCCAAACAAAAAAGACAAAATGGAACATAAACCAAGTATTCCAATATATAAATACTTTTTATTCTGCTGCTTTTTTTCAGTATCCAAACGACTTAGAATATTTTCCCAATTTTTATTTTTGTCCAACCCTGAATTTTCGGTTGATTCAAATTGTTGTATTTTATTTTTTATAGGATTCATGAACTTGAATTATATGTTATTGGTGATTAGACCAAATCAAATAAGGTCTTTTGTAACCGCTTTTTAGCCCTGTGCAGATAGGACTTGGAACTTCCTACTGGAATTCCGAGCATTTCACTGATTTCAAAATGGTTAAATCCATCGGCTTCGTGCAGAAAAAATATAGTATTGTAGGGATGCCCCAAAGCCTGAATGGTATCTACGATATGTCGATAAGTAAATTGGTCAGGTATTTCAAAAAAAATATTTTCATGAGTCTCTGAAATTTGTTCGGTGAATATTTTATTTTTCCTCAATTCCATCAGACACCGGTTGATACAAATTTTAGACATCCAGGACAGAAATGCAGATCCTTTATTTTCGTCGTATTGATGCCACTTTTGAAAAACTGTCAAAAAAGTATCTGAGACCATTTCTTCGGCTATCTGATCATCCGAAATATACCTTTTGGCAAGAAACATCATCTTGTGTGCATAGAGTTCATGTACAAGTTTTAATCCCTTTAAAGGATCCTTTTTAAATAATTCTATGATTTTTGCTTCTTGCTGCATACTGATAATATGCACAGTAATGTCGATAGGTTGCAACTTGGTATAAATTTTTGTAATTTTTTTATTAATTTCTGAAATATTTTTCGCCTATTCAAATTATCACCATAAAAAAGGTTTGATATATGTCGTATTCTAACAATTATGATTTTAATCATAAGATATTTAAAATATTCAATCTATCTTTGCAGGATGAAAAAGTTGGTTTCTTATGGTTTGATATTTTTTGTCGGGTTTTACGCTTCTTCAAGAGTCGTAGGTCTGATAACGTGGAAATACCATCAGGAAACCATAGCCAAAACAATCTGTATCAATAAAAACAACAAAAAACTAAAATGTAACGGTAAGTGTCAATTGATGAAAATGATGGATGAAGATCCGAAAAATCAATCATCTTCATTGCCTGCACCCTCGCAGAAATCAAGCTTTGAACTCTATCCTTTTTGGATTAAAAATGAATGGACGTTCGTTAATATTCCTTTTTTTCAAAAAATGAGAAGCCGGACATGGAACACAACAAACATTTTTTTGCCTTCCGGATTTGAATTACTGCTCATCAAACCACCCGAAGCTCTTATTTCTGTTTAATGCCTAATTTTTGTATAAACAGAAATTTCTGGCAAATAAGTAATTAATTTGGTTTTCTTAGTTTATTGTTTTCTTATGTTATACATAAAGAAATACGTAATATTACCTGTTACTACTTATTAAGAGCACTTACCCTCTTCCTTTTAAAATTATATTGTGATTGGTGTGAATCAATAACTCAAACAGATGTCCGAACATTTCTGAGGCATATTTTACACCATCAAACTATTTCACGAGGTTTGTCTGATACGTTGGTATTTTTTCAAACGTGAAAATGGTTAATTTTATTTAATAAAAATGTAGTCATGTTAAGAGCATTGGCCATTTGTATGGTATGGTTACTTCTTTCCCATAATGTGCAAGCCTGTGATGTTTGTGGTTGTTCACTGACCAGCCAGACCTTGGGTGTGTTACCTAAGTTTAATAAACATTTTGTGGGTATCAGGTACGGTTTTTCATCATTCAGGTCCGAACACCCTGCTGAAACCATTTATGATAAACCGGTCACAAGCCGGGAGTTATTTTCTACCGTGGATATCTGGTCAAGATGGAATATCGGCAAAAAATCACAGATTTTTGTATTTGTTCCTTTTAGTTTTATACAAAAAAATGAAGAAGGTGTCAAACAAAATAATCAGGGATTAGGTGACATGAGTATACTTTTTATGTATTCGTTTTTACAAAAAGAAAATACAAAAAAAGAAAGTTCTCAGTTACTACAAGCAGGTGGAGGCATTAAATTTCCAACAGGAAATAATAATTTCATACAAGATGATGAGTGGATTCCGGCCATTCAAACCGGTACGGCAACCTGGGATTATTTTGTAAATATCAATTATATCACACGATGGAAACAATGGTCCTTACAAGGTGAATCTTCTTTTCGAATCAATCAGAATAATGAGAAAAAAGATTTCAGAAATGGTAACCGGTTTCAGTCTGCAGCACGCTTCATGTATACTATTAAATATAAAAATATGACATGTTTACCTGTTGCAGGTCTGGTGTCAGAATGGTCAAACCGGGATTTTCATGAAGGCGCCTACAACGATTTTTCCGGGGGACATAGTTTATCAGGGCAAATTGGTACAGAGCTCTGGTTTAATAAATTTGGTTTGGGAATGCAGGTTTTTATACCTTTTTATCAAACCCTGGGGGCAGGGCAAATAACAGCTGGTCCCCGGTTTACAACACATTTATCTTATTTTTTTTAATATTTAAATCAACAAAAAATGAAATTTAATCTTTTAGCAATCATAGTTTTATTTATATCTGTTTTATCTTTTACATCATGTACAGAAGATGATGAACCCAAAACCCTTGCTGCCGGCGAGGTGAGTATCGAATTTGATCACGTTTTTGGATCGAATCAGCTTCCATTTACATTAAACACTGAGTTTACACATCCAAGATTAAGTGAAAAAATGACTTTTTCGATGTTCAGATATTATGTTTCCAACGTTCGTTTGAAAAAGAGAGACGGTACATGGTATTCTGTTCCTGAAAGTTATTATATCGTGGATTTGGGCGTAAATGACGGAACCCACCTTCATTTGGAAAACATTCCCGGTGGTGAATATACAGACATCGAAATGATGTTTGGCGTGGATTCTTTGCGCAATGTTTCGGGAGCTCAGACAGGTGCTCTTGATCCGGCAAAAGGAATGTTCTGGAGCTGGAACTCAGGATATATCATGTTGAAAACTGAAGGAACATCACCATCTTCCTCTGACGGCAGTTTTGCTTTCCACTTAGGTGGATTTAAAGGGGCAAATGCAGTTCCTACCGTAAAATCATACAGTCTTGGAAAATTGGTTGTCGACGGTGATCGCGAAGCAGAAATTCATATGGTTGCTAATCCTGCAAGGTTGTGGCACGAAGCTGACGGTCTTGCTGTCAGATCAAAAACACACATGCCGGGAGCTGTTGCAAAACAAATGACCGGAACATTTTATGACGGTATCGTTTTTGACCATATCCATAATTAATTTTTTATGAAAACGTACGGTATTATCAAAAAAACATTGTTGTTTTTTGGGCTTACCGTTTTCTTTTCCTGTCAGGAGGACCGGGATACTTTACAGATGAGGTATCCCGGTTACTTTCCTGAGCCGGAATATACTTTTGGTAACAACGTACTTACTTCGGAGGGATTTGTTTTGGGTAAAAAATTATTTTATGACCCTATTCTTTCCAAAGACAGTACCGTCAGTTGTGCTTCCTGTCATGCTCAGGAACATGCATTTGCTGATCATGGAACCGCATTAAGTGTTGGCATAGGAGGAAAAATGGGAAGCAGAAACAGTCCGGCAATCGTCAATGCTGCATG
Organism: Saprospiraceae bacterium; assembly: GCA_016714895.1. Taxonomy (GTDB): domain Bacteria; phylum Bacteroidota; class Bacteroidia; order Chitinophagales; family Saprospiraceae; genus OLB9. Next base: position 1,436,460 of record JADKBV010000001.1, on the reverse strand, counting down.
GCAAACCAGTTTTATGTGGGACGGAGGTATCAACCATATTGAAATAATGTCTTTTGCACCCATAACCAATGAAGTTGAAATGGCTGAGGATATGAATCACATTATTCAAAAACTCTCCCGAAATGAAAAATATAAAAGTTCTTTTCAAGCTGTTTTTGGTAAACCAATAATTGAGTCCCAACAGGTTTTTTATGCGTTGACACAATATATGGCCATGCTCATCAGTGATGATTCAAAATATGACAGAGTCAAACAAGGTAAAAGTGCTTATAATGAAGAAGAAAGTGTAGGATATTCTTTGTTTATACAAAAATGTGTTACCTGTCATCCCGAACCATTATTTACGGATTATAGCTTTCGCAATACCGGCATTGGTTCGAAAAGCAACGATACAGGAAGATATAAGATTACACTTGATGATCGTGATGTGCATAAGTTTAAGGTTCCTTCCCTTCGAAATGTGGCCCTGACGTATCCTTATATGCACGACGGAAGTATCAGAAACCTGAGGAGTGTGCTGGATCATTATTCTGAAGGCATCCGGGAATCTGATCAATTAGATCCTTCTCTTTACAAAAATGGAAAGCCGGGAATATTTTTGACTGAAGATGAAAAAGATAAATTGATATCTTTTTTGAACACATTGACCGATTTTACTTTCACAACCAATCCATTATTTGCAAAATGACCATGACTTTTATAAAATATAGTTTTTTTAGTATTTTTATAGTTACCGGAATCCTTTTTTCCTGCGACAAAAACCAGGATAAAACTTTTGCCAATGCGACCATAAACTTTTTTTCACCAACCACCAATACAATATTTAAAGAAGGGGACACCATTAAGATTGAAGCAGATATTTCAGCTGACGTATCGATGCATGGATATAAAATATATATATTTGCACCCGGAGAGTCAGAACCACAATTGTTGGTTGACAGGCACACACACGGCACCATCATATATGTCAGAAACACATGGATTGTACCATCAACGGTTGCTAAAGGCAATATGAAAATTGAAATAATAGCATTGGTTGATCACGAAGGTCAAACGGTAACAGCCCAAAAAGAGATGGTCATTCAGTAGTTAAAACATTGAAAGTTTTTGACTTTTAGCCATATATCTACATGTTTTATCAGGCAACATGATCTTTTTATCCGGAGGCTATCTTGTTCCCTTTTTTAATCAGAAAAAATCCTATAAAACTGGCGATAATGGAAGCAGATAAAATCCCGATTTTTGCCTGAAAAATAGAGCCGACGTCCGCGAATGCCAGATCAGTGACAAACAAAGACATCGTAAATCCAATGGCCGCTAAAAAGCCGGCACCTATCAAATGCCAGTTGTTCATCGCTTCAGGCATAGATGATATTTTGAACCGGATCAGCAACCATGTAATACCAACAACCCCGATCACTTTACCGGCCAATAGTCCGAAAAATACCCCTAGAGACACCGGTGAAATCATCGTCTGAAGTTTTGTGGTATCGATGAATACTCCTGCATTGGCCAATGCAAAAACAGGCATAATGCCAAAAGCTACCAAAGGGTGCATACGATGTTCTAGCCGCTGTAAAGGAGTTTGTGCTTTTTTTGTCAGAAATTCTATTTCTTCAAGTACATGCAGTTGTTCCGAAGTGATGGTAGGCTGATTATTGGGTTTGGCAGCCTTAAAAGCAACATGGAGTTTGGTTAATTTTTCAGAAAAAACAACTTCTGAAGCTTTGACCCTTACGGGAATAGTAAATGCGGCCAGCACCGCTGCGATGGTCGCATGGACGCCGGATAATAAAATGCCAGCCAAAGTCCTCCGATTCCCAATACGGCATAAAACAGGGTATTGCGAAATCCAAGTACATTGGCAAAAAGTAAAATGGCCATAAAACCGAAACCAATAAGTACATTCCACAAATGAATGTCTGATGTATAAAAAAAAGCAATTACCAATACAGCACCGATATCATCTGCAATTGCTAAAGCTGTGAGAAATATTTTTAACGACACAGGAACCCTGTCACCCAAAAGGTATAAAACGCCTAAGGCAAAAGCGATATCTGTAGCCATAGGAATGCCCCAACCGGAAATACCTATACCTCCCAGATTGAAAAATGTAAAAATCAAAGCAGGTACGACCATACCCGCAATAGCCGCACTGATAGGCAAGATGGCATTTTTAGGATCGGACAATTCTCCCGCAACGATTTCTCTTTTTAACTCCAGTCCTACCACAAAAAAGAATACGGCCATCAATCCGTCATTTATCCAATGATGCAGGCTTTTGGAAAGTATCATGTCTCCGAAACCAATCGTAAAAGTGGTTTCCCAAAAATGATGGTAAGTATCTCCCCATGGCGAATTGCTAATCACTAAAGCTAAAAAAGCGGATGAGAATAATATCAAACCACTGGTTGTGGAATGACCAATAAAGTTTTTGATGGGTTCAAGGATATATCGGTCCGCAGGACTCGAAAGAATGGTATTTTGATGCTCCATAATAAAAGTAATTCCCAAAAATAGTACTTTTTGACCTGATTTCAAATGTTTTAGCTGTTTTTATATAAAAATGTGTGCAGAAATAGTCTTCGGTAAGCCAATTTTAAGGTAAAAGAACAATAGGTGCCTGTAATATTTTTACTCTCTCTGTTTACATAATCGGGTCTTTTAACAGGGATTGTTTGTTACAGATCAGTTTACCATTTCATTATTAAAAAATACTTGTACATTTGCAGCCTTAAAATCAAAAATATGAGTCTTCTCACCATAGGTACTGTTGCCTTTGATACTATAGAAACCCCTTTTGGCAAAGCGGAAAGAGTTATAGGCGGGGCCTGCACTTACATCAGCTGGTCAGCATCTTATTTTACAGATAATATTCATTTGGTATCCGTAATAGGCGACGATTTTCCAAAAAATGAACTGAAAGCATTGGAAGAAAGAGGTGTCAATCTTGAGGGTCTGGAAATAAAATCCGGTGAAAAATCATTTTTTTGGGCCGGCCGCTACCATGACAATATGAATTCGAGAGACACGCTTGTCACAGAATTGAATGTTCTGGCAGATTTTAATCCGGTAGTTCCTGAAGCAGCCCGTTCTGCCAAATATATTATGTTGGGCAATCTTACACCGGCAATTCAAAAACAGGTATTGGATCAATTGGACGGAAGCCAGAAACTCATCGTTTTGGATACCATGAATTTCTGGATGGATGTCGCCCTTGAAGAACTCAAAGAAGTCATCAAAAGAATAGATGTTCTTACGATCAATGATGAAGAAGCCAGACAATTGTCCGGTCAGCATTCTTTGGTCAAAGCTGCAGCTGTCATTCTGGAAATGGGACCAAAAATTCTGATTGTTAAAAAAGGAGAACACGGGGCGCTTTTATTTCAGGGTGATGAAATCTTTTTTGCTCCGGCGTTGCCATTGGCAGAAGTTTGTGACCCCACAGGGGCAGGGGATACCTTTGCCGGAGGTTTTATAGGATATCTGGCAGCAACAGATGACCTTTCGGTAAATAATGTAAAAAAAGCCATCATCATTGGTTCTGCGATGGCTTCATTTTGTGTGGAAGCTTTCAGCCTCAACAGATTAAAAAATCTTAACAGTAAAGAGATTAACGATAGAATCCATAAATTTAAGCAGTTGACACATTTTGAAGTTTGATGACTTCAAGGATTTTTCCAACATAAGATTTGACTTTTTCTAAAGATTTAGTTGTTGTTTTTAAGAAAATAATCATTTTGGTTTTTCCGGAATTATGTTTCCTTTATTAGAATCCTTCTGTATTAGTGTCACTTTTACATTTTCTTTTTGTTTAGTTTTTATAATTCCCGATTTTGTTTTACTTTGGCACCCTTTTTAAAAATATCGCCTGATGGGAGTAAATCTTTTAGAAGCATTATTGCTTTTGGTTATAGGCATGGGCTCCGCTTTTTTTGTCCTCTTCCTGATCGGAGTCATTGGTAAGTTTCTTATTAAATGGACTAATACCCAAGCTGAAAAACTTATCCTGACTCCAAATAATGTGCAACAACACCCCACACATATTGCAGTCATAACAGCAGCTGTGGAACAAGTCACGCAAGGTGAAGGGCGAATATCAAACATTCAGAAAATCGAATTATAATTATCAAAAATGAGTAAGGAAATTAAGTTGGCATTGATGTACAGGGATATGTGGCAATCATCCGGAAAGTACATGCCAAGGGTAGATCAGTTGGTGCAAGTGGCTCAACCGATTGTGGATATGGGGTGTTTTGACAGGGTAGAGACCAACGGGGGTGGATTCGAACAAATCAATCTTTTATTTGGTGAAAACCCGAACACTTCCGTAAGGCAATGGACAGCAGCTTTCAGGAAAGCCGGTATTCAGACCCAAATGCTTGAAAGAGGACTCAATGGTCTGAGAATGAACCCTGTTCCTAAAGACGTTCGCCGACTGATGTTTAAACTTAAAAAAATTCAGGGTACCGACATATCCCGCTCTTTTGACGGATTAAATGATCCGCGCAATCTGGCATATTCCTTTCAGTATGCCAAAGAAGGCGGCATGGTAGCTCAAGGTGCCCTGAGTATTACGGTTTCTCCTCTGCATACAGTGGATTATTGGGTGAGTCTGGCAGATCAGTTTGTAACGCTTGGAGCCGAAGAGATTTGTCTCAAAGATATGGCCGGAATCGGACGACCTGCCACCATTGGAAAAATAGTTAAAGGTATCCGAGCCCGACATCCCAAAATTATCATTCAATACCACGGACATTCCACTCCCGGATTTTCAGTGGCTTCTGCATTAGAAGCTGCGTATCATGGTGCTGATATTATTGATGTAGGCATGGAGCCGCTTTCCTGGGGAACCGGTCATGCTGATTTGCTTACCATTCATGCAATGCTCAAAGATGCAGGATTTTTGGTTAAAGATATCAATATGAAAGCATACATGGAGGTGCGCAGATTGACCCAAACATTCGTCGATGACTTTTTAGGGTATTTTATCAGCCCGAAAAACAGAGAGATGAATTCCCTGCTTATAGGCTCCGGTTTGCCTGGAGGTATGATGGGCAGTCTGATGGCTGATCTCGAATCCAACCTGAAGAGTCTCAATAGCTGGAGACAAAAAAAACGGAAAGTCTCCCATGTCACAAGATGAGTTGTTGATTAAATTATTTGATGAAGTAGAATATGTATTGCCAAAATTCGGTTTTCCTCCATTGGTGACTCCATACAGCCAATATGTCAAAAACGTAGCGTTGATGAATGTAGTACAAATGGAAAAGGGGAATGAAAGATGGAGTATGATCGATGAAAATACCTGGGATATGATCCTGGGACAACAAGGCCGGCTCATCGGACCTGTAGCGGAAGAATTACAAAAAATGGCTCAGGAACAAGGCAGAACATTTTTTGATGGTGATCCGAATGACAGACTCGAGGATCAACTGGATGTCTACCGGAAAAAAATGGCCGAAAAAGGCTGGGATGTTGGTTTGGATGAAGAAGAATTGTTTGAATATGCTATGCATCCTCAACAATATGAAGCTTTTAAATCGGGAGTAGCCAAACAGAAATTTGAAGAAGAACTGGCTTCAAAAAGAGATCGTGCACAATCATTGGAGGTGAGCAATATGCCTTCAGCGTCAAAACCATCCGTGAGTAAAGATTCCTCCAAACCCAAAGTGCTCGACATAGATGTAAATGGTGAAAAATATCGGGTGACAGTCTCTTATCCGGGCGAAACCAGTCAGACGAATAAAGTTGCGGACGAGGTTTTTACCAAAGTTGTGGAACCTTCGGAAAACGGCAGGGAACTTTTTGTTTCTTCTCCTTTGGAAGGTAAATTTTATCTGACCAAAGAAGTAGGGGAAAAAGGGGTAAAAGTGGGAGACAAAATCAAAGCCGGCGAGCCCGTAGCCTATATTGAGGCGATGAAAGTCATCAATGTGATAACTTCACCGCATACCGGAACCATTGCTGAAATATTGGTCAGTCATGGTTCGGAAGTCTGTGAGGACGACCACCTGATTAAAATCGTATAGGATGGAAGTTTTACAGAAGTTGTACGAAATGACGGCTATTCAGGGTATAATTGATCAGCCGCTGAGTCTGGTCATGCTTTGTATTGCGCTTTTATTACTTTATTTAGGCATCATAAAAAAATTCGAACCGCTTTTATTGGTACCTATAGCTTTTGGAGTATTATTGGCAAATATTCCCGGGGGAAGTATGGGGGTGGTTTCTTCTGATGTTGCCGAATCTATGGGCCTCATGGAGATTGCCAAAACCTATGGTATCATGAATATGTTGTATTTTGCACTTATCAAAACCGGATTACTACCGCCGTTGATTTTTATGGGTGTGGGAGCTCTTACCGATTTTGGACCTATGTTGCGCAATCTTAGGCTCGCTTATTTTGGTGCAGCGGCACAGATAGGAATCTTTTTGATGTTGTTTATTGCCGTAGGTATGGGCATGACACTCAAAGAAGCTGCCGCACTCGGCATTATTGGCGGAGCTGACGGGCCCACAGCTATCTATACAGCTATAAAACTCGCACCCCATTTGTTGGGTCCGATCGCCATAGCTGCTTACTCATACATGGCTTTGGTACCGGTTATTATTCCTTTGGTGGTAAAATACACAATGACTGAAAAAGAACTGAAAATTAATATGCGGGAACAAGACAGATTACATCCGTCAAAAGTTCAGATTAAAGACATGAAAAAACTAAAAATCGTTTTTCCTATCGTCCTGACCCTGATTGTAAGTTTGCTCATTCCGTCTGCTACGCCTTTGGTAGGTATGTTGTTGTTTGGTAATTTGGTAAAAGAAATCGGTACGGATACCCATAGGTTGTATTCTGCTGCTTCGGAAACCATCATGAATGCGGCAACCATTTTTTTAGGACTTTCTATCGGTGCTACGATGGGTGCGGAAACATTTCTGACACCACAAACTTTAATGATTGTTTTAGGCGGTTTTTTTGCTTTCATTTTGTCCGTGGCAGGTGGAATTTTTGCTGTTAAAATTTATAATCTTTTTTCCGTAAAAAAAATCAACCCTTTGATCGGAGCCACCGGTCTGAGCGCTGTTCCCATGTCTTCCAGGGTGGCTAACGAAATTGCTTTAAAACATGATCCCGAAAATCACATCCTTCAATATGCCATGTCAAGTAATATCTCAGGTGTGATCGGTAGTGCGGTAGCAGCAGGTGTGTTAATTTCGTTTTTGGGATAACTTTTTTTTTGATTGGTTGTTGTAATAAAAAAACAACTGCCATGAATCTGATTTCTACGTATATTACTGATTTAAAGAATGTAATGTTTCCGGATATTTGTCCGGGTTGTAATGAAAATGTTTTGCCCCGGGGAAGATTATTTTGTACTGATTGCCTCTTGGAACTGCCGTTTACAGATCATTTTGATGTGAAGGAAAACAGGGTGATTGCTCACTTTTATGGCAGGATTCCTTTAAGGGCAGCAGCAAGTTTGGTCTATTTTTCTTCTCACGGAAATGTTCAGGAGGTCATGCATCGGTTTAAATATAAAGGACATAAAAATGTAGGAATAACTTTCGGACATATCGCCGGTGAAAAAATCTTGTTATCGCCACATTTTTATGACACAAACGCGATTATTCCTGTACCGCTTCATAAAGATAAAGAATACATCAGAGGATATAACCAAAGTACTGTTTTTGCCAATGGGATTTCAGAAATATCCAAAATTCCTGTGTACCATGACGTTCTGGTAAAAACGTCCAAAAATGAATCTCAGACCGGTAAAAACCGAATGGAAAGGGTAAAAAATGTTGGTTCGGTTTACGAACTCCGGCATCCCGAAAAAATCACCGGCAAAAACATCGTTTTGGTAGATGATGTCATTACTACGGGTGCAACATTGGAAGCTTGTTGTGACCTTTTGATTCAGGCAAAACCTGCCGGTATTTCAATTATTACCATCGCTTGCGCCATATGAGGATGCACCCTTCTTCATCGACACAAAATGTCGCCACTGCGTCTTTTTAAAAAATAAATGTACCTTTTCGTTACGTAACTAAAAAATACGTTGTATATTTGTATTATTAGTTGTTTAACGATGATATACGTTTATAGAAAATTTAGTTTTATCCTTTGGCTGATGCCGTTTTTTGGTTTCGGTCAGGGTGTTTGTGTGCCTGGTGATTCTTTGTTTTTGAAGCAGAACTTTGTTGCTGCCGCAGAAGCTTATACTTTATGTATATCGGAAGACAGTACTGCCATAAATGCCCGTTTTTCATTGGCAAAGTGTTATGACCAACTAGGTGATTGGGCAAAAGCAAAAACCTTATATCACGATCTTGAATATACGGAAAATGTCGATGTCATTTACCGGCTGGCAGCCATTTACGAAAGCCAGCAAAATCTTCCCAAAGCTATCAAATATTACAGGAAACTGCAGCAGTTATTTCCGAAAAATCCTCAGTATCCTCGTAAACTTGGTGCTTTGTATCTCCTTGGTCATGAACAGGGACAGGCTTTTGTATCTTATCAGCAAGCTTTAAAGATCGCTCCTGAAGATTTGGCTTCCATTATGGGATTGGCAGAGATGATGTATCAGATGGATAACTTGAATGGTTCAGATAGTTTGGTTCAAACAGGTCTTCAGCTGGATTCCATGCACTTTGGTTTGGCATATCTGAATTCCAGGATAATGTACAGGCAAAAAAATTATTCAGGAGCGGCCAAACAATTATTATTTCTTGCAGCAAATACTGATTTGCCGCTGGCTTACAATAATTTATTGGGTTACTCCCTCATACAGACCGACTCTTTTGATCAGGCCGTTTTTTATCTGAGACGTACCTTACAAAAGGAACCTAAAAACGAATATGCTTTGTTTTACCTCGGATTGGCTTTTGAGAAAAAAAATGATTTTAATGAAGCAATGTATTTTTTTCAGGAGGCAGCCAAAGCGGGGATTTCCGAAAATATGCATCTTTTTTATCAGGGTCAGGCAAGGATCAGTAGTCGCAAAGGCATGTATCAGCAGGTTATCAAATCCTATGAAAAAAGCCTTGAATACAATTTTGAACCTGAAATGTATCTTTATATGGCGGGCGCTGCAGAATCGGCCTATAAAAATAAAAGTAAAGCCATCCGATATTACAAAAAATTTCTTGAATATCCTTCCGGTGATGAAGATAAAATCAAATTGGCAAAAAGCAGGTTATCTTATCTGGAGGAGAAAAAATTTATGGAAGGTAAACCTAAATAATACTTTATAAATTAAACAGTATAAATTTTATACATATATTAATATATCATCATATGAATAACCGTCTCACCAGAGCAGAAGAAGAAATCATGCAACTATTTTGGGAGCTAGGGCCTTCATTGGTCAGTGCGCTGATTGATGCCATGCCGGAACCCAAACCTCCGCATTCTTCGGTGTCTTCTATAGTACGTATACTGGAAAAAAAAGGGTTTCTTGACCACAAAACCTACGGCAAAACATATGAATATTATCCTTTGATTTCTAAAGAAGAATATTCTCGTTTTTCATTAAGACGATTGGTCAGTCAGTATTTTGAAGGTTCGGCGAATGAATTGGTTTCTTTTCTTGTTAAGGAAAATGAATTGACCTTATCAGAGTTGGAAAAAATTAAAAAATCTTTTTTATCACCTGAAAAATAAATGGACATGTTATCTTATTTATGGCAATCCTCACTTTCATTATTGGTGCTTTATCTGACCTATCGGGTGATTTTTGCCCGCCTTTCATTTTTTGATATCAATCGGTTTTTGCTTATCTTTTTTATCCTTTTTTCCTTGTTTATACCTTATATCAGCCCGATGTTATCATCGTATCTGGTTACGTTAAACCAATTTCCGTGGTCATACAGGATGGAAGAAATTATAATTACGCCGTTTGGAGCTTCCATTGTAGGAAGTGAACAAAGTGTTTTTAATATTTATCCTTATTTGTACAGCATTTACATAGGCGGAGCCTGTATCGCCGGTTTCAGATTTTTATATGGTCTGGCAAAAATATTTGGTTTTTTTAGAGGTTCCCGTCAAATCCGGTTGGGAGATATAACTTTAGTGGAAACCCATAAAGTCCATGTACCTTTTTCGTTTTTTCACTATGTTTTTATTTCTGAATATAATCCCGAAGATACAGACATGTCCACCATAATCGCACATGAAAAGGAACATATCACTCAAAAACACTCCTTTGATGTGCTGCTATTTGAAATGGTCCACATTTTCTTTTGGTTTCATCCCATCCTGCATTTTTACAAAAAATCTGTAAAGGAAGTTCACGAATGGTATGTCGACCGGAAATTGCTTCATTCAAGACCTGTACAGGAATACATTCAATTGTTACTTCAGTCCCATAATCTGTATCTGAGCACCTCATTAGCCAATCACTTTTATCAATCACAAATCAATAAACGTATTCACATGATGACACAAATCAAAAATCCGCAAAAAACAAAATGGATTTATTTACTGGTTATTCCAGTAGTTCTTGGTCTTGCTTTTGCCTTTTCATCTCCTGCTCATGGCAATATTTCGTTATTACCATCCGAAATACAAAATGAACTGGATTCCCTGCCGAAAAAAGGTCAAAACAAACACGTTTCAAAAAGACAAAATACTGAAGTAGCGCCTCCTCCGCCGCCACCTCCTCCGCCACCGGTAAAAGGAAGTGTGGCGCCACCACCACCGCCTCCGCCTCCTCCGCCATCTCCAAAATCCGAAGTTCAGGCAATGAAAACGGTAGACAAGATGCCCAGATTTTATGACGAAAGCTGTGAATCGTTGGCCAATGACAAACAAAAAGAAAATTGTTCGCGTCGTAAATTCCTTGAATTTTTATTTGAAAATCTCAAATATCCTGAAGATGCACGCCGAGATTCAACCGACGGAATCGTGGTATCTCAATTTATTGTCACCAAAGAAGGGAAAATTCAAAATATCGAAATCCTTAAAGAACCTACACCTTCATTTGGAAAAGAGGTAATAGCTGCCCTTCTTAAAATGAATGAAAAAGAAGGAACATGGATCCCCGGACAACATCAGGGAAAAAAAGTTGATGTTTTATACACCATGCCCGTCCGTTTTAAAATGGATTAGCATATATGTTTTCATCCATAACATGTCGCATCAATTCAACATGTTATGGATGATTTCAAAAAAAAATCAGCCCGATCTGCAAATTGACATTGTGATGACAAAAGATCGGTGCTTATTTTTGACCTTTGCGTCGTGAATTTATACAAACATATATTTATAGCGACGTTTTGTTTTGGGTGCACTTTCCTCAAAGCTCAGGGTACCGTCTCTGATTCTGTAGTATGGGAACAGATGATGGAAACCATAGCAGAAGAAACAGTCATCACCGCCACACGTGCTGATCGTTCGCTTTCCAATATAACCGTTCCTACCTCTATCATTCAGGCAAAGTCCATTCAGAATGCAGGTATGATCAAGCTTAGCGATGTACTTCAGGAACAATCAGGCATCGTCGTCACAGCAGCGGCAGGTAGCAGCGCTATAGGCGGAGGAGTTTTCGGAAACGGCATTCAGATACAGGGAATGAATCCTGATTACACCCTGATTATGCTCGATGGTGAGCCAATCACCGGCCGACAAGGAGGCGTTTTGGATCTTACCCGTTTTGCAGTAGGCAACATCCGCAAAGTCGAAATTGTCAAAGGACCTTCATCATCTCTGTATGGAAGTGAAGCTATGGGAGGTGTTGTCAATATTCTCACCGACCAAAGAAGGCAAAATCTGTCTAAATTTTCACTTCGTTACGGTAGCTTCCGTACCCTGGATGCTTTTGCTTCCCTCAATCGGGAAATCGGCAAATCATCCTTGTATATGTTTGGTCATTACAACCGCTCTCAGGGTTATGACCTGACACCGGAAACCTCGATAAAAACTATTGACCCGCATCAGGATTTTACTTTTCAGTTGAAATGGACATATCGTTTTTCCGACAAAACGCGAATGGTGTGGAGTAACCGTTTTTTTAAGGGTATTCAAAAATCCTTGTTTTCTATCAATCAGGAAAGTCTGGAAATCAACGGAAACGGAACTACTACAGACCTCAATGTCAATCCGGTATTGTATCACCGATGGAATAAAAAGTCCATTCCACCCTTCGGCTGTATGCCAGTTTGTACAGATATGATCAATCTCTGCTGCAGCAAAACGGTATCGTATATTATGCGGATGATTTTATTCAGCAATATTATAGGGTGGAACAACAAAATGACTGGGAAATCAATAAAAATATTCAATTTATAGCCGGTGCAGGATATAATCAACAGGTAGTGGAAACAATGCGCTACAGAGATGCACAAAACCAACATATTACTTATGTTTTTTCACAGGCAGAAATCAAAGTAAATAAAAAATGGACCATAGTACCGGGATTGCGTTATGATGCCAATTCTGCTTACGACAGCCGGTTGAGTCCAAAGTTTTCCACATTGTACAAAATAAACGGATATTCAGGGTTTACGGCTTCTTACGGAGGAGGATTTAAAGCTCCTGATTTCCGTCAGCTCTACCTTTCTTACGCCAATCCGGCAGCTCAGGGGTACCGAATTTTTGGTGCCAATGAGTTTTCGATTCAGAATATGGAAAACGAATTACTAAGCGGATCGATTGCACAGATATTGCCCGAGGCTTACCATATAACCACATTGAGTCCGGAGATATCTCATGGATTTAATATGGGATATAATTATCGCGACCCAAAACAAAAACTTTCGTGGGAAGCTAATTTGTTTTACAACGATATTCAGAACCTCATTAATTATTTGCCGGTCGCTATTCAATCCAACGGATCCTTTGTTTTTTCTTACAAAAATACCAAAAGAGCCTTTACCTCTGGTTTGGAATGTAATGTTTCCGGAAATATTCGGAAAAACATTTCCTGGAGTGCCGGTTATCAGTTTTTATTTACCGGCGAGCAGGCAGTTATTAGTGCTATCCGGGACGAGAAGGTTTTTGGGAGAAATAGTCCGACCGGCAGTGCACAAATCATGAAACTATCTGATTATTCAGGATTGTTGGGCAGAAGTCCGCATATGGCCAATGTAAAGTTTGAATATACTTTTCCGGAAAGTGATTGGTCTGCCAATGTCAGGGCGATCTACAGAAGTCGTTGGGGTGTTGTGGATCTGGACGGAAACGGATTTGCCAATATGGATGAAGAGTTTGCCCCCGGTTTTGTCAATGTAAACATGAGTGTGCAAAAAACATTTAAAAAAATGTATACTTTACAATTGGCAGTCAACAATCTGCTCAACCACATGGATGAAGTCAATGCACCAAATATGGCCGGAACCAGTGTAATGGCCACTTTTATATGTCAATTTTCAAATCAATAAATAATTAAATATGTTTCGTAAATTATTATTATTAAGTGTTTTTGCCGGAATGGTCATGGTTTTTACAACTTCATGTAGTGATGAAGATTCACAACCGGTTGAAGCGACTGTGGATATTTCAGTATCTGCCAAACCAACAGGAGCGGTTACTTTTTTGAATTTTGAAAAAGGTCAGGTTGTGACTGTTGATTCTTTGGCGAAAAGCTCTGAATGGGATTTCGGTCTTGAATTGGTTACTTTTATCGTTAATGGTGGACAAGGCAGAGCCGGACAAGGTGGTGCGATTATCCTCGATAATACGTTGGAAGGTGTCACAGAAGCACCTGAAACAGGTTATAAAACCGACAATGGAGCAGATACCGCCATCAAAGATGAGTGGTATACCTACAATCCCGTAGCCCGTACTTTTACACCTATTGCAGGAAAAGTATTTGTATTCAAAACAGCAAAGGGCAAATATGCTAAAATGGAAGTTTTGGCTGCCGTTCCTACGGATGACAACGGAGCAGTAGTTGTTCCACCGGTAGTACCTACCAAAATAAAATATACCATCCGTTATGTTTTTCAGCCGGATGGCAGCAAAAATTTTTAGTCTGAAATAAAAAAGAAAAAAAAACACCTTACAAAAGAGAGATTTTGTAAGGTGTTTTTTTATTTAAAAAAGTTAAGGTTATTTTACAATTCATAAGTTACATCGTAAAATTTTGATGGAGTTTGTTTGCATTAATTTACATTTTATTGACCAAGTTCGGCGAATCATCATGAATCATCGTAAATATATCTTTAAAACACCAATAATGCCCAACAAAAAAGAATTCAGATGAACAATACTTTAATTTAATAGCTATCGTAATACTTCTTTTTTTGAAAACATTTTGTATTGAACATTCATTTCAACTTCCAAAAAAATAAACCCAACCTTCACGTTCAAATCAATTGATGATTTATATTGGTGAAGAAATCCATATTTCCGGAGATCTTCAGGCATTTAAACCGGAATCCTTATCTTTGCGGTCAGCATTTTGATTTTTTAAAAGAAAAAATGGCACTTTTTTAAGTTTTGATTTGTTATAACATAAAACAAGTGATGATGTCCAATATTGAATTAAAAAATAAGGTTTACAAAGAATTAGAATCTGCCGACGACTCTCTGCTGGAAGAAATTTTAGGTCTCATTCACATAGAATCGAAAAATAGCGAGATGGTTAGCATACCTGAGCATTACAAACAAGCTTTAGATAAGAGTTTATCCCAAATAAAATCAGGAGATACAATTCCAAATGCCGAAGTTGAAGAAAGTATTGAAAAATGGCTTTACAAATAATTTGGACAGCAACTGCTAATTAACACTTAAATGAAATTCTTTTCTATTGGTATCAAAGAAATGGTACAAAATATTTTTCCCGGAAGCTTTATAAAACCATCAAAAATGCACTGAAAATATTAGCAAAATATCCCGAATCCGGAAAGAAGTCCGAAAATTCGGAGATTCGGGTTAAGATCATCAAAGATTACTATTTATTTTACAAGTTTGATTCGAGTCGTTTATTTGTCGTTGGTTTTTGTGATATGAGAAGAGATACTGAATTTATTGAAACTTTATTAACCTAAACTGAAACTACTTAAGAGCGTAAGTAAGGCAATGGTTCCAAATGAAGTAAACTACAAGTAAAATAAAATGTTTTTTGAACTTCAAGGAGCTAAAATTTTTTAAAAGCGACATCCTATTCTTTAAATAAATATGCACCCTCACTCTTCCGCCATACTCTTACCGGCAAGGAAACCACCGGTCCAGGCAGCCTGAAAATTAAAACCTCCGGTGACAGCGTCGATGTCGATGACTTCGCCAGCCATATACAATCCTTTATGGATTTTGCTCTCAAAGCTTTTGAAATGGATTTGAGATAAGGACACTCCTCCCGCGGTAACAAATTCTTCTTTGAAAGTCGTTTTCCCTTTGACCTCAAGGGCATAGTTTTTTAATTGTTTTACCAAAAGATTAAGTTCTTCTTTCGACAATGATGCCCAGTTTTTGTCTTTGTCTGTAAGCACTGATTCGGTCAGAAAGGTCCACAATCTCGCCGGAATATCATACCGGGCATTGGTTATTACCTTTTTTTTGGCCATACTGTCTTTTAATGCTCGGATATCATCTTCTGAAATTTTGGGTATCCAATCTACCAGAATCCTGAAATGATAGTTTTTTTCTCCCAAAAGCCGGGCTCCCCAAGCTGAAGCTTTGAGAACAGCAGGACCGCTCAACCCCCAATGGGTTATCAAAATTGGTCCGGTTGTGGATATTTTACTGTCTTCAATGGTGACTTTTCCATCCGTAACTACCAGACCCATCAGATTTCTTATAGGATGTTCGGGTATATTGAAGGTAAACAAAGAGGGCAGGGGAGATACGATGTTATAACCTTTTTGTTCGAGCAGATTCCACATAAACGGACTGCTTCCTGTGGCGACCATCATTTTTTTGGCCTGATACGTACCGGTTTCTGTAAATATGCTGAATTTGTATTCTTCGGCCTCCTGAACGGTAAAATCTTTCATTTTTGCCCTGTTGATGATTTCGATATCATAATCCGAGCAGGCTTTCAAAAAACATTGGATAATACTATCTGAATTGTTTGAAACGGGAAACATACATCCGTCCGGTTCAGTATACAATTTGACACCTCTTGACTCAAACCATTCAACCGTATCGTTCGCTCCGAAACTGTAGAAAGGTCCCAATAGTTCTTTCTGCCCTCTGGGGTAATAACCTGTCAGTTCCTTAGGGTCAAAACAGTGATGGGTAACATTGCACCTGCCTCCTCCTGAAATTCTAACTTTATTCAGTACGGTAGCTGCTTGCTCCAGGATGCTGATTTTCAGCCCGGGATTGAGCTCCTTGGCGTTGATGGCAGCAAAAAAGCCTGCGGCCCCTCCACCTATGATGATGATGTCTTTTTGGATCATGAGACCGGATATTGCCGTGTGAGGTAGCCGATCATTTATGATTCTAATAATTTTTCAAGACTGATGCCTCTCGACCCTTTGAGAAGAACAACGGCCCCGCTGTTTTCCAACTTTCTAAAAGAAGGTCGTGCTTCTTCAGGTGAATTATAAAATTCGTAATTGGTTTGATTACCGGAACATTTTTTAAATTCCTGACCGATCAGAATGACTTTTTCCCAATTAAAGGTTTCACAAAATTTTACCATATCCTCATGTTCTTTTTGTGACCATTCTCCCAATTCAAACATATCTCCGAGTATCAGGACTTTTTGACCGGCAGGATGGTGTCCGAAATTTTGGACACTGGCACGCATACTCGAAGGATTTGCATTGTAGGCGTCCATGATGAGTGACATTCCTTTCCATGCTTTCAGTTGAGAGCGATTGTTGGAAGGGCTGTATTGTGTCACAGCTTCTATGGCATCAGCTTCTTTTACACCAAAATATTTTCCGATTTCGATAGCTGTGACGATGTTGGAAATATTATAATCTCCAACCAATTGACTTTCATACGTTTGATCATTGTATACAAATGAAAGGAAAGTCGCATTGTGGTTGGTCACCAAATGTGGCGACGGATATATATAATAAATTTTTTCTTTTGGGAAAGAATCCGGAACGGAACTGGTTTGTTTTAAATCCTCTCCATTGACAAAAAGGTGTCCTCCGGTAGCGAGTAAGTGCCGGTAAAGTTCTGTTTTTCCTTTCCTGACGCCTTCTTCTCCGCCGAACCCTTCCAGGTGTGCTTTGCCTATGTTGGTTATAAATCCGTAATCGGGATTTGAGATGCCGGATAAAAAGGCAATCTCTCCCTGATGGTTGGCGCCCATCTCGACTATCAGGTATTCCGGATTTTGTCTTACAGAAAGTATGGTAAGCGGTACGCCTATGTGATTGTTTAGGTTTCCCTGAGTAGCAGAACCCGAAAAGGTAGAAGACAACACTGCGTGAAGTAGTTCTTTAGATGTGGTTTTGCCATTCGAACCTGTGAGTCCAATCACCGGAAAAGAAAAGGTTTTTCGATGATGTCTTGCCAGATCCTGTAAGGATGTTAATACATCTTCCACCCAATAACATCCATCGATATCTTTGAGATCGGGGTTATCGACAATGGCTGCCAAAGCACCCTGTTGTAAGGCGGCTTCCGCAAACTTATTTCCATCTGTTTGCGTGCCTTTTAAAGCAAAAAAAAGGGAATCGGACTTGATCTTTCTACTGTCGATGACAATGTCCGCCGATTGAAGAAACAGAGTGTAAAGAGTTTCGATGCTGGTATACATAGTGGATTTTTGTCTATAAAAAAAGGCGCTCAGAGATTGAACGCCTTTTTTGGTCTTTAAGTTTTGATGATATTCACAAAAATATTATGTCATCACTTATATCTTCTTTTTACATTTTTACCGCTTTCCTGGAAGGTGTTTCCACCCATATCTTCATTACCGGCGCTACCACCGACACGAATCATGGCACATCTGAATCCAAGGTCTCTGCTTGATTTGTCTTCATCCTTAAATCTTCTGGCGCCTGGAGACAACCAGAATAATCTGTCTGACCATGAACCTCCTTTGTACACTTTTGATTTGTCATTAACCAAAGTTGTTTCGCCGTAAAGATATTTGATATAATCTTCGTCTCCGTCGTTATAACCTCTCAAATCACCTTTTTTATAATTTTCTCTGGTGGCTGCTTCTTCATCATCGATATATCTCTTTTTAAGAGCACCCAAAGAATCTTTTTCTACCGGTTTTCCTTCTTCGTCAAGTACCAATTCCTGGAATTGATTACCTCTGAAAGGGTTCAGATCGTGGTTTTCAGGATCACTCAACGTTGTACTTGTTGTAGGTCTGTAGGTATCAGCTGTCCACTCATTGACATTACCAGCCATGTTGTACAAGCCGAAGTCATTAGGGAAAAATGTTCTTACCGGACCAGGGAATGAAGCACGGTCATTCAATCTTCCCGCCATACCCATGTAGTCTCCACGACCTCTTTTGAAGTTTGCCATAACCAAACCTTGTTGTTTGTTTCTGGTCTTATAACGAATGGTATTACCATTCCAAGGGAAATATCTTCTGTCAGTGATTAATTCATCTTCTGATGTAGGCTGATTACCTTGTAACGCTAAAGCAGCATATTCCCACTCAGCTTCTGTAGGTAATCTGTAGTCAGGAAGTAAAATACCATCTTCAAACTTTACTGGTCTTTCACCACCTGTACTTAAGTCTTTCAGATTCTTTTTAACATTACCCTGATATTGTCCTGCAAGATATGCTTTATTGTCATACGTGTCAGAATCTCTTTGATCAGGATTGGTATTAAGGATACCTCTTTCAATCAAAAGAGCTTCATTGACTCTGTTGGATCTCCACTTACAATATTCATTGGCCTGAAGCCAGTTTACACCAACTACCGGATAATCATCATAAGATGGATGTCTCAGGTAGGTTTCTACCAATGGCTCATTATATGCCAATTCTTCTCTCCATACCAAGGTATCAGGAAGTGCATTTCTGTAAACTTCAGGATAACTGGCATAATATACCCTCAACCAGTGAAGATATTCTTTGTAATTGATATTGGAAACTTCTGTTTCATCCATGTAAAAGGATGAGACGGTGACTCTTCTCGGAACGTTGTTATACTCATACGTAACATCCTGTAAACTGGTTCCCATGGTAAAAGTACCACCTTCAACCAATACCAGATTCGGACCGTCAATCTGACCTTCGTAATTGAGTTTTTCAAAACCACCCCAGGCAGGATCGTTGTAATGCCATCCTGTATTTGACGACTTTTCTACTTTTTTGCTGCAGGCACTGAAAAGGACTACAATGAGCGCAAAAACAACTTGGATTCTAATTAAATTCTTCATCGATTGATATTCTATAAAAATTTTTAGCGAACAAAAGTACAAAAAAAATGATTGTGACAAACTTTTCAACTGATTATTTTAAAAAAAATCAATGCTTGTGAAAGCTTGTTGGAAGCCGGCAACTCCTTACGCTATACTTTGTCCCGAATAGCTTAGGAAGTTCTGATGGATTATTGTAATACTTACCGCTTTGAAAATCAATTGTTGTTCATCCAAAATCATACCACAATCAACGGAAAATGGATAAACAATCATTATAATTCTGTTTTTCCGGAAAAAATTGTTCCAGATTGATAACTATACCGATTTCGTGACTGCCTCCTGAGCCGATGGTCAATCCTGATATGGTATAATCATAAGAATAACAAAACTTAAAAAAGTCTTTTTTGTATCCGAAAAGAGCAATTATTGCATCAGCATTTGAACCCGAGTGGCGGTACCACAAACCTCCGATTACTTTGTCAAAGTTTACGTTAAAACCTCCGATCAGTTGCGAAAATCCTGCTTGTCTGGCAAACAGAACATTCGGAGATAAAAACGAATCTTCTTTATTTTTATTGCCCTTTTTAAAAAGATGATGATATCCTGCTGAAAAGTTGAATCTGGTAGGTATGGCACTGATACTGCTGAAATCTCTGGAAGACTGTAAAAAGGTTATATCTGCCGCATTGATATGTTGTAGGCTCGCACCTACGTAATAATGCTCATTATATACCAAAACACCTGCACCCAAATCAAAATATCTTCTGCTGTTTTGTTCTGGTGCTACTTCTGCCGTTGGAAAAGGTATTCCCCCCGGTGATATCGGACCTACCCGGGGATCTATGGCGTCGCCAAAAGTAAAACGGTTCCAGTCTACAGACAGTGATCCGAATCCAACTTCCATACCTCCTTTGATATAGTATCCGTTTCGTACTTTGAGACGATAACTATAAGATACATTCATATTGGTGGATTGAAGTAAGCCGTCACCCGCCTGGTCGTGAAGTATTTGAATGCCTAATCCACTGTTGACAGATTTGAAAAACTGACTGTAAGACATCGCATAAGTAGTATATACATTATCAAATGAAGGCCATTGATTTCTGTAGTTGATGTGAAACAGCGGGCCTGAAGTATTTCCGGCAAAAGCGGGATTTATACCCTGCGGATTATGATAAAATTGACTAAAAACAGGATCCTGACCATGAACATGGATGACACAACACAACCAAACTAATAAAAATTTGATACTTAAAAAAAGGTTGGATGATATGCTGGTCATGCTGATCGGTTGGTGACGTGTTATTAAAAACCAAAACAAATGTAGATTGTTCAATGTAAAAAATCTAAAAAAAGTATAAAACATTCATTTTAAATCCTATTTTTGTCAAAATTGTACCTTTTTTATTTCATTTTCGTAAAATCTTCGTCGGTTTACAATATGAAATCTTTTCCTTCGTTTCTTTTCGGGAATTTAAATATGTTTTTCTTTTAATTAGGTACTTTGCTGATAAAACAAAATAATTCCGGATTTTATGGTTATTTTGTGTTTTGTTGCTTCCGTATTTTTAATTTTGTAAACCAACATCTGCATGTTACAAAAAACTTTTTCAATACTATTTTTGATCTTCGGCATTTCCGTCGGAATATCAGTTCCAAATTACGGACAAACTTACACTATAACGTATGACGAACAAAAACTTTCAGAAGGTATTATAACATTTGAAAATGCCGCTTACAGTAGTAATATTAAAGGTTTGCCACTGTTTTTAAAAGAATTGGAATCTATGAAAAGCGGATACAAGGTTGTGGCCAACCTTCAAATTTTAGCTTCAAAAACTTTGCCATGGACGTTTTCAAATGAATTTCCACAAGAATATATTTCCAAAACGACATTGTTAAAAATCGAAGGTACCGATCACTGGATGTTTGAATTGGTACCGGTAAGGGTAAACGGGCAGAATCTGGAGTTAATTACCTCATTTTCCATTCAGGTTGATCAGGTACCAAACGAAAATCCTTCTTTAAGAAATGATCCCGTTTATACATTTGAGTCTGTGCTGACTTCCGGTGACGTTTATAAAATCGGGATTAAAAATACAGGAGTTCATAAGTTGGATTTTGCTTTCCTTGAAAATAAACTAGGCATAAAAACCGGACAGATCAACCCTAAAAATATTAAAATATACGGAAACGGAGGAGGCAGATTGCCCGTCTCCAATGCCACATCCCGAAATGACGATCTGGTGGAAAATGCCATTTTAGTTTCAGGAGAAAATGACGGAAAGTTTGATAATGGGGATTTTGTCCTTTTTTATGCTGAAGGTGCTGATGTTTGGAGATATAATGAGACAACGAATCAGTTTGGATTTGATAAAAATATTTACGACGACTTTAATTATTATTTTTTGAAAATTGACGGGGGTCCGGGATTAAGAATCACCGAAGTTGCTGATGTGGCTGACGTACCGGGTTGGACATCAGATGAGTTTGAAACTATACAGCATTACGAATCCGATCTCACCAACCTGCTGGGAGCCAACCCGGGAACCCATGGCACCGGAAAAGAATGGTATGGAGAATATTTTCGAGGCACCCGGGAAATGGATTTTACCTCAAAATTTGATTTTTCAAATGCTGTAACCGGTAGTGAGGGGCAGGCAAGAGCATTATTTGTTGGAAGATCGGGCAGGTCGTCCAATGTTGTTTATAAAATTCATGACAATACTTTCACCCAATCCATCGGAGGTGTTGCGACTACAGATCTTGAGTCACTGTATGCTCAGAAAGCAGTGTTGAACCAAAAATTTGTCGTTTCAACCAATAATCAGAAAATTATCGTAGAATATCCTGCTGTTTCTGCCGAAAGTGAAGGCTGGCTTGATTATGTACAATTGATTTTCAAAAAAAGACTCGTTAATACGCCCAATCAATGGTTTTTTCAAAACAGGGAAAGCAGAACATTTGAAACAGCGAGATACCTTTTACAAATTCCTTCCGATGTTTTGGTTTGGGATATCACCGATCCTTTAAGGCCGATGATTCAAAAAACAGGAAGTAATGGTTTTAGTTTTAAAACCGGTCTGACTGTCCGTCGTTTTATATCGCACCGGGGTCTCAGTAATGCATTGGAGCCAGAATCCGGTGTAAAAGTCGTAAATCAGAATCTTCATGCCATTACAGATGTTGATATGTTGGTTGTCTATCATCCCGATTTTAAAGATGCGGTTCAAAAATTTACGGACCACAGAACCTCTTTTTCAAAAATAAAAATAGCTACGGCCGAAATTGGTTCAGTATATAATGAGTTCAGTTCCGGAAAATCCGATCCTGTGGCAATACGGGATATTGCCCGGATGTTGTATATCCGGAATCCTTCATTTCAAAATCTGCTTTTGTTTGGTGACGGAAGTTATGATTACAAAGGACTTATGCCAAACATTAACCGGGAAAACTTTGTCCCTATATATGCCACGGACCAGTCTTTACACCCCATTACCGGTTTTCCGGCGGATGATTTTTTCGGGCTTTTGGATGAAAATGAAGGTGGAGATTTATTAGGGGGGCTGGATATTTCAGTCGGAAGACTTCCTGCCAAATCATTGACTGAAGCAAATGTTTTTGTAGATAAAATTATTCATTACGACACCAGTCCGGAAGCTTTAGGTGATTGGAGATTGCGCACAGCTTATGCTGCCGATGATGAAGATACGGGTACCCATATTTATGATACCGATGAAATAGCCAGGACGACGTTTTCAAACTTTCCGTTATTTAATCAACAAAAAGTTTATTTTGATGCTTTTCCTCAGGTGTCAACCGCAGGTGATCCAAGATATCCTGAGGCAACTAAATCCATCAATAACAATGTGTTCGCAGGGCATCTCACCTTTACTTATTTAGGTCATGGAGGACCACAAGGTTTTGCTCAGGAACGTGTACTGACCCTGAAGGATATCAAAGGATGGACCAATTACGACAAAATGTTTCTGATGATCACTGCCACCTGTTCGTTTGCGGCTTATGACGACCCCAAAGCTGTCAGTCCGGGTGAAGAAACGATTTTGAATCCTAAGGGTGGTGCCATTGCATTGTATAGTACCACCAGGGCTGTATTTACCAACTCAAATAAAGCCTTGACCGATGCTGTTCACAGGGAAATTTACCGGAAAACAGATGGCAAAAATCCGACTTTTGGACAGGTGCTGAAGGATGGCAAAAACAAATACACTGGCAGTTTTACCGTTGAAAACAGCAGAAAGTTTACCCTCCTGGGTGATCCTTCACAATCGATAGCCTTACCTAAAGACAATATCGTTTTGACAAAAGTCAACAAAAAGCCGATAGAAACGAGTACCGATACCCTCAAAGCCATGACTTTTGTAGAATTTGAAGGGTATGTTGCGGACGAAAATCTTGCGATACTTTCAGATTTTAACGGAAGTGTCAACACCACTATATTTGACAAAGCCAGTAAATTAAAAACTTTACAAAATGATCAAAGATCACCGTCTGTGACGTTTGATCTTTACCAAAATGTAATTTTTAAAGGGAAAGCCACGGTTAAAAACGGTCTTTTTTCATTTGGTTTTTGGGTTCCGAAAGATATTAATTATACAGTTGGAGAGGGCAGGATATCTATGTACGCTTCCGATGGTGAAAAAAGGGATGCCGGTGGTTATTACAATAAAATAAAAATCGGTGGTTCTTCGACCAATGGAATTGTCGATGATACTCCGCCGAATGTGGATGTATTTATGAATGATGAAAGTTTTGTCCAGGGAGGTATTACCAATGCAAATCCTGTCCTTCTCGTCAAACTTTCTGATGATTTTGGGATCAATGTGACCGGAAATGCGGTAGGTCATGATATTACTTCTGTTTTGAATGATGAAACATCTGAAGCCATTGTACTTAATGAATTTTTTGAATCCGAAAAAGACAGCTACACCGCCGGAATGATCCGATATCCTTTGAAAGACCTTCCAGAAGGTAAACATACCATAAGGGTAAAAGCATGGGATATAGCCAACAACAGCGCAGAAAAAGAAACGGATTTTATGGTAGTAGGAAGTGAAAGAGAATTTCTCGAAAGAGTCCTGAATTACCCGAATCCATTTACTACAAACACTAGATTTGAATTTGAGCACGATTTAAGCAATACTTCTTTAGACATTCACGTTTACATCTACAGCGTTTCAGGCAAACTGGTCAAAACCATTGAACATTCTTCCTTTTATCCCGGCAACAGAGTCAACGATGTGAGGTGGAACGGAAGAGATGATTATGAAGACAGACTGGCTCGTGGCGTTTATCTCTACAAAATCAAAGTTTTTGCCCGGGATCTGAATGTAACCAGGGAAAGTAGGTTTGAAAAATTAGTCATTTTGTAGTTTTTTGAAAAAATATAATATAAAATTTTATTTTTGCGTCCGATTTACATCATTCACCAACAATATCTTTCCAAATAATGAGTATTCATTTGAAACTAGTATTTACTGTTGTAGCAGCCGTTATAAGTTTTTCAGTTCAGGCCCAATGGTGGGATCCTGTTAAAAATTGTGTTGCAAATGTCAACGGGGAGTGCGTACCGAACACAGTTTTGTCCACACTTCCGTTTTTAAGAATAACACCAGATGCCAGAAGTGGTGCTATGGGTGACGTGGGAGTTGCCCTCAAGCCGGATGCACATTCCATGCACTTTAATGCTTCCACGCTTGCATTTTCTGAAGAAAAATCCGGTATCGGAGTCACTTATACACCCTGGTTGACCAATTTTAATCTCGATGATATCTTTCTTGCGTATATTTCAGGTTATTATAAACTCAACAAAAATCAGGCAGTAGGAGGATCCATCAGATATTTTTCACTGGGAGATATTCAGTTTACCGACGAAATGGGTACCCTTCTCGATGTGGGCAGACCACGGGAAATCGAAGGTGCTATTTTTTATACCAGAAAGCTGGGAGATAATTTTTCTGCATCCCTTACAGGAAAATATATTTATTCCAACCTCGCAACAGGTCAGAATGTAAGAGGTGTGGATATCGTCTCTGCAAGGTCTTATGGTGCTGACCTGGGATTAAATTATCGCAAAAAAGTCACCTTGTCCGGATATAAAGGAGAATGGTCATTGGGATTAGCCATTACAAATATAGGGTCAAAAGTATCCTATACAGCCAATGCGCCGGTGAGAGAATACATTCCTACCAACCTTGGATTGGGTACTGCGTTGACCCTGGATTTTGACAAATATAACTCGATGACTTTTGCTTTGGATATCAATAAACTTATGGTGCCCACACCTATTGCGAGGCAACAATTTGATGAAAACGGTTCTCCTGAAACCAACCCTGAATGTGATAAGGATGGTGACGGTATCTGCGATTTCCTTCAACAATCTTTATTTGAAGCTATGTTGGGATCTTTTTCCGATGCTCAGGGAGGATTTCGTGAAGAATTGCAGGAATACACTTTTGGTCTTGGGGTAGAGTATTGGTATGACAAACAGTTTGCTGCCAGATTGGGGTATTATTACGAAAATCCATTAAAAGGAAACAGAAGGTTTTTTACGGTAGGAGCGGGTATCAAATACAATATTTTTGGTATCAACCTTTCTTACCTTGTACCGACATCCAATATTCCGAATCCGTTGGACAATACTTTGAGATTCAGTTTGTTGTTTGATTTTTCAATCTTTCAGGCTGAAACCGTAGAGGAATAAAATTTAACCCTATCATACAAAAAAGGGCATTCCGAAATAAAACGGAATGCCCTTTTTTTATACCATAATTGACGATAATAATCTTACTCTTTTGTCGGATGTTTTTTCGGTGTGTGAACTAATTTTTCGCCGGACATCTGTGCAGCGGTAAAGGACGTCACCATATTGGTCAGCATATCTGCTGCGGCATTCGGACTGTTGGGTAACAAGATCAGGTTTGAGTTGGTATGTTCTGCCAAAGAATGTAAGGTGTCATAATGTTGGGTAATCACCAATAGTGAAGAAGCTTCCTGACTGTTGATACCTACTTCGTGAAGCATGCCTACGGATTCTTCGAGACCACGGGCGATTTCACGTCGTTGGTCGGCAATACCCTGACCCTGAAGCCTTTTGCTTTCTGCTTCAGCTCTTGCTTTTGCCACAATGCGGATTCTTTCAGCTTCACCTTCAAATTCTGCCGCTTTTTTCTCTCTTTCTGCGGCATTGATCCTGTTCATCGCATTTTTGACAGCTATATCGGGATCGATATCAGTTACCAATGCTTTTACAATACCATAACCGTAAGACAACATCGCTTCTTCGAGTTCTCTTTTGATGGCAATAGCAATATCATCTTTTTTGAGGAAAACATGGTCGAGAATCATTTTGGGAACCTCAGCCCTCACGGTGTCAAAAACATAAGAAGTAATCTGGTCGTGCGGACTTTGAAGTTTGTAAAACGCATCAAAAGTTGAATCCTGAATGATCATAAACTGAACCGAAACTTTAAGTTTTACAAAAACGTTGTCTTCGGTTTTGGTTTCCACGATGACATCGAGTTGTTGGATTTTTAAACTTAATCTGCCGGCGATCCTGTCCAGGACAGGGATTTTTAAATGAAGACCAGGTCCTTTGATGGACTCAAATTTCCCTAATCGTTCGATGACAGCGACGGTTTGTTGTTTGACGGTAAACAGCCCGTTGAACACAATGATGAGAAAAATGAAAAAGATAATAGGAAGTAAAACCATTGGATTTTTTTTTATTTTGTTAATGAATATAAAATAATAACCAAAAAAGAAGGAAAAAAAGTTTCCCTTCATCTACAAACATGTAATTTTGGCCGACAAAACACAAAAATATGTTTAATATTCGTTCTTTTTCTGCTTTATTAGTGGTGATTTTTGCTTTTTCTTGTAATCAGGGCCCTGATCCGGCGTTAAAAGAAGCATTGACTATTCAGGATGAAGCCATACACATTGGTTTGGATCTTGAAAAACAATTGGACTCTCTGATGATATCGGATACCAGCACAACCAATTTGATGACCACCGGAAATATCAAAGGCAGAATCAAAATGTGGCGAAAAGTGATGATACCTGTTCCGGGTATGAAACATGATCACGTCCATGAAGGTGAAGAAAAAAAAGAGGGAAGTCCGGCAACTAAAGAACAGGATGATCACCATCACGGACATGTCCATGCAAATCCTGAAGAAATTTCTGCAGCGTTAAAACCTGAAGAGATCCGTGACATTCAGATCGATTGGAAAAAAGAAATTGAAAAACTGAAGGCAGAGCTGGAAGCTTACAGAAAAAGTTCCGGAAAGTAAGCCGTCTTCGGTAAGTCATCTGACTTCATCAGATGAAGAGGTAAACAAAAATAATATGGCTACAGGAATCAGATACTATCTCTTTCCTGTAGCCATCTTTCTTCTTTGGTAATTTCAAAAACATCTCTGGGTAGAAAATAATTTCGTTCTCCATTTTCTTCTGACCACGAAGGTTTTTCCTGCTCCTCGTCAGGCTCTCTGACACTTTTGAAAACGAAAGCAATGATTAATCCTACAATGCCGCCAAATAAATGACTTTCCCAGGATATGTTTTTTTCTTCAGAGGGAAAAATATTCTGAAACAATCCGCTGTACAATATGATCATCATCAAAGCAAGGATGACCGATTTTAGGTTTTTTCTGAATAAACCTGTCCAGAATACAAAAGAAACCAATCCATATACAACACCGCTGGCTCCGATATGGTAGGAATTTCCTCTCGCAAATAACCAAACCATGAAGCCTGTTCCAGCCAGAATAAAAAGATAACTCAACGTAGAAACTCTGGGGTAAAAAATCGCCATAATGGACATAAGTACCAGAATCGGTGCTGAATTACTCAATAAATGGTTCCAGTCCGAGTGGATAAATGGTGCTGTAAAAATATAAGGCAGACTTCCGAATTCTCTCGGGTAAATACCGTAATACATGAAGTTTTTGTCAAACAACACTTCATATATCTCGATTGCCCAAAGCAAACACAAAATAGCCAGCGGAAAACGGATTTTGTGTATAAATGATTTAATATGCCATTGATCTTCCATGGGTTACATATATCTTCTTCTGATGAGTTTGATAAAGGTTGCTGCTTTTTTAATCTTTTTTTCTGAAGTCCAGTCCAGTTTTTGAATGACATGTTGTGTCAAATACGTTTTTGCTGATGGAAAGTCCTGCAGACCGTTTAATTGCTGAATGGTTTCATTAAATAAAACGTTGTCATTATTAAAAAGCTCCTGGATGGTAAATATTTTTTCGTTGATGCCCATGGCTTTCGTCAGATCCGGTATTTTTTGTGAAGCCAGTTTATCAGAAAGATCTGTTACCTTTTCTTCGGTAAATAATTCTGTCAAAAGGGTAGGGTCTATATGTACATTGGATGCCGGTGGTGTGACAACTTGTTGGACAGGAGGTTGAACTTCCTGAACCAAAGGTTGTGGTGGCGCAACGGGTGTTTCGACGATGACAGGAGCAACTTCAGCAACCGGAATTTCTTTGTGGACGACGGGAACTTCGACCACTACTGTTTTGGTTTCTGTGACCACTGGTGATTCCACAATACGTACAGGTTCAGGAACGTGAACAGGTTCTTGTTTTTTTACAACCGGTTCCGGTGTAACGATTTCTTTTTTGTAGGTTGCCTGCTGTTGAGATAAACTTCCGTCATCCATGATGAGGTCATAGAGGTCGCGGACGTATGATGCAAGGAGGTCTCTTTCCAAACGGGAAACCTGACCATCTTTTTCAGCATTTTCAGCTAAAATTTTGATTTTTTGTATTTTTGAAGAAAAACTTTGCCAGTTCATTAAAATATGGTTTTGTTTATAACTTAATAATTAGGTATTTCATTATCCAAATGATGATTAATCCTTCCAGGTGAGGGTTTTACATTGGTCCTCAAACCAGGTTTTTACATCACCGCTGAGCAAGGGAGAAACTTTTTCCCAAACCAATCGATGATAATCATTGATCCAAGATATATCTGACGGTGTCAACAATCGTTCTTCGATGAGATTATGCGCAAAAGGATACAGGGTTACGGTCTCAAATTCCAAAAACCCCGGAATGTCAGAGGTCACACAAAGGATGAGGTTTTCGAGTCTCATCCCATATTTTTCTGCAATGTAATAACCGGGCTCATTGGAAGTCAGCATGCCGGGTTCAATGACGGTTCTGCCTCTTTCTGAAGTTATCGGGGCAAAACCCTGAGGAGGTTCGTGAACATTGAGGAAAAAACCTACACCATGACCGGTGCCGTGCAAATATTGTAATCCGTGTTCCCAGAGATATTGACGGGCCAATGTATCTAATTGGCCTCCCGGAGTTCCTTCAGGAAATTTGGCGCGCGATAAAGCGATCAAACCTTTAAGAATAAGGGTGTAGTGTTTTTTTGCTTCAGGTTCCGGATCATTTAATGAAAACGTTCTGGTAATGTCTGTTGTCCCGTCCAGATACTGACCACCGCTGTCAACCAGTAAAATGCCGTCCGGATGAATGCTGGCTGAACCATCAACAGGCGGAGCATAGTGTATGATGGCACCGTTTCCTTTGTATCCGATGATGGCTCCAAAACTTTCACTGATATAAAGTTCTTGTTGCGATCTGAAGTGGGCCAATTTTTCCAAAACCTGATATGCGGTTATGGTTTGTTTGCTTACAATGTTTTCCAACCAATAAAACGTATTTGCCAAAGCTGCACCGTCTTTTGCCATGGCGTGGCGGATGTGACCTGCTTCGGTAACATTTTTGATGGCTTTTTCTTTTTTGGGAATGGAAGCTCCGTTTTTAATGTTGACCTTTATGGTTTGATAAATCGCGGCAGAACAAATGGTCGGATCAACCAAAACAGATGTTTCCGGAGAAAGATGGGTTAAAAACAAACCAATTTCTTCGTAAGGAAATATCTGAATGCCATTATCTTTCAGGTATTGGCCAGCTTCATATCCGACTTTCGAAGGCTGTATAAAAAGGTTGGCTTCATGGAGTCCTACGATTGCAAAGGCAACGGCAACCGGATTATAATCTACGTCATTTCCCCTGATATTGAATGTCCACGCTATGTCATCCAATGCGGTGATAAGATGATAATCCACTTTTTCAGACCTTAGTTTTTCACGGATGATTTCAATTTTTTGAGCGGCAGAACTTCCGGTATACTTTGTATCGTGAATGAAGATCATGGAGTCAGAAAGGGAAGGTCTGTCGTGTCTGATATTGGCTATCAGATCAAGGTCCTGCCTGAACAACAATCCGGCTTTTTGACACATTTCTGACATGTTTTCGCAGGCAGATTGAGACCAAACCTGACCATCCACAGCAACGGTTTGGCCTTTTGTCAGTTTAGAGATGATATAATTAAGGTATAAAGGTTCGAATTGGTTAGGCATTTTAAACATAGATATGCCGGTACCCTGAAGTTCCTGTTCCGCCTGCAGGTAATACCTTGAATCTGTCCACAAACCAGCTTCATCAGCCAAAACACCTACCGTTCCTGCGGAACCTGTAAAACCACTGATCCATTTTCTGGATTGCCAGTATTCGGCTACATATTCACTTTGGTGTGGGTCCGTACTCGGGATGATATAAGCATCCACTTGATGAACAGACATCTCTTTTCTGAGGGATTCCA
Source organism: Saprospiraceae bacterium (assembly GCA_016714895.1). GTDB lineage: Bacteria > Bacteroidota > Bacteroidia > Chitinophagales > Saprospiraceae > OLB9. The sequence goes on along the minus strand of JADKBV010000001.1, from coordinate 1,405,559 downwards.
ATTTTTGATTCGGGAGCATATTGAAGTAAAATTTGAAAGTGCAAAATTAAAACAAATTAGGCAAAAGGATGATAGAATGTTAGTTATTATAAAAATAAATATTATAAATTATTTTAATATATTCAAAAACCATGTAACTTTGCCTTGTCAAGTTACCACATTGACCGTTGTAACTCATTAAGAGAACCAAAAATCGGTGATGTTTGTTTAAAAGAGTGGCCTGACCGTAAACATTTCAAAAAGTTTGTAAATAATAAGTCATGTTAAAGCAGAGTTTGAGTCAAAAGATGTTGCAAAAACTGTCTCCTCAACAGATACAGTTGATGAAACTTTTGCAGGTTCCCACAGCTACCCTGGAACAAAGAATTAAAGAAGAACTGGAGGCTAACCCTGCGCTCGAAGAAAGTGAGGATTACAATGAGGTATTTGACCTGGAGGAATCCCGTTTTGGTGCCAATGAATCTCCCCAGGAAAGTGGTGACGGTCAGGAAGAACAAAACTTTGAATTTGACGACTATCTCAATCAATATCTTGATGACGACCCTTCCAATTATAAATTGAAAGGCGAAGGATACGCCAATGAAGATGAAAAATCTGTTCCTATTTCTTTTGAAACCAGTTATCACGAAAACCTGGAAAGGCAGTTGGGCATGCTCAATCTGTCAGAAAGAGAAGGTGTCATAGCGCTTCAGATTATTGGTTCCATTGACGAAGACGGATATCTCAGAAGAGACCCTGCTTCTATTACGGATGATTTATTATTTGCCCAGAATTTCGAAGTTTCCAAATCAGAAGTGGAAGCGATGATAAAAAAGATTCAGCGTTTTGAACCTGCGGGTATTTGTGCCAGAGATTTACAGGAATGTTTGTTGCTGCAGATCAGGGACAAAATCGAAAAAGACCCTGCAGATCATAACAAAACCGTTGCTTTGGTGATTATTTCTGAATATTTTGAAGAATTTTCAAAAAAGCATTACGATAAAATCAAAAAACAACTATCTCTTTCGGACAGTGAGTTGAAAGATGCTATTGAGGTCATCATCAAACTCAATCCGAAACCTGCAGGAGCTATTAATACATCATCGGTAAATCAATATATCATACCGGATTTTATCGTTATGAACAGAGACGGTGAACTGGAGTTGACGTTGAACAGTAAAAATGCGCCGGATCTCCGTATCAATGATCAGTATCTCGACATGTTGAAAGGGTATCGCGAAACCGTTCAGGGGCGTAAAGCTACCAAACCTGAAAAAGAAGCAGTTCTGTTTATTAAACAAAAAATTGATTCTGCCAAATGGTTTATAGATGCAATCAAACAGCGTCAGGACACCCTTTACCGAACGATGTATTCTATCATGCAATACCAAAGAGAATATTTTCTTACGGGTGATGAAAGACGCATCAAGCCTATGATATTAAAGGATTTGGCGGAAGTTACCGGCTTGGATATATCCACGGTATCAAGGGTTGCCAATTCGAAGTTTGTTCAAACGGAATTTGGTACCAAAAGGTTGAAAGATTTTTTTTCAGAGTCTATGCAAACACAGGATGGCAGTGAAGTTTCAACCCTTGAGGTAAAAAACATATTAAATGATGTCATTACCAGAGAAGATAAATCCAAACCGCTTTCTGACGAAAAACTTATGGAAATCCTTTCAGAAAGAGGATATAACATTGCCAGAAGGACCATTGCCAAATACAGAGAACAATTAAACATTCCTGTAGCGAGATTGAGAAAACAATTATAAGGCAGAAACGTTAATCCCTGAATAAAAAGGTAAATGAAAATCACAGATCATTTCACACAGGCAGAAGGAAATACGTTGGTATCCTTTGAAGTATTACCACCTTTGAAAGGTGGAAGCATGCAGGATATTTTTGATACCCTTGACCCATTGATGGAATTTAATCCTCCTTTTATAGATGTAACTTATCACAGAGAGGAGTTTGTATATAATAAACGGGCAAGCGGTTATTATGAAAAAACGGCCATCCGAAAAAGACCCGGAACGGTAGGGATTTGTGCATCGATCATGCACCATTATGGGGTGGATGCCATACCACACCTGATTTGCGGAGGATTTTCTAAAGAAGAAACTGAAAATGCACTCATAGATTTGCAGTTTTTGGGCATACATAATGTACTTGCATTAAGAGGAGATGCCCGTAAATTTGAAGATAAGTTTATTCCTGAAACAGACGGACACAAATACGCTGTCGAACTTGTACAGCAGATCCATGAAATGAACCATGGAAATTACCTTGATACCAGTATAGAGAGAGGAGCTAAAACCGATTTTTGTGTGGGTGTAGCAGGTTATCCGGAAAAACATTTTGAATCCCCCAATTTTCAGCAGGATATACAATACCTGAAAGACAAAATTGATGCAGGGGCAAGTTATATTGTCACCCAGATGTTTTTTGACAACAAAAAGTTTTTTAACTTTAAAAAAGCTTGTGAAGATGCCGGTATCAACGTTCCTATTATTCCCGGTATTAAACCATTAACTAAAAAGTATCAGCTAAATTCTATTCCCAGAAAGTTTTTTGTTGATTTTCCGGAAGAATTAGTCAAACAGGTGGTCAATACACATGAGGATGCCATAGTGGATCTTGGTATAGAATGGTGTATTTCTCAATGTAAAGAATTAAAAGAATCAGGTGTGCCTTGTATACATTTTTATACCATGAGTGATTCCAAAATCATTTACAAAGTAGCGGAAAAATTGTAGAAAAACTTTATAAGTTTTTATAAAAAGTTACAAAATTCTTATGGAATAAATGAATGTATATTCCACCTGAAACTATTGGTTATTTAAAAAATCTTTGCCATTCCAACACACCACCCAACAGGTTTCTGACTTTGGTAAATCCCTGTTGTTCGAGGCTTTGTTTTACAGCGCCGCTTCTGGCACCTGACCGACAGTGGATGACAATTTCCTGGTCTTTGTAGGGAAGTAATTCAGGTATAAAGCTGACAAAATTGCTGAGGGGCATAAGTTTGGCACCCAGGTTAAACTCGGCATATTCATGTTCCTCGCGAACGTCAATAAAAACAAAATCTTCTTTTGCGTCCAATTTTTGTTTTAGTTCATGTACATCTATGTCTGTCATGGTTATTTTTTTAGTTAAAAACAGTCAACCGGTTTTTGTGAAGAAAGGGTAATGGATATTTTGCTGCCACGTTCTATGTTTGAGACTCCGTCATATCTTGGATCCTGGCTGATGACATACATGGTTTCTCCGGAGGAGCCACCATCTTTTTTGATGATGTCGCCCATTTCAAGTTTACTGGATTCCAGAATAAAATGGGCTTCTTCCAGTGTCAGACATCGCAGATCCGGTACAGGTGTTTCTCCTCCGTCTCTTTCTGACAAGACAAAAAACAGGGTATCGCCTTTATTGATGTCAAGTTCATTTCTTTTAGTGATTCCGTCGATTATTTTTTGCCCTTTATACCATACTTCCAGGATGTGGTTGGGTTCTCCGGCATCGTAGGAATAAGATAAAATCTCTGCATTGATTTCACGGTACTTCAACTCTTTCTTTTTCTGATCGAAAGCATTTCCGTATAAAACAGGTAGGCTGGCAACGGAAATTTTGTCTGCTGACCTTTTGGTAATGGTCACATAAATTTTTCTGTTTTTTTTGACAAAACTCCCGGGTTTGGGATTTTGATTGAGAATGATCCCTCCTTTTTTACCAACTACGAAAACACTGTCGCTGACGATGATGTCAAATCCATAATCCTCTACAAGTTGTTTCGCTTCGTCAATATGTTTTCCTGCAAGATCGGTCAATTCGATTTTTTGTCCGTGGCGGGTATAGAACCGCAAAGAAAGGTTTATAATAATCAAACTGATCAGCGTTAATGCTGCAAATATAATGAGTTGCCTGACCCATTTGGGTAAAGAGGCAAAATATGAGCTTATTGTATCTGTGTTTTTTGACATTCGTTTGTCGTGCAATATAGAAAGACGGGTCAAAAATAGGTAATTCAGCATTAATCCAACGATTTTTGATCGTTAATTTATTTTTGAAGTACTTTAATGATTATACATTCAGGCCGATAGTCTGCAAAAAGGCCCAAAATATCATAAAACCAGAATATTCAATTAAAACATGATATACGAGTATATGATCATTACAAAAATTTCCTGATATTAAAAATATCATTAGTAATATGACAATCATTTGATAGCCGGCCATAATCCGTCGATGGTTTAAGGCCGGCTATTTATTATATGTTACTTATCATCTTTAATATAATATGCATCTTTATGGGGTTTCAAAGGTCTTCTGAACCAGAGTGGACGTCTCAATCCATCAGGTCCGGGAGCAGGACGTGTCATTTTCATCCATTCTCTGTATATTTCCATAGATTTGTTGGTATCAACCATGATGTCTCCATATTTATCGTCGGGACCAGGTTTTTCAATGCGCACTCTCTGGTGCCACGCGTGCATTCCACTAATCGGATCAGGATGGACAGCATGGGTGATATTCTGATGGACACCGCCATCTACCCAAAATATTCTTTTGCTGTCGGGGTCGTTGCTTTCAAACGGTTTGATACCTGACTTGGTATTCATTAGCCATTTACCGTCTTTTGATTTTTCTATTTTTACGGTGTTGGTAGCCCAGCGGTTGCCCTGATCCTGTTCTCTTCTCCAACGACCCAGGTGATGTGAACAAGCAACAACTCCCGGTTTCATGCCCTGAGTCACCCATACTTTGTCTACAAAGTAACCTATGTCCGTATTTAATTTGACGAGGTCACCGGTTTTGAAACCCCATCTGTCGGCATCACTCGGATGCATCCAAATCGGATTTCTTTGAGATATTTCGTACAACCATTTGGCATTTCCGGATCGGGAATGGATGAGGGTCGGTAATCTGAAAGTGGGCACGAGGACATATTCTCCTTTTTCTCTGTCGAGGCTTTCAGGATGGATATGACTTTTTATGTACGTTGGAATGGCGTATTCCGGCCATTTCCAATCCACCATCGTCTGTGAATAAAATTCATTTTTTCTGCTTGGTGTCGGAAATCCTACATTTGGTTTTCCGTTAATCATAACACCCAGAGGGTTACCGTTTTTGGTGATGACCCCTGTCGTAGGATCTGTTTCACTTCCTTCGAGGTCTTCAGGAGAAATTTCTTTTTCGTTTTTGCGGTAACCGTACTTTTCTACTTCAAAGGCTCCATATTTTTTCATGTAGTCCAATGGGGTCAGACCTTCTGCCGCTGCAACTTCCGGGAGTCCTTTGGTATTTTCAAAAATGTATTGATAATATTCATCAATATTAATTTTTTGACCCGGACGGTAAGGTGACTCAAAATGTTTACGGATACCTAAAGAACCGTCAGGATCCACCCGCCAGCTCAATTCTATCCAGAATTCATCTTCTTCCCATACTTCGCCGGGATTGGCTTCATAAGTAAAGGTGATGTTTTTGCCCGCTCTTCTGGCTGCTTCTCTCAGGACAGGTTGTCTGAAAGCGATCCATGTTCCTGCATGGGTTCCGTATGTCGTCAGGTCATGTCGTTCTGAGGCCAAACCCATAGGAAGTACATAATCTGCAAAAAAGGCTGTTTCACTCCAGGTTGGTGTAAGTGCTGCGTGCAGGCCAAATAAATTTTCATCGCTGTAAGCTTCCAGCCACGTAAATCCATCGGGATAGGTCCAGACAGGATTAAATACCCTGGAGAAATAAACATCCATTTTTCCGCGGCCATCTTTGAGCATGTGCGGAAGCAAAAAGCTCATTTCAAAAAACGCAAGAGGATATTCTCTCGGAAAATGAAGTTCGTTCCAGAACTTTTGTCCCGGTGGTACATCAAAAAACTTAGGGTGAAATTTATTCCAGTCTTCAAATCCGGTTCCTCCCGGTGCGCCAACGCTTCCGGTGAGCACATTCAAAAAGTATAACGCCCGGGAAACACACCATCCTCCGAGATTTCCGCTGGCTGCACTTCTCCAGTTGTGTGCGGCAAATTTTTCGCCGGCTTCACCGATTTTAATGGCGACCTCACGAATGGTAGCAGCGGGAACGCCACTTTCTTTTTCTGCAAATTCGGGTGTGTAATCCTTGTATTCTTCTTTGATGACGTTTATAAAATTGTCAAACGTAACTTCCAGCGTAGGGTGCATTTTGGTCAGGAATTCCTGCCAGTTGACCCAGTCATTCATATACTTTTTATTATATAGGTTTTCGTCCAGAATGATTTTTGCCATGGCAAGCAGGACGGCAGCTTCTGATCCGGGATGTGTCGGCAACCAATAGTCTGACATACTGGCTGTATTGGAAAGTCGGGGATCCATGGTCGCCAGTTTAGCACCATTCATTTTTCCTTCGATGATTCTCTGTGCATGCGGGTTAAAATAGTGCCCACTTTCGAGGTGAGCTGATATCAGGAGGATAAATTTGGCATTACTGTGGTCAGGAGAAGGTCTGTCATAACCTGACCAGATGTTGTAACCGAAACGGGCTCCTGAGCTGCATATATTGGTATGGCTGTTATGACCATCCACGCCCCATCCCTGGAGCACTCTGTTCATATAACCTTCATGTCCCGGACGACCTACGTGATAAGCTATTTCATTGTTTCTACCTTCAAGCAAGGCTTTGCGCATGCGGGCAGCTATTTCGTCCAATGCCTGGTCCCAGGTGATTCTTTCCCAATCACCTTCTCCTCTTTTGCCTTTTCGTTTGAGTGGATACAAAATGCGGTCAGGGTCTGTAATCTGATTGATGGTAGCGGGACCTTTGGCACAATTCCGCCCCCGTGAGGCAGGATGGTAAGGGTTGCCTTCAAATTTACGGATCTGGTTTGTGGACTTGTCGATGTAAGCGGTCAGACCACAGGCACTTTCACAGTTAAAGCAGACGGTGGGAATGATGGTATAGGTCTTTTTTTCTTTTTTGGGCCAGGATTTGGCTTCGTATTCTTCCCAATGATCCCATTGTTCCATTGGCGGGAAATTTTCCAGAGATGTTTCAGTCATTCTGTCCAGAATGGCTTCTCTGTCTTTGCTTAAGTCAGGAATGATACCAACTTTTTCGGCAAATTTTTCGATGATTGATTTCTTAAACATATCTTTTAATGGATAACTTTCAGTGAATTAAACGAGTGAAATTCTTTGTGGTGCTTCGACCCAGACTTTTTCCGTAAGGTAGATACCATACAATACATTGACTGCGGCAAAAGCGATCAGCAATGGTTGACCTGACCACAATAAAAGCAAAGGAATAAAATTGCCAAGCAAGACGATACCTGTCCAGAATATGGTTTTATATCGTCCGTACAGAATCATTTCAACTGTTTTTTTGGCATCAAACGTCGGATGAGCCATGGTCATTTCAATCAAAATAGTGACGATATTAATCAGAATTCCTACCAACAATACATTGGATAAATAGGATGACCAGTCTTCATTGACATAACCCAAAAAGCCCAAAATGATAAAAACGGAAGCTCCGGCCATAAATGAGTGAACACCCATATGGATGGCCAATGCCGGGCTTTGCCAAAAATCTCTGCCTTTTGCCTGAGCAAATAAAAAGGCAGTATATAAGGCTACCACCACCGCTGTCAGTCCTGAAGCCCATAAAACGAAACTTTTCAGACCTGCAAGGTTAAAATATTCAATAGCCATGAGACCTGTCAACAAACCTCCGAACAAGGTGATGCTGTATCCCCCTCTTACCAGCCATGACGACCAGTGAGGCCTGAGTAATACATAAACAAATCGGGTAGGTTGGTCCAGATCCATCACCAGAAGCAATCCGGTAAGCATGAGGAAAACCAGACTGATACCGCCGGAAATATATACGATTTCTCCTTCAAACGGGATGACACCCAAAACCCATGCAAGGAAAGGCAGTAAAAAGGCTCCTGCCGAAACGGCTTTGGTCCAGACATATGCAGGTACTTCCCAACCCCAGAGGATTCCTTTGTTTGGCGTATTGTACACCTGTTTGGCGGTGTCCATCACCACTTCAACGGTTTTGGGTGATTGTATTTTTTTGCCTTCGTGCTGGAAACCACCGTTCAAACGAACCAATTCGCTGATGACGTCTTCATTGGAATAGGCAAATTTTTCTGCTTCTTTGGCAAAGTGACCGACACCTCTGGCCTGATGGCCCCAGAGGGTTTCCGGTGTTCTTTCTGTAGCGGTAGGAATCAGGGACAGGTCATCTGCATCGATATAAAACAGATTGGGTTGGGTACCTTTTTCGGGTTTTCTTACTTTTGTCTGTTGTCGGGAGAGCAGGGCCGATATTTCACTGGTCGGGTCTTCCATATCTCCGGAGATAATGGCATGTTCGGGACAAACCACCACACAAGCCGGTTCGAGACCGACATCGATACGGTGGGCGCAATAATTGCACTTGGCCGCTGTTTGGGTTTCCGGGTCGATGTACAGCGCATCATAGGGACAAGCCTGCATACAGGATTTACACCCTATACAACGGTCTTTGTCAAAATCTACGATGCCGTCTTTCCTGAAATGCAGGGCTTCTGTAGGACATATTTCCACACAGGGAGCATCCGTACAATGATTGCAACGCATCACAGAAAAAAGTCGCCGTGTATTGGGGAATTCGCCTTTTTCGACCTGTTTTACCCAGGTCCGATTGACACCGACAGGCACCTGATGTTCTGATTTACATGCTGTAGTGCAGGCATGACATCCGATACATTTTCTATTGTCTATGATAAAACCATACTTCATATTTTATGATTTACTGGTGATTTGTTTTGTTTGTGATCTCTTATGGTAAAAATGAGGTGTTTTCATTGGTTTGAACTACATATTCCGTATAATCATTGGTTTCTTGTTTCAGAATATAATTGACGGCATCGTGGGTATTTAAAAAGTAATATTGGGTGTTGTTTTGATGAATGAGGCCGTTTCTTTCGAGGGTATCTCTGACAGGTCCTCTGACGTTGACCATGTATAGTTCGATTCCTCTGGTTTTTAAATCCTGATTTAAGTCGATAACCATATCCACAGCGGTCGCATCGAGACCATTAATGGCACTTGCTTCAATCACCACATGTTTAATGGTGGGACGAAGGCTTACTTTTTTTTCAATAAATTCGCGCAAAGCATGTGCATTGGCAAAAAACAACTGAGCATCAAAACGGACAATCAGGATCGATTCATATCTTTCGAGGTTTTGAAACCGTTCAATATTTCTGAAAATTCTTGTGGTTGGAATCCTTCCCAATTCCACGATATGTGGATAAGATGCCTGGTGAATCAAAAGACCCAGGGACAACAAAACGCCCGTAATGATTCCGGCCTCTATATTGATAAATAATGTTGATAATGCTGTGGTGAGGAAAACCAAAAAGTCTCTTCGGTTTTGCGACCATAATTTTTTGGCAAGGCTGACATTAACCAATGAAAATACGGCTGAGATGATGATAGCAGCAAGTACGGTGTAAGGAAGATAGTAAAAAAAGCCGGTAAGGAATAATAACGTAAACAGAACAATGGTTGCACTGATGATGGACGCCAAACCGGTTTTTGCGCCTGCCTGATCGTTGACGGCAGACCGGGATAAGCTACCGGCAACCGGCATTCCGTTAAAAAAAGAGGTAACCATATTGGCAGCACCAAGACCTATCAGTTCCTGATTAGGATGTACGGTATAGTTTTTATGTTTCATCTGGAGTATGCGCGCACTGGCGATAGATTCCATAAAACTGATAAAGGATAGTGTCAATGCCAAAGGTAATAAAGTCCTCATATCAGCTATATTAAACACAGGCATTTCAAATGGAGGAAGTCCTGAGGGCACGTCCTGAAGGGTTTTGACACCTGAGGCATCCAGATTAAAAAGGTAGACAATCAGAATATTCAGCGTGATAATCAAAAGGCCACCGGGAATGTTTTTAAACAGTTTTTTAAAATAGTGCAAAAATAAAACAGATGTCAAACCAAGGCCGAAAGTGATCAGATTTGTACTTCCTATATTCCTGATGATGTCATAAATCAGTTCATGTGTTTTTTCTCCGCTCGCTTCTATACCCAATAAATGTTTAAGCTGTGAAAAAGCAATGATGATGGCAGCCGCGGAGGTAAATCCCGATATAACCGGGTTGGACACAAAATTGACCAAAAATCCCAAACGGAATATTCCCATTGTCATTTGTAAGGCGCCGACCATAAAAGCCAAAAGGATAGCAAGGGAGATGTAGTGGTCAGATCCGGCGATGGCTATTCCGATCAGGCCATTTGCGAGAAGTAAAGAGTCAATGGCGACCGGACCGATAGAAAGATGTCTGGAACTGGCAAATAAAGTGTAGACCAGTAAAGTCACCATTCCTGCATAAAGACCATAAATCGGAGGAAGACCGGCCAATAACGCGTAAGCCATGCCCTGAGGGATGATCATCACCCCTATGGTGAGACCTGCTGAAAGATCGCCTTTGAAGTTTTCTTTTTGATAAGCGGGCAACCAATCAAAAATCGGAACAAAAGATTTTATATGTGATGTGATAGACTTCATATCTTTTTTGTCTGATTCCAAAGGCCAAACAAAAGTATATACCCGATACCGGGAATATATATCTCTGTTGTCAATCGTAAAGTTAACTTGTCGTAACATGTTTCAATGTAACAAGTGTTACATAAGTTGTTTTTTTTGTTGCCAGAATGGTTGGAGCCGTTTGTATTGTTGGACCTGTTTGCGTTTTTAGAGTTGTAACAATTGTCAATTCGCCTTTTTGTTTGTCTTATTCCCAACATGGATTTAAGATGTCAGGGTTATGCCCATCAATTTCATTTATACAATTTATGCTGCTGCCAGATAATACAGAGCTACGCCCTTGAAACGTTCTTCTTAATCTCGTGCTTAGTCTATTTTCTCAACCAACCGGTGATGCTCATTCTTGGCATCATGGTTTCCAGAACCTCATGTTCCAGTTCGTCGCTTTTAAAAAATACACTTTTGCCGGCGTTCGGGCTGATTTTTTGTGTGTTGCCGTCATCGTGGTATATATTCAGCTCTCCTCCATCACCTGTTTTCCATTCCGGATTCAGGTAAGTGATCATCGAAAACAAACGGCTGTCGTCATTTCTGAAACGATCCAGGTGCCTTTTATAAAAACATCCTTTTTCATATAAAGCATAATGAAACTCATAATGGGTGATTCCGGTAAAACAGGTTTCATTAAGATATCTGACAAATTCGTCCATGACATCAAAAAAAGCGTCTTCGTGAAGGTTGTTGTGGTTTCTGTCCAGCCAATAAATTTTGTCACTTCTTACCGTAGTGTCTTTAAGAATAATGTCTTTGTTTCCTGTGCCTGCATATACCATGTCGCGGTTGTCATGTAAAGAAATCAGATTGGTTCTGAGCTGTTCTGACAGATATTGGTTTAAAAAAAGGTCAGATATCCCTACTTTATCTTTCAGATATGTTTCTATCAAAGTTTCAAATATCTCTTTCAAAATGTTTTTTTTAGCACAATATGTGGCAGATTGCCCAATAAGCAGCAAGGTACTATTAATAATCGCGGCAACATCATTCAAAGTAGTTTATTTCTGTATCAGTGGTTTTACTTTTATTTTGCCGCAAAATCAAACATAAAAAAATGTGACCCTTTTCAAAAGTTTTTTGGTCAATTACATCGGATTATCAAATAACGGATGTATGGTCAGCGTGATTCGGCTTTTCTTTTACCATTATGAAACCTTTTATTGTTTTTTGGCAGGTTATTCTCAAATTTTGATTAACTTTGTCTTGAGTAAGATACGGAATATCAGAACTGTATTTTGGGTCTGATTTCTGATTATTTGTTATAAAAACCGAGGAACATGGAACAAAACAGTGTTAACCATTCACACCCTCAGATTCTATATGTTTTGATGTACGTTGTACTCATTCCTTTGATTCTGTATATGGGCAAAACGTTGTTTATTCCACTGAGTTTTGCCATACTCATCAGCTTTTTGTTATACCCGGTTTGTTTTTGGTTTGAAAACAAAAAAATACCGCGGACATTAGCCATAATCCTTCCTGTTATTTCGGTTTTTGTGATCACGATGGGGTTGGCATATTTGCTTTTTGTCCAATTGGCTGAATTGTCCTACCAATGGTCTGAAATCCATCATAAACTGACCGAAGAAGTTCAGCATATAAGCGTTCTTCTTGCAGAAAATCTGGGACTGAGTCCTGACAGGCAAAAGGAAATTATCTACAACATGACCAACAATGCCGGCAACAGAATATTTTCCCTCCTTGGAGATACGGTTTCCGGTTTTACGGATGGTTTTGTATTTTTAATCATGACCCCTATTTTCGCTTTTTTGATATTGTTGTACCGGCATAAACTGGTCAATACATTGTATCTTTTGTTTCCGAAACAAAACCGCGCCACCATCTATGAAGTCCTTAAAGAAACGATTCTTACTTATTACAATTTTGCCAAGGGCATGTTGCTCGTTTATTTTTCTGTGGGTATTCTCAACAGTGTCGGGCTTTTGTTGATCGGCGTGCCACATGCCTTTTTGTTTGGTTTTACAGCAGCAGTTTTAACCTTTATACCTTATGTCGGCATCATGATCGGAGCGTTATTGCCGGTGATCGTGGTTTGGGTGACCCATAATGATATTTGGTATCCTCTAGCCGTCGTGGTTGTTTTTGGTATTGTTCAGATACTGGAAGCGTATCTTATCTTTCCATTGGCTGTGGGAAAACGATTGAAGATTAACACCCTGATTGTATTTATCATGATTGTTGCCGGCGGTATTTTGTGGGGAGCGGCAGGAATGATCCTGTTTATACCGATGGTAAGTATCATAAAACTGATTGCTGATAAAACGCCGAAACTAAATTATCTTTCCGAATTATTGGGAGATTGACCCCTTTGAAATAAAACGTAAACATGTTATACTATAACGAATCTATCCCAAACATTCTTCAAAATCTAAAAACCGAAAATACAGGCCTGTCAGCAGAAGAAGCGCAAAAACGATTGCACGAAGTTGGTTTAAATGAATTGACAGAAACCAAAAAACATCCCGCCTGGCTGCTTTTTTTGCTACAGTTCAAAGACTTTATGATCATTATATTAATGATTGCTGCGGTTCTGTCCGGAATCATGGGTGATAAAACGGATATGATCATCATCCTGGTTATTGTTTTGCTCAACTCTGTTGTTGGATTTGTTCAGGAGTATCGGGCTGAAAAAACCATGGAAGCCCTCAAAAAAATCAACATCACCAACAGCCAGGTAGTTCGCGACGGAAAACCCGAAATCATTGCTGCTCCCGGACTGGTGCCCGGAGATATCGTGATCATAGAAGCCGGAAATGTGGTTCCGGCAGATATGAGGCTAATGGAAACCTTTGGGTTGCGTTTGGACGAATCCTCCCTTACCGGCGAATCCTTTCCGGTAGACAAAACAAATGAAGTATTGACCGGTGAGGATGTGACGTTAAGTGACAGGCTCAATATGGTATATAAAGGTACTTTGGTTGCTCACGGAAGGGCAAAAGGAGTGGTTGTTGCCACCGGAATGCAAACTGAATTGGGAAAAATTGCCAACCTGCTTCAGGAAAAGGAGATAAAAACACCCTTACAAGTCCGGATGATCCATTTTGGTAAAAACCTGACTTACATTATCCTGCTGATATGTGTTGTGTTGTTTGTGTCCGGTTTGTTGCGTGGCGAAGAACCAATGCAACTTTTATTATTGTCTATCAGTCTGGCGGTGGCTGCCATTCCGGAAGCGCTACCTGCGTTGATTACCATAGCTTTGTCCGGTGGTGCTTACCGATTGGCCAAAAAAAAGGCTTTGGTCCTCAAATTGCCGGCTGTTGAGACCCTGGGTTCGGTGAGTTTTATATGCAGTGACAAAACCGGAACCCTGACCCGGAATAAAATGAAAGTTGATGCTGTCAAAAATTTTAATAAAGATGAAGATACAAAACACTTTGACAGACTGTTGGATCTGTGTATAGCGCTCAATCATGATATAAAATTTAGTGATTCCAAAGTACCGTTCGGAGAATCAACCGAACTCGCTCTGGTGCAATATATTCTTGATAAAGACATGTACGATGGCTATATCGCTCTGACAAAAAATCACAAAAGAGTCGCGGAATTGCCTTTTGATTCTGACAGAAAATGTATGACCACAGTTCATCATTATGAAGGTCAATACCTGATTATTACCAAAGGTGCCAGTGAAGTCATCCGTGAAGCTTTATTACATAATGATGATAAAGATATATTGAATCGCTTGTCGGAAGAATGGGCTTCAAATGGCAAAAGAGTGTTGGCCTATGCCTTTCAGATTGTCAAAAAACTTCCGGAACCTTTTACCTACGAATCGGTTGAAAAAGACCTTCAATTGGTCGGTATTGTCGGTTTGACAGATCCTCCACGAAAAGATGTGTCATCAGCTATCGCCGAATGCCGAAGCGCGGGCATCAGACCCGTGATGATCACCGGAGACCATCCGGCTACAGCCAAAGCCATTGCCACACAGATAGGTATATTGGAAGAAGATGATGTGGTATTGACCGGCTCCGAGCTCAAACATCTGGACGACAAAACGTTCAGTATTATGGTCGAAAAAGTTTCCGTTTATGCACGGGTCACTCCCGATCAAAAACTTCGGATTATCAGGGCTTTACAAAACAAAGGTCATTTTGTTGCCATGACAGGAGACGGTATCAATGACGCTCCTTCCCTTAAAGCTGCCAATATCGGGGTCGCGATGGGTATATCCGGCACTGATGTCAGCAAAGAAGCTGCGGATATGGTATTGCTGGATGATCATTTTGCGACGATTATCAAAGCGGTCAAAGAAGGCAGACGCATTTTTGACAATATCAGAAAGTTTATCAAATATATTATGACCTGTAATGGTGCGGAGATATGGGTCATCTTTCTCGCGCCATTTTTGGGTATGCCGATGCCCTTGCTGCCGATTCACATTCTTTGGATCAATCTGGTGACTGACGGTCTTCCGGCATTGGCATTGGCAGGTGAAAAAGCCGAACCCGATGTGATGAACAGAAAACCAAGGCCTAAAGAAGAAAGCCTGTTTTCAGAAGGATTGGGCATTCATATAATATGGGTGGGATTGTTGATGGCCGGTGTGACCCTCGGTATTCAGGCATGGGCTTTGGATCGTCAGTTGGTTCATTGGCAAACCATGGTTTTTACGGTGTTGTCCTTATCCCAATTGGGCCATGTTATGGCGATCCGTAGTGATCGGACATTTTTATTCCGGCAGGGATTATTTTCCAACAAACCCCTTTTGATTGCTGTTTTGTTTACTTTTATTTTACAAATGGGCGTGGTTTATCTTCCGTTTATGAATACAATCTTCAAAACAAAACCATTGTCGTGGGAAGAATTGGGTATATGTTTTGGGGTTTCTGTGATTGTTTTTCATGCGGTGGAGTTGGAAAAATGGGTCAAAAGACTTTATAAAAAACCGGGCGAATAAAAACGTTGTGTAGGGGAGAGGTCCGTAATGGTTTGGGTTAAGAAAAAAAGACTGACTTTAAGTAATCATTATAATCCGTGATGTCTACAATATGAAAAGATTTAAAATGGTGCGTTCTTTTGAATAAACTTTTATCAAGCCTGTCCTGTTTTCTCAAAATCTTTTGAAAAAGTCACCCACATATTTTATAGATGATTATATTTGTCTTTGATAAGGATAGGAATAACCGTTTACAAACGAATCTTACAAACAAACTTTCGTAATTTATGAGCTTTTAATATGATCAGGAAAACAAGTTGGTATGAGGGTTTTGAAAGATGGGAGCTGGTCAAAAAGGAAAGTTATAAACAATTAAAAAAAAATAAAAATGAATAAAAGTCGGAATTTTCTTCTATTGTTATTAATAATCATCGGGATGAATACTGCCAAATCCCAAAATTGGGTAATTGGAGGAACAGGAAATTTAGGATTCAGTAAAGTGACTTCAAACTCTCCAATTTCGGAATATAATAAAGAGAAATTTACTTTTTCCGGAAATTCGGGAATTTTTTTTGAAAAAAAAATCGGTCAGAAATCGTCATTAGGCATTGAGGTGTTATGGGTGCAGATTGAAGGAAAAAATGTTTGGAATGATAAAGTATTAACCATATTAAACGGTCAAGAAAGAGAGGTGGTTGGTGTAATTTCAGATAAATCTACCTTGCATTCAAGTTATTTCGGATTACCGGTTTATTATCAATTTGAACTTGGAAAGTTTGGGGTAAAAGGAGGGGTTCAGTCAATGATATTTTTATTTGCAAGTTCAAATTATGAAGCTGTCGGAGAACTAAACGGAAAACCATATGAAACAGCAAGTTCAAATAAAGATGTAAAACTTGACCGTATTGACATCGGGCCGAAAGTAGGTTTGGATTACCGGTTTAATGAAAAATTTGAAATTCGTGTAGATTATTACCACGGGCTTGCGGATATTACGGTAGATGGATCTCCTTGGCAAAGCGGAAATCGCCAATTCACAATAGGATTAAATTATATTTTCAGAAAATATGAATAGCAAATAAAAACAGTGTGGCACAAAGTGTAGCTGAACATGTCGTCTAATCGACGGTTAATCAGTTACACTCTTCGTTTTGAATCACATAAATTAAAGAACCAATAAAAAAAAAAGAAGACACCGTTATGCGGAATAAAATTGTGTGCAGGAATTGCGCTGTTTTTTTTTATGACGTCATGTAAAGGCCAGGTGAATAATAGTCAAAATCAAAACGCAAAAAAGGAAACAATTCATTTTTCAAATTTTAATAATCAGATAAGTTGCGTTATACATGCTATATTACAGGATAGTAAGGGCTATATTGGGTTTGGCACCCAAAATGGTGTGTTTAAACAATCCGGCAATTCATTAATCCAAATTGACAGTATTAAAGCTGAATCAGGAAAAGGTATTACCGTAGAAGACATTGCAGAGGATAAAGATGGGAGCTGGATAAAAAGGAAAGATGATAACAATAAGATAAATCGGTATGAATCTAAAAATTGAAATATATTTTGTTATGCTTATTGGATTTATTGTCCTTGGCTGTAAAGAAAGTATAAAAAATCCTATTGAAGATTCTAATGTGTATATCAATGAAAATAACCTAAAACTAAGTACAAAAAATAGTACCATTGAGTTGATTGATTCTTGTTTGGCGACAGACTATAAAGTAAAACTTGAAGAATTTATCAACTTAGACTCAAATGCTATCAAATTGACAATTGTAAAAGATGGCTTAGAGAAAGTTCAGATACTAGACCTTCCTCCCGGAAGGACAAAAATAGAAAATTGTAGTAAAGATTTAATTATCCTAAGCTCAGCTTGTGGTGGACCATGTTCCAGCAATGATTTTATTTTTGTCAATGAGGATAGGCCAAATGAAGGTTATATGTATTGTCATATAGCAGAAAATGATGAAAAAATAATTTCATATCATGTAAATGAAGATTTTGAAATAATCAAAATTCGAAATCTTAAAAATGGTAAAGAAATCTCATTGGATATTAGCCCATGTGAAAATGAAATGTCATATCCATGTGGAATTAGTAAATTAAAAGTAAGTAAAAACAAACTATTTATTACTTTTGATTCACCTGAAAACAATCCAAGGCAAAAAGAAATAAGTATAATTGAAATCCTTAATTAAAAATATACTGTTATCAACCATGCACCGGACGGACAGACTATCTAATGCTGTGTCATTAGATATAGCCGGATCGTTATTTTAATCAACCTACACGAAAAATGACCGACATTAAAAAATACATATTTACATCAGACCGACTGGGGTTTAGAAATTGGGATTTGGTTGATATTGACAAACTTCACGAAATAAATTCCGACAAAAACGTTATGGAGTTTTTTCCGGGTATTCCAACAAAAGAACAAACAACAGAATTTGTTGAACGAATGAAAAATCAATTCGAAGACAAAGGATTTTGTTATTTCGCCGTTGACAAACTTGAAGACAATGAATTTATCGGGTTCATTGGACTTTCAGAACAAACTTTCGAGGCTGAATTTACGCCTTGTGTTGACATTGGTTGGAGAATAAAAAGTGATGAATGGAACAAAGGTTTTGCGACAGAAGGAGCAAAAAAATGCCTTGACTTTGCTTTAAACAACCTGAAGCTTGATAAAGTATATTCAATAGCACCAAAAATTAACGTAAAATCAGAACATATTATGGTAAAAATCGGACTTGAAAAACAATATGAATTTGAACATTCTTTACTGGCAAAAAACGACAGACTCAAAACTTGTGTATTATATAAAGCTGAACCAAATATTCCTAAGATCCTTCCCAACCCAAAGGGTCATTAAATGATACTTAAGGTACCGATAAGTTTGTCGAGTGACGGGGATTTACTCCCTCCTTTTGGTTCGATGGTGATAGCATAAGTGCTGGTTTTGTCCACAAAAAGTACGGGTATGATCGTGTTTTTGTCAACAAAAACATCAAGGGGTTTGGGTGCCTCACCTTCTTTGAGCGACCACAGCTGAAAGGCTTGGTCTTGATTGATGTCAGGCAGATTGACCAGTTGAAGGAAGTTTTTTCTGCCGGAATCATTATGGTGCAGGTAAACGACTATATCCTCAAATGCCGGGGTGGGTTGTAAGTTGATGATTTTATTGTTTTTGTCATTAATTTGATTCAATAATACATATTGTTGTTGCCACTCCCCGCTTATAGAGTCACATATACGTTTTTGTTCTTCAAACTGCAGGATATTGTTTTTGTTTTCTTCAAACTTAAAATAATACAGACCAAAACCGAAAACGCTAAGTATACCCAAAAGAATGGTGAATAGTTTGTAGTTTCTGTGTAGGGTATCAGAAGACGAGGATTTGTTTATCTGCGTATCGGTCAGGACTTTTTTGGGAAGGGTTTTAAACAAATTTTCTTCTACAGACCCGGGTGCTTTTATTCGGGAAAGTTGACCGTATTTTTCCAAAGCGATGGAGATTTCATCAACTTCTTTTTTTATTTCCGGATATTTTTCCAACATAAGCTCCACCTCTCTTTTTTCTTCCGGAGATAGTTGGTCAAGCACATAGAGCTCTAAAATTCCTGATGATATGTATGATAAAATATCCAAAATGTTAACTCAAAATTGATAAAAAATATAATAAATGTTTTTCGTTTTTTAAGGTTTCTCTTAATGTAATTATGGCATCTCTGAGTCTGGTTTTTACCGTTCCCAAAGGTATTTCCAATTCATCAGAAATCTCTTGTTGTGTATAACCTTCCAAAAACATTTTATCCAATAATATTTTGTATTTTTCAGGCATGTTCTTAAATAAAGATTTCATATCTATTGAATGTTCAACAAAATCTGAAACCAGATGATGATTGGTTTGATCGATAGAAGATGTATTTGACGACATTTCATATGATTTCAACCTTTTTTTGTCAATCGCTGCATTTCTGGCTACTTGTGCCATCCACGTAAATAATGTAGCTTTAGTCTCATTATAGGATTCAATATTATTCCATATCTTTAAAAACACGGATTGAAGTACTTCTTCGGATTCTTCCTGCTTTTGTAAAATCCTGAATATAATACCATAAAGGGTATCCGCATAGTGCGTATACAACATTTTTAAGCCGGACTCATCCCCTTGTTTTATTAATGATATGACAGATTGTAACTCTATAATCTGAATATGGATTTAATTATTACTACATTTTCACACCAAAGATAAAATATTTTGTCAAAAAAGAAGCTATAGGGACAAAAATATTGAATGTTTCCGGGTAATAATGCAATTGGTTCCTGTATATACGTTGTGGCTGATGAATCTGGATTTATTTTAGATAAATTATTTATTGCCGGGGTATGTTGTACATACCACATAGTGTAAACCATTATATGTCTTACCCGGACGGTGGGTAGGAATGATTATATACATGATCATTTTTATAATTGAAAAGGGTGGTGCAACGTCCCAATATATCCGTACCATTTTCAGAGGGAAATATAAAAAACAAAAAAAAAGATTTGAATGACAAATCCGAAACGCAAACCATACCCGTATATGCTTTCGAACAATACATATTTTATTAACCTAAATTTTTGTAAAATGAAAAACAATCATTTATTCATCATTTTATCTTCTTTTTTAAGTTTGGTTATTCTTTTTCCTCTTACTTCTTGTGAAGATGGTAAGCCGCAACAGGATCAAACAACATCTTTTGATATTCCGGAATTATTGCCCCGGAATGAAAAACTGCAATATGGCAAAGAATGGGATGATGTTATGAATCAATACCAAAAACTGAAGCTGACCATTCAAAAAAATACAGAGGATCACGCTTCAATCATTAAGATGGCGCATCTTTTTATTCGGGAGGCCAGAATCACAGGCGAACACGGCCATTATTATCCTGCAGCTCTTTCCATGACAGAAAAAATTCTCCAAAGTAAAACTAAAATTAATAACACAGAATTTTTAGCACTCGTCACAAAAGCCGGGGTTTTATTGTCTTTACATGAATTTAATAAAGCACTTGAAACAGGGCAGAAAGCGCTGCTCCTCAATGCAGATAATGCTCAGATATATGGTGTTATGACCGATTGTTACGTAGAGTTGGGCATGTATGATAAAGCAGTGGAAATGGCGGATAAAATGATATCTATCAAACCTGATTTGCGTTCTTATGCCCGTATCTCCTATTTGCGGGAAATCCACGGTCAGATACCCGAAGCCATCCAGGCAATGAAGATGGCTGTGGAGGCCGGAATTCCGGGATATGAAGATACCGCCTGGGCGATGTTTACCTTAGCTGAACTTTTGGAAAGATATGGTGAGACGGAAAAAGCAAAACTTTTGTACGAAGAAATCCTGGCGGCAAGGCCTGAATATCCTTTTGCAATAAGTGCTTTAGGAGCTCTCCAATTAAAAAATAAAAACCTGAACGAAGCAGAAAGTACAACACTTCAGGCAATACAAGTCATTCCTGAGGTTGGTTTTTATACCCAATTAGCTGAAATTTACAAAAAGCAAGGCAAAAAAGAATCTATGGATACGGTTGTAAAAGATGTTTTTCAGATGCTTAAAGACGATGAAAAAAGTGGTCACAACATGAATCTCGAATACGCTCATATATATCTTGACCTTTTGGAAGATCCCGATAATGCATTGGTTTTTGCTCAGAAAGAATATGAAAAAAGACCCAATAATATAGATGTAAACAGATTACTTGCCAGAATATACAAAGCCAAATCTAATGATGAAATGGTACGCAAATATATAACGTTAGCTAAGTCTACAAATTCCAGACACCCGGAGTTGAATGTTTTGACAAGTAGTATATAATGATATGTCGAAGATATAAACAACGATAAACAGGGTAAGGGTAACCCTCTCAAAAATATTTATTAATCAAAAAATTTTGTAAAATGAAGACGTTTTCACTTTTATTGAAGACCAGGACGCGTGCCATAAAATGGTACACTTTCCTCCTTACCTGGCTGATAGCCGATATGGCGATGGCATCAAGTCATCGCGAAGCACCGCTCATCGCAAATGATCCTCTTGCGGATAATACGGACTTGTATGCTTTTCGCAGTCCTGACAATCCCAATACGATTACGATCATTGCAAATTATATACCGGGAGAATTGCCTTACGGAGGGCCTAACTATTATTCTTTTGGTGAAAACATCCGATATGAAATTCATGTCGATAATGATGCAGCGATCCCCGGTGATGAGATTATTTACCGATTGACATTTTCAAAAGTAAATGAAGATCCGTCAACCTTTTTTAACATCAGGCTTGGCAAACAAAACTTAAAAACTACCTATACTCTTCAAAGAAGTGTGGATGGCGGGATTAGTTTTGAGGTAATCCTTGCCAATGGAGTGGTCCCACCCCCTAATATCGGTCCAAGGTCTATTGAGTCACCTGTAGGTATGAATACTACGTATGAATCGTTGTTTTCCAATGCCATATTTACAACAATCACAGGAGAAAAAGTTTTTGCAGGCCCTGTGGATGATCCGTTTTTTGTTGACTTGGGAGGGATATTTGATCTCGGTGATGCACCCAGACAGAACAGTAAGTCCAGAGATGGTCTGGCAAAATTCAATGTTCATTCTATAGCCCTTCAGATTCCGATAGCCACCTTGTTGAAAAAGGGAGCATCAACAACACCAAAAAATATTCTGGATTCGGATTATGTCATCGGTGTGTGGGCGTCAGCGAGCAGACCTGCCATAAAAACATTACAATCAGGCAACACAGTAAGTTATAGTGGTGATTGGGTACAGGTGTCCAGGTTAGGTATGCCATTGACCAATGAGGCCGTAATACCGGTCGGCGACAAAGATTTTTGGAACAGGATTACGCCGTATGACGAAATTGCAGAAAGTACTTTGGATAAATATTTTTATAATCCTGAACTGGCTTTGTATATGGATGATGATTTATTTGGAGGAGCGGTTCCTGCTTTTGGACCTTTGCGTATACAGACAAATTCTTTGGGAGCTTTTGACTTTTCAAACGGTGCGGACGGTTTGTACGGGCTGAAAGGAAATCCGGTTTTAGCTGGAACTGCGCTGGATGATGCAGTCTTCGGTTCCTTGTTGTTGCCTGGTCCGGGAATGCCCAGGTCCGTCGATTTGTGGCCGGCTTTTCACACCGGTGTACCTAATATTATACCGTATCAACTGGCTACCGGCAAAGGTGGTAATCCTCTGGCAGCCGGAAAACCATTTGTCAACAACTTTCTACCCAATGGCGGCGATATGTTGAGATTAAATATGGCAGTACCACCGACACCCAGAAATGATCCGAACTTCAGTTCTTTAGGACTCGTTCAGGCTGCGGCTATCGGACTCACGGTGGCTCCGTACAATACAACCACTGATTTGGAATTTATTCCGAATATGGATGGATTCCCCAACGGCAGAAGGCTGGAAGACGATGTGACCCGTATAGAATTGCAGGCAGTTGCCGGTGTTGTTTTGGCAGCTGTAGGTCTGTGGTATGATGATTATGATCCGGCTACCTCTCCGGGTCCGGTGACACAGGATTTGTTGAATGTGTTGAGTTATACAACCGGAGTGGAAAAAATGACCGGCCTTTTTTAAATACATTTCCTTATGTAGCGATGCCATGGAGTGGTACGGAGGTAGGGAAATAATTATTTTCACAAATAAAAATTAATAAAATGAAACATAAAAAATATGTTATTCAGGCAATAGTTTCCCTTGTATTATATTGTCTTGTTTTTACAAATGCTGTATGGGCATCCAGCCATAGGGAAGCACCATTGATATCCAGCGACCCCCTGGCAGACAATGTGGACCTTTACGCTTTTCGCAGTCCTGACGATCCAAACACCATTACCATAATTGCCACCTATGTGCCTATGCAATTGCCACACGGTGGTCCCAATTATTATTCATTTGGTAAAAATATCAGATACGAAATTCATGTTGATAATGATGCCTCCAAACACGGAGATGAAATTTTATATCGGTTTACCTTTGATGTGGTAAATGAAGATCCTACAACTTTTTTTAATATAAGGTTAGGTAAACAAAATCAAAAGACAACCTATACCCTTGAAAGAAGTTTAGATGGAGGTGTTACATTTTCGACAATTATTACTAATGGTTATGTACCTCCAAATAATATCGGCGACCGATCCATTATGGGGGCTGCCGGTCTGAATACTGCTTATACATCCTTATTTCAGAATGGAATAACCAACGCTAACTCCGGTGAAAAAGTTTTTGCTGGTCCTGTTGACGATCCGTTTTTTGTAGACCTCGGTGGCATATTTGATTTGGGTGATGCACCGCGCCAGGGAAAAAACAGTATCGATGGATTAGCTTGTTTAAATGTGAGTGCCATAGCCATTCAGGTGCCGATTGCTACGTTATTAAAAACCGGTGCTCCATCGACACCGACCTCAATCCTTGATAGTGATTATGTCATCGGTGTGTGGGCATCAGCCAGCAGACAGGCTGTCACTACTTTGAGCAGTATGGGAGAACCCGTTTATTCAGGTGATTGGGTACAGGTGTCCAGGTTAGGTATGCCTTTGACCAATGAGGCAGTAATACCAGTCGGCGACAAAGATTTTTGGAATAGTATCACACCGTACGACGAAATTGCAGAAAGTACTTTGGATAAATATTTTTATAATCCTGAACTGGCTTTGTATATGGATGATGATTTATTCGGAGGAGCGGTTCCATCTTTTGGACCTTTGCGTGTACAGACAAATTCTTTGGGAGCTTTTGACTTTTCAAACGGTGCGGACGGTTTGTACGGTCTGAAAGGAAATCCGGTTTTGGCCGGAACTGCGCTGGATGATGCAGTCTTTGGATCCTTGTTGTTACCTGGTCCGGGAATGCCCAGGTCCATCGATTTGTGGCCGGCTTTTCACACGGGTGTACCTAATGTGATACCGTATCAACTGGCTACCGGCAAAGGTGGTAATCCCCTGGCAGCCGGAAAACCATTTGTCAACAACTTTCTACCCAATGGCGGCGATATGTTGAGGTTAAATATGGCAGTACCTCCGACACCCAGAAATGATCCGAACTTCAGTTCCTTAGGACTCGTTCAGGCTGCGGCTATCGGACTCACGGTGGCTCCGTACAATACAACGACTGATTTGGAATTTATTCCGAATATGGATGGATTCCCCAACGGCAGAAGGCTGGAAGACGATGTAACCCGTATAGAATTGCAGGCAGTTGCCGGTGTTGTTTTGGCAGCTGTAGGTCTGTGGTATGATGATTATGACCCGGCTACCTCTCCGGGTCCGGTGACACAGGATTTGCTGAATGTATTGAGTTATACAACAGGAGTGGAAAAAAATGACAGAGATTTTCAAAGTTCATTTCCATATCTTGCTATGCCTCATAATGGCACAGGGGATTGCAGCGGAGAAATCGTAGAACCGGATTATGTGACCGATCCTGCTTATATCGTTTTTATTTCTTCCAATAACTCCGGCAAAACAGGTATGGTTAATGTTGCAGAAAATCTATCTTCATCATTAAGAACCTTTGATGTTTCGAATGCTGATGCGGATGGTATTTATTATGACAAAAACAAGGATGTACTTTATCAGCTGGACAGGACAAACAATGTCATCCGGGCTTACAGCAAGGTAAAAGAAAACCTGGATCTCAATCTCGCACCTGTACTGACAGCCACCTCATCGTCAGATTTTACCAATGGAAGGGAGATTGCTGTCTATGGAGATAAGTTGGTCGTAGCACAAGATGCGGCAGCCTCAAACGGCAGTGTGGATAAATTTATGGTATATTCTATACAACCTTCATCGATTACGTTTGACAGGACTTATACGGTAAATCGGGCTCTGTGGGGAATTCATCTGGACAGGAATACTTTATACGCTGTAGAAGATGTTTCTGACAGAATATTAAGGTTTGACAACTTTTTTGAATTGACGCCGGGAGAGATTATACCTGATCAGGTTGTTTCCGTCGAAAGTATGGTACGCACGCACGGAATCACTTATGACAGGCAGGGAGATTTGATGATTCTGACAGATGTTGCTTCGGCTGAATCCGGTTCAGATGGTGCATTTACTGTCATAAAAAATTACAATACCAAAGCTTTTGATCTGGCCATATCAGAAAATGAACAAATCATTATTGAAGGGCCTATGTCTTTACTTGGTAATCCGGTTGACATAGCATATGACAGACCGAGCAACAGGATTTATATAGCTGAAAGGGCAAAAGACGGCGGCAGAGTTTTGGGATTTGATATGCCGGAGACATCAGGTGATGCGACTCCTGTTTTTAATGAATCATTTGGAGGAGCTTCTGCTATCTACCTGAGCAATCTTCGTTTGAAAAATGTAGTTCAGCCGGAGATATCCATATTTGATCCTAATTTTTCTAATGATATATTGGTAGCTTCCCGTTTGACCGGAGGAAATGAAGTTCCGGCAGTGGTCACAGATGCAGTTGGTGTGGCAACGGTAACATTTGATAAAACATATACAAAAGCAACCATTAATGTTACCGTTTCAAAACTATCTTCGGCCTTTATGGGCATGCATATTCATCGGGGTAATGCTGACGAAAACGGTCCTGTCGTTTTTGATCTTTCCGGATCCTTTACTTCAGGCAGAGCCACAACGACAATCGATCTTATGGCTGAAGATGTAGAGGCGATGATAAACGGGAACTATTACATCAATATTCATACAGCAAATCATCCTGCCGGTGAAGTCAGAGGACAATTGACTTTGGAGTCCGCAGAAACATTTTCTGCTATGTTACGTGGTTCAAATGAAGTTCCGGCAGTAAATACAACCGCTTTGGGCCTTGCAAGTGTTGTTTATACCTCAAATACCAATACCTTGGAATTAAGTATTCTTGCTTCAGACCTTTCAGGTCCTGTCACAGGCATTCATTTACATCGCGGGGCACAGGGAACAAACGGGCCGGTAGTTGAAAATCTTGAATCGTACCTGGTTGGGAATACAGTGATTTCAAAAATTAAAGCCGGAGATTATATCACTGAGCTGAGGAATGGTGACATATATGTCAATATTCATACCGAGGCTTATCCGGGAGGAGAGATAAGAGGACAGTTGCAAGTAACTGAAGGTCTTTATTTTGATACTTGGTTGGATGGAAAACAAGAGGTTCCTTCGGGAATTAATGATGCTATAGGTTTTGGTATGGGACGGATTTCATCGGATTTAACTTCTTTACAATATGCAATATTGATTGATAATGGTTCAGGGCCGGTGATCAGTGCACATATCCATAGAGCTCCGTTGGCATCAAACGGCGAGGTAGTAGTCGATCTGCATGATGACATCTCGGGACAATTGATTTCAAAGGACTCAATAACTATCTCACCTGAGTTTTTAGATGACTTCCTTTCAGGCGACTTATATTTTAATGTGCATACAGAAGCTGCTCCTGCCGGAGAAGTCAGAGGTCAGATTTACAGAATTGCACGGGATGGGTATGTATATGATTTGTGTCAGGATCAGGAAGTAATCGAACCTCAAAATGCAGGAATAACAAGTGGATCCGGTATGTTTGCATTCAACAGAGATTATGACGAAGCACATTTTATGGCCGTCGTGAATCAATTGAGTTCTACGTTTGCAGGAGCGCATATTCATAATGGTGAAGCGGGACAAAACGGTCCGGTTGTTTTTGATTTTTCATCCCGATGGAATAATAACGGATCGTTTTTTTACATTACCGATGAATTTAACGGAGAATTGGCTTCGATCATTCAAGATGGAAAAGGGTATGTAAATATTCATACTTCCAATAATCCTGGAGGAGAAGTCAGAGGCCAGATCGTTAAAACGCCGGAATGTCCGTTTTCAAGCAATGTAGTGGATGTAAACGGTAAATCATTTGAGGTGATACTTGAACCGAATCCTGTTCTGGATATTGTTACCATATCTTTTGAAGGAAACCGGGATGGTTATAAAAACAGTGTTTTGGAAATCAGGGATATAACAGGTCGTTTGATGACAACCAAAACAGGATTTTCTGACAAAATCAGCGTTAATATTTTGGATTATACAACGGGAATTTACCTTTTTACTTTGCGCAATAATGAATATAGTAAAACCATTCGTGTAGTTAAAAAATAAACTTAACTGAGTAAAAAAAGATGTTTTACCGGATAAAATTTTCAGAAGACTTGGTTTTAGTGTGTTTAAGTGGTTAATTGAATATTGATTGTTTCTTATGAATCAGGGTCTTCTCAGCAATGGGGGACCCTGATTTTTTAAAATAAATTTTGATCAAGAAAGAGAAAGTAGAAATTTTTGAGTTTTTTGAAAAAGGAACATCCAAAGGAAGAACTTTTAGCGTATATCAAAAGTACGGATTATCAAACTAATTTAAATTTTTATTTATGAGATTATTTTTTATACTTTTAATTAACATATTTCCTTTGATGCTTGTCGGACAAAACGTTAAAGGCGTTGTTTCGGACAATGCCGGCAATCCTATTGATTTTGTATTAATTACAGTAAATTCGTCTCTGATACATACGCATAGTGATGAGTCCGGAAGGTATACACTACCTGATATCAGACAGGGGGACACAATTTATTTTTCACATATACTATTTGAAACAAAAGTTTTACTTGTTGGTCCTAATACATTTACTGAAACAGCCAGGACAAAAATGAGTCCAAAAAAATTCCTTTTACAAGAAGTTACTATTACCAATCAATCCCAACCTTTAAAGACATTATCATTAATCGACCTTGAAACAAATCCTGTCAATTCTTCTCAGGAATTATTGAGGCATATACCGGGATTAATTATAGGACAACATGCTGGTGGTGGTAAAGCAGAACAAATATTTTTGCGAGGTTTTGATATTGATCACGGAACTGATGTACATATTTCTGTGGATGGCATGCCTGTTAATTTAGTTTCACATGCACACGGTCAGGGTTATGCGGATATGCACTTTATCATGCCGGAAATCATTGAAAATATTTCTTATGGTAAAGGTCCTTATGATACCCAAGTAGGTAATTTTGCCACTGCCGGTTTTGTTGCACTTAAAACAAAAGACAATCCGGAACATTCTTTTTTTTCGGCTGAATATGGCAGTTTTAATACGAAAAGAATGGCAGGGCTTTTTAATCTGATATCATCTCAAAAAGAGTCAGCGTATATCGCATCTGAATATGTAATGTCCGATGGGCCTTTTGAAACTTCACAGGATTTGACCAGATTAAATATTTTTTTGAAATATACCAAAAAACTGGAGAATAATGATAAATTTTCAATTTGGGCTTCGAGATTTTCAAGTCGTTGGGATGCTTCAGGTCAAATCCCTCAAAGAGCTGTAAAAAGTGGCCTCATCAATCGATTTGGCGCAATAGACGATACGGAAGGAGGTAATACCAGCCGAACGAATTTCGTTTTAACTCATACCAAATACCTGAACCGGAATAATTTTATCAAATCCAAAGCCTACACCAGTGTTGCAGATTTTTTACTTTATTCTAATTTTACTTTTTTCCTTTACGACAGTATAAACGGTGATCAGATAAAACAAAAAGAACAAAGAAATTTGTACGGGGTGGAGACAGAACTGAATTACAACTTTGACAGGGTTTCGGATGACCTTTGGTTCAGAGTGGGTTCAGGCATGCGGTATGATGATGTCAATGATGTGGAATTATCTTCAACATTGCAACGAAAAAACATATTGCGGTCCTTGGCTTTGGGACAAGTGGATGAATCCAATACCTATTTTTATTCAGATGTTACATTTCATTACGGTAATTTCAGAATAAACTCCGGTATTCGTTTCGACTATTTTCGGTTTCTGTATGAAAACAATCTAAACGAATTATACGATATTCGAAAAGCAGATAATACGGCGTTCAGTCCTAAATTAAATCTTCAGTATACCTTTAATACAAAAACTCAGTTATTTCTGAAGTTTGGAAAGGGTTTTCACTCAAATGATACCAGAGTTGTCATTGATCAGGAGGCAAAACAAACGCTTCCTTCAGCTTATGGAGTTGACTTAGGTGGTATTTTTAAACCCATAAAACAAGTTATCATACATGGCGCTTTATGGTATTTGCATCTTGAGCAGGAATTTGTATATGTAGGTGACGGCGGAATCGTAGAGCCTAGTGGCAAAAGCAGACGACAAGGTGTGGATATCGGTATACGTTATCAACCTGATGCCAGGATATTTTTATATACAGACATAAATATCGCGGACCCAAGAAGTATTGATGATCCTGAAGGTCAAAATTTTATCCCTTTGGCGCCTGTGCTCACTAATACCGGTGGAGTGTCTTTCCATCTGACCAAAAATCTGAACGGAGGAATGAGGTACAGGCATGTGGCTGACCGACCTGCAAATGAGGACAATTCTATAGTAGCTACAGGTTATACGGTGATAGATTGTAATATCAATTATAATTTCAAAAAAATTAATATTGGGATTGAAATCAATAATCTACTGAACACAAAATGGAATGAAACACAATTTGCAACGGAATCCAGATTAAAAAATGAATTAAATCCGGTGGAAGAAATTCACTTTACGCCCGGCGCACCATTTTTTGTAAAAGGAAAAGTTTCTTATTTGTTTTAAAATAGTGTAAACTTGCGTAAAATCGATATAATCTAAAAATTAACACGTACTTTTGTTTTGTCTTAAAGGAGTAGTAAAATATAGCCAGACCATTTGTAACAATGACAATTTTTTTGAGCCGGTCAAGCAGAATGGAGATAGTAGATAGATACCCGGGAAGCAGGGGTAGTGTCGGTTTACAGATGTTAGCGGCAAGTATAATACGAAACCGATAAAATAACTGATAATGAACAGGATACATTTATTTGAATTTGAAGACCAAGATTGGTTTCCTCAGTTTTTAAGAAATTATGTGACTGACTTTTTACAATTTCTTTCCAATAAAGCTAAGATTTACAAACCAATCATTCCGATCATAAAAAGAGGGTTATTAAAAAGTAATACAAATCAAATAATTGATCTTGCATCAGGTGGTGGCGGAGGTTTGTTATGGCTAAACAGAGAACTACAGAAAGAAATTCCGGAACTTAAAATTACGCTCACAGATTTTTATCCAAACATTTCAGCTTTTGAACTTACGAAAAGTAAAGCCGGGAACTTTGATTTTTTGACAGATTCAATTGATGCCAGAAATGTTCCTTCAAACTTAACAGGTTTAAGAACACAATTTTTATCTTTCCATCATTTTATACCCGAAGATGCAAAACAAATTTTGCAAAATGCCATTAACACTAACAGTTCTATTGCTGTTTTTGAAGTTCAGGAAAGAAGTGTTCAAAGTTTAGTTGCAATGTTGTTGTCTCCTGTTAGCGTTATTTTATCAACACCTTTTATAAGACCTTTCAAAATTGGTAGAATTTTATTTACGTACCTGATTCCGATAGTTCCTTTAATCGTTTTGTGGGATGGTGTTGTTTCATCGTTTAGAACATATTCGGTAAAAGAAATGAATGAACTTGTTACATCTTTGGAAGGGACCATAGAATACGATTGGGAAATTGGAAAAGCAAAAAATGTACTTTATTTATTAGGCACAAAAAAACATATAAATAACTAATAAAATCATGGCAATAAATGGGTTTTTAAACGTTACTAACAGTTTTGTGGCAGACAAAAATTTTATGCTCTGAATGAACCCTTGTACCAAAAAGGTAGCTCATCCCAATTCTGCTCAACGAAACAATGATTTTACAAACTAGCATCAAAAAAAAAAGATATGAAATTTGACAAACATATTCCAACGGACAAATGAATGGATTACATAAAATATCCGAATGATAAACAAAAAAACATAAAATATACTCTGACGGCTCTCCGACTTATTGCGAAACGTCGCAAAATCTGCACCTTTTACACCATTACCTGAAATAAAGTTTTAAAAATATGGATTTTAACCTTCAGCCCATCCTGGAAAACGAACAAATAATCCTCCTCCCTTTGTTGCAAGAGGATTTTGAAGATTTATACAGCGTGGCAGCTGACCCAAAAATCTGGGAGCAACATCCCAACAAAGACCGTTGGAAAAAAGAAGTTTTTAAAACTTTTTTTGAAGGAGCACTTGAAAGTATAGGGGCGTTTAAAATTATAAACAAAACCGACCAAAAAATTATAGGAAGCACCCGTTTTTATGATTACGATCAAATGGACAACAGCATTTTAATCGGCTATACTTTTTACGCCACCAAATATTGGGGAAAAGGAATAAATCATTCCGTTAAAAAAATCATGCTGGACTATATTTTTCAATTTGTTTCCAATGTGTATTTCCATATCGGAGCAGAAAATGTTCGTTCCCAAATATCCATTACCCGATTGGGTGCGACCAAAACCGGAGAAAAAGAGGTTATTTATTTTGGGGAACAACCAAAACTAAATTTTGTATATCTTATCAAAAAAGAGGAGTGGTGTTCAAAAGCTGATGTTTTAGAATAAATATAAGAATGTGACAAAAAAATGCCCGGAAAGACGTATCATTTGAAAAGGTAATGCGTAAAACCAAAGTTTTTAAAATCGAAAAATCAAAACAATCATGAATATCAAAAACGTTGAGTTCAAAGCCAAAATTGACAATATTGAAACGTTTGAAAACAGGTTGCTGACCCTTAACCCAACCTATCACGGACTGGATCACCAGATTGATACCTACTTTTTTGCCGCTCACGGAAGATTAAAACTAAGAGAAGGAAACATCGAAAACGCCCTGATTCAATACGACAGAGATAATGTTTCCGGCTCAAAAGAATCAAACATTGTTTTATATCAACACGTACCCAATGAGGCTTTAAAAAATATATTGACCAGACAGCTCGGTATCAAAGTAGTCGTCGATAAAAAACGGAAAATATATTTTCTCGATCATATAAAATTTCATTTTGATATAGTGGAAGGTCTGGGGACATTTCTGGAAGTCGAAGTTATAGACAAAAATAATGAGTTTACCACAGAAGTAATGAAACAACAATGTGATCATTATCTCAACTTTTTTAACCTCACCCAAAATAACCTGATAAACAAATCGTATAGTGATATGATGTTGGAACACATAAAATAAGCCATTGTATCGCAAAGTTTACAGATGTCTCAGGTTGAAAACAAATGGAAGTCTAAAACTTCAATCTTGGTTATAAAGAATGAAAAATTCATTTCCAAGTCACAACCTTTTACGTGTTTACCTTCCTGCTGGGTGAAGTAAAAATTCATAAATGATGACATCTCAGTTGCAAACAAAAACGATCGAATCATGTTATAATTTACATAAAAAAGATATAAATCACCTTGTAATCATTTGGATGTTTAACTTAAAATAGGTTACTTTTGTGGTTTAAATTTTTGTGCTTTGGTGTTTTGACAATTATGGCAAATTGTAAACAGGAAGTAGTTGAATATAAGAAAATGAACAAAATCAAATTAAATTTAATTTTATGAAATGTCCAAATTGTAATGTGCTTTTAGTAATGACAGATCGTAGCGGAATAGAAATTGATTACTGCCCGGATTGTCGCGGAGTTTGGCTTGACCGCGGAGAACTTGACAAAATAATTGAACGTTCGACGCAAAATGTCAAAAATACAGAAACCGAAAGGTACACTGAACGACCCAGATTTTCCAAAGACAGTGACTATAGCTATAAAAAAAGGAAAGGATTATTGGGTGAGTTGTTTGATTTTTAAAAATCAAATAAGGTTCCGACCAAATGCTGACATCTCCGGAATATAAAAAAAACTAACGGAAATGTCAGCATTTATATACAATAGCTGATGTTGGAACACATAATATAAACCGGCGTTTTGCACTGTTTTAGATATCTCAGGTTGGAAAACAAATGGAAGTCTGTGACTTCGATTTTGGTTATAAAGAATAAAAAATTCCTTTCCAAGTCACAACCTTTTACGTGTTTACCTTCCTGCTGGGTGAAGTAAAAATTCATAAATGATGACAATCCTATAAAAAACAAAGACGATCGGGTTTAGTCTTCTTTTTTCATATTAACCAACTTTTACCTGTTTCCCTTTCCGATTCGTAAAATATCAGTAATATTGTTGCTCAATATTTTGACATGACCATCATTCGCCTTTGTCTCCCTTTATTTTTTTTAAGCTACACGACCCTATTATTTTGTCAATCCAATACCTTAAAGGAATTTGACAACCTGAAATTCCGCTATATCGGTGTGGACGGAAACAGAACAATAGCCGTCACCGGTGAATCCGGAAATCCTATGGTCTCGTATGTAGGTGCTGCTTCAGGTGGTATTTTCAAAACAGAAGATGGGGGTCTCAACTGGAAACCCATCTTTGATGATCAGGATGTGGCAGCCATAGGAGCATTGGCCATTGCACCCTCGAATCAGAACCAAATCTGGTGCGGAACCGGTGAAACTTTTGTCATCCGACCTGCACACCCTTACGGAAACGGCATCTATAAATCCTCAGATGCCGGCAAAACATGGAAACACATGGGTCTTGAAAATTCTGCACGTATAGGCCGGATCGTAGTCCATCCCCGGGATACCAACATAGTCTATGTCGCCGTTTTGGGAAATACCCACGCTCCGCAAAAAGATAAAGGTGTCTACAAAACCATCGATGGAGGCAAAACGTGGAATCAGATATTTTTTGTCAATGAATATACCGGTTGTAACGAGATAGAAGTAGATCAGCGCAATCCCGACATATTGTTTGCCGCTATGTGGCAGGCTGACATCAAAACATGGGGACTGAACTCCGGAGGCGAAGGCAGCGGCATCTACCGTTCTACCGACGCAGGCAAAACATGGGAGCCTATGAATACC
The DNA here is from genome assembly GCA_016714895.1 of Saprospiraceae bacterium. Classification (GTDB taxonomy): domain Bacteria; phylum Bacteroidota; class Bacteroidia; order Chitinophagales; family Saprospiraceae; genus OLB9. The sequence continues at coordinate 1,371,185 of JADKBV010000001.1, read as the reverse complement.
CGCGGTATAGAATTTGGTTATTATCATCCTGTAGGCAAAACTTCGGTATGTATAGCCCCTTCCCATTCCAATATCATTTATGCCCTTATAGAAGATAAAGAACCCCGGCTCTACCGAAGTGAAAACGGAGGAAATAGCTGGACCTTGATGAAAAAAGATCATTCTATGGCTCAAAGGGCTCCGTATTATACCCGGGTGAGGGTTTCACCTGCCAGTGCTGATGAAGTATATACCATTTGTGTCAATATTCTGAAATCCAAAGACGGCGGAAAATCCTGGGTTACACCCGAGGGTGGTCCCTGGGCTATGGGTGGTGATTGCCATGATATGTGGTTTGACCCGAAAGACCCGGACAGACAAATGGTGGCTCATGACGGATGTATGAATATGACCCTGAACGGTGGAAAATCCTGGAAAAACATCAATCTTCCCGTTGCCCAGATGTACCATGTTGCCGTGGACAGTATGATCCCCTATCACGTATTGGGCAACAGACAGGATGGTTATTCTTACAGAGGTCCTTCCAACAGCAGAACCGGTATGATCACCCTGAGTGATTGGCGCAATGTCGGCGGTTGTGAATCAGGATTTGCTCAGGCTGACCCTTTCAATCCGGACATCATCTGGTCGGGTTGTTACGACGGTGGATTGGATGTTACAAATCTCAAAACAGAAATAGCCCGGGATGTCCGTGTATGGCCCGAAACCCAATATGGTTGGAAACCTGAAGATGTCAGGTACCGGTGGCATTGGAATTTTCCTATGGTTTTATCCCGACATAAACCCAATACAGTTTGGGTAGGAAGTCAATTTGTCCACCGAACGACCAATGCAGGTCAATCCTGGGAGATCATCAGTCCGGATCTGACCACGGCAGATCCGAAGCTGATGCAAAATTCCGGTGGTGTAGCTTTTGATAATCTCAATACCTGGACTGGATGTACCACTTTACAAATGGCTGAATCTCCGGTCAAAGAAGGAACCCTTTGGGTTGGCACCAACGATGGTTTGCTTCACGTGACTATTGACAATGGATTAAACTGGTCGGAAGTCGGTCAATTCATCGCTGACCTGCCCGAAGGAGGGTCGGTTTCATGCATAGAACCGTCGTGGTTTGATGCGGCCACGTGTTATGTGTCCTTCAGGCTGAATTATATCGGGGATACAAAATCTTATATTTTTAAAACAACGGATAACGGAAAGTCATGGACAAAGATCACCGGAGATATTCCTCAAAATCAGTTTTCAACGGTTTTTCAGATAAAAGAAGATCCTTCGGTAAAAGGATTATTGTATGTGGGAACGGACAACGGATTGTATTTTTCTTACAATGACGGCACAAAATGGATCCGGCTAAAAAACAATCTTCCGCCGGCTCCGGTGTATGGTATAACAATCCAAAAACATTTTGGTGACCTGGTGATTGGAACATACGGGCGCGGTTTTTATATCCTGGATGATCTGACACCCATCAGAGAATGGTCCCGTTCGGTAGCTTCCGAATCAAACCATCTGTTTACCATCAGACCGGCTTACCGGTTTTTGAGAACCCAAGGTACCCATGCAGAAGGAAGTAAGTTTGACGGACAAAACCCACCCTACGGTGTCATAATCAATTATTATCAGCAGGATACACTGGATAAACCTGCACAGATCATGGTACTGAACGAAGTGGGTGATACCATCAGAAAATTTAAGGCTGTTCAAAAATCCGGAATCGTAAGATCCAATTGGGATTTGCGTGGCGAATCTGCAAAACTTCCACGGTTGTTGACCAAACCCAGAGGTAAGGATTGGGTGGAGTTTGACAAAAACGGCAGCCGTCCGGTGTATCCGTGGGATCTTGACATGCAGCCCGGACTGAGAGCCCCTTTGGTACCCCCGGGAAAGTATACCATATTGTACGTTGCTGATGGAATAACACAGCAACAAACCTTTGAAGTCAAAAAAGATCCAAATTCTTCCGCTTCAGAAGAGGATTTTAAAAAACAATATGATTTCGGTTTATTACTCAACAAGGATATCAAAGAGGTCGCCCGTCTGATACATGATATGGAAAAACAAAGGTTAACCATTCAGGAAAGGATTTTAAAAGAAAAATCAGAACAAAAGAAAAAAGAATGGATTGACCTTGAAGATCAGTTTTATCAGGTTGAGAGTCACCTTTTTGATATCAGACAGACCGGTGCCCGTCAGGATAATTTCAGAAACCCGGTCGGCATACTCGAACGTTTTCTTGCTATCGGAAAAGAATTGCTGGTATCAAGCGGTGACCATCCACCTACGGACCAACAAATGGATGTTTATGCCATCACCAAAACAAAATTGACAGAAATCACGGATCTCCATAATAATCTGTTGGAAAATGAACTTTGGAAATCTTTAGAAAAAAGAAAATGATAAGGGTATTTGTGTAAATAAAACAGCAACATGAATAGTGGAAAAATCCAAACATCAAAGGCGCATAAAAAAATGAATGGGGCAAAAACCCCATTCATTATCAAAACATACAATACAAAGATTTTGGGGAACACTATCCAATCAGGTGATAAGATATCTGTGACCATAAACCTTTCATAAAATATTGTCGCACCGAAGACATTTTACTAAAAAGCGGAAAAAATTAATATTAAAAAGAAGACAGAATTTTATTTTGTACCTTGCAAAGATATCTGATCATAATGTTATAATATATTGTATGAATAAACAACAGAAGGAATATTCTTCTGAATACATCTTTTATCATATTTAAAAAAGTGAATATCAATGTTTTTTCGATATGTTAATGATGTATTTTGTTTAAAATCAATACACTATCTTTGAATAAAATTAAATTTAAAATTGTATGTATTTATATTTATTAACCCGATGATTGTGGAAAGATGACCTGACAACCGATTAAATTCTGAAACCGAAAAAAAGTATGGGGAGCGCGCACTCAAATAAGGATGTAAATTTTAATGTTTAGGGGCATAAAGCTGCAAAAATCAAAAAATCTTTTGTTATGAAACAAAAATTGAGTAATTTTGATGTGATGATCTCGATAGCCATTGGGACACCCCAACACCGCAACACCGGTAATGGAATCGGTAAATTTTTAAAGTTATGTACCTTTATTTGGATGCTGATGAAGGTTGATGTAGGGTGGGGGCAGTGTTCAAATAATTTAATTCAAAATCCTCATTTTGAAATGAATGAAGAATGTCAAACATCTGGACAAAATGGCTCAGATAGTTTTGCTAATGGGTGTGTGGATAATTGGTTTGCTCCTTCCGGTACTCCTCATCATGTATTATTGGAAATAATTGATGGAGTTACTTATTGTCCCATTTTACAGATTCCGGCACCAATTTATGATGGTTCTGAAGTTCCTTGTATGGGCATGGGAGAAAGTATTTGTCAAAATGTCCCCGTAGTTGAAGATCAATATATTACATACACTTTCTCTGTTGATGTAAAAGGAATTAGATGTGAAAATAACCCAACTATAAATCATCACAGATTAATAACATTAACAAAAAATACATATAATGTAATGAATTATCTTTCATGGATTAATTTACCTTATCAGACCTTAATATCACACACTATTACTGACGATGTAAATACCACTTTAACAACAACCTTTACAGTACAAACAGGTTCTGGGTATAACCAGTTATGGTTTAGACGTTCTCCAACAGGACCTGACAACGGGACTTTTACTTTTGATAACGCAATACTTACATGTGAAACGACTTCATTAACGGATATTATCTATTCAGCTGATCAATTGATTTATAACTTTGAAGGGTTAAATCAAAGCGAAAATCATGAATTTACGGAATATAGTTGGGATTTTGGAGATGGAAGTACAAGTACTCAAGCAGAACCTACACACATCTATGAATATCCCGGGACGTATAATGTATGTCTTAATATTATTAATGATATAGGTTGTTGTGGTTCTTTTTGTAAACAAATTATCGTTACTTGTCGTGAACTTGAATCACCTGTTATTGATATTTCTACCAGTTTCTGCTCCAACTATTTATTTAGTATATCAAACCCAAATCCTTCGGTTACTTATATATGGAATATTGTTGGTGGAAACCCTGCAACTGGTACAGGTACTACATTTTGTACTGATTTAAATGCTTCAAATGGATTATATACAATTTCTGTTACTGCTGAAAATTCGTGTGGTTCAGCTTTTTCTTCAGAAATAATATCTTTTGATTGTACTTCTGGAACAGCGTCATGTAGTAATCAAAATAATTGTGTAAACATAGGAACTGATATCAATTCAGTCACTCTTTTGTCTGATTTAGTATCAGAGGATTGTGAAATAATTCCTCACACACCTTATTTATTTGGAATATCAATTGAAAACCTTTGTTTTTCTGTAGAAGGAACCTTGATTATCGATGTTCCGCAAGTGTTTTTTAATAACACACATTGGTATATGGCTCCGGGATCTACAATTGAAGTGGCTTCTTCTGGCATATGGGGAGGAAGATATTTTTCAAATTCTCATTTTGAAGGTTGTACAAGAATGTGGAGGGGAATTGTTGTAAAAGAAAACACATCTGCTTTATTTGCAAATGGTGGCCTTTCATTATTTAATACAACTATAGAAGATGCCTGGAGAGGAGTAGAACTGGAGAATTATACAGTGCTCATAACCAATCGTGCAAAGTTTTATGATAATTATACAGGAATTTATACTGTTGAGGCCACGGGTCAGAACAATATCATTCATACTGAAATTAAAAATACAGTATTTGAAGATAAAGGTAATATGTTACCTGCTTATCCGGGTCAACCTAATTACAATTTAAGATTTTATGCAGGAATAATATCCAATAATGTAAATGCAATAGTAATAGGAAGTTTAAATGCCTCAGAGATAAATACTTTTAAAAATCTAAGGTATGGAATCAGAAGTCATCATTCAAATTTATTTATTTATAATAATGAATTTATTGATACTTATTGGAATGGTTCTTCAAATGGAATATTGATTGTACCTTCTGGGCCTATTTCAACTATTCAAAATGACAATAATTTCATAAATTTAAGCTCAGATATTTATATTAATGGTGGCACCGCATCCAATATCTCCATTCAGGGTAATAATGAATCTATACGACGAAAACCAAATTCAGGTATTTCCAGAAGTATCCATATTTTAAATAATATTTCTTCCGCAGTTAATATCAAAAATTTTACTATTTTTGGCAATGATTTAGGTATCAGACTGGAGGGAGAATTTAAAAATCTGAAAGTGGAAAATAATGAATTAACCGTTGAAGGTCCAAGTGCGCGGTTTATAGATATAAATAATGTAAATAGCTCCGGAAACACGTCAAGTATAAGTAATAACAATATCCTGTTTGATTTAACAGGTTCGTATGCCAATACCTCATTATTTAAAATAAAGGATTGTGGTTATTTAAGTGTGATTAATAATGTTATTCATAATAATACTGGTGTAATTGTAAGCGGTCAGTCAACAGCATTTGATGTGAGTGGGACAGACAAGTCTTTGTTTAAAGAGAATAAAGTGTATTGGCCGGGTAGAGGATTTACATTGTTCGGATCAGAATCAGGTGAAGTCAACGGATATTGCTGTAATACAGCCAAAGAAGTGCCAACAAGTTCCTCAAACTTTAACTTCCGCTTTTACTCTAATCATGGCGAATCTTTTTTCAGACAAAACAAACTCAACAGGCTGAATCTTTTTACAGGTGCTGACATTGGTCCTCAGAAAAATGCAGGCAATTTATGGGAAGGGCCAGGTAGTTTAGCGTCAATTTCAAATGGAACACTGCAAGATGCTCAAGACAATCCTTTCTTTACAAATTTTAATATTCAGGGGGCTAAACCACTAAATATTCATCCAATTATATTTGAGGAGGATTGGTTCATAAATATCAACCAATCAATTCCGACTTGTCAGAACAACCCCGACTGTGGTATTCCACCTTTCAGTTTTCAAGATGATGATGAGGACTTAACAGATGACGGACCGGATGCACAAGATCCACCCATTATCATCGTTGACCCGGCCAGACCTACCTGCGACGCATTAAAAGATTTGTACAAACGATTGGAGGGTATAGACAGCATTGCAAGTCCTGTTTCTTATTGGTCAGTCATATCTCTGATCAATAAATGGAAAATATGGAAAGGGGCGTCCTGGATTGAAGCTTGTTTAGACTCAGTCGTGACCTTCAATCCGGATATTACTCCATGGTATGATGCCGAGAAAGAAAAAGATGGCGTTTATAAAGCCACCCAGTCTCAAAGGCAGTTGATGGCTCCATATATGTCGGACATGCTTGCATTAACCGAAGATATCAGCCAGATTCAACTGGATTCTACCATGACCTTAACCCCTGCTCAGGTACAGCTTTATCAGGATTTAAATACAGCACATAATTTGTATACTTCAGGTGTCAATGTATTTAAACAATCTATTGTAGACAGAGCCAATAATTTACTTCCTGACCTGATTGCTTTGCCCACTCCGCTTCCATTTCTGGCAGATAAAAAGAAAGTCTGGATAGCCGAGATGAAAATTGTCATTGGAGGTATTTCTGCTCTCGATTCAATCGAGTGGAACGAAATCAGAGAGATTGCTTTGAAGTGTCCTAATGAATTTGGTCAGGCTGTTTTTGAAGCACAGACCTTGATGAGAAGCATTGGAGAAGATTATTCATCTGATCCGGAGTGTGTACCTTCCAAACCAAGATCTAAAAATGAACGGGTTATCACTCATGAGATGATGGTATCACCGAATCCCGGAAGTGGCTTGTTTGATTTTTTATGGCATGATGATGTACAAATAGATCAAATTTCCGTTTATGATATTAATGGTAGGCTGATTATTAAAAAAGATATCACATCAGGTCAGAATCAAATATCAGTCGATATAATCAATCAGGTGTCAGGTGTTTATATCTGGGAAGCAATATCCGGAAACGAAATAAAACAAAAAGGTAAAATAATAAAAATTTAAGAGGATATCGGGAGTGGTTTATAAACCACTCCCGTTTTAAACTAAATAAATATGAATCTCAAATCATTGATATTATTTTTTATAGTATTAAATCTTTCTGTACAATTACATGCCCAAAAAGAAGATTATCACTGGTTGTTGGGTTATAATTTTAATCCGGCAAGTATTGACACCTTGTTTGGTAACTCAAGTATGAATTTTAATTTTGAACCGGTAAAAATATATCATGATACTTTACACGAGATCAATATGGCCGGCGGCAATGCGAGTTTATGTGATAAAGACGGCAATCTGATCCTCTACAGCAACGGGCAGGTACTGATCAATGGACAAAATGAATTTATAGAAGATACCATCAATTATGATCACGAAATCCATCCTGATTGTAATGAATGGGAATTCAACAATTTTGGAGATCAAAATATGGCACTAACGGTTGGTTTATTGCTACGGCATAGAATAATTTTGATTCCTGTGGAAAATAAAATTTTTGCGGTTTATAATACCTATACGTATTGTCCTGACAAACACATTTACAGAATTGCCTATTCAACGATTGCACAAAACGAACTACATCCTTATGGTAAAATTGAAATTAAAGATTCGATTGTATATTTTCAAGACACTTTGTTATCTTCCTTGCAGGCAGTCAGACATGGCAATGGCAGAGATTGGTGGGTAGTGACTTTTACAAATGGATTTGAATATTTGATAACGTTTTTGGTGACTGATTCAGGAATGGTCTTTCATGATAAAGTAAAAACAGGATATATAAAAAGAGCCGAAGGTACCCTAGGGCAAATTGTATTTTCACCAAATGGAAAACATCTTGCCTTATATACAGCTAATAAATTTAATTCCAATACCGGAGGCGGATTTTGTTTGTGGGATTTTGATCGATGTAGTGGTGAGATTCAAAATTTAAGAACTGTTGTTTCCAGTCAACCTGGGCTTCAATTTGGTGCTGCCTTTTCTTATGATAGTAAATATTTATATATATCCAATGGGTCTCATATTAAACAATATGATCCCAAAAGTCCAAAATTTAAACTGGACGAAAAAACTGTTGCCGTTTTTGACAGTTTTTATTATGCCCCTGACCCAAATCCAAATAATTTTCAACTATGGGTAAGCTTTGATAATTTAAAACTTGGAGCAGATGGTAAAATATACATTTTTACATCTTCAGGCACACAGCGATACATTTCCTACATAGACTTGCCTCACGAAACAGCAGACCAGGTTGGCGTTCGTCAACATGCCATATATATGCCACGGCTGTTCACCCGCACGGTCCCCAATATCCCCGAGTTCCGCCTTGGCCCGGACGATGGATCACCCTGCGACACTCTCGGTCTGGACAATCACCCGGTAGCCAAGTTTCGTTACGAGCCGGATAGCAGTAATTACAAAAGGATACGGTTTACCGATCTGAGTTATTTCCGGCCGGAGACGTGGAGCTGGGACTTTGGTGATGGTAGTCCGACAGTATCAGACAGATATCCTTTTCATACTTACACTCAAAACGGTACCTATGAGGTGTGCCTGACCGTGAGCAATGAAAACAGCAGCCATACGACTTGTCGGACAGTGACCATTGGAACAAGCCGCAGTGATGATGCCGGACAAAAAGCCGACATCACACTTTTCCCCAATCCGGTGGCAGATGTTTTGTTGGTTACACTTGGAGAGTACATCCCTCAACAAGGTATGATACACATCCACGATGCGACAGGCAGAGTCATCCTTTCACAACGTTTGTACTACGGTCACAATAATATCGATATGACTACACTTCCTCCAGGATTATATTTCTGGACAGCAGCGGATAACGGCGTGAAGATAAAAGGAGGTAAGGTTGTGAAGATATAAATAGGTGTTTTGGTATTATGGTGTTGCGGTTCTGTGGTATTATAGTTATTAATAGGTAGAGATTATATCAGGCATAAGGTACAAACTTGAGCTTTACATTGGCGTGAATTAAAAATTCATAAATGATGACATCGCAGTAACAAACTCTTGATCGTGGTTGAAAAAAGAAAACAATGATGTTATTTATGTCACAAAACATGTAAATATTTTAGACATTGACATCTAATAAAAAAAATGAATGGGGCAAAAAACCCCATTCATTATCAAAACATTATCAACCTTATCTTTTACAGATGATTTCATCTGTATTTTATCTGTTTACTTTGGTAGAAAACCAGGTTTACAAAAGTGTGGTAGGACAAACATAATCCGTCACTTTAAACTTGTTGCTGTTTTTAAGGGCAACAAATCCGCCATCAACATCAACCAGATTTCTGTATCCTCTTCCCTGAAGAATGGATATAAAAACCAATGAACGGTAGCCGCCGGCACAATGGATATACTTTTTATTGTCGCCCAATATCAGTTTCATACTTTCATTGATGTAATCGAGCGGCGCATTGTTTGCTCCTTCCACATGTTCGCTGAGGTATTCACTTTTTTTGCGGACGTCCACGATTTCAGCATCTTTGATATTGGCCAATTCATCGGCCGTAACCATCTCAACGGTATCAATTTCTTTGCCGGCATTTTTCCATGCTTCAAGACCGCCTTTGAGGAATCCGATGGCATTGTCATAACCCACTCTTGCCAATCTCGTAACAACTTCTTCGACCCTGTTTTCGTCAGCAACAATCAGAATTTCCTGTTTGACATCAGGTATCAAGGTACCGACCCAGGTGGCAAAACTTCCGTCAATTCCTACGAATATTGATCGGGGAACAAAAGATTTTACAAAGTGTTCTTTGGCTCTGGTATCGATGATCACAGCGCCCGTTTCGTTGGCTATCACGTCAAATTCATCCGGAGACAATGCCCGGGTTCCTTTGTGCATGACATCTTCCAATGACTCGTAACCCTGAATATTAATCATAACATTCTGAGGGAAGTAACTTGGTGGTGGTGTCAAACCATCGAGAACTTTGACCACAAATTCGTCTTCAGACATAGGCTGAAGTGCATAATTTGTTTTTTTCTGATTTCCGAGTGTGTCAAATGTTTCTTTGCTCATGTTTTTGCCGCAAGCAGAACCCTGACCATGATTCGGATATACGATGATATCATCAGCCAAAGGCATGATTTTATTTCTCAAAGAATGATAAAGGTGTCTCGCCAGTTTGTCCTGTGTAAGGTCAGCAATCACTTTTTGTGCCAGGTCAGGTCTTCCGACATCGCCGATAAAGAGGGTGTCACCTGTAAACATAGCTACTTCTTTACCGTTTTCATCTCTCAACAAATAACAGGTGCTTTCCATCGTATGACCGGGAGTATGCATTACTTCCAGGGTGATGTTGCCCAACTTAAATATTTCTCCGTCTTTGGCTACTGTTTTTTCAAATCCTGTCGGCATTTCGGTAGGTCCGTATACGATCTTTCCGCCGGTTTTTTTAGCCAGATCGACGTGACCTGATATAAAATCCGCATGAAAATGGGTTTCAAAAATGTATTTTACTTTAGCATGGTCTTTTTCAGCTCTTTCGATATAAGGAGCCGGTTCGCGCATAGGATCGATAAAGGCACATTCTCCGTTGGATTCGATGTAGTAGGAAGCTTCCGCCAGACAACCTGTATAAATTTGTTCTATCTTCATGTGGTAAAATTTTTATTTTGTGTGAATAATAATACAAAAGTACGGGGTAAACAAACTTCCTTTTGTAACCTATGTTTCACAACCATTTTTTTGAATAAATGTAAGCAGAAAAAAGACGGTTTTTTGATCAAGAAGCCAATATAACATGCAGAATATCAGCAATATACCTTTAAAATATGATTTTAATCATCTTTTCAGGCCAAAAGTAACAAAAGGGCACCTTGAATCGTTATTTGTGTACGTGAATAAAAAATATTCAGATATTTAATTCATCCTTCATTAATAAAGAACCCATGAAAATATACATATATTTTGTTGTAATAGCTATCTCCTTTTCCTGTGCACGCCCTTGTCCCAAGGATATCAAGCTCGATGAAGTATTTTTTACCCAAAAAACCAGTGAAGGCTATTTGCCAAAAGAAGACCCGAAAGATGTTTTGATCTTCCAAAACAGTAGCGGCGTGGAGCTCAGATTTACCAATCAGAATCCAAAATGGAATACCACCTATAGAATTGAAGTTGAGACCTTATGCGAGCGGGGCGATTTTTTGGACAGAACCACCCAAACCAAATATATTGATGCTCCGGGACATCATGCATATTATGTGTCGACAGATCAGATGTATACTTTGGCGATCGATGCTTCGGTGCAGAATGCCGGACAATACGGCAATGTAAGCGATACGATCTTATATGACTTTTTTTCTGTTTGGGGACAAAAAATCGGTACCCCGGCATTTACGGGTGGTGCTTCGAAGGTCACATCAGACCGGGGAAACGGCAACCGGTTGCCCGAATTTGTTTTTGCCAATGACAATATGGTGATGATTGCCGATACAACCATTGAAGGAAGGTCATTCAAAAATATATTTACCCATCCGTACAGTGATATCCTGAACTACCGGATATTTTATTCCCGCGAAAAAGGTATCGAAGCCTTTCTGTTAAACAACGGCGAGTTCTGGTTTTTGAAGGAATAAACCGGAGTTGTTTAGGGTTAAAAGTTAAGGGTTTATGCGTATTCTTGTGCCACCCGATTGTCGCAATTTGTTACTGCGATACCATAATTTCCAAATGCTTAATTCATGCAACAGAAAAGGAAAATTAAAAGTATTCCAGGTTACAAGATAATACTACATTTTTTATGTTTCTATAGGATTACGTCATAAAAATCAGTACGTACTTACATCTGGATTCCTTATCTTTGTGGTCGAAGACCAAAGAAATAAGGTTACTTGGGAGTAGAATATGACAAAACAAAAACAAATAGATATTTGGATTGATAAATTGACAAATAGTATAGTAAATACTATATCAGGCGATAGCTTGCCGACTGAAGTTTTTGATGTAACTGCCCAAGACCTAAAACTTGTGACAAAATCCAGAGGGTGGAATTTCAACTGGAAAGGAGAAATAAAGAAAGAAAATACAAGAGTGATTAAACTAACAGTAATAAATAATCCTAAAATCATACAAGGACTGATGAGTTTTGAAGACAAAGGTGATCACATTTTTATAAACCTTGTTGAAAACGCCCCTTTTAATATTGGCAGTAAAAAGCTTTACGAAGGTGTCCCGGGTAACCTTTTTGCCTTTGCTTGTAAACTTAGTTGGGATAATGGGAACCAAGGTTTAGTTTCATTTGTTTCTAAAACAAAGTTGATAAATCATTATGTCTCAACAGTTGGCGCTGTACATCTTGGTAACCATCAGATGGTAATTTATCCGTATGAAGCATTAAAACTTATTAAAAAATATTTTCCGCATTTAGTTAAATAAATTAAATATGTCATTAGGTATAGAACCCAAAGGAGTGGATTTAATAGTTGAACCTACAAAGAGATCAAAAGAAGATATAGAACTGGTTTCTAAAGCTATAGCTCATTACAAAGCTACTGGTGAAATTACTAAAGCGCCAATTCCAAAAACAAAACAAACAAAAACAAAAAAAGAGTTAATCACGAAGCCATAATAATGTTTTTGACGCACAGACTTTCTACCGGTCGTCTCTCCCCGATGTTTGCGCAAGTTTACAACTTGTGCCATACCTAAATCGAAGTCAAAGTCTTTGACCATAAGTTGACCAATCATCCCTAACTCATCGCTCATCACCCTGGTTCAAAAAATGTATATAGCTACATATAGCTATTGTAAACATTCATATATTTTATTACTTTTGTGTTTATAATCATTTCGAACTTCCGGAATACAAACAAACAGATCATTCGATTTTTATTTACATAAAAACCATTTTACCATGTCTTTGAGAATATTTTTTTTAGTAGTTATGTCCGTATTGTTTTTTTTATCCTGTGAAGATAGTGATAATATAACCGAAGAAAAACCGATAATAGCCCTGTTAAACCAACCGGGTCTGGTCATTGACACGGGACAAACTGCTGAACAATGGATTTATGGTTTCAGTTTTTCCACCACCAAAGACGGGAAAATTAAAGGTTTTGGGATGAAATTGCCGACTAAAGGATCTTATCTTGTCAGATTATGGAATCTGGATGATGACACTTTACTCAAAGAAGAAACCCTCACAGCTATAACCGACCATGAGGTTGTATACAATACGATACCTGACATCGCGATACAAAAAAACATTCAGTTAGGTGTTACCATTCAAGCGGGCTCTTTCTATAAAATACGAAAAACCGATAATAGTGATTTTACTTTTCCTCTGCAATCGGGAAATATCAGACTACTATCATTCAGAGAGTCTAAGGTATCAGAAAACATCCTGGGAAGATTTCCCACCATGATTAAAAGTGATGAAATATCGCCTTGTATTGATGTGATTTTTCTGGAAGATTAAACCAAAATGATCAATCATTCATATAGGTCAACAGAAAAGTCAGCAAAATGTGAGATGCAAGGTTTTTTGTATCCGGGATAAAACGATTATGACTTATTTTTAGCAAAAAAAAATGCGTTGGAAGTATATCAAACCTTTATTGATGAAACCCATGGACTTCAACAAAAGATATTATAAGTTAACTTTTTAAATGAACGTATATTTTGTGTTTTGTTGCAAACCATAAGTATCAAATTACCTTATTACCATTTCGGTTAATAGGGATGATTACGATGTTGTGTCTGATGGTTTTTACTTCTTTCGGGCAACAAAAAACGGTTGATTCCCTGTTGATGGTGGAATCAAAAATTACCCGTTATGACAGCACGACGGTTCGTTTGTATATGGAAATAGCCAAATCTTACCATAGAGTTAATCAGACAAAAAGTCTTCCTTATGCCGTCAGGGCTGTCGATCTTGCCGGAAACCTGAAAAACAAACCTTTGCTGGCAGCTGCATTAGCCACCAAGGCAACTACCCATATTTTTCTGACACAGTATGAAGAAGCATTAACCTGTTTGTCGGAAGCTTTACAACTCAATACAAGTTTGCAGGATGAAAGATCTGTCGCCAACAATCATAATAATATAGGTGCGGTTTACCTTTCAATAACATCCTATCCGAAAGCATTGGAGCACTATACAAAAGCATTGGAGACCAATGAAAAAATCAATAACATCTCCGGTAAAATCAATAATCTCGGTAATATCGGAACAATTTTTAATAACCTCAACCAACCTCTGAAAGCAATTGACTATTTTTCCAAAGCTTTAGAATTGGCTGAAAAGCTGGGAAACAATGAAAGCAAAAGCGGGCTGCTGAATAATATGGGAAATTCATACACTGATTTGAACAATCTGGATTTGGCCCTCGAATATAAAATCAAAGCACTCGAAATCAATCAAAAATCAGGGAATCAATCACGCATTGCCAATAGTCTGACCAATGTAGGAAATGTATATTTCAAAAAAATGAATCCGCAAAAAGCAAAAGAATACCATCAACAGGCATTAGCCATCAATACAACCATAAACGACAGAAAAGGAATTGTTGCCAATCTGCAGGCAATAGGCGAGTATTTTTTTCAGGTGGAAAGATTAGACTCCGCCGAACTCTACATTACCAAAGCTTACAAAAGAGCACAACAGATCAATCTTACGGAAGAACAGGCTATCAGTTTGGAAAAATTAAGCAAATTGTTTGAAAAACAAATGCGTTACGATAGTGCCTACATATACTATAAAGCTTTTATTGATAAAAAAAACAGTCTGGAAACAGCTGAAAAACTGAAAGAAATCACCCAGACAACCCTAAGATATATTTTTAATAAAAAAGAAGATTCCCTCAAACAGGAACAAATCATCATCGACAATAAACTTCAACAGCAAATTCTGATCGCAAACCAACAAAAACAACAAATTAAACTTCAGGAAGCTGCGAAACAAATTCAACATCTGGCCTTTTTAAAAACACAAGCCGACCTCGAAATTGAACAAAATACCCGTACAGAAAAGGAAAAACAACTGGAACTCATCCAAAAAGAAAAACTAATCCAACAAACCACGCTGGATCTTCAACAAGCCGAAATCAAATTGCAGGATAATGAAATCAACAGACAAAATACGCTGAGACTATTTTATTTGATTGGTATCAGTTTGTTGTGCGTTCTTTTGGTTTTTATATTCCGGAATTTTCAGATTCAGAAAAAAACAAATAAAATAATCGGAAAAGAAAAAGAAAAATCTGACAATCTTTTACTCAATATCTTGCCGGATGAGGTTGCGGAAGAATTAAAAGAAAAGGGTAGTGCTGAAGCCAGATATTACGAAAATGTTTCTGTCATTTTTACAGATTTTGTCGGGTTTACAAAAGTAGCGGAATCATTTACACCTAATGAATTGGTCAATGAACTCCATACCTGTTTCAGCGCTTTTGATGCCATAGTTTTGAAATACGGTATTGAAAAAATCAAAACAATCGGAGATGCATATATGGCAGTTTCCGGTTTGCCCGCAACCAATCCTGACCATGCAAAAAATGCTGTTCTGGTCGCCCGGGAGTTTTTGGTGTTTATTGAAGACCGCAGGAAAAGTAAAAGCCTGGGTTTTGAAATAAGAATCGGCATACATTCCGGTCCGGTTATTGCCGGAATTGTGGGGACGAAAAAATTTGCATATGACATTTGGGGTGATACGGTCAATGTGGCTGCCAGAATGGAATCATCAGGAAAACCCGGTCAAATCAATATTAGTGACGATACCTACCAATTGATCAAAAATGACAACAAATGTCAGCCGCGAGGCAAAATTATGGCTAAAAACAAAGGAGAAATGGAAATGTATTTTGTAGAATAAAATCATTTTGTGTGACGAAAAAGTACCTCCTTAAATGATATAGGATTAACCCGATTGTCGCAGTTTGTTACTGCGATACGATCATTAGGAATGGTTTATTGTTTACATGTTTATAGTTAAGGCGTTTTTCGGATACACTTTGATTTTGTCGTCCCACACCCGATCCGATTTACAAATTCTGCATAAACAGGATCAAAGTTAATGGCAGGCGTGAATATTTTTTTTAAAATTTGTTTCATAAAAAAAACATTTATGTAACTTTGTTCCAAAGGAGATAATGGTATTATTATAAAAATATGTAATTATGAAAAGTTTTAAAAAAATTACGCGTCAAAGAGGAATTGTTATTGTCATTTTTTTGTTATTTTCACTCTTTTCATTCGCACAACAAAATGGATGGAAATATGCTATTATAACAGACCCTACAGATGTAAAAGATACACTGGCATATCATTTATATGAGAAGATCCATAAAAATATTGTTGAAAACTATTCACTTAAAGTGGGTATATATCATCGGGATAAAGATGGAAATATTGTTTTTTCAGAGGGAAATAAAAAACCGGAAGAGAAGGTCGATATACTGATTTATCTAAAGGCAAACGGACAATGCCATACGTACCCGGACTTAGTAATAGGACTCGATGCACGAAGTTATACAACAGGTGAACATTACTTTCATTTAAACCAATATTTCTATTTTACAGCTTATTATATAGATGCCAAAACAAATCAATTTTTAAAAGAAAAAAATATAACTATTCTAAAAGAAGAATATAAAAAGTTATTTGTACCGGAACAGGATTATATCAATTATCTGGGAAAACAACCCGTAGTTTTGTGGCAAAAAAATCGGGAAGAATTTAGTCGTCAATCTTTAGCACTAATAAATTTTTTGCAACCGAAATTAACTGAGGTCTTCAAATCCGCATTCAATGTTGAGAGTACGCTAAAGTCGTTGATAGAACCTCTTTTTATCAATAAAGAAAACATATTTTATGCTACAGAAGCCTTAGAATTTGACGAGGACAAAGTAACCAAAATCAGGGTTAATGCAGGTAAAAAAAATCTTATAGCTGAAGATGATTGGTTTTATTTTTATGAAAAAATGTATATCGAGGGTTATCATTACTATAATTTTGTAAGTACAGGGAAGGTTAAAGCAGTAACAGACACTACCTGTGAGGTCGGCTTTATGTTGGTTGGTAAAAAGCGACTGGCAGAATTATTGGAACAAGGCAAACCCATTATTGCCGTGGAAGAATTCAGCAGATTTAATATTTTTAATATTTTGAATGCTGTTCCGAATGCGCCTTATGTCAATATAATTTTATCTCCTGAATTACAGAAAAATATTTATGTGCAGCAGCACGTCAGAAGTAGTTCCGGGTTGATTCTGATTCATTCTGAGGTTCCGGTGACTGATTATTTTATAAAATTGAACAAAAAATTAGCTAAGCAAGAATCATCGGCCAATACGTATATACCCCGAACATTATCTATGGAATTGAAAAATTCTAAATTTTTGCTTACCGATACTACAAACAATGAGTTGGTTGGGTCAATTTGGAGAGAACATTTTGTGATGAATAAAGAAGCAGTAGCAAAAAATAAAGCCAAAGAAATTTTAGCCCCTTTATTCAGAAAAGAAAATTTACTCGATTTTTTATATAAACTTGATTCAGTTCATTTTGCTGTCCGGTGGTTAAAAACGACAGAGGAAAATAAAGGGAAAATCAATGAAATACTGATTTACAGTCCCGGAGGACTGGAACATTGGTTGGAGTTTGAAATTTACGTTAACGAATCAACCTTAGTTAACGGTACAAACGTAAAAAAATTAAAATTGTTAGCTAAAGCGCGTAATACAGCTTCTTACTCTAACACCGTTGGAAGTCTTAATGTATATAGCGGAGGAAAAGATTTGTACGATTTACATAATCAAGGTAAGGAATTGATCATAAAGGCAAAATTATAAAAAGGATAT
This sequence comes from Saprospiraceae bacterium, assembly GCA_016714895.1. Classification (GTDB taxonomy): domain Bacteria; phylum Bacteroidota; class Bacteroidia; order Chitinophagales; family Saprospiraceae; genus OLB9. The sequence continues at coordinate 1,353,359 of JADKBV010000001.1, read as the reverse complement.
ATTATAACCCGATTGAAAATTAATAACAATCGCGATTGTGACAGTTTGTAACTACGATACGATCCTCTGTACTAATGGGGGTCCGAATTACAAATTCTGTAAAAATAGGTTCGGAAGAATGGTTTATTGTTTACATGTTTATAGTTAAGGCGTTTTCAGTTGACACTTTGATTTTGTCGTCCCAAACCCGATCCGATTTACAAATTCTGCATAAACAGGATCGAAGTCTCAGACTTTGTCCATCGGTAAAAAATGTGTCACAAATGGTTGCTTAATTGCACATTCTTCACCGAACTTGCAAAATGTAGTCTGTTTTCTTAAAACATTAGATGGAAAATGATTATCGCACTTTTAGGGTTATAACGCGATTCAAAAAATAAATTCGAAACATTACTAAAAAGTTTCTCCATCAAGCATTAGTTTTGTCAGAAATTAATTTTTGATCTTTTAAGTGCATTATACATGGATTTTTTTAGAATAATATGTTTTTGGGTGTTTATTGTTATATACTTACCGGTTACTTATACTCAGGCATGGTTTGAGAAAGGAAAAGATGACAAGGGTAACCTGAATTTTTTCCTGATTCAAAAAGAAGCAGAAAAACATTTTCAAACTATTGATATTACACAAAAAGGGGTAGGGTACAAACCTTATAAACGATGGGAAGAAAAGTGGAAACACAGAGTTAATAAAGATGGCAGTTTTCCGGAAGCAGGTATTAACCAAAAAAACTTTAATGAATACCTGAAAAGTTATAAAAACGAATCCAGAAATATTAACAGTGCCAATTGGTCAAATCTGGGACCTAACATCACTTCGGGAGGATATTTGGGTTTGGGCAGAATCAATTGTGTGGCTTTCCATCCTGTAAATCCTGAAATCATTTGGGTGGGTTCACCCGGAGGAGGTCTATGGAAATCAACTGACAACGGACTGTCCTGGTTTACCAATTTTGATACGATAGGTGTGTTGGGTGTTGCGGGAATTGTGATTGACCCGACAAATCCGGATATTATGTATATAGCGACCGGTGACTCATTTGGCTACGATACCAATTCTATAGGTGTGCTGAAATCTACAGACGGAGGAGTGACGTGGCAAAACACCGGATTGGATTGGACGGCAAGTCAGGGAAGAAAAATCCGAAAACTTTTGATGGATCCGAATGATAATAATATGTTGTTGGCTGCTACGAGTGAAGGTTTATTCAGAACGATAAACGCCGGAATAACATGGACACTGGTTTCAACAGAAAGTTTTTGGGACCTTGAAGCGAACCCGAATGTTGATACAAATATATTTTATGGTGCGACCAATAACAGGTTATATACTTCTTATAATAATGGTGCTACATGGACACCTATACAGGAAATAAATGCCAATTACCGCATAACTTTGGGCGTATCACCCAATGACCCAAATGTGGTTTATGCTCTTTGTTCCAACAATTTTAACGATGGTTTTAATGGTATGTACAAATCTACCAATGCAGGCGGATCCTACACGTTGGTTTCTTCAACACCAAATATCCTTTCCGGCGATCCGGCAGGTAATGGTGACGGAGGTCAGGGTTGGTATGATTTATGCATTTCGGTGGACCCTAAAAACGCAAATGTAGTATACACAGGTGGGATAAACATATGGAAATCCGAAGATGGCGGCGTGAGCTGGGCCCTGAAAACTCATTGGTACGGAGCTTCTGCACAGGAAGTTCATGCAGACCAACATACTTTGGAATGGCAGAATAATACAACCCTTTGGGTAGGAAATGATGGTGGTGTTTATAAAACGAATAACGGGGGCTTAAACTGGACAGATTGTAGCAGCGGATTGATTATTTCGCAAATGTACAGAATGGATATTGCCCAGCAGGATACAAAAATCATTACCGGATTGCAGGACAATGGTACTAAGTTGCGACAAACATCCGGTAATTGGACAGATCGGATCGGAGGCGATGGTATGGATTGCCACATCAGTCCTGACAACAGCAATGTAATGTATGCTTCATGGCAATTTGGAAATTTTTACAGATCAACAAACGGAAGTGATTTTTCTGCAATGGGTGTTCCCGATGGAGGTACCGGAGGCTGGATTACTCCTTTGGCCATTGATCCTTCTAATACCCAAAACGTATATATTGGGTATAACAGAATTCAAAAATCCACCAATCAGGGCGAAACCTGGACGACCGTCAGTGAAGAGATCAATGCAGATCATAACCTGACCTATTTAGCCGTGGCGCCGTCCAACGGAAATATTCTGTACACCGGAGCACACTGGATCCCCGTGTATCGATCAGATGATGGTGGAGTCACCTGGACAGCAAGAACATCTCCTGCCGAAGGATTGCAGGATTTTGTCATTCATCCCGAAAATCCGGATATTATCTGGACGGTACATTCCGGTTATACCTCAGGTGTAAAAGTTTTTAAATCCATAGACGGAGGTTATACCTGGACCAATATTTCCGGTAATCTTCCCAATGTTCCTGTGAATTGTATCATCTATCAAACAGGTTCAGAAGATGGTTTGTATATAGGCCTGGATGTTGGCGTATTCTATATTGACAATACGTTGCCGGATTGGGTATTATTCAACCAGGGATTGCCGAATGTAAGGGTAAATGATCTGAAAATCAAATATGACACAGGGGAATTATACGCTGCAACGTATGGAAGAGGAGCATGGAAATCTCCTTTGTATAGTTCCGAAGGAATTTGTGCCAATCCGGGTGTGTTGAATATATATAATGTTGGTGTACATAGTGCCCGTGTAACCTGGATTTCTTCTTCCATTATGCCGGAAGGATATGAATATGCTGTGACCACATCACCTGCCCCTCCGGCATCAGGAGTTTTTACCACCGAAACCCAACTTGAGTTGACCAATTTATTGAGCAACACAACGTATTTTTTTCACGTCAGATCGGTATGTACAGAAGATTTTGTCTCTTTGTGGACTTCCTCTTTTTCGTTTCTGACACAGGGCACGTGTGATGATCTTTTGACGGATACCGGAGGGGAAACAGAAAATTACAGTGATAATGAAAACCTCATACAATATATTTGTCCTGACGGTCCGGATAAAAAAGTCGTCATTACTTTTACTCAATTTGGTGTAGAAGAAGATTATGATGTTTTGTATATATATGACGGTCCTTCGATTAGCAGCCCATTATTCTCCAGCGGCAATTCAGTGACATTGTCAAATTTTCCGGCCGGGGGATATTATGGCAATAGTTTGCCGGGGCCTTTTACTTCTACCCATCCGACCGGGTGTCTGACCCTTCAATTCAGAACAGATTATGCAGTGACGGAAAATGGCTGGAAAGCAGATGTCACATGTGAAGATAATATTGTTTGTAACCTGGCACTTGAACTTACGGTCACCCATGAATCATGTCATATGTGCAACAATGGTTTTGTGTCGTTGAATGTAAACGGCGGCTCAGGTCAATATAATTATACGTGGAGTAACGGGGCAATCAGTTCAAATTCCGGACCTTTGTCTCCGGGAATACATTATGTAGAGGTGATCGATTCCAATCTGTGTACGATCAGCGATACCATTATCATCGATCCTTATGTATGTCCGGGTTTTGCGGTTATACCTATGGTGGAAGATGTTTTTTGTTTTGGTGAGTGTAATGGAGAAGTTGATCTGACATTAAGTAATGGCTCTCAAAACTTTCAGGTACTTTGGGATGATGGAAATTCCGACAACACCCGAAAGGAGCTTTGTGAAGGAACATATCAGTTCACTATAACAGATGCTGATAATTGTATAATTTCAGATAGTGTAACGGTTTATCAACCGGAAGCGTTTTTATTGGATACCTTCCACATCGTTTCTGCACAGAATGGAGAATCAGGCAGTATAACAATTGACTTTTTGGGTGGTCAGGGTGATATCGTCTGGTACTTAAATGGTATTGAATATGTTTCCAATGATTCTTTGCCACTTAATCAGATGGTCTTTTTTGACCTCACACCTGAATGTTATATAATCAGTGGGATTGATGAAAGTGGTTGTAAAGTCAAAACTGACAGCATTTGTGTGGATAACATTTCATCAACAGGGGATGTTGAGAAGTTCAGATTTTCAGTGTTCCCCAATCCTGCAATGGATTTGATTCATATCAACAATATATCCGAATCACAAGATTTTTCTTTACAAATTTCAGATATGTACGGAATCATTTTACACACATCAAAAAATCAAAAAATGGTAAATATCAGTACATTCAATTCAGGAATTTATTGTGTTACCATATCTACCGCTCATAAAATTTACAGTCTGAAGCTGATCAAAATCTGATGATACATATCTGTTTATAAATGATTTGGAATGTATGATTTTTATGTTCCTGATTGTGCAGTTTGCAACTGCGATAAAATAATCTCTGAATGTGACACCCCGATGCTGGCCCGATGCTGGCGCCAGTTTGCAACTGGTGCCCCACTAAATTTTCCATAACTCCCCTACGCTTGTGCCAGTTTGCAACTGGTGCCCTATTAAATTCCCCGATTGTCGTCAGTTTGTGACTGCGATACGATAATTTCTGAATGTATCATTCGAACCACCGAACAGGTAAAACAAAAAGAATCACAGGTCGTAGGGATGGTTTAAGGTTTAAAAGTCTGTCTAAACCTTAAACTTTTAACTATGAACAAAATATTCAAGTCACTCATAACCCAAAACCCAACTTCCACCCTCTTACTGCCAGAACCTACCTTGACTTTCAACAATCCTGCATTCAGTTCCGGCCGGAAATGATTGCTCAAAGAAGTTAATGGTTCCGAAAAATATGTATTCTTTTTTGAAAATTATATAAAAACTCCTCTACCAAACCAAAATCTTTTTTAGTTTTGTTGTATCATAAGGCAGTAATATGGATAGAAGCGATTTTTTTGAACCAGGTTTTTTATTTTTGGAGAGGGAGTTCTCAATTTATAAACGGTTTACCTTATCGTATTCCTGTGCAAATGGAGGCTGCCAAAGGTTGGAAAACCCGAAAGTTGCTTACATTTTATGGCGTATAGTATCAAGTTAACTGCAAATTTAGAAATGATATAATGTGGCAAAACTAATTTTTACCCTGATTATTGAATTAATCGTAATTACTCCGCTTATAGTTATAGCGCTAAATAAGGCTGGAAATAAATGGAAATACCTTTTTCTATTTGTTTCATACTTTTTTTTTCATACAAGCTTACTTGCCATACCAAATTGGATTCCAGAATTAAGAATTATCGAAAGCAATTGGAATTGGGCGGGGAAAATATATGCATTAATAGGATCAATAGTATTTTATTTTATGTTTAGAGAATCACTTGCAAACCATAATTATGTTACTTTTAAGCAGAATGACAACTCATTAAAGCCTAAGAAATTCATAGTAATTATTGTCTTTCTTTTGACTATTGCATCAGCCTTTTTTTTTGGAAAAAATTCAGCAACAAAATTGGAAGATTTATTATTTCAATCTACAATGCCAGGTCTTGATGAAGAATTAGCATTTAGGGAATAATGCTTGGGCTCTTGTCAAATTCATTGAAATCGAAACTTAATGTTGGCTCTATAAATCTTGGAAATCCTGCATTATTAATTACTTCAATCCTGTTTGGCTTTGGTCACTCTCTTCACATATCCACTAACTGGAATATTCACCAAAATTGGTTTGAATTTATACAAACATCTGTAATAGGATTGTTGTTGGGTTGGATGACTATCAAAAATGGCAGCATTCTTATGTCAATTTTATCTCATAGTTTGATAAATGCTTTGCCAATTATTGTTTTGATTTTATTCCAAAGCAGGTAACAATGTGTATGATGTTCATAGCTGCTAAACGCAGCTAAGCAACATACACAAAACGTTAGCGGTAATTTAACAGTAGCAGATGAAAATTGTTTATTACATAGGTTTATACATAGTATTATCAAGCTGTAATACAAAAAATTCTGTTCCAAAAGAAGTATCAGAGTATCTAAAAGAAACCCCACGCTGGCGCCAGTTTGTAACTGGTGCCTGGCTGGGTCTTTCAAAATCCGGAAAAACCGCAAGCTGTTACGGGTTTGTAGGACAAATAAACAAGTTAACTTGCACCAAAACCAACGAAATGAGTTTTTAAAACGTCTAATACAAGAAAGTAAAGTTAATCTAAAAATTAAACATCATGAAGTATAATTCTTTAAAAGTGGTTCTGTTATTTCTAATAGTTACCATAATTTCCTGCAACAAAGATAAAGAAACTAAAGGAAATTTTTCTACATGTGAATTTGAACAAATCGATGATAATATGGATGGTCTCATAAATGATAGTGAAAGAAAAATAATGAATGATTGTACGGAAAATCTATTAACGACAAAGAGTGAAATTGAATCCAACTTAATTGGAGAATGGAAACTCATTGGACATGGAGAAGGATGGATTCCGACTATTTCTTTGCCATGTGGATATATTACAATTTCATCAGATGAATTGATTTTTGAATTTCGAAATAATTATATTGATACGATCACAACAAATAAATGGGAAATTGAAGAAGTGAATACTGGTGTATTTAAATATTTTAAACTTAAAGTTGATTCTGAATATCAGGAAAGGCTTTGGATAACAAATTTCTGTGAACAATATATGTTTGGAGATGCAACTCCGGTAGATGGTAATATGTACTTGTATGAAAAAGTGAAATAAATGAACCCTACGCTGGCGCCAGTTTGTTACTGGTGCCCAACTAAATTTTCCAAAACTTCTCAATTCCCTGATTCAGTCAGCAACTTGTCCTGCCCCGATTGTCGCAGTTTGTAACTGCGATACGATAATCTCTGAATGTATCATTCAAACCACCGAACAGGTAAAACAAAAAGAATCACAGGTCGTAGGGATGGTTTAGGGTTTAAAAGTCTCTAAACCTTTAACTTTTAACTATGAACAAAATATTCAAGTCACTGATAACCCAAAACCCACTTTCCACCCTCTTACTGCCACAACCTACTTTGACTTTTGACAATCCTGCCTTCAGTTCCTTTTAAAAATGATTTTAATAGAAGTTTATGGTTCCGACAAATATTTATTCTTTTTTCAAAATTATATAAAAACTCCTCCACCAAACCAAAATCTTTTTTAGTTTTGTTGTATCATAAGGCAGTGATATGGATAGAAGCGATTTTTTTGAACCAGGTTTTTTATTTTTGGAGAGGGTGGTCCCGATTTATAAACGGTTTACCTTATCGTATTCCTGTGCAAATGGAGGCTGTCAAAGGTTGAAAAACCCGAAAGTTGCTAACATTTTATTGCGTATAGTATCAAGTTATGCAATTATGAGAAATGAAATTCAATAAATATTACATATTACCAATATTTGCAACTGGACTTTTATTCATTACACTAATGATAAATGAATGTCGCTTTGAACTATTTGGAATAAGACCAGGATATGCACCTCATAATTTTGGGTTCAATATCTTCTTCTTTTTTCCATCAACATTAATATCATTAATCTGTGCCTTAACTGTATTGGTCAGGAAACCTAATATCGAAATTAAAAAAGCCAAATTTTATAGTGTTCTTTTAGTTTTACCGATACTTATCTTATGGATATGGCAAATAATAAGAATGAGTATAGTTATGAATTACTAAATGAGTTAAACACCTAAATCTTAAATGAATTTCAAAGCAGAAACAGATTAAAAAAATGATATTTCAAATTCCTATTGATTTATATTTAGATAAAAGAAAGGTTCAAGCAATTATTGATTTGGATACTGGTTTTATTGGATTTACTGAAAAAATTGAATCTAAAACAATTGAATATTATTTTAATGAAAGTCCAATTGAATATAGAAAGGCTTTAATTGAAAGGTTAGAACCTTTGTATTCTGACAAAAGTTTAGCAAACTTTAAAGTCTCAGGAAAGAATGAAAAAATGAAGTTTATCTCAAAATACTTGATGGAAAATGAATGAAAAAAAGCAGATAACAATTCATAGAACGACCATTGCCTCCATTCGACGGCATCGGCGTCTATGAGGGACGTTATCATCATTAAAAAAATAACACAACCAATGCCAAACGCAAAAGAAATAAAGATAATGTTTGAAGAATATCTAAAGTCGAACTCTTTGGAATTAACAGTTGATGTAAAAACAAAGAATTTAATTTTCAAGAAGGAAAATAAAACACTCAATAATTATTTAGTATATTCTTTTGACAATAGAGGGGGATGTTTATATTTAGATAACTCCTTCAGCTCGTGGGTGGAAATCAAAACTGTTGAAGATGAGTTTCGAAAAGTTCATAAAAGTAGAGATATAAAGCAATACATTTATCATACAATTCAATCAGGTCGTCTCTTTGCAAATTTTGAAGAACATGATTTGTCATTTAAAGGTGTTTCTGTAATCAGCAAAGAATTGAAAGTTTCGATAAAAACAGGTATGCTGTTTTGGGATCAATACAATTCGGTTCAAAAAATAAGAGATAAGGTCAAACAACTCAAAGAAGAATATGAAGTGGGCGAATTTTTAAGAATGCCAGCGAAACTAAGAAAATTAGCGATTTTAGCCATTACGAATGATTTGGAATATGATGATTATCGGAATTATGTTGAAAATTGGTATTCTGAACAATTTATAGGTCCATATGCGGCACAATTAGAAGACATTAAATCCTATTTACCTGAATTATTGAATAATTTAGAAAAATTAAAAATAATGAGAATCGAGTAGTCTCGGCCCCACGCTGGCGCCAGTTTGTAACTGGTGCCTCACTGAATTATCTTAAAACTTCTCAACTCCCTGATTGTCGCAGTTTGTAACTGCGATACGATAATCTCTGAATGTTTCATTCAAATCACCGATGCTGGTTTTCTATGGTTTATCAAACATTAATTTCGGTTCATTTTTGTCGTTTACCCCAAATCCCTAAAGGGTGCGACAAAAATGGATTTCAGTATTTTGAATTCAGTTTATTTGTGCCACCGAGGCCGGCTTTGTCCGGGACTCCCTTCAGGGTCGGGGTTAAACACGGACAAAGCAGGCCGGCATGGTCGACATTCTTGAGCAGCATCGTTACCATTATACAAATAAAACAATAGTTAAGGTTAATGCTAAGATTGAGTCTGAGAAGGGTCCACCCTTGAGATTATCGTCCCATCGTGCGAAGCATCGAAACAGTTAAACAGTTAAACAACCCACTTTCCACCCCATTTTTTGCCACAACCTACCTTGGCTTTTATCGAGCCTGCGTTCAGTTCCTTTTAAAAGGATTTTTTGTAAAAGTTTATGTTTCCGACAAATATTTATTCTTTTTTCAAAATTATATAAAAACTCCTCCACCAAACCAAAATCTTTTTTAGTTTTGTTGTATCATAAGGCAGTGATATGGATAGAAGCGATTTTTTTGAACCAGGTTTTTTATTTTTGGAGAGGGAGTTCTCAATTTATAAACGGTTTACCTTATCTTATTCCTGTGCAAATGGAGGCTGCCAAAGGTTGGAAAACCCGAAAGTTGCTTACATTTTATGGCGTATAGTATCAAGTTAACTGCAAATTTAGAAATGATATAATGTGGCAAAACTAATTTTTACCCTGATTATTGAATTAATCGTAATTACTCCGCTTATAGTTATAGCGCTAAATAAGGCTGGAAATAAATGGAAATACCTTTTTCTATTTGTTTCATACTTTTTTTTTCATACAAGCTTACTTGCCATACCAAATTGGATTCCAGAATTAAGAATTATCGAAAGCAATTGGAATTGGGCGGGGAAAATATATGCATTAATAGGATCAATAGTATTTTATTTTATGTTTAGAGAATCACTTGCAAACCATAATTATGTTACTTTTAAGCAGAATGACAACTCATTAAAGCCTAAGAAATTCATAGTAATTATTGTCTTTCTTTTGACTATTGCATCAGCCTTTTTTTTTGGAAAAAATTCAGCAACAAAATTGGAAGATTTATTATTTCAATCTACAATGCCAGGTCTTGATGAAGAATTAGCATTTAGGGGAATAATGCTTGGGCTCTTGTCAAATTCATTGAAATCGAAACTTAATGTTGGCTCTATAAATCTTGGAAATCCTGCATTATTAATTACTTCAATCCTGTTTGGCTTTGGTCACTCTCTTCACATATCCACTAACTGGAATATTCACCAAAATTGGTTTGAATTTATACAAACATCTGTAATAGGATTGTTGTTGGGTTGGATGACTATCAAAAATGGCAGCATTCTTATGTCAATTTTATCTCATAGTTTGATAAATGCTTTGCCAATTATTGTTTTGATTTTATTCCAAAGCAGGTAACAATGTGTATGATGTTCATAGCTGCTAAACGCAGCTAAGCAACATACACAAAACGTTAGCGGTAATTTAACAGTAGCAGATGAAAATTGTTTATTACATAGGTTTATACATAGTATTATCAAGCTGTAATACAAAAAATTCTGTTCCAAAAGAAGTATCAGAGTATCTAAAAGAAACCCCACGCTGGCGCCAGTTTGTAACTGGTGCCTTACTGAATTATCAAAAACTTCCCAATTCCGAAGTTCACACAACAACCTTACCCTGCCTCTCCACTTTCCACCCCATTTTTTGCCACAACCTACTTTGGCTTTATTCGAGCCCGCCTTCAGTTCCTTTTAAAAATGATTTTTTGCAAAAGTTTATGGTTCCGAAAAATATGTATTCTTTTTTCAAAATTATATAAAAACTCCTCCACCAAACCAAAATCTTTTTTAGATTTGTTGTATCATAAGGCAGTGATATGGATAGAAGCGATTTTTTTGAACCAGGTTTTTTATTTTTGGAGAGGGTGGTCCCGATTTATAAACGGTTTACCTTATCGTATTCCTGTGCAAATGGAGGGTGCCAAAGGTTGAAAAACCGAAAGTTGCTAACATTTTATTGCGTATAGTATCAAGTTAATTGTAATTAAAAACTTAAAAAATGAACACGAAAATAAAACATATAACTCTTTGCTTCCTATTAACTATTGGAATTCTAAATTCACTTAATGCACAAAAGGTAGAAATTGATTTTGGAATTGGAGTACATCTATCAAACGTAAATTTCCATCATACATCAGATGTGAATTCAGATGACGATTCAGAGTTTCAAGCTTTTGATAATTCTAATTTTAATATAGGCATAACTAGTCCAATCGGAAATAAAAATTGGTACTTAAAAACAGAAATTGGCTTCATTAAAACAAATTCATTTTTTTCGGCAAGTTATAAGTATGATGAAGGGTTCGGAGAAAAAAATACTACAAGGGTCACCTACCTGACGAATCAAAAAATATATTTAGGGGTCTTACCTGAGTATAGGTATGATTATAAATCTTTGACATTGAAATTTACCGGAGGAGTCCTTTTTAGTTCTGATATTGCAAATTCTTACAGCACTAGCAATACGGTTCTATTGCCAAAATCTAAACCAGTAGGTCTGAAAATGGGTGGAGCAGTTCAATATATGTGGGATAAAATTGGTGTAGAGTTTAGAATGTCATACGCAAAGTTTGGACAAAGTGAATTACAAAATAGATGGCATCCGAAAATAAGCTATGATTTAGTTCTACTAAATTGGGGAATAGTTTATTCGTTGTAGGGTAAAAAATACAATTAACATTAGATATGAAGTAAGAGCTCCTTCGTCACTCCTCCTCTTATCATCACCGCTATCATCATTAAAAAATAAAACAACCAATGGCAAACGCAAAAGAAATAAAGATAATGTTTGAAGAATATCTAAAGTCAAACTCTTTGGAATTAACAGTTGAGGTAAAAACAAAGAATTTAATTTTCAAGGAGGAAAATAAGACACTCAATAATTATTTAGTATATTCTTTTGACAATAGAGGAGGATGTTTATATTTAGATAACTCCTTCAGTTCGTGGGTGGAAATCAAAACTGTTGAAGATGAGTTTCGAAAAGTTCATAAAAGTAGAGATTTAAAACAATACATTTATCATACAATTCAATCAGGACGTCTCTTTGCAAATTTTGAAGAACATGATTTGTCATTTAAAGGTGTTTCTGTAATCAGCAATGAATTGAAAGTTTCGATAAAAACAGGTATGCTGTTTTGGGATCAATACAATTCGGTTCAAAAAATAAGAGATAAGGTCAAACAACTCAAAGAAGAAAATGAAGTGGGCGAATTTTTAAGAATGCCATCGAAACTAAGAAAATTAGCTATTTTAGCTATTACGAATGATTTGGAATATGATGATTATCGGAATTATGTTGAAAATTGGTATTCTGAACGATTTATAGGTCCATATGCGGCACAATTAGAAGACATTAAATCCTATTTACCTGAATTATTGAATAATTTAGAAAAATTAAAAATGATGAGAATCGAGTAGTCTCTCCCCACGCTGGCGCCAGTTTGTAACTGGTGCCTTACTGAATTTTCTTAAAACTTCTCAACTCCGTGATTCAGACAGCAACTTGCCCAACCACACCCCAATTTTCCACTTTTTTCCTCAAAATCTACTTTCAGATAAAATTATCTTTTATATTTGTCTTCTGTAAGGATAGGGATAAACATATAAAAACATAAGTTCAAAATGGTAAGTAGAAATTTTCTGTATGGTACATCAATTTTTTATGGAGAGGGAAAAGGGGAGTTACCGTTATTTATGAGTTTTAAACAAACGTTTAAAGATGACCATGAGACCTACACGTTACTTTATATTATTATAGAAAACCGATTGATATGAAAATACCAAAAAAATTTGATGATATTCTTTCTAAAAATCAAACATCATACTCAATTGTACTTGATGTTATTTCTTCCTTTGAGCCAATATTTAAAGACAATAAATTATACTTTTTTGAAGAATATACAGATCACGGAATTAACCATATTGAAAAGGTATTAGAATCTGCAGAGTTTATAATATCAGATGACTCTTTTGAAAATATTACTTCCAATGAGGTTTCAATTTTAATATTGTCCATTATTTTACATGATTTAGGAATGCACGTTGAGTTATCGACCTTTAATTCAATGCTCAATGGAGATTATGACTACTCTATAAATAGCGTCATCGATGATAAAACATGGAGAGAATTATGGAATGACTATTTAAGCGAAGTAAAGAGATTTAGTTCTATACAAAAGAAAAATATATTTGGTGACGAGCTTATGCCTTTTGTTATTCCTGATTTATCAAATAAAGATAATTTAACAGGGTATGATAAAAAATTGATTGGTGAATTTATTCGCAGACATCACGGAAGATTTGCACAGGAGGTTTCATTAATTGGATTAAAAAGCGAAAAGGGACTTATAGAATTTGGCACCAGTAAATTAGATAAACAAACAAAGCAATTAGCGGGAATATTGGCAAGAAGTCATAGCATGAATGTTCGTGACACATTTATCTATTTAAATGATATAGCTCATGATAGCTGGAGGAACCCACATGGTATTAATATTATCTACCTAATGATTATACTAAGGATTGCTGATTATATACAGATTGACAATGGCCGAGTAAACCCATTTTTGTTAAAGCTTAAATCCTTTAACAGTCCAATTTCTCAATTGGAAAATTCAACACATTTATCTATAAATTCTTTAAACTTCAATAATGTAGACAAAGAAAATATTTATGTTGACTGCAATCCGACTAATAGTGAAATGTTTGTAAAAATAAAGAATCTAATATCGGATATACAATATGAACTAGATAAATCTTGGGCAATTTTAGGAGAGGTATATGGTTTTATTCCTACTAATAAACCTGGAATTAAATTTCGGAGAATTTCCTCAAATCTTGAAAACAAATTGTTTTTAGCAAAACTAGAATATGTACCTGAGAAAATAACCTTTAAAGTTGATAATAATTTATCCAAATTATTAGTTGCTCCTTTATATGGAGATAATCCAACATTTGGTGTTCGCGAATTATTGCAGAATGCGATTGATGCTTGTTTTGAGAGAAAGGAAATTGAATATCAAAAAAAGAATTACAATTATACTCCTGCAATTGAAGTTTCTATAAATAGAATTAACGATGATCAAAGTATTTTTTTAATAAAAGATAACGGTAAAGGCATGTCCTCTGACGAAATTATCAATTATTTTCTAAACGTTGGAAGTTCATTCAGAAAGAGTATGGATTGGAAAAAGAAATTTATAGACGAAGAAGGAAAAACGAAAATAAATCGTAACGGAAAATTTGGTATTGGCGTCTTAGCTTCATTTCTTTTAGGAAAAGAAATTAATGTTAAAACAAAAAATATATCCTCCAAAGAATCTCACTCGTTTAAAGCAACTATTGATACGCAATTTATTAATGTTACAAAAAGTAAATCTGAAGAAGATTTTGGTACATCTATATCTATAATTATCAATAATGAAAATAGAGATAAATTGATTGCCCATCCTCAACAATTGGGTGATAAATCAATACAATGGTCAAAATGGTATTTATTTGATGAACCTACAATAACTTTTTCAGTAGACAATGAACCCCTTATACTTACAAATATTATCAAGGATGTGTTATTTCATGAATTTTCCACTCGCGAATTTGAAAAGATTTCATGGAGTTACGGAATAAAAGGAAAATATGGACACGAAACAAATTTGATTGCATGTAATGGAATTGTAATTACTGAAAAATATAATCCAAAAGTATTTTCATACCCAGAACATTATAATAAAGCAATTCCCCCATACTATCAAGTTCCAGTATTAATTAAAAAAAAGCCGAGCATATTAATTGTTGACAAAGAAGGTGTTTTTCCTGTAAAACTTGATAGAAATGACATTGATTGCGATGAATTCCCATTTGAAAAGGAATTAATGACAGAAACCTCAAAACATTTTATTGCTCAACTTCTGAACACAGAAATAAGTAACAAACATTTTAGCAAAAACCTCGACATTATTCATGATCCAAAAATAATATATGGTTCTGATGGGTTTATTATTGATTCAGAATATTTTATTAACGGTGTTAGGGAAACTTTTAGATTTATTAGACTAATAAGTGAGGAAAATCAAATAGAAATCGATATTTCGAAATATAAAGAGTGTTTATTTGATTTTAACTTTGACACTAAAATTAATCTTACATACCAAGAATATAATGTAGCACCTGAAGGTGGAGGGATGATATTACTACCGACTAATAAATACAATTCACTATTTAAGAGTAGAGTAAAAAGACTTAATAAGTATGTTACTGATAGTGCCAATATAATAGAGCAAAATGAGAAATATACTATTTATAAAATATACAACTTTGGAGAACAGCCAATTTTACTAAAAGACATAAAGAAAGTTGACAAAGAATTATTAAACAAGTTTATTTCAATTCAAGAAATCACATTTAATGCATACAGAACAAAAGAGAGCAATGTGTTGCATGAATTATTAAAAAAGTATATCAAAAAACATTTTATCATACCTTACTCAATAGAGAAACGTAAGGAACTTTATAAGGAGGCATTTAAAGAATTATCACAATATCTAATCAAATAACATCACATAACAGGCGTTTGGATCAATTGCGGGTGACGTGGTTAATTGAACATTCTACCTAGCATCAACTTTTATGGTGTATTGATTTTGTCTTTAAGGGCGAAATGCTCCGAAATCCACTTTTGCTCCAATGCCAAACCGTTACCTCATTTATATAATACATAACCACCCTTTCCCACCACCCTTTTCCTTCTCCGTCTTATTGAAGCCCATCCCAGAATTTTTAACTCAGAACTTCATCACCATACAATCATTCCGTGTTTTTTTCTGTCATCAAGTGGTCGACGAACATAATACATAAAATGACTCCGATCTGCTCCACGACGATCAAAAAAATCAGGTGATTAAAAAACGCCTGTATCATGCAGACTTAAAAAATTGCATCAATAATTGAGGTCTCCGCCACGCACCATTCAAAAAAACACATGATCATTTATGACTGACGGACAGCAGGGTATAAAAAAACGTGTGAAAAGTCCACCCTGACTGACAGCAGGATACAAAAAACCATGTAAAAAGTCCACCCTGACGGACAACAGGGTACAAAAAACCTGTGAAAAGTCCACCCTGACGAACAGCAGGGTACAAAAAACGTGTGAAAACTCCACCCTGACAGACAACAGGGTCTCAACATTCGGTGATTAATTTCTTAATTTGGACAACAGTGATCAAACTTTCGTCAAAAAGTCTTTCATGTTGGACATCAGTGACCAAACTTTTTCGAAAAGTCGACCCTGACAGAGATCAGACAATAAAAAACGCGTGAAAAGTCGACCCTGACGGACAACAGGGTACAAAAAATGTGCGAAAAGTCCACCCTGTCGGACAGCAGGGTACAAAAAACGTGCGAAAAGTCGACCCTGACGGACAGCAGACTGCAACAATTCGCTGAGAAATGCTATATGTTACACAAAATCAGAAAAAAAATCGCGAATGATAGCTGACTGCATCGCAACATGACAAAAAAAAACATGAATGTTTACCGTCTGTTTCACAGCATGAGGAAAAAAAACATGAATGTTTGTAGTCTGCTTTACAACATGAAGAAAAAAAACACGAATGTTTGTAGTCTGCATCGCAACATGACAAAAAAAAACATGAAAGTTTACAGTCTGTTTCACAACATGAAGAAAAAAACACGAAAGTTTGCAGTCTGCTCCAGAACATGAACAAAAAAAACACGAAAGTTTGTAGTCTGCTTCAGAACATGAAGAAAAATAACATAAAAGTTGACAGTCTGTTTCACGACATGATGAAATAAAAAATGAAAGTTGACAGTCTGCTTGACAGCATAAACAAAAAAACACGAATGTTGACAGTCTGCAAGACAACATACTTTTATAATCAGTGCAAAAGCGTAGCCTGCATGACAAAAGGAACATTCAATCAATATTTTTAACAAGTATGCTGTCTGAGATTGATGAAAAAAAAGTGTACTTTTCGAAAATGCTGTAACTTATAGTCAGTCAGGCAGAAGATGGTTCATCTCATCACAAACCAAGCTTTCATTTTTTACCTTATATATATAATATATATAGACACCCTATATCCATGCCCGATCATTGGAGTTTGCAACTGCGATACTAATATGCAAAATTTTCAGTTCAACCAACAGGAAGGAAAAGCCAAATGATCATATATTAGATAAAAATTACAAATGCTATATTGATCAGGAATGAAGTCACAGATTTTGACAATCGGTGGCCCCTCTAAATCTCCCCGAAGGGGAGACTTTGGATGCTACGACAACCAAACAAAGTTATGGCCAACTGAAATCGATCGACCACCGAATTTCCCCTCCTTTCGGAGGGGTTATGGTATGCTGAAAAAGAGTTCGGCTCGTCAGATCAGCCTAATGTAACCTGTTCGGGTTTCTTCTGATTGAAAATTAGTCGGGGAAGAGGCTAAACAGAAAATAAAATTTTAAATTATCGGGTTTTAGTCATATATTTGTTAAAAATTTGCAGGTATGAGGTATAAAGTATCATCTTTTTTGATTTTTTTATGGCTGTTTCAATATTCGGCAAATCGACTTTATGCGCAAACAGAATGGTATAAACAAGATGAATTCTTTTATTATGAAGTAACAACCGGATGGGATTTTGAAAACTACGGTATCCACTCTTTAACATATTTTAAAGATACGGTCATAAATGGCTTTAGCCTGAAAACGCTACGTTACACGGATAAACGCGGCAACCATAGTGACATTTTTGTCAATCAGGAAGGAGAAAAAGTGCGTCATTACAGGCCATTTCTTAATGAATTTACACTCATGTATGATTTTACAGCTTTTCCCGGGGATCCTTCGCCCGTCACCGGATATACCATCGAGACGATCGGAAGTATAGAAATCGAAAATACTATCCGAAAAACCCAAACATGGAAAAATGGCGACAAACGTGTTTTCGTCATCGAAGGTATTGGCATGGTCGGAGATCCGGCTTTTACATCTTTACGTGTTTGCAGTCCTCCTGTACCTTTTTATGGTTGTACCAGTGCTTTCGATGGCTATGATTATTATTTTAGGTGTATGAAAAGTAAAGGTGTGGATTTTGATCCTTTTGGCGAATGTGCTGAGGTCAACACAAAGGAGGAGAATGTGTTTTCGATAATATATCCGAATCCGACGTATAATGCTTTTACTATAAAAAGCAGCTCCTTGTTTGATGAATACCGTATATTTGACCAAACCGGTAAAATGGTTTATAAACAAACCATTTCACCCAATGTCGAAACAGGATGCCATTTTGAAGGGGGTACTTCCCTTTATTTTATTCAGATTTATCACCAAAATAAACTTATCAGTACAGAAAAGTTGGTGTTTCTTCCGACACCATAATCCAAGGTTGTTATTTTTTTTGGGTCGATACCATACAACGTGGTCATGTAAAAAACCTGGCAAAAGAAGCGTATCCGGTGTTTTATTGATAAACTTCAGATAAAAGTAATCGTCAAAAACCACCTATGAACAAATTTGGGTTGAAAGAGAACCCGCCTTATATCGCACAATGGCTTCTTCTGCCTATTTGGCTATAACTATAAAACATCTCTGTTTTTCATCTTATATATTATATTACCAAAACCAACCTCAACCGATGTTGAGTTTGCCACTGCGATGCGGGTATTTATAAATTTTTTATGCAACCAACAGGAAGTAAAAAATTTGAATCATCATGTATATATAATAATTACAAATTCTTTATTGAACAGGATCGGAGTTACGGACTTGGATCATCGGAAATGTTTACCGCCTGCAAGACAACATACTTACATAATCAGAGTAAAAGCATAACTTGTTTGACGAAGGAACATTTTAGCAGTATTTTAAAAATTATGAGGTCAAAGGTTGATGAAAGATAAGGGTACTTTTCGGAACAGCTGTCATAGACAGTAAGTATGGCAGATGTTGGTTCATCTCATCACAAACGAAGCTGTCATTTTTTACGCTCTATATATATAATATATATACACCTCTATTCCGACCTTACATAGTTTTGATCCGATAAGATAAAAAGTTGGAAAACAAAACCCGATGAGGTTAACCTTAGATCATATAGGCTGTCTATCTGATATCAGAGAGACTACTCATGCCATACCTTTTTCAAAAAACAGGTCTTCTTTTGGGGCCAAAGCCCCGGCATCAACAAAATACTTTTTGAAAAGTGATTTTTTACGTCGTGGACATAAGATAAAAAGGGTAGAGTTGACTGTCTTTTTTACCCTTTTTTCTTTCCGGGGTAAAACGGCTCTTTTTACCCCTCCAAAAGTTGATTCAAAAATCCAAAATTAAGGTCACGATTTTACAATACATAGAGAAATCATATATATAAAAGTTGTTAATATCGCAACTTTTTTCGAAAAAAGTTGCGGAATCCGCAACTCGGTTTCTTTATTAGGAAACTTTTTGTTCGAAAATTGCGGAATCCGCAACTTTTTCTTGAAAATTTCTCTTTTTTTTTGGAAAAAATGCCTATATCTTTGTAACGTAATTTATTTGAAAATTTTACAACGGTAAAAACATCAGATAAATGACCGGAAATAAAACATCTTTTAAACGACTTTTTTATGATGTTTTTTTTCGGAAATATTCCTCCCGGGAATGACTGCAGCGTTCAAAAAGAGGAATTAAAAAAAGTATTCTATTATTATTTAAAATTATTAATTCATTTATTTAAAATTATTTATTATGAAAACCATTTTGAAACCTAAGTTTTCTAACTTCCGAATCGGAGAAAATATTCAACTTTCTTTCGACGTAATTACCTATTTAAAAGGTATGGACTTGAATACATTGACGTTGACCGACAAAGTCACTGAGATGGAGCGCACCGTTAATATATTGAACGAAGCATTCATGGAGAGCAAAGGGGAAACCTTAAACGCCAGATTAAGTCCCCTTGATGACGATCGATTACTTGCTGCCAGAGGACTGAAAAAGTATTTAGAGTCTGAAACATTCCGCACTGAACCCGGTCGTAGCGACCAGGCTAATGTATTATTGAAAAGTTACAATA
This sequence comes from Saprospiraceae bacterium, assembly GCA_016714895.1. Taxonomy (GTDB): domain Bacteria; phylum Bacteroidota; class Bacteroidia; order Chitinophagales; family Saprospiraceae; genus OLB9. The sequence continues at coordinate 1,333,323 of JADKBV010000001.1, read as the reverse complement.
AATATTGTAACAATCTCGCCAGGATTTCATTATCTCACAAATCAGCAGTTTTTACAAAAATGTTGGGTGATTGGGGTAAAGAAACCGAGTTCAAAACTGCCATCACCTTTTTGGGTGCTGAAACCTGGGTAGAAAATCTGAGAACCAAACAGGAAACATTTGAAAAAATGTCCCTGTCCAAAGCACAAAGTAACCTGCCCAAAGCTGTTTCCGCCAAAATGTTGGCCGACGTGAAGGCCGCTTTTGAAGAGTTGAAAGAAGACATCTATGCCTTTTCCAGAGTTTCAACTGACAAACAACCGTATATTCAGTTGATTGACGCACTGAACGGTATCATCGCTTTTGCCAATGCTCCTGCCGCTAAACGCAAAGGCAGAAAAGGAAGGGACAAACAAAAGCCGACACCATCTGTAGACAATAACACATCTTCAGGCACCACGGCACCCCCGGCGGATACCCTCGACAGTATCGACTTGTCTACATTCTGATCGTAGTTTTAGAAATATTTTTCATTTCAAAGACCTTCTGTGTGAATAACATGGAGGGTCTTTTTTTTGGGTGCTCTTGAAATTGTTTAGGGTTAAAAGTTTAGGGTTTAAGGCGTGTTGATGCCTGAATAACGTTGACCGTTTTAAACTAATTCGTTTTCATAAATTTCTAAGTCTTTTTTAGAGATTACATCCTGGATCAGAGACTGGGTTTGCTCTGGATTGTAGGGACTAGAAGCCCTAAATCCACTTTTTTTATCGAATGACTCCTTTGTCGTCGACTGGGTTTGCTGTTGCAAATATATTATTTCTTTTTCAACTTCCAAAGGTGTTTTATACTTTAAACTTTTATGTGGTCTTTCTGAATTATAAAGTTGTACTGTTCGGTCAACTTCTACAATTAGTTCTTCAACTGTTTTTATTGTTTTGTGTCGTAAATAGTTATTTTTGATAATACCATTTATCCTTTCTGCCTTACCATTTTCATAAGCATATTCACACATACTATTACTGAAATTATGCTCACTTGTTAAGGCTAAAAAATTTTTATCATAGTATTGTCCGCCTCCATCTGAATGAAAGATGATATTACTTTTTTTAACAACTTCTTTTCCTGTTAACTTTATCGCTCTTTTTAATGCAACCAGCGTCGTATGCTCTGTTTTTAGTCTTGAGGATACGCTATATCCAACTATTTTCCTGCTGTAATTGTCTAAAATAAATGTTAAGTAATAAAAGATATTTTGGACATCATAATAGATAATATCGCTTGACCATACTTGATTTATTGATGTAATTTCTATTCCTATCAGTAGATTATCAAATCTGATGACACCATTACTATTTGTTGTTCGACAAGGATTTATATGCCTTTCTACGGTGAAACCCATCTCCTTGCACATACGTTCAAACTTGTCTCTTCCTATTGACACAGGATTTACCTTATAATAGATAGCTCTACAACTTAAGGTCAGGTGATCCTGCCTAATCTGTTCAAGTATTTGTTTAACGTATATCATCTCTTCGTTATAATGCATTTGCCTATTTAGATATTGGTGTAGACCCTGTTTTGTAATATTTATGCTTTTGTAAAACTCATTAAGACTTACTTCCAGTTCACATCTATGTTCCCAAAAGTAAGTTATGGCTTGTCTGAATACTTTTTTTTTATATCTATTCTGTATTCTTGCTCTGCAAGCTCGATGATCTTGCTTTGAAAATCAATCATCACTTGTTTTTGACCAATAAGACGCTCTAATTCTGCTATCTTTCTTTGATAGTTTGCTATTAATACTGTGTCACTCTTTGACTCAATGATAAATCGTTCTGTACTCTCTTTATTTGCCCCATACTTGTCGATCCACTTATACACACTGGTAAGAGACACATCATAGCTCTTACTGACTTGTGTTGGCGTACTTGTACCTTTTCTATTTCTCTAACTTTTTAACCTGAAGTCTTCACTGAATCTTCGATTAAGTTTCTCCTTCTTACTCATTTTAAATTGATCAATTGTTGCCATAAATTTACCGCTTATTTTAAACTTTTTAAACCTTTTTTGCGGTCAACATATTTCAGGCACTGACAGCGTTTACAAGTATGTTTAGAGTTAAAAGTTTACTGTTTAGCGTTTTGTCGAAGCTTCCGGAGGTGTGGGTGATGAAATAGGGGTTAGGTATTAGGCGTTAGGTATTAGGCTTTAGGTGTTAGGGGGGGGTAAGTCGAAGCTTCCGGGATTGTGGGTGACAAAAAGGTTTTTTTTGAATGCTTCGCATAGTCTGTTCATGCCCCTCTAAATCTCCCCGAAGGGGAGACTTTGGAGTTCACGACAACCAAATGAAGTTAAGACCATCTAAAATCGGTCGACAATCGAAGTTCCCCTCCTTCAGAGTGTTTAGGGGGGGGCAGAAAAAAGTCCGAGGCTGGTCGTGAAAGTCGACACTTTTGCACCGCGTCGTTACAAATCGACAAATCAAACAAATTTAACAAATAAAACAAATAAAAAAATCCGTGGAATCCGTGTAATCCCTAAAATCCGTGATTCTGACAAAGATGGCCATTGTGGTAGTTTTATCGAGTGGCGTTTCGACCCAACTTATCAAATAATCAACTTATCACATCGTCCGCGAAGCAACAAATCGACAAATCTTACAAATTTAACAAATCAAACAATCATAGTGACTGACCGTTGCACAGCAATTTTGAGCCCAACGGAAAGGGCTCAAAATAGGGAAGGAACCGCGAACTACGGCTCGCGGGTGGAGAAATTTAAAAACGGGGATTGAAAACTGCTTATAAAAAATCCGTGGAATCTGTGTAATCAGTATCATCCGTGATTCTGACGAAGATGGCAGGTAAGGTCGACTATTTTGCGCCGCGTCGATACAAATCGACAAATCAAACAAATTTAACAAATCAAACAATCATAGTGACTGACCGTTGCGAAGCAATTTTGAGCCCAACGGAAAGGGCTCAAAATAGGGAAGGAACCGCGAACTACGGCTCGCGGGTGAAGAAATTAAAAACGGGGATTGAAAACTGCTTATAAAAAATCCGTGGAATCTGTGTAATCAGTATCATCCGTTATTCTGACGAAGATGGCAGGTAAGGTCGACAATTTTGCGCCCCGTCGATACCAATCGACAAATCAAACAAATTTAACAAATCAAACAATCATAGTGACTGACCGTTGCGCAGCAATTTTGAGCACAACGGAAAGGGCTCAAAATAGGGAAGGAACCGCGAACTACGGCTCGCGGGTGGAGAAATTTAAAAACCGGGCTTAAAAACTGCAGATAAAATGCTGATTATCAATGCTACGCATTGTGTTTTTTACTCATCCCCGGGCCCTTCTCTCAAGAAAGAAGGGTGACGCACAGGGTCTGGGCTTTGTGCTTTAATTCTTGGGATTTCCTGGTTTTTATCGTTCCACCCTTGATACTGTCATCCATTCGCGCGCCGCCCAGACCCAACTCATCAAATAACCAACTCCTCAAATCGTCGGAGAAGCCACACATCGTCCGCGAAGCAACACATCGTCCGCGAAGTCTCACTTCGACAAATCCAACAAATCTAACAAATCTAACAAATCCAACAATTACCACAATTCCAACAAATCCAACAACAAATAAGCTATTGATGAAGGGTGAATCAAATATTTGGCACAATATTTGGCATACCATTTTATGGAGAAAAGTTTCCACTGTTTTGAAAAATCAGACAGGAAAAAAAAACTGAAACAGAAGGTAAGGAAGGTAAAAAATACATAGAAAAAGAGGGAAAAAAGTTTCAGAAAATAAGTAGTTTTAATTTTGTTTGTATACCCATATTCAAAAGAATATGTTTCTGTATTTAAAATAAATTCTTAAAAAATTTATTTTAAGTCGATCGTTGTATAAAAACAAAATTCAAAACACAAACTATTCGTATTACATTTACATTTTAAATCAATTATATGAAATGAGCATGAGGCGGTCACACGAAACAGTATGATTATTTCACATGCGAATTCCATATGGCCATTAAAAACATGCACGCGGAGCGTGATTAACAAAAAATATTCATATGAAAACAAAAAATATTTTTAATCTAATCACAGGTTCTGTCTTTGTGATGATTCTGTTGATATCTTGCAATGGATGCAGGAGCGGGAGGGTTGCCACAGGGGATAAATCCGGTGCAACAACAGCTTTGAAATCAAGCAATTCATTATCCGAAGATAATACTGATCAAAAAGAACAAACCGCCTCACCACAGCAAGATTCAGTAACTTACTATAAACAGGTAGTGAAAATATCCCGTGAATTTCTGGGAAAACAAATCACGTTGGAGGTAGATCCTGCTCATCCGGGAGGAGAAGCGTGGACAACAATATGGGAAGAGGATGTAAAAGATGTCAGGTTCGAACGGAAAAACAAAATTTGTCAGTTGTCTCCGACGGTATTTTTATACCGGAGATTTCCAACCGAGGTGAGTAAATCTTTCTTTTACGTGGACCAACCCGACAAAATTGAATTTACGGATACCATATTCCAGACCATTAAAGTGGTCGATATATGGAAAAACCGGCCTTACCAGAATATTCAAAATGCAAAGCTTACTTTTTGGCATTTTGATCATGAGGGTATGGGTACCATCCCGTATTCTGAACAAAAAAGTCCGATACAGGCGGATGAATACAGTTTATTTACACGAGTGTATTCCGAAGGTAATCACGTGGTGGTCAATTACGAGCTTCGATCCATCAAAAATGTCAAAAACTTTGGTATGGAAGGATATAGCAGCAACGTGGTTGGAGTCAAACATACCTTACATATTTATGACTTGTTTGGAAATCTCAAATATGAGTTGAAAGACCTGCCTTCAGTGGACCAGGCCGTGGTAAGCAATGATGGAAGATATATGATGTACATTTTTGGTGGTATGGGACTGGCCAATGCCAATAATCCATTTGGCACCATAGACCGATCCGGCTGGGCCTTGATGCGGCTGGAAGATCAGATGGTCGTTTATTCAGAATTTACGGATGACGGGATTCTGGCTTTTGGAAGATTGTGGATAGACCAAGGAATCTTAAGATTAGCGTTTTCAACGCCATCCACTTTGGTTGATTATGATTACTGGATATTTTTTGATGAAAACAGTAATAACATATATAAATATAAAATTAAGGCGGTTGAGAGGAAAGAATTAAATTTAACTGCAAAAACAAGAATAGAAAAAAATAGGCTAAAATACTATCTAACAAAATTCAATTTTGACCAAATTAAAATAGAAGAAAAATAAATATATAAACTTTTAAATTGAATAAAAAATGAGAAATATAATATTTCTTTTGGCATTGCTATGTTTACAACTGAACATCATAAATGCACAATCACCTGGGTATCGCAGTTTTAATAAAACTACCGGGCGATTGGGGAATTTAACTATTATGCCTACCAATGCGATAGCTGATGACTTTGGACCGCGAAATTTAGGTAGAACATATTGGCATGGAGGTATAGATTTTAATACAAGTCAGGGAGCAGATGAAAAACAACGATGGTGGATGATTGTTAGCCCAATGCTGGCGCCAGTTTGTTACTGGTGCCTTGTTGAATTATCTTAAAACATCTCAACTTCGTGATTTAAATAACAACCTTGTGCCTTCCTTCCTTAAATTTTTACATTTTTTAATAGAATCTACTATAGGAGAAGATTATCTTTTATATTTGTGTTTAGGAAGGAGAAAGGTAACCGTTTTACATACTTATCTTAATCGTTTTATCACGAATAGAAAAATTAAAAAACTTAAATATTTTGTACCACGCTTCAGTATTTTTTATGAAAACAAAGAGGAGGTGCTTCAATAAAAAAGTTATGTAACATAAAATTAATAGAAATGAACTTAAAAAAAATTAAATATCTAATCCTGTTTATACTATTGAGCAGTTTTCAAATTCTCTTTTCACAAGAGAAAAAGTTTGACTTAACTATAGAATACTCACCAAACTATAGCAAACTGACAGATGAAGTTGTTAACGAAAGGTTTAAACTTAGTCACAATGGTTTGCTTAGAATCAGTTATAATACTAACGGAAAAATCAAACCTACAATAGGTTTTGGTTTTCTAAACACTGGCGAATTAGAAAAATCAGAAATTGGTGGACAACTGGGTATTGAATCAGTAAAAACCATTCACAATTATAACTACCTGTTTGTTCCAATTGGTATTAAAATCAATTTCGGCAGACTTTATTTATTACCGGAAATGGGATTCGGAATAAATCTCTCAAATAAAACGAAACAAATAACCACATACACGAATGGTGAAATAAAAAAGGAAACAAGAGACGAGCAACTTATTTTCGGAAAATTTAATAAATTAAGTATTCCAATGTCTCTCTCTTTTGGTATTGATTTCATGGTGGGCAACATATCATTTTCAACAGGATTAAAAGGATACCTTAGTTTAAATCAAGTCGTAAGAGATGTGCCAAGAAAAAATCAATATTTTGGGTTTGGGGTAATCTTAGCTATGAACTTGTAAATAAACTACGCCTTTTGCTGGCGCCAGTTTGTTACTGGTGCCTAAACCCGTTTACCCGCCAACAAATGCCTTAAAGTGCAACTTTACCACTTGTGCCCCAAAAAAATAAACAACCTTAATGTTATCCGTCGATCCAAATCGACAATTTCCCCTATCACATTTTCCCGAATCTTTTTGTCACGACACTGCCGTTTGAATCATGGAGCATCAATAAATAACTACCTTGCGGCAGGTCGGACACCCCGATGTGATGGTTTGGATCAATTTTTCCGTCAAAAATCTTCTGACCGGTTGCCGAAAAGATTTCATAAAATTTAAAATCAATAGTCGACGAAATCTGAATGACCTCAGACACGGGATTCGGAAACAAACGGACTTCCGATGTTTGTACGTCGGATGTTTGAGAAGATAAACAATCAAAAACATCTCCGGCACGCCAGATCAGATTTTCTTTTTCGTAGTAACAACGAATGGTTCTGTTCCACAAAGGGTCGGCAGCCGTACAGGCATATTCACTCATAAAAAGTTGACCCAATTGTCCCAATCCTTCGACAAAAGACCAACCGGTATCCGATGGTTGGGGTAGGGGCTCAAAATCTTCCGGCAAACAAACAAAATTGATTTTTCTCCGCTCTGTCCCGTCCATCAAGGTAATCGTATCCTTAAAAACAATATACAAAGGTTTGCTCTGATATTCCGGCGTTTCTACCCAAAGGGTGTCACCGGTTTTTGCACCAAAATCTATGAGTAAGATGTCTTGTTCGTCGCCATTATACTTATACAATCGTCGGTTTTCCTGTCTGTAAAAGGTATGGGTCGGCAATATTTTTGTTTCATCATCCGGCCGGTAATAAACCAACTCTTTGTAGTTTTTATTATTAAACAGAGTATCACGGGAAGCAAAGGTATATATCCTGATTTCTTTTGTGTTGATGGTGTAATCATGGTAATCGACGACCCACCGGTTGTCAGCAGAAATGGTCGTCACATTTTGTGATAATCCTATGGCCCACCAACCACAACAAAATATAAATGGTAGTAAAATTTTTGTCATGCTCCTGATTTTCAGCAAATATAACGATACTTCTTTCAGAGGCCTTATTTATTAACGAAAATGTCTCTGTTGGTACAAAATAATGATAGGTATTAGGCATTAGGTACTAGGTATTAGGCACTAACCAAAACCTGGTACCTAAAACCCAAGACCTGGTACCCAAAACCTAACACCTATCACATAGTTTTCTTTTCTTTTTCCAAAAACAAAAATGTAGTATCTTGTGCCGTAAATGTATTTTGTATGTCCCCCTTGTGGAATCCCGACCGGGAAATTACCGAAAAAAGTCACCTGAGGCATTATATGTCCTGGTTGAGAACCTATGACAACCACGATTTTGAAGATTATCATGCTTTGTGGTCCTGGTCCGTGGACAACCACGAAAAATTTTGGGAAAGTTTATACCACTATTTTCAAATCATCGACCATGGAAAATATACATCGGTCACCGACGGCTCCACGATGCCGGGTGTCCGATGGTTTGAAGGCAGCAAAATCAATTATGGCGAACATGTTTTCCGTAAGGCAACTTCCGAAAGACCGGCTGTCTTGTATTGTTCTGAATCTTTTCCCGACATAAAAGCACTTTCCTGGGAAGATCTGTCGCGACAGGTGGTTTTGTTTCAACAATATCTTTTGGCACACGGTGTTCAAAAAGGCGACCGCGTGGCTGCTTATCTGACCAATACACCTCATGCCACCATAGCAATGTTGGCTACCATCTCTATCGGAGCCATCTGGTCTTCCTGCTCTCCGGATTTTGGTGTTTCGTCTGTTATTGACCGGTTCAAACAGATTTCTCCTTCTATACTGATTGGTATCGACGGGTACACGTACAACGGCAAACGATTTGACAGGGTAAAAGAATTGGAAGAAATCCGAAACCAATTGCCTGATTGCAAAGATTTGGTCATCGTTCCTTTTCTGGGAGACATACCTTTCGGCCATGTACCGAACCATACTTCCTGGACGGACATTATGAATCAGGATACCAACAAAGAGTTGACGTTTGTGCCGGTAGATTTTAACGATCCTATATGGATATTGTATTCTTCAGGGACTACCGGCAAACCTAAAGCCATCACCCATTCTCACGGAGGGATGCTGCTGGAACATCTCAAATACCTACATTTTCACAACGATGTACACGAAGGCGAGAAGTTTTTTTGGTATTCCACGACGGGATGGATGATGTGGAATTTTGTTCATGCCAGTTTATTGGCCGGAGCGACGATCGTGCTCTACGAAGGAAGTGCGGCTTTTCCGGCACTGTCCTTTTTATGGGACATGGCATCGAAAGCTGGTGTTCACCATTTCGGGACTTCCGCACCATATATAGTAGCTTGTATGAAAGCCGGACTGGACATTAAAAAAACAACCGACCTTTCGGCTTTGCGTTCCATAGGCTCTACAGGCTCTCCGCTGCCGCCTGAAGGGTTTGTTTATGTGTATGAGCATATCCACGATGCTGTATGGTTGACTTCTATGTCGGGAGGTACAGACGTTTGTACAGCCTTTGTCGGTGGAAATGTTTTGCTTCCGGTCTTTCAGGGCGAAATCCAATGCAGAACTTTGGGCTGCGCCTTGTACGCGTATAATGAAAACGGCAACCTTGTGCCCAACGGTGAGGTCGGAGAAATGGTCATTACCAAAGCGATGCCTTGTATGCCAATATATTTTTGGAATGATGACCACAACGCCAAATACCGTGACAGTTATTTTGATATGTTTGAAAATATATGGCGGCATGGCGACTGGATAAACATCACCGATCACCAGGGAATCATCATTTTAGGACGGTCCGATGCCACGCTCAACAGGCACGGTGTTCGTATCGGAACTGCTGAAATATATGGTTCGCTCAATAAAATTGAAGAAATTAAAGACAGTTTGGTGGTCAATCTGGAGATGGAAGGTGGAAAACATTATATGCCGCTTTTTGTGGTTATGAATGATGGGCAGCATTTGACTCCTGAATTGATTCAAAAAATAGCCAAACAATTGCGTGCCGATTATTCGCCGCGACATGTGCCGGATGAAGTTTACGAGGTGGCGGATCTTCCGTATACCATTTCCGGTAAAAAACTCGAAACCCCGGTAAAAAAAATATTGTTGGGCATGGCCGTGGACACCGTTTCCAACAAAGATGCCATGCGCAATCCCGAATCCCTTGAATATTTTAAAACCTTTAAAATTCCCAACCTATGATCCTGATAGATGGTAAAAAAGTAGCTGAAGAAATTAAACTCGAATTAAAAGCCGAAGTCGATGTATTGCGCGCCGAAGGTAAAAAAATACCACATCTGGCAGCGGTACTGGTCGGAGAAAATCCCGCAAGTATGGCTTATGTCAATAATAAAGTCAAAAGTTGTGCTGATGCCGGATTTGTCTCTACCCTCATCAGAAAAGACGGCAATATATCTCAGGAAGAGCTGCTGAAGGTTGTCGAAGAATTGAATCAGAATCCCGATATTGATGGTTTTATCGTACAGCTGCCGCTACCAAAACATATCGACGAACTCACCGTGACCATGGCTATCGATCCAACCAAAGATGTCGATGGTTTTCATCCGGTTAATTTTGGGAAAATGGCACAGGGCCTTCCTTGTTTTTTGCCGGCCACACCTTATGGCATTACTTTATTGTTGAAATACTACGACATTGAAACCAGTGGCAAAAACGCCGTTGTCGTCGGTCGAAGTCATATCGTAGGCACACCTATGAGCATATTGCTGTCAAGAAAAGGCGCAGACGCGACTGTAACGCTGACCCACAGCAGGACAAAAATCTTAAAGAAATCATTTCTCAGGCAGATATCGTCATAGCCGCGATAGGAATACCTCATTTTATTAAAGGCGATATGGTCAAGGAAGGTGCTGTCGTCATTGATGTGGGTATCAACAGAGTGGAAGACGATACAGCAATCAAAAAATATAAGTTGGTAGGTGACGTGGATTTTGAAAATGTAGCGCCCAAATGCAGTTATATCACACCTGTTCCGGGTGGGGTAGGACCGATGACAGTTGTCAGCCTGATGAAAAATACCTATCTGGCAGCGTTAAACAAAAACGCCCGCTGAAATTCTTTAACTTCAGACAGGCGACTCCTAATTACGAATAAAAATACAGTTTATCTTACAATGCCCTGAGTGCGGAAAGAATATCCGACAGAGGCGTTATTTTTGTGTTGATCCGGTACGTTTGGTCTTTTTGTACCTGAGTGGATAATTGTCCGAAATGGTATTGGCCATCATCCTGATATGACAGTAAAACAAATTTTATGCCTGAATTTTCCGTTACACCCAATAAATCGTTGCAAAAAGCCATTGATGTTTCGTTATGTAACAAAGGGATTACGGTATTGCCTGCTTTATCGATGATAAATCCTATAGAATTGTTTTTGTTAAAATTGGGCGGGCTTTCAATACAAGGGAACAGGATTTGAGCGGACGATGGTGTCACCGGACTTCCTATAACAAACCAGCCTTCCTGTGTAATGGGGAAAACACATCCGTAACCTGTGATTTGATTTTCATTGATTTTGACAGTCCACGGCAGATAATTTGAGGAAAATTGTGATATCCATATTTTTTTATTATTTTCCGTTATGGTTTCAAAATACAAATGATAAGGATTGCTGCTTGTTTCCGTAGAGCTGTACCATTCTATCGGCAAGGTGGGATTGATACTGAGATTTTTACCTCCTGCTTTTATATTCAGATAAAATAAATTCTGACTGGCAACAGGACCGGACAGGGTAAAAGGAATTTTACCAAAGGCGATCAAATCACCTAAAGATTGCATGGTAAATATTTCAATGGTTGCCTGACCTGTAAAAACATTACCCTCATTATCTATTAAACAACCTGCGGGTATTTTTAAATAATTTACATTGTCGGAAGTAAAATAAGTGGTATTTTCCGTGATGGGAATATCAAACTTTTTAATTTTCTCCAATGACTGCGAAAACAAATAAGCAGGATCGTCAATATTCGTATCAGGAATAAAGGCTTCTTTTTCCTGAAAACATGACACCATAAATACTAGCGGTAATAATACAAAATAACGGTATAGACTCATTTCAGGATATTCGGATTAATATATACTTCAATAGATTCTGTTAGTAGCAGATTCGCTGCCTGATTGTTAAAATTTATATCGGGCTCCGGTCAAAAAGCTGACCGTTGAATAACTGTGCCGGATAGGATAATCCTTTGATGTCAGACCTCTGTGTTGAAAACGGACATTGGGTTCGATGTAGAGATCAAGATGTTCGGAAAGGTTATAATTAAACTGGATTCCCATAGAGGTTGAAAGACCCAGAGAATGATTAAACGTGTTAGAATCCTGTCTTTTGAAGTTGGCGGCGGTAATCGTGCTTTCAAGTAATGCCATCCCTTCTTTTTTAAGCATGATATTTGCCATAACTCCTGCATTCAGCACGATATTGATTTTATCATTTTTCCAAACCTGATATCCGACCAAAAACGGAAGATCGATGGTCGTATATTGATTTCTTATTTTGTACACAAGTGTTCCCGGAATGAGGATAGTATCAAAAGTAAACGTACTGTCTTTGATATTGCCCATACCATCTTTGATGTACAGGGTGGTTTTTATAATTTTGGTTTGTGAGGATTCGGGATCAACATAATCAAACTTTTCGTTGATCTGGCTGTAATTTACACCCGTATACAACATAAAGTCTTTGGCTATAAAAAATCCCAACCGTGCACCTATAGAAAAGGAATACAAAGGTTTTTCTGAATCCCTTCTTGCGGCAGCGAGATTTTCAAAAGCCGGTTCACGTGCCACCAGCTTTCTGATAGGGAAGTCATTACCAAAATACAATTCTGCAAAAATGCCTCTTCTTGAAGATGAAAAATCTGAAAGGCAATTATCTTTAATTGAATGTTTTTTACCTTTATATGAATAAGCGTTATATTTTTTTCCGGATAAAAACGAAACAGGATTTAATAAAAAGGATGATTCAGAGCTTGTAGTGGCTACAACATCGTTTGATATCGAAGTTGCATCGAAAGATGGTGTATTTACATTTTGATTTTCCTGTAATCCGGTTTTGTTTACTGATTCAGAAACAGCAGGTAAGATTATTTTTTTATTAAGGTTGTTACCGGAAGATAAAACATTGCGGTTGTCTGATACCAAAGGAATTTTAGCAGCGGAAACATTTTGAGTCTCGTTGGATGGGATATTCGATAAAGTTTGTTTGTTCTCCTTAGAAATATTTTTTTGTGTTTCACCTGAGGCATAGGTTTTGTTGTCCTCAGGCATAGAATATTTCGATTCTGTCTGGTTATATTGTGTATAAAACAAATAGCCGAGCGAAACCAAAACGACCGCACTGATGGAGATAAACCAGAATATAGGAAAACGCCTGGTTTTTTCGGCGTCAGTTATACCTGCTTCAATTTTTTCCCATAATCCGGAATCTACTTCCGCCTGGTGGAATTGAACTTTATCTTTAATGATTTTATCAAATTGATTGGATCCCATAAGCTATATGACCATTTTTAGGATGTTTCTTAATTTAAACTGCAACATTTTTCTCGCTTTGACGAGTTGGGAGCGAGAGGTGGATTCCTCAATATTCAGTAACTCACCGATTTCTTTGTGAGCATATCCTTCCACAACAAAAAGGTTGAAAACCATGCGATATCCTTCCGGCAATTCACTGATATAATGAATCAGTTCCTCTTCGCTGAGAGAAGAAATCACAGAGGGTTCAACCTTTTCGTGCATGTCCGCGATCTCGGAAAAATCCAAATTCCATGCAACAGATTTTTTAGCATTATATTTCAGTGCGGTATTGATCATGATTCTCCTGATCCAGCCTTCAAAAGATCCTTCAAAAGTAAAATTCTGAATATGTCTGAAAACCCTGATAAATCCTTCCTGAAATATGTCTTCCGCTTCGGCCTTGTTTTTGGCATAACGCTGGCAGACTGCCATCATTTTCGGAGCGTAATATTCGTATATTTGTTTTTGACATTGGCGGTCCCCTTTGATACATGCTTGTATCAATTCTTTTTCTGTTTGACTATTAATTAGAAGTGGGGACATGTGATGTCGTATATATATAAGACACTAATAATATACTATTCGCTGCCTGATGTTCAGGATTTTTAATCTTTTACAACAATGGCGTCGTCAATTAAGCCGTCAATATCCTTCTGATCATCTTGTTTGTCTGTTGTGTCAGGATTGGAATTGATGACTACTTTTCCTTCGCTGAAGGCATCAAAATGACCGTCTGCATATTGAGAAGCTTTGGCAAAAAAGTCATCTTTGTTGTCTAACAATGAACCACCTGCATTGAGGTCATCTGAAGCAAATTCCTGTTTTGGTTTTGCCTCTTCTTCTTTTTCAAATGTTTTGGCTTTTTCAACCGTGGCTTCAAATTTTTCTTCTAAAGCAGCTCCGGCCGCTTTGGCTTTTTCCCAGAGGATTTCACCGCCTTCTTTTACTTTATCTCCTGTTTTTTCAGCCAGATCTGCCGCTTTGTCCCAGACCTTATCACTGTTTTCAACGACTTTTTCAGTCAGGTTTTCAGCGATTTCACTTGTTTTTTCGAAAATCTGTGAACCGGTGGTTTTTATATTTTCTCCTACCTTTTCAAGGATATTTCCGGCTTTGTCCCAGGTTGAATTTGTTTGTTCTTCAACGTTGTCAACAAGATCAGTTGAAAAGTGTACTTTCCGTAGCTGTTGTATGGATGTTTTCAGAAGTACTGTCGGTGGTCTCAGTTGCAGTATGACTTACTTTTTCTACCAGATCTTCGGCTTTGTTCCAAACCTGTTGGCTGGTTTCGGCTATTTTGTCGCCGGTTTTTTCTGCGATGTCTCCTGCTTTTTCAGCAAGGTCTTCGGCTTTTTCCCAAACTTTGTGACCTGCTTCTGCAATTTTATCTCCTGCGTTTTCAGCTAAATCTCCGACTTTTTCGGCGATATCTTCGGCTTTATCTTTCCATTCTTCTGCTTTTTGGGCTACCGATTCTCTGAAACCTGAAGTTTTTTCGTCCAGATGCTGAAGGGCTTCTTTGCCCTCCTGAGCCAATTCTTGACCTTTTTCTTTGGCCAGTTCCACACCTTTATTTACGGTGGATTTAGCTACACTTTCGGTAGCAAAAAACAATCTTTTTAATGAACTCAGGAATCCCATAATATTAATTTTATAAATTTGTGTAATAACACGTAAAGGTAAGAAAATTCTTACACATTTCCAAATGAAAAACCGTTAAAAGTCAATCCTCATGGTTTTTATATAAGGTGAAGCTTTACTTATCTTCCGGAGAAGCGGCAAAGGAATTATGACAATTGAAGAACCGGCTTTTAAAAATAAAAAAACCGCTGAAAACATTCAACGGTTTTGATTATTTTTATTTAAAACGAAGTCGGTATAAACTTATGATAACCTCTGTAAAGCATAATCATAAGCATCTTTGGTAGACATAAAACTATGTTCTGATTTTACCATTTTGGTCAGCCCGCTTTTGTTGAGCAAATCTTTTACAGGTCCGATCAGATTGGCAAAAAGAAAAGTAATGCCTTCCGATTCCAACTCGGCATGCAGATCCATCAGGGCATGTACAGCCGTAGAGTCCACAATACAAACCGGCGAAGCATCGAGGATAAAAAACTTGGGATTTTTGCGTCCCGCTATGAGTTGGTGAACGTTGTCTTTGAAAAAATTGCTGTTGGCAAAATATAATTGTGCATCAAACCGCATGATGATGATTTCATCCCGGGTGGTTGCATTCGGAAATCTGAGGATATTCCGAAAATCTTTACCTTCGTTGAGCTGACCCAATTCTGCAAAATGTGGATAAGAAACGCGGTACACCAATACCGCAATGGATAATATCACACCCAGAATTATGCCTTCTTCAATACCGAGTATCAACGTGCCTGTTGCAGATGCCATAAACAAATAAAAATCCGTTTTGTCAGCATGAAACAAGTGTTTGGCTTCTTTAAAATCTATCAGTCCATAAACAGCAACAATGATGATAGCCGCCAGTACCGAATTAGGTAAATAATAAAAATAGGATGTAAAAAACAGCAACGTAAGGATGATTAATGCAGCACTGATGAGTGATGCCAGACCCGTTTTGGCACCTGCCTGATCATTGACAGCTGTTCTCGAAAATCCTCCGGTGACCGGAAATGATTTAAAAAACGACCCTGCGATATTGGCAACGCCCAGGGCCACCAATTCCTGATTTGCGTCCAGTTTATAATTTTTGTGTTTGGCATGAATGGCTTTCGCTACAGCAATGGATTCCATAAAACCAACAAATGCTATGGTCAATGCTGTCGGCAAAATATTATTGATGGTAGACAAATCCAAAGATATCAAACCAAAAGAAGGCAATCCTCCCGGAATTTCCCCAACAATTTTTACGCCCTGATCATACAATCCGGCAAAAAAGACGACCAAAATTCCCAATACAACGACGACCAGCGGACCGGGTATCATTTTATGGATTTTTTTCACCACTAAAAGAATCGCAACAGAAGCCAAACCGATAGCCAGGGTTGCCGGATGCGTTTGACCAATATTCTGAAATATCTGGGAGGCGATGTCTGTAAATTTTTCACCGCTGACTTTGATGCCCAATAAATGTTTAAATTGACTTAAAGCTATGATAATAGCAGCGGCAGAAGTAAATCCTGCAATTACCGGATGAGACAAAAAGTTGACGAGAAAACCCAGCCTGAAGATTCCCATCGAAAATTGAATGATCCCTACCAGAAATGCCAGTAAGATAGCAATGGCGATGTATTCTTCACTACCGGCAACGGCAAGATGTCCGATCCCGCTTGATATCAATAAACTGACCATGGCGACCGGTCCGACAGACAATTGCCTGGACGTACCCATCAGCGCATAAATAATCAAAGGTATCGTCACTGCATATAGCCCATAAATGGGAGGCAATCCGGCCAACATAGAATAAGCCATGCCCTGAGGTATCAGCATGACCCCTACCGTGAGACCGGCAGAGATATCGCCGCTAAGCCATTTTTTGTCATAATTTTTAATCCATGTTAAAGAAGGTATATATTTCATGAAAGTATTTATAGGATGATAAAATGATGTTTAATTTTAAAAACGTGGCAAAAGTAGACGTTTCGACTATTTTTTTTGTGTGACAACTGTTACAGTAGTCATTATAAATGCCTTGTTTTGAAAAAAAATATGATCCAGATCATCATTAGGTAACATTTGTTACAGCATAAATTTTTAGTCCTGCCTACTTTTGCACAAACAAATAAATTATAGAATATGTTATTTCAACACATTTATGACAAAAGTTTGGCTCAGGCCAGTTATTTGATTGGTTGTCAAAAAGCAGGTGTGGCTGCAGTCATCGATCCGAAAAGAGATGTGGATACCTATATTGATATTGCGAAACAAAACAATATGAAGATTACCCACATTTTTGAAACCCACATTCACGCGGATTTTTTGTCCGGTTCCCGCGAATTGGCAGCTTTAACAGGTGCGGAAATGTATCTTTCTGATGAAGGAGGACCGGATTGGCAATATCAGTTTCCTCACAAAGGGGTAAAAAACGGTGATCAGGTAAAAATCGGCAATCTGATTTTTGAAATCATCCATACACCGGGACATACACCGGAAAGTATCAGTATTTTATTGACGGACACACCTGCCAGCAAAGAACCGGTGATGCTGTTTACCGGAGATTTTGTATTTGTCGGTGACGTCGGAAGACCTGACCTTTTGGAAAAAGCAGCAGGAATCAAAGGAACTCAGGATGCCGGAGCGTTACAGATGTACGAATCCATCCGAAAATTTGACGAATTGCCTGACTATCTTCAGGTTTGGCCGGGACACGGAGCAGGATCTGCTTGTGGTAAAGCACTGGGAGCAGTACCGAGCACAACGGTAGGTTACGAAAAAATCAGAAACTGGGCATTACAATACAAGGACAATAAAGGTGGATTTGTCGATTATCTGTTGTCAGATCAACCTGAACCGCCAAAATATTTTGCGATGATGAAGACCCTTAATAAAGTGGACAGACCGTTGCTTACATCTGTGCCTTCACAAAAACTTCTTTCCTCTGCAGAATTAAAGGCTGCTATGGAAAAAGGGATTAAGGTCATTGATGCCAGAAATAAAGTCGATTTTGCCAATGGATTTATTCCAGGCAGTATCAATATTCAGGGAAATAATGCCTTTGCAACATGGGCAGGTTGGTTTTTAAAATATGACGAACCTTTCATTTTGTTGGCAGACGAATCTCAATTGGAAGATCTTACCAGAAAACTGATGCGTATTGGTCTTGACAAAGTTATGGGGTACATTCCGTCAACTGATCTTTACGAGGGTTCTTTACAAAAAGTAAACATGATCGGATTTGACGATTTCAAAACCAAAACAAACAACGGTGCCAATCAAATCGTGGACCTAAGAGGTGACGCTGAATATAAAGCAGGTCATATCAAAGGAGCTGATCACGTTTTTGTGGGAACATTGCCTGAAAATTTGTCAAAAATTGACAAAAATAAAGAAGTAATTATTCATTGCCAGGGTGGCGACAGGGCTTCAATTGCTTATTCAATATTGGCAAAAGAAGGATTCAGCAACATTACCAATTATTCTCCGGGTATGAACGAGTGGATTGCCAAAGGAGAAGCCGTTGAAAATTAATATATTTTGATTATCTTTAGCCATCCATATAAATATTAACATGTTACCATTTCTAAAAAAGATTCTGAATCAGCCGGATGATGTGACCCTTCTTCCAGGAGCTGTTTTTGTGGACGTTCGAAGCAAAAATGAATTTGCAACAGGGCATTTGCCCGGGGCCTTAAATATTCCGCTTGAGCAGGTTGAGTCTCATGCACAAAACCTTAAAGTGTATCCTCAGGTTGTGGTGTATTGCAGAAGTGGCAACAGAAGTGCACATGCCAAAAAAATCCTCATTTCTTCAGGTGTGAATCATGTAGTCGACGGCGGTTCGCTCTCCGATGTTAAAACATTAGCTGAAAAAGGTGGGATTAAGATTGACGACCTCGTCAAAGAGACGGTACCCGCTGTATCATCGGCAGTGGCATCCATGAAAGACGAAAATGTCCTGAAAGTATTGATACCCACTGACTTTTCAGTTCAGGCAGATTTTTCGTATCTTTTGGTGAGAAATCTTGAAGAACATTTGTCTGTGGATATTCATTTTCTGCACGTTCTGGATTTTCCTGATACGGTGACATTGGATGGAAACGGGAATATTGAAACCTGCGGAGAGATTGATATCGATTATGTCAACGGACAAAAAAGAATTGCTGAAGCAAAGCTCAACCAGTTGAAAGTATTGTACGGAGAATCCGTTTCCATACATTTGCAATTCGGTAAAGTTACGGATACCATCATTGAGTTTGGCGAATCAAACCAGTACGATCTCATTGTTATGGGAACCAAAGGTGTTTGGGGCGTCAAAGAAAAAATTGCTTCAACCGAAGCCCAGATGGTTGCCCGAAAATCTGATATTCCGTTGCTTTCATTGATGTGCGACAGGTCAGATCTGGTCATCAAAGATATATTGTTCGTTCATGATTTTATGGAAGACGATCATACCGAGATACCGCTCATGCAGACTTTTTCCAAATATTTTGATGCAACATACCATATGTTGTATATCCATAATGATCTGGCTGTCGACCCGCAAAAAGTACATGAAAATATCCGAAAACATGCAACTGCCCACAACCTGAACAGCTACTATGGTCACATCATTGTGGCACCGGATGTGGAAGTCGGAGTGAATGAATTTTTGAAAACCCAGGACGCCGACCTTGTTTTTGTCGGAACACACGGAAAAGGAGGATTTTTTCACAAAAGTGCTGCGGAATCTCTGATTAAACATTTATTTAAACCCATTATTACCTTTCATTTTAATACCAAATGATACACAAATGAGTGAATTTTTTACACAAAGCTGGCCTTGGTGGTTTTCAGGCCTGATTATATCTTCTATCATGTTTCTGTTATTGTTTTTTGGTCAGTCATTTGGATTTTCTTCCAATCTTCGGACCATATGTGCCGCAGCAGGAGCAGGTAAAACCGTTGGTTTTTTTAATTTTAACTGGAAAAGTCAAATCTGGAATATCGTATTTCTGACAGGAGCCATCATCGGAGGTTTTATTTCCGGAACCGTTTTAAAAAATGACGACCCTGTGGAAATTTCGGAAGCTACCAAACAGGATCTCGCGGCATTGGGTTTCAGTGAGCCCAAAGGAATGCAGCCGGAAGAATTGTTCAGTCTTGAATCAGCTTTTGGTCTGAAAAGTTTTATACTGTTGGCCTTGGGAGGCCTTATGGTCGGATTTGGAAGCAGGTATGCCGGAGGATGTACTTCCGGACATGCAATCAGCGGTCTGTCAGACCTTCAGTGGCCTTCATTAATTGCCGTTATTGGTTTTTTTGCCGGAGGTTTGTTAATGACCCACTTATTATTTCCAATCATTTTTTAAAGACATTACAACATGAAGTTAGTAAAATTTTTAATAGCCGGAATTTTATTTGGCATCGTCATGGCAAAATCCGAAGCCATTTCATGGTTCAGAATTCAGGAAATGTTTCGTTTTCAGGCTTTTCACATGTATGGTATCATAGGTGTTGCGGTAGTTCTTGGGGTTATCGGAGTGTTTCTGATTAAAAAGTTCAAACTGCGGGATATCAGCGGCAATCCGATTGTATTTTATCCCAAGGATAAGTCAATCACCAGATATCTGGTCGGCGGAAGCATATTCGGTATGGGGTGGGCCTTGAGCGGCGCTTGTCCGGGACCTATGGTGGTGAATATCGGATACGGTTATTTGTCAATGGTGATTGTATTTTTATTTGCAGTCATCGGTACCTACCTCTATGGGGTCATCAGAAATATATTACCTCACTAAAATTGTCAAAATATAATCCAGGTAAAAGGCCGCTGTTGCGTTTTACATTGTTTGGTTTTAATTTTAAGTTTGGCCTTTGATACATGATACTTTCAGAAAGTACATTATAAAAGTCTGTTTATTTTACATAAATAAGTTTTTACCGACTGTTTTTGGTTTTGTAGTTTTTATAGTAAAAAATTACTATGGTTACTTTCTTTTGTATGATGCCTTTTCAAAATAATTCAACCCTTAAACAAATATTTTTTGAATCATGAATTCTGATCATTCAAAGTCCTCCGTAAATTCCATTGGACTCCTTCAAAACCTCATTTACGTCATCCTTCTGGTGATGGTAATTTTGATATATTTTATATATCTCATCTATCAGGAAGGAGAACATTTGTTTCAATGGCCGGAAAAAACATCAGAAAATCAGGAGGTTGCAGAAGGTAAAGATATGTATACAAAGGAAACTGACAGGTTTTGGCTGGCACCGGACCCGGAAAGTATAAAAGGATCTGCCCTCGAATCACAGATTTTATACGGACGTGAACTCATCGTACATACTGCTGCGTATCTCGGCCCTAAGGGTAGTGTGGCTCAGATTTCAAATGGTATGAATTGTCAGAATTGTCATTTGGATGCAGGTACAAAAATATTTGGTAATAATTACGGATCTGTTGCTTCCATTTATCCGAAATTCAGAGCCAGAAGCGGTTCAGTCGAAGATATTTACAAACGGGTCAACGATTGTTTTGAAAGAAGTCTCAACGGAATGCCTTTGGACACCACAAGCAAAGAAATGCAGGCTATCAAAATGTATCTTTTGTTTTTGGGAAGTAATGTTGAAAAAGGAACAGTCGTAAAAGGGTCAGGACTCAAAGATATGCCTTTTCTTGACAGAGCTGCTGATCCCGTAAAAGGCAACAAAATATACCTCGAAAAATGTGCATCCTGCCATTTGAAAGACGGTGCCGGAATAAAAGCCGGAGATGGTATCGTATATACCTATCCGCCATTGTGGGGACAACATTCTTACAATGATGCAGCCGGTCTGTACAGACTTTCCAATTTTGCAAAATATGTAAAATACAATATGCCTTTGGGAGCTAGCTATGAAGCTCCGCAATTGACCGATGAAGAAGCGTGGGACCTGGCTGCTTTTATCAACAGTCAGCCAAGACCTCACAAAGATACACCGGGGGATTGGCCGGATATTTCCAAAAAACCGATCGATCATCCTTTTGGTCCTTACAGCGATTCATTCGATCCGGAACAACATAAGTTCGGTCCGTTCAAGCCTATAGCAGAAGCCCGGAAGGCACAAAAATAATTATCATTACCATCAACCTTACAACCAACTTTTATGAAACACGACAGACGTTCATTTTTGAAAACGGTAAGTGCCGTTAGTGCCGGAGCCGGATTGTTAGCTTCTTCATTTACGGATGTCAGTTCCACTCCGGAAGATATCACAGAAGAAAATAAACCAAACCATTTTCAACTCACTATTTTACAAACTACAGATGTACATTGTCAGGTTCATGCTCATGATGAATTGTTTTGGGAAAATAATCAAATAGTATTCCGAAAAACAGGCGGATATGCACACTTTGCCGGCTATCTGAAAAAAATGAAAAAAGAAAGAAAAAATCTTTTTCTGATGGATACCGGAGATATGTTTCAGGGAAGTGAACTTTCGGTAAAAACAACGGGAAAAGCGATTTCGCCGATTCTTAATGCTTTGGAATATGATCTGTATTTACCCGGAAACTGGGAAGTAATCTATGGTAAAAAAGAAATGCAACATTTGTTGGGCGGGCTTCATGCTCCGAAAGTTTGTGCCAATATGTACCACGACCTCGGAGAAGGCAAAAAAGGAGACCATATTTTTCCGCCATACCACATCTGGAATGTTCAGGGCGTTAAAATCGGATTTTTAGGATATACCGACCATCTCGTTCCCATCAGGCAATCCCCCAATTACAGCAAAGGAATTTTGTACACAAAACCGGAAGAAAATCTGGCCCATTTTGTCGATGTGCTCAGAAATCAGGAACAATGTGCCTATGTGATTATCGTCGGACACCTTGGATTATCGCAACAAATTCATTTATCCAATCTGGATGTTTGTAAAGGTGTGGATTACATTTTCGGAGGTGATACCCATGAAAGAGTCCGCAAACCTATTCAGGGAAAATATGCCAAAGTCGTCGAACCCGGAGCATTCGGATCATTCTGCGGAAGATTGGAATTGACGGTTCAGGACGGAAAAATAGTCGACGATTCTTATCACCTTGACGAAATTTCCGTTGAAAAATACAAAGAAGACAAGGCCATAAAACAATTGGTAAACAATCTCGAAGGTCCCTATTTTGAAGACATCAGTAAAATTGTTGGCTACAGTAAAATTCCTCTGTACCGGTATTTTGTTATAGAAAATACCATCGACACCATGATTTTGGATGCCCTGAGATGGAGATTGCCGGATATTGATGTGGTGTTGTCCAATGGATTCAGATTTTGTCCGCCCAGGTCAACGCCTGATAGTACAGGGCAGATTCCGATAACAAACGGGTATATTTATGATATGTTGCCGGTAGACAGTTTTATCAGAACAGGTAAAGTTACGGGAAAACAAATCAAAGCTTGGTTGGAAAAAGAATTGAATAATGTTTTTGCCAAAGATGCTTCCAAAAGATTCGGAGGTTGGGTGACCAAATTTCAGGGAATGAAAGTGAAATTTTATGCTTTCCGCGAAGAAGGTCAAAGAGTTGAATCCGTTTTTATACAAGGCAAACCCCTTGTTGACGATATGATTTATTCTATTGCAGCCTGCGAAAGAGACGGAGACCCGGCAGATATGATTTGTCGTATTAAAAATGTGACTGATGCCAAAAATCTGGATTACACCCTTCATGAAAATATGAAAAGTTATCTGAAGGCATCATCACCGGTGAATCCGTTACCTCAAAAAAACGCCATAGCATTGGATGCGCCCGAAACATTGCTGACACAGGTTTATGGTGTCGATTATCAGTTTCATTGATCATGTTTGTAACAACACGTATCCATAATCATGATAAAATATTTTATTAAATCATGATGGTTGACATAAAAAGGATGTATTGTCCGATTGTTTAATTAAAAAAGTAAATTTGAAAAGTCAAAAAATATTATTTGTTTTCATTCATGTGATGATATTTGGTATTAATCTGTCGGGACAACATCAGGATCTGAAGGAAAAACCAAAAATTTGGCAATCTGAAGAAAAAAATGTTACCGATACGATGACCCTGCTGAATGCTTTCCGAAAAGGAAAAGTGAATGGTCATTTCAGGTATTTTTTTTCAACGACAGATAATACGGGAGATTTAACGGATTATTACGCAAATGCAGTCGGTGGTGGATTGCGTTTTGAAACGGCTGTTTATAAAGGATTTAGTACCGGTATCAGCGGATTTTATGTGTTTAATGCAGGTTCTGCCGATCTGCTCCAAAAAGATTCATTGACAGGTCAGTCCAACCGTTATGAAATCGGATTGTTTGATCTTACCAATACAGAATCATTGGACGAAGTCAACAGGGTGGAAGAGTTTTTTCTCAAGTATCAAAAAAATGATTTTAAGATCATTTTTGGCCGCCAGTTGCTGAATACCCCTTTTATCAATCTTCAGGATGGCAGGATGAGACCGACAGCAGTCGAAGGTATCTGGATTGAAAGTCCACAGCAGAAAAAACATAGTTTTCAGGCAGGCTGGATTTATGGGGTAGCTCCGAGAAGTACCGGAAAATGGTATTCCATGGAAGAGACCATCGGTTTGTATCCTGTCGGTGTGGATACTTCAGGCCTTCGGTCAAAATATTTTTCGAATGTAAAAACCAATGGTGCCTTTTTGTTTAATTACCACGCACAACTCAGAAACTGGTTGGATATTCAGGTATGGAATGTATATTTTGATAATGTTTTTAATACCACGTTGATACAATGGGAGTCAGAAACCAAACTTGGAAAAGGTAAGTTATATCTGGGTTCGCAAAATGCTGTACAAATCAAAGTCGGAGATGGAGGCAATGCAGACCCTTCGCTGGCTTATAATCAAAATAAAAAGCCGGTATTTATATTTGGTGCCAGGGTGGGTTGGAAAAATAAAAAATGGGATAACAGTTTTAATTTTAACAGAATAGGTTCCGGTGGAAAATATCTCATGCCGAGAGAGTGGGGCAGAGATTATTTTTATACTTTTATGCCAAGAGAAAGAAATGAAGGAATGGGAGATGTGACAGCTTTGACCATCAAAACGTTATATAAATTCCATCCACGGGCTTCTGTTCAGGTTATGGCAGGACAGTTTTATTTTCCTGATGTCAAAAATGTTTATCTGAACAAGTACGGAATGCCGTCTTATACCCAATTGGATATAGATTTCAGATATAAATTCGGAGGTTGGCTCGAAGGATTGGAAGGTCAGATTTTGTATGTCCGAAAATGGAGGGTGGGAGAGACCTACGACAATCCACGCTTCATCATCCACAAAGTAGATTTGCAGCTTCTGAATGTGGTGCTGAACTTCAGGTTTTAGAGCCGTTTTCCTTGTATATGAAATTCCTCGCGTTGTTTTTATAAATGAATTAAAAAACTATAATTTAATCTTTTCTGGAACCACATTCGTAATGTTCGTTGAGAAATTTTATCGTTTCGTCACATAACTCTTTCAAAATTGAGAGGTCAATGTCGGATAATTTTTTTACGTACATACAAGCTTTCCCCATTTTATGTTTACCAAGTTTTTCCAGGAGTTGTCTGCTTTTTTCTGTATCAGAAAATACATACAACGAAAATTCTGCTTTCCTGGGTGAAAACCCGATCATAGGAGCGTCTCCTTCATGGCCGCTTGCGTATTTATAATGATAAAAGCCAAATCCGATTATGGTTGGTCCCCACATTTTGGCTTCAAATCCTGACCATGTTGTCATTAATTCTATCAGCCGGAAACTATCTTCTTTTTTCTGTTCATCTGACACAAAACTGTGGATAAAATCTACTACCGGAACGGGTGTTTCCGTTGTTTTGTTTTTTGTAGCCATATATAAAGGTTGATATTATTGGAATATAGATATATTGTTTTGATGGGTAAAGATAAAAGATATTTTGTGACATCGCGTAAGGAATGATAAAGCCAGATGTTTTGGTTTTTTTTGACAGATTTGGTTTTGTGAAGAAGGTTTGTAGAATAAAAGGATACAAAATTATCAGGTTTGATGTCCGTTCCGGAATATTTTTTAGCTGCTTTTGGCCGACCAACCTTAGATTATTTTATCATCAAGGGTGTTTTTTACTGTAAATTTTGTAGGCTTGATAAAATTTGGTCGAAAAAAAATAAAATTTGGTCGGAAACTTTTGAACCTTTTATAGTTTCTTAGGTTTTGTTACTACTTTTGTCGCTTCAAAAGTGAAATATCATCGTTTTTAATATCTTTTTTTATGACTCTTTCTGAAAATATCATTCATGCAGCATTCAAGCTGTTCATGAAATATGGTGTTCGCAGTGTCAGCATGGACGATTTGGCTAATGTCCTGGGAATGTCAAAAAAAACCATTTATTGCGAATTTGATTCCAAACAAAGTTTGATTGACAAGGTTATAAAAATCCATTTAAAAAATGATGAAGAAAAAATAAAGGAGATCATCAACAATTCTGCCAATGCGCTCGATGAAATGATCGGAATTTCGCAGCATGTGATTCAATTTTTAATGCAAATCAAACCATCGCTTATTTTTGATTTAAAAAAATTTTATCCTCAATGCTGGGATCTGATAGAACAGCAACATTTTAATTTTATTAAAACGACCATTGAACAGAATGTGATACGTGGCCAGAAAGAGGGTCTCTACAGAGATGATGTTCATCCCGGAATTATATCCCGATTGTACGTAGCCAAATCCAACACGATCGTCAACCAGGATATTTTTCCGCTCACAGAGTTTGATTTACCTGATTTGTTCCGCCAACTCGAAATGTATCACTTGTTTGGCATCGTGTCAGAGGAAGGTAAAAAATTGTTACATCAAAATTTAGTTAACATAAAATAAAACGTATTTATGTATAAAATATTTGCCCTTTTAATCATCATTGGTTTCAGCGCGGTAAAGGTTTCTGCTCAGACTTCCTTTTCACTGAATGAAGCCATTGATTACGGAATCAAAGCCAGCAATGAAATCAAGAAAAAAAACCTGGCTATTTCTGATGCATCCCAACAGGTTAAGGAAATTAAATCCACCGGATTGCCAAAAGTTTCAGCTTCTGTCAATTACAACCATTTTCTGGCAGTCCCCGCGCAACCCGTTGAGGATTTTTTGGGACCTGCCGTTTACGGGATTTTATTTGCTGAAAATGTAATTCCCAGTCGTGATTTAGGTCCTCCAAACACCTTTAAGTTTACCTTATTTCAACCGAACCAACTTTCTGCAGGAGTAGAAGCCAGTACTTTATTGTTTGACGGTTCCTACTTTTACGGTTTGAGAGCCGCAAAGTTTTACAAAGAATTGGTCAATCAGGAAAAAGAAGTGACCATTCAAAAGCTGAAGGAAAATATCACCAAAGCCTACCTTTCTGTTCTTTTTGCAGAGGAAAATCTGGGAGTCATGCAAAAAAATATGACGATCCTGGACAAATCTCTGAAAGAAACAAAAGCTATGTTTCAAAACGGATTTGCCGAATCTCTGGATATTGACAGATTGCAATTGTCATACGATAATCTTTCTACAGAGATAGAAAACATAACGCAATTGGTCGAAATTTCTAAAAATCTGTTGAAATTTCAGATGAATTATCCTGTCGATGAAGATATCGTCCTTTCGGAGGATCTCGATCAGATTAAACTGGCTTGGGACAACATCACAGAACTTGAAAATACCGCCATCAATTTTTCAGATCGCCAGGAATACAGGTTGCTTCAACTTTCCGGTCAATTGAATGATTTGGATTACAAAAGAACAGTTGCCGGATATTATCCAACGTTAAGAGGGTTTATCAATGCACAGGGCAATCTGTACAGAAAAAATTTGTTTGACAATGATGAAACGGGTTGGATTCCGCAATCAGCGGTAGGACTCGCGATGCAGATACCGATCTATGATGGTGGGGAAAAGTCAGCAAAACTGCAACGTATAAAACTCAGAAACGAGGAAACGGAAATCGAAAAACAAAATCTCGAAAATGCCATTCGCCTTCAGGTAAGGAATTCCTATCTGGCATACACCAACGCCAGTAAAACATTGGCCAACAGACAGAAATCTCTCGAAGTTACCAATTCTATTTACAATAAAACCCTCATTAAATTCCGCGAAGGTATCGGCTCCAGTCTTGAAGTTACCCAGGCAGAATCCGACTTATTTGCTGCTCAGGCAGCTTTTACAGATGCTGGGTATTCTATGCTGACGGCGGTGTTGGATTGGAAGGCAGCATTAGGAAAATTATAAAAATATCAATAACATTCACCTATTAATATCAAATCAAAATTATAAACAAATGAAATATCTGATCTTCATTTTCAGCATGCTGCTTTTGGCATGTTCAGCGCCAAAGGAGGATAAAAACCCAAGTGACCTCGCAGGTAAAAAAGCGTTACTTGAGACCAAAATGGCAGAATTTAAAGCTCTTGAAACTTCTATCAAGACTTTAAAAGCAGAAATCGCTGCCCTGAGTCCGGTAAATGAAAAAGACCCTATTCAGGTTAGTCTTGACACTATTAATAAAGAAAAATTTGTCAGATACATTGATCTGCAAGGTTCTGTAGCTTCGGAAGATCTGGTTAATGCTGCCAGTGATATTGGTGGCAGGATTCTTCAGCTTTCCGTTTCTGAAGGTCAGGCAGTATCCAAAGGCCAATTGATTGCCAGAACAGATGCTGAATCAGTAAGAACACAAAAAGATGAAATCGTCAAAGCACTGGATTTGGCCAAAGATGTTTTTGATCGTCAAAAAAGATTATGGGATCAAAATATAGGTTCTGAAATTCAATATCTACAAGCTAAAAATAACAAAGAAAGACTTGAAAAAAGTTTGCTTACACTTGATGCACAATTAAAAAAGGCAAACGTTTATGCTCCGATTTCAGGAGTCGTGGATATGGTGTTTTTGAAACAGGGAGAGGTCGCCGGTCCGGGCGTTCCCATCGTTCAGATTCTTAATACAAGCAGAATAAAAGTAGTAAGTGATGTTCCGGAAACCTATTTAGGTAAGGTGAAAGTAGGCCAGAAAGTGGATATTCTTTTCCCAACATTGGATAAAACTGTCAACAGAGCGGTTACCATGCTGGGAAGAACGATTGATCCGTCAAACCGAACTTTCAAACTGGAAATTAAAATGGATAATCCGAAAAACGAATTGAAACCGAATCTCCTTTCTGTGATAAAAATCAGCGATTATGTATTGAATGATGCCATTGTTCTGCCATTGGAAATCATCCAACAGGAAGTCACCGGTCAGAAATATGTTTATGTTGCCGAAAATGCCAATAATTCCTGGAAAGCCAAAAAAGTTAATGTGACCACCGGTGAAAGTACTGAAGGTAAAACAGTCATTGTCAGTGGTTTGACTGCCGGAGATAAAATTATTCTCAAAGGAGCCAGAAGTATGACAAATGGCCAGCCTATCATTGTAGAGAATGCTAAATAATAACCCATGAGTTCACAAAAAAATAAAAGTTATAAAACCTTTGGGATGACCGATTTTGCGGTGGATAACAGTACCACCGTATTTTTGCTCATCTTTATGATGGTTCTTTTTGGTTTGCGTTCGTATACTACAATGCCGAAAGAACAGTTTCCCGAAGCATCCCTGCCAACGGTGTATATCAATACACCTTATTTCGGTAACTCTGCCGTAGAAATCGAAAATCTGGTCACCCGTCCTCTCGAAAAAGAGATTGAAAATATCACAGGAGTAAAAAATGTAAACTCAACCTCTATTCAGGATTTTTCTGTTATCATTGCGGAATTTGATGCAGATCTGGAAATGGATGCTGTCGTCAGAAAAGTAAAAGATGCTGTCGATAAAGCAAAACAGGATTTGCCCAATGACATGACAGAAGACCCGACGGTTCTTGAAATCAATTTGTCTGAAATTCCGATTATGACCATCAATGTCTCAGGAAATTACAGTAATGACGATTTGAAAAAATATGCTGAATTGATTCAGGATAAGGTAGAAGGGGTAAAACAAATTTCGAAAGTTGACTTGAAAGGATCTCTCGAAAGAGAAATCAAAATTGATGTCGACCTGTTTAAAATGCAGTCCCTCAAAGTTTCTTTCGGAGATATTGAAAATGCGGTTTCTTCAGAAAACCTGACCATGTCAGGTGGTGAAGTTATTGCTAATGAATACAAAAGAGCATTGCGTGTGGTCGGTCAGTTTACTTCTCCTCAGGAAATTGAAAATCTTATTGTCAAAAGTGAAAATCAAAGGCCTATCGTATTAAAAGATATTGCCAATGTCATTTATGGTTATAAGGACAGATCAAGTTACGCCAGAGCGGATTCATTACCGGTGATATCTTTGGATGTCATCAAAAGAAGGGGACAAAACTTATTGGCAGCCGCAGATAATATCAAAAAAGAACTCGAGGATATCAAAAAGGATTTGCCTTCTGATGTGAAGGTTTCCCTTTTTAATGACCAGTCCGTTTTTACCAGAAATGAAGTCAATAACCTTGAAAACAGTATCATTTCAGGTGTTATCCTCGTAACACTAATCTTATTGTTTTTCCTTGGTTTACGAAATGCAAGTATGGTAGGTGTGGCGATTCCGATATCTATGTTGTTGGGGATTATGATTCTCAATTTTATGGGTGTGACCCTCAATATCGTGGTACTTTTCGGATTGATTCTTGCTTTGGGTATGTTGGTGGACAATTCTATTGTTGCCGTCGAAAACATGTACCGTTACATGCAAAACGGATACAGTCCGCTCAAAGCTGCCAGATACGGAGTCGGAGAAATAGCCGTTCCGATTATATCATCTACGGCCACCACACTCGCAGCTTTTATTCCATTGGGATTTTGGCCTGGTATTATGGGAGAGTTTATGAAGTATTTCCCAATCACATTGATTATCGTCCTTTCTTCTTCATTATTTGTCGCTTTGGTCATCAATCCGGTGATAGCTTCAAAATATATGAAAATTGACGAAAAAGTTGAAGACTCCGTTCTTTTGGCCAGAAAGAGAAAAAATATCCTGATGATGATAGGTGTCCTGATGGTGATAGCACTTTTGGGTCAGCTTATGGGTGTTCAATGGGTTAGAAACCTTATGGTTATAGCAGCGATATTAACGGCTATTAACTTTTTTGTTTTCAGACCGTTGACCTTTACTTTTCAGGAAAATTTTCTTCCATGGCTGGAAAATACGTATGACAAATTTATCAGAAACTCCCTTAAAGGGTATAATCCGATCTTTTATTTCGGAGGAACATTCTTATTATTGATTTTTTCGATTGTTTTGTTGGGAATTGTAAAACCAAAAGTGGAGTTTTTTCCGAGTGGCGATCCTATTTATATCAATGCTTTTGTGGAACTTCCATTAGGAACGGATATAGAAGCAACCAATAGAATCACTAAAGATATCGAACAAAAAATTGAAGCGGTCATTGCTGATAAAAGACAGGTCGTAGAAGCCGTATTAACCCAAATCGGAGAAAATACGTCTGACCCTAACCAGCCACCGGAGCCGGGAGTGACTCCCAATAAAGCCAGGGTCACAGTATCTTTTGTACCTTCCAGCGAAAGAGGAGGAATATCTACCACCGATATCATGAATGATGTACGGGGAGCTTTGCAAAATTATACCGGCGTTGAAATTGTAGTAGACAAAAATGCAGATGGTCCTCCGGCCGGAAAACCGGTCAATCTGGAGATCAAAGGTGAAAATATAGATACCCTGATTATTTTGTCAGAGACTATCCGGAATTTTATTAATGAATTGGGTGTTCCCGGTATCGAAGAATTAAAGTCCGATATCAAATTGGGCAAACCGGAATTATTGATCCGCATAGACAGAGAAGCAGCCAGACGTTATGAATTATCGACCTATGCCATTGCGTCAGCTTTGAGAACGTCTGTTTTTGGTAAAGAAGTTTCCAAATACAAAGAAGGTGAAGATGAATACCCGATAGTGATCAAACTCGGTGACAAATACCGAAATAATGTTGAAGATTTGTTGAATCAAAAAATCACCTTCCGGAATCCGGCAAATGGTCGATTGGTTCAGGTTCCTATCTCTTCAGTGGCAGATATAGAGTACAGTTCTACCTACAGCTCTATCAAACGAAAAGAGAAAAACCGGGTTTTGACTATCTATTCCAATGTTTTGGATGGTTATAATGCCAATGATATCGTAGCTCAACTCAAAGACGCGATGGAAACCTATCCGTTGCCTGATGGATTTACATTCGCTTTTACCGGTCAGCAGGAGCAACAAGCAGAAGATATGGACTTTTTATCAACAGCGTTTTTGGCTGCTGTATTCCTGATTTTCCTGATTCTGGTAATGCAGTTTAATAGTGTACTCAGTCCGTTTATCATCATTCTGTCTGTATTATTCAGTACGATTGGAGTATTTTTGGGATACTCACTGACCGGAACAACCATTTCTGTGATCTTTTCCGGAGTAGGTATCATTTCTTTAGCCGGAATTGTGGTCAACAATGCGATTGTATTGATCGATTACACACAATTGCTCACTGCACGTAGATTGGAAGAATTGGGTTTACAATCTGAGTTTGAATTATCGACCGAACAGAAAATAGAAATCATTGTGGAAGCAGGTTCAACAAGGTTGCGACCGGTTTTACTTACAGCGATTACGACGGTTCTGGGTTTGGTTCCACTGGCCATAGGTTTTAATTTCAACTTTTTTACTTTTGTTTCAAGCCTTGACGGTCAGTTTTTCCTGGGTGGTGACAATACAGCCATTTGGGGGCCAATGGCATGGACCGTAATTTACGGTTTGACCTTTGCGACCTTCCTTACCCTGATTGTTGTTCCGGTTATGTACTGGTTGTCTTTCAGGGGTAAAAGAAGATTGTCGACCTATATGACTAAAAAATAGGAATATTCCTGTAAACATAAAAATGCCTTGGTTTTCTGCATAAAAACCAAGGTATTTTTTTTACACCACCTTTTGTCATCAGATAAAAAGGGTGGTTGAATATTTTTACATATTAAATTTATTTATATATAAAAAAAAGCTTTATCTTTGCAGATTAAAATCTGATATTATGAGAATATTTTTTTTGTTAAGTGTATTTCTTTTTTTGTTTTCGTGTAAAGAACAGAAAAATGAATCGTCTTCTTTGCCAACAGTACAACAGGAGGATCCGGGCAAGGATCCGGTAAATAATCCTGTGATGGGCGGCCCTACGGATATCAAAATTGTTATGACGGACACCAAATATAGCGGACCTGTTCAGATAGTCGGTTTTTACCTGGATCAAAATTACCTTCAGGATACCACAAAAGCTGTAGATGGAGTCATTATGTATAAAAATGATAAAGGCCTGCCTCAGGGGTTGTATTATTTTATGTTGCAGACTGACCAAACCATTCAGGTTATACTGGGTGAAGATCAGAGTCTGGAAATGACTGTTGCCATGAACGATATGTTTAACACCATGAAAGTCACCGGCAACGAAGAAAATGAATTGATGTATGAGACCTTCAAATACGAACAAACTATCAACCCGGAAATTGTCAGGTTGACTGATCAGGTAAAAGCCATGAGCGAAACCGATCCGAATTATAAAACTTTGGTTTCAAAACGTATAGAGTTGGAAAATCAGAAAAAAGATTATTTGAAAAAACTCTTGGATAAACATCCGAATTCTCTTTTTACAAATTTTAAATACAGTGGTCAGAATCCGATATTGCGTACGGACATACCCAAAGAAAAACAGGTGTTTCAATACAGAGCGGATTTCTGGAAAAATGTTAATTTTTCTGACAGAAGGTTGTTGAGAACACCGATGATCGGTACAAAACTGACCAGATTTTATAAAGAATTGACGGTGCAACATCCGGATTCAATCATTGCTTCGTCAAAAGAACTGATGGCTCTTTGCAAAACCAACAAAGAATATTTTATGGTATTTGTGAATTGGGTGATGACTACCTATGAGCCTGGTAAAAGTACCTTAATGGATGCGGAAAGCGTTTTTGCTCAGATGGCGACAAATTATTTCACGTTGGATCAGGCATTCTGGTCCGATACCACAGAAATCAATTTTATCCAGAAAAGAGCAATAGAAATGTCTGCCAGTTTGGTTGGAAAAGACGCACCTAACGTGGTTTCTACCGACCAGAATGGCAAAACACAAGAGTTGCTCTCGAAAAAAGCCGATTATATAGTGGTTTATCTGTATAATCCTGAATGTGATAATTGTCAGAAAGAAACACCTTTATTACATGACTTTTATGTTAAAAACAAATCAAAAGTAGATGTTTTTGCTATTGCGGTCGATACAGACGACACCAAATGGAAGGATTATATCAGAAAAAATAATCTAAGCTTTACAAATGTTTATGATCCGACCAATAAATCTATTTATGGGAAATATTTTGTGGATCACACACCGGAAATGTATCTGATCAACAAAAAAAGAAAAATCATTGCAAAAAACCTGAAAACATTTCAGATTCCGACGATGATAGAAAAAGATCAGGGCAAATAAAAAAAAGCGGTCATAAGACCGCTTTTTTTTTATTTGATATTGCCAAAATCAATATATTCTTCGGTTACCAATTCTTCTCTCAGATGGGAATAGTCTGTTCCGGGCTGATTAATATGTAACTTCAGACCTTTTGACAGCAATGCGTGTTCGGGAATTTTATTTCTGGATGCCAGACTTGATGACTTGATGCCATACTTCTGTGCAATCGAAAACAGGTTTTCACCTTCTTTGACCATGTGAAACTGATACTGATCATTAAATCTTTTTTTACTTTCCAGAAAGATGATTTCACCTTCTTTTAACGGGGTGTCAAGATAATATTTACTTTCGTTGTAAATGACTACGTCGTGTTTGTCTGCGCGGTGTTTTTTGGCCAGACTTTCAATGGTTTCACCCTCTGAAGCTACGGCACACAATATACCATTGATATATTTTCTGGCGGGTTTGTTTCCTTTTGATTTTTCAAAAGAAGATTGATTTTGTAAAACGTCCTGATGCACCAGAACAGGCTGAGACGGTGTTGCTTCCGGAGTATTTGTTTGTGGTTTGTAGTTATTGTTTTTTGCCAGCACCGGTTCGGATGTCAGATTTGGTTTTACCAAAACATCATATTGGGACAATCGATAGGTTTCAATCAGCTGAATCAGTTTATCTGCATATTTCTGGTCTGTAGCATAACCCGAAAACTGCAGTCCTTTGGCCCAGGATATATAGTCTGTCGTCGGATATTGGAATAAAAACCCATACCGTGCCGATTTAGAAGGATTGGTTAGGAATTCACTATGAGCAATATAGGATTCACGGGCATCAGCAAAACTTCTGAAACAGGATTCCACAAGATTTCCCATTTGATCTTTGTCATCATCAACCTTAAAAAATCGTTGGCCATCCCATTGTCCGCCGCATTTGATGCCAAAATGATTGTTGGCTTCCATCGCAAGATCACTTTGTCCCCAACTAGATTCCAATAACCCTTGCGCAAGTTTGATACTCGCAGGAATACCGGTGCGGTACATTTCTTCTATAGCAATGTTTTTATATTGATGAATGTACTGCTCCGCCAGCTTTCTGTTGGCAAATGTTTGTTCACCGAAAGTTACCGTAACAATCAGTATTAAAAAAATCCGTAATATCATATTAAATAATATTTTAATATGTAAATACAAATATCATGCCTTTTTTTTGAATTAAACTGTTAATGTTGAAGAAAAAGCTGACCTTACCTTGTCAAAAATGAAAATGTTATCCCTGATGATATAACATTTTTTATGGATGTTTTATTATACAGGTAGCCACCACCCTGACAGTATATATGTAAAGCAGCAATCAAACTTTAATCTTAATTCAAAGGTCGTTGTTAGTTTTTCCAAATTTTCCAAAGGTACTGTGGCGAATGCCCTTTAAAGTCATTTGAGCAAAATAAGGATGTTCGGGATTAACGAGAAGTTCCTGCCGTTGCGGATGAATCACAAGATCCATATCTTCCATAGGAATTGCGCCGAAAAGTGGTTCTGTATCACCAGGCAAAACAAAAGCACGACACGTAGTGGATCTGTTTTTGAATCTTACTTCTACATTACTTACCACATCATATTCCTCGATGGATCCGTTGGCGAGTTGAGCTTTTCGTTTTTCAACAATTGGGAATTGTAGTTGTTCCTGAATCACTTCATTGATACAAAGGTTGTAAGCACCGGAATCAACCAGAAAATGTACGGTCATCTTTTTGACTTCATCCTGATCCATCATATGTCGGCGGACCATTTCCAAATCACCACCATTTATTAATTCAATATCTGCATAAACCAAACCCATAAAAATAATTTTTTTTATAAAAACAAAAAGGAGATTACAACAGTTCAAATATTTTAAAAAATAAACCGAAATTGGTTAAAACGAAAAAGAAACGTCTTTGGTGTTAGAAGTTTTTTCTATTTTCCAAATTTTCCAAATTTTCCAAAGGTACTATGACGAATACCCTTTAAGGTCATTTGTGCAAAATAAGGATGTTCGGGATTAACGAGAAGTTCCTGCCGTTGCGGATGAATCACAAGATCCATATCTTCCATTGGAATTGCTCCGAAAAGTGGTTCGCTGTCTCCGGGCAAAACCATAGCATCGACATTACACCTTCTGTTTTTAAATTTGACTTCCACAGGTCCTGCAATGACGTACTCTTTTATGGATCCATCTGCCAGTTGAGCTTTTCTGCGTTCTACCTCCGGCAATTGTAGTTGTTCCTGAATCACTTCATTGATACAAAGGTTGTAAGCACCGGAATCGACCAAAAAATGTACAGTCATCTTTTTGACTTCATCCTGATCCATCAAGTGTCGGCGAACCATACTCAAATCATCACCATTAATTAATTCAATATCTGCATAAACCAAACCCATAAAAATAATTTTTTAAATTAAACTATACATTCCCGACTAAAATCAAATTAACATGTCATACTCCGGATTCCGTTCATTCTTATATATCCTGTTTTTGGATTTCGTTTCTCACACAGCTAAGTCATTTTTTATATCCAAACAAAGCCTGATAAGGAATCCGATAAACTAAAAACGAAAATGTATCGTAAAAAGTTCTTATTTTTTTTAGAAAATGAGTGATTTAGAAGTACGTTTGTGGAGACTACATTTATTGCAGAAACATGCCGTTGCCAACTGTTTTTTTCTTTTTGAAAAAAAGGGCGCATTTGTTTATAGTCCCATTTTTTTACAGGTTAAAAGTATTTACACGGTTTTGTAAAAACTTCGTGTCATTCTGACGATAAATCATCCTGTATTCGTAACTTTTCCCTATAAATATTGGTTGAATAAAATGATTTTTAGTAACATTGTACTTTCATTACACAAAACGTATTTTATTTTATGAATTTAGAAGATCTTTTACAAGGCCCGTTAAGAAACATCGTTTTAGACCAGGTTTCAAGTCAATTGGGCATCGAAGACAAAAGTCAGGCTTCAACAGCATTGGACACCACCATGAATGTATTATTGAATGCTGTAGCAAAAAATGCTGCGCAACCGGAAGGTGCTTCTTCATTGGTCAATGCTTTAAATAAAGACCATGACGGTTCTATCATTGATCACATTTCTGACTATTTCGGCGGACAATTTCAGCCTCAAAGTGCTTCAACAACCAATGGAGTCGGAATCTTAAAACACCTCTTGGGCGACAAACAAGAGACAGCTGCCAATACAATCGGCAAAGAAACCGGTCTGGATGCTGCCCAGATCATGAAACTTATGGCTACTGTCGCTCCTATACTGATGGGCATGTTGGGTAAAGCAAACCAACAGGCAGCAGCACCAACACAACAATCAGATGGATTGGGTGGTGGTCTGATCGATATGATCCTGAATACAACCAAAAAATCCAACCAACAATCGGGACAGGGTGGTTTGCTCACCAGTATGCTGGACAAAGACGGTGACGGAAGTATCATGGACGATGTTGCCGGTATGGGCGTAAATGCCATTTTAGGAAGGTTATTTAAAAAGTAATTGCCACCCTGAGTAAGCGTTATTTATACCTTACTGTTTGTTAAAAATACATTATGCAAGGTCAGGATGTTATTCCTGCCTTGTATTTTTTGATTCTGTGGCTTTTACATCGGCACAAGGTACATTGTCTCCGGCTGCAGCACGATCAATTTATGGCTTTCGTACCATCATAACCAGGATTGTACAAGGTCATTCATTCCGAAAGATATGCACTCGGGCATATCAAAAAACCAAAACAAATCATGATTCTTCAATTTCATATTCATTATAAAGTTCAGGATTCCCGTAAATTAGCTATTCAATATGCTTTCGGAAATCAACAATATTCCACCATTCATATGCAAACCTATGATGGTGAAAACTGGTTTCTTTCTCTGAATACAAACGGTGCTTCCGGAATCATTTACAAATATATATTAGTGGCTGATTCAGGTCTGTCTGATCCTGAATGGGGTGCTTTCAGAAATTTGTCCTTAAGTGACCATGATACCAGGTATTATTACATCAATGATTTCTGGAGAAGCCGGGAAAATGTTTTCAATGCTTTTTTGTCAACAGCATTCACAAAAGCCATTTTTTCCGGTAAGGACAGAAAAAATACCCATAAAACAAACAAAAAAATTGAAGGCAACAGACTGGAGATTTATATGACGGCTACTTTGCCGCAGCATCTTTCTCTGGGTATCACCGGAAGCCATGAAGCTTTAGGAAAATGGCTGAAACCGGTATCTATGGAAGTAGTGGAATATCCGGTATGGAAAAT
This sequence comes from Saprospiraceae bacterium, assembly GCA_016714895.1. GTDB lineage: Bacteria > Bacteroidota > Bacteroidia > Chitinophagales > Saprospiraceae > OLB9. Next base: position 1,294,819 of record JADKBV010000001.1, on the reverse strand, counting down.
ATCCATTCCCTTGGAAAACTATGATATCAATATTCAGTATAAATATGTTGTGCTGAATACACAAAACGGCGATATTACAGAATGGGAGGTTGGCGAAAACAGGGTCTTCAAAAAGTTTTTACCGGAAGTGAAACCTTTTTCCTGTATCATTCATGATCAGGATTTCCGGTTTGGTACACCATGGAAAGGTGCCGGTGTGGCCATTCCGATTTTTTCTCTAAGGTCCGGGGATGGTATGGGCATCGGAGAATTTTCTGACCTGATCAGTTTTACAGATTGGGCTTCATCAGTAGGTCTAAAAATGATTCAGGTTCTTCCGGTCAATGATACCATCGCCAATAAAACATGGCAGGACAGTTATCCCTATGCGGCAATATCTGTTTTTGCCCTTCATCCATTGTATGTAAATATTGAAAAAATCGGCCCTTCAAAAGATAAAACTTTTGGAAAAAATCTTCAAAAAGATAAAGTTGCCTTAAATGTTTTGGATCAGATTGATTTCGAAAAAGTTCTGGAAATCAAAATGAAATATTTCAGAATTCTTTATAATGAAAAAAAAGATACCTTTTTTAAAGAAAAAGAGGTTGTTTCTTTTTTGAAAAACAATGATTCGTGGTTGTCGCCATATGCTGTTTTTTGTGCATTAAGAGACAAATACCAAAGTTGCCGGTTTGATGAATGGCCTGAATTTTCAAATTATGAGCGCCAAAAAACAGACGAATTATTAAAACAAAATCCTGATTTTCAGGATCAGGTAGGTTTTTATACCTTTATCCAATATTATGCACACATTCAGCTCATGGAAGCAAGAGATTATGCCAGATCCAAAGGGGTAGCCCTCAAGGGTGATCTTCCGATCGGCATCTATCGATATAGTTGTGATGCCTGGATAGCGCCTCATTTGTACAATATGGACGAACAGGCGGGAGCACCACCGGATGATTTTGCTGTGTTGGGCCAAAATTGGGGTTTTCCGACATATAACTGGGCTGAAATGGCCAAAGATGATTTCAATTGGTGGAAAAACAGAATGAAAAAACTCAACGAATATTTTGATGTTTTAAGAATTGACCACATCCTTGGATTTTTTAGGATTTGGCAGATACCAACAAATCAGATTTCGGGAACTATGGGGTTGTTTAATCCCAGATTGCCATTAACCCGGGATGAAATCACAGGTAGCGGGCTGAAAGGTCAGATTGAGAGATATACCAAACCCTTTATCACTGAAGAGTTGATCAGCCATTATTTTGGATTGCATCATAAAGCTCCTGAAACTTTTTTTGAAAAAACAAATGAAGGAATGATGGTCTTTAAAGCACATTTTTCCGACCAGACAAGTATTCATCAATTTATTAAGCAAAATCCTGAATACCTCGATGTCGAAGACATATTACTCAAATTATTTTCAGAAGTAATTTTTATTGAAGAACATAAAGACGGACAGATATTGTACAACCCGAGAATTACCGTTCACACGACCTATTCTTTTCAATGTCTTCCTGATGATCAAAAACGTATTGTTCAGAACCTCTACAATCACTACTATTTTGAAAGACACGAAGATTTTTGGAAAAATCAGGCCCTTCGGAAACTTCCTGCCCTTCTGGATGCTTCAAATATGCTGATCTGTGGTGAAGATTTGGGCATGATACCAAAATCCGTTCCCGGAGTCATGCAAGCCATGAATATCATGTCACTTGAAATCCAAAGGATGCCTAAGGGTAATTCAAAATTCGGGAAAACACAGGAATATCCTTACTTTTCAGTATCCAGTCCATCTTGTCATGATATGTCTACGATCAGAGGATGGTGGGAAGGTGATCACGAAACAGCTAAAGAATTTTATTATAATTATATGTTTGGTTATGGTTATACACCTATGAAAGCAGAACCCAGAATTGTACAATATATAGTGGAAGATCACCTTTCAGGTCCTTCTATGCTGGCGATATTTCCATTACAGGATCTGGTAGGTATAGACACCGACCTTCGCAGGATGGATGCTTTTGCTGAACAAATCAACGAACCAAGTAATCCGAAACATTACTGGCGGTTCAGGTTTCACATGAATATAGAGGATCTTTTGGCTCAAACAAAATTTAATGAACAGATAAAAGATATGATTAAAAGGTACAGACCGTAATTATCTTTGTATGTTAACAAAAAAAGCAGATCATTTTTTTTTGCGTGTTAATGGTTTGGATTTACACAAATCTTTTGTGGCTACAGGAGGGATTTACAAACTTTCCAAAGGATTTATCTATAAAGACAAAGTTGTTGAAGGAGCAGGTAACTGGCAGAAACTGGTATTGGATTCATTACAAAATCAAGGCAGAAAAAACCTACATATATTAATTTATATTCATGGGTATCTTGCTGAAAATCCGTGGTTTGCAGCATTAAGTGGTTATACGATGCATCAGGAAATATTTGATGATCCTTCACATGATGTGACTCAGGTATGCTCTTTTCAGTGGGAATCGGGATTATATACGATAGAAAACAGAAACCTTGCTTTTGCCAAAGGAAGGTTTTTTGAACACCAATTGTCCTTGTTGCATGAAACCTGTTTTGAACAAGGTATTCACCTTTTTGTTTCTTTTTTGGCACATTCTATGGGAAACAGGGTTTTGGAAGGTTTTACACATTCGTGGAAACAAACACCACCGGCTTATCAGGTAAATCAGATGTTTTTATGTGCACCTGATGTACCCGCTGATGTATTTGAACATTCGTTTTCGCACCTGTCGGGAATTGCAAAAGATATCCATGTTTTATTTCATAAGGAAGATAAAACACTGCGCTTTGCCAACGTTCTGATTCCTTTTCCAAGGTTGGGGATTTATGGAAATACACAAATTGAGATTGATGCACCGTTGAAAACGAAGGCAGAGTCGAAAGAAAAAGCAAAAAAGGGTAGGGTTCACTTTTTGGATGTAACCGGAATGACTGATGATGATACGGCTTTGGGATCCAGATTTTCTCATCACCGGTATTTTTATGGCAGCAAAAATGTGGTGAAATACATCAACAATTGGTTAGGAAAAAAATAAAATCCCTTTTTTATACCAAAATGATTTTAACATAACCTGGCTATGTTGCGGGTAAAAAATATAATGATATTATACCGGGATATCAGGCTTTTCCCATAAAATGTCTTTCGTAGTCACGAATACTTGCGTTGATGACTTCATGTGCGGTATCCCGTCCATACACCTCATCGATATAGCAGGTAGGTTCTTTGTCAGGCATTTGTTTGTAGGTAAGGAAATAGTGTTTTAACCTGTTGATGATGGTTTTAGGCACATCTTTGAGGTCTTTCCACATATTGTAAACCTCATCATTGTTGAGCACAGCAATAATTTTGTCATCAGCTTCATTATTATCAATCAATCGGAATCCGCCGATCGGAATCGCCCTGACGATAATATCTCCGTGGGTGATTTCTCTTTCTGTCAAAACAAGAATATCCAAAGGGTCACCATCTCCCAGGATATTTGTTCTTCCGGTTGCTGCCATATTACAGGCTGCAACATTTTCTGCACAATATGTTTGAGGAATAAAACCATATAAGGCCGGTACAATATTCGAAAATTTCTGGGGTCGGTCGACCATGAGATATCCTGAATGTTTGTCGATTTCGTATTTTACGGTATCACTGGGTATGATTTCGATAAAAGATGTCACCAGTTCAGGGGCTTCATTGCCTCTTCTGATGCCGTGCCAGGGATGTAATTTGAATTGATTGACCATTCGGTAATATTTTTTTTAAATAATCTTTATTTAAACGTCGTAAGTAAGAGAAACTTCTTCACTGATGGCTTTTGCCTGGCAGGTAAGGATATATCCTGCGGCCACTTCATCATCTTCGAGGGCATAACAAGTTTCCATTTTGACTTGTCCTGACGTGACTTTGGCAATACAAGTTGAACAGGCGCCGCTGGTACAAGAGTATGGCGGGTCAAGTTTGTTTTCAACCAGAACATCCAGAATAATTTTATTTTTAGGAATGTCAAACTGATGCTGTTGTCCTTTGAGTATTACTTCAACTCTGGATGTTCCTTCAGCGGATTGTGAAGTTGAAGCGGATTTTTTGGCAGCAGGGGTGAAAAATTCTTTGTGAATCTGTTGTGAGACAAAACCTTCCAGCATCAGATGTTTTTCTACTTTTTCAATCATATCACCGGGACCGCAGATATAAAATTGTTTATCTTTTTGTCCGGGATAATCCTCTAAAAACCCTGAAACAACGGAAGGAGAAATCCTGCCTTTTTCACCGGACCAGCTCGTTTCTTTTTTACCCAGCCAACCGGATAATCCGCTGGCTTTTGTTGTTATCGGATTGGAAAGTACATGTTTGACAAATAATTGTCCTGAATATTTGTCTGATAGTTTTTCCAAAGATTCTCTGAAAATAATCTCTTGTTCGTTTCTGCTTCCGTACAAAAGATAACAAACACTTTTTGGTTCATCTTCCAGTATGGATTGAAGCATGGACATGATTGGTGTGATTCCGCTACCGGCAGCGATAAAATATAAGGATCTTTTTTGAGAATGTTCGGGCACAACCGTAAAATGTCCTTCAGGTTCGGAAATCAACAGCGTATCTCCCGATTTAAAAGTTGACAACAGATGTGACATTTTTCCGCCTTTGACTTTTTTAATGGTTACCGAAAAATCCGCATCTCCCGGCCTGCTGTTGATAGAATAAGGCCTGCGGATATCTTCGCCGTTAATCTCTGATCGAAGGGTGACGTACTGTCCTGCCTTGTGTTGAAAAGTGGAAGATAAGTCACCGGCTATGTCGAAAATTAAGGAATAGGCGTCCTCTGTTTCTTTTCTTATATTTTTTATGGGTAATGAGTGAAAATTCATGTATTTATTAAGATGTACTTCTCCATAACAACCTTTAATCAAAAAAGTTAAAGACGTTTTTATTTATTTTTTCAGTAAATTAAAAATTAAATTTAGGCATGTCTAAAAAAATATGTAATTTTTCGGTCTAATTGTTGTTGTGAAGACCATGAACCCTTATTTTTGTGCAAAATTTGATTTCATGAGCATCGTAGAAATGAAAGTACCCACTATCGGGGAATCCATAACTGAAGTAACTTTATCTCAATGGTTGAAAAAAGATGGCGATTTTGTCAAAATTGACGAACCCATATGCGAGTTTGAATCTGATAAAGCCACCTTGGAATTTCCGGCAGAAGCCAGCGGAAAACTGATTCATGTCGCTAAGGAGGGAGATGATCTTTCCATAGGTGCTCTGGTAGCCAGAATCGATACCAGTGTAACCCAGGGTAATGTCGTTTCACCCACACCGGCAACTCCTGTCGCTCCGACTGTTGAGGCGGCTCCTTCCGCTGTAAGCGCTCCGACGACAAACTATGCAACGGGACATCCTTCTCCTGCTGCAGGCAAAATATTGAGAGAAGAAAATATAGATACCTCATCCGTTTCAGGTACAGGTAAAGATGGCAGAATCACCAAAGAGGATGCCGTATTGGCAGTACAAAATAAAGCGGTACAAACAACGACGACTCCATCAAACACAGCTTCTGTTGCTGCTCCGGTCAAATCAACTTCGGGAGAAAGAGTGGTTAGGGTGGAAAAGATGTCCAGAATGAGACGAACGATTGCGGCAAGACTGGTTTCAGCTAAAAATCAGACAGCTATGCTCACCACTTTTAATGAAGTGGATTTGACCGCATTAAATGAATTGAGAAAAAAATATCAGGATAAATTTGTTGCCAAACACGGAATCAAACTCGGCTACATGTCTCTTTTTGCAAAAGCATGCGCAAAAGTACTGATGGAAATGCCTGATGTCAACGCCATGATTGACGGAACCGACATTATCTATCATGATTATGTGGATATTTCTATAGCCATCTCCACACCGAATGGTTTGGTCGTACCACCTGTTCACAATGTTGAGTCACTAGGTTTTCATGAAATCGAATTTGCCATCAAAGATCTGGCGGACAAAGCGAGAGCCGGCAAACTATCTTTGGAAGAAATGAAAGGTGGAACGTTTACCATTACCAACGGAGGGGTTTTCGGATCATTGGTGAGTACACCGATTATCAACGAACCACAATCGGCCATATTGGGTATGCATGCCATCAAAGACAGACCTGTCGCTATAGACGGAAAAGTCGAGATCAGGCCTATGATGTACCTGGCTCTTTCTTATGACCATCGTATCATCGACGGTAGTACTTCCGTTACATTTTTGGTTAAAGTCAAAGAACTTTTAGAAGATCCGGTGACTTTATTGATGGAGTTATAAAAACAAAATACACTTTTTCAGGAAGAGGGATTTGTATACCTTTTTGGGAAATTAACCGGGAGGTACTAACAAATTGTATATTTTAATCATATTTTTATGGTTAGAGTTTTTAGCTGCATTTTGCTTTAAAACGGTTTGTATACAATCAGTTTTGACTGATCCATAAGACAAAACAAGGTAAAATAGTATATAAACGACTGAACAAAAATGAAAATCTGTTGTATTCCAAATCTAAACATATGGTAAAAAAATGTAATATTTTAAGAAAAATGTACTAACGTCTGAAATATTTATTAATTTTGCCTTTATTTTGGTTAAAGTTTAATACTTTATTATGAGAATACATCTTTTCGTTTTGTTTTTGTTGTGTATATTCCTTACTGAAGGAAACGGACAAAACCCTGCATTTCGTTCAGGAGTGACTTTCAAAAAGTTGTTTGTGGACTACCAGTCTCAGAATGGCGGCAACTTATTTAATTTTAAGGATTACCGTCATGGTTTTGAAATCGGTTACCAACACAATTTTACTAATAATTTTTCAATCAATATTCCTGTTAAATACGGTAATATCAATAATATTGAAGATTCTACAGAAGTTCAATTTACGCGGTTTGTCAGTCTTGATGCGGTAGCTCAATACCATTTTTACAAACCTGAAAGAATCATTTCCCCATACGTTATGGGAGGAATAGGTGGGGTTCAGGAATTGGGCGGAGATTTTAACCTGCAGATTCCGATTGGCGGAGGTCTGAATTTTCGCATTGCTCCCAATGCTTATTTTAATTATCAGTTAGAGTATCGTTTTTCATTTGCTGAAAACAGAAACAATCTGCATCATGGATTGGGATTTATCTATTTATTGGCTCAAAAGCCTAAAGAAGAAAAACCGAAAGAAGAAGAAAAACCTATGATTAAGGATAGTGACGGAGATGGAGTCGTTGACGATCTCGATCTTTGTCCTAATGAAAAAGGTATACCTTCAATGAAAGGTTGTCCTGACAAAGATGGTGACGGTGTTCCTGATTACCAGGATAAGTGCCCGGATGTTGCAGGTCCTCAGATTTACAACGGATGTCCGGATAGCGATGGTGATGGCATTCCGGATCATGAAGATGAATGTCCGAATGTGACCGGAAGCAAAGCCAACAAAGGATGTCCTTTTACAGACAGAGATGGTGACGGAATTCCGGATGACAAAGACAAATGTCCGGATAAGCCGGGTCTTGCTGACAATGACGGCTGTCCTGAAAAAGATATGGATGGCGACGGAATACCCGATAGTATTGATAAATGTCCGGATGCTAAAGGTTTGCGTGTTTACGGTGGTTGCCCTGATACAGACGGCGACGGAATACCGGACCATGAAGACGAATGTCCAAAACTTCCGGGTAGTGTGGCCAATAACGGATGTCCGGAAATAGCCAAAGAAGATAAAAAGACATTGGATGTGGCGATGCAGGCAGTGCAGTTTGAAACTGGCAGTGCGGTTCTGAAAGGAGAATCCAATGCTGTTTTAAAACAAATCGCAGGCATTATGGATCGTTATCCTGATTTTAACATGATTATCAGCGGTCATACAGACAATGTAGGAAGGCCTGCGTTTAACCAAACATTGTCAGAAAGAAGAGCCAAAGCTTGTTACGATTATCTGATCAAACAAGGTGTGTCTGACTCCAGATTAAATTATGCGGGATACGGAGATTCACGCCCGATTACGACCAATGCCAATGACAAAGGAAAGGCCCTCAACCGAAGAGTTGAATTTAATCTGATTCCCAGAAAATAAAACATAATCAAAAGAAAAGCGAAATCTCATTTTCGCTTTTTCTTTTTATATCAGGTACCAAACAGTTTTCTGCCGGATAACCTACAGGCAGCAATAAAAATGGTTTTTCATTTTCGGGTCTACCGAGAATTTCCTGCAAAAAACCCATAGGACTTGGTGTGTGGGTCAGCGTCACCAATCCCGCCATGTGAACAGCTGTGATAAATATTCCGGAGGCAATACCTACGGATTCCTGAACATAGTAGTTTTTTGATTTGGTACCGTTTTTATCAATATCATAAGATTTTTTGAATATTACAATCAACCAGGGAGCCTCAGTAAGGAATTCTTTTACCCAATTGGTATCAAATTTTTGTAAATCCTGAAGCCACTCATCCGACATCCTTCCATGGTAGTTTTCATATTCTTCTTTTTCAGCAGCTTCTCTGATCTTTTGTTTGATTTCCGGTGAAGAGATTGCACAAAACGTCCAGGGTTGTTTATTGGCACCTGAAGGAGCTGTTCCCGCTGTATTGATCAATGTTCTGATGATTTTTTCATCCACTTCCCGGTTAGAAAAATGACGGACTGAACGTCTTTCTGACATGGTTTTGTAAAAGGATTCAACCCGTACTTTTTGTGCTTCCAAAGTCAGGTCTTCTGTACGGTAAGGAATAAAGGTATTGGATTCCATAGACCTGATTTTACAAATCTCCTAACTGAGGTCGCAGGGTAATTTCTTCCACGACACATGAAGGTCCGAGATTAAGGATATTCCAGATACTGTCTGCTATATCCCGGGCTTCCATAATACGATCCTGTGGCAGGGTGGCACCTTTCCAGGAATCAGACCATGTGGCTCCCGGCAAAACTGCTGTTACTTTGATGCCGTCATTTTTGAGTTCTTCTCTCAATACTTTTGAAAATCCCAACAAAGCAAATTTTGAAATGGAATAAGATCCCCCATTAGGATACGCTATCTTACTGGCAATGCTGCACATATTGATGATATGACCTTTTTTATAAGCTTTCATCGGTGTGAGTAATGCCTTGGTGAGATAATAAGCACTGTAGAGATTGGTTTCGATCATGAACGGAAGGTTTTCATCGGGTTCATCTGCTAAGGAACCGCCGACATAGATTCCGGCATTATTGATAAGATAATCCGGACTGTCACAAGTTTCAAGAACGATTTTTGCAAAGTTTGAGATATCTTCTCTTTTGGATAGATCTGCTTTTACGGTGACTAAAGCTGTATTTTTGTACGTTTCTTTAAAAGTCGTTTTCATTCTGTCAAGGTCAGAAAGATTTCTTGCACAGACGATGAGATTAACACCTTCAGCTGCCAGTTTTTCTGCTATGGCTAATCCGATTCCTTTGGTTGCTCCGGTAACTACTGCCCACATGGTATGATTATTTAAGTTGTAAAAGTGATTTTTGGTTTAATAACCCAAATCTTATTTATTGATGGCTTTGAGAATAAACTGATAGTCCAGAGAGGTGTCGTCAGAATAGTCCAGGGTAAAACCATTTTTTTCGAGTTTGTCTTCCAAAACATCGAGATACATCCTTTGAGTTCTGGGGGGCGCGTTGATCGGCAATCGTTTCATTTTGTAATCGACAATCATGATTTCACCTCCTTTTTTTAATCCTTTCCTCAGGGTTTGCAGGTAATTGTCCAGATCGGGAATGTATGTAACGGTATTGATGATGACAATGAGATCCACTTCCTCAGGTTCTAACATCGGGTCATCGGTTTTCGCCAGTCGGGTCTCTATTTTGTGCCTGTATTTTTCAGGTAAAAGAGGGATAAATTGTTTGATAGTATCCAAAACATCTTTGTTAATATCAATAGCAATAACTTTTTTTGCTTTTATTCCCATTCTGAAAGAAAAATATCCGGTGCCTGCGCCTATATCAGCTATGGTTTTTTCAGAAAGATCTCCCATTTGATTGATGACAACATCCGGTTTTTGCCATATGGTTCTTCCGATATTGTATTGCATTCTGTCGACATCATTAAATGAAGAGGGAATCGTATCTTTCTGTATATCTTTTGTTGATATATTTTTTTCATCAGGAAGATAGGTTGATTGTTCTTTACAACCGAACACAAAAAAAAGTGAAACTAAAAAGATGAAAACAAAATATTTTTTTAGAAAAAAGATAACAAAAAGTCGGCCTGATATCATGTTCTGTATTTGAAGCACGAATTTAGTAATATTTGTGGATGGCTAAAAGGATTTTTTCCAATTGTTTGCGGTTCTGTTTACTTTCTTTTGCCGGCGAACCATTCAGCATCAAACAAAATGTTACCCATTTTCCCTTTGAGGTTTTACATATTCCTGTCAAAGAATAGATTCCCGTCATTGATCCCGATTTGGCCCGGACATACGATTGTACTTCGGGATTATCTGCCAGCAAACCTTTGACGGTGCCTTGTTCGCCGGCTTGTGGCAACATGTCTGACACTTCTTTCTGACCGTATCGGGCGACCATTTTGTACAAAAATGTGGTAAAAAATCGGGGCGAAACATAATTTCTGGCAGACAATCCGCTGCCATCTTCCAGGAATACGTCATTACTTTTTAATCCTAAATCATCGAAATATCGATTTACAACCTCCAATCCTGTCGTTCGCCTGCCTTTTCCGGAATGCAAATATCCCATGGTTTTTAAAAGGGATTCACAATAGAGATTGATACTTTCAGCATTGGCTGTTTTGATGATCTGACTGAGTTCCGGTGATACAAATGAGACCAACGTATCTGTGACAGCTTCCCGGGACCCGGCTTGGTCAAAGGCATCTTTTGAACATATGATGCCGGCTTTTTTGATGTTATCATACATCCTGTAAGCCATAAATTTTGCCGGTTCCGGTATGGCTCCTTTTGTTTTGAATATATTTTTTCCGTAAGGAATGCTACCTCTTACTACTTTGTCATAATTCGAATCCTTCGTAAATATATAGGATTGGTCGCCACTGCCTGAAGGACCAACCGTCACCTCATTTTCCATCTCAAGACCGGGAATATAGGGTTCAATTCTATCCAGTCCTGCCTTTTGTCCGATCTCTTTGTCACGATGAAAAAATAAATGGTATTCGTTTTCCGAAATATTAAATCCGTGGGCTCCGCCTCCGTAATAATTGGCTATATCATTCCATTGCCAGGTGGGTGATACCGGGTCGTCGTCAAATATTGATGAATCCACCAAAACCTTCCCTTTGATTTCTTTGATACCGGCTTTTTTAATTTCTTCAGTTATCAGGATCAACAATGCCTCCATATCCGGTTTTTGTGACCACCTCCCGGAACCCAAAGTGGGATCGCCGCTTCCTATCAAAATTACATTTCCGTATAATATTCCCGATTTATCTACATTACCAGTGTATACCAAATGTGTTTTATATTGAAAATTTTTACCCAAAATACTGTAGGCGACAAATGAAGTAATGATTTTTAAGGATGATGCCGGAACAAACCATTTATTTTCCTGGTAACCGGAGAGTTGTTTTCCATCAGAAAGATCGACAATACTCATTCCCAATTGTGTTTTTTCATAAAAAGATTCTGACAGATGTGTTTTCAGAAATGTTTCAAAACTTTGTTGTTGAGCAAACGTATCTTTTATCACAAAAAAGACAAAAATGAGGATCAAAAAAAATTTATCCATAGAGATTTTGTTAAAAAGTTTGTTGAGGATGGGCCTGAATCACTCTGTAAGATGTCCCGATATGAAATAACGGATCGCCCAGATTCACTACCGAAGCATTATTGTGACCAATGATGATGCCATCCGATTTTGCTACAACCTCAACCGTTTTTGTTCCGTAAGGATCGTTAATGACACCCAGGATTTCTCCTTTTTTGATAACGTTGCCTGAAGGGATATACCATAAAAACATTCCGGCCATGTGGGCTCGTAACCAGGTACTTTTTTCAACCAGAAAATGGGTTTGTTTTGAAGCTCCGTGTTCTTCTTCTTTGATGCCCAGCCACCCCATCACATTTTTAATTCCCTGCAGTCCGGTATCAATCGAATGTTGGTCCAACCTGACGGATTCACCTCCTTCAAATACGATCGCCGGAACACCCTGGTCATAGGCTGACTTTCTGAATGAACTGGTTATCAGACCGGATTCCATTAAAACCGGTGCACCAAAAACCTCTGCTATTTTGACAGCACGGTTATCATTGTGGTTGAACCTCGCCTGAGGAAAATTATATCTTTCGGCTCCTCCTGTATGAAAATCTATCGCCAGATCTACCAAGGGCAAAAATTTTAAGGTGATAATCCTGGCTACTCTTGATGCCAATGATCCGTTTAAATGTCCGGGAAAGGAGCGGTTGACATCTTTTCCATCTGTCGTATCCCGACTGAAATTGATAAAGCCATAGACATTGAGTAGTGGGATGACAATGACACCTCCTTTGACTATGTGCTCAAAATAGCGGTTTTCCAGAGAACGTCTGACAATTTCAATTCCGTTGATTTCGTCACCATGCACCCCGGCGAGGATAAGCAGTACAGGTCCGGGTATGCCGGAATTGAAAACATGAGCAAAAACATTGATGCGATTATCTGTAGGAAGTTTGCCGGCATTGACCCTGACAATAGCATGCTGGCCGGCTTCTACAGTGGTGTCATCGATCGTAATGCCTTTACTGACATCAATTTTTGGTAAAAATATATCCTTTTTTTTCAAAATAATGGATTTAAGGTTGTGTTGACCTGACCTGAAAACAACAAACGTAATGATAAAAAAGGTTCAGGTGAACGATTTTTTTCAGGAAAAACCGGTAAACCCCATTCCGGTTTATCAGGTAAAAGGGTAAAGAGATAAGATTTAACGCCTGTTTTTTTGATTGGCCACAGCTCTTTCAACATATGATATGATTTTGCCGGAAATGTCTACCTGGGTTGTTCCTTCGATACCTTCGAGACCAGGACTGGCATTGACTTCAAGAACGACAGGTCCGTTTTTTGTTTTAAGCATATCCACTCCGGCAATATGTAAACCAAGGATTTCTACAGATCTAAGAGCCGTTTCAACTTCTTCTTTGGTAAGGATTACTTTTTGGGAAGTTCCTCCCCGGTGGAGGTTGGACCGGAAATCCCCGGGTCTGGCCTGGCGTTTCATGGCACCGACGATTTTGCCGTCTACAACAAAGGCCCTCAGATCAGCCCCTTTGGCCTCTTTGATAAATTTTTGGAGGATGACCTTCTCATTGGTTGTGTGAAATGCCTCCATAATGGATTCTGCGTTGCCTTTATTTTCGGCGAGGATAACCCCCATGCCCTGCGTTCCGTTCATGAGTTTGATGATGATCGGATAGGTACCCATATTCGTAAGAATAGAAGGCAGTGTCTGCAGATTACTTGCGTATACCGTCCTGGGTACGTTGATTCCATTGGCTGCAAGGATTTGCAGACAACTCAATTTGTTTCGTGCTCTGAGCAGCGGAGTAGCTTTCAGGGTGAGAAAAACACCCTGAGCTTCAAACTGTCTGAGGACTGAAGCACCCATAGTTGTGGCTGAAGCACCAATACGCGGAATGACAGCATCTACGTCCGACAAGATGGTATTGTTGTACAAAACGTTGCACTTGCCCTTTTCGATGACGAGGTCACAAAGCAGGTGATCGATGACCCTAACGTGGTGATTGCGGATTCTGGCGGCATTAACCAGGCTTTGGGTCGAATACAACGATGGGTTCCGGGATAATATGACAATATTCAAAATTTCCGATTTATGGCATAAATTTACTTGTCAATCAGAAACAAAGTATAAATCATGTCAATATTTTTTATAAAATGTTCTTTAAGGTCTGCTGAAAAGTACAAAATATATTGAAAATCAAGTATTTAATTTTTATAGTTCTTATTCAAAATGCAATGTTCCTAATCACAAATCTTCCTTATCCTTGCGTTAAAACTCTTTTTTCAGATTTTTTTCTTCAGAAATATGCCATCTTTTATGTTACCCCGTCTCTAGGATGAAATAGCTTGAATCCCAATCATTTATAACATTTTCTGCAGTCCCCATTTAAAATTGTTTTTACAATTTCAAATACCATTTTATTATGATCATAAAATGAATTATTAAATTATCGTTAAAAACTTACTGATCAGGCAGCATATTTTTCCGATTTTTTATTCAGAATACAGGAAAATGGTAAAATGATTTTGTTTTTCTAACCGTTTCGTTTTAAGTTTACAACCTTTTTCTATTAAAAATCATCATTGTTTGGTTAACACAATCCTTATTGAATGAAAATAATGTTACCTTTTCTGATCGGAATGCTATTTTTTCAGATCAGTTTTGCTCAAAAAATAACAATCTCCGGCTATGTGGAGGATGAAGCCTCAGGCGAAAAACTCATCGGGTGCAGTGTCTATCATCCGGCCTCCAAACAAGGAACGGTTACCAATACCTATGGTTTTTATTCCATTACTTTGGATAAAACAGAAGCGGTCGTTTTGGAGTTTTCATATATCGGGTACAAAGAATCTTCATTGGACATTTCCGGTCAGTCTTCCGGCACACTCAATGTAAAAATGAAGAGTGAACTTGTTTTCGAAGAAATCGAAATTGTGGCTTCCCGGGAAAAAAAGTTTGAAAATGAAACCCAAATGAGCACCGTCGACGTTCCCATTGCACAGATCAAAAAAATTCCGGCACTTTTGGGAGAAACGGATGTACTTAAAGCGCTGCAGCTTTTGCCTGGTGTACAATCCGGCGGAGAAGGTCAGGCGGGTTTGTACGTCCGGGGAGGAAGTCCTGACCAGAATTTGATTCTGCTGGATGGCGTTCCGGTGTACAATGCCAATCATTTGTTTGGATTTCTTTCGGTTTTTAATGCAGACGCCATCAAAGATGTTTCCCTGATCAAAGGTGGATTTCCTGCACGATACGGAGGAAGGCTTTCTTCGGTTTTGGAAATCAATATGAAAGACGGACACAGCAAAGAATATCACGGAGATTTTTCCATAGGTGTCATTGGTTCCAAACTCACGCTGGAAGGACCGATTCAAAAAGGGAAATCCTCGTTTCTGGTTTCCGGCAGAAGGACCTGGCTGGATATTCTGACCAGACCCCTGATAAGGCAATCTTTCAAATCAAATGGTTCTGAAGGGGACACCGGTTATTATTTTTATGATCTCAACGCCAAAGTAAACCATACTTTTTCTCAAAAAGACAGGTTATACCTTAGTTTTTACGGCGGTAATGACAAATTTTATTATCAGGAAAAATCAACATTCGGGTCGTCCAGAGATTTTGTTTCATCGGATCTGGGGTGGGGTAATACGACCGGAGCCCTGCGTTGGAATCACATCATTCACGATAAATTGTTTCTCAATACAACCCTTACCTACAGCAGGTATCGTTTGAATACAGGTGTCGAACAAGGCACGGAATATGAAAATCTTCCCGAAGAACTGATTGGTGTGAATTATATTTCCGGAATACGGGATTACGCAGCAAAACTGGATTTTGACTACGTGCCCAATCCCAACCATTTTATACGATTTGGTGCCAATGTGATTTTTCATGAGTTTAATCCCGGAGTTTTTAATCTGGAAAGAAAATCCTCCGAACCCGGCGCCAGCTTTAATGCCCGATACGGTCAACAAATCAAAAATGCGACCGAGCTGGCTTTGTATGCTGAAGATGATTTTGATGTCAATAAAAAATGGAAAGTGAATCTCGGGCTGCATCTTTCCGGATTTTATGTCGATAATAAGTTTTATGCTTCTTTACAACCAAGAATCAGCAGCAGGTATCTCCTGCCAAAAGGATTTGCATGGAAAACATCTTTTGCTACCATGAGACAGTACATCAACCTGTTGGCATTTGAAGGATTAGGCCTGCCCACAGATCTTTGGTTGCCGACGACTGCCAGAATCAAACCCCAGGAATCGTGGCAGATGGCTACCGGATTTGCCAAAACCTTCGGCAAAGATTATGAAGTTTCTATCGAAGCATATTACAAAAAAATGTCAAACCTGATTGCTTATAAAGATGGTTCGGGGCTCTTCGAACTTACAGACTGGCAGGACCGCGTGACGCAGGGTAAGGGCGAAGCCTGGGGATTTGAGTTTTTTGTGCAGAAAAAAACCGGCAGATTGTCCGGTTGGATAGGGTACACCCTGGCATGGAATAACCGGCAGTTTTCCGATGTAAATGAAGGCAGATATTTTCCTTTCAGATATGACCGAAGACACGATCTGAGTGTTGTAGCCATGTATGAAATATCCAAAAAAATAAATGTTTCCGGAACCTGGGTCTATGGTACCGGCAATGCAGTAACATTGGCCAATTCTCGTTATGATATCGTACAATCCGGTGGTCAATTTGGTGGGATTATCAATACCGTAGAACAATACGGCTCCAGAAACGGATACAGGATGAACCCTTACCACCGGCTGGATGTGGGTATCAACTTTGTAAAAACCCGCAAAAAATATACGCGAACCTGGTCTTTGGGAGCATACAATACCTATGCCAACAACAATCCGTTTTTTGTATATTTTGAAACGGATACAGATTTAAATGGTAATGAGACCACCAAATTGAAGCAGGTGAGCCTGTTTCCTATGATTCCTTACATTAATTACGCTATTAAATTTTAAAACCATGATAAAATTAATATACAAAATATCGTTTTTAACTTTGGTTTTTGGATTGACTTCCTGTGAAGATTTTTTTAATACCACCATTGATATTGATCCTCCGGTATATGAACCAACCATCGTGATTGATTGTATTCACGAAAAAAGTAAGGATTCTATGTACTTTCGAATTGCGCGCAATGTAGGAGTATTTGACAATAATACAGACTTCAGAGAGGCCATGTTGTCCGATGCGGAGGTCAATGTTTTTGTCAATGGCAGTTCTTTTCCGGTAGCGCCCGTCAATTCGGTTTTTTCGCATAATTTTATGGTAGATTTTGGTGGCGATTTACAAACCGGAGATGAAGTTACCATTACGGCAAAACATCCCGGTTATCCGGATGCCAGCGTATTGCAAAAGGTTCTTCCTTCTTCGGAAGTGGTGAGTGTAACCTTTAAAGAAGACGGTGGATTGGATAGTGAGGGTTCTGAGGTTTCTTTAATCAGTGTCAGAATCAACGACAAACCCGGAAAAAATTATTATGCTTTCAGACTGTTGGAATTGGGTCTCTTTGGGAGTTATAATGAAAGGTATGCAAGTAGCATTGACCCTTCCGTATCGGAGTCTTATCAAAATAATGGTCTTTTGATTTCTGATACAGGGTTTGACGGAACGGAAAAAATTCTGGATTTTCAGGTTCCTCAAATGAACCTGGAAAGTGCTTTGGCATTGCTAAAGGTAGAATGGTATGATATCAGCGAACATCATTATGTGTTTTCAAGAGCTTTGTTGAACCATTTTAACAGTGTGGACAATCCTTTTAGTACTCCGGTTCAAGTTCCTACGAATGTAAAAGGTGGTTTGGGCAGTTTTGAGATAAAAACTTTGCAGGTTTTGGAATTGGAATAAAGGATAAATTGACGGAAAATGAATTTTGTTGTAAAGCACGGAATGTGTCAAATTAATTGACTAAAGGTGATTGTTTGGATATGAACGGTTTCCTTTGTTACCCTAAACCTCCGTTATTTTTTTCTCAATTAAAAAATAAAAACTAAGTTTTATTTTATTTCTTGGAAGGTATCAAGATTAAAGCATTAAGAAAGGAATGATTTTACTTTCTTTTTTCTCTTTTATTTAACAATACACCCATGGTTAGCCAGGGTATAGGGTAAAATTCAGAATAATCATTAGGTTTAAATAAAAGGAAAGCCCCGAGCGTTAAGGAAAATCTTTTTTTAATATACCTTGCTCCGCCACTAAATACAAAATACGATTCTTCCAAACTGAACTTTGGTTCATCATGGTGATTTGATAAAAACATATTGTCTGTAATAACAGCCCATCTTTTACTGACTTTAAGGTATCCGCTGATTGAAATATTTATGGACTTGTGGATTTCTTCATCCTGACGATAAAATGTTGCTAATCCTACTGTCAGGTTTTTATCTCTGGTACCGAAAGTATTTGAAATATAAAACAGCCCAAGAGCCGACTGCGCAGGGATAGCAGTTAGTACTCCGGCCATAGCAGAAAAAGCTCCTTTTTTGTTTTTATAATCAAAACTTATTTTTGGAGTAATAGAATACGCTAAAATATATTCAGGGTCATCAGAAAATGTTGGGAAAAGACCTAATCCCAAAGAAAAACGATCAGAAAAACCATAAACAAACTGTTGGCCTACGATCAAATAATTCTGGTAGTAAAAATCACCTTTTCGTAGATTGTAACTTCCCGGCGTATATAAATATCGGGTTGAGTGTACACTATCTGGCCAAGTGATTTCCGGTTTCAGAAATTCTGAAGTCAGAACAATTTCTTCAATATCTTCTTCCAACAATAATAACATTCCTTTATTGGATTGCACTTCATACAAATAATCTTTTTCACGGATTTTTACTGTACCATTAAAAATCTGACCATCCTTCATTTTGAAAGTATAAATACTGTCTTCGACAATATTTTGTTGGGCAGAAACTGTGTTTAAGTTTCCAAACAAAAAGATTAGGGCTGTTGCAAAGAGTATCGTTTTAATCCAAAAAATATTCATCGATCGCATTTATTGAAAAAGTATAAAAAAGTGCTTAAAACAATTGTTTGTAGTGTGTTAATGTGTATGGTTCTTTTGTATTCAATTGCAGAAAAAACCATTTTTTAAATTTTGTAGCTGAATCTTGTCCTAAAAACCAGGTTATTAATACCAATGCTTTTATAATAAGCAGTTCTTGTGTATAAGAATCAGCGTTTAAATATAGAGTTATGATAAATTTCTTTTTTTTAGTTCATTTTTTAATGCCTCGTATTGTTTTGGTTTTTTCAGGAATATGTAAATCAGATACAAAGGAAGTAGAGTAACCAGGCCCCAACTGTTGGCAACGATACTAAAGATGATAATACCACCCAGAAACCCGATAAAAAATGCATCTAAAACGGGGGATGGTTTATTGTTTTTTGCTACCTCGAGCAGTTCTTCATTAGATAATTGAGATAGTTCATTTTGGTCCATATCTTATGTGTTTAGCTGAATTTTTGAGTTTAATTACAAAAAAAAATTCTGAAAATGAAAAACTGGCTTTTTATTTCCAACAAAACTACAACACACCTTCGGTTTTTCAAAACTTTTAACAAAAAATGTGTTTCCTGTCAGTGGAGTGCGGTATCAATACATCCTGCCATTGCAAAGGACGTCTGTAAGATTATTACATCAAAAACAAATATATTTTACCTTTATTTTTCCTCAAGTTTACATACTTTGAACTACACATCAATTCAATAAACGGTACCATGGAATGTTATTCAAACCCAAAGAACAGTCCGGTAAACACCAGACCTCCGTATGTATACAAACGAAATATTTTGAAATATACTATTGTTTAACTGATTTTACCCTACCGGCAATATTATTGTTTTGCCACTGTCGTTCCTGTAATATTCAACGTGCCGCCTCCCTGAACAGTCTGACTACCTGTATGTCTGATGTCTACATTTTGTAAGGTTAATGTCTTGCCGGTAGAAATGTTGATTCCGCTTGACGAAGTGATGATTTCCGGACGACTGATGGCACTGATACCTTGTAAAGTCATATTTTTGGATACTGCTAATTGAGAAGTCAGATTAACCTGGGTCACTGCCGGAGCAAAGGTAATGGTCGTTCCTTCAGGATTGCAGGTAACTGCTCGCCTGAGTGAACCAGCACCGTCATCCAGATTATTGTTCACCACAGTACCACAAATTTGGGTGACGGTAAGCGGTCGACAATTTTCGCTGGCCCTGTTGCAAACACCTGCATTCAATAATCCTGAAATTGTTTGTCCAACAAACGTTGAAGGGTCAAAAAAAGTAGGTGGGCTGGATGCTCCGCTATAATAAAATATACCGTAAACGCAATAACTACCGGGTGCCAACGTCGTAAAATTTGGTGCTGCACTAACCGCTGCAATAAGGTTATTTGAGGTGTTCACTGCCGCATAGGTATATGAATAGTTGGTAGCCGTCGGCGGATTATGATCAAACACAAAAGCTCCGGCTGGAGGCGTCACCGTCAATGTTCCGTTTGTTCCGGATACATCAAAAAATACGGCCGTGTAGATATTGCAAGCATTCAGATTGAGGGTCATAGGGTTAGATATCATACCTCCGTTGTACGCTGTCGAACCTAAAAAATTGGTGCACGGTGAGGAAGGGTTATATTCTCCCTGATAGATAGTCAGGTGGCGGAATCCACCGGTCATATTAAAGGTGTAGTTGCCGTTTGCTGAAGGTTTAAACCTTGCTACAGCTGCCCGGTCTCCAAAATTAATGGCGGTACATCCTCCGGTAAATGGAGTTGTTCCCGAATGTAGTGCACTGTTCACCGCAGCTCCTGACGGAACCATACTTTTTGTTGTAAAAACATTGCCATAGGCCACATCCATACTTAATATCAAAGCATTATTACCTTCTTGTGCCGTAACCGGAGTGATATTGCACTGATTACTTACCACCGTATTGCAGGCTGACGAAATGGTGAAATTGACATTTGAAACATCGTAAAATCGGACGCATGTAATGCACGCACTTTCTATCCTGATCCTGGCCGTTGTACTGCCTGACAAACCACCAGGAAATGTCACCGACTGGGTTCCGTCATTATCGGTCGCAGTTGCTAAGGTGACCGGGTACGTCTGTCCGCCGTCCAGGGACAATAAAATATTGACACTATTACAAATGCTGTTGGTGCTGTTTACTGCCCAGGTAATGGTGGAACTGCTTCCGGCATTGATTGTCACAGCTGTATTGGGTGCTGTGACGGATAAAGGACCTTTGGTTCCATCTACTGTGATGGCTATATCGTCATAGGCATAAGCTCCGTTGGGAACCAGATTATCTCTGACCGTCAATCTGAAATTTAACGTTCTGGACACCGTCGGCAATGGCTCAAAATTGCTTGTATAATTATTGGCTAAAACCAATGCTCTGGATGGAAAAGACCTTGTAAATCCTGAAGTAGTAGGCGGGAAACTTCTGAACAACGGAGCAGTAGCACTTGCCGCTGCTGTTGAACCTGTAAAACCATGCGTTGGCCTTACCCCGACTCCGTCTTCATTTATTTGTTCCCACACATAAGTAAGTACATTGTTATTGACATCACTTCCGGAACCTGTAAGTTCGAAGGGTGTGGATATCGGTATGGTGTACGGTCCGGCACAAATCGTAGCATCGACGGTCGGGGGAGTGTTTCCGGTAGAGGTATTTGTAGAGCAGCTTGTACCTACGACAAAATTATAGAAGAGCTCGAGACTTTTGGAGTGAAAATACAAATCCTGTGTGCTTTGTATATTATGTGCATCGCAAAGACCGGCATAAGACATAATGGTTGTCCCTGAGCCGATTTCGTAAGCAGTATTGGTGCTGTGCTGACCTGTATTACAATTTGCTAATGATCCGTTAAATGTATGCGGGGAATTAAACATATGGCCCACTTCGTGAGTCATGATATTAATCGCAATCAAACTCTGAGAAGTACCGCTTGACCAACCTCGTGAATTGACCCTTCCACCTCCTGAGACAGTATTATTACAAACCACACCTACACCGGCAACTCCTGAACCACCGCCTGCAATATAATGAAGGCCATGTCCCAAGTCATATCCTCCTGCCGGGAAATTGGTATGAATCGCTGTGGAAGCCTGAGCTGTCAGATTACCTGCTGCAATATCAAAAGGATCGGTTGCAGGATTGGTATAAATGACGGGTGTCTGGAATATGGTGATTCTGATAGACATTTCTGCGTTCCAATAGACATTGATCATATTGATGATGTTAACAACAGCGGCGTTGGCTTGGGTCAAATTATTGTTCCCAAAAGAAGCATTCTGATAAAACTCTCCGGTACATACGATGGCCATTTCATATTGTCTTTCTGTGCCGCCATTGGGATTTCGTAGTCCTGAAAACTGACCTTTAATAATTTTTGCCTCTTCATCCGTACCACAAGTAAAAGGATTGTTAAGTTCAAGGAGAAAAGCCTTGTGAACCAATGGATTGGTTTTGTCTTTGGCTTCGATTTTTACTCTGTAATTTCCAATTATCATTACACCTTCGACACCAAAGGGGCTGACAAAAATCCTTCCGTAAGCCAGTTTTTGGTCTACTCCCTGAAGTGCGTAGGTTTTGAACTCCGGAAACGCTTTTTCCATTTCGGCCGACATGACCGAGGACTCTGTTGCTGTATATCTTATGGGAAGACCAACATGATTGGGTAGAGTTATTTCCGGTAAAGTACTATCTGTTCTGTCGGATTTTTTTTCAGCAGACAATGATTTTCTGATTTCATTGATGTCAATCACAAATTCATGCCCCGAAGTCTGACTGAAAATTTTACCTGATGAAAATATAAAAATAATAAAAAGGGTATAAAAGTGCATCCTATACATAAAAAATAAATTTAGTAGCCCAAAGATAAATTTATATATAGAATTTTAGATTAATATATAAACAAAAATTGAAAAAAAAGTAAAATTGAGGGTTAACCACTGTAATTATATAGGGTAAACCTTGATTGTTTTTTTGTAGAATAAATGAATTATCCGTTTTTACATGATCCCTTCCCGGATCAGATCGTGAATATGGATCACACCTTTATAGCGGTTTCCTTCCACGACTACCAATTGCGAAATACTGTTTTTACGCATTGTTCCCAAAGCATCTGCAGCCAGAGCATCAGCAGAAATGGTTTTAGGTATGGAGTTCATAATATCTTTGGCCGTGACTGAAGTCAGATTTTCTGTGTTTTCAAGCATTCTTCTCAGGTCACCATCTGTAATTACGCCTTTCATATTTTCATTATCATCCACAACAACCGTTATCCCCAATCTTTTTTTGGATATTTCTACAATAATCTTTTTGATATTATCAGATTCGTAGACTTTGGGTTTTTCATTATGAACGTAAATATCGGAAACTTTCAGATATATTTGTTTTCCTATACTTCCACCGGGATGAAATCTTCCAAATGCTTCTTTTGAAAAACCTTTTAAGGTCAGTAAGGCTATGGCCATGGCATCTCCGACCGCCATTTGCAGGGTGGTACTGGTTGTTGGTGCCAGATTATTTGGGTCAGCTTCTTTTTCCATAGGCAACCATACAGGAAAATCAGCCTCCTGATACAAAAAGGAATCTTTGTGAGAAACCAAACCAATGATTTTATTGCCAAATCCTTTGATCATCGGAACCAAAACTTTGATTTCCGGACTATTGCCGCTTTTTGACAAACAAATGACGATATCTTCGTTTTTGATGATGCCCAAATCCCCGTGAATAGCATCGGCAGCATGCATAAATACTGCATTCGTTCCTGTAGAATTAAATGTGGCAACCATTTTTTGAGCTATGATGGCACTTTTTCCGATTCCGGTGACTACTACACTTCCTGTACACAAAAAGATCTCTTCCACACTTCTGACGAGATTGGCATCCACACTCCTGCTTAAAGCCAATAATGCATTTGCTTCCGACAATAAAGTGTCTGTAATTTTTTCCCGGATTATATTTTGATTATTCAATGGTAAATTGTATTTTTGGCGTCCTTTTAAAAAACGGTCTTAAAAACGGCCAAAATTAAAACAATTCATCGGTTTTTTTTAAGAAATATTTTTTTGTTTTTCAAAAAAAATCTACACGTTTTGTTTTCATTTACGATAAATGTATTATCTTAGAACCTTAATTTTGTCTTATGATGAGACCGGAATATGTAATAATCAATAATCATGTACACTGATCAGGATATTCACGACGCATTAAAAAAATATTTCGGTTTTGAAACCTTCAAAGGGGAACAAAAAGAAATAGTCAGAAGCGTTTTACAAAAAGAAAATACGTTTGTGATTATGCCTACAGGCGGTGGCAAATCATTGTGTTACCAACTTCCAGCCATGATGATGGAAGGAACAGCAATCATCATTTCTCCTTTGATCGCTTTGATGAAAAATCAGGTGGATTCCATCAGAGGTTACAGTCAGGAAGACAACATTGCCAGTTTTTTAAATTCATCTCTGAATAAAACACAGATGAATGACGTCAAAGCCGAAATATCTTCCGGCAAAACAAAGATGTTGTTTATTGCACCTGAAACGTTGACAAAAGATGAAAATATTGACTTTTTTCAAAAATCCAATATTTCATTTGTAGCAGTAGATGAAGCTCACTGTATTTCTGAGTGGGGACATGATTTCAGACCTGAATACAGGAGGATCAGAACCATGATCTCTGCGATCAATGAAAATATTCCAATCATCGCACTGACAGCAACAGCTACCCCGAAAGTACAGACAGATATCATCAAGAGTCTCGAGATGAAAGAGGTAAACGTTTTTGTTTCGTCTTTCAACAGAGACAATCTGTATTATGAAATTCGTCCGAAGGTCAACAAAGACCAAACAATCAAAAATATTATTCAGTTTATCAAAACTTCAGGAAGCAAATCCGGGATTATATATGTTCAGGCCAGAAAAAGTACTGAAGATATAGCACAGGTTCTGAATGTCAACGGCATCAAAGCTGCTGCTTATCATGCCGGTCTCGATGCCAAAATACGAACCAAAGTTCAGGATGATTTTCTTATGGAAGAAGTGGAGGTTATTGTTGCTACCATCGCTTTCGGAATGGGCATCGACAAACCGGATGTTCGTTTTGTGATTCATTACGACATGCCGAAAAGTATTGAAAATTATTATCAGGAGACCGGAAGAGGAGGTCGTGACGGATTGAAAGGTGATTGCCTTGCATTTTATACATACAAAGATATCCTCAAACTCGAAAAATTCCTCCGGGACAAACCGGTAGCTGAAAGAGAATTGTCGGCACAACTCATGGAAGAGGTCATCGCTTATGCAGAGACCAGCACATGCAGGCGTAAATTTTTATTGCATTATTTTGGTGAAGAATACGATGATACCAAGTGCAGTAATATGTGTGACAATTGTAAATATCCTAAGGAAAAAGTGGAAGTCAGTGATATGATGGCCCTCGCCCTGAAATGTATTGCTCAATTGAATGAAAACTATACCGTCAAAATTCTGATAGAATTTGTAATGGGTGTTGCCAGCAAAGAAATGAAAGACTTTAAGTTTGATAAACTTCCTTTGTTCGGTAAAGGAAAAGAAAAAGACGAACTCTTTTGGCACACAATATTCAGACAAGCCATTCTCCATGATTTGATTTATAAAGAAATCGAACAATATGGTATACTAAAACTGACGGAAGCAGGTCATGCTTTTATCAAAAAACCAACTTCTGTGATGATTCCGCTCAACAGAGATTTTTCAGTCAAAGAAGATTTTGATGCCGAAGGAATGGGCGGAGGTGGAGCCGCTCTGGATGAAGCTTTGGTCAGTTTGCTCAAAGATCTTAGAAAAGCAGAAGCAAAAAGAGTCAATGTGCAGCCGTGGGTAGTGTTTTCAGAACCTTCCTTGCAGGAAATGGCGACCTATTATCCCATTTCGATGGAAGATATGAAAAAAATTGCCGGCGTCAGCGAAGGTAAAGCCATTAAGTTTGGTAAACCTTTTATCGAGCTGATTAAAAAATATGTCGAAGAAAACGAAATTGACCGGCCGACAGAAGTTGTCATCAAACAGGTTGCCAATAAGTCTAAATACAAAGTGACTATCATTCAGTCTATCGACCGGAAAATGCCTTTTGAAGATATAGCGCGAAATGTTGAGATGAAATTCGGCGAGTTATTGTACGAACTCAATAATATTGCTGACGGCGGCACAAAACTCAATATCAATTATCAGCTGAAAGACAGAATCGATGATGAAATCCTCGAAGAAATATTTGATTATTTTAAAAGCGCCAAAACAGATTCAGTAGAAGATGCCATCAGGGCCCTTTCGCAGGATGATATCACCGAAGAAGAAGTATTGTTGGGTCGACTTAAATTTTTGTGTGATATAGCCAATTAATCTATGGTACAGATCATCATTATCAATGGACCCAATCTCAATCTTTTGGGTGTCCGGCAACCGGAGATTTACGGAAATACACGTTTTGAAGATTATTTTGACAATCTGGAATCTTTATTTCCCGATTATAACCTGCATTATTACCAATCCAATCATGAAGGAGATATCCTGGACAAATTGCATCAGGTGGGTTTCAGATATGATGGTATCATCCTCAATGCCGGTGGATTTACCCACACTTCCGTGGCAATAGCCGATGCCTTGAGAGCTATCACCACACCGGTTATAGAAGTACACATCAGTGATATTTATAAAAGAGAACCTTTCCGTCAAACCAATTATATCAAAGAATCCAGTATTCACAGCATCATTGGAAAAGGATTGGACGGCTACAGAGAAGCCATCGAATATTTTAAAATCGAAGTTTTTCCGAAAAAAGAAGGTAACAAGTAACAAACATCTTTTTATCTGCTATCATTTTTAAAGAAACAGAATATTTGACGGATATTTTACGCTAATATCAATTTAAAACCACATTTTAAATATATAAATATTTTTTAATATGAAAACGGTGCTTTCAGCCATTCAGCCCACAGGATATATGCATTTGGGTAATTATTTCGGAGCTGTCTCCAATTGGGTCAAACTGCAGGAATCCTATAAATGTTTTTACGGTGTCGTGGATTATCACGCCATGACGATGCCTTTTGATATCAAAAAACTACGGAATAATACCTGGGAACTTATAACCAATCTCATGGCTTGCGGCGTCAAATCTGAAAATCTGTTTATACAGTCTATGGTGCCGGAGCATACCGAACTGGCATGGATTTTACAATGTTATGCTTCTTATGGTCAGGCGATGCGAATGACGCAGTTTAAAGATAAAAGTACGGACAGAGACACCGGCAAAGACGATTTTGTTTCTGTGGGTTTATTTACCTATCCGGTACTTCAGGCAGCAGATATATTGATTTACAGAGCAGATTATGTTCCTATAGGCAAGGATCAGGAACAACACCTCGAATTAACCCGCGACATAGCCCAAAGGTTTAACCATCTCGTGGGCAAAGAGTATTTTGTTATGCCGGAACCTTTGTACACTGAAACTCCTAAAATTCGTTCCACAGCAGATCCTTCCAAAAAAATGAGCAAATCTGCCGGTGAAAAACATTATATCAACCTTTTTGCTGACGAAGAAACCCTGCGTCGACAAATCAAAAGTGCTGTGACAGATACCGGAGAAAAAGGTGATACCATGTCAGAAGGGGTTGAAAACCTTTTTTTGTTGATCAAAGCAAGCGGTAATTCAGATGGTTATCAAGTTTTGATGGATGCGTATAATTCAGAAAATTTGAAATATTCAGAATTGAAGCAGGTGACCGCTGATTCTTTGTGGTCCATGATGAAACCCATTCAGGAGCATAAAAAAGAGATCAACGAAGATAAAAAAAGAATCAAAGACCAAATCAAAGAATCCTCAGCAGAAATCAGAAAAGTTGCCCAGGAAACCCTTCGGGAAGTTAAAGATTTGGTGGGATTGCTGCAGACCAGATAGCCCTTATTCCTATATAAATGCTGGGTTTACAGTTGGTAGTTGATAAATGTTTTTTGGTCGGAACGGAATCAGTGAGAACCTGAATTTTGGATGTACTAATTTTGGATTAGTTGTTTTGTCAGAGATCCTGGATGTAATTCCATTTCATTCAGCATGTCAGAAATGGATCACTGAACCACCAGGCACTTAACCAATTCGTAACCTACACCGTCTTCTGTAAGATAAAACCAAAATTCATTTTTTTCAAGCCGGACAATTTCAAAAGAAGTTACTCCACCGTCGTAGATGATTTCCAAAACTTCATTTTCTTCTGTCCAATTCCACGTTGCAGTTTCAATATCGGGATATTCTACGTCGTCATCATATGTCAATACTTTTCCGTTTTCAAAAAACTCGACATATTTTACATCATAGTCCGTATTTTCGTAAGGTGTGTCATCCACACTAATGATTTCCCATTTTTTAAAGAGGTAGAGATTCGTTTTTTCGTTATCACATGAAAAAGGAATCAGAAAAAATACTGACAATAAAGCCAGGGGAATATAAAATCTGAATGCGCTCATATTTTTTGTTTCGTAGAGTTAAAACTTTATCAATTTTTGTGTTTTGACTTCGTCATTTGACGTTACCGACAAAAAGTACACTCCTTTTTCCCAGAAGTTAGTGTCCGGTTTTTGAGATCCTGCTATTCCTGACCAAACCAGTTTTCCGGAGATATGATAAATAAACAAGGACTTACCTGCTATTTCTTCATGAAAATATATTTCATTTGAAAACGGGTTGGGGTAAACCATATCTTTATCGGTATTGAACATGGTTTCACCGGCAGGTTGTGGGATGTGCACTTTGTAGGCACTGTTATTATTTCCGTTTGTAAATTCACCTAAAGAGATGTCTGCATTAGATCCGAATTTGGATTTTTTGACTGTGATTCCGAAAGATGACTCACAACCCGATGCTGATTCAAAACGCAAAATGGTTTGACCTTCTTTTTTTGAGTTGGCTTGTTGATTGTTGATGATGGTAACAATTTCTTCATCATCACTTTTCCAGATACCCGGATTTGAATTTGACAAACCTATAAGTTTATTTTGCAAAATAGTGGTATGTGTCACTGAAGTAACCACGTTTTGTACTCTTTTTTCGACAGGTGAAACATAACAATGTTGTCCCAAATTATGATAAAATTGTGTTACACCCTCTTTGATTGGTGTGATTCTGCCTTCCTGGTCAATGGTGGCCACGTCAGGTCTGGAGCTATTCCATATACCCGGTTTCGAAGTATTGATGGTAAGTTGCAACAAATCGCCACCAAGACAGAGATTTGAAGGTATGGTATTGTTTATTTCAGGGCGTTCAATTACCCTGATTATCTTACTTGGTGCAGAGACACATCCTGTGGAGGATTGTGTGAATGTACAGGTAAAAGTGCCGGGAATTACGCCGGTCGCAAGACCTGCATTACTAATGGTCCCTGCAAATGGCCTTGAAGTACTCCAAGTACCACCTGATGATGGTGACATATTTGTGGTTCCTAAAACACAAATGGTATCCTTCACCCAAAATCTCGATTTTTGGAGTCGGGTGAACGGTGACCGGTTCAGATGTAACAACACAAGATGAGTTGTTGAACCGAAAATCCAATAAGGTCGTACCGGAGCTGACTGCAACCAAAGAAAGTATTTCATTATTTGATGTTACTTTGAGTATGTCAGGGTTTTTGCTTGTCCAAAAACCGTCAAAAGGAAAATTGGACAGGGTCATGGCCGTATTTTCGCAAAGAGAAGTCGAAGGCAGTTTTGCGGACTTACCATCGATGACGTTTATGCTGTATGAAGCTGTATTCCCGTTTACATCAGTTACGGTTATGGTGTATATACCGGGAGTAGTGATTTGTTGAGTTGGTGTCACAGAACCTACAGACCACAAAAATGCAACTGCTGTGGATGATACAGCAGTTAGGGTCGTTCCACTTTCGTCACAAATGACCCGATCACCGGTTATAGTAACCGTAAGGGAATCAACCGTTGGTACAGACGTACGGATACCTGCAAATGCCGGCCCGGAAAAAATTACAACTGCCAAAAGTGTAATAAATATTGAAGGTTTTTGCGTATTTTTGATCATACAAATCCTGTTTTAAAGGCCAAATATATTACAAAAATATTTAATATGTTTACTTTTTCTGTAAATATTTTATAAATGACACCAATAAAGGTTTTGACCCTTTTTTAAAAGCGGTATTTTTATTCTGTTTCTACTTGTTTTTTGGCAATATAAATATATTCATTTTGCAACAACAAATTTTAAAAAAATGAAAACCTCCGGCTAAGGTTAAGTTTGGTTTTTCAGGCTGATTTAATGATTATTTCCTGACAAAAGTATGAATGAAAAAACATAAATTTTAACTTAATTAATAAATATATAATTCAGGTATTTATACGGTTTTTTCACTCTTTTCCGAACTTTACTTTTGTTCTTTTTAACTCTTAAAATCAAAATTTTATGGCATCAAATGTCCCTTTAACCATACAAACGGTAGTATGGAACGGAGCTTATTCTGACAACAGCAGCCTGGTCATGGGAACCAACCGGTACTATCCTCCCGGAGGAGTTACTTTGGTAAATGTATACTGGGCTTTGGTCGTCGACAGAAGTAACCTCAATGTTGTTGAAAATTTTACTTTTACAAATAATCAACAGGTACCTTCACAGTTGACACCTTACCTCAACAACAGCGGATATATGCTCATTCTGACCACATCGAGATTACAGTCTAATAATCTTCCTGCCGGCAATTTGTTTACATTTCTTACCGGTATAGGCGCAGGAAGTGCCCTTTTATCATTGGAACAAATCTACGCATCACTCAGTTGCGGAACCTGGGGCAATATGGCTTATACTTTGGTCTCGGTTTTAGATGGATCAGGCGGAATAGAATTTAGTGATTACAATTTTAATATAGTTGCATATCCGATTCAGTTGATGCCTGTCACAGTAGGAACATCAGTGATGTACACACCTGTAAATCTGTTTTGATCCGATCCGCAAAATCCGAAAATAAACCAACTGTTCTGGCAGTTGGTTTATTTGTATATGGTTTTAGTTTTACCAGGGTTTTTGAGTTTTTGTTTAAACACCTGTCCCTTGATTATGACATACATTGGTTGGGTATAGGTTACAAAGGAGACATCACCCACCACAAACATTATACGTTGTACCCTGCCAATACCAAAGGTGGTGACGTATATGGCGCAAGAGGTGCCGCAGATCTGGCATCTGAATTGGAAGTAACTACGGTTCTTTTGCTTAATGATTTTTTTATGCTGAAAAACTATGCTCTCGAATGGACACCACTTAAAGCCAAGGGAATAAAATTGGTGGCTTATGTTCCCATGGACGGAAGTTTTATCGACATTGAAGATGTAAAAAGTGCTTTTTTTCTGGATGAATTGGTTTTGTATCATCAGGGCGCTGTTGAAGATACAAAACGTACCATGAAACAATATTTTAACCAAAATCCGCATGAAACAATAACAATTCCGGAAGTAACACACTGCTATCACGGAGTGGATCTCAGTCTGTTTTTTCCTCCTTCTTCTTCAAATGAAAAAAGAGCCTTAAAGAAAAAACTGTTTCCGGTGAATGAAGCTGAAAATGCTGTTTTTATACTTAATGCCAACCGTTACAATGAGAGAAAAAACCTCAAAGCAACTATCGATGCATTTGTTTTGGCCAAACCTGATTGCAAAGTGCCGGTGTATCTCGTTTTACACACCCCAAATACGAATGAAATCAAAACAAAAGAATTACAGAACCTGATCAGCGATAGCGGATACAGTGATTTTATTTTGTTTAATCCGATGGGTGAAAAGTATAGCGAAGACCAGCTTCTTGGCGATTTATATCGTGCCTGTGATATAGGAGTCAACACCAGTTACGGTGAAGGGTGGGGTTTGATTAGTTTTGAACACGCTGCATGTGGAGCTGCTCAGATTGTGCCGGATCACACATGTCCGGGTGAAATCTGGAAGGAGGTTGCACTGATTTCACCTGTAAAGGCCGAAATCAAGTTGGATACAAACCCGTTTATGATGTTTGAAATTGATCCTTTGGTTTTAAGTGCG
Source organism: Saprospiraceae bacterium (assembly GCA_016714895.1). Classification (GTDB taxonomy): domain Bacteria; phylum Bacteroidota; class Bacteroidia; order Chitinophagales; family Saprospiraceae; genus OLB9. The sequence continues at coordinate 1,263,011 of JADKBV010000001.1, read as the reverse complement.
CAAATGGTTTCCCTTGTTAATGACCAAAAGTTTTTGGAAATGATAGCTGAAAAATGCCGGCTTCATGCAGCTAAACCGGAATTCAGATGGGAAACAATTTCAAAACAATGGAAAAATATTTTAAACAATTATCCTATTCGAAAGGATGATGGGTTAGCAGATTATTGATATTACCATGGATTCTTTTATTCAAAATTAAAATCCTTTCTTCCGGAGATTATATAGTTAATGGGTAATCTAAGGACATTAAATGTTTTCCGGATATCAAAACTTCCTGAAAGTAATGACACAAAGAGTTTGGTTGTTTTAGTTTATAAGGTGTTTTAATAAGTTATCAAAACTAAATGTCTAACGGATTTTTATCAACACATTTCCCGTTTTCTGACCGCTACCTACATATTGGTGAGCTTCTTTTATGTCATCCAGCACATACGTCTTATCGATGACAGGACTAAAACTTCCGTCAGCTACACGGGCAGCGAGAAATTCCATATCCGATTTTTTGGATTCAGGAATAGGAAAAAGAATTCTTTTTCCTCCGGTTATTTTACCCCAAACCGCCCGCCATACATTTTCACCGTTTTTACCCAATTCTGTGGATATATAAACCCCGTTATTTTCTAAAAGCGGTCTACAGGCACCAAAATAAGATTTGCCTACAGCGTCAAAAACCAAATGATATTTTTCTTTCCATTGGGTGAAATCCTCTTTCTGATAATCAATAACCACATCTGCACCCATATTTCTGATCAATTCGATATTTTTGGTATTACCTACAGCTACTACGCGAACCCCAAAATATTTTAGTAATTGTACAGCGGCACTACCTATAGCACCTGTAGCACCATAGACCAAGGCAGTCTGACCTTTTTGAATACCGGAAGCGCGAATATTTCCCAAGGCATAGTGAGCCCCTTCAGCGATGGCCGCAGCTGTTTCCAAAGAAATACCTTCAGGGATTTTGGCCATAGCATCTGTTTCTTTTGCCAACATATATTCTGCATGGCCTCCGAATCGTTGATCATTAAAACCAAATACAGCGTCTCCCACTTTAAACGAAGAACTATTGCTCCCTGTTGATTCTACAATACCGGCAAATTCGCAACCTAAAACCTGATATTTCGGAACAAACAATCCGCTCCAAAATCTGGAAATAAAATATTCTGCACTACGAAAACCTGTATCTGTCCTGTTGACTGTAGAAAAATACATCCGAATCAGTATTTCGTCATCTGCAGGTACGGGTTTTGACAACTCTGTTATTTGAACAACATCAGGTGAACCGTATTTTTTGTAAATGGCTGCTTTCATAAATGTTTGATTTTGTTAAGAAAGCCAAAATTACGTGCAATATATCAACTGAAAAAATAGAAAATACAAAATGAAGGAATCGATCTACCAATCGGGGCAATTTTTTCTACAAACAGTGGATATTACTTTCTTTTGGGTCAAATATTTTCAATTTTTGAGAAAAAAAATTCATAAATGCCATATTCTGAAAATTTTATAAAAAAATTTGAACAAAAATATTACTTCGGAACAAAAATAAAGTTTACCTTTGCGTCTCTTTTTGAAAAGGGTATGTTTTGCCCGTATCATTTTATATATTTATAAATTAAAAAATAGTATGCCAACTATTAATCAACTTGTAAGAAAAGGTAGAGAAAAGGTAGTCGTTGCCTCTAAATCCCGGGCATTGGATTCATGCCCTCAGAAAAGAGGAGTGTGTACAAGGGTTTATACAACTACACCTAAGAAACCAAACTCTGCTTTGAGAAAAGTAGCTAAAGTTCGTCTGACAAACCAGATTGAGGTGATAGCTTATATTCCGGGAGAAGGACACAACCTACAGGAGCACTCCATCGTATTGGTGAGAGGTGGTAGGGTAAAAGACCTTCCTGGTGTTCGTTACACCATCGTCAGAGGAGCATTGGATACAGCCGGTGTTGCAAAAAGACTTCAATCAAGGTCAAAATATGGAGCTAAAGCCCCTAAGAAATAGTATATTCATAAAATTATCACAATATCATTGTAAAAGATGAGAAAAAGAAAACCAAAAAAGAGATTCATTCAACCGGATCCAAGATTTAATGACCCGATGGTCACCCAATTCGTTAATAATATGATGTGGGAAGGTAAAAAAAGTGTTTCATACGCTATTTTTTATGATGCCATGGATAGAATCGCTGAAAAAACCAGCGACAATCCTCATGATATCTGGAAAAAAGCATTGGAAAATACCATGCCGGCAGTTGAAGTCCGAAGTAAGAGAATCGGAGGTGCAACCTTTCAGATTCCTACAGAGATCAGACCTGCAAGAAGGTTGTCAATTGGTATCAAATGGTTGATCAGATTCTCTCGTGCGAGAAGTGGAAAAGGTATGGCAGACAAATTGGCTGCTGAACTGATTGCAGCAAGCAAAGGGGAAGGTGCGTCTGTTAAAAGACGTGAAGATACCCACAGAATGGCAGAAGCCAACAGAGCATTTGCTCACTTTAAGGCTTAATCCGTTTTTTTATTTTGTAATTCATTTTACGTAATTAAAAGTTATCCATAACCATTATCATGGGAAAAGATTTAAAATATACAAGAAATATTGGAATTGCGGCACACATTGACGCAGGTAAAACGACCACCACAGAAAGGATATTATACTATACAGGTATAAGTCATAAAATCGGAGAAGTGCATGATGGTGCTGCTACGATGGACTGGATGGAGCAGGAGCAGGAAAGAGGTATTACCATTACTTCTGCGGCTACTACTTGTAACTGGAACTATCCGACTCATCAGGGTCAGACAACTCCGGACACTACGTCTTATCACTTCAATATCATCGATACTCCCGGTCACGTTGACTTCACAGTAGAAGTAAACCGATCTTTAAGGGTTTTGGATGGTCTTGTGTTTTTATTCAGTGCAGTTGACGGTGTTGAACCTCAGTCTGAAACCAACTGGAGACTTGCAGAAAGATATAAAGTTCCCAGTATAGCATTTGTCAATAAAATGGACAGATCAGGAGCAGACTTTTTTAATGTTGTAAATGATATTAAAGAAAAATTAGGTGCCAATGCTATTCCACTTCAGGTTCCGATCGGAGCTGAAGAAAAATTCAAAGGTGCTATTGACCTGATCACCAAAGAAGCTATGGTATGGAATGAGCACGATCAGGGAATGACGTACCAAACTATCGACATTCCTGCTGACTTAGTGGAAATTGTCGAAGAAACAAGAGGAAAATTGATCGAAGCAGTAGCAGAATATGACGAAGCTTTGATGGAAAAATATTTTGAAGATCCGGACTCTATTACGGTTCCGGAAATTCAGGCAGCTATCAGAAAGGCTGTGATAGATTTGGCCTTCACACCGGTTATGTGTGGATCTGCGTTCAAAAACAAAGGTGTTCAAGCTGTTTTGGATGCTGTGTGTGCTTACTTGCCATGTCCTCTTGACGTGGAGGCTATCACAGGAACCAATCCTAAAACAGACAAAGAAGAAGAAAGAAGACCTACCGTTAAAGATCCGTTTGCAGCACTTGCTTTTAAAATTGCCACTGACCCTTATGTAGGAAGATTGGCCTTTATGAGAGTATATTCAGGTGCATTGGATGCAGGTTCTTATGTATTGAATACAAGATCAGGCAATAAAGAAAGGATTTCCAGACTTTACCAAATGCACGCCAACAAACAAAACCCGATTGATAGGGTAGAGGCCGGTGATATTGCTGCTGGTGTAGGTTTTAAAGACCTCAGAACCGGAGATACGCTTTGTGATGAAGCACATCCGATCGTTTTGGAAAGTATGGTTTTCCCTGATCCGGTAATCGGATTGGCTATCGAACCAAAAACTCAGAAAGACCTTGATAAGTTAGGTATGGCTTTGTCAAAATTGGCTGAAGAAGATCCGACTTTCAGAGTAAGATATGACGATGAAACCAATCAAACAGTTATCAGTGGTATGGGTGAGCTTCACCTTGAGATCATTGTTGACAGGTTGAGAAGAGAGTTTAAAGTTGAAGTTAACGAAGGAGCTCCTCAGGTAAACTATAAAGAGGCATTGACTGCAAGCGTAGAACATACGGAAAGATTGAAAAAACAATCAGGTGGTTCGGGTTTATTTGCTCAGATGTCTTTTGAATTAGGGCCTTCTGATGATGCCTTTTTACAATCAGAAGATTTTAAATCAGGAAAAACAAAACTACAGTTTGTTAATGATATTTTCGGAGGATCTGTTCCTAAAGAATATTTTGCGTCAATCGTAAAAGGATTTAACTCCATGATGGACAATGGTGTATTGGCTGGTTACAATATCGACAGTATGAAAGTACGGTTGTATGATGGTCAGACACACGCAGTCGACTCTAAACCTTTGGCATTCGAGTTGTGTGCTAAGGAAGGTTTTAAAGAAGCTGCCAAAAAATGTGCCCCTGTATTATTGGAGCCTATCATGAAGCTGGAAGTTGTATCTCCTGATGAATACGTAGGTTCTGTTATAGGTGACCTCAACAGAAGAAGAGGTATGCCTAAAGGACAGGAGCCAAGATCTGGTGGAGCTGTTTCCATTTCAGCTGAAGTACCTTTGTCTGAAATGTTCGGTTATGTGACTCAGTTGAGAACCATTACCTCGGGACGTGCCAGCAGCAGTATGGAGTTTAGTCACTATGCACCTGCACCTAAAGGGGTTTCAGATGCTATTATTGAGAAAGCAAAAGGAGCTATTAAAGCTTAATATTTTGTTTTTCTAAAATATTTACAAAATTATTTGGTAATTCATATTTTTGAGCTATCTTTGCGGCCTCAAAAAAAAATAACATAAATTTTAAAATTAGGTTATGAATCAAAAAATCAGGATAAAGCTCTGTTCTTACGATCACAACTTGGTAGATAAAAGTACCGAGAAGATTGTAAAAACAGTCAAGAACAGCGGCGCTGTTATTTCTGGTCCGATTCCTCTGCCCACCGAGAAGGAAGTTTTTACCGTGTTGCGTTCCCCGCACGTGAATAAAAAATCTCGAGAGCAGTTTCAGTTAAGGACCCACAAACGCGTAATCGAGATTTTCACACCCACTCAAAAAACAGTTGATGCTCTTTCCAAATTGGAGCTTCCGAGTGGCGTGGATATCCAGGTTAAGCTCACATAACCGCCGGATTATTTAATTTTTAGATTCTAAGGTATAGTTTTCCAATATCTAAAGTTTTACTTTAGTTTAAATTTTTAATCATGAATGGATTAATAGGAAGAAAAATTGGTATGACCAGTATTTTTGATGCTTCAGGCAAAAATGTTGCCTGTACAGTCATCGAAGCAACACCCAATATAGTTACTCAGGTAAAAACCATTGAAACAGATGGTTATGATGCAGTACAGCTTTCATGTGGTGAGGCAAAAGAAAAAAATGTGACCAAACCATTACAGGGTCACTTTAAAAATGCGGATACAACACCAAAACAAAAAGTTGTTGAGTTCCGTAATTACCCGGGAGCTAAGGCTTTGGGTGATGCCATTGATTTGGTAGAAGTATTTTCTGAAGGTGATAAGGTAAGTGCAATCGGTACATCTAAAGGTAAAGGTTTTCAAGGTGTTGTAAAAAGACATAAATTTAGTGGTGTTGGTCAATCAACACACGGTCAGCACAACAGATTGAGAGCTCCGGGATCAGTTGGTGCTTCTGCATGGCCTTCAAGGGTTTTTAAAGGAGTAAGAATGGCCGGAAGAATGGGAGGCGACCGAGTTAAAACAAAAAATCTTAAGATCGTTAAACTCTTACCTGAAAAGAATCTTATTTTGATTCAAGGTTCAGTGCCAGGGTGTAAAGGTTCTTATGTAATCATTGAAAAATAAGAAGATGAAAGTCGACGTATTAAATATTCAAGGACAAAGTACCGGAAGACAAATTGAATTACCGGAGTCTTATTTTGGTGTTGAACCAAGTGCTCATGCAGTATACCTTGCTGTAAAACAATATAATGCAGCTCAAAGACAAGGTACACACAAGGCAAAAGAACGTTGGGAAATTGCCAGATCAACCAAAAAAATTAAAAGACAAAAGGGAACAGGTACTGCAAGAGCAGGATCAATGAAGAGTCCTCTTTTCAGAGGTGGAGGTCGTGTATTCGGACCTAAACCGCATGATTATGATATCGATGTTAATAAAAAAGTGAAGTTGTTGGCAAAAGTTTCTGTACTTTCCGACAAAGCTCAAAAAGGTATGTTGAAAGTTGTAGAAGATTTTCAGTTCGAAAAGCCAAACACAAAAGAGTTTGTTAAGTTACTTAGCAATCTTCAGGTGGAAGGAAAATCAATCGTTGTTCTGGAATCTGACAACAAAAATGTATACCTCTCCGGCAGGAATATACCAAAATCCGGTGTGGCTACATTAAAAGATGTCAATACATATCAGATCCTTAATGCTGATATTTTGATCATGTCAGAAAATTCAATTAAAAAACTATCATTGTAATTTCTTAAATCAAAGAGTCATGAAGCAGATTTTAATAAAACCGGTTATTTCTGAAAAATCAGAAAGAGGTTCTAATAAACAAAATGTCTACACTTTTGTGGTTGATAAATCAGCTAACAAAATTGAAATAAAGAAAGCAGTCGAAACTATGTATGCCACCAATGTAATTGAGGTCAATACAGCCATTATGCCTGCCAAATTAAAATCCAGAAATACCAAAACATCTATCGTTAAAGGAAGGGTAAGTGCTTATAAAAAGGCTTACGTTAAACTTGCTGATGGAGAAGAATTGGATATTTACGGAGCATCAGAAAACGAATAATTATTTCATTCTAGATAAAGAATTGTAATATGGCAATCAGAAAATTTAGACCCGTAACGCCCAGCCTTCGAACCAGAGTAGGAAATGCGTTTTCGGAAATTACCACGGACAAACCTGAAAAGAGTTTGGTTTCCGGTACTGGTAAGTCCGGAGGTAGAAATCATACGGGAAAAATGACCATGAGACAAATAGGTGGTGGTCATAAAAGAAGATACAGAGTCATAGACTTTAAAAGAGATAAAGATGGTATTCCTGCGAAAGTAGCCACCATTGAATATGATCCGAACAGATCTGCATTTATTGCTTTATTGAATTATGCAGATGGCGAAAAAAGATATATCATCGCCCCAGATTCCATTCAGGTAGGAGATACAGTTATATCCGGAAAAGGCGCTACTCCTGATACAGGAAACGGTCTTTTTTTAGCTGATGTTCCTTTAGGATCAAATATTCACGCAATTGAAATGCAACCTGGAAAAGGTGCTGCTTTAGCAAGAAGTGCCGGTACGTATTGTACCATGATGGGTAGAGAAGGTATTTATGCGATTGTTAAATTACCTTCAGGTGAGATCCGAAGGATTTTGTTGACTTGTAAAGCTGTAATGGGCAGAACATCAAATCCTGATCATGGATTGACAGTTTCCGGAAAAGCTGGTAAGTCAAGACATTTAGGACGAAGACCACGAGTAAGAGGGGTTGCAATGAACCCTGTGGATCACCCGATGGGTGGTGGTGAAGGTAGGTCTTCAGGAGGACACCCACGTTCAAGAACAGGTATTATGGCTAAAGGTCAAAAAACCAGAAACGTGAATAAGTCTTCAAGTCGTTTGATTATTTCTAAAAGGAAAAAGTAATTTAAATAGGTACAATGGCTAGATCAATTAAAAAAGGTCCATACGTTTTTCACAAGCTTTTAGACAAAGTGGCTAAAGCTAACGAATCAACAAAAAAAGGAGTTATCAAAACATGGTCGAGATCATCGATGATTATTCCTGATATGATTGGACATACAATAGCTGTTCACAACGGCAGGGCTTTCATTCCTGTATTTGTGACTGAAAACATGGTAGGTCATAAATTAGGGGAGTTCTCTCCTACAAGGACATTTAAAGGCCATACCGGTAAAAAATAGTAATTAACTCAGAAGTCATAAAAACAAAAGTCATGGAGGCTGTTGCAAAATTAAGAAATTGTCCGATGTCCGCTCGTAAAATGCGGTTGGTCGTAGACAATATCAGAGGCAAATCAGTAGATGATGCTTTAAATATTTTAAAATACACCAATAAGGAAGCGGCGGTTTGGTTGAACAAACTTGTTTTATCTGCCATTTCAAATTGGGTAAATAAATCCGGAGATTTAAGTCCGGAAGAGTATAAATTGTTTATCAAAACAGCTTTTGTTGATGGAGGTACTGTGATGAAGAGATTCAGACCGGCTCCTCATGGTAGGGCTCACCGAATCAGAAAGAGAACTAACCATATCACGATTGTTGTGGATAACAAAGTTAAAATAGAAGAATAATAAAAGTAATCCAAAATGGGTCAAAAAACAAATCCAATAGGTAATAGATTAGGAATCATCAAAGGTTGGGATTCCAGTTGGTTTGGAGGAAAAGATTTTGCTGCCAAAGTAGTGGAAGACGAAAAAATCAGGGTTTACCTGAATGCTCGTATACAAAAAGGTGGTATATCCAAAATAGTTATCGAAAGAACATTAAAGCGTGTCACAGTAACTATTCATACTTCAAGACCAGGTATCATTATCGGTAAAGGTGGCCAGGAAGTTGACAGAATCAAAGAGGAGTTAAAAAAACTTACTAAGAAAGATGTCCAGATTAACATTATTGAGATCAGAAAGCCTGAGATTGATGCAGCAATAGTGGGTGAGACTATAGCTAAACAGATCGAATCAAGGGTAAACTATAAACGAGCCATTAAAATGGCAATCCAGGCAGCAATACGTGCCGGAGCAGAAGGTATCAAAGTAAGAGCAAGCGGACGTTTGAACGGTGCGGAGATGGCCAGAAGTGAAGAGTTTAAAGAAGGAAGAACTCCTCTTCATACATTCAGAGCAGATATTGATTATTCTATCAAGGAAGCATTGACCGTTTACGGTAAAATCGGTATCAAAACCTGGATTTGTAAAGGAGAAGTTTTAGAGAAAAGAGATTTGTCTCCAAACGTTGGAGTTGGAAAAGTCAACGAAACCGGATCTTCAAATTCTCAGGGAAATGATCGTGGTGGAAGACGCCAGGATGACCGCAGAAGGAATGATAATCGCGGTGGACAAAAATCCAGAAAATAAAATCCTTTAACAATAGCCTATAATTGAATAAATAGTTTTACTTTTGCGGCACTTTTCAAAAAAAGTAAACAAACTAAAGTTTAAGCCATGTTACAACCAAAAAGAACGAGATACAGAAAGCAGCATAAAATGAACCCTAAAGGGGTGGCTATCAAAGGTAGTACAGTCTCTTTTGGCTCTTTTGCACTAAAGTCAATGGAAATTGGTCGAATAACCAACAGACAATTGGAATCTGCAAGGATTGCTATGACTCGTTACATGAAGAGGGAAGGAAAAGTTTGGATAAGAATTTTTCCTGATAAACCGGTGACCAAAAAACCACAGGAAGTAAGGATGGGTAAGGGTAAAGGTGCTCTTGACCACTGGGTAGCTGTAGTTAAACCGGGAAAAATTATGTTCGAACTGGATGGTGTGCCTTCAGCGATTGCAATAGAGGCACTTAGACTTGCAGCACAAAAGCTGCCGGTTATGACCAAAACAGTAGTAAGAGCAGATTATAGCGAATAATAGAATAGAAATTTTTATATCATGGCAAGTAATACATATTTGGAACTTCAGGGATTAGCAAGTGATGCTATAGAAGGACAATTAAAAGATATACAAGCTGATCTCAACAGGATGAAGTATGATCACGCGTCCAAAGGTTTGGAAAACCCAACGGAGATGAGATCACTCAAACTCAAAGTTGCTCAGTACAAAACTGAATTAAGAGCTAGAGAAATCAAGAGTATGACTCCTGAGCAGATTAAAAAGAGAGATAGAATTCGTTTAAGAAGGAAATAAAATATCACGACGATGACTGATAATGTTTTAAATAAAGTTCGGGTAGGTGTTGTAGCCAGCGACAAGATGGATAAGTCCGTCACAGTTTTAATTGAAAGAAAATTAAAACACCCTATTTATGGTAAATTCGTTAAAAGATCCAAAAAATTTATGGTTCATGACGAAAACAATGAGTGTAAAGTCGGAGATACAGTAAAAATTACTGAAACACGACCTCTCAGTAAAAACAAAAGCTGGCGGGTATTAGAAATAGTTGAAAGAGCTAAATAATTTTTTAAATCACTTGAGATGATACAACAAGAATCAAGATTAAAAGTAGCCGATAACTCAGGAGCAAAAGAAGTTCTCTGCATCAGGGTTTTAGGTGGAACAAAAAGAAGGTATGCTTCTGTAGGAGACAAAATAGTTGTTGCTGTTAAGTCAGCCACTCCGACAGGTATTAAAAAAGGTACCGTATCTAAAGCAGTGATCGTTAGAACGTCAAAAGAGATCCGTCGAAAAGATGGTTCTTACATTCGGTTTGATGATAATGCAGTTGTACTCTTAAACGCTGCTGATGATCCAAGAGGATCCCGTATTTTTGGTCCTGTAGCCCGTGAATTAAGAGACAAGGACTACATGCGTATTGTTTCACTGGCACCTGAAGTGCTTTAATTCATTGTATTATGTCTGTTAAAAGATTCGCACCTAAGTTACATATTAAAAAAGGCGATAAGGTAAAAGTTATCGCCGGTTCTGACAGAGGTTCTGTCGGAGAGGTTAAAATGGTTTTCCCAAGTGAAAACAAAGCGATTGTGGATGGTTTAAATATGAAAACCAAACACATTAAACCGGTTAATGACAATCCCGGAGGTATCAATCAGATTGAAGCCCCGATTCATTTGTCTAATCTGATGTTGGTTGATCCGAAATCAGGACAGCCTACAAGAACCGGTAGAAAGGATGTGGATGGCAAATCCAAACGTTTTTCTAAAAAATCAGGAGAAATTATCAAGTGATGAGTAATACAACAAGTCTGAAAGACAAATATAGAAACGAAGTGGTACCTGCACTTATGGAGCAATTTAATTATAAAAGCGCCATGCAGATTCCTAAGTTGTTAAAGATCAGCATAAATCAAGGAGTAGGTAATGCAACCCAGGATAAAAAATTGGTTGACAATGCCGTGAATGAGATGACAACCATTACCGGTCAGAAAGCGGTTGCTACAATAGCATCCAAATCTATCTCAAACTTTAAATTGAGAGAATTTATGCCGATTGGTGCAAGGGTTACCTTAAGAGATAAAAAAATGTATGAATTTCTTGAAAGATTTATTACCGTGGCATTGCCAAGGGTACGGGATTTTAAAGGAATCAATGACAAAAGTTTTGATGGTCGTGGCAACTATTCTTTGGGAATAAAAGAACAAATTATATTCCCTGAAATAGACATTGATAAAGTACCTAGAATCACAGGTATGGATATCACCTTTGTAACGTCTGCAAAAACAGATGCAGAAGCTTTTGCTCTTTTGAGAGCTTTGGGCTTACCATTTAAAAATCAAAAAAATTAATGCCATGGCAAAAAAGTCCATTATTGCAAGAGAAGTTAAAAGACAGAAATTAGTCGATAAATATGCTGAGATTCGCGCAAAGCTTAAAGCTGAAGGTGATTACGAAGCATTGGATAAATTACCAAGAAATTCATCAAAAGTGAGATTACATAACAGATGCCAGCTTACCGGTAGACCTAAAGGTTATATTCGAAGATTTGGTATCAATAGGGTAACATTCAGATTGATGGCAAATGATGGTAAAATTCCTGGTGTAACAAAAGCCAGTTGGTAAAATTTTAAAGCAATAACACAATGATAGTAACAGATCCTATTGCAGATTATTTGACGCGTATCAGAAACGCTCAGAAAGCAGGACACAAAATCGTGGAAATACCTTCTTCGAATATCAAAAAAGGTATTACTGAGATTTTATATGATCAGGGATATATCCTGAAATATAAATTTGATGATGAGGCAGGAAAACAAGGCATCATTAGTATAGCTTTAAAATACGATTCTTCTAAAAAACCTGTTATCAGAGAATTGGGAAGAATCAGTAGACCGGGCTTAAGACAATATGCTTCAGCAGAAGAATTACCTAAAGTAATAAATGGTCTCGGTATCGCAATTATTTCTACATCAAAAGGTCTAATGACGGACAAAAAAGCCAGACAAAACCACATCGGTGGCGAGGTTCTTTGTTACGTATATTAATATATAAATTTAAGTACAATGTCACGAATTGGTAAAGCAATTATTAATGTTCCTGCAGGTGTTACAGTCGATGTAACCAAAGGAAATGTGGTAACTGTAAAAGGTTCAAAAGGAACACTTGTAGAACCTATTGATCCGGATTTGTCCGTATCAATGGAGGATGGTGTACTGACTGTTTCCCGTCCTACAGAACAGAAAAGACACAAATCAGCACACGGTTTATACCGGGCACTGATCAACAATATGGTTGAAGGAGTTTCCAGTGGTTTTAAAAAACAATTGGAGCTTATCGGGGTAGGTTACAGGGTTTCCAATACAGATAATCTTCTTGAATTAACCTTGGGATATTCTCACCCCATTTATTTTGAAATTCCTTCAGAGTTGAAACTAACCACCAAAATGGATAAAGGAGAAGCTCCGACTATTATTTTGGAAGGTGCTGACAAACAATTGCTTGGTCAGGTTTGTGCTAAAATAAGAAAATATAGAAAACCAGAACCTTATAAAGGTAAAGGTATCAAGTTTACCGGTGAAGTGATTCGTAGAAAAGCTGGTAAAACTTCAGGTAAGAAAAAATAAATCATAAAATATTCTTTGTAGAATGAACACCAAAGCATATAATCGAAACAGAATTCATTTAAGAATTCGAAAAAGAATTACAGGAACAGCAACTAAACCTAGGTTGTCAGTTTTCAGAAGTAATAAAAGTATTTACTGCCAGCTCATAGATGATGTGAATGGTGTAACTTTGGCAAGTGCTTCCTCAAAAGAATTTCCTGTTAAAGGTAATAAAGTAGAACAATCTTCTCTTGTAGGTAAACAAATTGCCGTTAAAGCTAGCAATCTGAACATCAGTAAAGTAGTATTTGACAGAAGTGGCTATTTGTATCATGGCAGAGTTAAGGCTCTTGCGGATGGTGCAAGAGATGGTGGTTTACAATTTTAATCAAGTTTTCAAGCATATATTATGTCAACACAGAATAATTTAAAACCTTCTGAAACCGAATTAAAAGAAAAATTGGTTAACCTTGCAAGGGTTGCCAAGGTTACTAAAGGGGGTCGGACATTTAGTTTTTCAGCACTAGTAGTTGTAGGTGATGAAAAGGGTACTATAGGCCACGGCTTAGGAAAAGCAAGAGACGTTTCCGAATCTATTCAGAAGGCTGTAGATGATGCAAAGAAAAATCTTGTTAAAGTTGTGTTGAACAAAACAACTGTTCCTCACGAGCAAAAAGGAAAATTCGGAGCGGGAAAGGTTTTGATAAAACCAGCAGCGGAAGGTACCGGTGTTATTGCAGGTGGCGCCATGAGAGCTGTTTTGGAAATGGCTGGTGTTCATAATGTATTGGCCAAATCACAGGGATCTTCAAATCCTCACAACGTTGTGAAAGCTACTATCGATGCTCTTTCTAAAATGAGAAGTGCACACAATGTAGCTAAAGACAGAGGAATAGATTTGTCAAAAGTTTTTGAAGGTTAATATATCAAAGTTTCTAGTAGCCTTTTACAGGCAATTATGATACGCTAATAAATTTAATTTATATCCAAATGAAAAATATAAAAATCACTCAGGTTAGAAGTATTATCGATCAGAGTCAAAGACAAAAGGATACCGTTAAGGCCTTAGGTTTGAGACGTATAAATGGTACAGTTGTTAAAGAAGGAACTCCTCAGATTTTGGGAATGATTGCCAAAGTTAGACACCTGATAACCATTGAAGAAATCTAAAGTATTGATTTACGATAAAAATAAGATATAATGAACTTACATAGTTTGACACCTGCAGCAGGATCCGTAAAAAATAAAAAAGGAAGAATAGGTAGAGGGGAAGGTAGTGGATCCGGTGGAACTGCAGGAAAAGGTCATAAAGGTGCGAAAGCAAGAACAGGTTATAAATCCAAAAGAGCATTCGAAGGTGGTCAGATGCCTTTGCAAATGCGTCTTCCTAAACGTGGATTCAAAAACATAAATAGAATGGAGTATATTGCTATGAATGTAGCAAGACTTCAGGAAATATTTGAAAATTACGGTATGAAAGAAATTTCAAACAAATCTTTGTATGAGGCTGGTATTATCAAAAAAGATGATATGGTTAAAATACTTGGAAATGGTGAAATTTCTGCCGCACTTAATATTCAGGTTGCTAATTTCTCTGCAACTGCGAAGGCAAAAATTGAAGCAGCCGGTGGCTCAATAACTTCAAACTAATCAACATGAAGAAGTTTTTCGAAACGATACAAAATATCTGGAGCATTAAAGAGCTGAGGGATAAAATTTTATTTACCCTCATAGCTTTGGTTGTTTTTCGACTAGGCTCTTTTATCGTGCTTCCAGGTGTAAATTATAAGGCTCTTGAAGCCAGTGCTGCCAGTGGAGGGACCAATGACCTTTTGAAGTTAATCAATACTTTTACAGGAGGAGCTTTTAATATGGGCTCTATCTTTGCATTAGGTATCATGCCTTATATTACGGCTTCCATTATCGTCCAATTGCTTGGTTTTGCTGTTCCTTATTTTCAGAAATTACAGCAAAAAGAAGGTGAGTCAGGCAGAAAAAGGTTAAATCAAATTACAAGATTTTTAACCTTATTTATTACGCTGGTTCAGGGTAGTGGATATTTGGCCTACCTAAAGAGTCAGAATGGTGCTGTTGATACTTCAGTACCTGATGGTGTTTTCTGGTTTTCAAATATGATTATACTTTCTGCAGGTACTATCTTTGCTATGTGGTTGGGAGAAAAAATAACAGATAAAGGCATAGGAAACGGTATCTCTTTACTGATTATGGTAGGGATTATTGCGGGTCTTCCTACAGCTTTTTTCTCTGAAGTTCTTGAACAATTCAACAGTAACATAATTCTTTTAATTCTCGAGTTGGCGTTTTTTGTTTTGGTTGTTCTGGCTACTATTTTGGTTGTTCAGGCAGTAAGAAAGATTCCGATTCAGGCGGCTAAAAAAATGGTCGGAAGAAGTGCAGGTGCTGTACCAAGTGCAGGTGCAAGAGATTTTATTAACCTTAAACTGAGTGCTGCGGGTGTTATGCCTATCATTTTTGCTCAGGCAATTATGTTTCTGCCTTTGACAGCTGCTCAATGGGCTATGAATAATGCAAATCAGCAAAGTGATCTTTTAATCAGCTTAAATGACTGGAAATCACTTCCTTATAATATTATATTTTTTCTATTAATCGTAGTATTCACTTATGTTTATACCGCTTTGATAGTTAATCCTCAGCAATATGCTGAATATTTAAAAAGATCCAATGCATTCATACCTGGTATAAAACCTGGTCAGGATACACAGGATTATATTGATACCCTTACAACCAGAATCACATTACCGGGAGCTATTTTTATCGGATTGATAGCAATATTACCTGCTATTGTAGCGCTTGCCGGAGTAAATGATGCCTTTGCTATATTTTTCGGTGGAACATCCTTATTAATTTTGGTTGGTGTTGTTTTAGATACATTACAACAAATAGAAAGTTATTTGTTGATGAGAAAATATGATGGTTTGGTTAAATCAGGCCGTATTTCGGGTCGGGGAAACCAAGGTATCACAATAGGATCTGGAATTTAAATCAATGGTATTTTTTAAGACAGATGATGAAATAGAGTTATTACGAGAAAGCAATATCTTGGTTAGTAAAACTCTGGCTCATGTTGCGGGATTGTTAAAAGTAGGAATCACCGGTAAAAAAATAGATAAAGAAGCGGAAGAATTTATACGGGATCACGGAGGAGTTCCGGGTTTCAAAGGATATAGAGGATTTCCTGCAACTCTTTGTTTATCTAAAAATAGTGAGGTCGTTCATGGTATTCCTGATGATCATGTTTTTACTGAGAATGATTTGATATCTGTAGATTGCGGTGTAATTCTTAATGGATTTTACGGTGATTCAGCATATTCATTTGCTTTTAAAAATGTACCTGAAGAAGTTCATGAGTTGATGAGAGTAACTAAAAAGGCTCTGTATCTCGGGATAGAAAAATGTGTTCCGGGTAACAGAATAGGAGATATTAGTTATGCTATTCAACACTTTTGTGAGAAAGAAAATCCTTATGGGATAGTTAGAGAGTTAGTGGGGCATGGGATTGGAAGAAATCTCCATGAAGACCCGGAAGTTCCTAACTTTGGCCAGAAAGGGAAAGGTCCTATGTTAAAAAGTGGTATGGTTATCGCAATCGAGCCCATGGTTAATTTAGGAGACCGAAGAGTAAAACAAGGAAATGATGGTTGGACAATTTTAACCAGAGATGCAAAACCATCAGTTCACTTTGAACACAGTGTAGCTGTACGGTATTTTGGTTATGATATTTTATCAGATCACAGTTATATTGAAATTTCCTTGAAAAATAATCCAGAAATACACTTTATTTAAAAAATATTTCGGATATTTGCGCTCCAATTCAAAAAATGGCAAAACAAGACCTCATAAAATTAGATGGAATCATCGAAGAAGCGCTTTCAAATGCTATGTTTCGAGTTAGGTTAGAGAGTGGTCACTTGATCACAGCTACTATCTCAGGTAAAATGCGGATGCACTATATCCGTATATTGCCAGGTGACAAGGTAGCTGTAGAGATGTCACCTTACGATTTGTCAAGAGGCAGAATTAATTATAGATATAAATAATAATCTAAACTTTTCGTCATGAAAGTTACAACATCCATAAAAAAGAGATCTGCAGATTGTAAGATCGTAAGAAGAAAGGGGAAACTTTATATTATCAATAAAAAGAATCCTAAGTTTAAACAAAGACAAGGTTAATAATATATAATATGGCACGTATTGCTGGAGTAGATTTACCAAGAAACAAAAGAGGTGTTATAGGTTTAACTTATATTTACGGTATAGGTAGGACGTTAGCATCTCAGATTTTAAATGCAGCCGGTGTTTCTGAGCAAACCAAAATACAGGATTGGTCAGATGACAACATTAAATTTATCTCGAAGTATATTCAGGATGAATTTAAAGTAGAGGGTGAATTAAGAAGTGAGGTACAATTGAGTATCAAACGACTTATGGACATAGCTTGTTACAGAGGCTTGAGGCACAGAAAAGGTTTGCCCGTGAGAGGTCAGAGTACTAAAACAAATGCTAGAACCCGAAAAGGTAAAAAGAAAACAGTAGCTAACAAAAAGAAGGCAACTAAATAATCATTAATCCAACGCAGTATGGCAAAAGGTAAAAAAATCAAAAAGCGTAATGTAAAAGTTGAATCCGAAGGATTAGCTTTTATTCATGCCTCTTTTAATAATATTATCATTTCTTTGACCAATAAAGCAGGTCAGGGAATCTCTTGGGGTTCAGCAGGAAAATCAGGTTTCCGTGGATCAAAAAGAATACACCTTATGCAGCTCAAATGGCAGCGAACAGTGCTTCGCAGACTGCTTATGAAGCTGGTTTAAGAAATGTTGAAGTATTTGTAAAAGGTCCTGGTGCAGGTAGAGAATCTGCTATAAGAGCGATTGATACTTCCGGGATCAGGGTAGTTAAAATTAAGGACATGACCCCTGTACCTCATAATGGTTGCCGTCCTCCAAAGAAAAGAAGAGTTTAATTTAAAAAATCCATAGTCTAATGGCAAGATATACAGGACCTACCACTAAAAAAGCACGTGCTTTTGGTGAAGCTATATATGGTTACGACAAAGCTTACGAAAAAAGAAAATATCCTCCTGGCCAACATGGTCAGATGAGAAAAAGAAAGCAAAGAAGTGACTATGCTGTCCAATTGAATGAAAAACAGAAAGTTAAATATACTTATGGTGTATTGGAGCGTCAGTTTCGTAATTTATTTGAAAAAGCAGCTGCAAAAAGTGGTGTCACAGGCGAAATACTTTTACAGTTGCTGGAATCCAGGTTGGATAATGTAATTTTCAGAATGGGAATTGCTAAATCCAGAAGATCCGCCCGACAATTGGTAACCCACAAACATATATTGGTGGATGGTATCTTAACTAATGTACCTTCATTGTTGTTGAAGCCTGGTCAGGTTGTATCTGTAAGAGGGAAATCCAGAAATATGGATATCATTCAGGCAAATGTGCATTCAAAAAAGGATGCCCGCCACTATGGATGGATCGAGTTTAACAGCGAAAAAATGGAAGGCAGATATCTGGCTCATCCTGAAAGAGAAAAGATCCCTGAAAATATCAACGAACAATTGATCGTAGAATTGTATTCAAAATAATACAAATGGCTGCTTTGGTTTCGAAGCGGCCTTATTTTCTTTATATTATTTTATAAATTTTATATATGAGCATTTTAAATTTTCAAAAACCTGATAAAATCCTTCTTCAAAAAGCTGACGATTTTGATGGAGTTTTTGAGTTTAAGCCTCTTGAACCCGGTTTTGGGCAAACAATCGGTAATTCATTAAGAAGAATTTTATTATCTTCGCTTGAGGGTTATGCGATTTCAGCTGTAAGAGTTGCTGGTGTTGACCACGAATTTTCGACGATTAAAGGTGTTGTTGAAGATGTGGTTGATATCGTTTTAAATATGAAACAAATTCGTTTAAAGCCGGTCAATGTTACCGAAGGAAGCGAAGAAGAAAAAATATATGTTACTGTCAGTGGTAAAGATGAGTTTGTTGCCGGTGATATTGAAACCAACACGAATGTGTTTAAGGTGATGAATCCTGATCTCCACATTTGTACCATGGAGCCAAATGTAAGTTTGGAAATTGAGTTTACCGTTACAAAGGGTCGTGGATATGTTCCTGCCGACGAAAATCTGCCTAAAGATGCACCTATCGGAGTTATTCCTATCGATGCGATCTATACGCCTATCAAAAAGGTGTCTTATAAAGTAGAAAATACACGGGTTGGTCAAAGAACTGACTACGAAAAGTTAACCATCGAGTTAAAAACAGATGGAACTATTCATCCTGAAATCGCTTTAAAAGATGCTTCCAGGATTATGATCCAACATCTGATGTTGATTACGGATGAAAATATTACATTTAACGACGCTACTTCAAGAGAAGACAGCATCGTGGATGAACATATACTCCACATGAGAAAGTTGTTAAAAACTTCTTTGGAAGATCTCGATTTGTCTGTTCGTGCTTACAACTGTCTTAAGGCAGCAAAAATCAATTCACTGGGTGAAGTGGTTAAATTTGATATGCACGAATTATTAAAATTCAGAAACTTTGGTAAAAAGTCTTTGGTAGAGATCGAAGAGTTATTACAAACTAAAGGCCTTACCTTTGGTATGGACCTTTCCAAATATAAATTGGACGAAGAATAAATCGTCGCGACCCGTATAACGGATTTTATTATTAATGGCATAAACCATCGCTGAAGACTCCAGGTCGCACATGAGATACAGCGAAGCGTGATGCGAAACAATTTATCTAATGAGACACGGTAAAAAATTCAACCATTTAGGTAGAAAAAAAGGCCACAGAGAAGCCTTACTAAAAAATCTTGCTCAATCTTTGATTGAACATAAAAGAATCACAACAACATTGGCTAAAGCTAAAGCTTTACGATCATATGTTGAACCTATCATTACTAAATCCAAAGACAATACAACTCATTCAAGAAGGATTGTATTCGGATATCTTCAAAGTAAAGAAGCAGTCAAAGAGTTATTTGATGTTATCGCTGAAAAAGTTGTTGACAGACCCGGAGGTTATTGCCGCGTTCTGAAGACAGGTTTCAGACAAGGTGATGGTGCTGAGACGGCAATGATCGAATTGGTAGACTTTAACACAGTTATGACTGCCAAAACTGCAAAAGCTGGCTCAACCCGAAGAAGTAGAAGACGAGGCAAGGGTGGTAGCGAAGCAGGTGTAGTTGCTGCAGGTGCAGCTACCGCAGCAGCAGTTTCAGGTTCTACAGACAAATCTGAAGAAGAATAATTAATTATTTTTCAAAATTATATAAGACCCGTAATTTTATGATTGCGGGTCTTTTTTTTTGCCATGATTGAATTTGAAGGTAAGGCATGATTTTAATTTGAAACATGTAATATTTTCCTTTTTCCTTTAAGTTTTATTCTTTTGGTTGATACATGAAGTTTTTCATTTTAAAGATTCAGGTTGCGGATATTTCAGGAAGCTCATTTAGGAAAATAATTGTATCTTTGCCTTTGATTTCATTAAATAAAAATGAGTAAAAAAGGTAGGGTATTAGTCGCTATGAGTGGTGGGATTGACAGCACGGTTGCTGCCATGATGCTGCATGAAGAAGGATATGAAGTAGTAGGAATTACTATGAAAACCTGGGATTATGCAGGTTCAGGAGGATCTAAAAAAGAAACAGGTTGTTGCTCACTGGATTCGATCAATGATGCCCGACAAGTAGCCGTTAATATGGGTTTTCACCATTTTATCATTGATATACGCGATGAATTCGGTGACTACGTTATAGATAATTTTGTTGAAGAATATATTGCAGGACGAACTCCGAATCCATGTGTTTTATGTAATACTCATATCAAATGGAGTGCATTGCTTAAAAGAGCTGATGCTATGGATTGTGAATTTATCGCAACCGGTCATTACGCAGTAATACATGAAAAAAATAACCGTCGCTTTATTTCTAAAGGTAAAGATGATCGAAAAGATCAATCTTATGTTTTGTGGGGGTTGACTCAGGAATGTCTGAACAGAAGTTATTTTCCGTTGGGAAATTATACCAAGCCTGAAATACGACAGATGGCCAAAGATTTTGGATACGACGAGTTGTCAAAAAAAGCCGAATCTTATGAGATTTGTTTTGTTCCGGATAATGATTACAGAGGATTTCTGAAGAGAAGAGTTCCCGGATTGGAAGAGAAACTGAAGGGAGGAACATTTGTAAATGCCGCCGGAGAATTACTTGGGACTCACGAAGGTTACCCTTTTTACACCATCGGTCAAAGAAAAGGACTTGGAGGTGGATTTAAAGTTCCTATGTTTGTTACTGAAATCATCCCTGAAACCAACACTGTTGTACTTGGTGAAGTTGACCAATTGATTAAAAATACTATGTCGGTTGGAAAACTGAATTGGATGAAATATGAATCTATCCATGAAGGTTTTGAAGCAACCACGCAAGTAAGATATAACGACAAAGGGGTCATGTCATCGCTGCATCCTGTAGAACAAACTGTGGAAGTTTCGTTTTTTGCACCAGTTAAAGGAATTGCTCCGGGCCAATCTGCAGTGTTTTATGAAGGTGATGATGTTGTAGGAGGCGGTATCATTCAAACAAAGTCAGCGAATTTTTCGTCATGAAATTAGAATTTTATTTAATATATAATTCGTTGAACAATAATTTAGGTTCATTTTTCATTAAGATGAATAAATAAACTGATATGCAAGGTTACCCAAAGAGCATAATGATTTCTAAAATAATGTTATTATTGTTTGCCGTGTTTGTTTTTGGATGTGAAAAAACAACTGAAACTATTGATACAAATATATTAGGACAACAATATTTTCCGTTAAAAACCGGTAAATATTGGATTTATGAATCAGACTCTGTTATACTAAGAGGTGGAGGAACTATCAGAGATACGTTACATGGTTATATCAAAGAAGAAGTTCATTCAAGTTTTATAAACGGAAGCGGGGACACTGTGTTTAATGTACATGTCTATTTTAAAAGGAAATTGGATGATACCTTTACGTACTATAATACTGTTTTTATTTCACGATTGCCCAATATGGTTTTAAGGCAGGAAGACAATTTGCTGTTTACCAAGTTGGTGTTTCCGCTAAAAACCGGATTGAGGTTTAATCACAATCAATTATTTGATCAAAATATCGATGTTATGGTCGGAGGGGAGACTTTTCTGGATATGTACTCTGAATGGAATACCAGAATTGAATCTTATAATGAAGTGTATAACTGGGCGGGAGATTTATTAAAAAGAACGAGAATACGGTTGGTTGATGAAGAAACCTCACTTGATAAAAAATATTATTATGAAGAATATCTTGAAAATATCGGTCTCTATAAAAAGGAAATGATTTTTTTACAGGATAACAAAGGAGGAACTATTCCATTACCCGAACGAGCGATCAGGGGATTTTATCATAATCTTTTACTTCTTGAATCCAATTAAATGATAGATCAGATAGTCGAGATCGGAAAAATTGGTAAACCGGAAGGAATACTCGGTTTTATCAGATTGGATATTGATCTGATATATGAAAAAAGTGTTTTAAAAAGTCCTTTTCTTTTTTTGTTTCTTGATGGTCTGCCTGTTCCCTTTAGAATTTCGGAGGTTAAAAATGATAAAAACCTTCAGGTTAAACTGGAAAACATCGATTCTCCGGAAAAAGTATCCGGATATACGCATACCACTATCGGGCTGCATGAAAAACATATCCTCGGAACACGAAAAATCGGAGTGAAAGGAATAGAAAAATTTGTGAACTTCAACATAATTGTCCGTAATGAATGTATAGGAACCATCAAAGAAATTAATATGTTTCCTGCTCAGGTTATGGCAACTGTTTCCAATGAAAGCGGAAAAGAATTTTACCTTCCTTTAGTCGATGATTGGATATTTACGGTTTTACCGGAACAAAAAATTTTAGAAATGAATTTACCGGAAGGATTGCTTGATGTAATTTAAGTTTTACCGTTATTTTTTTATCTATAAAGGACTGCTGTAATTCAATTAAAAACAGGTTTTTGCAAAGACATTATTTAATATATAGCAAATAGACGTAATCCCTTTATTGTCAATAACCATTCTAATGTTTTGCCATTTATAATTCCTATTGATTAGGACGTTTGAAACTTCTTTTTTTCTCTTAAGCCAGCTTGTGGATTACTTAAGTTTTGTATGAAACATTATTTTTACAAAAGTATATATCAGAACCGCTTTTAGTGAGTTTATATACTGTTTCATACAAGGAGATACAAAATTTAATGGGTGTTTATTTTTGTACTTTTTTCCGAAAAAAAGGTGTTTTTTAATATATTAGGCAAAAATATTATATGATTTAACTGTTTTTAAAAAACAGGCACGATTTTTGGGTTTCTCCCTATCAACGAATCAGGGTAAATAACCATTTTTACAAATTTTGTGTCCCGTTATTGGGTGAGTAGGTAAAATACGTGTAATATTGAACCCTCGTTCTTAATTATAAGGTTGCGACAGTACTAGACCAATGGGATTTACATTTTTTTTCACTCCAAAAAAGTCTAATATTCATGAGGTTATTAAGTATCTTTTTATTTTCCGTTCTATCATTCGTGTGTCAAGGTCAGGTTCGTCCTGTTGATTTGGTAAAACAGGCAAAAGGACAATTTCAATCTGTTGAAAGTGCTCCATTTATGATGGCAAATAGTACACGATTTACCCAGGTGCCGGTGGAAGCTAAAAATGCTGTTTTTCTTACACCAAACAAAAATGTATTCAAACAGATTCTTTCGGGTGATGCAAAAGCGATTACTTTTCAGATTCCTGCTGAAGGAAGAAATCCTTACATTTTAGAATTGGTAGAGGTCAAAGTTACAGAAAATCAATTTATAAAAACTGAACCAGCCCTTCAGAATATTTCCATAAATCAAGGTAAACACTACAGAGGTATCATCCGGGGCGATGAGTCTAGCTTGGTGGCTGTCAGTGTTTTTGAAGAAGAAATGATGGGATTTATCTCTTCACCTGAGATCAAGGGAAATCTTGTCATTGGTAAGTTGAAAGACGAGGAGACCCATATCATGTACGAAGATGAAGACATTATGCAGACGCTGCATTTCCAATGTGCTACAGATGAAGATCCGCAATCTTATACTCCATCAGAAATAAAAGGTGATTCGGGGGCTGAAAGAACGGTCAGGTGTACCCGATTATATATTGAAGTTGATTATGATATTTATACGCAAAAGGGGTCAAGCCTGACAGCCGTTAATAATTTTGTTACCGGAATTTTTAATCAGGTGGGCGCATTGTACGCCAACGAAAACCTGACAACCACACTTTCAGAAATTGTGGTGTGGACACAACCCAGTCCTTATAACGGCACTACATCCATTGCTATGCTGAATGCATTTACTTCGCACAGACAAGGCTTTAACGGAGACCTTGCGCAGTTGATATCATATAAAGCAAGTGGCGGGGTCGCTTACCTGAACGGATTTTGTCGGACAAATCCGGACCTTAGTATGAGTTTTGCAAGTATTCATTCTACATATTCCAATGTTCCGGCTTATAGTTGGACAGTGGAAGTGTGTGCCCATGAATTCGGCCATTTATTTGGTTCTCAACATACACATGCCTGCGTTTGGAATGGCAACAATACGGCAATTGACGGTTGTTATACTACAGAAGGTGGTTGTTCTAACCCCGGGCTTCCATCGGGTGGGGGAACGGTCATGTCTTATTGTCATCTTACCAATGTTGGAATTAATTTTGCCAACGGGTTCGGAGTTCAGCCCGGAAATGTCATGAGAAACAGAGTTTCAACGGCCAATTGCCTGGGTAATTGTGAAGGTGGAGGAGGACAGGAATGTGAAGGAAGTGAGGTAAGACTCACTATTCTTGTTGATAACTATCCCCATGAGACCACCTGGAATCTTAAAAACTCAGCAAATGTAATTATTTATTCAGGGGGCCCGTATACAGGAGCCAATTCTTTAAAAACAGAAGATTTTTGTTTGCCTGACGGATGTTACACCTTTACCATTCTGGATAGTTATGGGGACGGCATTTGTTGTGCCTACGGTCAGGGTTATTATCATATCAAAAAAGGAGAGGTCGTCCTGGGTTCAGGCGGACAATTTACTTTTTCACATGTACAGACTTTTTGTGTTACTAATAATCAAACGCCCACATGTAATGATGGTATTCAGAATGGTCAGGAAACCGGCATAGACTGCGGTGGACCGACCTGTCCAGCGTGTGCCACATGTAATGATGGTATTCAGAATGGTCAGGAAACCGGGATAGACTGCGGTGGACCGACCTGCCCTGCATGTGCCACATGTAATGATGGTGTTCAAAACGGTCAGGAAACCGGCATAGACTGCGGAGGACCGACCTGCCCTGCATGTGCCACATGTAATGATGGTATTCAGAATGGTCAGGAAACTGGGATAGACTGCGGTGGACCGACCTGCCCTGCATGTGCCACATGTAATGATGGTATTCAAAACGGTCAGGAAACCGGCATAGACTGTGGTGGACCGACTTGTCCTGCTTGTGCCACATGTAGTGATGGTATTCAAAACGGTCAGGAAACCGGCATAGACTGTGGCGGACCGACTTGTCCTGCTTGTGCCACATGTAGTGATGGTATTCAGAATGGTCAGGAAACCGGCATAGACTGTGGCGGGCCATCGTGTCCTTCGTGTGGCGGAGGACAGGTAATTGAAACCAATATCGGAGGATATTATTTTGAAACCGGTTGGGATGGTTGGACCAGAGGTGGGTCTTATGTTGCCCGGTATAGTGGTTCATTGTCCCCTGAAGGAGTATTTTCCATCAGGATTGCAGGTAACCACGGTGAGTTGAGCTCATTTTCTTCCCCAACCTATGTATTAAATACTTTTGACTCAGTAAAAGTACAGTTTTCTTTCCGATCCAATGGAGTTGAAAATGGTAAATCATTCTCTATACGGTATTTTAACGGGTCACAATGGATAACATTGAGAAATTATGTATGTGGCGTTGATTTTGTAAATAATGTTGTTTCAACCGTTACTATAAAAGTAGCAAATAATCTGGTACAAAACGGCAGATTCCGGTTTACAGCACAGGGAGCGGATAGTTTTGACAGAATTTATATAGACGCAGTTATCGTCAGAGGATATCATTGGCAAGGCGGAGCTAGTTGCAATGACGGAATTCAAAACGGGTCGGAAACCGGCATAGATTGTGGCGGACCAAGTTGTCCAGCTTGTCCTACCTGCAATGATGGAATTCAAAACGGGTCGGAAACCGGCATAGATTGTGGCGGACCAAGTTGTCCAGCTTGTCCTACCTGCAATGATGGAATTCAAAACGGGTCGGAGACCGGCATAGATTGTGGCGGACCAAACTGTCCTGCTTGTCCTAGTTGCAATGACGGAATTCAAAACGGGTCGGAAACCGGCATAGATTGTGGCGGACCAAGTTGTCCTGCTTGTTCTACCTGCAATGACGGAATTCAAAACGGGTCGGAGACTGGCATAGATTGTGGCGGACCAAGTTGTCCTGCTTGTCCTACATGTAATGATGGAATTCAAAACGGATCGGAGACCGGCATAGATTGTGGCGGAACCCAATGTGCTCCATGCAATAATGGCAATGGTGAGTTGATAGGAGGCTATTATTATGAAACCGGATGGCAAGGCTGGCTGGACGGAGGAGAACATTGTTTCAGATATGGCGGTTCGTTTTCACCGGAAGGAACGTATAGTTTACGAATGAGAAATCAGGGAACAGGCTCTGCGACTACCTCACCGGTTTTTAACCTAACAAATTATGCTACTATTACATTGGCTTTTAGTTTTAAAACCTCAGGAATGGAATCGGGTAAAAGTTTTGCGGTTCAATATTATAATGGGTCAAACTATACTAATGTGGCCACTTTTGTGTCAGGAGCAGATTTCAACAACAATACTACCTATAATGTCACGTTGACGTTGACGGGATCATTTTCAACAAATTCAAGATTCAGGTTTATCAATCAGGCAACGGACAATTCTGACTTCACATTTATTGATGCTGTGGTTTTACATGGATTTTCCGGTTCTTCATTTATTGAAAACCCGACATTTATTGAGATTTCCGGAGAAGAAGGTGAAGACTATGTTGAAGAGGCCCTTTTGATATATCCGAATCCGGCCAAGGAGACTTTATTTTATCAATTGACGGATGTTCCTGCCAGAATAAAAATATTTGATTCAAAAGGGCAGCTGATGTTAGATAAAAATGTAACGGACGATCAGGGTAAAATTGATGTGGGTAATATTCCATCAGGTATGTTTATAATCATCGCTGAGACTCCTTATGATGTGATACATACTAAGTTTATCAAGGATTAAGAAAGAAAGGTAATTAGTGAATAATACGTTGAGCCGCAAATATTTTATTTGCGGCTTTTTTTTTGTTTGGCAACTTAAGTTTGAATATAGGGATCATACCAGGAGTTAATCATTGGCCGAAAGATAAACCCAAGCTCCTTTTTATTGTTAGGTTAAAAATATAAAAATGAAAAGCAGATTTTTGTTTATAATGGTCATTATTTTAGCAAACCTTTCGTCATGTTCTTCCAAAAGTCTGAAAAATGAGCCAAAAGAAGAGTTTGTAAAAACCGATACTTTTGATCTTACAAAGTATAAAAAGGCATATTTTGCCGGTGGATGTTTTTGGTGTGTTGAAAGTATTTATGAATCAGTGACAGGCATCAAAGAAGTTATTTCCGGATATGCAGGAGGTTCCGCAGAAGGTGCTACCTACAAAAAAGTCAGCACAGGAGTTACTGAACATGCAGAAGCTGTAGAAGTTTATTACGATCCGTCAGAAATAGATTATGAAACTTTGTTGGTTGTGTTTTTTGATTCTCACGATCCTACAACATTAAACAGACAGGGACCTGATTACGGCAGGCAATACAGATCTGCCATTTTTTATCAAAATGAAGAAGAAAAAAAGATGGCTTTGGCAACCATAGAAACTTTACAAAATAGTGGAAAATATAAAGACAAAATAGTTACGGAAGTGGTTCCGCTTACGCGCTTTTATGCTGCTGAAGACTATCATCAGGACTATAAAAAACGGAATCCGGAAAATTCCTATATTCAGAATGTTTCTTTGCCAAGGCTTAAGAAGTTTCAGGAAAAACATCCCGAACTTCTGAAAAAAAAGAAGTAAAAACTGTCGTTTTCAAGCCATTTTTGGATTCAATGGGATAATTTCCTTAGATTTTAAGGTGAATATAACATTTGATCCGGCAAATTCCATTAATTTTGCCGCCCTTGTTAATAGTTACCCTATTATAATATCAATATGTCAATCGTAGTCAACGGGATCACGAAAATCTTTGGAACACAAACCGCGGTCAATAATGTGTCATTTTCTGCCAAACCCGGCGAAATAGTCGGTTTTTTGGGGCCAAACGGCGCCGGAAAAAGTACGACCATGAAAATGTTATGTTGTTATCTGGAGCCAAGTTCGGGAACAGCTGAAGTTGAGGGTTTTGATATTTTGAAAAATCCTCTTGAGGTAAGAAAAAATATCGGCTATTTACCGGAACAGAATCCGCTGTATGATGATATGTACGTTAGGGAATATCTGGGTTTTGTAGCAGGTTTACACAAAATTAAAAATCCTGAAAAAAGGATTGATGAAGTCATTCATACAACGGGTCTGGAAAAAGAACAACATAAAATCATAGGTACCCTTTCAAAAGGTTATAAACAAAGAGTTGGATTGGCACAAGCCATTATACATGACCCGAAGGTGTTGATACTTGACGAACCAACTTCAGGGTTGGATATGAATCAATTGGTTGGTATCCGGCAGTTGATCCGGGAGATGGGAAAGGAAAAAACGGTTATTTTTTCATCCCATATTATGCAGGAAATTCAAGCGTTGTGTCATCGGGTTTTGATTATCAATGACGGTGTATTGATAGCTGATGACTCAATAGCAGATCTGCAGGCGAGAGTTTCCGGACAAACAAAAGTTGTGGTCGTTTTTGCAGATGACAAATTTTCAAAAGACCCTTTTTTAAATGTTCCGGGAGTGATCAGTGCTCTGAAAGAGGGAAGTCGTCTTACCATTTTGGGAAAGGATGCCATAGATATCAAACCCGGGGTTTTTAAAGCTGCAGTTGATGCGGGACTTACTATCGTGGAAATGAAAAGTGAATTGATGAATATGGAATCTATATTCAGGCAATTGACCCAAAATCAGGAGATATGATCAGCATTTTTTATAAGGAAATTCATTCGTTTTTAAGTTCGTTGATCGGTTACGTGGTCATTGCTGTGTTTTTAGTGTCAGTAGGTATTTTTATGTGGATATTTTCTGATACAAGTGTATTGGATTATCGTTTTGCCACGCTGGATCAATTATTTTCAATAGGACCATTGGTGTTTTTATTTTTGATTCCTGCTATTACGATGCGGTCATTTGCTGAAGAAAAAAAACAAAGGAACCATAGAATTTTTATTTACAAAACCCTTAAAGATAACCGACATCCTTTTGGGGAAATATCTGGCAAATGTTGCTCTTGTTCTGTTTTCTTTATTGCCTACATTGGTATATTATTATTCAGTATATCAATTAGGTGCACCCAAAGGTAATCTGGATACCGGAGCGATCGTCGGTTCTTATATCGGATTATTTTTTTTAGGAGCAGGATTTGTCGCTTTGGGAATGTTTGCATCCGTACTGACAGATAATCAGATTATAGCTTTTATTTCAGGCGCATTTATGTGTTTTTTCTTTCACTGGGCTTTTACCTATTTGTCCAGATTGCCTGTTTTTGCAGCAAAATATGATTTATTTGTTCAGAAACTGGGAATAAATTATCATTATACTTCTATCAGCAAAGGAGTCATAGATTCACGGGATATCTTGTATTTTCTTTCGTTGATTTTTATATTTTTATGGCTCACCTATTTACAGTTGGAAAAGAAAAAATGAAAAATCAATCAGGAAAATGGGTTCAGGCAGCCCTGATAGCGGGTATAATTTTTGTAGTCAATTTGATTGCCAATTTCTATTTTTTTAAAATTGATCTTACTGGTGATAAAAGATATACGATATCCGAAAGTACCAAAAACATTATTTCAAAACCTGAAGATAACATATTTATAAAAGTTTATCTGGATGGAGAATTTCCTTCAGGGTTTAAAAGATTGAGGGCTTCCACTTTGGATATTTTATCCAAAATGCGCGATTACAACGGCAATATTGTTTATGAATTTGAAGATCCGACAGCGGGTACAGGTCAGGAATTAAAAAAGAGGCAGGAAGAGTTTGCCAATGATAAAATTTCTCCGGTATTGCTCAATTTTTTTGACGGTTCTGAAATGAGACAAAAACCAATATTTCCTTTTGCCGTAGTACATTATCAGAATAAAAAGTTTATTGTTAATTTACTTGAAGAACAATTTGCCGGTGATGATGAGGAAGTTGTTTTAAATAAATCCGTAGAATTACTTGAATATAAGTTTGCTTCTGCTTTTCAAAAAATTATTTCAAGCCGACCTAAAAAGATTCTGATAACCAAAGGAAACGGGGAGTTGAAAGAAGATCAGCTTTTCAGAGTGGAAGCAGAAATGAGACGCAATCATTTGGTTGGTCGTGTCGACCTTGATTCTATCATGAAACTTGATACCACCATTGATATGGTAGTAATCGCCGGACCCAGACAAAAGATTTCCATTAAAAATCTTTTTAAGCTGGATCAATACATAATGGCAGGAGGAAAAATCATCTGGCTACTTGACAAAATGGACGCTTCTCTCGATTCTATCAACCTGTATGGTATGTATATTCCTCCGGATATTGATGCCGGAACAGATGATATTTTGTTCAAATACGGCGTCAGGGTGATGCCGAATCTTATTATGGACCTCGAGTGCTCTTCCATCCCTCAGGTCGTTGGTATGCAAGGCGGGAAGCCGCAAACGGAATTGTTTCCATGGTATTATCATCTGGCTATTGCGCCGACTGCAAACCATCCTATTGTCAAAAACATAGATCGTGTCAACTTAGCATTTCCCAGTTCGATCGATACATTAAAAACAGATGGATCCATTAAAAAGACCATTTTGTTGGAAAGTTCAACCTATTCCAGAGTTCAGCTATCGCCGGTTAGGTTGAGTTTCGAAATTTTAAAAAGTGCGCCTGACCCTAAAAAATTTCAGGATGGCAAAAAGCCGGTGGCAGTATTGTTGGAAGGAAGTTTCAATTCAGCTTTTACAAACAGATTGACACCCGAACTCGAAACCCTGTTGCAGTCCTTAGGAATGACTTTCAGGAAAACCGGAGCAAATAATGCAAAACAACTGATAGTCTCCGATGCGGATTTTGTTAAAAACCTTGTTAATCCTACGAATGGTGAAACCGAACAAATCGGGTATAATAAATGGGAAAGAAGGTATTATAAAGGAAACAGAGATTTTATAGTTAATGCTGTCGAGTATATGTTGGATTGTGACAATATCATCGAATCCAGGTCCAAGGAAGTCAAACTGAGATTGTTGGATCCTGTCAAAATTAAAGATGAAAAACTAAAGTGGCAATTGATTAATGTGGTTTTGCCCGTGGTAATACTTATCATTTTCGGATTTGTGTATTCCTATATGAGGAAAAGAAAATACGTTACGCCTTACATCAAGTCAAAAATTAAAAAGGATGAATAAAAATCTTTTGTTACTACTCATTTTTATATTGTTGTCTGTAGCTGCATATTTTATTTATGACAAAGCCAGAGTTCAAAATAAAATGAGTTCTTTGAGTGCTGAAAGAGATTTTACGGTGGATTCTCCGGACGAAATTTATAAAATCGTTTTGACCAGAAAAGATGGTAAACCCCTTCATTTTGAAAAGAAAATCGGAAAGGAGTGGTTTATCAATGAAAAATACAAAGCAGATGATGTGGTCGTAGGTTATATGGTGCAGGTTTTGACCAAAGCAAAGATGAAATCCATTCCATCCAAAAATGCAGATGAAACGTTAAAAAAATATATTGAAACCAAAGGTATTCTTGTAGAGGTATACGGACAGACCGGTGAATTACTTAAAAAAATACATATCGGCTCTGATATGCAGGGTGGGGAAGGTACGTATATGTTGCTTGATGGTTTTGAGCAGGTATATGCTGTGGAGTTGCCCAATCTTGGCGGCGCCCTCAGGTCAAGGTTTGAACAACCTCTTGAAAGGTATCGGGATAAGTTTATCTATAGAGATGCAATAGAAACCATCCAATCCGTAAAAGTCGAATACCATGGCGATCAGAATGCATCTTATATCATCCGGAATAACGGATCAACTTATGACATTCAGCCGGTGTCTGCTACAGTTCCAAAAATGCCGGCAGAAGCCAATCAGAATAAGATAAAAACCTACCTCCATTTTTTTGAAGAATTGGGGGCAGAATTATTGTATAACCATTATGAAAAAAGGGATTCCCTTGAAAAAACAATGCCTTTCTGTACCATTACTTTGGAAAAAAAGGATAAAACGATAAAAACCTACAGATATTGGAATTATGAAGCTACTGTTTACCAGGCTGAAAAGGCTGATCAGCCTGAAAATCCGATCCATATAGGCCGGTACTTTGTCAATACCGGCGAAGATTTATTTACCGTTCAGTCCGGTGTTTTTGGAAAAATATTTGCCGCTTACCCATATTTTTATTGAGTTCCGGCCGAATTGATGGAAAAAGTCTGATATTTTATTCACCACGGCAAGGTAGTGCAGGCTAGGTACAAAGGGTGAAATTACATTATTCCGAGGTATAAAAAGGTAAAATAATATTTAATATTTAAAAAATATTAAATATGTATATCATTTTATATTAAATAAATATACATTACAAATAAAAAATATATCATTTTGATAAAATTATTATCAATTACATATTGTTTATTTGTTTAATATGTATTATCTTTGCACTGTGTAAGTTTTGGTTATTAAATTGTAAAATTCGTTGTTGCTCGTGAAAAGTCACGAGCATTTTTTTTATATAGCAGTATGATCCTGGCCGGCACAGAAAAAGCAATAAAAAATGAAAAAAATCAGATTAAAAAACTGATACGTAGTTAATAATAAAAGGGTGTGCGTAAAATATACAGAAAGGCAAAATAAGCATGAATTTACATCACGATTTGATGGTTTTTGAAAAGTGAAGTTTATGGTAGCTGTTACTTTTATTTACTGTAATCAGGTTTTCTTCTTTTGTTATTTAAAGTCTAAGGTATAAAAGACTAACAATATATCTGAAAAACAATTCCTTTTAATTTTCATTCACTTTGAGTTATTTTTGTTTAAAACGGATATACACTAAATTTTGTTAGGAAAAAAAATGAGCCGGATAGAACATTACGTGAGCTTATCATCCGTACGTCGGGTGAAATATTATTATGCATAAACTACGTATATCTACACATTCAATCAAATCAGCAGTATTCTCATAAGGAAACTAATGACCAATATGAAGATTTTCTATTCAATTGAATTTTGTTAGGTAGAATAATCAGGATCTATGTGATGTCCTTTGACATGAATGGACCTATTTAAAATTTGTACAAATTAAAATTATCACTTACATTTGTCAAGTGATAGGAAGATAATGGAATGACAATCAAATTTATAAGGTATAAAATTAAATTATGGAAATAAAAATTTTTGATGACGCTTTTGACATGCTTATAGGCAATCGGGGATTACAGAAGCTGGATAAATTTGAGCATGAACTGAACCTTGAACTTTTGGGAAAAGCCATCAAAAAAGCCAGGAAAATAAAAGGTATGACCCAGGAACAACTCGGCCAACTCGTCGGAGTAAAAAAAGCACAAATATCAAAAGTGGAAAACGCAACAACTGATATTAGGTTTGCAACTATTCTGAAAATATTAAATGCCTTGGGTGCAAAAGTCAAGTTTAGTGTCGAGATCGACGAACAAAAATTAATGATCAGCGAATAAGTTAAAACTCAGTTTCACTTACAATTGTCTCTAAAAGATGTTGTACTTGTCTAAGGGGCTGTCATCATATCGTTTTGAACTCTTTGGAACCTTAAGATCAAAACCATCTTTGTACGGAGATAATTTGTTTGGATTATATATCAGCTGAAAAAATATTTTCATCAAAATAGAAAATAAAGTATATTTTCAAAAACATTATCTATCTTTGTTGCGTATTTAACATTAATATGAAAACGTTTCGGTTTGAAACATCTTTTGGAAGGATTTTGGGTATGGCACATACGGCCATGTTCAGGCATTTGGCAAAACAGATGAAAGAAAAAAATCTGCCGGTAACACCTGATCAGTTCAGGGTTTTGACATATCTATGGCAGAACGATGGTTTGCAACAAAGTGAATTGGCACTATGTACAGACCGAAACCGTGCAAACGTGACACGGATTATTGATATTTTGGAGAGAGAAGGAGTTGTCTTACGAAAAGATGATCCTAATGACAGGAGGGTATTTAGGATTTTTCTAACAGACTTAGGAAGGCAATTGAAAGACGAAACGGCTGAATGTGCTTTCAGGTCTATCGAAGATTCTTTGGTTGACGTTTCTGATGAAGACAGGGCAACCACCCTTTCGGTATTGCGAAAAATCATCCAGAACGTAGGTTAAAATTTTTTATCCTATATGTTGCGTAGTATACAATTAAACAATTAACAAAATTATTTTTTTAAGCCTGACAGTAAAAGGTTGTCGGGTATCAATTTACATCATTATCAATTTTTTTTATTTAAACATTTATTAAAATGACAACAAAAACAAAAAACATTATTCATTGGAGTTTGGCGGGCGTGGTCGGCTTTATTTTTCTCGGAAGTGCCATCAATAAATTTATGGGAGGAGAAGAGGCTCTCGCTATGGCAGGCAGTATAGGACTGGACGAAAACAGTTTCAAAATCCTCGGGGCTATTGAATTGATCAGTGTTTTGTTATTTATTTTACCAAGAACAGGAATTTTGGGTACTCTTTTGCTTACAGCATATATGGGCGGTGCAATAGCAACCCACCTGACGCACAGTCAGTCCGTATTTGGTCCTGCTGTTATTGAAGCCATTATTTGGATAGCTGCCATGGTGCGTTTTCCTGAAATTACAAGTCGTATATCGGGCTCCCAAAAAAATGAATAATGAAGTTCAAACCATCTGTTTTTATCCTCAGTCTGATCGTTTTAGTGACAGGATTTATTTTTATCAAAAAAGTATATTCAAACATGACTACAAATCCGGAGAATATGTATAAAAAAGTTGTTCGAAAAACAGAATTTGTTATTAAGCCGGCATTTCCCGGATTAAAGGGAGTGGATATCATGGCTCATGCCTTCCCGATTGAACCCTTTTTGGTTTTTACTGAATTTTACATGGACAGGCCGGTATTCGGACCTCATCCTCATGCAGGTGTCTCGGTGATGACCTACATGCTTCCGGACAGCAAAGGAGGTTTTATCAACAGGGACAGTCAGGGAGATTTCAGTTTTATTGAACCCGGGGGTATGCACATCATGCAGGCCGGAAGGGGTATGTTTCATGACGAATTTCCAAAGGATACAGGGACTGAAACACATGGTTTTCAGATATGGATCAACCATGCCGATAAAGACCGGTTTGTGGATCCGCTTTCGATGCATGCAAGTGCTGCCGAAGTTCCTGAAATTATCACCGACGATTACAAAGTCAGGATTGTCCATGGTTCATTTTTAAATACAAGTCCGGCATATAAGATGGTCACTGACGTGGATTTGTTTCATGTTTTTCTTCAACCATTAAAATCCATCACTTTGGATGCAAAACAAATGGCCTTTGTTTATGGTTTACGTGGAAGCGGTAATTCAGGAGAGGAAAGTGTGCACCCACAATTCCTCCTGAATTACACATCTGAAGGCAGTCAGATTACTCTTAATGCCGGCATTGAAGGATTGGAATGTATGTTTGCCTCAGGAAAACCTCATAACGAACCTATTACATATGGAGGACCTTTTGTCATGACGACGCCGGAACAAATGGCTGAAACAAAACGAAGGTATACGACAGGTGAAATGGGAAAACTTGAACCTTATCATGGAAAATAAAAAACAACCGCCAAAATATAAAACAGCCATCATGATCTGGATGGTCATTTATCCAACGATTAATCTGATTTTTTATTTATTCGGAGATGTGCTCAATACTTTTGTTTTGCCACTCAGAACGCTCATCCTTACATTGATTTTAGTTCCTCTTATGGTATATGTACTTCTTCCGTTGGCGCAAAGGATTTTAAAAGGGTGGTTGCATTCTTAAGTTAAGTTATTTTCCATTTTTTAATTCATGCTTCTGATTAAATGCTAACCGGATAAGCCCACCATTTTGTTGATTAAAACCGAATTTAGCCTCCGATAAACCGCGGCATAATTTTTGGTTTACCCTGTTAAGAATTCTTTTTTCTATAATGGGAAGTGTAAAAAAATCCTACATCGATGTTTCATCTCTGGCAGATAATCCAAAATTAAGGTATATAACCTTTATATTTTTGTATTTTTCCCAAGGAATTCCTGAAGGAATCACACTTTTTGCCATTCCTACATGGATGGCTATGGAAGGCAAAAGTGTGATAGAGATTGCTGCGTACAATGCACTTGTCATTATTCCTTTCAGCCTTAAAATCCTTCTGGCGCCGCTTATTGACAGATATACTTTTTTACCTATGGGATGCAGAAAACCATGGTTGTTATTTGGTCAGGCAGGGATTTTTTTAACTATGATCATTTTATCATTGGTTACAAATCCTTTGGAAAATATATTTACCCTTACTTTTGCTGCTTTATGTGTACATGTTTTTATCATGTTCCAGGATATAGCGACAGATAGTTTGGTCATTGATATTGTTCCGGTGGAACAGCAAGGTAAAGCCAACAGCCTGATGTGGAGTTCGAAGATTATAGGCACATCTATTACTTTTTTTATCGGGAGCTGGATGATACATCATTTTGGTTTTAAATATACCGTTCTGTTGATGTCCTTGAGTGTGGCAGTTTTTATGTTGTTACCTATGCTCATCAAAGAAAGGAAGGGTGAAAAACTATTTCCCTGGTCACCGGGAGAAATATCATGTGAAGCTGCGGTTATGAAAATTGACAGTTGGAAACAATTATTTCATTCTTTTCTGAATGTAGTTGTCCTGAAAAATAACCTTTTATTGATCGCTGTTATTTTTATTACCGCCCTTGCACTTCATTTTCTACGGACGTTATTGCCGGTTTTTACCATTCAGGAGCTCGGTTGGAATAATATCTTTTTTTCAAAAATATTTTCAGTTTCCAATTTGATTTCAGGCATTTCGGGATTAGTCGTCGGAGGTTGGATAATCTATAAATATGGTATAATAAGATTGATACAATCAAGTTTTATATTTGTGAGTATTCTGGTTATTTCTATGGTTTTTTTAGAAAAATTTTGGCAAAACAGTTTTTTTATATCCGGATTTATTGCTGTATTTTCTGTTTCAGTAACTTTGATAAATATTGGTGTTTTTGCATTGGCTATGAAATTGTGTTGGAAAAGAATTTCAGCATTCCAGTTTACTTTTTATATGACCATTTTTAACGGAGGGTTGATAGCCGGAGCGGCTTTGCTTGGTTTTTTGGATTTCTTTTTTGGTTGGAACATGCTTTTTATTGTTTTTTCAGTTTTGGTCTTAATGGCTTTCATTCTCCTGAGGTTTATTAACACCGGAGAACACAGACAACAAATTGAAATACTGGAAACAAATTATTTAAAAGACGTACAATCTGAAAATAAGATTGCAGAAATAGTTAAAGTTTGACGATATTCGCCTTTGATTTATCAGTTTAAAATTATCGTGATGGATACCGATTATATTAGTTTGCTGGATGAATTGGACGACATGTTGATAAATCTGTTGGAAGATTTGACTTCGGAAGAATGGAACCGACAGACGATTGTCCCATTATGGTCGGTCAAGGATATTGCAACACATCTTCTGGATGGAAACCTTCGTTCGCTGTCTATGTTAAGGGATGGATATTTTTCTGAAAATCCAAAGGTTAATTCTTACCGGGAATTGGTAAATTATCTGAATGGATTGAATGCTGATTGGGTCAAAGCTACAAAAAGGCTAAGTCCTGAGGTATTATTGACTTGGTTGCAACAATCAGGAAGAGAATACAGGGATCATTTAAAATCTTTACCACCGGACGCTCAGGCAACTTTTTCTGTAGCCTGGGCCGGTGAAAGTGTATCCACCAATTCATTTCACATTGCCAGAGAATACACTGAAAAATGGCACCATCAGCAACAAATACGATTGGTAACCGGTGAAACAGAAAAATTGTATCAAGACAGGTATTATGTGCCTTATCTGGATACTTCGATGCGGGCATTACCTTACCATTACCGGAATGTGCCCGGAAACCCTGGTGAGACCTTGAAAATCACCGTTTTTGGACAATCAGAAAAAAGCTGGTTATTGTCGTACTCAAACCATTGGGAAGTGGTTGAAAAAAAAGAAGAAACGCAGGATAGTGAAGTTCGTATTCCTGATGAATATGCATGGAGAATTTTCACGAAAGGATTGTCAGCGGAAGAAGCACAAAAGGTGTGTAAAATTTCCGGGAATATTACCTTAGGAAAACATCTTTTTAGCATGTTAGCCGTCATGGCTTCATATTGAACTTTTAAGTCTTTCTATTTTAGTCTTTTATTTTTTTTGTGAAATCAATTTCTGGGTAAATTCCAAAACCACATCTTTTTTATTCACTACATCTTGTATGTTTTGCCCAACAAAATGATCGGGTAAAATACCTTTTTCATCCGGAAGGGATGTGGCGGTTGAAATATGGGTATTATTGGCTACGTAATAAGTGAATTTTGTATTTTTGAGTCTGCAAGAAGTTGACCCTGCGGAACAAAATTGATTGGAACCCAACTCTTCACCGATGATAATTCCCGGCGTTAACACTTTGACCAGCGACATAAAATGACCGGTTGTTGAATTTCCAATGCCGTCAATTAAATAGAATGTTTTGCCTTTGAATGGTTTTGAAACAGGATGGATAACTTCTTCGCCTTCGCTTTTTTCTGTTTTCCCGGCAGATTCTGCTTTTGAGTAGTAGATAAACGGTTTTTCGACCAGATATCTGAGTAAATGAATAGCCGCCGATTGGGAACCACCACCATTAAACCGCACGTCGATGATGAGATTTTTAATATTATTTTTTTCAATCTGCTGAAAGCTGTTGTCAATAAATTGGACAAATTCAGAAAGATTGTTCCATGAATAATAATTAAATGACGTTATGGTCATCAATGCGGTCTGTTGATCTTCCAATATTTTTAAACACAGCTGATCCCGACAATACTGAAGGTGATCCCAAAACGGACCGGTTTTTTTTACTCCTTTTTGTAAAACAACAGGATTTTCGACACCTTTGATGGTGATTGTATAACTTTTGGGAAAACCCAAAACATAAGGAATATAGGAGGATGAAAATCTGTTAAAAACATGGGTTTTGGTCGTCTGCACGTAGCCTTGTGCCGGAATGTGTTCAAATATTTTTGCCATCATTTGTTTGACAGAAACTCCATTGATGGTCAAAATTTCGTCCGTCGGCTTTATCTGGTTTTGATGATTCATCGGGTCAAGGACAAACAATTGATCGCCTATCCAGCGCACATGTAGCGGAAAAAAAAGTTCTGCCGGCAACATTTCAAGTTCGGGATAAAATCCCCCCGATCCGGTATGTGAACAATGGACAGAAGCTATGATTTTGTTGCAGTGAAAAGAGAATTCGCCGAAGGTGGTTTTTTCGTTGATTTTTGATTTAATGTCTTCTACATTATTCCAAAACGCTGTTTTTGTTATAAATTTTAAAGCACTCGGATGGATTTTGAGGATCGAATGAGCCAGTTGATCAAGGTCTTTTCTGTATTGTTCCGGTGTAAAAACCTGGACAAATTTTTGAGCGGGTGTCAAAGGTTTTATTTCCGGATTTCTGATCATGGCGATTTGATCTTCAGCATTATAATTGTCCGGATTCATGACCAAAGCTTTTTCATAATACAACAAAGCCAGTTCCTTATTGCCTTGTTTGAGGTAAGCCTCAGCCAGGCTGTCGTATGAATTGGGGGAACCAAAAACTTCAACAATGAGTTGGAATATAGCGAATGCTTCTTCTGTTTTGTCGGCCCACAGAAAACCGTAACCATACATGGTCAGTTCGTCTTCATTTTCAAAATTATAGTCATCGGAATTTTCTTTTTTCAACGTTTTGTACAGTTTGATTCTTTCTTCCACAGGAAGATGATCATATTCTTTTAATTTTTGAACGATGGATTTGCGTATTGCGGTCGTGTTTTTAAATTCCGTAAGGTTAATTTCCGTGGGAGAGTTGGACTTTTTTACGCCACATCCCATAAACCAAAACGAACAAACCAAAAGAAGGGAGAATCTGAAATTTTTATACATCTGAATGAATTGATGCTCAAAGGAAAGGGTTTTTCTTTGTTACATTATCAAATGGGTGGTAAAAGAAGGTAAAATTTTGGTAAAATATCGGAGTTACTTTATAAAGTCAAATATAAAGGGTTTATTATCTGAAAGAATCTTACATGATGATTATTTTATTTTTGTCAACTTAAGTTGTAATGTCCATTCATTGCAAAAAGTAATTTCATAATACATTTAGTTCTACCTTGATTGTTATAATTTACTATAGATTTGAATATAAATAATAAAACTATCGAAAATTGGAACAGGTATACATAAAGTGAATTATTATTTTTCAATGTTTCAAATTTTTGTAAATTTCATCTTGTTTCCCTGAAAATCTATGAAGTAAATACCCGGTAAAAAATGGGATATAACAATAGTTAAGACGACTCCTGTTTTTTGTATATACGAAATTGGCATTTTATTACCTAATACATTAAAAATATCAACCTTAGTATTTTCAGAATTATCGCCGCTGATATGGATCTCATCATCCGCCGGATTGGGATAAATTTGTAAGGACCCTTCATCATTTATGGAGAAAAATGAAATTGATTTTATCATTGAAAAATTCACTTTTCCGTCAAAATCAACTTGTTTCAAACGATAGTAAGAAGTACCCCTTAATGGGTTTTTGTCAAAAAATGTATACTGTTGTAAAGATGTTGTATTTGCGTTTCCTTTGATCTTTGATACAAATTGCCAGTGATGTCCATCTTTTGAGTTTTGAATTTCGAAAAAATCATTATTCACTTCAGATGCTGTTGACCAATTGATTTTAACCTCATTATTTCCGGACTTTCCTACTTCAAAGTCAACGAGTTCAACAGGAAGGGGAGCACAGGAGACACTCGTAGGACCGAATCCTGCAGGACTTATATTGTAATTGACAGCATCATCTCCGTCCCAGTTTGCTGCATTATTGATCGCTGCTCTCAATGCCGCAGCAGTGCCTGTCAGGGTACCGACATATTTTGAATTGTCCAGTTCCGTTCCGATTACAGGATAAAGAGAAATACAATTTACGCCATTTGTTAGCCCTGATGGTATATGACTTCTGTTTACACTTGTACCGATACAGCCTCCACTGGCACTCCAACCAGTGATTGGGTCTAAACATGTAGGAGTACCGTTGCCGTCGTCTGATGTGAGGCCGGCAATAAATGTAGGAGAAGCCGTGCTGCCGGTGTAGGCGATCATTTGGTCTCCTCCGCTTAGATTAAACAATCCTGTTCCGGATACATGCACCATCGTTGCCCCGGAAACACCGGTTATGGTCAATACATCAGCCGTGTTTTCCGTAAATGAAATTATCGTTCCACAAGGAATTCCACCAGACGGCGCTGTAAAAAGCCAGTGATCTTCCCCGTTTCCTACCCACGAAGTAGGAGAACCCAATCCCTGATCTGAAAAATAAATGGTGGAACTACCCGGAATCGTATTGAGCGTAATGATGGCAAAACCATCGACCGGCAGATCTTCATTATACCCGATAAAGGCGATATCTCCGGCAGCAATTTGTGATTTTCCTGAAATTGTGGCAAGAATAAAAATCGAAAAAAATAAAAAATGTTTCATAGGGTTTGATTGTATTAATTTATTGAAAAAGCTTTCTGTCGGATTATGAAAATATTCATACGTTTTAATCAGGGAACGATTAATCTTTCAGAAAAAAAGTATTGTTTTGAGGTCATTGTCATCAGATAGACTCCTGAAGGTGCATTAAGATGTATGTTATGAGAGCCCAACATGAATTTCTGATTATAAACCATTTTGCCCTGAATGTCAAATATGGAAATCAAACCATCTTCGGGTAGTTGTAGGGTAAAACGTCCGTCATTTGTCGGATTGGGGAAAACCGAAAAAAATAAATATTGATCCCCGCATTTTGTATTGATGATATGAGAATATGTAAATTTTCCGTCAAAATCTGTTTGTTTTAATCTGTAATACACTCTATTGAATGAAGGGCTGTAATCGGTATATAAATAATTTTGATATGCAGGACTATTGCCTTTGGTTTCTATGTTTTCCAAAGGGCTGAAATGGATGCCATCTGTCGACTTTTCAACCGTAAATGAATGGTTGTTGACTTCTGAAGCCGTGGTCCAATACAAATCTATGGCCTCACTATTACAGGTTGCAGTAAAGGATGTGAGTGAAACCGGAAGGGGAATGGTAGGTTGAAAAAGTCTGGAAATGAAGGAAGAAGTTGAAGGTGAAATAAGATAGTATGTGGTTAATCCCGGGTCAAAATCAACGGTGCCCCTGAATACGCCATGTGTATACAATTCATTGGTGGTATTCAATTTGAGACCCCGACCTAAATCATCAAACGTGCTTCCGGTATGTATTGCCCAAACCAGTTCACCTGTCGGATTTAGTTTAATCGTAAACAAATCAGTTCCTCCTGCATTACTTAAAATATGGATACCCGGTCCGGGATCAGCATCAAGTGAAGTATCAAATTCTCCGGTAGTATAAACATTTCCGGATGCATCCAGTACCATATTATTTGGTTTTTCACGTCCGGTACTTCCAATATGTTTTGCCCAAACAAAATTGCCGGAAACATTTAGTTTGACTATGAATACATCATCTAATCCCAGCGCTGTCATATTAAATACGGCAACTCCAGGATTAAAATCAGTGGTTCCGCTGAATGATCCTGTATGATATACATTGCCATCGGAATCAATTTTAATATCATTTGAGGATTCTTCCAAAAGTCCGCTGATCGCCTTTGCCCAAACAAAATTGCCGGAACTGTTCAGTTTTAAAATATAAATATCACTTTCTCCCAAGGGAGTAAGGTTAAAAACCCCCAGATCACTTGGATTAAAGTCAATTGTTGTATCAAAATCTCCGGTCAGATACACATTGTTTAATAAGTCACATTCAATTTTTTTAACAAACGGATCAGTGCCGGTTCCTCCTACCTTTTTTGCCCAAACGAAATTGCCTCCTCCATCAAGTTTGGAAACAAAAACGTCGGCTTC
The DNA here is from genome assembly GCA_016714895.1 of Saprospiraceae bacterium. GTDB lineage: Bacteria > Bacteroidota > Bacteroidia > Chitinophagales > Saprospiraceae > OLB9. Next base: position 1,219,753 of record JADKBV010000001.1, on the reverse strand, counting down.
TCCAAAAGAGGTCAATTCAAATTCTAATAATGTGCTCGGGTTAAAATCTGCGGTTCCGTTAAAAAAACCGGTTGTTAATATATTACCCTCTGCGTCCAATGTTAATGAAATACCTGAATCAAATTGTGTTCCACCCATTTTTTTGGCAAATAAAAAACTACCTTCATTATCCAGTTTTAAAACAAATATATCTGCCAAACCTGCCGTAGAAAGATTAAAAAATCCGGGTCCCGGGTCAAAGTCTGCCATAGGTTGAAATTTACCTGTAACAAAAATATTTCCTGAATCATCTACCTTGATTTCACTGATTTCAGAATTGAAATTACTAACAATTTGTTTTGCCCAAACGAAATCTCCTGCGGCATTTATTTTAACAATAGCTGCATTTCTTATGTCCACGGACGGGGTTGATAAATGAAACACGCCCGGTCCGGGATCAAAATCTCTTGTCAGGATAAAATTGCTGAAATAGTAAAAATTTCCTTCTTCATCAAAAGTGCCTTCAGTCGGGTTTGAATCGATTTTATAAGCAGATACAAAGGTGGGTATTTGTGTCATTCCATTTTGAATCAAATACAGACAAAGGATCCATATGATTTTTAATTTGAAAACACCTTTTGCCGGAAGAAATCGATGAACCATATTTTCAACCTTTTTGATAAAATAATTATGGACAAAATTACACCCAATAAACCAATGAAAGATTAGTGATTTATCACTAATACAATGGATTCAAAACAAGTTCTGAAGTCTTAAGGCACTTGTTTTTTTTAAGTAATTACATTCACTTCTCATATTATCGTTACAAAAAGTAATGAAGTTCAAAGAAGTTTGTTTGTAATATTTTTGCACACTTTTTTTTCGGAGCATAAGTTTTTTACTTTCATGATTTTTTTAGTAAGCAGAATTCATTTGTTGGAAAAAAAATGAATAATTATTATTTATAGCTCACTATTTTTTGGTAAAAGATTTATAGGTGAAGAGTTTTTGATCAGAATCAGGTAATCAAAACTTTTATTTCCTTTTGTTTTTAAATAATAGGCATTTCCTTTTTCGGGTTTCTCTGTATAAACAGCACCTATACCGTTTAATACCAATTTTTTAATATCTTTACAATCAAACCATAAGAAGATATTATCATCAAAAGTAGTGAGAGAAGCAAACGTTGTTTCAAATGGTTTTAAGAAAAAAACTTTCGGTTTTCGTTCATTTTTATTATTATAATCCACAGCAATAAAACTTCCTTCTTTAAAATCCAAAGCAACAGCCACATAATTTTCATGAAAAAACTTCTTCAGGTGAAAACCCATTCCTGTTCTGTTTTGCAAAGAGGGTCCGTTTTTATTAATGTGCCCGTTATGTGTCCAAAGGATCATTTTTGAATGATTTCCCAAACTCTTGTGTATGATTTTCACCATTCCTGCCATGTTTTCATCTCTTGAATTGTACTGTACAGGTGACAATTGAGATAAAATATGAATCTGACAAAAAATAAAGTATTGCCATTCCCGTTGTTGGGTTTCCGTCACATCAATTTTTTTTTCTGACAGCGTTCGTAAAAGTTTTATTTTATTATTTCGTTTTTCTTTCCCTTCTGTGATGTCAAAAATATTTTGTGCATAATCAGGAAATTTCTCAAAGATTATTTTTTTAGTCGCATACATTTTTGCGTATTGGCTGTCCATTCCAAAAAACTGAACCGGTTTGGACGGGTTAAATTGGTTGTAATCTTTCAACCAGATGAGCAGTTCCAAAAAATCCTGATGGATCCAGGGCCAAAACCTAACATCAAAAAGCAATTGTTCAGGGTCACCTTTGCCGGTTATTATATACTCATTGATTTTGACGCAGGGAATATATTCTGCTTCCAGGATAAAGGCATTATACCCATATTGCGACACCAATGTTTTTACCATCTTTGACCTGATTTCAGAAAACTCTTTACTTCCATGGGTGGATTCACCCAGTCCGATGATTTTTTTGGTTGCTATTTGATCAATCAGTACCCGGATATCTGAGTTCATTCCCTTTTGATTTTGTGATAACGATAGGGCAACACTTATCTGGTAAAAACTTCCGTAAATCAGAATGACCAGCCAAAAAGTCTGTGTTTTTGGAAATGTTTTGGAATGAGTTGTTCGCATAATGTTTATGTAGCTGGATTAATAGCGACAAAAATACATCCCATTAAGATTTTTAATGTTAGTGATTTATCACTAATGATTTAATCATAAGTTCATAGCTCTGATGACGAGTTCAGCTGAGGAATGTACACCAAATTTTTTTAGCAACCGCTGACGGTGATTGTCTACTGTATTTTTTGTAATACCCAGAATGTCTGCAATTTGTTTACTTGCTTTGCCTTGGCTCAGCAACCCGATAATTTCTCTTTCTCTTTGGCTTGTGGGCGGGTAAGGTTTTTCAATCCATTGCTGCTCTTTGGACGAGTAGTAGGTAAAAAGTTGTTTTTCAGGAGAGGTGGCATCCAGTACGGTCATTATCGACGAAACGTCAGGTTTCATCAGATGGTGTACATTGGTGTAAAGAACCATGCCATATAATAATTGGTCATTTTCGTCAAAATACAGGGCAGGGTATTGGATACTGTTCCATTGATATTGGTCATTATGATTTTTGATCCGGGCATACATGGTAAAGTTAAAGTTTTTTCTTTGATCGGAAAGAAGGCTGAATATTTTAGGGAATATGATGGAAATATAAGTCATAATCGAAAGTAAATCTTCACTATGGTACCTTGAAAAAAATTCTTCAGGCCCAACAGATATCAACTCTTCAGCTGTCATTGACGTTAGGTTCTTTACCGAACCATCCACAATAATGATTTTTGGGAAGGGTTGGGTATTTAAAAAGATTTGCCAGTAATATTCACCCAAAACCAATTTAGGAATGGTATCTATATATGGTTTGAAAAATTCATAAATCTGGTTTTCATCATCGGTCACATGACTTCTGGTCGCTTCCCAAAGTTCATAAAATCTTTTTTGACTTATCGTTTGAATCTGTATGTTTTGTTTGTCCATTGTTGCAGGTTGAATATGAAAAATTTCGCAAGGTACATATTTTTCATGTTCAGGCTATTAAATTACAAAATTTGAACGAATAATCTTTTAATCCTAAGTTGGTACGATTCCTTAAAAATAATTTCACCTTAATGCCTAAAAACACGTTTTAAAATCTTTTTGTTTTTAATCAAAAGGTAAAACAAGTTCAATACCGAAGTTATTTTTTTCAAGGCCAACCGGAATATTATTTTCGTCTAAACGGGATTTTTATCATAAAATTGGAAATCATTCATACCATTCAGGTAAAATTGAAATATCCCCCTTACTATTTTCCAAAAAATAACTACCTTTAACCTCTTTTTTTTAAAAAATGATGATAGGTTGCAACGCTTTTGACAAAGATATATTCTACCTTTATATCAATCATTTTTTTTCATTTTGAAAATTGTAACCATGTTCAGAAAAATCTTTTTTATCTTAGGTCTGCTCTCGATTTACACAGCCTGCCATAAAGATTTTGACAGCGGGGAAAAAGTCACCACTACTACGTTTATGCCTGAGATTATCACTCTGGTCAATGGTTCTGTGTTGGGGTATGTATATGATGACAACAATATGCCTATAGAAGGTGCATTGGTGGAGATATACGGCGCATCCACCAAGACCGACAAGTATGGGGTGTTTTATTTTGAAAACAAAGCTATGGACAAACACGGAACCTATATCCGCATTACCAAAGACGGGTTTATGACAGGTTCAGACAGGGTGTTTCCTTCCGGTGGATTGTTGTATTCAAGGACAAAACTTTTTGCTCTTAAAAAGAACGCAACTTTTACCACTTCTACAGGAGGTGAGATCGCAATCGATGGAGGTGGTGTGCTTACTTTTCCTGCAGATGTCATTATGTATGAAAACGGAGATGAATATGCTGGAAAGGTCTATGTTTCAACCGTATTTCTGTCGCCGCTATCACCTGATTTGGGTGAAGAAATGCCCGGCGACCTCCTGGGTGGAAATGCCTCAGGTATATCTTCTTCTTTGGGAACTGCCGGAATGTTTGGTGTGGTCTTAAACGACGGTGATGGCAAAAAATTGAATATCAAACCCGGTAAAAAAGTAGGATTCAGCATTCCTGCCTTGTCAAAAGCAAAACCGGCTACCATAACCCTCTGGCATTTTGATGAAAACAAAGGATATTGGATAGAAGAGGGTACAGCCACATTGTCCAATGGCAATTATACCGGTGAAGTGTCTCACTTTAGCTTTTGGAACTGTGATGCACCTTTTCCTTTGATCGAATTGTGTGGGTCAGTTGTTGGTCCGACCGGTAATCCACTAGCCAATATTTATGTAGAAATTACCACAGAAGATCTCGATGTACGATTCGGATATCTTGATTCCGAAGGCAAGTTCTGCGGAAAAGTTCCTAAAGGTAAAAAACTCACCATTGTTTACAAACATATTCAATGTGATAAAGCACTGAAAACATTAGAAGTGGGACCTTTTGAAAATAATGTTGTACTAGATCCGGTAGTCATTGAACAAAGTGTCATTGAATTTAAAGGAAAAGTTCTTTGCGAAAGCACACCTGTAGGTAAAGCCATCGTTACTTTGCAAACCGGGAATAAAATATTTCCGGTAGTGACAGATGAAGATGGAAACTGGAACTTTACGACCATAGCATGTGAACTGGGTGAGGAATGGACTTTGTTTGGCTACGATCCGGCTACTTTTAAAGCAAGTATTCCGGAGAAAGTAATATCAGCACCTGTTGTCGAAAAAGATATTCAAATCTGCAGCGCTGCCTGCGATCTGGAAGGAGAAATCATCAACCACTGTTCTTACCTCGAGATTGCCATGACCCAAGGCAGCGGGGAATACACCTACTTGTGGAATACCGGAGACAGCAGCAGTGTGGTAGACAATTTGACCGTTGAGTCCGAACTCTTTTGTGTGACGGTCACAGATGAAAATATTCCTTCCTGCAGTCAGGTGTTTTGTTATCAATTTGAAGGGAAGATGCAGATTATAGCGGAAACTGAGTGTTTCAACCCGTTTCAGGTGTTTACTTTCGGAGGGGTAAAACCCTATACTTACCTGTGGTCTAACGGTGCAACGACAGAAATTGTAGTGCTCAATCAGGGAGACAACTATTGCGTGACCGTAACCGATAAAATCGGATGTACGGCAGTAAAATGCGGAATTTTTGATGGCATGTTTTTAGATCCGTCCACTACCAATTGTAACAAAGATAAATTTGACATCTTTTCCTCACCATTTATGACCGGATGGATTCAGGTAAACAATACCACGATACCCGTTACATCATTAATAGGGTTGAGTGTTTTTCAGACCGGATTCAACTTTTTTGCTACGATCCAGAGCGGGCAGTGCAGTGAAAGAAATGAGTATACGCTGCCTCAATTCAAAGGTCTGACCATCAATAGTGTGACCAATACGAGTTGTGCGGGATGTACAGATGGATTTATCAATATCGGTATCAATGCAGGTGCGGATTGTTTGCAATGTATGGTGGGGTCCACGAGGATATTCAGTATCAATGATCTGAATGTAGACCTCAGTAGCCTCAACAGTATGAATATGATGCCCAAGGGCACGTATTATGTAGTGGTCGAAGACGCCACGACCGGATGTTATATTGCTTTTAAAGAAGTGGTTATTAATTAAACAGTTATGTAGTTCGTGGAGACAGAACGCATTATACAAGGATGTAAATCGGGAGACAGAAAGTGTCAGGAAGCTTTGGTGTACATGTTTTCACCAAGGCTTCTGGCCGTTTGCAGAAGGTACTGCAAAGATTATTCTTTGGCAGAAGATGCCCTTCAGGAGACATTCATCAATGCATTCAGATATATCCACACCTATTCAGGTTCAGGAAGTTTCGAAGGCTGGCTGCGCAGGATTGCTGTCACCAAAAGCCTGGAAATGCAGAATAAGTTTTTTAAACTGACTATGTTTTCATTGGAAACAGAAACAAATATTACAGAATCCGTAATACCGGATGTATACAGTACACTCGGAGAACAAGAATTGGCATTGATTCTGAAAAAACTACCTGAAAATCAATATATTGTTTTTAATCTATACGTCGTCGAAGGGTATTCTCATCAGGAAATAGCACAATTATTGTCTATCGCTGAGGGAAGCTCGCGATCTTTACTCAGCAGAGCAAGACAAACCCTTACGACCCTTTTGGCCAACCCATATCAACAGTCATCATACCTTTTTGCTCAAACCCTAAACGGTTCATTATGAATATCTCAGATTTCGAAAAACATATCCACCACACTTTCCATCAGCAGGAAGTACCTCTCAATACCAGAGAATTTGCAAGTAATTTATTTGCCAGGATGGATAAAAAGGAAAAAAAATATCCTTTCGGCTGGATTTTTGGTTTGCTGATCATCGGAATTTTGGGTTTGGGTGGTACTTATTTTTATGCCAACAGCCAAATGGCTACCAGGACAACAAAATCAACTTCCACCACAAATTTTTACAGTTCCATCAAATTCCACAAATCAAACAACAAAATCCACTTCCTCAACAAATTTTACAGTTCCTACAAATCCAACAAATCCAACAACAAAAGAGGTTGAGAAAAAGTCGTTGTATACCAGTTCGAAAAATGCGGACAAATCAAACACCCGGATGGCTAACAAGACAACAAAATCAACTTCCACCACAAATTTTACAGTTCTGTCAAATACTACAAATCAAACAACAAAAGAGGCAGATAATGAGGTTAAGGTTAAGAATGAGGTTGAAAATAAGGCAGAGACTGAGAATGAGAAAAAGTTGTCGAATACCAGTTTGAAAAATCAGGACAAATCAAACACCTTCATATCTGACAGGACAACAAAATCAATTTCCACCACAAATTTTACAGTTCCATCAAATTCCACAAATCCAACAACAAAAGAGGTGCAGGGTATAATGTTTCAGTTGCCTTTATTGGAACGGAAAGACCAAAACAGCCTGTCCACCATGTACGGTTTTAAACCTAAAAGAAGGAAAGTCGAATGCCCGACTTTTCAAAACAAACGAAAAGTATTGTTTTTTATCCAACCGGAAATCGGGATATCATCTCCCATAAAATCATTGGAAGAAAAAATCATCGACAATTCGGAAGTTACGGCGCTCAGAAAAGAAAATGAAAAACCGTTGGAAGGAATACACGCTGCATTGTATGGTGGTGTCCATTTGGGAAGAAGTCCTTTTTATGTTAAAACAGGATTTTCGTACAGCCGATTGGCCGAAAGGATGGATTTATCATACAATACCACCCGAATGGATACAACATTCGGCATTATATCGGTGACACAATCCCAGTCGGGAGATACCCTGACAGTTATTTATGGAAACATTATCACCGAAAGAACAGTTTCCGGTCAAAAAATCAAACATTACTACCACCATCTCTACGACATACCTTTGTGTGTGGGCTACCAATATCCATTGACTCCGCGCCTGATGCTCGGTGCCGAGGTAGGTCTTGTGTTTAATGTAGGCCTCCGACCCAAAGGAGAGATCCTGACGACGACTACGGAGTTTTGCCCCTGTCAATCCTATATTGTACGAAAGAAGTTTGGGATTGGGATGGAGAGCAGGATTGGATGTGGAGTATGCGCTCACCGGCAAAATTTCTTTGGGACTGAATGCACGGTTTAATGGATATACCCGATCTTTTTCTAATGAAATCGCTTCCTATAATCAAAGATATCTGGTTCCAGGTGTTTTTCTTTACGGCAAATATTATTTCAGGACGCTGCCCATCAGACACTAAAGGGGGGCTTAGGAACGATGTTTTATGTCTAAGGTAATCGCAGGCGATGGGAAGGTTTATAAGTTTATGGTTCAGGCATTTTAAGTTGTTGTATTGATTTTACCGCTCCAGTTGCGAAATATTGAAGCAGTAATTGCAAGATGTTAATATGAATGTTTTCCATCTGTTGGTTTATACCCGTTTTATCAGGCCACCAGCCTTTATTTATGGTTTTTTTTTAACAAAGTGAAATTGTTGGATTTTCTCATTACAATAAACACAACAAAAGTTAATCTGCTGAAAAGCCTACTCCAACAAAAATAATGTGATATCCACGATGATGTTACGTCATCCTTCTGTACTTTGGAAAACATCAATATGTAATGGCTGCAGCTACATTTTTTCGGGAACAATACCACAACAAAAACATATTTTCAGGTGATAACACGGCCATTGTCAGGGTTATTAATCGTTTATGAACTTAACTAAATCAGAAATAGTTAATTATTGAGTATTAACATAAAACTTTTTAATACTAGGATTTTTTTCATTTGTAAGTACAATATATATTTTTATTCTTTATATAGTGGCTTGCAACTTAATAACAACACATTACATGAAGTATAAAATATTTTTTCTGGCAATAACTTTGGTTTTATGTATCGAAAAGGCTTATACACAATATTGTACCCAAGACAAAAGATATAGTGAATCATCTTTTTTTGAATCCTCGCAAATAACTATAGGGTCAAACGTTTTGTATGGTATTGCCAAAGATTTTCAAGGCAAACCGGATTCTTTATTGATGGACCTGTATTATCCCAACCTTGGAGTCGATATGTCACCAAAGCGGCCATTTATCCTGTTAGCTCACGGCGGAGGTTTTTCTTCAGGAGACAAACAATCCGGTGATATCAGGGATTTATGTATTCAGTTGGCTTTAAGAGGGTTTGTTTGCGCTTCAATAAATTACAGAATCGGGCATGATTTTTCTGAATACGGTCAATATAAAGCGAGATATAGGGCCATTCAGGATGGAAATGCTGCTATGCGATTTATTGTCAACAATGCCCATCTTGTGAGAATAGATACCAGCTGGTTGTTTGTGGGTGGCCAAAGTGCCGGTTCTTTGCTCGCTCTGGGCATGGTATATTCTGACCAATCCGAACAGGACAGTATATCTTTGTTGTATAGTACTACCGCAATCAGCAGTGAACTTGGAAATTTGTTTACTTCCGGAAATAGTCTGACAAACACCTATACGATTAAAGGGATCAGTAATCATTGGGGAGGAATTGTAGACAGTGAAGTCGATAAAAACGAAATGCTTCCTACAATTGCTTTTCACGGCAGATTGGATACCATTGTCCGGATTGATGCTGACTCCGGATTTGCCCACTATACCCTCAATGGTTCAGGAGCAATTCATGACAACCTTACGGCGAATAATGTTTGTAGTGATCTGACAGTTGACACCACGGGCGGCCACGGAATTTTCAGGAATGCCTCCACCATCTTCAGGGCTCAGCGGACAAGTTGTTTTTTTAAAGGTATTTTTTGTGAAAATTGTTCGGACTTTTATACTACAGATTCGATTCCGGCCAATTGTTCTGTTACGTTGGGTGCAGGGGATTTTCATTTTGGATCCAATGTCTCTGTGTATCCGAATCCATTTGAAAGTACGTTCAACATAGAAGGTCTGGACGGATGGGTTGACCTGAAAATCTATAATGTTTTTGGGGAATTGGTCTACACGAACGAGACATCCAACGGACAGGTACATCTTGATGTAATGCCGGGAATTTATTTGATAATGATAAAACCATCTGGGTTTGACCGGTTTTTCACCACCAGATTGATAAAAATATAATGGCGGATAACAAAATAACAACTCATCTCCTTTTGGTGATTTAATTTTTGTTACAAAGGAAGTTAAAAGTCTACAAAAATAGCTTCAACATATCTGTTATGTCGCCCGTTGTTTCGGAAACATCTTTATACTTTATCTTAAAAGGGGTACTTATATTGATTGGATTCGTTTTTAATCCGATCGAGTTGGCAATTTTTTGATGCCATTTGTTTATGGACCAGTTTCGCCAGCTATTCAGTAAAAAGTCAGGGTATTTTTGTTTAAACCCAAAAAGGAAGGATATTAATGGAATCAAAATATTTGGGAAACGGGTTAATATGTTTTTTTACAAAAGTCATTGCAACTTTGTAATGGACAGAAATCAAATATTTTAAGTCCTAACCACCTGGAAATGGTAAAATAAACTTTTTTTTTGCGTTTCGGCAAAGCGGAAACGACCTTGGACGTCTTCAACGAGTTTACATCTAAATGGTCAGCTAAATAGCATTTGGCAGTAAAATCCTGGATAATAATTGAACAAACCTTACAGCTTTTTTGGGATATCCGCTTGTAATCAGAAAACTTATTTGTACAACAAATATCATCAAAAACTTTAATGCCAGTCTTCAAAAATATACAAAAAATAAAAAGTCTTCCCAACAGATGATGCAGCCTAATATCAATTTATCTTGCAGCTCAACAAATACGTAAAAAGTGGGAAAAATGAAGTTTGGATGGCCAATCAACTACAATCAGCTGACCATTTATTTTGAAAATAGAGTCATTATTAATTAACAACGCCCATAAAAATAAAAATTTGATTTTTCTCAAACACAAAATTCTGCATCAGTCCCTGTGGAGTCTGATTTTTTTAAACACAAAATTTTTGATAGCCTCGCACCTAACCCCAAAAACAATTTTTTGATCTTAAGCTTTAAAAAATAGTTGTGAAACCATTCGATGGTTCTTCGACGAGAAAGGAAAAATCATTTATTCTGTTCTTCAGATCTTTCATTAACGCGATTGTATGATAAAAGTACGTTAATATTACAAATCTTTTTAGGGTGATATTAATCATTAATTATATCATTTTACACCCAAATCAAAAGTTTATTTGCAGGTGTAAACCAACGTTTTAAAAATGGGATTATACCAAGTGAAGGGATTTGACTTCAGGAGCCTCATTGAGCTTCTTTTTGGTCTTATTGAGGGTAAAACCAAAGGTGGTTCCGATATTAGGGGTGGATCTTACTTTGATGGATTGACCGTGGGCTTCGATGATGTGTTTGACTATTGAAAGTCCGAGTCCTGAACCTCCTTGTTTTCTGCTCCGGCTCGAATCCACCCTGTAGAAACGATCAAACAGGTGTTTGAGGTGTTGTTCATCGATACCGATTCCATTATCAGAAACTTCAATCAGTATTTTTTTATCCATATCATAAAAAGATACTTTGGTCGTGCCGTTTTGGTTTCCGTATTTGATGGAATTGACCAATAAGTTGGTGACAACCTGCCGGATAGAATCTTTATCGCCGACCACAAAATAGGGTTGGGCGGCCCCTTCTTTAAACATCAGCTTTATTTTTTTTTCTTTGGCAAGTGATTCAAGGTCCATAAAAGTTTCCGATACCAATTCTTTGATATCAAAAGGCCTTAGTTCCATTTCAAACTGCCCTGATTCGAGTTTGCTGATTACATCGAGATCTTCTACTATGTTTTGCAGCCTCTCCACATTTTCAGCAGCTCTTTTGAGGTATTTGATATTGATGTTGTCATCATCGATACCACCATCCAGAAGGGTATGCAAATAAGCCTGTACTGTAAAAATAGGGGTTTTGAGTTCATGGGAAATATTGCCGACATAGTTTTTCCGGTATTCTTCCAGAGATTTCAGCGCAGCAATTTCTTTTTTGGTACTGGTAGCCCATTCCACTACATTGCGGTTTACGTCCGAAATACTTTTTTCGTGAAATTTGGCCAGATCTTTACCGATTTGTTCCTTTTTATTGTCATTAATGATTTTGTAAATCAGTTTTATTTTTCGAAAAACATATTGTTCCATTAACACCCTGATCAGAAAAAACTGAATGACAAACAAAATAGAACAATATAAAAAAACGCTCCACATATTGGGTTCCTGTAACCCAAACTGAAACAGCACAAAAAAGGTCACAGAAGTTAATGTAACAAAAAAAGTAATCAGGAAGGTGACTTGCCTGATAGTGATATTTTTAAATAAACTATTAAAACTCAAATTTATATCCTACGCCTTTTAAAGTGTGAATGTAATCATTACCTATTTTTTCTCTTAGTTTTCTGATATGTACATCTATCGTTCTGTCGCCTACAATAACTTCATTTCCCCAGATTTTTGCGAGAATTTCACTTCTTTTGAAAACTTTTCCGGGTTTGGAAGACAACAAGGTCAATAGTTCAAATTCTTTTTTAGCCAAACCGGTGTCTTCGCCATCGACCATCACTTTAAATTGTTCAAAGTCTATGCTCAACTTACCGTAGGTATTGGTTTTGACAGATTCCGCAGGATGAAATTCGGGATGTCTGCGCAAAAGTGCATTAACTCTCGATTTAAAAACATTCGGTTTGATAGGTTTATTGATAAAGTCATCCCCACCACTGTCCAATGCTGAAATCTGGGTAAATGCTTCCGACCTTGCCGTAAGAAAAGCGATAATCGTACTGCTGTGTTTCGGATTGGATTTTAACTTCTGACATACTTCGATGCCATCCATTTCCGGCATCATGATGTCCAGGATGATGAGATGCGGATTAAAATCATTGGCTTTATGGATAGCACTGCTACCGTCTGCGGCCACAGCTACGTCATAACCTTCTTTTTGCAGATTATAGCTCAATACTTCCAGGATATCTTCTTCGTCATCCACAATGAGTATTCTTGCTCTTTTGTCCATTTTTAATAAATTAAGTACAAATGTAGAAAGCTAAAGTGAACCTCATATTCAGGTAATATTATTTTAATGTTAAGTTCACAAACCAAGATTTTCTTTTTCTCTGATAACCAATTGTTTAGCCCTCAATGAATCGAGTGCCATACCTTGCAAAGTATGTAACGAGTCCGGCATTTCGATCAATTGTAAAAACAATGTATCCAATTGTCCCAAACGTAAACCGTGGTGAGCAGCGACCTGGGATAAATATTCATTTTTCAGACTGTCACGGATGGTGAGATCTGCACCGTCTGCCATACTTTCGGCGATGTACATATCTTCAATGATTTGCGTGATTTTTGTTTTATCCATGGGCAATCCGGGTGTCTCTTTTTTACATGAAAATATACATGCCAAAGAAAAAACCAAAATCCACTTGATAAACCAATATCTATCGAAATAATTCACTCAGAAATAATTTAATGACAAAACTACGTAAATAACACAATTTATCATACAATTGTGTCTAAAAAACCGCTTTTTAGCCACGGCTTCCTTACCTTTGCACCATATGGCAGGAAATATTTTCGGAAACATTTTCAGAATAACCACCTATGGTGAATCCCATGGCAAGGGAATAGGTGTAGTCATTGATGGCTGTCCGGCTGGATTGTTTATCGATATCGCTTTTATTCAAAAAGAACTGGACAGACGACGACCGGGCCAGTCAGATATCGTCACCCAAAGAAACGAAGACGACAGGGTTCAGATATTATCCGGTGTGTACGGCGATATTTCTTTGGGCAGTCCTATTCACCTTTTTGTTCCCAATAAAGATGCAAGATCAGGAGATTACCATCATCTTTCGGATGCTTTTCGACCATCGCATGCAGATTATACCTACACCCAAAAATATGGTTTGCGCGATGTCAACGGAGGAGGCAGGAGTTCTGCAAGAGAGACCATCGCCAGAGTTGCTGCCGGTGCCGTGGCAAAACTTCTGCTGCAAAAATATCAGATATCGGTTGATGCATATGTCTCGCAGGTAGGAACGATCAGGATTCCTGAAGGTGAACATGTGGATTACACTTTGACAGAATCCAATATCGTCCGTTGTCCTCATCAGGGAACGGCAGAAAAAATGATAAACTATATCTCTGAAATCAAAGCTGCAGGAGATAGTGTCGGAGGTATTATTTCCTGTTGTATACAACATTGTCCGGTAGGTCTTGGCGAACCCGTTTTTGACAAACTCCATGCCGATCTGGCCAAAGCGATGCTGAGTATCAATGCAGTAAAGGGATTTGAAATAGGATCCGGGTTTGAAGGTGTGACTATGTTGGGGTCGTTACATAATGACATTTTTGAAAAAACAAATCAGGGCATTCAAACAAAAACCAATCATTCCGGCGGTATCCAGGGGGGCATTTCAAACGGGATGCCGATAACGTTTCGGGTGGCTTTTAAGCCGGTTTCGACCATTATGAAAGACCAACAAAGCATTACCCAAGACGGAGACCTCATAACGTTGGAAGGGAAAGGCAGGCACGATCCCTGTGTAGTGCCCCGGGCAGTACCCATTGTAGAATCCATGGCTGCCCTGGTGATAGCCGATCATTTGTTGAGAAACGTTAACAGTAAAATCTAATCATACCATGCACATTGCTTTAATAGGATACGGAAAAATGGGCAAAGAAATAGAAGCTATTGCCATCCGTCGCGGACATACCATCACTTGTAAAATTTCTTCCGCCAATAAATATGAAATGAACCCTCAGGTTCTCCAATGGGCCGATGTTGCCATTGAATTTACCCGACCGGAAGCTGCTTTTGAAAATGTTTCCGCTTGTCTGAACGCCGGATTACCTGTGGTATGCGGTACCACCGGATGGACCAATCAAAAGGAATTAATTGAAAAAAAATGTACCGAAATGGAAGGTGCATTTTTGTATGCTTCTAATTTCAGCATCGGCGTCAATATTTTTTTTGAAATCAATAAAAGACTGGCAGAGTTGATGAATAAGTACGAAACGTATGATGCCAGGATCGAAGAAATTCACCATACATCAAAACTTGATGCTCCGAGCGGAACGGCTATTTCATTGGCTCAGGATGTAATACAGAAACTTGACAGGAAAAAAGTATGGTCGATACAGCCGGGAGAAACCAATGGCAGATCCCTTCATATCGAGTCATTGCGTCAGGATTCCGTTCCGGGAACCCATATTGTAAAGTATAGTTCTGAAATTGATGATATCGAAATAAAACATACGGCACATTCAAGGGCAGGATTTGCTTTGGGTGCCGTGTTGGCAGCAGAGTGGCTTAACGGCAGAAAAGGATGTTTTGAAATGAAAGATGTATTGGAACTGTAACCCATGGTAACCCGCAAAAGCATAGAAGAAGTATTGTCTGCTGCCAAAATAGAAGAGGTAGTAGGTGATTATGTCAATCTGCGAAGGCGGGGCGTAAATCTCATTGGATTGTGTCCGTTTCATGACGAAAAAACACCTTCTTTTACGGTTTCGCCGGCAAAAAATATCTATAAATGTTTCGGATGCTCCAAAGGAGGTGATCCCGTCGGTTTTGTCATGGAACACGAATCCCTCAATTATATCGAAGCCATCAGGTATCTGGCACAACGATACAACATCAGTCTTGAGGAAACACAACTGACCGACAAAGAAAAAGAACTCAGGTCTGTTGTAGACTCTTTGTATATCATCAATACGATCGGAAAAGACCATTTCAGTAAAAACTTGTGGGAGCGGCAGGAAGGAATAAATATCGGACTGGCTTATTTTAAAGAAAGAGGATTCCGGGATTTTATTATCAAAAAATTTGAATTGGGTTATGCATTGGAGGAAAGAGATGACTTTACCGAACATGCTTTTAAAAAACAACTCAATACAGAATTGTGTAAATCTCTGGGACTGGTTTCTCAGTCCGGTCACGATTTTTTCAGGGCCAGGGTGATGTTTCCGATACATGGTATTTCAGGTAAAATCCTGGGTTTCGGGGGAAGGACCTTGTCTGCGGATAAAAAAATTCCGAAATACATCAATTCCCCTGAATCTGAAATTTACAATAAAAGGAATGTACTCTACGGGCTCTATTTTGCCAAAGAAGCCATCCGCAAACATGACGAATGTATTTTGGTCGAAGGGTATACTGACGTCATTTCATTACATCAGGGAGAAATTCAACATGTGGTTGCTGCTTCCGGCACTTCATTGACGACCGAACAAATCAAACTGATCAAAAGATATACTTCCAATATCAAAATCATATTTGACGGGGACCCCGCCGGAGTCAAAGCATCGCTGAGAGGATTGGATATGGTGCTGGAAGCAGATATGAATGTCAAGCTCGTTCTTTTACCGGACAACGATGATCCTGATTCTTTTCTTTCAAAAGTCGGAACAGAAAAATTTACTACTTTTCTCAAAGAGAATGAAGAAGATTTTGTATTTTTTAAAACTAGGGTTTTGCTGGAAGACAGTGGTAAGGACCCGATAAAAAAGGCAGGAGCGCTTAAAAATATTGTAGAATCTATATCCAAAATCAGTGACGCTATCAAACGTTCGCTGTACATCAGGCAGTGCAGCATTATGCTTGATATGGATGAAGCACTCTTGGTGAGGGAAACCAATAAGTATATCAAGGAAGCCATTCGTAAAAAAAATATGGATGGTCAGGGGAGAACATCCTTTGAAGGGCCGGATGAAGGAGACTGGATTACTGAAAAAAAAGCTGCCCGTCAGGATGATTACGTTCCGGTCACTACAGATGAAGTTCAGGAAAAAGCTGTGGCTCAGATATTGGTCCGATTCGGTCATGAATGGTTTGATGAGACCAATAAGATAACCATGGCAAAACATATTGTGGAGGAGATGGAAGAAGTTGTTCCAATCCTTGAAAACGCGGTTTGTCAGGAAATATTTTCTTTGACCAAAAAGATATTGGACAATCATGAAACGTTCGGCCACCAGGTATTTATCACCCACGAAGACGAAGCAGTCCGGAATTTTGCGGTGGATGCTTTAAGTTATCCTTATGAATATGCAGGATGGGAGAAAAAAGGTATGTTGTTGCAAACCCAAAAAATGCCTGATGAAAACTATCTCCGGGAAAGTCAGAATGCCATTCTCAGGTTGAAATTAAAAAAAGCCAATAAAAGTATTGCAGCTATCGAAAAAGAATTGATGTCTATGCAAGGAGAAAACCATGATGCAAACGAATACCTTCTTCAGATCAAAGTATTGCAGGCATTAAAAAAGGAAAGAAACGAAATGGCTGAATGGTTGGGAACGGTCATTTTATAAATCAAAAAATCATCCGTAATTCCCGAAACAATCTGGTAATATACAAAAACGTATTCCGGACTTTTTATTAATCCAGTCGGATTTCGTCATTTCTTTCGTCAAAAAACTTGTATTCAAAAAAATGAAGGCTATCATCTTTGACAACTTTGACCCATTTTTTATGTTTAAGCCACCATTTCATTTGCAGGCTTGGAAGACCGTTTTTAATATAAGAATAGACAAAAGGATTGGCAAACAAAATGAGTTTTATTTTTTGTCTTGACTCCAGAATAAATGCAAGGTCCCGTTCTATGTTTTCCAACACAATAACAGAAGGCATACTCTTACCGCTTCCCTGACAGGATGGGCAGACTTCCAGAATATCAATGGCAATTTCTGGTCTTGTCCTCTGGCGCGTGATTTGCATGAGACCAAATTTACTGATAGGTAAAATGGTATGCTGAGCCCGGTCACTTGCCATGAAGTCCTTCATTTTATTGAATAAGCTCGTCCTGTTTTCATTGGATTTCATATCGATAAAATCAATGATGATTAGCCCGCCAATGTCCCTGAGTCTGAGTTGTCTGGCGATTTCTTCGGCGGCTTCGAGATTGACGGCAATGGCGGCTTCTTCCTGATCTTTTCGGAGCATTTTCGGTCCGCTGTTGACATCAATGACGTGCATTGCCTCGGTATGTTCTATCACGATATAAGCACCGCTGGACATGGTTGCGGTTTTGCCAAAAGAAGCTTTGATTTGCCTGTTGATATCAAAATGGTCAAAAACAGGTCTTGGTCCTTTATGAAACTGTAATATTTTTAATTTGTCCGGAGCGATTCCCTGAAGGTAATCTTTCATACCCTGATACATCACTTTATCATCAACGATAATTTTGTTAAAATTATCATTAAGGATATCCCTCAGCATGGTCGAAGATTTATCGATTTCGCTCAATACCTTTCCGGGTGTCCGGGTCTTTTTTAATTGTTCGTATATAGAAGTCCATTTTTCCTGTAGTTCCCGGATATCATTATGTATTTCTGCTACTTTTTTACCTTCGGCAGCTGTTCTGACAATGATGCCAAAATTGGCAGGTTTTACGCTTTCCACAAGGAGTTTTAATCTTTTTCTTTCATCGGCACTACTGATTTTTTTTGAAACAGCCACGATATCTATAAAAGGAGTCATGACAACAAACCTGCCGGGAATGGTTAGTTCGCAGCTCAATCTGGGACCTTTTGTTGAAATGGGTTCTTTGAGGATTTGAACCAGAACCTGTGTGTTTTTTGCAAAAACCTGATCGACTTTTCCGTTTTTCGGATTATCGGGTTCCAATCCGAAATTTTCCAGTAATGGATTGCTGTATTGACCGGTTGTGACCTCTTTGGTATATTTGATCAAAGATTTTATTTGGGGACCTAGGTCAGTATAATGTAAAAAAGCGTCTTTTCTATGGCCAATATCCATAAAACATGCATTTAGACTCGGCATTACTTTTTTAATGCTTCCCAAAAACACATCACCGACTGAAGAACTGCTATTGGTTTTCTGACTGTGTATCTCAACCAATTTTTTATTTTCCAAAAGCGCAATTTCCACAACCGATGGACTGGAATTAATAATTAATTCTTTATCCATTGCATGATAATTTATATATGATAAAAATCAATGCCCGGAAATAATTCAGAAAAAGTGGAAATGAATGATAATGAAGATATTTTTTTCTACCCCTTTTTACAATTTGACAACAGAGGTACTTGTTTTTTTTGAATTTTTCGGTATTGGGTCATTCCATTTTCCCTTGGCCCTGACATTGAATGTTGTTTGGTTTTCAGACCATGATGAAGAAAGGGTTTCATGATGTCCATACCTATTCACTAAAAAAGGACTTTGACCAAATTTTGGTTTTGTCCCGGAGCCAATCATTTTTACATTAAAAATGATGTCACAATAGGACCTACATCCGTAAAATCTTTTGTTTTACCGGTGAAGTGACTATTTTTAGATATATGTATGAAACATATCATGAAACCCGACATATTTATTTCTTCTTCTTATGTCTGTTTTTTCTCAGTCTTTTTTTGCGCTTATGAGTCGCAATCTTATGACGTTTTCTTTTTTTACCGCAAGGCATATCTAAGATTTTAAAATGAAAAAATATTATGATTTACACATATCTCTGAACATGAGTGCTTTCTGGTCATTTCCTGCCAGCGTGTACACTTCGGCAAGAAGACAAATCGTATTCATGTTGGAGGGATCAATTTTATAGGATTCTTCCAATCGTTCTAAAGCTTTATCAATCTGATTTGTTTTGATTGCTAAAGTGGCAAGTTGGTTGAGCACTGAAGTGTTTTGCGGATATTTCTGTTGTAATTCGCGCAACATCAGAATACCTTTCATAGGATTATCCTTTTCAGGATTATCGACAAACACCAATGCCTGATTGATTTTTGGTTCTACTTTATCCGGAGCAAGAGAAATAGCCATTTCAAAAGCTTTTAACGCTCTTTTTGAACAAAAATCTCTGGTCTTTTGATCCGGGTTTTCACGGGCACATAACATATAGGTTGTACCTGCAATAGACCAGGAAGGTTCCTGATTCTCTTTTTCTGCAATTTGTTCTGCATAGATGGCAGATACTGCCGGAGAACCCATTTCATACCATGAAGAAGCAAGAATTTTTAATCGTTCCACTTTTAAAGAATCTGTGGAAGCATTGTCAACATCAAGCTGTAATGCGTCAATGATCGATTGGTTTTCTTTTGACAGACTTTTAAATGCCTGATCTATGATGTTTTGGTTTCCTGTTACTTCAAGACTTAAAGCTCTTGACTTTTCAAGCTCTTTTTGTTTAGGTGGAACCGTATCCACGCCAAAATATAATAACAACAATACTAATGTACCGATTCCAATAGCTATATATTGCTGTTTTTGCATGATTTTAATTTAAATTAATCATCATCACCATCATCTTCCGGCAGGCTGTCAACATTTTCTTTTACCTGATCAACAAAAATTTTGGCAGGTTTAAATGAAGGAATAAAGTGTTCAGGAATTTCTATGGATTTGTTCTTTTTGATGTGTCTACCTATCTTTTTAGCTCTTTTTTTAATGATAAAAGAACCGAATCCGCGAACGTAAACGTTTTCTCCTGAGGACAATGTTCCTTTAACTTCCTTAAAAAACATTTCTAAAGTTACCAGAACATCAACTTTTGGAACACCCGTTTTTTCTGAAATAATATTAACTAAATCTGCCTTTCGCATTGTCTATTTTTTGGAAATATGGTTTATAAATGTTGACCTCTTTTTTGAAAAGAGTCGCAAAGTTCTAAAATAATCTGAATTAAGAAAGTAATTTGTCAGCTTTTTTTTAGAAAATGTATCTTTTTTTTTGTTTTAAAGGATTCATTACCAATATTTTAGTCATGCTTATTTTTGTAAATTCTGTGTAAATCGGTATTTTCTGTTATATTTGCCTTCAAATTCGGACAGATGATTGTTTCAATGACAGGCTATGGACAAGGCATAGCATATATTGGTCACAAGACCATTCGGGCAGAAATAAGGACACTCAATGCAAGAACTACAGAAGCCCGCAGCCGGATACCGGGAATATTTCGCGATAAAGAAATGGAGTTGAGAAAATGGTTGACTGATGAATTGTTACGAGGTAAAATAGATTTGACCATTTCCATCGAAGAAGAAGTTGATAATGCCTCGGCTTCAATGCTCAATAAAGCGTTGTTTAAAAAATATTATGAAGAATTGAGTCAGCTTAAACAAGAGCTGGGCATTGAAGGAGGGGACATGTTACAGGCTGTATTGTCTATACCCAATGTTATGGTTGGTTTTGAAGAACTCGCAGAAGAAGAAGATTGGCTGGCTGCTCAGAAGGCCGTAACTTCCGCTATGGAAGATCTTAAAAAATTCCGTTTGACAGAAGGAAAAATATTAGAAAATGAAATGATGGAAGGCGTCGGACGAATTGAAAGATATCTGGCTGATGTCGTTCCACATGAAGAGTCAAGAGTGCCGCGTCTCCGGGAGAAACTGAGAAAAGCGCTTGATGAATTTTTGGTAAGTCAACAGGTGGATCACAATCGTTTCGAACAGGAACTTATATATTATATAGAAAAGCTGGATATCACAGAAGAAAAAGTTCGTTTGGCACAACATTGCAGTTTTTTTAAAGATGAACTGAAAGGAAAAGAAGATCAGAAAGGTAAAAAATTGGGTTTTATTGCTCAGGAAATGGGTAGGGAGATCAATACCCTGGGTGCCAAAGCTCAGGATTCAGATATTCAGCTTTTGGTAGTCAACATGAAAGACGAATTGGAAAAAATCAAAGAACAATTGGCCAATATATTATAAGATATGATTGTCCCCGATTTTTTTATGAATAAAATCGTTCGGTAGAATGGTCAGAAAGTATGTGATCCGGAGTCGTAATCTTCGGAAATGGCACCTTAAAACCGGAATTTTTTTGGTGGTTGGATTGTTTCTGATTGCTTTTACCGGTCTGTTGTTGGGATGGAAAAAATCCCTGGAACTATTGCCACCGACACAAAAAAGTGCCCTCTTTTAATGAATGGCTACCCTTGGATAGTATTCAGGTGTTGGCTGTACGGGCGGCGCAAAAATCAATCGGGACAGATCCGGTAAAAATCGACAGAATGGATATAAGACCTTCTTTGGGTGTTGTCAAAGTCACTTTTGAAGGAAGTTTCCTGGAAGTTCAGGTGGATGGGTCCAATGGCGATATTTTATTTGTCGGGCAGCGATATTCAGACTTCATTGAAAAGATTCATGACGGATCCATTCTTGACGTATGGTTTTCACCCGGAGGACAAATATTTAAATTGACCTATACGACCCTTTTGTCATTCAGTCTGATGACACTTTGTCTGACCGGATTGGGAATGTGGTATTATCCGAAAGTAATCCGCAGATTAAAAAATAAAGAACATGAAGGATAAACGGTCCTATCAGATACAACTCAAAAAAATACAACGATTGGCCAATGGCAGCAGGTTGTCCCGGCTTGGTGCTGATCCGGTGACGTATCTGAAGGGTATGATCTGGTCAAAATTTTTGTATCGTTGGTTTGGAAAGGTCTGGAATACAGAAAAATTGACTTTTTTTGGCAGTAAGTTGATTCTTGGATTGCCTGCCGGGTTGGATATTTATCTCCTGGGGGCAAAAACACATGATTCAGAAATCAGGCTTGCAGCTTTTTTGTTGCGGTTTTTGAAAGAAGGAAATATTTTTTTTGATATCGGTGCACATGTCGGATATTTTAGTTTGCTGGCTGAAAAATGTGTTGGCCAAACCGGGAAGGTTGTCGGATTTGAAGCTTCTCCTACTACATTCGGATATTACAAAGTTAATACGTCATCCTATAATAATATTAAGGCAGAACATCTGGCCGTAAGCCAACAAGAAGGTGAGGTGGTCTTTTTTGAATACCCGATGTTATATTCTGAATACAACAGCATTCACGGAGAACAATACGATGGTAAAATATGGTCGTCAAAAGTAAAACCCAATAAAGTAACTATTCCTTCTGTAAGTCTGGACAATTATTGTCAGACAAACCATATATATCCTCATTATATTAAAATAGACGTGGAAGGAGCAGAATGGATGGTTTTGTCCGGTGCCAAAAACCTGTTGGATACAAACAAACCGGTCATTATACTTGAGTTTATACCTCCTTCAGAACAAGAAAGAGAGACCAGTGCTCACGTCAGAGCTGTGGAGTTATTAATGGACAAAGGGTATAAAATCTATCTGATTGATGCGGATGGGGGATTGAAGAAAACAGAATACCTTCATGATTTGTTTGATTTTTTTGAATCGGATAATATTGTCTGTATACATTCTGAAAATAATGACAATTTATGTATATAAGATATTTTATATATGTTACTATTTGTTTATATGTATTTTATGGCTGTAAACCCGTGGAAGATCCGGGCGCTAAGGCCGTGGAACCCCCGATAGCTAATATTTCAGAGACTCCTTTTGATAGTTCTGCTTATCAATGGGAAGATGGGTATATTTTGGTCAACTGGAAAGATTTACTGGATGTCAAATTTAAGCGGTTGCCTCACGAATTGTTGGATTCTGCAGATATACCACAATTTAACGAAAAGGTGAAGGGAATGCACGGCAAGCAGGTGATATTAGAAGGGTTTTATATCCCGGTAGAGGAAACCGGGGATGAAAATATTGTTATTTTATCTGCTTATCCTTATGCTCAATGTTTTTTTTGTGGGCAGGCAGGTGTCGAATCTATAGTTGATATTCTAATCAAAGAAAAGCTTCCTCCGATCAAAACAGATACTAAAGTCCGGTTTTCCGGAAAATTCAGGACAAATGCTGATGATTTTGACTTTTTGATTTACATCCTTGAAGATGCAAAATTTCTTAACTAAACTATTGGCAGCCGACTGAATCACCATAAGATTTGGTGACTCGGTTGATTGGGTGACATAAAACTCTGCTATGACCACAGCAGGGTCTAATCCTTGTAATATCAGTATTGTTAGCCGGAAAGGCTTAGAAAATGACAGATCACTTAAAGCCCATCCTGTTTTGAAGCTACAACCGGCCCGGACAAATCACGTCGGTTGATAATTTCGTAAACAAATAAAAAATATCGTGCGGCTGTTTTTGTAAATAATTGATCCGGAAGATTATCTTACAATTATATATATATTATGTTTATTTATAATGTAATAACATATTAAGAAAAAAATATATAAAAAAAATATTGAAAAAGAGGATGTTATGTATTATATATTATTTACATTTGTGCCGTATTATACCAATCCAACTGATATAGATCCTAAAAGGATAGAGTTTTTTATAATTACATATTATTAATAAGTGTAATTTATAGTGCTCTGTTTTTATTTTCGCTGCCTCTTGAATCTTCCCTGATTCATGGTGGCTACTTAAGTTTGTAAACATTTAAAGGATCTCATAATGAAAACTCATTTATTAATTACCAGATGGATCAGCAGGTCGGTTGCCTTGCTTTCTTTCTCAATTTTATTGTTATCTTCTGCTCAGGCTCAGGAATGTGCCTGCAAACAAGGTGTTAACGTTGCTCTCGGAAGTAATGGTCAGGCGACTGTTACTGCTTCGATGATGCTGGCGAGTAACTCAACTTGTGCGGGTACTCATGTAGTCACCGTCATGAAAACACCAAATGGTCAGCCGATCCCGGGAAGTCCGGTGGTAAATTGTTCTCATGTCGGACAAACACTTTATGCTAAAGTTACCAATGGCTCAAATTCCTGTTGGGGAACGATCACGGTCATGGACGAATTAGCACCGACGATCACGCCTCCTACAGGTATCAACAGGCTTTCGTGTGTTGCCATGACTACCTTTGCACCAACGGTTACGGATAATTGTCCGGGTGTGGAAGCAGTTTTGGTAAACGAAAACGTGATGATTAATTTGTGTCAGCCGGGAAATGGTCTGGCAACAGATGTTCTTAAAAGAATTACACGAACTTATCGTGCTACAGACAAAGCTGGAAATGTTTCTGCTGATGTCGTTTTTGTTTTTGATGTCACTGTCATTGATGATCTGGCAGACATCGACATGCCGCAAAGTTATTCTATCATGAATAATACGGCTCTTGATTGCAATGGTCCCTGGGCAAAAATTCCCGTAGGAAAACCTTATGCGGGTAATCCTTCACCAACACCGATTGGTTTGTTGAGCGGAACAGGTGTACCTTCTATTGACGGTACGGATTTGTATCCTGAAGGAAGTGAACATTGTAACATATCTGTAGGATTTACAGACGTATTATTACCCACACCTGATTGTGTGGTTAAAATAGTCAGAACATGGCAGGTATTGGAATGGTCATGTGCCAACAGAAGTATTGCGCCGCATAGCCAATTGATTGAAATCACAGACACACAAGCTCCTGTCGTAACGACTCCTGCTAATATCACAGTAAGTACTTCAAATCAGGTTTGTGAAGCATCTGTAGTGATTCCTCCGGCTTCATTTACAGATAATTGTTCTGTAGCGGGTGACTTTACAGTTGACGTTGTTTATCCGGGAGGATTTATTGATAATAAAAACGGAGGATTGGTCAGATTGCCTGTTGGTGAACATACGATCACATATATAGTATATGACAAATGCCATAACAGCAGTACAGCGTCTATGGTAATCAGTGTCAGCGACCATACGCCACCTGTTGCTATTTGTGATGAATATACCACAGTTACCCTAAATCAGCAAGGAGAAGCTTATGTTCCTGCTTCTGTATTGGATGACGGAAGTTATGACGAATGTTCTCCAGTCAAAATGTTGGTCAGAAGAATGAACAACACCAATTGCGGAACATGTGATCTTCCTGAATTTCCGGGATTCCATTATATGGGAGAATACGGAACAGGAACTGACAAAAGATATTATTATTTATCTCAGCATATTTCCACACCGGAAGTTGCCTTTAAAATGGCAAAAGCAATGGGTGGAAATGTTGTGACCATTGACTCACCTGCAAAAGATGCATGGTTATGGTCAAGATTTTTGGCTTTAGTTCCAAATGTTTTGGTTAGCTGGACGGATATGATTATTGGTTTGAATGACCTGAATCGCGATGGTATCTATACATGGCAGAGTGGATCAACGTCAACGTACAGAAATTGGGGCGGGGGTGTACCGGTTAATGCTACTTCACCTTATGTGACAAAATTTCACGACAACGCCGGACAATGGTTTGCTTACAGCCCTGCGTTTGCCGCTAAATATGTTGTAGAAATCACCGATCCTTGTTCATGGAGCAATGCCGTTGATTTTTGTTGTCTGGATGTTCCGAACGAACAAATGGTTTCATTCAGAGCAATTGACGAAGCCGGCAATTTCAACGATTGTATGGTGAGTGTACGTATTCAGGACAAAATAGGACCTACCCTGACATGTCCTCCAAATATGGAAAGAAATTGTGATTTTTCTTTTGATAGCAATGATCTGAGAACTCCTTTCGGATGGCCGGTAGCTGAAGATAACTGCGAGCAGTTGACCATTCAGCAGATTAGCGTTCAAAATACGTTAAATGGTTGCAGAATCGGTTCTATCACCAGAAACTTCAAAGTAACAGATGCAGGATTAAGAAGTGATGAATGTTCTCAAACCATAACTTTCACAGCTGTGGATCCATTTACAAGAGACGGTATTACCTGGCCAAAAGACTTTATGAACCTTGAAGGTTGTGCAGATCCTAACCTTCCGGCTTTTTCACCGGATGTATTGGGAAGACCGACATTTGCGGATGGTGCTTGTGCTTTGGTAGGCGCTGATTTTGTAGACAAAGTTTTTTCTTTTAATAATGGCTCAGGTCCTGCTTGTTTCAAAATATTGAGATATTGGACTGTCATCGATTGGTGTCAGCCGATAGTAACACCTTCTGGAACAAGATATGAAACCTGGACACATACACAAACCATTGTTGTTAATGACAATGTAGCTCCGTCGATCGCTCCGCTTCAACCTGTAGTCACTGCTTGTACCTATGATGCTGCCTGTCTGGAAGGAAACATCGAATTGGGAGCAACCGCAACGGATAATTGTACACAGACAATGGCGCATTCATGGAAAATTGATGCCAATAATGATGGTACGTTCGAACCTTCCCTTCAGTTTTCCGGTGTAGGCAATTCCATAGATGCTACAGGTGTTTTTCCTGTAGGTACACACAAGATTGTATATTCTTTTGAAGATAAATGTGGTAACGTAAGCAGCAGAGAACAACTTTTTACAATTGTAAATTGTAAAACTCCTACAGCTATCTGCCACAATGGACTTTCTGTCAATCTCACGCCGATGGACCTTAACGGGGACGGAAATATCGACACCGGAATGGCAACAGTTGATGTAAACAAATTTAACAAAGGAAGTCAGCAAGCTTGTGGTATCGAAAATTTATTATTCTCTTTCGAACCTATCACCATCGTAAACGGTAACCCTGTTTTGGTGGAGGATATTGTATTTGACTGTAACAGCATCGGCAATCAACCTATTGAAATGTACGTAGGTATTATGGTAGCTCCGGGTCAGATCAACCAATCATTCTGTTCTACTTTTATAGAAGTTCAGGATAATCTCGAAGCTTGTGAAGGAAGATTAATCGGTGGAAATATCTCCGGAAGAATCGCAACTTCTTCTTCAGAGACCGTTGAAGCTGTCGAGGTTTCTTTGGGTGGTTCTGAATTGAAATTTAATACTGAGGATAATGGATTTTATGCTTTTGCAAGCCTGCCTTTAGGTTTTGATTATAAAGTAAATCCTAAAAAGGATGATGACGCCTTAAATGGTGTTTCTACCCTTGACCTGGTATTGATTCAAAGACATATTCTGGATATTGAAGGTTTAGCGTCTCCTTATAAACTGATTGCAGCAGATATTAACAAAGATCAGGCTATCAACTCACTTGACCTTGTAGAATTGAGAAAGGTTATTTTGGGTACGCAACTGAAGTTTAAGGATAATACCTCATGGAGATTTATTGATGGTCAGTACAAATTTATTGATCCTTTATTTGCTCATACAGAAAATTTTGTTGAGTCTCATGAGATTCTTAATTTTTCCAAAGATATGGCCATAGATTTTGTAGCGGTAAAAACCGGTGATGTTAACGAATCTGTTGTTGCCAATGCTTCAACTCAAAAAAATCTTGAAAACAGAAGTATAGTCAACCTCACGACACCGCAACAAAAAGTGAATGAAGGTGATCTTGTTACTATACCTGTTCAGATTGCTCAGGCAATGAACCTTACAGGAATGCAATTTACCATTCATTTTGATGCATCAGCATTAGAATTGGTACATATCAACCACGGATTGACATCTGATGACAACTTCGGATTTACCAACTTGTCAGAAGGTGATATTACCTTCAGTTGGAATGACGCTTCCGGTTTGTCTTTCAGAAAAGAAGATATCATCACTTCATTGATTTTCAAAGCTAAACGCGAAGGCAATGTTACTGATATCTTTGAAATCAATTCATCCGTTTTGAAAGCTGAATCGTATGATAATCAGAACAGCGTTTTCGGAATGACCTGGAAAACCGAAAATGTCAGACCTGCTTTTGTGGTTCACCAGAATATACCAAACCCTTTCAGTCAGACAACTACCATCTCTTTCGAATTGCCGGAAGCAGGAAATGTTGTTTGTACCGTAAGAGACATGAGTGGAAAACTGGTTAAAGAAATCAGCCAGTATTTTGATGCAGGAACACAAAGTGTTGCTATCAACAAGTCAGAGTTACCTTCTTCCGGTGTGTATTATTACACTGTTCAAACCGGAAATTACAGAGAAACAAAAATGATGGTTGTCATCGAATAACCAAATAAGAATTTACTTTTTTTGAAAAGTGACCCTTTTCCCGATTACGGGGAAAGGGTTTTTTTTAGGTATTAGGTATTAGGTATTTAAGTGTTAGGTATTAGGTGGCGGAAGTTAGGCGGATAAGCTTGATAGTAAGCAGGCATCGTTGCTGTTTTAGCTTCTGAAGGTAGAAGCACGACCTTGATATGTGATAAAGTTTTAAATGATTTCTTCGAAATCATTTTCAGTGTCGGTTTCTGCTTGCAGGGCACTCCATCTTTCATACCGTTGACGGGACATCAAATCAAAGATATTTTTGATCTGGTCACAAAAGTTTTCGTCAACAAAATTTTCGGCATCAGCGGCAGAATCCATACCGGAACCATCTCTGAATTTGTAGATCTGCTCCAACAAATCTTTTTCACATTTTATGGATATTTTGCCGTTCCAACTAAAAACGGTATATTTTATTCCTTTTTTTTCGAATTCCTGAAGGATCCTCATGATATTTTATGTCTTTTTTGAATGAGATGGGTAAAAAGTTGGTATAAGGACAACCATTCCGGATCATTTTCCAACAAATATTCGTGATGCTGAATGGTTTTTTTATCGTTTCTGACTGCCGGTCCGGTTTGCGAAAATTCCGGTCCGTTTGTTCTGGCTTTTTTTGTGCCTTCTTCAATCAAAGGCCATAAAAGATCAAAGTTCAGATTATTTTTTTGACAAAAATCTTTGCTGATGGTATACAGATGGTTGGTAAAATTATTAGCAAAAACGGCAGCAACGTGTATTTTTTGCCGGTCGTTATGATTTTTATGAATGACGGTATCAGATAAAATACCGGCCAGTTGTTCTATACTATCAAAACTTTCTTTTTCATTTGAAGATATAAAAAGGGTGTATTTTTTAAATCTACTTCTTTTGTTTTTGAAAAAGTTTGTAATGGATACAAACAACCGTAATTTTTGGCAATCACTTCCAATTTATGTTCGTCAAATGTACCTGACGTATGAAGAACAATCTGATTTCCCGTAAGGCAAAACGGAAAAGAATCTATAATGTCTTCAATGTGGTCATCCTGAACAGCTATCAGATAAAAATCAGACAGATCATCAAGATCAAACAATGAATCGCCGGTTTTTTGAGCAAAGGATATTTCTCCCAGCAGGTCAGCATTGATTTTGTTTTTGCTTATGATATGTCGGATGATGACTCCTTTTTGTGCCCAGGCTTTTGCAAGATGGGTAGCTACATTGCCTGAACCAATCAGACTGATAGTCAAAGGAGTTTCCATATTTGATTACGATATGACCGATGGTGTGTTTTTCCTGAATTTTTTATGAAACCAGCTTATCAGAAGACCTAACATCATCAATATCGTTCCGCCCCAGAACAGATTGATAGCCGGAAAAACTTTGGCTTCCAGGATTACATAGTCACTTCTCGGCACATTTTTGGCTACAGCCATACTGAATGTAAATGATTCGGGACGTTTGTCTCTGGCAATTTTAAAGGTAAATTCTTCTTTTTGCGGGTCGATATTGCTGAAACGAAGATGCAGGCCTTCAGCACCGACATATTCTTTCAGACTCATGGGCATATTGTCCTGAATGATATAAATCGGATTGGCGGTTATCTTATTATTTGTTTGGGTATTGACGATTTCTAATTGTGCAGAAATGGCAATATCACCTTCTTTTGGCGTGTAATGTCGGTGGCTGACATTTTTATCAAATCCGGCGAGAGCTATTTTATATTCTCCGACCATAACGGAATTGCCGATTTTTAAAGTCACATCTTCATACGTCAACTTTTCCTCACCGGTAAACAAGGTTGTCATGATATCATCTTCAAGCCTAACTCTCAATCCGGCATCTTCTAAGGATTCCGGATATTTGTACAATAAAGCGCCGTCGAGACCGACAGATGTTTCGCCGGAATAAGTTGAATCTTTTGAGGCGCTGACCCAATCAAATAATACACTCAGACCGGTGTCGTGTTCATGTTTTTGATATTCCTGATGTTTTGGTCGGAATGAAATGGATTTTGGAATCAGGATGTCATTTTCAATTTTGATGCTGTCTCCCAGTCTGAACCTTATATGTTTCAAACTTGAGGGAATCTTCCTGTTTTTTAGCCTCCACAGCATCCTGCATAGCTAATGGAAGAGCTACCACACAACAAAAAATATCCTTGTGCAGGTAATGTCTTGTATCCGGATTAAAAGCTGCGACTTTCATCATATCATTGGAATACATCGCATTGGGTTCGAATGTAAAATTTTCTGTGACATTCAGATCTTTGTCTACTTTTTGGAATCGTATTTTGTATTTTCTTTCTCTTTCTATCAATGTATCACTTTCATACGTAAGAATATAACCTTTGGTCATCAGAGGTTTTCCCTTGATCAGTTGAACATATTTTTCCAGATCAGCATCTTCAAACATTCCCCGGAAAACAAACGGATTTGAGGATACATAATGTGCATGTAAGCCACTGGTAATCAGTCCAATCAACATCAATCCAAACCCAAGGTGGGCGATGCCTGAAGCGGCAAGTTTCATTTTTTGCCTGAAAATGTCAATGATAAAATCGATATTGGTAAAAGTTGCCAGAAATCCTGCAAATGTAAAAATATAAAATTGCCAGGAGTATAAAGGAATAAAATAGGCAAATAAAAACGTCGAAAGTACAGATACAGCACTAAAAACCAACATCTTTTTTACAACTTTTTTTCTGTTGAATTCCCAATTGATAGCTTTGTATCTCAAAAAAATCGAAGCGGAAGCAAGAATTGCCACAAATATGCCGATCCAAAGTTGAGATTTGTTGTAATGTGACACCGGATCATTGATCACTCTTCCTTCAAACGTCGGATCAAAATACTGCATGATGGTATTATACACCGGAAGGGATGTGGATACGGTGATCAGGATTCCTGAAAACAAAAGCACAAGAGAGCCGATAAACATCCAGAATTCTCTTGAATACAGATTTTCATCTTTTTCAGGTTGTGGAATATTTTTGTATCGGTATAACCAAAGTCCTATTCCCGTAAGGAAAAAGAAAGACACCAAAATAACCAACTGCCATTCTAGTCCCATTTGGGTAAACGAGTGAACCGATGAATCACCCAGAACACCACTACGCGTCAGAAATGTAGAATATAAAATCAGCACAAAGGATATAAGATAATAAAAATACGTTGATCTTAGTCCATGACCTGTATGTTTTGCGATCAAATGAGTATGAAGACCTGCCACCAGGGTTATCCAGGGCACCAAAGAAGCATTTTCGACCGGGTCCCAATTCCAGTAACCGCCAAAAGAAAGTGCTTCAAAAGCCCAGAAACTTCCCATCAGAATGCCTATGCCCAGGATAGCTGCGCCAAAAACCGACCATTTGTAAGCGTCTGCCAACCAGGATTGATGATCGTTTTTTATCAATCCGGCAAATGCAAAACCAAAAGGAAAAATCGTCATAGCAAAACCAAGAAACAGGGTGGGAGGGTGGATCGTCATCCAATAATTTTGCAACAAAGGATTCAGGCCATTGCCTTTGATCAGGCTCAGATAATCGGCATTATTAAAAATAGGAGCTTCCATAGTTTGTCTCAGCATTAAAGTCGGGTTTGAACCGATTTTGAAAGCTGAATCTCCCCAGGGAATTTGCCAGCCTAGTATCATAGTGACCAAAAGCACCTGACACATAGCTACTATAAGCATGACTGGACTTTCCATTTTGTAGTTCGAACGGATAAGGATAACACCGAGGACGATGTGCCAAAACATCCACAACATAAAACTTCCTTCCTGACCTTCCCAAAAGGCAGAAAGAATATATTTCATAGGGAGATCCGGAGAAACGTGATCAAAGACATATTTATATTCATACATCTGATGATACATGGCATAAAAAATCAGTCCAATCAGCACAAAAACAGATACTCCGTGCGTATAAAAGGAATATCTTCCCAAATTTTTCCAGGAAGAGTTGCCATCAGGTGAAAACGTATCTTTAGAAAAGGAAAAAGTAGCCAGCAGTGCAGAAACAAAGGCTATTATTATGGCAAAATGCCCGATTTGACCCACCCAAAGGTGTTCACCAATGTATTGTATTTCCTGCATATTTAAATGGAATTGGATTTTACAGCGATTTCTTCATCTTTATATTTGGATGGACATTTCATCAGAATTTCGTCTGCATAAAAAACATCATCTTTTAAAGTGCCTGTAACCACAATTTGTTCGGACATCTCAAAATCCTGAGGTTTGGGTTGCTGAAGTACTACTTTTTTTTCCACATTTTTGTCGTCCTTCATGACAAATGAAAATTCATCAGGTTTGTTTTCCGGATCGTATTCCATAGGTTTGTCTTTGGATAAAGTCCCAACTACTTTGACTCTGTTGCTGTATGCTTCATCAAAACTGGCGTAACTGGACACATCTTTGGAAGAATTGATAAAAACAAAAATGCCTGCTGCAATCAATAGGGCAGCGATGATATAAGGTCTTTTGATCATGATTTCAGATTAAAACTAAAAGATTATTGATTTAGTAACAGCAATGTAAGCCATCCTGTTTGAAATCGAAATGCAAATATACGACATTTTGATAAATTGAATTGTGAAGACTACCTCTCAATACGTTGAAATTTGTTTTTTTGCCTCACCTTTTGTTTTAAGGTTATTTATTTATAACCGGGGATTTTATCTTTTTTGCGGAAAAGATAAACTTCATTTTTTACAAACTTTTAGAAGCCGAAGGATAAAAATTAACAATTTGTTTAAATGTTCTTTTACATATAAAAAATTAATATCTGTTTTATCAACTTATAATGAATGTTTTATAAATACTATGTTTATTTAATATTAAAAATATGTCATTTTTTAGAGCACAAATTTTAAAAAAAGGGGTCTATAAGATATAGTTTTTATAATTTAGCCATCTTTTTCATCCGAACGGATATTTTTTTGATCCACATTCAATACTAAAAACACCTAATTGAAATGCAAAAGTTTTTACGATTCTTTTTTTATTGTTTTGTTTTTTTGACCTTTTCCGGTTCCTTGATTTCCCAAAATACAGTGCGTGTATATGCCTGGGAAGATTTGAATGGTAATGGTATCAGAAGTGGAGAGCCGGCTATTGATCCCGGAGTACTTTTATTTACAGCTGACCCTGGAGGGAATCCCCTGATGAATACTATGATTGTATCCACTTTCAGCGGTACCTATGTAGAGTTTGCGGGAGTTGCTAATGGCGATTATGTCGTCCTTTTTCCAAATGAAAACATAAACGGTGGGTATTATTTTACATCATTTAATGAAGATGGGGCCAATACAGATGGAACAGATATGGATACGGATAGTGATGCCAATCCGGCAAATAATTCAGGAAACTACCGTTATTCTTACCGATTTAATCTTTCCGGTATGGAAACCTATGAAGAAATAGGTGTGGGTTATTATCTGCCATGTTCCATAGGTGATTTTGTGTGGGAAGATTTTAATGGTGACGGTATTCAAAACGGAGCAGACACTGATTTACCGGCGGGTGTAGATATCACTGTATTTAATGTTACTGATGGTATTCCTGCAGTGGATGTATTTGGTAATCCGATAGGAACGGTTAATGTTCCCGGCGGCACAGGTGCTTACCTGATTGACAATCTTCCACCGGCTACCTACAGACTTACCTTTTCTGAACCGACGGATTGGCAGCGGACTGCTTCCGGACAGGGTGGAACTGCCTCAGATTCTGACCCGGATGAAAATACCGGCGAAACGACAAATATCATCCTGGCGAGTGGTGATATAGTCGATGACATAGATGCCGGATATTTTATGCCGATAGACATCGGTGATCTGGTATGGGAAGATGTCAACGGTAACGGTGTTCAGGATGGAGAGCCTGGTGTTGCAGGTTTAGCAGTTGATATATCAGGAACTACCGGTTCAGGTGCACCTTACAATGATAATGTCAATACAAACGGAGCAGGTAATTATCTTTTTCAGGATGTTCCTCCCGGAAATTATACCATTACTTTTTCATTGCCGAATGCCATGTGGTTTTTTACCACAATAGATGCCGGAGCTGATAATATAGACAGTGATGCTGACCGAACCAACGGAGAAGTCACCGGTATCATGGTCATGAGTAGCGACCCGGACATCGAAGATATCGATGCAGGTATGTTTGAAGGAGCTTCCGTAAGTGATTTTGTGTGGGAAGACTTAAACGGAGATGGCATACAGGATGGCGGAGAGCCGGGAGTTGTTGTCGACATTAATATATATGATGTAGCTACCGGAGCCATAGCTTTGGATTCCGGTGAACCGAGAGCTCCGATACCGGCAATGACATCTACCGGAGCAGGCGCTTATATATTTGAAGACTTATGGCCGGGTGATTATTATCTGGTATTTGATGTTCCTGCTGGTCCGGAGTGGAGAAGAACCCTTTTGGATCAGGGAGGTGACGCCACCGACTCTGATGCTGATGAAACAACCGGTCAGACGGCCGATTTCAATCTTGAATCAGGAGATGAAAATGAAGATATGGACGCCGGATATTTCCGAATCGCCCGAATCAGTGATTATGTCTGGGAAGATGAAGACGGAAATGGTCTTCAGGATGGCGGAGAGCCGGCACTGGACGGTATCAACGTAGAATTACAGGATGACATGGGAGGCGCAGTAACAGATGCTGACGGTGCTCCTGTAGGACCTACTTCAACTGCAGGTGGCGGATTGTATGAATTTACCAATCTCCGACCGGGAATCTATCGTGTATTGTTTACAGATCAGGCTCCTACCTATTACAGAACGATAGCCAACGCTGCAGGTGGACCTACTTATCTTGCAGACGTTGCCAACGACAGTGACGCAGATGAAGTGACAGGTCTCACTTTTGATATAGAACTTGAGTCAAATACAGACGAAGAAGATATTGATGCAGGTTATTTTGAAGCCGGTATGATAGAAGGTGTGGTTTGGGAAGATTGTAACGGTAACGGCATTCGAGACGGCGGCGAAGCTTTGCTGGCCGGATGGACGGTAGAAATCACCACCGCTACCGGTGGACCGGTTACAGATGTTTTTGGGAACCCTGTTGGACCTGTTGTAACAGACGGATCAGGAAGATATGTATTTCCGGATTTACCTCCGGGAGACTATCGTATCGTTTGGACTTTGATGGGTGGTTGGGATTATACCGATCCTGATTATTCCGGAGGAAATACAGATGCAACAGATGTAGCGGATGACAGTGATGCTGACAATGATCAATCACATATTATCATGCTTACTTCAGGCAGAGATGTCGAAGGTGTCGATGCCGGTGTGTTTGAACCGATTGACCTTTCCGGTTTTGTCTTTTTTGATAATAACCAAAGCGGGGTTTTTGATGCAGGTGAATTTGGTGCCGGAAGTGTATTTGTTCAGATTTATGAAGTGCAGGGTGGGGGCCCATGTCCTGGTGCACGTGGTGCTCAGGTAGACGAAGTTCAGACGGATGCCATGGGTGAATATGTATTCATGGGATTACCTCCGGGTAGTTATATCGTTCAGGTCTCTTCTGTCAGTTTGAACCCTCCGGGACCTTTATTCGGATACCAAACGACTACACCAACTGAATATTGTATTGATCTCACCTGTGATTTTGATCCTACAGTGGAAGATTATGATTTCGGATTTTTCTACGATTGTTTGGGTAATCCTACATGGCAGCAGTGGCCTAGTTGCGAAATTGCTTCACAAAACCCGGTCATTTGTAACTTAAATATATTAAATGAGTTTTGTGGTGAGATGTTTACCCAAAACGGTCCGGGACCAAACCCGAATCCTTTGTGTCCCGGTGGTGGAGCGCCTCACAATATGTCCTGGTTTGCTTTCGTAGCCGGTCAGGGTACTTATGATATCGTTTTAACTCCAAGTAATTGTCAACCCGGACAAGGCGGTCAGTTAGGTATTCAGGGAGGTATCTATACCGATTGTACATTTTCTGAAGCCGTCTTCTGTGAGCCGGGTTGTACAACGGGTTCATTGTCATTACCAAGTTCATCTTTGGTTCCGGGACAAACCTATTACTTCTTTTTGGATGGTTGTGCCGGAAGTTTTTGTGATTACGAGATAGACGTTACGGGTAACTTTGCACCGTATGTTCTGCCTTTCCCTACAGCATTAACTTTTGATGATGAAGGATGTGACCCGATTTGTCCGGGTAAAGACATCAGATTTGAACTACAGGGATTAGATCTTGAGTTGGATTACACATGGTCTGTTGTAGATGCTAATGGTGATGTACCGCCTATCAACTTCCCTCCGGATTGGCCGATGACCAGAGAAAACTTTATTAATCTGACGTTTCCTGATCCGGGAGTATATACCGTTTGTATGGAAGATGCGACCAATGCTTGTGAAAACAGAGGTCCTCTGTGTGTAGACATTACCATAGATGTGATCCCTGATGAAATTTTTGACGCAGATCCAACCACCCCTGAACAGGATCCGTTTATCATTTGTGGCAATGAATTTCCTTATGATGCTATCAGTGCTGATGCCAATGGTAATATACCAACAGACAGCAACGGTGACGGAATGGGATGGTTAGGAGGACCAATAACCTATGCTCAGGCTAATCAGGTAGTTACTTTTGAAGTGACAGACCCGACTTGTAACTGTACCTACAATCAAATTATCAGGGTCGACTCATTGCAGGTCAATCCGCCGCAGCCTTTGACTTTTTACCTTTGTGCCGATCAGGTACCTTTTGAATATGACGGGAATCCGTCGTTTGTTACGACAAATGTTGATCCTCCTATTTTATACCAATTGATGAATACCACACAAGCTAACGGATGTGATTCATTCGGAATACGCGAGGTGGAATGTGATCCTTTATTGATGGGAGTTGTTGTTCATTTTGGGGTTAGTAATACAAGTACTCAATTTGTAGATCATGGTTGGAGACAAAGTATTGTATATACCTGGTACGATCCGAATAATAATATCATCTCTGAAAGATGGGTACCTGATGTTGATTTTGATTCTTATGCCATTTTCAGAGAAAGTGGAACCTATAGATTAGTGGTTACCATGAACTTGTTATTGCCGGATGGTACAACCAAGTTTTGCGAGTTTGAATACCTGCATGACTTTGACATAACCGATTATGCACCGGATGCTCCGGAACTGCAATTGGTTCAAACCCTTTGTCCGGGAACAGGTGAATACACGCATACCATACTCAATGCAAATCCTGACTGGACATATACTTGGACTTTTCCTCCTACTGCAGTTTTAGTAAGCGGGGGAACCCCGGCTTCTACCATTACATTGGATTGGAGTACTTCGAATGGTGGTCAGGTAACCGTATTGGCCAACAATGGTTGTATGGACGGACCTGTTACGATTGATGATATCTTTATTCCTAGTCCTGAACCAGCTGCAATCACAGCCACACCTGTTGTGTGTGTGGTACCGAAGCCACCGTTACGGTGACATCAACAAACAGTGGTTTGTCAACTTATAATTGGAATTGGGGAGGTGGTACACCTGCTGCCGGAAGTGGTGTTGGTCGGGGACCTCATCAGATTGAGTGGTCAACACCAGGCATTAAAACCGTTTCATTAGTCATAGATCTTTTAGGATGTTTGT
Source organism: Saprospiraceae bacterium (assembly GCA_016714895.1). Lineage (GTDB taxonomy): Bacteria > Bacteroidota > Bacteroidia > Chitinophagales > Saprospiraceae > OLB9. The sequence continues at coordinate 1,181,857 of JADKBV010000001.1, read as the reverse complement.
CCAATGAAGCAACGGCTCAGGTCGAAGTGGTTGCCCCTGTTAATGCTCCTGCAATCAATTGTAGTGCTTCAGAATCAGAAGTATTTTTTGATTGGGTGGATCCTGTAGGAGTCACAAGTTATGGATTTGTTGTTGTCCCGGGAGCGTATACCGGAGTTCAAACAGGAAATATGTATACCGTTTCAGGTGTTCCTGTTAATACGGATGTTACCCTTACCGTAACGTTTTTCCTTTCAGGACCTTGTGGAAATGTAACCAGTTCCACAACCTGTCGCACCCAGGATTGTACTCCACCGACCGTTACTTTAAGTTCGCCGGTGACCAGTGTGTGTCTACCTGAACAACCAGGAATAATAACTTTAGATTATACGACTACGGCATCCGGAGGAACGCCAACCTTTACAGGTCCGGGAATAGCAGATCCTAACCTTCCACAATTTGACCCAGTTTTGGCAGGAGTCGGAAGACATATTATTTCGTACAGACATACCGATGAATTTGGTTGTGTCAGTTCTCCGAGACAAACGACAATTGATGTTTTTCAAACCCCAAGTGCAGCATTTACGGCTGTTCCTGATAATATTTGTATAACCGGAGCAGTAAGTGTTACTTATACCGGTGATGACGGATTGGGTCTGGGAACCCTCAATTACAATTTTGACGGGGGTAACGCAAATGGTCCCAGGTGGGTCCTTTTAACGTAAGATATACAACTCCGGGTATCAAAACCATATCCCTTTCGGTAGAAAGAAACGGATGTACTTCTTTACCGGAAACACAAACCGTGACGGTAGATCCGGAACTTGCAAATGTTGTGGTTACTTGTATAGCACAAGGACTTGATTTTGTTGAGTTTCAATGGAATTTGGATCCTTTGGCATCCGGATATTCTATATCTATCGATGGCGGTGCGGCTATAAACCAGACAGGAAATACATACAGAGTGACAGGACTTGCTGAAAATCAGGAAGTATCCATAGTCGTAACTGCCTTGAGTTCTAATGCATGTCCGGACAAAGTTTCACCTGCGGTTATGTGTACAGCCCGTTCTTGTCCACCAGTAGTGGTAACAATGGATGCCGTGGCTGACATTTGTTTTACGCCTGCAGCGGGTATCGTTAATTTGACTGCTCAGGTCAATGCTGCATCTATAGACCAGTCTTTGTTGTCATGGGCAGGTCCTGGAATCGTAACCGGTACCAATCAGTTTGATCCACAGATTGCCGGTCCGGGTACGCACGCTATCACCATCACGTATTCAGAGAGCGGCTGTTCTGAGACAGGAATTGGTACCATCAAGGTCAACCGAAGACCAGTTGCATCTTTTACAGGTGATAACAGAATATGTATAACAGATACGTATAATGCTACGGTAAATGGAAGTTCAGGAAATCCGGTTACACTGGATTGGACACCTGATCCGGTCACTTCAGCCAATAACATGTCTCAGTTTTCATTTGCAACCCCGGGAACTTACGATGTAAGCCTTGTGGTGGACAGTTTGGGTTGTTCTTCACTTCCGTTTATGGAAAGTGTTGTGGTAGAACCTGAATTATCCGTTCCTGCGACAGATTCTATAACATGTAGTGAATTCTTAGACCGCATAGTATTTAATTGGCAAGATATAGATTGTGCTTCATCTTACAGGGTTTTTGTCAATAATGTTTTGATTTCCACAGGTTCAAGTACGACCTATTCTGCAACCGGATTATTGGAAGGTGAAACAGTTGATCTGAGGGTTGAATTCATCAGTGACTGCGAATGTGGTGATATCGCTATCTCCAAAGAATGTACTGCACGTAATTGTCCTCCTGTTCAGTTGTCAGTTACTTCGCCGCAGTCCGAATATTGTCTGGAAGACGTCACAGGTCCCATTCAGATACAATTGACCATTACAGGCAATGATAATACCGGAGTAGCCACCTGGTCGGGATCTCCATTTATTAATGATCAGGGTGTATTTGATGCCTTGGCTGCCGGAGTTGGTGTACATACTTTTGAATACACTTATGTACAGGAAAACTGTACTTTCGAAGATGAGACATCGATTACGATCAATCCGACACCAGCTATGGTTGTAGGAGTTCCTGTACAACCACCTTGTTACGATGATCTGACAGGTACCATAAATGTCAGCGCAACCGGAGGAACCAATCCATTAAATGTATTGTTGGACAACCAACCGGTGACTCCGGGCATTCTGAATGTTGGAGCAGGAAACCACACCCTTCAGGTTGTTGATGCCAAAGGCTGTAACACCGTAACCTCACCATTTAATATCACGATACCGAACGAGCCGATTATAGAAATCACAGGTCCTTTGGTCGTCAATACCGGCGATACCGTCACATACGTTTTACCTGATGACTTTGCCGGTTTTGCCATCGATTCAGTCGTTTGGACCATAAACGGGGTACCTGTAGTATGTACAGGAAACAATTGTCTGAGTCTGACGCAGATTCCGGTCAATGTGGGTCAAATCGAATATACCGCAACAGTTTATTACAATAACGGTTGTTCTGTCAATGCACGATTAAATACAACCACACAGACCATTATCATTACAGAAGTTCCGAATATCATCAGACCTGAATCAGGAGGTGAAAAATTGTTTTTTGTACAAACCAATGATCCTACCCTTATTGTAAAATACATTAAGATTTATGACAGATGGGGTAATCTTGTATTCCATATCGATGAGTCCTATGTAGCTAAAGGTAATGAATCCATAGGCTGGGAAGGTCAGGAGTTTGCCGGAAGAAAAGTGATGCCGGGAGTATATGTGTATATCATTGAAACGGTTTCTTTATTGCAAGGTAATAATCCAAGAACAGAATTCCTGACAGGTGATATTACGGTAATCAGATAACCGATATTAAAATCATATGTGACAGGTAATTTTTTACCATCACCAATCATCAACACTAAGCTCCTCGATTCGGGGAGCTTAGTTTTTTTTGAGAATTTATGTAATTTTTTTCGTTCCGGACAAGTTATGTATTTGTGATTTTGGCAATACCAATAAATTAGTTTTTACTTATGACGCCATGTAATGATACCATGATGAAGATACGGATTTGTGTGTTTTTTATTTTTTTAAGTTTTTTTTTGGCATGTACAAAAAAAAATAACCCGTCATCTGTAACTGAACCACAATCAAAAAATGATACGGTGATTCAGGAAGAAAATACGATCCTGTCAAACAATCAGGATACTGAAGGTAACCTGCCAGAAAACCAAAATAAGGTACTCACCCAAAACAAGGGAAGTCAATCCCAAAAACCAGGTCAACAGAAGGACGTAATTGTCGGTTCTCAGATAAAAGAGACAACAAATGAAAAGTTTTTACCACCGGGAAAACCGTCTGTTAAACCGGAACAACCTGTTTTTTTGCCGGATGACAGAATCAACCAAAAGGACGAAAACCCAATTCCCGAAACGGAAAAATCAAAAGTGTATTCTGATGTAAAAATATACCAGCAATTGTTAACCAAATATGTTGATCATAAAGGTAAGGTAAATTATAACGGACTCAAAAAAGATATAGCTATTTTGGAAAAGTATACCAACTCTTTGTCTGATGATGTATTATTTGAAACAGGCACTAAAAAAGAAAAACTTGTTTTATGGATTAATACATACAATGCCTATACTTTATTATTGGTGACAAAAAACTACCCGATCCAATCGATTAAAGATGTATATAACGGCAAGCCCTGGGATGAAATCTGGATACGTATAGGCAAAAAAAAATATTCCCTCAACCAGATTGAAAATGATATCATCAGGCCTCAGTTTGACGAACCCAGGATACATTTTGTTCTGAATTGTGCGGCCAAATCCTGTCCTCCTTTGTTGAATAAAGCCTTGACACCTCAAAATCTGGAAACCTCCCTGGATACGGCAACCAAAAACTTTATACGCAGTGCTGAAAACGAATTGGCAGAAAACAAAGTTGTAATATCTTCACTTTTTGATTGGTATCGCGAAGACTTCGGCAATGTGATCTCATTTTAAATCAATATGCTCCGATAAAATTGCTGCCAAAACCAAAATTTCCTATAAAAAATATGACTGGTCACTCAATAAATCATAAAAAATGAAGAAACCCGATATCGTTTTTTTGGATGCCTTTACTATGAATCCCGGCGACCTTGATTTTTCTCCACTTTATGATTTGGGTAATTGTACTATTTATGACCGGACAACACCTGAAGAATTGTCAGAAAGAGTAAAGGAGGCAACAATAATCATTGTCAATAAATTTCTGATCAATGAGCAATCTTTGGCCTTCATGCCTCACGTAAAATATATATGTGTGGCGGCTACAGGATATAATAATATCGATATTGCTGCTGTTCGCGAAAAAAATATTCCTGTTAGTAATGTGCGCGATTACAGTACGGAAAGTGTGGTTCAACATGTTTTTGCTTCCATTCTGACGTGGTCCAACAAGATCAGTTATTACGATCGGCAAGTCAAAAGCGGCAGGTGGTCAGGACAAACGGATTTTTGTTTTTATGACCAAACCATTCCATCATTGCGACAAAAAACCATAGGAATAGCCGGTTATGGTTCTATCGGTAAAAGAGTTGCTGACGTCGCAACGGCTTTCGGGATGAAAGTCGTTGTATACACCAGATCTGAGATACAAAACCAGAAAAACGTCGAAAAAGTCAGCCTTGAATCACTTTTTCAGCGATCTGATATCCTAACCTTGCATATGCCTTTGACCGCAGAGACTAAAAAATTTGTCAGAAAAGAACACCTCAATATGATGAAACCCGGATCTGTCATCATTAATACAGCCAGAGGTCCGCTGGTAGATGCCGATGATGTGTATACTGCTTTGGAATCCGGAGTTTTGGCTGCAGCTTTTCTCGATGTATGGGAAACGGAACCTCCGGCTGAGCAACATCCGTTGATGGAACATCCGAATTGTATCATGACGCCTCATATTGCCTGGGCAGGTATTGAAGCAAGACAAAACCTGTTGTTGGGTCTGGTGGATAATATTCAGGCTTTTCTGGATGGAAAATGGATACATCCGATATATGAAAAAAATAATTAGCACTGTTTTTAGGGCAATCCGGATCTGCGAATAATTTGGGACGGAAAACAAATCGTTGCGTGAGGGGTAGGAGTCCCGCCCAATTAAAAAGGCGGGACGGATGACCCGACCCGAAGGGGCACGCCCAAAAAAAACTTTTTATAAAAAAAAATCACCTGTTTTGTGATGTTGGTGGTGAATAAAATGACACTTCTGTGAAAAACAATAGAATGGGAAATGTTACATTTGCGTCGGTTATATAAAACAGCCTTATTATGTTCAAACAAAACGTTTTTTATTATTTTGTTTCAGGCATCGCATTGGTCCTTGTCAGTTTTTCATGCAAACCATCTCAGAAAATGCTCGCCTTAAGTAAGGATTATGTCGACACCATGAGATATCAGGAAGAAGTTCACCTGAAAAATGTGCGTCAACTCACTTTTGGAGGGGACAATGCCGAAGCGTACTGGAGTTTTGATAACCAAAAAATCGTTTTTCAGTCTACCAATAAAAAATGGGGTGTGGAGTGTGATCAGATTTATTATTTTGATTTGTCACAAAAAGGTATGGACAGACCGCCATTGTTGAGTACGGGCTTGGGAAGGACGACCTGCAGTTATTTTATGCCGGACAATAAATCTATTGTCTATGCTTCCACCCATGAGGAAAATGCTTCCTGTCCGCATGTGCCGCCGAGGAGAGAAGACGGCAAATACGTTTGGCCGATATATGAATCTTTTGACATTTACCATTCAGATTTGAAGGGAAATATCATAAAAAAACTCACCAACGAACCGGGATATGATGCGGAAGCCACAGTATCGCCCAAAGGAGATAAAATCGTGTTTACTTCATTGCGCAGCGGCGATTTGGAATTGTATACCATGAATACAGATGGCTCTGATGTAAAACAGATCACCAATCAATTGGGATATGACGGCGGGGCTTTTTTTTCACCGGATGGTACCAAACTGATATTCAGAGCTTCGAGGCCTACGACGGAGGCGGACATCAAAGAATATAAAGATTTATTGACACAAGGATTGGTCATGCCGACCAATATGGAACTTTATGTTTGTAATGTGGATGGCAGCGGTCTCAGACAACTCACCAAATTAGGCAAAGCCAATTGGGCACCGTTTTTTCATCCTTCCGGAGAAAAGGTGATTTTTTCATCCAATCATAAGAGTGCGAGAGGGTATCAGTTTAACCTTTTTATGATTAATCTCGACGGAACCGGCTTACAGCAGATCACTTATGACAAGGTGTTTGATGCTTTCCCGATGTTTTCATTTGACGGCAAAAAGATTATTTTTTCGTCCAATCGCAATAACAAAGGTACAAGAGATACCAATTTATTTGTAGCTGATTGGGTGGAATAGGGAGGTTTGTCATGTGTCGGTCTGATTCTGTGCCCAATATCTAGTTATTGAGAGGGTTCAAACGCCATAGTGGTTTGTTTTTGAATCGTACAAAACATATCGTAAATTCGGGTGTGTCATTCGGGTCATTTATGCAAAAAAGAGATTTATTTGTGGAATATAAATGAAAATATTGATAAATATTCATTTGATTATTCCATAAACTTTATTCATAAGTTTACAAACAAAGTTGAACTTATTCCCGGACTGAACACAAAAATTGGTTTGAACGGGTACTTTAGTTAGATAAACTACAAACCTTTGAAGTTTGGTTGTTTTTTTTGGTTTGAATATTATTTAAACAAATCATAGAAATCAACGTAAAGCACCAGGCCGAAAAAAAACCAAGTATCAACATTTTGTACCTGTTAAAATCAGCAAATTATATTTCACTTTCATAGCAGTCATCCGTGAATAAGTAGGCTTAATATCTTTTTGGATTAGTCGTAGATAAAGTATAATTGTAAATAAAAATGAACCCGGTTTTTTATCGAATTGCATATCTGATGCGAATTCCGGCATAAAACAAAAGGAAAAAAAAAGGCCTGCCCGTGAAGGCAAGCCTTTGTAACCTTATTTATTAATTTTTTATTCCTTGATGATGGTTTTTTGACTTGTAAGATTGCCCTCTTGATCCGTTATCCTGATCAGATAGCCGCCTTTGGTCAGTTCAGAGATGTCAAGGGTTGTCAACATCTCTTGTATTTCCTGTGAGTACAATAATTGACCTGTCATGGTGTACACGGTAAGGTTTTGATTTATATTTCCTATTATATAAATATTTAATCTGTCAAAAGCAGGATTCGGAAATACATTGACTGTTGTTTCAGGATTTGTTGAAATATCTTCTGTTTCAAAATCCTGGTTTGTTGCCGTACCAAGTTGTATTCTCAGTTTATAACAATTGGTTGCATGCCAGTCTGCGTTGCCTTTACCCCTAACCAAAACGATATACGTTCCCGGATTTAATGTTCTGGTGATACTTTCATTAGCAGTTCCGTTTTTCCTGGAATTGGTAATCTGACTTCCGTTTGTATTATAAAGGTAGAGGTCATAATTTTTTGGCAATTGTGTCAGGGTAATCGTCAGGCTACCACCTGTAGTCACCTGAAATGAGTAATAATCAAAGTCACCGGATGGATTTATCAGACCGTATATATCTGTGTTAAACGGTACAGGAACGGCAGTTGCCAATGTATTGTTATTACCTGAATCGTAGGTTCCCGGACAAGTGGATGCAGACGTGGTTGTAAACTGTGCCTGGCTGTAGGTGCTGCTACTGCCGGAACAGTTTGTTCTGACCCTGTAGTCATACAATGTTCCCGGGGTAAGGTTTGTCAGATTGACAGAAAGTGATGTTGTGCCAGTGACAGCTGTAAGCCATGTGGAGGATGTGTTGACTTTATAGCTTACATCGTAACTAAGTCCGCCGGAAACAACAGACCAACTGACAGAGGCTGTCGTCGTTGTTATAGCTGAGGCTGCCAATCCGGTTGGTGCATTACATGGGACCGGTAAAGTGGTAAACTGCGCCTGGCTGTAGGTACTGCTTCCACCGGAACAGTTAGTCCTGACCCTGTAGTCGTATAAACTATTGGACGTCAAACCGGACAGATTTGTTGATAATGAAGTTGTTGCTGTTGCAACATTGGTCCAGGTGGATGATGTATTTAATTTTACATCTACGTCGTAACTAAGTCCACCGGATACACTTCCCCAGCTTATGGTGGCGGAAGAGGTCGTAATATTGGTAGCTGCCAACCCGGCCGGGGCATTACAAGTTGCTGATAGCGTCGTAAACTGCGCCTGACTGTAGGTACTGCTTCCACCGGAACAGTTAGTCCTGACCCTGTAGTCGTATAAACTATTGGAAGTCAAACCGGTCAGATTTGTTGATAATGAAGTTGTTGCTGTTGCAACATTGGTCCATGTCGATGAAGTATTTAATTTTACGTCTACGTCGTAACTAAGTCCACCGGATACACTTCCCCAGCTTATGGTGGCGGAAGAGGTCGTAATATTGGCAGCTGCCAACCCTGCCGGGGCATTACAAGTTGCTGATAACGTCGTAAACTGCGCCTGGCTGTAGGTGCTGCTATTGCCGGAACAGTTAGTCCTGACCCTGTAGTCGTATAAACTATTGGAGGTCAAACCGGTAAGATTTGTTGATAATGAAGTTGTGGCTGTTGCAACATTGGTCCAGGTCGATGATGTATTTAATTTTACATCTACATCGTAACTAAGTCCACCGGATACACTTCCCCAGCTTATGGTGGCGGAAGAGGTCGTGATATTGGCAGCTGCCAACCCTGCCGGGGCATTACATGTTGCTGATAGCGTCGTAAACTGCGCCTGAGAATAGTCGCCACTTACTCCGGAACAATTGGCTCTGACCCTGTAATCGTACAGACTGTTGCCTGATAATCCACTTACATTTACAGAAAGTGAAGTTGTTGCCGTCGCTGCGGTTATCCATGTGGAAGAAGTATTTAATTTATAACTTACGTCATAACTTTGGGCACCTGAAAGTGTCGACCAATTCAATGTGGCGGAGGATGTCGTGATGTCTGTTGCTGTCAGCCCTGACACGATTCCGCATGAAGGTGTACCTCCACCGATATTAGCGGTAAATATTCCCCGACCGTGCGTGGCGGCAGCAAGTAGTCCGTCTGAAGCCCTGTATTGCAACATATCAGTTCTGGTATTCGGGAAAGTGGGTTCAGGATTCCAAACCGTGGATGTGCCATTGAGCAGACTTGTTTGCCATACACCGGTTTCTGTTGCGATGATTGCTTTTGTATTATCACCGGGATAAAACATTGCCCATCTTACCGGCATATCCGAAAGGTTACCATCTATGCCCGTCCAGGTTGTTCCTCCGTCATTTGTCACCCACACATTGTTAATACCATAATTGGAATAACAAACTATAATATTTTGTTCAGATGTGCCCAGTTCGATAGAAGAAATGTAGGCAGAACCGGTAGTCGGCAAATTACCTCTGATGCTGGTAAACGATGGAGTTGCGTTTGCGTTGGTGGCTTTGATCAGGGTAGATGATAAACCGCTTCCCTGTCCGGCAAAATATACCGTGTGATTGGTATAAGGAGATACTTTTACCGCGGACACTTTACCATTGTTTAATCCGTTTATAGCTACGGCTGTAAACGAGGATGTTGTAGCCGGACTCGACCAACGGATATATTGATTTGCATTCCCACTGCAATACATGTTGTCATTGGCATCATCGTAATCTGTCGGATTTATAAATCTTCCTGCAGAACTTGAATAATTGACAGAAGACCAGGAAGAGCCCCCGTTGGTACTTCGTCGGTATTGGTTAAATACGTATGAACCAAACTGGTAATTACCATTCGTTTGATCAATGTGGGCAAAAGCTCCATCCCCACCGGTCACTTCTATGGAAGAAGCCAAACCGGGTGCATTCATAGAATGCATGCCGTTGTCCTGTGTACCTCCCAGCAAATAATTGGTGAGGGTAGGGTGAATAGCAACTGAATAAAACTGTTTAATCCTCAGGTTTTCATTTCTGTCTGAAAACGTCGAGCCACCATCCGGAGAAAGGTGAATGCCCCCGTCACTGGCTACAAGAATCCGATTATTGGGTCTCCAAATCATGGCTTGTTGGTCTGCATGGACGTATTGACCGCTGGTACCCACCCAATTGCTGACTTTTGACCAGGAAGAGCCTCCGTTGGTTGAGCGATAACAATCCAAACTTCCTACAAGAACATTGTTTGGATTATTCGGGTCAATAGCAACAGCCATACAATACCATGCCTGACCGCTGGTAAATGAAGGTGTGGCACCGGTTGCTGACCAGTTGACACCACCATCTGTTGACTTAAATATGGTGGTTACTTCCCATGATGAAGTGGAAGGTAGTGCATACAAGGTATTTCCTACGGCATCAAGCGTTACATTATACCGGCAATCAAAAGTAGTAGACGGTGAAGACCAAGTCGTTGGTGTAACACCTGAGGGATTGTCCGTATACCTATATCCTGAAGTTGTTGAAGAGCTGTTGTAATAACCACAAACCACGTGCAGTCTTCCCGTATTACTCAGTACAAAATCAGGAACTCTTTTGTCAAGTCCTGAAGGCGTAATATCAGACCAGACAGAAGTAGCCTTGGTAAATCTTTTTATTCCTGCATTGGCATTGGATGTTGTATTACAACCCACGTATAAATTGCCCTGAGCATCACAAATCACTTTGCTTACATTCCAGTAATTTTGAGTGCCGGACATAAGTGACCATGTCGCACCATGATCCAAACTCCTCCAAATACCGGCACCCCTTACCGCATCTGCATTGATAGCCTTTTCTCCTGTTCCGAAGTACATGATGTTATGATCCGTCGGGTCCTGACAAATACTGCCGATCGCGAGATTGTCAAAAAAGTCATTCACAGAAATCCAGGTGGTCGGGCGAACAGAAATATCGTTGGTTTTCCAGATTCCACCGGCTACACCTCCCACCCAAACTGTATTTCCGGTCGGGTCGGCAAGGTCAACCCACATGGTTCTCGACCGTCCGGAGGTGATAGCGTTGCCTGCCCGGGTATTACCATTACTACTTCCTACCACATCGCGGAAAGGACCCCTTTCAGCCCAGGTAAACGGGTTTCTGGCGCCGCTTTGATTTTTCAGCAAACGATCCCGTGTTTCCTGAGCTTCTACCAATCGGAATTTGGGTACGTAGCCCAGATCCGGATCCATGGTTGCTTCGATTTCATGCTGAATTCTTTTTGAAATCCCCACAGGTGTCTCTTTGACCTCCCTGATCTGGGAAAAAGAGAACAAGGGTAATACTAAAATCAGTAATGCGGTAATAAATGGTTTCATGCAAACATATTTTAAAGTTAATATTAAATCAATACCTAAGAGGTTGACTGTGAAACAATCAACGAAAACAAAAGAAAAATTACATTAAAACACTCTTTTGGGAAGACCCTTATCAGGTAATTGGCAAAAACCATACAAATCTAATCAACTATTTGTGATTCGTCGATAAAAAGCGATAAATTTTATAATTTAGTTCAAATTTCCCTTTTTTTACCCATTTTAATAAATAGTGCCAAATAAACTTACTATTATACACTTTATGCCAAATACCCTTGGCACAAGTAAAAGAATGGTGCATGTATTTTCTTCTTTTGCTTGTGCAGGTTTGTACCTTGTTTCCTTTAAAAAGTATTACCCTCCGGCAATCTAAACCGTTCCATATATTTAATATAAATGCACCGATTCATGTAAACCTATTTCGTTTTTGGAAATGGGCTTTTGGATTTCAGATTGAGCCTTTTCTATTTTGGAAATGGGTAGGTAAGTATTTTGATAAAACCATTGATTGGAAACAAAGGGTTAAAAAGTTTTTGAATGCAGGTATTTACCGGAAACATGGGCTCAAAAGTTTTTAGAAATTGGTACGGTTTGGAAATATTGGGAACATTTGGTTTCGGATGGAGGTTATATTTGGAATAAATACATTAAAAAGTTTTCAGATGGTACCATCTTTTGGAAAAACAGAGAACTTGTAGTTTTATAGGTATCTTTTGAAAAAAAAATATTGGATCAATCCGTTTTACTTAAAAAATGATACAAAAAATGAAAATACTTTTTATCCTTGGTTTTATGATTTTTGTTTTAGCCAATCCATCTTTCGGACAAAATATTTTACAAAAAGAAATCCTCTGGACTACAGATTGGAGCCCAAACGGAAAATATATTGCCATTGGAGGGAATGTAAACACATTACAAATATACCAAAAGGGAAATCTGAAAATTCACCAATCGTTTCCGGTAAATAATACCATCACGCGTATAAAATGGCACCCTTCCAAAAATATCATGGCGGTATCAACACAGATGTCTGAAGAAAAATCATGTATATTCAATCCGGAATCAAATGAAAAAACAGAACTGATCGGTATCTCACCGGACGGAGCACGAGGCATCGACTGGAATGCTACAGGTGAATATCTGGCTGTTGCGGACAATGACGGACAAATATTGATTTATGACGTCAAAGGCCAGTTTATCAGAAAATTTGGTAATGAAAATACCAAAAGTATTACCGCATTGGAATGGCATCCTACCCATAATACCCTTGTTACAGTATCTGACAAAATCCGGATGTTTGACATAAACGGCAATGTGATCAAATCCATCAAACACCGGCCGGAAGATGTTTTGATATTAAGTATTGCATGGCATCCATCCGGGGATTTTTTTGTTACCGGCGATTATGGTGATGAAAAGGATAAATCTTTACTGCAATATTGGAATCAAAACGGAGAACTTCAAAAAACCATAAATATCAGCAAAGGGGAATACAGAAATCTGACCTGGAATGCCAAAGGAACTTTATTGGCCACAGCCAGCGATGCGCTGAGGATTTGGGATATAAACGGAAATCTGATATCTGAAGGGTATTCAAAAGATTATTTATGGGGCATTTCCTGGAATAAAAAGGGAAACAGATTGGTCACCACCAGCCTGGAACAAAAAATCATCCTCTGGAACCATAAAGCCAAAAGGATATTGACGATCGAATAAAGGAAAGGCAGGGTTATCTTTGACCCGACGGCTGTCCCGATACTCAAAATATACAATCATCAGGAATTTTTATTTCGACAGCTTTTGTAATCAAATGAATTTGGTTCAATCAAATATCTTTTATACTTTTGTTATCATAATCAGGCGATCAGAAACCTGTTTGCCCTTTTTTGGTGACAGATCCAATTTTTACATCAACATCATCCAACTTTTATGGAAACAAACGGTAAAACAGTAGAGGAGATTCTCTCCAATATTCCTTCGGACAGGGCAGAATCATTTAACAAATTGCATCATGTCATAGTCGAAAATCTGCCGGATGGGTTTGAAGCAGCCATCAGTTATGGTGGATTGGGATATGTTGTTCCCCATTCAATTTATCCTTCAGGATACCATTGCAAACCAAAAGAGCCTCTTCCATTTGCCGGATTAGCTTCCCAAAAAAATTCAATTAATTTTTACCACATGGGTATTTATGCTGATCCATCATTATTGGAATGGTTTGTAACAGAATATCCAAAACACAGCAAACAAAAACTTGATATGGGTAAAAGTTGTATCCGTTTTAAAAAACCGGAACACATTCCCTTCGAACTTATTGGTGAATTAATGAAAAAAATAAGTGTAAAAGATTGGATATCCAGGTATGAATCCGACTTAAAAAAATAGTAACTGAATTGCCTTAAAACGGAACCCTTTGTAAGGGCCCCAATTTGTTTTTTTAAAGATAAGGAAACATAAAGTTTTTCCAAAGTTGGACCTCTGCCCGCGCAAGTTTGTAACTTGTACTTTTGTAAAATACATAACCCTGTTTCAGTCCGACGACTCCGAATCGACAAATCAACAAGTCGACAACTGAGCAATTCAACAAATCAACAATCAACTTGTAACACAGATCAGGAAAAAGTTTGAATTATAACTCTTCAAAATCAGGAACAATGTTTAAGTTAAAAGAAATTCTTAAATACTATCCGTAAGATCTTATATTTGCCGGAAATTTATAGGGAATCAATATGGTAAAGAAGATTTTAATGCATGGTTTGTTCGCGGGTATTTTTTTTATGTTTTCTGACACCAATATAGCACAAGATATTACCTACCTGACAGGAAGTGGCAATTTTACCAATGGTGAAACTACAGATCAAGAAATACATCAGATAGAGGCCTTAAATTTTTGTGGCGCAAAAAGAACCAGGGTTAGTCTGTATCCCTCTTACTATTATGATTCAGATACAAAGACGGGTAATCCTTCTTCTATTGACAGTATCATGATTTTATTGTACCGGGGAGGTATCACTCCAATGATCCTTTTTGAATATTATGGATGGTACAATGCATTGGGATCATATGATAAGTGGTACGAAATCGGCAGAAGCTTTGCTGAAAAGTGGCGACCTAATTCTCCTTACTTGCTTTCTAAAAACATTAAAAACTGGGGCATTTCTGTGTTTTCGGCTATTAATGAACCGGATATCAATACTCCTTATGTTCCCAGAACAATAGCAGAAGGCCCCGAAAATTATCATGATGCCTTAGAAGGATTGGCTGATGGAATTCATTCCATTGATACAAGTTTGAGGGCCATTCCCGGAGGATGGGCATCACAAAATGCTTTTAGTTGGAATGATGCCAATGGATATGCCACAGCCATTGTAGATTTGATTAACAATGGAAAATTGGCTGGATTCGATATACATACGTATAATGACAATACATTTGCCCCGATAGTAGACAAACAAAACGAATTTTATTGGAGATTTTCTGCCCAGGCGGATTTTAACGAAATTCAGGAAGAAATCGGGATAACAAGACCAATCAGTTTTTATACAACTGAATTCAGTTATAAAGCAAATATACTGGGAATTAGTGATGAAGAATCTGCCAAAAGACAATTTACCTGTATATGGAATAATTTAGGTGCTGTAAAAAGCGACAGTTCTTCTCATGCAACTGAATTTGCGTTGATTTGGAATTTGTTTAACACCGTCGAAAATGATTCCGTTTACGGTATGTGCAATCAATTATATCCATATGTGCCTAATCTCAAAGGGCAAACATTTAAACTTGTCATGGATCTCGGCGCAGGTATGAATTTTACATCTTTGGATCCCAACAATTCGGGTATATATAAACTCACAGACGGGGAGAAAGATATGTGGGTGTGGCAAAATTATTACCGATGGAGTAATATTGAAGGAACAACCTTTACCATCGATTTACCGGAAGACGCTTCCAAAATATTGCTTTACAATTATAGTGGTTTAATTGATTCAGTCGAAGTATTTGGCTTACAAAATTATACATTTACCCAACTCCCGGAGAGTGAAACATTAGTATTTGTAATTTTAAAAGAATCAATCGTTTCAGCGGATGAATCATTGAACGCAGAAGTTGATTTTCAATGGAAAGTATCTCCAAATCCGGCATCAGATGTTGTTTCAGTTACATATCAGGGTAACCCCATTTTACTTAATAACAATACTTTACAAATTAAAGACATAACGGGTAAGCTTATACTGGAAAAATCATTAAACAAAGGCGATTTTACCATTGATGTAAGTACTTTTCAAACTGGTGTTTATTTAATGACCATTGGAAACAGTGAAGTCAAAACCTGTATCAAAATGGTAAAAATTTAGGTTTACATGTTAGAATTTGACCCTGATGCCCGCGCAAATTTTTTACTTGTGCCGCTAACTTAAGGCCCCTCTAAATCTCCCCGAAGGGGAGACTTTGGAGTTCACGACAACCGAACAAAGTTGTGACCAACTGAAATCAGCCGACCATCGAAGTTCCCCTCCTTCGGAGTTGACTGACCGATGCGCGCCATTTTGAGCACACCCACAAGGGCTCAAAATAGGGAAGGAACCACGAACCACGGCTCGCGGGTGAAGCAATATAAAAGTTACTGTAGATTACGCACATGGTCTTAACTTTGGGACTTTAATGCTTGTGCTTTTCTGGTTGTTTTAAAAAGGGGCGTAGCCCTGAAATCTTAATAGAAAAATCCAAAAGCGACAATTTGAGGGGCGTAGCCCTGATGTCTTAGAATGAGGTAGATATTTAGGTTGAAATTGAGATGATGGTTTCAACCTTGATGTTGTCGTCAATAGCAGCACGAGTTACAAACCCACGCTAGCAGGGTATCTTTGATAAAATCACACTATTCATATAAGCAAAGTCCGGACAAATATCGTATTCAACTGGGATAATATTTCCATTTATATCCTTCATTTCTGCTATTCCATCCCAATATAACTGACCTAATTCTCCCAGTTTTACCGACCTGAATGTTTTTTCATCAAAAATTTTACCGGAATACTTACCCTTCTTGTCCATAAAAGTTGAAATATCAAGGTCTCGTACCACTCCATTATTGAAAGTGCATCGCAATACATATAATCCAACAATTTCGAAACTTATTATCTTTTTCATTATTTTAATGGTTCAATCTTATGAAATTCTTTTGATTCCCACATTTCCATTAACTCTTGTTTATGGATTTCTGCCCAAGCTGATACCAATTTTAATCTGCTTACCGGTAGATCTCCATCAAGGATGCCACCATTGCTTATCAGGATATTCGCTTCAAAATCGCCATATTTAACTTTAAAATGTGGCGGTTATGATCATTGAAGAACATATAAATGATTATCCCATAAAATCTGCTTATTTCCGGCATTGTTACATGATTTACAACAAAGATACTACAAAGGTATATATTTTTAAGACAAGTTCAACCGATGCTCGCGCAAGATTGTTACTCATGGCTCTATCTCCAGGCCCCTCTAAATCTCCCCGAAGGGGAGACTTTGGAGTTCACGACAACCAAACGAAGTAATGACCATTTCAAATTGGCCGACAATCGAAGTTCCCCTCCTTCGGAGGTGACTGACCGTTGCGCGCCATTTTGAGCCCACCCACAAGGGCTCAAAATAGTGAAGGAACCGCGAACCACGGCTCGCGGGCGTAGAATTAAAAACCTGACTTAATAACTGCACATAAAATGCTGATTATCAATGCGGCGCATTGAGCTGTTTTTACTCATCCCCGCCCTTCTCTCAAGATAGAAGGGTGACGCACATGGTCTTAACTTTGGGACTTAAATGCTTGTGCTTTTCTGGTTGTTTTAAAAGGGGCGTAGCCCTGACATCTTACATGAAGGTTGAGATTGAGGTTGAGATTGAGAAGAAGGTTTCAACTTTGATATTGTCGTCCCATCTTGCGCCGCGTCGATACAAATCGACAAATCAAACAAACAAATCACCCATTAATTTCGGTTCATTTTTGTCGTTTACCCCAAACCCAGAAGGGCGCGACAAAAATGGATTTCAGCATTGAGATTCCGGTGTATTAATACTTCCTGAGGCCAGGCCGTGATATAAAGTCTTTTAGACCCAACATATCTATCAAATATCTGAAAAATCCTGTGGCTTATTTGGGAGTTTTGGATTAAAAATATAATTTTGTTTTACAGATCGGTATGGATGCTTTTTCCTATGAACCAATAACTGATAAAAATCGTTATCATTTAATACACAATATACATATGTCAACATTAGATTTGAAAACCAGAGTTATTGAGGAATTACATAAAGCTGATGAAGACTTGCTACAGGAAATTCTTGACCTGATATCTTTTGAAACTGACAAAACGCCATATAAGACCAATTCAGCTGAAAAGTCTTATATAACGGAAGGTCAAAATCAAATAAAAGCCGGTAATTGGTTTACCAATGAAGAAGTTGAAAAAGAGGTTGATCAATGGTTAGAGAAATAATCTGGTCGGAGAGGGCTAAATCTGACAGGATAGAAATTTTAAACTATTGGCTCAATCGGAATAAATCGAATATATACCCCAAAAAACTAAATGATTTATTTAAAAAAGCAGTTGGCTGGATTGCAGTCAAAGAAAATCCGGTAAGGAAAACCGATTTTGAGAATGTTTATGTTAAAATAGTTCGGGATTACAAAATATTTTATGAAATTAAAGATGAAAGAATCTATATCTTAACAATTTTTGATACGAGATTGGATCCCAATAAACTAAAATTATAGGTTGGGTTTCGATAAATAATTTTCGGATGCTCACCCCGATGACCGCGCAAATTTTTTACTTGTGCCGCTAACTTAATGCCCCTCTAAATCTCCCCAAAGGGGAGACTTTGGAGTTCACTACAACCAAACGAAGTAATGACCATTTCTAATTGGCCGACAATTGAAGTTCCCCTCCTTCGGAGGGGTTAGGGGAGGCAAAAAAAGAGATTAACTGGCCGTGAAAGTCGACACATTTGCGCCGCGTCGATACAAATCGACAAATCAATCAAATTTAACAAATCAAACAATAAATGAGGTTGAGATTGAGGTTGAGAAGATGTTTCCACCCTTGATGGTGTCGTCATCAGAAGCACGGGTTACAAACCCGCGTTGGCAAAGGTTGTCATCATTTATTTTGTAAATGTACAATCAAAGACACCTTTGGTGATTTTTATCGTTTCATTCCCACACGAACTGATACTTCCGGAAATCTCAAAATTACCACTGATTATTTGTTTCACAAAATCAACGCAGGTTATTTCAAAGGTCAAATTGTTGGTATTCAATTCGAAGATCTGGCACCCTAATTTTAAATTATTGTTTGTAAATGTAAAATTAACAGGTTTACAATTGCCGGGTTTGGTACAAGGCAGAAATATTTTGATGGATTCATCTCTGTTGATTTTTTTAATTTTCAGGTTAATTGAAAATACAAACAATGAGTCTTTGTCCATCCTTACAACTATGGGATTGTTTTTATTGTCATCATTATAAGGCAACCAGGTTTTGTCATTGAGTAAAAATCCGAAAGTATTAGCCCCTGTTTTTGTAGCAGCGGGCAATGGCTCATTTACAGGGTTAAAAGTTATATCATCATTACAACTGATACATGACATAAGCAGTACAAACAAAATCAATAATGAGGTGATGTTATTCATGTTTTTTTGATTTTAAAGGGATTTTTAGAAAAATCAACAAGCTTAAAACGTTCAAAAATAAAAAAAAGTATGAGGATTAAGTTATAAAAAACATCATCCCAATGCTCCCGGATGCTGACCCAAGTTTGCAACTTGTGCCTTTCAAAGTTACAATAAAACATAATTATGAGTTCAAATATTATGACAATAGTTTTTTAATGAGCTCATCTTTACTTATGTTAAGGTTTGAAGCTACTTCATTTAATATCCTGGATAAAGTTCCGACTTTTATTGGATCGTGATTTGGCAGGGTTATGTGGTGTACATTTGTAGTGTCTGATTTTGTCAATCTGATATGGCTTCCTTTTTGCCTTGTGACAACATAACCAACCTTTGAAAGTTTGAGAATCAAACTATCTCCTGATTCATTTCGGGAGAGTTTCATGCTGACAATACTTCTTCTTTAACAAAGTGCATCCTAATGATTCTATGAGTGTCATCATCAAAATGACAACTGACAGCTTCCCTGATCTTTTTTTTCAATTCATCCCAGTCCTCAGCTTCAGTAAAAATGGCAACTCCTAACGCTTCGGCTTCAAAACCACCTTCAGGTGACTCTTTGATTAAAAAAATGAGTTCTTGCATATGAAATACTTTATGCAAAGATATGATGTTTTTACATGTTGCACACAAATTGTTTGGACAAAAAAACCGAAACTCATCCGGTGCTTGCGCAAGTTTGTAACTCATGGCTCTATCTCCAGGCCCCTCTAAATCTCCCCGAAGGGGAGACTTTGGAGTTCACGACAACCAAACGAAGTAATGACCATTTCAAATTGGCCGACAATCCAAGTTCCCCTCCTTCGGAGGGGTTAGGGGAGGCAGAAAAAGAGATTAAGGGCGTGAAAGTCGACACATTTGCGCCGCATCGGTACAGTTCAACATTTTAACATCCCGATATAAATCGGGACAACAATTTAACAATCCTTACGCCTCTGTTAAAATACCTGCCTTTTTATACCCGCCCAAATTTTTAACTTGTGCCACCCGATTATCTGCGTCAATCTTTAAGATGAATTTTTGATTTATTTACGTTGTCCCGGACTTGTAAAATTCACTCAATGGCGTCAAAACAAAAATAATAAACAAGTGCGACCAACATTAAATCGATCCTATTCCCATTTTCCAAAGTTTATCATTCATATTTTTAATATCTTTTTCTAATAAGTCCTGACCCCGGGATTTCAGTATTTGCCATTGTTTATCCAGAATCATTTTTTGATCTTTGGAGGCTTGATTGATCATAGGTATCGTGTTGTCATTATGATTGATAAGGAACAGGTATTCTGCACTAAATTTGTTTTCAAAATTTTCTACATCATCATAGGCTTTAGACCTCCGTTGCACCATGTCTTCGTCCCAAGCTTTTATTTTGGTTGCTAATTCATCCAGTTCTTTACTGACCTCTTTCATATTTTCATCTTTTTTGAGGTCACTATTTAATTGATCTATCCGGTTGCTTTTTTTGAGAAGCGTTACGACCATACGGTGCATATCATTGAGATTTTGTTCCACTTCAGTCATAAAATCATCGTATTCTTTATAGATGGCAGGAGTGATTTTGTATTCCGGGTGTGGGCTGACTACAACTTTTGATGTTCGTACATTATTACCATACTTAAGTTCGATAGTATACGTACCCGGCACCACTTCATGACCACGATATCCAGCTTCGATGTAGACGGAAGGAGCACCCAACATGGTTTCGTGCCTCAAATCCCAAACAAAACGATTCAACCCTGATTTGTTCGGTATAGATTTTGGTGCAGGCGGACCCCCGGGATAAGAGATGAACTCCTTGTCTTTTTCGGAAGTTAAAAATCGGATTACTTTATTTTTATCATTTTTTATCGTGATGGTGACCTCACCTTTTACACTATCCGGAAGTGTATAATACAGCACCACACCCCGGGCAGGATTGACTCCGGCATATGTATAACTACCCTTAAAATAGTCAGTATTTCCGTTCATCTCACTATTTGAATTTAATAAGGTAACCGGTGAAGGTTCAAATAAATACACGCTGTCTTTTTTTGACAGATCATACTGTCTTACCGTGTGGAGATCATCCAAAATCCAAATCGACCTTCCCGAAGTAGCAGCGATAAGGTTATTTCTAAATACTTTTAAATCTGTAATGGGCGTAAGTGGCAAGTTTAGATTAAAAGGTGACCATGTTTTACCACCATTCCGGGATAGGTAGATGCCCGTCTCTGTACCGGCATAAAGCATATCTTTTTGTTTGTCATCTTCCCGCACCACACGTGTGAAGGCTCCATAAGGTATCCCGTTGCTGATGTTTGCCCATGTTTTTCCATAATCCGTTGTTTTGTACAAGCCGGGCGTGTGGTCATTAAATTTATATCTTGTGGTGGCGATGTAAGCGGTACCTTTATCATGGGGAGACACTTCGATAGCATTCACCAGACATTCAGCCAGAGAGGGTGGGGTGACATTGGTCCAGGTAGCCCCGTTATCTAAGGTGAAGTGTACCAATCCATCATCACTACCCGTCCAGATAACACCTTTTTCGTGTGGTGATTCTATGACGTAGGCTATTGTTCCATAGTTTTCAGCCCCTACGATTTCGTTGGTAAAAGGTCCGCCACCTTTGCCTTGTTTGTCTTTTTGATTTCTTGTAAGATCGGGGGATACTTCCTGCCATGTTTTGCCAAAATCTGTTGTTTTGATCAGCACCTGGGCTGCGTGGTAAAAAGTATTTTTTTCGTGTTGAGAACAGATGATCGGGGCATTCCAATTGTATCTGTATTTCATCTTGCTTGGTAGCATGGCCAGATATTGAATAGGCGCGGGCATGATACTGGTACTTCCTTTTGTTTTGGTGTCTAAAAGTTCGATGGTGCCTAAATAACTACCACCCATAACATACCTCGGGTCGTCGGGGTCAAAGGCAAGAAATGCCGACTCTCCACCTGCCGAAGGTTGCCAATGTGCGTTGGTGATAGCACCACTACCCAATGCGTGACTGGTTATTTTAATCGAAGAATTATCTTGTTGACCGGCATAGATATTATATGGCATTTCATTATCCACGTTGATTCTGTATAGCTGTGCAGTGGGCATATTGTTTTGGGCAGACCAGGTTTTACCACCATTAAAGGACACAACGGCACCACCATCATCAGCAAGGATTATATTTTTAGAGTTCGATGGGTTGATCCACATATCGTGGTAGTCACCATGCTGACCATAGAGATCTTCCCAGGTTTTGCCACCGTCTATTGATTTTAAAGCAGGAGCGCTCAATACGTAAAGGGTGTTTTCATTACTTGGGTCAATAAATAACTCCATATAGTACCACGACCTTTGTACCAACTTATGTTCAGCTGTCACCAAATCCCACGAAGTGCCACCATTGTGTGAGACATACAGTCCGGCTTCGCCTTTTTCTCTGTCTGCTTCTACAAGGAGATAAACTTTTTGACTATTTGAAGGTGTTACAGCAATGGCCATTTTGCCCAATTCTTTAGGCAAACCTTCCTGTATCTTTTGCCACGTTTCGCCGCTATTTACAGACTTATAAACGGCACTACCCGGGCCGCCGCTTGTCACTTTCCAGGGCTCTCTGCCGTGCTCCCACATGGTTGCATACAAGATTCTATGGTTGTTTTTATCCATCGATAGTTCAGAACAACCTGTTTTATCATTGACATACAATACTTTTTTCCATGACAAACCTCCATCGATAGATTTGAAGATACCCCGCTCCTCAGATTTGCCGTACAAAGCGCCTTGAGCAGCCACGTAAAGGACATCAGGATTGGTCGGATGAATGATCACCCTTGAGATATGTTGGGTTTTTTCTAAGCCCATATGTTGCCAGGTACTGCCTGCATCGGTAGATTTATACACACCGTCCCCATGGTGTGTCATCACACCTCTTGGCGCATGTTCTCCCATACCCACGTAGACCACATTGGCATCGGAGGCAGCAACAGCTATAGCTCCCACAGACCCTGTTTTCATAAATCCGTCAGATATATTTTTCCAGGTTATGCCCATATCATCTGTCTTCCACACCCCACCACCTGTGGTGCCCATGTAGTAGGTAGAAATATCTCCGATCACGCCACATGCTGCTACGGATCGTCCCCCTCTGAAAGGGCCAATGTTTCTCCATTTGACAGGTTTCAGCAATGTATTTATATCTTCCTTTTTTTCTTCAATCGTTGGCGTATTGGTTGTTGGAACTACTTTTTTTACCTTTTTCTGAGCTGTGATATTGGAAAAAGTCAGACAAATTAGAGACAAGACCAACAAAACTTTAATTCGCATAATATTATATTTTGGGTAAAAGTAAGCTATTTGCCAAAACTTAAGGAATAGATTGGTTCACAATTAAAGTAAAATCTTTCTAAAATCAAATATTATAAAATCTGCGGAAATCAGGACAAGATTCAGAAAAATCAATGGGTAACAGTTCGCGTGGGATCGTAGGGGAATAAGTTTATACTGACAATGGAAATGGTGGTCATCCGACAGCAAGGATCATATGCCCGTAAAAGTTTGTGAACTGTTCGTCTATAAGTATAAAATGTTTGTTTACTTGTTTCAAATTACCAACAAATGTATAAAAAGATTCGTCTTTAGTAAAAAAGGATATGAGAATACTGATATTTATATTGGTTTTTTACATTCAGAATGGATTGTTATGCCAAACTGATATAAATAATTACAAGTTGGTATTTAATTTTTCTCCAACATATGGTTATCATTCGAATAACCCGGTTCAGTTTCCTCTTGGTTATACAGATGCTTCAATAACTCCGATAAATCAAGACTATAAAATCGGTTATGATATATCTTTGAATTTTATCCGGCAAATAGATAATCGGTTCCGAATAGGAGTAACGACATACACTTCCCGTTTTGGATTTATTGAATCAGGTCATGAATTATATTATTGGTCGAATCAAATTCATAACTACGAAATTGAAAGACAGTTTATCCTTTTTGGTATTGGAATACTTTCAGGATATACATTATTGAAAAAAAATCTTTCAAAAATTGTCGTAAGTTCAGGTTTGTCATATGAGACATTTATTAAAAAGGAAGGGGTTTACTTGTGGAGTGAAAGTGAAAATAATCGTAAATATTCTTTTAATGGCTCGATCGAGTTTATGCACAAGCTGACAAATTCTGTTGATATACTGATTGGTCTAAACACAAGAACAGGCCTGAACAATTACTTTAGTACCATAGACTACAAACCATTACGGTTTGGATGTCATTTTGGGTTTGAATATTCCCTAAACAGGAAAATAAGGTAAATAAAGGTGCAAGTTTGTTATTTGTGCGTCTCTTAAATGTATAGCACTGTTTCAGTCCGACGACCCAAATCGACAAATCCCTTTCACTGGCGCCAGTTTGCAACTGGTGTCCTACTAAAATGTATAACGATGTTACCGTCCATTGACCCAAATTGAGAACTAAACAGTTCAACAATCAACAATTATCGTGCATCACAGATCAGGAAAATGTCTGAATCACGGATGAAACAGATGAACGGATAACAAGGATTTATTGATGGGACAAATCAAAATCCGTGGAATCAGTGTAATCCATAAAATCCGTGATTCTGATGTAGATGGATGGTGTGGTCGACCCTCCAGCGCCGCTTCGACCCAGCTTATCAAATAATCAACTCATCACATAATCAGCGAAGCCCCAAATCAACAATATTCAAAAAGGTCCCGTCTCCCGATTTTTTTACACTTTTTTTGCAAAAGCTACTACCTGATGATTTTATCTTTTATATTTGTGTTCAGTAAGTAGAAGGAAAAACGTTTTTTAAAGTAATATAAACATTTACAAACGAAAGTTCAAAATGCAAACACAAAATTTTAAACATGGTAAGCCGGTGTTTATAATAGTGGGGAAATGGAATTGTGTATATTTATGTCTATTCTCATGAAGATGTCCACACTTTGGCTCATTTTGGGACTGTGTTTATAATTAATTACAGCGGGTCTAATTCTTTCTCAGACAAAATGAAGTTTATGAAAAGAAATAAGTGGTGGAATATTTTTAAGATTATTTGGTTTAGCCTTGTGCTAATTTTTTTTGTTTGGATTTGGACGACATTTCAATCCCGCAACATTCCCAAAGACACATTTTTAAATTCTGACATTGTCTCTGTTATAGAGACTGATGACCAAATCACTTTTAAATCTGACACATCCAAAAATAAATTTGAAGTTATTTTTTTTCAAGGTGGCTTAACAGACCCAAGGGCATATGCGCCACTTTGTAGAAAATTTGCAGAAAACGGCTTTACTAGTCACTTAATAAAAATGGATAGGAGACTTCCACAGTATAATTATCAAAAAATATCGAATTTATTCGACCTCAAACAAGGCAACTATATTATTGGGGGACATTCGCAAGGTGGAAAAATGGCGGCTCAATTCGTATATGAAAATCCAGACCTGATGAAAGGACTTTTTCTAATGGGAACTTCACACCCAAGAGACATAGATTTGTCAAGCCAAAACATTCCTTGCATAAAATTATATGCCGAAAACGATGGGCTTGCAAGTGTAGAAGAAGTAATGACGAATAAAAACAAACTTCCAAAGGACACAAAATTAGTTTTGATAAAAGGAGGCAATCATTCTCAATTTGGGTATTTGGGCAAGTTGCTTATGGACCGTTCCTCTGACATTTCATTAGATGAGCAACAACAACAGACTTTAGACAACTTGATAAACTTTATGAGCAAAATAAAAAAAGGCTCTTAACACGGGTTTTGCATAAGCGACGGTTCAGTGTTTCACAGACACTTTTATAATTAATTAAAGCCTGGTTGCCCGCAACAACATTTGTGTTGAAAATCCCCGCCTTCGCAAAGCACAACCGTTACTAACACATAACATTCATTCCTCTTATTATTCATTACATATACCACCAATCAAAAAATATGGATATTGAAACTGCCTGAAAAGAAACGAATACCTCCCGATTCTGGAAAAAGGTTTGATACTACAACGATCAAAAAAATCAGGTGATTAAACCTAGTCCGCGACAGGTGGACTCTAATAATCAGATGAAAAACCGGAGTCTGCGTCAGGTTGACGACCCTAAATCAGTGTTTTGTTGATGTCTGCTCCAGACGGAATGAATAATTCACATAATAAATGGTTGACTGCTTCACGCAGTAAGTAATTATCATGTGACGGATTGTTGCTTTTGTCACGCAGACATCAATAAATCAGTGTTTTGTTGATGTGAGCGTCAGGCGGAACGGATAAATCACATAAAACATGGTAGTCTGCTTTATGCAGAAAGTAATAATCACGTGAAGGATTTTTCATTTTACCATGCAGGCAGCAATTATCGTGTGACGGATTCTTCATTTTGTCACGCAGACAGCAATTATCGTGTGACGGATTCTTCATTTTACCACGCAGGCAGCAATTATCGTGTGAAGGATTGTTCATTTTGTCACGCAGACAGCAATTATCATGTGACGGATTGTTGATTTTGTCATGCAGACAGCAATAAATCACTGTATTGTCAAAGTCTGCGTCAGGCGGAATGGAAAAAACACCCGATTAAGTGCTGTCTGCCTGAGGTTGACACGAAAAAATACATGAAGGAAAGGTCATTCCGTGAGTCGAACAACAAAAATCACATGAAGGAAAGGTCATTCCGTGAGTCGGACAACAATAATCACGCGAAGGAAAGGTCATTCCGTGAGGATGGCAGGAATAATTAAGTGATTTATAGCAGTCCACCTGAGGAGGAATGGAGTAAATCGGTGTTTTATAGCAGTCCGCCTGAGGTTGACACGAAAAAATACATGAAGGAAAGGTCATTCCGTGAGGATGGCAGGAATAATTAAGTGAATTATAGCAGTCCGCCTGAGGAGGACAAAAATTAATCTGTGAGAGATAAACCAAACTACCCGTGGGTGGTATAAAAAAGGGATACTGATATAAACTGTTTTAGGTAGGTATAAATCCGGCAGAAGTTGGTTCATCTCATCGCAAACCAAGCTTTCATTTTTTACTCTATATAATATATATATACAGATCTTTTTTCTGACCGCCAAAAGTGTTGGCTCAACAAGATAAAAAGTTGGAAAACAAAACCCGCTATGGGTAACCCGACATCATGTAGGCTGTCGCCCTGATGGCAGAGAGCATACCGGTGCCGGACCTTTTTCTAAAAAAGAGTTCTTCTTTTAGTCCAAAGATCCGGGATCAACCAAAATCTTTTTTAAAAGTGATTTTTTACGTCGTTGACAAGAGGTAAAAAGGTAAAAGTCGACTGTCTTTTTTACCTTTTTTCCTTTCCTTTGGAAAACGGCTCTTTTTGACCCTCCATAAGTCGATTCAAAAACTCAAAAATAAGGTCACGATTTTACGATACATAGAGAAATAACATATATAAAAGTTGTTAATATCGCAACTTTTTTCGAAAAAAGTTGCGGATTCCGCAACTCGGTATCGTTATTAGTAAACTTTTTGGCAAAAAGTTGCGGAATCCGCAACTCTTTCTTGAAAATTTCTCTTTTTTTTTGAAAAAAATGCCTATATCTTTGTAACGTAATTTATTTGAAAATTTTACAACGGTAAAAACATCAGATAAATGATCGGAAATAAAACACCTTTTAAACGATTTTTTTGTGATGTTTTACTTCCTGAAATTTTCCCTCCAAGGAATGACTGCAGCGTTCAAAAAGAGGAATTAAAAAAAAGTATTCTATTATTATTTAAAATTATTAATTCATTCATTAAAAATTATTTATTATGAGAACCATTTTGAAACCTAAGTTTTCTAATTTCCGAATCGGAGAAAACCTTCAACTTCCATTAGACGTAATTACCTATTTAAAAGGTATGGACCTGGATACATTGATGTTGGCACCCAGAGTCGATGAGCTCGAGGCCACCGTCAATATACTGAACGAAGCATTTATGGAGAGCAAAGGGGACACCTTAATCGCCAAATTAAGTCCCTTTGATGACGAACGATTACTTGCTGCCAGAGGACTCAAAAAGTATTTAGAGTCTGAAACATTCCGCACTGAAGAAGGTCGTAGTGACCAGGCTAACGTATTATTGAAGAGTTACAATAAATATTGTAACAATATTACCAAACTTTCTTTACCTCACAAATCAGCCGTTTTTACAAAAATGTTGGGTGATTGGGGCAAAGAGTCCGAGTTCAAAACTGCCATCACGTTTTTGGGTGCCGAAACCTGGATAGAAAACCTGAGAACCAAACAGGAAACATTTGAAAAAATGTCCCTGGCCAAAACACAAAGTAATCTGCCCAAAGCTGTTTCCGCCAAAATGTTGAACGACGTAAAATCCGCTTTTGAAGAGTTGAAAGAAGACATCTATGCCTTTTCCAGAGTTTCAGCTGACAAACAAACCTATATCCAGTTGATTGACGCACTGAACGGTATCATCGCTTTTGCCAATTCTCCTGCCGCAAAACGTAAAGGTAGAAAAGGAAGAGACAAACAAAAGCCGACACCAGCAACTGACATTAGCACATCTTCAGGCAACATGGCACTACCGGCTGATACAACCGACAATATCGACTTATCTGCTTTCTGATATCAGTTTTAGAATTATTTCATTTCAAAGACCTTCTGTGTGAACAACATGGAGGGTCTTTTTTTATTTAGGTATTAGGTTGCCGGGTTTTAGGTGTTAGGATTGTTTAGGGTTAAAAGTTTAGGGTTTAGGTTTTGTTGATGCCTGAATAACGTTGACCGTTTTAAACTAATTCGTTTTCATAAATTACTAGGTCTTTTTCAGAGATTACATCCTGGATCAGAGACTGGGTTTGCTCTGGATTGTAGGGACTAGAAGCCCCTAAATCCACTTTTTTTTTATCGAATGACTCCTTTGTCGTCGACTGGGTTTGCTGTTGCAAATATATTATTTCTTTTTCAACTTCCAAAGGTGTTTTATACTTTAAACTTTTATGTGGTCTTTCTGAATTATAAAGTTTTACTGTTCGGTCAACTTCTACAATTAGTTCTTCAACTGTTTTTATTGTTTTGTGTCGTAAATAGTTATTTTTGATAATACCATTTATCCTTTCTGCCTTACCATTTTCATAAGCATATTCACACATACTATTACTGAAATTATGCTCACTTGTTAAGGCTAAAAAATTTTTATCATAGTATTGTCCGCCTCCATCTGAATGAAAGATGATATTACTTTTTTTAACAACTTCTTTTCCTGTTAACTTTATCGCTCTTTTTAATGCAACCAGCGTCGTATGCTCTGTTTTTAGTCTTGAGGATACGCTATATCCAACTATTTTCCTGCTGTAATTGTCTAAAATAAATGTTAAGTAATAAAAGATATTTTGGACATCATAATAGGTAATATCGCTTGACCATACTTGATTTATTGATGTAATTTCTATTCCTATCAGTAGATTATCAAATCTGATGACACCATTACTATTTGTTGTTCGACAAGGATTTATATGCCTTTCTACGGTGAAGCCCATCTCCTTGCACATACGTTCAAACTTGTCTCTTCCTATTGACACAGGATTTACCTTATAATAGATAGCTCTACAACTTAAGGTCGGGTGATCCTGCCTAATCTGTTCAAGTATTTGTTTAACGTATATCATCTCTTCGTTATAATGCATTTGCCTATTTAGATATTGGTGTAGACCCTGTTTTGTAATATTTATGCTTTTGTAAAACTCATTAAGACTTACTTCCAGTTCACATCTGTGTTCCCAAAAGTAAGTTATGGCTTGTCTGAATACTTTTTTTTTATATCTATTCTGTATTCTTGCTCTGCAAGCTCAATGATCTTGCTTTGAAAATCAATCATCACTTGTTTTTGACCAATAAGACGCTCTAATTCTGCTATCTTTCTTTGATAGTTTGCTATTAATACTGTGTCACTCTTTGACTCAATGATAAATCGTTCTGTACTCTCTTTATTTGTCCCATACTTGTCGAGCCACTTATACACACTGGTAAGAGACACATCATAGCTCTTACTGACTTGTGTTGGTGTACTTGTACCTTTTTCTATTTCTCTAACTTTTTTAACCTTGAAGTCTTCACTGAATCTTCGATTAAGTTTCTCCTTCTTACTCATTTTAAATTGATCAATTGTTGCCATAAATTTACCGCTTATTTTAAACTTTTTAAACCTTTTTGGCGGTCAACATATTTCAGGCACTGACATGTCGAACCTGCCGGAGTTGTGGAAGATAAAAAGGTTTTTTGAATGCTACGGATTGTCCTTTTTACTCATCCCCGGGCCCTTCTCTCAAGAAAGAAGGGTGACGCACAGGGTTTAACTTTTGTGCGCTATTTCTTAGCTTTAAAACGAAGTTTCATATTTTTTTCAACAACAACTTAGCCTAAAAACGGGAAATCTAAGGTCGCAAGCCACACCCCTCTATTTCAAGAGAGGGGCAGGGGGTGAGTAAAAACCGGGCTTCTAGGGGCAAAAACACATCGACCTCCCAACGCCGCTTCGACCCAACTCCTCAAATCGTCCGCGAAGCAACACATCGACAAATCCAACAAATTTAACAAATCCAACAATCATAGTGACTGACAGTTGCGAAGCAATTTTGAGCCCACCTACAAGGGCTCAAAATAGGGAAGGAACCGCGAACCACGGCTCGCGGGTGGAGAATTAAAGAAGGTTTTAGGTGTTAGGCTGTATAAGTTTATCTCCGAGGTCATCATCGTCCGGGGCTCCCTCCAGGGTCGGGGTAAAACCCGGACAAAGCAGGCCGGTAGAGTAGACATCCTTGTGCCGCTTCGACCCAACTCCTCAAATAATCAACTTATCAAATAAATCAACTCCTCAAATAATCAACTCATCATTCCGGAAGCTTTCAGAAGTCCACAAAGCCTCAACTCAACAAGTCAACAAATCAACAATAAAAAAGGCCCTGCCTCCCTTTTCACTATTTTTACGAAAAAATACCATTTGACAAGAATCTCTTTTATATTTGTGTTTAGAAAGGAGAAGGATAAGCTTTTACAAACATTTATATCCGAAAGTTCAAAATGGAAATATCAAAACTTATTCATGGTAAGTTTGTGTTTTATTCAGAAGGAAAAATGGAGTTACGTACATTTATGAGTCATGCGGCAGCAAAAGAAAGACTAAAATTAATTAAAATACTTATATTTGTGTGATGAAGCCAAGACTTTATTTTGACACTTCGGTTTTTGGTGGGATTCTGGATGAAGAATTTCAAAAGGAGACACAATCATTATTTGATATGGTCAGGAGAGGTGAAATAATTTGTGTATTTTCAGATTTATCAGAGCTTGAATTAGAAAATGCACCTAAAGAGGTTATAAACCATTTTAAAAATTTACCTGAAGATTATACCGAATTCGTTACGATAAGTGAAGAAATAAATGAACTTGCTGAACAATACATAAAAGAAAAAGTAGTTGGACAAACAAGTATTGATGATTGTCGTCATATTGCTTGTGCTGCAATTAATAAAGTTGACTATTTAGTGAGTTGGAACTTTAAGCATATAGTAAACGTTTTCAGAATTAGAGGCTATAACTCAATAAACTTAAAATACGGCCATATTCAACTTGATATTAGATCACCAAAAGAAATAATTAGCGATGAGTAAAGTAAATGAAAGAATAGAAAAATCCTTTGATACGGTAAAATTCTTTAGGGCTGAAAAAGAAAAAATAGCAAAAGAAACTGAAGGAATGAGTTTTAAAGAACTTAAGGAGTATTTGAATAAACGTAAAATCAAACATGGTAATAAAAAGCCGGCTGCTCAACAATCGGTGTAATATCTCCTTTGCTGGCGCCAGTTTGCAACTGGTGTCCTACTAAAATACCTAACCCAAATTCCGTCCATCGACCCAAACCCCCAACTCAACAACAAAGCAGTTCAACAATCAACAAAAGTAACAGATCAGGAAAATGTCTGAATCACAGATGAAACGAATGAACGGATGACACGGATTAAATAATGCACAAATCAAAATCCGTGGAATCGGTGTAATCTATAAAATCCGTGATTCTGACGAAGATGGCCACTGCGGCCTACCCTTTTGAGCCGCTTCGACCCAGCTTATCAAATAACCAACTCATCACTTCGTCCGCAAAGCCCCAAATCAAACAAAAAATGAGGTTGAGATTAAGATTTAAGTTGAGATGGTTCCACCCTTGATAATTCCCGACCTTCCAGCGCCGCTTCGACACAAATCGACAAATCCAACAATTCAAACAAATCCAACAAATATAACAACTCAACAATTTTACCAACTCCCCAAATCGTCACAAAAAAAAATATTTACAAAACTCCTCCACCATTCAAAAATCTTTTTTACATTTGTTGTATCATAAGGTAGCAATATGGACAGAAACGCTTTTTTTGAACCAGTTTTTTTCTTTTTGGAAAAGGAGATCCCGATTTTTTGTAGGTTTACTTATCGTATTCCTGTACCGAAGGGTTTTTTAATATCCGGAAAAACCGGAAGTTGCTGGATTTTTTGTTCGTTTATTAATAACGTTATTCCTCCCCTAAAAAACGACAGTGCAAAAAACAAACAGATGAATGTAGAATAAGATTTTGAAACCAACAAGTTAAAAAAGGACATTGGTTAATTATGACACAGAAATTCAGAAATTTGAAACCGCAAAACAATTAACAATTAAATAAATACAGAAAAATGAAGAAACAATTATTTACAGTAACGGACCTATTTTTGGCATTCCTTGCTGTGCTACTTATTAGTGTCAGCTTTTACCAAACTTGGTTAGGTTTAGACCAAATTTTTGGAGGAAGTTCAGTCATAATAGCTTTAGTGCTGTCCTTAATTTTGCTCTTTTTACTCTGGCAAATTCGACTTGTAAAATTAAGAGGCGGTTCTGCAACTGGTTTAAGTTGGATATATTTCTTTTTTGCCGCTTTTTGCTTTGTGGCAAATTTCAATGCCTTATATACAAGGTTTATGAGAACCGACATTTATACAACTGAATTGAGAGACATTAATGAAAAATTTAATGACCTTGAAACAGATGTTCTGTCTAAGCTGAGCTACAAATACAACAAAGAAACAACGCAAAATATTGAGATTAAAAAAAAGCAATTAATGGAGCAAATTAAAGACCCTGGTAATAAAGGGATTGGTACTAGAGCTCAAGCGTTAATAAGAGATATAGAAAAACTTACTGGTCAAAAAGTTGATCTATTAGCTCCAGTTGGAAATGATTATGAGGATTTAGCAGCTAGAATGGGAAATCAAATTGATAATATGATTTCCGATCTTTCACCAGAAGAAAGAGGAATAAAAACTGACATTAATAATGCGGTTCTAAAGTGGAATAAAGAGATACAAAGTCTTTTACTGCGCTCTCAAAATGAAATTGACGATATGGCACAAGGTCAAATTGATAAATCTTTGACCGAGTACAACAAGCTTGGAAATCGTGCTCACACGATTTTGGGTGATGATAAATTTAAGTTCACGCCTAGCCTATCAAAAACACAAGAAGTTGGAAAAATAGGTTATGCCTTTGACCACGCTATTAAAAACTTTGGAATGTTTGCTTTTGTAGTTTTGGCAGGTTGTGTATTGCTAGATTTTGGGATTTTAATTATCATCTTATTGATGCCAACAGACCCACGAAATGGAAATGCAGGTAGTGTAATTGGTACAAAAAGAGTTGGTAAAACATTAATTACAAAATAATTTTACAAATATGAGCAACGAAAATGAAGAATTAAAGCCCTTGTCTCTTGATGACTCTGAAACTTTAAAACCATTGTCAATAGATACCAACGAAGAAAACCAAAGAAGCTCTGTTCCACTTTCAAAAACTGCAACTAATGAAATAAAAAACAGAGACAGTAATTTTGTTTTCTTTTTTGGAAATCCACAATCGGGTAAATCAGTTATACTTTCATCTTTATTATACCACTTAAGTTCACAAGTTGGCGTTTTACGACCAATCATTGGAACGCCAAACTCTCAAGAAGTTCAAACACTTTTGTACGACTTTTATGAAAACATCAGACAGGGATATTTACCAGAAAGAACAACTGTTGGAAAAGTACTTGAAATAGATTTAGTTTTTGAACCAAATAACAAATCAAAAAAAGTTCCACAAATAAACTTGACTTTTTTAGAAGCATCTGGTGAAGACTTGAGAGCAATTAGAAGAGGTGGAAATTTTCAAAGTCATATTTCAAAATATCTAAGTTCAAACGTGCCATTAACTTTTATCATCGTTACAAGTTATGATACAGCAGATCAAGACGATACATTAATAAATGAATTTCTTGATGAACTTGAAAGAAAAGGAAAGAATTTGCGACCTGTAAATATCATTTTAGTAATTTCTAAATGGGATTTATCAGGCAGAATGGATGTAGAAAGCCCCGAAGAGTTAGATAATTTTATTACAAACAATTTAAGAAGAACTAGTCAAAGGTTTGATGCTAACGAATTAAGTAAAACATTCTACACAATAGGAAATGTTGAAAGTAGAGACGGAAAGCAAAAAATCACTCTTTTAAATCTCGATACAGCCGGAGTTTTATCAAATTGGTTATATGAAAGTATTACTGGTTATCCGTTGGACTATGAAGGAACATTTTGGGAAAGAATAAAATTTAGTTTTACAAATTTATGAACAAAGATTATTTCATATCTGCTTTTGGAACATTTGGAAATCCAAATGGATTTAAACAATCATTTTTGTTTACGAATGACATAAATATTGTAAGTACGGTTAAAACCTTTGATTTAAATTCAAATGCTATAAAGCTATTTCCTAATAGCAAAGTTTATTCTATCAGAAAAGAATATGTAAATGGTTTAAATACGATTGCTTATTCTATCTATTCATATGCTCGGGAACAAAATTCAGACAGGTCAGGTACTTTTATTGGATCGAGCATTTTATACACGAATAAAATTGCAAAAGAACACATTACAATAGCACAATTGAATGAGTTCCATAACCAATTGGTAAATAAAAATGTATCGAACGATACAATTTCCGTAAATCATTCAGATAGGTTTTCTGTTGTTAAGCCTAAAGATTTTGATAAAATTGAATTTCACTTGCGTGAAATTGAAAATCTAAATTTCAGACAAAACACAGATAACTACTTGGTTGTATTTTGTAATATAAACGACAATAATCTAAATCAATTTTTTGAAAAATCTATTGATTTGTTAAATGTTTATGACACAGTTTATTTTACAGACAATCAAGAAGTCGCTGAATTTGTTCATCAAAAAGGAATCTTTAAATTGATACAAAATGTAGGTGAAAAAAAAGATTTTGATAGAGAAACAAATAATTTAATCGAAGAGAGAAAACGTAAAAGAGAACAATCAATTTCAGAATTTGAAAGAGAAGTTCAAAGAATAAATGATGATAAAAATAGAACAATTCAAGAGTTTAAAAGTCAAATTGAGCA
Source organism: Saprospiraceae bacterium (assembly GCA_016714895.1). Taxonomy (GTDB): domain Bacteria; phylum Bacteroidota; class Bacteroidia; order Chitinophagales; family Saprospiraceae; genus OLB9. Next base: position 1,146,338 of record JADKBV010000001.1, on the reverse strand, counting down.
AAGCGAAAAAACTCATCTTGAAAATGAAAGAAATCTGAAAGAGTCTAGAGAGGATATCAATAAAATTGGACAATTCTATGATGACTTTTTAAATAAAACCAAGAATTTAATTAATCAATTAAGACACAATAATGGAAAATTAGAGGAAGTAAAACAAATTCATAATAGCAACAAAATCCTTTTTAACAATGGAATAAGCGACCTAAAAAGACCAAATTATAAAACTACAACTACAATTCCAAAACCAAAACCAAAAGGAAATTTACATACTGAACACCAAATTCAAGACTTTGAGCATAGAAGTGGTCATAGAAGAAGAGAAGAAAGAGAAGAAGCATCCGACAAAGTTTATAAAATCAACATTTATAAAGTTGCAACTTTTGTTTTAGCATTTTTATTAATTTTTACTTGGGTTTACTTCTTTTTTTTTAAATCTAATAAAGAAAATATAACAGAAGTAATTATAAATCAAGAACAAGAACAGAAACCTGTTGAAGCAATAAAAATTACAGATTTAAATCCAGTTTCAAATTCAGTACTGAATAAAAATGATTATAGAATTGTAGCTAAAAATCTAAAGACAAATATGAATTTAGATGACGTTGTAAACGTGATTTTTAATAATAATCCAACTGAAATAAGTAGAATCTATTCTGGTCAAGAAGAAATCTATTCTAAACATCTTTTGGAACTTAATAAACAATGTTTTGAAGAGAAAGAAGGAATATACTACTTCTCTAAAGATACTTTAAGACAAATCCCATCTTACAAGAAATAATTATGAATAGACAACTGATTGTACTAAATATTTCTGGAAGCCTTTTGAGTTGTATTCACCCAGAAGTTAAGAAGTATGAACGAAATCAAGGAAGTAAAAAGGAATATAATTCGCCAAATGACGAAATCATCGTAAATGCAATACAAGCAGAGGCTCAAAATATTAGCATAGTAATAAATCGAAACATATTGAAAATGGAACTTCAAATTGTATTTCTCTGTACTTGGATAGAAATTAATGGAATTGGACTTCGCTTTATTTTTGACATTGGAGCAAGTAGTATTTGTATTTCGCCAGCAGAAGCCACCGTTTTATACAAACAAGGTACTTTGTAAAAAGAAGACATCTTAATGTTGAATATTTCCAAGATGCAACAGAAATATTTCGGAGTAAAGTTAATATGTGTGAAGTAAAAATTGACGATATGATTTTAGAAAATATTGAAACATTAGTTATTGACAATGTAAACATACCAGTTTTGTTTGGTCAAACAGTATTTGATAGAAATGTAAGTATTGAAATTGCCAATTTAAATGGAGAAATAATTTTTAAATGATAAAACTACATTACATATTTATTTTACTTTGTCTATTCGGTTGTAACCACCCTGAAAGTAAAGATTTCAAGCGGTATAAAGATGTAAGTACAGAAGAAATATTGAATACTGAATTAAATTCTGAAACAGATAGTTATAAGGTTGTTGGTATAAAAGATGGTGACACATTTGTTGTTTTAATTGATGGCAAAGAACAAGACATAAGATTAGGACATATTGACTGCCCAGAAAAGAAGCAACCTTTTGGAACAAAGGCAAAACAACTTGCATTTGATTTATGTTTTGGACAGTTCGTTCAACTAAATCATAAAAACAAATACGATAGAAATAAAAGATTAATTGCTGAAATAATTCTGCAAAATGGTGTAAATGTAAACAAGGAATTAGTGGACAATGGATTAGCTTGGCATTTCAAAAAATATTCTGACAATGAAGAATATGCAGAATTGGAGCTAAAAGCTAGGAATAATCGAATAGGAATTTGGAGCGAACCAAATCCGACAGCACCTTGGAACTGGAGGAAAAAATAGAAAAATGAAACGATCAATGAGAAAAAAAAGAAAGGCGAAGGAATATCATTAAATAGAATAAACAAAACCCTTAAACCGGAGCTAAGTGTAAAGCCTCTAAAGCATGGAGGGCTTTTGACGTGTCCGCGTTCAGTTCCGCTTAAAAATTAATGCTTAAAGAAGTTTTGATTCCTGAAAATTTTTAACCTTTTTCTCACAATTTCTTCCCAATCTCCTCTACCATTCAAAAATCTTTTTTACATTTGTTGTATCATAAGGTAGCAATATGGATAGAAGCACTTTTTTTAAACCAGGTTTTTTCTTTTTGGAAAGGGAGATAGACATATTTTTTGGGTCTATCGGATCGCTTGTGAAAGATAAAAAGGGATGGGTAAGTTGGGAAAAACCGGAAGGGTGGGGGAGGTCTCTGAAACAAATAAGCAGTTTAACGTCAATTATGAATTAATGGGTAATTATTTATATACAATAGCGATTGACGAATATCAAGAAGACGATTTTACAAATCTAAATAATGCTAAGATTGACTCAGAAAGATTTAAATCAATTCTTGTCAGCAAGTATGGATTTGAAGTAATAGAAAATTCAATTGTGGATAAAGAAGCAACAAGAAATAACATTATTGAAGGTCTCAATCTAATTGCAGGCCAAATTAACGATGACGATACTTTAATAATCTTTTATGCTGGTCACGGAGAAATGCATTCAATTACAGAAAAAGGTTATTGGATTCCTTCTGATGCAACAAAAAGAATTAGTGATTATATTCCGAATTCAACAGTTATTGAATTAATTGAAGCAATACAATCAAAACACACCTTACTTATTTCTGACTCTTGTTTTTCAGGAACCCTTCTACATCAATCACGAAGTGGACCAGAAGGTAAATTCTTTCAAAAATTAGCTGAAATACCTTCACGATGGATTCTCGCTTCAGGGAGGAAAGAAAAAGTGTCGGATGGAATTAAAGGAAATGGGAGTCCATTTTGTAATGCAATTTGCGAATTCCTGGAAAACCACGAAGATGAATATATACCTGCAAGCGAATTATTTAATTTTACATTAAAAGAAACTGCACAAAAAGCCAAACAACAAGCTGTCTATGGGATTATTGTATCTCCAGCTCATGAAGATGGGATGATAGTTTTCCACAACCAAATAAAACAGAATAAAACAAGGATTTCATTAGGCCTAAGAGATCTAACAGTTTCACTCACAACGGGAATTGAGATGAAGCAATTAGGATTTATTCAAGAATCCCTATTTGCATACTATCGAGATGGTGAACTTCAAGTAGTGAAACCAAACACAACAGAAATAAATAAAATATGCTCAGCGTTCAATGCACAAGAATTACATGAATTAATCCCTGAAATGATTGAAATTGATACGAATACTCATATAGTAGCTCATAGGAGAGGTTATGATCAACTCACTGAAGAAGATGTTGAGAAATATAGTTATGCAGAAGTAACTATGCAGAAAACCGGTGGAAATATTACTCCTTACATGGCAATATGTCGATGTAATGGAAGAATGGTTGCATTTAGTGTTAATGGAGACGGAAAATATAACAACTTGATTACGTTTGGAGAAAATCAAGCTGAAGCACTGGCAAAGATGATAATAGCTCTTAAATATGAAAGAAAGATAGACTGATGATATCTCAGCTACCCTATCAGGGATGTCCGATCTCATAGCCAAAATGTTATTGAGTCCACCCGGAATTTAATATTCATAAAAATCCACTTTGCCCAAAATATAAAATTCACACCACCTCCAGTAATGTGCCTTTTTGTTAGCTACACAAATCTAAAGTACCGGGTCAAAGTTATTGTTGACACCCTCTGAAGAAGTTTCGATTGGTTTGTTCTTAGCTTTTTTTACTACAATTTCTCACAGAAATCTAATAATAATTTTTTTTATTCATCCTGATGCTTTACTTTTGTGTATTCAGACAAAACATTATGTCGACTTCTGGGGCTTCATCCATGAAAGATATAAATTTTGAGAAAAAAGAGAAAAGTGGTGGATGTTTTGTTTGGATAGTAATAAGTTATCGGTTATTCTATTTCGACACTGCAAACCATAAACAAACTGATTTAATCAAAATGATATGAGTTTAAATACCAGTCTAAAAGGACGATTAAGAAATACAAACTTACCATTGACAAACGTGCTTTATCCACTATTTGAAGCAGTTGTTAATTCCATTCATTCAATTGATTCTCTTGTAAAGAAAGGTAAAATTTCATCTACAATGGACGCAAGTATCACAATTCGAATACTTCGTTCATCTCAAATGACAGCATATTCCGACGTGAAGTCAGACATAATAGGTTTTGAAGTCTTTGACAATGGGGTCGGATTTAATACTGATAACTTCACCTCTTTTCAAACATTAGATTCAGAATACAAAATAGATTTAGGCTGTCGTGGAGTTGGCAGATTGCTATGGTTAAAAGCATTTAACAAAGTAAGTGTGAGGAGTAGCTATGAAGAAAATGGAAGCACTTACACACGAACATTCGAATTTAATGCAACTAATGACATTCATAATGAAGACATTAAAGAAACACCCAATGTAAAAATCGAAACTTCTATTAAACTCTTAGATATTCATAAAAATTATTTAAAATATTTACGAAAAACAGCTGCAACAATTTCTCGTGACTTGCTTGAGCATTGTTTGTGGTATTTTATCCGTAATGGTGGTGCGCCAGAAATATTCATTGATGATACTGATGAGCGTATTTCGCTTCAGAATGAATATGATTCACTTATGATAAATGCTTCTGATAGAACCTCATTCGTTATCAAAACAAAAACTTTTGACATTACACACGTAAAACTGAAATCTTCATTACAAAATAAACACAGTATTATTTATAGTGCAGCAGACAGAGTTGTCAAAGAAGACTCACTACAAGGGAAGATACCAGGACTTTTTGGGTTTTTGAATGATGGTTCAGAAAATTTCGCTTATATGTGTTTCCTGACCTCAGATTATTTGACAGAAAAAGTAACACCCGAGCGAGTTGGCTTCAATATTTCAGAAACCTTGGAAGGATTATTTGCTGATGATGAAATATCATTCTCTGAAATTCGAGATAATGCACTTAAAATCATTACCGAGTATTTGGACCAATACTTAAATGAGAACAAGCAAATTGGCAAAAAAAGGTTAACGGACTTCGTTGATAGAAAAGCTCCAAGATATAGACCAATCTTAGGAAGAATAGCTGAAACGGATAAAATTGTTGATCCCAATATTTCTGATAAAGATTTGGATATAAAACTTCATTCTCATTTGATGGCTTTTGAATCACAACTTCTTGCAGAAGGTCACGACTTAATGGTTCCAGATGCAACAGAAAATAAAGAAGATTACTCAAAACGCATTGATGATTATTTATCAAAAGCTAGTGACTTAAAGCGTTCTGACTTGGCTAACTATGTTGCACATAGAAAGGTAATTTTAGATTTATTGCGAAAAGCAATACAAAAGGGAATAGACGGCAAATATTCAAAGGAAGATGTCCTGCACAAATTGATTATGCCAATGCAAACAATTAGTGATGCCTTAAAATTTGAAGACAGCAACTTATGGCTAGTTGATGAACGATTAGCCTTTCATAATTTTTTAGCATCAGACAAAACTTTGACATCTATCCCTATTACAGATTCTGATTCAACAAAAGAACCTGATATGCTTGGGTTGAATGTTTATGATAATCCGCTTCTCGTTAATGAAGGAGAAAATTTACCTCTTGCGTCTATCACTGTTGTCGAAATAAAAAGACCAATGCGAAACGATGCAAAAGCAGGAGAAGAAAAAGATCCTATAGAACAAGCATTAGGTTACTTAAAAAGAGTTCGCAATGGCAAAGTAACGACAGCAACAGGCAGACCAATTCCAAACTCAGAGCATATTCCCGGATTCTGTTATGTTATTTGTGACATAACACCTACAATCAAAGATAGATGTGATATTTTAGACTTACGAGTTACATCGGACAAATTAGGATATTTCGGCTTTCACAAAACTTTCAATGCCTACATAGAAGTAATATCATTTGACAGATTACTTAATATGGCAACAGAAAGGAATAAAGCATTTTTTGACAAATTAGGACTACCCTCAACTTAATGAATTCATACATAGGCGAATAAGAAGAGCCTATAACATTAAGCAGAATAAACAAAACCCCTTAACCCAAGCCGAGAGTCAAGCCTCTAATGCCAGAAGGTCTTGTGATGACTTTGGGTCAGTTCCGCTTAAAAATGATTTCTTAAAGAAGTTTATGGTTCATAAAATTTTTAACCTTTTTCTCAAAATTATTCACAAAACTCCTCCACCATTCAAAAATCTTTTTTACATTTGTTATATCATAAGGTAGCAATATGGATAGAAGTGCTTTTATTGAACCAGGTGTTTTCTTTTTGGGATGTGAGATCTTATTTTTTGTAGATTTACCTTATCGTATTCCTGTACCAATAAATAGGTCCTGCCAATGGTTGGAAAAACCGCATGTGTATCGCAAGATTGTAGCACAAATAAGCAAGTTACCGCCAATGCTAAAAAGACAGACTCCAAAACAAATGACAGACAGAAATGAAGAAAATATTAGTTGAACCTCCGAGATTTAGTGAACACTTTGGACTTAATGTAAAATCCGAAGATTTGGAATTTTTGGACATTTATGCAAACCAAGACATACAACTTTTTCTTGACCCCTACGGCATTTCAGCTATGGGGACAAATTGGTCAAGAAAATGCGAACTTCATATCACAGGTTTCTTTCAGTATCTAATTGACAGTATTAAAGTAGGTGACAAAAAAGCCATAAAGACATTATTAAATGCATTACACGAAGTTGATGAAGTAGCTCTTGGTTATTCATCTGGTAAACCTAGTGGACGTGGAATTGGTGGAATTCAAGCTAAAGAAATTCAATCTGCGTTTGAAAGTAGCCAAGCAGCTCAATCAGGGGACATTAAGGATATTGCTGACTGTGCTTTAATGATACCTGGTATTAACAGAGATAAAATTTCAGATATTACATCAAACATTTTAAAGAAACCTTTAATTGAATTTACACAACAACAATGCAAGAAACATGGAATACCATTAAACAGAGTTCCAGTCAATAATACATTCGACTATGAAACTTTGACTTTTACTAGTTTTTATGCAGAACTTCCAATTATAAATGGTTTACCAAAAATCCTTCTTCCAATAACTAGTGTAAGACGTGACCCGCAATTAAGCAAAGACAAGTATTGCATATTCCGGTCAAACTGAACCATCGATTCCGGTCCAAACTGAGCCACCTATTCCGGAGCAAAGTGAACCACCTTTGAGGATGATCTGACGGGTTAAAAATTTAAATTTTTTCTACCTGACCTTTATCAGGGTTTTGAGATACAAAAGTAATCAAGTAGTTTTATTAAACCACTTTATTTTTTTGTAATTTTCTCATGGACTCCCTGTTAATTCAATTCTATGAGCCTGGTGGATGATTCTGTCCAGTATTGCATCTGCTATGGTATCTTCGTTTATGTATTGATGCCAAGCGGACACAGGGAGTTGTGAGGTTATTATAGTCGAGTGGCGGTTGTGCCTGTCCTCTATAATTTGTAACAAAGCAAGTCGTGCCGCTGTATCCAACGGGGGTTAATCCCCAATCGTCCAGGATGAGCAGGTTTTTATTTTCGATCCTGTCCATTTCCTTGCGGAAGCTACCATCCAGCCTGTCGGATTTTAATTTTCCCAACAACTTGGGTAGAGAAAAATAAGCTACCTTCTTGCCTTTCATACAAGCCTGATAACCGATGGCGGATGCAAGGTAACTTTTACCGCAACCTGTGGCTCCTGTGATGATTATATTTTCTCCTCTTTCAATGAAGGAGCAGTCTGCCATTGTAGCAAGTGTATCCCGGGAGAGGTTTCTCTGATCAGAACACACGACGTCATTCAGTGATGCCTGATACCGGAACTTTGCGTTTTTATAGCACTTAGCATGCGGCGGTTATTTCGATACAAAAATTCAGCCTCCACCAATTGAGCCAGGATAATACCTGCTTCAGGCTGTTGGTGAACAGGCATTTCCATTATAGAATGATAGCGGTCTGCCATACCGGTGAGCCGCAGAGACCTCATCAGGTCAAGAGTGTTCAAGTGTGTCATATATACGTATTTTGATTATTGATAATAGGAATGACCACGAACATTTTCATGCTCGATGTCAACTTGTAAGGGTTCTTTATCACTACAAGAGAACAGATCGTCGCTACGCAGGGACAGTATCTTGTCCAACTTGCGATATGATATAAAATCATATTCCAGGCATATAGATGCCGCTTCTTCTATTTTCTCATTGCCATTCTTGAGAGCCAATTGTATGACCCCCTGACATGTTTTAAACCCTTGTTCAGGATGTTTACATTGGAGAAAAATTTGTTCTATAAGCCTGAGGGTGTTAGGGCCTATTTTCATGCCTTGATTCATAAAATGTTCCTCGCTCCAATTATGATAATACCTGTGCCGGGGATGCAGGTGAGATTCGTTGGTAGTATACCGGAACTGTACCCGGGTGCGCTGGTGGACGGCTATCCTCTCGTACTTGTAATAAATTTCTACAGATTGACTCGTGTAACCTATCTCTACTTTCTTGCCTGTATATTGGTAAGGTACAGAGTAATGATGTTTGTCCTCTCCAAGCATCACGTGACAGTTAGGGTGTACTTTGGCCAGGCAATATTTTTTTTTAATTCAAAACAAGACAGGGGTAAAGGTTTGAGCGTGTCCCTTTCCATACTTTCGAACTGTTGTTGGCGGCTTGTTGATTTTCCCTGGAAGTTTTGTTGATTATGTTTGCTAACCAATTCCCGAATAGTCTTGTTTAATTCCGCCAGATTATAAAATACTTTGTCATGCAACGGAGCATATACACGTGTATACAGGATATTTACCGCCGATTCAACCAGTGCCTTGTCTTTTGGTTTTCGTGCACGGGTGGGTAGCACGGCCGTGTCATAGTGAGTGGCAAAATCAGCCATGGAATGATTGATCTCAGGGTCATACTTGCTTGACCTGTTCACGGAGGGTTTCAGGTTATCCGTCACTATGGCCTGCGGAACTCCCCCGAACCATTGTAAAGCATTGCTAAGGCAATGCAAAAGTCTGGTGTTTGCTGAGTGAAACTTGCCTCTGCATAGGTGTATTGAGAACAAGGTAATATTGCCACAAAAAACTCTACAGGCCTTATCTCTCTGCTTTGTGGGTCTGTCAGGTGCAGTTTCTTGCCGGCATAATCAACCATCATCTTATCACCTGCTTTGTGTTCTAACACGCAGGTTATTTGCTGGCTTTTCTCATACCGCCTGTAATGCTCGCAAAACTGAGAGTATTGTACTCCGTCCGGTAGTTCTCCTTGTACTGTTCCCAAAGCATTAACTTGGTTACACCTACACGGCTTAATTGTACATCCATCTGAGGAAACAAGCTATACAACATTTCATGTTCCGGTTTATCCTCCGAGGCTGGGTAAACGATAGAATACAGTTCCTTGTCACTCAACTTCAAAAAGCTCTCTTTCTGACAGCGGATGTTTATGTATAACTTCCTGTATTTTATAATCGTGTTTCGTGACATCCCTGTCAACTCACGTATCTGCCTTTGGGACTTACCTTCAAGGCTTAACTTCAGAAACTTTTTCAATTTTGTCATCGATATAATTTGATTTGCCATATTGGGTTTTATGCACAATATAGCTGTCAAATCATACTCGTTAAGTGGTTCACTTTGCTCCGGAATTAGTGGTTCACTTTGCTCCGGAATTAGTGGTTCACTTTGCTCCGGAATTAGTGGTTCACTTTACTCCGGAATTAGTGGTTCACTTTACTCCGGAATACTCACAAGTATTATAGGAATTTTGTTTTGGAATTTTTAAGAGCAGAACATGAACACGCTGGTGATGCTTTAGCCTCAATTTTGAAAAATGGCAGAGTGGTAGTTAGAAAAAAAGACTTAAGAGAAAAATATCCAATGTCAACGAATTTTATTTATCAATTTTCTAAAGAACACCCGGCAGTCTTGGACAAATACAAATCTGAATTAAGACGGACTGCGATAAAGCAAGAAACTCCAGCACTTCAGCCAAACAAAAAAGTTCTGACAGCGGCAGACCGTATTGGAATTCTTTCAAATATCAAAACAGGCAATGATGATGCTAATAATTATCATAAAATTTCATTTGACAATTTAATACATATTCTTGGAGTGCGTGTTTCCAATCCCGACAGCGAGGTTGAAATTAACAATGGAAGAAAAAGAATAGACATAGTCTTTAATAACTCTGATAATCACGGGTTTTTCAAATCATTGAACCAACTACATCAAATAAAGTGTCCGAAAATATTTATTGAATGTAAAAACTATGGAAAGGAAATTGGAAATCCCGAAATAGACCAACTTCAAGGAAGGTTCAGTGACAAAAGGGGACTTTTTGGTATTTTACTATGTCGTTCAATTGCAGACCGACCCAAAATGGTTGAGAGATGTAAAGATGTAATGAACGACAGAAAGGGATTTATTATTGTATTAGACGACAGTGACATAAGAGAACTATTACATTTTAAGGATCAACAAAACGAACAAGCAATTGACGACTTTTTCTCAAAGAAACTTGACCAACTGATAATGTAAAAGATGACTGAAAAAGAAGCACTAGGCGATAACAACTAAGCGTTCGTCGTTTTCAGCGGTCTTGCGATGAACGCCCTGTTGAACAGAACCTTCGGTAGTAGAGCCAGGCTTTAAAAACGACTTTTATGTATTGTTTGGAGATATCGTCAGGTGTACCTTTTCTCAAAACACTCACCCAGATCGTAATTATTCAAACCAAACCGACTAATTCCCAAATCTGGCTCAAGTTTCGTACTTGCTCCTTATGACCTAAACAAAAAAAGCTGTCAAATGACAGCTTTATGATTGTGGAGAATACCGGGCTCGAACCGGTGACCTCTACGCTGCCAGCGTAGCGCTCTAGCCAACTGAGCTAATTCCCCTTTTTATTTTGGCCCACAAAAGTAGTACGCTTTTTCATTTTACACAATAAAATGAATTTTTTTTTTACTTTTGCACTTCATTTCGGCTATTATCAGCATCCATGACCTTCGAAGAAATTCTCAAAAGTATCCGCTCCGGCAAACATCAACCGGTTTATTTCCTTTTTGGCGAAGAACCTTACTTCATTGACCAGGTCGCCCACGTACTCGAATCCGAAGTGCTCAACGAAAGCGAAAAAGCTTTCAACCAACTGGTCCTCTACGGCAAAGATACTCAAATCGGCTCGATCATAGACGAAGCCCGACAGTTTCCGATGATGTCGGACAAAAAAGTGCTCATCATCAAAGAAGCTCAGGAACTCAAAGGTTGGGATGACCTCATCTCCTACCTCGAAAAACCCGCTCCTCATACCATTCTGGTTTTTTGCCATAAGTACAAAAAGCCGGACAAAAGAACAAAATTTTATAAAGCCCTCGAAAAGTCTGCCCTCGTATTTGAGTCCAAACCACTCTACGAAAATCAGATTGCCGCATGGGTGACCCAATACATTCGCAGCAAAGGATTTACCATCGATTCAGCAGCAGCGGACCTCGTAACCGATTACGTAGGCAGCGACCTATCCAAAATCACCAACGAACTCGGCAAAATTTGTATCGGCCTGCCTTCCGGTGGCAAAATCACCCGCGACCTCATCGCAGACCAGGTAGGTGTGATCAAGGAGTTTAATGTATTCGAACTCTCCAACGCTTTCGGCGAAAAAAACTTTTCAAAGGCAGCCCTCATCATCGATTATTTTGCACAAGCCAACAAAAGCGGTTTTCTTATTCCCATGGTGGCACAGTTGCATTCGTTTTTTTACAAAGTATTGATCGCAAGCACCCACTTCAAAGAAAGTGACCCCGTCCTGGCCAAAATGTTGGGGATTTCTACCGTATATTTTGTCAAAGATTACCGGACGGCAGCCAAAAATTATTCAAGAGACAGCATCAAAAATATCCTTCGTTCGCTGATGGAAGCGGACATGAAAGGAAAAGGCATCGGCTCCAGAGATGACGATGCCGCCCTCAGCAAAGAAATACTTTTGGCCATATTTTATGAACAGGAATTGACCATGGCAAAAAAGATGGCTATTTATTGATCAGTTAATCGTATGGATACACAACAAAAAATAGGAATATTAGGCGGCGGACAATTGGGTAAGATGTTGTATCAGGCCGGCAGCGTCAAACATTTGCCCATGACCATCATGGAAAAAAGTGAGGATTGCCCCGCCCGCATCGTTTGTCAACATTTTGTGACGGGAGATATCACTTCATATCAGGATGTGCTAAGTTTTGGAGAAAGTGTCGACATCATCACCATCGAGATTGAAAATGTCAATGTCGAAGCCCTCGAAAAACTGGAAGCCACCGGCAAAAAAGTTTTTCCACAGCCTTCGGTACTCAAACTCATTCGCGACAAAGGGCTGCAAAAAATGTTTTACGAAGGTTTTTCTATTCCTACCGCCGACTTTCTTTTGTTTGCCGATGCTGCCGAAGTACGTAAAGCCATCAGCGACGGTCACGTCAAACTGCCTTTTGTGCAGAAATTGCGCAAAGAAGGCTACGACGGGAGAGGCGTACAGGTCGTCCGCACAGAAGAAGACCTCAAAAATCTGTTTGACCTGCCTTCTGTGGTAGAGTCCAAAGTCGATATACGTGAGGAAATCTCCGTCATCGTCGTCAGAAATGAAGCCGGTGACCTTAAAGCTTTTCCACCGGTACAGATGGAGTTTCATCCTACCGCCAATCTCGTGGAGTTTTTATTTGCTCCGGCAGCCATCAGTGTTCAGCTGAGTGAAGAAGTCACCCGATTGGCCATCCATGTCGCCGAAAAACTCGGTATCGTCGGTTTGCTGGCAGTCGAAATGTTTGTGGACACTCAAAATAATGTCCTGGTCAACGAGGTGGCTCCCAGACCGCACAACAGCGGACACCACACCATTGAAGCCAATTACACGTCTCAGTATGAAAACCACCTCAGAGCCATTACAGGCATGCCTCTGGGCAGTACCGAAGCACATCACGCTGCTGCTATGGTCAATCTCCTGGGAGCCGAAGGATTTGAAGGTCCGACAAACTACGAAGGATTGGAAGATGCCCTCAAACAACAAGGGGTGTACGCCCACCTTTACGGCAAATCCACGACCAAACCCTTTCGCAAGATGGGACATATCACCATCATCGGCAAAGAACTCGAAAAAGTCAAAAAAATTGCCGCAGATTTGTATCACCATGTTATTGTCAACAGTCCCGGTACGTCGGGAAATAAATAAATAACCTATGACATCACCAATAGTCTCCGTCATCATGGGCTCCGATTCTGATCTTCCGGTCATGAAAGAAGCTGCCAACATGTTGGAATATTTTGGCATACCTTATGAAATATCGATCGTTTCAGCGCACCGGACACCCGAACGTATGTTTGACTTTGCCAAATCCGCAGCCGGCAGAGGCATCCGTGTCATCATCGCCGGAGCAGGAGGCGCAGCACACCTTCCGGGTATGGTAGCCTCCATCACGCCTTTGCCGGTGATAGGTGTTCCGGTCAAATCTTCCAACTCATTGGATGGTTGGGATTCTATCCTGTCAATATTACAAATGCCTAATGGGATCCCGGTAGCCACCGTAGCACTCAATGCTGCCAAAAATGCAGGTATTTTGGCTGCCAGTATCCTGGGAACCAGTGATATGGTCTTATTACAAAAAGTGGCCGACTACAAAAATGATTTAAAAGAGCAGGTGCTGGAAAAGGTCAAAAAACTCGAAAAATAAAAAAAAGATGTTTTTCACCACTTCGTTAGTATTGCCTGTTGCCCTGAAAGGGCATAATATTAGTAGCCACGGATAAAATCCGTGGTTTAATTAAACATGATAGTCTATTTTGGCGGGATTTTTGCCAAAAGTTGCAAAAATTGAGCCTGCCATACCAAAAGTATGGACAAAATCGGAGAAGTAATTTTTTGAAAAAATATTTCGACACCAACATTTTTTTGTTTTTTCATCAGTACATTTTTTACATTAAACGCTTATTCAATATATATGTCTAAAAGAAATTTTGTTTCCAACACGTTTATGTGCAAATGTCCGCGCTGTCAGCAAGGGGATCTGTACATAAAACCATTTTCATTTGCAAAACCGGTAGACATGCCTGAAAATTGTCCCGAATGTGGTCAGTCGTTTCTTCCCGAGCCGGGATTTTATTACGGCGCCATGTTTTTATCTTATATCGTGTCGGGATTTTTTTTCCTGGGTGTGGTCGGACTTTGTATCATCGGATTCGGTATGACGGTCAATGCAGCGATGGGTATTTTGGTGATCGTAGCTTTGTTGATCTATTTTCCTTTGTTGCGATGTTCCCGGTCCTTGTGGATCAACCTCATGGTCAGGTATGATGCTGATGCCATCAAAAACAAAGATTCAGAGACGTATAAAACTAAATTTTAAAAATATTTGATCTATGCGTTTGGTATATTTGTTGATTTGTATCTTTTTTGGATGGACTGGAACAAAAGCCCAGAATTATTATTTTCCTCCGGTCAATAATGACAATTGGGAGACCGTTGATCCGGCTTCGTTAGGATGGTGTACCGACAAAATACCGGCCCTCTATAATTATCTGCAGGAACAGGATTCCAAAGCGTTTATTGTTCTAAAAGACGGAAAGATCGTCCTTGAAAAATATTTTGGAACCTTCACCAAGGACAGTATGTGGTATTGGGCTTCTGCCGGAAAAACCCTGACCTCGTTTTTGGTCGGTTTGGCACAGGAGCAGAACAAACTCGACATCAGTGACAAAACTTCAGAATATCTCGGTACAGGCTGGACATCGTTGCCCCCTGCCAAAGAAGATCTGATCACCGTGCGCAACCAACTTACCATGACGTCGGGATTGGACGATGGAACCGGTGACGGGTTTTGTACCAATCCGGAATGTCTCAGGTACAAAGCCGATGCCGGTACCCGATGGGCTTACCACAATGGTCCGTACACCTTATTGGACAAAGTAATCACCAATGCAACCGGACAAAACCTCAATGTTTTTGGCAATCAACAATTGTTTACCAAAACCGGCATGTCGGGATTGTTTGTCAAAGTGGACTTTAATAATGTTTTTTTCAGCAAACCCAGATCCATGGCCCGATTTGGCTCCCTTGTGCTCAACCAGGGCAATTGGGGAAATCTGGAGGTCATGAAAGATAAAACCTATTGGAATGAAATGGTCAATACCTCTCAGGATATCAACCTGTCCTATGGTTATTTGTGGTGGCTCAACGGCAAAGACAAAGCCATGTTGCCCGGCAGCCAGATCGTGTACAACAGATCTTTGTTTGTGAATGCTCCTGCAGATATGTATTCCGCATTGGGCAAAAACGGACAATTCCTCAATGTTGTACCGTCTCAAAATCTGGTTATGATCAGAATGGGCAATTACACCGGGGATTTACCGGTTCCGTTTTTGTTGAATGACGAAATCTGGGCCCGGTTTAACCAAATTCAGTGTTCTACCTCCACCACTGATGAGGTCACGACAAAAATGACGGTGACACCCAATCCTGCCTACGGAGAGGTAGTGATTTCGTCTTCAAAAGAGATTCAAAAAATATCTTTGATTCAGGCCAACGGGGTAGTGGTCAAAGAGATAAAATTGCCGGTTTCCGTTTTGATCCAAAAAGTTGACGTTTCCCAACTTGCGGCGGGGATATACCTCTTTTCTGTCCACTTCACCGACGGCACATCTACAACCTCCAGGTTTGTAAAGGCAGGCAACTGATAAAAGGCCATTTTTTTTTATAGGAAACTTATTGTTCAGGATTTTTTGGGCGATCCCTGAGGGTCTTTACTTCCCTCCACTACGTTACGGTCGTGTCCGCTACCATCCCTATCGCAGGGTTTTGCCGCACTAATTTCACAAGAAGTAAACAAACCTTGAGATTATTTGATATCGGGACAGGAGATAGTTTATAAAAACCAATCTCATGGTTGTTATGATGAATTTTTTTTGATTTGGTTTTTAACATTTCTTTAATTAATGCAGGAACATCCTGCGTTTCAAAATACCTTACTTTCGTGTTTTTATCATCAAAAACAGGAAAAATGAATCCCGGTAAAATGGTCCTGACCATATTTTTCATCTTTTTGGGTGTTTTTTTACAGGCACAGTCAGAAGTTGTCAGATCAGAATTTGATTTGATAGCTGCTGCCATTAACGAATATATTGAAGGAACAGCCAACGGAGAACCGGAAAGGTTACAAAAAGTATTTCACCCTGATTTTCAGTTATATACGGTTACTAAGGACAGTTTATGGATCCGATCCGGTGAAAAATATATTGCCAATATCAAGCCGGGCGAAAAATCAAACAGGATTGGCAGGATCATATCCATTGATTATGAAAAAGATGCTGCTATGGCAAAAGCAGAGATCGTGGTTCCGGGTTGGAGGATATTTACCGATTACTTTTTATTATTAAAATATGAAGGGGCGTGGAAGATTGTCCAAAAAAGTTACACCTGGAGAGAATATCCCAAAAGTGAAGAAAAAAAATGACAAAAAACGTCAGTAAAAAACTGAATTGTTTTTTTGAATTTTCCTTCTACTTGCAGATAAAACCAGGATGGTTTTATCTGCACAATGTATGATTTATCATACATTGATATTCCAGAAATATCAATATTTTATGATTCCTACTCTGTTGTCTTTTGAAGAAAAGAAATTAGGATTCATGGCAAAGAAAAAGATTTCGTTGCTGCTGATTTTTTTAGATATTTTGGGCAAAATGATGGCTTTGGTATCCTCTCTTGACATAAGTAAGGTTCTTTCGAGGGTACCGTCATTTTTCAGAAATATATCTACGGCGACACAATCTTTGAATGATGAAATACGTTTTACTTTTTCGCCATAAGGTTTTTGAAAGTTGTCGATATCGTCCAGGTGAACCAGATGTAGTCCGTCATCTGTAAACAATACGACTGATGAATTAAAGTATTGTACGTTGGCAAATTTTTGTTTTTTAGGTAATATGGCGATGTTTCTGATCTCACCTGATGACTCCAGGTTGATGACGATGGCTTCATTGGTGTGGTAATAATACGTATAGGTGACAGCACCGTTGCCGGATCTGGTCGCTACAACCGTGATATAATTTTCTTCCATGACAATGGTGGTTGAACCATCTTTTCTCGTATGGAAATCAAGAAAATCAAATTTACTGTCAATTCCTTCATCTCCTTTATTTTTTTTGGTCACATCTTCTTCACTTAAAACATATAAGTCCTGCTCTGTAAAGTCTTTTTTTGAAGATTGGTAGATGCTGTCAGTGACGCCATGCAGTTTTATCGAAAATACACCATTGACAAGTAGCTTTTTTGAAGAACTGTACATACCCAGGACGTTCATATCTCCGTTTGGCAAAACTTTGATGTTGCAATTGGCAATAAAACTGTTTTTTAAGGCTATTTTGATTTCCTTTTTATTTTCACTCAGACCATTGAGCTTATAGATCATCATTTCATAAGCCGGTTTATCAATTTTATCATCACCTTTTTCTACTTTTTTGCTTTCTTTTGCTTTTTCTCCTTCGTATTCTTTCATGATGAGGTAGACATTTCCTTCATTATTTACAGATGAGGAGAGCAATTGGATGACATTCTGAAATTTATTTACCCTGACTTTGTTGTCCCATACCTTTTCATTTTCTTTATTGATAACGGTGACAAACATTTCAAAATTTTCTTTTTTGCTGTTATTGTCAAGAAAAAAGACGAAAGAAGTCATAGAAGAATCCTGTGAATAATTTACCATATATTCCGGTTCGTCAGACCTTTTTTCAAAAACAAATTCTGCTATTTTTTTTGGTTTTCCGGCTTTTAAAGAGTTGTCGAAGGGTACCAGAAAATATTTGAGTTTGTCATTTTTAGCATCTTTTTCCTGAGACAAGACATAAACTTTATTACCTATGTTCATGGCATTCAGATAGTAGATATTTTTTTGATCTGCCTTCAACTCCAATTCTTTTTCCAGATTCAGTTTTTTGTTAAACCTTTTTAATGAGATTGTTGAATTCCTGGCACCAAGAAAACCCTGACGGGAAACGACAATGTGTCCTTCGGAGTCTGAAATGACGTGATCGTTTAAAAACTCAGACCTTGACATTTTGAGATTTTGACTCATCATGACTTCCGGCGTTTGTTGAGCGACCAGGTGAAGTTGAAGTATTGTAAAAAAAATACTGAAAAACAGGAACGTCCGGAAAGTTTTTGAAGATTTCATTTCATTTTTATTTTTATGATTTGCAAAATTATATATTTTTGCAGTATGAATATCAAAATCGGGTTATGAAAAAGGTAAAAATCATCGTATTAATTTTTGTTTCTGTGTTTTTGTTGGTTGCAGAAGCGGATGCACAATCACGTAAAAAAAAGAAAGGAGCCAAAAGTTCTTCTGTGGATAAAGAAACAACTGTCATTGTTTTTGGTGACGAAGAGGAGGCAGAAGAAAGAAATGAAAAAAAACGTAAGTTAAAAATGATTAATATCAAAACAAGTCCTTTTTCATTTGTCAGAGGAGTGCAACTTCTTGAAATTGAAAAAGAATTGACTTCTGTTGTCAGTTTACAGGCAGGCGTCGGAGCTACATTCAAAGGTGTACTTTCGCTTGATAGTGAATTTTTTAGTGATATTTTAGCGTTTGATGAGTTTGAAGATGGTGTCTATGAATCCTCAAACTTTGATACAAATCGTGACATATCAGATTTTTATAATGAAGATAGGGTACAAAAAACAGGTTTTGCATTTACCGTGAGCCCAAGATTTTTTTTAGATGCGGACGGATTTGAAGGACAATATCTTTCACCGGCGTATACTTACAGGCAGTTAAATTATGAGACCCCATCTGTTGTGGAAAACAGTAGCCAGGTGGTTTTTGACCCTTCAAACTTTGATAAAGAGTCCAAAACCATTTCTAATTTGTCAGTTCGATATGGGGTACAATATTTATTTGATTCAAATATCACTACAGATATGTTTTTGGGGGTTGGTCTGAGATTTGTCAACGAATCGAGACAAGACCTTGGATACAACAATTTTGGCAGAGTGGAGAGACAGTTTCATCAAATAAAAAGCAACGGATTTTTATTTGAATTCGGAGTGCGGGTAGGATACTATTTTTAATCCTTTCCTGCAGAAATGATGATATGGTCAGGACTATCCTGAACATTTCCCTACTTCAATCGAAATAAATCATTTGTATTTTTAAAGGGTAAAAAGTTCATTTCAGTTTTTTACTGACAAGTTGATTTGTTAACCATAAAAAAGTTGGCTAAGCAGAAGTGATCAGAATTAAATCATGATGAAAATGTAGTAAGGGAATGTCTGTCAAAACATACTTGTTATGGGTTAAATTCAGATTAGATATTAAACCATTTTAAAATGGGTGCATTTCACAACTTCTTTGGTATTGTACCATTGGGGCAATTTGATCCAATGGGATAAAATGTTTGTAGCCATTGATGAAATCCGTAGTAAAATGAATCCAATAATTCATTTTGGCGGGATTTTTGCCAAAAGTTGCAAAAATTGAGTATGCCATTCTGAAAGCATGGACAAAATCTTACAGTACAGGATTTTTTGGGCGATCCCCTTCGGGTCGCGCTGTCCGCTTTACTTCCCTCCTCTTCGTTGCGGTCGTGTCCGCTACCATCCCTATCGCAGGGTTTTGCCACAAAAATATATGATGTCGACCTTCAGGTGTTATGAACAAATCATAACCTCATTTGAGATCAGGACAGGGGACAACCTGTCAAAGCTTGTCACAAGGATGTAATGTTGTATGTTTTTGATCCGAAGACTCAGAACCCGGACGTAGGGTCTGCTGAAAAAGTCAGCAATGAATCAGATTCAAGGCGAAGGCAAAGAAGATGTATAAAAATACCTCGATTTGCCTTCAACGCAGAAGATGGTTTATTGCGGACTAACAAAAAACAAGTTTAGTAAGGAACTTAGACGCACGAAATTTCAATATTATGTTGTAAAAGGAATGCACTTACATGCATGAAAATTGAACATAAGATATTGATTATTAATATTTTTTGTGTTTTTCAGCAGACCCTACCTAGAATTCTGCATTACCCGGGAATCTCGGGAACGGGATCACATCACGGATATTGGTCATGCCTGTCACAAAAAGCACGAGACGTTCGAATCCCAAACCAAATCCTGCGTGCGGCACGGTACCAAATCTTCGCGTATCCAAAAACCAGGACATCTCTTCAGCCGGAATATGCATTTCTTCCATTCTGCGGAGCAATACGTCATATCGTTCCTCTCTTTGCGAACCACCAATGATTTCACCAATGCCCGGAAATAATACATCCATAGCACGGACGGTTTTTTCACCTTCATCAAGTCTCATATAAAAAGCTTTGATTTCTTTCGGGTAGTTGGTCAGAATCACCGGCTTTTTAAAATGTTTTTCAACAAGATATCGTTCGTGTTCGGATTGCAGGTCAGCACCCCATTTTTCGATCGGATATTGGAATTTACCCTTTTTATTAGGCGTGGAATTTTTTAATATTTCGATAGCTTCTGTGTACGTCAGCCTTTCAAAAGGATTAGCCAAACAAAATTTCAGCTTTTCAATCAAAGACATTTCAGAACGGTCTTGCTGAGGTTTTTGTTTTTCTTCTTCCGCCAGTCTTTGTTCCAAAAATAATAAGTCTTCCTGGCAGTGGTCCAATACATATTGAATCAGATATTTCAACATATCTTCGGCGAGATCCATATTGTCATTCAGATCATTAAAAGCCACTTCCGGCTCTATCATCCAAAACTCAGCAAGATGCCGGGTCGTGTTAGAGTTTTCAGCCCTGAACGTCGGTCCGAAGGTATACACGTCACAAAGGGCAAGGGCAGCGAGTTCCGCTTCCAACTGTCCGGAAACCGTAAGATTGGTCGCCTTGCCAAAAAAGTCCTTTTTAAAGTGAATATCTCCTTCATCTGTCCGGGGAATATTATTCAGGTCCAGGGTAGTTACCTGAAACATTTCTCCGGCACCTTCCGCATCACTGCCGGTGATGATAGGAGAGTGGAGATAGACAAAATTTCTGTCGTTAAAAAATTTATGAATAGCATACGCCAGGGTATGTCTTACCCTGAATATGGCACTGAAAGTATTGGTTCTGAATCTCAGGTGAGCTATTTCTCTCAGGAATTCCAGACTATGTCTTTTGGGTTGAAGAGGGTAGACCTCAGGATCACAATCACCCAGGATCTCAATATTTTTGGCTGTCAGTTCGACCGTTTGACCTTTGCCCTGGGAGGCGATCAGAAGACCTTCGATTTTTACAGCGGCACCGGTAGTAATCCTTTTTAACAAGGCGGCATCTTCATTTTCAAAATCAACAACTACCTGAAGATTAGCCAAACAGGAACCGTCATTTAAAGCGATAAACTGATTATTTCTGAATGTTCTGACCCAGCCCATGACCGTATGGTCCTGTCCCGGTGTTGCTGATAAAATATCCTTGATTCGTGTTCTTTTAGACATAAAAAATGGGATTTTTCGAAAAAAAAGACAAAAGTACAATTTTAATAGGAAATTGTAACCAATTGATACAAATCATCCTGTTTGTTTACAACACTTTGTATGTCTGATTGCGGTCAGAACATTTTTTTAAGACAGTTTGATGCTGTTGATTGGCGGATTTTTTCAAAAAATGTCGTTCGTTTTTCCCGGAAGGAAAAAGGTTTGGTTGAAAGTTAATATAAAACCACACTATATTCATCATGTATATAAAGAATTGGTATATGTAAAACATATTATTTAAAAAAAATACATATTATTTTTATTTTATATATATTTTGTTTTATATTTGCCCCGTAAACCAACGCTGATCTTATGTGTAACATCGTCACGAAAAGATTTAATGAATGTATTTCTCTTTTGAAAGAGAAAAATGTCATTAAATCTGCCAGGCAACTCGCTCTCTCTCTCGAATATATACCACAAAGTATGAGTGCCATATTAAGTGGCGAACGGGATGTTACCATTGATCTGCTGCGGAAGGCATTTGAAAATCTGCCGATCAATGCACAATATGTTTTTACAGGCTCCGGTTTTCCTCTTTTGGAAGACGATATGATCAAAGATACACCTGTTGCGGAGCCCTGTCAAAACATCCTGTATGTTCCTGTGGCCGCGCAGGCAGGATATAGCGAACAGTTTTTTGATGCTGTTTTTCTGAAAGAAATGCACAGTTTTACACTACCTCAGTTTAAAGATCAGAAGGGAGACTTCCGTTGTTTTGAAATCAATGGCGACAGCATGGAGCCGACCCTTTTTTCCGGTGAAAAAGTAATCTGCAGTCCGGTCAAAAGAGAAGGTGGATTTACCTCATTGAGAAACAACTATGTCTATGTAGTCGTCACACCACATGGCGTGGTAGTCAAAAGAGTAATTAATAAAATACAATCCCACGGGGTTTTGGAACTGGCTTCCGACAATCGTTTTTACGAAGCCTACACACTACCTGCCGACGAAGTTTTTGAAGTTTGGGCTATCCACCTCAAAATCACTTCTTTTAATGCATCGCCTTCTCATTTTCAGAATGGATTTCAGGAAAATATGAAAGATATGTCTCAAACCATTGAGTCACAAGCTGAAGCAATAAAAGGTCTGAACCGCACCCTCGAACAGTTGCTCAAACAACACCGAGCCTCTAATATGGTTAGATAAATTTTTTAGGGTTTATAGTTTAGGGTTTATGAGTTTGGTTTGTTGATGCCTGAATAACGTTGACCCTATTGCGCCGCATCGACTCAGCTTATCAAATAATCAACTCATCAACTTATCAATACTAAATTACTCCCAATTCTTTTCCTACTTTGGTGAATGCTTCTACCGCACGATGGATATGTTCTGTTTCATGACCGGCACTGATCTGAACCCTGATCCTCGCTTTTTCCTTAGGAACCACCGGAAAAAAGAATCCTATGACATATATGCCTTCTTCCAATAGTCGCGAAGCAAATTTTTGGGCCAAAGGTGCGTCATACAACATAACAGGTGTAATCGCATGAACTCCGGGAATGATATCAAATCCCGCTTCCGTCATTCCTTTTCTGAAGAGTTGGGTGTTTATTTCCAATTTATCTCTTAAGTGTGTACTGGCCGTGAGCAATTCCAAAACCCGGATAGACGCTCCCACGATAGAAGGCGCCAACGTATTGGAAAACAAATAGGGTCTTGATTTTTGACGGAGGAGTTCGACTATTTCTTTTTTAGCTGCTGTAAATCCACCGGAAGCTCCACCCAGAGCTTTGCCAAAAGTTCCGGTGATAATATCCACTCTTCCGAAAGCATTATTGTGTTCCGCTGATCCACGGCCCGTTTTTCCGACAAATCCGGTAGCGTGACAATCGTCGACCATAACCATAGCACCATACTGATCTGCAAGATCACAGATTTTGTCTATACTGGCGATGATACCATCCATCGAAAAAACGCCATCCGTGGCAATGAGGATTCGTCGGGCTCCTTTGGATTGTGCTTCACGGAGTTTTTGTTCGAGGTCCTCCATATTATTGTTTTCGTAACGGTACCTTGCTGCTTTACACAACCTGATACCATCAATAATAGACGCATGATTGAGCATATCAGATATGATGGCATCTCTTTCATCCAGCAATGGTTCAAAAAGTCCGCCATTGGCATCAAAAGCGGCCGCGTACAATATGGCGTCTTCCTGTCCCACAAAACGGGCGATATCCTGCTCCAGTTTTTTGTGAATATCCTGAGTGCCACAGATAAATCTCACCGAAGACATACCAAAACCATGGGTGTCGATCGCTTCTTTGGCAGCTTGTATGACTTCAGGATGTGAAGAAAGTCCCAGGTAATTGTTGGCACAAAAATTCAGAACTTCTTTTCCCAAAGTGGTATTGATCAATGCACTCTGAGGCGTCGTGATGATTCTTTCAGACTTAAATAAACCGGCATCCCGTAATGCCTGTAACTCTGAAGCGATATCTGTTATGGTGGTATTTCTGTCGGTTTGCATAATCTGTCTTATTTATACATGTTTTGTAAATGGTCTAACATATCGGTCGTCATCGAAGTCAGGTCATAGTCAGGCTTCCAATCCCAATCTTTTTGAGCAAGGCTGCTGTCTATCGATTCGGTCCAGCTTCTTGCGATGGCTTCCCGGTAATCCGGCTTGTAACTAATTGTAAAATCAGGTAAATGTTTTTTGATTTCCAGATAAATATCTTCAGGGCTGAAGCTCATAGCGGAAATATTGTACCCATACCGTATGGATAATCGATCTGCATCTGCTTCCATCAATTGAATGGTGGCTTTGATGGCATCATCCATATACATCATAGGCAATCGCGTATCTTTGTTGAGAAAACACTCAAAATTTCCTGATTTAAGGGCTTCGTGATATATTTCTACCGCATAATCTGTTGTACCTCCACCCGGAAGGGATTGCCAACCGATGATGCCGGGATACCGCAAAGATCTGACGTCAACACCGTAACGGTCGTGGTAATATTGACACCATAACTCTCCGGTCGCTTTGCTCATACCGTAAACGGTAGAAGGCACCAAAGGAACATCCTGCGGCGTGTCGGTTCTTGGAGTGGTTTTTCCAAAAACGGCTATGGTCGACGGGAAAAAGATTTTATCAAGCTTTTTTTCTCTCGCAGTTTCCAAAATGGTCAAAAAAGCATTCAGGTTAATGTCCCATGTTTTTAGCGGGTTTTTTTCACCGCTGGCAGACAACAAGGCCGCAAGGTGGTATATCTGGGTGATGCCGTGACGATCTATAATTTCATGAAGTTTTGTGGTATCCAGAATGTCCAGAAATTCAAAGGGTTCATTGTTTTCTATGCGGTTGACATCTGTAGCCAAAACCTGTTCCTGTCCGTATTTGGTGCGTAATGCCTTGGTAAGAACCTGACCTATTTGACCATTTGCTCCCGTAATCAGGATTTTAGGTGCCATGATAATGATTTGTTTTGTGTCTGTAAATATTCAAAAAGCGCCACAAGGTACTTCTTTTTATTCTTTTGACGAATGCCGTTCCGCTAATTTTTTTGAAATGATTCCGGGCAATTGTCCGGCAATATTTTTTTGTAAAAGAGGAGTGAATTTTCCTTCTGATACACTGTGATATTCACATAAATATTCTTGTTCTGTCTGTCCCGGTGTTGGAATCAGGATAGCCTCTTTATTTTTAAAATATAAATCCATCAGGGTGGAATATCCGGGTCGGCAAATCAACAATTTACTTTGGTCTATCCATGTTTCCAGTTTATCAGACCCCAGGATATTTACCATATTAATCAACGGACTGACCGATTGATGTTGGGGTAGATTGGTTCCGCGAACAAAACGAATTGAACAATCTGAAAGTTGATTGAGGACGGCAAGGAGTTCGTTTTCCAGATAAGAACGCTGAGGTTCAGGTCCCGAAAGAACGACCAGAATATCAGTTGTTTTGGGTTGGTTTTCATTGGATGTAAACCGACTTTGAATACCGATATATTTTAGATGATTTATGCCTTTTGCATCTGAAAGGAGCCCTGCCAGTTTTACCTCCGGATCGTCGGGGATCCAGCAGGAAGTATATTGTTTGATTACAAACTGATGTGCTGCTGTAAGGATTCTGCTGAGCCATGCATTGGGATAATAAATATGTACCTGATGCGTAATATAAATATTGATCGGAACCTTTTTGTCAAAGAAAAAAAACCTGTTGTCAGAAATAATGGCATCCGCATTGATTTTCCGGGATATCATTCGGGCATTTTTTTTGTCCTGTCGGATAAATCTGACAAATGAAAATAATTGGGTGGCAGCATTCCATAACATATTAGATGTCGGATATCGGAAATTGGTTTTCGGTAACCGGTGAACTTCCAATTGCGGAAATTCTGCGGACAACCAATCCAGGCTGGTTCCGTCACCAGTTACATGTACCGTATGTCCTTGCTCAAGCAATGTTTTGATGACCGGCACTGAACGGCTTGCATGACCCATTCCCCAATGTAATATCCCGAACAAAATGACGGAGGGTTCAGGGATGTCTTCTTTGATGGCTTGAAATAATCTGGTAGAAATGATATTGATTTTGCAACAAAAATAAAGTTATTAGATTCTTTTCTGTATAGAATCAGGTTTTTTTTAAAAAAAAAGTTCTTTTTGTTTTATATTTGAAAATATTGAATAATTTTGTCATCTGTAATATGATTAAAGGTGTGCTTTTTTCCTGATGAGTATTTTGTTTACATGATTTTGGGATATCCCAATGTTTTTTGTTTTACGATTAAAAATTAAAATCTATGTTTGTTAAACAAATATGCTTTCTTGTTTTTTTTGTATCATCATTTTGTGTTCATGCTCAGCAATATCAGCAGATTAAAAATACATTGCTGGAGGAAGAAAATACAGAATCTGGCTTGACATTATTTATTCCTGATAATGATGTCCAATCAAAAACCCGCGGACTGGTGCCCGAAAATATAGATTTGTATGACCTGAATGAAACCTTATTACAAAAATGGTCTACTGAAGACAGAAAAGACTTTCAAATGGTTTTTTCCTTAAAGGAAAAAAAATATACATTGTCTTTTTCGGAAATGAAGGTAATGGCTGAAAATGTCAGGATTCGAACTTCTGAGGGAAAAACAATTGTTTGGGATAAAAATATCAGGAATTACAAGGCTCAGCTTTCAGATAGTGCCGGATGGGCTACCCTGAGCCTATCAGCCACAGATGTATATTTTGTAATCGCTTTGCCTGAAGGAAATTATGAAATCGGAAAAGATGACCGGGGGTTTTATAAAGGGGCTTACGCCAAAATGAAACCGGTTCACTTTTCTGAACCTGAATATGCTGAAAATGATAGTGAAAACACCAAACCTCAGGCTGGTGGAAGCCGATACGGAAACTGCCTTGAAGTGTTTGTTGAAGTTGATTTTTTGGCTTTTCAGAATAATGGTTCCACACCTGCGACAACTACCTGGGTCAATCGATTGATGGCCAATGTTGTTGCTGTTTATGCTATTCATGATGTACCCATTGTGGTATCTGATGTTTTAATCTGGACGACAGCGGACCCTTATGCTTCAGCAAATAATCTGAGTGCAATGGCACAAGCTTTTGTCAACGGACGACAAAACAACTATATCGGCAGGGTTGCAGTATTGTTGTCTACCCGAAATCTTGGAGGCGGGCTTGCTCATGGACTGGGTGGTTTTTGTAATCAATATCCACAATTTCCCGGGCCGTTTTGTACTAATACTTCATTGGAACTCAGCAACAATACTTTTCCGAATTATAGTTATAATACGTACCTGGTTTCACATGAAATCGGTCACGTGATGGGTTTGCGACACACCCATGCCTGCGTTTGGAACGGCAATTACACCCAGGTCGATGACTGCGGTAATACCTATGCTTTTCAGAATAATCAGACCATTGAAGGTTCCGCATGTTTTGATGAAAATAATCCGGTTTCATCACCCGGCACGATTATGAGCCACTGCCAGTTGATTCCCGGAGTGGGTATTACCTTGTCTTTGGGTTTCGGTTCTGTGGTCGGACAACGATTATATGAAAATTTTCATTTTGCTTCCTGCCTCACGGGACAGACTTGTGGCAATATGGCGCCACCCAATAATATTTGTGCCGATGCGATTGTAGTGCCGGTCAAAAGAGATTGTACCCTGGCGACTTTTTCCAATATTAATGCATCTCCTTCAGGGGCAACGCCGGGTTTCAGTTGCGGAACACCGGGTGGAGTCAGAGATGTGTGGTTTTTGGTTCAGGTGCCACCTTCAGGAAGTGTGACGATTGAAACCGGTCAGATATCGGGAGGATTGACAGATATGTTGATGCAGGTTTATACCGGCACTTGCGGTTCACTGGTGCAGGTTGCCTGTGATGACAATACAGGCGCAGGAAACCACGCCAGAGTAGCACTGACAGGAAGGACACCCGGCGAAAACTTATGGGTCAGAATCGTGGATTCCGGCAGCAATGATTTCGGATATTTCGGATTTTGTGCTTTTGATATCAATCTGCCATGCCATCCTGACTTTCAGGAATTGATTAATTTTTATAATGCCACCAACGGACCTTCCTGGACAAATAAAACCGGATGGCAAAATGGTGCGGCAGGATCGGATTGTAATGTATGCAACTGGTTTGGCGTAACATGTAATGATGACGACAGGGTTATGGAAATCCGACTGCCGAACAATGCAATGACAGGAACCTTGCCGGCTTCAATGACCAACATCGGGTTGTTAAAAACCCTGGTTTTGTATGACAATAATTTTTCAGGAGCTTTACCTACCTGGTTTTCCGGATTTAACCATATTGAAACCATCGATCTGGGTGGAAATAATTATTCAGGAACCTTACCGGCAAATCTGGCCCTGATATCCGGTCTGAAAAATCTGTATTTGGACAACAATAATCTCTCCGGTGCTTTATTGCCGTCATTGAGTAATGTGGACCTTTCTCTCATTTATCTGAACGGTAATAATTTTACGGGTTGTTTTCCACTTTCTTATAGTAGTTTTTGCAGTTCAGCCTATAATTTTACAGGTAATATAGGCTTGCCTGGCAATGGTAATTTTTTGGCCTTCTGCAATAATGGAACAGGTGGAGATGCAGATAATGACGGGTTTTGTAAAGGACCCAATGATTGTGATGATACCAATCCCAATACTTATCTCGGAGCACCTGAAATCTGTGATGGAAGAGATAATGACTGCGATGGTATGATCGATGAAGGCGTATTAACAACTGCTACCAATACCTGGACGGGAATGTCAGGCAACTGGAATGTTCCAACCAGATGGAGTTTAGGAGCTGTACCTTCAGGTTGTACTCATGTTATTATCAATACCAATGTTACCGTAACTGTTCCGGAAGATTATTCGGGAAGGGCCAAAAGTATTACATTGTCAAACAATGCGCTTCTGGATATTCTGACAGGCGGGATAATTGTAACGGATTAAATCTCAAATAATTTACGATTCCTCCTGCGCCGGACCGTTGTTGAATCCGATAGGATTAAAACTTTGGCCTCCTTTGTGGGTTTGTTCATCATCGTAGTCTTCCCACTCGGTGATATCCCGTAGGAACGCTTCCACATGCCGGATGATAAAGGGAACTTTGAGTTCATCCGGTCGTAGGATTTCAAGAGATAGCGGTGGTTTGGGTTGTCCGTACCCTTCAATAAAAGGGCTGACGATCATAACCATGATTTTTCCGTTAAAAAGTTGTTGATAGATCAAAGATCCGTTGGATTTGATCATGGTTCTTTTGACACCGGTATCTTCCATGTTTTCAGTGATTCCGCTACCGGACCTGCCCAGGTCAAGCATGATGGATTCGAGATTTTCGATATTATTTCTTTCAACGATGACAGCTTTGGGCAACTCAGCTTGTTTTACGATATCCTGAAGAGATCCCAAAAGCATGGGTTTGATTTCTGCATGCCATGCTTTTCTGTAATTTTCCGTATTTTCCAACACTTGTTTATAACGGTTGATTTTTGAGTTCAGACTTCCTATGTCCATGATGTTTTTTTAAAGGTGACTGGTTAACAATAAATCAATCGGGGTGTATTTTTGTTCAAATCTTTTTGCTAAATATTCATTGGTGATAAATCCTTTATATACATAACAGCCGTTTCTGATCCCGTTATGGCTGAATAATAATTGTTCTATGTGTGCCATACTTCCCATTTTTACCAATAAAGGAGTAATGATATTGCTGATCGATTGAGAAGCCGTTCTGCTGACTTTAGAAGCGATATTGGGAACACAATAATGAATTACACCGTGTTTGATAAAACTGGGCGCATCGAGTGTGGTAAGTTTGGATGTTTCGATACAACCTCCCTGGTCAATACTGACATCGATAATGACAGAACCGTCTTTCATTTTGCTCACCATTTCTTCAGTGACCAAAATGGGTGATCTGCCTGTTTTGGAATGCATGGCTCCGATGACAACATCAGCACTCAGCAATTGGTAAGCAAGATGGACAGGATTAAAGGTGGAGGTGTGAATATGTCTTCCCAATACATTTTGTAACCGCATGAGTTTGGTGATATTATTGTCAAATACCCTAACGGAGGCGCCCAATCCCTGAGCGACACGGATCGCATTTTCAGCAACAAAACCGGCACCCAGGATGACAATTTTTGCAGGAGGCACACCTGAAATACCACCCAAAAGTACGCCTCTTCCTCCCTGGACATTGGTCAGGTATTCAGCAGCAGTCAGAATAGCACTGGTTCCGGCTATCTCACTCATGGTTCTGACGATCGGAAAAGATCCGTCCTCCGCCTTAAGATATTCCATAGCCAGCGCAGTGATCTTTTTTTTGCGGAGTCGTTCGAGATATTCATCCTGCAAAATCGGAATTTGCAACGGACTGATGAGTATGCTGTCAGGACTCATGAGCTCTATTTCTTCAATGGTCGGCGGTGCAACTTTGACAATGATATGAGATTTAAATACTTCTTCTCTCGACGGACTTACCAAAGCCCCGGCTTCTGCATAATGATGGTCCGAAAAATATGAATCTTTTCCCGCATCAGCCTCTACAATCACCTGATGTCCGTAACCAATGAGGGCACGAAGAGAGTGGGGTACAAGTGCCACTCTGTGCTCACATAATATGGTCTCTTTGGGAATACCAATGGTCAGCGATCGGGGTTTGGTTTCAAATAATAAAGTTTCAGGTTGGGTCTCAAAATGACCTTCCGTAAAAAAATCTGAAAAATGAATGGGTTTGCTCGAAGTATTCATACGCTAATTATAGGACAAACCTACAAAAAAAATTACTTGCAGGATACCAATAGAATGATTTTTTCAGAAAGAAACATTTTTCTGTAAATCAATATCCAAAAGACAAATGTGAGCAGTAAGTGTTGGTGGCATTACACAAACATAAAAACATGTTTTGTAAGATTTTTTTAATAACATCATGCTGCTTTTATTTTGTAAGACCATAAAATGTCTGAACAACAGAAATCCGAAAGAAAGGTTGTTAACCTTCTATTTTTTTGACGGTCATATTTCTGCTTTGTTCGTTTTCTGTATTGATTTCGATGACAACAAAAGGCAGAGGCAGAATCGGAATAATGACTTCGGCCCATTCAATAAAACAATAAGAACCGGAATAAAGATATTCTTCAATACCGATTTCCAAAGCTTCATCGATATCTTCCAGACGATACAGGTCCATGTGGTAGATGGTTTTATTTTCTATACCATATTCATTGATTATTGAAAAAGTCGGGCTGCTGACATTTCCGGAATATCCTAAATGACGACATAACGCTTGCACTAATGTGGTTTTTCCGGCTCCTAAGTTTCCGGAAAGTATAAAAATTCGGTCACCGGCAAATTCCTTCAATATTTTTTCAGCTGCCCCGGGAACGGACGAAAGTTCTGTGGATGTCAGGATCAATTCCATAAATACATTTTACTGCAATGATAAACATTTTTTCCAAAACGAATGAAAAACTCAGACAACGGATTCAGATTTTTTACCGGTTTGTATATCTTAAATATATAACATTTACTTTGTATGTATTTTTTTATGCAAAATAAACAATTGAATATCAATGTAATATCTATTATGTAAACTTTATATTAAAAAATGGTATAATATTTGATTTAATATTTCAGTCAACATATAACAGGTTTCTGCAATATGAAGACAACCGACTTACACGCTAAAATATCTCCCGACCTGACAACGGTGGAAGGGAGGTTTTATCGTTCAGTTAAATCTTAAAACCGAAATAATGAAAAAGTATTTTACACTTTTATTTTTGTTGATTGTTGGAATGGGTAACCAAATGTTTGCCGCAAACAAAACATCAACGCGTCATCATGAAACGCCTTTGGTATGGGCTCAACCGGAGAATGGAAATTTTTCTGCGTATTTTCCATGGCAAATGGCCTCTGCTTCTGTGATGATGGCAGATTGTCCGGGCGATATTGCGGTTGAAGCCGATCCGGGAGAATGTTCGAGAGAAATCACGTATGATTTTAATCTCGTTTCCTCCAATACGCCTCCGCAGGAATTGGTCACACAAAACAATGATCCGGACCTGGTGAATGCTACCATATTTTGTCCTGTCGGTCAGACGAGGTTCAGAAGGACGTTTACCAATGTCTATCAGACACCTTTTGTTTTGAATGATTTGGAAATAGGTGTTTATCAGTCTTCCAACAGTCCGTCTGTAACGATAAATGTGTATGACCAGTCCAATAATTTGATTTTTACCAAAAGTGAATTGGTGCCTACCTTAAATATGTCAATTTTTACAACATCACTGGATGATGTAATTATTCCTCCGGGTGAATCGTATAGTGTGGAAGTGGTAACACCACCTCCATTTGTTAGTATTTTCCGTATGGGTCGCAACGACGCAGGAAATACCTCAGTAGAAGCGAACATTTCTTCTGAAACCTGTATACCTGCTCAAATGCTGGTGTCCGGAGCCTCGATGGCAAATTCAGTGGTACTTTCGGTTTTAGGTACTCCTGAAGAATTTATTATTGTCAACAACAGTTTACATCCTTATGAAAGCGGAGATGCTTTCCCAATAGGTACTCATCTGATGGATTATCAGATTTTTGATTGGGAAGGAGATGAAATCCTGGATTGTCAGTTTGAAGTCAGCGTATTTGCATACGAACCTTCCAGCACGACCATAGCTTGTAATGACCAGGTGAATGTTACCTTGGGCTTGGAATGTAGTGCAGAAGTTGGTGCAGAATATATATTAAAAGGAGACTTTTATGGTTGTTATGATGAATACGAAGTAGACATTACTTCGCTTCAGGGGTTCAGCCTGGGAAATACTGTCGGAAAAGCTCAGATAGGACAAATCCTCAGGATAAAAGTTACAGCTCCTGACGGAAATTATTGTTGGGGAAATATTTTGGTTGAAGATAAATTCGGTCCTGAATTTACATGTAATGATGTATACACAACTTGTGTCGGAGATCTGACACCGGGCTCACCGATGTCTTCACGTATCAATCTGCCGGCTTTTATTGAAGAAAATATATTATTCCCGGGCACACCCAATTCGAGATCTTACGTCATTCCGGTTCACAACTTCAGTGGGTTTTCCATCTCAGATGTCGGAGTACATGTGAATGTTTCACATACGAGAGTTTCTGATCTTGTTGCCACCGTTCAGGCACCTAATGGTATGTCTGTCACTTTGTTTGTGGGTCCCGGAAGTAATGCAGGTCCTTGTACTGAGGATGATTTGCTTGTGGACATTTTTGATGATGCCACGCAGACGAATGCAGCACTTTTGTCTATGTGTAATATTGTCCCTCCGGCTGTTTCAGGTGAGTTCAGGCCTTTGACACCTTTGAGTATATTTGATGGTATCGACCCGACAGGAGATTGGACGGTAACCATTCATGACGTTTCCAACGGAGAGGGCGGCACGGTCAATGAAGTGGTTTTGAGTTTCGACCAGGTTGGTGCAGAAATTCCTTTTCCATATTCTTATGACGTCAACTGGATCGACCTGGGCAACCAGTCTTACTGGATTGAAAACGGCGATTATTGTACCAATGCAATCATAACTTATCAGGACGAAATCCTGGAAGAAGGTTGCGAAGGCCCTTATGTGAGAGTTATCAGAAGATGTTGGGATGGTTTTGATGAATATGATAATCACGCCAATACTTGTTGCCAGACTATTTATGTCTACAGAAACGGATTGTCAGCTATCATTTTTCCACCGAATTATGATGATGTAGACGAACCGGCTCTCTCTTGTGCGGACTACGGTACAGTGATACCGGGACTTGATGTGACCGGTACAGTGACAGGTGATTTTTGCGATAATGTACAGATTGTGCCTTATACGGATGTCATCCTGCCGATTTGTAAAAATTCTTACAAAATTATCAGAACACATAAGGTAATCGAATGGTGTAACAGTCTTGTATTGGAACACAATCAGATCATCAAAGTAGTTGACAATGAAGGACCGGATATGGAATGTCCTGCAGATATGACCATTTCTACCAATCAATACGATTGTTTTGCCACAAGAGTATTTGACAGGCCGGAAATATTGTTTGATTGTTCCGATAATTTTACATACAATCTTTCGCATGCTTTCGGACCTTTTTCAGATGATTATCCTTGTCAGGAAGCAAGTTACACCAAAGAATTTGCCAATCAGAATACAGGTACGGTTTCCAATCTTCCTATCGGTCATAATTTTATCAAATGGGAAGTTAAGGACGAATGTGACAATATCAGTGAATGTTGTACCCGTGTGACCGTTCGTGACGAAATTTTGCCAACGGCCGTTTGTCACCTTAATACGGTTGTTTCCATAGCTGCCAATCAGCAAGCGATAGTTTTTGCATCTTCATTTGACGACGGTAGTCATGACAATTGTGCCATCCGTGATATAGAAGTAAGAAAAACAGTAAATTCATGTACGGCAGGAAATACATTATTTGCCAAACAAGCTATTTTCTGTTGTGACGAAATAGGCCAGGAAATTATGGTCGAAATGAAGGTAACGGATGTTCATGGCAATATGAATACTTGTATGGTTCGTGCAACCGTACAGGATAAATTGAATCCTTATATCAAATGTCCACCAAATATTACCCTGGATTGTCAGGCAGATTACGAGGATCTTGATATCACAGGAGAACCATCTGCAGTAGACAACTGTAGTGTCAAAGATGTTGTAAAAGCAGACGATCCTTATTTGTCTCAATGTGGTACGGGTTACATCAACAGAACATGGACAGCTGAAGATTTTCAGGGATTGAAAGACGATTGTATCCAAACCATTACATTGTTTGATTATGACCCGTTTGACGGATTTGATATCAATGACCTGAGTTGGCCGGACAATTACGAAACAAATCAATGCGGCGCGGCTTTATTGCCGGAAAATCTTCCGCTTCAATACGCAAGACCAATAGTGAGTGATGATGAATGTAGTCTGATTGCTATGCACTATAAAGATCAGGTATTCAGTTTTGTCGATGGTGCCTGCGAAAAAATATTAAGAACCTGGACCGTACTGGATTGGTGTACATACAATGAACAAAATCCTGTCTACGGAGAAGGATGGTACGAACATATTCAGATTATAAAAATGCATAATACCGAACCTCCTGTTATTGAGGCAAGTTGTGCAGACAGAACCGTCTATTCATATGGAGTTTGTGAAGGTGAAGTTTCTGAAAGTATTTCAGCTTATGATTTATGTACACCTTCTGAGTTGATCAATTATACGTATACTATTGATTTATACAATGACGGTACGATCAATTTTTCCGGAAATACCAATAATTACAAACGAGTATTGCCTGATGGTACGCACAGAGTTCGCTGGACAGCAGAAGACAAATGTGGAAACGTATCGGTTTGCCAATATCTGCTGACCGTAGTAGACGGTAAAAAACCAACACCTTATTGTCTGAGCTCCATTACCACTGCCGTGATGAATTCAAACGGACAGGTAGAAATCTGGGCAATCGATTACGATCTCGGAAGTACGGATAATTGTACAGAATATGCCGATCTCTGGTTTACTTTTGACGGAGCTACACCAGTGGAAGGTTTATTAGATACAGAACATTATTTTAAAGGTAATGGATTGCCGGCTACTTTTTCGGAATATGTGGATGGTATCGCACAAAAATGGATACCGGCGACCAATTCGTCAGGTAGAATGTTTTCATGTAATGACATTTCTAATGGAGAATCCGAAGAATTGTTGCTGGATATGTCCGTAACTGATCTCGAAGGCAATAGTGATTTTTGTACCATTACGCTTGTATTGCAGGATAATTCCAATGTTTGTGAAAATTCAAATGGTTTGACTGGCACAATCTCCGGAAGAATCACCCTGGCAGATGCAAGACCTTTAAAAGGAGCCAATCTTATTTTGGAAAGTAACCAACCTGAATATCCGAAAAGCCTTGAGTCGGGTCCTACGGGGGCGTTCCAGTTTACCAATGTCAAAAAGAGTTTTGATTACCAGCTTTCTGCTGTTTCCAATGCAGATTTGGATAAGGGGATTTCAACATTGGACATCGTATTGATTCAGAGACATATCCTTGGCGTACAATCGTTTAATAATCCTTATATGGTGTTTGCAGGTGATATTGATGCAAATGAAAAGATCAATTCGCTTGACCTGGTCAGTCTGAGAAAGGTGATTCTTGGTACGGTGACGGAATTTCCGAATCAACAAAGATCATGGAAATTTATTCCTGCATCATTATCTTTTACGGATCCGAATCACCCCTGGCCGATGTCTGACAAAATGTTGTATCAGAATTTCCAGCAAAATAAAAACAACCAGAATTTTGTTGCCGTAAAAATCGGTGATGTTAATAATTCGATCGTATTAAATGTTGAAGGAGATCCGACAGAAGCAAGGACAAACAAAACCCTCTCGTTACTGACAGAAAATGTGACAGCAACCAAAGGGGAGACAGTCAGAATTCCTGTGTATGCTGAAGGATTCAAAGACATGTTAGGTTTCCAGATGACAACACATTTTGACCCTGAAGTATTCAGTTTTGCCGGTGTGGAATCCGGTGCACTTGAAATCACAGAGGCAAATGTTGGGGTTTTTGATGATATGCCGGGCATAATGACGACCAGCTGGAATTCCAATCAGCCAACAAATCTGGATGTCGATAAAGTGGCTTTTTATTGGGTATTGTCAGCCAAAAAAGATGTGGATTCGGATCATATTTTTGAGGCATCTTCTCAGATTACTTCAGCAGCAGCTTTTGACGGAAGCCTGAAAAGCTGTAAAGTGGAATACAGAAGTAAAAATGAAAACAGTTCAGAAGCAAATGAATTTGTTTTGAGACAAAACGTTCCCAACCCGTTTACAGAACAAACCACGATTTCATTCACTATCCCTTCTGAAGAGCAGGTAGATCTGAAAATCATGGATGTAGCCGGTAAAGTGTTATATACTTCGACAAACAGGTATGAAAAGGAAACACATCAGGTACATATTGACAAGTCCGTCGTACGACAATCAGGAGTCTTTTATTACCAGATTTCTGCGGGAAGTTACACTGCAACCAAAAAAATGATATTTATTGAATAAATTGTTTTTATAAAAAATGTAAAAGCCGGTCTGCCCAAAGCAACCGGCTTTTATGTTTTAAAAAGGTTTTATCTTTTTTGTTCCGCTACGTAAAGAATCCTAACGGTTAACGTTTGACTCCAATCAGTTTGTCATATGATATTCATCAGGATTTCACCTGTTATTTCTGTGTAATATTGTGTTGTCATTGTAAGAAACAGATGGCTGATTATGGTTTTTTAGATCTTTATATATCAGTGATGTTTGTTTTGAACCTAAAATTATAGCAGATGAACACAGAAACAAAAATTAAACATGTAATGACTACCAAAGTAGTTGCCGTAAGACCTGAAGATTCAATCATGAAGCTTGAAGAACTTTTTGAAGCCGTACCTATTCATCATATTTTGGTTACAGAACATAATAATCTCTTGGGCATTGTCAGCAAATTGGATTTGCTTAAATTGTACCGCAAAGAACTGGAAAAAAGCAATACGCTTGACAGATCACATATTTTGGTGCAACATATCATGACGCCCAATCCGGTGACCTTGGATTGTGATGATACGATTGGTTTGGCGGCAGATATATTTTTGTCAAACACCTTTCATTCATTGCCGGTTGTCGATGGAAAAGAATTGGTAGGTATCATTACAAACCATGACCTCATTAAGTATGCTTTTCAGCATTAATACTTGATTTGATCTTTGTAAAATATTGAATCATGGGTTCCTTTGCTATCACACAAATAGAAAATTTATCTCAGCGCAATGTTTTTTACAGACAGATTTTTGAGGATATCGAAGCTTTCGACCGATTGTTGGCGGAAGGAGCTATTGATAAAAATGACCAGACTTTCGGAGTAGAGCAGGAATTGTGTTTTATTAATCATTTGGGTGAACCTGAAAATGTAGCATTAAAGGTACTGGAACAATTGAAAGAACCTCAGTTTACCAATGAACTGGCGCTTTTTAACATGGAAATAAATCTTGATCCACAATCTATAAAGGGTAAGGGAATACAAAAAATGGCAGATCAGCTGTATCATCTTACTGAAAAAGCCGGAAAAGCAGCCCGAAAAGTTGATTCAGCTATTTTTTTGGCCGGAATATTACCTACGATTACTTCCGAACACCTTACTTTTGATTCGATGACACCTGTTGACCGGTATAAAGTCCTGAGTCAGGAATTGTTAAAATTAAGAGGAAAAAAATTTGAAATTTTTTTGCAGGGTGTCGACGAACTGCATGTTAAATTGGACACCATTCTGTTTGAAGCATGTAACACCAGTTTTCAGATGCATCTTCAGATTAATCCCGATAAGTTTGCTCATTATTACAATTGGGCACAGATGATTTCCGGACCATTGTTGTCCGTTTGTACCAATTCTCCGCTGCTTTTTGGAAAAGAATTATGGTCAGAAAACAGAATAGCCCTTTTTAAACAAAGTCTGGACACCAGAATACATTATAACCATTACAGAGAAAAAGTGTCCCGCGTATATTTCGGAGATCAGTGGCTCAGAGAAAGTCCTTCTTACCTTTGGAAAAATGAAGTTGCCCGATTTCCACTGGTTTTCCGCGGAGAAGGATTCCCGGCAGCCAAAGACGAAATAAAAGAAGGCCTGAAACCAAGTTTGCGCTCCGTTCGCTTACATACCGGAACAACCTATACATGGAACAGACTTTGTTACGGTGTTGACCGGAATCAGGCCCATATCAGGATAGAATGCAGATATATACCGGCGGGACCAACGATAAAGGACGAAATAGCCAATCTGGTTTTTTGGTTGGGACTCATGAAGGCTGCAAAATATCAGGAAGAAGATATTTTTGATAAAACAAATTTTTCTTCGGTCAAAAATAATTTTTATCAGGCAGCACGATACGGAATTTTGTCAGAGTTTGATTTTTTTGGTAAAAATTTGCCGGCGGTTGTGTTGTGTGAAAACACCTTGATTCCATTGGCTTCCAGAGCGCTCAAAGAAGAGGGTATGGATCCGGATTTGGTGGATAAACATTTGAAAGTAATTGCTGACAGAGTGACTAAAAATCAGACAGGAGCAACTTGGATGGTAGAAAATCACAGAAAACTTTTATCCCGGTTTAAACCTTCTTTAATATCCAAAATTCTGGTGACCACCTCTTTGGAATATCAAAAAAAAGATGTTCCCGTGTCTGAATGGCAACCCATTGTCGAAGATAAACTGCATTATTTTTTTCAACAGCATTTTGATGCCCTGACCGCCAAAGATGTCATGTCAAATAAAATTCAGACCGTTTCTACAGAAGCAACGGTTGCATTTGCTTTTCATATCATGGAATGGCAGGACTTCCGACATCTGGTGGTTGAAGATAACAAAGACAGGTTTATCGGATTGGTGTGCCGTTCTGATATTGAACAGCATCAGGATTCCGAAGAATCCATCATTCAATTTATTCATGAAGGTGTAAAATTGGTCGAAACGACAACTCCGCTAACAGAAATTCAGAATTATTTAGCGGAAGCTCCGGACAAAGCCGTTATTGTCATCAGAAATCTAAAAACCGTCGGAATTATTACAGAAAATGATTTGTAATTTTTTTCTAAGAATGGATCAAAACAGATGATTGAAGTCAATAATATAAAGTTATTCCACATAAAGTCCCCATTTTCTGATTTATGGTTCAATTCCAACGGTCAAAATCCCGACATAGCAAAAATATTTTTTCATAAAGTTAAATCTGACCATTAAAAATCCAGTATTTATGTAAAATTTGTAACTTTGCCACAACATTGTATTCCTTCACAAATCCAAATTAAAGATACGTATGAAATCATTTAATCTTGAAAAATTAGGCATCACTGCTCCGGTTATTTACAGAAATCTGAGTGTTCCTGCTCTTTATGAAATGGCTATCAAAAATGAAAAGGGAAGCATCATTTCTGATAAAGGAGCCTTATTGGTTTACTCCGGAGAAAAAACCGGACGAAGCCCGAAAGACAGAAGAATAGTTACTAACCCGGAATCAGAGGGAAATATCGACTGGGGAAATGTTAATCTTCCAATGGATGAACATACCTTTATGATTAACAAAGTTCGTGCTGTGGATTATCTCAACAGCAAAGAAATTATATATGTGGTAGATGGTTATGCAGGTTGGGATCCGAGATTCAGGTTGAAAGTAAGGGTGATCTGTTCAAGAGCTTATCATGCCCTTTTTATGAGAAATATGCTCATCAGACCATCAGAAGACGAACTGAAGTCTTTTGGTGATCCGGACTATATCATCTTTAATGCAGGTGCCTTTCCGGCAAATAAATATACCAATCAGATGACCTCAAAAACCAGCATTTCTCTGAATTATGAAAACAGGGAAATTGTGATTTTGGGTACAGAATATGCCGGTGAAATGAAAAAAGGTATTTTTACCGTGATGAACTATCTGATGCCTTTGAGAGGAATCATGCCGATGCATTGTTCTGCCAATGTGGGTAGAACGGATGACGTTTCTATCTTTTTTGGTCTTTCCGGAACGGGTAAAACAACACTCAGCGCAGATCCGCAGAGAGGTTTGATCGGTGACGACGAACATTGCTGGACAGATGAAGGGGTTTTTAATATTGAAGGAGGTTGTTATGCAAAAGCCGTCAATCTGAGTGAGGAAAAGGAACCTGAAATTTTTAATGCCATCCGGTTTGGAACAGTTTTGGAAAATGTGTCTTATGATCCTGCTACGAGAGAAGTGGATTATGACGATATTTCTATTACCGAAAATACCCGGGCATCTTACCCGATAGAATTTATTGACAATGCATACATACCATGTGTGGCAGGACATCCGAAAAATATTATTTTTCTTACCTGTGACGCCTATGGTGTATTGCCTCCGGTTAGTAAACTGACACCTGAACAGGCTTCCTATCATTTTATATCCGGGTATACAGCAAAAGTCGCAGGAACAGAAATGGGCGTAACGGAACCTTCTGCTACGTTTTCTGCTTGTTTTGGGGCCGCTTTTATGCCTTGGCATCCGAACAAATATGCGGAATTGCTGGCTAAAAAAATCAAAGAACACAACACCAATGCGTGGCTTATCAATACCGGTTGGACAGGCGGACCTTATGGAATCGGTTCAAGGATAAAACTGAAATATACAAGAGCAATTATCGATGCCATCCACAACAATGATTTTGCCAATGTGTCTTTTAAGCAGGAAGAAACATTCGGATTAAATATTCCGCTGACCTGCCCTAATGTTCCGGCGGATATACTGATTCCTTCCAATACCTGGGTTGATAAAAAGGGTTACGAAAATACCCTGAAAAAACTGGCAGACCTCTTCAAAAATAATTTTAAAAAGTACGAAGCAGGTGTTAATCAGGAAATTATTGACGCAGGACCTAAATAGGTTACCTTATTTTACGGAATCAGAGTCATGTACATCAAAAGTATATACAGGATGTTTTGATGATTTTGTAAAATTTTTTCAACCTTATAATCACCAGATTAAAAAGAACATATGTTTATTGATTTCCACACGCATCGACGGATTTTGCCGGAGAATAGTGTGGAAATCATATCTGTTCATCCGGGTAAACAATCACCCGGAGATTGGTTTACCACAGGTTATCATCCTTGGTGGACCTTCGAAAAATTGTCTGAAACCGAATTTCTTGTATTATCAGAGGCTTCAGCAAAAAAAGGATTTCTTGCCATCGGCGAATGTGGTCTGGACAGACTGAAAGGTCCTCCCCTCAATGTTCAGATGGATATTTTTATACAA
Organism: Saprospiraceae bacterium; assembly: GCA_016714895.1. Taxonomy (GTDB): domain Bacteria; phylum Bacteroidota; class Bacteroidia; order Chitinophagales; family Saprospiraceae; genus OLB9. The sequence goes on along the minus strand of JADKBV010000001.1, from coordinate 1,104,445 downwards.
CAAATACAACTGGCAAATACCTTGCAATGCCCTCTCATCGTTCATTGTGTCCGCGCATTTCAGGAGGTTATGGACGTCAAAAAACAATTGGGAAAAACACCTTGGGTGATTCATGGATTTGTAAGAAATAAAATTTTGGCCGGCCAATTGCTGGATAAGGGGATCTGTTTGTCGGTTGCACCATATATGAATATGCCGGTTTCATTCAGAGAAACTTTGGAGTTTTTGCCTCTTGATATGATTTTTCTGGAGACTGATAGCGAGTATTCTTTGTCAATCGGTGACAGATATAAAATTTTTTCAGAACTTCGCCGCATTCAGATCCGAGAGGCGGAAAAAATATTTTTTGACAATGTTTGCAGATTTTTTACATGGAAGGAAATGATGTTGCGGGATGGCTTGAACGCAGTGAATTACTGATAGGAAGGGATGCTATTCTGACCTTTCAAGAGTCACATGTTCTTTTGGTCGGACTCGGTGGGGTAGGGAGTTTTGCCGGAGAATTTCTGGTTAGAGCCGGTATAGGTCAAATAACCATTATTGACGGTGATGTCGTGGATCCTACCAATAAAAACAGACAGTTGCAGGCGCTCAACAGCACCATAGGCAAATCAAAAGTAGAATTGTTGAGGGAAAGATATCTGGACATCAATCCGGATATAAAAATAAATTGTATTGATCATTTTATGATCCCTGAAGATATGGAAAAACTGCTCAGAAACAATTCCTATGATTTTATTCTGGATTGTATAGATAGTGTTCAGCCAAAACTGAATCTCATTCAGTTGGCCAGAGCGAGCAAAATGAAATTTATCAGCTCAATGGGAGCAGGTGGCAAACTGGATCCTGCAGCCATTCGTATTGCGGATATATCACAAACCAAAGAATGTAAGTTTGCACAGACGGTCAAAAAACTTCTCAAAAGAAGGGGTATCAGGGACAGAATACTCGTCGTTTACAGCGAAGAAATTCAACCCAAAGAAGCTTTAAAAATGACCAATGGTGCCAATTATAAAAAATCATATTACGGCACCATCTCTTATATGCCTGCATTATTCGGTTTGTTTATGGCTTCTGAAGTCATCAGAAGATTGGGGAGGCTGAAAAAGAAAAAACTACATTAGACAGATGCACAAAGTTTGGTTAAGGGTATTCATTCAGTTATGAATGTTGCATAATTCGTCTCCTCACCGGACGAAATTTTGTGATTTTTAACCCTATTATTACCCTTGGATTATATATTAAGTTTATATTTATTTTGTATTTAATGCAAAATCAGTTATTTTTATATTAAAAAAATCTATAATATATTTTGTAGTTTCATGTTTGACGTGTAATTTTGTGATTGATATAGAAATATATGCCTTCTGCGAAAGCAGAAAAAACAGGATTAGGTCTTAAAACTCAAAATAATGAAACTTTTATCATCGGGCTCTTTTCAGAGAGTGTGGCACCTATTGGTGCTTATGTTATCCACTCAGTTTTTGGTATCACAATCAAGTTCTTACTGCCCTGTTGGGGTGTCTGTAGAACCCAGATTGTCACAATCAACGCTGCGTCCCGGAAAAATGACCCAATCAAATTTTTCATATTACTCAAAATGGGTAAATCCGATTCTGGCAAAGGAGGAAGACAATCAAAAAACAAGCATTAAACTGTCATCCTTGAAACAGGGGAGTCACCTGCATTTTTCGGATTTTGTTGCCAATATCCCGGCCGGTGCTTCTATAAAAGGCATAGAAGTGTTTGTAAAAGGCCAGAGCACCAGACCATCCTCGCTTTCAGAAATGTCAGTGACTTTATTGGCAAATAACCAATCAGTCATTTCTCAAAATAAAGCAAACTCGATACCACTTCAAAAACCCTGGTCCGCCAATGCCGATGGTTCAGACAAAAAATGGTGTTACGGCGGGAAAACAGATACCTGGGGCATCGATTGGAACTCCGACTGGATGAACGCCAAAGATTTTACACTCGAAATTCAGTTGCGTAACGCTTCCGTTCAGGAAGTTACGGCCATGATAGATCATATTGACATCGTGATCCATTACGTCCCTTTATTTTCTTTTTGTCGGGATACTTGTGTTGTCTTTTTTGTTGACAAATTTAACCGCGGAAAGTCATACCACTGGACGGTCCCGGAAAATTTTGCCATTTCGTCAAGGGAAGACCAGAATACCATTAATATCATGGCAAAACCACACGCAACATTTGGGACTTATACCATTTGTGCCGAGGTATTTGATAATTTTGGAAATGTTTTGGATCAATGTTGCCGCGATTTCAATTTTACTGATTGTGCGCTCAATACAATACAAGGCGTTTTTTGGGAAGATGCCAATCTCAACAACCGAAGGGATGCTTCTGATCCGTTGCTCAGTGGGGTAGGTGTCAGTTTGCGCTCACTTCAGGGTCAGTTGGTAAGTCAGACGACATCAGATGTAACAGGAAAATATAGTTTTAATCAGGTTCCTCCGGGACAATATTATTTGGTAGCAGATAAACCTTCCGGAAAATTATTTCTTCAAAAAGATGTTACAGTCAACGAACAAATCAATAGTGATATTACAAATGTTTTCAGCCCGGGATCTACAAATGCCATCTCTCTGCTGAATGCCACCGTTTTGTCAAATGTGGATTTTGGATTTATTCCTTCCGTTGAAATAGGCGATTTTGTTTGGCATGACATCAATTACAACGGTATTCAGGAAGCCGGAGAACCGGGATTGCCTCAGGTTGGTGTTCAGCTTTTGGATGTCAATCAGAACGTAATACAGACTACTACGACAGATAATATCGGGAAATATACATTTTTAGATGTTGTACCCGGAACCTACCGGGTATCGTTTGATATACCTGCCGATTTTTTTGTCACTTGTCAACAAAATTTACCCTCCACCAACAGCAATATTTCCGACACAGGACTTACACCTCTGTACACTTTTGCTTCAGGAGTCAAAACAGATACAGTTGATGCTGGTTTTGTACATTTTGCCACCCTTTCGGGAAAAGTTTTTGAAGATGCCAAAGCTGATGGAAATTTGAACGAAACTGACACCGGATTAAAAGATGTCCGAATAGTTCTTTCCGGTTCAACTTTTTGTGGTGAATCTGTTACAGATACTATTTTGTCTGCTGAAAATGGAGATTATTCATTTTTATCTGTAAAACCGGGAAATTATACAATAAAATTTGTCTTTACAGACAACTATTTTGCCAGTCATAAACCGGATTCTACCTTATTTTCAAATAAAATGGATACTTCATTTGTCATTTCAGACATTATAGTCCTGAGTGGAAATGATTTACATACCCAACATGCAGGAGTGTACCGTTTTGGTTCGGTTTCAGGTACAGTATGGAATGACCAAAACGTTGATAGTTTTGAAAATCCCGACGAATCCGGGCTTCAGGGATTGATCATAAAGCTCGAAGGACAGGATGTTTTTGGAGTAAATGTTTTTTCTGAGACAACAACAGACTCAACCGGTTTTTACCTTTTTGATGTATTGACACCGGGGACCTATCAGATTTTGGTTGAACCAGTTGAAGGTTATGGTTTCAGTCCTGAAAAATCAGACCAGGATACAACCAGAGATAATAATAGTTCGAATGGATTAATGGCAGAAGTATTGGTCTGCAGTGGACAAAATGTGGTGGAGATAGACGCTGCTGTATATAAATTTGCTTCAGTCGGAGACCTCATCTGGGACGATATCAATGCAAATGGATTGCTGGAACCCGGCGAACCCGGAGTTTTTGGAATTTTAGTGGATTTGACCGGAACCGATGTGTTTGGTTCGGCTTTTGGAGCCCAAACCTCAACAGATTCGGAGGGTTTTTATTCATTTGATAATCTGAATCCGGGAAATTATGTTTTAAGCCTGAGTCAGACAAGAGATTATCTGGTTGGTCCTTTGGATCAAGGCAATGATGATGCTCTCGACAATGACTTCACCGCTGATTTTGTAACCGATTCTTTTGAATTGGCAGCCGGTCAGCAAGAAAAGCATATGGATGCAGGACTTTTTCTTCCGGGAGTCATCAGAGGATTGGTTTGGGAAGATAAAAATTGTGATGGCATCTTTGGATTTATAGATGAAAGTTTGGCCAATGTTCAGCTCGTCCTGAACGGTACAACCAATATCGGCGACCAGATTACTTTGTTTACAGAGTCTGATCAGAATGGAACCTATATTTTTGAAGGTTTGACACCCGGAAATTATCAGGTATCAGTTGTTTTACCAAATCTGTTTCAAACCCAAAATCCGGTCAGGAGCGGTCTTCTGATAGAAAGCGGACTTACGATAAATGACTTAGATTTTTCTCTGTACCAATTTGCTTCCATAGGTGATTTTGTTTGGATGGATACAAACGGTAATGGGATTCAGGATGCAGATGAAGCAGGAATACATGGTTTGGAAGTACAGTTGTCAGGTATATCCGGGGGACAACAAATCAATCAGGTCGTTTTGACAAACGATGGTTTTTATCGTTTTGAAAACCTCAAACCCGGAGAATACAATATTCAGTTTCCCGAAATACAGGATATGGTCGCTACGTTAATTCGCATCGGAGATCCGACATTGGATAGTGACATGGACGATAACAACAGAATAGAAAATATTGTCGTATTCAGTGGCCAGAATGTGGACGATATGGATGCGGGATACACAGAAATCAGCCGGGGGATTATTGGAGATTTTGTATGGGAAGACCTCAATGCTAATGGAATTAAAGATGATAACGAATCAGGAATAGGCGGAATTCCGGTATTCCTGAGCGGAGTTACAACAGGTGGTCAGCAAGTCAATTACAATGCGACCACAATCGACGAAGGAATATACTTTTTTACTGATTTACGAGCCGGAAATTACACGATCAGATTTGAACTGCCTCAAGGTTGGTTTTTTACCAAACCGAATGCCGGAAATGGAATGAATGATTCCAAAGTCGAACAATCTACAGGTTTAGTACCTGCTTTTGACCTTGCTGCAGGTGAGATAAAATCAGATATCGATGCAGGCGCCTTCAGAACGGCGGGTATCGGAGATTTTGTCTGGTTTGATACCAATGAAAACGGACTTCAGGATGCCGGCGAGTCCGGTCAGGAAGGGGTTACGATTTCATTATTGGAATTGCCTTCTCAAACAGAAATTGATCAGATAACTACAGATGCTACAGGTTTTTATACCTTCGAAAATTTGGTTCCCGGGGCTTATGTCTTGCGCGCTGCCATTCCGGATACCACCGTTTTGACTTTGTACAATGTATTTGGGGAATCAGTAAATTCAGATTTTTTCAAAACAGGTGACACCCTGACCACTTTACCTTTCATCCTTATTTCGGGAGAACAAAGTTTGGATACTGACCTGGGATTGATCGTCAAAAGAACGGAACTGGGCGGGTTGGTCTGGAGAGACTCAGATGCCGACGGAATATCTGAACCGGATGAACCAATTTATACTAATGTTGATGTCCTTTTGTTAAATCTGAGCGGTGATACCATACAACAAGTGAAAACGGATTCAACAGGACGATACTTTTTTGAAAATATAAGTGCCGATGTGTACAGAATTGTTTTTCCGATTTATGATAGTCTTACCTTTACCAGATACCGGCAAGGCAGTAACCCGGAAATCGATAATGACGTTCAGGATCTTCAGGGAGGTACCATATTGGTTACAATTCAGGATGGTGAAAAATTACTTGATCTGAATGCAGGTTACATCCGAAAATCATCGGTCGGAGATTTTGTGTGGTTTGACACAAATGAAAACGGATTGCAGGATGCCGGTGAAAATGGTCTGAACGGAATTTCAGTATATGTATACAATTTGTCAAATCAATTGGTAGATTCCGTGATTACAAATATTAAAACGGGAACTTTTATTTCCGGTTATTATCAATTTGACGGATTGTTTCCCGGAGATTATTACCTGACATTTGGGTTACCCAAAAATCTTTTATTTACGAATCACACTACGGAAAATCTAATCAACAGTGATGTCACCGGTACATTCGGAGCCGGTACAACAGATGCCTTGGTCCTTGATTTTCAGGAAGATATCACGGATATTGATGCAGGATATATCATTGACGAAAATGCACTGGGTGAAATCAACGGGGTGGTATGGCAGGATGCCAATGCTAACGAAAAACGTGAGGTAACGGATATTTTACTCGAAGGAGTAGAAGTGAGACTTTGGACACTTGACGGACAGGAAGCAGGACTGACTTTTACCGACGAATTCGGGAGATATTCTTTTGAAGGTTTGTTGTTCGGATCATACTATCTTTCTGTTCCTGACGTAGAAAATCGTGTATTTGTTCTTTATTCCGGTCAGAATCCTGATGTGGACAGCGAAATAACCAATGAATTCGGTTCCGGAACTTCAAGGGTAATTGCATTATTCCCGGGAGACAGCCTTTTTAATATTGATTTGGGTTATGCTCCAAAAATATCATTAGGTGATTTTGTTTGGGAAGACCTTAATAATAATGGTATTCAGGACGCCGGAGAGCCGGGATTGGCTAATGTCAAAGTAAGTTTATTGGATAAAAACGGGCAGATTAAAGCCATTACCATGACAGATTTTTCCGGAAATTATGGTTTTGACAATCTGGCTGCAGGGAATTACGGCATTTTGTTTGAATCCTTACCGGGATATATTTTTGCTATGTCCAATGTAGGTCCTGATAACCTCAATAGCAAATCTGATCTTCAAGGTCGTATAGCCAATCGGGATTTTATCAACGCAGGAGCATATATCAATTTGGATGCTGGAATGATTAAAGGTGGTACTATCGGATCCCGGATTTGGTTGGATCTGAACGGGAATGGCATCTTTTCTGATAACGAACCGGGTATTTCTGAAGTCATGGTAGAATTATTTACAGAAACAGGCAATTTTGTAGCTTCTACAAAAACCGGAGTTTTGGGTGGAAATAGTTTTGTAGGCTCTTACAAATTTGAAAATGTGCGTCCCGGAAATTATTATGTCAAATTTGTCATTTCAAATGATTATCTTTTATCTAATGCCAATCTGGGAAATGAGGAGACGGATTCTGATATAACAAATACCTTCGGAAGAGGCACAACAGAAGTATTTTCAATTTTGTCAGGACAACAAATCCTTTATATCGATGGTGGTGCTTATCTGCCTGCCTGTATAGGGGATCTAGTCTGGGACGATGTCAACAAAAACGGTAATCAGGATGAAGGAGAACCCGGAATCGCCGGAGTTAAAGTTTCTTTATTTTTGAGCAATGGTCAATTGGTGGATTCCATCCGTACAGATGGTGATGGTAAATATAAATTTAATAACCTGAGATCGAGACTTTATTATCTGCATTTTGGATTGAAAGAAGGTTTTGAATTTACGATTCCTTACAACGGCAATTCTTCTGTAACAGACAGCGATGTAGATAACACAGGAACAACCCCTTTGATTTCATTGGCCCATGGTTCTATATTCCTCGATGTGGATGCCGGCATGTTTTCTTCTGAAAACAGAGTGGTAATGGGTGTAATCTGGGACGATATCAATAAAGATGGTTTGAAAACCGCCGAAGAAAATGTCATTCCGAATATCAAAGTGACCCTACTGGACGAAAACGAAAATATACTCGGAGAGCGTATGACCAATCACATAGGTATGTATACTCATGTGATGTCAGATACCGGAATGTATTATATAAAAGTAGAAACAAAACCTCAATATAAAATTACCAAAAGAGCCATCCATGCTCAATTGATTTGTAATGATATCAATGTAGATGGAAAATCTGATGGTATTGATGAAAATATAGCTTCATCTATGTTGTACAAAAATGGAGGAATGTACTTCAATCCGACAACCTACCTTACCGGTATTGTATGGGAAGATACAAACAATGATTTTGAGTTGACTTCAGCAGATGAATTACTCGACAGTACAGTTGTTCTTCTGTTTAACCGACAGAATATTTTTGTCAAATCCACTTTAACAGATGCCATGGGTCGGTATACCCTTGATAAATTGGATCCGGGGCAATATTATATAAAAGTTCCTCTTCTGGATGGTAAAACATTTATTCTGATGAATGAAAGTATGGATAGTCAGATCGATAATCAAAGAGGAGAAGGAACTTCCCGGGTGATTTTTGTTGATGTACTGAATCCGGGTATTCAGTTTAACCTTGGGTATAGAATGATGAGTTCATTGCTCGAACTTCCTGAAACGAATAAGGAGACAACTCCTGAAAAAGACTTTTTGGTTTATCCGAATCCTACCATGTACGATATCAATGTGGAAGTTCCATCGGACATTGAAAATGCCGTTTTCCGTATATTTGACAGCCAGGGAAGAGAAGTGAAACAAGGTATCCTTCAATCAGGGAAACAAAAAATTCTGTTGACAGATGTTTCTCAGGGAATGTACATCCTGCAAATTTTGGCCGGAGATAAAAGGATAAACAAAAGATTTTACAGAATCGAAAACTATTGATGTTTTGCAGGATTGACTGATGTAAAAGTTTAACAAATCTTTTGTCGAACTTTTACATCAGTTTGTTTATGAATAAAACGAGAAGCTGTCGGCGTAAAAGTAGTTTATTATCAGACGCTTATCTTTTTTTGGACAAAAATTCTTTTAAAATTGTACTACATATTTCATGACTTACACCATATTCCAATTTTGTTTTTGGGTGCAGTAATTCTTTCCCAAAACGCATAAAACCTCTTTTTTCATCACTGGCACCATAAACCACTCTGGTTATTCTTGACCAATGGATGGCACCGGCACACATAACACAAGGCTCAAGTGTGACGTAAAGGGTACAGTCCGTAAGATATTTGTTTTGTAAATATTCCGATGCAGCCGTTATAGCGATGATTTCTGCATGAGCAGTCACATCATGCAACCTCTCCGTCTGATTATGAGCCCTCGCTATGATGGTGTTCTGGCAGACAATCACCGCACCCACAGGGATTTCACCTGCTTCTGCAGCTTTCTGTGCCTCCAGAATAGCCTGTTTCATAAAATATTCGTCTGTGTATACTGATAACATGATGTGATTTTTCGCAAAGATACATTGGCAGTTTAAGTTGAAAAGAATATGTGATTAGTAAAGTTGTATCAGAAAAAAATAAAGTTTGAAATTACAAATAGCTGAGGTAGACGAAAACCCGTTTTGTTAGAGAATATAGATGAAAAGTCACAACCTGAAAAATTATAAGGGTATCACTTTTCTATGCGAATTGTTGTCAATTTATTATCCCAGTTCTTTTTGAAATAAAAAATATCTGTATCTTTGCACATGGATTCAATAATTAAAAAATATACCACCCTCGAGGAAGCCCTCACCTTTGATGATGTGCTCCTGATTCCTTCTTATTCAGATGTATTGCCACGGGAAGTGGACATCAGTACACAGTTTACCACCGACATCAGACTCAAAACACCTATCGTTTCCGCAGCCATGGATACGGTCACCGAATACAAACTTGCCATTGCTATGGCCAGGGAAGGCGGCATGGGTTTTATTCACAAAAATATGACCATAGAGGCGCAGGCCAATCAGGTTCGGATGGTTAAACGATCAGAAAGCGGGATGATCCTCGATCCGTTGACCCTTACCGAAGAAGCCCGGGTAAGAGATGCTCTGAAATTGATGCGGGAAAATAAAATTGGTGGCATCCCGGTTGTAGATCAGCAGCATAAACTCAAAGGTATCCTGACCAACCGAGATTTAAGGTTTGAAACCAATATGGACCGACCGGTCACCGAAATTATGACAAGTGAAAATCTGGTGATTGCACCTGCAGGAACCAGCTTGGTACAGGCCAAAACCATCCTTCAGCAATACAGGATCGAAAAATTGCCTGTAGTCGATGATCATAATAAACTCGTAGGTTTGATAACCTACAAAGACATCATCAATCTGGAGAGTTACCCGTCCTCCGCTAAGGATAATCACGGAAGACTCCTTGCAGGAGCAGCTGTAGGTGTTACCGCAGATTTGTACGAAAGGGTAGATGCCTTGGTTCAGGTTGGGGTTGATGTTATCTGTATCGATACAGCTCACGGACATTCCAAAGGGGTGTTGGATGCGGTCAAAAGTGTCAGAGAGCGATATAAATATCTGCAGATCGTCGGAGGTAATGTTGCCACCGCAGAAGGAGCTGAAGCATTGGCCTTGGCCGGTGTTAATGCGGTGAAAGTTGGTGTAGGCCCGGGCAGTATCTGTACTACCCGGATTGTAGCCGGTGTTGGGGTACCTCAATTATTCGCTATCATGAATGCAAGTTCCGGAGTGAGAAAAAAAGGTATTCCTATTATAGGAGACGGAGGTATCAAATATACAGGTGATATTGCCAAAGCATTGGCCGCAGGTGCGGACAGTATTATGGCAGGCTCCTTATTTGCAGGTACAGAAGAAGCTCCCGGCGAAACGATTTTGTTTGAAGGAAGAAAATTTAAAGTCTACCGCGGTATGGGTTCATTAGGAGCTATGGAAATCGGCTCGAAAGACCGTTATTTTCAGGACGTGGAAGATGATGTCAAAAAGCTGGTTCCCGAAGGCATAGAAGGCAGGGTTCCTTACAAAGGGTCTGTAGCCGAAGTTATGGTCCAGTATATCGGGGGCTTACGGGCAAGTATGGGGTATTGCGGTGCCTCAAATGTGGATATGATGAAAAATGCCCGTATGGTCAAAATTACCGGATCAGGTATTTTGGAAAGTCACCCGCATAACATCACCATTACCAAAGAGTCTCCAAATTATTCTAAAAAATCGTAACGAACTTTTTCAGTGGAATTTAGCGATTAAAATTTTATTTGTTTATTTTTTTACTGAATGCAAGTGTGTTACATATTTACAAAAAAAATATATAAATTAAACATATATTTTTGAAACTTAATATGTTTGAAATGCGTTACCTTTGTGTTGTTTTTAAAGAAAAATATTAAATAATGTCAGTGAAAATATTCATTGGCACAATTTTGGTAGAACATAGATTACAAAAGATATTGGAGGTTATCCGAAAGAAGTAGTTTTCTTATTTTGAGACCTTAGTCGAAAGAGCCCTTGTAAGTCAGTTACTCGGGCTCTTCGCATTTTAGGGAAGTTTAGGTGAAAAAATTACAGACATCAAAATAAAAACGCTAAGCCCAATCCTGATTTGGGATAAATTTAAGGAACATATTGATTTCGGAGATTATATTGGCATCGGTCAACATATTTTATTTTTATATCTTTGCCACCTTTTAAAACAAATACATGTCAGAAATTTTTTGGGAAGAAGTCGCCAAACTTACCGCATTACCACAATATTCCGTTAAAAATACCTTGCAATTATTGGCTGAAGGAGCAACCATTCCTTTTATCGCCAGATATAGAAAAGAAAAAACAGGTTCCCTGGATGAGGTTTCTATAGCTTTGATTCAAAAAACACTCAAAAAGCTTGAAGAGCTGGCGGAAAGAAAAGAAACCGTCTTAAAAAGTATCGAAGAACAGGGTAAACTGACTCCGGAACTCGAACAAAAAATCAGAAAATGTTCTGATATGCTCGAATTGGAAGATCTTTATCTGCCCTACAAAAAAAAGAAAAAAACCCGCGCAGATATAGCCAAAGAAGCCGGTTTGGAACCTCTTGCCGGAATCATCATGCAACAAAAAAACCGTGATCTGGAACGGGAAGCACAAAAATTTATTTGTGACACATTTTCTGATACTGTCGCCGTTCTGAAGGGGGCTTCAGACATCATCGCCGAATGGATGAATGAAGATCAAAATCTCAGGGAAAGATTCAGAGAAAGATTCCGTAAGTTTGGTACCCTTTCTTCAAAGGTAGTAGGTACCAAAAAAGAGCAGGCTACCCAATATAGTGATTATTTCGAATTTTCAGAACCATTGAGCAAATGTCCTTCTCATCGTTTTCTGGCTTTGGCCAGAGGAGAACAGGAGGGTTTTCTCAGACTTTCCATGGATGTGGATGAAGAAAAAGCCTTAGAGCTGATCTGCAGGAAGTTTATCAGAAACAATGGTTCAGAAGCAGATCTGTTGGAACAATGTGCTAAAGACGCATGGAAACGGTTGATAGCTCCATCTATCGAAAGTCAGATATGGCAGGAATATAAAGAAAAGGCCGATGAAGAAGCCATCAGGGTATTTGCAATCAACTTACAACAATTACTTTTGGCTCCGCCATTGGGTGAAAAAAATGTTCTCGCCCTGGATCCCGGATTCAGAACAGGTTGTAAAATGGTGTGCCTTAACAAACAAGGAAAACTGTTATTTAATGATGCCATATATCCGCATCCGCCTCAAAATCAGATCCAGAATGCAGCTTTTCTACTCAGAAAGTGTGTTCAGGATTATGATATCGACGCTATTGCCATTGGCGATGGAACAGCTGCAAGAGAAACCGAAAGTTTTGTTCAGAGTCTGGGTTTACCGCCTCATGTTCAGATATACATGGTAAGTGAAAGTGGCGCTTCGATATATTCTGCTTCCGAAATCGCCCGGGAAGAATTTCCGGACCACGATATTACTGTAAGAGGGGCAGTTAGTATAGGCAGGAGATTGATGGACCCGTTGGCCGAATTGATTAAAATAGATCCGAAATCGATTGGTGTTGGTCAGTATCAACACGATGTCAACCAGTCAAAACTAAAAGAAAGTCTCGAATTGTCAGTTGAATCCTGTGTCAACCGGGTCGGAATCAATGTCAATACAGCGAGTAAAGAGTTGTTGACTTTTGTTTCAGGTCTGGGCCCGGGTATCGCCCGAAATATCATTGAATATCGCAATGAAGTCGGAGAGTTTAAAGAAAAAAAAGAATTAAGAGACGTTCCGCGACTTGGAGATAAAGCATTCGAACAATGTGCCGGATTTCTAAGGATTCGGACCGGAAAAAATCCGCTGGACAACACAGGTGTACACCCGGAATCTTATCCCATTGTAGAAAAAATGGCCAAAGACGCCGGTGTTTCCGTCGGGCAGTTGGTCAAAGACAAATCATTAAGGCAGTCTGTTACATTAGAAAAATATACTACGGAAACAGTCGGTCTTCCGACCCTCAAAGACATCATGGCTGAAATGGATAAGCCGGGTCTTGATCCCCGGGGAGAAGCAAAAGTGTTTTCTTTTGATCCGGCCATCAGAGAAATCAAAGATGTAAAACCAGGCATGGTCATTCCGGGAATCGTGACCAATCTGACCCGTTTTGGTGCCTTTGTCAACATAGGAGTCAAACAGGACGGCATGGTACATATTTCACAGATTACAGACAGATTTATTCAATCGCCGACAGATGTGCTGGTATTGAGACAAGAAGTATTGGTGAAAGTTCTTGAGGTCGACGAACAAAGAAAAAGGATCAATTTATCTATGTTAATCCATTGATTGTATGCATCAGTTCTATATCCTTTGTGTTTCGTTGATATGGGTCATAAGTTTCAACACATGTGGGACAAAATCCAAATTAGGGACTTCAAAATCAGATTTTGTTGTTTTTCTGGATAGTGCCGATGCATCAAAATCTATCATCCATAAAGATGTTGAAAAATATTTTGAGTCAGTCAGACCCATAGATATGTCCATTCAGATGAAAAAACCGGATCCTGGGAATACGAATGAGGTAAATCTTCAGGCGTTTAAAAAATTTATTTCCACCGAAGTATCTGATTGGAATGAAGGTGAAAAAAAAATAATGACCAAAACGATGGCAGAGGTACGTCGTTTGGTTGAAAATCTGAATCCCGGCATTATGCCTGACATACAACTTGTAAAAATCAAAACCAATCATTATGGCAAAGATGTCTATTACACCAGAGGAAATCTGATTTGTATTCCGGAAAATATTTTTGACAGGTACAACGAAGAAATTCAGTTGCCGATTATGATTCATGAAGTTTTCCATATTCTTTCCAAAAATCATCCGGCATTAAGAGATACCTTATACAGCCTGATTGGTTTTGAAAAACTTTCTTCAGAACCCCTTTTGCCCAAAGTGTTGTTGGACAAATTACTGACCAATCCTGATGGAGTGACAAAACAATATGTCATAACTTTGCCGGATCCAAATAATACGAATCAGACTATATGGGCCTTGCCTCTGATAACCAGTCGGAAATCTTCGTGGGAAGCTTCTGTGCCTTCATTTTTTGAATATCTGGAATTTGACCTCTATCCCGTGGTCAAACGAGGAAATGCCTGGGTCGTTGGTGTCGATGTTTTGGGCAAAACGACATTGCCGGTAACGGCTACACCGGTTTTTTTACAAAAATAAAGGATAACACACGTTATATCATTCACCCTGAAGAGATTATTGCAGATAATTTTATGCTTGCCGTTTTGGCCAAAGATAAAAAGGACTATAAAAAGTTTTCCACCGAAGGAAAAAAGTTGATCGAATCTTTGACGACCATTGTAGAACGGTATCCTTTTTGAGGATTTTTTTCAATCTACGTATCGAAAAAGGCACAAAGGTTAATACAAATAAACCAAAGGGCTTTCTTTTTTTCAGCAGACCCTATATAATTTTTTATTCACAAGGTTAAAGATATCTAATTTTTACAAACAACAATATTTTGTATTAAATTATGTATATTTTATATATTCAAAATTAAATTCTGTTTGCAATATTCATAATTGTTAAATTCAAAATAAAATATTGTTAAAATTAGTTAATGTCCTTGACCTGTAACAAGTTTGTGCGTACCTTTGCATTACCAAACAAGTAATACGAAAGTGTTTCATACATTGGTTAATTGTTTTTAGTAAAGGTTGAATAGATAGAAAAGTCCTCTCCCGAGAGGACTTTTTTATTTTAGGTATGTTGGGACTGCACCTGGGAAACCCATTTTTTATGACCTATGACCGCCATGATCAAAAAGATCAGGTACATCAGGGTAAACAAATAAAAGGATTTGTAGATGTGAAGAGGGATAGCAATGACATTTGATATAATCCAGAACAACCAGTTTTCAACTTTTCTTTTGGCCATGAGCCACATAGCCGTTATGGCAGAGGAAGAAACAAAAGAATCAAGTCCGGGCGTATTGCTATTTGTCAGGAGGTTCAGAACAAGGTATAAAACCAGCCAGCTTGTAGTCCAGATTAAAACGGAAAATAAACGTTCAGAATGAGTAGACCACAAAATAGGGTATTCGGGTTGGTCTTGTGCATTTTTTCTTGTCCAAACCCACCAGCCGTAAAGGCTGACAAAAAAATAGTAAATATGAACGCAGCCTTCAGCATATAAAGGAGGCGAAGCCACAAAAAAGTACAAATATGCTGCTATGACAACGCCCAGGATTCCGGTAGGGTAGACAAGAACATTGTTTTTTTGGGCAAAATACACACTGGCTATCTGCGAAATGGTGCTCGTCCATTCCCAATAACTGGTTTGTTTAACCTGATGATACAGTAATTCCCACCATTGCAAAGATTCCATGTACTATGAATATGGTCGTAAAATTAATATCTTTCATCTATTTTCGGTGAAAATATACCATGGATTTAGGTATATAAAGGTAGTATTCTCTATTTTTGCGGTCAATTATATAAAAAGATGCAGAAGAAGTGGATAGCCATTCTTACCATAACCTTGGTATTACTTATAGATCAGGCTTCAAAAATCTGGGTGAAGACCCATATTTTGTACGGCGACGGTTTTGATATATTCGGATTGCCGTGGGCAAAAATTCATTTTATTGAAAATGAAGGTATGGCTTTCGGATTAAAATACGGAGGCGAAACCGGTAAATATGTCCTGAGTGTTTTCAGGATTCTGATGGCGGGATTTTTGGTATATCTTCTGAAAAACCTATTAGACAAAAAGGAATCTTCCGGACTGATTTTTGCCTTTTCCTTAGTCATTGCCGGAGCCATGGGTAATATTTTTGACAGTATGTTTTACGGGCTGATCTTTTCGGAATCTTATTTCCACGGAGGATTAGCGACCATGTTTCCGGAAGGGGGTGGCTACGGCAAATTTCTGACGGGCAAAGTTGTCGATATGTTTTATTTTCCGATGTATGAAGGTACCTGGCCAGATTGGATGCCCGGATTGGCAGGACAAAATTTTGAGTTTTTCCGCCATGTTTTTAATGTTGCGGATTCATCCATTTTTTGTGGTGTCGTCAGTATTTTATTGTTTTACCGATCCTTTTTTAAGGCAGAGTCCCATGAAAATCAACCGCTTCCGGTTAGTGATGTACTTCCGGTTCAGGAATCGGACGAGGATACAACAACTGAACATAAAGTGTAATATTTTTTTCAAAAAACCTTGTTAGAAAATAAATTAAGTGTATTTTTGCACTCCTTTTCGGGCCTATAGCTCAGTTGGTTAGAGCACCTGACTCATAATCAGTAGGTCCCAGGTTCAAGTCCTGGTGGGCCCACAAACGTCGGAAGTATTAATATTTCTGACGTTTTTTTTTATTTTAGTAGGTATAAAACCCAAAATGAAATACTTGATTACTGAAAATTAAGAAATTGTTTTAGTCGTATTTGCTTCTCTGTTTATCCTGATTCTGATCTTAAATGGTGAGCACATTTAAGGAAAAACCTTTAGTTTTATTACTTTAGGTTTATTTGGGGCATATGCTAATGTAAAAATTATATATAAATTATCTCATTTATTTCTTCCAATATTCCAATCATTCCATATATTTGCTTCAGAAGTTATATCTAGAGTGAAAAGTTGAAGTTTGTTTTGTATATGTCACTGAAGTCTTATTTTTCTTTTTAAGCAAAAATGGATCATTTAGTGTCATTTTTTGGTAAGATATTTGTTACCTACTAATTTTAAATTATTAAATTTATCTAACATCATGGATTACAAAGACTTAATCAAACAATTGTCTGAAAGGGTGGACAAACTTAAAGAACAGATTCAGACAGAAGAAGCAACAAAAAATGCTTTTATACTTCCATTTATACAAGCATGGGGATATGATATTTTTAATCCTATGGAGGTGATTCCGGAATTTGTTTCTGATATTGGGACCAAAAAAGGAGAAAAGATTGATTTTGCAATCATTAAAGATGGGAATCCTACTATTTTGATAGAGTGTAAACATTGGGCTCAAAACCTTAGTTTACATGATAACCAGCTATTAAGGTATTTTCACGTTTCCAAAGCTAAGTTTGGTGTTTTAACAAATGGTATTATATACAGGTTTTATTCTGATTTAGTGGAACCTAATAAAATGGATGAAAAGCCATTTTTAGAATTCAATATAACCGACATTAAAGATAACCAGATTGAAGAACTTAAAAAATTTCATAAAAGCATATTTGATGCAGAAAAGATCATTAATACTGCCAGTGAGTTAAAATATACAAATGAATTGAAACTATTGATACATCAGGAATTTTCAAATCCATCCCCTGAATTGGTTAAGATTTTTGCAAAACAGGTTTATCCTACAAACATTTCATCTAAAGTTTTAGAGTTATTTACCACTTTAACAAAACGGTCAATCCAACAATATGTTAGTGATTTAATTACGGAAAGATTAAAGACAGCTTTAAGTAAAGAGGATGAAGTACAAAAATCAAACGTTATTGACCAGGTTACAGCTGACCAGGAAGATAAAAGTGATATTATAACTACAGAGGAAGAATTAGAGGCCTATAATATAGTCAAAGCAATTTTAAGACAAAAAGTAAATCCATCCAGAGTAACCTATAGGGATGCAAAATCTTATTTTGCAATTATGTTGGATGATAATAACAGAAAGTCGGTTTGTAGGGTTTATTTGAACGGAAATAAAAAATTTATTGCTTACTTTGACGATGACAAGAAGGAAATAAGAAATGAAATATTATCGTTAGATGATATTTTTAGCTATTCAGAATACTTTTTCAAAACGGTTGAAACTTTGGATAAATAATTAAATATGCCCGTTTAAAGGTTATTAATATTAAGGAAATTCATATACATTTTAGTTTAGATAATATATAATAATGTTAGTGGCTCAACTAAAGAAGAAATTAGTGATTTTCTAAATGTTTTGACAGGTTGTATATGTTTACCTTTATTTTTGGAAAAATTTTGAATATGAGACTTTTAATTTTTTTACTTATTCCTTTTTACAGTTTGGGACAATCTCCTTCTTTAGAACTTGACGAAAATGGAAAGTACCATTTTCAAAAAGTAATTGAAACTTCATTAACTGTAGAAGAAAATTACAAAAAAGCAAAGGAAACTATTGCTTACTTGTACGAGAATGCAAACTGGGTTATAAAATCGGATAACAAGGAGAAAGTAATCGTGAAAGGTCTTTTTGTGTTACCAGTTCATAGTTTATTCATTGGCGACCTTCATCACACGTTAACTATTGATATCAAAGATGGCAAAGTACGACTTACATTCAATCAATTAGCTATATCAGGTTACGGTATAGAAGAATCAACTCTGGAGGAGTTAAAAGTAAAATACAATAAAAAATTTTACGATAAAGTTAAAAGCAAAACGCAAGATAAAATGATTTTATTTTGTAATAATTTTCAAAATAATATGGCTAAGAAAAACGATGATTGGTAAAATTAAATTTTATGTAATATTAATTAGTTGTTATTATATTTTAATAATTTAAAAATGGAAAACTATCATCTTGTAGAACATGATACAGCGCAATTACTAATAGAGGAGTCAAGAAGGAACCTTGATGATTTAATTGATATGTATAATCAAATGACTTTAAAAACTGAAAAAATACTTACATTTTCATTTGCTTCAATTCTTTTCTTTATTACTTTTTTTTCAGCTGAAAATTGGTTTTTCATTTTACCAATTATTCCAATGGTTGTTTCAATATATTATGGTTACAAGAACCATAATTCATGGAAAACAGGAAGTAAGGGAATTTTTCCCAATAGCGTTTATAATTCCAAATACATAAATAAAGAAAATACTGACTTCCAATACCAGTATGTAGTTTGTACTGTATTACAAGTCATTCAAGATGAGTCAGAGTCATTTGTTAAAGTCAATAATGAGAGAATAAAAATCTCAGAAAAACAAATTTATTTTGCTGTAGTAGGGATTTTACTTTTTATTCTAGTTTACTCTTTGACTTTGAAATAGAATCTTTTCCTGTACTACCTGATCTATCAACTGGAGCTTTGTGCACTGGTGGAGGAGGAGGTGGTGGAGGTGAAGTTGGCTTCTGAACTTTATTACTCATAAGAATTCTATTGAATATGAGTTACTAACAAAATATAATTTAATTTGGTTTCAACAAATGATCAATTAACGACTTGATTAGGATACGACTTAAAAAAGTCGTTTTAGGTTCAATTAATATTTTGCAATATTGTAAGTTGGTAATATTAAATAATTGTCAATGACATCGCCAATTTGTTTAAATTCGTCAATAATTATAAGAATCTAGCTATTTTACAATATACCATAAAAGTACAATCATAGTTTACGTTATATGATTTAACTTTTCAACAACTTAGCCTTTCAAATCCGAACATTTTCAAATGAACTTTCTTTGATTACCTTTGCTTTTTTATAATGATCGAAAGTTCAACCATGAATTCAAATTTCGAAAAGATCAATAAAACCGAAAAAGATTTTTTATCCGGTCCCGGAAGTCGGTGGAAGGAGTTTTTATATACCATCAGTGTCGTTCGCCAATTTGTTAAAGCATTTCGAAAGTTACATTTTATTGGTCCGAGTATTACCCTGTTCGGGTCGGCACGGTTTGGTGAAGACCATATGTATTATCAATTGTCGAGGTTGGTCTCTTATGAATTGTCAAAATTAGGATTTACCATGATGACCGGAGGAGGTCCGGGTCTGATGGAAGCGGCCAATCGTGGTGCAAAAGAAGCAGGAGGGCTCTCTATTGGATGTAATATCGTCCTTCCCAAGGAGCAACACCACAATCCTTATCTGGATGAATATGTCAATATCGAACATTTTTTTGTCCGTAAGGAAATACTCAGAAAGTATTCTTTTGCTTTTGTCGTACTACCCGGTGGATTTGGAACTTTGGATGAGTTTTTTGAAACCATTACCCTGATTCAAACCAAAAAAATGGATCCTTTTCCTGTCGTTATTATAGGAACGGAATTCCACAAAGATCTGATCAATCACATCGAATTTATGGCAGAACAAGGGACTATCAGTAAATCAGACCTCGATTTGGTTCTTTTTACGGATGATGTACCTGAAGTGGTCAGGTTTATTTTTGATTTTGCCACGGGTCCCGCCGGTTTGAAAACAAAAAAAGATTATAAACCAATCTGGATATTAGGCGAAAAACAAATACAAAAAAAGGGCTAGTATTCTACCGGTTTTACCTGCAAATGTTCCATATTTTTGCCGGCAAGTGTTTTGCGACCAAGGGAATGAAAGCCCGATCGCAGATACAATCTTTTGGCATCCGGGTTGTCTTCATCTACCAATAAGCCCAGTTTTTGTCGCCGGTCGACAACATGATACCGTATCAGATGAGTCAACATCTCCGAACCCAATCCAAGACCTCTGAATTCAGGATCAACGGCCAGACAATCAAGATATATCTCTCCCGGCCCGGTTTCATCTTCAACATAAAAATCCGCACCATGTATTTTTCGGATCTGTTGAAGAACAGGTTCTCTTAACACGACTAGTTGCGCTCCGTCATAAACGTTTGCAGCGGCTATAATTTTTCCATTTTTTTCCGCGACCAAACAATTTTCATAAGAATATTGGGTGTTGGTTTGCGCTACCAAAGGGAGTAGAAATTTTTTTGCTTCCGTTTCATCTTTTTGTCCGATAAAAACAAAAATAATATCTACCATCGCCATGAGCAACAGTTCCGTAATTTGTTCAGCATCTTCCGGTAGCGCTTGTCGAAGGTTCATAAAAATGAGAAGGTTTGTTTGTAGTGGATTGAAATAAAACCAATTATAGTATCAAACGATAGAAACTACGTTGAAGTTTTTGTGAATAGGCCAAAGACAAGAATGGATATTTAAGTAAACAAGCAATCTTCCTGATTTTGTGAAGTAATGGTAAGCTTGTTCGCCCCTTTTTTGTAAGAGTTCTTATTTTATTATCTGTATATATGGACTTATAATTTGACAGATTACGACAATAACACCAATTTTTTTAACAATAAATTAATAAATTAAAAATTAAATTGTATTTTTGATTAATTAAACGTTATAAATATGTATAAAATACATTTAATCACCATTTTCATGTTGTTTAATACTCTATGTTTTGGTCAATTCTCATTTATGCAGTTTTACTCAGATTTGGATGGATTTCCTGCCTATTTTGAAGACGTTATTAATGAATTTGACAGTTTGCCAGAAGTAACTTCTGTAAAATTGATTAAAGTAACTAACCCATTTACAGTTCAGGATTCTGGTAGGGTTAGGTTTACTACAAATGGTGACCTTCCTACCAGAATATTAAAGCCTCTTGCGGCTGACTATATTGACTCTGTTAAATATAAGTGGAGAGGTGTTTCGTACGATACTTTATTAGATGTCACAATTATCAAAAATACCTCAGGAATTTGCGGTACCGTTATAGATAGAGTTAATAATGATTTTTACAGGATAATGCCTTTAGATTCAGTGTATTCAGCTTTACTTAAAGTAGAACACATGGACTTTGAATGTAATCACGACCCAGTGGAAGGAATACCTGATCTTACAGAAGAGAATTGTGAAGACTTCTGTCCGGGACATTTAGATATTTTGTTTTTAATACCGCCAAATGTAACGATTACAGACCCTGAAAGTCTTTTTGGTCTAATGATTAGTGATCTGGAAGCTGCTTTTAAAAATAGCAATATCCCACACACAGTTGACTTTGTGTATGCCAACACATCTTGGGATGATTTTACAGCGGATGAATGCCAAATTGATGCAAAAGCTATAAGTGCTAATGCAACGATTAATGCTCTCAAGAATTCGCTTGGGGCTGATGTGGTGGTTATGATTGCACCAAAGCAACAATACAGTATGTCTCTGTCTGCTTTGGCATGTGTTGCTGAAATTGGTCCATTAGAAGAATATTCTACCGCTATTGTTCCTTTAGATCTTGTTCTAAGCAATCATATTTTTGTGCATGAAATAGGGCATTTATATGGTGGGCTACATTTTCAAGGTAGATATTTTGTACCGGTCGCTGATTGTGCGTCGTCACATACAATTTTTGACTTGGATGTAGAAACATTAATGGGTATCCATGAGCCTAGAATTCTTCATTTTTCTGATCCGGAAATAAATTATTTAGGTTATGCGACAGGGTCAGCTGACGAAAACAATGCAGGTCGCATTCGTGCCACAGGTTGTAGGGTTGCTGATTTTACACCAAGTTTAAATGTAAATCCAATCATTACTTCCTCTGTTAATTCCTGCCTTTCAGGAGAAATAGATCTCATCTCGCAACTTGACGATGAAAATGTAAATTATGTTTTTGAATGGTATTGGAACCTTTCAGGCATCTTTTCCGGATCAAACCCTGATTATTATTTGGGAAGTGGGGCAAATATTACTATTACAGAGCCTATCAGTGATCCTTGTATTAATTATTTTATACACCTCAAAATCAAGTTGTTTGGCTCTGAAATAGCACGAACAACAATCGTACAAAGAGGCGGGATTTGTTCAGAAAATGTTTGGTGTGAAGAATCCGAATCATCCAGGTCATCCGGAAATGTTGGCTTTAATTCATTAGATAAAATGCATGTGTTTGAGATGGAACATAATATTCAACAAATATCGAAAGGCAAAAAAATGTATCAAATTTACAATGTTTATGGCCAATTCATAAAGGAATTTATAGATCCTGAAGAAGTAAAATTAATGAGATATTATTTACCTGCAGGAATGTATGTGATACTGGTCAAAGAAAATCACAATATTGTAAAGACTTATAAATTCACCACCATTAACGCTTATTAAACCATGAGAAATGTAATTTTAAATGTAGTGTTGTTTTTGTCTGTACTTTTAACGGTGGCTTGCGAAAAAGAAAATAAAAAGTCTCAGGAGATATATCCTCCTTGTGTGGGATTGGAAGAAAATTCCGACACCTTGACCGGATTTGTTGTTTTTGAAAAAGGAGAACAGGAGTTTGGGTATGTTAAGGGAACGAAGATAAATAAACCTTATGAAGCAAGTACTTTTATAAATATTTTTAGTGATTCGGTATTTAAATTAACCATGGTAGGTTATTGGCCTGAATATAAAGGTCATTCTGCGGAGGCTGAAAGACTGGGGCTAAATAACATTCCGATTGAATCGGCTGAGAAGTGTTATTCATTAACGAATACTAAAAATTCAAAGGACTCGATTAATGTCAGTTATATTATTGTCAACGATGATGTTGGTATTCTTTTATACAAACTGGATGAATCCGCCGACAATAAACTGGAGATAATCTCTTTCGACAAAACCACTCAAAAATTCAAAGCACGTTTGAAAGCAAGTTTTATAGGTGAGAAGGAATACTTGCCCGATTTGCCCAAACATGTGAGGTTCATAGATACTTATATCGAACATGGGTATTGAAAAAAAAACAATATTATAAAGGTTCATGAGACTTTATGTTATCAGTTGTCGGAAGCCAGTACATGCAGTAACGCTTTTTCTTTGGTAGCACGGAATATGGTGTGATGTTTTTCTTTTGGTTCATCAGCATAATACCACGTAAGACCGGGAACCGGGTGTTTTTGCAGAATTTTTGAAAGACTTTTGGTGTGTTTTGATATATCTTTGGCGTTGGAACCGGCAAACCAAAATTTTATTTTTTGATCCCTAAAATGGGAAAGATTTACAGGTGCCTGTTGTACCAAATGATGGTTATTCCACCACAGAGAAGGATCCATAGTTATATAAAAGTCAAACATATCCGGTTGTAACAAAAGTGTCTCCGTGACAAACAAACCGGCCAACGACTCACCGATGATGCCTTTATAACCTGACGTCCGGTATCTTTTTTCCACTTCGGGAAACAATTCTTCGCGGATAAAAGCCCTGAAATGATCGGAGCCACCAAATACCGGAGCGATTTTTTTATCTGAAGCCACTTCTGTAGTCCCTGTTAGGTCTCTCCGTCTCACGGTGTTTTCAATGCCCACCAAAATGATGGGTGCTATTTTATGCTTTTTGATCAAATCTGCAAGGGTGTTGGCAATATGCGGAAAGTCTTCTTGTATGCCGCCATCCGGCATATACAAAACAGGGTAGGTTTTGTCGTTATTTGTGTAATCAGGTGGCAACCAAACATTAATGATCCTGGTTTCTGATGTATATTTTGAATCCACTGTAAAGGTAGAATAAACCGGAATAGAGTCCTGAACCTGTGCAAGAAGTAAAAAAGGGATTAATTGAAAAAAAAGAATTTGTATAATTTTCATACAAAGGTAGATTTATGGATTTTAACAATAACATCTTATGGTGACAAAAAAACACTCAGGGATGTTTCGGATCTCTTGGTTACCGGTTGTTTGTAACAGAAACAAAAAACCCTGAAAAACTTTACGTTAATCAGGGTTTTATGTTGACCCACTAGGACTCGAACCTAGAATGACGGTACCAAAAACCGGAGTGTTACCATTACACCATAGGTCAATTATTTCTAATTCGGGTGCAAAGATAAGCGTATATTTTATTTCTTGAATAATTTTTCAAAAAAAAATTTAAAAAAAATTTAAAAAAAAAGTCCTTTTAAATTTGTCCGAATTAAAAAATGCGATTACCTTTGCGTCGCTTTTGAAGAAAAGCATTCTCTGAACATCAAGGGAGATTAGCTCAGTCGGTTCAGAGCACCTGCCTTACAAGCAGGGGGTCACTGGTTCGAGCCCAGTATCTCCCACACAAAGCAGCTTTGTTTTTCAAGGCTGCTTTTTTTTTACCTCATGTTTTCCTTTTTTGCCTGTCTTCTTTTTTGTAAAAGTACTTTTTAAGGATTTGGACCAAACAATGACAACTTAATAATGTATGGGACGTTTTATAAAACAATGGTTTTGCCTTCATGTATGACAGGATTTCGATTTTATATATGGCTTTTATTAATCAGTTTGCTGACCGTCTTCGGACTTTCGGACATAAAAGCACAATCAAAAGTTTTTCAAAAACCGGATATCAAAGATTTAAAAAAGGATACCCTCAACAGAAAATTTTCATTACACGCCGAAGACAACCAGATCATTGACGCCAGAGAGGACCCGGCGACCCAATACCTCAACGGCAATGTCAAAGTATATCATTCCCGTACTTTTATGTTTTGTGATACAGCGATCATCAAAGGTAGTATCCTCCGCATGCGACATCGGGTTGTGATGCTTCAGAATGACACCATCCGGATATTTGCTGACTCAATGGTATATAATGCTGACTCTCTGGTAGCCTGGCTGTATGGAGATATCATTTTGGAAAACGGGCAGAAAAAGCTTTACACCAGTAAATTGCGGTATAACGTATCTACAAAAGTAGCGGAATACAATCAAAATGCCTTGTTGGAGCAGGACAGCTCGCGTTTGGTCAGTAAAAAAGGGGTTTATTTTGTCAATCAAAAAAAAGCAATCTTTAAAGAAAATGTAAAGGTAGATGGCAGTGACTTTGTTTTGTATTCTGATTCTATTGGTTTCGAAACGGAAACCCAGATAACGCACTTTTTGGCGCCAACCCGGATCAAAAGAGATACCGTTGACATTTATGCTGAAGACGGTTGGTTTGATCTCGATGATAAAAAAGGGGATTTTATAAAAAATGCTCAATATCGTTCGGGAAATTCACGGGCTTTGGCAGATACCATTCATTATGATGGAAAAAGGGATTTGGTGATTCTATCTTCAGATGGCGGAATAAGTACCTATATTTCTGAATCTGATACGGCTTTCGCCAAAAAAATAACCTATGACAGGAAAAATGAATTTTACACGCTGAAAGGGGATGCCTACTATAAAAGTACGAAAAACCAGGTCGAAGGTCCGTATGTGGAATTTGACAAAAAAACCGAAAAATTTAAAACGAGAGGCCGATCTACCGTAAGTGATCCGCCTATGGTGATTACCGCCGATACACTGGATTACGATAAATCCGTCAAAATTGGCGTCGCAGACGGAGGAGTTATATGGAGAGACACTTCTGCCAAAACAACTATTTATTCGGATCATGTAAGGTACCGCGGAGATGACAATTTTTTACTTGCGTACAACGAACCCGGCCACAGACCTTACTTTACGTCAGAAGTGGACACGACCTTGATGCATATGAAAGCGGATACATTCAAAAGTATCAGAACCCTGATCCCTTTGGATTCACTTACCACGGATACAGTGGATTATTTTGTAGGCTTTCATGATGTCAGGGTTTTTAAAGACGATTTGCAGATGATTTGTGACTCTATTGTGTACAACCTGAAGGATTCTGTTTTTACATTATTTGACGAACCTGTTGTATGGTCAGACACAACCCAAATCACGGGTGATACCATGCATTTTTATATGAAAAATAAAACGATGGATAAATTGTCAATCAGGGAAAGCGGGACCATTATACACAGTGAAGATTTACAATATTTTGACCAAATCCAGGGAAAATACATTGATGCTGGTTTCGAAAAGGGAAAAATGAAAAATATGAAAGTGGATGGGGACGCTACCGTCATTTATTATCTCAAAGACGAAGCAAAAAGGTATATAGGTGTCAATCAGTCCAGAAGTAGTTATATAACCTTTCGATTGGACAATAATGAAATCACGGATATTTTATTTTATATCGATGTTAAATCCAAAGTTTTTCCCATGACTACCAATCATGAAGGGCTTAAAATAAAAGGTTTTAAATGGGTCAGTGACAAACGACCAGCCGGAATTGATGATTTGTAAACCATATAAAAATCATATTGGCTTCATTTTTTTAATTCGTTTTGAAAGAAAAGACATAATTATTTTTTCGAAAAAAAACATTTTGTTTAAATAAAGACCTCAATATGTTAAACAAAATGAATATTACTCTGTTTGGATAAAAAAATCGAAACATGGTACATACGCAAAGTATTCCTACAAAATTAAGAATAGAAGCACCGGAGGATTATTTGGAGAACCTTCCGGAAGATAAGATGTTGGCATTTGAAGAGGAAGGAGACAATCATATATGGACAAGTATTGATACGCCGATGAGGCCTGATGCTTTCCTCAAAACCGACGACCAAAAGGTAAAAGAAATAGAATATCATTTCCGTAAAATCATGGAAACTCTGGGTCTTGACCTGAAAGATGACAGCCTTGCGGGTACACCTTACCGGGTAGCCAAAATGTACGTTAAGGAGGTTTTCAGCGGATTAAATCCGGATAATAAACCCGATATCAAACTTTTTGACAACAAGTATGGATACAAAGAAATGTTGGTGGAAAAAGACATAACTTTTTATTCGCATTGTGAACATCATTTTGTCCCGATCATAGGCAAAGCGCACGTGGCGTACAAATCTTCCGGCAAGGTTATCGGACTTTCAAAATTAAACAGGATTGTACAGCATTACGCAAAAAGACCCCAGGTTCAGGAAAGACTTACCATGCAGATTGCAGAAGACATCAAAAGGGCCGTTCAATCGGAACATGTCGCTGTTTTTATCGAAGCAACCCATCTTTGTGTGTCCAGCCGAGGGGTAAAAGATATAACAAGCAGTACTGTGACATCTTATTTTAGCGGTTCTTTTGAAGAAGAATCCGTCAGACAAGAGTTTTTTGCCTGTATAAGAAAATAATTTTTCAGAAAAATTTTGGTTTCATAAATACTTTCATGTTTTAAACAAAAAACCTTATGAAAATTTTTCATAAGGTTTTTTTAAAAAAATATCCCTGTAAGCCGGATTCTGTTCTCAGTACATCATACTGAGTCTCTATCATTTATCTGCGCTGCCTACCCCTCCTGACAGACCGAAGTCATAAAAACGAGCCATTTTTTTCCGTAAAGGATTCAGGATATACATGGCATTTCAACCCGCAAGGTTTATCCGATACAAATATTACTATATGTACCTGTGGGCTCTTACCCCACATTTTCACCCTTACCTCATCAGCGTGCTGAAGAGGCGGTAATTTTCTGCGACACTTTCTGTATCCTCTCCTTCGAAAGGACCCCACGTGTTACATGGTGCGGTGCTCTACGTTGTCCGGACTTTCCTCACCTGACATGTTGTTCAGGCGCGATAGAGCGGGATATCGCACAAAGATAGATATTTTTACGGATTCCAGCGTGCAATAGGGTAGACTCTGTGGCTTGGCTCGTAATAGGGTGAGTTTTTATAAATAAATTCAAGCTGGGCATAAGCATCATCGGCAAAAGCCGGTTCCTTACTTTTTTTATCTTCCAGTTTTTGTTTTAATTCGGGGGTTTTTGCCAGAATTTCAACAGCCAGATCCTCAAATACATAAGCCGAAAAATATTCTTTTTGCATGAGCACGGCATCAAAAAAATTCCAGGTGAAATAACTGTCAGGTGCCTGTGGCTCGAGGGTCTCTATGATAAATCTGACGTTTTCCTGATCCGTTTCGACGATAAAATCACCGGCAAAAAATGCCTGTTCCGTAGTAAAGCTCTCGGTTTTAACTTCACTGTGGGGAAAACGGCCTTCGTAAGGTGTTTTGCTCGTTTTGTAATCGGTGATCCTGTATTTTTCTACTTTCAAAACGGTATTGTTTTCCATTCTGGTCACAACAACTCCGTTTTCCTGTAGCCTTTCGATGATTTCCTGATAACCCTGAGGGATGATATAGGCTTTGGGTTTGGTGACAAACGATGTCGGGGTATAATATGTATAAAAGGGAATATTTTTGGTGTAAGGTTTGTTACGGTCATAATACAACCTGTCTTTTCCGGTGATCAGACTGGGTTTGTAAGAAGCTTCAAAACCATTAAAGAAAATACTGTCAGATTTGGTTTCATCCAGGATATAATGTAAAGGAAACAATTTTTGATCCCGGCTTTCCTTTTTCCAAAGACTTCTGACCAATTTTATTTTTTGCGGATTTTTTGAAATAAAATCAGCAACAGTTTCTAAAAAAGCGAGTGTACTATACACTCTGTCCTTGTAGGGTTTGAGCATATGCGCCTCAGGCATAAATGACCACGAGTGATGAAGTGCGGCAAATCCGGAAGAATACCTTGGGTAATCAAGAAATGATCGTATGCCATGATCCGGAATCCCCTTTTTATGCGCATAAACATATGGAATCATGGTATATTGTTTTTCATCCATTTTTTTATACAAATAGGGTAGAATATCTTCTTCTAAAAATTTTCCTCCCACGGGACCGGCTTTATCACTTTGGGTAGCAATCAGGGTCATAGTGTATTGGTAATCTGCCCCATTGGAAGTATGTGTATCGACAAAAATATCAGGGTCCCATTTTTTAAAAACGGTATAAAAACTTCTGGTATTGGCGGCATCTGCTTTGATAAAATCTCTGTTTAAATCGTAGTTTTTGGCATTTCCGCGAAAGCCATATGCTTCAGGTCCGTTTTGATTGGCCCTGCTGGTACTGCTTCTGTTCAGACATCCGCCGATATTATAAACCGGGATAATGACAATAACCATCTTATCCAATAAGGAATCCTGATTTGCTTTCTGAAGGATATTTCGCACCAACATCATGGAAGCATCAATGCCGCAAGGTTCTCCGGGATGAATTCCATTATTGATCATGAGTACAGGCAAATTGATTGATTTGATGTGCTTCGGATCAAAACCATGTTTGGATAGTACGATTTCGTGCAATGGGAACCCACTATCCGTAGTACCAAATGCTGAAAAACTTATAAACGTTGAATTTTGGGCAACACTTTTATAAAATTCAATAATTTCGGGATACGTCGGTGTATAATCATTGTTTTTTTCAAAATGTGTGGTCATCTCAGTCAACATAACATTCGTGTTTTGGGCAATCAGCCATGAACATAAAAAATAAAACGCGACAATAAACCCGATTTTGCGCATACAAGATCAATTTTTGTACAATTTGATGGTAAACGTGGTTTTTTCTTTGGGTTTTGACGATTTTACAAATATTTTGCCTTTGTGGTACTCTTCAATGATTCTTTTTGCCAGTGAAAGGCCCAAACCCCAACCTCTTTTTTTGGTAGAATATCCCGGTTTGAATACTGATTTAAATCTGTTGTTGGGAATGCCGTAACCGGTATCGTTTACATCAATAGATACATAAGGGTCACCATCTGTTACTTCTATCCAGATTTTTCCTTTTCCTTCCATAGCGTCCAGGCTGTTGCGCATGAGATTCTCAACGACCCAGGCAAATAAGTGTTTGTTGATATTTACCAAAATGGCATCATTCGGAAAAATGATTTCAAAACTTATTTTTTTGGCTGACCTTGCTTGTATGTAATTTTTTACTTCAAGTAATTCTTCATAAAGATTACAGGATTCAAGAACCGGTTTGGATCCTATTTTTGAAAATCTGTCAGCAACAAGTTCAAGGCGATCCACATCTTTTTTTAACTCTTCAACAATATAATTTTGGTCAGGCGTCTCCTTAAAAATTTCTTTAAGGTATTCTACCCAGCCCATTATGGCACTGATTGGTGTACCTAACTGATGGGCAGTTTCTTTGGCCATACCTGCCCATACCTGATTTTGTTCAGCACGTCTGGAGACATTAAATAAGTAATACCCGAATCCGATAAAACTACTGATCAGTAATACCTGAACTACCGGAAAATATTTAATATGGTCGGATAGAGGAGAATTGAAGTAATAGATTTTTGAAGCGTAACCTGTTCCTAAAAGCGGATTCTGACCTGTTTTTAAAAAGGTTTCTCTTTTGGACCGTAAAAATTTTTGATCATCATTTTTGTCAGCTTCAAAATTCTGACCTTCGAGCATTCCGTTTTCATCTTCAAAAATAATCGGTAGGGGAAAAGATCTGATGATGGTATCCAGCAAGGTGACATCTCTGTTGAGGTCAAACTGAGCATCCGGATCATTGCCACTTTCTGCCAGAAACAAAGATTCCTGGATACTTGACATTTCCTTCAGCGCTTCTTTAAAAATATAAATATTTTTTTGCTCGTTTTCTTTGAGTTTGGTCGCCAGGTAATTGGCATACAACAAAGTGATTACGAGGATAATGGCTCCTGTAACCAATAAGATGATTTTAAAAAAACTGTTTTGTTTGTAAAGATTCATTAAGGAATAAACTGACGCTCACCTCAAATTGTTGTAAAAACCAAATTGATTGTCTGAAGTCGTAGTGACAAAAGTACGATAAATCCTTAAAAAAACATTCGGTTTGATTACCTTACACAATCCACCAACCCTGAAAATTTAATTTCCCGGCTTAAAGCTGATTTTTCTAAGTCTCAGGTTGACCGGCGTAACTTCCAGATATTCATCATCTTTAATATATTCCATAGCCTCCTCCAATGACATCTGAATTTTCGGGGCTATTTTCATATTTTCATCAGAACCTGAAGCTCTCATGTTGGTAAGTTTTTTACCTTTGATTACATTGACCTCGAGATCATTGTCTCTTGAATGTTCGCCGATGACCTGTCCGATATAAACCTGTTCACCCGGATCAATAAAAAATTTGCCTCTGTCTTGTAGTCTGTCGATAGCAAAAGGCAAAGCCTGTCCTTGTTCCATAGACACCAAAGATCCTTTTAACCGTGAAGGTAAATCTCCTTTATAAGGTTCGTATTGCAAAAATCTGTGTGTCATGACAGCTTCACCTGAAGTAGCAGTAAGCATATTGTTTCTCAATCCTATGATACCTCGTGAAGGGATTTCAAACTCAAGATGTTGAATGTCACCTTTGGGTTCCATCACTTTCAACATACCTTTTCTTTGGGTAACCAATTCGATAGCTTTTCCTGCTGCAGTTTCAGGAACGTCAATCACCATGGTTTCAATAGGTTCATGTTTGACACCATCAACATATTTTATCAAAACTTCAGGCTTTCCTACCTGCAATTCATATCCTTCTCTTCTCATGGTTTCTATCAAAACTGATAAGTGAAGGACTCCACGTCCGAATACCAGAAATTTATCTTCTGTGTCCTGATCTTCGATTCTCAAAGCCAGGTTTTTTTCCAGTTCTTTGTATAATCGTTCTCTCAGGTGTCTTGAAGTAACAAACTTACCTTCTTTTCCGAAAAACGGAGAAGTATTGATGGTAAACAACATGCTCATGGTTGGTTCATCCACCGCTACTCTCGGCAATGCTTCCGGATTTTCCATATCCACAAATGAGTCTCCGATTTCAAAGTCTTCCACACCTACGACGGCACAAAGGTCGCCTGAACGAACTGTCGGTACTTTTACTTTTCCCAAACCTTCGAAAACATAAAGTTCTTTGATACGTACCTTTTTCATGGAACCATCCTTTTTACAGATGAAGTAGTCCGTATTTTCTTTGATATTTCCTCTTACGACCCTACCAATAGATAACCTTCCCTGAAAAACATTGTAGTCAAGAGAAGTGATGCTCATCTGCATAGGTCCTTCCTGATAAGGCGCTTCAGGAATGACATCAAGTACAGCCTGAAGCAACGGTTGAACATCTTTTGTCCTGATTTCAGGATCAAAACTCATCCACCCATCGCGGCTTGAACCAAAAAGAGTTACAAAGTCCAGTTGGTCTTCGGTAGCCCCAAGGTTAAACATAAGGTCAAAAACATCACTTTGAACATCAAGCGGACGGCAATTTTCTTTATCTACTTTATTGATAACCACAATGGGTTTTAATCCGATTTCGACTGCTTTGTTGAGTACAAAACGCGTTTGTGGCATCGGACCTTCAAAAGCATCTACGAGCAACAAAACACCATCTGCCAGATTCAACACCCTTTCTACCTCACCACCGAAGTCTGCGTGACCCGGAGTATCGATGATATTGATTTTTACATCTTTATATCGTACAGATACGTTTTTGGATAAAATGGTGATTCCTCTTTCTCTTTCAAATCGTTGTTGTCGAGAATAAGTTCGCCGGTATCTTTTCTTTGATCCATCGCCTTACATTCGTGTATGATTTTATCAACCAGGGTTGTTTTTCCGTGGTCAACGTGGGCTATGATGGCTATATTTCGTATTGATAACATAAAATTGCTTGTGATGAGAGATTATAAAGTGTCTTTTTTAACAATAATTTTTCTTCCATTAAACTTCAGATTGTTCGAACCATCTTCCAGTTTTTTAACCATGGTTTTGTCTACCTGAATAATAGAATGTTTTTTGTACAAATAAATATCACCAATACTCTTTTTTGTAATACCTGTTTGTGTACTGAGAAGTTCGATAAGAGCTACCGGAAAAACATTATCTATTTTACCGATATTGATAAAATAGTTTACCATATTGGGTCTTGAAGGTCTTTTTTCATCTCCTTCACGACTTTTTTTGAAATCCCGTTCAAACGGAAGGCTGTCTTTACCTTTTTTACCTTTATCACGGTCGCGGTCTCTTCCTCTGTCACGGTCTCTTCCGTGATCCCTGTCTCTTCCGTGGTCCCGATCTCTTCCTTGATCCCGATCTCTGTCTTTGTCCCTTTTTCTTCGGTCATCAACAAATAAATTCAGGTCATCGCGTTCTACTTTTTTGTAAAGTTTGTCAAATTCGAGAGCAAGAATGTTTTT
The DNA here is from genome assembly GCA_016714895.1 of Saprospiraceae bacterium. Classification (GTDB taxonomy): domain Bacteria; phylum Bacteroidota; class Bacteroidia; order Chitinophagales; family Saprospiraceae; genus OLB9. Next base: position 1,070,830 of record JADKBV010000001.1, on the reverse strand, counting down.
GATCAGATCTTCTTTTGAAAGACTTGAAAAAGCATCCAATGCTTTATTGATCATTTCATCATTCAATTCTATCGTATCCGCGTTCAGGATTTTTTCAGTAAATTTTTCAATTTTTTTGCTGTACATCTGTGATTGAAGAGGCACTTTAACGTGTGCGATTTCTACCCCGATGATTTTTTCAAAAAAGCGGATTCTTCCCACATCCTGTGGTGTAACAATAGCGAGGGAAGTTCCTTTTTTTCCTGCCCTTGCCGTCCTGCCGCTTCGGTGTGTGTAATACTCAGGATTATCAGGAAGAGAATAATGAACGACGTGCGTAAGGTTATCCACGTCAATTCCTCTGGCTGCGACATCTGTAGCTACCAGAATCGGTGTGGTTTTATTCCTGAATTTTGCCATGACGGCATCCCGTTGATTTTGAGAAAGATCTCCGTGCAGTGGTTCTGCACGATATCCTTCTTTTTCAAGATATTCTGCCAATTCCTGGGTATCCATTTTTGTTTTACAAAATATAACACCGTAAAAATCAGTAAGGTAGTCAAGTACTCTTTTAAGGGCGGCTTCTTTATCTCCGCGATGAACATATATATATTTATGTTCGATGTTTACATTGGTTTTACTCTCCGAATGAATTTTTACTTCCCCGGGATGATCCATGTATGTATTGATGATTTTTCGGATCTCTGACGGCATGGTCGCAGAAAAAAGCCAGGTTACTTTTTCTTCCGGTGTAAATTCCAGGATTTCGTCCACGGCTTCCTGAAAACCCATATTGAGCATTTCGTCTGCTTCGTCTAGAATAAGAAATTCTACATTGTCGAGAAAAACTGCTTTTCTGTCAATCAGGTCTTTTAACCTTCCGGGTGTAGCCACCAAAATGTGAGGCGGCATTCTTTTGATGTTACGCATCTGGGTGGATATAGGTGCGCCACCATAAACAACTTCGATGCGGAGTCCTTTTTTATTTTTTCCAAACAATAACAGCTCTTTGGCTATTTGTTGGGCAAGCTCACGGGTAGGCGCCAAAACCAATCCGGTGATGTTTTTTGACGTTGTGTCCGTATATTGGATCAAAGGAAGACCAAATGCTGCTGTTTTACCTGTTCCTGTTGCTGCCAGTCCGATAAAATCACCTCTTTTTTCGAGTAGTAAAGGAATGGACTTTTGTTGAATTTCTGTGGGTTTTTCATAGCCGATTTCTTCGATGGAAGAAAGTATGTCGGCATCCAATCCCAGGGATGAGAATGTATACAAATTATAAAATTTAGGGTGCAAAAGTAGTGAAAATATCCCGATTAAGTATCATGGGAAGGGCGTGGCTAAATATAATTAATTGTAAATCAATGATTTAAATCAAATGATTAACAAGTTAATAACAATATTTATGGTAAATGATAATGAATAAACTTAGATTAAACCCATTTTTTTCATTTTACCGTATTCTGAAAAGGTGATCATTTTTTGTTGAGATTCGTCCCAAAGCTTGTGAGATGCTAATTTTAAGCTTTCCCAAAATCCCAAAATAGTGGTATAATTATTCACCCAAGGGTTTTCTGCCAAAGCTTTCTGAAGATTATAATTAGGGATGGCCGGATTCAGGTGGTGAATATGGTGAATACCTATATTTCCTGTTAACCAGTTGAATATTGCCGGAACTTTGTAATACGTACTTCCTCTCAAAGCTGCTGTCAGATAGTCCCATTTGTCTTTCCATTGTTTGTATGAAGCCTCATGTTGGTGTTGTACATAAAAAAACCAAATGGCTATGACACTGAAAATAGCGACAATAGTGAAATGTGTGGCAAAAAATTTTGCCCAACCCAGAAAGTATCCCAAAACCAAAAAGATGGATAATAAAATAACATTATTAAGCCATAGTTTCCATTTTTCATTTTTGAATATATCCATTTGAATCAATGGCAACCTGTTATGAATCAAAACATAATATAATGGTCCGATTAAAAACATAACCAACCAGGATCGGTACAAACGATATTTAAGTTTGCCGAAGGTAGTAAGGTTTTTATATTCATTTACCGTAAGGGTATCAATGTCGCCTATGTCTCTCAACTCGAGCTGACCATTATGTGAGTGGTGGATATGATGTGATTTGGCCCAGTAAGAGTACGGAATCGTACTGAAAAGACTACAGGCAAAACCGATGGCGTTTCTTACTTTTCCGTTTGATACAAACGTTCTGTGTCCGCAATCGTGTTGTATAATAAATATCCTGACCATAAAAAAAGCATTGACCACACCAAGTAACAAGGTCAGCCAATAAGAATAATCATAAGCAAAATACATCAGTACCCAAATACCAATAAATGGTAAAAAGGAATTGAGGATTTGAATGGTTGCTTTGGATTTGTCAGTTTTTGTGTACTTCTGAAAAGATTTGATGAGTTGGTTGTCTATCTGAATGCGCTCCATGAAAAATATAATAAAAATTTAAATGCGATGCAAAAATAGTCATTGAAAAGCGAATCCGTCTCTTTTTTTGAAATGATTTTATATGATTTGTATCTTATTGGCAGAAGTGGTCATATTTTTCGGAAATTCCTTATTTTGTTTAAAGCTTTTTTGCCAATGTAAATATCGGAATCAATGACTTCAGACAAATCCTTTTACTAAATTGTGACGATTTTCCGCCCAAAATACAACTTGTCCTGAATTGTTTATCCCTGTTATTTTTGGCCGGCATAATATTTTTAATTTTCTGAGCACCTGCTGAAACCATGGTCTGACTTATCTACTTAAGAAATATCCCTGCGATTAGCCATTTTGTAAAGATTATCAGCACAAAAAGTATGATACATATCATATTTTATACATAATCTTTGTCAACTGTATATTTCTCCTTTATAGGTAGCTTTGTAGAGTAAAAATAAGCATATGACTCCTAAAATTCTTGTTCCCGTAGACTTTACCAAAACTGCATTTTCTGCATACATGTATGCAAATCAGTTTGCGCATGCTTATAAAGGGGAAATTACCCTTATTCATGTGTTACAAGGTAATTTTTCAACCGCCGATACCCATTTTGTGGATACCTTGGAATCATTGGTTCATGCAGCCCAACAAAGATTGGAATATTTTGCCAATCAGTATCCCAAAGAGTTGGGCTATGATTTGAAGCCGGTAAAAACCTCTTACGAAATAAGATATGGTGTTCCCGGGTTTACCGTTACAGATTTTGCATCTGATATGGACTATCAATATATCATTGCAGGAACTAAAGACAACCATAATATCATCGAGAAGATATTGGGGACAACCTCAAAGATTATGGCTAAAACAACAAAAGTTCCGATTATATTTATTCACGAAAATACGAGATATACAGAACCAAAAAAAATAGTTTTTGCAATAGATGACAAAGCGGATTTTGACGAATGTATTGATGTATTTATGCAGTACAACCAACAATTTTTAGCTAAAACGATTTTTATCCATATCGGCACTGAATCATCAGAACTTGAACAAACCAGAAGTGTTCTGATTAAAGAAATATTTGAATCCCGCTATCCGACTTTTAGTTTCGATATAAAAAGTGTCAGAGGTAGTGATGTAACCCAATCTATAATAGATTACAGTATTTTTGAAAAAGTGGATGTCCTCGCAGTGGTCCATAGGAAAAGAGGCTTTTTTTCTGACTTGTTTGAATCATCCGTCTCTCTCAAAGCTGTGGAGGGAATTCATCTGCCAATCCTGTGGTTGGTCGAACATAAGGTGAAGCCTGTTAAAAATGTTATTAAGGTACATGAACCGGTAATGGAAAAGATTAATGCTCTGTAATTCAACCTTTAATCTTATAGCAAAAGAAAAAAACCAATTTGGTGATTTTTTAAGTGGAAATTAAAATTTCTTAATATCAAAAAAAATAAAATAAATCAAATTCTTACCTTAATTTTGCACTTTCATTTTTAATAAATTATTTTATGAATATACTTTGTCCGATAGACTTTTCAAATCATTCATTATATGCTTTGGATTATGCAATAAACCTGGGTAATGCTCTGGGTGCCAAACTTCATCTGTTTACAGCCTACTCTGTTCCCAAAAGTACCGGAAGATTAAGGTCTTTGGATAATGAAATCAAAAAAGCAGTTTTGGAAGACTTATCTGATGTTTTGATGTCAGTTGAAAATAAAATTACTACCGGAATCAAAGCAGGGCATAGCGTCATGGAAGGTAATTCCGGCAGGGTTATTTCTGAGTTTTCAAAAAGTCATGATATTGATTTGATTATTATGGGAACGCAGGGTAAAGGTAGTATCTCCAATATCTTTATGGGTAGTGTGGCAAAAAAAGTTGTCGATAATGCTCAGGTTCCGGTCATTGCCATTCCTTTTCCGCTTAAAGAAGGTTTGGACAATAAAAAGGCAATTATCAATCTTGATGAAAAAGAAGTTAAAAACGAATATTCATTTAGGTTTTTGCGCAATTTTATTCAAAAATTAGACCTTCGATTGGAAGTGTTTCATGTGGTAACTGATGAAAATCAAAAAGATTTTGTTGAAAGTACCATTGAAAAGTTAGGTCAGCAAGTATCTGATATTGTCACTGTAAGTAGTTCAGAGATCACAAATAGTATCAGGAAAAATGCTGAAAATTCGAATGGAGGAATGATCATCATGATACGCAGACCTCATAGTTTCTGGTCAAGGTTATTTATGGATACAAATACGACGACAGAATTGGCTATGACCCGCATTCCAATTATGATTTTACCGGAATGAACATTTTGATTGTTGCCGCTACAGATTTGGAGTTGCAACCGGTTATCAAAAAGTTGACTAACGATCTTAGCCTGACAAGGGATCAGAATCATTGGTATCACTGTGCCGGTCTTTCTGTTATGTTTTTAGAGAGTGGTGTCGGATCTTTGATGACAGCTGTATCTCTGTTAAAAACCAAAGCATCCTGTACTTTTGATTTGTGGATACAAATAGGAATCGCCGGTTCATTCACAAACGAACTGCCTATCGGGCAGGTAGTGGAAGTTACCGAAGAACGTTTTGGAGACCTCGGTATTGAACAAAAAGATGGTTCTTTTGTCGATGTTTTTGAAGCAGGCCTGACCCGAAAAGATTTGTTTCCTTTTGTTGACGGGGCATTAATAAATCCGCTTCCTTATACTTCTTTTCCCAAAGTTAGTGGTGTAACCGTAAACAGAGTGAGCGGAACTCATGATACCATATCGGATTCCATAAACAAGTTTGGTGCCGACATTGAAACCATGGAAGGCGGCGGATTTTTTTATTCAGCCCTGGTAGAAAAAATCCCCTTTTGCCAAATCAGAGCCATTTCCAACAAAGTTGAAGTCAGAGATATCTCTTTATGGAATATTCCATTAGCTTTGGAAAATTTATCACAAAATTTGGTAAAAATATTGTCAATTTTTATAAAAAATAAGCCTGAAACATAAACTGTTTTTTATGGTTGGTTTTTTGATTTCCTCAGGGCCATTTTTATGATTTTTAATGCCCATACATAATGACTTGAGGTGGCAGAAATAAGGTAAGCACCCAAAGTTGTTGTACCCGTCCAGGCATATGTATTTTTTTCAAAAAGTTCTTCTTCTGAGAGGGATATTATGAGTTTTCTGATTTCCTGATAAGAAAGTCCGAAGGAAATAAAAACTTCATCATAAGTCAGGTTCCCGTTGTTTTTCTGTATCAAACGATTGAGTTCCGGCAGGGTTTTCCATGTAAATCCTTTGGCCGGGATATCCGGTTTGATACCTTTTTTTCCTGTTTCAAACCAGGTTAACATCATTTTATGCCAGACATCAAGGTGAGCCAGAACATCCCGGATGTTGCGGTTGAGCATACCTTCCGGAAATAGTTTTGTTTTTTCCTCTTCAGAAAGTTGACTGATATATGATAGTAAATTATTATATTGTTTTTGGCTTTCTTCCAAAAGTTCCGTTTTGTTTTTAGGTCTTGGCATAAAATTAGTTTTGTTGAATGACACTCACTGAGTTAGCATAAAACCGGATGATTTTTATAGCACGCAAGGTATTCCACCTGCTTGGTTGCCCTGCTTTTTCCATAATAAAATGTGTTTTGCCGGGATAATGAGCAGCCACTTTCCAAACGCCTTCTTTTGTTTTCAAACGATGCAGTATCTGAAGGGATTCCGTCATTCGGTTATCAAAAGGTTTTTGGGATTTTGCAAAATATTCCAAAGCTCTGAATATATCGTAATACCAGCGTACGGGAAAATGAAATTTTAAAAAGGAAGGTCTGATAATATTGCCTGTTTTATCTGACCTGAATAAATGATGTTGCAGAATAAATTCTTCTGCTGTGACTTTAACATCTGACAATTCTTGTTTTCGGTAAGTGTAACCTTCCGTTAAGTACTGATGAATGCCTTCCAAAACTGAAATGGTGGAGTGGAGAGAACTATGGACGCATCCTTGTCTGTTTGATTGACAATTAAAGCCTCCGTCAACAACGATTTGGGATAACAGAAAGTCGACAACAGAACAAAGATCTTCCTCGTTTTGCCTGAAATAAGACAAAAACTGAAGGGCCATTCCGTTTACACAAACATCACTTTTTTGAGTACTCCCAATCGGAAGTAAACCTCCGTCTTTTCCTTTTTCATTTTTCAGAATTTTTTCCATTGTGGGTTTGATGGCAGCATGATTAGGGTCGATCTGCAAATACATGAGGTCCAACAACGTATAGTGCGTAGATGTCCATTTTGGTTGATAATAATCGTGACCCCAATATCCGTCTTTTTTTTGGTGGTCAAGTATTTGTTTCCCCCAACCGGAAACTGAGATTTCAGACCTCAAGCCGACATCATCACAACCTGACAAATCTCTGAAAACCTGATATCTGATGGATGGGTCGCCGGACAATAACCAATCTGTTACTTCATGTTGGTCCATAACCTTAATTGTTGGGTGTCAAGACAAAGTTAAGGAATTTTAAACTTTATTGCTTCAGCGGTTAATTATTTTCTCCGATGATATTTGTCATATGTAAACCGACTTCTTTGGTCAGCATCTAAAAAATATCATAAAATCTCCACAGACAGGTTCTGTACATCAGAGATATTGGCCTTTATATGTTCCTGAAAAGTCGTGGCAAGTGACATCCCTTTATAATCCACCTTGACAGGAAATGATTTATAGGAACGGTCGACCAAAACAGCGACTTCGATTTTTTTAGGTATCACTTCCAGAAAAGGTTTGCAGGCGTAAAAAATAGTTCTCCCGGTGTTGGCTACGTCATCGATGACAATAATGGTTTTATCCTGGTAAAAAGAAACTTCTTTTTCGGTTTCAATCGGATAGGCCAAAGGTTGAGCCGGATTCAATTTGATTTTTGTCAGTGTAATTTTCTTTTTTCTTGTTTGTTCCAAAGCATTTTTTAACAAACCGGCAAAAATATAACCGCTGTTATTAATGCCTGCAAGTACCAGTTCTTTTTCTTCCAGGTTGTTTTCTAATATTTCGATAGCCAGTCTTTTTATTTTGGTTTCTATTTGGCTATGGTTGAGGATTTTCATGGAAGTATCTATTTTTGCACAAAGTTAGTAAAAACTAAAATAGTCTTTGTAATTTTAAGCCTTGTAATAAAAAATCAATTATGGGTATTCAACAGGTTTTGTTTCTGCTGGTCTTATCTGCCACTGCTTATCTGGCTTACCGTCATTATCACAGAGTTTATAAAAACATTTTTTTGGGCAAACCAAAAACCATAAACGATCAGCCGGTCACCAGGTGGAAAAATGTTTTTCTGGTGGCTTTCGGTCAGAAAAAAATGTTTAAAAACTTGATTCCGGCAGTGTTCCATTTGTTTATTTATATAGCTTTTTTATTTACGCAGGTCGAATTGATTGAAATCATTATTGACGGACTTTTAGGGCAACACAGGATTTTTTCAGGAATTCTGGGTGGTTTTTATACCTTTCTTATCAATGTGATTGAAATATTGTCTTTTTTGGCTTTGATAGCAACATTTATCTTTTTATACCGTAGAAATTTATTAAAAATACCAAGATTTGTCAAGTCGGAACTTAATGGTTGGCCACGACTTGATGCAAATATTATATTATTGGGTGAAATTCTGTTGGTTACCGGAATTTTTACCATGAACGGTGCTGATGGGTTATTACAAAAATTGGACGAAGCACATTATCCCGATACGGGACACCTGATGTTAAGCAACGGATTTGCACAGCTGTTTTTTGCGGATATGACACAAGAAACCCTATTTATGTTAGAAAGAGCAGGGTGGTGGTTGCATTTTATGGTCGTTTGCGGCTTTATCCTGTATCTTCCTTTTTCAAAACATTTTCACATTTTTCTGGCTTTCCCGAATGTTTATTTTGCAAAACTCAGACCCAGAGGAGAAATGGAAAATATGCCGGCCATCATGAATGAAGTCAAAAATATGTTTGGTCTGCCGGTAAAAGCTGAAAACAACCCCGATGCTGAACCCAATCTTGATTTTGGAGCCAAAGATATTTTTGATCTGAGTTGGAAAAACATCCTGGATGCCTATTCGTGTACGGAATGTGGTCGGTGCACAGCAGTTTGTCCCGCCAATCTGACAGGAAAAAAATTGTCACCCAGAAAAATTTTGATGGACATCCGGGATCGGGCAACAGAAGTCGGAAAAAATATAGAATCAGGCGACCTGACATTTTTTAATGGTGAAAAGCCGGATGGAACTTCTGATTTTTATAAAAAACATTACCAGGATGGTAAAAATCTTTTTGACTATATCTCCCGGGAAGAAATTCATGCATGTACAACGTGTAATGCCTGTGTTGAAGCATGCCCTGTAATGATAGATCCCCTCGAACCTATTCTGGAGTTGCGCAGATACGAGATCTTAAGTGAGTCCGCAGGACCACCAGATTGGGTTCCTATGTTTACCGCAATGGAAAACGGAGGTAGCGTCTGGCAAATGTCTGATGAAAGAGAAAAATGGAGAACTGAAATTTAATGTACCGAACCAAGATAAATAACAATATATGTCTTTGAAAGTAAATACAATGGCCGAAGCCACAGCAGAAGGTATCAAACCCGAAGTGCTTTTTTGGGTAGGCTGTGCGGGAAGTTATGACGCCAGAGCTCAAAAAGTGACCAAAGCATTTGCGGCCATATTGGAAAAATGTGGCGTTTCTTTCGCTATTTTGGGAAATGAAGAACAATGTACCGGTGATCCGGCAAGAAGGGCGGGCAATGAATTTGTATTCCAAATGTTGGCAATTCAGAATATTCAAACACTCAATATGTATGAGGTTAAAAATATTGTAACAGCTTGTCCGCATTGTTTTAATACCTTAAAAAATGAATATCCTGCTTTGGGCGGTCATTATGATGTGGTTCACCACACTACTTTTTTACAATCTTTACTGAATTCCGGAAGACTCACCATCGAAGGAGGCGCCTGGAAGGGTAAAAAAATTACTTACCATGATTCTTGTTATCTCGGAAGGGTAAACGGTGTTTATGAAGCCCCGCGGCAATTACTCGAATCTCTTGAAGTCGAACTCCTGGAAATGAAAAGATGCAAGACCAAAGGGTTATGTTGTGGAGCAGGAGGAGCACAAATGTTTAAAGAGGATGAACCCGGTGACAAAAGAATCAATATCGAACGGGCAGAAGAAATCGCCGGTATGCAGGTTGAAACCGTAGCAGCAAACTGTCCTTTTTGTCTCACCATGTTGTCCGATGGAATGAAAGCTCAGGACAAACAAGACGATGTCATGGTCTACGATATTTCAGAGATGATTTTACAATCAAACATTATTTCAAAAAGATGATAACAGGATTTGCCTTACTCCACCCAACCTCGAGAGTCTGGATTTTTCAGGCAGAAAACGAATTGTCCCAACAACAGGAAGCTGCTTGTGATCTTTATATAAAAAGATTTTTAGATTCCTGGACCAGCCATAATCAGGATATAATGTCTTATGGAGGCGTTTACCACCATAGATTTCTTGTCTTTTTGGTGGATCAGACACAAACAAGTGCAAGTGGTTGTTCACAGGATAAGCTGATGCATTTTGTGGAAGATCTTGAAAAACATTTTGGTATTTCCTTTTTAGGCAGGACGCAGGTTGCATACAGAAACACTAAAGACGAAAATATCAAGGTGATGCCATTGGAAAATCTTAAAGAGGCATATCATTCAGGAACAATTCAAGATGAAACGCTCTTTTTTGACAATCTGGTTGACACCAAATTAAAGTTTGAAAATAGTTGGGAAAAACCTTTAAAGGAAAGTTGGCACAAAAGATTTATCTGACGTTAGTTGCTCAATCCAGTAAAATCATTTTTCGCCGGAAACAAAATCTATGATGTTTTTGTCCTTTAACATCTTTTTGATTGATTTGAAGTCTCTTTTAAGTCAATTGATTTTTACTTTTGTCAGATTTTTTTCTTCTTTCATATATTTAACCTGCCTTTTAATCTTTTTTGGGCGTATCTTCGTTTAGTTAATCGGATTTAATGAAATATGATAGATAATATAAAAAAAGTTTTGGGCATCGAAGGATTAAAAATGGATGTTTCGATCCAATCAAAAATTGATAAAAATGCCGGAATAATAACCGGAGTCATCAAGCTGACGACATTGCGCGATACCCAGGTAAGCGGAATCACCATTAAAGTTATGGAAAAATACAGCAGAGGACGTGGTAAAAATCTATTGGTCAATGAATATGTTATGGGTATAAAGCAACTCAAACAACATATTTCCGTCAAAAAAAATGAAGAAAAATTTGTAGATTTTGAGGTTCCGTTTCAATTTGTCAAATCTGAAATGGATCAATGGCAGGACCAGAATTTTTTGATGAGAGGATTGATTTCTATGGCTAAAAAAGCAAAAGGGGTAAAATCAGAATTTTATGTTTTGGCCGAGGCTCAGGAAGTTGGCACCAAACTATCCCCTCATGTTGTCAAAACTTTTATAATGGAATAAGATCAAAATGCTGAGATAAAAAAAAGGAGGTAAACACGCATTTACCTCCTTTTTTTATGTGAACGATGATCTATTTAAGTTTGAAAGAACCTTTTCCTACCGGAAAACCGTTGTTGTACAATTCTATCTGGTAATTTCCTTTCACCATAGCATCTGTAACATTCCAGTCGATGCATGCATTGGTGTCCTCATTGTTGTATGTAATGTCTCCTGCTGTTGTATATCTGACCTGCGTGTTGTCCAGTTTGTTGGTCAAAACACCTGAGCCGCTGTCATCCATAGCTACAGTTTCTCCGGTTGGTTTGATGATTCTGACATAAAATCTTTTTTGTCCGGAACTGGTAACCATATTGGTTTCTGTGATAAAACATACCCTGAGTACGTTTACGTTTTTAGCACGGGAAGTTTCACTCAGTTTACCTTTTTTATTGGATTCATATCCTTTGACTTCGATAAAGTTGACCTTGATAGCATTGGCCATATCCACTTTGGATCCAAGAGTCTGATTGGATTTGGACAACTCATCTTTTTCTTTGGATAATGCTGCTTTTGCTGTCAGGATTTCTTCATTTGTCTTTGAGACTTCATCCACTTTTGTTGCAAGCTGGACATTTTCATCAGTAAGAATCTGATTTTTTTCTTTCAGTTCTTTGATTTCAGCCATATACTTGGTAACAGAAGAATTCAGGTTTTTTAATTCAACTTTTGCCTTATCCAATTCCTTTTTTGACCAGATAAGATCGTTGATTTTGTTCTTTTGGGTGGTAAGTTCGGCTTTCTGAGCGTCGATCAAAGAATTCAGTTCCTGATTGTCACCTCTCAATTCTTCAAGACTTTCAACAGCAGACTGATAATCCTGATCCAATTCAGCATTGAGTTTCTGAAGTTCTATAACTTCTGATTGTTTGACTTCATTGGATTTGGACAATGTGTTATTCGAGTACCACTGATAACCATTTAACAACAATAACAAGATGATGATAACTATTGCTATCGTGGTAAAATTCTGTTTTGATTTCGTGTTATTCATGATGATTTCTGATTTTTAAATTTAACGAGACAAAATTAATGAATATTATCTATATTTACACGTTTTATGTAAAATTGGTTAAATACCATGAATCTATTTTATCAGGGAAAACCATGACTTATGTTAGTTTCTGTATCTTCGTTAAAAAAAATGTTGTTTATAGACATTGAAACAGTCTCTTCTGTATCAACATTTGAGGAATTATCTCCGGCCTTTCAATCGTTGTGGGAAGTAAAAAGTAACACACTGCAAAAAAACAGTGCAGAAACTTTAACTCCTGCAGAATTATATCAGAATAAAGCAGGCATTTTTGCTGAATTTGCCAAAATCGTTTGTATATCTGTCGGATATCTGCACTTTGAAAATAATGAGATCACAAAATGTAAGATAAAGTCATTTGCCGGTGATGATGAAAAAAAATTGCTTTCAGATTTTGCAAATTTATTGGATACCCATTATGTAAATCCTGAAAAAGATGGTTTGTGTGGTCACAACATCAAAGAATTTGACATTCCTTTTATCTGCAGAAGAATGGTTATCCACAAAATAAAATTGCCCGTGCTCCTGGATATATCGGGCAAAAAACCATGGCAGACCCAACACCTTTGGGATACGATGGATATGTGGCGTTTTGGCGATTATAAAAATTATACATCTCTGAGTTTATTGGCGGCAACCCTTCATATCGAAACCCCGAAAGACGATATTGACGGCAGCATGGTAGGTCAGGTATACTGGAAAGACCGCGATGTAAACAGGATTTCAACATACTGTCAAAAAGATGTTCTGGCAGTTGCTCAAATTATGCTTGCGTTTGCCGGAATGGATATTTTATCTCCTGAACAAGTCGAATTTTCATCCTGATCCGACGTGTATTTCTATTCATAAACACAAGTTTTTAAGCATATTTTTATTTACTAAAAAAATATCAACAGCCTTTTGACTTAGTGTCAGAAATCCGGATTTTTTTCATTCGAATAAAGCGGAAATTGACCTTTTTATTTTTTCGGATAATCATCTTTATATGAACATATTAACACATGTTTGATGAAATGATAGATGTTGCTAAAATTTGTTTTCCACATAAAATCAAGGTTTATCCACATTTCTCTCCACTTTGGAAACTTTATTTCAACATAAATAATTATGTAATATGTTACCTTTGTGTGTTGTTGAATAATAAAGCAGAATCAATCCAAAATGGCAGAAATTTCCAATTCCCTGAAGCCGGTCGGAGGCAAGTACAGTAATTACAGAAGTAATGATGATCCAAACCAGCTTTTGTACGGGAAAGTTATGCCACAGGCCATTCCTTTGGAGGAGGCTGTTCTGGGAGCCGTGATGCTGGACAAAGATGGATTTCCTTCCATCATTGAAATCCTTAGGTCAGAGACCTTTTATCTTCCTGCTCATCAGGAAATATTTAATGTGATGTCAACACTTTTCGGTAAAAGTCAGCCGATAGACCTGTTGACAGTTCATGAAGCATTAAAGAAAAACGGTAAACTCGAAGAAATTGGCGGCATCTCTTATTTGATGCAACTGACCAACAAAGTAGCTTCCGCCGCAAACATTGAGTTTCACGCCAGAATCATCGCTCAAAAATTTATTCAGCGGGAGCTGATCAATGTGTCCACCCGTATCATCAAAGACGCATATGAGGACGCAAAAGATGTTCTTGATCTGCTCGACGAAGCAGAAAGAGGCCTTTATGATATTACCGATCAAAACCTGAATACAGGATACGAATCTTTAAGTTCTCTTGCCGTCAAAGCCAGAAAAGAAATTGAGGCCGTCAGTCAGCAAGGGTCTGAAATGACCGGAGTAACCACAGGGTTTGTGGAATTGGACAAAATGACCAATGGTTGGCAGTCTTCTGACCTTATCATCGTAGCGGCCAGACCGGGTATGGGGAAAACCGCCTTTACGTTATCTCTGGCAAAAAATGCCGCCACTTCAGGAAAGGCGGTAGCCTTCTTTTCTTTGGAAATGGCTAATGTTCAGTTGGTTCAGCGTCTGATATCTATGGAAGCTCATGTCAATTCCAAAAAACTGAGAAATGGTCAGCTCGACGAACAGGAATGGAAAAGATTGCACGACGCTGTAGACAAATTATCTACAGTTCCGATCTACATCGATGATACACCCGGAATCAATATTTTTGAATTGAGGGCCAAATGTCGCCGACTCAAACAAAATCATGATATCTCGATGATTATCATCGACTACCTTCAGTTGATGGCAGGAGCTCCGAATGATAAAAGGGGCAACCGCGAACAGGAAATTTCTTCTATCTCCAGAGCATTAAAAGGATTGGCCAAAGAGCTGCACGTTCCCGTGATTGCGTTGTCTCAGCTTTCGAGAGCGGTAGAATCCAGAGGGGGTGATAAAAGGCCTCAACTTTCGGACTTACGGGAATCCGGAGCTATTGAACAGGATGCGGATATCGTGACCTTTATTTACCGTCCTGGATATTATGGTGTGGAAGACGGAGATGCAGGTGTACCGACGGACCTTACCGAAATCATCATTGCAAAACACAGAAATGGTAGTTTGGGAACGGTTAATCTCCGTTTCGTACCACATTTTGTCAAATTTGAAGATCCGGGAGATAGTGAGTTTATCAATGATTTGTCCGAAGCTTTTCAGGCAAATCCTTTCGGCACCGGAGGTATTATAACCAGACCTTCCAGGATAAATACATCAGCAGAACCGGAAGATAATAATGATCCTTTCGGAGACACAACTGAAATTCCATTTTAAATCGTATCATGGAAGAATCAGAAATAGTAAGACTTTCGAAAAAACTGGCCAATGCTTCTGAATTATCAAGAAGGGAAGCATCAGATGTTATCAAAAAAGGGGAGGTTTCAGTCAATGGAGAGGTCATCAGAGATCCGGCTTTTGTTCTGTCAGGAACGGAAGAAATCCTATATAAAGGCCACCCTGTCAAGGAAAAAGTTGTTTATGAATATTTTGTCTTTAACAAGGCAAAAAATATGAATTTCAGCAAAAAAAGTGATAAAAACCGACCCTCAGTTATTGAAATATTAAAAAAAACATCACAAATTAATTTGTCTTCTGTTCATTCAATTTCTGACGAAATGTGCGGATTGCTGATGCTTACCAATGATGAAGAGATTGTTACAAAATTTGATAAAAAGGAGTCGGTAGTCAAACAATTATATGAACTGGTACTACCAAAGGACACCTTAGATGGAGATGTGGAGAAGATCAAAAGTTTTATCTTCAGTCAGGTTGTTATTAAATGTAAACACATCAATGTAGTTCGGTCAGAAGATCAAATTGTTTTGATTGTAGAAATGTACGGTTTTGATATGGATTTGGTACTACAATACCTGAAAACCGAAAATCTTGATTATGTCAAACTTGACAGAGTCTATTTCGGAGGGATCACCAAAAAAGACATATCAAGAGGTTGGTTCAGGCCGATGTCAAAACAGGAAATTATTTTATTGAAACACTTTTATAATCCGCCTCCAACAAAAAGATTATGATAAAACAAAAAAGATGGATTTTCCTGATTTTATTGATTCCTGTGATTCTTTTGCTCGGGCCGGTCGTTCATTATGAAAAACCCGTTTTAAAAAAACAGATTTCCGAAGGTTCTCTGCAAAATCTTGATCAATATATTAAACAACAGGAAGCTGATATAAAAAATCTCAAACCTGGCAATGCTTCAGACATTTTTTGGTTTCAGGATTCCCTGAAAACCAAAACCAAATATTCCGTTTTATATCTTCATGGTTTTTCAGCGAGTCCCTATGAAGGAAAAGAATTGGCTCTGGCCTTTGGTAAAAAGTATGGCTGTAATGTTTATCTGCCCAGACTTCAGGATCATGGGAGGGATGATATAAACACATTTTTGAACCTTACACCACAAAACTATCTTCAATCTGCCAAAGATGCATTGGATATTGCCCGGATCTTAGGTGATAGTGTCATCGTGATTTCATGCAGTACCGGAGCAACATTAGGTTTGATTCTTGCTGCTGAGGGCGAAAAAATACACAGCCACCTCATGTATTCACCCAATATAGCCATTGCGGATAAAAGTTCCGTTTTTCTCATGTATCCATGGGGAAAACAAATCGGAAAACTTGTTTTGGGTGGTGATCACAATGTGCTTAAATATAGTGATGAACAAAAAAAATATTGGAATGAGACTTATCACATCAATGGGCTCACCACGTTGCAGTATCTTTTGGATAATTATATGAATCAGGAAACTTTGAAAAAAGTCACACATCCTGTATTATTGGCCTATTACTACAAAGACTCAAAAAATCAGGATCCTGTCGTTTCCGTAGACGCTATGCTGATGATGTACGACAACATTACAACAGCTGAAAATAAAAAATGGAAGAAAGCTTTTCCGGACGCAGGTTCTCATATGATGATCAGCAGTTTGTTTTCCAATCAAATGGATGATATCACTCAGTTTACGTATGATTATGCGGAAAAAGTCTTACATCTCAGGGATGTTTCCATTTCAGCAAATGCAAAGGTGAAATTCCAAAATTAAATATGTGGAGTTGAATAATAATTTATACGGATCCTTTCTGAACTAACTGCAGTTTTATTTTCCTGTAGCCGGAGTTATAGTTTTATTTTATGGTTCTTAACCAGTATTGTTCGTACCTGATCCTCGTTTTGGCCGGTGATATTTGCCAATAAAACAATATCAAGATTGTTGTCAAACCCTTTCAGGATCACTTCAGTTATACTCTCTTTTTTACCTTCAAGTTTACCTTCAATTTTACCTTCAAGTTTTCCTTCAATTTTTCCTTCAATTTTTCCTTCTTCTTTTATTCTGGTGTAAGTCGTCATAATATTTTTTTTAATATCATTAGGGGTGTATTCCAACGCTTTGATAAATTCTTCATTAGGAATATCTGAAACTGACAGCAAATAAACAAAAATGGTTTCCAAAAAGTTTCCTGCACCGGCATTTTCAGGAAACAAGCGGAATATTTTAGCCAGATCATCGGCTAATGTTGGCATATCAAAAACATTTTTCTGAGCCATAACTGCAGCAGCCATCAAATGATCACGAATATTACTGATTGTTTCATCAGATAAGGAAGAAAGAGCAATAAAATGATGTTGAACTTCAGGAATGTACCGAATAATTTGAGGTGATGTGACACCTAAAAGGTAAAAAAATGGTTTTATGTTCCACTTCTTTTTTCCTTGATAATATATAACAGGTATAATGGGTTTTAAAAGCCTCTTATCACGAAGACATTTAATCCAATGTGAAAACATATAATGCCCTAATTGAATCAAAACGTAAGGGTCTGGTGATGATTTGTGTTCAAAAAGTAGCACAATATCAGCCTTCTCTTCCGAATTTTCGAAACAACTGACTTCAAAAACAATATCAGAAAAATATTCTTTCAAATCAGCTTGAATGTAAGATTCCTGCAAAGGTTTTAAAGTAGATAAATTCACAACTTGTAAAAGTTGTTCAGGAAGAAACTTCTCAAAAAAGGCTATTGCCCTATCAGCATCCGAAAAGGATGCTTTTACAAACTTATCGTGTATATTGTTAGCTTTTTTCATTGGGCAAAATTATGGAAAACCTTGTCAGTGGAGAATTTTTATTTGCATTTTAACTTTTTGATAATGGAGTGAAGGAGGCATCGTTGTTTGAGATGTTTCGAACATTTAATTTTTCGGTATTTATCTTTTTCAGGCCCGTGGGAAATGATGATTTTCCTATACTGACGAGCAAAAAAGTACATAAAAATCTTCGAATTGAGATACCTGAACGTTTTTCGGTCGATCAGAAAATCATTATCATAGAAAAATTCGTATTAATCTGCCTGAATTTTAATAGTTTTGGCTTAAAATCTTAATCTTCTTATGTATACAGGTCTGAAGTATTTTTTACAAGCATGGTCATATCTTTTTCATTCCGGTCTGAGGAGATATTTTATTTTTTCCGCTTTGGCCTCCCTTTCCTTGTTTGTTTTTTTAACCTGGGGAATCGTTGGTGCCAGTGATGTGGTGGCAGGATGGATGAGTGAATGGATACCTTGGTCGTGGTCAGGTGAGTCTGCTTTGTTTCAATGGATATTGAGTCTGCTTTCATTTGTTTTTTTATTTGGGGTCTACAAATATATTGTTCTGATAGTATTAGGTCCGATACTGAGTTTGCTGTCAGAAAGACTGGAACACATCATTTCACCCCATAAAAAGGGGCGAAAAGTTCCCGGGATGTTTATCGGCTTGATTCGGGGAATACGTCTGAATGTTTTTAACCTTTTAAAAGAATTGATTTTGACTTCGGGGCTGTTTTTAGTCAGTTTTATCCCCGGAGTTGCTATTATCACAGCTCCGGTCATTTTATTGGTTCAGGCATATTACGCGGGATACGGTGTTATGGACTTTTATTTGGAGAGATATACTGATTATCAAACGTCCAATATTATTGTTTTCCGATACAAATGGTTTGCCATTGTCACCGGTTTATTATTCATTTTTTTGTTTGCGATTCCTTTTTTGGGAATGATTTTCGCTCCGATGATTGGTGTATTGGCGGCAACTTTATTTTTTGAAAAGGAAAAAATATTTCTTGATCGATAATTTTTAAAAAATAAGAAATCAAACAGATTTTTTGTTAACAGGTATGATCTCTTTGTTTTTCATTCTTATTCATAAGAAAACATATAAAATAAATGTTTAATATATAAATAAATTCTATCTTGCAGCCTGAAAGAATATAGTTCACTTCATGTTACGGGATTTCATTTTCATTTTTATTTTTACCGCACTTGCCGGCCTGACGCTGTTATTTGTCAGTAAAACACAAAACCAGGATGCTCACGGGACGCTGATTTATTCAGAAGTACATCAAAAACTTTCTGAGGACTCGGTTTTTATCAGCAAAAATGTTGGTGATATATTGGACCGCAATATTTTAGAAACTCTTTCTTTATCACCTTTTGGCATTGAAATCTATCAATCAAACCAGCTGATTTGGTGGAATGAGGTGGTGCGGGAGCTTCCCAGAAATAAACAAGCCAGATATGTGGTTATTCAGCAAGGTGATTTTCAGATCGTTATCCGTACAGAATTAAAATATTTTAATCAATATCAGTTTGTTGATCAACCTTCACAGGAAGAAGAAGGTGTTAAATATCACGCCAAAGTCTCTTTCAAAGGGATAGATTATCTGGTCACCGACAACAGTGACCGTCAGGCCACTATGTGGATGGGAGCTATGTTTTTGTTGTGGATTTGGGTGATATTCCTGTTTTATCGGATGGTCAGAAGACATCCTGAAAATACCCAAATCGGTTTGGCTTTTGTACTGTTTCTTTTATTGCTGAGGTTTTTATACACCATTCCTTTTGCAGATACATTAACAGGCCATTTTTTGGTTTTTAAAATTGTTAGTGATGGTTGGTGGGTACATTCTCTTTTTACTTTTGGACTGGACACTTTACTGATCTGGTTTTTAGCTTTCGGAAATGTGTTGAATAAACTTTTTTTTCCGGCTCAAAACCGTTCTTATATCCCTCCGGTGGGTACGGCTTCTTTTGTTTTGTCTTTATATTTTATATATCTGAATCTCTGTTTAAAAAATCTTGTGGCCGGAAATACAGTTTTTGCTGATGTTTCGAATCCCGGGTTTTTTAGTTTAACAAGTATTCTGGCTTTGATCATTCTGATTATTAATGTTTTCGGAGGGTTTATTCTGGTGTATAAATTTTTTAGCGCAAAAAACGAATCAGGGATCAAATCCAAAAATTCATTTTTAGTCATCATAACAGGAATTTTGATTTCGTTTCCATTATATTATTGGGCAGGATTGGAAATCAACGCACTGTTGTATTATTTGTTTTTGCTTTCAGTGGCTTTGATTTTTGATGCTTATGTTGAGTTAAAAGAACAAAAACTAACCTATGCATTGTGGTGGATGTTGCTTTTTTCGGGTTTTCTGGCCACCGGTTTTTTTCATTATGAACAAATAAAAGCAAATTCAGACAGGGAGTCCTTTGCAAAAAAACATTTTTTTTCAGCCACGTCCATTGATGTCAAACAGGCTGAAGATATCAAAAAAAATCTCGACACTTCCGGCATATTTTTAGTATTAGGCAATATAGAATACCCGGCCAAGTGGGATAAAGATGAAATCAAAGATTTGTTTGGCGGACTGATTCCTTCCCCAGACATCAACTTTGACATCGAATTGTTTGACAAAAATGGCTTCAGTCTTTTTGCGAATCATTTTGGCAATTATCATCAACTCAAAAAAGCTTTACAAACGTCAACTCTTGTCGGTGAAAACAATTTGTTCTTTCAACCTATGACGGATACCTATTATATAAAATATGAACTACAGCCTGAAAGTCATCCGGATGGTCCGTGGCTTTTTGTCTTGGCCTGTCACCCGAAAGGAGGCAAACCGGATATAAAAAATGATATTTCTTATGCCTTATTAAAATCAGATTTTGTAATTGATAAAAACATTTTTCAACACAATGGCCCGACAGATGCAGTATTAAGGACAATTAAGCATAATGGTATTCAGGGAAATTTTGTTTACACCAGGCAGGAAAACAATTTAGGTTATACGTTGCTTGTTTTTGAACCCAAATCCGGATTACTTAAACCGATATCTATTTTTTCATTTTTGTTTGCTCTTACAGGAATTTTGGTATTTATTCTGACCTGGACCAATACAAAATTCACTTTTTTGCCGGAAACTTTGCCTTTGAGAATGGGGGAGAGATCGTCTTTAAAAACAAAAATCCAATTGTCCATTATCCTGTTGATCATCTTTAGTTTTTTGGTGATCGGAGCAGTTACAGCCTTTTATTTTTATAACCTGATTCAGGCAAACCAAATCGGTAAAGAAAGAGAGGAAACACAGATTCTCGCAAATGCAGTCATTCAGGAAAGTCGGGATAAAGAATCTGAAAAGGAAGTAATCAATCATTTTTACCGAAACCTGCTTAATCTTTCTTATGTACATAGTAAAAATGTACAGTTGTATGACAAAGAAGGAAAATTGCTCGCAACATCGACCGGAGGACCTGTAGAATATATGATGCCCGTTTACGAAGTGTCAGGAATTCGCGATGAACGTAATGTGTCTGCAAATTCGGCAAACAGACATTTTGATTATATCCCTTTGATGGACAATCAAAACAATAAGGTAGGTTTTATCGGTGTGCAGCATCAATATACCAATCTATCTACACGAAGCATTGTGGCATTTTTAGGAACCATGCTTAATGTGTATATTTTTTTATTTCTGATTGCAGGGGTTATCGCTATCACTATAGCTAATTCAATCACCCAACCGATTGCTATATTGGCTGAAAATTGAAAAAATTTACCCTGGGTCGAAGTAATGAATATCTGGAGTGGAATTCGAATGATGAAATCGGAACCCTGATAACAGAATATAATAATCTCAATGAAGCCCTGACGCGCAGCGCTGAAACACTCGCTAAAACCGAAAGAGACATGGCCTGGCGTGAAATGGCAAAACAAGTCGCCCATGAAATCAAAAATCCGCTGACGCCTATGAAGCTTAGCATTCAATATCTCGAAAAAACCGCCAAAGAAGATCCTGAAAGGGCCAAAGATATGATTCCTCGGGTTTCGAATACATTGATCGAACAAATCGACAACCTGTCGCAGATAGCAGCTGAGTTTTCCAATTTTGCGTCCATGCCTCAAGCTACCAATGAAAAAGTAGCCCTTAATGATCTCGTGGTAGCTATCCACGATTTGTTCAGAAAACGGGATGATATGGACATCTCCCTGCATACTCCGATAGACGATCTGGTCGTGTTTGCGGATAAAAACCATTTGGTGCGTATACTTAACAATCTGGTCAAAAACGCAACACAAGCCATTCCGGACAACCGAAGAGGGAAAATTGACATTTCGTTGTTCAAAGAAAATAACAAGGCGGTAGTCAGGGTATCAGACAATGGAGCCGGTATACCTGAATCGATGCGGGAAAAAGTATTTGCACCCAATTTTACGACCAAAAGCTCAGGAACAGGACTTGGCCTGGCCATATCTGCCAATATGATTGAGTCTTTTAATGGAAAAATATATTTTGAATCACAGGAAAACGTTGGCACTCAATTTTTTATAAGCATTCCGCTTATGAAAACCGATGATTCGGAAAGAGATCAAAGGGTAAGTCTTGATGAATAATTTTCTCTTTATCAGGAAAATTTGAAAAAAAAATGTCTTTTTTTTCCTTAGATAATCCGGAAAAGTATTATCTTTGCGCACTATTTCGGAAATTATGGTAAGAAGTACCATAAAGAGTTGAAAGTTAAGGACATAGGAAGATTAAACAATCATACAGGCCCCGTAGCTCAACTGGATAGAGTACCTGACTACGAATCAGGCGGTTGAAGGTTCGAATCCTTCCGGAGTCACATATCATATAGTACATTAAAAAGATTTAAGATGTCACGAGTTTGTCAGTTAACAGGTAAAAGACCCATGTCTGGGAATAATGTTTCGCATTCAAATGTGAAAACAAAAAGAAGATTTTTACCGAATTTGTTTACTAAAAGGTTTTTTATCCCTGAGACCAATCAATGGGTAACGTTAAAAGTTTCCAATCATGCATTGCGTACTATCGATAAAAAAGGTTTGTATGAATACCTGAAGGAATTGAATGCCAAAGGTGTGGATACAGGAGTAAAATTATAATTTGAAATAGTTTATAATAGAATACCGTTATGGCAAAAAAATCAAAAGGCAACAGAATTCAGATTATTCTGGAATGCACAGAGCATAAAACTTCAGGAATGCCGGGAACTTCCCGTTATGTAACTGAAAAAAACAGGAAAAATAATCCTGACAGGTTAGAAATTAAAAAGTTTAACCCGGTTTTAAAGAAATATACCGTTCATAAAGAAATCAAGTAATCATGGCAAAAGTATCCAAAAACGCCCGGGTAGCACAAAGAGCTGCCAATGTTGGTTCTGGTAGAGATCACGTAAAAGTGGTTCGTTCGATCAAAGATCCGGTAACAGGTAAATATTCTTTCAAAGAGTCTATTGTCCACAAAGACAAAGTAAAAGATTTTTTAGCTGAGAATAAATAATTCGTGGAATTTTCACGGAAAGGGGGTTTTTTTCGAAGATTCGAAGGAAACCCTTTTTGTATTTTTACCAATTCATATCTCTCTAATCAACTATTCATCAGCAAACCATGAATTTTTTTAAAAAGTTTTTTTCCAAAGAAAAAGAAGAAGATCTGCAACAGGGACTTGAAAAAACAAAACAAAGTTTTTTCTCCCAGATTACCAAAGCAGTAGCCGGAAAATCAAAAGTTGATATTTCATTTCTGGATGAATTGGAACAAATTCTCATCTCTTCAGATGTAGGCCTGGAAACAACCGTAAAAATCATCGACAGGCTGGAAGCAAAAGTCGCTGAAGAAAAATATATTAATACTTCTGAACTCAACGGGTTGCTTAAAAGTGTTATCGTCGATATATTGTCCGAAAATAATACCACAGACCTGGATGATTTTAATCCGGTGACTCAGGATAAACCCCATGTTATCATGGTCGTAGGCGTAAACGGTGTAGGAAAAACCACGACTATCGGCAAATTAGCCCATCAATACACCAAAAAAGGCCTCAAAGTGGTTCTTGGTGCCGGAGATACTTTCCGAGCCGCCGCCGTTGACCAGTTGGGTATATGGGCCAAAAGAAGTAATACCGAGTTTTTTAATAAAGGTATGAACACTGACCCTGCAGCTGTAGCCTATGAAACGGTACAGTTTGCTCAAACAAATCAGTGTGATGTCGCTATCATCGATACCGCCGGACGTCTGCATACCAAAAAACACCTCATGGAAGAGTTGACCAAAATCAAAAGATCCATGGACAAAAAAATGCCGGGAGCGCCGCATGAAGTTCTTTTGGTACTTGATGCCACCACCGGGCAGAACGCTATCGAACAAGCAAGACATTTTACCGATGCAACGGATGTAACCGCTTTAGCCCTGACAAAACTGGACGGAAGCGCAAAAGGAGGTGTGGTTCTTGGAATTTCTGACCAATTTAAAATTCCTATCAAATATATCGGTGTCGGCGAAGGCATCGAACAATTGCAGGTCTTTAACAGAAAAGTTTTTGTGGATATGTTTTTCGGTGATACCAAGGTGGACCAAAACTGATTACCCTTTATCCAAGCCTCATACGATCAATTTAACCAAAGTGTCAACCTTCACTTCTTATCCTGAAATGAGGGCCAAAACATAGTAGAAAATGAACTAAATGTCGTCGTCAGGACGCATCATATGAGGGATATTGTGTAATTTTGTATACTGATGGCTTTTATGTTGAATTTAAAGGAGTTATTTGTTACAACATAAACTGACCTCGTCTTTTTATAACAAATTATCAGTTGTATTATGCGCTACAGAATAATTTTATCTCTTTTGACCATTTTTACAATGTGGTTCCGTGTAAATGCACTGAATATTGATGTCAATCCTTATTCGTTTTTTGCAGACAAAGGCTATGCTGAAATTCATCTCAGGGTGGAATCAGGTTCTGTTCAGTTTGTCGAATTGAATGGCATCAAACAAGCTTCCATTGAATTTGTATTAATGGTCAGGGATGTAAATGGAAATGTTTCTTATGCGGATAAATTTATTCTCAATGGTGAAATTACTAAAGATCAGCGAGATTTGATAACGGTAAAACGATTTTATATCCAACCGGGCCATTACAGTATTTATCTTTTGGCAACTGATCTTCACTTACCGGAAAATAAACTGGAGTTGGAGACTCCTTTTTATGTACTGGAACATTGGGACGGAAGCAGAGGTTTGTCCGATCCGATTCTGGTCGCTGACAAAATTAAACTGCCGGAAGGACAGGAATCTGAAACTTCACGGTTTGGTTATCTTGCGGAGCCACTACCTTACGCTTATGCGGATACGATGCATCACGTCATTTATTTTATGTTGGAAGTTTATCTGAATCCGGCGGACACAGCAGAAACTTTTTTTGTCAATTACACCATTTCTGAAAAATATAAAGATAACCTCAATGCAAAAGTATTATTGAGTCAATATAAAAAGCTCGAAAGAAGGAATTTTCAGTTCCTGATTTTGCCCCTTTCGCTTAAAGAACTTCCATCAGGACAATACCACCTGACCGCACATTTACTGACCAAAGACAAACAAAAAATCACTTCAAGAAAACATAATTTTTTTAAATCCAATCCATTGGCAGATATCGCTTTGTTGGATATGGAGACGCAAGACCAGAAAACATTTGCCAATAAAATTCCGGACGAAGAACTGGATTATGTGTTGAAAGCTCATGTTCCGGTCGTTGCTAATGTGCAGTTGCCGACGCTTCAGACACTTATCAAAGGAAGCAGTTCCGCCAAAAAACGAAAGTTTATCAACCAGTATTGGACGATCAGGGCTCCTGAAAATCCTGAAATTTCTTTTGATCAATACATGGAAGTGGCCAGGGCCGTGGATAAAGAATATTACAGCAATGTGGGTTATGGTTTTCAAACACACAGAGGGTATATTTTTCTAAAACACGGAAAACCCAATAATGTCCTGAGTATTGATAATGAACCGGACTCTCCTCCTTATGAAATCTGGTATTACAATAAAATTATGACAACCAACCAGACCAATGTCCGGTTTTTATTCTGGAATGAATCATTGGCCCACAACGACTATTGGTTATTACATTCCACCTGTTACGGCGAAAGAAATAACCCTGCCTGGGAGACCCAACTTTACGATTCTGTGCCTGATGATAAAATCGGAAATACAGTCGATGGAACCGAAGTAAAAAAGGGAATTAACCGGCAGGCAAAATTATATTTTAACCAATTTTAAAATTGCCTCTTAATCATTGATTATTTTGACGAAGATCATCAGCATCTATCGGTTTGTGTCTTAAAAGCATGATATTAATCATTTTTTAAGGATTCGGTGAACAAAGCGCAAAAAATTTTATTTAATAACTGTGTGCGGTTGGAAAAATTTTATTTCCTTTGCGGCCTCAAATTTTGCATTAAACTTAATTTAATTTTTTAAACCTTTTTAAATATTATTCATGGCAGATTATAAGTTAGATAAACTGGACCTTAAAATTTTGAAAATTCTTCAGGAAAATAGTAAAATTACCAACCTGGAATTGTCAAAAAGAATAGGTCTTTCTCCTGCTCCTACACTCGAAAGGGTAAAAAAGTTGGAACAATCAGGAATTATTCAAAGTTATCATGCAAATGTTGATCCGGGATTATTGGGACTGAATGTAAAAACATTTGTTTTGGTTTCGCTTGCATGGCATAAACCAAATGCTTTGGAAAATTTCATTGCAAAAGTTAAAAAAGTTCCGGAAATTACAGAGTGTTATATCATTACCGGTGATGCAGATTTTATTTTAAAAATCGTGTGTAAAGATATTCCGAACTACGAAAAACTTTTATACAAAACACTTTCTCAAATTGACGAAATCGAAAGGTTAAAAACTTTGATGACTTTGTCGAAAGTCAAAATTGAAAAGATTTTGCCTTATGATTATGACAATGTTGAGGAAGAGATATAATCGTTTTTCTTAAAAATAAAAAAGGGACATCCGCATGTATTTGAGGATGTCCCTTTTTTTATGTTGATGGCTGAATTGATATCTTTTTGGTAAACATTAATCCAAAAAAGAAAATTCTACCGGAATCCGATATCTTACTTTTACTTTTTTACCTGACATTTTTCCAGGTTGCCACAATGGTAAATTTTGTAACACCCTGACTACTTCAGAACCCATTCCTCTGTAGGGTTCCCGTAGGATTTCTACTTGCGTGACCTGTCCGTTTTCATTAATAATAAAACCAGCGATAACTTTTCCTTCGATTTTGTCTGTTCTGGCCTCAATCGGATATTTGAGGTGGTCCCGGATGTAAGTATACAGCTTTTCGCGGCTGCAAATATATCTTTGTGTCAGGTCCGTGATGTGGGCACATTCCGACAGATAGGGCATTTCATCAGCAACAGCATAAATGGTTGGGTCGGCTTCCGCTTTTTGTGTGACCGAAACAACCATAGTTTTGAAGCCCCCGGCAACAGGCAGTGATTGAGGAATATCTACCGGACCAACGTTGTTTTGTGATGTGGTTTCATTCAGGTCGTCCTGCATCTCCTCTGCCTTATCCGAACTTTTGATGATGGGGTCAGGATGGACCAAAACAGCTGACTTTTTAGTGACCGTATATTGGGTTTCGGTATGTTGTTTGACGGTAATCTGACTTATCGCCATAAAAGCAGACTCCAATCCTGATTCAACATATATATCCTCATATATAGTCCGGGGTATGGTGTATTGAAAAGTAACCAAAACCGACAAAAGTGTACAACACAAGGCAAAAAGGAAATGTGTTCTGCGGTTTTTGTGCCATTGATGGGAAATATTGATGGATGTCATAACCATTGTTTTAGAACCCGGATACCGGGTTTATGTGTAACCATATTGTATTTGTAAAATATCTGAAAAGGGATATATTTTGTATGGTATATCCGGTTAGTTTGCAACGATTATAAGGAAGATGTAATAAGGTGTGTTTTTGGGTGTATGTGATATAGAAATCCAATCCCAAAATGGTTTTTAATAACCATTTTTTACACGATGATGACAATAATGGTGGAAATGTCAAAAAAAAAGACCGTTTCAGCTAGACAAATCTGTTAAATTTATTTTGCTGAAACGGTCAAAGGAACGTTTTGTTTTGTTATTTTTTAGCTCTGATGGCTTTGAGATATTTATCTAATTCTGTTTTTACCGTGGGATACAAAAAGAGTAATCCGACCATATTGGGAAATACCATTCCCAATATCATGGCATCTGAAAAATCCCATACGGACTGCATATTTGCAGATGCGCCGATGATAATAAACAACAGAAACAACACTTTATAGGTCATCTCCATGGTTTTGCTTTTTCCAAATAAATACATCCATGCCTGCTGACCGTAATAAGACCAGGAAATCATAGTCGATACGGCAAACAAAAAGATAGCTACAGTCAATACGGTCGGAAACCAGGAAATAGAATCCTGAAATGCCAGACTGGTTAACGTGGCTCCCTGATAGGTATTTCCATTAATCATGACGGCAGCATTACCATAGGTGAAAGCTCCGTTTTCATTAAAAGTAATGATAACCAGGGCTGTCATGGTACAAATGACTACGGTATCAATAAATGGTTCCAATAAAGCGACCAAACCTTCTGAAGCACTATATTTTGTCCGTACAGCGGAGTGGGCTATGGATGCAGAACCGGCACCAGCTTCATTTGAAAAGGCAGCCCGTCTGAATCCGACGACTAAAACCCCGATCAGTCCGCCAATTCCTGCCTGAGGATTAAAGGCTTCCGTAATGATCAATCGGAAAGCATCATCTATAAATGAAAAATGTGAACCGATGACCACCATACAAGCCACTATATATATAACTGCCATCAAAGGGACCAGTTTTTCAGTAACCGAAGCAATTCTTTTGATACCTCCGATGATGGTTATTCCTACAATAACCGCTAATCCTACGCCGATCATAAATCCTGCAGAACCTCCTGTCATGCCAAACAATCCTTTTAATTGTTCGGCTGCCTGGTTGGATTGAGCGGCATTACCGCCACCAAACGAACCTCCGATACACAGTACCGCAAAAATGACAGCAAGGGCTTTACCCAATCCGGTATAACCTTTTTCTTTTAATCCTTTCGAAAGATAATACATCGGACCTCCGAATACTACCCCGTCTTTGTTGATGTCTCTGTAGTGAACACCCAAAGTACACTCAACAAACTTAAGGGTCATACCCAATAATCCACTGACAATCATCCAAAAGGTGGCACCCGGTCCTCCCAAAGCAATAGCAATGGTCACACCGGCTATATTGCCCAATCCTACCGTACCGGACACTGCCGTAGATAAAGCCTGAAAATGGCTTACCTCACCGTGGTGATGTTCGTCGCGGATGGTATTGACAATGTCTCCGTCTACCGTAAAAACACTGGCTTCCGGATGAAGTTCTTTGGTTCCGTTTTGTTCTACTTTTTCATATTTTCCACGGACAATTTGGATGGCTGTTCCAAAATTCCTGAAATTGGGAAAACCAAAATAAAAAGTAAAAAACAAACCTCCCAAACTTAAAATGATAACGATAATAGGGATACCTACCTCATTTATTTTGATTTCATACAAAATAACGGATCCGATAAAGTTGGCCACAGGCGTAAAAGCTTCATTAATTTTGGCATCCAAACCGTCATCAGCAACCGGAACTTCTGCCGCTTGTGTCGTGGTTTGTGTGGTAATCTGTGCGGTGGTATCAATGTTTTGAGCTCCGAGATCCGGTGCATTCAAAATAAAACATATCAACAATGAATAAAATAATCGAAAATGTTTCATAAAAGGTAAATAATGGTTTTGACATTTGAATAGGACGGCAAGATATATATTTTTTTAAGGTTTACTATCCTGTTTACCTATTTTTCAGACAGAAACATAAAAAAAATCAGGTATTTTCCGGTGAATTCCCGTTTTTTGGACCCTGGATGTTAGTGTTGGGTATCGTTTTTTGGTGCTTATTTGATAACATTTTCAGCGAATATTGCCATGGACAGACATCATTATAACTTTATTTATATCATCAATACAGATATTGGTTTATTTAATAAAATCAATGAATATGCTTTTGTACTTTTGTGATTCGGAAAAAAAACCATCCATTTTCCGTCATCAGCAGTTTGTGCTGCCGATATTGGATGTTTTTCCGGTTTTAACCTTTGACTTTTTTGATCCTGACCGGTTACAGTGATTGTAAATCAGTTGATGAAAGTCGGTTTACCGGGAGATTGATGGGTTTGGCCACCGGATTCGGATTCAGAAATGTTTTCGTTTTTTATTCAATCATAAAGATGATAAATATCAGCGTTTTTTTACATCCGTTTTTTCTCTTCAGGTGTTATACAAAAAGGATGTAAATAACCACATCAGATGGTATCTTTATAAAAAAAAAGTTGTTTTCTAAACACAACATATATTATTCACAAAATCATAAAATATGAGCGAACACAATCACAACGGAAAATCTTACGACGTAAACGGAGAAAGTAAATGCCCGTTTTCAGGTACTGTACTGAATAAAGCAGGCGGAGGAGGCACGTCCAACAGAGACTGGTGGCCAAACCAACTAAAACTGAACATTCTGAGACAAAATGCACCAATGAATGACCCAATGGGGTCATCATTTGATTATGCAGAAGCTTTCAAAAGTGTGGATCTGGCTGCCCTGAAACAGGAAATGTACGACCTCATGACCAATTCACAGGATTGGTGGCCGGCAGACTACGGTCATTATGGTCCGTTTTTTATCCGGATGGCATGGCATAGTGCCGGAACGTACCGGATCGCTGACGGTAGGGGAGGAGCAGGTTCAGGAACCCAACGTTTTGCACCGCTCAATAGCTGGCCGGACAATGCCAATCTCGACAAAGCCAGACTTTTGTTGTGGCCAATCAAACAAAAATACGGTAATAAAATATCCTGGGCTGACCTGATGATCCTTGCCGGAAACTGTGCTTTGGAATCCATGGGTTTCAAAACTTTTGGTTTTGCCGGCGGACGTGAAGATGTATGGCAACCGGAAGAAGATGTTTACTGGGGTTCTGAATCTGAATGGTTGGGTGACAAAAGATACACCGGCGAAAGAGACCTCGAAAATCCTTTGGCAGCTGTTCAAATGGGTCTGATCTACGTCAACCCTGAAGGGCCGAACGGAAATCCTGATCCGATTGCCGCAGCAAAGGATATCAGAGAAACCTTCGGCAGAATGGCCATGAATGACGAAGAAACCGTAGCGTTGATCGCCGGAGGTCACACTTTTGGAAAAACACATGGTGCTGCCGATCCTGGTCAATATGTAGGTAGAGAACCTGCTGCTGCCACCATCGAAGAACAATCCATGGGTTGGAAAAATACATTTGGCAAAGGACATTCGGAAGACACCATCACCAGTGGTTTGGAAGGTGCCTGGACGACGACACCTACCAAGTGGAGCAACAACTTTTTCTGGAACCTGTTCGGATACGAGTGGGAACTTACCAAAAGTCCTGCCGGCGCACACCAATGGATCCCTAAACATGGAATGGGAGCGGATTCTGTTCCTGATGCACACATTCCGGGCAAAAGACATACGCCTGTCATGTTGACGACTGACCTGGCGCTGCGTTTTGACCCTGCTTACGAAAAAGTATCCAGAAGATTTTTTGAAAATCCGGATGAGTTTGCTGATGCTTTCGCCAAAGCATGGTTTAAACTTACCCACAGAGATATGGGACCTAAGAGCAGATATCTGGGACCGGAAGTTCCTGCTGAAGACCTCATCTGGCAAGACCCTGTGCCTGCTGTCGACCATACCCTGATCGACGAAACTGACGTCAGAAGCCTTACAGAAAAAATCCTTTCTTCAGGATTGACGGTATCAGAACTTGTGAGCACAGCATGGGCTTCGGCTTCTACTTTCAGAGGTTCGGACAAAAGAGGGGGAGCCAACGGAGCAAGGTTGCGTCTGGCGCCTCAAAAATTCTGGAAAGTCAACAATCCGACTCAATTGTCCAAAGTTATTGAAGTATTGGAAGGTATCATGACCTCATTTAATGCTTCATCAACAGGAGGTAAAAAAGTTTCATTGGCAGACCTGATCGTATTGGCCGGAAATGCGGGAATTGAGAAAGCTGCACAAAATGCAGGTGTGGCGGTTCATGTTCCGTTTGCGGCCGGAAGAACAGATGCCACGCAGGAGCAAACAGATGTGGAATCCTTTGCTGTCCTTGAGCCGGTAGCTGACGGATTCAGAAACTATGTCAAACCTCAGTTTGGGGTATTGGCAGAAGAATTGTTGATAGACAAAGCCCAATTACTGAATCTGACCATACCCGAACTTACGGTATTGTTTGGTGGATTGCGGTCGATCAATATCAACTACGATCAATCGGCTCATGGTGTGTTTACCCAACATCCCGGAGCATTGACCAATGATTATTTTGTCAATTTGTTAGATTTTGGTACTACCTGGAGAGCAGCTTCAGAGGCAAAAACATCTTTTGAAGGCAGAGACCGCAAAACCGGAGAGGTGAAGTGGATAGGAACAAGGGTGGATTTGATTTTCGGATCGAATACCGAACTCAGAGCCATTGCAGAAGTATATGCCTGTGCAGATGCCAAAGACAAATTTGTCAAAGACTTTGTGGCTGCATGGACCAAAGTGATGAACAATGACCGGTTTGATCTGAAATAAGTGCAAGATTAAGTTTTAATCAGATATAAAAAGAGGCGGTCAGAAATGATCGCCTCTTTTTTTATAAATATCATTACACACAAATGACTTCACTTTGTTTGGTATAGATGATTTGGCTATTTTGGATTAAGCGAATGTAAAGGCTACAAAATATAAATTATTTAAATCCACCTGATCATCCAACAACCTTTCCGGATTGGTTCAGGAATAATGACTGATCGCAGTTTATTTCGAAGATATTTCTTTAATTTTATTAGAAAAATAGTCAAAAGGTTGTGGAAATCATAATTATTTTTTGTTTATTTGCCTCACAAAACATAGTCTCATTATGAAATACATCTTTATTGTTTTTTTATTTTCAATCGTTTCATTAGGTCAGGCTCAGAATTCTAACGCCGGAGAAGAACTAAAAACATTGTCAAAGGAATTTAAAGTTACAACGCCTACGGAAGAAGGAAAATATGTTGAATCTTTAGATTTTGATTTAATGAATGACACATTATACATCTATCATTCAAAAGGTTTTCTTGAATCAGGATCAGTTGATGAATACCATTATTTTATGAAGTTGAATGAATTGGAAAATGTTGAATTTAAAGAAATGACTATGGGCGATTTGACTATGGGCATGCTAAGTTTTACAGCTAAAAAAAATGAACCTAAACTCATTTTTAAATATGGGACTAAGGAAGAAGTATTTTTTTCATTAAAAAATGACCCATTTTCTGAAGAAGAAATTCAAAGTTATAGCGTCATAACATTACCTGATATCAAAGATAAATCCAGGTATAAAAAGTTAGAATCCCTGATAAAAACTTTAATCAAATAACCAAAAGGATTTGAAACAGTTAATTCTGAGTTTGTTGTAATAGGTGGCTTAGTGGGTTGTGTCTTAGGCAGTAGTGCCAATAAATTTTCAAAATATGCCTCCACTAATTTCAGAATTGATATCAGTTCATTAAATATAAATGGTTCAATTTCTGTAGCGAATCCTGTAAGAGTAAGAGTGTCGACATTCTTAAATTATTTTTCAAATATAAATGCTGGAATCGTAGAGAAATTACACAATCAAAACGAAAGTAACAATAATAAAATTAGACCTTAATTTTAATAGATTTTTATTTGTTAATAGTATTATAAATGTTAAAAATAGTATTAATAGCCCTGGGAAAGGTACAACAGATCCAATTGATGATATTATTTCAGCAGGAGGAGATGCTAAAAGTGTAATACAGGAAAATTTAGATGATAATTAGCAAAATGATAATAAGACATAACAATTTTATTAAAGAATTTTTTACATTCTTAAATTTTGTAATAATACTTGTGGCATTTAAGGGTGGTTTTTTAATAGGTATAGGAATAATGGTTCTTTATATTATTTTGTCCATAAATTTTTAGGCTTCTATTGCAGTTGAAAATGAGGCATTACAAGTTTACTATAATTACTTAAGTTCTTGGAAAAGGAATCGAGTGATTAAAAAGGAAGATATAAAAAGTATCAAAATTAAGTTTTATAGTAAGTTTATATATTCTCCATATACTTATATTGTTATAGAAACAAAAAATATTAGTACACCCATAACAATATATTTAGGAGTTGACTTGGAATACTATGATGCCTTGTTTTTGAAAAAGGAGTTAGAAAAATTCATTGCAACTGAAGTACAATTAGTTTAAATAGTTACAATAAATAAGATATGATATTGCGAGATAATAATTTTAGTAAAGAATTTTTTAGCTTCCAAAATATTTTTGGAGTGTTTTTTTTATCAATATTTTTTCCTTTTTTCCTAACACTTGCAATATTACTCATTTTATTTATAAAAGCTATTAAGTCTTCTGCTTCGTTCAGAATTGAAGAAGATAAACTAATCAAATATTATAAAGGAGGCTCTGTTTGGATAAAAGAAGAAATATTTTATTTGAATGAAATAGAAGGTATAAATTTTTATTTTTATAATAACAGATCTTTTTTTGCTACGTCTTATATTGACATTAAGTTATCGGGTATTCCTGATACAAAAAAGATTTTTTTAGGAAGTAATTTTTTGTTATCTGAGTTATATCATTTTTCTGAAGCTTGTGATGAATATTTACCTGGCAAAGTTATAGTAATTTTTTGAGGTTTTATTTATATGATCAATTTTCCTTCACTATTGCCACCCCCTTGCTAGCGCGAGTTTGCAACTCGTGCTTCTGATCATATAAGTAAGACTCCCGACCCCCGATTGTCGTTTTCTATGGTTTAACCAAACATTAATTGATATTTTTTTAATACATAACTGAATTTTTTTATGTTGATAAAATTAGATTAATAAATACCATTCACAGAGTTATCCACATCGTGGACATTATGCTGCAAATGAAAATGAATAATCTGCTTTATATTTGGTTTTGTTCTTGATACATGCGAACATTGTTTTTACTATTTTATTTCGAACATTGTTAAGAGCAAGCATTTTATTTTTCTTATCTTCTGTTACTTTTCTTTTATAATAAACTGCAAATGGATTGTTGCCGCCGATACTTGCCACGGCTCCGAGATGTAGTAGTGTTTTTAAAGCCTTATTTGCAATGGGAGATACCTTGTCTTTACCTTTATATCTCCCGGATTCCTTTCCAAAGGGTACTACTCCACAATAGCTACCTAAGGCTTTTGCTGATTCAAATTTTGTGAAATTGTTAGTAGCACAAATGAAAGCTACTGCTACAATTTTGCCCACACCTGGGACTGACTGAGCAATCTTATAATTTTCATATATGGACTCATCGCTCTTGATTAGCTCCAACATTTGGGCTTCAATTTTCTCAATCGCTTGGTCTAATTCATTCACCACTGGCTTTTTAAGTTTATCAGACTTTTTTTGTAGTTCCTTACTTTGGAATTTTTTAATATCATCATTAGCTTGAGTGAGTTGAGCTTTGATCCTTACCATTTGAGTTCTTAATGTATTCAAGCCTTTGAGTTCAGATAATGTCTGATCACAGAGCGTATAAGGTTTCAATTTGTCGGCAAACCTTACCCCATAATCGGCTATACGCTTTGCATCAATTTTGTCATTTTTGCCACGGCTGATCCCAGTACTGTTTTTAATTTCGAGACCTGCAACAATATACATTAGCACCTTATGACCAGCTAGGCATTCTATAAGTAAGTTGCCGTAGATACCCGTGTGCTCCATGATAAATTCAATAGTATACTCAGATTTCTTTTCTTTGGCTATACTTTTAACTAATGACTGAACTTCTTTAATAAATTTATTAAGAGCTGAAGTTGTATTTTCCACTTCTTTCTCCAAAAGATAGTCATTAAGAAAACGAAGCGCAAAATTGATTTTGTCTTTAGATATGTCAGCGCCGATGGTGAACTTTAACATGATGAAAATGGTTTAAAAATTAAAAAATTAAGAATAAGTAAATAATAGTTGAGGTTAAAGGTGAAGGACGATTACCTTGTTAATGGGTTTTACCCTAATTTTCTATCTGTCTTTTTAACCTTTTGAACAAAGTGTGGATTAAAACGACGAATAAGTTCTACTTTGCAGTTTGCCTAATTTGCCACACTTTGTCTCAACTTTTCCACAAAATTAACACTTTTTAAAATCCCCCAGACCCCCTATAGTAATACATAATAATAATCTTAATGTGTTCAAATTATTTAAAATGCAAATCTAAAGGCAGTTTTCAACTGCGATGCCATACATCAAGAATTTTTTATTCTATAAATGTACATTCAACACATCAATCCCGGCCGCACCTACATAAATACAGATCTCGCCGGAACAAACAACTACCGCTAAACGTTTAATAAAAACTGACCGGTCGCATGCGAACATTGAACTTTCCCGAAAAAGGGTCAATACAGGGAAGGAACCGCGGACAACGGCTCGCGGCTGAATTTTGAAAGACAAAAGTGGCAAGTGGGGTAGTTTGAATCATTATGATTATGGATTTAGCCCCGATAGCTCCTAGATTCCGCAACTTAGCTAACTTATTAAAGAAAAGTATGGTTTTAGGGGTGTTTGGGTAATGGAATTTCCTTTTCCTAAGTAAAGCGGTTTTTTTTGGTTTCTTATTTGTACAGAAATTAAGCTTAGTTGTTATAAAACGGGACTGAAATTTGAGTAAAGGGCATACCTATCCCAGGTTTTCGTGAAGATTAATAGTAGTTTTCCTTGTGTGTTTATGTTTGTAGTGGTATTTTGCCGTAAACCCTCAGGTACCATTGTCTTGATGCTTTTTTCCAAACTGAGGGAATGGCAATGAAATTAAAAATGAAGCGTTTCATTCTGTGGTGAATGTTTACATTTTTATAGATTTTCGATAGATTAGAAATAATAACGTTGTAAAGGTTACGGCAAATAGCACCAAAATAAAAGAAAACGGTATTTTTTGACAAATCTGAAAATGGAGGATAATTCCAGCCAAAATCGTTTTTTAAAATATCAAATTGTTTTTCACAAGCTCCTCGTCGGTTATAAAAAGTTTATTGCCTGTGGCAATGAAGTGGTAAAGTCATTGGTCAAAATGGCATGATAGTCATAAGGCTCGTTGGTAAAAAGGTTGAGTTGTCCGTCTTTTCTTAGTTTTTTCTTAACAAGTAGCCTGTATTTTTTATCTTTATTACCTTGCTGGATAAAGGGCATGTACTCAATTTCACCTATAAAAACATCCTCACCACTTTGATCTTTGGTGTGGATCCAATTATCAATCATGGAAAAATATTTTTCCACGTAGCTATTTTTCGCCCCGATGTAAAACAACTTTACATATTTTTCAACAAGTGTAACCACTTCAAATTGGTATGATGCTGAATCAGCCCTAAACTTGTCAATTTTTGAGATTTTATTAGATTGTAAATGTTGAAACATTCTGTTTAATGTATCCGTTTGAAACGCCTTAGCGTCGCTGTTTCCGTTCCTGTTTTCAATGTATAAAACGTTTTGTTCGTTTAAGATACATACTCCAGGTTGATAGCCGTAATCACGCTTATAGGTCATTTTACATCCTTCTTTTTCCGTGAAAATAAAAGTGTTATCATAATCTAGGACCACTTCATTTTTATTAAACTCACCCAGCTTCTTCAGTAACTTAACGTTCATATCAGTCAGGGTCTGGTTTATACTAAACTGGTGCTCAACAGTACCTCGTTTCGTATTACAAAGTAATTGGTCAGAGGAGAGCCCACCCATTCTACGAAGCAAGGTGTCCGGGCTACACAATTTAAATATGGGATTAATTCCAAATTGATTTGCAAGAATAGTCTTTGCATCCTCAATACAGTTTCCACCACAGAAATAAATACTGGAAAAAGAATAAAATATATCTCTCCAACTATAACTTGACTTTGGGCTTAAGGAAGGTAAATTGTCATGAAGAATATGGCCAATTTTCAATTTCTCAAACTCCTCAAGAACAAAATTTATTCCCCAAATGCATTAATACTGTTAGAATATCGTACTTTCATGGCACTTATTGTTAGCAGCACCAATATAGGTGAATAAGTACAAAAGGCAAAATGTTATTAATCAACATATTGCCTTATTTTTTATAATCTAGCTGCGGAATCTAGGAGCTTTCGGGGTATAATCCGAGTATAGGGAAGTTTTTGAGCGTGGATCCACTGACGAAGTCCTATCCGATGCTGACGCCTTATCAGTTTGCGAGCAACAGTCCTATTGCCAATAGTGATTTAGATGGTTTGGAAGCTAAATTAGAAATTTATTCTAAGGATAAGGCAGGAAATGTGTATTTAACAACGGTAAATAAAAATGATTTGTATTTAAAAACATACAAAAATGGGGAAATATCTGGCCAAATATCCAAACTATCATTAAAAGACTTTTATCAAATGGCTTCATCGTATTGGAGTCAATATACTCAGGAAAAGACCGCTGAGTATTATGTAATTAATTTTGATTCATATAGAAGTAATACTTCTCAAACAATTAATGGAAAGAGTTCACATAATCCTCATTCAACAGGTACATTGACCTTGACATTGGGTGATGAGAGTCACCCTGCACAAGTTCATTATGATAATAAAGTCGTCAAAGCAAAAGAGCCGGTTACATTCAAAGAGTCATACAATATGGCAATGAAAGCTGGTAAAACATTTTTTCTTAGTCCTGATCCCAATGTAGAAGGTTCACAAGAATTTAAACAGTCTTTTGATAATTTTGTGACTGGAGTGACTTTGCCAATTGGTGGTCAAGGGGTTATTAAAGGTGTAACAAATGCGGAGAAAATAGTTTCCGGAGCAGGAGTACTTAATAGTTTCGATGATTTAACAAGCAATATTACAAGTAATGGAGAATCATTGATATCAAACAGCGCTGGTGGTAGCCAAATTAAAGTAGCCATTAATTTAATGACATTTATTTATGGTCTTAATCAACTAAAGTCTGCAGTGCCAACACCAAATTCCAATTCGACAGAACCTATAGACAATGTTATTTCTACAATAGGTGATTCAAAAAGCCTACTTGATAATGTTGCTAAAAACGAAAATAAACCATGATAATATACCACAACAATATTTTTAAAGAATTTTTTAACAAGATCAGTTTGATAATTCTGATTATGGCATTTAACTTTTCTATAATTACAGGGTTTGTAATTTTAATAATTTTATTGGTTAGTGCTATTGAATCATCTGGTTCAATTTATATGGGTGCTGAATATTTGGAAATTAAATATTTACCATTCAAATTTTGGAAAAAGGATATGAATATTAAATTGAATGAAATAAATAAAGTCAGGATAATATTTCATGGTAAAAGTGTTTATGCTACGTATAAGTTTGTTGATATTTCACTTGATAATTATAGGAGTACTGTAACAATTTGTCTAGGTCGTGAATGTACGTTTGATGATGTTGAATTCATTAAAACAAAATTAGAAGATAAATTAGGAAAAGAAATTAAAATCGATTAACAATGACCTCGGGAGTTATCATAAATTCAAAAAGTTTTAGTCAGGAATATTTTTGTATAACAAATATTATTTCACTCATATTAATCTTTATATTTTTTAACTACTATTGGCTAGCCCTGTGTGGTATGATTTTATATCTTCAAGCTCTGACTGGTATGGCTGGATTAAGGGTCATTGAGGGGAAATTGATAAAGTTTTACAATAGAGGTTCTTTATGGTTTAATGATAAATCAATACAGCTAGATGAAATTGAAAAGATCGAAATTCACTATTTTGATAATGTTGCATTTTACTTATGTGTGATTGTGGATATAAGTTTAAAATCTAGCGATAAAAGTATAAAAATAAACCTTGGTACAATTTTCAGCCTTGCAAAATTAGAACTACTTGTGATTGAGTTCAAGAAATTATTTGGAGAGAAAGTAATTGTATATAATTGATGGCGTAGCTAAAGGCTAAAGAAAAGTCTGTTATTAGTAAGATTCACCCTTTGCCAGCGCGGGTTTTTACCTTGCTAGCGCGAGTTTGCAACTCGTGCTTCTGATCATATAAGTAAGACTCCCGACCCCCGATCGTCGCAGTATTCAACTGCGATGCCATACATCAAGAATTTTTTATTCTATAAATGTACATTCAACACATCAATCCCGGCCGCACCTACATAAATACAGATCTCGCCGGAACAAACGGGTATAGATAATCGTTTAATAATAACTGACCGATCGCTAACGAACATTGAACTTTTCCGAAAAAGGGTCAATGTAGGGAAGGAAACGCGGATGTGAATTATAAGGTTATATCATTATTGATAAACGTACTGCTAATCTTAATTTTAGGATTTACCCGTAAATATCTTTTCTGTGTCCCAAATCTATCACATCCACCAAAAGAATGCTATCCTGTATGTCGTAAATTATCCGGTAATCCGCCACACGAATACGGTAACCATCCCTGCCCTTAAGCTTTTTATATCCTGTGGGTCTTGGATTATCGGCAAGACTGTAAATGGTTTCCTTGATATTGGAATAATTCGACTCATTGATTTTTTCAAGAACTTTAATGGCTAGTTTTTTTAAGGTTACATTATAAGCCATTACTTCGCTTTGCGTTTAGCTTCAATCATTTTGAAGGCATCATCAATTGGGATAGAAGGTTCATTGGATTTTTTGGCTTCATCATAAAGCTTTATGTCTTCCAACTCTTCCAGTTCCTCCAAAATGGCTTCGAAATCTTTAACAGGAAGGACAACAGATATTTTTTTACCTTGTCCGTCGGTTATAAAATGAGGAGAAAGGGATATCATAATGAATATTTTACTTAGTTGGAAAAACACAAAATAAGGTAATTAGGATTCAATCAGGATTGTAATTCAGAATATTTTGTTTATTTCAGGTGGAAAAATGAATCAATTTGAATAAATTCAGGGTGTGGCTTAGTATTTTTTTAAATAGTAGTTCTTTTCCGGCGCGGGTTTGTAACTCTTGCTGCATATACAAAAAAGCCTAAAGACTTAAGAAAAAAAATTGTGTGGTTTGGTAGATGACATAAAAGATGCCTGATTGCAACCAGATGCCCTTCAAAGGAAATACAACCCTTACAGGAACAAACGGGTATAGATAAACGTTTAATGATGACTGACCGATCGCTAACGAACATTGAACTTTCCCGAAAAAGGGTCAATGTAGGGAAGGAACCGCGGACAACGGCTCGCGGCTGAATTTTGAAAGACAAAAGTGGCGGGTTGGGTAGTTTGAATCATGTAAGCGATAACAAAATCCCGCAACAGGCGGGAATGATTATGGTTAGTCCCACTCATGGTCGGGAGGTTGATCTGCAATATCAAACCTCACCAGCACCTTCTGTAAGGTCACTTTACTTAATTTTGTAAAGATGAATAATACTAAAACATACTGTCACTATGTTTCTTCTAATATTTCTAATAGTACCGGATTAAGATATAGTTTTTCTTTCCCCAATTTTTCTGATGTCAAAAATCCGTTTTTTTCAAGTATGTTTAAATAATTTCCGACAGTTTTTGCATTGCCAATCTTTTCATCAATTAAGTGTTGGCGCTTCGTATAAGGCAGGCGAAACAGGATATCAATCAGATCCTTGGAATAGACTTTTGGTAATTTTTTTTTCATTTCGGTGGCTGTTTTTTCCATTGCTTCAGAGATTTTTTGCACCCTTTTTATACCTTTTTTTGAAGTGACTTCAACCATGTCCAGCATGTATAAAATATAGTCCTCCCACTCCTGATTTTCGGTTACGTTTTTCAAATACCTGTAATATTCAGCTTTGTTTTTTATAATATACTCACTTAAGTAAATAGCAGGTATCTCCAACAGTCCTGAAAGTTTCAAATACAATAATAACAGGATTCTGCCAGTTCTCCCGTTTCCATCTGAAAAGGGGTGAATCGCTTCAAATTGATAGTGTAAAACAGCCATTTTAATCAATGGATCAAGGATCTTCTGATTATCAAAGTCTGTGTTTTTTTCGTTGATAAATTTTTCGAGGTTCGCTAATTTCTCCCGGATGATCATTTCACCACTTGGCGGGGTATACATGATTTCACCTTGTGGATTTTTTAAAGTAGTTCCGGGTGTATTTCGTATAGAAGCATTATTTTGTTTTATACACTGCACAATTTTAATACAAAGATTGGTAGTAATAAATGGTTTGGATTCAAGTTCTTCAAAACCTAACCAAAGAGCCTCTTTATAGCTTAATACTTCTTTTGTAGATGAATTTTCTATTTTTTTGTCGGCTACCATGGATTTGTATAGTTCGTCATTTGTGGTTATGATGTTTTCCACTTCCGAACTGGCTTTCGCTTCCTGTACATAAATAGTGTCTAAAAACAAGGTGGGGTTTGGTAAGTTCAACAAAGTGCCGTTGAGTTGAGCGAGGGCTCGTCCGGCTGAAATTGTTTTTTTAAGAATTTTAATCGTTTCCAATTCTGCCTTTGGAGGCAACACGGGAAGGTCATTATATGGAATTTTTCGGTTAAATGTTTTCACTTTATAGAACGTTTTTTTTGGTCTTGATGTATTTACGAGGGTAAAAGTACTAAAAAAATACACTCGTTTCAATAATGGGTGTAAAATTTACTCCTGTCTGACGTTATTTGTCACCAAAGCTTCACCCTTTTCGTCGTTGGTTCCTAAATCGTGCTTCTGAAACAAAAAGCTTCAGGACAAAAGAAAAAAAATTGAATGGCTTTGGAGATTATAAAAAAGATATCGGGTCGCACTCTATAACCATATGGCGAAGTAAAAAATTTTCCACAACCAAACCAGATTATCACACTGAAACATGGTACTTTTTATATATAATGGCCCCTTACAGAAAGAATATTGATAATACCTTCATCAACATTATAAACGAGTCTGTGTTCTCTGTTGATTCTACGAGACCAACAACCGGAAAGAGAATGTTTGAGTAATTCAGGTTTACCTGTTCCGGTAAAAGGATGTTCAGAAATTTCAACTAATAGTGTAAAAAGTTTATTTAGGACAACCTTATTGCCCGCTTTTTGTAAAGCATCAATATCTTGTTTCGCATTTTCCGTAAAGTCTAAAAAATACGGAATACTATAAACCTAAAAATTCCTTTAAGTTCTCTTTTTTGACCCTGGTCACTTTACCGGTTTTTACTTGTTCCTTACTTTCTAAAATTTTAGCTACAAATTCCGGATTATAGGTTTCTTCATCGGAAAACTCAAACTTAATCTTCAGCGCTTTTAAAAAAGCTTTGAGTGCATCAGCCTGATGTGCTGAAGAAGGGTGTGCGATAACAACTTGTGGAACTTTCATAAAACAAAAATGATTATTCAGAATACAAAGTTAAACTTTTTTAGGAAAATATCTAGAGGCTTTTTATAAAATCCGGATATGAAGCGCCACATCTTAACGCCCTGTGTCGGCGCGGGTTTGTACCTGCCGGTAATTGAAGTTTACAAGTTGTGAGGATCAATAACTTGCAGCCCATCAATGTTTTTAAAGTCTGAAGTATTGCGGGAGATTAAAACAAGGTCATACACCAAAGCTGTAGCGGAAATGATGGCATCAGGCAATTTGGTTTTATATTTTTTTCGAATATCAATACTTGCTTCTACTACATTGTTGGTCAAATCTAAAACAGTAGCATCATTGATAAAATCTGAAAGCGTTTTGTAATGTTGTTCAGGAGCATTAAAGCCAAGCACTTCAATTTTGGTAACTACCGAAAGAATAGGCACGGCATCAATTACCGTATTCATAAAATCCATACCCGAACCAGGAATTTTGCTACCGAGATAATCAATTACAGCATTGGTGTCAATTAAATACCGCGGTTGTTCCATTCGTTACGGCTTTGGGTAACTTCATTTTGTAGTTTTTCAGCCACATCATCAGGCAGTTTGCCGGCATACTTTTCAGAAAGCTTTTCCTTTGGCTGAATACTTTTTTTAAGGACTTTGATAATGTGTAAATCTTCAAGATCTTCTAAAAGCTTGTAAGCTTTTTTATTATTGATTTGGATTAATACGGTTTCCATATTTGTAAGGTTCATTGTTCAAGTCTACAAATAACATTACACGTTCTTAAATAGTTCAATTTGTTCAGGTTAATGATCTTGTGAGAGAAGTTGTTCGATTTTTTATTAATATTTAAGCCATCCGACTAGTTATGAAGGATATTTTTTGACAAGTCGTTTTAATTGTTTGTCAAAAGGTGGTATAAAAAGTACTTTATATTTCATTCAATAAATCCCTGGCAGGACGTGCCTTCAGCTTTCCTTTTCGCACTAAAGCAAGATTTTCGACTGCTTCTTTTATTTCTTCCACCAATTGTGATTTCTCATCAGAAATCGTTTTCACTTTTACGAAAGAAAGTCCATTCAGCATTTCCAATAATTGTGGTGCCTCATCGTCCGTTATTTCTAATAATACTTTCATATCAGCTTCAATTGTTTATTGGACTAAAACTTTATAAAGGAATACTGTTTCCTTATATGGTATGTTAATGAATAATTTCATGGTATATGGTAATACTCATTTACAAACATATTATAAATAAAAATAGTTCCGGAAAGAACGAATGACTGACAGGCCCTTGCCGGGAATAAAATATTCTTACAAATCACCATTGCCGTCTATGGGTCAATGTGAATGATTGTGTGCCCAAAAATGTAACTGATCAATAGCCCGTTACGATCGGTATTTAACTAATCCACGAAATAAATAACTGCAAAATGGGATGTAAAAAGGAAAAAA
Source organism: Saprospiraceae bacterium (assembly GCA_016714895.1). Classification (GTDB taxonomy): domain Bacteria; phylum Bacteroidota; class Bacteroidia; order Chitinophagales; family Saprospiraceae; genus OLB9. Next base: position 1,026,294 of record JADKBV010000001.1, on the reverse strand, counting down.
GGTATCCTTTTTAGACATTAAAACGGAAGTGCATGACGTCGCCGTCTTCCACAACATATTCTTTGCCTTCCACATTCATTTTGCCTGCTTCTTTGACAGCAGGTTCTGACCCGTATTTTACGAAGTCAGCATATTTGATGACCTCAGCGCGGATAAATCCTTTTTCAAAATCGGTATGGATCACGCCGGCAGCCTGTGGGGCTTTCCATCCTTTGCGGATGGTCCAGGCCCTGACTTCTTTTTCTCCTGCCGTAAAGTAGGTGTATAATTGCAAAAGGTTATAAGCAGCTCTGATGATTCTGTTGACTCCCGGTTCTGAAAGTCCCATGGATTCGATAAACTCCATTCTTTCTTCTTTGGATTCGAGTTCTGCGATTTCCGCTTCAATCCCTGCGCAGATAAAAATCACTTCAGCATTTTCTCCTTTGACCGCTTCCAAAAATCTTTGGGTGTGTTCATTTCCGGTAAGGACACTGTTTTCATCGACATTACAAACATACAAAATAGGTTTTGATGTCAATAAATACATGTCTTTGTACAGTTCTTCATAATTTTCTTCTACTTCAAAACTTCTCGCAGGTTTTTCGCTTTCGAGATGTTTCAACAGGGTAGCAGCCCACTCCACATTGATGGCATCATCTTTAGCACCTGACTTTGCTTGTTTTTTGAGTTTGTCGAGTCTTTTTTCTACCGTTTCTATATCTTTAAAAATCAATTCCAGATCTATGATTTCTTTATCTCTGACAGGATCGACGCTTCCGTCGACGTGAATGACATTATCGTCCACAAAACAACGGACCACATGGATGATGGCGTCGACTTCCCGGATGTTAGCGAGAAACTGATTTCCCAAACCTTCACCTTTGCTTGCTCCTTTGATCAGACCGGCAATGTCCAGAATCTCCACACTTGTAGGAAGTACGCGCTGAGGATTGACCAGTTCTGAAAGTTTGTCCAATCTTTCGTCAGGTACCACAATCACACCCAGATTTGGCTCCTTGGTGGCAAACGGATAATTGGCTGCTAAGGCTTTGGCAGAAGTAAGCGCATTAAAGAGAGTTGATTTACCGACATTGGGCAAGCCCACGATTCCACATTGTAATCCCATTGATTGTATTTTTAAAAAACGCCGCAAAAGTAGTGTTTTACAACGACTAACCTAAAGATTCCTTCAAAAATCAATATTTTTTATCCTTATCTTTGCCCCTTCAAATTTTTACATGGTACAAACCATCGATATTAAAGTTTTTCCTGACCAGGTTGAAAATGAAGATTTCCTCCGGGAAATGGTCGTCAAAGCAGTCAAAGTTCCGGCCCAAAGGGTTTTTTCTATCCATCTTGTTAAAAAATCTTTGGATGCCCGGGGCAGGAGGCCGTATTTTATCCTTCGGTACGATGTTTTTATCGACGAAAAACCCACTCCTCAGGTTTCTGTTTCCTCTTTATATCAAAATGTAACGAATAACCGTCCGGTAGTGATTGTCGGCGCCGGACCGGCAGGGTATTTTGCCGCGTTGGAATGTCTTATATCAGGTATCAAACCCATCGTACTCGAAAGGGGTAAACCGGTACAGGAAAGACGCCGCGACCTGCGCGCCATCCAGCAATTCGGCGAGGTAAATCCCGACAGCAATTATTGTTTTGGTGAAGGTGGAGCCGGTACCTATAGTGATGGAAAACTGTATACCAGATCACACAAAAGAGGTAAAATCGACAAAGTGTTGAGGCAACTCACCGAACACGGAGCACCTGACGAAATTTTGTCTGATGCTCATCCGCACATAGGATCCAATAAATTGCCTAAAATCATTGAAGCCATCCGTCAAACCATTCTGACCCATGGCGGAGAGGTATGGTTTGATAAAAAAGTGTGTGATATTTCTGTCAAAGAGGGCAGGGTGGAAGGTGTACATTGTACAGATGGAAGTTTTTTTGAAACAGAAGCTTTGATTTTGGCGACCGGTCATTCGGCCAGAGATATATTTTCGCTTTTTGCTGAAAAAAATTGGACGATCGAAGCAAAAGATTTTGCATTGGGACTTCGGATCGAACATGCGCAAAAAACCATAGACAGGTTTCAGTATCACCAGGCGGAACGTGAAGAAAACCTGCCTGCAGCTTCTTATGCTGTTGTCGCACAGGTCGAAAACAAAGGCGTTTTTTCTTTTTGTATGTGTCCGGGAGGTTTGGTTGTGCCGGCAGCTACAAGTCCGGGAGAAATCGTGGTCAACGGTATGTCACTCAGTCGTCGGGACAGTCCTTTTGCCAATTCGGGATTTGTGACCTCGGTTTCGGTTGAAGAACTGAAAGATCACGGATACAAAGGTATCTTTGCAGCAATGGATTTTCAGCGTGATGTCGAACAAAAAATGTTTTCCTTTGGAGATGGCACCCAAAAGGCACCGGCACAAAGAGTACAGGATTTTGTTGATGGGATTGTGTCGTCTGAATTAAATGCGACATCTTATATTCCCGGATTGATTTCTGCGCCATTACATCAGTTGCTTCCGTCATTTATCTATCAAAGATTGCGAAAAGGACTGATCGATATCAATAAAAAAATGCGAGGTTATCTGACTAATGAAGCGAATATCATCGGTGTGGAGAGCAGAACTTCGTCTCCGGTTAAAATACCGAGGGACGATTTGACTTTGATGCATCCGGATGTTAAGGGCTTGTTTCCATGTGGTGAAGGGGCAGGATATGCCGGTGGTATCCTTTCGGCTGCCATGGACGGACAGCGCTGTGCGGCTGCTTTAGTTACTTATTTTAATCAAAATAAAGTTGTTTGAATACAAAAAGGCATACAAATTTTTTTTGGAATTTTGAATTGTTTACCTTTGCGGCTTCAAAAAAATATTAAGCATCAAATATCATGGGACGAGCATTTGAATACCGAAGAGCAGCTAAAGAAAAAAGATGGGCTACTATGTCGCGAATTTTTCCTAAAGTTTCCAGGATGATTACCATGGCGGCCAAAGAAGGAGGAACTGATCCGGACATGAATGCCAAACTAAGACTTGCGATCCAGGCTGCCAAAACTGCCAACATGCCGAAAGACAATGTTGAAAATGCTATCAAAAGAGCTGCGGGTAAAGACTCAGATTCTTTTGTTGAAGTAAATTACGAAGGCAAAGGTCCCCATGGTGTTTTGGTATTTGTAGAATGCGCTACAGATAATACGACCCGAACCATTGCCAATGTCAAATCATATTTTAATAAAGTAGGCGGAGGTTTGGCGCCATCAGGCTCTCTTGAATTTATGTTCAACCGAAAAACAGTCGTTGAGTTTGAAAAACCTGACAACCTCGACCTTGAAGAGTTTGAATTGGAACTCATTGATTCCGGATTGGAAAGTTATGAAGTTGACGGTTCGACGATATATGCGTATGGCGACTACACGGATTTTGGTACCCTGACCAAAGCCATTGAAGAAAAGGGGATTACCCTGACCAAAGCCAATCTTCAGCGATTACCCACCAATCCTGTGGAATTTTCGGATGAACAAATGATTGATATTGAAAAACTCCTGGACAAACTCGAAGATGATGACGATATTCAGGCTGTGTATACCAATCTGGCGTAAGCAAAAAAAAGGTTTTTTACAGACACAGACTTTATATTCAGGCGTTTAATCGGTAAACGATGTTGCCGTTTTTTGTTTTACAATTCTGTAATTACCGTATATATTGATAAAGCGGTGAGCCCCGTAGTTTTATCAATATAAATATTATCACGTGAACCCCATACGAGATATCGATTCATTCAGGATATACACCTCAGAACAAATTGTTGGATAGGTTTTAATCTTTTTGGTTCAAAAACCAAACGGTATCCCAAAGGATTTTCTGTTTACCGCATCATCATCCATTTGCGGTGGTACAACTTTTTATCACGAATATAAAGGATGTGATACAAACCGGAGGGTATTCCCGACAATGGTGTTGAAAATTCTTTTTGGATACTTTCTGTGCCAAATAACATTCTGCCTGTATTGTCATAAATCATCAGGTTTTGAATAGGTTTTCCCTGATTGATGACGTGAAAATTTCCATCAGACCATTGGAAGATAATGGTTTTTTCAATATCCGGTTGTATTCCTGTAGAGAATGGATTTGCCAAAATCAATGACACACAGGTATCCGGAGATTCGCTGAAGCACAATTTGACAGGAAAAGTTGCTGTTTCGATCTTAGGCACTTTGTGAGTGATGTATTGTTCGAAGATAACTTTTTCCACAGGTTCATCATTTGCGACCCAAAGGGTGATGTTTTGTGGTCCGCTACATGATCCTTTGAGGGTATAATTAAATTCCAGCAACATACTGTCCAAAGCGACCATACTGGCTTTGGGTGTCAGGTTGTCAAGTAAACATCGGCCCTGCGGAGCACAAGGATTTAAAAAAGACCTTCCCCGGCAACAAGCGGAATTTTCATGATCACAAAGGGTCATGATAAATTCTTCCGTTCCCGGGTCAGGAACTGTCAATTGGTAGATGCTGTCAGGATCATAAGGTAAAAACATTACCAGTGAATCGTTGACAAAAACATCGTACCCGGTCATCGAAGTGTTCTGACCTATGATGATTAGCGAAGTAACAATTTGGCCGTTTTCACAAATGAGGTCACTTGTTTCTTCAAAAACGATATGGCATTCATCCGATGGGTCAAAACACGGATTTTCAAAACTTCTTTCTCTGCAACATTCCGGATGGTCATTGTCACATATGGTGATCACAAATTCAGGACCTTCGGGATTCGGAAATCCAAGTTCATAGAGACTGTCTGTCTGATAGTGAAAAAAGGTCAGAAAAGTCCCGTTGAGGTAGACATCAAATCCCGTTTCTGAGATATTTTGTCCGAACAATATCAAATCCATAAACACGGAATCCTGGTTACAAACGACATCCCCCAATTCTTCAAAGATCACCTGACAATCGATATTGGGTTCGTAACATGGATTGGCCATTTCGCGGGTGCGGCAACAATCGGGACGGTCGTTGTCACAAATGGTCAGATTATAATAAGGTGTGCCCGGATCAGGCAAAACCACCTGATAGATGCTGTCTCCTTCGTAAGGCAGAAAGGTCACGATGGACCCGTTCATGAATACATCAAATCCCGTCATAGATAGGTCGTGGCCGGAAATAAACAGGTTCATCAACACATAATTGCTGTCGCACACGGCCGGACCGATTCTTTCAAAAAACACAGAACAATTTTCTTGGGGTATATAACATGGATTTTCAAAGGTTCGGGTTCGGCAGCAATCCGGGTGATCATTGTCACATATGGCGAGGGTAAATGTTTCTGTTCCCGGATCGGTAATGCTCAATTCGTAGATGCTATCCTGTTCGTACGGCAAAAATACCTGAAAGGTGTCATTGATTAAAACATCATATCCTGTTTGGGAAATATTTTGTCCAAAAAGGATTAGGGAGAGGTTGACGTGGTCGCCGTCACAAACCGGATTTCCAATTTCTTCAAACACGATAGAACAATCGTTATTTGGGGTATAACATGGGTTTTCGAATGTCCTTTCCCGACAACAGTTTTCATTAAAGTCATTACAAACAGTCAGCACAAAAGTCTCACTACCAGGGTCCGGTAATCCAAGTTCGTACAAACTATCCTGCTCATATTGCAAAAAGGTGATCAAAGAATCATTAAGGTATACATCAAAACCCTGCAAATTAATGTTTTGACCGATGATGATCAGGTTCATAAAAATACTGTCACCATCACAAACCGGATTTCCGATCTCTTCAAATACCAGAGAACAGTCATTCTGTGAAAGGTAGCAGGGATTGGAAGCTTCAAAAGAAAAACAGGCTTCCACCGGCGATGTTGTACAAAATTCATAGGTAAGTACAGAATCCGGAAAGGAAATGTCATCTATTCTGAAAAATTCATCATTGAGCCAGGTAAACGGGTAAATACTGTCATTGATTTTTAGGGTCCATTCACTTCCAAAACAGGATCCGTTGACGTAGTCAAATTGATGTACAGCATCAAAACTTCCGTTTTCACGAGGGGATTCTTCATGTATATTATAAAATGCTTCACATGGACAACACGCCGGTCCATATTCAAAAGTTGCGCTACAAACCGGGTTAAGATTGTCCTGAAGGGTAAATACATATTCATCAGCACAGTCAGAAAAAATGTCAAAAAACATTTGATCCCCTTCTTCAAAATCAAAGGTAAGTCCGGTATTCGATGTAATAGTATACCCCTCGTTCCCAAAGTTTTGTACGTCAAAATTAAAATACAACCGTTTATATTCACCGCTACAACTTTCATCGTTGGTAAATATTTCAAAGTTTTCAATCAGACATTCGCCGGGACAAGGATTTACCACAGTAAAAGATTGAGATTCTCCCAAAGGCATAGGAAAGGTCATCGTAACCACCAATTCTTCGTCTGTTTCAGCTATATCCCGAACGATGTAATTAAGGCCGGAAAGATATTCATATTCATACACTTGTCCGTTTATGGTAAATACCCGGTCTTCATAAAATAAACCACAGGATCCTATATACCAATAGAATCGAAAAACCATATCAAATGTTCCTCCTTCACATTGTGTTAATTCAATCGGCGAGAATTGAAATCCGCATTCGCAACATTCCGGTTCAAAAGCATAAGTATCGCTGCAGGCGTTATTATCATTGTCATAAATGGTAAATTCCAATTCCTGAAGGCAATCGGCATTTATAAATATGATTTTATAGTCATTTAATTCAAAAGTTTTTGACCATCCCAGATTATTGGTTAATGTATATCCGTTTAAACCGAAGTCTGTTCCTTCAAAAGAAAAATCATAACCCCTTCCATTACCATCACATTCACGGGGAGTGAGAATCAGATTGTCCACAGAACAAGCTGAGGTCGATTGGGCAGGTTGTCCACCGGGATTATGTGTGCCGGACGTAATTCCTGTTGGTAATGTACCGTGTTCCGTTTTGGGTCCGTTGGACAACGAACTTCCGAATACCTGTCCGGTACATAAAAGGACAAAAAATAGCAATGCCATTGCAGGAAAAAGTCTGGTTTTCATAAAGCCTGATTTTGATTTATGTTAATATTAAAACACCAAATATGATGTTAAAGGTATTGGGTGGAAAACAATTATTAGACCCAAACAAATCCGGATTCGTTGCCCAACAGTGTAAAAAAGTTTTTTTATTTTAGACAAAACAGGTCAAAAATTACTCTTGAATGTTAATTTGTAAAAACCTTTCTGATAGTACTTAAAAGCAAAAAAAAAATTATGAAATGTATTTATGGTAATATTCCCGTCACCGGATTTTCATAATATTTGGATTTTTCGTGGGCGATCATGACACATTTTCTGTCCGGTCCCCACATATAACCGCCCAGACCACCATCGTTTCTGATGACTCTGTGACATGGAATCAGGTAGGCCACCGGATTGGCCCCGATAGCAGATCCTACAGCACGTGAAGCATCAGGAGATTGTGCTTGTACGGCTATATGTTTGTAGGTAGTCAGCTGACCTTCGGGTACGGACAGAAGGGCATTCCAGACTTTTAACCTGAAAGGACTGCCTTTGACATGCAGGTTGATTTTGTTTTTTGTTGGTAATCCTTCAATGACCTTAATGACATCATCATGAGAAGGTTTTTTTTCATTTTTAAAGGTGGCTTCCGGAAATTCATTACGTAGGTTTTCAATGGCTTTTTGTTTGTTTTCATAAAAATGGACAAAACAAATCCCTTTGTCCGTCGAGGCGATCAACACATTACCGAAGAGGGAAGGGTAGGCGTCGTAATAAATGTTCAGATGTTGCCCGTTGTTTTTAAATTCTCCCGGTGTCATTCCTTCAATGGTAACAAACAAATCGTGCAATCTGCCTGTTCCGCTCAGACCGGTTTCATGGGCTGTCTCAAAGAGGGAAAGTTGTCTTTCACGCAAAAGATATTTTGCATAATTGACCGACACATGGCTTAAAAAACTTTTCGGCGACACACCGGCCCAATCGGTAAACAGTTTTTGAAAGTGGGAAGGGCTTACATGAACGTGTTGCGCAATATCCTCCAGAGAAGGTTGATCTTTGAAATGGGTTCGGATGTAGCGGATGGCCTTTTCTATGGTGGAATAATGAAAATCCTTCATGGAATCAAATTTGTACAAAGGTCGGTTTTGTCCCATATATACACAACCCGAAAATGGCGAAAATAAAAAAGCCCCGATACTTTTCAGTTATCGGGGCTTTGTATCATATCAAATCAATGGATTATAAAAACGGTGCAATCACCAACGCAACCACTGACATTAATTTTAATAAGATATTCAGAGAAGGTCCGGAAGTGTCTTTGAAAGGATCACCTACTGTATCTCCTACAACGGTAGCTTTGTGAGGCTCAGAACCTTTGTAGTACATTTTACCCTGGATTTCAACTCCTTCTTCAAACATTTTTTTAGCATTGTCCCATGCACCACCGGCATTTGATTGGAAAATCGCCATCAATACACCGGTTACGGTAACACCTGCCAACAAACCACCCAACATCTCTGCTCCACCGGCAAAACCGACAACAACAGGAGAAACTACTGCCAAAAGACCCGGCATAATCATTTCTCTGATCGAAGCTTTGGTAGATATTTCCACACATTTTCCGTATTCTGCTTTTCCGTCAGCTGCGTCAAAAACTTGTTTATCGGCATCAGACCAGTTTTTCATCTCTGTACCCTCATTTTTTTTCATGACGGCCAAAGCATTTTTTAATTCAGGAATATCGCTGAATTGTCTTCTTACTTCCTGAATCATGTCCATCGCTGCTCTACCGACCGCATTCATAGAAAGGGCAGAAAACAAAAACGGCAACATACCACCAACCAACAATCCTGCCATAACCACAGGCTGTGCAATATCGATGGTAGAAATACCTGCAGTTGCCATAAAGGCAGCAAATAAAGCCAAAGCAGTCAATGCTGCTGAACCAATAGCAAAACCTTTACCGATCGCTGCTGTCGTATTACCTACTGCATCCAGTTTGTCTGTTTTTTGTCTGACTTCTTTAGGAAGGTCTGCCATTTCAGCAATACCACCTGCGTTATCAGATATAGGTCCGTAAGCATCTACTGCCAATTGGATACCCGTATTAGAAAGCATACCTACCGCTGCAATCGCAATACCATACAAACCACCAAAATGATGTGCTCCGATGATACCGGCTGCTAAAACCAACACCGGAAGTGCTGTGGATTGCATACCTACTCCCAAACCGGCAATGATATTGGTCGCTGCTCCGGTCAAAGACTGATTAACGATAGATTTTACCGGTTTTGTACCTGTTCCGGTGTAAAACTCAGTGATGATACCAATCAACAAACCGGCAACCAAACCTATAATTACTGCGAAAAAGATTCCGTTTGAAGTATATTCAAAATTATTCATCGTCCATGATGTAGGTAACATCCATTGAACGATTCCATAGGTTGCTGCAAGCATCAGAGCGGCAGAAATAAATTCTCCTCTGTTTAATGCTTTCTGAGGATCTCCTCCTTCAGCAACTTTTACAAAAAATGTTCCGAGGATTGAAGTGATAATCCCTACACCTGCAAGAACCATAGGAAGTAAAATAGCATTCAGACCGCTAAAATCATTGGAAGTTTCAAATCCTCCCAAACCGATAAAGGTAGCTCCCAATACCATAGTTCCTACAATGGCACCAACATAAGATTCAAATAAGTCAGCTCCCATACCTGCTACGTCACCTACGTTGTCTCCAACGTTGTCCGCAATGGTTGCAGGGTTTAACGGGTGATCTTCAGGAATACCTGCTTCTACTTTACCAACAAGGTCAGCTCCAACGTCTGCTGCTTTGGTGTAAATACCACCACCAACTCTGGCAAAAAGGGCAATAGAAGATGCTCCGAAAGAAAATCCTGTCAGAACCGTGATCACTTTATTTGGATCCCAACCCATGCCGCTGTATAAAGCAAATAAGGCTCCAAGTCCCAAAACTCCGAGACCAACAACACCCATTCCCATGACACTACCACCTGCAAAAGCAACTTCAAGAGCTTTTCCAAGACTGGTACGTGCAGCATTGGTTGTACGGACATTCGCTTTGGTAGCTACCTGCATGCCGATATATCCAGCCAATGCAGAACAAACGGCTCCTACGATGAAGGATAAGGCAACCAATGGTGATGAATTTTCGGTATTGCCACTAATAGCCAATAAAATGGCCACGGCAACAACAAAAATAGATAATATTTTGTATTCTGCTTTTAAGAATGCCATTGCACCATCAGAGATACTTTTGGCAATACGTGCCATTTTTTCTGTTCCTACTTCCTGATTTTTTACCCAGGCAGATTTCCAGAAAGTGAAAAGCAACGCAAGAATTCCAAATATTGGAATTAAATAAATGATACTTTGTCCCATTTCAGTTAATAAATTTTGTTTTGAATAAATGTAAAAAGCGTATTGAACGGGCGCAAAGGTAATTTTAATTTCTTTATATGACAAATGAGAGTAAGATTTTTAATCAAATATGATGTAAAATTGACATAAGTATCTCCTGAATTCAGGTATTGAAACTACCAAAACCACGTTTATTAATCCATAGAATATTATACCTTTGTGGAGAAATGTAAAATTATGATATTATATTTATTTCGTGGATTTGGTATTTTGAAATACATTATTCCGGTTATTCTCGTATTTTGCACCGGATGTCATAAGTCTTTAACCGAAGGAAATGATTTTTCTTCCACCCGCGCTGAAGTTCTTCAGCTTCACAAAAATAAATTTGAGTGGATGGTCCAAAAAGATACAACAGCGCTCTCCGAATTGCTGGACGAAAAAGTTTCTTACATCCATTCCAATGGCTGGCAGGAAACCAAAAATGAAGTATTACAAAATATTGTATCGGGAAAACTTACTTACCAAAAGATAGATATACAGTCTGCTTCATGTATCGTGCGGGGGTCAACAGCCATAGTAAACGGCAAAGGTGTTTTTTATGTGGCTCTGGATAATAAACCTATTGAAATCAATTTGTTTTACACTGAAGTGTACCACAAACAAAAAAATAAGTGGAAACTATTGGCGAGACACGCATGTAAGATTTAATATAACCATAAAATCTATGAATATCATTACCTTTGCCATACCATTAATGTTAATCTATGTCGTATAATATTTTATTGCTCGGAAGCGGAGGCAGAGAGCACGCTTTGGCAGCCAAAATGGCCGAAAGCCCCTTGTGTCACACCTTATATATTGCTCCCGGAAATGGAGGAACCGGATTGTACGGAACGAATCTGGACGTTTCATTGTCTGATTTTGGTACTTTGGAAAAGTATATGGTGGATTTGGATATTACCATGTTGGTGGTAGGTCCTGAAGCTCCTTTAGTGGACGGGATTGTCGATTTTTGTAAAAAATCAACCCTTGACCATATCAGGGTGATCGGTCCGGACCAGTATGCTGCAGGATTGGAAGGCAGCAAAGCTTTTGCCAAAAAGTTTATGGACACCTATCAGATACCTACCGCAGGATATCTGGAAGTGACCCAAAACAATATCGACGATGGTTTATCTTTTTTACAAAATAACCCTCCTCCTTACGTACTTAAAGCAGACGGTCTGGCTGCCGGAAAAGGAGTACTTATCATCGATGATTTAGAGGAAGCATCTTTGGAACTCAAAAACATGCTCAACGGCAAATTCGGAAAAGCTTCAGATACAGTCGTCATCGAACAGTTTCTGGATGGCATCGAATTTTCGGTGTTTGCACTTACCGACGGACAAAATTATGTGATTTTGCCTCAGGCCAAAGACTATAAAAGGGTAGGCGAGGGTGACACCGGACTGAACACCGGAGGCATGGGTGCTGTTTCACCGGTTTCATTTTTGGACGAAAGTCTGAAACAGAAAGTTGAAGAAAAAATCATCAAACCTACCATAGCAGGTTTGTCTGCTGAAAAAATGTGGTACAAAGGTTTTGTTTTTTTTGGCCTGATCAAAGTGGGGGACGAACCTTTTGTTATTGAATACAATTGCAGGTTGGGCGATCCCGAAACCGAAGTGGTTCTTCCCAGATTGGATGAAGATTTGGTTTCATTATTCGAAAAGGTATCCGAAGGAAGTCTTGACAACAGATATTGCCGTGAAAAAGATGAGGTGGCTGCCGCAATCATGCTGGTTTCTGGTGGTTATCCCGGCGATTTCGAAAAAGGTAAAACCATTACCTTTCCGACATTTATTCCCGAAGATGTCAGGTTGTTTCATGCAGGTACGTCCAAAACAGGAGATGTGGTCAAAACCTCAGGAGGCAGGGTCATGGCTGTTACCGGTATGGCTCCAACCAAAACAGCAGCTGTATCTTCAGCATTGGAAACTGCAGACCTGATCCATTTTGATGGAAAATATTTTCGGAGAGACATAGGATTTGACTTGTAATAAAAACCTTCAGCACCGTGTATCATATCAACGAAATAGCAGATTGGGTCGGAGGAGAACTCCGGCAACATCAAATGGATTATATCAATATCCAACATATTTCACTTGACTCCCGCATTGTGCATTTTCCGTCAGTTACTGTTTTTTTTGCATTAAAAGGGGATCTTCATGACGGACATCTGTTTGTCAGGGATATAGTGGAAAAAGGGGTAAAAAATATAGTTGTAAATCGTGATTTTTTACCCGGAGAGCTGGAGTATGAGGCAAACTGGATTTTTGTTTCCGATACACTCAGCGCTTTACAGACATGTGCAGCAGCCCACAGGAGCAGATTTGCCGGGTTGTTTTGTGTCGGAATCACCGGAAGTAATGGCAAAACCACGATCAAAGAATGGCTGAGCAGTCTGTTGTCCAAACACCGGACCGTACGAAGTCCCAAATCTTACAATTCTCAGACAGGTGTGCCGCTTTCTTTGTGGCAGATTGAAAAACATCACGATCTGGGTTTATTTGAAGCAGGAATTTCCACAACTGGAGAAATGGAAAAACTGGAAAAAATGATCCATCCGGATTTGGGTATTTTTACCAATATTGGTGATGCGCATGCTGCCGGGTTTTCAAACATGTCTGAAAAAATTGATGAGAAACTGAAACTTTTTGTTTCTTGTGAATCGATTATTTACGAAGAAGATGATTTGTTGATTTCCGAAAGAATCAAACATTTTTATCCTGATAAAAAACATTTATCCTGGGGAGAAACCGGATTATTTCTTCAGGTTCAGCGAATCGTAAAAGGAGATTTGTCAACTCAGTTATTTTTGAAAAAAGAATATGAGTTGTTTTCTTTTGTTGTCCCCTTTACAGATGATGCATCCATTCAAAACATCATACATTGTCTGACTTTGTTGTTATACCTTGGGTATATGGAATCTGAAATTCAGGAAAAAGTCAGTCAGCTACATAATCTGGCAATGAGGCTGGAGTTGAAATCAGGAGAAAATGGTATCATTTTAATCAATGATACATACAATGCAGATATACATTCCTTCAGTATAGCTCTTGAGTTTTTGAATCAACATGTCGGTGACAGAGAAAAGGTGGTGTTTTTATCCACGTTTGATCAGACAGGAAAAAATGAATCTCAATTTGCTGAAGCAGCGGGTAATCTTCTCCTGCAAAATGGTGTACGATATGTTTATGGTATCGGTGATTCTTTGCACAAACTGAAGGAAATGTTTGATGGAAAAATTCAAATAAAACTTTTTTCCACCACAGCCGATGTTATTACAGCACTTCCGTCTTTATCACTTGATCATAAAGCAGTGCTTATCAAAGGCAGCCGTCGTTTCGGATTGGATAAACTTGCCAATGCCCTTTCTCAAAAATGGCACGAAGCAGTGCTGGAAACCGACCTGATGGCCGTAGGGCATAATCTTCGCTATTTTTCTTCTCTTTTACAGGAAAAAACCGGCATTATCGCCGTGATTAAAGCGTCAGCGTATGGTAGTGGAAGCCACGAACTGGCCGCTTTTCTCGAATATTCCAAAGTGAATTATCTGGCGGTGGCTTATGTCGATGAAGGTATCGAACTTAGAAAAAACGGCATCAAAACGCCAATCATGGTTCTGAATTCTTCTGCAGAACAATGGGAAGAATGTATCAATTGGCAGCTCGAACCGGAAGTGTATTCTTTGGATTATATCCACAAACTATGGGCTGTCGAAAGTGACCGCTTGTTGAAAGTCCATATTAAAATAGATACGGGAATGAACCGTTTGGGCATTTCAGTGAATGAGTTGACCGAAGCGGTACACGCCATAAAAAACTGGCCTTCGAATATTTTGGTAGAAAGTGTTTTTACGCATCTGACTTCTTCAGAAGACGAAACAGATGATGATTTTACCCACGAACAGGTCATTAGTTTTGAAAAAGCATATAAATACATCGTTGAATCATTGGGTTACCGACCTAAAAAACACGTTTTAAATACAGCCGGCATCCGAAGATTTCCCGAATATCATTTTGATTATGTGCGCCTGGGGTTGGGACTTTACGGAATTGACGTAACCGATCATTTTTCAGACGTTCTTGAAAAAGTACATACCTTAAAAGCCCGGATCATTCAGATCAAAACGGTCAAAAAAGGAGAAACAGTCGGTTACAACCGAAGAGGAAAACTTCATGAGGACGGTAAAGTAGCTATTGTCAACATCGGGTATGCTGATGGATTTCTGAGACTCGCCGGAAACGGAAAATATATGGTCAAAATCAGAGAAAAACTATATCCTGTCATCGGAAATATCAATATGGATCTGACCATTGTGGCCATCGGTCAAACCGATGAAATTAAAGTCGGTGATGAAGTCGAAATATTTGGCAAAAACGTCGCGGTGGAAACCCTGGCGGAAGCCTGTCAAACCATTCCATACGAAATATTGTGTCGTATAGCCCCAAGGATAAAGAGGGTGTATATCAAAGGGTAGCCTGGGAAAAAATTATATTTTTTTCTTCAGGGCCATCAATTCATCTCTCAGTTGTGCTGCCGTAATGAAGTCCAGATCTTTTGCCGCCTGTTTCATTTTGTATTCGGTATCAGAAATCAGTTTTTGGATCTGATCTCTGTTCATATATTCCACCACAGGGTCTGCGGCTACAATCTGAATGGCTTCTTCTACATAGGCTATCGGTTTTTTGCCCCGTATATCGAGAATCGATTTTTGATTGAGAATTTCTTCCCTGGTTTTGGAAATGGTAGTCGGCGTAATGCCGTGTTCTTCATTGTACGTTATCTGTTTTGCACGTCTTCTGTTGGTCTCGTCGATGGTATTTTGCATGCTGTCTGTGATTTTGTCAGCATAAAAGATAACCTTTCCGTTGGAATTTCTTGCCGCACGTCCCGCCGTTTGGGTGAGTGATCTGGCATTTCTCAAAAAACCTTCTTTGTCTGCATCAAGCACAGCCACTAAAGAAACTTCCGGCAAGTCAAGTCCTTCTCTCAACAGGTTGACACCTACCAAAACGTCAAATCCTCCCAATCTCAGGTCGCGGATGATCTCCACTCTTTCCATTGTATCCACTTCAGAATGGATATATTTGACCCGGATTTCGAGTTTTTGTAAATATTTGGTCAGTTCCTCTGCCATTCTTTTGGTTAGCGTCGTAACCAGAACCCGTTCGTCTTTTTCGACTCTTAACCGGATTTCTTCCAGCAAATCATCTATTTGGTTTAGGCTCGGACGTACATCGATAGGTGGATCGAGGAGGCCGGTAGGACGAACAATTTGTTCAACCACCAAACCTTCTGTTTCTGCCAGTTCGTAATCTCCCGGTGTAGCACTCACATAAACGACCTGATTGATAACACCGAGAAACTCCTCAAAACTTAAAGGCCGGTTGTCAATAGCGGAAGGCAACCTGAAACCGAAGTTGACGAGATTGAGTTTCCTTGCGCGATCTCCCCCCCACATACCTCTCACCTGAGGAAGGGTAACATGGCTTTCATCAACAATCATGAGGTAGTCATCAGGAAAATAGTCCAACAAACAAAATGGACGGGTTCCCTGAACTCTTCCGTCAAAAAACCGGCTGTAGTTTTCGATTCCGGAACAATACCCCAATTCGCGGATCATTTCAAGATCAAAAGTGACTCTTTCTTTGATACGTTGAGCTTCCAGATATCTGCCTTCAGCGATAAAAAAGTTTTCATGTGCGTGCAATTCATCTTCGATGGCCCTGATCACCTGATTGAGCCGGTCTTTGGGTGCAACATAAAGATTTGCGGGAAATATGGCCGCATGATCAACGGCGATGATCCTTTTTCCGGATTGGATTTCTATGTGTTCGAGGGCTTCAATTTCATCCCCGAAAAAAATAATTCTGTATCCGTAATCGAGATAGGGAAGATGTACATCCACCGTGTCTCCTTTTACCCGGAAGGTACCCCTTTTAAAATCCGTTTCCGTTCGGGAGTATAAACTCTGCACCAATTGATATAACAAAGCATTTCTGCTGATAACCTGACCTTTTTGCAGGCGGATGATACCGGTTTTATAGTCTTCAGGATTTCCCATACCATATATACAGGAAACGGAAGAAACGATGATTACATCCCGACGACCTGACAACAAAGATGTTGTTGCTCTCAACCGTAACTTATCGATTTCTTCATTGATCTGAAGGTCTTTTTCGATGTATGTATCTGAGTGGGTAATATATGCTTCCGGTTGGTAGTAATCATAGTAGGAAACAAAATATTCTACGGCATTATCCGGAAAAAACTCAGTCATTTCGGCATAAATCTGCGCAGTAAGGGTTTTGTTGTGGGTGAGGATCAGTGTTGGCCTTCCCAGATTTTGGATGACATTTGCCATGGTAAAGGTTTTTCCTGACCCGGTCACCCCAAGGAGTACCTGTGCTTTTTCTCCGGCAAGAATTCCTTTAGTAAGCTGTTCAATAGCCTGTGGTTGATCACCGGTAGGAACATATTTGGAAGTGAGCTTGTACGCCATAACAAATATTAAATACTTCGTATTATTACTAAATATATAAGCAGAAAAGGAAATAAGTCGTTATCCTGCGCTTAAGATTATTTATCATGTTGCGGAATGGTCAGCCTTTCTTTTGAACTTCTGAATAAATATTCACCTACTTTGGCGGCTACTGCTGCTGCATGTCCAAAAGTTTTGGTTTTTTCTTCCTGATTCCAATATTTATCGACAAAATGTGTGTCAAAATTGCCGGTAATAAAAGCAGGGTGATTCATGACATATGCCCCGAAATTGAGGGTATTGGCGATTCCTTCGATTTCAAATCCCTGGATTGCCAGTTTCATTTTTTCAATAGCAGCAAGTCTGTTTGGTGCGTGAACAACGAGTTTGGCAAGCATTGGATCATAATAAATGGGAACCATCATACCTTCAGATATTCCGTTATCAACCCGGATTCCATCTCCTTCCAAAAACCGATATCTTGATAATACACTGATACTCGGCATAAAACGATCTTCCGGGTCTTCAGCGTAGATTCTCAACTCGATAGCATGTCCTGCCAGGGTGAGGTCTTCCTGTGAAAAAGGAAGTTTTTCGCCACGGGCTACCCGAACCTGCCACTCTACCAGATCCAGACCTGTGATACATTCTGTGACCGGATGTTCTACCTGCAAGCGGGTGTTCATCTCAAGAAAGTAGAAGTTTTTATGTTCGTCCATCAAAAATTCAACAGTTCCCGCTCCTTCATAATTACAGGATTGAGCCACTTTGACGGCAGCTTCACCCATGGCTTTGCGAAGGGCTGGTGTAAGTGCCGAACTAGGGGCTTCTTCCACAACTTTTTGGTGCCGCCGTTGGATGCTGCATTCTCTTTCAAAAAGGTACAGTGTATTTCCATGCTGGTCCGCCATGATTTGTACCTCAATATGTTTGGGTGATGTGATATACTTTTCAATAAAAACTGATCCGTCTCCAAAGGCTGCTTTTGCTTCATTCATAGCCAGCTGAATCTGTTCGACCATTTCACGGGATTCTCTGACAATCCGCATGCCTTTACCTCCTCCTCCGGCGGAAGCTTTGATCAGAATCGGAAAACCTATGGATTCTGCTATTTTTACCGCTTCATCAAAATCAGCAATGGCCGTATCCGTTCCGGGTACCATCGGAATATCAAAATGTTTTACTGCATCTTTGGCTCCCAGTTTGCTACCCATAATCTCCATTGCTTCGGCTGAAGGACCGATCAGTTTAATACCTTCTTCGGAACATCGTCGGGCAAAAGTTGCGTTTTCACTTAGAAAACCATATCCGGGATGGATAGCATCCACACCATGTGTTTTACACGTTTCAAGAATCACATCCTGGTTCAGATAAGACAACGCGGAAGGCGCTGGTCCGATAAGAACCGCCTGGTCAGCATATTTTACATGTAAGGCTTCTTTGTCAGCTTCAGAGTAAACGGCCACGGTCTGAATACCCATTTTTTTCAAGGATTTTATGACTCTTATGGCTATCTCTCCCCGGTTTGCAATCAGAACTTTCTGCATGATTATATTTTGGTGTAAATGTACGGAATTTCTTAAATTTGATGATGCTGAAAAGGATAAAAAGTAAGATTTTTGTCTCCGGTTTTGAAATTAACCATATGTCCTGTTTGATTCAAAAACGTAAAATTCCTTTTAAGTACTGTTAAGGGATTTTCATTTCCTGAAGGATAAAGCCTGCATCTCAACCGCTTTATTTATAATCTACATGATCTCTGATTAAAAAATGGATAACAATTTTTGAGTAAAATCTATTCGATACAAAATAGTTGGCTTACAGCATTTTTTCCAAAAAATGGTATGTTTCTTTTTCGAGCGTTGAAAAATCTTCATCAGCCAAAAACAATTTTTTCATATTTTCAAGGATTTCTTCTTTTTGTTCCGCAATCGGAAAATAAGCTCCTTTATAGCTGAGTATGGTTTGAAATGCTTGAAAATCAGACATGTTTTCAAAGTCTTTTAATACTTTTTCCATGGCCTGATTGCCTATTTTTTGTTTAATCAGGTTTTTTTCTTCCTGAGAAAAATCCATATCTACATGTGCTACATAGATAAGCAACAATCCTAAAAATTCATTATAACTATAGGTGAGTTCCGACATAAATCTGTTATTGTACATCAAAGGTAAAAAGATATCATGAAGGTAAACATACAAAGTTTCTTTTTTTGTTATTTTGACTGAATAATGTCAGAGGATTAAGTTTTTCAGGTGCCGGATATAACAGAATACACCAACTTGTTTTTGATTGTTGATATTCCGGTTGTATCATTTTTTTTAATAATCAAACAGGATGAACACCAACATATTGACTGATTTTTTTAGAATATTTACAGACAGTAGGAAGAAGAATTAGTATCCAATTGTCAAAATGAATAGAATTTCTGCAATTTTTTCAATAAAACGGAAGAAAAATTTACCTTTGCACCCTCAATTTTAAAAATGCGTCATTTAGTATTTCTTTTTATATTTTTTATTCCTTTAACAGGAATTTTATCCCAGAACGGAACCATCAGAGGATTTGTTTACGAAAAAGAATCAGGCAATCCTGTCATGTTTTGTAATGTATTTGTTGATAATACACAGTTGGGTGGGACGACCGATATAAATGGTTTTTATACAATCAGCAATGTACCGGAAGGGTCGGTCACTATATCAGCGACGTACATCGGTTTTGACACGGCCAAAGTAAATGTGGTAGTAAAAAAAGGGGGAATAGTACTACAGAACTTATACCTTAACGAAACCTCCATCACCTTGGGGGAAGTAAAAATTTCTGCAGCAAGGGAACAGTTGAAAACAACAGTTAGTATCTCGCAGATTACCGTAACCCAAAAACAAATCAAAGTTTTGCCATCCGCAGGCGGGGAAGCAGATATTGCGCAATATCTGCAGGTACTTCCCGGTGTAGTCACTACCGGTGACCAGGGGGGGCAAATTTTTATCAGAGGAGGTTCTCCGGTTCAGAATAAAATATTGCTGGACGGATTGAATATTTACAACCCTTTTCACTCCATAGGTTTTTATTCAATCTTTGAAACCGAATTGATCCGAAGTGCAGATGTATTGACCGGTGGATTCAGTGCCGAACATGGGGGCAGGGTGTCAGCGATTGTGGATATCAAAACAAGAGACGGAAATAAACAAAGGTTGGGTGGGTTCGTCAGTGGAGGACCTTTTATGGCCAAAGCCATGCTCGAAGGGCCTCTCGGTAAATACAATGAAAAAGGTACCAATGTATCTTATGTTCTGACAGGAAAAAAATCTTTGATAGAAAATACTTCTAAAAATTTATATTCATTTGTAGCTGAGGATCCGGACAAAGGTCTTCCGTTTTCTTTCGGGGACTATTATGGTAAAATATCTGTGAATACGGCAGCAGGAAGTAAATTTAATTTTTTCGGATTTAACTTTAATGACCGCTACCTGGATGAACAAGTCACCGATATCGGATGGGTTAATTCCGGTGGAGGGGTTAATTTTAGTTTGGTACCCGAAGGGTCAAATGTTATTGTAAGCGGTCTTTTGGGATTGTCAAAATATGAAATACAAATAGATGAAGCTTCCGCTACACCAAGAAGATCAGCCATCGACGAACTGACAGGAAATGTGGATTTTTCATTTTTCGGAAATAAAAATGAAATCAAATACGGTCTGGAATTAAAAAGTGTGAGAACCGATTTTGAGTTTCTTAACCCATTTAAAGTAAGATTGCGCGAAGAACAAAATACTACAGAAGTAGGATTTTATGGTAAATACAAACAAATCATCGGCAAATTAATTATTGAGCCTTCCCTCAGACTTCAGTATTATTCATCGATCGGAGGTATTTCTATCGAACCCAGATTCGGATTTAAATACAACATGCTGGAGCATTTCAGAATCAAAGGAGCCGGAGGAAGATATTCTCAAAACATTCTAAGTACTTCCAGCGACCTCGATGTAGTCAATCTTTTTTCAGGTTTCCTTACGACACCTGAAGATCAGATTCTGGGTCTTGACAATACTTTTGTCACCAATAAACTGCAGGAATCATATCATGCAATTTTTGGTTTTGAATATGACCTGGGCGATGACCTTCAGTTTAATGTGGAAGGATACTATAAATCATTTCCCGGTGTAATTGTCATCAACAGAAACAAAACCTCAGCCAGTCAGCCAAACTATACGGTTGAAGACGGAGAAGCATATGGTGTGGATTTGTCTGTAAAATATGATTTGAAAAGACTTTATGTTTGGGCGACTTATTCACATGGATACGTAAACAGATGGGATGGCAAACAGGAATATCCGACCAATTTTGACAGAAGACACAATGCAAACCTTTTGGTTTCATACGAACTTGACAAAAAAGGTACGTTTACTGTCAGCGGACGTTGGAATCTGGGTTCAGGATTTCCTTTTACACAAACCAAAGGATTTTATAACTACCTGAATTTTGAAGATGGTGTTTCGACACCGATACTTACCGAAAATCCTGAAAATGTTGGGGTTCTTTATTCTGATGACAGAAACGGTGGCAGGTTGCCTTATTATCATCGTTTAGACCTTTCTTTACAGAAAAATTATACATTTTCAAAATATTCAGGAGTTGAACTGATAGCAAGTGTTACCAACGCTTATGACAGACCCAACATCTTTTATTTTAACCGTATCACGTACAAAAGGGTCAATCAGTTGCCGATTATACCTAGTTTGAGTGCAAAATTTTATTTCTGATAATAGCGAAATATAAATAATTAATTGTACCTTTGCGGCCGTTAAAAACCAGATAGGTGATTTTTCCCATATTTTGGTTTGATATTCAAATACTTATAAAATTTTAACACATGCCAGTAAAAATGAGATTGTCCAGAAAAGGACGTTCAAAAGCACCTTTTTATCATATTGTTGTAGCTGATTCGAGATCTCCGAGAGATGGAAAATTTATTGAAAAAATCGGAACCTACAACCCGATGACCAAACCTGCAACTATCGAACTGGACAGAGATGCAGCTTTTGATTGGTTGACCAAAGGAGCTCAACCTACAGACACCGTAAGAGCTATCTTAAGCTTCAAAGGGGTGTATTACAAAAAACACCTGATGAGAGGTTTGAAAAAAGGAGCTCTAACACAGGAACAAGTAGACACATTACTGAATGACTGGATCAGCAGCAAAGATGCTAAAATCCAGTCAAGAATAGAGAAAAATAAAGCAGATCTTGAAGCTTTCAGAAAAGCAGTTTCAGGTGAAGCTAAAAAATCAAAAGCTCCTGTAGCTGATGAAAGTACCAAAGAAGCAGCAGATGCATTTTTCCATGCAGGAGAAGAGTCTGCAGAAGTAGTTGCAGAAGCTGTAGCTGAAGAAACAGCACCTGAAGCTGCTGTCGAAGAAGTAGTTGAAGCACCGGTTGTAGAAGAAACACCTCAGGCTACAGAAACTCCGGCAGAAGTAGAAGCGCCTGCTGAAGAAACTCCGGCAGAAGTGGAAGCTCCTGCTGAAGAAACGCCGGCAGAGGTTGAAACTCCAACTGAAGAAGTTGCCGAGGCATCAGAAGAAGCACCTTCAACTGACGAAGCAGCTGCTGAAGAAAGTACTGAAGAAGCGTAAGCTTTAGTTTTTTTTAAAGATTGTGCCGGTTTTAATACCGGAAAGTATAAGAAAACCTGGTAAAATGCTTTATTTTACCGGGTTTTCATTTTAAAATACAGATTTGAGACAGAATCTAAAACCTAAAGATTTTACATTCTGTTTATTTACTGAATCCCTGAACCTATCTTTTTTTAGGTAACCTTAAATTTGAAAAACATGGAAGTTTTAGCACCGGAGTATAAAAGCCACCTTGAACAATTAAAAATGGCTTTGGTACATTCTGAAATTTTAGCCGCTTATCTGGAATCTGAAGAAGCCGGAGATTACAAAACATTATATGAGACATTTGAACCTCATATCCTTGAATTGTATGAGTTGGTTGCTAATAAACACCCGATGCAAATCATTTCTTTGGAGAAAGAATTACTTGATGATGCATTTGAAGGTGTTTTTCTTCCTAAAGTCCTTGGTTTTTCAGTGTTAAGACCTGAAATCGATGATCAATATAAGTATAAAAAGCCTCAGGAACATTTTAAAGAAGTATTGCTTAATATTTCCAATTCTGCCAATTTTGAATCTATCAAACAAAGAATCGGACAGACAATACAAATTGGTTTTGCCCTCAGTAGTGACATTTGGTTGACCAATCTGATGAATCAGGTAACCAATAAAAAGGTTAAAACATTTTTGCAAAGTATGATGAACGATAAGTTTCGGGATTTTGAACACCGGAAAACAGCTTATCAGAACTATGCCGTACAATTCAAGTCTTATAATTTTAAAACAGCTGATTTTCCAACCACATTACCGGAATTAAAAGTCGACGCATCCGCATTATTGGATTTTCTGATTTACCGTTCCAACAGAAAATTTGATAATACCAGTCTTACACCCCATTTGGTCAAGTTGATCGAAAATGACTTGTTTGCCAAAGAAGATGTGTATATTGACCTGATGATGATTATCGGTTTGTTTTATCCGTTGGAAGCAGAACATCAAAAAAAATATACCAAAGCTCTGGATAGCCTGAGAACAAATGTGTCCGGATTTTCAGAAAAATATTTTGACAAACTCATTCTTTTATACCAGAACAATGTACAAATCTCTCCGGAAACGGAAAAAAAGATTTCCAGTCTGGTTAATAAAACGATCAAAGACGAGCTGGCTAAGTACTATAATCTGATGGACGTCATTCACACCAAAGGTTTTGTTCACGAAGAATCTATCGAAGCAGCCCGACAATATTATGACCAGCATAAAGGATTAAGCCCGGAAAATGAATGTCTGAGAGACAGTATTTTCGGTTACTTTAATACTTTTCTATCAAATCTTGATGAGGTGTCTTATACCGAATATTTTGAAATCAATAAGGTGATGGTTTCTTACATCAATGTATTTTCCAACCAACGTTTTAATCAGAATATTAAAGAATTGAGTTTGACGTACATTCAAAAACTGATAACCCATTACAGCGACAAAAGAAGTAAGGATTATCAGGATATTAAAAAGTTTGTTACTTCAACTTTCCTTGATTTGAGTTTCAAAACCGATAAGGAGCTGGCAGAAATGTTTAAAACAAAAAAATAGTGCGACCTTAATATAAATCAGATAATTCAAATGAATATTTGTTTTCTGATTCAACAAAATAAATTGATTCTTCCCGGATTTTTTTAAAGATCCGGGATTTTTTTTGTCCCTTTCTTACCTTATTTTTTTATGATTTATTGTTGTTTTCTGCCTTTCCAGGAATATGATGAAGGAAATAGAGCCATCAAACCCATCATGATTATATATATCTGATAGGTTATAAAAGAAAGGGGAAAATACGTTAAAGCACACCTAAGATTCCATTTTTTGCTCAAGCCGGATAAAAAACAGTAATCAACCACTGCTTTACTGATCAAAAGGTATAAAGAGATTTGGATGACAGGGTTCTTAAAAATCATACTGTATAATAAAAATACCATAATTCCGGCGGCGAGAATAAAAACAAGAGCCTGAAACGACCATAAAATGCCGGAAGCATAGACCTTGGATTTTGTCGCCCATCTTTTTCTTTGTTCCCACAATTCACTCCAGGTTTTCTGAGGAGTTGTTGCTACTACGGCGTGACTGTCGTTGAGAAACATTACAGTTTTGTTTTTTAGTCCGGCCATTATTTTTACCAGAAAAACATCATCACCTGAAGCTATATGGTTGTTTCCCTCATAACCGCCAACCTCATCAAATGATGTTTTTCGGAAACTCATATTCGCACCATTCGCAAGATAAAAAAGTTTATGCCTGATTCCCCATGCTGTCATAGCCATATTTGCCATAAAATCCAATGACTGAAACCTTTCAAGAACATTTTTTGGGTTTTGAATACATACCGGACCTGTGGTAAAAATCAATGTTGAACTATTAGTATATTGATTGCTTATTGTTTTTATCCAATTTTTTTCAGGAATACAATCAGCATCTGTCAAAGCAATCACCGAAGCTTTGCTTTGTTTTACGCCATAGGTTATGGCAGCTTTTTTGCCAGTAATTGAATCAGGTAATGAAAGACATCGAATCAGCGGATTTTGCAGGTTTTCAACAATTTTTTTTGTATTGTCTGTTGAATGGTCATTCAAAACCAAAACCTCTTCTATGAGATGAATATCATGTTGATTCAGGATGGCCTCCAGACATTTTTTCAGATGCTCTTCTTCATTTCTGGCAGGTATTAAGATGCTGATTTTTGCAGATGTTTGTTTCGTAGTTTGTATATCGGATTGTGATGTATAACCTGCTGTTTTTAAGGCCCGAAAAAGGATCAGCGCATATACCAGAAATAATACAACCCACAAACTAACGAAAAAAAATTCTGTAGGGGACAGGGAATTGAAAATCAATTTTTCCCAATATTCCATAATTTGTGTTTACATGATTTCAAATAAAACGTGGTAGATGCCGGGTTGTTATCTATTTAAAAACATCGTCATAGGGGTTTTGGTCCGTTTTGGATTTTGGTTCCTGCTTTTGAAGCTGCGGTAATTCAAGAAAAGTGTCTTCGTCGTCTGCAACTTCTTCAAACTCATCGAATCTGTTTTTTTCTTTTTCTATGGCTTCAATTTTTTTCCTGATGGTTCTGCCGGCAAGGGCTTTAAAAAACAAATATCCGGCAACAAACGGATAGGCAAAAAACACAATTATGATGGCTAATATTCCCAATAAAGGATTGTCTTTCAATAATGTAAACAGAAATACAAAATAATTTTTCACCACTTTGTAATCAATTATCAAGGTGAGAATCAAAAGAACCGGTGCGGCAAAACTGAGAACGGTAAATAAACCTTTAAAAAAGAAATACAAAAGCACAAAAAAACCTGCCAGTATCATGATAGGAACGATAAAACCAAAAGGGTTGTTGGGATTTCCACCCACCCTGAATTCTCTGTAAACGGTCATGCAAATAAAATTTTTACAAAGATACGTTGAAACAAGGGTACAAAAGATAGTTTTTCTACAAAACAAGTAGAAAGAACGTCTGAAATCTGTATTCTTACGACAGATAGGCGGTAAAAATCATTGATTGCCGGACACTTTAGGATGTTGTTGTCATCTCATTTTACAGGGATTAAAATTACTTCCTTTTTTTGCGTAAAATGTATTTCATTTGATTCATAATCAAGTCAATATAAAAATATTTTTTTATGATAATTATTGATGATATTTCTTGTTACTTAGCCTGAAAAACCGTATTTTTGCAGCCTTATAAATAGATTTTAAAAGAATATGGACGATAATCAGCAGAATCAAAAAGAAAGTAATTACGGCGCGGATAATATCCAGGCTCTCGAGGGTTTGGAGGCGGTTAGAAAAAGACCCGGGATGTATATCGGCAGCACCGATATAAAAGGTTTACATCATTTGGTATGGGAAGTTATTGATAATTCCATAGATGAACATTTAGCCGGTCATTGTACACACATTGAAACGACCATTCACCCGGACAACTCGATAACAGTGGTTGATAACGGACGGGGTATTCCGACGGGTATGCATGAAAAACTGCAAAAATCTGCTCTCGAAGTTGTCATGACGGTACTTCATGCCGGAGGAAAATTTGACAAAAACACCTATAAGGTTTCCGGTGGTCTTCACGGGGTAGGGGTTTCATGTGTCAACGCATTATCGGATTATGTGCGGGTAGAAGTTCAGCGGGAAGGAAAAATGTTCGAGCAGGAATACAGCAAAGGTATACCTTTAGGTCCTGTAAAAGAGATTGGAACCTCATCATCGACCGGAACAAAGGTTACATTCAGACCTGACGGAGAGATTTTCGAAACCCTGGAATATACGTTCTCGACACTGGCGACCAGAATCAGAGAGTTGGCTTATCTGAATAAAGGACTAAAACTTTCTTTGACAGATGAACGGGAGGTAAATGAAGACGGCACTTTTAAAAGGCAGGATTTTTATTCAGAAGGAGGTCTCAAAGAGTTTGTTTTGTATATGGATGAAACCAGAACACCCCTGATTGAAGATCCCATCCATGTAATCGGCAAAGAAGATAACGTGGAAGTCGAAGTTGCCATGACATATAATACCGGTTATCAGGAAAATATATATTCTTTTGTCAATAATATCAATACCAGAGACGGAGGAACTCACGTTGCCGGTTTCCGGAGAGCGATTGCCAGATTGTTCAAACAATATGGTGATGACAATAATATGTTCAGCAAATTAAAAATTGCTATTCAGGGAGAAGACTTTAAGGAAGGTTTGACGGCGATCATCAGTGTCAAAGTTCCCGAACCTCAATTTAAAGGTCAGACCAAAGGTGAATTGGGTAATTCTGAAGTAAACGGTATCGTTTCCCGATGTGTTGGTGATGTGTTAAAGGATTATCTTGAAGAAAATCCGATGCAGGCCCGCAAAATTATAGATAAAGTCATTTTGGCGGCAACCGCAAGGCATGCTGCCAGAAAGGCAAGGGAAATGGTGCAGCGTAAAAACGTCTTAACAGGAAGTGGACTTCCGGGGAAATTATCGGATTGTAGTTCCAAAGACCCGGTGGAATCAGAAATATTTTTGGTCGAAGGGGACTCGGCAGGTGGAACAGCCAAACAGGGAAGAGACAGAAATTTTCAGGCTATTCTTCCGTTAAGAGGTAAAATTCTCAACGTGGAAAAAGCCATGGAATACCGGATTTATGAAAACGAAGAGATTAAAAATATGTTTACGGCCCTGGGGGTTTCTATTGAAGAAAAAGATGGGGAGAAAATTCTTAATATCGAAAAACTCCGTTATCATAAAATAGTCATCATGTGTGATGCCGACGTAGATGGTAGTCACATTTCCACCTTAATTATGACGTTTTTCTTCAGGTATATGAAGCCCTTGGTTGAACAAGGACACGTATATATTGCAGCACCTCCTTTGTATCAGGTCAGAAAAGGCAAAAACTTTATTTATTGCTGGAATGATGAAGAAAGGAAATCCGCCATTGAACATTATTCAAACGGAAAAGAAGATAATTCCATCAAAACGCAACGTTATAAGGGGTTGGGAGAGATGAACGCAGAACAATTGTGGGAAACAACCATGGATCCGATCAACAGGATTTTGCGTCAAATCACGATAAACGATGCCCTTGAAGCTGACCGCATTTTTTCTATGCTTATGGGTGATGAAGTGCCACCAAGACGTAAGTTTATCGAAGAAAATGCTAAGTACGCAAAAATTGATGCATAATAAAACGATTAAAAAAAGCCTTGATACTGTATCAGGGCTTTTTTTGTTTGCCATCAATTAAGTAAAAAAAAGCAGGTAGTTTTCCAATATTTTATGCCAAATCAGAAAATTTTCTACATAAAATAGGGTGTTTTCTCTTTAATAAAGTCAATCATCCGTCACAAAACCTTTAGTTGATGGTTTTAAACCTTTTTTTAAATTATTAAAAGTAAACGATGTCAGTTATTCCTCCTTGCCCGAAATGTAATAGTCCTTATGTTTATGAAAGCGACCAATTATTGATTTGTCCGGAGTGTTTTTATGAATGGAATCCAAACGATGAAGAACAATCTGCTGATGAAACGCTAAGGGTTTTTGATTCAAATGGCAATGAATTATTTTCCGGTGATTCAGTGATTGTTATCAAAGATTTACCTGTCAAAGGTATGCCAAAACCGGTCAAAGCCGGAACTAAGGTTAAAAATATCAGGATAACGGATGGTGATCATAATATCGATTGCAAAATAGAGGGATTTGGTTCCATGGGTTTGAAATCAGAATTTGTCCGGAAAGCCTGATTTATGATATTTTCGGCTACTCAAACATCTGGAGTTACCTTTTTTATTGAACATTTGCCAGAAAGTTTCTGGAAAGCAGTTATAAAAACGAGGATTATTTTATTCCTTTAAATATTGTTCAATATTGTTTTTGACCCTTTCTTTGATTTGAGAAGTATCCGCTTTTTCAAAAGGTTTTCCGGTCACTTTTTCATACAAATCTATGTACCTGTCGGACACTGACCAAACAAAATCATCCGGCATTTCCGGCATTTTTTGACCGTCTTTACCCTGAAACCCATTGGTTATGAGCCATTCGCGAACAAACTCCTTGGAAAGCTGATTCATGGGTACATCTTTTCCAAAATCTCTTTTATAGTCTTCAGCCAAAAAATATCTCGAACTGTCCGGCGTGTGGATTTCGTCAATAAGGATAATTTCACCGTTCACTTTTCCAAACTCGTATTTGGTATCTACCAGAATCAATCCTCTTTTAGCAGCCATCTCACTACCTCTTTGAAATAAAGCTCTGGTATATTTTTCCAGAATGGAATAATCTTCTGCTGATACGATCCCGGAACTGATGATGTCTTCTTTACTGATATCTTCGTCGTGGCCTTCCGAGGCTTTGGTCGTAGGTGTAATGATCGGTTGATCAAAACCCTCATTCGGCCTGAGTCCATCAGGAAGATTTACTCCGCATAATACTCTTTTGCCTGCATGATATTCGCGTAAAGCATGTCCCGTGAGAAAACCCCTGATGACCATTTCTACCTTAAAGGGAATGGCAGCTTTGCCGACAGAAACATTTGCATCAGGACTTGCCATCAACCAGTTCGGAACAATGTCTTTTGTTGCTTCCAGAAAATGAACGGCCAACTGGTTTAAAACCTGCCCTTTGTAAGGAATAGCCCTAGGAAGTATGTGGTCAAATGCCGATATTCTGTCTGTGGCCACCATAACCAATTTTTCGCCAATGGTGTAGACATCTCTTACTTTGCCGTGATAAACAGCAGATTGGCCGGAAAATTCAAAATCGGTAGTAGCCAGAGAAAATGTTTCGGGATTCATAAGTATCAGATATTCGTAACCGAATTTCGGTCAAATAATATGTCTTTTAATTCTTTGAGGGCTTTGTATTCCTGTGGAAGAACTTTTTTAAATGCTTCTTTGATAGCAAAAAAACCACCCTTTTCGATTCCCGGCAGGTTTTCTTTTACGATAGATTTTACCAGTTTAACATCATGTTTCAGCATACCTCTGATAGATGGGATATCGTGCCAATCTCCTTCGATAGCTAATGTTTTTACAGTTCTGCCATCTTCAGTGACGACTGCATCAAGATTGATGGTTTTGAGTTTTTCTTCCAAAGCTAGGAGCGCTCCTTCCGGAATTTTCCATACTTCAGGGTCATTTTCCATTTCATTTTGAATAAGAAAAATTTCCAAACCTTTTTCGTGAAAACGGTAAATGACTACTCTGGCTAAATCTAATACACTCATGTCAATAATTATCGGTGCAAAAATATAAAAAAAAAGTTAGTTTGATATATTTTAGCGTAACGGTTACTTAAAAAAAATGTTTTGATTCTTAGCTAAATAATCACGCTTTGGTCAAACATGCAGGTAAATGGGAATATTCTTACAAACTTAATCTTTTCTCCGGTTAAAATATTTAATTTTGCACCACAGGAATATTGTTATGACAAACCAAAATAAATATATCCACCGCGACGTCAGTTGGCTTTCTTTCAACTACAGGGTTTTGCAGGAATCAAAAGACCTTTCTGTACCTTTGTTGGAAAGATTAAAGTTTCTCGCCATATATTCATCCAATCTCGATGAATTTTTCCGGGTGCGTGTGGCCAACCACCGTGGACTCGCAAGAGCAGATAAGGCAACACGTAAAACCCTTGACTTTAACCCTGAAGACATTTTAAAAGAAATCCTGACCCTGGCAAATCAGCATCAGATAGAGTTCAGTCATATTTTTGAAAAAACGATCGTTTCGGAGTTAAAAAAACACAATATTCAGCTGGTTTCCAGAAAAAACCTGACAAAGGAACAGATAGAGTTTATTGACACCTATTTTAATGAAAATATGTTGCCTTTTGTTCAGCCTGTAGTGTTGGTAGGTAAAAAAGTCAAACCATTTCTGAATGACGGAGCTTTATACCTGGCACTTCATTTATTGAGCAAGTCAGACACTAACCCGACTCCGGAATACGCCATTGTCAAAATACCTTCTGACCACATGTCCCGCTTTCTGGAGCTGCCTTCCAGAAACACGATGGTCAAACAAATCATTATGCTCGACGATGCGGTAAGACACAGTGTTCGTTTGATTTTTCCGGGTTATGATATTCAGGATTCATTTTCCATAAAACTGACACGTGATGCGGAGCTATACATTGATGATGAATACAAAGGAGACCTGATAGCCAAAATTAAAAAAAGTGTTTCAAAAAGAAGTACAGGTATTGCTTCCCGGATGGTTTATGACAGGACTATGCCAAAACACTTTCTGGAATATCTCATGTATGTTTTTGATCTCGAAAAACTGGATCTTTTGCCGGAAGGTCGATATCATAACAACTCTGACTTTTTTAAATTTCCGGACTTTGGTATGCATGGTATCAAGGATCAGAAACTTTTACCTGTAGGTATTGAAGAACTGGAAGAAAGTGAGTCGGTTTTTGAAAAAATTGCCGAAAAGGACTATATGATCCATGTGCCTTACCATAATTATGAAGCTGTGATCAAGTTTTTTGAGGACGCAGCTTTTGATCCCGAAGTGACCCACATCAAGGTAATCCAATATCGGGTTGCCAAGGTTTCAAGGATTATGATGGCGCTTAAAAATGCGGTCAAAAACGGCAAACAAGTCAGTACTTTTATCGAAGTTAAAGCGCGGTTTGATGAAGAAGCCAACCTGAAATGGGGCGAAGAACTTGAAAAGGCCGGAGTGACCGTTCATTATAGTATGCCGGGTTATAAAGTTCATTCCAAACTTGCCCTGGTACGCAGATTGGAAAACGGAAAGCCCAATTTGTTTACTTATCTGAGTACCGGCAACTTTCACGAAGATACCGCAAAAATTTATTCTGATTTCGGATTGTTTACATCAGACAAACGCATAACCTCGGAAGTTGCAAGAGTGTTTACTTTTTTGGAAACAAAACAAAGGCCACAGCAAGAATTTATTCATTTGGGCATTGGTCTGTTTAACCTTAAAGAAAAATTTATCGCCTTGATAAGAAGGGAAATCGACAATGCTAAAAGCGGTAAAAATGCCTCTATGATCCTGAAGATGAACAGTATCCAGGATAAAGAAATGATTGACTTACTATACGAAGCCAGTCAGGCCGGTGTAAAAGTCAAATTAATCATTCGGGGTATTTGTTGTATCATTCCGGGCATCAAAGGTTTGAGTGAAAATATAGAAGGTATTTCTATTGTAGACAGGTATCTGGAGCATGCAAGGGTTTTTGTTTTTCATAACAATGGACAAGAAGAAGTATATCTTTCGTCCGCTGACTGGATGGTCAGAAATCTTCATTTCAGGGTGGAAACCCTTTTTCCTGTTTATGATCCTGATATTTCTAAAAACATCATCACTTGTATGAATATTCAGCTGAATGATAACGTTAAAGCAAGAATGCTGGATGAAAAACAAGATAATATATACAAAAAAAATACCAGCGATATTGCTGTCCGGTCTCAGGTTGAAACCTATTACTACATCAAACGAAAGGAAGAATCCAAACATTTGATGGACAAAATAAATAAGCCTTAAGTTAATACATATGTTGCATGCCATTTCACCTATCGACGGAAGATATGCCGATAAAACCCGCGCACTCAGTCCTTTTTTTTCTGAGTACGGACTTATTTTTTTCAGAGTCAGAATCGAAATCGATTATTTTATCAGATTACTTACCTTTTTACAGGATCAAAAAATTCTTTCAGTAGACAAAAGTGGGTTGGAGGATTTGAAAAAAATCTACCAAAACTTTTCTGAAGAGGATGCTGTCAGAATCAAAAATATTGAAAAAACAACCAACCATGATGTAAAAGCGGTTGAGTATTTTATCAAAGAAAAACTTGAAAATACACCGTATTCAGTTTTCAGGGAGTATGTACATTTCGGGCTGACTTCTCAGGATGTCAATAATACAGCGATTCCCCTTTCTCACAAAAGTTGTCAGGAAAATATTCTGATACCGGGCATATTGAAAATTACAGGACTACTTAGAGAACATGCTGAAAAATATCATGGTATTCCAATGCTGGCCAGAACACATGGCCAACCTGCATCTCCCACAACACTTGGCAAAGAGTTTATGGTTTTTGTGGAAAGGCTTGAGAATCAACTTGTCGTTTTACAGCAAACAACAATTTTGTGTAAGTTTGGCGGAGCAACAGGTAATTTTAACGCGCACAAAGTTGCTTACCCGACATGTGACTGGCCAACATTTGCAGACGAATTATGTGCTTCGTGGGGTCTCAAAAGATCACATTACACGACACAAATAGCTCATTATGACGATCTGGCAGCGTTGGCGCATGTGTATTCAAGAATCAATACGATCCTGATAGATCTTTGCAGAGATACCTGGTCTTACATATCGATGGAGTATTTCACCCAAAAAGTTATTGCCGGTGAAATAGGTTCTTCTGCCATGCCTCACAAGGTCAATCCGATTGATTTTGAAAATGCTGAGGGCAACTTAGGTTTCGCCAATGCTATTTTGGGTCACCTTGCCGAAAAATTGCCCGTTTCCAGATTGCAGAGAGACCTTACAGACAGTACGGTTTTGAGAAATTGGGGTGTTCCTTTCGGGCATATGTTGACGGCTTGGGCTTCATTGGAAAAGGGTTTGTCCAAAATAGTAGTCAATACCAAAAAAATGGAGTATGACCTTGACCAAAACTGGGCTGTTGTGGCTGAAGCCATTCAGAGTGTGCTGCGAAAAGAAGGTATACCCAATCCTTATGAGTTGCTGAAAGATCTGACCAGAGGCAAAACCAGTATCACCAGGGAAGACATTCATCATTTTATCGAAGGACTTCCGGTGTCGGATATTTTGAAAAACGACTTAAAAAACATTAGCCCTTTTAATTACACCGGATATTATTAGGATGAGAATTCTGACTTATTCTGTTATGTTTTATATGTCCCTGGCCTTAATATGGTGGACTATATTATTGAGCAAAAATAATGCAGAACTTTTTGCTGTCAAAGCAGCTCATTTGGATAAAAACAAGCCGGAATATGTCGAAGCCTACCAGTCACTGAAAGTTTTTCATGATAGAAAAGCCAAAATGATTCTTGGTGAAGGGTTTGTATTCGGTTGTATGTTGATTATCGGTTTATACGTTTTACAAAGAATGTTCAATAAAGAACTCGACGCGGCGCAACGACAAAAAAACTTTTTGTTGTCCATAACCCATGAGTTAAAGTCCCCCATTGCCTCTGTCAATCTTATCACAGAAACTTTACAAAAAAGGGAACTGGATAAAGAAAAGAGACATGTTTTGTTGGATAATATTCTCACAGAAAGTAAAAGACTTGAAAAACTGATTAATAATTTATTGCTTTCGGCGAAGCTTCAGACAGCATATCAATACAATTTTGAATCTACAGAACTGAATGATTTTGTCGGTCATCAGATTAAAAGATTTCGTTCATTAAACCCAAATCTGGCGATTCGTTTTGATCGTTTGGGAAAGATATTTTATCCGATTGACAGAGAAGCATTTGATTCTGTATTGGTCAATATTCTGGAAAATGCCGTTAAATATGGTGGAAAAAATCCCGTCATTGATGTGACCCTTACGGAAAATGAAGAATCCGTCATTTTTCAATGTAAGGATTCAGGAATCGGGATATCAAAAGAAGATAAAGTGAAAATTTTCGAACCATTTTATCGTATTGGAAATGAAGACACCCGAAAAACAAAAGGTACAGGATTGGGCTTATATATCGCCGGTCGGATCGTTAAAGCACACAAAGGCAAGATAGAAATATCTGAAAATCTCCCTTCAGGTAGTATATTTAATGTAATTTTACCCAAATAATATCCAGATGTCATGAGAATACTTTTGGTCGAAGATGAAGAAAGTTTGAATAAAATCATCAAAATGAATCTGGAGATGGAGGGTTACGAAGTTGTGTCCTGTGATCATGGAAAAGTAGCTCTGGATATTGCAGAAAGTCAGTATTTTGACTTGCTGATCCTCGATGTTATGTTGCCCGAAGTCAGTGGTTTTCAGATTTGTGAAAAAGTGCGCCTTCAAAACAAAAAAGTAGGCATTATCATTATTTCTGCAAAAGACACTTCAAATGACAGGATTCTTGGTTTGAAACTCGGAGCCGACGATTACCTGACCAAACCCTTTCAATTGGAAGAATTATTATTGAGGGTTCATAATATCCTTCGAAGAAGTTCTGAAGAAAAAGCTCAAGAAGTTGTTACGTATTCTTTTGGTGGATTTGAAATAAACTTTGCAACGTATGTCGTTAAAGGGCCAAATGGTCCGTTTGAGCTCACCAAAAAGGAAGCTCTTTTGCTGCAGCTTTTGGTTGATAAACAAAATGAAGTGGTATCGCGAAATCAGATATTGCAAGTCGTTTGGGGTTATGATGTTTTTCCATCTACCAGGACGATTGACAATTTTATTTTGGCTCTGCGCAAATATTTTGAGCCGGATATAAAACATCCCAAATATTTTCATTCCATCAGATCTGTCGGGTATAAATTTACACCGTAATATATTTATTTCATCCAACTGAAGGCAAAATCATCCAGCCAACAAAATATCAGAGCCCAAACCAAGGGTATAAAACCCATCCAAAACATAAAAGAAAAAAAACTACCGTGTACATTTGATTTTTCAATCCATTCTGAGATTTTTGAAATCAAAAAAACAGCCATAAATATCGGTGCCAGCACTACGGTCAATAACCATGCGAGATAAGGATTAATTAACCAGAAAAATAAAAAAAATACCGATTCTCCGGCAAGTATATAAGGCCACCAATTTTTTTCCATCTATACAGAAACGGATGCTTTGATATGCGCCTGCGGGTGGTAATCTTCTATGTCAAAATCTTCAAATTCAAAATCAAAAATCGACGAAACCTGCCGTTTGATCTTTAATACCGGCAGTTTTCCCGGTTTTCTGGACATTTGTTCTTTGGCTTGTTCTATGTGATTATTATACAAATGGACATCGCCGAAAGTATGTACAAACTCTCCGACACCCAGACCACAAACGTGAGCTATCATGTGCGTCAGTAAAGCGTAAGAAGCTATGTTAAAAGGTACGCCCAAAAATACATCTGCCGATCTTTGGTACAACTGACAGGATAATTTTCCATCAGCTACATAAAACTGAAACAAACAGTGGCAGGGTGTAAGTGCCATTTTATCTATATCACCAACATTCCAGGCATTTACAATCATCCGGCGTGAATCAGGATTATTGCGTATGGTATCCATCAGGTTTGAAATCTGATCTACCGTTGTGCCATCGGATTTTTCCCACGACCGCCATTGTTTGCCATAAACCGGTCCGAGATTTCCTTCGGCATCTGCCCATTCATTCCAGATTCTGACACCGTGGTCAGTCAGGTATTTGATATTGGTATCGCCTTTGAGAAACCATAATAATTCATAAACAACGGATTTAAAATGTATCTTTTTTGTGGTCAACAATGGAAAACCTTCTGCAAGATCTGTTCTCAATTGATATCCAAAACAACTGATCGTTCCTGTTCCTGTTCTGTCGGATTTTTGAGTTCCGGTCTCGACTATGTGTCGCAAAAGATCCAGATATTGTTTCATGCTGTATTGTCAATTTTTGAATGAAGAATACAAAGATATAAATAAAACATAATTCAAAATTGTTTTCAGGAGTACCTCACAAATCAATACAAATAAGGACAAAAAAAAACATCTTTTCCGCTGCAATAGTGAAAAAGATGTTTTTTATGTGTCAAAACCGGGTTTTAGACGTCAAACTCTATTGTATCTCCGGTACTTAAACGGTCTTTTTTGTTTTTATCCTCTTCTGATGGTGGCTCCGGGTCAAATAAAGAAGCTTGTTTAACCTGGGTATCCGGTTTAACTGTAGGTTCAGTTTTTATAACGATTTCGTCCTCTGTGGTTTCTGTTTCTGATGGAATAATCTCAGAATCAGCAGATACAAAACTCACCTTGGTTAATTTACCTTCAAAAAGTTTGTTGCCGAGGGCTTTCCAACCTTTAACTTCTATAAATGAGGCTAATTCCAATGTTTTTTCAACATTTTGACCACCAAATTTATACAGATATTGGACCACCGGATTTTTTAATATGGTCGCATAATATAATTTTGTTCCCGGTGTTTCAGGCAAATAACTGAATTTCTGATCCTGAGTACTGGTTTCGATTTTAAATCGTTTGACCATTGACCAACCTTTTTCGCCTTCATGATAGATTACATTGACGATGGTATCTTCTTCAAACTTACCGATCTCGACGATATTATTAACATCAAATTTTTTGGTAAGGTCGAGGTCATTGATTTCGTAAGCACCATCTTTATAAAGAGTAACTAGTTTACATCCGGTATCAAAAGCCCCGAGGTATTTGCCTCGTTCATCCTGATTCAATTTGCCGGACACTTCATCCAGCCAGATTTTCATGGCACCCAAAGAAGATTTCCCTACGGAAACCTGTGTCACTTTTTTGACCGGATACTTGGTCACCAGATTGCCCTGAGACCCTCTGCCTTTGATGGCCAATTCTGCAAAATCAAAATCGAAAATTTTCTTTTTGGCAGAAGATCCCGGAGAAAGCTGAATATTTACAATCTCGGATTCACCGTTTGGATTGACGGTAAAATACAAAACCTTACTTCCTTTGGTTCCCATGGTCAGGTCGTATTCTTTATCCCGTGTTATTGCCGTGACATTAAATCTTTTTGCCATCGCCTTACCGGATACACCATCGAGGTAAATCATATTATAGGTCGTTCGGTCATCTGATTTCAACCAAACATCGACATGGATGATGTCTTTGCCGACAAATACTTTATCCGCGACTTTGACAACTTTAAATTTGCCGTCTTTTGTAAAAGCTATGATATCAGCTATATCTGAACAATCACAGACAAATTCATCCTTTTTCATGCCCATACCGATAAATCCTTCTTTGCGATCTACGTATAGTTTGGCATTATTGGCAACTACTTCTTTGATTTCTATAGAAACAAAGTTGGTGATTTCTGTTCTTCTTTCTTTACCTTTTCCGTATTTAGTTAATAAATTTTCGAAATAAGCGATAGCATATTCTGTAAGATGTGCCAGATGATGTTTTACCTGCTCCAACTCACTGAGTAATCCTGCCATCAATTCATCCGCTTTAAAAGAATTGAACTTAGATATTCTTTTAATTTTAATTTCTGTAAGTTTGACAATATCTTCTTCTGTGATATCCCGCATTAACATGAGTCTTGTATCACCTGTTGATAATGGATCTGAAGGAGTTGCTACATATTTTTTAAGTCCTGTATCAATGGTTTTGATGACATCATCCCAGGTTTCACATTCCTCTATATCACGATAAATTCTGTTTTCTATAAATATTTTTTCTAGCGATGCCAGATGCCATTTTTCTTCAAGTTCTGCTTTCCGGATTTCAAGTTCTCTGCGCAATAACTCTTTGGTTTGCATGGTGGAAACTTCCAGTATTTCCAATACATCCAAAAATAAAGGTTTGTTATCCACGATCACACAGGCATTGGGCGAGTACGATACCTCACAATCAGTGAAGGCATACAAGGCATCCATGGTGACGTCAGGAGAAACGCCGGGCATCAATTCCAACAGGATTTCCACATTTTTGGCGGTGTTATCAATGACCTTTTTGATTTTTATCTGTCCTTTATCATTTGCTTTGAGGATGGACTCAATCATGGTATTGGTTGTCACTCCGAAAGGCAAATCCACGATAGAAATATTGGACTTATCGACGATTTTGATTTTGGCTCTTACCTTCACGCGGCCTCCGCGTTTTCCATCGTTGTATTCGCTGATATCAATCATTCCCCCCGTTTGAAAATCGGGGTAGATTTTGACTTTTTTCCCTTCAAGAATTTTTATGGAAGCTTTGATCAGTTCGATAAAATTGTGAGGCAGGATTTTAGTAGAAAGACCAACGGCAATTCCTTCAACTCCTTGGGATAAAACCAACGGAAATTTTACAGGAAGAGAAACCGGTTCTTTTTTACGACCGTCATACGACAGTTGCCATTCGGTAGTTTGAGGATTAAAAAGGACTTCAAGGGCAAACTTTGTCAGACGGGCTTCAATATATCGGGGTGCAGCTGCTGAATCACCCGTACGTACGTCACCCCAGTTACCCTGACAGTCAATCAATAAATCTTTTTGTCCCAGATTGACCAATGCGTCGCCTATGGCTGCGTCCCCGTGCGGATGGTATTGCATGGTTTGTCCTATGATATTGGCAACTTTGTGGTACCTTCCGTCATCCATTTCCTTCATAGCATGGAGTATTCTTCGTTGTACGGGTTTCAGACCATCATCAATATCCGGAACAGCTCTTTCGAGAATGACATAAGACGCATAATCCAGAAAATATTCTTTATACATATGGTTCAGCGTCACCAAATCGCTTCCTTCGCCATCGGTATCTGTTACCTTGTTTTTAATTTCGTCACTCATACATTGAGGTTTATCCTTCAAAGGGCAAAGATAGTAAATATATATGAAATTGTAATATGTTTTTGAAATCCTGTATCCGAAAGACAGGGTTCACATATTCAGCCAATAAATTTTTTTTATTCAATATTTGATACTACCTTTGTTTTCTAAATACTTTCCGGCATCCTTGTGATAATGATTTGTGAATCATTATTTAAAACGGGTTGGAAGAGGGGAATCACGTGTGAATCGTGAGCTGTTGCGCAACTGTAATTGATGTTATATCATAAGTCAGATCGCCTCCCGGAAAAGTGTGGATATTGCCTTCGCACAAAGGGCAATGCTCCGTACAATAGATGGAGAAGCCACCATTTCAGGTGGAACATCTTCCTGTTCAGGCTGCATTGTTTGAAGTGTGTCATTTTTCAGCAGTCCTGATCATGTTAAAAAATATCAGATTTTTTGTATTGTTATTATGGTTTAATGCCGGAGGATTTTTGTTTTCCGCTATGGCACAGGAATGGGCTGATACGACTATTATAGCCGATGAAATCCTGATTACTGATGACAATATCCGGACAAAACATATAGGGACGATAACACAAACATGGTCTTCCGATACTTTGAAGAGCCGCAATATCCATTCAGTTGCAGATTTATTAACATCAGAAACAGGTGTGTACATTAAAAACTACGGTCCGGGTTCTTTGGCCACTTCGACAATACGTGGAGGTAGCGCCGGTCATACGCTGGTACTTTGGAACGGGTTGCCGGTACAGAGTCCGATGTTGGGTTTATTGGATTTGTCTTTATTGCCTGTTTCTTCGGTTGAAACGGTAGAATTTGTTCCGGGAAGTAATTCGGCTATGTGGGGATCCGGTGCCATCGGTGGTACAATAAATCTCAAAAACGAACCTGATTTCAGAAATATTACAAAAGTTTCAGGCAGTGTTCAGATGGGTAGTTTCGGTCATTTTTTGCACGAAAGTAAAGTGAATCTTGGCAGTAAAAGATGGCAAGCGGTGACCAGATATGCCGATCAAAGGGCAGAAAACGACTTTAGCTACTTTTTGGACAAGGGTCTTCCCTACAGACAGCAAACGAATGCTGCGTACAGGCAACAATCTATGATGCAGGATTTTTATTGGAATATTACTGAAAAACAAAAAGTTGCGATACATTATTGGTTTCAAAAGGCGAATCGGCAGATTCCCCCGACAATTGTACAATCAAAAAGTGAGGCGGCACAATCTGATTTGTCTCACAGGATTATGTTTGATTATAAAAGATTGACAAAACGTGGTTTTCTGGCTGTAAAAAGTGGATATTTTACAGAAGAACTCGACTATTCCGACCCTTTGAACCGGGAAAAAGCAGATAATTCCTTTTTTATCTGGTTGAACGAAATTTCAGGCCAATGGTCATGGCAAAACAATCATTTTCTGCATGTCGGTACAACCCACAGTTTCACAAAAGCTAGTGCCGGCGGATATCGTTCAGTGGTTCCGGAGGAAAACCGAATTGCTTTGTTTGCTTCATGGAAAATGTTGTTGAAAAAATGGACATTTCAAACAGGATGGAGACAGGAATGGATCGGAGATCAAAAAGCGCCCTTTTTGCCTTCTTTCGCTGTTGAATACAAGGTTTCTAAAAACTGGACAATTTTTGGAAAAATCAATCGAAATTATCGATTTCCGACACTCAATGACCGGTATTGGAGACCGGGAGGTAATCCGGATCTTTTACCGGAATCAGGATGGAGTGGGGAAGGAGCAACCGAATATGGAATCAAGTTCAATAACTGGAAGTTACGCACCAGTTTGTCTTGGTATTACAGAGATATCAACCATTGGATTTTGTGGAGTGCAAGCGAAGGTTCGTTTTTCTTTTCTGCCAACAATATTACCAGAGTGATCAGCAGAGGTTGGGAACCAAGGATTTTTTTGGAACATAAAACCAAAAAGGTGACCTGGTCAGGTACATTAGGATATGATTATATCAGTTCGACCAATAAAGTCGCTGTACAAAATCCCAAAATCGATGCCGGAAGTCAATTAATCTATACCCCTGTACATCAATGTTTTATCAATCTGCAAGTCGAGTTGGGAAGTTTCATGGTTTTGGTTCAACATCGTTTCACCGGAGAAACACAAGGTATCAATGATCGGTTGCCGTCTTATTTTGTCGGTAACGTTCGTTTACATTACCATTTTCCTAAAAATCATTGGGCAGGATCCTTGTTTTTACATGTCAACAATGTGTGGAATAATCACTATATCATTGTAGAAAGAAGACCTATGCCGGGTATTCATGTTCAGGGAGGTTTTTATATTCAATTTACCAAAAAGCAATCGTAATCCATTCAAAACACATTATAAATTTATTTAATATGAAATATATTTTTACCCTCATTTTGATGTTCTATATAGTTGTTTTTTATGCACAGGTCAGCTGGGATTTTGAAGAATTTAACCTTCCGGAAAACAGATATCAGGATGATGCGGGAAGTGATGGAGGTTTTACCAATGGTTTGGTTTTTTTACCTAATTATTATGACCGGGAGTTTTTTTACTGGACAGGTTGGGCTGTTTCTAATGTCACCGATAAGACCACACCCGGGTTTGGCAATCAATATAGTGCGATTCCGGGTAGCGGATTTAACGGTTCGAAACACTATGTGGTCAATTCAGCTTTTGGTAATAATAACATGATTTTGCGCAATGAGGCAGCCGGCAAACCGGTAAACGGAATGTATATTACCAATTCGACGTATACATATTTCAGTATGAAAGACGGAGATGCTTTTGCCAAAAAATTTGGTGGTATCACTGGCAACGATCCCGATTTTTTTCTGCTGAAGATTAAAGGGTATTCAGAAGGCAACATCACCAGTGACAGTGTTAATTTTTATCTGGCAGATTATCGCTTTTCAGACAATAATCAGGACTACATTGTAAAAACCTGGGAATGGGTGGATCTGAGTTCTTTAGGCAATGTGGATAGTTTGTCGTTTGAACTTTCTTCTTCGGATACAGGACAGTTTGGTATGAATACGCCGGCCTATTTTTGTGCGGATTTTGTTGTGACGTCGGGTACTTCAAATAAAACTATTAGTGAGAAAAAATGAACGAGCTTTACGAAGACACAATTTTTCCGATTGAAATCTTGACTCAGGATTCACAAGCAACCTTACGGACATAGTGGTTGCTATAAAACAATTAAAAATCAAAAAACAGGGGACCCCACGATGTTCCTACTCAGCTATCTATACTAATACATTAAACGCTTAAAAATCATCATTCCCGTGAACCTGTAATTCCTTAAAAATGACCGTTTTGAGATCGGTTCAGGAAATATATTCGTGTTTGTTAGAATTCCATAATCCTGTCAATCATCTGTGCATATGTCAGGGATGTGATGAAAAGAAGCAGTACTGTTGTGTATATTTTTTTTAAAAAAATTATCATAAGAGTTTAACCTATTTTTGCAAAGATAAAAATTAGTTATGTTTAAATATCTTTTACATTCATTAATATAATGTAAGTCAAAAAAAGTAAGAAATGAGCCGGATTTTTTTGAAGTTGATTTCTAATGCGAATTATTGCTTCAAATAAAACAGGATAATTATGAGGTCATTTTTTTGGACAATAAATTTCTAATGCGGATTCCGGGTTTAAGGTACTTTAGTTAAACTAAAAAAAAAGCACCGGATTTTCCGGTGCTTTATGGGAGACTAATGGGACTCGAACCCACGGCCCTCGGTACCACAAACCGATGCTCTAACCAACTGAGCTATAATCTCCGTCAATGATTTTTTAAAATCGAATGCAAAAATAATATTTTCCCCTGAATTCAAATTACTTTTTTGGAAAAAGTTTTTTAATTTTGTTTTCAGGGGAAAATGAAATGGTTTGTTTACAATGCCTGATATATTATGGGAATACACCAAGTGTCATGTAGTCATTGGCTACTTTTTCCAAGGCATTGACGAAAGCAGCCGATCTCAGGCTTCTCATCTTTGGTTGGTTTTTCCAATAAACTTCCATGATATTTTCGTAGGCGTTGACCATGGTTTCTTCCAAACCCGATCTTAC
The DNA here is from genome assembly GCA_016714895.1 of Saprospiraceae bacterium. Taxonomy (GTDB): domain Bacteria; phylum Bacteroidota; class Bacteroidia; order Chitinophagales; family Saprospiraceae; genus OLB9. The sequence continues at coordinate 982,688 of JADKBV010000001.1, read as the reverse complement.
CAGATCTACTTCATCTGCTCCTTTGGTCAGAATGGCTTTTTCACGCTCATCGATGGTTTTTCCGGTGAGTTTTTCGACCAGGCTGACAAGGTTGCTATATGTGTTTTGGTTGAATCTTTTGTCAATTCTTCCGAAACGCATGTGAGAAAGATTTTTTAACCATTCAAAATATGAAACGGTTACACCACCGGCGTTGATAAACATATCCGGGATGATTACAATATTGTTGTCCAACAATACTTCTTCTGCGTTGGCAGTAATAGGGCCGTTGGCTGCTTCACCGATGACTTTGGCTTTTACCCTGTGGGCATTGTCGATGGTGATGACAGATTCCAGAGCGGAAGGTAGTAAGATATCACATTCAATAGCTACCCAATCTCCTCTTTCCGGAAGTTTCGTTGATCCCGGGAATCCTATAATGGTTCCGTTTTGTTTTCTGAACTCAAGAGCTTCTTTCATGTTGATACCATCCGCATTGTAAATGGTACCTTCAATTTCTGACAATCCGATGATTTTGACACCACCTTCTTCTTCTGAAATCAACCCTGCATAAGAACCTACATTTCCCATACCTTGAATGACCATCGTTTTTCCGGCGATACCCATGGTTGAACCTATTTTTTCAACCATTCTTTTGTCTTTAAAAAACTCTCTCAACGCGTAATATACTCCGCGACCTGTAGCTTCGGTTCTGCCATTGATACCATTTTGTTTGACCGGTTTACCCGTAACACAACCTGCTGCATCGATTTCACCGCCTTTAAAGGTCTGATATGTATCCAGAATCCATGCCATTTCTCTTTCACCAGTTCCGTAATCCGGAGCGGGTACGTCTATTGAAGGCCCGATGAAGTTTTTGCGGATCAACTCAACGGTATATCTTCTGGTTATTCTCTCAAGTTCTTCTTCTGTGTACGATCTCGGACTAACTTTGACACCACCTTTAGCTCCACCGAAAGGTACATCTACGATGGCACATTTATAGGTCATCAAAGCCGCAAGCGCCATCACTTCATCCTGATCGACCAGGTGTGAAAAACGGATACCCCCTTTTGTCGGTAATCTGTGGTGACTGTGCTGTACTCTGTAGGCCTCGATTACTTCATAGTTTTCTCCAATTTTGACGGGAAAACGCATTTGATAAACGGCATTACACACTTTGATTTGTTCCAATAATCCCGGATGGATATCGGTGTAGCTCGCGGCAATATCAAAATTGCGTTGAACACTTTCATAAAATTTTGCTTGTTTACTACTGCTCATTTTTAATATGATTTTCTAATTTAGTAAGTTTGTTGTCTAAACGTATTAAATATATGGCGAGGCCAATAAAAATAATGGCGATTACAACCACGACTGTGTAAATTTTTCCTGTACTTCTCAGGAAATCCAAGCCTTGAGCCTGACTTGTCAGAGGCAGGATACATAACATGATCCATGTTATATTCAACAATAAATAGTGTCTGATTGATTTTGAATTCATGTGATCAGGTGTTTTTTAAATAAAAATAATCTTTGACTCTTTCAAAACGGATGGTCAGTTCAGCTATCCATTTTCCGATAAGAAACAAAGCGATGATTGAAGGATAAAAAAACATCCTTAATGTATGATCCAGATCTTCTCCTCCGAGTGCCGGATTACCACCGTTACCAGGGTGAAGACTATCCGTCATTCTAGGGATGACAAAAACCAACGGAATCAATGCAATAAAGGCAAATATATTATATATGGCTGCCAACCGCGCTCTTTTGTCCTGGTCATAATTCATTCCTCTCAGGATGATATACGCCAGATAAATCAATAAAGCAATAGCCGTCATGTTAAGTTTGACGTCGTTGGTCCAAAAAGTATTCCAGGTAAATTTTGCCCATACCGATCCTGTCACTATACCGAAGATACCATACAAAACTGCAATATTTGTATACGCCGAAGCTTTTCTGTCAAAATCATAATCGGCCGTTCGCAAATATTGAATAGAATAATATACCCCAAAAATCAACAATAAAAACATGGCAAACCACAAAGCCACATGAAAAAAAGTATTTCTGATGGTTTCATTTAATATACTTCGGTAAGGAAACTGAATACCCTGATGATCGTTAAATTGGCTTAATTCGTGTTTTGTCCATGGTATTGCATCAAATGAAAGTGTTTCGATTGATGAAGACAAAAACAAAGCATTGGGATGTACAAAGGCTCCGTCTGTTTCATTATCAATGATCAGATGTAATGGAAAAACTTCGGAGGCATTAGGTAATGTTTGCGGCAAAACAAACCTTAGTGACACATGATTGTCGTCAGTTGATTGCCAATCCAGTGATTTGATCGCATGGATGGAATCCAGTTTTAACCAGGCCCTTCCTTTTTTGACAGAGGCAAAGTGTGTATTGTAACCTGTAGCTTTTAAAGTGACCGTATCTCCTGTTTTTGCAGAAGATGGTGTAATAGATGTGATGCCGGGACGCAAAGGAATCGTCAAACCTCCCCATAATACATAGAGAAAGATGATTATCCCTGAAAGTTTCCACCACATTCCTTTTTGTATCATATTTGCTGATTTGTATTTATGATCGCCATAACAAAGGAAATAAAACGATAACAGTTCCAAGCATTATAGCATCAATTCCCGCCAGCATCCAGACATCCTGATCTACGGATGTATCGGATATCAAACGAAGGCTTACGGCTGTTATTTTTAACAACAACATCATAATGGGTAAAATCAATGGAATCGACAACACAGACATTAAGGTACTTCCCGATTGTTCGGAATTGGCAATCAATGATACAAAAGTCAGTATGATGGCAATACCTGTCAGACCAAGCGACGATCCCAAAAAAAACAAAAAAGGATCTTTGACCGGAAATCCGAGGAACAACGACATAAATATCAAAATGGATATAAACAATAACCCAAGAAATAAAACATTGTAAATGAGTTTTGCCGTTATAAGTTCCAATGGATTAAACAAAGAATAATAGTATAAATAGGTTTCTTTTTTTTCCTGTACAAAACTTTTTACTATAGCATTTAATCCCGCAAATAAAGTGATAATCCACAACATGATCGACCACTCAAGTCCGGAAACCTGATTGAACACTTTATATACCAGAAAAACGATGGTTGCTGAGAATAAAAATATTCCTCCTAATGCATATTTTTGTCTGAATTCAACGACAAGTTCTTTGAGAAATATTTCAGATATTCGATTCACCGGAGGGCTTTAATTACCGGCTCAAAGGTACAATATTTTTTATGGTGAAAAAACATTATGTATAAATAAATTTAGTGTCTACTTCCTGTCAAACTGACGTTAAGTTCTTTGTTTTTTAGCCTATGGTTGTATTGAATCTTGATTTTCTCACCAAACAGGCAATTAAAATCGCGTTTGTTTCCGGTCACCGGTTTATAAGGTGAAAAAGAAATTCCGGTTTTTACAGATATTATTTTTTTTCCTGATTTTTGATTACATGTGATGTTTATGACGAAGATACCAGGCATCTAATTTTCGGCTGATCATCCAGGTATGCAACAAAACGAATAAGGCCATGATAACCATGCCAACCACGAATATCCGGCTCATAAAAATGGAAAAATAGTTTTGTAATATTTGGGTGTCAAATTGAATGAGCACGGGTATTTGGCTGTCTTTGTCTATAAAAAAAACCATACCTGATAAAGATAATACCACCATTCCGATTAAAAACCATCCTTTAAGGGAAATGAGTACTTCATTTTTGATCAAAACAGGTGCTAAATCCGATTTTACCTCAATTTTTGACATCACGGATTGAAGAAAATCCTGTCCCGGACTTTCCACTCCTATTTTTTTGATATACGTTCTGACAAGTTTATCTGCTTCTTGTTCCATTTCAGGTAGTGTGTGTAAATGATGTAAAAAACGAATGTTGATCTTTCAAAAGGTCATAAAGTTTTTGCCGGCTTCTGAATAATTTTGTTTTGACATTGGTTTCGGACATTTCTGTGATTGCGGCAATATCTCTGATAGACATATCTTCAAAATAATACAACGTAATCATGACCCTTTCGGTTTCAGGTAATGTTTGTAAAACTTTCCGGATGATCATTTTTTCTTCTGCGGATTCAAGATTTTGGTTAGTGTCGTTAAATCCCGCTGTTAGTCCTTCTTCCAGATCGACCAAAAAAAATTTATTTTTTTTGGATCTTAGGCGGTTGATCGATTCATGATACGTTATCCTGTAAATCCAGGTTTTGAAATTTGATTTGTGTTGAAATCCGGAGAGGGACTTATAAACTTTTACAAAAACATCCTGCGCTGTTTCTTCGGCATCTTCATGATGATTTAATACCCGGAATGCCAGGGTAAAAACCATATCCTGGTATTTTCGGACAAGATTTTCAAAGGCAGAAATATTGCCCGATAAAATCTGTTCGATAATATATTGATCTTCTGAAATTGCCATATTTTTTTAGACAAACAAAATGTTGCTACGGTTACAGTAAAAGAAAAAAAATATTTTTTGTGTAACCAAACCGAAGAAGTACTTGTCAAAGATACAAATAGTTTTTAAACATCATAATTTATTAAAATGGATGCAGTTTTGGTTTTTATCAGTTTGTTTTTATTGATATTCGGTATATCCTATTTATATTTTTCAACAAGGCACAAGGAAAGACTCGCTCTTATTGAAAAAGGAGTGGACGCAGGAATATTTATCAGTCCCAAAGCACCACGTGCAGCACCTGTCTGGAAAATCCTGACCCTTAATCTTGCCCTGGTCATGATGGGTGTAGGTTTGGGAATCATCATTGGAGGCTTTTTGGCAGAACTTACCGTAATCGGAGATGCTGCCTATCCGGCGTCTATCTTTATGGTCAGTGGTTTAGGCTTGCTGATCGGTCATTTTCAAACAAAAAAACTGGACAATTAATTGTCCGGTTTTTTTATTTTATACAAACAATTTTCTGTAATATTCGTCGGCCATGCGGTCGCTGTCAAAAGCCGGTGCAACGGTTTTGATACCTTCCCGAACGATGGTCGCCCATTTCTTTTTGTTGTCGTAATATGTTGGTAATATCTCATTTTCCAACATATCCAGCATTCTGGTTGCTTCGTCTTCATTCTGTTTATCCGGTGACCATGAGGCATCTGCAGGATCGATCAGAAAACAATTTTTGCCGTGTTTTGCAAATTCAGGGATCCATCCATCCGGAATGGAAAAATTGACGCTTCCGTTCATTGCTGCAGTCATTCCGCTCGTTCCGGATGCTTCACGGGTTATTTTAGGGTTGTTGAGCCATACGTCAGATCCCCTTTTAAGTTTTGAGGACAAATTCAGTTCATATCCGGTCAAAACCGTGGCGTTGGGATAGGGTAGGGTCAACCAAAATAACTCGTTAAATATTTCAATAGCACCATAATCTTCAGGATAAGGTTTACCCGCCCAAATAATCTGAATCGGATATTTAGTATTTTTTAGTAAGGAATCAAATCGTTCTTTATGCAGGGTTAATAAATTGGCCCTTTTGTAACCGGCAAAACGTCTTGCCCAGACCAATGTCAATACATTCGGGTCAAACCATTTTCCGGTTTGATCGGCTACCGTTTCGAAAAGTTCCTTTTTCATGTCAACCTTTCTGGATAACATGGTTTTTGTATCGTTTTTTTCTGAGGCTTCTTCCAAAATATCATCTTTCCAAAATCGTTTGTTTTGTGCGTTGGTGATATGGGTGATTTCGCATATGTTTTCAAAACCTGACCACATTTCTCTGGAAACGTCACCATGCATTTTGGAAACAGCGTTTGATATTTTGGCAGCTCTCAAAGCACACAGGGTATAATTGACCATATTGCCCTCAACGCCCCATATTTTGCAAAATTCTTCTTTGGTTAGGTGGTAGAAAAAAGACATTTTATCTAATAAATGGATATCTCTTTCTTCATTTCCGGCTTTTTCGGGTGTGTGGGTGGTGAAAACCAGTTTTTCACGTACAGCTTCCAAAGACCCAGTTTGTCATGCAGGTAAAATGCTAAAGGTAAGGCATGGCCTTCATTCATGTGGTAATAATCCATCGACATTCCGAGGATTTCAAGTAGCCGGGCACCACCGATACCCAAAACGATAGACTGAGCCACCCGGGTACTTTCATTTGAGTCGTACAACCGATTGGTGATGGTACGTGAAACAGCGTCGTTTTGCTCAATATCGGTGCTGAGTAAAAACAAAGGGGCACTTCCGAAAACGTCCGGTTTCAGCAGAAATGCTTTGACATATACGATAGCACTATGCACTTCTACCGGAAAAATGATTCCGGTATCTGTAAGGAAAGAATAATATTTTCGGGTATAGTCGGATTTCATGGTCCCATTCATATCTCTGACCTGATCATAATAGCCGTATTTCCACAACATGCCGATTCCTACCAGATTTTGTTTAAGGTCATAGGCACTTCGCATGTGGGAGCCTGCAAGAAAGCCTAATCCTCCGCTATATGTTTTCAGGCTTTGGTCAATAGCAAATTCCATAGAGAAATAAGCTACTGCCTTAGCATATTTTTTATCGTGTTTGTAAGAAAAAACCTCTTCCTTCTTCAACATGTCCTTACCGTTTTGGTTAAAAAAAGGGCGAAGATAACAAATCGTGTCATTTTGACACGAATCAAAGGGAGATTTTTGTTGGAATCCTTACATTTCCAAAATTTTTATTTCAACCCTTTGGTTACGGATTCGCGAAGATGCAGATTCACTTTGGGTGATCGGTTGTCGTTTTCCGTACCCTTTGTAACGAACTCTTTTGGATTCGATGCCGAGATTTGTCAAATAATCAGCAACATTTTTTGCTCTTTCAGCTGATAATTTATCGCAATATTCATGAGGCGGTATGGTATTGGTATGACCACCGATTTCAACCTCAACATTTTTGTGACTGGCAAGGAAGGTATATACTTCCTGTAAAACTTCAAAATTGGAAGGTGTTATTCTGCTGGAATCGGCCTCAAAATTGAGTTCGTTGATACGCAAGGTCTGCCCTACGGTGATTTTGCTGATTTCAAGTTCAGGAATAAATTTTTCTTTATAAATTTCTACTTCCAGACTGGCACTACAACCTTTTGCGTCCTGAACCGTCACTACGTAAACACCTGAATTAACTCTGGACAGATTGGGTCCTTTCGTTCCTGTAGACCATTGGTATTTTAACGTTCCGGTTCCGCCGGTCGCTTTGACAATACTCGCACCGTCTGCCGAAACCGGAGAAGTTACCCTTTTATTTTCTACGACATCAATCAAAATGGGTTTGGGTTCTTCAATCACGATAGTGGCTGTAGTGGACGTTTGATATTTGTCTGTCACGGTTACAGTATATTCTCCCGGAGCCATTCCGTATAATTGGATGGATGTCTGGTTGTTAACCGACCAAACAAAACTGTAAGGTTTATGTCCGCCGAAAGCCGAAACTTTGAGTTGGGCATCTTTACTATCCGGACAGCTGATAGGTTTTTCAAGAATAATGGTTGCATTTAATTGTTCTGCCGCAATATCACCGAATAACAATTTATAAAATCCGGCACCACCTGTTCCAATCCATATATTGTCATTTTTATCACAAGCAAGACTCAAAGCTGATTTGGACAACATGGCAGCATCATCGGCAAATTGTTCGATTTTTTCAGTATATGGATCGTACCTGACAAGAATATCTGAAGCTATATAAACACGGCCTTTTGAGTCGATGACAAACTCATTGATTTTTCCTTTATATTGGTTGGGTTCGAGCTTAACGGGAAACAAACGGTTGAACGGATTAATCAAAAACATGTCCTTTTCTGTGATAAACCACTGACCTTCATTATTTTCGCATGTTGCCAGAATTTTAGAATTTTTTTCTTCGAGCTTCCATTTACCTTTTTCAACCCTGACGTAACCGTTTTGGGTACCTATCCACATGACTTTATTTTTATCAGCGTGAACAAAATTGATCTGATCGCTCTCCAGTTTGGAATTAGTGACGTTATAATGGGTGAATTTTCCGGTGTTGGGACTAAGTACAAAAACGCCGGCATTGGTAGCAGCCCAGACTTCGCCGAGATAGTGATCGATATCCGAAATGATCACATTTTCTTTTTGAATTTCATAATTTTTTCCGGTATTGATATTGTAAACGGTACTTACACCGGCTGCCCATTTTTGTTCTGCTCTGTCTTTTATAAAATCGTTGATCTGAATTCCCGGAAGGTAACGGGCGACTCTGGCACCATCTCCCGTTGTTTCTATCAGACCGTCGTTGGTGCTCAGCCAGATGACATTTTTTTGGTCAATAAATGTTTTATTTACCTTCACATTGCTCGACACATTGTCAAATCTCGAAATGGCAAGTGATGTTGTATCTTCCTGTGAAAAAATCATGGAAGAGGATAAAAAAAGCAAATAAACAGCTACAAAAAATCGCATAAAAAATGATTTATAAAAGATAGATACCATATTAGAAAACAGTAAATCTTTGGTTTTTGTTATCAGGAAGATTAAAAATTTTGAAATCAATATTTCTATGATGATTATTTGCGCAACCATCCTAAAATATGGTAATCCGCAATCGTCCAATAGGGCTCAAAATAAACCAGATTAATTTTTTTTCTGCTTTCTTTTCCCATGTTTTGTTGCACTATTTCTACATAATCATCACCAACTTTTGAAACAATGGCAACATGACCGAATTTGTTTCCGGGGTAACCATCATAAACCAATAGATCATCCACTTTGGGTTTGTATTCGCGGACATTCCTGAATTGAGTCAGACCGCGTTTGGTATTAAAAGCACTATCAGGCAACGTTTTGTCAAATAAATCTTTGGCATGACCATAAGTGTTGGGCATTTTATGGTTTTTTTCCTGATAGTAAAACCTTTTCACAAATTCGACACATTGATATTTTAATCCGAAATTGTATCCGTCAGGGCTTGTATTTCTTCCTTCAACCCTCGAAAAGTTTTTTCCGTTATAATACACAGAAACCCCTTTGTAAGTATCAATAATCTTTCCTATCTCCGGATCGACATATGGCGTTGCGGAAAAAATAAAACATATAATGGATATAAAAAGGGTAAATCTCATCGGTAAAGAAAGCCAAAGATACAAGGAATCCTTAAGATTCAAATAAATCTTCCAATTTTCCTGTTTTTTTCATTTTAATAAAACATCGGGCCGCCGCAATGACATCCGCCCTTGCATTGTTGCCCGGTGAATATCCTTTTTGAAAACAAAAAGCATGTAGTTCGTTGAGTGTAGGCCACTTATAACCTCCGGCTTTATTGGGTATTTTACAGTAATAGGTACCCTCTTCCATGAGACAGAATCTCTTTTTTTTGAAAAAATTGATAGATCTTTTATGTCTTACAAATTCGGCTGCGACTATATTTTCATTGGCATTCAGGTTATGTGCAAAAATGTATTGTGCCTTTTCCACGGTTTCTGCAAACTGATCCAAAACGGGACCCAAATCTATTCCTCTCCGGTCAACTTCACCTTCTTCAAGTTGAGCATATTTATTGATGGCAGGTGTTATTTTAAACCCTTCCGGTTTGACGATACAATCAAAATCTTCGATTGGTTTTAACTCTTCATTCAGCAATATCCATGATAAATGAATCATCCTGGGCCATACTTGTGTGTCACTGAATAATGCCTGATAATTTGTTGGTTTGGTAATAGGCGTTGCGTCAAAAATCAAATACATGGTAAGGTCTTTTAGGATAGGTTAGTTAAACTTTCCAAAACATCTATCATTTTTTCAGCAAGTTTGAAATGAGTGGATTGGCTCATCGTATGCTGAAAATATTTTTTTTGTTGAAGATCAATCAATCCTGCTTTGAGGTGATAATAATTTCTTTCATCCTTGCGGCAATAGGTTTTGATTATAAGATGACTCCGATCGGCAAAATGTTTGGCTATTTTCCGTTCGTTATTGGTAATGGCGGGTAATCCTGCGGTATGTATGGTATCAAAAATAAATTTGCTGACAGGAATGGATTCCCGATGTGCAGCAAAAACAATCTTCCCGCTCCCCGGACTCCGCAAAAACTCCCCGGGATGTAAAGGAACGGTAATGAGGTTTTTGTTGTCCTTTGGTCCTTCCGAGTCGGAAAACAGCACTAATCCGGCCTGAATTTCTTGTTCGGACCACAAATCAGGATTATTCAGGATTGTACCATCAATCACTTTGATTTGTATCACGGGGTTCAGGTAAGTAAGCTGAAGTCCTGAAACCTCGTCAGGAACACCAACCAGGGTTCCGGGCAATATTTTTAAATCCTCGGACGGAGCATATTGTTGTTCCATTACCCGTAAATTTGGACTTAAAGGGTTGTTTTCAAATAATGCTATATAACGACAACTTTCCGGTACAACATATGGGGCAAATTCCAAAGTGGTGGCTACCACATCCACAACGTCATTTTCTAAAGCTGTAAATAGTTGATCTTTATCCAGTGGAAAAAAGGTGGTCCCGGGTCTGACTTCCTGACTGAAAATATGTTTTGTATTTTCATCGAAGTATGATTCCTGGTCAGAGAAAGCTAATTCAGGAAATAACAAACCAATTCTTACGTTTTCAATCACAAGGATAAAATTTGTTGAAGGTCTGCTTTTTCACCAAAGGTTGCTTTTCCATGATCTGAAACGATGACATTTCCGCAGGCAACAGTCGGATCGTGTTCGAAAAATAAAAAATGATTACCGTCGGTCACTCTTTCAAAAACTATGTTTTTTTCTTTCATCGTATCTAACGGACGTAAATCATAAGCCATAATATACGGCATCGGTATATGATGATGAGACGGGAATAAGTCCGCACAATACACCAATGTTTTTCCGTTTGGTAATTTAATAAAGGGGAGCATCATTGCTTCCGTATGGCCATAAACAAAATGGATGTCCATAAATTCGTTGAAAGATATGTCCTGTTCTTCATCCAAAAAATGAAGAACTCCCTGCTCAGATAAAGGGACAAAATTTTCTTTGAGAAAAGATGCTGCCTCTCTGGCGTTGGGGTGTAAAGCCCAATCGTAATGTTTTTGATTGGTCCAATATTTTGCATTGGGAAAAGTCGGAACAAGTGCTCCTTTTTTATCATATGTAACAGCACCACCTACGTGATCAAAATGAAAATGTGTCAGGAATACATCTGTAATATCTGAGGTAGTCAGACCGATATTTCCCAATAAAACATCAAATTCGTGGGTGTCGTGCGGATAGAAGTGTTTTCTGAAACGTTCATCCTGTTTATTTCCGACACCTGTGTCAATCAGGATTTTGTACGGATCTTCTTCAATCAACAAACAACGTAAACTCCAGGTACATAAATTTTCATCGTCCGGTGGATTGAGTTTTGACCACATTCTTTTCGGAACGACGCCGAACATGGCACCACCGTCAAGTTTGAATTTTCCTGTTTCTAAAATGTGTAATTTCATATTCCGAAAGATTAGCTGAAGCCGATTTTTGTTTCTGTTTTTGTCAATTCCTGTTGTAAAATCAACATATTGACGGCAGCCACGGCACATTCTTCTCCTTTATTACCAAGTTTTCCGGAGGATCTTTCCATGGCCTGTTCATGTGTCAATGTTGTCAAAACACCAAAAATAATGGGTTTTCCGCTTGCCATAGACAAATTGGTCAATCCTTGGGCAACAGCATGATTAATATATTCATCATGATTCGTTTCTCCTTTGATGACACAGCCAAGACAAATGACCGCATGAACATTTTTGTGAGAAAGCACCATTTTGCAGGCTTGAGGAAGTTCAAAAGCTCCGGGTACTTCTATTTGTATAATATTATCTGACAAAATTCCGTGTTCCAATAATTTTTGGAATGCGCCATCTGTCAGGGCCTGAGTGATTTCCTGGTGCCAATTGGCCGTAATGATGGCTACTTTTGTTTTTTCGGCATTTTTCAGGGGTTGTTTCTGCTCTGAAGAAAAATTGCGGAGATGGGTAGCCATATGATTAAGTTTTTAAATTTTGATTAAGCGGTTTTGTACATCACTTCTTTAACGGCTTTGATCACTTTGGATGGGGTCGGCAGATATTCATCCAAAAATGTCGGAGCGTAAGGAAGTGACGTATCGGCACTATTGACTCTGATGACAGGTGCGTCAAGGTAGTCGAAGGCATATTTCTGAATTTCATACGCCACTTCGGATGAAACCCCTGCGAAAGGCCAGCATTCATCCACCACAACCACACGATTGGTTTTTTTGACTGAATTGATGATGGTTTGGTGGTCCATAGGTCTGATGGTTCTGAGATCGATGACTTCGGCAGAAATCCCTTCTTTTTCGAGTTGGATAGCTGCTTCTTTGACTACTTCCATCATTTTATTATAAGATACGATGGTGACGTCTGTTCCTTCTTTTCGTATGGCAGCTTTACCTATAGGAACGAGGTATTCTTCTTCTGGAACTTCACCTTTCAGTCCATACAATATTTCTGATTCCATAAAACAGACCGGGTCATTATCTCTGATGGCTGATTTAAGTAAACCTTTGGCATCATAAGGATCAACGCATGAAATCACTTTAATACCCGGAATATTTGCCATCCAGCTTTCAAAAGTCTGAGAGTGTTGCTGTGCCAATTGGCCTGCTGAGCCTGATGGACCTCTGAAGACGATAGGACACTGAAACTGACCTGCAGACTGGCTGAGGGTTTTGGCAGCATTGTTGACAATCTGGTCAAATGCCAAAACAGCAAAATTCCAGGTCATAAATTCTACAATGGGTCTGAGTCCGTTCATGGCAGCACCTACTCCGATACCTGCAAAACCCAATTCTGCGATGGGTGTATCGATCACTCTTTTCGGGCCAAACTCGTCGAGAAGACCTTTACTTACTTTATATGCTCCGTTATATTCAGCAACTTCTTCTCCCATAAGAAAGACGTTTTCGTCTCTTCTCATTTCTTCAGCCATGGCTTCTCCCAGGGCATCTCTAAGGGTTATGATTCTTGACATATGATGATTTCAATTTTGAGGTGCAAAGGTAATGAATACCTTAAAATTTCATGATAAAAGTATGATTAAAACTTCGGTACAATGGTTTTTGTTTAGTAAATATTTGGTTACAGGCTCTTTTGATGGAAAAAGTTATCCAGTGATGTGACTAAACTGATGCCGGAGAGGTAACGGATTTATTTATATTCTGACAAAGAAACTTAATTATCTTTGTGGTCGAAAAACAACAAAGATATGATTCTTTTGATCGTTTGTATTCTGATCAATTCCCTGATCGGTGTGATTTTTAAGTACTTTAACAAATTTGAAATCAATAATGCGCAGGCCATTACAACCAATTATTTTGTTTGTTTATTGACAGGATCTTTGGTTTTGGGACGATTTGCATTGCCTTCTGATATAATGCAGAAAGATTGGTTTTGGGTTGCTGTTTTATTAGGTCTTTTATTTGTTATCACATTTAATTTGATGGCAAAAACAGTTCAGCATTTTGGCGTGGGTGTGGCTACGATTTTTCAAAAAATGTCCTTAATTGCGCCGGCGCTGCTTGCAGTTTTTTATTACGGAGAGGCTGCTCCGATCACCAAAATTTTCGGAATTGTTTTGGCTGTACTTTCTATCGTTTTATTGTCCTACAAAAAAAATAAATCAGACAGTCCTTCGCATCATGGTTGGGTTGTTTTTCTTCCAATGACTATTTTTTTAGGATCATGCGTGGTGGACTCCTGTCTTTTTTTGGTAGAAAAAGAATCATGGGCACCGAATGGTGATATTGAATTTGTTTCTGCTTTATTTTTTTTCGGCGGTGTTTTTGGTTTGATTAATCTGATTATTTCATCTTTCAATGGAAAATTTTTATTTCAGATAAAAAATGTTGTCGGAGGTTTTGTTTTAGGCATTCCTAATTTTTTTTCCATTTATCTCTTGCTTTTATTGCTGGCTAAAGGATGGGATGGTTCAGTGGTGTTTCCTGTCAATAACGTGGGTGTTTTGATTATGGCGGCAATATTCGGGTATGTTCTGTTTAAGGAAAGATGGACAAAAATGACTGTTGCCGGATTTTTACTTGCTTGTACCTCCATAGTTTTGATCGCAATATAAATGGAAGACAGTTATTTTTCCATTAAAGAGCCGGCATTCGGAGAATATAAAGAAAAAGGCAGTAAATTTCTTGCTTACGCATTTCCGGTGAGTAATGAAGAAGAAATCATGTTGAAATTATCCACTTTAAAATCACAACATCCCAAAGCAAGACATTTTTGTTATGCTTACAGACTTGGGATTAATGGATTGCAATACCGGATTAATGACGATGGTGAGCCTTCGGGAACAGCAGGAAAACCCATATACGGCCAAATCCTCAGCCATGAATTTTCTGATGTTTTTGTTGTTGTCGTCAGATATTTTGGCGGTACCAAACTGGGAGCTTCAGGATTGATACAGGCATATAAACAAGCGGCTGCTGAAGCATTGGACCAGGCCATCAGCATTGAAAAAATAATTACGGATTCTTTTTTAATGACCACACCGCTTTCTGAATTGGGTCATGCCTTTTTTGTCATGAAGTCAATGCATATACCGGTAGGAGATACGGCGTATAAAGATTTTGCAGAAATTCCTTTTTTTGTCAGGAAAAGTAAAACAAATGAAATCCTGCTGAATCTGAAAGCTCAGCTGTTAAAAATTCCTGTTGAACAAGCAGCATCTATGAATTCTGAAGATTGGGGTGGTTTTGATATTAAATCCCTTGAATAAAAAAAAGAGGGACCGGTAAAAACCAATCCCTCATTTATTAATATAGCTCTTCTGGCAATAAAACCATTATTTTATTACCTGGACTTATCTGAATAAAGTTACGTTACCTGCTTTTTCATAAAAATTGCCATTGACGCAACGGGCTTTGATATAAAAAGCATAAGCATCAGGGGCTAAAGGCTGTCCATTGAATGTTCCGTCCCATCCGGTATTGATATCATTGGTTTTAAAAACCTGTTGACCCCATCTGTTGTAAATGATAAAATCCAATTCTTCGAGGAAATTACTTCGAACATATAAAATCTGGTTATTCTGGTCTCCATTTGGCGTAAAAGCATTGGGAATAAAAATATCAGATTCGTCGCATTTTGCTTTCCTCACCTCAATTTGTATTTCATCTGTACCGGTACATCCGTTTTCATCGGTCACAGTCACGATGTACGTCGTATTATCCGTGGGCGAAACTGTAATGATAGTTCCGTTGGCTCCGGTGCTCCAGATATATGTTTCATTTGGATCGGGATCAACAACAAAAATATCGATATCTTTCCCTTCATAAATGGTTACATCGGCTGCCGCTTCAACATCAATCTCCAAAGGTGGGTTGACTACCTGTGTATAGTCGAAAGTATCCTGACAACCATTACTCTGATTGGTGATAATGACCTGAACGGATGTATTATCTGTAAAAGAAAATATCGGATTGGAGGTATTTTGACCGGATACGATATTTTGTTGAGGACTCCAGTTGTATTGATAATTTCCCTGACCGTTGACAAAAACTTCCAATTGTCCGTTTTGTTCGAAACAAAAAGATTCAGGGCCTTCTATTGCCGCACTCAAAGGGTCAGGGACAGGAATGGTAAAGTCCTGAAGTTCAAAACATCCTGTTTCTCTATGTGTGATCCGGATGCTGTATACCTTATTTTGTATGGCGATTATGGATGGATTTGCACTTTGGTTGCCCGCGGCTATACAATCATTTGGTAACCATTCAAAATCATAAAGTTGAGGATTATCGATATTCAACTGTACGGGAGAAACCTGATTCCGACAATTGTTTTCAGGTATGTCGAGGGTGTAATTGAATTCAAACATGGTTACCTCGACGGTATCAGATTTTTCACAACCATAGGCATCTTTGATTTTGATGACAAAAGAAGTATCTGTATTTACCGTGACGTTCAGGGTACTTCCTTCGAATATGACCGTACCATTCAATGTACACCAGGTATATGTGACATTATCCATATTTGTTGTTGCTGTAAATGAAACTTCCGTTTCTTCACATATCATGGCCGGTGGTATCGGATTGATAATGATGTCAGGTAACACCACTACTTCTTTGGTCACTGGTTTGAAAGGACAAATTGCTGCCAGATTAGTAAGCGTGACCAGGTAGGTTCCCGGTTCCGGATATGTGTAACATGGCTTTGGAATATTGGATATATCCGTATTTGTACCTGGGTCGCCAAAATTCCATAAAATGAAACTTCCGGGATCCCCTTCAAACTCAAAACATAGTGTATTTTCACCACATTCCTTGAGTTGGAAGGTGAAATCAGCAACAGGGTTCTGATCCAGGTCGAAATAAATAGAATCAAGTTTGGTACAACCGAATTGGTTGCTGAGATTACAGTACAAAACAAAGTCCTGAGTTTCATTTTCGTCCACCTTTACGTTGATTTGACTGAGGTTTAAGGGTCCAAAAATATAAGGATGGCTTTCCCATTGATATGTCAGGTTATGATTGGGTATCTCATTAAAAACAGAAATGGTAATACTATCTCCCGGACATATTCTGTAAGGTGATGGGGTTATGACAGAAGGTGTCTGATTGGTAACTGTAAATACTGCGGGCTCCGTCGAACAGGATTCTCCCGTAAAAATAGCATAATATGTTTTGGTGTTGCCGGTAAAAACAGTCCTGAGTGTATCACCTGTACCAATAATATTTGAAATATTCTGTTGGTCTGACCACGAATAAACGCCTTCTCCCACACCACCTGTGACAACGAGTTCGACACTACCGTCGCAGGTGTTTTCATTACCTGTAATGGACAACGAAACACCTGTTCCGAGGACTACAACATCAATTTTACCGGTAACAGAACATAAACCATCAGTCACAGTCACGTTATACATAATGTTATCTGTGGCGATAATCATGGGATTGTTTGGGTCACTAAGGTCAAGGCCTGTTTCCGGGCTCCAGATGTATTCCCATGCCGGATTGGCGTTCAGTAAAACTGATTTGGTTTGACCGGGACATAAAATAAACATCGTATCCGTAAATACAAGGGTAGGGTATGGTCCCGGCAGAAAAGAATCGGTTATAGTATCCGTACATCCATTGCTGAAAATGGCATCAAACTTAATATCCAGTAATTGATCCTTAGGAATCGTTAAAGTGATTACCGGACCGTTTATCATCTGCGTATTACCACCTACCGATATCGTCCAATTACCTGATGCAAGGTCATACCCTAAAGCATTTTGATTGTCATAACTCAATTGGATATTAACGGAGGTGTCATCATCACAACCTAAAGCAGTAAATGTATATCCCGCTTTTGGCAATATGGATTGAAGGTTGAAACTTTTGGTTTTTTCAATGGTACAGGAAGATACAAATGCTACCGTTTGGGTAATGGTTATATCTGTCAATGAAGCATCGAGAGGTATGACAATGTTGCTTCCTGTGTAAGCCGTCCCGTTAACATTCCAACTGACTGCTCCGATGACACCAAACGGATTTAATGGTGCTGAAAGGTCTGTAAGCCTTAATCTGGCAATGTTTCCCTGAACACAATCCTCCAGTTTATATGAAAAATCTGTTTTGGGGACAAACACATTCGGGTCTACATTCTGCTCAAGAGTTTTGGTACATTGCGAGTCAGTGATGATTTCAAGTATAATTTTTATTTCACCGGTATAATCTACGAGAACCTGAACATTCTGTCCGGAATATGACGTAGTGTCGTTGTTCTGAATGACAGTCCAGTTTCTATCCGTTATTGAATAACCCGGCTGATTATAGGTCGAACCGTCTGTAAGCAAAAGGGTCAGTTTTTGATTGTTTTCATCACATTCATCCAACCTGTACGTAAAATTCGGGACAATGGTGTTTTCAAAAACACTTATGGGCTGAATGATGGAATCAAAACAACCGTCCGTTCCTCTGGTAGCTCTGAGTTTTACATTATAAACTCCTGACGTTGGATAGGTAAATGTAGGATTTTTTTCGGTCGAAAAAAATGCAGGATCCTGATTAGGCCAATCAAAATACCATCTGTAATTGCTTGCGGACAAACTTTTATTGTCAAAAGTGATATCAAGACCTGAACAATTGGCGGAAGCTACATCAAAAACTGCTTTTGGTGGTTGGCTGCATATTCTGACATTATATTGAAAATCTCTGGTCACCGTGGAAATCAGTTGACCATTTCGGTATTCATCTACACAAATCCCTATGAGAAATTGGCCAACAAGGTTGGGACCTGCTGTCAATATTCCGGTATTGGGATCAATGCGTAAAGGATCTCCACCCATGAGGTTTAATAGGTTGTAAGGTGCATTCCAGGTAACAAAAGGAAACGGAGGTGGGGACAGATTTGAAAAATCCACGGGTGGATTTGGACGTTCTCTGGAAGCCCCTTTATTCGGCAGACAAAGTCGGTAGACCAGGGAGTCTCCATCCGTGTCTACGGCAGAATGGTCAAAAAGCAGCGGTTTATTAGCACAAATATATACATCAGGCCATTGAATAAATTTTGGACTGCTGTTTTTGGCTCTTAATGCTGATTCGGTGACATGAATCCAATAAGTTGCTCCGGTCAATAAAGGGTCAACGATATTGGCTAATGTTTCATTACGGCAACATCTTTGATAAGCCAGTATATATCCCCCGGGCCGGAAGGGCAGGGTAAGGATGCTTTTGTATACTGCTTCCTGAACACAAACCTGAGTTCCTTCAAAACCACAATCTGACCTGATGAACGGATTGAGCGTGTCATTACCTGTATAATTGATCCTCAGGTATCCGTTGTTTGCCAGATGTGTCAGGAGGTTACCGTTACTGCTGAAAATAGCAATGTTAACCACCGGATCAAATTCTGCATCCGGACTGCCGAGAAAACAATCACGTCTTAAGGTCAGGGTGACCTCATACAAGTCGCCGGTTACGTGTTGGTAGGACATATCGCCTCCTACAATATGGGTGGCAAAGGTCTTTTGGGTAAAGCCAAATATCAGAATAACCAGAATGGTGATTACGTTGAAGAATATTTTTATATGTTTCATCCTTTTGGATTTAGATCTTTAATGGATTAATTTCTTTTTGCCCGAAGGATTTCAACCCTTCTTTCTTTTGCTGCTTTCGGATGATAGATAGAATTTCTTTCGTCCGATATTTTACCTTCAACATCGGCCGGAGCAAGTTCTTTACCAAAAGAAATGTCTGTAATGCTCAATTGGCCGGAAAGAAAATATTTTTTCAACTCCTCATTGCCAAAAAAGATCATTTCATTTTTGACACTATTGACCCTTCTTTGACCCAGCGCAAGGTTGTATTTTGATTCTGCACGCGGTGAAGCAAACCCTTTAAAAATAAGTTCCACTTTATTTCCTGCTTCAAGTTCCTGTAGCAAACGCGGCATAAATAACTTCAGTTTTTCGTAACCTCCCATGACGTCGCCTTCAAAAAAAACATCCAGTTCCTGCATGGCGCTGTTTTTGTCTTCCCCTTTTAAAGGTTTTGTAAATCTGTCTATGTATTCAGGTTTTCTTTTAACATAACTGTTTACCAAATCTCCAAAAACGGTATTAGTGGTGATGTTTTTGGATTTTCTGTCGGGAAGGTCATTGTCAAAATACAAAGCGATTGGAAGTAAGTCCTGAAGAATAAATTTATCAAGTAACATTTCCTGTGTGATCAAACCGGGTTTTTCATATCCCCGCGTGTCAATCAGTACTTCCTCCTGAGAGTATCCGTCCTTAGTGGCAACAATTTTGTATTGTTTGCCGCGATCGATCATAAAATTAAATTCATTGTTGAGCGGATTAAATTCTATGATATCTTTTTTACTTGGGTCACTTAAATCAGTAAGGGTAACGGTAGACCCTTCCAAAGGTGTTTTACCCACTTTGGCAAAGGTGAATACGTCGAGCAACATCATGTCTGTTTCCAAATACAGTTTTTTGGTTATCAACTCTGACTTATCTTTTTTGAATGTAGAAAGTTCTATGGTATCAGGAAAATAATTTTCTCTTTCTGCCACAATGAGGTAAGATCTGTCAGGCAATAATTCAAATGTATGTTCATTGGAATCATCAATGGTTGTTTTTGCTATTTCCAAACCAGTTTTTTTATCAATCAGCCTTACGGTAGCCTTTTTTAAAGGCCGGCCTGTAATTTTGTCGAATGTAAGAGCTATCAGGTCAAGTTGGATTTTTTCCATGTTGACTTCATAGATATCAAAACAACAGGATTCGTAAAATGAATCAAGAAAGGCAGCTCCCTCGCGATTTGAAGACATAAACGCTTTTTCTCCTTCCGGAGATAAATGATAATAGATATCGTGGTAAGAACTGTTGACCGGTGCTCCGATTTGAATAACATCTGCAAAGCTCTCCTTTGTTTTTTGCGTTTTGTAAATATCAAACCCACCTAAACCGAACCTGCCATCGGTACTGAAATAGAGATAAGCGGTAGGATCGTGATAAAAAGGAGTAACCTCATCATTCGGTGTATTGATTTCTTTGACATTTACCGGTTGCGAAAATCCGTATTTTTCGTCTTTTACAGCATACCATATATCCAATCCACCTGCACCTCCCGGTCTGTTTGAAACAAAATACAGGATTTCTTTTTTCAAATCATTATCAAAAACGATATAGGGTTGGGTATTGGTAGACCCTGTTACATTTACGGGTTCCGGAAGCCTTTGTTCATTGACCAATTGACCTTTATTGTCCACATTTGCATAATGAATTTCGCAGGTTAATTCCGAACCGTTTATATATTTACAAACTGAATAATACAATTTGGAACTGTCCGGACTGAAACAAGGATTGCTAACAGAAAGATCCCTTTCATTAATTTTTGATTTGATAATGGCAGTATTACCGTCTTTTGTTTTTTCGTGCAGTTTGGCAATTTTTCGCGCAGGTTTCGTTTTTGCATTTTTTTCGACATATTGTTGCGAACTGTACAATAAACCTTCTTTGAAAATGATGGCGCCGACTTCTGAATCAGGTGTATTGACGGCTCCTTCAAGCCTTTGCATACTCAACGTAGGATTTACTTCTTTGATAAACTCTTTCGCATAAGCAATAGAAACCAGTTCTTTTTCAGTTTTTTGTAACAAAAAACTATCCTGATTTTCATAACCGGACTTATATTGCTGAAAAGTTCTTTCTGCAAGATCGTATTTTCCCATCTTTTGGTACATGCTCGCCAGGTGATACACCATTTCCGGCTCTTTGTTGTATTGCATGGAGTCAAGCAGCAAACTATACATTTGGGCTGCTTTTGAATATGCATTAAACTGACGGGCAGATTCTGCGATTTTTACAATAATGGAAGTATCCTGTTCGTCAAATTCAAGGACTTTTGAATAATAAACCAAAGCAGCGTAATAGTTTTTGTTGACATAACTTTTTTCTGCTTCTTCCAGAAATTGTTTTTTAGTCTGGCCGAATAAGGGGGTTAAAGCCAGCCATAAAAACAAAATAAGATATATATGATGATGTTGTTGCTTCATGGGAAAAGTTTGGATTAATAAATCGGACAAGCTTTATGTTCGTTGAGTGGTTTTACGTTGGTAATTATGTACCTTACGTGAAACTCCGGTCCTCCGCGATTTGAATTTAATATTCTGTTGAATTCGTTGTTATCGATATCAAAGCTGAAGGATGCATATATTTCGTTGTATTGTACGGCAATCGTCGGAATAAAAGATTTTGCCGTACGATACCCTAATCCGGCGTGTATGTGAAATACTTTTCCGGGTTTATTATTGAGGTAATATTTGATCAGACCTCCGAAAAGGGTTTCTTCATATTCACCTTGCATTTGTTGTAAGCCATGTAACTGTATGTCCGCTTTTTCCATGAGCTTAAAGTTGCCGATGGCTGTCAACACAAAATGTCTTGGCAATTTGGTATCATCTGTATTGTAAAAGTTTGCCGAAGGATTGATGATATGAAAAACTGTTCCGCTCAGGTCAAAATGGGTTCGGGATGATTGTTGGAAACGATAGTTTAATCCGGCACCGTTTTGCAGAAAGGAAACTGTTCTGGCGTCAAAATTTTCTCCGGAAGGAAGATTCGGATTAAAATTATCACCGGTCCACTGTTTGTCCCAGGTCAGGTCTCCGGTATTAAAACCCCGGGACGCAAAACCCAATAAAATACCTCCGCCAACAATATGTTTTGGGTGCAGGATATAATGGTATGAACCACTTAGATTTAATGATAATAATTGTAACCTTGAATCTCCTTGTTTGTCATAATTAAAATTTGCACCACCGCCAACAAAATGTTTATGGCTTTTGCCGATATCAAATCGCCGGTCATAGGCTCCGCTCAAGGTAAACCAGGGTACGGGTACAAATCTCCACTGATCTCTCAGAGAAAATATAAATCTGTGGTCACCGTTGAACAACCCGGTTTGAGCAGGACTGTAATTCTGGGGGGTGTTGTAAAACTGGCTGTAATGCAAGTCTTGCGAAAATAAATGCTCAAAAGATAAAAAAAGTACAATCAGTACGATTACCTTTTTGCTGTTTTGGAAAAAATAACCCATATTTTAAAAATATATATGATATTTTATAATATTTATATACATGAATAATAATTACTTATTAATCAGTTAATGCTTATACACACTATGTTACTGTATATGCTGCAAAAACTGTACTAATTTTGTAAATTAACCTCTGAAACAAAAAGCAATATTACTTACTGAATATGCATTTGTTCCTTCTTCAGTTGTTTGTGTTAGTACCATTGATCGACATAACGGAGACTCAAAAACTTCTTTTACGTTTTTTATAACGGCAAACGGTATGTCATTCTTTTGAAAAACAGTACTCAGAAATTCAATTGTTTTTTGGGTAAAAACTGTTTGCAATATTTCATGGAGAGCTTTTCTGTTAAAAAGTCTGTCCTGATTTCTGACAAAGGTAACGTCATTTTTATTCGAAAAGTTCAGGGTTTCCCATAGTTTTTTAAATTGATAATCGGAACCGATACCTAAAAAAAACCTGATACCATCAGAAGAAACAAACAAATCTCCGTAAGGGGCAATATTCGGATGCAAGGTTCCCATAGGCTTTGGAACGACCCCGGTCATCAGATAATTGGAAGCCTGATTGGCCAAAGACGCTATACCTGATTGGAAAAGTGATATATGAATCAGACTTCCCAAACCGGTTTTTTCTTTTTTCAAAAGGGCGATGAGAATAGCTTCTTTGATTTGATGAGAAGCCATGATGTCGATCATAGCGACCGGCATTTTACAGAGTTCTCCGGATTCAGTCCCGTTTATAGAGATGAAACCGGTTTCTGCCTGCATAATCAGGTCAAATCCCGGTCGGGGATCATCATAGTCATAAGCATTGAGCTGTACGATAATTTTTTGTGGATATTGCTCAAACAAAGTATGCGGTTCCAAACCATATTTTTGTGCCACTCTTTTTTGAAAATTGGAAAGGATAATATCGTGGTCAACAACCATGTTGAGAAGTACCGAATATTCATGTTTATCCGCAAAATCCAGCAGATGAACTTCTTTCCGGTAGTTGGCGGAGTAGTAATAGGCACCGGCTGTATTTTCGGGACTTTCTTCTTTGAGTTTCCATTGCCGGGTTATGTCGCCACCGGCGGTTTTATTTTCAACCTTGGTAACTTTTGCCCCACACTCAGAAAAAAAACTGCCGGCCAACGGACCAGCCAGAACTGATGAAAGTTCGAGGATGGACAATCCGGTAAAAAGATCTTTAAAATCCAAAATATCAGCTTTTGGTAAAGTTGGGCGATACGATCAGATCTTTTGAACCTTCCGTATACACATAAAATCCTTCACCGCTTTTGCGACCTAATTTTCCGGCAGTGACCATGTTGACCAAAAGTGGACTCGGAGCATATTTGGGATTTCCAAAACCCTGAAACATAACCTTCAAAATCGAAAGGCAAACGTCAAGACCAATAAAGTCAGCCAGAGCAAGTGGTCCCATCGGGTGAGCCATACCAAGTTTCATGATGCCGTCGATTTCAGCAACACCGGCCACCCCTTCGTGCAGGGTATGAATCGCTTCATTGATCATGGGCATCAGAATTCTGTTGGCCACAAATCCCGGATAGTCATTAACTTCCAAAGGGGTTTTATGTATTTTTTTACTCAGTTCGGTGATAGTAGAACAAACTTCATCGGAGGTATTGTAGCCTCTGATGATCTCAATTAAAACCATTACCGGAACAGGATTCATAAAATGCATGCCAATTACTTTATCAGGCCTTGAGGTGGCTCCGGCAATTTTGGTTATAGAAATGGAGGATGTATTGGTTGCCAATATACAATTATCCGGAGCATACTGATCCATATCTTTGAAAATGCGTAGTTTAATTTCTTCATTTTCAGTGGCCGCTTCAATAATAAGTTCTGCTTTTTCAACAGCTGATTTCAAATCCGTATTTGTTGAAATGTGAGATAAAATGACGGATTTGTCATTTTCAGTGATACTTTCTTTTTTGATGAGTCTGTCTAAGCTGCCGCTGATGGTTTTTAACGCTTTTTCAAGGGCCGGAGCCGACACATCACATAAGGTAACATGGTAATGGTGGGTGGCAAAAACCTGTGCAATACCGTTTCCCATAGTTCCTGCACCGATAACTGTTATATGTTGCATAAAAAATATTTATTTGAAGCGCAAAGATACAAAACAAGTTCGTTTTTTGTATCCCGGATTCCTTTTTGGAACAGGTTATAATTTTTCTTGTAAGCCTGTAAATGTAAAATAAATATGGGTTAAACAACATTATATCACGTACAACCCCTTTTTTTAAAGGTATCCACAAAACACCATTACCCTTATTTTTTCGTATGTTGAAATAAAAACAGGTGTAAAATACATCATCTTACACCTGTTTGCAAATATTTCATCACCTATGATTCTTTACCACCATTCAGGGCATCCTGATATGCCATCAATTCATCCCAATTGCCTTCTGCCGCCAACATCGCTTGTTTCGGCCAGGTAGATGGTTCTGCCAATTGAAACCTGGGGCCGGCTTTTTCAAGGATATTTCTGAGATTTTCTGCTGTAGTATTACCCAAAGCGGCCCATGTGGTGATGCCGTTTTCTTTAAGAAGCCCTTCAATCTTCGGACCGATTCCTTCAATGGCTTTCAGATCATCTTGTTTCCATTGTTTGATAATGCCGGCCTTAATAAGGAATTTTTCAAGTTTTGAATCGGTCTCATTAGTGGCGGTATCTGCCCGTCCGCCATCAAGAGATTTTTGCATACTGATGAGATCTGCATATTGTTCTTTTTGAGCCATTTCTGCTTGAGCCGGCCAGCTGGAAGGGTCTATGATACGGTATTTATCGCCATATTTATTCAACATATCTCTTAATGACAATACGTTGGTACCGGCCAGAGTCAAAAAGTCCGGGATGCCGTTTTCTTTTAAGATGGCTTCCATTTTTGGACCGATCCCTTCAATAATTTGTAATTGGTCAGAACCTATGGCAGCTGCCCATTTTTGATTAGAAGTGGCAGGAGCAGCAAAACCTGTACTCTGAATCAAGGTTGCCCCTGAGGATTCAATACCGGATGTTTCGAGTTCTCTGACTCTGCCCCGACAAAGAGCAAGATCACCATCCAGAAGGCTCACTTGTTTTTTTAAAGAAGTTATTTCAAATTGCAGGTCAGAGATTTTTTGTTGACTTTGTGTCAATTCTGTCTGACTTTCGTCAAATAAATTTTTAAAACGACTCCAAAGTAACCACCCGAGAGCCAATCCCAACAAAAATGGCAGGATCCACGTCAGCCACCAGGGAATATCACAAAAAGTAAAAAATTGTATCATACCGGACTATCTTAATATTATTGAATGATCTGTAAAACGGTTCTTCTGTTTTTTGCCCTGCCTTCAGCGGTGTTGTTGTCAGCTACCGGCATCAACTCTCCTTTGGAATCTACTGATATATCAGATTCATTTACGCCTTTAGAAATAAGGTGTTTTTTAATAATTTCTGCTCTTTCTAATCCAAGTTTCAGATTCGGTTCTTCCGGTCCTACATTGTCCGTATGTCCGGTTAGTCTTATTTTTTTTTCACCCGCTGTTACTACTAAGGCAACCTTGTCCAGATAGGTTTCCACATCAGTGGTATTCAGTTTATCTGTAGAATTTGATGGAAAGTAAATGAGGGTTTCATTTTCTGTTTCAATGATGTTCCGGGTTATGGTTCTGATTCCGAACTCCAGCCCTTCAAACACGTTTTGTTTATCGAGTAAAGAACAATCCACTTCTTTTGTGCTCAGTATACATTGATTGTCCGTCAGATTTTTAAAAAACAACCTGGTTTTTTGTGCTCTTTCAATAGCAAGAGAATCGGGTGAAATGATACCTTTTTCATCAGAGCAATACCATGCAATAATTTCGAGTTTTTGATTGTCGCCGACCAAACCGGATAATGAATCCACCAAAAAAGAAAGTCCCGGGCCGGTTACGGGTTCAGATTTTGCCCAATAAAACAAAAGAGGTCCGGATTTTATTGCAGAAACGGATGATTGTGTATCCGTAAGACAACACAATTGTTGATCTCTGTATAATAACCAACCCAACAAAAGTTGTAAAATCAGTATCGCTAAAATGAGGATGGCTCTCATATTCGTTTTGTTGTGATTCCAGGTTGAAATGACGGTAAAAATACTATTATTTTCAAAAATTAAAAATATTATTATTAAAAAAATTAAAAATAAGAGATTATTTCTAACTGACAATTCGATAATTAAATATTTTTTTAAAATTTTGATGTTCAATGTTAACAAAGCTTCATTTTTTGTCCTTACTTTTACGCAACACAAATCATTTTGGCATGAGTAAAATAGAAACTTTAGACGAATTTATTTTAAAAAGACAGGACGAACACACGGATTCCAGCGGGAGTTTTAGCAGGCTGTTGAGAGATATCGGGATTGCAGCAAAAATTGTCAACCGTGAAGTGAATAAAGCGGGTTTGGTCAATATTTTAGGTGTGGAAGGAAGTCAAAATTCCACTGGTGATGAAGTGCAGAAACTCGATGTTTTTGCCAATGAAAAGTTTATTGAGACACTTTCAATGAGTGGCGAAGTTTGTGGTATCGCTTCGGAAGAAAATATGGAGTTTATCATTCCGGAGATACCTGCCCATAAAAAACCTCAATACATTGTCGTGATGGATCCTTTGGATGGTTCTTCAAATATTGATGTAAATGTTTCTGTGGGTACTATTTTTGGCGTGTACAAAAGGATTTCTCCTGATTCAGGCCCTGTGCAGAAAGAAGATTTTCTTCAAAAAGGCAGTAATATGGTCGCCGCAGGTTATGTTTTATATGGTACATCGACGTTATTGGTATACACCACAGGAAATGGGGTCAACGGATTTACCCTCGACCCTAGTATCGGCGAGTTTTGTTTGTCACACAGAAATATCAAAATGCCGGAGGCAGGCAACTATTATTCTGTCAACCAAGGATACTACCTGAAATTTGATCTGGAAATGAGAAGGTACATCGATCACTGTTCTGATCTGAACCTGCGACTGCGATATATCGGCTCTATGGTGTCAGACATCCACAGGATTATGTTTCAGGGTGGCATATTTCTGTATCCGAATACCCGAAAATATCCGCAAGGTAAATTGAGATTATTATACGAATGTTATCCGATGTCATTTATCGTGGAACAAGCCGGAGGTATGGCTTTGTCCTGTAAACTGGAACGCATCCTGGATCTGGAAATCAAAAAGTTGCATGAAACTTCTTCCATCGTTATGGGGTCTTCCAAAATGGTTCGGGAAATGAAAGAATTTGTGGAAAAGTATAGTGCAATCAATTAATTTGTTTCATGGTTCGTTACAAAATATTTGTATTTTTATTGGTTTTTGTGGTTTGTTCGGCTTCAGGCCAATGGCATATCATTTTATCTTCGGTTCCTGAATCCACATTGCCGGATCAGACCATCTATATTGCCGGCAGTTTTAATAACTGGAATCCGGGAAGCGCACAACATGCTTTGACCAAAGACAGTTTGGGAAGGTGGAATATCAAGTTAAACCTGAGTCCGGGTACCTATCAGTTTAAATTTACCAGAGGCTCCTGGTCTACTGTCGAAGGTACTGCCGACGGAAAAGTCATAGGCAACAGAAGTTACCAATACACCGGCGGCCAAAAAACTTCATTGTTGACCATCGCCGGCTGGGAAGGGCTTTCTTCCAATCCATCCACAGCTTCTCCTCAGGTTTCTGTTTTGTCGACATCTTTTTTTATGCCTCAATTGCAACGGAACCGGAAAGTCTGGCTTTACCTTCCAAAAGATTACAACAGTACGCAAAAAAGATATCCGGTCATCTATATGCACGACGGCCAGAATTTGTTTGACAGGTCGACAAGTTTTCTGAATGAATGGCAGGTAGATGAAAGCCTCGACAGTTTGTATTTACGCGGAGATTACGGCTGTATTATTGTCGGGGTTGATAACGGTGGTGGCCAACGAATCAATGAATATACGCCCTGGCCCAATCCAACATATGGAGGAGGACAAGGCAAAGAATACGTGGCTTTTTTGGTAAATACCTTAAAACCTTATATCGATAGTTTGTACCGAACTTTGCCCCAGCCGGAATACACAGGAATTGCCGGATCGTCTTTGGGTGGTCTGATCTCACATTATGCGGGCATCACCTATCCCAATGTTTTTGGAAAAGTCGGTTCCTTGTCCAGCTCTTTCTGGTTTTCGCCTTTGATTTACAAGGAGATTAAAAATTTTCCGGGTTCGCAAAAAAACGGTTTCTACCTTTCATCGGGTACACTGGAAAGTGATAGTCAGGTTTTTGATATGAACAGGATGGCAGACACCATGCGTTTGAATGCCTGGCCGGAGGACAAACTTCAGGTGAACATCATCACAGGAGGCAGACACAATGAAAATTTATGGCAACAGGAATTTCCGAAGATGTATGAATGGTTTTGGAAAAACACCGATTTTACATCTTCTGTTTCAAACCCGACACACCAGAATCATGATTACAGGTTCAGAAGGACTGAAGATACTTTGTGGTTGAATCCCAAACAAAACATCGAATCAGACTATATCATTTATAACATAACGGGTCAAAAGATTCAAAGCGGCAAACTGGAAGAAAAAATCATTTTCCCTATGGAAAATAAACCTTGTAACCCTTGTTATTTTTCCATTTATGAAAACAAAATGCCGGTTTTTACCACAACGGTTTTAAAAGATTAAAAAGAATTATTTTCATAATTTAATATTAATATTTATAAATGGTTGTTTAATTCATGCTTTGCACGAAATTTAATTTGGCGAAACACATAAAAAATTGTAATATTTGTTTAACTAATGTTTGGTGGCATGATATTTGCTCCGACCTATTTAATTGGTTTTTCTAACATTAAATTATTATATCATGGTAGTCTTAAGAGTAGGTGTTTATTTTTGCATTTGTACGTTCTTATTATTGTGTTCTTCGACAATCAATTCTCAAAATGTTGTAAACATTTCGAATGATTGCGGTTTGTGTGAGTTAAATAATTCATTTCAGCATACTAAAAAGATAGATTTTGAAGGTGGTAATATTTGTTGTGATAGAAATTTTCAATTAATTTTTTCAGATGAATTTGATGGTGAAATTCTTGACACAAATAAATGGGCTACCTGGTATTATTACAGTGGGGGTACACCAGATCATACCAGAAGATTACATGGAAACAGAGGTTCATATTTTAAAGATGAAAATGTAATTGTTGGTGGAGGCATTTGCACCTTGAGAACTAAAATTGAACATACCGATTTTCCTGAAACCTGTTTTGATGAGAATTGTTATACTAGCAAAGAATTTACTTCAGGAATGTTGTGGGGTAAACAGACATTTGAAAATTTTCATAGATATGAAATTAGGTGTAATTCGCCCCTAAAAGCCTTTAATAAGATGTGGACTGCTTTTTGGGTTTTTGGATGGGTTACTGAAATTGACTTTTTTGAATTCAACTCTTCTAAAAAACCTGAATTTTCTTGCCATAAATGGTCTATACCTAAGTATACAAATGCTAGTGGAGAATTAGATTTAGGGTCGTTATTAGGAAGTTTTCATACATATGCTGCCGAACATGATAAATTCTTCATACGAATTTATATAGATAATGAATTGGTATACACTTTTAGTCTTTTTAATCATTTAAATAACAATCATCAATTTGGTAATTGTGATCTTGAAGAAGGTATTTATGACAGGACAATGTCATTCCCTGACTGCAATGAACCCTCACTTTCTGTAATTGTTGATCCAGGAGCAACACCTAATGCTTCTCGATATCTGGTTCCACCTATTTTGGATTCAAGTTTTCCTACTGACTTTTTAATAGACTATATTCGTGTTTATAAAATTGTTTCGAATGAGAATACTAATGGTTGTAAATATAAAATTAGTGGTCCAACTTCAATTTGCAAAAACATTGATACATTGCAATATTGTTTAGAAAGTGGGAATATAGATGGAGGATTTTGGGAATTACCAAGTGGTTTGACAATGTATCAGAACCCCAGTTTAACAATAAATTCCAGAACAATATTTAATGGAACAAAAGATACTATTGTTTTTGACACGATAATAAATTATAATTGTATTAAAGTAATTGCAAATGGTTATTCAGGAAACGGACAAATTAAATTTAAAGTCCCTGAAAGTTGTAAGTTTTTAAATGGGGATTATATATCGAAAAAACTTGCTTTTGGACTACCTACACCTGATGTTTCATATGATTTAAATACAAATTGCACTTCTGCCAGAATATGCTTAAATAACCATGAAGATTATTCAAATATTTGGTTTTCTGATGGTGATATTTCAGAGGCGAATAAAGGTTGTATTACAATTGATGTAGCATTTGGTAAATTCTCTGAATACTTTGTTTTTGTAGAAGTCGAAAATGAATGTGGAAAAAGATTGCATCCGATTCGAATCGATGGCAGAAGATGCGTTGAAAATCCTATTAATGAAAACTTGATTTCAGTTACTCCAAATCCTGCAAATGTTCAATTTGTTATTAATATAGATCAAAGCCTTCAATCATCTGAATTTAATAAAATAGTAAATTGTCAAATATTTAATGTGAATTTGGGTTTTATAGTCACTTCATATGATATAAATTTGCAAAATCAAATAATAGTTGACATAAATAATTATATGAATGGCGAATATTTGTTGTTATTTAGAGATGCCTCAAATAATTTTTATTCGAAGCGAGTAATTGTCAACAAAAATTGATTATATTCAATGTATTTTTTTGTTAGGATTTTAATATTGAATAATTTATTTTTATTTGACTTTTTATGTTAAAAAATAAAAATTTAATTTATTATATTTTAATTCTTGCCTTTTTTATTAGACTTTATGGAATTTTATTATTAAATCTTGGTTATTGGGATGAACAATTTCACGCCCTAGTTTCAAAGAATTTAATGAAAGCCCCATTTGAGCCCAGTCTAATTACAGATGGTTTAGTAAGCTTGGATATTAAGGATTGGTCTTTATGTGATATCTGGCTTTCAAAGCCACCAATGGCATTTTGGTCAATGGCACTTAGTATGAAAATATTTGGGATAAATGAATTCGGTTTACGATTTCCTTCACTCATTTTTTCTTTACTGACAATCTATTTAGCTTATATTATTGCTAGGAAATTATATGGTGAAAGAATTGGGGTAGCTACTGCTTTTTTTTATTCCATTAATGGAATATTATATGAAATAAACGTAGGTTTATTGTCAGGGGACCATGTAGATACATTATTTCATTTACTTTTTCATTTATCAATATTTTTGACTTTATATTTTATTGATAAAAGTAGTTTATTTATAGGTTCTGTGTTGGGATTTTTGATAGGAATTGCATTTCTTACAAAATGGATTATGGCTTTTTATATTTTTTGTTTGTTTGTTATATTTTATTTATATTAAAAGGGAATTAATACAAATTATAAAATTCGTACTTTCTGCTTCAATGATATTTTTTATCACCGTTTTTCCTTGGCTATATTGGATTTTTATTAGTTTCCCCAATGAAACTAGATTGATATTTGAAGGTGTATTATTTCCTATTTCAAATGTAGTTCAAGGCCATTCTGGGATGTGGTATTATTATTTGAATTCCATTAGAATAAACATTAATGAGTTGGTTTACATTCCATTATTATTTTTTATATATCATACTTTAAAAAAGCCTTCATATCAAAATATTTTAATTTTTTTATGGATAATAATACCATTATTACTTTTGTCTGTATCTACTACAAAGAGGGAAGTATATATATTAATATCTGCTACACCACTTTTTATTATCATTTCTCTTTTTATAAATTTTATTGAAAAATTTAAGTTTAAATATGAAAAATCTGTTTATTTCATTCAAATGTTGTTCTTTATTGTGGCTATTAGGTATTGTGTTGAGCGTTTAAAACCTTGGGAACCGCGACTTGAAAAACCTGAATATAGATATGAAATGGAGGCATTAATAAATCGAACTAGTGTATCAAGTGATTCATTGGTTCTAATTAATGATCCGAATTTTATTAAAGGACGTTTTTATTATGGAGTTCTTGGTTATCGGTATTTGAATGATAGTACGATTAATAATATACGCTCTAAAGGTTATAAGGTGTTTAACAATGTTAATGGTAAATACATACCCATTGAATAGTAATTATTTCTTTTAATATTCATTTACAAGTTTTCATTACTTAATATTGAGATTATTGGTAATTACTTTCGTCGAAATTCCCTTCAATAAAATTCTAAGACTTTTTTTGACGCTAAAGAATCATGAAAAATCCAAATTTTATATGGATAACCTTGAAGTCGAATTGCACAAATGATAAAATAAGCAGGAAAGTATTTTTTAATCTTTTTAGAACAGAAATCATCTGACTTTGCACTAAAACCTAAAAAAAGACATCCTTATTTCTTACTTTTGCCATTCGGAAAACAAAGTCATTCGTAAATCATTTAGTAAGTATGGTACTTAAAAATTATATAGCAGGAGAATGGATTCAGGGTGTGGGTCAGGGTCAGAAACTTTTTGACGCCAGCACCGGAGAAGTGATCACAGAAGCGTCCAGCGACGGAATAAATCTGGCCTCAGCCTATGATTTTGCTCGTTCTATAGGAAATAAAAAATTGCGCAAAATGACTTTTCAGCAACGGGGAATTATGCTCAAACAATTGGCAATGTACCTCATGGAGCGCAAAGAAAAATATTACGAATGGAGCTATAAAACCGGCGCTACCCGTGTGGATTCATGGATTGACATCGAAGGAGGTATCGGCAATCTTTTTGCCAACGCTTCGCTGCGACGGAAAATGCCTGACCTTCCTTATTATGTGGAAGGAGAAACCGTAGGGCTCAGCAAAGGAGGAACTTTTGTCGGTCATCATATTTTAGTCCCCAAAGAAGGGGTTGCTGTTCATATCAATGCTTTTAATTTTCCGATCTGGGGTATGCTTGAAAAATGTGCAGTCAACTGGCTCGCAGGTATGCCTGCCATCGTCAAACCTGCCACCCTGACTTCTTATCTGACCGCTGTTATGGTGGAAGACATCATAACTTCCGGTATTTTGCCGGAAGGTGCCTTACAACTCATTTGCGGCAGTGCGAGAGATATTTTGGATTATACATCAAGTCAGGATGTGGTTACTTTTACAGGAAGCGCCTCGACAGGTCTGATGTTAAAGTCTCATCCGCGGCTGCTGGCCGAGGCGGTACCTTTTAATATGGAGGCCGACTCGTTAAACAGTATGGTGTTGGGTCACGATGTAAAGGTGGAAGATCCGGAATTCGATATTTTTATCAAAGAAGTCAGAAAAGAAATCACGATAAAATGTGGTCAGAAATGTACAGCCGTGCGCAGAATTTTTGTTCCCGAACACCTCATAGATGATGTACAAATCGCACTTGGAAAAGCACTGGCCCAAACTACCGTTGGCGATCCGCGTGTAGAAGGTGTCCGGATGGGCGCCCTTGCCGGAAAATCTCAATTGGCAGAAGTAAGAGAAAAAGTTTCATCCCTGATGGAAGAATGTGACCTGGTGTACGGCGACGTTTCTAAAGTAGATCTTCATGGAAATACATCGGGAAGCGGATCTTTTATGAGCCCACTGCTTCTTAGAAATGATAAACCCTTCGAAAAAAGAGGTGTCCACGATATTGAAGCTTTCGGACCGGTTTCAACCCTGATGCCTTATAAAGATGTGGATGAAGCCGTTGCTTTGGTTCGTCTGGGCAAAGGTTCTTTGTGTTGTTCTTACGTTTCAAATAATGATGTACATGCTACGGAATTTGTCGTCAATGCAGCGACCCATCACGGTCGGATTCTGGTGCTCAACAGAGATTCTGTCAAAGAAAGTACAGGTCATGGTTCGCCGATGCCTCTTCTGGTGCATGGAGGTCCGGGTAGGGCAGGAGGCGGAGAAGAGATGGGTGGACTTCGGGGTGTAAAACACTATATGCAGCGATGCGCCATACAGGGAAGTCCGACTACTTTAACGGCTATTACAAAACAATATCAATACGGTGGCAAATATAAAATCGATCTGGTCCATCCGTTCAAAAAATATTTTGAAGAACTTGAAATCGGTGAAACCCTGATTACGCACAAACGAACCATTACGGAAGCAGATATTATTAATTTTGCCAACGTTTCCTGGGATCATTTTTATGCACATACGGACGAAACTTCTCTGGAAGGTACCCCTTTTACCCAAAGAGTTGCTCACGGATATTTTATCCTTTCAGCAGCTGCAGGATTGTTTGTCGATGCAGCCAAAGGACCGGTTATGCTCAATTATGGTCTGGATGAATGCCGTTTTGTCAAACCGGTTTATCCCGGAATGACCATCGGAGTCCGGCTTACCGTCAAAGAAAAAGTGGTGCAGGAAAAACGGGATGACGAAGACTACCGACGGGGAATCGTCAAATGGCTGGTCGATGTATATGACGAAACGGGAGAATCCGTAGCCATAGCCACCATTCTCACCATGGTTAAATGTAAAAATATATAAACATGTCTTTGGAAGGATTTATCAAAACCACAAAAGAAAATAAGGTATTCACGATAGAGTTTTTTCATCCGGCTCAAAATTCTTTGCCGGGTCATCTTTTAAAAGAGTTGACTGAGGCGGTTGAAGAAGCCGGTCGGGATAAAGATACATTGCTCGTTTTGTTAAAAAGCGGCGGCGACCGTACCTTTTGCGCAGGAGCCAGTTTTACAGAATTGGCGTCAATCGAAGATTTTCCGACAGGTAAAAACTTTTTTATGGGTTTTGCCAATGTCATCAATGCCATCCGAAAATGTCCGAAAATAGTGATCGGCAGAATTCAGGGAAAAGCAGTTGGTGGTGGTGTCGGATTGGCAGCTGCCTGCGATTATACCATGGCAACTCAGTACGCTTCTGTCAGACTTTCAGAGCTGGCCGTAGGTATCGGACCTTTTGTTATTGGTCCCGTCGTAGAGAGAAAGACCGGTTTGTCAGCTTTCAGCCAGATGGCGTTAAATGCCGGTGAATGGCAGACAGCAGCCTGGGCAAAACAAAAAGGTTTGTTTATGGAAGTTTTTGATTCCGTAGAACAATTGGATGCTTATATTCAACATTTTACTGCAGATTTGACAACAAAAAATCCGGAAGCTCTAAAGTCTCTGAAAAAGATTTTTTGGGAAGGTACAGACCATTGGGATGGTTTGCTGGAAGAAAGAGCAGAAGCCAGTGGACAACTGATCTTATCAGAATTTTCTAAAAATGCCATTTCTTCTTTTTTGCAAAAATCAAATTAAAAATATAAATATGTATAAATTATTCGCAATAAGCATGTTGCTCTTTGTAGTTACATCCTGTAAACCTAAAGATTTGCCAACTGTAATCGATGTTCAACCATCAGAAATAACGGTCAAATTTTCACATATGAGCACCATGATGGAAGTTGCGCAGGCGGCGTTGTTGTGTTCTGAACAAGGCATTGATATGCAGTACGTTGGCAGTGAGTTTTTTGATGACGGCAGAATCAGAAAATTATCACTTCAGGTGACCTTGCCAAATAAAAGTGGCGGAAAAACATCAGCAGATGTAACCAACCTTCAGTATAGTTATTACGGTTTTACGTTGTCAAAAGAGGGGAGATTCAAGATTGGTCAACTGGATTAAATATTTTTTATGGTAACAGAACATAATACAGTTAAAATGATGGAAAAATCCAGGTTTTTTTTGAAAGAAAAAGCCGGTATCATGGACATGGAAATCCTGAGAGATATTCTTAGGTTTCATGAAAACAGGTATTATGTGTTGCACGATCCTTTGATTTCTGATACAGAATATGATGTTTTGTTTAACAAGTTGAAGGAATTCGAAAGAGAATATCCCGAACTGATTACCTCTGATTCACCAACACAACGGGTGGCTACTGACTTGTCACCTGATTTTCCGCAGATACAACATAAAGTGCCCATGTTGTCTCTGGACAATACATATTCTGCAGAGGATTTGATGGATTTTGACACCGGGATTAAAAAATTGTTGTCTCTGGGGGCTGATGAAAAGATAAGTTATGCCGTAGAGCCAAAATACGACGGAGGTAGTGTATCCTTGTATTATGAAAATGATGTTTTGGTTCGTGCTGCCACCAGAGGAAACGGCGTTTCCGGTGAAGACATCACACCAAA
Organism: Saprospiraceae bacterium; assembly: GCA_016714895.1. Classification (GTDB taxonomy): domain Bacteria; phylum Bacteroidota; class Bacteroidia; order Chitinophagales; family Saprospiraceae; genus OLB9. The sequence continues at coordinate 945,951 of JADKBV010000001.1, read as the reverse complement.
TGCACGTTCTATGCCAAGCATTCCGCTAAAGGTTACTTTTTTCGTCGTTGGCTGGTCTGAAGTCGAATTGAGGGGAGAGGCGCTGATCAGAAAAGATAATTTTGAATCGATCAACAAACAACGGGAAGAAAACAATCAGACATTGTTTGCCAATCCACGCAATGCGGCTACCGGAGGACTGCGAACCAAAGATGCCAATGAAACCCGCAAAAGAGGCATTGAAGCTTTTATCTATCAGGTCGGATATGTGGCAGACAAAGATGGAAACGATATTTCCAAAAATCTGGATTCCCATTTCGGAAGCATTGTCAAATTAGGAACGTTGGGATTTAAAATTCCGGCTGAAGAAAAAAAATTGTGTCACGGTATACAGGAAGTCATAGATTTTATCAATACATGGGAAATCAAAAGAGATGGATTTGCTTATGAAATAGACGGTATGGTCGTCAAAGTTGATAAAAAAGAGTACCAGGAAAGATGTGGTTTTACAGCCCATCACCCGAGATGGGCCACAGCGTTTAAGTTTAAAGCAAAACAGGCGACGAGTATCCTTCGGGATGTGGAATATCAAATCGGAAAGGTAGGAAGTGTAACACCGGTAGCTAAAATCGATCCGGTCTATCTGGCAGGAGTGACCATTTCTTCGATTTCTTTGCATAATGATGATTTTATCAAAGCCAAAGATTTGTATCTTGGTGATACGGTTTTGGTAGAAAGGGCAGGGGATGTGATACCTTACATTGTAAAGTCATTCCCGGAATTGCGGAAAGGCGATGAAGTCAGAATAGAATTTCCCAAATATTGTCCGGTCAATAAAAAAGAAGACGTCCTGCTGATCAGAGAAGAAGGAGAAGCTGCCTGGAGATGTCCGGATTGTACTTGTGGAGAACAAAATCTCCAGAAAATGATCTTTCATGTATCTAAAGATGCCATGGACCTCGATGGATTCGGCAAGTCATATGTAGAGAAGTTTTATCAGATGGGATGGCTCAATGACATGAGTGATTTATACAATCTGGATTATGAAAAAATTTCAAAATTGGAAGGTTTTGGCCAAAAATCGGTTGAAAATCTGCAAAAGTCCATCGAAAAAGCAAAATCCAATCCTATTCAGAAGTTGTTGCACGGATTGAGTATTCATCATTTGGGTAAAAAAAGCATCAAAACTGATCGCCCGGGAAATACACCATGTTTTGGATTTACAAAATTGGGACATAGAAAAATTTACATCCATCAAAGACATCGGTCCTGTAGTAGCCAAAAATGTCATGGAATATTTCCGTAATCCTGCCAATATCGCCATGCTGCAAAAAATGGAAAGTTATGGTGTAAATATGATTCAAACGGAGGAGGACAAACCTGTCCAGGTATCAGAAGATGCTCCTTTGTTCGGCAAAACCATCCTGTTTACCGGAACATTGTCAAAGATGGATCGTAAAGTCGCTCAGGAGATGGCTGAAAAAGCCGGAGCCAAAGTGTTATCAGGGGTTTCGTCTCAACTCAATATTTTGATCGCCGGTGAAAAAGCAGGCTCAAAACTCAAAAAAGCGCAGGAATTGGGTACCGTAGAAGTTTGGGATGAAGATCAGTTTTTGAGATTGTTTTAACCTAAGGCACTACAACCCTTTTTAACAAATTGCTGCCGTCAAAGTCAAAATTCATCTTGGAAAGTTCGTGCAACAAAATGTTGCCTTTCAACAAAACGTATATATTCATTCCGTTATAGTTGAGTTCTGAGTATAAATCCGTGATTTTTTTGTTTTTTTCAACACCGTATAAACTGACTTTTCCGGATTTATCTTTGGTATTGATCAACAATTCAAACGGGCCTTGTTGCAATGCAGCTTTTATTTTTGTTGCATCTGAAGGAGATATGTTTTTCCCTTTTGAAAAAATATAAACGTGCATTTCATCAATGACGGAAGATAACTTCTGATCTTTGGATTGCAACATTTTAGAAATATTTCCTGTCAGGTTGATGTGTTGTACGCCCTCATCATTTCTGAATTTTCTGAAAATATTGGATAAAGGGTTTTGGGCGGAAACTGAATAACCTACAAAAAACAACAGAAAGGTTGTTAATAATACATTGATTTTTGGCATATTATATTTTTTTATATTCTCTTTTCCAGGGAAGTTTGTCAAATTCTTTTTTGTCTATATGGGTTATAAAATCAATGATTTGAATATCAAATTTTTTTTGATACATCACCAATATTTTAATGATTTTCTGGTCTTTTTCCTGTGTCAGGACGCTCACTTTTTCCCCTTTTTCTTTGTATTGAAGATGTTCATGAAAAGAATCCTGACGAATTAACTTTTTTTTGTGGCCTTCCATGATTCTGGAGATTTTTTCTTCATCCATATCATCGATTTCTGTGGTGTAATAATTGACCCTTTCGATGCCGTCAAGAAGCCGGTTGAGATTGGATTCAATATCCGTTTTGACAAATCCCAGTTTGATGCCTGATTTCAGTTTCTTTGGAGAAACTTTCCATTTGGTAAATTCATCAGTGGTCGACAAATCATCCAGAAAAACCTTAAGATGATTTTGTCCGATGAGCGGAGAAATACTTAAAAATAAAAACAAAATTACGGTTATACGCATAACACTGAAGTTAAAAATCAAAAGTAAGGAAACTTTCTGTTATTCACCAAAAATAACGGACAAAACCCATAAAATAATCTGCCAAATAAGAACTAAAATATGTTTTTAGAACGAACTTTATTGACTATTTCAATATCGGGAACCAATTCCGGAGCATGATGGGGCTTTTTTCTGGCATCAATAATCAAAGAGCCTTTACACCCCCAGTGTTTATGTTCGATAAATGTTTTTATCCCGTAAATATCGTGGGATGGATTGGATCGGGTAAAGGTCGCCCAAACAAAATTGTTGACATGTGCTGCCAAAAATGTCGCATCATCACACAAAATGATCAAAGGAAATCCTGTCAGATCTGTTTGTTGCAATAATTCCGCCCATTGGTTGACCTCCTCAGCGGCCGTACCATAATCGGCAAAGGGTGATACTTCCAATGCGAGAATCCCGTCTGAAACAACACTTGATGATTTGATAAACGGAAGATTTGAAAGATCCGGTTTTTTTGTTGAAAGTTGTCTTTTGACCTCTCCGCGCACGGCGGTGATCAGTTTAGAACCACCATTCCACGATGAACCGCTGTAGTCCAGCGTATCGATGGTTGTTTTTGTCTGAAAGTGAAGGTCCCTTGTCCAGTCGACCCTTTCCAAAATATGTGTAAAATAAGCTTTCAGATCATAAATGTCAAGGTTGGGATTGTCTTCGTCAGCTGCAATAAACAGGTATTTTGCCAGCGACGTTTGACCGGAACCAAGGATTCTGTTGGCGATCGTAATGATTTCTTCCGGTATTTTTTCCCGAAAGGGCATATATCGTTCCTGTCCGATAGCAAGCAGCAGCGGGTGAACTCCGGCAGCATCGACAGCGTGTACCTTTTTTAAGCCGGGAAATTCTCCGGCAGTCAGGTCTTTGACCAGGTGGTGGATCAGATACCCGAAACTACTGTCTTCCTGAGGTGGGCGACCGACTACGGTAAAATGCCAGATCGCATCCTTTTTGTGATACACTTTATCTACTTTAATCACCGGAAAATCATGGGTAAGGCTGTAGTAACCCAAATGGTCGCCAAAAGGTCCTTCCGGTAACTTCCGGTTTTTTTCTATGGTCCCTGTGATGACAAAATCGGCATCTCCTGAGATAACCTGGCCGTTTTCATCAAAATGGTATTGAAATCTTCTTCCTCCCAACATTCCGGCAAAGGTAAGCTCGCTCAAACCTTCCGGCATGGGCATAATTGCTGCAAAACTATGGGAAGGTGGACCCCCTACAAAAACGGAAACTTTGAAGGGTTCGTCACTTTGGTTGTAGGCCTGATGATGTACACCGATGCCCCGATGCAACTGATAGTGCATCCCGATTTCTTTATTGAGCACATATCGATTGCCGGATAATTGTACACGGTACATTCCGATATTGGACAACATCATGTTTTTCGAACCCGGAGGAAGGGTCAAAACCTGAGGAAGGGTAATAAAAGCACCTCCGTCCATGGGCCAGGATTTGATCATCGGAAGCTGATCGATGGTTGTTTCTCCGTACATGGAGGGCGGTTTGAACCATGTTTTTCTGGGTAAAGCTTCAATGGCAGTAAACGGAGCACCCAGATATCGCAATGGATTTTTGAGTAATCGTGACGGATCTGCTTTTAATTCGATTACTTTTTTGATTTTGGGAAAAGTTTTCCGAAACAAAAAATCCGTCCGTTCATAAGTGCCAAACAAATTGGATGCTGCCCGAAACGGACTTCCTTTGACCTTTTCAAATAATATAGCGGGACCCTTTTTGTCAAAAATTTGGCGGTGAATTTCTGCCATTTCAAGATTCGGGTCTACTTCTTCACGGATGCGGATGAGCGCACCGTTTTTTTCGAGGTCATTCAGTGCGTCTTCAAGACTGCTGTACATAGGTGGATTTTAAGTGTATAATACTTATCCTTGTCAATTGCTTTTAATTGTCGGGAGAAAATATTGATTTATTCTATAGGCGACATTATCTCTTATGCTGAAATAAAAAAAGTTTATATCCGCCGGATGATAATTTTTTGTTCTCAGGAAAATGCTGCCTTTAAATTTAGGTTTGCTGACCCATAAAATGGATTGGTGAATCTGGGCATCTACCAAATGAGGATAAATGGTGTTAAAGTCCCTCAATAAGCTGGGTTTGTTTTTCTTTTTTATCCACATATTGTACATCTAAAGACCATGAAACCGGATTGGTGACAAGGATATTTTCTTTTTTTTCTTTAAGTTCTGTACCTTTTTTGAAGGTACGCCACGAAGTAAAACAGCCTGTTTCGTCGGGAGACGAACATGGTTTGATGTAAATAAAAGTATCTTTACAGACACCGATACCAACCAGATAGGCAGCTACCAACTGGTCTTGCAGCTTTTGTCCGTCGATCCATTTTTTGATCAGAGGAATACTGTGTGTAGTGCCCTGACTATGAGAAGCTATGATAAAAGGGCGACCTTGGTTGTAGTTTTTCAGATAATAAACAAACGCGGCCTCTACATCCCGATAAGCAATTTCAAATGCTTGTTTTGCGGTAGCTTTGTCTTTAGTAAAATAATTATTAAAATGTGCCTGTCTGTATCTCGGGGCAAATACCCGGGTTCCGTTGTTGAAAGCGCTGGCTTGAAAAAGGATGGATGTACGGTCTGTTTTGAGATTCAGAACATCATCCGTCAGGTTTGCATTGGTTGAATAGATATTTTTTTGTTGGGTAAAAGTAGTGGGATGAACAAAAAACACATCTACCGGAGCCTCTGTATTGATCACGAGAACAGTATCACCGGCAATTTTGTCTGAAGGATCCGTTTTAAAAGGAAGGGCTGCCCAATGGTCAGGATTGCTGTAATCTGGTGCCTGAGGGATATTGTTTGTTTTAAAAACTGGAATTTTTTGATAAGAGTGGCATGAAAACAGTTGTAAGGTAGCCAAAAACAATACCATTCGTAAGAAGAGTGGCACACAAAAAAATGTTTGACCGGATATATATTTCTGTTGACGCATAACAAAAGTTTTTAATGAATCTGTAATAATCATCCGTAAACCGGATTTTTAAAACAACAGACAAAGATAGAAAAAAAACAGGAATGTCAGTGTAGGAACCAAGAACAGGAAATACAAATGATTTATGGTAAAAAGGAAATGGTTGTTCAAAGTAAAGAACTGAAATTATGTTGGTTCAACATGAACCTTATTAAGGCATAAAGATCATAAAAGTAGTATAAAAATTGTACCAGGTAATTATATTACAAAGTAGTATTTTTATAAAATATATTAAGTTTATAATTTATTTATAAAAATATGAATGTCAGATTATTGTGTAATATTTGTGTAGATTTTGGGCAAAAAAAAATGGTGACCCCCCAGTCACCATCTTTCTTAGAATTATTATCCCATGAACATATCCGAATCTCAAGGTGTGCAGGATCTCACTCTGAACACCGGTATATTATAACCAAAACTCAATTTCTTTTTTTAAAAACAGTGAGTTGTCCAACATGTTTCGCGTTACGAACAACTCACTGTTTAATCCCATGAACATATTTGTTAAAATTTTTTTGACCGATTCTTTAATCCGTCATGTAAATGTTTCATTATTTACAATGCAAAGATGCGACTACCTGATCTCCTGAAAAAATACAAAAAAATGCCTAAATCATATTATAAAATATTATATATAAATTTAAAATATTGTATATATGTTATTTAGATATAATAACTAAATACAATATGAAAAATAGGAAATAGTTTTTAACCTTAAAAAAATATTTTTATTTCACAATTAATTTTGAGATGTCGGTGTAGAAGCTGCTTTTGATTTATGATTTACAAAATTTTATATCGGATACTAAAATGTTATCGTTCTATTATGAAATTATATTTTGAAAATTGGCATTATATATGTTATTAATTTTGTTTTATAGCAGATGTGTTATGTAGTGACAAAATATTTACATTTTTTATACAAATTTAATAAATTCATATTATTTTTACGCCACTTCAGAGTTTATTAGATTCTCAAAACAACCATTAAGATGACCGAACAGTCCGCAACGTTCTTTTTTAAGTTCCTTAGACCAACTAAAATTTCGAAATCCAACATTTTTAAAACCTTAGGGTTTATTTGTTTTTTTCTGTGGGTGCATGTAGTGAATGCACAACCACCGGCACCTTGTACAACAGGTAATGAGCCGACATGTAAATGTAACACCTCTCCCATATTGTGTTCAATTGATGAATTGGATGGCTACAGTTACAGTATGAATTGGTTTTTACACCCAAATGATGGTCCTAATGGTCAAGGTAGAATGTGCCCTCCACCAGCTTCCAATAATACCACATCTCATAATCCGACCTGGTTTAGGTTTCCTGCCTGGTGTACAGAATTGGAATTAGAAGTTTGTTGGTCGAATTGCACTCGAAATCCAAATTCCTGTAATTCCCGGGGAATCCAATCAGCTGTATACTCTGAATGTTTTGGTTGCCCGGTTCCGGAATGTTATGGGCCATCCTGGTCAGCAACAAGTCAAAATCCTTCCCCATACACTTATGCTGTAGGGTGTGATGTTGATCAATGTGGCAGTATGACAGGATGTGCGACGTATACCATGACAGGTTTACAAATTGGTAAAATTTATTATTTCCTGGTGGATGGATGTTGCGGTTCTGCTTGTGATGTAGAAATTCATGTCTTATCGGCCTGCGATTTTCCTGATTTCGGAGAATTTGAAGAACCTATTGAAGGTCCGGAAAATGCTTGTGTTGGAGAAACCATCAATTTTACATCCGGAACATCTTTAGGTGCCAACACCTATGCGTGGTTTGTCGATGGAGTTTTGGTCGATCAGGACAGAGAGCTTCCAATCGACTTTAATTATACATTCACAGCAGAAGGCACATATGAAATCTGTGTAACCGCTTGGCATTCTCCATGTCGACCTCTAGCAGAAAGTACAAGAACACAATGTTTTGAGATAACGATTGGTACTGCCGATGCCGGTACCCCGGTGGCAACACCAACACCCCTTTGTCCCGGAGGTACAGTAGATCTTTCGGTGTCAGGACACATTGATGATCCGTATTATAATCAATATTTGGTTGTGGTGAACTCCGCAGGTATTATCGTACAGGTGATTGATGGAACCAGCGGAACCTTTACCTTTCCCAACTGTGGAGAATTTACATTATACAGTCTCAATGCTTCAGGTCAATATATGCCAACTCCAAATCCTGTGGTAGGACAACCCTGGTCTTCCGTAACCTGTACGGGAGATTGTTGTGATATAGCTTCTGTGCCTTTTGAGTTTGCAGAACAAAGTTCTATCACTTTTGATAATCCGCCTGCAGACCTGACTGTCAATTGTATCGATGATGTCCCGCCTATGATGAGTCTTCCCTGGACAAGTATATGTGGAGGAAGTGGAACAGCCGGTGGGGTAGAAGACGTCGGGACGTACACACCATGTGCCGGAGGAACCCGCACCCGTACATGGACTGTATTGGATGGCTGTGGGGAAAATTTTTCCCACGTACAAAACATCACCATCGATCCCATACCTGTGGCAGTTTTTGTTGATCCGCCGGCAAATGAGACCATAGAATGTTCGGAATTGGCAGGTATTGTTCACCCCCCACTTACCTACACCAATTCAGCTTCCGGAGCTTGCGGCATAGATGGTATACGTCCTCCGGTGACTACAGGAACAGCAACCGTTTGTCTGGGAGGCACATTAACAAACACCTGGACATTTACGGACCAGTGTATGCGAACCATAGATCATGTTCAGACCGTTACCGTAACGCCTTCCGAAGTACCGACCTTTGTCAACCCTCCAACAGATGTGACCATCAATTGTGAGGCCCTGGCAACCTTTACCCCTACATCACTTAGTGTATCCAATAATGATAACGGTGCTTGTCTGGTATCAGGTACCAGCATTCCAACCCAGGTCAATAACGCCACCGTTTGCGGAGGCAATATCACGGTCAACTGGGCATATACAGATTTTTGTATGCGTACCATTAACCATTCACAAGTGGTAACAGTTGATCCGGCTGAAGCTCCGGCTTTTGTGAATCCACCTCAAAACATTACCATCAATTGCGAAGACCTGGCGGGGCTCAATCCTTCCAATCTGGCCTATACCAATAATGGTTTGGGTGCTTGTTTGTTTTCAGGGAGCGTTCCTCCGGTTGTAAACAATAATGCTACCGTCTGTGGCGGGAACGTTACCTATGTCTGGTCTCATACCGATCAATGTAATAATACTATAAACCATACACAGATAATTACGGTTACGCCCATTTTGCCTCCGGCATTTATCAATCCGCCACCCAATATTACCATCAATTGCGAAGAATTGGCAGGATTGCCGCCCGCACCAACTTTAGCTTATTCAAACGGAGGTATGGCTGCCTGCCTCACTGAAGGAAATGCCTCACCAACGGTAAGTGGTATGGCTACCGTTTGTGGGGGGACTATTACCTATACATGGAATTTTACCGATCAATGCAATAATCTAATAACGCATGTTCAAAATATAGAAGTTACACCCATCGAAGAGCCGGCTTTTGTCAATCCACCGGCTGATGTTACCATCGCCTGTCATGAACTGGCCGGATTACCTCCCGCACCATCTTTGGCTTACACCAACGGAGGTGTTGCTTCGTGTCTGACTTCAGGAAATGAATCTCCTACCCAAAGTGGTATGGCTACCATTTGTGGTGGTACGATCACGTACACCTGGGACTTTACCGATCAGTGTAACAATACCATAACACATGTTCAAAATATAGAGGTTACACCTATTGAAGAACCGGCTTTTATCAATCCACCGGCAGATGTCACCATCGCCTGTCATGAATTAGCGGGACTACCTGCTGCCCCTAGCCTGGCTTACACTAATGGAGGCATAGCTTCGTGTCTTACTGCCGGTAATGAAGCTCCCACACAAAGTGGTATGGCTACCGTTTGTGGTGGGACCATCACATACACCTGGGATTATACCGATCAGTGTAATAATACCATAACCCACGTTCAGAATATAGAAGTTACACCGATTGAAGAACCGGCCTTTGTCAATCCGCCGGCAAATATTACCATCGCATGTCACGAATTGGCAGGATTGCCTGCTGCACCGACACTGGCATATACAAACGGAGGAATCGCCTCTTGTCTGACGGAAGGTAACGAACCTCCCGCCGTTAGTGGCATGGCGACCATTTGTGGTGGAACCATTACGTACACCTGGGATTTTACCGATCAGTGTAACAATACCATAACCCATGTTCAAAATATAGAAGTTACGCCGATAGAAGAGCCTGCCTTTGTCAATCCACCGGCTGATGTCATTATCGCCTGTAATGAATTAGTGGGACTGCCTCCCGCGCCAACTTTGGCTTATACCAACGGTGGAATTGGAACATGTTTGACTGAAGGAAATGAAACGCCTATGCAAAGTGGAATGGCAACCGTTTGCGGTGGTACCATTACTTATACATGGGACTACACCGATCAGTGCAACAATACCATAACGCATGTTCAGAATATAGAAGTTACGCCCATCGAAGAGCCGGCATTTGTCAATCCACCGGCTGATATGATGATCGCCTGTAATGAATTGGCAAATCTTCCTGCAGCACCGACTTTGGCATATACAAATAATGGTATAGCCTCTTGTCTGACCGAAGGCAATGTTCCGGCAACCATCAATAATACGGCAACCATCTGCGGAGGAAATGTCATATATACCTGGCAATTTACTGATCAATGTAACAATGTTATAAATCATACCCAAACACTTACGATGACACCAGCAGCTCCTCCTGCATTTATCAATGCTCCGGGTGATCTGACCATACCTTGTAGTGAAGCAACTTCCTACAATCCGTTGACCTTGTCCTATACAAACGGAGGTATAGATGCCTGTCTGATTACAGGTACAGTTACACCTACATTACAAGGTAATCCACCCAATATTTGTGGAAGTAATTCTACCTATACCTGGACATTTACGGATCAATGTAATAATACAATAAACCATAATCAGGTAGTTACTGTGACGCCGATAGCGCCGCCTGTTTTCCAAAATCCACCGACAAATATTACCGTCAATTGTGATCAGGTACCGACAGGGCCGGCAGATTTATCCTATGCTAATGGAGACGCAGGTTCCTGTAGTTTGAATGGTAGTGTCCCCGGTACGGTATCCGGAACATCAAACGCTTGTGGAGGAAATATCCAGTACACATGGAATTTTACCGATCAGTGTAATAATACCATTCAACACATTCAAACCATAACAGTTAATCCGGCAGCACTTCCCGTATTTGTCAACCCACCGGCAAATATTACCGTTTCATGTAATCAGATTCCGACAGTGGCTCCCAATCTGGAATACAACAATAATGCACCGGGTGCTTGTTCTGTTCAGGGATTTGTTCCGGGTGTCATCACAGGCTCCGCCAATGAATGTGGTGGAGTTTTGACGATCACCTGGACCTATACGGATCCTTGTAATAACACCATTTCACATATTCAGACGGTAACGGTGACGCCGGCTTTACCACCTGCATTTACGTCGCTTCCGCCAAACGTGACGGTGACCTGTGCCAACGTACCGGGGATACCACCACCTTTGACCTATACGAATAATGATATTTGTCCTATTTCAGGAAGTGTTCCGGCTGTCCAATCGGGGTCGTTTAATGCTTGCGGAGGTGTCATACAATATACATGGCAGATCAATACATTATGTAATGTGCCTTTGAGTCACGTACAAACCGTCACAGTACTGCCTTCACAACCGCCGGCATGGATAGACCCTCCGGTCAATATTACGGTTTCGTGCGCAGATGCAAATCCAAATCCAACCCCATTATCTTATACAAATAATGAATTTGGACTATGTGCGGTGACAGGTTCTGTCCAAAGCGTCGTCAACTCAAGTTACAATGCCTGTGGAGGTGTGATTAATAAAGTTTGGAATTTTACGGATATTTGTGGAAGAAACATTTCTCATACACAAACCATTACGGTTCTTCCATCCGCTCCACCGGTATTTACCAATTTACCGCAAAATATTACGGTTTCTTGCGGAAGTATTCCTTCCTCAGTATTCTTGAATTATTCAAACGGTGCATCTGGTGTCTGTACCATTCAGGGACAGGTATTGTCTACAGAATCGGGTAGTTATACTTCTTGTGGAGGTACGATGTTTAATAGCTGGACTTATACAGACCAATGTAACAGAACCATTTCTTATCAACGGCAAATCACTGTTTTACCGGCAGATGATCCGGAATTTTTAAACCCGCCGGCTGACATTACGTTGGGTTGTGATGATCCCGTCCCACCTCCCAATCCTATCAGTTTCAGCAACAACGGCTCAGGATTTTGTAATCTTTTTGGTGCAGTCACACCTGTGGTTACAGTGAATGGAAATGTCACCACATATACCTATACGTGGGTTCACCCTTGTACCGGTAATGTGTTGGAACACATCCGCAATATCACTTCTCCGCCCGATCCGATTTTGGTTTTGGAACCGGATCTCGATGTAGCTTGTGAAGGGCAGGGATATACACTTTCGAATATTAATGCTGTAGATTTTAGTGGTGGTAACTCAACATTTACCTATTATTGGGACATGTCATTTGAACCGGGTAATGAAATTATTGATCCGGTGATATTCCTGACAGGGGCAACAGAAATATATGTAGTTGCTACCAATGAGTTTGGATGTACAGATTTTGGATTGTTTTTGATAGAAATTGTTCCCGGACCTGAAGCAGGAACAGGGTCAGCAGGTACAGTTTGTAGCGGAACAACAGTCAGTCTTTTTTCATATCTGACTGGCCCATATGATCCGGGTCAATGGATCCGCCGTTCAGGACCAACCGTCAGTATTTCAAATCCAAATAATGTAGTATTTAATACACCAGGTAATTATGTTTTTGATTACAGAGTTTTAGGGACTTCACCTTGTTTGGATGACTTTGCTACGGTTAATATCACTGTGGCCGACAGACCTGTCATAAATGTGTTACAAAAACCTTGTGCTCCCGATAAAACGACCTATGATATTATCATGTCAGGTCAGGATCTTACGGTAACAGCTTCCCTGGGTACAGTGGTAGTCAATCCGGATTTAACGGTCACTATTCAGAATATTCCGGCAGGAAGTAGTGTGACAATATCTGTCACCCATAATATAACCGGTTGTACCAATACCTTGGTGGTTAGTCCTCCGAATTGTGATTGTCCTGTCGTCGCTCCTCCTTCAAATCCAACCAACCAAACTGTTTGTTTCGGACAACCCGTTCCACCATTGAGTGTGACAGTTGGTTCCGGATTGGGAGCAAATTGGTATGATGTACCTTCAGGAGGAATAGTTTTGGCAAATAACACTACACAATTTACTTCTTCAAATACTGGGGTTGGAATCTATACCTATTATGTCGAAAGTTTTTTAGTATCAGACCCGACATGTGTCAGTATAAACAGGATAGCGGTCACATTGACTATCAATGAGTTGCCGGGAGCCAATCCGGCAGCTATGCAGGTTTGTGATGATAACGGTGATGGTTTGGTTTCTTTTGATCTGAATACAGTAAATAATCAGGTCAATGGCTCAGGAGGCCTCACGATATCTTATCACATTTCTTTTGCTGATGCTCAAACCGGGACAAATCCATTACCTGTTCCTTTTACCAACACAATTCCCTCCTTACAGACAATTTTTGCTTCAGTTGCTAATATTGATGGTTGCAGAAGCACTTCAGAAATTATCCTGACAGTACTGCCACAACCGAATGTTACCGTTGTGACAACTGATGAAACTTGTGATAATACAGACGACGGCTCTGCCACGGTATCAACTTCCTCCACAGGTAGTTCCTATGAATATCGAATCAATGGAACATCCTATTCTGCTCAGACTTTGTACGGCAATTTACAACCGGGAAGTTATACTGCTTTTGTCAGGGATGCTTTGGGTTGTATTGGAAGTTTACCGTTTACTATAGATCCGGGGTTAATTCTGACTGTAAATTCTTTTGTGTTTTTATGTGATGATAATGACACCAGAACGATAGTTACCGATGATTTTTATACTATTTCATGGAACATTACCAACAACAATAACAATTCCGGCACTTATCGGGTCCTTGAAAATGGTATTGAAATCGGAGTGTATTCCTACAATCAGCTTCAATCCATACAAAGACCGGCAAATGGTCAGATATTAACGTATATATTTGAAGATGTAGCATTAGATTGCGAAATATCAAGGGCTACTAATGCTTTGACCCCTTGTTCAACAGACTGTGAAGTTATTGTCAATATTGTTTCACAAGTTTGTAATGACAACAATACGCCGACCAATCCTTCTGATGATACCTATACCATTACTTTTTCGGCGACAGCCTTAAATAATTTGGGCAGTACTACGTATAATGTGTTTGCCAATAATGTTTTTGTAGGAAACTTTGCTTATGGAAGTAACCATTCTATTCCGTTGCCGGCAGATGGCACCTCTCCGGTATTGACTTTCAGAGATGGGGTTAATTTGTTGTGCGAAACCAATGTTACAGTCGGACCTTTGGTTCAATGTTCCAATACTTGTGATATTGAGATCACACAATTGACCAAAGTTTGTGACGATAGCGGCACCAATACGGACGGTACAGATGATGTATATACACTGACTATCAATGCGGTAGCGTTGAATGCAAGCGGTCCTTCCAATCAATTCAGGGTTTTTGTCAACGGGACAGAAGTGGCAGTATTTACATACGGAACCGGCGGCAGTTTTCCGCTTCCGGCAGATGGTAGTAATCCTGTGATTGAAATCAGGGATTTTGATAATGCCAATTGTACAGATCAGAGAAGCGCAGGTTTACTCATTCCTTGCTCAACTGATTGTACCATAACCGTCAATAGTCTGGTAATCAGATGTAACGATGCAGGTACAGGCTCTGATAATACAGATGATTTTTATACTATAGAATTTTTGGTTACGGCAGTCAACGGAGCAGTAAATGGTCGTTTTGAGCTCAGAGAAAACGGAGTTTTGATCAATACTTTTGCATATGGTCTGAATCATACGATAAATCTTCCTGCCGATGGGAATATCCGCGAATTGTTATTTACAGACAGTGCGTATGCAAGTTGTTTTGAAACCAGAACAACACAAGCATTGTTGCCTTGTTCCGGAGCTTGTCTGATCAATGCCGTAGTGAGCAATATCCGTTGTGACAATAACGGAACTACGACCAATACGGCGGATGACCGGTTTTTCTTTGACCTCACTGTCACAGGAACCAATACCTCTGCAGGGTATACATTTTTATTCAATAATTCTCAGGGAACATACGGGAATGTGAGGACTTTGGGACCGTTTTTGATTTCCGGCGGGGTTATCAATTCCTTGGTTACCGATAATGGTTCTCCGGCTTGCACGGCCAATGTCAGTGTAACTCCTCCTCCGCCATGCAGCGATGGTTGTGCGCTGGTGGTATCCAATTTTCAGAAAACAGGTTGTAATAACAACGGCACCAATGATACCAATGATGATGACTTTTATTCAGTCAGTTTCAGAGTGAATACCACTTTTGCCGGTGCGACGCAGTTTAATGTCGTATATAATAGCAATACATTCGGACCATTTAATTACGGACAAAATGTTGTTTTGAATAATGTTCCTGCTAATGGTGTGGAATATGATTTTGTCATAACGGATATTGCTGCTTCCAATTGTTCAACATCTTTCAAGTCACAGGAATTCCCTTGTTCCGTCTGCAGTCAGGTGGTTACAGTTAGTATATTTCCAACCATTTTGGATTGTAACAATAATGTGGCAACATTGACAGCTACAAGTTCTGCACCAGGGGTTTTCAACTGGACAGGTCCGAATAATTACAATCAGTTTGGGCTTGTGGTACAGGCTTCTTTCCCGGGTTGGTATTATTTTTCAGCCGTTTACCCAGATGCTTGTGAGCGAATGGATTCTGTTCAATTATTTGCTGATGCTGATTTGCCACAGGCTATAGGAGGACCGGACAGAAGTATTACCTGTGATGTGGAAGAGGTTGTACTCGTTGGTTCAAGCAATCTGCCGGAGAATCAGGTAAGGTATATATGGTATGACAGTAATGGAAATGTGGTGGGTTCTGACAAAACATTGTTGGTGACAAATCCCGGAACTTATTTCCTTGAAGTAGTAGATATAACCAACAATTGTACTTCCGGTCGGGATGCAGTTTTGGTAGCTGACGATACCGATCTGCCTTCAGCCATTATTTTTGCAAATCCGGGAAATATTTTGGATTGTGTCATCGCATCCGTAGTTTTATCCGGACAGCAACAAGATAATGTAATATTTAATTGGTCCTTCAATGAAGCGTATATTGGAAATATGTTTTCCATAACCATCAATCAGGAAGGAACCGTCATGTTGACAGCTATTGACACCATTTCAGGTTGTGAAAATACGGGAGAACTGATCATTACGGATCTTACAGATTATCCGTCACTTTTCATTGATCCGGTTGATCCGATTACATGCGCTACCAACAGTACGGTGATCAATGCCTCTGATTCTCCGCAAGGGCAAAATCTGGTATTTACCTGGTTTAATGCCAACAATCAGGTCATTGTTGGTCAGACAGGAAGTTCATTGATCGTGACTTCTCCTGGGACCTATTATGTAATGTTGAGAGATACGGTCAATGGATGTCTGAACAGAGATACTATTTTTGTAGATAGAATAGGAGACTTTCCGATATTAGATGTTACAGAAGATGTAGCCTTATATTGCGGCCCTTCGCAGGCAAATCTCGAGGTGAATATTGTCAACCCGACATCAGCCACCTCAATTACCTGGTCGACCACCCAGGGAAATATTCTGGGCGGCGTCAGTGGTTCAAATATTCTTGTTGAAGGTTCGGGAACTTATGTGGTAGAAGTAGTTTATCCGATATCCGGTTGTATTACTACCGACAGTGTAAATGTTATCATCAATACAGATGTCCCGGAATCTGTTGCGACGGAAATTAGGGGAGAGACCTGTATCAACGAACGTGACGGAAGTCTTTCTATTGTTGATATTTCAGGAGGTACTCCTCCTTATAATATTTTCCTGAATAATCAGAGTTACGGTCAGGTAAGTGAAATTCCATCTCTGGCTCCTGGAGCTTATACCTTAAGAATAACCGATGCCAACGGATGTACCAAAGACACTGCGTTTGTGGTTACTCCGGGTATAGATGTACAGTTGGAACTCGAACCATTCATTGAATTAATCGCCGGTGATAAAACCACATTGGAAGTATTGCTGAATGTTGACCCTGCCACGATAAGTTCTGTTCAATGGGATCCTGCCACCAATCTATCTTGTGATACCTGTTTAATCACCGAATTGACGGCGCTGGAAGATGGCACATACGAAGTCAAAGTGACTGATATCAATGGTTGTGAAGCCACCGCCCGCATTCGTGTAGTTATCAAGGACAATGTCATCATTAATGTACCAAATATTATCAAAGGAGGTAATAATGGTGGTGCAAATGGCTCATTTGTCATAAGCTCAAATGATCAGGTATTGAGCATCAAACGTTTGAGGATATATGACAGGTGGGGAAATATGGTTTTTTCCAATGAAAATTTCCAACCGAATGACCCATCACAGGGATGGAACGGAACCTTTAACGGTAAAACTGTCGAACAAGGCGTTTATGTTTACGTTATTGAATATGTTACCCGAAATAGTGTCAATATTTTATCAGGAGATTTGACAGTGACAGAATAATAGGTAAAAAACCTTTAGGATATAAGTTTTTACAATTGTTTACATATTTTTATTTAATCTAATATGTAAACAATTGTAAAATAATTTAGTGTTTTTATAATGCGGAACAACGTGGACTTAAAAGTCTGAAAAAAATGTTAAAATTATTTTACGATTAACAAAACCGAAAAAAAATAGGTCAAAAGTTTTTACTTTTGTATTAAAATAGTTTTGATATGATAGAACTTCATGAAATTGAAAGAGTTTCAGGGTTGACATCTGAATCATTCAGGCAAAAATTTTTGCTTACCGAACAAACCTGTCATTATCACGGATTTGATTGATGAGTGGCCTGCTAAACATAAGTGGTCTCTTGATTACTTTAAGGACCAATACGGGGATATTTTGGTTCCTGTTTTTTCAGCCAAATCTTCTCAATCCGGAAAAACCTATATGTCTCCCGATACAAAAATGAGATTAGGAGATTATATTTCAGCCATTCAGCAAGGTCCAACAGATTTAAGGTTGTTTTTATTCAACATTTTTAAGGTAGTTCCGGAATTAAAAAAAGATTACAGGATTCATACCATTATGAATGGTTTTTACAATGAGTTTCCTTTTACCTTTTTTGGAGGAGAAGGTTCGAAAGTAGCTATGCATTACGACATCGATTTGTCTCACGTTTTTTTGACGCAATTTGACGGCAGAAAACGGGTTGTATTATTTGCACCTGAATATTCAAAACATTTATATCAGCAACCTTTTACCGTTGCCAGTTACGTAAATATAGACAACCCGGACTACGAAATGTATCCTGCATTAAAACAAGTCAAAGGGTATGATTGTGTGATAGAAAGAGGGGATACCATTTTTATTCCCAGCGGATATTGGCATTATATAACGTACCTCGATTCAGGATTTTCAATGAATCAAAGAGCCAACGAATCATTACCCCGCAAAGTAAAAGGTGTGATGAATATCGCTGCCCATTACGTTATTGACAAAGGGATGAATAAGCTTATGGGTAAAAAATGGGGAGATATTAAACAATCGATGGCTGTCAGTCGGGCCAAAGAGCTTGAAAATGCCTGATATAATGACAAAAATCGCTTTTTTAACAGATCAACACATATCACTCACGCAGGATAATCCATTTTTAGTCGATACCAAAGGGAATTTTTTAGCTTTATGGGATCACGTCAAAAGCCAAAATTTTGATGCGGTATTTTTCGGAGGAGATTTTTGTTATGAAAATGGTGATAAAGAAGTATATCAATGGTTCTTGGACCATATAAAATCAATTTCCTGTCCTTGTTTTATCATTCCGGGAAATCATGATGATTCTGTTTTAATGTCTTCGGTTTTTCAAGGATATCATGTTGATAATGATAATGAAATGTATTATAAAAAAGTAATACATGATATTCCTTTTCTTTTTTTAGATACATCCAAAGGGTATATGGGCGAAAGCCAGTGGTTGTGGCTGACAAAAGAAATGGAAAAAACAAACGATAGAAGGATGTACATCGTTATGCATCATCCACCGGTTTTTGCAGGCTCCAAACATATGGATTCGCTTTACGCTTTTAAAGAAACAGACAGATTTATCAAACTTGCCAGGGCTCATAAAGATAAATTACTCACTGTGTTTTCAGGGCATTACCATTTGGATCGGATGGTGACTTTTGAAAATATTTCATTGTATATTACCCCTTCTTCTTATATAAATATTGACCCCGACGCTCCCGGATTTGCCATACTTGCAACTCAAAAAACAGGATACCGCAAGATGGTTTGGCAAGACGGGTTATTTTACACCAATGTGGTGAGTGTGTTTTAGATTTACTTTTATAGAATCCATATCTTTAGTTGACATTCTGTTTCAAATGATTTCATTAAAGAACAGAGAACAACGATAAATTATTTTCGTAGAAATAAAAAGTCCTCTCCAATCATTTGAAGAGGACTTTTTAATGAAATATAAGGTAATTAATTTTTCTGTTTAATCTTCAATTCTTAAAAAATCACCAGATTTGTTGAAGATCAAATTCAGGTCATTGCTCAATTCAACTTCTTGTCGATTGTCATCCAAAGACCAATCAGTGATGAATAACGTTGGATACTTATTTTTGACGAATTCAAGAATTTTGGTTGGTATGACTGAATCGGGCAGCTGTTTTTCAGAATCTATCTCAATAACATCATGTTTTCGATTGAATTCAAGATAAATATTGTTAGTCAACCACACATCATAAGACTTGTGCAGAAAGTCTTTGTCTTTCACAGCCTGAATAATGGTTTCTCCCGGAAAATGGGTTTCAACAAAAGACATGATCTTTGAATCCACTTCCTGTTCAGTCAAAATTACGTCCTTAGTACAACTTGTTAAAAATAACGCAAAAATTAATAAAAACATCTTGTTCATTGTATATAAATTTTATTATCCCTACTCTTATTCGGATTTTCGGGTTATCTCCGGTATTATATTAAATGATATATTGCTTAAAACGGAGGTTTCTGTTATGTGGTTGCCTGTGTATTTTATTTTTTTGGAAAAAATTTAATTCCTAAAGACGGTGCAAACAAATGCATTCCTTTATTTGCCGAACGTAGATCAAAATAAACAGGTAAATCCGCATGTATCGTGAGATTATCTGTGATGTGATATTGAGTGCCCAGATGAGTATTTAAATAGACTAACCTGTTTGTTGTTTTGTGGTTGTTGATATATTGAAAAGATTCATTCAGATTAGGATCAAGATATTCGAATGCTATATCAGAGCGTAAACCAAAACCCGCAGCGTATCCGGCTCCGGCATACCAGGACCATTTTTTTTGTGGTACAAACCTGTATCGAATTTGTAAGGAAGGTAAAATAACCTTATAAAGTGCTTCGGCCTCTGTAAATGTTGTTCCGGGTAATGCCTGAGGAGGTTCCGGAATTCCGAGTCTTTCAAAAAAGGGTCTTTCCGCATCATAGAAAAACTGGTTATAAGAAACAGCCGGAAGGATAGATAAGTGTTTTCCGATTACCCACTCCCCAAATATACCAGTACTGAAAGGAGATGTAATGTCGATTTCTCCTCTGACTATAGGCAGAAACAATCCCGTATTCACGCCAAATCTCCAATAATTTTCTGTGTTATTTTCTGTAATTTCGTTTACCCATTGTTGAAAAGCGGACGGCCTTTTTTGGTTTGCCATAAAATCAGCAAGCGTTTTTTCTTTTACCTGGGGAACATCTGTTTTTTTGGTGTTTGGTTCTTTACTTTGAATACTATGTAAATTATCAACATCTTGCAACTTTTTTTCAAAAGAGGTTGACGTTACATTTTCTGTTGAATCTTTAACACCTGCCCAAGTGTTTCGTACTACATCATTAGATTCAGTTTGTTTGTTTTCTGAATTTTCCGAAGCATCAGGTAAGTGTTTAGAAAAGGAAACTGGATTTTCTTTTGGTTGATTTGTATTGGTTGTTTCATTCTCATTTTTAAAATTAAATGAACTATCTGTAATTACTTCGTTTTTAGATATTTCATTACCGGAGGTAGGTAGTTTGGCCGGAAGGTCTTGGGAGGTTAGTAATGATGTGTTATTTCTTTTTGGTTCCCGTAGAATGTTTATTTTTGAATTTTGGATTGTTTCATATGACAAATCGTTTGAATGCTTTTGAATTATAATTGTTTTGTAAATAGTGTCATAGGTAATGTGTGAAACTTTTTGATATATTGTATCATAAACTATCGTCTGATCTACGGACCAGTTTTTTTCAATTGATTGATAATCAGCTATCAGATTTTTCATCTTATGATTATCATATAAACTCCATGCTTGTAATAAAAACATAAGCGGGAGCAGAAGCCAAAGCCAGGGAAAAGCTCCTGTTGATTTTGTTTCCTGATGGTGGTCAAGTCTTTTAGCTAAACTATCCCATTCTTTACTATCTGGTTTTATTTGCAGACTGTTTTCTTCAAAACCTTTTGAAAAAAAATCGTCAAATTCTTTATCTTTATTATAATCCATAAGGCAGCATTATTGTATGAAGTGATATTGGGCAATCAGGTTTTTTAACTGGATTCTGGCTTTTGACAGGTTTGACTTAGATGTTCCTGTCGATATTTTTAGTAAATCAGCAATTTCTTCATGGGTGTATTGTTCAAATACATAAAGATTAAACACCGTTCGGTATGCAGGGCTCAGTTTTTGAACTAATTTTATTTTTTCTTCCACGTCAAGTTTGTCAATAATCTGAAGATCATCACGTATACCAAAAGTTAGTGCGACTTCCTGACTGTCAAATTTAATCTGGTTTATTTGAGTACGATATTTGTCAATGGCAAGCCTGATGGCAACTGTTGAAAGCCATGATTTGAATTGTGTACCTTCCTTAAAATATTCAATCTTTTCGAATACCCGGAAGAAGATATCGTTTGTAAGCTCTTTTGTTTCTTCTTTTGAAGAGGAGTATCTTGCGGCTATTGTATAGACAAATCCATAATATGTTTCGTATAACAGCTTCTGAGCTTTTCGATCTTGTTGCCTGCATTTTCGGATGCATTGATCCTGTTCTTCTTGTGTCATATCAATTATCAATCCTTACGTGTAACGGTGTTTTTATAAGGTAGGTTGCTTCACTGACTTTGTTTTTAAAAAAAATTGAAATGGACATCATTTTGAAAGATGATTTGTCTCATTCCTTCCTACCCCCAAATTACCTTAATTTGTACTATAAAATATCGAATCATGACACAACAAGAATTGTTAAAAATGCCGGTAAAACTTTTTATGACAACCGAATTGTACGTTGCGCAAAAGGATACGATCATGAAGGAAATCAACATCATTTTGGAACGGGAAAACATCCACCATTTGCCGGTTGTGGATGAAGATAATAAGTTTGTCGGGATCATATCGAAATCCGATATTTTGTTGTTATTGGACTGGGGAACGAAAAAAAATCTACCCGGAGCAGATAGAAAAAATGTTTTTTTACTCACCAGTAATTTGGCTGTAGATCTGATGGAAAGCAATGTTATCACGCTTTCTCCTGAAGACACAGCCGAAAGATGTGTACAAATTTTCAGGGAAAATTATTTTCACGCACTTCCTGTGGTAGACGAAAACGGTATACTCATCGGGTTGGTGACGACCTACGATTTACTGATGATGGCCTATACACCGCAATTTCAATTAAATATGTAAACGGGTAAATATATTATCATGAAAATAGTCAACGCTTCTACTTTGAACGGTATCAAATCTGAATTTCATGTTATGTTTCCTTTTTTGAAACTTGAATTTTATCGTCAGGCCCATCAAAGTAATGAAGCATCACCTAAAACAGATCAGATATCAGGAGATGGAGTCCTTTCTGAAATGGCCGGTCATACTTTGGATATCGAAATTAACATTCGACCAGAGATGACAGTCGCCGAATTCGAAAATGAGTTTTCTGACAAAACCGGATTGAGTGTTCAGGTTTTCAGAAATTCCAACGGTGTTTGGCTGCAAACTTCGGCAACCGATACGTGGACATTGGAAAAACAAAATGGGAAAGGTGAAAGATCAGGCATGAATTATCATATCGACCCTGTAGACATAACTGATTTTGACGTGGAATAGCCTTATTTTTTAAATCGTTTTTTAGTAAAATTATAGTTTGCTGACAAAAAAAAGCCCGGAAATTTTCCGGGCTTTTTTTTTAAATTTTTATCAATTTTTTAGAGACACTTCCTAAGTTGCCTGCATCAATTTTTAGAAAATAGGTTCCTGTCGGAACGGGTAGGGTATAGGTCTTTTCCCAATGATTTTCATTTTTAACTGACGTGGTAAAAACGATTTTACCTTGCATATCGATCAATTGAACATCAATGTTGGAAACCGGGTCCGGATGCTGAAAATTAATTTTTAGCATATCTTGTAGAAAAATTGCATTGGCTTTATAACCAACTTCCGGATTGTTTTCAGAGGATAATTGGGAAACGTTGACTATATTCGCATTAAAAAACAAATATTTTCCATCACTGTTTCTGTTCCATATAATAGCGACTATTTTTAAGTTTTCTCTGCTGCCGGATACATTGTTTAAACTGCCCTGAACAGTATATTTTGCATTTTTGGCAACAGGACCATTAACAAAATTTTCTCCGAAGGTAGATGGCAATAAGCTGTTTCTCAACACATATCGGTGAATGGCATTGTCACCCTGATTAGCTTGCGGATGTACCAGTTTATCTTCGACCAGATATAATCCGAGATAAAATCTGCCGTCTTCCGCATTGGAAATAAACTCAACATCCGCACTTACTGAGATATTTTTATTGTCGTCTATAGTTGCCGTCATGCCGATACCTGCAATAGGATCAGATAACTGGTTGAACTCAACTATAGCAGCGGCATCTTCAAGTTTTGACGCAATATTCGAAGAAGAAGCATTCATATTGGTCTGGCTTTCAAAAAATCTTGGCTGACCACTACCACCCAGATTGGTTATGATGTCTTTTGCTGTATTGTTGGTCAGGCCGCTTGTAGAAGTATGTAAGGCCCAGATGATGGTATTTTTATTTTCAAAATTGTCTATCAATTGTTTTTGAAAATTCCATCCCCATCCACCGCATAAAGAGCACCAATCTGCCGTGGTTTTAGAAAAAAGAGTCCATTGTTTGGTGTTGATTTCCTGACTGAAACCCTGAAATACCAATAAGGTAAAAAGAGTACTTAAAAATATTTGTTTCATAAGAGATTGATTTTAAAATACAAAGGTATAACAAAATGTGTAATACACATAAAAATATAACAGCTTCTGTTTAGTTTTGACAATTTCGGACTTAATTGCTATAAACTTCCGTCGGAATATTTGTATATCGTTGCCGTGGTCACTTGTGTAACCGCCTTTAAGACATCTTTGTCTATGATACCAATATCGTCTTTGTGGGTATGGTGATAACTGCCGAACATTCCTGCCGGAGTTGTATAAATTATGTCAAGCATCGGAATCTTGGCGATTGTATTAACAAAATAATGGTCATCCTGTATTTGTCCTACATTTTGTTTGATAAAATATTTTCCATAACCCATTTTGTGAGCCAGATCCCATACTTTATCAACATATTTACCTGCAAAATATCGTGAAATTTCTTCTTTATGAAAAGTTGCACCTTTCGCACCAACTAAGTCAAGAAGGATACCCCATTCTGCAGTATATCCTTTTTGATGTGGATTTTTACTCCAGTATTGTGAACCAATACACCAATTTCCACCATCTTCTCCCTGATCTTCAGCATCAAAAAATATAAAATCGACCCCAAGATCAATCGGTTTTGAAGACATCACCCTCATTATTTCAAGTAAAGCTGCCACCCCACTTCCTCCATCATCTGCTCCCATGATAGGATCCTTTTGTCTGGACGGATCGGGATCCTTTTCTGCAATCAGCCGGGTATCCCAGTGTGCAGCCAAAATCACTCTTTTTTTGTGATCCGGATTTAATGACGCAATGATATTATAGGAAGGTACATCTTTTTTACCTAAAAAACTGGCTTTAAATTCCTGAACTTCGACTTCCAAACCATAAGACTTACAAGTTGCAACCAACCAGTCTTTCATCTTTTTATGACCTTCAGATCCCGGTACTCTGGTACCGAAAGACAATTGTTTTTCGACAAAAAAATACACAGAGTCAGCACTGATCGGAGGAACCACAGCTTTTTGTTTGGGAGTGTCGGTTGAAACATCTTTTGAATCGGATTTTTTATCGTCTTTACATCCCGTATTCAGCACGATCAAAAATAAAAACAGAAAAACGGATATTCGCATAATCTTTATTTAAAAGTCCAACTTGTTTCTTCTTTACCGTCTTTGATGACAATCTCCAATTCCTGTAAAGTATCTCTGATTTTGTCTGAAGTCGGCCAATCTTTATTAACTCTGGCTTGTTGACGAAGTTCGATAATCAATTGCATCAGACCATCCACAGGACCATTTGAAGTTGCTGCATCGTCTTCTTTTAATCCGAAAACGTCAAATAACAAATGGAACCATTTTTCTTTTAACGTATCCCACACCGATTTTGATATCTGGTTTTTCTGTATTTTTTGATCTTTGATACTGTTTATGACAGGTACCAGTTCAAAAAATCTGGCCAAAGCCCGTGGCGTGTTAAAATCATCATCCATATCAGCAAATGCTCCGTTCAGCATTTCCATGATTTCTTTGTCCATGGCGCCTTCACCCGGAGTGTCAATCTCAGTACCGGAAAGGATTTTACCTGCTTCCATCAACCTTTTGAATCCTTTTTCAGCAGCCTGCAATGCTTCATCCGTAAGATCATTGGTTGAGCGGTAATGACTTTGCAGAAAGAAAAATCGTACCACCATCGGTGAATATCCTTTGGTCACATGCGGGCTGTCGCCGGTAAACAATTCTACCGGTGATATAGTATTGCCATCACTTTTGGACATTTTTTTTCCGTTCATGAGCAACATGTTGGTATGTAACCAGTATGAAGCCGGTTGACAACCACAACTTCCCATGTTTTGGGCTATCTCGTTTTCATGATGCGGAAATTTCAAATCATTTCCACCACCATGAATATCAAAATGTTCTCCCAGATATTTGGTGCTCATAGCGCTACACTCCAGATGCCATCCCGGAAAACCCACTGACCACGGAGAATTCCATTTCATCAGGTGTTCTTCTGATGCTTTCATCCAGATAGCAAAATCGGAAGGATGTCGTTTTTCATCCTGATTTTTCAGGTTGTCTCTGGATTCAGCCAGCAATTCGTCGATTACTCTGCCGGAAAGTCTTCCGTATTCGCCTGTTTTTTCGGCAAATTTTAACGTGTCAAAATACACAGAACCATTGGCAATATAAGCATATCCATTGTTCAGAATAGCCTGGACCATTTCAATCTGTTCGATAATATGTCCGGTTGCTCTGGGTTCGATATTGGGTGGCAACGTATTAAAAATACGCATCATATCGTGAAATCCCACGGTATATTTCTGCGCCACTTCCATAGGTTCCAGATTGTTTTGTTTGGCTCCTTTGGACATCCGATCTTCGCCATCGTCGAGTAGGTGTCCTACATCTGTGATATTTCTTACATATCGGACTTTATAACCAATATATTGTAAATACCGGTATATAACATCAAAACTGACAAATGTCCTGCAATTACCCAAATGAACATCGCTGTATACGGTAGGTCCGCAAACATACATACCTATAAAACCCTCATGAAGAGGCTTAAATATTTCTTTTTGCCGGGTGAGGCTGTTGTAAACTTGAATCTGTCTTTGCATGCAAAGAGAATATTGGTGGTAAAAAACGATCGGTTATCTGGCAAAAGCAGTTGCTCTTTTTTCCCTGATCACAGTCACTTTGACCTGTCCGGGATATTGCATTTCATCCTGAATTTTTTGTGAAATCATAAATGCCAGATCGTCAGCAAACTGGTCGCTCACTTTTTCACTTTCTACGATAACGCGCAATTCACGTCCTGCCTGCAGTGCATAAGCTTTTTGTACACCGTCGTAAGATAAAGCCAGTTCTTCGAGTTCTCCGATTCTTTTCAGATAACTTTCCAAAATTTCTCGTCTTGCTCCCGGGCGTGCTCCTGAAATGGCATCACAAGCCTGAACGATTGGTGAAATGATGTTATTCATCTCTATTTCGTCGTGGTGAGCTCCTACAGCATTGATGATGACAGGATGTTCTTTGTATTTATCACACATTTCCATTCCTAAAAGTGCGTGTGACAATTCTGAATCTTCTTCAGCTACTTTTCCTATGTCGTGCAAAAGACCTGCACGTTTTGCCATTTTCACCTGTTTGGCACTCAATCCCAATTCAGCTGCCATTGTTGCACAAAGATTTGCTGTCTCAATCGAGTGTTTGAGCAGGTTCTGACCATAAGAAGATCTGAATCTCATTCTACCGACCATACGAACCAGATAAGGAGCCAAACCATGTATATCCAGATCGATAATGGTTCTTTCTCCGATTTCGATGATTTGTTCTTCGAGTTGCTTTTTGACTTTAACAACCGTCTCTTCAATTTTTGCCGGGTGAATTCTGCCGTCAGCCACCAATTTTTTAAGTGACAACCGGCAAAGTTCTCTTCTGATTGGGTCAAAACTTGAGATAACGATAGCTTCCGGTGTATCATCCACAACGATTTCAGCACCTGTGGCTGCTTCCAATGCCCGGATGTTTCTACCTTCTCTTCCGATTATCTGACCTTTGATATCATCGGATTCGAGGTTGAATACGGAAACGGTATTTTCAATAGTGTATTCCGCACACATTCTTTGAATCGTCTGAATGACCACTTTTTTGGCTTCCTTGTTGGCGTTGCTGTGCGCTGCGGCTATGGCTTCTTTTTCTATGGCAAGAGCTTCATTGGCTGCTTTGGCTTTAATGGCTTCAAGCAATTGTTCTTTTGCCTGACTTTGAGTCAGTTTTGAAATGTTTTCAAGCTCTTTGATAAATTTGTCATTGGCGGAATCCAGTTCTTCTCTTTTTTTAGAGACAATTTTTAATTGAGTGTCGAGATTTTCACGCAACACTTTTAATTCCGACTCCTTGCTGTCCAATTGTTCTGTTTCTGAAGCAAGGGCATCCTGTTTTTGCTGAATTTCTTTCTGCAGAGCGGCAAGGTTCATTTCTTTTTCTTTCAACTCTACCTTTTGTTCTGCTTTCCAGGTTTCAAATTCTGATTTCAGTCTGCTGAAATTGTCACGAGCTTCCTGAATTTTTTTCTGCTTGACATTTTCATTGTTCTGTTCCGCTCTGGCTACAATTTTTGCTGCGGCGGTTTCTGCATCATTAACTTTGCGTTGTGCGGTAAGTTCAGCTTCCTTAAGGGTGATGTCTGCTTTGTTGTTGGCTTCTTTAAGCCTTGCTTGAAAAAGGGTCCTGATCATAAAATAGCTTACGCCACCACCTGCAAGAACCCCAATCAACAATCCTATTCCTATATCCATGTTGTACTAGGTTAATTTGGTAAAAAAAAATTGACATAAAGTACCGGGGTACCTGTTTGTCAGCATATATAACAATGGACAGTACGGTAATAAATTAGTGAACAGACAACATACGGAGGATATCATCGAGGTTTTCCCCGATGTCAGCGACTGCGGTATCTTTTTTTGCAGTCGTCAAATGTTTATTTTCAAAAGCATAGGTCAATAAAGTCATAATAACACAGTCTGATTTGTCCAAATGGCCAAATTTTTCCTGATATCCGGTGATTTTTTCGTTGATATCTTTTTCCATGTTGTGAATCCACGTTGATTCCTCTGAAGTAACCTTCAAAGGAAAAGTTTTTCCTGAAATGGTGATTTCAACCGATATTACATCTCCCTCTGTCATATTATTTCTTTTCTATGATCTCTATACATTGATCAATTTCGCCGATAACTTCATCCAATTCTTTTTTGATACTTTCTTTTGAAATATCATCAAATAAGGTGGGTGTTGCTACCTTCTCCGTCTGTTGTACAGGTTCCTGCTTTTTTTCAGCACGTACTGTACCAGATTTCTCTGTTTTCAACTCTTCTTCTAAAACACGAATTCTGCCTAATAAGTTTTCGCGTTCGGTTTTCATTTCCTCCAGGGTATCCAAAAGGGAATTTATTTTTTGCCGAATGAGATTAAATTTATCAGAATACATATTTTTGGTCAAAGATATTATATTTTTTTGTAATACAAAGGTATAAAAATGGTTTATTTTCTGATATTGGCACCAAGATTATTTTCAAGTGCCGATATTATTTTTTGCATGATGCCGTCAATCTCCTGATCAGACATGGTTTTTTCGGTGTTTTCAAAATGAAAACTTACAGCATAAGACTTTTTGTTTTCACCTACCTTTACCGGGTCTTTGAAAACATCAAACAATCGTACTTCCTGTAAGATCTTTTTGTCAACTTTTGCCGAAAGGCCAACGATCTCTTTAAAAGCGACTTTTTGATCCACAATTATCGCCAAATCTCTTCTTGTGGAAGGAAATTTTGATATTTCTTTGACGGTGGTTCGTACATTATGTAAAGATGCGACGATATTGATCAAATCAAAGCGGGCATAATATACGTCCTGTCTTATTCCTGCTTTTTTGGAGATATTTTTAGAAATCATGCCAAAATATACCAAAGGATTTCCGCCTCTGTGATAAACCAAACCGTAATTCAGGCCGGAAGATTCTTCGACTTCGTCCTCTTGCCAGGATTTGATGCCCAATCTTTTGAGTACTGAAACGGCTGCATGTTTTACATCATAAAAACTTACTTCTTTTTTGTCGTCACTGATCCAGGTTTCTTCTTGTTTTTTGCCGGAAAGAAACAGCGAAATACATTCATTTTCCAAAAATCCGTCATTTGATTTTTGATAGGATTTGCCGTGTTCAAATAATTTGATGTTGTTTTGTTGTCTGTTGAGGTTGTATGCCACAGAGAGAAGACCACTGAGCATCATATCAGGACGCATGATGTCCAGATGAACATTGGATGTATTATTAATGAACACAAAAGTTTCAGGATTTGTGCCTGAAAAATGTTCGATTTGTTTACTTTCCATAAGAGAAAGGCCCATCATTTCGTGAAATTTATTGGCCGACAGATAATTGGCTATAATCTCTTTTATTTCGTTTTTATTTGGCTTGTCAGAATAGGAAATGGTACTTTTGATGTCGTCATGAAACGGAATATTGTTTAAACCGTATATCCGTAAGATTTCTTCTATCAAATCAATTTCTCTTATGACATCATGTTTGTTGGTACCGGGATTGACCAGTATAGAACCTTCGTCAAGTGGTTTGATTTTCATATCCATTCCGGAAAGAATCTGATGAATTTTTTCTTTGGAAATATGAATCCCGATCACATCATTTACTTTTTGATACCGGAGTTTGATATCATGGCCTTCCATGGGTTTGGGGTAAATATCTACTAACTCACTGCTGACCGAACCGTTTGCATACTTGCGTATCAAACCTGCTGCTCTTTTCAGCGCTGTAATAACCATGTTCGGGTCTGCGCCTTTTTCGAATATTTTGGCAGCATCGGTTCGTAAAATATGTTTAGTACTGGAGTTTCTGACGTATTTTGGATGGAAATAAGCTGATTCGAGAAAAATATTGACGGTTTCTTTAGAAACACCGCTTTCCAATCCGCCATAAACTCCGGCCATACACATGGGATTTCGTGTTCCGTCACAAATCATCAGATCACTACCGGACAATTTTTTTTCACTTCCGTCGAGGGCAACAAAAGGAGTTCCTTCTTCCAGGCAGTCTACCAGAATTTTATTTTCTTTAATCTTGTCTGCATCAAATGCATGGAGCGGTTGACCCGTTTCATGCAGAACATAATTGGTGATATCGACAATATTATTGATGGGTTTTACCCCTATGGCCAAAAGATATTGTTTGATCAAATCAGGAGATTCTCCTATAGTGACCCCTTCGATGGTGATACCTGCATATCTGGGACATGCTTCTTTGTGTAAAACCTCAACTTTGATGTTTTTGCGAACTTTTTCCGTCACAAAATCTGAGGTATCAGGAAGATGAATCTTACCGTTGTAATTTTTATTTACGGTCAGATAAGCATACAAATCTCTGGCAACACCGAGATGAGAAGTAGCATCCGAACGGTTGGGTGTCAGTCCGATCTCAAAAACAATATCTTCCTGTAGTTTCAGGTATTCTTTGGCAGACGTGCCCGGAACCGCATCCGGATCCAGGATCATGATGCCGGAATGATCTTCACCTAATCCGAGTTCATCCAAAGCACATATCATACCTTCGGATTCTGCACCTCTGATTTTGCCTTTTTTTATTTTCCAGGGTTGATCTTCTTTGTCGTAGAGTGTAGTACCTATGGTTGCAACCAAAACTTTTTGTCCGGCAGCTACATTAGGTGCACCACAAACAATCTGCAATGGATTTTCTTCACCGACATTCACCGTTGTAAGTGATAATTTGTCAGCATCCGGATGTTTTTCACAAGTAAGTACATGACCTACGACAACACCGGCCAATCCGCCTTTGACAGATTCAATTTTTTCCCATCCTTCCACTTCCAGGCCTATGGTCGTCAGCATTTCTGCAATTTCTTCCGGGCCATACTCCAGGGTAATATATTGTTTTACCCAACGCAACGACAACTTCATATCTATCTTTGTATCAAAATTACACCCGGTCTTTTTCTTCCGGGAAAGACGCAAAGATACAAATTTGGCATGAATGACAGGAATTTGATTTCATTTTCGGGCAAAAAAAAATGGTGGCCGATAAAAGCCACCATTTTTTTCTTGAATTCCTTTGTAAATCCCTGATGAAATAAGAAGGATCTCACTCTCCTCACTTCCTTTTATAATAACCAAAAACTCTTTTTTTTTAACTTCTCACGCTTCCGTGCGAATGACTCTTTCTTTCTGTTAACGATACAAAGATATGACCGTTAATGAGCCAAAAAAAATACAAAAAAACAATCAAATCATATATAAATAAACGTAATATGAAACGTAATTGGTTGATATACATTTTAGTATGATGTTTGATGTTTTTGTTTTTCGTGAAAATGCTTGGAAAAAAGTTTTATTTCTAACCATAAAATGGATGATTTTTACCAAAACGGTAATAAAAAAATAAATAAAAGGGCATTCATCAAAGGAAAAGGATCATTTTTTAATTCCGAAAAGGCGAACAACCATTGCTTTGCCTTGATGATATTTGCCTTCATTTAGGTATATTTCCGTTTCAAGGGCGATTTCCCACAAAAATCCGGGAAAGTCTTGTTTTAATTCTTCAAGATCAAAAAGCATCGATAATTGGTCAGGGCCTCCGACGGAAGGATTGGCCGTCCGGTAGGGTAGATTATTTTTGCAAAAAGCTTCCAGGATGAGGCTTCCTCCCTGTTTTATTTTGTCGGCAATTTTCCGGTGGTATTCCTGTCGGACATGATCGGGGAAGTGTACATAAATCAGTGCGGCGGCATCAAATTTTTCTGCAGGGTAGGGCATATGTACTATATCCAAAACGTCATATGTGATTTCAACACTTTTTTGAGTTGCAAGGAGCATAGCTTTTGTTTTACCTGATTCGCTTTGATCAAAGGCTGTGACAGACCAACCATGCTGAGCAGCAAATACGGCATTACGTCCTTCACCCTCGGCAGGAAGCAGGAGTTTACCGGCCGGAAGTTGTAAGATACATTCTTTAAAAAACAGGTTGGGTTCTGCACCGTAAACATAATCTTTCTCCTGATATCGTTCGTCCCAAAAGGTTTTCATGGTGTATTTGTAATTTATAGGGTATTTATATACTATTTGATTAAAAAAGGCATAAATAAATCAACTTTGTATATCAGAAACCAAAATTAATAAAAATTTGAGAAAGAAGGTTTAGTTTGGAGTTTTGAGCTTGTAGTTCGGAGGGGTTGATTTTTAGCGGGTAGTTTTGAAATTTTAGCAGCTAACATTTTTTCAATAAAAAAGGTGCTGCGATACGACAGCACCTTTTTATAAAACCCAGGTGAATTTTATTGTTTCACAAACTGCAATTCTGCAAGGATTTTGACATCTTCTCCCACAAGGACTCCACCGGTTTCAAGAGCTGCATTCCAGGTAAGGCCGAAGTCTTTTCGGTTGATTTTTCCTTCGACACTGACTGCAATTTTGGTATTGCCCCAAGGGTCCTTGAGAAAACCGCTGTATTCAACTTTAAGTTCAATGGATTTGCTGACATCTTTGATGGTCAGATCACCGGATAGGGTGTAGGTTCCATCACTGTTTTGATTAATACTTCTGGATTCAAAGGTCATTTTCGGAAAAACCTGAGCATCAAAAAAGTCTGCACTTTTTAAATGATTGTCTCTGTCAGCATTGTTGGTGTCAATCGAAGCGATTTGTACTTCAAAGGTTATTTTCGCAGAAGAAAAGTCTTCACCTTCCGTAAAGAGGGCGACGTTAAAATCGTTGAACTTTCCGGAGACATTTGTAAACATCATATGTTTGATACGAAAGCCGATTTCGGAATGAGTAGGGTCTAAATTATATAAAAATGTTGACATGATAAAGGATATTATATATTAAAAAATATTTATGTGTAAAAAATTAAAAATCTGTATTATGTGCTATGAAATGGTCATAGGAACTTCCATAAGGAGGATTTCTGCTCCATTAGTTTGTGCCTCTAATTTGAGGTCAGAAATATTCCATATACCCAAACCGTCTCTTGCTTCAAGTTTTTGGTCTCCGGCCATAAAACTTCCGGAAAGGACAAAGGCATAAACTCCGTTTTTCGGGTCCTTTAGTGAATAATTCACTGATTTTTGTTTGTCAAACTGACCCAGATGAAACCAAACATTTTGGTGTATCCAGACACCTTCATCATTTTGATCAGGTGATAAAATCTGTTGTAACCGGTTTTTACGGTCTTCGGCTTTGAGCGTCAATTGATCATACCGAGGAGTGACATTTTTTTTGTTTGGAAAAATCCAGATTTGTAAAAACTTTACCTGTTTGTCACGATTTTTATTAAACTCGCTGTGTGCCACGCCTGTACCGGCGCTCATGACCTGGATGTCTCCGTTTCTGATCACCGTAACATTGCCCATGCTGTCTTTATGTTCGAGGTCACCTTCCAAAGGAATACTGATGATCTCCATATTGTCGTGCGGGTGGGTACGGAAACCCATGGCAGGATCGACAATATCATCATTTAAAACACGTAGTACACCAAAGTGCATCCTTTCCGGATCGTAGTAATTGGCAAAACTAAAGGTATGTCGTGATTTCAGCCAACCATGGTCAGCCAATCCGCGTGAGTCTGATTTGTGGAATACAAAAGTTTGCATGTTGTCATTTTTTTGTGGAGGAATATGATTGAATCCAATGATCTCAAGAGTCTTCAACTCATCGATGTCATTTTTTGTCACGTCAGGTAAAACGCCTTTGGCGGCAAACATTGCAGTACCTAACAAACCATTTCTGATAAAATCTTTTCTGTCCATGATTATTTTAATTTTATGCAAAGATAAGGTGAGACGAAGGGGGAAATCATTGACCTATGTCAAGAAAACACCTATTGTTTCTTTTTTCTGTAAAATATTCAATGTTACGATTACGAGATCATGGTTTTTACGATAGTCGTTCGAGCGATAGGGATAGAAGCGGGCACGAAGAGAAACGAAGTAAAGCGGATAGCCCGACCCGAAGGGAATCGCCCAAAATAAAATTCCAAACAATTAAAAATATCAGAATTTGAGGTAATTTATTCTAAGGATTTTTCTTTTTGTTGCGCAGTCTGCTCAGAAACTCCGGTGAAACACCGAGGTAGGAAGCAATCAGATGTTGCGGAATCCGTTGAGGAAGAGCTGGGTATTTATGTAAAAAAACTTCATATCTTTCTTTGGCAGTCAGGGCGATATTGCCGAATAAGCGTTCCTGATACGTGACAAGATGCCTCTGTACCAATAACCGGAACATTTTTTCCAGGACGGGATAGGTGGAGAGTAGTCTTTCTTTGTCTGCTTGATTGATCATCAGCATTTCGCAATCTTCGATGGTTTCAATCCACATTTGGGAAGGTTTTTCCTGTTGAAAGCTGGCAATGTCGCTTACCCACCAGTTTTCGGTAGCAAAGGTAAGGATGACTTCAAAACCGTTTTTATCGATAAAATATGTTTTCAGGCAACCTTTGATGACAAAAGCTTCAAAACGACAAACTTCGCCGGCATGCAGAAGAATCGTTTTTTTTGCAAATTTTTTTAAGGTAAAAAAGGAAATAATGTTTTCACATTCTTCGGATGATATATTAATAAATTTTGTAATGTGTTTGTTGAATAATTCCTTTGTCATCATACATTTATGTCCATTCTGATTTTTGCTTCGTTGGGCAAATAATTATTGATCCTGTTGCCCAGGTTTTTGATCCAGCCCAATCCGAGCCCTGAATGTGTGACCATCAGCCATCCGTTAGGTGCTTCGGGAATTTCATGGAGGGATTTTTGTAAAAATGCGAGACTTTGTTCTTTGCTCAGTTCAATTTTTTGAAAATAATCACCGGAGTCTAAAGCAAGTGCCAGGGCGTGATGTGGAATAATATCATTTTTGATGATTCTGCCGATGTTGATCCCTGCATGTATGGTTTTGGAAACGGCCATAACGGATTCCAGAAAGGAGAGATGATTTTGTGGAAAAAAATGTACATCTTCGTTGGGGTCATAAAAAAAACGGACATCGGATGGACTTTGTAGGATCGGAAGGCACACTTCTGTCATTTTTTTGGGCAAAGAAACCAAAGGTTTTTTTTTGGAAAAAGGTTTGTTTTGTTTATCCTGATTTTGCAACAGGCTGATAAACAGACCTTCTGACCGGTGTGTGTGTGGAAAAAACTGATAGCCGGTACAACCCTCAGATGTCACGGTAGTTACACCGAAGGTTTCTGTATTTTTTATCGGAACAGTGGTCAGATGATGCTCGCGGGCCAGCCAGGATACATTTTTGATATTTTCTTCTTCATTAAAGGTGCAGGTTGAATATACGAGCAATCCATCGGGTTTCAGAGCGGGAATAATGTCTGACAAAATGCGTTTCTGACGTAAAGAACAGGTTTTTACATTATCTGTCGACCATTCACGAATGGCACCTTCATCTTTGCGGAACATCCCTTCGCCGGAGCAGGGAGCATCGACGAGGATTAGGTCAAACATACCTGTCAATTGTCCCAGATCTTTCGGGTCATTATTGGTGACTATGATATTGTGATAGCCACTTTTTTCCATATTGGCTTTGAGGATGTAGGCTCTGTTTTTAATCACTTCATTGGCCACCAGAACTCCTTTTTGCTGTAAAAAATCTGCTATCAGGCTGCTTTTTCCCCCGGGAGCGCCGCACAGATCCAGTACGTTAATATCCCGGTTTTCACCAAAAGAAGTTTCCAGAATGTGCCACAAAAACATAGATGCCGCTTCCTGCACATAATATGCGCCGGCATGAAAAAGCGGGTCGAGCGTAAATACCGGTCTGTCTTTCAGGTATCTTCCGTAGGGACACCAAGGCACGACATCAACCTCAAGATGTTTTTGCGACTTTTTAAAAGGGTGAACCCTGACAGATGTCGGAACCGGATTTTCGAAAGCATGTAAAAAAGAATCAAAGGAGGATTGTCCCCATTGGTAAACAAACTGATTGATAAATGATTCCGGAAGATGTGTCGGCATGTGTTATGGGTTTCAATCAGGAATTTTCGTTGATTAATCGGCGGACAAGTTCCGGAAGACCGGAAACCGCCGTTTTTTTGATGACTTCCAGATTGGGAAATTGTTTCAGTTCGTGGTTGATAAACGGGTTGGGATCAACGTAATACATTTGGCAATGTTGCGGAGTATATTGCATGAGCCCTGCGGCAGGGTATACCTGCAGCGATGTTCCTACGATGATAAAAATATCTGCTTTTGAGGCCAGATGTGCAGCTTTTGACAATTCCGGAACATCTTCGCCAAACCAGACGATATGTGGGCGGAGTTGGTGACCTTGTTCGCAAAGGTCGCCGGTGACCAGATCTTTTTCCCAGGTATATATTAAGGATTCATTACCGGTGCTGCGGACTTTATTGAGTTCTCCGTGCAGGTGCAATACATCCGAACTGCCTGCTCTTTCGTGCAGGTTGTCCACATTTTGGGTGACGACATATACACGAAAATGATCTTCAAGGTCCACCAGCGCTTTGTGACCTTCATTGGGTAATACTTCTTTGAGTTGTGCCCGTCGTTTGTTGTAAAAATCGAGTACAAGTTCCTGGTTTTTGTACCAACCTTTCGGAGAAGCCACATCTTCAATGTTGTGACCTTCCCAAAGACCTCCGGCGTCTCTGAAGGTCGAAATTCCGCTTTCGGCACTGATGCCCGCACCGGTGAGGATGACGATATTTTTTGACATATCAGGGTATTAATTGTTTGAAAACAGATCCGATATTTTCGATCAGGTCTGTGGGAAGCATACTCACCTGACCGTGTTTTTCGGCAGCAAAATCTCCTGCCAAACCATGGATATAGGTGCCGATTACGGCTGCTTCTTCAGGAGAATACTTTTGGGACAATAAGCCGACCAGGATGCCGGTGAGAACGTCACCACTACCTCCTTTGGCCATACCGGGATTACCGGTGGAATTGATATACATTTTGCCTTGCGGCGTACATATTCTGGAATAATGGCCTTTAAGGATGATGATACAATTCCACTCTTTTGCTTTGGAAAGAGCGGTTTGTTCTCTTTCGTATAAGTTAGAATGGGCGCCAAATAGGCGGTCAAATTCTTTGGCGTGAGGGGTCAATATAGAATGCCCGCAGAGGTTTGAAAAGTCGACATCTGCAGACGCCATCATATTCAGTGCATCGGCGTCAATGACTTTATGGATTTGTGGATTGTTTTGTAATAATTGGAATAAAACGGACTCTTTGGTTTTATGTCTGCCAATTCCGGGTCCAACGGCTAATGCTGAAAAAGAAGGTGGCAAAACGAGCTTTTTATCACCCTCAGACCAATCCCAATGCTGCCACATTACTTCCGGCGCAAAAGGTATGAGGCACTGTCCTGTAAATGATGAAGTAAAACACGTTGTAAGGCCTGCACCTGAACGGATACATGCTCTGCTTGCCAACAAAGCTGCACCGGGAAAATCATCACTTCCGGCAAAAAGAGCCACATGTCCGAAGGACCATTTATCATCAAAATTATGTCTCTTTTTCAGCAAAAATGAAATCAGCGTCTTGTCTGTAAAAACAACCTGACTTTTTTGGCTTTTACGGAATTCTGGATGCAATCCTATAGGAACAATTGTCCATTCTCCCGTTTTTAATACGTTTTCGGGATAAAAAAAACACTTTTTCGGGACTTCTATGGTCAGGGTGTGATCGGCGATAATACTTACATTGGTAAGAATTTCGTCATCATTCAATCCGGATGGCAGATCGATAGCAATTTTGGTGTTAGATAAGGTATTAATATCCAGGATAATTTTGTCCCAACCGTTTTTCCAGGGACCTTTGAAGCCATAACCCATGATGGCATCGATTAAAAACGTTGACTTAGGTACTTCGGGAAGATTTTTTCCAGGGTCGATGGTTGTCAGGGTAATTTCTTCAATATTTTTCAATTGGTCAAAATAGAATGAATTTTCTTCTGATTGATTTGAAACAGGAAAAAACCAGACTTCAACATGATAAAAAAGATCCCGGAGATTTTTTGCTATACAAAATCCGTCGCCTCCGTTGTTTCCGCTGCCACAAAGCACCAAAACATTTGACCCGGCAGGAATCCATCTGAACAGATGATCAGTCAGTCGGTCTGCGGCTCTTTTCATTAAGGATATGGATGAAACAGGCTCGTGCCTCATCGTATATTGGTCCCACTCTTTGAGTTCGTTTTTTGAATACAGATACAATAAATCAGGGTTTTTACAGACACAAAGATATCCTTTTTGAAGGATTGATAAAATTTTTTTGGCAGGTATAGTTTCAAAAATAATAAAAAATTCTAATTTGGTGCTTCTTATCAAAAATTGTTAACTGGACTTATTTTAAAATTTGTAAGAAAAAACCGGATATGAAACACATTGTTTTTTATGTAATGCAATCTGCATTTTTATTTTTGGCTTTAGGGTCATTGAACGGACAGTCGGACTTACTGGAACTCCCGGCGCCGCAACAACAAACTATTCATAATGAAGAAATGGTGATTTATGATCACCGGATATTATTCAACAGGGTAGTATCGTCCAGAGATGACCAACCTATTTCTTTTGACATTCCTGTTTTTGGCGAAACGAAAACTTTTATTGGCAAAAAAAATCAGGTTTGGAATGATGAAGACCGAAAATCAGGTCCTGACATTTATACTTTCGATATTGTTGCAAAAGATAAAAAATCAATGACTGGAAGTATGACCATCTCACCTTATGGATTACATGTGCTGATTCTGGATAATGGAAAAATGGTAACAATGCGACCCGATGTGCCGGGAAATGTCAGTTATTACATCGTAGAGTATGGCGTTAAGCCGGATTTGAGCAAGTATAAATCATGGTGCGGTCACGACCATAGTCTGGACGGGCATTTAAAAAACACCTTGTTTAATCCATTGAGAAATAATATTCAAAACGGAGAGTTAAGGAAGACATACAATCTCGCCATTGTAGTAACTGGAGAATATTATCTGGCAAACGGGAATAATAACAATTTGGTAAGGAATAAAGTCATTCAGGATGTCAATGCCATTTCAGCAATTTTTCGGGCTGAATTGTCTGTAACCTTTGCTTTGGGAGGAAGAATTACCTTGCACAATGACCCTGCCACGGATCCTTTTATCCCCGGAGAAGAAAGAACACAACAGGCTGCCAATGCGGTGGCAGATGCTTATCCGAATCAAAACAACTATCATGTCGGTCATGTATTTCACATCCATGCGGATGGTGATGGCTGGCAAAACGGTGGTGTAGCTTTGTTGAGGTCAGTTTGTAAAAATGATACGTATGGATCCGGACATGTCAAAGGAGGAGGATGGAGCGGAGCTTATGATAATACTTCAAATGGTTGGATTTCACTTGCCACACATGAATTTGGTCATCAGTTCGGGGCACAACATACCTTTAATGGTATCGGTGAATCCTGTACGGATGCCATTTCCTTAAACAATGCATATGAAATAGGTAGTGGTACTACCATTATGTCCTATCAGGGTATTTGTCAGGCAGACAATAATATACCTTCTTCCGGAGCGTTGGATAATTATTTTCATTATGCCAGTTTGTTTGAAATGTATAATTACATAACCAATGATGCCGGAAATACTTGCGGTACATCAGCGGAATCCAATAACCAAATACCGGAATTGCAAGCCAATTCGTGTGGTGCTCCTCAATTGACGATTCCAAGGAACACCCCTTTTTATCTCGATGCTGTTGCTTTTGATGCAGATGACGATCCACTCACCTACAGTTGGGAGCAGTTTAATGAAGATGGTCCGGGTAAAGATTCTCAGGGATTGATCGGACCTATTGCTGGAAACAGTCTGATTGCACCTTTATTTCGCAGTTATCCTCCTACTACTGAATCAGATAGGTATTTTCCAAGCATGGCTGTTTTGAGATCTGCTGCCGGAGTCAGTGAATTTGAAGTTTTGTCCAGTCGTCCGCGGGTATTAAAATTTGTTGTTACCGTCAGAGATAATAATATTGCAGGAACAGCTATCAATACCGATGAAGTAGATATTAACATCAGTTCATCAGGTCCTTTTGCCGTGGATTTTCCTAAAGGAGGTGAAAATATAACTACCGGCACACCTGTACAATTAAGATGGCTGACTAATGGTACCCAGGCTTTATGCAATAATGTGAGAATTAAACTTTCATTGGATGGTGGCGAAAATTACAATTTTACACTGGCAGAAAATGTCCCATATAGTTCAGGGGTACTCAATTATACTTTTCCGGTCAATTTTCCGGCCACAACAAATGCACGGATACTCATAGAATGTATGGATTATGACTGTATTAAGTTTTTTAATATTTCGCGCAATGTTTTTACCCTCACTTCAGGGTGTAGTGCGACAGAATCTTATGTTTGTCCTGATACACCGGTAGTTGCGGAATCCGGATCTCCGGAATCCAATCTGAATATGACTGCAGTTGATGGTTTTATTACTTCTTCAATTTCAGCTTCTGTTACCAGTGGAAGTCCTACGATGAGAGTGGCCATCAGAAATACCGGTGTTTTGAGTTGTGTGACCATACCAAATGTTACTATTAATGTGGCTTCCAAAAGATTCAGGGTTGAAAAAGCTGGAACATACAATTTCAGAAGATCACCGGGAGGAAGCGGGTGGATATCCATTTTCCGGGCTTCAAACTTTAACATGAATAATCCTTGTTCAGGAGGTTCATTCGTTGGCTCATCTGCAGAATGGAGCGGACCGGATGTCGGAAACGGTACCAGTGTGTTGCCATTAGGTTTCTGGTCTATCAACCTTGATGCCTGTACAGAATATGTGATGGTTTTTTACTCATACGGCGCTTTGCCGACAACTATTATTTTTAGTGAAATAACCGGCCCTGGTTCATTTTATGAGCTTAACAGCGACACAAAATGTTAATTTCGGA
The DNA here is from genome assembly GCA_016714895.1 of Saprospiraceae bacterium. GTDB lineage: Bacteria > Bacteroidota > Bacteroidia > Chitinophagales > Saprospiraceae > OLB9. Next base: position 904,391 of record JADKBV010000001.1, on the reverse strand, counting down.
CTCACTCATGTAGCGGTTGACATTGTTACAGGTGCTATCGTTGCCCATCATCCTACAGGAGACTTTTCAGGTTTGACAGAAGGATTTTACGGTGTATTTACTTTGCGATATAAAACCGGAGGAGCGACACCGCCAGATAATATTAATCCGGATGATCTAATAGGACAGGAATTTTTTGAAATTCAAAATTCAGATTGTGCCAGATTCAGTACCAACTTCAGACTTTTACAAATACTTTCTGCTTGTTCCATTACTGATGTGGTAGCCGGAGCACAGACACCTTGCGTCGTGGCTACGAATGCTTATACCCAGGAGGTTGTTATTACCTATGATCAGGCACCGACAACCGGACAAATCTCGGTTAACGGACAACTCTTTGATATTACATCATCACCGCAGACTGTTGTGTTGACTAATCTTGATTCTGACGGACTTCCGGTGTCTGTAAATGCATTTTTTACAGACCTACCTGATTGTAGCCTGTTAGTACCTGATGTGTTTACAGCACCGGTAAATTGTTGTCCTATCAGCTTTGACCTGGGTGGGTCCCGGGAGGTTTGTGCCGGACTACCGGTAATTTTGAGTGCAGGCAATGATGGAATGTCATATGCATGGTCGGTCAACGGAAGTCCGGTAGCCAATGTAACCAGTACTTTGTCAGCAACGGTAAGTGGTGTATACAGTGTGACTGTAACACATAGTTCAGGATGTACAAAGTCACAGTCAGTCAACATTACTTTTGTCAATCCGCCGGTTGTCACATTGCCTGAAAATCTGGAAATTTGTGAAAACGAAACGTTTACCATTACACCTAACATAACAGGTAGTTTTACAGAAATAGAATGGTTTAGAAATAATACACTTATCCCTGGTGCTAATGGTCCGACGCTTGACATCACATCGGGAGGATCTTACAGACTTGAAGTCACCAATAATACCGGATGTAAAGGAAGTGACGCGGTTGTCGTAACAGTTCTCCCAATTCCGGTTGTTAATCTGGGCAATGATGTAATAAATGTGTGTGAAGGTATCCCTGTGGTTTTGAATGCTGGCAACAATAGTCTTACTCACAGCTGGTTTTTTGATGGAAACCTCATAACAGGAGCCGTGGGATCGACCTATATCGTTCCGGATGGTCAATCCGGCAGATACAGAGCTTTGGTAAGAAATAGTGCCGATTGTGAAGGATTTGATGAGGTGACTGTCAATTTTTTCCAAAGTCCGACAGTCAATATGCCATCTTCTATTGATATATGTCAGGGTGAGACCGCGGTAATTATTGCAGTTTTATCCGGGTTTGATTCTTATGTTTGGAAAAGAGATAATGTAATATTTACTCCTTCAAACGGATTAATTCATTCGACAACTTTGGGTGGTGTCTACACCGTGGAAGCAACCAATCTGGGAGGATGTACTACTCCGGGCAGTACCCTTGTTACGGTAAATCCTTTGCCTGTTGTCGATCTTGGAAGTGATATCGTAGCTTGTATCGGAAACACTGTCAATTTGAATGCAGGTACAGGTGGTGCAGAATATGTTTGGACGAGAAATAACGTGGCTATTAATGAAAATAATTCCACAATTGCTGTGACCACCGCAGGAAATTATGCTGTAACAGTCACCAGTTCAAATGATTGTACTGCAACTGACAATGTTATGGTTAGTTTTGTGCCCGGTCCAACGGTAGATGCAGGTCCGGATATAACCATTTGTGAAGGAGAGTCCAGAATCATTACCGCCGTTACTTCAGCAACCAATATCACCTGGTTGTATAATGGAGTGCCGGTAGAAAATCAAACCACCACCTCAATTACCGTAGCAGATCCTGGTGTTTATACTATTGCTGTAATAGGCGGACCCAATAACTGCGAAGCCAGAGATGAGTTCAGGCTTACGGTCAACCCCAAACCATTGATTAATATAGGTTCAGACCAAACCATATGTCAGGGAGAATCCATTACCCTTGATGCCGGTGCAGGTGCCGGTTTGACCTACAGTTGGACAAGAGATAATGTCAATGTAGGTATGGCCCGCACTTTGGTTGCCAATACAAACGGAACCTATAGGGTGACAGTCACTTCCGGGGCCGGATGTGCGGGAAATGATGAAATGGTCCTTACTGTTTCCCCCAATCCAAGCCTGGAACTGGAGGAAGAAATCAGTATTTGTGATAGTCAGCCAAAAACAATCATGCCGGTGACCAACGGAACCTCTTTCCAATGGTTCAAAGATGGAGTGTTACTTCAGGGACAGACCCAAAAGGATTTAGTAGTCAGTAATGACGGAGTCTACAGAATATTGGTTCGTAATGCCGCAAATTGTGAAATTACAGATTCAGTAACGGTGACATCCAGGCCTTCACCTACAGTCACTTTACCTGCAGATATCACCTTATGTCCGGAAAATGATCTCACGCTGAATGCCGGTGCGCAGGATAATTGCCAGTCCGACTGCAAGCACAACATATAGTGTAGTCGTCGGAGATATAAATTGCCCTGAAAATACCGATACGGAAGAAATTCTGGTTAATGTATTTGCCCCGGTCAATGTCACAGCTGGTTTGGACACCTCCGTGATCATAGGCAGAACGGTAAAACTTGATGCAAGTGGAGGAAGGTTTTACCAATGGGATAATACAGATTTGATCCAGGGTCAAACACCGTTCCGAATCCGGAGGTTAAGATTACAGAAAATACGGTTTTTACAGTGACTATAACAGACATCAACGGATGTGAATATGTCGATAGCGTATTGGTGAGATTGCTGGAAGATCCTTTAAGTTCTTTTGTTGCGGTATCCATCATTACGCCTAATAACGATGGAGACAACGATTTTCTGGAATTTATCGGCTTGGAAGCTTTCCCGAAAAATACACTTCGTATTTACAATCGATGGGGAAATGTGGTTTTTGAAAGCTTTAATTATCAGGCTGAAGGAGAATTGTTTGACGGAACGCGCAATGGCGAACGTTTGCCACCTGATACTTATTATTACGTTCTTACTTTTGAAGATAAGATTTTCAAAAGTGCATTGACCATTATGTGGGATTAATATTATAAAACAAAAGAAAAACAGCATTATGTTGACTCAATTATATAACAGAATCAGTATATTTATTTTGACCGGTCTACTTATCACCTTGACCGGAAAAATATCAGCCCAACAAATTCCGAACAGCAGTTTTATGCCTGAGACCAGAGCTTTCTGGAATCCTGCAGCAACGGCGGTCGGCAATGACATGATAACAGATGGTTTTTTCAGAATGCAATGGATAGGATTTGAAGGAGCCCCTTTTTCAGGAATGATATCTTTTCAATATCCGTTTGTCAGTGCGAATATGAGTGCAGGAGTTATTCTGCACTACGACCAGACAGGACCCGTAAGTAAAGTGGGGGCAAAAATTAATTATGCTTATAAAATAAAAGAGTTTTTTAACAGATATGATCAATTGTCTTTAGGCATTTCTGCCAATCTGCAAATGTATAGTTTTGATCCTGCCGGCACAAAATTTAATGATGCCAATGACATAGTGCTTTCAAGAAACAGAACGACGGGATTTTTTCCGGCAGCAGGAGTGGGTTGTTTTATTTATCCAGTACAAGAGAGTATCGCGAAAATGTTTTTATATAGGGTTGGCCACCAATCAGCTTTTTTCAGGAAATGTATTGGTCAATGAAGTCGATCAGGAAAGAGCCAATCATTGGCATTTTAACGTCGGCGGGAAAATTTATAATTATGATCTGATGTTTGAACCTTCCATTTTTGCTAATCTTGTTTCACCATCTGTAATAGATGTTTTGTATGGACTCAAGATGGAAATGAAAGATACATTCTGGGCGGGTTTGGGTTATGCTTCATCAGGTATGATGGCCGCACAGGGAGGGGTTATTCTCAATGATTTTGGTTCGAGATTCGGAAAACTACGACTCGGAGTCCTGGCCAATTATGGTATGTTGAAAGGTTTGGGAGAATTAGGGCCCGGCGCTGAACTTTACGTAGGTTATAATTTTGATATGAAGTAAGTCGGGTTACCGACGCATATACACAAATGATTCGATTCAAAAAAAAGGTGAAACTTTATCCAGGTTTCACCTTTTTTATATCCTGATTTTATAAGAAGGAAAATATTTACAAAGCCTTCAACAACTTTTTAAGTTCTTCTTTTTTATTATTCTGACCGGTCAATGTGTGTCTTACGTCTCCATCTTTTATAATCAGTATGGTAGGAAATCCGAAAACATTATATTTATTTTTGATGTCAGGGTTTTTTTCGAAATCTACCTGAGCCATAAAAACATGACTTAATTCACCGTCGCCGATTAATGCTTCAACCTCAGGTCTTTGTGCTGCACATTTTGGACACCAGGTCGCATGAAAAAACACTAAGGAAATACCCGAGTTTACTTTGGTATCAAATTCCTGAAGATTGTTGACGGTGACTAATTCCGAGTTCTCCGCATCTTTGGTGGAATCCTTTGTACATGCGGACAAAACAAAAATAACGGATAAAAACATGATTAAAATTCGCATATTCTTTTTTAAAAGTAACATCACAGAAGTTGAAATTGTTGAAAATAATGAACTGAACTAAATATTTATTACATTTACCTGTGAATTTGATATTATGAATTTTCAAAAAGAAACTTTTTTACATTATGTGTTGCCATTAGGTTTGCTTTTACTTTTTTCCGGTATTCATTTTTTGTTTTTTCACGGAGGTTATTTGGGTTACGACGAACTGGAATACGCACGATTGGCAACATTATGGACAGATGGTAGATTTGAGCACGATAGTTTATATGCATACAGGTATGCAGGTTTTTTGCCGCTTGCTTTATTATTTTCAATTTTTGATATAGGAGATTTTTCGAATACCCTTTTTTCTGTCTTGTTTTTAGCAGCAGTAATACTATTGCTTGTACGATGGCAAAAACCATTAGATTACAGTACCGTTTTTGTTATGGTTTTGTCTTTGATTTTTGCACCGCTACATCTTTTGTATCTTGAAAAACCAATGCCCGATATTGTTACGGAATTTGGATTTTTATTGTGTTTTTATGCATACTTCAAAGAGAAGTTTGATGAAAATCCTGTAAAATCATGGATACACGTCTTGATATTTATGATTGGGTTTTTATTGATTTTTTTTTCCAAAGAAACCTTTTTAATTATCTATCCATTTTTTTTATTCTTTTTTATCTCAGATATATTCCGGAAAAAAAATCAAACTTTCTGGGTTTCGACGGCTATATCCATCCTTCTTTTTGGTTTGATATATTTAGTGTTAAACTATGTATTTTTAGGAAATTTTTTGGCACGCGTAGATGCTATTTTTACCAACAGATATATTTCTGAATGCACCTATGAATTACAACCTGCTTCAGTGGTTGTACAAAGAATTTTATACAAGCTCTGGGTAGAAATGAGCCGAAGTGGTTTTTTATGGCCTTTGGGATTTGTACTATTGTTTTTGTTTAGGAAAAATACGGAACCAATCAACAGATTTCTGTCTTTATCGTGGATTATATTGATGTTGTTGGCAAATTTCATGACCATATCATACACACATTATGTGCCTTTGTGTCATGATCCGCGACATTTTTTATATATTTTACCATTGGGAGCCATCATTATGGCAAAAGGTTATTTACATTTTTCTTCCGGTAACTTTACGGAAAAGATGGTCTTGTCGCTACTTTGGGTTATGCAATTGGTTTTAGGTTTGTATTTTTTACATGAAAATACCTGGTGGCTTTTTATTCCTTTGATTGCTGCAGTTTGGGTTCCAAAGTTTAAAGGCGCTTCGGTTTTAAAATTACTTTTAATCGTTTCAGCACTTCTGTCTGTTTATATTCAAAATGTTCATTATAATCAAAGTATAAACCACAAAGGGCAAAAAGCATTGATTGAAGCAGTATTAAAAGATAGCCGGCAACCAAAATGGATCCTTACGGATGGGGCCAATACCAATATCGGAAGTTTTTATGCACATTATGACGATACAAATCAGTTTGTCGTATTCAAGGATTATGATACAAAAAAACATATTGGAAGAGATATGTATATCATTTTGAACGGAATGACAGCCTATCTTTCTAATACGGATTGGGATAAAGTTCCCGGATTTGTTACATCAGCAGAAAAAAATATGCCCGTTTTTTTTAAAAATGAGGCAGGCGTTGTGTACAAAATTCCCAAATAATAAGCTTGATTTTTTTCAAAATGAACGTGGTTTTTTTGAAAAATGATTTGTGTACTTTTGTTCTTTTAATTTTCATAGATGATTCAATATAATCCTAAAGATTGGTTTGTGGCTTTGTTCAGCATCCACAAAGCGGATACATTCAGAGCATTGACTCCCTTATTACTGTTTTTTATTTTTTATTCCTGGGGTATTGTGTATCTTGAAGTGGAATATCTTAAACTATCTGAAAACAGCGCTGCAAAAAACCTGAATATCATGCACACGCTCCTTGGTTTTGCTATATCCATGTTGTTGGTATTCAGAACAAATACGGCCTATGACCGTTGGTGGGAAGGAAGAAAACTATGGGGCTCATTGGTCAATACGTCCACCAATCTGGCACTAAAAATCAAAACTTTTGTTGATAAAAGCAGAAAAGAGGATATTCTGTTTTTTGCCAGATATATTCCTTTATACAGCCGTGTTCTTGCTATTCATTTAAATAAAAATCACCTCAAAGATTTTGAAGAAATTGAAGAAAGTAAAACTTTTGGGGAGGCAACCCATCACCCGAATTTTGTTGCCGGACAAATTTTTAAGCGGGTAAACGCTCTTCATAAGGAAGGTGTACTGACCGGAGATCATTTGATTTTGCTTAATGCAGAACTTCAATCCCTGAGTGATATATGCGGGGGATGCGAAAGGATTAAAAACACACCGATCCCTTTCAGTTACAGTGTTTTTATCAAAAAATTTATTTTCATTTATGTTGGCACCCTGCCGATAGGTTTTGCTTTTACGTTACATTACTATTCCATTCCGGTTACTACATTTATTTTTTACGTTCTCGCGAGTCTTGAGCTTATCGCAGAAGAAATCGAAGATCCTTTTGGCGGAGATAATAATGATTTACCATTGAGTACCATATCCAAAAATATTAAAAACCGGGTATTGGAAATATTCGGACTTTTTGCCAAATAATTCGTTTCTTAATTACAATATACCCTTGTTTAACCAATTTAATCACGTAAAATCTTAACGTTTTACTGATTTGTTGTCCCGATTGCAAAACACCCCCTTTTTCAAAGTAACCAGAACCCCCTGGCCCGTTATCTAATACGACCCCAGATACCGTCTTAAAAACCATTCCAATCCAAGCATCAGCAAAATTAAAAAACAAATCCATTTGAAATGAATAACGGACTTGGTGATATTGCTTTGAAAAAGGGATGGTTTCAGACTTTTATCTTCCTTGATCAATTGCGTCAAAGATGGAATTTCATCGGGACGAATGACCTTACCACCATATTTCTGCACCAAACCTCTCAATACATCGTGTCTCGCGACCAGATCATTGTTTTCGAGATCGACAGCTTCCACGGTAAAAGAATTTGTAGCTGTCTGTAATCGATTGTTATGAGTTACAGAACCTTTTATTGAGTAAGTGCCCGGAGGAAACATGCCTGCATTCAGTTGGTAGCTGTTTCCGCTTTTCGAAAAAGTAAACGTATAATCTTTATTTTCTTCACTCCTGATGACCAAGGTTGCATCCGGCTCATTAATAAGTTCGTAATTGTCATTATACAATTGGGCATCCACCAAAATTGGTTCATTTTCCCGATAAATGTTTTTTCCCGGGTTGATCCTGAATTTTCGTTTATCTTCTTTGATGCTGGTCCATTGAAGAGATTTATTTAAAAGTTCTCCTACCTGATCGTAGGTTTGTGATTGAACAAAATCAGCCATTCGCCATTTCCAAAGACCTTCTCCGCAAAAAACAGCAACTCTGCTTCCTTTTGATTCCCCGAAAACCAATTGCGGGTAGTTGGTTTTAATTTTTTTTATTCTGATAGCTAAATACCTGAGTATTTGATTTTGTTTTATATTCTCCGAAAGGTGTCAAGAGGGGAGGGAATGATTTAACCGAACTTTTGAGAGGATCTGACACTGTAAAGGCATTAAAACCTGTAGCAATTTCAGCCTGCACTTCTTCAAAATTTTTGCTGTTTCCGGAAATGGTTATCAATTCCTGTACCTGATTAAATTGAGGCAGTGAGGTCTGCATGCCAACGATAAAAAACAAAGGAGTCTTTTTTGACTGTAAAGCACTTAATTCTGCTTTGATAGTATTTTTGTCTGACGGCAGATTGTGGAAGAATAGCCAAATCAAATTTTCCTATATTTGTTATATTCTCACCGGCAAAAACAACCTCAGCTTCATAATTTTTATTTTGTTCTATGAGCTGTTTCAGAGCAGCGATATCAGGGTGGGGACTGTTGGCCAAAATCAGGATTTTTTGTCTGCCATCCAGAACTTCTACATAGATATCTTTATAGTTATTGGTTTTGTTTTTTCGTCCGCCAAAGGAATTAAAGTAATTCTGTATTTGGAAATGCCAACCTTGAGTGCTTCAAGTTCAATATTTTTGTTAAAAATACTCTTTGAATCCGGCTTTATGGTTTCTTCCCACAATTTTTGCCATTGTTTTCAACGATTAGTTTTGATGCTGTATTGGGGGCGCTCAAGGCTCTGATATCGATCTGTAATGAAAATTTATCACCGAGGTAGACAATTTTATTATAAAAAACATCGCTGACCATCAGATCTTTATACTTTGTAGTATCACCCAACGCGACGATGTAAAGCGGTGTATTGATAAAGGCATCCAGATAAAGCGGATTGCTTCCTTCATTAAAAATTCCGTCGGTGCTCATTATTACTGCCCCTACATTCTGGTCGGCATAATTTTCATCTACATATTTAAACAGCCCGGAAAAACTGGTTGACTTTTTTTCCGCAGCAGACAAAGTATCTTCTGTGGTATTAGTGGCAAAACGTACATTTTTTACATTAAAATCTTCAGCAAAAGAACCTCCTAAACTATTCCAATTATCAATAAAACCTTGATTTTTTTGTACTTCCAATGAATTTGACACATCCTGAGCCATAACGATCATCGGAGGTTTAATCTCTTCTTTCAAAGATTTTATAACCGGAGAAAAAAGCAGGATAATGATCAAACCTACCACAAATCCCCGAAGAAATGCTAAGATATAGGTAGCATAGTTCGGGCTGGAAAATTTATTTTCCCTGAAATATAAAAAGGCTGCATAGAGACTTCCGGTTAATATGGCAATCAACAGGGCTATTCCTGCGTCGGGAAAACTAATTGAACTGATCACTTGTTGAATTAAAGTTAATAATCAGTAGGTAAACATTTAATAGGCTTCAGAGGTTTATTTTTCTGTTAAAATTTACCTTGGTTGTTATCTTTTACCCTCATTTTGCGTTACAGTGAATTAAAAATAAATACATGAAGTTGCTCTTTAGCTTGTTTTTAACCTGTTTTTTGACGGCCTCTGTTTTTGCTTCCTATATTTTTATACCTATGGAGCATGACAAACAAAGAGACCATCTGAAAGCTTATGGTATCACATTTTGGGTATTGACCCAAAATGTAGAAGCATATTGGCTTGCTAAACTACAGAGGAGGCAGTTTTGCGTTTCCGTATACCAAAACTTTTGAAAAAGAATGTAAAGTCCGCGGTGTCAGTTTTGAAGTCATTTCCGATAGTGAATGGTTGAGCATTCGGGCTTCCATAAATAATCCGGAAATCAATCAGGAAGTCATCAAACTTGAAAAAGCGCCTAAAATTGCCGTATATACGCCAGATTTTAATCCTATGGGCATGAGGATTCAACCATGGGATGATGCGGTGACCCTTGTTTTGACCTATGCAGAGATTCCTTTTGATAAAATATACGACCGTGAAGTCATTGGTGAAAAACTTGTTGAATATGACTGGTTGCATCTCCATCATGAGGATTTTACCGGTCAGTACGGAAAGTTTTACGGGAATCAGGGTGGACAAGCCTGGTATAAAGTCAATCAACAAAAATCGAGGCATTGGCTTCAGATCTGGGTTTTTCCAAGGTGTCTCATCTGAAACTGGCTGTAGCCAAAAAAATAAAAGAATTTGTTGCAGGCGGAGGATTTATGTTTGCGATGTGTTCTGCCACAGATACCTATGATATTGCCCTGGCAGCTGAGGGAATTGACATATGTGCTGATGTTTATGACGGTGACGGTTATGATCCCGATGCTAATAACAAACTGGATTATTCGAAAACTTTTGCATACAGAGATTTTCAGTTAATACTCAATCCTATGGTTTACGAACATTCGGACATTGACAATAAAAACCGAAAAGTCACTCCTGAAGTAGATTATTTTAACTTATTTGAGTTTTCAGCCAAATGGGATCCAATTCCCACTATGTTATGTCAGAATCACACCCAAACGGTCAAAGGATTTATGGGACAATCGACGTCTTTCAAAAGAAGCCTGATCAAGCCTGAAGTGCTTATTCTCGGAGAAACCAAATCTGCCGGCGAGGTTCGTTATATCCACGGAACACATGGTTATGGTACCTGGTCATTTTACGGGGGACACGACCCTGAAGATTATCAACATTTTGTCAACGATCCTGAAACGGATCTCAGCCTCCATCCGAATAGTCCGGGTTATCGCCTGATTTTGAATAATATCCTGTTTCCGGCTGCAGAGAAGAAAAAACGGAAAACTTAGACCCCGGTTTGTCGATCATTAAAAAAAGGTCACTTTATTTGTCTCCCCAACGATAGGTTTTAATATCTATACCAGCCAGGTCCAGGATTCTGTCGACGACTGTATCGACCAATTCTTCAATGGTTTCAGGTTTTGAATAAAAAGATGGAGTAGCCGGACATATCACTGCACCGGCTTCTGTCAATGTTTTCATATGATTGATATGCAAAAGATTGTACGGTGTTTCTCGTGGGACAATGATCAATCTTCGCCTTTCTTTAAGGATAACATCTGCAGCCCGGGTAATGAGGTCGTCAGAGATGCCATGGGCTATTCTGGCCAAAAGTCCCATCGAACAAGGACAAACAATCATGGATTTATATTGTGCCGACCCTGAAGCAAACGGAGCGAAAAAATCTTTTTTGTCATAAAAAGTAAAAGGCCAATCTTCTTTGCGAAATGTGGTAAGTTCAAGATTCCAGTTGACGATGGCGTTTTCAGTCATGATGACACCTAATTCAAGGGATCCAACATTTTTGAGTTTTTCCATGAGTCTTTTTGCATAAACGGAGCCACTCGAACCACCGATTGCAAGAACTATTTTTTTGGTTTCCATAATATTACAGGATTTCAGCTACAACAAAAATACTTCCCCCAACAAATAAAACGTCATCCGGTTGCATTTTTTGTTTAGCAACAGTAAATCCTTTTCGGACGCTTGAATACGATTTACCTTTCAGTCCGTATTCCAAAGCTTTTTGTTGCAGTATGGAAGCATCTAAACCCCTTGGTATATTGGCTTTTACAAAATAATATTCAGCAATTTTTGGGAAAAATGCCAGTATTTTATTGATGTCTTTGTCATTAACAAATCCTAAAACAATATGTAATTTGTTTTTCGGGCAGGATTCCAAATATCTGACAACATATTGCAAACCACCCTCATTATGGGCGCTATCAGCCAAAATAAAGGTTTACGCGACAATATTTGCCACCTGCCCATAAATTTTGTTTATTTGCTGAAGGTAGGGAAAAATGTTTTCAATTTTGATACCACATGCTGCTCCTCTCCCAATATTTGGTGAAGGGCTGCCATAGCAGTTACCAGATTTTTTTCCTGAAAGGGTCCGGAAATATCGATCTGAAAATCAGTTATCCAGGGTTTTTTAAAAGCAAAAATATCCCAGGATTCAGTTGTTCCCTGAACTTTCCGGACGGCCTGAATGTTCTTTTCCGCAATTATTAAAGGGGACTTTTTTTGATCAGCCATATCTGCAAATACATGTCGGACTTCTTCCTGATCTTCGCCTATGATGACCGGAATGCCTGGTTTGATAATGCCGGCTTTTTCAAAAGCAATTTTTTCAAAAGTGTCACCCAGCATGTCCATATGGTCAAAACTGATATTGGTAATGACACTAAGCAATGGGGTAATGACATTGGTCGAATCCAACCTTCCTCCCAAACCTGTTTCTATGACGGCGTAATCTGTTTTTTTATATTCAAAATAAGAAAATGCCAACGCTACCGTCATTTCAAAAAATGAAGGTTTTATCCTTATGATATCCTCGTGATAGGTGTTGATAAACGTTTTGATATAAGCTACTTCAATGAAAGACCCGTTTATTTTGATTCTTTCTCTGAAATCCTTGTAATGTGGTGAGGTGTATAAACCTGTTATATATCCCAGCGCCTGAAGACCTCCGGCTATAATGTGACTGGTACTGCCTTTGCCATTGGTCCCGGCGATGTGGATGGTTTTGAGTTTTTGGTGAGGATTGCCGCATGCTTCTAAAAGAGCGAGGGTATTGGTCAGATCTTTTTTGAATGCGGCACTTCCCACCCGTTGAAACATCGGAAGTTGATCGAACATAAACTTCAGAACATCCTGATATTTGGAAAAAACTGCCATAACTTATGGATTTACTTCGACAGACATACGTTGTTGTTCGTAAATAGATGCGTAAAAACCGTTTTCTTTGATAAGATTTTCGTGAGTGCCTTCTTCACTTAATCTGCCGTTTTCAAGTACGATAATTTTATCATAATCTAGCAAATTATTAGCTCTGTGGGTGATGACAATGGCTGTTTTCTGATCCAGCGCTTTCATGAAGTACTGTGAAATTTTTTGTTCTGTATTACTATCCACCGCAGACAATGTATCATCCAGAATCATGAGCTGAGGATTTTTCATAAATGCTCTTGCAATGGCAATTCTCTGTTTTTGTCCTCCTGACAAAGTTACACCTCGTTCGCCGATAAGAGATTCATATCCTTTGGGCAATCGGATGATATCATCGTGAACGGCACTGTATTCCGCGTATTGTTGAATCGTCTGTTCATCCGCTTTTTCAACACCAAAAGCTATATTGGCTGCAATGGTATCTGAAAATAAAAACGTATCCTGCGGTACGTATCCCATTTTCTGACGAAGCAATTCAAGATTGTGATCTTTTATATTTTTACCATCGATCAGAATCTCTCCGTCGGTTACATCAAAAATCCTGAATAAAAGGTCTCCGATCGTAGACTTTCCGGCTGCCGTTTTACCGTAAATGGCCAGTTTTTGTCCTGCCTTCACTTTAAAAGAAACATTGTCCAATGCTTTTACACCTGTATCCGGATAGATGTAAGTGACATTTTTGAATTCTATATCTCCCTTTAGTTCATAGTCGGAATGATTGATATTGTGGATGGTGGACTTAATATTGTACAATTCGTTGATTCTTTTTTGAGACGCTTCTGCTTCCTGTACGACAGAAGCAATCCATCCGATAGAAGTGACCGGCCAGGTCAGCATATTGACATACAGAATAAATTCGGCAATATTTCCGGCAGTCAGTTTTCCTTCAAATACCTGGAGACCACCTACATAGACAACCAATAAAGTACTGAGTGCAATCAACAAAATCATCAGCGGTTGAAACCATGCTTCCACCATCGCCAGAGACAAGGCTCTTTTTTTGTATTCTTCACTTTGATCACTAAAATATCCGGCAAACTGGTCTTCTTTGACATAAGATTTTACAACCCGGATTCCTGAATAGGTTTCTTGTGCGGTACTGTTCAAAACCGACAATTGTTGCTGGATAGCCGTACTTTTAGTGTTGATCAGTTTGCTTACGTAGTAGATAGAAATGGAAAGTAAAGGCAGGGGCAACAATGCATAAATGGTCAGCGTGACATCTACCTGAAGCATGGCGTATATTGTCATGACAAATAAAGTCACCATATTGACGGCATATAGTACTCCCGGCCCAAGATAATTTCTGACTTTGGATACATCTTCTGAGATTCTCGCCATGATATCTCCTGTTTTGTACGTCTTAAAAAATGATTGGTCTAAAGTGGAAATGTGCCGGAATATTTCTTTTCGCATATCATATTCTATGAGACGGGACATGACGATAATCGTTTGTCTCATATAAAACATGAGCACTCCTTTGAGAATCATGTAAGCAACCACGGTAATAGAAAAAATGATGAGGGCGTGGGTTAGCTCGTTGTACAAAATTTCTTTTTCAGAACCTTCAAGGACTTTAAAATTTTTAATTTTGTCCTGCACAAGATCGAGCGCCTGTCGTATCTTCTGAGGGATAAGTACCCCAAAGTAGTTGGATCCTGTCACGAAGAGTAAACCCAATAAAAAATGAAACTTGTATTTAAAAAAATAATGATTGAGGGTGAATAACTGCTTCATGGACCTTTTTGATACATGGATAGTAACATAAATTTCAGAAAAGAGTTTGATGCGACGAAAATCCTGTTTTTGAAGTCAGATTGTCAAAAAATAACAATTATTTTTTTAGTAATAAAAAAAAAATTACTTTTGCACCTCCAAATTAGCCCGGGTGCTGAAATTGGTAGACAGGCATGTTTGAGGGGCATGTGTTCGTTAGGACGTGCGGGTTCGAGTCCCGCTCCGGGCACTTTGAAAAAAACTGAAAAAAATGAAGAGATAGACCACCGTAATTCGGGTTTTTTACCCAATATCCAACTTTTATGGTACATTTTCTTTTTCTTTTAATGGTTTATGTTTTAGTCAGCGAAAGGGTACGCTCCATTTTTATATTCAAATGCAGCACATATCTTACCTGAAATGATTATATTTTGGTATCAATCCTCATGACTACCTGACTTTTACCATTTAGTCATTATCTTTTTTTTTAATATCTTTGCACTATGATTTATTTTTTATTACCATTTTTTGTATTTATTTTTTCCTGTAGTACGGTTTCAAATCCTGTTGTTTCCGGTAAACCCGAATTTGAAAATCTTTCGTCAGATACATTGAAGATTTATGATATTTTTTATGTTACAGGTAAATTTGATCCGGCCGGACATCCTGAATTTATGTTGATTCCGGAGGTGTATGCCGATCAAAATGGCCGGTATATCAGGAAGGATGTATTTGAAGCGTATAAAAAAATGTATGCTGCAGCAAAAAAGGAAGGTATTCATCTCGTCATCATTTCGGCAACACGAAATTTTGAAGCTCAAAAAAAGATTTGGGAAGACAAATGGTTTGGCAGAAGATTGCTGGAAGGTGGTATCAATGCCCTGACGGATATCTCCGATGATTCAGCCAGGGCGCGGAAGATTCTGGAATACAGTTCCATGCCCGGCACGTCCCGACACCATTGGGGAACGGATATCGACCTGAATGCTTTACAAAATGATTATTTTGCCAAAGGAGAAGGTAAAAAAATATATCAATGGCTTGAAATAAATGCTGCTGATTTCGGTTTTTGTCAGACATACACTTCTTTTGGTATTGGCAGAAAGTCCGGATATCAGGAAGAAAAATGGCATTGGTCTTTCACTCCGGTTTCACGTCCGCTTACAGAATGGGCTGAAAAACATTTTAAAGATAGTATGATATCGGGTTTTGCCGGAAGCCATACGGCAATCTCCTTAAATATAGTGGAAAAATATGTCCTGGGAATAAATCAACAGTGTTTGCAAAACTAAAAATGTAATGGGCAACCTACAATCTTTAAAAGTTGATACCACCATAAAA
The DNA here is from genome assembly GCA_016714895.1 of Saprospiraceae bacterium. Taxonomy (GTDB): domain Bacteria; phylum Bacteroidota; class Bacteroidia; order Chitinophagales; family Saprospiraceae; genus OLB9. The sequence goes on along the minus strand of JADKBV010000001.1, from coordinate 888,619 downwards.
GGTATTTTATGGCTCACGATACCTATTTCTTTGTCAAAATTGGTACCGGAACTTAACTATTTGTTTAATGCGGTATTTTTAAGCAGGCTCGGCGTCAAAGAATTGGGATTGGTGGGTTTGGTTGGAGTCTATTACCTGATCTTTTCCGCGATGGGGTATGGATTAAACAATGCATTACTTTCTATCATGAGCCGTCGTGCAGGTGAAGACAACAGAGGGGCCATTTTTGCGACTTTGTGGCATGGCCTTTTTGTAGGAACGGTGCTTGCCGTCATCACCATAGCTGCAACCCATTTTTTTATTGAAGATATTCTGATTTCTACCGGAGTCAGTTTTGAAAATGCCCGGATGGCAGCTGATTTTTTAAAAATCCGGATGTGGGGATTGTTATTTTTATTTTCATTCCAAATGCAAAATGCATATCTGGTCAGTTTGCAAAACAGTAAGTATCTGATGGCTGGTGCTTTGGTTGCCGCTTTTTCCAATGTTTTTTTGGATTATACCCTGATATTCGGAAAATACGGATTTCCTGAATTGGGATTTAACGGAGCTGCTTATGCTTCTGTCATATCTGAATTTCTGGGAATGATTACCGTGATGTCAGTCATATATATATCAGGAATATCAAAAAAATATCAGATTGTCTATCACTGGAAAATTTATAAAAAAACAATTTTTTTAGTTCTGAAACAAGCCTGGCCTTTAATGGGGCAATACGCAATAAGCACCTGGGCATGGTGGGTGTTTTTTATTCTGGTCAACAGAAATTATACCGAAACAGAACAAGGTGTTTCACAGGTTATGAGAAATTTGTTTGGGTTGAGCGGCGTATTTACCTGGGCTTTCGGATCAGCAACCAATACCATCATCAGTAATCTGATTGGTCAGGGTAAGATTTCAGAATTGAAACAAACATTATTCAGAATAAGTATGATAAGTGGCGGTGGGATTTTATTTTTTATTTTAGTCATGAATTTGTTTCCATCCGTATTTTTAAACTTTTATGGATTGGGTAGTGAATTTGTTGATCAGGCCATCGGACCATTACGGGTTGTTACGATTGCCATGCTGATTCTGGGTTTGGGTGTCATCATGCTCAATGCTGTTATAGCTACCGGAAAAACCATCGTTGTTTTCGGTATCGAATTCATTGGTATCTTGTCTTATTTATCATATATTTATTTTGTCATTGAAGTTTATAAATATCCTCACATCATAGCCTGGGGAAGTGAATGGTTATATTGGTCAGTTATGTTTTTACTGAGCTTTTTATATCTTTGGAAAGGAAATTGGAAAAGGGATTTACGTTTAGGTTAATCTGAACCCATCTAAATCTTTTATTACTTTATCTATGTTTTATGTTTATTGGTATAAGTAATTTTAATTATGTGAAATGATTTTTTTAATATTGTAACAAATTTACATAAAAGATGTCAAAACAACCTATTCGCACACATTGGGTTTTCAAAACAATTTACCTGTTTTGTCTGATTTTATGGGTTCAGACCAAAGGTTTTTCACAAAAGCAGTTTACATTGTTAGAATGTGTAGACATGGCATTGGAAAACAACCTTCAGGTGAAAGGTATAGAATTTACAAAACAAAATGCTGAAATCAGCCTCACCCAAAGCAGGCATGCACAATTGCCCAATCTTGGTTTTAACGCTAATTTCAGCAATAGTTTCGGTAGAACGGTTGACCCGACCAGTAACTCGTTTATTTCTCAATCCATCTTGAGTAATGGTCTTTCTATGAATACAGGGGTTCTCTTATTTAACGGATTCAGGATTCAAAATACCATCGACCAAAACAAACTGAGTACAATTGCAGCAACAAAAGACATTGAACAACTAAAGCGGGACATCAGTCTCAATGTGGCTTCTGCATATCTGAATATTTTGTTTGCCAATGAAAATATGGCCATTGCACAAAACCAATTGGCTCAGACCATGGCTCAGAGAGAAGTGATGTCAAGAATGATCAGGGTTGGCAACTCACCTGAAAATGCCATTTTTGACCTGGATGCTCAGATTGCTTTAAACGAACAAACCATTGTCACAGCAACCAATAACAGAGAATTGGCATTACTTACCCTCAGACAGCTGATTCGCCTGGACCCAACGATTCCTTTGGATATCACGACGCCGGCGGTAACGCCGGATGCCGCTTTTTTGGAACTCCTTACCATCGATGAATTGATGGAAAGTGCCTTTCTCTATCAAGCAGGCATTGAAGCAGCCAAATTGAGGGTACAAATGGCTGAAAAAGGAGAAAAAATTGCTGCAGCAGGATACTATCCGTCTTTAACGGCAGGTTTTAATCTGATAAGCAATTTTTCCAACAGATTTCAACAATTGGTAGGTGTCGAAAACACTGTCAATAATCTTGATGTCATAATCAACGGACAGACAGTTACCGTAGGATTTCCGGGTCAGACACCGGTTTTTGAAAATATTCCATATTTTGACCAATTAAATAATAACCTTTCCTATGGTATCGGGCTGAATTTGTCGGTTCCGATTTATTCCAATTACAATGTAAGGGCAGCCAAAAACAGATCCGTTGTAGCTACCGGGAATGCAAAAAACAATCTTGAAATCCAGAAAGATAATCTCCGCGTTACCGTAATGCAAAGTTTTACAGAAGCAAAAGCGGCCAGAGCGAGGTATAATGCATCTGAAAAATCATTTTTAGCTCAAACCAACGTCTATGAAAATGCTAAAAAAAGGTTTGAAGCCGGAAGTGTCAATTCTTTTGAATTAGTCAGGGTCAAAGCGCTGCAGGAAACAGCCCAAAATAACCTGTTGATTGCAAAATATGACTTGTTTTTCAGGTTAAAAGTGCTGGATTTTTATTTAGGAAAACCTATTATTATCGAATAATTAATAAAGTAAATTAATCATGTCAAAAAGTAAAACGAATTGGTGGCTGATCGGGTTGGTATCCGCAATTGTTATTTTGAGTATAGCTGCCATATACAGAGCTAAGTCAAAACCTAAAGGAAAAGCAGTGACTTTGGAAGAATCTGCGCTCAGAACCATCAGAGAGACCGTTACTGCCAGCGGAAAGGTTTATCCGATCGCACAGGTTAAAATAAGTTCGGATGTTTCCGGTGAGATTGTAGAACTATATGTACAGGAAGGGGATAGCGTAGTGGCAGGACAGTTGCTTGCCAAAATAAATCCTGATGTATATGTATCGGCAGTAGAAAGAGGGCAGGCAGGTTTAAACGCAACCAAATCGCAATATTTTACCAGCAGAGCTCAATGGGAAAGTAGCAAAAATCAACGGGAACAAATTCTGGCGCAACTAGAAAATGCCAAAATTTCCCATCAGCGAAATACCCAACTGAAATCCGAAGGTGTGATTTCACAAGCAGAATTTGATCAGTCTATGGCGACCCTGAAAGGTTTGGAAGCCAACCTCAAAAGTGCGGAAGCCAATATCCGTTCTGCTGAAAAAAGTATGGAAGCAGCAGGTTATACGGAAAAGGGTTCTGCCGCTTCCCTTAAAGAATTAAAAACCAACCTTGACAGAACAGTCATACGGTCCCCAAGAAATGGAATCGTATCAAGCCTTTCTGTCGAAAAAGGAGAAAGGGTAGTGGGTACCATGCAAATGGCAGGAACGGAATTGATGAGGATTTCAGATCTGAATGCGATGGAAGTTCAGGTTGATGTAAGTGAAAACGATATCCTGAAAGTCAAAGTAGGTGACCTCGCAGAAATCGAAGTAGATGCATACACCGGCAAAAAGTTTAAAGGAGAAGTTACCTATATTTCCAATTCAGCGTCCAACCTGAAAAATGCCTCTTTGACGTCCTCCCTTTCAACGGATCAGGTAACCAATTTTTTGGTTAAAATACGTATTTTGGAAGAATCTTACAAAGAGTTAAAATCCGATGGCAACAAATATGTTTTCCGCCCCGGAATGTCGGCCGCGGTAGATATTTACACTAAGGAAGAAAAAAATGTCCTTACCGTTCCCATTCAATCCGTTGCTATCCGCGAAAAAAAGGATGCAAAAATAAAGGAAGACAAGGACTTATCTACACAAATCAATCAATACGATCAGGTTGTTTTTATCTTTGATGCAGATACTGCAAAAATGGTTAAGGTAGAAACAGGAATTCAGGATAATGAATTTATTCATATACTTTCAGGATTAAAAGCCGGTGAAAAAGTCGTGACAGGTCCTTATACTGAACTTTCAAAGGGTTTGAAAGGTGGTGATAAAATTCATTTAAAGAAGGAAGAAGAAACAAACAAAGAAGAAAAGAAGTAGTGATCAACTCCATAAATTCCGGTGTTCTTCAGATTTTTGCCAAAAACCGACAGGCAGGAAAAGTAAAAACCAGATTGGCTTCCGTAATAGGTCATGAAGAAGCTTTGAAGGTCTATGAACAATTACTTTCCAAATTACAATCAAATCTGAAAGATCAACCGCTTCCTCTTCAGATATTTTATAGTGAGTATATTGAAGCGTCTGATTTTTGGGAAAAAGATAAAGTCACTACGTATATTCAACAAGGTGCTGACCTGGGTGAAAGGATGAAAAACGCCATGGCCTTTGGAAATAATCAATACGATTTTGTGATTTTGATTGGCAGCGATTGTCCCGAAATCCATACATCAGATATACAAACCTGTGTGAATCTGTTGGAAAATTTCGATGTGGTCATCGGACCGTGCCTTGATGGTGGGTATTACCTTCTGGCTTGCAAAGGATATTTTCCTCAACTTTTTGAAGAGATTTCCTGGAGTACAGCTACCGTATTTGAAGATACAATTAAAAAAATTCAGAAGGCGGGTTTGTTATTTGAAACCTTGCCGGTCAAACGGGATCTGGATGAATTCAGTGATTATCAATATTTTAAAGAAAAGAATATATTGTAGTATATAGTTTTGTTTTTCAATTAATAATGTATTGATAATTAATTTAATGTGATTTTATTTCACGCAATTTTTTAAATCATTTGTGGTTTCCAAAATAGTTTTTTCTTTAAATTCTTTTAAAAAACTGTGGTTTACATAATTAATAATATTGGTTACTTCTGTAGAACTTAATTGTTTAAAAGATGGCATTTCTTTTACAAGAAAACTACTTCCTTCAAATATCGTATCATTTTTGCCTGTATATAACAAACATACAAATTCAGGAGAATAGGTAAGGGTAGATGTTGACAATGCCGGAATCATTTTTGACAGGCCGGAACCATCATCCATATGACAATTGGCGCAATTGGCCGTATACAATCTTTTGCCTTGCTGATAAGGTGTGTCCTGACACGAAGCTAATAAAATCAGTGCTAAAAAACATATTTTATTCATATTCTCTGAGTAATTTTCTAACGTTTTCAATAAATGCCGGAGTGTCTCCGGGTTCTGTACCTTCTGTAAATGACCTCACATGGCCGTTTTTGTCTACCAATACTATTTTGCCACTGTGATCGAATCCCCCGGGCGCCGTTGGATCTTCCAATGCGGCAACAAAAAAATCGGCTGCCAGATCCAGTGTTTCGTCTTTATCTCCTGTCAGAAAATGCCAGTATTTGGTGTCGGCACCGATATTCTGAGCATACAACTTTAATTTTGATACATTATCTCTTTTTGGATCTATGGTAAATGAAACGAGTTTGACGCGGTCATCGCCTTTGAAAGCTTCATGAATCGTCAACATTTCTTTCATTACCCGGGGACATATCGACGGACAGGAAGTAAAAAAGAAATCGGTGATATAAATATGGTTAGCCAGATCTTTATTGGTCACAACCGCGCTGTCCTGATTGAGGTATGAAAAATCGCGGACTTTGTGATATTTTTGTTTGCCGTTTTCAACTATCGTATTTCCCAGATAAGGAAGTGGTTTTTCACCGCAGGAGAGTATAAAAAGTAAACTAAACAGAATTAAAGGAAACCTGACAAAACTTATATGGTGATTTAAATTCAGCATATGATTCATTTTATTTTGCAAAATTTGAAAATTATTGTATTTGTTTCAGGCTGTCAATCAGCTTTTTTGCTGCTGCCATTGAAGCATACATGTCATCACTAACCTTTTGAATTTTTATTTTTTCGTTCTGAAGATACAAGTCTGTAGAATCTTTATTTTCCGGTACTTTAAACGCTGCCATCCAATCCATCATTCCGTCATCCGCTTTGTTGAGCTGTTGAATCGCATCAAGGATTTTGTTTTCGCCGGCAAATGAATTTTTTAATATTTTTAATTCTTTTTTGTAAGCATGAATGGTTCCCATTTCAGGCATCACCGCATCATGAATCGCCATAACCTCCATATATAATGGGTTTTCATTTTTTATATTTTGTTCTGTTTCATCCTTTTTAGGTTTTTCCTGACATGATATTATGGAAAAAGCAAAGGACCAAAAGAGCAAAAAACAGATAGTATTGGTATGAAGCATGATAAATATTTATAAGACGACAAAGATACTTAATGAAGTATAATCTTAACAATTGATTTTAAGTAATATTGTTTAAAATCGGACGTGAATGCATTCATTTTTCTGAATTTACTTGGAACCTGTTTATGATATAAATACCCTTTATTTATGAACAAGGCTATGTAATATTTGTTACGTGCTCAATAAAATAAGGAAAAATGCAGAATCGTGCCATCATTTGGTTCAGGAATGATCTCAGAATACACGACAATGAAGCGTTGACAGAAGCTTTGGATAAAAAAGCTAAAATTTTTCCGGTGTATATCTTTGATGAAAGAATATTTTTTGGAAAAACAAGTTTTGGTTTTGAAAAAATCAGCTCTTTCAGAACCCGATTTATTATTGAATCAGTAATGAATCTGAGAGATAATCTGAAAAGTCTGGGAGCTGACCTGATTGTAAGGACAGGCAAACCGGAAGATATCCTCTTTGAAATCGCCAAAAATCTGAAAACAAGTTGGGTATATTGCAATCGTGAAAGAACACAGGAGGAGGTTACCGTTCAGGATGCATTGGAAAAAAAACTTTGGACCATAGGCCAGGAATTGAGGTACACGAGAGGCAAAATGTTGTATTATACCTCAGATCTTCCGTTTCCGGTTACGCATACACCCGATGTCTTTACACAATTCAGAAAAGAAGTTGAAAAAATAGTTCCGGTGAGAGAACCCTTACCTGTTCCTGAAAATATTCCATATGACCCGGGTTTGGTTGAACCCGGAGACATACCGACTATTTCCTTTTTTAAGAAAAATTTGCTGAAAGACGAACATCCGGAAGTTGATTCGTTTAGAGGAGGTGAATCAGCTGCTTTAAAACAACTACACTATTATCTTTGGGAATCCCGCAATATATTGTCTTATGTTGAAACCCGTAATGATTTTATAGGATGGGACTATTCTTCAAAGTTTTCTCCCTGGCTTGCGGCAGGATGTCTTTCTCCAAAAATGATTTACAGCGAAATCAAAAAGTTTGAAGCAACATTTGGGGAATCTAAATCAACCTATTGGATGATTTTTGAATTGTTGTGGAGAGATTTTTTCAGGTTAATGGGCAAAAAATACGGAAATTGTATTTTTAAACCCGGAGGACTGAGAAACAGTCCAAAAGCCGATGTTGATCACCAACAATGGCAAAAATGGGTGAATTGTGAAACTGGAATTGATATTGTAGATGCTTGTATGAATCAGTTAAAACAAACCGGGTTTTTAAGCAATCGCGGACGTCAGATTGCTGCAAGTTATCTGGTGAATGATCTGAATGCTGATTGGAGAATCGGAGCTGAATATTTTGAATCCCTTCTTTTGGATTACGATCCTTGTTCTAATTACGGCAATTGGAATTATATAGCAGGTGTAGGTAACGATCCCAGAGAAGACCGGTATTTTAATCCTGAAACTCAGGCAAAAAAATATGATCCTGAGGGTAAATTTGTTTCATGCTGGAAACCCGGATCAGCTGTGTCAAAAAAATATTTGCCACAAACTTAAAATTTTTACAAATTTATATGGGGGTTTACATATAAATTTGTGTCTGATATGGTAACACAGAGTGTGCTATGTATTGTATTAAAAAAATCATACCCGAAACCTATCCGAAGGTTTTTATTTCCTGTTTTCCTCTCCGGAAAATGACAGGTCGGATTATCCATATATTTCTATATTTTTTATGCACTTACGCTTCGTTGAATGCGCAGTTTATAGAGATTGGTTTTAATATTGCCGGAACCACCTACCAGGGAGATATTTCTCCGTTAAAATACAGATTTAGTTTTCAGGGTACCCAATTCGGTTATGGCATTAATCTCGGTTATCATGTCAATGATCGTTTTTCCTTCAGAATATCGTACGGTCAGGGACAAATTCAGGCTTCCGATCGTTATGCAGTGGATGACTGGCGCAGAAACAGGAACCTGAATTTCAGGACAAAAATTTATGAATGGGCAGCTACCACAGATATATTTTTTCTGGAATATTATAAATTTTTCAGAAAATATGATTTAAAACCCTTTATCAGAACGGGAATAGCCTATTTTTCATTCAATCCACAAGGAAGTTACGATGGTAAGTGGTACGATTTGCAACCCTTGTCAACCGAAGGGCAGGGACTACCGGGAAGTGATATTGAGCCTTACAGCTTACAACAGATAGGTATACCTCTGGGATTTGGTCTTTCTTATGATTTGAATGAATATTTTCGGGTAAGCCTGGACGTTACACCAAGGATTACTTTTACAGACTATTTGGACGATGTAAGTACAGATTATCCGGATTTTAATGTTCTCAAAGCAGAAAAAGGCGACATGGCTGTCAACTTGTCTTACAAAGGTAACTTGCTTCCAAATGGTATTAAACCTGAAGATCTTCTTACGGAAGGAAGAGGAAATAGTAAAGATAATGATTGGTATATCTTCAGTTCGGTATCAGTGTCCTTATTGTTTGACCCTGCGCTGGAGAGGAAAAAACGAAAGTCCTTAAATGGTGCACGAAAATGTGTTTTTTAAAACAATAAATGGATGTTTTAAGGCAAACTATTTTTTCAACGTTTTATAGTTTTTTACAAAAAAAAGCCCGCAATCATAAATGATGCAGGCAATTCGTTGAGATTGAGTTGAGTATATATTATTGTAATTCCTGTATAACTTCTGATCCGGTTGTATTACCACTCACCAACATAGCGGTGATTACACATAAAACAAATAAGGTGGCTGCTAATATCCAGGTTATTTTTTCTACAAAATCTGTTGATTTGGCAGCGCCAAACATCTGATTTGCGGCAGCTCCTCCGAAATTGGAGTCAACTCCACCACCTTTCGGGTTTTGAATCAAAACTACTGCCATAAGCAACACACAGTTTATGGCTATCAATATGGTTAATCCTGTTATCATGTTTGTGAACTTTTAAAAATAGGGTGCAAAATAAATCATTATTTTTGGTTTGTACAAGAAAACAAGGTAAAATAAATTAATTACAAATAAGTACAATATTGTTTGTAGTAACTTTGTTGGATGTTTTACCTGATCTGTCTTTGATATATACCTCAAAAGGGAAGTTGTTTTCCGAAGGACAACCCAAAGGGGTAAGACAACAGTTTTGATTCTGTCCTGTGAGGCAACAAAGGGTATACATCGTAAGATATATGGTGCCCCTTACGCCGTTTTCAGCACTTTGAGCAGGAATTTCCGGTGCTTTAAAATCGTAAACAAGATTTGGGTTTCTACCGTCAGTGATAAAGATATTGGAACTGCTTCCTGACACATTTGATCCGAAATCTCCATCACCATCTGTAAAACTAATTTTAAAAACAATCGAATCTGTTTGGGTAACTCCCTGTACCATGGTCGTTTTTGACAAACTTATTTCTGTAATTTCCGGTGTTTCGTCAAATTCCGGTGGAGATAGACATCCTGTTAAGGAAAACAGAACGATAATGACTGCAATAAAAAAATATTTTTGGCCGGATATACAAATCATAGGTCACGGAGATTTTGTCTGATGTACATTTTAATTTTGTGAAATTATGCAGCCAACATCATAATTTGATTGACGTATTATTGTAACCATGAAAGCTGTTTTAAAGTTTTATTTTTTGTGATTTTATTATAAATAACAGAAATAACTGAACTTTTAAAAAAAAATCCTATTATATGATGATGGTCAATCAATTAGTGACAAGAGAAAAGTTGGTTAAAGATTTGAATCAGTCGTACCTCGACAACCATTCTTTTAATAAGGAAAACTATTTTTTACAATTATTTGTCTACCAATATCATCATAATCCGGTCTACAGACGATATTGTGATATTTTGGCCAGAACACCTCAGAATGTATTTGAGATTCGGGATATTCCACTTTTACCGATCACTGCTTTTAAAGTCCATGAAGTAAAAACGGGTAGTTGGAACGAAACGGGAGTTTTTAAAAGCAGCGGTACTACCCAAACTGTAAGGTCCCAACATTTTGTCAGAGATACAAACCTGTATCTGAATCATGTGGAATATATCTGGAACAGCCATTTTGGCCCTCTTGAACAATTTTGTTTTTACTCATTACTGCCAGGTTATGTTGAGCGGGGAGATTCTTCCCTGATATGTATGGTTGATCATTTTATCAACAAAACCCGGCAAAACGGAAGTATGTTTGTGCATGGAAAGGAAACCGACCTCGAACATCTGGTGAAAACAAATACCGCAAAAGGTAAAATTCCGTTGATATTTGGTGTCAGCTATGCGTTGTTGTCTTTTCTGGAAACGAATACCTGGAACACTCCGGATATCTATATTGTCGAAACCGGCGGTATGAAAGGCCTGAGAGAAGATATGACAAAAGAAGAATTATTCGTCATCCTGAAAAAGGGTTTTGTAACATCATTTGTATATTCAGAATATGGTATGACAGAACTGTTTTCTCAGGCCTATACCACGCAAGGAGCAGGGTTTTCTTTTTGTACTTCGTTTATTCCTGTCATCAGACAGTTGCAGGATCCGCTGACGGTTGAGGACAGAGGAAAACAGGGTATGGTTGGATGTCTGGACGCAGCCAATATTGACAGTTGTGCTTTTATATTGACAGAAGACACAGGGTACATCGCGGATGATCATTTATTGTACCTGACAGGTCGGTTGGACAATTCGGATATCAGAGGTTGTAATCTGCTTTTGTTATGATAAGGATCAGGCTGGTTTCGTAAAAAACTAATTTATATTACTTTTTTGTAAATTTTCAGTTATTTGCCTTGTTGATATCTGAATATTTACTAATATTGTCCATTCAACATTGTAAATCTAAAAACCATGTCAAAATCCGAAAAATATGATGCTTCAGTGGCAATGGGAAGGTCCATTTGTCTTATCTTGGGAGGTGGTGCCGGATCACGATTATATCCGCTGACCAAAGACCGCTCAAAACCTGCCGTTCCGATCGGAGGAAAATACAGATTAATAGATATTCCGATATCAAATTGTTTAAATTCCGGTTTGTACAGAATATTTGTTCTTACTCAATACAATTCGGCATCGTTAAATAAACATATCAAAAATACATTCCATTTTGATAATTTTTCGAACGGGTTTGTGGATATCCTGGCAGCAGAACAAACGGCGATGAATATGAATTGGTTTCAGGGTACTGCCGATGCTGTCCGCCAATCGGTCCGCAACTTTGCTTATCATAACTTTGACCATATTTTGATTTTATCAGGTGATCAGCTGTATCAGATGGATTTCAGAGAAATGTTTGAAGTTCATATTGAAAAAAAGGCAGACGTTACGATTGCAACAATTCCGGTCGTTGCTGATGATGCTACGTCTTTTGGTATTATGAAGGTTAATGGAGAGTCGAATATAGAAAAATTTATTGAAAAGCCGGCACTGGATATTTTGCCCGATTGGCAATCCGAAGTGGATGAAGGATTAAAAAAACAAGGTAAAAACTATTTGGCCTCAATGGGGATTTATATTTTCAGCAGAGCAGCCCTGAGGGACTTGTTGAATAATAATCCTGATGCCGTAGACTTTGGAAAAGAACTCATACCACAATCTATTGCAGGCGGATTAAACGTGGTAAGTTACGCTTATGATGGTTACTGGACAGATATTGGAGACATTAAATCTTTTTTTGAAGCCAATCTGGCTTTGACAAAAGATATACCTGATTTTAATTTATTTGACAATAATAATAAAATATTTACCCGGCCGAGATTATTACCACCGGCAAAGTTTTCAGGTGTTACCTTTACCAATTCCATAGTTGCTGAAGGTTCCATAGTTAATGCCAAATTGGTCGAAAATTCAATCTTAGGAATCAGGTCAAGAATAGGTCACGGCACAGTCATCAAAAACAGTTATATCATGGGAAATGATTACTGGGAGCCTCTGGAATTTTTGGCAAGTAAGTCTGATATACCTATGGGAATCGGTAAGGATTGTTTTATTGAAAATGCCATTATTGACAAACACGCACGGGTAGGGGACAGGGTACTTATCAGAGGTAATGACAGGCTGAAAGATCAGGAAAATGAACATTACGTCATAAAAAAAGGAATTGTAGTCCTCAATAAAAATGCGATCATTCCTGATGGTACCATTATAGGTTATCAGGCAGAATAAACGTGTTTATTTATGTAGCAGACCATTCATAACAAAATATACTGCATGCTGAAGCGGCATTCAGAGATTCTGCTATTTTGTTTTGGTGTCCTGCTATACTGAACGGGTGGGTGATAAACCGGATGTTTTCAGGTCGGATTCCATGCCCTTCATTTCCTATAATCAGAATCCCTGACTGAGGTAACTGATGGTTTTGTTGTAGGGTTTTTCCTTCAAACAAAGCTCCGATGACCGGAGTTCCGATACATTGGCTGGTAAGGTCAGAAAGGGACATCGTTTGTAAACGCACATTACATAAACTACCCATCGTCGACTGCACGACCTTCGGGTGATAAAAATCGGCGGAACCTGATGAACGGATGACGTTTTTGATACCAAACCAATCGGCAATTCTGATCATAGTCCCGACATTTCCGGGATCCTGTATGTCATCAAGGTACAAAGTTTTTTGGTCAGAAATTTCTGAAAGATTCCATTCAGGTTCAGTTTTTTCAAAAACCGCCAAAACATGTGACGGTGTTTTAAACATCGACATTTGTTCCATGTCAGACTTTGAAACTTCAGTAAGTTTTTCAGCAGGAATCAATCGCAAAAAATGCTCTAAAACATCCGGAGCATCATAATATACCTGCTCAAGCGGGTATTTTTGATGTTTTATAAATTCTGTTACCGTTTTTTCGCCTTCTGCTGTAAATTTATCATATTTTTGCCTGAATTTTTGTAGGTTCAATGATTTAACATATTTTATTTGTGATTTACTTACCACAGGATGTATTGTTTTTCTGTTACAATTCTCAAAATGAAACATTTTGGCAGGAACTAAGCGGTAAAACAAAATATTCTGCCAAAATTGCGGACAAAACTAATTTTTTTTCAGGATTTTTACCTTCATTTTTCCCTGAATAAAGCCGGAATGAATTATATTTTTTTCAAAAGCCCACTCAAAATACTGACTTTTCCGATCGTTTTTCGGGCTGTGGTTGTATTTTTCGGGATTTTTATCCTCACCTCATGTCAGACATCCCGTTATCTTCAGCCGAAAGATGTGTTGTTGAAATCCAACCGAATTTTATTTAAAGAAGAAGTTCAGGGCATTGATAAAAAAGAGTTGACGAATAATTTGATTGGTATGGTATCCCAGATACCGAATGAAAGGTTACTGTTTGTTATCCCCAGAGAATGGATTTACCTGAGTAATGCAGAGGAGGGTGATACGACATGGTTTCATAAAGGCATAAGAAATATTGGTCAGCCGCCGACCTTATATGATGAGGAAAAAACGAAAGAAAACGTCCGGGATATGGAAGATTTTCTGAGAAATGAGAAAGGATATTTTGATGCTATTGTTGATTTTACAACCGTCGAAAAAAACAGAATCAGATCAAATACTACGTCATTCGGAAGTTATGTGTCTTTTTCCAATAAGATGAAAGTCACCTACATTATCAATGCAAAGGCGCGGTACAAAATCAAATCCGTTCAGTACAGTTGTGCGGATTCTGCAATTATGACCATCATCCGGAAAAACCTTTCTTCCGCTTATGTGAAAGCAAACCAATATTTTGATTTGAATGATTTTAATCTTGAAAAAAGCAGGTTAACCCTGGATGTTCAAAATGAAGGATACATTAATTTTAATACCAACTTTATTGACATTGTCGCTGACAGTAATAAGGTGACTAAAGAAATTGATTTTTGGTTTGAAATAGCCCCTCCTGCCAATGCTCCAAAACATACCTCGTACAGCATCGGAGATATCAATGTATTCCCGGATTATTATAAAGAATTTGATGCAATAAAACCAAAGAGCAGAATCGATACATTGGGTATGAAAATCCAATATTTCGGCCATAAATTATTGGTAAAATCATCTGTTTTGAGAAAATCTGTTTTTTTAAAAGAAGGTGCTAAGTACACATTCTCAGACCGGCAAAAAACATTCAGAAAACTCAACTCTCTTCCGCCTTACAGGTTTGTGAATATAACCGCAACGCCAAAGGTCGGATCAGACTCAATTCTTGACGTATCCATTTTGTTGACCCCTCAGGACAATAAATATATTGTGGAAGGAGACCTGGAAGCATATTACAGTTCTTTTGATGTTTTTAATCTTTTGGGAATGTCCGTTTCCGGAAATATTATCGACAGGAATTTTTTAAGAGGTGCTGAAAATTTTTCTTTGAGAGGTCAATTTGGTTTTGGTTTGAATATTGGGAGAAACGTTGAAGGAGGTCGTATTTTTTCTCTGCAATCAAGAAATATTTCTTTGAATTCCAATCTTCAGGTTCCCACACATGTTGACTTTCTGGGTTTGAGCAGGTTTGTCAATCGGATAGGGTTAATTCCGGATCGTTTTTACAAAAATTTTGATGATGAAGCTAAAACAAATATTTCTTTGGGTTTTACATCCCTGAGCTTTTTTAATTTTTATGGTTTCAATTCATTAAATGCCGCTTTCGGTTATGAATATTCGTCACCCAAAGGGCATAAATACATTTTCCGCCCGATGGGGGTTAATTTTGACCAATATGATTTTCTGGATACAAGCCGTATTTTGCCGATTATTTTTCTGCAGTTCAGAGATGTCTTGGGAACAGGTATTTTTTTCAGAGATTTTACCCATATTTTTAATGGAGCAAAAAACAGGAAGGGCAGGTCTTTTGTGATTATAAATAAATTGGAACTGTCGGGTCTTGAAGTTGATTTGGTAAACCGGGCCTATAATGCGATACTCAACAAAAATGAAGACTGGCACATAACATTGCCGGATGATAAAAAAATTGATTTTGCCAAATATGTAAAGTACGAATTTGATTTCAGATATAATCGGGAATATTCTAAAAAAAGCAGTCTGGCATTTCGGTTTAATGTAGGTGCAGCGGTTCCTTTTGACAAAAATCGCGTAGTGCCATTTATAAAACAATTTGGTTTGGGCGGGCCAAACAGTATGCGTGCATGGAATATAAGACAGTTAGGACCCGGAGGATATACCCTTCCCCACAAACTGGAGGCACCTTCTGACCTGAATATATTTATTCAACAAGGTGATTTGAAATTGGAGACGAATATTGAGTACAGGTTTAATCTGTTTTTATTTTTGGACGGAGCTTTATTTATCGATGCCGGTAATGTATGGAATCTGAGAAAAAATGATGAATTACCTGACGCACATATCAGTTCTGACTTTTTAGATCAGATAGCCATAGCTGCCGGTTACGGACTTCGTTTGAATTTTGTCTTTTTTAATATCCGTTTCGACACCGGCTACAAGATACGCAGTCCTTACAGAGATCGTTTTTTGAACCGAAACTGGTATTCGTGGAGTGAAATTGCTAATCAAGGGGTAGGAAATATTCAGATAGCAGTAAATTTTCCTTTCTAAACTATGGTTTTGGACAAAAAAAAAGCCCGTGAGACGAAACACGGGCATTACTCAATTTAATAACCAAAACTCATATATTAGTAATATTTCAAATATCGTGCCAAATATTTTTATATAGTTTAATATGTATATACGTATTGTCATTGCCCGGGAAGATTTTTTGCTTACGATCTTTCGTGTCAGATGGCAAAAATTAACCATTCTGTGGAATTGGTTGATATTATTAAATATTAGAGAAGTCCGGAATATATAAATGGAGTCCGGAAGGAAAGGGGGGAAGTGCCATTAGAGACAAGGGGAACCAGGCAATACTTTTTTAAAGAATACTGTAAATCAGCTTATCCTGTGAACAAAAATATCTTCATAAGTTTTTTTACCACCAAAATGGGATTACTTTGTCTAAAAATTGATGTCGTCAAATATAAATCACAACCTAATTCATTACCTTTGAGGTTCATTAATTCAGAAAAATATGTTTGACAAATTTTGGATGTTATTGGTAGTCATTTCAATAACCATTATCTCATGCAAAAATAAGGAAATGAAACCTTCTTCAGCAACTACGGACAACCCGTTATTACAGGAATTTGATACGCCATATGGTGTTCCGCCTTTCGATAAAATTAAAAATATTCATTTTCAACCGGCGTTTGAAACAGCCATGGCAGAACATAAAAAAGAAATAGACGCCATAGCCGGGCAAACAGCTGCACCTGATTTTCAAAATACCATCGAGGCTCTCGATAAAGCCGGCGTTTTGTTAAACAGAGTGTCTAATATATTTTACAATCTTTCAGGTGCCCATACCAACGATACCATTAAACAGGTGGAATCAGATATGGCTCCGGTTCTTGCCAAACATTATGATTATATATCATTGAATGAAAAGTTGTTCGCTCGCGTAAAATCCTTGTACGATCAGAAATCTACCCTGAAATTGTCTGAAGAACAAGACAAACTTCTCACCGACAGCTACAAAAGTTTTGTAAGAAACGGGGCACTTCTTAATAAAGAACAAAAAGAGACCATTTCAAAAATCAATGAAGAATTATCAGGATTGACCGTAAAGTTTGGTCAGAATGTACAGAATGATGTTAATGAGTACAAACTTTTTGTTGACGACAAAACCAAACTTTCAGGTTTGCCGGAAGATGCCATCGCTGCTGCTGCAGAAGCAGCAAAAGAAGCTGGCAAAGAAGGGCAGTATTTGTTTACCTTGCAGAATCCGAGTGTCATGCCATTTTTGCAATATGCGGATAATCGTGAGTTGCGACAGACATTGTGGGATGCATTCCGCAAAAGAGGTAGAAACGGAAATGCAAATGACAATAAAGACATTATCAAAAGAATCGTTAATCTTCGTCTTCAGAGAGCAAAATTATTGGGTTATGAGTCCCATGCTCATTATGTACTGGAAGAAAGAATGGCAAAATCACCAAAAAATGTTCAAAATTTGTTGAATCAATTGTGGAAACCTACGATGGATAAAGCAAAAAAGGAAGCTGCTGAAATTAATGCCTACATCAAAAAGGAAGGTGGAAAGTTTGAAGTAGCTCCTCACGATTGGAGATATTATGCTGAAAAAATCAGAAAAGAAAAATATGACCTGGACGAAAATGAAGTAAAACAATATTTTCCTTTGGAGCAGGTTCATCAGGGAGTTTTTGGAACCGTAGAAAAATTATGGGGACTGAAATTTAAAGAGAGGAAAGATCTTCCCACCTATCACCCGGAGGCCACAGCATATGAAGTGACCGAAAAAGACGGAAGTTTGGTAGGGATTTTATATATGGATTTCCACCCTCGGGAAAGTAAAAGAGGCGGGGCCTGGATGACCTCTTTCAGCGACCAGAAAATGAAAGACGGAAAAAGAATTCCTCCGGTTATTTCCATTGTATGCAACTTTACCAAGGCCACCGGTGATGCTCCTGCTTTGTTGACATTTGACGAGGTATCGACATATTTTCACGAATTTGGTCATGCGTTACATGGTTTATTGTCCAATACCAATTACGCTTCTCAGGCAGGAACTAATGTACCTACCGATTTTGTAGAATTACCTTCGATGATCATGGAAAACTGGCCGACGCAACCTGAAGTTCTCCAGATGTTTGCAAAGCACCATAAAACAGGGGAAGTTTTGCCTTCAGGATTGGTAACAAAAATTAAAAATGCAGCCAACTATGGTCAGGGATTTGCAAAAGGAGAATATCTGTCTTCATCTCTTCTTGATCTGGATTACCACATGATGACCGAAAACTGGGAAGGGGATCCTGTGCAGTTTGAAGAAGAAAAAATGAAAAAAGCAGGATTGATTTCCGGCATCATACCCCGACACAGCAGTACGTATTTCGGACATATCTTCAGTGGAGGATATTCAGCAGGATACTACAGTTATATATGGTCTGAAGTATTGGACAGTGATGCTTTTTCTGTTTTTAAGAAAAAAGGGATATTCGATCAGGAAACAGCACAGTCTTTCAGGAAAAATATTCTTGAAAAAGGAGGAACAGCTGACGCCATGGAGTTATACAGAAGATTCAGAGGGGCTGAACCAAGTATTGAACCTCTGTTGGAGAGAACAGGATTAAAATAGTAAATAAAAGCGGGACGGGTTATTGCTGTCCCGCTTAATTTTTTTTTGTGACCCGATACCGATCATTTTTACCTTATATACTGGTTCTGCTGGCGACATTGTTTATCAGTCTGAGCGGACCGCTTGGAAGGTATGCTGATCTTGACCCTCCGTTTGTCATTTTTATACGTTCTTGTATAGGTGTGATATCTTTGTATGTTTTGAATTTATTTATTGGTAAAGAAAAAATTGTATTACACCTACAGGACAAATCCCTTGTGTTGACCGGAATTATCATGACCATCCATTGGGTTTTGTTTTTTTATTCTTTGAAGTACGGAACGGTTGCTGTGGCAGCAGTTTCAGTTTTTACCTATCCATTGCAGACACTTTTTATTGAATCTTTTGTCAGAAAAAAAATTCCCAACAAAACCTATATTTTTTCCGGTTTATTGGTTGTTCTTGGAGTTTGGTTGTTAAACCCGCAGTTTGATGTTGATTACCAATATTTTTGGGGTATCGTATTCGGGCTTATGGCCGGAACATTTTTAGCTATCAGAAATGTTTTGTCAAAAAATATCCTTGAAAGATATACTCCTTTAAACACATATTTTAATCAGGTATTAATTGCATCCTTTTTGTTGATACCTTTTGCTTGGAGAGAAACGTTTGAAGCTATGATCGACCAATGGATACCCTTGCTTCTTTTAGGGTTGCTGACAACTTCATTGGGGCATATGTTGATGATGAAAAGTTTACAACATTTTTCAGCAGGTGAAGTCGGTCTTTTGGTAAGCGGACAGCCCGTTTCAGCGATTATATTCGGCTATTTTCTTCTTGGCGAAGTTCCGGGAAACATGGTTTATGCCGGAGCAACATGTATTCTTTTAGCGGTCATATTGTCCTTTTTAAAAATAACTCCGAAAAATACCGGATAGGCTCTTATTTAAAAAATATACATTCATAGTTTATCCAAAGTCGGTGCTTATAAGGTTTTTAATAAGGAAAAACGTATCGTTTTTACTTTTTTAAAAGAGCTTTGACAGACATACAAAGATAGATTCTTTGTTTTTATTTTTTATATCTTTCCGATTCAATAAGTTCTGCCTTGGTGACTAAAAACAGGCCATTCGGATGAAACTATAATCTTTATTGGTATTCAATTGTTAGATGAGAAAGAGTCAAATTGTTATGGTTTCGGATCCTGATTTTATTAATAAGCTGATAGAAAAACATAAAATCACCCATGAAGTACCTTCTTCGGAAGAGATTCATGAATGGGTATTGCAGCTTCAGAAAATTTTACTTCCCGAAGTGACTGAGTCCAGATTGCTGGAGAGAGAGGGTATAACAGAAGCCCTGGGACAAACCGGCATCGGTTTAAAAACATTATTATCAAAAACCAATGGTTGTATTCCTGAAAAATGTGACGAAATCGTTGAAGATTTTATGAGCGCCCTGCCTGTAATTTATGACGTATTGCAATCTGATCTGGAGGCGTTTTATTTGGGTGATCCTGCAGCAAAATCAACTTATGAGATTGTCAGAGCCTATCCCGGTTATTTTGCTGTGTTTATATATCGGATTGCACATCAATTGTATACATCCGGCGTAGCTTTGATGCCCAGGATTTTAAGTGAGTTTGCTCATTCAAAAACAGGAATTGATATTCATCCCGGAGCAAAGATAGGTAAATCCTTTTTTATAGATCACGGTACAGGTGTTGTCATCGGTGAAACGACTCAGGTGGGAGACCATGTTAAAATATATCAGGGTGTAACTCTCGGAGCACTCAGTGTAAGCAAGAAACTTGCAGGTGTCAAAAGACATCCTACCGTCGGAGATCACACGGTGATTTATTCAGGAGCAACGATTTTAGGCGGAGATACCGTAATCGGTAATGATTGTATCATAGGAGGAAATGTTTGGCTTACCACCTCGGTTCCTTCGGGAACAAAAGTCTATCATAATGCTGAAAATACTTTTGTTCAAAAATTAAATAAGAATGCGCATGGCACAAGTCATTGACCTTGTCGGAAATACACCACTCGTGGAATTAAAAAGATTAAATCCTAATCCTAAGGTCACCTTATATGCAAAACTTGAAGGACAAAATCCGGGTGGAAGTGTCAAAGATCGTGCGGCACTCAATATGATTCGTTCTGCTGTGGAAAGGGGAGCATTACACCCTGGAATGAGCCTGATCGAGGCAACCAGTGGAAACACCGGTATTGCATTGGCTATGATTGCTTCGATGTACGGCATACCCATCGAATTGGTTATGCCTTCTAATGCTACGAAAGAGAGAATTTTGACTATGGAAGCTTTTGGTGCTAAAGTTATTTTATTGGAAACCATTGAAGCATGCAGGGATTATGCAGGGCAACAAGCACAAAGGGATCATTATTTTATGCTTGACCAGTTTGCCAACCCCGACAATTATATGGCTCACTATAAGTCCACAGGACCGGAAATTTGGAGAGATACAGTACAAAAAGTAACCCACTTTGTGAGCAGTATGGGAACCACAGGAACGATTATGGGTACATCTATGTTTCTCAAAGAACAAAATCCGGAAATTCAGATTGTAGGTTGCCAACCGACTGAAGGTTCTGCTATTCCGGGTATCCGAAGATGGGAGCCCGAATATATTCCTGCAATCTACAGTCCTGACAGGGTGGATAAAATCATGGATGTTTCTCAGGAAGATGCCGTTAATACTACCAGGAAACTCACCAGAGAAGAAGGTGTTTTTTGTGGTATGAGCTCTGGTGGAGCTGCTTTCTGTGCATTGGAACTTGCCTCCTCTCTCGAAGAAGGCGTAATTGTGTTTATTTGTTGTGATAGAGGTGACAGGTATTTGAGTAGTGGTTTATTTTAATTTTGTCATCGTATCGTATGTATAAATTTGGATTAAAATGCATACTTTTTTGTCATGTATTTTAATGCGTTATGGGCTTTATTCTGGAAATCAAAAAAAGTTGCGTTTTCCCAGCTGGAGCCGGTATTCCACTGATCTTTGAGGCTGGAAGAAACCCATGCGGGTTCCCAATATATAATTCCTTTGCCGCCACCATCGAATATGGCTTGTGTCAGATCCTCCAGATATTTGTTCTGACTTTCCCGGGTTGCAGTATATCCTTGAGGAATTCCTTCTGAAGACAGGATATTGGGATATCCATCTTTGGAATTTGTCGTCCAGGGTATTGCCGTTTCTACAATCCAGACATCTTTTTTGGTTTTATTTTTAAGGTCTTTTATTGCTGAAGATATTTTTGAAAATTCATTCACTTCTGACCATTTATAATAATGTGAAACACCTAAAATATCAAAATCAACCGGAATGCCTGAACTCAAAACACCATCAGTCCACCATGTTGCATCCTGAAATTGAGCAACGTGTATAATAATTTTTGGTTTTACGGATGATTGAGCCGAAAAATCACGAACGGCTTTAGAACCGGCTGCAAGTAAGGTACAGAAGTTTTTGTATTGATTGTTGTTGATTTTACCAATAGGATAACACATTCCACCATTATTTTCATTTCCAATCTGAATATATTCAGGAACCAGATTTTGTGCGGATAAAATTTGGAGATAGCGTAGCGTATACTGATACACAGAATCACTTAAAACAGGTAATGGCAGTCCTTGCCATGCTTTTGGTGTTTCCTGTTTATGCGGGTCAGCCCAATTGTCGCTGTAATGAAGATCCAGAAGAACTTTCATCCCTGCTTTTTTAGATTCCCGGATGGTTTTTGCAACATCATCTGCATTGTGGTATTTGATGCCGCCGTACAAAGTTGTTTGCCAGGAAGGAGTGTGCCATTTTCTTACCCGAACGAGATTGGTACCCAGTTCTTTAAAAATTGTGTATGGATTTTTTTGAACACCGCTTGAGTCTCTGTAGACAACACCTGCATCTACCAGTGCATTAACGTACGATAAGTCTGCACCCATGACAAATTGGGTGTCCTGATAATATGTTACGTCAGCTTCCTGAGTGGGATCAGGTGAACTTCCGGAACAACTTAAAAAAATGAATGTAAAAACATACAAAAACAGTGTTAGGACTTGTGTTCTGTGTAACATATATTATGTTATTATGAAAGGTCAAATGTAACGAAAAATGAAGGATTTATCATTCATTTTTTTAATTGAAAACTTAGCATAATATATTTTACGTTTGAAATGTAAAACTCATATTCTTATTTGCAAAAAAATAATATCTGTTCAAAAATTTCATCCCTTTTTTTTATTTACATCAAAGTGATGTTTAAGGGTTTCCGGGATGACGATAAACGGGGCTTTATCTGTCTGTAGCAGCCAATAAAATAATTCAGAGGAACAATTGTTTAATGTATATATTATTAAAAGCATTTTGCGATAGAGTGCAAAAAAAAAGTTCGTTGATTGATCAACGAACTTTTTAAGTTTTTGCGATTAGTTTTGCTTAAGTCTTTCCAGAATACCTCCGGTATCAATGACAACTTCGGCTGTTTTAAAACCACGGTTAAGTGCTTTTATTTGAGCGTCTTTTGCTTCTTCAATATCATTATAACCAGCCAGAACAAAAATTGTCCAACTACCTTTGGTCCATTGTTCAATCCTTCCAAGGTCTTTTACTTTGTTGATGTCAAACCAAATCGGATCTTCATAAGAAGCCAGACGTACTTTGTATTTTCCTCCCAGACCGTAAACTGCTGCAGGTTGTTTTTTGTTATTTGTCTGATCGTTTCCACGTTCTGCAATGATGGGATCTTCAGCTTTAGAAAGCAGCAATTCCATATTGGAATGTACCAAAGATTCTTTTATGATAAAAGCATCCTTAAATCCATTTTGCCGGACGTTTTTCAGTGCTTCTTCAGCATCTTTCCGCTCTGTAAAGTATCCCAAACGAATTTTTATTACGTTGTTTACAGTCATTTTATATATGTCACCAAATTGTACTAAATTTCCGTATTTTGATAAGTTTGGTTCCAAATTACTTGTGGAAGCCAATTGAATAAAAAACACTTCACCTACCGGAGCGACATTTCCTAAAGCAATCCTTCGGGCACCACTGAGTGAAAATTCAGCTTCTGTACTTCCCACAACATTCCTGTCAAATTCCGGCATGATAAATACCGATTTAGTTTGTACATCAGTAGTAACAACCGTACTGTTTTCCTTGAAACTCACATTTTTTGTTTCTGATACCGGTTTTTGAGCATGTGTTTCTTCGAGACTGGCAAGAGAAACGGCAGGAGGCACAATATTTACCTCAACAGCAGACAACAGAGCTTCGTTGTCACCCACAATCTGAATGGCTTTATAGATGTCGTTTCCACCTTTTCCTCCCAAACGATTGGATGTGATGAAAATATCCTCTTTGCTGTTTTTAACCGGAAAATAGTCGTCACCTATTGAGTTAATGCCATGCCCGGCATTGGTGATTTCTGTCCATTGTCCCTGAATCACTCTTGATGAAAAAACATCATAACCACCTAATCCGGGATGGTTATCCGAAGCAAATAACATTTCTCCGTTATTATAAAATGGCGTTATTTCGTTGCCCGATGTATTTACTTCTGATCCAAGATTGACAGGTAATGTCCAGAGACCGTTTTTCAGGTAACTGACATACAAGTCAAAACCTCCGTATCCTCCGGGCCTGTTTGACGAAAAATAGATTGCTTTCCCATCATAGGCAATATGTGCACTGTGGATGGAGGAACCTACTTCATTATGTATAAATGATTTGTGTTCGACGATTTCTCCCGTTTTATTTATTTTTACCAAATAAAGTACGCTGCTGATTTTATCACAGGTAATGTGACAATCCTGAGTCATTCCTGATTCAATCAGGGTACAGTATTCACCATTGGATGAAAAACTTAACGGACCTATCTGATCGAGTTTTTGATGCAGGCCTTTAATAAAATGGTGTTTTTTATTAGAATAAAAATAACTTTTCTGCACACCATCATGTTGGTTTGACAATTTTTGTACTTCATCCATCAGGATATCTGTTCTGAAGGAAGTGAATACCGGAACGTTTTGGTAAAATGTTAATCCGAAATCATGGGAAGAACTGTTGTACGGCATCGAAATGATGTCGTATTTTGATCCTTTTTCCATAGTTTGTATGGCAAAGTCCACACTTTCTGCCAATTGTTTACTTTTTGTTGGGTCAACAGAAGCCAATTTTAAAAAATTGTCTTTAGCTTCCGTCATTCGGCCTACTTGTTTCAGCGATTTACCGTATAACTCGAATGCTTCGGAAGGACAATTGTTGAGGTGTACAATTTTTTCCAATCTGAGATTACATTCTGAAAATAATCCCATGGAAAAATAACATTTTGCTAACAATAAATGTGCATCGACGTCCGCCGGTACTTCGGAGATATAATCCAAAAGTACGGTTTTAGCTTCTGTAAAAGATCCGGTGTCGTACTGGAGTTTTGCTTTGTACAAAGACTTTTGTGCTGATACAGATGTTAAACCGAAAATAACCATCAGCATTGTGAATACTTGTGTTTTCATGATCATAAACCTAGTCTATATTATGAGTAATATATATTACAAAATACAAATATACGTACAAAATTGATAATGTTGTATATAACACATTAAAAAAATTGTTAATGTATAATGATTTTTTATTTTTTGTGCTTTTTTGTGGTGTTGGTAGTGATTTTATTTGTTTTTGTTTATACGAAATTGTCTTACAGACGAACTAATTCAAAATATTTTTGTCAATATATACAATTAAACCTACATTTGTTTCTGAAATACATGTCCGTATGAATAAGACCTTCATTATATCTTTTTTTAGCATCATTTTTATACTCAGTTATCTTGGCGTCACCGGTCAGCAAATTGTACCGGGTGAATATATAATTCAATGGACTTCAAAGTCTGCTGCATTGTCATTTTACAAAAACAATTCCGTTCAAAAATCTGCAGGAATCATTCAGAATCAATTTATTTTAGAAGGGGAGAAGGTATTGGAACATGTTAAAGTTGACGCAGCACAAGCTGGTTTTTATGAAAAACTCTGGAAAAAGGAATCTTCGGTTCAATATTTTCAAAAAAACAGAAAACTGGAAGAAAGAGTTACTCCGAATGACCCTAATTTTTTTCAACAATGGCAATACATCAATAATGGCGTGGGTGGTGTCGCCAATGCAGATCTTGATATTGACCTCGCCTGGGACATAACAACCGGAGGTCTGACTTCAGGGGGTGATACCATAGTAATTTGTGTAATAGACGAAGGTGTAAATCTCAATCATCCTGATCTTAAACCAAACTTATGGGTCAATCATGGAGAAATTGCTTTAAACGGTATTGATGATGATGATAATGGTTACATTGATGACTACCAGGGATGGAATATCGTGACCAATAATGATGATTTGTCCACAGGCGGAAGTCACGGAACACCTGTATGCGGAATTGTTGGTGCCAAAGGAAACAACGGAATTGGCGTTTCGGGTGTCAATTGGAATACCAAAATCATGTTTGTCAATTATGGTTCTGCAACTGAAGCCAATGCGCTGGCTTCTTATGCTTATGTATATACCATGCGCAAACTTTATAATGAAACCAACGGTCAGAAAGGTGCTTTTGTCGTCGTCACCAATGCTTCATGGGGTGTAAATGAACTTTTTGCCGATGATGCACCCTTATGGTGTGAGATGTATGATTTGTTGGGCAGCGTGGGAGTTTTGAATTGCGGTGCCACCGCTAATGATAATCTGGATGTCGATGCAGTTGGTGACATGCCGACTTCCTGTCCGAGTGAATTTTTATTGGCAGTTACCAACCTTAACCGTTCAGATCAAAAAGTTACGGGTGCCGCTTACGGCAAAAAATCTATAGACCTGGGTTCTTATGGTCATCAGACATATACATTGTCCCGGACAGATTATGCTGCATTCGGGGGGACATCGGGAGCAACACCTCACGTTTCCGGAACTGTAGCGTTGATGTACGCTGTTCCTTGTGTTCAGATTCAAAATCTAATGAAATCAGATCCTTCTGGTGCAGCTTTGTTGGTTAAAGATATGTTGTTGCACGGAACGGTATCTAATAATTCTTTGGTTAATATTACTACCACTGAAGGCAGGCTAAATACAAATCTCGCGGTAAAAAATATGGAAGCACTTTGTGAAAGTTGTGCTCCTCCCGCAGGAATAACCATTCAGACCAATGCTGACAGTTTGCAGGTTTATTGGGTGAATACCAATGCCACCGGGGTTTTTGCACTCAGAATGAGAGACACAGAAAGCCAGGATTGGGTTTATTATCAGGATTATACCAAAGGAAAATTGATTTCGGGATTGGACTTTTGTAAAGAATACGAATTGCAGATAGGTTATCAATGTGGTGCATCTCAAAAGTTTTCATATTCCAAATATTTTGTTTCAGGTGGTTGTTGTAATGCACCTAAACAGTTTACCCAGAATTATGAAAACGGAAATCTTTCTTTAAAGTGGATTCATGAAGCTTTAGGAGATGTTATCCATTCGGTAACTTATACGGATCTTTCGGGTAATGGTAGAGATACAACGCTTTGGCAACCTTCCTTGACACTGTCAGGGATTGATACCTGCAGTTGGTTTAATTTTTCTGTTGCCACCACCTGTCAAAAATTTGAAACACAGGCTCCTGTCATTGAAAATATAATAGTCACAACTCCTTGTGGTTCGTGTACTTCGGGCTCTTTTTGTTCTTTTTCCAAAAAAATAACCCGGGACGAATGGATTGATGAAGTCCGTTTCGGTGATTTTATAAACAAGTCCGGTATAAATAACAATGGTTACGGGAATTATCTGGGAGGTATTGTACCTGTTTATACCAGGGACAGTACCTACAAACTTCATGTACTGCCCGGTTTTTCAGAGAGTCCTTTTACAGAAGAATACAGTGTGTATATCGACTACGATCAAAACAATATTTTTGAGGAAAATGAAAAAGTACTGTCAAGAAGAACATCGTCTGTGGATGGTGCCGAAACCAATGTAACGATCCCATCGAATGCTTTGGAAGGTGTTACCAGAATGAGGGTCATTATGGCTTTTCAAAATCACAATATTCCTTGTGACGATTCAGATTTTGAGTATGGAGAAATTGAGGATTATTGTATCAGGATCGAAACAACTCCGGCATGTTTTTTTTCCGGAGGGATTGTGGTAGACTCTGTGGATCGACAAAATGTTGCTGTATCTTTTACGCCGACAAATGACGCGCTTTTTTATATTGTTTTATATAAAAAACTGAATGAAACTGACTATGACACCTTGCTTGTTTCAGACAATCCTTTTTTACTTTCTGGACTCGATTCCTGTCAGATATATGTATTGTCAATGGCTGCCGATTGCGGTAATGTGGCACCGGTTTTTTCTGATCCCGTTTTGTTTGAATCTCCATGCCGAACCTCAGTCGGAAATGTTTTGGCTGAAGAAATTATAACGGTTACACCCAATCCATCTTCTATTTCTTTCAGGGTAAACCATCTTCCGGAATCGGCTGATGTATCATTTGAAATATTTGACTTATATGGTCAGGTTTTTAAACTTGAGTTTACCTTTTCTGAAAAAAATTATAATGTTGTCTGGCCTGATTTTTCAGTTTCAGGTATATATTTTCTCAGGATTTTATGGAAGAATCAATCTGTGGTGAAAAAGATTATAAAAATGTAAAACTACCTTAAACCAGCAATTGACAAAGGAAGTCCGGATTAAAGTTTGATTAATCGATTGGTAGAAATTATACCTGTTTGATCCTGAAAAACCAAATGGTATATGCCTGAATTCAGGATGTCAACAGGTAACTCAAACTGTTGAATATCCAAGATTTTTGGATAAAAACAACCTTGCCCAGTATATCATAGATTTGAATGGTTCCGGTTTTGTTTTCCTCAAAATGTAGAACAGCTTGGTCGGTGACAGGGTTCGGAAAAACTCGAAATGAGGTATTTTCAGCAACGTCATATGCAGATACCTGTCCTTCGATCAGTCCTTGTCTTTGGTTGAATAATACTTTTCTCATGTGAGACACCTGATCTTTGGTGAAGATATTCTGACATCGTTCGTCAGAATAATCCATATAATTTTCAATCATGTCCGGCAAATCATTCTGAGCATCAATGCAGGTATTATTGTTTTTGTCACAGCCGAAACCGGTCTCAGAACCTTGATTGGGTGTATCTGCCATGCCATCGTCAGCATTACAACTTGAACCTCCAAAAATTCCTCCGCCATCACCCCAGATGTGTCTTAAACCCAGATAATGACCAACTTCGTGAACACATGTCCTGCCCAAAGATGTATAATTCATACCCTGGACGGTGAGCTGGTTCGGATTATTACTGCCTGTAACCCTGAAGTCGAGAACCACGCCATCCAGTCCCGCAGAAGGTGCATTGCTGCCTGCAGGCCAGTTGTCCAAACCTGCCGGAGGATATGCATATCCCAGAATTTGTCCCCCGATAAAAGGAATCGGCCGAATGTGACAAATCCATATATTTAATGTTTTGTCAGGAGAAATTGCATTGCTTCCGCCATTACTTCCATTTTTAACGTTATCCGGAAGTCCGGTAAGGCTTAAAGCAAAATTAGCATTTGTTTTTACCCTAACTATTCCTTTAAGTTTAAATTCAATGCCCGCGTCTGCCTGAAGGTCTTTAAATAGCTCTCTTATTTCATCACGGTTGTCATTCAGTAACCGATAATCTTTGTTCAGAATATCCAATTGATTGAAGATAACGGAATCATGAAGATTTTCTGCATTTTCTTTCCACACAATGTGAAAAACGACATCTACAGTTAAAATCTCATTTCTTAAAAACGGACTTTCTTCTGATTTCTTAATTTTTTCAAAGGTGTTGCTTACGGCAGTTTTGAAACCCGGATGTTGTTGCTCATAGGTTTCCATCATAAAATCATAACCGCACTTACTGTCCAATATTTGTTGACCACTTAAAACATATAAGGAAATAATACTGAAGAAGGTGGTCAGATAAATACTCTTTTGTAACTTCATTTTCAGGTTTGTAATCATGGTTATTTTTTGTTTTGATTCTGATATAATAGTCAAAGATACAACAGATTTTTTATTTGTAAAATAAAGGGATTTGAATCTTACAATTTTTGACCGTATTGTTTAATAATTGTTAATCCAACGACAAAGATGTGTATTCATCTTTGTTTAGAAGTCATTTATATGTAATTTTGCACCCTCAAAGACAAAAGTCTGTAAAATATATATTATGGCCATCATTATTACTGAGGAATGTATCAATTGCGGAGCGTGCGAACCGGAGTGTCCGAATAATGCTATTTATGAAGGCGGGGTTGATTGGGCAATCAAAGATGGTACCGGCGTAAAGGGAATGTACTCATTGGAGGACGGCAGCCAGGTTGATGCTGATGCCAAACAAAAACCGGTAAGTGATGACTACTACTTTATCGTGCCTGACAAATGTACAGAATGTGTCGGTTTTCATGAAGAGCCGCAATGTGCCGCTGTTTGTCCGGTAGATTGTTGTGTCCCGGACCCGGATAGGGTAGAAGACGAAACCACTCTTTTAGCCAGAAAGGACAGATTACATCTCTAAAATGGTTGAGTTTTTAAAGTCAGGTGCTGTAAACGTGTTCATTTCTTTTTGCCGGTATAAAACCGAAATGACAATCCGGTGAAAGTGTAATTTTCCAGACCATAACCAGCTTTTTCCAGCTGCCTGATGATTTTATGTCCCAAAAGGATGTTACAATTTGAAAATATATTGTATTCACCCATCAATTTCAGGCCAAGATACAGGGTTTCTCTTTTGTTTAATTCTTCATTTACTTCAATGACAAAATTACCGTAATCCAGCATGGCATCAACATGTAAAAACCACTTATTGTCTTTTGAGATATCGTAATATCTGATGATAGGGCCGGCTCTGAAAAACGTGTACTTCTTTTTATCAACATCACTGATAAAAATATAGTTGTAATGTAATCCGGCAGAAAAATATTTGTTCAAACTCATGGTGACCTGATTATCAAAATATCGTATATGGTAGTCATTGAGGTCTTCTGTGGAATAAATAGTATAACCAAAGGAAGAAGTAAAATTCAGATTTTCACCAAAACGATAATATAGTTTTTCCTGATTTTGTGACAAAAGAACGGACGAAAATCCAAACATCAACATAAAAAGAAGATATATTTTTCTGATTATGTTCAAAAAAATATATCCACTTAAAATGTTATCAAAAACCATATTGTAAATACCTCTTGCTTTTCAAGTGGTAAAAGTATCAAATTTTTGGTTGGTTTTATAAATGAATTGAATGGATTATTGAAAGTAAAAAATCCGGCAATTCTTTTTAAAAAAGGACATTAAAAAGGAGCCTTACAGGTTATGGTTTTCGTTTTACCAGTTTGGGGATGAGTGAATGTGATTTGTTCGGCATGCAGATACAAACGATCATTGGGCAATCCGTACAAATCGTCTCCTTTGATGGCTATGCCTAAACCTTCGGAATGGGCAGCGTGAACCCTTAGTTGGTGGGTTCTGCCGGTCAATGGAAAAAAGTGAATGCGACATTCATCGATTGATTTTTTTATCACTTTGAAGTGTGTCAGTGACGGTTTTCCATACTCATAACATACAAGTTGTCGGGGACGATCCTCCAGGTCCACCCGCAACGGCAAATCTATTTTGCCGCTTTCAGCCGACGGAATTCCATCTAATATTGCTACATACCTTTTTGTGATTTTTCTGTCCTGAAATTGTTTTTGTAAATCAGCGTGAGCTTCTTTGGTTTTTGCGGCCAATAAAATACCGGAAGTGGACATATCCAACCGGTGTACCAAGAGGGGACCGGTGGCTTCGGGATATTTTTTTTTCAATCTGGTTAATACAGAATCTGTGATGGATTTTCCGGGAACACTCAAAAAATCAGCGGATTTGTTGATGACAATAATCGTTTCATCTTCATATAATATATCCAACTCTTTCGGAATATGGGTATTGTTTGGTCCTGTCAATTCCTCTGTTTCCAATCCTTTGAGCATGTGTTGTAAAATCGGGTAACATTTGGATCGGCAGGCCGGATAAAAATGCTGGTGAATCCTGATTTCAGAGGCCGGGGATTTTCCCCACCAGAATTCGGCAATTCCTAAGGGTTTGATGTTTTGCTGAATGGCATACTGGAGCAATTTTGGGGCAGTACATTCGCCGGCACCCGAAGGAGGCGGTTGTGTGTCGTCTACAAAAAATATGTCGGCAAGATTTTTTGTTTTGCCTTCAAAATTCAAAAAGTTGTACTGGCTGAACAATTCCGTCTGGAGCAGACCTGATTTTTTTTTGCGAAGGACCTTCAGTTCATTGATTTCCTTTGTCAAAACATCTGCTTTTTTCTCAGCTTCCTCGATGATCTTTTTATGTTTTTGGACTGCGTCTTTATATTCAAAATGGTGACGGGCACTTTCATCATCAAGTCGTTTAGCTATGTCCGTACCATTTTTATTAGGATTTGTCAGAAGTTCATTTCTTGTTATTTTTCTTTTTTCTTTAGCCTCTTTATGTTGCGTTTTTAATTTTTGTATGGTTTTTTCCATGTCGATCTTCTTATTCTCAAGATGTAGGAAGGCTTCCCTGAATGGTGATGAGGTTTCGATATCCCGGATTTTGATATTTATTTCATTGATTTCTTCTTCTCTGGTTTTATAAAGTCCGCCAACTTCAAATGTATCAAAAACAGGCGGTACAAACCCGGGAATATTGGTGCCGGATTCCAGTTTTCCCGAAAAAGCAGCCAGGTATCCTATTTCGCCTTGTTGGTTTTTGCCAACTAAAACACCAAACATTTTGCCCAAACCACCAGAACTTTTTAATCCGAAATCATGACCTAAATCTGTTACAGAAAGTTGATTTATAAAGATATCAACCACTTTTTTTGTCAGTTCAGCATGATGGATTCCGAAAGGATTGTTACATTTTACCGGAATTTCTGTTTCAACCGGTACCTGAATACGATGAAATATGGACATTTTTGTATTATTCCCTAAAGGATCAAAAAGCACAAAGATACGGACAAACAATTTTATAAAATCAACATTATGGTTGTTTCTTAATTATTAGGCAAAAGTCAATGGATAGATTATCTCCATAGTTTCATTTTGCAGTCCCAAAATTGTATTATATTTTTAATGAAAAGCCCTTAATTTGTTTTGTATAAAAAAGTTTGAATCTCTTTATATATTTACCCATAGTGTTATTTGTACGATATCTGTAAAATTGATAACTTTACGGCTTTGTAAACTAAGAACACATGCACAAGTTTGGAGCTGGAGGGAATATCAACACCTGGCTTGACCAGATACACCATGAATACAAGACGGCAGTGTCCGTTGATTGTGTTATTTTTGGTTATGATCATTCAGGATTGAAAATTTTGCTGATTCCGTGTGATATGCCACCTTTTGAAAACCGACTCTCCTTGCTGGGGGATATTGTACACCCCGATGAAACTACGGATGAGGCAGCACACAGAGTTTTATCCACAAGGACGGGTCTCGACGATATTTATCTCGACCAGGTACAGGTTTTTTCAAATCTGAACAGACACCCTTTAGGCCGTGTGATCACTGTTTCATATTATTCTTTGATAAAAATTGAAAATGATGATTTTTTGTTGGAAAAAGATAACCTGGGCCTGCAATGGAAAAATGTAAAAGACATCACCGAATTGGCTTTTGATCATAAACTCATTATGGATACCAGCCTGGATCGATTGAAAAGAAATCTGAGGGAGCACCCGATCGGTTTTGCTTTATTACCATCCGTTTTTACCTTAAATCAACTACAGACTTTATATGAAAGTGTACTTGGTTTTGAAATGGATAAAAGAAATTTCAGAAGAAAGCTAAGTAATCTTGAAATATTGAAAGCTACAGGCGAAACCCAGAAAGACGTGTCCCACAGACCGGCAAAATTGTATTATTTTGACAAAGAAGCTTACGAAGAAAAGTTAAAAAACGGCTTTAGCTTTGGGTTATAAATAAAAAAAATATAATCATTTGACCGTTTTAACGTTTTATTTAGTACCTTTTTTGTTGTAATTACATCTTAAAGTTGTACATGATGATGATGAGAAGTCATGTCATTGGTTAACATATAAACATTTCACATGAAGACAATCGTTTGGTTTATGAGCATTATGATGAGTTTGATAACTTCAAATCCACAAAATTCTGCATTTGATTTTGATGCCGCCTGGAAAAAAGTGGCTGAGTTTAAGGATCAGGGTTTGCCCAAAAGTGCCCTTGCAGAGGTCGAATTGATTTATACAGCTGCAAAAAATGAAAATAAAGCCGATCAATTGGTAAAAGCTGTCAAAACCAAATCCGAGCTGACCATCGAAACCAATGAAAACGGGTTAAGTGAGGTATTGGTTTGGTTGGAAAATGAAAAAAAATCACTTGCCTCTCCGGCATCCCGGATTGTAACATCCTATCTGGCAGAAATGTATGATCAGTATTTTCAAAGTAATCGATATGAAATTTCTCAGAGAACGGCCACGGCAGAATCCGATTCTTCAGATTATCTTTCTTGGGGAAGTGAAGATTTTTATCGGAAAATCATTTCATTGTATAGCTTCAGTATTCAGGGCGAAAATCTGGATCAACCTTATTCGAATTATACATCTGTTCTCAATCTCTCGGAGAATACCGATAATCGTATCCGTCCTACGCTTTACACCTTGCTTTGGGACAGATATATGTCGTATCTCAAAGACAATAAATCTTCCATTCCGTTGGCACTCGATAGTAAATATGTGTTGACTGACCCGAAATATATAAGTACCGCAGATGTCTTTTTGTCGATATCGCCGGATAAGTCGAAAAAAGAAGATCCGATGTATCTGATTATTGAGGGTTATCAAAAGATCCTTGTACATGCTCAAAAATCTTCTCTTAGGTCTCTGGCAGATTATGACAAGAGTAGATTGTCTTTTTTTTATGAAAATGTAGTGATTGAAAATAAGGACAAAATCTATGAGGAAACATTGCAGAAAATGATAAGCACCTATGAAAATGATGCATATGTTACCTTAATTTATCACAGTCTGGCTGAATATTATTACAAAAATAAAATGTATGATAAAGCCATTTTGTTATGTAAAAAGGCCATGGCTTTATATCCGGATTCTCCCGGGGCCAACGCTTGTAAAAACACTTTGGAAATCATCGAAAGACCGGAAATCAGCCTTACCACGGAGCAGGTGTTTTCTGCTAAAGAATCTCCGCGATTTGCTCTTGATTACAGAAACGTTTCTTCTGTAAAAATCAAAGTATATACACTGAAAAATGAAAGTTTTCAAACAGAAGATGGCGACAATCAAAGTTATTACGCAAGATTGAAAGCGGGTTCCGTTTTATCTTACGACAAAAAATGGAATTTGACTGAAAAACAACAATTTGAAACACAAAAACTCGAAGGTATTTTACCCAAATTTCCTTTTGGTAAGTACTTGGTGGAAATAACCGAACCTTCAAAAAGCGGTTCAGTACCACTGGTACAATACAGTATATTTTATGTGTCCGATCTGGCGTATACTGCTTACAAGGAGAAAAATGAGATGGTCTACAGAGTGGTCAACAGGCTTTCAGGAAAACCTGTCAAAAATGTCAAAGTCTCTTTATATTTTGTGGAATACAGAAACCGAAACCGAAATATGTCGAGAACCTTGTCCGAAGAAAAAAACACCAACGAACAAGGTTATGTCACCTTTCCTATGTCTGACAACAGAAGGGTACAGGTTGTCGTTTCTTCAGGAAAAGACAAACTCGATCTGGCAGCTGATCAATTTCAATACAGAGATGTCGATAACGAAAATAAGTATTCTTTTGCCGAAATTTTTACCGACAGAGGAATTTACCGACCCGGACAGATTCTTTATTTCAAAGCATTGGCATTGTCAACAGATGGGAAAAGTACATATGAAATATTAAAAAACGCAACGCTTGACGTCATTCTTTTTGATGCAAACTATCGGGAAGTGTCAAAATTGACACTTACGACCAACGATTTTGGATCTGTTACTGGTTCGTTTGTGATACCGGCAGGGGGACTTACCGGACAATTCAGCCTGAATGTGCAAAACAAAAAAGGGGTTTCAGGTCAGAAAAGTATCAGAGTAGAAGAATACAAACGTCCGGATTTTGAAGTAATGGTCGACACCTTTACAAAAAATTATATTCTTAATGAAGAGGTCGGAGTGTCAGGCGTTGTAAAAAATTATGCCGGAAATGCGGTCGACGCAGCCGAAGTTACTTGGAAAGTTGTCCGGGGTGTTCGTTTTATACATTATGGTTGGTGGAGACCTATGCCGTCTTATTCAGGCAATGAGCAGGTGATTGCTACGGGCATTGTACAAAGTGATGCAGAAGGAAAATATTCCTTTTCATTTAAAGCGGTTCCGGATTTGAATGTGGATAGTAAAGAGATGCCGACCTTTGATTATAAAATCCAAATCAGTGCTACCGACATCACGGGAGAAAGCCAATCTGCAGAAAGTGATATTTCCATTGGATATGTAGGTATTACCGTTGAAAATAATCTTGAAGACCATTCGGATATAAGAGATTTAAAACCTGTAAAAGTGACAATCAAAAATCTTTCTGGCGTCAGGCAAACGGGAACGGGAAATATCCGTATTGAAAAACTTCAGGAGCCATCAGAATGTATCGTCAATAGTTACTGGGATTCACAAGACAGAATTTTTTATATTCAGGAATCATCCGAAAAAGGGATAACACAACCCAAAGTGCCATTGTCGGGATTTGACAATTGGAAAGTCGAAAAAAAGATTTTTGACGGTGTTTTTTCAAGTGAAGATCCTTTGTCGGAAAAAATTATTCAAAATGCAGGTGTTTATAAAATAACCCTATCATCCAAAGATAATTTCGGAAAGGAAGCAAAATCAGAATCTTATCACGTTATTACAGATATTGATCGGGGAAGTTTTCCGAAAACAAAACCCTTGTTTATTTCTTTAAGACAAAAATCTTTCGAACCCGGACAATCAATAGAACTTGACCTGGGAGCTTCATGTGATGTAGTGTTTGCACAAATCCTGATTGAAAAAGATGGAAAAATGATTGCCAAAACAAATCCGGCAGTCAAAAAAAGTTTTCATTTTTCCTTTCCTGTTGAAGAAAAACACAGAGGCGGCTTACAATTGGCAGTATCTTATGTGTATAAAAACAGATACTTTACAGAGACGATTGATCTGGATGTGCCTTATACCAATAAAGAATTGGACATTCGTTTTGAAAGTTTTCGCGATAAATTGTATCCGGGTACTAAAGAAGAATACGTTTTGGTTGTATCCGGGTCGAAAAAAGAAGCCGTCATGGCAGAAGTATTGATGACTATGTATGATGCTTCTCTGGATGTTTTTGAATCTAATACATGGAGATCGTCGTATTACCAAAAAGATTACAGCCGGTTATATTTAATCCCATTTGGTTTTGCTCAGGCTCCGGCCACATATCTTCATTATGATTGGAATCAGGTTACATACGAAGGAGGTACATCTTATGAATATCCTTCTATCACCGGTATTCAGATCTACCAATACATGTACGGTCCACCGGTGATGGTTCAGCGTAGTTATGATATGGATGAAAGGGCATCCAAAGCAGCAGAGCCTTCTATGGTAATTTCTGCGGAAAATGCTGATAATGAGGGTTTTGAAGAAACAAAACAAAAAATGGCCGATGGAGGAACGGCAGCCCTAAAAGATCCAGCATCCCCACCTTCCATCCGTAAAAATCTGAATGAAACCGTATTCTTTTTTCCACAGATCAAAACGGATAGTTTGGGAAATGTCAGGGTTTCTTTCACCATGAATGAAGCATTGACGCGGTGGAAACTTTTGACTTTTGCGCATACTAAGGTTATGCAAACCGGATATGACGAAAGACTTGTCACTACCTACAAAAAAGTAATGGTATTTCCGAATGCACCGAGATTTGTCAGAACTTCAGACAAAATGATGCTGAATGCCAAAGTTGTGAATACGGAAAACACGCAGTTGACAGCAACGATAAAGTGTAAATTAACAGATATCGTTTCCGGAAAAGACGTTACCTCAGAATTTATCAAAACGCCGGTTTTATCGACAACCATCCTTTCAGCAAATGCCTCTTCTTTATTTGAGTGGGAAATTGTAGTACCTGAAGATTATTTTGGTTCTTTGGCATGGACAGTATGGGCAGAAACTGAAGGACACAGCGATGGCGAAGAAAACATTATCCCGGTGTTGAATAATAAAATTCTGGTTACAGAATCTTTGCCCCTGTACGTTCATGGCAACCAATCCAAAAATTTTGAGTTCAAAACATTTAAAGAAAATGTTTCAAAAACCAAAATTGACCATAAATTTACCATAGAATATACCAGCCATCCGGTTTGGTACGTGATTCAGTCATTGCCATATCTTGTTGAACAAGGTTTTGAATGCACCGACCAGATCGTCAACAGGTATTTTGCCAATGTTGTATCTTCAAAAATTGCCCAATCAAACCCCAAAATTTATGCTGTTTTTGACAGGTGGAGATCGGTGGAAAAAGATGCTCTGGCTTCCAGACTTTTTACCAATCAGGAATTAAAATCTGCTTTGGCAGAAGAAACACCCTGGGTGATTCAGGGTTTGACAGAGGCAGAACAAAAACGAAATATAGCCTTGCTTTTTGAAAGTAATACCTTAAAAAATGAGTTGGACCAAACGTTTAAAAAGCTGAAAGAAAGGCAAATGTCAGACGGTGCATTTCCATGGTTTGTCAACGGAAGAGCGGATCTTTATGTGACCCAAAATGTAGTGGAATCATTGGGCCAGATGATGAAAACCGGCGCTTTGTCCAAAGATAATGCTGAAGTCACAGAACTGGTCAGAAAAGCTCTGGCCTATATAGATGCTGAAACGAACGAATATTATAAAAAAGAAAAAAGCATTTCGTTTTCTTCCAAAATGCCCGTTCCAGTTCAAAGTCTGGCAATACATTATTTATATATAAGGTCATTTTTCCCTGAGATTCCTTTGCCTGCTGAAAATCAGGAATCGTACGATTATTATTTCAAAAAAGCCAAAGAAGAATGGTTGAAACAAAACCTCTATACACAGATTCTTATTGGTATTGTTTTGCAAAGAAAAGGTGATCAAACAGCTCAGAAAATATTCAAATCATTTGAAGAACGATCATTTTATAAAGACGAACTCGGCAAATACTGGAATGTAGGCAATGGATACCGATGGGACGAATTGCCTATTGAAAGACATAGCAGAATGATTGAGTTTTACAGTGAGAGTAAAGCAGCTTCCACCGCAATCGATCAAATGAAGTTGTGGTTACTGAAAAATAAACAAAGCAATCATTGGTCAACCACAAAATCTACGGCAGCAGCAATTTACGGATTGTTGATGGAAGGTGAGAAAGGAGGACTCATAAAATGGGTAGAAGAGAAGGAGCCGGTTTTGATTACTTTGGCTGGCGAAAAAGTCATTTTTGATCAAACCCAATCCGGAACAGGATATGTCAAAAAAGAATGGATTGAAAAAACATTGGACAAATCTTTGGGCAATGTCTCAGTCAACAATCCAAATACATCGACATCATGGGGCTCCGTTTATTATCAGTATTTTGAGGATTCAGACAAAATTAAGGCTGAAACGGGAAATCCACTGAAGGTTTTTAAACAGTTTTATGTCATCAAAGAAACGGCGAAAGGACAAATCATTGAAGAGGTTAACGATAATACGCTTTTGAAGCCGGGGGATAAACTGAGAGTCAGATTGCGGATCGTTTCAGACAGAAGTATGGATTATGTCCATTTGAAAGACAGCAGACCGTCCGGATTCGAACCATCCAATACACTGAGCAGCCATAAATATCAGGGTGGATTGGGTTATTACGAAAATATAAAAGACCTTGCGAGTCACTTTTTTATCGGTCATTTGCCCAAAGGAGATTTTGTCATTGAATATGACCTGAAAGTCGTCCATAAAGGCACTTACAGTGCCGGATTGGCCACGCTTCAATCTATGTATGCACCGGAATTTTCAAGTCACAGCAGAGGAATCAGGATTCAGGTAAGATAATGTCTTTACAAATGACCTTTTTTTTCGTGTGGGAAGGAAGAGGTCGTACCCTTTTAGATATTATTTTTTTGTAATATATTGCCTGTAAAGTTTTTAAATGAAAGGATAGTTTGTATCTTTGCCCTCCATAAACCAATATTTTGGCATGGATACATCTCCCCACAAAGAAGCCATCTTAGTGTTTGACGACGGTTCCGTATTTCATGGGAAAGCAGCGGGAATCAAAGGCACGACAGGTGGAGAAGTTTGTTTCAACACTGGAATGACAGGGTATCAGGAAATTTTTACTGATCCTTCTTACTTTGGTCAGATCCTTTTGACTACCAATGTACATATAGGTAATTACGGTATTAAAAATACGGACACAGAATCTGAAAAAATCCAGATTGAAGGTTTGATATGCCGGAATTTTACCAAAGATTACAACAGACCGATGGCAGACAGCGATATTCAGACTTATTTTGAAGAAAATAAAGTCGTCTGTATCTACGATGTGGATACCCGTGCCATTGTTCGAAAAGTACGTGAAAAAGGAGTGATGAATTGTATTATTTCATCCGAAATTTTTGATATCCAGGAATTAAAAAAACGGCTTAAAAACATCCCTTCTATGGATGGTTTGGAATTGGCTTCCAAGGTTACAACCAAACAATCATATAGTCTTGGTGATCCGGATGCTCAAGTACGCGTGGCGGTGATGGATTATGGAACCAAAAAAAATATCCTGAGAAGTTTGGTTGAAAGGGGAGCGTTTGTTCAGGTTTTTCCGGCCAAAACATCTTTTGAAGATATAAAAAATTTTCAGGCTGACGGATATTTTTTATCCAATGGTCCCGGTGATCCGTCGAGCATGGATTATGCTGTAGAAACTGTAAAACATATGATACAATCCGGAAAACCGATATTTGGTATTTGTCTTGGCCATCAATTGTTGGCTCTTGCTTCCGGAATACATACATACAAAATGAATAATGGTCACCGGGGAGCAAACCATCCGGTCAAAAACCTGAGAACAGGAAAATGTGAGGTCACCAGTCAGAATCACGGTTTTTCAGTCAATATGGAGGATGTGAAGTTGCAGTCCGATTTAGTAGAACTGACACATGTCAACCTGAATGATGACACTGTAGAAGGGATCAGACTCAAAAAAACACCAGGTTTTTCTGTTCAATATCACCCTGAATCAAATCCCGGGCCCCATGATTCCAAATATTTATTTGATGATTTTATTCAATTGATTCAACAAACCAAACATAATTAGAAAATGAGCGCTATTATTGATATCCGAGCAAGAGAGATTTTGGATTCCAGAGGAAATCCGACAGTTGAAGTTGAAGTTTTAACGGAATCAGGAGCTATGGGCCGGGCAGCTGTTCCTTCCGGAGCTTCTACCGGAAAATATGAAGCCGTAGAATTGAGAGACCACGACAAAACACGCTTTTTAGGAAAAGGGGTGCTCAATGCTGTTAATAATATTGATGATAAAATCCGAGAAGCCCTTATCGGGGAAGAAGTTTTCGAACAAAGATATATTGATGATATCATGTTGGAAATGGACGGAACCGACAATAAATCCAAACTCGGAGCAAATGCAATCTTAGGCGTTTCAATGGCTGTAGCCAAAGCAGCAGCCCAGGAATCCCGACAACCCTTGTACAGATATATCGGCGGAGTTAATGCGCACGTGCTGCCGGTTCCTATGATGAACATCCTGAATGGAGGTTCTCATGCTGACAATAGTATTGACTTTCAGGAATTTATGATCATGCCAATCGGTGCTGACATGTTCGGAGATGCGCTGAGAATGGGTGTCGAAGTATTTCATCACCTGAAAGATGTATTAAAGAAAAACGGTTATTCTACAAATGTAGGTGACGAAGGTGGATTTGCTCCTAATATTAAGTCCAATGAAGAGGCTATAGAGACCGTTTTGAAAGCCATAGAGGTAGCTGGTTATCGTCCGGGTATTGATATAGTGATCGCTATGGACGCAGCAGCCTCCGAATTTTATGATGAAGAGACCAAATTATATCATTTCCAT
Organism: Saprospiraceae bacterium; assembly: GCA_016714895.1. Taxonomy (GTDB): domain Bacteria; phylum Bacteroidota; class Bacteroidia; order Chitinophagales; family Saprospiraceae; genus OLB9. The sequence goes on along the minus strand of JADKBV010000001.1, from coordinate 846,906 downwards.
AAGTCAGCAGGCAAAAAAATGGATTCAGATGAGATGGTGGAATTTTGGAAAACATGGGTCAACCGATATCCGATTATTTCGATTGAAGATGGTCTGCACGAAGATGATTGGTCAGGATGGCAAAAACTTACCAAAGAAATTGGATCCAAAGTGCAGATTGTCGGGGACGATTTATTTGTGACCAATACAAAAAGGTTACAAAAAGGAATCGATACAGATGCAGCCAATTCTATTTTGATTAAAGTAAATCAGATTGGTTCACTTACAGAAACGATAGATGCTGTCAATCTCGCTACCAGAAACGGATTTACCAGCGTGATGAGTCACCGTTCAGGAGAAACAGAAGATACAACCATTGCTGATTTGGCTGTTGCCTTAAACACAGGTCAGATCAAAACAGGTTCCGCTTCAAGAAGTGACCGTATAGCTAAATACAATCAACTACTCAGGATTGAAGAAGAATTAGGTGATTCTGCTATCTATCCTGGTAAATCGCTCTTTAATTTATAATCTCAAATAAGGTCATCATGGAAAAAGAAAACAAAGGATTTATCAAAGAGTTATCCCGCTGGATCGGGGTGCCCTCTTCGTGGATCAATAAATATTCTGTGGTTAGTATACTTTTTTTAGTCTGGATTTTATTTCTGGACAGGTACAATGTTTTTGCATACAATAAACTGACCGGAATCATACATAAACTGGAAGAAGAAAAGTCTGTGTATGAAGAAAAAATCCAACAGGCTCAACTTGATAAAAAGGATTTGGAGTCGGATCACGAAAAGTTTGCCAGGGAAAAACACCTGATGCATAAGCCCAATGAAGAAATTGTGCTCATCAGGAAAGAAAAAAAGTAAATTAACAGGCAGCTTACTAGAAAACCAGTTCACAAAATATTAGTTTTGTGGCTTCATATTAATCAGACCATTTAAGATATTATTCATGAGTGTATTAGTCAATAAAAATTCCAGAATTATAGTTCAGGGTTTCACAGGAAAAGAAGGAACTTTTCACGCAGAACAAATGATTGAATACGGAACCAATGTTGTAGGTGGAGTGACACCCGGTAAAGGAGGTTCAGAACATTTGGGCAAACCTGTTTTTAATACTGTGAGAGACGCTGTGGTTCAGGCAGAAGCCAACACCAGTATTATTTTTGTTCCACCGGGATTTGCAGCAGATGCTATCATGGAAGCAGCAGAAGCAGGTATAAAAGTTATCGTTTGTATTACGGAAGGAATTCCTGTACAGGATATGGTTAAAACCAAAGCATATATTGAAAAATATGATTGTACCCTTATAGGTCCTAATTGTCCGGGAATCATTACTCCTGATGAAGCAAAAGTGGGTATTATGCCTGGCTTTGTATTTAAAAAAGGAAGAATCGGTGTGGTTTCAAAATCAGGAACCCTTACATATGAAGCAGCAGATCAGATCGTAAAAGCCGGAATGGGTATCTCAACGGCTATTGGTATTGGTGGTGATCCAATCGTAGGTACTCCCACCAAAGATGCTGTTAAATTATTGATGGAAGATCCCGAAACAGACGGTATTGTCATGATTGGTGAAATCGGCGGCAATTATGAAGCTAATGCGGCCAAATATATTTTATCAACCGGAAACAAAAAACCGGTTGTTGGATTTATTGCCGGTCAGACCGCTCCGAAAGGTCGTACTATGGGACATGCCGGTGCAATCGTTGGAGGTCATGATGACACAGCGGAGGCAAAAATGAAAATAATGGCAGAATGTGGTATTCATGTGGTACACTCCCCGGCAGATATCGGAGAGACCATGCGAAAAGTACTTGGACTTTAAATAATACAAAAGGCCTGCAAATAAATCTGCAGGCCTTTTTTGTTGAATTTACTTCCGGATTTCAAAAGTTTTAAATTACTGCTTCCAACTATTTATACAGAATTTATAGTCCGGATGTATAATAATGGACAGGATTTGCTTTTTGACTCTTTAAATCCTCGCTTTCCGCTAAACAAATTTTATATATCTTTGTCGTTTTATATAGGATATGAAGACAAAAAAGATTCAACAGGATAAGGTAAATGTGATTACGCTCGGGTGTTCTAAAAACCTGGCAGATTCAGAAGTTTTAATGAGTCAATTATCAGCTAACGGAGTTGACGTGGCTCATGAGTCACCGGAACCAGCCAACATAGTTGTGATCAATACCTGCGGATTTATTGATTTGGCAAAACAGGAATCTATTGATACCATCCTGCAATATGCCGATTTAAAATCAAAAGGAGAAATCGAAAAATTATATGTAACTGGATGTCTGTCTCAACGATATAAAGATGATTTGGAAACCGAAATTCCTGAGGTGGATGCTTACTTCGGAACGATGGAATTGCCCGGACTTTTGTCAAGATTGAACGCTGATTATAAACATGATCTGGTAGGTGAAAAATTACTGACAACACCCGGTCATTTTGTATATCTCAAAATCAGTGAAGGTTGCAACAGGACCTGTTCTTTTTGTGCTATTCCGCTCATGAGGGGCAAACACGTGTCAAAACCCATTGAAAAACTGGTGGAGCAAGCACGTCAGATGGCCAGAATCGGTGTCAAAGAACTGGTTTTGATAGCCCAGGAACTGACTTATTACGGATTGGATCTGTACAAAAAAAGAATGTTGCCCGAATTATTGGACGCCCTTTGTGAAATAGAAGGTATCGAATGGATCAGGTTGCATTATGCTTACCCTAATAAGTTTCCTATGGAAATATTGCACACCATGGCAAAACAACCTAAAGTGTGTAATTACCTCGATATTCCGTTGCAACATGCATCCGATACCGTATTGGACAGAATGAAAAGACAAACGACAAGGGAAGAACAAAAAAAATTAATACAGTCAGCTAGGGAAATAGTACCTGAAATACGAATACGCACGACATTTCTGGTAGGTTTTCCGGGGGAAACAGAACAGGAGTTTGAAGAATTATGTACATTTGTTGAGGAAATGGAGTTTGAAAGAGTAGGTGTTTTTCAATATTCTCACGAAGAGGATACCTCAGCCCACTTATTGGAAGATAACGTTTCTCAGGAAGAAAAACAAAACAGAGCAAATCGTATCATGGAAATACAACAGGATATTTCTTTCAAAAAAAATCAAACGCTTGTAGGTAAAACCCTCAAAGTGTTAATTGACAGAAAAGAAGGTGAATATTATATCGGCAGAACAGAATACGATTCACCCGAAGTGGATAACGAAGTTTTGATAGATGCAAGTGCCAACTACCTGCGAACAGGTGAATTTGTTACAGCTACTATTACCAATGCTGAAGACTATGATTTATATGGTAAAATTGAATAAATCCATATTATATTATAAAATGGTCCTTTGGGCTGTTTTTTTCTTTTTGGGATTGGATGGAATCTTTACAGTCGAGTCCAGACACATCATCGGAGGTGATATGAGGTATGTTTGTCTGGGTAAAAACAGTGCAAATGACAGTGTTCAGTATAGGGTGATTTGTAAAATGTATAGGGACAGTGAATCCAACGGTGCTAATTTTGATTTTTCCGCTCGTTTTGGTATATACAGAGAAATCGGAAATAATGTCTGGGATTATGTAAGGTTGGTACAGGTTAATGTAAAAGATGTAAAAGCAGTTCCTCCTAATAACGACGACCCTTGTATCATCGTCCCACCGAATCTGGGCGTAGAAGAAGGAACCTATGAGTTTACCGTTTGGCTTCCGGTTATTAATAATACGTATATGATAGCCTATCAGAGATGTTGCAGGAATCCTACCATCTCCAATTTATTTAATCCTGATAATGCAGGGGCAGCATTCACGATAACCATATCTGCCTTGGCCCAACAAACATGTAATAATAGTCCTTCTTTTACCGGGTTTCCACCCGTGATATTGTGTGTAAACGAACCGCTTACCTTTGATCATTCGGCCACGGATACTGAAAATGACCAGGTAGTTTATGAATTTTGTTCTCCATTGAGTTCCGGAGGCCAATTAAATACAACGGATTGCAGAGGAGTCATACCCTTTCCTGCGAATTGTCTTCCTCCTTTTAATACCGTTAATTTTTTATTGCCGGGTTTTAGTTTTTCAAGACCCATGGCAGGAGACCCGGTAGTTATAATCAACCCTCAGACAGGTCTTATCACAGGTACACCAAGGATAACAGGTCAATTTGTGGTAGGTGTTTGTATAAAAGAATATCGCAATGGTATTTTACTATCTTCGACACAAAGAGATTTTCAGTTTAATGTGCAGCAATGTTCCAGAGTAGTCACTCCCAGAATTGCAGCCAATATCGTTCAAAATGACACTTTTATCATTCGTTCCTGCGAACCCGGAAATATAGCTTTACAAAACCTCTCTTTGGGAGGAACCGCCATCAATTCTTATGATTGGGAGTTGAATCTCAAGGACAGCATTTTTCGGTCGACACAAAGGAATACCAAAGCTTTTATTCCCGAACGTGGAAGTTTTTTTGGTAAACTGGTATTAAATAAATTGGTTGGTTGCAAGGACTCATTGATAATCAGGGTAGATGTTTTGCCTGAAATAAGATCGGATTTTGAATTTCAATATGATACTTGTGTTGCCGGTCCGGTTCAATTGCTCAATACCTCATTTTCGGGAGCAGGTGATCTTTCTTCTATTCGTTGGTATGTGGAAGAAGAACTCGTATCTTCCGAACTCAGTCCCGTTGTTTTGCTTCCTAAAGTTGGGGTAAATTTAGTTAAGCTTGAGATTTCAGATAAAAATGCCTGCAAAGATACTTTGGAACAAACGGTCAATTGGTCTCCGGTACCGGCCTTGTTGATACTCCAACCCGATGAAACCGAAGCATGTGTTCCGGCTTCTATAGGGTTTAATAATTTGTCAAAACCTGTGGATGAAACTTACAAAATACAATGGATTTTTGGGGAGAAAGACACCAGCAATCTGTTTTCCCCGGAAGCGGCTTTTGATGAAGTGGGCATCTTTGATGTCAGTTTAGAAATAATATCTCCGATAGGATGTGTAACCAAAAAGGTATTTGAAAAGGTGATTCAGATTCATCCCAATCCCGAAGCCGGATTTATTGCCAGCCCGGATAGTATTTCAAATTTTTCAAACCAGGTGACCATTACAGATATTTCTGACGGTAGCCTTTCAAGTCAATGGTATATCGATGATATCATAGCTTCTTTTGAAAAGGAACCTGTTTTTACCATGAGAGATACAGGTATTCATACGATCAGACAGGTAGTGATAAATCAATTTGGTTGTAGTGATACTTCAGATCAACGTATTGATGTGGTGCCGTTGATAACACTTTATATGCCAGATGCATTTACGCCCAATAAAGATGGACTGAATGATGAATTTTTGCCGGTTGGTTTTTTCAGAGGTATAAAATCTTATGAAATGTTTGTTTACAACCGGTGGGGAGACATGATTTTTGAATCGGATAAGTTTGAAGTCGGATGGGATGGGAAATCAGGAGAAGTGGACTCTCCGGCGGGAAACTACCTATATAAACTGAATTTTACAGAGCCCAGAGGTAATATAATACAAAAATCCGGATACTTTTTGTTGATTAAGTAATATATTGACTATAAAATGTTGTGTCTGTTATAACAAAATTCAAAAAAGAGTGTTCTTTATCATATAACTATTACATTTTGTTAAAAAAGATTCACATCCTGTTATTTTTGTTGACACTGCCGTTTTTCGGATCGGCGTTGCACATTGTTGGCGGTGATGTCACATACAGGTGTTTGGGCAGAACAGGAGATAATATATTACTGCGCGTTACTTTTACGATGTACAGAGATGCACTCAGTATGGGTGCTCCTTTTGATAATGATGCCAAATTCGGAATTTTTGTCGGCAATGACAATAACTGGCGGTTTTTTACGGCTGTCGACCGACAAAATGTTAAAAATGTAGAAGTTATTCCCATCAATAATCCCAATCCTTGTTTGATTGCACCTACTAATCTGAGGGTTGAGCGGGGCATTTACGAATTTGATGTAAGACTACCGGTTTCTGCCACACAATCATACATGATTGCTTACCAACGATGTTGCAGAAATAATACGATTTCAAATCTGGTTGATCCCGGAGATACAGGAGCAGCATTTACCGTTATAATTACTCCGTTGGCTCAAAGCACATGTAACAGCAGCCCTACATTCAATGATTTTCCGCCAGTGGTAATTTGTAATAATGAATTTATCGATTTTGATCACGGTGGCACTGATCCAGATGGAGATCAATTGGTTTATGAATTTTGTGCACCTTTGACTGCCGGCGGAAAAGAAGGTGTCGGAAGCGATGCATTTTCTTGTATTGGGGTTACACCGGATCCGGCAAATTGTCCGCCACCATTTAATCAGGTAACTTTTAAATTGCCCGTTTATAGTTTTTTCGCGCCCATGGCAGGTAATCCGGTAGTTACTATCAACCCGGTGACAGGCATTATCAACGGGAGACCTACTTTTTCAGGACAATATGTAGTGGGTGTATGTATAAAAGAATACAGAAATGGTGAATTGTTGAGTATTGTACAGCGGGATTTCCAGTTTAATGTGGTTAATTGCGCCAGAGCAGTAGAAGCAGCTATTGACGGAGAAGGATGGAATGATGATACGGGTGTGATCAATTTATGTGGTACAAAAACGATAGAATTGATCAATCTGAGTGAATTGGAAGAAAAAATTGAATCATACGATTGGATTTTTGATATTCAAGGTGTAAATACAGTTGTAAATACCCGGGATTTGAATTTTGAATTCCCGGAAAATGGTACATACCGGGGCAAAATGATTTTGAATAAAAACTTAGTCAATGCAGATAATTGTAAAGACTCCGTGGATATTACAGTAAATGTATTTCCCGGAATAACAGCAGATTTTATGTTTGATTATGATACCTGTGTGGCAGGAGACGTCGATTTTACAGATTTGTCATTCAGTGAATCGGGCCCGGTACAGATTTGGGACTGGGTTTTGGAAGATGATAATATTGATTTACAAAACCATCAATATCTGTTTAAAACACCTGGTAATAAGGAGGTTCGTTTGGAGGTAACCGATCTTGATGGATGTAAGGATACCATTCAAAAAGTAGTTTCCTATTTTCCTGTTCCTGGTTTAATCATCGTAGAACCGGACAATTTTGTCGGTTGCAGACCCGGTGAGATCTTTTTTGAAAATTTGTCACAACCCATAGATGAAACCTATAGTATCACCTGGAAATTTGGCGACGGTCAGATCAGTAACGAAATAAGTCCACGTCATATCTATGACAACGTCGGACTTTACACGGTCGAATTGGAGATTGTTTCTCCGATAGGGTGTAAGACGGGGCAGACTTTCAGGGATTGGATCACCATTTTGGATAAGCCGGAAGCAGGTTTTTCTTTTACACCGGATGAACCGACTATTTTTAATAATACGGTAACCTTTATTGACGGTTCCTCAGGTAGTTCCGGTTGGTTATGGGAATTTGGCGATTCCGGAATTTCTTTGTTGCAAAACCCAACGTTTACGTTCAGGGATTCCGGTATGATTGAAGTCAGGCAAATAGTAAGGCACCTTTCCGGGTGTACTGATACCGCGGTAGTTGTTATTGATATCTCACCGATTGTTCTGGTATTTTTTCCAAATGCTTTTACACCCAACGGAGATGGTCTGAACGATTCTTTTTTTCCAAAAGGATATTTTAATAATATAGATGCTTACGAGTTGACAGTATGGAATCGTTGGGGTGAAAAAATATTTTCTACCCAAAATGCTGATACTGGATGGAACGGCAATATAGATAATGAAGGTGTGGTGTGTCCTTCCGGAGTCTATATTTTTAAGGCAAAATATATTACAGCCCGCGGTGAATTGGTTGAAAAAGAAGGTCAGGTAACGTTAATTCGCTGATTATCTGAAAAAAAAAGGTAATAACACATACTATATAATATGTATTTATGTTATCTTTGCGCTCCAATTCAAAAAATAAATAATAATTCGTATGGATCTTATCAATTATGTTCACGAACAATTGACACCCAAAAAAGAACTTCCTTCTTTTAGACCCGGCGATAATATAGCAGTCAGCTATAAGATTATTGAAGGTTCTAAAGAAAGAATCCAGATATTCAGAGGTGACGTTATACAAATCAAAGGTACAGGTGCGACAAAAACATTTACAGTCAGAAAAATCTCCAATGGGGTAGGTGTAGAGAGGATAATTCCTTTTTCTTCTCCGGCAATTGCTGAAATTGAAGTATTGAAGAGAGGTAAAGTAAGAAGAGCAAAACTTTATTATCTGAGAGCATTGACCGGTAAAAAGGCAAAAATCAAAGAAAGAAGATATACGCCTAACAGCAATGCGTAATTTTTTTCAAAAAACATTTATTTTCCAACATTTTTATAAATAATTTACTTCACGTATGAATCATTATGAAGTTAATTTCATCATCGATCCCGTTCTGTCAGGTGATGAAATAAAATCGACAGCTAAAGTTTACGAATCACTGTTAAAAGACAATGAATGTCAGATTGTGCACGTAAACGAGATGGGTTTAAAGCAGTTGGCTTACCCGATCAACAAAAGAACATCAGGTGTTTATTATTGTATTGAATTCAGTTCTTTATCAGGTGGTATCATTGCCAAATTGGAATTGGCATTGAGACGTGATGAAAGAATCATCCGTCATCTTTCTGTTAAACTTGACAAATATGGTGTTAAGTATAACGACGACAGAAGAACGGGTAAAATTACTTCTTACAAGAAGAAGGAGAAGAAAAAAGTTGAAGGGGAAGTTGTAGCTCCGATAGCTCCTGCGCCTGCACCGGTAGTCGTAGAAAAACCTGTCGTTACGCCTCCACCTGCTCCTGTGGTACCTCCTGTTTCAAATGAAGAGGAATAATTTTTAATTCAAAATCAAATAAAAATGGCATCTAGAGACGATATAAAATTTTTAAGCAATCCGACTATCGGTCAGTCAAGAAAAAAATATTGCAGATTCAAAAAATTCGGAATCAAATATATTGACTATAAGGATTCAGACTTTTTACTTCAATTTGTTAATGAACAAGGCAAATTGTTGCCTCGAAGAATAACAGGCAATTCATTAAAGTACCAAAAATTGGTAGCAGTTGCTGTAAAAAGAGCCAGACATTTGGCTATTTTACCTTACGTAAACCGATTTGTTAAAATAAAAAAGAAGGCAATCATGGAAGTAATACTTTTAAAAGATATTGAAAAATTGGGGGACAAACACGAAATCGTGAATGTCAAACCTGGTTACGGTAGAAATTATTTGATTCCTCAAGGATTGGCTATCAACGCAAATCCGGTAAACCGTAAAAAATTGGATGGCATCATCGCCGAAGAGGAAGCAAGAGAAATTGCCAGATTGGGAGAATACAAAGAATTGGCTTCTAAAATAGAAGGTCAGTCTTTGAAAATCGGCGTCAAAGCAGGTACTTCAGGTAAAATTTTTGGTAGTGTAACCAATGTTCAGGTAGCAGCAGCTCTGAAAGAGCAGTTAGGTCTGGATGTAGAAAGGAAAAAAATCATTCTTCCTGAAGAAATTAAAGAAATGGGAACCTATACGGCTACCATTCAGTTTCATAAAGAAGTTTCAGGAAAAATCGATTTGGAACTCGTACAAGAATAGTTTGCCATTATATATATGGCCAACCTGTAATTCGGTTGAAATAAATAAAAAGGAGTCAACAGAAACGTTGACTCCTTTTTTTTATTTATCATGGAAGGTTATAAAGTGTTCCTTTTACATGAAATCCGATTTTTATTGAAAAATACAGATAAGTCATCATCTTTGAAAAACTGTTATAAATTATAACGGACCCGACGCCTGTATCAATAAATACTTCCTTACCTTTGTGGTATAAATTAATCAGAAAGTTTCCATGGAATTACATTCTTCCTTTTTTCAACAAGATATGTTTTTTTTGATGGCGGGTCCGTGTGCTATAGAGTCTGAATATACCAGCATGTCCATAGCAGAAAAGGTAGCCGAAATTTGCCAAAAATATCAAATACCGTATATCTTTAAAGGATCTTATCGCAAAGCAAATCGATCCAGCATTCATTCATTTACAGGAATCGGTGATGCAAAAGCATTGGCTATCATTAAAAAAATAGGAAAAACATTTCAAGTCCCTACCGTTACGGATATTCACCAGGGATGGTGAGGCAGCAATGGCAGCAGAATACGTTGATGTTTTACAAATCCCTGCATTTCTGTGCCGGCAAACAAGTTTGATTCAGGCTGCCGCCGCAACGGGAAAATATGTAAACATTAAAAAAGGTCAGTTCCTCAGTGGGGAGTCCATGATACATGCTGTAAATAAAATGAAGGAATCCGGAAATGAACGGGTACTACTTACAGATAGGGGAAATACTTTCGGGTATCAGGATCTCATCGTAGATTACAGAAATATACCTGTCATGCAATCTTTTGAGGTACCTGTGATCATGGATTGTACCCATTCTTTACAACAACCGAATCAAAGTTCAGGAATCACCGGAGGAAAACCTAAATTTATTGAAACGATTGCCAAAGCAGCTATTGCCGTAGGAGCTGACGGATTGTTTATTGAAACCCATCCAAATCCTTCAGAAGCCAAGTCTGATGGTGCAAATATGTTGCCTTTAGATAAACTGGAGGATCTTCTAGCTAAATTGGTTCTGATCCGAAAGGCAATTAAGCACGGATAGCTTCCACAGGGTCAAGTTTGGAAGCCTGAAATGCCGGTATAAAACCTGCAACAATGCCAACACCCACTGACCAAAGAACACCTTGTAACACATTGGAAACAGAAAGGGTCATTTCAAACGGGGTGACCTGTGATAATATTTTCAATACGATAAAAACAAATATGATACCGATTAATCCACCTAAAACACATAAAACGATGGATTCAATCAAAAATTCTGAAAGTATAATATTTCTTTTTGCACCTAATGCTTTTTTGATCCCGATGATATTGGTTCTTTCTTTTACAGAAACAAACATAATGTTGGCTACACTAAACATACCGACGATAAGCGCAAAAATTCCTATAATCAATCCTGCGATGTTGATCGCACTGAATACATTTTGTAAAACCTGAGTGAGCAGAGATAATTCATTGAGTGAAAAATTATCATCCTGTAACGGTTTTATACCTCGTGATGCCCGGATGATAGATGCGAGTTCACCTTTCAGATCTGCCAGATCAACACCAGGATTGGCTTTGATATTTAGTAATTGTCCTGTACTTTTGCTGTCTTTGACATTAACAAATCTTTTTATACATGGATAGCTTATCCATATTATTTCATCAAAGTTTAAAAAATTAAAGGCACCTTCTCCTTCCGGCTCCAAAATTCCGATGACCTGAAAATTCTGACCAAATAATCTTACATTTTTATTTAATCCTTCCAAACCTCCGAATAGTTCTTCGTACAATTTGTTTCCTAAGATAATTTTTGGCGTACCCGACTGATACTCCATTTGGGTAAAATATCTTCCTTCCTGAAGTTTTAATCCCTGAATATCCATGTAATCATACGTGCTTCCCATGATAAAGGCATTGGAAACCGCATTATTCTGAAACTTGATGGTTTTGCCCCCGGTAAAAATACAAAAGGACGCGGAACTACTTAGTTTGGATTTTTTTTGGATAGCTTCATAATCTTCGTAAGAGGTATTGGGTCTTTTTTCATATTTCCAGAAATTTTGGCCCGGATCTTCATTCCAGGGACGTTTGTCTACATAAATAACGTCACTTCCTAATTCATTAAAACCTGATATGATGGTTTTTTCCAAAGAGTCTACAGAAGCTTTTACGGCTATAATACAAAAGATGCCAATCATAATTCCCAATAAGGACAAAAAGGTTCTGAGTTTATTCGCCATCAGAGCCCCCATTGCCTGAAGGAAACTTTCTGAAAATATTTTTAGCCAAATCAACATATGATAAAATATAAAGGCTAAGATACATAAGAATATGCAGACAGATTCATTTAATAGATAAATGTATCAATATATCTGTTTATTGTCTCTCATTTTACTACCAAAAAATCAGGCAAATCTTTTCGGGTCTGCTTCCGACATGATTTGGTAGATGGCTTCAAAAACGTCTTCCGGTCCTGGTTTTGTAAAATAATCGCCGTCAGAACCAAAGGGGGTTCTGTGTTCTTTGGCAGTAAGTGTAACCGGTTTTGAATCCAGATATTGATATCCTCCTTTGGTTTCAAGGATTTCTCTCATCATATATGCAGTTGCTCCTCCGGGGATGTCTTCGTCTACCAATAGTAATCGATTGGTCTTTTTAAGCGATTCCACGATAACCCCTTCAAGATCAAACGGAAGTAAAGTACGCACATCGATTAATTCTACAGAAACAGGAAAGGATTTTAATAATTCCAATCCTTTCTGTACTTCTCTGAGGCAGGAGCCGTAAGAAACAACCGTAATATCATTGCCTTGCTGCAGGATTTCCGGAACGCCCAAAGGCAAGGTATAATCCAAAATATTAACCGGGATATTTTCTTTTAACCGGTATCCGTTCAGACACTCAATGACAATACCCGGATCGTCGGATTTAAGCAATGTGTTGTAAAAACCGACAGCCTGTGTCATATTTCTGGGTACACAAAGATAGATTCCCTGCATACTGTTCATCAGCATTCCCATCGGAGAACCGGCGTGCCAGATACCTTCCAGTCTGTGACCTCTTGTACGAATGATGGCAGGCGCCTTCTGAATGCCATTGGATCGGTATCTCAATGTAGCCAGATCGTCTGAAAGTGCGGAAAACGCATAAGCCAGATAATCGAGATATTGTATTTCAGCTATAGGACGCATTCCTCTCATGCTGGCGCCAATAGCCTGACCCATAATGGTCCACTCACGAATTCCGGTGTCAAATACCCTTTCTGTTCCGTGTTTAGCCTGTAGACCTGCAAAACCCTGATTGACATCGCCTATCTGGCCGACATCCTCACCAAAGGCAAGAACAAAAGGATTTTTTTCTAATAATTGATCAAAATATTGATTCAGTACCTGAAAACCATTCATTCCGGGTGCAGATTCGTCAAATACAGGAGGAACAACAGGAACTTCCAATGCGCTGTATTTGGTTTGGCTGTATAAGTGGGTATGATAACGTTTGTCGGAAATTTTTTTGCTGTGATCCAGAAAATCCTGAAGATCAGTCAGAGAAAATTGAGAAAAACGTTTGAGTTGAATGGCTAAACGCCTGGCGTTCTGTACGATCTCTCCAAAAGTAGGGTGAGCCATTTTTTTAAGATCATCTTCCAGGTGAAGGATGGCTTCTGTTTTTAAATCTATCGGTATTTTTTGATACAAAGCAGACAATACAGTGATTTTTTCTTTGATAAAAACTGTGTATGTATTCCAGGCATTTGCTCGTGCATTTCGGGTAAACTCCAAAGCTTCTGACTCTATTTGTCCCAACTCTTCCTCACTTGCCAGTTCGTTGAGAAGAATCCATTCCCGCATTTTAGTGATACAATCAAAATCTTTTTCCCAACTGAGTCGATCTTTAGATTTGTATCTTTCGTGCGATCCGCTGGTACTATGCCCTTGTGGTTGGGTAAGTTCTTCGACATGTACGATGGCCGGAATATGACTTGTCCTCACTTTTTCAGTTGCTGCTTCGAAAGTAGCACATAAATTGGCGTAATCCCAGCCTTTTACTTTGTATATTTCAATTCCGTTCCCTTTATTGTCCACTTCAAATCCTGACAATGCTTTTGAAATCGAGCCTTTTACCGTTTGCATTTCCACAGGAACGCTTATGCCGTATCCATCGTCCCAGACAGCTACTAAGAGAGGAACTTTCATAACAGCAGCTGCATTGATGGTTTCCCAGAAAACCCCTTCAGAAGTCGAACTGTCACCAATAGTGACAAAACTGACTTCATTGCCATTATGAGAAAATTTTTCACTTCCGGGAATATCGGATTTCCGGTATTTTTTGGATGCCATAGCGAGACCGAGCGCACGGGCCATTTGTCCTCCTGTACAACTGATGTCTGAAGAAACATTATCCCTTTCTGTGAGATTGAGCCAATCGCCGTTTGCATCGGTAAGCGGAGTGGCAAAGTGGTTGTTCATCTGACGGCCTCCGGAAAAAACATCGTGGTCAGCATCTGCATATAGTTGGTAGAAATATTCTTCTATGGAACACAACCCCTTGGCCATCATAAACGTCTGATCTCTGTAATAACCTGAGCGCCAGTCGCCTTTTTTGAAAGCACGGGCCATCGCTACTTGCGGAAGTTCTTTTCCGTCGCCCAGGATACCGAATTTTGCTTTTCCCGTCAGCACTTCTTTTCTTCCGAGAAGGCTGGCTTCGCGGCTGATGAGGCAGGTACGGTAGTCAGAAAGTACGGCCTTCATAAAAGACTCATCCTGAATGATATTATTTGTATTAGGAATGATTTCTTCTGCTATTTGTGACATAAGGTTCAGTTTGGTCAGGATTGGAAATACAACGATTAAAATGTTGTCAAACGATGCAAATATAGGACATCAGAAGAATATTTCCAAATTTTCAACATTATTATCAGTTACCTGTCTGAGGCCTTGTAAAATATTTATAATTGAAATTATTGGTTTAGCCATAAGTGCTTGCGATTTGAAAGAGATGTGAAATACTATTGGTTAGAGAAAATTACTATTACAAAATAAAATATTTATTTACATATTTTTATGCCGATATGACAGAATAAAGATAAAGTTTGTCTTTGATAATGAAAATTAAATTTTGATAGTATTTTTTATGGAAGAAAGGGTTTTGATTATTTTACTTTTTTTTATACTATATATTCCCACCATTCCGTTTTTGTTTACGTTTCCTTGTAAAACTATTGTTTATATCATTATTTAGCCTTACTTTTGCACCCTTATGAGCAGAATCGTTTATTTCGTAGCATTTTTATCTTTTTTTCTGATTTCGTGCAAGTCTGAATACGAATCGATCAGGACGAGTAATAATCCTGAAAGAATGTATAAAGCGGCCCAAAGATATTATAAAGAAAAAGAATATGAACGCGCTTTAGGATTGTATGACCTGGTTATTCAATACTATCGGGGCAGACAAGAGGCTGAAGAGTTGTTTTTTAACTATGCATATTGCCATTATTATTCTAATGATTATATTCTGGCAAGTACGTATTTTAAAAATTATGCTTCTACATTCGGCAACAGCCAGAACAGGGAGGAAGCAGAATATATGGCTGCATATTCCAATTATAAATTGTCACCTAATCACCGGCTTGATCAGACGTATACGCTGAAAGCAATGGAAGGATTTGAACAGTTTATCAATTTGTATCCTTATACGGAAAGAGCGGAAGAAGCCACCAAACTATTGGACCAAATGCGTTCTAAACTGGAACTCAAAGCCTATGAAGAAGGTATGTTGTACTATAAAATCGGTCAGTTCCAGTCTGCTAATACCTCTTTTCAGAATTTTATCAACGAATTTCCGGAGACCCAAAAAATGGAAGAAGTCAGATTTTTAATGATCAAATCTTCCATTCTGCTTGCGGAAAAAAGTGTTATCGACAAACAAAAGGAAAGGTATGAGGAAGCTAATAAATTTGTAGAAGTATTTGAAAAAAAACATCCTAAATCCAAAAGGAAAGGAGAGTTAAAAACATATAAAAAAGTCATTTCAGAAGCATTAAAAAAATTGTCATAATGTCGGATATTAAAACAAGAGTTCAGGGTCTGGATCCCAATGTTAAAGCCAGAAACATCAAATCACTGGCAAAAGCAACATCCAGTATTTACGAAACATTGGCAGTGATTACCAAAAGAGCTGAAGAGATTTCCACAGATCTTAAACAGGAATTGCATGCTAAGTTGGAAGAATTTGCTTCAACTTCTGACACCATAGAAGAAATTCTGGAAAACAAAGAACAAATCGAAATCAGTAAGTTTTACGAAAGACTTCCAAATCCGATTCTGATTGCTACCGAAGAGTTTATCAATCATGAACTTTCTTTTGAATACAAAGAAAGAGAAAAAACTGCAGAAGAGTAAACATGTCAGGTCATGTTTACAAACCTCAGAAATAAAAAAATCATTGTTGGTGTTTGTGGCAGTATCGCTGCCTACAAAACAGTATTTCTCTGCAGATTGCTGATCAGTGAAGGGGCAGAAGTTAAGGTGGTCATTACAGAATCTGCTGCGACCTTTGTGACTCCTCTGACTTTCAGTACCCTTTCAAAAAATCCGGTATATCATCAATGGTCGGATGCAAACCAATGGAACAATCATGTGGAATTGGGTTTGTGGGCTGATCTGATGGTTATTGCTCCGGTTACCGCATCTACCATGTCAAAAATGGCTTCGGGCAAAGTCGACAATATGCTTCTTGCCGTGTACCTATCGGCCAAATGTCCTGTATTTTTTGCGCCTGCCATGGATCTTGACATGTGGCAGCATCCATCAACCAAAAAAAATGTGGCCCTTTTACAATCTTACGGAAATCATTTGATTCCCGTCGGGAAAGGAGAGTTGGCTTCAGGATTGAGTGGTGAAGGAAGAATGGCAGAACCTGAATTTATTTTGGGTTTTATACAAAACTATTTTTCAGCAAAACAAAAGTTACAGGGAAAAAAAGTACTGATTACTGCCGGACCGACGCATGAGCAGATCGACCCGGTTAGATTTATTGGAAATGCCTCAAGTGGTAAAATGGGAATCGCCATCGCTGACGTTTTTGCAGCTGCCGGTGCAGAGGTGACTTTAGTCCTCGGACCTTCTATGATACAGCCCAAAGAAAAATCAATAAACGTTATATCAGTCAATTCTTCGGACGATATGTTTTTTGCTTGCGAGTCTGTTTTTAAGGATTCAGACATAACGATTTTTGCTGCTGCTGTGGCGGATTATAAACCCAAAACCATCAGTGATCAAAAAATCAAAAAACAAAATCCTGAATTTTTGCTGGAATTGGTTAAAACAATTGATATAGCATCAGAGTTGGGTAAAAGAAAAAGAGAAAATCAGATTACTGTGGGTTTTGCTTTGGAAACAAATGATGAATTGGAAAACGCACAAAAAAAGTTACAGAAAAAACAGTTTGACCTTTTGGTTTTAAATTCATTAAATGATACCGGGGCGGGTTTTCAGACGGATACCAACAAAGTGACTATTCTTGACAAAGATGGCGATATCAGGGAATATCCCCTTAAACCAAAGTCGGAAGTTGCTATGGACATACTCGACATGGTTTGTCAAAAATTGAAGAGTCAATAACAATTTTAAAAAAATCCCGTTATATTCTAATGTAGAAATCAACGTTTTATGTTCATGATCCGAAATATTTTTATTTTTGCCTTTTTATTAATAAACGGGAACGTTCTATTTTCACAAGAGCTGGATTTTTCTGTTAAAGTGGATATTCAGGCCAACCTGACCGTCGACAAAACTGTTTTCAGCGGATTGGAGAATCAAATCAGAGATTTTATCAACAATACCCGATGGACAGAAGAAGTCTTTGAAAATCACGAAAAAATCAAAGGTGTACTTCAGATGAATATCACCAATGAAGTAAATCCTACCACTTTTGAAGCGGAAATTATATTACAGACCTCCCGGCCGGTTTATGCTTCTGGTTATGATTCACCGATGATAAGTTTTATTGACAAATTTGTTACTTTTACATTTACCGGAGTTGAACCTTTATTAAAAACCACCAATAATTTCTACGATAACCTGTCATCCATCCTTTCTTTTTATTGTTACATGTCGTTGGCGGTTGATTTTGACTCATTTAGTCTGGTTGGCGGAGAACCTTATCTCGATATGGCCCGTGAAGTGGTGACAGGTCTGCCTTCGGGAGTTGCTTTTGACAGAGGATGGACAAAAGATACAGGAAATAAAAGAAATAGATATTATTTTTTTGAAAATATGACGCATCCTGCTTTCAGACCCTACCGTGAAGCCTTTTATGATTATCATCGAATGGGACTCGACAAAATGTTTGAAGACGATGCTAAAAGCAGGGCCATTATCCTGAGTTCACTTTTGAATATGGGACAAGCGGACACGGCCTACCCGAATTCGATGATTATTCAAATGTTCGGAAACGCTAAAAAAACTGAAATTATTGAAATTTTTAAAATTGCAGACCGAGGACAGCGGGGAAGAGTGACTGAAACAATGGTAAAAATGGATAAGTCAAAAGCTGGCGATTACAGAGCACTTGAGAATTGATGAAGTCTGTGGATCAAAAACAAGTCCATCTAGCTGTGTTTGCCTCCGGAGGAGGTTCAAATGCCAAGGCCTTAACAATATTTTTCAAAAATCACGATTATATAAGGGTTTCTTTGTTTGTGACCAACAATCCACAATCCGGCGTATTCGCTTTAGGAAAGGAATATGATGTACCTGTACAAATTATTTCAGGCAAAAACCTGCTGGAAGAGTCTGCCGTTTTGCAAATGTTGAAATCCTATCATATCGACTACCTCGTTTTGGCAGGTTTTTTAAAAAAAATACCTGACTTTCTGGTTATTGCCTTTCCAAATAAAATATTTAACATCCACCCGTCCCTTTTGCCAAAATATGGTGGAAAAGGCATGTACGGCCATTATGTTCACGAAGCAGTCAAAAGATCAGGGGATACTATATCAGGTTGTACAATTCATTTAGTCAATGAAGAATATGATAAAGGTAGTATTCTTCACCAGTCTAAAGTGCTGATTACCAGTGATATGGAGGTTGGAGATATAGCTTCAGCAGTTCTCAAAGAAGAACATTCGAGTTTTGGACCTGTCATTGAAACCTATATTCAAACACACGGAAGAGTATAAATATACAAAATACTTATTGGTTTTCCGAAATGATAGGGGATGTTTGCAAAATATTATTTTGTAAATAAGAAAAAAATTTATTGTTAATTATTTTATAAACTTGTATGATGCTTAATTTATATATATAATCTTATGTAATTTTGTGGCGAAATCAGGAATTAACAAATTGATTGTTAATTGTTTAAATTCAAAATTTCATTTTTAATATAAAAATAAGATCATGAGCATCAAAAAAAGTTATGTTTCCGCAAAAGGAATATACAAAGTAACATTTTCATTACCAGTTACAGCATTACAAGGTAAAAAATCAGTAGCCCTATTAGGAGATTTCAACAATTGGGAACCTTCCAAAGGAATTGCTTTGAAATCAGGAAAAACAGAATTTTCTGCCTCTGTGGACCTTGCACCCGGAACCTATGAATTCAAATACCTGATCGATAACAATATCTGGGAAAATGATTTTAATGCAGACAACTATTCACCGTCTCCGTTTGCAGGTGTCAATAACAGTGTTTTGGTTTTGCCACAAGTTGAGGTTAAAGCTGCTACTAAAAAAGAAGTTGCTCCTAAAAAGGCAGGTGTAAAAGTTGTTGCTGAAAAAGTTGTTACAAAACCTGCCGTTAAAGCTGAAAAAAAAGAAGTAAAGGCAGCAAAAGCAGTCACTTCACCTGCTAAAAAGGCAGCAGAAAAAAAGGTTGAAAAACCTGCGGCAAAAACAGAAAAAAAGGTTGCTACTCCAAAAGCAGCTCCTGCACCTAAAGCCACAAAATCTGCTGAAAAACCTGCAGCTAAAAAGGCTGCAAAGCCGGCAAAAAAATAATCGGATTCATCCGATCATTTCCTGAATGTATTGATATCGTCAACCCCAAAATTTGGATGATGGTATCAATACATTTTTTTTGAAGAACTACTGAAAAGTTATTTATTAAAAATATTGTTTTAGGATCCGGTATACCGGGTGGGTAGGCAGACCCATTACATTGGTGTATGAGCCTTTGATTGAAATAACAGATGTCGTACCTATCCAGTCTTGTATACCATATGCTCCCGCCTTATCGTAGGGTTTATAGTTGTCTACGTAAAATTCGATTTCTTGAAGGTTCAACGCTGCAAATGTCACAAAAGTAGAATCACTAAATGACATTTCTTTCTGGTGATTTCCGATCCATACACCAGTGATTACTTCGTGTTCTTTTCCGGAAAGGGCCGTCAACATCTGAATTGCTTCATTCCGGTTTTCTGGTTTATTATATATTTTTCCATTACAGATTACAGTACTGTCAGCGGTCACTAAAACTGTCTGGTCGGGAATGAGTGGCAGTAAAACTTTTGCTTTTTTGGTTGCCAAAAAACACGCTACTTCATGAACAGGCATGGTGTCCGGAAAATCTTCTTCGGCGTCTGAAACCATAACTTCAAAAGGGAAGCCCATAGTTTCCATCAATTGTTTGCGCCTTGGTGACTGAGACCCTAAAATACAACGCGTAATCATATTAAGTTTCCGTTTTTTGTTATTAATATCATTCCGATCAAGGCAAAAACCATAATGAGTTTCAGGACAGAACTCAAAAACTGAAACTCTTTTTTTATAACAGCTGTGTTTGTTTTGGTCAATACCAAAATCAACGGCAGGATGATAAATATGAGATAAAAAAATCTGTTTTCAAATCCTTCAGTCATTTTTGAAGTAAATAACCAAAATATGATACCGGAGACCAACATTAATGTTGTTAAAGAGATTACATTTTTTGTATTTTTAATGCCGTAAATGATTGGAAAAGTTTGAACACCTGTTTTTTTATCTCCTTCTATATCCAGCATATCTTTTACCATCTCTCTGATCATATTGATCAAAAAAGCAAACAGCATATAAGGAATACACAAAGTGTATAAAATGATTTGGTGATGTGTTTGTTGAATGACCGATACGTTTTGGGATGAAAATTCGACATAAAAAAGAATGCCCCAAACCAAAGAAATAAAGGCACTTACGATCATATTTCCTATTAAAATACTGGATTTGAATTGTTTGGCATAAAAGTACAAACCGGATACTGCCACAGGATATATCCAGATATCAGCAAGATGACCGGTAGAAAAACCGATGTACAGCGCCAGTACAAAACCAATAAAAACCAAGACAAGATAATAGATCCAGGCTTGTTTTAAGGAAATAATGTGTGGAATATACGTTTTTTCGGGTTTGTTGATTTTGTCGGTATTTCTGTCAAAAATGTCATTTACCAGATTACCGCTTGCGGCGATAAGCAAGGTTGTGAGGACAAACAGGATAAATCCATAATCATCTAATACCGGTGCACCTTTTGTAATCCGGTGGATAACTCCGTATTGTAAAACCGTCATGGTAAAACCAATCAGAGCCAGATTTTTGGGTCTGAGGATAAACAGGTAGGGCCATGTTATGGTTAAAAATCCCATTTACCCTGAATTCTCATCACTTTTTCAATGATTTCCCGGACACAACCCATGCCACCTGCAAGCCGGCATATATAATCTGCTTTGCCAAGATTGTCAAATGCTCCATCTGAAGGGCAAGCGGAGATGCCAACCAAAGGATAGATGGCAAGATCGGGAATATCATCACCAACATATAGAATCTCTTCTTTATTTACGGGGCACTTTTCTAAAAATTGGTGTAAAGCATCCCTTTTATTTTCAACTTTATCAAAAATATAGGGTATTCCGAGATTTTCAAATCGGATTCGCACTCCTTCACTTAAACCTTTGGTGATAATGCCCAGATTGTATCCCGCTTGAAGAGCCAGCTTAACTGCTTGTCCATCACGGGTGTTCATTGATCTGAGCAGGTCTCCGTTTTCCAGGACCAACACCTGAGAGTTGGTAAATACACCGTCTACATCAAAAATAAATGTGGTAATTTTATGAAAAGCTTCGTGTCGAATCATCTTTTATTGATTATCTCGCCACTCATAGACCCATTTTGCCTGAATTTGTTCGAGGTGTGCTTCGTTACAATCTTCTCTTTTTCCTTCAAAATTCGGGATTTCCATGATCCAGTCCATTAAATCTGTAAACCGGATTCTGTAGATTTTTGATTCTGTAAATTCGTCACCGAATTTTTCGTAAAGTTTCATGGCGACATCTTCATGGTCCTGCCAGAAAATGGGCATATTGTCCAGATTTTCAAAAGACATTTTGTTGTTTTTAATGTTCGTGACCTATAATTTGTTTCTGATCAGGTATCATTACCTCAATGACAGCATCATCCTCCAGAATGATACATTGACAACCCAAACGGGATTCCAGTTTCGGATTGATTGCTCTGTCGATAAAATCTTCTTCTTTATCTGAAATTTCTTCCAGAAATTCTTCTCCTTTCTGTACATATACGTGGCAAGTGGAGCAGGCACATACGCCGCCGCAATTGTGATTCAGATGGATGTCATTTTCTTCGGCAACTTCCAAAATTGAAATACCTGACTCTACGTTTTGTATGGTTTTTTGAGCAATAGAAGAATCTTCAAATGTGAAGCTTATGGTAGCCATGTTGGAATTAAGTTTGATTTGTTAAAAAAGCCAAACAACAAACAATACATCTTTGTTCAGTTGTTTTTACTTCCTGCCGCTCCTGTCTATAAAATTACTGCCCGCTTGTTGGGAAGACATTAAAAGAATATCCTGGATGTTGACATGTTTCGGTCTGCTTGCCATATAATATATGACTTCTGCCACGTCTTTGGCTTTCAAAGGAGTAAAGTCCTCATAAATTTTGGATTTTTGGGTATCTTTATCAAAACGCACCAAAGCAAATTCTGTTTCTTCCACATGTCCGGGAGACACTTGACCGACTTTGATACCGTGTTTATATAAATCTACTCTCATGGATTTTGTCAAAGCATCCACAGCAAATTTTGTGGCTGAATATACATTTCCGTTAGGATAAGTCTCATGTCCTGCTGTGGAACAAACATTGATAATGTGTCCTTTTCCGGCGGCAACCATCATCGGGCTGACAAGGCGGGTGATGTACAATAAACCTTTAATGTTGGTATCAATCATGGTTTCCCAATCATCGAGCCTTCCTTCATGAATCGGATGAAGACCTCTCGCCAGACCGGCGTTATTTACCAAAACATCAATATTAGTCCATGATTTTTTTAAACCTTGTAGGGCTTTGGTTACTTCGTCATTGTGTCTGATGTCAAAACAAAGCTCCAGGATGTCCACCCCATACTTTTTGGTCAGGTAAGAAGAAAGTTCTTTGAGTTTTTCTTTTCTTCTTCCCGTAATGATGACGTTATATCCATGTTTTGCAAAAATAGTAGCTGTAGCTTTACCGATTCCGGAGGTTGCTCCTGTCACCAAAGCAGTTTTTACAACAACATTTTTTTTAACTTTCATTTTTTAGTTTTTGAATCATGGATTTAAGTTCAGCTTCAAATTTTTTGTACTCCTTGGTAGCCGGACCGGAAAATCCTGTATGAACGTGACGGATTACATTATTTTTATCAACCACCAAAAGGGTCGGAAAAGATGAAATTTCTGAAATCTGCGGAATGGTTTTGGATGCTTCTTCTTTTTTGTAGCTGCCTGCCCACAATATTTCATGTTCTAGCATCATCTTCGACTTGTAATTCCGGAGAACTGATAATACCTTATTTTTGTCATCATATCTTTCATAAGCAAGGCTGATCCAGCTGACATCCTGAAAATTATTTTCGTTCAAAAAAGTTTTCAGGGTATTGACCTCATCATAACAATTCGGACACCAGGTGCCCATAATCTGAATTAGTTTTATTTTATTTTTATAAACCTCGTCATCAATGGATATTTGTTTTCCATCCTGATTAGGAAAAGAAAACTGCATCGGTTTTGTACTTACAATTTTTGTCAAAGAAGATGGATCCGAGAGGGTGACTTGTTCGTCCCGATGACCCAACCATTCTGCGGTATAATGTTTTCCGGATCTGAATGAGCCGAATAAACTGTCCGGGTGAGTAAATTTTGCCTGAATGAGAAAAGCGTGAGCGCCGTCAAAAGCGGAGAGGTACATTTTATTTTTTATAATATTACCCTGTAAATACCTGAAATCCCCTGTTTCAGTCAGAAAGGTTCCGCTTACTTCATTACCATCCCTTGTAAAATCTCCTATTGCAGGAAATTCGTCTTCTTTTCCCGGTTCGAAGGTACAGTTCCACCTGCCTTCCGGCTTATATTCAGCAGCATCATTTTTATGAACAAATCTGTGATTTTGACCGAATACAGCTTTAAACGGAATCATGTAGTTTTCTTTGTAATTGACGACCCAGTTGCCTTCCATAACCCCATCTTCATAAATTGCCTGAATATAGGTGTCATAAGCCAGAAAATTAATCCGGATGGTGTCTTTGGATGATATGGTTGCTTTTCCGCAGGTAACATCTGTGATTCTGATTTTTTCTTTGCCATTATAAAAATCCACAAACATACTGTCGGTATCGGTAAAACCTATTTCGAATTGAAACGGGAGTTCACTGTCAAAGTCAAACTTTTTTTTGATATCTCTGTCATCTCCATAGGTGATCACCGGCTCCCGGTCAAGTAACAGGACTCCCCGCCAGGGACCTGAAGGAATGGAGGCAAATTCCGTTTTTGGCCGTACACACGAACCTAAAATCACCGAAATCATCAGTAAAGAAAAAACGGAATATCTTGAAAAAAATGTCATGTTTTTGATTTATGATTAGTCGTTTGATTTTTCTCCGACAAAATAATCCTCTTTATTCCTGAAAAGCACGTTGAATGTAGTCAGACTACCATATATTCTGGTAATATATTGTTGCAGATTGACTTTTTCTTCATCGGTCAGGTTGCTCGCGTTTATTCTTTGTTCCATAACCCGGAGTCTGTCTCTTACCATCACAATTTTATGAAAAAACACATCAATAGGAATATCTTTAGGCTTCAGGCTGTCGTCACCCGGTTTTAATATCATAACCCCGTTTTTCCACCTGTCGCCCAGATGAACAATTTCTGTTACATCAGACCAGGTACGCAATATTTTCATCAATGATTTTTCAGCTTCTGTAAAAGATACGGATTCCGAGGATTCGATTTTTTCAATAATGTCCCAATTTGAATATTCTTTTCCGACCAGTTTGATGCCGAATGTTATAAAACAAACTCTGTAAGCAGCTACATCAACTGAAATAACCACTCCGTCTCCAAAAGCAGGGTGTTTAACCCTTGAACCTACGCCTAAAACATTGTTTTCGCTCATTATTTTCTACAATTTTATAAATTTTTTAATAAGACCTTCTTTGCGGTTTCCGTCAATAAGAAAATAGATTCCCGGAGACAACCCACGGATATCTGCTACCCATTGATTGTTGTCCGATTTAATAACAGGAACCTCCATCCTCTCACCCTGAACATTAAAAATAAGAAAGCTGTTTATCGAATGCTGATTATTTTTTTTGACCACATGAATTCTATCACGCGCAGGATTGGGAAAAATGTCTATTTCCGAAACATTAACTACATTATGTTGAGAAGTCAGCATTTTTTCTTTAAAATGAAAGTCCCATATTCCTCTGCCATAGGTGCCAAAACGGGCCACTTTTATTTCAGGAATGTATTCCACACTCCAAAAGGTTTGATTGGGAGTGAAACTACCCGATAATAGATACCATCTTTCATTTTCCGCAATATACACATAAGGTCCGGCCTCTGTAGCAGCATAAATAAGGGTTTCATCCTCATTAAATACCAGTTCGAAAACCGTCGTATTCGGTAGACCGGTTCTCATTCCTGTAAATGTTTTTCCTCCATTTTTAGAAACCATGACACCAGGTGTCGAATATCCGCTACCTGCAATATAAACAATATTGGAATCGAGGGATGACGGCAAGATACAAGAGCCGTAAAGATATTGTGCATCGGGCAGATTGCTTGAACTTGCAGCAAAATTCTGACCTCCGTTGAATGAAGTATAAATTCTCCCGTTAGTCGTGGCACAATATATTTTGGCAGGATTAAAAGGCGAAAACGCTATGGCACTCAGTTCTCCGCCACTTTGTCTGAAATTGAATGGAAATTGGGATGCATTGATTTGGTTGGTACCCTGGTCATAAGTTAGTTTTATTAAATGCGAACCCTGACCGCCGTTGATATTGCCTCCTGCCATATAAACAACATTTTCTGAAGCAATCGGTGAGGATACCACCGGAGGAATCCAAACACTTTCCTGTTCTGAATTGATTTCAAAAGATGCTGCATTGCCGCTACTTAGCGGAGTAGGGTAGTACGTGACCCAACCTCCGGGGTAAACAGTCCAAAGCCGCAATCCATTTTCTGTAAAAGCTATATGGCCATAGTCTCCTGAAATCACCTGAACAAAAGATTCAGGGCTGGTTCCCGGTATAAAAGCTTTTTGAAATCCCTGATCCTGTGACCCTGCGAAAGTGTAATTATAATCCGGAGGATAGGATTTTACGTCATAATATTGGCTTACATTCAGGTCAAAAAGACCGATATTGTCATTATTGATACCCATGTCGTAGGTAATACTCATGCCCCCATGATTGGAAATCAAAACAAACGGATTACCATCAATATCTTTGTATTCTTTTAAAGCCATGATATCAGCATGAAGCTTAGACTGTACATTATTGTAATATTCCCACCAACCATTGATTTTCTGCCAGGTTTTACCGGCATCTCTGCTTCGGAATGCGTCTACTTCTCCGTAAATCATGTGGTTCGGATTTGAAGGACTTACAAAAAGTGATACCGACCAGGGACGGGTTGGCAAAGTAGACAGAAGTTGCCATGTTTTTCCAAAATCATCCGACACATGAAACAGTAAATCTCCGTTATACGCATACAATTTAACCTGGCCATTGATATTCGAAACCTGGAGATTGGCTTCGCCGTTTGCACCAAATGCCAAAGGGCTCTGCACGGTAATTTCGGCCCATTCTTCTGTTTGGTAGTTGTATTTAAAAATCGAACTTTTATCTTCAGCCGTTTGGGATATCACATACAGGTCATGTGTTATCGGATCCATACACATGGCTATATTTCTGTTTTCATGTGTATTAAAATTTTTAAGTTTTGTGTATTGATTTCCTCCGTCTTTTGTAGTGTATAACCAAATGGGTGCCCAATAACTTGCTTTTTGAAGGAAAAACAATTGTTGGTCTTTGTTTTTCACCGGATGATAAAGGTAGCCATTATCCTGCCCAAGAATCCCCGTTGACTTTTCCCATGTTTTGCCTTCATCGTCCGAAAAATACGGTGCATTGTTGATGGCAGCAATCAGTCTTCGGGAGCCGTCTTCAAGGTGGATTATTTCCATTAAATTTTGAGAAAATCTCAGATCCTGATTGATAACTTCCCAGCCGAATCCAATCCGGGTACCTTTAAATATTGAACCACCACCGGAAACGACAAAAATTTCATCTTTTTCAACATCATAAGCTGTAGCGATGACGTTACCCGCCTGATTGGTACTACCTCTTTCGTACCAGGCACCCAGAATCTGACCGTTTGCAACCCATTCATCTTCGTTTCGATCGTTGTTTTTACCATTTTTTAAAGCTCTTAAGGTTTCGAGATTCAGAAAAGCATTTTCAACTTCCACATCTTTCCAGTTAATGCCGGGAGCACTTTGGTGGAGAAGGTCAAACCACTTTTGTCTTTTGTCAGCATTGCCGGCTTCATCACTATTCAGGTGAACTTCCGTTTCCCCGTTTGTGGGTGCGGGAAAACGATCTGATGACTTGTTGTTGTAACAAGACACAAGGCAAATAATTCCTAAGGTAAAAACGATTAATCCTTTACGCATGAGCTGAAATCTGATTGAAAGCTCAAATATAAGGAATGTAGCGGGAACAGAAAACAACGATTCGGAAAAAACGACAATTATCGTGTTGTCCGGACATTCAATAAGGTTCTTTTTATGTGGAAATGAATAATGGCAACAAATACAAGGAAGAATGTACTAAAGGAAGGGAAATAAAAAAGAGCCATAACCATACTCTTACTTTTACGTGTTTATAAAGATTCGAGGGGAGAATATATTGACCCTAGTCACCTTAGATTCGGTTGTTGGGATGACCTCATTGGGGATCGAAAATTTCTCTTTATTTGGCTATGACTCTTAAACTAGGATCTCAAAATAAAAAACTTCGTGTTGATTTGTCCTTTAACGGTGCAAACATAAAACAAAACATATTATAAAAAAACATAATATGTAAATTTTTTAATATTTTTTTTTAGTATATATGATTTATATACATATATGGTTCAATAATTTATTGTTATTTAATTCATTTACAGGTGTTTGTAAAAATTAATGTCATGATTTATATTTTACTTAACACAAAAGAGCTTTGCACTTTTCTTATATTTTTTACACCGGCAAGTTTGTTTTTAGAAAATTCTGAAAGTCGTCCATGTCGGAAACAACCACATGAAGCATATAGTCCATTATTCCGGTAAGGTGATAACACGCCAAAACTTCATCAAACAACACAATTTCTTCTTCAAATGCCTTTATGACATCTTTATGGTGAATGTCCAAACTGATCTGGCAGAAAACGGTAAGGTTTTTTCCCAGTTTTTTTTCATCAACGGTGATGGAGTAGGAGGTGATAATACCTTCTTTTTCCATTTTTCGTATTCTTTCGTATACCGGAGTAGGGCTGAGGTGTGTAGCCTGACTTAACTCTTTGATGGTCATTTTGCTGTTTTTTTTCAGCAAAGTCAATAACATTTTATCTTTGTCGTCTATCATAAGGAAAATTTATCTTTTTTTACATCTTTGGGGTAATGATTTTGGAAAATAAATCCAAAAATAGAAAAATTATAGATAATATAACTGTAATTTTTAATTCAGCTAGCATGAAATATTTTGTATGATTAATTTTGTAGAAAATATTCATAGTATGTCAGATGAATTTTACAGAAATCAGTTTCATCCTGAGAGTCTCATGATGTCCTACGGTTATAAGCCGGAATGGTCAGAGGGCGCTTTGAAATGTCCGATTTTTCAGACGTCAACTTTTGTATTTAAGACTGCAGAAGAAGGTAAAGCCTTTTTTGAAGTGGCATATGGTCTCAGAGAAAAAGGTGTGGATGAAAAACCCGGATTAATATACAGCCGTTTAAATAATCCCGATCTTGAAATCCTCGAAAACCGACTGTGCCTATGGGATAAAGCGGATGCATGTGCTGTTTTTGAAAGTGGAATGTCTGCCATAACCACGGTTTTTCTCGAATTTTTAAAACCGGGCGATGTTATTTTATATAGTATGCCTTTATATGGAGGAACGGAACATTTTTTACAACATTTTTTGCCCAAAATGGGGATCAGGCCGATAGGTTTTAAACCGGGTTTGTCTTATGAAGAAATGTTGCAGCTTTGTACAGATTCCGGAGTTTGTGAAAACACTGCGATGATTTTTGTTGAAACTCCTGCAAATCCGACAAATACCTTGGTAGATTTGTCTGTTTGCAAAAAATTGGCTGATGTTTTATCTAAACCGGACAAAAAAGTACTGCTTGCTGTGGATAATACGTATATGGGACCTTTGTGGCAACATCCTTTGGCGCATGGTGCGGATCTTGTGTTATATTCTGCTACAAAATATATCGGTGGGCACAGTGATTTGATTGCAGGGGCAGTTTTAGGACCTTTTGATCTGATGTTAAGGGTTAAGACCTTAAGAACCTTTTTGGGCAATATGGCGGGCCCGTGGACAGGATGGTTGCTCATGAGAAGTCTGGAAACATTAAAGGTGCGGATGGAACAACAAACGGCCAATGCGGTAAAAGTTGCTGCGTTTCTGAACCAACATCCAAAAGTCGTAAAGGTGTATTATCTGGGTTTGCTGACGCCTGACAACCCTCAGTACCAAATATATGAAAAACAATATCTGTCACCGGGGGCTATGTTGTCGTTTGACATATTGGGAGGAGAAGCGGAAGCTTTCAGGTTTTTAAATAACTTATCGCTGATCAGATTGGCCGTTAGTCTGGGAGGGACAGAAAGTCTGGCAGAACATCCCGCATCAATGACGCATGCCGGCATTGCTCCGGACCATCGATTGGAAATGGGGATTTCCGATTCGTTAGTTCGTATATCTGTTGGTATTGAAAACGTAGACGATTTGATAAAGGATATCAGTCGGGCGTTGGAAGCCTGACCTGATATGCCACGGTTGATGAAAAACCTTTTATGATAAAGGGAATCTTTGCCGGTAGGTTACAAAGGCAAAGAATACAATCTGTAAGTTTTATATTGTTTGGCATAAAGATTTATTAAAGCCTGATTCATTTCCTGGTTATTTGCCAGAATCCAGGATGCTTCTGCACCTCTTTGTGATTTTGACAAGGCAGCGAGAATACATTTAGCATAAAATACCGCTTCGATACCTTTTTTGCGCATTTCCGGGACAACACCCAAAGCCAATATTCTCATCGTTTTGGTTTTATTTTTATGTAACAATAAATCTATAAAACCAAATGGGAACAGTTTACCTCTTTTATATTTAATCAGAATTTCGTTGATATTCGGAATGGCAATACAAAAACCGACAGGCTCGCCATTTTTTTCTGCGAGAAAGGTAAAGTCCGGATCCATTATCTGAGCGAGATCATTTTTCAGAAAATCAAACTCTTCATCAGTAAACGGAACAAATCCCCAGTTTTTGATCCAGGCCCGATGATATATTTCGCGGATTTTTATTGATTCCCGGTGGATGATGTTTTTGTTCAATTTTTTAATGGTAATACCGTCCTTTTCCAGTCTTTTTTCCAGATCAGGAAGTAATCTTACGGATTTGTGGTTGATTTCTTCAGGTTTTAAAAAATATGCCAATAAGTCCATTTCTTTTTGTAACCCTTCGGATATCAACAACGATTCGTAATAAGGATAATTATAGGTCATCATAATCACCGGCGGAGCGTCAAACCCATCAATAAGAACCCCTGCGGTTTCGTTGGTGGTATAATTGGTCGGTCCGATCATTTTGTCAAAATGTTTATGTTTTCCGAAATTTCTGACTTCTGAAAATAATTTTCCGACTACTTCATGATCCTTGATACTGTCAAAAAATCCAAAAAATCCGACGTTACTCTGATGAAAATCGTTGTATCTGGGATTGTCTATTGCGGCAATCCTACCCACGACTTTACCGTTTTTGTAGGCCAGAAATAAAGCGGTATCGCCGTATGCAAAAAACGGGTAACGACTTTTGTCAAGCATTACCTTTTGGGCCATATACAGCTCAGCCACATAACAGTTGTCACCTTTATACAGATCGTTTGGAAACCCGATAAATTTTTCTATATCTGCCGGGGTTTCAACCTGTCTGCAAACAATATCCATTTCCGGTTATTGAATGGATATTTTAAATGTCCGGTTCATTTTGTCGGTTTGGACATTCAGAAAATAAAGACCCGATGTAACCTGATCCGTCTCCAAACGAACCATTTGTTTTCCCGCGGCAACCTGTTGATTTGTTTTTTTGATGGTTTGTCCCTTTGCATCTGTCAGGGAGAGCGTCAGATTGGCAGACTCCACCTGATCGGTTTGCAATAAAACAGGCATTCCTAAAGACACAGGATTCGGATATATATTCCATTTGAAACCTGTGATCAGATCTTCTGAAGAAGTAATAGACTGGCTTCCTGTCTTGAAAGAACGTGTTGTGGAAGGAGCACAAAAATGTCCGAAACTGAATGGTGTAACTTCAATGATGTAATTGGTGTTTTTCCTCAATTGGGTGGCATAATATTCTGATTTATCAATAACCAGATATTCCGTAGCGGATACATACCTTATTTCCAAAACATAATGGGTCGCATTTGGGACGTCTTCCCAATCTATGAGGACGCCGTCAAAAACATTCAATTGTTCGGCACTTTGTGGTGTTAAAATGTTTACCGGTCCTACGATGGTATCCAGATTAGGAAGCGGGTTGTTTTTGAGAAAATTTCTTCCCGAAGAATTATAATTTGTGGTCATTCTGTTTGCCTGATTCGGTGTAAAAACAAACTCCGGACAATTAGAGAAATAACTCATCTGGTTTTCTTTTTGAGGAATAACTCTTTCATTGTTGAAATCCCAAACCTGATATGTAAAATTACATCCGTTGCTGGTAAATCCGAAATTATAATCCGGTGGTGTATCGCACAATTGATCGGCAGCCGTCGTACAATTGTTTTTGTTCATATATTCGATTTCAAAATTGCTTGATGTAAACCTGAATTGGATGGTATCGTTGTGTTTTGCGAGATTCCAGGGGTCACTTTCCCAACCATGGAATGTATGTCTCAGGTTAAAAAAGTGGCCTACTTCATGGCTTAGGGTATTGGTAAGTTTAACTACTTCATTTCTGGTGAGAATGACATAATCGCCCTGAGGACTGTAATATCCCAAAACGGTTCCTAATGATCCGGTAGCATCTGCTTTATCGGTTATAAAAACATTTAAGGCTCTGGCTGCTTTCCTGGCCTGAATCATGTTGCCGTTTGAACTGGGCGTGCTGTATATTGCGGTGCTGTTTATATAATTAAAAACATCATTCAGATAAAATCTGAAATTTGTATTTGCATAATCTCTGTTTAAAAGGCATAGCTGTCTTAATACCAAATGGGGAGGGACTCTTCCTGTACCTGCGTCCGTTCCGACAATATGAAACTGAACGGGCACATGAATGATGGCATTTCTGTCAGAAGGCTCCTGACCTTTACCGTCGTTGGGATACAATTCGTCCATTTTTTCCATATCATGAGCATGAACACCACACACACCTCTCATAAAATGTTGTGCATACGTACTATTGACATAAAATAATAAAAATGTCAGGAAAAAAGATAAAACATTACTTTTCATGTAAAATTATATATATTTAATTTGGGTGATACTTTTTTTTTGAAAAAAAATGAAAGTGATTTCAACTTTGTTCAAAATTATTGAAATTAATTTATGCAGAATCATTTTTGTAAAAAATAATCCTGAATGCAAATTTACGTTAATTTCGACACAACATATTGTTTTTTTTATGTTTTTGTCGTTATAAAGACTACAATCATTACTTTTGTGGCTCTTTTCATTAAACCATTAAAAATTATATAAAATGAGTAAAGTAACCGTAGTAGGAGCAGGAAATGTTGGTGCCACAGTGGCCAATGTTCTGGCTCACAAAGACATTGTCAATGAAATAGTTTTGTTGGATATTGTGGGTGATTTGGCCAGAGGAAAAGCTTTGGATAGCTGGCAACAAGCTCCTATTGACTATTACAGTACAAAGTTGTTGGGTAC
Source organism: Saprospiraceae bacterium (assembly GCA_016714895.1). Taxonomy (GTDB): domain Bacteria; phylum Bacteroidota; class Bacteroidia; order Chitinophagales; family Saprospiraceae; genus OLB9. Next base: position 813,771 of record JADKBV010000001.1, on the reverse strand, counting down.
AAGTGATTACAAAGATACAGCAGATTCTGATATCGTGGTGATCACAGCAGGTATTCCGCGCAAGCCTGGTATGAGCAGAGATGATTTGATTTCTACCAATGCCAATATTGTTGTTTCTGTTGTAAAAAGTATATTGGAACATTCAAAAGACCCGATCATCATCGTGGTTTCCAATCCGTTGGATGTTATGACGTATGCAGCCTACAAAGCATCAGGATTGCCGGCCTCCAAAGTGATGGGAATGGCAGGCATTTTGGACACAGCGAGATACAGAGCATTTTTATCGACAGAATTGAACGTCAGCCCTAAAGATATTCAGGCTGTCCTTATGGGAGGTCACGGAGATACGATGGTTCCCCTTCCGAGATATACAACAGTTGCCGGTATTCCTGTGACAGAACTGGTTGATGAAGCTACCCTACATGCTATCGTGGAAAGAACCAAATCAGGTGGCGGAGAGTTGGTGAAACTCATGGGTACTTCAGCCTGGTATGCACCGGGAGCTGCAGCAGCGCAAATGGTGGAAGCCATTGTGAAGGATGAAAACAGAATATTTCCGGTATGTACCTTAATGGAAGGACAATACGGTCTTAACGGAATATTTGTCGGAGCTCCGGTCACATTAGGAACAGGAGGAATCAAAAAAGTTCTTGAATTAAAATTAAATGCAGACGAACTTGCTTTATTGAATGACTCTGCCGGAGCAGTCAAAGAAGTGATGGATGTATTTGACAATATGTAATATTTTATAAACAATTTTACAGGATTTTGGTTAGTGAGGTAATGTTTTCAGGAAATGATTAATAAACAAAATCTTCGGTTGGTCACCACAAATCTGGGCAACAACCTCTTGGACCTTTCTTGCCAAAATCCTGTTCTTTTGGTTTTTTTGCGGCACTTTGGATGTGTCTATTGCAAGGAATCCATGATAGAAATTGCTTCCCGCAGGATGACCTTCGAAAAAAAGGGAGTTCATGTAGTCATGGTGCATATGGGGTCTTACGACGTCGGAGAAGCTTACATGAAAGATTTTAAAATCCAGGGAATAGAGCACATTTCTGATGAAGAGTGTAAAATATACGCCATGTTTGGTCTTGCCAAAGGTTCCTTCAGCCAATTGTATGGTCTCAAAACCTGGATCAGGGGTTTTGAACTTGCGGCTACCAAACAAATGATACCTTCCAGCAAGAGAATCGGAGATGGTTTTCAGATGCCCGGAGTTTTTATTATCAAAGATGGAGAAATCAAATCCAGTTTTATCCACAAATCCGTAGCTGACAAACCCGATTATGAAGGTTTGATAAATAGTTGTGAACTTTAACATCTCTGTCGCACTTTTTGGGCGCAGATTTCGTTTATAACCCAATATACGACACAAACATGATGTTAAGAGTTGTTTTGATCTGCTTTTTTAGTTTTTCAGGTACCTTGGGCTTTAGTCAGAATTTTGCTGATGAAGAAACTAATCTGTTGTTTTATGCTGACGTCATGAACAATGCCTCTGTAGCAGGTCACAGGATTAAAGCCCACGATTCATTTGAAGTTATTTTTCTTAGGATGTTGGACAAAAAAGGTAGTTTTGAACTTCCTTTTGACTCACTAAAATGGGTTTCTAAAATAGTTCCTTTGGATAAATCTTTCCGGATTTTTACATGGATATTGGATAAAGGCAACGGAATGTTTGATCATAAAGGTGTGCTGCAAAACAAAAAGGGACAGGTATTTTTGCTTGAAGACAAACTCAAAGATCTGGATGATTGGGAATTTACGATCAGTGATAACAAAGAATGGTTGGGAGCCATGTATTACCAATTGAAAGAGCAAGATGATAAGGAAGGGCGTTACTACATTTTGTTTGGGTTGCACAGATTCAGTAATACAGAAAATATTAAATTGGCTGAAGTCTTACATTTTGACAAAAATGACCAGCCGATATTTGGTAAGGAAGTTTTTTTCAGAGAAAATAAAGACGCCAGAGATGTGGTAAAAACCCGTCTTGTTTTAAAATACCGCAGTACTTCCTACGTTGGGCTCCATTTTAATGAAGGTATGAATATGATCATTCATGACCATCTGATTCCCGATCTCATGTCTCCTTCCGTTGGAGGTGTTACCCTGGTTTCGGATGGAAGCCTGGTGGGTTATGAATTCAAAAAAGGAAAGTGGCACTACATTGACAAAATTTATACACAAGTGTTGGATGAAGCACCCAGGCCTAATCCCGTTTTGGATCAACGTGAATCCACAGATTTGTTTGGTAAGCCCAAAAAACAAAAAAAGTAACTTATCCATGGTTTTCTGAAACTTTTTAACCGGTTTTACGTATTGATTTTATTTACTTATTTAATCTTTTAAATTGTTATGAATAAATTTTTCTTGATGATAGGTTTGGTATTGACCTTTTTACAAATAAATGCCCAAAAAACGTTAAGTGAAGGAACAGTTGAAATGGAAGTTACAGAAATTAAAACTGACGATCCTGCCCTTGCAGCCCAAATGGAAATGATGAAAGGTTCCCTCGTTAAAATGTATTTTACTACCGATAAATATTTGTCACATATGAGTATGATGGGTGGTATGGTGGATATGAAATCATTTGTTTCTCAAAAAGAAGATAAAATGAATCTTTTATTTGATATGATGGGACAGAAAATATGGATAGAGTCCGGACTTGCAGAATCCATTTCAGCAGAGCAAAAAGAAACGGCTGAAAAAGTCAAAGTCACGTACGACAAAAATGATAAAAAAGAAATTCAGGGATATTCCTGTTACAGAATGAATCTTGAAAACCCTGATGCACCTGCCATGGGCGTAAAAGCTTACATTACAGAAGATATCAAATCCAAAGCCAATATCATCCGTGGTTACGAGACTGTGGAATTTGCAGGTTTTCCTTTAGAATTTACAGTTGGAAATGAGACTTTTTCCATGACGACTACCACAAAATCAATAAAAGATTCAGTGGATAAGTCAATCCTGACACCCGATACTACAGGGTATAAAAAAATGACAATGAAAGAGTTTCAGGAAATGATGGGTGGATTTGGTATGTAAATCCCTCCGTTTTATTTGATTCCTTTTGATAAAAAAAAGAGCAGTAAAAAATTACTGCTCTTTTTTTATACTGCTCTTTTTTAAAGATAAAAAAGGATCGTACTGACCACTTTTGGTTACACAAACATTTCGGTACCTGCAAAGTGAAATGAACTTTCGATAGCTGCATTTTCGTCACTATCAGAACCATGCACCGCATTTTCTCCGATATTTTTTGCGTATTTTGCTCTGATGGTTCCTGCTTCAGCTTCTGCCGGGTTGGTAGCACCGATGAGTTTTCTGAAATCCTCTACCGCATTATCTTTTTCAAGAACGGCTGCAACGATAGGACCTGAAGACATAAATTCTACCAATTCTCCGTAAAAAGGTCTTGCCTTGTGAACCGCGTAAAATTCTCCGGCTTTTTCAGCAGATAATTTGGTGTATTTCATGGCTACGATTTTAAATCCCGCGCCACAGATCTGTTCTAAAATCGCACCGATATAACCTGAAGCAACTGCATCCGGTTTGATCATTGTAAATGTTCTGTTTCCTGACATTTTGTTATAAAATTTTGTTTTTTGTAAAAAAGAAGGCAAAATTACAAAATTGATTTGCAAAAATGATAATAAACAAATAATTGTTTTGTTTGTAATAATTATTTATTGACCTTTGCGGCCTTATTGTAATATGGATATACAAGAACTTAAAGCCTGGCTCGAGCTGCCAAGAGACATCGTAATACTTTCACACAGGAATCCTGACGGTGATGCCATAGGGTCAAGTTTAGGATTGGCGATGTACCTCAGGAAAAAATTTCACAAAGTGCAGGTTATTTTTCCAAGCGAATATCCGGTGGTTTTTGAATATCTGGACCACGTGAAAGACATTCTGATTTACGATTTAAAACCCAATGAGTCCAAACAAGCTGTTGAAAAAGCGGATACGATATTTTGTCTCGACTTTAACGGACTAGACAGAATTGACAAATTGGGTGAAGGTGTTCAGTTCAGTAAGGCAAAAAAAATATTGATAGACCATCATTTGGACCCTGAACCATTTTCTGATTACGAATTTTTGGACACTACAGCTTCAAGTACTTCGGAGTTGATCTATCTTTGGATCAAAGAAATGGGGGATATTCATATGGCAGATGTCAGAATCGGTGAGGCTTTGTTTACAGGCATTATTACGGATACGGGGTCTTTTAAATACAATACCCGGCCGATGACTTTCCGGATTGCTGCTGATCTGAAAGAGTTGGGCGTAGATGATTTTTATCTTCAGGATCAAATATTTAATGCATTAAAAAGCAAACATCTCAGGTTGTTAGGGCATTGTCTGGCCAACAGAATGGAGATTATTGAAGAACATGAATTTGCCATTATTCATTTGACCAAAAAGGATTATCTGGATTTTGATATACAAAGAGGAGATACGGAAGGTATCGTTAACCACCTTCTATATGTTAAGAATATTCAAATCGCAGCATTTGTTACCGAACAACCGACAATAATTAAGTTATCTTTGCGCAGTAAAGGAGATATTTCCGTGCAGGAAGTTGCCACAAAATATTTCAACGGTGGAGGCCATAAAAATGCAGCAGGAGGAGGTGTATATGCCAGCCTTCACGATGTCATTGATAAACTGAAGCGCGTTTTACCATCCTACACCAAAAAATGAGTAACCATTGTAAATGTAATTATATGAATTTTAAAAATTTGATTTTTTCTTTGCTCGTCATAACAGCTTTTGTTTCTTGTAATTCAGGAGATAAAAAAACGCCAAGTGGTTATGACTACCGTATTGAAACGAAAGGTGATGGTGCAGAAGCCAAACCTAATACTTATGTATATTTTACGCTTCAGATAAAAGATGAAAACGGTAAAGTTCTTCAGTCATTAGAAGAAGGACCAAATATGCCTATCATGTTTCTGGATTCTATCAAACCTGAAAACGCAGAACCAAATCCGATTTTGGATGTGTTGGGTATGTCAAGAGTAGGGGATGTTATCGTTTTGGTTATGCCGGTAGATTCTATTCCGAACCCGCCTGCTGAAATCAAAGACATGAAACATATCGAATATTATATGACGATCAAAAATGTGACAGACAAAGCCGGTTATGATCAGTATATGTTGAATATGGAACAGGAGATGAAACAAAAAAGAATGGCTTCATTGGAAAAACTTCCGGCCATCGAAGAGTTGGTAAAAAATACAGTCAAAGATTATAACAGCGGTGCGCTGAAACTTACCAAAACAGCTTCAGGGCTTCAATACCTGATTGTTGAAGAAGGACAGGGCGACAAAGTTAAAAATGGTCAGACTGTTTCTGTCAATTATTATGGAGTTTTGAAAGACGGAAAACAATTTGACAATTCTTTTACCAGAGGACAGGCATTTGATTTTACTGTAGGAAATGGTATGGTTATCAAAGGATGGGATGAAGGATTAACGTTAATGAATAAAGGTACTAAAGCATTTTTGTTTGTTCCTGCTGAATTGGGTTACGGTGCTGAGGATTCTCCGCAGATTCCGGCAAATTCAGAGTTGATTTTTTATGTAGAATTGAACGAAGTAAAATAAGCTTCAGGCAATAAGTTATATAAGCCCGTTCATTTTTATGGACGGGCTCTTTTTTTAACATTTTAAACCAGGGCAAATGACCTTAGAGCAATTAAACGTGCTTAGGGAGAGGTTGACATCGGTAAGGAGGTATCTTTGACGTCGATAACAGAATCAATCAATTACCGGAAAAAGAACAACTGACATTAGATCCAACCTTTTGGGGAAATCCCGAAAAAGCAGAAGCTGTTCTTAAAGAAATCAAGGATCATAAAAAATGGATTGAAACGTACAAAACCATTCAATCAGCAATAGATGATGCTGAAGTGTTGATGGAGTTTCAAAAAGAAGGTGAAGCTTCAGAAGAAGAAGTGGATGCCAAATATAAGGAAGCTCAGCAATTGCTGGATGATATAGAATTCCGCACCACGCTGGACCAACCTGAAGATGCCCTGGATTGTATTCTGGAAATCAATGCCGGAGCCGGTGGAACGGAAGCATGTGATTGGTCAGATATGTTACTTCGTATGTTTACCATGTGGGCAGATAAAAACGGTTTTGGCGTTTCAGAACTTAACAGGGTATATGGTGATGTGGCAGGTATCAAGTCTGTTGTTTTGGAGATTACCGGCGAATACGCCTTTGGCATGCTCAAAGGTGAAAACGGAGTTCATCGGTTGGTCAGGGTAAGTCCTTTCAATTCCCAAGGAAAAAGAATGACCTCTTTTGCCAGTGTCTTCGTCCATCCTATGATCGATGACACCATAGAAATTGACATCAATCCTGCTGATCTTGAATGGGATACCTTCCGGGCACAGGGAGCCGGTGGTCAGCACGTCAACAAGACAGAATCCGCCGTAAGGGTAAAACACATTCCTTCGGGAATCACCGCCGAATGTCAGCAGGAAAGGTCCCAACACATGAATCGTGATAAGGCCATGCAAATGTTGAGGTCAAGGCTTTATGAGGTAGAACTTGAAAAACAAAGAATAGAGAAAGCCAAAATTGAGTCCGGAAAGATGAAAAATGAATGGGGATCTCAGATTCGTTCTTATGTTTTGGACGACCGTAGGGTAAAAGACCACAGAACCGGATTTGAAACCCGAAATACAGATGCTGTCCTTAATGGAGAGATAGATGGATTTTTGAAGGCATTCCTGATGTGGGAAGGCGTGTAAAACGTCAGATTTTTTCCCGGAATATTTTTCTGACGATATTATCACCAATTTGTATTGGGTCCGTATATTGGAAACCCGTTATATTCGGTGCTGAAATTCCATCATTCAGCAAATGTGGTGTTTCTACGATACGCGCTTCATCCCAAAGGTCAGCTTTGATAAATTCAAGTAGTGTGTAGGTACCTCCTTCGACCAAAAGACTATAGATCTTTTGGGCAAACAAATATTCCATACATTCTTTCAACCATGGTAAACTGAAGTCAAATGATTTGTACGTAATGTGATTTTCGGTTTTGTTCAACTTTCCGTTGATAAGATACACCTTTGATTCATTGCTGAAAACGTTCAGGTCATGGCTGCATTCCAGATGTTGGTCGATGACGATTCTGACGGGGTTTTTTCCGTTGATATATCGGGTAGTCAAAGAGGGATTGTCTGTTAGTACCGTATTTTTTCCAACCAGTATGGCATCAGTTTCTGAGCGCCAAATATGAGAGATTACTTTCATTTTATCGTTGGACAACCAGATTTGTTGACCTTTTTTACCAATATAATGATCTTTACTTTTAACTGTTTTTAGAACTATATAAGGACGTTTTTGTAAATGTGCCCTGAATGGTTTTATTAAAAGTTCTGCTTCACGATTATAAACAGACATAAAAACTTCTATTCCCGCATCTGTGAGTTTTTTGATGCCGCTTCCGGAAACTACAGGATTCGGATCTTTGGTGCCAATAACAACTTTCGGAATACCGGAACGGATGATCGCATCAGCACAAGGAGGTGTTTTTCCATGGTGAGAGCACGGTTCAAGGGAAACATACATTACGGAATCTTTTAGCAAGGGGATATGTTCCGTCTTTACAGCGTTAAGGGCATTGATTTCTGCGTGTAGACTACCAAATTGTTCGTGAAAACCTTCACCTATGATGTTGTTTTTACAGGCGATGACGGCACCTACCATTGGATTTGGTATGTTCTTGCCCAAACTACCTGCGGCAAGGTCAAAACATCGCAACATGTATTTTTCATCAATCATGAACGTACAGGCGTGATATTTTCCAACTTTGTCAACACATAATCGACTTCTTCCAAAGTATTATAAGCAGAAAATGAAAAACGTATGGCTTTTCTTTCCGGATTGTGACGGATGGCTTTGAGAACATGAGAATCTGATTCAACACCCGAGCTGCAAGCGCTGGCTGACGAACAACAAATACCCGCAATATCAAGATTATGGACCAATAAGTCGGCCTTAGGTCCGGGAGGGAAGGAGACATTGAGGATGTGCGCCAGAAAAAGTCCTTCCTGTTCGCCATTGAAGCGGATATCTTCAAATTTATCGACCAGACCTTTTTTGAAGTATTCCCGGAGTTCCAGGATGTGTTTTCGGTTTTCAACCATTTTTTCACAGGCGATTTCGAATGCTTTGGCCATACCGCCAATAGAAATCACATTTTCTGTTCCAGCCCGCATATTTCTTTCCTGTGCACCACCATGGATATAAGGCGGAATGATATTTTCCTGGTTGATGTAAACAAAACCCACTCCTTTGGGACCGTGAAATTTATGGGCAGACCCACTCAAAAAAGATACATAAGTTTGAGAAACGTCGATAGGAGTTTTGCCAAGAGTTTGCACGGTATCACAATGGAATAAAGTATTGGCCTCTTTGCAAATTTCTGATACTTTTACCAAATCAATTAAGGTGCCGATTTCGTTATTGCCAAACATGAGAGACAATAATTTTTTTTCTTCAGGATTCTGTTGCAGGGTTTGTCGCAATACCCCGACATCCACCAGACCGGTTTGATCGACGGGTAAAAAGGTTACTTTTGTTCCATATTTTTTTGTGATATAGTCTACTGATTGCAGCACACAGGGATGTTCTGTCGGCGATGTGATGATATGGTTGATTCCTAGTGATTCGACGGCATTTTTTAAAACCATATTATTGGCTTCTGTTGCGGAAGACGTAAAATAAATTTCCCCGATGGAAGCTTTGATAAGTTTGGAAATGGTTTTTCGGGCATTTTCAACCAATGATTTGGCTTTTCTTCCGAAAAAGTGAATGCTGGAAGGGTTGCCATATTCTTCCAGAGACATTTCATACATCCATTTGGCCACCTCCGGATGAAGGGGAGTGGTCGATGCATTGTCAAAATATATTCTGGTCATGTAAAAAAAATTAGAAATGTAAAATCAGGTAACGGGTCAAAAATATGACAACGTTTACGTTCGGGTTTACCCGATGCAAATGGAAATGTATCGGTCTTACGATCCTGTCAATCAGGAGACCAACATATTTTCCTGTAACACATCTTCAGCAAACCAATCTTCCACCAGTTTGTTTTCAAATTGTTTGTCCATCATATGTTTAAAATCATTGGATTCCGCGCAGTACATATAATCTTTTGACCATTCTTTATGATGATGACTAAGCTGCGAAATACCTTCCAGGATAAAATCCAGTTCTTCGTCCGTCATGGTAGGATGAATAGACATTCTGATCCAACCCGGTTTGTTGGTCAGGATTCCCCGGCTGATTTCTGTGGTCAGTGTTTTTGATTTTTCATAAGAAACTTCAAGTAAATAATGACCATATGTACCTGCGCAGGAGCAACCTCCCCGAACCTGAATGCCAAATTTATCGCTCAATATCCTGACGCCGAGGTTGTAATGCAATTCATCAATATAAAATGAGATGACGCCGAGTCTTTTTTTAAGATTCGGAGCCAGCACATGCACATTTGGCAGTTTGTCAAAAGCCTTCCATATCTTTTCGAGCATAAAATGTTCGCGTTCCAGGATTTTATCCACACCCATCATTTCTTTGAGCTGAATACAATAAGCGACTTTTATGGTTTGAAGGAATGAAGGGGTTCCGCCATCTTCTCTGGCTTCAATCTCGTCGTGGTATTTATGTTCTCCCCAGGGATTGGTCCAATCTACTGTACCTCCTCCGGGATGATCCGGAATTTTGTTGTTATAAAGTTTCTGACAAAAAATGACAATTCCTGAACTGCCCGGGCCACCCAAAAATTTGTGTGGCGAAAAATAGATGGCATCGAGACGTTCTTCTTTGTCTGCCGGATGCATGTCTATATTGATATAAGGTGCTGAGCACGCAAAGTCCACAAAACAAAAACCTCCGACCTTGTGAATGATTTTGGCTATCTGGTGATAGGGTGTAAATACACCGGTGACATTGGAACACGAAGTAACCGCTGCTATTTTGAGCGGACGGTTTTTGTACTTTTCACAGAGTCTGGCAAAATCCTGCAGATCAACCAACCCTTCAGGAGTTGCTCCAATGATTTCGACCTGACAGGTAGTTTCCAACCAGGTGGTCTGATTGGAATGATGTTCCATATGGGTAATAAAAACGACCGGTCTTTCCTCCTCAGGAATGTTGACAAAATCCCTGTATTTTTCATGAAGTTTGACTCCGATAATACGTTGAAGTTTATTGACCACTCCGGTCATACCGGCATTTGATGAAATCAAAATATCTTTTTCACCGGCATTGACGTGTTTTTTGATGATGTCTCTTGCTTTTTTGTAAGCCAGCGTCATTGCACAACCGGTGAGGTTGGTTTCTGTATGGGTATTGGCTACAAATTGACCGATGATTTCGGAAATCTGTTTTTCAATCGGGCCGTACAACCTTCCGCTTGCTGTCCAGTCTGCATAATGCAGGTGTTGCATTCCGAAAGGGGTGGGGAAGGAAAGGTCTTTTCCGATGATGTTATTTCTGAATGATTCAAAATACGTTTCGTGCATGATTTTTTTACACTTAGGTTAATCAATCTGGTCTTTTACTCTTTGGATCAGCGTTTCTGCTGTGGTGATGTCCATACTTTCCGCATAAATTCTAATGATGGGTTCCGTATTTGATTTTCGCAAATGAACCCATCCTTCCTGAAAATCAATTTTAACACCATCGATATCATTCAGGGTTTCGTCACAGAAAGCAGACTTGATTTTGTCGGTCAGCCGGTCCACCTGTCCGTCACTTTCGAGATTTATTTTATCTTTTATGATGGTATAATCCGGAAATGTTGCTTTGATTTCAGTGAGTTTTTTACCTTGTTTTGCCACATAGGACAGAAATAAAGCTATACCTGCGAGCGAATCTCTTCCGTAGTGCAAATCCGGAACGATGACACCTCCGTTGCCTTCTCCGCCAATAATGGCATTGGTTTCTTTCATTTTTTGAACAACATTTACTTCTCCGACGGCAGACGCATGATATTTTCCACCATGTTTTTTGGTCACATCTGCCAGTGCCCTTGATGATGACAGATTGGATACCGTATGTTGACCCGGATTGCCTGCCAACATATAGTCAGCTATAGCCACCAAAGTGTATTCTTCGCCGAAGAGGCTGCCATCTTCACACACAAAAGCCAGTCTGTCCACGTCAGGATCCACGCTGATTCCCATATGTGCTTTTTCATTCACTACGGTTTGGGACAGTTCGGTTAGATGGGCAGGCAGAGGCTCCGGATTGTGGGCAAAATTTCCAAAATCATTGTCGAACAATAAGGTATATCGTACACCTATGGCATCCAGAAGAGGCGGTATGGCCAGAGCACCTGTTGAATTGATACAATCAACGACAACTTTGAGATCGGCCTGACGGACAGCTTCCACATCAACATATTTGTAAGCCAAAATCTCTTTGATGTGGTCTGTTATATGATGTTCATACGTGGCATATGTGCCCAGTTTATCCACCTCGACAAAAGTCAGATTTTTATTTTCAATGTAATCAAGGATTTTTTTGCCATCCTGCGCTGAAATAAATTCCCCTTTGTGATTGAGAAATTTTAATGCATTCCATTCTTTAGGATTATGGGATGCAGTAAAAATAATTCCGGCACCGGCGCCCAGGGATGGAACCATCATTTCGACAGTAGGTGTTGTGCTCAGGTCGAGATCAATCACGTCAAACCCCATTCCCAATAACGTTTGAATGGACAGTTGGCTGACCATAGCGCCACTGAGACGACCGTCTCTGCCCACCACTACTTTTTTGGGTTGACCGCTTTCCATGATCCACATGCCAAAACCTGCGGTACATTCAACCACATCCAAAGGAGTCAGATTGTCGCCGGATTTTCCGCCGATGGTACCTCTGATACCGGAAATGGATTTGATCAGTGCCATATTTATATTTTTTGTGCAAATGTATAAAATTTTCAGCCCTGAAACACGTGATGATGTTATAAATATTCACAGACCCGGGAATATTTTTTTGGTAAAAAGGGTAAACAAAAAACAGCTCAACAAGTAATGTATGGTTAACCCATTACAAACCTGTTCTTTTATTTTTGTCAAATAAATTTTAATTCGGTCTAAAGTATTATTTTTGCCTCATGATATCAGCTTTCGATACCCAATTATTTCATTTGATTAATTCCGGACTTTCCAATCCGGTTTTTGATCTGATTTTGCCCCTTCTGAGAGATAAATACACATGGATTCCCCTGTATCTTTTTTTTATCGGATTTTTTATCTACTCATTTGGTAAAAAAGGAGGATGGATCGTATTGTTTACCATATTAACCGTTTCCACTTCAGATATGGTGAGTAATCACGGATTTAAAAAGCAGTTTAAACGCATCAGACCCTGCAATACTGAGTTGGCACAGCCCGGCATCAAAAGAGTGTCTTGCGGATCGGGTTACAGCTTTACGTCCAATCACGCCGCCAATCATTTTGCAATGGCGACTTTTTGGGCCTTTGTTTTAGGTTTTGCCAGAAAAAAGTGGTTTTATTGGTTTTATGTATGGGCGGCTTCGATAGCTCTTGCTCAGGTATATGTAGGAGTTCATTATCCTTTTGACGTAATCGGAGGAGGCATCCTCGGAACATTGATCGGTTGGACTTATTTTAGGTTATTCAAAAAATGGATCGGGCTTCCCGGTTCATCGGGTGAAGTGGTGTCATTATAAATATGGCAAAAAAAGAGAAGGTTTTTACCATAGTGGATATTGAAACGACCGGCGGTATGTCGGCACGTGACAGAATTACAGAAATTGCTATGGTCAAAGTGGTCAACGGAGAGATTGTGGATTCTTATGAAACGTTGATCAATCCGCAGCGATCTATACCGACTGAAATCACCAGAATCACCGGAATCACCAATGATATGGTGAGGGATGCTCCCAAGTTTTATGAAATTGCCAAAAGGATTGTAGAATTTACCGAAGACTCCGTTTTTGTTGCTCATAACGTTCGGTTTGACTATAATTTTATCAGGGAAGAGTTCAAATCACTGGGTTATACCTATTCAAGGAAAGTATTGTGTACCGTCAAGCTGTCCCGAAAAGCATTTCCGGGGTTACGATCTTACAGTTTGGGCAACCTCATCGAACATTTTGACATCCGGGTGGCCAACCGACACAGGGCCATGGACGATGTATTAGCGACTTACGATGTTTTTAAAAGGATTCTGGATGGTGGAAAAGTGGAAAGCGACCTGGAAAACATGTTGAACGGTGGCATCAAAGAGCTAAACCTTCCGGGGAATATTTCTATGGAATACCTACATTCTTTGCCGGAAGAGCCGGGCGTTTATTATTTTTATAATGTGTACGGAACGGTCATTTATGTTGGAAAAAGTATCAATATCAAAAGTCGGATTTTCCAACATTTTGGTTCTATTGATGACAAAACGGAAAAACTTTCCAAACAGGCGCATACCATATCTTTCGAAATAACCGGAAATGAACTGGTAGCCATGTTGCTGGAATCACGGGAAATTAAATCCCTGCACCCCGAGATCAACAAAGCACAACGAACCAAAGAATATCCGTTTTTTGTTTTTAGTTACTATGACCCTGAAGGTTTTTTATGTTTTAACTTTGAAAGGACGAGTACCAAAACCGAAAAAGGTAAAGATATTCTTACCTATACTGCTACAAAACAAGGTGCAAAATCGGTGTTGTATCAGGCATCAAAACATTACGAATTGTGTCAGGGAAAGTGTACGCTCAATGATTGTGGTCAGGATTGTTTTTATTTTCATTCGGGAGATTGTGCCGGCGCTTCGATCCAAAAAGAGACGACGGATGATTATAATGAAAGGGCGGTCATGGCCAGAGAATATCTTTTCAGAATTTTTCAGGAAGATTTTTTTCTGATTCTGGAAGGGCGCAATCATGAAGAACAATCGCTTGTTTTAATCCAAAACGGCCATTACAGGGGATTCGGTTATTTGGACAAAAGCCAAATGGATCTGGGTTTTGAAGAATGGATGGAAGCGATTGATTATGTCAAACCCACACCGGAAGCGGACAGGATTGTATCGCAATACATAGCTAAAAATAAAGGTTTTAAAAAAGTATTGGTGTAGTGAGGGTATCTCACTTAATGGTCACCTGTTAATCCCCGGCTGTAAAAGAGAAATTTAGTTTTTGATATTATCTCTAACCTCAAATATCATATAGGATCATGAACGTTTTCAAAGGAATTGAAATAAAAAATTTATGAAGGCGTCATATTTTTAACGTCATCTTTTTGCTGATTGTCTGATGGATATAGTGGGTCAGGCTTTAATTTATGAAAGTAAAACATGCTGTACAATAAAACGATGTTGATCAGACTGGTCCCCATCGTAGGAATCGCATAAATATGATTATGGGGAATTGCAACAAAACCAAAACCAAGTAATAAAATGATAAGAATGGTTATGTATCCTTCTTCAATATACAGAAACCAAAGCAAAATGATAAAAGAAAACAGCATCATGGTTGATTGTAAAAATATTAATTCTCCATTAGTGCCCGGCATTTTTATATCCTGACGCATAAAAGCGAATATGAGTATAATGATGTTAAAAATCACATAAAACGTTTTCCAGCCCGTGTTTTTGTTTTCCTGAATAAATTTTTCTTTGAGATTGGAAAATATTTCTGAAAAGGAAGCTGAACTCCCTGTGTTGGTCGGTTTTTTTAAAAAAATGATGGCATACAACCAGGCAAAGAAGTTAAGAAAAGGCACGTTTAATGAAAAAAACAAACCATTGGGATATTGATGATGATTTACCAAAACAGACGTTAAAAAATTGCGGTACACAGAAGCGATCACCACCAAACTGAATGCTCCTGCTACAAATCTGAAAACAAAAAGCATATCTCTCGTTGGCATTGAATCCGGTACAATATAAGATACAATACCCAATCCTCCTATAAAAAGAATCAATCTGAGATTCCAATATATCAGGCTAAATCCTGTCCGGTCAAGTTCTGCTGTATCATAACACGTATATAAAGCTTCCAAAAAGGTTTTTTTGCTTCTGATCCAATTCAATCCCCACCAGAAAATCATTACTTTTACCAAAATCAACATTCCGTCTAAAAGAGGATTAAAATAGTTGACCAGCCTGAAACTTGAGCTACCTGTAGAAAAACGAATTTCAAAGGGGTGTGACACATCGATGATTCTTGTCAATCCTTTTATAAAGTTTTCGAACATGGTGATGTCCAACGTAATGGATAAACCCCAGATTGCCAGCCAAACGACTATTATTTTGAAAGCAGCTTTTGATTTAAAATGCATAAATCCAAAAGTAACATAAGACAGCAAGTTGAATAAGGTCATCATATAATACCTTAGATGGCCGGGAGGATTGGCACTGTTGTAAACAGAAGGATCGGGCAGATAAATAAAGTATACTATGATAACAATAAGCAGTGCCGTAAAAGCAGCTTTATAATCCTCAGAAATATATCCGATTAATGTCCATAAAAGAGTAACTTCCAGAATATATGACAGGATATTCATAATAAGCCTGATGTCAGTATTTTTTTCAGGATTGGAAATACTGAAGCCATTCATATTGAAGTAATTCATCAAAAAGCCAAAAATTGCCAAAAAAATGACTGCAATGAATCCCAACTTAACGGCCTGGATAAATCGAGGTGTAATATTCATAAAATTTTGTTTTACCTGGAGATGAATAAGAAGGGATTTTGGAATGGACGTATGACAAAGGTAATCAGGGTTTTTGAATTATAAAACAAATCTTTATTTTTAATATTATCGGTTGCCGATTGATGAATTGGTTTTTTTACCTCTCCTTAAGGGGTGTTTACTTACACATAAAACATAAACAGTCGGTATTTTATGTTTAATTTTTTAGCTTTGAAGTTTTTTGTTTTTATAGAAATGACATTACATTTCATGCATTTTTGGTTCTTTTTTTTACATCTTTTTTGATTCTGATTCATTGCTGACTTTTTCTGTTGACCACGTTTAGTTTTTATCCTTTTTTCATTTGAAACAATGCCGATATATTCATTTTTTAATTATATAATAAAAAAGTATATCTTTGCCACAAAATATTAAAAAAATGGCACAAAATAAGGTTAAACCCGGCGAAACAGCTGCACCGCTTAAATCGCCGACACAGGACAACAGCGCCGTATTATTATTTGGCAAAAAAAATTATATCTACCTGATCGCCGGAATCTTTCTGATTTTTGTAGGTTTCCTGCTGATGTCCGGAGGAAGTATGCCGTCACCTGATGTCTGGGATGAATCGCTGATCTATTCTTTCAGACGGATCACCCTGGCGCCGATCGTGCTTATTGCCGGATTGATTGTCAGTGGTATGGCTATTTTTGTAAAAAAATAATCAATCATGCATGACATTCTGGAAGCGATCATTCTGGGTATTATCCAGGGTCTCACGGAGTTTTTACCGGTAAGCAGCAGCGGCCATCTCGAATTAGGTAAATTTTTTCTAGGGTCAGATGCAGTACCGGAAGAAAGTCTGCTGATGACGGTTGTTCTGCATTTTGCTACTGCTTTGTCTACTGTTGTAGTCTTCCGAAAAGATATCGGTATTCTGGTTAAAAATGTTTTTACCCGAACAGGAGATAGTAAGAATATGGCTTTTGTTTGGTTTATTATTCTTTCGATGATTCCGGCAGTTTTTGTAGGCCTGGTTTTTGAAAAACAAATTGAATCCCTTTTTTCACAAAATATTTTATTGGTTTCCTGTATGCTGCTGGTCACTGCTACATTGTTATGGTTTACGTATAAAGCACCAAAACAAACAGGAGATCTTAATATTGTCAGCGCCTTCATCATCGGGGTCAGTCAGGCTATCGCTATTTTGCCTGGTATCAGTCGGTCGGGAGCGACCATTTCCACGGCGTTGTATCTTGGGGTAAGTCGGGAACAAGCGGCACGTTTTTCTTTTTTGATGGTCATTCCGCTCATTTTTGGAAAAATGGCAAAAGATATTCTTGATGGAAATCTTACGGGCAACGCACCCAATCTGGTTCCCTTACTGGCCGGAGGTATAGCAGCCTTTATTACCGGTTTTTTCGCTTGCAGTTGGATGATTAAAATCGTCAAACAAAGTAAATTAAGTTATTTTGCCATCTATTGTTTTATAGTCGGTGTGGCAGGTATTATTTTTTCGACCGTATATGGTTCCTGATCATATTTTTTGCCGGACTAATCCTGTTCCGCAACAACCATTACCTTCCGGTTGCCTTGTTTTGGTAGACAAACCATTGACCTGGACTTCATTTGATGTGGTCAACAAAATCAGATTTGCCGTACGTCACACCTACAAAGTCAAAAAAGTA
This sequence comes from Saprospiraceae bacterium, assembly GCA_016714895.1. GTDB lineage: Bacteria > Bacteroidota > Bacteroidia > Chitinophagales > Saprospiraceae > OLB9. Next base: position 796,383 of record JADKBV010000001.1, on the reverse strand, counting down.
AAAGTAGGTCATGCTGGCACACTTGATCCATTGGCTTCCGGACTCTTGCTGGTCTGTATCGGTCCTTACACCAAAACCATTGATACGCTGCAAAGCCAATCCAAAGTATATACAGGTACCATACAACTCGGAGCGACGACACCTACCTATGACGGCGAGTCGACTCCTGAAAATTTTAAACAGGTTCCTGAGATAGATAGACAAAAACTTGAGGATATCATCTCTTCATTTACCGGAGATCTGATGCAAACCCCACCTATTTATTCAGCTATCAAGATGGATGGTGCCAAAGCATATCAACTGGCCCGAAGAGGAGAGGAAGTTGACATGAAAAAACGACCCGTAAGTATTTTTGATTTGAAATTAGAATTACAAGAAAATAATATATTGACTTTTGAAGCACATTGCAGCAAAGGCACATATATCAGATCCCTTGCTCATGATATCGGACAGTTTGTCGGATGCGGAGCTTATCTGTCATCCCTTCGGAGAGAAAGTATAGGCAGTTATTCGGTAGGCGATGCTTTGTCCCTGGATCACATCATCAGTACCATTCAAAGTACCGCGACATAAAGCGAAGGATTTGTTTTAAAATTATTTCTATTAAGTTTGTATGATAAATTAATAATTTATTAACTTTGGTCAAAATCCCATATATGAAAGTTTTTTTCAGGTTATTTATGACTTTTTTATGCATAAGTAGCAGTTGTTTTTTTCATCAGAAACTCTTTTTGCTCAAAATACCATCGTCAAAATAAAGGTCACAGATGCAACCAACGGAGAACCTTTGATCGGGGCAAATGTGGACATCAATACCAATTTTCTGATTACTGATGTGGAGGGTTTGGTGCGAACCAAAGTGACCTTTCCGCTTACTGTTCAGGTTTCATATATCGGTTATGAATCTCAAACCAAAATTTGGACAGCTCCTTCCAAAGATCCGTATATTATTACTTTGATACCAAGCAAAACCATTCTCGATATGGTCACCGTGACGGGTTCAAAGTTTGAAAGAAATATCACTGAATCCACTGTTTCCATTGACGTCATTCAGCCAGACTTACTTCGATCCAGCAACGTATCTTCATCAAGTGCTATCCTGAATAAGGTTCCCGGAGTTCAGATACTGGATGGGCAGGCAAACATCAGAGGAGGATCAGGATATTCTTATGGAGCAGGCAGCAGGGTGATGATGTTGCTCAATGATATTCCGGCCCTTCAGATGGATGCAGGTTTTCCAAACTGGAATGACATTCCTATCGAAAGTCTTGCTCAGATTGAGGTGGTCAAAGGAGCCGCTTCATCATTGTACGGTTCTGCCGCCCTTAACGGCATTGTCAATTTCCGTACAGCTTATGCTACCAGTGAGCCGGAGACCAGGGTAATGACTTCATATACACAATACCTTACCCCCAAAGACAAAGACAAAAAGTGGTGGACAGATACCAGATATCAGGCTAATGCCAGCATCCTCCACAAACACAAATGGAAAAAATGGGATCTCATCGCCAGTGGTTTTATTAATCAGCAAAAAGGTTTTTTGCAACATACCGATGAGAACAGGGGGCGGATATTTTCAAGTGTCCGTTACAGAGTTCACGACAGATTGCATATTGACCTTGCAGTTAATGCCAATATAAGCGAAAGTTCAGCATTTTTCCTCTGGAAAAACAGTGGTTCCGGGGCCATGCAGTTTTTGCCAACAACGGAGACCAACAGAAATTCTTCCCGATTGTATATTGACCCGGCGGTCACGTATTTTGATAAAAAAAATAACAAACACAAACTGATGTGGCGGGTTAATTTTATCGACAATAACAATGACAGCAATCAATCCAATCAATCGGTAAATAATTACGGAGAATATCAGTTTCAGAATAAACTGGATAAATGGGATCTGGTGACTACGGCCGGAGTGGTAGGTATGCATAATAAAACCAATTCTCAGCTATTGGGGGATACCACTTTTACAGGAACATCGTTTGCAGGATATGTTCAGGTAGAAAAAAAGTGGTTCAAAAAACTCTTTTTTTCTGCCGGTGTCCGGTACGAATATGTTTCACAGTCCAGTCCCGAAAACTTTATGGGTGTCATCATACCGGATGGTAAAAGTACGGATGACGCCATCATCAGCCGGTTCGGTTTGCAATATCAGGCGGCCGAATATACTTTTCTAAGGACATCCTGGGGACAAGGGTATCGGTATCCGACCCTGACAGAAAGATTTGTCACCACCACTTTTGGGTCTTTTTCTATTTTTTCAAATCCCAACCTTCGTCCGGAAACGGGATGGTCTTATGAAATCGGTTTAAAACAAGGGATTCCGGGAGCATTTAAAGGGTTTTTCGATGTGGCTTTGTTTCGGTCGGAATATCAGGATATGATAGAATTTACCTTTGTAGCACCTCCGACCCTGGGTTTTCAACCGCAGAATATCGGCAATATCAGAATAACAGGATTTGAAACATCTTTTACCGGACAGGCTAATTTCGGAAAAGTTGAAGTTGTTTCCATTTTGGGATATACCTTTATTGATCCGATATACAAAGATTTTGATACCCGGGAAGATATCAGAAATAGTGTGTCTACTGATCAGAATGTATTAAAATACCGTTCAAGACATCAGATTAAAGCCGATGTCGAAGGCAGGTACAACAAAGCCAAAATCGGGATATCCTTTCAAAGGGCCAGTCATGTGGTTAATATTGACCGTGCTTTTGAAAAAGTTCCACCTATCGATGCGGATGTTTTTGGTATCGGTAGTTACCGGTCGATATATAATAAGGGGAATTACCTGTTGGACGCCAGGATTTCATATACATTTTTGAAAAAAATGGAAGTGACATTATTGGCAAATAATATATTGAATGACGAATATTCATTGCGGCCTGCTTTAATAGAAGCACCGAGGAATATTGGAGTCCGTCTTGAGTGGGTTTTATAAAAAAATCCAATACGTATAAAATATCGTTGTTTTTGGTTGCGTGGATAATACAAAACCTTGTCAAAAAATGTTTTGTATCGAACTTTTTTCTGACCTTAACAACAAACCCTATTTTACATTTTTACCGGCAAATCCATTTTTGATCAGGTAATCAGCTGTATCTTTTACAGACGCTGTTGCTGGTGTGAAGTTGATATGCAGCAACGATTTTGCTTTGGCATTGTTGGCTGGTGTCCTGTCACCAAGAAGAGGCAGAATTACTTTAATTTCATCATTAAATAAAGCAAGAAGCCTGATCAGAAACGAAGGTGCTTTTGTCGTTTTTACCTTGAATTCCGGGTAAGTTGTTTTTAATAATTTTGCGATGTCTACAAAGGTCATGGGTTCTGAAAATCCGAGAACTCTTTGACCTATGGAGTTTTTTTCTTCTATGGCGTTAACGTGCATTTTTGCCACATCTTTTACATCGACGATAAACATTTGTAAGTCGGGCAACATTGGGTCTGAACCTGCCAGGATTCGCTGAACCAAGGATACTGAAGAGCCGAACTGATGGTCCAGAGGGGCGCCCAAAACCAGGGCAGGATTGATCACTGTTAATTCCATTTCGGGTGCTTCATTTTTAATATAGTCCCAGGCTGCTTTTTCTGCCAGGGTTTTGGATTTTACATAAGCACCTTTGCCAACGGGATGGTTGATATCTGTCCATATAGATTCGTCAAAGGCAGATTTTCCTTCCGGCAGTTCGGTGCCATAGATAGCTGCTATAGATGATGTCAGAATTACCCTTTTTACACCCGCCTTGTGAGCCGCTTTTAAAGCCCTTAACGTTCCTTCCACTGCGGGTTTGATCAATATATTTTCATCTTTTGGGGACGCAATGGGGAAAGGCGATGCTGTATGCATCAAAACATCCATGCCGGTGAGGGCTTCTGTCCATCCGGCGTCTTTTTCGAGATCGAGCTCCACAAAGGTGAGTCGGGTGTCCAATTGGGAAGCATCGGAGAGATGGGGCAAAATCGCTTTGCGCACTTCTTCAGTTTTTTGGAGGTTTCGGACTGATGCGCGCACATTGTATCCCTGGTTTAATAGCTGCAGGGCCACATGTTTGCCGATATATCCGCTTACGCCTGTGAGTAAAACTGTTTTATTTTTTGATGGAGTGATTGACATGATTTAGTTTTATGGATTGTATAACTACGGGGACGAAACGTCGTTACGGGTAAAATGTTTGCGTTTGGAATATGATAACCTTTCAGATAGATTAGTTTTATCATATTTATGAGTACTATGGTTGCGGGGAAATGTAATGCGGTTTTTTGATCGGCGCTATCTGGCATTCAGATCAGTATTTTTATAAAATAAAATTTTGAATATAATCTGATTCACTTCTGACTTTTTGAGACACTTTGGGGTAATTGGTATACTCAATCAAATGTCAATTTTGCAATAATCACAATGCTACATACATCACCCCCTTAAAAATAAACTATATTTTGCCAAATTAAATTAAGATATTATTGATTAAGCCGTATTTTGTTCTTTAGTGTATAAAATATTGTCTTTTCCAAGACATTTTTTTTAAAAAAAGTAAAATTAATCTTGTTTTTTTTTTTTTTCAACTTCACAATATATATTTGCAATATGTAAAAATTAAAACAGAAAAAGAACGATGGACAGGTGCTTTTTAATTCATGGAAACAAATCTGACAGGGGCGGACAAAATCAAGACAGACGCTTAGGGTTATAATGATTCAAAAGGGGTTGGGGCTATTTTCTTTTTACGTTTTTTTTTTTTAATGCAGTGAGTTTTATAAAATAAAAGAGAGCCTGCTTAAACCCGTTATGGGCATACAGACCCTCTCGTATCGTGGGGATACGGGGTCAAAGGTATGGAATCTTTCTGACATTTTATTATACTCCTGCAACGGATATTTCCCTCATGCCGTTGATAAAGAAGGGGAGGAATTTATTAATTTTTTTATAAATGAATTTAATTAAACTAGTTATTTGCATTGTTATGTTATGCATAACATGTAGATTAGATGGACAAGAATTTTGTACTCATAATATACCGTATGATTCAACAGCATTACAATTTTTCCCAATTTTAGGAGGAAGAAGCATTGAATCTAGGTTAGTAAAAATTTATTTTCATGTCTATCGAAATGATGCAGGTGGAGAAGGGGTGAACTTAACAAGATTAAATCAAATGATTGACATTCTCAATGATGATTTTGACGGAACTGAAATAAGTTTTTATTTTAATGAATGTGAGGTAAGATGGGTCAATAATACAACTTTAATGCTTTCTAATGATCATTGTGATTTCTTTTTTTCAGGTAATGAGCATGGTGATGGCATAGATATACATGTAAAACCTGATAATCACGGTATTCCAGAAATTGGAGGAATTGTATCGAAAATTCCAGGTGGAGAATTTTTAGTCGGCGGTACAGTTGGTAATGGTGGGACTATGCCAATTGCCTTGACAAACGTTCTAGCTCATGAGATGGGACATTCTCTTGGGCTTTTTCATACCCATCATGGGACCTGTAACGAATCCGGAACAAACTGTGATTTTACTCCATTTCCAGGAGGAAATCCAACAGAAGGTGATTATGTCGAAGATACTCCACCTGACCCAAAACTTAATGGACTTTGGATGAATAATTGTGTATGGACAGGATATAAAGAATGTAACTACAATGATGAATATAATCCTTTGACGAATAATCATATGAGTTATGCACCTGGGATATGCAGAAATGCTTTTACCCAAGGCCAGATAGTTCGGATGCATGCTCTGGCATGGCCAGAAATATTTCATGATACTCCAGAAGGTTGTTGTATTTCAGGGCAAAATCCTCCACAACTTTCAAATAATTTTATTGAAGTTCAATGCCCATTTATAGGTATAAATTTGAATTCTTTGTTTAACGGAGTAAGACCAGCAAATTCTGAGTTGATTTGGAGCACTGATGATGATCCGGCAAATGGATTAAATCCTATAATTAACCCGGTAGTTTCTCAAAATGGTACTTATTTTGCGTATTTTTATGATGAAAGCCAAAATTGTTATAGTGCTTCATCACAGGTTTTAATATCTATTCCACGCGAATGCTGTTCATCCCCAGGGGCTGATTCATATTTAACTGAGAATACCACCTTTAATATACCAATGGTTTCAACAGGTAACATAATCGTTCAATCAGGTGTTACATTAACTATCAATTCATATTTGGAGTTTGCTCAGAATAAAGCAATTATTGTTCAATCAGGAGGTAAATTGATCCTTGAAGGACAGTCTTGTATGCTAAATAAGTGCAGTATTGCTACTTTTTGGGCGGGTGTAAAAGTCGAAAATGGTGGCGAACTTATTATAAGAGAAGCTTATTTTTATAGTGCTTATACCGCTGTCCATGCGATGGAAAACGCCAAAATTGATATAGATGTAATCATAGTTTATGGTCTTGGTAAGACTTTTGGTTCAGGAATAAAATTAGAAAAAAATGTTATTGTTTCTAACGTTAAAAGAATTAAAATACTTAATGTGAGCAAAGCATTTGATATTTCTAATAATAATGGACAAAATAATATGTTTACAATTGATGGTGGTGAAATAAACAATGTTCAATATGTTGTTGCATCCATCTCCAGAAGTTTAATTTTAAATGACTTAAGTATAGAAAACGCCGATTATGGTGCACTATTATATTTTTGCCCTGGTTCAATGATAACCAATTGTTATTTTGGGTATAAAGAATTTGGTATTATAGGAGGATGGTCTCCATATTTAATGATTAATCAAAACCAATTCGCTCAATATCAGAATCCCAAAGGTAAAATAGCAATAAATTTATTTTTGAGTGGAAATTCCACCATATCTGGTAACCACAATATAGAGGCGACGGATGTCGGAGTGAACCTTTGGCAATCACCATTTACAACGGTTTCTTTCAATATAATTAATATTTTTGGAACCAATAATCAATATGGAGGGGGCGTGAAATTAAATTCCAGCTCTAATTGCACGATTGGAGAAAACTATCTTGATATTAATCAGTCTTCATTTGGTGTAGAAACAGTGGGGTCAAGCGATAGTCGAATTCATAATAATCAAATTGACCATTTTTCTTCCATTTCTACGAGGACTGCGGCTATACGGTCTATGGGTAGTTCGGAAGAAACAATAGAACTCAATAATGCTTTTGGAGTTGCCAACACTACCGGTATCCTCGCTCAAAACTCTTCTTTTAATACATACCATTGTAATGTGACCATAAACGGCAAAGAAGGGCTTGGAGTATACTATAATTCCGAAATACAAAACATTCAGTCAAACACTATGGATGATGTCACGGATCTTGCCATCAGGTCAGCGGTAGGAACACAGTTGCATCAAGGTAACCAGTTTTATGGGGGTAAAGCAAGAGCCGATGAACTAAATTCTGATGAAATTTTTGAATCCCGATTTTTTGTAAATACCAGCATTACCTTTTTTATGCCATCAGATGTTGTGCCGTCCAGTGATTGGTTTTTTAATGAAAGTGAAGAAGTATATTCCGAATGTGATCCGGAAGGTGGCCCCTCCTGGACTCCGTTCAACGGCAACAATCCGACAGGCATTTGTTCGTATTTCGAATATTTGAAGTCAATAGCGGATGAAAGGCCTAACCAGTTTAAAGTAAAAATGATACACCTTATCAAGTATCTGAAAAAACGTAAAAATCTAATTTTCCCGAATTGTATCCAAACAGACAGCACTTACTTGTCATTGTGCGGAATTCCGACTTTGGTTGATGTAGCAGTAGCTGTGGACAGTCTGGGAGATTATCACTTTACTGGAAATGGGATAAAAGATATTCAAGACCAGTATGTTCAGGATACATCATCTTTAAATCGTTTTTTAATTGCTGATGACCTGCGATCTGAGGTGGAATATTGGCATGAGAAAATCCTGGACACAACAAATCGCGAAAAAACCGTATTAGATAGCTTGCAAAACGAGCTGGATTTGCTCGTTTGTTCAGACACCTTGGTGCAAAAATGGATAGATCTGTACCGTATCTATATGGAATATATCAAAACTGATTCGATAGCTACAGCAGATAGAGGTGTGTTGACATCGCTGAGCAGGGAATGTTCTGATCTGTATGGTGATGTCATCCATCTGGCGCGCGCCATGACCAATACGTATTCAGTGACGTATTTTGATGTCTTTGATGGTTGCGATGCGGAGTTAAGAAATAGCCAAAAAAGGGGTCAAGAGGATATTTCTGTATTCCCGAACCCCACGGAAGGTAAAGTCAAAGTTCGTTTTCAAGAGGCCTTTGATGGTGTCTTGGACATCACTGATGCGTCAGGTAGGTTGATCATGCAGAAGAAGATCAAAAATACCAGTATAATGGAGATCGACTTGTTTAGAATGAATGGTATCTATATTTTCAGGTTTTGCAATGATGAAGGCAATGTCACCAATAAAAAGATCGTTGTAATTGAATAATCTCTTAGAGGAGGTACAATTTTATTGTACCTCCTACATTTAATGCGTAAAGCTATGCACAGAGTTTTTTTATTTTTTCTGGTCATCTCGTCTTTTATTTCAAAGGCTCAGGTTAAAGGTGATTACTTATGGGTCGGAGGATATCAATCAAATCCAGAGGGTGGTCAAAAAGGATATATGATGGATTTTCTTAGGAATAAGGGAGAGCCGGCGTATGTAAAAATACCGCAAGGATTTGCTGATAATAATGCTTCCATATGCGATGAGAACGGGTATCTCTTGTTTTATTTCAACGGATGCGCTGTAATGAACCGGTTTCATCATGTTATGCCGAATGGTGACAGCATCAATGCGGGGATATGGTTTGACCTCTACTGGAAAGACTGTAAATATGGATATCCAGGGCCACAGGACGTGCTTATTTTACCCGATACTAGGAATGAGTCTGGCTATTATATCTTTCATAATACAAATTTGTACTATCCCCAGATCAGGGACTCAAATCAACTAAATTTTTCATATGTAGATATGACTTTAGACGGAGGAAATGGTGATGTCATTATTAAAAACAAATCATACTATCCTCGTATTTTAAAAATGTATTCCTATTTTACTGCTATAAAGCATGAAAATACAATAGACTGGTGGGTCATAAAACCAGTGGTTAACGATTCAATTTTTTTAGTCTTTAGTTTGAATGAGAACGGAATAAATATTCATTCTATGCAAAATACGCATCAATTTTTTGACGAGTCCCGTTCAAGTTCAAGTGGAACTGCCAAGTTTTCTCCGGATGGAAAAAAGCTGGCATTATATAATTATTATGATCAATTGCATATTTACGATTTTGACCGGTCAACAGGATTAATATCCAGTCATCAAAAGGTAGAAATATACCCCCCGGACTCCATTGACCGAAGCCTCATAAACCTTTCGAGTGTAGAATGGTCTCCCAACAGTCGTTTTATATATTGTTCGTCCAGTGTAGATTTATATCAGGTGGATACCTGGGAAGATGATATTCAAAACGGTGTCAAATACATTGATAGCTATAACGGAACCCTGGATCCGTTTCCAACACGCTTGTTTCTCATGGCTCAGGGCCCGGATTGTAAAATATACATGACACCCAAGAACGGGAGTTATTCACTACACGTAATTAATAAACCCGATGAATTGGGGACCGATTGCGACTTTGTACAAAATGCTATCAAACTACCAAATTCTAATAGTGGGACATTGCCAAATTTTCCCAGGTTCAGAGTTGATGAAGAAAAAAAATGTGATCCTTCTATCACCTCGCTTTTTGGTGAAACTGTTTTTTACAGAAAGGATATTGAGGTTTTTCCCAATCCATCAAACGGTATTTTCAAGATCAAAATCCCTGAACTTCATCAACACGGAATATTGTCTATTACAAATATTGAAGGAAAATTATGTTTTCAAAAAAATATCAATTGGACAGTATACGAGGAGGTTGATATTTCTACTCTTCCATCAGGTAGGTATAATATAGAGTTTTATCCGGATGATAATAAGGAAAAAATATATTATGGGAAACAAGTGATAAAACTATAATAAAAATATTATTAAATCCACTTTTTCTTTAAGTTAATGGGTAAACTTGTGTAACTTACGACAGGCTATATTTTTAAAGGCAAAGTTATTGGAGTTTTATAAATTTATATAAAGAGGAATACCATTAATTCAAATGTGTAATTTGTTAAGTAGGGGCTGCTGAAAAACAATTTTTTTATTTGCTTAATAAAAGCATCAAGGAGTGAGGAAAATCATTATTTTTCAATCTCTTTTAGTTTTTGTATGTCAAGAATACGGTTTACAATACTTTTTTCAATTAGTAAAAATCATAGATAGTGAGATGTTAATTTTTATTTTTTAACCTTATATTTCCACTATTTTTTGCATCACTTTGATTTTATAATGTTGATGAAAATAAAAAAGGCCGCCTTCCTCCAGAAAGAAAGCGGCCTTTTGTTGATGTACCAAAACTATTTAGGGTCTGCTGAAAAACACAAAAAATATTTATAATCAATATGTTTTGTTCAATTTTCATACATGTAAGAGCATTGCCTTTAAAGTAATAATTTTAAATATTGTTTTGTTAGCCAGCAATAAACCATCTTCTGCGTTAATGGCAAATCGAGGTATTTTTATACATCTTCTTTGCCTTCGCCTTGAATCTGATTCATTGCTGACTTTTTCAGCCGACCCTATTTATTCCAATATACCTTGAGGGTTCTGTTTTTTACTCCATTCTGTAAGGTGATAAAATACATACCTGAAGACGCACTTTCCATGGATATCCATTGCTGTAGTCCGGAAAAATCCATATTGACCTGCTGACGACCCAACACATCATACAATATAATTTGTACATTTTGGGTGACCGCTTCATCGGACTGAATCAGGATGCCACCAGCATTCACGGTTGCCCGGATGTTATTAAGTCCTTCATCTTCCGTAGAAGTAAAACATAAAGGCGTCGTAAATGTAAAGTCCTTGACACAATCTTTGTCATTGTCTGAAACAAATATTTTATACACAGTCTCAGGTGTAAGTTGTCGGATGATCAACGGAAGGTCTACGTACTGATATTGGCCGCGGGTTTCACCATTCAGCTTCAGCGTAAACGATGATGATGTGTTTTGATGGTCGAAATTAACAACAACATCCACTTTTCCATCCAAACAATCGGAAGCTTCGATTGTGATATTGCTGATCTCACATCCTTCATTACAACAAACAGGTTCAGGCAAACCGAATTCTGTCGCACAATCGGGTTTTTGGTTGTCTTTGATCAGAAATGAATATTTTGTCACACAATTTCCTTCGAAAGGACCGATTTTGTAAGAAGCCAAACCGTAATCAAAAGTCGAAACGATTGCGCCCAATCTGAAAACTTTGAAACCCTGATTGCCCGGATTGTCTGCTTTCAGTTTAAAAAAGATATAAAATGTTCCGTCTTCCAGACAGTCACCGATTTCATAAGATAAAACATCCAGATTGCAGGCTTCATTGTTTTCGGCTTTACATTCAAACACATAAGTCCTTTCTTTCCTACAATTTTCATTAGGAAGTGATACTATTTTGAAATTAACGGATTGTGTGTTGAAGGTGATGTTATCGATATACAACGGCAATTGGCTAACCATAAAATCACCGATTTTTTGACCGTTGGCCCAAAGTCCGAATATCGCTGTCGGTGGCAGGTTGTGTTCAAAATTGATGGTATATCCGGTCAGTTTGGTGCCATCACAATCTTCGGTAATGGCTACTTCACGAATGAAACAATCCTCATTGTCATTACAACAAACCGCTTCTTCAAGGGTATAGGTTTTTTTACAATCAGGAAAAGCCACATCCTGGATAAAAAACGAATATTTGGTCGTACAATCTCCTTCAAAAGGTCCCATATTGTACAATGTACCGCCATATTCATACACTTTTGTAAAGTCTCCGTTGCCGGAAACGATTCTGAAACCCTGGTTACCTGTATTGTCATGTTCCACCCTGAAGTATATGATAAACTTTCCCTCTTCATTACAATCAGAAAGGAAATATTCGCTGATTTTTACAGAACACGGCGCCGTTTCTTCCGGTACACAATCAAAAGTATATACTTTGACCCTGCGGCAGGTTTCATCTCCGGCATCAACGACCCTGAATTCAACCAATGGAAAATCGAATGGAAATTCATTTATCGTCAACGGAAGATCTGAATATAAAAAGGGTCCGAGTTTTTTACTGTTGGCCCAAAGATAAAAGGAGGAGGAACCTTCCTGGTTATGATCGAAGTTCACAACAAAAGATACCAAAATACTGTCGTTACAATTTTCTGTGATAGAAATTTCTCCGATTTCACAAGGTCGTTCGCAACAAAATGGTTCTTCAAATACGATTTCTCTCCTGCAATTTTCCATTTCTCTGTCGATGACGACAAATTCACGGAGGGTTAAACAATCAGCATCCACCGGACCTACATCGTAATACCTTTCTCCGTAAGGAAATTCACCATACAGCTGTCCGTTGCCTCTGACCCTGAATCCCAAATGGCTGGTATTGGTGTCTTCAAAACTCAATCTGACAAAAACATTTCCATCATCATCGCATGGCAAAACATCAGCACGTAAGTCCGATATCTCACAGGCAAACCTGCAGGAATCTACGATGCCAAGTTCGTAAACACCAAAACAAAAGGATGAATTTTCATCAACAACCAAAAACTCATAAAATGTGGTCTCACTAAAAGGAAGGTTTTCTATCGTCACCGGCAAATCGGCATAACTAAACTTGCCGTAATTATTGACATTGCCACCCAAAGAAAAAGAATCTCCGGTCATGGTATTTTGAAAGTCCAATTTTATCGAAAAAACGCCTTCGACAGGATCACAATCAAAAATCTGCGTTTTAAAATTTGTTATAGAACAATAACACGGATTAACGTAGTCAAAGGTATCGCAACAAGCAGACCCGTCCACACAAGCCACTACCTGAATAATGGGTTCTAACGGGTCGTATTCATAATTGTCTATCAAAGCAGGGCTTCCCAGATTAAACAAACCTTTGGGTTCTCCGTTGATTTTGACGGTAAATTTGCCTTCTTTCTGATCTGTTCTTTGGGCAAAAATATTCAAATCTATACTTGTATTACCACAATCTGCATGGATACTGTCAATGTACAAACGACAATCCGAAGAACAACATTTCTGACCCATCAGGATAAAGGATTGGCAGTCGGAAAACTCTTTGTCTTTGACCAGAAATTCGTATTTTGTCGTACAATCTCCCTTTAAAGGACCGATTTTGACCGGCAGATCTCCGTAACTAAACGTTCCGTAATTTTTACCATTACCCAATACCAAAAAAGAATTTGAAGTGTTTTCATGATCAAAACTCAGAAAAACGTAAAAGTTTCCATCGGCATCGCACGCAGTTTGGTCAAATCTCAGGCCTTGAATCTTGCATTGGTTTTGGCCATAAACCACCATTGAAAAAAACAATAAAACCGGCAATATAAAAAGATACATTCGCCGTTGGTTTGTAAAGTTGTTCATATTGTTATATTATTGATGTGTAAATAATTGAATATAATGAAGGTGTTTGTCACACTTTTAAAAATCAAAAGTGATATACCTGTAAGAAACCACATTGGTATAATTCGTTGCAAATAAAATGAAATTTTTTATAAAAATATATAAAACCTTTATATATCAGTAAATTGTATTAATTTTACCCCAACTTTGACCCGGTCTGACGGTTTTCCGGGAATAATGATTTTTGATTCCAAAAAATTAAGAATATGACGTACAGATTGTTTATTTGGTTCGCTTTTGTCCTGTTTCCCGTTTTATTGCATGCAGGCATATTTTGTCCTCCTCACAAAAATATGTTGTGTTCCGATGACAAACACAATCTCGACATCTTAGGAAGACCTGTTTTGGTTGGTAATTCTCTTGGAAAAACAGCCAGATACATCGATGACAACCAACTCAATAGTTGTAATGTCGGATACATATACAGAAAGTGGTATGTAGACAGCAACAATGACGGATCATGGCAGGAAATTGAATTGTACTGTATTCAGAATTTGTATTTCGGATATGAAAATTATCCGGTTTCTGTGTCGTTTCCACCCAACAGAACCTATTCCTGTAAAGAAGATATCAGAAATGACAGACCTACCTGGGTGACAGGTCCCTGTAATGTGATGGGTTTCAGCTTCAAAGACGATGTTTTTGAGGTCGCTGACGATGCATGTTATAAAATATTGAGACACTTTAAAGTGATAGATTGGTGCGATGCCGACGGTGATGGTATCATGAATATCTGGGAACATACCCAAGTCATCAAAGTAATCGATGAAGATGCACCGGCCATACAGCAGTGTCAGCATACGACCTTTTTTGTCGGCCAGGATTGTAAAGCTGAGGTCAGATTGACTTCTTCAGCAATAGATGATCAGGCTTGCGGTGCCCAATTGCTTATCTGGACGGCATTTGTGGACTTGTGGGGTGATGGTACGTATGACCTTGAATTCAGCAACCTTAAGACCGGAGATTTTTATCTGGCACCAAGAGCCAATGGTGCGGAAGTAAGTGTGTTGATACCTGAAAGGGTAGGGTTGGGATTTCATAAGGTATACTGGAGTGTGCGTGATGAGTGCGGCAACACCAAATCCTGTCATGCGACGTTTGATGTGGTGGATAAAAAACCACCAACGCCTTACCTGCATACTTTCCTGACTGCCGCTTTTGATGCGACGACCATGCCTTTGATGGTTCCGGCCCGGATATTTAATGTAGGCTCTTATGACAATTGTTCCCCTGCCGACAAACTCAGGTATTCCTTTTCAGAGGATGTAAATGATACGATCAGAATAGTGGATTGTACCAATGCCGGATTTCAGTTTTATACCTTGTATGTGACGGATAAAGCCGGAAATCAGGAAGTGGTCGATGTGTTTTTGTTGGCCTTTGATAACGGCAGCTGTAGTGCCTCCACCCGACTTTTTGCCACCCTTAAAGAAGGAAATGACAGTACACCTGCGGTATCAGTGATCATGGCAAAAAGAAATAATATGGAAAAACCGGCAAATAGTGAAGGAGAGGGCAGGTTTGTTTTTGAAAATATGCCGTTATACGCAGATTTTGCCATCGAACCAACGGTATCAAACCACAGTAACCCATCCTCACGTATTAATGTCATGGATTTGGTGTTGTTGCAGGAATATATTTTTGGAAAACAACCATTTTCGGATTACGAATGGATAGCTGCCGATATTGATGCAGACGGTGCCGTCCGATCAAAAGACTTGTTGCATCTTCGCAGGATGATTCTCAAAGGCGAAAAAGCTCCTTCCGGAAAAGATTACCGCATTGTTTTTGAGCCGGGAGAAATAACTTTGGAAAAATTGTCATCCTATACATCCCATGCAGATATCATGGAGTATGACGGCCAGTTTGATTTCAGAGCCGTGTTATTAGGTGATATATCAGAAGCCAATGGTTTGGATACGGAAAACAGAAATGTACATACCTTATATACGAAACAAACCGAACAGTCAGTGGAACTATATGCCGCAGAAGAAATGACAGGTAAAGGCATACAATTGGAATGTTCCCTTCCTGCCGGCAAAGAAGTAGTTTTTGAAAGCGATGTCCTGGACTTAAACGTTCAGCATATGTTTACCGACAAAAAGACCGGTCGGGTAAAAATACTTATCGCCGAAGATGTCGTGTTACAAAAAAACATACCGCTTCTCAGGATATCAGGAGAAGGAGCGCAGGATGTGGTTTGGAATACGGAAAACTGGTGGGTTTCACAACAAACAACACTTCAGAAGATAACGATTCAGTCTGTAGCCGCCAACCAAAGTTTGTTTGTTTTTCCAAATCCGGGAGCGGCCAACCAATTTTATTTGTCACAGGATGTCAGGGTCAACAAAGTGTACAGCATAGACGGTAAAATTATATCTTTTGTACAAAACGGACAAAAAGTACAACTGGCCGGTGAGACAAACCAACAGTTTTATTTTGTAGAAACCGTAGATGAGGAGGGCAAAAGTGCCGTACTCAGATGGGTTACTATTCAGGAATGATCTGTTTGCAAGTATTTAACAAGTTCAGACACATTTCAGATAAACCAGGCGGGATTTCTGCTTGTTGTAATATATAATTTGATAAACACTTATAAAAGTATAGGATGACGATATTTTCTTTGGTAGGTTGGATTGGTTTTGTTGCTGTAATGGTGACATTGGTGATGCAATTTGTTGTTAAAAATGTAAAAACATTCTGGGTTTCACTTCTTCAGAATTTTTGTGGTATATTATTTATCTTTTCAGGATGGGTCAAAGCGATAGATCCTTTAGGTACAGCTTTCAAAATGGAGCAGTACTTTGATCAGTTTGAAGTGATGTTTTCAGGTTCAATATTTTCATTTCTCGCGCCTTTATTTCCGGCGATGAATCAATATTCTACGGCTTTTTCCGTGTTTATGATCATTTTTGAAATAGTATTGGGGATTATGTTGGTGATTGGTGCCAAACCAAAATTTACCGCATGGTCATTTTTCCTCCTGGTATTGTTTTTTACCAAACTTACGGGATTTACGTTTTTGACCGGTTATGTACCGGAAGGTGTGAATTTCTTTTCATTCGGTGATTGGGGGCCTTATCAGGCAAAAAACATGAAGGTGACAGATTGTGGTTGTTTTGGTGATTTTATCAAACTCGAACCCAAAGTTTCCTTTATCAAAGATTTGTTTTTGTTGATACCTGCTTTATTGTTTTTGTGGCATTCCAAAAAGTTTCACCAACTGTTTTCTTTCAGAACCCACAACATAAGTCTAATTGTTTCCACGATTGTTTTATTGTTGTATTCTTTCAATAACTTTTATTGGAATGAGCCACATATAGATTTCAGACCTTTCAAAATCGGAACCCACGTCAGAGATATCAAGGCTATGGAATCCGATGCACAATCCAAAGTACAGGTGACCGGTTTTATGCTCAAAAATAAAGAAACCGGAGAGGTCAAAGAATTAGAGACGGCGGAGTATATGAAAAACTTTGCTCAGTATCCTAAAGAAAAATGGGAAACCCTGGATCAGATTAAGTCTGCTCCGACGATTAAACCAACCAAAATCAGCGAATTTTTCCTGAAAAATATCAACAACGAAGAAGCTGAAAACGTGTTGCTGGACGATACGACAAACAGCGTGGTTTTGGTTTCGTACAAATCATATTTTTCTACCCGTCCTGCCAAAAAAATGGTCAAAGACTCATTGTTTACCGTTGATACCTTGGCACAACCTGATGGCAGCACCAAAATCGTGAAGGTTTTTTCCGGTTTTGACGAAAAAGAAGTGGAATACAATGAAGTGGTTTGGGATGCGGATTATCTCCATAACTTTAAAAATGTGGCCAAACCATTTGTTGACAAAGCATCGGCCAAAAAATGGAACATTTACGTAATCACGGCCGGTCTGAATAAAGAACAAATGATGGCGCTTGAGCAGGCTACCGGTATCACCGGTATCTATATGTCAGGTGATGATATCCTGTTAAAAACCATCATGCGCTCCAATCCGGGCATCATGCATTGGAAAGACGGCAAAATAATCAACAAATGGCATTATAAAAAACTGCCTGATTTTGATACCATAGTACAGTAAGGGTTTATATAGTTAGTGTAGATATAAAAGACAACCCATCTAAAAAAGAACCTTTTTCATTTTTAGATGGGTTTCAACATCCAGATGTTGCAGCTCGTATGTCCGGACGCTCCCAATGGTTGGTCAAGTGTAACAAAACCCTGTTTTTCATACATATTGATGGCTTTTGCAAATTCCGGCAGGCTTTCAATATATACGGAGGTATACCCAAAATCTTTTGATAGATACATTTTCCATAAATTTTTTTTTTTTTGTTTGTGTTTTTCCAGATCCATAAAAAATTTTACCAATTTAACACAGTTTTCCGGTAATCCATGGGTAGGGTATACGCCACAGCACCCGACAATGTTTTCATTTACCTCAACCACCCACAATACAGATTTTTCCTTTTGAAACAATGCAAAAAGATGGTCAGTCGTCGGATCAGAATACACCGTGCCCTGTTGGGGTGCATTATGTTCGATAAATACCTGTCTGATCATTTTTGCGACCACAGGGTTATCTTCTTTTAATATTTTTCGGATCAACATGAGGGACTATTGTTTTAACCCAGATTTTTTCGCAATAAATTTCTAATGCGGATTCTGGGTTTAACTAAATAAACAACAAATCTACGGACACTTTGGGATTTGGAGTTATGATTTTTGATTTATTTGGGGTCTTATAAAAAAGTAGCAATGAATCGGATTCATAAAAGATGTAGAGCAAAGAAACGAAGATGCCCGAAACTGGTGGATTGGTAATGCTGTTTTATAATTTCCATCATTTCATTTTGGGCTATTTTTTTTGACCTTATAAGATTTTGCATTGGGTGTTTGAAACAGCCACACAACTATCTTTTTAGACCCTTCGCAAAAAAGAAATGGTCCATCTGAAAACCCAAAGCCCGTTTGAAAGCCTAAATATCTACCTCAGTCTTATTTCATTTCAATTGAAATTATATTTTTGTATTCAAGGATTCATTTTGTTTCAATTGAAAATAAAAGTGCGTGCTTTAGGATTCATTTCATTTCATTTGTATACAAAAGTATGTACCAAAGTAATCTTTCCTTTTTAGTTGGACTCAGTACGAACCTGTTACTTTTCGATTCAAAACTTTTGAATTAAACTCTTTCATGGACACTTAGTACGTATCGAATCAAAACTTTTGTTTAGTTGACTAAGTACGTACCAAGTTAATTCGTTTCAGTTGACACATAAGTGCATCCAAAGTTAACTTTTCGTTTCAGTTGGACACCTGTTCGCTTCATTGGTTCAATTTATTTCATTTGGACACTAAGTTCGGCTTCATTGGTTCATTTCATTTCATTTGGAGACTTTTGTTTTTTTCATTTTATTTCATTTGGACACTTAAGTTCGTCTTCATTGGTTCAATTCATTTCATTTGAAGACTTAAGTCCGTGTTTAATGCTTCATTTTGATTTATTTATCATTAAGTTCGTCTTCATTGGTTCAAATCATTTATTTGGATTTTACGTCTTCATTGGTTCATTTCATTCAGTTCGATGGTTAACTACTTTCATTTCAGTTGAAGAGATGATCGTGTACCTAGATTCAAATCATGTTGCCGGTTATCAAAAGTCAAAACATAGGACATTTAATTATACTCAAAGTTAAAATTTTCTTAAAGTCCTGCTACACTCTTGACGGATATTATTTTCCATCTTACCTTTGTTCAGTAATCATTATCAAAGATGGTCGACTTTATAAAACAACCTCTTTTTAATTGTGATTACTGAAAAAAATTCAAAGGAATTTTACTGAGATAATAGCTATTTTTTTCTTTATTAAGTCTGTGTTTTGGGTTCCGATTTTATCGGAATGGTTTCCGGATGATCCATCAGTAAGCACAACACAAATTCAAAAGATGCCGCCTTATCGGATCTGTTTATTGTTAAGCCAATATGCTGTTTTGCTTCTGTTTTCTTCTGCTTACCCCCCACAAGATTATGTTGCTGGAAGTTATCTGGTTACGGGATTAATTCACCCACAACCTCAGCTACCAGTATCAAATAATCTCAGACACCCTTCTTTGAATTTGAGTGAAAATTTTTATTTTATAACTTATTAAATTATTAAAACAATGTTTAGTTTATCAATTAGAAAATTAAGAAAACTCACCAACCCGGAATTGGTAGCATTTGCCAATGACATGAGTCGCATTTTTAACTCAGTTGGCTCCTTGCCATCTAAGATTGTTGAATGTCTTGAAGCACTTATGTCAACAAGTATTGAATTGAAAGAGGTTTCGATCGATGGCACTGGAAAAGCGTCGACAAAAAAAATTAACTTTCTCGATGCTCAAAGAATCCGGGTAGTACGTTCCATCGGTAACCTGCTCAAATCTTTGACTTTAAGTTCTGACGTATCGCTTGCTGAACAAGCTACCATGCTGTCATCTCATTTTGACCAACACAGAAACAAAATGGACAGAGGTTCGAACAAAAACAAAACCACTGCAATTAATAAGATTCTGGAAGAATGGGCCACCGATCCAAAACTTGCCGAGGCCTGCAAATCCGTCTTTTTGCGCAACGAAAAGGAAGATTTGGCAAAGTGGAACAAAGAGTTTGAGGACCACTTTTTTGAAAATGCTCAAACCAACTCCAGGAAAAAAAATGTTCCGGTCAAAAAAGAAAACGTATTAAATGCCTTCAGCAAACTTCAAAAAATGACGGAATCTTTTTATAATGTTTCTGATGATACGACCATGTATGAAGAAATCAATCAAAAATCAGAAAAACTGATCGAAAAGTACTTCATTCCTGTCTCTATCAGAAAGGCCGCCAGAAAATCCAAACCTGAATTGGTTTCTGCTGCTGCAACCGGTGCTGAAAACAATGCCGCTACTACTGCTGCTGCCGTAAAAGATTCGGAAGAATAAGAACATAGTAGTTTAGAAGATCTGCAGTTATTCCCGGGGCTCCTGATGTAATGTCAGGGGCCCTTTTTTTTGTTGACGATTTGTTGAATTGTTGGATTTGTTGATTTGTATCGACGCGGCGCGCGGGGGTCGACCTTTGCAGACCCCTTTTCAGAATCACAGATTATATTGATTACACAGATTCCACGGATTTTTATTAACGCCAAATTTAAAATCCTTGCCATCCTTTCATCGGTTTAATCCGTGATTCCGACTTTTTTGGCCTCCCATAACCCCGAAGTAAGGGAACTTAGGTTGTCGGATATAAAAAAAATGTACTACTTCTGCTGTTGTTGTGAACACCCGAGTCTCCCCTTCGGGGAGATTTAGTGGGGCCAAAACAGAACAATGCGAAGCATTGAAAAAACCGGTTTGTTTTCCATAAGTCCGGAAGTTACGACAAAACCGCCAAAGACCTAAAGCCTAAAACCTAACACCTACGTAATTTTTCACCCGCGAGCCGTGGTTCGCGGTTCCTTCCCTATTTTGAGCCCTTGTGGGTGGGCTCAAAATTGCTGTGCAACGGTCAGTCACCCCTCCGAAGGGGGGGAACTTCGGTTTGTCGACTAATGTCAGCTGGTAATAACTTCCTTTGGTTGTCGTGAACACCCGAGTCTCCCCTTCGGGGAGATTTAGTGGGGCCAAAACAGAACAATGCGAAGCATTGAAAAAACCGGTTTGTTTTCCATAAGTCCGGAAGTTACGACAAAACCGCCAAAGACCTAAAGCCTAAAACCTAACACCTACGTAATTTTCCACCCGCGAGCCGTGGTTCGCGGTTCCTTCCCTATTTTGAGCCCTTTTCGTTGGGCTCAAAATTGCTGTGCAACGGTCAGTCACCCTTGAGCGAAAACAGTTCGAAGGAATAACCGAAATCGTGAAAAAAAAATACAGTTTTTTACCTCCAAAGCCAAGGACAAACCGACCGAAACTTCTTCAGAAGGTACCAACACTACCTCTGACCCTGTACTTTAGATTTCTGTTGCTAACAAAAAGGCACATCACTGAGAGGTGGTGTGCCTTTTTTTATTTGGGGGGTAATGGTATTAAGTTATAGATAGATTCGGAAATTATAACGTATAGCGGCTTGGCGTTCAGACGGATTTCGGAGCATATCGTCCTAAAAGACGAGATAAATACACCATCCCGCCTTACAGCGGGATTGATGCGAGAAAGAATGTTCAATTAACCACGACACTCACCATTGAGCTAAACGCCTGTTGTGGGCTGTGGTTCTAATTGTCGAATGTTTCTTCTTCGTCATTATGTTTAGAGTTTAGTTCATTTGCTACTCCAATCATATCTGCTCTTTTATAAATGTCATTTAGTGCTTTTTTAGGGTAATGCTTACTTTTGTTTTTGTCTAGACATTCTCTCAAAGTTGTGATTGCTTTTGATGCATCATTTTTTACATAGTAGAAGTATTCACCTTTCATAACTGAGGCTATTTCTTTCGCTCTGAAGTCAGAACTGCGTTCAATGTTTTTTAATAATTCTTCGATTACTTCTTTATCCTCTCTAGAAAGGAATTTTTTTCTAGTTATTGAAATGAAATATGCTTGGATATGGAAAGCATTCAATTTTTGGTTTTCATAATTTGACTTTGCCATACTAAGAGCATCACTAAAATTTGATTTTAATAAAAGCACGTTTACTAACTCTCTTTTAGCTCTTTGAAAACTTGAGTTTTTATTAAGTGCTCCTCTTAAATTCGATTCAGCATTATCTAATTGCTTCTTAATTCTGAAATAAAAACCATAAAGGTAGTTGTAGTCTGCTCCCTCTATATTTTGAACCTCTATTTCAAAACGTGAATCTTTTTCTCTAGCTAATGATAGGCATAGCCAATATTTAAATTCTCGTACAAGGTCTTTATCTAGTCGAATTGTGTTCTCTAATACTTTATCAATTAATGAAATAACGCTTTGATAATTTTCTAAATAATATAGTTCTACAATTGTTTTTAAAACAAAAGATGGTATATAGTATTTATCTGGTAAACTATACCCTTGAATTATCGCTCCCTTTATGTTATGAAGTAATTCTGAAACATCTTGAAAGTCTTTAATTGCACTTTCATCCTGTATGAATGATTTAATCTTATCCTTTAAAGCATTTTTAAAACTAGTATCAATTTTTGCTTTAGATCGTGTGAGATAATCTGAAATTGGATAATGTACTTTGATGTACTCCTTATTAGCACCCACTAAATCAAAAACCCCTGAAATGTAAAAGTCTTCAAGCAAATCATCTACTTCATCTGTTTTGCCAACAATGGAATAAACAAAATCATAGCTGATAAAATCAAAATTTGAAATTAAAACGAGTAAATCATAAGCAAATTTTCCTTTTGAACGAATACTATCAATTATAAAGTAAACTTGAGTTTCCCCATAATCTACAATTTCATCTTTTCTCTTAATAGCCTCTATAATTCCAAAATCTTTAATCCTCTCAACAGCATAATGTACCTGTGAAGGAATACCGTTAAGAACTGTCAAAATTTCTTGAGCTTGGTCTGGTTTTAAGTCAAGTTTAAGTAGTGAGTAATATTTTACAAATAGCTTTTGTGTATCTTTCTCAGATAAATTTGAAACGTTAAAATGAATAATATCCTTGTTGTATCTTATTACCTCGTTAGATGGACGAAATCGTGATATAATATTTAGCGTAAATAAATTATCAAATTCTTCATTGTCAATTATTTGAAGATACCAATCAGCTAATTGTTTGCTTGGTTTAACAATACAACCGGAATCAATAATAAAAACATATTCATTGGAATTTTTTACTGCTACTAATAGTCTTTTAGCTTCTTCTACTTTCTGTTCGTATTCTATTTTTGATAATTGCTCAAGGTATTCCGCTGTGTTTTCACCTTTATAATCTTGTAGTTTTAAAATAAAATCTTCAATGCTGTCTTTAGTATCGAGTGTAATATAAATGGGTGTGTAATACTCTTTGATTCTTTTTTCTCTTAAAAAAGCTTCTTTAAGAAATGTTCGTCTGCCGATTCCTTCAAAACCTGAAACAATTATTGATTTTGGTTTTTCATCGGTTAAGGCATAAATTTTTGTTTCAAACTGGTCAAAAAGGTCTTGGCGACCTACAAATAAACTTGCCTTAGCCTTGAATATAGGATTAGCGTCAAGACGCAATTCAAGTAGTCTTTGTCTAATTTTTTTTGTGATTAAGAAATGTTCAGAAATGGGTTTCAGTAAGTATTTCTTTAACCAACTCGGAATTCTATTGTCTGTTGAAATTTCAAGTGATTTGTCAATTAATATTGGATAAAATTGCTTATCTATACCACTTTCAATTAGGTTTTTAACTTCAGTTATTTCTTTTTGTACCCAATCTGAGTTCAATGCATCGTCCGAAAGAAAAAGAACAAAGACATCACTTTGGCCGATTCCCTTTTTAATTTCATCAAAGATTGGCATTCCTGCTTCAAATTCAAATTCGTCAAATACACAGTATGCTTTACCCAAGTTATTTGCTACTTGTCTTACCAAATCTTTTTGTCTGCTACTATGTGATAAAAAAGCTCTATTCATAATTTTGATTTATATCATTTGTATTTATCGTGATGTGTCGTTTTACCATTGCCCACAACACATAAATATACACTCCTCCATTTTTCCCTCTTTATAACCCAATGATTTACAAAACATAAGATGTGTACTTTTGATATTGAACTTTCGTTTTTAAACGTTTTCGATACGTTTTTAAACGTTTATCCCTATCCTTACTTATCACAAATATAAAAAGTATTCCGGAATGGTGGAGGATTTGCGTAAAATATTTTGGAAAATATGGTTGGGAGATGGTTTTTTTGATGGAAGTTTAGATTTGAGACGCTTAAGAAAATTCAGAGAGGTACAAGTTGCAAACTGGCGCCGGCAGCGGGGGGCTTCTTTCCTGTCGAAATACACCGAGGTTGAAGCGGTGCAGTTGGTTACATAATCCGAGCGAAAAAACGGCAATTGACATATAATATGCTGTTGTGTGCTGGCATTTTTTTTAATTATGAGAAATATTTTATCCAGTCCAATAATGCTTGGACAAGCAGATGAACTTTTGTAAGTGGATTCGCTTTAATTGGCTCACACTCGGAATGATGTTCCATAAGTATTTGTGCTCGACTTATAGCCGAATCTCTATCTCCGTAACCAAATATAACTTCTAATGTGCGTGGGTCAATGACTTTATGGTCATATTCGTAATCTGCAAACTTGGGTATTTTTTGAATTTCATCGTGTAGGAATTTATAGACTTCTGTTCTATGCAATGGAGTATTTTTATCCACGTCTATAAAGTGCAATAATAGCCATAGTTCAAATACTTCATTACTGCACGCAACTTCAAAATTTTCACTTTCAGCAATTTGAAAAGCATCTGTAAATCTTTTTATTTTAGTAGCATTTTCATCAGCATCATCTTTGTCAAAAACAACCCAAACTTCATCAACTTCTCTCTTTGCTTCTTTTTCAAGAATCTGACGTTCTATAATCGCCCTTTGAACAACGCCTTTAGGGTCTCGGCCTGTTCCTATTTGCCTCAGGTAAATAGTATCTTGGGGGATTTTTGCTGCATATTCTTCAAAATAAGCAGGTTCAGTCTTTTGGTCTTCGCATACTATTAAAAACAGATACTTGTAGCGACGGAAACGAACTGGTCGTTCTTTAGTTTCTTTCTTTGCAAATTTTTTTAAGCTACCCCTATTTGCCATTTTTAATTAAATTTAATGAATGAAAATTTGCAAGTACAGGTATTGCGCCATATCGACCCTCAAAATATCTTTTTTCTTTATCTGTATCAGGCCTTTCTTTTTTAGAATTGTTCATTTCATCAACATAAACAAAATCCGACAAAGAATAAATCTCAGTAGATTCCCAATTGTTTTTTTCAGAAAAATATATTTGGTCTCTTCTTAATTTTGAATAAGAAAGCAAATTTGTGTCATGAGTTGCAAAAATAAGCTGAGCGTTATTTGGATTTGTTTTTTCATTTAAAAACAAATTGATAGTTTCCAAAGTCATGATTGGATGTAATTTTGCTTCTATTTCGTCAATTATTAAAATCCCTCCATTTATTAGTGCCCAAATAATTGGTCCACTTATGTGAAAAGCTTTATTTGTACCAGCAGATTCTCTTTCTTCAAATGGCCAGGAAAGTTTCTCACTAGTCTCTTGCCCAATTGATGAATATATCTTGTGTTTAGCATAAAAACGAAAACTTTTCTTCCCACTTAAAAGTTCTATTAATTTTTTTCTTTCTTTTTCGCTTATCGAGTCAGGTAATTCAGAAAAATCAAAATCTTTCGTTGAAATATCAATTCCAATCAAATCTAGG
This sequence comes from Saprospiraceae bacterium, assembly GCA_016714895.1. Taxonomy (GTDB): domain Bacteria; phylum Bacteroidota; class Bacteroidia; order Chitinophagales; family Saprospiraceae; genus OLB9. The sequence goes on along the minus strand of JADKBV010000001.1, from coordinate 770,460 downwards.
TCAAGACTTGTCATATATTCTATGATTTTATTTTGATATTCCTTGTTGTCCCATAATGATGCGGTATTAATTGCTTCAGTATTAAGTCCATCAATCATTTGAAAGTATTTAAACCATTGGAAAATTATTTTCGCTTCATCTATGTTAAACATGTCACAAGTAGATAAGAATAAAGCATTAGGTCTTGTTGCTTCAATAGCAGCGTCAATTATTTTGCTATTTCCTTTAAATGCTGATGAAGTGTCAATTATATCTCCTTCTCTTAAAAACAAATCAACTTCTCTTCCAACGGATTTCCGATATAACCACTCGGTGACAACTTTTTCTTGAAAAAATTCAAGACCATATCTATATTTAATATCATCTATAATAAAGGTCACTTCAAATTTTGTGGGTTTTTTATTCCATCCTTCTCGAAGTAAAAATGGGTCATATGGCAGGGGTGTAGTAGAAGATGAACGAGCAGATAAGTGAACAAGTTTATCAAGCAAACTCATTGAAAGCAATAGATTGCTTTTCCCACTCGCATTTGAGCCATATAAAGCTAGAGCATTTAATGCTTTGTACTTGCCTTTTGAAATTACATTATCGGTGGAATCCCCTTTTTTATTTGCAGGAATAAGACTTAAAATCTGTTCTTCTCCAATTGAGCGATAGTTCGATACTTTAAATTCTATCAACATGTCATTTTATGTGTTTATTTTGCAAATATAAACATGTTCGTGTTCATTTCAAGTATAAAAGTCATTATTTTTTAAGATTTTAGATAAACGCACTGGTGTTTTTTTATACTTGCCACCAACTCATAAATATACGCACCTCCCTTTTTCCCTCTATGTAAAACAATGATTTCCAATCCATAAGCTTTTTACTTTTTTTATTGAACTTTCGTTTTTAAACGTTTTGATACGTTTAAAAACGTTTGTCCCTATCCTTACTAATCACAAATATAAAAAGTATTCCGGAATGGTGGATGGTTTGCGTAAAATATTTTGGAAAATGAGGGGGAGGGTTGGTTTTTTTTACTGGAAGTTTGGATTTGAGACGCTTTAGGAAATTCAGTGAGGTACAAGTTGTTGACTTGCGCCTTTGTTTTTGTTAAAGGTATTTAGGTCCGGCAGAAGTTACAAACTTGCACTAATATCGGCCGTCTACTCGATTACCATCTGGTTGTTACACTTTATGAATCAAATAGTTAAATAATTAGTACATCTCCCATCCTGCCGGCCATGATATAGAACTAATTTTTCCATGTTCTATTCGTATGCCAAAAGTAGCTATAAATTTTACATCAATTAACAAAATTAGCACATAATCTGTATATTTTAGTCTTTCTATCTTTTCAAATACTTGTTTTACATTTTCTTGTTTTAAGAAAAGAGAAAGAACCTTTTCAATATGTTCATTTTGAAGACATGCAAGATCAAAGTAGAACTCAGCATAATCAAACTTATTTACGTAATTGTTTGCTCTGTAATTTTTTCTTTCATTTAATATTTCTACTGACACTCTTACTCTTTCAAAATTATCATTTGGAGTAAAATTTGTAAAGATTTTAGTGTTTTTATCGATACAATTCTTCATAAACTCATAAGATTCAAAACAATTGAGCACTCTGTTATTTAAATAGTACTTCGATGGCAAAGAATCTTCTAGTAAATATATAGGTTCTTGAATATTTAGTTGTGTTTGGCTACTATTTGAAGAAGGATTCCAGGAAGCTTCTACTATATTTTTATTTACAATATGAAGAATAAAACCATTAGAATTATTTAAATCAAATAGCAAAGAAAGAGTATCTTTTGGATCCATCCTTTTAATTTTATTTGTCAATCTATTACTAACTTTTTTTATTACAAATAGATTTAATACACTGTCATATCTCATTGATTTTAAACACGTAAGATCCATATAGAATTTATGTAAATCAGAGATACCTTTCTTATTCTGGTCAAATTTAAGTGAATTCTTTAGCTTGTAAGTTACTGAATGTTTACTATTTGACTTTAATTTTATAAATGATTTGGATCTGTTTAAATGAAGACGCATAAAATCTAAAGATTCGGCACAGTCTCCAAGTCTGTGTTCAAGATGAAAATAGCTTGGAAGAGTATCTGTTTCTTGACTTAATCCATTAAATGGTATTAAAAAAGTTAGAATGATATATATATAAAAGTTGGATTTCATTATACCGGATGGTCTTATTTTTGTTGTTTCATGATACAAATTTAAAAAAAATGGACTAACTAAATTAAATTTTTCTTTATCATACCATTTGAAACATAAAATATTTCATTATCCCATCTACAAAATACAGGTTATACGGTAAACCACCTAACCCCTAACCTCTTAACCATTAACACCTAAAGCCTTCTCAATTTTAAGAACTCAGGGCTAACGCCCCTCAGATTATCGTTTTTTGATTATACTATTAAGATAACAGGGCTAACGCCCCTTTTTTGAGGACGATGTGTTGCTTAGTGGACGATGTGATGAGTTGGTTATTTGATGAGTTGGGTCCGAAAGCTCTCGGCATTATAAGTTGTGTCTGTACAGTGCCGGGAGTTTATGTATAATACAAAGTCACAGGTTGTTACCTTGCGTCAACACGGATGTTACCTGCTGGCTTCTTTTTGATCAATTAGCCAAAGCAACAATTCATCATTATCGACAATACTCCATGAATGGGGATGTCTGTTATGATAAGGTTTCCTATACCCCAGGTTATTTGTTACTATTAACGTCGCTCTGTTGTTTCCAAGTCTGTTTAGCTCGTTAATCATAGCGGAACACTCAGGTGCATTGATATTGGAAAAATCAAAATTCCTTTCTTTAAGCCACCAGTCTATATCAGGCTCTGTATAAATTCTCAAAGGAATATTTCCAAACTTTTTAACCGCTGTTTGATTGTGGTCAGAGAATGAATAGGGAGAAATATCATAAAAATTTGATAATGCCGTTTCAGGTGTACCATTAAACTCTTTCTCAATTCTTCCCACCATGTATACATTTTCCTGGCTGGGTGTTCTGTCAGGAGAAAGTCTGATATCTCTTTTACTGGAATTATAAAACCGTTCAAAATCCAAAGGAGGGTCAACGGCAAATACTGCGACGGGTTTAACTTTTGCATTCTGTGCGTATTTTATTGCACAACTTCCACCAATTGAAAATCCCCCGATGTACAATGGAAGTCCTGATAACTTATGTTTAATTGTTACATCCTGAATTATATGATGTAATGACTCCTGGCTTAGATGATCAACTCCAAATGATTGAACACCATCCTGTAATGTCGGGATGATTGTCAACAACCCTAGTTTGGCAGTTTTAACAGGCAAATCAGTTTGTTCTAACGTTCTTTCCGCAGATTGTCCAAATCCGGGAATGATACATATGAGTCCGGTTATTGGTTTATTATCCGGATAAATAATGGTGTAATTATTTCGTGTTGAGTCACTTTGGTCCAGGAATACAACTTCCATTTTTTGACCAAACACATTAATCAGAAAAAAACAACTTAATAGGGTCAATTTAAATTTTAGCATAGTTTTGGGTATTTGCTTAAAGGTAGCGGCTGGGGCATTGTAATGGATGAAGCGATAGCGAATCTATCATCATAGTCATTGTAACTTTTTGTGTTATTTTATGTAAGTTCAAACTGTTCCTTTTCTATTTCAAATGTGACCTTTACCTTAAGTGCTCCAAATATTTTCATCAAGGTTGCGACTGTTACGTTGCCTGTGTTATTTTCCATCTTTGAAATTTGAGCTCTTTGGACTCCTACCAATTCACCGAGTTGTTCTTGAGTTAAGTTTCGCTCGATTCTCAATTGCTTGATCTGTTCGGCCAATATTTCTACTCTAAGTTCTTGTTCGTATTTATCTCGTTTTGGCGTTCCTACTTTTCCAAGAGTTTTATCTTTGAGTTCTGATAATGTTATTGATTTCATTTCTTACTTTTTTTATGCTTAAGGTAAAGTTCTTTAATTCTAATTGCTTTTTCAATTTCTGATTTTGGCGTATTGTTTGATTTCTTATCTAATCCATGGGTACAAAGTATCAATGTTTTAGATTCAGAGTCTCCATACCAAAACGCAAAAATTCTATAAAACTTTTCTTGGTCTCTTTCTCTAAACTCAAATATTCCATCTTTAGAATTGAGTTTTTCAAACCAGGGACCTTTTAAACCTGATTCTGTTTTATCAAATGCTCTCAAAAATTTAGCTTGTATCTTTTCATTTAAAGCTAAGAAGTAAATTTCTGCTTCTTCAAGCAATTCAACTTCTATTTTTTTCTTTAAATGTTTCATTTTGCAAAGTTAGTTATTTGTTTCCATATTTAGAACTTTTACATAAGTTTTTTCTTTGTTCTAATGGCAAGTAACGGTTTGGCTATGTGACGGCTGACCGTTAGGCAGGCATGTTCATCAAAGCCTGTGTTCTTGGATCGTTTTTATTCATTATTAAGTCTTGCTATTGTAAAGTTAGGTTTAAATTTTTTAATAACAAAACCGTTTTCAATTTTCGGGTATTCGTCTATTTGTTCTATAAAAAATGCTCTTTTTATACATCGACTAGTTGCAAAGCACAATAAACTAAAACTAGTGTCAATATTGTGATAAAGAATTCTATCGATTGTTATTTTAAATATACCAACTTTTTCAAAATAATCTTCAAAAGCTGATATAATTCCAAACTCAATAGAAGATTTAATAAGATTTGAGTGTGGTTTATCAAAAAACAAATCTTCTTTACTCCAATCAATATTTATTATCGTTTTTAAAGCTTCTTTAAATTGAATCCTTAATGCTATTTCAACAAAGACTCCTGGCCCACCCTTTTTAATTTTATATTTACTTATAATTTCAGATCCTTCTTTAGTGGTTAATTCAGATCTTACAATTTCCCAAATTCCTTGATAGTTTTCTTCTCCTTGGGTAGACTGCCAAGCAGAACCTTTTAAATTGTATATCTTTTTCTCACCTAATGATAGATATTCACCCATCCAATCATCTCTTCTTTGTCCACTCCAAGATTGATCATAATATCTTTGAAGATTTCCCAAATATATTTGATTTTGAATTTCATTAGTTAGAGATTCAAATTCGATAAATGAGTTAAATTTATATTCTGTTGAAAGTATATTCATTTATTTTTTTAATGTCCAAGAACTCATAAATACACGCACCTCCCTTTTTTCTCCTGCATAAAACATTAACTTACAAAACATAAGATGTTTACTTTTAAGATTAAGCTTTCGTTTTTAAACGTGTTCAAACAGTTATCCCTATCCTTACTTATCACAAATATAAAAAGTATTCCGGAATGGTGGATGGTTTAAGTAAAATATTTTGGAAAATGAGGGTGGGGGATGGTTTTTAAATGATGTGATGCTGCGCAGACGATCTGATGAGTTGGTTCCTAAAGCTTTCGGAATGATAAGTTGAGTCGCGGCGGCGCAAAAGTGTCGGCAAAATATAGGTAAAACGCTAAATCACCTAAACCCTAAACTTTTAACCCTAAACTGACCTAAGACCTTATACCCAAAACCTGACACCTAAAATCATCTCAACCTTAATTGTTGGTTGATTTGTTAAATTTGTTGAATTTGTTAGAACTGAGTCGAAGCGGCGCACGATGAGTCGACAATATATAGTCTGAAACCTTTCTTAACCTTAGCCTCAACCTTTTACTCTTCCCCGGAGACCTAATTCAATAGCTTTGACGTCTTTAATTTTTCCATCGATTATGATAAAAGATAAGGCCGTTCTGACGACATGAAAGCCGTGATGTCCGTAAGCACCGGGATTCATGTGCAACAAGTTGTTTTTATGGTCGGGCATGACCTTGAGGATGTGGGAATGGCCGCAGATAAACAGATTGGGTTTTTCCTGGGATAATAAAGTCTGTATTCTGGTTGCATACCTTCCAGGATAACCTCCGATGTGGGTCATGACGACCTTGATACCTTCCACGGTAAAAACTTCAATTTCTTTGTAGGTAAGACGAACATCCTGGCCGTCGATATTGCCGTAAACAGCCCGAAAGGTTTTACCTTTTTTTTGGAAACATGTCAATGATTCAATGGGGCCGATATCGCCGGCATGCCAGATTTCATCAGCAGCAGAAATAAAAGAATCAAGCTCTGAGGAATAAAATCCATGATTGTCAGAAACCAGGAGAATATTCCTCATGAGCTGTATGTTTTACAGGTGAATGACCTCACCATAAGCCGCAGCTGTTGCTTCCATCACCGCTTCACTCATGGTCGGGTGGGGGTGGACTGCCTTCAGGATTTCATGCCCGGTTGTCTCCAGTTTTTTGGCAACAACAAGTTCGGCAATCATCTCGGTGACATTGGCGCCGATCATATGGCAGCCCAACAATTCACCGTATTTGGCGTCGTATATGACTTTGACAAATCCTTCTTTACTACCTGAGGCACTGGCTTTTCCCGAAGCTGAAAATGGAAATTTGCCTACTTTTAATTCGTAACCGGCCTCTTTGGCAGATTGTTCTGTATATCCTACGCTTGCGACCTCTGGCCAGCAATAGGTACATCCCGGAATATTGTTGTAATCGATGGTTTCAGGATGATGTCCTGCGATTTTTTCCACACAAGTGATACCTTCTGCACTGGCTACGTGTGCCAAAGCCTGGGTAGGGATGACATCGCCTATAGCGTAGATTCCTGCAACATTTGTTTTGTAATAAGCATCCGTTTTGATAAATCCTCTTTCCGTTTCAATGCCTAAAGCTTCCAATCCGATATCTTCGATGTTTGGACTTACTCCCGCCGCAGAAAGAACAAGGTCACATTCGATAACTTGTTCGCTGTTGTCTTTTCTGTTTTTTACCGTGACTTTACATCCGGCACCTGAGGTATCTACTTTTTCTACAGAAGCATTGGCCAAAATATCCATGCCTGCTTTTTTGTAGATTTTCATCAGTTCTTTAGATACTTCGGCATCTTCTCTTGGAAGCAACCCTTGTTCCATAAACTCTATTACCGTCACTTTGGTGCCGATAGTATGGTAAAAATAAGCAAATTCCACACCGATAGCTCCTGCTCCTACGACTACCATTGATTTGGGTTGTGTCGGTAAAGTCATAGCTTCTCTGTAACCAATGATTTTTTGACCGTCAATCGGAAGATTGGGCAATTGTCGGGCACGACCTCCGGTAGCGATGATGATATTTTCAGCTGCGTATTCGGCTTTGTTGCCATCTTTATCTGTCACTACCACTTTTTTACCTCTGGCAAGTTTTCCTGTACCTTCGATTACGGTGATTTTATTTTTTTTCATAAGAAACTGAACTCCTTTACTCATACCGTCAGCAACGCCACGGCTCCTTTTGATCATAGTTCCGAAATCAGCTTCCGGTTTTCCAATCTGAATGCCGTAATCACCTGCATGATTGATATAGTCAAATACCTGTGCACTTTTGAGTAGTGCTTTGGTTGGGATACAACCCCAGTTAAGGCACACACCACCAAGGTTTTCTTTTTCAACAATGGCTACTTTCATACCCAATTGTGAAGCTCTGATAGCAGCTACATAACCTCCCGGGCCGCTGCCTATGACGATAAGATCAAAATTCATGTATTTTTAATTTTGGACGCAAAGGTAATAAAAATCGCGTTTCTATTGCTGAAGTAAAGAAAACAAAAATTACAAAAAGTGTTTTTATGCAGCATTTTTACACAAGAGACAATCCTGCTTAGGACTCTAATAGGTAACTTTTCGGATTGAAGTCAAAAGTTCTTCCGTCAACATGCTGTTATGTGCTTAAAACACAAACCATCCTTATATTGGGTAAAAGTAAGGTCTTTTTAATTCAGAAAGTTCACTATATCCGGCCAACTCTCCTTTTTTGTCATACGATTCTGATCTGACCACACCAATACCCTCAGCCAAATATTCAACCATGCTGATGGTTTTGGTAAGTATCATTTTGATTTTGGCGTCATAAGTGATTTTTACACAATCAAAAGTTCCTGCAGGTGTGACAATTTTTTCAAAACCAACCACTTTTCTGTTGGTAATTTCGGTAGTTACCTTTAAAAGACTCATTCCATCTTCTATTTTGGTGGAGATGACTACATTCGCATCCGGAAGTTTTTGTCCCGCCGTCATCTGATTGGGGTATTGGATGAGATCACCTGATATTTCTACCTGCACATCAGCCGTTTGCGGAAAGGATTCGGCCATGATGCCACTGAATGTGGTCGTAAACGTATTGTTGGCACATGTGGAAACTACCTCGCCACCGGTAACTTTTTCGCCTTCTTTGTCAAAGTGGGAATACATAAATGTAATATCTCTGCCTTCTGCTCCGGCTTCATTAAACAAAACTTCGTATTGTAATTTTCCGGCTTCTTTTTTCTTTTTATCGTATGAAGTAATCGTCCATGCGGTTCCTTCCTGATGGGCAAAATATCCTTTACAGATATCCTGTGTTTGGGAAATAAAAGGTATCAATAAAAAAATCAGGGTTCTGTATAACATAAGGTTTATATTTCTGGTAATTAATGAGGATAAAACAGTTTTGATGGAAAAAAGTTACACATTAACCTGGTCTATATCCGATACTTTGCCGCATGGATTTTGTGTCATCGGCATAATGCTGGATCACCAAAGCAACATCTTCTGAGGTGATCATGGTAAGATCGGACTTTTTCCTTTTGAGTTTATCTTTTGATTTAACCCTGAGGTTTTGATTTTTGATGAGCTCAAATATGATTTTACGCACTGTCCGGGCATTACCAAAAAATTTATCTCTGCTGATGTATAAGGTTTCGAGAAAAGAAATAAGATTTTTACTTGCTTCAGCTTCCAATGTATATCCTTCATCTTTGATCATCTTGACAGCAATCTGATACAACTGGTCGGCAGTGTAATCATCAAAACGAAGGGTTTTATCAAATCTTGAACTCAATCCCGGATTGGCCTTCAAAAACGTATCCATATTGTCCGGGTATCCGGCTACAAAAACAAAAAACTCGCCGCGAAGGTCCTCCATTCTTTTTAACAATGTCTGAATCGCTTCATTTCCGAAATCTCCCTGTAATCCGTTAAAATTGGATAAGGCATACGCTTCGTCAATAAACAGAACGCCTCCCAAAGATTCATCGATTTTTTCAGCGGTTTTGATTGCGGTTTGACCAACAAATCCGGCTACAAGCCCCTGTCTGTCAGTTTCCACCATATGACCTCTTTCGAGAATGCCAAGGGCTTTGTACAACTTACTCAAAATTCGGGCTACGGTAGTTTTACCGGTTCCGGGATTTCCGATTAATATCGTATGTAAGGAAAAAAACGACAATACATTTTTGTTGCTTTCCCTGTAGTACCGTACAATATCCACCATCTCGAGAATTTGTCTTTTGACGCTATCGATACCGATGAGACCCTGCAGTTCTGCCAATGTCATCTGTAACAGTTTTTCGTCGATCGGAATCTCAGGTAACAATTTTTGTTTTTTCGGGATGATGTTGCTGATGTCCGCAACCTGAATTTCTGAAAGTTCTTTTTTGGAAAAAGAAACTTTTTTCTTTTTGGCCATCACCCTTAAGGCCATGTTGATTTTTGCTTTGTCAACCAGATCGTATATAAATCTTGCATTGCCAAAAGTGCGGTCTCTGTCCCGGTAGGCATCGGTTATCATTTCATTGAGCAATTCCGTCGCCGGTAGTGAGAAGGTCACCTGTTTCAGGTCTGCAGTATATAACGCGATCTGCGCCAACTCCTGCGGCAAATAATCCGGAAATTCAAAAATATGTTTAAACCTGGATTTTAATCCGGGATTTGAATTGATAAAATGATGCATCTCCTTGGGATAACCTGCGACAATCACCGAAAGGTCTCCTTTGCCATTGGACATTTCTTTGATCAGCATTTCCACGACTTCTTTGCCAAAGTCTTTGTTGTCGTCATTAGCTCTTGCTAACGCATATGCTTCATCAATAAAAAGTACACCACCACGGGCTTTTTCCAGTGCATCTTTGACTTTCGGAGCCGTTTGTCCGATGTATTCACCTACAAGGTCGGCCCGATCAACCTCAACGACATGGCCTTTGGACAACAAGCCCATTTTTTTATACAACAGACCCATCATTTTGGCTACCGTGGTTTTACCGGTTCCGGGATTTCCGGTGAAAACGAGGTGAATGTGTAAAGGGTCATCTTCTTTAAAACCTTTGGATTTTCTGAGTTTGACAAATTCAATATATTGAGCGTGCTCCCTGATCTTTGTTTTGATTTGTTGCAAACCGATGAGTTTGTCCAGTTTTTCAAACAATTGGTCAAAGGTTACATTGAAATTGCTGTCGGCCACCATATATCCCGAAGGACCATTGGGCAGATGAACGATGGATTCACCCTGAATAAATTCGTCAGAGACATCAAAATGAATCAAAGCAAGGAGCTTATCCATAAAAATAACTTCCAGACTGAACTGGCCGTTTTTCCATGAACCTTTTGAATTGGCTCCCCAACCTGCCGTAACTTTTATGGAATCTTCGCCTCTCTTGACGTTCTGAAGCCTGATAACCTGTCCTTTCAATTCACGACTTTCATTGTAAAATTTAAAAAACAGTTCACAATGCCAGTCATCCGATTTCAATATATTGTTTAATACAATTTCAGCATACACATACCGGGTTTCTTCAGCCGAAAAAGTAGTCATGTACATCCTCTCTTCTTCCATGACATCGTCATAATGTCCTTCGTATAATCTTAGCGATTGCAACCTGATATATGGATTTTCCTCCATAGATATCAGGTTTTTACCCGGATTTTCTACATAAAAATATTTTGCAGCTACTTTTTCACCATCAATCCACGCTTCCCAGTAATAAGTTCCTTTTTTCCAGAAAGAACCTTCTTTTTTATTGCCCCAACCTTCTCTGATAAATACAACATTGTCAAACTTGCTGATCTTTTTTTTGAAGTTGAGATTACAAATTTGTTTTTTGAGGTTTTTAATTTCAAAACATTTTAATTCAATCTCAGCTTCCCATCCTTCACGATCAAAAAGTTTATTGTAGAATGACAACTCAGCATAAATATAGGCTGTTTGTAAACTATCAAAAACCTGACGATATTTTTTTTTGTTTTCGTCAAGATATTCGGTAGAAGAATATACTTTAAGCTCTTTGAACTTATAATTTTTAAATCCGGTATTTGAAATATGATCTTCCATTTTTGAAAATATGTACTAAGATAGTAAAAGTTTTTATCTCGGCAGTATTTTTTTGAAAAAAAATTACAGAATTTATCCTTTTGTATCATTGTTCATTGTCTGTGAATTAGGCATGAAGTTTGTTATAATCAGTTCATAAGTTTTATAAAACATTAGCACCATTGGTCGATCTGATCCTCAAAAAAAAGAAAGGAGAAACCCTTTCAAAAGAAGAAATTAATTCCATTATTTCCGGGTACACCTCCGGAATGATACCGGATTATCAGGTGGCAGCCTGGCTTATGGCGGTTTGTTTCCGGGGTCTCAATGACGAGGAAACAACCTATCTGACGGAAGCCATGATGTATTCCGGTGAAGTTATAGATCTGACTACCATTCCGGGAATCAAAGTAGATAAACACAGTACAGGCGGAGTAGGGGACAAAACAACATTAATCCTTGGTCCGTTGGTTGCAGCAGTCGGCATTCCGGTGGCAAAAATGTCAGGCAGGGGTTTGGGACACACCGGCGGCACACTTGATAAATTAGAGTCAGTGCCCGGTCTGCAGGTCGTTTTTGAGGGCCATTCTTTTATTGATCAGGTCAAAAAAATTGGGTTGGCTGTGTGTGCCCAGAACGAACATCTTGTGCCGGCGGACAAAAAACTGTATGCTTTACGCGATGTGACCGGAACAGTGGACAATATTTCTTTGATAGCTTCCAGCATCATGAGCAAAAAATTGGCCAGCGGAGCTGATGCAATTGTTATTGATATCAAATTGGGTGAAGGGGCTTTTATGAAAACCCTTGAAGATGCTGAAAAGCTGGCTTCCATCATGATCAATACCGCAAATAAAATGGGTCGTAAACTCATCGCTGTTGTCACCGGAATGGATCAGCCTCTCGGTAATGCTGTCGGAAATGCCCTGGAGGTCAGAGAAGCAATGGATACCTTACAAGGAAAAGGACCGAAAGATTTGACGGAAGTTTGCCTCGAATTGGCGAGCCATATGTTGGTTCTTGGACAAAAAGCTGCATCCACTGCGGAGGCGCGAACGATGCTTCAGGAGGTTTTGGACAATGGTTTGGCTTACCAAAAATTTGAAAAATTTATTGCTGCTCAGGGAGGAAATCTGAATGCCTTTGCAAACAAATACGACAAACCGACGGCGTTTACTGTTCCCTTAGTGGCAACACAGTCCGGGTTTATTTCTGAAGTTTTTGCTTTGGAAGTGGGTCGGGCATCCATGTTTCTGGGTGCCGGCAGAGAAACAAAAGAAAGTTCTATAGACTATGCAGCCGGCATTATCCTGGCTAAAAAAAGAGGGGACTATGTATTGAAAGGAGATACATTGGCATATCTTCATACAAATCAAAAAGAAAGTATAAACAAAACATTAGAAGAGTTGACAAAAGCCTACGTTTTTCAGGATGAAAAACCGGAAGATTCACCTCTCATATTAAAAACAATCGTATAAATTTGCGAACACGATGGGTAAAAATATTTCAAAAGCAAAATCTGTTGAAACCATGGTAAGGGTGACATCTCACCACGTCAGGAACGAACCGATACCTTTTAATACAGCATTTTTTGATCAGATTCAGATCAACAAAAGTGCTGTGGACCGAAGGGCTTCGACATTGACCAAAAGAAGATCGGTCAAAAAAGAATATCAGGCGGCCTGGCTCCTGAAAGCGATTACCTGTATGGACCTGACCACGCTGGCGGGTGACGATACCAAAGGTAATGTGATGCGTCTTTGTGCCAAAGCCAAAAATCCGGTCAGAAAAGATATTTTATCTGCTTTGGGAATGGCCGATGCCGGCATTACGACCGGAGCAGTTTGTGTTTACCACAATCTTATTCCTTTTGCCAAAGAAGCACTGGATGGCAGCCATATTCCTATTGCAGCTGTGTCCACAGGGTTTCCGGCAGGTCAGATTACTTTGGAACAAAAACTCAAAGAGATCGATATGTCCGTAAAGGCAGGAGCTACAGAAATTGATATCGTCATCAGTCGCGCGCTCGTCCTACAATCCAAATGGGAAGAATTGTACGAAGAAATCAAAGCTTGCCGCATTGCCTGCGGTCAGGCTCACATGAAAACGATTCTGGCTACCGGAGAAATTCCGACCTACACCAAAGTTGCCAAAGCAAGTATGGTAGCCATGATGGCCGGATCGGACTTTATCAAAACGAGTACAGGAAAAGAAGCGGTCAATGCAACTTTACCCGTGAGTTTGGTGATGTTGCGCGCCATCAGAGAATATCAACAATTGACGGGATATAAAGTCGGATTCAAACCTGCAGGAGGCATTGCCAAAGCTAAAGATGCATTGGCATGGCTCATCCTGATGAAAGAAGAACTCGGAATGGATTGGTTGCAACCCGATTTGTTCAGATTTGGCGCCAGCAGTTTATTGGGCGATATCGAAAGACAATTGGAACATTTTGTCACAGGTGCTTATTCTGCTTCGTACAGACACCCGATGGCTTAATCTCAAAGAAATTTAAACAGCATGAAAATCAAAGAAATATTTCAAACCATGGATTACGGCACAGCACCGGAAAGCAATAAAGAAGCCGTTCAGTTTTTGGAAAAATACAACCGGAAATTCGGTTTGTTTATTGATGGGAAATGGGTGGATCCGCAAAGTAAAACGTACTTTTTTTCTGAAAATCCTTCCAATCAGGATTTTTTGGCTGAGATAGCGGATGGAAACAAAACAGATGTTGACCATGCCGTTGAGGCAGCTAAAAAAGCACTTCCTGGTTGGGTAAAAATGGGTGGTCACCAACGTGCCCGGTATTTATATGCTCTGGCAAGACAGATTCAGAAACATGCCAGGGTTTTGTCGGTTTTGGAGTCTATGGACAATGGCAAACCCATCCGCGAAACCCGGGATATTGACATTCCTTTGGTTGCCAGACACTTTTATCACCATGCCGGTTGGGCACAACTTATGGATTCGGAAATGAAAGATTATCAGGAAATCGGTGTTGTCGGTCAAATCATTCCCTGGAATTTTCCGATGCTTATGCTTGCTTGGAAAATAGCACCAGCCCTTGCGATGGGAAATACCGTCGTCCTGAAACCTGCAGAATTTACATCCCTCACAGCTTTATATTTTGCTGAATTATGTCAACAGATCGGCCTGCCAAAAGGTGTGGTAAATATTGTCACCGGTTTTGGAGGAACAGGTGCGGCTTTGGTCGATCATCCTGACGTACAGAAAATTGCTTTTACAGGATCAACAGAAGTAGGAAAAATCATCAGAAAAGCCACCGCAGGAAGTGGTAAAAAAATATCTCTCGAGCTGGGTGGAAAATCGCCGTTCATCGTATTTGAAGATGCTGACCTCGATAGTGTGGTCGAAGGGGTCGTGGATGCGATTTGGTTCAACCAGGGACAGGTTTGTTGTGCGGGCAGCAGACTGCTTGTAGAAGAAAGTGTAGCCGAAAAACTGTATGAAAAATTAAAACACAGGATTGAAACCTTCCGTGTCGGTGATTCTTTGGACAAAAGTATTGACATGGGAGCCATCGTAAGTAAAGGTCAGCTTAAAGTGATCAAAGACCTGGTTCAGGAAGGTATTGACGAAGGAAATACCATCTGGCAACCTACCTGGGAATGTCCTGAAAATGGTTGTTTTTTTCCGCCAACCGTATTCACAGACGTTTCACCGGCAGCCAAAATTGCACAGGAAGAAATATTCGGCCCCGTTCTGGTAGCCATGACCTTCCGAAGTCATACAGAAGCCGTCAAACTGGCCAATAATACCCGATACGGGCTGGCTGCCAGTATCTGGACAGAAAATATAAATCTCGCCCTCGACATCGCACCACAGATCAAGGCAGGAACAGTTTGGGTCAATTGTACCAATGTATTTGATGCTGCCTCCGGATTCGGTGGTTACCGGGAGTCTGGGTATGGCCGCGAGGGAGGTAAAGAGGGTTTGTTCGAATATGTAAAACCAAAAGCTGATAAACAGTTGGTTGTTGTGGCAGATGATCCAAAATCAAAAAACAAACCATCCGGTATCAAACCACCATCTATTGATATAACATATAAAATGTATATCGGTGGAAAACAGGTCCGGCCGGACGGAGGAAACAGCATCGTTTTGTACAATGCCGCCGGCGAATATCTGGGTGATGTTCCGAAAGGTAGCCGTAAAGATGTCAGAGATGCAGTGGAAGCCGCCCATGCCAACAAAAGTTGGGCTAATATGACTGGCCACGCCAAAGCACAGGTATTGTATTACATTGCTGAAAATCTTCAGAAAAGAGAGGATGAATGGGTCTCCCGGATACAACAGGTTTCTTTGTTATCTAAAGAAAAAGCACAATCAGAATTTGATAAAGGGATCGAACGCATTTTTTATTATGCTGCCAAAGCAGATAAATACGATGGAATGGTGCATCACACCGTTCAAAAAAATGTAACCCTTGCCATGCCGGAGCCGATAGGTGTGATGGCAGTCGTTTGTCCGGAAAATTCGCCGTTTCTTGGTTTTATTTCCACATTATTTCCGGCACTGACCATGGGTAATCATGTGGTTTGTGTCCCGGCAGAAAAATTCACCACCCTGGCGTTGGATTTTTATCAGATATTGGAAACATCAGATATGCCTGCAGGTGCCATGAATATATTGTCCGGTTTTCATGAAGATCTCGTTCCGGAATTGGCAAAACATATGGACGTGGATGGAATATGGTATTTTGGAAATGCCGGACTTTCGTCAAAAACGGAAGAACTTTCTGTTGGTAATCTCAAGCGTACTTGGGTCGCTTACGGCAAAAGCAGGGATTGGTTTGAAAATAGTTTGGGACAGGGAGATGAATTCCTGAGACAGGCAAGTCATATTAAAAATATCTGGATTCCTTACGGAGCGTAATAAAAATAAATAAAGATGAGCAGTATTCATATAGAAGCAAAAATAGGAGAAATAGCAGAAACGGTATTATTGCCGGGTGATCCGTTGAGAGCTAAGTTTGTCGCAGACAATTTTCTCACTGAAGTGGTTTGTTACAACAAAGTCAGAAATATGTTTGGTTACACCGGCATGTATAAAGGGAAAAGAGTTTCCATCCAGGGTTCAGGTATGGGTATGGGAAGTGCAGCCATCTACGTAAATGAGCTCATCACAACGTATAAGGTAAAAAATGTAATTCGGGTGGGCACATGTGGCGCAATACAAAAAAACATTAAACTCGGTCAGGTATTGCTGGCCATGAGTGCATCCGGAGATTCAGGTGCCAATGCAGCTTATTTTAACGGGATGCATTATGCGGCTACGGCTGACTTTGATCTTTTACTGAGGGCTTATCAGATTGCAAAAGATCTGAATATCCATACCATTCAGGGTTCCATATTCAGTACCGATACATTTTATGACGACATTCCCAACCGATGGGATATCTGGGAAAAACACGGCATTGTCGGTGTGGAAATGGAAAGTCAGATATTGTTCACCATAGCCAAAAGGTTAGGTGCCAAAGCTTTGTCGTTACTCACGGTTTCGGATAATATTGTCACCGGTGAGGCGTCAGCAGCTAAAGAAAGAGAACAATCGTACATGGATATGATGAAAATTGCTTTGGAATTGGCCTGATATTTCAGCTTTAACCCAGATTCCGCATTGGACTTTGTCATGAGAGAAATTATGATCTCGTCTCGTCACAAGTTACGAGACGAGAAGGAAAAAAAAATGAGAACAGAAGTAAATATGAAGTCAGAATTTTTCGCAAAAAATTTCTAATGCGGATTCTGGGTTTAATTATGAACGATCAATTTTCTGGTAGTTATACCTTCAGAAGTCACGATTCTCACATGGTATACACCATTAGTCAGCGTTGAGATATCCACTTTCAATCTGTCTTCTTTGATGTTGTTGAAAGTTCTGGTAGAAGCCAATCTTCCTTCGATGTCAAACATAGAAACTTCAACGTTTTCAGAAACTTTCTCAAGAGCCAGGTCTACAAATAAAGTTCTGGCAATCCTGTAATTTCCTGAAATACCTGTGGGAGTGTTGACAGTCAAAGAATTAATTCCTGTGCCTGAAGTGCAGAAAAGTTGGTATGAATCCAACAAACCAAACCAACAAAAATGCAATAATATTTATTTTTCATGTCCTGCAAGTATATCACAAAATTAGTTTTTTATTTGGATATCCTTCCGTTACTCATAAATAAAGATTGTCGTCATGGACACAAATGGATATTTTTATTGGTAAATGTGGGGATTATTTTAAATAATTTATGCCTTTTGTGTTGTTGGTAAAAAAAAATCCCCCCGGCAAAAAATACCGGAGGGATCGTTTTATGTATTCCCGAAAGGGAAAAATACTCTGTGATTAGTTTTGAACCACTACTTTTCTGGAAGCTGTACCTTCAGAAGTTACGATTCTGACATTGTACACACCGTTAGCCAGCGTTGAAATATCCAATCTCAATCTGTCTTCTTTGATGTTGTTGAAAGTTCTGGTAGAAACCAATCTTCCTTCGATATCAAACATAGAAACCTCAAC
This sequence comes from Saprospiraceae bacterium, assembly GCA_016714895.1. Classification (GTDB taxonomy): domain Bacteria; phylum Bacteroidota; class Bacteroidia; order Chitinophagales; family Saprospiraceae; genus OLB9. The sequence goes on along the minus strand of JADKBV010000001.1, from coordinate 752,747 downwards.
ATTCTGTGAAACTTTCTCAAGAGCCAAATCTACAAACAAATCTCTTGCTGCAGGGTTAGGGAAAGTTTTAACAGCAACTGTAGGAAGTGCAGTTTCATTAGTATTAGATGCCAATGCAATATCCATTTCCAAAAATGCTTTTAAATAATTATTTCCTCCATTTTGGATAGGTCTGAAATTTCTTGCATCTATGTCTTCAATTGTTGTGTTAATGACATTTTCCCAAGCTTGTACAGACCCTGCAATTCTTTGAGGAAGTTTCCCAAGTTTGATCATTGTATCCAAAGCAAAGTTGGTAGCGTTTATAGCTCCAATTCCTCTTCCAAACCTATCAAGATGTGGGTTTGTGTTTCCTAGTAATCTCATAATAGGATCTGTTTCAGGTAAACTTGGAATTACGCTCGCTGCGATGATGTAGTGTGTGTCATCTTTTAGTTTGGGTCTTTGTCCTTCAATGGCTTCTCCATTTTCGTCCGATGCCCAAATATCAGTTTCAATTTTTCTTAAATTTGGTATTTCAGATGAAATAAATTGGAAATTGGTACCTACTCTTTTTCTTTCACCACCGGAAGATGTAAAACTATTGTCTGCATCAAACCACTCAAAAAGATCAATCCTAATGAATTGATCTTCAACTTCAGACAATGGATTTGCTAAACCATATCTTGCTTTTGTAGCAACGTATCCTTCTCCTTTAGGCACATAAAAAATATTACCTATTGAATAAATTCTTGATGTTGGAATTTCACCTGCCCACCCTGAACTCCAGGCACCTAAATACAGGCTTTCGTATTCTTCTTCATCATCCAAGCTTCCAAAAGTATTTTCAGTGACTCTCCATTGAAACCCTGCTATATTGTTTTGGCCTTCAGGGTCTTCAGCACTTGAGATCACGTAATCAGCTTCATATTTTCCTACATTTGCAGGTGATTTATATGGCGTTGGGAAAGGTTGGTTTTCCCACGTAGATCGGGCAGGTAAATCACCATAAACCAAGTCAAAACTATTGTTGGTTTGTGGCCCGGTTACATTTACGGTCAATTGAACATCTCTGGCATCTTTATTTCCCTGATTACTTACATCAGCTAAAAATGCCATTTCTGAAACCTGAGATTTCGGCATTTTATAATACGGAGCAACGGCATACCAATTTCTATTTACCTGGACATCATCCTCATTAACGTCTAGAACAATCACATCATCAACGGTAATGTAATAATAGTTCATGAGAAACTCAAACTTAAATCTTACACTTGATGCTCCTTCAAAATCTTTAAAATATGCTCTCGTTCTTCTTGACTCGTGATTACCGTTAAACCCGTATTCAGGGATAATGCTGACAGTGTCGGAAAAAGTAGCACCATTGTCTTTGCTCGCCATAATATAAAACTGGCTACCAAATTGTCTGAATGATACAGAAAATTCAACAGCCAAACCCTCCGTTAATGGATTTGTCAAATTAATTACCGGTGAAAGTAAAAAACCTGTACATGGTGCAGGACAAAGTCCTCCGTCATCAAGAAAGTTATGGTTGAATTCAGCTACTCCGTTACACCATGTTGGCGATCCAACGATTTTAGGCCCTCCTGTAAAAGCACCGTTACGCACGACTCCTTCTGGATTGTAAACCCAACCATTATCTGTCGTCCAGTTATCAAAACCATTGCTGAAATCTCCTTGTCCCGGTACATTACCCCATACAACATTTGATGGATAAGTTGGAATAGAAGGACAAGGTTTGTTTTTAATTGTCATGTTGACACCACTTCCTGTAAGATCTACCCGGAGTTTGTCACACGTTTCTTTGCTTGCATAAAAGCATGGAATGGTAACTTGTGCCCCAACACTACCTGCTGGCATAGCTTGGAGTGTCTCATCCTGTAAAATGGCACAAATAACAACGGCTACTGCACCGGAGTTTTGCGCATTTAGACATTTTACATCAAAACTGCAGGTACCTCTGTTTATGAACAATATTTTGCCGGAGCCATTGGTTGTCAAAGGACTACATCCATAAGTTGGTGTTCCAAAAACAGCATCTGCTGTAATTGAGTTATTTGACTGACTGCCGAAAAGCGCCCGGGCAACCTGATAATCTCCTGCTAACGCCGCAGGTGAATTTACCGTCATGGTGTTCAACTCCTGACCGAATGACAAAGAAATTGTCATAACAGTCATCAATGAAACCATAAAAAATTTTGTAAAAACGTTTCTCATAACAAATTTTTGAATTTGGTTAATTGTTAAATAAATCACATTAAAGTGTAAAATTACTGAATTATTTTTGAAAAGAATGTCCTGACGGATACAATTTTGAGTTTTTTTTTACAAAAAATTGAATTCCCTGAAAAAAAGAATTTGTCAAATTCAATGTAAATCATTTCATATATTATAAATGTATAATATATATATGTTTTTATATTAATTTTTTGTACTAAAATCATGAATGTTGATTTAGTATTAAAAGGTCAGCCTCCTGAACGAATATTTTTTTATCAACAGGAGCTACTCCGGCCACACCACAAACCTGACCACCGGCGATGTTGGCAAACTGTGCGATTAAAGATGGGTGCAGTTTTTTTGTCCAATACAAAGAAATAATGGAAAGTACCGTGTCACCTGCACCGCAAACATCGACGATGGCAATTTGTCGGGTAGGGTAGATGTTTTGTGTTTCAGAAGATCCTACAAAAATCCCACCGGACCCTAATGTGATAAAATTGTATCCGTTATGAAGTTTTTCAGTCAATAATCTGTGGATATCCTCAAGCTTTGTATCGTTTTTGGCATGTAACGCCTCCCAAACTTCTTTTTTATTCGGTTTGAAAACCGTACAATTTTTAAACGCAAAAAAATTATCTTTTTTGGGGTCGACCATCGTCGGAATACCATGTTTATTGGCATAAGAAATACAAAACTCAATATTCCTTTTAGTAAGTAACCCTTTGTTGTAATCCTGTAAAATTATGATATCAGGCAATTGTTCTGAACAATATTTCAAAAAAAGATTTTCGAAAGTATGGTGCTCTTTTTTGTTCAATTCGTTTTTGTCTTCCTGATCAATACGTAACAAATTCTGACCTTGTGCCATGATTCTGCTTTTGACGGTCGTACGTCTTTCATCTGAATGCCAGATGAGGGATGCATCGATTTCGTGCTTTTTGAACAAAGAAACTACTTCTTCACCGTAAGGATCACTTCCAACCACACCCAAAACAGTCACTTCGGCTCCCATTGAATGGATGTTGAGCGCAACATTGGCAGCACCACCCAATCTGTTTTCAATATTTTTTAAATCGACCACCGGCACCGGTGCTTCAGGTGATATGCGTTTGACATCTCCAAACCAATATTGATCAATCATGACGTCTCCGACAACCAAAACCCGGGTATTACTGAAATCGTGGAGGTCTTTACTTACTTTCATACGGCAAAGGTAGTGGAAATACTATAATTGAGTTTGGATGTATCTGACAATTTTTTCTGATGCCCCTTTGTGTTTATCAAAATATGCCTCAAGGCCCTCTTTGACTTTTTGACGGAATCCGGCTGCTTCTTCAAAAGCATGTATAATGTTATTTATGTCATCTGCCTCATAGACACAAAAGGCATTGCCGGCCTGAATGTTTTCAGTTGCCTCAACAAATTTTTGGTGTTTAGGCCCCATCATAACAGGAATACCATACACTGCGGGCTCTAAAGTATTGTGTATTCCTTTGCCGAAACCTCCGCCTATATATACAAGGTTTGCATATTTGTACAGGCCGGAAAGATAACCAATCTGATCAAATATCTGACATTGACTGCTTTCTTCGTTTTTTGAAAAAACAGATGATTCGACCGGGATTTCATTTTTGATTTGTCGGATATTATCAGGCATGATGTCATGAGGTACCACAATATGAAAATATTCCGGATGATCCCGAATGACGTTTTTGATTATTTTTATATCCTCCATCCATACACTTCCGTAAATGATAACTTTGGGTTTGGATCTGATTATTTGTACCAATCTTTCAGGTAATTCTGTTCCATGGGATTTTATGGATAATACCCTGTCAATTCTTGGATCACCAACGGCCTCAATCTTTTGAATTCCTTTATGTAAAGCAATATCAACACTTTCTTTTTGGATGGCAAAAATATATTTCCATTTTTTTATCATAGATAAAAAGGGTTGCCGAAGATAGTATTTATTTTCTGTAAAATGCGCCGCCGTCAAAATGACGGGAATCTTTTTTTGTTCCAGATACCGGATGATATTCCACCAAAAATCATATTTTACTAAAATAAAAAGATCTGGTTGTAAAGTGTCAATGAGTAAAGTGGCATGGGCAGGAGTATCTGTCGGCAGATAAAAAACCTTGTCCGCTGTTTTCCAGTTTTTCCTCATTTCATATCCCGAGGGAGAAAAAAAACTGAGATATATTTTCCATTCCGGTTGTTGTTTTTTGAGGTGTTCAAGAACCATGCGGCCTTGTTCAAACTCACCCAAAGAAGCACAGTGCATCCAGACTACTTTTGTAGTTTTATCTTCGGGTTTAAAACTTTTCAGCCAACAAATGGTTTTTTGCTGACCTTTGACCATTAAGCGGATTTTTTTATTCCAAAATGAAACAAGATAAAGTATTCCTCCAAAAAGGTAAATAGCCGGAGTATAAAAAAAAAATAAAATATGACGGGCCATTAATAATAAATCGTCTCTTTCGAATTCAGGTAGAATGGCAATATCCAGGAAAGTTGTATAGCGTAACCAAGATCAAGTCGGTTTTGATTGGTAGGCAGTCCCGTATCAAAGTTTATTTTTCTGACTTCTTTGGTAAAACCTTGTAAAAAAACAAAATCCAAAGCAAAATTCATCCTTCGGTTTTTACTTAACAGCTGATAACCAATCGTTTGTCGTAATGTAAAACCTCTTGTCAACCGGTCATATCCTTTTCTCAGGTCACCACCTATTTGCGCTACAGCATTATTATCATCGAGAAATCTCAGATTATGTTGCATGATTCCGCCACCTATTCCCGTTTTGATGCCACTTCTCGAGTTTTTTGACAATAAAAATATTTTCCCGAAATTTCCCGTAAGGGTCAATCCTCTTTGTCTTAAAAAAACTTCCGTTCCCAAGCCGCCACTACCTAAAAAGTAACCTTCTTTGGTTCTGAAATTTGCCAACACATCTTCTTTGACATTATCTCCAAATAAAAATGTAAAATCCACTCCATAAAAGAAATCAGATTTTGTAATATGTTGAGAAAAAAGGGAAAACTGTAAATTTCTCCCATATCTGTCTGCCAAATCTCCGCCGGGAAAGTTTAAGCCATAAGAGATTCCGGAATACAGTATGTCGCCATCATTCACCTTTTCAGTGGTATCCTGACCGGAAATGAATGTATTACATGACAATAATAACAAAAATAGTAAAAGAGGCTTCATAAAACAGGGGATTAAAAAATATAGGTATATGTTCTTATAAAGGAGAACGAACAGAATGTAAAATTTGATGCTTTTGGAAATTTTGAGTTACATATCATTCAATAAAGTTTTGAGATCTTACACAGGGTAAAAATCATTACCGGATATAAACCTTTGTTGGTCCGCTTACATATATGACGTGACAACTGTCTTTTGTCACCACAAATTTTTCTACAAGAATCAAAGAATCTTTAAAATTGTACGCCCTCACTGTCAAATGATTTAATGAATCTGAGAGTTTGTCTATCTGATCGTCTGTTACAACCACTAAAGCACTGGGATTGTTGAGGTCTTCATAAGAAAGAATCAGGGTAGTATCATTCAGGTGGGTCTGGGTGTCTTTAAATTTGTAAGGCAAATTCAAGGTGTCCCGGACCAGTAATCGAATAATATTTTTTTCTCCGCATGGATCAGGTGTTAAAACTTCTTCTTCACAGGAAAAAAGGAATAAACCAACAAGAACAACCAAAAATATTTTTTGTAACATAAAAACTATGGATTTTTAAATCGAAAGAATGTCTTTTCCTGATTTTTTAAATACATGACAACAATCGTGAGCCACTGTAAATGTTTCCACAAGGATTTGTTTTCCTGAGGTATCAAACAAAGTATACTGAATGTCGGTACCCATCTTTCTGATTTGATCAAGGTGGTTGTCGTTTACCAAAAAAGCAAAGGATTCGTCGTCGATCTGATCGTTTGAATAGGTGTGTTTGAGAATCGTTTCGCCTGTTATGAACAGTTTTGTTGTTGAATAACCGATTTGTTCTTTTTGTATATTTTTAAAAGCAAAGGGAACAGATACGGTGACAAATACTTCAGTACAAGCTATATTTTCCGGACATTCTTCATCAGGAAAATTAACACAACACTCTTTTGGCTCACATGCGGTTAAAAACATGAAGCTTAAAAATGTAGCAAATAAAGGAAAGGAAATTCTCATAACATTATATATTATATATGTCAATAACGTAAGAATTCCTTAACTGTTGTTTATTTGTCCAATATTTCCGGTGCCATACCCATACTGCTGAACCCTCCGTCATGGAAAAGATTTTGCATCGTGACCATTCTGGTGAGGTCTGAAAACATAGTTACACAATAATCTGCGCATGCTTCAGCACTTGCATTGCCCAAAGGTGACATCTTATCAGCATAATCAAAAAAGTCTCCGAAACCTTTGACACCACTGCCTGCTGTGGTTACGGTCGGGGATTGGGATATAGTATTTACACGGACTTTTGCCTTTTTACCGTAATGGTATCCAAAACTGCGGGCAAAACTTTCAAGTAAAGACTTAGCTTCAGCCATTTCGTTGTAATCCGGAAATGTTCTTTGGGCAGCCATGTAGGATAATGCCACGATACTTCCCCAGTCATTGACCGCATCCAATTTCATGGCTGTCTGCATAAGCTTGTGAAAGGAAATTGCAGAAATATCAAAAGTTGTCTGCATCCATTCGTAATTCAGGTCGGTATATTCTCTTTTTTTGCGTACGTTGAGCGACATTCCGATTGAATGAAGGATAAAATCTACTTTGCCGCCTAAAAACTCCATGGATTCTTTTAAAAGGTTTTCCAAGTCTTCCACTTTGGTGGCATCCGCTCCGACAACTTTTGTGTTCAGTTTTTCAGCTAATTCGTATATTCCTCCGAATCGTAACGCAACCGGCGCATTTGTCAAAATAATTTTGGCTCCCTGTTCATGACATTTTTCTGCTACTTTCCAGGCAATTGACTTATCATCCAATGCACCGAAAATAATGCCTTTTTTTCCTTGTAATAATCCGTTTGACATGATTTCTGATTTGATAAACGCGGCAAAGATACATTTTACATCCAACAGATACAATCCCGGGCATCATTTTAACCATTAATTTGGTCGTTAAGACCACAGAACGCCGTTGTCCCGGGATGTTTTACCCGTTTCGGTTTGGAAAATTTCAGATTGAGTGTCCAAATACGGTAATTATAAAACAACAATCGTACATTTGCGTTATACTTTTTATCAGAACACTTTATATTTTATGTCAAAACAAATTTTTTACACCCTTTTGGTTTTGTTTGTTTCAGGCAATTTTTTTTCTTGTTATTATGATGTGGAAGAGGAATTGTACAAAACAAATTGTGATGCGGACTCAGTAGCTTATACAAAAGACATCGCACCGATTATTGTAAATTATTGTGATGTTTGTCACAATGATGTTGATTTCTTAGGGGCAATAAGCCTTGAATCCTATAATCAGGTAAAAGTTTATGTTGACAATGGAAAATTTTTAGGTTCTGTTCGTCACGATGCAGGATATTCTGCAATGCCGCAGGGGGGAGCAAAACTTTCGGCTTGTGATATCCAAAAAATAGAAAAATGGATTAATGACGGCGCTCCTAATAACTGACAAACAATATATGTAGTTTGATTTGTATGTGTAAGGTACATGTAAGGTACCTTTAAATTGTGTGATATCAGGTTTTCTCAGGAAAATCAATTTTACTATATTTCCATTAAAATAAAAAATTCAAATGAAAAAGTGGTTATTATTGATCGGTTTGATAGGTGTCATAGGTGCTGCTGTAGGATATTACATGTACACAAAACCTAAATCTGCCATGGAAGACCAAAAATCTGATGTTGTTCTTGAATCCGCTCAACTCGTGGCAGAATTTGAAGCTGACGAAGCTGCTGCGGAACTCAAATATCTGGACAAAACCATAGAAATCAAAGGAGAAGTCAAAGAAATTACCGACTCCGGAATCATTTTGGAAAGCGGCAATGATATGGTCGGAGTTCAGTGTGAATTCGAACATCCTGAAGATATTTCTTCTGTAAAAGTTAAAGATATTGTTAAAATTAAAGGTATCTGTACCGGAAAACTCCTCGACGTCGTCTTGTCAAGGTGTATCATTATTCAATAATTTATCATCTATTAAAATATAGTATTATGAAACGTGTATTTCCCGTTTTATTGGGATTCTTTTGTGTTCTCAATATCGCTTTTTCTCAAAAATATTTTACCAAAACAGCCGTAATCACTTTCGAAAGTAAAACACCGATGGAAAATATTGAAGCTGTCAACAAGTCAGGAACTTGTGTCGCGGATATGGCTTCCGGAAATGTGGAATTTGCCGTTTTGGTCAAAGGTTTTCAGTTTGAAAAAGCGCTGATGCAGGAACATTTTAACGAAAACTATATGGAAAGTACCAAATTTCCTAAAGCAACCTTTAAAGGTAAACTAAACGGTGCCGAAAAAATTGATCGTACTAAAAACGGTAAACACAATGTGAAAGCCTCAGGTCAACTGACCGTGCACGGTGTCACCAAACCTCATACGGTTGATGTGGTTCTTGAAGTAAAAGACGGGAAAATTATAGCTTCTTCAAATTTTTCAATAGCTGTAGCTGATTATAACATCGCCATTCCTTCTTTGGTCAAAGATAATATTGCCAAAATTGTAAATGTCAAAGTAAACGCTAACCTCGAGCCATTAAAATAATTTTTTGGATCAGTCACACAAGATGTTTTCGTACGCGAGACCTTGTCGGTAGCCGTTTTGGATTGCCATTTGTAAATCATTACACGCTTTTTTATCCTGTTCCAGTTTTTTATGAACATTGGCCCGGTTGAAGTAAGCTTCTGCTAATTTCGGATCATGGTGTATAGCGTCATCAAAATCTCTCAAAGCATTTTTGTAATCATCCAATGCAAGATAACATAATCCTCTTTGCATGTAGGTGTGTGCCTGATTATTGCCTTCGATAGTCAGTATTTTTGAGTATAATACTTGTGCTTTGGGATAATTTTTCAGTTGGTATTGGACCATGGCATGGTTTTGTAATGCACCCGGATGATCAGGTTGAATGTCCAGGCATATGCTCAGATCAGATACAGCACTATTTATATCCTGTAATTGTATTTTTGATATCGCCCTCAGATGATAAGGTTCTGCTTCGTTGGGGTGGAGCCTGATATACTGATTCAAATCCTGCAGCGCTTCACTATATTTTTGCAAACTCAGGTAACATTTGGCCCTTTCAATGATACTTTTGGTATATTTGTTGTCTTCTGAATAAGCAGAGGTAAATCCGGAAATAGCAGAAAAAGTGTCTTTGTTTTTTAAATGACAAACCGCTTTGTTGTAAAAAACCTGAGCACCTTTGGTTCCGCAACTGATCGCTTTTTCAAAAGAAACAATAGCTTCCGGATATTTTTCTGTTTTCATCAAAGCGATTCCCATATTATTCCATGCTTTTTCATTAACAGGATCCTTTTCTGTCACTTTTGAGTAATATGATATGGCTTCGTCATATGACTGTTTGCTGAAATAAACATTTCCTAACCCAAGATAAGCTTTGTGAAAGCCTGAATCCAAAGAAATACATGTTTGGAAATCCTGAAGTGCTTTTTGGGCATTACCAATGTGCAAATGAATATTGGCCCTGTTGTAATATGCCGAAACAAAGTCATTCTTAATGGTAATAGTTTTGTCATACCAAAGTATAGCTCCGGCAAAGTCTTTTTTATTAACACACTCGATAGCTTTGGCAAAATGTTCGTTAGCTTCATTCTGACCGTTACCGGAAAATGAAAGAAAAAGAAAAAAAAAGCAAATTAAAAGTGCGGGTTTTTTGTTTTCCACCTTAGGAAAATTAAGGGTTATAAAATCAAATTGATACTCATCTTTATGAAACCATTCGAAAAGTCATGGTTCACAATAAAGTATAAAAACTGACCGGGTTTGACACAAATGGATCAAAATAACATGTCAGTTGTCGCAAATATGTTGGAAAAACCTGATGGGATAGATAATGATGTGCAAATTTAATTAATTTTCACACCTATCATTTTTATTTACCGATTTTTTTTATAAAAAAAAGTATCGATACCCTTATCTGATATTTCTGAAAAAATTAATACATCATCTCTTGTTATGCGTTACAAATTTTATTCCAAAATACAAAATTTAATCATAATTCAGATTTTACCATGAACATTCTACCCTTGTAAATGTCCTGATATATTCAAACTGAAATCTGATGTCATTTTTACCACGTTTTCTACCTGATATCCGGTAATAAAACAAGTTGAATACGGTTTTCAGCATCTCCGGTTTGGAAATATGATTATCTTTGCCCCAATTCGGCAATTTCAAACTTACAACACAATAAGCAGTTCGTAAATATGTCTCAATTTCAAAATCAGGATTACACAGACTTTGATCCCACCGCAACGGAAAGGAAGAAGGACCATATAGAGCTTGCGTTCAAATCTAAAGTGGGCCACGGAAGTCTGGACAACCGGTTTTATTATGAACCGGTGTTATCGGGTCATCCTGATGAAAAAAAGGTTGAAAATTCAAAATTTCTTGGTGTTGATTTTGATCTTCCTCTTTGGATTTCCAGTATGACAGGTGGAACTGAAAAAGCAGGGCTGATCAATAAAAATCTTGCCATGGCTTGCAAAGAATTTAGTCTTGGGATGGGACTTGGTTCTTGCCGCCAATTACTGACAGATGACAGCCATCTTAAGGACTTTCAGGTTAGAAAATATTTGGGAGACCGACCTTTATATGCCAATCTGGGGATTGCGCAAATTATCCAGCTATTAGAAAGTAATACTACAGGTCTGATTTTTGATTTGTTGGACAAACTCGAGGCAGATGGTTTGATCGTACACATCAATCCCATGCAGGAGTTTATACAACCTGAAGGTGACCGGTATTTCAAAAGTCCTTTAGAAGCTTTGACTGCTCTGCTTGATATAATCGATGGTTCGAAAATCATCGTCAAAGAAGTTGGTCAGGGTATGGGCCCTCAAAGTCTTTTAGCTTTAATGTCTCTGCCGTTGGCAGCAGTAGATTTTGCAGCAGGAGGAGGAACCAACTTTGCGCTGTTGGAAATTTTGCGTACCCGGGAAGGAATGGCTCATGCATTGGAGCCGTTGACAAGGGTAGGGCACACAGCCGAAGAAATGGTTGGTTTTACCAATGGGTTGTTTGAAAATCATCAGCAAACAATTCAATGTCGTCAGGTTATTATTTCCGGTGGTGTAAGAGATTTTCTGGACGGATTTTATCTGACACAACAATCAAAATTTCCGGCATTGTACGCACATGCTTCCGGATTTTTGAAACATGCCATGGGTTATTATGAAGATTTACAGGCATATGTGAGTCAACAAAAAGAAGGGTATCATATGGCCAAAACATTTTTGCGTATTAAAGAGTAAACATGGACGAAAAATTGATCAATGGTTTTTCCAAATTGGATAAACATCAGAAAATAGAATGGTTGCAGAAATATTTCCTGAAGGACAATAACGATTCGGTGTTTGAGGAATTTTGGCATCCTGAAAAAGAAAAACAAAAACTGATTGAAAATTTTAGTGAAAATACCATTTCTAATTTTGTACTACCTTATGGTATTGCCCCTAATTTTGTCATTGACGGCAAAACTTACGCTGTCCCCATGGTTATTGAAGAAAGTTCAGTGGTCGCCGCCGCCGCTTCAGCAGCAAAATACTGGGCAGACAGAGGTGGTTTTTTTACTACCATCCTGGGTGTGACCAAAGTAGGACACGTACATTTTATGTGGAATGGTACCTACGACCAACTTCAGGATTTTGTGCTTGATATAGTTCAAAAACTAATGGAAGGCGTTTCTTACCTGGAAGAAAATATGAAAAAAAGAGGTGGAGGCATTCAAAAAATTGAATTTCTGGACTTCTCTTTTTGCGAAAAAAACCTTTTTCAGTGTCGGGTGCATTTTTTGACATGCGATTCGATGGGAGCCAATTTTATTAATACCATCCTGGAAAAGTTTGCCGACATCATCGAAAATTATTTTGTCGACCATAGCGAATTGCCGGACGAAAAAAAAGATGTTGACATCATTATGTCAATATTGTCTAATTATACACCGGAATGTTTGGTGCGGGCAGAAGTCAGTACTCCTGTAGAAAACCTGGGCCAGTTTGCCAATGGTATGATGGCTCATGTTTTGGCTGAGAAGTTTTGCCTTGCCATCAAAATTGCAAAACACGACGTATATCGGGCCACGACACACAACAAAGGAATTTATAATGGTATCGATGCTGTCATATTGGCAACCGGCAACGATTTCAGAGCAGTGGAAGCTGCCGGTCATGCCTACGCTGCAAGGGACGGTCAATACAGAGGATTGAGTAGTTGTTCGCTGGAAGATGACATGTTTCACTTCTGGTTGGATGTGCCATTAGCTATCGGAACAGTGGGTGGTTTGACATCACTGCATCCCTTAGCCAAAAAATCTTTGGAAATATTAGGCAATCCGGGTGCTGAAGAATTAATGCGTATCATTGCAAGTGTGGGTTTGGCGCAAAATTTCAGTGCTGTAAAATCATTGGTCACTACCGGGATACAAAAAGGCCACATGAAGATGCACCTGATGAATATATTGACCAGCCTGCATGCTGATGATGATACGGTTGTTGCCGCAATTACACATTTTGAGTCTCATACGGTTTCTTATAGTGCCGTAAGAGAATTTATGCAAAATTTTGCAAAATCAGAAGTATAATAAACCGATTAATTTTTTAAAAGGTAATGCAAAGATGCCAGCCACAGTTGTTATTTTTATAGTTTTTAAAATCTGATAAAAACATTAAAATAGCCTGAGAAGTTTTAATGACCTGACCAATAGATAGGTTTAAACTCTCTTAAGTGGTTCGTTGGCCTTAGGGATAAAAATCTTTTTCGAAAAGCTTTAAGAAGCCTCATCTATGGCTTTAAAACGAAAATAAATCTTCATATTTGTGATTTATCGCACACCCGATCTTTGTAAAATGCCCAATAGTAAACATTTTTTATCAACCAAAGATCGGAGAAATAACCATCAATATATTATAAAAGAGAGGCATAAATTTCTTTATATCTTTCCGCAGAAACATCCCATGAAAAGTCAAGAGACATGGCACGTTCAGCAATGGCGTTTTTATAATCATTTTGTTCGTATACTTTATACGATCTGAACAGGGCGTGACTCATATCTTGCAAATTCAGATGGTCAAATCGTATGCCGACACCATTTTCTTCTGATAAATCCCGCACACTGTCTTTTAATCCTCCGGTCGTCCTGACGATGGGAATGGTACCGTACCTCATGGCAAACATTTGGTTCAGTCCGCAAGGTTCTACCCTGGACGGCATCAAAAGATAATCTGCTCCCGCATAAATCTGGTGTGCCAAAGGTTCGTCATAAGCCAGCATACTAGCTACGTTTTCCGGATAGGTATAAGCCAGATGTAACAATTCATTTTCAATACTTTTCTCTCCTGTTCCTAAAAATATGAAGTTGGCATTCCGGTGATTGGCAAGCCAGTTATGAATCAGTCCCGGTAGTTGGTCGGCTCCTTTTTCATACACTAACCTGCCGATAAATCCGTAGAGAGGGAGATCGGGATTGAGATTGGCTTTTTTGCAAAGAGCTACCTTGTTTTTTCTTTTAAAAGCGATAGTATCACCATCGTAATGATGTTCGAGCATCGGATCGGTGGCCGGATCCCAGGTTTCATTGTCTATTCCATTAAGAATACCGGTACATTTCCACCATTCACTTTGAAATAAAGATTCCAATCCAAAAGAATTGTACATGAGTTCGTTCATGTAATTAGGACTTACGGTTGTCACTTTGTAGGCAATACGAACCGCAGATGCAAGAGGATTGATGGTTTGATTCCAGTCAAGAAGGCCGGTTTTCCAGTTGTCATAATGAGGAAGAAGATGTGATTTTGACCATGAAAATGCGCCTTGATACCTTTCGTTGTGGATGGTAAAAACGGTAGGAATATATTTGATAGATTCAAATTCGTAAGCGTACTGTTTCATAAAAGGCATCAATCCGGTATGGTGGTCGTGACAGTGCAGAATATCCGGTCTGGCTGTTGCATCGTCACGCATCCACATCAGTAAACATCTTTGAAAGGCGATATATCGTTCGATTTCATCCTGAAAATAATAGACGTTTTTGTCCGCATATACACCGTACCTGTCAAATTTTCCGGGAATATATATGGTGTAAAAAGGAAATCCCAGAAGGTCCTCGATGTAGTGGCGAACCTCAAAATGTACGGTTTCGTATGGTGTGTTGTAATGACCATAGTGGACTACACGATAGAGTTTTCCTTCAAACCAGGGCATAATATAACCGGGAATGACAACATGGGTATCGATCCCTGTTTTTTGTAGGTATTTCGGAAGGGAGCCCACGACATCGGCAAGACCACCTACTTTGGCGACGGGATAACACTCAGCACTGGCAAATAAAACTTTCATATATATGTTTCAGATTATTCAAATAAAATCCAAAAATAAACATTCAGCCAACAATCTGTATGTTCCGGATAAAAAAAATGATGTGTAAGGTGAATTCTTTTTGGATTTAAAATTTTTTAAAATTTTATTGAAAAAAGTTTTCCTATTAATATAAATAGCTATATCTTTGCATCGCTTTTCAAAAAAGGCCCGTTCGTTTATCGGTTAGGACGCCAGGTTTTCATCCTGGTAGGAGGGGTTCGATTCCCCTACGGGCTACAAAAATCAGAGTCTTCAATTTATTTTGGAGACTC
Organism: Saprospiraceae bacterium; assembly: GCA_016714895.1. Lineage (GTDB taxonomy): Bacteria > Bacteroidota > Bacteroidia > Chitinophagales > Saprospiraceae > OLB9. The sequence continues at coordinate 737,678 of JADKBV010000001.1, read as the reverse complement.
TTTTTTTTTTGGAATAAATTAAGCCGGACAAAGGGCTATCCGGTTCCATCCTTAAAGAGTGATTTAGTATCACTCTGTTACATTCCATGTTGTCGGGACTATTTAATTATCCGGCGGGCTACAAAAATCAGAAGCTTTATGTCAAAATGAAGGCTTTTTTTTGAAGTTAGGTTAATTTTATAAATTCTTATTGTTGAAAAAGAATTTGTATTCAAATAGATTTGATAGGAAAATTAAAATTTAGAAATGTCGCCAAAATGCTAAATTGAGAAATTTTTATATAAAAATGTTAATATTTTGTAAAAGTAAATTATATTTGTAAAGTTATTACTGTTGATTTAATTTTTCTGATGGTGCACAATTGGGATTATTTTTTTGACGGAAAAATTATTATTAAATATTAAATTAAATTTTTATGAAAAACAAAATTTTATTTCGCAGATTGATTGGGGGGGGGGTATTTAATATTGTTGTTGATTTTGCCTGAGATAATGGGTGCCCAGATATATCGGTGGAGCGCCGACAATTTAGATCCTTTAGCCGATTCAAGAACAACAAATTGTATTGATTTACCACTGTACTACGAAAATCCCGATTATGATAACCACACTTCTGCATTAGATAATACGGAAGCCTATGGAGAGGCTTTGAAATATGGAAGAAACCCAATACTTTTAGGGAAAAGAGGTTGTGGTTGGCAATGGGGGTTAATAGATCAAATTACTGGAGATTATACATTTTTAAGTTATATTGATATTTCATCCCCTCCTTGGGATAAAAAGTTTTTAATTCTCGGAGATTTTAAGGCACTTTCACATGATTTTGCAGGATTGGATCCGGAAAGGCCCACATATGATTACAATGCTGATGAACTTTTCTTTGATTTTCCAATTCAAAATCAAAAGTTAAACACCTTCTACAAATTAAAATTAAGGATGAGGTCAGATCAAAGAATTAAAAATATTTTATTGGCCTTGAATAAAGATGTGTCAAACAATCAAAATTACCCCTGGGTACAAGGGGACAATTTAACCCAAGAATTTACTTTGTCGTTTTTTAATGGACTATACAAAACCATTAGTACACTTAATAATGAATATGTTGAAATTCCATTTCAAATAGAAGAAAATGTAGTCAATCAACTGTTTTCTGACTACCAAATTGGATTTAAATTAGGAACCGGCTCTGATAATTTTTGTAAGTGTTGATGAGGTGATTTTAGATTGTGATGATAAAAATATTGTCTTTGATTATGATATTGTAAAGTGTGACATTCCTTCTAATAATTCATGCGAGAATGTAAATTATTGTATAACTTTAAAATCAGATTGTACAAATTTGGACTTTAGTAATTATAGTCATTATTTTAAAATTACAAATCAAAGTACTTTTCAACAATTTATTGTACAAGGACAGGGTGAGGTTACGAAATTTTCAATGGAAAATTTACCTGCCGGTTTATACGATGTTCAAATATTTTATACTTCGGCCAATGGGTATAATGAGAAAGTAGAAGGAAATTATCTATTCGAATACGAAAAACAGTTTAATCACGTAATCACATCAGCATTCACCATCACCGAAAACACCACATTTGATTCTCCAATTTATGTACCAAGAGATATTGTGGTGAATAGCCCGGCAACACTCACTGTCAAAGATTTTGCTTATTTTGCAGATAATACAAAACTCATTGTGAAGCCAGGTGCTTCTTTGGTTGTGGAAGGTTTAGGCCATTTGACTGCTTGTGATAACAGGTGGGATGGTGTCATTGCAGAAGGCAATGCAAAAATAATCGTAAATAACAATGGTTCAATTTCATTTGCTAAGACCGGAATATTTGCAAAAGGGGATGGTGCTTCAACAATTACATTATCAAGAGCGCATTTTATTAATAGTACGGTAGGCCTACACGCTCTTAAAAGGGCAATACCTGTGGTAGAATTATCATATTTTACAGAAGGACAAACCGGGGTACTTCTTGACAATGTCACAGGAGGAACTGCACCGAACGGGGTATATTTCCGCGGTAATGAATTTGCTTTTATGTCCAGGGAAGGCATCCTCTCTTACAATACGCCGATACAAGTTGAGGATGGTAATGAGTTTTCGTATTGTTATGATGGCATCGCCCTCAGAAATCTATTTGCATCTAATGAACAAAGTTTAGTTGGTATCCAAGCAGCTGTGAATAACGAAGAATATAATTATTTTGAAAACAATCAAAATGCTGTTTATACAAACGGATCAGATGTCAATATTGATAATAATATCTTTACTAATAATGTATTCGGTGGATTCTACTCTGGATTTTCATCAATAGAAACAGAAAGAAATAATTTTAGTGGAACAAACGGAGAACGTTATGCGGGAACAGGTAGTAATACAAGCTATTCACAATTTAATGAATATCAGACAGGTACGGGAATTACAGCACAATATGATAATACAAAATATACTTTCTTGTCCAATTGTTTTCAGACGGGAGCATGGGATGTACTGGCTATTGGAGGTAATATAGCTTTAGCCCAAGGAAATAATTCAGTAGCGGCTTCCAATTGTTTTACCGGCAGCTCTGTTCCTGATTTTGCCTGTGGTACTCCAGATAAGGTTTTATATTTTACGCCCGATCCTATGGTGGCACATCCAGTCTGCCTTGATCCTGTTTTTGTCAGTAATTATGAGGTAAAGGATAACTCTTTTGATCACAATTCCGGGGTTTGCGGAACAAGTTTTTTGCCTCCATCTCCGGGGGAATATAGTTATATCCGCTCTCTTGGCTGCAACCTTACACTATTAAACAACCATATTAATTCTTTAAGAAGTCAAATTAACGCTATATTAAATCAACCTCAACCATTAAGTGATTTAGATAAGGCAAACCTATCCTGGTTGTCAAGACATCTTCGTTATGCACAGCAAAGATTAGCCCGATGTCTCAGAAGACAAGGATTAAAACAAGAGCTCTACACTTTTTATAAAGCACAAAATGAAAGGGATTTTGATATTGCTGCAGCAGGTGTATTATTTGATCTGGGATATGTATCTGATGCTCTTTTAAGCCTCGATACAGCGTGGAATACTCATGGAGGTGACAGCCTGGTACTCCAAGGGTTAAAGCTAAACTTACTATATAGAGATTCTCTCAACAGATCTCCTTTAAATAGCACAGATATTTTTACCCTCAAAACAGTGGCTGCTAAGTCAGATCCTTATGCCGGATATGCAAGAGCATTGCTCTATAAAATCACCGGAGAAAGGATAGAACCGGATACAACCATCGTGATACCTAGAACTAGGAAAACCACGGATAACAATTTATCAGAAAAATACCTCACTTCTCCCAATCCTGCACAGGATCTAATTTCTATCAATATAGAAAACCATTCTGAGGATGTTGAGTACACTTTCAAAATGTATGATATCATGGGTAATATGGTAAAAAGTGGAGCATTGAAAGAAAGATCAGAAATTCCAGTGCTTGAGCTTTCTGAAGGTATGTATTTTATTCAAATACATAAAAATAATACACAACAGAAAACTTTAAGAACGATTATTTTACATTAATAATAGCTAAAATATGCTAAAATATATCGCTTTATTGGTGGTGGTTTTTATGACCACCACCAATATTTATTCACAATATTTTTCAAAAACTTATCGAATTTGGGAAGACCCAGAAAAAGGATCCTTTTTTGGATATGCATTTCCTACAAAAGAAAATAATATAGTAGGTAATAATATGTACATTTGCCCAAATAACCAAGGTTGTTTTGGAATCAAGCATTTAAATATTCAGGGAATAGAAGGTAAAGAAAGTGTCAAAGATTATATGAACGGCAATCGTCATTCTATGAAAATCCGCAACGATACCATATTTTATAGCGGAAGAAGTATATCAGCCTCAGATTCTATATTTTACTGGTATTTTGGTATGATGACTGCTTCAGGAGACAGCATTGCAGAATACAAATATCCTATAATTCATCTGAAAGATGGCAACGTCCTTAATTATGGTATTGTGCTCACAGGAGGATCTGAAGCCATACTTTGGGGCGAAGGCATTGACAACCGGCAACCTAATCCGACCGATGTACCCTACCGATCTGTGTTTTATAGGGTGGGTTTTGATGGCAGTGTGCGAAGTGATGTGATCTGGTATGAAAGAAATACGCATACTTCCAGAAGAATGTCAGATGCAACAACGGATATAGACGGAAATGCTGTATTTGGCTATATGGCAATTGAAGGGGCAATAAGAAGATATTTTATCAAATTATTACCTGACAATACTGTAACCACCGGTGTATACGTTGATGTTGCAAATGCTGGATTGGACGATCCAAGAATAGCAATTGACCATGAAGGAAACTATCTGATGAATTCATATTTTCTTGGAAAAGATTCCATCTGGAATAATGATAAAAGAAGGACAACACACGTCACCAAAATCAACCGGCAAGGAGAAATATTATGGAGTACCATGATGCCCCAAATCAAACGGGAAGGGTTAGTCTATTTAGATCGCTTTGAAATGATGCGCATGTCAGTTACTGAAAATAATGATATTTTATGTGTTGGTCAGGTAATAATATCAGATACGTTTTATAACCTTCAGACCAATGAGCCTCATCATTGGGTTTCCTTAGATGCTTCATTTATTTCAAGGCTGTCTCCGGATGGGATAGTAAAATGGCGACATCTTATGGCTCCTTTTAAATTCAGAAGGTTTTCCTTTAGCTAATATTCTTTTTGATATACAAGAAGCACCTGATGGCTCTATTATAGTGGCAGGAAATTTACAAAGAGATACTACCGGATTTATTAATGATGCCTGGTTGTTGCGTCTTAGCCCGGATGGATGCCTCAACGATTCATGTAATCACATTCAAAAATATTGGGTTTTCCCGGATACCATTTCATTTACAGAAAATATACAGCTTCACCCGATGTTATTATACCCAAATCCCGGTCAACAGGGCTTTAGGATTTTACCATCATCGGAGATGACATATCCTCTGCAATACGAGTTGATCAACAGTTCAGGCATCAGGTTACAAACCGGATTTTCCGCAAATTCTGATGAAGTTGTGGATACTTCCTGGTTGCATGCAGGCGTCTATCAGGTTTTGGTCAGAGACAGGGACGGAAAAGTTTTTTCAGGAAGGTGGGTGAAGATGGATTAGTAAATTTTTTAAAATTGTAAACTTATGGACCAGGCATAAAAATGGCGCACAACAGGAAACTTTACGAACGATTATTTTACATTAATAATAGTAAGATATGCTAAAATATATCGTTTTATTAGTGGTGGTTTTTATGACCACCACCAATATTTATTCACAATATTTTTCAAAAACTTATCGAATTTGGGAAGATAGTGAAAAAGGATCGTTTTTTATAAATGCCTATCCTACAAAAGAAAATAATATAGTAGGTAATAATATGTACATTTGCCCAAATAACCAAGGTTGTTTTGGAATCAAGCATTTAAATATTCAGGGAATAGAAGGTAAAGAAAGTGTCAAAGATTATATGAACGGCAATCGTCATTCTATGAAAATCCGCAACGATACTATATTTTATAGTGGAAGAAGTATATCTGCCACGGACTCTATATTTTACTGGTATTTTGGTATGATGACTGCTTCAGGAGACAGCATAGCAGAATATAAATATCCTATGATTCATCTGAAAGATGGTGACGTCCTCAATTACGGTATTGTGCTCACAGGAGGATCTGAAGCCATACTTTGGGGAGAGGGAATTGACAACAGACAGCCCAATCCTACCGATGTGCCATATCGATCCGTATTTTACAGGGTGGGTTTCGATGGCAGTGTGCGAAGTGATGTGATCTGGTATGAAAGAAATACGCATACTTCCAGAAGAATGTCAGATGCAGCAACGGATATAGACGGAAATGCTGTATTTGGTTATATGGCAATTGAAGGGGCAATAAGAAGATATTTTATTAAACTAAATCCGGATAATAGTATAACGACGGAAGTTTTTGTAGATATAGGTTCATCGGGTTTGGATGACCCCAGAATTGCTGTAGATTATGAAGGTAATTATGTAATCAACTCCAATTTCGGGGGGAAAGATTCTATATGGAATACAGATAGAAGAAGGACAACTCATGTCAGCAAAATCAATCGAGAGGGCGAAATATTGTGGAGTACCATGATGCCCCAAATCAAAAGGGAGGGTAGGGTTTTTTTCGATGATTTCAGAATGATGCGTATGTCAGTAACTCAAGACAATGATGTGCTCTGCGTTGGTATGGTAGAAATATCGGATACATTTTATCACCCGGTAACCAATGAGCCCTTTCAATACGTAGAACCAACAGCCTCCTTCATAGCCAGGGTAGGGTCAGATGGAAAAGTAAAATGGCGTCATGTTATTGCCCCAATAAAATCTGATGGTACGCCCTTGGTCAGTATTTTATTTGATATTCAGGAAGCTCCCGACGGAAGTATTATCGTAGCAGGGCAGTTACAAAGAGATACAACGGACTATGTTCTCGATGCCTGGTTGTTGCGTCTAAGCCCGGATGGATGCCTCAACGATTCATGTAATCACATACAAAAATATTGGGTTTTCCCGGATACCATTTCATTTACAGAAAATATACAGCTTCACCCGATGTTATTATACCCAAATCCCGGTCAACAGGGCTTTAGGATTTTACCATCATCGGAGATGACATATCCTCTGCAATACGAGTTGATCAACAGCTCAGGCATCAGGTTACAAACCGGCTTTTCAGGGAATTCTAATGATATTGTGGATACTTCCTGGTTGCATGCAGGCGTCTATCAGGTTTTGGTCAGAGACAGGGACGGAAAAGTTTTTTCAGGAAGGTGGGTGAAAGGATTATAAAATAATAAACTAAACAATGTTTTGTTTCATTTTGTCTTGTTTATCTCAAAAATGTATTTGTCCACTAATAAATAAAAAACCTTTGTAAAATATTAGCCTTATTTTTTCAAACTGTCTCATTCCATATGTTTCAAACATAACACCATCTTATATTTTTTTGTACTTTTGCGGCTCAAAATTTCAAAATGTTATGCAACACTTAAGTGAACAGGAAATCATACGCCGTGAAAATCTTCAGAAACTGTCAGACGCAGGTATCAATGCCTATCCGAGCGAACTGTTTCCTGTCAATGCCAAAGCAACAGAAATCAAGGAAAACTTTAAAGAAGGGGATACAACCTATCAGGAAGTGTTTCTGGCGGGAAGACTCATGTCAAGAAGGATCATGGGTAAAGCATCATTTGCCGAACTTCAGGATAGCAGCGGCAGAATCCAGATTTATATTTCAAGAGATGACATCTGTCCGGGTGAAGATAAAACCCTGTATAATGATGCTTTCAAAAAGTGGTTTGACCTCGGGGACTTTATCGGTATCAAAGGGTATGCTTTTTACACACAAGTGGGTGAATGTTCGGTACATGTCACAGAACTAAAAATGTTGTCCAAATCTCTCAGACCGCTTCCGGTGGTAAAAACTGACGATCAAGGTAATGTACACGATGCTTTCAGTGATCCGGAACAAAGATACCGTCAAAGATATGTCGACCTTGTCGTCAATACCCACGTGCGTGAAGTTTTTGAAAAAAGAACCAAAATGTACAATTCCATGAGGGAATACCTGAATGAAAAAGGGTATCTCGAAGTGGAAACACCGATTTTACAGCCTTTGTACGGTGGTGCGGCGGCAAGACCGTTTACTACCCACCATAATACGTTGGACATGAAGCTCTATATGAGAATCGCTAATGAATTGTATCTGAAAAGATTGATTGTCGGTGGTTTTGACGGCGTGTATGAATTCAGCAAAGACTTCAGAAATGAAGGTATGAGCCGTTTTCACAACCCGGAATTCACTCAAATCGAACTTTACGTCGCTTATAAAGATTATCAGTGGATGATGGATCTTGTGGAAGAAATGGTGGAAAAAGTCGCCATCGATATTCATGGTACAACAGAAGTTCAGGTAGGTGAAAATATTATCAATTTCAAACGACCATGGAAACGATACACTATGTTTGAAGCAATCGAACATTTTACCGGAGTTGACATCAGCCAGATGGATGAAGACCAATTGAGAGCCACAGCCAAACAATTGCATGTCCCTGTAGACAATACGATGGGGAAAGGAAAAATCATTGATGAGATTTTTGGCGAAAAATGTGAAGGCAATCTCATTCAGCCAACATTTATCACCGATTATCCGGTGGAAATGTCACCTCTTGCCAAAAAACATGCGACAAAACCCGGTTTGGTAGAAAGATTTGAAGCCATTTGCAATAAAAAAGAAATTTGTAATGCATTTTCTGAATTAAATGATCCGATCGACCAGAGACAAAGATTTGAAGGTCAGCTTGAATTGGGTAAAAGAGGAGACGAAGAAGCCATGATGTTGGACGAAGACTTTTTAAGAGCTTTGGAATACGGTATGCCTCCGACTGCAGGACTCGGCATTGGTATGGACAGACTTGCCATGATCATGACCAATCAGAATTCGATTCAGGATGTACTCTTTTTTCCGCAGATGAAACCTCAGGCCAACCAATAGATAAAATTGAAAACATTTTTTTACCTCGTCGCCACACTCAGAGCCTTCATCATATTTCCCAGTATGGTAGGTTATCTGCTGATGTATAGTGTCGGTCGGATTTTTAAAAAACACAATCCACAATCTGCATTTGAATTGAGGAGATTCTGGTTGTGGAGTATTGGTATTCCTGTTTTGAATATTCATATTATTAAAGAAGGCGAAGTCAGTGACAAACCGGCCATATATATGGGGAACCATCGCTCTTTTGCAGATCCTATTGTTGTTTGCAGATATCTGGATGCTTTTGTGATTGCCAAAGCAGAGGTGGCCAATTATCCTATTATCAACAAAGGAGCGGAAATTACAGGGGTTATCTGGGTTAACAGAAATGATAAAAATTCGAGGAAAGAAACCAGAAGTAAATTGGTTGAAACATGGTCATCAGGCCATAACATACTCGTTTTTCCGGAGGGGACGGTAGGAACAGAATCCACAACCCTTCCTTTTAAAATGGGAACGTTTATCGAAGCGGCACATCACGGCATACCGATTGTTCCTTTTGCGATAGAATTTAAAAGTAAAAAAGACCTTTGGGTGTTGCAAAAATTTATTCCGCAATATTTTTATCAGTTTTCAAAATGGAAAACTGACGTAAAGTTTTCAGTAGGTGCACCAATTACGGATTCTGATCCGGAGAGATTGATGACAGCCGTCAGACAATGGGTGGATGATAAGCTGAAAGAACAACAAAAAGATTGGTCTGAGGTGTTCTGAAAAGTTTTTATAGCTTGTTTTTTAGGTAATTTCAGGTTTTATATTGTGTAAGTTTGTATATCCTTCTTTAAGTTTATCCAAAGTGTTAATCTTTTATTAAGCTTTTTGACAAAAAGAACTTTTTTGTGACTATCGTTATTTACTACGTTTATGTAAAAAATGAGTTTATGAAAAAATTTTATGTTATCCTTGTGTTCTTTTTGTTATTTCCTTTTTTAGGAATTGCTCAATGTCCTGAAGTGCGTTTTATTATGGTGGATGCCTGCACCGGTACAGGAAATGAGCAGGACAATGAGTTTTTTGTATTGAACTCCGGAGCGGGGTTTAATGTCGATGACCTTGGTTTTACTACACCTACAGGTACGGTTACGGCAAGTAGTTCTAATAATTCAGATTTTAATGCAACCAACCCTTGTCCTTCATGTGTCACGGGATGTACCATCAATTTTGTCACCAATGGAGGAAGTGTTCCTGCCAATCAACACGTCGTCGTTTTTACGTCAAGAAACCTGAATTATATGACTTATGACCTCACCGGGTTGTGTATCGGCGGAGAAATCTATGTTTTGGTAGCCAATGCCATACCTGGATCCGGTCAGTTTGCCAACTGGTCAGGAGCCAATTGTTCAGGATGTAATCCGACGTCAGGAGATCCTCTGAGAACCTTAAATGTCACATTGACAGGAGGCTGTAATCATGATGCCACCTACAGCAGATGTCAGCTTCGCAATATGGCCGGGAATTGCGGAGCGCAGGACGGCGGTGCGGTAACCTTTGATAACGGAGTAGCACAATACAACAATAATGGTTGTTCTGCACCGGTTTTGCCGGTCTCATTCGGTGATTTTGTGATTACAAAAAGGAATGATGCTGTCGGATTGTTTTGGACGACCTATCAGGAAGTGAACAATGACTTTTTTACGGTCGAACGTTCAGAAAATGGTTATGAATTTGAAGCCATCGGTTATCTTAAAGGTATTGGGTTTAGTGATACCAAACAATCATATCATTTTGAAGACAAATTGCCGGCTTCGGGGTTTGTATATTACAGGATCAAACAAACCGATTTTGATGGAAAAACAGGTTATTCTGAAGTAAGATTTATAAACTTTGAAAAAGAAGATATCCGGGTGCTTTTTACAAGTCAAAATCTAAAAATTACAGGTAGTGAAGGTCCGTTTTCTATGACTTTGTTTTCATATTCAGGTGTTTTATTGTACAATCGTCAGGATATGTCAGGAGATGTTGAGTATGGTTTGGAAAACCTTCCTGCAGGCTTGTATATACTTCATGTCAATAATGGACATTCAAGTGAGACTTACAAATTTGTCAGGTAAAACTTTTATTTTATGAAAGTTGCAGGATAATCTGCCAGGTAGTCATCCAGGAAATTTTTGCAGTTTTTAACGGTAATGTCTGAAAAATAAAAATCTTTTTCATTTTCAGTGATGATATAAGTGCAGTTCATTCCTTCAGCAGCATAATACTCCAGGCCGTCTTCAAAGTCGTGGATTTTGACATTTGAAATGGTTTTTTTGACCATTTCTTCATTTATAGCACAAATACCAATGTGATTAACGAGCGTGTTTATTTTTTGTTTGGCCTTTTGGGTCCCACATTTTTTTTCAGCAAAATAAAAGGCAATGGAGAGGCAAGCCGGTGATGTGTACAAATTTATGCCGGGTTTGTCCGCCAGACTCAATATCCGTGCGGCATGGGTAAATAAAGGATATTCTTTGTTTAATACAGCGATGATTACATTAGCATCCAAAAATAGTCTTTGCATAAAAACGGTTATTTTTTTGAATCGAAGTATTCAGCCCGGACTTTTTTGCGGGATTTGGGTCTGGTGATGTATTCTGCCTGACCTTCAGCCACGGCGTGAACCCAATCGGATATATCCAGTTCTTCCAGACTTTTATAGGATTTTTCTGTCATTTTTTTGTAGAGAAATTCTGTGAGCCGTGATAAGCTGATGTTTTGTCCTTCAGCAAATATTTTTGCTTTGCGAATAACTTCTGCATCAAATGATAAAGTAACTTTTGCATCCATATTGTACGTATTTAAAAATATTTTATTACGTAAACACGATTCATTTGTTTTATGTTCCCTACCACCTCATTTTTTACAAAAAAAACAATCTTTTTCTCTTCTAATAAAAAAAATACCTATATTTGCCGAATAAACCGACAATATAATGACGTAAATATCGACAATTGTATATATGTAATGAATTTGCGATTTGATAAACGGATGATTTGACAGGTATGTATGATGATAAGTACAGCTAAACGATTACCTAAAACCCAACACACTATGCCTTAACCTCAATCTTTGCCTCAATCTTTGCCTCAATCTCAACCTTAACCTCATTCTGACGTGTATCTCAATACCCATACCTATTACAGCCTTCGTTACGGGACATTGTCTCCGGAGGAATTGCCTGTCCTCGCAAAATCCTTTGGTGTGACAGCTATGGTATTGACAGACATCAATAATACTTCCTGTGCTTTTCAGTTTGTGACCGCCTGCCGGAAACAAAACATCAAACCCATCCTCGGTATCGAATTCAGGCAGGACGGAGATTTTTTGTACCTGGGGATTGCCCGCAACGATGAAGGTTGGAGAGAATTGTGTTCTCTGCTGACTGAATCTTCCCTCAATGGCGAACCTTTACCGTCCGAAGCTCCGGTTTTCCAACATTGTTATATTGTATACCGTAAGCTTCCTAAAGGGGTGGAGTTGTTGCACGATTATGAATATGTTGGTGTCCGGCCTTCGGAGGTCAACCACCTGTATTCGTCATATCTCAAAAATTATCAGCATAAACTTGTTGTTTTTAGCCCGGTGACTTTTGCCGACCAGGATGGGTTTAAGGCACATAAACTGCTGCGATGTATTGATCTGAATATTGTCATCGGCAAGCTCGATGCTAAGGCTTGTGCTGTATCTTCCGAGATATTTTATCCACCTGACTACTTCGAAAAAATATATGAGATGTATCCGGTTATTCTCGAAAATACCCGAAAAATACTCGATTCCTGTAGTACGGAAATGAAAGCCACTTATCTGCACAACCGACGAACCTTCACCGGAGATAAGGCAGATGACTATAAACTGCTGACCAAACTGGCCGTTAGCGGATGTGACCGGAGATATGGTCCGGGACATAAAAAAGCAATGGAAAGAACGCTCCGGGAGTTGAAAGTAATCGAAAAAATGGGTTTTTGTGCTTATTTTCTCATTACGTGGGATATTGTCCGGTACGCTCATTCTGTCGGGTATTTTCATGTAGGGCGGGGGAGCGGCGCCAATTCCATCGTGGCGTACAATCTGGATATCACGGATGTGGATCCTTTGGAACTCGACCTTTACTTCGAACGTTTTATCAATCCGCACCGGAGTTCGCCGCCGGACTTCGACATCGACTTTTCATGGAATGAAAGGGATGATGTCACAGATTATATTTTTAAAAGATACGGAAAAGAAAACACCGCGCTACTGGCGACGTACAATACCTTCAAAGGCAAGTCCATCATCAGGGAGTTGGGCAAGGTGCTGGGGTTACCCAAGGCAGATATCGACACCATCGTCGATGAGCCCATGGCTACGGAAAAGCATCATCCGTTTGCCAGACATATTTTTAAATACGGAAAGATGATCGAAAAGTTTCCCAACTATCTTTCCATTCACGCCGGAGGAATTTTGATCAGCGAAAGACCGCTCAATTATCACACAGCCTTACTGATGATGCCTAAGGGATTTCCGATTGTGCATTTTGATATGTATGGTGCTGAAGACCTGGAATATCACAAATACGACGTCCTGTCCCAAAGAGGTCTCGGCCATATCCGGGATGCAGTGGAGTTGGTCAGACAAAACCAGGGTAAAGCCATCGATGTGCACAATGTAGCCTTGATCAAAGAAGATCCCAACGTCAAAACTCAGTTGCGTTCCGGGCATTGTATCGGTTGTTTTTATATTGAGTCACCGGCGATGCGCGGATTGCTGCATAAGTTGCGTTGTGACAATTACGTTCATCTCGTTGCTGCGTCGTCCATCATCCGGCCCGGTGTTGCGCAATCCGGGATGATGCGGGAGTACATCCAGCGTTTTCATAAGCCCGACAGTTTCAGTTATCTGCACCCCGTTTTTGAAGAACATCTGGGTGAGACCTTCGGGGTGATGGTCTATCAGGAAGATGTGATGAAGATTGTCCATCATTTTTCCGGTCTCGACCTCGATGAATCAGATGTATTGCGGCGGATCATGACCGGCAAAAAAAAGAGTTCCGACACCTTCTATCGCCTTCAGGAGAAGTATTTTAAAAACTGTAAAGAAAGAGGGTATCCCGACGATCTGATCAAAGAAGTATGGCGGCAGATTGAAAGTTTCAGCGGATATTCCTTTTGTAAGGCGCACTCCGCCAGTTTTGCCGCTGAGTCTTTTCAGAGTTTGTATCTGAAGACCTACTTTCCATTGGAATTTATGACCGCCGTGATCAATAATTTTGGGGGTTTTTACAGTACGGAGCAGTATATCCATGAAGCGAGGATGTGCGGAGCAAAGATCGAAGCACCTTGTGTCAACAACTCTACCTATCTGACGAATATTTACGGTACTACCATATACATAGGATTCATTCACTTGTCCAACCTCGAGCGGAAGATTGCCCTGGCCATTGTCGAAGAGCGTTTGACGCACGGCGATTACCGCAGTCTGAAGGACTTTGTCCACCGGATTGATATTTCCAAAGAGCAGTTGGAGATACTGATCCGGATCGGGGCTTTCCGGATTACTGGGATGAACAAGTACGAGCTCATGTGGGAGAAAAATGCCGTGCACAATCCGTTGATCAAACACGTACATTGCGCTACTTTTTTTGAGGTCGAACCGGAAAATTACGCCTTGCCGGTTTTGTCGGAGACCGAACACGAACAATCTTTTGACGAGATTGAGTTGTTGGGTTTTCCCTTGTGTAATCCCTTTGATTTACTTGTGACGAAGTTCCGTGGCGACATCCGTGCTTCACAGATGAAAGATTGTATTGGTAAGACCGTCAGGATGGTAGGGTATTACGTCTGCCGCAAGTGGGTGACCACGATCAAAGGCGACATCATGAATTTCGGCACCATGACCGACGTGGAAGGCCATTTTTTGACACCGTCCACTTTCCGCCCAGCCTGGCAAAGTACCCGTTCAAGGGCAAGGGTTGTTACATCGTATTGGGCAAGGTCGTGGAGGATTTTGGTTTTCCCAGCCTGGAAGTGAGTAAGATGGAGAAACTGCCATGGGTCAAGGACGGGCGGTATTGAGGGGGCTGTATTTTGTTGATTTGATAATGTGTTATTTGTGAAATTTGTTGGAGTTGTCAATTACAGATTTTATGGTTAAAAAATGGTGCTCATTTTTTAATTATTTGTGTAATAGAAATTTTGTCGAGTTCTTACATAAGTAAGGATGTTTTGCACCGTTTCGATCAAAACTTCCGGTACGAAAGTGTTTATGTCAGATGCAGGATTATGTAAAACTTGCGTGGCATAATATAAAGGTTCAGTTTTTTGGTAAAGCGCTTCATTCCGGTCAAAAAGTTGTTTAATCCAATCGTATTGATAGTGGACTAAAGATTCCTGAATGTAAATGTCTGCATGTTTATAGGAGATTAAATCCTCGGAAATCTCTGTTCTTTGTTGATGATATTTTTTTACATCACCCAACCAAAGGTCAATGATGTTCAAAAACGGATTATTGTTGTTTTGATCGATATCTTTTTTAAGGTAATCTAAAGCTGCCTTTTTATTGTTTTCTTTATAAAGACTGAATATTTCATTGTTGAAAATATCCTTATTGGAAAAGTATGGCGCAAAAGGTTCATTCAGGGTGTTTTCAGAATGCGGCATATTCTGAGATTGATTCGGGAACTCCTGATTATACCAATCTTCCAAAAAATCAGTCAGATACTTCGCTCTTTTTTTCTGCATAGTACCCGCTTGGGTCATAATAAGAAACAGGTTGAACAGTCGTTCTCTGAGTCGATAGACAGTTCTGCCTTTTGGAGGTTTAATAGCATCTACTATACCGGCTTTTTGGAGCTTGTTGAGTTGGGCTGAGATGAGACTATTTTGCATCAGACATACTTTGACCAGTTGATCTACAGTAGACGGTGCCCAAATAAATGCCAGCTCGGCGACAATTTTCCGTTGTTGCGGCGTGAGTTGGTGAAGTCTCTCCTGATAGATGGCAGTGGTCTGATCTATAATGCTGATCAGGAAGTCAAAACTATGTGCTTTCCGGTTGTCTGCCAAAAGTCGGATAAACATGATCATGGCACGTGGATTACCTCCTGTCATTTGCCGGATTGCTTCGATTTTGCCGGGATTGGTGAGTAAGACCTCCTTGATTGCTGGTAAATCAAACGTTTCACTCCAATATAAGAGTAAATCACTGACTTCTGTTTTTGAGAGGCCTTCAAGGCGAATAATCTTAAAAAACTGATAAAACGGATCGCCGTAATCCCAAAAATCTTCTGACATTTCCGTACTGCCACCTATGATAACCAAATCCTTGTGATTTTGCAATAATTCTCTCAGTAGCGCTTTGTCATTTGTTATGTTATTAAATACCCTGTCTATATTATCGAGCAACAAGATGATTTGTTTGTTTTCTTTTTTCAGAAACTCATGAATGATTTCATATCCGGTTTTGGATAGGTAAGAAAAATTTTCTTTTGTCAAATCAATCATTGGTCGTTGCACATGATAACCAAGGGCATTCAACTCGTCTATGATAGCCAACCAGACATCGAATAAGCGGTAAAGTCCTGGTTGCTCTTCAGGTAGATAAATCGTTATAAATTTATCACTTTGTTCGTATTCCGCTTTTATTCTGTTGATTATCAAAGTTTTGCCGCTGCCCCGCGAGCCAACAAAAACCATGTGTTGGACAGAATCAGTACGGTTGGTTTGATTAATTTTTGCGAGTGTCCTGTTTAGCAGGTTTTTCCTGACTATGTATCCCTTTCTGATTTCTTTTGTTGAAAGTTGTGACACCTGATGCGAAGTGATAGGGTAATTTTGAACCATGATTTATTATTTGGGTAAACTGTAATGATACTTCCACCAATCTCTCAGTAGAGGTGAAGCAAAAATTAATTTTCCAGATTCGTTTTTGACCAGATATCCGTCTGCTATCAATACCTGATGAATCAGCTCTTCATAATCCTCAGCCTGATATTGATGCGCAATATTGAGGACCTCTTGAATCGCTATTTCATCCTGATAGGCTATGGTAGTCAGAAGCTGTAATAAAAATTTTGAGCGGTCTGAAAAATAGGTTTTTATTCTGTCAACCCAATCAATAAACTTATCACTTTCTGTGATAATCTTGTTGTATACATGGTCCACATCTTCTTTTGTAAGGGTGTCAGAATGGTTGTCTTCCGTCCATTCGTCCCCTTTTTCGATGATGAGTTGGATGTAATACGGTATAAGTTGTCGTAGTTTAGTTTGTAAATAGATTCGTGTTTCCATCGGAACGTACAATGTAGCTCCTTCCGTAAGAAAAGAAATAAAATTATTTGACTCTTCAGGCGTTAAGGGATCAAGTTCTATAACCTTTAGATCATTTAATAATTTAGCTCTGCCGATTTTTCTTACAATATGTGTCAGTCCAACTGAACCCGAAAAAACCAGACCGAAAGATTGATTAAAGTCGGATGTTTGTCTCAGGCTTCTCAAAGTATGTAGTACGTTTAATGCAGCATCTGCACCTTCTGTATCCATAATATTATTGATAACATCCGGAAATTCGTCAAGAAACAATACGATTTTTACTTCTGAATCATTGATGGCAATGACTAAGTCCAGAAATAACTGCTTATGATCTGTCTGTTTTTCTTCCAGGTCAATTTTTCCTTCATAGATATTAATACCTTTGATCTTTTTTGCGGTGATAACTGCCCATAATTTTTTACCCCATTTGTCTGACTTGTTAACAGATTTTTCAATGAGTCTGATTAGTCTTTTGTAAAGATCAGTGGAAGTCTTATCAGATTCTATGTCTTCATATATACAAATCAGGTCTTCATACGATGAAGTTGCCAGTTTTTTGAGAATGGATGTTTTTCCGGTTCTTCTTGGTGCGGTAAAATGAATAAAGTTGCCTTTTCTCAATGCTCTTAAAATGAGATTTTCAAGTTTTTCTCTTTGGAAATATTTGTTGCCTTCGGCTGCGGTGCCTATGATTGTTCTGCATGGTATTCTCATGTTATAAAAACTTTTCAATATACAACACAATTGTTGCACATTTAGTTCACAACAATATCATTGTATTTATTAAATACAACAAAATCGTTGTAAAATTTATATTTTGATAAAAGAAATTCAACAATTCTGGTTCGTTCCTTATAAAAGGAAGTACTATTTTTTAATGATGGATTGCGATTAAACTGCTTAATTAAACAAAATAATTTTCAAAATGTAAGCTTTTCATAAGGATTTTATTATCATGACAGAGTTTCTAACAAAATGGTGAATTTACCGAGAATGTAATGATTTTGATTTCGGAAGGATTAAACATTATGTTGAATTAATTTACAAAATCCACTTTCATTTACTTTGTTTTTAATCAGGGTATCCATTGATTTTTTATATGAATACACTGAAAAAATGTCATAATTTGAAGTCTAGCACGGTTTTTGATATATTAGAGATATCTGTAATATGTCAAATCCCAAAAGATCAAAACCAACAAGGTTCATTAATTTGTCATATTTATCATAAATCAAAAGTTATCATGTACAAAATTTTATCTTTAGTCATAATATTGGGGTTGCTGCCGTTTTTTGTCTTGGGTCAATATTGTATCACGACAGATAAATTTACCTGGGAAGGAGACACCATTGGCAACAGAGCTGTCTGGAAGGCAGATGATGTGCTCAATACATATACCATTGGAAGTACTCAAATAAAAGTTTCAATTTCTGATCCTTTTGGAGTAAATACAACTACTTTAAATCCAAGTGACCAAAATGATTATACAAAATCAAATGCGTATTATGGTCCCGGTTCGTTGATGATGCAATCAACGGCAACAGTTGTAAATCAACCGGTTTGTCTTACCTTTGAATTTTCAAATCCGACCATTTTACAAAATTTTCCCGTTTTTGATATTGACTATATTGCCCGCGGCAGACTTGAAAGTTCCTATCAGGATAGTCTTTCTTTTATTGCATCGATGAATGGCAGAAATGTTCCGCTATCCTTACAATATATGTCCGCTTTTCCAACATTTAATATAATGGGACAATCGGTAAAATCCAAGTATGTTCTGAATACAAATGGTGATGTAAATCATTATGACAGCAGAGGGGCCGTGATCGTTTCGTCCAATAATGTCGCCGTTAACTCTTTTACTCTTTGTCACGTAAACGGATCGCAAGATGATGGAGTAAGTAATAGTCATGCGGTGAGACTACCCGGATTTGAGTTTTGTGTCACCGGCTTAGGCTCTGTAAGTGGTAAAGTCAAAAATAATTCTGGTTCACAAACCTATGCAGGTTCAGTTGTTCAATTGTTTGATACCTTGGGATTTCCGGTTAAAAATTTTTCCGGTGAACCCTACATTGCAACCACGCAAGCAGATGGTTTGTATTATTTTGACAGTATTCCTTTCGGAGTTTACGATGTCATTCAATTAAATGATCCGACCGGATCTTCCAGTTTTGATGATGCTGACGGCGGCAATGATAATAAAATCCGAATAATTTTAAGTGTGAACAATCCTGATGCTGTTGACCGGGATTTTATTGAATATTTTTCACCGTTACCTGTCAGATTTGGCAGTTTGAAAACTTCGTGGAAATCTGAACATGAGGTATTGCTCGATTGGTTTACATTTTCAGAAGTTAACAATCACTTTTTTACGGTGTTTTTTTCAACCAACGGAACCGATTTTATGGAAGTGGGAAAAATCATGGCCAGCGGTAGCCGAAACAGCGAAAAACAATATTCATTTGTTCATCAGCCAGGTGAAGGTCATACCTTTTATTATAAATTGTCTCAAACAGATTTCGATGGCAAATTTACTGATCTGGCTACATCTATAATCAGGACGTCCCGACCAGCATTGGATATACGTGTTTTTCCTAATCCGGGAACTGATTTTATCAGTCTAAGTGGTTTGGATGAAGAAAATAAAACAACATTTGTTATCTATAACACTTTGGGAAAAATGATTGACAAAGGCGTAATACATCATGGAAATATTTCGATTGACCATTTTCCGGCAGGAACATATTTTATTCAATTGAATGACGCACAAAACCAACAGGTTACCCTTTCTTTTTGTAAAAAATAACAGAATATCCAAACATAATACAAAGGCCTCTTTTATTAAGGAGGCCTTTGTATTGCAATAAATTAGGAAACTTCACGGTGGTTCTAAACTTTTTGTTTAAAAAACCATTAATAATCCGTACCTGTTCTGAGTTAATATATTTTTGTTCATTATACTATTACAAAAGTTAAGGATCAAACAGATAAAATCAGAAAACAGGAACAAAAACCGGTCGGCTCAGTTTTAAGGCCGGCCATTCAACGATTTAGACACAGATGTTGAGTACATATTCATAATAAGTTGCTTCAAGTAGTAATATTTTGTTTTTTTTCGATATTTTCAGGAAGACACAGATAGTAAGCTGATTTGATGGTTTTTTGACTTATAATGACTTGCATTTTACGGCATCTGTAAAGAATAGTGTTTCATTGTTTTTTAATCTTAAATATATTTTTACTTTTGCGCAAAATTCAAAAATCCATGAGGACAAAACTTTCTCATTATAAATTTGACCTTCCTGAGGAACTGATAGCACAGTATCCGACAAAAGAACGGGACGAGTCCCGATTGATGGTTGTTGACAGAGCTACAGGTACTATTGAACACAAATACTTCAGAGACGTACTCAATTATTTTGACGATGGAGACACGTTGATATTCAATAATACCAAAGTTTTTCCTGCCAGACTTTATGGTAAAAAGGAGAAGACAGGCGCAAAAATCGAAGTGTTTTTGTTAAGAGAGCTCAACGCAGATGCAAGATTGTGGGATGTATTGGTAGACCCTGCCAGAAAAATCCGTGTAGGTAATAAATTATATTTTGCTGACGAAAACGGTAAAGACGTTATGGTAGCTGAGGTTGTTGACAATACAACATCCAGAGGCCGTACGATCAGGTTTTTTTATGATGGAGACTATGATGCCTTTAAAAATGCCTTAAATGATCTGGGAAGCACTCCATTACCTAAATATATTACCCGAAAGCCGGAAGATTTTGATGAGGAGAGATATCAGACGGTTTATGCAAAAGAAATTGGTGCTGTTGCAGCACCAACAGCAGGTCTTCACTTTTCAAGAGAATTGTTGAAAAGATTGGAAATCAAAGGAGCAAATCTCACGGAAGTGACTTTGCATGTTGGTTTGGGAACTTTCAGAAGTATAGATGTTGAAGATCTTTCCAAACATAAGATGGATGCCGAGTATTACAGCATCAACGAAGCAGCAGCAGCACAAGTGAACCGAAGCAAAGAAATGAATAAAAGGGTTTGTGCGGTGGGTACCACCTCGATGCGGACAATAGAGTCTTCCGTATCAGCTACAGGATTGCTCAAGCCGACAGAAGGATGGACTAATTTGTTTATTTATCCTCCATATGAATTCAGTATTGCCAACAGTATGATAACGAATTTTCACCTGCCTAAAACCAGTTTGATAATTATGGTGGCTGCTTTTGCCGGATATGATTTGTTGATGGAAGCTTATCAGGAAGCTGTCAAAGAAAAATACCGGTTTTTCAGTTATGGTGACTCTATGCTTATCATTTAAAATAAATTTTATCCTTGCGAAACTAATTGTTTAATAATTGCGTTTTGCTTTCATTATTCTTTTACAAAATCAAAAAACGCGCTAAAATATGTATTGGACCCTTGAATTAGCCCATACCCTGGAAGATGCTCCGTGGCCTGCTACAAGAGATGAGCTGATCGACTTTGCTATTCGCTCAGGTGCACCTCTTGAAGTTATTGAAAACTTACAGGAACTTGAGGATGAATTGGAAATTTATGAATCTATGGAGGACATTTGGCCGGATTACCCAAGGAAAGATGACTTTTTGTTCAACGAAGATGAATATTAAAAAATAAAGGCACCGGCAGGTGCTTTTTTTTTATTGTATGGAAAACCATAAAAAATACAGAGCAATTGCCATTGACGGTGTTTCCTCTTCAGGAAAATCTACCATGGCAAAACGTTTGGCAAAAACTTTGGGTTATACCTATATCGATACAGGTGCAATGTACAGAGCGGTGACGTGGTTTTTTTTAGAAAAACACGTCAACATCGAAGATGAACAAGAAGTGTCTGTGACATTGGACAAAATCAATATCTCATTCCGATTGATTGAGGGTAAAAACGTATGTTTTATCAATGGTCAGAATGCAGAACCCTTTATCAGAAGTATGGAAGTTTCCAATTTTGTTTCTCAGGTTGCTGCTATCTCATCAGTGCGCAAAAAAATGGTTTTTTTACAGCAGGAGATCGGCAAAACCACACATGTTGTTATGGATGGGAGAGACATCGGAACCGTAGTTTTTCCGGATGCAGATGTAAAAATATTTGTGAATTCTCCTGCCAGGTTACGTGCAGAAAGAAGATGGCTTGAAATGAAAGAAACCAATCCCGATATAACTGTTGATGAAATAGAAAATAACCTGAATATGCGGGATTATATCGATTCAACCAGGGAAGACAGTCCGTTAAAACAGGCAGAAGACGCTTTATTGATTGACAATACATTACTGAATGTTGAAGAACAATATAAAGCAGCATTGGACTATATACATCAAAAACTGTAAAATCAGCAATTTTAAAAAAAAAGAGGGTTGAACACAAATTGTATCAACCCTCTTTTTTTTACCGGCAATCCAGATCTATCTGAGATTCCAGATCGTTGTTTGGAAAACACATTCCTGAAAGGGTATGTGTGGGTTTGTATCGCTGAAGATTCGGGTCGCGCAATCCTTTGGCAAGAAAAGCGGTGAGATCTTTGATTTCTTCTTCGGTCATGCCCAATGGTCTTAGGTAGGGAGAAAGTTGTTCTTTAGGAACTCTTTTATTTTCGGGAATACCATCGTTAAAATATCTGACGACATCTTCCAGTGTGTTTTTACTTCCACCGTGAAAATACGGACCACTGTCACCAAGATTATATAATTGAGGAACTCTGAATTTGTATAAATCTTCTTTTTGCAAGGTAAAACCACCACGTCCCAGATTTCTGGCATCGTTGATGTCTGTTTTGATTCCTCCATGTTCGAAGAGGTCATCTACGCCCAAGGCGGCAAACTGCATAGAACCGAGGTTGGGGCCATTGTGGCAGGAAACACAGCCTATTTTGCCAAAAAACAAAATTGCTCCTCTTTTTTCCTGATCTGACATGGCATTTTTGTTGCCCTTTAACCACTGCTGAAACGGAGCTTCATCCGTCATAAGGGATCGGAGATAAGCACTGATTGCAAAACTGGCACCTTTGCGGCTATATCTTTCTTCTTCAGGCATATCGGGGAAGGCCGCGTCAAACATGGCCTTGTATTTGTTTTTTTCGATAATTTCTTTGGTGTACATCATTCGATGAACTTCCAGGCCGGCAATATTTTGACCTTCAAGGGCGCCCAGTTCCAATTCATTGAGTTTGGTAAAGACATCAGTGATGCCCCAGGCGCTTCTTGTGGTCGCGTTAGGGCCTGTATGACCAAAAGAACCGTTCCACATGGTATTTTCGACAAAAGCTACATTCAGTACACTAAGTGGTCTGGCACCTTGAGCATCCACCTCATTATTTGCGTACAAGCTCATTTTATGTCGTCTTTCACCGATCTGGCCGTAACCATTGGCGCCATCTGCAATGCCCTGCATCCGACCTGGTCTGAATCCGGCTTCAACGACGTGACAGGTGCTACATGTATACGTTCCGAGGCCTGCAGGATATTTTGCTTCATTGGCAAAAGCCGGCTCAAAAAATAACATGTTTCCGAGAGCTACCTTTTCTTTAGTAATCGGATTGCTTGGTGATTGGGGGATATTGGCAAAATCGGTGGATTTTGGAAGGGTAAATTGTGCAGTATTACCTAATACTTTATGTAATTCGTAATCTAAATTATTCGGTGCTTCATGAGTGCACGAGGATAAAATAAGCACATAAACGGTTGCTAATAAAATAATATGTCTCATCAGTTTGACTTTTTTTGGTCACTTTTGGTGACTTTTTTTAATGGTCAGATGGAATTCACACGACAATATCACACATAAAATGTGTTTTATCTGGTCATGTGCATTTCATGGGTTCATTTTAACGGTGCAAATATAGCTAAAATAGGGTAATATTGGAATATAAAAAATTAGAAAATACTTAGAATTCGTAATTTTTATTTGGTATTTGTCTAAATAGTGTAAAATGTTTTAAAAAGGAGCTGTTTCTACAATTTTGATTTATACATAACTAACAAAACAAGATGGCTTGTGATCATTAAAACCTCAGTTAAATAGATAAAAGGATAAAAGACAAAAGGATTTTTCTGATTATCCTGAACAAAATGATGTAATTTTACCTTTTAATTGGTCGTACATGTAATTTTTTGCCCGTATAGGATAAGAAATTAAGTTCTCTTTCGTTGATTATAAAAGTTTTTATGACTTTCAGAATAGTATTCTTTTTTTCAATATTGTTTTTTTTATCCCGGGCTTTGACAGCTCAGGATCCACATTTTACGCAGTATTACTCCAATCCTTTATATCTTAATCCTGCGACCAGTGGCACGTATTCCGGGACTTTCAGGGTTTCGATGTTATACCGGGATCAATATTTTCAACCACTGGAAGAATCCTACAAAACGTTTGCGGCGTCCGGAGACGTGAAGCTGGATATTCGGAATGCTAAAAAAGGATTGAATGATGTCATATCCATGGGGTTGACTTTTGTTTCCGACAGAGTGAGGGTGTTTGATGTAAATACCAATCAATTATTACTAACCCTGGCTTATCACAAAGCATTGGATAAAAAGTATAAACAAACGTTGGGTATCGGATTTCAGGGAGGGTTGTTACAACGAGCGGTAAACTACGAAAACCTGAATTTTCAGGATCAGTTTAATGCCATCAACGGATTTACCCTTCCTTCATCAGAGTTTTTGCCACCCAATAATATTACGGTACCAGATCTGAGTACAGGGGTTTATTATTCCGCCTCACCTACTAAAAAGTTAAATCTCCATCTGGGTATGGGCTACCAACATTTTACTCAACCAAACGTATCTTATTACGATGATCCCGTCATTCTCAACGAAAATATTGTCAAAACCAGTAAATACCCTTCGCGATTGACGTTTCACGGAGGACTTCAGTTTATGACGAGTTACCGGTTGGATATTTCTCCCAGGTTTATCTGGTTGCAACAGGGTGAAAAACAAACGATACAGTTGAGTTCGCTTTTCAGAATAAAATTTGCAGAAAGAACAGGTCAATACTTTCATGTGGGTCCTATGTTCAGAATCGTTCAGGATGTCACAGGAACCAATCTTGAAACCATGGCAGCAATGGTAGGGATAGAAAGAAAAAACTTTATTATTGGTCTGAGCTATGACTGGGGCTTGGGTTCAGTTATTTTGGATGGCAGAAATTTTTCAACATTGGAATTGTCTCTGATGTACATCGGAGAGCATGATAATGATACCAATTTTTGCCCGCAGTTTTAACATTTTTCTGTTTTGATAATGACATAAAGCGCTGAAGTTATACACCTTTTTTAAGGAAATTGTATTGTGCTTTTACAACTTTTACTAAGAATTTCATCTGACATATTTCTTACTATCAAATTTTAGCTCTGAAATCATTTTTAGTTTACATAAAACTGATTTTTCGTTATCCTTTTTATTTGTGTTTATCATATTTTGGTAAACCTGATTATTTCTCCTGAAATATATAAGGTATAAACCCCGGCAGGAAAAGATTGTACAAGGATTTCTTTTGTTTTTTTATGGTTTTCATAAAAAACGGTTTGTCCCAAACTATTTATTATTCTGATATTTTGTTGGTCACTTGACACATTAGAAATAAAAATTTTATCAATAACGGGGTTTGGATAAATTGTTATCCTCTTTTGTGAAATATACGGATTGCTGCTGGGAAAACAACCTGATTTAACGTCTTCTGCTGATGTACATTTCGGGCCATTTTTATCAATGAATACCGGTTTTTCTACATCCTTTATCAATGAACAAAGCAGTGTGGTTGTACACTCAGAGAGCTTGGGGTTGTCGGTCAGCACTAAAGCAAAATTGCTTTTGGGATTGGTAAACAAAAAGGATTGATCCAATTTGTCATACATCATAATGTCAGTCAGTTTTTTATTATTTCTGAGGATAAGGCTACCTCCCAAACTATCCGGCATTGGAAAATACACGTCGTTTTCACAATCTTCTAAAATCAGATCGCCGCCGATATATTTTACAGCATTGATATAAATACCACCCATTTTCGGATTGTTGCGAAATATAAAATCACCGCCTACTTGTTCCAGCAAACGCAAAATGTGAAGGTATGTCATGTTCGGGTTGTTTTGAACAGAAACATCTCCGCCAACACTATGTATTTTAGCAGCTCCTCCTGAAAAAACATTGCCCGCAATATCATGAAAGATCAAATCACCATCTACCTTTTCTAAGTTTTGGAAACCCCCGAAAATTTTAATCGATGGATTGTTTTTAACAATAAAATCACCATTGATTTCTTTATTGACACTATGAAAGGCGATCTCTTCCAAAACAGGATTGCGTGATACAATGATACTTTTTCCAATGGGTTGTTTTGGTTTGAAAGCCAAAATGTTGATCAGTTTGGCGTTGTTATTTATCTCAACATCTCCGGATACTTTCATGACATTTTCCAGTCCTTTTAAAGACGTCAGTACAACATTGTTTTTTATAGAAAGCGAACCCTGAATTTCTCTGATAAAATTTAAGCCGGACAAGTCGTTAATATTGCTGGTTTTAGTCGTGTCATCACACCTTCCGATACAGAAATTTCCCAAAAGAATGTTACAGTTTTTATAATCACGAACAAAATTAATAACATCATTCTGAGAAGTGAGGACAATATCACCGGTGGTACAAACAAAGGTATCTGAAACAACCCTTATGTTGTCCAGGTACAACACATTGGCGTTTTTTTTAAACGGGGGGCAATTAGTAAATATTCTGATCTGAAGGTTTTCGGTATTTTCATAAGCATCCAAAGATACTTTTTTAGTGATCCAGTCCTCTTTTTTAGGAATATACTTGGTGTTTCTTTGTTCCGGAATTTTAGTGAGCTCAGCAGGGGTAAAAGTAACCAGTTTTGTGTATCCATTCCCACATGGATTGACGGAAGCGCCGACTTCAATTCCTCTGTAATTTTTTCCCAAAGGCGTAGCCACATCAAAATAAAGAGCAGGATATTTTACATCTTTGAGATCAAAGTGATTGTAATGCAAAAAGGCAAAGTTTTTATTGTCGGCCAGATAAGCAATACCTGCGTCGTCTTCGTCATATTCCCAATCATACAAATCTACCATAAGAGAATGATCTGAATTACCATAACCGCCGATAGGTTTATCATGTCCCAGGTCGGTTGCATTCACTTTGACAAAGGTAAAATCATTTTGACTTCTGACCATAAAATTGCCTGTTGAACCTGGTTCGGTATCTTCAAATCCTTCAATCGGAATCATATGGTCTCCGGATACAAGGTACCTGATCGGCCCGTTGGTTTTAATGATTTTTGCCGTCAATGTATCGTCCACGATTTGATTTACATTGACATTGATATAGTGTCTTCCAGGGAGTAGAATCAACGTATCAAATTCGTATGTTTTTTCCTGACCCGGAAAAATGGAATCCGCTATTATATTGGGTAAAATGGTTTGGTTTGACTGAATATTGGTTTTTAAACCGGTGATTGCATAAGGGCATTTGTTTTTTACGGTAAGTGTCGGAACTACTTTGTTTTGACAATAGTCAGATTGTTTTTTTGTATTATTAGTAACATCCATTTTGTATTCATCTACAAAAGGAGAATTGATAACTGTACAATCGATAACATTTCCGTTTATGTCTTCCAAAAAAACAATCATTTTTAATTTACTCAGACTTTTGATATTTTTTGGCAATTTTAATATTCCTCCGCCATGATGCGATCCGTTTGGCGGAATAGTAAATTGGGTTCTGAAAGTAATAAATCCTCTGAAAATGTTGGTAAAGTGTTGAAGGCTGTCCGGACCGACAGGATGGCCCATGTCCACAACTTCTTCTACCAAGGCTCTGGTCATATAAACAGTCTGTCCAATCAGGCCAAAGGTACTACTCACGCCGCTGGTTCCGGTTATTTCTTTAAAATCTTCACTAAAAAATAATTCAAGACCAAAAAAATTAACCTTAATGGTTTTACTGTTTAAAATCGAGTCCAGGTAGGGTGAAGTAAGGTTCAATGTATGGCCTCTTCTCAAAGGGCCGGCAGGGATAACTTTTCCATCGATCAATGTTGCGGGCACTTCCGGAATGTTTTCTATGTAGGCTAGTCTGCTTACCGGTGTACTAAAAGTGTCCGGGACAGGAAAATCAGTATGGTATTTGATGGTGAGAAATCTTTTTTTTATCATTTTGCCCGAAACACTGTCTACAAACTGATGCGTTTGTTTGTATTCCGGTGCCGACAGGTTGGTAAATTCTTCAATCAGGATGTTTTGCGACGACATTTGAAGACCCCAGAAAAGTAGAATCATTACAAACGTTGTTTTGCGTGTGTAATAGGCTCCGGCTCGTTTCATTAAAGAAAGCTCCATTCGGTAAATTTTGATTATCTGAAAAACTATACAAAAGTAGTTAATTTATTTAGGGCATTCAGAATTGTTGGAAAATATTAGACCATATCAACAATGATTGTATAATCAGATGAGATTTTTTTTGGTCTGAATGATATAAAAATAAAGGGGACTGATTTTTTTAATGAGAATAGTTTGTTTACTCCATGTATAAAATTTTGACAAAATGCAGTTATTTAAATATGAACAAAATATTACTAAAAAAAGTACCATGAAGACAAATGAAGCGAAGTTATTAAAAAATATTAAAAAAAGTATACCATTTAATTGTCTTTATTTTACCTTTATTCTGTTAAAATTAAAATGTCGGTTAAAAGCCAGATCATCATAAATTAAGTTGTTATGAAAAAAATCTTTTTGCTTTGTATTACAAAAATATTGCTTTCAGTTTTTCCTTTTTCCGGCAATACACAATCTTTATATGAAAATGACTGGTGTCAAAACGCCACACTTTTGGACGTGGATACGGTGATAACAGGTAGTATTTTATTGCCTGCCTTTGATACATTTTTTTGCCCGGAAGAAAAAGTATTTCATGGTATTTGGTACCGGTATGCTGGTAATAATAAAAGGGTCTCATTAACTGAAAAAACACCTGCAGCAGCAGGCTTTATATTTTACCTTTTTGAGGGAGATTGTGACAACCTACGTTGTATCACGGACAGCAGAAGCAGTTTTTACGCTGAATCAGGAAAAGATTATTATATTTTTATTGGTAAATATAATTATCAGTGCGATCCTGTTTCTTTTTCATTTATATACAAAGAAGAAGAAACTCCGGCTTATGATTTGTGTTCCGGAGCAAAACATATGAACTGTGGTGAAACGTTTAGGATGGATTTTTCCAAATTGTCGGCTGAATCTTCATCGGCTGTTTCCTGTGCGTCCGGTATCTGGCCAACAGGATGGATTTCGTTTACGGGAGATGGAACAGTCAGACAACTTTCCTGGGATTCTTATTATGTACGAGCTACAGTATTTGTCGGCAATTGCCGGCAAAATATCTGTGCAAATTCTATTGAAGGTGTCCGATCGTTACAGGTTTCGACAGAAGTAGGTAAGGAGTATTTTATTGCTCTTTACTACAATTACTGGGTTGAACCTGAAACAGTTGCTTTTTCTTTGCAATGTAACGGTGAGTCCCAGCCACATGCAAATATCAGTACCGCTATACCTCTTTTATGTGGTGAAACGGTACAGGATGTAATTGACTGGACTGCTTCGGATTTTGTTGAAAAATTTTATCCATCTCTTTGGTATAAATTGAATAATGTTGTCGGTAAACAAAAAATTTCTGTTGAGATAACAAATGTTTATAATCTGATAGTTCATGTTTTTGCAGCACCTGTAGCCTTCCCGGATTCTATGCATTTAGTAGCTGCTTTAGATGTCAATCAACTCCATGATATTTTTGTCAACACGAAGGAATTATCA
Organism: Saprospiraceae bacterium; assembly: GCA_016714895.1. Lineage (GTDB taxonomy): Bacteria > Bacteroidota > Bacteroidia > Chitinophagales > Saprospiraceae > OLB9. The sequence continues at coordinate 707,931 of JADKBV010000001.1, read as the reverse complement.
ACGGTTTATTTAAGGTTTTCAATGAGGAATCCTGAATCTTTTTCCTTTACAACAAGCTGCCACCCTGTACTTGATGAACAATTTTCCTGTCAATGTGCAAGAAATTTATCATGTGGAGATACGATTGATGTTTATCAGGTGTATCGTGGTAAAAATTCAGATTGTGATGGCAATTTAAATCGGGATAACGGATTTTGGTATACTCTTCAAGGGCAGGAAGAAGCTTATATTTTAACCAGTGCAGATCCTTTGGTTTATGGTTATATCGAATACAGTTTGTTTTTGGATTCCTGTGGTATAACAAAACCAACCAAAGAAGGAAGTTTCGCTTTTGAAGAAAATGGTACCCTTTCATTTATAGTGCCACCCGGTCAGACCGTTTATTTATTTTTTAAAAACACTTACGGACCCGTCAATAAAAAATTGATTTTATCATGTGGATCTTTCGAAGATAATAATATTTGTTCCTTTGCTGAAGAAATTTTCTGTGGGGCATCATTTAATCTTAAAAATACTTCAGAGATAGTTTTTACCGATACACAAAAGTGTGGTAATTTTTCAGGTAAATGGTATACCTTTTCAGGAGATGGAAATATATACGAGCCCCGGGTAGGAAATTACAGCAAAATCAATATTTACGAAGGCAGCTGCGAAGCACTTTTATGTATTTATGCAGATACATTTGCGTTTTCAAACCTACATGGTCGTCGTTTTCCTTCAGAAGTCGGGAAAACGTATTTTTTTGAAGTATTTTATCCCGGATTTGAAGAAGAAACATTCAATTTGTTGTGTCACGACAAGGCTTTAAACGCTGAATGTTTGAACAGTTCTGTACTTATATGCGGAGACACTTTACGCCAAAACTTGTCGACACACAATGTTTCTTTTCAAAAAAATTGTGATGAATCCTATGGTTTTTGGTATGTTTTGCCGGAAGAGGAAGGGTATTACAAAATAAAAGTTTCCGGCACTTATGCGCAATTGGATTTTTTATCAGGAATTTGTGGCTTACTTTCGTGTGAAGTTTCTTCAAATGATGAATTGATTGTTTTTAAAGAAGCAGGTGCAACAGGATTTATCAGAATAAGTACTTTTGACACGCTTTCTTTTTCAGTAAATACAGATTGTTTGGAAGAACTGCCTTTTGATTGTCAGAACCCCCTTCAATTGTCATGTGGAGAAACGAATACCATTGATTTCGGAAATGCCCTCAACATCAAGCATCCGTTGTCATATGCATTACGCAATGTTATTTTAACTTTAAACGGAGATGGTAATCACTACATTTTATCAAATATTACACCGATTCAGGGAGCTCCTTTATACATAAGAGTCTACAAAAACAACTGTGAAACTATAACCACCGATTTTTTTTACGATCCTTATTTTATACAAACCGTTATTCCAACTGAAGTAGGGGTCACTTATTATATAGAGATATTTGCTTATGAAACAGAAAAGAAAGTGACTTTTTCAGTGATGTGTTCGGAGCCTCCGGCTTATGAAAATTGTGAAGAAAGTTTATCTGTTGACTGTGGACAAAGATTGACATATGATCCGAATCACAGGTCATCTTTTGTGTTGGAAGATGGAAATACTTTATACCATCAGGCTTGGTACACTTTTGAACCAACTCTGGACCTATTCCGCATTGATTTAAAAAATCAACCCCAGTATCCGGTTTCTTTTATTCTTTATGAATCATCAGATGATTGCGACAGTCTGGTTTTGGTAGACTACTTACAGTATCAGAGACAGTCAGAATATGTTTATCCTGTTGTTGCGGGTAAAACATATTTCCTTCAATTGGGGCGAAATCTACCACTTCAGCCTGATCAGCATGGAAATAACGACGACATGCTGACTTTTTCCATTTTGTGTATGGAAGGTACCATACCCGGTTCATGTGTTGAAGCTGTAGAGCTGACTTGCGGCGATACAAAGAGTGTTTATGTTGCCGATAATCCACCTTCAGGATTCGGTTTTTGCAGTGAGCCGTTTAAGGGCGCCTGGCTGAAAGTTGAAGGTAATGGGAAAGCCCATAATCTATTTTTTGACAGTGATCCTTTGGATTTATATAATATGAAAATACTTTTGGGAGAAGGTCAATGTGACAGCCTTGTTTGCATCCGGGCTTATCAGTTTAATTTTTCAGGTAATGTGGTTAGTTTTGCTTCAGAATTGGGGAAAACGTATTATATATTTGTATACCAAACCAATCAGCAAAAAGAATATTTTGTTCATCTTCGATTGTCTTGTGATGAAAAATCAGAAAATGACGCTTGTGCAGAGGCTATTGAAATACATTGTGGTGATCAATTGAGCGGAAATACGCAAAACATTGCACCTGATACCTCTAATCCATGTGATGATACAGATAAAGGTCTGTATTATTATTACAGAGGAGATAATGCCCTGCTCACTTTCGAGTTTAACGATCTGACATCTTCCGGATTGGATATGCTGGTTTTTGAAAATTCATGTGCAGAAAACGGAAGATGTTTGTTTCAGAAATTTTTGACACAGCAAAATGGTCAAAAAGTCGTTTTAAAAACAAAAAACAATACAGATTACTACTTTAAGTTTTCAGACAGCAATAATTCGGGGATTTCTATCCGGGTAAACGTATCATGTTCTGAATTGCCGGAAAATCTGAGTTGTTCGAACGCTTCTTTTTTGAATTGTTCTGATACCGTTGATCTGAATTTTACTTCCCCATTGGGATTTAATGATTATCTATCCTGTTCATCCATTTCTCAGGGATATCATCAATGGTTTTATATCCCTAAAACGGATAAATTATTTGTCATAAACCGCCTGAATCAAACGCGGTTTTTTGGATCAGTATCTCTCATAAAAGGGAATTGTAATGGTTTGGAATGCATCAGAAATTTCGGGAATACGGACAGTATTTATTTCAGACAGGATATGATAAGTGATTATTACCTTGTTTTTTCGGGCGATGAAAGTAGTTATGACAAATTGATGTTTTCGGCCGAGTGTCGCGATGTTATTTCTAATGATGATTGTAGTCATCCAATTGAACTTATGTGTGGAGACACCATTAAAGCGGATTTGACTTATGCTACGTTATCAAGTGAGACTAACCCATGTTTTCCATATCAGAAAGATCTGTGGTATGAGACAGCAGGAATCGGACAATTATTGTCCTTTCGTTTGGCAAATCAAACTGATAATATTTCTGTGGATATTAACATCTTTGAAAAAAAGGATTGTAATGAACTTGTATGTCTAAAAAGAGGAACTTTATATTCTTTTTTGCCGGATAATACATTGGATATCATTGCGGAAGCCAACAAAGAATATTTGATTTCTATCCAATCAAATGATAATCAACCTGTTAATATTCTGACATTTTGTAATGATGTATTAGTGAATGATTTGTGTTCCGGAGCCATTACATTACCTTCCTCAGGAATGACGGAGGTTATTGTCGAAAACAGTACAAGTGAAGAGAATACACCTTGTTTGTCCCAGTTCGAAAGGGGAGTGTGGTATACGTTCAGCGGTAATGATTCTATTTTGATTTTGGATGTTCCTACTAATTTACCTTTACTTAATCTTTCACTTTTTGAAGGAAGTTGTGAACAGTTGATTTGTATAAAAAGGTCGTATGCGTCCGGAAACGAAATATTTAAATGGTTTGCAGAAAAGGGGAAAACATACTACCTGTTTGTCAGTGGAGAAAACAGTGTGCTCCGAAGTCAAACGATTCCATTGGCAGTCAACCACTTTTGTGCTTCATCAGAACCCATAAGTTGCGGTGAAACAAACACCATATCCTTTAAGGATTATGCATCATCAAATATTAATTTTTGTAACTCCTCTTCGGTAAGTGTTGCCTGGTTTGAAATGACAGGAACAGGTGAAAATATGGAAATTTCTTTTTCAAATGTGACTACGGGTTCGGTATTATATATTCTGGATGTATGTGAAGGTGTTTGTCTCCATAGTCAATCGGTGTATCCCGGTGAAAATAATCCGTTGATTCTTGCCACAAAACCGGGTAAAATATATTATTTGGGATTCCATGAATTCAACTCATCGCTGCTAAATGAAGTAACATTTCATTTGCGGTGTATTGAAGGTATAGATCACGTTTTTTTGGGACAAGCTGAAAATCTAAAATGTAAAACATACACTATTGAACCGGATTCTGCCGGTTTGGTCATTGATGATTTATGTACTAATGTATATTTGAATCAATTTTGGTATCATTTTGTCGGCGATGGCAGTGCATTAACATACAAAACAGAATACGGAGCTATTACCGGTGCAAAAATCATGGATTCCACCTGTTTTGAATATCATATTTTTTATGAAAATAATGAAGTTTTTATAACGGAGTCCGGCAAGCCATACTTTTTTATGGTCTATCAATTCAGACATTCCGGTCAGGAAACATTTACTTTTGATATTGATTATCAATGTGATGTCGCCACAGAAGATACAGACAAAGACAATTTTGAGGTTTCTGTTTTTCCGAATCCTTCAGTCGGACCAGCGATGTTGGAGATATCAACCGTAAAAAAATCCACTTTTAATCTTGAGATAAAGGACACTCACGGGAGAAGTTTGGTTTTTTTACCTTTGACAGTCGATAAAGGAAAAAATTATTTTCCCCTCGAAAATCTACTTCCCAAAGGTTCGGGATTATATTTTATCCATCTTGTTGGAACAGATAGTAATCATATGCTTAAAATGATCAAAATGGAATGATGAGAAGGTTTTAAGATTGAGGCATTACAGATCTGTCTTTTTTATCTCATCTACTATTTTTTCCATAAACATATTCGAAGAATTGTCCAATAAGACCAAACAGGTTTTTTCTATGGTATCTCTTTTGATATAGGTTCGTGCTCCCAGCCATGCGCCATTGTGCCAACATCCTTCCGGTGTTGTGACCCAACCAAAACCATAATCCGATTTGGTTCCGTCGGACAGGGTAGAAGAGGTCATTGCCAGCTTCAGATTTTTATAAGTGATCAAAGGATTTTTATACCAAACCTGATCCCAAATCAGAAAATCTTTGAGTGAACAATAAACACTTCCGTCTCCACTCACACCATCCAGAAAGGTTGGTTTTAATATTTTTGGTGCGGATGATAATTTTTCAAAATCTTCCGCTTTATCTTCAAAGGTTTTGTCTTTTGATGCGAGATTCCACACCCTGCTATGTCTCATTTCTAACGGTGTAAAAACCTGATTTTTCATAAAATCTTCAAAACTTTGATTACTAACAGTTTCAATGATATAGGCCAACAAAACATAATTAGTGTTGGAATATACAAATGTTTCGCCGGGAGCGTGATCGGCCTTCCGGTTTTCTTTGATCAGCAAATCGACCACATGTTGATTGTTGAGAAAAGGTATTTTGTTTTCAAGGCTTTCTGCAAGTTCCATATATATATCCGGAATTCCGGAAGTTTGGTTGAGTAAATGCCTTATCGTAACTCCTTTGTATGTAAAACCTTTGATATGTTTAGCCACTTCATCATCAATGTCAAGAGAATCTTTTTCATGCAGGACCAATATCCCGAAGGCGGTAAATTGTTTGGATAAAGAAGCCAGCGGAAAAAGGGTGGATTCTGTGAGGTTTATGTTACTTTCAGGATTTGCAAATCCATAGGTTTTGAGCAATAAGGGTTTGCCATTTTTAGCCCACAGGACACCACCGTTCCATTTTTTTTCTTCCCGGAGTTTTTCAAACCACGTGTGCAAAATTTCGGATTTTTTGTCATCCCTACTTCCCGAAGGAATGTTCAACTCAGGAATTTTAAAATAGAATAGAAAAAACCAAACAAAAAATAAGCCTATAACAGCGATTAAACCTAATAAAATGTATAAAAAAATTTTCATTTACCTCAATTGTCCCACAAAGATATTTTGATTTAGTAAATGACAAACGTTGGATATTTTTTATTTTTACTTATTTTTTTTGCTTGAAGATTTAATTTTAACCAGGTGAAGATTTATTTTGCAAAAACGATCAGCTGTAATAATTATTTTCTTCATCTTCACTTCCCGTACTTTCTTGCTGATCATCCAATTCTGATCCGGGAATATCCAAATCTTTGCCGGATTTGTCGTTTTCAAAACTTAGCTCATTCATAAGACCTTCTTTTTCATTTGGCGCCTTGTTTTGAAGTACGTTTTCAGGGTCCGCATCTGTCTCATGCCGGCCTTTGACATATATATCATCAGATGCAGGGTAGATAGGATAAAACAAAGAAATTTGTTTGTTTTGAATTTGATGGATACCTTCGTTTTTTTTCGCGTATCCATTATACAGTGCTGCCAAAGAGTTATGATACTCAACTAATTCCATAGCATGGACTCCATGTTTCGCATTTTGGCAAATATTTACAGGCATTTCATCAATATATTTTAATAATTCAGGAAATTCATTCCTGATATTTTTAATGATATGGATGATTTTCTGATCCAATATTTTTTTAGACAACATGTTTAGGGTTATTTACTTTTTCTAAAGGAAGGGGTTTAGTACAAAAAAACCAGTCATAACACGTGACTCCATCTTCTTTGGAATCCATTCTGTCTTTGGCTACGCCACAGGATCCTGCGGTAGGAATAATGACGTCTTCACCGGGTTGCCAATCTGCCGGTGTAGCTATCCCGTATGTGTCAGCTGTCTGCATGGCAATCAACGCTCTTTTTAATTCGTCAAAATTGCGCCCCAAGGACAAGGGGTAGTAGATGATGGCACGAATGATTCCGTTCGGATCGATAAAAAATAGTGCTCTGACGGCTTTGGTGGAGCTTTCACCAGGTTGTATCATACCGTACTTTTTAGCTATTTCCATCGTAATATCTTCAATAAGCGGAAAGGTCACTTCAATGTTTTTCATGCCTTTAAATTCAATTTTTTCTTTAATGGTTCTCAACCACGCGATATGGCTGTACAATCCGTCAATAGACAATCCGACCAATTGACATCCTAAAGCTGTAAATTCGGGTTCTCTTTTTGCAAAAGTCATAAATTCTGACGTACATACCGGCGTAAAGTCAGCGGGATGGCTGAACAAAATAACCCATTTACCGGAATAGTCGAAAGGAAAGTTGATTTCACCTTGTGTGGTAATGGCTTTGAAGGCAGGTGCACTGTCGCCGATTCGCGGCATCGGAGTAATTAATTCTTGAGTTTCCATCTGTGTGGGGTTTGTTTCAGCCTGATGTGACTGAAGGGTGATTTTTGTATTAAAAAAGTTTTTGATTATAAAAAATCATCGGGTTCTAAAGTCACAATGACTTCATTTCTTCTACCGAAAATTTGGTATGGTGGATTGTAGCCAAGAAAACGAACATTTCCGGTATAGGAAATTCCTTTTTCTTTCAGCATGGTTTTAAGTTTTTCGCTGTACTTATGGATGGTTTTTGTATTGGCAAATCCGCCGAACCTGAGAGCAGCTACATACTCGGGTTCTGTGGTTAGGATTGTAATATCCAGATTGTCCGGAGTTGGCAAATTTTCTTTTTGTAAGTCTGAGGGCATCACAAAGGCCATAGTCGAAACGGTATCGCCTATATCCATATGAACCGGAGATGTCATGGCGATTTGTTTTTTTTCTTTGTTGCCTCCGAAAATATAATTTGCCAATGTACGGAATCCGGTGTAGCCCAAATCACGATAGGACTTGGTGTTTGACGCGATTTTAGCCATATTGGCTGCCGGATAATGTCTTATCTCAAAAGATTTTTCTGCCCGGATTATTTTGTAGGGTTGCATTTCTGATTTGACTGTCGACATAGAGGTGTAGATTTGAAATACGATAAAAATTACTAAAAGGATGGTAAGGGATAAAAGGAATATTTTCATTTTTATTAAAACTTCAGGATTTTAAAAATAAGGGAACAGATGAATCTTCGGGATGATCAAAAAAATGGGACTTTTATACATGTAGAATGATACTTTTTACATCGGATTTTGATTTAATTTCATGACAGGAATGTAGAGAATGATATTGATGCCGACCAGTATAAACAAAGAACCGAAAATTTGCATCGTATAATCAACATAGTGAAGGGCTGAAATAGTTCCGATACCGGTAACAAATCCCAACAACACCCGAATTATAATAATTCGAAAAACCACACCTTGTTTTTGATTAAATATCCAATTACAAAAAATGATTTCCGAAAAAGTATAAAATATAAATAAAAATGTCGTAAAAGAAATAAACGTTTCCATAGAGCTGCAAAAGAAAAGAACCGAAAATCCATAAACCAGCATGGTTAAAGCATGTATTTCGTGATAGGCAAATTGGACTTGTTTTCTATGTCTGGTCAAAGCAGCTATAAAAGCAACCAAAGCTCCACCTGCTAAAGCTAAACCTGAAGTGAGCTGTATGGTGTTGAAAGAAATATTTTCTGACAAAATCAGAAACAGCCCTTCCAAAACGATAATAGCCCCGTAGAGATATACCGGTATGTTTTTATTCATGGGTAAAATGTTTTGTTGTCATCGGATCTTGTAAAGGTTATAAATGTGGAATATTCAATTTTTTTGATTTTTCTCAACTTTTATATAGTTGTTTTGCAGTTACCTTGAAAACCGGTCATTGCTGCTTTAAAGGTTTTTGAGCCGGTAAATCATCTGTCTATCTTACTGTAACCAGCACAAAGTTACCCTGAACTTGCCCATAAACATTATACAATTAGGTTTGAATTTTATAATATTCTTAGCGTTGGTTTTGGAAACAGAAATTTTTGTAAAATAATAATTAAAGAAATTTTACCAGTCAGGCAACTATATAGTGTATTTTTACACTATGTAATACAATTGTCAACTTATATCAACCAAAACAAATATGAAACACTTTTTTACCCTGCTTTTTTGCGCGATCATGGTACTTCCAGGTCAATCCTGCACAAATAACATTTTTCTGACAAGCCAGGCTGATGTCAATAATTTTAACACCAATTACGGATGTGACTCTATTTTCGGTGATCTGACTATCACCGGGGCTGTTACGAGTCTTGTTGGTCTGGGAAATATTGAGTATATCAGCGGCAATTTATCTATATACTCATCCAATATAACTTCCACGGCGGGATTTACCAATCTGAACAAAGTGGGAGGGTCCTTTTCTCTCGCATATAATCAAGTTTTGGTAAGTATCACAGGATGGGAAGCCCTGGAATATGTAGGCAGAACGATAAGTGTTTTAGGCAATCCTTTGGCCAATTCACTGGTTATGGATAACGTGGAATATGTAGGACTGCCTGAAGAACATTACGGATTAGATCAAATACTTGTTTTGAGCAATGGTGCATTGACCCAGTTGAATACTTTCAAAAAAGTAAAAAGGTTAATAGGAAACATTCAGTTTGTTGAAAATAATGTTTTAACAACTATCGGAGGTTTTGACAGTTTGAATTATGTGAATAATATCATGATTGCCGGACAAAATTTGGGTTCATTACCATTCTTGAACAAACCTGACTCAATAGAGTCTTTAACTTTCCAAAGAACAGGAATAAATAACATTGATGAACTAAGTGGTATAACCTATCTGAATTTTATCAATATAAATGATTGTCCAAATATCCAAAATATTAATGGTATCAGTCATTTGACGAAAATGTCTTCTTTGTTGGTTTCAAGTTGTGCTTCATTAACTTCAGCGGATATGCCTTTCCTCACAAGTATTACACATCTGAGTCTGAGTGGATTACCGGCTTTGACAACCATAGACAATATTCCTAATCTGCGAAAAGCTCTGCAAATTGACATTGTTGGAAATGAAAATTTGGAGAGTATTACAAGTTTTGTATCATTACTGGGTGTTTACCAACAATTGTCAATATCAGACAATCCTGTCCTTGAAGATATATCAGGACTGTATTACCTTGCTTATCTTAATGATATCTTTTTGCAAAATAATCCGCTTGTAAATACCTGTTGTTTTATAGCCGAACTGCAACGAATAGGCAGAATTCAGTCTTTAATCTATATTGAAAATAATGGTCCTGAATGTTCGGATATCATCGAAATGTTGGCAGAAACGTGTATAGATATTGATTACGATCTTCGTTTTTTTAATGACAATTGTGATACAAAATACAATCCGGATCAGATGGATTCAGATAATGACGGAAAAGGGGATACCTGTGACAATTGCCCTGATGTTCACAACCCTGATCAATTAGATAGTAATAATGACGGTATTGGGGATGCCTGTAGCGAAACACCTATGCTTCAGCCTTTGAATGTTGAGGTTCAGGAAGGAGATATTTATGTATCAGACTTTCAGCGCGGTGTCATCCTTACTTCTCCAAATGGACTTTGTTACAGGATTAATGTAGACAAAAACGGAAATTTGTTTACTACAGTGGTCAATTGCCCGTAATAACTGATTTCTTTTAGTATTACATTTTTTTTGCTTCATTATTCAGGTTATACGTAATAACCCAAACCAGTTTTGGTGGGGTAAAATGGTTGTTAACTTTGACCGGAAGGATTGTATTTTATAAATCTTTCCAATATTACAAAAAAAATGAATATGTTTGCAGTCCAAACTGCAGCACATGTCCAAAACATCCTATAAAGGAATAGGAATTCAGTTTCCGAAAGATACCTTACAAACAATGATCTTTGATGTTCTTACCAAACATCTGCAAGATGAAACTTTTGAAACCGGAGGTTTTGTTCTCCAATGTTCTGTTGCGGGACATCAGGCAAAAAATCTCTCAGCTTTTCAACAGTCTCTAAGGATTAATCTTCCGGTTGAGCTGCATTTTTCCAAACCTGAAGGTCTTTTTACGGTAGAAGGCAAAGGAGGAATTATGTTGGAATTGTTATGCACCCTGATTCCAAAAAAAGGGGACGATGTTTTTGTAGACCTTCAGGTGGAAAATTTTACCTGGTTTTCTTCGCCGGTAGTTACTTTAGGGTCTATGGATATTCCGGTTGAATGGATGGCTGATGTTGTCCTCAAAAGAATCAGAGAGCATCATCTCGAAAAATGGGTGGCTGCTTTTAATCAGTCTTTTGATATCGAAGGTATGCTTACGTCTTTTCAGGAAAAAAAGACCAGAAATATTCCTGTCAGTCATAAACCGGACATTTATTTCAATTTTGAAATAAAACAAATCGTTTTTGTAGGTTTTCAGGACGAAAATCATGTAATCAGAATATTTTTTTATATACACTACGAAGCGCTGCTTTCCGACAAACTTAACCCTTTTGCTCCGCAAAAAATCGTTTTTTCCGACAAAACCATAACGGAAGTATTGGACACTACTCCGTTTGTACTACAAATCAATCTTTCATATGAAGGTTTAGAGCGCTGGATCATTCAGTATTTGTCCCAAAATGAAGTGGGTGGCAAATCTTTTGATGTTGAAAAAGCAGTCATTCGTAATACCTCAGCATTTGAAACCAAACTGTTTTTACGTTCTCCGATTCAGGGAAGTGTTACGGTGAGTACCGAACCGTTTTACGATAGCGGCTTGCAGCGTCTCGACCTTACCAATATCAAAGTGGATGTTTCAGCCAATCAGTTTTTTTATCAGCTGACTTCACCTATCATCCAACGAATCATCCGCAACCGTATTGAAGAAATAAGTCCTGTTAACCTGCAACCTCTGATAGAAAAAGCGATGGTTCATTTTATTAAAACCTTAAAACAAAAAGGATTTGATACCAGCATTAAACATAAATCCATTCACCATTTTGGTTTTGAGACGCAGGCATGCAGGATTTTAATTCATATCGATTCTTTTGAATTTTTTTCGCAATCTCAGGGTATCAAAGTGTATTCTTTATAATTGACCATCTGACAAGCGGATCCGTGGTATGAGGTATGTATATCTGAAATTTTATAATTTGTAATGAATTGTTAATAGCCTGAAAGAAGTTAATTTTTCCTTAATTTTGCAGATTTTACAAACGATTTTAACATATGATTCTTCAGGACGGAAAATATATATTAGAAGGTAATATAGACCCGCTGGAATTGGCACAAAAATATGGTTGCCCGCTATATATTTACGAATCAGCTGTCATTGAAGGACAATACAAACGTCTTACCCGGGCCTTTGATGTTCCGGATTTACAGATTAATTATGCTGCCAAAGCATTGAGTAATATCAACATTCTCCGATTTATGCATTCTATAGGTGCTGGTTTGGATACGGTCTCCATTCAGGAGGTCAGGTTGGGGTTAAAGGCCGGATTTGAGCCGCATCAGATTATGTATACGCCGAATTGTGTTTCTATAGAAGAAATCAGTGCTGCAGCAAAACTCGGTGTAAAAATCAATATTGACAATATTTCTATTCTGGAGCAATTCGGTACCCTTTTTCCGGATTATCCCGTTTGTATTCGGATTAATCCGCATATCATGGCCGGAGGAAACAGCAAAATTTCCACAGGTCATATCGATTCAAAGTTTGGAATTTCTTTTCATCAGATGCCTTTGATTCACAGAATACTCAAAGCAACGGGTTTGCATGTAGAAGGGGTTCATATGCACACAGGTTCGGATATTCTGGATATTGATGTTTTTCTTCAGGGAACAGAGATCTTGTTTCAGGTTGCCAAAGACTTTCCGGATTTGAATTATATTGATTTCGGAAGCGGATTCAAAGTTCCTTATAAAGAAGAAGATATCGAAACCGATATCGAAGAGTTGGGCGAAAAAATAACGGCTCGATTTAAAACATTTTGTGCTGAATATGGAAAAAACCTAACCCTCATGTTTGAACCGGGAAAGTTTTTGGTCAGCCGTTCAGGAGTATTTCTGACTAAAGTTAATGTAGTAAAACAAACTACCTCCACCGTTTTTGCCGGAGTTGATTCAGGTCTCAATCATCTCATCAGACCGATGTTGTACGACGCTTACCACAAAATTGTCAATATTTCCAATACCACAGGTCGACAACGGTTTTATACTGTAGTTGGTTATATCTGCGAAACAGACACTTTTGGGGTCAATCGCCGCATGAACGAAATCTCCGAAGGTGATATCCTGGCTTTTTATAATGCAGGAGCTTATTGTTATACCATGTCCTCCAATTACAACAGCCGGTTCCGACCTGCCGAAGTGCTCATTCTTCATGGTAAAGATTATTTGATTCGTGAAAGAGAGACCATGGAAGATTTATTGCGCGGACAGGTAGAAATTGAAGCTTTAACCCCAAAACCGGAATTATCATGAAACAAAACTTTGGATTTTATGCAATCATCTTTTTGTCCCTGACTTTTTTTGTTTTTTCATGTAAAGAAACCCAAGAACAAAAAGACATCAACGGTCAGGAAATCGTAAAAATCAGTGGTGATACCATTTTTACCACAACAGGAGATTATGTAGTGACGGACAGTATAAAAAAGGTGTATTATCTCACCCGACATGCTGAAAAAGATACTGTTCCGAAAGATAATCCCAACCTTACTGATACAGGTCTTCAAAGAGCCACGTTATTGTCTGACATCCTTCGGGCAACCCGCGTGGATGCTATATATTCTACTTTTTATACCAGAACTTTATATACAGTAGACTCTTTGGCGGATATCAAAGCTATGAAAATTTTGGCTTACGACACCAAAAATATGAGACAAATGATTGATGATATCGCCGCTGATGAAAATAAAAAAGCAACGGTCATCGTAGGACATTCCAACAGCATCCCGTCGCTAACCAATACCCTGGCTGGAAAAGATGTTTTTACCAAAACCTTCGATGAATCTGATTATGATAATTTTATCATCGTGTACGAAAAAACGAATGGTAATAAAGAAGTTTTAACACTAAAATACAAACCCAAAGGATGATAGAAAGAAGTGCAAAATATACTCCGGCAGATGTAGAAGAAAAGTGGTACAACCACTGGCTCGGCAAAAAGTATTTTGCTTCCGTTCCGGATGACAGAGAACCTTTTACGATTGTTATTCCGCCGCCGAATGTGACCGGTGTGCTACACATGGGACACATGCTCAACAATACCATTCAGGACATCCTCATCCGAAAAGCAAGACAGGAAGGAAAAAATGCCTGTTGGGTTCCCGGGACGGACCATGCTTCTATAGCTACAGAAGCTAAAGTGGTCAAAATGTTGCGTGAAAAGGGAATCAGAAAAGCAGACCTCACCAGAGAAGAATTTTTGAAATATGCCTGGCAGTGGAAAGAAGAATATGGTGGCATTATTCTTTCACAACTTCAAAAACTTGGTGCATCCTGCGATTGGGACAGGACGGCATTTACCATGGATGAAGTGCGTTCCGACGCCGTCATCAAGGTTTTTGTGGATATGTACCAAAAAGGTAAACTCTACCGAGGCAAACGAATGGTCAATTGGGACCCTGAAGCCAAAACCGTACTTTCTAATGAAGAGGTATTGTACAATAACGAAAACAGTCAGCTTTTTCATGTAAAATATCAGATTGACGGCAGCGATGAATTTTTGATTATCGCCACCACCAGACCGGAAACTATCCCGGGAGATACAGCAGTAGCTGTACATCCTGAAGATGAACGATATGCCCATTTGATAGGTAAAAATGTTATTGTTCCTATCATTGGAAGGAAAATTCCGGTCATCATGGATGACTATGTGGATAAAGAATTCGGAACAGGAGCGCTTAAGGTGACGCCTGCACATGATATGAATGATTACGAAATCGGAAAAAGACACCAACTGGAAGTGGTTGATGTCTTTAATGATGACGGAACCATGAGTGCCGAAGCCAATATATACATAGGTGAAGACCGTTTTGTCGTCAGGAAAAAATTTGCCAAAGACCTCGATGCTGCCGGGTTTATCCACAAAACAGAAAACTACCAGAATAATGTCGGAAGGTCAGAAAGAACCAATGCAGTTGTAGAGCCGCGTCTCTCCCTGCAATGGTATGTCGATATGCAAAGTATCGTCAAACCTGCTTTGGAAAATGTGATGAACGATACCGTTTCTTTTTTTCCTAAAAATCAGAAAAATGTCTACCGCCACTGGATGGAAAATATCCGGGATTGGTGTATCTCCCGACAACTTTGGTGGGGACACCGAATACCTGCCTGGTATTATGGTGAAGATGTATTCGTAGCCGAAACAGAAAAAGAAGCATTGGCTCAAGCCAGAGAAAAATATCCGCAAATCGCTTTGACTGATTTAAGACAAGACGAAGATGTCCTGGATACCTGGTTTTCATCCTGGTTGTGGCCGATCAGTGTATTCGACGGATTCCGCAATAAAAAAGAAATTGATTATTATTATCCGACCAGTGTTTTGGTCACCGGATGGGATATTATCTTTTTATGGGTTGCCAGAATGATCATGGCCGGGTATGAGTGGAAAAACGAAAAACCTTTCCATGATGTCTATTTTACCGGTATGGTCCGGGATAAAATGCGCCGTAAGATGAGCAAATCTTTGGGCAACAGTCCGGATGCGCTGCAACTTATTGCTGATTACGGAGCGGACGGTGTACGTTTTGGTATGATGTCCTGTTCTCCGGCAGGGGGCGACCTTTTGTTTGACGAAAAGCTCGTTGAGCAGGGGCGTAATTTTTGCAATAAAATGTGGAATGCTTTGAAACTGGTAGAAGGTTGGACAGTGAATGACTCCAAATCCATTTCGGAAGCAGACCAACTGGCATTCGAATGGCTGTCTGAAAAACATAAGGAACTGGTAGAGGAAGTGGTAAAAAACATGGCGGAATATCGATTGTCCGAAGCTTTGATTTCCATTTATTCTTTTGTGTGGACGGATTTTTGTTCGTGGTATCTTGAGATCGTGAAACCGCAGGATGGTACGATCAGCAAACAAACCAAAGAAAACACCGTAACATTATTCAAAAATATTTGTACCTTGTTGCATCCATATATGCCTTTTATCACAGAAGAGTTGTGGCACGCCCTTCACGAAGACAAGGTTGAAACAGATTGTATTGTCAGTCCGTTTCCCAAAGTGGAATCTTTTGACAAAGACCTCATCGCAAAAGTCGAGCAGGCAAAAGATATCATTTCCATGGTACGTGACAGCAGAAACAAACATGGTATCAGGATGCGGGAAGAAATTCCTCTCCACATCATAGAAACGGACAGGTCAAAGGCACTGTTTGAACTAAGTGGCTGGTCTGATATCGTACAGAAAATGGCCTTTTTATCTTCTATGGACACAACGAAGGAAGATAAAGAAGGATTGGTTTTTATTTCCGGAACTGAAAAATGTATTCTTGGGATCACTTTGCAGGAAGATTCATCCGAAATGGTCGAAGAAATCATCAAAGAACTGGAATACCAAAAAGGATTTGTCGCTTCAGTATTAAAGAAGCTCGAAAACGAACGATTTGTATCCGGTGCGCCGGCAGAGGTCGTCGAACGGGAAAAGGCAAAACTTGCAGATGGCAACGAAAGGATTAAAATCCTGGAAGAACAATTAAAACAATTTAAAAACAAATAAATATCATGGAAACAGTCTTAATTTATGTCCTCTTTTTTGTAGGATTTGTATTGTTGATTAAAGGAGCAGAATTTTTAGTGGAGGCTGCTTCAGCTTTGGCAAAAGTGATGGGTATTTCTGATATGGTCATAGGTTTGACTATTGTATCTATAGGAACTTCCTTGCCCGAACTGATCGTCAATATTCTGGCTAGTTCACAAGGTAATGTAGACATAGCTATTGGCAATGTATACGGTAGTAATATTGTCAATGTTTTTTTTATTTTGGGTTTATCTGCGATTATTAGAAAATTACCTCTTTCCAAGGATACGGTCATTGCTGAAATACCTTTTTCTATAGCGGCTATAATGATTGTGGGCTTTTTGGGTAATGCTGAAATATGGGGAGCTAGTGATACCCTGGAAGGATTAAGTACTTACGACGGGATATTGATTTTATTTTTCTTTTTATTGTTTTTTGCCTATATTATCATGACGGCAATTAACGATAGGAATAATCAAACAGAAGCACCTCCTTCATCGATAAATAAATTAAGGGAATGGTCATTGATACTCGCCGGTATCGCTATGTTATTTTTCGGAGGAAAATGGGTTGTGGATGGAGCCGTTCATTTTGCTACTTTATTGGGAATGAGCGAAGCATTTATTGGTTTGACCATTGTAGCAATAGGTACTTCTTTGCCTGAACTAATGACGTCTGTGGTTGCTGCCCGAAAAGGCAATGTAGATGTTGCCGTAGGTAATGTAATAGGATCCAACATCTTTAATCTATTATGGATTTTAGGGTTAAGTGCTGTTATTAGTCCTATACCAATGAACAAAGCTAATAATTTTGATGCATTTATGGTATTGATGGCCTCCACGTTGATCATTTTACTTATGATCATATCCCGAAAACTGGAAGTAAAACGGTGGCATGGAGTTGTATATATTTTAGTTTATGTTGGCTACATCATTTACCTTTTTCAAAGAGGTTAAAATTATATAATGGAATTTTATAGTATTCTTAAAAATGATTTAAACAGTGCTATTCGGGAAACCCTCCTCAAAGAGCACGTTAGTTTGGACATTCAACTGAATGAAACCAAAAAGGAATTTGAAGGACACACTACGTTTGTCGTATTTCCATTGGTAAAACAGGTTGGCAAAGCTCCTGAAGTCATCGGAGAAACCATCGGTAAATGGTTGATGGAAAACTCAACGGTTGTTGCATCTTACAACGTTGTCAAAGGTTTTCTCAATATTTCCCTCAAAGATTCTTTCTGGATAGAGGCTTTCGCCAAAATTCAGGAAGAAACCTATTTTTCGCAAAGAAAATCAACCGGAGAAAAGGTTTTGGTCGAATATTCTTCACCTAATACCAATAAACCGCTTCACCTCGGTCATATCCGCAATATTTTGTTGGGATGGTCGGTAAGTAAAATTCTTCAATTTGAAGGGAATGAAGTCATTACAACCCAAGTCATCAACGACAGAGGTATAGCCATTTGCAAAAGTATGCTCGCCTGGAAAAAATGGGGCAACGGTGCCACACCGGCTTCTTCAGGTATCAAAGGCGATCATTTTGTCGGTGATTACTACGTAAAATTCGAACAGGAATTTGTAAAGGAATACCAGGTTTTCGCCGAATCAGAAGCCGGAGCAAAATTATTTGAAAGTCAAAAGAAAGAAAATCAGGAACAATCTGAGTTTTTTAAAGCTTTCAAAAATAAATATTTTAATGAAATCTCTCCCCTTGGTGCGGAAGCCCGGCAGATGCTCCTCGATTGGGAAGCAGGAGATGAAAACACCATCCAACTTTGGAAACAAATGAATGGTTGGGTTTATGATGGATTTGACAAAACGTATGAGACACTCGGCGTTTCTTTCGACTCTGTTTATTACGAATCCGATACCTACCTTTTGGGTAAAAAAGTGGTCGATGAAGGCCTTACCAAAAACGTTTTTTATCGCGAACCTGACTCAAGTGTATGGATCAATCTCGAGGATGCCGGCATGGACAAAAAAATCGTGCTGCGAAGTGATGGTACATCCGTCTACATTACGCAGGATATTGGTACTGCAAAAAAAAGATATGAAGATTTTGGTGCCAAAAAAATGATTTATACCGTCGCTGACGAACAGGACTACCATTTCAAGGTTTTGTTTGAAATAGCCAAAAGACTCGAAGAACCATACGCAGAGGGTTTGTTTCACCTGTCTTATGGCATGGTCGATCTTCCGACAGGACGTATGAAATCCCGCGAAGGTACCGTAGTGGAAGCCAAAGAGAATGCCGGAGAAAGAGGTGAACTGGCGCACATGTCTCATGAAGAACAAGAAGATATTTTTTCAAAAATCGGTTTAGGAGCCATTAAGTTTTTTATCATCAAAGTGCAGCCTCAGAAAAGAATGATTTTTGACCCCAAAGAATCTGTAGACATGCAGGGCGCCACGGGTCCTTATATCCAGAATGCTTTTGTCAGAATACAATCTTTGTTCAGAAAATCCGAAACAGAACAGCAAACCAAAGTTCTATCCTTTCCTGAAACGCTCAATGAAGGCGAAAAAACGTTGATTCAACTGTTGATGACTTTTCCGGAAGTGGTGGCAGCAGCAGCAAAACAATACGAACCTTCCGGCGTGGCCAACTATGCATATGCATTGGCAAAAGAATTTCATAAATATTACCACGAAACCCGGATATTGGGCGCAGAGTCTGAAACATTGAAAACTTTCAGATTGCAGCTCAGCAAAGAGGTGGCTTTGGCATTAAAAACTTCTCTTTACCTTTTGGGCATCAATATGCCTGACAGAATGTAATTAAAATATAAAAAATGAACGATTCTTTAAATTTTATCGAACAAATCATAGAAGAAGATATTGCCAACGGAAAACACGAGGGTAGGGTATTGACCCGTTTCCCTCCTGAGCCAAATGGTTATCTGCACATCGGACACGCCAAAGCCATATGTGTCAGTTTTGGACTCGCCGAAAAATACAATGGTGCTACCAATCTGCGGTTTGACGATACCAATCCCACGACTGAAGATACAGAATATGTGGAAAACATCAAAAAAGATATCAGCTGGCTTGGTTTTGCCTGGAAAGAAGAATTGTATGCTTCAGATTATTTTGAAAAGCTGTATCAATTTGCAGTCACCCTTATCAAAAAAGGGTTGGCTTATGTCGATGACTCAACACCGGAAGAGATAGCTGCTCAAAAAGGTACACCTACAGAACCCGGCAAAGACAGTCCCTACAAGTCCCGTACCATCGAAGAAAATCTGGACTTGTTTGAAAGAATGCGAAACGGCGAATTTCCTGACGGGTCGAGAGTGCTCAGGGCAAATGTCGATATGTCATCTCCCAATATGTTGATGCGAGACCCTATCATATACCGAATCAAACACGAACATCATCATCGGACAGGTGACCAATGGTGTATCTATCCGATGTATGATTTTGCGCACGGGCAGTCAGATTCTATTGAAGAAATCACCCATTCTCTTTGTTCTTTGGAATTTATCCACCACAGGCCTTTGTACGATTGGTTTATCGAAAAATTGGAGATATTCCCTAGCAAACAAACAGAATTTGCCCGGATGAATGTGGAATATATGATTACTTCCAAAAGGAAATTGCTCAAACTGGTGCAGGATGGAATCGTGACCGGTTGGGATGATCCAAGGATGCCTACCATTTCCGGGATGAGACGGCGAGGATATCCTCCGATGGCTATCCGGATATTCTGTGATAAAGCCGGAGTTGCCAAAAGAGAAAATACCATTGAAATCAATCTGTTGGAAGCATGTGTTCGCGACGAACTCAACAAAACGGCAGAAAGAACCATGGTGGTGTTGGACCCGGTGCCTTTGACGATTACCAATTTTCCGGAAGGTGTTGAAAAACTTTCTATGGAACTCAATCCCGAAGATCCGGCATCCGGACACAGGGAGATCTTGTTTTCCAATGAAATTTTTATCGAAAGGGAAGACTTTATGAAAGATGCGCCTTCCAATTATTTCCGGATGAAACCCGGGGGATTGGTAAGGCTCAAACATGCATTTATTGTCGAATGTACAGGTTTTGACGAAGATGAAAACGGAGTCATTACCCGAATATATGCCACCTATTTTCCGGAAAGCAGAAGTGGCAGTGACACCTCAGGACTCAAAGCCAAAGGAACCATTCATTGGGTCAATGCATCGGATGCCAAAGACTGCGAAATCCGGATTTATGACCGTTTGTTTACCCATCCAAGTCCCGGAGAAGGGGTCGAAGATTTTATGGAACATGTCAACCGCGATTCTCTCACGGTTGTCAAAGGAGCTAAAATCGACTCCGGTATGGAGACCACCACTGCGGTCGGCAAACAATATCAATTCCTTCGTCATGGGTATTTTGCCGTAGATCAGGATTCAAAACCCGGATTGGTAGTATTCAATAAAACGGTAGGACTCAAAGACAGTTGGGCCAAAGAAAAAGGTAAAAACTGAAGATAATCCGGGTTTAAAATTGTTTGGACAATCCTATTCCAACGTGAAGGAGATTGTTTTTGATCTCTTCATTATTGATTTCTGACCGGGTATCGATGGTCGTAACGGCACCGGTATTCTGGTCCGTCAACCTTTGCGACTGTCCGGTCGAATAGTCATAATTTCCTGAAACAGGTCGGAATTCATACCCGAAAGACCAGGTGAGAAAGTGCCCTGAAAACAAATGCATGTTGCCAAACAAAGACAGCTGATGCGACAAAAAATTGTCTGTCCGGTTTGTTAGTTGGTAATCATAAGTCAGGCTACCCGATATGGACGTTTGGTTACTTTCCGAATATGATTTTTCGTTTTGTAATGCCAGATTATATTTCAGTTGGTAATAAAAGCCAAGGGTATTCCGCGAACCAAACTTTACTTCTCCTCCAAGGCGGATTGGGATAACCAGATGTTTTTGATAAAAAATGACATCATCCACATTATAACCGAAATAGTCTGAAGTGACAGGTTGCAGGAAACGATTATTGGTGTAATGAAGTCCGGTTCCGGCAATTAAGCGGAATTTTTTTTCCAAAAAAAACCGGTAATTAAAGTCAAGCATTACCGGAATAACCCTGGTAAAAGATTCATCAATGATCCATTCAGTCTGATTGTCCAACAAAGCCGGATTGATACCAATACCGGTACTTAGGATTAATTCTTTTTTCTGGCTGAATGCCGTATTGTTCAAAAAAAACAAACAAAAGATGCCAAAAATGATCTGCTTTACCATGGTGAAAAAATTAAGTTTAGACGACAAAGGTACATTTTTGAACAGAATCCTAACCAAAAAGTGAGAATTATGTTTTTTGTGGCGATTCGTTGAAGATTTTGTAATTTTGACCTGAATTCTGTAATATTTTTTTTAACATACGAAGCATAAGCTGGATTTGTGAAGGCTAAATAAAGTATAGAACAGAATCTTTATAATTTTTTACGATCAGCAGATATGATGTTACGTATATTGACTTTTATTTCTTTTTGTTTTTGTTTGGGTGCCGGTTGTCAAACTCCTCCTGTGTCCGGTAAAATCCGTTTTTCGGATCAGGGATTACATAAAATGGTCTATCTGATCGAAACCAAATCATTTTCTACTTTGGTTTCTTCTTTTGAAGGCAAGGTCATTGATTCAACAAAAGTCGATGAAGACGGGAATTTTTCTTTTTCTAAAATGCCTTCCGGGGGTGAAAAAAAACTGTATGTACTGGCAGTGCAGAAAAAAGGAGAAAAGTTTTTAAACCGATTGGAAAATGACGATCCGACCCGCTCCAATTATCTGCCTTTTATGTACGGGGACGGTGACAAGGTGATTATCTCGTCAGATGCTTCGGCTATGTTGGAACAATACAAAGTGTCGGGTGATGTATCCGAAAACATTATTTTGGTTGATCTTTGTCAGAAAAGGGTAGAGGGTTTCAAAAAGTTTAAAGAAGTGGAAACAACAGCATCTGAAGAACAACTTCCGGAAATCGAAAATGCCAAAAAAAAATGGCAGCAAGGGATGTGGGAGGTGGTCAGAAGCCATAACAATGTTTATCTGAAAGGGCTGGCCTTGCGATGGTGTGCACCCAATGGTGATTACGAAAGATTGGCGGAAGAAGTAGATGGTATCTGTAGCTCGTTACATGAAGTCGCTCCTCAACATGAATGGACAAAACAGATTTGTGTTTTGTCGAATCGTCTGCCACCTGCTGTAGGTTTGGTTTTGCCGGAATTGTTATTACCTATGAGTTATGGAGATACAGTTGTTTTATCTTCCTTATACGGACAAAAACTAACCCTTTTTGATTTGTGGGCTTCCTGGTGTGCACCATGCAGGAAAGAAAACAGAGATATATTGGTCCCTTTGTGGGAAAGATTTCAGGAGAAAGGTTTTACGATCGTCGGTTATGCCCTCGATTCCAGCGAAAAAGCTTGGTTGCAGGCTATACAAAAAGACGGTGTAAACAAGTGGAAACATGCGTCGCACCTTCAGGGTGATGATTCTCCTGTTTTCGATACCTTAAAAATGACCACCATCCCTGCCAATTACCTGGTCGATGAAAAAGGAAAAATTGTCGCCAAAAACCTTCATGGCGACGACTTGGTTCGTTTTGTAGAAAATTATTTAAAATAGCAGATTGCGCCCCATTATCTGCGGTTATAAATATACCGCTCCTATGGTACTAGGAACATGGCTAAACCTATGGTATGATAAACTACTCGCCATTATGGTGACAAAATCCAATTAAAAAATCAATTAGGGTGCAAAATATTTTGTAATTTTGTCTGCCCCCATAAAATCAGTTTCATCGGAGCTTCCCAGCATTAGCTCCAGAGGAACTATCTTTTTGTAGCCCCTTAGGTGCGATATGTTAATTCCCCGAATTCAATAATAAACATCAAGTGTTTGTTTCTACGTATAAATTGAAAAGATAGTGGGAGTTTTGGGAGTAATATCCAAAGTTTGGTTCATGTTTTACCTTCTATCTCTTACCATGATACATATAAGTAGTTCAAATCTCACCTCTTTTGGTATTTTCGAAAAATGACAAATTTGGGTCAACTACCCAAAAATTTCTCTTTTAAAATCCGATGCCTTGCCATAAAATATCGGATTTTTTCAATAAAGGTATTTGTAAAAAAAGTGATTTTGACATTTGTCAGTTTAACAAATGTCCTTTTGACACTGATTTTAGCTTTTACACATTTGTTGAACACCCACAAAGTAGTTGATACCCCTTTTGTTAAAGTGAAAAACCCCTGATCGCGTAAAACAGGTCGGATAGGTAATTAAAATAAATTTAAAGTCCCCATCCATTTTCTCCAGACCTTGATTTGTAGGTAGGTTTACGCATTGTCGGCCCGACTTATCACATAATCAACTCATCCAATAGTCCGCACAGCTCGAAATTTTCGACTCACAGTACGACGTGTCGACCCAATTCCAACAAATCAAACAATTCTTACAATTCAAACAATTATCACAAATCAAACAATTATCACAAATCAAACAATTATCACAAATCAAACAATTCTCCAATGTGACCATAGTTACCAAAACATTCAAAGGACCTTATTACCTTTGTGCCAAATTCAAAACATGACAACTGATAAAAAGAAAATTCCCTTTATAGACGAATGGCCAATGGTCATTTTGGCTTGCCTTACCCTCGGATTGGCTCCTTTTGTTCCCGAACCACACATCTTCGGCAAAGTGCGCTGGCTCTTAGGTGGTGGCGTTGGTATGCAACCTATGGACTATTTTGACTTTTTTATGCATGCGACCCCGTTTTTCCTCTTGTTACGTCTTTCTTTTATCACGCTTAGAAACAAAATGAGTAAAAAAGATTTTCCTTCTTAAAATCTCAGGAATAAATAGGGTTTGCTGAAAAAGTCAGCAATGAATCAGATTCAAGGCGAAGGCAAAGAAGATGTATAAAAATACCTCGATTTGCCTTAAACGCAGAAGATGGTTTATTGCTGGCTAACAAAAAACATGTTTAGTAAGGAAATTAGATGCACGAAATTTCAATATATGTTGTTATAGCAGTACACTTACATAAATGAAAATTTAACATAAGATATTCATTATTAATATTTTTTGTGTTTTTCAGCAGACCCTAAATGGAAGAATTCCTGCTGTAACATTGGTTACAGTTTTTGTTGTCTTTCATACCTACCTTTGTAGTATATTTTAAAAAACATATCAAACCAAATCATTTTATCATGAGCAATAAAAAAAGTTTTTCAGATATCATCGGTGACGATACTCCTACATTAGTCGATTTTTCAGCAGAATGGTGTGGACCTTGTAAAGCTATGAGCCCGGTATTACAACAATTGGCCGGCAAAGTAGGGGAGAAGGCAAAAATTATCAAAATTGACGTGGACAAAAATCCCGCCTTGGCACAAAACCTGCAGATCATGGGCGTTCCGACGTTTATTTTATATAAAAGCGGAAAACCGGTTTGGAGACAATCCGGTATGGTGTCCCTGAACCAATTGGTTGAAGTCATCGAAAAGGCAGTTTAAAAGGGTTCGTTTTCTGTCCATCAAATGAGCTTTCTGCAAAGTCCAGATTAAAAACACCTTTATTATCTCATCCTTTGGTAAAATTCCACGATCTCAGGATTGACAAAGATGTCTCTTGGTTTTACCGGAGATTTCAGGATGATACCTTCAAAAGATTTACACCGACTCAATGCCACATAGGTTTGACCGGCTTCAAATGCACCCTGCCCCAGGTCAATTATCACTTTTTCAAAGGTTTTTCCCTGACTTTTATGAATGGTTATCGCCCAGGCCAGCTTCAGAGGGTATTGCCGGTATAATCCGACGGTTTTGGCATTAATGCGCAGCGGGTACTGGTGGTCCTGCTCGTAACGGATGATTTCCCATTCCGTTTTGTCGATATCCACATCAACGACTTCATTGTTTTGATTCAAAACTGATACGGTGATTTTATCGTCTTCAAGGTGTTTTATTTTTCCTATGGTTCCATTGACATATTGTTTATTGATGTCATTTTTGATAAACATCACCTGGGCATCTCTTTTCAAACGCAATACAAAATCTGTAGGAAACAACTGAGCCACAAAGTCGCCTTCCACATAGGCATGATACTCAAATACCGGTTGGGTGATCTGGTCCAGTTCCCGTTGGTTGATCTGATTGGCAATGTCATTCCGGCTGCATAATGTAATATAAAAATCTTTGTTTTCGGGTACATCGACATATCGTTCGTTGAGTTCCGTCATATCGTCATAGTCGATTTCGTTTTGGCGGATGGCGTCCAGCAACCGGATGAATTTCCGGTCGGTCTGACGATATTCTTCAAATAGTTCCAAAAGAACAAAATCTGTTTCCGCCATACACAATGCACTGAAAAAATAGGGCGAAGTGTACGTGGTGCGGAAATATTCTTTTTCAAAAGGCGTCGCCACCACAGGAGGTAATTGAAATAAATCACCGAAAAAAACCATCTGCACACCACCAAAAGGTTCGTTGATGCCACGGTTGATCCTCAGAAAGTAATCGATATTGTCCAATACATCTGCCCTCACCATAGAGATTTCATCGATCACAATGGTTTCCACTTTTCGGTATACACTATTGTTTTTGCGTTTTTCAATCTCATGTTTGTTGAGAATCCTGGGCGGAAATCCGAAAAATGAATGAATCGTCTGTCCCCGCACATGCAAAGCCGCTATCCCGGTAGGAGCCAATACAACCATTCTCTTTTTTGTGGTATTTCGAAAAAGGTTGAGCAGCGTGGATTTGCCGCTACCTGCTTTTCCGGTGACAAAAAAGTGGTTGTTTTCCTTTTCCAGTTGGTCAAGGACACCTTGAAATTCGTTGCTTAGACGTATAGGTTGTAACATCGTACCTATGGTAAAAAAAAACTGTTTTTTGACAAATCATGCAAATGTACAAAATATAGTAAAATATTTAATATATTTGCGTCGTCATGGAACAAGGAAGAATCATATTAACACACGATCGTCTTTTATTGACGTTGGAAAGATTGGCACTTTCTATTGCAGAAAGTTCTGAAGGTGAAAAAGGTATTTGTATCATCGGCATTCAGGAAAAAGGGGCTTTTTTTTCTGATCAGGTAGTGGCAAGATACAAAAACCTTCCTCAGGTAATTCCCTTTGAATACGGTAAACTCGATATCACCTTCTACAGAGATGATTTCAGAAGGAGAGAATCTCCTTTAAAAGCATATGGTAACGATATGCCCTTTTTGGTAGAGGGTAAAAAAGTTATACTCATTGATGACGTATTGTATACAGGAAGGACTATTCATGCTGCAATGGCGGCTATGCTGGATTTTGGTCGCCCGGCTTCAATCGAACTCATGTGTTTGGTAGACAGGAGATTCAACAGGCATTTTCCCATTCAGGCAGATCACGTAGGCATTACCATTGATTCTGTAGAAGAAGCTTATGTGAAAGTACATTGGGACCCGAAAGCAAAAAATCATCACGTTATTTTATATCCCGGAAAAGTTTAAATCATTATGTCAGCATCTGCATCCGGAACACAACTGAGCACAAAACATTTACTGGGGATAAAATATATCACCACGGAAGATATTCTGAAAATCTGCAAAATGGCTACCGAATTTAAGGAGGTCATCAAAAGACCAATCAAAAAAGTGCCTTCACTGCGGGATGTAACCATTGCCAATGTGTTTTTTGAAAACTCTACCCGTACCAGAGTATCTTTCGAATTGGCAGAAAGAAGGTTGTCCGCCGATATTGTCAATTTTTCAGCATCTTCTTCATCGGTAAACAAAGGCGAAACATTGTTGGATACGGTTAATAATATCCTCGCCATGAAGGTTGATATGGTGGTCATGCGTCATCCGGCACCGGGAGCACATCATTTTTTGGCACAACATATTGATGCCAATATAATCAACGCAGGAGACGGTACACACGAACACCCTACGCAGGCTCTGTTGGATGCTTTTTCTATGATGGAAAAAATAGGTGACCTTCGCGGAAAAAATATTCTCATAGTAGGGGATGTTCTCCACAGCAGGGTAGCACTCAGTAATATATATTGTTTGAAAAAACTTGGTGCCAATGTTAAAGTTTGTGGCCCGCCGACATTGATTCCTCCATTTCTTAAAGAATTGGGTGTCGAGGTAGAATATGATATCAAAAAAGCACTCAGGTGGTGCCATGTGGCCAATGTATTGCGGATACAGCTCGAAAGACAGGACATAAAATATATTCCTTCTATCAGAGAATATTCTCAGTATTTTGGTATCAATAAAAAGATGGTGGACGATGTAAATAAAGATATCGTCATCATGCATCCGGGACCGATCAACAGAGGCGTAGAAATATCAAGTGACCTGGCAGATTCAGGTTATTCCATAATTCTCGATCAGGTAGAAAACGGAGTTGCCGTTCGTATGGCTGTTTTATATCTCCTGGCTGCCATCAAATAATGTTAAATATTTATTAATAAAAATTCAATTTGAAGCAAAATGAATCCGGTTGCGTTTTTAAGAAACAAAAACAAAATTAGTGTTATGACCAAAAATGTGTTTTTATTGATTTTTACCATATTCCTGAGTCTGCAGGGGCATGCCCAACAGGTTATTAATTTTGATATTAAAAACTATACAAACGATACACTGATTTTAGGAAACTATTTTGGTGAAAAAACCTTGGTAAAAGATACTTTATACGCCAAAGGTATAGGTAAGTTTCAGTTTACGCTCAAAGACAGTCTTCCTCAGGGTGTCTATCTGGTACTATTGAAACCAAATAATGATTTTTTTCAGATGATAGCCAATGGAAAAGATAAAGTCATCGATATTTCCATCGACTCAAAAGTTTTGGACGAAGTAGATGCTAAAGGAAGCCCGGAAAACAGTGCTTTTTATGATTATATGAAATATCTTAAAAAGATACGTCCACTGGCAGATACCCTGAAGGCCCGAATGGACAGAGCCAAAGAAGCCAAAAAGGATTTCAGTGAAGAAGAAAAAGAATTGGCAGACCTCGACAAAAATGTGCAAAAGGAACAAAGAGACATAATGGCACGGTTTCCCGGTAGTGTGTTACATTTGATGTTGAATGCCAACATTGAACCCATTATACCGGATTTTGAAGGCTCTGACGAAGAAAAACAACGACTCAGATACTACTTCTACAAAAACCGGTATTTTGATAATGTCGATTTTAATCACCCGGCCATCCTCAGGACTCCGTTTTTATACCAAAAGGTCAACTATTACCTCAACAAACTGACGCCGCAATCACCGGATTCCATCATTATTTCCGTCGATTATGTATTAAAAAAAGTGGAACACAATCCGGAAATGTATCGCTATTTCCTCGCTGATTTCCTAAATAAATATGCTCAGTTGAAGATTGTAGGTCATGATGCTTTATATGTTCATCTAGTCGATAAGTATTACACCAAAGGGAAAGCACATTGGGTAGATGATGAAACCTTGGAAAAAATGAAGGAAAATGCCAACGATCTGCGTCCGATCCTGATAGGTAAAAAAATGCCGGACTTTATCACATATAAAGAAGACAAAACTCCGGTCAAATTATATAATATTCAGTCACCATATACCATTGTTTTTTTCTGGGCTCCCGACTGCGGACATTGTAAAAAAATCACTCCAAATGTTGTTGATTTTTACAAAAAATATAAAGACAAAGGCGTAAAATTGCTTGCAGTTTGTACCAAAAGCGGGGACAAATACGGTACTTGCTGGCCCGCCATCAAAGAAAAAGGTATGGAAGATTTTATCAATACAGGTGATGAATACAGACGTTACGACGCTATTTTTAAAATCAAAACCACGCCCAAAGTATTTATTCTCGATAAGGATAAAAAAATCCTCCTTAAAGACATTCCCGCTGAGGATATCGAAAAAATATTTGAAGAAGTGATGAAAGTCGAGGAGATGAGAAAATCGGAAAAACAATAGAACGTTTTTTTTTACCTGAATACGTATGTCCTTGAAATGGCTGACGATCGGAGATATTGCACTCATCCGACAAAAGAGTTGTTTTGTCTAAAATATCGTTTGTCAAAGCATTTTGACCCAAAAACAAAATAAAATAATATATAACTTTGTTATTTAATGATCACTTTAACAAAAAGAAAAAATGAAACCTTTACACTTAATCACTTTCTTCATGTTATGTACAGTTTTTAATACATCTGTTATGGGACAAAACACGTACAAAACAATAAAAAAAACGTCTCCTGACGGAAAATATTCCTACGAAATGGTTGAGGGAGATCCGACCCAAACCAGATTTTATACCTTACAAAACGGATTAAAAGTTATCCTGCATCAAAACAGTCTGGAGCCTAAAGTGATGGCCTTCATCACGACCAGAGCCGGCGGAAAAAATGACCCTTCCTCCAATACAGGGTTGGCTCATTATCTGGAACACATGCTTTTTAAAGGTACCGAAAATCTGGGAACTACTGATTACAAAGCAGAAAAGATGTACCTCGATCAGATAGAACAATTGTACGAAGTGTATAATGTCACGACTGACGAAAGACAAAGAAAATATCTTTATAAACAAATCGATTCACTTTCAACCCTGGCTTCCAAAATAGCCGTTCCAAATGAATATGATAAAGCCATGACTTCTGTAGGTTCAAGCATGACCAATGCTTTTACCTCAAAAGAGATCACAGCTTATATGGAAAATGTTCCTTCCAATAACCTGGAAAAATATCTTCAGATACAGAAAGAAAGATTCGAAAGACCGGTATTCCGTTTGTTTCACACAGAATTGGAAACCGTATACGAAGAAAAAAATATGTCACTCGACAGAGGTAACAGCAAAGTTTTTGACGGTATGTTTGCCGCTTTATTTGAAAAACATCCTTATGGTACACAAACAATCCTTGGACATGTTGAGCACTTAAAAAATCCTTCCATAAAGGCTATTCGCAATTTTTATAACACGTACTATGTTCCGAATAATATGGCCGTCATTCTGGCAGGTGATATCAACCCGGATCAGACCATTAAATTGGTTGACAGATATTTTGGAGGTTGGCAACCTAAAGAATTACCTAAGTTTACTTTCGAAAAGGAAATGCCGATAACTCAGCCTAAAAAGATGGACGTTTACAGCCCGGATGAAGAAAGTGTGGCTATAGGTTTCAGAATGCCGGACCAAAACCATAAAGATGCAATCATAGCAGAATTGGTAGCTTCTATCCTGTACAATGGCAAAAGCGGTATCATCGATAAAAATCTGGTAAAAAGCCAGAAACTTCTTTCAGCCTACGGATATACGTATTTATTGTCCGATTACGGTATGATTTATTTTGGAGCCAGGCCTCTGAAAAACCAAAGCCTTAAAGATGCGGAAAAATTGATTCTCGATCAGATAGAAGAAATCAAAAAAGGAAACTTTGACAACGACCTGATTCAGGCAACGGTAAATAATATTCAGGTAGGCAGGGTAAGAGAGCAGGAAAATGCAGTCAATATGGCTTATACCCTGAATGACCTTTTTGCCACCGGAACAACATGGGAAGATTATCTCAATAATGTCGATAAAACAGGTAAAATAACCAAAGAAGAGATCGTAAAATTTGCCAATACCTGGTTTGGAGAAAATTATGTGACCATCTACAAAAAAACAGGTAATGATACTACATTACAAAAAGTGATCAAACCTGAAATCACACCTCTGGAAATCGACAGAACCAAACAATCAACTTTTTTGGCCAATATCGTGAATACGCCCAACCCGCCGCTTAAACCGGTATTCCTCGACTTCAACAAAGATATCGTTTTTGGCAATGTGCATAATGATGTACCTGTGTGGTCTGTTCCGAATCAGCTGAACAAATTGTTTTCTTTCTATTACGTTTTTGACATGGGCACCTTTAATATGAAAAAGCTGCCTTTAGCTGTTGAATACCTTAAGTTTATCGGAAGCAATCAACGGACTAATGAAGCAATCAACAAAGAATTGTACAAACTTGCTGTGGATTTTAATATTTTTACTTCCAACGAACAGGTTTATATAAGTCTTTCCGGATTGGAAGAAAACAGAGAAAAAGCATTGGCCATTATTGAAGATCTGATGCGTAATCCTATGGCTGACCAACAAGCTTTGAATAAGTTTATTGAAGCTAAAATCAAAGAACGTAATGACAAAACCATCAACAGAAGAGAGATTTTTAATAATGGATTGAACAACTACGTGGATTATGGTCCTAACAATCCGTTTAATGATATTTTGTCCAATGAGGAGCTGAGGGCTTTAAAAACTGAAGAGCTGACTGCCGTAATTAAATCATTGTTCGATTACAAACATAAAATTTATTATTACGGACCGAAAAATGTGACGGCACTTTCTGAAGAATTAAAAAAGAGCCACGTCCTCCCGGCCAAACTGAAGGATTATCCGGTTGCTAAAAAATATAAAGAAAGTGAATCAAAAGAAAATATCATATATTTTGTAAATTATGACATGCTTCAGGCTGATATCTTTTTACAAAGGTGGGACGAGTCTTTTAACGAAGAAAAAATGCCTCTGATTACCGCATTTAATGAATATTACGGCGGAGGCATGGGTTCCGTGGTTTTTCAGGAGATTAGAGAAGCAAAAGCTCTTGCTTATTCAACATACGGATTTTATTCTTCACCTCAGAAAAAGGAAGACAGACATAAATCCGGATTTTTTGTAGGAACACAATCTGATAAAGTTTCAATGGCATTTGATGCCATGAAAGATTTGATTGAAAACTTCAAAGAATCTCAGAATAACTGGGAGGTTTGTAAGGCTTCAATCAAACAAAATATTGAGTCTCAAAGAATCACAAAAGCAAATATTTTGTTTAATTATCAGACTGCTGTAAAACGCGGAATGAATGAAGACAGCCGGAAAGCTGTTTATGAGAAGATTGATGGTTTTTCTTTGGGTGATATCAAAGCCTTCCACAACATGCACCTGAAAAACAAAAACTGGAATATCCGCGTTATGGGATCTAAAGACAAAATCAACATGCAGGAACTGGCAAAATACGGAAAGATAGTGGAAGTATCTACAAAAGATATTTTTGGCTATGAAGCTGAAAAAGCCGTTTTGGTCCCTTAAACAAGTTCGTTTTAAAAATATTAGAAAGCGGTCGTTCATCTTATGGTGAACGACCGCTTCTTTTTTATACGAATTCCTGAATGGTGTGAATGGTTGAATTCACTTTGTTTTTTTGTATGTTTTATGGGATTGTTGAAATATGTGTATATTTGTTCAAATTATTTAACGAATGCAATTGGATAAACCGAAAGGGAAATACCCTTTTTACTACCTGAAGTCTTGTGATACCTGTTTAAAAATACTTAAAACATTGCCACAGGAAAACCTGATATTAATCAATATTAAAGACACGCCTCCGGATGAAAAAATCCTGAATACTATGGTGCGATTAGCCGGAAGTTATGAGTCATTGTTCAATTTCAGAGCACAGTTGCTCAAAGACCTGCCCCCGGAAGATAAACCGGTCAAAGAAGAGGATTTTAAAAAACACCTTCTTGAACATTATACATACCTCAAACGGCCGGTTACATTGGTAGGAAATAAAATATTTATTGGCAATGCTCCCGAAACAACAAAACTTTTATCAGAATGTCTGAAAAATAGCTGAAATAGTCTTCAATGTGACGGTATCAGATTTTCCTTTCGGGAAAACTTTGGGCTTTGTCACAATACACGTCAACATTCGTTATGATAAAAAGTAAACCTGATCACCCTTGACAACACAAAACTTCAAAGATATTTTTTTAACCTATTACAATCCGTTGTGTAATTATGCCCTCAGCATATTACATGATGAAGTATTGGTGGAAGATATCATTCAGGAAGTTTTTTTGCATTTTTGGAACCAAAGACACACCATTGACTTATCAGGAAATATCAAAAGTTATTTATTCACGGCAACAAAACATCAGATTTTTGAATCTATAAGGAAAGATAAGAGCAGAAATAAAATGTTGGAGGGGTTTTTAATGCAAAATAATCTCGATAATATACAAAATGATGAACAGGAATGGTCAGAATGGGTAAAAATAGATCAAGTTTATTCGTCGCTGCGACATTTACCCCCAAAATGCAGGGAAGTTTTTGAATTGGCTAAACTAAAAGGTTTAACTTACAGCCAAATTGCAGAAACCATGCAAATCAGTCCTAAAACAGTCGAAAACCATATGGCGAAAGCCTTCACCATTTTAAGAGACAAATTAAAGGATACATCGTATTAAAAAGAAATGAGTTTAATTAAAAAAATAGTACAAAAAATTTCACCCGATATTCATGAAGAAATGAATGCCGTAGAGTCGTGGAAAAATGAATACAACGAACAATTAAAAGCTTTGAGTGAGCTGCACAATTCTACTTTGGATGAGGAAAAAGTGCATAACTACAAAGATTTTAATCCCGCTAAAGCATGGTCGGCATTTGAAACAAAAGTAGATACCGGCCAGGAGACAGTTGTCAAAAAGATACGTTTGACGCCTTTGGTAAAGTGGGCCGCAGTTTTTGTTTTTGTGATGATCTCAGGAATAGTCTGGCAAAATTATCTCAGAACTTCATTTGAAAGTATGGTGCATCATGCTGATAAGCAGAACGTAAAAGTATCTTTGCCTGACAAAAGTTATGTCACACTGGATGTTGGTTCTTCGTTGACCGAAAATAATTTCAGGAAGGTCTCTGTCTCCGGACGCGCTTTTTTTGAAGTTGCCAAAAATCCCGAAGATACCTTTGAAATACAAACCCTTCATGGCAAAGTCCAGGTATTGGGAACATCTTTTTTTGTATCAGCTATGAGTGCAAAAAGTGAGGTATATGTGGTAGAAGGAAAAGTGTCTCTGAGCAACGGAAAAGATAGGATTTTCCTTACAGCAGGGCAAAAAGCGGTAATGAATAAAGATACGTTATACATGGTGGATCTGACGGGAGCTATTATTGCAGACTGGAGATCAAATGTATTACATTTTAATAATGCTTCTCTTTTAGATGTTCTCAAAACAGTAGCGGATCATTTTAAGGTTGAACTCCTGATGCCTGAAAATGCCAAACCAGATGATTGTACGATCAAAACGAGATTTGTGGATGCTAAACTCGAGGATGTACTGAAAGAAATCAGTTTGATTACAAAAATGAAATACACCTTAAAACAAAACCAACTGATTGTGACCAAAATGGGATGTTAAAAAAATATTTGATATCGGTTTTATGGATATTGGTCTTCCAGTTTTTTAGTGGAAAAGGTTTTTCACAACAAATATTTTTAAAGGAAAAAGTCAGGTTTTCTTATTCGTCTTTTTCAGGTCAGACCATTCAGGAACATATACAATGGCTGGAATCCGAAAAAGGTTTAACCATCAGTTATAGTTCATCATCCATAAATTATCAAAAGCCGGTTCTTTTAAAAGAAGGTATTTATTCCATCGAAGATTTTTTATTTGCCTTGTTGTCAGAATTTGACATTTCGCTGACCTTTAAACCGCCTGATAAAATCCTGATTATACCTTCCGAATCAA
Organism: Saprospiraceae bacterium; assembly: GCA_016714895.1. Classification (GTDB taxonomy): domain Bacteria; phylum Bacteroidota; class Bacteroidia; order Chitinophagales; family Saprospiraceae; genus OLB9. Next base: position 672,934 of record JADKBV010000001.1, on the reverse strand, counting down.
CAAAAAAGGAAATCAAATATCAGCTTTCAGGATACATTAAGGACAATTTGTCGAAAGAGGTTCTTATAGGGGCGGTCATTGAATCTCAGCCTGGCGGTTATTTTGCTTTTTCAAATAATTCAGGATATTATATTTTGTTACTTCCCGAAGGAGAACATGAAATAGAGGTTAATTATCTGGGATATAAAGTACTTACAACTAAAGTTAAGGTATTTGCTAATGACGAAAAAAACTTTTTCCTTGAGTTTCATAATGAACTACCGGCGGTTACCATCAGTCAGGAAAAGATCAGCAAAGAGAGAATCAATTATTGGAATTTTGGTGACCAGATAGATGCTTTCAAAAGTAAAGAATTCAAAAGTCTGTTGGGTGAAAGTGATCCGATCAATAATGTAAGGGTCATGCCGGGTGTTCAATCAGGTGGTGAAGGGCAGAGCGGTCTTTTTGTCAGAGGTGGCGGTGCAGATCAAAATCTGATTTTGATGGAAGGTGTGCCTTTGTATGAAGCCTCACATACTGTCGGGATAGCATCATTATTTATCGAAGAAAGTATAAGAGAAGCGAGTCTGATCAAAAACGGATTTCCTGCAAGATACGGAGGGAGACTGTCTGCAGTGATGGATGTTCATCTGAAAGAAGGAAACACCACCAAGCATGAAAGAATCTTTTCCGTGGGTATTCCGGGAGCTAAGTTTCATGCCAACGGACCTATTTGGAAAAATAAAACGACCTACAATTTTTCAGCAAGAACCTCATGGATCAATTATTACATCAATAAATTTTTGGTGAAATATACCAATTATGACAACATTACACTTGATTACCGCGATATAGTCGGCAAAATCACACACAGGTTTAGTGAAAACCATAAAATTTCCTTATCGGTTTACACAGGAGGTGACAGGCTTGCACTACAAAAAACCTATACTCGTGACACAACCAATTATCAGTTTAATTCCTTTGATCAGAACAGATTGACATGGTCCAACACCCTGGCAAGCGCTCAATGGTATTATACCCCATCAAAAAAGTGGAGCTTTTATGGTCTTGCCGGTTTTTTGTCATACAAACACCGGGCAAGGTCCAGTTATACTTTTTTGACAGAAACACCCGGAACAGTACGAAAAGACGAATTGGATATTTTTTCATATGCAGATATTCTTACCGGAAATGTTAAGTTTTCTGCAGATTATTTTATTTCCGGAAAACATACCTTAAAGTTTGGAACAGAATTTATTCACCATGAGTTTAATCCCGTTGTAAAACAAAGTACTATCATTCTTCAGGGCGAAGAAGCAAATATCCTGGACAAAGATTCGGTCATCTATGCAAATGAATTTAACTTATTTGTCGAAGATCATTACAGAATAAACCAGTCTTTATCCATATATGCAGGCGTTCATTTTAATTCATTTCATCCTGACAGAAGATCATATTATTCTATTCAGCCAAGATTTAACCTTGTGTGGAAGCCTGTAAAAAATCTGGTATCTTCAGTAGCAGTAACAAAAATGACCCAGAATATACACCTTTTGGTAAATTTGGGGATAGGTCTGCCCTCTGACTTATGGGTGCCTTCAACGGACAAAGTTCGTCCCCAGGAAGCCTGGCAATATTCTCTTTCCAATAGTTATACCATTGACAAATTTCATTTCATTCAGCTAAACGGATTTTATAAAAACTTTGAAGGGTTGCTCGAATTTCAGTCTCCGGTGGATCTTTTTTACTTTTTTATCAATGATTCCGATATCGTTCCGGTTTATAATACTTCCCGCGATTGGGAGAGAAATATTTTTGAAGGTTCAGGATATGCCAGAGGACTTGAATTTTTATTCCAAAGAAAAAATAAAAAAATCAATGGTTGGTTTTCAGCAACCTGGAGCAAGTCGGAAAGAAGTTTTCCGGATATTGATAATGGTAATCCATTTCCTTTTAAATATGACAGAACGTGGGATGTCAATACAGGTCTGTCCTTTACTTTTTCACCGTCTTTCAGTGCGGCCCTGAATTTTGTATATGGTACAGGAAACGCTTTTTCATTGGCTACTGAAGAATATTCAACCATTTTAGGTACTTCCATTATCAATTCAGGGTCCAGGAATAACAGGAGATTACCTGATTTTCACCAGATGAGTCTCAATCTCAACTACAGCCGGACCATTCTGAAAAACGGAATCTTAAATATCCATTTTAACGTATATAATGTCTACAACAGATTAAACGCTTACTTCATTTATATTTACCGAAACCCGGACACAAAAGAAAGTTTTGCCAGAAAAGTTAGTATTTTGCCTATAACACCTTCGTTATATTTTTCTGTTTCTTTCTAGGTTAACAAAATATTATTTTTTTACTACATTCTAATTTGTTTGGTTGCGAAATATTGTTCTGAATAATCGTTCAATATGTAGTTTCTGTTAAGAAATCTTCAGGATTTACTGAAAAAAAAATCTGTTTCTTTAAGGTTTTTTATTTTTTATTTAACGTATCTTTATCCTGCAAAAAGAATTAAATGCGTTTTTTACAATCTTTTTTTGTTTTAATCATCGTTTTCCTTTTCACCTCATGTGAAGAAGAATATGTTTTTACCAAAGAAAAATTTGTACCTAAGATTGTAGTTAACTCCGTTTTTACCGAAAACAGTCCCTTTAACGTTCATTTGAGTTTTAGCAGAGACATCTTATCAAATAATCATAATCAGGACTTTATATCCAATGCCTTGGTTACAATAAAAGAGACAGCCACCGGAAGGACGGAAGAATTGCCTTACAAAGGTGATGGGAATTATTCTTATACTTTTTTACTCCGAAGATCGATTTTACCTATGAACTGACGGTCAAAGTGCCGGGATATCAGGTTATCACTGCTCAAAGTAAAGTTCCTCTTAAAGTGTCAAATGTAAACATCAACACAGAAAGTATCATACACCAACAACAGGAAGCTTTAAAAATAAATTTTAACATCAGTGACAAAAATCAGGGCTTTTTTGTGTGGAATTGGTTTCAGTCTGATAAACAAAATCCCATAGATTCGATTGGTTTTGCCACACCTGACAAACTATTAAATTCTGCGGGTAATATCAGAAACGTGAACCTCAATGATAATGATCAGACAAATGTAATCTCCAAAGATACGAACAGGGATTTTTATACCTCATTTGTTATAGATGGTAAAAAGGATGGGGATTTAAATCCTGCTCCTGAAACGGAAAAGTTTTATTTAAGGATCGTTTCCCTAAGCAGAGAAATGTACGAATTTTATATCTCTTTGGAGAAATATATCGATGAAGATGGTCAGATTTCTTCTCTTTCATACCTGCCTAAAGTTTTTTCTAATGTTAATAATGGATTAGGGGTGTTTGCTGGGTATTCTCAAAGATATATAGAGGTAAAAAAATAATTAACACCTTTTTGCGTGGAAAACACTTTTTTTTGTTGTCAAATAGATTTTGCAACTTCTGAAGCTGCTGAAGCACTTATAATTCGTAATGAAATATTGCGAAAACCTTTACAGTTGTCATATAACCCCGAAGATATTGAACATGAATGGGATTCTGTTCATTTAGGTGTATTTTTATCTGATCACACTATGATTGGTACACTCATATTAAAACCATTGACGCAAGACGTAATCAAAATGCGTCAGGTAGCTATTTCATCTGAGTGGCAAGGAAGAGGAATTGGCAAATTGTTGGTCTCTTATTCAGAAGATTTTGCAGCAAAACTTGGTTTTTCAAGTATCGAATTGCACGCAAGAATGTCTGCTGTACCTTTTTATACATCCCTGGAATATCAAATTAAAGGCGATGTCTTTTCCGAGGTGGGTATCGAACATCTGAAGATGTTTAAGTATTTGAATTCTACTTCTGAATCATAACTTTTCAACATACCAATAAACATTTTGTAAGGTACTTACAAAATGCAAGGGATTTCAGGTAGTGTCCATAAGAATATCGCATAAAGTTGTATTGGACCACGTATGGACGATTCTTCCTCTACCGGTAGTCGAAAACAACAAACAAAATATAATAAAAAAATAATAAACACATTTTCAGGTGAATCATCAGCAATAGACGTTCACCTTAAATCAGGTATGGTTTAAATTTGTATAATTTTGGTGGTTAGATTTTTACTATTTTTCGTCTGATAGCACTTTTTGAAGGGATTAAAACCTCAAAAATGTATGTACCCGATCGGAAAGAGCTTAGATCTACGCGATAAACTTTGGTAGAATTGGTTATCATCTTTTGCTGATATAGTTTAATACCATCTGTGCCATAGATTGCAAAATCAAATCTATCAGTTGATTGAGTTACTTCAAGATTAAATATGTCGCTACCCGGGTTAGGATATATAGAAAATATCTTTTCTGATATCGTTGCAGTAGATGAAATCTGCGTTTCCACTGAAGAAATACATCCCAGGCTGTCAATGACCCAAATCTGGTAATCTCCCGGCATAAGATCATCAAAAGTTGTATTCTCCGTAAACACGATACCGTCTTTACTATATCTGTAAGGCCCGGTTCCACCAGTTGCGCTTACACCTATACTGCCATTGTTTTGACCGGTGCCGTTAGTGAATGACGTTATGATGATGACAAGCGAAGAATCAGGTTGTGACACTTCTGCAGTGATAGTTCGTTCACAACCTTCTGAATCCGTTACCAAAATTTCATAAGTTCCTGAGGGTAAATTTTCAAATACACCGTCTTCATTTGTCATGTTTCCTGAACGGAAGGTGAATGGGGGCAAACCATCCTGGATACCCACCTGAATGATTCCAGTAGAATCTCCGAAACAACTTACATCGGTTACCTCAACATCTCCTATTTGAAGATTGGAATCATCATTCAAAACTACATTAATAACGACCGAACAATCATTTTGATCACTAACTGCTATATCATAAGACCCTTTGTCTAATGAGGTAAACTGACCTGTATTGTTGGTCTCTTGTTGTAAACTGTAGGCATAATTTGTTCCCGTTCCTCCTGTTACCGTCAAATGGATACTTCCATTAGCCATACCACAAACGGGATTTGTAGTCTCCAAAGAGAGTATTTCAATTTTTTCCGGACCTGAAATTTCGGCATCAAAAAGGCCTGAACACCCATTAAAGTCTCTGACAATTCCCTGATAAACTCCTCTTCCCAAATGCATAAATACAGATTGATTCTGATATGGATTGCCTCCTAAGGCATATTGATAGGGTGGTGTACCTCCCAATGATGTTACCTCAATGACCCCTGTCGTATCTCCAAAACATAGTAAATCTGCAACTACAGAAGAACTTACCTGAAGGGCCGTTGGTTGTGTTATGGTGTATTGGTTTTGAAATAAACATCCGTTTCCGTCCCCGACAATAACAGTATAAGTTCCTGCACCTAGATTAGAGTAACTGTTTTGACTTGAAAAGGGTTGATTGTTAAAGCTGTAGACATAATTTCCTGATCCTCCGACTCCGGTAACCGTAAATCCTGCATTGTTTTCACCAAAACAGCTTACTATAGAAGTAGGAGTAAAGACGGATTGCAGCGCATCAGGTGAGTTTATATCAACTTCAGTTATTGCTTCACATCCATTGTCATCACTTACGATAATATTATAGGCTCCGTTTGGTAGATTTGAAAATGTTCCTGTATTGTTTTGAGTCATCCCATTTAAAATGAACAAATACCCGGTAAGATTGGTGCCGCCATCTGCAGAAACTACTATTTCACCGCCAAAATCTTCAAAACATAAATTGTCGGTAACAGATTCAATAGTAATAATCAATTCTTGTGGTTCTGAAATAGTGATGGTTTCTTCTGCAATCTGATTGGATTGATCGGTAACTTCTACCGTATAGGTGCCTGCAGGAAGAGATAAAAATTCGCCGTTCATGGAATTCATTCCATTACTAAGGCTTATATCGTAAGGAGGTATTCCTCCGGAAACTTCAACCAATATTTGACCGTCATCTGCACCGAAACAACTGACATCCTGACCGGTAACAGTTATTACCAACGGGTCGATTTGTGCACAGGCAGAATTTGAAGCACCCAACAAAGAAGATCTGACGCCATTTAATATAGCCCTCATATAAGCTCCCTGATCAGGAGTAAAAGCATTCATGCAATTATCATTTACATAATCCATGTAATTCATAAACATATCTCCTGAATTACTGCAGCTGGGTGAAGGATGATTCGGGCACCCAAAGTTTTCATCATCCTGAACAGGGGTGTCAGACATACCATCATCAGCAGAACAACCATTACTCTGCCAGATATGTCTCATTCCAAGAAAATGGCCAACTTCATGAGTAGCAGTTCGTCCTAAATTGTATGGAACAAAAGTAGCAAAACCAGGTCCTCCGAATGCATCGGCATTAACAACTACTCCATCCAGAACAGCATTGGGTAAAGTCGATAAGGACGGTAAATAAGCATATCCCAACGCTGATATACCAGGTGCCGACCAAATGTTCAAATATGAGTTTCTGTCCCAACGAGTTGCTTGTTTGATGTCAAACTCATTATTGTCAAAATCCCCGTTAAAGGCATATCTTGTGATTCCATCTGTAGGATTTCCGTTTGGATCTACCGTCGCCAGACAAAATTGGATTCCAGTGTCTTCCGCAGGAAAAACCGAAGGCGTATTACCTGCATCACCATTATATCTCCCAAAATCTTCGTTCAATACATCAATTTGTGATTGTACATGTTCGATGCTGAAATTTTGTCCCTGACCAATTGCCTGTCCTGCAGGATGTACTATAATTACATGAACGGCAATCACCCCGCCCATTTGTCTTATATTACTTCTGTTTTTATTGAATTCTTCAAAGCCCTGGTCAATACTTTGCTGTTGTTCGGGCATCTTCATAAACCATTTTTGCATCTGATGTTCCTGTCCGCAACGTGTTGGATTTTTTTGGCTTATTCCCGGATTTGTAAGTGAAAAAATACCTAGGAAAATAAATAAAATGTTACGGATCACACTAGTTGGTGTATAGCTTAAAAGTAATATATTAAAATTGAACATAAATTCTGCTTCTGTTATTTAAGATAAGTGGTAAATGAGTTAATAAAACGATAATTTTATTTTTATTTGTAGCCACAAATAAACAGATTTTATACATATGTTTTTTCTTTTCTGCAATAAATTTTTTTAGTAAGGAAAGGGTAGTATCATTTTATGTTAATCTTCGGGGCATAAAAACCAGTTTAAGAATATTTTTTTTACTGAAATGTAAAGTGCCTGATGATTTTTTCATACTTTTCCTTATTCAGAATTTTAATATTTTTCAACTGTTGCGGAGAAGTAAACGGACCGTGATTTTCCCGATAATTCAGAAGTACTTTAACCAGATTTTCATCAAAATAAGGATGTAGGATCAACGTTTTATAATTTGCCTGATTGATAGGGATTTTTTCCATTTTTGATTCGTCCACAGTAATAAAAGGAACGATTTTTTGAAAAACACTATCCGGTATAATCCTACATTCGGTTAATTGGTCTACTGATGTAAAACCACCCATTCTTTGCCTCATTTTAATCACTTTTTTGGCAAAATATGGTCCAATACCTTTAATAGAAACCAAGGCAGCACTATCTGCGGCATTAATTTCTACGATGGTGACAGTCTTTTTTTGACTCTCCGTGTCATAAGTGGGCATATTGTTTTTGACCGAAACGGATTCCGAAGATTTTTCGACTTTTTCCGGATCACTAAAGATAATACTGTTTTCAAGTTCCCGTATGAGCAGACTATCCGTCCCATAAATTTTGTAAAGCTGTTGTTTGGTTTTAAAATTACCTCCCTTATTTCGGTAATTAACGAGATTTTTGGCTGCAAAAGAGGTAAAACCTAATAGTCTGAGGGAGTCATAAGAAACAGTATTTGGGTTGAATACAAATGTCTGACGTTTTTGTGGTGTTTTTGGCCCTTTGTATTTATTCTTCTTTTTTGTTTCGCTTAAAGGATTTTTGGTTAAAATATTTTCAGAATGTTGATTTTTCATATTGATGATAACAGGTACTGTTTTTAGCGCGGTATACGTTTGTATCCCGATAATTAAGCATACAGAACATATCAGGAAGACGAGAATGCCATTTCTTTCACCTTTTGGAATGTAGAAGGAATTTTGAATTTGATTTTTTTTCATAATAATAACAAATTACAGTGTTTTGAGAATACAAATCGTTTTTTTTGATGGTATTTCCGGTTATAGTTTACATCATCAAATCACAAACAAATGGCTGATTCCTTGGGTTTCAGATTTTTTAAAAATAACATTTTTTTAAGAAATTCAAAACATAACCACTTTTGGTTGATGTGATCTTTAGTCAGTTTGGGACATGATCGAATTGCTTTAAATCCCGAAATGACTTTTTTAATAAAATGTAATTCTGGTTTTGTTATAGTTTATTTCTAATACGGTTGTTGTTTATAAAATATCAGGCAGATATTTTTTTATTAAGGCTGCGTATGGAGGGATCTTGGTATCCAGACAATCACTAATATTGTAATAAAAAAGCACTGAACCACCCTGAAATATTTTTGGTATTTTATATGGTTCAGGATTGTTGTTTATCATAATGACAATAGATTGATTTTTATAGGTTCGTGTGTAAATAACCAGTTTTGAGGTAAGGATGTCATTTGTATAAAACAGACAGTTTCCTAAACTAAAACAAAGATGTTTTTTACGCAACTTAATTAGTTTTTGAAAAAAATCAAAGATGTTTGCATCAAAAACAGGTTGAATTTGGTAATCGTAGTTACTATATTCTGAAGCATGCTCAATGTTAAAATGAATATCAGGCCAATGAAGAGGTTTTCTGTTGTCAGGGTCATCTGCCCCTGTCATTCCCATTTCATCCCCGTTCCAGATATGGGGAGTACCCAAAAAAGTAAATTGATGAATAAGAAGTAACATGGTGTTTGTATAACCCAGTTCATCCGGAAAATCCGTTCTGTAAGAATCATCTTCCGGAGGTTTGCATTTGAACTTATATTGATTTTTATTAAACATGCTGGTCCAAATCCTTGGTGCATCATGGGAAGATGCCAGATTCATGAGAACACGGCAATTTTCTACCCGTATGCCACTATAAAGGGCCTGCATTTTGCCAATAAATTCCGGTAAATCAATATGATCTGCTGAGTCTCCGAAATAAGCTCTGGCAACCTGAAACCACTGATAATGCATGACAGAATCAAAACTGTCACCCTCCAGCCAAGGCCGGGGGTCAAGTAGTTTGTGCGGCCATTCTTCCCACCAGTTTTCACCGACCAGTAAAAAGTTTTTGTTCAAACTACGGGTGTATTGTCTTAATTCCCTCCAGAATGACATAGGGACGAGATCTGCCACATCAAGCCTCATTCCATCAATTCCTTTATGTTTTTTACCTTGGATAACAGGTTGAATCCATCGTGTACAAACATCAAATATGTGTTTTTTTATGCCCGGATGCAAATCGCCTTCCATAAATCCTTTTTCGGGATTTTTGCCTTTATTGGTCTTTTTGAGTTCCGGTAAGGTGGAAATATCATTCCAGGAACCATATTTCAGGGTGTCGCTTTCATTAAAATGAATTCCCTCATACCAATCTATATATTCTGAATTACTTTTATGTTTTTTTATATCCTCAAAAGCCCAAAAGGTATGACCTGTATGGTTCCATGAAAAATCAACGATTACATGTATTTCATTTTCATCCAGGATTTTTAGTATTTGAATAAATAGTTTGTCAGCTTCTGTCCATGTCCATGTTTCCGGATTACCCGGATCTTCTTTTTTGATCAGTTTTAAATCACCTACCGGATCGGGACCGAAATGTACGTCTATGTGATGATAATAAGTGGTGTCGTACTTGTGAAGGGATGGTGCGTGGTTTAATGGATTAAAGTAAACAGCATTGACGCCTAACTTTTTTAAATAAGGAATTTTTAATAATACTCCGGAAAGGTCACCACCATATCTTCGTAGTTGTACGGCTCTGTAAAAATCGACAGGCATTTGAATTGCCCATGGGTCTTTAGCGTACCAATCATGTCCCCAAGGCGTTATAATCCAATCGTCAGGAACCTTATCAACGGTACTGCCCTGGATGCTTTGAAATGTCGGATTTGAAGTTTTGTTGCCATTTCTGAATCTTTCAACAAATATTTGATACCAAATGGCTTTTTTCGCCCATTCAGGTGGATTATTGAAAGAATTGGCCAATGTAACCCGGTTATTTCATAATATACTTACTTACACCCTGGATGATATCCCGGGTGTTAAAACCACTTTTATGGATGAATGCTACTACAGAAGTATGTTCAGGATGATTTAATTTTCCATCAACCTCCGGAAGTACATAACTGAATTTTTGTCTCAAAATTTGACCTTTGGACATATCTTTTGCAAAAAAATCACCTGTAAAGGTGGTAAGACATTTTCGGAGCACGTGATTGTGTTCATAATCTGTAATGATGTCAGTGCCGTTATATTGGGCTGCGATGATATGTGACTCCAGAATATAAACGGTAATGTTGAATTCCCCCGCTAAGTCGACAACAGGATTTGCACTTATTTCAATATCGATTTTTCGCGTATTTTCATTGTAATCTACACCCATAAACAGATTCATTTCCAATGGTTTTTCCAATTCTTTTTCCACCTCGGATTGATACAAATCAATAGACTCTCTTACAAAAAACAAAGCATTATCCTGAATTCTGTTGATCGAAGCTGCAGGTTTTCCAAACCAGGGTTTAAACCAAAGTTCCAGGTTTTTTGCATCTTCATTTCTGAAATCCGGATCTCCCGTTTTGGCGGGTTCCGCAAGGAGGTTGCCATGGATATTTACAGCAATCACATTGTCAGGATATTTTTCAATAATATTTTCTACCGTTTTGGTAGCTTTTGGGCAATTTGGACATTTTGGGCCCGTCAATTCTTCAATAACCACTATTTTATTGGTAGGAGCTATGACCACTTCATTGATTTGAGGTGGAATTTCTTCACAGGAGTTGATGAGGAGCAAAACAGAAGCTAAAATTAAAAAATTTTTCATTTCAATATATGTTTTAAATTAAAAAATAGTATTCATACTGAATCTGACACCACTGAAAGCCGGTTCAAGCCTGCATATACCACCACTACAAACCACACCTTCCACTTGTTTAACGTATCGCAGTGAAAATCTGTTGCTCCCCTGGTTAAAAACTGCACCAAATGTCGGATAAAGTGTCTTTTCAATTCGCCCTCTTGCGTCCGGTTTTTTAGGATCAAAGTTGTACATCCCGGAAATCTCAAAAATCCATCTTGGTGCAATACTGTATTCCATTAATCCGAAAACCCAGCTTCCGAAATCTTCTTCCGTCATCATCAATTGAAATTCTGTTCTCAATGCCTTTTTTGGTGAAAACTTATAAAGAATATCAAAATAAGGTACAACTGTTTTTACAATAGGTACCTGTGGTTTTTGTTCAAAAACTTCCTGATTATAGTTCAAAAACTGAACTCCGGCAGTTATTTGGTATTTTCTTTTGTATTTGTAGATAAATTCTGTAAACAATTCTCTGTATAAAAGTTGATTGTCAAGAGTTGTTACATAAGAGAAATTCCCAAGAACACTCAAAGATTTTGAGATTTTATATCGGGCATCCAATGAATAAGCCATTTCACTGATGTCTTGTGCTGCCGGAGAATATCGGGCTGTCAATCTGTATGTGTTTTGTCTGTTCAAGGGTACCAAATAGTTTACCAAACCACGAATCAACCTGAGATCCGGATCAATTCTGAAACTAAAATTTTCCGTTCTTTTCATTTCTGCAGTTAATCCCAGATTGCCTGCAGCCAAAGAAACACTGTTATAAATAACTGACCCCGGGCTTAATACAAATTTTCCGATTGTACTTCCGATGACCTCTGATTTTAGAGCAAAAGGGTTAAAAAATATATCATCGGACTTCAGTGCTACTTCGGCGTACCAAGTGATTCCTTTATAAGATAACGTATTGTAAATAGTGGTTGCATAAGTATTAAATACGGGAACAAATCTGTCTTCAGGCAAATAAGTTCTCAAAGCACTCACCACCTTGTCCATATTTTCATCAGAAATGGTTCTGTTGACAAAACCAATTCCGGGAGCAAGACTTATCGGGTTTTCCTCACCAAAACTTAAAAATCCTTCCAATCTCATCCCTTTGATATTACCGGAATATGTTCCAAAAGCATTTTTTTGGACTCCTGCAAAACCCATGATTTTCCATTCTTTTCCCAATTCATATTGAGCTCTGGCACCGTATACGGCATTGTCAATAAATAATGGTCTGGTTTCAAAGGATCTGAATATCAACCCGGAACCAATCTGATCATAAATATATCCGGCTTGTAATTCTAATTTGTCAAAAGACTTTTTAACAATCCATCGGCCAATGCCAACACCTGAATAGGAGGAAGTTGGATTTTGCAAATTGGAATTGTTGAACATATCAAAACGTATCCCAAAATTAAATCCTTGTATTGCATAATTCAAATTCAGCCATGCCTCTCCACCAAATATCTGGTGGTCGTACTGTGGAGTGTTTATGGCATTTATAGAGGAATCTCTTAAAAATATATTGGCATTTGTTTCAAAACCTCCTGAAAAAACTCCTTTTTCCTGTGAAAAAATGGAGTGATTGAATAAAACAGAAAACATAAAAAGTAGAAGGCTCTTTCCAATAAAATATTTACTGATTTGGTTTGTCATATGTTTTGAGCTAAGTATCATTAATGTGGCATAAAGGTAAAAAATCTTAACAAATCTTAACATACTGAGTAAAAAATATTCACGCTTTGTCGTATCAAGCCTTCTTTGTTTGTTTTTATTCAAAGGATCAAGTTAAAATTCAGTTAACATGTTTGCAAAAATGTATCCTTTTCTTGTACATTTACGTCTCAAACAAAAAAATAGCAAGATGTCTTTAAAAAACCTTTTAACTTTCAGCTTTTTTGCCTTTGTTTTATTTTCATTTTCTGCTCACGTAAGCAAGCCGTTTCCGGAATTGGATATTAAATCTGTTGATGGAAAAGTGGTCAGCACCAATAGTTTTACGAAAAATGAAAAAATTACCATAGTAAGTTTTTGGGCAACATGGTGTACACCTTGTAAAAGAGAATTGGATGCTATTCATGAAGTTTATGAGGACTGGGTAACCGATTATAATATTCAACTGGTGGCAATAACGATTGACGATGCACGAGGATTAACAAAGGTTCCTGCTATCGTTCAATCAAAAGGTTGGGAATTTACAGTTTTAGCCGACAGTAAACAGGAATTGATGCAAACATTAAATTTTCAAACCATTCCTCAGACGTTTTTATTAGACAAACAGGGTAATATTGTTTATACACACAGTGGATATAATCCCGGGGATGAAATAAAATTGGAAGAAGAGATTAAAAAGTTACAATAAGATATAAGTTGTTTTGCGTCTTGAACGGAAATTGATTTATTACGTTTTTTGACTTCATCAGACTTTTGTATCAGGTCTCAAAGTGCGGATGATTGCAGTAGCGGCTTTGTCGGAAGCACCTTGAGTCCCCAACATTTTTTTCAAAGTAGCATAACCGTTTTTAATGTTATCCTTGTCAAGGATTGTTTTGTTATAATGGTCACTCAACGTTTCTGAAGTAAGATTTTCCTGTATCAGTTCATCAACTAATTTTCTATTTAGAATGATGTTGACAAGGGAAATAAAAGGTAATGTTATGATTTTTTTAGCAATGTAATAGGAGAGGGGATTGCCTTTATATGCTACAATTTGGGGTACATCCCACAGCGCTGTTTCTAAAGTGGCTGTACCCGAAGTGACGAAAGCAAATTCACTTCTTTTAAGAATCGAATACATATCATTAAAAACGAGCATAATATTATTTTTCTCAACACCTGATTCCTCAATGATGTAGTGGTACATCGATTCAGGTATATTCGAACTACCGGCAATCACAGCTTTAATACCAAGTTTTTTTACAGTATTAAGAAATATCGGCAACATAAGTTTGATTTCCTGTTTTCTTGAGCCTGGCAAAAGTGCTATCTTTATTTTTTCGGGTAAGTTATGGCTGTTTGTGTTTTTGTGCGATTCATAGTTTTTTATCTCATCAAGCAAAGGGTGACCAACAAAAGTGACTTTACAGCCATGATCAGCATAAAATTTTTCTTCAAAAGGAAGAATGGCTAATAATAAATCGGTATACTTTCTAAGTTTATGGACCCTGCTTTTGTGCCATGCCCAGACTTGAGGTACAATGTAATAAACAACTTTAAACCCGTTTTTTTTTGCCCATTCAGCTATTCTCAGGTTAAAACCGGGATAGTCTATCAAAATGACGACATCGGGACGGTAGGACAAAATATCTTTTTTACAAATTGTCATGAGATTTAAAATGGTTCTCAAATGAATAATAACTTCATAAAAACCCATAAAAGCCAGGTCTTGAATATGTTTTACCATCGTTCCTCCTGCATGTTGCATGGCATCACCTCCCCAAAACCTTATATCAGCTTCAGGATCTGATTTTTTGAGAGAATGCATCAGATTGCTCCCATGTTTATCACCTGAAACTTCACCTGCAATGATATAATATTTCATGAGTTTGGATTTATAGGTTTGTTGAGTTTGCGATTTTTAAAAACCTCGTTACTTGTTCATTCACATGATTTTGAAGGCAGAACGTAAAGTGATTTTTGAAGGTACATGGATTACCGGGTTATTTGCACATTTTACGTTAGCCGCTTAATAGGAGTATTAAAACAAACCACCTCCAAACATATAAACCCACGCTCCCACATAAATCATGGTCGGAATCACGATACCACGCATAGTGTCATCCCACCGATTCTTTTTGCCTATCTGAAAAGGAATCAGATTCATACACAAGGACAATAATAATATGGTTCTATACCTTTTATCAGCAGTAGACATTGATACTTCTTCCAATAATCCTGCTTGTGTAAGTAAGTCAAAAAGAAAGGTTAAAAGGATATAACCTAAAACGGGAACAATCGCTCCTAAAACAAAACCGGTAAGAACTGAATCCTTTTGCATATAATATAATTAAGATAAATTTTCTAATTGTTTTAACGGTAGAATGGCATCATAAGCTGTAAGGTCAAATCCGGAGGGTACCACGGAAACATAGTTTTGAGAAAGCGCAAAAATATCTGTGTCTTCCCCGTCATCGTTGTTCTGAAACCTACCGGTAAGCCAATAATACTTTTCGCCCCGGGGATCAAGTCCCTCTTGAAATTCTTCAATCCAATGTCCCCTGGCCTGGCGGCATACTTTTATGCCTTTGATATCCGGACCTTTGGGAATATTGACATTTAATAATTTACAATGTCTGAGTTTATGTACAAGAAGATGTTCAATCATTTGAGATACAATCTTTTTAGCATGACTGAAATCAGCATCAAATGCATAGTCAAGTAATGAAAACCCAATAGAATCTATGCCTTCAAGACTTGCCTCCATCGCAGCCGACATGGTGCCTGAATACAAAATATTGATGGACGCATTAGAACCATGATTGATACCGGAAACACACAGATCAATAGTCTGACCTTTTAACAAGACATTTTTAGCCAGTTTTACACAATCCACCGGTGTGCCGGAACATTCGTAAGAAGTGACCCCGTCATATAAATCTACTTTTCTTAACTTTAGGGGTTTGGTGATTGTAATAGCATGCCCTTGTCCGGATTGTGGAGCATCAGGTGCAACGACAAGAACTTCACCAAATTTTGAAGCTACTTCAATCAGTGCTTTTATCCCAGGAGCGACTATTCCGTCGTCATTGGTTACTAAAATCATATGGTTTTTTTATTTTGTTCTAACAACATATTATTTTTTACAACGGCAATACTGGCATTGAGTTCAAATCCGACCAATAAAATAAAAGATGTAGCCTGAAACCATATCATCACCACGATCAAAGCGCCTATAGATCCATAAATTTCATTATATCTTCCGAAATTGTTGATAAAAAAACTGAACAGATATGTGCCTCCAATAAATAAAAGTGTCGACGTCATAGCTCCGACATTCAAAAAGGGAGACTTTCTGTACAAGGAGGGACCATATTGATAAATAAAGCTTATACCTGTGTAAATGAGTGAAATACCAAGTATAAACCTTGATGTATTTGAAAAAAACAACAATAACCAATCACTAATGACATAGTGTGTTGCAAGCCAATCAAAAAAACTTTTGCTCAGGACTACCATGGCAATGACAACAATAAATAATCCGGATAAAACGACAGTCAATGATAAAGCAATAAATCTTTTTCGCAAAAACGACCTTCTGCCAAATACATCATTATAAGATTTATCAAATCCTGACATTAATGTGATCATACCGTTGGAGGCAAAAAATAAGGATAAAAAAAATCCTAAGGACAATAAACCACTTCTTTTGATGGAAGTAATATCAATCAAAATCTGTGACAGATACTCATATGCACTTTTGGGTAACACATTGTTCAGGTTTCTGTCGATAATGACTACGTAATCCTGTATGATGGGTATATGAGGCAATAAAGTAAACAGAAAAATTATACCTGGAAATATAGCTATGAAGAGGCTGAAAGCAATAGAATTGGAACGCATCGTAAGATTATCCTTTTTGGTCTCTTCAATTATAAATGTAATGACATAATACAAAGGAACTCCTGAAAATCCCGGAGGTACGTACCATTTTGACCAATCAAGAATTTGTTTGATAACCGGTAGATTGGAAAATCTGGTTTTGGCAATATGGAAATATTTTTTCAAATATGTTTATTTAATATATCTTGCATCCATTCCGGGCAGGATACTCTTAGCTGTGATGTCATATCAATAAAAAATAATTTAACAGTCGCTTTATGCAGACATATTTGTTCCGCATTATAAATTTCGCTTGTAAAAGTGACCAGTTTTCCCGGCATTTCAGGGATAATGGTTCTGATGATCAACAAATCATCATATAATGCAGGTCTTAAATAGCGGGCTTCCACGGATACAACAGGCATCATTACCTGATGTAATTGTTCCATTTCTTTATAATAAATGCCAAGACTTCTCATTGTTTCAACCCTGCCTATTTCATATAAGGTAGCATAGTTTCCGTAATACAAATATCCCATTTTATCTGTATCCGCATATGTAACCCGGTATGGAAAATCAAATTGATACATAAAGCGCTAATTTTCTCTCAAAATCGGGCAGGTCATACAATGTGATCCTCCTCGGGCTCTTGACAATTCATTTGAGGGAAGGGTTATAATTGTTTTTGATAATTTTTTAGGGTCTATAATTCCGTTGGCAGCATCTTCCAGTAATTTTCTGGCATGAATAATGGTATATCCCTGTTCTTTCAACGCCTGCTCAGTAACAGGATTTCTGTCATAGGTTAATGCAACTCCCGGTTTTAAAGCTACCAGATTACAGCCGTCCGTCCATTGTTCTCTTTCCTGATACGGGGATTCTCCTTTTCCACTGTAAATAAATTTCATGTCCGGATTGATTTCCGTTTGCATAAATGAGCGCACAGAATCATAAACAGCTTCAGTTCCGTTTGACCTGAATACTTTTACATTGGAACTGATACCATCAAAAATAATTGGTTTATAACAAACTATTTCGTCTTTGTCAATCAAAGTGAAAAGGGTGTCGATATGCATAAAACTTCGTTCTGAAGGGATATTTATTTGGGCTACATTTTTGATCAACCCTCTTCTGAATACTTCATTTTTTACCTGTTCGATTGCATAATTTGTAGTTCTTTCGGAACAACCAATCAATAAAAAGTCTTCGTTGAGCATCATAACATCACCGCCTTCCATGCTGACAACTTCTCCCTTTTTGCTCGGCGGAAATTTGTCCAGATGATTGAGGTTGATGATCCTGTCTTCACCGGAAAGATTTTTGAACAGAGGATGAGCATAAAATATAAATCTGGTTAATAAGTTTTCTCTATGTCTCGCAATTTTTGCTGCTTTTGTAATGATAACACAGTCTTTTACGACCACAGCGACGTCTCGGGTGAATATAAAATTTGGTATAGGGTCAAAATATATGGTTTCGCTTTCATGGTGAAAACCGGTGATCAGTATTTTCGTTAGTATACTGTCCTCCATTTTAGTGAATTCATGAAATGCTGTTTCGGGAAGTTCTTCGTAATCAACGATTTTGCGTAATAATTCTTCTTTAATTTCCGGACTGGCTTTAAAACCTTCCTCAATTAGGGTTTGGGTATCCAATACGTTTTCTTTGCCGATTATTAATTGAAGAACACGCCGGAATATATCATGTTCTTCCCGCATTTGAGGTAAATGGACGATGTCGTCAAAAAGTAATTCTTCAGCTTTTTTGGGAGAAATACGTGCTATGCCTTCATCAGGTCTGTGAATAATAACTTTTTTAAGTGGGGCTATTTCAGAATACACGTTTATCATATAAAAATCGTTTGGTTAAAGTGCAAAGGTAGTAAAAATTTGGTCAGAATATTTTTATGTATCTGAAAAATCAATTGTTCTCACGGGCAATATTTCTATTTGGTCGATATTATCGTTGATGAAGTTCATATAGTTTTCTGTATCAAGAATTGCTTTCAGATGTTCTCCCGGACACTCCAGATATACATAGGGTGCCACTGTCTTTTGTACAAGCTTCATACCCATATTTGTCGTGGTGAGACGGTCGTTATTGCAATATATATATAATATTTTTGATACATTTTGAATATTTTTAACCATTCCGACAAAATCAGCTTCTTTTTTTGCCTCAGGGTTTATCAGATAAACGATCTTTAAAAAATAGTACAGCTTTTGATTTCTTACCTTGAAATAATGGATACTGTTGTCCAAACAATTTTCAATGATTATTTTGATGTTCGGAAGCAGGTTTCTTCCGGCTGCTCTTACGATTTGAGAAGCACCGAAGGAGATGCCATGTACTGTGATCGCATCCGGCTTAAACTGTTCTTTCGCCCATGTAAAAACGGCCAGAATGTCTTTGTAAAAATCAAAGTCAATAAAATCGGACTCACCAAAACCATTAAAATCAAAAATGACAACATCATAACCTCGTTTTATATATTCCTTTACGTGATTTTCTTTAAGAAAAAATGATTTTGCAGCAGCAAGGTAAGGATGAGCCAAAATGACCATATGGTTCATATTTCTGACTTCATTGGACATAGCATATGATCCGGCAATGTTTCTTTCAGGTTCTTTAAAGGCGGTCATGCCTGCATACAGTAAAGGGTCGTGGTGATACAATTTTCCACGGGTAAAGATTTTATCAAAAAAATATTTTTTAACTTTATAGGAAATGTGTGACTTCATTTTGTAAAATTTATGTTAAATACCTGCTTATATTCTTTTTACGATTTATAAAATTAGGTTACACTAACAGGTATGTTTAATTTTGTGTCAAAATTAACGGAAAGTCAGCATCTTCCATGAATTTTATCATGAGAAAGATGGTTTATTTATAGTTTTGTTCAACTTTGGAGTCATAGTGTATTGATTTACATTGTTTTATGATTGTGTTGTTTGTCGTTATGTTACAATTTTAAAATTTATATATGAAAGTCCTTGTTAATGATGGTATTGAAGAGATTGGAAAAAAAATAATGGAAGATGCGGGTATAGAAGTAGATACGAATGCAGTCAGCCAGGAAGAACTTTTTAAAGTTTTGCCTTTGTATGATGCAATCTGTGTCAGAAGCAATACCAAAGTCAGAAAAGAACTTATCGATGCCTGTCCAAACCTGAAAGTGATAGGTCGGGGTGGAGTAGGGCTGGATAATATCGACGTCGAATATGCACAAAGTAAAGGTATTAAAATCGTAAATACACCTGCAGCATCCTCGCGTTCAGTTGCAGAATTGGTATTTGCACATGCCTTATCTCTTTCCAGGTTTTTACATCTTGCCCATCTTGAAATGCCAGCCAAAGGTTCGGTTGAATTTTCAAATTTAAAGAAAAAATACGCAAAAGGTCAGGAAATGACAGGGAAGACCATGGGGATTTTAGGCTTGGGACGTATCGGCAGAGAATTGGCTAGTCTTGCACTTGGATTCGGAATGAAAGTAATGGCTTATGACCCTTTTGTGGAATCAGCAGAAATACAAGTTGGTGATAAAATGTTAGATTTGTCATACAAGTTGATCACGACAAATTTGGATGCCGTATTGAGTCATTCTGATTATCTTTCTTTACATATTCCTTCATTGGACAAACCTGTCTTGGATGACCAAGCTTTCAGTAAGATGAAACAGGGAGTGATCATTTTAAATGCAAGCAGAGGTGAGTCAGTCGATGAGTCGGCACTTTTGAATCAATTAATGCAAGGTAAAGTACACATGGCAGGTCTGGATGTTTTTCATAACGAACCTACTCCGGATAACAGACTGTTGATTCATGCCTCAATTTCGACAACGCCGCATATCGGAGCATCAACGATTGAAGCTCAGAATAATATTGGTGTTGAATTGGGAGAAAAAATGGTGGAAGCACTCTTGAAAAATCATTAATTTTCTGAAGGTATCATGACCCCAAAGGTATATTATTTATAATTGTATTGTCAGTATTTTTTTTAGTGGAATAAGATTGTAAAACGTGATTTTTAAAGTAATCATAGAAAAGGGCTGATGTCTCCGCCACACCAGCCCTCTTTTTTAAGCCTCTTTAAGGATACTGTCACCAAATGCGATGAGCAATATCAATGCAATACTAAATATGATCATGGGTAATAATTTAGGATAAAGATATGTATATATAACGTAAAAGTCAATTATAAATAGCAGATATTTAATCTTTTAAGTGTATTTTAACATTAAAATAGAGGAATTCACTGATGTATATTCAGGGTTAACCCCTACTCATTTTAAGTTAAATTTAAATTCAAAACCATGTTTACAATCCTTTATGAGGACGAAAATATCATCATCATTGATAAGCCAAATGGCTATTTTGTACATAAATCGTCATATGATGCCAAAAGTGAATGGATCGTTTTACAATTGCTGAGAGACCAGATTGGTCAACGAGTGTACCCTGTTCACCGGCTTGACCGAAAAACATCAGGTATTCTGGTTATGGCAAAATCAATGGATGCACACCGTTTTTATTCACAAAAATTTATGAATAAAGAAGTTGTAAAAAAATACGTAGCCATAGTAAGGGGATACACACCGGATTCCTTTGAAGTAAACACCCCTTTAGATACAGAACGTGGAGACTCACAGGATGCCTTGACATTATGTAAAACAATTTGCCGGAGCGAAATCCAAAAGTCTTCTTCTGATAAGTTTGTCACATCAAGATACAGTTTGATAGAAGCGCAACCTGTCACCGGTAGACAACATCAGATTCGAAGACATCTTTCTCATCTGAGATATCCGATTATCGGAGACAGACCATACGGATGTAGCAAACAAAACCGATTTTTTCTTTCTGAATGGAATATGACAAGAATGTTTTTGCATGCCTGGCAAATCACTTTACCAATGTTAGAAGGTAATGAAAAAATAATGGTTTCTCACTTACCTGGGGATGATTTTTTGTTTATACTTGAAAAATTATCACTTCACAAATGTGAACGTTGACATAATATAATAAGATTTCCGGTTTGAGTTAAATCTTACTACATTTTATATCTTTGACCCGACTTGTCTCATTTCAAACTTAGGATCGGGAGTGATTTTCAGATCTGAAAATTCATGCGCCAGGTATTTATAGTAACCAGTGATGCCAATCATCGCAGCATTATCAGTACAATATTCAAAATCAGGTATATATACTTCCAGCTGATGTTTTTTTCCGAATGTTGAAAATGATTGCCGTAACGCTGAATTGGCAGAGACGCCACCTGCTAAAGCTATATGCCTCACCGGATACAAAGTCACGGCTTTCTCAAGCTTTTTGATTAATATCTCCACAATGGCAGATTGAACGGAGTTACAAAGATCTGAAAGGTTGTTTTTAATAAATGTATCATCTTTTTTCATCTCTTTTTGTAAAAAATATAATACGGATGTTTTAAAACCACTAAAACTAAAATCCAGTTCCGGAATATTGGGAACCGGAAAATGATATTTCCATTGGCCTTGTTGAGCTAGTTTATCAATATGTGGACCTGCCGGATAAGGCAAACCCAACATTTTTCCCGTTTTATCGAATGCTTCACCGGCAGCATCATCTCTGGTTTCACCTAAAATTTCCATATCAAGATAGTTTTTTACTAAAACGATTTGAGTGTGTCCCCCCGAAACAGTAAGGCATAAAAAAGGAAATTCAGGTTTATGTTCACTGGCAAAATGTGCCAATATGTGTGCCTGCATGTGATGGACTTCGATTAAGGGTACTTGCAAGGTCATAGCCATCGCTTTTGCAAAGGATACCCCGACCAATAAACTTCCCATCAATCCGGGACCTTTGGTAATAGCTATGGCTGATATATCTTGTAATGAAATACCTGCAGTAAGGATTGCCTGATCCACAACAGGAACAATATTTTCCTGATGCTGTCTGGATGCTACTTCAGGAATGACACCTCCGTAGCGTTCGTGAATGTTTTGATTCGCAATACAATTACTAAGTACTTTACCATCCGATATAACAGAAGCTCCTGTGTCATCACAAGAAGATTCTATAGCCAAAATGATATTTTTTTTAACCAATTGAAGTAAATTTTGAAATTTCAGGTATAAATATGAGAAGAAATAATATTTTTGTGCTTTATACACCAAATGAACAGATTTTAGCATCTTATTGTTGTTTCACATATAAAGGATTAAAATAATATTATAATATGAGTAAGATAATCAACATCGTTCTTGTTTTTTTAGCTTTATTTTTAGGTTATTGGTTATATAAGTCCATTCAGGATCCTATTGCTTTTCAGGAAGAAAAGAGCAAACGTAAAGATGCTGTAGTGGAAGTATTAAAAAAAATACAGACTTCTCAGGAGTTGTACAGAGCCATTAAAGGGAGTTATGCCGGAAGTTTTGATACCTTAACAAAAGTATTAATGACGGCAGACGTTACTCTGGAAAAATTGGAAGCTGATCCGACTGATCCTACAAATCAGGATAAATTTATCCGAACAGTTATTAAAAAACCTGCCAAAGACTCGTTATTCAATCTATTGGGTGGTGCGGTCAATCTGGACTCATTACGATATATTCCATTTGGCGAAGGTAAAATGTTTACAATTGAGGCAGACACAATCACGCAACAAAACTCAAAAGTGTATGTGGTCGAGGTCGGAACCAAATACAAGGACTTTATGGGAGAGTTTTCCAGCCCAAAATACAAAAAATATGATGCTTTGTATGATCCGGAGAAAGCATTAAAATTTGGAGATTTGAATTCTGCCAGTACTGCAGGAAACTGGTAATTTAAATATCAGATTCTGTCTCTACACACCCATATTCCGAAAGAAAAAAATCCCTTTTTGTTCGTTTCCCGATCAGAATGGCAATTTTGTTTTTTTGATGGTGATACCTCAGGTTTTGTTACAAAACCTCTTGTAAACGAAGGTGATTTTTCTTTTTTGGATGATTTTAAAAATAAAACCTGGTTTGTTGTCTCTAAAGATCTTCCTTTAGTTCATTTAAGTGGACAGGATGATGAAATGGTTTCAGGTCTTCCTTCTTTCATGTTGTGTCAGACTTATAAAGAAAATTGGATACCCCAGAATATTTTTTGTTATTTTGGAATCAAACCAATCATATCGGCGAGATTATCAGGTCATTATCAATTCCAATATGGTCACTACTCTGGTCTTTTGAATGATTTTTGGCTTGATTATGAGGATGTATTCCATGTAGATTTTGAATACAAATACATGCATGTATATATCAAAAGAAAAAATAAGTTCTTGTTTTATAATAAGTTAATATTTGAAAATGAAGCTGATGTGCACTATAATTTGTCCATGATTCAAAAAGAAGTTCTCGATAATGAAGTAAATCCTGAAATGATTTTTTCGGGTGAAATGGACAAAGATTCGAGGGTACTAAAAACTTTAAAAAATTATTATAGTGAAATACGTTTCCTCAATGAAAAAAAGACAGAATTTGTCATAAATAATCAGGTTGCAGACATTTTATTTTTTGATAAATATCTGATGTTATATGCGAATTATAAGCGGACGATTTAAAGGCAGGCGATTTATACCTCCTGCAAAAAATTGGCCAACAAGACCAACTACAGATTTTGCAAAAGAAGGGTTATTTAATATTCTTCAAAACAGGATTGATTTTGAAGATACTAAAATGCTGGATCTATTTGGAGGAACGGGAAACCATTGTTATGAATTTATTTCACGGGGTTGTACCGATGCTACCTATGTGGATAAATTTCCGGGATGTGTACAGTTTGTAAAAAAAATAGCAAACGAGCTGGATATTGAAAACCAATTACATATTCACAAAGGCGACGTTTTTGATTTTATTAAAAATAATCAGAGTTCATTTGATTATATTTTTGCGGGACCACCTTATCCGCTTCCTAATCTGAATGCCATACCTGATGTGATTTTTTCAACATCAATTCTTAGGCCTGATGGTTTGTTTATCCTGGAGCATAATCCCAACCATGATTTTAAAACACACAAATGTTATGTTGAAGAGAGAAACTATGGTACCACCATATTCAGTTTCTTCAGACATTCTGATTTGGAATAGATAAATATTTACGGGTGTTTACGATATATTGTTTGGTTTATAGTGCCTGAATGATATCATAATTTGTAATGATAACTTTATTTCCAGAGCGATCTGTTGTTATAACAGCCGGATTTGCCCGTGAAATATATTTGTTCAGATCCTTTAATGAAAGTTGCAGAGAAACCACAGGGAAAGGTTCTCCCATAATTGTCCCGATTTGTTTGTCGCCATTGTAAAGTGGTGATTCCAATAAGTGTTCCAACAATTTATTTTCTGTAATAGAGCCGACCAATACTTCATTTTGTAATACCGGCAACTGGCTGATATCATGTTCTTTCATTATGTGCAGGGTCGATTTTATACTTTCGGTAACCTCAACCCCAATAAATTTTTTGTCCTTTTTCTTTTCAACAAGTTGAGCCAGACTTAACTCCGGTTCAAGAAAACCTCTTTCCTTCATCCAATCATCGTTGTATAATTTCCCGACATATCTGGATCCGTGGTCATGAAATAAGATAACAACAACGTCATCAGGATGTAATTGATCCTTGAGTTGTACGACACCTGCCAATGCTGAACCCGCAGAATAGCCTAATAGAATTCCTTCTTCACGAGCAAGTTTTCTTGCGGCAAGAGCGGCATCTTTATCCGTAACCTTTTCAAAGTGGTCAATCAATGAAAAATCAACATTTTTTGGCAATATATCCTCACCAATACCTTCTGTGATATAGGGGTATATTTCATTTTTGTCAAATATACCTGTTTCATGATATTTTTTAAACACCGACCCGTAGGTATCAATTCCCCAGATCTTAATGGCAGGATTTTTTTCTTTCAGATACTTTGCCACACCGGAAATTGTTCCTCCTGTTCCGACTCCTACAACAAAGTGCGTAATTTTACCTTCTGTTTGTTCCCAAATTTCAGGACCGGTACTTTCGTAATGGGCTTGTCGGTTTGAAAGGTTGTCGTATTGATTTAACCAACAGGAATTGGGGATTTCTTTACTTAATCTCTCAGCAACGGAATAATAAGATCTTGGATCATCAGGTTCAACGTTTGTAGGACAAACGATTACTTCTGCACCTAAAGCTTTGAGTAAATCGATTTTTTCTTTAGACTGTTTGTCACTTGTGGTAAAAATACAACGGTATCCTTTCACTGCTGCAGCAATAGCGATTCCCATACCGGTATTGCCAGATGTACATTCTATAAATGTGCCGCCTTCCTGAATTTTTCCTTGTAAAATGGCATCTTCTACCATTTTCAAAGCCATTCTGTCCTTTGTCGAATGACCAGGGTTAAAAGTTTCAATTTTTCCAAGAACCAAACAAGGAACTGAGTCAACTGTTTTGTTTAGTTTTACCATTGGTGTATTACCGATGGTTTCTAATATATTGTTTTTAAACTGCATACTATTTGAGGATTAAATCAGGCTTTTTAAAATCTGTTCTGTTCCGGGATTGCTTGGTCTTGGTGCATTTCCATCTACCAACTTACCATCCTTATCAATAATAATAAACCTCGGTATGCCATTAATTCTGTAATTGGCAATCACATCAGAATTCCAGGCGCCTTGTGCAAATAACTGGAGCCCTTTCATATTTTTAGCTTCCACCATTTTTCTCCATGGTTCCGAATTTTGATCGATAGAAACGGAAACAAATTCAATGTTTTTGACTCCACGAAATTCATCTTGAAGTTTTTCCAAATAAGGTATTTCAGCAATACAAGGTCCACACCACGTTGCCCAAATATCAATATATAACACTTTACCCTTCAATTGGGCTAACGAATAGGATTTTCCATTTTTATCGAGCGCTGTAAAGTCCGGAGCAACATTACCTGGTTTTAACGGAAGCCATTGATTATATAAATTTTCAATATTTTTTTTCTTTTTTTCGTCTTTAGCCTGATTCAGGTAAGATTCATACATTGCAAAGGCATCTCCAAGTTTGGTTTCAAACGATTCTTTCATGATTTGATATGAAATCTCCTCTCTTATTTTTGCACTGGTGATAGTTTCTGAAAGAATACTTAACTTGTTTAATCCTGTAGACTCATAATTTTCAACATTATTATTTTTTTCTTTCAACAAATGTTCTATGTATAAAGGAACAAAATCAATAAAATGGTCACTTTGAAGGTTGATTTCATTATTAACATCCAAACCTTGAAAATAACTGTAAAAATTTTCAGAAGGTTTAAAATCATTCGTTTTCATCAGATAATTGTAATAAACAGGATACAACATTTTTAAATTTGTTATTTGAAAAGTTATGTCCTGATTTACAATTTCTTCAAAATGCGGACTAAAAACGCCATTTTGTTTTTGATATTCTTTTTTAAATTCAATCAGTTTTGATTTTACATCTTCAACTTGTTTTAAAAAATCAACTTCGGGAAGGGTAAAAAAGGTAGTCTGATCAATTTGAATCAAGTTTGGTTCATTAAACATTTTGGCTACTAAAAAATTATTTTCATGTTTTGTTTGACCTTCAAATTTTGCAGTCATGATCATATTGCTACCATCACATGATAAAGTAGTCTTCTCACCCGGTAATAAATATACCGGCAAAACCACACCCTGGTTGCCTGTACCTATTTTATAAATCCCTGCTCCAGGAATTTCCAAATCAATTTTAAAACTACCATCCTGAGACAGCGGGATGTCTATATTTTCACCTTGAATATCAATGGAGATAGAAGGAGCTACAGCATTGGTGACTTTACCGTCTAAAGTTGCTTTTCCTGATTTTGTGAAAGTTTCGGTATTTTTACATTGAAAAAGAAAAATACAGAAAAAATTCCGGAATAAAATAAAAATTTACGCATCAGAGATGTATTAAATGATTGTTTGTTCAAAAAAAGAGATTTCAGTCTTATTTAATCTGAAAAATGACGATTAACAAAATGTAATATGTACGACAAAATTATATTGAGTTAGCACGGATACATTTTGATGACAAAAATACAACGCTTTTGCTCGTAAACTTTACAATCGTCTTTGTTGCGTTGAAAAATTATATCTTTTTAACAATTATTAACATCCAATAATGGGTTGCTTAATTTTTGATACCTCATTACAGATATTATTTCTTTTTTCTTTTGTCTTTCTCGATGATAACAGGAATCTGTTCAGATTTCAGATTTTTGCCAATAATGATTCTTTCCGGGTTTAATACATAAATTTCAGGTGTAACGTCTACGTAATATTTTGCATAAATCGAAGCGTTGGTAGGGTCAAAAACATTAACCCAATCCGAAATACCGTTCATTTGTATATATTGATTCCATTCCAAAGAATTAGTTTCAAGAGCTATAGCATAAACTTGTACTCCTTTGGATTTCCAGGCTTCATAAAAGGCTTTAAGTTTTGGTGTTTCTTGTTTGCAATGTTCGCAATTCGGGGCATACATATAGATGACGATATAAGGTTCCTGAATTTCGTACAAAGACCTTTTTTTGCCATCAGGGTCAGTAGAAACAACATTTGGTCCTTTACGATTTAATAAAGAGGCCCGCATTTCGGAAGTTTTTTTACGTAATTTATTCAGTTCTTCAGGAGTTAGCCAATCTGCAATATCTGATGTGAAATAGGTGTCAATAATATGAACATAAACAGCCTCTCCATCCATCACTGTTGTTTTTGTTGGCTGGTATTGTAATGCTATCCAGTTGGAAATAAATTCAAACATCTCTTTATTAACTTTCGAAGCATTGATGATTTGATCTGCTTGTATGATGATTGAATCCGGATGTTGCGGTGTCAGTTCTTTGATAAATCTTCTCAGCTTATTAGCAATCACTGGAGTTCTCAGGAGTCTGCTATCCCTGAGGTCAGTATTATTCCAAAAGGCAGAACGATAAACATGTAGTTGGCCGAATGTATCAGTATCGCCGTTAGGTTTTTTTACTTCAATGAAAACAGGGTTTTGTCCTGAGGTTTTGAAGATGGTAAAAAAATTAAACGGATGAGTAATCTTAATTTCTGAAAGTTGAATAATTTTTTGTTGTGAGAATAAATCATATTGGTTTTTCAATTCAGATGAAGTGTTTCCTTTTTTTATTAGTTGACTGACAGAATCTAATTTTTCCTGAATGACCAAACTTTTATAGTACAATTCATTACATGTATGATCAATAACTTTCATGGACCCAACCAGCGTTTCTTTTTTTGACATCAAAACAAATTTTTGATTTTCATCCACCAGGATACTGATGTTTTTTAAGTCAGGTAATAATATATAATAAAGTCCCTGAGCAAATAAGGAATCGTTTTTCAGAACCACATGTCCGTTTTTATTCATTAAAAATGAGTCAACGATGTAGTTCTGGTCGCCATACATTCCGATCATTTTGCACCAACCTTCGGAATAACCGTCAATCCGGATTTCAATATTTGCAGATTTTTGTGCCATCATATTCTGATGTATCAGAAAACATAATATAAAATTACCGACAGCTAATATTATCCTGAAGTTCATGGTTTTTCTAATTTTTTTAATATAAAAATATCAAAGGTTTGGTGGTAGTAGTAAGCATGTTATATAATATTGCGGAGTTCGCAAGTCGTTTGAATCATTCTGTCCAAGCATTATGAAACAGATAAAAAAGTTTGGTTGACACAATAAAACAGACTCATTAAAAAAAAAACTGCTGTCTATTCACATAATTAAACAGCAGCGTTTTAATTCTGAACTATACTTTTTTACCTTATGGATTGAGATAAAAACTATTTTTTCTTTTTTGGTGAAATGACAACCATCATTCTTCTACCTTCCAATTTCGGTAATTCTTCCGCTGCACCATGTTCTTCGAGTTCTTTAAGGAATTTCAAAAGGATGAGTTCCCCGCGATCTTTAAAAACTATGGCACGTCCTTTAAACTGAACATAGGCTTTAATTTTTGATCCTTCTTCCAAAAATTTTAAACCATGTTTGACTTTAAAGTCAAAATCGTGATCATCGGTGTTTGGTCCGAACCTTATTTCTTTGATGACTGTTTTGGCTGTTTTGGCTTTCAGTTCTTTATCTTTCTTTTTGCGATCATAGACAAATTTTTTGTAATCTATGATTTTGCATACAGGCGGATCTGCGTTAGGACTGATTTCTACCAAATCCATTTCCAGAGCTGATGCCCACTGAAGTACCTGATGAGTAGGGTAGACACCTGTTTCGATCTCTTTATTAGCAACTTCGCTAACCAGTTCCAGATTTTCACCAACTAATCTGACTCTTGGAACTCTTATGGCATCGTTTAAACGATAATTAAACTTATCGTCCTGAGTTGGTTGATTTTTTCCTTTTGACAAATGTTAAAATTTTTATTAAAAAAGACTATATTTCTGCAAAGATGGTTATTTATTTTGAATCCTCAAGATTTTTAACACTTTGTTCATTGTGGATGATAATTCCATCTTTACCTTCGTTAAGTTCAGCTACTAAAATATCCCCTTTTCCGGGTTGGTGAGCCAAAATAAATTCTGCCAAAGGATCCTCCACATATTTTTGAATAGCCCTGTTGAGGGGTCTTGCTCCGAATTGCGGGTCATACCCTTTTTCGGCAACAAATTCCTTGGCCTCGGGTGTTAAAACCAATTCAAAATCTAAATTTTTCATTCTGTGAATCAATTGTGCCAGACTGATATCAATGATTTTAAAGATGTCTTCTTTTTCAAGAGCATTAAAAATGACCACATCATCAATTCTATTCAAAAATTCGGGTGAAAATGTTTTCTTTAAGGCATTTTGGATGACGGACTTAGAATAATCATCTGAGGTCTCTTGTCTGGATTTTGTTGCAAAACCTACACCTTGTCCAAAATCTTTTAATTGTCTGACCCCTATATTGGAAGTCATAATGATCAAGGTGTTTTTAAAATCCACTTTTCTTCCGAGACCATCTGTCAATTGACCGTCATCGAGAACTTGTAAGAGAATGTTGTATACATCCGGGTGTGCTTTTTCAATTTCATCGAGAAGAATCACAGAATATGGTTTACGACGAACCTTTTCGGTCAATTGTCCTCCTTCTTCGTATCCTACATATCCCGGAGGAGCACCGATCAATCTGGAAATGGAAAACTTTTCCATATATTCTGTCATATCTATTCTGATCAGGGCATCCTGAGAGTCGAATAAATATTTAGCTAATGCTTTGGCCAATTCTGTTTTACCGACACCTGTAGGACCGAGGAAAATAAATGATCCGATAGGTTTTGAAGGATCTTTTAAGCCAACACGGTTGCGCTGAATCGCTTTTGTGACCTTTACAAGCGCTTCATTCTGACCAATGATCATGTTTTCAAGATCACTAACCATCTTTACCAATTTGGTGCTTTCGCTTTGTGCTACCCGTTTTACAGGAATTCCTGTCATCATAGAGATAACTTCTGCGATATTCTCTTCGTCAACAGGAAATTTTTTAGTTTTTGACTCTTCTTCCCATTCCTCTTTAAATTGTTCCAGTTTACGAATCAATTTGGATTCCTGATCTCTCAGGTCAGCTGCTTTTTCGTATTGCTGGTTTTTGACGGCATTATTTTTACTTTCTTTGATGACTTCGATTTCGTTTTCAACGTCTTCAATATATTTTGGAACATGTATGTTTTTCAAGTGTGTACGTGCTCCCACTTCATCCATGACATCAATGGCCTTGTCAGGTAAAAACCTGTCCGTAATGTATCTTTCACTCATACGAACGCAAGCTTCGATTGCTTCGTCTGTATAAGAAACATTGTGGAAATCCTCGTATTTTGATTTGATATTGTGTAGAATATGAATGGTGTCTTCGGGACTTGGTGGTTCAACCAGTACTTTTTGAAATCTCCTGTCCAAAGCACCATCTTTTTCAATATATTGACGGTATTCGTCCAAAGTTGAAGCTCCGATACATTGTAACTCACCTCTGGCAAGAGCAGGTTTAAAAATGTTTGAAGCATCCAATGAGCCCGTAGCTCCGCCGGCACCAACCATGGTATGGATTTCATCAATGAATAAGATAACATCTCTAGCTTTTTCAAGCTCATTCATGATGGCTTTCATCCTTTCTTCAAACTGACCTCTGTATTTTGTCCCTGCCACGATGGCAGCCAAGTCCAGCATAACAACTCTTTTGTTAAAGAGCGTACGGGATACCTTTTTTTGAAGAATACGCAGAGCTAATCCTTCGACAATGGCTGTTTTACCTACTCCGGGTTCGCCTATCAAAATGGGGTTATTCTTTTTTCTTCGGCTTAAAATTTGTGAAACTCTTTCTATTTCGACTTCACGACCAATGATAGGGTCAAGCTTTCCTTCTTCTGCAAGTCGGGTCACATCTCTTCCGAAATTATCCAAAACGGGTGTTCTTGATTTTCCGGGAGCGCCTTTTTTTCCTTGACCGTAAGATTCAGAAATATCGTCATCATCCATAGGAATATCTGAGTCTGAATGAGAAGCATTAAATACATCCGGTGTGCCAAATTCGAATTCCTGACGTACATATTCAAGTTCTGACCTGAATGATTCGTAGTCAATCTGAAAATCATTCAATATTTTATTGGCTATGTTTTCAGGATGTTTCAAAATTGAAAGCATGAGATGTTCGGGATTTATTTCTTCACTTCTGTAAACTTTAGCTTCCAGAGACGTTACCTTTAATACCTTTTCCGCATGTTTGTTTAATGGTATATTGCCATAGTTGTAACCCATGTCACTTTCCATCTTTTCTACTCTTGTGTTTTCAATTTCTTTCCTCAGTTTTTCAATATCCACATCTAAAGCCTGAAGTACTTTGACGGGTAAGCTGTCATGTTCGTGAAGCAATCCTAATAAAAAATGTTCTGTTCCAATATAGTCATGGCCCAATCGGATAGCTTCTTCACGACTGACTTTTATTATTTTTTTGACTTTTGCTGAAAATTTTCTGCTATTCATCTTAGTATTTTTATTTTATAAACCTTCAAAATCTGAAACCTGAAGGCTGATGTTGTTTACGTTAACTTGTGTCGTTATCTTTAAAGTGATCATCAAAAATCTCAATAAAAATAACATACCTACAAAAATAAAGTATTTACTATTAAGTTCAAAATACATTGCTTATTTTCTTATATATTAACTATAATTTAACCATTTAATGTTTGATCTAGACATAAAATCAGCTTCATTCAAAAAGATCCCTTTTTGTAAAACTTCTGATTAAATCAAGTTTATATATTAAATAAAATACAAATATAAATGCCCGAAATGGATTTAACATACTTTTATATGAATAATTTTGGATAAATTTTGTTGAATTGTATAGTTTTGCACTTCGGTTTGTACAAATGTATCAATACAATGTGTCTTACAGAAGGCAAATATGGTCAGATTGACAGAGCCGGCATGTGATGTTTTTGTTTTTTAAACAATGTCTTTTTTACTTTTACGTTTACAAATGAAGAATTGAAAACGTAAACATGAGTTCTGGAAAATGTGTTTTATATAGCTCATAGTATGAGTTTAACAAACGATAGTAATAAATTTTATCATAAAAATAATCGATAAATGAAATATAGTTTAAATAAAGAAGAAAAATATACGGTATTTGTTCTTGATGAAGAAAATTTAAATTCTGTACTTGCTCCTGCTCTTAAATCTGAATTTATATTTTGTAGAAATGAAGGTGTTAAAAATTTAATTTTTGACATGTCTGCTGTAAAATATGTGGATTCTTCAGGATTAAGTTCTATTTTAACGGCAAACAGGCTTTGGAAAGATGATGGTTTGTTTATCGTGACCGGAGTTGTTCAGAATGCAGTTAAAAAATTAATTGAAATATCAAGACTGGAGTCAATTTTAACCATTATACCGACATTGTCAGAAGCGATTGACTATGTTTTTATGGAAGAAATACAAAACGAGTTAGGTATAGAGACTGAAGATGAAGACCTTTGAGGTCACTATTTTAGGCTCATTGGCAGCCCTTCCGCATAAAGGAAAAATAACCAGTTCTCAGATTCTCTTATACAATCGTCAATCCATCATGATCGATTGTGGTGAAGGGGTTCAGATGATGATGTCAAAATATCACATCAACCCTTCAAGAATAAAACTTATTTGTATCAGTCATCTGCACGGAGATCATCTTTTTGGTCTTCCTGGTTTGCTTTCTTCTTTTCAGCATCATCAAAGAACAGAACCATTGACTATAATAGGTCCTGTAGGTACAGCTGAATTTATTGATGTAGTGCATAAATTGACTCAACAATATATTGTTTATCCGATTTATATCAAAGAAATTGATATTGTTGAAAAAACAGAAGTTTTTCATTTTGATGATCTTGTTGTCAGTGCCTTTCCGCTTAATCACAGGATAGTCACTTACGGGTATTATTTTGAAGAAAAAGCCCGAGTAAAAAAAATGAATAAAGATGCGGTCAAACAGTTCCAGCTTACTGTTGAAGAAATCCGGCAAATCTTAAAAGGTGAAGATATAAAGCGTAATGAGGGACTGCTCTTAAAGAATGAAATATTTACCTTGCCGGATCCGCCATTTAGAAGTTATGCTTACTGTTCAGATACTATGTACGATGAAAAAATACTTGATTGGATAAAAGGAGTCTCCACCTTATATCATGAAGCGACTTATTTACATTTGCTGGTTGAAAAAGCTAAAGAAAGAAAACATACTACAGCTCAACAAGCAGGAAGATTGGCAAAAAAGGCAAAAGTTAAAAAATTAATTATAGGCCATTTTTCATCCAGATACAACGATGTTAAAGAATTGGTGGATGAAGCCCGAAATGAATTTGAAGAAGTATATGCAGCCTTGGAAGGATCGGTTTTCAGTATTTGAAAACAAGAAGTAAGATATTTTCGAATCTTATCAGGAATGCCGATTTTTCTGGTTTCGGGTAATATTTTTCGAAACCTGTATCCATCAAATGATATGTCAGAGAAGAACCATCCAAAAATGTATTCGTTAAATTTGTTTGCAGGGCGTTATTGTTGTTTAAAATTATGGTATAATGGGCTTTGTTGATGTTTTAACAAAAAATTAATGTTTTTACCATAGAAAATTCTGTTGGTTGTGTTATTTTTGTGTTCTAAAAAATGTACTGTATGAATTTTTCTGCTTATCCTATGGCAAGGGTTGGATTGATTTTTATGTTGGGTATTTTAAGCCGACCTTATTTCAGTTTTTCCGGTTTGCACGGACTTTTATCGGTTGTTTTTCTTCTACTGGCCCTATGGTTTTTTTTAAAGAAATATCGATTTTCATTGCGCTATTTTGAATCTGTTCTGGTACTGCTATTGATTTTTTTTCTAGGCTATTATATTCATGAAATCAGTATAGAGAGGGTAAAAGGCGGTGACTTACAGGAAGGCGAGGTAACATTGACAGGGTTTGTGGAAACCAAAGCAGTGAAGGGGTTCAATCATTCAAAGTTGGTTTTGAGTTATAAAGTTGCAGATTCCTCATCTCGTAATTTAGTCAAAAACAAAAAGATTTTAATATTATGTGGTAAGCCGGACGCCACCTTTTACTCGTACAAATCATCCGATTTTATTTTAGTAAAGGGAAAACTAAGAAATATTCGATCGTCTACAAACCCTGGCTCTTTTGATAAAAAATCTTTTTATTTTTATAAAGGTATTACGCAAGAAATTTTCATAGATTCTTTGAGCCATCAGTTAGTTAACAAAGGCAGTTCACCGTTTATCATAAAGTTTGTGGAAAATATTTCAACACTTTGGCTTAACAAAATTGAATTATGGATAACCGGTGTAGAAGAAAGAGCCATTATCAAAGCACTGTTATTAGGGAATAAGGATGAAATTGATAAAGATTTATATCTGAGTTTTTCTCAGACAGGGGCCATTCATGTCCTTGCAGTCTCAGGATTACATGTAGGAGCGGTATTGTATCTTTTTATGTATTTGTTTCGTATAATGCCTCAGTATTCTTGGATAAGATGGTTTTTTAAACCTTTTTTAATCTCTGTTATAGCTTTTATTTACGTTTTATTGACAGGCGCATCTCCTTCCGTAATCAGATCTTCAGTCATGTTTATTCTATTGCTTGTAGGAAGAGAATGGTTTAAGTCGGTTCATATCATCAATATATTATTTGTCGCAGCTATCTGGATGCTGCTTTATGATCCTTTTCTCATTTACAATCTTTCTTTTCAATTTTCGTATTTGTCCTTAGCCGGCATTATATTGTTTTATCCTTTTGTCAAAATATTATTTATTCCTTCGAACAAAGGGTTGGGGTACATTTGGGAGTTAATTGCGGTTTCTGTTTCAGCGCAGTTTTTTGTTTTTCCTTTTGCATTGTATTACTTCCATCAATTTCCTGTTTACTTTATTTTGAGCAATATTGTAGCTGTACCTGCCACCCTTATTTTGGTCAATGCGGGTATTGTTATGTTTTTGTTGTCCCTTTTGATTCCTTTACAAAATACTTTCGTGACAGGAATATATCAGTCTGTTTGCACATTTTTATGGAAGAGTGTTACTTTTGTTCAGGAACTGCCATTTTCAGTCATAGATGACATATGGATAGAACCGTGGCAGGTTTTTATATTATGTATGACAGTAGTTTTATTGCTTATTTATTTGAATTATGAAAAGACTGTATATTTTTATATCATACTTTTATTGATAATCGTATTTATATTATCCGTTTTAGTCCCCAGATTGGTTGATTCCGGCAAGATAAGATTTTCTGTTTACGAAACTAATTTTGGTTATCTGGCTGATGTATTGACTGATGATGTTGTTTTTGTTTTCAAAAATCAGGCTATGCGCAAAGAACAGGAAAACTTTTTAGCCCAAAACAACAGAACCCGGAATACAATCAAAAAAACCATAGAAGTGGAATCCGCCAAAACGTATTTTCGAAAAAAAATGATCATTCAATCTCCTGTTTTGAGGACAAATCACAAAAGGTTGTTGATGTTGGGAAAGGATTTTCAAATGATAAAAGATACTTTTTCGGATATGGTTATGGTGACCAAAGGTAGTTTCAGGAGTCCTTATGAGATCCTGAAAAACATAAAGCCCACATTTGTTATTTTATCTCCTGATGTCGAAAGGTATAAGGTTTCTTCGTGGGAATCCTGCCTTGAAGAAATGAATATACCTTATTGGAACGTCAAAAAACAAGGATATTTTTTTTGTAATTTGTGATAAAAACTTAAGAAACCTCTTTGAGGTTGTCGTCCCATTTCTTTTCAACCGGCATTTTCAATTTGTTGAATTTTTTGCCGATGATGATGGTTACCATCGCATCTCCGGTAACATTGATGACTGTTCTGAGCATATCAAGAGGTCTGTCGACTGCAAAAATTAAGGACAAACCTATAGCCATTTTTGAAGCAGGTAAGCCAAGGGATTCCAATACAATGACCAACATAATTAATCCGGCACCAGGCACTGCTGCGGAACCAATTGAGGCAAGGGTGGCGGTAAGTACAATGGTCAATTGGTCATAAAAAGTAAGTGGGAATTGTAATGCTTCACAAATAAAAACAGCAGCCACCGCCTGGTACAGACTTGTACCATCCATATTAATTGTGGCTCCCAGTGGGCAAACAAAACTGGTTACTTCTTTTTCCACGCCAAGGTGTTCTTCCAGTCTTTCCATGGTTACAGGCAATGTAGCGGCACTCGAACTGGTTGAAAAGGCAAGTAATTGAGCAGGAAAAATCCCTTTGTAAAACCAGAGAGGTTTTCTGCCTGCGAAAAAATAAATGTATAATCCATAACTGATTAATACCAATGCCAAACCGATGACTACAGTTAACATATACCAAAGAAGTGCAATAAACAGGCTTGCATCCGGTGTTTCCACTATCAATGAAGAAAGAAGAGCAAATACGGCAAATGGTGCAAAAAGCATGATGATATCTACCATTTTCATGATAACTTCATTCAGTCCATTTATAAAGTCTTTGACGGGTTTAGCCGTATTGATGTCAATAAGTAGTAAAGCAATTCCGAAAAATACAGAAAAAAAGATAACTTTCAGCATATTTCCATTACTGCTGGCTGCTTCAAAAATATTGTCAGGTACCATATCTACCAAAAATTGCAGAGGACCTGAAGATTTAGTTTCATTTGCCTGTTGAATCTTTCCGGTCATAGATTCTGCAAAATTCGCGGATAGGTCGTTAATAACTTGCGGATCTACTATGTTTCCCGGTTTTATGATATTAACCAACACGAGACCAATACAAACCGCAAAAACAGTGGTTGCAACATAAATACTGAATGTCCATAAGCCCATGGATTTAAACTTATTGATATCGTGAAGGTCTGAAACTCCTTTGATCAAAGATGCTAAAATTAAAGGAATGGCAATCAGCTTGAGCAAATTGATAAAGATGGTGCCAAAGGGTTTTATCCATTGAATCACCAAATGATCTAAAGAAAAATATTTACAAACAATACCTATAATGATACCTATAAGCATCCCGATAATGATTTTCCAATGTAAGGCTAACTTCATTGATTTTGATTTTGGTGCTAATGTAGATATTTTTTTATTAGATGAATGGTTTTTATTCCGTTTTATGAAAAACTTTTATCTTTGTTGGAAGTAAACCTGATATGATATGTTGAGAATCATCTTTATTGTTACATTTTTTGGATTTTTTAATCTTCTTAAAGCACAAGAAGGCGTTCATTTTGGAGGAGGATTGGCTTATAATTCAGATTCCCTTATGAGAGCTATGGGAGTACAGGCAAAATTCAGTGGTTCCATTTCTGAGAAATTTGTTGTTCATGCTGCCGGTACCTATTATTTCAGAAAAGCCACCTATTTTGCTATTGATGCTGATCTTCATTATCAGTTTATCAATTTTAACGATCTATTCAGAATCAACCCTTTTGCGGGAATAAACCTCACACGAACTACAAAAACAAACACTTCTCTGAATTTGGGTGTTAGTTTTTTGATTTTCAGGGAGAATTTTCATTATTATATTGAGCCGAAATTTATCATTGACGATAGTCAGTTTGTTTTGGCTTTAGGTCTAATGATTTAGTGATGAACAATAATTTTATTATTTTGATTTGGGTATTGATGTTAGGTTCATGTAATGAAACAGAAGATATTCAAATAGATATTCAGGGACACCGGGGTTGCCGTGGACTTATGCCTGAAAACACGATTGCAGGATTTCAAAAGGCTATGGAAATAGGTGTGAATACGCTTGAAATGGATGTCGTTATTAATGCAGAAAATGAGGTAATTGTATCACATGAACCTTTTTATCATCAGGATATTACCACTGCTGAAGATGGAAGATATTTGACAAAGGAAGCGGCCATGTCAAAAAATATTTATAAAATGTCGATGTCCGAAATGAATCAATATGATGTCGGACTCAAGCCACACCCAAGATTTCCTCTTCAAAAAAAGATACATGCCATTAAACCAAAACTTAAAGATGTTTTTGAAACTTTTTCGGCAAACAATATCCGGTTTAATATTGAAATAAAAAGACAGCCTTCTGATGACGGTATTTATCATCCGGATGCTGAAAAGTTTGTTGATTTGGTGTTGAATGTGGTCCTAAAGTACGGGATGAAAAAAAGGGTAACCTTGCAATCATTTGATATCGAAACACTTCAGATATTGGAAAATAAATATCCGGACATTAAAACTGCTTTTCTAACGGATGATTATTTTACTACATTTGATCAACATATAGAAATACTTGGCTTTGTCCCGGATGTATATAGTCCAAACTACAAGCTTGTCACCAAACCGTTGATAAATGTGTGTAAAAAAAACGGAGTAGAGGTTATCCCGTGGACTGTCAACCGCAAGGATATCATGAGAAAAATGATCCATCTCGGTGTTGACGGAATTATTACAGACTATCCAGACAGGTTGGTCGGATTATTGAATCACTAATTTTTTTGAAGGATTATTTTTTGTCTATAGTACCGATGGTATTATTGTCCAATGCTTGTTTTTGTTTTTCCTTCCGATTTTTTATGATATTTTCTGTTAAAGGATCGATATTCAAAGGTTTTTGTCCAACATGTCTGTAGTACAAAATGATCATAAATTCTACCATGTCATCAACGTGCCAAATTCCTTTTTCTCTTAAAAAATGAGAAAATCTAGAGCCTTCCTGAAAGTTCCAGTTGTATTCCATCCAACGGCCAACCCCAAATCTGAGTTTTTTAGCTACAGTTAATTCATCGGCTTTGAGCAAATTGGATTTTGCCTCCGGTGTACTCAGTTTGTCAAGTTCTGATAAAGCGTCTTCAATATCTTTGGGTATATAGACACCATATAATCTGGTCTTTTTGATATTATTCTGGTACAGAGAGTCGCCGATAATTTTTTTATCCTCAGTAGGTTGTGCAAAATTCAACAATGGTAAAAATAACAATAAAATCAAATATATTCTGAAAGTCATTTTGTATGATTTGTCAATACAACGGAAAAACCAAGTGGTTTTGTTTCTGAAAATATAAAAAAATTACAAGTTTAAAGTAATTTTTAGTTTTTGAAGATATTTATAAAGTTTTAAAGTTCTGCTTCCGTACCATGAAAACATTTCGCCGTCAACCAATACCGTTTGTACATCAGGAAACAATTTGTTGAAGGAAGCGACATGTTTTTGTTGAAAAGGGTAGGGTTCAGAACTCAGAAAGATATAATTTGGCTGATACCGGTTTATTTGTTCAACAGAGATTTCCGGGTATCGTGACTGAAGACTGAACACATTTTTGAAACCGGCAGCTTCTAGGACATAGTGTATAAAAGTGCCTGAACCGACAGCCATCATTGGATTTTGCCATATGAGATAAATCACACGTTGTCCGTTAAAAATATGTAGATCCGGCATTTTTTTTAAATTTTCGACAATCAATTCTGCATCCATTTTCGGAATATACTTTCTAAAATCCTCAATAAACACAATAAGATCTTGTATCGTGCTAATATCAGAAAGGTAAACAGGATATTCTTTGGCAAGGATTTCAATCTCTTTTTTTGTGTTTTCTTCTTTGTTGGCCAGAATTATATCCGGTTTTTGTGCTGAAATTGATTGAAAGTTAATGTTTTTGGTACCACCCACTTTAGGTATATGGCTGACTATTTTATGCGGATGTATACAAAATTTAGTACGTCCGACGATTTGGTTTTCGAGACCACAATCAATCAGCAGTTCAGTAAGAGAGGGAACAAGCGATATTATTTTAGCAGATTGAATGGGATTAAATTCCTTTTTTTCAGGGAGAAGCCACATTTTTTATTTAGTTTTTACCTGTCCTGCATACATTTTTTCACCTGCCGTAACTTCAAAATTCAAATGATTGGAAATCGGTGGAACCGGACAATTGAAACCTTCACTATATGCACACCACGGATTGTAACATTGATTGAAATCGAGTACAACTTTATTGTTTTTTATATCATCGGTTTTTAAATCCAGATATCTGCCTCCTCCGTAGGTTGATTCTCCGTTTGTGGCGTCTTTGAAAGGTAAAAATAAGTGGTTTTTATATAAGGGATTGGAAGGTTTTTGTGCACTTTGATAAACTTGTAAGCGAATTTTTTTTCCTTCAACATCAAAATCCAGGTAACCGAAAATAATATAAGGTTTGGTTATTCCGCTGTACGTAGGCATCTCAAAAGGAACAGCCTGCTGTTCTTTTGTGAAAGTGGCTGATTTTTTCCATTTTATATCCGGAGAGAAAAAGGTAAGATATGTCAAATCTTTATCTTCAAGCGGAGATCTTGGGTTTTCTAAAAATGCTTTTTTGAAATTGATTCTGTGGTTGTTAATTTTGGATTCAAAGGATTTTTGGGATGAACAACCTATAACAGTTAATAAAATAAAAATTATGCCGGCGTTGTACATGTTACCTTTCATGATGTTTTCATGGTTGATTTACAAGGATGATTCTATCTCTTTCTGAAGCTATTCTTTTGATATACTGAATACCATAAGGAGCGAGGTCCATGAGGATTTGTTGATTGTCAGGTCGTTCGGGAGCAATCATTATAATTTTGCTTTTATCAGCAAATAAAATATTTCCATTAACTAATACTTCAAAATCTTCTGTTTTTTCTGGTAATAAGGTGATAGAAACTATGGTTTGTTCAAGTGGATCATATTTTTTTATTCTGTGTAAGCCTGAAATTTCTTTTTCAGAAAAATAGAGGAAGCCGTTTTTACTTTTGAGGCACCGACCGGTTTGTTGAGAAATTTTACGGATATTGCCTGTTTTTATATGACCGATAACCAATGAAAAGGTACTATCCACTAAAAACATTGCGACTTCATCCGTGTTAATCCAGGCGTGATAACCAATATTTGTAAGAGCGGGAAATAAATTTTTACCATAGTTACTTCTATCCATAGGATATTGCCACAAAGTTTGTGTTTTTCCGTCCTTTTCAATCCTAACCGCACTAAAATGATTTTGCGATGGAATCAAATTGGCTGAAAATTCGCTGATTTTTTCTGTTTTGGTCGTTTGAAAAAATTCTTTTTTATCCAAATTCAGTTGGTAGATATCTGTATAAAAAGAGTCTGTGTTTACGGTTAAAAAAATTTCCTGATAGGAAATAAAAAAAGGTTGATTATTATACCCATTCTTATTAAATCCTGATAATAACATTGGCTTGTCGACCAAGACATTTTTTTGGTTCCATTTTACCTGACAAAGAAAAACCTCAGATACAGGCCACTGAGCATGTGTTGTTAAAGGCATAAGTAAAATACTTATAACCAGGAGCGTATAACATACTTTTTGGCGGATCATATATTTTAGTTGGATGCAGATTTAAATACACGATCCCAATTAATACCATTACCAAGACTACCTTCTTTTGTTGAAAAGAAAATAAACAATGGTTTGCCCACAACGTGATCAAAAGGAACGTAACCCCACATTCTGCTGTCTTCTGAATTATGGCGGTTGTCTCCCATTGCCCAATAATAATCCTGCTTAAAAGTATATGAGTTTGCTTTTACGCCATTAATATAATAGCCATCACTTTTTTCCTCAAAGGTGTTGTTTTCATAAACCTCAATTGCTCTACGGTAAAAAGCTATATTTGAACTGTTTAATGGTGTGGTTTCTCCTTTTTTTGGTATCCATATCGGTCCGTAGTTATCTACAGTCCAGTTTCCATTGATATTTTTGTCGAATGGAAACATTCCAGGAGGATTTGGTTCCGGTTTGTGAGGCTCTATCACTACTTCGGGAGACAATGCTTTTAATTTTGCGATTTGTGACTCATCCAAAAACAATCTGGCTGAGCCGTTTTTAAAAATGGTTCCTCTGTCCGGACTGTCTCCGAAGTCAATGCCCCATTCATCCAGTTTTTGTTTACTTACATTAATACCTTGAGGTAAGGTGATCTGATAAAAATACTGAAGATGTTCGGGATTAGTCTGCGGTTTACCATTGATATAAATCTGTTTGTCAATTATTTGCAGGCTATCACCCGGTCCGGCAACACATCTTTTGATGTAGTGATCTTTTTTGTCAATTGGTCTGACAACAAAATCTTTTTTCTTAACTTTTTGGGCTAATTCGCGGTCTGTCATAATAAAGTAAGGTTCATTTTGAACCTGAGAGACTGTGTAAGATCTTTGTGAGGTAACATACACGCTATCTCCCACCGGCCAGTTAAAAACAAATGGTTTTCCGCTTTTGACGGTTTCGATGGCAGGAAGTCTGTAATAGGGTAGTTTTGGGTTGTGAAGATATGATTCACCCCCGACAACAGGAACCGTATTGTGTAATAATGGTATCATGGCTACAGTCATAGGTGTCCGGATGCCATAATGTGCTTTTGAAACAAAAAGGAAATCACCGACATTGAGGGAGCCTTCCATAGACGGTGTCGGTATTACATAAGCTTCAATTAAAAACATTCTGATGAAAGCAGCAGCAAATACTGCAAAAACAATAGACTCAACCCATTCTCTGAAAGCTGATTTTTTGTAAGGATTATTCTCCATCAATTTTTTGAAGTTATAATCGTCTTTTGCTTTTTGGGCTTCACCAACCTTATCAAAAAAATCTTTTTCCTGAGTCAGGACCGGACCCTTATATTTGTCTTTGTTATTTCTTCCTATCAGAAAAAACATAACGGGTGCGTATATGACAGACAACGCAGCATCTCCGAATGAAAACCTTCCGAATGATCTGGTAAGGTCTACTGCCATTCCACAGAATATAAAAAGATTGACAACCGGAAACAGTAACCATAAGGCATAAGTCGGTTTATGACCGACAATTTTTGCCCATTCCATAAAATTGATGCCGGGAATCCAGGCTTTGGATGCTTCAACATTGGCCTTTGGGAAAACAAGACTTAGTGAATAACTCAAAAAGATGTATGATCCCAGTAAAAAATTAATATACCCACGGTTATTTTTTTTTGAAAGGCAAATATACGTTTGTTGGATGATTTTTGTACGATAATTAGATTAAATTGCATGTAAATCAGACAATACTACGGTATTTACCTGTTTTATTTACTTAAAAATCATAGGTTCAACATGCAATAAAATACAAAAAATTATACCTTTGCGACAAATGTAACATTATTATGAACAACGAATATTTTCAGGAATTAACAGAGTCAGAGTATCAGAAGCTCAAGGATGCTATAGCTCTTATCACGGTTTTGATTACCGGTGCTGACGGACAAGTAAGGCAAAACGAACTGGATTGGGCGGCCAAAGTGACTAAGATAAGAAGTTACAATATGAGTGAAGATCTCAAAGCATTCTACAAAGAGGTTGGTATACACTATTCCGCCCAATTGGATCAGTATTTTGAAGCTTTTCCAAATAGTATTGAAGAGAGAACCAGATTAATATCTGAGAGATTAGCTCAGCTGAATCCTGTTTTGGCTAAACTTCATCCCAGAGTAGGGGCGAGATTATATAAAAGTTTTTTGAGTTTTGCAAAACATGTAGCCAAAGCTTCAGGAGGTTTTTTGGGGTTTTTCAATATAAACAAAGAAGAAGCGAAACTTATAGGTTTACCCATGCTTAAACCTATCCTTTTGAAGATGAAGAAGAAGAATAATTAAAATAGTAAGATGGCAGATTTTATCGGATCTGTTAAAAAAAAGGTTGTCTGAATTAATTCAGACAACCTTTTTTTTTATATTGATGATAGCCGGTGCTTAACTAAGTGTAAATTCAAAGCTTCCTGCCATTATTTTACTAACTCGTAATCGTAATTGATGATTTTTAGAATGCGGTAACCGGTTTTAGGGTCCAGATTTTTTAGATAAATATCGATATCAATAGTTTCTGAAATTTCTTTTTTAGTAC
Organism: Saprospiraceae bacterium; assembly: GCA_016714895.1. Lineage (GTDB taxonomy): Bacteria > Bacteroidota > Bacteroidia > Chitinophagales > Saprospiraceae > OLB9. The sequence continues at coordinate 627,946 of JADKBV010000001.1, read as the reverse complement.
TATCAAAAGTGACATTAATTGTACCTTTCTGACCTGGTTTTATAGATTTCCTTGGCCAGTCAAGGGTGGTACAGTCACAACTTGATATGATATCTATTTCAATGGGATCGATACCGGTATTGGTGAAGGTAAAATCAAATTTTCTGCTGTCACCTTTTTTTACTTTGCCAAGATGGATAAGTTCTTTATCAAAGGTCATCTCAACTTTTTTCTTTTGAGCTTTGGTTACTGCTTTTTTTTGCTGAGGTGCCGGTTTTTTTGTTTGTGCATTTGAAGGGTTAATTACAGAAAACATAACCAATACAAACAAAGACATGAGCATTACTGAAATTTTTTGATATGACATATTAGGTATTTTTTGATTTGAAACGACAAAAGTAAAAGAATGTTACACTTTATTTTCTTATCAATGTGTTAATTTCGGTTTAATTGCACGGATTATTTCTCTTTTGCCTACGGGACCTGGCAATGATTCGATAGTAAAACCTACTTTTTTTAAAGCTCTTTTAACATCACCTTTTGCACAATAAGTGGTCATAATACCCCCTTCATTCAGCATGTTGTACATTTTTTGCATTATGTTTTCCTCCCAAAGTTCGGGTTGAGTCCCTGGAGCAAAAGCATCATAAAAAATGATATCAAAAAGACGGGTGTTTTCAAAAGACTCTAATTTTCCTTCTTTTTTTTCAATATGAAAAAAGGGGGATATTTTTTCACTTGTATTCCACGGACAGCTGTGGAGACTGTAAAAAAGAGATTTGTTTTCGTCATCATCATGATAATTAAGACTTTGCCAAATGTCTTTAATTACAGGAAACGCTTCAATCCCGGTGTAATCCACCTTTACCGAATTTTGTTGTGAAAATTGACAGGACAACAATGCGTTTAAACCGCTGCCAAATCCCATTTCGAATACAAAAATATGTTTTCCGGGATTATTTTTATGAAAGAATTCCAAACCTGCCTGAATAAAAACAATCATGCTTTCATTAACTGCACCCCTATGCGAATGATATGCCGCATTAAACTTATTGGAATATAAGGTGTGTGAGCCGTCTTCTGTCAGAAGAATATCAACGGATTCCATGATAGGTCAGTGATTCTTTTAGTTCGCTGACGGAAATATCGAAATGAGAGGAATCATAAATACATTCACCGTCACGAATAAGTAATATCTGAGGTGATTCGTGATGAACCTCAAAAGAAGCTGCAATTTCATTTGAAACATCCCGACTACTTCTAACATCGACATAATAGACGGGCATTTCTAAAAAAGCATCCCAATCATCTTCAAGCCTGTGTTTAGCCATGGCGGAAATAGAACAGGTAGTGCTATGCTTAAAAATGATAACATCTTTGTTAAAAGATGTTTCTACTATGTTGCTGATTTGAGAGGTCTCATTCAGCGTTATCCAATCCATGTCAGTTACTTGATTTTCAGTATACTAACCGGACTTTTTAATTCGTAAGGACATCCGTAACCTCTGTTGCAAGAAGAAAGGCTGACCATAGTGATGGCTAAAGCCACTAATAAAACTATTGTTTTTGATGACTGGGTTTTCATAAGAAATATGGGTTTAAAATCAATATAAATTTTAAATGTATGCAAAATTATAACTATAATCGGGAAAACCTGAAATTTGGTATGTAAAATTACATATTTTGTAAATATTTAACAAAATGTATGCCATGTTGTTTTTTAGGGTTTTCGAAATCTTATGATAGACTCAACAGAAATTGCATGGTGTCTACACCATCGGCATACGTACTGACTGATGGCGTCTGTGCCTCTCCAAAGTCAAAGGTCTCAGATATACCCGGTTGTTTGAGATTACCAACAATACATTGGATTTCGTCTATGTGGTTGCTTATCTGTATAGAAAGATCTTCAACATTTTTATAATATTCGTAATGAACACATGCCACACGCGAAGCAATGGCCTCTGATTCACGTAATATTAATGCGTCATGGATTAAAAACGGTTCCTGATTCAATAAGTATAAAGCATGGTTGTAATCCAGGTTGTTTTTATATTTATTATGAAAAGCAAGAGTTTTCCATGGATCAAAAGCTTTTAAAAGTTTAGGTAACTCAAATGATTCAGGAATATATATTTTACTGACATTCCGGCATCCTAATCCAAAGTACATAAAAATATCTTTTCCTAGATTTTGAATATCATCTTCTGACTCGTTTCCGTCAAGGACAGCAACTCCGTTTCTGTTTTTTCTGATCAGGTGAGGTTTGTCACGGAAATAGTATTCAAAGTATTTTGAAGTATTGTTGCTGCCTGTAGCAATGACGGCATCATAATCTGACAACTTATCCACGGATGAAAAAAAGGATGCTGTTTCAGGATTCCATTCGACCATTTTCTGAATCATGGCAGGTATCAATACATCATCTTTGTCTGAGTATTTGATGACAGAACGGTTGCCGGATAAAAAAACAGTCAGTATATCGTGAAAGCCAACAAGAGGAATATTCCCGGCAAGAACAAGGCCGATATTTTTAGTTTGTTTTTTTTCATCAAAACGATAGACAGACAACCAATGTTTTATTTTATCTTCATTCAGGTAATGATGACTGATTGATGTAAGAGCAAAACGAATATTTTCTTCGGTAAACCATGAATTTTTAGTACTTGCCCGGAGTATTTCTTCAGTAAATCCACCATTTTTTATATATTGGCCTAATTTGTCTAACAGACTTATTTTTTCGGACTGCGTCATCATAAATTGAATTGTTAAGTTTGCCAGAAACCCTGCTTTGATTTATAAAAAAACCAATAACCTGAAGCAAGAGATAATAAAATGATAATAATATACAATATACTAAATGAATACATCGAAGCAATGTTCATACTTATGGTCGGAGCCAGGATGTGCGACACACCGTAACCCATTGAATACAAAGCCATATATTGACCTTGTCTGCCATGTCCCGGCCTGGAAATCGCATAATTGATCATGAAAGGCATGATAAACATTTCTGATATGGTGATAAAAAGAGTGTATAATATTGTAAAAAATATTCCAAATTCATTGAACAATAACAATACAAAACTTAATGCAAGAATATAAAATCCTTTGCCGATAAATGAAAAAGAGTCTTGTCTTTTTTCAAGTTTTTGTATTAAAGGCATCTCAAAAACCACAATGAGCAGACCGTTGAACGCCATAAATAATCCAATAGACATCTCACTGTAACCTGAAATTTCCTTCAGATAAACGGGGACAGTTGTAAATAATTGAAAAAACAAAGAACCAAACATGATCACTAAGCCTATAAAGGTAAGATATGTAAAATCCGTGTAGGCTGATTTGCCTTGCGGCAAGAAGGTTTCAGGATTTTCGGTGACTTCAGGAATGTTTGGTTTGTAGGGTAAGTACATAAATATCAATAACAAAGCAATCAAACATGTGGCACCGTCAAAATAGAATATCCATGAATATCCAAAATGATAAGCAATCAATCCGCCTAATGCGGGTCCGATGGCAAATCCCAGATTAATAGACAGGCGCATTAAAGAAAATGACCTTACCCTTGTCTCTGTTTTTGAATACGTTGCTATCGCTACACTATTTGCAGGTCGAAGCATATCAGATAAAAAGGAAAATATAAATATACAACCTACCAAAGGCCAAAAAGTGACTAAAGATGGAATAAGTAAAAGTAAAACAGAGCTTCCTCCCAAAGCAGCAATCTGAACTATATGGTAGTTGTATTTATCTGTTAAAACGCCACCTGTATAAGCTCCTAATATACTTCCGGCACCGTAAAACCCCATGACGTAACCTGCATCGCTCAAGCTGAATTTTAGAGATGAAGTAAGATAAATGGACATAAAGGGCAAAACCATTGCACCCATTCTGTTGATCAGCATGACCAGGCTCAAAAGCCAGATTTCTTTTGTCAGTCCTGAAAAAGCATTTTTATAAATATTCCAAATGTAAGGAAACATATTGACATCAGGATAGTGAGATGAGTTCTTTCGCAGCGGCCAAAGCAGTATTTGTAGGAGGGTCACTACTTAGCATAATGGCGAGCGTATAAATTTTTTCATCCTGAGATAATACTTTAATGTTTGTTGTCGTTTTGTCGCCTTCATGATTTTTGAAAACATGGAGGTGATGCTGTGCTTTTGACGCTACCTGAGGTGAATGTGTAATACTGATAATCTGATGATTTTTGGCAAGATTTGTCAGCATATCGCCCATTTTTAAAGCAACATCACCTGAAACCCCCGCGTCAATTTCATCAAATATAATGGTTGGCAAAACCATTGCTGAAACCAGAATACTTTTAATGCACAGATTTAATCTTGAAATTTCACCTCCGGACGCAACGGACTTCAAAGGTTGAGGAATACTGCCTTTATTGGCTGCAAACAACCAAAGTATTTTGTTTTTACCATTTTCAGAAAACTTTTCTGACTTCTCCAGTTTTATGCTCAATTGAGCATGATCCATTTTTAGGTCCGACAATAATGTTTTTACATTTTTTTCAAAGAGAGGTATCCCTTTTTCTCTTGTTTGATGCAAAATGTCAGCATCTTTTTCCATTTTTGATTCCAGGAGTGAAATTTCTTTCCTGGTTTTGTTTATTTCTTGGTCCAATGATTCAGTATCATTATCTTTTTGCCTGAGTTGATTCCAGATATCCAGTAAACCTGCTTCGTCTGAAACGCCGTGTTTTTTTTGTAGTTTGTATAGAATATTTAATCTTTCTTTTATTTCGTAAATTTTTTCAGGATTCAGTTCTGTTTGTTCCGAAAGTCTTAAAGCCTCTTTAGCCAGGTCCCGGCATTCTTCCTGAATAGAATACAATCTGTTATACATGTCCTGATATTCTTTAGAAATATCACTGATATTGCTCACTTCATGAACTAAATTACCAATGACTGTAAGGACAGATGGTTCGTTTTCTTCCAGATTATGATATACAGAAGTGTTGATCTCTTTGATGGATTGAGCATTAGAAAGTACATTCAACTCATTTTCGAGTTCTTCCTGCTCTCCGGAAAAAGGGTCAATCTGGTCCAGTTCTGCCAACAAAAATCTGTTAAATTCTGATTCTCTGGCAAATGATTGTTTTTTATCTTCCAGAAATGACAAATGTTTGACTTGTTTTTTCCAATCTGTATAAAGATGCAGGTATTGCGTCAGTAGGGTTTTGTTTTTGGTAAACGCATCAATCATTTCCATTTGGAAATTTTCTTCTTGGATATCCAGATTATCAAATTGCTGATGCATATCCAATAGAAATGGCGATAATTTCTGAATAATATCCAGATTTACAGGCGTATCATTGATGAACGATCTGCTTTTACCTGTGGCGGATATTTCTCTTCGGATAAAAAGTTGGTCTTCAATATCCAGTTCTTCTTCCTGAAGAATTTTTTCTGCTTCCTTCGGAAAAGCTGAAAAAACAGCTTCGACGATACATTTTTTATCAGCCTCGTACAATGTTTTTGTATCGGCTCTTCTGCCCATAATCAGACCTAAAGCTCCTAACAAGATAGACTTACCTGCACCTGTTTCACCTGTTATGATGGAAAGCCCTTTGGAAAAATCAATCGTAATCCGATCGATAATGGCATAATTCTGAATGTGTAATCGCTCTAACATAAGGGCAAAAGTACGAACTGTTTGTAAATAAGGTGTGTGAATTGATAAAAAGAAATAAAACAGATTGTCAAGTAAATTGTTATATGTAAAATCATTTTATGACCCGGTTGCTGGTTTTTTCTTTTTACTTTATTGGTTTTGTAGTTGTTCAGTCCTGCACAGTCTCCCTTAAAGGTGTGACCATACCACCTGATGTCAATACATTTCATGTGGAAAACTTTGTTATGACTGCGGATCTTGCTCCTCCGGATCTGAATCAAAGGTTTAGTGAAGCGCTTCGGAATAAAATCAGAAATGAATCCCGATTAATCCTGAAGGAAATTGATCCGGATATTGTCGTCACAGGTGTCATAAAAGATTATAAAATTACACCGGAAAACATTTCTGCTGATCAAAATACCGCTGCTCTAAACAGGTTTGAAATCACAATAGATGTAGTTTTGGAATACACTAATAAACCTGAAGCAGGTTGGAAAAATAAAACCTATGTATTTTTCAGGACTTTTGAATCATCAGTAGATTTTCAGAATGTACAAGAGTCTTTGACCAGAGAGATTTTTGATTTGTTTACAGAACAAATATTCAACGACGCTTTTTCTCAATGGTAATTATTACCTAAACTGTGTGAAAATGGATTATTTGAGGTTTACTTTGAATGAATCCAACAAGCCATCTATTTCAGGTTTATCGCTTTGGGAGAGTGAAGAAAATACCTGAACAGAAAAAAAACGGTCACCTGAAATCAGCATTTTACCCTTGAGGATAGCCTGGCCATTGTTATAATTGATTTTGTAAATTTTTTGAGGCATATTCAAGGCAGAAATATCGGCGTAATAAATGATTTCCCCCTTGAGGTTTGTTAATATTCCATCAAAAGATGTTTTGAAAAACTCTTCCACAAGATCAATACTGTCTGCATCCAGGGTTCCTTTCGGGAAATCAGTATAATTTATGATATAAATCGGGTCAGGATTTTTGATGTCTTCGCGGTACAGATATGTTATGGTCTTCATCTCTCCCAGATCAGTCAGGACATGTTTTTCTCCATAATCCATGGTTCCGGGACATTTTACGTCAAATGATGCATCAGGTGGCGAAAATGGTGTCATAATGTTTTGCCCGAAAATAGTGATCGTTATAAAAACAAAACAAAAAAGAAGTGATATTTTGGTAAATATTTTTGACATTATATTTTATTGCGAAGAGACGTTACATTCCGGATATTTTTATTTAGTAAAATGATTGAATCATGAATATTAAATAGAAACATGTACATAACAGGTAAGAATACAGTTTAAAGACGGTAATATCATGTCTAATGTTGTAAAATCAGGGTCATTTCGGCAATATTTTCTTTTTCTTAAAGGATAAAAAGCTTCAAATAATTAGAGGCGGCTCTGATGTGATTTGAAGTTTTGACGGTATATCCATGAAAAAAATGATGTTAATGAAAACCGGATTTCTAAAGGGTGGCTTCCAAATTGTATTAAATATGTCTTCATTGATTTTGAATCGTTGGTGCAAAATCATGAAAAATATTAATGTTGTACTATGAAATTTGCGGGAGAATCAAATCTGAACGATAACGGTACCTGTAAATCCGATGCCATCAGAACTCCAAACTCCCGGACCGGGATAAACGGTGGGTCTTTTTGTAAAATACGACTGATTTGTCAAGTTATGAACACCACATCTGAAGGTTATATTTTTATGAATTCTGAATGCAGCATTGATATCCCAAAGGTTATAAGAAGGGACAATGCCTACACCCCCGTTTGCCGTTGGAGTTTCTGTATTTAAAGCATCAGAAAAAGTTTCAGAAACATAACTATGTTGAATAATAACAGAAGTTCGTTTGTAAGCCAGCTGAATGCCGTTTCTACTGGTCCATTCAGGTACAGTTTCAATAACATTTCCGGTTAGATCGACATTTTCTGAACCTTGTCTTAGTTGTCCGTTGAGATATTTTCCTTCGAAATAAGATGTTGCTGTAAAAGCGGACACTTTCATATTTTCGTTTGAAATCAAAATTGCTTCGAGGTAACATTCCAGACCTTTTGTATTAGAATCCCCGATATTGGTGCGCCATATATAACTTTGTTGGTTGTCATCGGTTAAAATCAGATTTCCGATACGATTATTATATCGAATTTGGAAATAGTTGATGTCATAGGTAATTCTGTTCCAAAGTTTACCTTTGACTCCGATTTCAAAATTGTGGCCAAGTGCATTCTGAAGGTTAGGATCAGTTTTTTCAAGAACGGTCGCAGGTATCAGATCAGAAAAAATTACCGGCCGGTAAGCCTGAGAGAAGCTGGTATACATTTTATGGTTATTATCCAACTCGTAAGTCATGCCTGCACCATAAAGCGGAAATTGATGTTTTATCGATTTTCGGGTGTCTTCTTCGGGTAAATAAACGATATTTCCTGACATCTTACTGATTCCGTTTTCGTATCGTATTCCTAAAGTCAAATCCCATTTTGAAGTAATTCTGGTCAGATTTTCAGCAAATATGGCAATATTATTGGTTTTCAGGTGGATGTCTCTTCCGAAATTACCCTCAACTCTAAGGTCGAAGTCTGTTCCTGTAGTACCTTTACCTTGTTGTCTTCTGTGCAAATCATTATTGATATATCTCACTCCGGACACAAAAGTACTTGATAAAGAAAATAATTTATATTGTTGCAGCCATCTGATTTCTGAGGTGTAACTATTAAAATTATCAATATCCACCTGACGGTTTCGATATTGGCCTGTCATCAGATTTATTGTATCTCTAGCATCGGCAAAACCGATAAACTGTACACTACTGCGAGTTCCAAGAACGGCTGAAGTTATCCATTGAATGCGGGTGTTTTTATTAATTATCCAATCCAATGATAATGAAGGAACATATATGTCAGGGCTGAAATAGTTTCTTGTTCTGGTGGCTTGTCGAGGATTTTCAGCAAACATTTTGTCTGTCAACGGACCTGGATTTCGGTGAAGATAGCTACTTCTGCCCAATTCAGCCTTGAGGGTGAGATTTTTGCTCAGTTCATACCCAATACTCAAAAACTGAGCATCAGAATCTGAACTTGCATGATCACGGTATCCATTTGAAATTCTTCTTTGATAGTAACCGAAATAGGTCAACTTTCCTTTTTTACCGCCTGCTGAGAGGTAATTGCTCAAAAGTCCAAAAGATCCGATGGTGTTAATATTTTCGACACTTAAAGTTTTGGTGGTATCCGCCTGTTTGGTGATGTAATTAATCATGCCACCAAATTGGGCTCCAAACTGAAGTGAAGCACTTCCTCTGATCAGTTCAATTTTTTGTATGGCTTCCATTGGAGGACTGTAGTGACTTGCGGGATATCCATAAATATCAGAATTGGTCATTATCCCATTTTGGCGGATATTGTATTCCCAGCTTCGGTGAGGGTCCAGACCTCTCGTGGCCAGATTAACCTGATTGCCAGAACCATCCATATCGTAAATAAATGCCCCGGGGATTTTAGCGAAAATCTGACGTCCTGTTTTTTCAGCTATGTTTGAAGGTAGATTCTGAACTGAAATCACTTCATTTTTTTTACCTGAAATAATATAGGTTTCATGTACTTTTTCAAGGTTTTTTACTTCTTCAATCTGTAGTTTATACGATAAAATGGTGACTTGTTCAATCTCTTTTTGCCATAATGTATCTATTTCCTGTCCCGAAATAACAGGAATTAGTAAAAAATTAAATAACAAAAAATAGAGAATTGTTGACCTTGTAAGATAATTCATTTTGACTGTTTTTATTTTCTGTTTTGTTTTTTTGATCAGGGTTAATCAATTTTCAAAAACAATGCTAAAGCAGAGTGCAAAAGTAATCTAAGATTTTGGAAAATATCGGCATATTCAATTAGAATATTATTAGAAAACGTTTTTAATGTTCCTGGGTTAGAAACCATGTTTTTATGAAAAAAATAAGTGTAATTAAGCGATTTTGTAATATATTTGCAACATAAACAGGATTTTATGCGAATTAAAATATTGAATGTATTTGTCATTGTATCTTCTTTATTTGCTTATCTCGAGTGGGGTGGTGGACATGAATCTTTTTTATTCGAAAGTGAGTGGATGGTCATTGGAAAGTTGCTTTCAGACCCCGGGTCTGTATTACATCCGTTTATTATATTGCCATTAACAGGGCAGGTTTTATTAGTGATAACTTTGTTTCAGCAGTTTCCATCCAAAAAACTTATCATTGCCGGCACTATAATGCTTGGAATCCTATTAGGATTTATTTTTATAGTCGGTGTAGTAAGTGGTAGGATATCTATAATCGTATCGACTATTCCGTTTTTAATTTTTTCAGCATTGCTTTTAAAAGAGGTAATTAAACGTTAAGTTTTTAAAATTCCAGTTTGATAAAAAGTGTGTAAACATATAGGCTGGCAAAACTATAAGCAAAAAAATTGATGCTTTTTAAAAAAAAATGATAGACGGACAGTTGTTTTTTTTACAGACGGGTAAAAAACTTTTTCAAAATGCAGATTAAAAAATCGGTATTTCCAGTCAACAAGTCTTACTGTCAATTAACTTATTATGAAAAAAAATGTAATTTTTTAATCCTTTAAGATGTTGATATACTTCAGATCATTTTAAATCCACGTTAACCGGTATTCCATGAACATTGACCCAGCCTTAACCGTAATTTAATCTATCATTTGTTAAAATAAGGAAAATTATTCATTAAAAATTTAAATAACTAAATTATATTTTGATTTTTATGATAAATAAGGTCATAATAGTGATGTAGCATAATAAAAAAAAGGCTTCACAAAAAATTGTGAAGCCTTTTGGTTTTGTGATCTGGCTGGGACTTGAACCCAGGGCCCATACATTAAAAGTGTATTGCTCTACCAACTGAGCTACCAGATCGAATAATAAACATACTTTTCTTAAAAAGCGACGCAAAGGTAAAATTATTCTTTTTAATATAAAGAAAAAATGAATGTTTTTTTTGAAAAAAATAAAAATATTTTCAAAATGAAACAGACCAAATGATGATTAATTTTTGATAAACTGCACATTTTGAATGCTTTTTGAAGATAAAAACCTTTTATTCCAAGATATTTCAGTGATTAAAAGTTTTGATGGTTCAAAGATTTGGACAAATGACAAGCCGTTTTTAAGCGAGTTATTGAAATAAGTTGAATATTGACCTGGCTTGTGGGTAAACGTTTGTTTGTATTGTTCAAAATATAGGAGGAGTTGGCTGTTCAGTTGGTGAGGTATGGCATATTTTTGATTTCTAAAGGTTATTTGGGCAACAATATTACATCCATAACAAGGTATGGCTGTAGACATATGGTTTTGATGTTTTATTATGGTGTCAATTGTAATGGAGTCCCGGTACAATCGTTTAACCTTTTTATCCAGAAAAATGTAATCAAAAAAAGTTTCAAAATGGTAGTGTCTGAAAGCCATCAGGAAATCAATGTAAGCACTTTTGTTTTCCAGATTTTCGAATTTGTCTTGAACGATTGTGAGGCTGTCTTTACCGTGACGACAAAGAGCTCGTTTGTTAAGCGTGTCCTTTGATTCATTACATATCCAGCTACCCGGAATGAGAATATTAGAAAAAACAACCGTTGTTTGTTGTGTGCTTTTTGTTGAACATGTTGTTGTTGAAACCAAAAACAAAATAAAACTCAGGTAAATGATAATTGACCAAAATGTATTCATGAAAAATGATTATGTTGTAAAATCTGTTTTATACGGTTTTAATAATAAAGTACTCAAAAATATTTACTAACCTGATTCGGTTTTCCGCCATTATAATTTGTATATTACAAATAGAATTCATCGGATTGTAAATAGAGTCCGGCTTAAAGAGCTGTAATTTCTGATTTTGCCGTTCAACATATCAAGATGGTCAATCCGAGGCAAAACTGATACCATATATCAAATATACATAATATTTATGGAAATGAATGATAACACTTCACAAAAGTTTTCTTTTTTGAGTGTAAAATTTAGCAAGTATCAGGAATTGTACTATCTTTGCAGCGCTAATGGCAGATTTCTGTAATTTGCCTTTTCGGTAATTTTAAAATTTTAACATGCCAGTTTATTTAACAGAAGAAAAAAAGAACGAGATCTTCGCTGAGTATGGAGGTTCAGCCGCCAACACAGGTTCTATAGAAGGTCAGATTGCCTTATTCACATTCAGAATAAAAGCATTGTCAGAACACCTAAAAACCAACAAACACGACAATTCCTGCAAAAGGACGTTGTTGTCTTTAGTAGGTAAAAGAAAACGTGTATTAAAATATCTTCATGACAGAGATATTCAGAAATACCGGGATCTGATTGATAAATTAGGTATCAGAAAATAACAAAAGGGAGTACCTGTTTCAGGTGCTCCTTTTTTTCTTCTCCACAACCGATCGTAATCTGTATAATATATCCGCCTGAATTGAATCCGTCCTCCTCCCGGCAAAATCAGGTTTATTTTATCATTTTTTAAATTATTTAATGTATGGGACAAATTCCTAAATCTGTTTCTTTTACTTTACCCAATGGTAAAAAAGTAACTATTGAAACGGGTAAACTAGCCACTTTAGCGCATGGTTCTGCCTTGGTTAAAGTTGAGAACACCATGCTTTTGGCGACTGTTGTTGCAAGTCCTGAAGCAAAGGAGGGGCAATCATTTTTTCCACTTTCTGTTGATTATCAGGAGAAATTTGCTGCTGCGGGAAAAATTCCGGGCAACTTTTTCAGAAGGGAATCAAAGTTGTCGGATTATGAAGTGCTAATTTCCAGATTGGTTGACAGAGCTGTCAGACCATTATTTCCAGAAACTTTTTTGAATGAAACGCAAATCATTCTGAGCCTTATTTCAGGTGATAAAAAAAATATGCCGGACTCTTATGCGGCATTAGCGGCATCTGCAGCTCTTGCTGTTTCAGATATACCATTTGATGGTCCTATATCTGAAGTCAGAGTGTGTAAGATCAAAGGTCAGTACGTTGTAAATCCTGACAGAGACCAATTGGCATCTGCTGACTTGGACATCATTGTTGCGGCTACATTAAAAGACGTTATGATGGTGGAAGGGGAAGCAAATGAATGTCAGGAGCATGAACTGATTGAAGCGATAAAAGTTGCTCATGAAGCGATAAAAGTTCAATGTAATGCTCAGCTTGAACTGGCACAACTCGTTGGAGATAAAGCATTAGTCAAAAGAGCTGTCATTGTTGCAGAAAAAGATGAGGACTTACTTCAACTTGTTGAAAATCTGGCAAAAAATGCCATATTGGAAGTTTCAAAAGGTGCTTTGGATAAAACAACCCGGAAGTCCAGATTGAAGGAAATTGAGGACAACCTGAAAGCCTCCATTCTGGAACAAAAAGGCGAAGAATATCTTCTTGAAAAAGCAGGTAAGATTTCTGAATATTACGACAAACTTAAAAAAAGTGTTATCCGTCAAATGGTACTTGATACGCATGTACGTTTGGATGGCAGAAAGTTGGATGAAATCAGACCTATTTGGTGTGAGGTAGATTATTTGCCATCAGCTCACGGAAGTGCTTTATTTACAAGAGGAGAAACACAATCACTTACGTCACTAACGTTGGGTACTAAGCTTGACCAGATGATGATTGATAATGCTTTGGATAATTATTACGAAAAGTTTATCCTTCATTACAACTTTCCAGGACTGTCAGTTGGTGAGGTAAAACCAAACAGAGGACCTGGTCGACGTGAAATAGGCCACGCAAATCTTGCAGGTCGATCCCTTAAAAAAGTAATGCCTGATTTACCTTACACATTGAGAATCGTTTCTGATATTCTTGAGTCAAACGGAAGTTCTTCTATGGCAACCGTTTGTGCGGGTTCGTTGTCATTAATGGATGCCGGTATTCAGATCAAAGGAGCTGTATCAGGTATTGCTATGGGTATGATTGCTGAAGGCGGAAGATCTGCAATTTTGTCAGATATTCTAGGTGACGAAGATGCTTTGGGCGATATGGACTTTAAAGTTACAGGAACTTCAAACGGTATTACCGGTTGTCAAATGGATATAAAAGTAGATGGTCTGCCTTATGAAACCCTTGAAAAAGCGCTGATGCAGGCAAAAGAAGGTCGTCTTCATATTCTGGGAGAAATGAATAAGGTAATTAGCCAGCCTAGTTCTGATTTGAAACCTCATGCTCCAAGAATGGTTGAAATCGTGATTGATAAGAGTTTTATTGGAGCTGTTATCGGACCTGGTGGAAAAATCATTCAGGAAATGCAGGCTCGAACGAATACAATTATAAATATTGAAGAAGTTGGAGACAAGGGAGTTGTGACTATTGCCAGTACAGATGCTGAAGGTTTGAAAGCTGCCCGGGAATCTATAGCAAGAATCACTTTTACTCCTTCAGTTGGTGATGTTTATGAAGCAGAAGTTGAATCCATCATGCCTTATGGAGCATTTGTTAAGTTTTTCGGACAAAGTGGATTGTTGCATGTTTCTGAATTGGATCACAAACGTATAGAAGATGTCAGTACCGTGTTAAAGGCCGGTGATAAAATCACGATCAAAATCATTGGTACAGATCCGAAAACCGGTAAATTAAGACTTTCCCGTAAAGCTTTGTTGGAGAAATAAGGTTTTTTCGTTTAGGAATAAATAAAAAAGGTCTCACTTTAACAAAGTGAGGCCTTTTTTTATAGAGATATAGTCCATGCCAAAAATACAAATCTTGCTATTTTTCCTATAGAAATGAGTATTAGAGATTTGAGGACAGGAGGGTTGCTAAAACTTGCCAAAAGGACTAACAGATCACCGATGAAAGGAACCCATGAAAAAAGTAAGCTGACCAAACCATATTTTGTAAAATAAGCAGAAGCTATGTCCAGTGTTTTTTTATTGGAGGAATTGAAATGCTGATACATTTTTTTGCTTCCTTTTATACCTAGCCATAAAATTGTTGAACTTCCGGTTATATTTCCCAAACTGGCAACAAAAATAGTTAATAACGGCTGATCATAGGTCAGGATATGATACACAAAATAAGGCTCGACTCCGAATGGTAAAATGGTAGCTGCCAGAAAAGACCAAAAAAGAAGGGATAACAATGAAATCGTCAAATCAGAATTTTATGATTTTTTGAAAACGGATATGTTTGTTACGGTTTTTTACCAATACCATATACATGCCGCTTGCCCATTTTTCAACTGAAATGGGATTAAATAATTCTCCGGAAGGTTTTGTATACATGTTTTTGCCATGAATATCAAATATGTTTATTTCGTTGTTAAAATGATCCTGAGATGAATATAATAATTCAGAAACCGGATTAGGTATAAATATATTATCTGAAGCGTATATACTTTCCGTTGAGGTGCTTTTTTCAATGATGAAATTTACTTCCTGTACACAGGAAACTCCGTCAATGACTGTAATAGTGTACATTCCTTCAGGTAATTCTGTAGCACAAAAACCATTAAAATTGGTTATTTTTTCATCCCACGTGATGTCATAAGGGGTTATCCCACCTGAGATAAAAAAACAAACTTGTCCGTTATTGAGGCCTTCCGATGTATTTGTAATGTCAACTATTATATTCAAATTTGAAAGGGAAGAAATCTCAACAGGTAAAATTTGATGTAAACACCCCGCCGAATCTTTAATGATTGCAGAGTACAAACCATTGGGCAATAGACTCAGAGTTTCACCTATGCCACCGTTATTCCAATTGACTTTAAACGGACCCTGAGTATCGGAAACAGAAACAGATATTTGTCCCAAACTGTCATGTTTACATCTGTTTGTAATAATATCCGTTACCTGATAAAAAATCGGATGGATAAAAGGAATTTCCACCGAATCAGCACTTCCTGTACATCCATCACTATCTGTGACTGTAACGGAATATAGTCCAAATGGCAGCGAAAAAAGCGTGTCCTGACTTGAGTCCAGAATATTTTGTGTTCCTGTAGACCAGTTAAAATCAAATGGAGGAGAACCTGAAAATACATTTGTTTTGATTTCAGCCTTATGGTCGTTGAAACATTGATTTAAAGAAATTATTTCTGTTGTAACCTGTAAGGCTTTATTTTCATAAGGGACAAATATACTGCCGACATTGTATTTACAACCGTTTTCATCAAAAACGACCACACTATAGGTATCGCTTATCAGGTTTTCAATAAAGGATGAGTCAGGAGCTAAAAATTCATTCCATGAATAATGATATGGAGGAATACCTCCAGTCGAATTCATTTGGATACTACCATTTTTACCTGAAATACAAGTTGCCGGAACGATGGTATTTACCAAACTAACTAAAGGTTCCGGTTGATTGACAACAATGTTTTCTAAAACAAAAGTACATGCATTTTTGTCCGTTACTGTTAAAGCATAAATTCCTGCCTCAAGGTCAAAAAGGTCATCATCAAATGCTGAATGATTCCAGAAATAAAGATAAGGGGGTGTTCCGCCGGTAGTGTGCGTTTTTATTATTCCGTCTTTTTCTCCAAAACAGCGTACTTCTTCCGTACTAAGCACTTGGGTAAGTATGGGTTCCGGGGCAATTAGTTGTTTTTCAAAAACTACCTGACAATTTTTGGAGTCTGTCACCGAACAAAAATATATACCTTCTTGCAAATTTGTAATGGCAGCTTCTGTCTGACCACCAGACCATATATAATGATAGGGTGGTGTTCCGTCGATCACACCGATTGACAGATGACCATCGGAGCTGTCATGACAACTTGGATGTTTTAAAGATGACGCTCCGACCACTAATCCGGGAGATGCAGTGACCTGGATTTGATTACTTTCAACACTACATCCGTTTACATCAGTTATGGTAACTTTAAAAAGTCCTTCTCCGATCATTTGAAGATCTTTAGAAACCGCACCATTTGACCAATTATAAACAAAAGGTGGCAATCCACCTGAATGATTGATTTGTATACTGCCATCTTCAACTCCTGAACATGAAGGCCTATCTATATTGGTAACAACATATTGAATGGATTGATCTGCCAAAATTTGGAAAAAATCAGTCCTGACGGAGCAGCTGCCTGCATCAGAAATGGTACAAAAATAAATCCCATGACCAATTTGTAATAAATCTTTGTTCGTACTACCGGTATTCCATGTGACAGAATACGGAGGTATTCCTCCTGTGACGTCAAGTAAAATATAGCCGTTTTTTTCACCTTTACATCGTTCGTTTCCAAGAGTAACTGTGTATTTGAGCGTAGAGTTCGGATCTTTGTCATCACTCATTCCGTTGCAATTTTCATCAATTAGGTTACATAACCGTTCTGTCTGTCCGGGATAAATATCCGGATTTGTATCATCGCAATCGCCATTTGCGATAACATAGCCGGCAGGAGGAGAACTTCTGCAAATCAATACATTTTCCAAAGAATTTCCATACCCGTCATTATCGAGATCTTCGTAGAAAGAATAGAGGTCGGCAACTGGTGTTGATCCGTAAAATTCAATCTGATCCAAGGCTATATCGCCTAAAGCTGATGTTGTAGTTTCACCTCTAAAACGGAAGATTGCTGTTGATCCGTTGTATTCGTCCAGGGGAATAAATACTCTTTTCCATACGTTTCCCTGCTCTCCGGAAATATTCCATAACGAAGTCCATTGAACACCATTATCGAGAGAAATTTCTAAAGACAAAGAACCTGTACCCAAACCAAACATGTGGTAAAAAAAGGATAGGTCACATCCATCTGCATTGGTGGAAATCTGCATACAGGAAGAATACAGATGTGCGGATTGTGAGCCGCAAATATCCGGTTGAGATTCCATGTAGATATATTTTCCAAAACCGGAAACATCCCCGTCAGGACCTGTGTTTTCAGTATCCGTTTTGCCTTGCCAGACAATCCAATCCTGACCGTCTTCGTCAGTATTTTGCCATATTCCGTCGAGACTGCATTGAAATCGACAGGATTCTGTACAAAGTGTTTCCTGGTTGAAATTTGTGGTATTGGTTGGTGTTTTACAATTGGTTTTAAAGTTTTCTATACAACTTTCCTGCGATAATCCTTGAGCACAAACACTTTGAATGATTATTTCATACTCGGTTTCCGGAATAAGATCCGGAATAATAAAAAATTCGTCAAGGCAATTCAAAAAATATTCTTTTTCCTGTCCCGAAGAACTTCCTTTCTCTTTCAAGGTGATTTTTATAGAGAGACAGGGAGGATTATGGGTCCACAATATAGCAGCGCTGTTACTTTTTATGTCAGATATATAGTAGGGTAGAGGAGGCAAACAGTTTTCTTCATTCAGATTTATCCTCATATATTTTAACGTACCTCTATGAAAATTTGCCCGATCCTGAAATGTTATTTTCCAAATACCCTTGGCTTGTGTATTATTATGTAATTGTGACAAGGGCTCATTAGGCAGAAAATAACCTAAAAACGGGGGGGCGGCTTCCTCAAAAACATTACATGCCTGGTCAGTAAATTTAGTTGTAGATGTGCAGGTCTCATCTGAAGGTATACCAAAGTGTTTTCCTCCTGTTCCGTAGAAATTACTTAATACAACACTTTTTCCGGATGGATTGGTTAAGGTTATTTTCAGGTCTGCAGGCCAGTCATGTTCAACAATAAAGTCGACAGAATTTAAAAAAACATTCTGACCCAAAATACCATCTTTTGTAACTTCAATCAAAAAGGTTTCTGTTCCGTTATCTTTTAAGTTCAGATTTACAGCACAAGTGGTCGGATTTGATAAAACAGTACTTACAACAAAGGGGCCATTCCAATTACTTCGGTTTTGATTCGTGCAAATCGTTCTGATATATATTTCATAAAAAGTTGACGATTTGAGATTGGTAATCTGATAAAAAGGATTCGGAATCGGCAATATATTTATTGGCTGTCCTGACACGGGTTTTCCCTTTTCAACCACTTCCACATCCCATCCGGCAACTAATGGATTTGAATCGGTCCACCTGAAATCAATACTGGTTTGAGTTTTTTGAGTAAAGGTTACTCCGAAAGGTGTTGAACATTGAGCGTAACCCAAGATGGGAACCACTAAACATAAAACAAAAATGATGAAATAAAACTTACCCATGACCAAAAATGTATGGTAAAGATAGGTTAATTAAGATAAACCTGCAAATGAAAATCACCGTTTTGGCAAAAAAAGACTAAAAAATCAGGGTAATCCTTGTACGATGTATGCTTTCAAGCTGTATCAGACTTGCCGGCACAGGAAGGTTTTAAACATCAGCTATTACCATTCGGGTTTGTACATGCCGTAAACCTTACTGACAAACGGACCATTAAGAAACGTTAGGGTAGGAACCTGGCTTTGCAGGATAACACCTTTCCATTGATGCGTCAGCAACATATATGCAATCTCGCATAATGGTGCAGCCGTGGTCGTTTGAATGGCTCTGAGTTGTTTGTGTCCCACCACACTTGGAAATATTTTATAAGATTTTTCCTTTCTTCTGAGTCTTCCGTGACTGTCTTTTCCCTGAACGGAAGCATAAACCACTACCACATCGTCTTCGACTGAAGGAATGTTTTCCAACATGATGTTTTCCAGAGATTTGATCTTATTGTCTACATTTTGAATGGTTGACAATGTATTTTGCACCCATTGATAATGTCCGGGATATCTGATGGTTTTGTAATCAAGGTTTTTAACTTTTCCTGTAAAGGCATCCGGAAGATTGGCTGCTCCACCGGAAGTAAAATTGTCTTCATAGGCATCGCCATCTATTATTATGGTTTCTCTTCCTGACAAAGCAGGAACCATCATTTTTTTGAAATTACGGACAATTTCGGCATCTTTCAGATATTCTGTAGCAACACCGATAGGACTCCATGTAAATGCATAATAATGTGGTGATGGTGCATTTTTACTGATAGCTCCAACTTTCATGGTCATACTATCCACGATTTCTGCTTCAAATTCAGAAGCAAATTCTTCATATAACCGACATGCGAGAACATTGATAAAACCCGGAGCAAGTCCTGTTTGTAAAACGAATGCGGTATCAGCATCTTTACCTATTTCGACAACTTCTTTGGTTTCCTGAACGTATTCAGTGAGATTGGCGTAATGACAAGTGTGTTTTTTTGCCAAAGCAGCCAATCGGGGTGCCTGACTACCCGGAAGGCAATCTAAAATAATGTCACATTTGTCTAAGGCATCTGTTAAAGCATCATTACTGCCTTGCTCAGGCATTAAAATACTGTTGGTTTTTATGTTTTTGGTACTACCTTCTTTGATGAATTTTTCAGCAGATTCTAAAGCTCTCGAAGAAATATCTCCGAAGTACAGCTCCACGTTTAATACCTCTGATTCTGCCAGAATCAAGCCGGCAGCCTGTCCGATTCCGCCGGACCCGGCTATAAAAATTTTTGCATTCATGAAAATGTTATTTGTCTGTTACCATTCGATCCAAAAAGGCTGATGAGACCTGATTAACTTAAAACCAATCAATTTGAAGGGTTTTACTAAAATCGCCACAAAAGTAGGGTTAATTTTTTAAGTTTTTGGTGTAATTGGTTGTAAACTTGATACCATTTTGAACTAATTTTCAAAAAATGGTTGGTAAAATCCAGTAAGGGGGTAAAAAAATAAAAGATTAAACAAGAGTACAAATAGATTTTAAAAGTGGAATTTGATGCTTTATTAACATATTAAAATAATTTGTAATGTGTATTTATATAGTAATGAGTAAAAAATAATTTAAAAAATGTTTTAATATTTAAAAAATATCTTATTTTTGCCACGTGAATCGAATTTGTTTCTTTTGATGGCTTTAAATGATTCGTAGTAAAGTTGTCAGAAAACAAAGTTAACCCAAGGATTTTCAAATAAAAACCGATCGTATGTCTAAAAAGAAAAATGTTAAACCCACTTCGTTACCTAAATTCAACTGGAAAGATGAGAGAATTCCTAAAGTCGTAGGGGTTGTCAGTGTATTAACTGCCGTTTATCTGGCCATTGCTTTCATGTCTTATATATATACGTGGAAACAGGATCAGGACAAAGTATTGCAGTTCTCCTGGTCTTTACTTACTCAATCAGAACTGGTAGCCAGCAATTGGCTTGGTAGATTGGGTGCCATCATATCCAATGCTTTTTTTTATTGGGGGTTCGGACTTCCATCGATGATATTTGTGGTCTTACTGACCAGATTGGGATTTGATCTTATCCGCCAGAGACCTTTAGGGCCGTTTTGGATATTAACCAGAAACTCTATGATCATTATGTCGTTTTTTTCATTGCTTCTCGAATTTGTGTTCAGAAAATCTGAATTTACATGGGGTGGGGCATTTGGAGAAAGTACTTGTTTTTGGCTTACTAATTTTTTAGGTCAGGTTGGCTTGTTTTTTCTGCTTTTATTTACGATAGGTACATGGTTTTTCTGGAAATATAATCCGAATCTTTCCATGCTTACCATTGAAAACCCGTTCAGACATGTTGAAATGCCGTCCTGGGATTTTTTCAAACCTTATGATGATGACGCAGATGATATAACTTCCAATATCTCTACAAAAAAAGAAAAACAAACAGAAAAAGCAATTTTCGGTCAGAAAACAGCGGAAAGTGAATGGGATTTGCCTCTTAAGCCCGCAAATGACCCTGAAACAAAAACATCTCAAAGTTCATCGCGCAATTTTCAGGAACTGGAATTTGACCTTTTGGACAGAGTTGTTAAATCTCCGGTAGTTACCAGTGGCAAAGCGGATCTTGACCTTGATATAGAGTTTCCGCAAACCACTGATCTTGATGATGGTCCTATGTTTGAAACCATTCCTATGCCATCTCAAAGTGGTATGGGCCAAATTCCTGTTTCTCCGGAAACAGAAATTGAAGCTGTTAAAATGGATGATCTGACAGAGGTCGAACCTTATGATCCTACAGCTGATTTGTCCAGATATAAATACCCTACGATTGATTTGTTGCTTGAATATTCTGACCAGAAAGTTGAAATTGACAGGGATGAACTGGAAGCTAATAAAGATCAGATCATTTCGACTTTATTAAATTATAAAATTGAAATCACCAAAATCAGAGCGACTATAGGACCCACTGTTACTTTGTACGAAATCATTCCGGCGCCGGGTGTAAAAATTTCCAAAATCAAAAATCTTGAGGATGATATCGCTTTGAGTCTTTCAGCATTAGGAATCCGGATCATTGCACCGATTCCGGGTAAAGGTACCATTGGAATTGAAGTTCCCAATAAAAACAAACAAATCGTTTCTTTGAAGGAGGTTTTGATGTCAGAAAAATTTACCCAATCAAAAATGGCTTTGCCAATAGCTTTGGGTAAAACCATTTCCAATGAAGTTTTTGTTGCTGACCTGGCAAAGATGCCTCACCTTTTGGTTGCAGGGCCACAGGTCAAGGTAAATCTGTAGGTATCAATACTATCCTGATGTCTATTTTGTACAAAAAACACCCTTCACAGGTAAAACTTGTACTTATTGACCCTAAAAAAGTAGAACTTTTCCCTTACGGACATTTGGATCAGCATTTTCTTGCTTTTTTACCTGATCAGGACGAACCCATCATTACAGAAACCAGCAAAGTAATCAACACATTAAATTCATTGTGTATTGAAATGGACCATCGATATGATTTGCTGAAAAGTGCCCGGGTCAGAAATCTTAAGGAATACAACGAAAAGTTCATGGAGCGTAAGTTGAATCCAAAGGATGGTCACAAATATCTGCCTTATATCGTACTGGTTATAGATGAATTTGCTGATCTTATTATGACAGCCGGTAAAGAAGTCGAATTGCCTATTGCCCGTTTAGCTCAGTTGGCCAGAGCTATCGGAATTCACTTAATCATTGCCACACAAAGACCTTCTGTAAATATTATTACGGGAACTATTAAAGCCAATTTCCCTGCAAGACTTGCCTTTAAAGTTACTTCAAAAATTGATTCAAGGACAATTCTTGATGGTGGTGGAGCTGACCAATTGATAGGAAGTGGAGATATGTTGCTTAGTATCGGCAGCACGAATGTTCGTTTGCAATGTGCTTTTGTCGATACTCCTGAAGTCGAGGAGGTTATTGATTTTATCAGTAAACAACAAGGCTATCCTGAGCCGTTTTATTTGCCGGAATACAAAGGTGATGATGAAGGAGGAATGGAAGACAGAGATTTTAAACTTTCTGACTTGGATGATATGTTTGAAGATGCAGCTAAATTAGTGGTTTCATCCCAACACGGGAGTACTTCAATGATCCAGCGGAAGATGCAGCTTGGATATAACCGAGCCGGCAGGATAATGGATCAGATGGAAAAATTAGGTATAGTTGGTGAAGCAAAAGGTAGCAAACCGAGAGAGGTGTTGTTTTATTCAATTGATGAACTGAACGTTTTCCTTCAAAATTTAAAAAACCGAATCTAAATACAGTTAAAAAAAAAGGGGCTTAAGCCCCTTTTTTTATGCTCCTATATTTGGTATTCTCAATACTTGTCCCGGATAGATTAAGTCAGGGGATGTCAACATAGGTTTATTTGCTTCAAATATGATGTTGTATTTCATCATATCCCCATAGTATTCTTTGGAGATTTTTGAAAGTGTATCACCTTTTTTAACTTCATAAAAAGAGGATTCAGGTTCTGTCTGAACAACAGAAATTCTGTCATCTACACAAGAAATGCCTTCAACATTACCTAATGTAAGTACCACTTTTTCTTTTGTAGCTACATTTTCGGTTTGACCGTAAACTACAATCTGATCGTCATTCACTTCAATAGCGAGGTTTTCAACCTCCAAACCATGACTTTTAACTAAAGATAGCAACGCAGCTTCTCTGCTTTTTTTAATAGCAGCTGTCATCTCATCAACATTAGATGTTGTGGTTTCAACAGGTGCTTTTTCTTCTTCATTTTTTGAAAATAATTTTGCTCCTGCATTTTTAAGGAAAGAAAATAAACCCATAATGATTAAATTTTTAAATGTTTGAAAATAATGTGTGGCAAAGATACATACCTTTATCGTATTTAAGGACGCTTTGTATGATCTTTGTCTGTTCTAAGACGTCAGAAGCTGATCAATCCTCATATTTTAGAAAAAAAATGTACCATAAATAACATATAGTTAATCTAAAAGTATTCTCCTTTGTTACCTACATTGGTTATATTTGAAGCGTTATTTGTTTTAGTTACATGTAAATATTTCCCTGTTTTACCCATTTTTTTAATCTGACGTTCTCTGTTTGCAGCAGCTTTTTAAGATTTTAGGTTTAATATCAATATAATATTTTAAAATATTCATATATTTTTGTAATTAAAACAGTCTGATTATCAAGTAAGTAATAGATTTAATGAAAAAAAATATATGTAGTTTTGTGGTTTTCATGGATAGTTTGCCAAAAATCGTATATTTGCGTCGTTTTTTGAAAAATTAATGATTTTAATAAAATGCAAGGAAAAGGTTTAATAAAGGTATTTTTGGTATTGATTGCACTGGTTTGTATCCTGCAATTTTGGTTTTTTATACCCACAAATCGTATAGAAAATGATGCCCACGACTATGCCACTCAAATGGCTGGTGCTGATTCAGGTGTTGAATACAAAATGGCAAGAGCCAGATATTTGGATTCGCTTTCCAGTGAAACGGTATTTTCGATCCCATTGATTAAAAAATTCACCTATGCTGAATTGAAAAAACAGCAATTGGCTTTAGGTCTGGACCTTAAAGGTGGTATGTCTACCGTGCTTGAGGTGGATTTGGAGGACTTTTTAAAATCTGTTGCCGGGCGAAACGCTAAAAATCCTAACTTCATCAAAGCTTTGGAGCAGGCAAAGGAAGAAAGAAAAACTTCTCAGTCTGACTTGGTAACTTTATTTACAGAAGCATACCGAGAAATTGCCGGACCGAATCAACTCAATAAAGTATTTGCAAGAGCTGAAATACTGGGTGATATTACCAATGATACAGAAGACGGTGTCATCGCCAGGGCATTAAGAAATAAAGCCAACGAAACGGTTGGGTTGACTTTCAGAATGTTAAAAGAAAGGATTGACAGATTGGGCGTAACCCAACCTAACATTTCTCTTGATGCAAACAGAGACCTTATTTTGGTAGAAATGCCTGGTATTGATAATCCTCAAAGAGCCAGACAATATCTTCAGGCAAATGCCCAACTTGAATTTTGGGATGTTTACCGGAATACAGACGGAGGGATTTCACAGGCTTTTATGGAAGCTGATAATAAACTTAAAAGTATTCTGGGTGCTGCGGGATCCTCTACAGAAATGGATACAGTTTATAAAGAAAAGTATGACGAACTGGGTAATGTTATTGATTCTGTATTGACAGTTGTACCTAAAAGTAGCGTTAGTGATTCGACCAGCGGTCCTCTTCTTTCGCTAATGACATTAAATACAGGTACCCTTCCCGGGACTACCATGGCTTTGGTAGATAAGAGCAATAAGAATTATGTTACTGAGCTTTTGGCTAAGGAGGAAGTAAAAAGTGTTTTCCCTAGAAATGCTCAGTTTATGTGGTCATACAAACCTACACAAGATGAAGCAGGGAATTTTACCAATCAATATGAATTATACCTCATTAAAGGAAACACAGAGGAACCAGCTCCTTTGGATGGGGAGGTAGTCACTTCCGCCCAACAATCTGTAAATCCCGTTAACGGTCAGGTTGAAGTTACGCTCAGAATGAATGCAAAAGGTGCTAAGAAGTGGGCAGAGATGACGACCAAAGCAGCTTCTGAAGGCAATAGAGAAATAGCCATTGTTTTGGACGATGAGGTGGTTTCAGCTCCAAGGGTTAATGAAGCCATTACAGGTGGTAGTTCTTCAATCAGTGGAAACTACACAGTTGAAGAAGCGGTAGACTTTTCAAACATACTTGAAATCGGAAAGCTACCTGCTAAGACTAAAATCTTACAAGAGTCAACGGTTGGACCATCTTTAGGTAAAGCCAATATTGAAAAATCCATCACCTCATTACTTTTAGGTTTTGGTATGGTTGTAATCTTTATGATCGGATATTATGCAGGTGGTGGTATTGTCTCTGTATTGGCTTTGTTTTGAATGTATTTTTTATATTTGGTTCTTTATCAAGCTTTAATACTGTTTTGACGCTATCAGGTATCGCAGGTATCGTATTGACTATCGGTATGGCTGTGGACGCCAACGTAATTATATTTGAAAGAATCCGGGAAGAATTGTTGGTTGGTAAAAATCTCAGGCAAGCAATTGCAGATGGATTTTCCAATTCTTATTCTGCCATTATAGATGCTAACGTAACTACGTTATTGACAGCAGCTGTTTTGGCTTATTTTGGTTTAGGTCCTGTAAAAGGATTTGCCATTGTATTGATCATTGGTGTTATATGTTCCATGATTACAGCTATTTTTGTCACCAGAATGATGATAGATTGGTGGGTTGAAAAAGGTAAAAACCTCACTTTTTCAAATAGTTTTTCTGAAAGTGCATTAAACAATTTTAATATTGATTTTATTGGTAAAAGAAGAATTGCATACGTATTTTCAACTGTTTTAATCCTTGTAGGTTTGGTTTCAATATTTACCAGAGGATTTGATATGGGCGTTGATTTTAAAGGTGGATTTTCTTATAATGTGCAGTTTGCAGGAGGAGAAAATATCACTTCTGATAAATTAAAAGATGGTTTAAAAGAAGTATTTGGATCTTCTCCAGTTGTTAAACAAGTGGATACTGAAAATACTTTCAATATAACAACATCATACCTGATCAATGAAAAAGGTGATGATGTTATGACCAAAGTATCTACTGCTTTACACCAGGGAATTTCAAAAATGACCGGTTCAGATGTTTCTTTAGAAAAGTTTTTGGATTCAGACTCACCTAATGATGTCATTCATATTACGAGTGCTACACAAGTAGGTCCTACAATCGCTGAAGATTTGAAAAAATCCTCATGGTATGCGGGTACTTTCGCTTTGTTGATCATATTTTTATATATCCTCATGAGGTTTTCTAAGTGGCAATACAGTTTAGGCGCTATTATCGCTTTAGCACATGATGCTTTAATGTTACTTAGTGCATTTTCTTTGTTGCACGGATTTTTACCGTTCTCTCTGGAAATGGATCAGGCTTTTATTGCGGCCTTACTGACGGTGTTAGGTTACTCAATCAATGACACCGTAATCATTTTTGACCGGATACGTGAGTTTATTGGACTTCATGTGTCTGAAGATCAGGATGTTGTTATCAATAAAGCCATCAACACTACTTTGTCAAGGACATTGATTACTTCATTTACAACTGTAATTGTTGTCATCATGTTATTACTTTTTGGTGGTGCCAGTATCAAAGGTTTTGCTTTTGCAATTTTTGTAGGGATTGTTTTTGGTACATACTCTTCTGTATTTATCGCCGCTCCGATCATTCACGAGTTTTCAAATAAGGATAAATCCAAATTAGCATAACTCCGGACTTATATAATAAAAAAGGCTTCCAAGTAGATTTGGAGGCCTTTTTTATTATAGGTCTGGTGGACCGATCAAATTACCTTATATAACCTTATGTATCGTTTGGGATTAGGGCTACTATTTTAGAAGTTATAAAACAATATGTTATTCCTGAAAATTTTTCGTGATATCTTTTAGTTTAAATTTCTGGTCTAAACAGACTCGTATTTATTCGATAAAGCTTGACTTTTTCTGAAACTAATTTTGCTTAACAAATATCAGACAGGGCAACTTGGTTTTATTTTTTCCCATTCTTTCGGGTATGAAAGAGTTCCTGAAATCGGGGTTGTTAACCGGATGCAGATTTAATAAAAATATGTTTTAAGATAGCTCCAAAGGTAATTTCTATTGTAGAAGATAGCCACACCAGCACCAAAAATCAGAAACAAAATGACTAGTTTGGATTTTTGGATAACTATATTGATTTTATCTTTAAGCGTGAGGTACTTCTTATGTTTTTTGAAAGCCATATCAGCTGCTTTTCAGGATAATAAAATCCTGAATCATATTTCTGTCAATAACTCCTACAATCAGTTGTTCCTCTTCAATACCGACTATTGACAAACCTTTTTCTTTCATAACATCCATAATGTACTCTAAAGATGTTTCCACAGGAAAAACACCATATTTTGGATTCATAAGTTGATTTACGGCTATATCAGTATTCCCTTTTTTAAGGACATCTTTTATGTAAAGTTCCGGAACACAACCAATGACATCATTTCCCACACCGAATACCAAAAAGTTTTTTTCACCTTCATGTTTGTAGAGCGTGATTAATTTTTCATATTGATCGTTTGGGCTAACCATGGTAAAACCGGTTCTCATTAATTGTTTAGCAAGAGTGTTTTTAATTATTTCGCTTATTCTCAGACTTTTATATTCCATTCCGGCCATCAGAAATATAAAAATGCCAATCAATGACAGCGTCAGATGTTGGAAAAAGATGCCAATGATAATAAATAAAATAGCAATAACTTTACCAATACCCGAGGCAATTTTTGTAGCTTTGATTTTGTCCATCTGCATTGCCAGAATGGATCTCAGAATCCGACCTCCATCCATCGGGAAAGCGGGAATGAGATTAAAAAAAAATAAACCTACGTTGACAAAAGCAAGATATTTCAAAAATTCTACCGGTTTGTCGTATTTAAAGTCATCTAATCTTGGCCAACCTGTATCAAAAACAAAATATAATACCGGGATTAAAATGACGGCTATCACCAGATTAACCATAGGGCCGGCAATAGCTATACTTAATTCCTGAAATGGATTTTTAGGCAGGCTTTCTAATCTGGCTACACCACCTACCGGAGAAAGGATAATATCCCTCGTAACTACTTTAAACCTTTTAGCCATCAGTGCGTGTCCAAACTCATGCAGGACGACACAAAGAAATATACATAAAAAGAACAGAACAAAACCAACCGTTTGTGGTAATGTCAATCCGTTTTTATAAGCGGAAAAAAGGACCAAACCTAACAATAACCCAAATGTCCAATGTAATTTGACAGGAATCTGCCAAAAAGTGCCAATTTTTATTGAATTGGCTGAGGGTAAAGATAATTTTGGTTTAATTTTCACCTATTTTCCACATTGGTTCATATAATTGCCCGTTCAGAATATTTCTACTGATTACGATTCTTTGCATCTCTGATGTCCCTTCGTATATTTGAGTGATTTTGGCATCTCTCATTAATCTTTCCACATGATATTCCTTGACATAACCATAACCTCCATGCACCTGAATGGCTTCAACGGTATGTTTCATAGCTACTTCACTCGCAAACAATTTAGCCATAGCGGCAGCGCCAGTGTAATCCATTCCGTTATCTTTAAGCCAAGCTGCCCGATAAACTAATAATCTTGCTGCTTCGATTTCTGTTGCCATATCAGCAATTTTAAATGCTACGGCCTGATGTTGTGCAATTGGTTTTCCGAAAGCCTCTCTTTCTTTAGCATATTTGACTGCCAATTCGTAAGCTCCTGCAGCAATACCCAATGCCTGTGCAGCTATTCCGATTCTTCCACCGGATAAAACTTTCATAGCAAATTTAAATCCGAAACCATCTTCACCGATTCGATTTTCTTTGGGAACTTTAACATCTGTATACATGATGGTATGTGTATCGGAAGCACGTATGCCCAATTTATCTTCTTTAGCACCTATATTGACTCCAGGCCATGATGTTTCAACGATAAAGGCATTAATTCCTTTATGGCCTTTTTCTGGATAGGTTTGTGCGATAACAAGATGGATAGCAGACGTCCCTCCGTTTGTTATCCAATTTTTTGTGCCATTTAATATATAATGGTCTCCCATGTCTATTGCTGTCGTTCTTTGACTTGTAGCATCTGATCCAGCTTCCGGTTCAGAAAGGCAAAAGGAGCCCAACCATTCGCCTGAGGCTAACTTAGGAAGGTATTTTTCTTTTTGTGAGGGCGTACCATATACTTCAAGTCCCCAGCAAACCAAAGAATTGTTGACTGACATAATCACCGAACAACTACTGTCAACTTTAGAAATCTCTTCCATGGCAAGAACATAAGATATTGTGTCCATTCCACCACCTTGATATTCAGGAGACACCATCATACCTAAAAATCCCATTTCAGCCATTTTCCGGACTTCCTCCTTAGGATATTTCATGTCTCTGTCCCTCTCTATCACACCAGCTAATAATTCATTTTTTGTAAACTCTCTGGCTGCTTCCTGTACGGCTAATTGTTCTTCGGTGAGAAAAAATTCCATGTTGAATACTATTATTTGTTTGTTTTATGATTATATTTACAGAGCACAAAGATATAACTTTTTGCAATTTTTACAAGACTGCCGGCAGATGAATGATGATTTTTGTCTTTAAAGTCTCTTATGTGTTAATTCATTTAAGAAGTGCAACCTTTTGTTTAATCCATTCGTTATGTTTGTTCGTGTAAAACAATATTTTTGAACACATGGTAAGATTCGTTTTGATTATTTTTTTGTTTGGGTTTTCTGTTTCTGTACACGCTCAGCAATCAGAAAATGTATGGAAAACGCTTGGTAAACTTTCGTATAAAAAGGAATACGACGAACTTATGGGTTTTAAAATTGATAAACCTGTTTTTAGTGATCAGGTGAAAGCATTGGATGGCAAAGAGATTACTTTAAAAGGTTACATCATACCTGTGGAGGGATATAAATCCCATACGGAATTTATTTTTTCTGCTTTTCCATACAGTATGTGTTTTTTTTGCGGAGGTGCAGGGCCTGAAACGGTCATGGAAGTTTTGGCATTGGAGCCGATCAAATATTCTGCCGATGCGGTGACCATTAAAGGAATTTTAAGATTGAATGATAAAGATATAAATCGCCTTATGTACAAATTGGTCAATGTTAGGTTGGTGAAATCCTGAACAGGCTGATTGAATTAAAGGTTAAATCCACTTTTGTTTGGCTCAGTCATCATGGAATTATACATTTCCTTACGGGAAAAAATATGAAATCGGTCTTTTTCACGGCAATGAAGGACATGTGGTATTGTATTGTGAGGGAGAAATCATTAAAATTGATTTTAACGTTCACGAAACAGTAGAATACAGTTTTTTTGTTGAAAATGTGTTGCTTACTGTTTTATTGGAAAAGGACGAATCAGGGGATTTTGCCTATTTTTTGAAAGAAAACAAACCGGAAGAAACCCCTATTTTGCGGGACCCCAAGGCCGAAAGGGTTATGAAGTACGTTTCTTATATTATTTTGATTTCATTTTGTATTTTATTGATTTGGATTTTTTCATTTTACAGAAAATAAGTAAGCTGAAAAAAAAGAATATCAATAATAATTTTTATTAATCCGGATTTCACTTAAAAATGACTTTTTTTGCTTGACAATAGTGTGAAATCAGTATTTTTGCACCAAACTTGTAATCATTGAACAGAATTATACCACATATTGAGTCTCTGATTTTTATGGCTAATCCTTCAGTAAGTTTTGATGATATCAGACTTACCCTGAATGAATGTTTTCAAACTGAATTTCCTGAAGAAGAGGTCAGTCAGGCGATCGACGTTTTGATGAGACGATATCTTGATGAGATATATGCTATTGAAATTATAGAGATTGGTGGTGGTTTCAGATTTATGACCAAAGGGGCATATCATCCTACAGTTAGTACTTTTTTACGTCAGAACACCCATAAAAAATTGAGTAAATCAGCTTTGGAAACACTTTCAATTATTGCATATAAGCAGCCGGTAACAAAAAGTGAAATCGAACTGATCAGAGGTGTCAACAGTGATTTTAGTGTTCATAAGCTACTGGATAAAGAACTTATCGAAATAGCAGGAAGAAGTGATGGACCCGGCCGTCCGCTTTTATATGGCACAACAAGCAAATTTATGGATTATTTCGGATTAAAAAGTATGGACGAATTGCCAAAATTAAAAGATATCGAACCGGATGTCAATCAAGTCGGTAGCCCGGAGCCTGATGATGTTGTATAACCATAAAAAACTAATTCACTTCCGTTTTTGTTTTATAAAGTAAAAGACATGGAATCATCTTTAATAAACAGGGTCGCATCCTCGGGTATTATGACGCTCAATCTGGAAGATTTTTTTCCCGATAAGGACAGAATGATATTTGATATTCAACCTTATTTGTTTCATGGGTTAATCCTGAAGGAAAAAGATTTTCGCAGTGCATTGAAAGAATTGGATTGGACAACTTTTGAAGATAAAATAGTATTGATTCAATGTTCTTCCGATGCCATCATTCCAATGTGGGCATATATGCTGATTAGTCAATATCTGGAAGGTGTGGCGTATGAAGTTTTTGTTGGTACCGATGCCGAATACATTAAATCCTGGTATCATAAAGCTTTGAAAGAAAATGATTGGTCTTCTTATCATGACTGCAGGGTAGTGGTCAAAGGATGTGGTGAAAAACCGGTCCCTCCTGAGGCTTATAGTATGATTACTTTTTTGTTGAAACCATTTGCCAAAAGTATTATGTTTGGTGAGCCTTGCAGTACCGTACCTATTTATAAAAAATCCTGATTTTTTAGTTTTTAAAACAATATTCCTTTTCAGATTTTATTTTTGGCATACTGATTTATTATTGAATATATCAAAAATGTCAGATGCACGTTATAGTTATAAATAATATACCATGAAGCAAATAAAAAAATGGCAAATTTTCAGCCTGATTACTTTTTTTTCAATAGGGATTTTGTTGTTTGCCGCCTGGTCAAGTATCGAAAAAGCGACCTTAGCTCCCTATTTTGATCTGCCACAACAAATTAAATCAATTAAACTTTCCAGAGACTTTACTTTTGCTGGTGAAAAAATTCCGATAAACGATGATACTAAAGAGAGATTAGACAGAGAGTTGTTGGTTAATGCATACTGGCAGTCTACTACGTTATTGCATCTGAAGCTGGCAAATAAGTTTTTTCCACAGATTAAACCTATTCTCGATGAATATGACATTCCGGAAGACTTTTTATATCTGGCTGTAGCTGAAAGTAGTCTTAGAAATGCAACCTCTTCTGCAAGTGCTAAAGGTTTTTGGCAGTTTATGAAACCTGCAGCAACCGAAATGGGACTTATCATAAATGATGAAATCGATGAAAGATACCATCTTGAGAAGTCAACACGGGCTGCTTGTAAATATCTCCTTCAGCTTAAAAAAAGATTTTCTACGTGGTCTAATGTAGCCGGCGCCTATAACATGGGGCCTACGGCATTTGCTAATGCTTTGACCAAACAAAAAGAAAGTTCTTATTTTGATTTATCCATCAGTGAAGAAACTTCCCGTTATGTATTCCGAATTATAGCGATCAAAGAAATCATGCATCATCCGGAAGATTTCGGATATTATATTGAAGAAGACCATCATTATAAATCCTCGCCGGAATTCTCTTATCATGTTATTGATAAACCCATATTGAGTCTGGCAGATTTTGCTCATGAAAACGGGCTCACCTACCGGCTTTTGAAATATTACAATCCATGGCTGATATCTGATAAAGTTAATCCTCTATCCGGAGCGGAACTAAAAATCAGAATTCCTAAAAAATAATAAGTTTGTTGCGGTTATACTACGTGACAAAAAAAAGGCTTTTTCCTGAATGGGAAAAAGCCTTTTTTATTTAGTAAATACGATGTAAGTATTATTTTTTTACGGGCACTGTACTTTCAAGTCTTGATTTTTTAACTTCAATCGTTTGTGGTCCGGCTAGTATTTTGAATTCTGTCCTTCTATTGATTCTATGTTCGTCTTCTGAACATTTGACACCATTTTTACATCTGTTCAACAACATTTTTTCACCATAACCTTGAGTTACTATTCTTCTTCCATCCACACCTTCGTTGACGAGCCATCTTTTTGCGGAATCAGCTCTGCGCTGAGATAGCTTAAGGTTGTAATTGTCGTCAGAGCGGCTGTCTGTGTGTGATGATAGCTCTATGACCATTTCAGAATATTGTTCCATGAGTTCAGCAAGATAAGCCAGATCTTTTTCTGCTTCAGGTCTGATATCTGATTTATCCAGATCGTAATATATGTTATTCAAACGAATAGGTTCATTAATACTATAAGTATCGTAATCTTCAGATCTTGGTTTTGCTTTGACTACAATTTTCTTTTCAATGGTTTGGTCATCAAAAATTCCTTTGGTGTTGAAGGTCAAAGTGTCGGTATAATAACCGTCTCTGTTGGTATAAACGGTATACGTTCGGTCTCCCTGTAGTGAAAAAGCAAACTTGTTTCCTGCGCTGTTTGTTTTACTTCCGATCAATTTAGGATCTTTATCTGTTCCGTCAATCAATTCGACTGTTGCTTCATCCAGGTTCCCTTTTTCATCTTCAACGATGACCACAAGTTCGATGACTTTATCTCTGATATTTACCAGAAAAATGTCGTCACAACAAGTTTCGTTATTGTTGATCTTGATTTTATCCTTGAAAGCCCTGTTTGAAACCAAAACAGCACTGGTTCCGCCGGAATTAAACTTTAATCCGAAATCATCATAAGATGTGTTGTAATTAAAGCCCATATTGTTCAGATCGGTCCAGATAGAACCTGTCCATGAAGCCTGAAAAATATCGAGTCCTCCCATTCCCGGATGTCCGTTGGAGCTGAAAAATAATTTTCCGTCAAAATAGAATGGTGTTTTTTCCTCATATGCAGTATTAATCGTAGATCCCAGATTGACAGGTGTTCCGAATGATGAACCTTTTAGCGTGGAATAATAAATATCCGTTGCACCGAGACCTCCATCCATGTCAGAGGTAAAAAAAAGAACTCTTTCACCGTACAACTCTCCTAATGCAGGATGTTGTATTTTTATAGAGTTGCCCAATTCAGTCACTTCATTGGAAGGAGCCCACTCACCGCTTTTAAACTGTGAGACATAAAGCTGTGATGATTCGACAGCATTGTTCATCAGTTTGATACGGGTAAAATACATAGTATTTCCATCATCAGAAAATGTAATACCTCCGCAATTGAACTTATCTCTGTTGATAACAGTAGGTAGAGCCGACGATTTTTCAAAATTTCCCTGACCTGCTCTTTTTGAGGTGTATATTTTTGCATGATAATCACTCTCTTCACCATCAAGGATAATACCTTTTTTTCGATTGAAGGATGAAAAATACAATGAACCATCCGGATAAAATATTGGTGAAGATTCTGCTGAAGCGGAATTGATGGCATCTGAAAGTAACATAACATCAGCTTCTACATTTTGAGGAAAAGTATCCATAAGTTTGATGCCTTTCCATATTAGAGTGGCCTCTTCTTTTTCTTTTTCATCTGTTGATGTGGTTATGATATAGTTCAACTGAATGAGGGCCTCTTTATATTGACCGGTTGCTGTCAGAACCTTAGCATAAGCAAGACGAATGTCGTCATATTGTTTCTTTTTATCTCTTTTTAAAACACGTTCGTAACTTTTTTGTGCTTTTGCATAATCACGCACTTTGACATAAAGATCACCTATGGTGACCACAAGATTCATATCGGGTACTCCATTTGTGGTGGTTTTATCAAAAGCTTTTTGAAAAAAATCAATAGCACTGTAATAATCATGTTTTGTTGCACTTTCTTCACCGGCTTTCAAAAGCATTTCAAAAGAAGGCTCACTGACCGGCTGTGCATCACATGGAATCCATGGAGAAAAAACAATAACTGATAACAGGAGAATCCACAATCTCATCACTTTATTTTTATATTTAAATTGAATGTATATTATATTCTTGGACACAAAATTACAGGAACGGCCTTTGGTTTTTTGTAGATGATCCCTGTATAAATCAAGCCTACTTCAAAACCATGGAATCCCTGACTGGCAATGGCGCCATCTCCCAAATCAAAATCAAAACTGCCTCCGACCTGATATTTTCCAAATTCAGCCCCCAACAATATGAGTCCTTGTCTGAAGTTTCTTGCGCCTAAACCACCAACCAGGGTAAAATCTTTTTCTTCATTGACAAGATATTTAATCCTGCCGTTGACATTGAGAGCATTGGCAGCTCCCAAAGAATAATAATAGGCCGCAGGAATGATCCGGGTATTTTTATTTAATCGGAAGTCATATTCAGCATGGATATTTAAACCTATAGGTTTAGAATAGGAACCACTATTTCTCGCACCGTATCTGGGACGTGTTATCCCTTCCAATGCGAAACCGGCTCTTAATACTGCATTTTTTGTTTTGCCGACATATAATAAACCCGCTACAAAGTCTCTGAAACTGGCTCTGGATTGTGTGCCTCGCGTGGTTGTTTGTGTAACGGACTGAAGATATTTAGTCATGTCAGGGTCCATGCCACCCATGGCATATTGAAATCGGGTATTTATTCCGCTTTGAAGCAATTCCTGATTAAAATTTAGTGAAGAGGTATTCATTTGAACGCCAAGAGTGATCACTTTATTTTGTTTTTTATCCAGGGAAAAATGATAACTTCCGCTTATTTTAAAGTTTGTCCAGTTTAAAGAATGTTTATCGCCGTTTCCTTCCGCATCATTGGCAGAACCTGAAAATGAAAACTGATTGGTTTCCAAACCGATACCTATCCAGTCTTTACTCCTGAATCCTTTCATGATCGGACTGTCTGCAAAAACATTAATGGTATGATATCCATTAGCATTTTGGGAGAAAGTATAGTTGTCTTTATAAATGCCACCTACCCTGAATGTTCCTTTGAAGGCACCTGTAAAAGCAGGATTTACCGTCAATGGAGTAAAATGGTAATTAGAAAAATGGGTGTCCTGGCCTGAAAGATTCAAGGCAAAAAGCAACAAACAGCATAACAAAAGTTTGATTTGGTTCATCTGTTAATTTTCTGATTTTAAAAGATTTCAAAGATAATAAAAAAAAGAAACCATAAAACGCCGGATATTTGATTTAGGATATGGTTCCTTTGATTTTTTTTGAACAAACATTCCTGTTTAAAAGTCGAAAGGTAGTAAAAAAAATATAAATGAAGGTCAATTTTTTATTTCAACATTTTCAATATGTCTTCCGGACGTCCTAACTGACAACATTTATTTTTTGAGATTCTATATTATTTCAATATTTTTAGATACTTTTGTTATACATAATTAATATTTGTTCTATGTGTCGATCTTTTCTTTCAAAACTAATATTTGTTCTTTTGGGATTGTTTAATACAGTCGTTATGGTATCACAAAATACAAATGATTTGAAAAAATCGGTTCCTTTGTGGTTTTATTATGATGAAACTGTTCAAAAAGCAGTATTATATTGGTTAAATGATCCGTCGGCGGCAACTTATACCGTAAGTTCTGTCAATTATGTTCCGGCAACCCCGGTGCTGACTTCAATAGGAACAGTAGCCTCAAACGTGGATTCTTTTGTGGTTTCAGCGTTTGAAAAAGGTAAAAATTATCGCTACAGGGTTGCGAAAAACGCGGGTGTTGGTTTTATTGATTTTGGTATTGAGCAACCATTTGTTCAACAAAGAGGAAGGTGTTTGTTGGTTTTGGATGACCGTTTTACTACGGATCTTAATGAAGACATTAATGTTTGGATAAAAGATATCAAAGGAGATGGCTGGTTGTTGGATACCGTATGGGTGAAAAAAGAAAATTCGGTAATTTCGGTCAAACAAAAAATAGTAACCTGGGCAAAGTCAAACTATACCTTGTCGCAGGCAGTCATTCTTTTTGGTCATATACCGGTTCCATATTCGGGAAACACGGCTATAGACGGTCATCAACCCGACCATGTTGGTGCCTGGCCGGCTGATGTGTTTTATGCCGATATAAATGGAGTGTGGACCGATAATGCTGTCAATGTCACCACGGCGACCAGGACAGAAAATCATAATATCCCGGGCGATGGTAAATATGATCAGGTTTTTTTGCCATCTGATGCAGACTTAGAAATTGGTAGAATCGATTTTGCTGATTTACCTGCATTTTCATTATCAGAAAAAGAACTTTTAAAAAAATATCTTCAAAAAAATCACCGATGGAGGACCGGATTGATGTCTTATCCCAACGCTGCTGTTTTGGAAAATAATTTTCCGGGTTTTGATGAAGGTTTCGGCCAAAACGCCTGGCGAAATTTTATACCTATGTTTGGAAAAAACAAGGTCAGAGAAGCTGATTATGAAAATGTACTCATAAATGAAAAAAATGTTTTTTCGTTTGCTTGCGGTGGAGGTTCCTACACAAGCTGCGGAGGTATAGGTACAACTCAGAATTTATGGGTTGCTAAAGAAATTCAATCCGTTTTTACGATGACTTTCGGTAGTTATTTCGGTGATTGGGACAGTCAGAATAATTTTTTACGATCTGCATTGGCTTCCGGAGACATCCTTACAAATACATGGGCAGGAAGACCCAACTGGCTATTTTATCCGATGGCGTCCGGTGCTCATATAGGTTATTGTACCCGGCTTACTCAAAATGCAAATACCAATATTTTTTCCATGGGTTTCGGAGCCCGTTATGCGCACACCGCTTTGATGGGTGATCCAACTTTGAGGCTTCATCCTGTACTTTCGGTAACTAATCTGCAAGCTATTGTCTCCGGAGATTCAGTCAAAGTGAGTTGGGCAAAACAGGATTCATCCCAAAACAGATTTTTAGTTTATTATACTGAAAACGGTGATTTTAATAACTTTATTGAAGTAACAGGGACATCGCACACATTCGGATGTTTGACGCCTGGAGTTACGATGCAGTTCATGGTCAGGCCATTGGTTTTGACGCATTCTGCGAGCGGATCCTATTATAATGCAGGAACGGGAGAATCCGTGTCTATACCCATCGTGTATGGTAATGCACCTGTTGCTACGTTTTCGACCATCAAAAATTTCGAAAATGTTCAGTTTAGTAATTTGTCAACGAATGCCGATAAATATTTGTGGGATTTTGGCGATGGAAATTCATCAACTTCTGCAGAACCCATTCATGTTTTCAGAAATGAAGGTCAATACAATGTATGTCTGAAGGTTACTAAAAATGAATGTCTGGAAGATGTGTATTGTGAAACAATTACCATTGCGTCAAGTCTGCCAACTACTATTGAGTCTTTTATGGTCATGCCGACCTGTTTTGATGAAGTAAACGGAAGCATTCAGATTCAGTTATCAGGAGGAAGTCCCAATGATCTTATATATAGGTGGAACAATGGGGCTTCAACCCAAAATCTTGAAAATATTGGTGCAGGAATATATCGGTTGACCATAACCAGTTCCATAACAGGTGATACAATTATTTCTCCTGAGTTTGTGATTGAGCAACCTGAAGAATTGATCGTAAACGTAGAGGTAACTCCTTCAAGCGGACAAAATGGAACGGCAGTATTTAATGTTTTTGGTGGGGTACAACCCTATAATTTTGAACTCTTTCCTTCGGTTTCAGATATAACAAAACTAGCCCCCGGTATATACACCGTGACGGTTACGGATGCAAATATGTGTAGTAAAATAGTCAATTTTGTTGTTGAAATGTCTTCATCTACTTCTTTTGTGGTTGAAAAACCGGAAGTTTTTCCCAACCCTGCCAAAGACTTTGTGAATGTCGGTTTTTTGAAAAGTGATCATTCCGTTTCCTTAATAGAAACCAATGGAAGGATAGTCAGAATATTTTCTGATGCTGAAAAGTCAAATAAAATACTTGATATAAAAGATGTTGCCCCGGGTTTGTATTATTTATATATAAAAGGAAAACAAGATGAAATATATATATCGACGGTTGTTATTATAAAATAATGGCCATTTATTTAGCACTTTCTACTAGTTTCTGAAGGAATGGTGAAGCAAAAATGAAGTCATGTAATACCTCACTTTGATCAGACAAAACCATTTCCTTTTGACCTTTCCAGGCCAGATGTCCATTGTCAAGGAGGCAAATATTTTCACCTATTTCCATTACCGAATTCATGTCATGGGTATTGATAATGGTCGTAATATTATTTTCTTTTGTAATGGAAGAGATCAGATTGTCTATTGTTATAGAAGTTTTCGGGTCCAATCCCGAATTGGGTTCGTCACAGAAAAGGAATTTGGGGTTTAAAACAATAGCCCTTGCTATACCTACTCTTTTTTGCATACCACCCGAAATTTCTGAAGGGTATTTATGATTAATACCTGCTAAGCTTACCCTTTCAAGACAATCATTAACTCTGTGCAGTTTTTCTTTGGCTGTTTTGTGACTGAACATATCCATAGGAAAACGAATATTTTCTTCGATAGTCATCGAATCAAAAAGCGCATTTCCTTGAAAAAGCATACCGCATTGTAACCGGATTTGTCTTAATTCATCTTTGGTTGAAGTGGTCAGGTTTTTATCTTCATACCACACACTTCCGGAATCAGGATGGAGCAATCCGATAAGAATTTTGAGTAGCACGGTTTTGCCGGAACCACTTTTTCCGATGATGAGATTGGTTTTGCCGGCTTCAAACAAAAAACTAATTCCTTTTAATACTTCCTGTTTTCCGAAAGTTTTTATAATATTTTCTACACGAATCATAATCAAACGGTTAATAATAAAGCAATAACATAATCAGCCAGCAAAATAAGAATGTTGCTGTATACAACAGCCCGTGTGCTTGCAGCTCCCAATTCTATACTGCCGCCTCTGACAAAGTAGCCCTGATAACTGGCAACACTGGTCAGGATGTAGGCAAAAACGAAAGCTTTCACAAACATCATAACAACATTATAAGGTACAAAAAAGGATCTTAGCCCGGTGATGAACTCATCATCCATAAAAAATCCTGTTGGAACAGATGCCAGATAAGCACCAGCTATGCCGATTATTGCAGCAGCACATACCAGTACCGGAATCATCACCAAAGAACCGATCAGCTTAGGTAAAATGAGATAAGTAGACGTGTTGACTCCCATGATTTCCATAGCATCGATGTGTTCTTTTTGTCTCATACCGCCCAATTCAGCAGCCATATTACTACCTACTTTTCCGGCGAGCACCAAACAAGTGATGGTAGGTGCCAATTCGATGATGGTCATATCCCGGACAATATATCCGATATAATAGCGCGGAATTAACGTACCTGCCATTTGGTAAGCAAACTGCACTGCCGTAACGGCGCCGATAAATATGGAGATCAGAAATACAATCGGAAAGGACCCGATACCTATATCGTACATCTGACGTAACGTCTCCTTATAGTACATGGACCAATTTTCAGGTCTTTTAAATATTTGTTTTTGCCAAAGGATAAATTTGCCAAAATGGGTAAATATCTGCAGATTCATGAAAGGTTTTAAATGATGATTTCTGATGTTGACTTTACACGTAACAAAGAATTGTGATAATGTGTTTTAACGTCTTATAATACATGATAAATAAAAGAAAAAACGTATTCAGAGGTGAAGATAAAAAATGTTGGGAATTTAATGCGGAAGTAAATAATTTTCAAAGTCTGAAAAAATACTATTTTTACGTTTTAATATAAAAAGATGAAATTTTTTTCTTTTTTTATCTTCATGGTTTTTAGTGTATGGGTAATCGGGCAAAGTCATTTTTCAGGACTTGGCGGAGCTTACTTTAACGGTTTGGGCAGAGCAGGTCTTACTGTCGGGGGCATTGGTGCTATGTATAATAATCAGGCAGGATTAAGTGAATTGAAGAATTGGTCAGTTGATGCCAGTTATGAAAGAAGGTATAATTTGGAAGATTTAACCGGTATTCAGGTTTCAGCAGCAAAAAAATTTGGGTTTGGAACCTTAGGTGTCGTTTTTTCTCAATTCGGATCGGATGTTTATAATGAACAACTGTATGGTTTAGCTTACGGCAGGACATTAAGTAAAAAAGTGTCAGCCGGCGGCAATTTATCTGTACTTGCTTTTAATGGTCAGCAAATCGGATCTCTGTACACAGCTACTTTTTCATTCGGAGCGATCGTGAAGATTGACCGTCAATTTGCTGTTGCCTCACACGTATTCAGTCCGGTGAGTATAAAATTATCAGAATATAATGAAATTTCAAGCAGGTTCAGGCTGGGACTGACTTATACTCCTTCGGACAAAGTTAATTTGTATGCTGAGGTTGACAAATCATTAAGCAGATCACATTGGGAATACAAATTGGGAGTAGACTATCAGGTAGTGAAAAAACTTGTTTTGATGGCAGGTTATAATCCTAATGCAGATTTTTTTGGTTTTGGATTCAGGTACAGGTTGGTCAATACACTTGATGTAAGAGGTGCAACATCATTTCATCAGGTTTTAGGGCTTACACCTGCATTATCTATATCTTACGGTGAATAATTGCATAATTTCGTGATAAAACCGGAAATACAAAAACCAAAATTGGCTATTCTTACTTCAAGGTTTCCATATCCTCTTGAAAAAGGGGATAAACTAAGGCTCTATTACCAGATTTGTTATCTTCATAATTTTTTTGAAATTGATTTGTTTGTAATAGGAGACGGAGACACCAAAAAAGAAGATGTTCAGCAGGTTCTTCCATATGTCAATCAGTTGTTTTATTACAGAACTGATTTTTTTTCCAGAATTCTACAGATGTTTACCGGGTTTTTGCGTGGTTTGCCGTTTCAGGTTTCTTTTTTTTATGAGCCGAACATTCATCAACGCATCCTGAATGAATTTACAAACAATCCTCCGGATCATATATATTGCCAGCTGGCGCGTATGGCCAAATATACTGAAAGGACAGATATTCCAAAGACCCTGGATTATATGGATGCTTTTGGAATAGGAATGTACAGAAGGGCGAGTGTTGCCGGTTTTTGGGCAAAGTGGATTTACCTGAAAGAGGCTGATCTTATGAAAAAATATGAAAAAAAGCTTTTATCGGGATTTGATTTTTTTACCATTATTTCTGAACAGGATAAAAAATATATTTTGGAAGAAAGCGAATTACAGGATACTGAAATCGAAGTTCTTCCGAATGGAATTGATGATTCTTTTTTTGACAAGCCGGACGTTACTGTTCGGTATGATCTTGTTTTTGTAGGGAATATGGGATATTTGCCCAATATTGAAGCTGCAGAGTTTTGGTTAAGCAGATATTACCGTTGTTGTCCTCCAAAATAAACGTATTAATAGCCGGCGCAAGACCACATAAAAGAGTGACATCTTTAAAAAGTGACAGAGTCCACATTTCAGGTTGGCATGATGATATACGGGAAGCATATGCTTCTGCCAGAATATTTGTGGCACCTATCTGGTCAGGAACCGGGCAACAGAATAAAATCCTTGAAGCTATGGCGTTGGGTTTGCCGTGTATTACCACACCTCCTGTTAATAATGCTATATTGGGTCAGGATGGCGTGAACATATTACTTGCAAGTGATGTTTTTACTTTTGTTGATAAAATTAATTTTTTGCTTTCTGATGATACTGCAATATATAATATCGGCCAACAAGCAAAAATATTTGTCAAACAGAATTTTAGTTGGAAGCAAAATGTATTAAAATTGGTAAATATTATTTTATCCACCATTAAAAAATAAAACAATGGATGTGTTGGTAACGGAAAATATTATTGAATTACATAGTATCGAGTCCGCTTTGGAAGACTTAAAACAAGGAAAAGTTATCATTGTTGTTGATGATGAAGACCGTGAAAATGAAGGAGATTTTATTTGTGCGGCAGAAACTGTCACTCCGGATATGATCAACTTTATGTCAAAGTTTGGCAGAGGTCTTATCTGCGCACCTATTGAAGAAAGCAGGGCTAAAGCTTTAGAACTGGATCTTATGGTCAAATCCAATACCGCATTACATAACACAGCATTTACAGTCTCTATTGATCTGATTGGACAAGGTTGTTCAACCGGAATATCTGCCTATGACCGAGCTACAGGAATTAAAGCTTTGGTGAATTCCGATACAAAAGCGGAGGATTATGCCAGACCCGGGCATATATTTCCGCTGATTGCGAAAGAGGGTGGTGTCCTCAGGAGAACAGGTCATACGGAAGCGGCGGTTGATTTGGCCAGGTTGGCAGGATTTTACCCGGCCGGCGTTCTTGTTGAAATATTAAATGAAGACGGATCCATGGCAAGATTACCACAGCTGTTGGAATTGAGTAA
This sequence comes from Saprospiraceae bacterium, assembly GCA_016714895.1. Classification (GTDB taxonomy): domain Bacteria; phylum Bacteroidota; class Bacteroidia; order Chitinophagales; family Saprospiraceae; genus OLB9. The sequence goes on along the minus strand of JADKBV010000001.1, from coordinate 584,297 downwards.
AGCCATGGATATCAAAATAATATCTATAAAGGATTTGGTAGCTTATCGGATGAAAACCGAAAGTCTGATTGAAAAAATTCATGTTTCAGCGATTCAATCAAGATTTGGGGTTTTTCAGGTTGTAGCTTATCGTCAGAGAACCACTCAAGATATCCATCTGGCTTTTTATATGGGGGATATTTCAGATGGGAATCCATGTTTAGTCAGAGTACATTCCAGTGCAGGCACCGGTGATATAGTGGGTATTTTATTTGACGATTACGGAGAACAGTTGTCTGCTACATTATCGTTGATAGCCAAAAATAAACGAGGTGTTCTCGTTTTGCTTCGTCAGGGTGAGAAAATGGAACAAATACTCGAAAAACTGCAAATGATTGAAAACAAAGATCAGGATATGGGCATAGAATCCACCGAGCAGCGAGATTTTGGTGTCGGAGCACAAATCCTGAGTGATTTGGGTATTCAAAAAATTCAGTTGATATCAAACCATCCTAAAAAAAGAGTCGGTTTGATTGGTTATGGCTTGGAGATAGTTGACAATATTGAAGTCTGATGTGTTTAAAATGCCATTTTGAAAAATTAATGGTTTAAAATGAGCGGAATTACAATATTTATTTTGCATATTTGAGATATTGACTATATTTGACTTTTAAACATTTAAAAGCAACGTTGTGTCCGACAAAAATTTTAACAAGCCATACCCGGAATTTTCAGCGAAAATTAAATCGGGTGACAAAAGACTTTATTTTATAGATATTCAAAAGTCAAAATTTAACGATTACTATATTGTTATTTCTGAAACTTTGAAAAAACATGAATCCGAACCACCCATCCGTAATAAGATACATTTGTATAAAGAAGATGTAAATAAGTTTATTTCAGAACTTGAAAATGCTGTTTCATTTTTAAAAAACAATCTATTGCCAGATTATGATTTTAACAATACTGAAAGACCTTATCAGGAAAAACGATTTAAACCCAGAGATAATAATTATGACAAAGAACTTTAGTTTCTGACATGTATTTTCATATCTGTGAAATATTTTATATAGTTTTTTTTTATTCCGGTTTTAGTTAAAAAAGGGAATTGCGATTTCTTTTTTTTCTTTAACTCAGATCATTATGCATATTTTTTGTTAATATATTCATAAATATCTGTAAAAAACGACAATTTTTAGCTTGTTAAGTGAATACCTATTGTTTTACTATGGTATAGTCTATATTTTTGCACGTTCATTAAAATATTTTATTAATAAAATCAAATATATGCTTAAGAATGTATTTTTTCTCGTATTTTCAGTCCTGATGGTGTCTGCTTGTGCAGCCAACAAAGGAACTAAAATCTCGGGTGTATTGGAAGGTGCGGACAGGATGACTATTTATCTTGACAAAATGAAAGGAGGTAATAATTCTGAAATTTTGTTGACCTCGGAAATCGGACAAGGTGGAAGCTTTGAATTTAAGTTGCCTGAAGGGCTTAAAAAAGGTATTTACAGACTTAGGGTAGGAGCACAGTTAATAGACATCATAGCTGACGGAAGTGAGAAAAAAATTGAAGTAAAGGGCAAACTGGCAGAGTTGAATAATTTTAATTACACCATTACAGGTTCTCCTTTGTCAGAATCCTACAACAAAAAAGTTCTTGACTATATCAATAAAGTGATTGATGTTCCGGCTTTACAAAAATATACATCTGACGAAGCAGATCCAATGGTTGCTTACCAGATTGCTACCAGATTGTTTACAATCAGACCGGAATTTATTGATTTACATACTAAGGTGAGTGGCCGTTACCTAAGTAAATATCCGGAACAGGAGATAGCCCAATCCTATCAGCAAATGGTTGGTCAATTGGCACAGTCTGTCAAAATGCAACAAGCTTCAGCAAAAATTCAGCTGGGTCAGCCGGCTCCTGAAATTTCATTGCCAGGACCTGATGGCAAAGTAAGAAAGTTGTCTGATTACAAAGGTAAAGTTGTTCTGGTCGACTTTTGGGCTTCCTGGTGCGGTCCATGTAGAAAAGCAAATCCGCATGTTGTCGAAATTTATCAAAAATACAAATCTAAAGGTTTTGACGTGTTTAGTGTTTCTTTGGATGGTATTGATTCCAGAACATCAGCACAAATCACTGATCCCAGTCAGTTGAGTACCATGATGGATCAGCAAAAAACAAGATGGCTTACAGCTATTGAGCAAGATAAGTTAACTTGGGATGGTCATGTCAGTGATCTTAAAAAGTGGGAATGTGCACCTGCTCAGGAGTATGGTGTCCGCAGTATTCCTCAGACATTTTTGATTGGTAAAGATGGAACCATTGTTGCCTTAAATCCAAGAAACGATTTGGAAGAACAGGTTAAAAAGTTCTTATAGTCCTTTAGGAAAAATTTAAAAAAAAGACCTGTTTTATAACAAAACAGGTCTTTTTTTTTATACCATTAAAGGTTTACAATTGATTTAGTTTTTCCTGAATAACTTTTTGCATCTCTTCAAAATGTAATAATGTCTCGCTTTCTTTGGTAAGCAATTGATCGAATTCTACAAAATTGGTTTCTATTTTTTGCCTGATTCTTCGGGTATATTGACTTAATCCTTCCTGAATTTCTTCATTTATTCGTGTGCTACCTCTGATGATTTCTTCATCAAATTTTTTTATAATTTTTCCTTTATTGATTCCAAGGGTAACGCCTGCAAAAAGGACTCCAACTGCTGTCAGTACACCACCTGTAATGTCAAATACAGCACCATTTATTGCTGCAGCCAGTACAACACCTACAATGGCAATCCCACTTCCCGCAGCAAAATTTGGCGCTATTTTTCCTGAATCACGCATGATTTTTTCATCATAAAAGTTTTCAGCGGTATTCATAAACTGACCTACATTTTGTTGCAGATCTCTGAGTACATTCAATCGTCTTTCAGCAATATCAGCAAATATTTCATCGCTGTTTTTTAATATAGTTTCTGATTGTTTGAGCTTATGGTCTACCATTTTACCCATGGTCTGAATATGTTCTGCTACATCAATGATGCCTTCCTGAAGCCGGTCTTTTAATCTTGTATTCAGTTTTGACTCAAAATCTTTGGATTGATGTTCCAGCCATTCTTTAAGATTGCCTGTACTTCCGAACAATGAATTAAAAGTCCTTTTGATGACACTACCCAAGGACAAACCTTCATTCAGGTCAGCTCTTTTTTCTTCAGTGATTTTATGGTAACTGTTCAAAAGGTTTTCTGTCAGAATATTAATCTGATATTTCGTTTTGTTTTCATGTTGGTTCATGATTTCCGTGATGTCTTCTCTGAATCTGACATCTGCGAGATACTGTTTTTTTCTGATTTCGATACTCGAATCCAGTTTTTTTGTAATGGTCAACAAGGTGTTGATATTATTTTCCAACTTGAGGAATGCCGCACGTCCGCCTGTAATGTTTTCCTGTAAGTATGATCTTAAGGACGAAAAACCGCTTTCTTCTGTAAGTTTTTCTATTTCCTTTTTTGCTGAAACAGCAAAGATGACGGGATTTTCTATTCCTTTTTCAATGGCGTGTTTTCGGACGCCATCAATATTGATTTGAAGATCTTGTTCAGGTAACAGATCCTTTTGTTGTAAAACAAAAATGACTTTACGACGCCATTCAGCATGAATATAATCAAAAAATTCCCAAGAGGATTGACGATATGGATTTTTTGCCTCAAAAACAAAAACAATCAGATCGGAATAAGGAATAAACCTTTCTGTAATTTCCTGATGATGGGCAACGATGGTATTGGTTCCCGGAGTGTCAACAATGGCAATTTCCCTAAGAATCTCTATATTTTGATATATTTTTTTAAGATAAGCATTTACAATCTCTGTTTTTTCGGTCTCTCCGAATATGATTTGTTGGATTGTATCTGTCATCGGAGAAGGAGCTACTTTACAAATTTCGGAATCAGACTCCAAAAGGGCATTGATAAAACTGCTTTTCCCGGCTTTCACTTCACCTACGATCACAAAAGTAAAAGGTGTTTCAATGCGCATGGACAGCTCATGAACCGTATCAGACATCTGGTCGTTGCCAATTTCGCGGGACAACAGTTCAAGATCTGCCATAATGTTTTGTAGAATTTGAGTTTTTTTGATGATGACATCGTCTGTATATGCTTTCATCTTTTATCTTTTAATTTTCACTTTTTGTTAAACGGTTTTAAAACATTCAGAAGGCCCTCCCTTTTGAAGATTGTTTTTTTCTTAAAAAAATATATTTGTGAGGGTTCATGTGTTTGAAAACCATATGTTAAAAAATCAAAGTTAAGGGTTTTCTTCGAATATCAAACCAAGGTATGATATAATAAATCTTCTTTTTGTTTAAATCTATGTTGTCTGAACAAAGGTTCTGAAGCAATTTTCCGTTATAATTTTTCGACATTTTTAGATAAAATCTCAATAGTTTGGGGGCCAACACAAAATAAAGCGTCCAAAATGCTGAGTTCGTGATAAAATGTATGGCTTTTACTCCAGACCTGAACATAAGGAACCTCCTGCATTTCCAGGCAGAATGGTTTATTCACAGATTTGTTTCTGATATTGATTATAGTATCATCTGTATCTTTGATAAAGTCGGAACTTTCCGACACGGAAACGGGTATTTTCAATAATTTTATCAATAGGTTTAATGCAGACAAATTAAAATCGTACAGATTCGGAATGTTTTTGTTGAAAAGATTTTCAATTTTGTCAAAGTAAAATTCAAAATACGGACTTTTTCCATAAGCGGATTTTAGGGTATGGAGGTGATGTTTCGGCCAGTTTTCTTCATAAGAAATTGAAACCTCTTTTATGGGCATTTGAGCGTTTTTACCACTCTTTAGAGGTATGGTTAATGCGAGCGGACCTTGTGAAGTTAATATGTGATATTTATTGCGGAGACTTCTTTTTTGATAATTTTCACACGCTTCTATCTGTACCTCTTCAACGGAAAGATATAAGCTGAATACTGAAGCCGGACTGAAAGTTTGTGTTTCTTGAAGAAGTATCATGCCACAAAATTATTCATTTTTGTGCTTTTATTAAACCTTTGCCATTCTTTTGAATGAATTATCTTTGTTTCTTAAACATTATAACCTTTGGATTTTAATAAAATATATACACATTATCTCGACCGGCATGGCCATGTAAGTACTTCCGTACACCCATTGCCGGAGGTAGATCCTGAACTGATCATCGTAATCCCAAGTTATGACGAAGGCGATATTTTTTTGGTGTTAAATAGTTTGTATGCTTCTTATCAATTTCAACCTGTTCTGACGCTCGTACTGGTAGTCATAAATGCTTCAGAGATTTCCGGTGATGGTATCAGGAAGAATAATGATTTGACCTTGCAATCGGTCCATCAATTTTGCGCTAAAGTAAAGGATACAGAAGGTTTTGAGATAAAGGTTATCGCTGAAATGGAAATGCCTGCTAAACATGCCGGTGTCGGTCTGGCCAGAAAAGCAGGTATGGATCATGCTGTAAAAATATTTCAAAAAAATAATAAGGAGGGTATAATTGTTTGCCTTGATGCCGATAGTCTGGTAGCGTTAAATTATTTGTCAGTCTTAAAAGGATATTTTGAAAAAGAAAAAGATTGTGATGCAGTATCCATTCATTTTGAGCATGTACTAGATGTTGTAAGGTATGGTGCTGATGTAATAGATACTATTATTGCTTACGAACTTCACCTGAGAATATTTATTCGTCTGCAAAAATGGCTTGGTTTACCTTACGCGTTTCAAACGATAGGAAGCAGTATGGCTGTTAAAGCATCATCTTATGTTTTGTACGGTGGAATGAATAAAAGGAAAGCGGGGGAAGATTTTTATTTTCTGCATAAAATCGGTGATAAAGGAAAAGTAAACGAACTTCGTGAAACTTGTGTTTTTCCATCACCCAGGATTTCTCACAGGGTTCCTTTTGGAACTGGTAAAGCAATAGGGGATGCATTGAAAGATGAAAAGCCCGTAATGACCTATAATCCGGTAAGTTTTGAAAAACTAAAACCTTTTATTACTTCATTGCCAAGGATCTATGAAGTTGGATGGCATGCTTGTAAGTCAGCAATAGATCCGGTTGTTAACTCCTTTTTAGATGAAAATGAATTCGAAAAGGCATTGGAAAACTGTAAACAAAATTCAAAAAGTTATGCCGGATTTCAAAAAAGGTTTTACCAATGGTTTAATGCTTTTAAACTGATGAAATATTGTCATTACCTAAGAGACAAGGGCGGACTACATGATGTAAAACCAACAGATGCCTACGCAAGTCTCTTGTATTTGTCAAATAATACAAGGGGACCGGAAACAGCAACGGAAGCCGAAAAAATATTATTTCACCTTCGAAATATTGACAAAAAAGGGGTTATTATATTTTAATAAAACTTAATCTGAATGTGTTCAAACTATCTTTTATGTTCATGTAATATATCCCCGGACTCAGATCTTTGATATCCCAGATGTTTTGGTCTTTGTTGTTCGGAATCGTAATCTTTTGACCTAAGACATCCGTAAAGTATACTTGTTTTTTTGAAAAATCAGATTCAAAATTTGAAATACGGATAAAATCATTTGATGGATTCGGATATATGACCGGTTTTTTGTCCTGTGCATATTGATTCACTGAAGAATAGGTTATTTCTACCATGGTATCGGCCAAACAACCATTTTTGTCTTTTACAAGCACAAAATAAGATCCTTTTGGAACTCCTGTGAAAGTGCCGGAAGGTAAAAAAGTAAAACCATTATCCACGCTGAATTCGAAAGGGGGAGTTCCTCCGGAAGGCAATAAAATCAAGGTGTCCAGACTTACCGAAAAACCAAGACTTAAGCTATCTGGTTGGCTGATGTTGATGTTTTGTTCCAGTGAATCACCTGCAGCATCTGCCACATATATGGTATATGCACCTGCTGAAATGTCTTTAAATTCGGATATGGTATCCATTTGATTTTTATTCAAACCAAAATAGAAAGGAGGTGTGCCATTCTCGGGTTGTATCCTTATACTGCTTTTTTCACCATAACATTTTATTGGATCAATATTGAGATTTATTGATTCCAATATATTTACCTTAAAATCGGAAGTAATTTCACAACCCACAGAATCCCGTACCAAAAGAGAGTAGTTTCCGTTAGACAAATCCTGAAGAAAATCGAATGAAAAAAAACTGTTACCATCCAAACTATAGGAGTAAGGAGCTACGCCACCTGTAGTTAACCAACTTACTTCTCTTCGGTCAACGTTCACTTGGTTGGATAACGGAGGATTTGAGGAAATCACAATGTTTTGACCGATGGTTTTACCTCCCGCGTCTGTTATTTGCAAATCGTAGGATCCTGCCCTAAGATATATAAGATTTATACCTGTGTTGAGGCTGTCCACGGTAATTTTATATGGTGAAAAACCTCCTGAGATAGTTAGATTAACTTTTGTTATGTCATCAGCACAAAGGAGACTGTCTTCGTAAATCAGACTATCTATGGAAAGTGGAGCAATGTTGACTTCCGTCGTGTCATAAGTGGTACACTGATTAAAGTCTGTAACTCCTGTGATATATGTGCCGTTCGGAACGTTTATAAACGTTGGAGTATCATTTAATATACCATTAATGCTGTACGTCCTGCTGAAGCCTGCACCACCTGTACTCACAATATTCAGGTCATAAAACGAAGTGATGGTTTGATTGGTCAGTTTAGATGGTTGTTTGACAGCAATTCTGTTTGTGAAATAATCATTGTTTGATGAGTCCTGAATGACAAACTGATACTGTCCTGCAGGCAATGATATCAGTTCATCTGATAATTCAATGTAGTTATTGCCCGGTAAAATTTTGTAACGGTATGGAGGTGTTCCGCCTTCTACCCATAATTTTATCACGCCATTTTCACCATGACATTTGATATCTTCAATAAGTTCTGCCTGGGCCTGAAATTCATTGTTTTGTAAAATGTTAATTTCAAGTTTATACGGTGATGAGCGCTCTGTTTCATTATCAATAAAAAAGGTCATATCGTCAAATGTCAAAGAACCTCCCTGATGTTTATAGGTGACTAATTCATCATAAATATCTTCCAGATAAAAAAGATCTCCGGCCTGTAAGGTATCTGTTTGATTGTTTTTCAGTACAGTGATAATTCCTTCGTTGGGAGTGGTAAGGATTCTGAAAGAAAATGGTCGTCGTACTTCATAATCTATGTCAATATTCAACTTACTTATTAATTTTTGCTGATTTTTGTTTACTATGAGATTGTTGTTTCTTAAGAGGGGGTCTGTATATTTTGTTTTTCCGTCGGTGCTGAACATATAAGTTTCTGACCAGTGCGTTTGACCACAATCGGAAAGTACTTTTCCCCGAATGAAATACAGTTTATTTTCTGTATTGAATAACAACTCTGATTTTTCAAGAACAAATTCAGAAGTCAGTGAATCTGTAAAATCAGGATGAGTAGAGATTTGAACTAAATATTTTCCATTCAGGACCTCATTCCAGGAACATAATACCTGAGATGTTCCCATAGGGAAAAATGTTCCGTTGGTTGGTTGATTTAAAACGAACTGGTTACTTTCCACTGGTCCGTTACTGTAAATGTATAAAGTATCCTTAAATTGGTATGGTGGATTATTGACATTAAATACCAACATAATTTCTCCGGGATCAAAAGTGAAATTGGATGCAACTTCTATTTGCCCCTGGAATGGTAATTGAGTTATGGTGTCAGGAAAAGTTACTGAAATGCCCGTTGGTGCCTCCAGTAATTCAAAAGTTATTCGGTGATTGGCGTTATTGTCGAGTGATCGGACTTCAAAAGGAAATACAACATTTGTGGAACAAATTTCTTTATTTTTGTCGGCATAGATGATTTCGAAAATATTTTTTATCGTAAATGGGAAATTGGAAGTATCAAAAAAAACGTTGTCGGATGCTTTGACCATAATTCGGGCTTTGGTTGTCGGCAGATTGGGAACGGTCACTTCATAACTTCCGTTATTAGGAATGTTTTCAGCCAGCAGGTAAGGATAAGTTAATCCTCCGTCAATAGAAAGATAAATGTTTACAAACAAACAATTAATGGGAGCTTTGTCAGTATTCGCTACATTCCATAATACGCTGCCACTGCCACCTGTTTGCCAAATAACATTGTCAAGACTCGGAAGAGTAACATTAAAAGGACCTGCTGAAGTTACAGATTGGAGCGTAATATTTGCTTCATCGGTACAACCGCCCAGGTTACTGTTGTCTCTTGCAGTACAACGGAAAACCATGCTTCGGGCCACTGAAGGAAGTACTTCCCACTGGCCGTATTTGGCTGTCAGGTCAGGAAAATATCTGGACGGACTCGTTGAAGGTGAAATCGACCTGAACATAGGTCCGACAGTATTGGTAGCTCTTGGCGGCATTAGGGCGGTTTCATTGTTCATCTGTTCCCAGGTATAGGTAATTTCATCATCGTCGGTATCTACAGCGGAGCCTGTTAAAACAAATGGTGTAGAAACAGGAATGGTGTAGTTTGATTTATCAAGGGTAAGTTCAGGTCGGTTATTGCCAAGATTTTCTATAACACCACAATTATTCTGACTTAAAATGAATCCTGACATTTCTGAAAGGCTGATGGCATGAAAATAATCATTGCTGTTGTTTTGAACATCCGGAGCACAGATTCCGGCATAACCCATAATAGTACTTGCACTTCCGGGTTCCATAGCAGTGGCACTATTTCTTTGACAGGAATTATTCTGTGTATGGTTTGCTCTGAATTGATGGCCCATTTCATGAGCTACATAATCGATAAAAAAAGCATCTCCTACAGGGGAAGGTCTGCCGGTTACTCCCTGCGCTTTCCTGTTTCCATTACAAACTGAACCCAAAGAAGCGATTCCTCCGTCACCGGTTCCAAAAACATGGCCAATATCATAATTACTTCTTCCTATCATATTGTCTACCGTAGTTTGGTTTTGGTTCAACATGTTTCCGGTATTACTATTTGTGTAAGGGTCTGTAGATGCATTTAAAAAGATGAGTTTATCTGTATTGTCAACCAATCTCATAAAAATACCGATTTCCTTTCTGTACACCAGATTCAGTCTCGTGACTCCTACGTTATATGCTGCCAAAACTTTTTCGATTGTTCCGCCATGGAAATTGGCATATTCTCCGGTACAAGCCAGCGCCAGTCGATAAGTCCTGAGCCTGCAATCTCCGGTTCTCTCTGAAGATTCTGTTGTTTTTGAATTTTCGATCAAATCTGAAGATTCTGTTTCAGATACTTCAGGCATTTTGCAGAAAAAACGTTTAGCGGCCTTATTTTGCAAATCCTGTTTGTAGTATACAACATTTTCTGAAGGCTGATTCAGATAAATCGGATCAATATAGTATTGTTCTCCACTTTGTTTGATCACCATAACATGACAGCCGTAAGGAGAAATACTCAGCGCAATTTTTTCAGCGTTACGGAGCGTGTGACTTCCGTAAAAACTTCTTATATTTTGGTATCTGAGCTTCAGATTTTTTTCAAAAATATCAATTGCTTCAATCTCAAAAAGTTCCATACTTCCCTCCGGATTGACAATATTAATTTTTATTTTTTGACCATCAGGTACGGCTGACAATGTTTTATAAATCTGGTCAAAATCCAAGTGGAGGGATGTATATTTTTGAGGATGTACTGTCCAGGAGTCATCCGGTTTTGATTTTTGCTGGTTAACAGACCAAAATGAATTGGTTTGTCCGAAAGAAACTAAGGTGATTAACACCGAAATGAGGGTAAAAATATACTTCAAGGTATAAAATTTTGGCGTAAATTGAAATGTAGGATTCTTTTCCATCGATCTTTAGTTAAAGGTGTAAAAATAAAGGATAGTTTCCTTTTGCGGAAAAAAAATTCCTTTTCTTTCTCCACCAAGACAAATCATACTAAAAAACTTTATAAAATCACCCGGCACGTCCACCAATCCTTCAGGATTTCGGCACCTCTTTTTTCATAAAACCGTACAGCTTGGTCATTCCAATCCAAAACCTGCCATTTCAGCGAGGTACATTTTCTTATTTTTGCTTCTTTTACATACGCTTCAAACAACAAGTCACCGACACCTTTATTTCTGAATTCCTGAAGAACAAAAAAATCTTCGAGATATAACATTTTTCCTTTCCAGGTTGAAAAAGTTTCATAAAATAGTGTCATACCTGCGATATTTCCGTCTTCCGATTTTGCCAGGTGACCGGATATAAGACCATTTTTAAAAGCTTCAAGATAATCTTCCGGGGTAGTGATGACGGCATCAGGTTCTTTTTCAAAATGTGCTAATAAAACGACCATATCATATACAGTACGGACATCATGTTCAGACCAGGATTGTATGATAAAGTTTTCTGTCTGATGATTCATATGGTTGATTTGGTTTTTCCTGATTTTGAGGGATGCTTTATTAATTTATAAGGCGATTCTATATTGTCTGGTTTAAATGGTTGATAATTGGTATTTTTTAGGATAGTAGTTGAATGTAGATCAGACCACCCAGAAATACAAGATGAAATATTTCAGAAGACAAGATAGATTTGTTTTCCGCAGTCTGTATTCCGACTAATGTACCCAAAGGGAAAGCGAGTATGACAATTTGACTTGTTTGGTTACTAAAAAACAAAACAACAATCAATGCGGTAAACAAGGAAATGAGGTAAGGAATTTCAATTTTTTTTCGAGTTTGTATATTTTTTTTGAATATCAGGTCAGGATAATAAAATAAGGTGTACGCTATTGCCAGGAGATAGAGTCCGAAAAAAACGAATACTGAATATTCCGGCATTTGAAATAATAGTGCGGGATCTATAAACCTGAGATAAATACCTGGATGTATTTGTCCTGTGGAGATGTAATACGTACCAAAAATCAATAAAACTGAAGTAATAATTCCCGTTATAAATTGAAGATTTCCGGATGGTTTTAAAGATTTAAAAATATAAAAACCTATCAAACCCGGTATCAGCATCATAATATATGGGGTGTAAATAAATGATGCTGTAGTGAAAAATAATCCTGCATTAAACAGATTATGACGAATATCAACTTGTTTTGTGGATTCAATAACATTTACAAAACCCAGAATCAGAAATGTATTGGCAATGATTATGGGATTGAGTGATGTTGAGGCCGGTGCCAAAGATATGAGCAGGGCATACCAAAGTCCCGGTAAAACACTGTTTTCCCTGCTGAGTTTATGGTTGTTTACCAGGTTGTTGATCAATAAAGCGTGGATCCAAATCAGTAAAATGGATATAAGCTGGATCATAAATGAGTTGCTTATCAAATATGCTATCTGTTGAAAGAGCCAGGTGTTTACTTGATTTTCTGCCGGAGCGGTGACAAAAAAAAGGTAAAATCTGATAATAAAAATATACCCCAAAAGGAGTAAATGGTTAATCGAGTAATGGCTTCTGAACAGTCCTAACAAATTGTAATGTTTTGTGGGTTGAAAATCCAATAAGTGTTGCAAAATTACATAATTTTTTTGTGGATATCTGTATTTCAAGACGGATTTTCTCAGAATAGTCTTGCTCAATTTTTAGGCTGATTGAATGTAATATCAAAACCTTACGGGATATGAAACTTAGTCAATGTATTCCTTACGTTGAACAATCATAAAACTATTGATATCCACCGGAACATATCCGAATTCATAGCAAAACCTATATGTCTTTCCTGCTTTAGTGCAATACTCATTGGTAAAATATGAAAATTTGAACCCTTCATCCAATAATTCATGTCGTTGTACTTTGGAGGATCTGCCGGAGACCATACTCTCAAGAATTTTTCTGTTTTTGCGTAGTATGTTGTTGATATTTTTCATGAACTTGGACTGATCACTGTTCATTCGGTTAAAAAAGGAAGTTCGGCATTGATCACTACAGAATTTTTTGTCTTTCCGGCCGATTAGTTTTTCATCACATTCCAGGCAAATTCTTTTTGTTTTAGTAAGTTCTTTTTCCATTTCAGTTTTTTTATTCAAAAATAAAAGCTTTTTTTTTATCTGTTGGGGTTTTTGTAAATTTTAATAAGATTTTAAGATATTCAGGTGTGTGTTGATAAAATTTTCATTAAAAAATACATTCATATTGCTTTATCCTTTCATTTTTGCATTCCAAAATATGTTTATGGCCAAATACAGAAATTTGCAAACGGATGAGTTGAAAGCTCTTGAAGAAGACTTTATCAAGTTTTTAGCAGTCCAGGGTGTTGCTGCTACAGATTGGAAAAAGTGGCAGGAAGATGACCTTGCTAAAAGAGACACTTACCTTTCTTTGTTCAGTGATTTTGTTTTTGAAACCTTGATTTCAAAAACCAGCTTTTTATATCTTAAAACATCAAATCAACACAGGTATATAAAGGTTTTGGACGATAGATTTGAAATGATAGTATTTTCTAAAGAAGAATCACAAGAAAAAAGTGACTTTCAGATTTCTGATGTCATTTCGCCGGATATTCAGATACAAAAGGGAGAAAAATTGATAACAACAGATAAAAATATGGCCGTATTTGCCTTATTTGAACAAGGATTTTTGCCGGTTAAAAAAGAAGAGGAAACAACCATCGTATTACTTTTTGAACAAATTTCAGGAAACAATCATTAAGTGTACGGTGCACAAGTTGGTTTTCGGATATAATTATTCTTCAGAACTTAATATCAAACAAACTGTTTTCTAATCATAATTGAATTCATTTTATGAAAATATATACAAAAACGGGTGATTCCGGAATGACAGGCCTTTTTGGCGGAAAACGAATTTCAAAAGATGATGCGCGAATAGAAGCTTATGGAACTCTTGACGAGTTAAATAGTTTTTTAGGCTATCTTAATACAGGTTTTCATATAGAAAAATATAATGATGTAATTCTTGAAGTTCAAAACCGATTGTTTGATATGGGAAGTCATCTAGCTTGTGACCCTGACAAGGAACCATTACCTTCGGGTATTACATCACAAGATATTGTGATACTTGAAAATTTTATGGATGAAATGGATTCAGAATTGCAGCCTTTAAAAAATTTTATTTTGCCGGGTGGCAGTCAAACGGTAGCGCAAGCCCATATTTGCCGTACGGTGTGTCGCAGAGCAGAACGTAGGGTAGTAACCCTTCAGCAATTTTCAGAAATTGATCCGATGATTGTTATGTATCTGAACAGACTTTCCGATTTTTTATTCATACTGGCAAGATATCTGGCTTTTAAGAGCGGAATAGAGGAATTGAAATGGACAGGTAGAAAAAAGTAGATTATTATAAATCATATATCCATGGACTCTTTTACACGAAAAATCAACAACAAATGGTTGTTTTCTCTTTTTACACTGTCTAAACTACCCAGTTTGTGGTTTTGGGGAATCAGGGTTGATTCTTTTTCTCCATTAGGATGTAAAATTGCCTTAAAATACTCATGGTTTACCAAAAATCCTTTTCAATCCATTTACTTTTCGGCATTATCAGGAGCGGCTGAATTATCAACAGGTCTTCTGGTACAAAGGCTGGCTCTGGCAAAAGGTAATGTTTCTATGCTTGTTGTCAAAGCAGAGTGTTATTTTACTAAAAAAGCCACAGGTAATATTGTGTTTTTTTGCCAACAAGGTGAAGAAGTTGAAACAGCTTTTCAATCATTGGTTAACTCCGGAGACACTACACAATTGGTATTACAAAGTATTGGTAAAAATGAAGCAGGAGATGAGGTTGCGCGTTTTTCATTTACCTGGGCATTGAAAAAAAAATAAGGTGAGATATGTTTTTACCGGTCCGGAATCTTCCGGAAAATCAACTTTTTGTACACAGGCTCATCAAAAATGGGGTGGTGGTCTTGTTCCGGAAATTGCCCGAAGATATTTGATAGATATAGGAAATGACTACACTTTTGAGGATGTTCAGACCATCGGAAAACAACAAATGGCTGAAGAATATTTGATTGCAGCAGAGCAAGAGTATATATGGTGTGATACCGACATTATTACGGTTTTGATATGGTCAATCGATAAATTTGGATCAGTCGATGAATCTTTATACAAAAAATGGTCGGAATCGGACAAAACACAAAGAATATATTTTTTATGTTTTCCTGACGTCCCGTGGGAACCTGACCCTCTACGCGAAAATCCATATGACAGGGAAAGAATATTTTTGTTGTATCAATCCTTCCTTGTCGATCATCAATTGGACTATGTTGTACTCATCGGAGATAATGAAAAAAAATGGAATACGATTGAAAATGTTTTTTTACAAAAAGTGATGTGACGCAGTCAATATATTATAGGTACAACTTTAGGGTGATGTTACTTTGTTTACCCATTCAAAATATGCATCATTGGCTGACCAGGGTTTATGTAAAATACATGGAACTTCATATGGATGAATTTCCTTGATTTTTGAAACACAAAGATCAATCAATAACGGGGTGGTTTTTAACAGACCTATGATTTCTTTTCCTGTTTCCTTTTTTTCCATCCAAATATACATGGATTGGATGGGGAAAAAATTTATACATGCTATCAGCCTGAGATCAAGCAAAGTATTCCCGATAGAAGATGCAGTTTCTTCATCGGGAAAAGTCACATAAAGAATAGATATTTCTGACATGATTACATTGCCAATACTTCAGCCATTTTGACCAGTTCTTTGTTGAGATGTTTTATTTTTTTGACGGCATCCTCAAAAGGAGTTACGGTAATTTTGTCGTTGATGACACCAAGTGCGATACCACTTTCACCACGCAATAGAGAAAGAACTGCCGAGTGTCCCATTCTGCTGGCCAAAACCCTGTCCATTGCAGTCGGAGAACCACCTCTTTGTAAATGTCCGATAATAGTCACCCTTACATCGTAGTCCGGATTTGATTCTTTAACTTTTTGTGCAATGGTTGTGGCATCTCCGTTTTTATTTCCCTTCGGCGACGATAATAAGGTTAAACAATTTTTGTCTTCGGGTAGCTTTTCTTAAATCTTCGATCAGGTCTTCGATGGATGTATTGGTTTCCGGTATAAAAATACCTCCTGCACCGCTCCCGATCCCTGTGTGCAAAGCGATAAATCCTGAATGGCGACCCATAACTTCCACAAAAAAGAGTCTGTTATGTGAATCTGCCGTATCTCTGATTTTATCTACTGCTTCTATTGCTGTATTGATCGCAGTATCAAATCCGATAGTGTAGTCTGTGCCGTATATATCGTTATCAATCGTACCAGGCAGTCCTACAATAGGAAAGTTGAACTCTTTTCCGAATACCATAGCTCCGGTGTATGTGCCATTTCCACCTATAGCTACACAACCATCTATGTCATTGGCCATAAGATTTTCATACGCTGCTTTTCTGCCTTCAATGGTCATAAAATCTTTACTTCTGGCTGTTTTAAGAACCGTACCACCTCTTTGAATAATATTGGCTACATCACCAACTTCAAGTCTTTTGATATTCCCTTTGATCATGCCGTCATAACCACCTATGATGCCATAAACATGCAGATCGTGATACAATGCAGTTCTGACGACTGATCGGATGGCGGCATTCATGCCCGGCGCATCTCCACCTGAAGTGAATACGGCAATTCTTTTTATTTTACTCATTTTTTATTTGATTTTGAGAAATAAGGAACAAAAATACAATATTTTTTATCAAAAATGCATGAGAAAACGTCATGTGAAAAAGGTAATGTTTGTTTTATATTCAAATAACATAATTGATATTTACCGATAAGACATATTTTATTCTGTATAAGCAACCCTGAGAAATTTTACAAAATTTGATGATTATGAAAATAAATTAATTTTTCAAGAGGTTTCTGAAGCACAGACCCAAGATGTAAAGCATTAGATTTTAAAACGTTTTCAAGGATGTCACTGTGGAAATGTGCAATGGAGCCAACAAAATGAATCTCTTTTGATGAAATATGCGGTATAGGGAGAAGTTTTTGTTCGACAAATTCCTGAAAAACATTTTGAATCAGTAAGTGCTTCCATTCATGATCTTTTTTTGCCAAAAACGAGGCAAAAGATGCAATATATGCATTACTGCCTTTATTTTTGTATGTATTTTGCAGGATGTCATGTAACGTGATTTTAAAAGTTTTTTCAAAACTTTTTATTAAGGTTGGTGGCATTGTTTTATTGAAGTAAGCTCTTAAAACTTCTTTTCCCAAATGACAGCCACTACCTTCATCGCCAAGAATAAACCCTAAAGATGGTGAAAACTGACTGATGTTTTTTCCATCATACGCACATACATTCGAACCTGTTCCTAAAATGGCAACCACACCTTCTTTTTTTTGGCAGCTGGCTCTTGCCGCTCCCAATAAGTCTGATTCTATGTGGAAGGTGCCTTCTGTTCCCGCTTTGGTTAAAAGATGCTGAATGATTGTTTTTGATTCGTCAGATTTGACTCCGGCACCGTAAAAGTAAGTTTGTGAAATCTTAGGCATCAAATGATGAGGGAAACCTGACCCGAATAAAAATTCCTGACCCATTTGTGTGGATGGGTTGATACCTGCTGTTTCGGCAAAAATCGTTTTTTTTTCATCCAAAAAAGCCCATTCAGCTTTTGATGAGCCACTTTCAACAATTAAAATCATGTGTTTAAAGATTTTTGTTTCTCCATGTTATTACCCGGGCATTCATGACATAAAACCAAAGAGGAGGTAAAAGTGCCAGTAAAATACTGCCCGGATACCCAAAAGGTAATTGCGGACTGGCATCAAAATGGTCGAGGTTTTGATATTTTTTATATGCTTTGTAATGATGATCGGAGTGTCTGGTAAGTTCATAAAGAATTACCCTGCCCAATTCGTGATTTGAGTTCCATGAGTGAATTTTTTCAACAGGTTCATACCTGGAGTCAGATATTTTTTTTCTCATTAAACCATAGTGCTCAATATAATTAATCGATTCCAGTAAAAGTACAGAAATCAAGGCTACGGACAAACAAACAAATAATGCTGAAACACCAAAAAAGTAATAAATAACCAAAGGGAATAATAGTGGCCATAAGACAAAATCGACTATCGGATGATGTAATATTTTTTGTATACCGGACATTGACCTGAGCATTCCTGTTTTGATTTTCCAGGCTGAAATATATCCCATAACTATTGACCTGAACCAAAACGTATAAAGCCATTCACCGAATCTGGATGTAGCCGGGTCCTCAGGCGTACTGACTTTTGTATGGTGACCATAATTGTGTTCGGTCGTAAAGTGACCGTACAAACTTGGCCATAATAAAATTCTGCTGGCTAACTGGTGTAATAAACCCGGTTTATGCCCGAGTTCGTGAGCAACATTGATGCCATTACTTCCCAGAAGGATACCTATACTGAGGGTTTTACCAAGTGTTTCAACAAAGGTCCATTCTCCTGCAATCACACCTTTATAGAAAAAATACATTAAACTGTAATTCCATAAAATATTCAAAAACAATAAAATGTCGAAATATATAATGGACACTCTTTTCTTTTTTTCTTCTTCAGAAAAATTAAATGTATGCTGAGGAGTGAATAATTCGAAAAATGGGATAATGGCAAAAGTAAAAATGACGGTTGAATAGGATAACCATGAACTTTGTGTCAGGCTTATATATGCTGACAAAGGAATACTAAATGCCCATAAATATTGTAAGTCCCTTTTGATCATAATGTTTTTTGGCGTAAATTAATTAGAAGTTAAAATCAGGATGACAGGTCTTCAAAATATCCTGTTTTTTTGTTTTTCTGAACATTGTCCCAAACAAAACATTTTCCATTCATGACTACATAAACTCCCGGAGGTAGTACCTGAACAAATGCCAGGGAGCTTCCCAGATTAAAAAATCCGTCAGAACTTGTTCCGAAAGCATATGGAATCATAGCTCCTGTCAAAATGATGGTTTTGTCCATTTTTTGTTTGGCGATTTTTTTTGCCGTTTCCACCATCGTGTCTGTTCCATGAGTGATAATGATTTTTTCGTAAGGTGTCTGTGTACAATGATAACAGATGATATCCCTGTCAGCATCTGTCATCTCCAGGCTGTCCACCATCATCAATGTTTTGACATCTATGTCCAATTTGCTTCTGCCTCTTTCAAACATTTCAGGTAAATGGGTGTCCTTAAAATAGAGTTCGCCGGTGATAAAATTATATTCTTTATCAAAAGTGCCTCCGGTGACAAATAATTGAATCGTTTGGTCCATTTTTTATAATTATAACGGAATATTCCCGTGTTTTTTAGGATATTTCAAAACCTTTTTATTTTCCAATGCTGCAAAAGATTTGATGAGTTTCCTTCTTGTTTCTCTTGGTTCTATGACTTCATCAACAAATCCTCTGGCAGCTGCCCGATAAGGATTGGCAAACTTTTCCTGATATTCCTTTTCTTTTTCTTTTAGTTTTTCTGAAGGATTTTCAGCTTTGGAAATTTCATTTTTGAAAATAATTTCAGAAGCACCTTTGGCACCCATAACGGCAATTTCTGCACTTGGCCATGCATAATTGAAATCGGCACCAATATGTTTAGAGTTCATGACATCATAAGCCCCGCCATAGGCTTTTCGGGTTATGACCGTTATTCTGGGCACAGTCGCCTCACTAAAAGCATATAATAATTTTGCACCATTAGTAATAATTCCTCTCCATTCCTGATCCGTACCGGGCAAAAATCCCGGAACATCTACCAACACCAGCAGCGGGATATTGAAACAGTCACAAAAACGCACGAATCTTGCTCCCTTTTTAGAACATTCCACATCCAGTACACCGGCCAGCGAATAGGGTTGATTGGCTACGATACCTATACTTTTGCCGGCAAGCCTGGCAAAACCCACAATCATGTTGTCCGCATAATCTTTGTGTATTTCAAAAAAGCTGTTTTCATCTGCTATTTCGTAGATAACCTCTTTCATGTCATAAGGATGCATCGGATTTTCAGGAATTATGTCATTGAGTTTATCCCGGTATTCAATATTCAGTTCGTAAGGAAGAGCCGGTGGTTTTTCCGTATTATTTTGAGGAAGGTAACTTAATAAAGTTTTTATTTTTTGTATACAATCCAGATCGTGAGCTGCGGTAATGTGGGTTACCCCACTTTTTGAAGCATGTGTTTCTGCGCCACCCAGTTCTTCTGAAGTGACCTCTT
Source organism: Saprospiraceae bacterium (assembly GCA_016714895.1). Classification (GTDB taxonomy): domain Bacteria; phylum Bacteroidota; class Bacteroidia; order Chitinophagales; family Saprospiraceae; genus OLB9. Next base: position 564,155 of record JADKBV010000001.1, on the reverse strand, counting down.
CATTGGTGACGGTTTTTACAACATTCGGACCGGTGACAAACATATAAGAAGTATGTTCTACCATGAGGATAAAATCTGTGATTGCCGGTGAATAAACCGCACCGCCGGCACAAGGTCCCATTATAGCCGAAATCTGCGGAATGACGCCTGATGCAATGGTATTGCGATAAAATATATCCGCATAACCACCCAAACTATTGACACCTTCCTGAATTCTTGCTCCACCTGAATCGTTTAAACCTATCACCGGCGCGCCTGATTCCATAGCAAGGTCCATGATTTTACAAATTTTTTCTGCATGGGTTTCAGATAATGCGCCACCAAAAACCGTAAAATCCTGAGCAAAAACATAAACTAATCGACCATAAACTGTACCGTAACCGGTGATGACTCCGTCACCCGGAAATTGTTGTTTTTCCATGCCAAAGTCGAAACTTCGGTGTTCTTTTAACATGCCTATTTCTTCAAATGATCCGTTATCCAACAAAAGTTCGATTCTTTCTCTTGCTGTCAGCTTTCCTTTTTCATGCTGTTTAGCTATTCTTTCCTGACCTCCACCGATATAGGCTGTGGCAATTTTATTTCTTAAATCTTCAAATTTGTTTTCCATTTCTATAATTGTATAATCGTGCAAATATGGTGATTTTAACAGAATATATTACTTTGAGTTTGCTAAAATGACATTAATTTTTATCAATTCATCCTGTGAAAAAGTATAATTCTTTTTGGCTTCAAGGATATCGGCCAATTGTTCTGATGAACTTGCACCTACAAGTACTGATGTAACTTCGTTTTTTTGAAGCAACCAGGCAACGGCCATTTGAGCAAGGGATTGACCTCTTTCATAAGCCATATCATTCAGATGTCTTATCTTATGTAACAATTCCGGAGTTATGTCTTTTTCCTGTAAAAAACCATGGGATTTTGCAGCCCTTGATTTTTTGGGTACACCTGACAAATATTTATTGGTAAGAAGTCCCTGAGCAAGCGGCGAAAAAGGGATACACCCTATTTTGTGTTTATTCAGGATATCCAATAATCCATCCTCAGCATTTCTGAACAACATGGAATATTTTGGTTGGTGAATCAATAAAGGGATGCCAAGCTGATGGAGTATACGTTTGGCTTCTTCTGTTTCAGTCGGCCCGTAATTGGATATACCTACATAAAGTGCTTTTCCTGAATGAACAGCTGAAGCCAAAGCTCCCATGGTTTCTTCCAATGGAGTGTTCGGGTCGTATCTGTGAGAATAAAAAATGTCAACGTAATCGAGTTTCAATCTTTTCAGACTTTGGTCAAGGCTTGAAAGAAGGTATTTACGGGAACCCCATTCACCATAAGGACCGGGCCACATGCGATATCCTGCCTTGGTTGAAATAATGAGTTCGTCACGGTATCCTGAAAATTGTTTTTTTAAGACCTTCCCAAAATTTTCTTCAGCGCTTCCGGGAGGAGGGCCGTAATTGTTTGCCAGATCAAAATGTGTAACTCCATGATCGAAGGCTGTAAAGAGGATTTTTGTAAAATTTTTGGATTTATCCACATCTCCGAAATTATGCCAAAGACCCAATGAAATCATAGGCAGCATCAAGCCACTTTTGCCACATCTTCTGTAAAAATCTCCTTGATATCTTTTGTCTGAGGGTTCGTACTTCATGGGTTTATATTTTAAAGTTTTTATATTTATTGATTTGTCGGATATATTTCGATAATCCAGGTTTAAAATCTTTTCCTCTTGATTTTGGTTTTATTACGCTTTTGCAAAAAAGGTATACCTTCTTATTTTATGAGGACAAAGATATTTTAATCTGAAAGAAATTGTAAACTATCTGAGAAAGATTGTTTAAACCTATGATCATTTTTGAAATACAGTGGCATATGAACTTTATATTCGCAAAAAGATTATATTAAAATCCCTTACATCCTGTATCTTGCACCAGATTTTAAAATATTTGTTTTTATGGTTCCCAGCTTGGAAATATCATCAGATTTTGCGCAGTCCATTCGTAGAGGCATACCGCCATTCATGCCTGAAAAAAAAGAAAGAGACGAATCTGTACCGCATGCACCAGTCCGTGTTATAGAAAATGTCTTATCAGAAGATGAAAAAGTTCTTGCCGTTCAGAATGCTTTACGGTATTTTCCGGAAGAATGGCATGACTCTTTGGCTGTTGAGTTTTATGAAGAATTAATGACCTACGGCAGGATTTACATGTACAGATTCAGACCTGATTACAACATGTTTTCAAGGCCCGTTGAAATGTATCCGGCTGTCTGCAAACAAGCTGCAGCAATAATGCTGATGATTCAAAATAATCTCGACCCTAAAGTAGCGAAATATCCTCATGAATTGATCACTTATGGAGGAAATGGTGCCGTTTTTCAAAACTGGGCTCAATATCTGCTCACGATGAAATATCTTTCAGAAATGCGGGATGAACAAACCCTTGTGCTTTATTCAGGTCATCCCCTGGGGTTATTTCCGTCATCCCGAAATGCACCTCGCGTTGTAGTCACCAATGGTATGATGATACCCAATTATTCTAAAAAGGAAGATTGGAATAAATACAATGCACTGGGAGTGACACAATACGGTCAGATGACAGCAGGCTCATTTATGTATATTGGTCCTCAGGGAATTGTCCATGGTACCACCATTACTTTGTTGAATGCCGGAAGGTTAAAAAAAATCGGAGTTTCCGATTTAAGAGGTAAAGTTTTTGTGACATCCGGACTGGGAGGTATGTCGGGAGCACAAGCATTGGCTGCAGTGATCACAGGAGCAGTTGGAGTTTTGGCGGAAGTCGATGATGATGCTATTCAGCAAAGGCTGACTGATGGTTATATCAAATCTGAAAATGTTTATAAGGACCCTGTGTTATTAGCTAATGAAATATTGAGGTGTCGTAATGAAGAAGTTGCTGTTGCTTTAATTTATCATGGCAATATTGTAGAATTGTGGGAATATTTTGTTGAACACCATATTTCTATTGAATTAGGTTCAGATCAGACCAGTCTGCACAATATTGACGATTTAGGATATTGTCCTGCAGGATATACCTTTGAAGAGGCAAAGTCGCTTTTGTTGCGAGACAAAGAAACCTTTATGAAGGAAGTGAAAAAAACATTGGTAAGACATGTGAATGCTATTAATACGATGACATCACGTGGCATGTATTTTTGGGATTATGGCAATGCTTTTCTGAAAGAAGCAGGAGATGCTAAAGCAGATGTTTTTGATAAGACAGGACTAAAATTCAGATATCCTTCTTATGTGGAAGATATTTTAGGTCCCATGTGTTTTGATTATGGCTTTGGCCCGTTCCGCTGGGTATGTTTGTCGGGATTGCAGGAAGATCTGGCCATAACCGACAAGATCGCAGAAGAAGAGTTGCATAAAATGTATATGGATGCACCTGAAGAAATAAAAGGTCAGCTCAAGGATAACATTATCTGGATCCGTGATGCTCAAAAAAATATTCCTGTTGTCGGTTCGAAATCCAGAATTTTATATGCCGATGCCGAAGGCAGGATTCAGATTGCAAAAGCTTTTAACGATGCAATAAGAGATGGCAGGATAACAAGTTCCATAGTTTTGGGAAGGGATCATCATGATGTTTCCGGTACGGATTCACCATATCGGGAAACTTCAAATATTTATGATGGTTCTGCATTTACAGCTGATATGGCAGTACAAAATTTTGTGGGAGACGCTTTTAGAGGGGCAACCTGGATTTCTTTGCATAATGGTGGTGGTGTCGGTTGGGGAGAAGTTATTAACGGAGGATTCGGTATGGTAATCGACGGTTCCGAACAAGCTGAAAAAAACATTCAGTCCATGCTGCATTGGGATGTAAATAATGGTATTGCCCGCAGAAGCTGGGCAAGAAATAAAGAAGCAAGATTTGCCATCGAAAGAGCCATGAAAATAAATCCTGATTTAAAAGTCACACTACCATATATTGCTGATAAAGAAATGATTAGAAAAAAAATGTTGCAATAATATGAACAATAGTGCACAAATAATATATAAAGGTGATGTGCTTGCATCTTTATTTTATATAGGCATCGGTTTGGGTATGTTATTTGTTGCTGCAACTTTAATATATTTTAATATCAGTCTGGGATTTTTATATCTTTCTTATGGATTGACAGCTTTTTCTATGTATTGCCTGGGAAAGGGAATGATTATGTTTTTTATTTACAGCAGAAGGTTAGGGTTTTACAAAAAATCCGACACGCTGAGTGCCGAGGATATTCAGGAAGAGTTGTTTTATACCGATAAACGGATTTTAAGAAAACAAAATGGCAGGAGAATTCATGTATACATCATTATATTGGGTTCAGTGACTGCCTTTGCCGGTATATTTTCTATTGAAAAAGGATTGATTATGGGTACAGCCATCCCTGTAGTATTGTTGTCAGGAATTGAATTTAGTATCGGTCTCCTTACAGAATTCCGATTACAAGAATATTTGAGAATCCTGACCAGACAAAAATAACCCTGAAATGGAATATTTTTTAATACCTCTGGTTTCTTTTTTAGTTGCTATCCTTACCTTTTTTTCAGGTTTTGGATTGGGTACTATTCTTACGCCGGTGTTTATGATTTTTTTTCCAATTGATGTAGCTATTGCCCTTACAGGCGTGGTACACTTTTTTAATAACATTTTTAAACTGTTTTTAACGGTTAAACATGTTGATAAAAAGGTGTTATGGAGGTTTGGATTGCCGGCGATAGCAGCTGCTTTTTTAGGTTCATATATCATGATTCATATCACTGATATACATCCTTTTTTTAGGTATACTTTGTTTGGAAAAGAATTTCTGGTCTTACCTTTTAAACTTACGGTCGCTTTTCTGTTAATCATTTTTGCTACTATCGAAATCCTTCCATATTTTAAAAATATACGGTTTAACAAAAAATGGTTGCCTTTGGGTGGTTTGTTAAGTGGTTTTTTCGGAGGACTTTCCGGAAATCAGGGTGCTTTGAGAGCTGCATTTCTGATTAATGCCGGCCTCACAAAAGAGGTGTTTATTTCTACCACGGTTGTTGTGTCGACTTTGGTTGACTTTACCAGACTGGGAGTTTATGCTACCCGATTTTCGCAAAATCAATTGAGTGACAATATAACTTTGGTGGTTTTAGCTACACTTTCAGGAATTGCCGGTTCATATATCGGCAACAAATTATTAAAAAAAGTTACGATAGAATGGATCCGGAATTGGGTGACAGGATTATTGTTTGTATTGGCGATTTCTTTGGCTTTGGGATGGTTATAAAATGAATTTAACGGAAGGAAGTTAATCCTTCAGATTTTTCAGACATCTTTCTAAAGCATCGTACCAATGAGGAATTGTCAAATCAAAATTATTAATAATTTTTTGTTTCGACATCAGGCTCCACTTAGGCCTTTGAGCAAGGGTAGGGTATTGGTCTGAAGTTATTGGAAATACTTCTGTTTTTTTGCCCGACATTTTGAATATGAATGTAGCAAAATCATACCAGGAGGTTACCCCTTCGTTAGCATAGTTGTAGACATCGTTAAATAATAGGATTTTATCAGGATATTTTTGAATATTCATGATGATATCCAAGGTAGCTTTTGCCAGATCAAAGGCATACGTAGGTGTTCCGATCTGGTCGTATACAACCTGTAAAGATTCTTTGGTTTCTGAAAGCCTGAGCATAGTTTTTACAAAGTTGGAGCCATAGGGTGAATAGACCCAGGAGGTTCGGATAATCAGACTGGGTATTGTTGAATTTCTGAAAATATCTTCGCCTTCCAGTTTTGTGTTGGCATATACCGATTTTGGTTCTGTGGGACAATCTTCAGTGAGTGGTTTTCCAAAACAAGTATGGTAAACATAGTCAGATGAAAAATGAACGATTTTAGTATTGGTTTTTTCAAAAACATTGACAATTGATCTGCATGCAAGGGTGTTAATGCGATAACTCAGGCTTTTTTCTTCTTCAGCCTTGTCAACAGCTGTATAAGCTGCACAATTTATAATAAAGTCGGGGCTTATATTTTGCGAAACATCTTCAAGCATTTTTTCATCCAAAATGTCAAGATCATGGTGGGTGAAAAAATAAAATTGTAACTGAGGATAATCCGCTGCCATGGCTTTGAATTCCTGGCCAAGTTGCCCCCCTGCTCCTGTAATCAATATTTTAATCACGTTGAAACGGTTTGTGATCTTTAAAATCCGGCCAACATTTGTCCCTATCTGACAATATCATTTTTTCAGATGGGATGGTCCAATCTATCAGGAGTAATTTATCGTCATATCTGAGCCCTGCTTCGGCTTCCGGTGTATAATAGTCGTCACATTTATAGGCAAAAACGGCTGTTTCTGATAAAACAACATAACCGTGAGCAAAACCTTTCGGAACGAACATCTGATTTTTCAGGTTCTCCGTCAACAAAAAAGAAAATGACTTACCATATGTTGCTGAGTTAGGTCTGATGTCTACAACAACATCCAAAACCTCACCGACAACAACTCTCACCAGTTTGGATTGAGAAAAAGGAGGAAGTTGGTAATGAAGTCCTCTTAAGACACCAAAAGAAGATTTGGCTTCATTGTCCTGAACAAATTGTATATTTTTGATTTCTTCAGGAGCATTTTTCTGATTATAAGATTCAAAAAAATATCCCCTTTCATCACCAAAAACCTTTGGTTGAAAAACCCATAAACCTTCAAATTCTGTTTTTTCCCAGCTCATATTATTTTTCTCTGAAAAATACACTAATGCTTACACCGGATAACGGAAAGTTTTTTCTCAATTGATTCTCAAGAAAATTTCTGTAACTGTCTTTGACATGATCCGGATAATTGCAATAAAAAACGAAAGCAGGGTAGTATAAAGGCAATTGTACTACATACTTTATTTTGATTTGTTTGCCTCTGTGATTCGGGGCCGGGTTTTTTTCGATCACATCCAACATAATATCATTTAGTTTGGATGTTGGGATTTTAGTTCTTCGGTTATTAAACACTTCGAGGGCTAATTCTACTGTTTTGAAAATTCTTTGTTTTTCCATCACAGAAGTAAATAACACCGGAACATCGTTAAAAGGGGCCATCTTTTCTTTAAGTCTTTTTTCAAAGTCTCTGGCAGTATTGGTTTCTTTGGAAATCAGGTCCCATTTATTAACCACAACAACAATACCCTTTTTTCTTTTTTGAATAAGTCCAAGAATGGTAAGATCCTGGGATTCCAAACCCACGGATGCATCGAGCATGAGAATACATACATCCGCATCTTCAATCGCTTTGACAGCCCGTATGACTGAATAAAACTCAAGGTCTTCGTGAACTTTACTTTTTTTACGTATTCCGGCCGTATCAATGAGATAAAAGTGGTGTCCATATTTATTGTATTCAGTATGGATAGAGTCTCTCGTGGTTCCCGGTTTGTCTGTAACGATATTGCGTTCTTCACCCAACAAAACATTTGTCATCGATGATTTTCCGACGTTGGGCTGACCAACAATAGCAATTTTCGGAATGTCTTCATTTAAATCTGTTTTGACATCATCGGGCAGATAATCGGCTATTAAATCCAGCAATTCTCCGGTTCCGCTACCTGTAATACCCGAGAGGAACACATTTTCCTGAAAACCAAGGCTAAAAAACTCATTAGCCAATAACTGTCTTTGTGAATTATCAACTTTGTTGACCGCAAGAATAACTTTTTTCGGATTTTTGCGCAACATCCTGGCTATTGCTTCGTCAAGATCGGTAATACCTGTCGTCACATCAGTAAGGAATATGATGACTGCGGCTTCATCAATAGCTATCTGTACCTGTCTTCTGATTTCTTCTTCAAAAATATCTTTAGACCCTTTTACATAACCACCGGTGTCAACAACGGTAAAGTGTTTTCCGTTCCAATCTGAAAACCCATAAATTCTGTCTCGGGTTACTCCCGAAATGTCATCGACTATGGCTTTTCTTTCTCCGATTAGTCTGTTAAAAAGAGTGGATTTACCGACATTAGGCCTTCCCACTATGGCTACAACAAAAGACATAAAAAAATTTTGAAGCGCAAAAATACTAAAAATAATTGAATTTAAGCCTATTAGCCGGTTTGCATTTGACAGGTGAAGGATTTTAGCCTCCCGGGATAATGATCAATCTCAACTCACAGGCACAACATTTTTGTACTTACCTTTACTCTTTCGGATATTGACTGCAACAACTTTATACTCCGGGCACATGGCTTCAGAATCATGTTCGTCGGAAGTGATAATATTCAGCATTACTTCAGGAAAATGAAAAGTACTGCTTAAAACGCCGGGACGAACTTCATCTGTAATTCTGGCTTTGATGTCGACTTTGCCCCTTGGAGATTCAACACAAACCATATCCCCGTCTTCGATAAAATGGCGTGCTGCGTCTTCCGGATTGATCAGTAAAACATCTTCTGTAAGAATCTGAACATTTCTGGTTCTTCGTGTCATCGTACCGCAGTTGTAATGTTCCAATTCCCGGTTTGTAGTAATGATATAAGGGTATTCTTTACTATGTTTTTCCAGTTCATTACTTTCTTTCCAATCAAAATAATAGAATTGACCTTTGCCGATTTTGAAGGTTTCGGTATGAAGGATTTTAGTATCCTCACCATCCGGGTTTACAGGCCATTGTTTGCCGTTTTTTCCCAAATTATCCCAGGTGACTCCGGCAAAAAAAGGTACGATTTGAGATATTTCCTGAAGGACGGCTGCCGGATCGTATTTTGGTTGCGGGTATCCCATTTTGTTCATCATATCTACCAATATCTGGCCGTCAGGTTTCGTTCCGGCAAGGGGCTCCACAACTTTTTGGACTTTTTGAATTCTTCGTTCTCCATTCGTGAATGTTCCGCTTTTTTCTAAAAAGGAAGCTCCGGGAAGAATAACAGTGGCGTAATTGGCTGTTTCTGTCATAAATAATTCCTGAACAACCAATAATTCCAGGTTTTTCATTGCTTTGATCACTTTAAGAGAGTTAGGGTCTGTATGTACCACATCCTCTCCCAAAAGCCATAAAGCTTTCAGGTTTCCGTTTATACTGGCTTCAAACATTTCAGGAATCTTAAAACCTTTGCCTATTGGAATTTTAGTCTGGTAAAAATCCTCATACCGTTTGTTTATTTCAGGATCGTAGGAACTCATATATCCGGCTCCCTGATGTGGTTGACAACCCATATCAGCGGCTCCCTGTACATTGTTTTGTCCTCTCAGCGGGTTGACACCCATGCCCGGCAGACCGATATTTCCGGTAATCATTGCCAGATCGGCAATCAACATGACAGTGTGTGTGCCCTGAGTATGTTCCGTTACGCCCAATCCATGAAATGACATCGCTTTGGGTGCTGTAGCGTAGGCAAGAGCTGCGGCTTTGACCAGGTTTTTATCAACTCCGGTGATTTTTTCGAGTTCATCCATATTCAGATCGAGAATATAGTTTTTGAATTCTTCAAAACCATTGGTTCTCGTTTCCACAAAAGTAGTAGAAACTTTGTTTTCAGATATGATATAATACAACATCATATTCAACAAAGCTACATTGGTGCCTGGCTTCAAGGCCAGATGGTAGGTTGCGAATCTGGCAAGTTCCGTTCTTCTCGGGTCAACAACAATCGTGGTTTTGCCTTTCATGGCAAATTGTTTCATTTTGGCACCGGTTACGGGATGTCCATCGGTAGGATTGGCGCCGATGACCAGAATACAATCGGTATGTTTCAGGTCTTCAATAGAATTTGTAGCTGCGCCTGTACCAAAAGTTTTCTGCATTCCCAAAGCTGTAGGGGAATGACAGACCCTGGCACAACAATCTATGTTGTTGGTTCCCACCACGGCTCGTATAAACTTTTGCATCAGATAGTTTTCTTCATTGGTACACCGGGCAGACGATATTCCTGCCACAGCATCAGGTCCATGATTTTGGAGTATGTCTTTGAGTTTAAGGGCAATAAAATCATAGGCTTCGTCCCAACTAACTTTTTCCAGAATTCCGTTTTTTCGAATCATCGGACTGGTGATTCTGTCCGGATGATTGTAAAATGAAAAGGCAAATCTCCCTTTAAGACAGGTATGGCCTTGGTTCACTTCAGCATCGTATGGGGCTTGTATAGATTTAACTGTGTGGTCGGAAACGGAAACTTCCAGGTTACACCCAACACCACAATACGTACAAACCGTTCTGGTTACACTATCTCTGACAATGGATTTTGATTCAAAAACATCTGAGATTGCCGATGTCGGACAAGCCTGTGCGCAGGCACCACAACTGACACAGTCCGATTCAAAAAAGGTGGTATCCGCTCCTTTGATAATTTTGGAATCAAATCCCCGGCCGGACATACTCAATACCATTTGTCCCTGTACTTCATCACAAGCCCTGACGCATCGGTAACAATTAATACATTTGGACAAATCCATGGTCATGTAAGGATGACTTAGATCTTTTTGTCTGTCAAGGTGGTTTTTGCCTTCCGGATATCTAACATCTCGTATACCAACTTTTGCCGCTACCGTTTGAAGCTCGCAATTATTATTAACTTCGCAGGTAAGGCAGTCCAAAGGATGGTCGGTAAGTACAAGCTCAATAATATTTTTACGTAATCTTTTTATCTTGGTTGAATCTGTATAAATATAACTTCCCTGGGTAACAGGTGTGTGACAGGAAGCAACTACTTTGGTCGGACCGTCTTCATATAATGCAACTTCTACGGAACAAACCCTGCAGGAACCAAAAGGCTCGAGATTTGGTGCATCACACAAAGTCGGGATGGCATCTTTTGACAGGTTTCTTTTGACAAATTTTAAAATGGTTTCCCCTTTTTCGAAAGTACAAGGAACACCATTTACATAAGCTATGGGCGGTTGAAGTGTCATGATCTGATGATTTGTTTTGGATTTACAACGAAAATCAAATATTACCGATGGATAAATCAAGGTAAAATTATGCAAAAAATTAATATTGCATTTAATTATTTTACATTTATGTATTAAAGAGACAAAAATTTAAAGAAACTTATCTGTATTTTTGCAGTTGAAAATATGTTTATGACCGTACCATTTGTCAAATATCAGGGAACAGGAAATGATTTTATCATTATAGATCAAAGACAAAAACAATACCTGAAAAAAGGAGATACCGAAACGATCCGTTTTTTGTGTGACCGCAGATTTGGTATAGGTGCAGATGGATTGATGCTGCTGGAAAATGACGACCACTCATCTTTCCGAATGGTCTATTTTAATGCTGATGGAAATGAAAGTACCATGTGTGGCAATGGAGGCCGCTGTATTGCTCACTTTCCTTATAAAAAAGGTGTTTTTTCTGGTAAGACTACATTTGAAGCGATAGACGGTTTGCATGAAGTAGAAATAAAGGATGATGAGGTCAACCTGAAAATGATTGATGTACCGATGATAAACAAGGCAGCCGATGATGATTATATACTCTTTACAGGTTCGCCGCATTATGTGCGAATGACATCAAAGATTCCTGAAAACATCGTTTTTGAAGGACGTTCTGTGAGGTATAGTGATACATTCAAACAGGAAGGTATTAATGTAAATTTTACTGTTTATGATAAAAATGAAAATTTGGCCATCGTTGCTACTTATGAAAGAGGTGTTGAAGATGAAACATTGTCTTGCGGTACAGGAGTTACAGCTGCAGCCTTAGCAAGTGCAAATAAATATAATGCTCCCAGTCCTGTCCGTGTAGAAACCAAGGGTGGTCATTTGTCTGTGTCATTTAAAGAATATGAAGATGGATATACCGACGTTTGGTTGTCCGGTCCGGCAACTTTTGTTTTTGAAGGGAACATCATTCTGTGATGTTCTTAATCGTGTGTTTTACCTGATTATTTTCTATTCTGGTACATCATTATCATGGGTTGGGTCTGTTATGCTTAACCGATTTTCCTGATTCTGTTTTTATTTCGGCAAATCATAAACGATTTATGATTTTGATCAACATATGATTATCCGGTTTATTTGATAAAAAAAAACATAGGGTTTCTCCTGATTTTTCATATTATAAATAAAAATAATATAAAAAATATACACAATCAATGTAAAATATATATAACTTTGTCGTAATATATTATTTCACCAAAGTTTTTGATATGAAAATTTTACCTTTACAAGTTTTATCCACCATGGTTTTTTTGTTGGTTTTGTCCTTTCAGGCGAATACAAAACCGTTGGCTCCCCAATCGTTGATATTACATTGTCCGCCAGACAGGTATATTTCCTGTACAGAAGATTTGTATTATCTTTCCAGGTTTGGTAATGCGAGCTATACGATTGGCAATTATACCTATACGGCAGGTATGCCTGTAGTGACCTATCATTTGAATTCGTGTAATTCAGGTTACATAACCCGGACATGGAATATAGAAGATCCTTACTGGAATTGGCATTCATGCACACAAACAATTTATGTGTCTTCAGGAAATAACCAGAATTTTCATATAAACTGGCCTCCTGATTATGAAGTGGAGGGGTGTAATCCAAATGTAAAACCTCATCAATTACCTGCTCCGTATAACTCTCCGACATGGTCAGGAGATGAATGCAGAATGATCGGAAAATCTTACACTGACATGGTTTTTACCGTAAATAACGGATGTAAAAAGATCATGAGAATGTGGAAACTCATTGATTGGTGTGATAATAATGGTTTTGGAACGCAGTGGACGCACAACCAAATTATCAAAATAATCAATGAAGAGAGACCGGTTTTTGATTGCCCGGCAGATATTACCATAAAAGCTTTGAATTGTAAAAACGCAAGATTGGAAGTACCTTCTTTGGTTGTGGGCGCTACTTCTTGCGGAGGTGCAGAAGTTATCAGTAACAATTCACCTTTTGCTGATAATAAAGGAGCCAATATTTCCGGTGTGTATCCTATTGGTACCACAAAAGTGACGTATACCATTCAATACGGTTGTGGAAGCAGGGCTTTCTGTACGCGAAACGTAGTGGTCCAGGATGGCAGTAAACCTTCAGCCTACTGCCTGCATTCTTTGGCAACAGCTTTGATGCCGATAGATACCAATCAGGATGGAACACCTGACGACGGAATGGTCGAAATTTGGGCAAAAGATCTGGACAGAGGCAGTAAATCTCTTTGTAATTATAATCCGCTTCGTTTTTCGTTTTCACCGGATCCGACAGATATGACAAAAACCTTTACTTGTGATGAAGTCGGAAAAAATGAAATTCTGATTTATATTACCGATAGCAAAGGTGGTCAGTCAGCTTGTATGGTGAATATTGACATTCAAAATAATTCGGCCAATATCCCTGATTGTACACGGAAAGTAGATGTACCGGTTGATACGCTGAATATATCTCATTCCGGAAAAATAGTTGATATGTTCGGTCAGAAAATGAAAGATGTTGCTTTGTCACTTACTTTTGATAAACCAAATCATACCATAACCGTTTCTCAGGATTCAGTAGAAATCATTAAAAGAGACAGTTTTTATAATGCCTCAGGATACCTTTTATATTTTTTCAAAAGAGAATGGGTAGTGACCACAACATCTGATACCGTCACCGAATTTGTCAGATGGAATACAACATCGGATTCGACAGGTTCATTTGTTTTTAAAGGCGAAAAAAGAAATGACGGTGCTTATTCACTGACAGCATCTTTTGGGGTGGCAAATAAAAATCAGATTGATGGTAAAGATGTTGAATGGCTAACAAAATATTTGTTGGGCGAGATAACGTCGGTTACACCTTACCAACTGCTTGCAGCGGATGTTGATGGCAATAAATTGGTGGATATCAATGACCTGAATGTTTTGATTTCTTATGTTACGGGTAGTATATCTAATCTTCCGGTAAGTCCTTATATTTTCGTTAATAAAAAGGATATCTTTGAACAGGCTAATTCCGTTTTTAATGTTGATTTTACAAAAACGATCCGACATGCAGGCTTTTTTACCAACTATTCCGATCACGAAATTATCGGTATAAAAATTGGAAATATTACCAATGCAACGGGATTAAAAGATGAAAATAACATCACACAAAACCGTACGGGCTTATCGAACTGTAAGGTATATCCCAATCCTTCTATTGATCAATTAAATATTGAGATTTCTGAAAAATCAGTATTTAATTTGAAAAATATACAAGGAGATTTGATTTTACAAAATATTATTTTGGAGCCCGGAATCCATAACTTGTGGTCAGATAACTTATCAGATTTGCCAACAGGTATTTATGTTTATTCAATTCAAAATCAAGGAGTTACATTGTCCGGAAAATGGATAAAATTGTAACATACTTTAAATAATTTTAAAAGGCGAAACGTTATCACAATGTTTCGCCTTTTTTATTATTGTAATAATTACATAATGTATTCACTATGATATACAAGTAATTCATATTTTCTTTATAAATTTGCGAAATCTTTAAACAAAATTTGCAAGAATGAAGCAAAAAAAACAGTATCGATCACCGGATTTTGCCAAATATGTGGTGACCTATTTACTGGATTTAAAAGAAGAAGCCGACCAAGCGAGGCAAGAAAAAAAAGCCTTGCAAAAAATGTTGACTTCCGGAGAATTATCCAGTGAAGAAAAAAAAGAGCTCAAAGTGAGCTATGTCCAGGCCAAACTTTTATACAATAGTATGAAAGATGTTTATGTAACCGCCAAAAAACACCTGGGATATTACACAGAAGGCGGTCCCGAATACAATCAGGAATCTGCTCCCGCAGACGAGATGGTTGAAAGAATACAAACCGTAGTCATGTTGCCAGTAAACAATGACAACGAACCGAAACCGGTTGAAGCACCTAAAAAAAGAGGTCCAAAACCGGGAGTAAAAAAAGTAGCTGCACCAAAAGCAGTAACCAAACCTGTAACAGGAGCCAAAAGAGGTCCAAAACCTAAAACAGCTCAGGTGACTACGCCGGTTGTCGCTGATACCAAACCCGCAGAAAAACCAAAAAGAGGTCCGAAACCGGGAGCTAAAAAGGTAGCCGCCCCAAAAGCAGCAGCCAAACCAGCCGCCGGAGCCAAAAGAGGTCCAAAACCTAAAGCAGCATCAGTAGCCGCACCCATTGTGGTAGAAACAAAACCCGCAACAACAGCTAAAAGAGGACCAAAACCTGGAGTTAAAAAAGCAGCCGCCCCAAAAGCAGCAGCCAAACCAGCCATCGGAGCAAAAAGAGGTCCGAAGCCTAAGACTGCATCAGTTGCCGCACCGGTTGTTGCAGAGACAAAACCCGCAACAACTGCAAAAAGAGGTCCAAAACCTGGCGTTAAAAAAACAGTGGCCACAAAAGCAGCAGCCAAACCAGCCACCGGAGCAAAAAGAGGTCCAAAACCTAAGGCAGCTGCGGTAACGACACCGGTTGTTGCAGAGACAAAACCCGCACCAACAGCCAAAAGAGGACCAAAACCTGGTGTTAAAAAAGTTGCAGCCCCAAAAGCAGCAGCCAAACCGGCCACCGGAGCGAAAAGAGGCCCGAAAGCTAAAACAGCAGCAGTAACCACACCGGTTGTTGCAAAGACAAAACCCGCACCAACAGCCAAAAGAGGACCAAAACCTGGTGTTAAAAAAGCAGCAGCCCCGAAAGCAGCAGCAAAACCAACCACCGGAGCAAAAAGAGGTCCGAAACCTAAAAGCACCAAGTAGTCAGTAAATTACTTTCGGTCGCCGGAACAAGTAAAACATCAGAAATTTCCTCATTTTTGTCTGAATTGGCAATAATATAAAAGGAAGTTTTTGATGTTTTTTTTTGAATAAAATTTTGATTGCTAAAATAATTTTTTGGGTAAAAATTGTAATTAATTTAACAAGATATAAAGCTTATTCCTCAAATTTCCCCTTTTATACGTCAAAAATCACTACCTTTGTACCTTTATTTTACATAATGGCAAAGTTTACCTCCAAGGAAATCGTCAACAGAAAAGCAAAGTTTGAGTATCACTTTTTACAATCGTTTGAAGCAGGATTGGTATTGAAAGGCACAGAAGTGAAAGCAATGAGAGAAGGTTTGGCCAATCTCAACGATGCTTATTGTTTGTTTGAAAAGTCCGGCGTTCTTGTTGTTAAAAACATGTTTATCGCTGAATACGATTACGGTACCGTTTACAACCACGATGCCAGAAGGGACAGATATTTATTATTGAGAAAACCTGAACTTAAAAAATTACAGAGAAGGGTAGAGGAAAAAGGACTTACCATCGTGCCTTACCGATTATATTTTTCAGAAAGAGGTTTTGCCAAACTTGAGGTTGCTCTGGCCCAGGGTAAAAAAGCGTTTGACAAAAGAGAAACGATGAAAGAAAGAGACAACAAACGGGAAATGGACAGACTCAAAAAAATCAAATTGTAAGGCTACTTTGTTTTACTGATGTTTTGATAATACAACTTTTCTGAAAATGTTGACCAGTTTCTTATACCTTCCATAAATTCCATATAGGATCGGAATATTTTCTGATTTTCCGGGTTTTTATTCCCTAACTCTTCGATGGTTTGTGCACTGAATTTTCGCAACCCGTCAAGCACTTCTGTTGAAAATGAACGAATGTTTACTTTTTCTTCTTCGACCAATTTGATCAGGTATTCATTATTTTTGGCCTCAAAAGTCGAGAGACACCACACATTAAATCGTGCTGCTGCAGATTCAAGGATGGTTTGCAAATGTTGCGGTAGATTGTCAAATGCTTTTTTGTTGATCATAAGTTCCAGGACAGACCCGGTCTCATGCCAACCGGGTGCATAATAATATTTGGCTATTTTGTGAAACCCCATAAGGTAATCGTGGTAAGGGCCGATCCATTCGGTGGCATCGATAACCCCTCTTTCGAGATTGGTGTATATTTCGCTGCCACTGCTTAGTACCGGCGTTGCTCCCGCTTTTGCAATAACATTTCCACCAAGACCCGGTATCCTCATTTTTAAACCGGCAAAATCTGAAAGGGTATTGATTTCTTTATTAAACCAGCCAGCCATCTGCATACCGGTGTTTCCTGCCGGAAAAGGCACGAGATTATATTTTGCATAGGCTTCTTTCCAAAGTTCGTGACCACCACCGGCGTACAACCATGCATTCATTTGTTGGGCATTCATGCCAAATGGGATGGTCGTAAAAAACGGGAAGGCTTCGTTTTTGCCACTCCAGTAGTATGCTGCTCCGCTGGCAAGTTCGGCGGCTCCGGCAGATACGGCATCAAAACATTCCAGTGCAGGTATCAACTCCCCGGCGCCGTAGATTTTGATTTCCATCTCACCGTTGGACATCTCATTGACCCATTGGCCAAAAAGAGCACATCCTTCACCAAGTACGGGAAAATTTGGTGGCCAGGTTGTCACCATTTTCCATTTGAAAGCTGCCTTTTTTTTCTTGTTTTCACTTGTTGTGTTTTTTTCTGACTGGCAGGAAAGGGCAACAGAGCCCAAAGCCAGGGCCGCGCTACTTTTTAAAAATGTTTCCCGATTCATAAGCTGGAATATATTTGATGTTAAAACGGAAGACAAATATAGGATTTGATTGCAGAAAAAATATATTTTTTTGCTTTATGAAACTTTTTGTGACATCCTTTCGTTGATATGTTTCTAAGATCGACCGGACACGACCTGTAATTGGTAAACCAACCGAAAAAGAGATGATAATCAAAAAATAAGTGTCCGGTTTTTTTTGGGGCTGACTGGTATCGACAGGAAAGAGATTCGGTTAGTAAGCATGCCGGAGCATGATGGCTCACTCCGTTAAAAATGGACATCGAAACACAAATGGCGATAATAACTTCGCATTGGCTGCTTAATCCAGGATTATAAAGCCTTTTATGCCGCCCGGTTGACGTCCGATACATACCGGTTGCCGCATATCAACAGACCCGCGGACTAGCTTGAAGGAGTGTTTTGGCCGAATAGCGAAACTTTAGAAACTAAGTTGATGGCAAGGTGCGCTTCTGTACCTGCCTGATATCGAAAACCCAAACAGAAGATAAGCATGTAGAAAGCTCTCAGATGCTTTGTCTGGACCAGGGTTCGAATCCCTGCAGCTCCACAAAAAAAAAGAGGACATCGAAAGATGGCCTCTTTTTTTGTTTATAATTTGGTGGAAATTAATATTTTACCATTCTGTACGTGTTTTGTGTCTGGTCTTTTTGAACTTTGACAAAATAAACTCCCGAAGACAATCCGGAAGTGTGAAGTTCATAACCGTTTTCTACCTTCGTTTTTTGAATGGTTATTTTTTCTCCAACTGAATTGAATATTGAAATATCCATGTCTCCTGCGATTCCGGTGTGAAGTACAAAAACATTCTCATTGGTAGGATTAGGGAATATTTTTATTTCATCAATTTTTTCATTTCCGGTTGTGTTGATCAGTTCTCCTTTACAAATACAATCTTCATTATACACATCATTGATGGTATTGGGGTCGTTATCATCACAAGGTGTATTTGTTGTTGAATATGTACCTGTTACATCAATTTCATATTCACAATAACTGCCTGAACATCCATCCATAAAAAAATAATACAGTTCTCCGGGTATCAGGGAAGTCGAAGGAATAGTAATAATTGAAGTTTCACATGAAGACTGGCAGAAAACAGGTTGAGTAAAAGTACAGTCTTTATAAATTCCTGCCTGAATACCAACCTGACCTCCATTTCCGGGGGTACAATTTTGGGGAGTTACCACAATTTCGTAATTGCCCGAAGCAGCGACAAAAGCAAACCATGACATGTTATGTGCAGCTCCGCCATCCGGACAAAGCGGATTTGGTTTTGCTCCGGGGGTATTTTCTTTAAACATTTCTCCGCAAAGTTGGTCCAAATCAGCCAGACTGCAAATAACTTTATTTTGTGAAGCCGTCACGCAGTCCGGCCATTGGGTATAATTTTTATCCGGGTTACATTGAGGCATTTGAACAAGAACAGAGAGTGTGTCAGGTAAACTTTGACAAACTCCGTTTAATGTGGTTATCTCATATTGTGCTATCTGTTCGGTACTACTCATGTTGTACAATATATCCGTGATCGTACCTCCGGGATATTCTAAAGTATAGGATTTTAAACCTTGAACGGAAACATTTGGCACTGGTTTGACAATAATTATGGCCAAACTATCGGTAAAAGTAATATTTCTGTCAATCTCCTGACCCGAAATTATGGTATCATCTTCGAAAACGGCTATTTGTACAGGAAGTGCGGCACAATCTAATTCCCAATCCGGCCCGATTTGGGCTATATCAAGACGGCATTCAGCGATCGGGTCATTCCAACAACCTGAAACTCCATCTGAAGTAGAGGTAAATGAAATTCTCAGATCCTTTTTATTTTCACATGATTCATTATCATTAAAAATGCGTGTTTTCAGGTCCATACAGATTTTAATGGTTATACCTGTATTGCTACCCGGTAATCCATATCCGGAAGATGGACTGCAAGTATTGCTACATCCTTCACCTCCGGGTGAGGACCAAAACCATCCTGATGGTAGTGGAGAACCTTGTGCCAAAGGCGGTGTACATGGACATGTACTACATTTCATATTACATAATCTTAAAATGCCATCTTCGTCGGTATATGAGCATAAAAGCGGCATTTGTTTATTGACAGAGGGAGCACAATTTCCTGCATCTTGTACTGACCATTCTGCACCTTGAGGCGTAATGACGGCATCAGCAGGGTTAAAATAACTCATATCCCAGCCTTTTCCAAAATCCGGTATAAAACCATGAAACCAATCTATTCCTGTTTCACTTGCATCATAAAAAAACTCTATACATACCTGCACTTCTTCACCCTGACAAAATTGAGTGTCGTTTAAAGATCGTCCACTGGACCGTTCGGTTATTTCGAAGGTTGCTTCTCTGGAACAATCATCATTACCAATACAAGATACACAGGCAGCCTGGGTAAAGGCGGACAAGGTAAAATCAGAGATGTCAATGGTACCCATGCCACTAACGGCTACGTAAAATGTTTTAATGGATGTTCCGCTTAGGCTCCCGGGTACAGAATTGTTATGCGCATCAGGATTACTGTCTCCGTTGCTGCACGGTGAAGGATTTGCCGGAGAACCTCCATTCAATAAAGATAGTTGATCGCAGTCGCCTGTATATACTGCCCAAACCGGTTGCCATGAACCCTCAGTTGACACAAATGTATATAATTGTGAAGCATTCGTATCAGTTTCAATTTTAAACCAAACTGTCGGATGATCAGAGAAACCACAATCTGTAAAAGAGTTTTCAGGAGTAGCGCCTTCCAAACATCCGTTGATAGTAGAAGTGGTGAATTCCCCGCAATTTACATCGGTAGGTGCTGTTTGGAGTGTTTGGGCGGAGGTTATGTCTGAACAAATGTCCGCAATTTCACAGGCAGCAACACTTGTTAGAGATGAGCCGATTTCAGATTTTGAGGTTTTAATCAAATGTTTATCACTTTCAATGATATTAAAAAATCCAGGTTGAGAAATACCTAAATACAAAAAAGTGACAGTTACATGGAGGAAATGGGTTAAGTGATTCATCGTTACATTTTTTTGTTTTGTATTAATAATAAGTTTCTCGGTTAATAAAATAAAGATATAATCTGGTTTTTGTGAATTTGTGACATCAAATGATTGTTTTTATTTGCTCAAATAAAAAAGTATCATTTTCTTAATTTGGAAACATGATATTTAACCAAATGAATGTCAAAAACGGTGGTCATTGTAGTAGACCCCTTACTTCCTGAATTTGTCCTATAAAGATTTATTCTTTTTCAGAAGTGTCTTCGTCGCGACATTTTAGAAACATATCAGAAAAAAATCGATACGCTTTTTTGTATGGTAATACATTGCGATTCAGAATTGTTTTACTTCCGAAAAGGTGTATGAAATTTTGTAAAGGTAGTCTTAAACTTTAAGAACTTTCAAAAAAAAATATTTATTTTTTTTCTTGATTTTGAGAAAATACATACCCACAGGTAAATCCTTAACCGAAATACTTTTTCCGCTAAGGATGTGATTTGATTCAAAAAATAAAGGTTGGCCCACAGAGGAAATTAAAAATATCTCCACATCATTTTGTTCCTTGTCAAACACAATATCTATATAGTCTGAGGCCGGATTTGGGTATCATTGGTTTACATAAAATGAAAATGATGTTCAAACCTTATTTATCATTATAGTTGTTATCTTTTTAGGGTTTTATTCACCTTACTCCAATTTTTTAACCAAATACATGTAGGTCGGGTAGTGGTCGCTGTATCCACCCTGATAATTGTCAAAATTGAAGGTTCGGAAAGGATAACCTTTATATTGACCGGAAGTGGTGGTCAAAAAATCTTTGTTAAAAACGGAAGCTTTGTAAAATTTATACCCTACAACATTATCCATGAGGTCTTTGGAGATGATGATTTGATCAAACAAACTCCATGCGTCCCGGTAAGCATTTGAGCCCAAACCTCTCCTGTACATTTCATGGAATGGATTGTACAGATCTTTGTCAGACATTTTTTCAATTTTTGATTTAGCCCTCAAAAATGACGTTACACTTTCATCATCCGGATTGTCATTGAGGTCACCCATGACCACAAAATGAACATTTTTGTGAACGGTCAACAAAGAATCGTAGACTTCTCTACATACTTTTGCACCATTATTACGGTAGGGTTTTGTTTGTTTTTCACCACCACCTCTCGAAGGCCAATGGTTTACCAAGATGTGCAAAGTATCGCTTTTGTCGAGCACACCTTTTACGTAAAGGATATCCCGGGTAAACCTTCGTTTTCCATTTTCAAAATTAATAAGAGGTATTGCTTTGTATGATAAAACTTTGAAGTGTGAAGGGTTATACAATAAACCCACATCCACACCACGTCCATCTGGCGAATCCTGGTGAACAATTTGATAGTTTCTGTCTTTCAAAACAGGTTGTTTGACCAAATCTTCCAATACTTTTTTGTTTTCAATTTCGGCAACACCCAACACCGACAATCCTGCAGGACAAAACTCCAACCCGATCTGTGAAATCACATTTGCCATGTTGGAGGATTTTTCCTGATATTTTTCAGGTGTCCAGTTTCTTTTCCCTTCAGGCAAAAATTCTTCATCACTTATTAAAGTGTCATCCACCGTATCAAACAAGTTTTCAAGGTTGTAAAATCCGATTGAGGTTACTTTAGCTTTTTGTGCAAAACCTTTTGATAAGAAAACGACACCAAAAAATAAAAATAGAATAAAAAATCTCATGTTGGCTAAATTTCGGGCAAAGTTAACAGAAAATCGGAGGCTGAACATATTTTACCAAGGTTATAACTTTGAATTATTATTGTTTACACATAATTCATATTGTGATTATGCCGACTTTCAAAAAATATGAATACTTTTACGGCGCAATTTAATAACCACGAATGTACAGACGAATTCAAACCTCTTTTTTATTTCTTTTTTGTTTTTTTACCATTTCTTTAACTTATGGTCAAACGGTCAAAGGAAGACTGGTGAATGAAAATACAAAAACTACCTTACCCGGAGTGAAAGTTGTCATCCTGGGGACGGATTTAGAGACTTTTACAGATCCAACTGGTAGTTTTGAGTTTTCACCGGTGGCATATGGCACGTACACCATAAAAAGTTTTGTTGATCCGGACAGTCCTAAAGAATTTGTCATAGAGGTAAATTCAATAGTAACAGATTTGGGTGAAATTTTGGTCAATACTACATTTAAGGGTTCAAGAACCGCAGATATAGGTATTGTCGATTTTGCTGATTTGTCCGGAGGTGAAAGTGAAAATGATAATTTTTCAGGTTTGCTTACGGCGAGTCAGGACGTGATAGCCAACAATGCTGCATTTAACCTGTCTTATGCCAGATACAGAATCAGAGGGTACCAGAATGAAGATACGGACCTTATGCTAAACGGTATGCCCATGAATGATCTGGACGACGGTAGGATTTTATGGAATGCCTGGGGGGGATTAAATGATGTTGTCAGGCAACAAACAGATGTTTTGAATCTCAGACCCAATGAATTTGGTTTCGGTGGAGTAGGAGGGTTGAGACAAATTGATCTCAGGGCATCCGATCAACGCAAACAGAAAAAAGCGGTTTATTCCTTTTCCAACAGGACCTACCAGCACAGAATCATGTACACCCAATCTTCCGGAATGATGAAAAATGGCTGGGCTTACAGTTTTTCCGGATCGATCCGTTATGGAAATTCCGGATACATACCCGGAACCAATATGTCTGCCGGCAGTTATTTTGTGTCAGTAGATAAAAAATTAGGAGAAAAACATTTGATCAATGCTTTATTTTTCGGAGCTCCTACCCGACGGGGAAGGGCTTCAGGTGCTGTACAGGAGATGTATGACATTACCGGAACAAATTTTTACAACCCAAACTGGGGTTACCAAAACGGTGAGGTTCGCAATTCCAGAGAATATATTACCAATCAGCCGGTAGCCATGCTGCGTCATGATTACAAGCCCAACAAAAAATTTAAAGTTTCTTCAACGTTAGGATACCAATTTGGTACTTTCGGATCGACGAGACTGGATTGGTATGATGCTCCGGATCCAAGACCGGATTATTACAGAAAGTTGCCAAGTTTTTACAATGAAGATCCGGCCTTTGCAGATTTGATAAGGCAACAATTCGTCAATGATGTCAATGTGAGACAGGTCAATTGGGATCAGCTTTATGATGCCAATAGTAACCGTTTTTATACCATTAATGATGTGAACGGAATTCCGGGAAATAATGTTTCCGGAAAATTGGCGGCTTATATATTGGAACAAGAACATTTTGACAATGAAAAATTGTCTTTCAACAGTAATTTTACTTATGTTTCATCTCCAAGGTTTACTTTGAACGGTGGGGTTCAGTATCTTAATGATATTACCCATAATTATCGGGAAGTTGTAGATTTGTTGGGCGCTGATTTTTATGTGGACTTCGACAGATTTTCAGTTCAGGATTTTCCGGACAACCCGGAAGCCATTCAGAATGACCTCAATAATCCAAACAGAATTGTGAAGGAAGGAGATATTTTCGGACATAATTTTGATATCAATCTGACCAGACTTCAATCCTGGGTTCAGGCTCAGTATTCAACCAAAAAAATTGATTATTTTGCATCCTTCCAGGTTTCCAATACTTCTTTTTTCAGAGAAGGATTCACCAAAAACGGAAGATTTCCTGATAATTCTTTTGGAAAAGGAGAAGTTCATTCCTTTTTTAATTACGGAACAAAAGGAGGGGCAACGTACAAACTGAACGGAAATAATTATATATCTGCAGGAGCTTCCTACAGAACCAGAGCGCCATTCTCAAGACAGTCTTATTTGTCACCAAGGATTAAAGATGCCGTGGTCACGGGATTGGAAAGTGAGGAGATTTTTTCTTCAGACATTAATTATGAACTTCGTTTTCCGAGGGTAAAAGGACGTATATCAGCTTACTACACTTCTTATAAAAATCAGATTACCAACGATGTTTTTTACCACGATGATTTGAGAACCTTTGTCAACTACGCCATGACCGGAATCGACAGGATTCATGCAGGTGTTGAGATGGGATTGGAAATACGAATCACACCGGGGATTTACTTGTCCATGATGGGAAATATCGGAGAGTTTTTCTATACATCAAATCCTTTGGTGACGATAAACAGAGACAACTCTGCTGATGTTCTCGTCCAAAACAGAGAAGTTTTTCTGAAAAACTATTATGTTGGTGGTTTACCGCAAAAAGCCGGAGTTGTAGGTTTGGATTTTCAATTGCCTAAATTCTGGAGGTTAAACGTAGATGTCAATGCATTTGCAGATACCTATTTGGATCCAAATCCCGACAGAAGAACCCGTGAAGGCGTAGATCTGGTAGATCCGATTGAAAATCCTGAATTGTACAATAAAATTGTAGGACAGGAGCGACTACCCGGCGGTGTGACTGTAGATCTGGGGGTTTACAAGTCAATAAAAGTTAAAGACGGCCAGTTTATCCGAATTAACGCCAACGTTTCTAATGTACTCAATGATACGAACATCAGAACCGGAGGATTTGAACAGCTGAGATACGATTTTAGTGAAAAAAATGTGGACAGATTTCCTTCCAGATATTTTTATGCTTTCGGAACCAATTTTATTGCATCAATTAGTTATATCTTTTAAAAACAACAATATATGAGATCCATGATGATTTCCAAAAAAACATTTTTATTTTTCAGTTTTTTTGTTTTGGTAATTTGTACCATGCAATCCTGTTTAAAAGGAGAATTTGAAACTCCACCGGCGATCGAAGAACCGGTCATTGCCGAAGATCAGATCGTAACGTTGGAATCTGTACTTCAAAAAATGGTTTCCGGTCAGAATGTCAAACTTGATATGGACAAATACATCAAAGCGATCGTCATCGCTGATGACAAATCCGGTAATTTTTACAAAACCATTCATGTAAAGGATGAAAACAGCCCCCGGGCAATAGGAATTGCCATTGAAGAAGTGGAAATTCATTCTCATTATCCTGTGGGAAGAAGGGTTTTTATCCATTTGAAAGATTTGTACATCGGTGAAAACGCAGGGTTGCCTACGTTAAATTACGGATTCTACGTCGATGCCGGAAGAATCAATCTTACCGGAATTCCGGGAAGTTTGTTACAAAAAACGCTCTTAAAAGGAAAAGCAGGAAATCCTGTTGTCCCGGTAAAAGTTAAAATCAGCGATTTGACACCGGCTATGCTTAATTCTTTAATCCAATTGGATGATGTCGAATTTGCCAATGCAGGATTTAATACAAAATATGCAGATAATAATCCTGTAAATCCACGTACAGTCAATCAGGATCTCGTGGATTGTAATCAAAATAAAATTGTGGTCAGAACGAGTGGATATGCAGATTTTGCCAATGCGTTTTTACCAAAACAAAATGGTAGTATTGTTGGAATTTATACCGTTTTTAACACGACAAAACAATTGTTTATCCGTGATACCACAGATGTCAAATTTGATTTACTGAGATGTGCGGAAAGAACCGGAGACCCAATCAGCATAAAAACCCTGAGAGATAATTTTGCGAATGGTATTACAGCCATACCGGCTGAAAGATACATAAGAGGTGTGGTTATATCAGATTTGGCGAGTGCTAATATTCACCCTAATAATTTGGTACTTCAGGATGGTGATTCGGGTATGGCGGTAAGGTTTTCAGCAGCTCATACCGTGCCATTAGGGACTGAAATCAGAATCAATGTCAATGGGTTGAGTGTAAGTGAATTTAATGGTTTGGTACAACTAAACAATGTACCTTTGGGTAACATCGTCATTATCGGACAAGGCACGCTTCCTACTCCTAAAATCGTTAAAGTCAATCAAATCAATTCTTTGGATCATGAGTCAACATTGGTTAAAGTCGTAGACGCTGAGATAACAGGTGGAGCGACTTATGGTGTAAATACAGTTACTCTAAAAGATAATACAGGCTCAGTTCAATTGTTTACCAGAACACAATCCACGTTTGCTTCTGAACCTGTTAAGGCCGGAAAAGTGAGTGTAACAGGTATCGTTGGAAAATTTAACAGTCTTCAGTTTTCTGTGAGAAATCTGAGTGATATACAATAGTTTTTACGTTAGAAAATACTTTTGTAAAGAAAAACAGGATGTAATTGATATTATATCCTGTTTTTTTTGGCTAAGATTATTTTGCGTTTTATTTTTTCATCATTTTTTGATAAGCATCTTTAAGATCAGCCAGTTCTTCCTGCGGGATTTTATAACCGTATTGATCAAGAAGTTCCAACCAGTTTTTCCACTTTTGCGGATCCTTTTTTTCTTTGATAATATTTTCAATAGCCATTTTGTACAATGTTACGCTTTGATAGTCCGGAGACAGCGATTCTGCGGCCTTTAGGGCAAATTCCAATTCGGGAAATAAAGATATATTACCTTCTGCAATAAAATCCTGAATAAAAATTTTCATGATTTCAAGAATGTAAAATAAATCGACATTTTCAGAAATCTTGTGCATATTCAATTCTGATGCGATTTTTACTTTAGCATTTTTTTTCTCATTTTCCGTTTTAAGTTCAAAAATGTTTTTTTCTATCAATGAACGGTAATAAAAATATTCCGAAGATTGGTCAAACTCTGATTTTTCGAGTTTTTCGATATTTGAAAGCGCATCTTTGTATAACCTGTCAATGTTTCTTTTTTTGATTCCTGCCAGGTTGAGATTGGCTTTCAGAGTGGTCAGTTTGTCAAATTCCTGCTGAACCAGAAAATCATAACAGATTTTTTCTGCCTCTTTCCACAATTTGGAAGCATATGAATTTTCTATGTCTTTTTGGTTTTGGTCATTTTCATTTTGTGATTGTCGGATACAACTCCAAAGTAAAATTTTCAATTGATCATCCCGAATAAAAAAAGG
Source organism: Saprospiraceae bacterium (assembly GCA_016714895.1). Classification (GTDB taxonomy): domain Bacteria; phylum Bacteroidota; class Bacteroidia; order Chitinophagales; family Saprospiraceae; genus OLB9. The sequence goes on along the minus strand of JADKBV010000001.1, from coordinate 536,755 downwards.
AGAGTCAACATATTTTTCAAAAGACGAAAGTTCTACTCTGTCAAAGCCACCCAGTATTCCCGTGATGGTTTTTAAATCAGCCATATTTATACATCTTTTTTATCAAACATATACCAACCCAACCCCAAAAAAATCAGGATATATACTGAAGAAAGTCCTATGGCTTCTGGAACTGTCTGAAGGGCTTTGAAGCCAAACTCTTCTTCGATCCAGGTGTCCGGAAGTTTATAGAGCGGTAATGGAAAAAGGTCTTCAAAGGTATTCATCGGCCAAAAGATCATAGCTCTGCTTTTAAAAAAATATAGTTGTACTTGTCTGAGAATGGGTTCCATAATATGAACATACATAATAAATACCAAAATGACCAACATCCCTCTTTTAATCCATACTGACAAAAATAATGCGAAACTCATGTAGCCCATACAGGCGAGAAAAAATCTAATCCCTGCATAATTATTGTCAAATATCAATTCGGCATCGGCTCCCGGCGTATGCATCAATCCGACAATGATCGCTGAAAGATAATACAAAAAGGTTGCTCCTATACTCAACAAAATAATCGTCAATACCTTTGAAGTGAAAAATTCTTTTTTCGACAATCCGGTAATGATATTTTGTCTTAACGTTTTATTACTTACTTCGGATGTAAAGATATAGATAACAATAAAACCGAGATTAAAGGAGATAAACCAGCTTGCGGCATATCCCTGATAATCCCAAACTAACGGAAATTCAAAAAAACTTTCTACATTCGGAAAGGGTGGTGGAGCTCCTTCAAAAATATTTTTTACAGAAAATAATATGATGGGTGCCAATATTACATACGTGGCCAGCAATAAAATGACTACGGTGTTTTTGCTGAATTTATTCCATTCGAGTTTGGCTAAAAACTGATAATGCTGAATCATCGTGCTCAATGTAATTTTTGGTAATATGTAAAAACTCCTCTTCAAGCCTACGTTTTTTTACGATAAGGTGATTCAGAAGAATGCCATCTTCAAACGCCTTTTTATTGATTAAAGCGTGATCGTAATCTTTAGGTATTTGAACTTCAATATAAGTACCGGAAGATTTAGCATATTTCCAACCGTTTTTTTCAATCCAATCCGGTAGTTTTTCCGGGTATTCAGTGCCAATCTCAACGATTTTGTCATCGTGAATAATCTGTCCGATCTTACCGGCAGCCAATAATTTACCTTTTTTTATGATGGCTACATGGTCGCATATTTTTTCTACTTCATCCAGCATGTGGGATGCCATGATTACCGTTTTTCCGGTGTCAGCGATTTTTTTCAGTATACTTCGTACTTCTGCGATGCCCTGAGGGTCAAGACCGTTGGTTGGTTCGTCAAAGATTAATACTTCAGGATCACCTATGAGGGTTGCTGCTATGGCGAGTCTTTGTTTCATACCTAGAGAATAGGTTTTGAAAGGTGAGTTTTTCCTTTGGCCCAGATCGACTATTTCAAGCAGATGATGGATATCGTCTGATTCAGTCTTTTTTATCTGAGCAATAATTTTTAAATTATCGACAGCATTCAGATAAGGATAAAAGTTGGGCGTTTCGAGAATAGCTCCGATTTTCATATTAAATCTTTGCCCGTATTTTCCTTCAAACCATTCAAAAGTTCCGCTATCCTGATGTAAAATGCCGAGAATAATACCAAGTGTAGTGGTTTTACCGCTTCCATTCGGTCCGAGAATTCCCCAGATTTGTCCTTGTCCTATGGTTAATTCCAGTTGATCAAGTGCCTGAATCCGTCCGTATTTTTTGGACAAATTATTAATTTTTAAAATATCACTCATTGGATTGTATTAAAATATCAGATATAACGTCAGAATTCATCATCAAATTCTTCCTTTTTCATTTTTTCTTTCAGAATATTACTTCTTTCACCAGAGACAGAAATTTCTTTAAATTTTTCACAATTGACAATTTCTGAAAATTCTTTAGGTGGAGCAGGAAATTTTGCTTTCACATCATATAATCCGGTTGAATCATTTTCCAGTGATTGAAGTAGTTTGATAGCGATAGGCCGCGCCATAACAAAACCTTCACCGTCGTTGAGCGAAAGAAATCGGATCCATTTATCATCAGCTCCAGTCCAGACGCCAATCACCAGTGTTGGAGTAATTCCCATAAACCAGGCATCGCTGTAATCATTTGTTGTTCCGGTTTTTCCTCCCACCTGTGATTTTATGCCCATGCCAAAGCGTCCCGAAACATTGTTTTTGAGCATTTCTACCATAACAGCATTGTACAAAGGATTGATTGCCGGTTTTTTATCAGAAATGCCCTGGTAGATTATATTACCGTTTTTGTCTTCTATTCTGGTGACAAAAACAGGCTTTGAAAAAGTGCCATTATTGGCAAAAGTTGTATAAGCACCGGTCATTTCCAAGGGTGTCAGATCAACAGCTCCCAGACATATGGAAGGAAGATTAGGAACTGCTAGTTTTCCGTTAAGAAGCCGCGTGTTTTTATCTATCCCCATATTTTGTAATAAGTTTCTGATAGGTTCAACACTACCTAATTCTTTAACGAGCTTAACTGTAATGGAGTTTTTCGAGTATAAAAGACCGTGAAACAAATTATATTTATTTCCGGTAAACATTTCATTGGCATTGGCTGGAGACCATTCAGCATTCACTTCAAAATTTGCATCCCCCGGATGAATGGTGTATTGGATATCGTCAAACTCCTGACATGGTGAAATACCCTGAACAGCCATGGCTTGGGTATATACCATGGGTTTGATGGTCGAACCGACTGATCTGCGCATGGTGGCGTGGTCAAATTTAAAAAAGTTATGATCTATCCCACCAACCCAGGCTTTGATATGACCATTGACCGGATCAATGGCCAATACACCGGCCTGTAAAAACATACTGTGATATCTGACAGAATCAAATGGAGACATTTCCATTTCTTTCGTTTTTGACTCTGTGTAATCAAAAACTTTCATTTTGACCGGTGTATTGAATACCTTTTTGTATTCTTGTTGCAATTCCTCATATTTTTCCCAAAGGGACAACCAGGATTTTGATTGAACGATTTCTTTGTAAACTTTTTCAGATTCTTCGGATTGTTCGGCAAAATGAGCAAGCTGCGACCATGGTTTAATATTTTTTTTGAAAGAGTCAATTGAAGTAATCGCATAGTCAGACAATGGAATTTCGCCAAATTGATCCTGACATTCTTTGACTAATCTGCCGATATATTTTTCTCTGAGCTTCAGGTATCTTTCAGAACCTTTATTTTTATTTTCTAAAATATTGAGCCGGATTTTTTTTTGATTATCATCTGCCTCAAAAGTCCAGGGATCTTTGTTTTTCCATGTTCGGAATAATCTGTCCTGATTTTTTTTCATATGAGAAAATACAGCATCTTCTGCATATTTCTGATAGGTAAGATCGATGGTAGTGTATATTTTTAAGCCATCTGTATAAATATTATATTCGGAACCATCGGGTTTGTGTATCTGCTTGTCCATAAAAAGAGTCTTGATGAACTTGGTCAGCTCTGCCCTGAAATAAGGAGCAGGTCCCTCGCTTTGGGTTGAATTTTTGAAGTTTGACATATCAATCACTTCGTTTTTCAGACTATCTCTTTCTTCTTTGGTGATATAGTTTGCTGCCGTCAGGATACCCAAAACGATATTTCTTCTTTCGATACATCTGTCAGGAAATCTTACCGGATTAAAATAGCTCGGATTTTTAAGCATGCCGACAAGGGTTGAAGCTTCAAGGATAGAAAGGTCTTTCTGGTCTTTGCCAAAATAAATCATCGCTGCTGAATGAATGCCGTGTGCTCCGTTGATAAACTCGAACTGATTGAGATACATGGCCAGAATTTCTTCTTTGGTGAAGTTTTTTTCCAGTCTGACAGCTGTAATCCATTCTTTGATTTTGACATAAACCAAAGAAGTTGTGCGTGAAAAAAAGTTTTTATCTCTTAAATCGGGTCTTTTAAAAAGCAGTTTGGCCAATTGTTGGCTGAGTGTACTTCCACCTCCAGCATGTTTTTGTCTTAAAATAATGGTTTTAATTCCAACCCGCAACAATGCCTTAAAATCAATGCCGTTATGATCAAAAAAACGGTCATCTTCCGTCAGAACCGTAGCTTTTACTATGTGTGGCGACAAAGAATCGTAAATTACCGGTACCCTGTTTTCGACATAATATTTTCCGAAAGGTTTTCCATGGACGTCGTAGATGACAGAAGCCTGATCAGATGTCGGATTTTCAAGTTTGTCAAACCCGGGAAGGTCAGAAAAAAGTATCATCCAAAAAATAAAACATAAAAATATAATCCAGCTAACGCCAAAGAAATAAAAAATACCTTTGTATTGGTGAAATAATTCTTTGAGAAAACTGAAAAATGTAGTCATCACCGATCTTTTGAAATTTCAAGAATTCCACTGGAGTGATGGTTGGCTTTATATCTGCCTTTTCCGAATTTAGTTCCGTTAAAAGATACTTTTCCTTTTAGTTCTTCTTTTTTGTCCTCCGGCAATTGGTTGAAATCCCGACATTCAACTGAACAGGTGTGTTGAAAATTTTCAGCACATGACGGACACTGAATGAACAGGATATGGCATTGATCATTGGCACAATTTACGTGATGATCATCAGGTGATCCGCATTGATGACATTTGGCTATGATATCGGGACTGATTCTTTCACCCAACCGCTCGTCAAAAACAAAATTTTTTCCAATAAATTTATTTTCAATACCGAGTTCTTCTGCTCTTCTGGCATATTCAATAATTCCGCCTTCCAATTGATGTACATGTTTGAAACCCTTATGTTTGTAATAAGCACTTGCTTTTTCGCAACGTATGCCACCTGTACAATACATAATGATGTTTTTGTCTTTATGGTCTTCCAGCATTTTTTCCACGACCGGTAGTGCTTCTCTGAAAGTTTCCACATCCGGAAGAATGGCGTTCATGAAGTGACCGACTTCGCTTTCATAATGATTTCTCATATCTATTATGATGGTGTTTTGTTGCTCTGCCAGGGCGTTAAACTCTTCTGCTTTCAGGTGTTGGCCTTTGTTGGTTACATCAAAAGTTTCGTCATTCAAACCATCAGCTACAATTTTATTTCTGACTTTAATAGCCAGTTTGAAAAAAGATTTACCATTATCTTCAATAGCTTTATTCAGCCTGATTGAAGCCAAAAACGAAATGGATTGCATCGCTTCTTCAAAAAGTACCCAGTTTTCTTTAGGAACAGAGACTTGTGCATTAACACCTTCATAAGACACATAAATCCTTCCTAAAACACCAGCATTTTCAAAAAGTAAGTATAAATGATCTCTGAAAATATGAGGATTTTTTAAATGATAATACTGATAAAATGAAAGCGTTATCCTTTGGGTAGGATCGTTTTGAATTTTCGACTTAAGGACTTCTTTGTTGATTTTATTATGTAAAACTTTCATGGTGAATTTTAACGTTTTTGCAGGAAACGGTGATTCAAAAATGATGTGTAAATTTTCAATGAATGGTTTATTTTATGCATAAAAAACAACCTCTGTCACTGTTTAGGCACAAAATTACAAAAAAAGACCGATATTGAAAAATGCATTATTTAGGATTTGGTCATGCCTTATTGATTTTTCCATAGGTCTTCAAAGGATTAAATCCTTAAAACTCTGCCGTTATATAAGAAAAAGTTGTAATTTTGCACCTATTTTCAGAAATCCATGTCAGAACAAACATTCAGATATCATCACAGAGGCGTTTCAGCGTCAAAAGACGAAGTCCATCAGGCTATTGAGTCTCTTGATAAAGGAATATTTCCCAACGCATTCTGTAAAATTCTTCCCGATCTGACAGCATTTGATCCGGAATGGTGTAATGTAATGCACGCGGATACTGCCGGCACAAAAACAAGTCTGGCTTATATATATTGGAAAGAAACCGGAGACCTCGATGTCTGGAAGGGAATTGTTGAAGATGCTTTGGTAATGAATACTGATGATATGGCCTGTGTAGGTTGTATTGATCATATTATACTTTCATCTACCATTGGAAGAAACAAACATCTTATTTCTGGTGAGGTCATCAAAACCATTATTCAACACGCACAATACTTTATTGAAAAAATGTCATCGTTAGGTATTCATATGTACCTTGCTGGTGGCGAAACTGCAGATGTTGGAGATATAGTGAGAACCATAGATGTAGGATACACTACATTTTGCCGCATTCCTAAGAGTCAGGTCGTGGATATTAATATTCAGGAAGGAGATTGGATTGTGGGGTTCAGTTCATACGGACAGGCAACTTACGAACATAGTTACAACGGAGGTTTAGGAAGTAATGGTCTGACATCAGCGAGACATGATGTATTTGACAGTTCTTATCGGGATAAATATCCTGAAAGTTTCAGTGCGGAAATGAATAAAGAATATGCCTATACCGGCAGTTACAAACTGACAGACCAAATAGAAATTGAAGGTAATTCTATGACCGTTGGAAAATTGGTTTTATCACCTACCAGAACGTATATGCCTTTGATAAAAAATATTTTGGAAGAATGTCGTGATAATCTTCACGGATTGATTCATTGTTCAGGCGGAGGTCAAACGAAAGTTTCAAAATTTCTTCAAAATAATGTCAAAGTTGTAAAAAATAATTTATTGCCAATTCCTCCTTTATTTGACCTGATTAAAAAAGAATCAGGGTCAACCTGGGAAGAAATGTACAAAGTTTTTAACATGGGACACCGACTTGAAGCATATACTTCTTCAGAACAGGATGCACAAAAAATGATCGAACTTGCGGGTAAATTTAATATACAAGCACAAATCATCGGTAAAGTGGAATATTCTGAAACACAGGGCGTAACTATTCAAACAGAAGACTACACCATAGAATATAAATAATTCAGAACGTTATATATAAACAATGAAAAATATCAGGAATTTTTGCGTCATCGCTCATATTGATCACGGAAAAAGCACTTTGTCGGACCGTTTGCTCGAATTCACCAAAACGATATCAGAAAGAGATATGCAGGCGCAGGCTTTGGATGACATGGATCTCGAAAGGGAGAGAGGTATAACGATCAAAAGTCACGCGATACAAATGTACTATCATCATGAAGACGGAGAGACGTATACCTTTAACATGATAGATACTCCGGGCCACGTTGATTTTTCGTACGAGGTGAGCAGGTCGATAGCTGCATGTGAAGGTGCCTTGCTTTTGGTGGACGCTTCACAGGGTATACAAGCACAAACCATTTCAAATTTATATCTTGCCATTGAAAATGATTTGGAGATCATTCCGGTGTTGAATAAAGTTGATATGGAATCTGCTATGATAGAAGAAGTATCGGATCAGGTGATTGACCTTATAGGTTGTAAAAAAGATGAAATCATACTGGCAAGTGGCAAAACCGGTATTGGAATTGTGGAGCTCATGGCAGCCATTGTAAAAAGGATTCCTGCACCGAAAGGTGATCCGGGTGCTCCTTTGCAGGCATTGATTTTTGATTCTATTTTTAATTCGTTCAGAGGTGTTATAGCTTATTACAGGATTTTAAACGGAACCATTAAAAAAGGTGACACGGTCAGATTTTTTAATACTGGAAAGGTTTATGAGGCTGATGAAATCGGTATATTGCAGATGAGTCAGATTCCAAAACAGGAATTAAGTGCCGGAAATGTCGGATATATCATTACCGGAATCAAAGAATCTAAAGAAATTAAAGTAGGTGATACAATAACAAATCATCTTCACCCATGTATCGAAGCAATTCATGGATTTGAAGAGGTAAAACCCATGGTATTTGCAGGAATCTATCCGATTGAAAATGAAGATTTTGAAGATTTAAGGGACTCTTTGGAGAAATTGCAACTCAATGACGCTTCGTTGGTATTTGAACCTGAGTCTTCAGTGGCTTTGGGGTTTGGATTCAGGTGCGGATTTTTAGGTATGCTGCATCTGGAGATTATACAGGAACGATTATCCAGAGAATTTGATCAGGAAGTTATTACAACCGTTCCAAACGTTTCCTATGTTTGTTACCCTCACAAAGGAGAACCGGTGACGATTAATACACCGAATGAATTGCCGGACCCGACGATGGTTCAAAAGGTTGAAGAACCCTATATCCGGTCTCAGATTATTACCAAACCTGAGTATATCGGGGCCATTATGACCCTTTGTATGGACAAGCGAGGTACATTGACCAGGCAAACCTATTTATCTCCGGAAAGGGTAGAGCTGACTTTCGAGATGCCTTTGGCTGAAATCGTATTTGATTTTTATGACCGATTGAAATCTATATCAAGAGGATATGCTTCATTTGATTATAGCCCTTTGGATTACAGAGCATCAGATTTGGTAAAACTGGACATCCGGTTAAATGCCGAGCCTGTTGATGCTCTTTCATCGTTGGTACACCGAGGTAAAGCTGATTATATTGGCAGAAAAATTTGTTCTAAATTAAAAGAATTACTGCCGAGACAACAATTTATGATAGCCATTCAGGCTTCAATAGGCGCTAAAATCATTGCAAGAGAAACCATTTCTGCTTTGAGAAAAGATGTTACTGCCAAATGTTATGGCGGGGATATCAGCCGAAAAAGAAAATTATTGGAAAAACAGAAAAAAGGAAAGAAAAAAATGAGACAAATCGGAAATGTAGAAGTGCCTCAGAAAGCATTTTTGCAGGTATTAAAGTTGGATAGTTAAATTTTTAAACCAAAATAGTAATTTCATGAGAACCGTAAAAATTTTATTTTTATTCATGGCATTCACAGCCATTTCGTGCGTAAGCAAAAAAAAGTTTAATGAGACACAAGCTGCCTTGGATGCTCAAAGAACCTTGTTAAAACAATGCGAAACCAGAAATCAGGATTTGGAAACTCAATTGTTGGATGCAAACCGTAATCTTACCGATTGTAATACCAAATTGACTGCAGCGAATGCTGAACTCAATGCAGCAGGTATTAAAGCCAAAGGATTGGAAGCTCAATTGGATTTGTTGAAAAAATCAAATTCAAATTTATTGGAACAGATGTCTTCTTTACAGGTTATCAGTAGAGCAAGTTCTGAAAGTATTAAAAAGTCTTTGGAAGCTATCAATGATCAAAGTAGTTACATCAAGGATTTAACTAAAACAATGCAATACAAAGATTCAGTGAATCTTGCTCTCGCGATGAATTTGAAAAAATCTTTACAGGATTTTAATGATTCAGATGTGACCATTGAAGTTAAAAAAGGTGTAGTATACATTTCTCTTTCTGACAACCTGTTATTTAAAACAGCAAGTGCTGTTATCAATACAAAGGCCGAAGCTGTTTTGAGTAAAATCGCTTCTATATTGAATGATCAGAAAGATTTGGATATTCTTATTGAAGGTCATACAGATAATGTTCCGATGTCTTCTGAGTGTGTCACAGACAACTGGGATTTAAGTGCAAAAAGAGCAACAGCAGTTGTAAGAACATTACAAAATAAATACAAAGTTGCTCCTGAAAGAATGACAGCAGGAGGTAGAAGTGAATTTGTGCCTAAAGCAGAAAACAGTACTTCAGCTGGCAGAGCTCAAAACAGAAGAACAGAAATTTTGATTTTACCTAAATTGGATCAATTTTTCAAATTGCATGAAGCACCAATGAAAAAATAAAATAAGGTATATCAGACAATATACTTATTGGTATAAAAAAGCCGGACTTTTGAAAAAGTCCGGCTTTTTATGTTTAAATCAATTTGTATTTCAGATAATGATGATAGGTTTGTCCGGCAATTAGTTTAGCCTCAGGAAATGTTGGTTGATTCGGGCTGTCAGGATAAAATTGTGATTCCAGACATAATCCTGCATTATTTTTATACGTGGTATTATTTTTTCCTTGAATGCCTTCCAACCAATTTCCTGTGTAGAGTTGTAATCCTGGTTTGGAAGAATAGACCTCGAGTTTCAAATTGTTTTTCCTTTCTCTAATAATGGCTACAGGATGTTTTTCATAATTAGCTCTATGTTGGGTTATAAAATTATTGTCATAACCGTTTTGTTTCTTTATTGAATCAATATCCTGATATTCTCTCCAATCAATTGGTCTCATTTGTAAAAAATCATATACAGTGTTTTTTACTTCTTTTAACCTGCCCGTTGGAATCAGGTCATTGTCTGTTTCAGTAATTTGGGATGCCATAATCTGAAGTTCGTGATCCAGAATGTCTGTCTTATTGCCCAGGTTAAAATAATTATGATTCGTCAGATTACAAACGGTGTCTTTATCACTTTCAGCTTTGAACCTGATTATGAGTTCATTTTGATCTGTGAAGGTATAACGAACTTCTGTCTTCAGATTTCCGGGATAACCTTCTTCTCCATCAGGACTTTCGTATGTCAATAGGATAGTGGCAGAATCAGTTTCTTCATAAAAATCAGAAATGTTCCAGACCTTTTTTCCAAAACCATCAAAACCTCCGTGTAAATGATGACCATTAAGGTTACGGCTCAATAAAAAAGTATGATCGCCAATCACCAGATTACCTTCCGAAATTCTGTTTGCATATCTGCCTATAATACAACCGAAATTAGCCTGATCTGACATATAACCTGCCAAATCATCTTTGCCCAACAGGATGTCATGTATAGTTCCATTATGTTTTAACGGTACCAACCAACGGTGAACTATACCACCATAATTTAAAATCTGAACGGTTTGACCTTGTATGTTGGTACATTCAAGCTGATAAATGTTTTTTGACCCGACAGATCCAACCAATGATTTTTTCCAATTCACCGTCTTCTTCTTGTTGAGTTTGGCTTAGATAAAAAAACCTTTTTTATCAACTCCAGCAATACGATCAATACAATGGCACCACCTATCGTAAATACAATTCTTCCGATTAATCCTTGGGGAAGACTCACAGAAAAATGTTTTATCAATGCGTTGCCTATCCAGCCTCCTGCGACACCAATAAATATATTACCTAAAAGTCCAAATCCCTCACCTCCAAGGATTCTGCTTGCAACATAACCACAGACAGCCCCGATAATGATGATCTCTATAATATCCCAATTCATATCATTCTATTTAATGCTGCAAGATACATTTTATATTAAACCGAAACTTTGATTCACTAAAATAAAAAAGGCATTCTTATATAGAATGCCTTTTTATCTACTTTTATGATTACCCTCCGAAATCGTCGAAAGCTACATTTTCTTTTGGAATACCCCAATCATCTGCCATTTTCAGGACTGATTGGTTCATCAAAGGAGGTCCGCAGAAATACAATTCTACCTCTTCCGGAGCAGGATGTTTACTCAGATATTCCTGGATTACAACGTTGTGTACAAATCCTTTGAAACCGTCACCTTCAGGATCATTGAGATCTTTTTTAAGCGTCCAGTTATCTTCCGGTAACGGATTGTCTAAAGCAACTGCAAACCTGAAGTTTGGAAAATTTTTCTCGATTTCTCTGAATTCTTCTACGTAAAAAAGCTCTTTTTTGGTTCGGCCACCGTAGAAAAAAGTAACTTTTCTTCCTGTTTTTACTGTTTGAAACAAATGATATAGATGTGATCTCATCGGAGCCATACCAGCACCACCACCAATATATAACATCTCTGCATTGGTTGGTTTGATGAAAAATTCTCCGTAAGGACCTGAAATAGTTACCTTATCACCAGGTTTTTTTGAAAATATAAATGAAGAACAAATACCCGGATTAACTGCTTCATAGCCATCCCAAACTCTTTTTCCGTCGGCACCAACTTTAAATTTAAAGGGTGGGGGAGCAATACGGATGGTCAAAGACACGATATTTCCTTCTGCCGGGTGGTTGGACATTGAATAAGCTCTGAATATAGGCTCATCGTTGACCATTTTTAAACCCCACATCTGACTGTGATCCCAATCTTCCTGAAATTTATCAGGTCTGTCGTGATATTTAGGGTGTGCTGTGATATCAATATCTTTATATTCTACGGTACAAGGAGGTACGTCAATTTGAATATATCCTCCTGCCTGAAAATCCAGATGTTCGCCTTCAGGTAATCTTACAATAAATTCTTTAATATATGTTGCCACATTATAATTGGAAATAACTTCACATTCCCATTTTTTAATACCGAAAATTTCTTCAGGAATACCTATTTTCATATCCTGACGAACTTTAACCTGACAAGCAAGCCTCATACCTTCAGCAGCCTCCTTTCTTGTAAGGTGGTTCATCTCAGTAGGCAATACGTCTCCTCCGCCTTCATAGACGTGGCATTCACACATCGCACAAGTACCACCACCACCGCAAGCTGAAGGTAAAAATATATTTTTGTCACCCAAACTTGAAAGTAATGAAGATCCGGGTTGAGCCAGGATAGGATTTTCTTCGTCCCCGTTTATGATGATTTTAACTTCACCTTGTGGAACTAATTTTTTTCTGGCATAAATCAACAGATATGAAAGACCCAGAATAATGACTGAAAATACAATGATAGATAATAATACAAACATTGTTTTGAATTTTTATTATTTAAAAGCAGCAGGATCGATTCCCATTAAACCCATAAATGCCATTCCCATAAGGCCTGTTAAAAAAAATGCCATACCAAGACCCCTTAAAGCTGGTGGTACTTGTGAATATGACAGTTTTTCACGTATACCAGCTATGGCAACTATGGCTAAAGCCCATCCGATTCCACCTCCTAAACCAAAGGATACAGATTGTGCAAAATTATATTCTTTGGAAATCATAAATAAAGAACCACCAAGAATAGCACAGTTTACTGTAATCAAAGGAAGGAAAATACCTAAAGAATTGTATAATGATGGGGAAACCTTTTCAACTACCATTTCAACCAACTGAACAAGGGCAGCAATAGTTGAAATAAAGATAATAAACCTTAGAAATGTCAGATCCATTCCAAAATACCTGCTTCGCCCAAAAGATAGTGGTCAATTAACCAGTTGATTGGCATAGTAATACCTTGTACAAAAACAACGGCAATACCAAGACCTAAAGCTGTTTTAACACTTTTTGATACAGCAAGAAAGGAGCACATGCCCAAAAAATAGGAAAGGGCCAGATTTTCAATAAATGCTGATTTGATAAATATATTGATTATGTCGCTCATGATTAATTTTATTTTCTGTTAAGAAATATCTACTAATTTAGGATTTCTGCTTCTTTGAACCCAGATAATGATTGCTATGATAAACATCGCTGCAGGAGATAAAATGGCCAGGTTGTTTGGTGCATACCAGCTAAGCCAGGATATTTCCATAGTATTCAAAACATATTCTGAAGTTGGACCTATAATTTTAAAATCCATCAACGAGCCTTTGCCAAATAATTCTCTGAAAACGGCTACCATAACTAAAATAATTCCATATCCCAGTCCATTTCCAATACCATCAAGAAAAGATCTCCAGGGTTTGTTGCCCATTGCAAATGCCTCTAATCTTCCCATTAATATACAGTTGGTAATGATCAGGCCAATAAAAACAGACAATTCCTTCCATATTGGGTAATTGACCGCTTTTAGGATGAGTTCAACTACGGTAACTAAAAAAGCAATAATGACCAACTGTACAATCATTCTGACTGACTTCGGTATGTATTCTCTTAACATGGAGGTAAAAAGATTTGAAAAAGCAGTAACAAAAATTACAGCTATTCCCATAACCAATGCTTTTGACACCAATGTAGTCACCGCCAACGCAGAACACACACCTAATACCTGAACAGTAATCGGGTTGTTGTCACTTAATGGGTCGGTTATAAGCCTTTTTTCTGCTTTCCCAAATGAGAAAACAGAACTTTCTGACTTTACGGGTATTTGAACTTCAGCCATATTAAGATTTTTTATTTTTTTGAATATAAGACTCGTAATACTTCAATCCTCTTTTCATCATTTCATCCACACCTTTTGCTGTAATAGTGGCACCAGAGATGGCATCTACCTGATGGTCAGGTATTTTAACACCACCTTTCACAACCGAAACTGATTTAAATGTTCCATCAGAGGAATATATTTTTCTGCCTGTAAACTGGCCGTACCAAGCTTTATTGTCTTTGATTTCAGCTCCAAGCCCAGGCGTTTCTCCTTTATGGTCGAAAGCCTGACCTGCTATTGTGTTCCAGTCATTTTCAAAAGCAATATAACCCCAGATTTCGTCCCATAGACCTTTACCTCTGACATACAAAATATTATATTCTTTATTGTCTTTGGACTTGTACGTAAATACAGGTAAAAGCCTCTCGTTTTCAGGCTTTTTAATCTGTTTTCCCCAATCAATATCCACAGCTTCAGAAGTTCCGGTCTTTGCCTTAAGATCTTCAGGTGAGATTATTTCTCCTTTGAGGTTAATCACTTTCTGATCAATACTTGTTGAAAAAAGTTCCTGAACTTCTTTGTTGTCCATTGCATTGATGTCTTTGCCTAACTGTGCGGAAACAGCAGACAAAATCCCTTTTTTATTATATACGGATTCATTTTCAGTATGTACTTCCTTGAGTCCGGAAACTAAAAGGGATAATACCAGGGCCACAATAACTGTCATGACCAAAGTAAATTTGATGATGTATGAAGTACTAAACACGATTCAATCTTTTTTTAATGTTTGATTCCAATATAAAATAGTCAATAGTAGGCGCAAATGTGTTCATCAACAAAATTGCCAACATCCAACCCTCAGGATAAGCCGGATTCATTACCCTGATAATCAATCCAATGGATCCGATAAGAATACCATAAATCCATTTACCTTTTTCAGTAGATGCTGCTGTCACAGGATCTGTTGCCATAAATGCCATAGCAAATAAAAAGGATCCCATTAACATATGCTGATACCATGTAACCTGCATAAATGGTGTGGAACCTATGGCATTTAATAACAAAGTAGTACCAATCAATCCTACCACCATGCCAGCCATAATTCTCCAGCTGGCTACTTTGGTAATGATCAGAAACAAGGCACCAAAAACAATAAATACTTTACTGGTCTCACCAATAGAACCAGGAACCATTCCCCAGAGTAATTGGCTTTCCGAAAATACACCAGTGACTTTATCCCAACCGCCTTCATAAGCTAAGGCTAAAGGGGTTGCCCCGCTAAAACCATCCACAATGGTAGTTGCCGGATTAAAACCCTCAAGTCCCATCCAATCGAATAAGGTGTTAAAAAAGCCCGTATGCCACCAACCATAATTAGCAGTAACACCTCCTGCGATTTTATCAAAACCTGAAATCCAACATTGGTCACCCGAAATAGTCAACGGATAAGCAAAAAAGATAAAGACTCTTGAAAGAAGCGCAATGTTCCAAATGTTCATTCCGGTTCCACCAAATGCTTCTTTCCCAATAATGACGGCAAAAGCAATAGAAATGGCAAGAATCCAGATCGGCAAATCAGGTGGCATGATCAGCGGAATAAGTGCACCGGATACCAGAAATCCCTCTTCAATTGCATGACCTTTTTTGGCTGCATAAAAGAATTCAATACCCAATCCTACCACATGAGCTACCACAAAAGCGGGTAATAACATGATTAAACCATGAGCCAGTTTCAGATGGAAACCTTCAAGAAATCCAAGATACTGACCAGCAGCTACAAAATGTTGGTGTCCGATGTTGTACGTGCCAAATATATAACAAAGTTGCATGGCAATCACAACATGAACCATCAATCGTTTCAGATCCATACCATCTCTGATATGAACACCATCTTTTGTTACTGTATCCGGGGCATAAGCAAATGTGAAAAATCCATCATATAGGGTATGAAGAAAGGGACTTTTCTTTTTATCCGGTTCAATTTTTTTTAAAATATTTAATAAACTCATCTATGATATAATTAAATGGTCTTTAAGATTGTTCTTTAACGGTCTCAAGTCCTTGTCTCAGGATTTGTTGAATAGGGTTCTTTGAAGTACAAACAAATTCGCACAGAGCCACGTCTTCTTCGGTAAGTTCCAAAATGCCTAAACCTTCCATTTTTTCCAGGTCATTGCTCAATATGGCTTTGAATAAATGTTGAGGGTAGGTATCAACCGGCAAAACTTCTTCATATTGTCCAGTTACTACCATTGCTCTTTTTTCACCATGTGTATTTGTATTGGCTTCAAATTTATGATCAGGGTATAAAAAGTTAGGGAAAGTGCCGGAAATACTTGGCCTTGGCTCCAAAGGAAGCAACCAACCAAATAATTCATACTCATTTCCTTCTTTGATAACAGTAACCTGATCATCCCGGAAACTTAGAAATCCTTCAGTATAAACTTGTTTGCCACTCAGTACATCTCCTGAGATAATCCGGCTTTCAGGATTTTTAAGATTTCCTTTAAGTAAATCGCCAATGTTTGCACCCTGATAAGTTCTAACATAAACAGGGTTATTTAATTCCGCTCCGGTAAGAGCTACGATCCTGCTTACGTCAAATTTTTGGTATAAAAACATTTTTCCAATGGAAATAACGTCCTGAAGTCCGAGTGTCCAGACAGTTTGGCCAGCTTTTATCGGAGCTGTGTGATGGATTTGAATACCAACATTTCCTACAGGATGTTGTCCGGTAAAATATGTTTTTTCAACTCCAGTTGCATTAACAAATGTTGCATGGGGCGATTTTTTACTATTTCTTCCATCCAATCCCAAGTGAACTTTTCCCAATGTAAGTTTTGATAGTACATCCAATCCTTTTTGAAATGACTCCTGATTTCCTTCAATAATCAGATTGGCATCAGGTGCAAGTGGTGCGGTATCAAATGTCGAAATGAATATATTGGCTGGAATTTTGGTCGCATCAGGCACACGATCAAAAGGTCGTTCATTTATCAAAGCCCAAAGACCTGAACTTTGTAAAAAGTCGATCAATTCTTCTCGACCAACCTGGTCAATAGAAGGAACATTGAAGTTTTTATATTGGATGTTTTTATCTGCCAGTACAACAACGGCACTTATAGATCTCTTTTCACCTCTTTCTATAGCTACTATTTCTCCACTGACAGGAGAACAATATTGAACGGTTTCTATTTTTTTGTCATAAAAAAGTGGATCCCCGGCTTTTACTGTCTGTCCAACCTCAAATTCTACTTTAGGGATTGGAGACATTCCATGAAAATCAGTCGGCTTTAAGGCAAAACGGTGAACTTCAGCCTCTTTAATTTCTGATTTTGCTTCTCCTTCAAGAAGAATGTTATGCCCTTTTGAAAGCTTGATATAACGATGAGATCCTACATAATTAGGTTTTCCGGGAATAAAGTCTGATATCCATGGAAGGATACTAAAACCCGATTTTTCTGTATCAATACCATGTTTTTTAGCTTCTATTTTTAATAAATTTGAAGCTAAGGTAAATAAAGCCCACAAAACAAGAATGACACATGTAGCTATCAAACCTATCAGTACAGGGGAGTCACCTGCAAATGAAGATTGAGCAAAAACGGACACTGAGGACATAAGGAATATAAGTATTCCTGCTGATTTGGTTGGTAATGTTTTCAATTCTAAAATTTTATGAATTTTAAAAATCGTGCAAATTTATGATTTCATAATATACTTAAAGAATTAAAGTTTTTTAAACTTTAATTTTCCTGTTTATTTAGAATAATTCTAAATAAATAAGGGTTAAATGTATGTTTATAATCTGAAAATCTTCTCATTTTTTTATCCTTAAGGATGTCATCTACAAATATCCATGATAAAAACATAATTCCGCTTCTTCAGAAATTTTGATCATTGTTTTAATCTCCTGAAACCTGGAATATATAAGGATAACTTCCCGGAAAATTTTTGTATATTCCTTCCCAAACGGTTTTTCCGGCCTTTTTTTGCTCTAAAAGGGATTGAACTTGCAACACATCTTTGATTTTAATACCATCCATTGTTTTTACTATAAAACCAGGTTCCATTTTGGTGTTGTAAAGAATACTTTCCTTTTTAATACTCACCACAAATATTCCGGTATTACCAAAAAGAGCTCTTTCTAAAGCATCGAGATTCCGTACTTCGATACCGAGCTTTTCAAATATTCCTGTTTTATAAATTGCAACAGGATCGTAGGTGTTTAAATGGTTTTTTAACACTACCATGAGCGAAATAATCTGATTTTTGCGCCAAACCTTTATAGTAAGTTTTTCACCAGGTCTGTACAAAGAAATCAGCTCCATAAAATAGGCAGTATTTGTAACAGGCTTTTCGTCAACTTCAAGTATGACATCCATAGGTTTGATACCTGCCAGATAAGCAGCACCGTTTTTATTTACACTGCTGATTAATGCACCTCTGATGGGGTCTAGGTTAAGTTCTTTGGCTGTAATGTCATCAGGATCTTCAAATTCCACACCAAGCCATCCTCTTTGTACAACCCCGTATTCTTTCAGATCTTTGACAATCTTTTTAACAACGTTTACAGGAATAGCAAAAGAAAACCCTTCATACTGTCCTTTTTCACTAACAATGGCCGTATTAATTCCAACCAAATGCCCTTTGGTATTTATTAAGGCTCCACCACTACTTCCCGGGTTGACTGCAGCATCCGTTTGAATAAAGGATTCAACCCCGTTTTTTTCCATCATGTTGATATTTCTTGTTTTGGCACTGACAATTCCGGCTGTCACGGTGGATTGTAGATTGAAAGGATTCCCCACAGCAAGCACCCATTCTCCGATAGAAAGTGAATCAGAGTTTGACATCATCAGATAAGGTAGTTGATTGGCTTCAATTTTCAATAAGGCTAAATCTGAATTTTCGTCACTTCCCACAAGAACTCCTTCAAAAACTCTTTTGTCTGACAAAGTGATGGTGATTTTGCCGGCACCTTCGACTACATGATAGTTGGTGACGATATAACCATCATCAGAAATCAATACACCGGAGCCATTGTTCTGACTTCTGACAGAAGATTCTGTCTGGTTTTTATACAAACATTTGATGTAAACAACACTTAATTTACCTTTTTCAGCAGCATCTGTAAATGCTGTGGGATTCGTGGAATGAAATAATTCTCCCAACTCGCTTTCCCATGAAATCTTCTGTTTGGCTACTTCAACGATATTGTTCCGGTTTGAAGCTAATTGATTTTCTATCCTGTGGTGGATAAATAGATAAAACAAACCCACACAAAATATCGATGAAATAACCGAAGTTAGCACAATGGTTAATACCATCTTTTTTGAATAATACGGATTCATAATCCTATGGGTCTTATGGTGCAAGTCTGTCTATGATCCATTCATTTCCGGAAAGGCTGTATCTGATTCTGTCATGCAACCTGCCTGTTCTGCCTTGCCAGAATTCAATTTCAACAGGTTGCAGTACATATCCTCCCCAGAAGTCCGGTAATGGCAATATGTCTGTATTTTTATATTCATTTTCTAAATCTGAATATTTTTTGTCCAAATACCTTCGATCAGGAATCACCTGACTCTGAGGTGAAACCCACGCACCTAATTGACTTTCTTTAGGGCGGGATTGAAAATAGGTTTCTGAAATATTTCGATCTATTTTGGAGACATCACCCTTTATCCGGATTTGTCTTTGCAATTCCAGCCATAAAAATGTCATCGAAGCTTTTGGAGATTTATGTAACTCCAAGCCTTTATTACTTTGATAATTGGTATAAAAAACAAATGAATGTTGAGAAATTTCTTTCAATAATAATACCCTACCTGCTGGATATCCGTCCTGTCCCAAAGTGGATAGGGTAAAGGCATTAGGTTCCGGGACCTGCGCTTCCATTGCTTCTGCAAACCAAAGTGAAAACTGATCAACAGGATTTTTTTGGATCATGTGAACGTCCAATTCGTGTTTACTGTATTCCTGTCTTAATTGTGCTAATGATAGATGTTCAGACATATTAATTGCTGATTGTATAAAAAAATCCTTTACCTGTTTTTTGTTTGCCTTGAATCAAACCTACAAATAATATCTGATGTTGTTGTACCTTTTGGGATTCATAAAGCAGATTTGGCGCTTCGACAGTTATATATGGCTGACCTTTAGTGAAGGGTATTTCTGTTTTGAATAATAAACGACCCAGTATATCAAAGATAACAACTTCAAGGTTTTCTTCACTTTCTGTTTTGTACCTGAATGAAAAACTGTCCTCAGTTAATGAAACCGGTGATGTAATTTCCAACGGACCTTTGATGATACAATCATTATATACCCTGGTCATTTCCAACATAGCATTATGTACATTCAATCTATTGCCGCTCACAGTAATTTCACTCAAAGGTTTCAATACTGAACCGCTTCTGTATGAAATCGGATCACCGGAGCTCAAAAGAATATCTTTGAGCATCAGTGTTGTGTTTCCGGGATTATTGGTGTAATCTTCCGTAAAAGAAGCACACTCCATTGAATGCAATAAAGAGATACTACCTGCTAAAATCGGCGCCGAAAGTGAGGTCCCGCTTACCAGACTATATTTTGAAATGCCGTCGTTTGTCGTTAATATATCTTCACCCGGAACAGCCATGTCAACATGTTTTGACCCGAAACCTGCTTCTCTTACCTTAACATCCTTATCGTCAGAATTTGTAACAACGATCAGATATTTACTCTCACATGTTGAAGGAACATCTCCCACAACATCTATATTGTCATTGGAGTTAGGACAGGCACCGACACTCAGAATACCTTTTTCTCCCATTTTATCATAAAGAGAACACCAAACAGGAAATTCGCTTCCGAATCTGTTGGCTACACCCGCAGAATACGAAACTGTAACAATATTTGCTCCTTTGGTGCCACCTGACTCAAGGTATAACGACTTCATTTTGAATACATAATCATATGCTTTCTGAACCTCGGTAGTCCGAAGAGGAACCTGACACAGCATTACTTTTGCATTCCAATTTATTCCTGAAATACCCCGTCCATTGTTTCCCTTGGCAGCTGCAGCTCCCAATACCTGTGTTCCATGTGTCTCTGCTGTAATGGTTCCATTGTTGGTGTCGAAATTAAAACCGTTTACATCATCTATAAATCCATTAGCGTCATTATCTATGCCGTCTCCCGGGATTTCACCGGGATTGGTGTAGAATATATCCGCAAAATCTTCATGTGAAAGCAGGAAGCCATCATCAAGGATGGCAATAACAATCTCATTGCCATTCAGATCCGGTCCTCCTTTGGTTATACTCCATGCGTCAAAAGCTTTGATGGTTTCAAGATACCATTGGCTGACCAGTTGAGGGTCGTTGGGTCTGGTATTTCTGTTTTCTGTCACAGCTGCACGCTCTACATTGATGATGTTTTTGTCATGAAGTAAAACATGATACCACTCTTCTGAGGCTTCCATATCAACTTTAAGGGTGTAATACTCGTTTTTCGGGTGATTACTGAAAGGTGCTACTTCAAAAAACAGATTTTGTCTGACGGATAGTTTTCCGGACAGATCTTGAATATGTTTTTGAATGTTTTGATGATGAAACTCCAACACAAATTCATTTTGTATGATTTGGCCGGAAAGGAAGATGGGTAAAAAAAGTACACTTAAAAGTAAGAATCGTTTAATCATAATTTAAAAAGTTATGTTTTGAAGACTGTTATCCTGCAAATTTAAAAGTTTGGAAGGCATATACTGAATTTTTCTTTGATATTTTGACGTTTTAAGATTATTACAAATCCTTTTGGTAAAAACTTTTTGTACGTTATTGTTTGAATATTTCATCATTTTACAACCGTTATTTTATTATAAAAATATTGATTGTTTTTTTTGATTTGAATCAGATACATACCATGGTTGATGTTTTGTAATCTATAGATTTCTCCGCTATTTTCGACCTTGATTTGATTTCCCAACATGTCAAAAGCTGAAATCTCTGCTTCAAGTCCATATGTTGAATAAAATGTCCCATCATTAGGGTTCGGATAAATAACTTGTGGAAAGTTTAAATCAACATTGTCAGCTGACACGTTGTTTTTTTGAAAAATCGTGTTGTAAAAACTGATTCCGCCTCTTTCATTACCGAGGATCATTTCATAAAATCCATCATTGTCAATGTCGTAAAGTGCGGGAACAGTTCGGGTACCCACAAAAATATTCCCGATTTGGCTATCCGTTAAGGTAAAAGCTGTTTCCGGTTTATTATCAGTAACTGCATATAATTTGACAGGTCCGCCCTGATTTCCAAACAACATGTTTAATCCTGTTTTGTCTTCAAAAAAGAACGGTGCTCCGGATTCACTGAAATAATCGTTTTGCTGGCTGAAAATTTTGCCTAGATTTTTTGAATTCGGAGGATTGTTGACCGAACTGACAAATACGGGATTTGTTATACTTCCCGTATTTTGAAAATAATTTAATTCATTGTTCAGTTCTCCGATGACAATATCATTGAGTCCGTCTTTATTAAAATCTGTAATAAAAGGTTTTACAGCAAATCCCGGGAATAAATTAGCATAAGGGTAGATTCTTGGCTCAAACATTACAGGTTTGCCAATTCCTGCCATATTTTTGTAATAAAATAGACGGCCTGTAAACTCCCCAACCAATAGATCTGTATCTCCATCCCCATCCAAATCTCCTGCTTGGGGAGCAAGCCGTACATACGGATTGGCAAACTTTGAAAATTCAAGATAATCACTATTTACCAAAGAAAAATGTGGCTCCTCAGGAGTACCTGTATTTTGGTAGAGTTCCATCCAGGTTGTGCGGGTACCATTGTAGTCTATGCTTCCGTTTCCGCCTATAAGTAAGTCCATCAAACCATCCTGATTGTAATCCAAAAAACAAGGATGACTTCCGGAACCCAATGAAACCGTTTGGTCTATAAGAAAAGTTTTGGTGAACAATTGAAAATCAGGATTTTCATCGGTTCCTTCATTTAAATATAACCAAATGTGATTGGTTCTTTCACTGTCACTGCGGTCATTGGGTGTAATAATCAGATCCCGCTTACCGTCATGATTCACATCGACATGGTAAGCAGCTAAAAAGACCTGAATGTTTACAGGAATGTCGTTAGATGGAAAATTATGGTCAATCTCACTAATCCAGCCTTTTTCGTTATTTCCATTATTGATCAGAAGTTTTAACTGGGGGTTTGTAAGATCTCCAAGCAACAAATCTTTGTCCCCGTCACCATCCATATCTAAAAGCAGACAGGTACTTCCACTGTGACGGATTTCTCCTTTGTCGGGAATATGAAGATTGTAACAATCATCCGGACTTGTGCTTAAAAAAATATCTGATGAAAATTCGTTTTCCTGAAAGCCACCCCAACAAGCTGTATTTAATACAAATTTCAGACTGTCAAAAGGAAGATTTTCATCTGAAGCCCTGTTTTCATAAAACGTTAGTTTGTCACTGCCTGATTGAAATGAAAGTATATCAATATCTCCGTCATCATCCAGATCTGTTATTGCCGGAATGTCGATATTACTATTATAAATCTGGGTGTAACCGCCTACAAAAACCTGTAAAAAATTTCCGATACTACCAGGAAATCCAAAAGTAACCTGTTCAAATTGTAATTGTGTGCCAACCCTTTTCCCTTTAAAAACTTCAATAGTAGATGGGATTACCCCGCCGGTAAAGATGTCTTCCACACCATCACGGTTGTAATCAACCAAAAGTGCAAAGGTATTGAGTTTCGGAAACATCGGAATATACTCCGGAGCATATTGAAAGGAGATTTCGTTGGCTTCTCCTGAGTGAAGAAAGGTTAGTATGGTAAATCCTTCTTTGTCAAATACAAATAAGTCTTTGCTGCCGTCTCCGTTAAGGTCAATGTTGGAAAACATCGGAGTTTTTATCCCGCCAGTGCCCGGAAAAAGCAGATTTTGTCCTCCTTTGTCAAACGGAATATTGATAAAATCAAAGTTTTGACCCTTGAGACAAAAGGAAAAAAACAAGAGAATTATATATATATTATGTTTCATTATAAAAAATCAATTAACTTTCCAACATTTTTTAAATAGATTCAGAATACAAAACCAATCTCTTATGTTCCGAAGTATTAGTAAAACTATTCTTTTTTTTATTTTATTGTCCTTTTCTACCGGGATGTTTTCTCAGGAAAATATCCAAATGTCAGGGGACACATTAACTAAAAAAGAACAACTTTCGGATACTTTTAGTTTATCAGAACCTGAATTTGTAACCAAAGGAAAAAAAGTTTTTTTCAAAACTAAAAAAGATGGCAACGGATATGTTTTTATAAATGGTGAAAAAGTTCAGCTGTCTGCCATAAATGGTGAGGCTGAATTTCCTTATTCGTTAGACCGATCAGGGAAATTATATCTTTTTTCTAAAGACGGTGGTTATGTGTTGTATCACATATCAGCCAATGAAGCAGGCATACCGAGGATAAAACCAATACCTTTTTTGTTGTCAATATTTCCGCCATTGGTTGCCATTATTTGTGCATTGATATTTAAAGAAGTGTTGTTTTCTCTGTTTTTAGGTGTTTGGGCCGGTGTTTTTATTTTGGAAGGGCTAAGGATAGATTCAATATTTCATTTTTTACAAACTATCTGGAAAGTTGTCCAGACTCATGTTGTCAATGCATTAGTTGATCCCGGGCATATGTCCATTATTGTTTTTTCTATGCTGATCGGTGGAATGGTGGCTTTGATTTCAAAAAATGGCGGTATGGGAGGCATCGTAAAAAAGCTATCCAAATATGCAAAGGATAAAAAAAGCAGTCAGTTGGTGACCTGGTTTTTAGGTATTGTGGTATTTTTTGATGATTATGCCAATACGTTGGTGGTCGGTAACACCATGCGTCCTATAACTGATTCTTATAGAATTAGCAGAGAAAAACTGAGTTATTTGGTTGACAGTACGGCTGCACCTGTAGCTTCAATCGCTTTTATTACAACGTGGATCGGAGCTCAGCTGGCCTACATCCAAAGCGGAATGGCAAACCTTGGGCAATATGACGTATCACCGTATTCTTTATACTTTAGTTCGCTCCAATATGCTTTTTATCCTGTTTTGACCATAGTTTTTATGCTCATTATTATCCTTACGGGAAAAGATTATGGCCCGATGCTTCATGCAGAAAATCGTGCTGCCAAAGGGTATGTGATGAGCCCTGATCAAATGTCAGAGGATGAGCCTGATATGGAGGATTTAAGCCCTGTTAAAGGCGCATCTTTACAGTGGCATAAAGCGGCATTACCGGTTTTTACGGTTGTTTTTGTTACGATTTTCGCTTTAGTTGAAACAGGTTTTACGTCCCTTTTTGCCTCGATGTTTCCGCAGGGAGGTGTTTTTTCGTGGAGCAATGTCTGGAATGAATTACATCAGACACTTCCTGCCGGTGAAAATGGATTTTTTGTCAAGCTCGGTAAAGTAATCGGTTCTGCGGATAGTTATATTTCTCTTCTTTGGGCCAGTCTGAGCGGATTAATAATGGCTATTGTCTTGACTTTATTGGATAAAACGATGAAGCTTTTTTCCGTCATGCATTGGGTTACTGTTGGTTTTAAAACGATGTTGCCGGCATTATTGATCCTGACCCTTGCCTGGGCTTTGGCCTCAGTTACAGAAGAGCTGCATACGGCGGAATTTATTAGTATGGCGTTAGCAGGTAATGTGTCACCTATGTTTATGCCTCCTCTGGTTTTTATATTGTCCTTTTTAATAGCATTTTCAACAGGATCCAGCTGGAGTACGATGGCTATCTTTTATCCTATTGCCATTCCTGCGACGTATGCGGTTTGTATGGAAGCCGGAATGTCCTCTCCGGAAGCACTACCTTATATTATACATGTTATTTCCATTGTTTTGGCGGCAGCAGTTTTTGGTGATCATTGTTCGCCGATTTCCGATACAACGATATTGAGTTCCCTTGCTTCCAATTGTAATCACCTGGATCATGTCAAGACTCAGATGCCTTATGCCATGACAGTCGGACTTACTTCTGTGTTTTTAAGTTTTATTGCTGCTCTGGTCAACGGTGGATTATTATTTAATCTGTCTTTATTTGGTATCGGCACTTTAATATTGTACTTTGTTGTCAGGATTTTAGGTAAAAGGCTCCAAAATGATTTTTAATTTAAGTAAAAACAAGTATGATCGCAAAGGTATATTTTCTACATTTTAAAAAATCCGGAATTTTTGTATTGAGTGTATTAACTTTCGTTGTTTTTATTTCTTTGGAAATAGCAGCTCAGGACACCCCCCCCCCCCCCAAAACAACCTTTTAGTTTTGGAATTATTCGGGGGAGATGATTTATGTTCTGAAAAAAGCCTTTTGACAACTTCTTCATTAATAAGAAATTCTGAATGGAATCAAATGAAAATTTGTTTTAAACCAAAAGATAAAATGAACTATTTGACCATTCAGGCAAGGTGGAAAAGGCCATTTCTACAATCTTATAACGGGAATGTTCTTATAGATGGAATGTCACACATTTATTCAGTTGATTGTGAATAAAAAATATGTTGTGGAAATTAAAAATATATTCCACTCTATCAAGCATAAAGAATTTAGCAGGTAACAGATATTTACGGAACAATCTAAAAAAATCAAATCACATTGCCCATTTTGATCAACTGCAAGGACAAGTTGATCGTCTGACCCGGATTTTCAGTGACATTCACTTTTGAAGGTATGGTAATAAAACTTTTTACACCATTGGGAAATTGATTTTCTAACCCCAAAATCACTTTTCGGATGTTTATCAGGTCAACAGAATTTATTTTTGTGTCTCCGTTTACATCCGCAGCTGATTTTTGAACATTTGTGCTTAATGGCTGCAGTCCCAGGATATGTTTTTGAATCGTCAAAAGATCCAAAGAATTGACGCTGCCATGATATGCCGAAGCATTTGTTTCCATAACAATAACAGGATTGGCTATTGCCGGATATTGTTGGCTTGGATAGGAAAAAACTAATTGTCCCTGAGCGTTTTTAATAATCTCATATTTTGGTTCTGAAGTATTGTCGGATTTTAGAAAATAACGAACGGCTCCATCAGCAATATTGAGGTTATTGTTCTGAATAGAAAGTTGTACAGTCGTCGGATCCGGTGCATTATTGCCGGGTTTTTCGGCGCCGGTCAAAGTTATGGCATCATCAAGTTCAGAAAAAAATACTGGGTAATTTACCCTTCTGTCAGGACCGATCACAGCGAAAGAAGGCGTTCCGTACCAAGGACCGTACTGTCCGTTTTTAAACATATTGGCGATCAGGTAAGCATTTCCATCTGACCCTGCTGAAATGACTGTCATGCCAAATGTATTTTTGTAACCTCTGACTTTATTATTGTCATCATTGCTCAGAATGGACAATTCCATAAATCTGGTGTCGTTTTGATTATTTCCCCATTCTATGTTTTTGGCTTGGAATGAAGGCGCATTGGCTCTGCATGGAGGGCAGGCGACAAAAAAGAATTTGATAACGACTGTTTTTCCCTGATTCAGATGGCTTTCGTATAGCTGGTGTTGAACTCCGTCAATATCAGTAAAACTAAAATCAGGAATGACCGGTAATTGACTCCATAATAAGGAGCAACTAATTAAGTTTAAAAATGTTACAATTAACAACCTGAAAATCATCGTTCAAAATTTAAATACAAAGATAGTGTAAAATTTATGATAATTGACACGTTATTAACGAATTAACAATTTTATACTTAATTTTTTATTATAAAATATACATTTTTTGAAACAAAAAGTAATATACGAATGGCTGAAAGGCAAATCATATAAAGATATCTGGGAATATCAATCCGGGTTACATCAGGCACTGATTTTGTCAAAAAGAATAAAACAAAATTCTGAAGAGGTTTCGGAAGCCACGATTCACCATTTGTTATTTTGTGAGCACAATCCCGTAATTACGATGGGTAAAAGCGGAAAGGATGAACATTTGCTCCTTGACGAAAATGATTTAAAATCGCGGGATATAGAATATTACAAAATCAATCGGGGAGGGGACATAACCTATCATGGTCCCGGTCAGCTCACCGGATATCCTATTTTTGATTTGGAGTTATTTTACACCGACGTACACCGTTATGTAAGGGAATTGGAGGAGGTTATTATTTTATCCATTGCAGAATGGGGCATTCAGGGATTCAGATTGCCAAAGTATACCGGTGTCTGGGTAGGTGACGGGCCTGAAAGGAATAATGCACGTAAAATCTGTGCCATAGGAGTCCATTTGTCCAGGTGGGTGACCCTTCATGGTTTTGCACTGAATGTTAATACAGATCTGACTTATTTTAATCATATTATTCCTTGTGGCATAAAAGAAGATGAGTTGACCGTAACATCGATAGAAAAAGAAACCGGACAAAAAATTGACATTCGACTTGTCGAAGAAGTTTTAAAAAGTAATTTTGCGCAAATTTTTGGGTTAGAATACCTTTAGGTTACCCTTATTATACATTGTCATATTTAGTTTATGAAGAAAGAAAAATTAGTCGCCGAATCACGAACGGTAATGACTGAATTGATTATGCCAAATGATACCAATCCGTTGGGAGACCTGATGGGCGGTTATCTGATGCGTTGGATGGATATCGTCAGTGCGATTTGTGCATCCCGACATTGTGAATGTCATGTGGTGACGGCCTCAGTGGACCATATTTCATTTCACGAACCGATTAAATTGGGAGATGTGATTACATTGACGGCGACCATCACCAGAGCTTTTAATACCTCTGTGGAAGTTTTTGTGGAAGTATCTGCTGCTGATATGCCCGGAACAAATCCAAGGCAATCCAACCATGCTTATTTTTCATTTGTAGCTTTGGATAAGGAATCCAGAGTTCCTCAAAAGGTCCCTACATTATTGCCCATCACAAATGAAGAAAAAAAATTGTACGAAAGTGCTATACGAAGAAGGGAAATAAGACTTATCCTGGCTGGTAAAATGAAGCCATCAGAAGCCATTCATGTTAAAAGTTTTTTTGCAGAACTGTAACATAAAAGGTTGTTTGCTTTTGAAATATTATTTTACACTACAGATGGTAGAATAGATTGTTATTTATTTTGAATTTTACCGTTTAGCCAAATATTTTGTATGTGATTGGCTCCGAAATGATAAAACATATACGCCAGATTAGGTATATTGTCGGTGAGAAAAAAACTGGCTGCTTTTCCAACTGTGATACTACCGTGGGTATTTTGAATTTCCATGGCGTGTGCGCCATTGATGGTAGCAGCGTTAAATACTTCTTCAGGGGTTAATTTCATTTGATGGCATGCTATTGCCATCATTAAGGCCATATTTCCTGAAGGGCTGGAGCCCGGATTATAGTCAGTAGCCAAAGCAATACCAAGTCCGGCATCAATCATTTGTCTGCAGGGAGCATAAGGGATGTTTAAAAAAAAGGATACATTCGGCAAAGCGGTAGGTACGGTGTCCGAATGTTTCAGGCACTCAATTTCTTCCATCCCGATTCTTTCAAGGTGGTCTACGGAAACCGCATTATTTTTTATACCAACCTGAACACCTCCGGAATTAGCCAACTCATTTGCATGAATTTTTGCTTTTAGTCCCAGATTAGCAGCTTTTTGTAATATATGATCTGTTTCATCAACGGTGTAAAACCCTTCATCACAAAATACATCGCAGTAGTCAGCAAGGTTGTTTGTTGCTATATAAGGCAACATTTCTTCAGTTACGATACGAATATATGCATTTCGGTCTGCTGCGTATTGTTTTGGAATAGCGTGAGCTCCCAAAAAGGTTGCTTTAATTTCTACATCAGAATTTTCTTTTAATAAACGAATGACCTTTAGCATATTGATTTCGCTTTCAAAAGTCAATCCATATCCGCTTTTAATTTCGATAGCGCCGGTGCCGTAAGAAATAACTTCGTTCAGTCTTTTGTGTGCATCGCGATATAAATCTTCCGGACGAGTTTTTTGAAGCTTTTCTGCAGAGTTCAGGATGCCTCCGCCGGATTTAGCAATTTCTTCATAAGTTTTACCCTGAAGGCGAAGTACAAATTCATTTTCTCTGCTGCCTGCAAAAACAATGTGACTATGGCTGTCACACCAGGCTGGTAAAAGTATAGAGTCCGAACCGTCCAATATATTATCGGCGCGATCCGGACAATCCGACATCGGGCCGAATTCCAATATTTTGGTATCAAAAAGAATGTAGGCATCGTGTATGATACCTACATTTTTCATTTGATGTCCTTTTTTAAAAGCGTTATCGGCATTATTTGTAATCCCGTAAATACTTTTTATATTTTTGATTAGGGTGGTTCTCATATACGTTTGATATGGTGAGAAAGGTATATTTATATGACGATTGCGTCCATTTGATTTTCTGTTTTTAGAATATCTTTAAATTTTTGGGCTTCTTCCAATTCGTCAAATTGCCCGATAAAGACTCTGAAAACGATTTTTTGCTGAATAAAATCATTCCTGACCGTTACCGGTTCTGTGAATAATTGATTTAGTTTTTGAATAAAAATTTCAGCGGATTCATATTTTTCGAAAACTCCGACCTGAAGTTTATATACTTTTTGGTTTTTAGGTTCCTTTTGGAAAGCTATTTCTTCTTCCGGGCTTAGTTTCATTTCTGCGGGATTTGATTCGGTTGGAACCTGCATAGTTGGAGCGGTATTAGCAGAATGCGAAATAACTTTTTTATTGACGGGTTCATTATGTCGGAGCAAAATTTCTTTTAAAATCCGGGGTGTAACCGTTTTTTCAATGCGTTCTATCATTATTCCCTCAGAATTAAAAATGAGTAAAGTCGGCAGATATT
Source organism: Saprospiraceae bacterium (assembly GCA_016714895.1). Classification (GTDB taxonomy): domain Bacteria; phylum Bacteroidota; class Bacteroidia; order Chitinophagales; family Saprospiraceae; genus OLB9. The sequence continues at coordinate 506,087 of JADKBV010000001.1, read as the reverse complement.
TTACATCAAATTGATTTTTGATTTCAAATCCTTCTTTTTGATCTATATCAATTTTTAAGGCTACGTATTCTTCTTGCAGAATATTGATAATCTGTTCGTCGGCAAATGTTGTTTGATCCATCCAGGTACATGGTGTGCACCATTTTGCATGAAAGTCGAGAAATATCAGTTTTCCTTCAAGACTTGCTTTTTCTTTTGCCCCTTTAATGTCCATGGTGTTGTTGATAAAAGGACTTTCTTTTGCAATCAGGCTGGTCAGCAGACCTGTTAATAATAAAGATATTAAAACGAATCTTAACATAATGTTGATTTTTTGATATAAAAAATTATATTATAGTTATTTGATATTTATAAAATGTCGATAACCAATACTCTGTGTAGTACAAATGCTATACCAATTTTCAAAATATAAAAAAAATATCTTTAATATTTAAATAATTTAAATATATATAATATTGCATATTAATAATATAAGTATTATATATAACTGTAATTTGTTTGTTATAAATTGTATAATTCCTGATTTATATTTGTTTGTTACGGTTATCTGACTTTAAAACAAACCAGATCAGGCAGTTGACCGTATCATGCGATAAAGCGGGGGAATATTTTTTTAAAAAATTAAATAAAAAATCCTTAACATTATTTGTGATTTCATTTTTAGTTATATCTTTGCGTCGCTTTTACAGAAAAGCACTTTTTAAAAGTAAATCCACGGTGGGGTGGGTGAGTGGCTTAAACCAACAGTTTGCTAAACTGTCGTACTGGAAACGGTACCGGGGGTTCGAATCCCCCCTCCACCGCGTTTCCACTCATCTTCATCGTTAAGATATTCGGGACATAGCGCAGTCCGGTTAGCGCACTTGGTTTGGGACCAAGGGGTCGTAGGTTCGAATCCTACTGTCCCGACATAAAGCCTTCCTTTGGGAAGGCTTTTTTTTTGTATCAAAATTGGTTACCAGGTTGATAATGAGAGGTGTTTACAAAAAATGATATCCAGGTTGTTATGTTTTGAAAATGTTTGTCTAAATATTATCAATACATTTAATGTATATGTAAAAAAAAATTCTTTTCTTTGTGAATCATTTAGTAAAACTCTTATTATCAAGTTAATAAAGATATGTTAAGCAGAAGGAGTGTTCGGATCAAGGTTATGCAACTTCTTTACTCTATAAACAGGGACGAAGAAATGACCAAAGACCAATTGGTCAAGGAATATTGGAAAAGAATTGAGGAAACTTACCAAATATTATTATTTAATCTGTATCTCATTGAAAATATTTGTAAAGTATCTGCTGAAGATTTTGAAAAAAGGAAAAGCAAACATTTACCTACAGAACAGGATAAAAATTTTACACCCTTTTTATGGACCAATGAGGTAATTACTTTTTTGGCAAAAACGGTAAACTACACAAAGTGTATGAAAAGTCCGGATTTCAGCAAAAGGCTGATAAGGACCATTTCCGGACCATATATACTGAATTTTCAAAACAGGATGCTTATATTTCATTGATTGGCAAAGAGTTAAGTCATGACGAATTAGTAGAATTGCTTTTGGAATTTTATAGATTCTGCAGAAGTAATGAACTTTTTAATGAAATCGTTGAAGACCACTTTGCTAATTGGGAGTCTGACAAGTCCCTGGTCATTGGAGCCATTAAAAAAATATTGAAACAACTGCCGAATGCAGAAGAAAATTTCTTTGAAGAGTATTATCCCGAAAGAGAAGCAACAAAAGATTACGGAGAATTTTTACTTTTGGGAACTTTTGGCGAGGATTTTGCGTTACTCGATATAATCAAACCTGTATTAAAGAATTGGGATTCAGAACGTGTGGCCGTTATTGATATGATTATATTAAAAATGGCAGTCGCAGAATTTTTATTTTGCACCACTATACCCCCGAAAGTGACATTGAATGAATTCGTAGATGTTGCCAAAGATTACAGTACTTCAAAAAGTAAAGAGTTTATTAACGGAGTATTGGATAAATTACTTGAAGATTTGAGATCCGGCGGCAAATTAAAAAAAGAAGGTAGGGGTTTGGTTGATTAACATTTGTTAACATATCAATTTTGTCCCATGAAAAACAACATTTTAAGGCCTCTGTTAAGTGGCGTCGTTTGTTTTCTTTTTTCAACAACTATAATAGCACAAAACGAACGTGATATACACCTTTTGTATAACACGGTGCCTGTTTTTGCCAAAGTATCGGATAGTGCTGAAGTAGTTCAAATTATTCGTACAGAACCAAGCTACATGGAAGGATTCCAGGGAATTGGGGTTGAAAATACTAAACCGGCTCCTGAAAATGCTGAAGTCAAGGTTTTGCAGCCTTCCAACGCCGGCACATTTGTTGTTTCGTCAGAGTATTATGACATTCCATTCCGGGAAGGGTTTGCGGTTTTGGATGATGACGCTGCACTTATGTTGGATGATATTATAACAGTGTTAAAAAATAATCCATCGAAAGGTGTTATTATTTCTATTTTTAATGATTATGTATTTACCAACATTTACAAGAACAGGGTTAATGCTATAAAATCATACATGAAAATAGAAGGGATTACTCAGGATCGTATTAAATTAAATTATCTTGAGGGTACGTCAAATCAAAATATTCTAAAGGTACATTTTATTGAATAAATTCGACCCTTGTATCAGAATCATTTTTTGTTTTCTGAAGGAATATAAAAATTATAATTCTATATATAATAAAAAAGGAACTTTTTCTATCTAGAAAAAGTTCCTTTTTTATTATTGGTTTACAGATCAGGTTCTAGCCATTAAATAAACCGTCATAATCTGTACTTTTTCCTTTTAATTGCATCTGTGGTGTTTTAAGTTCGAGGATATCGTCGGTTTTTTCTGATCCACCGAGTAATAAAAGGGTTGATTTTTGTTCGTATTCTTCAAGCATTTTTAAACCTTGCTCTTCAAATACCCCGTTTTGTAAATCTATAGAACTCATAAAATCGGAAGAAATTTCCATAAACCTCTCCATTTCACCTACTTTGTTGGCAACATCATCGGCAATATGTTCCATTGCCTGATCAAACAAGGCTCTTTTATCAGCGTCACCTTTGATAATGCTCATGGCAGATCTCATGGCAGAATGGCTGGCACGAATGGCTTTTCTTTCCTGTTCTTTTACTTTTACCTGATCTTTGGTATCTTCAATCAAAATTTCTGAATTGCTGTACATTTTGCTTAAAATTCTATACAGAACAGACATTTTTGAATGCAGGGAAGTATATTTTTCGTTTGATTCCTGTAGACGTGCTGCTTTACGGCTTGCGAGAAGCATGGCGCTTTCATTATTTTGTTCCTTTGCTTTTTTGGCAATGATGATATTCGTGTTTATTTCCTTATTGTTATCTTCAACAATCGTAACCAGTTTTCGCATTTGTCCTTTAAGATTATCCAGTTGTCCTCCCATTTTACGGAGATTACTTTCCAGGTCACTGATATAATTTTTAAGAATACCAATAGGATCAATGGTTACAAAAATACCGGTAATCCATCGCATGACACTTTTGTAAAAATAAGACACAAGGGTACGCCATTTTGGATCCAGAACCATATAGATAATAATCCCTAAAATACCTAGTAAAGCTACAATACCCAGCGTATTTTGCAACATTAATAATATTTGTGCACTAAATTTAAAAAGTACAAAAGCCAGACCTCCTAAAAGAGCGATCAGAAAAAATGCACCGGTTTTTCCTTCAGGTTTTTGCCAGAAAGTTTTTGGAGTGAATCCTGAATCAGGGTATGAAGACATATGAAAGTATTTATAAATTTAAAAAATATGCTTATTAAAGACAAATGTAGAAATAAATGTGCTTTTTCAGACAATTCTATTGAATAATTCTAAGTCATTATCCATTTCTTTTTCCAAAAGGGAATAGGTATGTACAAATTGTTGTCGGGTATCTTCAATTTTACTACTTGTGGACCCTATCTCTTCATCCATTTGTTTTAATTTAGATTCAATCAACAAAAGCTCTTCCTTTAGTTTTTCAATTTTTGTGATATTTTCCAGTTTTTTCTGATGTAATCTGTCAACTTCCAGTTGTTTGGACTCAACATGATTGGTGATTTGATTTTTTAAAGCAAGAGCAAACGCTTCTTTTTCTTTTTTTAAAACCTGTTGATAGTAGTGGACACTCTGGACCAGTTTCTCTTTATCAAAACCCATGGTTTCTGCTGTTACAAACGCACTTTTTGCGGCTGTAAATTCATCCATGCCGAGGGCACACAAACTGCTGTATGATTTTTTAAATTTGATATAATCCATATCAGAGGTTGCTTTTGCCTTTATAGCTTCCAATAACTTGTTATATACTTTTTCATTAAATGAACCTTCGATGGCAAAAATATCTTTAAGGTCAATACTCATGTATTAAATTTTTACAAAATTACTCATTTGGTTTAACAAAGAAAAATTCATCATATGAAACAACAGAAATAATCTACTAAACCCTTGATTTACTCTTTAAACTGTTATAATGGTTTTCAATAAAACCCTCATAGAGATTTTTATGGAGGTTGTTGTCGGTTTGATAAACAGAGTTGTACATACCATGTAACATCCTTTGTCTGGCCATTTCAAAAACAGTAACGGCACAGGCCACTGAGATATTCAAACTTTGTACCATCCCAAATTGCGGAATGATAAAATTTGTATCGAGGAAAGATTTTACTTTATTTGAGATGCCATCTCTTTCATTTCCGAAAACAAAAGCTATCGATGATGTAAGATCCATGTCATACAGAGGTACTGATTTTTCTGACAAGTGCGTACCCGCTACGAGTCCATACCTTTTTTTTACTTCAAGCATACATTTATTGGTATCTTCGTAAAAATGTACTCTGACCCACTTCAAAGCGCCTGAGGAACTGTTTAACCCGACAGAAAGTTTACGGGCGTTTTCACTTTCTTCGTTGTACAGAACAAATACATCTCTTATTCCAACCGAATCGCATGATCTGAGGACAGCACCTATATTATGCGGATCATGAACGTTTTCGAGAACCACGGCTGCGTTGAGTTGGCTATTGGCTGCGGCATGCTGCAGTTTGATTTTTCTTTCTTCTGTCAGAAACTGATCAACCATATTAATCTATTCGTTCAAATCCATGATTCATAAATTGGATGATAGCTATGCGTTTATTTTCGTAATAATCAAAAGCATCTGTTCCGATATCGAGGTTTTCTTCCTGATATGTTTTTTGTAATTCAAATTCTGATTGCGTATATGTTTGTAATTCGCCTTCAACCGCACTTTGAAAAAAGTTGCCATGTTGAACCAGATTGCTTCCTACAAACATCATCATATCATATCCCTTTAAAGCATCAGGAGAAGGAATTTCACCAAACAAATCAAAAAAGATTGTTGTTAAAAAGATTAACAAAAGCAGTGTTGGGTGAAATAAGGCTATCTTTTGAGACCGCTATGTGTTTTAAAGAATATTGCGGACCCATCAAATTTTTGGCGACATCATTCATAAAGCTAAACCATGCATTACCATCCTGATTTTGATGGGTGATGACCGCAATATTTTCATAGCCATGATTTGCTACTGCATGTTCGACAATTTTTTTGAAATGATCTTTGAGGTTTGGTTTTAATTGTATGTAGTATTCGTTTTGAGTAGCTATTTTTGTACTTGTCTGCCACGGAGATATCAGGGTGATCTTTTTTTCAAGAGCTACAGATGCCATGGTTTTCAGGTCTTCTCTTTCAAAGGGGCCAATAATCACATCCACGGAACCGGCCGGTATTTCATTGATTGCTTGTGAAGCTTGAAAAGCACCCATCTCTGTATCCACGACCTCCAGGTTCATAGTGGCTCCCTGATTTTCGAGATCTTCCAAAGCAAGCAATATTCCGGCATAATATTGTACAAACCGGTTGTTGACCAGATTGGATACCTGATAATGATCACTGTTTAAAGGAATGAACAATTTTAACTGATATGATTCTTTCCATTCAGTTTTACCTGACTTACCGACAATTTTAGGTTTTTTAATTTCTTTGACTACGGGTACCGTGATCGGAGAAACTGAACCTGAAACATCATTCCATATGATGGTATCTATAGGTAACAAAACATCCTGTTTTACCGTATCTTTTATCGTTTTGACAATTTGCGTCGGATTGGCAGTTATGGTAGCAGGAATCGTTTTAGGACTGCAAGCTATAAAAAACAGGATAACAAAAACGTATAAAAGATTCATTTTATTCCCATTCAATGGTGGCAGGTGGTTTGGTACTGATATCATAAACGACTCTATTAATACCTTTCACCTGATTAATAATATCACTTGAAATTTTGGCAAGGAGTTCATAAGGAAGGTGACTCCATTCAGCTGTCATACCATCGATGGAATTAACACAACGTAAGGCGATGGTAAAATCGTATGTTCGTTCATCACCCATGACGCCTACACTCTGAACAGGTAACAAAATGGCTCCCGCCTGCCAAACTTTATGATACCAACCACTGTCTTTGAGATGTTTAATAAATATAGCATCAGCGTCCTGACAGAGTTTGACTTTTTGTCCTGTGATACTTCCCAATATCCTGATACCTAAACCCGGTCCCGGAAACGGATGTCTGTGGATCAAAATATCCGGCAACGCAAGAGCTTCACCGACTCTCCTGACTTCATCTTTAAACATCATACGAAGAGGTTCAACCAAAGAAAGATGTAAAATATCAGGAAGTCCACCTACGTTATGATGAGATTTTATGGTGACAGAAGGTCCGTGAACCGACACAGATTCGATCACATCGGGATAAATAGTGCCCTGACCTAAAAACTGTATATTCGGAATATTTTTTGCTTCAGCCTGAAAATTTCAATAAAAAGTTTGCCAATAATTTTTCTTTTTGCTTCAGGATCAGAGACATTTTCAAGAGCTTCTAAAAATTGATCTCCGGCTTTTACACCCTGAATATTTAATCCCAGACCTTCATAAGATTGGAGTACTTCATCATATTCATTTTTGCGTAACAGTCCGTTGTCTACAAATACACAATGAAGTCTGTTGCCAATCGCTTTATGTATGAGCATGGCAGCAACACTCGAATCCACGCCACCTGAAAGTCCCATGAGAACTTCTCCGTCCTTAACTTTTTCCTGTATCTGACGGACTGATTCTTCAATAATGGATTCAGGTGTCCATTCAGCACTGCAACCGGCTACTTGAAATACAAAATTAGAAAGTAAGTCTGTACCATGGATGCTATGGGTAACTTCAGGATGAAACTGAAGGCAATAAACAGGATAAACAAAAGCGTCCGGGACAGATTTGTATGCAGCTACGGGAATATCTTTGGTAGAGGCAATAATCTCGAATTGATCGGAAAGGTGTTCTACTGAATCACCATGTGACATCCATACCTGGCTTTCTGACGGAAGGTTTTTAAACAATACATCATCAGTGTTATTCTGAATCATTGCCTTTCCGTACTCTCTTTTTTCTGAGCGGAGGACTTTGCCATGATACTTATGTGCAATCATCTGAGCACCATAACAAATTCCCAAAACAGGAAAATGATTGATAATGGAAGAAAGGTCAAGATCTAAAGCATTTTCATCCAGAACAGAAAAAGGACTACCTGATAAGATGACAGCTTTGACATGTTTGTCATTGATATTGAATTTATTGTAGGGCAATATCTCACAATATACCATCAACTCTCTGAGTCTTCTGGCAATCAATTGTGTATATTGTGAGCCAAAGTCTAAAATAATTACCAAATCCTTCATAAAAGCAAAAGTACGAAAATTGTATTAAAAATAAGATTAATTAAGGGAGTTAGGATTATTTTGCATTAAAACGGAGTCTCAGACCTTTTCCCTGAACCGGTTCTTGTCCGAATCGGTATACTTGTTCTCCATTTACATAGGTTGATTCAATATTTCCTGTACATTCTAATCCTTCAAGCGGAGACCATCCGCATTTATAAGCTACATTACTTTTGTCAATCGTCCATTTTTTATTCAGATCAACTAATACCAAATCAGCAAATTTTCCTTCATCCAGAAACCCTCTTTCAGCTATATTAAAAATGATGGCAGGGTTGTGGGCCATTTTTTCAACAATTTTTTCCAAAGAGATTTTTCCCTGATGAAAATAATTGAGCATAATGTTTAAGGTGTGCTGAATGAGCGGCAAACCAGATGGAGCCGATAGATAAGGTTGTGATTTTTCCTCAAAGGTGTGTGGTGCATGATCGGTAGCTATAACATCAAAAGTGTCATCCAGCAACGCTTGCCAGAGAGCTTCCTGATGCGTTGCATTTTTAATGGCAGGATTACATTTGATAAGATTTCCTTTTGTTGTATAATCCCCTGAATTGAAATGGAGATGGTGTACGCAAACTTCTGAGGTAATTCTTTTTTCGTGTAAAGGAGAAGTATTTTCAAAGAGTGAAACTTCGTCTTTTGTTGAAATATGTAAAACGTGAAGTCTTGTGTTATATTTTTTTGCCAGAGCTACTGCTTTTGAGCTTGACAGATAACAAGCTTCTTCGTTTCGGATAAAAGGATGATGTTCAGCTTTCAGATCACTGCCAAATTTTGTTTTTGCTTTGTCCAGATTGTTTTTTACAGTCAGTTCGTCTTCACAATGGGTCGCTATCAGCATAGAAGATTGGCTGAATATTTTTTCAAGGGTTGCATTGTTGTCGACCAACATATTGCCGGTTGAAGATCCCATAAATATTTTAATACCGCAAACTGATTTCGGATCTGTCCTTAATACTTCCTCCAGATTTTCATTTGTGGCTCCCATGTAAAATGAATAATTGGTATAAGAAGTTTTGGAACCTATTCTATACTTGGCTTCCAATAAAGGTTGAGAGGTGGCAGGCGGTACCGTATTAGGCATTTCCATAACAGTGGTGACACCACCTATCAAGGCAGCTCTGGATTCGCTTGCGATGGTAGCTTTATGAGTCAGACCTGGTTCTCTGAAATGAACCTGGTCATCTATAACTCCCGGCAAAATATGTAATCCTTCTGCACTTACTTCGTCAACATTTCCGGGATAACTGATATTTGAATCAATTTTTTCAATTTTACCATTTTTTATCAGAATATCACCGTTGAAAATGCGGCCTCTGTTAACTATCTGGCCGTTTTTAATAAGAATGGTGGGTTTTGACATGAGATTAAACTGATTTTAGATTAAGGATTGACATATTCAGTAAGTTCCGGACAGCTGTTGAAAGAGGGATCAACGTAAATATACATTTCTCTTTTTCTTTCCTGAATCCAGTTATAAAAATACTCCATTTTTTTACTTTCTTTCGCAAAAGTAGCAATTTTGTGATAGTCTTCTTTTAGATTTGCTCTATGAGGTTTTGATAAAGAATTGAGTTTCAGAAGTCGAAACGCCTTTTCACCTGAAGGCAAAGTAAATGATTCTACTTTTGAAAGTTGGCTTGGTTTAAGGTCAAATAGGGTGAAATAAGTATCCGCATCCAGTTCATCTGCTGCAAAAAAGGTGGAGTTGTTCTGAAAGTTTTTAACTCTTCCGGAGTTACTGTAGGATGGGAGGGATTTAAGGGAGTATGTTTTAACTGCTTTTTCAAATGAAAGAGAATCGGTTTCGATTAATGTCTTCACATTTTGAAGCGTTACTTTTGCGGTATTCAGATCTTCGGAAGTTATTTCCGGTTTAATCAGAATATGTCGGGCTTTTACGGAGTTGCCTTTCCGTTCTGTAAGCTGAATAAAATGGTAGCCGAATTCTGTTTCGATAATTTCAGAAATTTCATCTTTTTTGAGTGCATAGACGGTGGCTTCAAATTCCGGAACATAAGAACCCCTTTTTGCGAAACCAAGATCACCTCCTCTGACAGCTGAACCGGGATCTTGTGAATACTTGGTTGCCAAAGTGGCAAAATCTTCTTTTCCATCTACAATTCTGCTTCGCAGGGATGTTATTTTGTCAAATGCCTTTTGTTTTTCAGCTTCATTTACCGATGGTTTAAAGACAATCTCTGAGAATTCCATATCTGATTTAAAATACGGGAGGGAGTCTTTAGGAATGGATTCAAAAAATTTTTCAACTTCTTTAGGGGTAATTTCAATCGTTGACAAAAGTTCAAACTGCATTTTTTCTGCCAGTAGTTTTTGCCTCTGATCATCACGATAACGATCTTTCATTTCAGCAACCGTTGCTCCATAATAATCCTTAAAAAAAGATTCATCGCCATTCATTTGTCTTAATACGGCATCAAACCTGAAATCAAGTTGTTGTTCGACTTCTTCTTCATTGATTTCTATACTGTCCAGTTTTGCCTGATAGATGATAACTTTTTGTTCTATGATACTTTTGAGAACATCACATTTTACTTTTTCATCCAAACCCGGTTGTTGTTTGAGTGCGTACGAAAATTCTTCTTCCACTTCAGATTTAAGAATATATTCACTTCCTACCTTGGCTATCACCTTATCAATCAGCACGCTTTCCTGGGAATTTGCGGCCGGAGTATACAGAATTGAAAAAAGTATTACTGCATAAACGGAAAACCAGGATTTATTCATATTATTAGATTTAGTGGTCATTATTTTTTGAAAATTCATCAATAAAATTTAATATTTCTTTTAGCAACATTGGTTTTGTATAAGTTTTCTCTTACAGACTTTAACAGTAAGGTTTTTCGGTTATTGAGCATTACCTGTTCAACTTTATTGTCAATATAATCTAACGGAGGAATTTCCTTTTCGTTGTAATATCCTGTGATTAATATAAAAATATTTCCTTCTCTTTTTGAAAAAGTTGCCGAAAATCCCTCTTTGCATGAATTTAACGGAACATCTGCAATATAATTTTTTAAATCATCGCGTGGAATCCATGTACTTCCGTTGTTTAATATTTTATATTTTTTTTTGTTTGCTTCACTGAGCAATTCATTATCCTGTAATTGTTTTGCCTTTGCAACCCACTTTGTGAATGATTTATCTTTTGATTTGTCCAGTATAACAATCGCTCGTACGATAGCATGAGACAATATAAACTGGGCGCCATATTGAGTATAAAAATCCTTTTTTTGTGCGTCCGTAATAATGGTGTCTAATTCTGTTTTTATCAGTTTATTTTCATAATGATACATCAATAAAGATGATCTGTAGTCATCGACCAATTTATCGAGATTAAGATCATTGGGTATATTTTTTTCGGCTTCCATAATGATCAGGTTGTCCCTGATCCAATTTTCGATGTATCCCTGAACAATGGACGTACTATCTTCAGTGCTTGTTCCTTCAGGAAGTAATTGGTCAACTACAGATGAATACAAAATTTTGTCTCCAACTTTAACTAAAGGTTTTCCTTCATCGTCATGGTTAATGTTTTTACAACCTGTTAAGATAAAAACCAAAATATTGAAATAAATACCCTGGAATTCATCATTTTTTAACTATTTTATTGAATCTGCAGTTGTCCGCCCATAACACAGAATGGGATTTACAAGGTCATATGTAATATTTTTTTGATTCATTTTGAAAAATAACGAGCGTTGCTAAGTTGAAAAGGCATTTATGAATAAGCTCTGTTCTTTTCAAAACAGAATATTTTATTACTTTTTCAATAAATTAAAAATAGGTTGGTTGATGACAACTGTAAATTCTTTTTTAAGCTCACTAACCCATTGTTTTTCCAAAAAATCCTGATAATCAGCGACAACATATCCTCTGGCTTCAGAAATGGTTTTTGACTGGGCAGGCATAATTTCTATGATTTTTCTAAAAGACTGATGTTTTGCTTGTTCGTTTTTAGTAATATCAGAAAGTGAACCTGTCTTCCAATCCATTCCTTTTAGCAAAGGATGACTTTTGTCCAAGGTTTCTTCTGTTACAGTAATCAGGTTTGTCCCTTTATTATATTTTTGTGTAAGTTTGGAAGAGGTCAATTTTTTTGCATCTTTTTTAATTTTGTCAATCATTGATTTTTCGATAGAATGTATGACAAATTGAGAGACTTTGGCTTTTTCTTCGCTCAGATATTTTGATTTATTGTCAAGATAAAATTTTTCCAAACCTATGGTATCCACATTGGCTTTGTCCCAAACTGTCGTTTTGGTTACTTCAAAGAGTAAAATGCCTTCTTCATATTCTCGCATCAATAATTTGAAATCAGGATATTTATATTCCAGATTTTTTTCTTCAAACTCAATGGCTTTTTCATTGACGAACTCATTATATAAGTCATTTGCTGTTTGAGCTACCGGTCTTCCTTTATCGTATTTTAAACGAGTTTTTGTATTTTTTTTGATAAAAGAAGTAAAATCTCCCAAAGTCGAAATAAATGAATTACCGAAAATAAAAAGGGTTTCATCCAGATTTTTGTTTTGAGGTTCCCATTTATAGGAATAAAGATCATCCTGAAGGGTCAAAACAAACTGTTCATAAACTGATTTATTTTCCTTAAATCCGTTCGATTGTTTGATATCGTTGATTAAAGCCAGTTTAGCTACTTCAAATCTTTCGTCTTTACTTATTTGCGATTTCATTTTTCTGACAAAAATGTCATAGGTATCAGGTTCTGGTTTTGATACCCTTGTTAAAATATGCCATCCTGATTTTGAAGTGAGGGGTTTGGAGATGTCACCATCATTTGCCAAAGCGAATGCTACATTTTCAAACTCATTTTCATAAGTGTTAATTCCAAAAGGAGGAAGTAAACCACCTGTTCTTGATGTGTTTTTATCGTCTGAATATTGATTTGCAATAGTTGAAAAATCACCTCCTTTCATCAATTCATTGTATAGACTGTCGGCTTTGAGGTGGGTGTTTTTTTTGTCGTTTTTTAAAAAAATATGAGCAACCTGTACCTGGCCTCGCGCCGTTCTTTTATTTAGTACTTTTACTAGATGAAATCCAATTTTTGATTCCACAATATCTGAAACGCTTTGAATAGGGGTGTTGTAAAGAGTAGATTCAAGTCCATAAAATCCTGTTGGTAATTTGGCATTTAAAAAACCCATATAACCACCTTTTGATGCACTGTTTGGGTCTTTGGAAAATTCTTTAGCGACTTCTTCAAAACTTTGTCCTGAAATAATCTTGGATTTGATCGCCATCATTTGGCTTCTGATTTCTTCTTTTTTTGAAAGATTTTCATCAGGATTGACAGGTAAAAAAATGTGGCTGAATTCTATATCATATTTTGTTCTTTCATAAAGTTCTTTTAACAGATTTTCAGTGACTTCTTTATCAATGAGGTAACTTCCGGCCAGCTGTTTTCGATAACCCTGAAGTTCCATTTTAAGTTCAGGAAGGGTGTCGAGTTTTAATTGTTTTGCTTTTTCAACTTTTAGTTTGAAATTGGTATAAAGATCAAGGTATTCCGACAAACTTTTATCACTGTAATTAGCTTTTTCTCCATTATTTTTTTCATAGATGTACTTAAATTCACCAACAGAAACCGCTGACTTGCCAACTGTCATAAGAATATCATTGTCTTTTTGGGCAAAAACAGTACTGGTAAAGAAAAATAATATGAAAAGAAAGGTAACGTTGCGCATGGTATATTTTTTGTCAAAAAATTAAAATAAAGCGCAAAAGTATAAAAAAAGTATCAATCTATATACTTTTTTTTTATATGTAATGATTTGTCTCAATTATATGCCTGTTGAAATGATAGCTTGAAATACTTTCTTGATGGTACTTTGTTTTATTTATTATTTGCCAAACATAAATTGGTGTTTTTTTGAAATTGGATGTTAAAGTGTTATTGTAGTGTGGATATGTTCATAAAAATAGTTTGATTGCAAATAGATTTTGCAATATAAGATTGACAATGTCTTTTATTGTATGTTAATATATTGATGACTAATATAAATATGGTGTAAAATATTGTAAAATTAAATAAAAAAAGACACATGATTCTTTAACATGTGTCTTTTTCTTTACCTACTTAAGAAGAAATTTGGACTATTCTTTTGTTGTTGTGGTTTATTCAATCACAATCATTTTTTTGACATCTGAAAAGTCACCACTTTCTAATTTGTAGTACAACATACCGGAAGTACCTAATTGTTCTCTGCTGTATACTTCCGTGTTTACACCTTGTACTGCATCGATGTTTCTGATGTTGATAACTCTACCGGTTACATCATACACTGTCAAAGTAGCTTTGTCTGCTTTAGGCATAAAGAAGCTTACTTTAGTCTGACCTTTGAATGGGTTAGGCTCGTTTTGGAACAATTGGATGTCAGCAGAAGCGTTTTCGCTACCTACTGTTAATCCGATATTCTGAACTTTCATGTTTGAACCAACATAAGATTCTGCTGAAGTTACATTAGAGTTGATGTACATCATTTCACTCAATAAAGCAGCTTTGTTAGCTTTTAATACGATGGTGAATAATACATCATCGGCTCTTCGTGTTTCTGCTGTTGTTGATGCAAAACTCATGGTAATCATCTCGTCAGAGATAACTCCTACATTACTTTCATTGATTTCGATCGTTCCAGGAATAACATTTACAAAGCTTGCGCCTTCTACATTCATGGTATACTGGAATCCGAATACATCATTGAAGTTTGAAGCCGTTACAGGAACTTCAACTGTTTCACCAGCTTCAACATTTCTGTTTTCAGCTGTAAGGTTCAGGGTAGTAGAGGTTCTGTGTTGACCTGTTGCATTCATTACATCTGTGGTTGCTGTACCATTGACATCTCCGATTTTAACACCTACAAAATTGATATTGTTACGTTGTGTTGAATCGGATGGAATGTCCATTTTGTCAACAAACGGGAAGACATGACTCATATCCATTGGATATTTTGTATCGATAAATCTCCAGCTCTGATTGGTAAATCGTGTGGAAGTACCAAGGATGAGTTTTCTGAGTTCGACGAGGTCCACAGAGTTGATTTTGGTATCGTTATTGATATCAGAAGCTACAATTTTATAAGGGCTATCAAAGGCCTGAATACCCAAAATATGTCTTTGAATCAAGACCAGGTCAAGGGTGCTGATACCATTGTCAAAATCATGGTCTTTGATTGGAACGATAACCTTACCAATGGCAGGAGCATTATCAAAAGCATACAAACCGGATTCATTGGTGAAGGTATTTCTGATCATGCTTGAAGCTGCATCGTACAATAAAACTTCCACATTGTTTACACCATTACCCTGATCTGTTGCGATAAGACCTGCGACACGGGTACCTGTAATGTCCTCACAAGAGTTGCAAATAACAGCCAATTTAACCCAGCAGAAATCCTGATTGAATTTCTTATCCCATACGCTCATCATTACGTCAACTTCAGCTTTGTTTGTTCCGCCGGTTAATACTGCGTCAGTCCATACTTTAGCTGAACTTCTCAATGATGGTAACCACAATTGTAATTCACCATTGTTGTATCTGCTCAATACTTGTGCATTAGTAGTCGGGTAACCCATAACTGCTCCGTTTGCATCAAAATAGTGAGGTACGTCGATATTGATCAATCTACCTGCAATTACAGTGTCTGTAACTTGTGGTGCCCATTGGTCAAATGTAAATAATAAGTCTTCCTGTGGAGTACAGTTGTCAAATGATCCGATATTGAAATCAATTGCCCACAATTCTACCATTGGTCTGAGTGGTCCGCTTCCGTCAGGATCTTCCATCAATGCTGTACTTAAGTTAATACAGTAAGGTGTTGGTGCTTTTTTGTCAGATACCATAACATCCTGGTGACAAGTTGTGTGGTTGTGACATCCGTCAGTTACTTTCCAGCTTACTTTGTGGTTGCTCATTTTTCCAACGATCAACTCAGGAATTGTAATAGTGATTTGACCACCATTCAATGTAGGTGCTACATAAATATCAGGAATACCGTTTCCGTTATCATCTCTGATAGCAGCAAGGTTACCATTGTTTGCGTTAGCAACGTCATTGTTTACAGGTAAGAAGCTTGAAAATTCCCAGTCGTCAGTTCCGTCAGCCCAAAGGTCAACGAATACCTGCCATTTCAACCATCCTTCTTCAATACATCCACCTTCGTCAGTTGCAGTATTTGTCAATACCAATCTGTGTGAACAGTTAGCGTCAACTCCGAACATTAAAGGATCACAATTTTCAATTACAGGTTTAACCTGGTCGAAGTACATGAAGTCTTTGAAGAATGGACCTCTTGCTTCATTTGTACACCAGTTCATATAGTTGTACTCCACTCTCCATTTTTTACAAACACCATCCTCGAATAAAAATTCGTGAACTTTGATGTTTTCACCGATGACGTCACATGGACCGTTAACCCATCTTGGACCGTTAGCCTCAATCTGAGCATCAGTAGGACCATCACATGTTGTCGCAACAGGCGTAGCTGTCGGAGGAGTGATAACCCAAGGCTGCTGAGAAGTACTTGGTAAGATAGTGATGATTTGTCTGCAAGAAGGAGCCTGATTAACAGGTGCGCTACCTACAAAGAAATCTCTTGTTACGTTTCCTAATTTACATTGGTTCAATTGACCGATGTTATCTCTGAATCTGATTGGTAAATTACCGCAAGTTCCGTATCCAACAGGTAATCCTGTTTTAGTAAAGTCAACACCTTCTGTTGGTTGAGCGCCACTACCTAAGTCAGTACTGTAAGTAATTGCCCAGTCACAGAAAATAGTCATGTTTGGTGGACACTGAATGGTCGGTGGTGCTTTGTCTTCTACTTTAACATAGATCCAACTTTCGTTGTAGTTGTCACCCATTGAACCCCAAACTGCGTTCATATCACCATCATCCCATACTCTCATGATAACTTCATGGTATCCGATGTTTACTTCACCGTCTCCGTCGATGTCAACACCTGTTGTTAAGTCTTCACAACAGAATTTAACAAACTGACCTGCGTCGGTATCGTTGGCATTGTCGTCAGCGTGTAATCTTGGGTTTGCATTGTTGAAAGTTACATTATTGTTGTATCGTTCTCCTGTCAGCGGATCGATGATATTACCATCGTTGTTACATTTAGGAGCACCTGCAGGTCTTCTGATTTCTACTCTAACATCAGTACAATTGTCATAAGAATTGTTATTCACGTGCTCTGTAAACAATTTGGCATTACCATCCTGTCCGGGTCCGCCAGGAACCAATCCTACTACGATATCGTGGAAAGTTACCGGTACCGGAGGAGTTCTGTCAACAACCGTGACGGTCATACACAAAGTAGTGAGGTTACCACAACAGTCAGTCGCTGTATAACAGAAAGTGTGAACTCCTTTAGGAGCACCTTTAGCTCTGTAACCGTCAACAGGGTTGCCAGTGATCTGAACGATACCGGGACCACTTACATAATATGTAGGGTTGATATCACAATTGTCATGCAATTCCCAAGGTCTTGGAAGATCAAAGTCAGCAGCACAATACCAAGGTGAAGTTGTCACTGTGGTATCTTTCAAAATGAAAGTAGGACCTTCAAGGTCTGCGGATTTGATCAACTGAGTGAATGGAGTTGAAACAATGCCTTCACACCAGTCGATACATTGCCAAGTTCTGATAACTTTTTTATTACCGTGGCAATGAGGACCACATGCGTCGATCAATTGATCTGTATAAGTACAAACTATATTACATAATTGATCTGTGACGGCAGTTGGAATTCCATTAATCAGAACAAAAGGATAACCGTCAGTTATATCACCTGTAGCAGCAACGATACTTGCAGGGTCAGTATCAGTATTACAAGTTACAACTACCAATGGATTCGGGATAAATACATCAGCAAAAGACAAAGGATTGACGGTAATGGTTTGTATACATTCCGGAGAGGTATTTCCTGATTGATCTACGGCTACCCATCTTCTGATAAATGACTTAGAGCAGATACTGTTACCAAGTTCCAGTTGACTGAAATAAAGGTCGAAAGTTCCGCAATTTTCGATAACATCAGGTCTGCCGAGGAAGTTCGGATCTTCCAAAGGAAGATTCATCAGGTCAGCTTGCAAACATGAAATCGTAATATCATCACATTCAACAATCGGTGCGTAATAATCTTCGATATTGAAGGTTCCCCAACAGCTGTTGTTATCGCAAATATCCCTTATACTGAAAACCAACTGTTGACCGACAAAATTCTTTAAGTCCGCCTCATTGATGATCACACCACCGGCAGTGCTGTAAATAATTTCGTAGAATTGTTGATCATTAGGGGTATTTTCCAAAAACATATCAATAACTCCTGAAAGATTACAATTTTGATCCAAACCAATATTCAGACCATTATTGCAGACCATAGCAGCAGATAAATGAATGCGTAAAAACGCAGAAATACTGAGGGTGCTGCAATTATTAGGAGAGGTTATGTTTACTCTGAATTCTCTGTTATTATCAGATACGGTTACATTTGAGATGGTGAGTGTAGGATTGGTTTCACCAGGCAAATTCTGCCACATACCCCCGATAAATTCCTGCCACTGATAAGTTAGGGTAACCGGAGGAGTAATGGAAGCAACAACATTAAAAGTTACTTCAGAACCGGCACAAACCATAATATCCTGTGGCTGAGCTGAGATCACCGGAACGGGATCTACCACAATTTGTCGTGCCAGAGTATTTGAGCACACATTGGTATCAGTTCCCGTCACGGAATAAGTTGTGGAAGACAAAGGAGCTACAGTTATCGCAGAAGTAGAAGCCCCTGTACTCCAGAGATAGGTATTGGCACCGCTTGCGGATAGGGTAGCAGAAGCCCCCTGACAAATAGTACCGTCATTGGAAGTTGTACCTGAGTTTTCGGTCACAGCAATACTGATGACCGGAAGTGGATTGACCGTGATGGTTACGGAAGCAGTATTTGAACAATTAGCTGCATTGGTCACAGTAACAATATAGGTTGTTGTAGCCATCGGGCTGACGGTAATAGCAGAGGTAGAAGCACCTGTGCTCCATAAAAATTGGTTACCACCGAATGCTGTCAAAGTCACGGAAGCCCCGTTACAAATCGTCCCGTCGTTGTTGGAAGTACCTGAAAGTTCTGTTATTGAAATATTAGGTGTCGGGAGGGGATTAACGGTAATGGTGGTTGAAGTATTGGAAATACAACTATTGGCATTGGTTACTGTAACAGAATACGTTGTATTCATGGTTGGCGCTACGGTAATTGAAGCGGTTGTTGCACCAGTGCTCCATAAGTATTGGGCTGCAGCAGGAGCAGTAAGTGTAACGCTGGCGCCAATACAAATGACACCGTCATTAGGCATAAGACCACTATTTTCAACAATGGTGATAGGTCCTACAGGAAGAGGAGTCACCGTTATGGTTCGGGTAGCTGTGTTCCGGCATCCGTTGACATCTGTAGCCGTAACAGTATATGTCGTTGTTGTAGCTGGGGTAACGTTTATTGTAGCGGTATTAGCTCCTGTAGACCAAACATAAGAAATACCACCACTCGCAGTAAGTTGAGCAGATGCTCCGAAACAGATTTGACCATCATTAGGCGTGGTTCCTGAGTTTTCGGTAACACCAATAGTAGGCACAGGCAATGGATTGACGATAACGGTAATACCGTTTGTATTGGAACAACCATTAGCATCTGTAACAGTGACTGCATAATTGGTATTTGTAGTCGGACTGACAGTGATTGTAGAAGTGGTAGAACCGTTACTCCATAAAAATTGAGTTCCTCCGGTAGCTGTCAATATTGTAGACTCTCCGACGCAAATCACATTGTCACCTGTAACTGTTACTACAGGAAGAGGGTTAACAATGACAGTCCGCGAAGCAGATGCCGAACAGACATTAGCATCGGTAACTGTAACGGTATATGTTGTGTTGGATGTTGGAGATACCGAAATAGAAGGCATCACAGATCCTGTATTCCAGAGATAACTGGTTCCACCAGTGGCGGTTAACGTTGTAGATTGTCCGATACAAATATCAGCATCTCCGGTAATATCCGCCATAGGCAAGGCATTTACTGTAATAGTAACCTGGTCTACAGATGTATTTCCAAGATTATCTGTTATGGTTACACTGTAAGTAGTGGTAGTTGGTGGCGAAACATTTATTGAAGCTGAAGTTTCTCCGGTGCTCCAAAGATAAGTATAAGATGTTGCACATGAAAATGTTCTGAAAGCATAATCAAAAGTTGGAAAACTTTGATACCCGGCATTCGCATAAACCTGACCATTTGGATAAGGGTTAGAGGTGTTTCCTCCAATACACTGAGAGCCTGGGGTGCCTGAAAAAACAATATAATAAGTGTTTCCCGGTGTTACATTTACAGGTGGCCAATCAACATCTACCCAACCTGTTCCTGTATAACTTATGGTACCTTGTGCCAATAATGTGCCTCCTGCATTGGGTAAATTATTGTATAATTGTATTGTTGCAGAACCTGAAATATTATTTAAGAGGAAAATCCCTGCTCCGCACATTGAACTTGATGTGGGAATAAATGATTGTGCCAAATCAGCCTGAGCAAAATTAGCCATACAAGCAGAAGCAGAAGGCTGTGATATGTCTAACTCAGTGATATAGACGGTCAAGTTTGCACTTGCCCCGGAACATATAATTCCATCATCAGATGTAGTACCAGAATTCTCCGTTACTGAAATATTTGCAATGGATAAATCTTCAAATACAGTCATATTTGTTGTAGCAGAGCATCCGTTATTATTTGTATACGTAATAGTACACATACCTGCCGAAATACCTGACACCAAACCAACGTTATTTACGGTGGCGATAGCAGGATTTGAAGAAATGTACGGATTGATCATAGCAGGTGTACCTGAACCCATGATATTTATGGTAGCACCAACTGCCACACTTGTTGGTCCTGAAATAGTTGGTGTAGGATTTACAATGATATTGGCAGAAACTACACCTGAACAACCTCCGCTTGTAATGGTAACGGTATATGTTCCTGCTGTATTTACTGAGATTGACGACATAGTCGAACCATTGCTCCATAAGTAAGAGTCACCTCCGGAAGTTGCGAGCGTAGCAGCATCACCGTTACACAAAATACCATCATTTGGTGTTGTTCCGGAATTCTCCGTAATGGTTATAGGAGTAGGTGTAAAGTTGCCTGCTGTACAAATTTCCAGACTCCACGCGTTTAATGAACCTCCATCCTGATTGAAACCGTCAATAACTCTTAATGTCCATACTCCCGATGCAGATTGACCGTCAAATGCTGATAAGGCTGAAAAAGGAATATAAAATCCGTTGTTTGTTGGAGGGCATGGGAAAGATGGCGATGTTGCTTCATCATCAAAATTGATAAGGATATTGTCAAAATCGCCACATGGTCCTTGCATTACCCTAACTACTGTGCCTACAGGACTGATAAGCTCAATGTTAAGGTCGCCAATCCAGGTATGCGTAATGTTTAAATTGGTAAGATTAATATCTGTGATGGTGCCGCAAGATGTAGGTACCGTTAAAGTAGAATTAATGGTCACCGGAGTTGTTCCAATTACTATAGGAACATTGGTGCTGGCATAGGTATTACAGGTAATATTTGCTGTGGTGAAAGAAAAAGGCGCTGAATAGGTTCCGTTTCCGCAACCATTGACACCACGGACACGCCAATAATATACTGTATTTGATAATAAACCTACCGTTTGGAAACTATTAGTTACCAGACCTGTTGCACTTGCCACGATATTAGTAAAAACAGCATCAGTAGCCACATCTACATCATAAGAGACAGATGCTGATTGCAGATTCCAGGTTAAAAGTGGATTGATTTGATTTGTTGCCATATTTGCCGGCGTGCCCAGTGTTGGGGCTCCCGGGGCACTACTTTGAATAATTAGGGTAACTATTTTGTTTACACTATTCATGCCTTCAGTACCTGTTATAGTTATCATGTACGTACCGTCAGCTGCCGCCGCAGTATTGCCAATTGTCATGAT
Source organism: Saprospiraceae bacterium (assembly GCA_016714895.1). Lineage (GTDB taxonomy): Bacteria > Bacteroidota > Bacteroidia > Chitinophagales > Saprospiraceae > OLB9. Next base: position 484,207 of record JADKBV010000001.1, on the reverse strand, counting down.
ACTGTTCCCCATTGAAGGCACGGGATTGACTGAAAAATTTATAGTTGTTCCGGCAGGATTACCTGTGGCACTTAATGTAAAATTTGTACCCACTCCTGTAGAGATGGTATATTGAGCGTTGTTCGGCTTACAGATAGAAACCATTTCTGGCATGGCATCCAACGTACAACTTGTTGGTAAGTCAAAAGCCTCTGTTCCGTCACTTCTGCTTCCTGTACTTCCCTGAGTTGCACTGAAACCAAGTCCTCTTCTGGCAAAAACCTCCCAAATATAACATCTGTTTGCTCCACCATTTAAAGCCAAATCAGCAGCTAAAATGGCATCTCTTCCGTCAACAAATCCCGGACTACAAGGTTGAAGTCTCATTCCTTCGTGGACCAATGTCACAGCTATATCGTACCCTGCAGTTGGACCATGAACATCAACCATTTTCCACAATAAATCCCAAATCATTCCACACCATACGTATCCCACACCGTGAGGTACAGAGAGTGTTTTGATATCATCATAAGTTGCAGGATTGATTACCATGTTTGTAGAGTAAGGGGTAGGTCTGATACCCGGACCATTTGCTGGCTGTCCAAATAAGTAGGTACCTATCCCTCTTGAATCAGAACCCATATCAGTAGGCTCCATGGTTGTAATTAATGAATAAAAATCACTCCATCCTTCACCCATTTGTTCCTGATTGGAAAGACAACTCGTATTGTTTGGCCCTCCGGTCAATCTGTTGGAAACACCATGAGCGTATTCATGTGCAATGACACCATTATCCAAATCCCCGTCAACATCCGGGGTAGGATTTGTTCCGATGAACATTTGCATTCTCGGATTGCTGCCGTCCGGTGGAGTCGCAAAGTTTGCATTATTTGTTCCGGAACCATCCTGTGCTTCAGCATTAACATAATCGGAGCCTAAAGCACCGTTACCATAATTATTTTCCTGAAAATTACCATTAACCTCATCAAAACCAAAACGGTAGGCAAAATCGTGAATAAAATTATTCCAATAAAACAAATTGGTTACTGCAGCGGGTCTGTATGCACTGGGTGGTTGAGTTAAATCTATTGGAAACAAAAAGTCCAGTCCCATTCCTCCGTCCGGACTTGAACCCGGATCAGGGGTATTATTAGCATCAGTATCTGTATATGCATGAGCATTATTTCCTTGGGTCGTTGTAAATTCTGCACCGGTAGCTCCGTTTGTATCATGCCAACCAAATGGTGAAGCTGTAACATCTGCGGGTTCATTTACAACAACCCTGCCATCTGCCGGCGGTAGAGGCAAGGTGTGATTGGGACTTTCTACCGGTTCAGGGTAAACCTGATAAGAACTTCCATCCATTACACCCATTGATTGGATGACAACTAAATCATTATTAGTTTGATTTATAAATGATTTAGGAATAAAGTGGTGTTTAGTTTGTTTATGTTCAAATAATGTATGGTCAGTTCCACAAGGCATATCAAAATTACATTGAACCACCCAGTTGTTTTGGTCTAATATCTGTCCGGTGACGGCATCTATTCGCACATTCCACCAATTTTGTGCAGCGATCTCGTAAATTGATACATTCCATGCTAAAACCAAATTATTAGCTGAAACGGGTTGCCAAACCAAACTTACGGGTATGTTTTCTAAAGACAAATCACCTTTTTCAAATATTATTTTTTTAGTAGGACCTCCAATGTTTGTTACAAGCGCCAGATTTCCGTTATAAGTATATCCTAAATAATCTGCAACAATTGAAATAGCTTCTGATTGCGGAATCAAAGGTAGATTCAATGATTTATTAATAATTGCATCAAAATAAAAACGGTTACCAAAAGTAAGTAATTCGTTGTTTGATGTGATATGAGCATTTAATATAGCATTATACACAGGAATTTCTTCAATATGTTGCTCAAAATATATATTGTTCAATTGGCTAAGTCTGCTAAATGTTTCGGAAGAAACTAACATTTTTTCCAATGCAGCCGTATCTAAATTAAATTCATCTGCCCGATCGATTAGTATTTGTTTAGCTAAATTGGCTTTTGAAATAAATTGAGCCTGTAAGCTGCCCAATGCCAGAAGAAAAATCCCTATGAATAAATTTCTCAATAGGGGGGAGGTTGATTTAAAGTTCATGATCTCAGGTAAAAATTAAAAAATCCGCTTTTAGTGGTTTTCAAATTGTTATAACTAAATATAATAATACAATCTGATAAGGCACTATAAACTCGTGCAAAATTGATTAAATATTACTATTCTACCAAATCTTGTGATGTATAATTTAATATATAATAATATTGTATATGTAATTACTTAAATAAGTAATGTTTATGGTTTCGATGGTGTCATAAAAATTAATAATATATATGTTTTGTAAATATATATATTATAATATAACAAATAAATATTTTTTGAATAAAAAAAGGACCATTCATGCATAATGCAGAATGGTCCTTTCAAAAATTTTATTTTGTGTTACTCGAGGATGATCATTTTCTTAGTAGCAGTGAAGTCACCACTTTCTAATTTGTAGTACAACATACCGGAAGTACCTAATTGTTCTCTGTTGTATACTTCCGTGTTTACACCTTGAACTGCATCGATGTTTCTGATGTTGATAACTCTACCGGTTACATCATATACTGTCAATGTAGCATTGTTTGCTTCAGGCATAAAGAAGCTTACTTTAGTCTGACCTTTGAATGGGTTAGGCTCGTTTTGGAACAATTGGATGTCAGCAGAAGCGTTTTCGCTACCTACTGTTAATCCGATATTCTGAACTTTCATGTTTGAACCAACATAAGATTCTGCAGAAGTTACATTTGAGTTAATGTACATCATTTCACTCAATAAAGCAGCTTTGTTAGCTTTTAATACAATGGTGAATAGTACATCATCGGCTCTTCTTGTTTCTGCCGTTGTTGATGCAAAGCTCATCGTAATCATTTCGTCAGAGATAACTCCTACATTACTTTCATTGATTTCGATCGTTCCGGGAATAACATTTACAAAGCTTGCGCCTTCTACATTCATGGTGTACTGGAATCCGAATACATCACTGAAGTTTGAAGCAGTTACAGGAACTTCAACTGTTTCACCAGCTTCAACATTTCTGTTTTCTGCTGTAAGGTTCAATGTAGAAGCACTTCTGCTTTCTGCAGTAACATTCATTACATCTGTGGTTGCGGTACCGTTAACGTCACCGATTTTGATACCCATGAAGTTGATATTGTTTCGCAGTGTTGAATCGGATGGAATGTCCATTTTGTCAACAAAAGGGAAAACATGACTCATGTCCATAGTATATTTTGTATCGATAAATCTCCAGCTCTGATTGGTAAATCGTGTGGAAGTACCAAGGATGAGTTTTCTAAGTTCGACAAGGTCAACAGAGTTGATTTTGGTATCGTTGTTGATGTCGGAAGCGACAATTTTATAAGGGCTGTCAAAAGATTGAATACCGAGGATATGTCTTTGAATCATCACAAGGTCAAGGGTGCTGATACCATTGTCAAAATTATGGTCTTTGACAGGAACGATAACCTTACCAATGGCAGGAGCATTATCAAAAGCATACAAACCGGATTCATTGGTGAAGGTGTTTCTGATCATATTGGAAGCTGCATCGTACAACAAAACTTCGACGTTATTGACGCCGTTACCTTGTTCTGTGGCTATTAATCCGCCAATTCTTGAATTGACCTCAATAGGACAAGTTTGACAATGTAAAGTCAATTTAACCCAGCAGAAATCCTGATTGAATTTTTTGTCCCATACGCTCATCATTACATCGACATCTATAAGCTTTTGACCAATCATATCAATTTCAGACCAAACTTTAGCTGAACTTCTTAATGATGGTAACCACAATTGTAATTCACCGTTGTTGTATCTGCTCAATACTTGTGCATTGGTAGTTGGGTAACCCATAACTCCACCGTTAGCATCAAAATAGTGAGGTACGTCGATATTGATCAATCTACCTGCAATTACAGTATCTGTAACTTGTGGTGCCCATTGGTCAAATGTAAATAATAAGTCTCCCTGCGGAGTACAGTTGTCAAATGATCCGATGTTGAAATCAATTGCCCATAATTCTACCATAGATAACATCGGTCCGGTACCATCAGGATCTTCCATCAATGCTGTACTTAAGTTAATACAGTAAGGTGTTGGAGCTTTTTTGTCAGCAACCATAACATCCTGGTGACAAGTTTTGTGGTTGTGACATCCGTCTGTTACTTTCCAGCTTACTTTGTGGTTGCTCATTTTTCCAACGATCAACTCAGGTAAAGTGATAGTGATATCACCACCATTCAATGTAGGTGCCACATAAATATCAGGAATACCGTTTCCGTTATCATCTCTGATAGCTGCAAGGTTTCCGTTGTTTGCGTTAGCTACGTCATTGTTTACAGGTAAGAAGCTTGAAAATTCCCAGTCATCCGTTCCGTCAGCCCAAAGGTCAACGAATACCTGCCATTTCAACCAACCTTCTTCAGTACAACCACCTTCGTCAGTTGCAGAATTTGTCAATACCAATCTGTGTGAACAGTTAGCATCTACTCCGAACATCAAAGGATCACAATTTTCAAGTTCAGGTTTAACCTGGTCGAAGTACATGAAGTCTTTGAAGAATGGACCTCTAGCTTCATTTGTACACCAGTTCATATAGTTGTACTCAACTCTCCATTTTTTACAAACACCATCTTCGAATAAAAATTCGTGAACTTTGATGTTTTCACCGATGACGTCACATGGACCATTTACCCATCTTGGACCGTTAGCCTCAATCTGAGCATCTGTAGGACCATCACATGTTGTCGCAACAGGTGTAGCTGTCGGAGGAGTGATAACCCAAGGCTGCTGAGAAGTACTTGGTAAGATCGTGATGATTTGTCTGCAAGAAGGAGCCTGATTAACAGGTGCGCTTCCTACGAAGAAATCTCTTGTTATGTTACCCAATTTACATTGGTTCAATTGACCGATGTTATCTCTGAATCTGATTGGTAAAGTACCGCAAGTACCGTATCCAACAGGTAATCCTGTTTTTGTAAAGTCAACTCCTTCTGTTGGTTGTGCGCCACTACCTAAGTCAGTACTGTAAGTAACTGCCCAGTCACAGAAAATAGTCATGTTTGGTGGACACTGGATGGTCGGTGGTGCTTTGTCTTCTACTTTAACGTAGATCCAACTTTCGTTGTAGTTGTCACCCATTGAACCCCATATCGCGTTCATATCACCATCATCCCATACTCTCATGATAACTTCATGGTATCCGATGTTAACTTCACCGTCTCCGTCGATGTCAACACCTGTGGTTAAGTCTTCACAACAGAATTTAACAAACTGACCTGCATCGGTATCGTTGGCATTATCATCAGCGTGTAATCTTGGGTTTGCATTGTTGAAAGTTACATTATTGTTGTATCGCTCTCCGGTCACAGGATCGATGATGTTACCTTCGTTGTTGCACTTAGGCGCACCTGCAGGTCTTCTGATTTCTACTTTTACGTCAGTACAATTGTCATAAGAATTGTTGTTAACGTGTTCAGTAAACAATTTGGCATTGCCATCTTGTCCGGGTCCGCCAGGTACTAATCCTACTACGATATCGTGGTAAGTTACCGGTACCGGAGGTGTTCTGTCAACAACCGTGACGGTCATACATAATGTAGTGATGTTTCCACAACAGTCAGTTGCTGTATAACAGAAAGTGTGAACTCCTTTAGGGGCACCTTTAGCTCTGTAACCGTCAACAGGGTTACCAGTGATTTGAACAATACCGGGACCACTTACATAATAAGTAGGGTTGATATCACAATTGTCATGTAATTCCCAAGGTCTTGGAAGATCAAAGTCAGCTGCACAATACCAAGGTGAAGTTGTCACTGTGGTATCTTTCAAAATGAAAGTAGGACCTTCAAGGTCTGCTGATTTGATCAACTGAGTTACAGGTAATGAAATAATACCTTCACACCAGTCGATAAATTGCCATGTTCTGATAACTTTTTTGTTGCCGTGGCAATGAGGACCGCAAGCATCAAGTATTTGGTCAGTGAATGTTCCAATGATATTACAGGTTTGACCATTAATTGCATAAGTGTCGTTACCATTTAACACATAGGCATAAGCATCACTAATATTTCCGGTGTATGCTAAAATACTTTCCGGATCTGTCGAAGTGTTGCATGGAAGAACCACCAAAGGATTTGGTGCAAAAATTTCTGCAAAACTTAATGGTCGGATTGTAATCGTTTGTATACATTCATTAGAGTAATTGCCGTAATTATCAAATGTCTGCCATCTTCTTACAATGGTTTTATTACAACCATTTCCAAATTGTGTGTAAGACATTCCCAAATTATCCAAAGCTCCATCACAGTTGTCTGTAATTTGAGGCAGTCCGATAAAAGTGGGGTCTGTAAAAGGAATATATAATCCGGGCTCCTCAACACATATGATTTCAATGTCTTCGCAATTGATCACAGGTGGATATTTATCTTCAAAGGTCACATATCCCCAACATCTGTTTCCATTACAATTATCAATGATTTCGTACTGAAGACGTGTGCCCAAATATTGGTGTATATCGTTGATGTCAATTTCCACACCTTCATAAATGAAAAATTTGACGTCGTAGAAGAAATAATTATAGGTTCCTTCTAAAAACATATCAACAAAGGTTTGAACACTACAGGTTGCATCAACACTTATATTCAAATTGTCGTTGCATGCCATAGCCACAGGTTGGTGTACCACGATGTTAAATGTTACAGGTTCTCCTTCACAACTTACACCATTTAAATTGATAACCGGAGTGACGGTTATGACAGCCAATCCTGGATTTTGAGCGGTAAATGCAGGGATGTTTCCGGTTCCGGATGCCGGCAATCCGATACCCGGATTACTGTTTGTCCAATTGTAAGTAATTGAAGTGCCTAAACATGTCGGTACAGCAATTGTACTGGTAAATGGTAAAGGCGAAATTTCTTCAAGATTACAAACTAAAATATCCGGTTGATCCAATACATCCGGGATAGGTAAAACGTTAGCCGTTACTGTGTTGGAATTTGTACAACCTTGTGGCCCTGAAGTTCCTGCAGCAACTGTTCCGCAGGCAGATGATATTACATACCTAACAATGATGTTATAACATCCTGGAGTCATGTTTGTGGTTGGGGTTGATGTGAATGCCCCCCCATTTATACTATATTCAACGGTGAAGTTGTTGACCGGAGTAACCACCGGTAATTGAAATGAGGTCATACAAGTAGTCGTCGGCATACTGATAGCCGGAGGTGTCGGGAATATAACAGCATTTGTAACCGGACTTTGTAAACATCCTGCAGGTGCTGTTGTTCCTGCTGGATAAGCTGTCCCACATGCAACTGCCAGTACATATCTGCTTCTGGCTGTATAACATCCCGGGATCGTTGATGAAACATTGTTTATGCTCCATGTCGTACCGCCATCAAAACTATATTCAGGCCTGAATCCGGTAACTGTAGACAGAGCAGGAATTGTGATTGATGTATTACAGGTGTTTGAAACCACAGGAGCAGCCGGAGCAGAAGGAAATATGACCGCAGTTGCTACACTACTTTGCTGACACGCTGCCGGACCTGTTGCGCCAGCAGGTGTGTTGCCGCAGGCTGCCGTAAGAATGTAACGGGTCACAATTTGATAACAACCTGGTGTGGTCGGAGAAGTATTGGTCGTTCCCCAAGTATTACCCCCATTAAAGCTGTACTGAGCAGTAAACCCTGATACCGGAGTCAATACCGGAACAAAAACAGAAGTATTACAGGTGTTTGATACAAGAGGTGTAATAGGAGCAGCAGGAAATACTACAAAACTTTCCGTATCGTTGCAGTTGCCTGGTGCGGAATAAGTTGCAGTAAAACATCCTGCTGTAGAGGGGGTAAACACACCGGTGACAGGATTGATGGTGCCACCTCCTGATACACTCCATGTTCCGCCTGTTGCACCGGAAACCTGAAAAGTCACATTTCCTCCGCCAATACATGAATTAAATACGGTGATGGTTGGATCCGGAAATACCTGAGCAGTCACAACCGCCGGTAAACTGATACAATTGGTAACCGGATTTTGACAAGTCACCCAAAAGGTGGTTTGTCCGTCTGCTACTGTTAATGTTGTTTGGTAACAATCTCCGGTAAATACCGGTGTTGCGTTTGGATTTATAACCGGGTCTTCATCATAAAATCTGTAAGTTGCATTATTAATGTATTGTGCCTGTAGTGTGAAGTCATCAATTCTTAATGTACCGCTGATGTTACCTGCACCCCAATAATAAACTCTGTAACAGGTTGTCATATTGGCTGTAAAAGTTCCTGTGTTCAGGACACAACCTGTTCCAACAGTACCCGACATGAGTGGAGTATTCAGATTATTTGCTGCTACAATGGCCCAGGAAATAGGACCGGTACCCGAAGCTCTGTGCCTTATGGAAGCACCAGTTATACCAGTAAATAATATACCGTTTTCAGGCATTCCGGCACAAAACTCAAAATATTCCTGTGAAGCGACAGCTGCAGCCAATGAGTTGTTTCCTACTTCATAACCTGCAGATGTGATGGCATTTCCACAGCCTGAACCTGCCGGTTGAAACCCTACACTGTTTAATCCGGCTCCGTTTGTTTGGACAGGTCCGTTTGATGCCAAAGCAGGATTATTTGAAATTCCTTCTCCATTTATATTTACCTCAAAATCCCATGTAAAATTAACTGCGTAATTTTGAACATTAACTTTGATTAACGGACTCTCCCCCTCACATGTGTTTACGACAGCAGGTACATCAGGAGCCGGTGGTCTTGGATAAATAGTAACTTCCAGTGTGTCAACATCAAAACAACCATTTGTTAATGTATATCTTACATAAATTGTTCGGGTAGTATTTATGTTGTCTAGTCCTGTAAGAATAGGGTTGATTCCTGATTCTGCATCCATTCCAGAATTATGGTAAGTAAATACCCCTCCGGCCGGATCTTCCTCAAAGTCAAGGTCATTAATGTTGTAAAAACCGGGTTCACATAACGGATCTAAAAGTGGTGCGTTGATTGTTGGATTTTCTAAAACCGTAATTACCACTTCTGTTGGTAAACTTTCGCAACCATCAGGAGCACATTCAGTAACCCATATAGATTGCGGAGAGTTTCCTAAAGTAGTCATCGGATCGTATTCAGATCCCATGGCAACGGGCATAATGCCACCACCAATTGGATTTTGTGTATAAAATTTAAAGTTATTGGAAGGTTCATTGGAAGTTCCTGATATAACAACATCATCTATTCTGAAAGTTCCTGCGGTTTGAGCTGGAGTATTCCCCCATGCATAAATTCTGAAAATGATATTTCCTCCCGGAGCGACAATATAATTTAAAGTATTTGTACTATAATTTCCACAAGGTGTCGGAGTTGAGGCTGCAGTAGTCATACCGGCAAATCCTGTAGCTGTGGTACCTTGGTAAAATGCCCAATTAGTGGGTCCTGTTCCCGAAATTCGTCCTGAAAAAGAAACTCCTGAAATAACCAATGTATTGGTTAATGATGAGTTTGTTACAACAAATTCAAAATAATCATTATTGGCGACAGCTGAAACTTCATTGGGTTGAGTCCAGCTACTGGCGGACATGGCATCTAAAGAACCACATCCGGCAGGATAAGATAATCCGGAAATTCCTGATCCGATGACAGCGTTTGACCCTGTGGCAAACATATTATTTGTTGTCGAAGCGGCAGGATTATCACCCTCAAAATTGTACGTGACAGAAACAGGTGAACCCACGGGAGTCGTAATTGTACCCGCCATAATTAAAGTGCTTCCCCCTTCACATACAGTAATATCGTCAATATCCGGAGGGCTTACAGTCTCTTCAACCACAACATCAAATGCCTCCGGTTGAATACAACCAGGGTATGCAGGGGTTATTCCTCCGTCCGGAGAAACGTTTCCATTATCCACACCATCATATTGAACCAATATATTGTAATTACCAGGAGTCAGTCCTGCAGGATTAAAATTTGTTCCGCTGACACCTGTGCCAGACCAAACATATGAACCGCTTCCGTCATCACCAACAACGGTTGCTGTAAGCGGAAAGTCGGGACTGTTAATACAATTGGCAACCGGTCCGAATGGATCTATTGTTACATCAGGATAAGCACATTTGTTGCCGATGGTACCAAAACTTGTTCCTCCTGAAAAGAGGGTAGTCATATAACCGACATTGTCAACATGGGTAAATGTGTTGGAAATATATGTTCCAGCCGGCCCTTCTGTAAAGGTTAAGGCAGATGGTGTACAGCCGGTGCATGTACCAGTAACAATCTGACCTGCAGGGCCGTTTACAGTAATGACCTCATCAAATGTTCCGTCATTACCAAGAGGAGTAGCATCATCATTACAAATACATGGATCCGAAATAAACCAGTTTCCGCAAGATTGAGGCAGGAATGTAAACATATCCATACACATCGCAGATCCCGGACCTTCTAAAGCAAATGCCGGAGCATAATTGTTAAGCTGAGTTCTGTTGCCACTTTCGTTCCAACTGATTGCATTGTCATCATCAGGTACTGCATCAAAAGAACCATGGGCATTATCATTTCCAGTGATATAAAACTGTACATCTATTTGTGAAGGATTACCAATAGCAGATTTTAATATCCTCGTTTCTACCCATGATGTAGAAACACCAAATTCAGAGTTAGGAAGTTGGCTGTAACCAGTCCAGGCCATACCATTCCATGTATGTAATTCTGCATAGCCTCCGAATGTGCCTCTGAAAACATTATCCGGTCTATTGGTGTGAACATAGTCAATTTGTCTAGACCATGAATCTGATGTTCCTCCTCCAGATTTGCTATTAACCAAAAAAGCCCAGGTTTGCCATCCTTGGGCAACAACTTCCGCACCTAAATAAAAATAATTTTCGTCTTGTGTTATATAAAGGTTGCGCGCATTTGCTCCTGCCCAGCCTTCAGTTTGGTCTGCCACCGCAACCGGTGATCCCCAAACAGATATGCCGTCAAAGTTTCCATTAAGATTAGGTGTTGCGTTAACAACATCACCTTCATCTTTAACTATTACTGTTACTTCTTCCAAAGGGGTGGTATTTCCTGCATCTTCAATCTCAATACAATAATTAACCTCCGATTGGTAATCCACATATTCAAACGGTCCAAATTGTTGTCCATTTATGAAAACGCTGAATTGTTGAGCGGAGCCCTGATTTGAAGCACTGAAACATATAATTAAATCAAAATTTCCAGGCGAGGTACAATTTTGTATCACACTTATAATATCTATTTGTCCAACGGTGACGGTGATGGTTGAATAAGGACTTTCGCAGCCGCCGACTTCTTCAGTAACGTAATATATTGTTGTTCCGGGATTCGTTGTGCCGGGTGTAGGAGCTCCCGGTAAAGGTGTGACAGTACCACCCGGAACCTCATCATACCAAACTAAATTGCCTCCGTAATTGGTTTGTGCAGTTAACGGAACCGATATATCTCCTACACAGTATTGCACATCTGCCGTTATTGGACTGAGATCAGGACAATCAATACAGGGTGCTTCATCGTATACAGCCTCTACTGAGCACAATACGTTTGATTCAACAAAAAATGTAGGGGCATAATTGTCTAAAATTGTTGGAGGAGGATTGCCGTTCTGACCGTTGTGGTTCCAACTGACAGCAACCTGGTCATCTGGCACAGCGTCGAATGTGGCATGTTCACTTCCATTGTTGCCGGAGACATAAAATTGTACATCCAGTTCTCCCGGAAATCCAAAAGTGGACTTCAGAACTCTGACTTCAATCATGCCATTCGGATTTGCTACAAAGTCAGTTGCAGGAAGGTTAAGCAGTACAGGATTGTTTCCGCCACCCGGCAAAGGTTGTCTGATTTCGGCATATCCTGTAAAATTACCTTTAATGACGTAATCCGGTAATTCAGCATGACCATAATCTATTTGGTAATTCCATACTTCATCTGCACCGCCATTCATAGGTCCGTTTAGCGTATTAATAGCAAAACCCCAAGATTGCCAATTTGCAGCAGCATTAAGATTTACACCAAAATAAAAATATTCAACATCACTGGTGATATACAAATCTCCGACATTGACGCCTGCCCATCCAGCCAGACCGTCAGATGTGACATACGGAGTGCCCCATTCTGATTCTATGGTAGCAGAGCCATTGATAACGGGAACTGATGATGGGACGCCCAGATGACTGATGAATACAGGTATGTTTGACTCTCCGTCAGAGATTAAGCCGGTAATAGTGATACAATATTCACCCATTGTCGTTGTCTCATAATCAGTATATAAGTAAGGACCGTAGATTGTTCCACCAATTTCAACCAAAAATTCTTCTTCAGGTAATAATATATCCGCTGAAAAACAAACAGTTAGATCATAAATACCTATGTCTGTACATTCCTGATTTATTGAGTTAATTATTATCAAAGGACAATCTTCACATATTTCAGGTTGTGTTTGAGCCGTTGCCACACCACCAATACAACCGGTAACCGTATTTCTGCATCGGGCATACATTGTAAATAATGAACCGTCGTAAAAAGGTGCAAAATTGGTCCAGGTCATGTTGTCTAATGACCATTCCAGAACTTCATTCGTTCCGTTACAACCCGTAGCTCCAATACCACCTTCTGTTGAAGGACATATATTGTTGTTGATTTCTATCACAGGTGTACCTGGTATAATACATGTACCCGGTGCAGTTACAACCGGTAAACTTTCAGAACTGCTTATATTATTGTCTTCATCACAATTACATCTAGTAATAATCGTTTGACCAGGACCTTGCTGCAGATATACAGGAAGTACAGTTGTCCAGGTCATACCACCGTTTGTACTGAATTCCATGGTAGATCCCGTAGGACAATTGTTAGTAATAGAGATCATTCCTCCATTGACAACACATCCTGTTTGACAGGTGGAGTTTATTATAGTTACGTTATTAGGAGTAAAATTGGTAAAATCAGGGCACGTAACCTGACAATCGCTCGTATGGCTTCCGAGCCCGCTGAAATTGTCAGTTGCAAACCCATCCCATTCTATAGAAGGGTCAAAGGCATTTGAACCTATATTGTCACCAACTGTAATAGTTGACTTCCTTCTGATGGTATTATCAGCTGTAGAAGTTAATCCGGTGCCCCATTCTGTTCCCGGGTCAAAACCAATTTGTCCGATAACGTCTGCCGTTACCGCTGAAAATACCAGTTCAACAGCATCATCACCATTAAATGTTAAGCTTCCTGAAGTTTGATCTGCTTGTGCCAGAATCGAAGCATTTGCACTGTTGTTTGCCAATACAAATACATCATATGGTGCAATGGTGCCTGTTAGATTAATAGTATTTCCTACTGTTGGAGACCCGTTAAAATATATTCTTATCGTTGCATTTCCGGTCAGTGTAATCGTAGAAGCCGTTGGATTATATATTTCCAAAGCCTTGTTATTGGATGTTCCTTCAACATATTCGGAAAAGAAAATCGTACTGCAAGGGCTGGCAGCGGCTTGTATGGAAAAGTTTACATTCGAAACATCATAAAAGATATTATTGGAACATTGGATCCATACTCTTGCTGTTGATGTAGTAATGTTGGGAATTGTTACACTTTGGGTTCCGTCATTCGGAGTATTACTAACCAAAGTTGTGAATGTAGCCCCTCCGTCGGTTGTAAGAAGTATATTTACATTCGCACAACTAATAGGGGCAGCTGTGGTACCAGCGACATCCCATGTTATGGTTTGTGCTGAATTGCCGGCATACATGACCGCTGTGTTGGGGGAGGTAACCAAAAAAGGTCCGGTGCCGGATACCGTAGTTACGATGTTTTGCGCTTCACCGGTACATCCGGCTGTAGCAAAATTGTCCCTGACGGTAACCCTGAAATTCATAGGTCTGCCTACTGATGGCAATTCCTCCCAGGTTGGATTTACGTTGTTTAAAACATCAGGCAAATTTGGAAAATATCGGGTGGGGCTGGCTACAGGAGTCAAAGATCTGAACATGGGGCCGTCAATATTTGTTGCGGCAGGTGGCATGGTTCTTAAAGTTCCTGTAAATATATCGATTTGCTCCCAACAATACGTCAATGAACCATTCGGGTCACTGGCAGATGCTGTTAGGAAAAACGGGGTTGAAGCCGGGATTGAATAATTACTAAGCGGAGCCACTGTAGGAGCAGAATTTGTCAAAACTACTTCGACATCACAACCATTAGTGACAACAAAAGGTCGCATTTCATACAAACTGGCAGTACTAAAATAGTCATTGCTGTTGCTTTGCACATCCGGTGCACAAATACCTGCATATCCCATAATGGTGGATGCACTACCCGGTTCAACTGATGTAGGATTGTTTCTGTTACAATTATTATATTGTGTATGGTTTGCATTAAACTGATGGCCTATTTCATGAGCTACATAGTCAATATCAAAAGGGTCTCCAATAGGTGCCCCACTACCTGTAACGCCAAGAGCTTTTGCACCGGTAAAACAAGTTACTCCTAAACCGGCCAATCCACCGGAATTGGTTCCGAAAACGTGACCTATATCATAATTGGCATTTCCAATCACAGCGTCAGTATTAGTCTGATTTTCATCAATCATTAGGCCGGGATCACCATTGGAGTAAGGATCTGTTCCTGCATTTGTATAAACAATCAGATTGTTATTGGCTACCAAAATCATTCGTACTGCTGCATCTTTTTCAAATACACCATTTACTCTGTTCATCGTTGTCATAATAGCTGCCATAGCCAAAGCAACTGTTCCACCGTGAAATGTTGTGTATTCTCCTGTAGCGGCGATGGCTAAACGATATTGATGTCTGATACCGCAATCACCGATCCTTGAACCGGAATTATCTTTGTCTTTGTCTGTAAATTCATTTCCGGGAACTCCACAAAACCAGGTAACTGGTTTGCTGTAATCTTTTTTGTAGTAAACTACTTTATGGTTTTTGTCATTTCTTTGGTAATGATCGATAAAAATATTGCCGTCAGGTGATATAATCATCGCCCGTAAACCATGTGAAGTGTAATCAATTCTTACATGATTATAAGGGTTGGATAAAGAGGTTCCATGATAAGTTTTAAATTCAGGAAATAATGTAGCTAACCCGTCTTCCATCATTTTGTATTCATAAATCAAAAACTCTTCAGATTCACCATCAGGAAGACCAAGTTTTATAACCACATTGTCTGCAGGAGTCAAATTTCCGGCTTCTTTTTCCTCTTCAGTGGGGGCATTATCAAGGATTGCTTTAATTTGATCATCATCCACCCGATAAAGTTGGAATTTATTGGGTATGATGTCTTTGATACCCGTTTGCGTGGATATTTCTGAACTTTCAATGGGATTCCATGTTTGCCCTTTCAAATTAAAGGGTTGCAGTAAGGTCAATCCAATAAGTACAAAGGTAAACTTTACCAACGTACATGAATAGTACGTATAAAGAGGCGATATGAAATTTTTCATTTCAGGTTGGGTTAGGTTCTAAGATTTGCAAAAATGTCAGAAAACACTTTTACCGTGCAAAGGTATTGAAAAAAAACGGTGGGAAAAAGAAAACAAATAAAATATTTATATACAAATTATTATTTTGTATAAAACGTTGTTTATGAGCTGTTAAAATTTAATATTTATAAAAATATAACCTTAAATTAACATTGCGTTCTGCTTTAAACTACGCACATTTTATCATATTCAAATAAGTTGTATTTATTTTAATACCGGGGGGCTTCTGACTAGTTTTGCCTGAATATTGTTGTCTTTATAGGTGGCTTGTCCCTCCAGAATGATAAGGTCATTGTGGATTTTGACATTGTATTCATTCGGTTTGATATTCCCATCATTATCAACCATATGCAACAATCCTGTATCAAAATTATAGGCATAGATTCCTCCGCCTTTTTTTTCTTTGTTCTTACCGTACTCATAGGTCAGGTCATCTTTGAACGTTATCCAGGTTTGTTTTAATGAATCTGCATTAACAAAATTACTTCCACGAAATATTCCTTCGTATTGCCATGAATCTTTCGTGAGAATAGGAGAAGCTTTTCTACCGTTTTCTTTATTTCTGTGATGGACAATATCTGTCGCTGATTTTCTGTAAGCGGCAACTTCCATCGTTGAGAGGTCCATCTGGTTGAGCATGGGGTAAAAAGCATCAACATTGGCACTTTGATTGATGGTTTTAACTTCAGTGACAGATTCAGCAACTTCTGTTTTTTTACTTGTATTATCTTTGCAGCTCCAAAAAACCAACATGATTAAAATGATAATATTTGCTTTCATATGATAATATTTTTTATTTGTATTATAAATGTTTAGAACAGAGTAAAAATAATTGGCGGCAAAATTACATTATATTTTTAAACTGGAAAATATTACATTACTTAATATGAAGTTGTTATGTCTGTTCCGACTTGTAACATGTACTTTTTTCTTATCTTTGTGATATGAAAACTGAAGATCGTTTTGTCAAATATCTCTCTGAAGTTTGTGGTGTTGGCCCGCAATCTTTTGTTCTTCTTGCCGTGTCCGGCGGTCTTGACTCAATGGCCATGATTCATTTGTTTTTGTCATCAGGATGCAAAATAGCTGTCGGGCATATAAATCACGGATTGCGTTCTGTTGAATCTGAAGATGATGATTTATTTGTTAAAAATTATTGTGAGCAACATCAAATCCCATTTTTCACCCAAAAAATTCCGGAATCATTTTGGAACAAAGGTAATCTTCAGGAACGTGCACGCAGTTTTCGTTATAAAAAACTGAATGAATGGAAAATCGAAATCAATGCGGATTTTATTGCAACAGCTCATCATTTGGACGACAGTCTTGAAACTTTTTTGTTATTTTTTATGAGAGGTACAGGAATCAAGGGTTTGACGGGTATTTCTGCAAAAGAAAATCATTTGATTCGGCCTTTAAATATTCTTACACGAAAAGAACTGGAAGAATATGTAACCTCAAAACAAATATCTTATAGAGAAGATTCATCAAATGCAACAGATAAATACTCCCGGAATTTTATCAGAAATCAGATTTTACCAGCATTTGACAAAATCGATCCAAAACATAGAAAAGGGTTTTATCACACTTTGTCAAATATCCGTAAAAGCGAGCAGTTATTGTCTCTTTTTACTGAAAAGTATTGTTCAGAATTTATATCCTATGAAAAAGATTTTATAAAAATCAACAGTGAAGGATTCAAAAATTTCAGTCATCCAACATTGCTTTTATATCAGTTTCTTGTCGAATTCGGATATAAGGAAATACAAGTTGAACAAATACTCAAAAATCAAAATGCCGGAAAAATTTTTCTGAGTGAAACCCACATTTTGACAACCCAATTGAACTTTTGGACTCTGCGTAAAATCGAAAATACGGAGGAAATAGAACAAGTAAAAACCATCGAATTTTACACATTCGGGAAAATAAATATTGAAAACACTGAATGGGAGTTGTCGATCATACCTTTTTCCGACAATCATAAATCATTTAGTATTCACGCTGAAAAATTAAACTTTCCACTTACATTAAGACCCTGGACTTCAAGTGATGTTTTCAGGCCTGTGCATATGAAAGGTTCGGCAAAATCCATAAAAAAGTTATTATCAGAACAAAAAATACCCATTGAATTGAGAAAATCAAAAATGGTACTTATTGATGCCACAGGAGTGGTTTTGGGATTGGAAGGTGGATTTGTAGATTATAAAAACAGTACAAACGTCCCGGGCCAACCTATTCTGATGATTACGAAAGGTGGACAAAAAATATTTTAAAATATCCTATAAAAATATTTCTCCGGTTATTTTTTCAGCGTCCCGAAGTTCCTGTATGTTCAAGTCTGTCCGAATGCCATGTCTGTAAAAGTATTCGACAATATTTTCAGTCGGCATATTGCCTGTCAGTTCATCTTTGGCCATAGGACAGCCGCCATAACCTTTTAATGCACCATCAAATCTTCTGCATCCGCTCTGGAAGGCTGCATGGATTTTTTCTTCCCAATTGTGTTTTTGAGTGTGCAAATGAGCGCCAAACTCCACGTCAGGGTAGGGCGGAATCAAATGTTTAAATAAATAGGATATGCTATCAGGCGTAGCAACCCCGATGGTATCTGACAAAGCAAGAATTTTGATGTCCATAGCCGCAAGTCTGTCCACCCATTTCTGACAGATTTCAACACTCCACTGATCGCCATAAGGATTTCCAAATCCCATACTGATGTACACCACCAGCTTTTTGTTGTTGGCTAGACACAAATTTTGTATCTCTGAAACCCTTTCGAGTGATTCTTCTATGGTAGCGTTGGTGTTGCGCAACTGGAAGGTTTCGGAAATGGAGAAAGGATAACCCAAATAGGTGATTTTTTCAAATAAAACAGCATCTTTTGCGCCTCTTTCATTGGCAATAATAGCCAATAATTTTGAGTCTGTCTGCCCCATGTCCAAAGCATCGAGAACCTCAGCCGTATCCCGCATCTGCGGAATGGCTTTAGGTGAAACAAAACTACCGAAATCAATGGTGTCAAACCCGACTTTCAACAGTTGGTTGATGTATTTAACTTTTAAGGGTGTGGGCACAAAATCATGAAGACCCTGCATGGCATCACGCGGACATTCAATGATTTTCACAATATCCTCTGCCATGATGTTACACAAATTTCATTAAACTTATGGCAGCCCCGATATGGATTCCTTCATGAAAATTAATAAAGGATAACAGCTCCTCAACATTTGTCAGCTCAGTTTTAATGCTGGTGACAAAAGGTTTTTTCGGGACAAAATCTTCTTTTCGTAAGTCTTCTTCCATTCTTAAGGAAGTTCGCAACAATTCATCTTTGATAAACAGGATAAAATTTTCATCATAATATTTTACAGGTTTTGTACCTATCGAAAATTCTGCAAAGATATCCTGATCGGCTACCATTGTTTTACCACACCAGGTATATATAAAAAACTGTTGCACCGTTATGACATGTGCACAATTCCAAATGATATTATTGTTAAATCCATCAGGAATTTTATTGACATTTTCAGGGTAACAGCACTCAAAAAACTGCGAAAAACTTTCCTGTTTTGAAAATGGTGTTTCAACAAATGATCCAGGTGACTCATATAATTACCGATTTTGTAAAGTAACACATTCCGCTTGCATATGGTTCTGTTTTTATCAGAAACGAACATCAAATCCGGCAAAAAAATGAATTCCTGCTTGCGGAAACACAAAATTTTCAGTAACAGTGTTTTCAAAAATATAGCTGTATGTATACCCGTTGCTGGCATAACGTCGATTTAGTACATTTTGAACCATAAGATTAAAATTTATTGATTTGGCAAATGTTGGAAACCATTCATAAGATAATCTGAGATTGTGAACATGGAATGAAGGCAACATCCTGTTTTTATTTCCGGTATTATCCAGGAACTGATTTCCGACATATCTGCCCGACCATTCTATTTCAAAGGTTTTAAAAGGATTGTACACCAGCTGTAGAGAACTGATGAGATCAGGCGAATATGCTATCGGTGTTTCTCCAAGTTCTGTTTTGACTACTTCAAACCCGTTTGTATAATCATAAAGAACTTCAGAAAAATTGCGGATTCGGTTTCTGCTCAGCGTTGTATTCCATTGAACAGTCCATCGTTTCAAAAATGTATACATCAATTCTGACTCCCAACCAAAACGATAACTTTCCGGAACATTGATGCGGAGTGCCGCACCAACATCATTGAGATTTCCATTTAGTACAAGTTGATTGGTATAATCCATAAAATATAAACCTGTTCTTAATGAAAAGTTTTGACTGTCAAAACGATAAGCCATTTCATAGTTAAACATTTTTTCAGGCTTGGGTTGTACTTCTGTAATGATATGGTCTACAAAATCAGATCGTGCCGGCTCTCTGTTGGCTATTGCAAAAGAAAATAACAGGTCACTTTTTTTATTCAGATTGTAGGTTATTCCGGCTTTTGGGTTGAAAAAAAGATAAGATTCATTAACATTTGAAACAATCAGATCTTCTAATAGTCCATTGATTTTGTAATGTACATTCCGAAGCTGCAAGTCGTTATAAAAATGGAGTTTTTTATATATTTTTCCGGAAATCTTGGCGTAAGCAGAAATATCGGTTTTTTGTCCCGTATTGTCATAATAATGATTAAAAACTGATGTTGCCGATTCGAATGCTGTCTGAATAATTTCACCAAAATGGTCGCCGTCATAGTGGCTGAAGAAGGCTCCGCTTTGCCATTCTATATTACGGTTTATTTCACCTTTGATATTGGAAGTAACCCCGTAAAAATGGTTTTGCAGCCACCGTCTCCTGACGAGGTCTGATGATGTAATCAGATTACCTTCTTTGTCAAATATTTCTTCAAAGCCATAATCAGCCAATTCGTCATCAAAGCGGAATTGTTCGAAATATCCCTTGCCAAAAGTATAAAAAGCTGTTGTTTGTAAACTTGTTTTTTTAGTCAATTGTCGGTTGTATGAAATCTGAGATTGGGTCTGTCGGTAATTGTCGACCTGATTTTGATAGAGGTAATAATTGTAAGTTTTGGGATTTGAATCAAAAAGATTTACGGAGTCAGCACTGTTTTTGTAAATACTCCCGATATTTCTGTTGTAATGTTCTGTTAAACTTTGTTCATCACCGGAAAACTTGGCTTCCGGAACACCATTCCAAGCCTGATAAGTGACTTCTCTTCCGGAAACAACCTGAAAGCGGAGAGAAGATTTTTCAGTTATCCGGCCGGCAGAAAAAAATATTCCATTCAGGTTTGCTGAAGCTCTGTCAATAAATCCATCAGATTTAATATAACTGTATCTGCCTTCCATAAAATATTTTCCATTCATCAGACCTGTTCCGAGTCCTACACTACCTTTTAAGGTGCCGAAAGACCCGCCACTTCCTGCTATCTGAATATACGGATTTTGGACTAAGTCTCTTGTATTAAAACTTAATGTTCCGCCAAAGGCCCCCGGTCCATTGGTTGAAGCACCGGCTCCTCTTTGAATTTGTACAGATTGTGTTGACCCGGAAAGGTCCGGCATGTTTACCCAAAAAACATTTTGGGACTCAGCGTCATTTACCGGAACGCCGTTTATGGTAACATTGATTCTGGTTTGATCACTTCCTCTGATACTCAAACCGGAATACCCGATACCAGTGCCGGCATCCGAAGTTGTCAGAACAGAAGTTTGAAATTGAAGCATTGCCGGTATGTCTAAACCAAGATTATATTTTTCCAAATAGGTTTCTGTAACATCGGAAAATCTGAAAGGATCGGACTTTTGTAATTTATTGGCTATGATTTCAATATTTTCCAAAGGATAAGAAAATTCACTCATTACTGCATCATAGTGCATATTTTGGTTTATGGTCAATGATGCAATGACCGTCTTGTAAGATGTGTGACTGATTTTGATTGAATAGTCTCCGGGTGTTACATTTTCTATTTTATAATATCCTGAAGGATCGGTGACGCCTGCGTAACCTGTGTTTTCGAGATAAATAACAGCAAAGTCGAGTTTTTCTCCCTGATCATTTGTAATTATTCCTTCTATGGTATATTGTCCATGGACCATGACTGAAAAACTGAAAAAAAAGATGGCTAAAAATGATTTCATGTGTCTGATTTTGATGATAAAGCGGGGTGCTTAACAACTATCCTTATTATTTATGAAAAATACAAAATAAAAAAAGGATAGGGTAGTCAGACAAATCATATTCCCTTTCCGGCATTACCCGGACAGGTTCAATGGGTATAATCTCAGCCTGCCTTTCAATTCGGCAAGCACCCCAAAAAAAAAATAACAAAGACCAGATTAAAAAGTTTTCAGTCAAAAAAAATATTTCATGAAGAATGCTTCTATTCGCCATTTTGTTTTTTTAAAAATAGTCATCCCGATGATAGATTGAGTGAATAAAAAAAGTTTATAACCCATTTCCAGAATGTTTTAGCTCTGTCAAAGTCCTTTTAGTTCATTTTCAAAATTATGGGCGACTTTTAAGAAAACAAAGATTTTGTTCATGTTTCAAAAAGTTTGGATCCTAATTGAATTAAACTAAAATGTTTTGCCTTCAGAACTTTCCAATGTTATGTAGTTTGGTAATGTATATATCGCAGTTTGAGGGAACACATAAGTCTTGCCCTGCAATAGTTATTTATTTATCCTGAGGATTTGTTTTATCCAGTCTTGAATATTCCAGAATAGCTTCCAAATCAACATTATTCTGAATCAGATCTATGGCCATCTGGACTTTCCAGGGAGTATTAGTATTAATTTTTACTTCTATTTTACTGATTTTTAAAACAGCTCCATACGTGTCCAGATCAGACCGAATCAATGGAATATTGTGTTTTTCAATGTATTCAAGGGTATGTTTTTCAATTTTGCCTTCTCCTGTAGCCACAATTCCGCTCAAGGGACAGTTTTTTATACCATGTTGTCTTGCCATTGATTCTATCTTTTTGATAGCCTCATTGATGGAGCGGGTAGCTACTACAAGAAGTAAATCCTGCGAACTTTTTAACTCTTTCAGGTCAATCAAAGAACCGGCCAGAATACTCTCCACCTTATTGGTTACATAATCGGCATTGTATGTAACCACACCTGAAATTGCCTCAGCCACGGTCTTAATGACCGGAAAAGCTAAGGTGTTTTCGTAAGGAAGAATACCCAAAAGTTTAAGGTTTTGTTTTTCAAGCCATTTGCCAACATAATGACGGACTTTTTCTTTTTTTTCGGGGATAACCTTGTTAATAATTACACCAATGATTGGAACATTTTCTTCACGAAACAATGAGGTGGTCATGTTCAGCATGTCAATGGTGCTTCCCACTCCACCTTCGACTACCATCACAACACCGGCATTTAAGAGTTTGGCGACCCGTGCGTTGGACAAATTGGCAACACTTCCGACACCGGGATGTCCGGTACCTTCAAATATATTGATTTCGTTTTTTCTTTCAAGAGCTGAAGCAGCAGCCATTACCATCTCATCCAGATGAAAATTATCCGGATTGTCCAGAAATAATTCTGTTGCGCCGGGTCCAAGCAACACAGGACTATGTAATTCAGGTACGATGTCAAAATTGATCAGATCGGCAAACAGCACGGTGTCCTTGTCAACTCTAAGATTCTGAACATCAAGAAATTTTTGACCCACAGGTTTACAATAACCTACAGAATAACCTCTGTTCATAAAAGATGATACCAATCCTAACGTGGACGTTGTCTTACCTACATGTTGGCTCGTTGCAGCAACATAAATATTTTTAAATTTTTGTGGCACTGGTAAAGAATATGCACAAATATAATTTCTTGAATGAAAAATTTTGGTATAAACCGAAAATTATTTTTTTGATTACCGGCAAACTATTCGGGATATCCGGTCGGTCCAAACTTTTTTTGTATGTTTGCCTTTCATTTAATTATGTTTACCAATACAACACTTCAAAAACAAAACGTTTAGTCTTTTTATAACAGTCCGTTCATATCATGTTATAACCTGATGTCTCTGTAAATCCATTTATGAAGCGACAATTTTTGCTTAATGTTTTTTTATTGATGTTGATCAACGTCCTCGTCAAACCATTTTATGTTTTTTTTGTGGAAACAGAAGTGCAGAATGAATTAGGTACAGCGGAGTTTGGATACTACTTTTTTCATATGAATTTTGTATTCCTGTTTCAATTTTTAGGTGATCTGGGACTTCAAACCCACAATCAGCAATATGTCTCAAAAAACAGAACTTCCATTCATGAACATTTTTCATCGGTCATCGGATTAAAATTGACCCTTACAATTGTTGCAACGATTATTTTGTTGATTTCCGGCTTTGTTTTCGGAAAAATGGATATCATGTTGTTGTTCTTAATAAGTGGTAATCTTTTTTTGAGTTCGTGGCTGGTATTGATGCGAAGTTTTTTGTCCGGTCTGGGGTATTATACGTTGGATAGTCTGGTATCTTCATTGGATAAGTTTTTAATGATTGTCCTTATATCAGGACTTTTGTGGTATCGACATGACGGAACATTTACACTGTCCGATTTTATTTTCGGACAGATGTTTTCGCTCATACTGGCTAATATGATGGTGATGGTTTTGTTGTATGTCAAAGGGCATACATTAACTTTTTGGCCTCAATTTACCGGATTGACGTCACTATTAGCCCGATGTATTCCTTTTGCACTGGTTTTGTTTTTGATGACAACTTACAACAAGCTGGACGGATTTTTATTAGGCAGGTTATTGTCAGACAATGGTCTTGAAGCCGGAATTTACGCCGCATCTTACAGAATTTATGATGCTGCCAACATGTTTATGTATATGATTCCGGCGCTTATACTTCCTATGTTTTCATTCATGATCAGCAACAAGGAGGATATCAGACCATTATACACCTTGGTTGGTAAATGGATGTTTGTTTTGCTAAGTCCTCTATTGGCTGTTGTACTTTTTTTTGGGACAGACATTATTACATTTTTGTACACGGACTTTATTGTTGAAAAGACAAGGGTGTTGCAGCTGCTTATGGCTGCGTCTGTATTGGTGTGTTATGCCTATATTTTCGGTGCTATGAGTATGGCAGCCGATCGGATTAAAAGCCTGATTCCTGTTTTTATACTGGGTTTAGGGATTAATATTGTATGTAATTTGATATGGATTCCTCTTTATGGAGCTACCGGTGCTGCGATGGCAACACTTGTCACCCAATTTGTAGTTTTTTTTGGACAATGGTATGTCGTAAGAAAATTTTTATTCTTTACTTTTGATAAAAGTTCTACGGGCAGAGGATTTTTTTACTTTTTGATATTAGCAGGATTGGCTTGGTTTTTTTCAAAACAAACTCCATTTTCATCGGAGGTTTCCATCATCATTTGTTTAATAATTTCCTTACCTTTGGCGTTTTTATTAAAATTGATAGAATTTTCGGATGTAAAATTGGTTTTATCCCGAAAAAAATAAAAATTATTAACCACGAACTTCCTTTTAGAGGATAATATATAAAAACAAAACATGAAGCAGTCAGAATATAGTTTAGTGGACACATGGAGGTTTCTTTTGACAAAACGAAAATTCATTTTTTTTGTGGTGGGATTGGTTGTCCTTGCCACTGCTGTTGTTTCCTTATTTATGCCTAATTATTATAAATCTGAAACTATTTTTTATGCCGCCAGTCCCGATCTGGCAGAACCCATTCCTATCGGCGGACAGGATAAAAATATCAGAATATATGGTGATGACAGTGATCTCGACCGTTTGTTTACCATTGCCTTGTCTTATGAGTTAAGTCAGTTTCTGATAGATTCTTTTGATCTCTATACTCATTATGGGTATGACCCGACGGAAGTAAAGGACAGTTTTAAAGTCAGAGAGAAGTTAAAGAAAAATTTTCAAACCATAAAAACCAAATATCGGGCATTACACCTTTCGATTGAAGACAAAGATCCTCAGAAAGCTGCTGACATGGTTAATGCCGCGAGAAATAAAATAGAAGAAATTTCACAAAAAATAGTAAAAGAGAGTCAAAGGAAATTAATGAATAACTATGAGGCCAATTTATTGAAAAAACAGATTCAAAATGACACCCTGGCAAGCAGAGTTAACAGAAACAAAACAAAATACAATATTTTTGAAATATCTTCTCAATCAGAAATTTATACAAGTCTCATTACTCGGGCGGAAGCTGAGTTACAATCTGAAAAAGGAAAACTTGAATATTTTTCATCCCGAAAATTAAGCAGAGACTCCATCAATAAATATGCTTCCGTAGTTATGGGGCTTGAAAATAAACTTAAAAAACTCAGGTCAGAAATGACTGTTTTTAATGCAAACGTTGCACCGATCCGCCAAATGGAACAGGAGTTTTTCAGAAATCTTGACCAGATAAATATGGATAAAGAACGTTTCAAACAATTGTCCGCAGCCATTGAAGCTCCTTTTACAGCGCTTCATCTGGTAGAGTCCGGTCAGGTACCTGTTCAGAAATCAAGGCCCAAAAGATCCGTTTGGGTTATTTTAGCAGGATTTATCAGTTTGGTTTCCTTTTCACTATTTTTGATTTTGCAGGAAATGTATAAAGATGACAGGGCAGGGGCGTGATGTTATTCAGGCTGAAGTGTTATCCTTTCAGAATCGTCTGATGTATGGTTTTATAAGTTTATTATTGATCAGTTCGTTGTTTTCAGTCTGGTATGAAACCTGGATGCCCTTTTTATTGCCTGTTTCTGTCATCTTTTTGTCTTATGTTCTTATGGACATACGCCGTTTATTTTACCTTATTTTTGCGGCCCTTCCGTTTTCTATTGAATACTACTTTGAAGGTCCCGGTGTAGGTTCTGATTTGCCTTCTGAACCATTGATGTTGATGATGACGGCAGCAGGGTTGATTTATATAGCCAAAAAATCGTTTGTTTTTCACAAAGAAATCGTTAAAGAACCGGTTTTTATCATCTTACTGATTCATATCTTATGGATTTTTACCACGATGATTCCATCACAGAATGTGTTAACTTCCTTTAAATATTTTCTTGCTAAAATTTGGTATGTTATTCCGTTTTTTTACTTCCCTCTGATTTATTTCAAAAATAATGAAGATTTTATCAAAGTATATAGGATTTTATATACATTTTTATGTATTGCCATCCTTTTTGTACTGGTCAGACATGCGATGGAAGGATTTACTTTCGCCAGTAGTTATGATGTCGTGCGTCCCTTTTTCCGGAATCATGTCAGTTATGCTGCAATTTCCGTAGTATGTCTGCCTTTTGTTTGGGCCTTTTATAAAACAGCACAACCGCATTCATTCAGAAAAAAGTTATTATTTATGGTTATGATGGTTTTTCTGGCAGGAATTTACTTTTCCTACACAAGAGCCGCCATCCTATCGGTTGTTTTTGCAGTTATAGCATACTTTATTTTTACCGGACGGTTGGTGAGGCATGCTTTGGTAATTGTATTGGTCACTGCGGCTTTTTTAACGATTTATCTGTCGATAGATAATAGATATCTGGATCTTACTCCTGATTTTGAAAAGACTATTTCTCACACAGAATTTGACAATCTTATTGAAGCGACCTACAAACTTGAAGATATTTCGAGTATGGAAAGAATCTACAGATGGATGGCCGGTTTTGAAATGATCAAGGACAAGCCTGTATTTGGTTTTGGTCCGGGAACTTTTTATGAGTTTTATCAATCGTATTCTATCAGTCAGTTTAAAACTTATGTATCTGATAATCCTGACAAATCAGGAATTCATAATTATTTTCTGATGATTTTTGTAGAGCAGGGATTTGTAGGCTTTATTATTTTTGTGTTATTGTGTATCGCTATTCTTCTTAAAGCTGAAGAAACATATTTTATGCTTAAGAATGATAAAAACAGATATTTTGTGATGGCAATAGCGCTTTCTTTTATAATTATATTATCTATGAATCTGATCAACGATTTGATAGAAACGGACAAAGTAGGTCCTTTTTTCTTCATAAATATGGCCGGATTATTGTATTTCAGGTACCTTTACAAAAGTGAAAACCAAAATAACAAAACAATAGAAAATGAAATGGGTTATACATACAGATCAGATATAAAATGAAACCTTCACAGGATAAAAAAGATCATTCTCACTCTATTTTAAATGAAATAAAGGTTACCAAAGTAATACTTCCTACCTTAATAGGTCTGACGGTAGTAGGGTATATGATGTACAAACAGTTGGATTTGGAAGCTTTGGAAAAGGTTCAGAATAACTTTTCTACATTATTCTGGATTGGTATGGCTATATTGACCTATGTGGTAAGACATTTGTTTTATGCATGGAGACTCAGGATTTTGACAGATAATTTTTTTAGTTGGCGTAAAGCAATCGAACTGATCATCATTTGGGAGTTTTCATCGAGTATATCGCCAACATCGGTGGGAGGTTCGGGTGTCGCTTTGTTTTTTCTTTCACAGGAAAAACTAAATGGCGGCAAAACAGTAGCACTGGTTTTATATACCATTGTCATTGATACCTTTTATTTTCTGATTAGTATTCCTTTGTTTTTTCTGATCTTCGGTTCTGTAATGATCCGGCCTGATATGTTGTCCATCAGTAATATGGATGGTTATGGTTTTACTTTTTTGGCAACCTTGTTTGCCATGGCAGTCTATGGAACTTTTTTTTTCTATGGTTTATTTATCAATCCAAGGATTGTAAAACGGTTTTTATTGATGCTAAGTAAAATTCCTTTTTGGAAAAAAATGAAAGACAATCTGCGAAAAACCGCCATGGACGTTGTAGTTGCTTCCGATGAATTAAAGGGTAAACCGTTGTCTTTTCATGCAAGCGCCATTTCAGCAACGGCCGGTGCCTGGATTACCCGTTTTTTAGCTATTAATTTTTTAATAATGGCCTTGGTTGTCAATATTGATATGAGTTTTTATGATCAGGTTTTATTGATTGCAAGAGGGGAAGTGATGCATGTGATAACGGCATTCAGTCCGACTCCCGGAGGTTCAGGAGTAGCAGAATATTTATTTGGTGGCTTTTATAGTGATTACATTCCAAAAGAAATTTCTTCTATCATTGCGCTGGTGTGGCGGCTGGTTACTTATTACCCGTATTTGATTTTGGGCGTATTAATCATCCCAGTGTGGATTAAAAAAATCATCGACCACAGACACGAAAATAACATAAATTCCTGATTAAACAGACTGTTTTCTGTATCTTTGTCACCATAATCTTTTAATCTTGTACATAAAACAACTATCCCTGGTACAGTTCAGAAATTATAGTGAAGAACAATGGATGTTCCATCCGTCCATCAACATGCTGACAGGTTTAAACGGAATGGGTAAAACCAACGTTTTGGAGGCAATTTATTTCCTTTGTATGGGCAAGGGATATTTTTCAGCTCTGGACAAATATTCAGTAAAACAAGCAGAATCTTTTTTCAGAATTGCCGGAATAGTTGAAAGTGATGACAAACACGATACAAAAATTGTCATAAAATATAAGGAGGGTGGGCGTAAAGAAATCGAAATCAATGGCACCGCTCTCGAAAAATTGTCCGACCACGTGGGCAAAATTCCCTGTGTATTGTTTTCTCCCGAAGACGTAACTTTATTACTGGATACCTCAGAGGCAAGACGAAATTTTCTCAATAATACACTTGTTCAATATGATGCAAACTACCTGAAAGCCATACTCCTCTACAACAAATTGTTAAAATCCAGGAATGCTTACCTGAAACAAATGGTTTATCTGAAATCCTATGACGAAAAGTATCTGGAAAGCCTCGAAGAACAAATGGCAGAACCTGCACTTTTTATTTTTGAACAAAGGAAAGGTCTTGTTAAAGCCTTAAATGAAATTTTTGAAAAAACATATGCGCTGATTTCAGGAGAACATGAAAATTGTTCAGTCACTTATCAATCTCAGCTATATGATAAAGATTTACTTCAAGCCTGGAAAGATACAAGAAACCATGATAAAATGGTGTCGAGGACGGGATTCGGTATACACAAAGATGATATATTGTTATGGATGAATGATAAGCCAATCAAACATTACGGGTCACAGGGCCAATTAAAAAGTTTTGTTCTCTCATTAAAAATGGCGCAATATCATTTGCTGAAATCCATTAAAAATACAAAACCAGTCATTATGTTGGATGATATTTTTGATAAACTGGACAACCAGCGGGTAAAACACCTCATCGACATACTTTCGACCAATGAATTCGGTCAGGTTTTTATAACAGATACGGATCACAAAAGAGTCCCTGAAATTATCAGTCAGTTATCTGCCGGCGGAAAACAATTTACCATTTTTGAGGGCAACATTCAAAACACAACAGAGTATGAACCGGCACAATGACAAAAATATTAAGGATGTTTTACAACTGTTTTTACATTCCAATAAAAAACTGGAGGAAGGTTATCAATCCACTATTATAGAAGATGTCTGGAGGAATAAAATGGGAAATGCAATTGCTTCCTACACCACCAAAATACAGCTTAAAGAGGGAAGGTTATACATCACCCTTTCTTCAGCTCCTTTGCGAAAAGAGCTCACGATGGGAAAAACAAAAATTATTGAATTGATGAACGAAGCACTGGAAGGTGATTTTGTAAAGGATGTGTTATTTTATTGATTTTGAAAACCGAAAAACTTATTCATGTTCAGGCCCGCTTTAGATCTTAATATTCCATCACATATCAACAGAGAAGAACTCAGACAAAAAATACAGGAATTATTTTCTTACAGAATGTTCCCCTGGCTGATGGAGGAAACTGAAAAGTCAGAAGCTGAAAAAAGTTTATTCCTTGATCGTTTGACTGACCTGCAGGAATCCATCTACTTCCTCGATGCACAACTTGAAAGTCAGTGGCAAATAAATGAGAAAGAAAAAGAAATACATTGGCAACATATCATCGACCAAACAAAACAATGCCAAACGAAAACTATCGATCCGATCAGTGTTTTACAACACATTAAAAAATATGAAAAACATGAAATAGCCATCAGGACTGGCCATTGGCCGGTGAGATTGTCTATGACCTATTTTTATTTTTATAAATCCTGTGATGTAAAACTTCTCCGAAGGCTTATCTATGATTTCGGAGGTTTGGAAAAAAAATTAGGCAGCCTCGCATCCTGGCGCTTATTTGATTTTGCAACAGAAGTCAATGATGATATTACAGATGTATTTGAAGACCTTTCATTTTATAACGGCAACAGATTTTTAATCCATCTTTTAATGTTTGGAAAAAAAAGTACAAAAAACGTATTTTTATCTTTTTTGGAAAACTTATCTGCAGAAATTGATATGAAACGTAAACAAGCTAAAAAATCGGATGCTGTTGAAATAATACTTGAAAATAGTAGCATTCAGACCAAAGAAACAATAACTTTGCTGAAAGATAGATTAAATCAGCTGGATTTAGCTCAACTTTCACAAGCCAGTGTGTTGACTCCTTATCTGTTAAAAAGCAATAATTCAAAATAACATATTGAATTATACATTTTAATACTATAAACCTACAATATATTTCAATATAACCATATAAAATATCATATTATGAATAACATGTTAAAATTATGGGTGTTGGTCATTGTTTTTTCAGGATGTGCAAGAAACCCCGTTACAGGCAAAAAAGAATTATCACTAATGTCTGAAGCACAGGAAATATCCATGGGAAAATCGTACGATCCTCAGATTGTTGAACAATACGGATTGTACGAAAACAAAAATCTGCAGGCATTTATTAATACCAAAGGGAAAGAAATGGCAGTCATTTCACACAGGCCGAATCTGCCGTATGACTTTAAAATATTGGATTCACCGGTAGTAAACGCGTTTGCTGTGCCCGGGGGATATGTATATTTTACCAGAGGCATTATGGCACATTTTAATAACGAGGCAGAATTTGCCGGCGTTTTGGGTCATGAAATTGGACATATTACCGCAAAACACTCAGCACGCCAACAAACGACCCAGTTACTGACTCAGATTCTTTTTATCGGAGGCATCATTGTTTCCAAAGATTTTCGCGAATTTGCAGATGTAGCACAACAGGGAATAGGATTGATGTTTCTCAAAAACAGCAGAAGCCACGAGACAGAATCGGACGAGTTGGGAGTTGAATATTCCACAAAAGTGGGTTATGACGCAAAATATATGGCTGGGTTTTTTAACACGTTAAACCGATTGAGTGGCGACGAAGGTCGTTTACCTACTTTTTTATCTACCCATCCGGATCCGGGCGATCGTTTTACCAAAGTCAATAAGCTGGCTGATGCAAAACAGGTCAATCTGGATAAAAGCAAATTAAAAGTCAATCGGGATAGTTACCTTGCCATGATTGACGGTATCATGTATGGCGATGATCCGAAACAAGGATTTGTGGAAAATTTTGTATTTTATCATCCTACGCTTAAGTTTTTATTTCCTGTTCCTAATCAATGGAAATACGTCAACTCACCTACACAGTTTCAAATGGCTCCTGCCGACGGAAAGGCTTTAATGGTGCTTGCCATGGCCAACGGAAAATCATTGGAAGAAGCTAAAAATAACACGATAACGGAAAACAAACTTCAGGTTATCGAAAGTACGAATATAAAAGTGAATGGATATTCCGCTATAGCGTTACTTTCTGACATGGTACCGACAGATCAATCAGGTCAGGCGACAGGAACCCCTTTAAAAGTTTTAACATACCTGATAGAATACAATAACCTTATTTATAAGTTTCATGGTTTGAGCGCCAAAGAGGATTTTAATTTTTACTTTTCAAGCTTCCAAACCACCATGAAGGGCTTTAATAAACTTACAGACTCTGCCAAACTCAACAGACAGCCGACATTGATTAAGATAACCCAAACAAACAAAACCGCTAGCTTGCGGGAACAGTTGAATGACCTAAAAATGCCTGTCAACCGGCATGCCGAATTGGCCATCTTAAATGGTCTTATGTTGACGGATAATGTCAATAAAGGAACAAAAATTAAAATTTTTAGTGGTCAATTGTAATTTTTTTTGAAAAGCGTTTTGAAATAAAAAATTAAGTTATATCTTTGCGTCGCTTTTCAAAAAAGAAGTTCTTTTACAATCGCGAAAGTAGCTCAGCTGGTAGAGCACGACCTTGCCAAGGTCGGGGTCGCGGGTTCGAATCCCGTCTTTCGCTCATTTTTTTGTAATCAGCCCGGGTGGTGGAACTGGTAGACACGCAGGACTTAAAATCCTGTGGCTTTGCGGCCGTGCCGGTTCGATTCCGGCTCCGGGTACTGATACAAAAAAATCTTTCCTTTATTTTTTCCCTCTATACAATTTTTAATTTTTCTGGTTATATAATCAGACATGATGGATTCAGGTAAATTATTTATCTTTGTCCCCGTTATGTTGTTATCTACTAAGGAAAATATGGTGGATCATACCGAAGAACCGAAAACATCATGAAAGACATTTTTGAATTAATGGGCAGGATTTTTATAGCTTTCGTATTTATATATGAAGCATTAGATGCTCTTGTTTTTTTTGAAAAGACAAAAATGACCATGACCGTTTATGGAATAACGTGGCAACAGGATTTTGTATTGACCTCCCTTATTTTTATACTTTTATTAGGCGGATTTCTGGTTCTGATAGGTTACTATGCCAGTGTAGGTTCGGTTTTACTACTTTTGTATTGGTTGCCTTATACGTTGATTGTCTACTCCTTTTGGGATGATCCGTTAGAATTAAAAAGATTACATGCATTATATTTTATGAGAAATCTGGCATTATGCGGCGGCCTCATGTTGTTACTTGCAAACGGGGCGGGGAAGTACAGTATCAAAAGATTGCTGTTTATTATGAAGTTGCCTAAATAACTTCTAAATCCCTTGTTTATCAGCGTTTTATAACTTTTTCTGCACCCTTTTTTAAGGAATAGTTCCAAAGAATTTTATTTTTTTTTAAAATATGTGAGTACAAATTGGAAGTGTCAAACTTACTATAGTATTCGTTTACACATAAAATATAATTATTATGAAAAGTTTTTTGGTTAGTAAAATTTGGTTATTTGTCTTCGGAATGATGGCATTTTTGGTTTCCTGCAATCAGGAAGAAGCGACACCTGAAGAGGTGGATGTGTATGTTGAAGAAGTAGTCTACAGAATTCAGGAATCAGGTAATCTTGGAAAATTCGGTTGTTATGAATTGGTTTTTCCAGTTACGGTCACTTTTCCTGACGGATCAGTTTCTGAGGAGTTAAATTCTTATGAAGAAATGAAAGAAGTTTTAAAAACCTGGAGAGCTGAAAATGGCAAAGCAAGAGTCAGACCTGTGATTACCTTACCTTTTGATGTATTAAATGAAGATGGAGATCTTATCTCTGTTGAAACCATCGAACAATTGAGAAGGTTAAAAATGGAATGCAGACGCACATTTTTTGAAAACAATGGCCCTGCCGGTCATAATGTAAGAGGGAAGTTTTGTTTCAGACCTCAGTTTCCTCTGACCCTGATCTTTCCTGATGGAACAGAACAAACTTTCGATGACAGAAGATCTATGCATCAGGCATTGAGAGAATGGAAACGCAACAATCCCGGATTTGATACCCGACCTGTACTGGCCTTTCCGATGAACGTTGTCATGGAAGACGGAACCATCGTTACCGTAAATTCTAAAGAAGAATTGAAAGCCCTTAAAGAGAGTTGTAAATAAATTTGATTTTCGAAACAAAAAAAAGGCTTCCGGAAGGAGGCCTTTTTTGTTGGATCCAAATTTATAATCTGGTTTTGAATAACTAATCATTATTTATATTGAACTTCAGTTGAAGCAAAACATAAATAATGATTAGTTTTATAAAAATTGTACCTTATTTAAAAATGTATCTTACTCCTAAACGCATTCTCCATCGTGATGAAAAATCATTTATGTTGTAAGCGTCAACATTGTTTTCTGCAGTACCTCTATACGTATATTTTGGTGTTACTTTATCAGCTTCATAACCTTCAAAGTTTAAGAAGTCAAAATTATTAAAATCACCAATTACACTATATCTCGTTCCCCAACTTGGGTTAATCAGATTTGCAAGATTGAAAATGTCTACTGAAAATTGAAGTTTATGAACTTTGTTATTCATTTTTAGACCTACATCTTGTCTTACAGCTAAATCCAGGAATGAAACGTATGGCATCCAATTAGAATTCTTATCGGCATATTGACCTCTGTTTTCAGAAAGATATGGATCTGAATTGATGTAAGATTCTAATTTTGTCCACTGCTCATCTGCTGTAATTGTAATATCACCAACTTTATAATCCACTAAATTAATGTCTTGTCTGTTTTCCGGAATATAAATAAGTGACCTGTTTCTACCCGTACTACCGGTTTCGTTATTCAGGTTTCTTGCGTTAGTTCCACCAATTACATATGAATAAGGTGAACTTTGTAAACCTTCATAAATTAGTGAAATTGTTGTTGCATTTGCTTTGTCTTTTGTCCAGTTGTAGGTATAATTTAAAGCACCTAAAACTCTATGTCCACCAGCAAAATCAGATCTGCCAAATGACGCAAAATTTCTTCCGTCAACATGTACCTGACCTCTCCACTGAGAAGAATTTTGGGAAGATGTGCCTTCTGATAATGCAAAAGCATCTCCATAAGTATATGCTAAGCTTGCCTGTAAACCAAAGTCGAAGTTTTTAGCAAGACTTGCAGATACTGTGTATGTATATCCTTCATCTGTATTTGAAGCTAAATATATTTCTGAATACGTAGGTTCTATACTTTTTCTACCAAAAACTGGTCTGTTATCGCCACTACCTGCAAGACGGAAAGCAACAGTTGTATCTGAATTAATATTAGTGTATAAAATATTATTTAATGTTTTAGTGTAAATACCTTCCAAAGTTGCCTCAATTCCTAAAGGTAATACAAAATCAACGGCAAGATTACCTCTAATGACTTGAGGATATTTAAAATCAGGAGTAAATAGGTTTATTTGACCTGATGGAATACGTTGATTTGGATTTGTATACTGTTTGTCAGGATCTGCAACAAATTCAGTTGCAATCTGAGTAGATGTGGAAGAAACCCTATCCACCACGCCTTGGGTCAGACCATTATTGAAAAAAGTTGCTGCAGGCCAAACGAAAGGTATTCTACTGGTAAAAATACCAATTCCTCCGCGTAATCGCACTGATTTATTGACGTCATAACTTAAACCCAATCTTGGTGAAAACATAATTTGCCCATCAGGAGATTTTCCCGCTTTTACACCATTAGCTATAGGGTAAAATCCCCGAATTTTTGGTAACGCTGTGTTGTTTAAGAACGTATCTTGTTTAGGGTCATCAAGAATGACAGGAATATCTATTCTTAACCCTGCAGTGAGACTAAATTTATTATTTACTTTCCAATCATCTTGTACATAAAATCCTAATTGCATGGCTCTTAATGCAGAAACTGCATTGGATGCATCCCCTGTTAAATCATCTACTAATGAATAAGATCTTCTGTATTCGTAAGCTGGTACGCCATTTACAAAATCACTAATACTTCTAAATCTGTAAGAACCAAAATTTTGAGGAATAAAAGCATTCAATAAATCGTAGTATTCATTGTGTGTGCCAAATGTTAAAGTATGGTTTCCTGAATACAATTTAAAATTGTTGGTTAAGGTAAAGATATCTTGTGTTAGGTTATTTGCGGTTGAAAATTCTTCCGACCCAAAAGTTATGGTATTCGTACGTCCACCATCGTCAATAGTTACATAAGGAAACCTTTGTTCCAATGGATCTCTGTTATCTCTTACACTTGTAAAACCTATAATAAGATTATTACTCATTTTAGAACCAAATCTGGATTTAACTTCCAATGCACTACTGTTTGTGACACTCGGGAAATAAATTCCATTATTTGAAAAGTTTATTCTGTTCGCACTACTTGCAAATCTGTCAAATTGTTCAGCTTTTGTATAACTGTGACGTAAAGTAATCGTATGATTGTTATTAAGATTATAGTCAAGTTTACCAAAAAATTTCAAACCGTTTAATTCGTCACTTTGATCAAGAAAATTGCCTGGATTGTAATTGTATTTAGTTTTAACAACTTCTACTAAATTATTAATCTCCGCCTCAGTTGAACCACCAGAATATGTTCCAAAATCAAAAGGCAATGGATTATTGTCATTTTGAAGTTCAATGTTAGTAAAAAAGAACAATTTATTTTTTACTAAAGGACCTCCCAAAGACAGTCCGTACAAAGTATTTGTAAATGGATTAACTTTTTTTGCTTCAGCTCCGGTTCTGTCTGTCAAATTTTTATTGGTTTTTCCAACCATGTTTTCATTTTGAAGGAAAAAATAAGCAGTTCCTTCTATATTATTTGTTCCGGATTTGGTTACCGCATTTACACCACCTCCGGCAAAACCACCCAAAGAAACATCATAAGGTGATAATACTACCTGAAACTGGTCAATAATATCAATTGATACAGGTGAAATACCTGTTTGTCCACCATTGGTTCCACTATCCGACAAACCAAAAACGTCGTTATTTACGGCTCCATCAATAAAAACAGCATTATATCTGTTATTCGTTCCTGCAAATGAGATGCCGGCCCCATAACCTGTAGCTTGTGGTGTTAATCTGATAAAATCATTTAAACCTCTGTTTAAAGTGGGCATTACGTCAATGTTTTCAGAAGTTATTTGTGTACTTGACCCAATATTTTTTCCAAGTGTTCCGGCTTTTGCTTTGATGGTTACGCTTTCTAAAGTTACACTTTCTTCTGACATTTGAAATGACTGTCTGAAAGTCTCACCAAGTTTCAAAAATACATTATCGTATTTTGAATTTGCATACCCAATATAACTCAGTTCAATAGTGTAGGGCCCACCAACTCTCATGTTAGAAATGATAAAGTTACCATCAGAGTCAGTTATCGTACCATAAACTGTACCGGAAGGGGTATGGGTTGCAGTAAAAGACGCACCTATCAAAGGTTCTCCTTTACCATCGGTTACTTTACCTGTCATACTACTGGTCGTAACCTGTGCATGCACGGAAAACCCGGCAAACAACAGAAAAATTAATTGTAAAAATCTGAGTTTCATAAAAATTTTGTTTGGTTATTAATGATGATTGTAAATTGTTTACGAAATAGAATGTACCTACAGGTTTTGGGGCCTTTACAATACTTTTGACTGGAAATGGTCTCCATTCCTTTGATTTTGGTTGTTTTGTATGGCAAAGGTAGTCTATTTTTATTAATATAATGTTAAATTATATATATATTATTTAACACATAATTTATGTTTTAATCTACTACCTTATACATAAATTTTATATAAATCTTTTGGACGTAAACAATTTCAGACATAAAACATTATGGTATTGCCAATCTTAAAATCAGGTTTTTTTAACATCAATATTTTTTAATAATCACTCCATGTTGCAAATCATTTCGTCTACAAACAGACCAAACAGCCATACTTATCTTGTTTCAAAGTCTATTCAAAATATCTTGTCTGAAAATATCCCTTCTCACGTACTTTCTTTAGAAAATCTGAACAACTTTGACCTTATTTCAGCAACAATGTTTTCTAAAAACAGGCCACCGGATATCATAACAGAATGGCAACAAAATCACCTGATTCCATCCTCCCGATGGATCATCGTTGTACCTGAATATAATGGTAGTTATCCCGGTATTCTTAAGTTTTTGCTGGATGTACTATCTGTTCAGCAGGCAAAAGATACTTTTTATGGGAAAAAAGTTGGTTTGGTAGGTGTTTCAACAGGTCGGGCCGGCAATCTCAGAGGCATGGATCATCTCACGGGTGTCCTTCATTACCTCAATATGGAAGTGATGCCATTTAAACTTCCGATTTCAACTATTGACAAATTTATATTGCCGGATCAATCATTTTCCGACACCGTACGGCTTCCACTAGAAGATTTTATAAATCGATTTTTGTCTTATTCAGAAAAATAAAAACCTTTTACCTGCCGAACAATCCGATTTTCCACGGCTTGAAGTGATAAGGAATGTATATGATGTTTTCTTTGGTCAATCCGGGTCTCATAAAAACAATGCCTATATCAAAACAATCTATAGTAGCTGAGACAGATTTGTGTTGACAAACGATTTTCCATGCATTTTCCATTCCTTGCGACCAATAAATGTCATCAAATATCACAACTGCCTGTTCTGACAAGTAGGGTAAGATCATCTCAAAATAGGATAGGGTAGCCAGTTCTTCGTGATGTCCATCAATATAAGCTACATCAATTTTTGCCGTTGTTTGTAAAAATCCGGGAAGGCTGTCCTTAAAAGGGCCGGTTAAAACAGATACATGACCAAGCCCCGCCTCTGAAAGAATATTTTTTGCTTTTTCAGCCACGTATGGATTACCCTCAAATCCGGTAACCAAAATATTTTTATTGACGGAAGCCAGATAAGCTGTACTGATTCCCAGAGAGGTCCCCAATTCTATGATGGTTTTTGGTTTTTTCCAAACAATCAGATTAAACAACAATCTGCATTGATTTTTTGAAGACAAAGAACTTTTTGCAATTTCTTTGATTTGAACGCTATCCTTTTTTTGAAGTTTATGACTTCCGGCCCCAAAATCTATCCTTGGTATTTTTGAATTATCTGTAAGTAATATTTTTCTTTGATTCTCAATAGTATCAAATACGTAATACTGTTTGTCAAAATCCATGACTTCCCGGATAAAACCGGTAAAAAACGGTGATTGAATATTGTATTTTGTAGAGGCACGCCAATAGTAGGTCAACCATACTTTTATTTTATAAACCAATAAACCCAATGTCATTTCCCCTTAATTACAGGCATGTAAAACATCAATCACAGATTTGGCGGTAACAGCTATAAGCTCAGCACCCACACCGGTCACAGGATTTTCATCATCCTGCTGCAGACTGTCTTCCAGAAACGCAAGTAAATCTTCCTGTTCGTACCCATCAAAATATACATCAAAAGCATTTTTTAATGACTTTTTACCTTCATTTTCCCAAAGGTCATAATTTTTTTCCTCAGCATCTTCCAAAACCTGACCTTTGACTTTTGGAATCTTATTGATACCTAGTTTTGATGCAGAATAAATGACTAATGTTATGAATTCAAGAAAAGCCAATTCCTCTTTTTTCAAAAGATCCATCCTTTCTTCAGAAATAAAATCCAGGATTAACGGATTTTCATTTTTTAATGAGATAAGATCATTTTCAAAAACAACGGGATCTTCATATTGCTGAATGATATGTTCTATTTTGTCTTCAGGAATAAATTCCATATAAAAATTTATAATGGTTTAACAATAAAAAATCCGTCTCTTCCTTTTTTTTGATATAATGGCATCAGAATCAGACCGTCTACAGGACAATATACCGGACCTGTGATGTCACGAGCGAGATACTGGCCTTTTTTTACAGGGTCAAAGTTAGTAAAACCCGGCATCATTTCCCAGCTCAACTTATCCTGAACATGGTATTTATAGATGACTTCCACACTTTTTGGCAAATCCGCAGAATAGTCCATTAGAATACTATCATTTGTATTTTTAGTATCAATATGGTTGATGCAACCAATACTCGCCATACAATTGAATACGGCAGCAACCATTCTTTTGACGGACAAAGGATCCTCATGGTGACCTCCTTCAAAAGCCAGAGCCGTAGCTTCAATGCCAAGATTATTTTTATTAAAATAATGAAGCGTCGTACCGGAAATTCCTTTTAATAAACCGCGAACCAAAGGTGCATGGAGCTGTCCTGCTAGATGACTGCTTTCTTCATCTTCTGTACAAATGACAAAAATACCGTCACTACTGGTGGTGTGGAGATCAAGAAGATATAATTTGCGAAATTTTCCGGTGAGCACGTATTCTCGCAGGGCTAAAATAATTTCGTGCATTTCTCTTACCTCATTTTTTTGCAAAAAAATATCTTCTTTTAAAACCTGATAAACAAAATCGCTTTCCCACATCCTGTTGAGGTCATTTTCCATATACCGGACATTGTTTTCCACCGCTTGTTTGTTTCCAACCAAACCTACAAAGGTACCTGAAAATGCAAAATCAGGATTCGACAACTTTTCCTTATTCAAAATTTCGCATACTTCCCTGAGCGCTGCGATACCGGCCTGTTCATTGCCATGCATGGCTGCGGATACCACGAATAACGGACCTTTTCCACCTTCAAAAGAACAAACTATTCTGTCCATAATTTATGGTTTATGATCAGATTGGTAATCCAAAACGAGCTGAATCAATGAAGACATTCCTAAGGGAAAAGAATTTTCGTCAATTTTGAAATCAGGCGTATGGTGTAATGTGGCATCCAAAGCATCAATTTCAGGATGCCGGGCTCCCAGAAAAAAAAATAAACCGGGAACTTCTCTCGCATAAAACGAAAAATCTTCCGCCCCCATCATGGGATTCATCACCAGAACATTTTTCGAACCTGCCGCTTTTTCCAATGATTTTAACATCTTTGTGGTTAATTCCGGATGATTGTATGTAACAGGATATTGTCTTACGATCTCAACGACCGCTTCCGCACCAGCACTCTCTGCAATATGAGCAGCTGTATGATGTATTCTTTTGTGAATCTCACTTTGCATGGCTGTGTCCAGGGTACGAATGGTGCCGATAAGTTCTACTTCTTCAGGAATAATATTGTTTCTGACGCCGCCTTCAATTTTGCCTATGGAAATCACGGCAGGTGCTTTTTCAAGGTCTGTTTGTCTGCTCACAATATTTTGCAATCCAAGGATGATCTGTGCAGAAACCGTGATCGGATCGATACCTTGCCAGGGTCGGGAACCATGGGTTTGTCTGCCC
This sequence comes from Saprospiraceae bacterium, assembly GCA_016714895.1. Classification (GTDB taxonomy): domain Bacteria; phylum Bacteroidota; class Bacteroidia; order Chitinophagales; family Saprospiraceae; genus OLB9. The sequence continues at coordinate 442,789 of JADKBV010000001.1, read as the reverse complement.
TTTACCGTGATGTTAAAACGGTCTGCAGCGGCCATAATTCCTTTAGGTTTATAATGTATTCTACCGGTTTCAATCATACTTGAAATGTGTAATCCAAACATGACTTCCATGCCGTATTCCTTAAACAATCCCTGTTTGATCATCAATTCCGCACCTCCTTCTTCTCCCGGAGGAGCACCTTCTTCAGCCGGCTGAAAAACAAAAACGATGGTTCCTGTCAATTGTTCTTTCATCTGATTCAAAACGGCAGCGACCCCTAATAAAATGGCAACATGGGCGTCGTGACCACAGGCATGCATCACCGGAACCTGCTCTCCCAGATACTCAGAAGTTTCTTTGGAAGCAAACGGAAGATCTACTCTTTCTTTGACAGGCAATCCATCCATATCAGCCCTCAGTCCGATCACCGGCCCGGGTTTACCAGTTGCCAGGGTTGCTACCACACCTGTATATGCCATGCCCTTTTTATAAGGCAATCCTATGATTTCGAGTTGTTTACAGATATATTCCATAGTTTTGAATTCTCTGTTGGAGAGTTCGGGATATTGGTGCAGATGTCTTCTCCAGGTGATTACATGTTGAGTTTGTGCTTCAATTAATGTTTCTTTTGATGGTCTGTTTTGTTTTTTCTGGGCCTGGATATTTATTGAAAAACCTGTAATCAACCATAACAAAATAAAAGGTCTGAAATACAATACCATAAACCTGATTTTAATTGAAAATTCCAAAAGTAGTATTATTTTCTCATTCTGTTCATCGCATTTTCATAAATATTTCACAATAAGTTCAAAAATAATACCTAATTTAGTGCCTTCATTTGCAAATTAAATAAAACAGCATGAGAAGATTTTTACCTATTTTATTATTTTTATTCGCTGCGTTGTATGCACACTCGCAGATAGTTATTACAGAGTTATCCTACAATCCACCTGAGGACGGTACTGATTCTTTGGAATATATTGAATTATATAATGCAGGAACCCAAAGTGTTAACCTCGAAGGATATAAAATTACCCGGGGAGTCACACACACGTTTGGAAGTGCGACAATCAATGCCGGAGAATATATGTTGGTGGTTGTAAAGTCTGCAGCTTTTGAAACAGTTTATGGCATCAGCGCTATGCAATGGACTTCAGGTGCACTTAGCAACGGTGGTGAGAGAATCACACTTGCAGATGCTGCCGGAACGGAAATCGTAGATTTTACTTTATCTGATATGGCACCATGGCCTACCATCATGGAAGGTACTGATGGAGATGGACGTTCTATTGAATTGTGTAATCCTTTGGCAGACCCGAATGACGGCAATAATTGGAAGGTGTCTGAAAACGACCTGATGATTGTTTTAAACGGCAAAAATATCTATGGTACACCAGGTGCAGGAAACAGTATTCCACCGTGTGGTTCTTCAGCGGATGTAACGGTTATCATCACAAATAATCAATTTACGCCTAAAGATATTACCATTAACGTAGGTGAAACCGTACGTTGGGATAACACAGAAGGTGTTCATAATGTTAACGGAAGTCTGGCTACTTTTCCATCCAATCCTGAGGGATTTCTGAGTGGAGTACCGGCTGCTGCGCCATGGACCTTTGATTATACATTTACCAAACCTGGCTTTTACAATTATCAATGTGATCTTCACGCCAACGGAGGTATGACAGGTACAGTCACTGTAATTGAAGATGTGGTTATTGATGAGTACCCGCTTCGGACAATCGCATCTCTTAAAGGAGTAAATGGTGAAGGCGTGGCAGATTCTTTAGGTATTAAATGTACGGTCGAAGGAGTGGTTTATGGCATCAATGTTCGCCAGGGCGGACTTCAGTTTACGATTCAGGATAATAACGGAAGAGGTATAGGCATTTTTAATGCTTCCAATTCCCTGGGATATTCCGTGATTGAAGGTGACAGATTATCAGTCAAAGGAACAGTAGCTCAATTCAGAGGTTTGACTCAGATCAATGCCGATAATATAAATGTTCTTGCTATTGATCAATCTTTGGTTCCCGCCAAAGTGGTCACTTCCTTTACAGAAGAAAATGAGTCCGGATTATTGACGGTTCAGAATGTTTCATTCATTGACAGGAGTCAATGGACAGGAATGGGTGCAGGTTTTAACGTGGATATGACCAATGGTCAGACAACTTTTTCAATCCGTATAGATAATGATGTGAATTTATATACACAACCGGCTCCTACAGGAGACAAATTTAATGTCACCGGCTTGCTGAGTCAGTTTTCCATCAATGCCACCCCTCCTCTGGAAGGCGGATATCAGTTACTGCCGCGGTATATGAACGATTTTGTACTGGCCACTTCAACGTTTGACACCGAAATATTTTCGCTTCAGGTATTTCCTAATCCGGCGAGTGATTATATTCAGATTACCAAAGATATTCAGGTTGAAGCTATTACCATTTTCAGAATGGATGGTACAAAAGTAGCCGATATTTTGTTGTCCGACAAGATCGCTGTCAATACGCTTTCTGCAGGCAACTATCAGATTATAGTAAAATCAAAAGATGCCATATATACAGGCAGATTCATCAAGTTTTAAGGATTAAAATAAATAAAAAACCGGTTTTATGTGTTGTAAAACCGGTTTTTTTATTTTTATAAAAAGCAATTAAAATATTGGAGGTTTAAAAATGATAAAACGCTCCTGTCCAATATTCAAGGACAGATCCCTGATAATCTCTTGCCAGTTCGTTAACCAAAAAATTAAGTTCAAGACCAAATTTCCAAGGGCCGTTACCGGAGACGTATCCTGCTCCGATTGTCGGATAACTGATATTGGCACCGGTCAGAAGGGGACTGACATAATCAAATGAGGTGTAGTGATATTCCACTTGTGCGAAAAAATTTCTGAAAACTTTGGCACGCGCATAGGCAAAACCTCCTAAATCGGTATATTTAAAATCCGGAGCAGAGGGAACAAATATCTGTGTATAAAAAACTTTGCCTCCAATACCTCCGTTGAGCCAAGGGGTGATCTGGTAACCCACATTTGTTTTACCTGAAATAAAAAGATTGCCAAAAAAACCTAAATTTCCGATTTTTATATCAGCTGTAAGCGCATCATATTTTGAGACCTCTTCATCATCAGTGTTCCTTTCTTCAATACCGGGCGAAGGTCTTCGAATGATCTGAGCCTGCATATAATAGGTAGTCAGCATAATGTTTGTGACGAATATCCACTTTAAAATGATTTTCATTTTTTTAATTTTACTGTTAACTAAAGTTTATATTCTTAGCTTTTGTTTAAAATTGTTTCAATATTATGTTGATTTGAGGGTTTGAATGAGCAGAAAGCACTAACTTTGGTCGATCAAAATCAGATAATTGTTTTTTAATGTTTCATGTGATCAACCAATTTAAATACCAAGTCGCTTAAAGATGTATTTCATCAGCTTTCTTTTTTTTAATTTATTTTTAAGTGGAGAACCGACCATACCTGCTCCACAAGAAAAACCGGAAGCCTGGGGATTTTATGGACACAGATTGATCAATCAGATGGCTGTGTATACGTTGCCTCAGGAAATGTTTGGTTATTATAAAAATAACATCTTATACATCACAGAACATGCCATCGATCCTGACAAAAGAAGATATGCTACCAAACATGAAGGTGTACGTCACTACATAGATATAGATCATTGGGACAAAATACCATTTCCGAATGTTCCCCGTGATTTTGAAGAAGCATTGATAAAATATGCTTCATTTTATTACGTAAAAGGAAAAGATACTGTTGAAATCAAACATACACTGACTTCGGACAGTATTTTTCTTTCTGTTGAAAATCAGATGTGGAAAACGGTAGGTCTGGATTATCCCACTTTTCTGAAATATTGGAAAAGGGTGATCAAGCCGATGTATTACGAAGATGAGTGGGTGATGAGTCATTATGACCTGAATGAATTGTTTGAGACCAACCAATTTTCAGGACACGAAGGAAAAATGATTATTGTAGATAAATTTTCTGCATATGGTATTGTTCCTTACCACATCGAAAGTATGTTGGAACGGCTCACCAAAACCTTCCAAAATAAAAATGAAGACCTTTTGTTGCGCATGATATCTGAATTTGGTCATTACGTAAGTGATGCACATGTGCCTTTGCATACCACCAAAAACTACAACGGACAATTTACAGATCAGGTGGGTATCCACGCCTTTTGGGAATCCAGGATTCCTGAACTTTTTGCTGAATCGAGATATGATTTTTTTGTTGGCCAGGCCACGTATATCGAAAATCCAAGAGAATTTATCTGGGATATAGTCATTAATGCCCATAGTCATCTGGATTCAGTCCTTGCCATTGAAAAACGTCTTAGTAAAGAGTTTCCGCTGGATCGTCAATATTGTTACGACGAAAGATTGAGTCAGACTGTTCGGATTCAATGTGAAGAGTATGCAGATGCTTATTCCAAAGCTATGGGGACTATGGTAGAAGATCAGATGAGGGCCAGTATTCACGCTATAGGCAGCCTTTGGTATACTGCCTGGGTAAATGCGGGTCAACCTGACCTGAGTGGCCTCAAAACAAACGTCGTGGACACAGAACCGATAATACCGGACAAAAATGTTCAGACAAGAGCACATGATAATGAATAAATCAAATATTTTATGAAATTTTCCTTAAGACCGGCTATCATTTTAAAAGGAATGGCCATGGGAGTTGCAGAAATTATTCCCGGTGTTTCCGGAGGAACCATAGCTTTTATAACGGGTATTTACGAAGACCTTTTGCACTCCATCAAATCTTTTGACCTGGGTTTGATACAATGGATACGTAAAGGTGAATTTCAGAAAGCAGGACAACACATTAACCTTCCTTTTGTCTTAAATCTGGGCGGAGGTATGGCGGTGGGTATTGTTATTGGTGTTTTTGCCATCACGTATTTATTAGAACACTTTCCCGAGCCTCTCTGGGGATTTTTTTTCGGCTTGATATTGGCTTCAGCCTTATTTATCGGAAGACAATTTTCTATTAAAGACTTGTACAATATTGTCGGATTGGTTGTCGGTTTTCTGATAGCATATGGGATTACCATATTGACTCCTTCCGAAGGAAATACTTCCTATCTGTTTGTATTTATTTCCGCCATGATAGCTATATCCGCCATGTTGCTTCCCGGAATTTCGGGGAGTTTTATGTTGGTTTTAATGGGTATGTATTATTATATCCTCAGTAATGTCAAGTCTATACTCACGCAATTTGATCTTGCTTCTATCTCTGTTATTTTTGTATTTGTATTGGGATTGATTGCCGGAGCGATGACTTTTTCAAGAGTATTTTCATGGTTATTTGACCGATATAAAGAAATCACATTAGCAATTCTGACAGGATTCCTGTTAGGTTCGTTAAATAAAATATGGCCTTGGAGAAATATTGAGACGGTATTTATCAAAGAAACCGGAGAAATTCAGATGATCACCAATGCTGACATGTTAAAATCTTTGCCGGCAGAATCATTTAAAGTTATGTCGGAAGTTCAGGTTTTGCCCGCGCTGTATTGGTCGACGCCAAAAACCTTGGAAACTTTGGTTTGTTTAGTTTTCGGATTTCTGATTGTATATATCATGGACAGATCGTCCGGAGTTAAAGTATAATGACATGCTCAAAAGCATAAAAAGTCTTAAAAACCCGTTGGTTAAAAAAATCATCCTGCTACAGGATAAAGCCAGAGACAGAAAAGAATCCGGACTTTTTATCATCGAAGGGGCGAGAGAAATCCACATGGCCGTTGCGGGAGGTTTTGACATAGAAACTTTGTTGTTTGCCGAACATATGTCAACCTACTTTGATGCTGAAAAATTATGTTTACATGCAGCCCATAAACCTGAAATCATAGAAATCAGCAGAGAAGTTCATCTGCGACTCGCCATCCGGGAATCGACGGAACCTTTTCTGGCAATTGTAAAAATGAAAAAACAGGAATTGAGTGATCTTCATTTTCCTCCGGACAAACCTGTTTTGATATTAGTGGCGGAAGCTCCCGAAAAACCCGGGAATATCGGAGCACTACTCAGAACTGCAGATGGTGCGGGAGTGGATGTAGTAATCATCGCTGATCCAAAAACAGATTTGTACAATCCGAATATTATACGCTCCAGTCTGGGCTGCATTTTTGCTATGCCGGTTTATTCGGGTACATCAGAAAATATTGTTTCTTTTCTTCAGCAGAATGAAATAAAAATATATTCAGCATCCCTCGAAGCTTCAAAATTGTATACTGATGTAATCTACAGTAAAAGGACGGCTATTGTAGTCGGAGCAGAAGATAAAGGATTGACTGAAATATGGACAAAATCCGGTGACCAGAACATCATCATTCCCATGTTTGGAAAAGTGGATAGCCTGAATGTTTCAGTAAGTACAGGAATTCTATTGTATGAGGTTGTTCGCCAGAAAAAATAAAAATTATTGTTATTGCTTTCCATGCCTTTAAAATCAGTTTATGTTTTTTCCTAATGTGTAACACTCACATTTTGAAAGCTTCGACAACTACATATTAAAAGTTATCCACATATAACAAAGATATATTTGAATATATTATGCTGATTTATAATATATTGCAAAGTTATCCACATTGTGTGGATAACTTTGCTTTGATTACATGCAGGAAATAATACAAAAAGCACTTACATTTGCACCACCGTTGAAAGAACGTATAACGCAATTTTAATACTTAGTAAAACTTAGTAATAAGTAATAATTACAAAATGTGACTATTACAGATAAGTAAAAAAAATATATATTAAAATATTTAATATAATTTTTACATATACAAGTTTTAAAGTACTTTTGACACATTATAAAATATATACATATATCCGTACCTAAACATAAGAATTATGAGTAACCAGTCCACTGAGCCAATTTTAATTGAAAATCCCAATCGATTTGTACTTTTTCCTATCGAACATAGTGATATATGGGCTTTTTATAAAAAGTGTGAGGCCAGTTTTTGGACAGCAGAAGAAATTGACCTGAATCAGGACATGAGTGACTGGGAACATAAACTGAATGATAATGAAAGACATTTTATAAAACATGTTCTTGCTTTTTTTGCTGCCAGTGACGGTATCGTAAATGAAAATCTCGCAGAAAATATGGTACGTGAGGTTCAATATACAGAAGCAAAATTTTTCTATGGGTTTCAGATTATGATGGAAAATATCCATTCAGAAACCTATTCTCTGTTGATTGACACCTATATCAAGGATAATAAAGAAAAAGAATATTTACTTCACGCCATCGACACGATTGATTGCGTCGGTGAAAAAGCCGATTGGGCATTAAGATGGATCAGCAATGGTTCTTTTGCTGAAAGATTGGTAGCTTTTGCTGCTGTTGAAGGCATTTTCTTTTCCGGATCATTTTGCTCCATTTTCTGGTTGAAAAAAAGAGGCCTGATGCCCGGACTGACCTTCTCCAACGAACTTATTTCAAGAGACGAAGGAATGCACTGTGATTTTGCCTGTTTGTTATATAATGACCACATAGTCAATAAATTGCCAAAAGAAACCATAAGAGCGATTATCGCTGATGCGGTTGAGATAGAAAAAAAGTTTGTGACGGACGCCATACCTGTCGCTTTGATCGGAATGAATGCAGAACTCATGTGCCAATATATAGAATTTGTATCTGACAGATTACTTGTTTCGCTCGGAAACGAAAGAATTTATAATGTTGAAAATCCATTCCCTTGGATGGATATGATTTCTTTACAAGGAAAAACAAACTTTTTTGAGAAAAGGGTAGGAGATTACCAGAAATCCGGCGTAATGGCCGAAAAAGATAAGCAGGTATTCTCTCTGGAAGAAGATTTTTAGTAACCACGCTTGCATCCTGAAACCAGTTTTATTTTTTTAATCCACAATGTACCTCTATGCAAGTTATTAAACGAAGTAACAAAAAAGAAGCAGTAAGCTTCGACAAAGTCACAGCCCGAATCACCAAATTATGTTACGGCCTGAATACCAAATACGTAGATTCTATTGAAATATCAAAAAGAGTCATTCAGGGGTTGTACGATGGTGTAAAAACCACAGAACTGGATAACCTGGCAGCAGAAACAGCTGCTTCCATGGCTGCAAGACACCCGGATTTTGCCATATTAGCGGCCAGAATCGCAGTATCCAATCTTCACAAAAATACAGACAAATCTTTTTCTGCCACCATGGAAAGACTGTATAATTACATTGACCCGAAAACCAATCAGCCTGCAGGCCTCATCGGAAAAGAAACCCACGAAGTCATCCAGAAATATGCAGATATTCTGGATAGTGTGATCATTTACGACAGAGACTATAGTTTTGATTATTTTGGATTTAAAACCCTTGAAAAATCCTACTTGCTCCGCATGAACGGCGAAGTGGTCGAAAGGCCCCAACACATGTTGATGCGTGCTTCTGTAGGCATACATGGTGAAAATATCGCATCAGCTATTGAGACTTATAACCTCATGTCTGAAAAGTGGTTTATCCATGCCACACCAACTTTATTTAATGCAGGTACTCCCAAACCTCAGCTATCTTCGTGCTTTTTATTGTCCATGGTAGATGACAGTATTCCCGGTATTTTCGAAACTTTGGCAAGATGTTCCAAAATTTCTCAGTCTGCAGGAGGGATAGGTCTTTCTATTCATAATGTTCGCGCCAAAGGTAGTTACATCAAAGGTACAGGAGGAACTTCCAACGGAATCATCCCCATGTTGAAAGTTTTTAACGATACAGCCCGATATGTAGATCAGGGTGGGGGAAAAAGGAAAGGTGCTTTTGCCATCTATCTTGAACCTTGGCATGCTGATGTTTTTGATTTCCTTGAGCTCAAGAAAAACCACGGAAAGGAAGAAATGCGCGCCAGAGATTTGTTTTATGCCATGTGGATACCTGATTTATTTATGAAAAGGGTTAAAGACAATGGAACCTGGTCACTTTTCTGTCCTAATGAAGCTCCCGGACTCGCAGATACTTATGGCAGTGATTTTGAAGCCTTGTACACCCGGTACGAAAGCAGCGGTAAAGCGCGCAAAACCATCAATGCACAGGAATTATGGTTTGCTATCCTTGAGTCTCAAATTGAAACCGGCACTCCGTACATTCTTTATAAAGATGCTTGTAACGAAAAATCCAACCAGAAAAATCTGGGCACCATTAAATCGAGCAATTTATGTACAGAGATCATTGAATATACTTCACCGGATGAGGTAGCCGTTTGTAATCTGGCATCTATTTCTCTACCTAAGTTTGTGGATGTCAAAAATAAAACGTTTGACTTCGAACAACTTCATAAAGTAACAGCGGTCATTACGAGAAATCTTAACAAGATTATAGATATTAACTACTATCCGATCAAAGAGGCAGAAAATTCCAATTTCAGACACAGACCGATTGGTATCGGCGTTCAGGGATTGGCCGATGCATACATTCAGATGGGGTTCCCTTTTGAAAGCGAAGAAGCCCGACAACTAAACAGAGATATTTTTGAAACGATATACCATTCAGCTGTTGAAGAAAGTTGTAATCTTGCCGAAAAAGATGGTGCTTACAGTACTTTTAAAGGTTCACCGGCCAGTGAAGGTATCCTTCAATTTGACATGTGGAATGTGACCCCAACAAACAAATATGATTGGAACAACCTCAAAAAAAGAGTGATTGAGAAAGGTATGAGAAACAGTTTATTGCTTGCTCCTATGCCAACGGCATCAACCTCTCAGATTTTAGGTAATAACGAATGTTTCGAACCGTATACTTCAAATATTTATACCAGAAGAACCTTATCTGGTGAATATATAATTGTCAATAAACATTTATTGAATGACCTGACAAGACTCAATCTTTGGAACGAAGACATGAAACAGAAACTCATGGCATCCAATGGTTCAGTTCAAAATATTCCCGAAATACCGGCTGAACTGAAAGCTTTATATAAAACTGTCTACGAAATCAGTCAAAAAGCAATCATCGATCAAGCCGCAGACAGAGGAGCTTTTATTTGCCAAAGTCAAAGTCTTAACCTGTTTGTTGAAAGTCCTAATTTCGGAAAACTTACATCCATGCATTTTTATGCTTGGCAAAAAGGGCTGAAAACAGGTATGTACTACCTGAGAAGCAAAGCTGCCGTTGACCCGATCAAATTTACCCTTGATGCCGAACACCAAAGAATTCAGGCAAAAGCTGACGACATGCCTTCAGAAAACGAAGTTATGGATCTGCAGGAAGGGGCCGTTTGCTCCATGGAAGAAGGTTGTTTGATGTGCGGTAGTTAATCAAAGACATTAATAACAATACATGAGGCCGGATTTTGTAAAAAAGTCCGGCCTTTTTTTGTGTATATACATATTTTATCATAAAAATAACGAAAGATAAATTTGTTTTAAATTTTGTATATTTAAGAATGGGGCAATAAAATTCTGTTTTGCTTGTTTATTTTTGTTTAGTAAGAAATAAAATCTATATTTACATTGTATTAACAATATTTTGTTTAATAACTTAGAAACTGTTAATTTCTTAAAATATAAAAAAAAATTTCTTAATAAAAATATAATATCTATTTTTACACCCGATAGACGAATAATCAAACGCTTCTTACAAGCGACTCCCTTCTTTACGAATACAGATGCAGGCAATCTTTTACAGATTGTGATATTATCTTATTAAACAAATTTTATTCTGCAATGAGACATTTTAACTCAGTACTTTTATGTTTATTCATAGGTGCCTTTTTTATGTTTACAACTTCAGGAATTTCTGAAGAAGTAAAAATTAATGGCAACATGAACAACAACAATCTATTCCACTTAAGGAATAGTTTATCACTAAGCATAATTGAATTCCCATTTTTAAATAATCTGATTATTCCGTTTAGCGGTAATGCAGTAAATTTTTTAGCTCCATGTCCCAGCAATGGCGCTAATGCCAATCCTGAACATGTTAGGTGGCCTGCAGGTGCTATGCAGAATTTAGGTACATTTGATTGTGGTGATCCGGGCCCGACAGTTACTGTTGAGGTGTTTAAACCGGGTGTGACCGGACCGGGTGGTTCAGGAACAGTAGAATGTATTGCCTGGATAGGTTTGAACAACTGGGGTTGTTTACCTCCCATTCTGGTGCCAATGGTTCAAACCGGTGAAAACGGTAATTATGATATTTTTGCAGTGGATCTGGATAATTTGCCTCCGGGATCACATCAATTAACATGTGCATGTACCACCAATCCGGCATTTATTCCATTTAATGACCCAAGTGGTACCGATTACGCCTATGGAAACTGGGTAGGAGATTACGATTTAATCGATTGTCCTGCTTTGGCTTCGCCTTTTGTTAATCATGCAGTAACTATTGCTCCCACAGCTCCCAATGATGTTTGTGCAGACAATCTAAGTATTATTTTAGGAACAAACACAGCTCTGACGAACGTATGTTCTGCTGACGGGAGAGTATGGTACAGATATACAGTCCCTAATAACGGGTTATTTCATAAAGTGGATATAGATGTTCTTCAAGGTGCCGGAACGCTGGCAAATCCTCAACTTTTTACGGTGCACGCCAATATTTGTGGCAGTGCTAACATAAGTGGTAGTTTACCTCAATGTTTTGCACCTGGTACGGAGTTGTTTATCGAAGCCGGAACGGTGCTTGATCCATGTAGTTCTAATGTAGGGACATTTGAAATCACAGTGTCCATAATAACACCTGTTAACGGTGATATATGCACAGATGCAGAGGTTTTAAATAATTTTGGCGCAGATAATGAATTAGACTGTAGCGAACAAGGCACTTTTATGGGAAATGCCAACGCTTGTCCCGATCCGGAAGCGGCTGCTTGTTTTGGAGCGGCCATAGAAGGTATATGGTATTCATTTACAACGGATGATAAGTTGCAGACCATGACGATCTCCGGAGGACAAAATCAATTGTTTTCAGGAACATGCGGATCTTTGACATCTCATGGTTGTAATGTGACGAACTTTACAACAAATCCTTTAACTACCTATTATCTTTTGGTAGGACCTACAGGTACGGTAACTGTCGAAGCTGATCAGAACATCCCATCCAACGATGATTGTTCTGCTGCCTTGTTATTAACCGCTGCGGGTTTAAACAACCAAAGCAACGTTTGTGCTGATAATGAAAATATAACCGGTTGTACTGCCAATGATGACAATGTGGTATGGTATACGTTTACCATGCCGGCTTTACAAGAAAATGCAACCATTACGGTTACAGGTACCGGAGGTAGTCCTATTACTGATCCGGCTTTAGAAGTCTATAGTGGCACTTGTGGTGGTTTGGTACCAGTGGATAGTGATTGTAATGGTTCGTTAACATTGGAATGTCTTACTCCGGGTCAAACTTATCTGATAGCAGTAGGAAGTGCTTTGGGTGATGACGGGCAGTTTAATATATCTTTGTCTACTTCAGATAATGGGGTTATTAATGACGTTTGTACCTTAGCAACAGATATAACGAATACTGAAACATGCGTGTATTTTGATGTTACTACCAACACTACTGATGCTTGTCCTGAGTCTTTCAGTTTGGCTTGTATCGGAGGCAATTATAATACGGATGCAACTGTTTGGATGGAATTTACACCCCCTGTAGGCGTTACTTCAATGAATATCCAAAATATAACACCTGCAGGTGCATACCTTAGCATTTTTGACAACTGTAACCCAACAGCGACCATAGCAGGTGGTAGTTGTCTCAACGGAGCAGGTCCTACTGCTGATATCAATGTTACCGGTGGTACGACTTATTATATAGCTATTGCCATCGCCGGCAATGAAGGTGTAGTGGATTTCGAAATTAAATACAATGACAGACCTGCTAATGATGCCTGCGCAGATGCCAATGGTACATTGACAGGAACACATTCCAATCTTTGTGCCACACAAGACATTTTAAATCCTAATTGTACAGCAGCGCAAGATGACGCTTCGGTTTGGTTTGAATATACCTTTCCTGCAGTAACTACTCAGGATGAATTTACCGTTACATTGACACCAACAGGTGCACCGGCTATCACCAACCCGATAGTGGCAGTTTATGAAGGTTGTAATGCTGGTGATATCATGATGGACGAAGATGGAAATGATTGTAACCAGACAGCAACTATCCGATGCCCGATTCCGGGTACAACGTATCTGATTATGGTGAGTTCTGAATTTGGAGACGAAGGGGATTTTACCCTGGCAGTGACCACTGCCGACAATGGTGTCGTAAACGAAACTTGTGATGAGGCCACCCTTCTGACTTTGACCAATGGATTGTGCGAAACGCCTCCTAATGAATTTAACGGAGACAATACAAATGCATGTCCTGAACTTCCTGCCTTAAACTTTGGCGGATGTACTTTTGACGACGGACCGGGTGTATGGTTTACTTTTACAACAGATGCCAATGCTGAATTAATTGATATTGAAGTTAATGGTATCAACTCTGATATAGGTTTGTTTACCAACTGTAACGGAGCTTCAGTTGCTGGCGGTTGTGGTACAGCCGGTGAGTTGATGGATGTAGCTGTTTCAGGCAGCACACAATATTGGTTACTGGTCGTAGGTGACAATGGTACTCAGGGTGCATTTGATATCCTGATCACTGAAAAATCCAATCCACCTTCCAATGACGAATGTGCTAATGCTGATCAGGTAAATCTTGGTAATAACCCGAATCTGACCAATAGTTGTGCAACTGAAGATTTTGCTGATTGTCCGGTAGCTACTCAAAATGAAGCTTCGGTTTGGTATTACTACGACTTTGCCGGTCCGGGTAACGAAATCGTATTTACAGTTACAGGTACCGGAGCAAACGGCATCACCAATCCATCAGTTCTCGTCTATTCTGAATGTACACAAGGAACAGATATGAATGACACAGATGGTACAGATTGTGATGAATCCGTTACTTTGGAGTGTCCTGTTCCGGGAACCAGATACTATATTTTTGTTTCTCCCACGTCCAACAATGCGGGTGATTTTGCTTTGGAGGTGGAAGTAAACAATACAGCACCACCAAATGATAATTGTAGTGACGCGGAGGTTATTCCTGCCACACCGGTTTGTGAATTCCTCACGGTAACGACCACAACCACAAACAACGCTTGTCCTGAAGTTTTTGCCGTTGGTGGATGTGCTTTGGATTATCAAAATGATGCAGTCGTTTGGTATGAATTTACCACACCTGTTGGTACAACTTCTATTGAAATAGAAAATATATCAGGAACAGCTGTACTTTCCATTTTGGAATCTTGCCCTACAGGAAACCCTGGTGATATTCTTCCGGGTGGAGATTGTTTAAGCGGCAATGGAACGGATGGTACCCCACTTGATGTAAATGAAAACACAACATACTATATTGCCATTGGTATTCCGGGCAATACAGGAGATGTGGATTTTGATATTAAATATAATCTTGAGCCGGCAAATGATGACCCTTGCGGGGGCAATTTTACAGCGACCGTTTTGAGTGATGGCTCTACTTTATCCAATCAGGACAATACCTGCGCAACGGATGATGACGAAATGTGCGGTGATGCCAACATTGCCAATACTCTTTGGTATGAATTTACCATTTCAGCACCGAATAATAGTATTACCATAACAGTTACAGGAACAGGTGCAAATCCGATTGCTGATCCTTCTATAGCTTTATTTGATAATATTGGTGCGGGCACAGCAAATGAGCCTTGTTCTGACAATTCTATCAATGAAGATTGTGATGGTGATGGAACAGTGACCTTTAACTGTTTGAATCCAGGAACGTATTTGGTTCAGGTAGGTTCTACTACAACTGATGCCGGCGAGTTTTCAATCAATATTTCACAAAGTCAAAATACTGCAGTTGCCAATGACCAATGTACGGATGCAGAACCAATCGTTATTGACGAATTGTGCGTTCCACTTGACTTTTCTACTACAAATATAGACGCTTGTCCTGAAAACCTTCCTGCCGGAAGTTTTACATTACCTTGTGATTTTAATTCAGAAGAAACGTCATGGTATGTATTTACGGCACCAGGTATGGCGGGCGATGCCCCAACTATGGATTTTACGTTTACGTCATATTCAGGATCAGGTACGCCTTTTATGGGAGTTTTTGAATTTGGTGCAGATTGTACCAATTTGTCACCCGTATCAACAACATGTTTTCAGGGATTAAATACCACTTTTGGTAATATAGGAGGTTTTACGCCAGGCAGTCAGTATTTAATTGCCATATCTTCATTTGGTGATACCGGAGGGAATTTTGATTTTACCGTCAAGTTTAACCTTGGTCCTGATAATGATGATCCTTGTTCTCCAAATATTTCAGCTAATTTTGTGGTACCAACTGATGGTGTCAGAGTTGATGGAACAACTTTGTGTGCCGGAGGGGATCCTTTTTTCCGGATTGTCCTCAGACAGATCAGGAAAACGTTGTATTTTTTGAAATTACCATTCCTGATGGTGTAAGAGCCATCAATATCAGAATTGATGCCAGAAATACCAACGGAACACCAATACCAGCAGGTTCAACAGTAGTGGCCGGCCTTTGGGAAACCGCTTGTAATAACACCACATACCTGGAAGCGGCTTGTCTGGATTTAGGTGAGGAGCATCAATTTGCTTGTTACGAACCGGGAACTTATATGATTCAGGTATCAACTTCCAGTGCCAATGAGGGTGATTTCAGTATTCAGGCAACCGAAGTTCCTTATGATGCCGCCTGTACCTTTGCTGAAGAACATGACATTTGTGCGGATGCTGAATTGATTGAAAGCGGGGGAGTTTATTGTGAACCCATCACCATTCAATCTTGTAATGTTTCAGCTTGTCCGGAAGCATTTACCTTCACAGCAGATTGTCCTTACAGTACGATGCCTGTAGTTTGGTATACTTTTACAGTAGATGCAGGAGTGAGTACTATAGACCTTACCAACCTTATTTCAAATTCCGGAACTTTATTTATGGCTTTATTTGAAGACAATGGTTGTATGAACCCACCTACAGCAGCTTCAAATTGTATAACTTCAAATACGACCGGTATTGCAGTAAATGAAGGTCAGACATATTACCTTGCTGTAGGAACAGACAGTCCGTCAATGGCAGGTAGTGACATCAGATTTAATATTCAATTTAATTTACTTCCGGAAAATGATGATCCGGACCCGAATTCACCAAATCCTCCTGTTGATTTGTCAGGATATGGTAGCCATACCGGTACTACTTGTTGTGCAGTAGGCTTTAACGATGATCCAAATCAGGACGTTGCCAATGTAGAGTGTGGTGGTGCGACAAATGATAATGCGGTTTGGTATACATATACAGTAGTGGATGAAGAAGGTTTGGAAATCTTTATTGACCCTGCGGGCGCTAACCCTATATCCGGTAATACAACGGTGGAGGTATTGGTTGGTACTGCTGCAGGCCCGGGTGGAGCATTGTTTTCCAGCGACTCATATCATTGCGGAACTTTACCAGCCACCGTCAAGTTCGGATGTTTAAGTCCGGGTGACGTTATTTGGATTAAAGTGGCTTCACGAGATGCCAATTGCGGAGACTTTACAATCGCTGTAATGGAGCCAAGAGGGTGCGATTTCGCAGATACTTGCGAAGAAATCACAGGAGCTCAAACCATGGAAACTGCACCTACAGACCTGAATTGTGGTAACTTTGTTATCACCAGTATCCCGGGATGTTTGGACCTAGCTTGTCCTGAAGAATCCCTTGCCGATTGTGGTATTGACCAAAATCCTACGGTTTGGTTTCAGATAGATGTAGATGAATTTGCTATACAGTTGTTCACTTTTGTGGAAACAGGAGGTAGCTGGCAACCCGTTTGGACCATATATTCAGGTACTTGTGATAATTTAACTTTAGTGCCGGGTGGTACTATAGCGGAACCGACACCTTGCAGTAACGGAGACTCCAACCCGGACGCGCACAACGTAGGTATTCCTTTGGATGCAAACGGAGACCCGATTCAGACTTTATTTATTGCCATTAGTGGTGTTGGAAATATTGATGATCCGAATTTTACGTTATCAGCTTATACTCAGGCAGCTTGCGTTTCTTGTATTGGAAATGACGCCTGTACATCAGAGACTACCTTTGAAGTTACTGACAGATCCAGTGACCGACCTTTGGATGACCTCCAGTTTTGTCAGGGAGAAGATGTCAGAGTGTGTCTGGAGTTTTATTACGACCCAAGTGAAACAGGTGTGGATTGGTTTCATGGATTAATTCCAAACTTCGGAAGAGGATGGGATATGGATGTTTTTGATCCGACTAACGTTACCGTCTCTCCTGCGGGTGCTGAGTACCTGGGGCCTACAGATGGAGCATGTGCCCCAACCATTACGGAAACCATGCCGCTTCTGTGCTCTTATATAGACGACTTGGGTATTCTGCGGTTATGTAACATAAAATGTGGTAGTTGCCCTTGTACACCACCATTGGCGCAAGGATCAGCACTTCCTTTTGGTTGGTTTTGGAGTAGTAATGGAGGTGCAGGGTGCCAAAACACTTGTGCCCCATCCACCAGATACGGTGTTCCCGGTAGTCAGGCCGGTTTGACTGTAGAGATTTGTATGAATCTTCGCACCAGGGTGTTTGACAACATTGATGATTGTAATGCCAACAGAGATCTTCAGATTTCTTTTGTGACTACTTCAGATGGTGTTTCCGGATGCTGGAACGACCCGATTGCTGAGTGTAAACTTGACGTGGCTCAGGTAGGTCCGTTGTGGGAATTAGATTGTACACCTCCGGTATTGGTAGATTTTGAAGATGTTGAAATATGCGATAACGCAACTTTGAATTCAGAATTTATAACCTCTGACGGCTCCTCTACACCAATTAATATAGAACCTATACCAAATCCGAACGTAACAGGGATGAATCCTTATACTTTCCCGAACGGAAGTGGTACAGTGACCGATATGTTGGACAATATTACATCAAGTGTCCAGGTTGCAGAATATATAGTTTGGGCACAGGATCCATCTCAGTTATGCCCAGGCCCACGGGATACATTCAGAGTAACTATTTATCCTAGTCTCTTGGTTGTATTCGATCCGCTGTATGTATGTGACGGATTCTGTGCAGAATTAATTCCTCAGATTTCGGGTGGTACAGGAAATTATGTGGATTACAATTGGAGTACAGGTGATTCAGATCCAACGATTACCGTATGCCCGACAGCTACAACAACTTATTTTGTTACGATTACAGATGATTTGGGTTGTAGTGGAGTTGGTTCCGTAGAGGTAGAAAAGAAACTCCCCATATCTTTTGATATAGAGCCGGAAGAAGTGGAAATATGTCAGGATGGTTCGGCTGAAGAAATCACAGTTGATGTAACAAATGTAATTGCAAATGGCTTTTATAGTGTTTCATGGGATGTTCCTTCCGGTTTAGATGGATTTCCTTCCGGCAATGGTTTTGTTATTTTTGATGAAACATCCATTCCAAGTGCTGATCCTTATCTCCTTTGTGCTACCCTTATAGATCAATTTGGCTGTGAAGGGGAGGAATGTATAGAAGTACGTATTAATTTTACACCGGTTGTCGAGTTATTAGCTAATCCGGCTCCTGCATGTGGTGCAACCACGGTAGATCTTTTAGTTGATTATATTCCTCTTGATTTATCCAATCCTGCAGCTACATTCTTTTTATACGATTGTGATGATGTGTTAATTGATCAGATTTATTCAAATACCGGTCCTGACTTTTTGGATGTTCAACTTCCGATTGGAGCCAGTGAATATTGTTTTAAAATCGTTGTAATTGACGAAGTATCCGGATGTCAGAATACAGATGAATTGATATTACAACCTGTCGTTGGGGTAGAAGCCTTGGTTTCTCCGAATGTTTCTATTTGTCAGGGTGATTTTACTACCTTGTCAGTCACGAATGCAGCTCAGTTTGTCAGTTTTGCCTGGACTCCGGGTGGATCAGGAAGCCCTAATTATACAGTCTCTCCTGCATCTACAACACAATATTCTGTTGTCGCTACGGACGCAAATGGTTGTACCAGTCAAAAAGCAATAGTTGTTACCGTAAATCCAAATCCGACAGTCAGTATAGGAGGAAGTTTATCTTTCTGTCCTGGTGGTAATACAACTTTGACGGCTTCAGCCGGAAGTTCATTTGTTTGGTCCACACCTACAAATCCAAATGTAGGAACCAACCAAAGTTTAGGCCCGATAACATCTGCCGATACCTATACGGTGGTTGTTACCAACGCAAACGGATGTACAGGCAGTGCTACGGTAAATGTAATACAGGATGCCAATTTAACCATAGTTGTTCCACCGATTACCTTATGTGATAATAATCCGGATAGTCTGGATGCAGGGGCAGGATTTGCAACCTATTCCTGGGCAAATGCTGCAGGTGACCCATTAGGAAGCGGTCAAAAACTTGAAGTCATAGCTGCCGGCACCTACTTTGTTACGGTTTCTGATGGAATTTGTACAGGCAATACTTCTATAGTAGTTACCAATAATAGCACACCTGTTCTGAATTTGGTGGATACCGTGACCGTTTGTCGTTTGAATACCGGTTTGGGAGCTACATTTATAAATTTTGGTTCGCTTCAAAATGGTGCTTCAGGGCAATGGTTTAATACAGATTTAGCACCAGTTGACGTCACAGATTGGAACAATGTCAGTTTCCTTACCGTAGGTTCAAGAGATACATTTACCTTCGTCTTTATCACGGACAACGCTGTTGCTCCATGTGATAATGTCTCAGATACTATTGAAGTAGTAGTGCGTAATTGCGCATGTCCGGCTGTTGCAGTAAATGCCCCTCCGGTACTTTGTAATAGTACAACCGGAACAAACAGCACCAATTTAAATAATCTCAGATTACATTCTAATCCGGGAACATGGTCTGTTGTTTCAGGTCCGACACCGGCACCAACTATTACAACAGGAGTTTTAAATGCAGCAAATGCTGCTCCTGGGGTACATAGGTTGCGTTTTACTTTAAATCCGCTTCCTGGTGGAAATTGCCCTGATAGTGCAGAGGTAGATTTAACAATTATGCCTGCACCAAGAGCAACTACAATAGATACTGTTTTATGTAATGCTGTAGGTGGTTCTAATCTTACATCCATAAACCTCAACAATCTATTGGCACCAGGGTCTGCTACAGGAGGCACCTGGACACAAACCAGCGGAACAACAGTTGGAGGTACACTTCCGAATATCAATGTTGTTGGAATGAGTGTTGAAACGGTTACTTTCACGTATACCACCAATACTGCCATGGCACCCTGTACGGACATTATGGTACCTGTAGAAGTGCGTATTCGCGATTGTTCATGCCCTGATGTAGTCATACTCCCTGATACTTTGTGTAATGGAAGTATGACATTACTGGATCTCGAAAACCCTCTTAGGTTTACAGTCGATCCGTCATCAACGACCGGGGTTTGGACTATAAATGCGCCGGCTTCTATTACAAATGTCAAATTTTTAAATCCATTCGGACTACCGGCAAACAATTATACGGCAACCTTTACCATTTCAGGTAGTTTGCCTGCGCAATGTCAACGTAATTTTACCAAGACTATAGTGGTGAGAAATCAGACCATAGTTGAAAATGTCGGAAGTCCTTGTTCAGAAAACACAGGTCAAGGGGTTACAACAGTTAACTTATTCTCATTATTAAGGTCAGGATTTACTTCGGGTGGTACATGGACTCAGGTTAGCCCTGCAACCCCGGCATTGACTATACCTGCCAATGGGGTGGTTGATTTTGTTGGACAGGCTCCTACATCACAGTTTATCTTCAGATATACTGTCAATGCATCTTTGCCATGTACACCGGTTGATGTGACCGTGAACGTCAGGGATTGTAATTGTCCGCCAATTATTTTAAATCCTGCTCCTGCTTTATGTAATGGTGGGGGGATCACAAACGGTATGCTTGACCTGACAACCTTGCTTGATCCGACTTCAGGTCCGGGTGTATGGTCTGTAACATTCCAGGGTAATCCGGTTACTTTAAATAATAACGTACTTGATGTCAATGGACAACCTGCAGGTACCTACAGAATAAGATACACGCTTGTACCTGTACCGGGAGGAACATGTGAACGTTTCCGAGAAATCACCGTAGAAGTGGAGAGTTTTGTAGAAGCCATTGTAATGGATGGTGAAGTGTGTAATTCTGCTACCGGTGGAAATTCAACTTTCCTTGATCTTCTTTCATTGATTGATGGGGTACCTCCGCTGAACGGACAATGGTTATTACCCGACAGAACACCAATTGTAGGTGTTCCTACGGTAAACTTTAATGGAGTTGCACCTGGAATGTATACTTATTTTTACGCTATAAATAACGAGGATCCATGCGCAGATGTTGAGTATCCGGTACAAATTGAAGTCCTTGATTGCAGTTGTCCGCCTTTTACACTGCGTACCCCGGCAGATTTATGTAACAACACAGGTACGCTTGATTTGGCAACACTGGAAACAGCAGTCCCTGTACCGGGAACCTGGGCCGTTACCAATAGCAACAATGATGTGATTCCAATCGCAGGAAAAGTTCTTAATCTGACAGGTTTGCCGGAAGGCGCTTATACACTTACCTATGTTGTGACAAATCCACAACCTGGATGTCCTCCTTCCAGAAATGTTACTTTAAATGTTTTTGCACCGAAAAATTCCGGTGTAGGAAGTACCGCAAGTTTCTGTACGGGAGTGACGGATGTAGTGACATTATTTAATCTTCTTGCTGATGCTGATAATGGTGGAGTTTGGACAAGTACCCAAGTAGCAGGATTTAATGCCACTAACGGTACATTCCGATTATCCGGAATCCAACCTGGATTATACACATTTACTTATAGTTTTAGTAATCAGGCTCCTTGTCCGAATACCAGCACTGAAGTATTTGTAAGGGTTAACCCGCTTCCAATTGCTGATGCAGGCACTGACAAAAACATTGATTGTGTCGTCAGAACCGTTTCTTTGGGAGGTAACTCAACAACAGGCGCTACAATAGTTTATACATGGACGTTAAATGGAAATACGATAGGAAATACGGCAACCATCACCGCTAATGCTGGGGGAACCTATAATCTGGAAGTTTCCAATACCGAGACAGGTTGTAAAGCCACAGATGTAGTTGTAGTAACACAAGCAGATGATCTTCCGGTTTTTGATGTAGATTCTGTAAATGTAAGATGTTTTAATGAAAACAACGGATCATTGACCATAACCAATCTGACCGGTGGAGTTGCTCCTTACCAATATTCTTTTGACGGTGGGGCTACATTTGGAACCTCAGACAGAATTTCCAATCTCAGACCGGGAACATACAGAGTACAGGTAAGAGAATCTAATGGTTGTGTCAACGAAGTTGTGGTTAATATTACTCAACCGGAACTTTTGGCAGTGGAGTTGGGTGAAGATGTCAGAATCAACCTTGGAGATTCAGTAACTGTTGAAATATTGACAAATATTCCTGCCAGAGTAACTGAGATTTTATGGACAGCTAACGGACAGCCGATATTTGTTGGTCAAAGAGTAACATCTTTTGTTGCTAAACCGGATGTAGAGACGATATATACAGTCACTTTGGTAGATGAAAATGGGTGTACGGCAACTGCTGACATCATTATCAGAATAACAAAAGTCAGAGTTCTTGAAATTCCAAATATCATTTACCCGGAAGCAGGTGATGTGACCAATCAGACATTTATTGTGTACAGCGATGATTTGGACAGAATCCTTAAGTTTAAAATTTACGATCGATGGGGTAATTTGGTTTATTCACAAGATAATATCGATCCTAAAAATGAAGTCGAAAGATTCTGGAATGGTAGATTTGACAATAAACCAGTCGAACAAGGTGTATATGTATATGTCATTGATGTTCTTTTCAAAGATGGATTTTTTGAGACAAGAGCAGGTGATGTGACCGTCATTAGAAATAAAAACTAAAATCTGATTTTTATAAATAATAAAAGGAGACTCTTTTTAGGGTCTCCTTTTTTATTTTGAAATATTTTAATAATCAATATTTCATAATTAGCCTTACATTTTGGAGGGACAGTCGAAAAGGTCAATAAGGATTCGGATGTGTAAAACCCTAGCAAAGAAAATATATTCTTATACCTCAATTGACACGAAGGAAAAGACCGTTTTTCCTATCTGGTTTTATGAATAGTAAGGGCAAGCTAAATATAGTAGTATCAGAAATATAAAAAGGGACATTTAATCAAACAAATTGTGCTGCTTTTCTTTACTTTAGAAAAGAAGATTTTTTGAAATAAATATTAGAATACAAACTATTGTGTTCGATCATGCAGCCTTAAAGTATACGTTTTGTAATTGCTAGGATTAATGCAGAAGGAAGTAGGGTAGAAAGGAACAATCCTTTAAATGGAGTATCGCTAAAACAGTATATTAAATTTAACTATTCTTCCATCAACCAAACATCAGGATATTTTTTCAATATGGTAGCATACTGGCCGAAAGTATCAGTAAAACATTCTGATAATATCCCGACGCGATAAAAATCACCATAACCTGATATTTGTGCTTTAAAACCTTGTTTTTTTAAGTTTTTAATCAGTTTGAGTGCATTTTTTTTGACTTTAAATGCTCCCACAACATAGATACAGGGTGCGTTTTGTTTGATTTCGGCTGTGTTCTTTGAGATATTTTCTGAAACATTGGATTTTTTAGTATTTCCTGATTGAACGTTAGTACCGGATTCCTTTACAATTGGTTCCTGGTTTGGTAAAGTTTCAGTGATTTGCACTTTGTCCGATGTGTCTGTAGCTTTTGTAAGTTCCTTAACTGTTTCTGTATTTTCGTTGTAAACTTCAGCATCTGTTTGTTTCTCTGCAACTATATTTTTTTGGTTCGGAGCTGTTTTGCTGACAGAACATTCTTTAATTATCATAAATAAAGCAACAGTCCCAATTATGAAAATTGGTAAAAACCAGTTTTTGTGGGAAGGTTTTGTTTTTTTACCTTCAAAAACGAGTGCTTTTGGATTTTCTACAACAAAAGAAATATTGTCCTTATTGACAGGTAAACTTTTTACAGGAAAGGAAGGAAAGTTTCGGTAAGGTTGAATATTTATCCATTGATCGGATGGGTTAAAATAAAATTTATTTCCTGTTTTTTCAATATTACCCAAACCGTTTATGTCTGCAGAAATGGGTTCAACAGCATTTTTTGAATCAAACTGATTAAAAAAATTGGCTGTCCAAATTTCAAAAATCTCTCTTGGAATGGATAACTTTTCAGCAATTGCGGATATATCAAAAGCTTGTTGAAACACATCTTCGAAAATGATGTCAGATTGTGGAGGCAGGATCGTTCTTTTGTCGGTTGTATAAGAAGCAGGAATTCTGGTAATACGCAGTGTTCCGAATCCCATAAGCGAAGCACCTCCATTCACATGAATTCCAAATAAAAATAAATCCTGAATGCCTGATATTGACATGAAGCCGTTTGAATTATAGTAAAGTAGAAATAATTATGCCAAAATTCTTAGTTTTTGAAAAAGCTGTCTGAATATCTTACTTCTGTTATTCCATTTTGTAAAGTAACGGCATAACTGAATCCCGGATGAATACTATAGGTGCCGAATTCGCCATTTTTAGTTAATGCAATAAATCCTACCTGAAAAGACTTTGCTTTTTCAGGATCAATATCTATGATTCTTTTTATAACCAAACGGCATGCTTGTTCCGGACTTTTACCTTGTTTCAGATATTCCACAACCATAAAAGTTCCACATACACGAATGACCTCTTCTCCTTGTCCCGTTGCTGTAGCTGCACCTGTTTTACCGTCAACATATAAACCGCCGCCGATAATAGGGGAGTCACCGACGCGACCATGCATTTTAAAGGCCATACCACTCGTAGTACACATACCTGCAAGATTTCCCTTTTGATCCAGACACAAAGTCCCCATTGTATCATGATTAAATTTACCTTCAGGCATTACTCCCGGAACCTTGTTTTCAATATTAATGACCGGCTTGTATTTTGATTCGATCAACCAGTTCTTATAATTTTGTTCTGCATCAGGTGATAGTTTCTCCTCTTCCAAAGTAAAACCTTCTCTTACAGCGAAGTTTTGGGCACCTTTACCAACAAACATAACATGAGGTGTTTTTTCCATAACTTTTCGTGCAAGGGATACCGGATGTTTGATTCTTTCAAGAAAAGAAACAGAACCACATTGGAATTTGTGATCCATAATACAGGCATCCAAAGTCACTTTTCCTTCTCTGTCAGGGTTTCCGCCCAATCCTACACAACAATTTATTTGATTTTCTATATATGTACCGGCTGCTTCAACGGCATCTATCGATTTTTCTCCGTTATTCAGCAGATTGAAAGCAGCTTCGTTCACTTCTTTTCCACTATCCCATGTCGAAATAACAAAAGCTCTTTCCTTTGATCTTTTGCCTAAAAACTGAGGTTGAAGGATACTATCTAAAACAGGAATAAAGGCCAATGTTGACATCAAAAAACTCCTTCTGTTTTTCATTAATAAATTATTTATAATCAGTAAATTATGTAATATTATTTAAAGTAATACTTTTGTCTGTTTCCCGCTTCCGTAATTTGAATCTCCCGTAACTATGCTCAATTGATAAGTCATGTGAATTTATGGTTTATATCAAAGCATAAATTTAAGTAAGATTTTGAACCTTTTAGCAAAAAAGTAAGATTATTCAAAAAAATGAACTTCAATATCCATTAAATGACGAACTTTGGGCAAAACAAATATAATGTGTAAACATTTTTTTTTAGTTTTTGGGGTCTTTATTTTGCCATATACCAGCTATACACAATATAGTGTTAAAGAAGTTAATGTTGAGAGCCTGATCATTGAGTTTGATACTTTACAAGGAGTTATCCAAAAGATAGGTTGTATGGAAAAAAACATTACAACATACTTTGACACACTGACTAATCAGGTATTTATAACAGACCTGAAACCGGCTCAATATGTTCAACTTTGTGCAGAATTGCAAACTAAGGATGGTTTTGAAACCTATATCGATATACCTGTGATAACGCAGTCTCAAAGTTCAGGCGAAATAAAAGTATTTTTTAACAATCCGGTTGATATAGGCTACCAAAAAGAAAATTTCACGCCTGACGGAACCTCTTTTGCAGTATTACAAAGTGAATTAATTTCCCTGATCCGAGGCGCAAAAAATACCATTGATCTTGCTGCATACAATACAAATGAATCATTTTTGGTGAATGAGCTTAAAGATGCGCATAACAGAGGTGTCACCATTCGAGTGGTCACAGATGATGAAACAGGTAATTTTGGCTGGGCTGACGGAGCACCGTTTCCTATCTTATATGGCAATATCGGCTCAGGGTTGATGCACAATAAATTTTTAATCGTTGACTCCGAAAGTACAGAAAACGCCTGGGTTGTGACCGGAGCCATGAATTTTACAACAAACCAGATGCGGGTAGACCCGAATCATCTGATATTTATTCAGGATGAATCTCTGGCAAAAGCTTATACTATAGAATTTAATGAAATGTGGGGAGGGCCGGGACCTTCACCTGATTTGGGAAAGTCAAAATTTGGTAATCAGAAAACCCAAAATACACCTGTTTTTTTTAACATTAATGGTGTTTCCATGGAATTATATTTTTCTCCATCGGATAAAACAACACAAAAAATAGTGTCAAAATTGGAAAAAACGGTAGATGAACAGTTGTTGGCGCTGATGATTTTTACAAACTGGGAGTTGCGGGATCAGGTGGCTGATAATTTGAGGAACGACATTAAAACCAGGTGGATTGTTGAAGATACCGAATTTTCTCAAAGTGTGATCAATCTTGTTGAAAATCTTAACGGTAGTGTCCGGCAACATATTGAGCCTGAGATATTTCATCATAAGTATGCCATTCTTGATGAAGAAACTTCTCAGCCTGTATTGATTACAGGATCTCACAATTGGACGTATGCCGCTGAAACCGTAAATGATGAAAACACCTTAATTATTAATGATAAACGGATAGCCAACATTTTTCGGCAGGAGTTTGAAGCACGTTGGAAAGAAATTCTCACTTCCTCAGTTGAACCTGCCAGAAATAAGGAAGTTGTCATTTCACCAAATCCTTCTTCAGGATTTTTGTACTTTTCTAAACCCTTACAAAAGGTCTGTATTCTGAATAATGTAGGGTCTGTGGTTTTTCAATATGATCAGCCAATCCGGCATGTTTCTTTAGACTTACCTTCCGGAATGTATTTTTTAAAATATGAAGGAGGTTTGGAAAAAATATTGATCACGCCTTAACCAGAGTCTTTATGCCAGAAGCAGAAAACGACAAACACGTTTTCCGGTTTAAACAATTTACGGTGCGTCAGGATATCTGTCAGATGAAAATTAACACAGACGGCATCATATTGGGTGCCTGGACGGATGTATCCGGAGCAGAAACGGCGTTGGATGTTGGTTCAGGTACAGGGGTGATTGCACTGATGTTGGCTCAAAAGAATAAAAACCTGATTATTGATGCTATCGATATCGACGAAAATGCTTTCAAACAATCACGGGATAATTTTATCAGGAATGAGTCTGAAACCAGAATAATGGCACATCATGTTGATTTTGTTGAATTTCAGCATCGTGCCGTTAAAAAATATGATATCATTGTCAGTAATCCTCCTTTTTTTAGTGACGGTATTTATTCTCCCAATAAAAATAAAGCCATTGTCCGTCATACAATCAAATTAAGTCATGAAAATTTGTTGAAGGGTGTACAAAAAATATTACACGAAGGAGGTAGATTTTTTGTCATTTTACCTTATGCGGAAGGTATCCGTTTTATTGAAATGGCAGAAAATTATGGTTTATTTACAGTTTATATTACGGAAGTTTATTCCAAAGAAAATAAACCTGTAGAAAGACTTCTTATGTGCTTTTCTGCTACCAAAACACTGCAACCTATAAAAAATAAATTACAGATATTAAAAAATGAAAGCAATACCTATTCTGATGAATTTGTGCAACTAACAAAAGATTTTTATCTTTTTATGTAAAACTCCGGCTTTTTAAATGATTAAAAACTTATGTATACAAAATACATGAGACTCACCAGAATAATGGTAATGATTATAGCGATTTTGAAAAATCTCGCTTCTTCTTTTTTTTCCTGAACGGATAAATTATCTTTTCTTTTTAAGAGTGTTTTTGGTTTATATTTTGACATGTTGCTTATTTTGAAGTCTAAGTTATAACATTTACATGATGTGGAAAAGGATATTCAGATATTTTTTTTTCATTATTTGTTATCTTCCTCATAATGTTCACTTTACATTTTATAAAAGAATTAATGTCAGGTAAGCCTTCAAAAGCTTCGTGATATCCTCACAATTCTTCTTATCTTGCAGCAAAATTATAAACATTCATGCTTCGACCTTCAGACAATTTGGATTTGTTGCTTGTTGGTGATATAGAATCGCAAATTAACGAACAACCTTTTAACCAAATGTACCGTTTGATTCTGAACTCTAAAATGGGTCAAAATTGGGACAACAGGCTTTCTGCTGCAGCTTATAATACGTTAAGTCCTTTTCTTACAAGTAGTGTTTATTTGATGGAAAGTACGGTTATTTCCATAAATTCCGTTAATTCGCAGGACACAGGTGATAAATCAACTGAACCTGTTGCAGATAAAGAAATAATTGGTGGAAAACAGGAAAAAACCATGGCATTACAGGAAGAATACAGTTCTTTTTCATCGGAATATACAGATTCTGTTACTCAAATAGTTAATATTTCCTCCCAAACGGAGACCAAAGAGGTGGATAATAAACCGGAAGATTCAAATACAGAAAATTCCGTACAACAAGTTGAAACATCTTCAGCCAATATTAATAAAAAGAAAAAAAAGAAAAAGAAAAATAAAATATTGATAACGGCTTTATCAGACTTTTCATCTTGGTTACTTAGCCAAAAACAAATAGCCAAACAAAATAATTTCAATATAAATATTTCCAATAAGGATAAAGTAAAATTATCTGCTCAAAAATCTATAGCGCCTTCAGATAATATTGCTTCAGAATCACTGGCCAAAATATTGCAGATGCAGGGACATTATCTGAAAGCAAAAAATATGTACTTAAAGTTGATTCAAAAATTTCCGGATCAGACAGACAAATACAACTCAGCGATAACAGAATTGAATATTTTATTGGAAAAAGCCGATTAAAGAGTTTTTGTTGTCAATTGAAGTCTTTCCAGATATTGTGTGATATATTTACCCAAAATATCAAATTCTATATTCACCTCATCGCCTGTTTTCAAATATTGAAGATTTGTATTTTCATACGTGAACGGAATGATGGCAACTTGAAAAGTATTTTCCTCAACGGATGCTACAGTAAGACTGATTCCGTTCAGGCAAACCGAACCCCGGTTGACTAAAAGTAGTCTGTCAGATGGCTCGATTTTAAAATTGTATAACCAACTTCCGTCCTTTTCCTTAATATCAAAACAAGTCACTGTTTTGTCTACATGACCCTGGACAAAATGGCCATCAATTCTGCTACCCATAGTAGCGGCAAGTTCAATATTAAGAATGTCTCCCGGTCTGCAATACCTGAGGTTTGTTTTGTCGAGGGTTTCCTTTATAGCTGTTACAGTATAATCTTTATCGCCGATATTAGTAACGGTCAAACAAACCCCGTTATGAGCAATACTCTGATCGATATATAATTGATCCGTCAAAGGGCAATCAACCACAAAAGTTTTGTTTGTACCTTCTTCGATGATACTTTTGATTACCCATTGTTGAGTCACAATTCCGTTAAACATGTTACTTTATTATTTGAATAAACCCTTTTAATACACTTTCTTCTGTAATACTTCCGTCAATCTGCGATACATTTACACTGCAAACGTAATGATAAACCCCGTCAGCCAGGATTTTTCCATTAAAAGTGGTACCATCCCAGTTTAATTCAGGAGAAGTTGTTTGATAAACCAAATTTCCCCATTGATTGTACACTTTAAAATCAACGGAAGATATAAAAAAGTTAGCTATAGGCTTGAATACATCATTTTTTCCATCACCATTAGGTGTAAATGTATTAGGTAGTACATACAAAGGACAGTTTTCTACACAAATTATGTTGGAAGGCAAACTCTCGTTACCTAGTGAATCCAAAGAAGTAACATAATAACACCCTGCGATACCTTTTTCATTGTAATGGATATAAGAATTTGTAGAATTCTGGGTTATCTCCATCAATAAATTGTAGGGGCTTTGTTGATTTTCGGCATAATAAATTCTATACCCGGCCAGATCTTCGGCCAACTCATTACAAAGAGTTTTTGGATTATTCCATTCGATGAGATTAAACAACTCATTTGCTCCGGTTGCAGATTGGATAAGTTCACAGGGATTTTTAACGGTTATAGTCGTTTGACAAGGCGGCACATTATCGACAGGAATTCCGCAAATGATTTGACTGAAATTAAATAAAGTGTCCCTGAGATCAACAGTATTATACGTTCCTGCTGATTCGACTTTATAACAATAAGTTTTTCCATTGACTACATCCGTGTCCAAAAACTTTCTTTCTGTGGTCGTTCCAATGTATTCAAAAACATTACCCTTTTCTTTGTATACGTCAAATAAAAAATTAGACCATGGCACTTCTTCATTCCAAACAATTTCAAGTCGGTTGTCAGAAGGATTTATTGAAGCAAAAACCGATGAGGCTACGGCACTTAATCCGACTTCGTTTGATTGACTCAACATCCGTATTTTATAATAAAATGGGGTTGCTGCCGTATTAAGCTGATTATCAATGAATGCAGTATCGGAAAAAGTTTGTAAAGACGCTACCGTTTTGGTTTTATCCTGTAATAAAACAAAGTCGATACTGTCAGAACTTCTGTAAAATTCAAAAGTATAGGGTGGGGGCAACATATTTTCATCCAAAGCAGAAAGCAATGGCTTTGACCACCTGAGTTGGATACTTCCCAGGGTTACATCTGTATTCACTACAGAAACCTGAGTCCATAATGGCAATTCCCGACTTAATTGTACACAAACTTCTTCAGAGGCCAGGCCTTCAATAATTTCATATGGGATTCCACTGCTTGTTACCAAAGAAAATTGCGCTACTATCCGATAACAATAAGATTTTCCTCTCTCAACATTTACATCGCGAAATACATATTTGCCATCCAATATTGTTTTTGAACCTAATGCAATTTTGGTGTACGGAGAGTTTTTTAACCCGGGATCACAAGTATCAATTTCCAGTGGTATACTTACCGTACTTCTGTAAATAGAAAAACCTGTAAATTTTTTTGTCTGATTCTCATCACAAAAATATGAGCCGTTCCAGGCTAAATCCACAAATTCGTTCTGACCAAAAATTTCCACATCTTTTGGTGGCGGTCCTACCACTTTTATACGGACCGTTTTTAATGTTGCCAAACCAGAAGTATCACCAAAATAATTGTCCATAGCTCTGAAAACCAACTGGTAGTAATCTTTTGAAATATGATCACACGTAGTTTGCCACACAAAACTTGAAGTAAAAGGTGGCACAGAAAACTGACCCGGGGTAATTAACATTGCAGGATCAGCAATATTCATAGGTCCTCCGGTCACAAAAAGTTTTACCTTCTGACCATTATTGATATCATCCACAAATAATGGAAGGTCAATCTTTTCTCCTGCCAGAACACATATTTCTTCATCAACCAGGATGGAAGGCGGATCATTCACACAGGCGCGAACCAGAATCTGCATATCTCTTAAAACCGAACTGATCAATACTCCGTTTCGATATTCTGAAATTTTAATGGCTATATTATATTCTCCCAAAAGTACCGGAGCATCCCATATAAATTCGCCGGTTCTGCCGTTGATAGATATTTTATTATTGGGCCCAGGAAGTATCTGATCGGGTAATAAATACAAGGGCACCGGAAGATTTACAGCTTGGAGTGGAACAGCCAGTTCATATACCAAACTATCACCGTCAGGATCATAACCATTCGGATTGTGGATAAATTTTTTACCTGCACAAGCAATGTCCAAAGGCGGTTGTAATAATATAACGGAATTATTCGGACCTTGAAATTGCTGATTCAGCAAAGTGAAGGTTGTAGATAGAAAAAACGGGATATCAATGGAGTTAGGATAGTTTATATTCAGAATGGTTCCAACTCTGTTAGGATCAACAAAATACATTGTATAGGTTGCGGGCCCAGGATAAGTATGTCGGGCTATATAATAATTGATTTTTACATCATTAGCTTCAGAACGCGTCAGTGAATTGTCTCTTTTTATAAATTCCGATGTATTGTCTCCCCAAAAAAATTCCAGACTGTCTCTGTCTGCCGCCTGACTACTCGTTTTAGTGTAGGTCGTAATTGTCATTTCTATAGTGAGACTTCCGATTTGCCTGAATGTAATCTCTCCTGCACGGTTATGGGTGCCAAATGCCGAAGGCAAATGTACAAACCAAGCGAAGCTCATTATCAATAAAATTCTGATCAGAAACACTTCAAAACAAATTTATACAAATATAACTCATTTTTTACTAATTTGTTGATTTTGTATAAAATGAATAAAGTTATGTCGTACAATTTCCATTGGAAAATATTTGTGATTTCTACACAAATAAGATATTTAGCCCAATCTGAAATACGGGTACAAATGCGTTTAGTTTTCAACCTGCTTCAGTAGCTCGGCGTCTGTCTTATGAATATTTTCCAATAAAAACTGAACTTCTTTGACTTTTGGGTCTTTCGGATATTGTTTCAGAAAAGTTTTATAAGCATCTATAGCAAATTCTTTTTGGTCTAAATCAGTCTCATAAGTAAACCCTTTTAAGAATAAAGCCAAAGAAACATCCGAAAATCCGGGATAGTATCTCCATACCCAATCAAATAATTCTACAGCTTTTTCAGGTCTTTTACCTGTTTTTGCAGTTTGAGCGCCCATCATTAATAAAGAAGCAGCTTTTTCTTCTTTGGGATAAGCCAAAACATAATGTTCACAAAGAGAAATGTACTGTTCGACCCTGGCAGAATCTATTATAAAAACTTCGGGACTGCCAAACATTCGTTTTCCGGTTTCATTGAGAAAAAAGTCAAATTCACTAACATTTCTTTTTATTCTTATGGCATTCTCTTTTGCTTTTATATTATCCGGCCATCGTTTTAAAATTCCGTCATATAATAGTTTAACTTCAAGTTCATTTTTATCTTCATCCAACGAAGCTGTATAATCCATCAAATAATCTTCTGTATTTTTATCATTTGGATATGCTTTTGCAAATTCTTTTTTAAAAAGGAGGGCATAATTGGTGTTTTTATTTTTTTTACACAATTCTATGCCTTTTGTCAATATTTCTTTATGATCTTTTGTAAAATGAGTATCCACAAGCATATGGCTGATCTTTAATATTCCTGTTTGGAAATTATTAAAACTCGGATCCTTTTCCATAAGTTTTTCATAGTCTTTCCACTCCGTTTTCCAATCTCTGTTTGTAATGGCATCCATAGGAGAACCCGTTTTTTTGCAAGCAAAAAAGGAGATGAATAATAAAAAAATGACAGAAAGGCAATGATATGATTTGAACATCAGACTATTTATTATATTAAAAAGAAGGCAAAAATACCACTATTTCATAAAAATACCGGTTTGAAATGGTATATAATCTATGAAATGTCGTAATGGCTTCAAAATGGAAATTAAAAAGTAAAGATGATTCCCCCTGAAACCTGAGTTCCTATGTTTCTGTAACCTTGCCATCTTTGAAAATTGTTATTAAACAGATTGTCGCCTTTTACATAGATTCCCAGGTATTCTAAAGGAAAATATTCGGCAGCAATTCCCAAATCAAAAAGTGCCGGAGTTGCAAGTTCGGAATTTCCAAGTTCATTCAAAAAACGATATGTTTGTGCATATTGAAAATTTGAGTTCAACCGAAGTTTGTTGTCAAAAAATGTAGCTTTAGCAAAAAGGGTGCATTGCAGACCGGGAGTATGCCAGGGACTGGCAAGGCTGTCTGTTTTTATAAAATTTTGATTCATCCGGCCACCTACAGTTACTTTGTCAGTAAGTTGGTATTCGATATTTCCGGACAAAAATATAAATCTGGCATTATCAAACAAGGGCAACAACCTGATTACGTCTACACTGTCTGATTGAAAAAAGACATGATTTTCCGTCCATTTTACTCCTCCTGTCAATTGATAGGAAATATGGGAAAATTCTCCTTTGAAACCACCGGAAACTTCTTTGGAAATCGTGTTGGATAAAGTATAATTACCTACGTTCATAAAAGGATTGTACGTTGTCAGTTGGAAAACTGAATTTGTAAATATTTTCTGGTCACTACCTGCAAAAACCTGTACATGTTTTTTATAAACCGGGTAAGAAAAAGATAATTTTGGAAATATGGCACTTTTGTCATTAGACCACAAAGCGGAAGCCCCGACGAGTGAGGTAAATTTTCCAATCCTCCAAATGATATGGGGTTCAGTGTGCAAATTAAATAAAGAAGACCAGGTTTCTGATTGTAAAACAATGGTTTCAAATTTTGCATTTAAAACAAATGCCAGATTTTCAGTACGGTGTTTTTCAACTTCTCCCTCGACAAAAAACATTTGTTCAGAACCTTTTTGGTCATTGATCCGTACTGTTTTAAATCCTGTTTTTGCCTGATAATTTAGTTTGTTTTTTGAAAGTTCTATATTCCCCAGTCCGACCTCAAGAGCATTTTTATTGATGCGTCGGGTGACAACGTTGCTATCCTGCGAAAGGTATTCATGCCATAATTGTCTTACAGTAAAATCGTTTTCAAATTGTCCGGAAACCCTAAGGTTGTTTTTCCAGACATAACTTCCGAAAACATCCAGATTGATATCTGACATTTTATGATTTAAGACCTTTTCTTCATCATTGATACCAAAATATTTTCCATAAACACCAAAGTTATAGATGTCCTTTCTGGTTTTATGAAAACCGGCTTCTGCAAACGGTGATTTTCGATTTCCATAACCTCCTTTCAAAAAACCGTTATTTACAAAAATCGGGTCGTCAGGTTGCATGGCCAATGCCCGGATTTCGGGTTCAGGATATGCAATATTGGCCGGAACCGGTGTGATTTCGTAGTTGTATGATAATGTTGGCTTTTTGTTCGTATCAAAGGTCGGAGGAACCTGAATTCGGGAAGCATCTTTAAGTTTTACCTCAAAATTTTTCACCACTTCTACCTGATTAAACGCCAGTTTTGTCGAATCATTCTGCCCTGTCAAAGGAGAATTAAACACAATAATACAACTCAGACAGATTGAAATTTTTAATATTTTTGAAACAAACATATTCTTAATTTTGGGTCCTGTTATCTAATATTAATTGCTCTTTGCTTTTTTCTTTGATTTTATTGCCGGTTTTTTCTCTCTCTTCCAATATTTTTAACTTATCACCAGCAAGTTTGACCAGGCCTTCATCATCAGCAAAATTTTCCAAAACCGCTTCAACCGCAGCTCTCGCACTGTATAAATCATTGTTATGCATATATATGTCTGCAAGTAGTAGTACCGTTCTGGCTATCCAGTATGGATAATACGTATTCAATTCATTGGATTCATTACAATGAGCTTCGGCTTCTGCCCATTTTTCTGATTTAATCAGAATATCTCCCATCCAAAACCTCGCTTCAGCAGCCTGATTGGTCTTACTCTCTTTTCCGATTTTCCTAAAAAACGACAAAGCCTGCTCATAATTTTTATTGAGATAGGCTGATTTACCCATAAAGAAAAAAGCAACAGTTTTTTCTTCATTTTCAACCAAAGATTGATCTGTCAAAAATTGCCCGTGTTTTACAACATTGTTAAAATCATTGTTTTTGAAGGCCGATCTCATGGCACCGGAGGCTGCCCATATTTTTTCAGAAATAACACTTCCCGCATTAAAATATTGGTCGTAATACGTATAGGAAAGGGTATAATTCATGGTATGATTGTATGTAATCAAAGCGGCTTTTTTCAGAGAAGATTCAAAAAATGAACTGTTTTGTGCCGCAATCACTTTTTCATAATCCTTTAGCGCTTCTGTATATTTTTTTAATACAGCATAAGATTCTCCCCTGTAATATGATGCTTGAGTAGCATAAAATCCCAAAGGAAATTTCTGAATATAAGCAGAAAATGCGTCGATTGCTTTTTCATATTCCCCGTTGAGGAATCGCACTTCCCCAACTTTATAATGCAATGAGTCCGATGAATAATCAGAAGGTTTATAACCCGGAAGTTTTTCCAATACCGCCAGATATTCGTCGGGTTTTCCAAGGTCATTGATGTAAATTTCTTCCAAACCGGTCACAGCAGACTGTATTTCCTGTGGTGTGGCATTGTTTGGAAGTACCTCTTTATAAAGTTTTATGGCCGTATTCAAGTCACCTTTATTATAAGCTATTAATGCGGATTTTATCCTGGCTTCATTAACAAAAGGACTGGTTTTATTAAATTTTTTAATCAATTCCTGGTAATTCTGGTAAGCATTATCCAAACTGGATAAATGACCATACGTATCCCCCAATTGAAGGTAAGTATCGTCCAGAAGATCACTTGTCTTATATTGATTGGCCAATTCCTTTAAGGTAACAATCTTTTCATATGGTTCATTCTGGAGGCCAAGGATAAGCGCTTTTTGAAATAGTGCATAATCTGCATCTTCCCATTTCTGATTGATGACATTTTGATATAATTTTTTTGCTGCGGCATAATTTTTTTCTTTAAAAAGACAGTCAGCATGCCTTACCATAGCATCACTTGCGATCTGCTTCCAGGGAGATGAAGTCAGTTTGTCAGAAAAATACAACATATGAACCTGCTCAAAATGTTCTCCGGCTTCTTTATATTTGTTTTGTTTAATATAATTGTATCCTTGTCCATAGTATGCCATAAACGGTGAATAGGGCAGGGCAAGGGTCAGTTTTTTGGATTTAGTAAAATATTGATTAAAAAAACGAACAGACTGATCATAATCGTTTTCCTGCTGATAACTGTAAGCCAGCCAATACAAAGCTTCGGCTTCTTTTTCCCGGGATTCGGGATAACGAAGTGACCGGTCATAATAATTGACAGCACTTTTCCAATTTTTTTCGAGATAGGACTTATGACCTGCTTCAACAAGTTTGGATTGATAAATTATTTTCATTTTGACATTCAAATTTTTCTG
This sequence comes from Saprospiraceae bacterium, assembly GCA_016714895.1. Lineage (GTDB taxonomy): Bacteria > Bacteroidota > Bacteroidia > Chitinophagales > Saprospiraceae > OLB9. The sequence goes on along the minus strand of JADKBV010000001.1, from coordinate 405,547 downwards.
CCTTTCGAAAACAGAAAAAACAAAATTCAAATCGCCACTTCGTTCTAAAACATCTGCCAGAATATCTCTTGAAGATTCATAAAAAGGTGAGGCTTCTTTGATGTTTTCCAGTGCCTGAATGGCTTCTCTTTCAATGCCTGTTTCGGCTGTGAGCTTTGCATAATTAAAGGCCGCTTCTTCCTGCATTAGCGGAATGTAAGACATCTGACTTACGTTTTTAAAGGCAATTCTCGCGGACGCCGGGTCATTCGTTCTCAAATAACAATCTGCAAGGTAGTAATTGGAAAGCTGGCCAAACTGGTTGTTTTCAAGATTAATAGCATCAAAATAAGATATAGCTTGCGAATAATTTTCATTTTTATAATAGGTATAACCCACAACGTAAAATTCTTCAACAGACATCTTTTCAGTGGTTGAAGCGTAATAACTCATGTGAGGCATTGCGGATTGATAATCATTCTTTAAAAAATAAGCCTGACCTATCAACAACCGAATCTCAGACTGATTTTTCAGGTTTTTATTCTGAAGGGATTGTTCGCCATAGGTGATCAGTTCATTAAACTTTTGTTGTTTAAAATATATTTGACAAATATAATAAGGAATGTAAGGTTTGTAAGCAGGTGTTTGCTCCGCTGCCTGAAAATACGTTACAGCTTTATCCGGATTTTGGGTAAAGTATTCACATAATCCAAGGTAGTATTGAATATGAAAATAATATAAACCAGGATCTTTTTTTATCAGATTAAACTCAGCTTTTGCATTTTCAAACTCTTTCATGACAAATAAACAATATCCTTTTCTGAATCGTGGTTCTACCTGATCAGCTGTCGGAATCAGACTTAAATCCGTTTTGTCATATGTTTCCACACATTGTTTGTAAGCCCTTTGATTGTAATAATAACCACCTAATTCCAAAATAGCCGGTATGGTGATAGGATCGGGCAATTGTTTGTCAATATCATAGTGTAATCGGGTAGGGGAATGTGGCAACTCCAAAAACAATTCAGCGATATCCCTTGAAAATAAAGCTTCATTAAAAAGTTTTTCGAAATGTCCGTCAGCAATTACGTTTTGTTGTCTGAGATATTGTGTAAAATGATACGACGAAAGCCCGTACAAAGACAATCCGTCAAGATATTTTGCGGTTTCATACGAGGATTCTTTTTGTTGTCCGGAAAACGGATGCTGAGCTTTTGCCTGAAAACAACCAAGAAAGGCCAAACAAATCAATATGCAACGAATCATATACTATTTTTTATCAAATAATAACGCAAAATTATAAATTTTTATTTATAATAAGCAAATTTTGAATACTTTATATAGTATAAAAAAGTATTACATAATTTTTATCAACCAATACATCAGGTCAATAATATCAAAACCAGGAATGGAATGACCAATAAAAAATCAGCCAAAAAACTGTAATAAGACTTGTTTTTTAACGTAAAAGCATTAAAAATCAATAAAAAAAGAAAAAATTGTGATATAACCAAAGCCAAAAACACAGGAATCGGAATTATAAATTGATAAACCATATAAAAGTCGGTCAACCCGATCACCGTAAGTATAAAAACCGACAATCTTCTGGTATTCACTTCCCCCAATACGATGGGAATACTTTTCCAACCGTTTGCCATGTCAACCTCTTTATCCCTGATATCAAATAATAAACCTATCAGAAAAATAAATAAAAACCTGCTGAATACAACTTTTAAAAGTACCGCCGGGTGAATTTGTGCTGCAAACAAAGGTAAAAAAACGGTCACATAAACCATGGTGCCGGAAAGGAGAAAGATTTTAAACAAACCAAAATCTCTCAATCGTTTCCCTCCGGGAAAAAGAGGGAAAATATATAATACACTTATCACGACCGCCGGCAGAAGTGCCAAAAACCAAAATATATCCAATCCTGAAAATCCCGCTCCTGCACCCAAGATAGCGCATGACACCAGGAATGTCCTGACTGTATCTTTTTTCAAAATTTCTGACGACACATTGCCGTGGAGATTATAAACAATGAGGGTGCCGCAAAACAACACCAGGCTGTAATACGCAGACACCGTTTTTTCGAAAGATAAAACCTGAAACCAATAAAATGTAGTGACACAAAAGGCTGTCACCAGATTCCAATCTTCAATTTTTTTAAATATTGAAAATAATGATTTCATTTCCTTTTACCTTTTTGGATTGGCAAAGTTTTGTATTTGGATGGTTTGGTTGGTTTTTTGGATTCGGTTTTTACATTTTTATGAATGTCAGAACTTTTTTTCTTCCATTCTTCAGGTTTTATCAACAATACTGTTTGTAATTCTTCTAAAGATATTTTTCTGAATTTTCCCGGAAGGAGATTGCCCAAAGTCAGGTCACCCAATTGCACCCTGACCAAACGCAATACCGGAAACTGAACCTTAGCGCACATCTTTCGTATCTGGCGGTTTTTACCCTCTGTTAAGGTGATTAATATCCAGGAAGTGGGAATATTAGCCCGAAATCTTACCGGTGGATTTCTTTCAGGCAATACAGGAGGTTTCGCCAACTTTTTAGCCTGGCAAGGTTTTGTATGATATGTTTTGTCCTCCAATGCGATTTCTACGCCGGATTGTAACTGTTTTATGGCTTCGGAGGTGATATCTCCGTCAACCTGTACAAGATACGTTTTGGGCCTTTTATTAGCTGGCTCAAGCAATATCTGATTTAACCTTTTGTCATTGGTCAGTAATAATAATCCTTCAGAATCTTTGTCAAGACGACCAACGGGATAAATATCTTTGTCAAATTTTATATAGTCTGCTAAGGTGTGGTGCTCCGGTCTTTCTCTGGTGAATTGAGTCAGCACGTTGTAAGGTTTGTAAAAAATAAGATAAGTAAACTCTTTTTGCATGGCGGACTCTTCGGTACTGAAATAGATATGATAATTTTAAAACAACAAAGACAAGGGCAACTTGGTTTTATGTTTTATCTTTGCGCCACTTTATCTACAAACTTAAATATTATGACCATACCTAAAATTTTGTTTTCACTTTTGGTTGTTTCTGTCCTGTTTTCAGTCGGATGCAACCCAAAAACCAACCGCACGATGTCTGCTCCAGATAAAATAACTTATCCTGTTACGGAAAAACAAAATAATATTGTATCTGAATATTTCGGAACAAAAATTCCGGATCCCTACAGATGGCTGGAAGATGATCTTTCTTCAGAAACTGATGCGTGGGTCGATGCACAGAACGAAGTAACTTTTTCATATCTTGAAAAAATGCCTTCCAGAAATGATTTTAAAAACCGTTTGGAAAAAATCTGGAACTATGAAAAAGTAGGGGCACCTTTTAAAAGGGGGAATTATATTTATTATTATAAAAATAACGGCCTCCAAAATCAATTTGTTTTATACAGAAAATCCGAAAACGGAAAGGAAGAAATATTTCTTGATCCCAACACATTTTCAAAAGACGGAACAACTTCCCTGGGGGATATAAGTTTTACAAAAGATGGTACTTTGGTAGCTTACTCCATTTCAAAAGGAGGTAGCGACTGGAGAGAAGTGATCATTATGGAAGCATCCACAAAAAAGATTCTTGAGGACACATTAAAAGATATAAAATTCAGCGGTCTTTCCTGGAAAGGCAACGATGGTTTTTATTACTCGAGTTATGACAAACCAAAAGGAAGTGAACTTTCGGCCTTAACAGATCAACATAAATTGTATTACCACAAATTGGGAACGCCTCAAAAGTCTGATAAAGTGATCTTCGGCAGTATGGAAAAAAGAAGATACGTAGGGGGCTCAGTTTCGGAAGATCAACGTTTTCTGTTTATTTCTGCAGCCAATTCGACTAGTGGAAATGAATTATACATGCAAAAACTCGACGAACCCGATAGCAAAATCATTACTTTGGTTGATAATTTCGAAAATGATCACGATGTGGTAGATGTCATAGGAAATCAGATATTTATTCTGACAAATCTCAAAGCTCCGAATATGAGATTGGTCAAAGCGGATGTTTCTGACGCCGGGGTAAATTCGTGGCAAAATTTTATACCTGAAAGACCGGAAGTTTTGAGTGTTATTACATCCGGAGGTTATTTTTTCGCGCATTACATGAAAGATGCTTTATCCCTCATAGAACAATATGATGTACAGGGAAAAAAAATCAGAACATTGGATCTTCCCGGACTTGGTTCTGTTTCTCTGAACGGAAGTAAAAAAGAAGAAAAAACGACATATTATTCTTTCAGTAATTATGTAACTCCGGGGGTTATTTATTCTTTGAATACAGAAACAGGCAAGTCCGAACAATATATCGCACCTGCAATTGATTTTGATCCGACAAAATTTGAATCCAAACAAATTTTTTACACTTCAAAAGATGGTACTAAGGTTCCTATGATCATTACCTACAAAAAAGGGCTGGTACTCAATGGTAAAAATCCAACCATTTTATACGGTTATGGTGGGTTTAACATAAGTCTGACCCCCAGGTTTTCAATAGCTAACGCTGTTTGGATGGAACAAGGTGGGATTTATGCTGTGCCAAACCTAAGAGGTGGTGGAGAATATGGAAAAAAATGGCACGATGCAGGCACTCAATTAAAAAAACAAAATGTTTTTGATGATTTTATAGCTGCCGCAGAATATCTTATTGAAAAAAAGTATACATCAAAAGAATATCTGGCTATTTCAGGAGGTTCGAATGGTGGTTTGTTAGTAGGTGCATGTATGACACAAAGACCTGATTTATTTAAAGTGGCGCTCCCGGCGGTAGGTGTTCTCGACATGTTGAGATACCATACTTTTACAGCAGGGGCGGGCTGGGCTTATGACTACGGAACTGCAGAACAAAGTAAAGAAATGTTTGATTATTTATTAAAATATTCTCCTGTTCATAATGTAAAACCGGTATCTTATCCTGCTACTATGGTGACAACAGCGGATCATGATGATAGGGTAGTGCCTGCTCATTCTTATAAATTTATTGCAGCCCTTCAGGAAAATCAAAAGGGTTCAAATCCTGTTTTAATCAGGATTGCAAAAAGTGCTGGCCATGGTGCCGGAACACCTACTTCGAAAATTATTGAAGAAACAGCAGACAAATTCAGTTTCATTTTTTATCACATGAATAAAAGTTTTCAATCAAATTAATACAGATAATCATGCAAAAAGTACAAGCTTATATTGACAATAACAAAGACAGGTTTTTAGAAGAACTTCTGGCGATGCTCAGGATTCCCAGTATCAGTGCGGATCCGAAATATAAAGAAGATGTTGCTAAGAATGCTTCATTTGTAGCAGACAGTCTGACAAAAGCAGGTTGTGCTCATGTCAAAATTTATCCAACCAAAGGGCATCCTATTGTGTATGGAGAGCACATTATTGATAAAAAACTTCCGACTGTTCTGGTGTATGGTCATTATGATGTTCAACCTCCGGATCCAATGGATTTATGGGATAGTCCGCCTTTTGAGCCCGTTATTAAAAAGACAAAAATTCATCCTCAGGGGGCCATTTTTGCCCGGGGATCCTGCGATGATAAGGGGCAGTTTTTTATGCATGTGAAAGCTTTTGAAGCAATGGTAAAAACAGAAAGCCTAGGTTGTAATGTAAAATTTATGATTGAAGGAGAAGAAGAAATCGGTTCCAGCAATCTCGGAGACTTTTGCAGCGAATATAAAGACATGCTTAAGTGTAATGTCGTATTGATTTCTGATACCTCTGTGATTGCTAATGATGTTCCTTCGATAACGGTAGGCCTCCGTGGTCTTAGTTACGTTGAAGTCGAAGTAACCGGACCCAATAAAGATTTGCATTCCGGAGTATATGGCGGGGCAGTGGCCAATCCTTTACAAGTGTTGTCAGACATGATCGCTTCTTTAAAAGATAAAAACAAAAAAATTACCATACCAGGATTTTACGATGATGTTGTTGTGGTAAGCGCCAAAGAAAGAAAAGCCATGAATCAGGCACCTTTTAATAAGGATTCTTACATGAAAGCTTTAGGTGTTAAAGATACCATGGGCGAAAAAGGATATACTGTCCTTGAACAAACTTCTATCCGTCCCACATTGGAAATCAATGGAATGTGGGGTGGTTACATCGGTGAAGGAGCTAAAACAGTACTTCCTTCCAAAGCATATGCAAAAATAAGCATGCGCCTGGTGCCTAATCAAAAAAGTGACAAAATCACTAAACTGTTTAAAAAACATTTTGAAAGTATTGCTCCTGGTGGTGTAACTGTCAAAGTAACTCCTCACCATGGCGGAGAAGCCGCTGTGACTCCTAGTGATACTCCTGAATACAAAGCAGCAGCACAAGCCATGAAAACCACATATGGCAAAGAACCTATTCCTGTAAGAGGAGGAGGAAGTATTCCTATTGTTGCTCTTTTCGAAAAAGTATTAAAAGTTAAGACGGTATTAATGGGTTTTGGTCTGGATTCAGATGATATTCATTCACCAAACGAACATTACGGATTGTTTAATTTTTATAAAGGTATCGAGACCATTCCTCATTTTTTTGAAAATTATGCACAATTAAAAAAGTGATATTCTCATTCGTAAAGTAAACTCAGACAGTTTGATCAAATTTGAGTTTACTTTACGATTTTTTTATAGTACCAGGTTAATCATTCTATGAACACTCGAGTATATTTTGTAATTATTATAGTACTTACATTTTCAGCAACAAAAGTTTTTTCGCAGAAACTTAAAACGAAAAATGATACAATATCTTACGCTGCAGGAGTTAGTATTGCATCATCCTTCCAACGGCATGGTGTGGAACAGCTTGACATTGACCTTGTAAATCAGGCTATCCGGGATATTTTGTCAAAAGACAGTACATTTCATAAAATCTCTAAAGCAGAAGGAGAGTTGATTTTTAACAATTATCTCACTGAAACCAAATCTAAAAAAGGAAGAGATTTTTTACGTGAAAATTCTAAAAAAGAAGGAGTTATATCTTTGCCCTCAGGTTTACAATATAAAATTTTGAAATCTGGAGGATCGGGACTAAAACCTACTGTAAAAAACAGTGTAAAAGTGCATTATGAGGGTCGTTTGGTCGATGGTAAAATATTCGACAGCTCAGCGAATAGGGGAGAACCGGTAACTTTTCCGGTTGAGAAAGTGATTAAAGGTTGGATTGAAGGTATTCCGTTGATGTCAGTCGGAGATCAGTTTGAATTTTATATTCCTTATGAACTCGCATATGGTGAGAGGGGTGTTCAGGGTAAAATCCCGCCATTTGCAACACTTATATTTTATGTTGAGCTACTTGAGATCGTCGCCGAATAACTTATTTTAAATATTTTTATGTTCATTTCAATTATAACAGTATTACCCGAATTGTTGCAAAGTCCGTTTCAGCATTCCATATTGAAGCGTGCCGCTGATAAAGGATTGCTGGAAGTTGAACTAATACCTTTGAGACCCTATGGTATCGGTGTGAGCAAACAAATCGATGATTATCAATATGGTGGTGGGGCAGGCATGGTTATGATGTGTGAACCATTAGATAAGTGTATTAGGGAGGCAAAACAAAAAAGAAACTATGATGAAATTATATACCTGACTCCTGATGGAAAAACCTTTAATCAAAAAACTGCCAATAAACTTTCATTATGTGAAAATTTATTATTGATTTGTGGACACTACAAGGGTATTGACCAAAGAATAAGAGACTTACATGTTACCATGGAAATTTCTGTAGGAGATTTTGTATTAAGTGGGGGAGAATTGGCAGCGGCATTATTGGTTGACGCAATAGGAAGGTTGATCCCGGGCGTTCTTAATGATGAAACATCTGCACTAACGGATTCTTTTCAGGATGATCTGTTAGCACCTCCTGTGTATACAAGACCGTCGGTTTTTAGTAATCTTGCCGTTCCTGAAGTTCTCCTTTCAGGGCATGAAAAAAGGATTGATGAATGGAGATTCGAACAATCCTTGGAAAAAACCCGGCTTTTAAGACCGGATTTATTAGATGAAAATCTTTAATTAGATATTATTGTAATCTTGCTAAATATTTTTCAGCTTCTTTTGATTCAGCCGCATCCGGATATTTAGTCGTCATTGTCTGAAAATGTTTGATAGCTTCTTCGTTTTTACCCAATACATAAGAAAGCTGGGCTGCCTTATTCAGATAATAAGGGGTAGTCATTTCGTTATCCAGCATATTTGCTGCTTTTTCGTATTGTGATAATGCTTTTTCCTGATCTCCCTGATCTGCATATGCATCTCCCAAAGCACCAGTTTTCATTACATCGGTCAGTTCGTCCGGAGCTGAATATTTGTTCAGGTAGTTGATGGCTTCTTCAATATTTCCTAAATTTAAATAACAAATACCTGCATAATATTTTGCTGTGTTGGCAGCATTAGTACCGCTATAATTTTCAATAACATCCAGAAATCCTTCGATTTCAGGGTTTGAATTTTCAAGAGCCACAGCAAATGAATCCTGAGCGAATAAAGCTTCTGCTTTATACATGGCTGCTACAGCTTCTTTTTCTTTTGGTTTCAGGTATAAATATTTATAACCAAAATATAATATTGCTATGGCTACCAATCCACCAACAACATATGTGATGATTTTTTGATTCTTGGCAACATAGTCTTCAATATTAAAACCTGAAGATGGTTGAACTTCAACAACATCGATTACCTGATCATCAGCCTGATTTTTATTAGATTTTTTTTGTGACATTTTATGTGTTTTTGAAAAATACGCGCAAAAATAATACTTTTTGCGAAACTAGAATGATTTATAAATAAATTTATTCTTTATACGATCGGCAGTAGTGACAAAATCCTATTTAACATAATATTAATTATAGGATATTTAGTATTGTCAAATCCCGGATAAGGATTAAATATTCCAAACGTTTTCAGCAGGAACAGTCCATCCATAAACATCCTGTAATGATCCGTCCCTGAGTTCATTGACAAAATCTTTGAGCATCGTTGAAATATTCCAGTGTTCATCACTGAGAGAAATTTCCAGATCTTTGTATTTAATTCTATCAACCTGAGCAATAACCGCAGCGGTTCCCGTACCGAATACCTCAGTAAGTGTACCGTTTTGACCTGCCTCCATAACTTCGTCAATGGATATCTGTCGTTCTGATACGTTATAACCTTTGTCTCGTAATATATGTAAAACAGAATCCCTGGTAATACCTGCAAGGATAGCTCCGTCAAGATTTGGAGTGATCACTTCCTTATTGATTACAAAAAAGATATTCATGGTTCCAACTTCCTGAATATATTTTTTATGAATTCCATCTAACCACATAACCTGATCGTATCCTTCTTTTCTTGCCATCGTAGCCGGATATAATGAAGCTGCATAATTACCGGCAGTTTTGGCCTCTCCAACGCCGCCTACAACAGCTCTTACATAAGTATCCTGAGCAAATAATTTTACTGGCTGACTATAATAAGGTCCCACAGGCATAGTAAAAATGATAAATTTATACGTGTCAGAAGCTCTTACGCCTATAGCTTCATCCATAGCTATCATAAATGGTCGTATGTACAAAGCAGATCCTTTATGCGGCGGAATCCAATTTTGCTCTAAATGAACCAAAGTGTGTATTGCTTCGACAAAATCTTTTTCAGGAAATTCCGGCATACACATCCTTCTGGCAGAAGCATTTATACGCTTTGCATGCATTTCAGGTCGGAACAACATAGGAACTCTGTCTTTGGTGATGGAAGCTTTCATACCTTCGAATATTGCCTGACCGTAATGCCAGGCTAAATTTCCCGGATGAATTTCCAACTTATGAACAGGGCAAATCTCATAATTACCCCATTTTCCATCAGCATAATCAGCCACAAACATATGATCCGTGAATATTTTACCAAAGGGTATATTATCAAAATCTATGTCCCCTACCCTGGATTTTTCAATTTTATTAAACCTGATATTCATATGTTTGGAATTTAGTGATTACAGACACAAAAAAAGAAACTTTCACTTTATCTTCCTATATTGATAAAGTTTACTATTTTCGCTCAAAATTAAATAGAAAAATGATATTATTCTAATACGAGGTCAAAAAAATACGTCAAATCAAATAAAATTTACTTTTTTCCAATTTTAAAAAATTTAATTTGGACACTAATACAAAAGATATTATATTTTTACTACCGGAAAACCAATATAATCTGCATCCGGGAACCGGTACCGAACAGGATTTTGTAATTGTTATACGTTCCGTTGAATACCAACCAGAACTTTTGATTCAGCTTGAAGCAATTTTGAAAGCAATCCAGGTAGACCTTAGTCAAAGAGCTACGATCGTAGAGATTTTAAATGATACGGATTGTCGGCTAAAAGAAATTTACCCTGTCTCAGCTTATGTTTTTGTTTTTGGTATGAGTCCTTCTCAAACCGGGTTTCCTTCCGGTGTGGCAAAATATAACCTGATATCGTCAGGAGATTCAATGTATTTGTTCTCTGATTCATTGCAAACGCTAAAATCAGCCATGGAGGCTAAAAAACAATTATGGAATTGTCTGAAGTCTCATTTTATTGATAAAAAATAATCAAAAAATTTATGGATTTATTATTTGCCACAGGCAATCCTAAAAAAAGCGAAGAACTTAAATCATTACTTTCGTTAAATCAATATAATGTATTAGATTTAAATGACTTAAACGTTAAAACTGAAATAGAAGAATCAGGAATAACACTACATGAAAATGCAATAATTAAAGCATCATTTTTATTTGAACATACTGGTAAGACATCTCTTGCAGAAGATAGCGGATTGGAAGTTGATGTCCTGGATGGTGAGCCGGGCGTATTTTCTGCCAGATATGCGGGCATTCCGAAAAACGACAACAAAAACACTGAAAAATTGCTGCAAAATCTGAAAAACATAGATAACAGGGCTGCACAATTCCGCACGGTCATTGCTTTGGTTTCTCAAAACGGAGTATTCACCTTTGAAGGTATCATTCGCGGAAAAATAATTGATAAACCCAAAGGCGACCACGGATTCGGATATGACCCGGTTTTTGTACCGGATGGTTATGAACAAACCTTTGCAGAATTATCTTCAGAAATAAAAAATAAAATAAGCCATCGCGCCAATGCCGTAAAACAACTGATCTCTTTTCTTACATCAAATAAACATCTGCTATAAAAAATAATCCAAAAGTGACACTTGCTAATCCATTAAACGTAAAAAACGCCAGATTGACCCGGCTCAGGTCCTTTTCACTCACCAAAGTGTGCTGATATAGCAACATCGACAAAAAGACACCAAATCCTATATACAGTAACCAATGAAGTTCTGAAAACATTTCAGCGGCCTGATAGCTAAATAATGTCAGAAAAAGGGCACTACAGACATGCAGCATTCTCGACACCAACAATGCATTTTTTTTACCCAGAACAGCCGGTATGGATTTGAGCTGATGATTCTGGTCAAATTCTTCATCTTGTAATGCATAAATAATATCAAAGCCGGAAACCCAGAAAAAAACCGCCAGACCCAATAAAACAGGCAAAAAGTGAAAGCTACCTGTAACAGCCAGATATGCACCTACCGGGGCTAATCCTAAACCCAATCCCAAAACAAGATGGCAAAAGGCTGTAAATCTTTTTGTATAAGAGTATCCTAAAATAACCAATAAGGCTACAGGACTCAGTAAAAAACACAAAAGATTGATAAAATAAGTAGTTAAAATAAATAATCCAACATTTATCCCAACAAAAAACAAGACTTGTTTTTCTTTCAGGATACCTGCGGGAATTTCTCTGTTTTTAGTTCTTGGATTCTGCCTGTCGATGTCTCTGTCCAGGTACCGATTAAAAGCCATGGCAGCGCTTCGCGCAAAAACCATGCACAACAAAACTTTAACCAAAAGATAGGGATCAAAATGATTTTGTTGCAACATCATTGAACCCATAAAAAATCCTATAACAGCAAATGGTAATGCAAAAACTGTATGGGAAAACTTTATTAATGAAAGATATTTTGTCAACATAAGTTATGGTACGTTCAGCAAACAAAAAAGGCCGGACTAATGTTCAGTCCGGCCTCAGATATTTTAACAATTTGGGGTTAACCAAACTATTTTATTTCTGATAAATAATTATTGTGCTGCATTAGGATTTATAACAATACCCTGAATATTCAGGAATGTTTGTGCAGGATCTGTATTGGCAGTGATGGTAACTTTTTTAGTATCCAATTTACCTTCTTTAGAACCTTTTCCTTTAGAGTCAAATACAACTTTGATTTCACCTTTAGCACCCGGAGCAATAGGCTCTTTTGGCCATTCAGGAACGGTACATCCGCAACTTCCTTTAGCATCACTGATGATCAAAGGCTCTTTTCCTGAGTTTGTAAATTTAAAAATGTGCGTGACTTTGTCACCGTCATTAACTTTACCCCAGTCGAAATTTGGATTTTCGAATGTAACAGCGGTTAAAGGTCCTGTAGGAACAGCAGGTGTTTGTGATGCTGCCGCAGTCGGATCAGGTACCTGAGTAGCTGTGACAGCATTGTCAGTAGCCGCATTGGCTTCGGTAGCCGCAGCTTCTTCAGTACCTTTGTCTTTACATGAAGTGAAGACAACAAATCCTGTCAATAAAAGTAAAAAGAATAAATTAAACTTTTTCATTATACGATTTAATTTTTGATGTTTAACAAATGAAGTACAAAATTAGGAATACTTTTAACGCCTGACAACATCGTTTGTTCATTCTTGTGCCGATTAACAAGTATTTAACAGTAAATCAGGCATTTAAACTTGTAACCAATGTTTTATCTTTTCAAGATTCCAGGTATTGATGACCATATCAGGGTTAAAATTGGTTTTCTGAATGACCTTAATACCGAATTGTACATGTTCTATGGCATCTTTACTATGAGCATCCGGATTAACGCTCAGCCATACTTCTTTTTTTGCCATGTAATCCAGAAAGGTGTAATCAATATCCAATCTTCTTGGATTGGCATTAAGCTCTATAGCCACACCGTTGGCAGCACAGGCATCTATAATATATTCCATTTTCAAAGGATAACCGGATCTGCTCAACAACAATCTTCCTGTCGGATGTCCCAGAATTTTTGTATGCGGATTTTCTATAGCCTTAACCAATCTCATTGTGGCTTTGTCAATATCCATTTTAAGGTTTGAATGGACGGAAGCTATCACACAATCAAATTTTTTTATAAAATCATCCGGATAATCGAGGTCACCATTGTTCAAAATGTCACTTTCAATTCCTTTAAATAAATAGGTTCCCTGTCCTTTTGAATTGATATCATCGATTTCTCTCCATTGTTGTTCTACCCTTTCTTCTGTCAAACCATTAGCATAAAAGGCGGATTTACTATGGTCTGTGATGATCATATAAAGATAACCAATCTCTGATGCTTTTTTTTGCATTTCAACCAAAGTATGTATGCCATCGCTATACGTGGTATGATGATGTATGGTCCCATAAATCATATCTCGTTGAAGAACCGGGTATATTTCAATATTTTTTTGTAAAAACATAACATTATCGCGTCTAGCCGGATGAAGATATGGATATTCTAAGGCTTCAAAAATATCTTTTTCATGATGATAAAATATATCTGGTATATGAAGAGCTTCTGAAAATTCTGCCGATAAAGACCCTCTAAATAGATTGTAGACAAATTTTTCAGTGCTTGTTTGCCGGAAGTTCAGAGGCATATCCTGATAAAACCATTGATCGTCTTTCTGAAAACACTCCTCAAACGTAAAGTTCCTGGTTTCCGATGGCAAATCAGTCAAAATTTCTATTCCTTTTACAACCGGCATTTGTAACGAAATTTCTCCAATTATCCCGAATAAATGATCAGGAAAGGTTTTATGCAGGAGATTCATCAGTTGGTTTGCAGCTTTTTCTGCATTTGAAAAAAGAAATTTATCTTTTGAACTTTCAAATAAGGTCAGGTTTTTAATCAATTCTTCCTGGGTTTTGATACCAAATCCTTTTAGGGTGGCAATCCGGTTTTCATTGCAGGCATATAACAATTCCCCGATGGACTCTATCTCAAGTTCTTTCCAGATTTGTTTAACTTTTTTAGGGCCAAATCCTCTGATATTCAACATATCCATGATACCGGGGGGCGTTTTCTGAAGATATTTATCCAAAACATCCATTTTTCCCGTAGTAACAATTTCAATTATTTTTTCTGCAATCGTACTTCCGATTCCCGGAATGGCCTCCAAATCCTGTTTATCCATATCAAAAAAGGGTCTTTCAACTTTCCTCAAAACAGCGTATGCCTGGCTGTAAGAACGAATCTTAAAAGGATTATCATCGTATATTTCCATAAGTTTTGCCAGGGTGTCAAATTGTTTGGCTACAAAGGTATTATCCATGGTATTTGATTAATTTATATTTACAGAGAACATTTTTACAATAATGTTGGTTTAGACTACGTTTTATTACTTATGGTTTTTCCTGTCAATATATGTTTTAATATTTTAATATGTCCGATTCATCTCAAGTAACTCCTTATAAAGATGTTCACACATCTAAAAAGAAACAGGTGACCAGTATGTTTGACGGTATAGCACCTTACTACGATTTTCTAAACCGGTTTTTATCATTAGGCATTGATGTTATCTGGAGAAAAAAAGCGATCAGACAGTTACAAAATGTCAGACACGAAACCATTCTGGATGTTGCAACCGGGACAGCAGATTTGGCAATTGAAGCAGCATTGACTCTTAAACCTCTAAAAATCAACGGTCTTGACATATCAAAAGAAATGTTGCGTCTGGGCGATAAAAAAATTGAAGACAAAAATCTGACATCTGTCATTCGTTTGGAACATGGCGATTCTGAAAATCTGCCTTACCAAAACGATACATTTGATGTGGCAATGTCCGCTTACGGGGTAAGAAATTTTGAAAATCTTATCGCCGGACTCAAAGAAATGTACCGGGTCATTCAACCGGGAGGTACCATCATGGTATTGGAATTTTCCAAACCTAAAGTTTTTCCATTAAAACAGTTTTTTGGCATATACTTTAAATATGTACTTCCATTAATCGGCAGGATAAAATCCAAGGATCCTAAAGCTTATTCATATTTGTACGAGTCTGTTCAGGTATTTCCCGATTATCAGCAATTTACCGGAAAACTTGAAGAGGTCGGTTTCAAACAAACAAAATTTATTCCACTCACAGGTGGTATCTGCACAATATATCTGGGAACCAAATGAAAAAATTTCTTCTATTTATTTGTTTAATTCTTTCCTTACCCTTATTTGGTCAGCTGGGAGGAAAAGACGATCGTTATTTTAAAGATTTTGAAAAAAAATCTTATTATTTCGGTATTAATCTGGGTTTCAACAGGACAGGATTTTCTTTGTCAAGATCCGGTTTTTTTATCAACAACGATAGTGTACGTGTAACGGAAGGACGCAGCGAACTTGGATTAAACATGCACATGATCGCCAATTTAAAAATTGGTGACTATTTTGACTTCAGATTTATACCCGGATTTTCATTTGCTCAGCGCGGACTTGAGTTTACCAATATAGAAACCAATCTGGTAGCTAACCGCAAAATTGAATCTGTTTTTGTGGAAATGCCATTACAATTGAGATACAAATCCATGCCTTACAAAGACAAAAGAATGTTTATGCTGGCAGGTGTAAAATACAGTTATGATGTCCAGACAAATTCCAAGTCCAGAAGATCGTTATTAAAAATATCTCCCCACGATTTCCAATACGAATTTGGTTTTGGTATTCAAATGTTCTACCCTTATTTTATTTTTTCACCGGAAATCAAATTTTCAAAAGGTCTTTCAAATTTGTTGATCTATGATAACAGCCGAAATGAAGCCAGAATCCTTGAAAAGGTCAGAACAGAAATTATCTCTATTTCATTGAATTTTGAAGGTTAAATAGATTTAACCTCTAAGTTTATCAAGAAGTCCGGAAAGAATTTCGAGTTCTTCTTCAGATAAATTACTGCGGTTTTCGTGAATCAAATCCATTTCCTTTTCTATAAGGTTGGTTTCTGTCAAACCCCTCTCCGTAATTTTAATGTCTAGTTTCCTTTTGTTTTGACCATTAACTGATCTCTCCACAAAACCGAGAAGTACCAACTTATCGACAAGTCTGGTGACATCACTTCCTTTGTCCAGCATAACTTCTTTAATATAACCCGGCGAAACCGGTTCGGGGTACTGTCCTCTGGCAATCCTTAAAACATTGTAATGTTGTCCTAATATACCTCTTTTACTAAATACCGTTTGGTGTAGATCTCTGAAGTGGTTGGTTGTATAAAATAAATTGATGTAAGCCTTTTCAAGTCCGTTTTTGAACCTGCTTTGTTTAATACTATTACCTATATCTTTGACCATAATTAAAATAGCATTTGCTTTATTATTTTAACAAATATTTCAGTTTTTTGTTGACAATCGATAATTAGGTCCGCTTTAAGATAATAGGGTTCTCTGGTTTTTAACAATTGATCATAAATATCTGATAATTCTTCCGGATTATTTGATACCATAAGAGGCCTTTTCCTTATTTCTTCAGTAGATAACCTTTCCAATAACAGTGAAACGGGACATTTCAGATAGATCAACATACCTTTTTTTTGAAGTAAATGTAGGTTTTTGGGGAAACAGGGCATACCTCCGCCAGTTGCTACTACTACCCTATCTCCACTAAAATTTTTCAGATAATTGTATTCTGCCTGACGAAAATATTTTTCTCCATGTGTATCAAAAAGTTTTTTAATCGTAGCACCTTCCTCAGTTTCAATAACCTGATCGCTGTCTTCAAAATTCCAACAAAGTTCCTTTGCCAAAAGTTTGCCAAAGGTAGTTTTTCCTGAACCAGGCAAACCAACGATAAAAATATTTTGATGATTTCGAATCATAAAACAGACAACAACAACCGTTCATATTAAGTTTTTATGAACAGAACCCTAATGAATTAATATGAACTGATAACGAAGAAATTGAAACCTTCTGTGTATCTTTGTGCCCAATTTAAAAACCAATAGTATGAACTTATTAATAGCTTTACAGGGAGAAGGTGGCGCAGGTATGATCAATTTAGTATTTATGGCCGTTTTGTTTTCCTTGTTTTATTTTTTCTTTATCAGACCACAAGCAAAAAAACAAAAAGAGCAGATAACCTTTATGAATGCTATTCAAAAAGGAGATGATGTGGTAACTTCCAGCGGAATCATCGGGAAAGTTAATAAAATAGAGGATCAGGTTGTGACTTTGGAAGTTGATACGAAGACGCACATCAGGTTACTTCAATCTTCGATATCTAAAGAAATGACGGAAGCTTATAAAAAATCGGTTAAAAGCGAATAAATTATTTCTTTTTACTGAAATACCATACTACAAAGATTCCCAGCAAAATGCTGATGAGTATGATAAAGTAAAAAGCGTATTTACTGCCGTTAAAAGGCAAATGATTCAGGTTCATACCATAAAAACTGGCTACCATAGAAGGCACCAAAGGATAATGGTCACAATAGTCAATCTATGAATAATAACATTCAGATTGTTGGATACAATACTCGCATAGGCTTCCATTGTACCGCTAAGGATGTTTGTATGTACATTTGACATTTCCAAGGCCTGACTATTATCAATGATGATATCTTCAAACAAATCAAGATAGTCTTCATGGTCATGAATACGCAACAAGTCAGTTCGTTTCATCTTCATTTTCAGGAGCTCATTGGAACTGAGAGAACTCACAAAATAAACGAGGCTTTTTTCTATTCGAAGCAATTGTTGGAGTTCTTCGTTTCGGCTTGAATGATATAATTCCTGTTCAATAAGGTTTCTTCTCAGATTTAGTTTTTTCAGATATTCAAGGAAACGATAAACATTTTGTTCGAATATTTGAATAACAAATAGTCTTTTATCCGAAGGGTTGAAACCTTTAACCTTATTTTCCAAAAACTTTTCCAATACCGGATTTTCTTTGGAACAAACCGTAATAAAAAATTTCGGTGTCAGGATGATACCAATCGGAATGGTAATATAAATGGCTTCATTTTCTTTTGAATCGTCGTTCAAAATCGGTGAATTGACCAAAATCAAGGTACTTTCTTCATCCTTTTCATATCGGGATCTTTCGTCAACGTCCAATGAATCCGTAAGAAAATCAATGGGTATGTCGGCAAACTGAGCTAATGCTTCCAGTTCTCCATGTTTAAAGGGCGGACATACATTAATCCAGTCACAATGTTGTGCATCATCCACTGTGAATACTTCTCCCGCCTTGGCTTTAAAATACGAAACCATGATATCTGCCGTTAAAACATGTACAAAGGTAGTTCTATACATGAACAATGCCAAACTTTTTGCCGTTATTGAATAGTAATAACTTCATTTCAATTAAAAATAATTTACAATACTTGTAATTATAAACAGAATTGAACGTCATATGACAAGAAACCTCATAATATAATCAAAATGTTAAAAAAAATATTCAGGTATACCCTTTACACTGCAGGTGGCCTTCTTTTGGCACTATTCTTATTGCCTTTCGTTTTTAAAGATAAAATTGTCGAAGAGCTCAAAAAAGTCATTAACGATGAAATTTTGGCAGTAGTCGAATTTAAAAATGTAAACGTATCTTTTATAAGGTCTTTTCCCGATGTCAATCTCGTTTTGGAAGATTTGAGCGTCACCGGAATTGACACCTTTGAAGACCTCACATTGTGTAACCTAAAAAAAGTGGAACTCGACATCGATATTATGACATTGATATCTTCAACGGCTACACCTTCCATCAATTATTTTGGTTTGGAAGACGGAAAAATCAATGTATTGATATTGTCCGACGGAACCAGTAATTATAATATCACCAAACCGGATACTATGGCTGCTGAAAAACCGGAAGGTGAGTTTTTGCTGAATATTAAAAAATATGAACTCAGCAATGTGGACATAAACTACACGGATCAAACCATGGTACTTTATAGTGAGATTAAAAACTTTTTTCATGTTGGAAAAGGAGACTTCAAGGCTGCAACATTTGATCTGGAGACTACCAGTTCATCTGACAGTCTGAGTGTGCGATACGACGGAACAAACTACTTAAAAAATGCCAATGTGTCTGTCGATGCGGTAATTGCTGTCGACACAGAAAATGAAACCTATGCTTTAAAAGAAAATACAATCAGATGTAATGAGCTCGAACTAAGCGGCAATATGAGTGTCGGATTTAAAGACTCATTAATGGAAATCGATATGAATGTAGCCACTCCGTTTGAAGACATAAGAAATATATTGTCTATTGTACCGAACGCTTACACAAAAGATTTTAAAGATGTAAAAACCAAAGGACAAGCCAGTTTTGCCTTACAAGTGAAGGGAATGTATGATTCTGTAAAATCTGCTTATCCGGGTTTTGATCTTTCCATAAAAGTCAAAGACGGTTTTATTCAGTATCCGGGAAGTCCGTTTCCGGTGGATAAAATTCAGTTGGATCTGAAAACTTCTGCCCAAAAACCTGATTATTCAGATATAGCGATCCAAGTACCATCGTTTCAGTTTGATATCAACAAACAAGTAGTTTCCGGAAATCTTGCTGTAAATAATGCAATGGCTGATCAGGAAGTTTCCGGTAAAATCAGGGGCAGAATGAATCTTGCTGATGTAAAAAAATCACTTCCTATTGTAGATCTTGAAGACATGCAGGGTCAGGTTGATGCCAATGTTAGTTTTAATACCTTGATGAGTTATGTCATAAATGAAACGTATGAAAAAATCAATGCCAGCGGCAATATTCAGGCAAATAATTTCAAGGTAAAATATAAAGGAAGTCCCGGCGTATCTTTCACTTCCGGCAAAGCTGTTTTTTCACCGGCAAAGGTCAATGCAGATTTTAATGCCTTAAAAATGGGTTCAAGCAATGTCGATTTTCAAGCTGTAATCACCAATCCTTTGGCATATCTTTCAACCCAAAAAGGTACAAGAACAGAAATAGTTTTTAACGTTGATCAGTTTAATATGGACGAGTGGTCATCAGAGACAGGTCAAACACAGTCAAATAGTAGTTCAGAGATCGTGCTGGACAAAAATCAGGAAAACTTTGTTAAAAAATCTTCCATACTTTTGGACGGGAAAATCGGAAAAGTGAAGTCAGGTGATCTTGAAGTTTCTAACCTTGTCCTGAAAGGAGACGCAGGAGCGAATAATCTGGAAATCAATCAACTTTCCGGTACTGTAGGGTCAAGTGATTTTTCAGTGTCCGGGTTTGTAAGACAAATTTTTGATTACCTATTTGCAAACGGCACACTGCTTGGGAACATAAATTTATCATCAAATAATTTTGACGCCAATGCCTTCATGTCGGAAACACCTGAAAACGGAACTACACCGGCAAGTGGCCCTTTTGTTGTACCTTCCAGAATGGATCTTGTTTTAAATGGTCGGTTTAATCAGCTCAAATACACCAACCTCAATCTGAAAAATGCTGAAGGTGTCATTCGTGTCAAAAATGAAGAAGCATTTATCAGCGGTTTCACCACCAATATTTTCGGTGGGAAAATTGTTATGGACGGACAATATGAGGCAAAAAACATAAATAGTCCCGGTTATGCAGTAAAACTGGACCTTAGCAAAATAAAATTTGTTGAAGCATTTTCTGCTTTTGAATTATTTAAAAAAGTAATGCCTGTAGCTCAATATATTGATGGTATGTTTAACACCACACTGGTGATGAGAGGAAATCTGACCAATGATATGTCAGTTGATCTTAGTACACTGGATGCTTCAGGATTTATCGAGACTTTACAAGGTAAAATAAATGCTTATCCTCCCCTGCTTGCTTTAGGCAATAAACTTCAAATCAAAGAAATACATAATTTTGATATCACGGATACCAAAAACTGGTTTGAAATTATCAAAGGTATTGTTGAGTTTAAACCATTTCAAAAATCCGTAAAAGGAATTGATATGGATGTGTCCGGTAAACATAATTTTGGGAAAGGTATGGATGTACTTATGAAGATGAAAATTCCAAGAAAATGTTGGAAAAATCCAAAATCACTTCGGCAGCAAACACCGGACTTAAGTTTTTGGAATCCGAAGCTGGGAAAGTCGGCTTAAACATCAATCAGGGAGAATTTATATACCTTCACGTTAACCTGACCGGAAGTTTGCTAAAACCGGATATAAAAATCACACCTGTAAATGCTCAGGGAGCAAGCGGAAGTAATGCCGTCAATCAAATGGTCGATGAAACTAAAAACCAGCTAAAAGATACGTTACAAAAAGAGATTAATAAACAAAAGGAAAGGGCAAAGGACTCTCTTACCAAAGTTGTCAACAAAGAAGTTGATAAAGTAAAAACGAAAGTGGAGGCTCAAACCCAAAAAGCTTTGGACAGCATCAAAAACAAAGCTAAAGATAAAGTTATCAACAAACTGGACACCCTGACCAAAGGTACCGTGAGTGATAGTCTGAAACAAAAAGCAAAAGATGTTTTGGATAAAAATACAAACCAGGAAATTGACAAAATCAAAGACAAACTAAAAGATTTTGATCCTTTCAAAAAGAAGAAAAAAAATTGAGTTTACCCTTGTAGTAAAAAATAAAAAGGCCGGTATTTCCGGCTTTTTTATAGAAAGATGGCTTAACGTCAAATAACCGGAAAGATGATATTCCTCTAAAGAAAATTACCTAAACAGTCGGGGGATTTTAAAGGAACAAATATATGTTGATTTCCTGTAAAATGAATACACTTTATGATAAAAGGTAATACATTATCACATTATTAACAATTACTTGAATAAAAGGCCGACTTTATCATCCCTTTTAATATCCCTTTGCATCATCATCACCTCTGGGATCCGCAGCAACAGATAACAACCTGTTTTATCAACCAATATAGCTTCTACCCTGCCGATAGGATCTCTTTCTTTTATTTTATGTCCTAAACTTTCCAAAACCATCCTGACATTCGGTTGCAGGCAGCCGGACTCAACATAAATCTGGTCAGGTTTCCATTGATGGTGAAATCTGCTATTTTGAATAGCATCAAAAACAGACATTTTGAAATCAATTACATTCACAATTACCTGAAAAACAGATGTGATAATGGTACTTCCGCCAGGAGTTCCCACAACCATAAAAAGGGAGTCGTTTTTGTTATGATGGTAGGCGTCATGGAACTGAGCATACGTTTGTCCGGTTCGATTTTATTGGCTTCGCCTCCAACCAAACCATACATATTAGGAAATCCCGGTTTTATCGAAAAATCATCCATTTCATTATTCAGAATAAATCCGGCACCTTCTACAACAGTTAAAGCACCATAACTTCCATTTAGGGTTGTTGTCACTGATGCAGCATTACCTTCACTATCTACGATTGAAAAATGAGTTGTTTCTTCACTTTCAGGCTTTCCATGGGTTATTGAGTCAGAAATACTTGCCATTCTGGGATTAAATCCGGACATTCTTTTTGACAAATATGACGAATCCAGTAAGAACGAAACAGGTATATCGACAAAATCCGGATCCCCAAGATAGTATGCTCTGTCAGCAAAAGACCTTCTTTCAACTTCAGCCATGAGATGAACATGTGCCGCAGAATGGTATTCCATTTGGTTTAACGGATAAGATTCAGTCATTTGCAACATCTGTAATAATGCCACACCACCACTTGAAGGTGGCGCCATGGAATAAATTTTATATCCTCTGTAATTTCCGGATAATGGTGATCTCCATACTGATTGATAGGATTCCAAATCATGTTTTGAAATGATACCTCCTCCCGCTTCATTTCCAAAATCAACTGATCTGCAACCTCACCTTTGTAAAACCCATCCCGGCCTTTAGTTAAAATGTGTTTTAACGTATTGGCAAGTTGCGGCTGTATCAACAAATCTCCTTTTTGCCAATTTTTTTTATGAAAAGCAGTCTGATGTTTATTATATTTTTCAAATAACGCCTGATGTTCATTCAGATTATCCGCTTCGCTTTGTGTAATCGGAAAACCTTTTTCTGCCATCTCTATTGCGGGCTGAATCAATATTTGCCAATTTTTTAATTTACTTAATTTTTCAAAAACCTTTACCATACCATCCACACTTCCGGGAACTCCGGCTGCAAGTGCCCCATTAAAACTTGCATCCGTCATCGGATTTCCCAAACTGTCAAGATACATATCTGTTG
This sequence comes from Saprospiraceae bacterium, assembly GCA_016714895.1. GTDB lineage: Bacteria > Bacteroidota > Bacteroidia > Chitinophagales > Saprospiraceae > OLB9. Next base: position 382,381 of record JADKBV010000001.1, on the reverse strand, counting down.
TTGCCGCTTTTGGTGCTTTTTCCCGAAAATCCAGAGATACTACCTGACCTTTTGTATCACGGTATAATAAAAAACCTCCACCACCTATATTACCTGCTCCCGGGTAGCAAACGGCCAGAGCAAATTGTACGGCTATGGCGGCATCTGCAGCATTTCCTCCTTTTTGAGAATGTCAATACCTACCTTTGTTGCTAAAGGGTGTGCCGTTGTCACTCCTGCCCTGACTCCGTTCACCTCTTTTGTAATGTGGTAAGGTGTTGTATCTGCAGATTGCAACTTACACCCAACCAGATAAAGCGTCAACAAGGAGCCAAAAAGTGTATAAAATACTGTTTTTTGCATGAAAATATGTGATTTATTTTTATAATACATATAATAAGTTTAAAAAAATTATCGTTTAATTGCCGTCTCTTATGTAATTTTGCCAAAATTAAAAAATATCTTTCAATCCGATATGAAACCGAAACATTTATCTTGTAAGTTACTTGCTGGAATACTTTTTTTTTGCTCTCTTTATGGCTCCCGTCCAAGCTCAAAAATACGTGAATGAGTTTTTCAATATTAGTGTCGGTGCACGTGCCCACGGTATGAGCGGTAGTGTGGTTGCCAATACTGAAGACGGAACAAGTGGTTATTGGAATCCTGCCGGGCTGACGGCCATGAATTCCCCTTTTCAGATAAATGCTATGCATGCGCAATGGTTTGGTGGCATCGTCAATTATGACTATCTGTCTGTTTCCAAAAAATTTAATGATGTAAAAAACAGTGCCGGATCATTATCAATAATACGAATGGGTGTTGACAACATACCCAATACATTGGATCTGGTCAGTGAAGATGGTTCAGTTGATTATAGCAGGGTGACATTTTTTTCTGACGCAGCTTATGCAGCCTTGATATCTTATGCTCAGAATATTACAAAAATCAAGGGATTGTCTGTAGGAGGAAATATAAAAATCATCCACAGGTCCACGGGATCTTTTGCAAAATCATGGGGTTTCGGAGCAGACGTCGGATTGAGATATGTCAATAATAATTGGATGTTCGGAGCCAATTTCAGGGATATCACCACTACATACAATGCATGGAATTTCACATTTTCAGATGAAGAAAAATTAGTATTGGCTTTAAACAATAATGAGATTCCGGTACAAAGCAGTGAAGTTACCCTGCCAAGAATGATATTAGGAAGCGGATATCGGGGTAAGTTCAAAAAAATAGGATTTTTAGCTGAAGTGAATGCTGTGGTTTCTACTGATGGCAGAGAATCTGCGATCATTTCAGGAAAAAGATTTATTGTGGAGCCAAGTGTAGGTGCAGAAATAGATTACGTCAAAAAAGTTTTTTTAAGATTTGGCGTCGGAAATTTTCAAACTGTTAGAGATATTACCAACCCTGCCAATCGTAGCCTGGAGGTTCTGCCTACTGTCGGATTGGGTTTAAAGCTAGGAAGATTACATGTTGATTATGCTTTGGCTAATATAGGAAGTGTGAGCGGAGTGCTGATTTCCCATATTTTTTCAGCAAAACTGGATTTTTTCCCCCGAACCAAAACCGAATAAATAGCCAAACCCTGCTAGGATTCAGCTACCAATCTGCAGATTTCTATAACGGTATCGACACCTTTTTGCATATCCTGGACAGAAACCCATTCGTGTTTACTGTGAATGGCTTGTTCTCCGGCAAAAATATTGGGACATGGAAGACCCATATGGGAAAGAATAGCACCGTCAGTTCCACCTCTTATCGATCCGTGTTTTACCGGTATACCGAGATTAGTCATTGCCTGTAATGCAAAACCGGAAACATGAGGATGATTATCCAAAACATCTTTCATATTTCTATATTGTTTTTTACGGATCAATTCAAAATGACTTCCGGGAAATTGTTCAATCACATCATAACACAAACGTTCTATCAATTTGGTGTATTCATCCAGTTTTGACGTTTCAAAATCCCTGAGAATGAAGTCTATTTGGGCCGTCTCGAGATTAGCTGAACACTTTGACGGGTGAAGAAAACCTTCTTTTCCCGATGTTGTTTCGGGCGAGAGGCTCAATTTTGGCAACTTTTCTATAATGGCTGCCGCTATTTTTACAGCATTCTGCATTTTATCTTTTGCGTACCCGGGATGAGCTGAAACACCTGTAATTTGAATAGAAAGACTATCCGCAGAAAAGTTTTCATCTTCAAAACATCCCAGGTCACCTGAATCAAGTGTATATCCAAAATCAGCTCCCAATTTGGTCAGCTCAACTTTAGCAACCCCTTTCCCGATTTCCTCATCGGTTGTCAATAATATTTTGACTTCGCCATGGGGTAAAGAAGGATTATTGACCAATTGATACATAGCGTCCATAATGATAGCTACTCCGGATTTATCATCACTTCCAAGAAGTGTCAGACCACTTGCTGTAATGATGTCATGCCCGGTTTTGTTCAGAAGTTGAGGATATTTTTCAGGGGTAATAATTTGAGAAACATCATCTGGCAAAACAAGATGTTGTCCGGTATAACCTCGATGCACTAAAGGTTTTACATTGGTACCACTACAATCTGGTGCAGTATCTATGTGGGCACAAAAAAACACTACCGGCACCTTTTTATCCGTATTTGATGGTATAGATGCATATATATATCCGGCTTCATTGGTTTCGGCCTCGAGACCCATAGCCTTACATTCTTCCAACAATATATTTGTCAGATTCCATTGTTTTTCAGTGGAAGGAAACGTCTGACTCATAGGGTCTGCCTGTGTATCTACGACAACATATTTCAAAAACCTGTCTTCAACCGTGTATTTTCTGTCCATTTTATCAATTTCCGGCAAATTTAACCAAATTTTATATTAAAATTGTCAAGATTATTCAAAATTCCAGATTTCTGTGCGCTGTTTGTAAAGCTTTTCCTGTAAAGGAAAAAAATCCGAATTTGTGCCGGTTTCCATTTTTTCTTCCATACGGTCATCAAGCATAAGATCAAAAAAGTTTATTCCGGTCTGATTTTCGATTTCCCTGATAGTTGAAGTGTAATTCGATAATGACTTATCAGACAATTCATTAGGAATGATAAACGAAAGTGTTGCTTGAGCATTTTCGTTATAAATCATAACAATTTTAAAAAAAGCATCCGGAATACAAATGCCAGTTCCGGCAATAGTAGCTGGATTTTCAGCATTAAGATAAACAGGTCCGGAAATGATATATAATTCTTTGTGTCTGATAACCCATTGCCTTGTTTGTTTTTCGAGCTCTTTCCAGATTCCGCGGTTACATGCACGTTTTTGAGGCACAATATTCGACAATAAAAAGGTTTCTTTGTATGCTTTTCCATCAAAACTCATGTCAGCAGCAGGTACCAAATGCCCTCTGTCAAAACCACTGCCGGAATAATCATAATAGTCGGTTTTGTGGGATTTCAGGTTTGGATCTTCGGAAAAAATAACTCTTTCCAAATCATCTCTTTCCTGAAGTTGCTCTTTAGTCAGACGATATGCCACCCATTTCGCAGTCTTACATGTTGAATCATATGACAAAGAAAAAAAAGATTTATGTAATAGAATACCTTCCGAAACAGGAATATAAGTCCGTTCCAAAAAAAAATCATTTTCAGGTACATTATTATCGTTTTTCGAAAAAAAATGAGAGATTTTGTCTCTGTTTTCATAAAATAAATACAAAAAACCCAATATAATCATTGCGAATACGATCACTCTGATGACAAAACCCAAACTATTGCTTCCTGAAGATATATGATTTCTGCGCAGTTTCATGGTATTGGCAAAATTTACATGTTTTAATGTTGAACAAAGGTATACAAACTGTTTCTGAATGATATTTTTTATGATGGAGAAATTTTCATTTTTTACATAAAAAATATAGTTATCCTTACTAATACATTAAAAAAAATCAAATATTAAAAAAATTATGTTTTAATTTATACCTTTGTAAATCAAAACCAGGAAGGCACTTTTTTACATGGACAGTACAAACTTTTTTGACAATAAAACCATCCTGATTACGGGAGGTACAGGTTCTTTGGGCAATGCATTGACAAAACACATATTTTCAAACTTTCCTAACATCAGGAAGCTGATCATATTTTCACGGGATGAGCAGAAACAATTTCAGATGGCACAGGAATATCCACCACATTTATTCCCAAACATCCGTTTTTTTATCGGTGATGTAAGAGATAAAGAAAGGTTGATCCGGGCGATGGAAGGTGTGGATTATGTCATTCATGCGGCTGCTATGAAACACGTTCCTATAGCGGAATACAATCCTGACGAATGTGTTAAAACCAATATAGGCGGAGCTGAAAATGTTATTGACGCATGTCTGAAAACCGGAGTTTTAAGGGTTGTGGCACTGTCAACAGATAAAGCATGCGCACCGATTAATCTCTACGGAGCGACAAAACTTACGTCTGACAAATTGTTTATAGCTGCCAATAACATCCGTGGCAAAAGAGATATCCGGTTCAGTGTGGTCCGTTATGGAAATGTGATGGGTTCCAATGGTTCAGTTATACCTTTTTTATGGCAAAAAGAAAAAGGGAATCTTGCCAGTGACGGATGTACAAATGACAAGATTCAATATATCGCTGCAGGAAGGGGTGGATATGGTTTTGTTTGCTATGCAGCATGGTTGGGGTGGTGAGGTTTTTGTGCCCAAAATCCCATCCTACAAAATAACTGATGTAGCGAAAGCTATCGGTCCGGAATGCGAAGTTAAAATTGTAGGGATCCGTCCCGGCGAAAAGATTCATGAAGAAATGATCACATCTTCGGATTCATTTACGACCTATGATTTGGGCAAATATTACGTCATCCTTCCTCAGGTTCCTGTTTGGAATCTGCACGAATTTATTAAAACACACAACGCTAAACTCGTTCCGGCCGGATTTAATTATTCTTCCGGCGAAAATACGCAATGGGAAAGTGTTGAATCCTTGAGAAAACTGATCAAAGAACACCTTTATCCTGATTTTACAATATGATCCCATACGGAAGACAACATATTACAGAAGAAGACATTCGTGCCGTCATTGAAACCCTTCAATCGGACTTTCTCACACAAGGTCCAAAGATCAGAGAATTTGAAGAGGCTTTCGCCAAATATATAGGATGTTCTTATGCAGTTGCCGTTGCCAACGGAACCGCGGCCTTACACCTATGTACCATGGCACTTGAAGTAAAAGAAGGTCAGAAAGTTATAACAACCCCAATAACCTTTGCGGCCAGTGCCAATTGTGTAAAATATTGTGGTGGTGATGTTGTATTTGCAGACATTGATCCGGAAACTTATCTCTTAGATTATAATGAAGTAAAAAAATTGTTGTCATCTTCACCAAAAGGAACTTACAGCGGGATCATCCCGGTGGATTTTGCAGGACAAACGGTTGATCTTGAAAAATTCAGACATCTTGCAGATGAATATGGCTTATGGATTATTGAAGATGCCTGTCATGCTCCCGGAGGATTTTTTACGGACAGCACTGGTCAAAATCAACTTTGCGGCAACGGGAAATATGCCGATCTGGCTATTTTTTCGTTTCATCCTGTAAAACATATAGCATGCGGTGAAGGAGGAATGATCACTACGAATGATGAGGAACTATACAAACAAATCAATCGACTGAGGTCTCATGGTATCACCAAAGGGGATGACCCATATCTGAATTCTGTTGAATGGGCTTCCGGTGAATCCGATATGGGCACATATCCAGGTTGGTATATGGAAATGCAACAATTAGGGTACAATTATCGTTTGACCGACATGCAATCAGCATTGGGCATTAGTCAGTTACAAAGAGCTGATGCCGGATTAATCAGACGAAGAGAGATTGCCGAGAAGTACGCTATATCCTTTGACGGTAAAGATTTTATATACGGTCAATCAGGTTTTCACACCAATCATGCTTACCATTTGTATGTAATAGAAGTAAAAAACAGGTTGGGTCTGTACAATGAATTAAGAAAAAACGGTATTTATGCTCAGATTCACTATGTACCGACACATTTAATGCCATATTATAAACAATTTGGATGGAAAGAAGGTGATTTACCCCATGCGGAAAAATACTACAGCCGGTGTATCAGCCTGCCGATGTATCCTACATTAACAGATGAGCAACAGGACTTTGTTATAGAAAAAATATTGTCCTTTTACCATGGCTAATCTGTGTATCATACCTGCAAGAGGAGGAAGTAAACGAATCCCCAGGAAAAATATAAAAGATTTTTTGGGTAAACCCATGATATCTTTCCCTATAAATCTGGCCTTACATTCAGGTTTGTTTGATGAAGTTATGGTTTCTACAGAAGATGAAGAAATTGCAAATATAGCAACAGAATTTGGTGCATCCGTTCCTTTTTTTCGTTCTAAAAACAATGCGGATGATTATGCCACCACAGCACAAGTAATTCAAGAAGTCCTCAGTTCTTATCTCAATATCGGAAAAAAGTTTGAAAGGATTTGTTGTATTTATCCATGTACACCACTATTAAAAACCGAAAACATCCATACTTCTTATCAGGTTTTGCTTCAAAACAATGTGGATTCTGTAATACCTGTAGTAGCGTATGACTACCCTATCCAAAGGGCTTTAAAAGCAGAGGGAGGTTTTATCAGATTTTTTCATCCGGAATACGCATTGACCAGAAGTCAGGATCTTGAAAAATCATTTCATGATGCAGGACAGTTTTATTGGATCAAAACAGATGTTTTAATAGAAAAAGGTAGTATTCTCACGGACAAAAGCGGATATTTCGAAATGTCGTCATTTGATTGTCAGGATATTGACACAGAAACTGATTGGAAAATGGCAGAACTTAAATATACATTGAAACACAATATACATGAATAATTTCAAAACAGACCAGGAAACTTTTTGGGCCGGAGAATTTGGTGACCAGTATATAAACAGAAACACAGGTGAAAAATTGTTGGCCAGCAATATCCATTTATTCAGTAAAGCATTGAAAAATGCCGGAAAGGTATCTTCATTGATAGAATTTGGTGCCAATATCGGCATGAACTTAAAGGCCTTAAAAATCCTGTATCCCGATTGTTTGTTGAAAGGTATTGAAATAAACCGACAAGCTGCAGCAGAATTGGAAGAAGTTATTGGTTCTGAAAATGTAATCAATGATTCAATCTATCATATTCAATTACCGGAAACATTCGACGTAGTATTGATCAAAGGTGTAATGATTCATTTACATCCGGATATGCTCAAACTGACTTATCAGAAGCTATATGAACATGCCGCAAAATATATATTGATCGCTGAATATTACAACCCGGTTCCTGTAGAAATCAATTATAGGGGACATAAGGACAGATTGTATAAAAGAGACTTTGCCGGAGAATTTTTGGAAACATATAAAGATTGTGAGTTGGTGGATTACGGTTTTGTTTACCGCAGAGATCCGGCTTTTCCTCAGGATGACGTGACTTGGTTTTTAATAAAAAAATAAAACATGGCATTCACGGGAATATATGTGTTCTTAAACAAACAAAAAATCGAACAAGGTGATTCATGTATAGTACCTATAAGGTATGAAGACAGGTTTGACATTATGAAATGGCGTAATGAACAGTTATTTCATCTCCGTCAGGAAAAACCACTCACGGCTGAAGATCAGGAACACTATTTTTCGTCTGTAATAAAATCTTTATTTGATCAAAGACACCCAAAACAAATATTATTTTCTTATTTGGAAAACAATATTTGTATAGGTTACGGTGGTTTGGTGCACATAAATTGGAAAGACAGACATGCAGAAATTTCATTTTTGGTAAAGACAGAAATTCAGGACGAATTATTTGCTTTTCATTGGAAGACATTTTTGAAAATGATCCAAAAAGTGGCTTTTGAGGAACTGGGGCTGCATAAAATTTTCACCTATGCTTTCGATGTAAGACCTTGGTTATACCCTATTATTGAAGCCACCGGATTTGAAAGAGAAGCAACCCTTAAAGAACATAGTTTTATTGGTGGCAGTTGGAAAGATGTAGTGATTCACCGGAAGATCGCAGAAACAATACATATTAGGCAGGTTAATGAGAATGATTCAGAAGTTATTTTTTTCTGGGCAAATGATGAATCCACAAGAAAAAATTCATTCAGATCTGAAAAAATTACCTTTGAAGGTCATGAACAATGGTTTCATCAGAAAACGAGCAGTCCTGATAGTGTTTTACTCATGGTAGAATACAATGGAGTAAAAGCAGCGTTTATCAGATTTGATAATGAAAATAACGATATCGTGATAGGAATTAATATCAACCCGGAATTCAGGGGAAAAAATTTGTCGTCAAAATTCATTATTAAGGCTCTGCAATATTTTGGCAGTGCAAAAAACGTCCTTGCTTACATAAAGCCGTCAAACATCCCCTCTGTTAAAACCTTTGAAAAGGCAGGATTTAAATATTTAAAAGAAACGGAAATATATCATCAAAGGGCTTTGGTTTATATAAAAGAAAATGATGCAAAATAAAGTATTTATTATAGCGGAATTATCAGCCAATCACAACGGAAACCTCGATCAGGCAATAGAAACCATAAAGGCTGCGGCCCGAAGTGGTGCGGACGCTATTAAATTACAAACCTATACCGCAGATACCATTACCCTCAATTCTGAGATGGAGGATTTTACGATCAAAGGCGGAACTTTATGGGATGGCAGGAAACTTTATGATCTGTATCAGGAAGCTTACACACCGTGGGAATGGCATGAAGAACTTTTTCGGGTGGCCAAAGAAGAGGGACTTGTTTGTTTTTCTTCTCCTTTTGACAAATCGGCGGTTGATTTTTTGGAAAATCTAAACGTTCCGATGTACAAAATCGCATCTTTTGAAATTACAGATATACCATTGATTGAATATACTTCAAAAAAAATGAAACCTATGATTATCTCGACTGGAATTGCAGGATATGAAGACATAGATCTCGCTGTCAGAACATGTCGCAGAGTTGGAAATAACGATATCACACTTTTAAAGTGTACTTCCTCCTACCCTGCTCCGCTTGAAGAAGCCAATCTTACATTAATTCCGAAGATGGCATCGGATTTTGAAGTGAAAGTCGGATTATCGGATCATACCATGGGATGGTTAGCACCCGTGGTAGCTACATCTTTGGGGGCAGTTGTGATTGAAAAACACTTTATTTTAGACAGATCCCTGGGGGGACCCGACGCTGTTTTTTCGTTAAATACCGAAGAATTTACCATGATGGTAAAAGCAGTCCGGGAAGCTGAAAAATCTTTGGGTGAGGCAACCTACGAGTTGACGAAAAAGCAGTCAGAAGGAAAACAGTTTGCCAGAAGTTTGTACGTAGCCGAAGACATTAAAGCCGGAGATGTTTTTAATGAAAAAAATATCAGGTCTGTTCGTCCTGGTTTTGGCGCCCATCCTAAAAATCTTAGGGATATCTTGGGTAAAACTTCGGCACGAAGCTGGAAAAAGGGAGAAAGATTTGAATGGAAATAACGGGATAATGGAGACACCAACGAAGAAGGTATTATTTTTTTCAAATCAAGGCTTATCCTCTTTGCATTTAGGTATAGAGCTTGAGATTATGGAGAGATTGTTATCTCAAAATATCAAAGTTTATTATACAACTTGCGATAAAGTAACTAAATCATGTTTTTTTAACCCAACAGGAAATCCTATAGGTTGTGGAATTTGTCAGGGGCGAAACATTGTATTACATAAATTAATAAGTTCAGAAAATTTAATCCATATTCCGTTTCCTGTCGTCAATATTGATTCTTCAATTAATCAGTATGATGTTAAAAAGAATACAAATATTTCCGATTGGGACTATGAAGGCATAAATATTGGGAAAGGAATTTTGTCAAGTGTCATATCACTTAGACGTGATTATGAGGTTCATGATGAAAAAGTTTACCCTCTGATTAAACAAGAGTTGGAAGTTTCCTTGAAATCCTTGTTAGGTTTTAAGCAACTTTTAAATTTTCTGAAACCGGAAGAAATTTATATTTTTAATGGGAGATTTAGTGAAACTTATCCTTTACTATCATTATGTCAATCTTTAAAAATACCATTTTATACAATGGAGTTAGGGGCAACAAACCAAAAATTTGAATTATTTCATAATAGTTTGCCTCATAGTATAGCTTCACGCCAAAAGAGCATGTGGACATTATGGGAAAATTCTACCAATCAAAAATATGTTTTGGCAGAAAATTGGTTTCAGGAAAAAATAAGAGGAGTCAATAAGGATGATAAAGTTTATACTAAAAATCAAAATAAAAATCTGCTGCCTGTAAATTTTGAAACAACAAAAACCAATATATCTATTTTTAATTCATCTGAAGATGAAATGAAAACCATTGATGAGTGGCAACATGAGCTTTTTAATACACAAAACGAAGCAATTCAAAAAATTGTTCAAAAGTATATTGATAATGAAAAATATCATTTTTACCTAAGAGTTCATCCAAATCTTGAAAATGTTGATAATAGTCAGGTTAAAGAAATTCTGGCTTTTTCTTATAGAAATCTCACTATTATACCTGCAAATGATCCAATTGACACATATCAGTTGATGTTAAAAAGTGATTTAATCATAAGTTTTGGTTCAACAATTGGTATAGAAGCATCCTTTCATGGCAAAACTTCTATTTCTTTAGGTAAATCTTTTTATACAGGTATGGATGCTGTTTATGAACCAAAATCCTTTGAAGAATTATATACATTAATTGAATCATCTACGGCTTTAAAGCCAAAACCAAGAATGAACACTTTACCTTACGCTTATTATATTATAAACAGGGGTGAGAACTATATTAATTTTAACTATATGGACAAATTCAACAGTTCGTTCAGAGGAGTCAAGATCAAAAGATTTTATCTCGCTAGCATTATAAAATCAATATTATATTTTAAAGATTATAAAATTTACAGAGATAAATTTAAAATATTGTACAACAGGATGCCAAAAATAATGGATCTAAATAAGTTAAAAATTTAGAAACATAAAAAAACTATAATATTTCGTCCAAATATGATGCTAAAATTTTTGTTTGATGATAATTTGAAAATATATCAATAGGCTGTTTATTATTCAATGACTCGAAAGTACCCGACTTAAATAATGCATGCTGGCTTGTTAAAAAGGACTTAATTCGGGTAGAATCGTCCCAATCGACATTACAACCAATGTTCAAATTTTCAATAATTTTATGAACGTCGGAATGATTGGGACCTATGCTAATAATTGGCCTCTTTGCGCGAATATATTCAAAAAATTTTCCCGGGATTCTACCCATAGCATTTTCTGCCTGATTTAAAGGAAGCAGAAGTATCCAAGACTTACAAATTTCTTTCAGAGATATTTTTCGTGGCACAACACCAAATAAATTAACGATTTCATTAAGACGAAATTTCTCTATGTTATTACGAACTTCTACATCAATCTGACCTATTAATTTAATTTCCACATCTTGTTTAAATCCTTCGATTTCTGCCATTAATTCACTCACAACCTTAAAAAAATTGACCGGATTTCTGTCAAAACCAAGTAGACCTGAATGACAAATCGTAAATTTTTTATCAACCATTGGGTTCAATCCTGAGAAATCATCTTCGTCATACCCGTAGTAAATAACATCAACATTTTTGGCGCCAATTTTTCAAGTTCTGTTTTCCAACTATCACTCGCTATAGTAATTTTATTGGCAATTTGAAATGTTAATTGTTCAAGTGCTTTATGTTTTTTATCTGCAAAATATCCAATTCTGAATAGTTTATAATAATCTACCTGTGTCCACGGATCTTGAAAATCAGCCAAAAAGGGAATGTTACATCGTGCAGCCAATTTAGTGGCAATAACTGTATTTGTATGAGGTGGCCCGTCAGAGAATATAGCATCAATTTTATTTGATTGTAAATAGGATATAAGATGTTTAACTGCCGGACTTATCCAAAGACTTCTGGCATCAGGTATAAAAAAATTGCCTCTTACCCAGATTCCCAAGGTATCAAAAATTGATTTTTTGTCTCTGACATGAACAATGTTATTTAAAGGAGTATCTTTCCTTGATGTCAACCATTTGAATATTTTAAATGGTTCAACAATAGGAATTTCTATAATTTCGATACCTTTTGGCACATCATTTAAATTCGCCTCATCATAATAGGGATAGTCAGCACCTTTTGGAATCACTACTACGGGTTCCCATCCAAATTCCCTTAGATATTTAACAAACTTCAAAGATCTCAAAACGCCGATTCCTCCTGATGGAGGCCAATAATATGATATTACCAAAACCTTTTTCAATAGACAAAATTTGATCTTAAACTAACTAAATAAAAATTCGAACAAAAATAACAGTTTGAATTCCATTATTATATATATTTGCAATCTAAAATGTAATCAAAATACTTAAAATTATTTTTAAAGATGAATCTCAAAAAAATTACCCCCCTCACATTGCTCTTTTTTATATTCATTTCAATAGCAAATGCACAAATAACAGAATTATATTTGTTAAATGATGCAAATGTAGAAATTTTAGTTTCTCCAAGTCCGTCGTTCGGTGTTTATCCAAGAGTATTTGGAACAAGTGGAAAACCATTGTATACCAATTCTTTCGCTAACAACGATCAACTTCCTGATTTGGCAAATAATGTTTATTTTGATGCCGGGGATTCATTAAACACTTATTTTGGCGGAGACAATCCCGATATTGCAAGTTTTGGACATGCAAGTTCGCCTGTCTTTCTAAACAAACGAATTTCCAAAAACAACTTTCCTTTAAAACTTGAAGGATATTTTTTTAACAGAAGTAGTCAGGCAAGCTATAATGAATCTTACTTTTGGATTGGAAATTTTTCTCATGAATTTTATAATCCTACAAACACCACTTTACCAAATGCCAACTTTCAGGAAGGGCTGATAATGGGTGGGAGGCCTGATTTGCAGCTCATTAATAACAGTAAAAGTGCGACAGAGCCTTCTACAAGATTATTTGACAAAAACAATGAAAATCAATTATATAATCGCTGGTATAAAATTTCAGTAATTATTGATATTACCGAAAGTGACAAATTGGTAATTAACAAATTTTTTGTTGACAACATACAAATATTATCTGAACCAATTTTGGTTCAGGACATGAGCTATTTCAATCTAAATGACCTGATGGTAGCGATGTGTATTGATGATTTTGGAAAAGATTTTAGTATAACATATAATTATAAGATTGAAAATAATATATCTGTTGAAGCTTGTAAACAATATGTATGGGACAATGATACACTATTTCAAAGTGGGATCTATACTAAAACTTATGTAACAAGCTTTGGATGTGATAGTGTTGTAAATTTAACTTTGACCATTTTACCGCAAATTGAAAAAAATCTGGATTACTTTGTATGCAAAGGTGATTCTATTCAAATTAATGATGTTTTTTATAGTACCGAAGGGTTTTATCAACAAACATTGGTTTCATCTGAGGGTTGTGATAGTATACTAAATATTACAATTTCCGTTTCAGACATTTTGGAAAGTCTGTTGAAAATCAAGTTGTGTAATGATGAATTCATTGAAATCAACAATGTTTTATATAGCGAAAGTGGAAACTATATCCAGACATTAAAAACGGAAACCGGTTGTGACAGTATTTTAAACATACAAATTACTAAAGGTCTTTCCACCAGATCAGAATCCGTATATTCATTATGTAATGCAGGATCTTACGTCATTAATGGAAGTACTTATAACGCTGCCGGTACTTATGAACAAAACCAAACCAATAGTTCAGGATGTGACAGTATTGTTGTTATAAAAATTCTGCCATGTGTTCAGAATGTGACTTATGACTTTCAACAGTGTAACGCTCTGACTCCGGAAAACAGCATGAATTACGACGAATTTTTGCCGGTATACCGCATCCCGTTGGCCTGTGGCTCATTGTCCATGTCAAATGTATATAGGGACACTCCTCAGGAGAATAAACATTCCTGTACAAATGGCCAGGCAAGTACATTAGCCATGTGCATCAGTGTCTCAACATCATGCCAGTTTGATCAGACGGACCAAACACCTGTAAGTTTTGGTTTTAAAGCAAAACCTGCAGATGGAAGTATGATCAGGTTTAATCACCTTGAGTTTTATCATCTTTCTCCCTTACAATATAATTGGATTCAGGGTGCCAGTGGGCCAAACAATTACCCGACCAGGTTTGGTATCGAAATTTATAAAAATGATGTTTTGGTGTATGTGCAATCTAACATAAACACATCCAACCAATGGACAAAAGGTAAGTTTGATTTATTTGAAAATGAAGATTTTTTCCTGTTGGAAGATGATTCAGTTCGTATAGAACTTACTCCGTATTGTGTTACAAATGTCGGTGGCGATGTTAGTGTTTGGGATGTAGACAACATTTCTTTGTTTTTTTCATGTGAAGACCAGGAGAACAGGGTTATTGGCGGTCAGATATTATCAAATACATATTCAACATCGGTTAACAAAGAAATCAGAAGATACGAAGGTTATAAAGTAAATATAATTTCAACTCAAAATAATAACTATAGCTTTTCACAGAATGATCCATTAAAAACCTATTCATTTTCAGCACTTTCAAATGAAGATATATCTAATGGTGTTTCGACATTAGACCTTGTTTTAGTACAAAATCATATTTTAGGATTAAGCATTTTAACAGACCCTGTTAAACTTATTGCAGCAGACGCCAATAAAGATGGTAAAATTAATTCATTAGACCTTGTTTCAATTCGCAAAGTAATTCTGGGTGTTACTGAAACATTTCCGAACAATTATAGTTGGAGATTCATACCTGAACAACATCTTGAATCAATAATCAATCCACTTTTTATTCAGGATAGTTTTCAGGTAATTCCGGGATATAAAAATATCTCCGACCTTAACTTTTATCCTGTAAAAATAGGTGATATTAATGGACAATCATTAGAAAAAATTAAAAATCAAGATACATATTTTGAGGATTAATCGGAATTTATATTTTTAAATAATGAAGTGAAGTTACAAATAGTATTGGTTTGTTTAATATTATTATTTGAGTATAGTCTAAATGCTCAAACAAATATTATTATACCTTTAAATAATGAAAATATTGAAATTCAGTTAAATCCAACGCCGTTACCAAATGGATATTTCCCCAATATACCTAAAACAACTGCGAAGCCTTTGACTGCCAATAGTTTTACCAATAATGCTTCTTGTCCGACTCTGTCCTCGAATATCCACTTAGGCTCCGGCAATTTTATAAATTCTTTTTTTGGTGGAGATAAACCCTCAGGTCAGGGTTTTGGTTTTGTTCCAACATCCATTTTATTAGACAGTATTTTAAAGGTTAGTAGTTTTCCAATAACCTTAACTTGTGATTTTTTTGCCAGAAACTCTGTTGCAGATTACAATGAATTTTATTTTTGGTTAGGAAATTACAATCATGGATTTTTTAATCCTTCAAACTCAATCTTACCTTCTGCTAATGTTCAGGAAGGTCTGATAATAGGAGGAACACCAGAAATAGCACTGATAAATAATAGTAGAACCCCCTTTTTATCATCTGAAAGATTATTTACTTTAAATCAAAATTTTACACAATATAATGTGTGGACCACATTAACCGTGACCATAAATATGACATGCAACAATCAATTTGTCATTGAAAAATTTAATATAAATGGGAAGGATCTTATTATGAGTCCGCTCAATTTGGGAGCAATCCCAAGTATCAATCCAGATAGTATGCAAATTGGAATATGTGTTGATGATTTAGCTAAAAATCTTTCCATCACTTTCCATCCTCCCGATACTACTTTTTTAAATTATACAGTATGTCCGGAAGAAGTTTTGCAGATAAATGGAATAACATACCCGGAATCCGGAACCTTTCAGCAGTCACTCCAAAACCAATATGGTTGTGACAGCCTTATCCAAATTGATATCAGGCACTTTCCAACAACGGAAAAGACAAAGCAACTCTCTCTTTGTGAAGCATCATCTTTTACCATTAACGGTATCACTTATGACCAGGAAGGTACTTATTTTCAGGAAACGGAAGATGAAAATGGTTGTCCTACACCACTAACCATTACACTTTCAGCATGCAGAAATAATTGTGCCGTTATCGACTCTTCCCTCTGTTATAATAATGATACCTTTCCTACATTTGACTTTGAAATTTCCAGGCTTTGGGAAAGTTCAGCTCAGACTGCAACCTATCAATCTCCCCTACTGGCAGACGTGGACAATGACTGTATTCCTGAAATCATCGTAAGTTCCGTGGACGACTTTTCAAGAGATCCCAGAATAACCAGTGGTATCACGTTTATTTTATCTTCAACCGGCGAAACCCTTAGGAACATTGGAACCCCTTTTTATTCATGGGGAGGTCCAACAAATTTTGCTTTGGCAGATGTCAATGCTGACGGCCTTCCTGAAATAGTGCTCGCAGCTGCAAATGTCAGTCAAAACCCACCCAATCAAAGGGGAAGATTGGTTTGTTATGACACTTTCGGAAACCTTATTTGGACCTCGGACAGAACTTTCGGAGATTTTACGGGCAATAACGGTAGCAGTGGTGCTCCGGCTTTTGCGGATTTTAATCAGGATGGAATCCCTGAAGTGTATATCTATAATGAAATATTTAATGCGCAAACCGGTGTAAAACTCGCTTCAGGTGGTAATAATGGTTTAGGTCGTTCTTCCGATACTTTTAATGGTTTTTCAAATGCTACCACCATTGCAGCAGATCTTGACAGCAACCCTGACGACCTGGAATTAGCTGCAGGTTACACCATATATCAGGTAGATATCACTAATCCTGATGGTATAAGCGGTAATAGTATGATTCCTCTCAACATTTTTATCAACAATATCCGTCGGGATGGATATACTTCAATCGGGGATATTAACGGTGACCGAAAATTGGATGTAGTGGTTTCAAGTCAGGGCAATTCCCAATTTTCCAGATTATATGTTTATACTCTAAACAATAATACCCCTGTTTTGCTTGCAAGTACCACAATGCCTACCTCAGGGATAGGTTGTTGCCCGGATGCTTCCGGGCCGGCTTTTGTGGGCGATCTGGATGGAAGTGGAACGGCTTCTATTGGGGTTACCAGACCCTACTTATTATTGGCCTATAAATATAATGGTACTTCTACCCTCAGAGAGTCCTGGCGTTTAAGTACCAATGATGAATCAGGTAGTACCGGTATGACCATGTTTGATTTTAATCAGGACGGTATCCAGGAAATTGTTTACAGAGACGAAACTTTATTGAGAATTATAAACGGATCCGTCAGTCCGCCGATTGACCTGACAGGATTCAGCTGTACTTCTGGCACAGGATCCGAATATCCGATTGTCGGAGATATTGATTTTTCCGGTCAATCAAAAATTTGTGTTCCTTGCGCAGATGAAAATAGAAACAGAGGTAAGTTACGTGTATTTGGTGCTCCAAACAACAAACAAAAATGGGCTCCTTCCCGTGGGGTCTGGAATCAGTATAATTATCATGTTTTTAACATCACCGATCAATTGACGGTCCCGGCTGTTATGAAAAATAATGCTACCCTTTCTAACGGGAGATTTAATAATTTTTTGGTTCAAACGTCCTTATTGGATTCTTCCGGCAATTTTTTACAAACTTCTGTGGAATTGGGAGGGGAAATTACGTGTTTGTTTTTCGATCCATTGCTGAATCTGTATACAGTTCATTTTGATATCGCCAATGCTCCAACCGCTTCTGCATCCATGACAGAACCCATAAAAATCTCCTTTTATAACGGAAATCCTTCAACAGGTGGTAGCCTTATTGGGGTTTACACGATCAATCTGTCCCTCCAACCCGGTAGAGTTCTGGAAGGGATCACATACAGTTTTACAACATCGGAATTGTCCTCTTTATATATGATTGTCAATTATGACGGAGAAAAAAATAGTGGTGTTTTTGTTCCGGGACAGTTTGAAACCAGTGAATGTTCTTTCGAAAATAATTTTTCCATTTTAACAGAAATTAAAGAAATCAGAACAATTACATCAAATTTTTGCCAGGGTGATTCGATATTCATCAACAACGAATGGATTTTTGCTTCCGGTGAATATTTTGATTTTTTGCCGACACTCTCCGGTTGTGATTCTGTGATTCGATATAATCTTATTGTTCACGATACCTTCAGAGACACTTTAATTTTCGACTTGTGCGTCGGCCAATTGGCTGAAATTGATCAGATAACCTATACCACAGACACTATTTTTTCCATAAGTGGTATTTCTCAATTTGGGTGCGATAGTACAAAAACTTACGTTATTTCCTTTTCAGAGCCTGTATTAATACAGGAAAACCACATACTTTGTCAAGGCGATTCCATTTTTATCAATAATCAATGGATTCAAAGCGACATTACCCTTTACGATACACTGCCTACCCTTCCCTGTCCGACTTTTACACAGGATAATGTGACGTTTTTTCCAACTTATTTTAATATTGAAAAATATACCTTATGCCCTGGAGATACCCTCTTCCGGCACGATGTCAATTTATTTGAAACGGGTTTATACAACTTAGTTTTTCAAACAGTAAATGGTTGTGATTCACTGTTTTTAGTAGAAATTGAAGCTTTAGACTTTCCCTCAGAACCGATTGTTGAGCCTGACTGTGACAATTATTTATATACATTAACTGTGGAATCTGAAGATGATTGGTCTCCCTTTTGGAGCAACGGTGCAAACAGTTTAACAACCATATACCCTGATTCCGTAAATGCATTTTTAGACTGGACACATGATAGTTTAACTTGTCGTGTTGTCTACAACTTCTTACTACACCCCATACCCCTTAGTGCACCGGTATTTGCATTTCAGGATTCTATAATATATCCGGGAAAACCCATCACATTAACGCTGGAAAATCCGGGAGAATTATGGTCTGTGGATTGGAGTCCGGGTTACCTGATGTCTTGTGATACCTGTTTTATAAACACCATAACGACTACATTACCCGCAGAAATCGGAGTGATTCTCACGCATCAAACCGGTTGTGATTTCAGGTATAATTTTTTCTTAAATGTCGACCCTACACTGGATATTCAGATACCAAATATATTTTCACCGGAAGCTGACGTACCAAATAACAAATGGTCATGGTTAGTTCCGGATTGTTTTGAAGTCCTTACCTTAAAATTATATGACAGATGGGGCAATCTTGTTTTTGATAGAGAGAAGCCAGGCACAGTAGATTGGGAAGGTTATTTTAACGGTATGTTGGTTGAACAGGGTGTCTATACATATATTACAAAATATCTCAGGCCGGATGGTAGCATTCAAACAAAAACCGGAGATGTAACAATGATTCTATTAAAATAAAATTTCGGTTTTTCAGTTATATCATTATTTTGTGTGACTATCACCTTTTAAAAAAACCTGAAACTTTTACATGATGACAAAAAAATCGATCTTATTTTATCTACTTCTATTATTACCTTTAGTAACCTTTTCTCAACTTTACCATCCTGCACTTCGTGACTTTAGTGCATTCACTCTCGACAGAAATGTAGTACTCCGATGGACGATGAACCCCGGAAGTACTTGTTTCGGCACCGGTATTTTAAGATCCACAGACAATATTAATTTTACAGCAATCGGTAGCATCGAAGGGGTTTGCGGCAATACCGAAGTTCCCGTATCTTATACATTTGTTGATTCTTTCCCCTTAATCAATAAAACGGCTTATTACAAACTAAGTTTGGGATTACTTGGTGAAAGCAATTCTTTGTCCATAATCAATATTGTTTTGGAGGACAATAAAGCTATCGCCAAACCCCAGCCATTCAAACAATATACACTTATTCAGTTTGCCGAAACCCCGATAGATCAGGCAATCCTGACCTTTTTTAGTATAGACGGAAGAAAAATCTATGAAACAAAAGTGATCAATTCAAACGAATATTTTTATAATGCCGGAAATTTTTATGTTAATAATGATTACTCACAACATATACTTTTTGTAGCAACCAGACCTGACGGTCAAATCATTTCTACCGGTTTATTTGTTCAATTGCAATAAATTTATAACATGCAGGGGATTTTATTTTATTTTTTCGCATTAATTTGGCTTACTGAATGTCAATCAGAAAAACAACTTCCTACACTTTCCACTAACCTTAAGGTGGATACATCGCAGCAAAAAATTATTCCGGCCGCAGAAAGAATCGCTTTATACCTTCCACTTTTGCAAAATAAAAAAGTGGGTTTAATTGTGAATCAAACCAGTATCGTCAAAGACAAACACCTTGT
Source organism: Saprospiraceae bacterium (assembly GCA_016714895.1). Classification (GTDB taxonomy): domain Bacteria; phylum Bacteroidota; class Bacteroidia; order Chitinophagales; family Saprospiraceae; genus OLB9. The sequence continues at coordinate 362,053 of JADKBV010000001.1, read as the reverse complement.
GGATACTTTGGTCAAACTGGGAATACAGGTTGTTATGGTTTTTGCGCCGGAACATGGTTTCAGAGGTAAAGCAGATGCCGGAGAAACGATCCGGGATGACATGGATAAAAATACCGGTCTTCCCATCATTTCGTTGTATGGAAATAAAAAAAAGCCCTCACCTGAAGATCTGAAAGGCATAGATATGTTGGTTTTTGACATACAGGATGTCGGGGTCAGGTTTTACACCTACATTTCGACATTACATTATATTATGGAAGCTTCAGCTGAAAACAATATCCCGTTGATAGTATTGGACAGACCCAATCCCAACGGACATTATGTGGACGGTCCGGTATTGCAAAAACAATTTACTTCTTTCGTGGGTATGCACCCTGTACCTGTAGTCTATGGCATGACCATCGGAGAATACGCCAAAATGATCAATGGCGAAAAGTGGTTAAAAAACGGAATAAAATGTGACCTGACTGTTATTGAAAACAAAAATTATTCCCACGATTCATTTTATGAACTTCCGGTCAAACCATCACCAAATCTGCCTAATTCAAGATCTGTCTTATTATATCCTTCAGTTTGTTTTTTTGAAGGAACAACCCTTAGTTTAGGACGTGGTACCGAAAAACAATTTCAGGTAGTTGGTCATCCTGAACTTAAAAGCGACTTTTCGTTTGTTCCTATGCCCAATGAAGGTTCAAAAACGCCTCCGCATCAAGGAAAACAATGTTTTGGAAAAGATCTCACCAAACTTACCGTTCAGTCTGTTTTGGACCAGAAAAAACTCGATTTGTCTCTACTGACATCTTTTTACAAGGAAATGAAATATGTAAATCAGGATTTTTTTCTTGAAAATTTATTTTTTGACAAGTTAGCGGGAACAGATTCTCTAAGAAAAATGTTAATTGAAAATGTGCCTGAGGAAAGTATCAGAGCTTCCTGGGAAAATGATTTAAAAACTTTTAAAACAATCAGATTAAAGTACTTACTGTATGACTAACAAAGATTCTGCTCAAAACACTCCTGTAATAACTATAGAACATATCATTCAGGATTTTGAATCAATAAATAAAAATAATTCTTTATCAGAAAAGGACAAACTGCAATCTCTCTACACCATCTTCAGCACGTTACTGGATTTTGACACCAAAGAAGAAAACCTCCATTTTCCTACCATGTTTTCAAAACTGGCATATGTAGGCATGAAATATTCACTTACTAAATCAGTGTTATTTTATGCCCATAGCTTCAGAAAATGTCAGGAAAAAACAGAAATCCCTGCCGAAACATACAACGAACTGGGAAAATTTGTCATTACCAGATTTTTAAAAACCATTTGGCAAAAAGAAACAAAATACAGTTTTAACCAACTTTCAGAGGATGCCAAAACAACATTTTTCAGAAAAAATGAAAATATAACCCAATTTATCCCCATTTCCGAAGGTGTCATCATAGCAATAGATGCGAAAAACTTCACCCTTTCCTTCATTGATGAAAAAGAAGCAGAAATTGTCAAAACAGTTGTCTGGAACATAACAGATCGTAATGAATTATTTAATTCGAATATTATAGCTGCAAAAAAACATCTGACTTTTCCTATTCCTGTCAACTTAATTGATGTTGAAATAACCTTAGAAGGGCATTTACATCCCCGCTCTTTTGTATTATTACCTGATTTTTTGGTTGATGTAACTGCTATTGCGGAATGTTTTAAAGATAACGGCAGTTATGCTATGTTTTATTTGCTGAATAAGTTCCGGGACAGTCAGAACAAAACACCGGTTCTCCTGGGAAACATTGTCAATTTTTTGATGGAGGAACTTCTTCAAAATCCACAGACCGAACTACACGATGTCAAAAAAACACTATTTCAAAAATTTGCTTTGGCTTTTACATTGCTGTCAGATATTGAATTAAAAGATCTTTGGACAAAAATTGATATTCATTTTTACAATATAAAAAATGTTGTACAAAATGATTTTCCGAAACTGAATATTACTAAAAAAACCTCATTTTTAGAATCCACTTTTTATTCCAAAAAATACGGCATTCAGGGTCGTCTTGACATTTTTGTTCTGGATGAAACATCAAAATCTGCAGGAATAGTGGAATTAAAAAGCGGCAGTCCCTGGAAACCGAATGTTTACGGAATAAGTGCATCTCATTATGCTCAGACCCAATTGTATGAAATGTTGGTCAGATCGGTTTATGAAGAAAAAATCGAAAATATCCGAAACTACATATTATATTCTAAAGTAAATTCTCCGTCCCTCAGATTTGCGCCTTCATTAAAACCACAGCATATGGAATTACTGAAGATCAGAAATGAAATCATATTATTGGAAGTTTTATTAAAAAAACTACCGGATGATCCTAAGATTCTCGCATTTATGCAGATAAAAAACATGGATTATGTGTATGGTTTTACTGCAGAAAATGTGAAGGTTTTTTCGGAAAAATATTCGACTCTTCTTCCATTGGAAAAAAAATATATCCATCATTATATCTCCCTGATAGCAGGTGAATATGCCCTGTCAAAAATCGGAGAACATGGTAACGAAACTTCAAGAGGTCTTGCATCTCTCTGGCTGGACACCTTAAAGGAAAAAGAATCCGGCAATGCTATCATTCCGGAAATGACAATCAAAATCAATCAAAGTAATTTTCCTGATCCCAAGATTGTGTTTTCATTTCGCAACGACAACAAAGCTACCCATTTCAGAAAAGGTGACATCGCGGTCATTTATCCTGTATTGAGGCCTGACCATCCGGTTTTACACAGCCCTCTTTATAAGTGTACCATTTCAGAGATAAGTTCCGATTATGTCGAAGTTACGTTAAGAAACCCCCAAAACAACCAAACTTATTTCAACAAAACTTCTTTATGGAATTTGGAAACTGATCTGATTGATAGTTCTTTTCACAAATTGTATGAGTCGGTCTATGAGTTTATGGGACAGAAGCCGGAATATAGAAATTTGTTTCTCGGATTGAAAGCACCTGAAATAAATCAAACAAAAATCAATGTTGAAAAAGAACCTTTTATGACGTCTGAACAACATGAACTGGTTGTTAAAGCTTTATCTTCAAAAGATTTTTTTCTGATTTGGGGTCCTCCGGGTACTGGAAAAACAAGTGTGGTTCTCAAAAAACTAGTAAAAGAATTGTTTTATACCGGAAAAGAACATTTTATGATCTTAGCCTATACCAATCGTGCTGTTGATGAAATTTGTCAATCCATTTCAGAAATAGATCTGACTTTTGCGCATCAATTTGTGCGAATTGGCTCCAGAATATCCTGTGCTCCGGAATTTCATAAAAATCTATTGGATCAGCATCTGTCCAAAATGGAAAACAGGCAGGAAATTAAAAGTTTTTTATCCACAAGAAAAGTTTTTGTTAGTACGGTGTCCAGCATTTTAGGTAAACCCGAACTTTTTTCGCTATTAAAATTTGAAACGGTCATTATTGATGAAGCCTCACAAATTCTTGAACCACAACTATGTGGTCTGTTATCCAGATTTTCGAAAAGGATTTTGATTGGTGATCACAAACAACTTCCGGCTGTGGTACAACAAGATATAAAATATACAACAATTTCTGATAGTGAGCTTAATCAAAAAGGATTTAATGATGTATCCCATTCATTATTTGACAGAATGTATAGTCAGTATCAAAAAAATAATTGGACTTTTGCTTACGGGATTTTATCGCAACAAGGCAGAATGCATATTTCATTGCAAAAATTTGTTGATACCCATTTTTATGAAAATAAATTGACACCGCTCCCCCATCTTAAAAGACTGACTGAGGAAACTTTCTTTAACCCAAATCAAAAGAAGTCTTTTTTACAAAACCGAACGCTTTTTATTGAGAGTCCTGCTCAATTTTCGGTACAATCAAAGGTTAATATTTACGAATCTATGATTGTTATCCTTATTTTGAAAGACCTCATAAAGGATTATGAAACGAAACATCAACAAATTACTCCTGCATCCTTCGGAATTATCACGCCTTTCAGGGCACAAATTTCAAAAATATCATCCGATATTAAAAAATATTTATCTGATTACGAAGCACTAATCACTATTGATACGGTAGAACGATACCAGGGTGGCGCAAGGGATATTATCATTTTTTCAACTTGCGTCAATAATCTCAGTCAATTACAAAGAATAACGTCTCTCGGACAAGATGGTACAGACAGAAAACTAAATGTTTCACTCACCAGAGCAAGGGAGCAATTTATTATGATCGGGGCAAAAAAAATTCTTGAAAAACAAGGGGCCTACAATTTATGGATAAAACATGCACAACAAATCAGTTTCAATGATTTCAAAACCATTTATTCACAAGAAATGACCGTTGACAATATGTGGCCGGCATCAGAAACTGAAACTTTATAACATACACCATCTTCATCTCCGGCTATAAATCCATGTTGTGGCTGCACTACCATCAGATCTGATCCCAAAACTTCTGTTTTTACCAAAGGAATGGAAACTATATTCTGAGCAGAAAGTCCACCTTGTTTATTAATGTAAATCCGCCAAAAATTATTATTTGCCGAACGCATGATAAATCCTTTTTGATTTTCGGAAATTAAAATATCACCCGTTTCAATTTTTGATATCACAACAGGAGGATTAGGTTCTGTTTGAATGGTTATATTTCCGGAATTATTTACCGTCAAACGGTAAAAGGTACCATTTGGAGACGTCAGGATCAAACCGTAGGGAACGGTACTAACCTGAATATCCCCTGTTAATTGTGTGACTTTCGTATTGTTTTGTATTCTCAAGCCTGATTGATCGACTTTTGCCGCCAATAAAAACAAATATGATGACTGATAATAAATAGCCGGTTCACTTATTTCCCATGAATTTTGAGGCCAGCCTGTATTCCAATCGCGATAAGCTTTCAAAACAGGTTGTAATCTCGGAGGTTCTAAACTGATGCACATTGAGTTGGAACTTCCGCAAGAGTTAGTTGAACAACATCCGTCAAGGTTATAATTTGGATTTACACCTCCTGACACAAATCCCGGCGCCGGACCGAATGCAGATGTTCTGACATCATCCCATAAACTGCTTCCATCTGTAAACCACGCATGATATACTGAATTGATTGATTTTGAAGCACCTACATGCTCCATATTAGTAAGAAAACATAGGCCAACCGGATTTCTTCCATGCATATAGCCCAAATAATCCTGAGTGATTCCATCAATAGTTAGATTATTGGCAGGGTTTAACCCAAAGTCTTTATATGCTGCAAAAAGATTCCCCATATTGGTTTTTACCCTGTTGCTTCCCCAAACATGATTACCTGTGGAAAGATATGACCGATACGCATCCAGTTGATTTACGTGAGCAGGTAAATTATCGGAAGCATTTTCCATCGAATTTTTATATGTATTTTTGAGATCTGTGGCAACAGAAGGTGTGACGCCCTGAAGATGTGCGTAATACAATAAGGTGAGTTGTGTAGGATTTTCAAAAGGATACACAAAATTCCATTGTTTTAAATGACTTTGAGTATATTGGGTTTCTACATGATTTTTGTAGTTTACATCTCCTGTGAGTTCATATAAAAATATTGCGGCGCACAGCCTCCTCATTCCGGTTTCATAAGCATCGATTTCCTGCTCCCCTGCTGCAAGAACTCCCGAATTATAAAAAAGTACTCCCGGATTAGCCACTGCCCAATTATAGGCATTTATGGCCGCAGTCTGCAGGGTAATTGCATAATTCTGAGCTATAACGTGATCAACTTTTTCTGAACTGAGTGGCAGCAAATGCAAACATAGCTGCCGCTGAATAAGATGCGCTCGTTGTTTTGGGTCCGTACAGTCTGTCCGCATTGTCAGCAGATGGCGGACTTGCCGTCGCAAAATTTGTAACCCCAACTACACACAATACCCCTCCATCATTTTCCTGCATCTTAAGCAACCAATCTGTTTCATATTTAATTTCGTCCAGTAAATCAGGGATACCATTGCCTGACTCCGGTATATTCATCTCATCACTAACCCAGGCTTGTTGGTGTAAATGAAAAGACATCAATAAATCAAAAACAGCTGCATAAGCAAAATTTACGTATTTATTGTAATCACCGGCATCATGCCAACCGCCTGACAAATCCTTCCACCGTGATGATAATGAAGGATTGTTATACCACTTGCATGTGACATCCTGAGCATGACATACCACATCGGCATAACCCGGTAGTACATAGGGAGCTGTTTTGGCTACACCACATCTTTGGTAATAAAACGTTTTGAATGCTGTTTTGAACAATTCATTATAAACCGTATCATGAATGATAAAATCTTCAGACCTTACTGCACCGTCTGCCACATAATATTTTCCAGGTGCCGTAATATTTGAAAAATCAAACCACCATACCTGATCCCCGCTTTGCGAATGGGTACTACCACTATTCCAGCTCACCGGAGGCGCAGAATATACAACTGCATGTGTGAATGCATTTTTGAGGGCGACACTACTACCAGGTAAATAAGAATCAGCCTGGTTAAAACCCGTTATCGGATTTGACAATATAGCAATTTTTTTATCAGCAGGTCTGTAACCAAACTGATCAGTTTTGATGATCGGAACAAAAAATTCATTTCTCGCTCTGGTAACCGCCTTTTGTACATCTATTAAACCATATCCAAAGGTATTATTAGGAATTGCAGTTGTTGGTATGGCACCACATACATTACCACCAGTCAAGGGCAATGTGGTTTGTTCAAGAATGTCCTCAATCTGATCTACTTCGCCTGCAAGATTCGGATTGGCAGAGATAATGAGCGCTACTGCCCCGGCAACATGGGGTCCTGCCATGCTTGTACCATTATAAGTGGCATACCCTCCATTGGCAATAGAGGATCTGACACCAACTCCAGGTGCTGAAACATTCGGTTTTAATCTGTTGGAGTTATCAAAAGTTACAGGTCCTCTACTGCTAAAACCTGCAATAGCGTTAGAATTATTTGTTGCACCTACCGAAAAACTACCTTCAAAAAAAGCAGGTGGATCATAAGTAGTTGCACATCCTGAACCGGAATTACCATTTGAAACAACAATCACGCAGCCGGCAAGCCTGAGGGTCATTAAAGCATCTTCCATCACACCGATGTTCAACGCATTACATCCTTCAATCGAAGGACATCCCCAAGAATTATTGATCACATGCGGCATTTTTGTAGGATCCCCTTCAGATGGAGAATCTCCATATGCATAAGGTGCCAAAAACCACTCAAAACATTCTACGTAAGTGGTTAAGGATCCATATCCTCTTTCCATATTTCTGCATCCAATCCATTTGGCATCTGGGGCCACTCCGATTGTGTCAGTATTGTGATTTCCTACCATAGTCCCCATTGTATGGGTTCCATGATTATTATCGTCACAAGGAACCGATAGATTGTATCCACAAGGATTGGTTCCGGAATTCATCGGATTGTTTTGATAAATAGCATCATGCCAATGGTAATTATGTGTAGCAGAAACTCCGTTCCATCCCCGATATTTGTCACGTAGCTGAACATGATCCCATTTATACCCTGTATCCTGACCTCCTACTACAACGTTCTGTCCTTTAAATCCTAAAGCCCAGACTTGACGTGCATTTATTTTATTAATCCCCCACTCTACTGTTCTTTCGTCTGACTTCATCGTTTCAACTTCTTGTTTAACAAAAAGGCCATCCTCCATAATCATTTCTACTTCGGGAAAAGTGAGGATTTTTATAATTTGTTTTTTAGTCAGCGTTGCAGCTATTCCATTTACTATGTAAAATGATTTGTAAGATTTACCTTCAATATCCAGATGACTCAGTATTTCTTTTTGACTCTTTAATGAGATGGCTGTTTTTCTCTCAAAAACAAATTGAGTTTTATTTTCTTTTCCCTTAATGTTTTTAGCTTGAGAAATATCTGTTTCTGAAAAAAGTTTGATAAATACCGCTCTCTCTTCAAGGTCATTCATGTTGGCCAATTTCGTATCAAGAATAGCCTGTGCAGATGAAATAAGGTGTCCAAAAAGCAAAAAAAAGCCCCAAACTACTGTGCTACGTTTCATTATATTTCTTTTAAACTGATTAATGCATTCTGTCTCCCCGAAGTTCCCTTAGTTGCATAATTTTTGTTTCAAATTCAATCATTTCCTGCCATCTTTTTTTTACAGGTTCCTCACCACAGTACATTTTTGCCAGGTCGATAAACGTTCTGTAATGACCAGCTTCAGAAATCATAAACTCATGATAAAATTTTTTCAAATCTTCATCAGAAATGTGAAGCGATAAAAGACGAAATCTTTCACAACTTCTGGCCTCTATCATGGCAGATATCAACAGTTTATCCATCAGACGGTCTATTTCTTTACCACCCTTTCTTTGAAATTTCATCAATTCTACGACATAATCATCAATCCTTTTTTTTCCGAAGGAATAGCCTCTTGTTTTTAATTCCTTAATCACCTTACGGAAATGTCCCCACTCTTCAGCTACTATTGGCGTCAACTCATCGACTAAATCTGTTCGGTCAGGAAATTGAATAATCAATGAAATACAGGTTGAAGCTGCCTTTTGTTCGCAATAAGCATGGTCTGTGAGGATTTCATCAATACTTTTTTCAGCTATATTTACCCAATATGGATCGGTGGCTAATTTTAAACCAAGCATGGTCAATTAATTATTGATTTGAAACATAAAATCTGTCGGCTGAATGTATCTATTTCATAAATTAAATATTTTTCATAACCAGTAGACCACATAATACCCATGTGATCCAAAGGCATAGATTCCAGTTGTTTTATCATTTCTTTGTCCATCAGGAAAGTAAGATCATAAATAACCCTTCCTGAATATTCTTCCAATCGTCCGATGACCAATTCTTTTACTTTCAGGTTTAACCTCAGACCATTAACAAACTCCAATCTTACCAAATTTCCTTCCGGTATGAATCCGTAAGACTTTGCTGCATCTTTTGAACGAAGAATTATCCTGAAATCCAAATAGTAATTTTTTTTGTCATATCGCATCCTTGCATCTGCCAAAACCAGATCTTCATCTTTTAATAAAGATTTCAACCGGTCAGGTGTATATTGAAACAATGGCTCATAGGCATGTTTATACTCAACATATCCGACTCTTTGTTCAGACAGCATCGAACAATTAGGGGAAATTTGGTTTTGTTCCGGAATTTTTGTTTCGGTTGTTAACCCCGTATTTTGTTTTATTTCAGCATTGATTGTTTTAGCTTCATCAGGTATTGACGTTTTTAAAACTAATTCAGGTTTTTGTTTTTCCCTATAAGAAATACTTTTAAACATATAATCTTTACTTTGAATATATGTCATCAGTTTATCTAGCTTTTTGGTCTGCCCTTCCGTACCCTTTTTATAAAGATGATCTGCCAGTTTTTTATAAGATAAAGCATTGCTGTATAAGCCTTCCAGATCCTTTTGTTTGCTTCTTAAATCCTGCAAAGATTTTTTACTTCGTTTTTCTTCTTCAGCATTTTTTGTTCTCCTTGCTTGTTTGATAGTGAGATTTAATGCATCAATATCAATCTGATTCGTAAATAACTGAACAAAATATTCTGCTTCTATAATATTGATTTCATTCATCCAATGGGGCATTCCTGACATTCCTGATTCTTTTTGATCAGTCAGAGTGACCTTTTCAGAAATTATATAATACAGATCTTTGGTAAAAATCTGTATTTGTTGCCCTCCTTCAGAAACTACAACCTGTTGAGCAACCAAAGACAACCCAGGTCCTTGCAGCATCGTTATAAACACCACGAACAAAATCCGCTTATTTATTTTCTGGTTATCAAAAAAGAATCCAAACATTTATTTACCTTTAAATGATGGTTTCCTTTTTTCAATAAATGCAGCTGCCCCTTCTTTCGCATCGTCCGATCCTAACGTGTAGCCAAAATCTTCATATTCACTTTTAAATCCATCTACTGCTTTATTAAAAAAATCATTGACCAAGGATATGGTTTTCTGAATAGCCAAAGGCCCTTTTGTTACTATCTTTTGTAATAAAACTTCAGCAGAAACTTTTTCTTCGCCGGAAGGTACAACCTCGTTTACCAATCCCCACTCAAGAGCTTGCGTTGCTGTTATCATATCTCCTGTCAACAATAATTTTAAAGCTCTGGTTTTTCCAATATTTTGAACCAGACGCTGAGAACCTCCGTAACCGGGCACCAATCCCAGATTAACTTCGGGTTGCCCGAAACGTGCATGTTCTCCGGCAATTATTAAATGGCAAGCCATAGACAATTCACAGCCACCACCTAAGGCAAATCCATTTACCGCCGCAACAACGGGAGCATGAAAATTTTCTATCATAAAAAAGATATCCTGCCCTCTTTTGCTCAATGCAGCACCTTCAACAGAATCCAGATGAATAAATTCTTTGATATCCGCACCGGCAACAAAAGCCTTATTACCTGCACCGCTAACAATAACCCCTTTAACACTGAAGTCATTTTTTTTATCTTTAAAAAACTGTTCCAAAGCATCAAAAACCTCTTTATTTAAAGCATTTAAAGCATCCGGTCGATTAATCGTCAGAAAAAATATACCATCCTTTTGTTCAATCAGGAGTACAGAACTATTCATATCTACTTTTTTGCAAAGGTACGACTTTACCAGCATCCTGATAAACTTTTTTCACAGAAAACTGTATAAATTAAGTCATTAAACACACTCCATTGTGAAAATTCCCATAGATATAAAGACAGGTTCTGTAAAAAAAGAGTCCGAAAATAAGGATATCATCGTAGGTATAGATTTAGGTACAACGAATAGCCTGGTTGCTATCATTGAAAATGATTTTCCAAGAGTTATTAAAGATGAATCCGGAACTGAGGTTTTAATGCCTTCTGTTTTATTTTTTGATCCTGAAGGAAAAATCATAACAGGACAAGAAGCTAAAAAACAACTTACCGATTATCCGTCCAGAACCATTAAGTCAGTTAAAAGATTAATGGGTAAAAGTTATGCTGATGTTAAAGATTTTTCAACCAGTACAGCCTATGAAATTATTGACAGCGGTACTGACCAGTTGGTAAAAATCAAAATGGATGAAAACTTTTATACACCCTTCGAACTTTCTGCCGAAATCCTAAAATCCCTGAAATCAAGAGCAGAAAAATATATCGGTTCAAAAATTTCAAGAGCTGTTATAACCGTTCCGGCTTATTTTAACGATACACAAAGACAGGCTACAAGGGACGCAGGAAAACTCGCTGGTCTGGATGTACTCAGAATCATCAACGAACCTACAGCTGCCAGCCTGGCTTATGGTATCGGTCTGAAAATGGACGAAAACGAAATTGTTGCTGTTTATGATTTGGGTGGAGGAACCTTTGATATTTCCGTTCTTCATATCGAGAATGGGATTTTTGAAGTACTTTCCACAAAAGGAGATACCGACCTCGGCGGAGATGACATTGATAATGATATATTGCAATACTGGATTAGCCAACATGCCGGACTATCTGAAAAATTATCTGACTTTTACCTTTACGGAAAACTCCTTTATCTTGCTGAAGAAGCCAAAATCTATTTATCTCAACATGAAAACTATGCTGCCTTCCTGACAGAGGATTTGCAGCTGAACCTTTCAAAAACTGAGTTTTTTGATATTTGCAAAAAATGGATCGATAAAACCATTAATGCTTGTGAATCAGCCCTTCGCGACGCAAAAATATCTGTGAAAGAGATTCAGAAAGTTATTCTGGTGGGTGGCTCGACAAGAAATCCTTATGTTAAACAAAGACTCTCAGAGTTTTTTGGCATGACTCCTCATGATGCATTGAATCCCGATGAAGCCGTAGCTTTAGGTGCAGCAATTCAGGCAGACATTCTCGCAGGAAACCGGAAGGATATGCTTTTACTTGATGTAGCCCCGTTATCATTAGGTATTGAAACGGTTGGAGGGTTGATGGATGTTATTATTCCGCGTAACTCAAAGATTCCTCATAAGGCAGGAAGGCAATATACCACTTCGGTAGACGGTCAGAAAAATCTCAAAATATCCGTTTATCAGGGTGAAAGAGATTTGGTGGCCAATAATCGAAAATTAGGTGAGTTTATTTTAAAAGATATTCCTCCGATGCCGGCAGGATTACCCAAAATCGACATTCATTTTTTGATTGACGCCGACGGAATCCTCACTGTTAAAGCCAAAGAATTGCGCTCCGATACTGAAGCAAGGATAGAAATTAACGCAAGTTTCGGCATCTCGGAAGAAAAAATGGCCGAAATGTTATTGGAATCAATTCAACATGCCAAAGAGGATGCAGATCAAAAAGCACTCATCGAAGCAACTGTCGAAGCGCAAAATGTTTTATTGGCGACGGATAAGTTTCTGATTCAGAATAAAGAAACTATGACGACCACAGAATCGCAAAAAATCAAAGAAATGAAAGCTGATGTTGAAAAAGCAATCCAATCAAAGAATAAAAATCTGATTGAGTCCGGCCTGAAATCACTTAATGATTTTGCCGCTCCTATCGCTCAGCGTTCTATGGATCATTTGATATCCTTTTCACTCAAAGGCAAATCTTTGGAAAATTCTTCAGAACCGGAACATTGATTTTTTTTTGTATTCGTTATACTATATTTTTTTACTTTTGACTTTGTTTCCGGCAATGGGTAGGCCAGATTTTTAGTTAGAAAGTTTTTTAAATAACGTAATATTTTTGCATTTTTTCATCCATAAGACATGAAAATACTCCATACTGCCGATTGGCATATAGGAAAAATCCTGCACAAACAAAGTCTCGAGCAGGATTTTCAAAAATTCACTGATTGGTTGATACAATACGTGGTATCAGAGTCTGTCGATGTTGTATTAATTTCCGGAGACGTCTTTGATTATGCAAACCCATCTTTTGCAGATATTCGGAAGTACTACAAAATACTCAATGATTTATATCAAAACAATGTCAAAGTCATCATAACTGGCGGCAACCATGACTCTCCGGCATTATTGAACGGTCCAAAAAGTCTTTTTCAAAATATGCAGGTTTCCGTTTACGGATCTCTTTCTGAAGATATAGAAGAACATATTGTTCCTCTGACCAACAATGGAAAAACGGAAGTCGTCATTCTGGCCGTTCCTTTCCTCAGGGAAAAAGATCTTCGCAAATCGCGTTCACTTCTTGAAACATCAGAGAAAGATGAACAAATGAAAGCTGTGCAAACCATATACGACCAACTGGTTCTTTTGGCAAAAAGCAAATATGGTGCACAAGTTCCAATAATAGCTATGGGACACATTCATCTCTACGGGAGCTCTACATCAGACAGTGAAAGAGAGATTCACATAGGGAATTTACAAGGATTTCCTTCAACCATTTTTAATGAATCTATTGATTATGTTGCTTTAGGCCATATTCATAAACCCCAGGCTATCAAAGGGAATCCAATCATACGCTACAGCGGATCTCCGGTTTTTCTTGACTTTTCAGAAAGAGATTATGAAAAACAAGTTATTCTCGTCACGACAACAAATAATAAGCTCGATATTTTGCCTGTAAAAATACCTATTTTTCGAAAAATGTCCAAAATTTCAGGAAAGGGAACAGAAATCATGGAAAAACTGCATACTTTAAGTCAAAAATCAAACGAATTGCCCGATTTTATAGAGTTGGAATGGTCAGTCTCTGATGATGGGCTGGAAGATAAACGTTTATTGCAGGAAATGATGACAACGTATGAAACTCATCCTTATTTTAAAATTCTGAAATCAAAATTAATTTCGACAGCACCTTCAGCGGGAACGTTAAAATTATCAGAAGAAAATATTTCAATTGACGAAATGAATCCATTGGAGGTCTTCAGACAACTTTTGGAAGACAGACAAATCAGCGATGATAAAAAGGAAGCCCTTGAAGTGGCTTATGTTACTTTATGGGAAAATCTGCATGAATAGCTTTTTTGCAATCAGATTGATTATATCAATTGAAATACTGATTAACAGCATGACACTGCAAACGGCTCAAATGAACCAACTTAATATAATCAACACATAAAGAACCAGAATAAAAAACAATATTTCGACATAAAAATTCTGAATTGACATCCATAAATCCTCACCATATTTTATGAAAATATTAAAAATTCACATCAAAAATATTCATTCACTGAAGGGGGTACATATTGTGGATTTTGAACAGGAACCCTTACAAAGTGCAGGACTTTTTGCCATAACAGGTCCTACAGGTGCCGGCAAATCAACCCTTCTTGATGTTATTACACTTGCCTTATACAACAAAATACCAAGATTGGGAAGCTTTTCCAATGCCGAAATGGAGAGGATTGGTTCGGTGGTAACTCATGATACCACAGATGCTTTTGCAGAAATAGAATATGAATCCGGCGAAAAAAAATACCGTTCCGTCTGGAAAATCACTCAAAACAGTAAAGGCAATTGGAAAGATTATGAAATGGAACTGTCTTCACTTCCTGATGGAAATATTATCGAATCCAAAAAATCGGAAGTACCTAAAGGAAATGAAAAAATCATCGGTTTAAATTATGAGCAGTTCAGAAAATCAATCCTTCTGGCTCAAGGCGAATTTGCCCAATTTTTGAAAGCAGATGAAAATGAAAGGGCAAAATTGCTCATGGAACTGACCGGTGCACATATTTATCAATCATTAGGTAAAGCCGCATATGAAAAAAACAAAGAAAAACAGTTGGAAATTCAGGAGATTATGCTCAATCTCCGGAATATTGTTTTAATGACAGATGAAGAAGTAAGCGCATTACAAAATGAAAAAAAAATCATCCTTGAGCAATTACCCGAAATCGACCTGCAATCAGATACCCTGAACAGAAAAATCAAATACCACGCACAATATCAGGAATATAACAAAAACCTGGAAATTCTGAATCAGCAAAAAATTGATCTCGAAACTAAACAAAAATCCTTCGAACCCTATTTGGAAAAGTGGAATAAACACGATAAAATTGCTCCTCATATAACCTCAGTATCTGATGTCATCAGGTTAACAAATGAAAAAACAGCCGCAGAAAAACAAATCCTAAAAAATACTGAAAAAATTGCCGCCTTACAAAATGACTTTAAGGTATTAATATCACATATTTCTTCCGTTCTTAACATAAATGGCACGGCAGAAAACTGTTTAAACCTTTTAAAAGAAAGGGAACAGGAGTTTCTATTAAAAACCAGGGAATTGTTAACCTTGCAAAAAAAAGGTGAAGAGAAAAGAGCTTTGTACCAAAAAGAGAAAAGCCAACTTCCCGAAAAATTACAATTTCAACTAAAGGAACTCGAAAATATTTTTCAACAAAATCCAAATACTTTTTTTGATTTATGGAAAACCTATGAATTGGCCGATGAGTCAGAAAAAGGAATTCTGGAGAGAAAAGCAGAAGATCTGACCCAAAAAATGAATCAAAATCTTTTGCTTCGGGATAAAATCGAAAATGTTTTACAACTGATCTCAGAAGTAAATCAGACAGCACAAAAAATCCTTGAGTATAAAAACTCCATAAAGGATCATCATTCAAATATTTTTACCATTCAAAAATCATTGCAGGACGTTAAATCAGAATTGGAAAGCCTGCAGAAAGAAAAAGAAAAAAAGTGGCAACTGAACCAACTTAATGAATTGCGCAATCAACTTAAAGATGGTGAATCCTGCCCATTATGTGGTTCACTCGATCATCCGTTTTGTCTTGATAAGTCATTAACACTATATCTCGAACAAAATATAATTCTCGATGAAATACAACATAAACACAATGACCTGGAAACTTCCATTCACTCAGAAAAAGAAAAACTACACATAGTTTCAGGAAAGCTGTCTGCCGAAGAAGAAAAAGAAAAACAAATGGTTCTAAAAATCGCAGATATCAGCAAAAATCTCGGTTTGAAGGATCCGGCAGATGCGCTCATGGTTGTAAAAAATGACCTCGCGGAAGGAGAAAAAACAAAAATCCAATACCAGCAGGCGATAGACAAGATCAATATGAAGTTTGTTTTGTCAGAACTTATAAGTATTGGAAAACTAAGGGAAGAATACAAGTCGATGAAAGAAAATATCGATATAATGGTAAAAACCAAACAACCGGAGGTTTTTTTCAAAGAAACCTATGATAATTGGGAAAATATCAGCAACCAAATGTTGCGGGTGTCAACCATTAATCAGGAACAGGAAACCCAAAAAACAATTTTGATCAAAAAGTTGACAGATGTTGAGACGCGATTATTCCCGATACTCCAATCATTGGGTTACGATTCTGTGGACGCCGTTCAAAAAGACATGTTATCAGAAAATGATCTTTCAGAAATAAAGGCAAAAAATGAAAAACTTACTTTTGAAGAAATTGAAAACCGAACCAAACGGTCAGAAATACAACAAAATATTCGACTCATTCTCGAACAATTGCCTTCAGTGGTTTCGGAAAATCATGATAAATTGAATGATGAATTATTTACCCTAAATGAAACAAAATCCGCATTTCTGACCAAACTTGGCGAAATTAATAAAGAAACAGAAATTAACGAATCCAAAAAAACGGCCAAAATAGAATTGGAAACGGAATACACTAAAATTCGGGAAAATATCAAAATCTGGGAAGACCTAAACGAACTTATCGGAGACAAAGAAGGCAAAAAGTATTCAAAATTTGCCCAAAACCTGACTTTACAACACCTGATATCTTTGGCAAACAAAAGACTCCAAAAACTTACAGACAGGTATCAGTTGGATTATACAAATATAATGGAAGACCTAACCGTTATTGATAATTACCAATGGCAGGTAAAAAGAAGTGTCAAAACTTTATCCGGTGGAGAATCCTTTTTGGTCAGTCTGGCATTTGCACTGAGTCTTTCGGATTTATCTTCTCAAAAAATAAAAATACAAAGTTTATTTATTGATGAAGGGTTCGGTACGCTTGATCAGGAAACCCTCGACATCGCCATGGAAAATCTGGAACGTTTGCAAAATGAATCAAACAGAATGATCGGAATAATCTCTCATGTTGAATCCCTCAAAGAAAGAATTTTTACGCAGATAGAAGTCCAAAAGTCTTCTTCCGGATACAGCACATTATCCATAAAAACATTGTAATTCAGTTATTTGTGACAGTGAAAGGTAATTTTTCAAGTACTTGTACCTTACCTCTTTTACGGCCCAAAAATCACAAAAAGCACTGTTTGAATGATACCATCAGTCTTCATGAACATCAAAAAGCCACTTTTTTTATAATCTTTTTCAAAAAAATAAGGGCAGTTTTAAAGGCTTTATTAATTTTGAGAAAAAATTTACATTGACTAATCCGGAGCCTTATTGTTTAAATTGCGAAAAACCCTTTCAGGAGGGTGATAAATTTTGTTCACATTGCGGACAGAAAAAAAGCAGGCAACCTCTGCATTTGAAAGATGTATTATTTCAGACATTTATTACGGTCTTCAATCTGGATAATACATTTCTCAGATCTGTGTGGTTGTTAAGAACCCCCTGGAAACTAACCCAAAATTTTGTTGCAGGCAAAAGGGCACCTTACTACCACCCTGCCAGAATGTTTCTTGTTTTGTTATTTATTTTATTTTCTTTGATCACTGTCTTTTATTCTTCATTTTCTGACATAACGTTAGGCTCAGATTTTTTTCTAACGCAAAACGATTTTATCAAAAAAGACAGTATGGATTCAATCTTTACCAAACTGAACGTATCACATGATGAAAGGAATAAATATTATACAGCAATTTTTGGTAAAGGATTAATACCATATGACACCTTAAGTTTTGAACCCTTTTTGGTTTTTAATACAGATGGTGAATCCGAAAAACCTATACTGTTGCGGGAAGTTCTTTTTGAATCTCATGACATCCTTTTGAACAAATATGAAATCAAAGGATTTTTAAACAGGCTTTTTATTAAACAATCTATGAAGTTTTATATCCAAAATGACGACTTTATCTCATTTTTTCTTAAAAATGTATTATGGGCATTACCTATGTGTTTGATTTTTACCGCGTTATTTTTATTGATGTTTTATTATCGGCGTAGTTTTTATTATATGGAACATCTTACACTTTTGTTCCATATGCACTCATCAGCATTTATGATTTGCATATTATTAATACTTTTCGAAGCCACATTGCCCAAAATGCTAGATGATTGGGTTTGGAAATATATCGGTCTGAGCATCCTGGGGCTGTCTTTATTTTCTTTCAAAAATTATTATAAACAAAATTGGCTCAAAACAATCCTAAAATTTACTTTAACCCTTTTGTTTTATATGGTGAACCTGGGAATTAGCACTGCAGTCATTTTACTATTTTCAGTTGCTATTTTTTAAAGACTAACCAATATCCCAGTTTTCTAAATACTTTATAAATACTTTGGCAAGGTTTTCAGCATCTGAAATAGCTCTGTGATGGATGCCGGAAAACTCAAATCCTTCATTTTTAATCACCTTTTTTAAACCTTGCTCGTGTGTTTCATTTTTTAACTTTCTGTAGGCCGGCTTAACGTTGTAATGAAAATCCAACCATTCTTCGTCCATTTTATGTAGTTTACACTCCAACAATAACTGCTCTTTATCGTATTTTCCCCAGCTTACAAGCATATAATCCTGATCGATGTCAATCCATTCCATAAACTCTTCACACACTTTTGAAAAAGTTTTGGCTTTATCTACATCCGACTGACTGATGGAAGTTAGTTTTTTGCAAAAATCTGATAATACAGGATTATACGTAGGTTTTACAAACTTACTGAATATAGAATCTATTTCGCCATAGCGGTTTACTTTAACCGCCCCGATTTCTATAATTTCGTTTATCCCGTGAGGCGGCCTACCCAACCAACAAGTGGCTTCCAAATCAAAAATGATGTAATTCAACTTTTTTAATTTTTATTCAACTTTTATTTTTGAAACCCAAGGTAATACGGTGTCAAATGAATAATTTACCAATCTGTTATGATAAAAAAACAGCAAAGACATATCCTGAACAAAAATCATGTCATCTACCTTTTTTAAAATCATGTTTTTGTGATAGATCCCTAAATGTTCCAATCCGTGATGGATTACATCTTCAATATCCGAATTTTGTATTTCCGGAGCCAAAATAATCAAATTTTCTTTGGCCCAGGACTGTAATACATCCATCACCTCCAAACACCTGTCTTTAAAAAGAGAGTAAGAAATACTTGGTTTATTGTGTTTGGTGTTAATAAATTGTACAAAATCATGAGAATCATATTCTCCAAAAAGCGTTTGAAACGCAACATAAGCAAGGATATTTGAACTTAATACTACTTGATTTTTTTGATATTCCTTCGTCACATATTCACCCAAAAGCCTTGTGTAAATGCTTTCACGCTGAGGATCCGCTTTGATCAGGCCATCGGTGGTAAAATAATCTTTGATATCAATAATATTACCGAATTTATCCAGACTGTTGGCGTTTTCATCCAGACTGTTTCCAAAAACATCCATAACCCTTCCCAAGGAAAAATAAACTTCAGATTCCTTGTTGAATAATTGGCGAATCAACTGTACATATCCTGCAAAACCCGGCTTACTATCCCTCGAAATAATATGTTTTTCCCTGCCTACATGCCTTAAATACTGATCTATCAACGCTTTAGCCTCCAACACAAAATGGTAGTTGACATTCATGGTAACAACTATTATTTTGGTATGATCCCCTTGTTCGATATTCAGCCTTTGTGCTTCAATCAGCGAACTGATTAATCCAAGTTTTACTTTGGATTCTGTTGCACCGCTTCTTGACCTTGTACCTCCTGGAAAAAATATATTGTTGATTCCTTTTGTCAGTGAATAACTTGTCATTCCTTTCAGGCATTCAAGATAGACGGGATTTTTTTACGTCTATCCACCCTGAAAGCACCCAATCGATTCATAAAATATGCCGCAATTTCCACATTGTACAGGTTTAATCCTGCTCCGTAAGAAAAAACGGGTAATTCCATCTTGGTATCAATCATGTATCCGACCATAATACTATCCAGATTGGAATGATGGGTTGGCAAAATCACAACAGTGCCTTTTGTAAAAAGATTATGAACCAATGATACATCACCACTTATCTTCATCTTTTCCAATAAATGCGACTTTTTACCCCAACGCCACTGATTTTTTCCAAAATACCTGTTAAAAAGCCTTTTAAAAAAAGCAGTCAGAAACCAACGACTGAATAAGAAGGTTTTTTTATCAAAATGACCTACAATTTCTTCGGAATACCTGTTGATGATTCTTTTTAAAAGTTCTTCTTCTGCATTTTCTTTGTCAGCAAGATTTTGAATTAAATCCAGTTGGGTGCCTATATTATTCCAGTACCCTTTATCATCAACAGGGTCTACTTTCCAGGGATTGAGCTTGATTCTTTGTTTTTCAAGATAAACGGTTTTTGATACCAATTCCGAAAGATTTCCCCGGTGACCTTCATTCAATCTTTCAAAAACAAAACTATTGAGCCGTTCTATAAATTCTTTTCGTTCTTTACTGGCTTTGGCAATTGGCCACTGTTCAATGACACCAAATAATGCCTTTGTTTTCTCTTTACTCATTGGTTTTGGCTAATATTTCCTTAATATATTGCAATACCTCTTCTTTTCCGACGTTTGTAGCTGAACTGCTGATAAAATGAGTGGGTAAACTTTCCCAGTCCTGCAGTAAAGCAGTATTAATACGTTGAAGGTTTTTTGCCAATTCTGCTTTGGTCAATTTATCTGATTTTGTAAAGATTATGCTGAATGACAGACCTTTTTCGCCCATCCAGGTCAAAAATTCATGGTCAATTTTTTGAAGAGGCAACCTGAGATCGATCAAAACAAATGACGTTACCAGGTTTTCTCTCTTTTCCAGATAATTCAGTATCATTTTACTGAAAGTCGCTTTTTTATCTTTTGAAACCCTCGCATATCCATATCCCGGCAAGTCCACCAAAAACCATTTGTCTTCGATGTTAAAATAATTGATCATTTGTGTTTTGCCGGGAGTGTTTGAAACTTTAGCCAATGCCTTTTTACCCGTCAGCATATTGATTAATGAGGATTTACCAACATTAGACCGGCCTATAAAGGCAAACTCAGCCTTGTCACTTACCGGACATGAACTGACTTTAGGATAACTGGCAACATATTCTGCTTTCGTAAAATTCACTACGGCACTATTTTTGATATATTATGAATTACATTAATAACTAAATAATTATAATTCAAAATTTTATAATTATTTTCCCCAACATTAAAATGGTTTTGGGATTAATTAATGGTTAAAATGAGTGCAAAAATACACATTTTATATGTGTTATCCCGTTCTCTGCCTATATCTTTTCATAATCCATAAATCCAATACCCATGAAAAATCCAATAGTTTTTATATTATTATGCACTTTACTCCTGACTTTTCGGGGATCTGCTCAAATAGAATTTGGTATGAAGGCAGGAATAAGCAGTTTTCAACTGGGTCAAAAATCAGTAGTCGATTGGACAACACAAAATAAATTTTTCACCCAGCTTACCGAAGCCGAATACGGACATCATTTCGGTTTATACACCCGAATTTTGTTTACCAATTTTTATGTCGAACCTTCGGTTTTGTTTCAGTCTTCTTCTTTTACATATATGTTGGAAGAATATTCCGAATCAGGAGTAATTCATCTGGTAACAAACGAAAGGTACAATCAGGTTCAGATACCTGTTATGATGGGTTTAAAGGCCGGATTTTTCAGACTGCAGGCAGGACCGGTAGCTAATGTCTTAATCAGCAAAACATCTGACCTTTGGAATGTTGATGCTTACCGCGAAAAATTTAAAACCTTCCAATACGGAATTCAGGCAGGTGCAGGCGTTGATGTGTGGAGATTTCGTTTTGATGTCGTCTATGAAAACAATTTGGGATATGCTGGTGAAAACATTAATATAGGTGGCAGAGATTTTTTACTCAACCCGAATCCATCAAGAATTTTATTTACCTTGGGTTACAAATTCTGACAGAGCCAACTTTTTTGTAAATTTGCAGTTGATATTTTAATTCATCAAATTGAGTATTTCCAATAATACATCTCTGCCAAATCCAAAAGATATTGATAACCAACAGATTAATATCGAGGATTTTAAAACTTGTAGTAACGTAAATACCAAATAAAATTTATCAACAAATGAAAATTGTTTTTTTCGGAACACCAGAATTTGCAGCAACATCCCTGAATGTTTTGATTTCAGAAGGATTTGAAGTGGTTTGTGTCGTGACTGCCAAAGACCATATGGGAGGACGTGGTGGAAAACAACTTTTACAATCAGAAGTAAAAAAACTGGCTCTTGAAAAAAACCTGCCTGTATTACAACCTGAAAAACTAAAAAACGAGGCTTTTATAGAGAGCCTGTCTGCCTTCAAAGCCGATATTTTTGTTGTGGTAGCCTTCAGAATGCTTCCTGAAATAGTATGGTCAATGCCGCCCTTGGGCAGTTACAACCTGCACGGCAGTCTTCTGCCCTGTTATAGAGGCGCCGCTCCCATTCATTGGGCTGTCATCAATGGCGAAATTGAAACCGGCGTAACCGTTTTCAAATTGAAACATGACATTGATACCGGTGATATACTGCTTCAGGAAAGTTTACCTATACTTCCGGAAGATACAACAGGTGCAGTATATAATAAAATGCAACAACTGGGTGCAAAAACTTTGGTCAAAGCTCTTAAAATGATTCAATCAGGTAATTATTCGTTTAAAAAACAAGATGGGACGCTGGTAAGCCATGCACCAAAAATATTTCATGCAGATGCTGAAATCAATTTTACACAAAACGTTGGTGTAGTATTTAACTTTATACGTGGAATGAACCCGTTTCCCGGCGCCTGGACCTTTATCGATGGTAAAGAATGTAAAATACTTTCAATAACGTCTGAAGTAGATGAACTTGATACAAATCTTCCGGGAACCATCATTACCGACCATAAAAAATGGATAAAAATAAAATCTTTGGGTGGTTTTATAAATGTATCGGAACTAAAAATGCAAGGTGGAAAAGCTTTAAAAATCCACGAATTCCTGGCTGGTAATAAAATAACAAATCTATTTGTCGGAAACCAGATTATAAAAATGTGAATCTTTGCAATAATTATTGGAATAATGCCGGAATAAGGTAGTTTTATAATGACCTCCCGCATAATAGGCCATAATCATCTGAAAATCATCTACATTATAATAGTTTTGATGTACTCCGATGCGATTGAACTTTTCATCCAGAATGACAATAGCCGGAAAAGACATCTTTCCGTTTAACAACTCCACAGCCAATTCATTAAACTCGTATTTGCCTACGCTGATGCTTTTATAGGTCTCCTGGTTAAACTCAATTTTGTCTTCCGTGGTAGCATCAATTTTGACAGCATGAAATTTCTGATTGATAAATCGTGCAGTGTAATCGTCCATAAAAGTTGTCACCTCCAGATGTTTACACCATTTACAGTCACTGTAATAAAAATAAAGAAAATAATATTTGGAAGTGCCATGCTGCTTGGAAGCTGCGGCCGAAGGTGAAATCCACTTAATCCTGTTCTGAGCTGTTGCTATGGAACAAAAACCTGAAGTTAAAAATAATAATAACGCTACTCTTAAAAACATGGTATTAGCTTGTAAAAATGTGACTAAACATAGTGTGAATCGTTTAATCTTTGATTACAAACAACAAAAATACAAATTATTATGACTAATACCAAAATGATTAGGCATTGGTTTTGATTTTTTAATAAAATTTTAACGTTTTGGGTTGTTAGTCAGGAAACCAAACAATTGTAAAGTCAGATTTGCCTTATCAGTCCGCTATTAGAAAAAAAGCACTATTTTTGCACCCAAATAATAAAAACAATGCATGATATAGAGCCTTGGTATGGCTGGAGAGATTATTATGTGGCTGAAGAAGACAAATATTCACCGTTTTATGGCCGGCAGTATGATGAGTTTGTTTTTACAAATAAAATTTACAACCATTACATCCATCCGCAATGGGATGATTTTGGTTCTGAAACCCTGTACATCAAATTATTGTATGTCGACTACGAGCAGTCTTTTGCCGCCATTGAACTCATCGGAGAATGGAATGATTGTATTGAAAACGACATCATGTTTTTCAAAAGAGATGTGGTTGACTTTTTGTTGAAAAAAAAGATCTATCATTATGTTTTGTTTTGTGATAATGTATTAAACTACCATGGTGATGATGATTCTTATTATGAAGAGTGGTATGAAGATGTAAAAGACCATGATGGTTGGATTTGTCTCGTAAACACTTTTGTCCATGTTGAAAAAGAAATGCGAAAATACAGGCTTCATCATTATATATTTTTTGATGAAAATCTGAATGAAATGAACTGGAGAACCAAAAACCCGAATCTTTTAAAAGAAGAAATGGAAAATATCATTTTTTCTGACCCTAAATATTTAAAATAATTTTCATGTCTGAAATACAACATAAAGCAGGTTTCGTAAATATCGTCGGTAATCCGAATGTAGGTAAATCCACTTTGGTCAATACGCTTGTCCAGGAAAAATTATCTATAGTGACCTCCAAACCTCAGACGACCAGACACAGAATTCACGCCTTATTAAGTGATGATAACTATCAGATTGTATTTTCAGATACCCCGGGCATTATCGATTCACCCAGCTATAAAATGCAGGCATCGATGAACAAACATGCTTATTCTGCTTTCGAGGACGCTGATGTCATCCTTTTTGCAACAGATATTTTTGATGTATATACTGGTGAAGAAAACATTTTTTCGTTGTTTGCAAAGGCAGAATCACCGGTTTTTCTGATCATTAATAAAATTGATATGGACAAAACCGAACAAGCAATAGAGAAAGCAGCTCATCTTTCTGCTTTTTTTGCCTTTACTAAAGTATATATGATTTCTGCGAAAGAAAAAACCAATACCGAAGAATTACTTGCAGACATTGTTTCGTATTTGCCTGTTCACCCGCCCTACTACCCTAAAGATCAACTTTCAGATAAGCCGGAAAGGTTTTTTGTTTCAGAAATAATCAGAGAAAATATATTACAACAATACAGACAGGAAGTTCCTTATTCTTGCGAAGTCGTGGTTCACCGGTTTAAAGAAGAAGAAAAACATGGGGAACCTTTATTAATGATTTATGCGGACATATATGTCGATAGAAAATCTCAAAAACCTATTATCATAGGTCACCGGGGTGAAAGCATTAAAAAACTTGGCATTGCCTCCAGAGCGGCTCTCGAAGATTTTTTTCAAAACCATGTTTTCCTTGACCTGAATGTAAAAATCAAGGAAAATTGGCGGGATGATGACAAAATGCTGCAACATTTCGGTTACGAAAACAACTAAATTACCTTACAATAAAAAGTCTTGTTATAGATTGACAAAAGGTGACATAATCTTAATTTATTTTTTTTAGTTGTTACTTTTCTTCATAAAATGATTAATTTTGCGTTCTTTTTAAGAAAATGTCTTATGTCATATAAATTTTTTATTGCCTTATCAGGCTTATTTTTCTTTTTTTCCTGTTCAAATGATTTCGATCTTACAGAAGGAAAAACCGATATTCCCGTCATCTACGGCTTATTATCACAAAACGACACCGCAGTATATGTAAGGGTTGAAAAAGTATTTGTTGACGAAGAAGTTGAACCAAAAATTTTGGCAAGTGATCCGAACAACTTGTATTATGATGATATTACGGTAGAATTAAAGAACCTGCGGACAAATGTTTCTTACATCATGAGAAGAGTTGATGGTAATCTGGAAGGATATCCGAGAAGCGAAGGCATTTTTGTTCAATCTCCGAATATTCTCTACAAATTGCATACTGATGAATTACAGGGAGGAATTTTGGGAGATACGGCCAGATATCAGATTACTTTAAAAAAAGAAGATGGTTCTGTGTTGGCAAGTTCCACCACCAGGGTTTTACGAAAGTTGGTTGACAGTGATATTGCAGCACCTTCAGCATCCGGTAACCTGGCTTTTGAATATAACAGAGATCTTAATATTTCCTTCAGATCAGACCCGTTTGCTTTCACCCACGATTTAGCTATCATCATCCATTATACTGAGGAAAAAAACGGTGTTGCAACTGATAAAACACTAAGGTGGCCGATCGCCAAAAATTTTGCAGCCAACCAGCCTAATAATTTAAATATTCAATTTGCCATCAGAGGACGGTCATTTTATGAATATTTAAAAAGCAATCTTGACGCTGACCCTTTAATCAGCAGATTTTTAAAATCAGGGTCTATAGAAATCATTTCCGGAGGTGCAGAAATCAAAAATTATGTAAGTATCGTGCAGGCCAATATCGGAATCACTTCCAGCGGTGAGTTTCCGACTTATACCAATATACAAAATGGTGTGGGTTTGTTTTCATCAAGAACCCGGTTACTCAGAGAAAATATAAATTTTGCAAACCCGACCAGAGACTCGATAGCAAACGGAATTATCACGCGTGAATTGAATTTCAGATAAGTAACATAAAAGGTTAACATCTTTTTTACTTTTATTTGTTGGAAGGTTATTCAGGAGGTACTTTTTTTTTCGATGAATACGTTTTTGTATCCTAAATCATAAAAAAAGTCCTTTATGTTTATGGTTCTCAACCATTCCGGTTTCATATTGTTTGATTAACATAAATTTACATCATGACAGAATTTTTATATATATTGGTAATTATTTTTGCCTTTTTCGGAATGGCATTTATCATGATCAATATCAGACAGATATTTACAGGAAATGAGTTCAGAGGTACTTGTGCAAGCAATAACCCCATGTTAAAAAACCAATTGGGAGAATGTACTGTTTGTGGCAAAAAAGTTGAAGACGATTGTGTCATGCCTGAGGTAAACGGCACCGTTAAATCTTGAATGCCGGCTATGATCAAAAGATATTTATTATCAGCATGGACTATCTTAATAATACTACCTACCATACTTAACGGGCAGAAACCGGAAGCTGTAACTTCTGGTGAGATCTACCAAAAACTAAAAAAACTCAATGTTTTAGCTTCTGTACTGTACGTAGCAGCTCACCCTGATGACGAAAACACGCGGTTGATCTCATATCTCGCCAATGAAAAACACGCTGAAACCACTTATCTTTCATTGACACGCGGAGACGGAGGTCAAAATCTCATAGGAAAGGAGATTGATGAGTTATTGGGTGTGCTGAGAACACAGGAATTATTACAAGCCCGTGCCATAGATAACGGAAAACAAATGTTCAGTCGTGCCAATGATTTCGGATTTTCAAAAAATGCCGAAGAAACCATTTCTATTTGGGATACTGATAAAATTAAAGCTGATGTTGCCTGGGCAATACGCTCAAGTAAACCCGATATCATCATTAATCGATTTGACCACAGAACTTCCGGAAAAACACACGGGCATCATACGGCATCAGCCATACTTGCGCTTGAAATATTTGATAAGTCAGGTGATAAAACATATCATCCGGAACATCTGCAATTTGTTGACGCCTGGCAAGCAAAAAGGATATTTTTTAATACCTCCTGGTGGTTTTATGGCAGTCAGGAAAAATTTGATAAAGCCGACAAATCTCTGTTAATGGGTTTTGATGTCGGGGTTTACTACCCTCTTCTTGGAAAATCCAATAATGAAATTTCAGCTGAGTCGAGAAGTCAGCATAAATGCCAGGGTTTTGGATCCACCGGATCAAGGGGTTCACAAATGGAATATCTGGAATTGTTGAAAGGCGAAATGCCTGCAGATAAACAAAATATTTTTGAAGGCATCAATACAACCTGGTCAAGAGTCAAAGGAGGCGAAGAAATTGGAAAACTGGTTGAAAAAACAATTCAATCATTCGATTTCACCAAACCCGAAGCTTCTGTTCCGGCACTTTTGGAAATCTATAACCTTATTCAAAAAACGGAAGATCTTTTTTGGAAAACCCAAAAAAGTAAAGAGTGTATAGATATTATAGAAGCATGTTCAGGGCTTTACGTTGAGGCAAAATCAAATAAAAAAGATGCTATTCCCGGTGAAAACATAAAAATAGATATCGAAATCACAAAAAGACTTCCTGTTGAAGTTACTTTACATAAAATTCAATCTGAATTTTTTGGTATTGATTCCGTCCATCAGACCACCATTGAGGATAATCAGATGGTATTTCACCAACTTTCAGTCAGAATACCTCAAAATGCAGAATATACCACACCTTATTGGTTGAGAACAGAAGGTAGTTTAGGTATGTACCAGGTTGACAAAACAGAATGGATAGGAAAACCTGAAACACCACATCCGGCACAAATCACCTACACTCTGGATTTTAAAGGAACTAAACTTCCAATAACGAAACACGTTGTTCATAAGTTCAATAGTCCCGAAAACGGTGAAGAATACAGGTCTTTTTCCATCTTGCCAAGAATATCTGTAAACTTTACCAATAAAGTAAATATTTTTGCTAACAGCGAAAAACAACCGGTAACCATTAATATCATCAATTTTGCTGATTCTACCTCTGGCATTCTGGCTTTACCTATGCCGAAAGGCTGGAGAATCTCTCCGAGAACTATCCCTTTTACTATCACAGGTAAAGGTCAAAGTCAGGAGTTTACATTTGAAGTTACGCCACCGGATAAAAGTTCTGAAGTTTCTGCAACTCCTAAAGTTTTGATAAACGACGAAGTGTATATGGACGCCTTGGAAGAAATAAAATACGACCATATCGTGCCTCAATGGGTACAACAAAAAGCAAGTGCCGATTTTGTCAGGTTGGATATTAACATCGTTCCGATGAATATTGCTTATGTTGACGGTGCAGGTGATGTTATTCCTGATTATCTTGTAAAAATGGGGTACAAAGTTGATAAACTTAGCGATGCGGATT
Source organism: Saprospiraceae bacterium (assembly GCA_016714895.1). Classification (GTDB taxonomy): domain Bacteria; phylum Bacteroidota; class Bacteroidia; order Chitinophagales; family Saprospiraceae; genus OLB9. The sequence goes on along the minus strand of JADKBV010000001.1, from coordinate 333,131 downwards.
TACGAACCGAAATCCTCCAAAAATACCCTTGTGTCATATTTGGTGTGCGTTCATATAATACAATTGATGCACTTAAGTTTAAACAAAAAGACATTCTTAAGTATGTGGAAAACGGAGGAAAAGTAGTGGTACAATATAATACCAGCAATGGTTTGGTCATCCCGCAAATAGGCCCCTACCCTTTCAAAATATCTCGAGAACGTGTAACCGTGGAAGATGCCGAAATGAAAATTTTGCAGCCTGAACATCTTTATCTGCAGTTTCCCAATAAAATTGGTGAAAAAGATTTTGTAGGTTGGGTTCAGGAAAGAGGATTGTATTTTGCTTCAGAATGGGATAGTAAGTATCAAACCATTTTTTCCTGTAATGATCCTGGTGAAACACCCAATGAGGGGTCACTGATTTTTGCCGGATATGGTAAAGGTGAGTTTGTTTACACCGGATTGAGCTTTTTTAGACAATTTCCCGCAGGAGTTGCAGGAGCATACCGACTTTTTGCCAATATTATCACGCCACAAAAAGCCAGCAATCATGACGGGAAGCCGTAAAATTTCATGGCTCCTGATATATATTTTCATCATTGCAGTGAATATATTATATATGTTAAGTTTTATTTGGTTTTCCGGTTACTTTAAGATGTCGTAATGGGAATACTCGATTGGATAGTATTAGGTTCCAGCCTTGCATTTATTGTATTATATGGTTATTGGAAATCAAAAAACATACAATCCAGTCACTCCTACTTCAAAGGAAACGATGATACGCAATGGTGGACGATAGGTCTGGGGGTGATGGCTACCCAAGCAAGTGCTATAACGTTTATGTCAACTCCCGGACAGGCTTTTTACGATGGCCTGGGGTTTGTCCAGATATATTTTGGTCTTCCGCTTGCCATGGTCATTATCAGTGTGACCTTTATACCTTTGTACCATAAACTCAAGGTATATACTGCTTACGAATTTCTTGAAAAAAGATTTGATCTGAAAACCAGATCCCTGACAGCTGTTTTATTCCTCGTTCAGAGAGGTTTAGCTGCCGGTATTACGATTTATGCTCCTGCAATCATCCTTTCAACTTTACTTGGCTGGGACCTGAATATTTTGAATATATTAATAGGAGGTTTGGTTATTTTGTATACCGTCAGTGGTGGAACACAAGCTGTAAATGTCACGCAGAAACAACAAATGTTTGTCATCATGGGAGGTATGTTTTTTGTATTTTATTACATCCTCACCCACATCCACCCTGATATTAATTTTTCAAAAGCAATGCAGATTGCTTCATTAGCCGGTAAAACAGAAGTGGTTAATTTTTCTTTTGACCCCACAAACAGGTATACAATCTGGAGTGGGTTATTGGGTGGATTATTTTTGTCATTATCTTATTTTGGTACAGATCAGAGTCAGGTTCAAAGATATCTTTCAGGTAGTTCGATGACCAATAGCAGGTTAGGTCTGGTTTTTAACGGTATATTCAAAATTCCGATGCAATTTTTTATATTATTAACGGGCGTTCTGGTTTTTGTTTTCTACCAGTTTCACCCGGCGCCAGTTTTTTATAATAATACAACCGTGACCAAAATTCAGTCCACTGCGGCAAAATCTGAATGGGCTGGATTAACCAAATCCTTTGATAGTATACAAACTGAAAAGAAACAACTCCTCCTAAGTAAACACGTTTCAGACCCTGCTAAACTTCAAAAAATGTGGGATGAGGAAAAGCAATTGAAGATAAAAAGCCAGGACGTCATAAAAGCATCCCTTCCTAAAGAAGAAACCAATGACAAAGATTATGTATTCATCCATTTTATCCTTGAAAACCTACCAACCGGTCTGATTGGTTTATTATTAGCTGTTATATTTGCTGCTGCTATGTCGTCAACGTCAGCAGAACTGAATGCTTTGGCTACCATTACTGCTGTGGATATTTATAAAAGAAACGTTAATCAGGATGTAGATGATAAAAAACTTTTATTTTTATCCAGAATGTTTACGGTTACCTGGGGACTTTTGGCGATACTTTTCGCCTCTTTCGGAAACCTTTATGAAAATCTGATTCAGCTGGTAAATATTGTAGGATCCATATTTTATGGGGTCATACTCGGTATTTTTATAATTGCATTCTACTTTAAAAGGTTATTGGCCAATGAAGTTTTTTACGGCGCATTGATTGCTCAGGCTACTGTTTTATGTATATTTTTTACTTCAGATATCGGCTATTTATGGTTGAATGCCGTTGGGTGCGGAGCGGTTGTTTTTTTTAGTATTTTATTGAGGATTCTGAGTTTCAGAAGCGTAAAAACAACATAAAAATATTCATTTTTTCTGCAATATTTAAAGACTTAATTTAGTCCTTTTGATTATTTTTTCTTACTTTTGCATGTTATTTTAAAAAACAATATTTAAAAATATATAAATGGCTAACGATCAACGTATTGTTCCAATTAACATAGAAGATGAAATGAAATCATCGTACATAGATTATTCTATGTCGGTGATTGTATCAAGAGCGCTACCGGACGCAAGAGATGGTCTCAAACCGGTACACAGACGTGTACTTTTTGGCATGTCAGAATTGGGCTTGCCTTTTGGTAGAGCACATAAAAAATCTGCCCGTATCGTTGGGGAGGTTTTGGGAAAATATCATCCTCACGGTGACGGATCCGTTTATGACGCAATGGTCAGAATGGCTCAGGATTGGTCATTAAGATATCCTTTGGTAGATGGTCAGGGTAATTTTGGATCCATGGATGGTGACAGCCCGGCAGCTATGAGGTATACTGAAGCCAGATTGTCCCGGATAAGTGATGAAATGCTTGCAGATATTGGTAAAGAAACCGTTGATTTCAAATTGAATTTTGACGACTCTTTGGAAGAGCCTACAGTATTACCTGCAAAAATTCCGAATCTGCTTATCAACGGTGCTTCCGGGATTGCCGTGGGTATGGCAACCAATATGTTGCCCCATAATCTGGCTGAAGTTATTGAAGGCACAAAACACGTCATCGATCATCCTGACGCAACGGTTGAGGATATTATGCAATTTGTCAAAGCGCCTGATTTTCCTACAGGTGGCACCATTTATGGCTATCAGGGTGTCAAAGAAGCATTTGAAACGGGGCGAGGAAGGGTTGTTGTTCGTGGAAAAAGCAGGATTGAAACGGGCCACGGCGGAAAAGAAACCATCATCATTACCGAAATACCTTATCAGGTAAATAAAGCACAACTTGTAGCCAAAATCGCGGAGCTGGTTAACGAACATAAGATTGAAGGTATTACAGATATCAGAGACGAATCTGACAGAAAAGGTCTGAGGATAGTTGTTGAAATCCGCCGGGATACAATGGCAACTGTCGTATTGAGCAAGTTGTATAAGTTTACACCGTTACAATCATCCTACGGAGTAAATAACATAGCTTTGGTCAATGGCAGGCCAATGGTTATGAATCTGAAACATCTGATTACAGAGTTCATTAAATTCAGGATTGAAGTAATCGTAAGAAGAACAAAATACGATCTTCAAAAAGCAGAAGAAAGAGCTCATATTTTAGAAGGGCTTCTAATTGCCCTGGACAATATTGATGAAGTCATAAGAATCATCAGACAATCTAAAACAGTCGATGAAGCAAGGGAAGGGTTGATGTCAACATTTTCATTTTCAGAAATTCAGGCTAAGGCCATCCTTGACATGAGACTTCAGAGATTGGTAAGTCTCGAAATTGATAAAGTAAGGGCGGAATACGCTGAAGTTTTGGAAAGGATAGCATATTATAAATCGATACTGGCCAGTGAGGAATTACAAAGAACCATTATCAAAGAAGAACTTGATGAAATTAAAGAAAAGTATGGTGATAAAAGAAGAACAGACATTTCCTATGCTGATGACGAAATCAGTATCGAAGATTTGATTCCAAATGAAGAAGTAGTTATCACAATTTCACACCTTGGATACATCAAACGTACAAAAACCGACGAATTTAAACAACAATCCAGGGGTGGTAAAGGGTCCCGGGGCACAAAAACAAAAGATGCCGACTTTATAGAGCACATGTTTATCGCCAACAATCATAATTACCTGCTTCTTTTTACAGAAATGGGAAGATGTTTCTGGTTGAGGGCCTTTGAAATACCTGAAGCAGCTAAAACAGCACAAGGAAGGGTGTTGCAGAATATCCTTTCGATACCTCAGGATGATAAAGTCAGGGCTTACATTAAAATTGAAAACCTTAACGACGAAACCTTTATCAATAATAATTATATTATTTTCTGTACCAAAAAAGGTATCATCAAAAAAACCATTGTTGAAGCATTTTCAAGACCACGAACCAATGGTATTAATGCTATCACTATTGGAGAAGGAGATCAGTTACTTGAAGCAAAACTGACGAATGGTCAAAATGAAATCATTTTGGCAAACAGAGGCGGAAGAGCCATCCGGTTTAATGAATCCAAAGTCCGTCCTATGGGACGAACTGCGACCGGAGTTAAAGCAATGACTCTGGATAATGCGCAGGATGAAATCATCGGTATGTTATCAGCGGATCCCACATCAACCAGTCACTCTGTTTTTGTTGTTTCTGAAAAAGGAAACGGAAAACGATCCCCACTGGAAGATTACAGGATAACAAACCGCGGAGGAAAAGGTGTTAAAACCATCAATATCACTGAAAAAACCGGAAAACTTGTGGGTATATTATGGGTCAGCGAATTTGATGACCTGATGATCACCACTGCTGACGGTATCGTCATCAGAACGCCGGTATCTGACCTGAGACTCATGGGTCGTGCGACACAAGGTGTAAAAATCATACGAATCCACGAAAATGAATCCATAGCAGACGTTACCGTCATACGAAGAGAAGAAATTGAAGATGAAGAAGAATAATTTTAATAAATTATTAACCAATTGATATATATTCTTAACTTTGTATAAACATAATCGTCTTTTTTAGTTACGTTTAGAATCTGATATTTATTTTTTAAAAATTGAAAAACCTTTACAATGAGAATTTTTTTTGTTTTTATAATGGCATTAAGTTTTATGCTGCCATTAACAGGACAAGATGCCAAAAAAAGTCTTAAAACCGCCACTAAAAATGTGAGCAAATACTTTTTAGATCCGGCAGCAAATCCCGGATTGCTTGATGAAGCGGTTACCGCACTCGAATCATCCTTTAGTGCTCCTGAAGTAAACGCAGACCCTGAAGCCTGGAATCTGAAAGGCCAGACGTATAATGAAATTTCACTTGCTGAAATCAATACAAGAATCATTGACCCGAATTATAAATTTAAAAAAGTCGACGCTTCTTTAAAAGCCATGGAATCATTTCAAAAAGGCATGGAGCTGGCTTTAAAAAAATACCATACGAAGGATGCACTCAACGGGATTGTTGAGTGTGAAAACAACCTGAACAATACTGGTATCTTTTTATTTCAGGAACAAAATTACAACGACGCATACAAGTTTTTTGATGCAACCCTGAAAGCAAAAGATATTTTGAATTCCAATGGAGAAAAAAGCAGGTTGGATGATGTTGCCATCTATGGTGAACAGGTATTTTACACCGGTGTTTGTGGATATTATGGCGACAACCCGGAACTTTCAATCCCTCATTTTGAAAAGTTATTTACAAAAGGAAATGCTCAGCCATTGGTTTATGTAGGTCTTTTTAGCCTGACAGTTGATAAAGATGAAGCGAAAGCATTTACGTATCTGGATGCAGGTAGAAAAATCTATCCGGATGATAACGAAATTCTGTTTGCTGAGATAAATTACTACATCAAAGTTAATAAATACGAACAACTTGTTGCAAAATTGAAACAAGCAATTGCAAAAGAACCGGACAATCTTTCTGTTTATAACGCATTGGGAAATGTTTATGATCAGCTTAACCAAAATGAAAGAAATGCCGGAAACACAGAAAAAGCAGAAGAGTTTTTTGGTTTGGCCTTTGAAAATTATGGCAAAGTTCTGGAAAAAGATCCTAAAAATTTTGACGCTATTTACAGTCAGGGAGCTTTGTATTATAATAAAGCAGCAAGTCTGGTTACCAAAATCAATGAAATAAGTAATGATTTTTCTTCAGCCGGACAAAAAAAATACAATTCATTAAAAACTGAAATGGACGGATATTTTGCAGAATCTCTTCCTTTTTTCCAAAAAGCAGAAGCCATCAACGCTAACGACCTGAGTGTTCTTATAGCCCTAAAAGAAATTTATGCCAGACAAGGTGACCTGGCAAAGTCAAATGCATATAAAGCCCGGATAGAACAAATAGAAAAATAATCCATTATATTTTTCGTTAAAAAGGCAGTAGTTTTGATACAACTACTGCCTTTTTTTTATATAATGAACAAATTTATCGTTTTATATATTATAATTAAATATAATATGTTATATTTGCACTAAAATTTCAAGTTATGATCCCATATATCCGATTGAATTTTTTGATTGCATGTTTTGTACTTCCTGTACTTGTATTCGGTAATCATTATCACAGTGTCACCATAAATAAAGGCGACAACCTGACTTTATTGCTCAAAAAGTATAAACTTGGCGTTCATAACTGCAATCAATCATTGTTCAAACAAATCAATGATATCAAGACGACAGATGTATTACATGCAAATAAAAAATACTTTCTGCCAGTAAAAATCTACAAATACGATGGCAGAAGTATTCGCTCAACATTAGGCATCTCTAACCTTGAGATTGCCAAAAAAATCGAAGCCTATAATCTTGACATTCAAAAAAAGGGTATTCGTAAAACAAATTATAAAACAAGTAAAATATTATGGGTTCCGGAAGAATTTTTGTCATGTGATAAACCCGAACTTACAAAATCTGAAAAATCTGATGCAAAATCTGATTCTGAAGAATCTAAGTCTGACCATGAAAAATCAGAAACTACTGAAGAAAGAACAACAAATGACTATACAGCAAAGTCCGTATTCAAAAACACGGGTATTAAAAAACTTAAAGTTCCCCTGATGGGAAAACCATTTGAGGACGTTTGGATTGAAGACTATTCCTTAAAAGGCCATGTATACTATATTATAAGCGGACATGGTGGTCCTGATCCTGGTGCGGTTTATAAAAACAATGGCGTCACTTACTGTGAGGATGAATATGCTTATGATGTTTCATTAAGACTCGCGAGAAATCTTATGCAACACGGGGCTGTTGTTCATATGATTGTAGAAGACGACAATGGAATACGTGATGAAAAAGCCCTGAAATGTGATTGTACCGAAAAATTACACAGTGGTCATAAAATACCACGATCGCAAAAAGAAAGATTGAGACAAAGGGCATACTCTGTCAATACTTTGTATGCCAAATACAAAAAACAGGGTTACAAAATACAAAAAGCCATTGAAATTCACGTGGATAGCAGAAATGAGTCCAAACGACAGGATGTGTTTTTTTACTACAATAAAAACGACAAAAAAGGTAAACCGTTAGCTGAAAAGGTTCAAAAAGTTTTCGAAAGTAAGTATGACCAACACCAGAAAAATCGCGGTTATCATGGATATATTGAAGACAGAAATATTTACATGGTAAGAAATCTGAGGCCTACTACCCTATTTATTGAACTTGCCAATATCCGTAATCCAAAAGACCAGGAAAGGTTATTGTATTATTACAACCGTCAGGCTTTGGCAAACTGGTTATTTGAAGGTATAAAATGATAATTTTCCATATATTTACATATACGGAAAAATTTTATTTATAAATCCTGAAAGTTCTTTAACAGGTTTTGTTTTAACAACCTTCTCATACGTCTCAGAGATTTTTCTTTAATCTGTCGTACTCTTTCCTTTGACATATCGTACATTTCAGAAATTTCGTCCAAAGACATGGGTTTGGTGCCGTCAAGACCGTAAAATGACTTGATGATTTCAGCTTCTCTTGGCGAAAGTACTTCCAAACCTTCAAAAATATCCATTCTTAAAGACTCTTCCATTAATTTTAAATCCGGTGTATCTTCATCTCCGTAAGACATCATATCAACCATGGTAATAGATCCGTCATCATCTGAAAGCGGAGCATCAACTGAAACATGTTTGTGGTTGCCCCTCATCATCAAAGCTACATCTTTTTCAGATACGCCCAATATTTCTGCCATTTCCTCGTGGGTGGGTTCTCTTTCGTTCTTTTGAACAAAACTAACCCAGGCATCATTGACCTTGTTGTAAGCTGTTAGCCTGTTTAAAGGTATTCTGACCATCCTTGAGTATTCTACAATTGCCTGTAAAATCGATTGTCTGATCCACCAAACTGCATAACTAATAAATTTAAAACCTTTGGTTTCATCAAAACGTTTTGCAGCCTTCATCAATCCTACATTACCTTCATTTATCAAATCTGATAATGAAAGTCCCTGATTCTGATATTGTTTAGCAACTGAAACGACAAATCTTAAATTTGCTTTAGTCAAAATTTCCAAGGCAACTTCGTCTCCGTTCTTAATTCTTCTGGCAAGATTTGTTTCTTCTTCCGGAGTTAACAAATCAATTTTACCAATATCATTTAGATATTTATCCAGGGCCAGACTTTCCCTCGATGTTATATTTGTTGAAATTTTTAACTGGCGCATGAATCTGATGTTTACTCATACCTAATACGTTTATTACAGTTTAAAAGTTCACCGTAATGAAACATTTAAATATTTTTTGACAAGTCCATCATATTTTTGTCACCGGAATGGTTTGTGTCAATCGGGCATTTGTGACTTTCATAAAATAAAGTCCGGGAACAATCTGTGGCAATTTGATCGAAACTTCAGGTTTATAATGAATTGTTTTATAAATAAGTGCTCCGTCATTTCTATACAACACTACTTCAGCAGGTAAAATTCCGCCTTTCAGGAATACTTCCTGTTCAAATGGATTGGGAAATACCTGATAAGTCCCTTTGTCATATTGATCTGTACTTGTTTTAATAAATTCGGTACACACACTTGAAAATACACAACCTTCCAAAGAAACATCCACCTGATATTTTCCGCTGGTTTGAGGAATAAATATCGGAGATACTGCACCAGGAATCATTGTTTTTTCATTTTCACATCTGAACCATTGATAAACAGCACCTTGTGTTTCATTAACGGATAAAACATCTCCTATTCTTGCAATATCCGTATTGGCATTCAAAACGGTAAGATTAAGGTTTATCAATGTATCACAAGAGTTGTTTCCTGATACATAAATTTCAAATCTTCCCGTATTTGAGAAGGTAAAATTTCCTATCTGAATACTTTTTCCTGAACAAATGGTTGAATCAATATCTACCATCGGAACAGGTAAAACAAATAATTCCGTACGGACAATGCTATCACAATCAAACTGGTTTTCCAGTCTGTCCAAATAAATGCCACTTTCGGTATACACATTGTTTCCTACTAAAACACTTTTACCCTGACAAATAGTAAAATTCTGATTGATGGAGTCTTTAGGATGAACCACAATATTTGAAATCACAATGCTATCACACCCAAATGATGAAAGCAGGGAATCCAGAAATATTCCTGATTCATTATATACATTGGATCCAATCGTAATTTGATCACCCTCACAAATAGTATAAAATGTCTGAAAAACAGTTGGTTTTACTTTGATGGTGGTTTGAATAATACTATCACATCCTCGGGCACTGACTAAGGTATCCAAATATATCCCGGCTGTGTTGTATTCCGATTCTCCAATGGTAATACTTTCACCGTCACAGATATCAAAGGTATAAAACTCATTAATTTTATTGATAACAGACAATATCACAGTCGAAGTACTGTCACAACCCAAACTCGAAGTAAATGATTGTGCATAAACACCTTGTGTTTTGAGAATCCTGGTACCAAAAACAAGTGAATCACCTTCACAAATGGTAATCTGATTTTGTGTAAAATTAGGATAAACCGTAAGGTTGACTGTAATAATACTATCACAACCTGTGCCTGTTTGTATAGTATCCATGTATGAACCCGGAGCAAAATAGGTTGTTCCGTTTACCAATATACTCTGGCCTTCACAAATCACGTAATTAAAGATTTGTGGTACAGGTTTATCAAAAAACACAATATTACTTTGAATAATGCTGTCACAACCCGCTATATTGAATAATGAATCAATGTAGAGACCACTTTCTGTATACACATTATTGCCTACTACGACAGAATCACCCTCACACAAAAACACATCATTTAACTCAAATGAGGTATCAAAAAAATTGATAGTATGATTTACAATACTGTCACAGCCTATGGAAGAGCCTAAAAACTCTACCACAATCAAAGAAGTGGTGTATTCCATATTGCCTATCCGCAGGGTATCACCAAAACACAAGTTATGCGTTATATTATATTCCAATGGGTGGACAGTCAGGTTTGTGATCGCAAAATTTTCACAACCTTCCGGCGTAAATATCGTATTGATATACGTTCCTGATTCAGAATATATACTATCCTGCACCTGATATACCTCTCCCTGACAAATACTGATGTCCTGTGATATGATATTAACAGGTATCACATTGATAATGGTCGTCACGATACTGTCACAACCCAATGATGAAGTCAAGGTATCTATGTAAGTTCCATTACTTCTGTAAATATTGGTGCCGACCGTAATTTCTTCTCCGGGGCAAATCGTAAAACTTTGATTTCTGGTAAAATTCGGAGACACCTGCAGATTGGTAAAAATAACACTGTCACAACCCACAGAAGCTAATAGTGTGTCTCTATATAAACCGGATGTTCTGTAAACATTATTTCCGACTATTACAGAATCACCCTGACATATACTTAACGTTTGGTTCGTCAATGTATCTGTAAAAATAGATATCAGAATGTCCCGGCATGATGTATTTTGAACACATCCTCCGGTACCTCTTACGTAAAAAACAGTATTCATCGGAACGGTTCCTGTTATGGAGTTACCGGTAACAAAACTGCTGTTGTTACAAAAATTGCGATACCAGGACCATTGATTAGCGCCGTTTAACTGAGCTCCCGGTATACTGATGGTAAAACTTTCTCCGGCACAAACGTTTTGAGATGTAGCTGTAATATTCGGAATAAATGGCCTCATACAATTAAAAACATTGCTGATAAAACCATCCGTATTTCCTAAAGAGGTAAAACTGTTCGTGTTTTGGGATGGGTCAAAATCGACTATTCCGCTAAAATTTCCCACTGAAATGACATTATTCAGACTGTAAAGCACAATTTTATTCAGAACATCATTACCCAGACCACCGAATGTATAATGTGAATTGTAGGAACCGTTGCTGTTTAATACCAATTGAAATACATCAGATCCTCCGTTTGCTGTAGAAAATTGATTGGGAAAAAAATCCGGATTAAAATTGACCATTGACCTGTATACTCCACCCACGCAGATAATATCGTTAAGTCCAACATCCACTGACATACATTGGTCGTTTTGATTGGAACCTATTTTTTTTGCCCAGATGTACTGGCCGTCATTCGTGGACCTGAGGATAAAACCATCCCAGCTTCCTTCACTTGTAAGATTATTTGTTTGGTTGGTAAGAGGATTAAAATCGACCGTATTGCTGAAACGCCCCACCAGCAAAATATCCTGATTTTGTGACAGATCAATTCCCAATCCGGCATCGAATCCGACCCCGCCAAAAGCATATGCCCAGATAAAATTTCCGTCTGAAGACAATTTATGTAAAAACATATCGGATTGACCATTGTGAGGTGTGTATGACTCACCTGACCCCGGATCAAAGTCTACAACCTGATTAAAAAGTCCTGTAGTTATAATACTTCCGGCATTATCAACGACAAAATCATTGATCATTTCAGATTCGGTACCTCCTATTTTTCTCACCCAAATAAGTTGACCTGAACTGTTTAACTTCAGAAAAAAAGCATCCAATTCTCCTGTACTTGTCAGATTATTCTGAGCAACTCCGGGATCAAAATCGGTTGTACCTTCAAAATGTCCTGTTACGACCACATCCCCACCCGGAAGACCGATAGCTTTCATCGGATAGGTATTAGATGTGGATCGAAACCCTGCAGCCCATAACACATCCCCGCTGGTTCCGAGTTTAAGCACAAAACCGGTATTGGCTCTGGGGACTGGTGAAGTTAGTAACAATTGATCAAACAGAAGTAGCGTATCCTGAAACGTTCCTGTTAGATAAACATTGCCATCGGCGTCATTTGTGACCGTATGGGCAAAATCTGTTTGTCTTCCACCAAATTTTCTCGCCCATAACAAAAGTCCTCCGGGGGACATTTTTGTCAACAAAAAATCTTCTTTTCCAAATGAAGAAAAATTTTGTCCGGTATTGATCGAAATGGTAGAAGAAAAATTGGTTACCGAATAAATATTCAGTTGAGGGTCAACAGATAAACCGACAGTATTATCTGCAAAAACGCCTCCGATCTGACGAACCCAATTGGTGGTTTGACCCATCAAAAACAGAGGAAACAAAATGAGACCTAAGAAAATTTGAAAAGCGCTTGTTTTCATTTATCCTATTGCTTTATAAAACATTTATGGATTATTCATCCGGAAAAAGTATATACCATGTAGTATGCCATCCAATTTTATGCCGAAAAGTAAAATTACATATTGTTTCATTAATTTATTGTCAATTTCAATATTTTTTGATTATTTTTAGCTTAAATTTCGTCCGGTGACATTTCCTAACTAAAATGTAGGCATAAAAACATCATTTGTTTATGATTATTATTAATTTTGCCAAAATTTGATCGTGAATAAGTACATTCCTTCATTAATAACACTTACAGGTTTGTTTTGTGGTTTCATGGCAATAGCCCGTGCGGATTATACGATAAGCCCTTTGCTCATCCTTATTAGTTTTGTTTGCGACGGTTTGGACGGATTTGTGGCACGTCTGTTGAATACAGAATCAGAAATCGGAAAGCAGCTGGACTCGTTATCAGATATTGTTTCTTTTGGAGTGGCACCTGCCTATTTATATTATCTGATGGCACCGGATGATTCATATATTTGTATGGCTGTTCCTTCTTTGGTTGTTGTAGCAGGCGCTTTCCGGCTTGCCAGATACAATGTCATGGAAAAAGTAAATTATTTCAGAGGTTTACCTATTCCTTCCGCTGCTTTTTTCTTTGTAGGTATAGTTTTAGCCATCGATAATGAAAATGAGATGCTGATCAACTTATTTGACAATAAAACTGTCTATATCATCACACCGATTCTTATCAGCTACCTCATGGTAACCTCAAAATTAAAATGTTTGGTCCAAAGTCAATCACTTCCTCATTCAGGGATTATATTTTCCCGTTCTGGCTGTAATATTTTTTTTGTTTGCTGGATATTTTATGATTGGGCAGCTCTTGCTTTGACAATTTTATTTTATGTACTATTGAGTATAGGATATACATTTGTATACAAAGCACCGTCAAAGGCTTAATATTATCTTATTTTAACTTTTATTAAAATGAACAAATATATGCAACGATTTTTATTTTTATTGATTTTAATCAGTATTTTCAATAACCCTTCCGGTTTCAGTCAGCAAAAAGCAAGTAAATTTGACCTTGGAAAAATGTGGACTTTTGAAAATCCGCCAAAAGCCTGGTTAAAAGAAGCTTACAATATGGATGTTAAAGATGAATGGTTTGACCACGTAAGAAAATCGTCTTTGAGATTTGCTGATTGGTGCAGTGCTTCATTTATATCACCTGATGGATTGATTATGACAAATCATCATTGCTCAAGAGACGTGGTTACTGCGCTGCAGAAAGAAGGTGAAAATTTTGACAAACAAGGATTTTATGCAACCAATCTTGAAGATGAAAGAAAAGCAGAAGGGCTTTTTGTAGAACAAATGATTTTTGCACTTGACATTACTTCCTTAGTTAAAGAAAAAACAGCGGCAGCAAAAACATACGAAGAAGAGCTGGAATTGCGTAAAAAAGCCATAGAAGAAGTTCAGACTAAGTTCAAAGCCAATCCAGAATGGCAAGGATTAAGAATGCAGGTTGTCACATTTTATAGTGGTGGAAAATTTTCCTTATATGGCTACAAAAGGTACTCAGACATACGTTTGGTATGGATCCCTGAATTGGACTTAGGTTTTTTTGGCGGAGATCCTGACAATTTTACCTATCCAAGGTATAACCTGGATGCCACATTTTGGAGAGCATACGATGAAAACGGTAAACCGGTCAACACTTCTGCAAATTATCTTAAATTCAATAAAGACGGTGCTTCTGAAAACGAACCGGTTTTTGTGGTTGGAAATCCGGGACGAACAGAACGTTACAGAACTGTAGCCCAGCTTGAGTTTGACAGAGATTACAGATACAATTTCAGATATACTTTCATGAAAAACAGAAATGACCTCATGATGAAGGAATATATGAGTATCAAAGATAATCCGGAAAAAGAATATGAAGCACAGGAATTATTAAATACTATTGCCAATATTGCAAATGGCATGAAAGCTTTTGGTGGTATCAGCAAAGGTCTCAAAGACACCATGTTATTCGGTCGGAAAGTCGCCATGGAAAATTACATCAGAGAAAAATCACCCGGAATCACTTACTGGGATGATATGGCTAATATCTATAAAAAGTTAAATCCTCACGGATGGGCGATTACGCATCTCGAACCAAATCCGATGCGAGGCAAGGCATTTTATGCTATGCATTTGTTGTATGAATACAAAAACATGGTAAAAAACAATGCATCCGCTGAAAATAAAGAGAAACTTCAGATGCAATTAAAAGAAGTCTTAAAAGACCTGGACACAGCAAAAGAAAAAGAATTATTTTCTATTTTTTTAGACGAAATCAGTCATGATATTTATCCCGGGGATATGACTGTCAAAAATCTTTTAGGTAAAAAAAATAAGGAAGAATTTGTTAATCATCTTTTCCGCAGAACAAAGTTCAGAGATGAGGAGAAATTGATGAAATTTTTTGAAAAAGAAGATAAAATTGCCAAAGATGATGATGTTATGATGGAAGCTGCAGATATTTTGGTTGCCAGATATAAAGAAGCTGTTCAATTATTCTCATCCACCGGTAAGGAAAGACAGGCGTTGGAAGCAAAAATTGCCAACCAGGTTTTTCAGGTTTATGGAGACCAACTCCCTCCGGATGCAACATTTACCCTGAGAATATCTGATGGTGTGATGAAAGGATACAATTACAACGGTACAACAGCGCCGGTTGTAACAACCTTTTTCGGATTATATGACAGATATTACGCTCATAAAAAAACGTTTCCATGGACCTTGCCTCAAAGATGGTTGAACCCGCCCATGGAATTATTGTCCATGCCGTTTAATTGTGTTTCCACAAATGATATCATAGGTGGAAACTCGGGAAGTCCGCTCATCAACAAAAACAAAGAGGCTGTAGGCCTTATTTTTGACGGTAATATTGAATCACTTCCAGGCAATTTTATTTTTGATGAAGAATACAACAGAACCGTTTCCGTTCATGCCGGTGGTATCTACGGAGCTTTAAAATATATTTACAAAGCTGAAAGAATCGTAAAAGAAATCGAATAAAGGTAAACCCAAGGCACTAATTGTGAACGAAGTGGCCAAATTTTTTGGCCACTTTTTTTATCTTTACACATCAACATGATCCAATTTTTAGAATCCAGTCCATTACTCCTTTTATTTTTTGTCTCCGCCATTGGTTATCTTGTGGGCAGAATAAAAGTGTGGGGCACGGGACTGGGGATCAGTGCTGTTCTTTTTGTGGGACTTTTTTTTGGTGCCATGAATCCGGCATTTGATGTTCCTGAAATCATATTTCAATTAGGTCTCGTCATTTTTGTGTATACGATAGGAATTACATCCGGACCTGCATTTTTTCAGTCGTTTCAAAAAAACGGATGGAGAGATATCAGTTTTGTTTTGATTATGCTCACTTTATCTGCTTTGGTGGCAATCATCATTCACTATCTGATGAAATTTGACGGAGCCACAACCGTAGGAATATATTCAGGTAGTTCCACCAATTCTCCTTCTCTTGCTTCAGCTATTGAATTAATCAACCAAGGATATAAAAATAAAGCCAATCATATTCAGAATCTGGTTGTTGGATATACATTCAGTTATCCTATGGGGGTCCTGGGAGTCATGCTTGCCATAAAATTAATGGAAAAAAGATTTAAAATCAATTACGAAGCTGAAAAATATATTTTGCGTAAAGACTACCCTATTGATGAAAATCTTACATCAAGAACGTTAAGGATTACCAATCGATTGGTTTTCGGAAAAACGCTCAGAACTTTGATGAAAGATTATCAATGGAATGTTGTTTTCGGAAGAATGGAAAGTTTCCGTCACGGTAAAATGACATTAACGCATTGGGAGTCAGAACTAAATGAAAATGATAAAATAACGGTTGTAGGTACCTTGGAAGAATTAAATTCTGTTCAGGAGGTATTAGGTGATATCGATCCTGAAAGTTTATCCTTCAACAGAAAAGAATTTGACATAGTCAGAATCTTTGTATCTAATCCTGAAGTGGTGGGTAAAACTATTTCATCCCTCAACCTCAATGAAAAATACAGTGCACTCATTACCAGAATCAGAAGAGGAGATATGGAAATGCTTGCCAAATCAGATACTGTTCTTGAAATCGGTGACAGAATAAGATTTGTTGCCAAAAGAGAAGATATTTCTTCGATCCAAAAATTATTTGGCGACAGTTACCATGCCGCCAGTAAAATCGATATTTTTTCTTTTGGATTGGGTATAGCTTTGGGTCTGCTTTTAGGGATGCTGGAAATTTCTCTTCCAGGTGGTATCGTATTCAAATTAGGTTATGCCGGAGGACCTTTGGTAGTCGGACTGTTGTTGGGAACTTTAAAGCGAACGGGGCCAATTGTTTGGTCGCTCCCTTATGGCACCAATGTAACGTTAAACCAATTAGGTTTGATTTTATTACTTGCTGTCTTGGGAATCCGTTCAGGTAATACGATGCTCGACGCAGTAAGCCAGGGACAGTGGATACCCATTTTTGCCGGTGGCGCTGTATTGTCTATAACAGCAGCTATTATAAGTTTATGGATCGGTTACAGAATATTTAAAATCCCTTTTTCTTTGCTTTTGGGATTTGTTTCCAATCAGCCTGCTATTTTGGAATTTGCTTCTGATATTACGAAAAATAAAGTTCCAAGCATTGGTTACGCCTTCATGTTCCCTATTTCATTGGTTATGAAAATTCTATACGCTCAAATTTTGTTACTTTTACTAACCTAAAATTTGTGATGGATTTACATGAAGTAAACATTCAATTCAGTGAAAGTCAAATCACTATTTTAAACTTTTGTTTGGCTTATATTATGTTCGGAGTTGCTATGGAACTTACGTTGAAAGATTTTTCCTATGTACTCAGTCACAAAAAATCCACATTAGTAGGATTATTATCGCAATTGATTATGCTTCCACTACTTACTTTGGGTATTATATGGATCATTAAACCGACTCCGGGTCTTGCATTGGGAATGTTGCTCATTTCAGTGTGTCCGGGCGGAAATGTCTCCAATTACGCAGTCTACCTCGCCAAAGGAAATGTTGCTCTGTCTGTAGTCTTAACCTCCATTTCCACAATAACAAGTTCCTTTCAAACACCCTTTACATTTGCCTTACTATTGTATTTGTTACCTGAAGGAGGTAGTACAACCATTCAAAAGTTTTCTATACCTTTTATAGATATGGTCACCACTGTATTTACATTGATGGTGATTCCTTTGGTAGCCGGGATGTTTTTCGGAACAAAATATCCGGATCTTAAAAACAAAATATTACCCTGGGTTAAAAGATCCTCTTTGCTACTTTTTTCGGGTATTGTGATCAGTGGAATCTACAATAATGTTTCACAAATACAGGATTATCTGCATCAGGTTTTTTATATTGTGTTGATACATAACGGGATGGCGTTACTCATGGGATATGTCCTTGCCAAAATTTTTATGCTGCCCAAAGGTGATGCACGAAGCATCAGTATAGAAACCGGTATTCAGAATTCAGGTTTAGCTTTGGTTCTGATTTTTAACTTTTTTGACGGCATGGGCAGTATGGCCCTTATTGCAGGGTGGTGGAGCATATGGCATTTAATTTCAGCCTTGTCACTCTCCCTTTTCTGGAGTTACAAAGACAAAAAAGACGTTGTAACTATCTGATTATCTAAAATTTGTCGAATAATCACTATATGTTTTTATCCACAATATCTTTTAGATTTGCTTCTGAATAATATATATTTTTTAACACTTTTTTATCCTCCTCTCTGTATACCAAAAATTCACCGTTTTTCTCTACAATATAAGAAGATGTATTTTTATGGTTTAAATAATACTCTCTGGTCTTTTCAGCGTCTTCATAAGTAGCACATGCTTTACTCATATTGGAACGTTGCACTTCATCAAATAACTCTTTAAATCTTGAAGCAAGTCCAAATTCAAGTACTGCCCCTGAAAGCACATATTGAAGATCAGTCAATGCATCGGCAATTCCAACTATATCATGGTCATTAATTGCTTCTTTGAGCTCATCCAATTCTTCCTGAAGTAGGTTTACCCTCAGCTGACATCGGTTTTTTGCAGGAATTCCGGGTGTTTGAGGAACGGGTAAATCAAAAAGTTCGTGAAAATCTCTTACATCCTGTAAGGCATTGGGTTCTTTATATTCTAATTTTGACATATAAATTCTTTATAAGGTTTGGTAATCCATTTGATCAAATGTTCCACTCGTCATGAGCAAAATATTATATTGTTCATACTGAGGATCTTTCAGTTCTGTTATCAACCCTTCTTTTTCATAGATGACCGTGAGATTTGGATGCTGAAAGGATTTTTTTATGATTTCCTGATTCAAAAAAGGTTTGTTCTTCATCAAAAGTGTATGTTTACTCACATAAACAATGGCCTTATCTGCAGCTTCCAATGTGTGTTTGTATTGTGGCAGAAAACTTTCATCCAGGCTTGAAAAAGTGTGCAGTTCAAATACCGCACAAAGTTTTTTATTTCCAAACCACGATTTAAAAGCCTGTGTGGTTGCCAGAACTTTGGATGGAGCATGGGCAAAATCCAGATAGATTGCTTTTTGTTTCGTATTTTTTATTTGTTGAAGCCTTTTGGCTGCTCCTTTAAAATCACTGACAGACGATAAAAAATCCTGGGGTAAAATACCCAATTGAGAACAAACTTCCATAGCAGCAGCCAGATTGGAAAGATTATGATTGCCTATGACAGAGATGGGATATGATCTCCCTTCAAACAATACGCTGTTTTTTCCGAAATCACGTGTCAGACCATCATAGGGTATACCATGAACATCTTTAGTTTGATTGGCTAACCTAATGACTTCAGCATCATTTTGGTTATAAATCAAAAAACCATTTTTTTCAATCAGATTGATATAATCTGAAAATGCTTTTATATAATCAGAATACGTAGGAAATACATTGATGTGATCCCAGGCGATCCCGGTGAGTACTGAAATAAAAGGATGATAATGATGAATTTTTGGTCTTGGGTCCAATGGACTACTTAAATATTCGTCCCCTTCCAGTACGATAACTGGTGCATCACTGATTTTGACCATTTTGTCAAATCCTTCAATATGAGCACCCACAACGTAATCAAAATCAACATTATTTTTTTTCAATACATGAAGAATCATAGAGGTTATGGTTGTTTTTCCATGACTTCCTGCTATGACGACCCTTTTTTTATTTTTTGACAGATTGTAAATCAATTCAGGATAAGAGTAGACCGGAATGTCAAAAGACATGGCTTTCAAGAGTTCCGGATTATCTTTTTTGGCATGCATTCCCAATACTACATAATCCAGATCTTTGGTTATCTTTTCCGGATGCCAACCGATCTTTGCAGGTAAGAGATCCAATGATTTGAGTCTGGAAAGAGCAGGTTCATAAATTTCATCATCAGATCCGGTGACCTCACAACCCAATCCGGCCAAATCTATAGCAAGATTATGCATAACAGCGCCACCTATTGCAATAATATGAACTTTTGGCATATATGATGATACTTTTTTATATGAGTCGCAAACATATAAAGAAATTCAGAGTTACGCTAAAGTTTCACTTGAAATATCCTACTTTTTATCAACTGTTTTATATCTGTAAAACTGACTAATCTTTTTCCTGTAAAGTCCAATGTATCCCAAAATATGGTACTTAAACCAAAATATATTTTTCAAAGCACCAAACTACTGTAACATTTTTCAATAGAATACACATGGCAAATTATTATATACGACAATTTCATATAATAAAAATTCATATTTAAGATAATTATAATATTTTTGCATTTCCAAAACAATAACACTATCGAATCTATTTTCCCATACAACTACATATGCATTGAAGGCAATATAGGTGCCGGCAAAACTACTTTTTGCAAATTGATCCGAAAGGAATATGAATGCAATCTCATTCTTGAACAGTTTGATGATAATCCTTTTCTACCTTTATTTTATAAAGAACCGGAAAGATTTGCATTTACGGTAGAATTGTTTTTTATGACGGAACGGTATAAACAAATGCAGGCTTGTTTGTTAAACAGGAGTTTGTTCAGTCAGTTTACCATATCCGATTACGCTTTTATTAAAACATTACTTTTCGCAAAAAAAAACCTTGGAGAGGAGGAGTTCCGGCTTTTCCAGAACTTATATAATGTATTTGACCAGAACTTTCCAAAACCCGACATTCTTATCTATTTTCACAGAAACATTGAGGTTTTACAGGAGAAAATCAAAAAAAGAGGCAGGGTATACGAGACAGAAATTTCTGACGACTATTTGCAGCAGGTTCAGAATGCGTATTTTGAATATTTTAGAAATATTTTATCATTTCCTGTTTTGATTATTGATGTGAGTACTATTGACTTTGAAAACAATCCGAAACATTACGAGCATTTAAAATATCTGATTACAAAGAAGTATCAACCGGGAGTTCACCGCATCAGCCTTGTGATTTAGTCCGGAATTAAAGGTTCTTGGTAGTGCTTTTAATGGTCTTCGGCTAAGTAATTTTTTAAAATGTGTTTAATTTTATACTTTTGTAGCATAAATAAATACCCATGGAACGCAAAAATCAAAATACGTTTACACCTTCATTATTAGGATCATGTCTTGGTGTCATCGTCTCTTTTGCTTTAATAGCTATTGTTATAGTTCTTTCTGTTACTTTCGGATCAACAAGTAAAACTTCATATTATAAAAAGAATTCAGTACTTCATCTTACATTGGAAGGTGTTGTTCCTGAAAAATCAGGCAATCAAACCGATGATGGTTTTGTTTTTGGTTCCCAAGAAGAAACTATTGGTTTACAAAGAATTGTTGAATTGATCAGACATGCAGCTACCGATGACAAAATCAAAGGAATATATCTGGAAAATAACAATATCAGTATGGGCCAATCCAGTCTGTATACTATTATCCAGGAACTGAACGAATTTAAAAAAAGCGGCAAGTTCATTTATAGTTATGCCAATGCCCACAGCCAATCTTCATACTTTTTGTGTTCAGTCGCAGATTCAATGTTTTTAAATCCTCAGGGTTTGGTTGATTTAAGAGGATTCGGATCGATGGTTCCGTTTTTTAAAGGGACGATGGACAAGTTGGGGATTAAAATGGAAGTTTTTTATGCCGGCGATTTTAAAAGTGCATCCGAACCTTTCCGATCAGAAAAAATGAGTGACGAAAACAGATTGCAAATCAAGGAGTTTCTTTATGATATGAAAGCCCTTATGGCCAAAACTTTGGAGGAAAACAGAAAAATCAATGCAATAGAACTTGATTCCATCATGAATCAATTTGCGGGTAGATCAGCAAAATCTGCTTTATCACACAAACTTGTCGATGTATTAATGCAAAAAAGCGATTTTGAAACCTTCCTGAAAACAAAACTGGGAGTTGAGGATAAAAAAGAACTTTCCTTAATTTCTTTAGGAAAATACAGGGATGTGGTAGAAATTGAGGAAAAGAAAGGAAAAGAAAAAATAGCCATTGTCTATGCTGAAGGCGAAATTTCATTTGGCGATGATGCCAAAGGGGTTATTACAAAAAATAAATACAGCAAAATATTTTCTAAAATTCTTGAAGACGAAAAAGTAAAAGCTGTTGTTCTCAGAGTAAACTCCCCGGGTGGTGATGCATTTACGTCAGAAGTTATTTGGGATTATGTTCAAAAATTAAAAGCCAAAAACATTCCGGTAGTAGCTTCATTCGGAGATTACGCAGCATCAGGTGGGTATTATATTGCATGTGGAGCTGATTACATCGTTGCTCAACCCAATACATTGACAGGTTCTATTGGCGTATTCACGATGTTTCCGAATGTAAAAACATTAACTCAGGACAAACTTGGATTGCGTTTTGACACCGTAAAAACCAACGATTTGTCGATAGCTTTAAGTCCGTTTCAGGAATTGTCCGAAAAAGAAAAAGTTTTGATGCAGGAATCAGTCCTTGATATTTATGATTTATTTTTGGACAGAGTCAGCAAAGGCAGAAATTTGTCTATAGACAGTACCAAAATAATTGCAAGAGGACGGGTCTGGACAGGAAAAAGAGCCGTCGAACTTGGATTGGTTGATGAGTTGGGAAATTTGGATTTTGCCATCAATAAGGCAAAAGAATTGGCTAAGATAGAAAAATATTCTGTTACCGAATATCCTTCCGTAAAGGTTGACTTTTTGTCTGAAATCATGCGGGAGCTAAACAAATCACAAGAGGAAGAGGTTATCAACATGTTTGTTTCAGAGGAAGAAAAAGCAGCATTTAATTTCATTCGCGAAAGCAGAAAGATTTTGGATACCAAAAGAGTTCAGGCAAGATTGCCGTTTATACCTTATTTTAATTAAAAGGAGGAAAACATTAAATTTCAATCAATTTTATTAACTTTAAATAAAAAAAGACCTGATTTTATTCAAATCAGGTCTTTTTTTTTTATAATCAGATACTGTAAAAAAAAAAGTCAATTTTGATTACACATTTCTGTTTATACAATTCAAATCTTCATAAGCTAATGTCAATCGTTTGATAAAGGTTGACTCTGCGGATCTCAGCCATACTCTTGGATCGTAAACCTTTTTATTTGGTTTATCATCTCCTTCCGGATTTCCGATTTGACCCTGGAGATAGGCTTTTTTACTTTCGTAATAATCCTTAATCCCTTCCCAAAAAGCCCATTGAGTGTCCGTGTCAATGTTCATTTTGATGGCACCGTAGGTAATCGCCTCTCTTATTTCTTCTCTGGAAGAGCCGCTACCTCCGTGAAAAACGAAGTTGATTGGATTCGGTCCGGTCTGATATTTTTCCTGAACATAATCCTGAGAATTTTTCAGTATAATCGGTTTTAAAGACACATTACCGGGTTTGTAGACTCCATGTACATTACCAAAAGCTGCAGCAATGGTAAAACGAGGAGATATTTTACTCAGTTCTTCGTAAGCGTATGCGACTTCTGATGGTTGAGTATATAACCTGGAGCTATCTATTCCACTATTGTCCACACCATCTTCTTCTCCGCCGGTGACACCCAATTCGATTTCAAGTGTCATGCCCATAGATTCCATTCTGGCCAGGTAATCTTTACAAATACTGATGTTTTCGTGAATATCTTCTTCAGACAAATCCAACATATGAGAACTATACAGCGGATGTCCGAAATTTTCATAATGTTTTTCGCTGGCTTCAAGAAGTCCGTCAACCCAGGGAAGTAAATTTTTGGCACAATGGTCCGTATGAAGAATCACCGGGATTCCGTATGCCTCTGCCAGCTGGTGTACGTGTAATGCGCCGGCAATGCCACCAAGAATGGATGCTTTTTGGTTTTCATTGCTCAACCCTTTTCCGGCATAAAATGAAGCCCCTCCGTTACTGAATTGAATAATGATCGGACTATTAACATTTTTTGCTGTCTCTAAAGCAGCATTTACGGTATTGGTACCTACGACATTAACTGCCGGAATAGCATAGTCATTGATGTTTGCATCGTGTAATAATTCGGTCACTTCGTCACCAAACAATACACCGGGTCGAAATTTTGAAGCCATAATGTTTTGATTTTTTATAAATTAAATAATGCCTTTGTCTGCCAGATATCGTTCAGCATCCAAAGCTGCCATACATCCTGAACCTGCGGCGGTAACCGCCTGTCTGTAAATATGATCTGCTGCATCACCGGATACAAACACTCCTTCAACTTTTGTAAAAGACCTGCCGGGTGTTGCTTTCAGATATTTATTCTCATCCATATCAAGCCAACCTTCGAATATGTCCGTATTGGGTTTGTGACCGATAGCCACAAAAAATCCGGTTACAGGCAACTCTGATTCATCTCCGGACTGCAGATTTCTGATACGAACTCCTGTGACAGAATCTTCACCCAGAATTTCTGCTGTTTCTGTGTGCCAATGAACGATCAGGTTCTCCGTTTTTAAAACCCTTTCCTGCATGATTTTAGAAGCGCGCATTTCTCCTTTTCTAACCAAAAGATGAACTTTTTTACACATTTTTGCGAGATAGGTAGCTTCCTCCGCAGCAGTATCTCCGCCTCCTACGATAGCTACTTCCTGTCCTCTGAAGAAAAATCCGTCACAAACGGCACATGCAGAAACTCCTTTATTCATGAGTTTTTGTTCTGAAGGAATACCCAACCATTTAGCACTTGCTCCTGTAGCAATAATGACAGAATCCGCTTCGATTTCATGACCTGTCTCCGACCATATCTTGTGCGGATGACCCGAAAAGTCCACTTTGGAGATCAATTCAAAACGAATATCCGTGCCGAATCTTAATGCCTGATTTTTAAAGTCTTCCATCATTTGCGGCCCCATTACGCCATCAGGGTAACCGGGATAATTTTCAACGTCATTGGTGATGGTCAACTGACCTCCGGGTTCTTTTCCCGTATATAGTACCGGCGCAAGATTTGCTCTTGAAGCGTAGATTGCAGCAGTATAACCTGCAGGACCTGAACCGATGATTAAACATTTAACTTTTTCTGAACTCATTTTATAAATTTTGTGCAAAGATAAAAATTAATTAAGAAACCTATCGTCACTTTAGTTACCTGAATGTTTTTTAATATATTTATAACAAAAATCAGGTTTGAACTTAGCCTTACAAAGACAAAACGCTGTAACTTTGGCAAAAATCAAATCATGGAGAAATTAAAAGGTAATCTGATTGACATTCTTCAAAAAAAAATCTTCCCTGCTGAAATTGTGATTACTGATGGAATCATAACACAAATATCAGAAATTGATGAAACCTGTGAACATTATATTCTCCCCGGGTTTATCGACGCACATGTTCACATTGAAAGCAGCATGCTTGTTCCTTATGAATTTGCCCGAAAAGCGATGGAACACGGCACGGTAGCGACCGTCTCAGATCCACACGAGATTGCCAATGTGTGCGGAATGGACGGTATCATGTATATGATCGAAAATGCTGCTGATGCAGGAATGTCGTTTTTTTTTGGTGCTCCAAGTTGTGTACCGGCGACTTCGTTCGAAACAGCAGGAGCCGTAATAAATAAAGATGATATCGAAATATTATTGGCAAGGGAAGACATACTATATCTTTCAGAGATGATGAATTATCCGGGAGTTTTGGCCGAAGATCCCGACATTATGGCTAAACTTGAATTTGCAAAAAAAAATAAAAAGCCGATTGATGGCCATGCTCCGGGGCTGAGAGGTGCTCAGGCTGCCAAATATATTTCTTTTGGAATTTCGACAGATCATGAATGTACTGAAATTGAAGAAGCAAGAGAAAAACTGGCATATGGTATGAAAATTTTAATCCGTGAAGGCTCAGCTGCCAAAAACTACGAAGCATTGGAGCCATTGATTGGTGAGTTTCCTGAAATGGTTATGTTTTGTAGTGATGACAAACATCCGGACGACCTGATGACCGGCCACATCAATGAATTAGTCAGAAAATCATGCAAAAAGTATGATATGTATGATGTTTTACGCATTGCCTGTATCAATCCGATTTTGCATTACAAACTTCCAATCGGATATCTCAGAGCCGGTGACCGGGCTGATTTTATCAAAGTTGCGGATTTAGAGTCCTGGAAATTATTAGAAACCTATGTTCGGGGGCAAAAATATGTCAGGGATGGAAAATGTATTTTGCCGGACAAAACCCATAAAGTTATCAATCATTTTGGCATTTCAGAAGTTTCTGAGTCAGATTTCACCTTTGCAGATCAATCTGCCATTCCGTGGGTTATCAAAGCCATTAACGGAAGTCTTATCACAGAAAAGGTAAGACCGGAAAATGTTCCATCTGATGAAGTATTACATATTTGTGTAATCAACAGATATAAAAAAAGTCCTGTTTTTACTGGTTTAATTACCGGTTTCGGAAAAATGAAAGGAGCTGTTGCTTCATCTGTTGCGCATGATTCACATAATATCGTTGTGGTTGGTCTGGACAAGGAGGATATCGTTGCAGCAGCAAATCTGATAATCAAAAATAGCGGGGGATTATCTTTTGTTCACGGAGGAATCATGTCATCCCTGCCTTTACCTGTAGCAGGTCTGATGCACACATTACCCGCTGAAGAAGTTGCGTTACAATATCAAACCATAGACAAAATAGTCAAAGAACAAGGATGTACATTATCTGCTCCCTTTATGACATTGTCATTTATGGCTCTTTTGGTTATACCGAAAATAAAAATGAGTGATCTGGGATTATTTGATGCAGAAAATTTTAGTTTTTTATAAATTCAAATATCTTTGTATAAAATTATATAATAATGAAAACCACACACTACCTTTTTTTGATTGTAAGTTTATCAGTATTTTTGAATAGTTGTTCCACATCCAATAATATCGGTTTTAAAAACCATTATTACACTGAAAACGAATTGATGTATGCACAAAAAAAAGATACTTCATTATTTCTCAAAGCTCACGATTATTATGGAAACGTTTTTATTTTTAACAAATCTTGGGTTGTTGACACCACAGAAAAAATCGTAAAAGGCAAAGGCAAACTTTACAATCCTGAAAGAGACTTAATCGATGACGGAGCATTGTTTGTACACATTGACAGTGTAGCTTTATTCGAAACCAACAGCCCTATTAAAAAAGTTAATCATTTACTATTGCCCAAAACTTTATTGGTAATGTATAATATGGCAATGGCCGGATTTTGCCTAAGTGTGCCTAAGGCTTGTTTTGGTTCATGCCCGACATTTTACACCAGTGAAACACAAAACGTTTTTGACACCAGGGCAGAATGTTTTTCTAATGCTATTTCTCCTTCTATGGAATATGAAGATATTGATGACCTATCAGAAAAAGTATCCGGAGGTAAGCACTTTTCTGTAACTATGAAAAATGAAGCACTTGAAACCCATATGGTTAATTATGTCAGATTACATGTTTTACCTGTAAAGGAGCATCAATATGTTTTACATGGTACAGACCAAAATTATTACATTGTTTCACAAGACATCTTTCCTGAAAATGCATCAACAACATCAGAAAATATTACAACACAACTACTTCGCAAAGACGAAGCTGAATGGACGAGTTTGGCAGACGTGAAAAAATTAGTTACAAATGAAGAAATCATACTTTCATTTCCGGCTGAAGCTTTGTCAAATAGGGAATCCGGTTTAAAACTAACATACAGACAAACCCTGCTTACGACATACATGTTATATCATGCCATCTCTTACATGGGAAATGAATATTCAGATATTTTGTCTTCCCTGGAAAGAAAAAAATTGAACGGAACAAACGTTTATTCAAAATTTTCCGAGGCATTGGGTGGTATAGAAGTATACATAGAAGAACTGGGAGGAAATGAAAACAAATGGAAATATCAAGGTATGTTTCATGAAACCGGCCCCATTGCAAAAAACACTCAATTGTGCCCTTTGGGAATTTTACCTGAAGATCAAAAAAACCTGAGGGTAAAACTTGTTTTCAATAAAGGACTTTGGCGTTTTGACGAGGCAATCCTGACAACAATTGAACATAAACCTGAACCCGTCATTCTCCACCCTGAAAAAGTGTTATCAAACGGTATAGAAGATGTAACAGGTTTAATCGCACTGAACTCAGACCAAAACATCTGATATCACTTCCGGGTGATGAATATGAATTACAATATAAACTTCCGTGTGAAAATGAAAATTATCAGATTTTTCTGGCAGGTAAAGGATATTATCTGGAATATATGAGACAACATTGGCTACAGGACAAAAATCTGTGGAAGTTGAAAAAAATGTTTGACAATCCGGAAAAATGGCTCAATAGAGAAACCAAAACATATAAACAATATGAATCCGATATGGAACAGGATTTTTACCAAAGCCGCATTGACCAGACCGTTAAAAAAATGTTGTATTCAGCTAATTAAAGGAATGGTTTTTTTTTGTTGACAAAAACCTTCCGTACCCAACAAATTTTGACCACCTAATGAAACAAGTTTATGAAACATTTACCCATCATTTCAAATCTGAATTCAAAACTATATTTTTCTATCCAACAAGTTTTGACCTGTACAATATGTGTATTGATTTTAGGCAGTTGCAAAACACCGTTTGTAAACCTGCCTGCTTATGACAAAGTTTATGAAGACCCTTATGGAGCTATGATTACAATCCGTTACAAGGATAATGTAAATAGAACACAAAATAGTATTGGTGAGTTAATCAGTGTAGAAAATGACAGTATTTATATATTGACAAAAACTAAAACCACCTACAATAACCGTAATCCGGAAAGTTATGAAATCATAACCATACATCAGAAAAAAACTAATTCCTACAAAGTAGTTTTTGCACAGTCTGAACCAAACGGAGCGTTTCTCGCTTCAGGCATATTAGTGTTTACACACGGATTTTTTATGCTGACCTCCATACCTATCAATGTCGTATTGGGAGCATTAGTGATGGGTGAAGAAAAATATCTGTACTCCTTTACAGATCGTCAGATAAAGGTAGAAAACTTATTCAAATTTTGCAGGTTCCCGTCAGGCATACCCGCCAATTTAGATCTGAATAAATTAAAAATGCGCCCCGTCAAAAAATAAACGCAACAATCATAACCTCAAAACCACAAATGTTCCGGATATGCTCCCCTATCCGTAAGACTTTTGATTTTTTCGGATACAAAAGGTTTATCCTCCTGATAAGTAACCCCAAACCAATCAGAATCAGTATCCAAAGCGTGTACTTTTAAAACATTTTCTTTAATCAGCTCATCTATCAGTTTGGGAATAAAAAATTCTGAATTGGCAACCTGCCCTTCTTCTTTTAAAAATTCTGAAAAATATTTTTCACAATGAGAAAAATAAGAAGGTAAAAAAGCCCACATATTCATAGAGACCAATGTATTATCCTTTAAAACAACTGATATTTCACCTTCAGGATATCTTATCATTGAATCACTATCTCTTTTTATTTTAACACATTCCTTTACTGAAACTAAAAAACCATGATCATCAACCTGACAAACTCCACGGTTTACCGTGCCATGGTCCGATAAGGTATTTTTCAAATAATAACCTACCACACCGTAATCAGGACTATTTGTTTCATATTGTTTAATTAAAAAATCTGCCAAAACCTGATAGGCATCAATACCATAATAGTCGTCAGCGTTTATTACTCCGAATGGCTCTTTTACCACATCTTTGGCAACCCACAGTGCATGAGCTGTTCCCCATGGTTTTTCTCTGCCTTCGGGCAATATAAACCCATCCGGTAAAGCGTCTAATTCCTGAAAAACATATTCAACTTCAATTTTATTTTGTAATTTTTTATCAAAATACTCCATAAACTCAACAGAAAATGATTTTCGTATAATAAAAACGACTTTACCAAACCCTGCTTTAATTGCATCATATAAAGAGTATTCAATGATGGTTTCTCCATTGGGTCCAAATCCATCCATTTGTTTTAATTTGCCATATCTGCTTCCCATGCCTGCGGCGAGGACCACTAATGTTGGTTTCATTTTAAAATTATTTTATTTCAAACAATGATTTTGTTACTATATAAAATGCAAAGGTAAGGAGACTAAACAAAAGAATACAGTTCATACAACATTAAAAGAAAAAAAATGACGGTAAGTCCCTGAATAATACAAAACCGCCTTTCCGGAAACTGATTTCAATCCGGTTTCTGTTGATTCTTGGTTAAACATTGTTAATCATTTTTGAATATAAAATTAAATAATTTATAAAGTATTGACTATATATCATTTATATAATTTTTGTTAATTTTTGTGAATACAAATTTTAATAAAAAGATAGTGTAAGCTGTCTTATAGGTTATATCTTTGTGCCATTATTTAACAACAAACATAGTCAAATCATGAAAAATTTAGTATTATTCATTTTACCACTTTTTATCTTATCTTGTAAGCCTGGTGTAGAATCTTTCAGACCTCAGATTGAGGAATTAGGTACAAACTGGGACAACACGACAAAATCAGTTACTGAATTTGCCAATAGTTTGACAACTGACATTTCAGGTTTTACAAACATTGCTTCAACCATGACTTTATCTGAGGAAGCTTTAAAAGGATTAAAACCAGACATGGCTGCCAAATATGCAGAAGCTACGACTGCTTTTTCTTCTGCTACTGCAGCTTTCGGACCTATTCAATCAGAATTGGGAGACTTCAACAAGATGTGGGTTGAAAAATCACAAACTGTAGAAAATCTTAAAAAAGGATTGGCAGAAGGCAAAATCGAAGGTGATGTCAAAATGCAGATTGCGGATTTAACAGCTTTGATTGCACAGGCAACTGAAAAACTTTCAGGATGGCAGGCAAAACAAACAGAAACAAAAGCTGCAGCAGATGCTGCATCTTTAAAGTTGAAAGAAGTTTACGAAATGATCACCGTAAAAAAATAAGATCACATCTTATAAAGATCGAAATACCCGGTAAAACTACCGGGTATTTTTTTTGTCTTTATGGATACGATGATGTTTAATTATTTTTATTT
This sequence comes from Saprospiraceae bacterium, assembly GCA_016714895.1. GTDB lineage: Bacteria > Bacteroidota > Bacteroidia > Chitinophagales > Saprospiraceae > OLB9. The sequence goes on along the minus strand of JADKBV010000001.1, from coordinate 302,117 downwards.
CCGGTTGATGATTGCTGTCAGGAAATACTGTTTTGTAAAATTTTTATGATTACCTTTGCTCCTCTAATGCACACTTAAACCTTCTTTCATGAACAAATTGATTGTTATATCTCTTCTTTCGGTATTATTTTATGCAAGTTCTTGTAAAAAAGAAAATGATACAGTCAAACCGACATTAATCAGTGGCGACAGCACGCAACTATCTATAGTATTTATCGATCTGGATACCTTACTTGAAAATTATCAAATGTATGTGGACAAAAAGGATCAGTTAGAACAACAATCAAAATCAGCTGAAAGTGTGCTGACAGGGAAAATTGAAGCTTTCCAAAAAAGAGCTCAAAAATTTCAGATGGAAGTTATGGAAATTCAACAAAAAGCCAATACTTATGCACCTGTAGAATTGAAAAAACTGGAAGAAAAATTTGGTAAACAACAAGAAAACCTGGCTAAAGAAGAAGAAGCCCTTATGAAACAAAGGGAAAGTGTTGCGATTGAACTTGAGAAAAAACTTATGGATACTCAAAATGAAATTCAAAAAAATCTTGATGATTATCTGGAGAAGATTGCAAAAGAAAAAGGATATTCGCTTATTCTTAAAAAAGGTAGTCTTGGAGGTGTAATGTATGGTACAGAATCTCTTGATATCACCATGGAAACCGTCAAGGCGCTAAACGAAGATTATAAGGCTTCAGACAAAAAATAGAAATCTTCAGTAAATCTGTGGTTTTTTATCAGGCCTGTGTTTTCATTCCGGGTCATATAAAATTAATAAGCAGTTTAAAAAATCATAACATCCGTCAGGATTAGTGCGCTAATTCTTGTAAGTTTTTAGCTTTAAAAACTTATCAAAAAAGCCGTTATTTATTTATGTAAGAATTTTTATGATACCCAAGTATAAACAAAAATAATTGGTTTTTCACTATATCACATAACATACCCAAAAGATGAATACCTGTGTAATATAGTAGTTTATTTCCGGTAAATGACTTCTATAATTTACCAAGGCGATCTACTAAATTAATCTAAAAAAAAGATATTTTGGTTATATACCTTTATTCTCTTTCAATAAAAACAAAAATCCGGGTTGATAAGATTGGATCTCTGATGAAAACTTATGAGAATATATTGTATTTTAAAATACAATAGATAGCTCTGAATCCATCCTTCCACCCAATTTTTTTACCTTCATCATACGTTCTTCCGTAATAAGAAATTCCTACTTCGTAAATTTTAACTTTTGGTATTCTGGCAATTTTTGCAGTAACTTCGGGTTCAAAACCAAATCTTTTTTCTTTAAGATCTAAAGACTGAAGGACCTTTGTATTGAATAATTTATAACAGGTTTCCATATCTGTCAAATTTAAATTGGTCAACATATTTGACAAAAATGTTAAAAATTTATTGCCTATGGTGTGCCAAAAAAATAATATCCTGTGAGGATTTCCACCAATAAATCTGGATCCGTACACGACATCAGCAAATCCTTCAAGTACTGGCTTGAGTAAATCGTTATATTCGCGAGGGTCATATTCCAGGTCAGCATCCTGAATTATGGTATATTCTCCGGTAGCAAGTGATATTCCTGTATGTAGTGCTGCTCCTTTACCTTTATTGACTTCATGCGCCTTGTACACCATAACCAATAGGGGGTTTTGGTCCATATAAGATTTTATGGCTTGTTCAGAATGATCTTTAGAACAGTCATTTACGATGATAACTTCCTTTTGGATATCACCAACAAGTTGGACGTCTCTGATTTTATCAAGAATGAAGTGAATGGTATTTCCTTCATTATAAACCGGAATGATTATGGATAACTTTTTTATATTAGTCATAATATTATTTCATTAATGTGGCAGGATAAGTATCGCCCTGAGGTATTTTAAATCCCATACTCATTGCCTTTTGAAAATCACTGACAGCACCACTTTTATTATTTAATAAAAAATTTGTTTTACTTCTTTCATAATAAAAGAGTGGTTTGGTATTATCTAAAGAAATAGCTTTGTTGTAAGCAGCCATTGCTTCATTGTTTTGGGACAAAATGCGGTGGGCCCTACCCTTTTCATACCACATATCTCCATTATTTGGCCTTAATTTCAAATAACTGTCTATATCAATAATTGCGAGATCCACACGATTTGACTGTTGATACATGATAGAACGATTCAGATAGGCAACATCATGATCCGGTTTAAGTTCTATTCCTTTGCTTAGGTCCTGAATGGCTTGATTAATATTTCCTAACCTGGCATAGGTTGCCCCACGGTTTGTGTAAAACTCACCATTGTCCGTCTCATATTCTATGGCTTTATTGTAGTCTCTTAGGGCCAACAACAACGTGTCCTGCCCCTTTGCCATGGTAAAAAACAATCTGGCCCTGGAGTTGTAAGCCTGAGGTTGCCGGTCTTTTAACGAAATTGTTTTGTTGTAATCTGCGAGGGCATCTTTGTACATACCCTTATCACGGTAAAAATTAGCCCGGTTACCATATGGTGTGGTTGTGTTTTGGTAATATTTGATAACATGACTCCACATGGTTCCACTGTCTTTCCAAATCTTATTTTGGGCTGTAGTCATTCCGGCAAATACAAAAAACACAACAACAACAGGGCCCAAAACATACCATTTATTTTGACTTTGGGCTTGTTTATATTGCTGAATATAAAAAGCCATAATAAAAAACAATCCAAAATAAGCTATATAGGTAAATCTGTCTGCCAGATATCCCTGACCAGCAGCTAATATTTGTAATAAAAATATGATGTTTACAATAAAAAAACTTACACCGAAAAAAACAGCTTTGTGCTTTTTAGTATGAGCCCACCATAAAACATACAAAGTAACCGGTAGTATAATTATGGAAACGTAATAATACCAGGGGAAACCTGAAGGATAAGGGTATAAGGGGGACATCCTGAACGGTACTATACTTTTTACCAAATATATTATAAAACTATAAGCACCGATAAAAACTCTTTGAATAAAATGATACTCAGCTCCGGCATCGCCGGCATCCAGTGAACCAAAATCTTTCAAAAAATAAATTCCAATTAATCCAAAAATCAAAGACAATATAAATAAAGGTATTTTATTCATAAGAGCTCTCCAATGAATATTGTCTTTCATATAATAATCAATAGCAAGTAATGACAGTGGCAAAGAAACCGCTTGTATTTTTGAAAACAAACTGAGGATAAAAAAAACAATAATTAAAAGCCAGCGCCAATTCTTTTGATCTTTCACATAAGAAATATACTGCGATATAGCTGCCAGATAAAATGCTCCGAAAAGAACATCCTTTCGCTCAGTCACCCATGCAACAGATTCAACCCGCATAGGATGAATACCAAACAACAAAGCCAATATAAACGCTCCAAGGACATTCAACCCAAGCTTTAAACCAATCCGGTAAACCAAAAATGTACACAAAACATGCAGTAAAACATTATTTAGATGCCAGTACATGGGTTTGTCAAACCCAAACCACATTTTTTCAACAGCAAAAGTCCAGTTAGCCAAGGGATTGTAATTACCAATTACGTTATGGGTAAAAATATATTTTGTGACTTGCCAAAAATCTCCTTTCGCCATAAATTGTATGGCCGGATGTTCGTAAAAGTTTTTGTCATCATCCCAATTTACAAATTGATTTTCCAGCGTATTGTAAAAACATCCGAAAGTTATCAAGATCAAAAACAAAGGCCATATCAGACTATTTTTTTCGGATTTAACCGGAGCGGTCTTTACTGCTGAATTTGACTTGGTATGGATATTTTTATTCCCTGAAACGGATTTACTAATTTTTTTGCTCATATTTATGGATAATATGCTGCAAATGTAAAGCAAAATCCATAATTTATGAAGTAAAAACGGCAATAACAGAAAAATTCAAATATAAAATATTTGAATATATTTCCGGTATTGCCGATTTGTATAATTTCTTTTTGAAAAAAGGACCTGAAAAACTATTCAGCACCTTCAGCGCCTTCCGCAGCTACAATAGCTGTATTGAGTTTTTCTACTTCTTTATCGATATAATATAAACTTTGTCCACCTTCACCGATAACTTTTATTTTATCAATAATATCTCTGATGACGGCCTCTTCTTCTCTTTGTTCTGAAATATACCACTGCATAAAATTGAGCGTGCTGTAGTCATTTTCCAATGTACTTACACGAACGATCTCATGAATAGCCATGGTCACTTTTCTTTCCTGTTCAAAAACCTTTTGAAAAACATCCTGAATTTTATCATATTCCTGAGGAGGTTGTTCTATAGAAGGAGTAGCCGGGTGAACTCCCATTTCGCTCATATATTCATAAATTTTCAACATATGAACCCTTTCTTCATCTGATTGACGCATAAAAAAAGATTTACAACCTTTTAATCCCTGACAATCACACCAATATGCCAGTGCCAGATAAAAATTAGAAGCGTAAGATTCGTAAAGAATTTGGGAATTTAATAATGATATTACATTTTTACTAAGGTCTGCCATGATATATTTTTTTTATTAAACCACGATCGAATCATAATGTTTCTGATTTTGAACCATCGCCCCTAATTTAGAATCAGTCTTCGTAAACAGTATTTTGGTACTTATTCTGATTCAATCCTGTTCTTTATATATGATTTTATTGTTACGGAAGCTGAACCGATTTAAAAACTCAGATACCGGACAAAAATTTTAATTCGCTAAAATAGTTTTCCCTCTGATACAAATAAATCTGTAAAAAAATACAACCTTTGTCTTTCGTAAATTAATCAAGGCATATGGATATCAATGAAATTCTAACACATTTAGGTGAAGACAGAGATTTATATTTTCAATCCGTTTCCCCTCCTGTAATACAAACGAGCAACTTTGTTTTTTCAGGCATTGAAGATATGAGGCATAAAATTCTTGATGAAAATCACTACCATGTCTATACCCGTGGAAACAACCCTACTGTCAACATTCTGAGGAAAAAAATTGCAGCACTTGAAAAAACCGAAGATGCCTTGGTCACAGGGAGTGGCGCATCAGCTGTATCCGGAGCTGTTATGTCCTTTGTAGGTCAGGGGGATCACATTATTTGTGTCCAAAAACCTTATTCGTGGACGTATACATTAATCAGTCAATATCTTACAAAATTTGGTGTAACCTATGATTTTGTTGATGGAACCAATATGTCAAACATAAAAAATCTGATCCGTCCTAACACGAAAGTTCTTTATCTTGAAAGTCCAAACTCACTGACATTTGAAATACAGGATTTGCGGGCTTGCGCCGAATTGGCTAAAAAAAATAATATTATTACGATTATAGACAACAGTCATTGTAGTCCTTTGTATCAAAATCCGGCTGCTTTAGGCATTGATCTGGTCGTTCATTCAGCAACTAAATACCTAAACGGTCACAGTGATGTGGTGGCCGGTGTCATTTGTGGTTCTAAAAAACATATAGAACACATTTTTAAAACGAGCTATATGACCTTAGGGCTCATTCTTTCACCACATGACGCGTCCATGATCATCCGCGGTCTCAGGACGCTTCCTTTAAGGCTCAAACAGAGCAATGACACCGCCTTGTATATTGCCGAAAAACTTGAAAATCACCCTAAAATATCGAAGGTAATACATCCATTACTACCTTCAAATCCGCAATACTCATTGGCTAAGTCTCAAATGACCGGTGCCGGTGGACTTACAACCATCGTTCTGCATACCGAATCCAAAGAAGATGTTTTTACCTTTGTCAACGCACTACAACATTTTTTAATGGCGGTTTCCTGGGGAGGTTACGAATCTCTGATTATTCCATCTATCGTTTTCCATGATATGCCGGGAAAACCGGATTCACCGATTCCTTGGACATATATCAGATTTTATTTCGGCTTAGAGGAACCTGAGTTTTTACTTGACGATATCCTTCAGGCTTTGGAAAAAATATGATTTTTTTGATCTATTTCATCAAAATCGGGAATAGATTTTTTTAAAAATTGTATTTGACATAAGCATATGTTTCAAATCATCAGATGCACGGGTAAGGTACAAAACAAAAAGGTAACCCAATCCAAACAAAAGTGATTTAACCGTCATGATTAAGGAATTAGCCCAAAAATTAAATTCTCCTATTTCTGTATACATTCCATATAGCACAAGAGAAACTAAAATCAATACAATAACCACAATCAGCCTTAGATTCTGTCGATTGAACGGCGACAATTTTAATGCCTGATACAGATAAAAGGTCCTGACAAAATTGTAAATAAAAAACCCAATCACGTTAGCAGTGGCAGCACCTATGATTCCCATTTTTTTAATCAGAAAATAATTCAGGGGAATCAACAGTACTACCAAAAGGATGTTGGTATAAAAATCGAGTTTCCAGTTTTTACGTGACAATGCCAAAATATTCTGATTGACGCCGGTAGCATAATCTATCAGTTTGGCAAAACCCAAAATATAGACAACCCACTTGATTTCATGGTATGATGCGGGTAAAAAAGACAAAATCTCATTGATATTCAATAAAATACACAGGTATATAAATCCGCCGGCCCACAACATATTGTTTGCGCTCTTAAAATACACATCCTGAAGGTTTTTCATGTCATTATTACGCCATGATTCGGATATGACAGGGACACTGACACTGACAATACTTCGTTGGGGAATTTGAGTCACCGTAATAAAATATGTGGCAATAAGCAGCGATCCGCTTTTTTCTAATCCATTGACACCCGCCAATACAATTGTGTCAATCATGGTCGCCAAAACCGAAAAAACGGAAGTAAACCAAAAAAAAGATGAATATGGAACAATGTACTGTTTTAATCTTTTCGTGACAAGACTGATTTTATTAAAAAAATTCCAATCGGAACTGCTTTTTAACTTTGCAATATACAACACCAGCCCGATCCAGAACATAAAAACATACAGGTGAATATACCCGTCAAAACCTATCATTCCGAAAACTAATAACAGAATAATCAGAACATTAAAGACCCTGAAAATAACTTCTGTTACTATGCCAACCCAAACTGTAAAAAAATAACCGTTATTTATAGCCTGAAATATACTATTCAACATGTATCCCATTGTAAAAAATGGAAGCAGGTAAAAATATTCTGTCAACAACGGTGCATGTGCAAACCATTGAAATATTGAGGTTTTGCCTGATATCATGATCAGTGTAACCACTAAAAATCCAATCAAACTAAACGAAACAGCAAGAATAGGTAAGTCTATCTTATCAGCCGGCAAAAACTTTTTATAGTATGGTAAAAACCGGTTGATGGCAAATATACTACCCAGGTTAGAAATAGCTCCCAAAGGAAAAGCAATGGCTGTAAAAACGCCGATCAAACCAACCTGTGCCTGTGTCAGATAGTGAGGCATCAATAATAGTGTATTTACAGCACCGATCGCAAGTCCAAAATAACTAATGATCGTGTATAATATACTCTGTCTTTTGATGATGCCCATTTATGCTTCTTTCAACACATCAACCGGAACATCCTGTTTTGTTTTATAGGCTTGATACAATGCAAAAACCAATATCAACAATATAAGAATGGATGAAATCATGGCAACATAATATCCATTGTAAAAGGATTCCGGCTTAAACTCAAAAATGATTTCATGTTTTCCTTCAGGAATTATGAGTCCTCTCAAAATGTAATTTACACGAATGTGATCTACCGGTTTTCCGTCAATATATGCTTGCCAACCCTTGTTTGGTCCATACCATATTTCTGAAAAAACAGCCAATTGTTTAGAATCAGAATTTGACGCATAAACCAACTTGTCCGGCTCGTAAGTTGTCAGATTGATTTCTCCGTTTTTTTGCGGCGACAGTCCTTTGACATAAGTTTCAAACTCCTTGTGCACAATGGCATCACCTGCCGGATCAAAACCTTTTAAAGAATCTATTTCAGCATTCGCATTGTCTACTACAATAATATTGTTGATAAACCAGGCATTTCCCAAAGCGGCAGGATTTCTTTGGACTGTCTCCTTTTCATCATTTCCTTTAAATATAAAATATTTGGTATTGAGCATATTCAATACTTTCTGATTGTTATTGGAAATGTGTTTGTCTATGATATCCTGATATCTTTGAAGTTTTGCCGCGTGATACCCACCAATTGTTTTGTGGTAATAAGAAGGAGATGCAGAATTAAAAGTATTTACAGTTGCATCATAAACCCTGTAATTCGGATCTTTATCTTCCAATATCTGTGCATCCACTGCTCTTAGCGCGAAATTTTTCTCGTATTGTCTTTCACTAACAAAAGCTTCTTTTCCAAGATATGATTTTCCGTTGACAAAAAGATCGCCCACCGCCAATGCACCGATTCCCATCAAAGCAATCACAGGAGTTACCTTTCCTTTAATCCATACATACATTAATATGGCGCTTATGGTCAGTAGTAGAAAGGTATTTCTTGCTGACCCGATCATCATGGACTTTCTTTCTTCTTTTAAATCGTCAATAAAATCCGCATAATTCTGGTCAGAAGCTCCGTCAAATGAAAAAATACTTCCTCCAAATACCATGATCAAAACAGAAATACCTCCCAAAATTCCGAAAGAATAATACAGTGGTTTGAGAAATCGTTCTTTGTTGTCACTCTTCCAAATGGCTGCCAATCCCAAAATAGCTAAGATGGGGATCAACCCTGCTGTAACACTTAAAACAGAATTAGGTGTCCTGAATTTATTAAACAATGGCAAATAATCAAACAAAGTCTGATTTAAAACCGGAAAGTTTTTACCCAGCGATAACAACATAGTAAAACCAACTGCAGTCACCAATGCCCATTTCAGTTCTCCTTTTACCGAAAAAGCCCCAAACAAAAAAAGAAAAAATACGATGGCACCAAAATATGCAGGACCACTTGTAAAAGGCAATTCTCCCCAATAAGTCGGTAACTGTATATCTTGTCTGATTTGCATTTTTTTAGCAAACTTTGAGTCTTTACTTACCCATTCCCCGGAACCGCCGCCTACAGCTTTTGGGATAAAGGAAGACAGTAAATCACGGTATCCATTGCTCCAGCTCATAGCATATTCCCATTCCAATCCTACCGTCTCACTAGATGATGCCGGTTTGTCACCGGTGCTTTCCAAAATCGGTGCTCCTCTCATCGTACTTTCAGAGTACTCATAGGTAGTCCACAATAAAGATGCTGACGCTGCTATAGCCAACAAACCACCAATTAAAAGACTCGAAGATGCTTTGATAAATGACAATATATTTTGTTTACGAATGTCTTTGACAAAATAAAATAACGCTAAAATAAGTACCACAAAACCAAGATAATAGGTCATCTGCGGGTGATTGGAAAAAACATTAATTCCAAAAAACAATGCAAATAATGCTCCGCCCAGTACATATCTTCCATTATAAGCCAGGATAATACCGGCCAAAGCAGGGAATCCATAACCGATGGTACGTAACTTCGTAACGTGTCCCGCTTCATATAAAATGAAATTATTGGTGGTCAACCCAAAAAACAATGCACCTAATAAACTCAGCCAGGGATTTAACCCCAACAACAAAAGTAAGATGTAAAATCCCGTCATCATCGCGATAAACATACCAATAGGACGATCTATACCCAAACTGAACAATTTATCCAATTTGCCAATAAAATTTCCGTTATTTTTGGTATTAATCTGGTAGGTCGGCATCCCTCCGAACATACTATTTGTCCATAAAATATCTCTGCCCGTTTTCTTTTCAAAATCCAAAGCTTCTTTACTCATTCCTTTGTAATGAATGATATCACCTTGTTGAATTACTTTTCCTTCCAGTTGCGGCAAAAAGTATATAACACTTACTACAATAATTACTAAAACAGGAAGGAAGTATCCCAAAATATTTTTCCAATTAATCATATCTCCTTGTTTATGGTTTAGATGTTGTTTTAACGATTTTTTGATTATATATGATATGGTCTTTGTTTATTTGAATGATATACATTCCCGGACTTAACATTTCAGTATTAATGGTTTGCTGACTTTTAACCACCTTTTCATCTATCAGTTTATTTCCCAAAACATTAAAAATCTGAATTTTAAAATCATCGTTTATCTGGCAATTCATCAGGTTAATCTCATTATTAAAAGGATTGGGGCTAAAAAAACAACCAGATGTTTGAATTGCTTCAGAAGTATTGTTCGTAAAATCAACCGTAACCGGTAAAGGTATCAAATCCGAAAAACAGGTTCCCTTAGAAAAATCAACCTGCCAGTCATAAAAAAAATAATAGTACGAAATTCCATGTAATGACTCTGTAATACTGACCACCTGATCAATTTCAAACGGATATTCGATTTGTTGTCCGCTGTTTCTCAAAAATCTAGGACCTGCATGTCCTAAATTTTCGATATTGAACAATCTGTCAGTGGTCATTTCATAATCCATGCCGGTACCGATTTCTGCATTAAGTGGTAAAATATTTTCTCCAAAAACGCATTGGAACTCCTTTTCAAAAACTTTCAACCCATCGGCATCCAGAATTGTCAATTTTCGTTTTCCTGGTTTGTCGGTATATACTTTTACACTTTTGATAACCATAGGCTGAAAAACACTAAATTTCAAACCCGAATTGACCGAATTGCTGCCATATGATGACAAGGAAGGAAAATTTTTCAGTCCGACTTCCGCCGAAACTTGTGGAATATCCAACCGGGACTGTGCAAATATTAGGGTATCTTTTTCTATATTTTGTAATAAAAAAGTTTGCCCATAACCCAATTCAGTAAATCCATCTTCCGCTAACCAAATGGTATTTTGCAAATCAGAATTGAAAGTGACATTTGCTCCTTTTTTGATGGTATCCTCGTATAAAATGGCCGGTAAAAGACTATTTATTACAAAAACCTCTACCGTATCGTTTAATGTAACACCACAATAATCTGTTGCAGTTATAGTATAAACTCCTTCATCAGAAACATCTACAACTGATGTGGTTTCACCTGTATTCCAAAGATAGGTTTGTGCTGTGTTTGCTTCCAACCTCACAGAAGTTCCCTGACAAAGGGTAATTTTATTTTCTGTATTCAACAGATTTATATTACCTTCAAAACAACCGGTTTCTACATAAACGGGTTTTGAATATGAAATACACCCGGTGTTGTCAACCATTTTGACAAAATATGTTCCTTTTTCCCTCACGGATATTTGTTGCGTTGTATCTCCTGTATTCCATTTATATGAAGAAAAACCGGTCAAAGCATCCAATACTGTCTCTCCCCCGTTGTCCAATATTTTTGATTCCCCGTAGAGATCAATAACCTTTTTGGCACATAAGTCCTTTTGAATATAATATGTAGCATCAATCTCAAGACCTGTATAAACCTGTCGCTCACCTCCGGGCCAATCTACTACCAAACTATCGATTGTTGTAAATTGTCCCAAACCAAAATGTTGCTGATAAGAAGTCGTGATACCATAACTTTCTCCTGCCACGATTTGACGGGTTTGAATACCCCAGGGACCGTACAACGACAATCTGGCGCCAACAGCGAGCGTATTTCTTTTACTTCCCTTAAGATTACATGCAAAAAAGTGATTATCATTTGCATTGTTGACATACAACTGATCAGGAAAGTCTCCCGGAAAATTTAATGGTTGATTCACAGATGTATGAAAATCGACAAAACCATCATCATTGATATCGCCAACCTGCATGGACATACCGAATAATGGTCGGTCAAAAACATGGATATATTCAAAAAAAAGATTGCCTTTATTGTGCAAAAATGATATTCCTTCCAGGCCTGACAATATAATATCTAAAAGCCCGTCATTATCAAAATCACGGGATATGGTTTGGAATGCAAAAGATGAAACTGAATTTTCAGTAAATATTTTTTTTCTGAAATAATCGCCTTCAACATTTTCAAGCATTACATGGGGATCGTAATGGTTTGCCACAAAAGCATCCATATCTCCGTCATTATCATAATCTGCAAAAGTGACGGCCCATGACTGTTCACCCAAATCAAAATTGTACTCTTTGGCTTTATCAATGTATGTTCCGTTTGGCTGCCTGATAAACAATGTGTTAATTCTTCGCGGATCCGCAGGAGAAGAAACCCCTGCCCTGCATTTGGCGATAGCCAGATCAGGATATTTATCTCCGTTGACATCAACCCAAACACTCCCGTAATTTCCTGACATATCTGAGGTGGGATTGGTCTTAAAATCGATAAAATCATCGTTTGAAGTAAATGCACCACTTCCGTTATTTATAAAAATTTCATTTTTACCATCATCATTACAAACAAACAAATCCGGAAACCCATCCGTATTGATGTCTGCTGCATTCATCGTTTGAATCAGAAAAGGAACAGGTATTTTGATATTTTCTATGCCGGTCGGCGTACTAAGATACAGTTGAATATAGCCAAAACTTCCACCCAAAAAAACATCTTGTTTTTCATCACCATTTACGTCACATACCAACATGGCAAATGCATCAAAATAATGGGGAAAATCCTCAGAAATATGCTGAAATAAAGGTTTTTCCAATACATTTCCTTCAAAAGTATGCAGTCTGAATCCTTTGTCAACTACCACTATATCGTCAACTAAATCTCCGTTCAGGTCCAAAAAACCTCCCGGAATCAGGTTATTAGTTTCAACTCCGCTTTTTAGTTTCGTAGTTTTGTTGGCAAAAGAGACAAAATTTTGACCATTTATGATCGAATACCCAAATATCAAGACAACTATTATATAAAAAACTCTCATATTAAAATAGTTACAAATAAGGTGCAAATATATATAAAAAACATTTATATATCATGATTTGTCATGAATTATCAAAATAAATTGTTTGAAGGCGTCAAACGAAAAATAAATATAAAGAAAGTTTAATTTTTTGGCTTACTGAACTTTGTATTCTACCGTTATGGTGCCACATTGAGAATCTGCATCCCCCGGCGAAAATTTGTATTTAGCAGCTGTTTTTTCTGTAAGCTGAATAAGGTAAGTATCATTGGTCGTTGAACCTTTTTGTGTATATTTTGAAGAAATAACCTTTCCAGCAGGATCAACACATACAGTGACTACAACCCTTCCTGATCTTTGAGAATTATCCTTGAAAACAGGTTCATATATCAAACCTCTTGAAGCGAGGCCACCTCCAACCCTTCCTGACCCCTTGGAAATGCCGTCCAATACCTTTCCATTAGGTTCTCCAGAAGGATTACCCGCATCACCGGGTTTTGAGCCTGCTCCTTTTCCTTTTCCAAAAAGATCGGTCATTTTTTTCTTTTTTTCAGCTGCATCTTTTTCTTTGGCTAATTTTTCTGCAGCTTCTTTTTCCTGTTTTTGTTTTTCCAACCGTTGTTTTTCCAGTCTTTTATTTTCCTCTGTTTGTTTATCTTTTTTTACATCATTTTTTTTCTTCTCTTCAGCCTTGATTTCTGCTATTTCGTCCCGCGTTGCAGTAACCACTTCTTTGGTTTGACTCACTTTTGAAGGGGAAACTTCAGATAAAACAGGTTCGGATTCTTCAGTTTCAGCTTCAAATATTTCACTGTTTTGACCTGCATCTTCCTCACCAAAAACAACCATAATTCCGCTTTCTTCGGAAGGAAACTTCATTATTGGGACAAATCTGATAAATAATAGTAAGAGTAATGCAAGATGAATGCAGACACTTATATAAAACCCTACTTTTCGGTTCCTTTCTTCTGAATATAAAACGTCATCTTTCATTCAATACAAGTAACATGAATTAATAAAACACTCTGTAAACCCCGGGGAATGAAACTTATGGTTGTGTACGTTTTGATACTGACGATATTTACTTAGGATCGCTCAGAACTGCTCTGATTTCCATTCTATATGCAAGATCGAGGATGGCAACCACACTTTCATTATCTGCATCTCCATCCGGACTGACGACAAAGGCAGCCTGATCTCCATCACGCTGTTTCAGTGATCTGATGGTACTTTCAATACCTGATATACTGACAGGTACACCATTCAGTGTATAACTACCTGCTTGTGTTACACCTATTATTTTATTTTCAGCTTTGCTCGGTGGTGCTTTGGATTGTTTTCCCGGCAATTGCAGATTCAGGGCATTAGGCATTATACTGGAAGAGGTCAGCATAAAAAATATCAACAATAAAAAGATGATATCTGTTAAGGATGACATATTAAATTCAGCACTTACTTTGCTTCTTTTTTTAACTCCCATGATATTAAGATTTATCTTTTTGAGTGGTAGGTGCTGTGGCGATAATGGCTTTTACTTTCAGACCACTGGCGATTTTCATGACTTGGTGCACATCCTTCCATGGAACACCAACTTCCGATACAATCATTACGGTGGCATTATCTTTATTATTTGAATTTCTTACAGCGGTCGCAATGTCCCTTTCCATGGTTTCTTTTGAAGAAGCTTTGCCAACCACTGAAATTTTACCGTCTATCGTAAGCATTACAGGTAAATCAGACGGAGCCACCGTTTTTGATTCAGATTTGGGTAAGTCCACCGTTATCTGAACCATATTTGATGTCAACATAAAAAATATCAGCAATAGAAAAATAATATCTGTCAATGATGACATATTAAATTCTGCCGATAATTTATTTCTTCTTTTGACTCCCATAATAATTAATGAGTAGGTTCCTGCAACAAGTCCATAAAGTCTATGGTTGTTTTTTCCATCAAAAATATTACTTTGTCTACTTTAGCAACCAAAAGGTTATATCCTACAAACGAAAAGATTCCTATCAAAAGTCCGAATGCGGTCGTAATCAAAGCCTGATAAATACCACCAGCCAAAACATCAGGAGTGACATTGGATTCGGAAGCCATTTTGTAGAAAGCCAGAATCATACCGGTAACCGTACCCAAAAACCCGATCATCGGAGCCGCCCCACTGATACTGGCAAGGGTAGAAAGATTTTTTTCTAATTTAAAAACTTCAAGATTACCCACGTTTTCTATAGCAGCGTCTATATCTTTTAATGGTTTTCCGATTCTCATAAGACCTTTTTCAACCATTCGTGCAGCCGGCGAATCTGTTGCTCTGCATAATGCTTTCGCTCCTTCAATATTACCGGAACCTACTGATGCCCTGATGTTGTTTATAAAGTTTTCATCAATTTTACCGGCCCGTTGAATGGTATACCATCTTTCTATAAAAATAGCAACAGCCGCTACGGATAAGAACAATAAAATGGCAACAATTGCAATACCCATAGGCCCGCCCGAGACTATGAGATCGATAAGATTCTGTGATTCCTGGACCGCTTCTGTGTCTATTTCTGTTTCTGCTGCCTGAAAAAGGTTAAAAAGTAAATTGAACATGTTTTTCTACTTGATTTGTTTGATGAAACGAATATTATATGATTTTATTATCTGTTAAAAAACATGCACCATTTGATACAGGAACAAAATCACTGTCCGTAAAACCCTGTTTTTCCAAAAAATGAATTTTACGATTTCGTTCTGTTACTACAAATGGTTGACATATTGGCAACAAAGGTAAACATAATATTATATTATAAAAAAATTTAATCTAATTTTTTCTTCAGCCAATTATTAAATTTTATGTATATGTTATTTGTATCCAATAAAATTTTTACATTTGCATATCTATTCTTCATAAAGATTTATATCACTAAAAAACATGATTATGCGTCAATTATTTACACAATCAATTTTTATTTTTGTTTTTTCTTTCCTTTTAAACCCCGGATTTTCACAGGTTACTTTTTCGGATAATTTCGATGCTTACAATGCCGGAGATTTTTTATGTGTTGTCAACCCGAAATGGAAAACATGGGACAACAAACCCGGTACAGCAACGGATACTAAAATAGTCAATACCAGAGCTGCGAGCGGTAATAACTCTATTTTGATTTCATCAACATCTACGACTGGCGGACCAACGGATATCATTTTGCCTTTCGGAGACAGATATAATACAGGTTTATTTACTATCGAGTGGAAAATGTACATCGAAAAAGGTAAAACCGGTTATTTCAACTTTCAGGGCAACACCACACCAGGTGTTTTGTGGACTTTAAACGGATTTCTTCGCGAAAACAATACGCTTGACCTGACAGGGAGTACCAATGCAAGATTGTTTACCACTACCTATCCTTCTGATGAATGGTTTACCTTTGGAATGGAAATCAATCTGACATCCAACAATTGGAAGGTTTTGATTAATGGAGAATGTGTAGGTGCTTTTAAAAACACCAACAAATTATTGGCAGCACTTAATTTGTATCCTACCGATGCAAGTTCTGCTTTTTATTGTGATGATTTCAGCTTTTCTTACAATCCAAACGCGCCTGAAATATTAAATGACCTTGCTGTTGACAATATTTCATGGGATAACATCAGCTTTACAGGTACAGAAGACAATTTTTCATTTTCAGTTTCTAACCTGGGATTGGAAAACATCCTCGAACTTGAATTAGAGGCGACCAATAATGGCGCACCGGTAGCTCTTAATCTCGCAGGTGTGGAACTGGCATCCGGAGAAACCCAAACCATATCCACAGCTGCTCCTATCACATTAAATGCCGGTAGCAACAACCTTAAAGTCACTGTAATTTCGGTCAATGGAATGGCAGGTGATGAAGAAGTTTGTAACAACTCAACAGAATTTAATCTTGAAGGAGTTACTCCGGCAGTAAATAAAGGAGTCCTCGTAGAAGAAGCAACAGGAACCTGGTGTCCATGGTGCCCAAGAGGTGCCGTTTTCCTGGACTTATTGAGCAAAAAATACAACAAAAGATATATTCCTATTGCCGTTCATAATAATGATCCTATGACGGTCGCTGCTTATGACGCGCTGATCAGAAGCACCCCGGGTTTTTCGGGATTTCCAAGCGTTGTATTAAACAGAACGACAGTAACTGACCCTTCTACTTCTGAAGCACCTTTTCTTCAGAGAATAGCAGAGGCAGCACCAGCTTATTTCACAACAGGTGCAAAGTTTAATCCTGACACACGTGTTTTGGATGTTTCCGTTATCACAACATTTCAGGCAAACAATAGTAAACCTATGTGGATTAATATGGTTCTGGCTGAAGACAAAGTTAAAGGTACCGGTTCAGGATACAATCAGGCTAACGCTTATGCAGGCGGTGGAGCAGGTCCAATGGGAGGTTATGAATTACTGCCTAGTCCGGTTCCTGCTGCTCAAATGGTCTATGACCACGTGGGTAGATTTATTACCGGCTTAACAAAAAACAATGAAAACAGTGTGGAAGGTACTTTTAACGAAGGAGAATCTGTTACCAAAAGTTTTTCATTTACCATTCCTGCAGGTATGAATATTGATAACTTCCAGATCATTCCGATTTTATTGAGTGCTGATGGTTATGAAAATGCAGCCATTACGTCATACCCGGAAGCAGTATCTAATGGATATGTCAATGCTGAAAATGTTATCGTTCATGATGCTGTTAAAGCGTACCCTAACCCGGCTCAGGAAATCGTCTACGTAGACTTTACTGTTAAATCGACTTCCGATGTTTCTATCGAATTGATGGATATCACCGGTTCTTTGGTAGCCAGTAAATTGGTAACCGGTTTACAAGGAGATTACACCATTCCGATGAGTACCGTTACCTTACAACCAGGTATGTATTTGCTTAACGTAAGAACGCAAAATGAAACAGTAACCAGAAAAATATTTGTGACCAAATAAACATTTGTTCCGCAATCATCAAAAAAGGTTGTCTTGCATAAAGACAACCTTTTTTGTTAGACCTATGTTTGAAAATCGAAATATGATATTAATGTAAAAAACATAGTTTAACCTTCATGATGAATTTTTCACCAGACATTTCCTTTTATTATTTTGTGATCTTGATAAACGTAAGTATTGCTATCACATCATTTGGACAAACAACAGGTGACTTATATATCCAAACAGCTAAAACACATTTAGGCAAACCTTACGAAAGCAATACCCTTGACTTCCAAAATGAGGAAGTACTTACGATAGATTCAATCCAATTCGATTGTGTAACTTTTGTTGAATATGTTATCGCTCAAACTTTAAGTAAAAAACCTCCCAAGTATTCAAATTTTGACAAAATCCTGACCAGCCTCAGGTATCGGAATGGAAAAATGAACGGTTATGAAAGCAGGATTCATTACTTTTCTGAATGGTTGCTTCAAGTTGAAAAAAATGGTATCGGAAAAAACATCAGCCACTCACTCGGCGGAGAATTCCGGAAAAAACAAATTCACTTCATGTCTTCCAATGGCCATAAATATCCTAAACTGACGGATAGCACGGTTATGTCAAAAATACGGGAAACTGAAATTATTTTGTCAGATATTAACATTCCCTATGTACCCAACCGCAATGTAGAAAAAATATTACCTAAGCTACAAAACGGGGATATCTTCGCTTTTGTGTCATCCGTAAAAGGACTGGATATTTCACATACCGGATTTATTATCCTCATTCATCAAAAACCACACCTTCTGCATGCGTCTTTCCGAACCAAAAAGGTCGAAATATCAAAACTACCTATTGATCAATATATGAAAACTATACCATTTATTGACGGGATTATTATATTCCGAAACACAATACAGTAAACATTTTTGACGTTTTCTACTTTTTATTCAGGCAATATTATTAAATTTGTGCATCGTAAACAAGTTTAAACAGTTTTTTTTGTACCCAAAAACAAGAAAAAATAAACGGCAAAATTTTATGTTCAGATTTCTGATCCTGACATTTTGTTTTATATCCGTTTCAGTGAACGCTGAACTAGGGGTTCAATCTGATCCTGAATCAGGTGAAAAAAACCAAAGACAAGAAATCATAAAAGAAGCTGAAAAATATCTGGGTAAACGTTACAGAACAAATATTAAGGGCCAGGTTATGGATTGTTCAGGTTATACCAGATTTATCTTAGCTAAATTCGGCATAAAGGTCACAAGAAGTTCCGTAACACAAGTAAAGGACGGAACACGGGTTATAGAAATGAAAGATGCTAAACCAGGTGATATACTTGTATTTAAAGGACGAAACCCGCACAATAACATTCCCGGTCACGTGGGATTGGTGCATCATTGGAGTAATGATACCTTATATTTTATACATTCTTCCGTACAAAAAGGCATTACGATAGATCACATGTACGATCCTTATTATAAAAGAAGGTATTTACAGACCAGAAATGTACTGACCGGCAAAAAATAAAACTACAAACCCTGAAATGCTCTGATAGCCTCGTATTCTTTAAGCAATCCTGCCGGTAAACCGATAATGTATCTTTCTGCATAACTTTTTGCGCGGCCATATGTAAAATTGACAATGTTAATATTATTATCATTTACGTCAAGATAAATGGCGTACTTGTTGGCTTTACAATCATCAGCTTTACAACCTGTAAAAAATATGATCCTGTCTTCAATAACCAAAGGAGTCTCCTGATTCCAATCTTTTTGAAACCGCTGATAGTCATCCTTCAGAAGACTTTTTATTCTCTCCTGCAATTCAGCAGATTTCATCAGACCAACATCCGATGGCTTTTTTCCTGCTTCTTTTTCAAATGTCGCCCATGTTTCATTGACACCCCTTGGATATTCTTTTGGTGTTACCTCAACTTTGGCCTGTTCTTCTGACGGTTTATTATCGCCCCTTTCTTTACAGGACATCATACCAATCAATATAAAAAAGGCTACTGTTTGTAAAATATATTTTAAATTCATGATGATCTTATATTATTTATAAATAAATGTTTCTCTTTTGCCGGGAATACAATACCCTCTGTACATACCTGGTGTATTAAAACTCATAACGATATTTCCTTCCTTATCTATCCCGACCAATCCTCCTTCGGCGCCTATTTTTCCCAGCTTTTGATGGATGACTTCATCTGCAGCAGTTTGTATATCCATATTTTTATATTCTACTAAAGCCGCTACATCTTTAGCTACAGTATATCTGATAAAAAACTCGCCGTGACCGGTACATGAGATACCGCAACTTTTATTGTCTGCGTATGTACCCGCTCCGATCAAAGGAGAATCTCCTACTCTATTGTACTTTTTATTGGTCATACCGCCTGTAGAAGTCCCGGCAGATATATTTCCTTCTTTGTCCAGAGCGACACAACCAACCGTTCCTTTCTTTTTATCCGCAACAGGTATATCCGTTTTATCTTTGTTTTCTACTTCCTGTTTTTTCAACTTTTGGTGGGAGTTCCACCTTTCATAGGTAAAAAAATATGAAGGATCAACCATTTCAATTCCCTTTTCTTTTGCAAACGATTCCGCACCTGCACCAACCATCAAAACATGAGGTGACTTTTCCATTACAGCTCTGGCAGCTTTGATCGGATTTTTAATTGTGGTGACTCCTGCAACTGAGCCTGCTGTTTTATCTTTTCCAAACATAACCGAAGCATCCAGTTCATTTTTACCATCAAATGTAAAAACGGCTCCTTTACCGGCGTTAAATAATGAATCATTTTCCAAAAAAACAATGACCGCTTCAACTGCATTCAGACTGCTTCCCCCGTTTTTGAGAATATTTTCTCCAATTTGCAAAGCAGTGTCAAGAGAAAAAAAATATGCTTTTTCTTTTTCCTTACTTATATCCGTTGGCAATATAACCCCGGCGCCTCCGTGAATAACCAGGGCATATTCAGGCTTTTGATGTTTTATGCTTTGTTTTGAGTTACAGGTTATTAAAAACGGTAACAAAAAAACTAATATTAAAAAGTGAAGGTTTTTCATGCTGTTCGAAACTGTTCATAAATTTTGCTGGCCTCAGCTCGGAATTTCAACTGTTTTTTAGCAGTACCCCAATAATAACCAGCCATCATATCGTAGTACTTTCTGGCAAAATATCCTGATACCGGTACAATAATAATCCAATAAAAGGGGAACAGAAATACAATAAATAAAATGATACCAATCACATAATATATCAGGATGGAAACAATATTGGTGACAAACCAGATGGCCCCGTAAAACTCTTTGCTTTTAACATTGATTCGTGTAAAAAGAAATGAAACCAACAAAGGAATAATATGTAGTAAAAATCCGATAAAAGCAGGTAAAAAACCTAAAATCAAGCCAAGCCAATGATACCACTTCGGCAGAGATTTCCCTAAATCATTGAGTGTGAGGTGTTCATTTTTTAAGTCTCCGGACAACTTTTTAATATCTTTCCTGTATATATCGATCTTTTCATCCGATAACGTTTGTATTTTGGCGGCAATGTTTTTATAGGATGATAAAAAGTGGTCGTTTTGTGACACTTCTGAAAAAACGGTTCTGTTTTCCTTAGCTTCAAAGAGTAAAAACATTTTTTCCATGATATTAACCCGTGAAGGTTCTGTCATATGGATAATATTTTTTTCCATGCCTTCAAAGGTTTCTTTCATCAAAGCTGTAGTTCCTGCAGTTTGTTGCACATTGTCCCAATGTACGCATTCACCGTCCAAAACTATAGGATTTTCAACCCTGATCATTACATCACTTCTGAAAGCGGATGAATTTGAAAAGTTGATTCCTACCGGAACTATTTCAATCGGATTCTGAGGATCCGACGTCTTGGCGTCCAGTGCCAGTCTGACAAAACCTTTTTGTAAGGGTCGCAACATTTTGACAGATTTAGTGCTGCCTTCCACAAAAATGAGAATACATTTGTTTTGTAACAAAACAGATGTAGCTTCATTCATACTTTGTTTGTTTTCGCGAAGTTTGGAAAAACCATCTTTGAATCTGAAAATAGGAATCTGGTGTGTCGCAAGGAGAATGGGCCGTAAAAACGAATTTTCAAAAATATCTCCCCGAACCAAAAAGTAAAGCGATCTTGGAAAAAAACATGCCATCAGCAATGGCTCTAAAAATCCAGCAGGATGATTGGAAGCCAAAATTTGCGCTTTCCCGGGCTTAATGTGTTGTAAGCCTTCCAAGTCAATATGACGAAAAAACATTTTAAGCGCAAAACGTACGGTAACCCTGAAAATTCGATATAGCATGAAAGATTTTACTTACTTTTGTGGTGTAAAAATATAACATTTAAACTTGCCGGACTCTATTACCCTCAATAAAAAATATATTGTTGCCATTGCAGGTCCGACTGCAAGTGGAAAAACAGGATTAGCCATACAATTGGCAAGCCTTTATAAAGCAGATATTTTTTCCGCAGACAGTCGTCAAATCTATAAAGAAATATCAATAGGTACAGCAAAACCAAGTCATGAGGAAATGATGTTGATAAAACACCATTTTATCGATATTTTTGACGTCTCTGCGACTTACGCTGCAGGTCAGTATGTTGCAGATATCAATGTTGCTCTGGAAAACTACTTTAAAAACCATGATATAGCCATTCTGGTTGGCGGTACCGGTCTTTATATCAAGGCATTTTTGGAAGGATTGGACGAACTCCCTGAAGTTGATCCTGAAATCAACAAAATGCTTAAACAAAAATATCAGGAATCCGGAATTACCTGTCTTCAGGATATGTTATTAGCATCAGATCCGGAATATTATGCAAGTGCAGATGTTCATAATCCGCATAGGCTAATCAGAGCTTTGGGGGTTTCACTGACCACCGGACAACCTTTTTCATCGTATTTAAAACAACAACCTAAAAAGGGTGCCCATAATTTTGAAGTCATCGGAATTGTCCTCGATCCTGAAAGAGAAGCCCTGTACCAGGCTATTAATCAAAGAGTTGACGCTATGATAGTTTCAGGTCTGGAGGATGAAGCAAAAAAGATGGTTCAGTTCAGAGATCTTCAAGCTCTTCAAACTGTTGGCTATAAAGAATTTTTTGACTATTTTGATGGAAAATTGACAAAGGATGAAGCCATCAGTCTTATCAAACAAAATTCAAGACGTTATGCAAAAAGACAAGTTACCTGGTTCAAAAAATATGGTTTGGGCAAACGTTTTGTATCAGCAGATTTTTCAGCCATTTCAAGCCATATTAATGAAATGCTCAACAAATAATATTTGCAATACTTAGTACTATGTTAAATTTGATATGGCAAAAATCACAAATCTTATATTTATAAAATTGTACTTATGATGATTATATATACAAAATATGGTCTGTAAAAACATCCATCCATTGTCTATCATGACTAATAAATACATAAGAAACACCAGTTTCAGCTTGTTTTTCAAGCAACAACTCAACGATTTGACTTTGTGTGACGATGTCAAGCATTGATAAAACCTCATCCAGAATCAATACCTTCGGATCAAAAGCCATAGCCCGGGCAATGCAGATTCTTTGTCTTTGACCTCCGGATAACTCGTGCGTAAAACGTTTTCCAAAAATATCCGACATGCCGACAGAATGAAGAAGCATCTTTGATGTATATTCCTTGTTTCCGGCAATTGAAATAGCTTCATCCAAAATATCAGCAACATTCATATGGGGAGGCAGCGATAAGCGTATATCCTGAAACACCATCTGAACATTTTTTCGAAGTGGTAGAATTTCTTCAAAGGTCAGCAAACTTACCATTTCCTGTTCCCAAAATATCTGACCTGATTCTGTATTTTCTAGTTTTACAAGACATCTGGCTAAAGTGCTTTTGCCACTTCCCGAACCACCCGAAACACCTATGGACCTACCACGAAAAAGTTCGAATTCAATATCTTCAAATATTTTTTTAACACCGTCTTTTCCTTGCACATTCTTATAAAACTTCTGTAATCCGACAACCTTCAAAACCGGGATATCTATTGCGGTATCAACAAAAACAGGATGTTTTTCAGCCCTTTTTTGTTCCAGTTGTTTACATCTATCATCAAATGTCAGAAGAGATTGAATAAATGTTGACTTCGGATTTATTTGTAGCTCATGAGGTTTTCCGGATGCTGATATTATTCCATCTTCCATAAGGTAATATGAGTCAGCCCATGAATGAATAAGTCGGGCATCATGGCTTACCATTACGACAGAAGTTTGATGACTTATTCTCAAGTCATCTAAAATATCAAACAACCATTGCTGATTTTCTATGTCCAGGGCAGAAGTTGGTTCATCTGCCAGGACCAGCTCAGGACCATGAATCAGAGCCATAACCATCGCCACACGCTGAAGCTGTCCACCGGATAATTGATGCGGATAAGAATAGTATATTTCATTGGGATCATTAAGGTTTACTTTACCAAACCATTGTTGAATCACGTCTGCTACAGAAGACTTTTGATTTTTTTTGAGCTCAAAAGTTTCTGCGATTTGCTCCCCAACGCGCATCAATGGATTGAAACAAGCCTGTGGTTCCTGAAAGATATAGGCAATTTTTTTTCCGAGCAATTCCGACATTTCACGGTGACTTAACTTCATGAGATTACACCCTTTGAAGGTAATATTTCCCGAATATGTGTAGGAAGTATTCCAATGGTTGATTCGTCCGATACTGTCTAGCAAGGTGGATTTTCCGGAACCTGAAGGTCCGACTATTAAAACTTTTTCTCCCCCATCAATTTTCAACGATATATCCCTGATAATATGGGTTTCCAATCCTCCATGGGCTATGTTAACCCGCAAATTATCGATTTGTAAATTCATCAAGCTTTCACCTGTTATGTGGATCTAAAAAAGCGGATATTTTTCGTTTGCAGGTGTCAGCATATACAAGATCAATTATCTCTTGTTGTAATCATTTTATTAAATGATGCCAGGATAATTTCTGAGTCACCTTTGATTTTCTGAAGCATTTCTTCTGAACCTATTACTTCTGAATCCCAGGTGATGATATAATAATTAAAATTCGGTGCCAATTTTTGTTTGATGACCACTTTATAACCTTCATATCTTTTGACCCACTGATCAATATTTACATCATCCTTTGGTTGAATGATGATTTCGTTTTGTGCTATGTTTTGATTGATTTGCCGGTTCCTTCCATCAACAGGTTGGTACTCCATAACTTCTTGTTTTTTTTCCATTGAGGTCCAGCCAAAACTATTGGATATCTGTTCCATTTTAGACTGAATACGACTCAATTCTGAAGGTTTGGTTTCCTTGTAGGTTATAATTTTAACGTTATTTTTTTTATAATATCCGATTGAAATTAAAGGAAAATCAGTAATATCACTCGGGTAATTGGCCAATAATTGATCAAAATTAGCGGCAACATACAATTGTTGTAAATTATAAAAAGTAGAATCTGCAAGCAACATCATATGTTTTCCCATTTTATCTGTATTGGCAGTTCCGTTATACAAAGCATATTTATTTTTGTATATTTTCAAAGAATATACAGCACACTTACCTAAACAGCTTCCTTTTTCAAAACTCATCAATATATCTTTGTCGTTTAGTTTGGGCAGTGCTTTTTTAGTACTGCATGAAAACAATAAAACCACCACTAACAAACTTAACCCTAACTTCAAAAACCCGCAAAACATTTTCATATAAATTTGATGCTTTTATCGCACAAAGGTACGATTTTTTATTTTAACCTACCACAAATTGTATGCTTTACCGATTTAAAAAAAGCTGTATCTAACAAATTTATGGAGGCAAACTATTGAAAAAAAACCATGATTGGATTTTTTTTAAAATACCTTAGTGTTGTATTGACATTTTTTTATAGCTTTAGCCAAAATTTCAGACAAAGTCTTGTTATGTCAATATATAAATTAAGTTTATTTCTATTCATGACCTCATGGTTTATACCATGTATAGGTCAAAAAAATCAAGCTTCACCAGCCATGGATCAACCACCATTTTCTCTTCCTGAATGGGCAAAAAGTGCCAATATTTACGAAGTAAATATCCGTCAATACACCCCGGAAGGAACATTTCTTGCCTTTAAAAAACATTTGCCGCGACTACAAAAAATGGGCGTTCAAATCCTTTGGTTTATGCCGATTTATCCTATCAGTGACACCAAAAAGAAAGGAAGTTTAGGCAGCTACTACGCCGTAACTGATTTTCAGAATACCAATCCTAAATTTGGCACTTTTGAAGAATTTAAATCCGTCGTCGATGAAGCACACCAGCTTGGAATGAAAGTTATCCTTGACTGGGTTCCTAATCATACAGGATGGGATCATGTCTGGATGAAAACAAATCCTGATTTTTATACCAAAAATGATAAAGGTGAAATCATTGATCCGCTCAACGAACGTGGGGAATCCATGGGATGGACAGATGTTGCTGACCTGAATTACAACAATAAAGCACTTTGGGACAGCATGAAAAATGACATGATTTTTTGGGTAAATGAATGTAAAATTGACGGTTTCAGACAAGATATGGCTATGTTGGTGCCCCTTGAATTCTGGAAAAAAACCAATAAAGAATTATTGGCTGTAAATCCAAATTTATTCCTGCTAGCTGAGTCAGAAGAAAAAGACCATATCAACCAGGATTGTTTTCATGTTTGTTACGGATGGTCATTTCACCACATCCTCAATGACATCGCCAAAGGAAAAAAGAAAGCAGCCGATCTGGACACCTGGCGGAAGGACGAATTTCCTAAAATCACCAAAGGAAATTACATGTTTTTTATCACCAATCATGATGAAAACTCATGGTCAGGTTCTGAAATCGAAAGAATGGGTGAAGCTTACAAAACCATGGCTGTTTTGGCTCATACCTATGACGGAGTTCCTTTGATGTATTCCGGACAGGAAGAACCCCTTATTAAAAGACTGGAGTTTTTTGAAAAAGATACCATTCCTTTTTCCAAATATGAAAATGCCGGCTTCTATGAAAAGTTGCTAAAACTTAAAAAAGAAAATAAAGCTTTATGGAACGCTCCATACGGTGGTTCGTATGAGAGAATTTTACCTCACCAGGATATATTTGCATTCAAAAGAAAAAAAGACGATAATCAGGTTTTGGTTCTGTTAAACCTTTCCGGTAAAACTCAAATAATTATCCCCGATATCGAATTTTCCGGAGTCAATGTTTTGACAGGATACACTACCGTATTGTCCAAAGGAAAAGAATTTGAATTTGCGCCGTGGCAATCTTTTGTACTTACACCAAAATAACAATCTATAATCATGCAAAAACCAATATTGAGCAAAGCAGCCATCTGGAATATGAGTGTCGGATTTTTAGGCATCCAGGCGGGTTTTGCCCTGCAAAATGCCAACGCTTCCAGAATTCTTCAGATTTTTGGGGCAGATACACATCATTTGGGATGGTTTTGGCTCGTAGCACCCATTACCGGCATGATAGTTCAGCCAATCATAGGATACTATTCTGACCGTACCTGGACTAAAATGGGAAGAAGGAAACCATTTTTCCTGGCAGGAGCCATTCTTGCATCTATAGGTCTTATGCTGATGCCCAATGCAGGAATTTTTATTTCTGTTCTCCCGGCGTTATGGGTTGGCGCCGGTATGCTCATGATTATGGATGTTTCTTTCAATATTTCCATGGAGCCTTTTCGTGCTCTGGTTGCAGACAAACTCGATACTACCCAGCGAACGGCTGGTTATGCTATCCAAACCGTTTTGATCGGATTAGGTGCAGTCGTTGGTTCCTGGTTGCCCGCGCTTTTAGGACCCGGAATCACCACAAAAGAAGTTTTTCCTTCCTTTTTTGAAAATATTTTCGGCTCACAATTATTGCCGGGTTTGGGGTTAGCTACAGTTGCACCTACAGGAGGTGTTCCTCAAAACGTAATCTGGGCTTTTTTGGCCGGAGCCTTTTTGCTGCTTGGCGCCATACTTTGGACAATTATTACCACCAAAGAATATTCACCTGAAGAAATATCATCTTTTGATGAAGGAGAACACAAACATGGATCTCCGGACAAAACCAACTTTTTATCAAGCATTATTTCTGACATGGTGCAAATGCCCAAAGCGATGAAACAATTAGGTCTTGTCCAGTTTTGTTCATGGTTTGCTTTATTCGGTATGTGGGTTTATACCACACCGGCTATTGCCGAACATATTTATGGCCTCGCTCCCAATGATACACAATCTCCGGAATTTCAAACTGCCGGAAACAAAGTTGGCGTTTTGTTTGGAATATATAATTTGGTTTCAGCCATATACGCATTTGCTCTCCCTATGCTGGCAAAAAAACTCAAAAGAAAATACACCCATGCACTTTCATTGCTGGCGGGTGGTTTCGGACTCATCTCAGTTTATTTTATTTCTGACCCTGATCTTTTGGTATATTCAATGATTGGTATAGGCATTGCCTGGGCGAGTATTCTTTCTATGCCCTATGCCATGTTGGCAGGATCGATACCTCCACTGAAAATGGGGATTTACATGGGGATTTTCAATTTTTTTATCACCATACCACAGATTGTTAATGGTTTATTCGGAGGCATTTTATTAACGACGCTTTACAATGGACATTCAATCTATGCGCTCGTAACGGCAGGCATTCTGATGATTATAGGAGCTGTAGCTTCCACAAGGGTTGAAGATATAGATGATGTTGCAGAATAACTATTTAGGACTTAAACCGAGTTTTGCAGCTTCTTCAACCATAAAAGCAAAAGCTTTATCATAGGTATTTTCGATTTTTCCATCAAGAATGGCGTCTCTTATAGCCATTTTGATGATTCCGATTTCCCTTCCCGGATTAAGACCAAATACCTGCATGATCAATTCACCGGAAATGGGCGGCTGCCAGTTGCGTAACCGATCTTTTTCCTCTACTTCTTTGATTTTTTCAAATAGTACGGCATAATTTTCTTTGTATTTCTGGACTTTACCTTCATTTTTGGAGGTAATATCTGCTTTACACAAAGTAAGTAAATCATCTATATCCTCACCTGCATCAAACAACAATCTTCTTACCGCCGAATCCGTTACCCGGTCGTTTGTAAGACCAATCGGTCTGAGATGCATAAAAACCAGCTTTTGGACATATTTCATCTTATGGTCTAAAGGAAGTCTCATCCTCTTAAAAATTCTGGGTACCATGGCTGATCCCAACGTTTCATGACCATGGAAAGTCCAGCCACTTTCAGCATCAAATCTTTTGGTCGGCGGTTTGGCAATATCATGAAGGATAGCCGCCCATCTAAGCCATACATTGTCTGTTTCGGCGCTGATATTATCCAAAACTTCCAAGGTGTGATAAAAATTATCTTTATGTCCTATATTGTTACGCCATTCAACACCTTGTAGTGCCACCATTTCCGGAAAAATATATTCCAAAAGGCCGGATTGAAACAACAATAAAAATCCTGCGGAAGGTTTTTTGGCCATGATGATCTTTTCGAGTTCTGCCGTAATTCTTTCTTTGGAGACGATTAGAATTCTTTCTTTATTTCTGGCTATAGCCGCAAAGGTTTCGTCTTCAATTACAAAACCCAGTTGTGTTGAAAACCGGATAGCCCTCATCATGCGCAAAGGATCATCTGAAAAGGTTTTATCAGGTTCCAAAGGCGTTTTAATCATTTTTTCTTCCAGATGTGCCAATCCGTTAAAGGGATCGATGATTTGCCCGAAGTCATCTTCATTCAGGCTGACAGCTAGTGCATTTATGGTAAAATCCCTCCGGTTCTGATCATCTTCCAGACTACCCTTTTCAACGGCAGGTTTTCGGCTGGTCAACTGATAAGATTCTTTTCTGGCCCCGACAAATTCTATAATAAGATCTTTGTGTTTGATCATGGCCGTGCCAAAACGTTTGTATACCACTACGTGTGGCCTCGGTATAAGTTTTGAAGCAAGGGTTTCAGCGAATTCTATTCCATCGCCTACACAAACGACATCAATGTCTTTAGCCACTGTTTTTCTGGATAAAAGTCGGTCTCGAACGTATCCGCCTACCAAATAAACCGGATATTCCAGCTCCCTTCCGGTATCCTGAATGGTCCGGAATATATTTCGTTCGTGTTCCTGTATATTAAAAACCAAAATGTAAGCTTAAACGGTTTCCATTTCATAAGCCGATACATCACTGTACACAGCTTTGATTTCATCAAATATCTCATGTATGACTCCCGGATCATTTTCAGTGACCAATCTTTGACGGTAAGGTTTGATATTTTCCATATCCCGGAAATAGTTGGTGTAATGCCTGCGCATTTCCGCGATGCCAAGCTTAATACCTTTCCACTCTATAGACTTAACAAAATGAGTACGGGCCACTTCTACCCTTTCAGCAACCGTTGGTGGTGCCAGTTTCTGACCGGTTTTCATATAATGTTTGATTTCCTTAAAAATCCAGGGATAACCGATACTTGCCCGACCGATCATGATGCCGTCGACTCCATATCGGTTTTTATATTCCACGGTTTTTTCAGGAGTATCAATGTCACCGTTTCCAAAAACCGGAATAAACATTCTTGGATTATTTTTTACTTCTCCGATCAAAGTCCAGTCAGCCTCCCCTTTGTACATTTGTTTTCGGGTTCGTCCATGGATAGAGATGGCTTTTATACCCACATCCTGGAGTCTTTCCGCTACTTCAACGATATATTTGGTATCCTCATCCCATCCCAACCGGGTTTTAACGGTAACCGGCAGATTGGTTGATTTCACAATGGCTTCTGTCAGTTTTACCATTTTAGGGATATCCTGTAAAATCCCTGCACCCGCCATTTTACAAACAACTTTTTTTACAGGGCAACCAAAATTAATGTCAAGAAGTTCAGGTTTTGCCTCTTCGACTATTTTGGCAGCTTCGCGCATTGAATCCATTTCAGCTCCGAATATCTGAATGCCGATAGGTCTTTCGTCATCATAAATATCCAGTTTCTGAACACTTTTGTCCGCATCCCGAATCAATCCTTCCACAGAAATAAACTCTGTGTACATCAGATCACATTCATTTTGTTTGCAAACTGCACGAAAGGGCGGATCGCTTACATCCTCCATAGGAGCCAGTAATAACGGGAAATCACCAAGTTCTATATCTCCGATTTTAACCATAGGAA
Source organism: Saprospiraceae bacterium (assembly GCA_016714895.1). Classification (GTDB taxonomy): domain Bacteria; phylum Bacteroidota; class Bacteroidia; order Chitinophagales; family Saprospiraceae; genus OLB9. The sequence goes on along the minus strand of JADKBV010000001.1, from coordinate 271,257 downwards.
AACATTAGGGCGCAAAATTAAAAAAAATACTTGAATAAAGGATGATTCTGCAACTGACTTACAAATACATCCATTTTCACACCAGATACCAAACATCGTAAAAAAATAAAGTAATTCAGAAAAAACCAAATTCTTTAGTAAAACTGCCAGAAAAACGATGGTTGAAGATATTTATTCATCCGCATCATAAAAATAACGTCATTAACCTGTATTGCGATGTTTAACCAACTCGGATTAAGGATTATTAACTTTATTACGTAACATTAAAAAAATATTTCAAAATATTGTTGAAATAAATAAAATACTGCATATTTGCATCATATTTATGTATTTACAATGTATAAAAAAGTAAAAACCCTTTTGGAAAAACCTAAAACAGTAACATTTTAAAATAATTTTAGTCTTTTAGTAACAAAAAAAGTAATCAAAATTATAATTCTTTAATCTAAACCATATATCAAATTTTATAAAACCAACATTTTGTAATCTGTTTTGTATGAACGTTAAAAACAATAAAAGTAAAAATCAGGGTACGCCCTTTGAAAAGGAAGACTTTGGAAAAATCAAACCCAAAAAAAAGGTTGCTAAGTTAAAAGATGATGGAAAAGTCAATCTGAAGTCTAAAAAATTCTGGCAGGAAAGATACGAAGACGAAGGAGAAGACTTAGAACGATTCATCCGGTAATTTTTTTTATCGCATTCACGAGGTGAAAAACTTCTGATTCCAGCTAAAACAACAACCTGAAATTTCATTTTGATCATCACAATTGTTAATTATTTGACAATTCCTTACATTTTTTGGTAATTTGCAAATCGTTAACAGAAAAAACGTGTGGGTTTGGTAACATTTTTGCGTATCAAACGTATATATTATCATACGAACATATCGTAAATCCTTATCATGAACATATTAATCACAAAAGTCAAAACTTTTTTGGTTGGTTTATTTACCAAAACTAAAAAAGTCGTCAAGTTTCCTCAGGAGGAAGAACATGACCTATTCATCGGAGTTTGACCAAAGATGACGTCAATTACATAAATACCCCCATTTATGTAATTGACTTTTATTTTATACGGTGTGCCTTTCCAACTATTTCATAAATTTTCATACGTTTTTTCGAAATATTATTACTTTTGTAATCAATATCGCAATCGTTTTTTATGAAAACCATACTAATCAGTCGTCATGCCAAGTCAGCTTGGGATAATCCCGGGCTCAAAGATTTTGACAGACCTCTCAATACAAGAGGCCACCACGACGCTCCTGAAATGGCAGAAAAAATCAAACAACTAGGTATTATACCTGATGTTTTGATCAGTTCTCCGGCCAACAGAGCGCTCACTACCGCCCGATATTATGCCTCATTGTTTGATATGCCCATCACTGAAATCCCGAACCTTTACCACGGTATGCCGGAACATTATCTGGATTCAGTACATGAACTTGCAGAAGATGTTCAAACCGTTGTTCTTTTCGGGCATAATCCGGGCATTACCTATATCGCTAACATGATAAAACCCGGGATAACGGACAATATTCCCACTGCCGGTGTTATTGTAGCTAAAAGTCGTGCAGACCTTTGGTCTGATGTCGATTGGGAGTTATGCAGTTTGGAAAGGATACTGACACCGAAGGAAATAACCTATTAGAAGAATTCATTCTATAAACTTTTATATTACCTATTTGTCTTTTATTAAACGACAAGTCCATGAATATTCACCAGGTTTTAAAAGACAAATCACTCATTTTATTTCTGATACTTCTGGCAGTTTTTATCGGCAATGCTTTGGTCGCGGAATTTGTCGGACTCAAAATATTTTCTCTTGAAAAGCTTCTGGGAACAAAGCCGTTTTCTATGACCTTTTTCGGTGTGGAAGGTTTGGGTTTCAACCTCACTGCAGGTGTGGTGCTTTGGCCGGTTGTATTTGTCATGACAGACATTATCAATGAATATTACGGTCCCAGATTGGTCCGTTTCATATCTTACCTCACTGTTTTTGTCATTTCAGTGGCTTTTGTGTTTGTTTGGCTGGCCATTCTGCTTCCCCCGAATGAATGGTGGCAGTTTGAAAGTGGCATGTTGGGTCAGGGTGAAGGCATCAAAGACATGAATCTGGCTTTTCGCAATGTCATGGGTGCCGGTTTGTGGATCATCATTGGTTCGCTCGTTGCTTTTCTTATCGGTCAAATCGTGGATGTGATGACTTTTCACAAAATCAAGTCCGTTACCGGAGAAAATAAACTTTGGCTCAGAGCGACCGGAAGCACTTTGGTGTCCCAACTGATCGATAGTTTTGTCGTATTATTTATCGCCTTTTATATCGGCGCCGACTGGGAATTTGCCAGAGTGCTTGCCATCGGAACGGTCAATTATGTATATAAGTTTGTCGTGGCACTCGCCCTCACTCCCCTGCTCTACCTGGTGCATTACGGTATCGAAAAATACCTTGGTTTGGAATTGGCAACTTCATTAAAAACTCAGGCCCAAAAAGAATCTTAGGTTTTCAAATTTCTTTTACTTTTGTACCATCTTTCATTCTGAAAAAGGTTAAAAAAATACCACACTTTTACTTATGCAACAGTTGACCAACGATATCATCATGATCAGACCGGCTTGTTTTGGATATAATGCCGAAACAGCTGCCAATAATTCTTTTCAAACAGAAGCAAAAGCTGAAGAACAAAGAAATATCCAACAAAAAGCCTTGGAAGAATTTGACAACATGACTACCATTCTCAGAGAAAAGGGCATCAATGTTCAGGTGATCGAAGATACTCCGGAGCCACAAAAACCGGATGCCGTATTTCCCAACAATTGGATCAGCCTTCACGAAAACGGCACGGTCATCACCTATCCGATGTGGGCCAAAAACCGACGTATTGAAAGACGAAGTGACATCTTTGATATACTGTCCCAAACCCACAAAATACATAATAAATACAGTTTTGATTTTTATGAAGAAGAAGATCTCTTTCTCGAGGGCACAGGTTCGATGATATTTGACAGACAAAACGGTATCGTTTATGCTTGTATCAGTAAAAGGACAGATGTAACGCTGATCGACAAATTCAATCTGCTGTTAAAAACCCGCAGCATTGTTTTTGATGCTCTGGACTCTTCAGGAAACCCCATATATCACACCAATGTGATGATGGCTTTGGGTGAAAACTTTGTGGTCATCTGTCTGGAATGTATCCCTGATGAAACGCAAAAGAAATCATTAATCCTATCCTTTGAACAAACAGGAAAAACCATAGTAGAAATATCCCTTGATCAGGTCAACCAATTTGCCGGCAATATGCTGGAAGTTCTGGGTAGTGGACAAAAAAAATATCTGGTGATGTCAGAGAGTGCTTTTGCTTCATTAAGACCTGACCAAATCGAACTTTTATCCGGATTGACCAATATTTTACCGATACCGATACCAACCATTGAAACCTATGGCGGAGGTAGTGTACGTTGTATGATGGCTGAAAATTTTCTTCCTAAAAAAGGCTGATTTATATATTTTCGTTAGGGAAATCAGTCGATTCCTCGCAAAGGTAATCAGCCAGTTTTTGGGTAAAAAAGGGTGCCATCGATGTTCCTTTAGTGCCCATACCATTCAATAAAAACATATTTGGGTGTGTTGTGTGTTGACACATAAAAGGCCGTCTGGTTTTAGTCGTCGGTCTGATTGCATGTTTTTTTTCAACAATCCGGTATTCGCGGCACAACAATTTGTCAATTTTGGAATCCTGTACATCTTCCGATGGTAGCATTTCCGGGTTTTTTATATTTTCATACCCTCCACCAACCCAAAAATGATCATTCCCTGTGGGAACCAGAAATAAATCGTCCTTAAACATTTTGTCTATTTTGGAATTTTCCAATCTGAGGGTGGTCGCATATCCGCGGGTCAATGCAAACGGCAAATCAGCAAAAAACGGATTGTTAACTGCCGAAAAACCCTCACAAAAACAATATTTTTTGAGTTGATACCTTTGTACTGTATCAAAGTATCTGCAAGGATTAAATCTTCAAAAACAAATTTTTCATTCCATGCCAAACCTTCCTGAAGCAAATTATTTTTAAAAGTTTTGATAAATAAAGAGATGTCAATCCTGGCTGAACGGGTTACTTCAGCATAATTACCCGAAAGGTTGACTTCGTCCAAAAAACAGGCAACATCTGCCTGGTCACAAATATACTTTTCATATCCGGGATCAAGCTTTCGGGATTCCCAGTGGTTTTCTGGCCCCGGACCTGAGAGATGTCTTACAATATTTTGTTGAAAAACAATTTTTATATTTAGGAATTTTTCTATTTGTTGGTAAGTTTCGATCGCTTTTGGTAGAAAAACATCAATATTCCAGCTTTTGATAAAATTATTGCCGGTCACCGGATTAATAATACCTGCAGCTACGGCTGACGACGATTTTTCCTGATTCTGATCGATTAAAAAAACAGAAAAATTCCTTTTTTTCAATTGATAAGCCAAAAGACAACCTGTCAGTCCGCCTCCAACTATAATAACATCTACCTTTTTATTTTCGGATATCATTCCATATTCTGCCATTCAATCTGTACTTTTTTGGGCAATGATTTGATGATCAGATCGTAAGAATGGTCTATAAGTTCTTTGATGAGTTTGTCATCCAATTCGCTTTCAATATAAACGGTGTTCCAGTGTTTTTTATCCATATGATATCCGGGCATAATGACACCAGGAAATTCATCACGAAGGATTTCGGATCTTTCAGGATCACATTTCAGGTTGATGGCCGGCGGATGTCTTTCCAAACCGCAAAGGGCAAACATTTTATTCATTACTTTAAAAACCAAGGTGCTTTCGTCAAAGGGAAAACATTCTTCCACTGCTTTTTTCTGTAAACAATATTCTCTGAAAGATTCAACATCCATGAATTACATAATATTTACCGTATTAAAAAACCTTTTTTTGTATCTTCATGTTTGTTACTAAAAAATAAAGATGCTTAAGAGCAAAGCCTTATGGTCCGTAGTGGGTTTCTTATTGATGTCTTCCGGTTTTCTGGCAGTCATATTGTCTTTGGTAGGCCTGGAGTGGACCCCATTGTCGGTCATTTATTCCTGGGGACCTTTATTAAGCATCCTCATTCAGCTTGGCCTAATAATGACAGGATTTGTCATCCTGTTTGTTGCCAGAAATCCGGAATAAAATATTTTATTTCGTTTCCGACCAAGCCATTATTCCGCCTTCCAAATGGTAGAGATACAAAAATCCCTCTGCTTTCATGATTTCAATGGCAGCATTACTTCTTGACCCGGACCTGCAATAGACCATATAGGTATATTTTTTGTCTAATTTATTTAATTGATCTTTAAAATCAGGTGCATTGTAATCAATATGTATGGCTTTATCTATTTTGCCTGCATTATATTCCCCTTCGGTTCTGACATCCAATAAAACAACGTCAGCATTATTATACAATATTTTTTTAGCCTGTTCCGCATTTACATTGCTGTAAACCTGTTCTTTTGTCCATTGAGGCTGATCCGGAAGTAACCCTTTTTGTGCAGTAGCATCATTGTAAACTATACATAAAAAGAAAATAAAAATGAAGATTCTCATAAATATGATTTTATAAATTTAAAGTAAAGATACATCTTTAGATATACTATTCAAGTAGAAGACCCTCAAAAATTTTATTTTGTTGTATTTTTTACCAAAAAAATCCGAATCGGAAAAAAATGCTTCATGTTTGACTTTATAAAATCTTGGGAAAGTGCATTTACAGAAATGGTAAATGACTTTGAATACGCCGGAGAAAATCAAGGCAAATTACCACATAACCCTTATTTATTGGATTGAATACGGATGTAAAAGACCACACAGGCTCTTTAGTTTCATATAAAATATGTGTCTGTTAGGTACCTAAATAGTTTTTGAGCAACTTGCTTCTTGATACCGACCTGAGTTTATTGATGGCTTTGTCTTTAATCTGACGAACTCTTTCTCTGGTCAGACCAAACTTATCACCGATATCTTCAAGAGACATAGGGTGTTCAATACCGATACCAAAATATAGTTTGATGACATCACTCTGTCGGTCTGTCAAAGTATTCAGCGACCTTTCGATTTCTTTCCTCAGTGACTCTAAAAATTCAAGAGAAGCGTCTGTGTCGGGTGTACTGTTATTTTCGAGAACATCGAGAAGTGAATTGTCTTCTCCATCGATGAATGGCGCATCCATTGAAACGTGTCGGGAAGCAACCCCAAGCGTTGTTTCAACTTCTTCTGTAGGTATTTCTAGCAATTCTGCCAATTCTTCAGAAGATGGTTCCCTTTCAAATTCCTGCTCCAATTCAGAAAAAGCTCTGTTGATTTTATTCAGAGATCCTACTTTATTTAATGGAAGACGTACTATCCTGGACTGTTCAGCCAAAGCCTGCAGGATAGACTGGCGAATCCACCATACAGCATAAGATATAAATTTAAAACCGCGGGTTTCGTCAAATCGTTGTGCAGCTTTGATCAAACCGAGATTTCCTTCATTGATCAGGTCACTTAATGACAAACCTTGATTTTGGTATTGTTTGGCTACAGAAACGACGAAACGAAGGTTTGCTTTTGTCAATTTTTCAAGAGCTTCCTGATCTCCTTCTTTAATTTTTTTTGCTAAATCTACTTCTTCCTCCGGTGTGAGTAAGTCCACCTTTCCGATTTCCTGAAGATATTTTTCAAGTGACTGACTTTCTCTGTTAGTTATGGATTTGGTGATTTTAAGCTGCCTCATTCTATTATGTAAGGTTTAAAAAATTATCGTTTTTCAAAAAAAGATGCGAAAATAATAAAAATTATTCAATAAACTTGTTAATGCGTCTCAATTAATATTTTATAAGAAAAAAAAGATGGTATCATTCAAAAATAAAGCCAAAACTTTGTGTCAGATAGTATTTATGAGAAATAACACAAAGTGAGGGATTAAAAAATCCATGATTATAAATTAAATTTATGTAAAAAAAGTTCATTTGTTTTGATAATTGGTGAAAATATTTTTTTTTGCACCCTGAAGTGAGGAATTTTAAAAAAAAGACATCTTTTTATTAACAATTGACTCCAAAATAAGGTTACTATAATATACAATACAGACAGAATCACCATATGGCGAGAAAAAAAATAAATTTAGAGTATATATTCAGAGCATCACCTGCCATCATATATACATTTGTAACTACCCCGGAATGTTTGGTGCGCTGGTATTGTGATGATGTTGACATCAACAGCGACATCTACACATTTATTTGGAGCAACAATGCCGAAACAGCATACATGATTGACGATATTGAAGAGGAACGAGTTCGTTACAAGTGGAAAAACGCACCTGACGAAGAATACCTCGAATTCAGAATCTACAAAGCAGACGTAACCAACGAAACCATTCTGGAGATTACTGATTTTTGTGAAGACGATGAAGTCCAGGAAACCACAGACTTGTGGAACACTTTAATGGTTGACATGAAAAAAGAAAGTGGCGGATAATGAGATATAACATCATATCTTTTTTTATACCTGTTTTTTTGCTTTTTTGTACAGTATTTTCATTTGCTCAATACAGTATTCCTCGAAAAGACACGGCAAGTACATATTTTCGGATATTTGAACCATTTATAAGGACTGAGCCTTCAACAACATTCAGAATATTACCCCATTTTGAAAAAAAACCTTTTTTTTGTGCATTAGAAGACAGAATCGAGAAGCGTTCTGCCGTTCCCTTTCGTTTCAGATTAGGAAGTCTGGATTATGTAAATATTTTGGAAAACAAAAAATAGTTGTATTTTTGTTCTTTATCTATCAATCTTAAATTAAATCACATGAATTTTAAACAATTAACTTTTTTTGTTTTTTTGATTATCCTTACTGCAACTTCATGTAAAAAAGAAGTAGAAGGATGTACAGATACCGCTGCTGACAATTATAATGCGGATGCCAGTGTCAGTACCAATACGTGCACTTATCAAAAAAGATTTACCGGAGAATATTCCTGCGTTTTTAATTGTAGTGGTACTTTAGCGTCCGTTTTTCAAACTGCAGATATGACCGTGAGCGATCTTGCTGTCAAATCTGAAGTAAACCTGATTATTCAAAGTACCATAGGACCGATTCCTGTTAAAGGAACCATTTTCACTAAAGACTCAATATCCATAGATGCCATTTTGGAAAGTATTGAAGTGGTTCCTGAAATCTTTTATCCAGGAAGTGGTACTACCCCAATCCTGGCCAGAGGTACGATCAAAAGTAAATTGGGTATTTCTTCTGATAACAAGACCCTTTCAGGAAAACTTAATCTATCTATGGAAAACAAAGATGCAGTTGTGATCAGCGGCATTCCGATTCCTGCAGGAACATTAAAATTAGACGACCAGTGTGCTTTTGTGGCCACTAAAAAATAACCTGATTCTGTATTTTTGCAATAAAAAGTCATATCAAAAATATTTTTTAAAAAATATTTTTTTACTCTTCCCTGTTTTCAGATTTTTGGCACGGTTTTAGACTAACAAAAACTGAGATTGAGTTAGAGTAATTAGCAAATTGTTACTCGGGGCCGGTTCTTTAGGGAGAGCTGGCCCTTTTTTTATTCCTACAATATTGTATTTTATGCAAATAATTGAATTGCAATATTTTGTACATATGTTAATTATTTATATAAGATATTTTTATAAGATTTTACTGATTTCCATAGGATATTACTACCTTTGTGGCTTGTTCAAATGAGTTTACTTATCAGTCAAAACCCCTGTAATGAGTTGGTTTAAACGATTAAAGGAAGGAATACAAACCACCACCAAAAATAAAAAAGAAGCCCCTGACGGCCTCTGGCATAAGTGTGGACGATGTAATACGATGACTACCATCAAAGAATTGAAGGCAAATCTCTATATCTGTCCCAAATGTGATTTTCATGTCAGAATCAGTTCTTCAGATTATTTTTCGATTTTATTTGACGGAAAATATACCAGATTATTCGACGAAGTTGTATCCGTAGACAGATTGGAATTTAAAGACCTGAAATCCTATCAGGATCGTCTGAACGAAGCGTATAAAAAAACACAACTAAAAGATGCCATGTCTGTGGCACACGGCAAAGTAGGTAAATTACCCATAGTAATTGCCTGTATGGATTTTGGTTTTATAGGTGGTTCGATGGGATCGGTGGTTGGTGAAAAAATATCCAGGTCAATCGATTATTGTCTCGAACATAAAGTTCCCCTGATGATTATTTCAAAATCAGGAGGAGCCCGAATGATGGAATCTGCATTCTCTCTTATGCAAATGGCAAAAACCTCAGCAAAGCTCACTTTGCTTGCCAAAAACGGCATCCCCTATTTTTCTTTTTTGACGGACCCGACTACCGGTGGAGTCACAGCATCCTATGCCATGTTGGGAGATATCAACTTTGCAGAACCGGAAGCTTTGATAGGTTTTGCCGGTCCCCGGGTTATTAAAGAAACCATTAAAAAAGATTTACCGGAAGGATTCCAGACTTCAGAATATCTATTAGAACACGGATTTCTGGACTTTATAGTACACCGGAGGGACCTTAAAAACAGGATAGTTGATATGTTAATTCTTTTTGACAATACAGCCAACGATACCTCAGAGGAATAATACTTTACATTCTTTTTCCATTGGATTCATGGTTTGGTAGAGGACTTCGGCGATATCAACATTTTCGGAAATATAATATTGAAAGATGTTTTCAACTCTTTCCTGCAGGCCATTCCCCGGAAAAAGTTTATGTTTAACATTTTTTATTTGCTGAATCTTCTGGTCTTCCTGTTGTTTTAACACCCTTATGACTTTTTGTTCGACGTGTTCCACCATTCTTGACAACTTAACTTTTTCGGCCTCCATGTATCCTTTTAAGGTTGTATCATACTCTACTACTTTTTCTGTGAGTCTGGTCCAACTTTCTGACAAAACTTGTTGCTCCTGTGAAAAATACGAATGGTTGTCCGATGTATTCTGTACGTAGTCATGAATTATTTTATCTTCATCCGGAAAAAAAGCTCCGAGATCCAATCCTAATTTATGCATCGTTTTCCGAATATTGGATGTCAAAATAAACGCTGAATTCCGCCTGATCAGAACCGGAAAAAACAAACCATAATATTGGAACTGCGAAAGTCTTTCCATCCAATAGGCGATCTCCCCTCCTCCACCGACAAAAACTACGTCAGGTAGCATAGCAGATTGATACAACGGTCTGGTGACTACATTCGGGCTGAAATTTTCAGGATTTTGGTATAAAACCTTTTTTAATTCTGCCTCTGACCAAATAATATCGGTATCCACCACTTTAAACACATGGTCTTCAAAAACGATACGGTTTCTGGTTCCTTCTTTTGTAAAATAAAAAAGATTTATTTTCCTTGCAAAAGCCTGTGGTTTATATCCCAGACCAAAAAGTTTTTCCTGTGTTTCACTTATTAACCTTTCACTTTGCTGTTCAAAAAGCTCTTTTTCGAAATAAGGTATAAATGCTCTTTTAAAAGCAGGTTGATCCATATTCACATACATCAATCCATAGTCTGAGGTCAAACCATGAATCAGATTAAATGTAAATTCGTTATAGTTTGTACTTTTGGACAGAGCCGATTGCAACAAATTTTTTATATCCCTTGCTTTGGGTGAATCACCTAATATTTCTGAAAACTGATCCAGGACTTTGTCCAGCCCTTCTGTAGAAAACCTTCCTACAGGACCTTTTTGAGCCGTTTCCCAAATTATTTTTTTCTGAAAGAGAAAAGTTGACTGAATCTCTTCAAAATCATGATCTTCAGCGCCGTTGATAAATACCGGAACAAAATGAAATTGCTGATATTTTTCTGATAAGTCATCAGCCAATCGAATGACAGAAAACATTTTCATCAGGTAGTACAGGGGGCCGGTAAACAAAACCGGCTGGTGTGCCGTCGTTATGGTAAAAGTATTTTCATCTTTTAGTTTTTCAAGATGAATTTTCTGTTTCTGACTCAAACCTGAAACCGCGTACTGATCGGTCAGGACCTGGTATAATAATGTTCTGTCGGTTTGATTATTTTTTCTGGCGGCAATTGCCTGCTCAATCCCTTCTTCATCCGGCATAAAAGCGATAAAATCTTTAAACTTTTGCGGATTCATCTGATAGTCGACATCTCTTATTGCCAGTTGTGGTATTTTATCAAACGGGAAGGTTTTTATATCCATGAAGGTTTTGTTTTGAAAAAAGGTAGTATAAACAAAGAGATTATGCTGATAAATAAAAATATGAAACGATTAACAAAGTACAGAAGAGATAGTTGTCAATAAAAAAACCCGGTTTTTTGATAACCGGGTTTTCTTCAATATATTCCAAACTTATCTCTTCAAACATTATTTTTTGTGTTGTTTATTACAACCTTTACCTTTGACTTCAAAATCATTCATATATACAGACCACGGTGTATTTTTGTGTGCATTTTCATGAAAATATGAAGAAATCATGAGGAAGTATTTTTCATCCTGAAAACCCGGAATTGACTGAATCACTGTAAATTCTTCATCCAGAAAAACCAGAGAAGGAAAACTCATTTTACCTTGTAAGAGGGTTTTTGCCAGCTCGTGATAACCTCTGTTACCATAACGTGTATATTCATAAGATTTTCCTTTGAACTGGACCGGTTCTTTCAATTCTGCATCAAATTTAATCGCATAATAATGATTGTTGATGTATTCTACAATGTGTGCATCTGAAAAGGTGGTTTTATCCATTTTTTTGCACCAACCACACCACTCTGTGTGTACATCCACAAATATTTTCTTTTTTTCCTTTTTTGCTTTTTCCTGTGCTTCCTCCCATGACAACCATTTAATTTGTTGCTGACTCATCAAAGGCTGGGAAATCCAGACTATTTGTAAAACGATATAAAAAAACAATTTATTCATACTTGTGACATTCACCATGCAAAGGTAACGGTATTCAAAAAAAAAGGATTCAAAAAAGCTCCGTCTTAATGTAATTTTAACAATCAACTGTAAAACCGGTTCGATTTGTGCAAGATTTTACCAAAATATACAAATCAATTCAATCCTGTTTATTTAGTATTGTGATGGCAACGAATCCCAAACAATTAATTTTTAACAAAAAAACCTGTTTTGTGTTGTCCAAACCTGTAAAATGTGGTAGCTTTCCACCCTAAAAACAGAATTATGCACAGACACATCGATCAATGGTACAGTCCATCTTTGCACAAAAATATGGAAATTGTAGAATATGGCCACTTTGGCTTTGCTTTGTTGCTTTTGCCAACTGCTGCTGCAGATTATCTCGAATATGAAAGATTTTTGCTCATTGATTTTATCAAACCTTTTATCGAGGCCGGAAAACTAAAGGTTTATTCCATCAATTCTATCAATAGTGAAAGTTGGTTGAACAATAAAATGGAAGGCAGACACAAAGCGATCAGACATCAGCAATTTAACCAATATGTTTATGAGGAAGTAGCACCCTACATAAGATCAAGAACCAGTCAGGAAACACCCATAATAACTTGTGGTGCTTCTTTTGGTGCATTACATGCGGCAAATTTGTTTTTCAAACGACCCAATATCATAAACGGATGTATAGCGATGTCCGGACTTTATGATTTATCTCAATACACCAAGGGATATTGGGATGACGATGTATATTTCAACAGTCCTATGCACTATCTTCAGGATTTGAATGATGAATGGCATCTCAACCAAATCAGAAGTTCTGGTCATATCCATATAATGACAGGTAGCGGAGATTATGAAGATCCTAACGGATCGCGATATTTGTCTGCTTTGCTTAATCATAAAGGTATACCTCATGATCTGGATGTATGGGGACATGACATTAACCATGATTGGCCTACCTGGAGAGCCATGTTGCCTTATTTGCTGGAGACAAAATTTTAGACTGAATCTGATTACTATAAACTAATTCTTTGACCTTAAAAGAATTGGTTTTATCAATGGTTTATAATTTAGTTTTGTTTTCCCTATATATTTTTTTGGTGCGTTTTCAAATAGAAATAGTATGAAAGCATGGAATCTTTTAAAACTGTCTGAAAACCCGGTGCTTTCAGAAGTAAACGATCCGCAGTTATGGGATAATAACCACATAATGGCAGACATAAGTCACTCGGCATTAAACCATAGAGATGTCTGGATTATAAAAGGAAAATATCCTTCCATCAAACTGCCTTGTGTACTTGGATCTGATGCTTCTGTGTTAACCGGTTCGGGCAAATATATCATAAATCCCGGTCTGGAATGGGGAGATGAGGAGAGCTTTCAATCAGATTCATTCCATATCCTTGGTATGCCCGGACAAGGAACTTTTGCTGAAAAAATAGTCGTGCCGGAAAACAGTTTATTTGAAGTTCCTGATCATCTCACCATGGCGGAAGCGGCCGCCATACCACTTGCAGGTGTGACGGCTTACAGGGCATTGATCAAAAGAGCCGGAGCAAAACAGGGAGACAAGGTATTAATCACCGGAGCCGGTGGAGGAGTATCTCTTTGGGCTGTCCAGTTTGCATTGGCACTTGGTTGCGAAGTTTATGTAACATCGGGAAAAGAGGCAAAAATTGAAAAAGCCCTTGCATTAGGTGTTGCCGGAGGTGTATGCACCATTGAAAATGATTGGCACAAATCATTGCTGCAAAAAAGCGGTGGGTTTGATATCATCATCGATAGTATCATGGGGAATACATTCCCTCAATTGATAAAAATATGTAATGCCGGTGCAAAAATCTGTTTTTACGGCGCTAGTGCAGGAAATACGCAGGATTTTTCGCCACATATAATATTCTGGAGGCAGATTTCCTTACTTGGTAGTACTATGGGATCTCCGGAAGATTTTTCAGAGATGATGGCATTTATCAAACAAAATAAAATAAAACCTGTTATCGACCGTGTTTATTCATTCTCACAATTGCCGGATGCTCTTGAAAGAATGCAAACATCGGCGCAATTTGGCAAAATCATCCTTGAACATTAATATTACATGACATCACTAAGTGTTAACATCAATAAGGTTGCTTTAATCAGAAACGGACGGGGAGGTAATATGCCTGATCTGGTAAGATTTGCTATGGATTGTGAAAGATTCGGTGCACAAGGTATTACGGTTCACCCCAGACCAGACCAAAGACATGTTCGTTTTGATGATCTTCCCATACTGAAAGATGTTGTTAAAACAGAGTTTAATATAGAAGGATATCCTTCGCCGGATTTTTTGGACATGATAAAAAATATAAGACCCCATCAATGTACTTTGGTACCTGATCCTCCGGGGGTTCTGACTTCCAATGCAGGATGGGATACGATCACAAACAAATCTTTCCTCACCGATGTGATCGGTCAGATAAAAAGTTGGGGAGTCCGGACAAGTCTGTTTATTGCAGCAGATACTAACTTATGCCGACATGCTGCTGACACCCAAACAAACAGGATTGAATTTTATACAGGTCCATATGCTTATGAATTTGAAAAAAATCCCGAAAATGCAATTGCTCCATATGTTGAAGCAGCACAAACCTGCATAGAAAACCGATTGGAAATCAATGCCGGACACGACCTGAACCTGAAGAATTTATCATTTTTTATATCTTCGATTCCCATGACAAAAGAAGTTTCTATAGGTCATGCACTCATCAGTGACGCTTTATATTACGGTATCAGTAATACCATTCAGATGTATTTGAATAAAATATCAGAAGGTCAAAATTTAGGAAAAAAGTCATAATAATATTGTATTTTTGCACGATTACCCGAAAATACAACAGCTTATGGAGTACTTTCTCCCTTTGTACCCGGAACAAAAATCAATTCTGGAACATTGGCATCAGGTAAAGTCAATCACTTATATTGACGACGATATGGTTTTATCTACCTTATTGGAATCTTGCCTGCAATCTATAAAGCGGAGGGAAAAAAGTATTATTGTTATTCCTGATGCTTCAAAAAGAAATCGGTTTATACAACTGATTGCAGACTTTTATGCAGAAAAACTATGCCTTGTTTACGACCCCAATTCTTCTGTATCCAAAGAAGATATCATAAACCTGCAACAAATTATTTCTTTACCGAAAAACGTACCCATACCTGACAATTATCTTGAAACAACGTTTGACCTGAACGAAAAATCAGCGTTATTGTCTGAAATTCTTCAAAAATATCATCTTCCGCAGGGTGACCGAACATTTTTGTCCGTCCTGGAAAGGCTTCATGAGATAGCAACTTTTGATAACCAGACCATGATCAGGGTTGTTCAAAATGAAGTTATGCCGGAAATGGATGAAGCACAATTTGATACTTTTTATGATAAAATCATTTTGGCTTCCAAACAATATCATGCCGGTTATTACCATGTAAAACAGCAAAGGACATATAATATAGCCTCAAATTTTTCGAAAGATGAAAGTTCGATTGATGAATTTCTGTTTTTATTGCAAAATTTCAGAGACAAGTTGACGCACCTGCGAAATGAATATTATCAATTTATGGAAAACAGCCTGGATGCAGCTTTATATCATCTGGAGGCAAAAAAATCAAAATCTACAGAACTCATCCATAAATTGTCCTTTTTTGTAAAGGAACAAATCAATTATCAAAACGAAAAAAACAATACCGGTTTATTTCAGATATTTTCCGGAAAAAAAGAATCTTCCGGTCCCTGGTTTGAAAAATTAAAAAATAATCTCAGGGAGTCTGACAAAATTTTTATGCAAATGGAAGGTTTCAAAAGACCTTACCTCAATCTTTCTGACTTTGAAAAAAAAGTATTAAATGATCCGGATTATCCTGAAATATTAATTGAACAAATTGACGTTTGGTATCAGGAATCTCTACAAAAACAGGTTTCCATTCTCAAATATTCCAATATTTTTAATCAAAAAGACAATCAGGAACTTCAACGTCTGGAGACCTCACTATTTCAACTTATCGAATCTTTCAATCAGGAGGGTCTATTTGACATACCACTTGAAATCAACACATTAAGCTTACACAAACAAACTGAATTACTGAACAATTATATATTGGAATGTGCTTTTATGTATGCCGACATCACAGAAAACAAAGGCTACCACTTATGGCATTCATTTTTACAACAATTGTCGGAATGTGAAAACAAGTGTATACAATGGCTGAGGCATTTTCCTTCTGAAGATTGGCCAAACATTGTGGAATCCATATACCTGATACGATGGATTCACTTTAACCAACCCTCACAGATTTTACACATCCCCGACTTAATAAAAGAAATCGGATCGCTACACACCAAAATCGGAAAAGAATGGGCCCTTTTTTCGCTGAGTCAAAAAATCAAAACCAGGGACGAAGTAAAAAAATCTTTTGAAAACACTGAAAAAAATTTATTTCAAAGTATTGTACAGAATAAAGGTATCGAAAAATTAAACTGGCGATATTTTTTTGAAAAAAATGCCTCCTTTTTCGGTAAATATATCGATATCGTGATAACGACGGATGATTCTTTTGAAGATATGAAACAAGGTATTTTTTCTAATATATTTTATCTTGATAAATCTGATATCAATACGGAGGTATTACACCATGGTAAAACCATTCATTCTTATTTTAACAAGGATCAATTCGGAAATATACCCACAGATTTGACATTGAACAACAGTTCATTAAGCGGAAACAATATATCAAGCGGTCTGGCATCTGTAGATAAACTTAAAAAATCTCAGGCACTTTCTTATAACTTTTACAGCCTCCAACAAAAATTTGTTTTTTTTCAACTGAAACATGCCAATATTATCAGTTGTCTTCAACCCACTTTGAACAGTCGCCTGATGGGTTTTCAGGAATTAGCAGGGATGAAAGAATCCTTGCCCGGAAGTTCTCCATTAGACAGATTGGTAGAGTGTTTGGTGGAAGATACCCGAAAACAGATTCTTCTTATACAGGATTATATGTTGAATCCAAAAGACACAAGTACGATAATGATGCAACATAAAACCATAGAAGATTTCAGAGATGCCGGCTTTATGATTGGTGTGGTGGAAACAAAACTGCTCATCAAAGACTATCAGTCTTCTCTCAAAAGTATTTGTCAGTGGATAGTCTGAGTTTTTTTCATTTTCACTGCGAATCATTCTGTTTTTTAAACCAAATAATGTTTTTCAACCGAATCTGAACATATGTTTCCCATTCATCTGCCTTTTGATAAAGTTAGAGACCATTTAAAAATCCGGAATATTGGCAAACAACCTGAGATTTGGGATATAATCCGTCAAAAATGGGTTGTTTTACAACCTGAAGAATGGGTAAGGCAACAACTGATTCATCTGTTTATTATCGAATACGGATTCTCAAAAAATCTGATGGCTATTGAAAAAGGTTTTCTCATCAACCAAAAATCCAAAAGATTTGATCTGGTGATTTTTGACAAACAAACAAAACCCTTTATACTTGTAGAATGTAAAGCATTTCAAATTCCTCTTAATCAACAGGTTTTTAATCAAATGTGTATGTATAATGATCACATTAAATCACCTTATCTGATTGCTTCTAATGGTATATTAACATATTGTTATAAACAAAATCATGAAAATAAGGATTTTATGTATTTGGAAGATATTCCTTTGTTAGTCTGAATATCGTCCTGACCTTTTTTTTGAAACGTGTGTCATTTTTCTTTTCGAAGACAATATCCAACACGTTTCTTACATTCTAATCTTTTTACAGAAAAAAAAGGCAAAAAATATTTATATCTTTGACCATAAATCAAAACTTTTGGATAATAAAGAAAATAAAAAGTTCGAATTCACCGGCAAAAATCTGAAAAGAGCGCTGAGTGTTTTTTCTTACATCAAACCTTACAGACTCCAGTTTATATTGGCCATGTTTTTATTGGTTGCCGGTAGTCTTATTTTTATGTTGATCATGGGGTTACCCGGTGAAATGACCAATACTGCTATTGGCAAACCAAAATTTAATTTTGGTTTGAGCGTTTCAGATTACGGATGGATATTTCTGATTGTCTTGATCGTACAGGGTATCATGAGTTATTTCCGCACTACCCTTTTTGCACTCGTTTCTGAAAAAGGAATGGCAAATATGAGGAAGGATTTATACAATAAAATCATCACCCAACCGATCGTGTTTTTTGAAGAACGACGGGTTGGCGAATTGACCAGTAGGATCACCACCGACATAGAACAACTTCAAAGTGTGTTTTCCATTACATTAGCAGAATTTATCAGACAACTTGTTGTGATGGTGTCTGGGGTTATTATCATTATTTACTGGACACCAGGACTTTCTATGATTATGTTGATGACCTTTCCGGTTGTTGTGATTGTTTCCATGTTTTTCGGCAGATATATTAAAAAAGTTTCCAGGCAAAGGCAGGATCAACTGGCCGAAACAAATACCATCGTAGAAGAAACCTTTCAAAGTTTCAGCATGGTAAAATCTTTTGTAAATGAATATTTTGAATCCCTGCGTTATGGGAAATCTGTGGATAAAGTTGTTGATATTTCATTAAGATATGCCAGATTGAGAGGGATATTTTTTGCGTTCATCATCAGTATTTTATTCGGTGCCATCTTTTTTATCCTTTGGCGGGGAGCCTTAATGGTAGAAACGGGAAACATGGAATCCGGGGATTTATTTTCCTTTATTATTTATACGACCATTTTGGGTAGTGCTATTGCCAGTTTCGGCAATTTGTATACTCAGATGGTCGGAGCCTTAGGAGCAACGGAAAGAATTTTGGAAATTTTGGAGAAAGATGAAGAAATTGATCTTTCTGAAAGTAAAAAACCGGGGACATTATCAATAAAAGGTAAAGTTACTCTTGAAAACGTTGGGTTTTCCTATCCTACCCGAAAAGATGTAGAAGTTCTTAAAAATATATCTTTACAGGTTGAACCAGGCCAAAAAATTGCATTGGTAGGACAAAGTGGTAGCGGTAAATCGACTATAGTACAACTTATCCTTAGATTTTACCACATTCAAAAAGGGATTATTAAAATTGATGATAAAGATATAACGACACTCCCCATTCATCAGTTAAGAAAAGAAATAGGGATAGTGCCTCAGGATGTTATATTGTTTGGCGGGACAATCCTTGAAAATATCCGTTACGGTAAGCCGGATGCCACTATGGATGAAGTAAAGGAAGCGGCCAGATTATCGAATTCACTTCAATTTATAGAGTCGTTTCCTGATGGTTTTGAAACACTTGTGGGAGAAAGAGGAATTAAACTATCCGGTGGACAGAGACAACGGATTGCCATAGCCCGGGCCATTCTCAAAAATCCAAAAATCCTGATATTGGATGAAGCAACATCATCTCTTGACGCAGAATCAGAAAAACTGGTTCAGGAAGCGTTGGAAAATCTCATGATCGGGAGAACGTCAATTATTGTGGCACACCGGCTTGCAACGATCAAAGATGTGGATTGTATTTATGTTCTGGAAAACGGTCACATTGTAGAAGAAGGTACTCATGCTGCCCTGATTCAATTACCGGGAGGTATATATGCTCAATATGCAAGTCTTCAATTTGAACAAAAGTCATTATTTCAAGAAAACATTCTATCATGAATACATATTTCCAACCCCCAAAATTAAGGATTTACTTATTTATATTTTTTCTGGGATTTACCCAATGGGCGTATGGTCAATTTGGTGCAGGATTTACGATGAATACGGATATATACCAGCGCTACACCAACCCAATGGATAATCAGAATGAAGGTAGATCTTCAGGCAGCACTCTTCTCAATTTTTCGATTGGTCCAAAATTATGGTTTGGGAAAAATAATTTTTCATTTTCCGTAGAATCACAGATAGGAATGGGGTTTACCGGTTATGATACTGATGGTTACAAAGGTATGGGTATGATCAATGTTCCGATTATCGGATCGTTTAACTTTAATGGTGCATCAACATTATCCAAAGACAATAAACCGGGATTTTCTATAGGAGGAGGGATCCAATACAACAAAACGGAAGCTTATGGTCTCAGAGATAAATATGTAAATCAAGGCTTAAAAAGAGACTTTTTCCCAACATATATCATTCAGGCAGGAGGCGGTTTTGGTTTTGGTCCCAGCGGCGTAGCATTTTTAGGATTTGTGAGGTATGGATTTCATCCGGATACGGAAGCCAGTTCCTTAAACATTGGTATACAATACGATATCAATTATCTGGCTTTCAGAAAAAATTTCAAAAATCCGAACAGCGCACTTTGATTTTTATGAAAACGGAAAATAATGTAGCCTTAAAACGTTTTAACAGTTTCGGACTGTCTTATAATGCACAACATCTGGTAAAAATATATTCAGAAAACGATATTTACGACGTAATCGAAAACAATATAGAACCTGTCCATATACTGGGTGGCGGGTCGAACATTTTACTTACCAAAGATATTTCAGGATATGTGTTAAAAAATGAAATCAAGGGGATTTCTGTCATTGAAGAAGATGAATATAGTGCTTTGGTGGAAGTTGGTGCCGGCGAATCCTGGCATCAATTTGTATTATGGTCTTTATCTCATCAATTGGGCGGTTTGGAAAATTTGAGCCTCATTCCAGGAACTGTGGGAGCAGCGCCGATACAAAATATCGGAGCCTATGGCGTGGAGCAGAAATCTACTTTTCATAGTCTTCATTGTATTCACTTGAAAACAGGTGAACGCAAAACTTATTTCAAAAAGGCATGTCAATTCGGTTACAGAGACAGTATTTTTAAAAATGAATTAAAAGGTCAGGTTTTTATCACCAAAGTACAGTACCTTTTACAAAAAAAGAATCATAAGCTATCGTATGAATACGGCGATATTCATGCTGTCCTTTCAGAAAAAAATATTGAAAACCCGGGAATAACAGACATTTCAGATGCTGTTATTGCCATCCGACAAAAAAAATTGCCTGATCCGAAAAACATAGGAAATGCAGGTAGCTTTTTCAAAAACCCAGTGATTGATGTGTCTTTATTTGAAAAAATCAAAGAGCACCACCCTAACCTGCCATTTTATCACACAGACACTGAAGGGAAAATAAAAATTCCGGCGGGATGGCTTATAGAACAAGGGGGATTCAAAGGTATTGAAAAAAATGGTGTCGGAGTCCACAAAAATCAAGCCCTTGTATTGGTTCATTATCAAAGTGGCAGCGGTATGGCCCTATTAGAGCTGGCGGATGAAATTCGAAATAAAGTATTTTCTTTGTTTGGTATTCAAATCGAACCAGAAGTAAATATTTGGTAATGGGAAATAGATTTTACATTATTCTCAAAGCTCAAAAACAACAGCCTGTCTTACAGTTTTTATAACTTATACGAAAGGCATAAAAAAAATAAAACCTTATGAAAATTGATATTTTAGCCGTAGGAGTTCACCCGGATGATGTGGAATTGAGTTGTTCAGGTACCCTTTTAAAACATATCTCTTTGGGTAAAAGTGTAGGACTGTGTGATTTGACCATGGGAGAATTAGGAACACGCGGAAATGCTTCCCTAAGGCTGGAGGAAGCTGAAATATCGCGTCAGAAGATGGGTGCCGCCTTCCGGGTTAATCTCGAAATGGAAGATGGTTTTTTTCAAATAAATAGGGAAAACATTTTAAAAGTCATTCAAATAATACGATGGGCACAGCCGGAAATCATTCTGGCAAATGCCTTGGAAGATCGACATCCGGATCATGGAAGAGCTGCGAAATTAGTGTCTGAAGCTGCTTTTTTATCAGGTTTGATAAAAATAGAAACCAAAGACAATTCAGGTCAAAACCAACATATCTGGAGACCAAAGCACGTATTTCATTATATTCAGGACCGAAATCTAAGGGCTGACTTTGTAACAGATATTTCAGATTTTATGGAACAAAAGCTGGAGCTGATTCAATGTTTTTCATCCCAATTTTATAACCCTGAGTCCGAAGAACCTGAAACACCTATTTCTTCAAAACAATTTTTGGAACATGTAAAAGCCAAAAATATCTGGTATGCAAGAGATATACAAACAGAATTTGCTGAAGCTTTTATGGTTCAGAAAAACATCGGTGTTCGCAATATTTTTGATTTAATCTGATTAAACAAACACCAGCCCGCACAATCTCAGATTATACAAAAGATAAGATGATATAAACTCTTCAAAAGGAGTTTCCATCGTTTCTGCTTCCCAAAACTCTTTAAAATTCTGTACTTTTGTCAAAGAAAAATGAGGAGAAGAAGGTGTTAAAACACAAAAATATGATTTCAATTTTGACATGATCAAATATGATGCTGAAAATCGGATTGGTTGGTGCAATGTGTAAACTACTACTTCAACCTGTTCACCCGGTTCCATTTTGTTTATATTTTCAAACATAATATCACCTCCTAACCATATAACCCATTGATGGGGTTTGGGTTCTTCCAGAATGTTAAGGATTGAACCTTTGATAAAATTTTTTGGTATTTTGGTTTTGGGAACGGTAAAATCAAACCAGTCCTGCAAAGGCAACTCAAAACCTGCACCTGACATATAATTATGTAGAGAAATACGTAAACCTTCTGAAAACGATTCATGATCCGCCCCTTCGGGATCGTCATGAAATAAATCATTATCCGCAAAACCTAAAAATTCAGGACCTGACTTTACAACATTGTATGCTTTCGGATCCAAACCAACAGGACTATGTGCTGTCATGGCAAATTGGTGCCAAAAGCCTGATTGAATAATTCCTGATTCCAACATTTGTCGTACTATTTCCATAGAATCAATGGTCTCCTGAGCAGTTTGAGTTGGAAAACCATACATCAGATAAGCATGAACCAAAATATCAGATTGGGTAAAGTTTGATGCAACGTTGGCAACCTGACGGACTGTTACTCCTTTTTTCATCATTTCAAGTAATCTGTCAGAAGCAACTTCCAGTCCTCCTGTGACGGCAATACAACCTGATGCTGCCAAAAGTTTACAAAGATCCCGGGTAAATGATTTTTCAAATCGGATATTTGTCCACCATGAAACCTGCAAACCCCTTCTGAGTATCTCAATTGCCACATCCCTCATCAAAGCCGGAGGAGCTGCTTCATCAACAAAATGAAATCCCGTATTTCCGGTCTGGTCAATAATTTTTTCTATTCGGTCACATAAAATTTTTGCATCAACCGGTTCATAGCGGGCTATATAATCCAGACTGACATCACAAAAAGAACATTTTCCCCAATAACACCCATGAGCTAAGGTCAACTTATTCCACCGTCCGTCTGACCATTTACGATGCATCGGATTTAACACTTCCAGTACAGAGATATATTGATCAAGCTTCAGATTTTCATAGTCAGGTGTACCAACATCTCTTTGCGCAACATCAAAATCAGGTGTATTGTTTTCATACAAAACTCCTTTATCACCGGATAAAAAAGTTCTTTTGAATTCAGGAATTGATTTTCCTTTCTGGTGAAATTCAATAATTTTCCTTAGCGGGGTTTCTCCGTCATCCAAAGTCAAATAATCAAAATACTGAAAAACTCTTTCGTCATAAACAGATCGCAACTCTGTGTTTACATATCCCCCTCCAAGAATACACAATATGTCCGGAAAGTTTTGTTTTATAGTTTTAGCTATAAAAAAAGCAGAAAAAACATTGCCCGGAAATGGTGCTGTTATACATACAAAACGAGGTTTAATTTCTACAACATATTCAAGGATTAATCTTTCCAAAATTTTGGTTACGACCGTATCTTTTGTTTGTAGAGCATCGTGTAAAGGGGAAAAATCTGTAGCTGTTCTGCTGATACGTTCTGCATATCTTGAAAAACCAAAATCATCATCTACTTCATTTTTAATAAAATCCCCGATATCCTCCAGAAATAACGTTGCCAGATGTTTTGCCATATCCTGGATCCCCATTTCGCCAAAAGCCCAGGATAAATCCTCGATATTTTCAAAACGCGGACCTTCAGGCAGAAAGTTCCTTTTTACTATAGAATGGGCAAGAGTCGGATTTTTGCCTTGTAAAAACAGTAATACTGAATCAATTTTGGTATAATAATGGTATTTATTTCTGAAAATGATTGCACTTAATTCGTGGTTCCAGTCATGGGTTTCAGTAAAGCTGTCAAATATAGATTTAAGTGATGTCGAATGAAAAAGTTGCAAAAATGTCTCCAGACTCAAGTCAACCTGATAAGATGAAATCGCTAAGGTATTTAGGTACCCTTTGAGGTACATGGTTGCCGGATAAGGCGTATTTAATTGTGTGAAAGGTGGAGTTACGAGTAGTACTGAACTTTGGTTTTTTGTATGCATACAAATTATTTCAGCACCATATTTTACTCGTGATTATCTGAACAAAGTGATATCTGATGTGATGATTTTTTGATTCCCGAAAAAGTCTCTGTAACTGATATACAGAATGTAAACGCCTGACTGCAAGTCATTCCCCCCGAAACTACCATTCCAAATGATGTCTTTAGTTTCTGCGCCTTTCATTTCGAATCCTTCATGATCAAAAACCTTTTGGCCCCATCTGTCGTATATCGTAACATCCAGAATATCAGCTGGAACACTATTTTTGCTGATAGAAATTTTGTCATTGCCTAAAGAACTACCAGGACTAATGGCATTAGAAATAACAAATTTTACATCATTATCCACTAATACATTAAAACTTGTCCTTGCTGTGCATCCATTGAGATTGACAATTTCAACAGTGTATGATTGTGATGTTTTATTGTCGTAAAAAAACTCTTTATCATAACCCATTATTTCGCCCTGTTGATTTTTCCAGGTAATACTGAGAATATCTGCTATGTCATAATTGGTTATTGCTTCAACAGAACCAATTTCACTAAAAGCAATAGAAATATCATCAATTCCTTCAATTTCCAGAAACTCCGGATTAATAAGTTCGAAGGTATCAGAAACAGTACATTCATGAACATCTTTTACATCCAATCTGTATGTTCCTGCCGGCAGATTGTATAAGTCCGTGTTTGTGAGTTGCTCACCATTGATTTCGTAAGTATAAGGAGCATCACCACCTTCAATAAAAATATTGGTAAGTGACCCGTTATTTTCGCCGAAACAAACAGGATCGTGTTGATCAACCGTAATACTTTCAGGAATATTTTCATACTCTCTGATTACTATACTGTCAATTCTCAAACAATAATTTTCTTTATTTCCAATTTCAAGATAGAATGTTCCGGGTTTTACAAAATC
This sequence comes from Saprospiraceae bacterium, assembly GCA_016714895.1. Taxonomy (GTDB): domain Bacteria; phylum Bacteroidota; class Bacteroidia; order Chitinophagales; family Saprospiraceae; genus OLB9. The sequence goes on along the minus strand of JADKBV010000001.1, from coordinate 246,051 downwards.
CACATCCGGAGCTACCAAACTACCTTTTATCTCTCCTCCATCAAACTGGAACCATTGATACCGGTAAATATCACCCTTGTCAACTTCCGGTTGTAATGAGATACTTTCAGTATTACAGTACCAAAAAAGATCCTCACCTAATTCAACCTTTGGATAGACTTTGTCTTCCAGAACATCTTTTGAGTTTTCATTGGTACACCCATTTCTGGCTGCACGTACAAAAAGGTTGTAATTACCTGGCTTAAACGGGCGGATAAAATCGTCCTGGTTATTGATAAATTCAGGATTGGGTAAAGAGGCATTTTTGTAAGTCCATCTTCGGAATTCAGGCAATAAAGCTCCGTATTGGGCAATAAGATGTACAGAATCTCTCAAACAATTTAATACTGCGTCCCCAAGAATATTAACGGATGGTTTTGCAAAATCACCCTGAATCAACAAAAGAGTATCAATCCGACATCCGTTGTCAGCTCTTTCTGCTTCAAACCTGCAGGACAATCCGGAAGCTGCAATAAGAGAATCTATCTCAAAAGTAGTTCCTGTAACTTCAGGTGTATTGGGAAGACGCCATTTTTCAAGGATCAATGGTGCGTTAGTCGTATAAGATATTCTGTCTTTGGTGTTTCGACAGGTTAACACAGGATTTTCAAATTGAACCAAAGGTTTTTCTTTGTTTAAGGTAACATCGGTAAAATCGGAGGATTGGCAGTTTACCAAAGAAGTTTGCATTCTGGCCGTAACGCTGTATCTGCCTGGCTGCTGGACTGATAAGGAAGGTCCTGTTCCCATCAGATTTCCTGCCAAATACCATTCATAAGTTATAACATTCGGAAAATCACCAAAAACAACAGAGGACAATGTGATGGATTCATTTCTGCAATCAATTTGTGTATTTCCTGCAGCAACGGAAGCTGTCACGGTCGCAAACCGCAAATCAAATCTGTGCGTCAGATCACATTCATTAGGGTCCTGGATATTGTATTGTCCTGCAGCGCTGTAATTTTGCCCCTGAAATGTATAAGTAGTACCCGAACAACGGTAAATTAGCCCCAGGTCATTGTATCTTCTTGGTTTTTCGGTGACTGTATAGCGATATCTTACACAAGGATCATTCGGGTCAACACACTCCACAACATTGTTACCCTGAACAGTATTACCGCACAACTGAACCGTTTCACCGGGACAAAGTTCTACATTAATTTCTTCCAGGACGCTTGGATTAATGCCTACCAATAAATCTAAAACAGATCCACAGGCTCCTTTGGCACAACCTCCACCGTAATACGGATGTATATTTACATCAACTGAGATACGAAAATCATCATCAGCATCTCCGGTAAAAATAATTTTTACGTCTGTCCCGACACTGTCATTATCGACAAAAGAATAACTTCCGTTGCCTAAAGATTCGACATGCCAAACAAAACAAACACTGTCAACAATATTGGGTTTTTGAGGAAAACAAGTTTCCACATAATTCATTAAACACGTCGGCAAAACCAAAGAATATGACAACGTATCTCCGGTTTGATCACAGTTTATCTGATTTGGTCCTACGACAAATCCGTCTTCCAGGTCATCAGGATTTACTTCCTGTGCAGGGGATGTATCAATACCGTCAATAACTTCAATAGAATAATCACATATATCGCCAGCCATACCATCAATCACAAGATAAGCTGTTCTACCAGGTACAAATCCGTCCCAGGTAATATCAAATGTAGTTAACTGACCAATAACTGATGCCTGTACATCTTCGGAACAAGCCACAGAATGTGATTGACCACATCTTTTGTATAAACCTGCTTGTATACCTTTAGCGTTTGAACAATTTGAAGGAGTAATCCTTAGGGTAACGGTAGAATCACATGGTGTAAAGGCAAACCAAATCATATTATCAGCACTTCCTTCATAATCACAAAGACCATCCCAAGGTAGAGGTTCTCTTAATGTTTCAGGTAATCTTCCGGTTAAACCATTTAATTCTGATCCGCATTTATAAATTGCAGAACTACATAACGCCCCATCAGGAAGTAAAGAAAAATCACATTGAGCATTCGCAGCAAAATGACCTAAAAAAATAACAAATAAGATGGGCGTAAAATAATGTCTCAAAACGTAATATTAGATTTTCGGCATATAAACAAGAAACAAATTGTTTGCCAAACGTTGCGCAAAGGTAAAACAAAATTTTCAGCTTGAAAAATGTATGATTGAGATAATTTCTTTTTTTTTTTATTATAACTTTGTTTACAATATTATTAACTGATTATCAATGTGATATATAACTAAGTTTATGCAAAATAACATATTGTCCAACATATTGTTTCTTTAGTTGTTAAACCAAAATAATAAACAGATCATGACAGATACAAAACAAACAATAACTTTGGTTTTAGGTGCCTCTGAAAATCCCGGCAGAACCAGTTACACAGCAATAAAACAATTATTAAAATCAGGTTATAAAGTAATCGCTGTCGGAGCCAAAAAAGGTATGGTTCATGATATTGAAATAACAACAGAACATCCAAAAAATGAAAACATTGATACAGTAACGCTGTATATCCGTCCGGAAATCCAAAACAAAATGTTATCAGAAATTATTGAGCTTAAGCCAAGAAGAATTATATTTAATCCGGGGACAGAAAATGAATTGCTTGAAAACGAAGCAATAAGACAAGGCATATTATGTGAAAGAGCTTGTACACTTGTCTTATTATCATTACAACAATACTGAAGTGTTTTTTGTACGTGATTGTATTTCAACCACTTTTTCGTAGTTTTGGTATGGTTTTTGAATCATAAAATGTACCTGTAATTGTTAAACCAATCTAATACAAGCCGATCATTTATGACCGGCTTTTTTTATTTGGGGACTACTGATTTTTTTACGGCAGCTTTTAAAGACTCTTCAAAAGAAGTCAAAGTGCCGAATTCTGTTCGGTAAGTCAAACCCAAGCCCACTTTAGGAGAAAGCGTGTTTTGAACGATCAACTCCTGTCTTCCGTAAACCCTGGCTTTCAACTTACGGTTTTCAGTTAAAACCAATTCTAAAGAAAAGTCAGGTAACATCTGATTGTAGGTCAGACCCTGATTTTCGAAAATGTAGTTTCCTCCCATATTTAAGGTAATTCGTTCATCCAGAAACTTAAACCGGTTTTTCAATCTGAACTCGATTTCATCAGGCCAGACATTCGAGTTAGAAAGATTTGAAACCACTCCAGTATTGCTTCTTAAACCGATTTCAAAATCCACACCTGCCAACAATCCGTTTTCAACCAACGCAAGGTTGATCAGATTCGTAATGTATAAAGACAACTGACTGCTCAGAAATTCTGAAAGCGTATTGATGCCAATGGATTGTATTCCTCCCGAACCGATCACATCAGATACCCTGTTTGATGGTAAAAAATTATTAAACATGATTAAGCCAAAGACCTGACTATTCAGTTCCAGCTCATTATTCTGCAAAATCCGCATTTTTGAATCGGCTAGTGTGGCAATGTCACCGACCAGATTGGGAAAAGCCAGATTAAAGGTTACTTCCGGTCTGAACAAAGTCCCGCCCAGGTTCAGTATGACGTCCACATCCTGCCTTTGATTTGCCTGATTGACTAATGATTCAGAAGCAAAACCCAAATATTCTTCAATAAATGGCTGCAGACTTGTCCTGGATTTATACACGGCTTTGATGTCCAGGGAAGCATTTACCGGATCACCCGTCCAGCGGATCAAGCCACCGCGATACACAACAAACGGCTTAGCAACAGGCAGTTGTGCTACTGTAAAAAGATAATTACCGCTTTCTATCTGATAATCTCCGAAAATATCAAAACCACCCGTTCTCTTGATAAAAATCTGCATATTGCCCCTCCCTACCCCTTTGATTATATCGCCTTTATCTTCATTAAAAATAATACTAACCTGAGCATCAGGAGTTAACGTAAGGTTCATCTCCAGGTCAATACCTTTTAATAATTTATTGGCAATATTAACAATAGAATCTCCTTTGCTATTTCGTTTTTCAAATCTTATTACGTTACTTTTTGACTTTGTGGCAGAATTTCCGACAGGAATATTCAGTTGGGTTCCCTGATTGGTGACCGCATCAATAACCATGTCCACTTTATCAAAACCTCCGTTAAAACTCGCTCTGAGTTTCCCGATTGCATACCCATAATAATCAGGATTGTCAGCTTTTGTTGTTTGTAGTCCTATAACATTATCACCAGCGATCACAGTATTAACTCCGAAAGTTCTGAACCTGTTGTGGGTCAATCCACCTGTCAGTGAAGCGGGATTATTTTTCGAATCCTTGATAACCGCACCTGTAAAATCAATTTTTTTCTCAGTGATAACAAAAGATTGCTGGTCAAAAAAATAAGTTACTCCTGTATAGACGATTTTGGTTTGACCATTATTCACTTTTCCTTTGCCATCTAATACAAAATCTTTAAACCCTCCCGAAATGTCCACACTTGCATCTACTGTTCCGGAAGTATTTACAACACCTTTATTCAGAATATACTCAAGTATACGCAAAGGTGCTTCCCGGAGTTTTGCGCGACCCTGAACGGTTTTTTGTTTGGTATCTATCAACAAATTGGCCGAAACAAACTCACCAATAGAAAGGTCTATGTCTGCGAGTCCGGTTTTGTTAATATCGGCTGATACATCTATGCTTCCGTATGCGTCTTTATTGATAAAAAAATCCGGAACACGGACGGAAGCATAAATCTCTTTTTCTTTGGCAAATACATCTTCAACATCGATCTGTACTTTTGATAATCCGCTAATAACAAATCTTTTATCCTTCAAAAAGTCATTAGCTACATCTATATCAAAATTGTCTGAAAAAACGATCAATCCATTTTTTTTGTAGTTTTCTAAACCTATGGTTCTGAATCCATCTGTTAACTCAAAATTTTTGATAACAAGTTTTTCGTTGGTTACCGCTAAAAAATTATCCTGTAAAAACTTCCAGTCTTTTCCAAAAAAATGGAGTTTTTCAGCGATTAAATGAAAGGCAAAACCATTTTCAAAAGGAGTCATTCTACCTTGAATGTCCAGTGGTTTCATTCCCTTCATTACTTCATTTCCTGAAATTTCAAACAAAATGCTGTCTCCCAGTGAATTTGCCTGAAAATCTATAGAGCCTAATTTTCTTTTAGAAACATTCGCTTTGTCGACGTGCAATAAAATGTTGCCGGAATTTTTGTAAGAATTAACCAGAAGCTGGATATTCTGAACGGAATCTTTATTTATCTGAATCAACGGAATTCCGGATGCAATGGAAAATTCATTTTTTTCGGAATCAATTTTGCCTTTCAGCTCTAATTTGGAAAATGATACATTTTTCAAACCTGCCAAGGTCAGAAAATGTTTGCTGTGATTGAGGTTGATATCAAAATCCACTTTTTGAACGATATCGGGGTTAGCCTCTTTAGCTTTCCAGTTTTTAGTAAGGATGGGATAATTTTTTTTGATGATACTGGTTACTAAAGGACCTACCTGCGTCAGATCATAAAGACCACTTAAGTGAAAATGGCCTAATTCAGACCAGATTTTTAACTCTTTACCTCCTGAAACCATGTTTTTTGAGCTCAAATGCATTTCTTCCACAACAAATGTGGTATCATGAGAAAGAATCTTCACGTTTTGAACATCTATATCCCCAAGAACATCATTGATATTACTGCCTGAAGCATTGATTTCAAGATCTGCACTAAATGAAAGCGGCGTTTTATTAAGATTTAATGCATATAAATCCAGATTTCTGATTTTAGAAGTAAAATTCAAAAATGCCTGATTATCAATAAATTCTGCATTTCCATCAAATTTTAAATCTATATTCGGGTCATTGATTTCAAAAAAACCTTTAAAATTATTTTTTTCAAAAATCCCATTTAGAGAAAAGTTTTTATAAACATAATCTTTAAACGTAAGGGAAGTGACTACTGCCGATAAATCAGACTTCAAAGTGGCCAGCGTCAAACCCTGGCCTTTTTTTACTTTTGAGGTAAAATAAACCAACCCAAACTGGTCATTATCCGTCCATTTTTTCAAATTAAATCCGTTGACGTTTAATTCACCCGAATATTGTGCTTTTTGGATACCGGGAGTCAGATCCAGCCTCATGTCGAGGTTGACATTTCCCAGGTCTGTATTGAGATTTCCGTATGCTACAAAATCTTCAAGGTATCCGTCATAACGTCCGTTAAATGTTATATTTCCTAATTTATAGAAATTTTTAGGAATGTTGAATGTAGGAAATACCTTCTTAATATTGTTCATTGAGGTATTAAAATTATCCAGACGTACGTTTAATAATGTATTATTATAGTCATCCAGATTTTTTGTACTGAAACTCCCCTGTAAACTCAGAAATCTTTCCATTTCAATATTGACATCCCTACCGTTGACGCCTGTAAAATTACCGAAATATCTACCCGAAACATTGATAATTTTATCATTTATCCCTTGGGTTACGGGGTTCACTATCAATGCCTTCAGGAAATGAGAAAGGTCTTTCATACTGATGGCTGACGGAGCTATATCTACAGAAAAAGTTACTTCTTCGTTGATATTTCTGAAAGCTTCATATCCGTAAAAATTAAATCTGATGTTACTTTCCAATAGGGTTTCATTGGTTTCGAGCGTTACTTTTTTCAAGCTGGCACCTTCTTTATTTATATCAATCGTGTCAATAGCAAAGTTTTTTAGTTCAAAACCTCTGTCATTTTTAAAACTGACAGATTCACAAAGCGCAAAAAAGGTATCATCCTCCTTTAGTTCGACTTTACTGAAACTGACATTGATATCATCAAGTTTGAAATGATGATAATCCATCAACAACATAAATTTTTTATCAACCGGCAATAACTCATCAAACATTCCATATCTGCCGTTTTCAATATTTAATTTTTCAATATAAAATGAAAACGGAAACCAATCTTGCGTATCTGCAGGACTTGTCGTTTTTACAGATAATTCCAGCTCGGGTTTATAACAAATATCTGAAAAAATAATTTTTTGGTAGGCCGGCTTATTTAAATATAACTGATTAATTAAGAACGAATTACACATCAGATCAACCTTTTCCAATTCGACAAGACCCGAAGCAAGACCAATATATTGTGCAACCCCCTTATTTTCATTAATCATTTGAATATAAATATCTTTCAAAAAAACTTCTCCCACACTCAGCAGAAACTCTTTTTTTGGACCATTCTTACCTTGGTTCAATAATTTTTTCAAAAAACGATCCAGATTCGATTCATTTTCCATGTATCGGGTCAAAATATTCATCCTGAGACCTTCCAATCTCAATTTTGAAATATCCAATTCATTGTTAAAAAGAAAAAACAAATTTTTGCGGAGGGAGAGTCCGATTTTTTCAAGCCTGATGATTGAGTCTAGTTTTTCATCCTGTAAGGTCAGATTTTCCATGGTGATACCACTCCAAATGCTTACTACCAGATGATCATAGGTCACCTTCGCACCTGTCCGGGCTTCAATGGCATCAATAATTTTTACTTTCAGGTAGTTTTGAATTGCCGGAATTCTTAACAAAGCATAAAATACAAGCAGGAACAAACAAAACACAATAAAAACCCTGATCAATCCCCGAAAAATCCGGGACGATCTGGTTTTGATGCCGCCTTTTGTTTCCTGTTCTTTGTCCAAACAATTACATTTTCACAAAAATAACGACTTTTCAGATTATATGGTGTATATCAGGTACAGGTTTATCCCTTTTTTAACAATTCAACCAACTTTACGGCTTCAATTGCTTCTTTTACATCATGTACTCTCAAAATATCCGCACCATTAGACAATAACAAACCATGGAGCACAGAACTTCCGTTTAAAGCATGGTCAGGTGTAGTATTAAGCGTTTTTGAAATAAAAGACTTTCTGGAAATACCTGCCAGTAAGGGTTTATCGAAAATGGAAAAAGCTGAAAACTCTTTGATTATTTTGAAATTTGTTTCTATGTTTTTACCAAAACCTATGCCCGGATCCAAAACAATCTGACGCAAACCCAGATTTTGAAGCAGTGTCATTTTTTCTTCAAAAAAACAGATCAACTCCAATATAACATCCGAATAATCAAGATAATGTTGCATATTTTCAGGCACTCCACGCATATGCATCAAAACATAAGGTACATCATACGCAGCAACAGTTTGAGCCAATGCACTATCGATTGAAAACGCTGAAATATCGTTGATCATATTGGCCCCTTCTTGTATACCGGCATGTGCCACCGAACTCCACACTGTATCTATCGAAATAAATATATCAGGGAAACGTTTTCTCAATGCGGACACACTTTCAGAAATGATTTTTGTTTCTTCATCCGGATTACTCAGTACTGCTCCCGGACGGGAGGACATAGCCCCGATATCAAGTATATCGGCTCCTTCAGAAATCATTTTTTCAGCCTGCTGTAAAAGAGATAAATGGTCTGTTACTCTTGAATTTTTGTAAAAAGAATCACCATTTACATTTATCACTCCCATAACTTTGGGAACAGACAAATCTAAAGTTAATCCATTGCCGGATAACACTAAAGGTGACATCATTTATACCAACATAGCCTTTAGTGATGTCAGCGCCGCGGGCAAACCTTCCAAAACCGGGCCACCTGCAGAAGCAAAAAACGCTTGTCCTCCGCCACCTCCCTGAATCGGTGCGGCAAGCTGTTTGATCATATTTCCGGCATGATATTGTTTGGAAGCCACTAATTTTTCACTAATGGTCAACATAATATTGGCCTTTCCGTTTTCTACAAAACCAATGAGAATAATGGTATCACCCAGCTCTTTTTCCAATTGATAGGACAAAGTTTTGATGGTTTTACTATCAAGATTTTCTACCATGGAGGTGATCACTATCTGATCACGATACACTTCTGCACTTTTTGCCAACGTTTGTTTTATAATATTGGCGTGCTGTAACATCCATTTTTCGACCTCTTTTTTCAATTTCTGATTTTCATCTATGAGATCAGAAATATTTTTGGTAAGCCCTTGATTTGATTTAAAAAAGCTTTTGGAAGCATGTACTTCTTCTACAAAATCACGGACATACTCTTCAGCATATTGTGCCGTACAAGCTTCAATTCTTCTTACACCGGCAGCAATAGCCCCTTCACTCAATATTTTAAACAAACCGATTTCACCGGTTCCTTTTACATGACAACCTCCGCATAATTCTTTGGAAAATGAATCGTCAAATGTAATCATCCGGACCTTGTCACCGTATTTTTCGCCAAACAACATCATTGCACCGGCATCCTGAGCTTCCTTGACGGGTATATTTCGTGATTCCTGAAGCGGTATGTTTTGACGGATTCTTTCATTTACAATTTTTTCAACTTGTTTGATTTCTTCATTGGTCATTTTTTGAAAATGAGAAATATCAAACCTAAGATAATCAGGTCGAACCAATGATCCTTTTTGAGTAACGTGGCTGCCCAATACTGAACGTAATGCAGCGTGGAGCAAATGAGTTGCAGAATGGTTTCTTTCCGTTTCTTTCCTTTTAACCATGTTTACTTCGGCAAAGACAGATGTTTCAACGTTATCAGGAATACGGTCAACCAGATGGATAATAAGATCATTTTCTTTTTTGGTATCCAAAACCTGTATAACTTCATGATCAAATATCAACAAACCTGTATCACCGATTTGTCCTCCACCTTCTGGATAGAAAGGTGTTTTATTGAGAACCAACTGAATAAATTCTTTGTCTTTTTGTTTGAGAAATCTGTATTTTACAACCAAAACATCTTCTAAAAACAGATTGTCGTACCCTAAAAACTCTGATTTTTCATCGTTTCGTACGATAACCCAATCTCCGGTTTCTCTTTTAGAATCTGCCCGTGACCTTTCTTTTTGTTCTGAGAGCGCTTTTTCAAAACCGGCTTCATCAATTGTCCAGTTTTTTTCTGAAGCAATCAACCTTGTCAGGTCAATCGGGAATCCATACGTGTCATATAACTCAAAAACGGTTTGTCCTTCCAAAAACCCATCCTGAACCTTTACTTCATCCAATTTCCGAAGGCCGGAATCCAGGGTTTTCAAAAAAGACTTTTCTTCTTCCCTGATGACCCTTTCCACAAAAGATTTTTGAAGAATCAGCTCCGGAAAAACAAACTCAAATTGTTTTGCGAGTGTATTGACCAATTGAAACAACAGAGGTTCTTTATAATCCAGATAAGAAAAATAATATCGGACAGCCCTTCTTAGTATCCTTCGGATGACATAACCCGCGCCGGTATTGGACGGCAACTGACCGTCAGCTATCGTAAATGAGATAGCTCTGATATGGTCTGCCAACACCCGGAATGCGATGTCCTGTCGCGTATCACCATATTGGTAGGAACGCCCTGTCAATTCAGATATTTTAGATATAGTACCTGTAAATAAATCGGTATCATAATTACTTTTTTTATTTTGAATGACACGTACCAATCTTTCCAACCCCATTCCGGTATCAACATGCATAGCCGGTAAGAGTTCCAGACTGCCATCAGCTTTACGGTTATATTGAATAAAAACGTTATTCCAGATTTCAATCACCTGAGGGTGGTCTTTATTCACCAGCTCTTTTCCCGGAATTTCAGCAATTTCCTCGTCACTTCTCAAGTCAAAATGAATTTCGCTGCACGGCCCACATGGCCCTGTTTCGCCCATTTCCCAAAAATTGTCTTTTTTATTTCCAAACACAATATGATCAGGATGAATTAATTTTCTCCATTCAGCCAATGCTATTTGTGAAGGAGGGAGATTTTAAGCAGGATCGCCTTCAAAAACAGTCACATAAAGTCGTTTTTTGTCCAGTTTGTATACTTGCAAGTAATTCCCAACTCCAGGAAATGGCTTCAGCTTTAAAATAGTCGCCTATGCTCCAGTTACCCAACATTTCAAACATGGTGTGATGGTAAGTATCGACCCCTACCTCTTCAAGATCATTGTGTTTACCACTCACACGAAGACATTTTTGGGTATCAACCAAACGCGGATTATCTGGTTTTTGATTACCCAAAAAGAAGTCTTTAAACTGATTCATACCGGCATTGGTAAACATCAAGGTTGGATCATCCTTAACAACTATCGGTGCGGAATTGACAATTTTATGATTTTTTGATGCAAAAAATTCCAGAAATTTTTGTCTGATTTCATTTGCTGTCATGCTCATATGTATTGGTTTATATGATATTGATTCTGATATTTCAAAAAAAGGACAAAGATAAAGAATCCACAATAATTTAATAAATTTAGTTCCATTGTAGTGTGAAAGAAAACAAATATGAAAGAAAAGGATAAAAAAAAAGGAGCGAAAATTCGCTCCTTGCGGAAGAAGAGGGATTCGAACCCCCGGTGGAGTTACCCACGCCGGTTTTCAAGACCGGTGCATTAAACCAGCTCTGCCATTCTTCCATGGCTTTTATAAAGCGGTGCAAAAGTAAATATATTTTTAATACTGCAACTATATTTATGCAAAATAATTAAACTTATCTTTTAAAAATAAAGCAAAAAGGCTTAAAAAGCAAAAGTAGACTCACTTTTGAATCTACTTTTCAACTAAATTTCAGGTATAACTAAACTATGAGAAAACTTATCAAAGGGATGATAAATCCCGGATCAGTATCGTTTTTCTTCTGAATTGAATTTTATTGGTTTTTCTCAGTTCATTCAATACTGTCGTCACCGTTTGACGGGAAGTTCCCGTAAAATCAGCAATATCCTGTTGTGTAAAAGTGTGTTTCAACAACATTTCCAATCCAACCTGCTGGCCGAACTGTCTGACATTGTTTTTAATAAAATCTATAATTCTTGTTCTGGCATCATGCAATACCAATGAGGAAGCTCTGTTTTGAACATATTCCAATCTTTTTCCCAAAAGTTTGATGACACAAATCGCCAAGGAGCTGTTTTTTTCGATCATCTCAAAAATGGTTTCTTTTCTGATTTCCAGACACGTAGTTTCAGCGGTTAAAGAAGAGGCATCCTGCATGCGAACATGTTCATCAGAGAGTGTCAGCTCGCCGAAAAATTGTCCGCTATACACAAAGGTTTCAACAAATTCTTTTTGCTCATGACTTTCACGGGAAAGTTTTACGATACCATTCAAGACGAGGTAAAACTTTCACTTGTATCTCCGGAATTTAAAAATGGATTCATCCTTTTGAAATTCCGAAGCGTGGATTTAGCTGCGAGATACTCTATTTCGGACAACGACAAACATTGGAGGAATTGTACTTTGTCTACGATACTTAAAATTTCATTAATTTTCACTTTAATACTCATTGCGTTCAATCAATAGACACAACAATGAGATTTGTCCCCTATTTTACAATAAACTATTTTATGGAAAACAGAATCACCTTTTCTGTTGCAGCAGAAAACGAACCATACCCGGCATCAGCAAAGATATTAAATGCAGCAATTGAAGGATTCCCGACCGGCGTTGGAGTGGCAGGTGCGTTGGATTTAAATTTCTGATATTGGTAATAAGATTCTGTAGTATTTTTCAAAACCATTTCAACGACATCAACTTTTTGAGCGGCAACATGTACAAGTCTGAAATCCATAAATGAAAATCCTGATGATTGGTCCACAAACCAAAGCAATCCGTCTCTGTGGCTGAGTATGCTGCAATTTTGTTGCTGAGATAACGGAACACAAGACATATGTTTTCCGGATTTTTTTTCATAAAAGGAAACATGAGTATATTTGTCAGTGACCATTTTCTGGTTATTGTAATACAATCGCATGGTGATCACTGATGACCAATTACCGCCGTCAAGAGGAGTAAACTGAGAAGAAGTTACCACCAGACTGTCATAAGGAAAAACTTCAGGTGGTTCTGTACTAACACTTATTTCGCCTTCAGCACCACGCAGTGTACCTCTCAGCAAGTATATATGTCCACTTCGGACGGGAAATGAAGTCTGATCGACTACGTATCTTTTTAACTTAGTATCGAAAACAAAGTTTGTTGTAATTCCTCTGGTCATATCTGATAGTGTCAGATCGATTTCATTAGTATCCAATGGAGGTATATTGTCAATTCCCTGATTCAGAAAAGTGGGATAACTAACAAATGCATCTATATTTTTTCCGGGGATGAGCTCACATTCAATAAAAAGTTTTTTACCCGGTTCGTTATCTGAACCAAAAGGTATCGTGTCGACACAAGCTGTCAGACTAACAACTAAAAATATCCCTAAAAAAAATGGTCTGCCTTTTACCGTAATCATCACACTATTTATGATTAAACATACAATCAAAGTGCAAATATATTAAATATATTTATAATATGTATTATATTGTATTTTAAATTTTATAATCTAAGCATATTATACATCCGGTCTCTGACGAATGCAAAGCGGAAAACAAAAAATCATTAAGTTTTATTTTCCTGAAGAAAAAAAAATTTAAAACTATCAGTGAATCAAAATTCTACAGTATAACTGATATTTGGAGTGACCGGTAATAAAGCAAAACTGTTTAATTCAAATTTTTGTGGTTCTCTCCTGTTTCTGGCAATATCCACATAATAGTAGTTCCTTCTGTTGTAAACATTGTATAATCCGATGAAAAGTTTGGTTTTCCCCCATGAAAATTTGTTATAAAACCCAAAACCGAGGTCGAGCCGGTGATAGGGTTCAAATCTCGCATTGTTTTTTTCGGGATACAACAAAACAACTTTCCCATCTACATCTATAATGATATCCTCAGGTCGTGTATAATGATTTCCTGAAGCAAAAATCCAATTCATTGAAAACTCAGAAAAATCAGAAAGTTTTCGGTACACATTGAGTTTGAAGGTATGTTGTCTGTTGAAAGAAAAAGGAAACGGATTACCTACATTCAGGTCTGCAAAATTCCGGTTTGACACAGAATATGAATACGATGCCTGAATGTTGGTTCTGCCCAAATATTTTTCAAAATACAGTTCTGCACCGTAAGCCTCTCCTGTTCCTGTAGGTACGGCGTCACTCCAGTTTGTATTATCATTGATTTCTACCGGTTCACCTTCCTTAAAACTGGTCAGTTGATTCATCTTTTTATAATAAACATCGATACCCAAATCATATCCTTTGCCCAAATTAATGGCCAATGTTGATGAATAAATCCATGCGGTCTGTGGTAAAAGCCTGTCATTGGCACCGATCCAGATATCAGTCGGCAAACCCAATCCTGAATTGGATAACAAATGTACATACTGCATCATATTGGAAGCGCCGATTTTAAAAGATACGGGACCATTTTTTGTCAATAACGCAAATCTTGGTTGCAAGGAAAAATAAGGCATCCGGCTTTCGTCAAAAAACAAAGCAGAAGCATGGATTCCGTATTGTATCTGAAGAAAATCATTGACTGTCCAGTCATCTTCGATATATGATTGTAATTCATTCAATCCGTTTTCCGAAAAACGAAGTTTTTCCAGCAATAAATTTTTGGTAACACTACCGAAACTTAGTTCAGGATTATTGGCCTCACTGACATTGATCGTTCCCGGAGCAAACCGCCTGCGATAAGCACCTATACCAAATTTGACATAATGGTTTATTGACGGAAGATAATCGATTTCAAATTTTCCTGCTTTCTCATCAATGGATGAATCAAAGAGGTATGACCAGAAATCTGACAACTGGGTACTTCCTGCTCTTTGTAAAAATCCATAGTTTTTAAAGGAAGAAACCTGATACGTACTCTGATAAAAAGTCATTTTCGAAAATATATTTTTAGTCCATTGAGATGACCATCTCGCCGAAATCATTCTGTTGCCCCACCCCAGATCAGATTCATTAATATCTGTAACACTTTCAGAATCAAATGTTGAAGCACTTTGAAACCGGTCTCTGCCGTCAAACATTTGAACGATAACCCGGTTTTTGTCATTGATCCGCCAGTGAATTTTACCGTTGATATCGTAAAAATAATAATTGGCTGTAGAATTGGTGCCTGCCTCCTGACCGATGAAACCTGCTAATTCTTTGAGCCATATATCTAAAAATGTCCTTCTGGCTGAAATATGATAACTCAACTTGTTTTTTATCACCGGACCTTCGACACTTGCTTTGAGAGAAATCAGACTCATACTCACTTCACCGGTAGTTTTTTCCATATTACCGTCTTTTGTCTGGACATCGATCACCGATGAAAGTCTGCCTCCGTAACGCGCCGGTATAGCGCCATTGATCATATTTACATTTTTGATGGACGACCCGTTGAATATAGAAAATATCCCCAAAGCATGACCTGCATTAAACAAAGGTACCCCATCCAGTAAGATGAGATTTTGATCATAGGAGCCGCCCCGAACATTAAGACCTCCTACCCCATCTGCTCCGGTACTTACTCCCGGCATCATAGATATGAATCTGAATGCATCTGCTTCTCCCATCAGATGATTACCTTTCTGAATTTTGTTTATGGACAGGATTCTTTGTTGTGAGGGTGTTTCAACAGTATATTTTTCCTGGTTTTCAGCTACCAAAACTTCGTTTAGTACCAATTGTTCGGGAGTTAAAAACACCTCAACTGTGGTGTCGCGGGAAACATCCAGGTCAATCGAAAAGTTTTTATATCCCAGATAAGAAAAATGTAGTCTGTGGCTGGTTTTGGGAAGTTTCATGCTAAAAAACCCATATTCATTGGTATAACAACCCCGGGAATAATCCTGAAGGTAGGCTGCGGCACTAATCAGATACTCTTTTGAATAAGTGTCCCTGATGTACCCGGAACAAGTTATAAATGCATCATTCCCGGCAGATTTATCCCGTACGATGACAATCTGATCGCCAACCAATTCGTACCGCAATGCTAAAGGCTGTAAAATATCGGTTAGAACAGAGCCCAAAGATTTTTGGCGTGATTCATAGGTGACCTGTCGTTCTGACTGGATTTTAACTTCCGAAAATACGATGCTGACCCTGTAGAGACTGTAAGTTCTTTCAGGACATTAGTTAAAGATTTATTTTGGCACTGATACGTAACAGGCTGTTCATCCGGAACAAGCTCCTGAGCTACGAGCGTATATTGTATTATACAAATAAACAGAAGCACGATAAGATGCCTGTACTTTCCCATGAATGGTTATAAATGAAATTGAAAGGCAAAGATACATTTCTTTGAGAAAGAATCCGTGTAATTCAAATACAGAAATAAACTTATGGAAAAGTAAACCGGGTTATAATTTACAAAAAAAATGGTTTTACTTACAATTTACGCCGGTGATGGTATAACTTGTATCGCTATTTTTGACCGCCTTACAATCATAGGTCAAAGAGAGCGTGGTAAAAACATCTTCCAGAGAGGTTTTGGCCAAAGAGCCTGAAGTAAAAGGACATAATGACCAATCCATAGTTTGATCCAAAGTGATTTTTACATTATAAAAAGCTGAAAGATCTGACACAACTTTATCCAGGGGCGTATTATCAAAACTTAGTTCCGGATTAGCCCAGGATGGTAAAACCCCTGAAGAAACCGTTTTTTTGATGTCCATTTTTTCAGAGATACCTTTTCCTTTTGTAAAGAGTTAGATCATCTTTTTGAGGTAGAAACCTTAACAGCCTGATATAACGTCAACCTCACGGAATTTTGGTCTACTACAAAGCTCGTACCCAATACGGTTACGTCAAAATCTTGCGTTTAGATAGAAAAAGGCGCTTTATCATTTTTGACCATATCAAAAAGCTCTTCCTTTAATTCTACTTTCCGACTTTTATCTGAAAATTTATGCAGGGTTAATGAAGAATTTTTATCCAACCAAACGGGAGATCCATCTTCTAATGTTACGTAAAGGCCAGCTTGACCGGATGATATCGTTTCGGGACGAGGAATAAAAAGTAAGTAGCGACAAAAAGAGCTACTATACCGCAGCATATTTGAGAAACGTTTGGTGAAAAGGATAATTTCCTTACCTTTTCATCCTGAATTTGATTTAGCTCCGGAAATAATGGTCAGTGGTTGGGTGTAGGAGTTTCGTTTTTATTTTTTGTAAAAAGATTAGAAAGCTTTATCTTTATCAAATGAATGATCTTGTATAGTATAATTTTTTGACAATTCCCAAATTTTTTGAATTTCTTCGAATGCATTAATATCCTCTTCGGTTATTTGGGAATAAGAAGGGGTTTCATGAACAGGCACGTCGGCATGCGCTGCTTCACGAAGTATTTTGTGAAATACTTCTATTTTATCAGGACTCGGCATTCTCGATTTTTTACTTTAGACACTTCTATTTAGGTTTACCCCTATCAGGGAGTGACAAATCATCTACAAAAATAACATTTCTCAATATTTTTAATGCTTTCGAAATCTGATTTTCTACGGTTTTGGTTGAAATATCCAGTTGGTCTGCAATTTCCTGATAACTCAGGCCTTCCACCCTACTTAGGGTAAAAACCAATCTGCATTTTTCAGGAAGGTTTTCAATACCTATATTGATTTTTTCCTGAAGATTTTCGACAGCAATAGAATCTTCGACATTGATATAATCAGAACTGAGTTCGTCCGCAGCATCAATATCTTCAAAATTCATTTTTTGGCTACGGATATAATTCAGACTTTTATTTCTGCACGCCCGTTTGAGGTAGGCTTCCATAGACGAAGAAACGGCAATCTGGTCTTTCATTTTCCAGATTTCCATCATCACCTCCTGAACGATATCTTCTGCCACGTTTTTATTTTTCAATATCGTATTAACGTGAATGCAAAGCTTCACGTAATATTCATTGAAAAGAAGTTCAATCGCCTTTTGGGGTTGCTCCTTAATCAAAGTATTGAAATCTGAAAGTATCCGGTTCAACGTACTATGATTATATTGAGTATAAGTTATGATGCAAAAGTAGAATATTTATATGAATTATTTTACTGATACCTGAATTTAGTATGAAGCAGCAAAAAAAAAAAAGCCGCAACTTTAATCGTTACGGCTTTTTTTACTGATTGTGTATCAATCTACTTTTATGACTTTATGCCTCTGGATGTTTTCACCGTTTTCAAACTGGAGAAAATATATTCCTGATGCGTATGAGGTAATGTCCAGTGAACCTTCAGACTGTTGATCCAAAGTCCGGTTAAGTAACAATTTACCAAAATTGTCAAATACTTTCACCGATATATCTTTTTTAATATCAGCTCCTAACCAATCATAAGTCAACATTCCTGTCGATGGGTTTGGATAGAGTTGAAAATCGTCACTACCCACTACTTGTTCTGTATAAAAGTGCACTTTATTAACCGGCAATCCTTCCTGAACGGGTTCATAAGGAGAGTCTGAAGTAAAGATCAGGGTACAGTTTTGTTGAGTTGCTTTTGGAAGTGGGTTTATATAACTCGATAAATTATACACTCTTTGTTTTACCAATAAATTCAATTCTTTATTATTGTAAGAATCCATTTTATAATGTACGTATCCAATTAAAAATCCCTTTTCATCTATGTCTACACCGATATTTTCGGCAATGCTAAATGCCAAATTTACATAAGAGTTATTATTATCATAATTAATTGATAACACATCTTCCTGAACTGAAGGTTTAGCGGGATAAAATATTGGTTTATTACTTGAATTTGTAATTTTAGAATCTAAATTAAACCTTATATTTCCTCCTAACAATGTAAAATTTTCATTTACAGGGAAAATTTTTATTGAAAAGGATAATTCACCATTTTCAATTTTTGGATTATTAAACTCAAGATAATATCTTGGATTACCTGCTTGCAATGTTACACAAGCTAAAAATAATAAGAAAAATGTCCAAATTTTCATAATACTACATTTAATTAATAAACCAATTAATCTATTCTCCACTGCCTTTGCCCACTATTACCTCTTACAATATTCACATCCGCATTGGTAACAGATCCACTTAAATTCAAGTCTCTGGATGTATATAGGTTTGTTTGCCCGCTCATACTTCTGACCGCATTAACGTCACCGTTATTAACAAACCCACTCAATACAGCATCTCCGGACCACATTGACCATTCACCACTAGGTTTTTGCTGTAGAGGATTAGAACCATATAATGACACTGAATTATTGGTAAAGTTTAGTAAAGAAGCATTAGGTATAACATAAGTACCATCTGTCATAAATCCACAATGATTTCTATGTTTCACTGCCACTTTATAATTTCCAGGAGTTACGCCATTAAAAGAAAAAGGTGTACCATCGGGATTAATGATAATACCATCATTTTTTAACAAGCCGGACTTTGAAGCTACCACTGTTGTACTACCTGATGGTCCTGTTCTCAACTCAACAAAAACCCAATCGACCACATTATTATTATTTAATATAGTTTGGGTTGTGGTTGCTGCAGCTTGTGCAGGAACATACGTAAACAATCCGCTGGTTGAATAAGGTGTCGTGGTATATACATCTGTGAGAGGAAAATCAACTAAAGTTCTTAAAACATCAGTCATCGTTCCGGAGGAAACATTTGTTAAAAAAACCTTAGCGTTAAGGGCTGCACCTCTGCCAAATCCTGACAACTCTGTATCAAAGCTGGTCGTGGTTACCGTAACAGTATTTCCACTGTGGGGAATGTGGTAAGACCATGCTGAACCGTTCCAGGCTGAACCATCAATATTTGCCGATTACCGGTAATATCATTTGGCAACATAAGTACCTGTCAGGGTATTGGAATATCCATTGATCGTTCCCGTAGCTAATACATCCCAATATCTCGTAAGGTAATCATTTGAACCAGCCGGCAAATTTGGATGTACTGCATTAACAAGATTTACTCCAATGGAAGCACCTGAATAAGAAGAACCGGTAATATTTGCCGAAACAGGTGAATAATTGGTGGCAGCATCATTATCTCCTACTTCAAAAGTTAAAACTCCATTGGCTGTTATGGGTTTTATCATTCTACCGGAACCGGTGGCTACCACATATTTGTCGTTTCCTGCACCCGTTACACTTGCCGTCGAAACCATCGTCAGGTTATGGCTTCCCAATATTACTTTGTTGTTATTCTGACTAAAGTCCAACACACCATTAACAACTGCATTACCTGCCAACACAACATTATTGTTGGTTTTATTGAGTGTAACATCCTGAAAAGACGCTCCCCCTGGTGTTACGGTGGAAGCAGCTGTTCCCGAAAAAATGATTTCAGAGTTGGCTCCTGAAGTAAAAGTAGCCGAATTGGTAAAATTACCGGTAACTTCTAACGTTCCGTTATTGGTAAACGTCCCTCCACCTTGATTGATCACATTACTCTCCACTTTCAAGGTTGCACCCGGCTGAATGGTGACTGTAGCTCCCGTACTGACAAACTGGCTTACTCCAAATTGTACTACAATCATTGAAAAAACAACACTCCAAATCAGTTTCATATAAATTATTTTTGAATTGTCCTTAAAAACACTGTAAAAGTAATATAGTTTTTTTACAGTAACAAATTTTTTTTTACATAATGTGTAAATTTTTGATTAAATGGTGGATATTCCTGAATAAATGGATGAAAACCCTTAGTAAGAAAAAAAAAACCTGATATTTTGGTACCAGGGTTTTTTATTTATAAATACTAAAAAAACGTATTAATCAATTTTTATTATTTTTTCCTTGAAGATTTGGTCTCCTTGAGTCAGCACCACATGATACACACCATTAGACATTCTGCCCATATCGATGGTCTCAATACCGCTACCGATTACTTTTTTGGATAAAATCAATTTGCCCAAAGCATCAAACACCTGCAATTCTCCTTTTTCTTCTGAAGAACCCTTACTGATATAAAGGTTCAGAAATTGAGAGGTCGGATTCGGATACATCGACACGCCAACTGATTGGTCGTTACCAAAATTTACCCCTCTGATGTCTGAATATTCAAAAGTTCCATCCAAATCAAACATTTTAAGCCTGTAATAAACATTTGACCCTGACCTTAGAGAAGGTATTTTTTTATCAATAAATTCATACTTCAATTCAACTGATGAATTTCCTGCAGCTTGAACACTCCCAACAAACTCAAAATTTTCTACATCAAGGCTTCTTTCTATCTCAAAATGTGATGAGTTTATCTCACTTGATGAAGTCCAATCAAGAATTGCAGAATTTTCATTTAATTTGGAAACTGAAAATTCTTTGATTGTTATTGGTAATGAAATATCGGGTGCAAGATTTGTAGGTTGCGCAGGACTTGCCGGAGTAAACTCATCAGGGTTACTTGTCGTGTAAATGAGTGTGCAATTGCCTTCCTGGTTTATTGGCGTAAGAAGCGGCGGCGTTGGTGAGTACCCACCAAACACATCAAACTCTCTGATAACTACAGAGGCTAATGTATTCGTAGGTAATGCCATATTCTTAGTATGTGGGTGAAAGTACCAATTTGACCCCCGGTTGTTGTTAACTAACACTCCTGCGGATAATTTGTCACAGAAACCTAAATCTTACATATCGTTTGAGGTCCCATGCCAAAAAATTGGAACCAGTCCCATCAAATTGAATACCTATTGATGGCAAAAAGTGGGCAAAATGGATGTACTCAAGCCCTTTATTGTTATGATATCTAACTATTGCTCGTAAAAATTGAATGAAGGTGCAGGAACACCTTGATTCGCTGCCCGAATCCATACCTCCCAGGTTAATGTGAGTCTGGCTGTGATTAAGAAATTCAAAATGTAAACCGCGTGTGCACTTTAGCACTAAATACTGTTACAATGAAAAAAATAAATTTTTAATTATTGCTTATGCATTTTTTAATTTTTAATTTTTAAATTATTATTTATTCTATTGTTTCCTGTCGTTAGCCACTATTGCCTCTGACAATATTAACATCTGCGTTTGTGACTGACCCACTTAAATTCAAGTCTCTAGATGTGTACAAATTTGTTTGACCACTCATGCTCCTTACCGCATTAACATCACCGTTATTCACAAAACCACTTATAACTGCATCACCTGACCACATTGCCCATTCTCCACTTGGCAGCTTTTTTAAAGCGGATTTTGGTTCTGGTACAAAGTAACACTTCCATTCGTTAAATTCAACAATGAAGGATTAGGTACAACAATAGTGCCATTTGTCATAAAACCACAATGATTTCTGTGTTTAATGGCAATAAAATAATTGCCCGCTGCTACTCCGCTGAATGAAAATGGGGTACCGTCCGGATTGATGATGACACCATCATTTTTCAGTAATCCTGATTTTGAGGCTGTGACCGTGGTCGAACCTGAAGTTCCTGATCTTAACTCCACAAATACCCAATCTACGACATTGTTATTATCAAGGATGGTTTGTGTGGTAGTCGCAGGGGTTTGAGCCGGAACAAATGTAAACAATCCACTGGTCGTGTAAGGTGCTGTTGTATACGGATCCGTTAAAGGAAAATCAGGCAACGTTCTTAACACATCACTCATAATGCCTGATGAGACATTGGTCAAGAATACTTTGGTATTGAGGGCAATGGCACAACTTCCTACTTCGACATCTTTTGATTCTGTGTCTTCGCAACCATTAACATCAGTAACGGTAACTGTATAAGTGTTTGTTCCACTTGTTGTTGGTTTTGCATAAACGGTGGCCAGGTTTTGTCCTGTATATGGCATGGTGGCAGCCATATCCTGCCAGAGAGTGCCGGATGGGCCAGACCATAAAGAAGTTGTTGGAGTGATAACGTCCAGTGCAAATGAATACACCTGACCTGTAGCCGGTTTTGTTGTAATATTAGTTGTAAAAGTCGAGTTTGAAGCTAAAGGATTTGCTCCGCTACCATTTAACATTAAATAATTGGAACTTGAAGCCATAATACCAATTGAGGCTCCACCAGTTGTACCCGGAACAACGCTTCCAGCCTCTTGTCTGTAATTAAATTCCACTTTATTTGTTGTTTCATATAGTTTAACCTGCATGGATATAACAGCTTCTGTAGCAGTATAGTTCCACTCCCAATTTAACCATTCAATAGTTAAAACCCTATCAGGAGACGTACCAGTCAGCTGATATGAAGCAGCACTTGAACTTGTCACAGAACCTGCTAAATCATCCCACAATGGCGCAATTAGCGGCAAGAAGGATGAAGCAACCGCTGATGAATTGTCAGGAGCACTTGTAGAAGCAGTTGTATTAAATGTAATAAAACCGTTAGAAGAAACTTTGATATTTGAATAATTAACACCATTAAACCTAAAAGAAAAGCCTATAGGAATCGTAGCAGAAATAGCATCGTCAGCTTCAATAGCATCTAATGCAGTTCCACCGCTAAGTGGAGTAAAGGCACCTGCTGATGATGTAAAAATATAATCAGAAGTGGATGTATTTAAATCTAAAATACCGGTTGTTAATTGTTGCACATCCCCGCAACTAATACTGATAGGTGAATCAGGACTGATTCTTGAAACAGGCAAAGGATTAACAGTAACTGTAACATTTGAGGTTAAAACACAGCCTGTTGCATTATCTGTCGCAGTGACTGTATACTGCGTGGTAGCAACCGGAGATACCGTTTGCGTGGCTCCTGCCAGCATTCCAGGATTCCAAAGATAGGTGTAATTGCCATTGGGACTGGTGACATTAAGGTCAGAGGATTCACCGACACAAATAGAGGATGGTGTAGCCGTAGGAGTTATAGAAGGACATGCATTTACAGTCAATACACCATTTACAAAGGAAGTTCCATTCCAAAAACCACCACCACCTGCACTATAGGCTCCATATCTAAACGGACCACCGTTCAGTTGATAACGGTATGCATAGTAATATGTTCCCGGGGTAAAGGTATTGGCAGGGAATGTTCCTGAAAATTCATCATTATTACCGGCATCCACGTTAAATGGTGCTGAAATCCAATTGCCTGTCGGCCATGTTGCCGGGTCTGTATTGGAATTACTCCATCCTACCCAGGCATTCAAACCCGCTCCTTGTCCTGTCATATCGGTTACGCCCGGTTCCCAGGCCTGGCCGTACGAAACATAAGTATTTTGAGGGAAAATGGTGCCGTTTTCCGGCCACTGTAAATTACCCCAGTCAACAGCGTCGGTGGGAGCAAGGGCCAAGGATATATTATCAACGTACAAATTAAATTGATCTGCCGCTGAATAACAGTTAAAACCAAGGTAATAAACTCCTGTAGAAGCCGGAGTAAAATCAACCGTAGCATTTTGTAAAGCCCCCTGATTAATCGTGGGAAAATCAAGTAATTGCGTGGTCATACTTCCGTTGACAGGTGTCGAGCCATACGCGACTTTCAACTTTTCTATGAAAGAAGTACTATTGTTACCATAATTAAAAGTCAGTCTATATGTCACTCCCCCGGTAAGATTCAACCCTTGGGTATAAAACCATGCATTTGCAGGATTGGTATCGTCGTACCCATATTGTAAACATCTTGTAGTAAAACCATTACCTGGATTGTTGGCTGTCACCCATTGATTGCCTGTACCTGCATTTTCTCTGCTGGTACATGCAGGCATGTTTGGTATAGTTGCAGACTCAAAATCCTGAGTGTAAGGAATGTTAGCTGCATCACATGAAGTAGTGAACCCTACGCCTGTTGACCAATTACTAAAGTCTCCTGCTCCACAGTCTGAACGAACATAGGCAGTATACATCGTATTACCTGTAAGGCCCGAAACACTTGCCATTGTGATACCAGTAGCAACACTTCCACTTGCAACTAGTCCTGTTGGTCCGCTACCTGCTGCCCCGGATGTTCTGACTTCCCATTCATAACCAACACCTGCCGGAGGTGCCGGTTCTGTCCAATTTATGTTTGCAGAATTTGATGTTATACTATTAACATTAATGGCCGTTGGGGTTAAACATGATGGTGCTTCATAAATGTAAATATCGTCAATGGACATATCATTAGGACTTGATGTATGCACTACTTCAACAATTAAATAATATGAACCTGTTGATGAGGGAGTATATATTCCTTTTAATTCCTGGTAGGTTGTATTGGTTGCGTTATTTACAATTCCCAATTGGGTTGCGCCGGTTGCTGAAGGTTGATTATTCACTAGCAACTTAATTGATGTCCATCCACTTATACCATCTGTAAGATACCAAAATCCAAAATCATAAGCTACACCTGTGGTCAACCCAACCGGAGCACTGTATAAATATTTTGTTGATGTAGGAGTCCATCGGACATTAATATATTTAGTACCTGTACGCGGCTGAGCTCCTGTCGTGGTTGTTGATCTTGTTGGGGTATTTACACCGGTGACGCAGACAGGATAGGCTGGTACAACAGCACTTTCAAAACCTTCGTCGTAAGGAATTACAGCCGGATCGCAACGAGTTGTAAACACTACCCCAGTAGACCAAACACTATAGTCTCCTGCTCCACAGTCTGAGCGGACGAAGGCAGTATACATTGTATTGCTTGACAAACTTGAAACATTGGCCATAGTCATACCAGTGCTAACATTTCCACTTGCCGCAAGCCCAGTAGGCCCGCTACCTCCTGCTCCTGATGTTCTGACTTCCCATTCATAACCAACACCTGCTGGAGGTGCCGGTTCTGTCCAATTGATGGTAGCTGAATTATTTGTGACATTATTGACATTGGCTCCTGAAGGCACAAAACACGTTACTTGTGGAACACAGATTATTGTAACTTCAAAACCAGCAGCATTGATTCCTGAATCGGATTTAAACTGTAAGGTTAAATTACCATTTGGGTCTGAGGAGGTCACAGTTCCTGAAGGAACAGGTCTAGTTGCGCATCCGGTTTGAATCCAATGCAATAATGTATTAGTTATACTGTTACCTTCAAATATTTTTAACCAATCCCAATCATCACAAGACGATGATGACTCTGTTACACAACTATTAACGGTTAATTGGATAGCTTGACCCGATGTCCCTGGTGCCAGTATTATAGTATTATTTTGGCTGCTATTATATTGATCAGAGACACCACCATTGTCAAATACTTTGTAAGTTTGACCACAAATAACGGATGCAGTACACATGTTAGTTCCTAATGCCGGAACAATTGTAAGATTTTGATTAACATTTGTTGAGGTCCAAGCTAAGTCATCTATATATCTTTCGGCACTACCGGATGCTCTATTGTCTCTCAATCTTATATAAATATTAGTTAAGGACAATGCTTCCAAATCTACCGAGTATTGTTGATATGTAGTTGTAAATGAACTCAGTGTAGCTAAATTAGTATATGTGACATCGTCTGAAGAATATTCAACAATTAATGAAAATGCATCTGTAGCACTACTCCTTCGATACCAAAATGAGAACACCTTTGGGTTCGATAACAGGGGAGTACGTAAAAAATCACCTGTACCATTAAAAGCCATTGTTCTTGCCCCACTGCGTGGATTGTTTGAAGAATATACAACACCGTTGTTAAACCACGTGCCACCTTGTGTAGGAAGTGAAGTAGAAAAACTTTCATATACTTGGTAAGTAGGACATTGCCCATTTACAAAATTGGGAATAAAGTAAAATCCAATAATAAAAAAAAGTAAAAAACTAAAACTTCTCATTTCTCGGGTGGTTTAGTATACAAAAAAAATAGCATTACAATAAGTGTTTGACTTTAAAAAATCTCACACTTGGTTTGACTGATGTTTGAGGTTACAGATTATTCGGAGTAAAAGTAAGACATTTTACAAACCTTGTATATTTTTTATGTGAATTTTTGATAAAAAAGTAACAAATAATTCATATATATATAATCATTATACTCTTTATACTGTATTACAATAATATACATAAATAATTAAAATACATAAACACTTATTTATCAATTTTATAACTAACACTCAAAAAATTAAACAATATAAATATTTGATTATCTATACTTTACACATGATATTAATATAAAACAAGAACTACAAATCAGGCTCAAAAAAAATTCTGGCTCGAAGTTTGGTAGTCTAAAACTCCTTTTGTACCTTTGTCGCCAAATCAGAAAATTCATTTTTCTGTAAACATATTTGAATAATTAAATTTTGTCCCATGAGATTTATTTCAAAAATAACTTTTTTATTATTAGCAGGTGTTTTGACCTTCACTTCCTGTAAAAAGGACATTCCTGATACTGAAGAGGTACAAAACAGCACCCCCGCAAAAGATTATTCTTCCCAGGTTCTTCAGGATTGGAATGACCTTTATATCGAGATTGACAGATATGCTCCGGGCTACAGACCTTGCCCGACAACAGCTGCACAAGGCTATTTAGGCATCGCAACTTATGAAGCTATCGTATCCGGAATGCCGGATTACAGATCTATCCGCAATCTTGTAGGTGTGGATGTTCCTCAGGTTTACAGAGGTGTTGAATATCACTGGCCTACAGTTGTAAATACTGTTCACGCACATCTGATGGTTCGTTTTTTCCCTCATATAGGCTCAAATCTGATAGACAAAATAAATCTCATTGAAAAAAGATATGATGACGAAGCTAAAGAAGCGGTTTCGCCTGAAGTTTTTGAGCGTTCAAAATTACATGGACAAGCAGTTGCTGCTGCCGTTTGGAATTGGGCAAGAACGGACGTGGTAAGCACAGATGCTTATCTTGATATTTTCCAGGGATATAACTGGGCTACGCGATACACAAAACCGGGAGACTGGAGACCTACTTCATCAGGATTACAAAATGGTATGTTCCCTTACTGGGGTCAGGCAAGAACATTTGCAATCTCTGAAGACATGAAATTATGCCGTCCACCTCTACCCCTTTCAGATGATCCAAATTCAGAAATTTATGTTCAGGCTTTGGAAGTTGTTGAAACCATTAAAAATCAAAATCTCGTCAATATTGGAGTTTTCTGGAGTGATGACCATTTAGGGCTTACCTTTTCTCCTCCGATCAGATGGTTGGCTGTTGCAAATCAAATTTATGCCAGAGAAAATGCATCTCTTGAAAAAGTTGTTGTTTCTAATGCTAAATTGGGGATTGCACTCAACGACATGGCTGTAGCCTGCTGGAATTCAAAATATCATTACAACATAGAAAGACCGGAAACCTATATCAGAAGAAATTTTGATGCAGATTGGAAAACAGCTCTTAACAATCCACAAACAGGTGAAACAGGTATCACACCGGCATTCCCGGCTTACCCATCAGGTCATTCTACTTTTAGTGGTGGTGCTGCTGAAGTACTAGCCAGTGAATTCGGTTATTCTTATGCGATGACAGACAGATGTCACGAAAACAGAACAGAATTTTACGGTACCCCTAAAGCGTTCTCCAGCCTTTACGATATGGCTCAGGAAAATGCCTTTTCAAGAATATACCTTGGCGTTCACTTCAGAATGGATTGTGATGAAGGATTGAGATACGGTACAGAAATCGGAAGAAGAGTAAACAGATTGCGTTGGACTAAATAGATTGAATAAATGTTTAGCGGTCAATGTTTAGAGTTGATTGTTTAATGTTTAATGTTTAGAGGCGCAGAGCTAAAAAAAAAGGGAAACATTTTAAAAAATGTTTCCCTTTTTTTGCTATAATCTGTCTATTAAAAATACTCAGATTATAACTACTTTTTTGAAATATTCATACGTGAGCTCCAAACCTGTTTTTCTGTCAAATTTTGGTTCCCAACCCAATATTGCTTTTGCTTTGGTGATGTCCGGTTGTCTTTGTTTCGGATCATCTACCGGTAAAGGCCTGAAGTCGATAAACGCTTTGGGATTATTAACCAATGCAAGAATCTCATCAGCAAACTGACGAATGGTAATTTCTGCCGGATTACCCAGATTAACCGGAAAGGCATAATCACTCAACATCAACCTGTAAATGCCTTCTACCAAATCATCAACATAACAAAAGGATCGGGTCTGCGAACCATCCCCAAATATAGTCAATCCTTCACCACGAATGGCCTGAGAAAAAAAGGCAGGCAGTACCCTTCCGTCTTCAACTCTCATTCTGGGCCCGTAAGTATTAAAAATTCTTACAATTCTGGTCTCCAGACCATGATAGGTATGATATGCCATGGTGATGGCCTCCTGAAATCGTTTGGCTTCGTCATAAACTCCCCGCGGACCAATAGGATTTACATTTCCCCAATAAGATTCAGTCTGCGGGTGTTCCAAAGGATCACCATAAACTTCTGAAGTAGAAGCTATGAGTATCCGGGCGTTTTTAGCTTTGGCAAGACCCAATAAATTATGTGTCCCCAATGACCCTACTTTTAATGTCTGAATGGGCATCTTCAGGTAATCTATGGGACTGGCCGGACTAGCAAAGTGCAAAATGTAGTCCAGATTACCGGGAACATGCACAAACTTACTGACATCGTGATGATAAAACTCAAAGGTTTCAAGCGGAAATAAATGTTCTATATTAACTATATTTCCGGTTATCATGTTGTCCATTCCAATGACATGATATCCTTCTTTGATGTATCTGTCGCAAAGGTGTGATCCGATAAATCCGGCCGCCCCTGTAATCAAAATCCTTTTTTTATCCATGTTTTATTATTAAGATGCGAAGATAGTTAATAGTAGGTAAAAGTAAAAAATAAAAGTGTAACGGGACATTGGTGAATCATCTGCAATATGTCAGATTTTTATAAAATTTGAACCGGATTATTGGGTGATGATTTGATTTATAAAAAAAATGAAAGATGACACATTCAACCACTTCGTGGTTGGGGTTGGTCGTTTGATTATAACCCGAATTTCATTCGGGGCTATTCGTATTCAATCCTTTCAGGATTCTGAGATTATTCCATGTAGTAGTTATTTTGTTCAAATGAAGTTGGGCTAATTGACATATTTTTTTTCGGTCATAACATTTTCGGGTCCCTAAGCCCGAAGGGCTTCAATATGAATAACCGCAGGTAAAACCTGTGGCAAACAACAAATCCTTCCCCAACTCTGAAGGAGTTGAATATAAAAACAACAAAACCTTTCTTAAAAAGGTATCTCTATCTCCTTTATTCCTATTTATGCCATCATTTGTTCGTCCTCATCGATAAATTCCAACTCTGCGTCTTTCTCCCAGATTTCCATTTCACATGGCTTACAATTAAATTTGAGTTTGTATTCCAGTTCTCCTTGTCGAAGCGTCAATGGTTCGACCACTTTTTCGCCCATGGTTGCTCTTTGGAAACGCGCACATTTACCCAACTCGTATTTAACACAATATTTGGTGGTCATTACACGTGATTTGCCGGGGTCCCATTGCAGTTCAAATGCTTTTTCGATTTCTGTAACCCCATGGCGTTTATAAAAATTCCTTGCCAATTGGTTGGAAACGTTGAAGGTAAAATCCAATTCTTTAACCGGATAAGGGTGGTCAGTTTTTTTTATGGCACGTTCGTACCTTATATATTCTTTGATTCTTGTTTCCATCAACTGATCCAGCACATTTCTTCTGAGTTCGTTGATCAAACCGGAAGGTAAAAACCAAACTCCAGACAATATAAGTTCGATGTCATCGACTATAAATACGGTATTTCCTGTTTTTGAGAGATTGTTTTTAATGCCTGAAATGGCTGTTTCCTCATTTAAAGCAGGAATTTTTTCTGTGTGTAAATATTGTTCTGCCTGATGGCCGTCTTCGTCCACTGCTTTCAAAAGAAATCCTTCCCCGGTTTCAGAAAAGGTAAAGAGCACCCCGATTTTACGAATGGCACTTTTTTCCTGTTCCACCAGCTTATTAAATTCCGCATCGGAATTTCTATATATTTCCGTTCCTGCTGACAATAATTTAGGTGTATTAAAAACAACAACATCATTTACAATAATATTAATTTGCGCTCCGTCGGCTTGCCCTTCACTATTGATAAAAAAGAGGCCATCTCCCTGATTTAAGATGTCATCATTTTCGATTACATATCCATTTGCTTTGGCTTCCAATACTTTTCCGATATACTGCCCCTGTGATTTGGGTGTTTCCCAACTGCCGATTTTTTCTTTTCGTTTGTTGACAAAATAATCTGTGTAACCTCTGTTGAAAGACCTGTCCATTTGAGGCTCAAAATTGTAAAAAGTCCTTCCTGAAGATGCTTTTTGGTAATTATCCTGATTGGAATCCAAAAAAGTGTCCAGTTTTTTACGTAAGTACGAAACATTGTTTTTTACATAAACAATATCTTTAAGTCTTCCTTCTATTTTAAATGAAGTTATTCCGGCTTCAATAAGCGCCGGCAAATGATCGGACAAATCAAGATCTTTGATGGATAAAAGGTGGCTGCTTTGTTTCAGGACTTTACCAGTTCCATCAACCAGGTCATACGGGAGACGACAGTTTTGAGCACATGATCCTCTGTTGGCAGAACGTTCACCATTAGCGACTGACATGTAACAATTGCCACTAAAAGACACACATAATGCTCCGGAAACAAAAAATTCGAGTTCGACATCACTCGCTTCTCTGATTTCTTTGATCTGATCGAGATTAAGCTCTCTGGCCAGCACTACCCTTTTAATGCCAACCTCCCTAAGAAATTTCACATGTTTTGGATCCCGGTTATTGGCCTGGGTGCTGGCGTGAAGAACTATAGGAGGAAGTTTCATTTCCAAAATCCCCATGTCCTGAATGATGATCGCATCCACACCAATCTCATAAAGCTGCCAAATCAATTTTCGGCAATTTTCGAGTTCATGGTCGTACAAAATGGTATTGACCACGACAAAAACCTGTGCTTTAAACAGATGAGCATACCTGACCATTTCAGCAATATCTTCTATGGAATTGGTAGCATTGGTTCTGGCACCGTACAAAGGAGCTCCTATATACACTGCATCAGCCCCTGCATTGATAGCGGCGATTCCCTGGATCAGGTTTTTAGCAGGTGCCAGTATTTCTATTTTTTGTTTAACCGTCAAAAGATACATTTTATGAAGGTACAAAGGTAAGAATTCTTCTTCAGTTTTCCTGATTCTTCTAAAGGTAGTATGGTTCAATTTTTTTTTAGCCTGAAATATATGACCTGTACAACAAAACATTCAAACCGGTGACGGTTCCCGAAAGACATGATTTATTCAGTTTCTTTTATTTTGTCTGAAATAAACTTTTTCCTGAACTCTTGTTCTGCATGTCGTAAAACTTCTTTGAGCTTTCCATTTTTTTGTTCCCTGGACCATTCGTCAAAAACTTCTGTTTTCAACAATGTATAATAAAAGTTATCATTTGAAAAAACGGATTCAAGATTTTGAAGGGTGTTTTTCAATGCTGCATATTTTTCGGCTTTATAATAACAATAAGTAAGATTTAATAAAATAAACGGAGAACCCTCTATCCTATACCACATTTCATATAAAGAAATCACTTCATTCCAATGTTTTTTATCATAATCCTCTGTGAGCATGTGTTTACTAACAATGATAGCTTCGATATAAAATTTATGCAACACATGTGGTTTTTCCAAATACTTTATTCCGGATTGAATCAGGGAATGGTCCCATAGTGTTTTATCCTGCTCAAAAAAAGGGACCAGATGTCCGTTTATTGTTTTTGAAGGAAGCCTTGCGGAATGAAAACAAAAAAGAGCGAGTAAATTTCGCGTTTCAATTCTTTTATACTTTGCAAATAACAGACGAGTAAGTGCTATGGCATCAATACATAAATCATCATTGACAATAGATTCAATTCTGGGATTGTGTGTGTCAAAACCAATATTAAAAACAGCATACAGCACCTCTTCAATGTCCTGTATCCTGTTCTGAGAGGGCTGTACATCGTTGTTACAAAAAGACTCATAATCAAAACCTGTTTTTATTTTTTGTTTTATCCTCTGAATATTTTTATAAACATTATCCTCCGACAAAAGGGTTGTTCCTGCTATTTCTTTTACGGAAAGTCCAAAAATATTTTTTAATAAAAAAAGAACCAATTGATCAGAAGACAAAGATTTTATAGTTGTCAGATATAAAAGTAAGGTAAGTCTGGGGTCCTCTTCAGGAAATGATATTTCATTTGTAAATTGCGAATTTTCAGACAATAACGATTTTTTTTGTTTATTGATCTGATTGATTACATCATTTTTGGCTACTATAAAAAGCCAGTTCCTGAAATTAGCCGGAGGATTATTTGATTGAGAAATTTTTAATGCTTTATAAAAAGAATTCTGAATGGCATCTTCAATTTCGTTCAGCCAGATTACCCCAAAATATTGAAGTAATCCGGCAAACAACTTTCCATATAAAACCCTGAAATGTTCTCCTGAAAAATGTGGGTCACTCGGATGCATAATTTGCAATAGGTCTTACTTCAGTAACACCTCCCCATTGATGGCAAGGACATGATTTTGAAATCTCCACTGCTTCTTCAAAACTACCTGCCTGAATCAAATAAAAACCGCCTATCATTTCTTTAGTTTCGAGAAACATACTGTCTTTTACAATACTTTCTTTACCTGAAATCTGTACACCTTTGTCTTCCAAGCCGTCACCAGCAAGCAACAAGCCGTCAGATTCCAGTTTGTTTGCCCATGCCATATGACTACTGACCAGTTCTTCCATTTCTTTTGGAGAAAGATTTTGAATTACATCAATCTGTTCGTGCAACAATAATAAATACTTGTTCATTTTAATATTTTTTGATTTGTATAACAACAAACGGAAGTTCTGTTTTTGGACAAAAAAAATAAAAAAATAAAAAATTAGCCTAAAGAAGACCTAAGAAACCTGCCTAAGATCGTTCTTGCAGCTCCGAATGTAATAAAAAGAGCCAGTAGGAAACAAACCAAAACGGTAAATACCAAAAACCGGACATCGAGTAATTCAAACAGAAGGGCATTGTCATACACCGCATATGTATAGACACCACCCAATACGAGGGCTACAAAAAACGTAGCAATAAAACTCATTTTGATTGCCCATATATAATAAGGTCGCCTGATAAAATACCCTGTGGCACCTACGATCTGCATGGTTTTTATTTTTCGTTCGTCAGCATATAAAGTCAGTCTAAGGGTATTATAAATGATGGCAATAGATAATAGAACAAAAATAGCAGCCAGACCTAGTATGATAAAAGAAAAGTTGGTCAGATTTTTTTTCACCAAATCAATACTCTCATTTTCATAATAAAAACCCAAAACCCCTTTTTCCATTTCCAGGGTTTCCCGAATATTTTTAATATTTTTTTCTGTATAAAATTCAGCTTTAAGATTAAATTTGATGATGTTTTTGAAAGGGTTTTCGATAACCTCAGACAAAGACCCGAATTCCGATGACATAAATTGAAGGGCTTGTTCTTTTTCGATATATTCCACACTTTCCGGGATAACTCCCTCAGTATTTTTGATCATCTTCTGAAGTCTGTTCAATTCGGATTCCGGCATCACGTCCTGTACTTCCACCAAAATATTAATATTCTGCTTCAGAATGTTGGAAATATTGCCTGTATGTAAAAACAAGGTCATAAACAACCCCACCAATATCAGGACAATGGTAATGGAAATTGTTGCATAAAAGGTTGACGGCCTGCTGTTTGATGCCATAATTTTTAGTAAAAAGTGACGACCTGATTAACAATATAATTTGAAATCCTGGTTTTTATAAAAAACAAAGATAGATAATTTCTACAGCTTGAACTTAATATATATAACTTTTTTTAATACCAAAAACTACACTGCCAAACACTATGTTTCTGACATTAAGGTTTGTACACCTTAATTTTATAATCTGCTGTTACATTACCCGCAGCCATTTTATTCAATTTACCCTGAATCAGTTTTTTCTTCAGCGGTTTCAATTTTTCGATAAAAAGTTTACCTTGTATGTGATCATATTCATGTTGAATCACACGGGCGTTCATTCCTTCATACGTTTCAAAAAATTCCTGAAAATTTTCGTCGACATAAGTGAGCGTTACTACCGCTGGTCTTTCCACATCTCCATGAATGTTAGGGATACTGAGACAACCTTCTTCATAAGACCAGGGAGTGCCGGTTTCTTCAATGATTTGAGGATTTATAAATACTTTTTTTATTCCTTTATGTTTATCCTCTTCTTTCATCACCTGAATGGTATCCACAACAAAAATCCTTTTGGAAAGACCTACCTGAGGTGCCGCCAATCCGACCCCTTTTGCATTATACATAGTCTGATACATATTTTCGATCAGTTCACTCAATTCAGGATAATCACTTGATATAGGTTCCGCTACTTTTTTTAAAACGGGAAATCCATATACATATATCGGCATTATCATATGCTAAATGTGTTTTAAATATTTTTGTAAAATAATGACCGCACTGATTCTATCAACGAGTGCCTTGTCCTGTCTTTTTTTCTTTTTGGCCCCGGACATCATGATGATATCTTTGGCCATGGATGAAGTAAAGGATTCATCCTGAAAATCTATGATTTTATCAGGCCATTTGTTGTGAATTTTCTTACAAAAGTCCTGAATATTTTTTACCAGATAGGTGTCATTTCCATCTTTGTGAACCGGATGACCGAAAATTATTTTTTCAACCTTTTCTGTCTGAAAATAGGTCGTCAGATATGTTTCCAAATTTTTGGTTTCGACGGTATCCAATGCATTTACGATAATCTGAAAAGGATCTGTAACAGCAATGCCACATCTTTTTAAACCATAATCTATACCTAATATTCTGGCCAAATTAAAAGCTCTATTCTTCTGAAAGGAAAGGATACGTATAATCTGTCGGCGGAACAAAGTTTTCTTTGATCGTCCTCGGCGATACCCACCTCATGAGGTTAATGGCACTACCCGCTTTATCATTGGTACCTGAAGCCCGGCCGCCACCGAAAGGTTGCTGACCAACTACGGCACCAGTAGGTTTGTCGTTGATATAAAAATTACCTGCCGAATGTCTCAATGCTTCAAAAGCTTCAGAAAGCGCGTACCTGTCCTGACTAAATACTGCACCTGTCAAAGCATAAGGTCCTGTTTCGTCGACAATTTTGAGAGTTTCTGTCCACTTGGCATCTTCGTATACATATATGGTAAGAACAGGCCCAAACAACTCTTCTTCCATAGTAATATAGTGCGGATCATCCACTTTGATGACCGTAGGTTGGATAAAATAACCTTCCGATTTGTCAAAATGACCTCCTGACACTATGGTAGCGCCGGCATCACTTTTTGCTCTCTGAATGTAACCTGTGATTTTGTCAAAAGCTTTTTCGTCAATGACTGCATTGATAAAATGGGTAAAATTTTCCGGACTGCCCATTGTAAAGTCCGCCAAATCAGATTTAAGTTGTTTTTCAACTTCCGGCCACAATGAAGCAGGAATATAAGCGCGCGAAGCTGCACTACATTTTTGTCCCTGAAATTCGAAGGCTCCGCGTGACAAAGCTACCGCCACTTCTTTAGCAATGGCAGAAGGGTGCGCAACGACAAAATCTTTTCCTCCGGTTTCTCCCACTACTCTGGGATACGATTTTATAATTTTTTATATTTTCTCCGATTGTTTTCCAAAGGTGCTGGAAAACACCTGTACTACCTGTAAAGTGAATGCCCGCAAATTCTTTGTGTTTGAGGATAATATCACCTGCTACAGGTCCGTCGACAAAAACCAGATTGATAACTCCCGGTGGTAATCCCGCCTTTTCATATATCTCCATGATCACCTGTGCAGAATAAATTTGGGTTTCTGCGGGTTTCCACACAACCGTATTTCCCATCATGGCAGGCGCGCTGCATAAATTGGCTGCAATAGACGTAAAGTTAAACGGTGTCAGAGCAAAAACAAATCCCTCCAAAGGCCTGTATTCCAATCGGTTCCAGATGCCGGGAGCACTTTCCGGCTGGTTGCTGTACATTTCAGTCATATATTGTACATTGAACCTGAAAAAGTCTACCAATTCACATACGGCATCAATTTCTGATTGAAAAACATTTTTTGACTGTCCCAACATGGTAGCTGCATTCATTTTGGCACGGTACGGTCCGGCCAATAATTCGGCGGCTTTCAGAAATATGGAAGCCCTGTCTTGCCAGGCCATATTTTCCCAATCTTTTTTGGCTGCTAAAGCTGCATCAATAGCCATAGAAACATGGGTTGCGTCACCATGTGAATACGTACCTAAGGTAAAATTCCTTTCATGAGGCGGATGTATAGTTCTTTTATCCTGCGTATATATTTTCTGACTTCCGATATACATGGGAATATCTACGGAAGTAGCTTTCATGGTTTTAAGTGCTTTTTTTAACTCCAGTTTTTCTTTAGAACCGGGGCTGTAAGATAAAACGGGTTCATTCTTAGCTATTGGAACCTGAAAAAATGCATTGGACATACGATGTAATTTTAAGATGGAATGTTAAATGATTTGTTGATTTCTGCTGCGATGATTTCCGGAACAAACGGAGCAACATTTCCTTTACCTTTGATTATTTCTTTGACAATGGTGCTTGAAATGTGAGAATACGAAGGTTGCGAAATATAAAACAAGGTCTCGAGATCTTTTCCGATGATGTGATTGAGTTGCGAAATGGTTTTTTCGTAATCAAAATCAGAAGCATTTCGAAGGCCTCTGATCAGAAATCTTGCATTTTTGGCCGCCGCATAATTTACGGTGAGCCCTTCAAAAGTATCAATGACAACTTTCGGTTCCTGACCAAAAACCTGATGCAGCCATTCCAAACGTTTTTCAAGCGGAAAAAGAACTTGTTTGGCTTGATTTACACCCACAGCAACATAAATTTTATCAAACAGAGGTAAAGCTCTGTTTACCAGATCAACGTGACCATTTGTAATTGGGTCAAACGAACCCGGAAAAACCGCAATATTCATAAAACTGAATTCTAAAATTGGAATGCAAAGGTACAAATTTTAAAAACAATGCTGAAATAAATCCTCAATTAAGGTGTTTGATTTTACAAATGTTGATGAGCCATAAAAACCCATTGCACCGAAAATTGTTCCGGTATCACATTTTTTTCAGGTGTTGACAACCCAAAAACCCCAAGTAGGCGATTTTTTTTTTTGGCAAAAAGCAACCAAAATGCTATTTTGTCAACTATATTACATAAAACAAATAAAAACTTTTTTAATATAAAAAATATTTATATTTTGCAACATTTCTTAAAAATAAGTATTTTGTATGGTTATCAGATTGATTTTAATCTAAAAATACAATTTGCACCATAAAACAAAATTTAGTTTTATTTTATGGTGAATTTCGAAATGTAAATCATTTGACAATCAATATCTGATAATTTTTAAAAACGACCCTATCAACGTACAATATTTTGAGAATAAATCGTTAAATAGGTGTTATCGATATATTATTTTGTATCTTTTCAACCTGGAAAATTTTATTTACATATAAATTTGCACAATATTTGGATAGAACCTATACATACCAAATCATTTAAACACACAATCCAAATGAAAAAATTAATTTTATCAATCGTTTTTCTTTCTCTGTTGGTTTTACAGGGACAATCACAAAGAAGGTTTTCAAAAGAACAATCCTTTTTTATCGGACCAAAGATCAGTACAGGTTTTATCACAACTGCTCAGGAACATTCTTTAATTGGCAATGAAAATGATTACGTTGTTCATGATATCATGTACAATAAAAGTTCTCCGATGTATTCCGGCGGTTTATTTATGCAAAAAAATGCAGGATTTTTATTTTATCAGGCAAACCTCGCCTATACGTATTTTAAGTCAAGCTATGATGTCATTTCTTACGACAACCGAAACTTCAGCCCGGTGATGGATGAAAAATTTCATTACATTGACCTGAATATTTCCGGTGGTTTAAGAATCAACAAATTCAGAATCGGTGTTGGACCTGTCATACATTTTTTGGCGGCGAGTGACAGCGAACTGGAAGTTATACCTGAATACAACAGTAAATTCAAAAGCACAACTTTCGGATTTATCAGTGGTATCGGTTATGATTTCGGCCATATTTTTATTGACCTGAAATATGAAAACTCCTTCAGAAGTATCGGAGACCACATTTATTATGGTCCGAGAAAGTCAGCCTTCAAAGGTTCACCAAATAATTTCAGTGTTCACGTGGCTTATGGCTTCTGATTTTCAGAATAAAATATTAAATACTCCTTTAAAATACAGTTTGGCCGGTTTTTTACCGGCCTTTTTTTTGTCCGTACTTTTCTGAAAGCGGAAAGGTTTTTATTTACACATTGATTTTACCTGTTTAAAAAAATAGCCTTATGTATAAATTGTCAAAACTTGTACAGTCGTCATCATAAATCTGAATGATAAAAATCATCTTTCCAAAAGGCGTTCCACAATACTTTTGCACCAATCTCAGACACAAAGTTCTGACGTTCACATAGTATGCGTACAATCCTTCTCCCTGTTGACTTTACTTTCGGTTCTTACATTGCCGCATTTTATGCCGCCAATCTGGCGAAAACAACCTATGCAAAACTGTTGTTTTTTCATTCTTTTTACCTTCCTGTTTCCAATCAGGAATTTCATATAAGTCCCGATCTGATTAAAGATACCGAATATAAAACAAAAAAACAACTTGCGCAATTTGTTGAAGAAGTAAAACATGCTATTTCAGAAGGAACGTCCCTCGAAATAAATTTTGAAGTTGCAGCAGGCCCCTTTCAAAACATGGTGCCCCACCTTATCATAAATCATCAGGCAGATTTAATTGTCATGGCCACCCATATTCAGAAAAATGAATTTCAAAAGATACTGACAGGAAGTCAGACTTTAAGTACGGTCAAACAAAGCGAAATACCTGTTTTGGTTATACCTGACACAGCCATTTTCCGAAAAATTTATACCGTTGGTTTTACAACTTCATTAGAAGACATTGACAATATTGATGTTTTATGGCCATTAATGCAAATATCCTGGTTGTCTGATGTTATCATCAATTATGTGGTTGTCGTACCTGACGGTCAGGGAAAACATTCTCAGGAACAACTGGAAGAATATATACTTTTGGAAAACACCTTTAAAAACATCCCTCATAAATTAATAGTAATTGAAAATCAGGACATTACTAATGGAATCATGGACTATGTTGATAAAAACAAACCCGACATACTGGTAACAATACCAAAAAAACATACTTTTATGGATTCTTTGAAACATAAAAGTGTAACGGAAAACCTCATAAAAAAAATCAATATTCCGATTTTATGTCTTCAGGAATAGATCATAAGGCAAATATTATTTTACATAAAACCCAAATATGTTATCAAAATACAATCATAAAATCAAGTCGGCAGACGAAGCAGTTCAAATCATAAAATCCGGAGACTGTATTTTTGTCCATGGAAGTGCAGGAACCCCACTGACATTGACCGCTGCCCTCGGCCGAAGAGCTCATGAGTTACAAAATGTCGAAATCATGAACATATCTCTGTTGGGAGATCTACAACTTAACATGGACGCATATCCAAACAGTTTTTTCTTAAACTCTCTGTTTGTATCTTCAAATATCAGGCCTATGGTCAATGATGAAAGAGGTGCTTATATTCCGATATTTTTAAGTGAAATCAGTCGTTTGTTCAAAAGGCATTATATCAGCCTGGATGTCGTTTTTATTAATTGTTCTCCACCTGACCAGAACGGTTATTGTTCTTTGGGTGTAAGTGTGGACATCGCAAAATCTGCGGTTATGAACGGAAAACACATTATTGCACAGATCAACCCTAACATGCCAAGGACGCACGGTGACAGCTTTATCCATTCAGACAAAATACATACCATGGTGATGGTGGATGACCAATTGCCGGAAGTACAATATGGTCTGCACATTACAGAAACCGATATGGCCATTGCAAAACATGTTGCCTCTTTGATTGACGACAGATGTACGTTACAAATGGGTATCGGAACCATTCCGGATGCGGTATTGACACAATTGACAGGTCACCGGGATTTGGGTATTCATACAGAAATGTTCTCTGATGGTGTCATCCCACTTATTGAAAAAGGAGTCATAACCAACGCATACAAAAAAAAGCATCGGGATAAAATTGTAACTTCATTTGCCATAGGTACAAAAAAACTATATGACTTCATTCACGACAATCCTTTATTTCAGTTTTTGGAATCTGAATATGTCAATTACTCCGGCAACATAGCTAAAAATCCGAATATGGTCGCCATCAACAGTGCAATTGAGATTGACCTGACCGGTCAGGTATGTGCTGATTCCATAGGAACATTTCAATATTCAGGTGTCGGAGGACAGATGGATTTTATCCGGGGAGCTTCCCTTAGTGACGGAGGCAAACCTATCATCGCCCTGCCCTCAGTCACCAAAAGGGGGGAATCCAAAATCACTCCGTTTCTCAAACAAGGTGCAGGAGTTGTCACGACCAGAGCCCACGTACATTATGTAATTACTGAATACGGAGTAGCTCATTTATTCGGCAAAAACCTGAGACAAAGAGCCTACGCCCTTACTGATATTTCCCATCCGGATCACCGCGAAAACCTGGAAAAAGAATCTTTTAAAAGATTCGGACCCCGCCCACTGTAATTTCAGATTTATACAATAACTTTCAAAGAAGTTATTTTTAGTTTACGGATGTCAAACAAAAGTACGTTCACCGAAAACATGTGGACGTATTTTTTCTTTTATATATAATAGGTACAATTTCTTTGAATAACACAAAGTAATTTGGGCAATACAGGGAAAGTTCCTACCTTTGTGACGTGTTATTAAACACATAAATAATTTACATATTTCACATAAAAACATAAAATTTTTGCATTATGTCAAACAAAATTAAAGTTGCTATCAATGGTTTCGGAAGAATCGGAAGGTTGGTTTACAGACAAATCTACAACATGGAAGGTATTGATGTCATTGCGGTAAATGACCTGACCAACCCTAAAGTACTGGCTCACCTCTTAAAATATGATACGGCTCAGGGCAGGTTTAATGCAAATGTCACTGCCGGAGAAGATCGTCTTTTTGTTAATAACGAAGAAGTTGTGGTGTATGCCCAAAAAGATCCTGCCATGATTCCTTGGGGAAATCACCAGATTGATGTAGTACTTGAGTGTACAGGATTTTTTGCAGATAAAACAAAAGCAGAAGCTCACCTGACAGCCGGTGCGAAAAAAGTTGTCATATCCGCCCCTGCAACCGGCGATTTAAAAACTGTGGTATTTAATGTAAACCACAATATTCTGGATGGTTCAGAAACGGTGATCAGTTGTGCAAGTTGTACGACCAATTGTTTGGCTCCGATGGCAAAAGTACTGGAAGACAAATACGGTATTGTCACCGGATTGATGTCAACCATACATGCTTATACCAATGATCAGAACACGCAGGACGCACCACACCCGAAAGGAGATTTGAGAAGAGCCCGCGCTGCTGCTCAAAATATAGTTCCAAACAGTACAGGAGCCGCAAAAGCGATCGGATTGGTCATTCCAAGCCTGAAAGGCAAATTGGACGGTGGCGCTCAAAGAGTACCGACCCTGACCGGATCTTTGACAGAATTGGTAACCATTCTAAACAATAAAACATCTGTAGAAGAAGTGAATGCTGCCATGAAAGCAGCAGCCAATGAAAGTTTTGGCTACACAGAAGATGAAATCGTCAGCAGTGATGTCATTGGTATGGACTTCGGCAGTTTATTTGACGCTACACAAACACGTGTAATAGAAAATAACGGACAACAATTGGTCAAAACAGTAAGTTGGTACGATAACGAAATGAGTTATGTGTCTCAATTAGTCAGAACCTTACACTATTTTGCCACACTTATCAAATAATCAGCAATATGCTTCAATTTGATCATTTTTCCTTTGAAGGAAAAAAAGTTTTAATTCGTGTTGACTTTAATGTTCCTTTGGATGAAAACAAAAACATTACGGACGACACCCGAATCCGCGGTGCAGAACCAACCATTCAAAAGATTCTGGACGACGGTGGCAGTGTGGTTTTGATGAGCCATTTAGGCAGACCCAAAGATGGACCGACAGATAAATACAGCCTGAAACATCTTTTACCCCGATTGGCAGAAACCTTCGGAAGGGATCATGTTTCTTTTGTAGATGATTGTATCTCTGATGAAGCTTTTGCGCTTTCGTCAGCTATACAACCAGGACAGGTCTTGTTACTTGAAAACCTCAGATTTTATAAAGAAGAAGAAAAAGGAGACCAGGCTTTCGCCGAAAAACTAAGCCGGCATGGTGAAGTCTATATTAATGATGCCTTCGGGACAGCGCACAGAGCCCACGCTTCTACAGCAGTGATTGCAGATTTTTTTTCTTCCGAAAATAAAGGTTTTGGCTATTTGATGAATGCTGAAATTGAAAATGCTGAGTTTGTTTTACACAAATCAAAAAAACCAGTCACAGCTATCGTCGGAGGTGCTAAAGTTTCTGACAAAATCCAGCTTTTGGAAAGGCTTGTCGATATCATGGACAATATTCTCATCGGAGGAGGTATGGCATACACTTTTATTGCAGCTCAGGGAGGTAAAATAGGTAACTCTTTGTTTGAGCCTGACTTCACGGCATTGGCTTTAAAAATTTTGGCCAAAGCGGAAGAAAAAAATACCAAAATATATCTTCCTGTGGATTCTGTTTCGGCAGATCGTTTTGCAGCTGATGCTGAAAAACAAACCACGAAAAGCGATAGTATACCCGACGGCTGGATGGGTCTTGACATAGGTCCTGAAGCTGTTGAAACATACAAAAATGTAGTTCTGGATTCTAAAACCATTTTGTGGAACGGTCCCATGGGTGTTTTTGAATTCATAAACTTTTCAAACGGCACTTTTAGTATCGCTGAAGCTGTGGCAAATGCTACAGACAAAGGAGCCTTTTCTCTGATAGGAGGAGGTGATAGTGTTTCTGCCATTCAACAATCCGGACTATCCGAAAGAGTGTCATATATCTCTACCGGTGGCGGTGCCATGCTTGAATTTTTGGAAGGCAAGGAATTACCGGGAATCAGCGCTATCAGAGGCTAAATAACAACATATGAACCCAAATGACTTAGAGTTCCTGAAAAATGAAGATGCCATGAAACTTGCCGTTTCATCTGTTCAGCAAAGAATGGAAGAAATTATGCTTGGTGGTGGTAAAAAAAAGTTGGAAAAACTGAAAAGCGAAGGTAAACTTCCTGCCCGGGAAAGAATTGAAAAACTGATTGACACGGGTTCTTCATTTTTTGAAATCGGTGGTTTTGCCGGCTATGGCATGTACGAAGAACATGGTGGTTGTCCCGCCGGCGGTACCGTGATGGGATTGGGAAAAATCCATGGAAAAATCTGTATGATCGTAGCCAATGATCCGACTGTCAAAGCTGGTGCATGGTTTCCTATCACAGGAAAAAAAAATCTGCGGGCACAGGAAATTGCCATGGAAAACAAAATTCCAATTATTTACCTGGTAGATAGTGCAGGCGTTTATTTACCCATGCAGGATGAAATTTTTCCTGATAAAGAACATTTTGGAAGAATTTTTAGAAATAACGCCAAAATGTCCTCTATGGGAATACCTCAGATAGCTGCCATTATGGGAAGTTGTGTAGCCGGAGGAGCCTATTTGCCTATCATGAGCGACGAAGCCCTGATCGTAGAAAGAACAGGATCTATATTCTTGGCCGGACCTTACCTTGTCAAAGCCGCCATCGGTGAAGATGTTGATCAGGAAACACTTGGAGGAGCTACCACTCATTGCGAAATTTCCGGTGTCACCGATTATAAAATGCCGGATGATATCACATGTCTGAATACTATCCGGGATTTGGTAAGCAAAATAGGTAAACAGGATAAAGAAAATTTTGACAGAATAACCTCTGTTCCTGCTGAATATACCCCTCAACAGATGTCAGGTATTTTTCCGGAAAATCCGGTCAAACCTTATGATACTGTCGAAATTCTCAAAGCACTTGCCGATAAAGATTCCATCATTCAATACAAAGAAGATTACGGAAAAACCATCGTTTGTGCATATGCGCGCATAGACGGTTGGGCAGTAGGTATTGTTGCCAATCAAAGGCTGGTCGTCAAAAATGCACAAGGCGAAATGCAATTCGGAGGCGTGATTTATTCCGATTCGGCGGACAAAGCAGCCCGATTTATTATGAACTGTAATCAGAAAAAAATTCCGCT
The DNA here is from genome assembly GCA_016714895.1 of Saprospiraceae bacterium. Lineage (GTDB taxonomy): Bacteria > Bacteroidota > Bacteroidia > Chitinophagales > Saprospiraceae > OLB9. The sequence continues at coordinate 201,070 of JADKBV010000001.1, read as the reverse complement.
GGTTTTTCTGCATGACGTCACCGGTTTTATGGTGGGAAAACGTTCAGAACATGGAGGAATCATAAAAGATGGTGCCAAAATGGTTAATGCTGTTGCCAATAGTACCGTTCCAAAATTTTCAGTAATTATGGGCAATTCATACGGTGCCGGAAATTATGCCATGTGTGGTAAAGCATACGACCCGAGATTGATAGTGGCCTGGCCAACAGCCAAAATTGCGGTAATGGGTGGAACCCAGGCGGCAAAAGTTTTAACACAGATTCAGGTCTCCTCTCTCAAATCGAAAGGTGAAGCTCCTGACCCGGCAGCAGAAAACAAGTTGTTTGAAAATATAAAAGCTAAGTACGATACACAAACGACCCCTTATTACGCTGCAGCAAGATTGTGGGTGGACGCTATTATTGACCCGAGAAAAACAAGGGATTTTATATCTACCGGAATCGAAATGGCAAATTTTGCTCCTATTGAAAAATTTAGTCCGGGTATTATACAGACTTAATCAAAAGAAATTAATGTTATGAAAATTTGTATCGTCGGACCTGCATTCCCACTGCGGGGAGGTATTGCAGCCTTTGACGAAAGACTATGTCTCGCTTTGTTGGAAAATAATCATGAAGCCTTTATCATTTCTTATTCTTTACAATACCCTGCCCTGCTTTTTCCCGGCAAAACCCAATACGATTCGGAAGGTAAAGCACCTGCCAATATTAAAATATTCACTAAACTGAACTCAATCAACCCTTTCTCCTGGTATAAAACCGCTTCTTTTATCAACAAAAACAAACCGGATTTGGTAATTTTCAGGTTTTGGATTCCATTTATGGGACCCGCCTTGGGTTCAATTTTACGACTTTTAGATAAAGATATAAAATCACTTGCCCTGGTCGACAATCTGATACCTCATGAGCACAGGCCGGGAGACAGGACACTCACCAAATATTTTATGAGTGGTATCTCAAAATATATTGTCATGAGTGAAGAGGTTGAAAAAGACGTTTTACAACTCAAGCCGGAAGCAAAAACGAAATTGTTACGACACCCCATATACGATCATTATGGCTTAAAATCAGATAAGGCATCATCAAAAAGATCATTAGGCATTCCCGAAAACAAAAAAGTGATTCTGTTTTTTGGTTTAATCCGAAAATACAAAGGACTGGACCTGCTTATAGAAGCTTTTTCAATGATGCGACATCGGGAAGATATTTTACTTTTGGTTGCCGGCGAATTTTATGAAGATAAAAACTTTTATTATGAGTTGGCACAACAGTTGCACATCAGCGACCAAATCATTTGGCATGATCATTTTATTCCCAATGATGACGTAAAACTATACTTTTCAGCAGCCGATGTGTTAGGTCTACCTTACAGAACTGCTACACAAAGTGGTGTCACTCAGGTCGCGTTTCACTTTGAGATTCCTGTCATCATCACCAATGTGGGTGGATTGGCTGAAATTATCCTTCATGAAGTGAATGGTTTGGTTACTGAACCCGATTCAATATCTATAAAAACACAAATCGAGACATTTTTTGAAAATAATCTTTCAGAAAGGTTAAGTAAAGGGATGCAAACCGAAAAAAAGAAATATCAATGGGATTTTTTTGCTCAACAATTGGTTGATTTTACAAAGTAATGGTAAAAAAGCATTTTTAAAAACCTGACCTTTTGCATTTCAACGACATTCTTTATCTTTGGAATGTCCATATGTTTATGATTTAAGTAATTGTGTTATCTTTGACAAATTTTTATAAATTCAGAAAATACCAAATGCGAACAAACACCCTTTTACTTTTCAGCTTTATTTTTTTGACGCTGTCCCTTTCAGCACAAAAAAAGTCATTTAATACAACCTTGCTTTCATCCGTTAGTTTTGGCAGCGAAAACTCCAATGACATTTGGGGATATGTTGACGGAAACGGAACCAAATACGCCGTTATCGGAAATGCACGTAATACCAGAGTTTTTTCACTGGAAGACCCGAAAAATCCTATTTTGCGACACACAGCACCCGGTGCTCAGTCAGTTTGGAGAGATATAAAAAGTTATAACAATCATTTGTATGTCACTACGGACCAGGGAACAGATGGTTTGGTGATCATTGACATGAACAAGGCTCCTGATACGATCAGCCATATATATTATAAACCTGAACTTACAGTAGGTGCGGAAACAAAAAATCTGGAAAGATGTCATAACTTATATATTGACGAAAAAGGTTTTTGTTATTTGTCCGGTTGTAATATCAGCAAAAGAGGTGTTTTAATTTTTGATTTAAAAAATGACCCTAAAGCCCCTCTTTATGTGGGTGCGGCAGATCTTAACTATTCTCATGACAATTTTGCCAGAGGAGATACTTTGTATAGTTCTGAAATTAATGTAGGTCAATTGGGAATTTACGACATAACAGACAGAAGCCAACCTGTATTGCTTGCTTCACGTACAACTTCCAGAAATTTTACGCACAATGCATGGCCTTCGGATGATTCCAAATATATATTTACAACAGATGAAAGGCCAAATGCATATGTAGATGCATACGACATATCTGATTTAAACAACATCCAGTTGTTGGACAAATTCAGACCCCTTGAAAGAGAAGGTGATGGGGTTATACCTCATAACACACATTATTTTAACGGATATATTCTGACGAGTTGGTATACAGATGGTTTAAGAATTGTTGATGCTCACAAACCTGACAATTTGGTTGAAGTGGCTTATTATGATACATGGGAGGATCCTTCTGCTTGCCACACCAGTTTTAGCGGATGTTGGGGAGCATTTCCATTTACAGACAATAACCACGTTTATGCAAGCGATATAAATAACGGGCTATTTATTGTAGATGTCGATTATAAAAGAGCAGCTTACCTGGAAGGTCGCGTTACAGACCAATTTGGCAATGCGATAGAAGGTGTGTTGATTGAAATACAATCCGAACAAATCAACAGAAAATATTCGAATGCTGCAGGCGAATACAAAACCGGTCATGCTTTTTACGGGGACTTTGAGGTAATTGCGACACATCCTGACTTTCCTTCAACATCTGCGGTTATGACGTTCAATGCCGGTGAAATAACGGAGTGGAATGTTGTGATGGAAAAACCCAGACTGGTTAATGTGAATATTTCATTCAAAAATGTAAAAGGTGACCCAATTCCGGGAATTATCGAATTAAGAGCACCCGCTTCCGTTAACAGTCTGAATATTGATGAAACAGGTGAAAACTCTAAAGAAATTTTGAACAACACTTATGATATTATTGCTACTTCATGGGGCTACCTTTCTACCGTAATTCCGGATGTTAACATCAACAAAGATACAACCATTCAAATTACCCTCGAAAAAGGATATGAAGAAACTTTTGAAACCAACAATGAATGGGAAGTTGTTTCTTCTTCCGCAAATATGTCCGGAAAATGGGAAAGAGCAATACCCAGAGGAACGTACTATATTGATAACGTAACTGCCAATCCGGAACATGATGACGAGACCGATTTTGGAGGCTATGCTTTTGTCACTCAAAACGGACTTCCTGGAGCAGCTTGTGCTGATGTGGATAACGGAACGACAACATTGATCTCTCCGAATATTGACCTTACAGACTTTGTTAATCCAAAAATCAGTTTTTCTTATTGGTTTTTTATTAACGGAGGTTCTGCACCATTTAATGATACATTGAGAATTTATCTTACAAACGGAGAGACTGAGGTGGAAATCCTCAAAGAAGGTTCTGCAACTACCGAATGGCAAAAGATTGAAAATGTAGAATTATCATCTCTTATAGTGCCGACAGATGACATGAGAATTATCGTTGAGGTAAGTGATCTTGATCCAAATGGACACATCGTTGAAGCAGGGATTGATAATCTGTTGATTTCTAACGGAACATCATCTGTTGATCAGATTACATCTGCCGGAAAGTTACATGTCATTCCGAACCCATCTTCTGATATGATATACATATCAACTCCTGAACAGGAACTTTCAGAAATTTTTATTTACAACATGACAGGTCAAAAAGTTGGTTTTAAAACCCTAAGCCAAAACATGTTAGATATCTCCGGGTTATCCAATGGTATGTATTTTATCAAATCAGGAAATCTGAACGGCAAGTTTTTAAAAGTTTCAGAATAGTCCTCCAACCTGAGGTATTAATCAAGTGATTTATTTGTTTCGTCTATAAAATTATAATTATACTTTTAAACGGATTATTTTTGTAAAAAATTTAATATGGACAATCAAACATCTCACGCTGATACCATCATCCGAAATCACATGTTGTGGTCTATGGGTGCAGGATTTATTCCGGTACCCATAGCAGATTTTTTTGCAGTCAGTGCCGTACAATTGGATATGATCAGGCAATTGTGCAAAGTGTACAACATCGATTTCCAACAAACCCAGGGCAAAGCAGTGATTACGGCTATGACCGGCTCAAGCCTTGCACGAATGGGAGCCAGAGTTGTAAAACTAATTCCCGGAGTCGGCTCTGTTTTGGGTGGTGTTACTTTAGCTGTTTTATCAGGAGCTTCAACGTATGCGTTAGGTGAAGTTTTTAAAAAACATTTTGAAACAGGAGGCACTTTTTTAGATTTTGATGTGGAAAGGCTTAAGAAGTTTTACAATGAAAAATTTGAAAAAGGCAAACAAGTTGCCGAAGAATTAAGAAAAAATCAGGAAAAAACAGAACCCTCTTCCAACCAAAGTGATGTTATTTCTCAGTTACAGCAATTAGCTAAATTGAAAGATGATGGTATACTTACTGAAGAAGAGTTTCAGGAATTAAAGAAAAAAATCATACCTGCATCAGTTTAAAAAAATATATCAGGATTAAAATCAGTCATCAGACCTTGGAATACCAAATAAAATGACTGGTTTTAATCCGTTTTACGATTCAGAGAATACAAATTATCAGAAATTGTACAAATCCCGAAGTTTTATTTTGGTCACTATTTTTTTATTATTTCTTTGAACTTCGATTTTAACTTCCTTATTTTCTTTAGTCATTTTTTGGTGTATACGATCTAATGTATAATATCGGACGGGCCAAAAACCAATTTTTCGAATGATATCCCCACTTATCAATCCTGCCTCATGCGCAGGAGAGCCGTCAATAACATGATGAATATAATATTGATTTAACCGGGGGCCGAAAGCATAAATGATCAAACCACTTTTATCGTAACGAAAAGATATTTTCTTTTTAGAATTTTTTTTGAAAAGCAATCTGTTTTCCGGAAAATGAAATACCAGATGAAAATGATCAAGGATATAATTGCCTATAATGCCATCCCTGATTATGGTTTCTTCTGCCAGATACATACTGTCCAAAGCCTGAAAACTTGAAACCACCTGTTCAAAAGTATCCTGACCGATCGTAAATTCTGATATTTTTCCGGAATATCCGAGTACATCCCCTCCCAAACCACGACCCAGCACCCCCTTAAGAATGTGCTCCGGGAGCAAATGCAAAGAATCAGATTCTGTATGAACAAGTAAGGAAAGTGAGGCACCAGTGTCAATCAATAATAAAAGCTCCTTTAAACCACTGCCTTTAACATCGACAAAAGTTTTTAAATATGGTTTATTGGAATGAGTGACCAAAGGTAGTGACTGATATTTATCCCATTTATGGTTCTTTTCATTTTGGGCATGTAAAAACATTACCGATTTTTTGAAATTGATTTCAACAATAAAGTTTTTTAAAAACTCACTTCCCAGAATACCGTCGATTTTAACACCCGTTATTGACCCAAGGTCCATTACATCTTCATCGAGTACAATAAAATCGTGATGGGTCTTCATCCCTTCCATAAATTGAAAAGGGATACCTCTGACGACCCATGCTAATATCTCCCGGGACACATCAGACCCTACCACTTTTATTTCCTTGTCAAGCGGAATTTGCAAAATATCCACAAAAGTACGATCCAGGATGATGGTGTGCTCTGCACCGGTATCCACAATAAATTTCATCGGAAAAATATAGTTGACCAAAACATCGACAATGATAAAACCCTGAACATATTGAAAAGGAACTGCAATGTTTTTATTATCTCCCAGAATATCTGATGTCTTGGTTTGTCCTGACATCTTATATGGTAAAAAAGACCATATAAATATGAAGATGTATAAAAAGAAATGGGTATTAAAATAGAACATACCTGTTATTTCCGGGAATGATGTCATAACGAAATAGTAGAGAAGAAAGTTTCTGTATCAAACTATTTTATTAATATTGAGCTCTAAAATGATTTATGGAGGCAAAAAATAAAAAAATAAACGTAACAGGTCTTACGATGATAGCCATCGGGGCGTGTATCGGAAGCGGTATTTTTGTTAGTCCTTCACAAAGTTTTTCGGAACTTCCTCATCATGGTTTTGTACTGGCAACATGGTTGATCGGTGGAATTATTTCGTGTTTCGGTGCCCTTACGTTTTCAGAACTAGGCGCAAGATTTCCGGGTGCAGGAGGTGTTTATATATATTTAAAGGAAGCTTATGGTGACATCACAGGTTTTTTATATGGTTGGATTACCCTTTTGATTGTAAATACCGGAGCTTTGGCAGCACTCACAATAACGTTGGCTGATTATTCCATACCGCTGTTTAACCTGTCTGAAAATTATAAAATTCCTTTTGCTATTGCCATCTTGTGGATATTGACCATTATTAATATTTTTGGCATCAAAGCCAGTGAATGGTTCAGCACTATTTTTACAAGCCTGAAATTGTCAGCGATTTTCGCCATCATTGTTGCTGGTATTTTTTACTTTTATACAGAACAACCGTCACACAATATTATCCTTTTTGACAAAATGCCTCCCTCCCCTCTTCAGGGCATGCTTGTAGCATTTATAGGAGTATTTTGGTCCATGGGAGGTTGGCACCATGCATCCTACCTTGCCGCAGAAACTGACCACCCCACCAAAACAGTTCCAAAAGCCATGATATTTGGGACAATGACCGTAACCTTGGTGTATATTTTGGTAATTTTTTCATACATTTTAGTACTAGATATACCATCGATTCAATCCTCAACAAAAATTGCCGCTGACACAATGGGTAAAATATGGTCTTATGGTTCTTATTTTGTTTCCATAGCTATTGTGATTTCCATTACAGGTACCATAGGCATTTATACGATGACGGCACCCAGAATTTATTATGCTATGGCCAAAGACAAACTTTTTTTTCCATTTTTAGCTGAACTAAGCCCCAGGTACGGCACACCGTATAAAGCAATGATTTTTCAATCGGTTTGGGCCAGTATTCTTATTTTTGCATGGGGTTCATTTATCAAAGTTATCACTTTTGTGACTTTTATGGACATCGTTTTTATGGCACTGACAGCTATATCCATTTTTATTTTCCGAAAAAAATCAGCAACCATACCGATTTTTAAAGTTCCTTTATATCCTTACATACCTGTACTGTATACTGTCGTAACCACTGCATTTGTATTTTATACTGCTTCAGGACTTGGCATAGAATCGCTATCCGGATTAGGTATTTTAGTAGCCGGGATTCCTGTGTACTATATTTTTAAAAGAAATAAAAAAGTATTTGACGAATAGTCTGAATATATTTTTTTTCATTACCTATCTTTGCGTGATATATAAATAAAATCATCATGAGTCTCGATCCTAATAAAATGCTGGCACCAAGATTACAATCCATGGAGGAATCTGCAACTATCAAAATGGCGCAGAAAGCCAGAGATTTAGCATCCAAAGGTATCAACGTAATAAGTCTGACATTAGGAGAACCTGACTTTGATACTCCGGAGTTTATTAAAAATGCCGCTTATGAAGCCTTAAAAAAAGGCGATACCAAATACACTCCTGTACCGGGAACCCTGGCTTTACGCAAAGCTATATCCGAAAAGTTTTTGAAAGAAAACAATCTGGAATATAACACAGGACAAATTGTTGTTTCCAATGGAGCCAAACAATCCATTGCCAACATTTGTATGTCTGTATTAGGTCCGGGTGATGAAGCGATTGTATTGGCCCCCTACTGGGTATCTTATGCGGAAATTGTCAGGTTTTCAGGCGGAATACCGGTTTTGGTTTCAGCCGGAATTAATGAAGATTTCAAACCGGATGCTCAAAAGATTAAAGATGCATTGAGTCCGCGAACCAAGTTATTAATTTTTTCAAGCCCTTGTAATCCTTCAGGTTCTGTATGGTCAGAAAAAGAACTGAAAGACATCGCTGATGTCATAGCAGATCATCCTTCCTGTCTGGTGATATCAGATGAAATCTATGAATACATCAACTTTGAAGATCAACATTTTAGTATCGGAAGTTTTGAAAACATGAAGGATCGGGTAGCTACCGTTAATGGATTTTCAAAAGGATATGCTATGACAGGTTGGAGATTGGGATATATGGGCGGACCACAATGGCTGGCAGATGCCTGTAACAAAGTACAGGGACAAATCACTTCAGGTGCAGCTTCCTTCAGTCAGGCTGCCGCTACCGTTGCATTACAACATTCCAAAGAGGAAGTCCTTGAAATGAAAAAGGTATTTTTACAGAGAAGAGATCTAATGTTGAATGAACTGAGGGAAATTCCGGGAATATTACTAAACCTGCCTAAAGGAGCATTTTACATATTTATGGATGTCTCCAGTTATTTTGGAAAAACAAACGGAGATATAACCATTCGAGATGCAGATGATTTTGCAGAAACAATGCTCACCGAAGCCCATGTAGGTATGGTCTCAGGAATTGCATTCGGAGACAACAAGTGTGTAAGACTGTCTTATGCTGCTAGTAACGATCATTTGATTGAGGCCGCAAAAAGATTAAAAAACACCCTAAAATCCTTCAATTAATCGATAATATTTCCTTTAATGTTAATTTTTTGTAAATATTTCTTGTGTAATATCTAAAAACAACTTATTTTTGGATGTATTTTATTTGCTAACCTTAAAATCTTTAAAAGATGAATATTACCTTTGATGAACTTCGTAAAATTAAACATCTGTTACCGACAGGCAGTGTAAGCCGAATAGCCAATGAACTGGACATTGAAGAACAAACGGTTAGAAATTATTTTGGAGCAAAAAAATATGAGAATGGTGCCGTTGTAGGTTCTCATATAGAACCCGGACCAAATGGAGGAATAGTACATCTTGATGACGATAAAATCTTGGTTTTGGCTAAAAAAATTATAGCAGAAACACAAATGAGCAATCAGAATTAGTAGGATACCTGAAATAATCTCGGATATTCGAAAGAGATAAGCCTGACTTTATATTTTGATCAAAAACAGGTTGTACCTTTTTATATTTCTGATTTCATTTAATAAAATAAAACCAATAAGATCATCTTATTAGCCAGGAACTTTTAATGTATTTGTCAGATAATACAGGTTCTGGTAAAAAAAAATGGTGTATAATTTTATTATACACCATTTTTAATATTTGGCTGATTTGACAAAATCAAATCATATTCTATTCAGGCTTTAACGTATAAGTACAAGATTCTCCCTGAAAACCAAAACCTGTAATCGAATACTTCAGAATTAGGGTAGAACCGTCATCTTTAAGTTCTGCGGTAAATAATGGACCTGTGCCCAAAATTCTTTCATCCTTTTCTGCTTTACATTCGTCATGAACAAGCGTGACATCATCAAAAAACCCCAAACTAACATTTGAGGATATTTCATTAAAGTCCAGATTAGAACCTGAACCAGAGGTAATGTCAACTACAATATCTGAACCTGTGCCCAATATACTGCAAGAATAATCACCTTTCCACTTACCTACAAATTGATCTTTGGTACAATCGTCTTTGCTGCAACTCAAAAGCAATACAACAAATACAAAAGAAAAAACAGATAGATTTTTCATAATATAATTTTAAGTGTAAAATAACATTTATTTATCTGATAGAATCAACTACAGCCTTAAAGGTATCAGGATGATTCATTGCCAAGTCAGCTAATACTTTACGATTTAAATCCACATTTTTTTCATGGATCGCATGCATTAATTTAGAATATGACATACCATTGATTCTGGCTGCAGCGTTTATTCTGACAATCCAAAGTCTTCTGAATGCTCTCTTTTTATTTCTTCTGTCTCTGAAAGAATAAAGCATTGCTTTATCTACGGCATTTTTGGCGACCGTATAAACTTTACTTCTTGCACCAAAGTAACCTCTGGCGGCTTTCATAATTTTTTTGCGTCTTGCCCTGGAGGCAACTGCGTTTACTGAACGTGGCATATTTTTTTGGTTTTAGTGCAATATAGGGACGTGTTCTGTACTTTAGGTCCTATATTCTCGTTAAATAATAAAATACTTTAAGAACAAAGCAATCTTTTCATTCTTGATTCATCAGCCTCAGAGACCAAAGTTGAACCAAGTAATCTTGTTTTCGCTTTATTTGACTTTTTTCTCATTAAGTGTCTCATGTTTGCCTGAAACCTTTTAAGCTTTCCGCTACCGGTTTTAGAAAAACGTTTTTTTGCACTTGAATGCGTTTTCATTTTAGGCATAATACGTCTGAATTTTATGAAGCCGCAAAGGTAAATATATTCCAACAATTAAAACACATTTCTTTTGTTCTTTTTTTAATAAAAATCATAAATACCATTCTTTTACATTAATTTTGCGACAAAATGTGAGCAGCATCATGCTAAAAATCCTGGACAAACATATTGCCAAAAATTTTATAGGCCCATCCCTGCTATCTTTTTTTGTAGCTTTGTTTGTTTTAGTCATGCAGTTTTTGTGGAAGTATATCGACGAAATTTTAGGAAAAGGTTTTACCATTTTTGACCTGATGGAGTTGATATTTTATTTCAGTATTACCCTGATTCCTATGGCTCTTCCGATTACCATTTTGATTTCTTCTGTAATGGTATATGGAGATATGGCTGAAAAATACGAGATTTCAAGTTTTAAATCCGCCGGTGTGTCTATGGTCAGACTACTCATGCCCGGATTGAGCATAGCTCTTTTGATTGCCGGTTTTTCCTTTTTATCCTCCAATTTTTTAAAGCCCAATGCAAATTTTCAATTTCAAAAAAGAATGACTCAACTGGGTAACCAAAAAGCTGCCCTGACTTTTGAAGAAGGGATTTTCAACAACTCTTTTGATGATGTTTTGATTAAAATTGATAAAATTGACCGAAACGGAACCAATATTTCAGATATTATCATTTTTGATCATACCGGAACAGATAAATCGAAAATTAATATTGTCAAAGCTAAAGAAGGCCTGATGTACAGCGGAGGAGACGGCAGATTTTTTGTAATGGAACTGGATTCAGGCACACAATATATGGAAATCCAAAACAATACCGTAAGGCAAGGACAGTCAAAATCTTATCCTTTTTTACGCACCGAGTTTGGTAAATGGGAAAAAATCTTTGATATGTCACAATTTGAACTGGAAGATGGTTTTTCGCAGTTTTCAAGAAAAAGGGAGGAAATGCTCAATACTTTCCAACTGATATCTTCTGTTGACAGTTTTAATCTGGAAATCCGAAATAACAAAGAGTTACTCCGGAAAGAAGTGGTAAAAAAAACTGACCCTGACCATTCTGCCAAATCAATTCTCCAAAATAAAGAACCTGAAGATTCGGACACCATACCTTTAAATTCCTCACCTGAAGCTCCAAAAAAAAATGATCCGGACCTGAAAAATTCTAAAATAGAACTACATAAACAAAAATGGCTGAAGCTTAAAAAAGATTCAACCGCCTCTGGTAAAGACAACACCCTTCAAAGGGCAAAAACTCCCTTAAACAGTATCATTCAAATTGACAGCCTTAAAGAACAGCCTATATATTACACAATACCTCAGTCTGTTCGGGATGAAGTATTGACAAGGGCTGTTTCTACATTAAATATCAACCGCGACCGTTGGATCAGTTATGGTCACGGTATCAATGATTATAACAAATCAAAACAAAGGTACCTGCTTCACCTGCATCAGCATTTCAGTTGGGCTGCCATCTGCATCATCTTTTTATTTATCGGAGCTCCCATGGGTTCTATCATCCGTAAAGGAGGATACGGATATCCGTTTTTAGTTGCAGTTTTATTTTATATGATTTTTATTATTTCCACCATTTTCAGTACAAAATTGGTAAGGTCTGACAGTATGGGTGGTATGCTGGCTGCATGGTTGCCTTGTATTATTCAGGCTCCATTCGGGTTTTTATTGACATTTCTGGCACTTAAAGATATACCTTTAAGCGGCATATTCGGAAATTTTACTTTTGTTTCAAAAATCTTCCGGATGATCAAAACCAAACGTTCTGCTCCTCTACCCTGAATCATGTAAAACGAAACCCTTTGATAACGTTTTCCATATCTTTAAAAAAGTCGGAAAAGTCTGCCTCAAATGCTGTTTCGAGTCGTTTTAAATCATCTACCGCGCGGTCTAGTTTAGACGGAAACTTTACCCTTTTCAGCAACCTTTCAAAAGTTTTTTCAAGTCTTTGATAATTATTACAACTGAATAAAAAATCATCTTCCACCATTCTTCCGAACATCATGGCTGCTCTTTCAGGAATAAAACCCTGATGATTCAGCATCATTTTGTACGTTTGATCACAAATCTTTCTTTGAGAAATCCCAGTCAGCTGAACCCAGTTTTTTGCCAAAAGGTAATCATAAAATATATCCATAACTACCGGTGAATATTTGCCCTGACAATCATACAACAACGACAGATTTTTTTTATGCACCGGATGACTATCCGTCTCAGTGTCAATGATACGGTGAAGCCTGATCCCTTCTTCATATTTTTTATCAAGCAATCTCAATTCTTTTATCGAAAGTATATCGGTGAGTATATTTCCAATCAGAAGATCTTCATTTTCATAAGAAAAATATACATGTGCAAGGTAATTCATTAAACGGGATTATTTTCCGACAGTTTCCTGTTGTATTTTTTTAAAATCAACGGCACTGACCGCAGAAACTCCGGGTTCCTGCATATAAACACCGTACAGAATATCCACTTCGACCATGGTTGACTTATTATGGGTGACAATAATAAATTGTGAATCTTTACTGAATTTCTGAATGATTTTATTAAACTTCTGAATATTGGCATCGTCCAACGGAGCGTCAACCTCATCAAATATACAGAAAGGAGCCGGTTTCAGAAGGTATAAAGCAAAAAGTAAGGCTGTAGCGGTCAATGTTTTTTCTCCACCGGAAAGCTGACTGATGGACTTTGGTTTTTTACCTTTAGGTTTGGCTACAATTTCAATTTCTGACTCAAGAGGATTATCCGGATTTTCCAGAATGAGATCGCATGTATCATCATCGGTAAATAATTCTCTGAAAACTGTTATAAAATTTGCCCTTATCGTCTCAAAAGCTTCATAAAATTGTTTTGTCGCTGTACTTTCAATTTCTCTGATGGTCTCTAATAATGAATCTTTTGCAGAAACAATATCATTTTTTTGTTGGACAATTTTTTGGTACCGTTCATTCATTTCATTGTAGGCTTCCAGTGCCAAAGGATTGATTTCTCCATAGTTGGCGATTCTGTTTTTAAGTTTTTCAATTTCTTCACCCAACATTTCGTAATCAATGCCGGGTTCAGGTTCCTGGTTGATGATATCATTAACCGGAATATTAAATTCAATTTTAAGTCGCTCTCCTACTCCGCTGATCTTAAATTTAAGTTCGGTAAAATCATCCTTTAATTGTTGAATCTGATATTGCAGGGCATTTTGTTCTTTCTGATATTTTCTGATTTGATCATCCAGATCGGTAATAGCATTTTTCGTTTGAAAATATGCTTGTTCTGATTCTGACAAGGAAGCATTATACCTTTTTTTCTCTTCATAAAAAGAAACAAGAGAAGCGTCCAGTTGGTTGAGTTCATCTCTGATATCTATCATTGACTTTTCTTCAGCCAAAAGCCTGTAACGGTCATTCTCAAACTTCTGAGCATGTTCCACAGACCTTGTATTTTTGTATTCCAATTCTTTCTGGAGGTTTTCCAACAGATTCTGATGCCGGATCATCTGAATGGTGTCCTGATTAAATTGTTCTGAAGCCCTGGAAAGTGATTCACTCAATTGCGTTAATTCTGTATCTCCTTTGTCATCAGTTTTTAAGATATTCTGAACTTTGGTCTGGACAACGGAAAGAAATGAATATTTTTCCTCTTTCTGAATTTCAAGTTTTTTCTTTTGAATTTTGATATCCGAGAGTTTGCCCTGTTGTTCTTCATGAAACTTTTGAAATTCATCCAATTGCACCTGAGCTTTCACTAATTTTTGTTGTAACGAGTTGATTTCCTGGGACAACGAATGAACCAATTCTTTATTCCTGTTATTTTTGAGTTGGACAAGAGCCTGACTTAGAGCTTCCTGTTCTTTTTCCAACTGATTTTTTTGTTGGACAAAATCCTGGATAACTTTCGCCAGATGGTCAAGATTTTTTTTACGACCTATTTTTTTACCTTCAAACAATCCGATGGAACCTCCGGAAATGGTTTTTCGGGTCTTAATAAAATGACCATCTTTTGAAAGGATGACCCAATCATTTTTTTTATCATCCAAAAACTCCATTGAAGAAGCGTCTCCATCAAAAATATAACAATCTTTGAGCAAACTATTGAGCAGGTTTTTATATGTCGGATCAATATTGACATGTTGGATTGCAGGAATCAAACCTTTTGGTTTGTCTTTGGTCTCCTCAACGGACTCAAATTGATTATTGATAAAAAAATTGGCTTTTCCTCTTTGGGCTTTACTAAGCAATTGAATAGCTTTGTAGGCATCAGAAACTTCTTCTACGACAAAATAATTGAGATACTGATCCAGATACAATTCAATGACACCTTTAAAATCTTCATCAACATCCAGAATATCACCGAGTATGACGGGATCTTTTTTCCAATGATCATGCAAAAATTTTATAGATTCCGGATACCCTTCGAAATTGTCGATCATACTTTTTAAAAGGTCAAACTCATTTTGTTTGCTATCGAGTGCCCTGTTGACATGAGATAGTTTTTCACGTATGTTATTAGCATTTTTTTCATTTTTATCAATCTGATTCAGACGCTCCTCTTCACTTGATAATAACTTTTTGTGTTCTGTTGTTTTTTTATTGATTTCAGCTACGAGACTTTCATAGCCGTTTTGAATTTCCAAATTATTGTTTTGACGGTTTTGAATAGCTTCATGGATTCTGTCCCATTCAATTTCGAGATTATCCCCTGTATTTTTCAGGATGGCTATTTCTTTTTCCAATTCATATTGTTCTTTTTCAAGAACCATGAGCTGTTTTTGTTTTTCATCAAATTCACTTTTAACAAGACTGTATTTTTCTCTGAGGCTGACGTGCGACGCTTTGGACTTTTCGAGAGTTTCGCTGTATTGTGCCGACACAATATTTTCTTTGTTTATCCTCTCTGCCAGATGGGCGATCTCATTTTTTAAGGTTTCAATATTTTGTTCTGTCTCCGTCAACGTCCTTTTCAGGTTGTCTTGTGACTTTTGGGTAAAACCGGATTTTTGGTTTAATAAAACTTTTTCGTTTTCAAGAGAACGAATCTTTGAAACCAGTTCGTTCATCCTTTTTTGTTTTTCATTCAATGCCATTTCTTTATCCAGATTCAGCTTTTTTTCTTTTTCCAACTGAACCTGAACTTTCAGCATAGCAGTATCATTATCCCGATAGAGATCCTGCTGAACCCTCAGGGTTTCTGCGATACTTTTGTATTTTTCTTTCAATGACTGAATAGAATAGACGGCATGCTGAATACTGGATTCCTTGTACTTTTGTTTTATCTCGTTGTATTTTTGGGTTCGTTTTGCCTGTTTCTCCAACGTTTTGACGTTGCCATCAATTTCAAATAATAAGTCCTCAATCCTGTTCAGGTCTTCTTCCGTGTTTTTCAGTTTTTGCAGAGTTTCCTTTTTACGCATTTTATACTTGGAGACACCTGCAGCCTGTTCAAACATTCTGCGTCTTGCATTTTCCTTATTTTCAAGAATGTCATCCACCATGCCGAGGGCGATTATGGCATAACTATTAGAGCCGATACCGGTATCCACAAACAAAGAGGTGATATCTTTCAACCGGCAAACGACATTATTTAATCTGTATTCTGACTCACCGCTTCGGTAAAGGGTACGTGAGATGGTG
Organism: Saprospiraceae bacterium; assembly: GCA_016714895.1. Lineage (GTDB taxonomy): Bacteria > Bacteroidota > Bacteroidia > Chitinophagales > Saprospiraceae > OLB9. The sequence goes on along the minus strand of JADKBV010000001.1, from coordinate 184,922 downwards.
ACAAATTGGTACTCTGAAGGCAAAACACCTCTTGTGTTTTCAAATGTCAGGGCGACCATGGCTGCAGCCGCTTCTTTTTTGGATTTGGTTCCGTTAAATATGACGTCACCCATACTCTCCAACCGGAGTTCTTTACTTTTTTGTTCGCCCAAAACCCAGCGTATGGCATCAACAATATTGGATTTGCCACTACCGTTTGGTCCGACAATGCCGATCACGTCATCCTGAAAATGCAGAATCGTGTCATTGGCAAAACTTTTAAAACCTTTTATTTGTAAACTTTTAAGTCTCATATGGCGCAAAGATATACAATTCTAAGCCATGAATGGAATACCTTTTCAGACATCATTCATAGATAAAAACATACGGCTTTTTTAAAAGAAGGGAGATAATAGAATTAAAATATTGGTAATATTTCAATAACAATTTATGAATAAATTTAATATAAAATCTTAGTTAACATAAAATTATATGTCTTTTCTGAACTTTTTTTTTGTAATTTCCTTTTATTCGTCTAATATTGTGCGATTTTTTAAAAATATATAAATTTTTCTATATATGTCATCAGAAAATGTTACCGTCAGATACAGCGATGAAGATTTAACAGATTTTAAAGCGGTGATAGACTCCAAGCTGGCAAAGGCTATGGAACAATACCACAGTTTGAAAGAACAACTCAAAGATATCACTGAAAACAATACAGACGATTTTGCCAAAGATATTACTGACTTTTCATCTATTCAATCTGAAATAGAAATGTTGAATAATATGGCAAACCATCAGCGTAAATATATTCAGGACCTTGAAAATGCGCTTATCCGGATCAACAACAAGTCCTATGGAATATGCGTTGTCAGCGGAGAATTGATCGAGAAAAAAAGATTGTTGGCCGTTCCGACTACTACAAAGTCCGTGACAGCAAAAACGCAGTCTGAAATGAAAGACAAAATGATCATCCCGAAAGAAAAAATCAGAGGCTTTGATGATGAAATGGATCTTGACGATGATAAACCGGCTAAAAAGGCAGAACCTAAAAGCCCTGTTATCATCACCAAAGTGATCAAAAAATCAACCAAACCCAAAGCTGTTGATCCATTGGAAGACGATGATCTTGACAAAATCTTCTCAGAACTGGATGTTATTAAAGAATTGGATGAGGCAGACCTCAATATCGAGGAGGATGAAGATGATATGAGCTATGACTCCGATGAAGACCTCGACATGATAGCAGATGATGATGCTTACGATGAAGACGAAGACATGGAATAAAAAAGTTTAAAAGCGGGAATTTCCCGCTTTTTTATTTTCATTACATCATTATTATTTTTTTTGATGACAAATCTGATTACTTCTTACTTTCCGGTTTTAAGCGAAGAGCAAAAAATTCAATTTTCTGCTCTTCCGGAATTATATGCAGAATGGAACCAAAAAATAAATGTGGTTTCAAGAAAAGATATAGATCATCTGATGGAACATCATGTCCTTCACAGTCTGGCAATTGCCAGATTTATGCCGTTCAAAGCCGGAACTAAAGTTTTTGATTTGGGAACAGGCGGAGGATTCCCCGGTATACCTTTGGCGATATTATTTCCGGAGTGCCAATTTATTTTAGCTGATGGTACAGCAAAAAAAATTGTTGTTGTCAACGAAGTCATTGAGGCACTTGCTTTAAAAAATGCAACCGGACTGGCAAAAAGAGCTGAGGAAGTAAAAGAAAAATTTGATTTTGTTGTGACCCGTGCTGTGGCAAAAGCTGACAAACTTCTGCCATGGGCAAGAAGGATGATCCATCAAAAACATACCAATATTTATCCCAACGGACTGATAGCCTTAAAAGGTAATGTCAGAGAAGAACTGAACCTGATTCCGAAACATGAATATACGGAAGTGGTCCCGATTTCAAAGTTTTTTTCAGAACCTTATTTTGAAGAAAAATTTATTCTGTATATCCAAGGCTGATACCTATTTCACCAGCCAGTTTATCGCCTAAAAAAGAGCCGATAGCAACCCCCATTCCTCCCAGCCTGACACCAAGGATTATGTCCTCATCTTTCCATGATAATATAGGTTCTTTAACGTTTCCGATTCCTAAAATACCACTCCACCACATTTCTATATTTTCGGATGCTCCCGGATACAACCTTTCCAAAAAACGCATCAATTCATGTTGTATTTTGAGTGTATTGCCAAACTGATCCGTTGATTCATTTTGGATATCTGTGTTTCTTGCACCTCCCAATAAGATCCGATTTCCGACGTTTCGGTAATAATAATAACCTTCCTGATAGTGAAAACATCCTGAAAAAGGCAAATCGGCCAATTCCCTGGTGATCAAAACCTGATTCCTTGCCGGAAAAACATTGACTTCAGGAAACAAAGTTTTAGTAAAACCATTCGTTGTGATACATAATTTTTGAAAAGGAATAGAAAACCCTTCTTCAGATATCAATAATTTTTGTTCCGGAATAACCTCCTTAACAGAAACTCCGGTTTTAAATACCACCCCTTTTTGTCTGGCTAAACTTTGAAGAAATGACATCATATAGGCCGGTTGCAAGCTGCCTTCAAAAGGATTAAAAATCATTTTCTGATAAAAAGAAGACCAGATAGTATTATTTTCTAAAGAAAAAACATGTTGTGCGCCGATTGTCTCAGCTAAAAATTGATTAAGGTATTCCAATTTTTTTTCCACCATAGCAAAAGAGGAATCTCCATGATCAAAAACTTCATAACCACCATTCTGCTGATAAAACATTTTTTCTTCAGGAACTCTGGATAAAAGTTTTTTGAGGCCCAACCACCTCATTTTTACAATGTCGGCTGTTTTTTGTTCACCCATGACAGAAATATCATGAATGAGCTCGGTAGGCGATCCGAAACAGGCAAAACCTGCATTTTTTGTACTCGCTCCCAAGGAAACAGGGGCTCTGTCGATGACACAAACTTTTAATTCAGGGTACTTTTCCACCAGCGAAAGTGCCGTGCTCGTTCCTGTGATTCCCGCCCCCAAAATGGTGACATCAAATTTTTCCTGAATAAATTCTTTTTCCCAAAAACTTAAAACCATTATCTTGTGCCCGCTTTGATGAATGAGCAAATCGTTCTGACAAAGGTACACAATTGATTTTTTATTTCAAACCAAATTTATGATTCAACGTATTCAGAGTATTTTTTTGTTATTGAGCAGTATCGGTTTTTTTAGTCTGTTTACATTGCCCTTTGCCGTTTCAGATACCGTTATTCCTGAACTTTTGGCTGATCGCATGTACAACATCATGGATCATGTTATTTTAATCATTTTAACCGTATTGGGGGGATTATCAGGTTTGACTGCAATATTTTTATTTAAAAACAGAGAACTTCAAATTAAATTGTCCCATATTCTCATCATTTTAACCATACTCTTGCCTTTAGTCGCTTTTTTATTGATTTATAATGAAGGAACGGCCATGATTGAAGGAGCAAGGATTGATGACGGAGCAGGATTATATGTGGTTGCCATTGATATCGTTTTTGCTTTTTTAGCATCATACTTCATTAAAAAAGATCAAAAACTGGTGGAATCAATGGACAGATTGAGATAATAACTAACAGCGTAGTACTGTTCTTTTTTTTGGTTTGGTTACCCTGTATTTTAAGAGTTAAGCGTTTAAAAATCCAGGTTAATCCATCATTTAATTTTCAGATAGTCAAGCGCTTTCTGATATACCGCATCTTCTTCATTGGTAATCCTGATAGCATCACTTTGCGAAAGGTAAATTCCTGCAAGAATTTCTTTGAAGTAGTTTTTGGTAAGGCCGGATAGTTTTTCCTTCATACCTGGTGTGACTTTTACGTCTGCAAAAACCAGAAACCGGTCAAAATCTTCGCCGGACCATACAAATTCCCTGATCGTTTGGTACGTTTTGACGCCAAAAAAAGGTTTTTTATCCATATTTTTCAAAAAATATTCAACAAAAAACGGTTCAATTTTCGTAAAATCAGGATGAAAATAGGTAGAGTCCAACGCAACAAAATCATCCGGATAGACTCCCCCACCCGATGCAAGTTTCCTTCCTTTGACCAGTGAAGTAAACCCTGATTCCGTATGACTCTTATTTTTTGATTCCGTAAAATAGTCACCATTTTCAAGACGGGTTATATGGTCCTCTTCATACTCATTTTTATCCCGGTAATCTCTTTGAATACTTCTGCCGGACGGCGTATAATATTTAGCTACTGTCAACCGAATGGCTCCGCCGTTTTGAAGATCATATTGTTCCTGTACCAACCCTTTTCCATAAGTCCGACGGCCGATGATCCGACCACGATCCCAATCCTGGAGGGCGCCGGCAATGATTTCAGAAGCTGAAGCAGAGTTTTCATCAACTAAAACAACTACTTTCTGAATGCCAAAAAATCTCTTGCCGGTGGTTTTGTATTCCGAACTTTTGTTGTTTTTTGATTTTGTTGTAACCAGAATTTTATCTTTATCTTCAAATATCTGACACAAAATATTGGTTGCTTCAGGCAAAAATCCACCCGGATTATCTTTTACGTCAATTATCAGGTTTTTTGTTTTTGATTCACCGAAAAGCCTCTCGACATGGTTCATAAATTCCTGATACGTGTTGGAACCAAATCTGTCAATTTTAATGTATATCGTGGAAGGATCTACCTCATAAGCACTGCTGATACTGGGAACCGGAATATCCTGAACGGTAACTTCAGTGGATATTTTTTTACCTTTTCTCAGGATTTCCAGGAGAACATTACCTTCTCTTTTTTTCATTTTTTTTCTGATTTCCGAAAACGGCAGCTTTTGACCTGCTACATGATCACCATCAATTTTCAAAATTCTGTCGCCTGTGAGTAATCCTTTTTTCCGGGCAGGTGAATCTTCCAAAGTTTTGTAGATAACGGCCGTGTCCCGGATCATCAAAGTTTCAATACCGATACCATAAAATTGGCCTTCCATTTGATTATTTACCTCTTCGACTTCTTCCGGAGTCAGATAGGTTGAATGCGGATCAAGATTCTGAACCAAGGCAAAAACAGCATCGTCAATTAACGTATCTGTATCAATACTGTCAACATATTTACTTTCTATAAAACGAAGTAATTCCTCGACCCTTCCTGTCGGATAGTACGTACCATCCACATCCAGCACATCGATCAAAGCATTTTTCTGATGGCTTCCATTCATTCTGAATCCGATCATTACGCCGACTGCCAAAACAGCTGCAATAAGAAGAGGTTGTATTATACTGAACTTTGTCCGGATGTCTTCCTGCACGTTAAATATCTTTTAAATCGATTGAAATCAAACAAATACTATCCAAATTCTTGCCAATTTTTTTACATTCATCCGTCAAATCGTTTTTACAGACCTTTCAAATTCGGGTCATAACTTTTTTAACGATCTTTACAACTTCTTAATGAGTTGCATGAGTGCGGTCCTGTCAGCCAACAATCAAATGTAAAATATCAGGAATTTTTATCAGAATCGACAACAAATCACGCTCGTTTAATGTTTGCAATAGATACAAAAATTAATCATATCATGAGTGACGAAACCAAACAAAATAATAATCAGATCAACATCGAATTATCAGAAGAAATATCTGAAGGTACTTATTCAAACCTAGCTATTATTTCTCATTCTCCGTCTGAATTTGTGCTTGATTTTGTAAGATTGGTTCCTAATGTACCGAAAGCAAAGGTCAAATCCAGAATTATACTTTCTCCGCCGCATGCAAAAAGATTGTTGAAAGCATTAATGGATAATGTAAAACGTTATGAGGCTCAGTTTGGAAACATTGAGGACCCTGAACAAGGTATGCATATGCCTCCGATGAATTTTACTCCTACTGCTCAGGCATAATGTTTGTAAAAAAAGAGTACAAAATTCACGTTTTCGCCTTTACTGTGTAAATACGTGTATATATGAACCATAACCTTTACGAATCTTTAATCGAAGACCCGTCATTTATATCATGGGTTCACAGTGATTTTGAAGAATCGGATTCAAAATGGTCTGATTTTATAGATGAAAATCCCGATGATTACGAAACGATAAATAAAGCTATTTTAGCCATCAGAAGTCTTAAAGGAGACTCATTTGAGTTTCCTCAAAAGCATGAATTATTATCGAGAATAGAAAAATCTATCGGAGCTGAAGTATTGCCCATATCGGGTAATCGACCGTTTACGATCAGAAAAATATTGGCATATGCTGCTTCATTGACAGCCATTTTGTTTTTTGCCGTCTATTTTATTGGAAAAAAAGAATATATCTCTGATACAGGCAAACAATTACTTGTCACACTTCCGGATCAATCCAGCGTAACCCTGAATTCCCATGCAACCTTGCGCTTCAATACGATTTTATGGAACTTTAAAAGAGCGGTTGAATTGCAGGGGGAAGGTTTTTTTGAAGTAACCAAAGGCCAGACATTTGATGTAAACACACCGGAAGGTACCGTCAGTGTTTTAGGGACTTCTTTTAATGTGGATAGCCGATTGAATCATTTTCATGTATTCTGTTTCACCGGAAAAGTTTCCGTAACTGGTACAAAATCAACACAAAAGTATGTGCTGCTACCTCATGAAGGTATTCAGATTCAAAACGGGACCGCAACTAAGTTGTCCGACCGGAAGAGATTACGGTCAGAACCCTTTTGGAAATCCGGTCAGGAATACTTTGATGAAACTACTTTGACCGATGTTGTGGTTGACATTCAAAAATATTTTGAACAAAAAATAACCATTTCACCGGACATTCAGAACATCCGTCTGACCGGATATGTGCCTACCGACAATTTTGATACAGCTTTACAACACATCACTTGGCCACTGGAACTGCAATTCAAAAAGGAAAACAATCAGGTATACATCTACAAATAATCAAGATTGTAGTTTCTACCTTTTTTTCATTCATTTTCTCAACAAATTTGTTTGGACAATATAATCAATTTGCAGAAAGTTGGTCTCAGGGCACATCATATAAAGAAATATTCACCACCCTTGAAAAAAAACTGGAAGTACACATTTCATATCCTTCGGATTTGGGAGACCATAATACAGCTATTGAAATATCTGTTGAAAGCCAACAGATCACTTCTTTTTTAAACAAATTGTTTTTCACATTACGCCTCGAACATTTGTTTTACAACAACAAAGAGGTGCTGATAAGACCCAAAACAGGATTTAAAGAATCTCCATTTATATGGGTAGAATATATCATCAAAGAAAAAGATTCAAACCTTCCGGTTCCCCAGATATTAGTGCACAGCGAAGACTGGCAACATGCAGGTTACACCGATGAAAATGGTTGGGTGGGTCTGAAACTGGAAAAAAAATCGTTTCCGGGTGTTCTGCAACTGTATAGTTTCAACTACGAACCGCAAATCATGATTCCTGAACCTCAAGACCATAAACAGGTCATTTTTGTTAAATTACAAGAAAACAAATTGCCCCCTCTGACTATTTCCGGTAAAAAATCACCCTATTTTTTTGTAAATCAAGAGGGCAAAACATCCGTAAATACATCGGCTAACCTACATAAACCACTAAATATATTCGGTAACGATCCGGTAAAACAAATTCAAGCTCAGGCTGGCATTTTGGCCCATGACGACAAAAGTACTGCCATCAAAATCAGAGGTGGAAATGAAGAAAGTACGTTATTGGTTATTGACAATATGCCGGTTTACAAAATTGATCATTTATTGGGTATTTTCAGTGCTGTAAACGGCGACTATTATGAAGATTGGAAGCTATTTAAAAACTTTATTCCGATTCAATACGGTGGAAAAACAGGAGGATTAGTAAACTTTATTTCACAAAAATCCGACAATAAAATGGAAGGCAAAGCCAATATAAACTTTTTATTCGGATCCCTAACGGCAAAAACCAATTTTAATAATAAATTCGGAATTCAAATTGGTGTCAGAAAAAGTTTTAACTCAACACTGAGTAAAGATCTGAATAATTTTTCAAACCGGACAAACCTGCCCGGTCAACCGGAACCATCTTTCAGAAACAGAAGTTTGGTGGTAAGTCAACCGGATTTTCAGTTTTATGACGGTCAGGCAAAAATATGGTTGGCCCTGAATAAAAAAAACACTATTAATCTTCAAGGATTCAGAAGCAGTGATGCTATGAATAACTTTTACCAAACCACTTTCCGCAACAATATTTTTTTATTTCAGGAAAAACAACATCTGCTAAAAGACTGGAATAATACAGCTTATGCTCTTTCTCATGTATATTCAGGAAAAACATTTGAAATGACGACTCAGGCATATGTAACCAAATTTTCAGACAACTCAAATTTTTTATTTGATATTTCCAGAAAAGGCCCAAATCAAACAATTAATGATAGTATATCAAATCTGACGGAAAATCAGGTGGCTGATTCAGGATTAAAAATCATTTGGAAACAAAAAGTCAATCAACCATTTACTTTTGGCGGTGAAGGTATCCTTCATGAAAACGTGCTTTATATGGAAGAAGCCGGATCTCCATTATTTGAAGTAAACAGAAATGCTAAAGTATTTTCTTTTTTCGGAAGTAAAATCTGGAATTTGAATAATTCCTGGTTTATGGAAACCGATCTCAGAATTTCTTATGCCGATCATATCCGGCAGTTTTGGTTTTTACCGCAGCTGAGAATAATGTACAACGACAAAAACTGGTCCTGGCAGTCGGGTATATCCCGATACAAACAAGCCGTCAGAATGCTGGAATTTGAAAATTTTTTTGGTCAAAGATCTACTTTTTTTGTTTTATCCAACAACACTTCTATTCCGGTTTCCGAATCATACAATTCTTTTACCTCTCTTGAATGGAAAAAGGGAATCTTTTCTCTCACAGGTGAAATTTACTACAGAAAATCTAACGGCAATGTTTTTCTCAGCCGCAATGTGGCCCAACTTCTCAATAGAAATTCTCCGGTCGGTCCGACTGATCTCAGGCTTTCAACCGGTGAAGGAAGATATTATGGAATAGATATCGGAATGGTAATCCAAACCGGAATATGGACCCAAAATTTTCAATACAGCCTGAGTAAATCAGAAAATAAGTTTGAAAAACTTTTTCAAAACGAATATTTTCCTTCAATTGACGATAGCCGCCACCAATGGAAACTCATTGAGTCCCTGGTTTTTGATCCGTGGCAGTTTCAGACATCATTTATTTTTGCGTCAGGCAGACCTTATACCGATGTCAACAGAGTCTTAATGGAAAATGAATCTGTTAACATTCAGGATATCCTCAATGGAAACTATCAAAGCAACTTACCAAACTATTTTCGCTGGGATGCTTCCGTTTCATACACCTTTCCATTAAAAAAACAGAATTCTTTTGTTGTTGAACTTTCCTGTTTTAACATATTAAACAGGGCCAACGTCCGGTACAGACAGTTTTTTTACCAATTCCCGAACTCTGCTTCTTCCAATGCTATCCTGGGCAATGATATCAGTCAATTGGGAAGAACCTTTAATCTTAGCGGTATATTTTCATTTGCGTCAAATTAACTATTGGAAAAGTTAGGCTCTCTTCTCAACACAACACTTTACATCATAAAAAACACTTTGAATTTTTATGGTCACCAAAATTTAAAACGATACCTTTACCCTATAAAAAATATTTATCCGGATTATTCATGTTAAAATCCTCCCATATCTTTTTGATTACCTTTATTCTGGTTACACAGTTTGTTGTACCCATCGTTGGTAATAGTCAGGATTCTACGTTATTGAGAATTGAAATAGATAAAATAATCAGGTTTGATACCGACATCAATTTCAAAGAAGTGCCGGGTTTTGTTATTGGTATTATTGAAGGAGATGCTCAATATTTTTTTTCTTATGGTAAAAAATGGAATGAAAAAAAAAGCATCCCACCTGATCAACATGATATTTATGAAATCGGAAGTATTACCAAACTATATACTGCTCAAATCCTTCAGATACTGGAATCAGAAAATATCATTTCGTTTAATCAAAAAATAAATGATTTTATTCCCCAAGCCTATGTCAACCCGAGATTTGATCATCTGGTAATCAGTGATCTGATCAACCACAAATCAGGTTTGCCGCTGAGGCCTCATCTTTTTGGTAAAAAAGAAAAGGAAACACAAAATCCCTATGCTTATTACACCAAAGAAGATTTATTGGCATTTTACCGCGACTATATACCTGAAAAGGAAGGTTTTGTGTATTCTCACACCAATTATGCCTTATTAGAAATCATCATTGAGAAGGCAACAGGAATGGATTATGACGATGTTTTTAAAAAATATTTAACCCTACCAATCGGATTACAAAACACTTTTGTCGACTTTCCCGAACAAAAAGAAAATCTGACCGCACCAGGTTTTGACCGCACCTTAAACATCGTAAAACCCTGGGGTTTCAGTTCCTTCAGGGCTTCAGAAGGTGTAAAAACCAGCGTAGCAGGCGCTGTATCTTTTTTGTCCTATTATATGAAACTATCCGAAACATCTGATTCTTTATCAACCACGGAATCTCCCGTTCAAACAACCATTATACCCGGCTTAAACGAACACCTTTTTATCGAAAACGGATGGCATATTCTCAATATTAAAGGAAAAAAAATTGGTATTCATACCGGAAGAACTTCGGGACACAGCTGTTTTATGGGTATGGTTCAGGAAACAAAAACCGCAGTAGTCATTTTCAGCAACAGCTGGATAGGCACCGGTGACCTTGGACTTCAGATATTAAGAATGATCAATCAAAACTGGCAATAAAAATATATGGAAACAAAAAAACCGACCACACTAGATTGGGATAGTTTTCGTTCTTTAGGTAATCCTGAAAATGCCCCAGAAGAGCCCGTAGAAAAAGTGACGTCAAAACATCTTTCTTCTGCTCTTCGGGTTTTTATTGAAAAAAAACATCGGGGAGGAAAAGAAGCCATCATCATCAAAGGATTTGATGGTCCGGAAGAAGAACTTGAATCCCTCGGCAAACTGATCAAACAAAAATGTGGTGTCGGTGGCTCTGTCAAAGACGGAGAAATCATTATCCAGGGGAATCACAGAGAAAAAATCATGACCATTCTGACCGGATTGGGATACAAAAATGCCAAAAAAGCCGGAGGATGATGATTTGGAATCAAACGTTCAGTTTATCAATAATCAATCAAATGAGTGCCGGAACATTGGTTGAGAACCTCGGGATTACAATCGATGAAATCGGAGATGATTTTCTGACAGGAAGCATGCCAGTTGACAACAGAACCCGGCAACCTATGGGTTTACTACACGGAGGTGCTTCTGCTGCCCTTGCAGAAACCCTGGGTAGTATAGCGAGCCTTTTGATGCTTAGCCCTGATTCCGGATTGATGCCGGTAGGTATCAATCTTCAGGTATCCCACCTTAATAGTGCTACAACCGGCAAAGTAGTAGGTAAAGTGACTCCGGTAAAAACAGGAAAAACCTTGCATGTCTGGCAAATTGAAATGAATGACGAAGAAGGAAAACCATTGTGTTTTGGTACTTTATCAGTATTCATTAAAAAAATATAAATATTTTTTTCCAAAAAAACCAAATACACTGATTTTATAGTAATTTTGAGCCAATCAAAACAATAAAATCATGGAAGTTAATTGGTACATTATCCTGGCAACAGGACTCATTCCGAATATCATCGGATTTTTATGGTACGGACCGCTTTTTGGAAAGGTTTGGATTAAAGAAGCGGGAGTCAATCCTGATCCACAAAATGTAAATATGATAAAGATTACTTTATTTACTTTACTTTTCGGGGTCATGCTCGCGGTTTTACTTACACCGATGGTCATTCATCAGTTTTCAGTGGCTGCAGCTTTAGCAACTCCTGATTTTAATACGGAAGGATCCGCAGTTCAGGCATATTTTAAAGATTTTATGTCCATGTACGGCAACAATTTCAGAACATTCGGGCATGGTGCATTACATGGATTTATCTTAGGGTTATTCGGGGTTTTTCCGGTTATCGGATGTAATGCCATGTACGAAAGTAAAAGTTGGACGTATATCCTGGTCAATACAGGTTTCTGGACCGTATGTGCCATCATTATGGGTGGTATTATTTGCGCATTTGCTTAAATTTACAATTAAAAAAAACCTGAATACCTGCCGGGAAGACAGGTTTTCAGGTTTTTTCAATATAACTGGAATCTTTTTTTTATGGATATTTATTTTGCTTATCATTTGAAAACCAAAGATGATATTGTTATCGCTTTGTTGTCCGATTTGGGATTTGAGTCTTTTGTAGAAGAAGATGATGACACGACCACGGCATATATCAGTGAGGTTGTCCGTACTGAAGAAACCCAAAAACACATTGATCTTATATTACAGCAATATGATATCGACTTTCAAGTTGAAGACATTCTTCCTCAAAACTGGAATGCTTTATGGGAGGCGTCCTTTACACCCGTTCATGTAGACCAGTTTTGTATTGTCCGGGCAGATTTTCACGAAAAAGATCCTGTAGTGTTATATGATATTGTCATCAATCCAAAAATGGCTTTCGGAACAGGGCATCATGCAACCACCTTCATGATGTTGAGTGCAATGGAAAACATAGATTTTTTCGAAAAAAGGGTTTTTGATTATGGTGCCGGAACGGGAATTCTGGCTATTCTTGCAGATAAACTCGGCAGCACAAAAATTGATGCTTTAGATATTGAAATCGAATCCTTCGAAAGTATCATGGAAAATGCAGAAATCAACGGAACCAAATACATTACAGCTATTCATGGTACTTTGGATAATATACCGGAAGAGATCAAGTATGATATTATTCTGGCAAATATCAACCGGAATATTTTGCTTCAAAGTGTAACCGGGTTACAACATCGATTGGTGCCGGATGGTGTGCTCTTACTTTCAGGTATATTAATTGAAGACAAATCAATTATTGAAGAAACCTATTTTCAGGTTGGATTCTCTACCTTATTTTTTATTGAAAAAGATGGATGGGTTTGTATTGCCATGAAAAAAATACCTTAAAACAAGGATAATTGTATATCATCGGAAAGTAAGGTAAAACTTTTTCTATGCAGTACACTAATACCCGATTCCCTGATCGCATCCCTGTGATATTGCGTTGGATAACCTTTATTTTTTCCCCAGCCATAGGAAGGAAACAACATAGCCTGTTGTAACATATATTCATCCCTGTAGGTTTTTGCTAATATGGAAGCAGCCGCAATGCTAAGATATTTTCCATCACCCTTTACAATACAAGTGTGTGGTATTTCATAAAATGGTTTGAACTTATTGCCATCCACTAAAATCCTGTTAAACGGTTCTGAAACCTGTTTCAATGCTCTGTGCATGGCCAATATAGATGCCTGTAATATATTTATGGCATCAATTTCAACATTGTCGACAAATCCGACAGCAAAAGACAAAGCATCCTGTTCGATGATTTTCCTGAGTTCGTCTCTTTTTGCTGCATTTAGTTTTTTTGAGTCATTTATCTTATCGTTGGAATAATGTTCGGGAAAAACAACAGCTGCCCCTACAACAGGCCCGGCAAGACATCCCCTACCCGCTTCATCACACCCTACTTCAGGCCATTTTTCGTAAACAGATAAAAGCATAAAAAAATCATTTAAAACTACAGAAACTCATTCTAAAATCCGGGGTTCCTTAGCTGATTTCGCCTCAAATTTTGAAAACATAACCTAAAAAAATGTTTAAACGTATTATTCTTCTGTTGGAATAATTCCGGTTTTTTGTCCGAAATATTCAACAAATCTTTGCATATCACTTGCCAGCTCTGTGTTGCCTGTAGCCTTGTAATAGGTATCTCCTAAAGCCCTCAGGGTTTGAAACATAAATCTGTCCATTTCAACAACTTGCATTTCGGTGGTCCAAAGGTCTATTTTTAAAGTATCTTTGGTTTCTTTATCAAAAAAAGAAACCAAAACAGCCTTGGACTCCTGAAAGTTCTGAGCTTTCACCCCCTCGCTGCTTCTCCATTGAATCAAATCGGGAATTTTAGATTCATTAAGACCTACCTGAATCTCTATACTTGACATTTTTTTTTCCTGCTCCATGTGATTATTTAATTATAAAACCGGAAATTCAACATAATTCCGGGGAGTTTCCCAAAGTTTTATGTGAATATCATATTTTGGTTCAATTTTTTGTCTGAGAATATTGTAGATGACCACAATAAAATTTTCAGTAGTAGGTATGAGGTTCGCAAATTCTTCACATTCCTGATTGAGATTTTTGTGGTCGAACCGTTCCTCAATTTCTGTTTTTATGATTTCAGCAAGTTTACCTAAATCATACACATATCCGGTGTCCTTATCAATTTCTCCTGTCAGTTTGACTTCCAGATCATAATTATGTCCGTGGTAGTACATGTTGTTGCACAAACCAAATACTTCCTTATTCCTTTGGTCGCTCCAGGATGGATTGTGCAATCGATGTGCCGCATTAAAATGTGCTTTCCTGACAACCGAAACTCTCATGTATTCCATATTTGTGATTAGTAATGTAAACATGTCATTCCAGAAGATGTTTATCATATGACTAAAATATTAATTTTCAAAAAATCGTTTGTATTTGTTTTGCTTGCTGACTACGAACACATTTAATGTTGACAAACCCTTCGGCTTATGGTAAACTGAGTCCGTAATAGAGATTTTTTATAAAACACCTGTTCATGATCGGGAGTTATGGTCAGTTCTTCTGCCCTATAAGGGTTAAAATAATCTTGTCAAATTGTTAAATATAAAAATGAGACGAAATTTTTCGTATTTTTGCAGCCCGAAGTCAGAAAAGATCATCTTTGCGGATCTTTTCACCTGAATTCAGTAAAAATCATTACTTTTTCACAAATAACAGTAAACATATTTACTTATGACAATCAAATATCTTGGGCACTCAGGTTTTTTGATAGAGACATCAGGAAAAACATTGTTGTTTGACCCAATGATATCGTCAAACCCCCTGGCTACTGAAATTGATGTGGAAACATTAACTCCGGATTATATATTGTTATCGCACGGACATGAAGATCACGTGGCAGATGCAGAACAAATTGCAAAAAAAAGTGAAGCCACGCTGATTTCTTCCCATAGGCGATAACTTTACTATGGGATATGAAGATGCGGTCATGGCAGCAGAATTTATTGAATGTGACACCATTATCGGGTGTCATTTTGATACTTTCGGATATATCAAAATAGATAAAAATAAAGCCATTCAACACTTTTCCGAAAAAGGAAAAAAGTTGATTATTCCCGAAATAAATCAAAATATCATACTGTAAATGGGTAAAATAATAGCCATAGCAAATCAAAAAGGAGGTGTCGGGAAAACAACGACAGCAATCAATCTTGCAGCTGCTTTGTCTGTATTAGACAAAAAAGTGTTATTAATTGACGCCGATCCTCAGGCAAATGCATCTTCCGGGGTTGGTGTGAAAGAAGATCAGATTAT
Source organism: Saprospiraceae bacterium (assembly GCA_016714895.1). GTDB lineage: Bacteria > Bacteroidota > Bacteroidia > Chitinophagales > Saprospiraceae > OLB9. The sequence continues at coordinate 169,465 of JADKBV010000001.1, read as the reverse complement.
TTTTGATACTTACGAATGCCTTGTAAACGGTGAAGATATTAAAGTGGGTATCATTGCAACTGAAACGCCAAATCTGTATATATTACCTTCTTCAATTGACCTTGTGGGAGCGGAAATTGAGTTAGTCGGAAAAGAAAACAGAGAAACTTTTATGCGTCGTATGCTGGCAAGCGTAAAGGACGAATACGATTATATATTTATAGATTGTCTGCCATCTTTGGGTTTGGTAACATTAAATGCATTGACTGCCGCAGATTCAGTATTGGTCCCTGTTCAATGCGAATTTTTTTCACTCGAAGGTTTCGGAAAATTAAAAAGCACCATCTCTTTGGTCCAGCAAGGATTAAATCCGGGTTTGCAGATTGAAGGTGTTATACTTTCAATGTATGACCAAAGATTGCGTATGGCAAATATGGTTTTAAGTGAAATCAAAGATATCATTTCCGACAGAATATTTGATACCATTGTACATAGAAACAGTAAAATCGGAGAAGCTCCCTCTTTGGGTCAGCCCGTGATAATATATGATGCAACCAGTAAAGGTGCCATCAATTTTTTGAATCTTGCTCAGGAATTTTTAACCATACAGGAAGAAATTCCGGCCTGAAGATTTCATTTTCAAGAATCAGTATCTCATGAATAAAAGAAAAGAAGTAAATAAAGGTCTCCGGTCTTTGTTGGCCAATATAGAAAAAACACACACCGTAGAAGAAAAATCCCAATTGGTAAAAGACCTTGCCAATCATATACTTCATTTGCCAACAGAATCGATTGAAGCAAATCCTTTTCAGCCACGAACAGAATTTGATAATGAACAATTGCTTGAATTAGCAAAATCCATCAAAGCGAGTGGTTTGATTCAACCCATTACTGTAAGGTCAATGGGAGATGGTAAATATCAGTTGATATCAGGTGAAAGGCGATTGCGCGCCTCCCGAATGGCTGGGGTTAAAGAAATACCTGCATATATCAGGGTGGCAAACGATCAGGAAATGCTGGAAATGGCTCTTGTGGAAAATATTCAGCGGGCTAACCTGAATGCCCTGGAGATTGCCATTTCCTATCAAAGATTAATGGATGAGTGTCATCTCACCCATGATGCTTTATCAGAAAGAGTCGGAAAAGACCGAAGTACCGTGACCAATTATGTCCGGTTGTTAAAATTGTCTCCGGATATCCAACAAGCCATCAAAACCGGCATAATCTCGATGGGACATGCGAGAGCATTGGCAGGAATTGAAAACACAGTACTGCAGGCAAATATTTTTAAAAGATGTGTGGATCAGGGTTTGTCGGTACGTGCACTTGAAAACCTGATTAAAGAAAATAATCAGGAAAAATCAAAATCCGGAAATCAAACCTTTGTTATTCAAACAGAACATCCGGAGGTACAAAAAATAAGAAGAGAACTTAGTGAAAAACTGGGCTATAAAGTGGATATTAAAAGAGATCTTTCAGGAAAAGGACAGATAACCATCAGGTTCGGAGGCGATAAAGATTTCAATCAGATCATTCAACATTTATTGGATAAATGATTTTAATTTCTGAAAATATCACATGTTTTTTCAGATTTACTATATGTTTTCTGGTTCTGAGTTTATTTCAGCACATTTCATTTGCCCAAACTACAAATCCTGCTTTTGGCTCAACACAACAAACCAATGATACGCAACAGGATTCACTGACGGCAGAAGACTCCGTCATCGTCAAAAATGCTTTTTTCAAACTTTTTAAAGGTAAGCCAGGTCGGGCGGCCTTGTATTCTTTGGTTATTCCCGGAGGCGGTCAGTTGTATAATAAAAAATACTGGAAAGTCCCTTTGGCATGGAGCATTGACGGAGCTTTAGGGTACTACCTCTGGTCACAGAACAGTCAATATAATTTTTATAATAAAAGATACCAAAGTGCTTTAATCACAGGAGATATTCAGGCAGCCAATCTCAACAGGGAACAACGAAATATTTACAGAAGGTCCCGGGAATTTGCCTGGATGTATATGATTTTAGGTCACCTTTTAGTATCTATGGATGCATATGTCGACCGACATCTTTTAGAATTTGACATCAGTCCGGATATTTCTGTAATTCCGTATTCATCCAATCCGGTTGTTGGTTTAGCCGTGACTTTCCCATTGAATAAAAAATAATTTTTATTAATGCACGTATTTCGGATTATTTTTCAGCTCCTTGTACTTGTTTAATAATAGATTGGCATTGTGATTGTGGTCGTAAAAATCCTCAACAAACTGTTTGGCATTTTGGCCAATAATGTTGACAAGAGCAGGATTTTGATGTATTTTTTCGAGAGCATTAATAAATGACTGAGGATCGTCTGCAATCATTAAGTGTTTTCCATGTTCAGCTTCGATTCCTTCTTTTCCCAACGTTGTGGTAATCACCACTTTACCTAAAGCCATACCTTCCAGTATTTTCACACGCATTCCACTGCCTGAAAACAATGGGACAATCATGATTGGGTGGTGATTTATAAAATCAATAGCATTGTCCACTTCTCCGTGAACAATGACACCTTGTTCTTTTTTTTGCAACAAACTTGCAGGTGTATTTCTGCCGGCGATGTGAAATTTTGTGTCGGGGAATTTTTTATGCAATAAAGGCCATGTCTCTTGTAAAAACCAAGTCAATCCTTCAAGATTCGGCATCCAGTCCAGTGCACCTATAAAACAAATATTGTTCAGGCTCTGCACAGGAACAATTTTGGCATAATTCCCCAGGTTTAATCCAATCGGAGAGGCCATAGCACCGTTTTTGTAACCCAGGTGTTTAAATTGTTTTAAATCTCTTTCGGACACTGCAATCAGGTAATCATAATCGTTCAAACGATTGAGTTCAAACCTTTTAAGCTTTTCAGTAAGGTATCTGAGGTACCATTTTTTTGGTAAAAAAGAGGTATTATTGGTTATTCTTTCCCATATTTCAAACTCAACATTATGGGCACGCATCGTAACCAAAGCGTTGGAATGTTTTTTTATGGTTTCAATGTAAGGTGCAAGGTACAATGTCTCTAACTGGACGACATCAAAATTTTCATGTTCCAGGAGTTCAATCAGTTTGGTTTCAAATTCTTTACTGATAAATCTGCTGACATGATAAGAATCTTTAGAAAATAAGTTTTTAAAGGCATCAAAAATCTTTATTTTATTATCCAGATCTGTTACATGAATACTTTTGTAATGATTAAAATCAGGAGGCAACTCCCCAACATTCGTAAAATGTTTGGTAGTGTTCATACTTAACAAAGTGATCTCACAACCCTGTTCATACAAAGCATTGCTTAAATATGTTACGGCTATAGACTCACCATCTTTAAGTGGGTATGGGAACTTCTTACACAACTGGAGTATCTTCATAAATTGAAATATACCGGTACTCTGTTTAGGCGCGCAAATATAGGCAAATAAACAGAAAAACGTCGGTTTTTACTTTTATTTTTAAAAATTTATCCTGAAGTCCGGAGTAATAATCACCGGAAAAACATTATCAATTGTATAACTTCATTATTGCAAAATTTATTTTTCGAAATGTTAAATAAATATTAACATTCTTTGAATATATTTTTTACAATATCATATACATTTGATTTTCAGGTTATTAAGGTGCCGGATTGGGTATTATTTTATGTACATTTTCAATCATTCCAATCATATTGTCATCTGGTTTCCATTCGAAGGCGCTAATATTTTCTTCCAATTGCAACAAATTGGTAGCACCAATGATAACTGAATGAACGTATGGTTTGCTTAGTAAATACGAGATGGACAATATAGCAGGAGAAACGGAAAGGCTTTTGGCAATTTCAAGGTATTTTGAAGTGGCTTCAAAGGTAACAGGGCTATTATACCGTGCCATTTGTTTAAACTGGTTCAACCTGTCTTGCGGCACATCTTGTTTATAATGGTATTTGCCGCTCAACAAACCAAATGCAAGAGGGGAATAAGCCAAAAGACCTATATTCTCCCGGAAAACAATTTCGGCAAGTCCGATTTCAAATGTCCGGTTGACAAGATTGTAAGGATTTTGGATACTTACCGGCATAAAATCGGGATATCTTTTTGCTTCCTGTAAAAACCTCATAACACCCCATGGCGTTTCATTTGACAGTCCCCAATAACGGATTTTACCTTGCTGCTTAAATGAGTATAAGGTATCCACCACGTCGGCTATATTATCTTCCCACCCATCGTTTTCCGGCGTAAAACCCATCTTTCCGAAACAATTGGTTTTACGTTCAGGCCAATGCAGCTGATATAAATCAATATAATCCGTACCGAGTCTTGAAAGACTATGATGAAGCGCCTCTGAAAGTCTTTGTTTTGAAAACCCCAGATGAGGGCTTATATGAGCTACATGAACACCCGGTCCTGTTGCTTTGGTAGCGATGATCAGGTCTGATCTTTTTTTATATTCTTTCAACCACCGACCAATGTAGGTTTCGGTTTCCCCTTGTGTTGAAGGATTTGCCGGAACCGGATACATTTCTGCCGTATCAAAAAAATTTATTCCTTTTGTAACGGCAAGATTCATTTGGTCTCTGGCTTCTTCATACGTATTTTGCTGACCAAATGTCATAGTTCCCAGACAAATTCTGCTGATTCTGAGGTCAGTATTGCCTAATAATTGATAAATCATATGTTGTTTTTTGTTGGTAATAAAAATGAAACGAGCGTTTAGATTTATATAATATACATAACCAATCAAACACCATGAACTTTAAGGCAGATATACATTAACTATATAACGGTTTTACGAAATAGGTGCAACACAGTTTACAACATGTATATAATATATCTTTTATAGAACCTGCAAAATGAAAATTATGTTTACTTTTTCCTGTCTGAAGTTCAATTCCTGTGAAAAAAGTTAAATTATTCTTAAAAATGGTCAAAAATCAAATGAAATAAAACATTACGAAAATTTATTTGTTGCAACAAATATTAATTCACAATAAAATATTTTAAGCTTATGAGATCATTTTCATTTTTATTTATCCTTGCAGGAGTTATTTCACTATCTGCCTTTACAGCACCAAAACCAACAGCAAAAACCATCAATGTTGCACAATCGGTAATCAATTGGAAAGGTTACAAAGTTCTTGGAGAACATGCAGGAACCGTAAAATTTGTTTCAGGTAGTTTGGACTTCACCAATGATGTACTTACTGGCGGTATGTTGTCAGTTGACATGAACAGTATTACCGTTACAGACCTCAAGCCTGGTCAGGGAAAAGAAAATCTTGAAGGTCACTTAAAATCCGATGATTTTTTTGGTGTGGCAACTTATCCTAAATCTACTTTAAAATTTAAAAAAGTTGTATCCAGAGGAAAACCGGGAGAATATAAAATCGTTGCTGACCTTACCATCAAAAACACAACTAAAGAAGTAAAGTTTGATGCGAATGTAATGTCAAACAAAGGAACTGCTTCTTTAAAAATTGACAGATCAGATTTTGATGTAAAATTTGGTAGTGGTAGTTTTTTTGATGGTTTAGGAGACAAGACCATTTATGACGAGTTTGATTTGAATATTAACATAATTTTTTGATTTTTTTGATAAAATATGTTGTAACATATAAAGAAAATTTGTACCTTTGTGCTACGAATTTTTAGTTAAAAAAATAAGTAAAATTTTCCTTAAAAGTAGGGATTTAAGATATAGTGTACTAATCACAAAGAGACAGTAGTTTTTTCATAGTTAGAGGGTCGGGTCGCTGGACTCGGCCCCTTTCAAAAAAAAAAAACATAACGTCGTAAAAGTGAATAATTAGTGGTTACACTAAAAAGACAGTAGTTTTTTTCATAGTTAGAGGGTCAGGTCGCCGGACTTGGCCCCTTTCAAAAAAAACATAACGTCGTTAAAAGTACACAAAAAGATAGTTTTTATACTAAAGAGACAGTAGTTTTTTTCATAGTTAGAGGGTCAGGTCGCTGGACTTGGCCCCTTTCAAAAAAAAACATAACGTCTATGACCTTTAGATAAAAACACAAAAGACAGTAGTTTTTTTCATAGTTAGAGGGTCAGGTCGCTGGACTTGGCCCCTTTCAAAAAAAACATAACGTCGTTAAAAGGCCTATCCAAAAGATAGGCTTTTTTATTTCCCTCTTTCCAACTTTTACCCGCTATATTTCATATATTCTGGTTCCATAATGGAGTAATGCTACATTGGTTATTGTAAAAGCAGAAAATAAAAAATTATAGCTCATGAGAATATATTGAAAGTCATTGAATCCGGCAAAGTGAAAACTTTTAAGTGACCAATCCTCCCCTATTTAGTTATTGGAATGATAAAAGATTTTTTTTCAAAATAAGTTTACCAATATTCCTGAATAATAACCTTATTATCTCTATGCTTACCTCAAGATGTAATATCTTTGTAACGAATTTGAATTTTTGTAAATCAGACAATAATGATTGTAAATATTATCAGCGATACGGTCACAAAACCCAGCAAAAATATGCTGGAAGCAATGATAACAGCCCCGCTGGGCGATGATGTCTTCGGAGAAGACCCTACTGTGAATGCTCTGGAGGAAAAAGTACAAAAGATGTTTGGAAAAGAAGCTGCCATATTTTGTCCTTCAGGAACCATGACCAATCAAATTGCCATAAAACTTCATACTAAAAGTCTGGACGAAATGATATGTGATGTTGACTCTCACGTCTATCAGGCTGAATCTGCAGGTTTTGCTTTTCACAGCGGAATCAGTGTTCACCTGCTACAGGGTGAAAACGGAAAAATAAATGCTCCCCAGGTGGAATCAGCCATTAAACCCGGACATGATTGGCAGCCTTTATCTCGTCTTGTTGTTCTGGAAAACAGTTGCAATAAGGGCGGAGGAAGTTATTACACGACATCCGAAATTGAACCTATAAAAGAAGTAGCAGAAAAACATCATCTGAAACTACATCTGGATGGTGCCCGATTGTTTAATGTATTAGTAGAAACTCATGAATCCACAAATTCATTCGGAAAACTTTTTGACAGCATTTCTATTTGTCTTTCAAAGGGTTTGGGAGCTCCTGTTGGTTCTGTACTCACCGGAGATAAAACATTTATCAAGGAGGCAAGAAGATTCAGGAAAGTTTTTGGCGGAGGCATGCGTCAGGCCGGCATTTTGGCAGCAGCCGGGATTTACGCCCTTGATCACCATATAAATGACTTAAAAACTGATAACGACAGAGCTAAATATCTCGGACAAATACTGCAAACCAAATCGTTTGTCAAAACGCTCAAGCCGGTTTTTACAAATATTATTATTTTTACGTTGGAAGACAACCTTCCTATGGAAACATTTTTAAAAAACCTTTCAGAAAAAGGAATCCTGGCGACTTCTTTTGGTCATCAAACGATTAGATTTGTTTTACACAGGGATGTGTCAGAAAAACAATTTGAATATTTGACAGATGTAATTAAAAAATTATAACCACATGGATCTTAAAGATACACGGTATGCTGACAAATTGTACTTTACAATAGGTGAAGTTTCAGATATTTTACAAATTCCGGCATCCATGATCCGATATTGGGAAAATGAATTTGATGTTCTGAAACCGCATAAAAACAGTAAGGGTGACCGAAGATATACAAAATCGGACATTGGAAAACTACAAAACATTTACCATCTTGTGAAAGAAAAAGGTTTTACCCTGGATGGCGCAAAAAAAGAGTTGGCAAAAAATCTGGTTGAAGGTGAACAAAATGATCTGTATTCAAAATTATTGGAACTCAAAAAAAGGTTGATTTCTATAAAAGATAAATTATAGTTTTTCACTTTCTATTAGGATAACATAAATATTTATGCACCGGTTTCAAACAAAATATAATACATAATGAGTTTATGGATTCAATGATGTCAAAGGAAGAAGTTTTTCCTTCGAAAACGAAAGAACATATATATAGTATGTTATCATAACGTTTTTTTATACCCTAAAGATATCCGGTGGTTTGACAACATACCATCTGTGCTTAAACTTTATACCACCTCACGGTTGTCTTTTCATCTATTCCATCATCCCGCTAAGGGTAAACCCTTTTTTTTGTGTCCATCGAAATAGATATATTCTCTGATTATTTACAAAAATCAAGGTGTACGAGAACAAAAATATCATAACATTGTCTACATTTGCGGATTATTTTCAGTTTCAAAGTAAATATTTTAATAATATGTATCAGTCAACAAATCAATTGACAAAACTCCTTACTTTTTTATGTTTGTTTTTAAGTTTAAATATTGTTCAGTCCCAGACTCAAACCGGCTTTGAGGTATTGAATAAAAAATTTAAACATTATGAAATTGCAACCGTAAACTCAGAAGATGTATACCGGCAAATCAATACTTCTTCAAGATCTAATGATGTGGTTCTTGATTTGGGAGACGGCATGAAATGGAATCTGGAACTTGAATTAAACCCGATTTTTTCATCTAAGTACACCAAAGTTTTCGGAAACCAGGTATCCGGAAATCCTGTGCAGGAAGGAAGGGTAAAACCGATGAAAGGAAAATTAAAAAATGTACCTGACTCAGAGGTTGCCATAAGTTTTAATAAAAATTTTATTTTTGGTGAAGTAAGAATAGGAACTACCGCTTATTTTATAGAGCCTTTATCCTATCACGTCAAAGGTCAGGATCCTGATAAGTTCATTTATTATAGCATAAATGACATCATCATGGACGTCGATTATAAATGTGGCAACGATTATTATAAAGAAGAAATGGAAAAATTTTCTTCAAAAGAAGAAAACATTGGCACCAGAATGCCCGGAGGATGTTTTATAGTAGAATATGCCATAGCTGCAGATTGGAGCATGGTGGTAAAATTCGGGAATGATGTTGCCGTTGAAAACCATATTACGGGAGTGGTAAACAATGTTCAGACAAATTGGGACAATGAATTTGATGATGAAATTCAATTTGAGATAGTAACTTTTTGGATTTCTTCTTGTTCGACATGTGATCCCTGGTCAAATTCTACCAACTCCAGTACGGTGTTAAATAGTTTTACCAGTTGGGCAAATGCCGGCTCTTTCGGAGTTACCCATGATGTAGGTTCTATGTGGTCAAACCGGGTTTATATTGACAACATCGTTGGATTGGCGTGGGTAAACGTCATTTGCACCAGTAACCGATATAATATTCTTCGGGACTTTACTTCAAATGCAAATCAGCTCAGGGTGATGACTTCTCACGAATTGGGACATAATTTCAGAGCGGTAAATTCTCCGACAGGTCACGATGCTGCGGGGTCCGGATTTATTATGGCACCTTCTGTGAATACATCAAATACCTGGTCGGCACAATCCATAATTGACATAGAAGGTCATTATCTCAGCAGATGGTGCCTTAGTAACTGTACCAATTTACCTCCTCCTGTAGCAGATTTTGATTTCACGGTAGTAGATAACTGCGTGGTTGGTCAGGTACAATACACGGATCAGAGTACAGGAGCAACTGCCTGGGCCTGGTCGTTTCCCGGTGGAACTCCTGCAACTTCCAACCAACAAAACCCACTTGTTTCATATAACAATGCCGGAACGTACGGTGCAACATTAACAGTCACCAACGCTGCCGGAAATGATTCACATACAATTACAAATGCATTTACCATCGGTGAAACACCAAATGCAAGTTTCACGTATACAGTTTCCGGGGCAACGGTAACATTTACAAATACATCTACGAATGCCACGAGTTATAGTTGGGATTTTGGTGACGGCAATCTCAGTACTGCAACCAATCCTGTTCATACTTATGGTGATGATGGTTTTTATACGGTGGTTCTGACAGCCTTTAATAGTTGCGGACCCGATGTTTTTACCGAAATCATAGAAATAGCAACACCTCCTGTTGCCGGATTTTCAGCCAACCCTGTATCCGGATGTGTTCCGCTTTCTGTGAATTTTATCGATGAATCCTCTTCAAACACGATTCAATGGATTTGGAATTTTGAAGGTGGAGTACCTGAAACTTCATTCAGTCAAAACCCTAGTGTCATTTTTAATGCTCCGGGTATGTATTCAGTTACACTAACGGCAATAAATGCACAGGGAACCAATACACTCGTAAGACAAAATTACATTGAAGTTATACCCAATCCTGAATCATCATTTACCTATACTCAGGATGGACTGACGCTTACTTTTACAAATACATCTACCAATGCAACAGACTATCTGTGGAATTTTGGTGATGGAAACACCAGTATTGTTCCTAACCCTGTCCATACTTATACAAGTCCGGGCACTTACACGGTTACACTCCAGAGTAGTAATGATTGTGCCAATAATACGTCCAGTCAGGAAATTATCATCACTTTGGCTCCGATAGCTTCCTTTACGACAAATAATCCATCTACAGGTTGTTCTCCTTACACGGTGCAATTTTTATCTACTTCTCAAAACAATCCAACGGCTTATTTATGGACCTTTGAAGGAGGAAATCCGGCTACGTCCACAGAACAAAACCCAAGTGTTGTCTATAACAACCCGGGCAGTTACGATGTGGAATTAGTTGTCACTAACGCTGACGGAAGTGACATGTTACTTCAGGAAGATTTTATACTTATTGAATCGGTCCCAACGGCTTCCTTTACGGTTCAAACAACAGGTCTGACAATTAGTCTGACAAGTAATCTTCAAAATGCAAATACGGTGTCATGGGATTTTGATGACGGTAACAGCAGTCAGGAAGAAAATCCTGTTCACACTTACAGTACCGAAGGCAACTACACCATTGTAATGACAGCAACCAATGATTGCGGAAAGACCATAATATCGCAGGTAGTGAATATTTTATTAGCACCTGTTGCTTCATTTACGTTAAGTCCGACGGAAGGTTGTATTCCATTAACGGTTCAGTTTACAAATACCTCAACGCCAAACACAACCCAGTTAGTATGGTCATTTCCGGGTGGAACACCATCTACTTCTTCGGATCCAAATCCGGTTGTTGTCTACAATAGTGTCGGGTCTTTTAATGTTTCCCTCACAGCATCCAATCCGGCTGGTCAGAATACATTCAGCCAGAATGATGTTGTACAAACCAGAACCGTACCTGCCACAGGATTTACGACAACAGTTGATGGTGCGACTGTAACCCTTACCAACACAGCATCAAATACCAACCAAACGGAATGGCTGATTCAGGATAACGGTTTACAGCAACTTCAAGGACAACAAGTATCATATACCTTTAGTGCTAATGGTTCATATAGTATCCGACAGATCAATATAAATGATTGCGGAGAAAGCACTTTAGAGGAATTTATAGTCATCAACGTATTTCCAATAGCAAACTTTATTGGTGTAGCTGACAATAATTGCGCTCCTGCAACATTGGTTTTTAACAACGCTTCTTCAAATGGTACGGATTTTCTCTGGACTTTTGAAAACGGAGATCCGGCTTCATCCACAGAAGAAAACCCAACAGTTATCTTTAATGAAGCGGGACAATTCACCATCTCTTTAACAGTATCCAATCAATACGGCAGTAACACAACATCTCAAACTATAACGATTTTAACAGTTGCTGAACCCGAATTCACATATATAGGAAATGCGTTGTCTTACACATTTCAAAATCAAACTTTCGGAAGCAACAACACGTATCTATGGGATTTCGGAGACGGTAATCAAAGTACTGAAGTCAATCCAAATCATGTATATGGTATGCCCGGAACATATAGCGTTAGCCTGACCGTCACCAACGAATGTGGCAGCAACACGGAAGAAACGCTTATTATTATTGATAACAGGGCTCCGATGGTAGATTTTACAGCAAATCCGGTCTCGGGCTGTGCACCTTTAAAAGTAGATTTTACTGATATATCTGAAAATGACCCTGAAACCTGGGCTTGGGTTTTTAACGGAGGTAATCCTTCCGTAGCAAGCACCAAAGATGTTTCCGTTACTTACGAAAATGAAGGTATTTACAATGTTGTAATGACCGCTTCCAATGGATTTGGTTCCGGTGTAGAGTCAAAATCAAATTATATAACTGTTTATGGAAATCCGGAAGCCAACTTCGAGTTTACAGTACTTGACGGAGAAGTAACCACCCAATATACAGGAACCCTTGTTTCCTCTTATTTCTGGGATTTCGGTGATGGCAACAGAAGTGCTCAGACTTCTCCAAGAAATGTATATACCAAATCCGGAACTTATACCATCATCCTGATCGTTGAAAACCCTTGTGGTACTGATACCATTACCAAGGATGTGACAATCACCCTAACTTCCGTATATAATCCGGAGCTTGATAAAGTTATTACGATTGCACCGAATCCCAACAATGGAAAATTTAATATGATCATCCAAAATCTGGAAGGCCAAAATATTAATATTGAGATTATTAATATTCTTGGAGTCACATTGTTGAAAACTAATCACCGCATGGCACAAAACAAAGAAATCATTCCTTTTGAGATTCTTAACCTTACTCCAGGGAATTATTTTGTCAAAGTTTTGACCGAACGGGGAGAAGGAATCATCAAAAAACTTTCCATTACTGAATAAAAAAAAATCCCGGAAACAGAATCTCCGGGATTTTTTTTTACCTTAGTATTTTGCCAATACAATAAATGATTATATTGCCATACTATTCTAAAAATAGTCCATTTTAAACCAAGTACACATTAATCAATTTTATGTTTAAAAAATATATATTCCTGTTTTTTTACATTTTTTTGTTTGTTTCTTGTCAACAAAGCATGGTCGCTGATCTCATTATTGTGAATGGTCAGGTATATACTGCTGAAAGATCGGAAGTTCGTGCGGAAAGTGTCGTTTGTAAAGATGGCAAAATAATTTTGGTTGGTAGTAATAAACAAGCGGAAGAATTTAAAGCCAAATCTACTAAAATAATTGACGCAAAACAAGCTTTTGTGATGCCGGGACTTATTGAAGGTCATGGACATTACGCAGCTTTGGGGTACAGTCTCATCGAACTCAATCTGATAAAGTCCCGAAGTTGGGAAGAAATTCTGGAACAAGTAGCTGTCGCAAAAAATCGGGTTAAACCGGGAGAATGGATTATAGGTAGAGGTTGGCACCAGGAAAAATGGGACAGTATCCCGACAAAAAATATATTAAACTATCCTTTCCATGAGTCATTGAGTGCAATAAGTCAGGAGAATCCAGTTGTTTTATACCATGCAAGCGGTCATTCTTTGTATGCTAATCAAAAAGCAATGGAAGCTGCAGGCATTACAAAAGAAACCCAAAATCCGGTTGGTGGCGAAATCGTCAGAGATCCGCAAGGAAATGCGATTGGCGTATTTGAAGAAAGAGCCATGTCGTTTATCACCGACGCACATGACCAATACACCAAAAACCTGAATCAGGAAACCCTTGATTCCATTTGGTTTGTTGCCATAAAAAAAGCAGAATCATTATGTTTATCCAATGGCATAACGTCATTTCAGGATGCAGGTTCAAAATTTCCGGAATTAAAAAAATATGAAAAACTGGCTGAAGAACAAAAATTAAACGTTAGATTATGGGTGATGGCGAGGCATTCGTATGAAGAAATGACACCTCAAATCTCTTCTTATAAAAAATTGGGCATAGGGAATCATTTTTACACCTGCAATGCCATAAAATCCGAAGTAGATGGCGCATTAGGCGCTTTCGGAGCATGGTTATTAAAGCCATATAATGATAAACCGGGATTTTCCGGCCAAAACACTACAGACATTTACGAAGTCAAAAAAATAGCTGATCTTGCCATTCAGCACAATATGCAATTTTGCGTACACGCCATTGGAGACAGGGCAAATCGGGTTGTTTTGGACATTTATGAAGGAGTAATGGACCAAAATCCAAACAAAAAGGATTGGAGATGGCGAATAGAACATGCTCAGCATGTAGATACAACTGATATTCCCCGATTTGCAAAAAGAGGGATTATTGCAAGTATGCAGGGGATCCATTGTACTTCTGATGCTCCGTTTGTGGTAAAAAGATTAGGGCCTGAAAGAGCAAAAACAGGAGCTTATGCATGGAGGTCATTTTTGGACAAAGGTGTCATTATTGCCAATGGTACCGATGCCCCGGTAGAAGATGTCAACCCGTTTCAGAGCATATATGCCAGTGTAACCCGAAAAAACGATGAAAAAAATATCGTTTTTTTTCCTGAACAAAAAATGACCCGACATGAAGCATTATATTCCTATACTCTAGGAAATGCATTTGCAGCTTTTGAAGAAGATATCAAAGGATCATTGACACCCGGAAAAATGGCAGACATTATTATTTTGGACCAAAACATTTTAACTTGTCCGGATGAACAGATTAAAAAGACAAATGTATTAACAACTATTGTCAACGGTCAGATCAAATATCAGAAGTAAGTTTAACCATCTTAATCAACCAAAATCCATTCTTTATAATGGTCGCATGGTACACTTTGGTTGTTATTATTGACAACTCTGATATTTGCTATTGTAATCCGTGCTCCTTTAGGAAGCTCTTTAATGATTGTTTTCAGTTGTTCTGTCCAATATCCATCTCTGATGTTATTTGAAAACAATATTTGTCCGTTCACGCCGAAAATCGTCAACGTAGCAGAAAAAAGACGGAATGACAGGTTTGCCGGAATCTTAACCTCTCCCGGCGTAACCAAAAATCCTTCAGATTTTATTAATTCCTTTTTATTGATCAGGCCGTTTGATTCTTTAGGGAGTTGTACCGATAAATGTAGCGAAGTTGAAACCGTAGCTTTTTTCTGTTCTATAATTATATTTTTATAATAAAGTTTTAAATTAACTTCATCCGGTTGATTTAACAAATAAACAGAATATAGCGTATCGTTTATTTTATTGGTGCGATGTTCTCCTCCAGCTTTACACTGAACCAATTCAGGATCTGCTCCGTTCAGTTTTATATTGATAAAGTTTTCCATATTCATAAACAATAGATCAGGAACATCGGCTGTAAAAGAAGGAAGTTGTCCGAAAACGGGTTGTACCGTTATCATAAACAGCATGAATGTAAAAAATTTCATAAAATGTTAATTTGAATTAAATGATCCTGAATTCTTTATATTGTATACTAACCTGAACTTCTGACGAAATACTGTTTAAAAAAGTTTCAGCTTTCTGTTGGCTCAATGATGTTGCGATCAACTCAAAGGTAACATTTTCTTTGGTAGTGATTGATAATCTTGAAAGATGTACTATTTGTTTTTCACTTTCCAGAATAAACTTTTTTGCCTTATCATAATTGATTCCCAACTTGCGAACCATTCGAAACCAGGAAACTGTTGATTCAGAAATCATGTCTTCATCTTTATGGAACGAAACGGAAACGATGTCGGCATACGGCAGCAAAACAAGAAAACTGTTGGACACACTTCGAAAAAACATAGCCAATCCTTTAGGATACTTTTCTATGGCAACCTTATATCTTATTAAGTGGTCTCCTACCCTGTCTTCAAATACGATTCCGGATATGCCGGGAGCTATATCGATGCCGAATATTTTTTTTTCGGGTAAACCAATGTTTTCAGCAATAATACGTTTTACGTTTTGCTTGTTTCTTTGTGATAAATCTACCGTAATCATAAGGGTTAGACAAAAATCATAGTTTAATTGTTCAGAAAAAACCGAACTTCAATATTTAATTTTATTATATATTATATATACATAATGTGTATTTTATTGTTTATCTGTTATTTAAATATACATAATAATAAATGTTTAAAAAATTACATTTTTTTAAAGCTCAAATTATTTTTTGGCACAGTTTTGGAATATTGTTAAGCAAGTTCAGATTTATTTAAGGAATACTTAAGCAAATTGTTACTCGAGACCGGTTTAGGGGAATTAAAACCGGTCTCATTTTTTTTTATACACACCAAAGAAACATTCTGTTGCATCTACTGTATAAAGAGTAAACATTCTGAAGTACATACCCTTCCATGACTTTTTCTTTAGAACATATCATCCAACAATGCCTTAACGGAGAAAGAGCCGGTCAGAAAGCCCTTTTTGAAGCCTACAAAGACATCTTGTACCCTATTTGTCTGAGATATACCAGGCAGGAGGAAGAAGCTGAAGATGTATTTATTGAAGCATTTCATAAAATTCTCACTAAAATAGATGCCTATAAAGGTGAGGGTTCGTTTGAAGGATGGATGAAAAAAATCATGGTCAACGAATCTCTGATGTTTTTGAGAAAAAGAAACAGGCTTCATCTGATGGTTGAACTACAGGATACGGATATACCAGACGTGCCGGAATACGAAGGAGAATTTGACTTTGAACAAATTCTGGAAGTTCTCAAAGAATTACCTGATGGTTATCGGGCGGTATTCAACTTATATGTGCTTGAAGGGTATAAACACAAAGAAATAGCTGATATGCTGAATATAAGTATTAACACTTCAAAATCTCAACTCATTCTTGCCAAAAAAAGGATGATTGAACAATTGAAAAAAAAAGATAACATCCTATTTCAACATATAAAACCAAAATCTCCGTCAAAGCCGTAATAAACAACTGACTTCAAAATAATAAAAAATAAACAGATGAATTTTGATCATTTAAAACAACAATCAGATAATTTCAGAAAAAGCCCCCATGAAAGAACATGGAAAAAAATTGATTTTGTGCTTTCTACAAATAAAAAGAACCGTTTTTCCGGTATTTTAAGAAAAACCATGTTTTACGCTGCCGCTATATTTATATTTATCTTATCGTTTGTTGGTTGGAACTATTATACAAAACAATCTGAAGCCTCCCCTTTTTATCTTGAGATAGTCGATGAATCTGAATATTTTTCGCCGCTATACAGCACACAAAATATGAAGTCACTTCAGACTGCATATAGAAAACAATCCATGAGTGACAGACAATAACCCAATGTTATGGTTTAATGTATCACCCCGGGATACCAAAATATTTTTTTAAGCGGTCAGCCTGAACGGGAAATACCTGAATATATTTTTCGTTAAAAACGAAAAAATGGTGAATATGAATCACTAAAGGATCAATTTTTGTCAACCCTGTTTGCTGAAGTATGTTTTCTTCTGTCCAACCAATAACTTTTTCAATATCAGAAACATATTCCCAATCCGGAATAGTACCATACACATGAAGCATGGCTTCAGAATAAGCGTGTACAGCTACATTATAGTAAGATTCAGGTTGTAACAAAGCCATTGCTACCAAGTCGTAATTCAGAATAATCACACCATCTTCCTGATCGGTTTCCACCGCATGTAATGTATGGTTTTTGGGTGTCGGAAAATGATGTTTATATAAAAATATTCTATCAAAATCACCTATCAGATAATCATCTTTATAAAGTGCCATCTGTACCCCGTAACTGGCCACAAGCACTTTCAAATCTTCCGGCACATCCTTGATTTCCGTACCCATAGCTTGAAAAAGCCGACCATCCAAATACCATTCAAGCCTTTGTTCGAAAACAGATTTTGTTTTTGTATCAAACAAGGAATAAGGTTTAAAATAAACCTGAAGCCACTTAATGGTATCAGAATCCAAACCGGCCGGATTATTTTTAAGGTACCAATGGTCAATATTACCGTGAAAAATATACACCACAACCGCTATAGTTGCAGGTATAAAAACCAAAGCCGAATAACTTCTATCGACATATTCTGACAAATAATAAACCCCTCCGAATAAAACCAAAATGGGTAATGACAATATTTTGGAAAAAGAATGGATTTTCATATCATTTGGAAAATTGAATTCATAAACCTAACTTCTCGATACATTCGGATATTGTGTTTTTTTCTATAAAATCTTAATACCATCACATTCCTTATGGAAAATGATCTAAAAAAATGGGATCAACATATTCTGTTGTCCCATCTTTGTGGTACCTCCCAGATTTGAACTGGGGACACACGGATTTTCAGTCCGTTGCTCTACCAACTGAGCTAAGGTACCAGCTTTTAAAAAGCGACGCAAAAGTAGGAAGTATTTTTAGTTTTACAAATAATTTACACAATTTTTTAAAAAAAACTTTACTGATGACACTTCATTTAGGTACCATACTGCCATTTAGCCTTCGGATTAACCGCTTTAAACACTATAAATAAGAAATCATCATCAGCAAATACCGGAGATGTGATATGGTGTGTTGATAAAGATTAAAATATATGCAAGCTGTTATAGTACGTTCTATGATTTCATAAATAAAAAAACATAATCCTTTTTAAACATGATGGTTGATAGCAAAAACAGAAAAAATTGTCAAAAAAGTATAGATAGAACTTTAGCTTGAAAAACATTTAGTAACTTTCGCCCACTTTTTACAAAAACGATATAAATGTCAACTGCCAAAAAAGAAATCAAACGAATCACTACCCATGTTCTTCAATCCATGAAGGACAAAGGCGAAAAAATAGCGATGTTAACAGCCTATGATTACAGTATGGCCAAAATACTGGATGCTGCAGGAATTGATATCTTATTGGTAGGTGACTCTGCTTCAAATGTTATGGCAGGACATGAGACTACCCTACCGATTACACTGGATCAGATGATTTACCATGCCCAATCGGTCATCAGGGGTGTAGAAAGAGCCTTTGTGGTCGTCGATCTTCCATTTGGTTCATATCAGGGCAATAGTACAAAAGCCCTGAATTCTGCTATTTCCATCATGAAAGAATCCGGAGCTCATGCGGTAAAACTGGAGGGTGGTTCAGAAATTGAAGAATCCGTACGTCGTATCCTTTCTGCGGGTGTTCCGGTAATGGGCCATTTAGGGTTGACTCCTCAATCGATTTATAAATTCGGAACGTATACAGTGAGAGCAAAAGAAGAAGCTGAAGCACAAAAATTAATGGAAGATGCCATTATTCTGCAGGAGGCAGGTTGTTTTGCCATTGTTTTAGAAAAAATACCTGCGGTTTTGGCAAAAAAGGTTGCTGAAACGGTAAAAATTCCGGTTATCGGTATAGGCGCTGGCAAAGATGTTGATGGTCAGGTGCTTGTCATCCACGATATGCTGGGAATCACAAAAGATTTTCACCCGAGATTTTTAAGAAGGTACCTCAACCTTTTTGAGGTGATTCAGACTGCGGTTGAAAATTATATTGGTGATGTTAAAAAAGTAGATTTCCCTAACGAAGAAGAACAATATTAATAGAGTCAACCATGGTTAAATCAAGAAAAATTGCCATATTTTCAGCCATCGCACTGTTGTGTATTGCAGGCATCACAGGTATCATTTATGTAAAACCTGTTTTTGAACCTGCCGTAAAAGAAAGTCTGGATTCCACCTATGTATTATTTGTTGCTTCGGGTTCGGGATTTGAAGACGTTTTTCAGACCTTACAAAATGACGGAATTTTGAAAAACCCGGGATCGTTCAAAAAAGTTTCGCGGTTAATGGGATATGTTAAAGACGAAGTACCTGCCGGCAGATTTGAAATTAAATCCGATATGAGTACAAAAAATCTTATATCAAAATTAAGATCCGGCAATCAGGATGCTGTTAATGTAGTCATTAATAATGTCAGGACCATAGCTGATTTGTGCGGAAAATTAGATAATTATTTTGAAATAGATTCTTTGACGTTGTACGAATATATCATTTCTCCTGCAGTTCTTAAGGAATACCAATTAAGCGCTGACAACATAATGACCCTGTTTATTCCTAATACGTATCAGATGTTTTGGACAACAAAACCTGAAAAGTTACTTCAACGCATGAAAAGAGAACACGATATATTCTGGAATCAGGAAAAACTTAATAAAATCAAAAAATTGGGTTTAAGTCCTTCTGAGGCTTATACCTTGGCTTCTATTGTAGAAAAAGAATCAAATTATGCACCGGAAAGGCCGGCTATTGCCGGGGTATATCTGAACAGGATTAAAACCGGCATGAAACTTCAGGCAGATCCTACGGTAGTTTTTGCAACCGGAGAATACGAACTTAAAAGAGTTTTATATTCCCATCTGACCTTTGATTCTCCTTTTAACACGTATATGTATGAAGGTATTCCTCCCGGTCCGATTTATATGCCAAGTATTTCATCCCTGAATGCAGTGGTCACCCCTGAAAACCACGATTACATATTTTTTTGTGCCAAACCTGATGATACCGGACAACATGTTTTTGCCTCTACATTGGACGAACATGACCAAAACGCCAAAAAATTCAGTTCCTGGTTAAATGCCAGAGGAATTAAATAGGTAGAAGCAATAGCTTAATGATTTTTTCAATAAGACATTAAGGCCAGACTAAATAAAGTATTTGACCTTTATTTGTTTGAAGTAATCAATCTTTATGGAAAACAAGAATCGGTTTTTTTGTGTACAAAGCTATATGCTCTGTAACACTCTCGTGCAACCATCGGGTAAAAAAGTTTCTGTGTTTGGTGTTAAAAACCATTAAATCGACATCAGACTTTTCAACCATTCTTTCAATTCCTTCCAAAGGTGATTTGTCTTCGACCATCTGAATGATGTAATTCAGGTTTGGAAAATATTGATTCAGTAAAGATTCGAGTTCGTCAATTTTATAATCGTCTCCTACCTTTGTAACAATATGACCGATATGAAGGACGGCCTCTGCTTTTTCGCACAATCGTCCGGCTTCAATGATGGCATTAGCATCAAATGAAACATCTTCACTACAAAAAAGCACATTTTTAATATCCGTATATTGTACATCTTTGGGAATGACAAAAACCGGACATTTTGCAGATTTCATGACATCAAGCGACAAGGAGCCGAATATTTTTTTAAAAGAATCACCACTTCCGGTCGATCCCATGACAATCATAGCATCTTTTTCCTCTGACAATGCCAAAAGCTCTTTGTAAGGAAATCCTGTAATAAACTTAGCCTCAACAAAAGGTTCTTTGACAAAATCGCCGATCCAATCCTGGTTGATAGATCCTACAAAATCGTCCAGTTTTTGTTGATAAATTTTTTCGGCGGTTTCATCCAGATATACAATTTCATTTACATTGGTCGAGTTGGGAAAATAAATATGGGTAATATACAACACCCCATTTAACAGTTTAGCCAGATTGTTGGCATAATTATAAGCATTAAATGATATTTCACTAAAGTCTGTCGGAACAATAAATTTAGTCATATTACCATAATTTTCTTTTCTTAAAATTTGCTGAATAGCAGATCTCAGCGAGGAGTTAAATCTGCCATTCATATTAATCTCATACAAATCTTCGTCATTTACCCGAATAGCCGGGACAGAATGTACATTGTCATGAATAAAACTTTTTACATTTTCAATATTTTCAATTTGAAATGTAAGACCGGCATTAAGCAAACTTTCACTTAATTTCTCCTTAACCATCTGATGACCCGAAGTACCGGTTCCGTATATTTTTAAATTCATGATAAAATGGTTTTATTCTTTCGAAAAAAAAGATGTTTATCTAAAAAATTATACGAAATCATAAGCAGCGTGTGCTTCATTATCTACTGCAAGATGTTTGATAATATCATAAGTAGTGACTATACCCACGATGGAATCGTTTTCTACAACCGGAATTCCGTGAAATAAATTTTCTTTAAAAATTTCAAGAGCTATGTTGATTTTGTCATCAGGCTCAAGTTTAGCCAATTTGGCTGTCATGATATCTTTGGCAGTATAATTATTGAGTCGTACCTCTTCGTGGCCTTTATCATGTTCTTCATTAGAAAACCCTCTTTTGAAAAACAAAAAATCAGACTTACTGATCAAACCCACCAATTTACCATTTTTGGTCACCGGCAAATGATGAATTTTGTGCGTTCCGAAAATTTGTGCAACCACTGCCAATCTGTCATCAAAATTTACAGTAATCGGATTGGGTGTCATTATATGCGAGACAGGATGTAAAACGTTCATAAGATTGAAATTTTAGATGTGTAATAGATTGATAACTTAAAAAATGAAAAATGAAAATTACTATAAATATCATTTTGGTGTCAAAGATGAAAGATTTTGAAATAAAAAAATATGACCTAAATCATCTGTGTCAATGATGTTTATTTGAATAATTAATATTAGTGGTGCTATCTTTACTGCGTAAAAACATAATGTTGAAAAATCATCATAATTTAAAGTTACAATTTGAATCTGTATTTGAGTCGGCTGTTGACGGAATTATTATCATAAATGAGGTTGGTATTATTTTGGACGTAAACAAAGCTGCTTCAGAATTATTCCAATACACTAAAAATGAGTTGGTGGGACTTCCCGTCAATAATATCATGCCTCTACATCATGCCGTTCAACACAGTAGTTATATTGCTGACTACCTGACCACACGAAAACCAAAAATCATAGGCATCGGCAGAGAAGTCGAAGGATTGAGAAAAGATGGTTCGTTATTTCCTTTCTGGCTTTCTGTAAATGAAGTCCAACAGGAAAACGGAAAAATATTCACAGGATTTATTCACGATTTGACAGCTGTAAGAAATGCTGAAAAAGCATTGGTCAAACTCAATGAAGATTTAGAAAATAAAGTGGTCCAAAGAACTTATGACCTTGAAAAAGTGGTCAATCAGTTGCTGCAGCTCAACAAACAGTTTGAGGACGAAATCATAGCCCGAAAATTTACGGAAGAACAACTTAAACTCCGGGAAACGGAACTGCAAAAAAGCCTTGAACGTGAAAAAGAACTCGGTGAACTTAAATCCAGATTTGTTTCCATTGCTTCCCACGAATTCCGGACTCCATTGGCAACCATATCCTCCAGTGCTTCCCTGATTACCAAATATGTTGATGAGACCACACAGGCCAACAGGGTCAGACACATAGACAAAATCAAATCTTCCGTAGCCCATCTTACCAACATTCTGAATGATTTTCTCTCCATAAGTAAACTGGAGGAAGGAAAAGCTCAGGCCCGATTATCAGAATGTAATATTGAAGATATCGCACAGGATTTTTTTGAAGAGATCAAACCTTTAATAACCCTAAACAAAACTTTTGTACCGGAAATAAGGCTAAATGAAAAAATATTATGTACAGATCCTAATATCTTAAAAAACATTTTATTTAATCTTGTTTCTAACGCAATCAAATATACCAAACAAAATGGAATCATCAAATTAATCCTGTATGATGATGACCAAAATCTGTACCTGATTGTTTCTGACAATGGAATTGGTATTCCTCAAAAGGACCAGAAACATCTTTTTGACCGGTTTTTCAGAGCAGAAAACGCATCCAATCTGGAGGGAACAGGCCTTGGTCTTTTTATCGTAAAAAAATATAGTGAACTATTGAAGGGAGAAATATCCTTCAAAAGTGACGAAAGTAACGGTACTTCCTTCACCCTGGTTCTTCCCAAAATAAAACCTTGTATTAACCCTTAATCTTCCAAATTATGTCCGAAACAAAAACCATTTTAATCATTGAAGACAACACGGATGTCAGAGAAAACCTCGAGGAGATTTTACAACTTTCAGGTTTTAAAGTTCATACTGCTGAAAACGGAAAAATAGGAGTGACCAAAGCACAGGAAGTCATCCCGGATCTGATCATTTGTGATATTATGATGCCGGAACTCGACGGTTACGGAGTCCTTCGTATCGTCGGAAGTCAACCCAAAACTGCCGATATACCTTTTATTTTTCTGACTGCAAAAACAGAAAGAGAAGATTTCAGAAAAGGTATGGGCCTGGGTGCCGATGACTACATCACCAAACCATTTGACGATGTGGAATTGCTTGACACAATTGACGTCAGATTGAAAAAAGTGCCCGAATTAAAAAATCTTTTGATAATACAGAATCGGGTTTACAAAAATTTATCGACGAAGCTAAAGCTCAAAAAGAATTCGAAAAGTTGTCTGAAAACAGAGAACTCAGAAAATACAATAAAAAAGACCCTATTTATGAAGCCGGTCATTATCCTAAATGGATGTATTTTGTTACTAAAGGCAGAATTAAATGTTTTCAGATTAATGATTTTGGAAAAGAATTGATCACCCATATCTATTCAGAAGGTGATTTTTTTGGGTATTTGCCTCTTTTGATGAATGAAAAATATCAGGACAGTGCCGTAGCTCTGGATGATTGTGAATTGAGACTTATTCCACCGGATGATTTTACTATGTTACTCTTTAACAATCGGGAATTTTCCGCAAAATTTATCAAAATGTTGGCCGGTCAGGCAGAAGAAATTGAAAAAAACCTTCTTGACCTTGCCTACAGTTCCGTCAGAAAACGGGTAGCTAAAGCACTGATCAAATTTCATCAATCCAACAAATCCAACAATATGTATATTTTGCGGGATGATATTGCCAGTCTCGCAGGAACAGCAAAAGAAACCGTTATCAGGACATTATCCGATTTTAAGTCCGAAGGATTGATATCGATTGAAGACAATCGGATAGCCATACTTCATCTTGAAAAGTTAGAGAACATGCCTCAGTAACCATCAGAATAATTATTACCATTTATTCAACTTTTTTGCGACATAAAAGAATAAATGTTTCATTTTCAAGGACAAACCCTTTATCTGTTTTTTCTTTGATCAAAAATTGATGTTTTTCTTTGGATTCATTTGTTAATATCAAAGAATCTCCGGAAACCGCCCAGGTGTAATCGGGAATAAAGGCAGACGCCAAAGATTTGGATTTAATATCCATACCCCCATTTTCATGCAAAACAACATCCATTTTTAACCCTGACGGAAAACCATTAACCACATTGTGCAACTCTTCTCCCAAACTCAGGACTGACTCAGCGATTCCTGAACCCAACTTCTGCATACTTTTACCAAATTCGCGTGAAGCGTACTCCCATTTACCTTCAACGGTGGAAGTATCAGGCATTGGTTCAACAGAAAATTGTTTTTCCATATTTTCAAGTTCTTTTTGAATTTCGCGTTTCGCATCCTGTAACCCGGTCTTTGTATTTTTTTTGATATTTTTGTCATGTAACGTCACATCCACTTCATACAATCCAATCATGGATTTTGGGTGAGGTCCGCTTTCAGAACAAGCTACCAAAACAAATGCTGTCAGAATATAAAACAACCATAATTTACCATTCATGATTCCTGAATTTAAAATAAAACTAAAATAAACCGTTGAATATTTTGTAAAACAGAAGCCAAGATATTTTTTTTTTCTTTTAAAGTGATGTAATTGGTAAGGAAATCTACAAAAATATTTCTAAATAATCAAATTCAACTATCTTTGTCATCTAAGTAAAGATTGTTATGTCAAAAAATTTAAGTCACCTTTCTGGTAGAAAAGGTTTACAGGAAAATTTGTTTGAAGAATTAGGTATTATTGCCCAACCTACAGGAACTGTCCCGTCTGAAGAACTTGACCGGTTAAAAAATGAATTTTTATTCGGAACGGCCAATTTGTATGGTACAGTAACTTTTTATGATTTTCTAAAACCTGAAAATCAAAATAAAAAAGTATACATTTGCAATGGAACTGCCTGTTTATGTGCCGGCACTCAACCAAAAGTCAAAGAAAAACTTTCTGAATATTATCAACCGCAGGAAATCGGCGAAATGTGTTGTCTTGGACGATGCCATGAAAATGCCGCTTTTCATGTTGACGGCCTCAATTATTCAGGAAAAAACGGTTTTACATTGTTTGAGAACCGTGCTGAAAAAAATAATATATCACCATCCGATCACTACCATATCGGTTATTCCGGACATTCAGTTTTGATCCAATCTGATGAAAGTCGTGTTTTTGCTGTTGATTGTTTAAAAAAAGTTTTTTCAGCTGGAGCTGACGGTGTGCTGGACGAATTAAAAAAATCAGGACTCCGGGGGAGAGGAGGTGCCGGATTTCCAATAGGTTTTAAACTTGAATCCTGTAAAAATACCGAATCCGATACCAAATTTATAGTTTGTAATGCAGATGAAGGTGATCCCGGTGCTTTTTCTGATAGGTATATTATGGAAAATATCCCTGTTAATCTGATCTTGGGAATGATTATCGCCGGATATGTCACCGGTGCTGAATGGGGTGTTTTATACATCAGGGCAGAATACCCTGAATCCATTCACATGATACAGGAAACTTTGCAAAAAATGAGGGAATGGGGCTTACTGGGTGATAACATTTTTGATTCCGGTTTTTCATTCCAATGTAAAATAATCAAAGCCCAGGGTGCTTATATTTGTGGTGAAGAAACCGCATTGTTGTCTTCCATAGAAGGGCAAAGGCCGGAAGTCAGGGTACGACCTCCCTACCCTACACAAAACGGGCTTTTTCAAAAACCAACGGTTGTCAATAATGTGGAAACCCTTGCCTGCATACCTTTTATTGTAACCAAAGGAGGTGAAACTTATGCTTCAACAGGCAAAGGCAAATCAACAGGCACAAAATTATTGTCATTAGATAGTCATTTCAACAGGCCCGGACTATATGAAGTAGATATGGGTACACCATTGAAGGTTGTAATCCATGATCTTGGTCAGGGGTTCAGGGTCCCGGTGAAAGCCATGCACATCGGTGGTCCTTTGGGTGGTGTGGTGCCTGTACACAAAATCGATGATTTGAGTATTGATTTTGAGTCTTTTCATGAAAACGGATTTTTATTAGGTCACGGTTCAATCTTATGTATACCTGACACTTTTCCGATGATGGAATATATCAAACATCTATTCCAATTCACCGCACATGAAAGCTGTGGAAAATGTTTTCCATGTCGAATCGGATCAACCCGAGGTTATGAAATGTTCGGAAGTGCCATAGAAGGCAAACATGTATTGGACAAAAACCTTGTACAGGATCTTTTGGAAACTTTGGAAATCGGATCTCTTTGTGCTTTAGGAGGAGGGCTTCCGTTGCCGATAAAAAATGTATTACACTATTTTGAAGACGAATTAAAACCGTATTATAAACAATAAATCCGTTTTTTATTCTCCGTAATAAATACAAACATTTTTAGGTTCTGTAAAAAATTCAAGCGCGTCAAATCCCCCTTCGCGACCTACCCCACTGTTTTTTACACCACCGAATGGTGTTCTCAAATCCCTTATCAACCAACAATTAATCCAAATGATTCCACAATGTAAGTGTTGTGCCATTCTTTGGGAACGTGAAAGATTATTCGTCCATAAAATGGCTGCAAGACCATATTTTGTGCTGTTTGCGTAACTTAACACCTCTTCTTCTGTATCAAAAGGCATAATGGTGACAACGGGACCAAAAATTTCTTCCTGATTTGTGCGACAAAACGCAGAAAGGCCTTCGATGACTGTTGGTGAGATAAACCATCCGTTGGCGCATCTTCCTTCGGGATTATATCTGTAACCACCAGTTAAAACGACGCCCCCTTCTTCTTTAGCAAGTTCAATGTAAGACAAAACCTTTTCCATATGAGATGCGGAAACCACAGCACCAATTTTTGACTCCTTTTTATTTGGGTCAGAAGGAATCAACTGTTTGACTTTTTCGACAAAATCATTTTTAAACCGCTCATATATAGGTCTTTCGACAAAAATTCGCGAACCGCACAAACAAATCTGACCTTGATTAGCGAAAGAACTCTGAACGGTTGTATGCAACATTTTATCATAGTCACAATCGGCAAAAATAATATTAGGATTTTTCCCTCCCAATTCGAGGGAAAGTTTTTTAAAAACCGGGGCTGCCACAGAAGCAATTTTTTCGCCGGTAGTTGTACCTCCGGTAAATGATATGGCCTTCACCTGAGGGTGTGAAACGATGGCATGGCCAACACTGGTTCCCAAACCATGTACAATATTTAACACACCTTTAGGAAAACCTATTTCGTCACACACTTTAGACAACAAATATGCGGTCATAGGTGTGATTTCTGAAGGTTTGGCAATAACCGTATTACCTGCAGCCAATGCGGGGGCAATTTTCCAACTGAATAAGTATAACGGAAGATTCCATGGAGAAATACAGCCTACAATTCCCAGAGGTTGCCTCAATGTATAGTTGATTGCCTTATTTTCCATGTAATGCGCATTACTGGAAAACTGGGTAATCGCCTTTGCGTAAAATTCAAAATTTGATATAGCCCTTGGAATATCTACTTTCTGAGCCAGTGAAATAGGTTTTCCATTATCTTTGGATTCAGCGTCAGCAAACAATTCAAAATGACGCTGAATACCTTCAGAAAGTTTTTCCAACCATAAAGAGCGGGTTTCGACACCACAAACAGACCACTCTCTGAATGCGGATTCGGCCGCTAAGACAGCCAAAGCTACATCATCTTCATTTGAATCGGGAATCTGACTATACACCTTGCCGGTAGCTGGTTCATAATTGTCTATATACTTACCATTGACAGGAGGTACAAATACTCCGTTTATATAATTTTGGATCAACATATTCCGATATAATTATGTATTAACTCATTGAATATACAAACCCAAGTCTTGTCCTGAGTTCTGCCGGCAATTCAGGTAAATCTGACCGGGGTATCAACAAAGTACTCACATTGTGCAAATCCCGGTAAATATGATGCCTTGATGCTGTCTCAGATAAATATTCATGCCCTGAAGAACCACCCGTTCCGACCTTTTTACCCAACATTCTCATGACCATTTGTGCATGTCGGTATCTCCATGTGGTGATATGGTCGTCCATTTCAACCAAAGATGAAAGCAATTTGAACGGAAGGTGTAAAATGGGCTCATCTCTGTACAAACTTATAAATAAAGCAGCCAAGGTAGCTTTGTAACTTAAATGGATTTTTCCTTCTTTGATGAGATTATTATGGTGATTTTCATCAAGTATTGTGGCAAAATAAGTTTTGGTATCACCGAGCATTCTGAGTCTCATATCTTTAAACTCCTGAGAAAGCACATCTGTCTGTTCAATGGCCTGTTTTTCTCTCAACAGCATACTGTCTAAAGCTTTTTTGTAATAAACCAAAAAGTCAAAATCCGAAAAATTCAGAAATGGCGTGCGCTCCAGCCAGGCTTCTACCGCATCAAAAAGAGAAACGTTATGTTCCAGGTTCTCCAGAATTTGTTTTTTTTGGTCATCAAATACTACGTGATATGGTTTATTATTGTAGGTATGCCTTTTATCTTCTTTTAGACCTAACAAAACTTCAAATTCTCTGAATTGAAAACTCTGAAAACCCGAAGCAGGAAACAAATAATTTCTGAAATCAAGAAAATCCAAAGGGGTCATGGTTTCCAAGACACCGATTTGCTGAATCAATACTTTTAAAATTTCAACAATTCTGTGTATTCCTGAAACAGCAATACCAATATTTTTTTCATTTACTTTATCCGCATTAAAATCTTTTAAAATAGCTTTTAGTTCATAATTAATCTGTTTAAACCATAGTTCGTAGACCTGATGTGTAATGATAAACAACATTTCATCATGAGCAGGTTTGTCTCCTACTTCCACACTCCTTAAGGATTGTGCATCTAATAATTTATCGAGCTGAAGATAAGAATTATAATGAATGGAAGAGTATTTTTTATCATCTGAAGATGTTGCCATAATAAAAATTTTAAAAGATGTATTTCGGATTTAACCTACAAATGCGGTTACTTTAATTTCTATAAGAAGGTGAGGATGAGGTAGTTGGTGTACAGCGACGGTTGTCCTCGTAGGACCTGTATAATCAAAATATTGTCCGTAAACTTCATTATATCCTCCGAAGTCATTCATATTGACCAAAAATGTGGTTACGTCCACCACATGTTGCAGGTCAGCTCCTACGCTTACCAAAATATCCCTGATATTTTCGATAACGGCTTTTGTTTGTTCTTTGATATCCAGATTTGTGGTACCAAATTCATCCACTTCCACACCGGCAAAAGAATTATCTTTTTTTCTTGAACTTGTTCCTGACACAAATATCCAATCGCCCACCTTTTTCACATGGGGAAACTTACCCCGAGGTAAAGCTTTATCCCTTAGAACTCTGGATTCCATACGAAGATTTTTAAATTGGGCATAAAATTAATAAAATACCCTGAAGATAACTTTGGAATGTCATGTTTAATTTTAAAAACGAAATATTACCTCAATATTTTTTCCCTTTTCAGAAACTTCGTCTCGGTTTTCCGGCAAAAATGACCATCTGTATCATATATATTAAAGCTTCATATTGCAATTAAAGAGTCATTAAGGGAACCTAATAATCAGGTATCCTAAAAAATAAAATGACCTGAAAAGTACTTTTTTTTATAAAAAGGACATAAAATACAAAATAATCACGAATTTCGCCATTTTTAAATTGAGTATTAAGGGTCTGTAACTTTTCTGAAAGAATTTATTTTACCCAGAATACTTTTTATCAAAAGATATACGTACTATTATGATATAATTGATCAGCAAAAATCTGCCCACCCCCTCCAAACCATTTTGAATATGGAATTATAATATATGATTACATTATTATTCTAATTAAATAAACCTATGCAACAATCAAGTTTATGAGTCTTCAAAAGGAAACCATTCTGGATTTAATCAAAAATCAATTCGGCAACACCAGTGTTAAGCAAATGCAGCTTACTATTTCAAAAATTCTAAATCTTTCACAGGCTACTGTCTACAATAAACTGGTAGGAAGGAATGATTTTTCAGTAGTTGAGTTTTTAGAAATTTCTAAAGAATTGGGAATTTCTATTGATTCTTTTTTGGCTAATCAAAAAATGAGTAAAGAAAAACCTTTAATGTTTTTTTCAGACGGTTTGGAAAAAAACCCGGACTCTTTTTTTGAATATTTTGTAAAAGTCTTTGAAAATGTAGAAAAAGCCAACCCTTTTTCAGCAAAAACGAAAGCTACTTTTATATGCCTGCAACCCCACGTTTTTCATATGATGCGATATCCGTATTTATTGTATTTAAAAATGTTTACTTACAATCTTATCAATTGGAAGATGCCATCCATGTCAGCGTATGATCCCTTGAGTTTTATGAATGATGAAAAAACTCAAAAGTTGATAAAAAAATTATACAATGCATATCAGAGTATTCCTTTAACGGAAATGGTCGGTCATAATTTTGTTCATCCGATATGTAGTCAGCTTGACTATCTTGTTAAATCGAGAATAATCAAGGACAAAGAACAATTAAGGCAGATTAAATTTGACTTGTATGGCTTATTGGATGATCTGGAAAAAACAGCGAGCAGAGGTTTCAGAGTCAATGCCGAAGGGGACGAAACACCTGTAGAAATGTATATTAACAAATTTATTCATGTAAGTAATATTATCCTGATTGAATCCGATGAAGGAGGATTTTTCACCATTCAAAGCGATGTCCCGGATGTTTTAAAAACCTATGATTCGGGGTATATAAAACATTTTAAACAATGGCTTGACAGCAATAAAGAATATACCCTGAATATAAGTAAAACCGGTGGTCTGGAAAGAAATGATTTTTTTGACCGTAACAAACAACATATAGACATGGTCATGACAAACCTTGAAAACCATTTTAAACAATATAATTAACACATGATAAACAAAAAATCTGATCTCACCCACATCAATGCACTTGTTTGTGGTGGTTCTAAAGGAATAGGACTTGCCAGTGCAATAAAACTGGCCGAAATGGGTGCAAATGTCACAATATTATCCCGCAACATTGAAAAACTTTCCATGGCTCTGGATATTTTGCCGGTGGTCCACCATCAGCAGACTCATGGATATGTTTCGATTGACCTGGGAGATGCGACACACTTGGAGTCAAAGATCAAAAACCATTTCAGGGACAAAACCTTTTCCATTCTCATCAATAACTCAGGAGGACCGGAAGCCGGACCCGTTTCTCAGGCTGAGCCCGAATCATTTATGAAGGCTTTTCATCAGCATCTGATAGCCAGTCACTTATTGACCCAAACTTTGATTCCGGGAATGAAAAAAAGTCAATACGGAAGAATCATCAACATCATTTCGACTTCCGTTAAAATCCCGCTTTCCGGACTCGGAGTCAGCAATACTATCCGGGGAGCAATGGCAAGCTGGGCTAAAACCTTATCTAACGAACTTGCTCCTTTTGGCATAACAGTCAACAATGTTTTACCCGGGGCTACAGCAACCGAAAGATTGGATGAAATCATCAACAATAAGTCCAAAAAACTCATGAAAGACAAATCATCCGTCACAGACGATATGGTCAGAGAGATACCTATGGGCCGTTTTGCCAAACCGGAAGAGATTGCAGCTGCCGTTGGTTTTTTGGCAAGTCCTGATGCATCCTATATAACCGGAATAAATATTCCCGTTGACGGAGGCAGAACCGGCTGTCTGTAATCTTATATCGTAATCACAATACCCAAAGTAGGTAAAAGCGTTCCTGCTGCGTCTTCTACAGTCTTTAATTTGAATCGTTGCTGGTCTAAAGGAGCATCAGGATTTTCAATAATTCCTTCTCCTACCGGAAGTCCGTTTTCATCCAGGGGTCTGTCTAATATCAACGCATCTCTGGCAATTGCATTAGCTGTAAGGTTTTGGATATCAAGATAAAGATTCAAGTCCCACCTTTTGAAAAACCATTTTTTATCGACTCTGAAATCTATGATGCTTGAGGCTGTCGTTCTGAGTGTATTCAACCTTGTATAGTCCGGAATTCCACGACCGTTTCTCTCCCAGTTAAGGACCAAAGACGAATTTTCATTAAATGGCGTGAAGGGCAATCCACTTTGATACCTCCATTTTACCCCTACTTCCCAATCCTTTTTAAATCGTTTTCCGATGGTCAGGTTGACAATATTTCTTGAATCCCAACTGCTCGGAATATATACACCATTCTGATCCTTAAATTCTGAAAAACCAAGAGTATATGCTGCGATTCCATAAAATCCTTTAAAAAGTCTTTGTTGAAACATCAATTCTAAACCATAAGTGCGACCTTCTGATATGGACAAAACTTCCTGATTTCCGATAATGCCAAAATCTCCTCCCAAATTAGCCAATGAAATGCCTTCTCTCAATAAAAAAGGATAGTTGTCATATATTTTATAGTATCCCTCCAAGGTAATTCGGGAGGAAGACTTGGTATTATACTCCAGACCTGCGACAAAATGATCTGCCTGAATATAAGAAATCCCGTTATCCAGATTTACAAGTTGTGATTCAGCATTTCTGTAACCGAGACTGGTATAAGGAGGTAGTTGAAAATATCTGCCCACACTCATATTGTAGGAAAACCTCTCTGTAAAATCATAAGAGACCGCAATCCTTGGCGAAAACTGCTGAAGCGGGTTTCTCATATTTTCGTTCAGATTATTTCCGTCGATTCGGGCCCCGACTGACACGTTCAACTTTTCTTTAAAAAATCTGCGGCTTACATTTCCAAAAAGTCCGAATTTATGAAAGTCAAGTTCAGAAAAATAACTGATATCTTCAGGGCCTTGCTGAGAAAAAATCTTATTGAAAGTATTGGCGTTAAACTTAACAAACTCATACAATCCGCCGCCTGTAAATGTATAAGCACCAAAGGAAGTTGTATTTTCAATTCTCAGCTTATTTTCAATTTCCTGAGATTTGTAACTCAAAATGAGGTTTGCCGGATCAGAATCATCATTTCCCAGGTATTTTACTGCCTCATTGTTCAACATGTTTCTGCTCAGGATAAATGAGGTAAATCCTCTGTCGTTGTATCGTTTGTAAACCACACCGTTGGAATAATTCCATTGAGTATTGATAGGCAAAAAATTGAGAATAAACTGTTTGTCTTCTGTATCATTTGCCTCCAGATTTAAGGAAAAATCATCGATAGCTCCTACACCGATAAAATAAATTTCACTTTTTTTATCAATTTTATACTTTAATTTGGCATTAAAATCCGTGTATGTGGGTAGAAAAGGAAGACCAATAGCTTTAAATAAAAATTGAAGATAGGATCTCCTTGCAGATACTAAAAAAGTTGTTTTTTTTGACAGAGGACCTTCGAGGGTAACTCCCAGATCTGTTGCCCCTGCTGTGGCTGTCAGACCTATTCTGTCATCCCGGCCGTCTTTGAACTTGAAGTTAAAAACAGAACTCAGCGAATTTCCTCTCGTTACAGGGAAAGCACTTCCGAAAAAGTCAACTTCTCTGATAAAATCGACGTTGAGGATACCTGCAGGTCCGCCTGATGAACCCTGGGTAGCAAAGTGGTTGATATTTGGGATTTCGACATCATCAATAAAAAATCTGTTCTCATTGGGAGCTCCTCCTCTAATGATAAGATCATTTCTGAAAGATGCGGTAGAAGTCACACCCGGAAGAGACTGAATCACCCTGCTGATATCTCTGTTACCACCAGGATTCCTGCGAATTTCTGAAACCCCGATATTTTTTAACGAAACCGGACTTTCAGCTGATTTTTTAAAACTTGCTGCTTTGATAGTAACTTCCTGAAGAGTTGTGGATGCTTCCTGCAATAAAAACTGAAGCATGGTGGGTTTTGCTCCCTGAACCTCAATTTCAAAAAGGGTTTTGGTTTCGTATCCAAGATAAGATACCTCCACATCATATACCCCAGGTTTTATACCTTCAATAATAAAGGTACCGTCAATCTCTGTCACACTACCCTTATCCGTATTAAGAAGTGTCACAAATGCACCTATAACAGGCTCATTATTTTTGCTGTCGGAAACAGTACCTTTGATCACACCGTTTTGTGCATTCAGTAAAAACGGAAAAATTAAAATAAAAAATATCCTTAAAATTGTGTTCATGAGTTAAAATTAGATATGTCGTGACAAAAAAGTTGAAAGATTGTTCATTAAAAATTAAAAAAAATCTCAATACACAATTTTCACAAAGTAAGCAGCAATCAAAATAAAAGTAAAAATTACTTCAATTTAGAAATATGATTCCAAATAAAATTTGGCGAGACAATCTCGATTTTATCATTCTGTTGTCATTTCATTTACATTTTATTAAAAATTATGTGTTCAATATTGTACAAATGGTAAAATAGTGCTACTTTGCACCTGTTTTCGCATAGAAGCGTCCTATAACTTATTGTTTAATAGTTAATTAGGATAAAATCTGAAATAAATCAAAACATAGCACAACAGTATGAGTCAGATCACAAAATGTATTATTTTCATTTTATTTATAATTTCACAACAAACAGTTTTTGCCCAAAACACCCTAAAAGGGAAGGTTGTAGACCAAAGAACCGGTGAAGAATTGATTGGTGCTTCGATCACGGAAAAAAACAATCCTTCCAATGGTATTACCACAGATTTTGATGGAACATTTGAATTAAAAGTTGATAAAATTCCGGTTGACCTCATTATTTCTTACATCGGATACAAAGAAATTGAGTTCAACGTGACCAACGCAAAAGACCGTTTGGTCATCAAATTGGACGAAGATGCCGTCACCATTGATTTGGGTATAGAAATCAAAGGACAACGGATAGATGAAAAGAAAAAAGAATCTCCACTTACTGTCGAATCTCTGGATGCCATAGCTATAAAGCAGACCGCATCAACCGACTTTTACAGTGGTTTGGGGTCTTTAAAAGGTGTGGATCTGACCACAGCGAGTATTGGTTTTACCATTATTAATACCCGAGGTTTTAACAGCACCAGCCCGGTCAGGTCGTTACAGATTATTGATGGCGTGGACAATCAGTCGCCGGGGTTAAATTTTTCTTTAGGAAACTTTTTAGGCTCACCGGAACTTGACATCCAAAAAGTGGACTTGGTTGTAGGTGCCAGTTCGGCGTTTTATGGTCCGAACGCTTTTAATGGTGTCATCAGTATGGAAACAAAAAGTCCTTTTTACTCTGAAGGATTATCTGCCAGTATAAAATTTGGTGAAAGAGAGTTGTTTGAAACCTCCCTTAGATATGCTGATGTTATAAAGAATAAAAAAAATCAGGCGGTTTTCGGTTACAAAGTCAATATGTTTTTTATGAAAGCATTTGATTGGGTGGCAGACAATTATGATCCTGTATCAGGAAGCAGATCCGCTGCTAATAATCCCGGAAGGTTTGACAAAGTCAATTCCTACGGTGATGAATTTAAACCCATATTTGATGAAAGTAAAGTTGCCTTGTTTCGACCGCAGGCCGGTATGGGCGTTTACCACAGAAGAGGGTATGACGAAATTGATATTGTAGATTACAACACCAGAAATCTTAAAGGTAACGTTGGTCTCCATTACAGATTAAAACCATCTTTGAATGAGGAATCCCCTGAACTTATTTATGGTTTTAATATTGGAAATGGCACTACAGTCTATCAGGGAGACAATCGTTTTAGTCTCAGAAACATCACATTTTTCCAAAACAAGCTGGAAATCAGAAAAAGAAATAAATACTTTTTGCGTATGTACAATACGCAGGAAGATGCGGGTGACTCTTATGACCCTTACTTCACCGCACTTCTGATGCAGCAAAGAGCTAAAGATGATGCCAATTGGTATAGCGACTATCTTTTTTACTGGGAATCAAATGTTACGCCTGAAATGCGCAAGAATGGTTATCCTGTATTGACCTTAGACACCATTACATTCACTTTTACATTTGATTCCATAGCAGCCAGGCAATGGTTGGCAAATAATCAGAACTTCCTTACTGAAGCTCACAAAAATGCGTTGCAGTACACTGACAATAAAGTTGTAATTGGTAAAACAACCAATTTTTATGAACCGGGTACAGCCAGATTTGACTCCTTATTTAACTCTATCATCAGTAAAAAATCGAATAAAAGAGATCAAAACAGCGGAACTCAATTTTTTGACAGGTCTGCACTTTATCACATACATGGAGAATATAAATTTGAACCTTCCTTTACAGATGCCATCACGGTAGGTGCCAATGCGAGACTTTATACGCCTAATTCTGAAGGAACAATTTTTAGCGATACCGCCGGAATAAGGATTACAAATCATGAATTTGGCATATATACAGGATTTGAAAAAAAATTCTATAAAAACCAATTTAAGTTAAACGGAACCATCAGGGCTGATAAAAACATCAATTTTGATTGGTTATTTTCACCTGCTGCATCATTGGTATATGCTCCGAATGTCAATCATTATTTCAGACTATCCTTTTCTTCTGCAATCAGAAACCCGACATTGACAGATCAATATTTATTTTTAAATGTTGGCCCGGCTATACTTGCAGGTAATCTGGACGGCCGACAAAATCTGATTACCACCGAATCTTTTTTCGACTATCTCAACACCCTGTCGCGTGACAAACTGCAATATTTTAATATTGAAGGTGTGCGACCTGAAAAAGTCAAGTCTTTTGAGCTTGGATACAGAACCACCCTTTTTGAAAACACCTATGTGGATGCCAGTTATTATTTCAGTTCCTATGACGACTTTTTAGGTTTTGTCATTGGTGTGGAAAGTGAATTTGACAATCTGACCGGTTTACCTCAGAATGTTCAGGCATACCGGTATGCAGCAAATTCCACCAATACAGTGACTACACAGGGATTTTCGATAGGCCTTAATTATTACTTCAAAAAGTATTACATGCTTGCAGGTAACTATTCGTGGAACAAACTTAACAAGCTCGATGTAGATGACCCGATCATTCCGGCATTTAATACACCGGAGCACAAATATAACATTTCTATCTCCGGAAGAGATGTCATAATAAAGCTTGGAAATAAAAAAATTCAAAATTTTGGCTTCAATGTGAATTACAGATGGGTTGATTCCTTTATCTTTGAGGGTTCTCCGCAATTTACGGGAGAAATTCCATCATATGGCCTTGTGGATGCACAAGTCAATTATACCTTTAAAAAGCTGGATTCAACTTTAAAATTGGGAGCAAGTAATATTTTCAATAATAAAGTATTCCAGACGTACGGAGGACCGCGAATAGGAAGGATGGCTTATATTTCTTTAGTATATGATTTTAAAAAAAATTAATTCTTTATTAACAATCTAAATATTTTTACATGAGAGGATTTTTACTTTCGATTTTTCTGGTCTTGTTGCTGAGCCCGAGTCTCACACAAGCACAACGATACCTTTCTCCTCAGTTTGACGGAGTAAATGTGGTATCTACTGCGTATGGGTTTAATTATACGGTTTTGGCAGTTCCGAGCGTAGGACGTACGGTAAGACAACCTCTTGCCACTGATATTTATTCGCCTAAAGGAGATACAGAAACCAAAAGGCCTTTGATTATCTATTTCCCTACAGGAAACTTTCTTCCTTTTCCTCAAAACACCAGTCCAAGTGGAACCATCAAAGACAGTACATGTGTTGATGTAGCTACCAAACTGGCAAAAATGGGATATGTTGTTGCTGTAGCTGATTACAGAAAAGGCTGGAATCCGGTGGCTCAAACTCAGGAAGGAAGGGTTAACACGCTGATAAACGCTGCCTACAGAGGAGTACAGGACGCAAGAACTGCAATCCGATTTTTCAAAGAAAAAGCTAATGATTTTGGTATTGACACCACAAGAATTGCCATCTGGGGACAAGGAACAGGTGGGTACATCACTTTGGCTACCGCTACTTTGGACAAGTACAGCGAAGTTTTGACTACAACGAATCCTGCAGCAAAATTTATTGGTAGCAATGGAAGACCTTTCGTAATTGAAAGAGTACCTCTACCTACAGGTGGCTTTTTCTATATCAACGGAGATATTGAAGGCAAAATTTTAGGACGTGTACCACCAAATGCAGACGGCACTCCAAATCCGGGACCTCCTCCGACTGGTGACACCTTAAATTTACCGAACTGGGTAAATCATTCATCTGATTTCAAACTTGCAATCAACATGGGTGGTGCTTTAGGTGACATCTCATGGTTGGACCAAAACTCAGTAGATATTATATCTATTCAGGCTCCTTATGACCCTTTTGCACCTTATGAAGATGCCGTTTTTTTTGTACCAATTCCCGGTGGTCAATTACCAGTCGTACAGGTACAAGGAAGTAAATTGGTTCAGGATAAGTTAAAAGCATTGGGTAAAGATGCAAAATACAACAACATCCTACCTGCTTTTGACCCAATCGGACAAGCAATTAAGTCAAGACAAGGAGGTCTTACCAATTTATTCCCTGTCATCGGAACACCTACTAATATTCCTAATGATTCTTCACCATGGGATTTCTGGGCAGCGTCCAATCCTAACAATGCAAGTGGCCTGGTAAGTAATCCTGATATGTCCGCTGAAAAAGGAAGACGATACATCGATTCTATTATTGCCTTTGTTGCGCCGAGAGCTTGTATTGGACTAGAATTACCTTGCCAGTATATCGTTTCTACAGACAATATTACAGAGACTCAGGTAGGACTTAAAATAGCTCCGAATCCTGCTCACCATGTCATGAATATCCAATCAAATGATGACTCACCGATGAAATCATTGGAAATCGTGGATATGACAGGCAGAAGTTTATTTGCAGTAAAAAATATCAATGCATCTCAATACGAATTAAATAGTCAAAATTTGCTTCCGGGCATGTATTTTGTTAAAATTTCGTTTGATTCAGGAAATATTTTGAAAAAAGTCTTGTTTTATTAAAAAGATGTATTATCTTTGCAGCGTAAATTCGACTAAAGAAGCACCCTTATATTTCAAGCCGCTTGACTCAGCCCTGAGCAAGCGGCTCTTTTTTTTACTTCCCTCCCCTATTTTTCCCGAAATTTTATAGTTATGGATGCATTTCTTATATCAAATAATGGTTTTGTCAACTATTCTACAGAACATGGACTGACTTTTGGTCTGTGGGTAAGTTTTTGTATTCTCGTATTGTATCTTGGCCGAAATTATTGGAATCCGGAACAGCAACAGAAATATATTACCATTCTGTTAGTTATGGCTGCATCCACACAAATCATGAAAATAGTCATCAAACTTTGGGACGGAAGTTTTATGATAACCCATGACCTGCCTTTGCATCTTTGCAATATGCTTCCTTTTGTGATGATTCTGATTATGTGGCAAAAAAACAGGTATTGGTGGGCATTCTTTTTTTTCTGGATTGTCGGAGGGTCTTCTCATTCATTATTTACCACTTCTCTGACGGAATCATTTCCCCATTATGAAAACATCCGGTACTGGTTATTACATTCTATTCTGGTGATGTCCGCACTATATGGTGCCATCGTATATCGTTTTGATTTGGAAAAAATGGATATTATCAGATCCTGGATAGGAATCAATTTACTTGCTGTTATTATCTATCCGATCAATGTGTGGTTAGGATCAAATTATGTATACCTGAATGGTAAACCTCCCGGTACAACATTTTATGATTTACTGGGACCATGGCCGGAATATATATTACAACTTGAGTTTGTGGTTTTAATCATCTTCAGCCTTGTTTATGTGATATTTAAACTGATAAGAAACGGTCTAACTTCGTTTTCCATCAACGTTGTCAAACGAACCCAAAATTCCTGAAACAAAAAAAAGGAAACCTATTTTCAGCATTTTCCCTGGTGAAACAGATACCAACGATTTGTTGACTTTCCATCAGTAATACGGCATCCCTTGCGATAGGGATGGTAGCGAACACGACCGGCGCGAAGCAGAGGGAAGTAAAGCGGACAGCCCGACCCGTAAGGGAATCGCCCTGATCGATAATAAATATTTTATTTTACAGGAACCGGAATGGTATCAGTAGAAACGGCATAACCGCCCCAAATGCCCAGTCCGCCTTTAATATTGGTACTGATCCTGGTGTACGTCGAAAAAGGCCCACCACTGTTTGCAGCAAAATCCCGGGTATTCCAAAAATCAAAATGTTCTTTATCTATAGAACACCATTTGATGACAGCTGTAGTCCCTCTTTTATACAATCCAAAAGTTTCCGGGGTAAAATCACCGCCGCGTCTTTCGGCTTTTTGTAACGGGAACTCAAATTTTTTGCCATCAAACAATATATCATCCACCACCGAACTGAATGGAGCTACAAGTCCGCTTCCAACTTCCGCAGTAAAATACCTGTAATAATTAGTAACTCCCGGCGCATCCTGAAAACTTACGGTCAACCTGGCCAAAGTGTCATTCGGATCTCCCGGAGGATCCATCCAAACAAAAGAATCCAGGGGCACATGGTAAGGGATGGTAGTGGTTGCAGTAAGTATTTTATTTTCAACCTCTACCTTGAGGTCGTAACGTCGGCCTTCTTCCCGGGTGATCTGGTTCAGAATATCCGCATAGATACAAATATCAGCAGTGAGATTATCAGGATCGAGATTTAACGCTTCGGCAACAGCTTTTTTGATTTCTTCCGGCAGGTCATTCAAACAAAGAGGAATCAGACTCACCGTTTTATCTCCGTCAAAAACAGAAACGGAAGCACCTTTAACAAACAATTCTGAAAACTTTTCAGGTCCTACCTCTGATAAAAAGGGAATACTTTTGGTAATGATGACAATAACCGGGTTCGCCCCGTTGCCCGCTTCTACGTAACCTTCCACAACAATTTCCTGTTCGAGTTCGGAAGTGCTGGGTGTGTATGGCTCTTCACAAGATGACAAAAAACCAATAAAAAATATAAAAGAAAGGAAAAATGACTTTCCCAACGATGTATGTCGATTAACTAATTTCATTTTTGGTTCCATTTAAAATTATACGTAATACTGGGAATAAAAGGGAATATCGTGATTTGTGTTCCTTCAATAGAGGTATTCCCTGTGTTAAAATCTGTTTCAATATCAAAATTCACAAAAAACGGATTTTTCCGGTTATACATATTGTATACTGAAAACACCCAACTACCCTGGTAAGCCTTTTTGGAATTCGGTTTTGGTGTATAGGTAGCCGAAAAATCAAGTCTGTGGTAATCAGCCAAACGCGTGCTGTTCCTCGGGCCATAAAAAAGATTGAGGTTTTGTTCTACAAAAAAGAATCCCCGGATCGGTGTAAACCAACGTCCTGAACCATAAATAAAAACAGCACTGAATTCCCATTTTTTGCTTGGGCTGTAATTGGCCACAAGTTTCAGGTCATGAGCTCTGTCATACACTGCCGGATACCACCTGCCATCTTCTATCGCTTCAAAAGAACGTTCTGTTCTGGCAAGGCTATACCCTACCCAACCGTTCCATTTTCCAATACTTTTTTTGACAAAAAATTCAGCACCGTAGGCACGTCCTTTTCCGAAAACAAAAGAATTTTCAAGGTCTTTGCTGATATCGTTCACATAATTTTCAGCGTAGTCAATCTGATTGCGCAAATCTTTGTAGTACACTTCTATAGAGGTTTCAAATGCATCATTGGCAAAATTTCTAAAAACCCCGATTGCATATTGTGCACCTCTTTGAGGTCTAACCAATTCTGTACTTGGAACCCATACATCTGTCGGCAAAGTACTGGCTGAATTGCTGACCAGGTGGATATACTGCGTCGTAACTGAAATCCCTCCTTTAATGCTTAACTCTTTACTGACCCTGTAGTTTAAACTCCAGCGCGGCTCAATACCACCATAGGTTTTTACATGATCGCCACTATTAAAAACCGTTCCGTCAATGGGTGAAGTGTAAGGGCCGATTTGAGAAAACAGCGATAAACGCAGCCCTGTATTCATAAAAAGTTTGTTGGTAATTTTCATATCATCCAAAAAATAGACTGCTGATTCGTGCGCTCTTTTGGGTTGAAACTCGGTATTAAAACTGACATCACCTGCCGTCGCTGATGCTGTATTGGGCGTCAGGGTATGAAAGGTGTAATTGAATCCGAATTTTATATTATGTCTGGGGTTCAAAAAATAATCAAAATCTGTTTTAAAATTCCAATCCTTGACACCTGAAAAAAGTCTGAAATTAAAATTATCCTGACCTCCGTTGACCTCAAATTGGTAATCATTGTATATCAATGACATATTCATAAACATCTTTTGGTTGAAAAGGTGGTTCCAGCGCAGTGTACCGGTACTGTTGCCGTAAGGAAGATCAAATGTAAAATCCCGCGATGGTTGTCTGAACCTGAGGACATCTTTTCCAAAATATCCACTGAAATACAATCTGTTTTTATCAGAAAAAATATAATTCCATTTGGTATTTATGTCGTAAAAATAATAATTGGTTCCTTCAAAATTGGTTCCTTTCAGCGCAGGTTGTATCAAATCTAGGATGTAGGTTCTTCTTCCGGAAACCATAAAAGAGCTTTTGTCTTTGACGATAGGCCCTTCTGCGGTCAAACGCGATGAAATGATGCCGATACCACCTTCGACCCCAAATTTTTTCATATTCCCTTCTTTCATTTGGACATCCAGCACGGAGGACAATCTTCCTCCGTAATTGGCGGGAATGCCGCCTTTTATCAAGGTGGTATTTTTGATAGCGTCTGTATTAAAAACGGAAAAAAATCCAAGTAAATGGCCTGTATTGTAAACCAAAGCTTCGTCCAGTAAAACCAGATTCTGATCAGGGCCTCCTCCTCTGACAAAAAAACCTGCATTACCTTCACCTGAGGACAAAACACCTGGAAGCAATTGTAATGTTTTTAAAATGTCCGTTTCACCAAAAATTGCAGGCATTTTTTTGATATTTTCCACCGGAAGTTCTATGGTTCCCATTTGGGTGCCTTCCACGTTGCGTCGCCTGTCTTCTTTATCCGCTGAGATGACCACTTCCTCCATGAGAACTCCTTCTTCGAGGGTAACGTTGAGTTGAGTGTTTTTATCCAGAACGACTTCAAACTTTTCATCCTTGTATCCAAGGTAAGAAAATCCGATTTTGTAGGTTCCCTTCTCAAGAGAAATGGAATAAAAACCATACGTATTGGTAATGGTACCGGATCCGGGGTTTTCCAGGTCAACCACATTGGCACCGATCAAG
This sequence comes from Saprospiraceae bacterium, assembly GCA_016714895.1. GTDB lineage: Bacteria > Bacteroidota > Bacteroidia > Chitinophagales > Saprospiraceae > OLB9. The sequence goes on along the minus strand of JADKBV010000001.1, from coordinate 125,817 downwards.
GTTTCTCCTGTACTTTTATCTTTGATATAACCGCTAAGGGTGAATGTTTTTGCGTTTTGAGCCGACATGAAGGGCAAAAAACAAACAAAAACAAAAAATGTAATTACTGATTTCACAAAAGGCATTTTTTGTCCAAACTTCAATTTATAAGAACTAACTGCCTTATGAACACCTTGTACTCATTAATGATTACAAAAAGAAAACCGTTTACGAATAATTAACAATTAATCTGTAATCCCCTACCATCTTACCAAGACACTTCCCCAGGTAAATCCACTGCCAAAAGCAGCCAGACATACGAGATCTCCCTCATTGATCCTTCCGTCTTCAAATGCTTCACATAAAGCTATCGGAATAGAAGCAGCGGTTGTATTCCCATATTTCTGAATGTTATTGACCACTTTTTCATCAGGAAGACCCATAACTTTTTGGACAAACTGGGAGATTCTGAGGTTTGCCTGGTGGGGCACCAATAGGTCGATAGCTTCTTTTTCCAAACCGGCTTTGGCCAACCCTTCTTTGATAACTTCAGGAAATTTTACCACCGCATTTTTAAACACCAGTTGTCCGGTCATATTGGGTGTCAGCATATTATCGTCTACCATTTTTTGAGTGACAAAAACGCCTCCGGGGATGGAAGGGTCCGGGTATCCAAACTTTTCAGTGCCTAAATGATACCCACCATGAGATCCGGGATTGATCATAGCCAGTTCTTCGGCGTGGGTTCCGTCAGAATGAAGTACCGTATTTAATATCCCCTGATTTTCTTTGGTTGTCGGCTGAAGTACCACCGCACCGGCGCCATCACCAAATATCACGGTTACTGCCCTTCCTTCATCTGAAAAATCGAGACCCATAGAATGCATCTCAGAGCCGACAAGCAATATGTTTTTATACATGCCTGTTTTGATAAACTGATCTGCTACTGACAGACCATACACAAAACCGGTACATTGATTCCTGATATCCAAAGCACCGATTTCTGTTTTTGTAAGACCAAGTTCTCTTTGTAACAACACTCCACAACCCGGAAAATAATAATCAGGGCTAAGTGTTGCAAAGATGATAAAATCAATATCTTCAGGGGTTATTCCCGCTCTTTCTATAGCTATTCTTGCCGCAGCAGCTGCCATAGTAGTAGTTGTTTCTTTATGTTTTTCAGCATATCTGCGTTCTTCGATACCGGTTCTTTCGATGATCCACTCATTGGTAGTATCCATGTATGTAGTCAGTTCCTGGTTGGTTACGACTCTTTTTGGCAAATATTTACCTATTCCTGCTATTTTTGTTTTCATAATGATTAATTTCGTGTGATATTTTCTGATGTTTTATTTTGGCTTGCCAAATTACAACAATATTATTTAACGATACAAGTAATTTATCAATATGTTGTGGGATTTATTGGACAATAATGAAAAAGCCCGAGTAATTATACGTATTCTCTACCATCTGGCAAAAACCGATGGTGCGGTAACAGACATCGAATTTACATATTTGGTTCACGTCGGTAAAAAAATGGGTTTTTCAATGGAAGATGTACGTACCATTATGCTCGAAGACAAGGAATTAAATGAGATCCTGCCGTATGACGAGCAGGACAGGATGCAGGTTCTTTATCAACTATTATTTATGATGGACGTAGATAAAAAGATTGCTGAAGAAGAAGAAAAAACAATATTCCATTTTGGTTTGAAACTTGGTTTTTCAGAATACATGATTAAAGATTTTATGGAAATATTCCGAAAACATGATATAGATGATCTGCCTCCGGAAGCTATGCTTGACATCATTAAAAAATATCAAAACTAAAAGTGCATTATTTTTTTGGTAACTTTTTTTAGACCGTCATTTATCACTATAAAATAAACCCCTGAAGGTTCTGTCATCAAAAATTGTGATCTTCCTGTACCAGCCACCATACGCCTGATTTTTTGTCCTGAAATATGGGTTATGGTCACTTGTACTTCTTTTTCAGAATCCACTGTTACCATTCCATTTGTATAAAAGACCTTCAAAATCTCTTCCTCTTCTACATGTTGTCCGGAAATAAGCATACAGCTATCTACCATATATTCGGTACAATTTGTCCGTAGAACCGGCAAAAAAGCGTGCAGTCTGTTGCCCGGACACTCTGTGTAATTGGGCGCACAACCATCCCGATGACCTGACACCCTGAACATATGTCCTGTATAAGACACAATTGGGGCACTTTCTTCCGTTCCAAATTCTTTTTGACATGCCTTATAGGACAACAGTTTTTCAAGGCTTTCCAGTGCTGCATTCGTAGGATCTACATTGGTAAAAGTACCGATCATACATATTCCCATAGTGTTGTTGTTGTATCCGCACATATGAGCACCCCGTACGTCTTCACCACCACCTCTGCCCTGATAAATATTGCCTGACGGATCTATCAACCAATTGTAACCGATATCCTGCCAACCATTGGTAAAAGTGTGATATGCAAAAAATGATGCGACAACAGCAGGCCAATCATTACTTTGATTGGAACTCGCACTGTGATGAACAATCAGGTGAGTTACTTCTGTCAAGGTGGCCGGCGGAACATAAATATCATTGGTCAGTTGATAGGAACTGCCCCATGAACTACGGGGAATATATAAAGGTTGCGGACAAGTACAATCCGTACGCTCCCCTCTTTGTAAAATGATATCAGCAGGTTTACCGACCGGTATCTGATGTATGTGGTAAGTGACACTGATATCTTGCAACGTTTTACTTCCCTTTTCTTTGTAATAAAAATATAACCACCCGGATTCATCGGTTTCCAGAATTTCGAGTTTACTTACAAAAGAAAAATCAACTTCATTAACCTCGCAGCCGGGATTGATATTGCGTCGACCCTTTGTGGTGCTTACATCCAGATCTAATTCAAAAGGAAAGTCGGTTTTTTGAACAGTGACTGCCAGACTGACCATATTTCCTTCAAAAAGTTTTGGGTCTATATAAATAGAGTCCGATACCACATGCCGGTTTCCGACCGTCAATGGATGTGAAACAGTAATGGTTTGTTGTGCAGACAAAGGTGTAAAAAACATACAATTAAAAAAACACAAAATATAGATCCGCATAACTTGAATTCTGAATGATAAAAATTTTTTGACTGTCATCACGCAAACAATGGTAATGTAAAACAGATGTAAAGATACGAAATTCGGTTGATGTATCAGCTTTTTGAATCATTCAGAGTTATCAATTTAAAATAATCCTTCTATATGATTCAAATCATCACCACACCATAAAGGTCTCCCTTACTTTTGCGGAAACAAAATGCAAATCATTGAAAACCATTATCGAACCTTTTAAAATTAAGTCTGTCGAACCATTGTATTTTACGACAGAAGAAGAAAGAGTACAGGCGCTTGAAGAAGCTGATTACAATGTATTTCTTTTGCCATCTCAAAAAGTCATTATTGACCTGCTTACAGATAGTGGCACCAGCGCTATGAGTAGCAGGCAATGGGCAGGCATCATGTTGGGTGACGAATCCTATGCAGGAAGTCCCAGTTTTTTCAGATTTGAAAAAACCGTTCAGGAGATCATGAATATGCCCATTGTCATACCTACCCATCAGGGGCGTGGTGCAGAAAAAATCCTGTTTACGGTCTTAAGTCAGAACAAAAAAACCTACATCTCCAACACATTATTTGACACGACAAGAGCAAATATTGAATTTTCAGGTGCCGTAGGTCTCGACTTTCCATGTGAAGAAGCCAAAAATCCCGGCATTCCGGCTCCTTTCAAAGGTAATATAGACGTTCAAAAACTTGAAAAATACCTGTCAGGTCCTGAAATCAAAGATGTTGCTTTGGTAATTCTTACGGTGACCAACAATTCCGGCGGAGGCCAACCCGTAAGTTTGGAAAATATAAGGCAAACTTCAGCCATCTGTAAAAAATATCAGGTACCTTTTTTCCTTGATGCTTGTCGGTTTGCTGAAAATGCCTGGTTTATCAAACAAAGAGAAAACGGTTACCACGACATGCCTGTCAAAGAGATCGTCAGTGAAATGTTTTCATATGCAGATGGTTGTCTCATGAGTGCCAAAAAAGACGCCTTTGCCAATATCGGAGGCTTTTTGGCAATGCGAGATACCGAATTGGCCATTAGGTGCCGTAATCTCCTGGTGATAACGGAGGGTTTTCCTACTTATGGCGGACTCGCCGGCAGAGATCTCGAAGCCATAGCCATCGGATTGGAAGAGATTCTGGACGAACATTATCTTGCCTACAGAATGAGGAGTATAACTTATCTTTCAGACAAACTGGTAGCAGCCGGAGTGCCTGTCATGCTACCACCGGGAGGACATGCAGTTTATCTCGATGCCAAAAGATTTGCCAATCATATTCCGGTTGACCAATATCCCGGTGTCAGCGTTATTTGTTCACTTTACATTAAAGGGGGTATTCGCGCCGTTGAAATCGGATCTTTGATGTTTGGCAAATATGATGAAACCGGAAAACTTGTGCCAGCTGTTCACGAACTTGTAAGACTTGCCATCCCAAGAAGGGTGTATACCCAAAGTCATATTGATTATATTGCTGAAGTTATCATTGAAGTTTATAATGAACGAAAATCAATGGTTGGCTACAAAATCACCGAAGAAGCACCATTACTCAGACATTTTACAGCCAAACTGCAACCTACAGACTGACCCATTTGTTGAAAAACAAAAAAAATGGAAGGTTTTATAGAAAGTAGTATAAAATTGTTTTTGTATTACAAAAGTTTGGGTGAAAAAGCGATGAATCAGGTGGACGACGACATGTTGTTTTACGAACCCACTTCAGGAATCAACAGCATTGCCATCATAGTACGTCACCTCCATGGAAATATGAAAAGCCGATGGACCGATTTTCTGACCACCGATGGTGAAAAGTCATGGCGCAAGAGAGATGAAGAGTTTGAAGGTTTTGTCACCGATAGGGACACCTTGATGAAGATGTGGGAAGAAGGTTGGGCATGTCTTTTTGAAGCTTTACAAGAACTTACTCCGGAAGATCTGGACAAAGATATTACCATTCGCAATCAGGTGCAAAGTGTTATGGATGCCATTCAAAGGCAGATAGCACATTATGCCTATCATGTCGGACAGATTGTTTATATCTCAAAAATCAAAAAAGGGGATGATTGGCAAAGTTTGTCCATTCCGAAAAACCATTCTGAGGCTTATAATGTCGATAAATTTTCAAAAGAAAAGGAAAAGGGACATTTTACCGATGAGTTTTTGAAATAAATTAAACCCATACATCTTACCAAATGAATATTCCACTCATAAAAGGAAAATTTGAGCTCCGGAAAATGGACATGAAAGGTGGATGGACTTATGTCCTTTTGCCGGGTCAGAACACCAAAACAGGTCTTCCCTTCGGCTGGTTGGTAGTAAAAGGCAAGATTGACGATTATGCAATCGCCCAATACAAATTGTGGCCTACAGCAGACAAACATCTTTTTCTTCCTGTAAAAGCAGAGATTCGCAAAAAGATCAAAAAACAGGAAGGAGACATTGTGGAAATAGAATTATACGAAGACCATAGTGACATAGTGATTCCTGAAGAATTTATGTTATGCCTCCTTGACAGTCCCGAAGCAAAACATCATTTTGAAAATATGTCTGCGACGAGTCAGAAACAATATGTTGATTATGTTTTTGCGGCAAAAAGTATGGATGCCAGAGCCCGACGACTAAGCAAAACGATAGAAAAGCTGGAGAAGGGATTAAAATACCATGAGAAAGAGTGAGTTTTTATGGGGGGGATTTTTCTCAAACATAAAGTTTTGACAATGCGAAGCATTGAAAAAAACCTTTTTTATCTTCTGTACCTCCGGAAGCTTCGACAAAACTGCCTGACACCTAACACCCAAAACCTAATACCTATTAAATTTTTCCACCCGCGATCCGTGGTTCGCGGTTCCTTCCCTATTTTGAGCCCTTATTGGTGGGCTCAAAATTGCGAGCATCGGTCAGTCACAAGGAATGTTGAGTTGTTAAACTGTTGAATTGTTGAACTGAATCGACACTGCGCACGATTGGTCAATTTGTTTTCGACCAAGGTGCGTCCTAAAAGGCGACCCTTGAGCGAAAACATTTGGAAGGCTTAACACAATCAAAACTGGATCGTATCTTCTTTTACTCACTCCATCGCTCAGCGGTCTTCGTTCCTCAGCTCGCCGGTCGATGAATTACCGGCCATCATTATCAGTATCACAGATTATTTTGATTACACAGTTTCCACGGATTTTTAATTTGGGTTTAATAATTTCTCCACCCGCAAGCCTTAGTTAGCGGTTCCTTCCCTATTTTGAGCCCTTTCCGTTGGGCTCAAAATTGCTTCGCATCGGTCAGTCACCCCTCCAAAGGAAGGGAACTTCGATTGCCGGCCAATTTCAGATGGTCATAACTTCGTTTAGTTGTTGTGAACTCCAAAGTCTCCCCCGCCGGGGAGATTTAGAGGGCCAAAACAGGACAATGCGAAGCATTGAAAAAACCGATTTGTCAACACTTTCAACTGTTCTTGAGCCGGGAACAGTCGTCCGGAGGAGAGTGACGACGGCCTATAGTTTTCCTACGCCTCAAGGCCGGCAGGGCTCTTACTTTTTCCATTGCCGAAAAAGTAAGCAAAAAGTCTAGGCTCAAAAAAGGTGATTGCGCACTTGGGCATTGCATAAAGTTTTGATCATTCTGCATGTGCGCACCGTGTATGCCAAATCTATCACACGGATCGGTCTGGCATTCGTGTTTCGTTTACACAAACAAGCACTCCGGTTTTACCTTTCGACTCGTGACGGATATCCGATTTGTCAACACTATCACTGGTTTTGAGCCGGATTTGTCGTTCTGAAGAAAGTGGTCAAAAACCGAAATATTTTGATGGCATATCTTAATACAAGGAAATGACAACGAAAATAACCATAAAATCTTTAAAAATCAACCTGCCGTTTCGGCAAAACATAATTATTGCACAAACCGCCTAAACCATTAACCCTAAACATTCCAAAATTCCAAAATACCTAATTTTTTTTTAACCATTCACCCATTTTACGTATTTTTATCTTTTCATTCTATCCAAACCATTCAAAATTATTCACCATGGGCAAAACCGTCATTCTCGACAACGGCCACGGAGGCCTGATCAACAGAGTTTATCAAACACCCGGAAAACGTAGTCCGAACTGGAACAAAGGTATCCTCTATGAAGGTATGTTCAACCGATGGGTGGTCAACCGCATCATCGAAAAGCTCGACCGCAAAAACATCCCTTACTACCACATCTCTCCGGAATATACCGACACCACCCTCGAAACCCGCACCAACCGGGCCAACAAGATCTATGAATCCGACCGAAATGTATGGATATTGTCTGTCCATGCCAATGCCGGTGGCGGCACCGGTATCGAAGGATTTACCACCATCGGAGAGACCGCATCCGATCCTATTTGCGACATCATCCTGCGTAACTTTGAGACCGACCTGCCCCACATCATCAAAAGATATGACCGCGCCGATGGCGACCGCGACAAAGAAAACGATTTTTATATCCTCAAAAAACCCAAAGCGCCTTCCGTCCTCATCGAATGCGGCTTTATGGACCACCCTACCGACTATGAACGACTTTGGGACGAATCCTACCTCGCTACTCTTGTAAATTCTTTGGTGAGGAGTGTGGAGGAAGTTTGGAGAGAGTGAGATGGTGGTCTATAGTAGAAAATCTGGATTGTAATTGGAAGATGCATGGGGCAACATGATCTGAAATATCCACATTTTGTTATTTGCAGTGTTTTTTAATTAGATGAATAGCCTCATTATACTTATATTGTAGTGCATAATCTAAATCATCACAAGCGCCTTTAACATTTCCTAGCATTATTTGTGTTTCTGCTCTCTTAAAATAAATAAAACCATTGTCTGGGCTATAATTTAGAGCTTTTGAATAATCTGATAATGCCCCTTGAAAATTTTTAAGTTTTAATTTTGCATAAGCCCTATTTAAGTAGGCTTCAATATTTCTGGGATCAAACTCCAATGCTCTATTAAAATCTTCAAGAGCAGCGTAATGATTTTCTAAACTTCCTTCAGCAATTCCTCTATTTAAATATGCAAAAGAATTTGAAGAGTTATTTTCTATTACCAAGTTAAAGTCACTTATTGCATCTTGATAGTTTCTAAAAGAAATATTTGTTTGGCCCTTTTTAAAATATGCTTCATAATTCATAAGGGGTTTAGTAAAAGATATAAATTAAAGTCTAATAATGCCTCATTATATCTTTTTTAGCTCACTTTTAGCCACCCCGGTGTGAAATAGAATTTCAAAATTTCCATTCTCCTTCTTCCAACTTTTCAAAGTCCATTAGTGCCTTTTCATATTCTCTTGTTTTCATTCTGGTTATAGCTCGATTATAAAGTACCATAGCGTCCTCCTCCATTTCAAGAGCTTTATCAAAATCTTTGATTGCTTCTTGAAATCTACCTGCCTTACTTAAAATAGTTCCACGATAAATATATGGATACGGCTCATTCATATTTAAATTGATGGCTTTTTCATAATCTGCCAAACTTCCTTTAACATCATTTAGAAAATATTTTACAGAAGCACGTGTGTACAGGGATTCAAAATTCTTCTGATTAAAAAGTATCGATTTATCTAAAAATCTTAATGATTTTTGAAATTGTCCTAATTCGAATTGATCATTGGCAAGGTTCAAATAAAATTCACTACTATCTATTTTAATAATATCAGTGCTTACTGTAGCTCTATTTTGAGCCTTGGTATTCACAGAAATGAATGTAACAACTCCTAACAAAACTAATAAATCCCTAAAAGCGTATTTAATCATAAATGTAAACTCATCTGTTAATAATTCTTCTTTCTGCTAAAAATCCACTAAAATTTTTCATAGCTGATTTAGATGGTAATATAAGTTTACGGATATAATTTGCTCTATTAATAAATTGATAACCTGAAATAGGACCTTGAATATAATTTCCATTATTAAAATGGTTAATTGCATTCTCTAAATGGGTATAACCCGTGACTACAGCAAAAAATTCATATGGATCCAAATATAACACATCTGAATCTTCATAATCATTAAAGAATTCGTGATAGTTGTTTTTATGAAACGCTGCCGCTGAAATAGAATAACTTCCGTTCGTTGAGTATGCACCATTTGTAGCATAAGAGCCTATATGGTAATTTTCTCTTATTGTGTAATAAATACCATTTTGATTATTACCTCCAATTCCGTTGTATGAGCCATTATCCAAGAAATCTCCTTGGGAGTTATAACTTCCATTTTGGCTATTTCCCCCACTGCCGTTGTATGAGCCATTGCTGGTGTAATCTCCTTGGGTGCCATAACTTCCATTTTGATTACTACCACCACTTCCGTTATATGAGGCATTGCCGGAAAAATTTCCTTGAGTGCCATAACCTCCATTTTGATTACTACCACCACTTCCGTTATATGAGCCATTGCCGGAAAAATTTCCTTGAGTACCATAACCTCCATTTTGGTAATTACCTCCATTTCCGTTGTATGAGCCATTGCTGGAGAAATCTCCTTGGGAGCCATAACCTCCATTTTGGCTATTTCCCCCACTGCTGTTGTATGAGCCATTGCTGGAGAAATCTCCTTGTGCGCCATAACTTCCATTTTGGTTATTACCACCACTTCCGTCATACGAGCCATTGCCGGAAAAATTTCCTTGGGTGACATAACCTCCATTTTGATTTGAGCTTCCTGAAGTACTATATGATCCATTCGAACCATATGCGCCATTTTGAATACTTCCGCCGGATGCATTGAATCCTCCATTTTGATTTGAGCTTCCCGAAGTACTATATGATCCATTCGAACCATACGCGCCATTTTGATTATTTCCGCCGGATGCATTGAATGCACCATTTTGATTTGAGCTTCCCGAAGTACTATATGATCCATTAGAACCATATGCGCCATTTTGATTACTTCCGCCGGATGCATTGAATGCTCCATATTGATTTGAGCTTCCCGAAGTACTATATGATCCATTCGAACCATACGCGCCATTTGATTATTTCCGCCGGATGCATTGAATGCACCATTTTGATTTGAGCTTCCCGAAGTACTATATGATCCATTAGAACCATATGCGCCATTTTGATTACTTCCGCCGGATGCATTGAATGCTCCATATTGATTTGAGCTTCCTGATGTACTATATGATCCATTCGAACCATACGCGCCATTTTGATTATTTCCGCCGGATGCATTGAATGCACCATTTTGATTTGAGCTTCCTGAAGTACTATATGATCCATTCGAACCATACGCCCCATTTTGATTACTTCCGCCGGATGCATTGAATGCTCCATTTTGATTTGAGTTTCCTGATGTACTATATGATCCATTCAAACCATACGCCCCATTTTGATTATTTCCGCCGGATGCATTGAATGCACCATTTTGATTTGAGCTTCCTGAAGTACTATATGATCCATTCGAACCATACGCCCCATTTTGATTATTTCCGCCGGATGCATTGAATGCACCATTTTGATTTGAGCTTCCCGAAGTACTATATGATCCATTAGAACCATAACCTCCATTTTGGATACTGCTTCCACTGGCACTATAGGATCCATTGCCGGAATAATCTCCATTTGTACTGTAACTACCATTTTGGATACTTCCACCGCTATTGTTATATGATCCAGTACCTAAAATCGAACCTTCTTTAATATAACCTCCATTAACTACCGCAGAAGCTTTTGCTTTATATTCAGCATCCGCTTCATAATCTCCTTCAGAATTAAAACTGCCAGATGTAGAATACGAACCGATCTGCTGATTGCTTCCGTTTGTTGTATAACCGGATGAAGAGATTTGGCTACCTTGAGAAGAATATCCTGCAGATTGGGAGTTGCCTCCAGATGAATTATACCCTCCGTTTACGTTGCAAGACCCATTTTGTTTATTACTTCCAGAAGTTGAATAATTTCCTGAGTGAGTTGAACTACCTTTAGTTGTGTACGAACCTGATGAATTATATGACCCGTTTTGTTTTTGGTTTCCTGAACTTGAATAAGAACCGGCTTTTGAGGAACTCGCTTTAGAGGTATATGCATCATAAGACTTGTAGGCCCCTTTTTGTTTATTACTTCCAGAAGTTGAATAACCACCTGTACCAGACTTGCTACCCGTTTTGTATATGAACCAGATTTGGTTGAACTGCCCTTAGACTTATAGCTGCCAGAGGATTTATATGAACCGCCTTGTTTATAACCACCAGATGTTGAATACCCTCCAGAAACTTGTGAATAACTATAATTAAACATTTGAAGGATAATTACAATAAAAATTGCTATATTTTTCATAAACCTTAAATTTAAACAACAATAATAAGGAATTTTTACATTAAATATATTATAAAATAAGAAAAATTTAAAATATTTTATTTCAAATAATAAAAAACATATAGAATAAAACTATAATTCCCTACTTGATATTCAACGCCGCCACAATCGCCCGAAAACTCCCCGATTGCCAAAGTGTCCACGCCAAAATACATCTACCCGGCCAGGCACGGAGAAGATGGTCGAAGTTTGTAACTTCGATCCGATACATAACGAATTTGTAATTCGTCCTCTTGTAGTTGCCAACAATTACGATCGAGGGCCTTCTATATGATTTTCCCTCGCCTCAAGGCCGGCGGGGCTTTTTCATTACCATCGTACAAAGTAACAAAAGGTAGGCTCAAAAGGTGATTGCGCACTTGGAAATTGCATATAGTTCTGAACATGCTGCAAGTGCGCACCGTGTATGACAAATCTATCACACCAATCGCCCTTGGGATTTGTGTTTCGTTTACACAGACAAGCACCCCGGTTTTACTTTTTCACTCGTATCGGAGATCCGATTTGTCAACACTATCACTACTTTTGAGCCGGATTTGTCGAACAAAGGCGATTGGTCAAAAACAGAAATATTTTGATGGCATAACTTAATAAAATTTTCCTTCGCCTCGATCCGGCGGGGCTTTTACTTTTTCTCTCGTCTTATGGGACGAGACCGGAAAAGTAAACAAAAGGGCCAATGCTCCGTCAGAATAACCATCGGTTGTCTGACATATTTAATTTGTACTATTTTCTGCTGTTGTCGTGAACTCCAAAGTCTCCCCTTCCGGGGAGATTTAGAGGGGCCCGAAACGGACTGCATATTCCGGTCAAACTGAACCATCGATTCCGGTCCAAACTGAGCCACCTATTCCGGAGCAAAGTGAACCACCTTTGAGGATGATCTGACGGGTTAAAAATTTAAATTTTTTCTACCTGACCTTTATCAGGTTTTGAGATACAAAAGTAATCAAGTAGTTTTATTAAACCACTTTATTTTTTGTAATTTTCTCATGGACTCCCTGTTAATTCAATTCCTATGAGCCTGGTGGATGATTCTGTCCAGTATTGCATCTGCTATGGTATCTTCGTTTATTGATGCCAAGCGGACACAGGAGTTGTGAGGTTATTATAGTCGAGTGGCGGTTGTGCCTGTCCTCTATAATTTGTAACAAAGCAAGTCGTGCCGCTGTATCCAACGGGTTAATCCCCAATCGTCCAGGATGAGCAGGTTTTTATTTTCGATCCTGTCCATTTCCTTGCGGAAGCTACCATCCAGCCTGTCGGATTTTAATTTTCCCAACAACTTGGGTAGAGAAAAATAAGCTACCTTCTTGCCTTTCATACAAGCCTGATAACCGATGGCGGATGCAAGGTAACTTTTACCGCAACCTGTGGCTCCTGTGATGATTATATTTCTCCTCTTTCAATGAAGGAGCAGTCTGCCATTGTAGCAAGTGTATCCCGGGAGAGGTTTCTCTGATCAGAACACACGACGTCATTCAGTGATGCCTGATACCGGAACTTTGCGTTTTTTATTGCACTTAGCATGCGGCGGTTATTTCGATACAAAAATTCAGCCTCCACTAATTGAGCTAGGATAATACCTGCTTCAGGCTGTTGGTGAACAGGCATTTCCATTATAGAATGATAGCGGTCTGCCATACCGGTGAGCCGCAGAGACCTCATCAGGTCAAGAGTGTTCAAGTGTGTCATATATACGTATTTTGATTATTGATAATAGGAATGACCACGAACATTTTCATGCTCGATGTCAACTTGTAAGGGTTCTTTATCACTACAAGAGAACAGATCGTCGCTACGCAGGGACAGTATCTTGTCCAACTTGCGATATGATATAAAATCATATTCCAGCATATAGATGCCGCTTCTTCTATTTTCTCATTGCCATTCTTGAGAGCCAATTGTATGACCCCTGACATGTTTTAAACCCTTGTTCAGGATGTTTACATTGGAGAAAAATTTGTTCTATAAGCCTGAGGGTGTTAGGGCCTATTTTCATGCCTTGATTCATAAAATGTTCCTCGCTCCAATTATGATAATACCTGTGCCGGGGATGCAGGTGAGATTCGTTGGTAGTATACCGAACTGTACCCGGGTGCGCTGGTGGACGGCTATCCTCTTGTACTTGTAATAAATTTCTACAGATTGACTCGTGTAACCTATCTCTACTTTCTTGCCTGTATATTGGTAAGGTACAGAGTAATGATGTTTGTCCTCTCCAAGCATCACGTGACAGTTAGGTGTACTTTGGTAAAGGCAATATTTTTTTAATTCAAAACAAGACAGGGTAAAGGTTTGAGCGTGTCCCTTTCCATACTTTCGAACTGTTGTTGGCGGCTTGTTGATTTTCCTGGAAGTTTTGTTGATTATGTTTGCTAACCAATTCACGAATAGTCTTGTTTAATTCCGCCAGATTATAAAATACTTTGTCATGCAACGGAGCATATACACGTGTATACAGGATATTTACCGCCGATTCAACCAGTGCCTTGTCTTTTGGTTTCGTGCACGGGTGGGTAGCACGGCCGTGTCATAGTGAGTGGCAAAATCAGCCATGGAATGATTGATCTCAGGGTCATACTTGCTTGACCTGTTCACGGAGGGTTTCAGGTTATCCGTCACTATGGCCTGCGGAACTCCCCCGAACCATTGTAAAGCATTGCTAAGGCAATGCAAAAAGTCTGGTGTTTGCTGAGTGAAACTTGCCTCTGCATAGGTGTATTGAGAACAAGGTAATATTGCCACAAAAAACTCTACAGGCCTTATCTCTCTGCTTTGTGGGTCTGTCAGGTGCAGTTTCTTGCCGGCATAATCAACCATCTCTTATCACCTGCTTTGTGTTCTAACACGCAGGTTATTTGCTGGCTTTTTCTCATACCGCCTGTAATGCTCGCAAAACTGAGAGTATTGTACTCCGTCCGGGTAGTTCTCCTTGTACTGTTCCCAAAGCATTAACTTGGTTACACCTACACGGCTTAATTGTACATCCATCTGAGGAAACAAGCTATACAACATTTCATGTTCCGGTTTATCCTCCGAGGCTGGGTAAACGATAGAATACAGTTCCTTGTCACTCAACTTCAAAAGCTCTCTTTCTGACAGCGGATGTTTATGTATAACTTCCTGTATTTTATAATCGTGTTTCGTGACATCCCTGTCAACTCACGTATCTGCCTTTGGGACTTACCTTCAAGGCTTAACTTCAGAAACTTTTTCAATTTTGTCATCGATATAATTTGATTTGCCATATTGGGTTTTTATGCACAATATAGCTGTCAAATCATACTGTTAAGTGGTTCACTTTGCTCCGGAATTAGTGGTTCAGTTTGCTCCGGAATAAGGGGGTCAACATGCTCGGGAATAAGTGGTTCACTTTGCTCCGGAATTAGTGGTTCACTTTACTCCGGAATACTCAACGGACAATGCAAAGCATTGAAAAAAACCTATTTTATCTCCCACAACCTCGGAAGTTACGACACTAACACCTAAGACCTTAAATCGTCCACCCTACCGACTAAGAACGACTTTGGGACGAATCCTACCTCGCTACTCTTGTAAATTCTTTGGTGAGAAGTGTGGAGGAAGTATGGAAAGGGTGAGAAAAGCAAAAAATGACTTTCGGATAGTTAATTTGTTTTGGGAACTGTACTACTCTGCGGCATCGGTTTACATTGATTTATCGGCAATACCCTTTTCCGCATCAACGCTTTGTCTGTAAAATGCCGGGAGATTTCGTAAGTAGTTCTTCTATAATTGTCAGCATTGTCGTGATAAAAGATCTTGATAAACCGGCATTTTTCATGCTCAAAGATGGTACTCAACAAAGTACGGTCTGACAAACCGCATGAATGTCCCATGATATAGACATCATATGGTGACTCTAAAAAAGCTAAGAGCCTTGAATAGTTATCGGTTTTAAAGTAATCGAAGGATTTGATATGGGTGAAGACTTCAGGTGTATTAAGTTTTTCAAGAAATTCGTACTCTTCATCTCTTTCATCACCATATCCAAAAATGAGTGGGTTATTCTAGATTCTGAAGTTCTCCGTGAATGTGAATGATATCCATACCTTCCTTTTTATATAAAGACGTTGTGTCTGTATAATTAAAATTGAGAATCATTAAATTATTTAATTCAAAATATGTAATGTCATTATCTGAGTTAAATTCTGGTATTTCGCAAATAAATTCAGACACATAGTAATTAATCTTTGGAACTTTTAAAGTGAATAAATAATTCTCCAACTCGTCCTTTAAAATTTTTAATTGCTGGTTTAAACTATTAATATTCGTTAAAAACGAAGACATATTACTATAATCATTCAATTTAAGAGATTTTAAATGCCTTTTAGTTCTTGGAAGTAAATATTTTCAATATCAACCCATTTTTTTCAAGAATATTATTTAAAATATTTCTTAAAAAGGTGATGTAATTTTAAGCTTTGATGGGAAATTTGTTTCAGATTGACTTGATTCTTGTACTAGACTTTCCAACACAGAAATATTATCAATTCTACTATTTCTTGTCGTATAATTGACTAAATTTCGACCAAAAGAAAACTGAAAAAGCTCATTTTTAAAAAATAATTCCGTAATATTATTAGGGTTAGGCGTTTGTGACTGCTTTGCTTCCTCCCAGCATTTTTGAAAATACCACAATATAAAATCCGCATAGCTTGTCTTCATCCCATGCGCCAGATCAAATCCATTGCCTACCAGGATAAGGCGGTTGATAGGGGGTTGGTTCATTTTGATTATGCCCTATTTCTTCTTTTGGATTCATACTCATGATGTTTATTTGCTTTTTTGCGATTCGACCCAATCCAAACAAATTGAAACAGACTAGTTTTGCCTGTTTTTCTTAAAGTTTTCTGCTTGCTCAAATATCTCAACATACACTTCGTCCCTCTCCACTGGAGGATAGCCAAACTCGTCAAGTAAGAGAATAAGCCCAACTTTTAACGCTGATTTAATATCGTCACGTTTGTTCCAGTCAGGGAATTTGGCTTGTCCGTCAACCAAGTCTTTCACGGCTTTTGCAAGTTCAATCATTTTGTCTTCGGGATATTTGAAGTCGTATTTTACGCACAGCTCTTTCAAGATGTCGTAAAATGCTTTTTCTTCAAAGTCGATTCCTAAAACATCACCTGCCGAAAATTCTTTGTGAACTTCCCAAATTAAGTTAGTCAGTGCAGTTGCCATTTCTTCATACACTTCACTTCTCAAAATGTCATTTGCGTCACGGTCGTTGTATCGATCAACCAAAGCTTGCATCTTTTTAGAAAAGTCAATTCCTTTTACCCGGTTTACTTTTCTCATTTCACCAATCACTTTAGCCAATAACTGTTGAAGCAATTTGATTTTTGTATTTGGCAGTTTGATCTTATCTATTTTTGCCAGGTAATCTTCATCAAAAATATCTTGTTCCGTTTCTGATTGGTCTCCCAGTTTGAAAATTTCTTCCACGCCGTCACTTTGCAAAGCATCTTTGATCATTTCCCGAACTTTAGCATTCATCTGAGCTGCGTCGGGTACAGTGCCTTTGGTAAATTTGAAAACTATGGAACGAACCGCTAAATAGAAGTGGGTATAATCTCTTTCTGACTGGGTTAATTGTTCACTTCCTGCACAAATATCATAAGCGGCTTTTAGTCGCTTAACTAAGCCCATAAATCGGGTTTCAAATTCTTTGGATTGTTGCACATATTCAGCTGCCAAATTCAAAGTGTTTAATTGCTGAATGGTTGTGCCTTTAAAATATTTTGAATTGTCGAATGTGTGAAACAGTTTAGCCAACAAGTCCAAATGATTTCTTACAATAATGATAGATTCAGCAATGTCTTCAAAATTGTCTTTGTCACCTTCGCTGTATTGTTTCAACGCTAAATTCATTTGGTTTTTGATTCCAATGTAATCTACAACCAAACCTTTGTTCTTTCCTTCAAACTTACGGTTTACTCTTGATATGGTTTGAATTAAATTGTGTCGCTGAATAGGTTTGTCAATGTAAATACTATCCAGGAACGGCACATCAAAACCGGTAAGCCACATATCAACCACAATGGCGACTTTGAAATTCGATTTTTCGTTTTTGAATTGACGGTCAAGTTCTTTGCGTTGGTCTTTTGTTCCCAACAAATCATACATTTCCTTCGGGTCGTCTTGCCCTCTGGTGGCAATAAGTTTGATCTGGGTTGGGTGAAGGGTCTGGGTTGAATGCAGCTCCAGCTGCACTCCTCTATAAAGATAAGCGATATGTTCCTTTGGTAAATTAGCTTTCACCGGATTATTCAATATATACCTTACCGTATTATTAAAATGATCCTCATCCCTTATGAATCTATCCCAATATTCGGGCATCCAAAATTCTTTTGCACTTGCCTCAATTCCTAAATTAAACTTTTATTATTGGCTAATGCCCATTTGCCTGTAAATGATTTCCACGATTGAATAATCTTTGGCAAGTCTGATGCAGCTTTTATCAATACGTGTACATGATTTGGCATTATTGACCAAGCCAACAAATTATATTTGTCACCATCGTGATGCAAAAAGGCTTCCTGAACTACTTGAGCCATTTCTCTATTAGCTAAGGCACAAGAGCCTAAACCTTTATCGAGCCAATATTCATATTTTTTTCGCTTCTCAACATCTCTATTCTCCCCGGACAAATTTTTAATTTCTTCTTCTATCTGTTTCAAAACTTCTTGCGGGAGGCTGTCCGCAAGCCTGAAGGTGATGAATTGAATCAATCCTTCTTTGTTCCGGTGTGGCAAACTACGCTGATGCCATTCATCGGGATGACCGAAATTTGTCGTGAAGTTTTGTGCATAGTTTGTGGTGTCGATATTAACGAAGCCGGAGCTTCGTTCCCCCAGGTAGGCAATGATGTTTTTATACAACTCATAAGCTATTTCACGGGTGCTGCACACAAACATGGCTTTTCCTTTTACGGTAGAACCTTCTGAAACTCTTTTCTCATAATGGTTTACAAAATCTTCGGCAACAGCTTTTAAACGGTCTGGGTCACCAATAATGGCATACATCTGTGCCATTTCTTTTTTACTTTGTTCAATCTGATTTTCGTTGCTTCCTATTTCAGCACACTTGGCGTAATAATCTTCAATCTCTTTGAGTTTTGAATTATTCAACAACACTTTTGCTGCTCTGCCTTCATACACAATACGCACAGTGATTTCATCTTTCACAGATTCAGTCATTGTGTAAGCATCTACCACTTTACCAAAAACATCCAGCGTAGCATCTATGGGCGTTCCTGTGAAACCGACAAATGTGGCATTGGGTAACGAGTCGTGTAAATATTTGGCAAAGCCATACGTTTTCGTAACTCCCTTTTCGGTCACTTTAACTTTTTGGTCAAGGTTTACCTGGCTTCTGTGTGCTTCGTCCGAAATACAAATCACATTGGTTCTGTCAGTGAGCAATTCGGTATCTTCTGTAAATTTATGAATGGTAGTTAAGAAAACGCCTCCGCTTTGTCTGCCTTGAATTAATTCTCTCAAATTGGCCCGGCTCTCTACACTTACCACTGTATTGTCGCCTATGAAATTTTTAGCATTGGTAAATTGCCCCGAAAGCTGGTCGTCCAAATCGGTCCGGTCGGTAATTAATACAATGGTCGGGCTTTCGAACCATTCGCTTTTCATCAACAACCTTGTAAGATAAAGCATGGTAAAACTTTTTCCGCAACCGGTAGCACCAAAGTAAGTTCCACCTTTTCCATTCCCTTCGGGCTTTTGGGCTAATTTGATATTGTCATACAACGCTCTTGCAGCATAGTATTGCGGATAGCGACAAACTATTTTTTCGTTTTTCTTTGAGCTGTCAGGAATATAAATGAAGTTGCGAATAATATCCCTAATGGTTTGTTTATTTAACATCCCATGTATCATCGTGAACATACTGTTGAATCCATCTGCCTCTCCCCGGGTATTGATAAGCTCCTGCTTATCATCTTTACCCAAAAGAAGCGGGAGCTTCTTTTCACCCAGACGTCGCCACGCATAAAAGAACTCATAAGGAGCAAAAAACGAACCTGACTTGTTATTCACGCCATCGCTGATTACACAAAAAGCGTTGTATTTAAAAAGTTCAGGTATGTCTCTTTTATATCGAATAGTCAATTGTTTGAAAGCATCATAAATAGTCGCTTCTTCACGTATGGCAGATTTGAATTCAAATACCACCAATGGCAGACCGTTGATATATACAATGCCGTCAGGTATACGTTTTTCTGAACCAATAATTTCTAATTGATTGACAAACTTGTAGATATTATGGTCTTCCCCGTATTCTTCCTGATCCTCTGCTGCTACTGAAATAAGATATTTAGCTTCGGGCTGTTTCTGTTTGTGTAATCCACTGTAATCTATCAGCTGAATGTAAATGTCTTTTTGGTTGCGGTCTTCCCGTTTCAGGATAAAACCGTCTGATAGCATCCGCATAAATGTTTTATTGCTTTCGTAGAGGTCGGAAGCAGGAAGGGATTTAAGCTGAAGAATAATAGACTTGGTTTCGTTTTCGGTGATGCCTTGATGGGCATATTGATGCAATAAGAAATTCTTTAAATCTTCTTCAATCAATACTTCATCAGGCTTGCGAACAATGTTTATGCCAAATGGTGGGAAAATCCCTTCTTGCCCCAATAACTCGGCAAATGCCTTTTCTAATTTTTGTTCGTTGAATTTCATTTATTCGACAGATAGATTGAGATGCTTCTTTAGAAAATCAAGAATTCGCGACTTAAACTCGTATTCACGTTTTCAATATCTTCTTTTAACCAATCACTCTTTGAATAATTACTTAATTCAAGCACCACTGCAATTTTAGATGAACTGTACCTGTCCTTCTTTTTCCCAAAGTAGCCATTACCCGCTTGTATGTTCAACTTTTTTTCAAAAACTATTTTGTTGCCAAACCGATCCAAATAGGTTTCAGCATCCTTTTCTTCCCAACCATTATAGTTAGTGTCTTGCCATTTCTTTGGGAATATATGCTCAATATCGAAGGTGCTAGGCACTAATTCAACTTGCTCATCATGCAGATAAGCATCAAGCAATAAAAGTGGACGTGATAGTCTGGCAGATGCCTGCTCTTCCATTTTTGTTTTCAAATACTCTTCATTTAATTTGAATTCACGGTTAAATATCTGCCCGTGCTGTATAGAGATACAAGTCGCATATATATCATCCTTAATGGCGTTTACAGATGGCGTATCGATAAATTTTTGCGAACAAAAATGCCAATAACTTTTGAAGAAAAACTGCAAAGTCAGCCTCAAAATTATCTGAACCCTTATTTTTGAGATAGAATACACTTGTAGCATAGCGCCAAAATTCATTAGGATAATGCGCCAAACAATGTAACAATTTCCTACCCTCAATATTTACACTGTATCCGGCATCATCCTGAGGCTCAGAGTTACTATTTATACTATACCAAAAATTAGCTAAAGCCATAATTTCTTCCATTACCTCAGGCTTTTTGAGACGTTCGTACTTATCTAAAGAATAAAATTTACGAAGGCCAATTTCTTTGCTCTTATCATTGCTCCTGGCCCTTAATACATGTGAGTAAAATCTGAATACATCATCTATAGAAAAATCTCCCTCTTTACATATCTCTGTAAGTTCCTTCCAGGTTTTTGTAAAGTCCTTTCGTTCATCATCGGTTTTATAAAATTTATAGAGCTGTGCTTTAAATATATCTGAATCTGCAAGCGGCAATCCTCGATCGTTTAAGGTAGAAAAAATGGTCAATGCAGTTTCTTGATTGGTGCACTCAATCGGCAGAATAATGCACCGGTTGAGGATTGTTACGCACAGATCATTCCACCTTAATGGGTTGTTTTGAGCATATTCGTCACAAGCCTGTTTAAAGTATCCATAGTTTACAGAATAGTTATCTTCTGCGTCTGTGTCATAAACACCTGTTTCAAGTATTTGATGAAATATCTCCTTCTCATCATCAGTAGCTACTTCCGACAGGATGTGAATCAAACTTTTGTCATTCACTTTTTTGAAATGGGGTTCACGTCCCAAATACATGGACCTACCTGCATTTTCAGCCCGTTCACGTCATCATTATCCACCATACCTTCCAGCTTCTTATAAAAAGCCCGTAACATCAAAAAGAAAGAGGTAAGGCGTTGTTGTCCATCAATAATTTCAGGATTCTTATCATCATTCTCTGCCGATACTATTGTTCCCAAAAAGTAATCTGAATCTATTGGGTCATTTTCAAAAAAATCAGTAATATCTTTCCACAAGGTTTCACACTTTTCTTTTTCCCATTTATAGGGACGTTGAAAATCAGGAATGACAAATTTCTTCCCTTGCATATCACTTAGTAATTTGCCAATTGTTTTTTTGCTTACACTTAATTCTGCCATTTTACTTTTATTTTATTTTAAATAAATTCATCTCGCTTTTAACCATGATTCAATAGGAATAACTTTATTATCCCCATTAAGAGAGGGGTACACCACGTAAGTTCCTGGATATTGGTGAACCCCTTTAATAAACTCATAGGTATCTATTTTGAAAATGTAAGGGTAAATCTCCAAATATTCACTACCTGAAAAATCAGTATAATCCCTTTTGATTGGAAGTAATGCTATATTGTCTATATATTTTGAAGCATCACCAAGACCTAGTTCCCAGTTACACCATTTTGAATTTATTGCACCTTCTGTTGCAAGTAGTATAAACTTGTGGTTTTCCTTTATTTTCTCTTTAATTCTAACTGCAGTTTGGCCCGAAGTGGTTTTAGGCATCCCATCATCTAACCAATCAACATAAACTTCAATTCCAAAATTTTTTAAAAAGGAAATTGCACCTTCAAGAAATTCCTTTTCATCGTGTTTATGTGATAAAAATATTTTAGTTTTTAAGTAAGAGCTTTCACTTTTGAAGTTTCTTAAACTTTCGTTTAACGACATATAAGTTTTCGTTGAACGCCTTTGATTCTTAATTTGTGTTTCGGTGATTATAGCCATTCTAGTCAAAATTTACATGTATATCATAGGACTCTGAATCATCTTTTATCTCAACAGCTTTCTCAATGTAATATTCATAGTTTTTGCTCTGCATAAAATCATCCCACTTGACTGTCTTAATTAATGATGGCTCACTTTTAGTATGAATTTTAGTGCCGTTACATTCCCTAAATTCTTTTTCAAGAATATTAAACATATTATCACGAAGAATCTTAAAAAGCTGACTGTTTAGATGTGTAACACTATTACAGTTTGGGTTTTCTCTGTAATACCAATCATATGTTCCTGTTTCATCTGGTAGAACTACACCCAATACTGCATTCATTTGTTTTGTATTACCACCAGTAGGCACTACACGCAAAGAATAAGAAACTTCCCAAGGAATCCATTGTTTATTTTCTGTTTCGGTTGAAACCTTCATTCCTTTTGATATCATTACGATAGTTACACTACATTGTCTAATTCTTTTCTTTAGATGGGTTTCAATTTGTTGGTCTGAAAAGTCCTCTAAACTTTCACCATCCCTTTCACCGAGATTGATATTGTCATTTCCAATTTTCTCTTGAAGTTTGTCAACGAAATCTCTGACCCTTGTAGGTCTATAATTCCATTGAAATCTTCCATTTAACTCTTCATAATACGCATCTTGAAGTTTTGCTACTTTTTCATCTGCATACTTATATGAAACAAAAACTTTTCTTCCCATTAGTTTGCCACTTTATTTATTATTGAAATGATTTCTGACACGGATTTTGACACTTCGTCTTTGTAAAACTTAAGTTCGCTAACTTCCTTTATAAATTGTTCTGGAATGCCGTGATTTTGGTATTCACTTAGCAGGAAATTGTATAATTCAGAAGCCATATAGCCAGTATAATGAATAGGGATAGGCCAAAGACCTTTTGATAATGCAATTTCAAGTTCTCTTTTTACTCCTTTAGCATACTCAATTGAACCATCATCAATCTTTTTGTTCCCAAACAGAATTAAGATGATACCCGCCCTTGAAATCATATTTTGACGGTATTCTTCCCAAAGTTCACCTAATTCCTTACCACCGCTTGGGAACTGCGGAAAAGGTTTTACTACAAGTTGATTTTCAGAAAACTTTTTAGGATTCGAATAAACGGCATCAAGTGCTCCATTTATCACCGCACTACCAACGCCTAGCCCAAAACCATTGATTACTGTTAGATTGTTTTTGACGATTTCCTTTGAAACAAGATGGATAAAATTATGTGCTTCTCTTTCGGTAAACTCTCCATATTCAGCAGCACTTCCCGAGATAAAGACCGAATGTGAATTGAACCTTCTTTCGATTTCTCCAAGTAGTAATGTTAAATCACTGTATTTTTCAATGAATATTGTTTGAACTCTATAGCGGCTTAGTTCTTTGACGAAAAGGTCTTGCTTTATCTTTTCATACTCGTATTTCTCTTGAACATTTTTCCAATCTTCAAGGGACGTTCTCTTCATTATGCAGTAATGGTCTTTACTTTTATCACTATATCTATGAGTAAGTCGCCCAAAAATATAATTGATATTGGGGTCTGTGAAACTAAAGCCTACAAACAGGAAGGATTTTGTAATTAACTCGGAGTTTAATATCGAGATAAATGGTTCGTGAGTGTAGTAATATTTCTCATAATCCTCTTTTAGCAAAACAGCCTTACTTGGTTTGTCTTTGTCACCGTGCATTTTATACAAAATACAAGCACGATTGTCTCGATTTATAAAAAGGTCATCAACCTCACTTTTTACATCAACCTTTTTGTGAATTTTTGAATGTGCGTCTTCAATTAGGTCATCGTAATTGGTTGTCCAAATGGTATTGAAGGGTAGCCTCGCAATTATTCGATGGTTTTCAGTTTCAACATCCGAATCAGTAAACTCATTAACTATCTTCTCGTCAATTTTATTCCTATTGTTGTTTTTATTTTTATGAAATTGAGCAACAGAAATTAAATCAGGTTCATCGTCTATTTTCAGACCCAATTCAGTGGCCAAATCCTTTAGTAGACCTTTCCAATCAACAAAACCTGCTGCTTTTGACATACCTGCTCCAAGGAAGATAGTTGCAGTCCCTTGTCTTAACTTTTCGACATAGTCATTGATAAATGCGTTTATTGATGTTTCTTTTAAATTCATTTTCTACATTTTATACTTGTGCATATTCGTTCATACTCTCCACCACACCCCTCATCAGCACAGGGCAAAGCGGTTTGATAGTGTTTTTCAATTGCTCATTGATTCGTTTGCGAGTTTCTAATGCATGATAAATGGTTACAATGGCTTGCTGTATTTCAATATCAGGGATGGGAATTTGTATTTCTTTGCATCGTTCCCATTCTAGACTTGCTCTTACACTACTGTCGCTAATAAACCAACCGTATCTGTTAAACTCCGGACGATAAAACCAAAGCATCAAAAATTCAGGTAGCACAACTTTTTTGTCAATTACTTCAAATACCAAATAAGCAGGGGATATAATTGCAGGTTCATCAAACGAATAAAGCACAACTCTGACAGTTTCATCTCTGCCAACTTGCATTGCACTGTAGGCAAACTGTCCTTTCTTGACAATCTTATATTTTGATAAATCCGTTTCGCCAACATTTGCTTTCGATGGCATAAAAACCTTATCCACGTTTATTCCTAGCAGATTTGATATTGTGTTGTCTTTATTTCTGTTGTCAACTAATTGAACCAAATCGCTCAAAGGTAGATGGTTGTCAATATGCTTAAATTTATCCATTGACGAATTACAAATAAATTTCAAATCAGCCAGGCTGTTTTCGTAGGTTTTTTGGTTGGTGAGTAAGCCCTTGTAAAGTGCAACAAATTTTCTTTGTTCGTCAATATCAGGTATAGGGATTTGTATTTCACAAAAGCGTTCCCATTCTAAACCACCTCTAACGCTTGAATCGCAATATGTCCAAGCCCTTCTATCAAATTCGGGTCTTTGAAATTCCATCATCAAAAATTCGGGCAATAGTTCGGTTTCGTCAATTACTTCAAACGTCATATAAGCAGGAGAAACAATTGCTGGTTCATCTTTTTGATACAATGCTACTGGCAGAATCTCGTCTCTGTTTACGTGCATAATATTTGTTGCAAATTGACCTTTCCGAATGATTTTGTATTTTGATAAATCAACTCCCGAAGTATTGGCAACCGATGGCATAAAATTCTTATAAATGTTTACGCCCAATAAATTAGTAATCGCCCAATCCCTATTTCGGTTGCTTACCAATCTTATATAATCGCCAATACGCTTATAACTCATAACCCAAGATTTTAAAAGCGTTAATCAATTGTTCTTGCGATTTTTTTTCTTCTTGTAAAAGAGTTTTGAAGTCCTTTTGGATGCGTTTCATTTCGGAGTCAAAATCTATTTCGCTGTCACGGTCAATAAACTCAATGTATTTGCTTGGCACTAATGAAAAGTCGTTTGCCTGTATTTGTTCAAAGTTGGCAGAGAAGCAATACTCAGGTACATTTTGGTAAGTTTTTTTGTGGTCGGTTTGTTGCCAGTTGTGGTAGTTCTCGGCTACCCTGGCAATTTCGTCTTCGCTAAGTTCTATAAACTCCTCTTCAAATTCCTGTCCCAAACGCCTTAAATCCATAAATAAGATTTCTTTTTCACGGTCTCGATAGTTTTTTTGCTTGCCGTTAATTTCAACGGTTCTTGCTTTTTTGTTTTTATTCAAAATCCAAAGTGTAACACTGATGTCGGTGGTATAAAATGTATCTCTCGGAATAATTACAATGGCTTCCACCAAATTATTTTCAATAAGCTTTCTGCGTATTTTGTATTCTTCGCCACCACCACTCAAAGCACCATTTGCCAATATAAAACCTGCAATGCCATTGTCTGAAAGTTTAGAAACCATATTCAAAATCCAACCATAATTGGCGTTGCTTTTGGGTGGCACATCATAACCTCTCCAACGTGGGTCGTCTTTCAATTCGTTTTCGGCACGCCAATCTTTTTGGTTAAAAGGTGGGTTGGCCATAATGTAATCGGCTTTCAGGTCTTTGTGTTGGTCGTCTGCAAAAGTGTCGGCCGCTTTTTCGCCTAAGTTGCCACTAATGCCTCGTATGGCAAGGTTCATCTTTGCCAGTTTGTAAGTGGTGTTGGTGTATTCCTGACCGTAAATAGAAATTTCTTTTTTGTTGCCGTGGTGTGCTTCAATAAACTTGATACTCTGCACAAACATACCACCCGAACCACAAGCAGGGTCATAGATAATGCCCTTGTAAGGTTCAATCATTTCGGCAATCAGGTTTACAATGCTTTTGGGTGTGTAAAATTCTCCTTTCCCTTTCCTTCTGCTAAAGCAAACTTCGAAAGGAAGTATTCATACACTTTGCCCACCACATCTTGCTTCGGGTCTTTGGTGGTGTCAATATCATTGATGGTATCGAGCAGGGAGGACAGTTTGGTTACATCTAATCCCAACCGGGAGAAGTAGTTGTCCGGAAGTGCGCCTTTAATGCCTTATTGTTTTTCTCAATGGTATGCAATGCTGTGTCAATAAGCAATGAAATATCGTTTTGCTTGGCTCTTTTTATCAGGTAACTCCAACGGCTGTTTTCTTCCAAAAAGAACACATTGTTCATATTGTAGAATTCCGGCATTTCGATATACTTTTCTTTTCCTTCTGCCATTAATTTAGCGCGATGTTCTTCAAACTTGTCACTCGCAAACTTCAAAAAGATCAACCCCAACACCACATGTTTGTATTCGGCTGGCTCTACGCTTCCTCTCAATTTATTTGCTGCTTCCCAAAGGGTTACTTCAATTGCTTTTTCTTTACCTTCCTTTTTTTCTTTGACCGCCATGAATATATTTTAAGATGCTTTGTTGTTCAAATATGGTTGATTCCATCAGATTTTTAACCGGATTTACATTTATGATGGCTTTTCACCATGTACTTTATTAAAAATCCCGTTTCAGATTTCCGGCCCCCTGATTATGCATAAAGCGTTTTTTAATCAATAAGCTGTCAAGATCACGTAAGCCCCCAATGGTTCAAAGTACAAATATAATACATCTTTCAAATTTGTGGTAAATTTAGTCTTATACTTTTATGAAATGCAAGCATGTAAGGATGGTGGAAGGTTTTGAAAGTGATTTTTTGGGGGGTTGAACGACTCGGGCTACCCGCCAGCAGGATTCGTGAGCAGGATCTGCGCCTGAGCAGCTTTCTTCAAATGTAAGGATATCATTTCTTTCGCAGTTATCCCTGCTGGCGGGTAGCTTATGTTATCAGCTTTTACTCTTTCGAAATGCAACACACACAAGGCAATTTAAAATTACTGTTTCCATGATTTATTGCAAATTGCGTTATACATTAATGTTATATTCTTTGCATAATCAGGAATATCATCCTTGAAATAAGGTAATTTAATTCGTGAATCAATTGAATTGAAATCATTAAATATTGCTGCAACCTCATTTAAGTTGTCAAGTGCATTCTTCAGATTAAATTCTGTATACTCTCCAGATGTAGCTGTCGGTTTATAATGAGCTATTTGATTTTATCCTCCATTATCTTTTGAATTCGAGCTAAGAATGCTTCATCTGGCATCCTATTAACTGTTAGTTGTGAATATAATTTCCACTTTCTAACAGAAGGAATTCTTTCATCATAACCTGGGCTTTGATCCAACTCAAAATGAATTGCATAAAAATTGATAAATGACTCTAAGCAAAAGGCACACATTGAAATAATTATATCTATATGTTGGCTGCAATCTTGGTATCTCCTCAGATTTCGTTTGAGTTCCCGCTGTTGATACCACTTACATTTTATCTTGGCAAGAGTCGCCATTGACTTGATATTTCCTGCAATCACAAGCGCGTCTTTGGCATGCTTCGTTGCAATCATCCAAAATTTTATATGCTTATAAGTTATACCACTCATACTACTTACAAGTAGATGTTACAGGTAATTTTATTTTAATACCAAGTACAAAGCCAGCTGAAGTGTCAGCTAACTGACAAAATATATATCCAACAATTCGTGAGTTGAGATATGTTAAAATTAATATTCTTAATTCTTCGTCTAAAAGTGATGATCGATTGTAATAGTGAGTTCGCTCTCCTTCCTGCATTTTGCCCCATCCTTCTACTCCAAATCCATAGCCACCACCACCTCTAGTTCTATGTTCAGAATATGGAAATTCAATATGTTTTTGATATTCCTTGGTAACCCTTTCATATAGTTCACAGTCAAAAATCTTTGATTGCATTTTATTGGCAAGATAAATCTTTTTTATATCAGAAATAAACCACCAGAAATGACTTATAATAAAGTTAATTATTGATATTTCGATTGTGTTTTGTTCGAGGTAGAAGAGAGGATCAAGCAATATAACCTCCTTCCCGCTATTGGCTAGGACTTCTTTATCCATCAGTTGAAGTTATTCAATTGCTTGTGAAATATTTGTTTTCCAAATTTGTACCAATCTTCATATTTTGCCAATCTATGGTATATAAATTTGTATGCGATGTTTTTATTTAGGAATCTGCCTTTTGAGTCTGACTGAACTAACCCCACATAAGTTTCATAATTTACGCTTTCGTATAAGTATAGTCCTCCAGACTTAAATTGAACTATGAGTATATGCAGTTCTTTATAGTATTCAATCCACTTTAGATTGCTTGAAGAAACACCCTTTCTGATATCCCAGTTTATCTCGACTTCACAAATAGCTTCTTCGAAAGGATCTAAATCGATAATATTGTTTTTCAAATAATCATAAGCTTTATTTATTTCTATTGTCTTTTGATTTGCCTGCTTTAGTTCTTCTTCATTTGATTGATCTGCCTTATCTGGGTGGTATTTAAATAAACATTTTTTCCAAGCGGATTTAATCTCCCTTTTGGAAGTTGTTTGTTTGATTTCTAGTATATTAAAGTAACTATCTAAGGTCATCTTTTATTTCCTCAACAATAAAAAACTCATCCTCAATTCGAACGTAAAATATTTTATCAAATCCTTCTGAAAGCTTTGGTGGCACTAGCACTGAGTAAATACAATCTATTGCGATATCTGGGATTTTTTTCTTACCTATTCTCATATTATTTCTTCTCTTACATTCATCAGGGATAGATTGAATTAAATAGCCATTGACAAGGTATCCATTTCGTTTTGCTATGTGAATGTATTTTTGTCTATCTCCCATTGATGGGTTTGTGTTATCTATTACTATGTTGGATCCTTTAAGTACGAGTTTCTCAAGTAATTTATCCTCACGTCGTCGGCCACCCACTATATCCAACGAGACCCGTTCGTGAGAATTTGCAAATTTCTTCTCATAAAAAGTGCTTTTTCCACTTCCTGGTATACCTATCAATACAATAATTTCTGCCATTTGATTTGTTGCTGATGACGTTTTGCAGCTACCCGAAGGGCGGGACTTATACCACAAAACTTGATTTGAAATACTAAAGTTTGATTAACCGCAAAACTGTCTTTGGAACACGAAACCCCGCCTTTTGGGAAGGTGATGTTGAACTAAACCTTCGGTAGCTTCTTGGCTTAATTATTGGCATTAGTATTTCAATCAAAAATATTTAAAAATGTCAACAAAAAAAAGCGACCTGAAGATCTAGGGTCAACACACACCTGATTTGCTCAAGCGCGAGCACAAGTTACGGGTTTTTCAGAACTGATCGACAAATTTGAGAAAAAATTTCTGTCTTAGGTCGAAGTCAATCGACCTTTAAAAATTACGCCTGCCACATAGCCCAGATGGCACTTCACTTTGATTGCCTGCCTACTGAACTCGAAGAAGATCAGGTGACTGATTATCTACATTTACTCAAGGAGCAGCATAACACACCATCCGATTCTTACTTTAAACATACGGTGTATGGTCTGCGTATGTTATGCAAAGTGCAAGATTAAAGCCACATGACATTGGACTCCCAAGTATCAAGGGGCCTAATAAACTTCCGGTAGTGTTATCAAAAGACGAGATGTGGCGCTTGCTCAGATCTCCGGATTTAATGAAACATAAAATATTGATTGGCTTGCTATATGGTTGTGGTTTGCGATGTATGGAAGCAAGAAGTGTACGTTTGCAAGATCTTGATTTTGATCGTAGATACCCATGTAGTACAAGGCAAAGGAAAAAGATCGATATGTACCACTGAGTGAGCACTTGATTCGAGGATTAAAGCTTTACATCGATGCAGAGCGACCGGACGAATGGTTATTCAATGGTCAGCCTACGGAAAACCGCAAAGGTGGTGACTTTGATAGTCGATACTCAAAAAAAGGTGTTCAGTGGGCTGTTAGTTCGGCATCCAGAAAGCTGGCATCATAAAGCATGTCAATGTACATACATTGAGGCACACCTTTGCCACACACTTGCTGGAAGACGGTATGGACATTATGACCCTTAAAGAATTGCTTGGTCACGAGCGTATCGAGACGACACTAGTTTACTTGCACATAGCACAAAGTGGACGTCGCAAACCTTTCAGTCCCTTAGATACCTTGTTTTCTACATGCGCGCCGAGCACGAAGTAGCGCACCTACTGGCTCGATCATGGGATAAAGTAGCATTATTAGGTATAAATAGCTGGCAAGTACGTACACTGAGGGCGATCAAAGACTGCCGTACAGTTGCCTTGGGTGGTCATGTAGATAGCTGTAATAGTTGTGGCCATGTCCAGATCAGTTACAATAGTTGTAGGAATCGACATTGTCCTAGGTGTCAAGGTCACAAGCGTGTACAATGGATCAAGCGAGAGAGTCAGAGTTGCTTCCTGTGCCTTATTTTCATGTTGTTTTTACCTTACCGGATGAGTTAAATACTTTAGCATTGCATAAACCTGAGATTGTCTATGATGCTCTATTTAAATCAGCATGGGAGACGGTAGAGGCATTTACAGGCAAAGATAACAAGGCTGGTATGATCTCTATTTTACATACTTGGGGCCAGAATCTGAGTCTACACCCCCACATCCACTGCATCATCCCTGGTGGTTTTGTGGACAGAAATGGTATGTGGAAGTTGTCAAAGGCAGAAGGCAAATTTCTATTCCCTGTCAAGGCGATGAGCAAAGTTTATCGGGCTAAATATGTGTCATTTTTGCGGTCATCTGATATTGAATTGGAGCAATCCACTTACGATACTTTATTCAAAAAAGAATGGGTAGTGTATGCTAAAAGACCTTTTGGTTCTCCCAAGTCAGTTGTAGAATATCTGGGGAGATATACGCATAAAATAGCTATCTCCAATCATCGTATATTGGCTATTGACGATCAGACAGTGACAATATCTTACAAGGACTATCGGGTAGATGGTCAAAAGAAAATAATGACACTCAGCCATGAAGAGTTCGTCCGCAGGTTTGCATTGCATATCCTGCCTAAACGATTTGTAAGGATCAGGCACTATGGCTTCCTGAGCTCGACCTGGAAGCGATCCAAGTTAACGCAATTACAATCCCAACTCAAAGGGATAATTTTAACATCATTATCATTTGTGATCAAAGGATCGTATCATAAAGCCTGTCCTTGTTGTAAAACAGGTCAAATGATCACACTACTCACCTTTGGTAGACGAGGTCCACCAAGTGAGTTTTACAAGTCTGCCTATGAAAAGTATTCATCCCTAAAATCAATATGAATTTGGGTAAGGGTTCTTATACTCCGAATTAAAAAAAAATAAACAAAAGGCCTCATCCTATGGCTTAAACTTATAAAAAAAGTACTACAAATGCCTTTGTATCTATCATGCAAAGGCACGAAACAAGTCAAGAATCTGGACGATATCTCCATACAATACATAAAAATCGTTTTTCAAGCCTGGCTCCACTACCGAAGATTCCGTTCAACAGGACGTTCATCGCATGTCCGCTGGACACGACGAACGCTTAGCTGTTATGTGGTCGGCTTTCTTTTTCTGTCTTGTTTTCAATTGTCATTCTTCGAAATATAAACTGTCCAAAAATGCTGCTCTTGCATCATTTACTTTTTCTTCGATATCATTTTTTGGATTGGGATTTTGCCACCAATGACTATCATAAATCCTTTCCACTATGTCGTCCCAATACCTTTCATAGTCCATTTCTGATTGAATTATTCCAAAGTCCTTACAAAGAGCTGAGCGGTTTTTACTATCAAAGCACACAAAAGTGTCAGGTCGTTTCATACATAGAAGTCTTGTTGCGGTTGCTATATAATTGCCTGTAAAAGTCTGTGTAAAATACTTAATATAGTTCTCGTAATGTTTTTTTGTTATTTGCCCTGATAGTGGAATTTGATCTAATGCTTTTGAAACGTTACTGTCGTTATCCTTTATTTTGTTCTTAATAATACCAGCCCCTTTCATACTGCCAAAATAACCCCAATCTTCTGCGCCGTATGTGTCAAGTTTATTTGGTATTCCTGCGATAAATTTTCTTTCATCTGCTGCCAGTTCATTGAAGTGGTCAACTTTGTTAAAAAGACTTTTTGCAATTTCAATCACTCTTAATCTTCTATCAAGTCCGTGAGAAGTTTCATTCCTTACTTCATTCATAAAATCGTCCCAACCTCTATTCATCATTGGAACTTCGTGAATTGGTTTAGGATTTCTTTTTTTACTACCGTATTGACCTGAAAGGCTTTTGATTTTTTGTATGTGATTTTTCCAAGCTATACGATATTTTTCAAGGTCTGATTTTTTATAAGTCTTGCCGTCAGAAAAAGTTTGGTCAACAAACTTAATAGCATTATTGTATATGTCAACTGAATTAGTGTCTTTGTGAGAAATTAATAAACTTGCTTCTGTGTTATTTGAGAAAGCTGCTGTTGTAAAGTTTGCGCTTCCTAATATTATTTCCACTTATAATTCTTATCAGTAAAAATATAAAGTTTTGGGTGAAATGTTCCATCTGGTTGCTGGATAAATCGAACTTTATTGTCATTTAAGAACGCTTCAATAAAGTCTGGGTGTGTCTGATAAAAATGAATGCCAACAACTATTTTTTGAATTTTCCCTTTATTAGTCAGCAGGTCATTGAATGGTTTAGAACCTGAACTAGCCCAAGCTGTCGACCAATAAAAATAGTCATACTGTTCGGTTAGTCGTCTGAATTCTTTTTCTAATTCTTTTGCTGTTGTTATAAGTTTCATTATCGTTTGTGTCGTATTTTAAGTTACCGTATGATTTGTTTATTCCCCGCTCCACACATCTAATCTTTCCACTTTCCCCAAACTTTGCCCAACCTCTCCTCTTCCTTTCCAAAAAAAATATTTTGTTCAAAAAGAATATTTCTATCCATATCGCTACCTTATGATGTTACAAAACTAAAAAAAGATTTTTGAATGGTGGAGGGATTTTGGGGAAAAATTTATTTTTTGGTGACGATTTGAGGAGGTGTTAGATTTGTAAAATTTGTTGAATTTGTAAAATCTGTATCGACGCGACAAACAATATCCATCAAAACAAAGTCTTCCCACTCCAATGGATCTTCAAATGACATTAGAATTGTTCTCAGAGAAGTCTGAGGAATTTTTTTTCACGTTGGAAAGTGCGTCATGATCTCTGAGGTATTTTTTATCGTGTTAAAATTTACCTCAGAGTCTCTGAGGCATTTTTTTATTGTGTTGGAATTTGCCTCAGAGTCTCTGAGGCTTTTTTACGTGTTAAATTTTACCTCAGAGTCTCTGAGGCACTTTTTTTTCATGTTAAATTTTACCTCAGAGTCTCTGAGGCATTTTTTTTTTGTGTTGAAATTTACCTCAGAGTGTCTGAGACATTTTTTTTTGCGTTGGAATGTCCGTCATGGTCTCTGAGGCATTTTTTTACATGTTAAATTTTACCTCAGAGTTGTCAGAGGCATTTTTTTTCATGTTGAAATTTGCCTCAGAGTCTCTGAGGCATTTTTTTACGTGTTAAATTTTGCCTCAGCGTAGTCAGAGGTACTTTTTATGTGTTGAAATTTACCTCAGCGTAGTCTGAGGCATTTTTTATCGTGTTAAAATTTACCTCAGCGTAGTCTGAGGCACTTTTTTTCGTGTTGGAATGTCCATCACGGTCTCTGAGGCATTTTTTTACGTGTTAAATTTTACCTCAGCGTAGTCTGAGGCATTTTTTTTCATGTTAGAATTTGCCTCAGAGTCTCTGAGGCATTTTTTATCGTGTCAGAATTTACCTACGAGTAGTCTGAGCCATTTTTTTTCATGTTGGAATTTGCCTCAGAGTCTCTGAGGCATTTTTTTACGTGTTAAATTTTGCCTCAGCGTAGTCAGAGGTACTTTTTATGTGTTGAAATTTACCTCAGCGTAGTCTGAGGCATTTTTTATAGTGTTAAATTTTGCCTCAGCGTAGTCTGAGGCAGTTTTTATAGTGTTAAATTTTACCTCAGCGTAGTCTGAGGCACTTTTTTTTGCGTAGGAATGTGCGTCATGGTCTCTGAGGTAGCGTTTTTCGTATTGAAGAAGCCCACATGAAGCTCCTGACGCTCACCTTTTAAAAATAGGTTTGCCTCCGGTTTTTAATGGTGATTACCTTATATATATACTTTAAAAATTTTCTGCCCTACCCTTTTATTTTTCACCTTCAAGTCCATATTCAAGTCAAAATGCCCGATTTTTTAAAAAAATGTTAAAAAAAAGCCCTGTTTTAATTTATTTTTTATACTCAAAGTTAAATTTTTCTTAAAGTCCGGCTTACCTATTGACGGATATTATTTTCCCCTTTACCTTTGTCGCAGTAATCATTTCAAAAGATGGTTGACCGAAAAAAACAACCCTTTTTAATTTGATTACTGAAAAAAATTCAAAGGAATTTTACTGAGATAATAGCTATTCGTTTCTTTATTACAAGTCGGTTTTTTTGTTGCCGGTCCTGACCGGAATGGTTTTCGGATGATCCATCAGTAAGCACAACACAAATTCAAAAGATGCCGCCTTATCGGATCTGTTTATTGACCAGCCAATATGCTGTATTGCTTCTGTTTTCTTCTGCACTCCTCCACAACAAAATATTGATATTACATACATGGTTTTTGGGATTGATTTATCCTGAACCCTTAGATACATGTATCAAAACTATCTCAGACGACTTTTTGGATTTGTGAAAATCTTTATTTTATAACTTTTAACTTTTTTATTATGAGAAATGTAAAATTGCCACTTACAGTGCCCTCGAGACTTCTGCAGCGTTAGAATTCTCAAACCAGGTTGATCGTGTGTACATTAATGTTGACACCAAATCCCTGATGTTGGAAGAACCTTATTTAGCTTTCAGAGCTGCCTTTGAAGAGCTTGAAGAGGTATTTGTTAACGTCGATGGTAAAGAAGTAACCAAAGAGTTGCTTGACATCGACAAAAAGAGGATCAACCTCACCGTTTCCATGAGGTACATCCTGAAAGCTATGGAAAGAAGTGTCGATCCTGTTACAGCTGGTTATGCAAAAAAATTGTCCACCAATTTTAAGGAGCATTGCACCGATATTTCCAGTAAAGGCTACCAGCCGAAAACCGGTTATATTAGGTCTATGTTGAGAGACTGGATCAACAAACCTGCACTTGCTGAGGCTGCCAAAGCTATTTTTGTCCGAAACGAGGTCGAAAATCTACAGGCTGCCAACAATGAATTTGCGGACCTGCATTTTGAAAATGCAAAAAACAAATTGCAAAAATCTAACATCATGGTTAAAAAAGAACGTCTCAAAAATGCGTACTACGACCTGACCCAGATTACGGATGTATTCAGCAGAGTCGCTCCTGACAAAGCACCTTATTTGAAACTTGTCACTGAATTGGAAAACATCATTGACAAAAACATGGCTTCTGTCGCCATCAGAAAAGGACAAAAAAGGTCCAAATCTGAACTTACTCCGGCCATTGCTACCGTCGCAGAAAACAATACTGCCACTACTGCCGTCGTAAAAGACTCAGAAGAATAAGAAAGAGAACATAATAGTTTAGAATGAAGGGCTCCTGATGAAAGTCGGGGGCCTTTTTTGTTGTTGTGGGATTTGTGGGATTTGTGGGATTTGTTTTATTTGGCATTCCAAGACATCAGGGCTAACGCCCCTCAAATTATTGTTTTGGATTTTTCTACTAAGATAACAGAGCTAAAGCCCCTATCCAAGACAACCATAAAATCTAAAAATATAACGCACAAAACCCAGACCATGTGCGTCACCCTTCCATCCTGAGGGAAGGGATGGGGATGGGTAAAAACGGACAATGCGAAGCATTGAAAAAACCATTTTTTATCACACACATACCCGGAAGTAATGACAAAACAGCCTAATACCTAATATCTAACAACTAAAGCCTTCTCCATTCCAAGACATCAGGGCTAACGCCCCTCAAATTATTGTTTTGGATTTTTCTACTAAGATAACAGAGCTAAAGCCCCTATCCAAGACAACCATAAAATCTCAAAATATAACGCACAAAACCCAGACCCTGTGCGTCACCCTTCCATCCTGAGGGATGACTGAATGGTCCTGACTGCAGGAAGAAATGAGTGAACGATTTCACTCATTAATGAAGGAACCACAAACTACGGCTTGTGGCGTGACAAAATGAGTAAAAACGGACAATGCGCAGCATTGAAAAAAAACCTTTTTTATCTCCCACAACCCCGGAAGGTTTAACAAAACATATTTATTACACCTCCGACTAAACCCTAAACTTTTAACCATAAACAGACCTAATGCTCAATAACTTCTCAATTATAAGACATCAGGGCTAACGCCCCTCAAATTATCGTTTTTTGATTGTTCTACTAAGATAACAGGGCTAACGCCCCTATCCAAGATAACCATAAAATCTCTAAGAATCAACCACAAAACCCAGACCATGTGCGTCACCCTTCTTTTTTAAGAGAAGGGCCCGGGGATGAGTAAAAACGGACAATGCGAAGCATTGAATTTCAGGGTCGACCTCACCGGCCACTATATTCAGAATCACAGATTATATTGATTGTTCTTTGATTCAACGGATTTTTTATTTGCGCCTAAACCTAAATCCATGTCATCCCTATATCTGTTTAATCCGTGATTCTGACATTTTGGCTTCCCTGATTTGAGTAGTCGAACAAAGTGAGAGAGCTTCAACTTCTTTTCAGTTGTCGTGAACTCCAAAGTCTCCCCCTCCGGGGAGATTTAGGGGCCAGAACAGGACAATGCGAAGCATTGAAAAAACCGGTTTGTCTTCCCCAAGTCCGGAAGTTACGGCAAAACGCTCCTAACACCTAATGCCTAACCCCTATATATAACCTTACAAACCAATCCCAAAATTCTGTAACAAAAAAAAGGAGCCGGATTGCTCCCGCTCCTTCAAATCAAAACAATTAGATCAACAATTTAAAACACTTTAATTATGAAACCGTACCGGATTTTATAAATATTGTTTAAGTAAATAATTTATAACGTCTGTTGTCGTTACAATACCTACAAGTTTTTTGTCTTCAAGCACCGGGGCCGCATGAAAATTTCCAAAACTCAACATTTCAGCGGCATCTTTGACACTATCTTCAATCTGCAAGGCTTGTACATTTTTTGTCATGACTTGTTCAATGGTAAATCCATCGTAAAAACTCATTTTTACTTTTTTATTATTTTCATCCTTTTCTGCAAAAGAAATACGTTCCAAATCTGTTTTACTTAGGATGCCAATCAAATGATCTCCACTCACCACAGGTAAATGCCTGATGCAATTTTCATGCATCATATCATAAGCATCTCCCAAACTATGAGTCAGATTGACCGACATTGGTTGACTTGTCATAATACTTGCTATGGATTCTCTTTTTTTGAGTGTCATAATCTTTGATTATAATGGCAAAATTACAACTTGTTGATAGTTTCAAAAATGACGTGTGTCATCATTCATAAAGATATCCATCATGTTATTTACAACCTGTCGCCCCTCCTTTTCCCGATTCCAACATTTCACCCAATTTTCACAAAACCGAAATTCAAATATATTAAAAAAGCCGCTAAAATTAAACGGCTTTTCTTTGTAGCGGGAGCAGGACTCGAACCTACGACCTTCGGGTTATGAGCCCGACGAGCTACCAACTGCTCCATCCCGCGATCCTGTTAGAATTCATATTTCGAATTCGGACTGCAAAGGTAGGAAAGTTTTTGACTTTACCAAAACAAATCAATGTTTTTTGAAAAAAAAATATTATTTCTACGTTTTTACCAACGCCGACTACCCTACCGCCGTCTTAGGGTCAAATTTTATCACCATTTATTTTCCTTTATTATGAAAAATGTTTTTTTATTAACCCTTTCGACCTTTTTTGTTATCTTTTTGGGCTCTTGTTTCAAAGACAAATGTGTTCAAACCCATACCTTTGTCTACTACAAACCGGTTTATGTTACACCGGAAGAATATAAAATCCCGTAAAACTTTCCGCCGTGATCCCGTTAGAAAATCCGGGCAAAATCTACTATTACAAAAACTTTATTCTTATCAATGAACTCAAAAAAGTTTTGCATATCATCGACAACAGCAACCCTTCAGACCCTCAAAAAACCGGGTTTATCGAAATACCGGGCAATGTGGATATGGCGGTCCGCAATGATGTACTCTATGCCGATGCATTCACAGACCTGCTCGTCATCGATATCAAAGATATCAACAGCCCTGCACTGATCGAAAGAAAAGAAAATGCCTTCGAAAGCCTGTACTTTATGGACGGAACCAACCGGGTATTGTCTCATTATGAAGAAACCCCGCAGACCGTTATTTTGGATTGTTCCGATCCAAGATACAAAAACGGCTTTTATATGGAAGACTTTGGAGGTGTATTTGTCGACCAAACCAGTTTTGACGAATCCGTACTTTCTTCCAATTCTTCAGGAGCTCCCCAAATCGGAAAAGCAGGTTCCCTTGCCAGATTTGCTATATCAAAAAATCATTTGTACGCCGTCGGAGATGCTGAAATTTTTTGCCTTGCGTTACAAAATGACGGTAGCATAGGCCATAGCAATACCGTAAACCTTCCCTGGGGGATTGAAACGATCTTCCCTTTTAAAGAATATTTATTCCTCGGCGCCAACAACGGTCTGCACATTCTTGATATTATCAACCCTCTTGCTCCTGTTTTGAGATCTACTTTTTCCCATGCCAGAGCTTGTGATCCGGTTGTCGTAGACGGAGATCTGGCTTATGTTACCCTGAGAACAGGCGCTTTTGCCTGTCCGGGCGATCTTAATGCGCTTCAGGTCATCGATGTCAAAGATGTCAATAACCCAAAACTAAAACATTCGTACAACATGACCGGACCACAGGGATTAGGGATTATAGGCAGCCAACTCTACATCTGCGAAGGAAATAACGGCCTGAAAATATTTGACAAATCTGACCCATCGGCCATCGACCAAAACCTTTTATTTCACAATAAAGATATTAAAGTATCAGATGTGATTCCGGTAAATCAAAATTTATTACTTGCGATAGGAACAGATGGTTTTATCAATACGACTGTTCTGATGTTAAAAATATCGTATTATTGAGCTCAATATTGGTAGAAAAATGAAAAAGCTGATCCTTAACCCTCATCTTTTGTTCTTTTTTCGTACACTTACATAGTCAACACAAAGTTTTTGTACTACCGAATGGTGTTGAAATCGAAGGCAATTGGACGCATATGAACCGGGACAGCATCACCATTCAGACCAAAAACGGACAGTTTATGGTGTTTTCCATGAAGGAAATCGTTCAAAAACCAACATTTGAGACCCGACCAACGTTATTTCAAAAGACAAAACCATGGTTTATGGCTTGTAATCTCGGATTTCAGTTTGGCGCTAATGATCAAGGTATGTGGCAAGGTGTGGGAGCAGAGGTAAAAGTATTACACCGGTTCCGCCCGGACAAACAAAGGTTTTTGTATGGTAAAACAGGTATTGAAGCTGTAAACGGATACCAACCGGCCTTACTTTTTCCTTTGATGATTGGATTTCAGGGTTCTGTCCTGAAAACAACCAAACATCAGATTCACCTTCACACCGGTGTGGGTTATGGTTTTGCCGATACCGAAGAACAGGAGTTTGAATGGCAAGGTCCCATTTCTGTCACCGGTTCTCCACG
Source organism: Saprospiraceae bacterium (assembly GCA_016714895.1). Lineage (GTDB taxonomy): Bacteria > Bacteroidota > Bacteroidia > Chitinophagales > Saprospiraceae > OLB9. The sequence continues at coordinate 85,306 of JADKBV010000001.1, read as the reverse complement.
TTTTGAAACCGGTTTTTCCTGGATGATTTTGACAGGAAAAGAAAGTGCCCTAAGTATAGGTTTGCAATTTTATTACCAGGAAGCAACCTTCACCAGAGGAAACTGGCAGGAAAACATCACCATAGAAAATCAATATAAAAGAACGTTTATCAACATAGGTATTATATTTTAATGTTTTTCAGAAAAAAAACATATTCACTCGAAGAGCTGATACAGGGCTGCATCGCCAACGACAGACGTTGTCAGCAAATGCTGTACGATATGTTTTTTGATACCCTTTGCAAAATTGGGTTTACCTATACCAAAGATGAAAATGATGTCCTGAGCATCGTAAATGACGGATTTTTAAAGGCATTCCAAAACATCCATAGCTTCCAACATAAAGGTTCTTTTGAAGGCTGGCTCAAAAGGATAATGTATCATTGTGTCATGGATCATTTCAGATATAAAGATAAAAAACTGGCCTTTTTACAACCGATGGACGTTTTGCCGGAAACAGCTTCTTCAGACAACATTTTACAGGAATTGATTTTGGCAGAAATGTTGGAATTTCTTGACCTTTTACCGGAAAATTCCGCTAAAGCCTTACGACTATTTGCTCTCGAAGGATATAGCCATGCCGATATTGGCAAAGAAATGAACATAAGCGAAGGAACAAGCCGGTGGCATGTGGCCCAGGCACGTAATATTTTAAAAGAAAAATTGAAATCCTATATATCGGATTCCCCAAAAATACAATGGTCATGAACAATGAAATAAAAAAACAAGGATGGTCTCAAATGAAAGACCTGCTTGATCAACATATGCCGGTAGAAAAAAAGAAAAACAGATTTCCCGTTTGGTTTTTTATCTTTTTACCTGTTTCATTTATGATAGGTTATGTGGTGAATGACCAAATTAATTTCGTAAAGAAAAATAAAACACCCCACCCTGTTTCCCAATATGCCGAAACACAAAACTCAAAACCCCTTTCTTCCGAACCAACAAAAAAGGTTACATCCTCTACTGCAATTTTGACCGACGACTATAAAACCAACACACCTATTACTATAAATAAAGGATCAAAAAAAACCTTCGCCAGGTCAACAACAAACAACTTTGTTTCAGAACAAAAAGGTTCTGACATATCTTCTTTTCAAAAAATCAAAATGTTCCCTTTCGCAAACTATAGATAAAGAACAAAAACTAAATGAACCAATACTAAAAAGTAGCATTACTTGCAAAACCATAGCAACACCCAAGGGATTATGATTTGTTGCCAACTGTAGACCAGCAAATATCAGATATCTCTTATGTACAATCACAAAATACGCCCCGACCATCCCCTACTGTTCCGGCAATTACAGTCAAAAATAAAAACCTGCGTCATGGCATTACGTTGAGTTTGGGCATGAACCCGTCAATACAAAATTCTTCTACCTATGGATTATCCTACGACCTGGGATATGTTTTTGGCAAATGGTCTCTGGGCGCTTCATTAGGTTACCGGTATTCAGATTTTCGTTTCAATAAAGCTATTGATACATTTCAACGGACAAATAATTTTCAGAATTCCCTTGTCATTGCCAATTTCACCTTAGATCACATACATCAAATCGTTCCGGGAATTTCTATATATTATCAACTGTCAAAAAAATTAGGTCTGACCGGTGGCGTTGATTTTCCTTTTTTGCTGATTTCTCAAAAACAGAACTCCGATCTTTTGTCTTTAGACCAAAATTCACTGGATAACGGAGGTTCTCCTGACCCGGAGCCGGAAAATATTAAAGTTGCAGAAAGCAGTGATTATCTTCAAAAATCAGATATCCAGGCCAAAATGGGTGTATCTTACAATTGGTCAAAAAGGATAAAATTGGCAGGGGTCTACCGAAGGGGATTTGTACCCATGAATAAAATCTCTTTTGTGAATGGCAATGATTTGAAGTGGAGTCAGATTTCTCTCGATATGACCTACACATTTTAATGTAAGTTTTTCAGATATGAAAAAAATGCCATTTTTTGGATCTGAGGTAAATATAACTCATCACCAGGATACCAAACCAATAGACGATTTCAACACTCCAGGCGAGGTGTAATCCGTAATAGTAGATTTTTACCATAAACACTATATATATAATATATAACAAAGTAAAAATACTTTGAATCCACAAAGCCTGTTTTGTTTTTCCCGTCCCGATCAGACCATTGACAAAAACCACACCTACCGCAAAAGTAATCAGGATGCCGAATAATACCCACATATAAGGTTTTGCCAAACCGATCAGCAGCATATCTTCCGTTCCGAAAAAAGGATATAGAAAAAATTCAGGAAAAACAACAACCGGCAAACTGATCAGGATGGTAGTAAACAAATTGAGTTTGGAGGTTTTAATAACCAAAGGCATAACAGCCTGCCGTTTTCTATTTCCGATAAAATTGCTCACCATTGTATTTATACCGGCAGCATATCCCCAGGATGGAATCGACAATATAAGATACACATTACGCAATAAATTGGAAATAGCAAGCTCTTCCCTTCCCACATTTTCTATAAAACTAAAAAACAAAAACCAGGCACCAATACCCAAAATTGATTGAAAAACTATAGGAATAGACAAATAAAAAGAAGATAATACCAATTTTACATCAAAACGCAAAAAGGACAATAATTTATACCCTACGTTTTGTTTGTCAAAGATCATATATACCACAAATACGATAAATGCCACTACTTCAGCCAAAGTACTCGCCAAAGCAGCACCGGCTATACCCATTTCAGGCATACCAAGATTTCCGAAAATCAATACCCAATTCAAAAACAGATTAACCGATATCAAAACGATGGTGTCGTATATGATAAATTTTGTTCTGGCTATTCCGGTATAAAAAGCAATCAGAGAAACGCCCAGATAACTAAAAAACACACCAAAACTGCGGGGTTTGATATATTCCACACATTTTTGGAGGATGTCGGGATCTTTCACAAACCATGAAAAAATCTGTTCTGAATACCAAACAGGACAATAAACAGAAGTACTGATAATATAGCTTCGAAAAAAAATAATGCCTGAAATGCCGCACCTGTACCTTCATAATTGCGCTCCCCGTTTCGTCTGGCTATTAGTATCTGTCCGCCTCTCGAAAATCCATATCCGATGGAAGCTATCATAAGATAAAATACCCCGACCAATCCTGATGCTTCAAAATCCAGACTCGAATATCTGAATAAAAAAATACTATCAGACAAAACAATGAGATTCTGTGCTGCACTACCCAGCATAATCGGCATGGATATAGCAAAAATCTGTGAATATGAAGTTTTTAATTGCATAAGTTCACCATCAAACCATAAAATTAAGAATTTATCTGAACGTATGGGTAACAAACATGTTAATTCTTTTATATTTACATGTTTTTAAAATCTAAATAACATAAAAATGAACAATTATCGTAAATTATATATTACACATTATTCAATTTGTCTGTTGGTAATGTTTATGCTGCCGGCAGTTTTTCCTACATTTTATCATTTGAATGCCCAACATATGTCTTCGGTTTTACTTTCTCATACAAATAAATTCACACCACCGGTTGCCGGAAAAGAGCCCAAAACAACGTCATTACATGGCGTGACCTGGACGGACGATTATTTCTGGATGCGCCTTTCCGATGAGCAAAAAAATGCAGAAACCCCGGACAACCAAACAAAAAAGGTATTGGATTATCTCAATGCTGAAAATGTTTACCGAGAAAAAATGACGGAACCTCTTCAAAAATTTGAAGATGATCTTTTTGAAGAAATAAAAGGAAGAATCAAACAAACAGATATGTCCGTACCCTATTTATATAATGGGTATTACTATATTACGCGTTTTGAAGAAGGCATGGAATATCCGATTCATTCCAGAAAAAAGAGCAGCATGACCAACGCAGAAGAAATTATGCTTGATGTCAACCAGCTCGCTGAAGGTCACGCCTACTATAATGTTGCAGGCAGATCGGTATCGCCCGACAATAAATTGCTCGCGTATGCCGAAGATACCATCGGAAGAAGGCAATACACCATCCGTGTCAAAAACCTGACGACAGGAGAAATGTTTGTTGATGTCATCCCGAATACTACCGGCGGGGTCACCTGGGCAAATGACAATAAAACATTTTTTATTCTATAAATGACGATGCACTTCGTTCATACAAAATATTCCGACACACTTTAGGAACTGATCCAAAAAATGACGTTCTCATTTTTCATGAAAAAGACGACACCTATTCAACTTATGTCTATAAAACCAAATCAAAAAAATACCTCGTCATCGCTTCTTATGCCACCCTCTCCAACGAATACCGCATCCTTGAAGCAGACAATCCCAACGGAACATTCAGAGTCTTTCAGGAAAGGGTCAAAAATCTGGAGTTCAGCATCGATCATTTTGAAAACCATTGGTATATCACCACAAATAAAGACGGAGCACAAAACTTTAAGGTGATGAAATGTGCGGAAGACAAAACCGGCATGGAAAACTGGACAGATTTTATTCCTTATGATCCCAAAATATTTACAGACGGGATTGATATATTTAAAGAATTTATGCTCATTTCCGAAAGAAAAGAAGGAATGACTAAAGTAAAAATATTGCCTTGGGACAAAAAACAGGAAGGACACTATGTTCAGTTTGCTGAGTCAGCCTATACCGTATTTCCCGGCGCTAACCCTGAATTTGACACCAAAACTGTCCGTTTGGAATATTCATCCCTTACGACACCAAATACTACGTACGATTATCAGGTTGAAACCCGAAAACTGGATCTTCTCAAACAACAGGAAGTACTGGGTACCTTTAATGCAGGGGATTATTCATCTGAAAGGGTGATGGTTCGGGCCAAAGACGGCACCATGGTTCCTCTTTCTCTGGTTTATAAAAAAGGATTTAAAAAAGATGGCAGCCAGCCTTTATTGTTATACGGATACGGCTCTTACGGTGCAAGTATGGACCCTTATTTCAGCTCGGCTCGACTGAGTCTGCTTGACAGAGGATTTGTGTTTGCCATAGCCCATATTCGGGGAGGCCAGGAATTAGGAAGACAATGGTATGAAAACGGTAAGTTTTTTAATAAAAAAAATACTTTCACCGATTTTATTGATTGTGGCGAATATCTTGTACAGGAAAAATACACTTCCAAAGACCGTTTATTTGCTCAGGGCGGAAGTGCCGGCGGATTACTCATGGGAGCTGTGATCAATATGAAACCCGACCTTTGGAAAGGGGTTATCGCGCAGGTACCGTTTGTGGATGTCATCAACACCATGCTGGACGAATCGATTCCACTGACCACAGGAGAATTTGACGAATGGGGGAATCCTAAAGACAAAGCTTACTTTGACTACATGAGGTCTTATTCTCCTTATGACAATGTAGAGAAAAAAGATTATCCTGCCCTTTATGTCAGCACCGGATATTGGGACAGCCAGGTTCAGTATTGGGAACCGGCCAAATGGGTAGCTAAACTAAGAGAATACAAAACCGACAATAATCCGATCGTCATGTATTGTAATATGGATACAGGTCACGGCGGAGCTTCAGGTAGATTTAAAAGATTGAAAGAAGTGGCCATGGAATATACGTTTATTTTGGACCTTGCGGGAAAAACAAACGTAAAAACCAAACCGTAAGATTTTACAGATCAAACCGGACAACCTCCTTTATTTTTGAAATAAAGGAGGTTTTTTTTTTGTTCCCAAACGAAAAAAACATGTTTAAATTCATATAAAAACATGATATAAATCATATCTTTTGGCATGTTGTACCTATACTTTTGTATCCAAATCAATACAACAGATCATCATGTCAGATATTTTATCACAGCATGTTGTAGCAACCCATTGTTATCACTGTGGTGATGAATGTGGCCATGACCATCCAAAAAAAGAAGACAAAGACTTTTGTTGCCAAGGGTGTTTGATAGTCTACGATATCCTTTCCAGTAACGGAATGGACGAATATTATCAATATGAAGCCCGACCCGGCATTTCTAAGAAAAAAGTCAATCAGAAATCTTACGACTATCTCGATGAACCGGAAGTCATTGAAAAACTATTGGAATTTAATGAAGGAAATACAGGAAAAATCAGTTTTACCCTGCCTCAGATTCATTGTAGTTCCTGTATATGGTTGCTGGAAAACATTCAAAAACTTCATCCGGGTATCATCCATTCACGGGTCAATTTTGTGCAGAAAAAAGCTGTGATTTCTTTCAGAACGGACAAAATCACCCTAAAAGAACTCGTTCAGTTATTGGGTTCCATCGGATATGATCCGGAGTTGAACCTCGAAAAACTTCATGAAAATAAATCGTTCGGACCTGACCGAAGTTTGTATTACAAAATGGGATTGGCAGGTTTTTCTTTTGGCAATATCATGCTGTTATCCTTTCCCGAGTATCTGGGTTTTGTTCAGGAAGATGTCAGTAAATATATAGGCTACATTAATATTTTGCTGAGCATCCCTGTATTGACATATTCGGGATTTGATTACCTGAGAGCAGCTTACTGGACCGTAAAATTTAAAAAAATCAATATTGATATTCCTATTGCCGTAGGTATCCTTGCACTATTCGGCAGGAGTGTATATGACATTTTATCAGGCTCCGGGGAAGGATATCTCGATAGCCTGGCAGGATTTGTTTTTTTTATGTTGATAGGCAAATGGTTTCAGAACTACACATTTCAGTCTATTTCTTTTGACAGGAATTACAAGTCGTATTTTCCGATTTCAACGCTGATCAAAACGAACGAAGGCTGGAAGTCTTCATCTTTGGACAAGGTAGAACCCGGCCATATCATTATGATAAAAAATGAAGAAATTATCCCTGTTGATGCTTATGTCATGGATGGTTTGGCTCATCTCGACTACAGTTTTGTCACAGGAGAATCAGAAATTATCCACAAATCCAAAGGAGAAAAAATATTTGCCGGAGCGAAACATACCGGAGGTACGATACAGGTACAGGCCATCAAAAGAGTCAATCAATCTTATCTGACTTCCCTTTGGGACGAACAGAATTTTTCTCCGGAAAGGAAAAACAATCATCACAAAATGATCGAAAATATTGGTCGATATTTTACCATCATTACCATGACGATAGCTGTGCTGACCCTGATCTATTGGTTGTATGCCGATCCTTCCATTGCTTTTAATAGTTTTACCGCCGTTTTGATCGTAGCCTGTCCTTGTGCATTGTCTTTAGCCACACCTTTTACTTATGGCAACATATTGCGCCTTTTGGGCAAAAAACAATGTTATTTAAAAAATGTAGAAGTGATTGAAAATATTCAAAATATCAATCACATCGTTTTTGATAAAACAGGTACCATCACAGATCATGACAAACTGCAATTATCCTGGGTGGGTCCAGATCTTTCTCAGGAAGACAGTTACAAAATAAAAAGTGTGGCTTTTCAGTCCAATCATCCGTTGAGCCGGTCAATTTTTGCTATGATACCGGGACCTTATCAGGAAAAAGTGGTGGATTTTGAAGAATTTATCGGAAAAGGAACCCTTGCCGTTGTTGACCAAAAAAATATCAGAATCGGTTCCGAAATGTTTGTGTTCAACACCCAAAACAAAAATCACAAAAAAGGCGTTTTTATTGTCATCGACGACCAGTTTATCGGTTATTTTGCCGTACACAACCACCTAAGAGAAGGCGTGTCAATATTATTTGATACTTTGGCAAAAAACCATAAAATCAGTATATTATCAGGCGATAATGATTCAGAAAAAGCTAGACTACAGGCCCTTTTCCCCGGTATACTAGACATGTATTTCGACCAAAGTCCGAAAGACAAACTCCAAAAAATCAAAGAATTGCAGGAAGAAGGTCAAAATGTCATGATGATCGGCGATGGTCTGAATGATGCAGGAGCCTTAAAACAAAGTCAGACCGGATTGGTGATTTCTAATGATTCCAACAATTTTACCCCGGCTTGTGACGGCATCATAGGTGCATCCGTATTTAAGGATTTATTAAAAATCCTGACTTTTATCAAAGGTTCGAAAAAACTCATTATTGCGGCATTTATATTGGCCTTAGTTTATAATACCATTGGTCTAGGTTTTGCCGTTCAGGGTTTGCTATCACCCGTTATTGCCGCGATTCTGATGCCTGTCAGTTCTGTAACAGTCATGTTGTTCGGCGTTTTGTCTTCTACATTTTTATTTAAAAAACATTTTTCCTAAAACTCCAATATATGTATCATGTAAATGACATTCACCCGCAACTTGCTGATCTTGAAAAAAAAATGTCTGAAAAAGAACTTGAATTCCGGTCTGTTATCCGTCAGTTACATAAAGACCAACAAAAATCTGCATCAAATCTCCTCCATTATCTGGTTTTGAGAGACCATGATATCAGAGATTTACAGAACAAACTACACATAGCGGGTTTGTCTTCTTTAGCAAGTTCAGAAGGACACATCAAAAGACAGCTACAGGCCATCCGTGAAAGACTTGGACATGTTTATAAAAAAATACAATTATCACATATCCACAACGAATACGGATCAAAAACCCTGATTGAAAGAAGTCGTACATTATTTGGCAATAAAGAATCCCTAACTTCACCTCACATCATGGTTACTTTTGACGTAACTTTTATCGAAAATTACGGTTTGATAAAAACCTTGTTACAAAACGGAATGAACGTAGCACGTATCAATTGTGCCCACGATGATGAATCGGTATGGTCTCAAATGATTTATCTGATCCGGAAGGCTTGCCGAAAAACTGGATTGGATTGCAAAATATATATGGACCTCGCCGGACCAAAAATCAGGACTTCGATCAGGTATAAAGGTAAAATGGCCGACAAAATTAATGTTCGCGAAGGAGACACCTTCTGGTTGGCAGAAGAAAACCTTGATTTTGGCAAAAAAGACATAGTCATCCATCCCAATGAAACAGGTATCGTTCAATATCTTAAAAAAGGTAACAGGGTCTTTATAGACGATGGCGTCATAAAAGGAGAAGTCGAAAAAGTTGAAGAAGGAAGAGTCAAAGTTCGAATCGTCAGGATTTCGTCAGAAAAATCCAGAATCAAATCCGGAAAAGGATTAAATTTTCCGGATTCCGTATTGCAAATCCCTTCCCTGACATCATACGATCTCTCCTGCCTGCCTTTTATCGTGGCAAACGCCGACCTAGTAGGGTATTCATTTGTCAGATATGCTTCCGATGTGGCTCAGTTGATGGACTACCTGGCAAAATATCCTGAAAAAAAACCTGACATCATCATCAAAATTGAAACACCGGAAGCAGTTCAGAATCTTCCACATCTGTTGTTACAAGGAATGAAAAACCAAATTTTTGGAGTCATGATAGCCCGGGGAGATCTGGCAGTTGAGATTGGTTTTGAAAGAACCGGTGAAATTCAGGATGAAATTTTATGGATTTGTGAGGCTGCCCATGTTCCGGTGATCTGGGCCACCCAGGTTCTGGAATCCCTCAACAAATCCGGGATGGCAACCCGATCCGAAATTACAGACGCAGCACATGCCGGAAAAGCAGAATGTATCATGATCAATAAAGGAGATTACACTCTTGAGGTCATCGAGACCCTCAAAGAAATCGGTGCCAGAATGGGAGGCCATCAGGTTAAAAAAAGATTTACCTTCCGTCCTTTAAACATTGCCCGAAGATTTTTGAACAACCGGTAAAAAGTTGCCTCTTCTTTTTTGGTGGGAATTTGTTTGATTAGTGCTGTTGTAAACAGGAATATAGCTATTTTTGCATTCTAATAGAATACCTTTCCGGTGAAAAATTTTGCAAAAACAGTATATCTTCTTTTTTTCCTCATCTTTACGGTTACCCTTGTTTTTTATTTCACTCAGCAACATAAAAACACGGCACAAGCGCCAGTCGAAACCAATCGTAAGACGGAAAACCAAAACACCCAATCCTCTCCTCTAAACAGTACGAAGATTCCGGTTTACGTTTATGAAGTGTATGATTACATAACACAAAACGGCAAAGCACCATCCGGTTATGTCGGAGGACGTACCTTTTTCAACAGAGAAAAAAAATTGCCCCTCACAGATCGTGCGCGTCAAAAAATCAGGTATCAGGAATGGGATGTCCATCCGAGAAAACAAGGAATCAACCGTGGTCCCGAACGATTGGTAACGGGCTCCGATCAGTCCGCTTATTATACCTCTGACCACTACAAAAATTTTATTACATTAAAAACAGAGTCCTATGACCGGTAAACAATATGAAATAATAACCTCTCAAGGATCTTTGTTCATTTTGATACATGGAACAAATCTGACATCGTCAGCAGATATCTTTCAGGTATTTTTCGAGACCCTGCAATTGCCTGATTATTTTGGACATAACCTGGATGCATTGTTTGACATGTTGTCAGATTTAAGCTGGCTACCCTATCATCAGGTTTTTGTAATTGTAAAAAACAACGTTCTGTTTTTTGAAAACAATCCCCAAATCCAGGAAGAATTAAAAGAAATATTCAGATTAGCTCACGAGGAACAGATGGAAAACAAGAAGATAAACCTCTATTTTGAAGATCGGGCTATCGATTGACCAAACTGTCAATTTTACAGGAAAGAACTGAATCTAAAGGGATAATTCAGACAAAAATTCGATATAAATAGCCATTTTGTCATAAAAATGATTGTGGCACATTTCATGTTGTGAAAAGGTATCTTTAAATATTTTATCACGTAATTTAAAAAGTTAATATCATATGAAGCCAATTAATGACAGAGTAGTTGTAAAACCTGCTCCGGCAGAAGAAAAAACGGCAGGAGGTATCATCATTCCTGATACAGCCAAAGAAAAACCACAAAGAGGAGAAGTTATTTCTGTAGGCCCGGGAAAAGAAGGGAACAAAATGACGGTTAAAAAAGGTGACATTGTCCTTTACGGAAAATATGCCGGACAGGAAATCAATCACAAAGGTGTCGACTATCTTATCATGAGAGAGGATGACATTTTGGTAATTTTATAATCTGTTTAAAATTTTATTTCGTTAATCCATTAAACAAAAAATATTATGGCTAAAATCATTAGCTTTGATTCGAATGCAAGAACAAAATTAAAATCCGGTATTGACCAATTGGCCAATGCGGTAAAAGTAACTTTAGGACCTAAAGGAAGAAACGTTGTGATTCAAAAAAGTTTCGGAGCACCTGTCATCACTAAAGATGGTGTTACAGTTGCTAAAGAAATCGAACTGGAAGACGCAGTTGAAAACATGGGCGCACAAATGGTAAAAGAAGTTGCATCTAAAACTGCAGATGCCGCAGGAGATGGAACAACCACCGCTACCGTTTTGGCTCAGGCAATGGTAAATGCCGGTATGAAATATGTAACTGCCGGAGCAAATCCTATGGACCTTAAAAGAGGTATTGATAAAGCTGTGCACACTGTTATTGCTGACCTCAAAGGTCAAAGTGAAGTAGTAGGTTCTGATTTTAACAAAATCAAACAAGTGGCTTCTATTTCTGCAAACAATGACGAAGAGATTGGTTCTTTGATAGCTGATGCTATGAAAAGAGTGACCAAAGATGGTGTAATCACCGTTGAAGAAGCCAAAGGTACAGACACCTATGTAGATGAAGTGATCGGTATGCAGTTTGACAGAGGATATTTGTCTCCATATTTTATTACCAATACAGAAAATATGACAACGGAATATGAAAACCCGTTGATCTTAATACACGACAAAAAAATCTCCAATGTTCAGGAAATTATCCCTGTTTTGGAAAAAGCTGTACAAACAGGACGACCTTTATTGATCATCGCAGAGGACGTCGATAGTCAGGCCCTTGGCACTTTGGTCGTCAACAGATTGAGAGCAGGTTTAAAAATCGTTGCTGTAAAAGCTCCGGGTTTTGGCGACAGAAGAAAAGCCATGCTTGAGGATATCGCTATTCTTACAGGTGGTACAGTGATTTCTGACGAACAAGGATACAAACTTGAAAACGCAGAATTGAGCCACCTTGGTCAGGCTGAAAAAATCACAGTCGACAAAGACAATACCACCATCGTAAACGGAAAGGGTAAAAAAGCGGATATCAATGCAAGAATCACTCAGATTAAAGCACAGATTGATACAACAACCTCAGATTACGATCGTGAAAAACTTCAGGAGCGTTTGGCTAAATTAGCAGGAGGCGTTGCCGTTCTTTATGTTGGTGCCGCTACCGAAGTCGAAATGAAAGAGAAAAAGGACAGAGTAGATGACGCTTTACACGCTACCAGAGCCGCTGTTGAAGAAGGTATAGTTGCTGGTGGTGGTGTCGCCCTGGTAAGAGCTATCCACTCTCTTGAAAAACTGACAGGTGCCAATGAAGACGAAAACCTGGGTATTTTGATCGTTAAAAAAGCATTGGAATCTCCATTGAGAACCATCGCAGAAAATGCAGGTGTTGACGGATCCGTTGTTTTACAGGAAGTATTAAAAGCAAAAGGAGCAAAAGGATATAATGCCCGAACAGATGAATATGAAGATCTTAAAAAAGCAGGTGTTATTGACCCTACAAAAGTTACTCGTGTAGCTTTGGAGAATGCCGGTTCTATCGCCAGTATGGTATTGACGACAGAGTGTGTCATCAGTGACAAAAAAGAAGATCACCCACCAATGCCACCAATGGGAGGCGGCGGTATGCCGGGAATGATGTAATCTTTCAGACCCAAATAAAAAAAGAGGCCATTCGGATATCCGGATGGCCTTTTTTTTATTTTGGGGCAAAAGATGATTATAAAGTGTTTAAAATGTTAAATTTATCAAAAAATTTCAAAAAAATTTAGGTCATATCTCGACTATATAAATTTTATACATATTTTTGTTGTAAATTTATTAACAATTAAAAAAATATTATCAATTATGAAGAAATTTAATGTTATCATCGCCTCTATATTATTTTCAGGAATGTTTTTTCTGGCATCATGCGGAGAAAACGAACCGAATGTTACAATCACATATTATGGTGAAAAAGAATACAAAGAATTATCCAAACACATCAACATTCCTGAATACCCTTACAATTACAGTTTCAGCCTTCCAAAACACACTTTTTTGACTTCCACACCCATGAACGATGATCTTGCGACCTTGGGACGTGTTTTATTTTATGATAAAAATCTCTCTAAAGACAAAACTATATCCTGTGCATCCTGCCATAAACAAGAAATAGCATTTTCGGATGACGTAGCCTTTTCTGAAGGTGTTCAAAACAGAGCAACTGCACGAAATTCTATCGCTTTGGGTTCAGTACTTAATTTTGCTGCCTATTATGGAAATTTTGGTGGTGTGCCATTCTTTTGGGACAATCGTGCAACCTCGGTACAGGACCAAAGTAAAGCTACCTTAGGCAATCCATTGGAAATGGACATGAAAATGCATGAAGTAGCTAATGCAGTAAACGGGCTGGATTATTACAAACCTTTGATCAAACAGGCATATAAAGGCTCAGATGAAATTAGTGAAACGCAGATATTAAATGCTATAGGAGAGTTTGTCAATTCTATAACCAATTACAACACAAAATTTGACAGAGAGCTGGATAACCAATGGCAAATGTATGGTTCTCTTAATAACAATGTGACCAGAGATTTTCCCGGATTTTCTGCAAGCGAAAATAACGGTAAAAAATTATACCTTCAACATTGTTCCAATTGTCATGGCTCTAACTCTGCAAGACCCCCGGTTATGAAGGCCAATAACGGTCTTATGTTGCAATATAATGATCTCGGAGTAGCTTCCACAACTGGTTACAGTTTTGATGAATCCATGTTTAAGGTTCCTACCCTCCGAAATATTTCCCGAACAGCACCATACATGCATAACGGCATGTTAAAAACATTAAAAGATGTCATTGACCACTATAGTGAAGGTATTAAAAATCATAAGAACTTATCTTCTGACCTCAAAATTGGTTCATCCCCTAAAAAAATGAATTTTTCCGAAACAGAAAAAGAGGACCTCTTAGCATTTTTACAGACCTTGAACGATGATAAAATTGTCAGTGATCCGAAGTTTTCCGATCCTTTTCAAAAATAATTTTATAATTAATACCTTCTTCACAAATCGTAGTCTCCGACAGGAAATATTTGTATAGTGAGTCTTATGAAAAAAATCTCATTTCAATATTATTTTGTAACACTTTATATTACAGGATGTCTGATTCTTCAGACATCCTGTAGTTCTCCGTCCGGATTACACACCCCTTCCTTTGATGGAGTACAAACAGTTTATGACAAAGGTCAATCTGTACATTCCTTAACCTTAGGCCCATCAATTGGCAAATATTACAACTATAGCCCTATAAAAAATTTAGGCATGTTTGCCGATATCAGGGCAAACAACTGGATGCCTCAGGCATCTGTCGCAATAGGCGGGTATTCTGCAAATTATAAGACCAAAGTAAGCTTAAACAAATATGACATAATGGAAAAATATCAACAAGGTTTCCATTTTGATTCATATGTCGGTTTTGGTTTTGTTCAAGGTTTTGAAGAATTGATTGAAGGTGAAAACACAGGATTTTTTACACCAAACTTAAAAATCAGCGAATTAACATACCAAAGTTTCCGAACCTATGGCCAGGTCGGGGGACATTTCAAATCAAGAAGTGTAAAACTTGATGCTGTCTACAGGCTTAATTATTATGACATAGACGAATTGCTTTTTAAGCCTAAATCAGAAAAATTTTTTTCCTACGTAGAAGACATTGCAAAAAACAACCCTTACCTTCTTCATGAACTTCAGTTTTTAATCAGTTTGGGAAGTGGCGACCTGAAAGTGGTTTTGGGAATAAACGTCGTCGTCAATGGAAAAAATTCAAATTTCCTAAATTATTCTGATTTTAATTCCGGACAAATAGGTTGTACTTATATTTTTGATAACTTTGACAAATATTAAGCAAAGTTATTTCTTTTGGATTTTCTGAGTAACCATATGACATTGATCATTATCACTCTGGTGGTAATATATCTGGGTATCAGTATTGCCGTATATTTCGTACAGGACTATGTTTTATTCAGACCTGAAAAACTGCACAAAGAATTCAGCTTTGAATACAAAAATCTGTCATTTCAGGAATATTTGGTTGAAGTAAAGCCGGGCGTGACCATTTCAGGGATACGATTTAAATGTCCGGAACCCAAAGGAGTTGTTTTTTATTTAAAAGGAAACAGTAAAAGTATCAAAGGATGGGGCAAGTTTGCCATAGATTTTATCCGATATCAATATGACGTCATCATGATAGATTACCGGGGGTTTGGAAAAAGTACCGGTATAAGAACACAAGAAGAAATTATTGAAGATCTTCAGGCAATTTACAACAAAATCAAAGAAAAAGTTGACGAACAATATATTATCCTCTACGGAAGATCTATGGGTTCAGGATTTGCTACAAAACTGGCCTCCAAAAACAATCCCAGAATGTTGATTCTTGATGCGCCGTATTACAGCATGAGTAAAACTACCGGAAGGTATCTGCCATTTCTTCCTATGTCCTGGTTATTGAAATTTCCGGTTCCTACTTATAAATGGATCAAATATGTGAGGTGTCCTATTCATATTTTACATGGCACCAAAGATACCCTCATTCCATTTTCTTCCAGCATAAAGTTAGCTTCCATTCACCCAAAATCGACAAATCTCCATCCTATTATCGGTGGTGGACACAATAATCTTCACAATTTTGAATCTTATCATCAGACTCTTTCCGAAATATTTACTTTGGATAAACTCGCGTTTAATGAAGAAAAGTCCAGCTTACACTTTAAAAGGAAACAGTAATGACAAGTTTACATAAAGCAGGACTTCTGTCGTTTTTTATTGTTTCGTTGTGTGGTGTTTTATTTCTCAGGATTGATACAATTACCGAAAAAATCGTATTTCAACCGGAATATGTATACCCCTCAAATCAGAAGGTTTATCAGTTTCATAGCCGACAAACGGATACAATATTGTTAACTATTGATGGTCAACAGATACATTTAATCCATTATTTTGCACATAATCCGAAAGGGACGATCCTTTATTGTCATGGAAATCGCGGAAACCTCAAAAAATGGGCTGTTGTAGCATCGGAATACGTAAAATACGGCTATAATGTAGTAGCCTGGGATTATCAGGGCTATGGAAAAAGTACCGGAAAACCCACTTTCAGCAATATTCTTACAGATGGGAAAACCGTCTTTGAATATATCCGGAAAACTGAAAGTAATATCATTTTATTCGGTAGATCCCTTGGTAGCGGTGTCGCCTGTAAACTATCCTCACAAACAAATGTTTCTAAAATAATTCTTGAAACCCCATATTATAGTATGAAAGATGTAATCCACTATCATGTTGGATTTTTAAGTCACCTTACCAAAAATGATATACCTTCCTATGTATTCATACAAAAAACAAAAAAGCCGATTTTGATACTACATGGTGATACAGACACCGTCATTCCTTTGGATTCAGCAAAAAAATTAGCCGGAAATATTCAACCTGAGGTTGTTCGCTTTATAGAAATACCTAACGGAAAACACAATAATCTGGCAAGTTTTGACATCTACCATCGTTCTCTGGAAAACTTTTTACATGATTAAAGAAAATTTTGAATATATCATTTTAGGGAGCGGTGCAGCCGGACTGAATCTTGCCATGTTTATGGCGGCAGATCCTTATTTTAATGATAAAAAGATATTATTATTAGATCGGGAAGCCAAAATACAAAATGACAGAACCTGGTGTTTTTGGGAAAAAGGACAAGGTATGTGGGATAAAATTTTGTTGGCAAATTGGGACAGACTTGAATTTATTTCCGACAATTTTGACAAAACCATTCCTTTAGAAGGCTACAGATACAAAATGTTAAAAGGTTTGGATTTCTACAGCTATTGTCTGGGGGTTTTAGAAACAAAAAATAATTTTTCTATACGGTATGATGAAGTGACTCAAATCAATGAACAACCGGATTATGTGGAAATCACCGGAAAACATCAGACATATCATACAAACCATGTTTTTTCCAGCGTTTTAGATTATAAACCGGATGATACCGGAATACCTACCCTAAGCCAACACTTTGGCGGTTGGTTTATCAAAACCCAAAAACCGGTTTTTAAAGACGCTGCTCCGCAATTTATGAATTTCAAAATACCTCAAAATGGAAAAACCTGTTTTATGTATGTTTTACCATACAAAGAGGACGAGGCACTTTTTGAATATACCTTCTTTTCAAAAGAAGTTTTAACAAAAGAAACATACGATGATTTCCTGAAACAATATCTGGCTCAATTACAATTGGAAAATTATGTAGTTATTGAAAAAGAATATGGCGAAATCCCTATGACCTCCTACCCTTTCTGGAAAAAAAATACAAAACGAAAAACCTATATCGGTTCTGCCGGAGGTTATACAAAACCCAGTACCGGGTATACCTTTTATTTTTGTCAAAAATATAGTGCAGATCTGGTCAACATGATAAAAGCAAATGAAGATTTATCTCACTTTTCTGTTTATAACCGCCATTATTGGTATGATAATATATTATTAGGCGTTCTGGAAAAAAACAATCACTTGGGTAAGACCATTTTTACAAATATGTTTGCCAAAAACCGGATATTATCTATTTTGAGATTTTTGAACAATGAATCATCCCTTTGGGAGGATATACGGATCATTGCAAAAACTAAATATCCTTTTACATTTTTTGCTTCCTTGTTGCGCACTTTAAAATTTAAAATATGAATGTAAAAAATATTTTTCATTTTCTACAAAACCTTTCAGAAAACAATCATAAAGAATGGTTTGACCAAAACAGAAAATGGTACGACACTGTTAAAACAGATTATCTGTCTCTGGCTGAAAACTTACTTTTTGAAATGAGTAAGTCGGATCAAAGTCTGAAAAACGTGGATGTTAAAAAATGTATATTCAGAATCAATAAAGATGTCAGGTTTTCTAAAGACAAATCACCTTACAAAACAGCTTTGGGAATTATTCTGACTCCGTTTGGTAAAAAAATGTTTTTAGGTGGATACTACATACATTTGGAAAATAATCAAAGTTTTGTAGGAGGAGGTTTGTATATGCCTCCCAACGATATTGTCAAAAAAGTCAGAAATGAAATAATAACCTATTCTGATGAATTTTTACGTATAGTAAAACATAAAGATTTTGTTGGATCCTACGGAGATATCGACCAAAGACCGGAAATCATGTTGGCCAAAGTCCCTAAAGACGTTGATCCTTCCTCCGGGATCGGAGATTATTCCCGATTAAAAAGTTTTACTGTTGGAAAACATTATACAAACGAAATGATTTTTTCAAAGGATTTTATAGCAACCTGTGTAAAGGATTTAAACCACCTGCACAATTTTATACATTTTATCAACCGTGGTATTACCAGCGATGAAAATGGAGGAATCTGATTATTCTATTTTATAAGCTGAACGTCGTATACTAAATAATCTGTATCGCCTTGCCATGGAAAAGTATCTTCTTTTTCTCTGTAGTGTACTTTGACATTTTTACCTTCAAATTGTTGCATTTCCTGATATACCTCCTTATTTTCAACAGAAAAATACCAGATACTTTCTTTTGTCATCATCGGCGAATTGCCCAACATGAGCTCACCTTCATATGTCTTAAAAATACGGCCTTTTTTGGAAATTTTATACAGAATACCAGTTCGGGTACCCTCACTGATGGTCCAGTTTCTGTAAAAATAATAAACTGTCAGACTGGCGATACCAGCAAAAATTAAAATAACCAATATTTTTTTGAACATGTTTCCGATTCGGGAACCCAAAGTATCAACTTCGATTGCCATAGGTACAAATTTAAGTAACAAAGATACCACTTTTTTTTAACTATGAGTGGAAATTTAAGTCATGTTTCATATATTCAAAAGTTGATGTATCTCACACCAATCCGAATTTTTATGAATTGACACCTTAAAGGTATAATACAAACTACCG
Organism: Saprospiraceae bacterium; assembly: GCA_016714895.1. Lineage (GTDB taxonomy): Bacteria > Bacteroidota > Bacteroidia > Chitinophagales > Saprospiraceae > OLB9. The sequence goes on along the minus strand of JADKBV010000001.1, from coordinate 66,326 downwards.
CAGCAGGGTCAACGTCCCCCGGTATCTTACAACCTGATTATTGGATAAAAGGAGATCACAAATGACCACATAAACACCTTCTTCTGCCAAAGTGCCCCGAAAGGTACCGTCCCAGCCATCCAAAAAGGAGCCCGTGGATATATTATATCTGACAAACATCGGAGTAGCCCACTTATCATAAATTTCAAGAGAAAGAATTCTTTCAATACCGCTCCTTTCGGGAATATAAAAATATCTGTTTTGCTCCTGAACTGCATTAGGAGTTATGATGTTGGGAATCCCGTCAAAAATATTTTCGTTTACAGTCACAAATATCTGATGTTCATAACGACACTTTCCATCTTCCGTTTCCAGTAAAATGTCATATATGGATGTTCTTTCCGGAATGACACCAAAAGGGAATATACAATCTGATGAACATAACACCTCACCATTTTGTGTTAAGGTAACTGCATAACCTAAATTTTCCCATGCTGTAATGTCAAAATCCAATACGAATGTATCCCCAAGTAAAATGGTTGTATCAAAAGGTAGGTTTATAGGAACTATATCAACCGGCAGTATGGTAAACATAGTATCTGTAGTACAACCCATATAATCAGTCACAGCCAACAAATAGTCGCCTGATGGTAAATTGTTTATGGAAAAAACATTGCCCAAAGACACGCTGTTAAGACTTACCATAAATGGTTCGACACCTTGAAGGTTTCCAATTTCAATAGCTCCAAAAGGATATTCAAAACAAACAGGTTGCCGAACATCAAAAGGAATGGAGTCAAAATCACCCGGCAATTCCACAACCTCATAAGTTAACTGATTCACACAACCATTTTGGTTATTGGTAAGATTGAGAATAAATATGCCTGGATTTAGAATGTTTACGGATGGAACCGTCGGATCTGTAAGCAATTGGTCGACATTTCCAGTCCAAAGATATGTAAAATCTATGTTTTGTAAAGAGTCCGGGATAAACAACAGAACTTCCCTTTGGTCACAAATTATATTGCCTTCCTGTTGGATGTCAATATCCGGCCTGAGGGTGTCGGCAGCAACCAAAACAGACACAGTATCAAAACAATTATTATTATCTCTGACAATCAAAGTATGTAAGCCGGACTCATTACTTTCTGATATATTTGATTCAGTAACTATTCCTGAAGGACTAAACCATGTGTATTGCACATTTCCGTCAGGTGAATTTGCCTGAAGGAAAGCGATCGGATGTGTACAGGAAATCGTATCTGTTTGAAATGAAAATCCTGGTGGAAGCGTAAGTTGCACTATGTCAAATTCTGCAACTGATCTGCATCCGTTCAAACCTGTTACCCTTACAGTATATTTTCCGGGAATATTGGTCAAAGGTGATGCTTCTGTACTGAATAAAACACCTTCCCGTTCCCAGTAATATGCTTCAATGCTGTCCAGATTTTCCGTCTTAAGCATAATCAATGAGGAATCGCATGGTATCAAAAAAGTATCAGTAATCGAAAATTCCGGAATTTCATAGTCTCCTTTGACATAAATCCGTGTTGTATCTGTACATCCGTTTTCTTTGGTAACAATGACGGTATAAAATCCAACCTCAGTGACCAATGGAGACTGTAGTGATGATTGAAACTGTGAAGGCCCTGACCATTCAAACCCGATTATTTGGTCCTGGGTGTTGACTCCGATAACACCTTTGCCTTTTTTGCACGACAGGCTGTCGGTAAAGACAGAATATTGCGGTAAATCAAGGCTCAATATGACCTCACCGGTTGTATCTGTCACACACCCATTGACACCGGTAACTGTGACTCTATAGACTCCGGCCTCATTAACAAAATGGCTGTTTCCCTCCAGGATGATCGATGATGGTGATGTCCAGACTACCTTATCCGTATTGCTTTCCGTGGTTAAAAATATCTCAACGGTTCTGTTTAAACAATTTATTTCAGGTGAAGAAATTAATAAGATGTTCGGCGGATCAATATTCTCTACCACAATCAAAGAATCAATGGTAATGCATGATTCTTCACTTTCAACAGCAAAATAATAAATTCCCGGAGTACCGGTTGTAAATGTTAGCACACCATCATTTATCGGTTCGGGATTGGATGCAGCCCATCGAATTTCTTTAAATTCATTGCCGGGAATTATATTGATACCGGCTACCGTGTTATTACAATTTATTTCAGAACTTTGAATACTATATTCAGCAAATACTTTATTTTCGGCTACAATAACTGAATCAACCGTTTGACAACCATTAAAAGAGTCTGTCACTACTATCCTGTAAATGCCGCCGGCTGTGGCAGAAAAAGGATTGCCCAAAGTACCATTCCATTCGAAAATTGGGTTACTTACAGAAGAATTGGCCAAAAGTACAACTTCGTCCATCAAACAGGTAATGGTATCTGGCAGACTGACATTGATGTCTGGTGAAAGCGTATCCATACTAATGGAAAAAAAAGTAGTATCGCGGCAATTATTTGGAGCCAAACCATAAACCACATACATCCCGGGATCAGAAATGGACAAATTTGAACCTTCATCAATTTTGACAGCACCTGAAAAGACTTCGAACAACGTGCCGATTATGGAACTGTTAAACGAAACTAACGCTTCTGTAGTACGACAGGTAATTTGGTTTTCTACCAAAGATGAAATTTCAGGACGAATATCATTTAATACAACAACAAATGAGTCGATGGTCAAACACCCTTCACCGGTCGTTACTTCTACATAGTAGGTTCCGACAGACCGCACAAAAAAATTAAAACTATCTGCCAGAAAAAAAGAAGGACCTGTAACTGTAACAGATACGTCTGCTATATTTGGTTGGATTAAAATTTCAGCTGAGTCCACAGTGCAGGTAATTTCTCCGATATTTTTTTCAAGCTGGGCAAATTGCCTTTCATCAGTAATAAAAAATTCGTGATATTCAACACATAACGGATTCAAAATATCGGTAACCGTCACTTTGTAGTTGCCCGGCAGACTGATTACTGGCTCCGCATCAAAAGATGTGGTAAAATCAGGAAATTCCCAAACGAATTGATACCCTGTTGTTTTGTCAGCCATGATTTGAGGTAAAGGTTGTAAACAAGTTATCGTGGGTATCTCAAAGATAATATTTGGTAAATCGGCATTTCCCAAAACCTCTATCGAAGCATAAGAAATGCAACCATTGATATCCGTAACGGTAACTTGATACTGACCGACCAACCCTACCCATGGATCTCTTTCATTGGAAAATATCACATTAACCGGATTCATCCATGTATAAGCAACAAGGACTTTATCACTTTCCATAAAAATTCGGGTAGAATCCATAGAACAAGAAAGTGAAGCTGCATTTAATTCCAAAAAAGCAGCTACGGTATCCTGAGAAACAAAAAAGGGCACAGTGGACACACAACCCTCAGCAGTTGTCCCGGTGAATAAAAAATTGCCTGGTTGAGATATCGTTACAACAGAATCTGTACTGAATACTCCGGGACCAGTCCATTGATATTCGATCAATGGTATAGATGACGTCCATTCCGGCATAATCTCTGACCTGCCACAAGTGAGGGTATCCGCCATAACCGACAATACCGGAAAGGTTCGATTGTCTGCAACATTGATATTGTCCACGGCAAAACAACCGGTCGCCTGATCTGTAATTGTTACCTGTTTTATGCCTCCGTTCACAACCACAGGATTTTTAAGGTTTTCTGTTCCTGCAACAACACCTGTCCAAAAATAACTATAGTTTCCCGGCATAGAATGAATCACATCAAGAGTTAAGGAATCTTGCAAACACGTAATATCACCTCCCAAAACAGAAAACGATGCAATGGTATCTATCAAAACTATCAGCACAGAGGCTGTACCGGAACACCCGTCCATGCTTAAAACATCGACTGTGTATTGTCCCGGAGTAAACACCCTGATGTTATTACCATCAGTTAAAAATGGTTGATCTGATGTCCAAACCACGGAAGACAAATCAATATCAGAAATCACTTCTAATGTCAAAGTATCAACAAAACAGGCCAATGTATTTCCTCCTGTAATCTCCAAATCAGGTACCTCTTCATCCAAAAAAATCTCAACAAAAGCAGAATCAGTACAAATCAAATCTGTAGCAATCACCTGATAAACACCTGCTTTATTTATTTCTACTGTCCCTGAATCCTGACCGGACACAATCATACCATCCTGTGTAAACCACTGATAAAATACCGGGTTCATTGACGGATTGGAGACTTGAGCTGTCAATTCTAATACAGGATTTGTACAATTGATAGTATCTGTTTCAAAAGATACAGAAACGGCAAAATTTATACTTCTTACGGTGACATTCAATATGGTATCACAAAACTGACCGGGAATTTGAAATTGATAAATGCCTTCTTCAGTAATCAGATTTTGAAACAATTCAATAGTTGTTCCATTACAAAGTGAAGTATCAATAAAAATGGTGTCGGTAGAAGGGTAAATTTCTATTGGAATACATTCACTTCCGACTCTGGCGCAAATCAATTCTTCTTCAAATAAGTTATTTATTGCTGTTTTATCCAATTGTAATGGTAGTAAAGGTATTCTGTATTCTTCCGCTATTGCATATTGAATATTACATAATTGATAATGACCTACAGGAAGAGAAGGAAGTACACCCTGGGTAAAAAGTTCTACCAGGCTGGTATCCGTAAATAATGCCCACTTGTAAAAATAGTTTACCGTATCTTTTGGATATACAGGAAATATTTCCTGATAGTTTTGCAGGAGAATATCCGAAGAACTTTGACAAATATTGACAGAATCAGCAAAAATATTGCCTGCATCGAGTCTGCATTCATTACAATCCACGCCTTCCGGATTACAGAAAAACAATCGTACAGAGAGGATTCTTCCGGAACCAAACAAAGAGACATCAGTAACCCTTAATGTCCAGTTTCCATTCACCGGACCGGTATCAAAATCGTCAAGACAACCTGTCATGGGATAATATTGGCCTGAATAATTCCCAAACAAACCCCATGGTTGAAGATTATCCCAAACTTCAGAAAAACCAGGATCGGGTGAAGCTGAGGTGTTACAGGGCACAAACAAAACATTCCAACGGGTTCCGCTGGTACTTCCTGACACTGGAACACCCGGACCTACCAATTGAACCATTTGGCCTGAAGGCGAAAAAAGTTCCATGTTGAGATCACCTATAAATTCATGTCTGAATTCAATACCAATTCCACAGAGCCCTTGCCCGTTGTTCCCCAAAGTATCAGAAATCAGACTGTCAACCAATATTGAAATCAGCGTTGTATCATCATCCATTATAGGTATATTCCTCACCACACTACATTGTGCGGAAAGTGATTGTATACTATATAAAATACAAAAAAATAATATTACAGGTTTTATTGACATGCTCAGGATTCTACATTCTCATCGGGAAACGGAATGTTGATGTAAATTTACATTAGTTTTTTTTAAAATCACAAAAAAAAACAAAAAAAAATCCTGCACACTGTTAAGTATGCAGGATTTTTATTTAATCTATTTAAAAACTATTATTCAGTTTTTTCAGCAGCACAAGCTTTTTTGGTTGAACTGGCGGAGCAAGACTTTGCTTTGTCTCCTTTGCAACAAGCTTTAGCATCTTTTTTAATAACTTCACCGGTAGCAGCATCTTTTTCCATGCTGGCTGCAGCTACTTTTGTAAATTTGTTTGCTTTTGAATCAAATTGAACTTCTTCCCAAGAAACATTTCCTGATTTTTCGCAAACATTTTTTTGGTAGTATGTTGTTGCACCGGAAATCTCACAAGTTCTTTTTGTAATATTACCATCAGCTTCTGCAACTGCATCAGCAGCTGAATTAGAAACAGATGTTGTAGCTGCGCCTTTTTTGTTTGCACAACATGCTTTACCTGCAGTAGCTTTAGAACAAGACTGAGCATTAGCAGAAAAAGCTCCGATAACTAAAAATGAGAATAACAAAATTAAATTCTTCATGATTTATTTTTTGATTTAGATGAATGAAATAATCAGAGTACAAATATACGTTGAAAATATTATACGAAAACAAAAACAGAAAAATTTATATTTTTTTTAACATGTTCGTAAAAAAAAAGCCCTGGTGTTATGCCAAGGCTGTCTGTTTTTGGAAAAGGATTACTTAAAACAGTTCAATTATCATGCCATTCATTCCCTTTTTAATCAGGAATATCATATTCTTTAATTTTTCTATATAAAGTTCGTTCAGAAATGCCCAATTCATCTGCAGCTTCCTTACGTCGGTTATTATATTTTTTGAGTGCTTTTTTAATCATAAACTTTTCCATAGACTCTAAAGAGACCATCTCATCCACCGTTTCGGCTTCATGATATTTTTCATCACCTGGTGTATGAATCACAATAGAAGGTCTGTCATCCATTGCAAAAGTGGTCACATCTGACTGACGATGATCAGGTTTTTGCTGAAGAAATGAAAAATTTTCGAGTCCTGCCGATGTTGACATTTTTCCTTTATAGGAATCGACATCAGGCATAGCCAGATCATTATTTTGTATCAATTCAAAAACCAAAGACTTCAGGTCGTTCAAATCCGCCTTCATATCCAATAAAAATTTGAATAACAATTCTCTTTCCTGAAAATTGGCTTCAAAACCTTTATGCAGACTTGAGCTGGGCAAATTTCTTGTCGAAAGATGAGGTGCGATCATCAATAATTCTTCTACAGATACCTCTTCATGTTCTGACAATACGGCCAATTGTTCTACCAGATTTTTTAATTCACGGATATTTCCCGGCCATCGATAGTGTTCTATGATCATTCTGGCTTCAGTGGAGAGCAGAATAGGTTTTGACTTGTACTTATCAGCAAAATCTGAAGCGAACTTACGGATAAGCATATATATATCTTCCTGCCTTTCAAACAAAGCAGGAACTTTGATAGGCACGGTATTCAACCTGTAATATAAATCCTCTCGGAACTTGCCTGAGGCGATTTTTTCGTCGAGGTTTACATTTGTTGCAGCGATCACACGAACATCAGTTGTCATCACTTTTGATGATCCAACCCTGATAAACTCTCCGGATTCAAGAATTCTCAAAAGAAAAGCTTGTGTATCCAAAGGCATTTCGCCGATTTCATCCAAAAAAATAGTTCCTCCGTTGACTGTTTCAAAATACCCTTTTCTGTCTGTGACGGCACCTGTAAAGGCTCCTTTTTCATGGCCGAACAATTCAGAATTGATGGTACCTGAAGGAATGGCGCCACAATTGACCGCTATAAAACTGTTATGTTTTCTGGCACTAAGTTCGTGGATAATTTTGCTGAACACCTCTTTTCCGACGCCGCTTTCTCCCTGAATAAACACACTTAAATCAGTATTGGCTACTCTGATGGCAGTACTTAATGCTCTTTCAAGCAAAGGAGACTTACCGATAATTCCAAATCTTTGTTTTACGCTTTGTATATTCAAGGGAATCTTAATTTTGAACCATTACACCCTTTAGGGTCGCTCCTGTGGCATCCTCGATTTTCACAAAAACATAGTCGCCGGGTTTAAAGCTATCAGTCTTAGGAAAAACAACCATTTTATTCTGACTCGTTCTTCCTTTAAAAAACTGATCTGATTTTTTTGAATCTCCTTCAATAAGAACTTCGAAAATTTTGCCGACATCTTTCAGATTGTGTTGCAAAGAGATATTTCTTTGTAATTCCACAATCTCCTGAAGTCTTCTTTTTTTAATCTCTTCAGGAACATCGTCCTTCAGTTTTCTGGCCGCAAGGGTACCTGGTCTCTCACTGTAGAAAAACATATATGACATACTGTACTGAGCCCATTGCATAATCGAAAGTGTGTCCAGATGTTCTTCTTCCGTTTCCGAACAAAAACCTGTAATGACATCTGAGGAAATGGCACAATCCGGAATTATTCTGTAAACAGCTTCTACCCTATCCATATACCATTCTCTGTCGTAAGTACGGTTCATCAAATCGAGAATCCTGGAATTACCTGATTGAACAGGCAAGTGAATGTACTTACATATATTGTCATAATGAGCCATAGTATGTAATACCTCATCTGTTATATCTTTAGGATGTGAAGTAGTAAACCGCACACGGAGTTTTGGGTGAATGTTGGCAACTTTTTCGAGCAACTGAGCAAAATTTACAGTTAATCCATTATCCGGACTCGTCCATTTGTAAGAATCTACGTTTTGTCCCAGTAATGTAATGTCTCTGTAGCCTTTATTAAAAAGATCTTCGGCTTCTGCCAATATGGAAAAAACATCTCTGCTTCTTTCTCTGCCACGTGTAAACGGCACGACACAAAAAGAACACATATTGTCACATCCGCGCATGATGGAAATAAATGCCACCACACCATTTGACTCCAGCCTTAATGGCGATATATCCGCATAGGTTTCTTCACGGGATAAAAGCACATTGATACTTTTTTCTCCTTCTTCTGCCTGATTTAAAAGTTTGGGTAAATCACGATATGCATCCGGCCCTACGACAATATCCACCAGTTTTTCTTCTTCAAGAAGTTTGCTTTTCATTCGTTCAGCCATACAGCCCAGAACACCAATCAAAACTTCAGGATTGTCTTTTTGATTTTATTAAAAACCGTAAGTCTTTGTCTGACAGTGTCTTCCGCTTTTTCGCGAATAGAACACGTATTGACCAGAATCAAACTAGCATTTTCCAGCTCTCGTGTCGGACTATATCCCTGTTCTGCCAATATGGACGCCACGATCTCCGAATCACTAAAATTCATCTGACAACCGTAGGATTCGATGTAAAAATGCCTTCCGAATGGTTTGTTTGGTTCATAAAAAAGAACTTCACCTTGTTTTACCGGGTCGATTTCTTTTTTAACATCCGTTAATGTAATATTATCGTCGTACATGTGTTGCTGTTTAAACAGGTGCAAAGATAACCCAAATATTCTTTATGACAAAATGTCAGGTGATATTCCCTGAAAATATTCTCAAACGGAAGTAAAAAAGAAATAAAATTTTCTGAAAACGCAAATCAGAAAGGAAACTGATTGATTAATTGATTTAGAAAAGTCGAAACTACAGCCGGATTAATGGCTATCAGGATAAAAACCCCTGTAATGGCGCCGAAAAAATGAGCGTCGTGGTCAATTAAATCACTGCTGTTTTTGCTTGCCCAGGAAGAATACCAGAGATACAAACCTCCGAAAATGATGGCCGGAATCGGAATAATGCCGAAAAGACCAAGCATCGCCCAAGGATTAAGAAGAATATACATAAAAATAATGCCGGAAACAGCACCTGATGCACCGACGCTTGCAAAATAAGGATTTTCTTTATGTTTCAGATAAGTGGGAATATCTGCTGCCACAATCATAAAAAGATATACTACCAGGTAGACAACTTTATACCATTGATTGGGAATGATCAGTGCAAAATATTGCTCTACAAAACGACCGAATTCAAACAAAACAAACATATTAAAAAAGAGATGTATAAAGTCGCCGTGTAAAAAACCGGAAGTCAACATTCTGTAATATTGGCCATTGCGATGTTCGGTTGCAGGTTGATGTTTCAGGCTGTTGAATACTCTTTGGTCATTGAATGCCCAAAATGATACCGCACATGTAAAAATTATCAAAAGAAGGGTAATGCTCATAAAGATATTTATATAACAAAGACAAAGATACAGGGTTAAGGGTTGTGGTATTTTTCATTTTTTATGATGGAAAAAGCCCGGTACACCTGTTCTGTAAAAAACAATCTGATCATTTGATGAGAAAATGTCATTTTGGAAAAGGATAAAACTAAGTTTGACCTTTGTTTGATTATTTCATGAACCCCAAAGGCTCCGCCAATAATGAAAACAAGATGTTTTACGCTTCGAATCTGTTGATTTTCAATCCATTGAGAAAAATCTACACTTGAAAACATCTTACCGTTTTCATCCAGAAGAACCACCACATCATCATCTTTAATTTTTTCTAAAAAAGCTTCTGCTTCCTTTTTTTTGAGATCCTCCGAATTTTGAAAGCCTTTAATATCTTTCAACTCAATCATTTCAAATCTGGTATAATTTTTAAGACGCTGATCGTAGATTCTGATACCTTCTTCCAGATATTTTTCATTGGTTTTGCCAATGACCAATAAGGACAGTTTCATATATGGTGATATTATTTTTTTTATACTTTGCTTAGAAAGTCAACATAATCGTCTGTACCAACCAACATTAATCAATACTTATGCCTGTTCCGAAACCTTGAACCATAATTTGGTTTACATCATTATTTTAAAAAAATGTATTTCCAAAAAGATTCAGGATTTATTACTTTTGTCAAGTATTCCCACAATAAATTTTATCTGAAAAACTTTAAAACCAGCACAAAAGTATTTATTCAATATTAAAAACCATCAAAATTGTCAGCTATTTTATAAAAACGAAGATTAAACGTATTATTTTGATGAAAATATTCCAAGGTTTGGCCATTCCATATATAGCTATTTCCTTCCGCGGAAAAATAAGTATTGTTTTGACCTGAATTTTGATAATTATACCATAACCGACTGTCTTTCAATCTTACTTTTATACCATCTCTTGTTTCAACCACAACGAGGTAGGTGTCGGTCTGATCATCAAACCACAGACCTTCCGGCCGCTGGGAAATATTATTTTCATAAGGAATCGTATTTTCATCATATTGCGGAAAAATTTTGACAAAATGTAAACCCCTTCGGGAGTTTCGTTTGACGAAAATAATTTCATCATGATTGACCACTTCGATTCTGTTGCCTTTTCTATCTAAAAACAGATTATTTCTTTGTTTTTCAAAAAACACCCAGGGAGCATTTGGTTTGGATTTGTATAAGATTCCATTTTGGATTCTTTCGATAAAAATGCTTTTTGAATTGGGAACATGAACATATTCACCGCCCAAAACGTTGGATTGACTGTGAGATACTTGTGGCGTAAAAACGAATAAATACAACCATACGCATGTAAAAATAATATACGTTTTCATAAAAAGTGATTTTTAAGTATATAAAATATAACATAGGTATGACGGAAAGCATGAATTTTTTGATGCAAATTTTATGTTAAGATTTTATATTAATTCTAAAACAAAACTTAAAAAAACATTACCTTAGTCGCTTTATAGTCCATCGATTAAATAAAATTACCGCCATTTATGTCAAATCATCTCCAAAAACCTGATTCGGGTAAAAAGTTAAAAAAACTATCAAAAAAAGAAAAATTACACTTTATTACAGAAACATTGGAAAACTTTTATCCTGAAGTACCGATACCTCTGGATCATAAAGACTCATACACCTTATTGATCGCCGTATTATTATCCGCACAATGCACCGATGAGCGGGTCAACAAAATCACCCCATCATTATTTGCAGCTGCCGACAATCCTGGAGATATGAGTCAATTAGATGCTTCTTTCATTGAAGACATTATCAGACCGTGCGGATTATCTCCCCGGAAATCCAAGGCTATCCATGAATTGTCAAAAATTTTGTTGGAAAAACATGGTGGTCAGGTTCCTGAATCTTTTGAAGATCTTGAAGCTTTACCCGGAGTTGGTCATAAAACGGCTTCAGTTGTCATGTCACAAGCTTTTGGTCATGCCGCTTTTCCGGTGGATACACACATCCACAGATTGTCACAAAGATGGGGGCTGACCAATGGAAAATCGGTTGAACAAACGGAAAAAGACCTGAAAAACATGTTTCCGGAAGTATTGTGGAACAAGTTACATTTACAAATTATATTTTACGGACGGGAATATTGTCCTGCACGTGGCCATGATCTGAACAAATGTATTATTTGTAAAACGCTTAATCCTTAATACATCAAAATTATGGTTTATCAATAATAGTTTGCCCTTCGATGGAAAGGGTCCCGGTATTTAAAACACTTTGTCCGTTGGCATTAGAAGTAAGGATATCAGAAAGTTTTACACTTTTTAACACCATATTTCCTGAATTAGACAAAACTCTCGTACCGATTCCTAAATTTCCGATTAGGTGAAGGTTTTCAAGGGTGACATTGCCACTATTTTCAAAAACCGGAAATTCCCCGAAAGCCTGAATACCTAAAGACCAGGTAGAAGGATGTTTTATGGTCAGATTTTTATTGAGTATTATGGTTTGACCAGTTAATTCAATCGTGTCAAACATAATAAAATTTAAAAAATGGATAGTACCTCCGCTATTTGTACAGGCAACTGCTTCCCTCAGTGATCCATTACCTGCATTATTTATATTCGATACATAACTGCAGCAACTTCGAGGCATATCAAATGCTTCATTCCCATCCTGAACATCAGCGGAAGATCCCTGAGAAGCACTTGCTCCCAAACCTCTTTTTGCAAAAGCTTTCCATATAAGACACTGATGTTGGCCGGAAAACAACTGTTGGTCAGCTAATAAAATAGCATCCCTTCCGTCAACAAACCCGGGATTACAAGGTTGTAATTTAAGTGCTTCAGTTACGATTTGCAATATTTTATTGTTTCCTCCCGTCCCGTAATAAAAGTCGGGATCGTACCCATATTCACGTATGAAAGCCCATGTCAATTCCCAAAGCATCGCACACCAAACAGATCCCACTCCATGAGGAATGGCACTTTGTTTTATAGAATTGTAGGTATGTGGATTTTCGACCATATCCGTAGAATACCGATAAGGACGTAATCCGATTCCGTCAGGAAATTGCCCCATAGAATAACTACCTATACCTCTTGCCCTTTCTTCATTGTCATCCTCGTCCATAGTAAGCATCAGCCCGTACCAGTCACTCCAGCCTTCTCCCATTTGTTCCTGATTAAATAAGCAGTTGACAACATCCGCACCACCTGTCAGCCTATTAGATATACCATGACCATATTCATGACAAATTACACCGTTATCAAAGTCTGAGTCAATAAATCCTGAGCCTATCATTGAAACATTTACTTGTAAAGGCAAATAAAGTTTTATGGAATCACAAACCTGTTTACTTACCATAATACAAGGAATGTTTATTGAATTGCCATATGTACCGAAAGGCATTACGTATGGATTGCCGGGCTGAGTATGACATACAATAACGGCAATAGCACCGGCATTTTGAGCATTCAGGCATTTGAGACTTTCTTCACACCCACCTCTGTCCAATAGTGCAATTCGACCGACAATCTGATTTCCGTTTATCAAAGGTAAACATCCCAGAGAGGGGGCATTTGAATTGTCCTGACCAAGGACAACATTTCCCGAGAGATTAAATGCACTTGGTCCGAAAGATGCTTTTTCATGTTGATATAAACCAGCAATTGGTGCAGGTGAATTGGCAACTAAAAAACTTCCGTTATTCCAAAGAAACATTTGCATTCTTGGGTTGGATCCGTCCGCCGGAGTCATAAAATTGGCATTGTTCAGACCTTCTCCATCCATTGCATCTGCAAATACATGGTCATTGGCTAATCCCCCGTTACCATAGTTATTGGTTTGAAAATTGCCTGACTGTTCATCAAAACCATATTGGTAAATGATATCATGAATCACATTATTCCAATAAAATAAATTGGTTATGGCAGCATTCTGATTTGAATTAGGATGAGCACCAAAGTTGATTGGAAAATTAAACACGAGATCATTGCCTCCGTTTGCCATTTGACCTAAGGTAGCGTTATTACCATCAATATCTTCTCTAGCTTCGACATTGTTGCCTATCGTTTCTGTGTAATCATTTCCTTGCTGTCCATTCACATCATGCCAATTGTAGGGCGAAGCATTTATATCCGCAGGATTATTGATCAAACTTCTGTCACCATGAATCGGTGATTCAACTTTTAATGGATACACATTATATAAATATTGCATATTCATTTGGTTCATTTCCAATGGCATAAAGGGTTTTTTGGAATGCTCTTTTGCTTCAGGTATAAAAGAACATTCTACTACCTGATTTTGTTTTTTAACAATTTTACCTGTGGTTGCATCTATGTAAACAACCATATGTTCGTTTCCGTTAAGCGATTCAAATTCTATCTCCCAGGCAAGGACAAGTCTGTTATCATCTGTCAGTTTGTAGGTTAGTGAGGCCAAAACAGGCCCGAAGAGTTTATTTTCAGAATCAATAATGGTTTTTTTGACCGCCGAATCTTCAAAAGATAATATTTTATTTGACAATGTCATTTGTTTTCCTAATTGCAACCACATGGTATCCAACACTTTTTCAATGGTCAAAACCGGAACATCCAAACTGATTTTTTGTGTCAGGTTTTTAATAAACTGATCATGTTTTGCAACCAATTCTCCATTTTGATTAATATGAAGACTCATGTTTCCATCACTCACAGGAATGTCCCGGACTAATTGTCTGATATAAATATGATTTATTTTGCTCAGTGAGCTTTTATGACTATGTGTCACAACAAATTCTCCGTAATCGTTGGGAAACGGTGCACTGTTTTTAACTGACTCAAAATGAGAAAACCAAACGGATGGAGACACCTGACCTTGAAGTACAGAAGCTGAGAAATAAAATAATAACAAAACGAACTGTCTGCTGCACATAGGAATTTATTTAAATCACACAAATATACGTGTGATCTGTTAAAACTAAAATTTATTATGAAAAAAGAAGGTTTTGATGATGTTTTACATGCTTAAAAATAACAACAACCTGTCCGATCGACTGATTTATTCTGTTGTCAATAATTAATGTCAATCTTTATGTAAATCGATCTCTCCATCTAAAATTATTTGTCCCTGGTTGAGAATAACCTCCCCACCTGAATTATTTACCTCCCGATCCTTTAAACTCAAATTTTTTAATGTCAGGATCCCATTGTTCAATATACCTCTGGTTCCGGAGCCCGTACCGCCGATAATATTCAGATTTTGAAACCCGGATTCACTTTGGACTTCAAAAACAGGAAAATTTCCTGAAGATTTAATACCCAGATGCCATGATTCCGGGTGGACAATAGTTAAATCTTTATTTATCAACAAACCATTATTTTCCAGTTCAATGGTGTCATTTTTGATAAAATTAAGAAACGTGATCGTGTCTCCGTTTTCCGCACATTCTATGGCTGTTCGCAGAGAACCATTGCCTGTATTTGATACATTACTTACATGTTTACAGCAAAAAGGCGGCATATCAAAAGCCTGAACACCATCCGTTCTGCTGGCAGAAGAACCCTGACCGGAACTATATCCCAGCCCGCGTTTAGCAAATGCTTTCCAAATAAGGCAACTATTTTCGCCTCCAAACAATATTGAATCAGCCAGTAATATAGCATTTCTGCCGTCAATAAACCCGGGGCTACATGGTTGAAGTTTTAATCCCTCCGTAACCAAAAAAAGTGCTTTATTATTACCTCCCTGTCCGTTATACAAATCTTCATCATAACCATATTCTCTGATCAGCGCCCATGTAAATTCCCACAACATAGTACACCAGACAGAACCGATTCCGTGAGGAATAGCAGCTGTTACTATGGAACTATAGGTTTGAGGATTAATCGTCATGTCTGTTGAATACCGGAAAGGTCGGATTCCAGGGCCGGTGGCAGGCTGGTTTAGTGCATACGTACCAATACCTCTGGCTCTTGATTCGGTATCATCAACGTCCATTGTCAACATCAATCCGAACCAATCGCTCCAACCTTCGCCCATTTGTTCTGTATTGGACAGACAGGAACTATTGCCAGCACCACCCGTCAGTCGGATAGAGATCCCATGACCATATTCATGACTTACAATGCCGTTGTCATAATCGCCGTCCGTAGCAATGCCCGTCATAATGGAAACATTAACCCCTTGTCCAAGGTACACTTTTATGGAATCACAATCAGCTTTTCTCATCATCACACTGGGAATAGTTACATTATTGCCGTTTACTCCGGGCCCCATTGAAAATGGCGCACCTGCGTCATTATTACATACGATTACTGCAATGGCCCCGGCATTCTGGGCATTAAGACATTTTGTGCCAAATTCACAACTACCTCTGTCAACCAGTGCTATTTTGCCGGTCAATTCGGAACCATTAACAAGTGTATTACAACCCAAAGAAGGTGAGCCAGAACCATCATTCACCAAAACAATATCCTGTGTTACACTAAAAGAAGATGGTCCAAAAGATGCTCTTGAAAAGGTATAATTTCCTGCAATATTTTGTGGAGAATTTACGGAAAGGACAGAAGGCCCTGTCCATAAAAACATTTGCATTCTGGGAGGATTACCATCCACAGGCGTTGAAAAATTAGCATTGTTTGTACCGCTTCCGTCCATGGCATCCGCTCTTACATGATCGTTTTGCAAGCCTCCGTTCCCGTAATTATTGGTTTGGAAATTTCCGGAAACTTCATTAAATCCATATTGATAAAAAATATCATGAATAACATTATTCCAATAAAAAAGATTGGTAATGGCCGCATCCTGACTAACAACAGGAGGTTGCATAAAATCAACCGGAAAATCAAAAATCAATGATGTCCCGCCATCAGCCATTTCTCCAAGAGTATTATTATTTCCGTCAATATCTTCTCTGGCCTCGACATTATTGCCTTTTGTTTCGGTAAATTCAGCACCCGGAATACCATTTGTATCATGCCATCCGAACGGGGAAGCGTTAATATCCATAGGATTGGCGACCAAAGACCGGGATCCGTGGGTTGGAGATTCTATGGTCAAAGGGTAAACATGATACACATTCTCTTCGTTTATTAACTTTTGTTTTACAGGCAAAAACGGCTGCTTTTTTTCCGCATATCCTTCAGGAACAAATTCACATTCTAATGTTAAGTTATGAATTCTGAGTATATTCGTGTTTTCGACATCCACATAAACCATCAAATTTTTTGATCCGTCAGCCATTTCAAACTTCACTTCCCATGACAATCTGATTTGGTTTGTGGAATCCAGGAGATACTTTTTTTCAGCAAAAACATTTCCGTGAGTCAGGTTTGTGCTTTCAAATTCTGTTTTTATTGAAATATCGCTGCTCTGGGTTATCATCTTCAACTCAGCATCCTGTTCAATACCAAAATGTGACCAAACTTTTTGTACGGCATTTTGCGGAGAAATCTGATGTGAAGGATTCCTTACTTTGTCAGAAAAACTTTTGATAAACTGATCATGAAAGGCTATCAGATTCCCTTGTTTATCGATGTGCAAACTTAATACTCCGTCAACAACTGAAACTCCCTGCCATAATTGCTGAAGGTAGATATGATGTATTCCGCTGACCGTGCTTAAGTGCTCATGGGTAACCGTATAATGTTTATAATCTTCGGTGTTTTCTGCAAGTATTACTTTTTTGTCGAATATAGTTTTCCATCTATGATTCTGGCCATATACATCTAAATGAAAAAACAATATTACAAAAATAGCTAAAACCGTTTTTGGCATGTGTAAAATTTCGGGTATTTGACTGCAGAATACTTTTCTTAATCAAAAATATTCTCAAAAAACGCCCAAAATTATCAAATATCTATAATGATTTGTACTTACAACCCTAAAATTATTGATAAACGGGGATTACTTTACATTTTTGTCTTTTGAGTGATGCCAGCACTCCGGTTTTACCATAAAGATGTCCGGCGCCAATAGCATAAAATGAAGGCCCTGATGATAAAGATTCAAATATTTTTTTTCCCATAAAGATATTTCTATCCTCGATTAAAAGTTTCCTGAGACTGCCGGATTGTTTTTTTGACAACCGATATATCAATTGAACGTCCCCTTTTCGGTAAGCATTACTCAATGTTTTCATTTTCATTTTAAATGCCTGTATGTTTTTACAAATTGACTTCAACGATTTAACCTGATATTCCAAAGGTATTTGGTGCAAAACATTAATCTGTGCTTCCAGGGTTTCCACACCGTTCATTACATTTCCGGCTTCTGAAGCAAATTGCCACAAATAATAATCCAACGGAGATATATTTCTACCCCTCAACATTGATTCAGTCAACATGGTCTGTACCTGAAAAGGAATAAATCTTTCTATTAAAGTCAAATCAATATTAAATGACTTTAATATGATTTTTTTCATTTTTTCATAATGGGTTGGTTTAAAAAGATCCTGTAAAGTTTGTCCTTCAGGTAATAAAAAATGATGGAGTAAGGAGGTTTGGTCACCTTCAAAAAGGTCCATTTCCGCATAATAAAAATCCGTATCCTGAATGTACTTTTTTGCCAGATCAACGTGGGTATAAGCATCTTCATTATTCAAATGCATCGTACCAAAAATATAATGGTTCTCTTTCTGATCCTGAGTAGTAATGCGATACAAAACAGAAGGTTTGCGCGACATTGGTCATATCTTATTTAATGCATTCTCAAAATCCTGCAGGATGTCATCTGCAGACTCTATGCCGACCGACACCCTGATCAAACCTTGCGTGATACCGTTTTTTTCAGAAACAGAAGGATCTACATTTAAATGAGAACTCGTTCTCGGGTGTAACACCAAGGTATTAACATCACCTAACGTTGGCGCATATTTTGCAAGAGACAAATGATTAATACATTTTTTGGCTGATTCATATCCTCCACCCACTTCAAAACTCAACATTCCTCCCGGCAGTCTCATTTGAGATGAGGCAATTTCATAGGATTCATGGCTTTTCAAACCAACATAGTTCACTTTTAATACTTTTGGGTGATTTTCCAGAAAAGTGGCCAATGCCATGGCATTATGACTGTGTTTTTCCATTCTGAGTCCCAACGTTTTCATTCCGATATGCACCAGCCAGGCATCAAAAGGATTGCAGGTTCCTCCCATCAGTTTAAGCGTTTTCCAGATAGCCGGCTTGTTTGCTTCATCTTTCCCAACAATGACCCCGGCTATTGAGTTTCCATGACCATTCAGGTATTTTGTGGTGCTGTGAATTACAAAATCGACTCCTGATTGCAAAGGCTGTTGAATCATCGGAGTACAAAAGGTATTGTCTACGACAGATAAAAGGCCATTTGTCCGGGCAAATTCTGCTAACTTTTTTATATCAAGACAACTACATGTCGGATTTGATGGTGTTTCAAAATACAAAACTTTAATTTCAGGATTTTTTTCAACCAATTGTTTAATAGCCGAAGTGTCTTTCAGGTCTGTAAAAAAAGTCCGTATGCCCATTGCAGGAAACACAGATTTAAACAACTCTGTTGTTCCTCCGTAAAGGTCCTCCTGTGTCAAAATGGCATCACCCTGATGCAACAAAGACTGTAATAAGGTTGAAATAGCAGACATTCCACTCGAAGTCATCAGACCAAACGCTTGTTTTTCCATACCATGGGATTCTAATGCCGCAATTTTTGATGCCACTTCATCAACGGTAGGGTTTCCATACCTTCCATAAACCTGCCCTTGTTTTTGACCGGTGAAAACCGCCTCACCATGCTCAAAACTCTCCATGACAAATGATGATGTAGCGTAGATAGGCAAAACATGCGGTTGGGAAAAACTTTTGCCGTCATATTCGAGAACACATTGTGTGTCAATATGCATTTTTTTATTCATCTTTTTATGTTTTTATAAAATACTTAAAAGGTATTTTGTGTTAAGGTCAATATTTTTTAAATATAGGATTATTTTGTTTTGCTAAAATAAAGTTCATCCGATCAAAGTAAAAACTTAATAACACAATTTTTAGTGTTTCAAAATCGAATTCCTGAACTATATAACGCATTAGGATCTGAATCCAATTACATGATTATAACCTATCGTCCTTCAACATGAATTGACATCTTTAATACAAGGTTTGCCAAAACCTATACCATTTATACAAAACAAACTAAACCTTTATCCACCCGATTTAGTTTAAAATCCGGTAAATATCAAAAAAAATTTAATGGAATCCAGTTTTGCAGAAAATGATGATCAGACAGGTGATGAACTCATAGACCATAAAATGTTATTAGTTGATCCCGGACAATCACTGATACGGATTGATAAATTTTTATTTGAAAAACTTGAAAAAACATCACGAAACAGGATTCAGAATGCAATTGACACCGGAAATATTCTGGTCAACGGTAAGGAAATAAAAACCAATTACAAAATCAAACCCGGAGACCAGATTTCAGTTGTTTTGCCTGCCAATCCGTTGAATATTCCCGATTTAAGTCCTGAAAACATACCCTTAGAGATTGTATTTGAAGATGAACATATCCTCGTTATCAATAAACAAGCAGGACTTGTTGTTCATCCGGGTGTTGGAAATCAATCAGGAACTTTGGTAAATGCCCTGTTATACCATTTTAAAAACAATCCTTTTCCCGTTTTGAAAGGTAATACACCGGACAGACCCGGTTTGGTACACAGGATAGACAAAGACACAACCGGGCTTTTGGTAATTGCCAAAAATGAACATGCCATGACACATTTGGCAAAACAGTTTTTTGATCACAGTATAGAAAGAAGTTATGTCGCATTGGTCTGGGGAGATATGGAACCAGACAAAGGGACTATTCGTGCGCATGTCGGCAGACATGAAAAAGACAGGATGCAGATGGATGCCTTTCCCGATGGGTCCAGAGGAAAGGAAGCAACTACACATTTTACTGTATTAGAGAGATTTTATTATGTAACCTTGGTTGAATGTCGGCTGGAAACAGGAAGAACTCATCAGATCAGAGTTCACATGAAACATATTGGACATACGTTATTTAATGATACCAGATATGGTGGCAACAAAATCCTGAAAGGCACCTATTACAATAAGTATAAATTAATGGTGGACAATTGTTTTGAGGCTCTGCCAAGACAAGCATTACACGCCAGAACTCTCGGTTTTATCCATCCTGTCACAGAAAAAAAAGTGTTTTTCGAAAGCCCTTTACCAGAAGACATGAGTCTTTGTATCAGTAAATGGAAAACATTTTATGATGCTAAAAAAGATATGTTAGACCAATACAAACTGTAAAAAACAATAATCATGTATTAATATGGAATAATAAGCCAAAGCACCATTTCTGGTGGTCCATAGATGATAAAAGGGTTAAGATGATGAAAATTTGTGTTGCTGCATAAATTGATTCATGGGCTGGTTGAGTGTAAACATAATATTAAAATTTTACACAATTCTATAAAAATAATTTCGTTACCTATTTTTTTCCATTACATTTGTCTTGTATAAAACATACATTTCGAATATGAGCGAAGTATTACAAACCAACGACGATTATCTGGCATGTCATCACTATGACATATCATTGGCTGACGAATCCGGAATTTCCAGATTTGAGAAAGAAGGCAAATATTATTTTTGTTATTCAGAACATGGTTCTATCGTATTGAGGAGTGAAGGATATTCTTCAGAAAACAACAGGGAAAATGGTATAGCCGCTGTGTTAAAACATCTTTCGAATGAAAGTTTATATGCCAAAGTAAAACAACCGGACGGTCGTTGGGTCCTGACACTCAAAGCTGCCAATCATCATGAGATAGCAAGGTCTTGTCCTTATCAGACTTTAGAAGAAATATTGGTATTGCTTCCTTCCGCAAGAGAAAAATATCAGGAAAATATCGCTTTGGCAAATATTGAAGCCGGAAAAGTTCATCAAAAAAATGTTGCTTTTACTGATGATGAAGATCAGAAAGAACAAGTTGAAGACGATTATATGATCTGCCGGGAATACGAAGAACAAATAAACTCCAAACATCCTGACTATGCTGATTTTATCAGCTTCAAACACGAACATACCGGAAAATATTATTTTGCTTTATTGAATAAAAAAGGAGAAATAATCATTCGGAGTGAAGCCTACCCCACCTCGTCAGCCAGAGACAACGGCATAGAGTCCGTCATAAAAAACAAAGACCTTGAAAACCGATGGTCGACAGAGGAAAAAAGAGGTTTATTTTATTTGATTCTCAAAGCAGGAAATCACCAGGAGATAGGCCGTTCTTGTCCTTATACTTCAGAACAGGAAGTTTTAGCTTTGAGGATGGTTGGTCATGAACATACAGATCAACATAAAGTCGAAGACGATTATATGATCTGCCGGGAGTACGAAGAACAAATAAACTCCAAACATCCTGCCTATGCCGATTTTATCAGTTTCCAACACGAACATACCGGAAAATATTATTTTGCTTTATTGAATAAAAAAGGAGAAATAATTATTCGGAGTGAAGCCTACCCCACTTCATCAGCCCGGGACAAAGGCATAGAGTCCGTCATAAAAAACAAAGACCTTGAAAACCGATGGTCGACTGAGGAAAAAAGAGGTTTATTTTATTTGATTCTAAAAGCGGGAAATCACCAGGAAATAGGCCGTTCTTGTCCATTTACATCAGAACAGGAAGTTTTAGCTTTGCGGATGGATGGTCATAAACATTCAGATCAACATAAAGTCGAAGATGATTATCTGATTTGTCGGGAGTACGAAGAACAAATAAATTCAAAACATCCTGAATACAATGATTTTATCATTTTCGAACACGAACATACCGGAAAATATTATTTTGCCATGATCAATGAACAAAATGATATTGTCTTCAGAAGCGAAGGATATCCTTCAACTACTTCCAGAGACAAAGGATTGGAGTCCGTCAGGCAAAACAGAGAAATCAAAGAAAGGATTTCAGTTGAAGAAAAAAGAGGATTGTATTATCTTGTTCTCAAAGCAGGTAATCATCAGGAAATAGCCCGTTCTTGTCCGAAAATATCTGAATCTGCTCTGAGTATATTGTGGGGAGGAAGTGCACTTACAGCAGCAGCATTGACTGCTTTGACCGGCAATATGTCAATATCAGGTTCTTCTCCTTTTGAAAAAGATGACGATTATTTATCTTGTGATGCCTATACAGGACATACCGTTCATGACACTGAAAACAACCTGGCATTTTTCGAAAAAGACCATTTGTTATATTTTGTTGTCTATCACCAAGATGGTAGTGTCTGGTTGAGAAGTGAAGGTTTTATCAATGCAACCAACAGAGATAAAGAGTTACAGTCAGTACTCCAACACAAGGATAAAAACCATATGTACGAACACGTGGAAAAAGCCGGATACCTGCTCAAAATCCTGAAAGATGAACATGGCAATGAAATTGCCCGCACCTGCCCGATTAAAATCGCTGTTGCTCCTTTGGTTGGAGCTACACTTTCGGGAACAACAAATAACACCTCTGCGAAATTTAATATCTGGTGGTTATTGCTTCCTTTGCTTTTGCTGGTTGCCTTTTTATTATACACCAAAACATGCAGTAAAGAAACGTCTGAAGAGTTGTCTCAAACAGAGATTCCATCACAGCCAACCCAAACAGCCGCAGATACTGTCACTAATGCGCAAAATACAGAAGTTGATGCCCCTAAGGAAGTTGCTCCCGATTGCGGACTCAATTGGATTTTGTTTGATTTTAATGCTTATACCATTACGGAGACGGCTTCTTCGGAACTCAAAGAAATGGCCAAAATACTTACATCAAATCCTGATTATACCGGTGTATTGGCAGCTTATACAGATGAAAAAGGAGGTGATGAATACAACAAAAAATTATCTTTAAACAGAGCAATAGCAGCTAAAAACATTTTGATCGGATTAGGCATTCCTGAAAAATCGCTTCAAACCAGTGCAGAAGGTTTTTCTAATCCTGTTGCTAAAAACACGGACGATGATTCCGGAAGACAATTTAACAGACGTGTCGAATTAAGAGTTATTGACGCTTCCGGAAAAGAAATATGCAAATCCATTGCCCCTGAAATTCCGGATAATGTAAAATTTAAATAAACATTTTTATAATCACTTAAACACATTAAACAATGAGCAAATTTGATGAAAAAGTACAGATGTACATAGAAGAAACCTCAAAACTGGGTTTAAAAATCAGTGATGACTTGCTTACAAAAGTAGCTAAGTCATTAGGCCCTTCTATTTACCTTGGAGATGCATCCCTTGTGTCAGGTTCCGACAAAGAAGAACTGGACAGAGTAAAAACAAATTTTTTAATTAAAAAACTGGGATTAGCAGACGGACCAAATTTAGATAAAGCTATTTCTGAAGTGGTAGCTGAAATGGGAACCGGAAACAGAAACAAACACAGAGCTATTTTTTATGCACTCCTTGCCCAAAAACTAGGTAAAGAGTCATTTTTTAATTAACACGGGAGTACTGACTCCTTTTAAAGCAAACATTCTTTGTATCAACAGAATGTTTGCTTTTTTTTTATTATGTCCAGAAATCAAATATTCAAATTACAATCAATATCAGAAAAACCTGTCAGAAACATCATTGGTCTGATGTCAGGAACTTCTATGGATGGTCTGGATATTGCTATTTGCCAGATTAGTGGCACAGGTAAAAATACCCAAGTTTCTGTTTTGCATTTTGAAACGGTTTCCTATGAAACATCACTTCAGCATGAAATTTTAAAAATTTTTGCCAAAAAAGATATAGACTTCGTCCATTTGAGTCAATTAAATGCTTTTTTAGGCCGGTTTTATTCATTTCATTTACAACGTATACTCAATAAATTAAACATTCCACCTTCTCAGATTGACCTGATAGCCAGTCATGGTCAGACAGTTCAACATGTGCCGCAAAAAAGTGTTTTCTATCAGTATCCCTCCACTTTCCAAATAGGTGATGGCGACCATATAGCACAAAACACAGGAATCATTACGATTTCTGACTTCAGACAAAAACATATAGCTGCCGGAGGTGAAGGTGCTCCCTTAGCTCTGTATGGTGATGTTATCTTGTTTTCAAGTTCAAAAACGGACAGAATTCTGCTCAATCTGGGAGGAATTGCAAACTTTACGTTTCTGCCTGCTTCAAACAAAGATAAAACAATTAGTACAACGGATACCGGTCCTGCCAACACACTTATCGATCAATATTGCTTAAAATATCTGGATATTCCTTTTGACAAAAACGGAGATATTGCTCAAAGAGGGTTGGTTATACCTGAGCTCCTTCAAACATTAAAAAATCATGATTTTTTTAAGCAAAATGCACCAAAAAGTACTGGTCAGGAAATGTTTAATCTCGCTTGGGTCGAAAAAACATTATCAGAATTAAATATATTTTCATCAAATCCGGCGGACATTGTTGCTACACTTACACAACTGACAGTCGATACGGTCACAGACGAAATCAAAAAACACTCTGATGCAGATAACACGAATGTGGAAATGTTTGTCAGCGGTGGTGGAGCACACAATAAAAGTATAATGACACGGCTTTCTGAAACACTTTCGGATATCAGGATAAAACCATTTCAGGAATTGGGAATACATCCTGATGCAAAAGAAGCTGTATTGTTTGCCGTTTTGGCAAATGAAAGTATTGCCGGAGATTTTAGCGCACTTGAAATGCATTTACCGCAAAATACGCCTAAGGTCAGTTTTGGTAAAATTTCCTTGCCAGGATAAAATCTGTTGGACTCACTGTTTACTTAATTCTGTAACATCCAGAACATTTTGACATAAATCAAGATCAAAACGGTCATTTGAAGAAATGATTGTAATTCTGTTTTTGGTTTCTTGTTTCAGACGTTCAGCAAACCATAATTTTGCAGACTCATCGAGATAAGAAGTTGGTTCGTCGAGCAGCAGAATCGGTGTTTCGCTTAATAAAGCCAGGGCTAACTGCAATTTTTGTTTCATACCGGATGAAAAAAAGCGGATTTGTTTATCACCGGTATTTTGCCATTGAAGGTATTCAAGAAAAGTTTTGACATCGAGATTTTCAGGCATAGTTTTGAATTTTTTATGAAACAAAAACATTTCTGACAGCGTATATTCCTGAATCAAATCTGTGTAGGGTGCAACCCAAACGAAATATTGATGAAAATTTTGCGGAAGAATCATTGTTTTACCCGATTTGAAAACAACTTGTCCGGAGGAGGGTGACAAAAATCCGCTGATCAGTTTAATGAGTGTTGACTTTCCAATACCGTTTCGGCCGGATACCCCATATATGTTTCCTTGAAAAAAAGATTGGTTTACATCCCGGAGAATCCATTGATAGCCATATCTTTTGGACAAACCTATCAACTCTATTTCCATATCAGGAATGTTTATAACCTTTCATAACACCTCTGTCTGCATCTCTGATAAATAGCAGTATCTGTTCTTTGTAATCAGAATGCGGTATGGTTGTTTCTATTTCGATGACGGCATTTTTAACATTTCTATGTTTTACAAATAAAATTCTGTAGATTTCATGAATCATATTAATATCTTCTCTTGCAAAACCTCTCCTTGACAAACCTACACTGTTAACTCCTGCATAGGACAAAGGTTCTCTGGCTGCTTTTACAAAAGGTGGAATATCTTTTCTGACCAACGATCCTCCACCCACAATGACGTGATCTCCGATCTTAACAAATTGATGAACAGCAGTAACTCCACCCACTACTACATTATTTCCGATGGTAATATGTCCGGCCAGATTTACATTATTGGCAATGATACAATTTTTCCCAATAATACAATCGTGTGCAACATGAACATAGGCCATCAGTAATGAATTGGCACCGATTTTTGTCAGCATACTTGCTGCAGTACCTCTGTTGAGGGTACAACATTCTCTGATCGTCACATTATCCTCAATAACCAGAACGGATTCTTCACCCGCATATTTCAGATCCTGTGGTATAGCTCCAACAACGGCTCCCGGGAATATTTTACAATTTTTCCCGATAATAGTGCCCTTCATGATAGTTGCATGAGGACCAACCCATGTATTATCGCCTATTTCAACTCCTTCATCGACGTATGCAAAGTGTTCAATTTTAACATTTTGACCAATTTTGGCATTCGGATGTATAAAATTCATCATGTTTTATCTTTTAACTACTTGAGCTGTTAATTCTCCTTCTGATACCAATTTATTACAGACATAAGCAAAAGCTCTCATACGAACAATCCCACGTCTGATTGGTTCCATTAATTCAAGTTTTAATACTAAAGTATCCCCGGGAACTACTTTTGATTTAAACTTTACATTATCCATTTTCAAAAAATAGGTATCCCATTTATCTCCTTTACCTTCGTCCACAATCGAAAGTGCCAGAATACCACCCGCCTGTGCAAGGGCTTCAATTTGCAAGACGCCCGGAAAAACGGGGTTGCCCGGAAAATGGCCTTCAAAAAATGCTTCATTGACTGAAACGTTTTTGACGGCTACTATGGATTCTGAGTCCAGAGACATTACTTTATCAACGAACAAAAACGGAAATCTGTGTGGCAATATGGATTTAATTTTTTCCATATCCATGATTCCGGGCTGCAAAACATCTAATTTCGGCACCCCTTTATTTTTTCTTTGTTCTACCCAAATTGACTTTAGTATCTGGACCAGTTTAACATTTGATGTATGACCTGGTCTTTTGGCAATAATTTTAGCTTGCAAGGGCCTGCCCAGCAAGCTGAAATCGCCAACCATGTCTAAAATTTTGTGACGGGCCGGCTCATTATTAAACGTAAGATCAATGGTATTCAGGATACCTTGTTTTGTTGTCCTGATATTTGGTTTTCCGATTTTTATCGCTAAAGCCTCTTTTTTATCTTCGTTCATTTCTTTATCAACAAATACAATAGCATTGTCAATACTTCCCCCTTTAATCAATCCCTGATCAAAAAGTTTTTCAATATCGCTTAAAAACACAAAAGTCCTGCAAGGAGCTATTTCTTCTTTGTATGTAGAAAAATCAGTCATATCCGCAAATTGCGAAGGGACGTTTGGTGCATCAAACTCAAGTATACACGACAATTGATAGGA
This sequence comes from Saprospiraceae bacterium, assembly GCA_016714895.1. Classification (GTDB taxonomy): domain Bacteria; phylum Bacteroidota; class Bacteroidia; order Chitinophagales; family Saprospiraceae; genus OLB9. The sequence goes on along the minus strand of JADKBV010000001.1, from coordinate 38,613 downwards.
ATCTGCCGGAAAAACGTGATATTCACTTCCTGTATCGGGATCTGTATAGGAAAAAGGCTCTGAAATAACAAGTGCTTCCTTTGCCTCCTGGTCATCCACTGACAAATGTGGTTCAAGGCCTTCCAGAAAAAGTTTTGCACTGCCGTCCAAAATGGGAACTTCACCGCCATCCAGGGATATGAGAGCGTCTTCAATTCCAAAAAAATGTAAAGCCGACAATAAATGTTCGACAGTAGCAACACTGTTATCCATATATTCAAGCGTAGTTCCTCGGGTTGTCGTAGCCACATAATTAATTTCAGCCGGAATCAAAATATCCGGTGAAACGTCTGTCCTTTTAAACTTAATGCCAAACCCGGCTTCAGCTGGGTCTATTTCCATATTAATGGGTCTACCTGTATGCAGGCCTATGCCCTGAAAACTGGCAGGACTTGTCAACTTCCTTTTAACCATTCTACAAAAAATTATTTATTTTCCAAATTTTGTTTTAAATTGTCAAAATCTTTGCCAAACTGCCTCAATTGCGCGACAATTTCAGGTAATTTTTTAAAATAGGCATATGATTTTAGGTAAGCCTGATAATCCATTGCAGGATAACCATATACTTTGGAGTTCGGTTCTTTGATATTTGCATTGACACCGGATTTAGCCTGAATCATTGTACCTGAGGCAATCTCAATATGGCCTACAAATCCTACCTGGCCACCAATAAGACAATTTTCCCCAATTTTAGTACTACCTGCCACACCTGTTTGGGCCGCAATTACGGTATTTTTACCAACCACAACATTATGCCCAATCTGAATCAGATTGTCTAGTTTTACTCCGTCATGAATCAACGTTGACCCCATGGTAGCCCTGTCAATCACGGCATTTGCGCCGATTTCGACATGATTGCCAATGACAACATTTCCTATTTGAGATATTTTATTGTAATCACCGTCTACTGAAGCAAATCCAAACCCATCACTTCCTATCACCGTATTGGCATGAATGATGACGTTGTCTCCGATTTTACAATTATGATATATTTTAACCCCGGGAAACAAGGTGACATTTTTCCCCAAAACTACATGATCGCCAATAAAGTTTTGACCATACAATATACAGCCATCCCCGATTTTCACTCCCTTTTTGACGATACAGAAATCTCCGACAGAGACACGTTCTCCGATCAACACATCCTCCGCCAAAACAGCAGAATTTGCAATACCTTCAAAATAACTCATACCTTGCTGGAAATAATCCATCAGTTTGGAAAGCGCAATATACACGTTATCCACTCTGATCAAAGTGGCAGAAAGAGATTGTTTGGGCACAAAATCTTTATTCAGTAAAATGACGGCAGCTTTGGTATTATAGACATAAGACTCATATTTAGGATTTCCCAAAAATGTGAACTGACCGTCTGTAGCTTCTTCGATTTTACCCGGAGAGTGTACTTGTACATCACCATCTCCTTCGACAGTACCGTGTACGATTTTTGATAATATATTAGCTGTCACTTGCATTTGGCAAAGGTAAAACAAAGTTTTGAATTGCACTTCCTACATTCGGTTATATTTAAAAAGCGTGTATAAAGAAATGACTGATTAAAAAATATTTAAATTTATAATCCTTGCCAAAAACCACCATTTGCTGAGACCTCATTATCTGTATTACTTTGTTTTTATGAATTTTTTACATTTGTCAACCTTAAAAAGCAAAAAGTTATCATGTTTACTGAAAAAAGTATAGATTTTTATCATCTGAAGGCCTTATAATATTTGGTTTCAAAGATGCTGACCAATTATATTTTGAACAAAAATGCCAGTAACGTCTGCTTATGTGTAACTTTACCCCAAATTTCCTATATGAGAATCGGCGTAAATGCGAGACTTTTGATCACCAATCAACCGGAAGGAATACCCAGATACATTTTTGAAATAGTTTATCATATGGCGGTACAACATCCGGAGACAACCTTCATTCTTTACCATGATCGAAAAGTTTCTTATGCAATGACTTTCCCTCCAAATGTACTTTTGAAAGTGATTCCTCTGATGACAAGACATCCCTTGTTATGGTTTACTTGGTTTGACATTTTGTTGCCTTTTTACCTGAAACGTGATCAGATTGATGTTTTTTATTCCGGTGATGGTTTTTTGAGTAAAAGGGTCCGTATTCCCCAGGTTTTGGTAACACACGATCTAGCTTACCTTCACTTTCCGCAACATATGATACAGAGTCATGTGAGATATTCCAAAAAAAATATACCAGTATTTCATCAGATGGCTGATGCTATTATTACCGTATCAGAAACGACTAAAAACGACATTATCAGTCAATGGCAAATACCTGAAGATAAAATCACTGTCGTATACAATGCGGTTGATGGCGCTTTACCGGAAACTAAGGGCGATATCAGTAAAAAAACAGAAGAAATTTCATTAAGTGCCGCACCTTACTTCTTTTTTGTCGGGGCATTACATCCCAGAAAAAATATTAAAAATTTATGTTTGGGTTTTTCCGAATTCAACAAAAAAAACAATCGAAAATACAGATTGGTACTTGCGGGCAGATATGCGTGGAAGTCTGAATCGATTGAAAGCCTCATCAATCAATCGGAAGATATCATTCATGTCGGAAGTGTCACAGAAAGTGAAAAAAATCTTTTGTACCAAAAAAGTGAAGCCTTGGTCTATCTGTCTCTTTTTGAAGGATTTGGTATCCCTATACTTGAAGCTATGAAACTGAAGGTACCTGTTATTACTTCTGATTGTTCCTCCATGCCGGAAGTTGCAGGTGATGCTGCCCTGTTAGCTGACCCGAATGATATCAACTCTATTTCAGACGCCCTCAGTAAAATCACCCAACCCGAAATCAAACAAAATCTGATTCAAAAAGGCCGTGACAGAGTTCAAGATTTTTCATGGTCAAAAAGTGCTTCAATCACTTATGCTCTCATTCAATCTGTTTTCAAAAAAACTTAACGCTGTTTATAATGAATAGAACAATAAAATACCTTTTTTCTGAACCCTTTAGAACTTATCGATCCTGATTTCTTTTACGCTGCCAGCTTTTATTTCACCTTCTGCATAGATAAAAATCCTGTAAGAGCCTTGGCTTGTTACCAACTTAGCCACCGTATATTGCGAAGATTTATCTTTAGAATTACCATTATGCATGACTTCGATAGAAACCGGTTTGTTTTTATCCAAAAAGTCTTTCATCTTTTTCATGGCGACAGATTTCGGAAGAAATTGTTGGTCTTCGAAAATACAAAAATCAATTTTTTCTTTTAAAAAAGTTTCTACGACTGCCATGTTGGACGTTTTGATTCCATTGAGCAATTCCGTTTGAGATTGACCAAAAAGAGAGACACCGTAAAACAAGGCTACGATGATCGGAAAAAATTTTATGAACTTCATTTTTATCATTTGATTGTTTGAAAGAACCGGATGTTGTATGTTTGCCAAAGTAAAACGAAAATATTATTAATTAAGTTTCTTTAGAACGATTTTTAAAATAAAAAGTTACATTAGAAACGTTTGTAATAAAAATTTAAGCAATAGATCCTTATTTCTCAAAACCATATGTTTTATGTAAAGGCTGGTTCCGTTAAGATCAAACCATAAAAAGCGCATTATCATATATTAAACAATCCAATTTTTTTTTGAATTTATAACAACTCATGACAGTACAAAAAAAAGCAGCATTAATCATCCTCGATGGCTGGGGTATCAACCCGAATAAAAAAGTAAGTGCCATAGAGGCCGCGGATAAAAAATATTTTGATCATTTAATCCATACAAACCCAAATAATACTTTGATTACCTTTGGGGAAGATGTCGGACTACCTGAAGGCCAGATGGGAAACTCTGAGGTTGGCCATATGAATATTGGCGCAGGTCGGGTTGTATATCAGGAATTGGTGCGAATCAATAAAGCGATTAAAAACCATGAAGTGAGTGGGATGCCTGAATGGATTCAAACCATAAAACATGCGACTGAACATTCCAAAAGAATTCATGTCATGGGTTTGTTGTCTGATGGTGGCGTACATTCACACATCAATCATTTATTGGGTTTATGCGATCTGTTACAAAATGAACCGGTTCAGGTCTTTTTACATCTTTTTTTGGATGGAAGAGATACAGATCCTCAAAATGGTGAACGTTACATAAAAGAACTTGAAAAACATATATAAAAAACACCAATATTCATATAGCATCCGTAATTGGCAGGTATTATGCAATGGATCGGGACAACCGATGGGAAAGGACCAAAAAAGCTTATGATTTATTAATTCATGGTGTCGGTGAAGAGACCGGTGATTTGACCGGATTGATAAGACAAAAATACAAAGAATCCATCACGGATGAGTTTATGTCTCCGATCAAATCCAACCAATTTGATCAAAACAAACAAAACATACAGGACGGAGATGTTGTTATTTTTTTCAATTACCGTACCGACAGACCTCGTCAACTTACTCAGGTACTGACCCAACAGGACAACCATGAATACAACATGCACAAACTAGCTTTGTACATGTTAACCTTTACCAATTATGATAAAACATTCAAAAATCTTCATGTTTTATTTGAAAAAGATAACCTCGATCAAACATTGGGTCAAATTCTGAGCGAACATGGAAAAACCCAGGTCCGGATTGCTGAGACTGAAAAATATCCCCATGTCACCTTCTTTTTTAACGGTGGACGTGAAGAACCTTATTCCGGCGAACAAAGAATCATGATCCCTTCTCCCAAGGTTCCTACTTACGATCTGAAACCTGAAATGAGTGCCGGTGAAATCACAGATGCACTGATATCACATGTAGAAAATTTTCACCCTGATTTTATCTGTCTGAATTATGCCAATACAGATATGGTGGGTCATACAGGAATTTTTGAAGCTGCTGTAAAAGCAACGGAAACCGTTGATCAATGCCTTAGCAAACTCATTCCTTTTTTACAGAAAAATGAATACGAAATCATCATCATTGCTGATCATGGCAATTCAGATGTGATGATCAATGAAGATGGTTCGCCAAACACCGCACATTCTGTAAATCCTGTTCCGATTATTTATGTTGGTGTTAATAAAAACGTACAAATAAAACCGGGAAAACTCGGTGATATTGCTCCAACCATCTTACATCTGATGCATTTAAATGGCCCTGATGTAATGACGGGAAATAATCTTATCCAAACTAATTAATTGTAAAAACATAAAAACATGACAAAACAATGGGATTGTTGTCATGTTTTTATGTTTAAGATTGCACAGAAAGAAAATACTAATTCATATTGAGAAGAATACCTTTTTAGACTTATCTGGGATTCCATTTGACCCCAAGCCCATATTCATATATAGATACCGTACCAAAAAGAGCATTAACCCCAAGTACAAATCTTACTCTTTTACCCACTTCAATGTGAGGTGCCAGTCCAAATCTTGAAAAAGATTCAAGTTCACCCCCTCCATATGCACTTACAGATGTAAAATTAGGACTAAAACCAAATGCAAATGATTCGCTAGGATGATAAGATAAGTGTAAGGGTATACTAAAATTAAAAAAGCCCCCTAAGTCAAAATCATCTCCACCACCACCTAAAAACAAGCCGCCAAAATTTGCACCTACTGCTGCTGCAAATTTTGAGTCAAAATCATTGCCAAAAAATGAATATTTCAGCCCCCCGTGCAATCCGGCCAATGCTGAATATTTAAAAATGGCATCCAAATCATCCGTTATACCATATGACATCTGAAATTCCGGTTTAAAAGGAGGTAAAGTACCAAAACCACCGGCAAATGACCCACCCAATCCATTGACCGTAACTGCATAATCGGTTTTGCCTTTTCCTACTGTTTTACCGGTTTGATAGTGGGTAAACGTATAGCAGGACGACAGACTCAGAATGAGTATCCCAAAGAAAAATAATTGTTTTGTCATGATAAATTTTTGGTAAAAGTAAAACTTTTTTATTAATATCAAATAGTGTTATAAAAAAATATGTAAATTTGTGAACTACAACATATAATACATCTCAATAAAACAAAATTAAAATGTCTGATTTTCATACACTTTAAAAAAAGTTTATATATTTGCCTCGGAATTTGATACGTGGATTCCATTTTGAATTGTCATTTAAAAAATTTTAATATGCGAAACAAATTAATTATTTTAGTTTTCTTGTTGTGCGGTGTATTTACTTCGTCTATACAAGCACAAAATTATGAATCCGCAATCGGAGCCAAGTTGGGATACGGATTGATAGCCTCTTACAAAAAATTCCTTAATGAAAAAGCAGCCATCGATTTATTCGGAGGATTAAGGTGGGGAGGATTAGCCGCCGGAGCTTATTACGAACTTCACTACGACATTGCGTCTGTAGATCGACTCCAATGGTATTGGGGTGGTGGTGCTTCATTTACAACATGGACCTATAATAGTTTCGGAATTAACGATGGATATTACGAATTAGGTGTTTCCGCAGTTTTAGGACTTGATTATTCATTTGACAATATTCCTTTGAATTTAAGTGTCGATTGGGCACCAACTTTTGTTATTCTTGACAGTTGGGATTACACGGGTACCTATAACCGTTTCAGAAGCGGCTATGGCGCATTTACTGCCAGATATATTTTAAATTAAGTTATAAAAAAGCAGGATAAAAACAATTTATCCTGCTTTTTTTTATACATCCTTCTGAGTTCAAAACCAACGTTATATTTACATTGCTCAAATTCCCGTTTTACGTGAAAAAAGTTAATTTTTACCCTATTATTGTACTGATTTTTTTGCTGATGTCGGCTTGTTCCTCGGGTAAAAAAGTACCAACAGCTGTGATCCCACCTGCACCCGAATACAAACCGGTACCTTCGCAGGTTGTACTTCATTACAAACTGGATAAAAAGGCGATTAAGGACACTTTTAATCAGGCAATCGCTGAACTTTTTAAACAAAACTTCAATCTGGCGGAATATGACTTACAAATGAATTTTTATAAAACCAAAGATGCTAATGTAGAGATAGAGGGTAAAAATATACTTGTCAACATCCCCGTCGGTATTTTGGTTGAAAAAGATACTTACCTTGCCAAAATGAAAGCCCGTGGAGTTCTCGAACTCACTTTTATAACCAAATTTGACCTGGATTCCGTTTGGAATTTTAAAGCCAAAACAGATCTTTCTTATCACAAATGGTTGGAAAAACCGGTGTTAAGTGTTGCAGGTATAAATATTCCCATTGAACCCATTTCGAATGTCATCATCAGTAAGGCAAAACCGTATATAGTTGAAAATATTGATGCTGCTATTGCAGAAAACTTTACCATTAAAAAGACGATCCATGAAAGTATACAGGTTTTTAAGGATCCTATACAATTAGACCCTGACAATGGCGGATATGTGACACTCACCCCCAAAAGCATTAAACTAACATCCCTGAAAAATTCAAAACTTCATACTTCAGGAAAAATAAAGATTGAGTTGTTATCTCAATTTTCAACCCAAAAACCCAACCTGCCCTCAGGTCAGATACCATCACCCAAATTGCAATGGTCAGAACAGTTTGAAGACACCACTACCCTTTCTTTGGTGACTAATATAAAAATGATGGATCTGAACGACATCGTAAGGAAAAATTATGACGGCAAATCCTTTACAAGTCAGGGAAAAACCATTACTTTAGGGAGTATTTTTCTCAATTGTGATTATGAAAAAATTCGTTTTGTTTCCGATGTTACCGGAAGTATCAACGGCACCCTGATGATTAAGGCCACACCCTATTATGATGCTCTTGATAACGCATTCAAAGCCAAAGACATAGATATTTCTTTCAAAACAAAAAATACTTTCCATAAAGCTGCAAGTTGGATTGCCGAAGGATACATCAGAAAAGAATTAGAAAAAATGTTTTATTTTCCTTTAGAAGGACAAATAGATGAAATTCAGAATGATATCAACCAACAATTGGATGATATTAACAAAAAATATAACATGGATATGAGTGCCAAACTTTTCAACATCAAAGTTGACAGGTTTTATATGAAGCCGGGAGAAATTGAAACAACCGTTAAAACACGATTGATGATCAACACCTATATCAAAGATTTAAGAACGATGGGGTCTAAGTAAATTTGTTGATTATATGTTTTTAAAAAAAAATGTACAATAAATTCACTTTTAAGGTGGACTCCAAGTAAACAGATATCATAAGATCTTATGTCTTTGATTTGTATGTTTGAATAAAATTCAGGTTGAAAAAAATTCTTCATTTACCCCCTTATTTCTTCCGTAAAATAGTAGAATCTTTCAGTTAACTTTTGTGGAGAGGTCGTTGACCGACAGATTATACAATTTCTCAGCAAAAGAGAAGAAACTGTATAATCTGCGGGCACAATATGACAGAAAATTAATTTGAAACGATGTTCATCAATTCAGTATAAACCAATTGTAAATCGGCCAATTTTTGTTTGATGACTTCATCTTTAGGTTTTTTAGTTGCTGCTTTTGATAAGTCTTTAACTTCAGAAACTAATTTACCGATGATTTTTTTAATATCGGTGTTCTGAAAACTGACAGGAATATTTGATTTTGACAACATTTCTGCTTTTTCGACCAACTCTCCTGATTTGGATTTCAGAAGACTGTAATCTCCGCTTTGAGCGGGAAGATTGATTTGTGAATATAATTGATTAAATTCTTTGTAAGCCTTCCAGCTGGATTTATCAATCTTTTTCAGCACCGGACTGTTTACTGCCGCTTCGTAATTTTTTTCTACCTGGGCCCAATCCACTACGTTCCATATGGTGTTCAGGTATTCACCTCTTTTGTTTTGGTGTTTCAGATAATATGCATGTTCCCAGACATCAATACCCAAAACAGGAACTCCTCTTTTCATATCCTCAAGGTTCATCAATGGGTTATCCTGATTTGCTGTTGATACTACGGCGAGTGTTTTAAGAGGTGTGACAATAAGCCATACCCAACCCGAACCAAATCTTTTTAAACCTTCAGCGTTCATCAGCTTGATCAGACTGTCCTGAGAAACAAACTGATTTTTAATTGCCGCTGCCAGTTTACCTTCTGCCATTTTTTTAGCTCCGGGTGACAAAATCTCCCAAAACAAAGAGTGATTGTAATGGCCTCCGCCGTTATTTCTTACAGACGCCTGTTTGCCGTCTACCGTAAGCATTAATTCTTCGATGGTACCTAAGCCAGACGCTGAAATTGTATTTGCACCTGATTTATTCAGGTTATCCAGATATGCTTTATGATGTTTGGAATAGTGAATTTCCATGGTTTTTGCATCGATATAAGGTTCGAGAGCCTCAAAACCATATTTCAATTCCGGTAAAGTAAACTTTGGTTCGTCCTGTCCAAAAGCGGAAACTACTGAAAAAACAATCAAAAATACTTGAAAAATAAGTCGTGTCATAATAACTAAATTTGTGAAAGATTATCTAATCAACAAGTTTTCATTCAAAAAGATTTTATGAATGCCCTTCCTTGTCAAAATTTAAAATTTATTAACGTTTTTAAATAAAGGGTCAAAATTGAACCAGTGTCACGCCTTCCCCACCCTGATCAGATTCCGGATGCCAATATTTTTTAATGTCTTTATACTCTCTGAGGGCTTTCCAAACCTCCTTTTTTAAAACTCCTGTACCATGACCGTGAATGATTTTTAATTCATACATATTATGCAATAAAGCCCTGTCGATAAAGTCCTGCAACAAACGCATGGCATCGGATTTGGTGTATTCTCTCAAATCGATTTTTGACTCCGGCAGATTTTTATTCACCCGATCAGTATTGATTGTCCTTACCGTTGACACCGCGATAGGTTCTTTAGTCAGTTCCAATTCGACAACAGGAACCGTAACTTTTAAGATTCCCATCTGAATCTCGGCTTTATGCTGATTGATAAACAATACTTCACCTATGGTACTTCCCGATCTCAATTTGACGAAGTCACCAACTTCGATAGGACGGGATACCTTTTGTGTTTCTTGTTCGTAGACTTCTTTTTTTAAGGTAAAAAGTTGTTCAGAAGCGACCTCTTGTTTCACCTTAAGGTCCTCCACCATTTTTTTCATTTTATCTTCATCTTTTACTTTTCGTATTTCAGAGAGTGCTTTTTGTAATTCCTGTTTCTGGTGATGCAATATGTTGGCGGCCTGCTCTTTGGTTTCCAGTTTCAATTTTTTCTTTTTGACATCCAGATCAGCTACCATTTGTTCGTAACTTTTCATCAGTCTGTCCAGTTTGTCTTGTTTTTCTATCAGACTATCAAATTTTTTTTCAAACTCTCTTTTTTCGTCCATTAATGACACGAGCATTTCATCAATGGCCTGTTCATTTTTCCCTGACTTTTTCTGCGCATATTCAATTATTTCGTCGGGAAGACCGGTTTTTCGGGCGATTTCAAAAGCAAAAGAACTTCCCGGTTTGCCGACATGCAATTGAAAGGTAGGTTGCAGGAGTTTTTTATCAAATTCCATAGAGCCGTTGACCAATCCCGGAGCTTTAAAGGCAAAAAACTTCAGATTGCTGTAATGGGTTGTGATAACACCAAAACACTTAGCTTTATTTAATTGGTATAAAATAGATTCTGCCATAGCACCCCCGATTTTCGGATCAGTTCCTGCTCCGAATTCGTCTATGAGGATCAAGGTGTCCATACCGGCATTTTCAAGACCGATTTTCATGTTTTTCAGGTGAGAACTATAGGTACTCAAATCATCTTCCAAAGACTGCTGATCCCCTATGTCTACAATTATTTTTTTAAAAATACCAAAAACAGAATTTTCATCGGCAGGCACGAGAATCCCGGATTGTACCATCAATTGCAATAAACCAACTGATTTGAGGACAACTGATTTCCCCCCTGCATTAGGTCCTGATAAAACCAACATCCTGTTATGATTCAGTAAAACGAGATCAAAGGGTATAACCGGAATTCCCAATGCTTTATTTTTTTGAAGCAGTACCGGATTAAATCCGACAGAAATGTGCAGTTTAGGTTTTTTCTGAACATTCGGTCTTTTGGCTTTGATTTCGTAAGCAAATCTGGCTTTGGCTCTGATGACATCGAGTCTGATTAGAATTTCCTGAGCTTCCAGTATCTGGTCACAAAAAGGTCTGATAACGACACACAAGTCCCTGATGATTTTGTAGATTTCTGTTTTCCTTTCAGCATAGAGATTATAAACCTCCATATTTACCGGCATCAGTTTTTCCGGCTCAATATACATTGTTTTACCGGTGGCGGATTCATCATGTATGATTCCGGGAACTTTTCGTTTATGTTCGGCAAAAACAGTCAAAACCCTCCTTCCTGCTCTCAGCGATTCAAAACTATCTGTCAGGAAACCTTTGACTTTATAAAACTCAAGTTCCTGATTAAATAATTTGTCAGCTTCCCTTTCTTTGGATTTTATTTGTTTGGATATTTTCAATAATTCAGGGGAGGCGTCAGGTTTTATTTCTCCCTGATTATCAATCACCCGATCAATTTCGTCCACCAGTTTCGGGTCAAGGTTGATTTTTGTTATAATTTTATATAAAAGCGGAAAAAATGATTTTTTTTCTTCATCATTGGCATATGTTTGGATTGTCATACTGATATAGATGACAAAATAAATTCTCTGAATAGCTTCGACATCCAAAACATAACCTTCTTTACTCAGAAGAATAATATCTTTGGTTACACTTTCAAATCCTGAAATCGGAAAGTTTTCTCCTCGTTCTATAATATTTCTGAACTCTTCTGTTTCTTTCAGCTTGTCTTCAATGACGTGAAGATCTGTTTCTATTTGTGTATGCAATACCTCAAGACCACCGGCTTCAGACAGACAATATTGGCGGATATGTTCGAGTACTTTGGAATATTCCAATCTTTCGAAGGCATCATTCGGATAAATAAACATGAAAAAAGATATTTATATCATTTACGATATTATGTAACCATCTTCCATCCTAATAGTTCGGTCACTCAGCGCAGCTAATTCCAAATTGTGGGTAACGATGACAAAACTCTGTCCGAAATCATCCCTCAGTTTGATAAAAAGTTTGTGCATTTCTTCAGAATTGACCTTATCCAGGTTTCCGGTGGGTTCATCTGCCAGAATAAGTTTTGGCTGATTCATCAGCGCTCTTGCGATAGCTACACGTTGTGCCTCACCGCCTGAAAGGGCATTGGGTTTATGATTCATCCGATCCTGCAACCCGAGATAAGCCAGGTATTCTTCGGCTTTCGTTCTTAGTTTTTCAATTTTTACACCACCTTTGATCATTGCCGGAATACACACATTTTCCCAAGCCGTAAATTCATTAAGTAAATGGTGAAACTGAAATATAAATCCCAGTTTTTCATTCCTGAGGGAAGACAAAGCGGATTCATTGGAAAAATCAACTTTTTTTCCTTCAAAAAACAATTCTCCCTGATCCGGAACATCCAATGTACCCAAAATATGTAAAAAAGTACTTTTTCCGGCGCCGGATTTACCAATTATGGTTACGATTTCACCTTCAGAAACAGAAAAATCAATCCCTTTTAAGACCTCCAGTTTACCGTAATTTTTTTGAATTGTTTTAGCCTGCAACATGATTTTCTTTTTTATAGCCATACGGGCAATGTCTGCAACCACTTTGGCAACAATAACCCCGGTTTTTTAAAAAATATTCGGTAAAAACATATTTGCCGTCTTCGATATAATAATCAACTCCATTGACAAATCCGTTTGGATCTGTTGTCTTGGGTTTGACTGAAACGGTTGTGCTATTTTTATCTGGCAAATGTCGCGGTATTATAAAAATATCTTTTCAGCAATGAAAAAGAGCCAAACATCATGGCAGAAAAAACCAATGTTGACAACATGGAATTTCTGAAAAAAGGTAAAGCCGCAGTGTAGCTCATCATCAATCCTGAAAAAGAACGAGGATACAAACTTACTTCACTCATCCAGACACCAAAATTGGTCACTAAAAAAAACAGGACGGAACTCGTTAAAGACAAAAATACAACTTTTGAAGCAGACACTTTTTGTAAAAACAATATGCCCAATGAGGTAATGGCAACATATGCCAGGGCGTTATAAATCATGTAATTGCTGAACCAAACAACACCTTCTGTTTCCGTAAAAAACGGACGCGCAACTGTATTATTGATAACAAAATCCGTGATATACATGATAAAAACAGGTGTCAGAAAAGCCCACCATTTTCTTGAAAAGTAGGCTGCTCCAAACAATGAAACTGATTCCATCGGTGTAAAATTGTCAACATGGGGAATCAGACGGGTACCCGCTGCAAACAATAAACAAATTCCCAATGCCGGAATATCAAATCGCGTTTTATTTTTTTGTTCCATATGTCTATCTGCTGTTCGAAGGACAAAAGTACAAAAAAGCTTTTATATATTTCACGCTTTTGTGTTGAGTTGTTTTCATTTCATTTGTTGACCGGTTTTTTATGATTGCCGTTTTTATAGGTTGACAAATCAATTATTGTCGGACTTTTTTAAAAATGAAGAACAAACTTCAATCAATTTTTTTTCTTCTTTTTCCCAGAAAAATTCTTTTTTTGCAATCGAACATGCCCTTTTCATATCCTCATACTTTTCCGGATGATCAATGATTTGCCGGATGGTATTGACAATTTTTTGTGAAGATATCTCATCAATGGTCAATGCTATGGGATAAGTTGAAATGATGTGGGCGTATTCCGGAAAATTCATATGTACCGCAGGCAGTTCCGCATAGATATAGTCAAAAAACTTATTAGCCAGTGAGTAGTAATAAGATAAACTATTCCCTTCGAGAAAATTGACACCCAGCCATGCATTTCGGGTCATTTGTTTTAATGACTCGCCATGTTTCCAACCGGTAAATATAATTCGGTCCGAAGCTGGTGATTTTGCGACCATATCTCTTAAAACAACCGACAAATCGCCCTCTCCTACTATATACAACTCACATTCAGGAAGATGTTCCATTGCAGTTATCAAAGACTCCAGACCTCTTCCGTGATTTAAAACGCCCTGATACAAAATCCTTTTTGTACCGCCGGCGGGAATAACCGCACATTTTGATAAATCGAGCAGTGGGACATTGTACAAATAAATAAATTTATTGTTGTATAAAGTTGTAAAAAGGTTGGCCAATGATTCATTGACAGTAATACACACAGCAGCTTTTGACACCCAGAAATGAGCTATATTGCTCCAAAGGTTCCGTGTCCTTTTTTTGTTAAGCAGTTCAGGCGTTTCCGTAAAATGTTCATGAGCATCAAAAATAAAAGATTGATTTTTTAGAGCAGCAACCAGACCTACCGGAGCGATCGTATCGAGATCCACAGCATATAATACGGAAAAACGTTGTGTCAATAAATACAAAAACAGCCTAATATTGTATTCCGCATAAAAACCAAACCCACGTTGAAAAAAACATCTCAATCTTTTAGTTTGAAATGTCGTTTCCGGTAAAGGGAGACTTGACTTTTTTAGTCTTCCGACCAATGTCACATCAAAACCCATTTTTTGTAAAGAAAAACAAATCCTGAACATGCGCTGATCCTGATTCAGATCATTGGTAACCGTACATATTAATCGTTCAGACCGCATGACTCACCCATTTAATTTTTCCTGCATTATCTACTTCGACCATTCGTTCACTTTCCAATTGTTGAAGGGCTAAGCGGACCAGTTTTCTTTTGTTGTAAGGAAACAAAAACATAACATCTTTAATAGTCAATAAAATATATTTTTGGGTAGACTCTGTCAAAATAGTTTTAATTTGAGGTATGATTGCCGACGTATCTGATGAAGCTTTTTTAAACCTGCAAATATCACATTTTCCGCAATCATCCATTTCTTCATCAAAATAGTCCAGAATCATTTTTTGACGGCAGTGTTCCTGACTCTCCGTATAATCTATCATTGACTTCAACCGGTTAAAAGCGCGGATTTTGAGTGCTTCGTAATTTTTTTTGTCAATGTAAAAATGTTCTTTTTGGGGTCTTTCTTTTAAAAAGATAAGATAAGGTGATGTTTTAGCAAAACTGACCCTGATGATTTGCCTGATTTCCATTTGTTTCAAAGTTTCAGTCAGTTCTTCCATAGAAATTTCCATTGCTTTAGCCAATGCGGGCTCATCAATTTTTACGGGCTGAACAAAAAGACCTTCATACCTTCTCAATAAATAAACGATGATATTCTCCCATGATGTGGGAATAAATCCCGGTTCTTTCAATTCCTGGTGAGAGCAGGTAATCATAACTTTTGTCGGCTCACGAAAACCTTCCGAAAGCTGAAACCAACCCTCTTTTTCTAAAATCTGCAAGGCGAAAAATACTTTTCTCGATGGAATTTTTATATTATTTGAAAAATCCTGGATAGAAAAATCATACGTTTCTCCTACACCTGAACCGTAAGCAATTTTAAAAAAACGACACAATTGATCATAAATATCTGCCAATACAGAAATATCGGGATATTGTTCTTCCCATTTTTGTTTTGCTGCAGAAAGGTCACCTTCATCATAGATCATAATAGCCCATGATTCGTTCCCATCTCTTCCGGCACGACCAGCTTCCTGGTAGTATTCTTCAAGGCTTGCCGGTATATCCAGGTGGATCACAACCCGAACATCAGGTTTGTCGATTCCCATACCGAAGGCATTGGTTGCCACCATGTACCGGACTTTGTTTTCCATCCAGGCATTCTGATGTTCTGATCTTTGAATTTTGTCCATACCTCCATGGTACGGTAAAGCGGTAATCTTGCGATTCGAGAGCCAATGACTCAATTCAAGGGTTTCTTTCCGATTTCTGACATAAATGATACCACAAGCGTTAATTTTTTGCAGGATTCTGGTCATTTCAGTCCATTTATCATTGGTCTCGATTGCAAAAAAACTGATATTATTCCGTTGATAACTTTTACGAAAAACAGAAGGAACCTTCAGCGATAATTTTTCGATAATATCTTTTTCCACTTCATGGGTTGCTGTGGCTGTCAAAGCGAGAAAAACAACCCCGGGTTTCCATTCTCTGAGTTTGGGTATTAAAAAATAGGAAGGCCTGAAATCGTAACCCCATTGAGAAATACAATGCGCTTCATCGATGGCAATGAGATCGACTTTCACCCTGAGATAGCGCTCCCTGAATATATCTGTATCAATTCTTTCCGGTGAGATATATAAAATTTTGGTATCTCCGAACACAAAATTATCCAACACCCCATCAATCTGACGATAGGTCATATGTGAATGGATACATTGAGCTGGTATGCCTCTGTTTTTCAGGTGAAATACCTGATCTTCCATCAAAGCAATCAACGGCGTTATGACGATTGTTTTTCCTGAAAACAAAAGAGCCGGAAGCTGATAACACAATGATTTTCCGCCACCTGTGGGTAATAGTGCAACGGTATCTTTTTTATTCAGTACATTTTTAATAATCTGATCCTGAGGTGGTCTGAAAGTAGAAAATCCCCAATATTTTTGTAATGTTTCTGTCAGATTTTGAATCACACAATCACCCATTTAAAATTTAGGACAATCGGATTTATACCCTTTTTTCTTCCGGAAACCATCCCCTACTGCAAAATGAATTCCTACCATGGATGTAAAAAAATAATCTTTCACTTTTTCGCCACCTCTTTGTGTTCCGGTGGGCAAGCTGACCAGTTCCTGTGTCCCACGAAACTCGTGCATTCTGTTGCCAAGCTGAGCAGACAAAGGGCGACCGTTTGATATAAATTCATTAAAATTTACGTAGTTTGTACTCACATCATCCAGATAATCTGTAAAAGCCCTTCTGAGAATTATATCAAAACTTACATTTATTTTATCATTAATTTTAATTTTTCCACCTGCTCCAATTGGAATGGAAGCACTGACCAAACTATACTTATTGGAATACCCATTCAAACCCTGTCCTTCGGTACCTAATGGTTGAAGCCGTACTTCAGCCCCCTGAAAACGGGTCACCGGATCGAATGCAAAAACCGAAAGCCCTGCTGTTAGGTAAGGAATAAAAAAAGATTCTTCGTCATATTGAAAAAAATAAAACTCCCCCATCGCAGCCAACTCCAGGATATAAGAACTGAAACTGAGGTTTCTTTCGCGTTGCCATAAATTGGTCGATCTTGCATCTGTTCCGTTTACTGTTCCGAAAGCCAGATTAACCCTCATTCCAAGATATTTGGTATAAACAGCTCTTCCGGTAAGTTCTACGGCAAGTCCGCTGTTTTGCAAATTTGTTGAAAAATCAGGAGCATTCAGATCTCCCCAGTATGTTGAAGCACCGATTCCCAATCCTATTTCCAGCTTTTGTCCATAAACTATTCCGGAAAACAATAAAAACGAGATTGATAATGTCAGAATACGCTTAGTCATTTGTAAAATATTGATAATGCCAAAAAAAAATCTTTTCAGGTTTCAATTATCATTCGGAATGTTGGGGTGAAGAAGACTCAAATGTTATATAAAACTTAAAATGTTTTATTTTTAGTATATTTCCGCTACATTTGCGTCTTTAATTTCTCAGGAGTCGTTTGTTCATACGACGACGCAAAGTTATACATTTTTATTCAAAATCAAATAATATGTTGAAATTTTTTAATACGTTATTCGTTACAATTCTTTTATTAAGCTCAGGAATCGCACAGGAATTTCCAAGAGACTGGTTTTTCGGAGGTCCGGGAGATGATCATTTTGGTATTTCTATCCATCAGGCGTATGAATCGTTCCCCATCATGAATCAGGGTAAAACGGTGGTTGTGGCTATTATAGATTCAGGAATGGACTATAAACATGAGGATCTTTCATCCAATATGTGGATCAATCCGGGAGAGATAGCCGGAAACGGAAAAGATGATGATAATAATGGATACGTGGATGATATTCACGGGTGGAATTTTATCGGCGGACCTGACGGACGTAATGTAGGTGCCGATTCTTATGAGGCTGCACGGGTTTATGGTTCATTAAAATATAAATATGAAAATGCTGATCCTAAAAAACTAACCAAAAGTCAGCAAGCGGAATATGCAGAATTTTTGAGAGCTAAAGAAAATGTTGAAAAAGAAGTCAACAGTGCCAAAAACAAGCTCACTCAGATTGACAATATTGAAATCAAAGTCAAAGAAGCTTTTGAACAATTTGACATGGTTTTGGGAGACAATGAACTGACCCAAACCTGGTTGGATTCTTTGAATGGCGGTTCAAACGAAAAACTTACCTTGGCAAAAAATATCGTCAGTCAATATTATACTTTTGGTGATGAAAAAGATTACCAAAAAATCAAAAGCCAGGTTTTTGCCGATATCGATGATGACAGAAAAAACTTCAAAAACAAATTGGAATATTCATTCAATCCTGATTTTGATCCAAGGTCAACCATTGTTAAAGACAATTACAGCGATGTAACAGAAAAGTATTACGGCAATACTGATGTACAAGGACCTGATGCCACACACGGAACTCACGTTGGAGGTATCGTTGGAGCCATCAGAGGCAACGAATTCGGAGGAGAAGGTGTAGCGACCAATGTCAGACTGATGTCGGTGAGAGCCGTTCCTGATGGCGACGAGCGCGATAAAGACGTAGCCAATGCTATTCGTTATGCTGTCGACAACGGGGCTTCTATCATCAACATGAGTTTTGGTAAAGGATTTTCAACCCACAAAGAGATCGTCGACGAAGCGGTAAAATATGCAGCTAAAAAAGATGTTTTGTTGGTTCATGCGGCAGGAAATTCTGCGCAAAACAACGACGTAATCCCTAATTATCCAAATGCAAATTTTGCCAAAAAAACGGGATTTATATTCAAGAAAAAAAGAAGAGCCAAAAACTGGATTGAGGTTGGAGCTCTGAATTATAAAAAAGCTCCGGAATTAGCTGCATCCTTTTCTAATTACGGAAAAAAAGAGGTTGACCTTTTTGCTCCCGGCGTAAGAATATATGCTCCGGTACCCGGCAATAACTATGCACCTCTTCAAGGCACCAGTATGGCATCCCCTGTTGTGGCGGGCGTAGCAGCGGTAATACGATCTCAGTATCCTTCATTGACTGCAGAGCAGGTAAAAGAGGCAATAATGAATTCTGTGTCACCTGTTCAGGATGAAGTATTAATTCCGGGAAGTAAAACAGACAAAACCAAATTTTCGAATCTATGCGTAAGTGGAGGAGTGGTAAATCTTAACAATGCCCTTATCTATGCTTCCAAAATGAAAGGAAAAAAGAAAATGGGTAAATCCCAGGCGTAAAAAGTCATTTTCATCACAGAGAAACCGACAAAAAAGTGACTCAAAAATTTATCATAATATTTTTTTTGTTTCTGATCAGTTTTACCAGAAGTAATCCTTTGTGTGACCATACAAAGCACAAGCAGGTGTTTTTACCAAAAATCAGTTCTTCAGATGATTATGTACCTGAATGTATGGTTGAAAATACATCTTTGGAGATAAAATTTGTTGATGACATTCCGGCAGTGGTCAAAGACACGATTACCTGGAAATTGTTAAATCAACTTGAGTACAAAGAGCAGGAACATGAGGCATACGGTACCGTGATGATGCCGGTTTTTTCGAAGCAGGTGTCATCCTATCACAACAAAAAGGTCGTCATTAAAGGGTATATATTGCCTGTAGACAGAAAAACATATGCCTTGAGTAAAAACGTGTATGCTGCCTGTTTTTTTTGTGGTAAAGCCGGACCTGAAACGGTTATGGGACTGACTTTTAAAGAAAATCCGGGAAGAATCAAGATGGACACCTATGCTACCCTTACCGGAACTTTTAAGGTAAACGGAACGGATGTCGAAGATTGGATGTACAGCCTCACCGACGTCGAAATATTATATATGAAGGAGTAATGTTTTTTCATTCGTTCTGAAATAACCTCTTAAAAATTCAAAATAAAGGAGCCATTTGATATATCTGTGGCTCTTTTTTTTTTACCCAAACAAGGTCCCTGTGTAAGTAGGCGGTACCTTACCAATATGTTTATAGGCTTTGGCTGTCGCTTCTCTGCCCCGGGGTGTTCTTTGGATGTAACCTTCCATGATCAGAAAGGGTTCATGAACCTCTTCTATCGTACCGGCTTCTTCTCCTACTGCTGTAGCAATGGTAGTCAGTCCAACCGGACCGCCCTTAAACTTTTCGATGATGGCCGTCAAAATCCGGTTGTCCATTTCATCCAAACCGCCTTCATCGACATTCAGTGCATCAAGACCAAAACGGGCGATTTCTCTGTCAATGTTGCCATTGCCTTTGATCTGAGCAAAATCCCGGATTCTTCGCAGGAGTGCATTGGCTATCCGGGGTGTGCCGCGGCTTCTGCGGGCAATCTCCAAGGCACCTTCTTCATCAATCTCAACCTGAAGGATTTCACAACTTCTTTTGATGATGGTAATCAGTGTCGGTACATCGTAATAATCCAACAAAAAGGATATCCCGAATCTTGCTCTCATAGGTGAAGTCAACAAACCCATTCTGGTTGTCGCTCCCACCAAAGTAAAAGGATTGAGGTTGAGTTGAATACTGCGTGCATTGGGTCCGGAATCAATCATGATATCGATCCGAAAATCTTCCATAGCAGAGTAGAGATATTCTTCGACGACATTATTGAGCCTGTGGATTTCGTCAATAAACAATACATCTCCCTCTTCCAGTCCGGTGAGCAATCCTGCAAGATCACCCGGTTTTTCGAGAACGGGTCCGGAAGTTATTCTTAGATTGGTATCCAACTCATTGGCAATGATAAAAGACAAAGTTGTTTTACCTAATCCGGGAGGCCCGTGCAGTAAAACGTGATCCAATGCTTCGTTGCGCAATTTGGCAGCCTGAATAAATACCGATAGATTTTCAACAATCTTAGACTGACCGCTGAAATCGCTGAGTCCTTTGGGACGTAAAGCTTTTTCAAACTGTTTGTCTTCAGGTTTAAAATTAGAAGGTGTAGCGTCTAAATTCGGGTTCATGCCCTGTGTTTCGATGGTAAGATCATGCGGAAAAAGAGGTTCCGCAACCACAGGTTTCTTTAGCGTTCGGATTGGTAAACGTAAATCCTCTGTTGTTAAGTCCGTCGAGCCAATCGATCTCCATACCTAATAAATATATAGCGTGAGCCTTTTCCATCAGCACTTTTAGTCCTCCGATTTCGTAGACATCATCCTTTTCTTTTTGCTGGTCAAAGCCGAGTACATAACTGAACCCCGAACAACCACCACCTTTGACGCCTACTCTGATTCCATGCGAAGGATCGATGTTTTGTTCTTCTTTGATTTTATGCAATTGTTTGATGGCACCCGGTGTGAGGGTAAGCACTTTGGTATCTGATTTTTCTAATACTTCCATTTGATGATTACAATTTTAATACAAAAATAACAGAATTCATTTTGTCAAATCCAATTAAAGTTGAATATTTGAAACTTTAAACGATTTTTGAAACATTATAGTTCTCAAAAAACCACAATAAATTTTTGACCAATAAAACAAACATGGACATTTTCATTGATTTAGTTAAAAGTACCGTTCCGGCACTGGTAGTATTTTTTACCGTGTATTATTTGTTTAAAACCTTTATGAAGTACCAATGGCAAATGGCTGCGCTCGAAAATCAAAAACAAAAAACTGACCAGGTTCTTCCATTAAAACTTCAGGCTTATGAAAGACTGGCTTTATTTTGTGAAAGAATTTCTATTGACACCTTGCTTTACAGGATCAATCACCACGACATGTCAGGAGTGGAATTGAGAAGTTCACTGATGATTGCCATCCAACAGGAATTTGAACACAACCTGACCCAACAGATTTATGTTTCTGAAAATCTTTGGAAAATCATCAAACTGACCAAAGATCAATGGCAAAAAATCATCAGTGAAACGGAAGGACAGGAAAACAACGAATTTGTCCGAAATTTGTATGCACGTATCAACAGTTTGAATCCGAGTCCTTTGGATTATGCAAAACTTGCCATTAAAAAAGAAACAGAAGTATTACTTTCGTAAAAAAAATAACATGAATTTTAAAATCCTATACTTCACAACCTTTGTATTTTTATTTGGAAGTTGTGCGAAAAAAAATTATCTGGCTGATGTCACCTCGCGAAATTACCGGATTGAAAAAGGGTCATACACCAATGATGTGGCTATTTCTGATATGATCGCTCCCTATAAAGAAAAACTGGATCTTACAATGAATGAGGTGATCGGTCAAAATACCACAGAGATGACCAAAGGAAAACCAAATTCTACTTTGACCAATTGGTTTGCCGATGCTCTTTATGATGAAATGAACCATATGCAGGGAGTCAAAGTGGATTTTGCGATTCAAAACTATGGTGGCGTCAGAGTCAATAGTTTTGCTGCCGGCAATGTCACTGTAGGGAATGTTTATGAATTGATGCCTTTTGACAATACCATGTTTGTACTTACGATGAAAGGCGACAAGGTTCAGCAACTTTTTGATAAAATTGCCGAATCAAACGGATGGCCAATCAGCAAATCAGTTCAGTTCAGAGTTGAATTTGGCAAAGCAGCCGATGTCACGATACACGGAAAACCTTTGGACCCGGCAAAAGAATACATGGCGGCCATTCCCGACTATGTAGCCAACGGTGGCGATAATATGGATTTTAGGCGCGACTGCCCAAAATGGGAAAGTCAGAAATATGTTCGCGATATCCTGATAAATTATATCAAGAGACAGACCTCTATGGGCCTACCTTTGTCGGCAGACCCATCAAAAAGAATTTTATTATCCGGAGAATAAATAAAAAAACATGATCAGCAGAAGAACATTTATCAGACAGGCAGGTTTGTCCGCTACCTTTTTATCATCAGGAGGGCTTGACTTACTGGCTTTGGCAGGGCAACCTGAAATGGTCAAAATAACGATTTTACATACCAATGATGTGCATAGCCGGGTCGATCCTTTTCCTATGGATGGCTCGAGAAATCAGGGGCTCGGAGGTGCTGCTAAAAGAGCAACTTTGATTAAAAAAATCCGTGAGCAGGAAAAAAATGTACTTTTGCTGGATGCGGGAGATATATTTCAGGGTACACCTTATTTCAACTTTTATCAGGGCGAAGTGGAGATGAAACTTATGTCTGCCATGGGTTATGATGCCGCTACGCTAGGAAATCATGATTTTGATTCAGGAATTGAAGGATTGGTTAAACAAATGCCGCATGCCAATTTTTCATTCTTAAATGCCAATTATAATGTAAAAGACACCTTACTTAATGGAAAAATAAAAGAATATCAGGTATTTACAAAATCCGGAATCCGTATCGGTGTATTTGGTTTGGGGATCGATCCTGACGGACTCATCCCGAAAACATTATGTCAGGACATGATATACCTGGATCCGATCAAAAAAGCCGAAGAAATCGCCTTTAAACTTAAAAATGAAGAAAAATGTGACTTTGTCATCTGTTTATCGCACCTCGGTTATAAGTACAATGAAAACAAAGTTTCTGATACCATTTTGGCTGCCGAAACCAACGGAATCGACCTCATCATTGGCGGGCATACACATACCTTTTTGAATGAACCTGTACAAGCCAAAAACAAAAGCGGAAAACCTGTTGCCATTACCCAGGTAGGCTGGGCCGGTATTATATTAGGCAGGGTCGATGTTTTATTTGAACGCAACCGAAAAGGCAAATGTATGATATGTAATAATATGTATGTGGGCTGAATATAAGGCTAAGGTTGAGATTGAGGCTGAGGTTGGTAAACCATTATTTTGTCACTGAACAAATATAATTTGTTTATATTAAAGCAGGCGTTTTCCTAACCTAAGGTGGATCTCAACAAATCAACATCAATTGAGGTGTCTACACTTTGTCGGTCAGACAATAAAATGTGTTTAAGGTTAAAGTGGGTTCACTGATAACCTATAATGTGTCTTTGGTTCAGTTACCAACAAATCTTACAAATTAAACATCAACGGTGGTTGATATGAAATGAGATCTTTCAGGTTCTAAAAACGACCAATAAGGTGTTAATCTTAAGCAAATAAAGAAATTTTCAATCTTTTTACTTGATTCATTAAACAAAATGTTTGTACCTTTGTATTTAGATTAATTTTAAATAACAAATCTTTAGCATAAATGAGTACCAACAGATTAATATACCTGGACAATAATTCGACCACTCCCACAGATCCAAGGGTCGTTGAAACCATGTTGCCCTATTTTTATGAAATACCCGGAAATGCTGCCAGCAGAAGTCATCCATTCGGATGGCAGGCAGAAGAAGCTGTCGAATACGCCAGAGAACAAATAGCCGGTCTGATTGATGCTGATCCAAAAGAAATCATTTTTACATCAGGAGCAACTGAATCAGACAACCTTGGTATTAAGGGGGTTTTTGAGATGTATGCATCTAAAGGAAACCATATCATTACATTAACGACAGAACATAAAGCAGTACTTGACGCTTGCAAAAAAGTTGAAAAACTTGGTGGCGAGGTGACGTACGTACCAGTTAAAAATGACGGTTTGGTTGACCTGGAAGTATTGGAAGCTGCCATCACGGACAAAACGATACTTATTTCTGTAATGTGGGCCAACAATGAGACTGGTGTTATCCAGCCAATGAAAGAAATCGGAGATATCTGCAAAAAACACGGCATTCTTTTTATGAGCGATGCCACGCAGGCAGTAGGTAAAATACCGGTACATCCGAAAGAAGTTGGTGTACATATCATGGCATTTACATCGCATAAAATGTACGGTCCTAAGGGTGTAGGAGCTTTATTTGTCAATCGTAAAAACCCAAGAGTTAAAGTTACCGCTCAGCTTGACGGTGGCGGACACGAAAGAGGAATGCGTTCAGGAACATTAAATGTTCCCGGTATCGTTGGTTTTGGTAAAGCTGCTGAAATCGCCAAAGCAGAAATGGCTCAGGATGCTGCCAGATTGAGTGCATTGAGAGACAAACTTGAAAAAGGATTTCAGGATAATCTGGAAGAAGTATACGTCAATGGTAATACTGAAAACAGAATGCCTCACGTGACCAACATTTCATTTAAACATGTTGAAGGAGAAGGTCTGATGATGACTTTTAACCAAAATATTGCCGTATCGTCAGGTTCCGCCTGTACATCTGCTTCCCTGGAGCCTTCTTATGTTTTGGTAGCTTTAGGTTTGGGAGACGATCTGGCACATTCTTCTATCAGGTTCAGTTTGGGAAGATTTACCAAAGAAGAAGATATTGACGATGCCTTAAAATTAGTAACTGCGGGTGTCAATCACATGAGAGATTTGAGTCCTATTTGGGAAATGTATAAAGAAGGCATAGATTTGTCCACTGTAGAATGGGCAGAACATTAAATATTTATATAATTAAATTAACAATCAATATAAAACATACATATTATGGCATATTCAGAAAAAGTGTTGGATCATTTTAAAAATCCAAAAAATGTTGGAACACTTGATAAAAGTAAAAAAAATGTAGGTACCGGACTTGTAGGCGCTCCGGAATGTGGTGACGTCATGAGATTACAAATCGAAGTAGATGAAACCTCTCAAACCATCGTAGATGCAAAATTCAAAACCTTCGGTTGCGGATCAGCGATTGCTTCTTCTTCTCTGGCGACAGAGTGGTTGAAAGGTAAATCTATCGATGAGGCTTTGACAATTGACAATATGGAAATCGTTGAAGAATTAGCTCTTCCTCCGGTAAAAATCCATTGTTCCGTATTGGCAGAAGATGCAATCAAAAGTGCCATTGCTGATTACAAAAAGAAAAACGAAATGGTAACTGCCTGATCGTTTATTTGAATCATCGATTTTTTTTTAAATAATAATATATATGTTGTTTGTAGCGGATAGTGCAAAAACGAAGATAACTGAAATCATTCAGGATCAACATCTTACGGATGACTATTTCGTACGCGTCAGTGTAACCAGCGGCGGTTGTTCAGGGTTGAGTTATCAAATGGATTTTGACAATGAAGCAAGACCTAATGATCAGGTGTTTGATGACAATGGTGTTAAAGTAGTGACAGATCTCAAAAGTTTTTTGTATTTGTGCAACACTACCTTAGAATTTTCCGGAGGACTCAATGGCAAAGGGTTTTATTTTAATAATCCGAATGCTGCCAGAACCTGTGGATGCGGCGAGAGTTTTGCAGTTTGACACAATTATTTTGCAGACATAAAAAAACACCTGTTTCGTTTTTTCGAAACAGGTGTTTTTTTTTAAATATACACACCGATGTTATAACAAAAATACATTAAGGTTTTTACATTTGCATTAAATTAATATGTATGCGTTTTTTCATTTACTACTCTTTAATTTTATGGTGTTTGGTTTTTAATGTCCAACCTTCTTTTTCACAATTTCAGTTGAGGTATGAAGCTACCGACCCTACCCGACCGGATTGGGTCAATGAAATGTATAAAAAGGATGCTGACCCGGGCAAAGTCAAATTACTGTATGATGATTATTACAAATCAAACGAGTTTGTAAAAAACGGAGATACTCAGTATTTTAAACGTTGGATCCGCTCTATTGTGCGCCAAAACGATCGTACTGAGGAAGAAAACCGCGTATACACGCAAAAAATAAAAAACCTTAAGACCTCCAGAACCAACGGAAACTGGGAATGTATCGGGCCGATCGATTGGGATCATAGTGCAGCCGGCAGGAGTTATGCGCCCGGTTCCGCCCATGTTTACACCGTCGAACAATCTGTCAGCAATCCGGATGTTTTGTATGCCGGAACTGCTACTGCGGGATTATGGAAATCTGTGGATCATGGACTTACCTGGTCTCTGCTCACCAAAAACATGCTTCAGTCTACGGTTTACGCAATTGAAATAGACCATGCCAATGAAAATGTCATTTACGCCTCTTTGCAAAATTCAATATACAAATCCACCAACGGAGGCACTACTTTTTTGCCGACAGGAAATGGTACCTTTCAGGCTTTAAGTTTGTCTGTCAGAGATATACGTATGTTGCCAGGAAATTCTTCTGTCCTTTTTGCCTGTACCGACAATGGTTTGTTTCGCACGACAAATGGCGGAAGCACCTGGACAAACGTAACTTCCGGAGATTTTCTTGAAGTTGAAATCCATTCAACCAATACCAATGTCATTTATGCAGTAAGAAAAAGCGGGACAGCCACTCAGTTTTTTAAATCAACTAACGGAGGAAGCAGTTTTGTCCAAACAGGCAGTGGTTGGCCTGTGCCACCGTCCGGTGGTCATCAGGAAAGAACAGAGCTGTCTGTATCTCCTGCAGCTCCCAATTATGTTTTTGCTCACTGTTCCGGTGAAGCTAACGGAGGTAGTGGATTATATGGTGTTTATGTAAGTGCTGACCAGGGAGCAACCTGGACATTCAGTTGTTGCGGACCACAACCGGCAGGTCCTCCTTCCTTATCCAATCCAAACCTTATGGCATGGAGTGATGACGGCACGGATGACGGAGGTCAATATTATTATGACATGGGATTTGCTGTGTCACCCACCAATGCGGATACTGTTTTGCTGGCCGGTGTAAATCTCTGGGTTTCCGGCAACAGAGGTGTATCTTTCACCTGTCCATCAAAATGGTCCCATTCTTACAAGCCAAACTATGTCCATGCAGATATTCATGATGTTCATTATTATGCACAAAGCCGTGAAATATGGATTGCTTGTGATGGCGGAATATTTTATTCTGAAGACAATGGTGCCAATTATCATCGCAGAAACGTAGGAATTGAAGGAACAGATTTCTGGGGTTATGGACAAGGATGGTGGCACGGCGATGTAATGTTGGGTGGCGCTTACCACAACGGAACCATGCTCAGAGAAGAAGACGTGTATATCAATAAATGGATTTGTACTGACGGCGGCGATGGTACGATGGGTTTTGTCAATCCGGGCATGGACCGGATTGCATACAGCCAGTATGACATCAAACAATTGAGAGGAAACAGAACATTGAGTCCTTTGACCCGAACATTTCAGCACAAACCAAATAATACTTACATCACCGGAGCTTCCAGTGATTTATTGATTGACCCGAGATATTATACGCATTGGATATCCGGAAGTGATACCCGAATGATGAAAACAACCGATAACGGATACACTTTCGAACAATTATCAAATCTCGGAGAAGATATTGGTTCCACAGCTCAATGCTGGTCCAACCCTAACGTAATTTATGCATGTACCTGGCCGAGTTGGTGGGGTCTGAAACAAGTATTCCGTTCGAATGACGGAGGATACACCTGGACAAACATAACCCCGACATCCGGAATGATCAACGGCAATACCTGGATACCTTATGACGTAGTGGTTGATCATGACGATCCTATGAAAGTATGGCTTGCGCGGACTTCGATGTATGATTCAAATATAGATGGATATGCTGTTTATTATTCATCAAATGGCGGACAAACATGGCAGAACATAAGTGGCACAGGATTAAACGGCCACTCCCCTACCAGTATTTTTTTACAAAAAGGATCAGCCCATGGCGTTTATGTTGGTACCCATCAGGGAATCTTTTACAAGGACGATCATTTGAATGATTGGGTCCTTTTTAATCAGGGTCTTCCCGCACAAACCTATAATACCAGGATGGAAGCCTATTACCGAAAACAAAAACTCCGCACGGCCACCAACCGATCGGTATGGGAATCTGATTTTTATGCACCCAGTCAGCCGGTAGCCTTTCCATCAGCTGATAAACAAAATGTTTATTGTATAAAAGATACGGTCTATTTTGTTGATCATAGTGTGGTCTCAGACCAGAATGTTTCCTGGCAATGGTCATTCCCGGGAGGTACACCTTCTTTTTCAAACCAAAGAAACCCTAAGGTCTTATATCAACAAAACGGAAATTATGATGTCACCCTGACCGTTACAGATGTTTTTGGAAGCAGTACAAAAACCCTGTCCAATATGATTATTGTCAATAATCAATGCGGGCTAGACACCATTCCCGGAAAGGCATTAAAAGCAGCAGGAACCAACCAGCATGGCCAGGTGACCAACGCTAATCTTGGTGTAACAAACACCATCACCGTCACCGCCTGGGTCAAACCAAATGGTATTCAACCCGATTATGCTGCTATCTTTATGGGTGATGGTACAGATGCAGCAGGAATGAATTTTAAAAACGGAAACAACTCACTGGCATATCACTGGCCGGGAGGTCAATGGTGGTGGGATAGCGGATTGATTGTAACACCCAATGTATGGAATTTTGTTGCAATGATCGTCAGTCCGACAGGCATAACCCTTTACTGTAATGAGTCCCAGGCGACACATACCATCAATCTTACTGCCACGGACATCCCGGGATTCAGAATCGGTAGTTACCGTGGTTGGTCTGATCGGAATATGAATGGCTGGATTGATGAAGTCGCCGTGTATAACAGGGTTTTGTCCCGAGATGAAATCAGACAATTGAGGCATTTGGTCAAAAATCCGGCGTTAGACAACAGTCTTGTGGCTTATTACCAATTTAATGCTATCGGACAAAACGATTATGACAAAGTTGGCAGTAAACACATTACTATACTGAATAATGCCGTAAAAGAAAATGTCGGCGTGCCTGTCGGAAAAGGATTTTCACACAGGTTATTGGTCAATTCAGGAGGTACAAAAGATTTTGGACTGGCAGATTTAACAATGTTTTTCCCATCAGGTGGCACCTATCCAAACGGAGAATTGGTCGTTACAAAACTCAATCAGGTACCCAACGCACCACCTCCGGGAGTAACCCTTGCCAATAATTATTGGATCGTCAACAATTACGGCACGAATCAAAATTTCACTATTTTAGATTCGATACATTTTAAAAATGCAACAAATATTGCAGGTGGGTGTCTGGCATCTTATTTTGCCTACCATAGGAGAGGGCAACACGAAGAAGGAAACACCTGGGGAGGTGTGGCAGATAATGGAGACAGATATGATCAACCCTTACCGGGAAAGGTGGTTTTTTCAGTTAACAATAGCGTTCGTACAGCAGGACAATTTGTTATGACGAGAAACAATACTACGGGAAATCCAAATATTTCGGATGTTTGCAACGGCATTGACGACAATTGTAACGGATTGGTTGATGAAAATTATTCGTTATTGGTTACTAATGGAAATGATTCCGGCACCAACAGTCTCAGGGCTATTGTGCAATGCGCGGCTCCCGGTGAAACCATTCAGATTGCTGCAGGCATTGATACCATTTTCATGACTAAACCTTTGGAAATCAATAAAACGATACAAATAGAATATCAAGGAACCGGACACGTTGTTATCAAAGGAAATCTGAATGCCCCGGGTTTTTCAAATCATGATTTTATGATAAAAGTTAAGGCCGGGTATAACGTTCATTTTTCAAAATTATATTTTTATCAATTAAACAATACGTTGGCTAAACCTCTGATGCGAAATGAGGGAAATATTTTATTTGAAAACTGTATTCTCGGAGGAAATCCTTCAGCTGTTTTACAGAATAGTACAGGAGCAAATGCGGGTTTTGAAGGCAGTGTCTGGATAAAATAAGGCCTGCTGGATATCGTATATAAAATATTATAAATCAATATTTTATATATCATTTTTATACTTTACTGGGCACTGTTTTTATGGTACTAACTTAAAATTTCGTGTCAGGGTTAATAACGTAACATGTTTTTTAATAGTTGGTCACGTCTCAGGGACTCGACGAGGCGAGAGATTCATAACTGACTTTTTTTATATGTCTGAAACATTGCTTTTTGTTTGACTCCAAAACATTTTAATGATCCTGAATCATTCAGCTATTTCAAAAAAAAAGGAGAAGCCCTTTCGAACTTCTCCTTTTTTATTATAAAAAATACTGATTATTTTTTATTGTCATTCACCTCTTCAAATTCAACATCAGTAACATCATCGGCTGTATTTCCTCCGGTATTGGCATTACCACCGCCTTGTCCGGCATCTGGTCCTGTTTCGTGGATTCTGATAAAGATTTTGAGCCACAGAGCTGAATACCTGATTCAATTCGTTCATGGCTGTATCGATAGTTGCCAAATCCTGCATTTTGTGTGCTTCTTTGAGTCTGCCCAAAGCGGCTTCAATCGGTGCTTTCTGATCAGGGGTAATTTTATCACCCAATTCTGTCAACTGTTTTTCAGTCTGGAAGATCAAACTGTCCGCTGCATTCATTTTTTCAGCTGTTTCACGGGCCTTTTTATCTGTTTCAGCATTGGCTGCAGCTTCAGCTTTCATTTTGGCGATTTCTTCCTGTGAAAGACCGGTTGACGCTTCAATTCTGATATTCTGTTCTTTTCCGGTACCTTTATCTTTGGCACTTACTTTCAGAATTCCATTCGCGTCCATGTCAAAGGTCACTTCAACCTGTGGAACTCCTCTTGGTGAAGGCGGAATTCCATCCAGGATAAATCTGCCTACTGACCGGTTGTCGCGTGCCATTGGTCTTTCTCCCTGAAGGATATGAATCTCAACACTTGGTTGGTTGTCCGCTGCGGTAGAATACGTTTTGGTCTTTTTGGTCGGTATGGTGGAATTTGATTCAATTACGATATCAAATACATTTCCCATGGTCTCAATTCCCAAAGATAAAGGAGTCACATCGAGAAGTAAAACATCTTTGACATCACCGCTCAAAACACCACCCTGAATAGCCGCACCGAGGGCTACTACTTCATCCGGATTAACACTTCTGTTTGGTTTTTTGCCAAAAAAATCTTCAACCGCCTGTTGGATAGCCGGAATTCTCGTAGAACCTCCGACCAGGATAACCTCATCTATTTTGTCTTTTGAAAGACCGGCATCTTTCAGCGCATCTTCGCAAGGTTTTAACGTTCTTTTGATCAACGTGTCTGCCAATTGTTCGAACTTCGCTCTGGATAGTTTCATTACAAGGTGTTTAGGAACACCATCCACTGCAGTTACATAAGGAAGATTGATTTCTGTTTCTGAAGATGAAGACAACTCGATTTTGGCTTTTTCAGCTGCATCTTTGATTCTCTGAAGAGACATAGGATCTTTTCTGAGATCTATATTCTCCTGAGACTTAAATTCGTCAGCCAACCAATCGATGATGACCTGATCAAAATCGTCTCCTCCCAGGTGGGTATCTCCGTTTGTGGATTTTACTTCAAAAACACCATCTCCCAACTCGAGAATCGATATGTCAAATGTACCACCACCCAAGTCAAATACTGCGATGGTTGAGTCCATATGTTTTTTGTCCAAACCATAAGCCAATGCTGCTGCAGTTGGTTCATTGATAATTCGCTGAACTTTCAACCCTGCGATTTCACCGGCTTCTTTGGTGGCTTGTCTTTGTGAATCATTAAAGTATGCAGGGACTGTGATCACCGCTTCTGTCACTTCCTGTCCTAAAAAGTCTTCCGCCGTTTTTTTCATTTTCTGTAAAACCATTGCGGAAACTTCCTGCGGTGTATATAGTCTTCCGTCAATCTCCACACGAATGGTATCGTTGTCTCCTTTGACGGTTTTATAAGCTACCCTTCCCGATTCATTTCCAACCTCACTAAAACGATTGCCCATAAATCTTTTGATGGAAGCTACTGTTCTTTTTGGATTGGTGATTGCCTGTCTTTTTGCAGGGTCACCGATTTTTCTTTCTCCGTTGTCCAAAAAAGCAACGATGGAAGGAGTGGTCCTTCTGCCCTCTTCATTAGCAATCACGACAGGTTCGTTTCCTTCCATAACCGCTACGCAAGAATTGGTTGTACCTAAGTCAATACCGATAATTTTGCCCATTTTATACTAATTAATGTTGTTTTAAAAAATTGTAACAAAATACTATGGTCAATTGGTATGCCAAGCCAAAATTCAGACTGAAATATGACGATATTGCAGAAAAAACGCTTTTTCTTCTGATCATAATGACATAATTCGGACAAAATTTATGACATAAAGTCAGGTTGCAGGAAAATTACTGAGATTGCTCATAAAATGGAAGGAATGATTTCAGCCAAAAAAAATCAAAACAGTTTATTCAGGTACCCGATAAATCAAAAAAATTTTCCTTGTAATTGTTATAAAACATTTTATTGATCAAAAAGGCCAAAATAACTGCTGATAAGTGTGGTGCACCCTTATTATATGTATTTAAAACATTCAAAAAGGGCTTTTCGGATGATTATATTTGGTTTTTTTTCAGATTTTTCCATTTTCCTGTTTTTGGCCAGTTCATCAACCAGTTTGTCCAGATATCTGATTTTTTGAGTCAGCGGATTAGAGATTCCCTCAATTCGATAGCCACACATCAATCCCGTTATAAGATGAGCATTGGGATGAAGGGTTGCTTTGTCAAAAAAAGTTTCGAAAGTTACTTTTTGGTCTATCAATTCTTTCAATTTTCCATCATCAAATCCTGTGAGCCAATGGATAACATGATGCAATTCTTCTATGGTCCTGCCTTTTTTTTCTATTTTGGTAATGTAATGAGGATAAACAGAAGCAAATGTAAGTTTTGCTATTTTATCGTCATGTTTTTGTGTGTCATTCATATCAAACTGAAAGCTATACGTGAATAATAACTATTTTTTGACTTTTCCGGAAAAAACCAACGTAATATTTTAGAACCAAGAAAATCAGTACTATGACTCTAAGAAAATTAATCTTTTTCTACAAACAGAGCGGCGATCGACTTATATTCATGGGTATTTCTGATGGCCCTTGCAAACAATTTGGCACAGGAAAGCACTTTGATTTTTGGAGAACTTTTTTTCAGAGGAATACTGTCTGTGACGATTATCTCTGTGATCTTGGAATTTTCTATATTTTCATATGCTTTCCCCGAAAGAACAGCGTGTGTCAGGATGGCTTTTACGGATTTGGCTCCTTTTTCGATCAGTGCATCTGCTGCTTTACAAAGAGTGCCTGCAGTATCAATGATGTCATCCACCAAAATAATATCGGCACCGTTGACATCTCCGATCACGGTAATACCAGCCACTTCATTTGCGATTCTTCGTTCTTTATCGCAGATGACCAAATCTCGGTGGAAATATTTTGCATAACTTCTGGCTCTTTTGACACCACCCACATCAGGAGAAGCAAAAGTTACATTGCTCAGGTCCTGTTGGCTGAGGTAAGGCATAAATATAGCTTCGCTTTTTCAGGTGGTCCACCGGAATATCAAAAAACCCTGAATCTGCTCAGCATGTAAGTCCATGGTCATGATTCTGTTGACACCTGATGCCTGAAAAAGATTGGCCACAAGTTTGGCTGAAATCGGAACTCTGGGTTTGTCTTTTCTATCCTGTCTGGCATATCCAAAATAGGGAACAACAGCGGTGATGTAACCTGCAGAAGCTCTTTTTGCAGAATCGATCATCAATAACATTTCCAGAAGATTGTCTGAAGATCCGAAAGTAGATCCTATAAAAAACACATAACTTCCCCGGACAGATTCATTGATCTCAACCTGCATTTCGCCGTCGCTGAAAGTCCTGAGTACGATATCTCCTAAAGGGTATCCGTAATAATCTGATATTTTTTCTGCTAATGTTTTTGAAGAACTTGCAGCAAAAAGTTTTACCTCTGGCATGATTAGTTAATTATATCGTGCAAAATTAATCAAAAAAATGAATTTAACAAAAGAAGTGTTCCCGGAGCTGAAATTTCGGAATAATGAAAAAGGTATTCCGTATTATTCATAAAAAAAGGAGCCTTAGGACTCCTTTTTGGGTCGGAATGACTGGATTCGAACCAGCGACCCCTAGCACCCCATGCTAGTGCGCTACCAAGCTGCGCTACATTCCGAAACTTGTTAAATTATGCGGCCCAAAAGTAAGAATACTTTTTCGAATTTATAAAATTATTGCATTTGAAAAATCGCCTTAACCACTAATCATCCAGGCCGGCAGCTTGTTTTTTGATTTTAGTCAATGGATTGGCTCTGTCTTCTGCGTACCCGTTTTTGGTATTAAAGATGTCCATTGCCCTGTAGATTGCATGTAAAAACGAAGAGGGATTGGCAATATTCTGACCTGCAATATCATAGGCTGTACCGTGATCCGGAGAAGTTCGGACAAAACTGAGTCCGGCTGTAAAATTTGTACCTTCACCGAAGGAAATCGTCTTAAAAGGAATCAGTCCCTGATCGTGGTACATTGCCAGGATTCCGTCGACTTTTGTCCATTTATCGCCACCAAAAAAAGCATCGGCAGAAAAAGGTCCGGCTACAAAATAGCCACTTTTTTTAGCTTCAATAATCGCCGGTCTGATAATGGTTTCTTCCTCATTGCCCAAAGCTCCTTCATCTCCTGCGTGCGGATTGAGTCCCAAAACTGCTATGACAGGCTTATCTTTCCCAAAATTTTCGATCAGTGTTTTTTGAAAAATCTGTATCTTTTTTAAAATAAGTTCTTTGGAAATTTTTTCAGAAACATCTTTAATAGGAACATGATTGGTTACCGTCGCAACGATTAGTTGATCACTGCACAAAACCATTAGATTTTCTTTTTTACCATCTTTATCAGCTAGAAACTCTGTGTGTCCCGGAAAAGAAAAACCACTTAGTTTCATCGCATATTTGTTGATCGGAGCCGTCACGATTCCGTCAATTGAGCCATTTTTTGCATCTTCGGCAGCTTTTTCCAATGCTGCAGATGCCAGTTTCCCGGCTTCCGCAGTAGGTTACCCGAGGTTATATTTATATTTTCTTCCCCACAATTTAATCACATTGATTCTGCCTTTCTGAGCATGTTCCGCAGTGGAGATATTTGTAAGCTGGATATTAATATCCGGAATCATGTTTTTGTGGTAAGACAAAACTTTTGAAGATCCGTATATAACAGGAGTACATTTTTTGAGAATCAAAGGATTGGCCAAAGCCTTCAAAATCACTTCGGGACCTATGCCATTCATGTCACCTATTGTTATACCTAACTTCATATATGAATATTTATCTTTATGTCTGTTAATAATCTGATCCTTGTATTTATTTTTCTGGCTTCCGAAAATTATTTACACAAAAGTTGGTAACCCTGTTTTAACGAAAAACGATTTTTTTGAATAAAAAACGAAAGTTCTCTGGTCAAAATAAAACCATTTGAAAAAACATGTATGATCATTCAAAAGAGAACAAAGATATAAAATATGGTCATATGGTAAATCAAAAGATTGAATTGTGTTATTTTTTTCTGCAAGGCATCCAAAAAAACAAAATGGTTGATTACGTGGCGGCTGATTAAAACATATCGTTTTCAAGGTATGTCCTTTTTTGAAAATAATACCGACTGTTAGTATGTATTTCAAAATATTATTATATTTGCAGATATAATTTGATTTGGACATATCGATTCAGCCCCCAACGCTGGCAAACACTTTTATTTTTTAAACATATTCAAATCAAAACAACATGAAACAATTTATCATTGCATCTTTGGTAGGGGGCATCATTCTTTTTTTCTGGCAGTTTTTGTCGTGGACAGCGCTCGACCTTCACCGCGTTACGGCTGAACATACCAGCAGCCAGGAAAGTGTATTAAAATGTCTGAGTGACAACATTCAGCCCGGATTTTACTATTTACCAACTACTCCGAAAGGAACCTCACAGGAAGACAATGCCAAGTTTATGGAATCCAAAAAAGGGCAACCCTGGGCACAGATCTATTATCACAAGTCATTTAATCCTGATATGACTCAAAACATGATTCGTGGTATGTTGGTAAACGTGGTGTCAATGTTTCTGCTTTGCTGGATTATATTACAATGCAGAGAAAGAAAATTTAAAGATACCGTATTGATATCTCTTACCGTAGGATTGATTGGTTACCTGACTGGGACATATACCAATGCTATCTGGTTTGAATATCCTACTTTGCCTGACCTTATTGATGCTTTAGCAGGATTTGGTCTCGTTGGTGTGTGGTTAGGATGGTACCTGAAATCATAAATCAAAAGGCATTAAAACAACAACGATCGTATTTCCTCATAACCCCTGAAATCAGTAATAGTCCCGGAGTGTAAACTCCCGGGCCTATTTTTTTTTAGCACAATTATGCGCTGAAAATCAAGGAAAAAAGAAAGACAAATCTTACATTTGCATCCTCACTTGTTAATATTTTTTTTACCTGACTTTTAATTAGTTCAAGTTATGTCTTTTATATTATGATAACCATTGTATTCTTGTCCCTGCCTTCCTGTAAGCAAAAAAATTCGGATACGAATACCCAAAATCAGGAAGAGGCAGGTCCGACATCCAGATTCAGTTATTCGTTGGCTCAATGGTCATTTCCACAGGGCTTTGGAAGACAAAACTTTAGACCCGTTGGACTTTGCAGCCAAAGCAAAAAGAGCTGGATTTACAGGTATTGAAT
Organism: Saprospiraceae bacterium; assembly: GCA_016714895.1. GTDB lineage: Bacteria > Bacteroidota > Bacteroidia > Chitinophagales > Saprospiraceae > OLB9. The sequence continues at coordinate 1,288 of JADKBV010000001.1, read as the reverse complement.
ATGTCAGTTCGTTTTACGCAGAAAAAGTAAAAGATTCTGTCTATCTGTCAGAACTTAAAAAACAGAGCTGAACAAAACGGGATTCAATCCTTATTGATCATGGTGGATGGCGGAAGGAGACCTGGGTAATGGACGAACAAAAGAAATGAAGCGGTTGAAAATCATTATAAGTGGGTTGATGCAGCAGCATTTTGGGCTGTCACTCTATACAGTGTCAACCTTTGGTACAGGAACAGAAACGGATATGGCAGATGCTTCGTACTTGCTCTTAAAAAATTGAGTGTGCACGGCAAAGAGAAAAACATCAATATTATAGTTGAAAATCATGGCGGTCAATCCTCTCATGGTATTTGGCTTAAATCGGTCATCAGCAGAGTCAACATGCCTAATTGTGGCACCCTACCCGATTTTGGCAATTTTTGCCTTCAGCGCGAAAACAATGAAAGATGGAATGCTCCTTGTTTAAAAGAGTATGACAGATACAAAGGCGTCAATGAACTTATACCTTATGCTAAAGGAGTAAGCGCCAAGTCCTATGGTTTTGATGATGCCGGTAATGAAACAACCATTGACTATGCCCTGATGGCAGATATTGTCAAACAATCTGACTTCAAAGGTTTTGTTGGCGTGGAATGGGAAGGCAACGACATCTCAGAAGAGGAGGGTGTTAAAAAACCCGGAATTGGTCAAAAACATTTTAAATAAGGTAGGCAAGATATAGCCCTGTTTCCCTTTTTATCAGCATAAAAGCTTTCGAAAACAAATCTGTCAGAACAACATAATGGTTTCTGACCGGTCTTTAGAAAATCCTGTAATATAAGCCCCTTTCAATGATTGGTTTGCCGTCACTACTCATTCTGTGTATTTGTAACCTACCGTGGAACCTATATTATCTTTTGTGTGAATTTACAATTAAACCAAGTGTATGAAATAAATTTTCACTATATAAAGTCTTGATTATGAATAACAGATTTTCAGAGAATGACTTATTTTATCATAAAAATTGACAATCACGAATAAATTATATTAGTTTTGCGATTTTTTTTTCACTAAACGAGATAAAATATAAGCTTCCATGGCCAAAAATCTTCTGATTGTAGGAGTCTCCGGCAAAAGCAAAACCATAGAAAAAATACCTTGGTGGAGAATTTACCGTAAAGTCCAGTTATGGACACATACGGGACCTTGAAAAGGAAATAAAGGTATTGATATCCAAAATGACTGGAGCCCAATTATGTGGTTTCGCCGGAAAAGGTCAAAGTTGTCAGAGAACTCAAGGAACAGGTTA